>NZ_CP150147.1:0-4800000 GCF_037963255.1 Paenibacillus sp. FSL H8-0259
GTGGACAGCCATACTTCCGAATTATGGCAGCAAATTTTATCGATTATTCAAACCAAACTAAGCAAGCCGAGCTTTGATACCTGGTTTAAGGCTACCAAGGCCTTAACGTTTAGCCCCCAGGCTCTTATTATCTCGGCGCCTACAACTTTTGCCGTAGAATGGCTGGAAAGTCGCTACACCAAATTGGTAGGAGCAACGGTTTATGAGGTCACCGGACAACAGGTTGACGTCAAATTTGTAATTGAAGAGAACAAACCCTCTGAGCCAATAGTTCAACAAATGGCGCCCACTCCCGCAGTTTCACGCGAAGAAGCACAGACGCATTTGCTCAATCCCAAATACACTTTTGATACGTTCGTGATCGGTTCGGGCAACCGTTTTGCGCATGCAGCCTCGCTGGCTGTAGCCGAAGCGCCTGCCAAAGCTTACAATCCTTTGTTTTTGTACGGAGGCGTGGGTCTCGGGAAAACCCACTTGATGCATGCCATCGGGCACTACGTGCTGGAGCATAACCCCAACAATAAGGTTATCTACATCTCGTCCGAGAAATTTACGAATGAATTCATCAACTCCATCCGTGACAACCGCGGCGAAAGCTTCCGTAACAAATACCGCAACGTTGACATTTTGCTGATTGACGATATTCAATTCCTGGCCGGCAAAGAGTCTACGCAGGAGGAATTTTTCCATACGTTCAATGCTCTTCATGAAGAACGCAAGCAAATTATCATCTCAAGCGACCGGCCGCCCAAGGAGATTCCCACACTGGAAGAACGGCTGCGTTCCCGGTTTGAATGGGGACTAATCACCGATATTCAGCCTCCGGATCTGGAGACACGTATCGCGATTCTCCGTAAGAAAGCCAAGGCGGAGAACCTGGATATCCCGAATGAAGCGATGATGTACATTGCCAATCAGATCGACACGAATATCCGCGAGCTTGAAGGTGCGCTGATCCGCGTTGTGGCCTATTCATCATTGACTAACCAGGATGTGACAACGCATCTGGCAGCTGAAGCGCTGAAGGATATCATCCCCTCCAGCCGGCCGAAGATGATTACCATCAACGATATTCAGCAAAAAGTCGGCGAATACTACAATTTGCGCATGGAGGATTTCAAAGCACGGAAACGTACGAAGGCTGTTGCTTTTCCAAGGCAGATTGCTATGTATCTCTCCCGCGAATTAACGGATTATTCGCTTCCCAAGATCGGTGAAGCCTTCGGAGGGCGCGATCATACGACAGTTATCCATGCCCATGAGAAGATTACGCAGCAATTAAAGGTAGACCAGGAGTTGTACAAAGTGGTAAATAATCTTGCGGAGAAAATTAAAAATCCTTCCTAAGAGGAACAAAGAGCCTATACACAATCTATACACATGTGGGTAGGCTTAATTTTATGCTGTTTAGCGACTTATCCACATAAACGGAGCCCCTACTACTAATACTATTAAATAACTATAATAATTCATCTTCTAAGAGCAGGTTTCAAAGAGGTTAAACGTACACCCATTTCCCAATTTTTCAGCTAGGAGTGAAATCATGAAAATCAGCATTCTCAAAAATGAACTCAACGAATCTATAGGCCATGTCTCCAAGGCGATCTCGAGCAGAACAACCATCCCTATTTTGACCGGAATAAAGCTTGAGGTTAGCCACCAGGGAGTAACATTGACGGCAAGCGACACGGATATCTCAATCCAATCCTTCATCCCTGCCGAGAATGACAGCCATACGATCGTAAAAGTGGAACAGCCCGGCAGCGTAGTGCTTCCAGCCAAGTTCTTTGTCGAGATCATCAAGAAGCTTCCCTCCAAAGAAATTCACATGGAAGTCAAAGAGGGCTTTCAAACCTATATCTCTTCCGGATCTACGGAGATTCAGATTGTTGGCCTGGACCCTGAAGAATTCCCTGTTCTGCCAAGCATTGAGGAGAATGAAACCATCTCAATGCCAGGCGATTTGCTGAAGAATATGATTAAACAAACCGCGTTCTCCATCTCTACCCAAGAGACAACACCAATTCTGACAGGTATTCTCTGGAATCTTGCCGATAACGAGTTCAAGTTCACGGCTACCGACCGCCACCGTCTGGCAACAAGAGCAGCACATCTGGAAGGTACAGAGAATGTTCAGTTTGCGAATATTGTTATTGCCGGTAAAACGCTGAACGAGCTCAGCAAAATTATCCCGGATCAGAATATGCTGGTGGATATTGTCGTTGCGGATAACCAGGTCCTCTTCAAAATCGACAAAGTGCTGTTCTATTCGCGGATCCTGGACGGAATTTATCCGGATACTTCTAGAATTATTCCAACCACCTACAAAACAGAACTAACTCTTGATACAAAAAAACTCAGCGAATCGATTGACCGCGCTTATTTGCTGTCCCGTGAAGAAAAAACGAACATCGTCCGGATGCAGACTCTTGAGAATGGCGACGTAGAGATTTCTTCCAGCTCATCAGAGCTGGGGAAAGTCCGGGAAGAACTTGAAGTAATTGATTTCAAAGGTGAGCCTTTGCGGATCTCCTTCAACTCCAAATATATGCTAGATGTGCTGAAGGTTGTGGAGAGTGAGCAGCTCGTGATTGCCTTCACCGGCATGATGAGTCCGATTATCCTCAGACCGCTCGACGAGAGCCGCAGCCTGTACGTCATTCTGCCTTACCGCACAACCAATTAATGCCCTGTCCATGGCCTGTGGATAAGTGGTGGAAAGGACAAAAAAGATGAAAAAAATAGTTATCCACAGTGGATATATCAAGCTGGACCAGTTTTTGAAACTGGCGGATTGTGTATCCACAGGCGGCATGGCCAAAGCGCTGCTGCAGGAAGGGCACGTACAAGTGAATGGGGAGAAAGAAGAACGGCGTGGCAGAAAGCTCTACCCGGGTGATAAGATAGAGGTACAGGATAACGGCGTATTCGAGGTTGAAGGCGGCGGAGTCAAAGAGTAGTACACCCAAGGAGGCACAGGGTCTTGTTTGTCAAAAATATCGGTCTGCAGTATTACCGCAACTATGGGCTGCTGCGTCTGGAGAGTCTGGGTGATGTGAACCTCATTCTCGGTCAGAACGCCCAAGGCAAAACAAATCTCATGGAGGCTTTGTTCGTCCTGGCGATGACCAAAAGCCACCGTACCTCCAAGGACAAGGAACTCATATCCTTCGATGCTCCTGCAGGTTCCGCACAGATTGTGGCCGAAGTGGAGCGCAAATACGGTGATCTTAAGCTGGAGCTTACCCTGTCACCCCAAGGCAAAAAAGCCAGAATTAACGGACTGGAGCAGCGCCGGCTTAGTGAATTCGTAGGTTCACTGAATGTGGTGATGTTTGCTCCGGAGGATCTCGAGATTGTCAAAGGCACCCCGGGCATCAGGCGCCGGTTCCTTGACATGGAGATTGGCCAGGTCCAGCCCAGCTACCTGTTTCACCTGCAGCAATACCAGAAGGTGCTGCTCCAAAGAGGGAATCTGCTGAAGCAGCTATGGGGAAAAGAAGCTGCCGGCAAGGAACTTCTGGAGATATGGGATGCGCAACTTATAGAGCATGGTGTTAAAATCGTCAAAAAAAGGAAACAATTCATAAAGAAGCTGCAGATATGGGCAGAAAGCATCCATCGCGGCATTACAAACGGCGGAGAAGAGCTCAAACTGCTCTATGTCCCCTCTTTCGGTGAGCGCGAAGAGGAAGATGAAGCTGTCTTATTGGACAAATTTATGTTAAAGTTATCACAAACAAGAGATCAGGAAATCAGGCGCGGCATGACGCTGACGGGTCCCCATAGGGATGACCTGTCCTTTTTTATCAACGGAAGAGAAGCTCAGGTCTACGGTTCCCAGGGACAGCAACGTACGGCAGCTTTATCGCTCAAGCTGGCGGAAATTGAACTGATCCATGAGGAGATCGGAGAGTATCCTGTGCTGCTTCTTGATGATGTTTTGTCCGAACTTGATCCCTATCGTCAGACCCAGCTTATCGAAACATTTCAAAGCAAGGTACAGACCTTCATCACCGCCACCGGTGTAGAGGGACTGAATGCCGATAAATTAAAAGGCGCAAGCCTGTATCATGTGCACGGCGGCACAGTGGAGCTATAAAGAGCGGAGGAAGACCATGTATATTCATTTGGGCGGAGAGAAAATTATTCGATCCTCAGAGTTGATTGCTATATTTGATATATCGATTGAGAAGTCCTCCAAGGTGTCGAAGCAATTTATGACTCATTCCCAGCAGGATAAGAAGCTGGAGCGCATTGGTGAAGAGGAAGCGAAGTCTATTGTCGTCACCAAGAATACTGTCTACTACTCCCCTATCTCCTCCTCCACTCTCAAAAAAAGAGCCAAAATCTTGTTAGAAATATAATGTTTCGGTAGTTACAGGAGATAATCTGAAAGAAGTAGGTGAAGGCATGTCAATGAATCAACCGACATATGATGAGAGCCAGATTCAGGTACTGGAAGGGCTGGAAGCGGTTCGGAAACGTCCCGGCATGTACATTGGCTCCACTAGCGCCAAAGGTCTGCATCATTTGGTCTGGGAGGTTGTCGATAATAGTATCGATGAGGCGCTGGCAGGTTTTTGCGACCGGATTCAAGTGAAAATTCATGAAGATAACAGTGTGACTGTTATTGATAACGGCCGGGGAATACCTGTCGGCGAGAACGTAAAGCTGAAGAAATCCACGCTTGAAGTCGTAATGACTGTCCTGCATGCAGGCGGTAAATTTGGCGGCGGGGGTTACAAGGTTTCCGGCGGTCTTCACGGTGTGGGGATCTCGGTAGTTAACGCACTGTCCGAGAAAGTAGTTGTAACGGTCAAACGTGACGGACATGTCTACCAGCAGGAATACAGACGCGGTGCGCCGCAATATGATATCAAGGTAATTGGCGATACCGAGGAGACAGGGACGACAACAACATTCCATCCGGATCCGGAGATCTTTACCGAGACTACTGTGTTTGAATATTCCACTCTGCTTACCCGCATCCGCGAGCTTGCCTTCCTGAACAAGGGCATTGAGCTGTCTCTGCTGGATGAACGGACCGGAGTGTCCAATACGTTCAAGTATGACGGCGGTATTGTGGAGTATGTGAAGTATCTCAACGAGAAAAAAGAAGCCCTGCATGATGATCCGATCTACGTGGAAGGCTCGCGGGATATGATCGCCGTTGAAGTGGCTCTCCAATATAACGATTCTTATACAGAGAACATCTATTCCTTCGCCAACAATATCAACACCCATGAGGGCGGAACGCATGAATCCGGCTTCAAGAGTGCTTTGACGCGGATTATCAATGATTATGCCCGCAAGGCAGGCGTAATCAAGGATAGCAGCCAGAATCTTACCGGAGATGATGTCCGTGAAGGTCTGACGGCGATTATTTCGGTCAAAATTCCTGAGCCGCAGTTCGAAGGCCAAACCAAGACCAAGCTGGGGAACAGTGAAGTCCGCGGGATCGTCGAATCTCTGTTCGGCGAGAAGCTGCAGGAGTTCCTGGAAGAGAATCCTGCTGTCTCACGCAAGGTGCTGGAGAAGTCGCTGCAGGCTTCCCGTGCCCGTGAAGCGGCCCGCAAGGCCCGTGAGCTGACCCGCCGTAAGAGTGCGCTTGAAGTCAGCGCCCTTCCGGGTAAGCTGGCTGACTGCTCCTCCAAGGATGCGTCGATCAGTGAGCTGTACATCGTCGAAGGTGACTCTGCGGGCGGATCGGCCAAGCAAGGCCGTGACCGTCATTTCCAGGCGATCCTGCCGCTGCGCGGTAAGATCCTGAACGTAGAGAAAGCCCGGCTCGACCGGATCTTGTCCAATGCGGAAATCCGGGCGATTATTACCGCTCTCGGGACTAGCATCAGCGATGATTTTGATCTGTCGAAGGCACGCTACCACAAGGTTGTAATTATGACCGATGCGGACGTCGACGGTGCCCACATCAGAACCTTGCTGCTGACGTTCTTCTACCGCTACATGCGGAAGATTGTCGATGCCGGATATATCTATATCGCCCAGCCGCCGCTGTTCAAGATCGAACGCAACAAAGTCATCCGCTATGCGCAGACCGAGAAGGAACGCGATGAGATCATTGCCGGCTTTGGTGAGAACGTCAAAGTAAACGTTCAGCGCTACAAAGGTCTGGGTGAGATGAATGCCGCGCAGCTTTGGGATACTACAATGGATCCTGAGAGCCGCACGATGCTGCAGGTAACGATTGAGGATGCGATGCTGGCCGACAGCATTTTCGATACACTGATGGGTGATAACGTAGAGCCGCGCCGTGAATTCATTCAGGAGCATGCCCAATCCGTCAAAAATCTCGATATTTAAGCGCAAGCTGTATAACGAACCTCCGGTTTCCTCCCTTATAGGGGGGACCGGAGGTTTTTTAATGCAGGCAGAGAGTTTTTTGGCGTGATTTTAATGCTTGACTGTTCGTCTGCGGCGGTAGGTTGGCGACGGGCGGGTGCGCTTCAAACGTCCATAGGCAACAGCATAGCGGTGGATTCTGCGGTAAATGGCTTTGTTCGGAAACATTTTGAAAACAATGATCGAAGGCAGTGTGTTCACTTCAAGCAGCCATAAATCATGATGCTGATCCATCGCCACATCCAGTCCAATTTCTTTGAGACCCGGATAGGCAGTTTCCAGCTGGGACCCGATTCTGACTCCCAGCGATTTCAGCTGCTGGATGGTTGCCGTCCTTTCTTCGGGCGTCATATGTTCTTTGAACAGAGCATCCACCGAAAAAATGCTGCCTCCGTTGTGATAGTTGGTGACCACCTTTTGCGGCGCAGCCACCCGCCCGAGCATGCCTGTAGTCTCCCAGGACCCCTGAAGATTCTTCTGGGTCAGTACCCGCAGGTCAAACGGCCGGTCCTGATGCTGAAGCAAATCAATGCCTTGCTGAACGAGATAGGAACGCCCCTTAATCCGCGGCAATAGGGCAGCATGAAGCTCTTCCGGTGTATTGAAAATTTCTGCATCCTTGGCGTATCTCAGAATATACATCAGCTTGGGTTCTGCCGGAGCTTCTGTTTCACATGTCAAAGGTTCTGTTTCCGGTTGGCTGAAGTCCGGCTGCTGCTCGCTTGGGCTTAAATGTACCACCCGCTGTTCAGCTCTCATGACTCCGCTGCCGTAGGTGCCGCGGTCAGGTTTGATATATACCGTTCCGTACAGACCCAGCAGCTCTTTCAAATCTTCCAGGGCGTATTTACGTGTTTCCGGAATGAAGACCGAGAGCAGGCGGTTCTGAAGAATGACTTTCGTTTTTGCCCACTTGCTGGACACGCGCTGAATCCTCATTTTCTGCCTCCTTGGGTAGTTGTGCGGTTGCCGGTTTTGCCACAGATGAACGTATATCCGTTTGTTCATGTGTGGCGAATTTTCAGGACAATCTAACTAAACAATGTTATAATATAAGGATATGGGGTTATGCTTTTTTGGACGAAATCAGGGTCATAAAGCCATTCTTCTTGTCTTTACAGTCTATGTACTGAAGACACCAGCGGAAAGGGCGTATATCCTTATCCGTACTAAAAGAAAATCAATATAGAAGATAAAAGGCTATCATGTTTAATTGTGCTGCTTTTGTGAAAGTAATATAATAAAGGGTAGCGGTTTTTAACTGAAGGAGGTCCACCAACTCATGGCTGAACAAAATAACCCGCAAATCAGGGATCGGGACATTGGCGTGGAAATGCGCGAATCCTTTATGGATTACGCAATGAGCATCATTGTAAGCCGGGCTTTGCCGGATGTGCGGGACGGACTTAAGCCTGTTCACCGACGCATTTTGTTTGCGATGTCGGAACTTGGAATGTCCTCGGATAAACCTCACAAGAAATCAGCGAGAATCGTCGGTGAGGTTATCGGTAAGTATCACCCTCACGGTGACTCGGCGGTTTATGAAACAATGGTACGTATGGCACAGGATTTCTCCATGCGCTATATGCTCGTAGACGGCCACGGAAACTTCGGCTCTATTGACGGAGATATGGCAGCTGCGATGCGTTATACCGAAGCGAGGCTGTCCAAAATTGCCGGAGAAATGCTCCGCGATCTGAACAAAGAAACGGTTGACTTCGCTCCCAACTATGACGGTGAAGAGAATGAGCCTGTAGTATTGCCGGCGCGTTACCCTAACCTGCTTGTGAACGGGGTTTCGGGGATTGCGGTCGGTATGGCTACCAATATTCCTCCGCACAATCTGGGCGAGGTCATTGATGGTGTACAGGCAATGATCAAGAATCCTGACATTACGCCTATGGAGCTTATGGAATATATTCAGGGCCCGGATTTCCCGACGGCCGGTTATATTTTGGGCCGTGAAGGTATCCGTCAGGCTTACCGCACTGGACGCGGATCGGTTACTATGCGTGCCAAAGCGACGATTGAAGAGAATAACGGTAAAGCGCGGATTATTGTGCATGAGCTTCCTTACCAGGTCAACAAAGCCAGACTGGTTGAGAAGATTGCTGAATTGGTGCGTGAGAAACGTATCGAGGGCATTACGGATCTGCGTGATGAATCTGACCGTAACGGAATGCGTGTAGTCGTTGAAATGAGACGTGATGTGAATCCTAGCGTCGTGCTCAACAACCTCTACAAACATACCTCAATGCAGTCTACTTTCGGGATTAACATGCTGGCTATCGTCAATAATGAACCGAAGATTCTGAACCTGCGTGATGTGCTGTATCATTATTTGCAGCATCAGATCGAAGTTATCCGCCGCCGGACCGTATTTGACCTGAAGAAGGCGGAAGCCCGGGCGCATATTCTGGAAGGCCTGCGTGTTGCCCTCGATCATCTGGATGAGGTTATTGCTCTTATTCGTGCTTCACGGACAACAGATATTGCCCGTGAAGGCTTGATGGAGACCTTCAGTCTAAGCCTGGAGCAGGCTCAGGCGATCCTCGATATGCGGATGCAGCGCCTGACCGGTCTGGAACGTGAGAAGATCGAGAATGAATATAACGAATTGCTCGCCAAAATCACTGAATACAAGGAGATTCTGGCTAACGAGCATCTCGTACTGGAGATTATCAGCAATGAGCTGCAGGAGATTCGTGATAAGTACTCTGATGACCGCCGTACGGAAATTACGGTTGGGGAAGAGAGTATTCTCGATGAGGATCTGATTCCGCGTGAAGAGGTTGTAATCACGATTACACATACCGGTTACATCAAACGTCTTCCGGTCAGCACTTACCGCAGTCAGAAGCGCGGCGGCCGCGGGGTAATCGGGATGGACACCAAGGACCAGGACTTTGTGGAGCATCTCTTCGTGAGTAACTCCCACAACTACCTGATGTTCTTCACCGACAAGGGTAAGGTGTACCGGATTAAGGCTTATGAGATTCCGGAGCTTGGCCGCACCGCCCGGGGAACGCCGATCATCAACCTGATTCAAATTGAGCAGGGCGAGAAGATTAGTGCGGTAATCCAGGTGGAGGAAGCGGACAGCGACAAATACCTGTTCTTCGCTACCCGTGAGGGAATCGTGAAGAAGACACCTCTGGAAGACTACAACAACATCCGCAAGGGCGGTCTGATAGCGATCAATCTTCGCGAGGAAGATTCACTGATCGAAGTGAAGCTGACAGATGGAGAGCAGAATCTGATTATCGGTACGGCACGCGGAATGTCGATTACTTTCTCGGAGAGCGATGTCCGTTCCATGGGCCGCAGTGCTACAGGGGTTAAGGGTATCACGCTTGACGACAATGACCATGTCATTGGTATGGACTGTGTGGACAAGGGGCTTGAAGTGCTGATCGTAACAACCAAGGGTTATGGTAAACGGACGCCTGCCGGCGATTATCGTTCCCAGACCCGTGGCGGTAAAGGCATCAAGACCATTAACCTTACAGATAAGAACGGACCGGTTGTGGGGCTGAAGGTTGTCAAGAATGACGAGGACCTGATGATTATTACAACGAGTGGAACACTGATCCGGACCAGCATGGATGGAATTTCTACCATGGGCCGTTATGCGCAGGGTGTTAAGCTGATTAATATCCGTGAGGATGACGCAGTTGCAACGCTGAGCAGAGTAGATAAAGAGGAAGATGACCAGTCCGAGCAAGAGGATGGCGAAGAAATTCAAGGTACAGTAGTGGAAGGCAATGGCGAAGTCAGCGAGCCTGAAGCGGAAACTGATACCGGGAACGAAGACGATAGCGTCGAATAATCCTTTGCAGCAAAAGCATGAGTTTCTGATTATAGAAGCTCATGCTTTTTTATTTATGGAATGGAAGTCCTCTCTCTAGCCGCTTGCCGGGTTACATACTATAATTAGAGAATTACAGGTGTCACAGAAATAAAGGGGCTGAATTTATGCCAAACATATCCGTTGGAGAGATCAAGGCGGGATCAAAGATTATTAAGGATGTAATTACTCCTTTGGGAGGAGTGTTATTCGGTAAAGGCAAGATCATACTTCCGCGGGATATTGAGATTCTCCAAGCTTTTTTGATAGGACAAGTTGAAATTGAGGGAGTTCAGGGAGAGGACAAAGCCCCAGAGGTGTCCAAACCGCCAGCGAAGCAGCAGACCGCCAAAGCAGGTGCGCTGATCAATGAGTCCGTACTAGCCAAAAGTAATTCTCCGCTTCATGATGAGTATGAGAAAATGCTGGTGCTTATCAAGCAGAGCTATCGTGCAGCAACCGCAGCGGTACTTCCGATTTTTGAATTGCGGAGCCAACTGGAGCTGCTGATCAGCCATTTGAAGGATTATCATGTCCTGAAGTTTGCACCGCGTGTTCTGTTTGACCAGGATTATAATTATCATAACGCTGTATTATCTGCCCTAACTTCATATAAAATTGCCCAGTGGTGCGGATATCCGCAAAAGGATTGGATGCAGGCTGCCTTTGCCGGCTTGCTTCATGATATAGGTAACATTAAGGTAGATGAGACTTTGCTGCACAAACCGACTCCCCTGACGGGCGCGGAGATAGAAGAAGTACGCAGGCACACCACTTATGGATACCAGCTGCTGCGTAATGTTACAGCAATCAACGAAGGCGTCAGACTAGCCGCCCTGCAGCATCATGAGAAGGTCGACGGTTCCGGTTATCCGCTTAAGCTGGAAGGCACCCAGATTCACTTCTACGCCAAGATTGTTGCAGTAGCCGATATCTTTCATGCCATGACGCTTGAAAAAGCCTACAGAAAGGCTCAGTCGCCTTATCTGGTACTGGAGCAGCTTCAGAAGGAGAGCTTCGGGAAGCTTGACCCGGTTATTGTACAAACCTTCATTCAAAAAACAACGGATCTGTATAATGGCACACGGATACGGCTCAGCGACGGGCGTCACGGAGAAATCATCTTCACGGATCGCACTAATCCCACAAGACCAATGGTGCAGGTAGAGGGCAGGATTGTGAATCTGGTCAATGAACGCGAGCTGCATATTCAGGAGATTATTGCTTAAGGGTAAGCGGGTATGATGAACAGAAGCTATGTCATCTGAGGCTGGCCATGTCGGGGCGGTTATTAGGGGCATAGCTTTTATAATTGATTTCAAAATAATGCTTGCAATCAGAATCCATACATGATATATTCTATTTCTGGCCGCGAAACATCAACGCCGAGCTCGAAAAGAAGTTGAAAAAAAGAGCTTGCATTGATCGGCTGGATGTGATATATTATAAGAGTTGCTGGTGACGCGATGAGCGGCGCTGACAACGAGCTTGATCTTTGAAAACTGAACAACGAGTGAGTATCGGAATTCACGAAAGTGACTTCCAAAAAAGAGAATGAAAATTCTCGTCAGATGTTTCAAAATGAGCAATCGCTCTTTCTAAATACAATTTGGAGAGTTTGATCCTGGCTCAGGACGAACGCTGGCGGCATGCCTAATACATGCAAGTCGAGCGGAGTTTGAATGGAAGCTTGCTTCCATTCATGCTTAGCGGCGGACGGGTGAGTAACACGTAGGCAACCTGCCCTCAAGACTGGGATAACTACCGGAAACGGTAGCTAATACCGGATAATTTCTTTCCTCTCCTGAAGAGAGAATGAAAGGCGGAGCAATCTGCCACTTGGGGATGGGCCTGCGGCGCATTAGCTAGTTGGTGGGGTAACGGCTCACCAAGGCGACGATGCGTAGCCGACCTGAGAGGGTGAACGGCCACACTGGGACTGAGACACGGCCCAGACTCCTACGGGAGGCAGCAGTAGGGAATCTTCCGCAATGGGCGAAAGCCTGACGGAGCAATGCCGCGTGAGTGATGAAGGTTTTCGGATCGTAAAGCTCTGTTGCCAGGGAAGAACGTCCGGTAGAGTAACTGCTACCGGAGTGACGGTACCTGAGAAGAAAGCCCCGGCTAACTACGTGCCAGCAGCCGCGGTAATACGTAGGGGGCAAGCGTTGTCCGGAATTATTGGGCGTAAAGCGCGCGCAGGCGGTCATTTAAGTCTGGTGTTTAAACCTTGGGCTCAACCTGGGGGCGCACTGGAAACTGGGTGACTTGAGTACAGAAGAGGAAAGTGGAATTCCACGTGTAGCGGTGAAATGCGTAGATATGTGGAGGAACACCAGTGGCGAAGGCGACTTTCTGGGCTGTAACTGACGCTGAGGCGCGAAAGCGTGGGGAGCAAACAGGATTAGATACCCTGGTAGTCCACGCCGTAAACGATGAGTGCTAGGTGTTAGGGGTTTCGATACCCTTGGTGCCGAAGTTAACACAGTAAGCACTCCGCCTGGGGAGTACGGTCGCAAGACTGAAACTCAAAGGAATTGACGGGGACCCGCACAAGCAGTGGAGTATGTGGTTTAATTCGAAGCAACGCGAAGAACCTTACCAGGTCTTGACATCCCGATGAAAGCATTAGAGATAGTGCCCCTCTTCGGAGCATTGGAGACAGGTGGTGCATGGTTGTCGTCAGCTCGTGTCGTGAGATGTTGGGTTAAGTCCCGCAACGAGCGCAACCCTTGACTTTAGTTGCCAGCAGGTGAAGCTGGGCACTCTAGAGTGACTGCCGGTGACAAACCGGAGGAAGGTGGGGATGACGTCAAATCATCATGCCCCTTATGACCTGGGCTACACACGTACTACAATGGCCGGTACAACGGGAAGCGAAACCGCGAGGTGGAGCCAATCCCAGCAAAGCCGGTCTCAGTTCGGATTGCAGGCTGCAACTCGCCTGCATGAAGTCGGAATTGCTAGTAATCGCGGATCAGCATGCCGCGGTGAATACGTTCCCGGGTCTTGTACACACCGCCCGTCACACCACGAGAGTTTACAACACCCGAAGTCGGTGGGGTAACCCGCAAGGGAGCCAGCCGCCGAAGGTGGGGTAGATGATTGGGGTGAAGTCGTAACAAGGTAGCCGTATCGGAAGGTGCGGCTGGATCACCTCCTTTCTATGGAGAATCGTCACCTGCAACGGTGACATTCAAATCGGAAGTATTACTTCCAAAACTCAGGTTTAGGCCTGTTACTCACTCGTTGGTCAGTTTTGAGAGTTTAAGCTCTCATCTTTACACTGTCTGAATTTTCGAACATCACAATCGTGATTGTCCCGAAATTTCAGCACCTTGATCCTTGAAAACTGGATACCGAAACGAATTTGCGTTTTAGAACATCTTTTAGCTGAAACTTGTGTAAGCAAGTTGAAATAGTTATTAGTTGCTACAGCGATTTTCCTAACGGAAAACGCATTGGTTAAGCTAATAAGAGCACACGGAGGATGCCTAGGCGCCAGGAGCCGACGAAGGACGTGGCGAACAACGAAACTGCCTCGGGGAGCTGTAAGCAAGCTTTGATCCGGGGGTGTCCGAATGGGGAAACCCAGCTGTGGTAATTCGCAGTTACTCGTATCTGAATACATAGGATACGCAGAGGCAGACCAGGGGAACTGAAACATCTAAGTACCCTGAGGAAGAGAAAACAATAGTGATTCCGTCAGTAGCGGCGAGCGAACGCGGAACAGCCTAAACCAAGGGGCTTGCCTCTTGGGGTTGTGGGACGTCTCACATGGAGTTACAAAGGAATATGGTAGGCGAAGAGGTCTGGAAAGGCCCGCGATAGAGGTAAAAGCCCTGTAGCCTAAACTGTGTTCTCTCCGAGACGGATCCCGAGTAGTGCGGGGCACGTGAAACCCCGTATGAATCCAGCAGGACCATCTGCTAAGGCTAAATACTACCTGGCGACCGATAGTGAAACAGTACCGTGAGGGAAAGGTGAAAAGCACCCCGGAAGGGGAGTGAAATAGAACCTGAAACCGTGTGCTTACAAAAAGTCAGAGCCCGATCTAGGGGTGATGGCGTGCCTTTTGTAGAATGAACCGGCGAGTTACGTTTAACATGCAAGGTTAAGGTGAGAAGCCGGAGCCGCAGCGAAAGCGAGTCTGAATAGGGCGATTTAGTATGTGGACGTAGACCCGAAACCGTGTGATCTACCCCTGTCCAGGGTGAAGGTGCGGTAACACGCACTGGAGGCCCGAACCCACGCATGTTGAAAAATGCGGGGATGAGGTGGGGGTAGCGGAGAAATTCCAATCGAACTCGGAGATAGCTGGTTCTCCCCGAAATAGCTTTAGGGCTAGCCTCGGTGAATGGAGTGGTGGAGGTAGAGCACTGATTGGGTGCGGGGCCCGCAAGGGTTACCAAGCTCAGTCAAACTCCGAATGCCATTAACTTCTTGCCGGGAGTCAGACAGTGAGTGCTAAGATCCATTGTCAAAAGGGAAACAGCCCAGACCATCAGCTAAGGTCCCCAAGTGTGTGTTAAGTGGGAAAGGATGTGGAGTTGCACAGACAACCAGGATGTTGGCTTAGAAGCAGCCACCATTGAAAGAGTGCGTAATAGCTCACTGGTCGAGTGACTCTGCGCCGAAAATGTAACGGGGCTAAACACACCACCGAAGCTATGGCTAGATGCTTTGCATCTGGGGTAGGGGAGCGTTGTATGTAGGTTGAAGGTGTACCGTAAGGAGCGCTGGACAGCATACAAGTGAGAATGCCGGTATGAGTAACGAAAAGATCAGTGAGAATCTGATCCGCCGAAAGCCCAAGGTTTCCTGAGGAAGGCTCGTCCGCTCAGGGTAAGTCGGGACCTAAGGCGAGGCCGAAAGGCGTAGTCGAAGGACAACAGTTTGAAATTACTGTACCACCGTAATCCGCTATGAGCGATGGGGTGACGCAGGAGGGTAGTGACGCGGACTGATGGATATGTCCGTCTAAGCAGTGAGGCTGATGTGTAGGCAAATCCGCACATCACTAAGGCTGGGCTGTGATGGGGAGCGAAAATTGTAGTAGCGAAGGTCATGATCTCACACTGCCAAGAAAAGCCTCTAGCCAGGAGAAGGTGCCCGTACCGCAAACCGACACAGGTAGGCGAGAAGAGAATTCTAAGGCGCGCGGAAGAACTCTCGTTAAGGAACTCGGCAAAATGACCTCGTAACTTCGGGAGAAGAGGTGCCTCGGTAGGGTGAATAGCCCGAGGGGGCCGCAGTGAAAAGGCCCAAGCGACTGTTTAGCAAAAACACAGGTCTGTGCGAAGCCGCAAGGCGAAGTATACGGGCTGACGCCTGCCCGGTGCTGGAAGGTTAAGGGGAGTGGTTAGGAGCAATCCGAAGCTGTGAACCGAAGCCCCAGTAAACGGCGGCCGTAACTATAACGGTCCTAAGGTAGCGAAATTCCTTGTCAGGTAAATTCTGACCCGCACGAATGGCGTAACGACTTGGGCGCTGTCTCAACGAGAGATCCGGTGAAATTTTAATACCTGTGAAGATGCAGGTTACCCGCGACAAGACGGAAAGACCCCATGGAGCTTTACTGCAGCTTGATATTGAATTTGGGTACGATCTGTACAGGATAGGTGGGAGCCGTTGAGGCAGGAGCGCAAGCTTCTGCGGAGGCGCCGTTGGGATACCACCCTGATCGTATCTAGGTTCTAACCTAGTGCCCTAATCGGGTACGGGGACCGTGTCAGGCGGGCAGTTTGACTGGGGCGGTCGCCTCCTAAAGAGTAACGGAGGCGTTCAAAGGTTCCCTCAGAATGGTTGGAAATCATTCGAAGAGTGCAAAGGCATAAGGGAGCTTGACTGCGAGACCAACAAGTCGAGCAGGGACGAAAGTCGGACTTAGTGATCCGGTGGTACCGCATGGAAGGGCCATCGCTCAACGGATAAAAGCTACCCTGGGGATAACAGGCTTATCTCCCCCAAGAGTCCACATCGACGGGGAGGTTTGGCACCTCGATGTCGGCTCATCGCATCCTGGGGCTGAAGTAGGTCCCAAGGGTTGGGCTGTTCGCCCATTAAAGCGGTACGCGAGCTGGGTTCAGAACGTCGTGAGACAGTTCGGTCCCTATCTGTCGTGGGCGCAGGAAATTTGAGAGGAGCTGTCCTTAGTACGAGAGGACCGGGATGGACGTACCGCTGGTGCATCAGTTGTTCCGCCAGGAGCATGGCTGAGTAGCTACGTACGGACGGGATAAGCGCTGAAAGCATCTAAGCGTGAAGCCCCCCTCAAGATGAGATTTCCCAATTAGTAAGACCCCTTGAAGACGACGAGGTAGATAGGTTGGAGGTGGAAGTGCAGCAATGCATGGAGCTGACCAATACTAATCGGTCGAGGGCTTATCCAAATTTTTAATACGCAGATTCGTTTCGGATTCAGTTTTCAGGAATCAAATTCCTGAACGCAACGAAATTCATTCACACATCCGTGATGAACCGAATTTCAAGCGGCAGCGTCTGTTTCACAGACGCATGTTTGGTGGCGATAGCGGAGGGGTTCCACGCGTACCCATCCCGAACACGACCGTTAAGCCCTCCAGCGCCGATGGTACTTGGACCGAAGGGTCCTGGGAGAGTAGGACGCCGCCAAGCACATGAAGCCATTGTTGAGCAATCGACAATGGCTTTTTTGTTTATATAGTGAGAAATAGAGGGCAAATAAGCAGAAACAATAAATGAAACGCTTACAAACGAGTGACATTTTTGTTACCGACGTGTCGATAGTTCCAAGTATAATAGAAAAGTGCAAATATTAAGCAGAGGCCTTAATACGAATGAACTACAGATAAATTCTAACTTTGAATTTTCTTGCGTCTTTAGATGCATGGTAGAGGTAAGGAGGATTTAAGGTATGAAGCGAACCCAACCTTTATGGATATTAGTTATTCTTTGTATAGTTGGAGTTATGCTGGCCGGCTGCGGAACGAAGGAGCCGGCCTGGGAGACTTTTGACGGTGCGCTCAATGAGAAAAGCTTTCCCGTTCCTAAAGAAGCCAGTTCCCCCGACAGGACCACTACGAACGTGGCCATGGATTATGTAAGGTACTCTTTGCCAGGGCTGAAAGAGAAGAAGGGTGTACCTGAGCCTTATCTGGAGGAGATCAAGGCATGGGGATGGGAAGAGCAGAGTAATGAGGATTCAGGAAGCTCACGCGTTTTTCAGAAGGAAGGACTTATTGTACACTTAACCGTGCATGATGGCTACTTCATTGTAATGATCCCGAAGGAAAAGAAAGTCACCACCAAAGGATTAAAAAGCAAATAAAAAAATCGCCGTCCGTGTAGGGATGGCGATTTTTTTATGTGGGATGCAAGTTGAATATGCGCCCGTATGTATGATCGCTTAAGATTATTGGGCGTAATAGGAGGCATCCGCCGGATTAAATTTCAGCATGCCGTCTTTCCCTTCGCTGCGCAGCCGCAGAAGAGTATACAGGCGGGGCAGCAGCAGCCAAAGATGGCATATTACTAAAGATGCGGTAAATGCAGGCGGTGCCCAGACGATAAAGAGCGCTGTAATACAGAGACCGATCCACAGGTTATGCATCTGTACTTTGCGGAAGATGCCATAGTTGATATATTGATCAGGCATATAACCGGGCCAGGGCAGGTGCAGGGACATTTTCCACCGTTTTACGATAGGGTGACCGGAGATCAGCAGAACTGAACGTGAAATAACATATTGAATCCACAGCATTACGGGTCCGGCAATAATCATGAACAGAATGCTTAGCCAGGACAGGAAAACTGTCTCCAGCACAAGGAACACAAAAGGAAGCGCAATATAGACCCGCAGCAGGGATGCGGAAATATTAATTTTTTTGATAAGCTTGTATTGATAGAATGTAGCAGCGCCTTTGGTGTTTGGTTCCATAAAGAAAATTCAGACCTCCTCACAAGTTCTCTTGTTATTAATATCGGCCTAACCGTGTGTTTTATTAAACCCGGGTAAACCCGGGATCCGATACACCGAATGGGCATTAGGCGAATATATATATTTCAGGCTATGAAGGATTAGGAAAAAACTATGAAAAGGTTTAAAATGATAGAAGGTGTACCATACTGATCTTAAAAGAGTCAAGGTGGGATGAATATGGAACAGCAAACCGCACAGGCCTGCATCATCTGCGGGCAAGAAAAGGAAGAGGGCATTGTGATTGTCTCGCATTTCATCTGTGAAGATTGTGAGAGTGAGATGGTGCGCACAGAGGCTGATGATGCCAAGTACCGTTTTTTCATTGGCCGGATGAAGAAAATCAATCTGCAGAAGAATGCTTAACCCGAGAACAGCAGCAACGATTTACAAGTAAGTATATAAAGAGCGGGCGGTGGATGTGTGTCGCGTTGGCTGCAAATAAAAGAGTTCCTCTAACGGTTTCTCCGCCAGGGTCTGGTGTGGGAAGCCGTTTTGTTGTTTCGGGAAGACTTTGTGCATAATAATAGGCGTTTGGGTATATTTGCGTTAAAATAGAAGGTAACCCCCAGGGAAGGAAGAACAAATGAACAATTTACAGCCTGGCAGGGCACCTGTATACGAAATGCTGGAACAATATAGACTTAAGGGCAATATATCTTATCATGTGCCGGGGCACAAGAATGGCGAAGCTTACCTGAATACCGGCGGTGCAGGGTATCTGGCTGACGTGATGCGCTATGATGCGACCGAGATTACCGGAACGGATGATCTTCATCATCCTGAAGGGGTAATTCAGGAGGCACAGGAGCTGGCGGCGGATTGTTTCGGCGCAGAGGAGAGCTTCTTCCTGGTTGGCGGCAGCACAGCGGGGAACCTTGCACTTATCCTGACCGTTTGCTATGAGCCGGGAATGCTGCTTATTCTGCAGCGTAATGTCCACAAATCTGTAATCCACGGACTAATGCTGGCCGGGGCACATGCCGTGTTCCTGGAGCCGCAGATGGATCCTGGCAGCGGGCTTGCGGTGGCACCGGCGGCAGAAACGGTGCAGGCTGCACTGGCGGCATATCCGCAGGCTGCCGCCGTACTGGTTACCATGCCGAATTACTACGGCATGGGCAGCGATCTTGCGCCCCTCGCGCAGGCCTGTCACGACAGCGGGATTCCGCTGCTGGTGGATGAGGCGCACGGGGCGCATTACGGCCAGCACCCGGCGCTTCCAGCCGGGGCCCTTGCCTGTGGCGCGGACGGCGTGGTGCAGTCCACGCATAAGATGCTGACGGCGCTGACGATGGGCGCCATGCTGCATGTGCAAGGGCCATGGCTCGACCGCGCGCTGCTTCGCCAGCGCCTCGCCATGGTGCAGAGCTCCAGCCCATCATACCCCGTGATGGCTTCGCTCGATCTGGCCCGGCGGCTGATGCACAGCCAGCGCGCCGGTGCCTTCACGGCGGGACTCACCGCCGTGGACGTCCTGCGGCGCGGCCTGGCTTCGCTGCCGCGCTTCCAGCTGCTGCAGCCCGCCGGGCCGCTGCAGCGCACCTGCGGCGATGCTGACGCCGCAGAGACAGATACGCCGCCGCCGCGCGGGGCGGCGTACGGGACACAGGACCCCTTTAAGGCCGTCATTTATGACGCCGCCGGGGTCCTGGGGGGCTTCGAGCTGCAGCGCAGGCTCGAAGAAAGAGGGATCGTGCCGGAGATGAGCGACGATCGGCACGTAGTACTGGCCTTCAGCCTCGGCTCGAAGGCAGAGGATGCAGCGGTGCTGCTGGAGGCGCTGCGGGATATCGCGGCGCAGACAGCCTGCGGGGTGCCGCAGACGGAAGGCACAGAAGCAGCCTGTGACTCCGGGGCCAAGTATGCTGCTGGTTCCGGCTCTGCTCTTGATGAGGCAGCAGGCACTGGCCTTGTCGCTGCCTCTAGCCCTATCGCAGAATCTCAATCGGATCCCACCTCCATGACCATACTGGCGTCTGCATCATACAATAATGGGGAAGAGGCTATGTCAGCCTTTTCCAGCCCAAATTCCACGTGGAACAATTTCAGCGCATCGCTGATCTCAGCTCCGGTCCGGTTCTCCACGAAGCCGGTTGCCGCTGAGGAGACAGAGAGTATATCGCTTGAAGCAAGTGCGGGCAGGGTGGCGGCCGAAATGGTTATCCCCTATCCGCCCGGAATACCGCTGCTTTATCCCGGAGAGATCATAACAGAGTCCATATGCGGCTGGCTGGGCAGCCTCCGCGATGGCGGGGCTAAATTTCAGGCCTGTGCCGATCCCGCCTTACAGCATATTAAGGTATACAACATTCAGAAGGGCGGAGAAGTATAAGTGAAGCGAGATGGTTTCTTCATTACTCTGGAGGGAGGCGACGGCTCCGGTAAAACAACCGTACTCGGCAGAGTAGCGGCTTATCTGCAGAATCATTCCATGCCCTACTTAATCACCCGCGAACCGGGCGGAATTGAAATCGCCGAGAAGATCCGCTCCATTATTCTGGACCCGGCCCATACGGCTATGGATGCCCGGACAGAAGCCCTGTTATACGCGGCAGCAAGAAGCCAGCATCTGGCGGAAGTAGTCGAGCCTGCACTGCAGGAGGGGATTACTGTGCTCTGCGACCGTTTTGTTGACAGCAGCCTGGTCTATCAAGGCTATGCAAGAGGACTTGGCATCGAGGAAGTGTGGGGAATTAACCGGTTCGCGACCGGCGGCAGGATGCCTGACCTTACCTTCTATCTTGATGTTGATCCTGAGGTGGGATTGTCTCGGATAGCAGCCAATCAGAACCGGGAAGTCAATCGTCTGGATCTGGAAAGCCTTGAATTTCACCAGAAGGTTAAGGCCGGTTATCAGCTCGTGGTGGATTCCGATCCGCAGCGGATTGTTGTACTAGATGCCAACCGCCCGATCCATATGGTGGAGCAGGACATTGTACAGACACTGAAAGACCGGATATTAAAGGATTTCTAAGAGGTTTTGTCAAATAAACAATAGAGGTATAATGATTACACACAGACCTGCAGCGGGCTGGCTGCTGCTGCGAGAAATTCTGTGATTACACAACATGCAGGAGGGGAAACGAAGATGAATTTGATCATTGCAATTATCCAGGACAAGGACAGCAACCGGCTATCCAGTGAACTAGTCAAAGCGAATTTCCGTGCAACCAAGCTGGCCAGTACAGGCGGATTTCTGCGGGCGGGCAACACCACTTTTCTGATTGGGGTAGATGATATTCAGGTTGATGCAGTACTGAGTGTAATCCGCAACAGCTGTAAAGTACGTGAACAATTGGTCACACCTGTAACACCGATGAGTGGTACGACAGATTCATATTTGCCTCTTCCCGTGGAAGTTCAGGTAGGCGGAGCTACAGTATTCGTCCTTCCGGTTGATCGTTTCGAGCATTACTAACGCATAATATAGCAATAAACCATAAGGGCGGTAGATACCTTTGAAGATCAACCCGGGCTACAGGCCCTTAAAAAGTGAATTGTCGACCACGGAAGCTGACCGGCGGCCTGTTCAGCAAAAGAACTTTACCGATGTATTTCAACAGCAAAGTGAGCAAAAAACAATAGATGAACTGAACCGCCAGATTAAAGATATCCAGCAGCAAGGCGACCGGCTATCCAAATCCATGACCGTCCGTGAACTGGCTATCTACCGGAACATGATCAAACGGTTCCTGGAGGAGACCGCCCGCCGCGGAGTGATCCTGAAGGAGACCAAGGGCTGGGACCGGCGCGGCCGGGGCAAACGCTACAAGCTGCTGGATGAAATTGATGCCGCTCTGCTGAATATGGCAGATGATCTGCTGGACAGTGAGCAGGGCCGGATTGATCTGCTCGGACGGGTCGGAGAGATCCGCGGGCTGCTGATTAACCTTTCGTTCTGACAAACTTGGAGGAATATATGTCTTTTCATGATCTATTAGGCCAGGAGGATGCCAAGCGGCTGCTTCAAAATGCCTTACGCAAGGACGCTGTAAGTCATGCTTATCTGTTCACCGGCCCGCCAGGAAGCGGTCAGGTCAGAATGGCTATGACGTTCGCCCAAGCGATATTCTGCACGAAGTGCAAGGATGATGCCTGCGGGGAATGTCTGGAGTGCCGTAAGGTGGAGCATGGCAACCATCCCGATTTATCATTGCTGCGGCCCGACGGGGCGAGTATTAAGATTGACCAGATCCGTGAACTTCAGCGTGTTTTTTCCTACCGCTCGGAAGGAATTAACCCGAAGGTTTATATTATAGAAGGAGCGGACAAAATGACGGTGCAAGCCGCCAACAGTCTGCTGAAATTTCTGGAGGAGCCTCCTGCTCCTGCGGTAGGAATTCTGATCTCTGATAACAGCAGTTCCCTGCTGCCGACGATCCAGTCCAGAACCCAGCGCATTCCCTTTAGCCCGCTGCATCCGGATATTATGCTTCAGGCGCTGTCCAGTGAAGGGGTTCCGGTGCCGCTGGCACGGTGCGCGGTATCACTGACTGCAGGTCTTGACGGCTGCAGGGAACTTTTGGCACAGAATTGGTTTGCAGAAATGAGAAATCTAGTGTTACAATTAGCAAAGGAGTCTTTGGGCAAAGGCAGCTCCGCAGTAGCAACTGCAGGGCAGAAGGTGTTCAAGACCGGGCTTGGTGAACATTTGGATATTCTATTCAGCATGTTTCACTTATGGTTCAAAGATATGCTCTACTTCCTGTACCGAAAGCACGAAAGTATCGTTTTCATAGATCAGTTAGACTTCATTTCCAAGGCTGCCCGTCAGCGGAGTACGGAACAATGGGTGGCTTACATGGAATTTGCGGTGGAGAGCAAGCGCAGGCTCCGCTCCAATACCAATACCCAGTTGTGTTTGGAGCAGTTCTTAATCCGGTTAGAAAGTTAACAGGCCGGGTTATTTATGATAAATCCTCCGGATAAACGCTTCAGCACCTGGAAGTACGGGTTTAACGGATGAGGAAGGACAAGCATGAATCATCTGGGAAGCAGGCTTGCTTAAGGATTCCTTTTACCGGCAAACAAGGGGGTTAATTTTTGTACAGCGTAGTAGGTGTCCGCTTCAAAAAAGCGGGTAAAATATATTATTTTGATCCACTTGATTTCCCGATTGAGCGCGATCAATGCGTTATTGTTGAGACAGCAAGAGGGGTCGAATACGGTAAGGTTGTCGTTGGCAAAAAAGAGGTGCAGGAAGCAGACGTTGTACTGCCGCTCAAGAAGGTCATGCGTATTGCCGGTGAAACCGACGCCCGTGTGGTCGAAGAGAACAAAGGTGCTGCAAAGGACGCTTTTACCACCTGTTTAAATAAAATCCGCGATCATGGCCTCAAAATGAAGCTCGTGGATGTGGAATTTACGTTTGACCGTAATAAGATCATTTTTTATTTCACTGCCGAGGGCCGCGTGGATTTCCGCGAACTGGTTAAGGACCTGGCAAGTATTTTCCGAACCCGCATCGAGCTCCGGCAAATTGGTGTGCGTGATGAAGCCAAGATGCTTGGCGGACTTGGACCTTGCGGACGGGTGCTCTGCTGCTCCTCCTGGCTGGGTGATTTCGAGCCGGTGTCCATCAAGATGGCCAAGGACCAGAATCTCTCGCTGAACCCGACCAAAATCTCGGGATTATGCGGACGGCTGATGTGTTGTCTGAAGTTTGAGCATGATAATTATGAGAGCACGAAGGAAGAAATGCCGGCGGTAGGCAAAATCGTCGTAACCTCACTGGGTGACGGCAAAGTAGTAGGTATCAATGCCGGAAGCCGCACGGTTCATGTGCAGTTGTTTGAAGTGGGCAAAGTTAAAGAACTTCCAATGGATGATGTTGTCGTCAAGTAAACCATTATAAGGTTACTTTCGGGGTGGAAACTTGGAGAAGAAAAATATATTTGCACACATGCAGGAGATGGAAGCGCAGATGGATGAAATGCGCGCCACTCTAGGAGATTGGAAACAGACGGTTAAAGAGCTGATGGAAGCAAATCAGAAGCTTAGTCTGGAGAATGAGCAGCTACGTATCATATTGAAAAGGGAAGCCCCTCTGGATAAGGCCGCGCTTTCTGCTGAGGCGGAGGCTATACTGGCTGCCGAAGGCAAAGAAGAGGTTGTCGGAGAAGGTTACGATAACCTGGCCAGACTGTACCATGAAGGTTTCCACATCTGCAATGTCTATTTCGGGCATTTGCGGACGGAAGGCGATTGTCTGTTCTGCCTTTCTTTTCTTAATAAATGAGGATATCCAGCCGTAGGAGATTTTCGCCTACGGTTTTTTTTGAATTTGGAGGAATGTACAATGACCAATTCGTTTAACGATACCCCGGTGCCCTTGCATAGTGCAGAGCGGATCGATGACTTGCTAACCCATGATCTGCGGATTATCCAGAGTGACGAAGTATTCAGCTTCTCGATGGATGCTGTGCTGCTGGCCCGGTTCGCCAGTATACCGCCGCGCGGAAGAGTACTTGATCTATGCACCGGCAACGGGGTTATCCCTATGCTGCTGACCACGCGTACCAAAGCTTCTATTGAAGGGATAGAAATTCAGCCCCGTCTTGCCGACATGGCCCGGCGCAGTGTAGCCTTGAACAGGCTGGAGGAGCGGGTGCTGATCCATGAAGGTGATTTGCGGGAGCTGCATAATACCGTAAGGTATGGTGTATATGATGCAATAACGGTTAATCCCCCTTATATGCCGCTTAACGGGAGCGACCTGAAGCTGAATTCACATCAGGCCATGGCCCGTCATGAAATTGGCTGTACGCTGGAGGAGGTCATTCAGGCCTGTGTCCGGCTGGTCCGCACTGGAGGCAAAGTCAGTATGGTACATAAGCCGCAGCGTCTGGTGGATATCATCAGTCTAATGCGTAAGCACCGGCTGGAGCCGAAGCTGATCCGCTTTGTACATCCCCGTGCGCATCTGGAGGCGAATATGGTACTGATTGAAGCGGCGCGCGACGGGAAGCCGGAGGTGCGTTTACAACCGCCTTTAATCGTATATAATGAGGACAATCAATACTGCCCTGAGATAATGGATATTTATTATGGGAACAAAGAGGATAACAGCCAATGACGATAACCTGCCAAAGCAGCTTTCAAAATAACAATGACGGAGCAAAGCCCGAAGGATGCGGCTGTCTGTATCTGGTGGCTACTCCGATCGGCAATCTGGAAGATATGACGTACCGCGCGGTGCGCACGCTGAAGGAATGCGATATTATTGCCGCAGAGGATACAAGACAGACGCGTAAATTACTGAGCCATTTTGAAATTACACCCTCCATGCTGTTCAGTTACCATGAGCATAATAAGGCGGCAAGCGGACCTGAATTGATACGCTATATAATAGAAGGTAAAAATTTAGCCCTTGTCAGCGATGCCGGCCTGCCGGCGATTTCAGACCCTGGAGCGGACCTGGTAGCACTGGCTGTAAGTCATCAAATTCCGGTCATTCCGATTCCCGGAGCTAACGCGGCGCTGTCAGCTTTGATTGCTTCCGGATTACCTACCGCCAGCTTCACATTTATCGGTTTTCTGCCTAGAGAGCGCAAGGATATCCGGGCCGTTCTGGCACCTCTCCGTGCTGCTCAAGGCACACTGCTCTTCTATGAGTCACCACATCGTGTCGCTAAGACGCTGGTCCATTTGCAGGAAGCCTTCGGCAACCGCCGGGTTACATTAGCCCGTGAGCTGACCAAACGGTATGAGGAGTTTCTTCGCGGTACGATTGAAGAATGCTGTGCCTGGCTGGAGGAGCATCCTCCGCTTGGTGAGTACGTAATTGTGCTTGAGGGAGAGAGCAAAGAAGAGGCGGAGCTCGCCGAGTCTTCCTGGTGGCGGGAGCTGAGCATCGAAGCTCATGTTGCCCATTATGAAACCTCAGGCTTGACGCGCAAAGACGCGATGAAAAAAGCGGCCTCTGACCGTGGCTTGGCCAAGCGCGATATTTATAATGCGCTGCTGGAGCGGGAATAAGGGGATAGCGTAACTGATCACGATTATTGCGAGTTAAGCATCTGTTAGATAAACTCCGAAATCGCTCAGAAGATTAGAATGTTTGATGAAATAATTGTATTCTGTACACTTATTTGGAGATAATTATTCCTTATATTAGATATAAGTGTAGTTTATACATTTATATTTATGGAAAAAGGATAATTTAGAGGATATGTATGGATATAATTGTATGAAATACAACTAAATTAATCAGATACTCACTTTGGTATTAAATAACTGCACAGAATGCAGTTATCCAGTTTTTCCAAGACCAATTATCCAATATTGCACCTAAACATTTTCCAGTATCAACTGGCTGCACCAATGTTAACGCCACTCTGACAGATAGCGATTCCCGCAGGGAGAGCGTGCCGCAGCACGAAAGTAACATGAAGGCAAATAACCAGTACGCACCAAAGTTGCTAATCGGCTCTGACTTAAAGCGATTCCCGCAGGGAGAGCGGTTCCACTGCTAGCGTCACCTAAGAGCGAAGCCGCACAACCGCCGCAAGAGCGAAGCGTGCGGCGAAACACTGCGCATGGCAAGGCCCTGAGGACGCACCTTCAGGGAGTCCGAAAAGGGCCGGTCCACCGCCGAACATGACTTCCTTCCGCCCCATCTGCACAGTTAACCAAGCTTCCGGGTGTCCAGAGGGCCGGGGCCCTTGGGGGCCTCCCTATAGGGAGGGTTTGGGAGGGTAAGAAGAAGTTAAGGATTATGATCTAAGGGTTATGATCTAAGGGGTATGAATTTAATAGTTAATGTTTAAATAGGGTAAAGGGGTATCCGGGGAAAGTCCCCAAAAAAAGTGCAAAAAAATACCTCCCGCGCTAACGGGAGGCCAAGGAGATATAAAAAGGTTAGAATTAACAATTTGATTAGTTCCTATTATAACCTATTTGGTTTAGTTTGTCACAGGGGTAGGGATAGCAGAAATACATTCATGACAAACAATTTTACCTTTGAAATAGGTTACATTCTCAGCATTACCGCAGAAAATGCAGGCAGGCTCATATTTCTTAAGCATGATCCGCTCACCGTCCACGTAAATTTCGAGCGCATCTTTTTCTCCAATACCCAGTGTGCGGCGCAATTCAATTGGAATAACGACCCGTCCAAGCTCATCTACCTTACGTACAATTCCTGTTGATTTCATCATTACAATCGTTGCTCCTCTCAATTATCAAAAGCGTCAATATTCGACATTGTTCACTGTTTTATGATATTTATAATACCAACCATTCCCAAAACAGTCAACCTTTTTTGAGGCGAATTTTAAGGAAACTTTGAAGGAAACATTCATACCGCCATTGGTTAGGCATATATCCCAAAAAGAACCTCGAAAATATTTGTCGATTTGTAAATTGCTAAATTGTCATAATTCGACAAAGTACGACAATATTTATTATTATAACTGTAATTCCCCCCTATTTCTATGGATATTATTCAAAGGAGTTGATCTCATGAAGCAACCGCTGACAGAAGAGAAGGTATTTAAAGATCCGGTTCATAACTACATTCACGTCCAGGACACCATTATCTGGCGTCTGATTAACACCAAGGAGTTCCAGCGTCTGCGGCGCATCCGCCAGCTCGGTACCTCTTATCTGACTTTCCATGGCGCAGAACACAGCCGGTTTTCCCATTCGCTTGGTGTTTATGAAATTACCCGGCGGATTATATCGCAGTTTGAACGGAGCGGATATAAGGATTGGATGCCTGAGGAGAGTCTGCTTACCCTGTGTGCGGCGCTGCTGCATGATTTGGGACATGGCCCGTTTTCCCATTCTATAGAAGAAGCTTTTGAAATGGATCATGAGGACTGGACCTGCCGGATCATTCTGGAGGATACAGAAATCACCGCTATTCTGCGTGATGTAGCTGAGGATTTCCCCAATAAAGTAGCCTCTGTGATCTCCAAAACGTATGAGCATGAAATTGTTGTCAATTTGGTGTCGGGGCCGCTGGATGCGGACCGGATGGATTATCTTTTGCGTGATGCCTATTATACAGGGGTAAATTACGGAACCATTGACATTGACCGGATTCTGCGGATGCTGCGCCCCTATGACGGCCGGGTAGTTGTTAAAGAATCCGGGATGCATGCGATTGAGGATTACCTGATGTCACGTTATCAGATGTACTGGCAGGTCTATTTCCATCCGGTAACACGCAGCTCGGAAATTATTCTGCGCCAGATTCTCCGCAGAGCCAAGGAGCTGGTGCAGGAGGAGTATGGTTTCCGGTTCATGATTGAGCCGCTAAGTGATTTGTTCCGCGGGGATGTAACGGTGGAGCAGTACCTGCTGCTGGACGAGGCTTTGATGCAGACAGCCTTCATGCAGTGGACGCTGGAGAAAGATGAAATTTTAAGCGACTTGTGCAGCCGGTTTATTCATCGTAAACTGTATAAATATGTGGAGATGGAGCATCTGGATACAGAGACAATTGACGAAATCCGCCGCAGCTTTGCCGGTGCCGGACTGCGTGCTGATTATGATCTGGAAATTGATTTTCCGACAGATCTTCCTTATGATGTATTCCGTCCGGGGGATGCTTTTGACAGCAAACAGATTCTGCTTCTGGACCGTCATGATAAGCTACGGGAGATATCAGAGGTATCGGATATTGTACGCTCAATCAGCGGGATTCACCGAGGCAGATACCATCTCTATTTCCCGCAGGACAGGCTGCAGAAAGCCCTTCCACAGCTGCCGCCCTCCATCGCAGATATTTTTGCAAAATAACCTAAAATACTTGTAATTCATCATAGAAATCAAGGCGGAAAGGATGAAATATAATGCAGTTATTCGACACACATACCCATCTGGATGCTCCGCAATTCGACGAGGACCGCGAGGAGGTAATCGCCCGGGCGCTGGAGTCCGGAGTCAGTAAAATGATCAATATCGGCTTCAACCGGGAGACGATTCCGACAACGATGGAGCTCGCAGAGAAATATGATTATATTTATGCAGCGGTGGGCTGGCATCCACAGGATGCATTCAGTATGAAGGAGGGCGACCTCGAATGGATCGCTTCGCTTTGCAGTCATCCCAAGGTAGTGGCCATCGGTGAGATCGGACTTGACTATTATTGGGACACCTCTCCTAAGGATGTGCAGCATGAGGTATTCCGCAAGCAAATTGGCCTGGCTCGTGAACTGAAGATGCCAATCTGTATCCATAACCGCGATGCCCACGAGGATGTAATCCGGATTCTGCGGGAGGAAAAAGCGGGTGAGGTTGGAGGCGTGATGCATTCGTTCTCCGGCAGCTGGGAAAGCGCCAAAATGTGTCTGGATCTCGGCTTCCATTTGTCCTTCGGCGGACCGATTACGTTTAAGAATGCAAGGGTGCCCAAAGAGGTGCTCGCCCAGACTCCGCTGGACCGGCTGCTGATCGAAACGGACTCCCCATATTTGACTCCACACCCCTTCCGCGGCAAGCGGAATGAGACCGCACATGTAAGACTGGTAGCGGAGGCAGCTGCGGCAATAAAAGGGATTGATTTACAGGAATTGGCTGAAATTACGTATGCGAACGCACTGGAACGATTTGGGATTGTCTGAAAACGGGAGAAAAAGCGGTGAAAAATGAAGTATAGCCGATATATTAAACTTTTATAGTCTAAAAACGGCTGAATATTACAATATTTTAATCATTTTTTTACGTAAACGTGGTTGAATCGTCCTTTACAACATGCATCAAAACAGGATATCATCTTTTCAGTGCAGTGAGCTGTTGTTACTGTGACAGTCACTATTTCATGGATCGTCTCGCTGAGTCTCCGTATGGAGAACGGGGGAACCAATAAATGCCCTGCCGCATGCCCGTACATAGAGTACAACACAGAATTGCCGCAGAATTTATTTGATTTCTTCACGTGGTCTTTGGGGTGAATTTGAGGGCAACCGCCGTGAGCGGGTGACCTGAGATAGGGCGTCTCTCTTATGCCCGAACCCGACAGCTAACCCCGTAAGCGCAAGTAAGAGAGGAAACCTCGTGCATAAACATTCCCGCGTATTCGACACCGGAGAAGCCACGAAAGAGTCCTCTGTGAACTCTTTTTTGGGCTTTTTTTTGTTTTGAATAATGCGGATGTTCCCGGCATACTGTTATATAACAGATATCCGGAGTAGCTATGCCGAGCAGGCGATCCATGAGCAGGAAACGCTGGAGCAATGCGGGCGTATCCTGTTGCAATCTCAAACCTAGTTTCGTCAGAAATGATGCAGTCACCTTGATATAACTTGGACGACGGGGCTATGTAAGGAGGATGGAGAGAGTGGGCGTATTCCAACCAGAGGTATCCCATGATTCGCAATCATCCAGCAGGTCTTTCGCATTACGGTTGAAGCAAGTGAATCCTCGCGTACTTTCACTTGCAGGTGTGATATCGATTGTTATCGCACTGTTAATTCTGCTGTACGTACACGGTCAGAGTAATAAAGAAATTATTTTAGTTATAGACGGACAGGTACAGACACTGGAGACGCGGGAAGCGCTGGTCAGTGATGTGCTGGCAAAGGAACAAATTTCGCTGCAGCCGTATGATGAGCTATCTATTAGCCTTAGTGATGAAATACAAGACGGCGACCGTGTCGTAATCACCCGTGCGCAGAAGCTTATGCTTACTGCAGACGGTGCAACCAAGACCATATACACCACCGAGGATTCGCTCGGAGATGCCATTACCAAGCTGGGTTACAGCCTGGAGGGCAATGACAAGATTTTCCCTTCGCTTGATACCGCAGTCACACCCGACATGGAAGTCAAGATTGTCCGTATTACCAAGCAGACCGTACAGCGGACAGTAAACTTGCCTTTTAAGGTCATCAAAACCGCAGACCCCTCTCTGTATAAGGGAGACGTAAGAGTTGCACAGGCAGGCAAGCCGGGCGCGATCATCCAGCATATCGAGAAGATATATCAGGATGGGGAGCTAGTCTCCATGAATATGGTCGGCAAGGAAGTTCAGACGGTAACCAAAGATAAGGTTATTGCTGTCGGTACCAAAGCGGTTCCGAAGCCTGTTGTAGCTGCTGCAACTACATCCAAAGCAACAACAACCTCCAAATCATCCAAAGTCAGTGCGAAGAGCAACAACGTCACGAGCAAGGCAGGCGTAGATTTTGAATACAAAAAAATGATCAAAAACGTATCCATGACGGCTTATTCCTCGGAAGAACCGGGAATTGGAACACGCACCGCCTCCGGCACACGCGTAACGGAAGGCCGCACTATTGCAGTGGATCCGAATGTAATACCAATTGGCTGGTGGGTGTACATTGAGGGATTAGGGTTTCGCCGAGCAGAGGATACCGGCGGTGCCATTAAAGGCAACAAGGTGGATGTTTACTACGATTCACTGAGCCATGCCCGTAATTTCGGCCGGAAGTCGCGGACCATCTATGTGATTGGACCTGTGAAGCCGGAGCTTAACTAAGCGGCAAGTCTTTTGCAAATTAGCGGTTTATAAGATATAGTGGGGGTAGCACTTACGGAATTTAGAGAGCTGCCGCTCATCACTTATACATTCTTTAGCCAAAAAGAAGGGGAGCGAATCCTCTTCTTTTTGCGTTTTAGAGTAAGGGAGTAAATTATTTATGATTAAAGAATTAATTGTCGTCGAAGGTAAAAGCGATACCGTGGCCGTTAAGCGGGCCGTAGAAGCGGATACGATTGAAACAGGCGGTTCCGCAGTGGACCGCAAGGTCATTGCGAAGATTACATTAGCCATGGAACGCAGAGGGGTTATCATCCTCACGGATCCCGATCATGCCGGAGAGCGAATTCGCAAAATTGTCTCCTCCAAGGTACCCGGATGCAAGCACGCATTCATTCCGGAGAAGGATGCTACCCGCAAAGGGGATATAGGTGTGGAGAATGCCTCGCCTGAGGCCATCCGCCATGCGCTGGAGCATGTCCACACTTCTTTTGAAGGGGCACCGGCTGTAATCGGGCTGGATGATCTTATGGCCGCAGGTATGATGGTACACGCACAGGCAGCAGAGAGAAGAATGCAGCTTGGCAATCTGCTGGGTATCGGTTATTGCAACGGCAAGCAGCTGTACAAGCGTCTGGCGATGTTCGGTATTACACGCGAAGAGTTCGCGCGCGCTCTCGCCCAAATTGATCAGGGAGGCATTACTTCATGAGCGACACTCTGAATATCTCATCCCCAACTAGAACCAAAGCAATCATACAGCGGTACGGGTTTTCGTTCAAAAAAAGCTTGGGCCAGAACTTTTTGATCGACCAGAATATTCTGGACAAAATTGTCGATGCCGCAGGTCTGGATTCTGCAGCAGGCGCACTGGAGATTGGCCCGGGTATCGGAGCCCTGACGGAAAGGCTGGCGATGACAGCAGGAGCGGTCACAGCGGTGGAGATTGACCGCAGACTGATCCCGATCCTCAGGGATGTCCTGTCACCCTATCCCCATGTAAAGATCCGCAATGATGATGTACTGAAGGTCAACATGCAGGAGCTGTTTGCCGAAGATTTTGCCGGTGTGGACCGGGTTAGCGTAGTAGCCAACCTCCCGTATTATGTGACGACCCCGATTCTCATGAAGCTGCTGGAAGAGAAGCTGCCGCTTGATAACATCGTCGTTATGATCCAGAAGGAAGTTGCCGAACGTATGGCTGCTTCTCCTGGGGGCAAAGAGTACGGAAGTCTTAGTATTGCCGTCCAGTATTACAGCGAGCCCGAGCTGGTCTGCATGGTACCCCGGACAGTGTTCATTCCGCAGCCGAATGTAGAATCAGCCGTCATCCGTCTGAAGGTCAGAGAGCGTCCTCCGGTTGAAGTTGCCGACGAGAAGCATTTCTTCGATGTTGTCCAGGCATCCTTCACCCAGCGGCGCAAGACGATCGCCAATAACCTGAAGGCCCGCTACTTCGCTGAAGAGGGGCGTGAGCGTCTGGAGGCCCTGCTGGCTGAAGCAGGGATAGAGCCGTCCCGCCGCGGAGAGACACTTAGCCTGGAGGAATATGCGCGGCTAAGCGCTGTCCTGCTGGCTGCAGGAATCGTATAATCAGCAGAAAACACTCCGGGTGATGAACCAACCGGGACCTTTGCCCATAACATGGGGTAGAGGTGGTGTTGTAATGAATTTAGGAGACTTGGTCATACGTAAATCTTATGGCGGCGATGTGACTTTCCGGGTAGAGAATATAGTGCAGAATAAAGCCGTCATCAAGGGGACGGAATTCCGGTTGCTGGCGGACTCTCCGCTGGATGATCTGGTGCAGGTGCCTCCTACCCGGATTACAGAGCGGGGGCAGCAGGCGCAGATCAAAGCCATAGAATCCCTGAGCTGGCTGCGCAAAGACCGTCAGGAGCAGAGCCAGCGCAGCGGAGAGAGTGTATCCGGGACCTGGACCCAATCTCCCAAGGAAGCTGCTTACTTTGAAGTGCCGGGTAAGGTGCTGCATTTGGATGGCGATGCGCTTTACCTGAAGAAAAGCCTGAGTCTGTATGAGCAGTTGCGCATACCCGCCGAAGGGCATCATATTCATGAGTCCAAAATGGCGGAGACCTTATACCGGCTGCTGCCCCGTGTGCGTCCGGATATCGTGGTGATTACCGGTCATGACGGAGTACTTAAGCAACAGCAGGGTTATGATCTCTACAGCTTGAGCAGCTACAAAAATTCACAGAATTTTGTTGCGGCTATCCAGGTTGCCCGGGAGTATGAGCGGAATTTCGACGCCCTGACGATTGTTGCAGGGGCCTGCCAGTCGCATTTCGAGGCGCTGCTGGGCACAGGGGCGAATTTCGCCAGCTCACCGGGAAGAATACTCATTCATGCCCTGGACCCCGTCTATATTGCGGCCAAGGCTTCATTCACATCGATCCGCGATACGGTCAATTTGAGCGATGTATTGAACCATACCATCAGCGGCAACCAGGGAATGGGTGGAATTGAGACCCGCGGGAGCTTCCGTATCGGGATGCCCCGGCTGCAGAATCTTGCTACCCTGAAGGTGGCGCCTTCGGTGCTGTAGCGGCGGATATAGAGAAGGAAGGATAAGCGATCCGGCTTATCCTTCCTTTTTTCATGGGCAGATTTGCGTTCAGCATTACCGATAACAAGGCGCTTAAGCCGGGACTACTTGCTTCTAAAAAAATTCCGTTGACAACTATTTTAGCATCATCTATAATTATTTATTTGCTTTGACAATGATTGTGAAAAGTTGTATAATGGACAAGGAAAGAGGTGGTCGTCAGGCAATGGCTAATAACGCGCTGTTGGAAATCAAACGCAGTCTCGAAGCTCACGTCGGTCATAAGATCACGTTGCGGGCTAACGGTGGTCGTCGCAAGACCGTTGAACGTACCGGTGTCCTGGAAGAAACGTACCCTTCTGTATTTATTGTCAAACTGGATCAGGAGCAGCAAACCTTCAAGCGAGTCTCCTATAGCTATGCCGATATCCTTACTGAATCTGTGGAAATCACAGTTACCGAAGACGATGGGCAGATGCGGATTATGTATATTAAAGCTTAGCGTCACGGACAGTCTCCCTGCAGGGGGGCTGTTTTTTGTTTTTCCGCTGCATGACCTGTGCCCCTTGGCCGCATACTACATAAGCAGTAGCTCATCATCCAATAGCATACAGGGAGGAATCCGTAATGAGCCGCAGAAGACGGGGCATGATGTCGGAGGAACTGAAGACAGAGCTGGCCAAGGAGCTTGGATTTTATGAAACGGTAGAGCAGGAAGGCTGGGGCGGAATCCGGGCAGTTGACGCCGGGAACATGGTCAAGAGAGCGATTCAGCTGGCTGAACAGGCTGCACGGAAATCGTAACGCCGTAAAGCTGGGGTCTGCAGTTGTAACCTGGGTATCGCCTGCTGGCGGTACCTTTTTCCAAATACGGGGGTCCGGAGAAGCTTACTCAACTTTTGTTAATGGACTTCACTGCCAGTTTCTCATATAATATGTTAAGTTGTTTTTACGGGAAAAGCTGAGGGTGGGTGAACGCCTTGAAAATGTATGAGAAAGCGCCGGCCAAGATTAATTTGATGCTGGATGTGCTGCATAAGCGCGCTGACGGATTTCATGAAGTGGAAATGATTATGACTATGGTCGATCTGGCCGACCGTCTGGAGCTCTCCGAGCTGAAGCGTGATTCCATTATTATCTCTAGCCAGGCCGGGTATATTCCGCTGGACGAGAAGAATCTGGCCTTCCAGGCCGCAAGACTGATTAAAGACCGCTATAACGTGAGAAGCGGTGTACATATTCACTTGGACAAAAGAATTCCGGTCGCTGCCGGCCTTGCCGGCGGCAGCAGTGACGCCGCGGCTACGCTGCGCGGCCTGAACCGGCTCTGGCGCCTCGGGATCCCGGCGCAGGAGCTGCAGGAACTGGGCGCCGAGCTGGGCTCGGACGTCCCGTTCTGCGTCACAGGAGGCACTGCCCTGGCTACGGGCAGGGGAGAACGGCTGACGCAAATAGCGAGTCCGCCGCAATGCTGGGTCGTCCTGGCCAAGCCGCCGATTAATGTATCGACGGCTGAGGTGTACGGACGCGTACGCGCGAATAACATCGCGGTTCATCCGTCCGCACTCCGGATGCAGCAGGCGATTGAAGCCGGCGATTTCTCGGCGGTCTGCGCGGGCCTGGGCAATGTGCTGGAGGATGTGACCTTGAAGCTGCACCCGGAGGTACAGCAGCTCAAGGAAGCGATGATGAAGCTGGGGGCAGACGGGGTGCTGATGTCCGGCAGCGGACCGACAGTATTCGGCCTGGTATCGAAGCAGTCCAAGGTAGCAAGAATCTATAACGGGCTCCGCGGATTCTGCAAGGAAGTCTATGCCGTGCGTTCGCTGAGCTGAGCCGGAAGGCACACAGAAACGGTTAGCGCTGCTCCAGTCAGCTTAACCGTTTCTTCTTGAGCGAAGCACAAGTCAACTCCAAAAGGACGGTATAACCGTTTTCGCTTGTGTAAATCCGTACAAAAATGATATTATTCATAATAATATTCGGTTTTGGCGAGGAGCATTCCGTGAAGAAACTTAAACGAAGCCAGCGATTGGTTGATATGACCCAATTTTTACTTGAGAAGCCGCATGATCTGCTGCCGCTCTCGACCTTCGCAGAGCGGTACGGTGCAGCGAAGTCATCGGTCAGTGAAGATCTGGCTATTATAAAAGAGGTATTTGAAGGTGAGGGCATGGGCGAACTGCAAACCCTGGCGGGTGCTGCAGGCGGAGTCAGGTATATTCCGCGGATGCCGATGGACATGGCCCTTGCTTTCGTGAACCGTCTGTGCGGGCAGCTGGAGCAGAGTGACCGGATTCTGCCCGGCGGGTATTTGTACATGTCCGATCTGCTGGGACTGCCGTCCCTGATGGAGCAGGCCGGTAAGATTATTGCTACGGCTTTTTACGGAGTAGAGATTGATGTTGTGATGACGGTGGAGACCAAGGGGATTCCGCTGGCTTATGCGACGGCTGCGCAGCTTGGGCTGCCTGTAGTACTGGTGCGCCGCGACCATCAGGTGACCGAGGGTTCGGCGGTAAGCATTAACTATGTCTCGGGTTCGCACAAGAGCATACATACGATGTCGCTGTCCAGACGGGCACTGCGTGAGAAATCCCGGGTGCTGATCGTGGATGACTTCATGAAGGCGGGCGGTACCGTACGCGGGATGGTTGATCTGCTGGGTGAGTTCAATGCTGAGGTCGCCGGTGTAGGCGTACTTGTAGAATCTGGAGCGGTGGAGAAGGAAGAACGCCTGCTGCATGATTACGTATCGCTCGTAAAGCTTACTGAGGTAGATTCCAAGGTGCGGCGCATTTCCGCGTATCCCGGCAACTATTTCCCCTCCTGAGGGAGCTGGATTTCCAAGATTAAAAACCCGTGCATAATGTCGAAACCGTGAGGAATCTTAAGATAACAGCACGAAATGTGTCGAAATCAATGGTTCTGCAAAAATAATCTTCTTTATCAGGTATTTTATGGAATGAAAAAGAAGGAATTCGCTTTGCTGTGTGGAATTATACACCAAGTCTCTGATGGAAAAAGGTGGTGAACACACACATGCAAATTACGGATGTCAGACTCCGCCGCGTCAACTCTGAGGGGAGAATGAAAGCAATCGCATCCATTACAATCGATAACGAGTTTGTTGTTCATGACATACGCGTCATCGATGGTAATAACGGGATGTTCGTTGCAATGCCCAGCAAGCGTACACCTGACGGTGAATTCCGCGATATCGCTCACCCGATTTCTTCGGGAACGCGCGAAAAGATTCAATCTGCGGTTCTGGCCGAGTACGAACGCGCCGCTACGGAAGAAGAAGAAGTCATTGAAGAGGGAGCTTAAGCTGTGAAGCGCTGACTCTCAAGGATTGCTGCCCTCCCGGGCGGCGTAAAGCCATGCCGTTTTTTTAAGATAAGACTTTTTATGTTTTGGGGCCCCCGCAAAGTACCTGGGTCAGCCTCGAAGCCAAAGCCCCACTTTGTGGGGGGATTTTATTGGGGTTCGAAGAAAAGGGAACCATGCCTTCATGGTTCTCTTTTCTTTTTGCCCGGAATGAGATATATTCAGTAGTGAGTTCAAGAAGTAGGAGGTTGGCATTCTTGAAAAGAATGGCTGTTGTACTTGCTGCAGGCCAAGGCAAGCGCATGAAATCTAAATTATACAAAGTGCTGCACCCCGTCTGCGGCAAACCGATGGTAGGGCACGTGCTTGATACAGTAAAGGCGACCGGATGCGAGCGTACAGTCGTCGTCGTAGGTCACGGCGCTGAGAAAGTTAAAGCTTATGTAGGCGACAGTGCCGAATATGTGCTGCAGGATATCCAGCTTGGAACCGGGCATGCCGTCAAACAAGCCAAAGATCTGCTTGGCGGCGAAGAAGGAACTACGATCGTAATCTGCGGGGATACTCCGCTGGTAATGACCGAGACGCTGGAAGGGCTGATGGCGCTGCATGAAGCGCAGAAAGCTGCCGCAACCGTCCTCACCGCTGTTATGGAGCAGCCTGCCGGATATGGACGGATTATCCGTGGCGAAGACGGCGGAGTGCAGAGGATTGTAGAACAGAAGGACTGCACAGAGAGCGAAGCCGCTGTCAGCGAAATCAATACAGGAACTTATTGTTTTGATAACGTTAAGCTATTTGCCGCTCTGGAGAAGGTAACCAATACCAATAACCAGCAGGAATATTATTTGACTGATGTTATCGGTATACTCCGGGCACAGGGAGATATCGTTCTTGGATATCAGGCCCATGATGCTGCAGAGTCTATTGGTGTGAATGACCGCCTGGCATTGTCCGAAGCGGAAGGCTATATGCGTGAGCGTATCAACCGCGGGCATATGCTGAACGGCGTAACTTTAATCGATCCTGCCTCTACCTATATTGGAGCGGATGTTGTCATTGGAGCAGACACTGTGCTGTATCCGGGCACTGTGCTCAAAGGCAAGACGGTAATCGGCGAAGATTGTGTGATCGGACCTGCGAGCGAAATTGAAGACTGCGTGATTATGGACGGTGCTGTAGTGAAGCACTCCGTACTGAGTCAGGCTGAGGTCGGCGCACGGGCTTCCGTTGGGCCTTTTGCGTATTTGCGTCCGGGTGCCGTGCTTGGCGAAGAGGTCAAGATCGGCGATTTCGTGGAGATCAAGAATGCTACAATCGGTGACGGCTCCAAAGTGTCCCATTTAAGCTATGTCGGTGATGCCGAGGTCGGTAAGAATGTGAATATCGGCTGTGGTGCCATCACTGTTAACTATGATGGCTACAATAAGTCGAGAACAGAAATCGGGGATGATGCCTTTATCGGCAGCAATGTGAACCTTGTAGCTCCGGTAACTGTGGGCAAAGGCGCATTCGTTGTAGCGGGGTCAACCATCACTCGTTCTGTTCCGGAGAATGATCTGGCTGTTGCCAGAGTAAGGCAGGAGAATAAGCCGGGTTATGCGGATAAGATCCGCTCCCGTGCCAAAGCGAAGAAAGACCAGTCGAGTCCATCGTAAAGCGCCCAAGGCCAAAGCGCCGGACGGACTCTGCAAATCCGCGCCGGTGCTACTTGGAAGTTAAATTCCGTCACGGAGGGTTTATATTTTATGACTTATTGCGATTCCAAACTAAAGATTTTCACCTGCAACTCCAATCCTAAGCTGGCCAGTCAGATTGCCGATTATATCGGTATTCCGATGGGCGAGTCCCACACTACCAGCTTCAGCGACGGAGAGATTCAGGTTAAGCTGTCGGAAAGCGTCCGGGGCTGTCATGTATATATTGTGCAGTCCACCTGTGGACCGGTTAACGACAATCTGATGGAGCTTCTGGTTATGGTAGATGCGCTTAAGCGTGCGTCTGCGAAGAGCATCAATGTCGTCATTCCTTACTACGGTTATGCGCGCCAAGACCGTAAGGCCCGTTCACGCGATCCGATTACGGCCAAGCTGGTAGCGAACCTGATTGAAAAAGCGGGTGCACATCGCGTCATTACCATGGACCTTCATGCGATGCAAATTCAAGGCTTCTTCGATATTCCTGTGGATCATCTGCTGGGTGTTCCGATTCTGGCCCAATACTTCCGTTCCAAGCAAATTCAGAACCCGGTTGTCGTATCTCCGGACCATGGCGGTGTTGTGCGGGCAAGAAAGCTTGCTGATTTCCTCAACGCTCCACTGGCGATCATCGACAAGCGCCGTCCTGAGCCGAATGTTAGTGAGGTTATGAACATTATCGGTAACATTGAAGGTAAAACAGCGATTCTGATCGATGATATCATCGATACGGCAGGAACGATCGTGCTGGGGGCCAATGCTCTGATGGAAGGCGGCGTGAAGGAAGTCTACGCCTGCTGTACACATCCTGTATTGTCCGGGCCTGCGCATGAACGTCTGGAAAACTCTCCAATCAAAGAAATTATCGTGACGGATACCATTCCAATTCGCAGTAGTAATCCGACAAGCAAGCTCAAAGTACTGTCCGTAGCTCCGCTTATGGGCGAAGCTATTATTCGTGTGCATGAAGAGCTGTCGATCAGTAAACTGTTCGAGATCGAATAAGCTGCTTATATTAGAAAAAGGGTTACACCTCCGTGAAGCGGAAGATGTAACCCTTGTCGGCGTGATGCGGGAAACGGAGCGGCTGGTACGTTTCAGTATCCCGGGCGGGAGATGAAGGTGAACAGGCTGCGGTTGTATAGCGTCCCCTGGAGCTCCACAAAGCCTTCATCCACCGCTGTAATCACACCGATGTCTACATGAGCGCTACCCCTAAATACTTCAACAGGCACAGCATATTGAATATGGTACTGGAAATGGCGCGGTAATGTTAAAATATCGCCCTGATGTGGCATTGTTCATCACCTGTCTTCGGAGTATAAACTTATTGTACCAAAAACGGAACTCTTCTGCTGGGAGTACCGGGCGGAAAGGATAGACCTTAGTTATGAAATGGATTGTTGGACTTGGAAATCCCGGAACGCAATACGCGAAGACCAAGCATAATGTTGGCTTCATGGCGCTGGATGAGCTTGCGTCCAGACACGGAATTGCCTTTAACCAGAATAAATGCAAAGCGGTGATCGGCGAAGGTGTCATTGGCGGAGTTAAGACCGTACTGATTAAACCGATGACTTTCATGAACCTGTCCGGTGAGGCGGTCCGCGCTTATATGGATTATTACAAGGTCCAGCTGGAAGATATGATTGTTGTCTATGATGATCTGGATACGGAGCTGGGCAAAATCCGGCTGCGCTATCAAGGCAGTGCCGGCGGACATAACGGAATCAAGTCGATCATCCAGCACACAGGCACCCAGAGCTTCAACCGGGTGCGGATGGGGATCTCACGTCCTGAGCCGGGATTTGCAATTGTCGATTATGTGCTGTCTACGTTCTCCAAGAAAGATGGACCCAAGCTGGAAACGATGATTATGGATACTTGTGATGCAGTGGAATTTGGCCTGCAGCATACATTTGAGCAGACCATGGCCAAGTTCAATGGCTGATTACAAGGTATAGGGTGCAGTAATTTAAGGCTAAAGCTATCCGGGGCGGGGCATACTGGAGGTATATACTACCTTCAGGAGGCATATAGATGGCAATAAACTATGTATGCAGGCACTGCCGGACATTCTTAGGAAGCATCGGCAGAAGTGATATCACAGAGATGCAGCTGGGCCTACATTCCTTGACCCCTGCGGAACGCAGAGATATAATAGCGTATGATTCAGAAGGTGAGATTACGGTGAAGGTTACCTGCGGTTACTGCAAGCAGGCCCTGGATAACAATCCGGAACTCAGCCTGCTGGCCAGTCCGCTTCAGTAGGTGGAAGCGCCTGTCTCTATCGTCATCCGCAAGCCTTGGCCTTATCCGCTGAGGCTTGTTTTCGATTCTAATTATAATAGGTGGCAGCGGCAATGCTGCTGTCAGCCTGTTTAGTAAGAGAGGTGCACCTGTTGTTACAAGGTCTTATAGAAGCTTTTTCGAAGGATCCCGATTTTCAGTCCGTCACCAGCGGTATCGCTGCAGGTATGAAGGAGCAGCTTATCTCCGGCTTATCCGGCTCGGCCAGACAAATTATGCTGGCTGCGCTGCATGAAGAGACGGAGCGTCCGCTGCTGGTAGTCACTCATAATATGTTCTCGGCCCAGAAGATGGCCGAGGATTTGCAGGAAGCGCTTTCTCCGGACCGTGTGCTGCTGTATCCGGCTAATGAGCTGGTAGCTGCTGAAGCTGCAGTCTCGAGCCCCGAGACACTCGCTCAGCGTATTGATGTGCTTACGAAATGTGCCAAGGGCTTCCGTGGAGTTGTAGTTGTTCCGTACTCCGGCGTCCGGCGGCTGCTCCCCGCCCCTCATGTGATGGCCGGAGCCCAGCTGACCGTTTCGCAGGACGGTACCCTTTCGCTGGATGAATTCCTCATGTCCATGATTGAAATGGGCTATGAGCGTGTCGAGCGGGTGGAGAACCGCGGTGAACTCAGCGTGCGCGGCGGTATTATTGATTTCTATCCTATGACTTCTCCACTGGCTTACCGGGTGGAGCTGTTTGATGATGAAGTAGATTCCATTCGTACTTTTGATCCCATAGACCAGCGGTCTATTGATAAGGTCCGCAGTGTGAAGATTACTCCGGCCAAGGAGATTATCGCCGATCAGCTGCGCCAGGATGCGGCCTCTACAGCTGCGTCAGCGCTGCTGGAGCGGCAGCTCGAGAAAATGAGCGACCGTCAGGCCAAGCTGCGTCTGCGTGAGGAAATGGGCCGGGAGCTGGAAATGCTGCGCGAAGGCACTTATTTTCCGGAAATCTATAAATATATCAGTCTCTTATATCCTGAACGCTCTCATCTGTATGATTACATGGCACAGGATACGTTGCTTGTGCTGGATGAACCGGCCCGATTGCTGGAAACTGCCAAGCAGCTGGAGCGCGATGAGTCAGAATGGAACCTGCATCTGCTGCAGAACGGCAAAACGCTGCCTGACCTGCATCTTTCTGTCGAGAGCGATGTGATTATGTATCACCGCCCGTTCCAGAGCTTGTTCATGTCGATTTTCCTGCGTCAGGTTCCGCATATTCAGCCGCAGAATATCCTCGGCTTCATCAGCCGGGGAATGCAGGATTTCCATGGGCAGATGAATGTGCTGAAATCCGAGATGGAACGCTGGCATAAGTCCGGCGTGAAGGTTATTATGCTGGCCAATGGCGAGGAGCGGATGGAGCGTGTCCGCCGGGTGCTGGACGACTACGGGATTGAAGCGCCGACCATCCTTCAGGGCAACCTGGGCTCCGGTTTTGAGCTGCCTTCCATTCATTTGGCTGTCATCACTGAAGGTGAGATGTTCTCGCAGAAGCAGCGCAAGGCGCGGAAGGTCTCCAAGGGAATTGACAATGCCGAACGGATCAAGAGTTATACGGAGCTGAAGATTGGCGATTATGTGGTTCACCAGAACCACGGGATCGGCAAGTACATGGGCATCGGCACGCTCGAGGTCAGCGGGATTCACCGCGACTATATGCATATTCTCTATGCGGGCGGCGACAAGCTCTCGGTTCCGATTGAACAGATCGATCTCATTCAGAAGTATGTCGGTTCAGAAGACAAGGAGCCGAAGGTATATAAGCTTGGCGGCAACGAGTGGACGAGGGTTACCAGCAAAGTACGGAGCTCGGTCCAGGATATCGCCGATGATCTGATCAAGCTCTACGCCGAACGCCAGAGCGCGCTCGGTTATGGCTTCGAGAAGGATACGCAGGAACAGCGTGAATTCGAAGAGATGTTCCCGTATGAGGAGACCCGTGACCAGCTTCGCGCGATCGAAGAGATCAAGAAGGATATGGAGCAGAACCGTCCGATGGACCGCCTGCTCTGCGGAGATGTGGGCTACGGCAAGACTGAAGTGGCGATCCGGGCTGCTTTTAAATCAGCGATTGAGGGCAAGCAGGTGGCAGTACTCGTGCCAACGACGATTCTGGCGCAGCAGCACTATGAAACCTTCCGTGAGCGCTTCGCCAACTATCCGCTGAACATTCAGGTGCTGAGCCGTTTCCGCAGCCGCAAGGAGCAGAATGACACCATTAAGGGAGTAAGACAGGGTACCGTGGATGTGGTTATAGGCACACACCGTCTGCTGTCGCAGGATCTGGTGTTCAAAGATCTGGGTCTTCTGATTGTCGATGAAGAGCAGCGTTTCGGCGTGACCCACAAAGAGAAGCTGAAGAAGCTGAAGACCAATGTCGATGTGCTGACCCTGACGGCAACGCCGATTCCCCGCACTCTGCATATGTCGATGCTGGGTGTCCGGGACTTGTCAGTTATTGAGACGCCACCAGAGAACCGCTTTCCCGTACAGACGTATGTTGTGGAACATAGCCAGACCCTGACCCGTGAAGCGGTAGAGCGGGAGCTTGCCCGTGGCGGCCAGGTCTATTACCTCTATAACCGCGTCCAGGGGATTCAGGAAATGGCTGCACAAATCTCCATGCTGGTGCCGGAGGCAAGAGTAGGCATCGGCCATGGGCAGATGTCGGAGTCGGAGCTGGAGAAGACCATTCTCGACTTCCTCGATGGAGAATACGATGTGCTCGTCAGCACAAGTATTATAGAGACTGGCGTGGATATTCCAAACGTCAATACGCTGATTGTGCATGATGCCGACAAAATGGGACTTTCCCAGCTCTATCAGCTGCGCGGCCGTGTGGGCCGTTCTAACCGGATAGCTTATGCTTACTTCACGTACCAGCGGGATAAAGTACTGACAGAAGTGGCTGAGAAACGCCTGCAGTCGATCAAGGAATTCACGGAGCTTGGTTCAGGCTTCAAAATTGCCATGCGCGATCTCTCCATCCGCGGAGCAGGTAATCTGCTCGGTGCGGAGCAGCACGGATTCATCGCTTCTGTTGGTTTCGATCTGTATTCGCAGATGCTGGCGGAGGAAATCCGCAAGCGTAAAGTCAGCGTGCTTGGTGAAGAGGATACTTCGCTGAAACAGGGCAATACCGTGATTGATTTGTCGATTGACGCGTACCTTCCATCCGAGTATATTTACGACAGTATCCAAAAAATTGAAATCTATAAAAAAGTCGCTGCGGTGGCTACTTTTGAGGATGCTTCGGAGCTTGAGGATGAGCTGCTTGACCGGTTCGGCGAATTGCCGGAGGCCGTCATCAATCTGCTCTCTGTGGCCCGGCTGAAGGTATACGGCAAGCTGTACGGTATGGAATCCATGGTCCGGCGGGGCGATGAGGTCTCACTCAATTTCCATGAAGGAAGTATCGGCGCGTTTGATACGGCGAAGCTCGCCAAAGTTGGAAATAGCTTCGAAAGACGTGTACAATTTGATAAGGATGCGAAAGCAACGATCCGCATCAAGTCCAAAGACTTGGGCGACAAAGAGCTGCTTGATCTGCTGGAGCAATTCCTCGCGGCAGCCAAACAGTCTTTAAAATCGAAGGGAGAATTACACAATGTCGTTAAATAAAAAACCATGGAAAGTGCTGCTGGTCTCACTGGTTGCAGCAGTTTCCTTCTCAATGCTTGCTGCCTGCAGCAACGACAGCAGCGATGATACAGCCGTGGCAACTTATAATGGCGGAACGATTACTGCGAAGGAATTTGATCTGGATACCCGCGTAATGAAATTCCTGTCTCCGCAGCAGGCGCAGTATCTGGAGATTGATATGTTCAAGGAGTCTATCCTGAAGCAGGAGGTCGCGTTTGAGTATCTGGCCGGCCAGGCAACGGATGAGGCGAAGAAGGCAGCAGAGAAAGAAGTCGATACACAGATTGAGACGATCAAGAGTAGTCTGGGCGACTCCTATAAAAGCTCTCTGAAGGAGCAGGATCTTAGCGAATCGGACCTGCGTTCTTATATGCAGCGGGTGCTTACCGTTTATCAGGACATGCTGCTCAAAGTAACGGACGAGCAGGTGAAGACAGAGTACGAAGCGATTAAAGCTGACTTCACCGTAGCTACACTGCGTCATGTGCTGGTTGGCTTGACGGATGGTGACGGCAAGGAGCGTACGGATGCAGATGCGCTGAAGCGTGCCAATGAAGCCAAAGCGAAGCTGGACGGCGGTGCAGACTTTGCGGCCGTTGCCAAGGAATATTCGGACGATACCAGTACGAAGGATACCGGGGGCTTATATAAGGATACGCTTCTGTCCAAATACGTAGAAGAGTTCAAAGCCGCAGCCCAGACGCTGCCGCTTAATACAATTAGTGATCCGGTGAAGAGCAGCTACGGATATCACGTCATTAAAGTTGAAGCCCGCAAGGAGACAACCTTCGACAAGCTGACGGCAGAGCAGCTGGAGACCGTTAAGAGCTCAGCAGCTTCCGCCAGCCTGGAGTCGTTCCTCGAAAAGGATCTGGATAGCCTGAAGATTGAGATCAACCTGCCGAAAAGCACCGCCGCAGCCGATGAACCGGGAACAGCAGCTACTCCAGCCCCGGCTGATGCCACAGCAGCTCCGGCCGCTACAGAAGCAGCCAAATAATTTTAAAGGTGGACAAGCCGTCTGATGCGCCAAGCATCAGGCGGCTTTTTTGAACAGACTGGAGCAGGTATAGAATGGTGAATTTAAGAACATAACTGGAATGATGCGCCTGTTGTGTTTGTGATTTTGCATGAACTATTTTAAACAGGCGGCTTGAATGTATAAGGAACTGGGAAGAGATGAATACTATGGTCAGATATTACGATAAATCACTGGGATTAACCATTCCCATAATGGACAGTAGTTGGACCATACTTCTTAAGAAAGCGGGGCAACATGTGAAATGAAAGCTACTGGAATTGTACGCCGTATTGATGACCTCGGACGAGTTGTTATCCCTAAAGAGATTAGACGCACCTTGCGGATTCGGGAAGGAGACCCTCTGGAAATCTTCGTCGACCGTGATGGTGAAGTTATATTGAAAAAATATTCTCCGATTGGCGAGCTGGGTGATTTCGCTAAAGAATACGCGGAGTCACTGTTTGAGGGAACAGGGCATATTACCATGATTACGGACCGGGACACCTTCATCGCACTCGCCGGCGGCTCCAAGAAGGATTATTTAGAGAAGCAGGTTGGCGTGCTGCTGGAGAAGGTAATGGAAAGCCGTAAAACGGTGCTTGAGACTAATGGGGGCAGCTACGACATCAGCAAAGACCACACGGAGTTGCTATCCAGCTATGTGGCAGCACCCATTATCTCCGGCGGAGATCCAATCGGCTGTGTAGTACTGCTGAATAAGGATGACACGGTAAAAATGGCGCAGATGGAAGTGAAGATGGCTGAAACAGCCGCAGCCTTCCTGGGCAAGCAAATGGAGCAGTAAGAGATTGGCCTATAGAACCCCGCTTATCCTCTGGGTATGAATCCACAGGAAATGGCGGGGTTTTGTTGTATCAGTGAAGCCATTTCCACTTACAGGCATACTTAAGCTATAATATAGAAATTCATTCTAATATGATGAACTTAAGAATGGGGACTTTCTTGTAACATGCTTAAGTTCACGTTCAATAATATGGCAGTCACGCTGTAGAAGCAGGTATATCATGAAATCAGACACACAGGGCTCTAAGCTGCTGCAAGGTGCATTTATTCTTAGCGCGGCAGCTATTTTCTCGAAACTGATCGGCACCCTGCAGAAGATTCCGCTGCAGAACCTGGGTGGTGACGCAGCATTCGGTATCTACAATACGGTCTATCCGCTATATACGATTCTGGTCACGGTGGCCATGCTGGGGTTGCCTGCAGCTATCTCACGGTTCGTAGCAGAGACATCTGCTGCGCAGGATGATCAGGAAGGACGGCGGGTGCTGCGCCTGTCAGCGGGCATTACAGCAGTCTCCGGGCTGATTCTCGGGGTTCTGGTCTATACCGGAGCTCCGGTTATTGCTGTGTGGGTCGGCAACTCCCATATTACCCCTGCTCTGCGCAGCAGCGCCTGGGGACTGGCAGTAGTACCGCTGATGGCTGCTCTGCGCGGTTACTTCCAGGGGCTGCATAATATGATGCCGACCGCTGTGTCACAGGTCGTAGAGCAGTCGGTGCGTGTGGCAGTCATGATCGCACTGCTGCTCTATCTGACAGCGGCCGGTGCCGATGCGGCGGGTATTGCCGCCGGCGCATTGCTCGGTCCTGCTGGCGGGGGATTGGCAGGTTTGGCCGTTATGCTCCTCTATTGGCGCACTTACCGCCGCCGCGGGCTGCAGGCCGCTATGCTTCAGGTTCCGTCCAGAGGGAAGCTAGCCGCAGCTGAAGTCCGCCCGGAACGCGGCGCGAATGCCCGTAAGCTGCTGGCTTACGGACTGCCGGTGATGCTGGGCGCTCTGGCTATGCCGCTGATCGGCCTGGTGGATGTGTTCACGGTTCCCCGTCTGCTGACGGGAAGCGGCAGCAGTGAGACGGCCGCTATGGCCCAGTTCGGCATCTATAACCGCGGACTGCCGCTCGTCCAGATCGTAACCATGCTGGCCACCTCATTGTCGGTAGTATTCATTCCGGCTCTGGCAGAAGCGAAATTCCAGCGGAACGAGGACCTTATCCGCACGCGCATCACGTTGTCGCTGCGCTGGTTCTGGCTCCTGGGGCTGGCCGCATCCGTAGGCCTGGCCGTCCTTGCAGAGCCGGTTAACACGGCTCTGTATGGGGACGCTGCCGGCAGCAGTGCGATGACCTGGCTGGCCTTCACCGCCGCCGGCGGCACGGTCAGCATCATCTCCGCCGCGCTGCTGCAGGGCCTTGGCGCCGTGCGTGCGCCGGCGCTGCACCTTCTGGCCGCCGCTGCGCTTAAGGCGGCCCTGAACCTGCTGCTGGTCCCGCAGCAGGGCATTACCGGTGCGGCCATCGCCGGCGTGGCCGCACATCTCTTCGCAGCAGCGCTGAACGTGCTGCTGCTGCACCGCCAGGGCTATCTGCGGCTGCGCTTCGCAGATGCCCTGCTGAAGCCCGCCGCGCTGCTCGCGGGCCTGGGGCTGGTTGCCGCGGCCGTGAGCCTCGCCGCGGGCAGAGCGGCGGACGCGGCCGGCTTCGGCGGCGGGCGGACCGCTGCGCTGGCGCAGAGCCTGCTCGGCGTGCTCGCAGGCTGCGCCGTCTTCGGACTCGGCGCAGTGGCGCTGCGGCTGCTCAGCGAGAACGAACTGCGCCAGCTTCCGGGCTTCGGCCCCCGGCTGGCGGACAAGCTGAAGAAGCTGCGCCTGTTCCCTTAAGGCTTACTAATAATTTACATAGGGCCACCGGCTGCACGAGCAGCAGGCAGATGCCCTGAAAGGAGTAGACAGGCATGAGCGCAATACTAACGGTAGTCGGTCTTGGCTCCGGCAATCCGGACCGGCTGACACTGGGCATTATCAAGAAGCTCAAGGCGGCATCCGCCATTTACGTGCGGACCGCAGAGCATCCCGCTATGGCTGCACTGGCTGAGCTTGAGATTTCTTCGGAGTCTTTCGACGGGCTGTATGAATCGTTATCCTCCTTCCCTGAGGTCTACGAAGCCATTACGGCCACCCTGATTGAGAAGGCAGCGGCGGCTCCGCAAGGCACAGAAATCGTCTATGCCGTGCCGGGACATCCCATGGTTGCTGAATCCGCTGTATCCCTGCTGCGCCAGCGCTGCCCGGAGGCCGGCATTGAGCTGAATATCCTTGGCGGCGAGAGCTTCCTCGATGAGGCGTTCGTCCGTCTGGGCTTTGATCCGATTGAAGGATTCCAGCTGCTGGATGCTTCGGGCATCCGCAGCTCCCAGCTCCATCCGGAGCTGCACACGCTGATCGGACAGGTCTATGACAGCTTCACTGCATCAGAAACCAAGCTCTGCCTGATGGAGCTGTATCCGCCGGAGTATGAAGTAATTGTCGGACATGCTCTCGGTGTAGAGGGCGAGGAGCAGATTCTGCGTGTGCCGCTGTATGAGCTGGACCGGCTGGACGGATACGGCAACCTCTCGCTGGTGTACGTTCCGATCAACCGTGCAGAGGATGCGCGAAAGCGTACGTTTGCCCGGCTGCATGAAATTGTCGATATTTTGCGGAGTCCCGAAGGCTGCCCCTGGGACCGTGAGCAGACGCATGAGTCTCTGCGCAAGAACCTGATCGAAGAGACTTATGAGGTGCTGGAAACGATTGACGAGGATGACCCGGACCATATGAAGGAAGAGCTGGGCGACCTGCTGCTCCAGATTATGCTTCATGCTCAGATGGAAGAGGAGCTCGGCACATTTAGCGTCTATGATGTAATAGAGGGGCTGAATGATAAGCTGATCTTCCGCCATCCGCATGTATTCGGTGACCAGGTTGCCGGCAATGCCGAGGAGGCGCTGCAGAACTGGGATGGCATGAAGGCCGAAGAGAAGCGGCGCAAAGGCGTGAAGCCTGAAGCGTTATCCGCGCTCAGCGGGGTTCCCCGTGACCTGCCTGCACTGATGAAGGCTTACAAGCTGCAGAAGAAGGCCTCCAAGGTGGGATTCGATTGGGATAATACCGGGGATGTCCTGGCCAAAATCCGTGAAGAGGTCGACGAACTGCAGGAAGCGATTGAAACGGGGCTGTCTGCCGAGGAGCAAATGCTGGAGCTTGGTGATCTGCTGTTCGCGGCAACCAATGTAGCCCGCTTCATCGATGCCGATCCGGAAGAAGCGCTGACCCGCACAAACCGCAAGTTTATCTCCCGGTTCCAGTACATTGAGCAGCGACTGCTTGATAGAGGTACTAGTGTTCAAGACAGTAGTCTCGAAGAGATGGAAGCCCTCTGGCAGGAAGCCAAGACGGAAGAGCGGAGCCAGTAGGGTATACAGTGCCGGAGAAACGGTAATGCTGTGAACAGGACCTTAAATCTCTGATTTGAAATGCAAAGAGAGGTTTATAATGTTATAGTGCTATAAGCCCCGGTTCTCCCGCCAGATGTTACATTTTTAAAAAAAACGGCGGATCATGGCAGGAATTGAGGGTAGAATCAAGAATATCATAAAGACGAAATGACGTTTTGCGGCAACTTCTGCCAGCAAACTGATTTTCATTTATTTTTTGTATCCTAGGAGGAACTTCAAATTATGAACAAGACAGATCTGGTAAACAACATTTCCGAAAAAAGCGGATTGGCCAAAAAAGATGTAGAAGCAGTACTCAACGGGGTTCTGGGCGAAATTACAGAAGCTCTGGCAAGCGGAGATAAAGTGCAGCTGATCGGATTCGGTACTTTTGAAACCCGCAAACGTTCCGGCCGTACGGGCCGTAACCCGCAATCGGGCACACCTATTGAAATCCCTGAATCGACTGTACCGGCCTTCAAGGCAGGTAACAAGCTTAAAGAAGCCGTTAACTAATGCGTCTGGACAAGTTCCTGAAAGTTTCCCGTCTGATCAAGCGCCGCACCGTGGCCAAGGATGTGTCCGAACAGGGCCGGGTACTGATCAATGGACGGGAATCCAAACCGAGCAGCACTGTGAAGATCGGTGACGAGATTACCGTGCAGTTCGGTCAAAAGCTTGTGACGGTCAAAGTCGAAAAGCTGGTGGAGACCACCCGCAAGGACGAGGCCGCCGGAATGTATACCCTGCTCCGTGAAGAGCCTGTGGCCAAAAGCACCGGACTCGACTGGTAAGGCAGATATTCAAAGGCAGTAACCGAAAGCGTAACTTTACTCTATGTGAAGTTGCGCTTTTTTACGATGCATGGCACGCCTTCATGTTCTATACCCTGTCCTTCCGTCATAGATTAGAACCAAGAAGGAGGGGTACATGCTATGATCGAGCCAGCCAAAGTCAATAAACAACATGATCTGCACATGCACAGCCGTAAACAGGTCGAACTTACGGGCGTGCAGAATGTAGAGAGCTTTGACAGCGAGGAGTTTCTGCTGCGTACGGAACTCGGCCATCTCACCATTCGGGGAAGTCATTTACATATCAAAAATTTAAGTCTGGAGAATGGATTGTTGTCACTTGAAGGCAATGTTCATTCCCTGATTTATCTGGATCCCGGTACGCAGGGCAAAAATAAAGGGATTCTCCGTAAGCTGTTCAAATGAATCCCGCGGTCCAATGGATCACCCTGTTCTACATGGTACTGGCCGGCACAGCCATGGGACTGGCCTATGACAGCTACCGGGTGCTGTCGCTGAAGCTGAGCTTTCCCAAATGGCTGAATGCGCTGCTGGATCTGCTGTACTGGATAGCGGCTGCCCTGTTCGTCTTTCGCATGCTTTATGCCGGAAATCAGGGACAATTGAGGTTTTATGTCTTTCTCGGACTCTTTCTAGGTGTATGGATCTATTTTTTGATCTTCAGTGTTACGGTACGGCGTTTTGTGTTAATGTTAATTCAGTCGGTTCAGTATACGTGCAGGATGCTATGGAGATGTATTGAGATCGTGATCGGATGGCCGCTTCTCTGGCTGTGGCGCCTTGTGAAGGGAACGCTGCTGCTGCTCGGCCGGATCCTGCTCTATATTTTGAAGCTGCTGCTGCGTCTAACCAAGCCAATCTGGGTACTTCCTGTAAGGTGGGTCTCTCCGTATCTTGCCCGGTTCTATCACAGTGCCAGGATGGCGAGGATCACTAAATGGATATCGGAATGGCGGAAACGCTGATCTTGAACTGGGGGTACGCTGTATGAACAGATTCTCTGCGGAAGAGAAGAATAATAACAATAAGGCTTCGGCCGCAGGCGCGAAGAGAAGAAAGTTTATATGGATTTTTGTAGTAGCGGTATTCTTCGGCTGGGCCGGGTTTACTTTCTTTGCCCAGAGTTCAGCTATTGCCGACAAGACTGAACAGCTTGCGAAGAAGCAGCAGAGCAATGAAAGTGTCACAGCTTCGCTTAACCAACTGAAATATGAAGTCTCGCGGCTGAATGATGATGAGTATATCGGACAATTAGCGCGTAAATGGTATAATATGTATCCAGAAGGTGAATCACCTATCCGCACAGAGCAATCTGAGTAATAAAAGCAGGCTAAAAGGGGCTTTCGCTCTGTTGCCTTGCTTTGTTCTTTACTGTATAATCAAATCACCGCAGACAGGATGAACTTAATATTCGTCTGTATATTTTTAAGGGAGGATCATTTTATTCTATGGCAATTGAAGTGGGCACCAAGTTAGAGGGCAAGGTGACAGGCATCACGCATTTCGGAGCATTTGTGGATCTGTCAGGAGGTGTCACAGGTCTCGTTCACATCTCGGAGATCGCCGATAACTACGTCAAGGATGTTAACGATCATTTGAAGATTGCGGATGTAGTAACCGTCAAGGTGATCAATGTTGACAAGGACGGCAAGATCGGACTTTCCATTAAGCAGGCCGTTGATAAGCCGGCGTCAGAAGTACGTCCCCCCAGAGCTCCAAGACCAGAACGTCCAAGCGGTGGAGACCGTTTCGGCGGTGGTGGCGGCAGTGGCGGAGGCGGCGGTGGTGGATTCAATCGTGAACGGGGTGGGCGTCCATTCAAGCCTGCAGCCGGTAAACCTTCATTCGAGGATAAAATGTCACGCTTCCTGAAAGACAGCGAAGAACGGATATCTTCGATCAAGAAGAACACAGAAGGAAAGCGCGGCGGCCGTGGAGCCAAGCGCGTATAATCTGAGTCTTGCACATCATAAATAACCGCTGGGGCTTCATGCCCTTCGCGGTTTTTTTGTTTGTCCTGGTAATTGTTCAATTCCTGGCATTTGCCCGCTGGTCGCAGTAAGCTCTGCATTAACTTCAGTGTAGGATTCGCAGCCGGGCTGTTTTTTGTCGGCCACAAACAAATTGCCGACAGCATCCAAGCCATTCTCACATAACTCTAGGGCAATCGCTGACGAATGTATGCGCGGGCACCGGCAACGTCCGCCGTCATGGTCAGCCCCGGCAAGGGCTAACCTTTTGCTCCGTAAGGGTTAGAAAGGTTTTTCCATAAAATGTCGGCAGAGGCTTTTTTGTCGGAATATTTTTACAGCCTGCTCTCTGTTTCTGACAAACTTTCATAAGACCCCCGCTATATAATGAGAACCATAAATTCTTATACGGGTGGTGCAGGGGAATGAGTAAAAGCAATGTGGTGAATTTGCCGGAGTGGACAAGAGCAGGAAGCAAAGACAAGATTCAGAAGGAAGCTTGGAGTACACGTCTGAAGGCGTGGAGTATGAAACAGCCGGTCCTCCAGTTCATCGCGGTCAAGAAGTGGGCAATGCTGCTGAGTCTGATGGGCTTTTTACTGGGCCGTGCCATGATTTTGGACGAGCTGACTCCCTTTGCTGCCGCTTATTTCGCCGTCATTGTATTTATGCGCAGGGACTCTACGCTGCCTGTGGCTGCGGCTATTCTGCTCGGAAGTCTCTTTACCCCGTTTCCCGGTGCTATAGTGGTTGCCGCAGAGCTGATTATCTTTTATCTAATTTATAAAGGAATGGAGAACTTCCAGCGGGTGGATCTGTCCTATGCGCCGCTGATGGTATTCGTGGCTTCTTTTATGGTGGGACTGTTCCGGGTGGTGATCGGGCCGACGCTGGCCTGGTATCCGCTGATGATGGCAACGATTGATGCCTTGCTTGGGTTTGTGCTGACGCTCGTATTCCTGCAGGCGCTTCCGGTGTTCACTTATAAGCAAAAAAGCAGGGCGCTTCGCAATGAAGAGGTCCTCTGCCTGATTATTCTGCTGGCCTCCGTGATGACAGGCCTGGTCGGGTGGACGGTAAACGGCCTTTCTCTGGAGCATATTTTATCGCGCTTCCTCATTCTGCTCTTTGCCCTTGCCGGTGGAGCCCCGCTCGGGGCAGCCGTCGGTGTCGTCACCGGACTGATTCTCAGTCTGGCTGATGTAAGTGCCATTTATCAGATGAGTCTGCTGGCCTTCTCCGGCATGCTGGCGGGAATGATGCAGTCCGGACGCAAAGGGGCCGTCTCAATCGGGATGCTGCTGGGTTCAACCATATTGTCGGTATATTTCATGGGACCGGGCGATGTGATGAATTCCACCTGGGAGACCTGCGCGGCCGTAGTGTTGTTTCTTCTGACACCTAAAGGCATTATTTCTGCCATTGCCAAATATGTACCGGGGACTGCTGATCATAGCCGCTCTCAACATGAATATGCCCGCAGAGTGCGGGATATTACAGCAGACCGGGTTACCCAGTTCTCTCAGGTATTCCGTCAGCTCTCCAGCAGCTTTGGTCAAATTCCCCGGGCCACGGAAGCCGGTAAAAGCGACCGTGAAATGGAGGATTTTATGAAAACGGTAACGGAAGGGGCCTGCGCCGGCTGCATCCGGCGTACCCACTGCTGGGATGCCAAGTTCTATCAGACATACAGATATATGACCGATATGATGACTACTGTGGAGGAATGCCCCGACATTACAGCGGCCCAGCTGCCTCCGGAATGGAACCGGATCTGCGGCAAGACGGGCGAAGTACTGGAAGTAATGAAGGGCCAATATGAACTCTATCAGCATGATATGCGCTGGAAGCGGCAAATATACGACAGCCGCCAATTTGTTGCCGAGCAATTATCAGGGGTCTCTCAGGTTATGGAGGATCTGGCGAAGGAGATCAAGCGGGAGGGCCAGGCGATGTACCGCCAGGAGGGACAGATTCGTGAGGCACTGGAGAAGCTGGGCTTGTCAATTCACACTATAGAAATTCTAAGCCTTGATCCCGGCCGGGTAGAGATTGAAGTAGTGCATGCTTATACCCGGGGCTTTGACGAATGCCGCAAAATGATTGCCCCGCTGCTCTCCGATATCCTGGAGGAGAATATTGCGGTGGTAAGTGAAACAGCGGTGCACCCGCGCGAAGGCTTATCCATGGTGACTTTTGGTTCGGCCAAAGCTTATGAAATCAATACCGGCGTAGCCGGGGCTGCCAAAGGAGGAGACATAATGTCCGGCGACAGCTTCAGTACGGTGGAGCTCGGAAATGGCACCTTTGCTGTGTCGATCAGCGATGGAATGGGCAACGGCGAGCGGGCCCGGATGGAGAGCAGCGCTGCGCTATCCATGCTGGAGAAGCTGCTGCAATCCGGGATGGATGAGAAGCTGGCGGTCAAGTCCGTCAATTCGATTCTGCTGCTGCGTTCCCCGGATGAATTTTATGCGACCGTGGATATGGCGCTGATCGATCAATATTCGGCGCAGACCATCTTCATGAAGATAGCGTCAGCACCAAGCTTTATCCGGCGGGGCAGCGAGGTTATTCCGGTGACAGCCAGCAATCTGCCGATTGGAATTATTAAAGATATCGAAGTGGACCTGGTCACCATGCAGCTGCGTCCCGGGGATATTCTCATTATGATGACCGATGGTATTTATGATGCGCCCGGATATGCCGTTAATAAAGAGATATGGATGAAACGCCTGATCCAGGAGCTGGAAGGCGATGATCCTCAGGATATGGCCGACAGCCTGCTGGATAAGGTAATCCGTTACCAGGGCAATGAAATCCATGATGATATGACGATTGTCGTCAGCCGTGTCGATCATTTCCATCCGGAGTGGTCCAGCCTGCATATGCCGGGCGTGGGCCGGATGGAGAGACCGCGTACAGTTAGTTAGGTAACCTATCATTCAGCTGACATTGTTCTTTCATTATTATCTATAGAGGCAGAACTTAAAATTGTGGCCAGCCGATAAAACGCCCCCCTGCAGAGTAAGGGTTTCGTTCATGCAGTAAGTGGGATTCTTAAGTTCCCTCTATTTTCTGTCCGTCACGCTGCCATGGGATTCAAGAACCACTGGCAGTCCTGGTCCGTCTCGGTTCAGGCATGAAATTGTTGTACGTAGTACAGCTTTGATTCGGCGTTACCCGGTTGTTTGGGAGGATTGTTGTATGAATTACAACAATTGCTCCGCTAAATGGCTTGGAAACTGAGAAATCCTGCATTTCGTACAACAATATCCGCTTAGGGATGATTTTGTGAGGGAAATGTTGTATTTGGTGCAGGATTTTAAGACACAGACTGGAGGAGCGATAGTGGGGCGCTTAATAGTTATCTGCAGGAAACTTATCAATTCAGCTGCAGCAATCACCATATTTCACCACCAGCTAAGTGGTTAGCCAAGTTAAGCACCACCGGAGCTTCCATATATTCCGCTGGCCGAGGCCTGTGGTCTCAATCTTGTGTTAACGGGCGGGTGCATTCCATCCACTCGCCCGTTTCTGCCCCGTCCCGTTTCAACCGCCGCTGACTCAGCGGCGATAGCTTCAGATTGTTGGTCTTATCGTGAGGTTAAGGAACGGAGAGGAATTTTGGAGCCGCAGAAGCGGCAGCATTCGCCTGAAAGCTTTCCGCAGGAAAGATCGCTTCGGAAGCATATGCAGTCCTCTGATTTCAACCGCAAACTGCGGTACTCAAATCAGGAAATCAGAGGACAACAGCGATCGGAGGCCCAAAACTTTCTCGCAGTGACCCTTATTTCATGAAGCTATTCGATTCAAGTTTTTCCCGCTAAGCGGCGTTTGAAATCTCTCTACCTTGGATATGCTAGAACTAGATACAAGGCAAAGGGGAGTGAACGGTCATGAAGCAGATTCTGCTCATTACTGACGGTTGTTCGAATGTGGGGGAAAGTCCGGTACTTGCGGCAGCGCATGCCCGGCAGGAAGGCATTACGGTCAATGTCGTAGGTGTCGTGGACTATGGAACGATCGGTGAACTCGGAAGCCGGGAGATCGCTGATATTGCCAAAGCGGGAGGCGGACTCAGCCGGATCGCCTCAACGTCGCAGCTGGCGCAGACCATTCAGATGATGACCCGCAAGACCGTGGTTCAGACGATCCAGCGGGCGGTTAATAAAGAGGTAAAAAAAATTCTCGGCGAGGGTTCCCTTGAAGAACTGCCTCCGCAGCAGCGGTCGCAGGTGGTTACGGTTGTCGATGAGCTGACTGAGACTTCTCCGCTGCGTATTGCCCTATTAATTGATGCAAGTGCGAGCATGAAGCCCAAGCTGGGTGCCGTGGAGGATGCCATCCGTGATTTGGCTCTCAGTCTGGAGGCACGGGAAGGGCGGAGCGAGCTTGCCGTGTTCCATTTCCCCGGACACTCCAGCAGTGAAGATGCCGTGCTGGATATGGACTGGACGCGGAATGTATCGGAAGTCCGCTCACTGTTCTCCAGGCTGAAGATGCGGGGGGCTACTCCGACAGGACCGGCTATTTTCAAGGTGCTCGAACATTACCGTTATGATAAACTGGATGAACCTCGTGACTATCTTGTGAATGGGGATGACGAGGCAAGAGAAGGGATGATTGGTGGGTATGTCGTCTAATCCACCCTTTCCGGCAGGCACTGTAATTACCGGCAAATGGCGGGGGAACCGTTATGTTGTGGAGCGGATGCTGGGGAAAGGGGCAAACGGAACCGTATATCTTGTGCAGCGGGAAGGCCGGCGGGAGCGGTATGCGCTCAAAATCGGATACGATACGCTGGAGCTGCAGTCAGAGATCAATGTACTGACCTCTCTGCAATCCTGCCGTAAACGCAGTGAGCACCGGGCGCGCAAGGAGTCACCGTTGTCCTCTTACCTGCTGGAATCGGATGATTTCAAGGATAGGGACCATACTCCTTTCTACGTGATGCGTTATGTGGAGGGCAGACCGCTGCATCATTTTTTGTCCAGGAACGGGGCGTCCTGGCTGGGGCTTGTCGGCATGAAGCTTCTGGAGAAGCTGCAGACCCTGCATGAGTGCGGCTTTGTGTTCGGAGACCTTAAGCCGGAGAATGTCATGGTATCCAGTTACGGGGAAGCCGAGCTGATTGACTACGGTGGCGCGAGTCCCCTGGGACGCAGCGTGAAGCAGTTTACCGAATGGCATGACCGCGGATTCTGGAACGCCGGCAGCCGGACGGGAGACGAGAACTATGATCTGTTTGCTTTTGCCGTACTGTGCCTGCGCCTGCTTAATGAAGAAGGTCTGAAGTCGGCAGCCCAGCAGCTGCCGCAGACCCGGAGTGTGGATGAACTGCTGAAGCTGGCCAGAAATCTGCCTGACAAGAAGCTGGCCTCATGGCTGTGTCTGGCGCTCAAAGGCGGTTTTCCCGGATCCGCACAAGCTGCGGAGATTTGGAGAAGTCAGATATACAGAGCACGGAAGACGGGAAAGGATACGATGGCAACTCCCCGCTGGCTCAAAAATGCGTTTGCGCTGTCTTTATTTCTGCTGGCCTTTACGATCTACTGGGTATTCCGTTTTTGAAATTATACATAATACCAGGGTACTGGAATTCCGGAGCAAGACAGGCAAGTGATCTGCAAGAAAGGATGCCGCATATGGAACAAATGAAAGAACTGGTGGAATCCGTACTGGAAGCTGCGGCTGAGCATGAACTGTGGCAGCCCCATGACACCATTGTAGTCGCAGTTTCCGGAGGGCCGGACTCTGTGGCTCTTTTGCGTATTTTGCACGAGATAGCCGTAAACCGGATGCCATTAACTCTGGTCTGTGCCCATGTGAATCATGGCTTCAGAGCCGAATCAGCGGAAGAGGCGGAGTTTGTCAGGAAGTTGGCTGCTGAGCTGGGAATCCCCTTTGAGCTCGCGGAGTTTGATATTCCATCCATGGTCAAGGAAATAGGACTGGGTCCCGAAGGAGCGGCAAGGGAGAAACGCTATCAATTTCTGATTGAAACCGCGCACCGTTACCATGCACGTTCTGTCGCACTGGCCCATCATGCCGATGATCAGGCCGAGACCGTGCTGATGCGGCTGCTGCGGGGGAGTGGTCCTTCGGGGCTTGCAGGCATGCGCTGGAAACGGACTGAAAAAAAGGTGGAACTCATCCGCCCCTTCCTGCGTATTAACAAAACAGCTCTTGTCGGCTTATGCCGGGAAGAGGGGTTTGCTTACGCGGAGGATGCCAGCAATCTGCTTATGAAGTATAAGCGGAACGCGGTAAGGCTGGAAGTATTGCCCCTGCTCGAACAGCATAATCCGAGAGTGAGACAATCACTGCTGCAGCTGTCTGAAATTGCCGGTGCGGAAGATGAATATATGGAGGCGAATGCGGCAAAATGCTTCGAAGAGCTTGTTTTTATCGAGCATGGAAAATACACCTTGAAGAGAGCTTCATTTGCGGCCCTACCCTCCGCTTTACAACGGCGTTTGATTAAACTAATATTAAATTATCTGTCAGCGGATTCATCTGCGATGGATTTCCCCAAGATTGAAGCTGTGCGCCGGGGAACGCTGCAGGAGTACCCCACCGTATGGACTTTGGATTTGGGCGGGGGTTTCGTCTGTATGCGGCAATATGACACCCTTTTGTTCTCGTCCAAGCCCTTGCTTCGGCAGGTGAGCTATACATACCCTCTGTCTTTGCCTCATCCCCGGATCAACCTGAAGGAGATAGGAAAAGTTATGACGATGAAGGTGCTGGAGAGAGAAGATTTTTTTGCACAGGAGGAGGACTCTGGGAAGATGTCGGCTTGGTTTGACGGCGATGAGCTCGTCTTACCACTCACCATCCGTTCCCGATTGCCTGGAGATACCATAAGGGTTATGGGATTAAACGGAAGCAAAAAGGTAAAAGATATTTACATTGATGATAAAATACCTTCTTCCGAACGCTCTGCGATTCCCCTCGTTTGTGATGGTTTGGGCAATATCGTCTGGATTCCGGGCGTAAGGCGCTCGATGCATGCCGCAGTAGGGCGGCACACGGCCTCGGTGCTTCTCCTGTCCATGGAAGACATGGAACAGGGCGAAGAAACGTAATGGTCGAAGTAAGTCTTTCATAGTATAACTTAGGAGGTTCGCAAGTTGCAGAATGATATTCAAGAAATCTTGATCAGCGAAGAAGAAATCCAACAAAGAATCAGGGAGCTTGGCGCCCAGCTGAGCAAGGAATATGCAGGCCGCACACCTTTAGTCATCTGTGTACTCAAAGGTGCGTTTATCTTTATGGCGGATCTGGTTAAAGTGATTACAGTACCCGTTGAGATGGACTTCATGGCAGTATCCAGCTACGGCGGTACGACCAAATCATCCGGTGTAGTCAAAATCATCAAGGATCTGGACACATCGGTTGAAGGCCGCGATGTTCTGATTGTCGAGGACATTATCGACAGTGGTCTTACCCTCAGCTATCTGATTGAGATGCTGCAGGGCCGGAATGCTGCTTCCGTCAACGTAGTCACCCTGTTCGATAAACCTTCAGGCCGTGCAGTTAATCTTGAAGCCGAATATACCGGCTTTGTGATTCCTGATGCTTTCCTGGTAGGCTATGGACTCGACTATGCCGAACTGTATCGGAACCTCCCATACGTAGGTGTACTGAAGCCTGAAATTTATTCCAAATGAACCAATCGACAGCCTTAGATTCAAGGATCACTTTTCTGGATTTCCTGACAATTTGAGGAGTCTGGTCAGGCTATGGTACAATAACTTGAGCGTTGTGAGAGGAGGTAGGGGATGAATCGGTTCATCCGGAATTCTGGTTTTTATTTGATTTTATTTTTAGTCGTGGTGGGCATTGTCCAGTTTGTAAGCAATGGAAATGAATCCGCCGATTTCCCTAGATATGATGAGTTAAGACAGGAGATCAAGGACAACAATGTGAAGAGCCTGACGGTTCAGTTTGAGGGTAACGCATTTTTGGTTACAGGCGAATACAAAGAATTGCCACCTGAGACTAAATCGAAGAATTTCTCCACTTATGTTCCTCCTACAGATCGGGCCCTTGATGAACTTATAGCTGCCAGCGAAGTTAATGGCGTGGAGCTGACTCAGAAGAAAATGGAAGGCGACAGCATCTGGCTGACATTCCTTTCTTCCATCATTCCATTAGTTATCATGTTCATCCTGTTCTTCTTCCTGTTTAACAATGCACAGGGCGGCGGCGGCAAGGTCATGAATTTCGGCAAGAGCAAAGCCCGGTTATATAATGAAGAGAAGAAGAAAATCAGCTTCGAGGATGTTGCAGGAGCTGATGAAGAGAAGCAAGAGCTTGTGGAGGTCGTGGAATTCCTCAAGGATCCGCGTAAATTCGCAGCTGTAGGTGCACGTATTCCTAAAGGGGTACTCCTTGTGGGACCTCCGGGAACAGGTAAAACCTTGCTGGCCCGTGCGGTAGCAGGTGAAGCCGGTGTTCCATTCTTCAGCATCTCCGGTTCCGACTTTGTGGAAATGTTCGTCGGTGTCGGCGCATCCCGGGTACGTGATTTGTTCGAGAATGCGAAGAAGAATGCTCCTTGTATCATCTTTATCGACGAAATCGATGCTGTGGGACGTCAGCGCGGCGCAGGACTTGGCGGCGGACATGACGAACGCGAACAGACCCTTAACCAATTGCTCGTTGAAATGGACGGCTTTGGCGGCAACGAAGGCATTATCATTGTCGCGGCTACCAACCGCGCCGACATACTGGATCCGGCATTGCTCCGTCCAGGCCGGTTTGACCGTCAGATTACGGTTGACCGTCCAGACGTGAAGGGCCGTGAAGCTGTACTGAAGGTTCACTCCCGCAACAAACCGCTTACCAAGGATGTTCGGCTTGACGTAATTGCCAAGCGTACAACCGGATTTACCGGTGCGGATCTGGAGAACCTGCTTAACGAAGCGGCACTGCTTGCTGCACGCCGCAACCGTAAGGACATTACCATGCGTGAAGTGGATGAAGCGATTGACCGTGTAATTGTCGGCACAGAGAAACGCAGCCGCGTAATCAGTGACCGCGAGAAACGGATTGTAGCTTACCACGAAGCAGGCCATACCATTGCCGGCTACTTCCTCGAGCATGCCGATGTGGTGCATAAGGTTACCATTATCCCGCGCGGCCGCGCAGGCGGATATGTCATTATGCTTCCTAAGGAAGACCGGATGATCGTTACCAAGCAGGAACTCTTGGATAAGGTTACCGGATTGCTTGGCGGACGTGTTGCTGAAGAATTATTCATTGGCGAAATTGGCACAGGCGCTTATAGTGACTTCCAGCAGGCTACGCGCATTGTGCGTGCGATGATTATGGAATATGGAATGAGCGATAAGCTTGGGCCATTGCAGTTCGGCACATCCCAAGGCCAAGTCTTCCTTGGCCGTGATATCGGACATGAGCAGAACTACAGTGACTCCATTGCTTACGAGATTGACCAGGAAATGCAGAACCTTATCCGCAGCAGCTATGAGCGCTGCAGAGAGCTGCTGACCAAGCATTCCAAAGAAATGCACCTGATTGCGAACACCCTTCTGGAGAAGGAAACGCTGGAACTTGATCAGATCACAGAATTGATTGAGCAAGGCTACCTGACGGAGGATGGCAAACCGGAAGAAACAGAGGCAGTAACGCATGAAGCGGGCGAGCCAGTAATTGATTCTATCGGTGACGTACGTGTACGCATTCAAGGCAAATCCGACGAAGAACCGCCATTCCTTGGCGATCTGTCTAAGGATATTCCGAATAAACCGGATCCTGAAGAAGGAAACGGTTCGGATGATGGCAACAAAGGCGGCGGAAGTCTGGTTTAATCGCTGAATAAAACATCGAAATTTTATCCGGAGAACCTGAGGTTCTCCGGATTTTTCTGTCTATAGGTACATCAGGACATAGAGCTACACCCGGCTTGCCCGCATTGACAGGGGGTGGAACGTTGTGTACATTAGTGATTAAATATTAAATAAATTAACTTAATAGAATGCACTGGCTATATGCCATGAAGACATAAGGGGGAGAATGACCGTGGAAGCTCTGGCGCTTGAGCGCAAGCAGGAACAGAATCGTGAACTTCGTGTGCGCCTCGAACAGCTTAAGAAAGAACGGAATGCAATAATTCTGGCTCATTATTATCAGCGTGATGAAATTCAGGAAGTAGCGGATTTCCGTGGAGACTCTTTTTTACTGGCTCAGAAGGCTGCGGAGACAGAGGCAGATGTGATTGTATTCTGCGGGGTTCACTTTATGGGGGAAAGCGCCAAGATTCTTGCGCCGAACAAAACTGTTATAATTCCTGACGAACGCGCCGGCTGTCCTATGGCGGATATGGTCAACGTGGACGGACTCCGGAAGCTGAAGGCGCAGCATCCTAATGCCAAAGTAGTAACCTATATCAACTCCTCCGCTGAGATCAAAGCGGAAACTGATATTTGCTGTACCTCTGCCAATGCGGTGAAGGTGATTGAATCGCTTGATGCGGAAGAAATTATCTGGGTACCCGATAAGAACCTGGGCCAATATGTTCAGGATAAGACCGGCAAGAAGCTGATTATATGGGAAGGCTACTGTAATACTCATGATATGCTTACCGTCAAGGATGTAGTGGAGATGAGAGCCAAATATCCTGAAGCGGAATTTGTGGTACATCCGGAATGCCGTCCTGAAGTGGTGGCCATGGGTGATTATGTGGGCAGCACAACCTCGATTATAGAGTATTGCCGGAAATCGGACCGCCGGCAGTTTATCGTGGGAACTGAGGATGGAACCGGATATCAGCTGCGTTTGGACAGTCCGGATAAAGAATTCCATTTTGCCACCAAATTCCTGGTTTGTCCCAATATGAAGGTTAACAATTTAAAGAAACTGGTAAAATGCCTGGAGACGATGAAGCCGCAGATTTATGTACCGCCCGCTGTCGCCGACAAAGCCAGAACTTCCCTAGAGCGCATGCTACAAGTCCGGTAGCATGCGCTACTCTTTCGTTGAAACAGGTGAAAAGCGGTCATGATTCCACAATATTTGGTTGATTTCGATCTTCAGGGGCTTCCTGTAATTAAGACAGATTGTATTGTGATTGGTTCAGGCATTGCCGGTTTGTTCACAGCGATCAAAGCCAGTGAAGACCGGAAGGTCATTATGATTACGAAGAAGACAGTCATGGAGAGCAATACACGGTATGCCCAAGGGGGGATTGCCGCTGTGTTCTCAGACGACGATTCTCCGGTATATCATCGTCAGGATACCCTGATGGCCGGTGCAGGGCTAAACTCCTCTGCGGCTGTTGATGTACTGGTGAATGAAGGTCCGGAAGGCGTCCGCGAACTCATCCGGCTCGGGACGAAGTTCGACAAGGAGAATGGCGAGCTTGCGTTAACGCAAGAGGCGGCACATAGCCACCGCCGTATTCTGCATGCGAATGGGGATGCTACAGGCTATGAAATTGTCCGCGCCTTGGCTGAGCAGGCAGAGCAGCATAAGAATATCGAGGTATGGGATGACCATTATGTCATTGATCTGATTACCGTAGACGGGGAATGCGTGGGGGCATTGGTACAGCGTCCGGGAGGCGGACGTTTGTTCCTGCAGGCCGATGCAACCATTCTATGCTCAGGCGGAGCAGGGCAATTATACCGGTATACGACCAATCCCGAAGTGGCAACCGGTGACGGTGTAGCCATTGCTTACCGGGCTGGAGCCCATGTACGGGATATGGAATTCATCCAGTTCCACCCGACAGCGCTCAGTTATCCGGGAGCCCCGCGCTTCCTGATCTCGGAAGCAGTGCGCGGTGAAGGCGCTGTGCTGCGCAATATCAACGGAGACCGGTTTATGGAAAGGTACCATGAGCTGCTGGAACTGGCCCCGCGCGATATTGTGGCCCGGGCGATTGTGAGCGAGATGGAGCTGACCAAATCCACCTTTGTCTACCTTGATATTACACATGAATCAGCGGATATGGTCAAACACCGCTTCCCGACGATCTATGAGACCTGTATGAGTTATGGACTGGATATTACAAGTGACTGGATTCCAGTGGCTCCTGCTGCGCATTATATGATGGGGGGCGTCAAGACCGATCTGAACGGGGAGAGCACCGTTTCCCGCCTGTTTGCCTGTGGCGAGGTTTCGTCTACAGGGGTACAGGGAGCCAACCGGCTGGCCAGTAATTCTCTGTCGGAAGCGATTGTCTTTGGCCGCCGGATCGTAGAGCGCATCCGTCAGCTCCCGCCGCTTGGGCGGGATACAGTATCGGCAGGCTGTGACCAAGGCCGGGTGGAGTCGCCTACCCAGGCTATTGTGGAGCGGCGTCTGAAGCTGCAAAAGGTTATGGTACGCTACGCCGGACTGCGGCGGAACCAGGAAATGCTGATTAAAGGACTGGATGAATTAAAGCGTCAGCTGCCGATTTTTAATGCGGCACTTACCAAACGTGAAGAATACGAGTTCGCTAATATGCTTACGTGCTGCCTGCTGATTACCGAATCAGCGCTGGCACGGGAGGAGAGCCGCGGCGCTCATTATCGCGAGGATTATCCGCTGCGGAATGATGCAGAGTGGCAGAAGCATCTGCTCCAGATTCGCGAACTGGGAATAGTGGAGGAATTAAGTGATGATGTTTAATGGCTATAATGAAGAACTGCTCCAGTCTATTAAGGGGTGGCTGCAGGAGGATGTCGGATCAGGGGATATCACAACACGTACCACTATACCCCAGGGACATGAATCCAAGGGGATTATCCATGCCAAAGAGGACGGAGTAATCTGCGGAATTCCCGTGGCTGAACTGGTTTTTGAGGTAGTAGACCCGACACTCGTATTTACGGCATTGGTACAAGAAGGCCAGCCGGTGTCCAAGGGCACGGTCATCGCTGAAGTCGAGGGCAGCACGCATGCCATTCTTACAGGCGAACGGCTCGCCCTTAATCTGATGCAACGGCTGTCCGGTGTGGCCTCGCGGACGGCGTCATTCGTGCAAGAGCTTCAAGGTCTGCCAACCCGGCTGGTGGATACCCGCAAGACAACACCAGGTCACCGGATGCTGGAGAAGTATGCTGTCCGCATAGGCGGAGGAGCCAATCACCGCTTCGGCTTGTATGACGCGGTAATGATTAAGGATAATCATATCAAGGGCGCCGGAGGCATTCGTCAGGCGGTAGGGCGCGCCCGGGCCAATATCCCCCACACCATGACGATCGAAGTGGAAACGGAAAGCCTGGAGCAGGTAGAGGAAGCACTCGCTGCGGGGGCGGACATTATCATGCTTGATAATATGTCACCTGAGCTGATGGCGGAAGCAGTAAGAAGAATTAGAACCAAAGCGCGGCATGTCAAAATCGAGGCTTCAGGCAATGTATCTCTGGAAACGGTACGCGGGATTGCAGAATCGGGTGTAGATGTTATTTCTGTAGGCCGGCTTACCTATTCCTTCGCCAGTCTTGATATCAGTCTGGATCTGAATGGCAAGAAAGGCGGAAATCTCTAATGATACTTGTCGTTGATATCGGGAATACGAACATCGTGCTTGGAGTCTACCGGGGGCCTGAGCTGCTTCATCATTTCCGGCTTAGCACAGCGCGTCAATCGACTGTGGATGAATATGGTGTCCTGATTCATAATCTGTTCCACATGTCGAATATATCGTTTAAAGATGTAGAGGGTGTCATCATCTCCTCGGTTGTTCCGCCGCTGGTTCAGGTTATCGTGGAAATGTGCGTAAAATATATCGGCAAAGACCCGCTGCTCGTAGGCCCCGGAATCAAAACCGGGCTTAATCTGCGTTATGAGAATCCGCGCGAAGTGGGCGCAGACCGGATTGTAAATGCCGTTGCGGCGATTGAGCAGTATAAATGCCCGCTCGTGGTCGTTGACTTTGGTACGGCAACTACGTTTGACTGTATTGATGCCGGAGCGAACTATCTTGGCGGGGCAATCGTGCCGGGTCTGGGGATCTCTACAGAGGCCTTATATCAGCGGGCATCCAAGCTGCCGCGGATTGAGCTGGAGAAGCCCAAGAAGGTTATCGGGCGCAATACTGTCCACGCGATGCAGGCAGGAATTATTTTTGGCTATGCCGGCCAGGTAGAGGGAATTGTAAGACGCATTAAGCTGGAGATGAATGCGCCCGTTCTCAAGGTTATTGCTACAGGGGGGCTTGCTCCGCTGATTGCCGGCGAGACAGATTGCATTGATGAGGTTAACCCGATGCTGACGCTGGAAGGATTACGTATTATTTACAACCGTAACAAATAATCATGAAATGAAACCTTATACAGACAGATAGGAGGAGTAAGCACCCAATGGAAAAAAAGAAGGATCGGCTTATCCGGGGAACTGCCATGAACGGGAAGGTCAGAGCGTTCGCAGTCCGGACAACAGAACTTGTCGACGAATTGCGGCGCAGACATGATACCTATCCGACAGCTACAGCTGCGCTTGGCCGTACTGTAACCGCCGCAGCCATCATGGGCGCTATGCTCAAGGGTCAGGAGAAGCTGGCGATTATGGTCAAAGGGAATGGGCCGCTCGGACAGATTACGGCCGAATCCAATGCCCTGGGTGAGGTTCGCGGTTATGTGAGTAATCCGCATGTTCATCTGCCGAGCAATAGCCTTGGCAAGCTGGATGTCGCAGGTGCTGTGGGTACGGAAGGGTTCATTGATATCAGCAAGGATCTGGGAATGAAAGAGCCGTATCGCGGCAGTGTGCCCATTGTCTCAGGAGAACTGGGCGAGGATTTCACTTATTATTTTGCCATTTCGGAACAAACGCCTGCTGCTGTAGGGCTGGGTGTATTGGTGGAGACAGATAATTCGGTAAGAGTTGCCGGAGGATTCATCATTCAACTGCTGCCCGGCCTGACAGATGAAGAGATCACCGAGATTGAGCATGCCGTCGGAGCGATGCCTTCAGTGACGGCGATCCTGGACCAGGGCCTTGAGCCTGAAGAGATGCTTCGCCTGCTGCTGCCGGATGCTGTAGTCCTTGATGAACTCGAGATCTCTTTTGTCTGTCAATGCTCGCGTGAGCGGATAGAAGAGACACTGGTCAGTCTGGGCCAGCACGAACTGGAGCAGCTGATCGAAGAAGATGATCAGGTTGAAGTTATATGTCATTACTGTAATGAAGCTTATGTGTTTAACAAGGATGAACTGCAGGTAATCCTCGATCAAGCGAAATCGTAGGGCTATGAGATGATGACAAGACAGGAGCGCGCGCTGCGCAATACCGTTATATTACTCGCCGTCGCGACCTTAATGCTTGGAGGTCTTTTATTCTGGAGCCTGCGTGCAATGGCCCTGCTTAAGGGAGAGGCTGCAGACGGGGAGGCTTCGGATATTGCTGCCGCCGGAGGCCAGCCGGTCACGGACCGGGAATGGATAGATGAACTCAAAAAAAAGCATGGAGATGAAGTGCTGCTGGGCATGCTTAATCATATCGTTGTTGGCAAGGAAGCCAAAGCTCTCGGTATTTCGGTGACCGATGAGGAGATTGAGCAGGAATTGAAGCGCGGCATGTCCGGCTACGGCTCGGAGGAGCAGTATTATGACCAGATGCAGTCTGAGCTTGGTCTTTCCCGCCAGGAGCTGCACGAGGAAACCGCGTACCGGCTGACGCTTCAGGCGGTAGCCACCACCGGTATTACGGTCAGTGAAACTGAAATTGATGATTATTTGGCCCAAAACGCCGAGAGATTCACTCCCAGGAAGCAAATGCAGCTCTCTATGATTAAGCAGGCAACCTATAACGGGGCTAATCAGGTTATGGACCGCCTGGAGCAGGGAGAGGATTTCGCCGGCCTGGCCAGAGAGGTATCCACAGATGAGGAGAGCCGCCAGCATGGCGGTAATATCGGAACAGTGGAGGAGAATGATCCGTTCTGGCCGGAGGAGCTGCTGAAGACAGCAGCGGGCCTTGAGGCTGGAGACATCGCAGGGCCGCTTCAGGTCGAAGGCGGTTATGCCGTGATCCGGCTGGAGAAGCTTATTGATCCCGGGAAGCCGGATCAGGATGAGCTCCGAGGGCTGATCCGCCAGGAGCTGGCGCTGGAACAGGCGGCGCCCCTGCAGCAGGTGGAAAGCGATTTGCGTGCCAAATACGCTACAGCAATATATATTGACAACAGCCTGCAAGATTGATAATATGAGATTAAATGTAAAACCTACTGATTTAGTCGGAAATAATAAGCGGCACAACATATGCTGATCATAACTGTCACAGGTTCCGCACCCAATTCATCTATCATCCCAAGGAGGTTTTTGCTCATGGCTAAAGTCGTCAACAGTGTAACAGATTTGATCGGTGGTACACCGCTCGTTCGTCTGGGTCGGATTGTTCCGGAGGGTTCCGCAGAAATTTACTTGAAGCTGGAATATCAAAATCCGGGTTCAAGTGTGAAAGACCGCATCGCTATCAGCATTGTGGAAGAAGCTGAGAAAGACGGTTCCCTGAAACCTGGAGGCACCATTGTAGAAGCGACCAGCGGTAATACAGGGATTGGCCTGGCGCTTGTTGCTGCTGCCAAAGGCTACAAGGCGATTATTGTTATGCCTGAAACGATGAGCCTTGAGCGCCGCAACCTGCTGCGTGCTTATGGTGCTGAGCTGGTATTGACTCCAGGATCTGAAGGGATGAACGGGGCAGTTAAGAAAGCTGAGCAAATCCTCAGTGAGAATCCGGATTACTTCCTTGCAGAGCAGTTTAAGAACAAAGCCAACGTGAAGATTCACCGCGAGACCACTGGACCGGAGATCGTGGAAGCAATCGAATCCATTGGCGGACCCCTGGATGCGTTCATCGCAGGTGTCGGTACAGGCGGAACGATTAGTGGTGCAGGTGAAGTGTTGAAGAGCCAGTATCCTGATGTGAAGATCTATGCTGTAGAACCTGCAGCTTCTCCAATTCTGGCCGGAGGCAAACCGGGTCCCCACAAAATCCAGGGGATCGGTGCCAACTTCGTTCCTGAAATCCTGAACCAGGATATCTATGATGAAATCATTCATGTAGAGAATGACGAAGCTTTCGAAACGGCCCGCCGTGTAGCCAAAGAGGAAGGCGTTCTGTCCGGTATTTCTTCCGGAGCTGCTGTATTCGCTGCCCTCAAAGTAGCTAAGGAACTGGGCGCAGGCAAAAAGATCGTTGTTATTATCCCAAGTAACGGCGAACGTTATCTGAGCACACCGCTGTATAACTTTGAAGTATAATTGCTGAGAACCAGCAATTCAGAAGAGCCTGCGATCCGCTTCCATAGGGATATCGCAGGCTCTTTTTCTGAATAATAAGCATTTATCAGGTTTACGGGCTTTTCAAAGTAACCGGATGTACAGTATACTGACAGGCAATAAACTATCGTAGAAGCCAGCGTATGCTTTCGAGGCTATGCTTCACAAAACTTTAGGGGGATAAATGTGGAGATCTTAACGGCTTGGCAGGAGTGGGAACAATGGGCGGACGAAGCCTGGAGCGTTCTTCCGCTGGTCCTTCATTCACGGCAGGAGAAAGGGGGATTGCCGGGCAGCTGGCAGAGAGCCTGGGAGATGGCTTCACCATATTCCGTGGTCCTGGAGAGCGGTAAGGGCGGACGTTATACATATCTGGGCTTGCGTCCGGTTTCAGTCATAAAGGGCATTGGAGATACCGCAGAGCTCTTCAGTCTGTCTGATGCGGCTGTGGGACAGGCACAAGCTGAACCTGAAGCTACGGAGCTGCTTCAAGGGCAACCGCTGAAAGTGCTGCAGGAGTGGATGAAGGATTATGTCTCACCCCGCGTACCGTTCGACGGGCAGCCGCCCTTCACCGGAGGTTGTATCGGATTTCTCGGCTATGATGTAGTCCGCTCTCTGGAGAAGCTGCCGTCCTGTGCCAAGAGGGATCCCGATTTCCCGGATTATCTGTTCATGAGGCTGGAAGAGCTGTGGATCTATGACCATCACGAGGATATTGTGTATTGTGCAGTACATGTACCTGTTCAGGCTGTGATATCCGCTAACAGGGCTGAGCTGCATGCCATGTATCTTGATGCTGTGAGCCGTGCGGAGCGAATGCTGGAGGAGTGGCAGCGTATCATGGTACCTGCTTCTTCTGAAGCAGCTGCCGCCGCCCAGTATGCTGACATTGCCTGCCTGATTGATACTGAAGCTAGTGTCACCGGAGAATGGCCAGGCATGAGCTCGGATTTCTCGCCGGAGCAATTCCAGCAGGCCGTGCTGAATGTTCAGGAATACATCCGTGCCGGTGATGTCTTCCAGGTGAACCTATCGCTGCGCCAGCAGGCGCAGCTGCAGTCCTCGCCGGAGGATGTCTACGAGTGGCTGCGCAGACTCAACCCGTCCCCGTACATGGGGCTGCTCCGCACGCCCGGCTTCGCCCTCTCCAGCGCTTCGCCGGAGCTGCTCGTGAAGCTGCACGGGGACAAGGTCAGCGCCCGCCCCATAGCCGGTACCCGGCGCCGGGGCCACACTCCCGCGGAGGACGCCGCCATGGAGGCGGAGCTGCGCGGGAGCGAGAAGGAGATCGCCGAGCATGTTATGCTTGTCGATCTCGAGCGCAACGACATCGGCCGTGTCGCTGCATACGGGACGGTCAGCGTGCCGGAGCTGCTGACCGTGGAGCGATACTCACATGTGATGCATCTCGTCTCGCAGGTGGAGGGCATCGCCGCACCCGGCAAGGATGCTTACGATGTCATTGCCGCCTTATTCCCCGGCGGCACGATCACCGGCGCGCCCAAGGTGCGCACCATGGAAATTATTGAAGAGCTGGAGCCGGTCCGCCGGGGTCCATATACTGGATCCATGGGCTGGATTGACTATAATGGCAATATGGAATTAAATATAATTATACGTACACTGGCCGTGAAGGACGGAATCGGCTACATTCAGACAGGAGCGGGTATTGTGATCGATTCGGATCCGTACCGGGAGTACCGGGAATGCCACAACAAAGCCAAAGCGGTAGTGAAGGCGATTCTCTGCAGTGAACGCGGGCAGGAATTGCGGACTACCTCCGGCACCGAAGGAGGAAGCGCAGTATGATCTTGGTCATCGATAATTATGATTCCTTTACGTATAACCTGGTGCAATATCTGGGTGAGCTGGGGGAGGACGTTAAGGTATCCCGTAACGATGAGATCAGTATTCAGGAGATTGAGGCCCTGGCACCGGATCATATTTTGATCTCTCCGGGACCATGTACACCGAATGAGGCAGGCATCAGCCTTGAGCTGCTGCAGCATTTCAAAGGAGTCATCCCGATCTTTGGCGTATGCCTCGGTCATCAGGCCATCGGACAAGCCTTCGGCGGTAATGTGATCCGGGCAGAACGCCTGATGCACGGCAAAACCTCGCCGATTCACCATAATGGCACCTCTGTCTTCGAAGGAATGGAGTCCCCGTTTACGGCAACACGGTATCATTCCTTGATTGTAGAACGTGAGAGTCTGCCGGATTGCCTGGAGATTACAGCAGAAACGGCCGAAGGCGAGATTATGGCCTTGCGCCATAAGGAATACCCGATCGAAGGCGTGCAGTTCCATCCCGAGTCGATCATTACCGATCATGGACATACGATGCTGCGCAACTTCCTGAAACGGAGAGCCGGAGAACCGGCATGAAATATATAGGACTTAACAACAAAGCAGTCGACGCCAAAGACGCCGTGGTCTCCGCCCTGGATCACGGCTTTTTGTACGGAATGGGTCTGTTTGAGACCTTCCGCACCTACGGGGGTGAGCCCTTTCTGCTGCAGAGGCATCTTGACCGGATGGCAGAGGGCTGCAGGCAGCTGGGTATTCCCTTTGCACCGGATGTGCAGCAGCTTCGGGAATGGATTCAGCTTGTAATGGACAAGAATGAGCTTAACGAGGCTTATGTCCGCTATACAGTCACAGCCGGTGAGGATATCCTTGGGCTGCCGGCAGGAGATTACAAGCAGCCTAATCAGCTGCTGTATATCAAAGCGCTGCCGGCACTGCCGGACAGCCTGTATAGCGAAGGCAAAGAACTGCAGCTGCTGTATCACCGGCGGAATACCCCGGAAGGGCCTGTGCGACTGAAGTCGCTGCATTATATGAACAACATTCTGGCTAAGCGTGAGCTGGCCGGACACCCGTCTGCGTCTAGAGGAGCAGAGGGGTTGATGCTGACGGCAGCGGGTGACATATCCGAGGGAATTGTGAGCAACATCTTTTTCGTCGCAGATAACCGGCTCTATACCCCCGATATAGCTACAGGCATTCTCCCGGGAATTACCCGGGAAATGGTGCTGGAGCTGGCAGCATCCGCAAGCCTCTATCCAGAACAAGGCTTTTACCGCTGGGAGCAGCTTGAGGCGGCTGACGAAATTTTCCTCACCAATTCGGTGCAGGAGATTGTGCCGGTAACGGCGCTCTGGAACGGGGACCGGCGGATAACGATAGGCAGCGGGCGCTGCGGAGAACGGACAGATGCAATCCTGAAGCTTTACAGAGAAAGGGCGGGGAGGCTGGAATGAAGCCGGTAATATATAAGCGGAGCTACCGCTGCGGAAGCGGCAGGCTGATTCTAGGCGAACGGACCCTGATCATGGGTATCCTCAATGTGACGCCGGACTCTTTTTCCGATGGGGGATTATGGACAGATCCGGATAGAGCGGTAGAGCATGCACTGCGAATGGCAGCCGAGGGTGCCGATATTATTGATATAGGCGGAGAGTCAACGCGTCCGGGTCATCAGCCGGTAGGAATAGAGGATGAGTTGGAACGCGTACTGCCCGTTATCGAGAGTATCCACCGTGCTGCGCCTCATCTGCCGTTATCTATAGACACCTACAAAGCGGAAGTAGCGCGCCGTGCGGTTCAGGCCGGTGCCCATATCATCAACGATGTCTGGGGGGCCAAAGCAGATCCGCAGATGGCGGCAGTTGCCGCGCAGGCGGGTTGTCCGATTATCCTGATGCATAACCGCCATAACCGCAATTATCAGGATTTGATCAGCGATATGACAGAGGATTTAACCGCGAGCATTAACCTTGCCCTGACAGCCGGAGTAGAGCCGCAGAATATCATTCTCGATCCCGGGATCGGTTTTGCCAAGGATTATACGGAGAATCTTCAGGCGATGATGGGCTTGGATGTACTGGGGGAGCTTGGGTATCCGCTGCTGCTGGCCACTTCGCGCAAAAAATTCATCCGTACCGCACTCGATCTGCCGGCGGATGATGTTGTGGAAGGGACCGCTGCTACAGTCGCTTTCGGAATTGCCCAGGGCTGCCAGATCGTGCGGGTGCATGATGTCTCTTTAATCAAACGTACAGTAGATATGTGCGATGCCATGTTATATGCTGCAGCACCTGCGGTGCGTGAATAGACTATTTTCAAGAGAAGGCAGGTACCCTTAATGGATAAAATGAAGCTGCACCGCATGGAATACTACGGATATCACGGTGTGTTTGAAGAGGAGCGCAAGCTGGGCCAGCGCTATTATGTGGATTTGGAGCTGGAGCTTGATTTGCAGGGAGCGGGTCTCTCTGATGATCTGGAGCAAACCGTGAACTATGCCGAAGTACATTTCCTGGTCAAAAAAATTGTCGAAACAAAGTCCTTCAAGCTGATCGAGGCTTTGGCAGAATATATTGCATCCGCAGTACTGGACACTTATACTGTTATCAATGCAGTAACCGTCAAGGTGACGAAACCGCATCCGCCATTCGATATTCATTTTCAGGGAGTAACCGTAGAACTGCGCCGGACGAGAAAGTGAGACAGAGTCATGAATATACATTCTACCTCTGAGGCATCAGAGGCTTATATTGCTTTAGGGGCTAATTTGGGCGACCGTGAAGGAACGCTGAGAGAAGCTTTGAACCAGCTGGACCGGCATGAAGAGATTGAAGTTCTACGCACCTCATCGGTATACGAGACCGAGCCGGTGGGTTATCTGGATCAGCCCCAGTTTCTTAATATGGCTGCGGCTCTGCGTACTACGCTTGCTCCGGAGGCTCTGCTTCATGTCATGCTGGAGACAGAAACCCGGTTAGGCCGTGTACGTGATATCCGCTATGGGCCGAGAACGGTGGATTTGGATTTGCTTTGGGTAGAGGGGTTGAGCCTGGATACACCAGACTTAACGCTGCCGCATCCCCGGATGCTGGAGCGTGCGTTTGTGCTCTTACCGCTTAGTGATATCGTTTCGCAGAATGAAGAGTCTTCCGGATTCCGCGGCTTAATTACAACAGCGCTTCAAGACATAGACGGAAAGGAAGGAATTCGCTTGTGGACAACAAACGTATGGGACGGCGGGTTAGAGCGTTCCGAAAGCTGAAGGGTTACACTCAGCAGGAGTTGGCGGATTCTGTCGGAATATCTTTGGCCGTGCTTGGTGCGGTCGAGCGGGGTAATAGACGTTTAGAAGATCAAATTTTAAATAAAATTGCGGATGTCCTGGGAGTTACGGTCGATGAATTAGCCAACCCGGCTACATGAGCTCCTCAAGCTGATCCGCAATATAAGGAAGTGATTCGAATGTTGAAGATTGGCGATATTGAGATGAAGAACCAGGTGGTGTTGGCCCCTATGGCCGGCGTGTGTAATCCTGCATTTCGTCTGATTGCCAAGGAATTCGGGACGGGTCTAGTCTGTGCCGAAATGGTGAGCGGCAAAGCTATTGTGCATGGCAATGCACGTACCCGCGAGATGCTGTTTGTGGATGAGCGTGAGAAACCGCTGAGTCTGCAGATTTTTGGCGGAGACCGCGAGTCGCTGGTTGATGCAGCCAAAATAGTGGATAAAGAAACGAACGCCGATATCATTGACATTAATATGGGCTGTCCGGTGCCGAAGGTGACGAAATGTGATGCCGGAGCGCGCTGGCTGCTGAATCCGGACAAGATTTATGAGATGGTATCTGCCGTTGTGGATGCCGTGGATAAACCTGTGACGGTGAAGATGCGGATCGGCTGGGACAGCGAGCATATCTTTATCGAAGAGAATGCGCGTGCAGTTGAGCGTGCCGGAGGCAAGGCAGTCAGTGTTCATGGCCGTACCCGCGAGCAGCTCTATACAGGGCATGCCGACTGGAAGTATATCCGGATGGCCAAAGAAGCTGTATCCATTCCGGTCATCGGCAATGGTGATGTGAATACACCTGAAGATGCGCGGGCGATGCTGGATCAGACCGGCTGTGACGGCGTAATGATCGGGCGGGGGGCGCTGGGCAACCCTTGGATGCTGTACCGGACCATTCAGTATCTGAGTACCGGAGAGCTGATGCCTGAACCGGACGCTGAAGAGAAGATCAAGGTGGCCATTCTTCACATGGACCGTCTGATCGCCCTTAAGGGTGAAGCGGTGGCGGTCCGCGAAATGCGCAAGCATCTGGCCTGGTATTTGAAGGGGCTTAAGTCAGCAGCCCGGGTGAAGGACGTTATTATGGAAGAAACGAAACGTGACGAGATGGTGCGGATTTTGAGTGATTTTGTCGTTCAGCTTAAGGATGAAGAAGCGCAGGAAGGCGCGGATAGCGCTCTTTCGGCCGTTTAATTCCCTGATTTGCCGCATTGTCAGACCCGTCCCTGCCTGCATCATTGAATATCGCTAAACATTATATGGGGCGTCATTGACATTTTGTAGCGGTTCCAATATAATTTCACAGTATAAAATCGCCGTTACAGCAGGAGCAATGGAGAAGGAGGGTTCTGTTCCCTCCGGATTCGCATATAGTATGGTGTTTTCAATAAATGTATACGACAGGAGAATCGGTTGAGATGAGCGATAAAGAAGTCATCCTTACACCGGACGGACTTAAGCGTCTGGAAGAAGAACTGGAGACCCTCAAATCCGTAAAACGCCGCGAGGTAGCGGAACGTATTAAAGTGGCCATCGGCTACGGAGATATCAGTGAAAACTCGGAATATGAAGACGCAAAGAATGAGCAGGCCTTTATCGAAGGACGTGTTCTGACTTTGGAGAAGATGCTGCGCAACGCGCGTATCATTAATAGTGATGAGATCGTGACAGATGTGGTAAGCATCGGAGTAACAGTGAACGTTGAGGATATGGAGTACGGAGACGTTATGGAGTATACAATCGTCGGAACCGCCGAATCCGATCCGCTGAATAATAAAATCTCCAATGAGAGCCCGGTAGGCAGAGCCATCATCGGTAAGAAGATTGGTACCATTGTGGATGTAAGTGTCCCTGCAGGCGTCATTCAATATAAAATTCTTGATATCAAAATGAAGTAAGATGGATCCGAAAGCTTCCTTAGGGGAGCTTTTTTCAAAAGAAAAGAATTTATAGGCTTCGCGCAACGTATAACAACCGAAAAATATGGGTGAACACATACAGCTTATATTTTGTACTGGAACGGACTGTCCCCTTGGTATGAGGGCGGAGCCGTTTCTTCTTTTGTATACCGTGAGTAAGAGAGGATGAAGAACATGTCGGAAGAAATCAACAACGTGGAAACTACAGAGAGTGAACTAAGTGAGCTGCTGCAGATCCGCCGGGGTAAGCTGGACGAGCTCCGCGCGCTGGGAATCGACCCGTTCGGCAAGAAATATGAGCGTACCGCAGCAGCTGGCGATCTTCTGGCCAAGTATGACGGACTAACCCATGAGGAACTGGACGAGCTGGCGCTTGAGGTTAGTGTGGCAGGACGTATTATGGCTAAGCGGGTAATGGGTAAAGCGAGCTTCTCGCACATCCAGGATCTCAGCGGCAAAATTCAGATTTATGTCCGCCAGGACAGCATTTCTGAATCCCAGTACGCAGCTTTCACCATTCTGGACCTGGGCGATATTATCGGAATCCGCGGTACCCTGTTCAAGACCAAGACCGGCGAAACCTCTATTAAAGTGCATAACCTTGAGGTGCTGTCCAAATCCCTGCTTCCGCTTCCAGAGAAATATCACGGACTGAAGGATGTAGAGCTCCGTTACCGCCAGCGTTATGTTGACCTGATTATTAATCCGGAAGTACAGCAGACATTTATTGCGCGTTCACGGATTATCCAATCGATGCGCCGTTATCTGGACTCGCTGGGCTATCTGGAAGTAGAGACTCCAACACTGCATACCATTGCCGGTGGAGCCGCCGCCCGTCCGTTTATTACACACCACAACACGCTGGACATGCAGCTGTATATGCGTATCGCAATCGAGCTTCACCTGAAACGTCTGATCGTAGGCGGTTTGGAAAAAGTATATGAAATCGGCCGTGTATACCGTAACGAAGGGATCTCCACACGCCATAATCCGGAATTCACGATGATTGAGCTGTACGAAGCATATGCGGACTACAAGGATATCATGCAGCTTACAGAGAATATGATTGCTCATATCGCCCAGGAGGTTCTTGGCAACCAGGTGATTAACTACCAGGGGCAAGAAGTTGACCTGTCTCCAGGCTGGCGCCGTGTGACCATGGTGGACGCTGTCAAAGAAGTAACCGGCGTAGACTTCGGGGTCCATATGACGAATGAAGAAGCACAGGCTCTGGCTAAGGAGCATCGTGTGCCGGTTGAGAAGCATATGACCTTCGGACATATTCTTAACGCATTCTTTGAGCAGTTTGTAGAGGAAACGCTGATTCAGCCGACGTTCGTAATGGGACATCCAGTAGAAATATCACCGCTGGCCAAAAAGAATGATCAGGATCCGCGCTTTACGGACCGCTTCGAGCTGTTTATTGTGGCCCGTGAGCATGCGAATGCGTTCAGTGAGCTGAACGACCCGATTGACCAGCGTCAGCGCTTCGAGGCGCAGATTCACGAGAAAGAGCAGGGGAATGACGAAGCGCATGAGATGGATGATGATTTCATCCGTGCACTGGAATACGGCATGCCGCCTACAGGCGGACTGGGAATCGGCGTAGACCGTCTTATCATGCTGCTTACGAATGCCGCGTCTATCCGCGATGTACTGCTGTTCCCTCATATGCGCAACAAAGACTGAATAATTATCTGATCTGTAACCATAATATCCAAGGGAGCTGCAAAAGCGGTTTCCTTGGAACAATGGTTAGCGGTTAGTTGAAAATAATGCTTGCAATAAGACTTTATACATGATATATTCTATTTCTGGCCGCGAAACATCAACGCCGAGCTCGAAAAGAAGTTAAAAAAAGAGCTTGCATTGAACGGTTGGATGTGATATATTATAAGAGTTGCTGGTGACGCAGTAAGCGGCGCTGACAACGAGCTTGATCTTTGAAAACTGAACAACGAGTGAGTGGGAAATCACGAAAGTGACTTCCAAAAAAGAGAATGAAAATTCTCGTCAGATGTTTCAAAATGAGCAATCGCTCTTTCTAAATACAATTTGGAGAGTTTGATCCTGGCTCAGGACGAACGCTGGCGGCATGCCTAATACATGCAAGTCGAGCGGAGTTTGAATGGAAGCTTGCTTCCATTCATGCTTAGCGGCGGACGGGTGAGTAACACGTAGGCAACCTGCCCTCAAGACTGGGATAACTACCGGAAACGGTAGCTAATACCGGATAATTTCTTTCCTCTCCTGAAGAGAGAATGAAAGGCGGAGCAATCTGCCACTTGGGGATGGGCCTGCGGCGCATTAGCTAGTTGGTGGGGTAACGGCTCACCAAGGCGACGATGCGTAGCCGACCTGAGAGGGTGAACGGCCACACTGGGACTGAGACACGGCCCAGACTCCTACGGGAGGCAGCAGTAGGGAATCTTCCGCAATGGGCGAAAGCCTGACGGAGCAATGCCGCGTGAGTGATGAAGGTTTTCGGATCGTAAAGCTCTGTTGCCAGGGAAGAACGTCCGGTAGAGTAACTGCTACCGGAGTGACGGTACCTGAGAAGAAAGCCCCGGCTAACTACGTGCCAGCAGCCGCGGTAATACGTAGGGGGCAAGCGTTGTCCGGAATTATTGGGCGTAAAGCGCGCGCAGGCGGTCATTTAAGTCTGGTGTTTAAACCTTGGGCTCAACCTGGGGTCGCACTGGAAACTGGGTGACTTGAGTACAGAAGAGGAAAGTGGAATTCCACGTGTAGCGGTGAAATGCGTAGATATGTGGAGGAACACCAGTGGCGAAGGCGACTTTCTGGGCTGTAACTGACGCTGAGGCGCGAAAGCGTGGGGAGCAAACAGGATTAGATACCCTGGTAGTCCACGCCGTAAACGATGAGTGCTAGGTGTTAGGGGTTTCGATACCCTTGGTGCCGAAGTTAACACAGTAAGCACTCCGCCTGGGGAGTACGGTCGCAAGACTGAAACTCAAAGGAATTGACGGGGACCCGCACAAGCAGTGGAGTATGTGGTTTAATTCGAAGCAACGCGAAGAACCTTACCAGGTCTTGACATCCCGATGAAAGCATTAGAGATAGTGCCCCTCTTCGGAGCATCGGAGACAGGTGGTGCATGGTTGTCGTCAGCTCGTGTCGTGAGATGTTGGGTTAAGTCCCGCAACGAGCGCAACCCTTGACTTTAGTTGCCAGCAGGTCGAGCTGGGCACTCTAGAGTGACTGCCGGTGACAAACCGGAGGAAGGTGGGGATGACGTCAAATCATCATGCCCCTTATGACCTGGGCTACACACGTACTACAATGGCCGGTACAACGGGAAGCGAAACCGCGAGGTGGAGCCAATCCCAGCAAAGCCGGTCTCAGTTCGGATTGCAGGCTGCAACTCGCCTGCATGAAGTCGGAATTGCTAGTAATCGCGGATCAGCATGCCGCGGTGAATACGTTCCCGGGTCTTGTACACACCGCCCGTCACACCACGAGAGTTTACAACACCCGAAGTCGGTGGGGTAACCCGCAAGGGAGCCAGCCGCCGAAGGTGGGGTAGATGATTGGGGTGAAGTCGTAACAAGGTAGCCGTATCGGAAGGTGCGGCTGGATCACCTCCTTTCTATGGAGAATCGTCACCTGCAACGGTGACATTCAAATCGGAAGTATTACTTCCAAAACTCAGGTTTAGGCCTGTTACTCACTCGTTGGTCAGTTTTGAGAGTTTAAGCTCTCATCTTTACACTGTCTGAATTTTCGAACATCACAATCGTGATTGTCCCGAAATTTCAGCACCTTGATCCTTGAAAACTGGATACCGAAACGAATTTGCGTTTTAGAACATCTTTTAGCTGAAACTTGTGTAAGCAAGTTGAAATAGTTATTAGTTGCTACAGCGATTTTCCTAACGGAAAACGCATTGGTTAAGCTAATAAGAGCACACGGAGGATGCCTAGGCGCCAGGAGCCGACGAAGGACGTGGCGAACAACGAAACTGCCTCGGGGAGCTGTAAGCAAGCTTTGATCCGGGGGTGTCCGAATGGGGAAACCCAGCTGTGGTAATTCGCAGTTACTCGTATCTGAATACATAGGATACGCAGAGGCAGACCAGGGGAACTGAAACATCTAAGTACCCTGAGGAAGAGAAAACAATAGTGATTCCGTCAGTAGCGGCGAGCGAACGCGGAACAGCCTAAACCAAGGGGCTTGCCTCTTGGGGTTGTGGGACGTCTCACATGGAGTTACAAAGGAATATGGTAGGCGAAGAGGTCTGGAAAGGCCCGCGATAGAGGTAAAAGCCCTGTAGCCTAAACTGTGTTCTCTCCGAGACGGATCCCGAGTAGTGCGGGGCACGTGAAACCCCGTATGAATCCAGCAGGACCATCTGCTAAGGCTAAATACTACCTGGCGACCGATAGTGAAACAGTACCGTGAGGGAAAGGTGAAAAGCACCCCGGAAGGGGAGTGAAATAGAACCTGAAACCGTGTGCTTACAAAAAGTCAGAGCCCGATCTATGGGTGATGGCGTGCCTTTTGTAGAATGAACCGGCGAGTTACGTTTAACATGCAAGGTTAAGGTGAGAAGCCGGAGCCGCAGCGAAAGCGAGTCTGAATAGGGCGATTTAGTATGTGGACGTAGACCCGAAACCGTGTGATCTACCCCTGTCCAGGGTGAAGGTGCGGTAACACGCACTGGAGGCCCGAACCCACGCATGTTGAAAAATGCGGGGATGAGGTGGGGGTAGCGGAGAAATTCCAATCGAACTCGGAGATAGCTGGTTCTCCCCGAAATAGCTTTAGGGCTAGCCTCGGTGAATGGAGTGGTGGAGGTAGAGCACTGATTGGGTGCGGGGCCCGCAAGGGTTACCAAGCTCAGTCAAACTCCGAATGCCATTAACTTCTTGCCGGGAGTCAGACAGTGAGTGCTAAGATCCATTGTCAAAAGGGAAACAGCCCAGACCATCAGCTAAGGTCCCCAAGTGTGTGTTAAGTGGGAAAGGATGTGGAGTTGCACAGACAACCAGGATGTTGGCTTAGAAGCAGCCACCATTGAAAGAGTGCGTAATAGCTCACTGGTCGAGTGACTCTGCGCCGAAAATGTAACGGGGCTAAACACACCACCGAAGCTATGGCTAGATGCTTTGCATCTGGGGTAGGGGAGCGTTGTATGCAGGTTGAAGGTGTACCGTAAGGAGCGCTGGACAGCATACAAGTGAGAATGCCGGTATGAGTAACGAAAAGATCAGTGAGAATCTGATCCGCCGAAAGCCCAAGGTTTCCTGAGGAAGGCTCGTCCGCTCAGGGTAAGTCGGGACCTAAGGCGAGGCCGAAAGGCGTAGTCGAAGGACAACAGTTTGAAATTACTGTACCACCGTAATCCGCTATGAGCGATGGGGTGACGCAGGAGGGTAGTGACGCGGACTGATGGATATGTCCGTCTAAGCAGTGAGGCTGATGTGTAGGCAAATCCGCACATCACTAAGGCTGGGCTGTGATGGGGAGCGAAAATTGTAGTAGCGAAGGTCATGATCTCACACTGCCAAGAAAAGCCTCTAGCCAGGAGAAGGTGCCCGTACCGCAAACCGACACAGGTAGGCGAGAAGAGAATTCTAAGGCGCGCGGAAGAACTCTCGTTAAGGAACTCGGCAAAATGACCTCGTAACTTCGGGAGAAGAGGTGCCTCGGTAGGGTGAATAGCCCGAGGGGGCCGCAGTGAAAAGGCCCAAGCGACTGTTTAGCAAAAACACAGGTCTGTGCGAAGCCGCAAGGCGAAGTATACGGGCTGACGCCTGCCCGGTGCTGGAAGGTTAAGGGGAGTGGTTAGGGGTTAAACCCGAAGCTGTGAACCGAAGCCCCAGTAAACGGCGGCCGTAACTATAACGGTCCTAAGGTAGCGAAATTCCTTGTCAGGTAAATTCTGACCCGCACGAATGGCGTAACGACTTGGGCGCTGTCTCAACGAGAGATCCGGTGAAATTTTAATACCTGTGAAGATGCAGGTTACCCGCGACAAGACGGAAAGACCCCATGGAGCTTTACTGCAGCTTGATATTGAATTTGGGTACGATCTGTACAGGATAGGTGGGAGCCGTTGAGGCAGGAGCGCAAGCTTCTGCGGAGGCGCCGTTGGGATACCACCCTGATCGTATCTAGGTTCTAACCTGGTACCCTAATCGGGTACGGGGACCGTGTCAGGCGGGCAGTTTGACTGGGGCGGTCGCCTCCTAAAGAGTAACGGAGGCGTTCAAAGGTTCCCTCAGAATGGTTGGAAATCATTCGCAGAGTGCAAAGGCATAAGGGAGCTTGACTGCGAGACCAACAAGTCGAGCAGGGACGAAAGTCGGACTTAGTGATCCGGTGGTACCGCATGGAAGGGCCATCGCTCAACGGATAAAAGCTACCCTGGGGATAACAGGCTTATCTCCCCCAAGAGTCCACATCGACGGGGAGGTTTGGCACCTCGATGTCGGCTCATCGCATCCTGGGGCTGAAGTAGGTCCCAAGGGTTGGGCTGTTCGCCCATTAAAGCGGTACGCGAGCTGGGTTCAGAACGTCGTGAGACAGTTCGGTCCCTATCTGTCGTGGGCGCAGGAAATTTGAGAGGAGCTGTCCTTAGTACGAGAGGACCGGGATGGACGTACCGCTGGTGCATCAGTTGTTCCGCCAGGAGCATGGCTGAGTAGCTACGTACGGACGGGATAAGCGCTGAAAGCATCTAAGCGTGAAGCCCCCCTCAAGATGAGATTTCCCAATTAGTAAGACCCCTTGAAGACGACGAGGTAGATAGGTTGGAGGTGGAAGTGCAGCAATGCATGGAGCTGACCAATACTAATCGGTCGAGGGCTTATCCAAATTTTTAATACGCAGATTCGTTTCGGATTCAGTTTTCAGGTGATCAAGCCTGAACGCCATGAAATTCATTCACACGTCCGTGATGAACCGAATTTCAAGCGGCAGCGTCTGTTTCACAGACGCATGTTTGGTGGCGATAGCGGAGGGGTTCCACGCGTACCCATCCCGAACACGACCGTTAAGCCCTCCAGCGCCGATGGTACTTGGACCGAAGGGTCCTGGGAGAGTAGGACGCCGCCAAGCACATGAAGCCATTGTTGAGCAATCGACAGTGGCTTTTTTGTATACTTTTATACATGGACAATGCATAGACGTTAAAGTGTTAAATTATGGATTATTATATAATCTGTCCACTGCACACGGACTTTAGTCCAAGAATTCGCTTACCCGGAGCAAGATTTCTTAATACCTTATCAGAAGATGTAATATTCTTGACAGGCCAAAAGCCCTTTGCTAAGATAGCTCTAATATATTTTTGGACAAGCATCTCAAACCTTAACTGAAGACACTATTATGTATAACTCCCAAGCCTTTACCGCTGTCTATCAGGTATGGACTTGAAGCAGGAGTTTTTTTATTCATAAGTTGGCAGGCAGGTGGAGAAAAGAATATTTCGAGGAGGAATGACCCAGGTGTGGGAAGATAAGTTTGGTAAAGAAGGATTCACTTTTGATGATGTGCTGCTGGTTCCGCGTAAATCCGAGGTACTGCCTAAGGAAGTGGATTTAACCACTGTACTTAGCAAGAATGTGAAGCTGAACATCCCTTTGATGAGTGCAGGTATGGATACAGTCACGGAAGCAGCTATGGCGATTGCTATTGCCCGCGAGGGCGGGATCGGCATCATTCATAAGAATATGTCCGTGGAGCAGCAGGCGGAAGAGGTGGACCGTGTGAAGCGCTCCGAGAGCGGCGTTATTACCAATCCATTCTCACTTACGCCAGACCACTGGGTATCCGATGCTGAAGTTCTGATGGGTAAATACCGCATTTCAGGTGTACCTATCGTAGATGAAGGCGGTAAGCTTGTTGGTATTCTGACTAACCGTGATTTGCGTTTTATCCACGATTTCAATATTCAGATCAAAGAAGTTATGACTCATGAGAATCTGGTTACCGCTGCTGTAGGTACAACCCTTCAGGAAGCGAAAGGCATCCTTCAACGTCACAAGATCGAGAAGCTGCCGCTGGTGGATGAGCACAATATTCTTAAAGGTCTCATTACTATTAAAGATATAGAGAAAGCTATCCAGTTCCCTAACGGGGCCAAGGATGCTCAAGGCCGTCTGCTTGTTGGAGCTGCAATCGGTATTTCTAAGGATACATTTGAACGTACAGAGGCATTGGTAAAAGCTGGTGTTGACCTTATCACAGTGGATTCGGCACACGGACACCATATTAATATTATCGACGCGGTCCGCCAGCTGCGCGAATTGTATCCTGATCTTACTATTGTGGCCGGTAATGTAGCTACAGGTGAAGCTACCCGTGAATTGATTGAAGCCGGAGCATCCGTGGTCAAGGTCGGTATTGGACCCGGATCGATTTGTACAACCCGCGTAATTGCAGGTATCGGCGTTCCGCAGGTTACAGCAATCTATGATTGTGCAACGGTTGCCCGCGAATACGGGATTCCAGTTATAGCTGACGGGGGAATTAAGTACTCCGGAGAGATCACCAAGGCAATTGCTGCCGGAGCCGCTGCAGTGATGATGGGCAGCTTGTTCGCCGGTACGGAAGAGAGCCCTGGGGAATCGGAAATTTATCAGGGACGTAAATACAAGGTATACCGCGGAATGGGCAGCATGAGCGCCATGAAGCAGGGCAGTAAAGACCGTTACTTCCAGGATGATGATAAGAAGCTTGTTCCTGAAGGGATTGAGGGCCGGGTTGCATTTAAAGGGCCGTTGTCCGATACCGTTCATCAACTGATCGGCGGATTGCGCTCAGGTATGGGTTACTGCGGTACGAAGACATTAGAGGAACTGCGCAACGACACCTCATTTATCCGTATCACAGGTGCGGGACTTCGTGAAAGTCACCCGCATGATGTGCAGATTACCAAAGAAGCGCCGAACTATTCTCTGTAAACCGGGAAGAATCGCATATTTTTGCGGACAGGCAGGACTAAATTCGTCCTGCCTGTCTTTTTTTGCAGATACCCCTGTGTTAGAATAGAACAAGCACTGATCTGAGGTTTAAAGGAGAGTTAATCATTGAAGTACAAGCGGAAACTAAGTAGTAAGCAACTTGTGATGAAGACAGCGACAGTAGGTCTGCTTTTAAATATGCTAGCATTCCCGGCAGCGTCTGCGATGGCAGAGGCGGTAAGCACACCGGCTGCAACAGAGGCTGCGGCTCCATCGACAGCGGCAACACCTGCCAAAACGGCAGTAACCAAGATTCCAAGCGTGGAGTCACTGGGACTGAATGTAAAATCTGCAGTATTGATTGAGCCTACTACAGGCGAGGTCCTGATGTCGCTCAATGCCGATCAGCCTATGCCTCCAGCGAGTATGACCAAGATGATGACAGAATATCTGGTTACCGAAGCCGTAAATAGCGGCCAGCTATCCTGGGACGAGAAGGTTATTGTACAGGAGAATGCATCTAAGCAGACCGGATCGCGGATTTATCTGGCTGCAGGTGATGAACATACGGTTAAAGAACTGTACATAGCGATGGCGGTAGGTTCTGCTAATGATGCCACAGTAGCTTTGGCGGAGCTGGTCTCGGGTTCGGAGCAGCAATTCGTAACACTTATGAACGAGACTGCCCAGAAGATGGGCATGAAGACCGCTTTCTTCATTAACTCCACCGGACTTGACCGAGCGGACATGCCGGAGAAATTCCGTCCGCAGGCAGAAGGCGAAACGGTCATGTCTGCAATGGATGCAGCCATTCTTGCCAAAAATATTGTAACGGATCATCCGGACTTCACTGAATTTACAACGATCCAATCCTATAAATTCCGTGAGCGTGACACCAAACCGATGATTAACTATAACTGGATGCTGGAAGCCAACAAGGATATTGCTAACTTCAAAGCCTATGCTTATCCGGGTCTCGACGGATTGAAGACTGGACACACCTCCAAAGCCGGCAACTGCTTCACAGGTACTGCTGTGCGTGACGGCATGCGTCTAATCAGCGTAGTTATGGGAGCGGACTCTGAAGCACACCGTTTCACGGAAACGAAGAAGGTGCTTGATTTCGGCTTCAACAATTTCGAGATTAAGCAGGTGGTTGCGCCTAAGGCTGTCATCGCCGGTACTGAAACGGTGCCTGTACTCAAAGGCAAGAATAAGGATGTACCTGTTGTGACGGATGCGGGAGTTACGTTCATGGTACCAAAGGGTACGGTTTCTCCACAGATCAAAACTACAGTGGTGACGAACGACCCGGCAACCTTGATCGCGCCGATTGCCGGAGCCAGCAAAGTAGGTAAGGTCACATATACCTACCAGATCGAAGGAATGTCTCAGGTTCAAGAGAAGACGGTTAACCTGATTACTGCCGAGGAAGCAGAGAAGGCTGGCTGGTTCAAACTGCTGATGAGAGCAATCGGAGAATTTTTTGGCGACCTGTTTACAGGAATTAAGAACTTGTTCTAACCGCACGGCAGTCTAATGCCAGCATTACGACAAAATCCCAGTAAATAGGTTGTATATATCACCGCCTTGCGGTAGAATTACAAGTTAGATTAGGTTAGATCATTCGGGAGGCTTAGACATGGAAACAGGAACATCGCGAGTTAAAAGAGGCATGGCAGAAATGCAAAAAGGTGGCGTCATTATGGACGTCATGAATGCAGAGCAGGCAAAAATTGCCGAAGCAGCGGGCGCAGTAGCCGTTATGGCTCTGGAACGTGTACCTTCCGATATCCGCGCAGCGGGTGGTGTAGCACGTATGGCCGATCCTACTATTGTAGAAGAGGTTATCAAGGTAGTGAGCATTCCTGTTATGGCTAAAGCCCGTATTGGCCATTATGTAGAAGCCAAGGTTCTTGAATCCCTCGGTGTTGACTATCTGGATGAGAGCGAAGTGCTCACGCCGGCAGATGAAGTGTTCCATATCAATAAACGTGAATTCACCGTTCCTTTTGTATGCGGAGCCAAGGACCTTGGGGAAGCCCTACGCCGGATTAACGAAGGAGCTTCGATGATCCGTACCAAGGGTGAGCCGGGAACCGGCAACATCGTTGAAGCCGTCCGCCACATGCGCTACATAAACAGTCAAATTCGCAAAGTGACTAACCTCTCGCTTGATGAGCTCTATAATGAAGCTAAGATACTTGGCGTTTCTTATGAGCTGCTGCTGGAAGTTCATCAGCTTGGCAAATTACCTGTCGTTAACTTCGCTGCCGGCGGTGTAGCTACGCCTGCGGATGCCGCACTCATGATGCATCTTGGTGCTGACGGCGTGTTCGTTGGCTCGGGGATCTTCAAGTCCGACAACCCTGAGAAATTCGCCCGTGCCATTGTAGAAGCGACCACCCACTTTACAGACTACAAGCTGATTGCTGAAGTGTCGAAGAACCTTGGCGCCCCGATGAAGGGGATTGATATTGCCACTTTGACTCCGGCTGAACGTATGTCGGAACGCGGCCGTTAATAGAGAGAAGGCTTCCGGATGAGAATAGGAGTGTTGGCGCTGCAGGGCGCTGTAACAGAGCATATTGTCAGTATTGAGAAGACAGGTGCGCAGGGTCTGCCTATCAAGCGTGTAGAGCAGCTGGAAGAGGTAGAGGGACTGATTATTCCCGGCGGCGAGAGCACGACCATCGGCAAACTGATGCGCAAATATGGCTTTATAGAAGCTATACGTGAGTTTGCGGGTCAAGGCAAGCCGATTTTTGGTACCTGCGCCGGCATGATTGTCCTGGCCAAGCACATTGCCGGAGGCGAACCCGGTCATCTGGAGCTGATGGATATTACCGTTGCCCGGAATGCCTTTGGCCGCCAGCGGGAAAGCTTTGAATGTGATCTGGAGGTTAAAGGGATTGCTGAGCCGGTACGTGCGGTGTTTATCCGTGCTCCGCTCATTAACGAGGTGGGTCCGGATGTCGATGTGCTTACCATCTATAAGGATGAGATTGTAACTGCACGTCAGGGCAACCTGCTGGTATCCTCTTTTCACCCGGAACTGACTGATGATTACAGGCTGCATCAATATTTTGCCGACATGGTAGAGGACAGTAGCGCAGCCAATCAATAGAACTGCATATAAAACATCCTGACTCTTTCAAAGCTGTAAACAAATCAGCATTTTGAAAGAGTTTGGGCTGTTTTCAGGAGGGAAACTTTGTGTTAGATGTTAAAGTGTTGCGTAGTGATTATGCAAGAGTAGAAGAGGCCCTTACCAAAAGAGGAAAGTCGCTCGATTTGATTGCCGGCTTCCCGCAGCTTGATCTGCGCCGCCGTGAGCTGCTTCAGGAAACAGAGGGACTTAAGAACCGCCGGAACACCGTATCCGGAGATGTAGCGAAGAAGAAGAAAAATGGAGAACCGGCCGATGATTTGATCGCAGAAATGCGTACGGTTTCCGACCGGATCAAAGAGCTGGACGATGAAGTACGCGAGCTCGAAGTTAAGATTGATGAATTGACCATGAGCATTCCGAACATTCCGCATGAATCGGTGCCGGTTGGCAAGTCCGAGGAGGACAATGTTGAAGTACGCCGCTGGTCGGAGCCCAGAGAGTTCGGATTCACTCCGAAATCACACTGGGAGCTGGCGCAGCAGCTGGATATCATTGATTTTGAAGCGGCAGCCAAGGTTACGGGTTCCCGGTTCGCCTTCTACAAAGGGCTGGGAGCAAGACTGGAGCGCGCTCTAATCAACTTCATGATGGATCTGCACAGCGGAGAGCATAACTATGAAGAGATGCTGCCGCCGTACATTGTCAACAAGGATAGCCTGTATGGAACAGGACAGCTGCCGAAGTTCGAAGAGGATCTGTTCAAGCTGCGTGATACAGAATATTATCTGATCCCTACAGCAGAAGTGCCTGTAACGAACTACTACCGTGAAGAGATTCTGACAGCTGGTGATCTGCCGAAGTACCATGTAGCCTACAGCTCTTGCTTCCGTTCGGAGGCCGGATCTGCGGGGCGTGATACCCGCGGTCTGATCCGCCAGCATCAGTTCAATAAGGTGGAGCTTGTGAAGCTTGCCAGTCCGGAGACCTCCTATGAGGAGCTGGAGAAGATGACAGCCGATGCTGAACGCGTCCTACAGCTCCTTGGACTGCCTTACCGCGTCCTGCTGCTGTGTACGGCAGATATGGGCTTCACATCGGCGAAGACGTATGACCTGGAGGTGTGGCTGCCGGAGAGCGGAATGTACCGCGAAATTTCCTCCTGCTCCAACACCGAGGATTTCCAGGCCCGCCGGGCCAATATCCGCTTCCGCAAAGAGCCCAAGTCCAAGCCGGAATTCGTGCATACGCTGAATGGTTCTGCGCTGGCCGTAGGCCGTACAGTAGCGGCTATTCTGGAGAATTACCAGCAGGAAGACGGCAGTGTTCTGATTCCGGAATGCCTGCAGCCGTATATGCGTAATGTGAAATCCATAAGCGCACAAACTGCTCAATAATTATAGTTGCATATTATTTGGTGGGTGTGATATAATTCCTAATGCATGTGAAATTTAGATGCATTGGAGAGGTACCGAAGCGGTCATAACGGGGCGGTCTTGAAAACCGTTAGGGTGCAAGCCCACATGGGTTCGAATCCCATCCTCTCCGCCATTCCTTTACACTCAAAGATTTGCAGATAGAAGCCGTTCTCCTTATGGGGGACGGTTTTTTTGTTGTACTCGGAGGATTCTTTTGGATGGAACATGTTCCAAAGAGAATAAAAAGCTCTCTTTCTCGGCAATGTATTAGAGAAGGAGGATGATCATAAAGATGGACCGACAATTACAAGTAGATCAGCAGAGTCTGGTGTCTGCCTGGCAGGAACGCCTGCCTGCACTGATGGAGGATGGGGACAGCTTCAGCGTGCAGGGGGATGCGGCGGACCAGAACAGTCTGCTCATTCATTTCAATGCAGCCGGGCGCCAAGGGTATTCCCTCGACTTCCGCTGCACTTATGTGGATAGCCGTGAGGTTGCTGTGAACCTGCTCGACGCGGAGCAGGACGGGCGCGTTGCGGATGAGCGTAGGGATGCCGTACAGCTTTTGGCGCAGCAGTATACAAGGCAGATTCATGAATGCGCGCAGGCGCTTCAGGGCTTAACCAATCCATAGGAGGCGAACAAGATGAGCAAACCAAAAAGCATGCCGGTACCCGGTGTACAGCAGGATAATCAGGGGCCGCGCAAGGAACATCATTCATCAGGTCCTGAGCCGTTATCCGGTTCAAAAAAGGTAAAACAGGCTAACCACGTTGACCATAATAATCCTCAGGGCTGACCCTAGCCGGAGATGAAAATGGAGAGAAATGTTTCTCATATTTGCCAAATGGTTTATCATTAGGGAGGGGAAAGAATTTTTCACATGGGAGAGGAGAACAATAATGAATAAAAAATGGGGGTTATCCGCTGCTGCATTGCTGCTCACCGCCGCAGTAATTCTGCCGGGGTGTGCAAAAAAAGAGGCACCGAAAGAGGCACTGTCCGCTGCTGCAAATAAAGTTGCGGCGATGACATCGTATGAAATGAAGACGAAGCTTACCGTTAATGACCTGACGATCGACACAGGTACAAGCGAAGCTGATGCTACAACGGGTCAAATTCTCAGCATGCTCAAGAATGCTGAGCTTACAGTTGATGGAGTCTACCAGGCAGAGCCGATGCAGACAGAGCTTACAATGGTTCTGAATCTGAAGGGGGATATGGCGATGTCCTTCACGGTGCCGATGGTAATGACAGCAGAGAAGCTGTATGTCAAAGTGCCGTCCATTCCGTTCCTGCCGCTTCCCGAGACAATCGTAGGTAAATTTGTTGAAGTGGATCTGAAGGAACTGGCCGAGCAGGAGGGGGCTGAATTCAACCCTTCGGCTATGGACACGCAGAAAGTGCAGAAGCTGTCTAATGAAGTGATGAACACATTACTGGGTGAGTACGACGAAGAGAAGTATTTTAACGAAATCAAACCTAAGGAAGCCGGCCTGCCTGAAGGGGTTGAAGCCAAACAGGTTGTCCAGTTCCAGGTAACGAATGATAATGTCAAAGAGGCGCTCACCATCCTGGTGAACAATGCGCTGCCTAAGATCATCGATATTCTCGGCAAGGATGAATACAAGGAATTGCTGAAGATCGATGCTGCCGACTTGGCTAAAGCGAAGGAAGAGCTGCAGTCCAGTGAAGCACGCGCTGAATTCGATAAGGATCTGGCTGAGCTGAACACGCATCTGACGATTAACCAGTTCCATCTTAACACGGCGATCAATGACGATAACTTCCCGGTGTATCAGGATATGCTTATGGATATCAAAGTGAATGATCCTGAACAAGGTGAGAATGTTGCTCTGTCTATGACCGCTAGCAATCAATACAGCAAAATCAATGAGAAACAAACCTTCCAGATCGGAATTCCGCAAGGCGAAGATGTGATTACCCTGGAAGAGCTGCAGCAGCAGTTCGGAGCCACAGGCACTTATTAATAAATACTGCAGTAACACAGAAATCCCGTATAAGCGAACCTCCGCTCATACGGGATTTTTGTGCTGCTTGCCGGCGGCTCCGGCAGATCAGGCTATTGCTCCTGTGGAAGAAAATCTTCAGCCAGAATGGCGTAAGTGCGGTGGTCCTGCCATTCTCCGTTGATTTTGATGAAGCGGCGGGCAAGTCCTTCAGCCTGAAAGCCGTTCTTCTCCAGTACTCTGCGGGAGCCGTCATTATGAGGCAGGATGGCCGCCTGCAGCCTGTGAAGGCCGAGGGAACGGAAGGCATAGCCCAGGATCAGATGCACCGCTGCGCTGGTATACCCTCTACCCTGCATTTCATAATCAATAAAATATCCGATATCGGCAAATTGTCCGACACCCCGTACCACGTTAGAAATGGTAATCTGGCCAATCAGCTCGCCGCTGAGCAGATAGATGCCGAACATATAAGCACTATCCTGCCGGGCGTCCAGGATGCGCTGGTTAATCAGCTGCCGCTGGCTCTCCAGAGTGAAGTAGTCATTGTCACGGAGGGGTTCGAACTGCTGATGCTCCTTGCGGTTACGGTGACGGAGGTTAAGCAGCGCTTCGGCATCCGTGAGCTTCAATAAAGAGATATAGATTCCCTTCGGGGTATTGTACAGCTTAAAAGACATGGATCGTCCTCCTGGTCACAATAGAATGATATATCTGATCCGTTTCATTAGAGCTTGGCGGGTCTTTGCCGCAGCCGGCGGAAGAACGAAGTCAGCAGCTCTGCGCATTCTTCCTGCAGCACACCCTGGATGACCTCTGTACGGTGGTTAAAACGCGATTCCTCCAGCAGGTTCATCAGAGTCCCTGCACAGCCGGCTTTGGGATCAGGAGTACCATAAACAGTAAGCGGGACTCTGGCCTGCACCATGGCTCCTGCACACATGGGACAGGGCTCCAGGGTCACGTAGAGCTGGCAGTCGAGCAGACGCCAGGAATTAAGGGCCGTACTCGCTTCACGGATGGCAACCATCTCCGCATGGGCAGTGGAATCGAGCGTGGTCTCACGCAGATTGTAGCCGCGCCCGATAATTGTACCTTCACGGACAACCACTGCCCCGATCGGCACTTCACCCAGTGCTTCTGCTTTGCGGGCTTCGCCTATTGCCTCGTTCATCCAATATTCATGAATTGCCCGCTCGTCTGGCGGCAACTCTTCAAGTTGTGTATTCAAGTTCATCTTCCCTTCTAAAATAGCTCCTTGTACAACGAACAAATATTCGTTCTTAACAAATTGTGGACAACTCTGTGGATAAAGCCCGACTTATGCACAAAATTGTACACATCGCGATTTAGCAAAATGTTTATATGTGCATAACCTGTGGATGGTTTCCTACTTATTGTAGAGAATGTGTCTGAAGAATTCAATATGTTCCCTAGGTTATCCCTGTTTGAAATGTCTTTTCAAATGGAGAGGCAAAAGGTATGATAATTATGAATGCTCCGCTAGGATTTACCAGCGGTAAGAGGTGAACAATACGCTTGTCTATAAAAACGAAATTATCGGCTATTATTTTCGGCTCGGTACTCTTAATCCTGACGCTGAATCTTACACTTAATCTATATGCCGTCCGGAATAATCTGCGTAATGAAAGTCTGAGTAATATGAAGATAACTGCCATGCAGATCGCTGTTTCGGTTGAGCAGAGCAGTTATAGTTCCAACTATGTGCAGCATAAAATTGCCCAGAACCTGAGGATGACCTCTATTCTGGCTTCGCTTGAGCTTGACCCGGATATCAAGAATGTGGACAATAGGGAGCTGCAGGCCTTGGCCATCAAGCTGGGCGTGTCTAATATCTCGCTTCTGGTCAAGACTGATAATGATATTGTTGTAGCCAAGTCATCAGATCCCACAGAGATCGGACTCTCGACCAAAGGCATGGGGTACTGGTATGTTGCTTTTTTGGAGTTGTTTGCAGGCCAGCGGGTATCCGTTGACCAGGGGCAGACAATGGATAATTTCTGGTCCGGCCCTTTCGAATATTCAACCTCAAATCCGGAGTACATTGATAAATGGGGTTACTATTATGATGGTACCAGCAACTATATCATAGATCCTTATATCCGCAGTACTGCCGTAAGCGATTACGTCAAGATTATGGGACCTGACGAAATTATTCAGGACTCCAAAGCCGTGAACCCCGGCATTCTGGAGATAACAGGCTTTAATCCCAAAACGTTCGGATCCCCCAGCATGCTGCCCGATGGCAGTGACCCGATCAATGTGAAGCTGCGCAACCGTCCTATTCATTACGGTACGTATACGTACGGCAACGTTGCACAGGATAAGGCTGCAATACGGGAAGCGATCAACGGGGGTGAGCCGGTAACGCTGGATACAGAGGTTCTGGGCAAAAGAGTGCTCAAAAGCTTTATTCCAATCAAACAGCCGGGAGCCGACGATTATGTAATTACTGTGGTTATGGATTACTCGCTGATCTCATCCGTAATTAAAGAGCAGCTGTTCAATAATATCACCACGTCCGTGCTGCTGCTTATTATCTTTTTCCTGGCCAGCTATATTATGGCCGGCTTCGTCACACGGCCGATTCAGGATATACTGGCTAAGGTGAATGATGTGGCCAAGGGCAAATTCGAGCCTCCATTAAATGTTGAGAGCCGGGACGAGCTCGGACAGCTGGCCCACCGGATCAACGCGATGACCTCCCACCTGCTGCAGCACACGAACCGGCTGGGTCAGACGCTGGAAGAGAACCGGGCGGTTAAAGAGCATCTGGAGTCGGTAATTAACGGCACCTCGGATGCGATCCACACTGTGGATATGGATGGCAGGATTATAAGTACGAACAGAGCCTTTGAAGAGCTCTATGGATGGAGTGCAGCGGAAGCGCTGGTCAAGACGCCTTATCTGGTGCCGGCTACAGTACAGGAGCAGGAAGATATCCGTTTGCGGCAGCTCAAGAACGGAATGTCTTTGCCTCCGGTAGAGACCGTACGACTGAAACGTGACGGCTCTATCGTAGAAGTCAGTGTGAGCACCTCGGTGATCCGGGATGAGGAAGGGCAGCCGCAGTCTTTTGTACATGTATCCCGTGATATGACTGAGCGCAACCGGATTGAAGAGCTGCTCAGACGCTCTGAGAAGCTGACTACGGTCGGCCAGCTGGCAGCCGGAGTTGCCCATGAGATCCGCAATCCCCTGACCACCTTGAGAGGGTTCCTGCAGCTGCAGCAGGAGAAGAAGGTTCTGGTCCCGCTGCATATTGATCTTATGCTCTCGGAGCTGGACCGGATCAATCTGATTGTAAGTGAGTTTCTGATCCTGGCCAAGCCGCAGGCCGTTCATTTTCAGTTGAGGGATCTGCGGCATATTGTCGGCGACGTGATCTCTCTACTGGATAGCCAAGCCCATCTTTTTGGCATAGAGTTTGTAACGTATTTCTCGGATATGCCGGCTATGGTGCACTGTGAGGAGAACCAGCTGAAGCAGGTATTCATTAATGTAATCAAAAATGCGATTGAGGCTATGCCTGACGGAGGGACGATTACCCTGGAGGAGCAGCAGCAGAATAATTCTGTGGTTATTGTTGTTTCTGATGAGGGCGGAGGGGTTCCGGAGGATATGCTTCCTAAGCTGGGCGAGCCGTTCTTCACGAATAAAGAGTCAGGGACCGGGCTTGGACTCATGGTCAGCCAGCGTATTATACAAGCCCATAAGGGCAGTCTCGAGATCCGCAGTGAGTACGGACGGGGTGCGCAGGTGACCATTAAGCTGCCTGAAGCCGGGGAGAATAACCTTCCGTCAGGCATGTATATAGAACGGAGTGAATGACAGACATGAGAATTAATAAGTTCATCAGTGAGACAGGGTACTGTTCGCGCCGTGAAGCAGACAAGCTGGTGGAAGGGGGAAGAGTCACCATCAACGGTGAGACCGCTCTGCTGGGCAGTCAGGCAGAAGCTGGAGATACGGTGCTGATCGACGGCAAACGCCTGGAAACAGGCAGCAGGATCGTTTACATCGCACTTAATAAGCCGGTAGGCATCACATCTACTACAGAAGGCCATATTCAGGGGAATATAGTTGATTTCATCGGACATGAAGAACGTATTTTCCCTATCGGACGGCTCGACAAGGATTCTGAGGGATTAATTCTGCTGACGAATGACGGGGACATTGTGAACAAAATATTGCGTGCTGAAGGCAGACATGAGAAGGAGTATGTAGTTACCGTGGACAGGCCAGTCACGCAATCTTTCCTTACGGGCATGGCCACCGGGGTGAAGATTCTGGGCAGCAGAACGCTCCCTTGTGAGGTAACACGGATCAGTGAGCGGGTATTCCGGATTATTCTTACCGAGGGCAAGAACCGGCAGATCCGCCGCATGTGCAGCGCGTTTGGCTATGAAGTGCGGCGTCTGCAGCGCATCCGGGTAATGAATATCCGGCTGGGCGCCCTGCAGACCGGGGAATGGCGTGATCTGTCACCGCAGGAGAAGCAGGAGCTTGGAGCTATGCTGAACTATGAGCTGCAATAAGCTTTAAATAATAAGCAATCAAACAAAGAGCTGTTCCTGAAGGCCGAATAATGGCCCGGGAACAGCTCTTATTACTTAATAAGCTATAATATATTCGCATTATTTACCGGGAGCGGCAACATCAGTAGTTTCTGTTGTTGCATCTTTGTATTTGCGGAGAACGGAGACTTCTACACGACGGTTCTTGGCGCGTCCGGCGGCAGTCGTATTCTCAGCGATGGGATGATATTCCCCGTATCCGATCGGGCTGAACTTGACCGGGTCCAGATTGGGGTTAAGCAGCAGGATTTTCATGAATTGAAGGGCACGGGCCACGCTAAGATCCCAGTTGGAGGAGTAGCTGCTATTGGAGATAGGAATATTATCCGTATGTCCCTGCACTAATATATCATAATCGGGAAACTGCTGCAGCATCGTCGAGATTGACTTGGCCAGCTGACGGGAGTCATCCTTGACCATAGCCTGTCCCGAAGCAAATAAGGCGTTGTCGCTGATCGTAATCATTAACTGGGACTGATTCAGCTTCGTACTGAGCAGATCAGTCATTCCGTTATTCTTGATGTACTGATCGAATTGCTCCTTAAGCTTCTCCAGATCCTCCTGTTCTTTGGCACGAAGTTTGGAGATCTCGGCGGTGCCTGTATTTTTATCTATAACACTATTCATTTTATCCTTATTGCCTTGGTCAAGTTGAGTACTCGTAGGTGAATCCGAGCGGAATTCCAGTACGCCGCCACCGCCGCTGAGCGCTGAATTGAACGCCTGGGCCATTTGCTCAAACTTCTGGGCGTCCGTAGCACTCATGGCATACATAACCAGGAATAGAGCAACCAGCAGGGTCATCAGATCGGAATAGGGCAGTAGCCAGGATTCATCGGCATGCTCTTCGTGCTCCTCATGCCTAGTCTTTTTGCTCATTCGAGGCGCCCTCCTTCTCACTCAGCTTGGCCCGTTCGGACGGAGTAAGGAAGACGGAAAGCTTCTGATTGATAGCAATGGTGGAGACCCCCGACTGGATAGACAACAGACCTTCTACCATCATCAGGCGGACTTCAATCTCGCGTTTGGAAATTCGTTTTAACTTGTTGGCCATAGGGTGCCACATTACATAACCGGTGAATATCCCCAGCAGAGTAGCGATGAAGGCTCCGGCAATCGCGTGGGCCAGGACATCCATATTGCTCATATCCCCCAAGGCGGCAATCAGCCCGATAACAGCCCCGAGTACCCCCAGTGTAGGTGCGTACATCCCGGCCTGGGAGAAGATTAAGGCGCCGGCTTTATGTCTATCTTCTGTAGCGTGAATATCTTCCATTAATACATCGCGGACAAATTCCTGGTCATTGCCGTCGATAATCATCCGCATACCGTTTCTAAGGAAATTATCTTCGATTTCATCGACATTCGATTCCAATGCAAGCAGTCCTTCACGGCGGGTGATGGATGCCCATTCCATGAACATTGTAATCAGTTCGGGCTTGCCGACCATCTTTTTCTTCACAAATAGGATCTTCAGCAGCTTAGGGAAATTCTTGACTTCCGACATGGGAAAGGCCATGAAGATTGAGGCGGCCGTACCAAGAAAGATAATTACATAGGCGGCGGGATTGTTCAAGCTTTCAAGCGGAGCATGCTTGAGTACCATCCCCCAGACTACTGCGATCAGACCAAAAACCAGTCCTAGTATTGTTGAAATTTCCATTTATGCACCTCGTCCATGAGAATTAAGAAGTGATCCGACTATACCGCGTTTATCATCCTTGAACCGCGGGAGGACACTCTGCACGTAACCAAATCACGTATATTCTTATTTATCGACAGCATTCCCTTTTTTGTGAAGTGATTTTTTCGGCTATAATGGATAAGGTAAGTTATTATTCATCAGCGAAGAAAACGGAGTGATTGACGTGGGAGTTAAGCATGGCAGAGATTACAGTGAAATTCTGGTTGAACTGACAGGCGCAGTCGGACGGATTTCCGACGGGTATATTTTTTTCGAAATGGAGCCTGAGGAGTGGGAGAACCTGCCGGAGGAGTCGAAGCTGGAGGTCTGGGAGGCGCTTGCGGAGGATCTGTTCTACGCACTGGGCAATGAGCCGGTGATTAAGGTCGGAAGCGGGGTTGTAATGTACGATAAAGAAACGCACCGCATCAATATTCTGCTCGGCGACGAGGATTTGGCATCGGTGGTTCTGGTGTAGACCGGAAGCAGCTGCGGAGCCGGAGTTTGTCCCAGGCATCAGCCCATGTTAAAATTGGGATGAGAAGTACTATTCGCCGGGATTTAAGAATACATTAAATCGAAAAAAATCTTTGGCCCGGCACATCCCTTGGACTTTAAGAAGCTGAGGGATGTTTTATTTGAAAGACAGGACTGCTGTGATATAGCTAATTAAGCAAGGGAGGAAACAAATTGCCATTTACAGAGGAAGAACTGCGGGAGCAGATCGGCAAGCTGGAAGGCTGGAAACTGGAAGAGGATATTATGGTGCGCAAATATATGTTCAATGAATATATGAAGGGAATTGCTTTTGTGGATGAGGTTGCTGCGATTTCGGAAGCGTTCGACCATCACCCGCATATCACCATTGACTACAAGACCGTTATCCTGCGTCTGCCTGCAGATGTGGAGAAGCTGGATATACGCCAGGCTAATGAAATTAACGAGGCTTTTGAGAAAAACCGTTAGAGGACAGGATCCTTATGGAAATGACAGTACCGCCTGATCCATAAAAATGCCCGTGCAGGGATACCAGGGTATCCTTTGCAGCGGGCATTTTGCTTTGGGCATGTTATTATTTCTTCTCGGCCAGCCATAACGCGACATTTGCAATTTCCTCAGGGGCTAGTTTGTCTTTGAAGGAAGGCATCTGCCCGCGGCCTTTGGTCACAATGCTGTAAATCTGCGCCGCGTCATGCTGTGCGCCCTCCTGCTGCAGGTTCGGCCCTACACCGCCCTGAAGCTGATCCCCGTGGCAGGTGATGCAGTTGGCTTTCACCAGGGCCTCCGCGCCGGCTGCGTCCAGCACAACCTCAGGCATTGTAGGTTTGTTCTCTTCAGCCACCTCGGCTTTGCCGGGCAGGGTAAACATTAAGACCACGGCAAAGGCACAGGCGGCAAAAAACAAACCGCTCATGATCCATTTCTGCATCTGCATCCGTCCCTCCATGTAAGCTGCTTCCTTCATTATACCGGATGGTGAAGCGTTATCATAGTATTTGTGTCAAAAAAATGAACGAAACTCCTGGGAAAATTGCAAACATACAGAAGTGGAATGCTATTTCTCATAGACCATACAATAAAATGGCTTATCGCCAGTTGGGGTTCTGCGTTCATAAGTATCCGTTATGGTAAATCCGCATTTCTGGTAAGCACGGATGGCCCGCTGATTCCAGGTCAGTACCTCCAAATCGATCTCCCGTTCCGGATAACGCTGCAAAGCCGCCTGAACGATGGCCTTCATGAACAGATGTCCCATGCCATGACCGCACAGATCGGGCCGCATGCCGATTCCAAGCCGGACTACACCCTCCATAGGGAACAGCTGGGCGAAGCCGCACAGGATTCCCTGTCCATTCACAACGGAAACGTATTGCTCGCTGCGCAGCTGCGGATCACCGAATTCAACACCGAGCGCCTGCATCTGCTCCCAGGGCATCCAGCCGTAAATATTATACGGGGGCCTGTAGTTCCACTCACAGATCTCAGCAGCATGCCGCGACTCCATAGGAACAACATAAAAAGTTACCGGGGAACTTATCATAAGCGGAGGCCTCCTTTCAATGGAACATTACTTCATTCTATAAATATTATATACAAAACGAGCCGGATTCGACGCAAAAACCTTGCAGAAAGACCGGAACTTGACAAACGCCAATAAATATTTTATGAAAGAGCGAAATTGGTGTTTTACAAATATAGAGCGGGGTAAGTAATTTTATAGACAAAAAAATAAGCCCTCCTCCAAGATTTCGGCAAAAATCCTGGAAAAGCGCTTATATTTAGGACAAATTATTGCACATCGTCATTCTCTTCGGAATCCGCAGCCACAGTCTTGTAAGCATCTGTACTCATAATCCGTTTGGCGCCAACGTAGCGGTTGACGTAGTAGCTGTCACTCAGCGAACTGATGGTTACACCACGCGAGGAAGAAGCATGTGCGAACTCACCGTCACCAACATAAATACCGACATGAGAAATGCCTTTGCCGCTTGTATTGAAAAATACAAGATCGCCCGGTCTCATTTCATCGCGGGATACAGCAGTGCCCATCTCATATTGGGAGCCGGATTGGTGGGGCAGGTTAATTCCGATCTTATCAAAAACATACATTGTAAATCCGGAGCAATCAAAACCGTTCGTGGATACACCGCCGGATACGTATTTGGTCCCGATGGCTTTGTCGATAACTTTATCCATTTTGGAATCCGCGAAAGCGCTTCCTGCTCCAATGGTGAAGATGATGGAAAAGCTTAGTACTGCGGCTGCTAGCTTCTTCTTCAAAAGTAAATACCCCTTCCAAATGCCTACGAGGTTAGCTTAAGGGTTCGGTTGAAGGTCCCCTATGACCCCTCTTAGAATAGGAGGTCAATTCACCCAAAGTTGGTTCCCCCGTTTCCCTAAATCTTTAGGGAACTCGGCACGACTGTTGATTAGGATTAGCTGTTATTCAATACATGACAAAACCTTTGTTAAAAGCGATTCAATAATTACAAAAATGTTACTAAAAGCTCACTGCGATAATTGTAGCAAAGACTAGGGCGCTTGGCAATCACTTATAACATATTAATGCATTTTTTTTGCGTTTTTTAGAGTTATAGCTGCATAGAAAGACTCATATTTACGCAGCAGGTGAGCTATTGATGAATTTTTCTTTGGATTTGGGATAAAAAGGTGTTTCAGGGCCTGCAGATGAGTGTAAAAGGTAGAATAAGGAAAAGGAAAAACCCGGAAATGATTACGGCAATAATCAAAACCGGGCTCGTATAAGTTACATTTAGTTGTTAGAGGTACGAATATTCGAGGAAATGTTCAAGGGTTCAATCGTAAGCGACAGCTTGGTAGGCTGTTGTGCTCATCACTCTTTTAGCGCCAACGTAGCGGTTGGCCCAGTATGCCTGACTCAGCGAACTGATGGTTACACCACGCGAAGTGGAGGATTGTGCGAATTTGCCATTGCCGACATAAATACCGACATGGGAAACTCCGTTGCCCAGGGTATTGAAGAATACCAAATCACCGGAACGCAAATTACTCTTGGATACGGCTGTTCCAACGCTGTACTGTGCCTTAGAGGTGCGCGGCAGGGTAAGGCCGATACTCTTGAATACGTATTTGGTGAATCCGGAACAATCAAAGCCGCTGGTGCTGGTGCCCCCGGTTTTATATGACGTTCCAATGGTTTTTGAGATCACAGTATCCATTTTGGAATCTGCGAAAGCGCTGCCTGCCCCAAGTGTGAATACCATCACAAGACCCAGCGCTGCTGCGGTGCATTTCTTCTTAAAGTTCTGACTTCTCAAAAGATGTACTCCTTCCAAGGCCTGCGAGGTTAGCTTAAGGATTCGGTAGAAGGTTCCCCTATGACCCCTCTAAAGCGAGATCAATTCACCCAAAATATGGTTCCCCCACTCCCCGGTGCAGGGAATTCGGCGTTTTGTGCACCAGAATAGTGACATATCGACATAAGGTTAAAGGCTTCGGTTACATAGCTGCTTAATTCCATTTGAAAGATTACAAATTTGTTACTAGTAGTACAGGCATCATTGTACCAGAGGATTTACAGTTTTGCAAATCAACTTGTCGCAGCTGTAAACAAAAAAGAGTCATGCACCTCACCAGAGGGGCGATGACTCTTTTAGTATGCCGTTTTGGCGGCCGATTATTGTGGGAATGATTTACTGGACCAGAGATGATACTGCGCGGCTATGCCCCACATTTTGAATAGGGTGGACGGCAGTGGAGCTGCCTGGCGCAGGAGCAGGGCCGGGAGGCCGGGGCAGAAGAGCGCTGCAGCGCTGCAGAGGATCAGCGTCAGCAGACTTCCTGCGCCTATAATGACGGATATCCCGATGGAGTGGAGAAGCACCTTCAGACAGATCAGCAGCGAAGTGAACATGCCCGTGCCGGCGGTATAACCGAACTGCATATACAGCAGCAGCTTGCGGATAAGGAAGAGGTAGACGAGCCAGCCCAGCACATAAGGCACGAGCGTCAGCAGCAGCGGATAATCGAGAATGCCGTTCAGAAGCAGACGGTACATCTTCGGCAACAGCCAATAGAGCGGCAGAAGGGCCAGCGCCCATTCAACGAGACTGAACAGCAGTACAGGCAGACCATAACGCTTCATCCCGGGAAAAAAGAACAGTCCGCGCTCCCCGGCACGTTCCTGGTGAAGCTCGTGCAGCAGGCCCGCCCGGATAAAGGGGGAGAGCAGCAGCCGCAACACAGTCAGTGCCAAGAGCAGCCATAGCCATTGCCGGACGTCCGGGTCCGTGTGCAACGCAGCCTGCCCCTCAATATAATACAGCAGCCTGCCTATGCTACTGCCGCCGGCATTCGCATCCGGATAGCGCAGCAGTACCGGAACGACGGCGCTTTTAATGAATTTGTACATGAAGTAGCCCCAGAACAGCCGGTAGATAAATAGCAGAATCAGGATATAAAATTGCTCTTTCATGCTGTGCCAACCGCGGGTTATCGAAATTTTCACAATCCTTCACCTCACCAGACAAGAGTTCCGAGCAGGGTTTCAAGCAGTGTCGTCGCACTGAGCGTCCAGCGGGAAAGAGTATTGTGCTCAAGCTCCGCCATTCTGAAATTATTGAGATGCTTGCTCTCCAGCAGTATGGAATGTCCCGGATCAATCTCGGCGGAGACCAGAGGTGCTTTATACGATAATTCAAACGATGTTGTCTTCCCTTCGCCGTTCCAGTATTGCTGAACCGAGTACCCGTCCGAGAAAATAAATTTTACAGGGACATCCCCATAATGGCTGCCCTTGTTACTTACCTCAACTACAGCATCATATTGAATGCCTGCTCCGTTGCCGCCGTCCCGTTTAGCTGTGAGCCTGATGTCGTCTACTGCAAAATCAGGGGCTCCGCCGCTGTAGACGTACTGGTCAAAATAAGTCTGCCAGGATTGCTTGGTCACTTTCTCCACAATCTTCTGGAAGTCAGCGGTCGAGGGATGCTTGAAGCGGTATTTACGGGCATAGGCAGCGAGAATGGCATCCATGTTCTTGGCTCCTGCTAACCGTTCGATGTCACGGAGCACCAGCTTGCCCCGGATATAGACATTGCGCGTGTAGGCATCATCTCCGGTGTATTTCCAGGTCTCCAGATTGAGCGGCTGTGAGGAGGAGACCAGACTGGACTGCAGCGGGAGGCTTGAGGCAACGCCATATTCCTGCTCCATCAGCCGGTCTTCGGCATATGAGGTGAAGCTCTCGTCCAGCCACGCCTCCTCGAATTCATTGCTGGCGACCATGCCATAGAAATACTGGTGACCGATCTCATGGATCACGGTCCGTTCAAGCGAAGTGCCGGGCGATGCCTCGGCAGCACCGAAGGCAGTGATCAGCGTCGGATATTCCATCCCCCCGGCCCCATTGCCAGATTCAGGCGGGACTACAATGGATAAGGTGGAGTAAGGATACGGGCCATACCATTTGCTGAAGGCGGTCAGGGCAGCCTCTGCGGCCTGGAAGTAGCGCTCCTGAAGATCCTTATGCAGCGGGTCCAGATAGAGCTTGATCTTTACTCCGGGCACCTGCGGCGCGGAGAAGGCCTTCTCGGCAACCACAAAATCCGGCGATGCCGCCCAGGCGAAGTCATGAACATCATCTGCGTAGAACTGATAGATTTTGCGGTCCTGTACCAGCCGCGCGTTCTTCACCGGAAATCCGGTGGCGGCAACCTTGTAATCGGACGGGACGGAGATGGTTACATTGTAAATACCGAAGTCACTGTAGAACTCAGATGTGCCATGGTACTGATGCAGATTCCAGCCTTCCTCCTGTACTCCCCTTGTGCCAGCAGGCTCGTAGACGCTGAGCTTGGGAAACCACTGGCCGGCCATGACGAAGTTGCCGGCGGTTCCCATACGGGCGAATATTTTCGGCAGCTTGACCTCAAACTGGAGTTTGAGTGTTACGCTCTCACCACCGTTTACCGGCTGGGGCAGGTGGACCTTAAGCAGGGTCTTGTCATTCACATTGCCGTCGTCAGGCTGCACATACTGGGTGCGCTGCATTAGCGAAATCCCCTCGGAGGTCCGCAGATCCGTCAGCGTCAGGCTGCCGTATCCGCCCGCAGGCATGGAGTCGCCCCGGAGCGTTCCTCCGGATTCCTTCATAAAGGTTGTATTGCCGGAAGCGAATGCATTGGGGTAAAGGTGAAAATAGAGCTCTTGGACCGGTTTTTTGCCCGGATGGATCCAGGTCACCGTTTCGGAAGCTGCTAAGGTTCCCGTATCGGCCAGCAGCTGAACATCCATGTGGTATTCCACCACACGCTGGCTTAAAACCTCCGACACCGGAGGCGGAGTAATCTCCGGAAGAGTGGACTGCACAATTTGCTGCTGCGGCAGGACGGCGGGGGACTTGGCCTCTTTTGGGGCAGAGGCAGTCCATACGGCAGGGCTGTGCCCTGAAAGAAACCATATTCCGCCTCCAAGCAAGGTGAGAACAGCCAGAGCTGCGAAGATGAGGGTATACCTTAATGAATGTGGCTTCATACTGTGATTCCTCCCGTGACAAGCATCTACGGGATGTATATGTTTGCAATCGGCGCATTATTAGCTAAAATTAAATAATTAGTGAATGGAAAGGATGTGCACTTGTGGATAACGTACAACCAGAGGGCAAAAAGCAGATTGCCTTGAATATTGTGAATGCCAAGAGTAAGCATAAAGGCTTCGGGGCAGGCTCCATTGATCTGGGTAATGTATCGCCTGTTATTATTGATCAAGGTATCGCCGTTATCGATATCGGTGCCATGCATGCCAAGAGCAAAGTGGAGAAGGGGATTAAGTTCTCCGTGAACCGTGAGGATGTACCGGAAGGAAGACAGGTCTGGGTGGTCTGGGTTGCTGTGGACCGTACACCGGAGGGCCAGTTCTACGGCGGAATTACCGCCTGTGAGATGTGGATTGATTCCGAAGCCCGCCGGGGCTGGAAGATTCTTGCCGATCATGTCAATAAGCTGGATGCAGCCCTGAAACGGAAGATTATTGTGGAGGGACTTGGGTCTACGGAGCGGAATGCGCTGAAATCATTGCTGATCGCACATAATGAAGAGTGGTGGGCCGCTTCGCCTGACGAGCTGAAAGCGGCATTGTCGGAGTAGTAAGCTGAACGAACATGCATATCAAAAAACAAGGCTTGGCTCTCTGTTAGCAGAGGGCCAAGCCTTATGTATAAGATGATGGGATATGCGCTGCTACGGAGTCACTCTGCCGGCAGTATTTAGCTTGCGCTTCAACTGGCTTACTCTGGCCTGGCTGATTCCGAGCACCTCGGCAAGCTCCTTCTGGTTGGCATAGGGGTGGTCCTCCATCGCTTTCTCCAGACGCTGGCTCATTTCCTCCGTCTTCGTTCTCCGTCCACTGCGGACAGGTTCGGCGTTCTCCTCTGCAGGGCCTGGAGAGATTGTGATCTCTTCAGATCCGCGCCCGGGGTCGCTCAGCTCTTTGAGGCAGGTATTGCAAATGAATTGATCTTTATAGTAGGTTACATGATCAAGGCTTCTGCAAAATGTGCATTCTGTGGAGGTGTACTTTCTGAGGACGATAATTTCCTCATTCAGAATAAAAAACTCGATGGGATCCCCAATGTCAATATTTCGTGTCATGCGGATTTCTACGGGAACCACAATTCTACCAAGACTGTCTAAACTCCGGATCATGCCTGTATCTTTCATCCCATGTCCCTCATTTACATCTTTATATTTTTTGTGGATATCTCTGATTATAGCAGTAATTGTAAGTTTAGAGAACGGGGAAAGCGCATACAAATTATGTTGTTTCTTGTCGCTTATACGGGAAATAGCCCGTTTTACGGCGCAGGAGAGGGTACGGGGCCGAAAAAATATAAAACCTCTCCCTTCGGGTAATCCCAAGGGAGAGGTTTATTAGGGTTCTCTATTTTTTACCCAAATTAGCACAGCCGAAACAGCGGAATGAAACTATCTTCAGGTGAGGATAACCGGCTGCGCATCCGTGCTGCTGACCGAGACATAGGGATTGCCCCGGAGATAGAAACGCCAAGGCTTCAGCGCGTATTCTTCTGCATAGGGAATATTGATGCGCGGAGCCTGGACAATATCCAGAGATTCCGGGGCTTCACCTTGCTCCAGCCATATTGGCCCCCCGCGGAGATCAAGCCTGGCCATGTTGAGGCTTTTGTCTATCCTCAGTGCCCGGCACAGCTTGCCCGGGCCGCCGGACAGATCCGAAGGCTTCCGGACAGCAATTCCCCGGTATGCAGCCATAAGCTCCGCGTCCCTGGCGGTAAGCGGCTCCACTGCACGGATCAGGACCGCATGCGGTTCGTCTTCAGCAGCGGTAACCACATTGAAGCAATAGTGCATCCCGTAGATCAGGTATACATACGTAGCGCCTCCGGCACTGAACATTACTCCTGTACGGGTTGTCCGCCGCCCTCCGTAGGCATGACTCCCTTTGTCTTCAGCGCCGCCGTAGCCTTCAGTCTCAACAATACGGCAGCGGATATCACCGTCTTCGGTGCGCCGGACGAGATGCTGGCCCAGGAGGCGCGGAGCTGCCTCTACTGCCGCAAGCGCATAGAGTTCAGGCGGAAGCAGCCGCTGCGGGGCGCAATGGTCCGGTTCGCCTGAAGAATTCAGCTTCATGAATGGTTGACACCTTCCTGCGGCGGACTAACGCTTAAGAGAGCGCCTTGCCGGGCTCATCCCATCGTAACGCAAGTCTCCGGCGGCAGCAATGCCGGATCAGTTCATCCACCAGCGTTTGATGTCATTCCATAGCGAATGGTCCTCCTTGACAGGCTCGGCAATCTCAGGGTTGCTCCCATCCGGGGGAGCATCGGTGCCGGAGGCGGCATGCTGGTCGCAGTACTCAGTAGGCTCAGTGCCGCTGATGAAGGTCGTAAGCTCCTTCTCCGGACAGGCTGCTGTAGCCAGCTTGCCGGACTGTGGATTGATATATACGCTGACCACGCCATCGGGAATCGGGAAAATCTTCGGCGGTACATTCTCCAGCGCTTTTTCCGTAAACTGCGCAAAGATAGGCGCTGCACGTCTTCCATCAGCGGTGGCAATATCCCGGCCCTTGTCGTAACCTACCCAGACCGCAGTAGAGAGCTCAGGAGTGAAGCCCACCATCCAGCCGTCTGTGTCGGTAGTGCCTGTTTTGCCGGCGACCGGGCGTTTGATCATCGAGGCTACGCGGTTACCCGTTCCTCCGCTCTCAAATACGCCTTCCATCAGCCGGGTCAGCACATAAGCGGCGGCCGGTTCTACCACAGACTGCCCTTGAGGCTGCGGAGCTTCATATAGAAGGTGTCCGCCCGCATCTGTAATTTTCAGAATTGCGGTAACAGGCTGCTTAACTCCGCCATTGCCGATAACTGCGAAGGCGGAAGCCATCTCCAGCGGACTGACAGGGGAAGTGCCGAGCGCCAGAGACGGGACACTTTGCAGCGGACTGTTGATTCCCATAGCAGCAGCCATAGCGGCCACCTTGTCCGCGCCAATCTTCATAATTGTATTTACGGCATAAATATTGTCGGAAGCGGCAATCGCCTGCTTCATGTTGATCTCACCGAGATACTTATCGCCGAAGTTGCGGGGCTGATAGGTTTTGCGGTTGTTGTCATAGTGGAACAGTGTCGGCTGGCTGTTGAAGACAGACAACCCTGTCATCTCCTTGGAAGACAGCGCGGATAAATACATAATCGGTTTAAAAGAAGAACCGGGCTGGCGTGTGGTAGCCAGGGCATGATTATACGCGCTCGAACGGTAATTGGTCCCTCCAACCATGGCCTTCACATAGCCGGTACGGGGGTCAATGGACACCAGGGCAGTTTCCAGCTCGCTACTATGGTCCATTCCCTGATCCACGGCCTCTTCCGCAGCCCGCTGCATATCCGGATCAAGTGTCGTGTAGACATTCAGCCCGCCCTGATCCAGTTCGTCACTGCTGATATGAAGACTGTCTATAACGAGGCTGCGCACGTAATCGCGGAAATAAGGAGCGGCTACAGTGGTATCCTTCTGCCCCTGCGGCTTGAAGGTCAGCTTCTCCCTGGCGGCGGCCTCCGCCTGCGATTCCGTGATATCCCCTACATCGACCATGGCTGCCAGAATGATACCCTGCCGCTTAACAGCACTATCCAGGTGCGTGTAGGGCGAGTAATAGGTGGGGCCTTTGGGAACTCCGGCCAGCAGTGCGCTCTCCGCCAGATCCAGGTCAGCGGCTGGTTTGCCGAAGTACATTTGGGCAGCGGCTTCAATACCATAGGCGCCGTGACCATAATAGATTTCATTTAGATACATGTTCAGAATCTCGTCTTTGCTGTATTTCATCTCCAGCTGGAGGGTGTAGAGAGCCTCCTTGCTCTTGCGGGTCCAAGTTTTCTCATGGGTCAGGTACAAATTACGCGCAAGCTGCTGGGTTAGTGTACTGGCCCCTTGCGTACGCCCTCCTGCCTGCAGGTTGGCGAGCACCGCTCTGCCCATTCCTTTGAGGTCAAAGCCGGCATGACTATAGAACTTACGGTCCTCTACAGCCAGAGTGGCCTTGATGAGCAGCGGAGAGATTTGTTTAAGTTCCACAGGATCACGGCTGCGTCCGTCAGTAGTGAAGGTAGTCAGTACATTGCCCCTGGAGTCAAGCAGTCTGGAGCGGATATCATCCCCTAGAGGAGGTAGCGGTTTCTGATATAGGAACCCAAGCAGGACTCCGGCGCCCGCCAGGAACAGCAGGACAGAGAAGAGCATCAGCCGGAAGAGCCGGCGGAGGCGGCGTTTCGGGACTTTGGGTGCAGTAGAATCGCGCGGCATAACATCAGGCTCCTTCTATTTCATGCAGAAACGGCCGGGTTACCACTTAATAAGTGGGCGGAGGCGTCTCTGCTGGTATTCTCCATTATGGGGAAGGAATAGAGGAGATATTCATGCGGCGGCACGCAGCATCTCCATTCTGTGTGATTTTGTGATCTGTTATGGTAAAATTTTAGTTACTTTATGAATGCACGCCATATCACGTATAGGAGGATTGCCGCCATGGCTATTCGCGTATCCGCTGTACAATATCATTTGCATACCATTTCCTCCTTCGCGGAGTTTGCCGCCCGGTGCGAGCACTATATAAGGACTGCCGGGGAGTACGGAGCTGAATTCATCCTGTTCCCTGAATTTCTGACGACACAGCTGATGTCCATAGGCAATGAACAGGGAGAAGCGCTCGGTATAGAGGATCTGCCGCAGTTCACAGAACGTTACCGGGAGATGTTCTCCGGCTATGCCAGGAAATATGCTGTACATATTATCGGGGGCACCCATGTGCTGCGCCGGAACGATAAGCTCTATAATGTAGCTCACCTGTTTTACCCGGACGGAAGAATTGCCGAGCAGGCCAAGCTTCATATCACACCAGCTGAAGTTGAGGGCTGGAATATGGGCGCTGGTGAAGGACTGGAGGTATTCCAGACAGACAAAGGGACCATTGCCATGCTAACCTGCTATGATATCGAATTTCCGGAGATTGTACGCATGGCCCGGGCCAAGGGTGCGGATGTGATCTTCTGCCCTTCCTGTACAGATGACCGTCATGGCTTCCACCGGGTGAGGTATACGAGCCATGCCCGTGCCATTGAGAATCAGGTATACGTTGTACTGACAGGCACTGTGGGCTCGCTGCCTACCGTGGATCTGATGCGCGCCAATTTTGGGCAAGCGGCAGTCATTACGCCTAATGATATTCCCTTCCCTCCGCAGGGCCTGCTGGCCGAGGGGGAAATAGGCGGGGATATGATCATCACTGCCGATCTGGATCTGGAGCTGCTGTACCGCGTCCGTGAGCACGGATCTGTAACTACGTGGCGCGACCGCCGGACAGATCTGTACACGGACTGGACCTAAGGGGGAAGAAAGGGAATGTATTACAAGAGCTTCTACGCTTTTGAAGGTAAAACCCCGGTGCCTGCGGTAATCCGCAGCTATACGGAGGCCGATTTCGCGGAACTGGTCACGATTCAGTCCGAAGCCTTTCCGCCGCCCTATCCTGCAGAGCTGTGGTGGAACCGGGAACAGCTGCTGAATCATGTAACGCTTTTCCCGGAAGGGGCACTGTGTGCAGAGGTGAACGGAGAACTGGCCGGCTCGGTAACGGGACTCAAAATCCATTATGATCCGGAGACACCGGCCCTTCATCATACCTGGTCGGAAGTTACGGATGACGGGTATCTCACTACACATCAGCAAAATGGGAATACGCTGTATATTGCCGATCTGTGTGTCCGCCCCAAATACCGCAAGCTTGGACTGGGCAAGGAGCTGGTACAGGCGTTGTATCATGCTGTAGTGGAGCAGAAGCTGGAACGGCTGCTGGGAGCCGGGCGGATGCCGGGCTATCATCTAATGGCCGCCCGGATGCCGGCGGAAGCGTATCTGGCCGGAGTAGTGGCCGGTAGCTGGTCTGATCCGGTCATTACTTTTCTGCTGCGCTGCGGGCGTGTACCGGTCGGCGTTGTAGCGGATTATCTGGAAGATGAGGAATCGGGAAATTACGCAGCGCTTATGGAATGGCGGAATCCTTTTCTATAAGTTTCTCTAAAAGTTTCTATAATAGTAACTACAACCGGTATTGGAGGAGAGCCCTTACTATGGAATATAGAAGGATTACAAATGTAGCCGATCCTTTGTTCAGACAAGTACATCAGCTGCTGTCCGAAGTATTTCCACCCGAGGAAGTGCTGGAATACAGCTTATGGAAGGAACCCTTGGAGGATCCCGGCATTCGTGTGTTCACCGCAGTGCATGAAGGTACAGTTGTCGGCACCACGGAATACCGTTACTATGCGGACTGGAATGTGGCGATGACCGATTTCACTATAATTGGCCGGGAGGGGCTGGGCGTAGGCCGCTTTCTGGCACAGCACCGGCTGAAGGATCTGCAGAAGCTGGCGGCTGACAATGGCAGGGAGCTGTTCGGAATGTTCGCCGAGATTTATGATCCTTACCGGGTAGAGCATGACTTCGGGGGGATTAAGCCGATGGACCCGTTTGTGCGCCGCGAAGTGCTGTCGCATCTGGGGTATAAGCGGGTCGATTTTCCGTATGTCCATCCTTCCTGGCAGGGTGACGGGGAGGCGGTATCCGGTCTGGATCTATGCTTTATGCCCGGAAATGAAGAGCTGGAGGAGATCGGGGCGCCGCTCGTTGCTGATTTTCTGACCCGTTATTACGCAGTGCTGGAAGATAAGCCGGAGTCGTGGACCTCCATGGTGGAGCAGCTTAGAAGCAGAGAGCACTTGGCGCTGCTGCCGCTGTAATTATTTTTGCCGGAGAAATAGCCATTGAACTACTCTTCCGGATCAGGATATAGTGTACAATGGGAAAGCGAATATGACCTTAATGAATATTAGTATGAATAAGTGAGGAACGTGCAATGACTGAAGGACAGCAAGGCAAATATGCCGTTAGCGTAACGCTGGAAAGCGTGCAGGGCGGTGAGCGGAGTGTGGTGCAAAGCGCAGGGGAAGCCATTATGAAAGGGCAATTCCTGTATATCCGCTATGAAGAAACGCAGCCAGGCCCTCAGGGCGGTGAAGTTTCTGTGCGCAACACCCTGAAGATTTCGGACAGTGGAATCAAGCTAATCCGCCATGGCGGTGTCCAGTCGGAGCAATCCTTTGAGCCGGGCCAGCGTCTGCCGGGGTTCTACCGCTCGCCTTATACACAGTTTAATCTCATCACCGATACCCGGAAGCTCAACATCATACGCGCCGGAAGGAAGCTTGCGGTTACATGGGAGTACGACTTGTACGTTTATGATGAGTTATCAGGACAGTTCGCTATAAGTTTGAATATACAGGAGGAACCACAATCATGACACAAAGTTTAAATCCGCTTCAGCTAGCCAATGAACGGGTGAAAGAGGCTATTGCCGAGGCTATCGTAGCTGCCGGCCTGGTGTCCCGGGAAGAGCTTCCGGCTATCGTGCTGGAAGTACCCAAAGACAAGGCGCATGGAGATATGGCTACGAATGCCGCTATGCAGCTTACCAAAATTGCCAAACGCAATCCGCGGCAAATCGCTGAGGCCATTATCGAGCACCTGGATACCGGCAGCGCTTCTATTGAGAAGGCGGAAATTGCCGGTCCGGGGTTTATCAACTTCACGTTATCCAAAAGCTATCTGTATCCTGTTATTGCCCTCGTTGCCGAGCAGGGTGACGATTATGGCCGCGTAGAGATCGGTAAAGGGCAGAAGGTGGAAGTGGAATTCGTCAGCGCGAATCCTACAGGCAGCCTGCACTTGGGCCATGCCCGCGGAGCAGCTGTCGGGGATGCGCTCTGCAACGTGCTGGATTACGCCGGTTACAAGGTAACGCGCGAGTACTATATTAACGACGCCGGTAACCAGGTCGCCAATCTGTGCAAATCGATCGAGACCCGTTACCTGCAGGAGCTGGGCCAGCCGGCTGAGATGCCGGAGGACGGCTATCACGGGGAAGATATCAAAGGCTTCGCCAAAGAGCTGGTTGCTGAGAAGGGTGACTCCCTGCTTGCAATGACCCCGGGCGACCGCGCTGCGTTCTTCCGCACCTATGGTCTTGCCAAGGAACTGGACAAAATCAAACGCGACCTCAGCCGTTTCCGGGTCAACTTCGATATCTGGTTCAGCGAAACCTCCCTGTACGAGAACGGTGAAGTGCTGCGTTCGCTTGACGAGCTCCGGGAACGCGGTGAAGTATATGAAGAAGAAGGCGCCACCTGGCTGCAGACCACCAAATACGGCGACGACAAAGACCGCGTGCTGATCAAGAATGACGGTACATACACGTACCTCACACCGGATATTGCCTACCATAGCGACAAATACGGCCGCGGCTACGACAAAATGATTAACATCTGGGGAGCTGATCACCACGGCTACATTCCGCGGATGAAGGCCGCCATGTCGGCGCTGGGCAATGATCCCGAGAAGCTGGTCGTGCTGATTGCCCAAATGGTCAGCCTGTTCCAGAATGGCGAGAAGGTCAAAATGTCCAAGCGTACCGGCAAGGCCGTAACGATGGAAGACCTGATGGAAGAAGTTGGCCTTGACGCCATCCGTTACTTCTTCACGATGCGCAGTATGGATTCTCATCTGGACTTTGACATGGATCTGGCGATTTCGACATCTAATGAGAACCCCGTATTTTATGTCCAGTATGCACATGCGCGCATTTGCAGCATTTTCCGCCAGGCAGAAGAGCAGGGCATTGTGCTGCCGGATACTGGCGACATTGACTACAGCAAGCTGACCGCTGTTCATGAATACGACCTGCTCCGCAAAATCGGTGAGCTGCCGGCGGAAATTACGATTGCTGCCGAAGGTTATGCACCGCACCGCCTGGTCCGTTACGTGTATGATCTGGCTTCGCTGTTCCACAGCTACTACAAGGCAGAGCGCGTAATCACCGAGGACGCCGCTCAGACTGTAGCCCGTCTTGCCCTGCTGGGCGCGGCGCGGACGACGATTGCCAACGTCCTGCGTCTGGTTGGCGTTACCGCACCGGACCGGATGTAACCATAGCATGATGCAAAGCGCCGCCCCCGGTAACAGGGGCGGCGCTTTTTAGCATGGGCTTGCTGGCTGAGGCGGCATCACCGCCGCATGCTAAGCCTTCGCCGCTGCTGCGGCTTTGGCGGTGCTGCTGCTGCCGCTGCTGCGCCGTGCCCGGGCGCCTGCGCGCAGCAGGCGCAGCGCATCGGCCGCGCCGCCGCCCAGGGAGGCGCGGCGCTGGCCCTTGCGCAGCCGCACCGGCGAGGCTGTGCGGCGCAGGAGCAGCTTCAGCTCGCGGGGCGACAGCCCCGGCCGCAGCGCGAGCAGAAGGGCCGCGGCACCGGTGACATGCGATGTCGCCATAGAGGTGCCGCTCATTTCTTTATACCCCTCCCGCAGCCAGCAGGAGGGGATGCCCTCGCCCGGACCGTATACGTCGATATACGGTCCGCGGTTGCTGAAGGCGGCGACGCGCTGCCTTCTGTCAAGGGCGCCTACGGCAATAGTCTCCGGATAGCGCGCGGGGTAATCCCCGCCGCGCTTGCCGTCGTTGCCGCTGGAGGCGATGATGGCGATCCCGGCCCGGTAGGCCTTGATCACCACATCATGCAGGGCCTTGCTTCTGTTTTTCATCCCGAAGCTCATATTAATGATATCGATCTTGTTCTGCACGCACCAATCGATGCCCAGGACAATATCAGACACATAGGCAGAGCCGCTGTGGTCAAAAGCCTTGACCGGATAGATCAGCGCCCTGGGGGCTACGCCCATCATGCCGCGCGTCCCTCCGGCTGCAGCCAGGGTGCCGGCAATATGTGTGCCGTGGCCATTGTCATCGAGCGGCATCATACCGCGGTTCAGCAGATTGACCCCGGAAGCGAGGGAATGCTTCAGATCGGGATGGCGGAAGTCCACGCCCGTATCGATGACGCCGATCTTCACATGAACTCCCGTAGATTTGGACCAGGCCTGCGGGGCGTGAATCGACTTGACCCCCCAGGGCATCATGGCAGAACCGCTTTTATCCGGTGCCACGGAGTGAACCTGAATCCGGTGATCTTCTTCTATACATAGGGAATCAGCATAACGGTCCATCAGCTTTCCTGCTCCGGCGGCGGGCACGAAGAAGGCCCGGATCAGCGTAGATACCTGAACCTGCCGCAGCCCCGGCGTTTTGGTCTTAAGTGATTTCCACTGGGATAGCGCTCCGGCATACATGCGGGGATCGTTGAAGGTCACAATACGCCGCTGGGCATTTGTGGGGGCAGCCTTAATCTCTTCAAGCAGCATCTGCCAAAATCCGTAATAATCCATAAGTTACGCCGTCCCCTCCTCGGTGCCGTGCTGCCATATAGTATGAAAAGAGGCAGACGTCCGAATGGGAACTTGCCCTTTTTTAGCGAAATGGGCTGCCCATCGTGTCAAAAGGCGGAGGATTACATAAAATGAACAGAAGGGAACCGCAAGGCCCCTTTGCAACATCCCGTAAGGAGCCGATCCTTGGCGTGGATACAGTCATGTGCGGAGGGTTTCCCTCCGCCTTTTTGAATTTAGGGGAATCATTTGGGTTACATAGAGGTTACGGATAATCAGCCCTCCTGCGTTTTCCCGCAGAAGCGGGTGTATTAGACTTGCAATTTGCACGCAAATAGGTTTTACTTAGGTTTGTTAATGGATATCATGAATTAAGCATGATTTGTAATGTGAACAATGCGTGAGAGGAAGTGTCCTTTAGTGAGTACGCCACTCAATTTAAAGCTGGACCCTGAGAAAGTTAAAGAAATACCGATGGTCGACCTGGCTTTCCTGGTGCTTAAGGCAGCCAATACGCCTTACTACTACCGTGATCTGATGGTCGAGGTAGCCAAGCTGCGCGGGATGACCGATCAAGAGAGCCAAGATACTATTGCACAGTTATATACCGAGATTAACATTGACGGGCGTTTTGCCTGTGTCGGAACCAACCTTTGGGGCCTGAAACGCTGGTACCCGCTGGAACGCTCCGATGATCCTGTCGGCAACACCAAACGCGTACGTATCATCAACGATGAGGACGACGATTTGGAAGATGACGACTTTGCCGAAGAAGAAGAGAATTACGCTGCGGAGGAAGAGGATTTCGATGCGATTGATGAAGATCGCGACGACCTCTATTCTGACGACGACAGCGAAGAGGAAGTTGACGAAGATGTTGTCATTGATGAAGATGACATTGACGAAGACGAAGCGGATGAGGAAGATTCCGAAGACGGCGAAGAAGACGAAGCCGATGATGAGGAAGAGGACGAGAAATTTTAGAATAGTCTTTCCGGCGGTGTAATTCGTCCCTTGACAGGGGCAGGACCGTCAGAGTAAACTATTGCATGGGCTTATAATGAAAGTTAATATGTTTTCTAAAATAAAAAGTGCCCCGGGTCTACGGGTGTCACTTTTTTGTTTTTTTAAAAGATAAGAATTAATATGCTTCGCGCAATCAATGTTCCTTATCTTTCTCGCTGAAACGGTGCCGTCCTTTAAAGGACGGCAAAGCCGTTTCTACTTGAATGCCAAAAAACTGCGGTTTTCCGTAATTCTGGGGACTCTGGTCTTAAGTTTTGGCGGTTCTGAAGCAACTTTTGGGTTCCCCGGTTTGATGATGGAAAAAAGGGTTACGATAAACAACAAGCGTCCCCTGAATTTCTGGACTTTATTTAGGAGGGTTTTACAGTGACAAAGTATATTTTTGTAACGGGTGGCGTTGTGTCGTCCCTTGGCAAAGGCATCACCGCCGCTTCGCTGGGCAGGCTGCTCAAGAACAGAGGTCTGAAAGTAACGATCCAGAAATTCGATCCTTACATCAACGTAGACCCTGGAACTATGAGTCCTTATCAGCACGGGGAAGTGTTTGTAACCGATGATGGTGCGGAGACTGACCTGGACCTTGGGCATTATGAACGGTTTATTGATATCAATTTGTCGAAGAACAGCAACGTAACCACAGGTAAAATTTATTCCTCCGTTATCAGCAAAGAGCGCCGCGGGGAATATTTGGGCGGCACCGTTCAGGTTATCCCGCATATTACGAATGAAATCAAGGAACGGGTATTCCGCGCTGGCCGTGAGACCGGTTCGGATGTGGTCATTACGGAGATTGGCGGTACTGTAGGGGACATCGAGAGCTTGCCGTTCATGGAAGCGATCCGTCAGATCAAGAGTGACATCGGCCGTGAGAATGTCATGTACATTCATGTTACGCTGATTCCTTACATCAAGGCTGCAGGCGAAGTGAAGACGAAGCCGACACAGCACAGTGTAAAAGAGCTGCGCAGCATCGGAATTCAGCCGAATGTGATCGTGTGCCGTACGGAGTATCCTTTGACCGATGATATGAAGGCCAAGCTTGCTTTGTTCTGCGATATTGATAAGAATGCCGTTGTGGAATGCCGCGACGCTTCAACACTGTATGAAGTTCCGCTTAACCTGCGCGACGAAGGCTTGGACGAGATTGTAGTCAACCACCTGAAGCTGACTACTCCTGCGCCGGATATGCGTGAATGGGAGAGCATGCTGGAACGGATTCAGAAGCTGGAACGTACCGTTGAGATCGCTATTGTCGGTAAATATGTAGCGCTTCATGATGCTTATTTAAGCGTTGTAGAGTCACTGTCGCATGCCGGGTTTGCCTCCAATGCCGAAGTGAAACTCCGGTGGGTGGATGCAGAGCTGGTTACGGATGAGAATGTGGACGAGCTGCTGGGCGGCATCGGCGGCATTCTGGTTCCGGGCGGCTTCGGCGACCGCGGGATCGAAGGCAAAATTTCGGCTATCCGCTATGCGCGTGAGCAGTCCATTCCGTTCTTCGGGATTTGCCTGGGTATGCAGGTGTCTGTGATTGAGTACGGCCGTTCCGTGCTCGGAATGACCGGTGCGAACAGCTCCGAGATCGATCCGGCTACCGCGTATCCGCTGATTGACCTCTTGCCTGAACAGAAGGATATTGAGGATATGGGCGGCACCATGCGCCTCGGACTGTATCCTTGCAAGCTTTCCCCTGGTTCATTGGCGATGTCCTGCTATGATGATGAACTGGTCTATGAACGCCACCGTCACCGGTATGAGTTCAATAACGCTTACCGCGATGAGATGGAGAAGGCAGGTCTGGTCTTCTCCGGAACCTCCCCTGACGGCCGTCTGGTTGAGATTGTTGAGCTGCCGGGTCACCCTTGGTTCCTGTCCGTGCAATTCCATCCGGAATTCACTTCACGTCCGAACCGTCCGCAGCCGCTGTTCCGTGAATTTGTCAAAGCATCGCTTACCCATTCCGAACAGCTGTAATAATTATCTTCAGGGCCTTCCGGTCCTGCGGGAGCCTCCTTACGGGGGCTTTCTTTTTTGGAGATGAAGGAAATATACATTTTACACTAAACTTTATTCTTCTATTTTCTCTTGTTATAGGTCTCATTTATGATATCTCCCAAATTACAAGGGGACTGTACTACCGCTTTTTAACTGGAAATACACCTTTATATGGCATAGATTTACGCATTTTAACCAATTAGCAGGATTTTGGCTACAAAGCACGAATAATAGGTTTCGTATAGACTAAGTTGAAGCGGGGCCGTTAGCTGTGAGAGGGCGCGGTATAGACAATCTGCCTTAAATTCTGGGAGGGTATCGTATGGAAAAAAAGAAAGTATTAATTGTCGATGATCAGAATGGAATCCGGATTCTCCTCATGGAAGTGTTTAATAGTGAAGGTTATGCCACCTTTCAGGCAGCTAACGGAAAATTGGCACTCGAGATCGTCAAGAACGAATCGCCGGATATGGTTCTGCTCGATATGAAAATCCCGGGGATGGACGGACTGGAGATCCTCAAGCATTTGAAGGAGCTGAACCCGGCGATTAAAGTGATTATGATGACGGCTTACGGGGAACTGGACATGATCAAAGAAGCGACCAAGCTGGGAGCCCTGATGCATTTCACCAAGCCGTTTGATATCGATGAGATGCGGGTTGCCGTTAATATGCATCTGCACAATAAGTCGGTTGATCAATGCAGCTAGCTTAGAAATGAACAGTTTGGGTAAGTCCTGTTATGGATACGCTAAAGAGGGAAAGTCCCGCAGGAATATGGGCTGGCTGAATATCGTCCCACCGGGACATTTTTTTGTGTATCCTATTTAGTATTTGACACAGGATGTGCTATAATAGGCCTGTATGTGATGTCGGCTTATATAAGCAACTCAAACATTTTAGGAGGATTGAAACCATGCCATTAGTATCTATGACAGACATGTTAACCAAAGCACTTGAAGGAAAATATGCAGTTGGCCAGTTCAACATCAATAACCTGGAGTGGACTCAAGCGATTCTTGGTGCAGCAGAAGAAGAGAAATCACCAGTAATCCTTGGCGTATCCGAAGGTGCAGCTCGTCACATGGGCGGCTTCTACACTGTTGTTAAGATGGTTGAAGGTCTTATTCATGACATGAAAATTACCGTTCCTGTAGCAATCCACTTGGACCACGGTTCAAGCTTTGACAAATGTAAGGATGCAATCGATGCCGGATTTACTTCCGTAATGATCGACGGCTCCCACCACCCAATCGACGAGAACATTGAAATGACCAAGAAGGTCGTTGAATATGCTCATGCTAAAGGTGTTTCTGTAGAAGCTGAAGTTGGTACTGTAGGCGGACAGGAAGATGACGTTATCGGCGGCATCCAATACGCTGACCTTAACGAATGCGTACGCATCGTTAAAGAAACCGGCATCGACACTTTGGCTCCGGCACTGGGTTCCGTACATGGTCCTTACCTGGGCGAACCGAACCTTGGATTCAAGGAAATGGAAGAAATTCGTGATGCAGTTAACCTTCCGCTCGTACTTCACGGCGGTACTGGTATTCCTGTACATGACATTCAGAAGTCCATCTCCCTGGGTACTTCCAAGATCAACGTAAACACTGAGAACCAAATCGCGTTTGCCAAAGTAGTCCGCGAAGTTCTGGCTGCTAAACCGGATGCTTACGATCCGCGTACATTCATCGCACCAGGCCGCGAAGCCATCAAACAAACCGTTATTGGCAAAATCCGTGAATTCGGATCCAGCAACAAAGCGTAATTTTAACTCTGCCGCGTAACGGGACAGGTTATTTCCTGCTGTCCCGCCTGCATATCTTTATCAGAAGAGTGCACCGCATAGCCGGTGTCCTTCCGGTAAAGTCATTTCAGATTTCCTCAGAAACGGGTGCCGTCCTTAAGTTAGGGCGGCGCAGCCGTTTCTTCTTCTAATCACCATGTCACCACAAGCCACAGCTGGTATTGCCAGAACAAGCCGCAATACACGTAGGGGGAACCAGATAAATTTATGGAAAAATTAATGATTGGCGGCGGACGTCCGCTAGAGGGCGTTGTAACCATCAGCGGAGCAAAGAACAGCGCAATTGCGCTTATTCCAGCGGCGATTTTGGCGGAATCTGAAGTTGTGCTGGATAACCTGCCTGCTCTTAGTGATGTGGCCGTTTACTCCGAAATTCTGGAGGAGCTTGGCGCGAGTGTATCGTGGACCGGCAGCCAGATGAGAATTAATCCCTCCCGTATCGTATCCATTCCCATGCCTAACGGACCGGTCAAGAAACTCCGGGCTTCTTATTATATGATGGGTGCGCTTCTCGGCAGATTCAAAGAGGCGACGATTGGTCTTCCCGGCGGCTGTAATTTTGAGCCGCGTCCGATTGACCAGCATATCAAAGGCTTTGAGGCGCTTGGTGCGACTGTAACCAACGATCATGGCTCTATTCACTTGTATGCCAAAGAACTGCGTGGTGCCAAGATTTATCTGGATGTATCCAGCGTTGGAGCCACAATAAATATTATGCTGGCGGCCTCACGTGCCAAAGGCTCTACAATTATTGAAAATGCGGCTAAAGAGCCTGAGATTATAGATGTAGCTACCCTATTAAACTCTATGGGCGCTGTTATTAAAGGCGCCGGTACAGAAACGATCCGAATTGAAGGCGTAACTGAAATGCATGGTTGCCGCCATTCCATCATTCCTGACCGAATTCAAGCGGGAACATATATGATTGCCGCTGCGGCAACGCGTGGCAATGTGCTGATAGATAACGTGATTCCCAAGCATCTGGAGGCGCTGACTGCCAAGCTGCTGGAAATGGGAGTAGATATAGAAGAGCTGGATGAGAGTATCCGGGTCATCGGCAGAGCCAAGTACCAGCATGCTGATGTCAAAGCATTGATATACCCCGGCTTCGCCACCGATTTGCAATCTCCGATGACAAGTATGCTAACTCAAGCGGAAGGCGTTAGCGTCTTGAGCGATTTCGTATACAGCAACCGGTTCAAGCATGTCCCTGAATTAGTCCGTATGGGCGCCAAGATTCGCGTCGAAGGGCGTTCTGCAATTATTGAGGGCGGCAAGCTCAATGCCGCGAAGGTGAAGGCTGCCGATTTACGGGCAGGTGCGGCTCTGGTCATTGCCGGACTCACCGTTGAGGAAGGGATTACCGAAGTGACAGGCGTGGAGTATATAGACCGCGGTTATGATAACCTCGTAAGCAACCTGCGCAATTTAGGTGCCGAAGTCTGGCGCGAGAACGAATAAGTATGTACCCGGAACGATTGGAAGGAGCATAATTTGCCTTTAAACTGCATATCTCCTTCCAATTCGGGTAATCCTATCCTAATAAGCATTTTCATAGACTCATATTTTGCCCGGCAAAGAACGCCGGAAGAACTCATTATAAAAATTGAATAGGTGGTTATCACACATGGATCTTCAAATTTCCGATCTGGAAGAAATGAAGCTGACCGATCTGTATAAGCTGGCTAAGAAATACCAGATCCCTTATTACGGAACGCTCAAGAAGCGGGAGCTGATCTTCGCGATTCTCCGGGCGCAGGCTGAGCAGAGCGGTCTTATGTTTATGGAAGGCGTGCTTGAGATCCTGCCGGAAGGCTACGGTTTCCTTAGACCGATTAACTACTTGCCGAGTGCGGAGGATATTTATATCTCGGCTTCGCAGATCCGCAAGTTTGATCTTAGAAGCGGCGACCTTGTATCCGGGAAATGCCGTACACCCAAAGAGAATGAACGTTATTTCGGATTGCTTCAAGTCAATGCCGTCAATGGTGAGAATCCGGCCAGTGCAGCTGAACGATTACATTTCCCGGCTCTTACACCTCTTTATCCGCAAGACAAGCTGCCGCTTGAAACTTCCTCTGCCCATTTATCTACCCGTATAATGGATTTGCTTGCTCCTGTAGGTTTAGGACAGCGCGGTTTGATTGTAGCACCTCCCAAAGCAGGAAAGACGCTCCTCCTAAAAGAAATTGCCAACAGTATCTCCACTAACAATCCTGAGATCGCATTGTTTGTACTGCTGATTGATGAACGTCCCGAGGAAGTAACGGATATGCAGCGTTCTGTTAAGGGCGAGGTAGTAGCTTCAACGTTCGACGAGCTTCCGGAGAACCATATCAAAGTGGCTGAGCTTGTGCTTCAACGGGCACTGCGTCTGGTCGAGCACAAGAAAGATGTCGTTATTCTGCTGGACAGCATTACCCGGCTGGCCCGTGCTTACAATCTCGTAGTTCCGCCATCCGGCCGGACACTGAGCGGAGGGATTGATCCTGCGGCCTTCCATCGTCCTAAGCGTTTCTTCGGTTCCGCGCGGAACGTAGAAGAAGGCGGAAGCCTGACCATACTTGCAACAGCGCTGATTGATACCGGATCACGCATGGACGATATTATTTACGAAGAATTCAAAGGCACAGGGAACATGGAGCTTCACCTGGACCGCAAGCTGGCAGAACGCCGTATCTTCCCGGCCATCGATATCCGCCGTTCGGGTACACGCCGCGAGGAAGTATTGCTTAGCAAGGAAGAGCTGGATACCATCTGGTCAATCCGTAAAAATATGAATGAATCCTACGACTTCGTAGAAGGATTCCTGAAGAAACTGCGTGACACTAAGACGAATGCTGAGTTCCTGGCCTCTTTTGATGTGGCGGGCAACAAGGATTCTTCGTCAGCAAACAGTACCGCCAGCAAAGGCGGAACATCGAACAGCGGCTCATCGGCCCGCCGAACCACGCGGCCCAAGACACCTTCTGTACCTACAACCTGAGAATTGATAACAAGAGGAGACTAACATGTATTTGGTATATGCCGACGGGCAAGGAAACGTATATGATCATCCCGAGCTGTACGGGCTGGCCCGCAGCGGGGATATGATTGTTGAGATACTGGAGGAAGAATTGATCCCGCTGCCTGAAGGCGCTACTCTGGTGGGGCTGCCTAATACGCGGGCAATCGGGATGGATCCCGGGACAGGTGAAATGCTGCCGTTGCCTTTAGGCTCACAGGCTGTTGGAGCGCTGTTGCCGCAGGGCTTTACCCGTCTGTGCCTTCCCGGCTATGTCAAGACAGACAAGACGTATAAGCTTCCGCTCTTCGGTTATTCCGCTGTAGTATGGAAGGATGGCGGATTCTACGTAGCGGCGGATCCTACAGATGATACGGAGCAGTGGAATCCTTTGAATTGTGACCGCGGGGATGTAGAGATTGGCGTCAGTGATTTGACCGCCAAGTACCCGGAGAACCGTCTCTATAATCATCTGTCCAACTGCGCACTGGAATACGAATGCCTGACCTCGTCCAATACCTTCTTGGGCCGCTGGGAAGGTGCTGTTCCGGTCTCCTACTCGTGCAATGCCGGCTGCTTCGGCTGTATCTCGGAACAGCCCGATGACAGCGGGTTTGTGTCGCCGCAGACGCGGATGAACTTCCGTCCTACAGTGAGCGAAGTTTCACAAGTCATGCTGGAGCACCTGAAGACGCCGGAGTCGATTGTAAGCTTTGGACAGGGCTGTGAAGGCGAACCTTCTACCCAGGCGAAGATAATCATTGAGTCCATCCGTGAAGTACGCTCTATTACAGATATGGGTTATATCAATATCAATACGAACGCAGGATTAAGCGATCATATCCGCGGCATTGTGGATGCTGGTCTTGACCTTATGCGGGTCAGTACAATCAGTGCGCTGGATGATCACTATAATGCATACTACAAGCCGCGCGGCTATACTTTGGCTAATGTAGAGAAGTCCCTGAAATATGCAGCTTCACAGGGTGTATATACTTCCATTAACTATTTGATCTTCCCCGGTGTCACGGACCGCGAGGAAGAGATTGAGGCGATGGTTGAGTTCGTCAGACGTACAGATATCAAGCTGATTCAGATGCGGAATCTTAATATTGACCCGGAGAGCTATCTGGAGCTGATTCCTCCCGCTCAAGGTGAGATTCTCGGAATGAAGACGATGCTGGAGATCTTCCGCGAGGAGCTTCCGGATGTTGTGATCGGTTCCTTCACTCATGTTCCGCCTGCAGAACTAGCCCGTGCCAAGCAGCGCAGAGTGCACCAGTAACCGCTGAGTTGAGTCTTGCCAAACCTATTGCAGCCCCCTCAGCTTCCATGCTAAAATGTAGCTTGCGTAATCATATAACTCTAAGCCCGCATGAGGCTTAGGGCGTGAGAGGTGAATATTCAAATGCAAACAGCAATTCAACCCAAGTACAATGTAACTAAGGTGACCTGCGCCTGCGGCAACTCCTTTGAAGCTGGCTCTGCCAAGGAAGAGCTGCGCGTCGAAATTTGCTCCAGCTGCCATCCGTTCTTCACCGGCAAGCAGAAGTTCCTGGATGCCGGCGGCCGAGTTGATAAGTTCAAGAAGAAATACGGCATTTAATTGTTCTTCCATTTTATTGTTAGTTGATTTTTGTCCGGCCGTAGGCTATACTTATCTTCGCCGTGCTAGACGGGGAGGTAGCGGTGCCCTGTAACTCGCAATCCGCTGTAGCGAGGTTGAATTCCTGTTAGAGGTGCTGTCGATGTGAGGCCTTGGTTCCTATGGGCTGTGTTGACGGTTGGGTCCTCCGCAATGAGTGCTTGTGAACCTGGTCAGGTCCGGAAGGAAGCAGCCATAAGTGAGTTTACTCTTGTGCCGGAGGGTGGCCTAGCCCGAGCAGTTTTGTAGGGTTGCCGCTTGGATCGCAGTCATCAATAACGGGTGCACGGTTTAAATACTATTATGATAGCGTCTTTGCCACAAGCGAAGATGCTTTTTGTTTTTGAAAGATAAGAAAGTATATGCTTCATCCTACTTTATCCTAATACTCCCGCTGATACGGATGCCTGAAAGTGATATGAGGTATCGCTGCATCGGAAGCATAGGCCTCGTTAGAGGACGGCGAAAGCGCTTCTGCTTGGTCAAAGACTGGGGAATATAGTATAATAAATTAGCGACAAATGCCGGAAAGCGGCAGCCTGAGAGAGGGTAATGCATAGTGGAACATATCGCGCTGTACCGTGCTTGGCGGCCGCAGTCGTTTCAGGATATGGTAGGGCAGCAGCATATTATCCAGACGCTGCAGAATGCGATCCGTGAACAGCGGGTTTCGCATGCGTATCTGTTCAGCGGCCCGCGGGGGACCGGTAAGACGAGTGCGGCCAAGGTACTGGCCAAAGCGGTCAATTGCGAGCGGGGTCCGGGTCCGGAGCCGTGCAATGAATGTCCGTCTTGTCTGCGGATCACAGCGGGCAACGTAATGGATGTCCAGGAGATTGACGCGGCCTCCAACCGGGGTGTTGAAGAGATTCGCGATCTGCGGGATAAGGTGAAATATGCACCTACCGAAGTACGCCGTAAAGTGTATATTATTGATGAAGTGCATATGCTGACAACAGAAGCATTCAATGCCCTGCTTAAGACGCTGGAAGAACCGCCGCCGCATGTCATGTTTATTCTGGCTACGACAGAGCCGCATAAACTGCCGGCTACGATCATCTCACGCTGCCAGCGGTTTGACTTCCGCCGGGTTTCCCTGGAGGAGCAGACCGGACGGCTGAGAGAGATATGCCAGAAGGAAGGCATTACGGCAGATGCGGACGCACTGCAGTACATCGCCCGTCTGTCCGACGGAGGGATGCGGGATGCGCTGAGCATACTTGATCAGATCTCGTCTTTCACAGACGGGAATGTGACGTATCAGCAGGTGCTGGGCATGACTGGAGGAATTCCATCCGAACAGTTCGCCCGTCTGGCTACAGCCATTTTGGAGAGTGATATGGGGCTGCTGCTGGAGCTTGTCGAGCAGTTGATGCACGAGGGCAAGAGTGCCGACAAATGTCTGGAGAATCTTTTGTATTATTTCCGTGATTTACTTATGATCAAGATGGTACCGGGGGCAGACCAGTTAACCGACCGTGTACTGAATCCGGCGGAATTCCGTGATATGGCAGCAGCCTTTACCCGTGACCGGCTGTTCCTGATTGTGGAGACGCTGAGCCGCTATCTGGGTGAGATGAAATATGCCACTCACCCGCAGACTTTATTTGAAGTAGCGCTGATGAAGCTGTGCAGTACCCAGCAGGATGCGGCTCCTTCAGCGGGCGCTCCGTCTTTGAGTGCTGTAGCACCGGAAGCGGGAAGAAGTTCTTCCCCGGCGGATTCGGGGGAACTGGATGCACTCAAACGGCAGATTGCTGCGCTGGAGAAGAAGCTTGAGCAGGCAATCCAATCCGGAGGTGTGGCCGGCGGGCGAGAGCAGGCTGCGCCGCAGAGAGCGGCCGCCCCGCCAAGCGCTCCAAGAGTATCATCTGCAGGCAAGCTTCCGCCGCAGCTCGATAAGTTCATTGCGGGTAAAGACAGCGCTGACTTTGGCAATGTGTATAAGCAGTGGAGCCAGGTTCTGCAGGGCGTGAAGGAAGAGAAAGTAACTGTGCATGCGTGGTTTGTAGATGGAGAACCGGTTGCAGTCATGGAAGATGCAGTGCTGGTCGCCTTCAAGAATACAATTCACCGGGATACGACTGAGAAGCCGGCCAACCGGCAGGTCATCGAGAACGTGATGTCTGCTAAGCTGGGTAAGCCATACCGGCTGGTGACGATGATGCTGCGTGACTGGAATGAGGCTGCGACCAAGTCAGCTTCCAAGGCCAGCACAGAAGAACTGCATCTGGAGCATGAGCACGAGACTATAGAAGCTAAACCCGAACCATGGATTGACGAGGCGATCCAGCTCTTTGGAGAAGACCTTGTTGTCATAAAGGAATAGAGCCTCAAGCATACTAGCGCAGATAACGCGCATCCCAAAGGAGAGACGATGTATGAATAATATGAACCAAATGATGAAGCAGGTTAAAAAAATGCAGGAGCAGATGCTCAAAGCCCAGGAAGAACTAGGCGGTAAGACCATTGAAGGCTCATCCGGCGGCGGCGTGGTTACCGTTCAGGTGAACGGCCACAAAAAATTGCTCTCCATTCAGATTAAACCGGAGGTTGTTGATCCGGAAGATATCGAAATGCTGCAGGATCTGGTGATCACTGCTGTTAATGATGCTCTTACCCAGGCTGAAGAGTTGGCTAACAACGATATGGGTAAATTCACCGGCGGAATGAAGATCCCTGGCTTATTCTAGGCTTACTCCACTCCCGACCAAAGGAGAACCATTACTTTGTATTATCCAGAACCGCTAGCCAAGCTGATAGAAGCTTTTACACGTTTACCAGGGATTGGTCCGAAGACAGCAGCCCGGCTGGCCTTTCATGTGCTTAACATGAAGGAGGATGAGGTGATTGATTTCGCCAAAGCCCTGGTCAGTGTTAAACGGAATCTTCATTATTGCTCGGTCTGCTGTAATATTACCGATACTGACCCGTGCCGGATCTGTCAGGACAAAACCCGCGATGCTTCGATCATCTGTGTGGTTCAGGACTCCAAGGATCTGGTAGCCATAGAGAGAACCAAAGAGTTTGACGGCTACTATCATGTGCTGCAGGGGGCCATCTCCCCGATGGAGGGCATCGGACCTGATGATATACGGCTGAAGGAGCTGCTGACCAGACTCAGTGATGAGCGGGTCAAGGAGCTGATTATGGCGACCAATCCCAACATTGAGGGCGAGGCCACGGCCATGTATATCTCCCGTCTAGTCCGTCCGTTCGAGATCAAGATCACGAGAATCGCCCATGGCTTGCCTGTAGGCGGCGATCTTGAGTATGCGGATGAGGTAACCCTGTCGAAGGCGCTGGAAGGCCGTCGTGAGCTGTTCTGAGTGTTCTGACAATGAATTGTACTTGAAGAGGCCCTTGGGGCCTCTTTTTTTATTAGATATAGACTCCAGGGGCAGCCAGCATTCAACAAAAGAGCAGACGAGCACTGACTCATGGTTCTAAGTTTGTCCCTATTCCGATATGTATGAGATTAACGGGTGTGCGGCACCGGCTGCGCCAGTAGTCATTCATAGGAGGGGATTGCAATGGGATGGTGGAACACGAAATGGCTGGGCAGAGATGCAGAAGGAGCGAATAATGCCCATACGGAAGAAGAGTGGGGTACAGTGTACCATGAGGTCCGCAAAGCGCAGTCGGAGTGGGAACGGGCATATCTGATGTTTGATGAGGCGATGGGGCAGGACCAGATTGATTATGCCATCTATATACTCGAGGCGGCCGAGCGTAAATACCAGATCCATCTTAAGCATGCCAAGAGACTGGGGCTGAACCGGAGCCGGCTGCCGATGTAACCGGAATAATTATTGAGGGGGATCGCAATGCTAAGAACTGTTGCATTGGGTGTGCTGATTCTGTCAGGACTCCTGTTAATTCTAATTGTATTCAGAAAAAAACTGGGGTGGGCATGGATTAGTGTATTCGGAACTCATCTTATTCTGGCTGCAATCGGAATTTATATCGTTAACTTCTCCGGTATTCTAACGGATGTACACATCCCGCTGAATCCCACAACCATAGGCGCAGTAACGATTCTTGGGCTGCCCGGGGTACTAATGCTGCTGGGTTTAAAATTAACTTTGTTTTAATGGTTGACGAGGGTTGTAGATTTATGATACATTAAGTCTCGGCCCTTTGAGCAAGATGTTCTCGGATAACTTGCTGAAAGCTAAAGCGAAAAAAGAAATTAAAAAAAAGCTTGACTGAAACAAAGGTGCTGTGATATATTATAAAGGTCGCTGCTGAAACAAATGACAGTGACAAAAGATGAGACATTGATCTTTGAAAACTGAACAACGAGTGAGTGGGAAATCACGAAAGTGACTTCCAAAAAAGAGAATGAAAATTCTCGTCAGATGTTTCAAAATGAGCAATCGCTCTTTCTAAATACAATTTGGAGAGTTTGATCCTGGCTCAGGACGAACGCTGGCGGCATGCCTAATACATGCAAGTCGAGCGGAGTTTGAATGGAAGCTTGCTTCCATTCATGCTTAGCGGCGGACGGGTGAGTAACACGTAGGCAACCTGCCCTCAAGACTGGGATAACTACCGGAAACGGTAGCTAATACCGGATAATTTCTTTCCTCTCCTGAAGAGAGAATGAAAGGCGGAGCAATCTGCCACTTGGGGATGGGCCTGCGGCGCATTAGCTAGTTGGTGGGGTAACGGCTCACCAAGGCGACGATGCGTAGCCGACCTGAGAGGGTGAACGGCCACACTGGGACTGAGACACGGCCCAGACTCCTACGGGAGGCAGCAGTAGGGAATCTTCCGCAATGGGCGAAAGCCTGACGGAGCAATGCCGCGTGAGTGATGAAGGTTTTCGGATCGTAAAGCTCTGTTGCCAGGGAAGAACGTCCGGTAGAGTAACTGCTACCGGAGTGACGGTACCTGAGAAGAAAGCCCCGGCTAACTACGTGCCAGCAGCCGCGGTAATACGTAGGGGGCAAGCGTTGTCCGGAATTATTGGGCGTAAAGCGCGCGCAGGCGGTCATTTAAGTCTGGTGTTTAAACCTTGGGCTCAACCTGGGGTCGCACTGGAAACTGGGTGACTTGAGTACAGAAGAGGAAAGTGGAATTCCACGTGTAGCGGTGAAATGCGTAGATATGTGGAGGAACACCAGTGGCGAAGGCGACTTTCTGGGCTGTAACTGACGCTGAGGCGCGAAAGCGTGGGGAGCAAACAGGATTAGATACCCTGGTAGTCCACGCCGTAAACGATGAGTGCTAGGTGTTAGGGGTTTCGATACCCTTGGTGCCGAAGTTAACACAGTAAGCACTCCGCCTGGGGAGTACGGTCGCAAGACTGAAACTCAAAGGAATTGACGGGGACCCGCACAAGCAGTGGAGTATGTGGTTTAATTCGAAGCAACGCGAAGAACCTTACCAGGTCTTGACATCCCGATGAAAGCATTAGAGATAGTGCCCCTCTTCGGAGCATCGGAGACAGGTGGTGCATGGTTGTCGTCAGCTCGTGTCGTGAGATGTTGGGTTAAGTCCCGCAACGAGCGCAACCCTTGACTTTAGTTGCCAGCAGGTAAGGCTGGGCACTCTAGAGTGACTGCCGGTGACAAACCGGAGGAAGGTGGGGATGACGTCAAATCATCATGCCCCTTATGACCTGGGCTACACACGTACTACAATGGCCGGTACAACGGGAAGCGAAACCGCGAGGTGGAGCCAATCCCAGCAAAGCCGGTCTCAGTTCGGATTGCAGGCTGCAACTCGCCTGCATGAAGTCGGAATTGCTAGTAATCGCGGATCAGCATGCCGCGGTGAATACGTTCCCGGGTCTTGTACACACCGCCCGTCACACCACGAGAGTTTACAACACCCGAAGTCGGTGGGGTAACCCGCAAGGGAGCCAGCCGCCGAAGGTGGGGTAGATGATTGGGGTGAAGTCGTAACAAGGTAGCCGTATCGGAAGGTGCGGCTGGATCACCTCCTTTCTATGGAGAATCGTCACCTGCAACGGTGACATTCAAATCGGAAGCGTAAGCTTCCACAACGAACCTTCGGGTTCGGACACTCACTCGTGTTCAGTTTTGAAAGAGCAAGTCTCTTTCGTATGCGTTTGGTGGCGATAGCGGAGGGGTTCCACACGTACCCATCCCGAACACGACCGTTAAGCCCTCCAGCGCCGATGGTACTTGGACCGAAGGGTCCTGGGAGAGTAGGACGCCGCCAAGCGAACAATCAATTTATTGGTTGATTCACAATGTTATCTGTTATATGGGCTTTTAGCTCAGTTGGTTAGAGCGCACCTCTGATAAGGGTGAGGTCGGTGGTTCGAGTCCACCAAGGCCCACCATATAACATTTTAGAATTGAATACCTCTATGGGGCCATAGCTCAGCTGGGAGAGCGCCTGCCTTGCAAGCAGGAGGTCAGCGGTTCGATCCCGCTTGGCTCCACCAATACTTCTTTACAAGATTATATGCAAGAACTTGATCCTTGAAAACTGGATACCGAAACGAATTTGCGTTTTAGAACATCTTTTAGCTGAAACTTGTGTAAGCAAGTTGAAATAGTTATTAGTTGCTACAGCGATTTTCCTAACGGAAAACGCATTGGTTAAGCTAATAAGAGCACACGGAGGATGCCTAGGCGCCAGGAGCCGACGAAGGACGTGGCGAACAACGAAACTGCCTCGGGGAGCTGTAAGCAAGCTTTGATCCGGGGGTGTCCGAATGGGGAAACCCAGCTGTGGTAATTCGCAGTTACTCGTATCTGAATACATAGGATACGCAGAGGCAGACCAGGGGAACTGAAACATCTAAGTACCCTGAGGAAGAGAAAACAATAGTGATTCCGTCAGTAGCGGCGAGCGAACGCGGAACAGCCTAAACCAAGGGGCTTGCCTCTTGGGGTTGTGGGACGTCTCACATGGAGTTACAAAGGAATATGGTAGGCGAAGAGGTCTGGAAAGGCCCGCGATAGAGGTAAAAGCCCTGTAGCCTAAACTGTGTTCTCTCCGAGACGGATCCCGAGTAGTGCGGGGCACGTGAAACCCCGTATGAATCCAGCAGGACCATCTGCTAAGGCTAAATACTACCTGGCGACCGATAGTGAAACAGTACCGTGAGGGAAAGGTGAAAAGCACCCCGGAAGGGGAGTGAAATAGAACCTGAAACCGTGTGCTTACAAAAAGTCAGAGCCCGATCTATGGGTGATGGCGTGCCTTTTGTAGAATGAACCGGCGAGTTACGTTTAACATGCAAGGTTAAGGTGAGAAGCCGGAGCCGCAGCGAAAGCGAGTCTGAATAGGGCGACTAAGTATGTGGACGTAGACCCGAAACCGTGTGATCTACCCCTGTCCAGGGTGAAGGTGCGGTAACACGCACTGGAGGCCCGAACCCACGCATGTTGAAAAATGCGGGGATGAGGTGGGGGTAGCGGAGAAATTCCAATCGAACTCGGAGATAGCTGGTTCTCCCCGAAATAGCTTTAGGGCTAGCCTCGGTGAATGGAGTGGTGGAGGTAGAGCACTGATTGGGTGCGGGGCCCGCAAGGGTTACCAAGCTCAGTCAAACTCCGAATGCCATTAACTTCTTGCCGGGAGTCAGACAGTGAGTGCTAAGATCCATTGTCAAAAGGGAAACAGCCCAGACCATCAGCTAAGGTCCCCAAGTGTGTGTTAAGTGGGAAAGGATGTGGAGTTGCACAGACAACCAGGATGTTGGCTTAGAAGCAGCCACCATTGAAAGAGTGCGTAATAGCTCACTGGTCGAGTGACTCTGCGCCGAAAATGTAACGGGGCTAAACACACCACCGAAGCTATGGCTAGATGCTTTGCATCTGGGGTAGGGGAGCGTTGTATGCAGGTTGAAGGTGTACCGTAAGGAGCGCTGGACAGCATACAAGTGAGAATGCCGGTATGAGTAACGAAAAGATCAGTGAGAATCTGATCCGCCGAAAGCCCAAGGTTTCCTGAGGAAGGCTCGTCCGCTCAGGGTAAGTCGGGACCTAAGGCGAGGCCGAAAGGCGTAGTCGAAGGACAACAGTTTGAAATTACTGTACCACCGTAATCCGCTATGAGCGATGGGGTGACGCAGGAGGGTAGTGACGCGGACTGATGGATATGTCCGTCTAAGCAGTGAGGCTGATGTGTAGGCAAATCCGCACATCACTAAGGCTGGGCTGTGATGGGGAGCGAAAATTGTAGTAGCGAAGGTCATGATCTCACACTGCCAAGAAAAGCCTCTAGCCAGGAGAAGGTGCCCGTACCGCAAACCGACACAGGTAGGCGAGAAGAGAATTCTAAGGCGCGCGGAAGAACTCTCGTTAAGGAACTCGGCAAAATGACCTCGTAACTTCGGGAGAAGAGGTGCCTCGGTAGGGTGAATAGCCCGAGGGGGCCGCAGTGAAAAGGCCCAAGCGACTGTTTAGCAAAAACACAGGTCTGTGCGAAGCCGCAAGGCGAAGTATACGGGCTGACGCCTGCCCGGTGCTGGAAGGTTAAGGGGAGTGGTTAGGAGCAATCCGAAGCTGTGAACCGAAGCCCCAGTAAACGGCGGCCGTAACTATAACGGTCCTAAGGTAGCGAAATTCCTTGTCAGGTAAATTCTGACCCGCACGAATGGCGTAACGACTTGGGCGCTGTCTCAACGAGAGATCCGGTGAAATTTTAATACCTGTGAAGATGCAGGTTACCCGCGACAAGACGGAAAGACCCCATGGAGCTTTACTGCAGCTTGATATTGAATTTGGGTACGATCTGTACAGGATAGGTGGGAGCCGTTGAGGCAGGAGCGCAAGCTTCTGCGGAGGCGCCGTTGGGATACCACCCTGATCGTATCTAGGTTCTAACCTGGTACCCTAATCGGGTACGGGGACCGTGTCAGGCGGGCAGTTTGACTGGGGCGGTCGCCTCCTAAAGAGTAACGGAGGCGTTCAAAGGTTCCCTCAGAATGGTTGGAAATCATTCGAAGAGTGCAAAGGCATAAGGGAGCTTGACTGCGAGACCAACAAGTCGAGCAGGGACGAAAGTCGGACTTAGTGATCCGGTGGTACCGCATGGAAGGGCCATCGCTCAACGGATAAAAGCTACCCTGGGGATAACAGGCTTATCTCCCCCAAGAGTCCACATCGACGGGGAGGTTTGGCACCTCGATGTCGGCTCATCGCATCCTGGGGCTGAAGTAGGTCCCAAGGGTTGGGCTGTTCGCCCATTAAAGCGGTACGCGAGCTGGGTTCAGAACGTCGTGAGACAGTTCGGTCCCTATCTGTCGTGGGCGCAGGAAATTTGAGAGGAGCTGTCCTTAGTACGAGAGGACCGGGATGGACGTACCGCTGGTGCATCAGTTGTTCCGCCAGGAGCATGGCTGAGTAGCTACGTACGGACGGGATAAGCGCTGAAAGCATCTAAGCGTGAAGCCCCCCTCAAGATGAGATTTCCCAATTAGTAAGACCCCTTGAAGACGACGAGGTAGATAGGTTGGAGGTGGAAGTGCAGCAATGCATGGAGCTGACCAATACTAATCGGTCGAGGGCTTATCCAAATTCTTAGAGCGCAGATTCGTTTCGGATTCAGTTTTCAGGAATTAATTTCCTGTGCGGATTTACATGGCTACCATTTATTTGGAGAGATACCCAAGTGGCTATAAGGGGACCCTCTGCTAAGGGGTTAGACTGCGTAAGCGGTGCGAGGGTTCGAATCCCTCTCTCTCCGCCATTATAAATCCAATACTTGTAGTGTGGCGGCGTAGCTCAGCTGGCTAGAGCGTACGGTTCATACCCGTGAGGTCGGGGGTTCGATCCCCTCTGCCGCTACCATACATACCCGGAGGCTTAGCTCAGCTGGGAGAGCATCTGCCTTACAAGCAGAGGGTCGGGGGTTCGAACCCCTCAGCCTCCACCATTTTTAAATCTTAGATCCACCTTACACCGTGCCGGTGTAGCTCAACTGGTAGAGCAACTGACTTGTAATCAGTAGGTTGGGGGTTCAAGTCCTCTCGCCGGCACCATTTTTTACATTAAATTGTGGAACCGTGGTGTAGTTGGCCTAACATGCCTGCCTGTCACGCAGGAGATCGCGGGTTCGAATCCCGTCGGTTCCGCCATTTTTTTTGTTTTAAGGCTTGTTTTTATGGCTCGGTAGCTCAGTCGGTAGAGCAAAGGACTGAAAATCCTTGTGTCGGGGGTTCGATTCCCTCCCGCGCCACCATTATGGAGGCTTAGCGAAGTGGCCAAACGCATCAGACTGTAAATCTGCTCACGTACGTGTTCGGTGGTTCGAATCCATCAGCCTCCATCCCTTTTTATGAGCCATTAGCTCAGTTGGTAGAGCACCTGACTTTTAATCAGGGTGTCGAAGGTTCGAGTCCTTCATGGCTCATCCCAATCAAGTCATCACGTTCATGTGATGGCTTTTTTTATGTTTTCTGGAGGTCTGAATATTAAAAAGTATATAAATTACCCGGATTTCGTTTAAAATAGCTCCCCTCGTTTAATTATAAGTCTATAATGCTGTAGAAATGAGGAAATGACAATTGATCTATGATGCGATTATAGTGGGCGGCGGTTTTGCGGGGCTTCAGGCGGCTATTCAATTGGGACGTTACTCGGTCCATCAGGTGCTTGTAATTGATGCAGGAGGCGGAAGATCAAGCATATGCTGGAATTATCATAATATATTGGGCTGGCCTGACGGTGTGCCGGGTGAGGAACTGCGGGCCAAGGGGAGGCTTCAGGCGGAAAGGGCAGGTGTAGGCTTTCAGAAGGATAGAATAGTTAAGGCCGAGAAGCCGGATGAATTATTCATACTTCACGGAACCGGGGGGCAGCAATATGTAGGCCGGACTCTGTTGCTTGCTACTGGAGTAATGGACCGGTTTCCTGAGCTGCCGGGCTTACGGCCTGCCCTTGGCATGACGATCTATGTTTGCCCGGACTGTGATGGTTTTGAAATTCAGAACCGGCAGACCGTATTGATAGGCTCTGGTGATGTAGGCGCTAATATGGCTTTTGTTTTAAGGGAACGCACAGGTGACTTGACCTACATTAATCATGAATGTACACCCGTCTCGGCGGAAAATCGTAATCGGCTGCGGGATGAGGATATACAGTATATCGAAGAACCGGTTGCCCGCATTAAGGAAGAGAACGGAAGAATTAAGGCGGTAGCCTTGGAGAACGGTGAGGTTCTGCCGGCAGAGCGCGGATTTATTGCTTTTGGCCGGAATCCGGTACATTCTGAGCTAGCTGCACAGCTGGGAGTAACGCTTCATAAGAACAAGCATGTGGAGGCGAATAAACGTTCATTAATGACTAATATTGAGCATGTATGGGTGGCAGGAGATGTTGCAGTGCATGCGGAGCAGGCGACGGTCGCTATGGGCGAAGGAGCCATTGCCGGGATCTGGATGCATAAGACTTTGAAAAAGATGAATCCGGTAAGTCTGCCTCCAGCCAAGAAGCATTATGCAGCAAAATAGACTTTTGATTCACAACTGATCAAATGTCACTCAGGGTTCAGGAGAGCTATTCCGCAATTTGCAGCAAAATATGATAAAATAGGCGAAAAGAGCAAAAGTGGTGGAGAATGGTGACGATGGATAGTGAGGTTTTGCGTCAAAAATTGGAGCAACTCACCGGAAAGAGAACCGGAATCAAGCAGCTCGGGAGGCAGCATTCAGCTTCTCTTTTTGGCATGGGCACGGAGAAGGATCAAGAGCAGGCAGTCTTTCATGAGGGATATTTGTGGATTCCCCTATATGAGAATGACGGGCGTATAACCGCGGTGTGGGTGGAGACAGAAGGGCTGTCGCCTCTGGAACTGCAGCTGGTCAATTATGCGGGCCGTAATTTCGCGGTAGCCCTCAAGGCTACCGGGCTTAAGGAAGAAGGAGAGATGGAGGCCCGTCAGCTTAGCGGCTGGTTGAACTCGCAGCTTGAGCAAGAAAAGGATGATGCAGAGATTCCGGATGATATTACGCTGAAAGGCCGGCTGTTCGGGGAAATGATTCCTTTTTTGCTGGTTAGTGAGAATGTCCATAATCCGCAGATGACATACCGTTCGTTAATGAAGCTGCTGCGCAGTTATTTCGAGAACGAAGTTCTGCTAATTCCCCTGTTGGATAAGGAATGGTTAATTTTAGCCCGTAAGGAACTGCTCACCGGCGGAGATGATAAGGAAGATGAGGAAGAAAGTGCTGAGGATCTGCTGTCTCAGACCTCTATGGGACTGCATGAACTGATCGCCAGTGAATGGGTTGGCGTCTTCCATCTGGCGGTTTCTCCGGCCATCATTCCGGTTAAAGGCCTGACAGGCTCCGTTGCTCTGCTGCGCGAGACGATTATTCTGGGCCGGATTTTCCAGGTAGGCGATTATATCCATCTGCCGTGGGAGCTTCATATGGAGCGTCTGGTGAACAGTATCCCCGATGACCGCCGCAGACAGCTGCTGGGTCAGATCGGTGATTATACGGCTGTGCTGGCGGATAAGGAAATGCTGTTGACGCTGGAGACTTTTTTTGAAATGGACTGCAATGTCAGCGAAACCGCGAAGAAGCTGTATATCCACCGGAATACACTCCTGTACAGACTCGACAAGATCAAACAGGAAACGGGAGCCGATGTCCGCAGTTTCGGGGATGCGGCGATTGTGAAGTTAGCCATGTTATTGTATAAAGTGACGAAAAGAAAATAGGATTTTTGTGAACCTTACAAATAGCCAGGAGGCCTGGTCTGGGGTAAGATAAGTGTACAAGAAAGCGTTTGATTTTCTAATCCAATAATTGACTCGAGGGGGAAATACAATGGCAGGCGTACGTTTAGAGCATATTTTCAAAAAATACCCGGGTTCTGATAAAGCAACAGTAATCGATATCAATCTTGATATTAAAGATAAGGAATTTCTCGTACTGGTTGGTCCTTCCGGTTGCGGTAAATCCACAACACTGCGTATGATCGCAGGTCTTGAAGAAATCTCTGAAGGTAAAATGTACATTGGTGACCGTGTAGTGAATGACGTGGCTCCTAAAGACCGCGATATCGCGATGGTATTCCAATCCTACGCCCTGTACCCGCATATGAGCGTGTATCAGAACATGGCTTTCGGTCTGAAACTGCGTAAAGTGAAGAAAGAAGAAATCGACAAGAAAGTGCGCGAAGCAGCAAGAATCCTCGATATCGAGCATTTGCTGGAACGCAAACCTAAGGCACTGTCCGGTGGTCAACGCCAACGTGTCGCTCTGGGCCGCGCTATTGTCCGTGATCCGCAAGTCTTCCTGATGGATGAGCCTCTTTCCAACTTGGATGCTAAACTTCGTGGTCAAATGCGTGCTGAAATCACTAAGCTGGTTAAACGTCTTGAAACCACTTGTATCTATGTAACGCATGACCAGACAGAAGCTATGACAATGGGTGACCGTATCGTAGTTATGTACGATGGTATCATTCAACAAGCAGCTTCCCCTGAAGAATTGTACAATGAGCCTACAAACCTGTTCGTTGCAGGATTCATCGGATCCCCAACAATGAACTTTATCAATGGTACACTCTCCGATGTTGGCGGCGCTGTCCGCTTCCGCGCAGATAACCTTGATGTTGAAGTTCCAGGCGGCAAAGCTACAATCCTGCGCAACAAAGGTTATATCGGCAAAGATGTAATCATGGGCGTTCGTCCAGAAGATATTCATGAAGAGCCAGTATTCCTGGAAGCTTCCCCTAACACAATCTTCACTTCGCTCGTTGATGTTACTGAAAACCTTGGTCATGAAATGCTCCTCTACTTGAGCGGCCTTGGCGCTAACACTGTAATTGCCCGTGTAGATGGACGTTCCACTACCCGTGAAGGCAGCAAGCCTAAATTGGCAATCGACATGAACAAAATTCACCTCTTCGATAAAGAGTCCGAACTGAACATTCTGCTGGGATAAGACGAAGCACAGCGGGATATAGGTTATAATAGAAGAAAGCCGCCCTCACAGGCGGCTTTTTCTTGTATTGGGCGTGTAGAGCTGAGATAAAACGTATTGGTCCAAGGACCCGGAAAGCAGGGGATTCCGTCAGGACAGGCTTAGCAATACCGTAGGTAATAAGATTGCATTCATAGGCGTTATCAATTAAGATAGCAGGAGAATTACCTGTAGCTGGAATGGGAAAAGTTGTGAACCCGGGTGCAGGAAACGGGCACAACCGCAGGTGACGAAAGGACGGACATACATGGCTAAGAAGGTAAAGGTATCAGAACTGGTACAGCATTTTCAATTAGAGGTTGTTTCCGGACAAGAGGGTCTGAAAAGACCGATTACAGTGGATGATTTGAATCGTCCGGGACTGGAAATGGCCGGTTATTTCGAATATTATCCTGAAGAACGTGTTCAGCTGCTGGGCAAAACAGAGCTGGCCTTTTTCTCAATGTTACCTGAGGAAGAACGCAAAAGCCGGATTCGCGGGATTTGCAACGATAATACCCCTTGTATTGTAATTACCCGTGCACTGGATGTTCCGCAGGAGCTTATTGAGATCAGTAATGAAAAGGGATTACCTGTGCTGCGCAGCTCAATGGCGACCACTATTTTCTCGAGCAGACTGACAAGCTTCCTGGAAGGCAGACTGGCACCTACGGCAACAATCCACGGTGTTCTCTGTGATGTATATGGTGTAGGTATGCTGATTACAGGCAGCAGCGGTATCGGTAAAAGTGAAACGGCGCTCGAACTGGTTAAACGCGGGCACCGCCTGATCGCCGATGATGCCGTAGAGATCCGTCAGACCTCGGATAACCAGCTGCATGGTACAGCTCCGGAGCTCATTCGTCATTTGCTCGAAATCCGTGGGGTAGGGATTATTAATGTAATGACTCTCTTCGGTGCCGGGGCCATCCGTAATCATAAGCGGATCACACTGGTCGTTAGACTCGAGGCCTGGCAGCAGGATAAACAATATGACCGGCTCGGACTGGACGAGGAGACTACACGGATCATTGACACTGATGTGCCGCTTGTAACGATCCCCGTACGTCCGGGACGTAACCTTGCGGTAATTATCGAGGTTGCAGCGATGAACTACCGGTTGAAACAAATGGGCTTTAACGCGGCTCTACAATTTACGAATAAACTTACAGCCACCATCTCAGAAGACATGGATGATCTGGACTAGGAGTGTGAGAGCATGTTTTTTTCATTAGCGATTAATCCGATTGTCTTCTCCATCGGTTCGCTGCCTGTTCACTGGTATGGTTTGATACTGGGTCTTGGTGCATTAGCCGGATTATTCCTTGCTATTCAAGAAGGCAAACGCTACAACATTCCGCAGGAGTTCTTCATGGACATGCTGCTGCTCGGAGTTCCTTCAGCGATCATTGGCGCGCGGATTTATTTTGTAGCGTTCAAGTGGGAAGATTATAAGGACAACTTGTTGGATATATTCAAAGTCTGGAATGGCGGTATTGCTATTTATGGCGCGCTGATCGGGGCGATCATCTGCGGAATTATTTATTTCCGTTACAAGGGATATCCGTTCTGGCGTATCGTGGACATATGTGCACCTGGACTGCTCGCCGGTCAGATGATTGGCCGTTGGGGTAATTTCATCAATCAGGAAGCCTACGGCGGCGTTGTAGAGGAATCTTTCCTGCGTGACAAGCTGCATCTGCCGGACTTTATTGTGAATCAAATGTACATAGGGGATGCGTTTCACCATCCGACCTTCCTGTATGAATCGCTCTGGAGCCTGCTGGGCATTCTGCTCCTCATGGTGCTGCGCCGCCAGAAATTTGTCCGTGCCGGCGAAATCTTCATGTCCTATTTCATCTGGTATTCGATCGGCCGCTTCTTTATTGAAGCTTTACGTACGGACAGCCTAGGATTTAACGGCAGCAGCGGTTTGGCATCGTTCATTAACGGTCTATGGAGTCCGATGAAATGGCTGGGATTTGAGCAGGGGTATTTCGATCCGGCATACGGGAATGTCCGTATCTCACAGCTGCTGGCACTACTGATCATTCTCGTTGCAGTTGTATTGATCATTGTACGGCGTGTCAGCGGTCAGCCGAAGGATCATTATTCTGATCCGATTGTCAGCACTAAACCGGCAGCGGCAGATGCTGTAGTTCCCGAGAGTGCAGTGAATACACCGCAGAAGGCTCCTCAGCCTATCCAGCCGGCGAAGGACTCATCTGAAGATAAGGAAACAAAGGAGTAGTAGAACTAATGATAGAATGCGTGTTATTTGACTTGGACGGAACGATTGTGAATACTAATGAGCTGATCATCAGCTCGTTCATGCATGCGCTGAAGGAGAATAACCTCCCGGCTCTAACCCGGGAAGAGATTATTCCCCATATGGGAACTACGCTCCAGCAGCAGATGAGCGTGTTCTCCGGTCTGCAGGACACAAGCGTGCTGGAGCTTTCTTACCGTTCATATAATTATGCGCATCATGATGAGCTAATCCGTTCTTTTCCTCATGTGAATGAGACTATGGAAGGGCTGTTAAGCCGGGGAATAAAGCTCGGGATTGTGACAACGAAGATTCGTCCAACTACACTCAAAGCGCTGGAAATGTTCGATCTGCTGAAGTATATGGAGACGATTGTGACGGTCAATGATGTCAGTCAGGCGAAGCCGCATCCGGAGCCTGTCCTAACTGCGGTTGCTAATCTGGGTGTTGATCCGGCCAGAACCCTGATGGTAGGTGACAGTGCGGTCGATATTCAGTCTGCCAAGGCAGCGGGTGTGCGTGTAGCTGCGGTCGCCTGGTCACTCAAAGGTGAGGAAATGCTGCGGAAGTACAACCCCGATTACATCATCCACGACATGAAGGACTTATATACTATAGTGGAGCAGGAGACGAAGCAGCCGTGAGAAAGTTAACCCGCTATCCGGTGGAGGGCCATAATTCACTCTGGTATATTTACCGTACGGTGAGCCCGTGGAAGGGCGTGCGCAATTTTATTTTTATCCAGATTGCCCGCTACTGTCCGGTCTTGCCGCTTAAGAACTGGATTTACCGCAGGGTACTCGGCATGAAGGTGGGCAAGCATACTGCGTTTGGGCTAATGGCGATGGTGGATGTGTTTTTTCCGGAGAAAATTTCGGTCGGTGAGAACTCGGTTATCGGCTATAACACGACCATTCTTGCCCATGAATACCTCATCAAAGAGTACAGGCTGGGTGAAGTCATTATCGGGGAGAACGTCCTGATTGGAGCCAACACAACGATATTGCCCGGCGTTACGATTGGAGATTGGGCGGTTGTCGCCGCGGGTTCTGTCGTGCACAAGAATGTAGCTGCGGGCTCGTTCGTCGGGGGCAATCCGCTGCGTGAGCTGCGTCCGCCGGGATCAGCAGAGAAGGCTGTAGAAGAATAGTCACCAGGTAACCTCTTACCCTGCAGTTTCATATTGCGTGTATCTGCGCAGGAGCTGCAGGGTTTCTTGTGTAAACTTCGCAGCCTGAGGCAATTAAGCAATCTTAAGCAACCTTTAAGTGTTCGGCGGGTATATATTGGCGATATACTTGTAAGTGCAGGAGCGGATCTTTCCGCATACGGACGCGCAGCACATATCAGAATGAAATAATCAGCAGGGGCAGACTTCCTGATAGGTATCACTTCCGCTTGGCGTCTATGAACAGCCATCATAGCAGAGAAGAGGAATCTTAAAGTGAATGCAGCAAAACAGGAACGTCTGCCCCAGCTGGATATTTACCGTGCTCTGGCGATATTGGGCGTATTGCATGTCCATTCATCATCTTTTGCGGCCGGAGAATTGGCACTCCAGTCACCCTATTATTATTGGTTAAACTGGATCAACATCTTCTTTAAATTCGGTACACCGTCGTTTATTTTTCTAAGCAGCTTTGTGCTGTTCTATAATTATTACGGGCGGCCCGTGACGGGGAGCCTGATCGGAAGCTTTTACCGCCGCAGGCTGAAGTACATTCTGCTTCCCTATATGCTGGTATCCATCGGCTATTACGGATTGACCCTGTACGTGAATGGGAAGCTGACACAGCCTCTGGCAGAGAGCATCTCCGGCTTCCTGGGTGCCTTATTTACGGGTTCGGCGTATGCGCATTTGTATTTCGTATTCATCAGCATCCAGTTCTACCTGCTGTTTCCGTTGCTGCTTAAGCTGCTGCAGAGCTCACGGCTGTGGGTGCGCTGGGCTTTTCCGATTGGACTTGCGCTGCAGTGGGTATTCATTATCTGGAACAAGTATCAGCTGCATATTGTGGAAAAAGGAAGCTTGTCGATCTCGTATCTGGCATATTATATGCTGGGCGCCTATATCGCCATTAATTTCGAAGCGATCAAGCTGTGGCTGATGAAGCCTTGGCGTGAACTGGCTGCCAGGTATAAAGTGCTTATCCTGCTGCTTGTTACATTGTGGCTCGGAGCAGCCTTCACGCATGTACAATTATGGTATAGAGCCCGCCACTTCGGGATATGGACGGACTCGCTCTGGTACGAGCTGCTCTGGAATGTACATACGATGCTGTCAGCGCTGGTGCTGCTGTATGCCACCTTTCTTATCTACCGCAGGGCACCGAAGGTGATCGTTGCTATTTTGACCCGGCTGGGTGAGGTTTCATTTGCGGTGTATCTGATCCATCCTCTGCTGCTTGCAGTGTATAGAAGATTCGGAACGGGAATTCCTACAGATTCATTAACCTATGTATTCTATATTTACGGGGGATTGGCTGCGGCGCTGGCAGGAAGCTGGATGCTTGTGCAGTTTGCGTTCCGCCGCATCCGCCTGTCCTGGGTGGCATTCGGGAGTGTACCGCGTTCACTTGCCCCTACGGTGAAGGACAAGCCTGTGCACGGGAGCACCAATAGAGTGCTCGAAGGTAAAGATATCAGTAAATCATGAGAGTTCAACAGACCCCAACCCAGGCATCAGGGATGAGGGTCTAGGCAGGAGGGAAGATAATGGCTCAAAAGGAAAGAATACCGCAGCTTGATGTATTCCGGGCGATAGCGATTATTGCGGTCATAGCAATTCACGCCACTTCGCGGACACTGGCGGAAACACTGGATACCTCTTTGTTTCATCCGTTTCTGTTCATAAACAAGTTCAGCCAGTTCGCTGTACCTTCGTTTGTATTCCTAAGCGGGTTCGTGCTGTTCTACAATTATATTGACCGTCCGCTTGGCGGGAAGACTCTCGCGAAATTCTATAGCCGAAGGCTGATTTATATTATTGTGCCTTATCTTGTTTTCTCGGTGCTGTACTTTATATTGAAAATGACTGCCGGGCATACATGGGGCATGCCTCTTAATGAGCAGGCGGCCAAATTCGGCAAATATCTGTGGACCGGTACGGCGTATACCCATCTGTACTATATTATTATCATAATTCAGTTCTATGTACTGTTCCCGCTCATGCTCTGGTGTCTGCAGAAGGTCCGCCGTCTGGCGGTGTGGGCACCGCTCATCGGACTGGCCTTACAGTGGGGATTCGTGCTGCTGAACAAATATATGGCTAATCACGGATACTGGCAGCTGTCCAAGGGCAGTCTTGCAATTACGTACTTCTCTTATTTCCTGCTCGGTGCAGCGATTGCGGTATATTACAGCTCTTTGAAAAAGTGGCTGATTCCTACACGCGAAGGGTGGCGCTCCGGTAAGGGGGCAAGCTGGATTGTGCTGTGGTTCATATGGGCCACTGCAGGAATCGTTCATGTGGAGCTGTGGTTCAACAATTATACGAAGAAGACGGTCATCAACAGTCTATGGTATGAAGGCTTCTCCAATCTTCATGCGCTGCTCTCTTGTCTTGTGCTGTTCCAGCTGTCCTTCCTGCTGTACGGAGCGGGGCGAAGCCTGCTGGCAAGATTGCTGATCTCTGCCGGCGCCTGTTCCTTCGGGATATATCTGCTGCATCCGGCGCTGCTCTTCTTCTATAGAAAGCTGCCGCTGCACGGCGGATCACTTGCCTACACGGCTGCCATTGCCGGGGGCTGGCTGGTAGCCTTCGCCGGCTCCTGGCTGGTCGTCGCCCTCGTCTTCCGTTATGTGAAGCCGGCATGGGTACTCTTTGGCTCTGGGCCGCAGAAGGTTAAGCGGGCGCCTAAAGCAACAGTGTAGCTGGGTGCCTTGAAATGCAGTAATGAAGGGGACTTCAAATCCAGAATGATAAAAGCGCCGACTGGCCGCAGATGCGGGCCAGTTGGCGCTTTTATTCATATATTGGCAGGATTGCAGACTACTCTCCGGCCTGTTCGCGCTGGAAATCGGCAATCGCCTGATATTGGCCTTCGAGGCTGCGGTATACGGAGATATAGATGGGCAGCAGCTGCTTATAGACTTTGGCATGTGCCTGGTCGGGTTCATGGCGGTGGGTCGAGCCAATCATGCCGAATACGGAATCGAAGGAATCGATCCGGCCGATGGCGTACAGCCCGAGGACAACGGCGCCAAGACAGGAGCTCTCGAAGCTCTCAGGGACTACCACCTCCTGATCAAATATGTCCGCCATCATCTGCCGCCATAGAGCGGAGCGGGCGAAGCCGCCGGTAGCCAGGATTCTGCCCGGCTGGCCGATAATTTCCTCCATAGCGAGCAGGACGGTATACATATTGAAGATGACACCCTCCAGCACAGAGCGGATCATATGCTCTTTGCGGTGATTCATGCTCAGTCCGAAGAAGGAGCCGCGCGCATCGGGGTTCCACAGCGGGGCACGCTCACCGGTCAGATAGGGATGAAAGAGCAGGCCATTGCTGCCTGGCGGTACCTGCTCGGCGATCCGGGTTAGAACCTCATAAGGATCAATACCGAGGCGCTTCGCGGTCTCTACCTCAGAGGCGGCGAACTCATCACGCACCCAGCGGAACAGCATGCCGCCATTATTCACGGGTCCGCCAATAACCCAGTGCTTGTCCGTTAGTGCATAGCAGAAGGTCCGCCCTTTCGGGTCGGTCAGCGGCCGGTCGACCACGGTGCGGATGGCACCGCTGGTTCCTATAGTCGCGGCAATAACCCCCGGCTCTATGGCACCGACCCCCAGATTGGACAGGACACCATCACTGGCGCCTACGACAAACGGTGTGGCGGCCAGAAGTCCAAGCTCTTCCGGAAGTCCCGGAAGCAGCCCCTGCAGGATCTGCGTGGTGGGCACCGGTCTTGATAGACGTTCTGGAGTAATTCCGGCGATACGGAGCGCCTCAGCGTCCCAGTCAAGCTTCTCCAGATTGAACATACCTGTAGAAGAGGCAATGGAGTGATCAATTACATATTTGCCGAACAGCTTGAAGAAGATATATTCTTTAATGGAGATGAATTTATGGGTCTGGCTGAACAGCTCCGGATGCTCCTCACCGAGCCACATCAGCTTGGTAATTGGAGACATCGGATGGACGGGTGTTCCTGTCCGCATATACAGCTCATGCCCGTGCAGTTCATTCTTCAGCCGCCGGGCAGCTGCACTGCTCCGGTTATCGGCCCAGGTGATGCAGGCGGTAAGCGGTTTGCCGGAAGAATCTACAGCAATCACGCTGTGCATGGCCGAGCTGAAGGAGACAAGCAGAACCTGTCCAGGAGGGACGTGGCTGTCCTGCATGACTGAAGAGATAGTGTGCAGGACAGCCTGCAGAATCTGACCAGGGTCCTGTTCTGCTACAGAAGGGGAAGGCTGATGCAGCGGATAGCCCTGGTTGCTCTGTGTGACGATTGTTCCGTTCTCCTCGAAGAGGACAGCCTTGGTGCTGGTGGTTCCAATATCAACGCCGATCATATAGGATGTACTCAAGCCGTCAGTCCTTCTTTCTGCTCTGAAATAGATACCGGGAATACTTAATGCAGGAAATAAAGTACAATTATATTATATATTTCGTATGAAACATTCTGAAGTTCATGTTCTACAGCTTATTATATTCGCAGGTAATCACGGTGGCAAAGAGAGGATGGATAGGCGCTGCTTAACATATATAGTCCAAGCTTCCGAAACCGGCGGGTATAGAAGGAGATTGTTGACGCAAAAGGATAGTCCGTGATACGATATTACCACTGCTTTAGTTTACTACCACTTTACCATATTAAAGCGATTTAAGATGCTTCTTATGATATCTGATGAGGTGAAAAGTGAAGATGTCCAAACCAAAGGGATTCGAAAAGCCTGCCGGCGTACGGGATTATCTCCCGCGTGCGGTAACGAAGCTGCGCAAGATTGAGAACGATGTGCTGCACTGCATGAGCCGCTGGGGCTACCGCCAGATGATTACCCCCACCCTTGAATATTACGATACGGTCGGTGTGGCCAGTTCCACGTCAGACCAGAAGTTGTATAAATTACTGAATAACCGCGGTCAGGCACTCGTGCTGCGTTCAGAAATGACAGCGCCCGTTGCCCGCGTAGTCTCCTCCTTATTGAAGGACGAACCGCTGCCGCTGCGCCTGTCCTATCATGCCAATGTCTTCCGTGCTATCGAAGAGGAGGCCGGCCGGGAAGCAGAATTCTTCCAGACCGGAGTGGAGCTTGTCGGAGATGATTCACCAGAGGCGGATGCTGAGGTCGTTGCACTGGCAATTGCCTCGCTGGAGGCCGCGGGAGTGAAATCTTTTAAAATTGCGATAGGGCATGTAGGCTTCCTCGACGGTCTGTTCCAGGAAGCGGTATCCGGCCTCCCGCAGGCCCAGGAAGAGCTGAAGAGTCATCTGCTGGGCCGTGATTATGTCGCTTTCCGGGAGACGCTGCGCCGCCTGGAACTGCCGGAAGCCCAGAAGAAGGAACTGGACGGACTGCTGCGGCTGCGGGGAGGCAAGGAAATCTGCGGACAGGCGCTGGAGCTCAGCAGCCATCCGCTGGCACGCGCTTCCATTGAGCATTTATGCAAGGTATGGGAGGTGCTTGTCGCATACGGCGTCTCTCAGCATGTGCTGATTGATCTGACGATGATCGGTGATTTCTCCTATTATACGGGCATGACGTTTGAAGGTTATGCTTCGGAGCTGGGCTTCCCGGTGTGCAGCGGCGGAAGGTACGACAATCTGCTTCAGCAGTTTGGACGCCCGATTCCGTCGACAGGCTTCTCACTGAAGACCAACCGCATTCTGGATGGTGTATCCGGAGTGACCGAAGAGGAAGAACTGCCGGTACTGGTCCAGTACGATGCCCTGCGGCGTCAGGAAGGTCTTGCTGAGGCGGCCCGGCTGCGGAATGAGGGCCACGCTGTGGTAACCCGGCTGGCGGCAGGCCCGGAAGAGCTGAAGGTTGTGAAGCGCCTGGATACGGATACCGTAGAGGCAGAGGGTGAACGTTACGGAGAGATTTATACGTTTGTGTCTTTTATCAGCGAGCATGGCTGAGCTCATAAATGTGGAATGAAGCAATAGGTGACAATACGTGAAATGAAGGAACATGTGAACTCAAGTAATCCCTGCAAGTATGTAGCGGAAATTGAAATGGAGGCGGGTATGAATGGCACAGATTCTTAAGGTAGCCATGCCGAAAGGCCGGATTTACAACAAAGCCGCAGAGCTGTTCCGCAAGGCGGGACTGCCGATTCCTCCGGACGGGGAAGAATCACGCAAGCTGGTGATTTCACTGCCGGAAGCCGGAATGGAGTTTATTCTTGCCAAGCCGGTAGATGTGCCTACATATGTAGAGTATGGTGTAGCGGATATCGGTATTGTCGGCAAAGATGTACTGCTGGAAGAAAACCGTGATGTGTACGAACTGCTTGATCTGGGAATCGCCCGCTGCCGGATGTCGATTATCGGACTCCCGAACTGGCAGCCGGGCATCCAGCAGCGGGTAGCGACCAAATATCCGAACGTGGCCTCACGGTACTTCCGTGAGCAGGGCCAGCAGGTCGAGGTTGTGAAGCTGAACGGCTCGATTGAGCTGGCGCCGCTGATTGGACTGGCTGACCGGATCGTGGATATGGTGGAGACCGGCCAGACCCTGAAGGATAACGGGCTGGTGGAAATGACCAGTATCTTCGAAATTACCAGCCGCCTGGTGGCCAACCGGGTAAGCTACCGGATGAAGAATGAGGAAATCCAGCAGCTGTGTGACCGCCTGCAGGCCGTGATTGCAGGCCCGGAGCTGCAGATTAAATAAGCTATACAGATTAAACTTTAAGAGATGAAAAAAGGATAGAAGTGACGAAGGGGAAGTTTGGAACTGTAGGAGCGGAAGTCCAAACATTATCCGTAGTTACGGCTGAGCCTAGCTAGTAAATAGAAAGTTCAGGGGGGAAGCAGCGGTGAAGGTCCAGTCCAGTAAGGAGTTTAAGCTGCAGCGTGAAGTGGAATACGGCACGCCGGAGCAGAACAAGGCGGTACGTGAAATCGTGGCCGGTATCAAACAGGAAGGTGATGCGGCATTGCTCCGGTATACGGAGCGCTTCGACGGCGCAGTGCTGACGCCTGCGCAGCTGCGGGTAACGCAGGAGGAGCTAGAGGCCGCCTATGGCCGGGTAGAGGAGTCCTTCGTGACGGCAATCCGGGCGGCAGCCGTCAATATCCGTGCGTTCCATGCGCGGCAGAAGCGCAATTCCTGGATGGATCTGCAGCCGGACGGCACGATCCTCGGACAGATCATCCGCCCGCTGAAGCGGGTGGGCGTCTATGTTCCCGGGGGCAAGGCAGCGTATCCTTCCTCGGTGCTGATGAACGTTATTCCGGCACAGATCGCTGGCGTGCCGGAGATCGTGATGGTTACACCGCCTTCGACGGGCGGCTTCGAAGGCATCGATCCCTATATTCTCGTTGCCGCCGCTGAGGCAGGCGTAAACGAGATATACCGCGTAGGCGGCGCGCAGGCGATCGCCGCCCTGGCCTTCGGCACGGAATCGATCGTGCCGGTCGATAAGATCTGCGGGCCAGGGAACATCTACGTGGCCCTGGCCAAACGCGAGGTCTACGGCGCTGTCGATATCGACAGCATCGCCGGACCGAGCGAGATCGTCGTGCTCGCCGACGATACCGCCGAGGCCGCCTACGTCGCGGCCGACCTGCTCTCGCAGGCCGAGCACGACGAGATGGCCTCGGCGATCCTTGTGACGCCGTCGCAGCGTCTCGCGGAGGCCGTTGCTGCCGAAGTAGAACGGCAGCTGCAGACGTTGCCGCGCGAAGCTATCGCGCGGGCCTCGGTAGAGAACTACGGCGCGATTATCGTCGTGGAATCGCTCGAGGAGGGCATCTCCATTGTGAACCGGCTGGCGCCGGAGCATCTGGAGATTGTAGTGGCCGACCCGATGGCATTGACCGGCGCGATTGAGAACGCCGGGGCAATCTTCCTGGGTCCGTACAGCTCGGAGCCGGTCGGCGATTACTTCGCCGGACCGAACCATATTATACCGACCAACGGCACAGCAAGGTTCTCCTCGCCTGTGGACGTGGATGATTTCATTAAGAAATCCAGCCTGATCTATTACAGCAAGGAAGCACTGCTGCGGGACGGGGCGGCGATTATGGAGCTCGCCCGGCGTGAGGGCCTGGAAGGCCATGCCCGCGCAATAGAAATCCGGCTGGAGAACGAAGCGAAAGGTGGAGACGGAAATGGAGAACAATAATAATGAAGTGGCGCTGCGCAAGGCCGGACTTAGCCGTACAACCAACGAAACGGACATCGCGTTGACCTTTGCTGTGGACGGCAGCGGAGTTTCCGAGCTGGAGACCGATGTGCCTTTTCTGAATCATATGCTGGATCTATTCACCAAGCATGGACAGTTTGATCTGAGCGTACAGGCGCGGGGCGACATCGATATCGATGACCACCACACGGTTGAGGATATCGGTATCTGTCTGGGACAGGCGCTGCGGGAAGCGCTTGGCGACAAAAAAGGCATCAAGCGTTATGCGAGTGTCTTCATCCCCATGGATGAGGCACTGGCTCAGGTAGTGATTGATATCAGCAACCGGCCGCATTTTGAATACCGGGCAACGTATCCTTCGCAGCAGGTAGGCAGCTTCTCTACGGAGCTGGTTCACGAATTCCTCTGGAAATTTGCGCTGGAAGCGAGAATTACGCTGCATGTCATTGTGCATTACGGCTCCAACACCCATCACATGATTGAAGCGGTCTTCAAGGCACTGGGACGGGCGCTGGATGAAGCGACACAAGTGGACCCCCGGGTGAAGGGTGTGCCTTCAACGAAGGGAGTGCTGTAGCATGACCGTTGCAATCGTCGATTACGGCATGGGCAACCTGCACAGTGTCAGCAAGGCGGTGGAACGCCTGGGGTATACGAGTCTGGTGACGGCAGATGCCGGTGAGATTCTGGCGGCAGACAGCGTGATCCTGCCGGGTGTCGGTGCATTCGGCGATGCGATGGAGCATCTGCGGGCGAGCGGAATGGATGTTGTAGTTAAGGCTGCAGCTGAAGCGGGACTGCCGCTGCTGGGCATATGCCTCGGTATGCAGCTGCTGTTCAGCAGCAGCGAGGAGCATGGCGAGCATAAGGGGCTGGATCTTCTGCCGGGCTCGGTGGTACGCTTCGCACCCCGTGACGGCTACAAGGTGCCGCATATGGGCTGGAACAGGCTGGGCTTCCTCCAGCCGGCGAGTCCGCTTCTGACCGGCCTTGAGGAAGGGCATGTCTACTTCGTCCATTCCTATCATGTACTTGCGGGTAGCGACAGCGACCTGCTGGCGGTCACGGATTATGGACATCCGGTAACGGCTGTAGTCGGGCGGAACAATGTGTACGGCATGCAGTTTCACCCTGAGAAAAGCGGCGAGCTTGGCATCAAGCTGCTGGGGAATTTCCTGCGGCTTCGAAGAGAGCAGGCGTGAAGCCTGAATAACTATATTGCAAATTGTAATGAAAGCGGGGAGCGCTACATGTCTTCTTTTATCGTATATCCGGCAATTGATATCCGGGACGGCAAATGTGTCCGGTTGCAGCAGGGGGATTACAGCCAGGAAACTATTTATAACGACAGCCCGGTTCAGGTGGCCAAGTCTTGGGAAGAGCAGGGCGGACAGTTTATCCATCTGGTCGATCTGGACGGCGCCAAGGCCGGGCATCCCGTTAATGATGCCATCATCGGAGCCATTGCCAGGAATGCCAATGTTCCGGTTCAGGTCGGCGGCGGTCTCCGCACGCTTGCGGATGTGGAGAAGCTGCTGGGTCTTGGCATCAGCCGGGTCATTATTGGAACGGCGGCGATCAATGATTATGCTTTTACAGAGGCGGTTCTCGCGAAGTATGGCGATAAGGTAGCGATCGGTATTGACGCCCGTAACGGCTATGTGGCTACGCATGGGTGGCTTAATACCTCCGAGGTGCGCGCAGAGGATCTGGCCAAGGAGCTGGCAGCCAAGGGTGCAGAGACCTTCATCTACACAGATATCTCCCGTGACGGGATGATGCAGGGTCCGAACGTGGAGGGTATTCTGTCCATGGCCGGGGCGAGCGGCAAAACCGTAATCGCCTCCGGCGGTGTTACCAGCCTGGACGATCTGCTGCGTCTGAGCGTACATAGCGGCAGCGGGATCGGTGGAGCGATTGTCGGCAAGGCGCTCTACACCGGCAATATTGATCTGGCTGAAGCCCTGCAGGCGCTGGGTAAGGCGTAGGGGTTACGGGCTTAGTAATTACTTTTGTTAGCCTGTGAAGGAGGGGTCTTGGATGTTAGCCAAACGGATTATCCCCTGTCTGGATGTGAAGGACGGGCGGGTGGTAAAAGGCGTTAATTTCGTAAATCTGCGCGATGCCGGAGATCCGGTGGAGCTGGCGGCTTTATATGATAGCGAAGGTGCAGATGAGCTGGTATTTCTGGATATCTCCGCATCGGTGGAAGGCCGGGCGACCATGGTCGAGGTCGTGCGGCAGACTGCCGGGGAGATTGCTATTCCATTCACGGTGGGCGGCGGGATTTCGACACCTGAGGACATGAAGCGGATCCTGCGTGCCGGTGCAGACAAGATCGGCATTAATACGGCAGCTGTCAATAATCCGCAGCTGATTCTTGAAGGCGCCCGCCACTTCGGCTCCCAGTGCATTGTGGTGGCGATGGATGCCAAATATAATGAGGCTTGGGGCGAGTGGGAAGTGTACACTCACGGCGGCCGTACGCCTACCGGTATCCGGGCGCTTACCTGGGCCAAGGAAGCTGAGCGGCTGGGAGCCGGCGAGATCCTGCTTACAAGCATGGATGCCGACGGCACCAAGGACGGCTTCGATCTGAAGCTGACGGCAGCAGTCTGCGATCTGCTGAGCATTCCTGTAATTGCTTCCGGCGGTGCGGGAAGAATTGATCATTTCTATGATGTATTTACCGCAGGCAAGGCAGATGCCGGACTTGCGGCAACTATTTTTCACTATAAAGAGATTGCCATTCATGATTTGAAGGCTGATCTGAAGCAAAGAGGGGTAGAGATCCGATGAGCGAGGACAAGAAAGATATAGCGCAGAGCCAGCAGGAGGCATTGTCAGGCATCCGCTGGAATGAAGCTGGCCTGCTGCCGGCAGTGGTGCAGGATGCCCGTACCCTGGAAGTATTAATGTTCGCCTATATGAATCCGGAGTCACTACGGCTGTCTCTTGAGAGCGGCCAGACCTGGTTCTGGAGCCGTTCGCGTAGTGAGCTCTGGCATAAGGGCGGAACCTCCGGCAATACCCAGGCCATCACCTCCATCCATTACGATTGTGACAGCGATACGCTACTGGTGAAAGTTGTGCCGGAAGGACCGGCCTGCCATACGGGTGAGAACAGCTGCTTCTTCCGCGAGATTCCCCTCGATGCACCGGCAACAGCTGAAGCAGCTGGGGGTACAGTTAACTCGGCAGCAGCAGGCCATGACCGCTTTGCTGTACTGGGTGAGCTGGAGCGCGTAATTGCCGAGCGGGAAGTGAACCGTCCGGAAGGGGCGTACACTACTTATCTGTTTGATAAGGGCGTCGACAAGATTCTCAAGAAGGTCGGCGAAGAAGCCTCCGAAACCATTATCGCCGCCAAAAATAAAGATAATGCCGAGCTTCGCCTTGAAGTCAGCGATCTGATCTATCATTTACTGGTCCTGCTGCAGGAGCGGAAGCTTCCGCTGGATGAGATTCTGGAAGAGCTGAGTGCCCGCCATGAACGGCCTCGCCGGGACTAGGAGGAAGGTTCAGCATGCGTATTGATTACCATACCCACCATGAGCGCTGCGGCCATGCCGTAGGGAAGCTTGAAGAGTATGTGCAGCGCGGCATAGCGCTCGGGCTGCAGCAGCTTGGACTGTCCGATCATCTGCCGCTTATCCATGTAGATCCGGAGCACTATTATCCCGAGATGGCTATGCCGCTTGCGGAGCTTCCGCGTTATGTGGAGGAATGTCTTACGCTGAAGGAGCGCTACCGCGGAACGATTGAGCTGCGGGTGGGGCTTGAAGCGGATTATATCGAGGGATATGAAGAGCAGATCCGCGAGCTTTTAGCACCCTATCCGTGGGACTATCTGATCGGGTCGGTGCATTTTCTCGGAGAATGGGATATTACGGACCACCGGCAGACCCATGGCTGGGAAGGCCAGGACGTGATGAGCGTCTACCGCCGATATTATGATGCAGTGCAGAAGTCGGCGTTATCGGGATTATATGATATTATAGGACATATGGATGTCATCAAAAGGTTCGGTTACGGGCCGCAGACTCCGGAAGGAAGAGCCGAGGCCAGAGCACTGGAGCTTGAGACGCTCAAGGTTATATCCGGCAGCGGAATCGCGATGGAGCTGAATGCTTCGGGACTCACTAAGCCTTGCGCCGAAATGTTCCCGGCTGAGCATGTGCTTCAGCAGGCGTATGCCCTGGGCATTCCGCTCACCGTGGGCTCAGACGCCCATGACCCTCTGAAGCTGGGAGACGGCTTACAGGAGGCGCGGGAAATGCTGTGGCGCACGGGCTTCCGTGAACTGGCTGTGTTCGAAGGACGCCGCCGCACATCCGTCCAAATATAAGAATGTATAGGCTTCGCGCTATATATTATCCTTCTATTTCTCGCTGAAACGGTACCGTCCATACAAGGACGGCAAAGCCGTTTCCACTTGCGTTCGAAGTTTAAATTATAATCCCAGGAGGGTACTATGCATCATCAATTACGTATTTTTTCCGGTTCGTCGAATCCGAAGCTGGCCGCTGATATTGCGGAGCGCCTTGGCGCACCGCTGGGCCTGATTAAGCTGACACGTTTCAAGAGCGGCGAGATATATGTGCATTATGAAGAGAGCATCCGGAACTGCGACGTATTTTTGGTGCAATCCCTGGCTCATCCGATTAACGAGCTGTTTGTAGAATTGCTGGTTATGATCGACGCTGCCAAACGCGCATCGGCAAGAACAGTGAATATTATCGTTCCTTATTACGGGTATGCCCGGCAGGAGCGCAAATCTGCGCCGCGTGAGCCGATCTCAGCCAAAATGGTTGCCGATGTGCTGACCACTGCAGGAGCTACCCGCGTGATAACTATTGACCTGCATGCAGCGGCTATCCAGGGTTTCTTCAACATTCCCGTGGATCATCTGACTGCGCTTGATCTGATCAGCGGCTATTTGAAGATCAAAGGCCTCTCCGATCTGGTAGTCGTATCACCCGATGCAGGCCGCGCCTCCATGGCTGAGAAGCTGGCCAGCCGGCTGGACTCTCCGTTTGCCATCATGATCAAGAAACGTCCGGCTCATAACGAATCGGTGATTACCCATGTCATCGGAGACGTTGAGGGAAGAACGCCGATTATTATTGAGGATCTTATTGATACGGGGACCACGATCGTCAATGTGGTAGAAGGGCTGAAGGAGCGCGGGGCCCGGAACAGCATCGTCTGTGCCACGCACGGGCTGTTCTCCGGAGATGCGCTGGAGCGGATGGATCATCCCAATATCGACGAAATTGTCGTCACGGATTCTATTGCGCTGCCGGATGAGCACTCCAGCAGATTCTCGGTGCTCTCTGTTGCACCTATGCTGGCAGAAGCCACACGTATTATCATCGAAGGCGGTTCCATAGACAAGCTATTTAGAGACGCGGGGATATAGTCCCTGCGTTTCTTTTTACAGTTATGCTGCAGCAGCAACTTTTCAAGCTTTTTCCTCCCCTTAACTCTCCTCCCCGGTTGAGAATCTCACTACCACATGTGGTATACTGTGTGAAGAAGACAGCCAAGTCCATAAATGGAAACGAAAAGAACACTTAAGACAGGGAGTATGGGTATATATTTGATGCCGCTCTCCTATTTTTCGTTAGGCTAGGGAAGCTTACAAAGGGAGGTGCCTTGCTTCCATGATTGAGAAAACTTCAGAGAATGATACGGACAGCGGTAATGTGATTCCGGTCACTCTGGATGCCAATTTTTTCTTTGAAAGAGCCGTACGGTCGCTTGACCGCTTTCAATATGATAAGGCATTAAAGAATTTTCGCAAAGCTGTTGAATATGAGCCGGATAATCCGGTGAATCATTGCAACATGGCGGGTATATTATCTGAGATGGGTAATTACACAGCATCTAATGAGATTCTGACCCATGTACTGGAGAAGATTGATCCCGCAATGACCGAATGTCATTTCTATATGGCTAATAATTACGCCAATATGGAAAGCTTTGAAGAGGCGGAGCGTTCGCTGGTCACGTATCTGGAGGAGGATGCCAGCGGCGAGTTCATGGCCGAATCCGAAGAGCTGATGGAGCTGCTGCAATATGAGCTGAACCGTCCTGCTCCGCTTGTGCGGATCCGCAGCCGTGAGGGTGTGGTCGAGCATGACCGGGCCCGCAGTCTGCTGGAGGAGGGCAAGTTTCCCCAGGCCGTAGAGCTGCTGGAAGAGATCATTGCGATCTCGCCGGACTTTCTGGCTGCGCATAATAACCTGGCCCTCGCTTATTTCTATATGGGCCGGTTTGCCAAAGCGAAGGAATGCCTGAACGAGGTGCTGAAGCAGGACCCCGGTAATCTGCATGCGCTCTGCAATATGGCGATCTTCCTGCAGTATGCAGGTGACAAGGAGCAGCTGGATTCTCTGCTGGGCATGCTTGAAGCCACTGTGCCTTTTCATCAGGAGCATGTATTCAAAATGGCCACGACGATGGGCATCCTGGGCAGACATACTGCAGCATACAGCCACTTCCGGCGTCTGCTGAAGGATGAAGAGGTCGCCGGAGACGCCGGCCTGTATCATTACTGCGCAGCAGCGGCCAGCAACAGCGGCCTCTACACTGAAGCGCTACGCTGCTGGAGACAGGCTGCGAAGCTGGACCCTGAGTCTGCCGTGCCGGCATTCTTCCTGTCCCAGCTCCAGCAAGCCCGGGGAGAAGACAGACCCATGCCTGCTGTCAGCTATAATTACCAATTGCCTTTCCAGGAGCAGCTTAAGCAGTGGAAGGGGAATACAGGCAAGTTCACTGAAGAAGTACGGAACAATCCGCTGCTGCGAGCCTCGTTCTTCTGGGCGCTGCGCTACGGCGATTCCTCCACGAAGCTGCAGGTGACCGAAGCCCTGCGCTGGATTGAGGATGAGGAGATGTCCGAGGTACTGCGCGGAGTTCTGGAGCATCAGCCGCTCCAGGAGGACCGGCTGCAGGAGGCGGCGCTGTTCAGCCTGCAGCGGCTGATTGGAGAGAATCTGGAAGAAGCTGCAGCTCCTGAGGAAGAGCCGTTGCAAGCGGCTTCCAGCCCCAAGGGCCCGGCTGAATGGAAGGAAGACTGGCAGCGGATTATCGATCATACGGTGGCCATGATGGACCGGAGATATGATGCTGTGCAGAAGAAGGATGCAGAGTTTATCTGGAAGCAGTTCATCGGCAGCCTGTATCCGGATGTACCGTTATTCCGCAATGACGGCGGCTGGTGTGCGGCACTGGAGTATCTGACTGCCAGGCTGCACGGGCGTCCGGTCACCTTCCGCGAGGCGGCACAGCGTTACGGCGTCTCGGTCTCCATGGTAAGCCGCTATGCACGGCGGATCGACAGTGAATGCGATACCCAGGGCATGCTGCCGGGAACGGACGGCTTGTCGCCGTCCACCAACAATATTTGAACCCTTTTTTCAAATATAAGAATCTATACGTTTCTCACGATAACTTATCCTTATATTTCTCGCTGAAACGGTACCGTCTTAATAAAAGGACGATAAAGCCGTTTCCACTTGTAAATACAAACCTACTTGTAAGGAGGCCAATGTAATGTACAAAACGATTGTAATCGGAACAGGCCCGGCCGGGCTGACTGCCGCGATTTATCTGGCGCGCGCGAACCTGAGCCCGCTCGTAATTGAAGGCTTGCAGCCGGGAGGACAGCTGACAACGACGACAGAAGTGGAGAACTTTCCAGGCTTCCCTGAAGGAATTCTGGGTCCTGATCTGATGGACAACATGCGTAAGCAGGCCGAACGCTTCGGCGCTGAATTCAAGAATGGCTGGGTGGAGTCGGTTGACTTCTCACAGCGTCCGTTCAAGGTGACTGTAGACGGAATGGGTGTACTGGAAGCGGAGTCGGTCATTATTTCGACCGGCGCCTCCGCCAGATACCTGGGTATCCCGGGCGAGCAGGAGAATGTAGGACGCGGGGTCAGCACCTGTGCGACCTGTGACGGATTCTTTTTCCGTAACAAAAAAATTGTCGTGGTCGGCGGCGGCGATTCCGCGATGGAGGAAGCCAGCTTCCTGACCCGCTTTGCTTCCAGCGTAACGCTGGTGCACCGCCGTCCGGAGCTGCGTGCTTCGAAGATCATGCAGGACCGCGCACGCGACAACAGCAAGGTGTCATGGGCACTGAACCGCACGCCGCTTGAGGTAACCGTCGGCGATACCGGAGTTAAGGGCATCACCGTCCTTAACAATGAGACGGGACTTACCGAGCTGGTGGAAGCGGATGGTGTATTTGTCGCTATCGGACATACACCGAATACCGCTTTCTTAGGCGGGCAGATTAACACCGATGCCAATGGCTATATAGTGGTTAACCCGGGCACCACAGAGACGAATATTCCCGGCGTATTCGCTTGCGGCGACGTGCAGGATACGCGTTACCGTCAAGCCATATCGGCAGCCGGAACCGGCTGTATGGCCGCCATGGATGCCGAGAAGTTCCTGGAAGGCACGATGGTGCATGACTGGAGCGAATCGCTCGATAAATAACCGGAGAAGGTTCTTGTTATTTACGGGTTTACAAAAAAATCCTATACCAGTAGAATGTATTTAATTAGATAAGATACCCACTAGGGGAGCCTGAATAGGCTGAGACGGGAAAAGTGAATTTCCGGACCCTTGAACCTGATCTGGATCATACCAGCGTAGGAAAGTGGAGTCGGACCTTTTTTTGAATACAGTCTTATTGGGCTGTTCCTTTGATAAAGCCGCTCCAGGTGGAGCGGCTTTTTGACTTGCAAGAATTCATATGCCTTGTGCTATACATGATTCTTCGGCTCAGTCTGCTGCGTGAAATCTTATCTGATTGGCTCATAGGGCGAAGAGGAGGAGATTAGAATGCCAGAAATGATGAAGAACGAAGAGGTGGACCTTTCCCGATTTCCTGCAAGCCGCAAAGTGTATGTAGAGGGCTCGCGCCCGGATATTCAGGTTCCGATGCGGGAGATCAGCCTCAGCAGAACCGAGGGCGTTGCCGGGGAAGAGGAGAACGAACCGCTGCGTGTCTATGACACAAGCGGAATTTACACCGATGCTGCGCAAGAGGCTGACATTCGGAGGGGGCTGCCGCCGCACCGTTTATGCTGGATTGCGGAGCGTGGCGATTCGGAGGAATACACCGGAAGAGCTGTGCAGCCGCAGGATAATGGAATCCGCAGGGGCGGGCCGCCCGCAGAGGCTTATCCAGGGCTGCAGCGGAGTCCCCTGCGGGCACATGCGGGCAACAATGTTACCCAGCTGCATTATGCGCGGCAAGGGATCATTACTTCGGAAATGGAGTATATCGCGATCCGCGAGAATACCCGGCCGGAATTCGTAAGGGATGAGGTGGCCGCCGGACGGGCCATTATTCCGGCCAACATCAATCATCCCGAGAGCGAGCCGATGATTATTGGCCGTAACTTCCTGGTTAAGATCAATGCGAACATCGGAAATTCTGCGGTGTCTTCTTCTATTGAAGAGGAAGTGGAGAAGATGCGGTGGGCAACCCGCTGGGGGGCCGACACCATCATGGACCTCTCCACCGGCTCCAAGATTCATACCACCCGTGAATGGATTATACGCAATTCTCCTGTGCCTGTCGGCACGGTGCCCTTATACCAGGCGCTCGAAAAGGTGAACGGCATAGCCGAGGATTTAACCTGGGAGCTCTATCGCGACACGCTGATTGAGCAGGCGGAGCAGGGGGTCGATTACTTTACCATTCATGCCGGGGTGCTACAGCGCTATATTCCGCTGACTGCCGGAAGAATGACGGGAATCGTATCACGGGGCGGCTCGATTATGGCCGCTTGGTGCCTTGCCCATCAGCAGGAGAACTTTCTGTACACACACTTCGAAGCTATATGTGAGATTATGAAGACGTATGATGTGGCCTTCTCTCTGGGGGACGGACTTCGTCCGGGTTCTATAGCAGATGCCAATGACGAAGCTCAATTCGCTGAGCTGGAGACACTGGGAGAGCTGACAGCGCTGGCCTGGAAGCACGATGTTCAGGTAATGGTTGAGGGCCCGGGGCATGTGCCGATGCACAAGATTAAGGAGAATATGGACAAGCAGCTCGAGATTTGCCGGGAAGCCCCTTTTTACACCCTGGGTCCGCTCACTACCGATATTGCACCCGGTTATGATCATATCACTTCAGCCATCGGGGCGGCGATGATCGGCTGGCTCGGGACGGCTATGCTGTGTTACGTTACACCCAAGGAGCATTTAGGTCTGCCTAACAAGAATGACGTGCGCGAGGGAGTCATTACCTACAAGATCGCTGCACATGCCGCAGACCTCGCCAAGGGGCATCCGGGTGCACAGGACAGGGATAATGCGCTGTCCAAGGCACGGTTCGAGTTTCGCTGGCGAGACCAGTTCCATCTCTCTCTGGACCCGGAAAGGGCGCTGGAGTATCATGATGAGACGCTTCCTGCGGAGGGGGCGAAGCAAGCTCATTTCTGCTCTATGTGCGGTCCTAAATTCTGCAGCATGCGGATTTCGCATGATATCCGTAATTCCTACAGATTGAGCAGGTCGCTGTAAAAAGGCAAGTCTTCTATAGCTATTTCCCTGCTGTCCCATGCTGTAAAAGGCGTGAGGGCAGCTTTTCTTATGCGCGAATAGCACAAGATTCTTCTCCCTATTATGTGAAACCATGCACAACCGTTGGCGTAAATAGCATTATCCAAGTATAGGGAGTGAATCGAATGAGGAACAAAGACTGGCTCAAGGAAAGCGAACGTTTCAATCAAGCGGCTGAATACTATGATAGGTATAGACCCAGTTATCCATTCGCCCTGATTGAGCAGATTGTACAAGAAGCCTCTCTGACTAAGGAGTCCAGAATTCTTGAGATCGGTGCCGGGAGCGGTAAAGCCTCCGAATTATTCCTGGACCGCGGGTATGAGCTGCTATGTATTGAACCGGGCCCACAACTGGCGGAATTGGGAAGACAGAAGCATAGGGATAAAAACGTGCGATTTGTAACCTCCAGATTCGAGCACTGGTCTGGGCCGGAGAAGGATTTCGACCTGATCTTCTCCGCTCAAGCCTTTCATTGGGTGCCGCAGCCGGAAGGTTACAAGAAATGTGGGCGGCTGCTGAAGCCGGGAGGGCGGCTCGCGCTCTTTTGGAATTTTTATCTGCAGGGAGACAGTGAGATGGAGCAAGAGATTGCCGAGGTCTGTGCGGAGTATGAGGTATTCTGGTTTAATAAGCGGGATGTAATTGAACAGAGAGTGGAGCGAACTGTAGCAGAGCTGTCCGGCAGCGGAAATTTCAGAGCCCCGGAGGTCTACCGGTATCCTTGGGACAGCAGGGATGACGCGGATAGCTTCATTAACTTCCTGCGGACCTGCAACGGGTTCATCGGGCTGAAGGAAGCGGAGCAGATTGAATTAAGCGCCAGGTTACATAAGCTGATCGGCCGGAATGGCGGCACCCTGCAAAGGAATTTTATATGTACGCTTTTCATAGCCGAAGCCTTGAATTCTGTGAATTCTTAACATACATGGCTGTCCCTATGCTGTAACAGGCGTACGGGCAGCTTTTTCCTTAAAAGCTAATATGTTGTGGGGTAATTTTATACTTAGTGACTGTAATCACAATTTACCCCCCTGCCCTATGCTAAGCTGTTGCTGAGAAGAATTCTCAATTGTGAGGTGTGCAGATCTTGAGCAAAGTGTTGAAGCTAGATGAGTCTATATTGGAGCTGGTAACCAGGCACCCGGAAGCCGTAGATATTATGGCCGGTCTGGGTTTCCATGATATAACGAAGCCTGGAATGCTGCAGACGGCAGGCAGGTTCATGACATTATCCAAAGGCATGAAATTAAAGAGAATAGAGCTGGAAACCGTTCGGCTGGCCTTTGAGCAGCACGGCTTCGAGATTATTGAATAGAAGGAGAGAATATAATGAGCGAACTGATTAATAACCGTGAAGTGGATGTACCGGAGCAGACGCGCCGCCAGGCTATGCTGAAGGAGATCATCAAGGAGCTGCATGCGGGTAAAAGTGTAGAGGAAGTTAAGGCGCGTTTTGCCGAAGCGGTAGGCGATGTGACTGTAGCTGAGATATCTGCCATGGAGCATTCCCTGATGACGGAGGAGGGCATTCCGGTAGAGGAAGTACAGCGCCTTTGCTCCGTTCATACGGCCATCTTCAAAGGCTCAATTGAGCAAATTCACCGTTCCTCGAAGGCCGAAGAGCAGCCGGGGCATCCTGTGCATACCTTCAAGCTGGAGAACCGTGAGATTGAGCGGCTGGTTAACTTCCGGCTGGAGCTGCACACAGATAAGTTCAAGAAGAACGCCAGCGAAGAGATCATCTTCAAGCTGCTGGAGGATCTGAGCCTACTGCTCGACCTCGACAAGCATTACAGCCGCAAGGAAAATCTGCTGTTTCCTTACTTAGAGAAGTACGGCATTTATGGTCCAACCAAGGTAATGTGGGGCGTGGATGACGGGATCCGTAATATGATTAAGGAAGCTAAGAAAGCACTCAGCGCGTACAACGGGGAGTCTGAGCAGATTGCAGCTTCACTGGAAGAGATCATTAAAGAAGTCAACGAGATGATCTTCAAAGAAGAGAATATTCTGCTGCCGATGGCGCTCGATAAGCTTACTGAAGACGAATGGGTCAAAATCGCCCGCGAAAGCGATGAGATCGGCTTCTGCCTGACCGCGCCGGAGCAGGAATGGATTCCGGAGCGTGCCGCTGAACCGGAGGGTGCCCAGAGTCAGGAGGAAGGAGAAGCTGCATCACCGCAGGGCTTCATCCGTTTTGAGACCGGGCTGCTGTCACTCCATCAGCTCGAGACGATGATGAATCATCTGCCGGTGGATTTGACCTTTATCGATGAGAACGATGTGGTCCGCTACTTCTCGCATGGCAAGGAACGGATCTTCGCCCGGACCAAGGCGGTTATCGGCCGTACGGTGCAGAACTGTCATCCGCCGCAAAGCGTGCATGTAGTGGAGAAGCTGCTGGCAGATTTCAAGGCAGGCGTTAAGGATGCTGAGGATTTCTGGATTGCCATCAAAGATAAATTCATCTATATCCGCTACTTCGCAGTACGTGATGAGACCGGCCGCTATATGGGAACGCTGGAGTTCACACAGAATATTGCTCCGATCCGTGCCTTAGAGGGGCAAAAGCGTATTTTGTCGGAATAATGGCAGATTTACAGGGACCAGGGCAATAGAAGATTACTTTCGGACTTTCTTGCCTGCCGGGTGAGAAGGTCTTTTTGTTAGGCGGGTTGTCCGCGGATGGAGCATGTCAAAACATCCCATACCGCTTCCTGAAGAACATTGCCCCGGGTGTATCGCCTTTCCTTGACCGCAGGGGAGGCTTCTATTATAGTGGGTACGTAGGATTAACTATTTTAGCATAGAAAAAGGTGGCTTGTAACATGTCTGAAAATATCTACGTTGGCGTGGATTTAGGTGGAACCACGATTAAGGTTGGAATCTGCAATGCCGAGGGAAGCCTGCTGCACACTTACGAAGGTCCAACGGGGACCGCAGACGGCGTCGATGCCGTTATCGATAATATCGAGAAGTATGTGCGCCTGATTGTGGAGGACTCTCCGTATTCCTGGGAACAGCTTGCCGGTGTGGGAGCCGGGCTTGCCGGGTTTACGAATATTCGTGAAGGAATCATCATCCTTGCGCCTAACATAGGATTTAGAGATGTGCCGATCCGTTCCATTCTGGAAGGTCGTTTGAACAAGCCTGTCAAAATAGACAATGACGCCAATGTGGCTGCGCTGGGCGAGGCTTGGAGCGGTGCAGGACGCGGCATTGAGAATTGCGTCTGCTATACGCTGGGTACAGGGGTAGGCGGCGGAATTATTATCAATGGCAAGGTGTATCAGGGCTTTGCCGGTCTGGCCGGAGAGCTTGGCCATATCACAGTAGTTCCCGATCTGGAAGCTATCCAGTGCGGCTGCGGGAACATAGGTTGTTTGGAAACCGTTTCCTCTGCGACTGGCATTATCCGCATGGCGAATGATGCAGTGGCCCGCGGGGACCGCACCACTCTGTCCACGGTGGAGAAGATTGCGGCCAAGGAGGTCTTTGACGCTGCCAAGGCAGGCGATGAAGTCGCTCTGCGTATTGTGAACCGTGCAGCATTCTACCTGGGCAAATCGATGGCTGCGGTGGCTGCGGTACTGAATCCGGAAGTGTTTATCGTAGGCGGCGGCGTATCCAAAGCCGGCGATATCCTGTTTGATGAAGTCCGCCGTGTATTCGCCAAGCTAACACCTGCACCTCTGCAGACTGGTGTTACCATCGTGCCTGCGGAGCTTGGCAATGATGCCGGTATTATTGGTGCGGCAGGTCTTTTGCTGCGTTCTTAAGGAGCAGGAATTATTCATATACTAACCTTAGGGAGGGGACGCTCTAATGACCGAATTCGAGCAAATATCGCCCGGTCGTGCCACCCTGATCATCATTACCGGCATGTCGGGAGCAGGCAAGACGATTGCAGTGCAGAGCCTGGAGGATCTCGGCTTCTTCTGCGTCGATAATCTTCCGCCAGTGCTGATCCCGAAGTTCGCCGAACTGATTGAGCAGTCCAAAGGCAAAATCGCCAAAGTGGCGCTCGTGATCGACCTCAGGGGACGGGAATTCTTCACCGCTCTGTCGGAGTCTCTGGCCTATATCAAGGACGAGTCGACCATAGGCTTTGAGATTCTTTTCCTGGATGCAACAGATTCAGTGCTTGTGCAACGCTACAAAGAGAGCCGGCGTCACCACCCGCTTGCTCCCAAGGGCATGCCGCTTGACGGTATCCGGATGGAGCGCCAAATGCTGGAGGAGCTCAAGAATTCAGCTACCCTGTGTCTGGATACCAGCAGCATGAAGCCGGCACAGCTAAAAGAAAAAATTGTGTCACGGTTCTCCCATCTCGGGAAAAGCACCCTCTCCGTTAACATTACTTCGTTTGGGTTCAAGTATGGTATTCCGATTGATGCTGACCTGGTGTTCGATGTCCGCTTCCTGCCTAATCCGCATTATGTGGATCAGCTGCGGCCCAAGACAGGCCAAGACAACGATGTGTATGACTATGTGATGAAATGGCCTGAAACGCAGACGTTCCTGACCAAGCTGCTTGACATGCTTCAATTTCTTATTCCGCAATACCGCAAGGAAGGCAAATCCCAGATTATTATCGGCATCGGCTGTACAGGCGGCAAACACCGTTCCGTAGCCATTGCAGAGTATCTGGGCAAAATGCTGGGGGTAAGCGAGACGGAATCGGTAGCAATCAGCCATCGGGATTCCGAACGTGATCGGCATTGACGAGAGAAGGGATGAGTAGTGACTGAAGAACAAGGGCAGCGTCCGAAGATCGTCGTCATGGGCGGCGGTACCGGGCTGTCTGTTATGCTTCGGGGATTGAAGGAGAAGCCGCTGGATATTACGGCTATCGTAACCGTGGCAGATGACGGGGGGAGCTCCGGGATTCTGCGCAGTGAGCTGCAAATGCCGCCTCCGGGGGATATCCGTAACGTACTGACGGCTATGGCCGATGTGGAGCCTCTGATGGCGCAGATCATGCGCTACCGTTTCAGTACCGGAGAGGGCCTCGCCGGACACAGCCTGGGCAATCTCATTCTGGCAGCGCTGACAGACATCTCCGGGGATTTCGTTACGGCAGTCAGAGAGCTTAGCCGCCTTTTCGCCGTCCGCGGCCGGGTGCTGCCCGCTGCAGGCGAAGCGGTGGTACTGCACGCCGAGATGTCGGATGGTACCCTGATTACCGGCGAATCCAAAATACCGGAGGCCGGCGGTATAATCAAACGTGTGTTCCTGGAGCCTGCCGATGTGGAGCCTCTGCCGGAGGCGCTGGAAGCGATCCGGAATGCGGATGCCATTCTGCTCGGTCCGGGCAGTCTGTATACAAGCATTCTGCCGAATCTGCTGGTGCCGAAGCTGGCTGAAGCTGTCGTGGCCTCGGATGCGATCAAAATATTTGTATGCAATGTAATGACCCAGCCCGGTGAAACGGATAATTATACAGTCAGTGATCATCTTCAGGCGGTATACGACCATATCGGACTGCATCTGTTCGATTATGTAATTGTGAACGACGGAGAGATCCCGGAGCAGGTACAGATCAAATATGCCGAGAAAGGCGCGCGTCCGGTGCAGCTTGACCGCGATGTCGTTGACGGCAACGGATATAAGGTGATTGCCGACAAACTGGTATTATTTAAAACCTATTTGCGGCATGATACAGATAAGCTTAGCCACCATATTTTCCAGCTGGTTCAGGATTGGATTGACAGAAAGAGTTAACATGAAAGAGGTGAGCCCCTTGTCTTTTGCGGCCCTTACCAAAAAAGAGCTGACGATGGTCGAGAGCCAGCCCTGCTGTGAGAAAGCGGAAATGTCAGCGCTGATCCGGATGAATGGTTCGGTGCAGCTTTCGAGCAAAAAGGTTGTTCTCGACATTTCGACGGAGAACGCCGCGATTGCAAGGCGGGTATATTCTTTACTTAAGAAATATTACCAGGTCCATATCGAGCTGCTCGTGCGTAAAAAAATGCGTTTGAAGAAGAATAACGTCTATATCGTAAGAATCCCAAACCGGGTTCAGGAGATCCTGAAGGATCTGCGGATTGTCTCGGAAGGCTTCATCTTCACCGATGGGATCGATGATGAAATCGTCGGCAAGAACTGCTGCAAGCGTGCTTACCTGCGCGGGGCCTTCATGGCTGGCGGCTCAGTGAATAATCCGGAGGGTTCCTCGTATCACCTGGAAATCGCTTCGATGTATGAGGAGCACTGCAATGCGCTCGTGGAGCTGGCTGGTGAATTTCACCTGAATGCCCGCTGCATAGAACGCAAGAAAGGCTTCATCCTATACATCAAGGAAGGCGAGAAGATTATTGAATTCTTAAGTTTGATCGGAGCCCATCAGGCACTGTTCAAATTCGAGGACGTACGGATCATGCGCGATATGCGTAACTCCGTTAACCGGATCGTCAACTGCGAAACGGCCAATCTTAACAAAACGATCAGCGCCGCGGTACGCCAGATTGAGAATATCAAGCTGCTGCAGCGTGAGGTGGGACTGGAAAGCTTGCCGGATAAGCTGCGTGAGGTTGCGGAAATCAGACTTGCACACCCGGATATCAACCTGAAGGAAGTTGGCGATATGCTGGGCGGCACCGTCAGTAAATCAGGCGTAAACCACCGTTTGCGCAAAATTGATGAGCTGGCTGACAAGGTGCGGGGCAGTTGATTATTTTTTTTCTAGTGCGGTAGAGGTTATAATGATATAATATTATAAAATTAATGTGAAATTTTTGGGCAGATCTCAAATAGGGGGTAAGCGTTTCATGACAAAGCACCCGGTAGTTGTTCGGTTGAAGACGGGGCTCCATGCTCGGCCGGCAGCATTGTTTGTGCAAGAAGCTAATAAGTTTTCGTCGGAGATTTTCGTGGAAAAAGACGATAAAAAAGTTAACGCCAAAAGTATCATGGGCATTATGAGCCTTGCGATCAGTTCCGGTACGGAGATTTATATCAGCGCAGATGGCGCAGATGCGGAACAAGCTGTAACCGCTTTGACAAGTCTTGTAAGTAAGGAAGAACTCGAGAATCAATAAATGGTACACGTCTTACCGAAAGCCCTTAGGGGCTTTTTTTCATATTATTTATGTAAGGGGAGATACACAGATGCAGATCCAAGGCAGTGAGGTAACATTAGTGGAGCCTACAGAAGCTCTCAGAGAGCCCTATCTGGCATTTTATGAAGAGTGGAAGGCCAGCGGAGAATCATTCGTTCCCTGGGTAGTCGAGATCGATCCTGCTGACTTTGCCGGGATGCTTCAGTCTCTGCGTGAGCATGCCGGCGGTGTGAATATCAAAGACGGATGGGTGAGCAGTTCAACCTTCTGGCTGGTGACAACGGATCAGCGGGTGGTGGCTGCCGTGAACATCAGACACCGGCTGACGGAAGCGTTACTCCGTACAGGCGGGCATATCGGCTATGGCGTGGTCCCTTCGGAGCGCAAACAGGGGTATGCCAGTGAACTTCTGAAGCAGGCCCTCGTGAAAGCTGCTGAACTGGGTATAGAGAAGGCACTCGTGGTCTGCGACGCCGTCAATACAGCATCGGAACGGACGATCCGCAAGAATGGCGGAGTAGAGGATAGCGAATATATTGAGGAGGACGGAAATGTCATCCGGCGTTTCTGGATAGAGACGGAATAAATTATTAAATAACGTACATAGGATATGCAACTTTTGCCATGCTGGTCCGTCTAGAGGGTACCAACAACTTAAAGAAACGAAAGGGGATGGCAAGCATGATGAAATTTGGCAAATCAATCGGAGCAGTGCTGCTGGCAGGAAGCTTGATTATAGGAGGAATGGGGCTGAGCGGGGTGCTAAAAGGTCCTGAAAAGGCTTACGCTGCCGATGAGGTGCAGAAGAATATTGTGAACGTAGTCGGTAAAGGTGAACTTGCGATCAAACCGGATATCGTCTATCTCTCCATCGGGGTAACTACCACGGCTGATACTGCACAAGAGGCGCAGAAGGGTACCGCGGCAAAGATTGCGAAGCTGACTGCATTATTCAAAACAACCTGGGGAATTGCGGACAAGGATATTCAGAGCACGCAGTTCTATGTACAGCCTAATTACATCTATAGCGAAAAGGAAGGCCAGCAGGTTAAAGGCTATAATGCCCAGCATACGCTGAAGATTTCCTACCGTGATCTGACTAAGGTCGGACAATTGCTGGATGCAGCATCGACGGCAGGCGCGAACAATATCGGCAATGCAAGCTTTGCGATCGAAGATCCATCAGCCTTTGAAGCACAGGTTATCGAAAAAGCAATGCAGAATGCAGATGTAAAAGCGGCAGCGATTGCTAAAGCGGCGAAACGCGGACTCGGGCAGGTGGTAACGGTCATTCAGAACGACGACGGGAATAACCCGGTTGTCTTCGTTGAACAGGCCGCCATGTCCAAAGCAGCGAATGATTCAGCTGCCGGAAGCTCCGTTGAACCCGGAGAAGTTAAAGTAACCACTCAGCTGAGCGTAACCTATGAATTGAAATAAAGTGACCGCGAAGAGGCGCTTGCTCTGCTGTTTATGGCAGGGCGGCGCCTTTTTTAGGAGAAATTTTCGTTGAAATCTCTCAAATTGTTTAAATAAATGTAATAAGGTTGATAGAAAGACTCTTCAATCCTTAAGAAACTGTAAAGCGCATTGTAACATCCGCCGACCTTCTTATCCCTATAATAGGAAGAGTGAAGCTGAGGGAACACATCACGTCATAATACATCGCACCAGCGGAAGGGGAAGAACAACAATGAAAATGAATGATACTTCGAAGAAATACGCCCGTAAATGGGGCGCAGGAATGATTGCAGCGGGAATGCTGCTCGGTGGAGCCGCAATACCGGCAGGTATAACTCAGGCAGCTCCAGCAGCTGCTCAGGTGAAGGCTGCATCCTCCCCAGTAGTACTGAAGGTAAACGGCAAGATTGCAGCGCAGAAGGGGCTTTTCCAGGACGGAAAGGTATGGATTCCGGTAACGTTTATGCGCGATGCGCTGGGGATGCCGCTATCTTATGATAAAGCAGAGAAGACGTATACCATCGGTACAGGTACTACACAAACTAAACTGACGGTTACTGAATACTATACTACGATTAAAGTGAACAATTATTTTATCGGCGAATATGAAGTGAAGAATATGGATAACCGCTTCTATGTTTCGTTTGACCTGCTCAGCGATTACTTAGGCTACAAGGGTGACTGGAGTGCCGCTACGGGACGGCTCAATGTGATGAAGAGAACGCAAAATGCGGTAACTATAAAGACTGAGAGCTATGTTAAGGACCATAAAGATGCACCAATCAAGCTGGATTATCCACAGGTCAGCGGTCTTGCAAGTAGCGAGGCTGAGAAGGCAATCAATGATACAATCAAACAGACGATTCAGAAATACGCGGCTTACGCCGAAGATCAAATCTCCCTTAAATCCGAGGACGACCGTCCGTATGAATTCGAAGGCGGTTATGTGGTCACTTATAATCAGGACGGCGTGCTCAGTCTGATCACGAATCAATACGGATATACCGGCGGTGCACATGGATCGACTATCCGCAATGCCTTTACCTTCTCACTTAAAGACGGTAAACGCCTGCTGCTGGGGGATTTGTTCAAGGCTAATCCTAACTACAAGAAACAGCTGAATGCCAAGGTATCTACTGAAATCAAAGCAAACGGAGGTTATCTGGGAGGATTCACAGGCCTGAATACAGAGAAATACTTCTATCTGAAAGAGGGCAAAGCCGTGCTCTTCTTCCAGCAATATGAGTATACTGCATACGCTACAGGCTTCCCGGAGGTAATCTTCAGCTTCAAAGAGCTGCTGCCGGACGGAAGCAGTCCGTTCGCTGCACTGAAATAATATAGTAGTTTCATATATCCTGCCCATGCGTTTCCTCCGGAGACATAAGGGCAGGATTTCTTTTGCGGGCCTATTAAGGCTGCCCTGCCGTTACCACATCCCCGAGGCAGTCATAAGCTAAAGAAAGCAAGCAGCTTATAGCGGGGAGGGAAGGATATGGTCTATCAATATACGGCCATTGGAGATTCATTAACGACCGGATTCGGGGCTCTGCCCGGGAACGGATTTGTTCCCGTCTACCGCCGGATGGCGGAAGGGCGGCTGCAGACTCCGGTGGCTTCAGCGAATCTTGGAGTGAACGGTCTGACAACAGCAGGGCTGGAGCAGCGTCTCAAGACAGATGGCGGCTTTCGTTCTGCGGTTAAGGATGCGGAGATCATCACCGTCTCTATTGGCGGCAATGATCTGATTAAGGCCGCCAAAGCCGCAGCGGGGAGGCCAGGTGAGCTGAATGGATATCTGCAAAAAGCGCTCCGGGAATGCAAACGGAATTTCAGTGATATTATGAATACTCTGGCACAGCTGAAGGCGGGTACGCGAAGTCCTTACATTATCCGGATTGTAGGTCTCTATAATCCGTATCCTCAGGTGGATGCGGCTACAGATTGGGTGCGGCAGTTCAACCGCTATGCTGCCGGCTACAGCAGTTATGTTGTGGGGTTTGCTTCCATTTATCATGAATTTGCCGGAAATGAGCGGGGGCTGCTGTTCCTGGATCATATCCATCCGAACGGCAGGGGCTACCGGGTGATTGCCGGCAAGCTGGATGCCCTGGGATATGGAACCTTGAGGTGAAACATCAGTATATATGCCAAATAAAGAGGCTGCCGTAGACCTGTAGGTCCGTGGCAGCCTCTTTATGTGTTGGTGAAGTATAGAAATTAAACGCCAGTCGGCAAGGTCTTCTCAATGACTTTATCGACAATGCCATATTCAGCTGCATCGGCAGCACTCATGAAGTAGTCGCGGTCGGTATCCTTCTCGATCTTCTCGATCGGCTGGCCCGTACGTTCGGACAGGATACGGTTCAGCTTCTCGCGCAGCTTGATGATGCGGCGGGCGCGGATTTCGATATCCGAAGCCTGACCCTGGGCACCGCCGAGCGGCTGGTGAATCATAATTTCGCTGTTCGGCAAGGCAAAGCGCTTGCCCTTGGCGCCGGCGTTCAGCAGGAAGGCTCCCATGGAAGCGGCCATCCCAACACAGATGGTGGATACATCCGGTTTAATGTACTGCATTGTATCAAATATAGCCATACCCGCCGTAATGGAACCGCCAGGGCTGTTTACATACAGGTGAATATCCTTATCCGGATCCTCGGCAGCCAGGAAGAGCATTTGTGCGATGATGGAATTGGCTACCACGTCATTAACCTCCGTTCCAAGGAAAATGATGCGGTCCTTCAGCAGGCGGGAATAGATGTCATAAGCGCGCTCACCGCGGTTGCTCTGTTCTACTACCATAGGAATATAACTCACGTGGAAAACCTCCTTGAAATTGGTGCTTCGAATGTGTTCATTTTTTACTGTTACCGTATTAACCACATGATAAACAAATTCAAACAAAAAGTCAAAGAAAGTCAAACTTAGATTCAAAAAAAAGAGCCATCAAGCGGCTCTTTGGTTAAATATAATATAAGCATTGCTAAATTATGTACAAAAGTGAAAATAATGGCGCGCCCGCCAAGAATCGAACTTGGATCTCAGGCTTCGGAGGCCTACGTCATATCCATTGGACCACGGGCGCAACAGAAATTATTATAATACACTTATTGCATAAAAGCAACGTGTAAAACCCGTTGTGCAAAAAATATTTTTCCGGCTCCCAGGCAGATGATAGCTTCCCACTTGACAGTCAGGTGATGGAGGTTTTCAGTCATGTGCTTAAGGGCGTGGTTACCTCTCACAGACCGGCAGATGTATAAGATGAAACGGGTCTGAGAATTATAGTCTCGGAACACTTGCACTCGGCGTCAGTTTTGGGTAGAATATGGGTGGGACTTAAAAAGTTAACCCGGGACATTTTGAGACCACGAACAAGGGAAAAGAGAAAGACGAAGTTGCAGGAGTGAAAGCATGCGTAATTTATTGGAAATCCAAAAGCAGCTTCTGCCTGATCTCATGGAAACCCTTAAGAGACGGTATACGATTCTACATCAGATCATGCTGTCCGATATTATTGGGCGCAGAACGCTTGCCGCCTCGCTTGATATGACCGAGCGGGTGCTGCGCGCCGAGACGGATCTTCTGAAATCGCAAGGGCTCATTGAGATCGAGAGCGTCGGCATGCGCATTAGCGAAGCCGGTCGCAGACTGCTTGACCTGCTGGAGCCGATCGCCAAGAGCCTCTTCGGCCTGGATGATCTGGAAGAGAAAATTCGTACTACGTACGGTCTCAGTAAAGTAGTTGTTGTACCTGGCGACTGCGAGACCTCGCTGTTCACCAAACGTGAACTGGGGCGTGCAGGTTCGAAGGCACTGCTCAGTGTACTGCGCAGTGACGATACGATTGCCGTCACAGGCGGATCGACCCTGGCCGAAATGGCCGATCAGTTGACCCCGCCGCTATCCCTTTCCTATAAGAACGCCTGGGTAGTTCCGGCGCGCGGAGGACTGGGAGAGAGCATGGAGATCCAAGCCAACACCATTGCTTCGACCATGGCCAAACGGATTGGTGCCAATTACCGTCTGCTGCATGTGCCTGATCTGCTCAGCGGCGATGCCTATCAGTCGCTCGCACTGGACTCCAATATTGGAGAGATTGTGCAGATTATCCGCAGATCGCGTATTATTGTGCATGGAATTGGCGATGCCATTGAAATGACTCACCGCCGCAAGCTGGACCCCGGTACAATCTCAGAGATTCAGGACGAGGGTGCGGTAGCCGAATCGTTCGGATATTATTTCAATGAGAATGGCGAGGTGGTTCATACCATGCTGACCATGGGGCTGCGCCTGGAAGACATTATCCGTACAGAAGTCGTCATCGGTATTGCCGGCGGCAAACGCAAGGCTAAGGCCATTCATGCGATGCTGCGGTTCGGCCAAGAGGATATTCTCGTGACAGACGAGGCGGCTGCTATCGAAATCGGCAAAGAAATCGACAAACAATTGCAAGAGGTCCTATAGATTCCATTTTATGGGACGCGCGCAAAGGTATTATGCATTATACTTAACCTTGTTGTCTTGACGAGCCTCACGGCTTGTCTTGAATAAATAAAACGAAATCTAGGAGGAACTATTCAATGAGTGTAAAAGTTGGTATTAACGGTTTTGGACGTATTGGACGCCTTGCATTCCGCCGTATTCAAAATGTAGAAGGTATCGAAGTGGTAGCAATCAATGACTTGACTGACGCTAAGATGCTTGCTCATTTGCTTAAATATGATACAACTCAAGGTAAATTCCAAGGCGATGTTGAAGTTCACGACGGCTTCTTCAAAGTTAACGGTAAAGATGTTAAGGTTCTGGCGAACCGCAACCCTGAAGAACTTCCTTGGGGAGAGCTTGGCGTTGATATCGTCCTGGAATGCACAGGTTTCTTCACAACTAAAGAAGCAGCTGAAAAGCACCTTAAAGGCGGAGCTAAGAAAGTAGTTATTTCCGCTCCAGCTACAGGCGACATGAAGACTGTTGTTTACAACGTTAACGATGACATCCTTGACGGTAGCGAAACAGTAATCTCCGGCGCATCTTGCACAACGAACTGTCTGGCTCCTATGGCCAAAGTTCTGAACGACAAATTCGGTATCATCGAAGGCTTGATGACTACTATCCACGCTTACACAGGTGACCAGAATACACTTGATGCTCCACACGCTAAAGGCGACTTCAGACGTGCCCGCGCTGCTGCTGAGAACATCATCCCTAACACTACCGGTGCTGCAAAAGCAATCGGCCTGGTAATTCCAGAACTTAAAGGCAAACTTGACGGTGCAGCACAACGTGTGCCTGTAGCTACGGGTTCCCTGACTGAGCTGGTTACTGTTCTGGATAAGAGCGTAACTGTTGAAGAAATCAACGCAGCCATGAAAGAAGCTTCCGATCCGGAAACTTACGGCTACACTGAAGATGAAATCGTATCTTCCGACATCAAGGGTATGACTTTCGGTTCCCTGTTCGATGCTACACAAACTAAAGTTCTGACTGTTGGCGACAAACAACTGGTTAAGACCGTTGCTTGGTATGACAATGAAATGTCCTACACTGCACAGCTCGTTCGTACTCTAGAAAAATTCGCTAAACTTGCTCAATAATACCGATTTTATATAGGCAGTACAATAGAGCGGAAACAATGAAAGTCTGTTTCCGCTCTTTCTAAATGAAATGGATTCGTGAATGAACCAATTTTGGGTGTGGAGGAAATGTTAATCATGAACAAAAAAAGTGTCCGTGATGTAGAAGTAAAAGGCAAACGCGTATTCGTGCGTGTGGATTTCAACGTGCCAGTGGAAGACGGTAAGATCACTGATGATACCCGTATCCGCGAAACCCTTCCAACAATTAAATACCTGATTGAGAACGGTGCAAAGGTCATTCTGGCCAGCCATATGGGCCGTCCTAAAGGTGAATTCGTCGATTCCATGCGGTTGACTTCCGCAGCTGTACGTCTGTCCGAATTGCTCGGCAAACCGGTAGCCAAAGCTGATGAAGCGATTGGCGAAGCGGTAAAAGCACAAATCGCTGAACTGAACGAAGGCGACGTGCTTGTGCTTGAGAATGTCCGTTTCTATAAAGGTGAAGAAAAGAACGATCCTGAACTGGCTAAGCAGTTCGCTGAACTGGCTGACCTGTTCGTCAATGACGCATTCGGTGCGGCTCACCGTGCCCATGCTTCGACAGAAGGTATCGCTCACTTCCTGCCTGCAGTATCCGGCCTTCTGATGGAGAAGGAATTGTCCGTTCTGGGCAAAGCCCTGTCCAATCCTGAACGTCCTTTCACTGCGATCATCGGCGGATCCAAAGTTAAAGACAAAATTGACGTGATCGACAACCTGCTGACTCTGGCTGACAACGTATTGATTGGCGGCGGCCTTTCTTACACCTTCACCAAAGCACAAGGTTACGAAATCGGAAATTCTTTGGTAGACAATGACAAGATCGATGCTGCGCTTGGATTTATCGAAAAAGCCAAAGCACTCGGCAAAAACTTTGTGCTTCCGGTTGACGTAGTTATCGCTGACAAGTTCGGCGCAGATGCCAACACCAAAATTGTAGATGTGACTGAAATTCCTGCTGGCTGGGAAGGTCTGGACATCGGTCCTAAAACCCGTGAAATTTATGCCGATATCATCAAAAACTCCAAGCTGGTTGTTTGGAACGGACCTATGGGCGTATTCGAAATTGATATCTTCGCTGAAGGTACAATTGCTGTAGCCCAGGCTTGCGCAACTACCGAAGGCTACACAGTTATCGGCGGTGGTGATTCCGCGGCAGCTGCTGAGAAATTCCACCTCGCAGACCAAATGGATCATATCTCCACTGGCGGCGGCGCATCACTCGAGTTCATGGAAGGTAAGGCACTTCCAGGCGTAGAAGCACTGAACGACAAGTAAGACGTAGAAGGTAGAAGGAGGCATTCCATTACTATGAGTAGAACACCTATCATTGCCGGCAACTGGAAAATGTTCAAAACCGTTCCGGAAGCCGAAGGCTTCATCGCTGAAATCAAAGGCCAGGCGGAAGTTGAAGGCGTAGAGACTGTAATCTGCGCACCATTCACTAACCTGCCTGCCCTTGTTGCAGCGGTACAAGGCACCAGCATCAAAATTGGTGCTCAGAACCTTCACTTCGAAGATAACGGTGCTTACACAGGCGAGATCAGCGGTGTAATGCTGAAAGATCTCGGCGTGGAATACGTTATTATCGGCCACTCCGAACGCCGTGCATACTTCGGCGAGACGGACGAAATCGTCAACAAAAAAATGCATGCGGCATTCCGCCATGGTATTACTCCAATTGTCTGTGTAGGCGAAAAGCTCGAAGAGCGCGAAGCGGACCAGACTAAAGATGTATGCAAAGTGCAGACTGAAGCGGCATTTGCCGGACTTAGCGCGGAACAGGCAGCAAGCGTAGTTATCGCTTATGAGCCTATCTGGGCTATTGGTACAGGTAAATCCTCTACTTCCCAGGATGCTAATGAAGTTATTGCTTACATCCGTACCCTTGTAAAAGGCCTGTACGATGAAGCAACTGCTGAAGCTGTCCGTATCCAATACGGCGGTAGCGTAAAGCCTGAGAATGTAACGGAGTACATGAGTCAAAGCGACATCGACGGCGCTCTAGTCGGCGGTGCCAGCCTGCAGCCTGCTTCCTTCGTTTCACTCGTTGAGGGGGCGAAATAAGAATGTCAGCACCAAAACCTGTAGCTCTAATCATCATGGACGGTTTCGGTTTGCGTAATACGGATGAAGGCAACGCAGTTGCCCAAGCCAACAAACCGAACTACGACCGTTACCTGAAACAATATCCGAACACTACACTTACCGCTTGCGGTGAAGCTGTAGGTCTGCCGGAAGGACAAATGGGTAACTCTGAAGTAGGGCACCTTAACATCGGCGCAGGCCGGATCGTATACCAGGATCTGACCCGCATCGATAAGTCTATCCGTGATGGGGAATTCTTCGAGAACGAAACGCTGGTTGCTGCGGTGAGAAGCGCCAAAACAACCGGCAAAAAGCTTCACCTCTATGCACTTGTATCCGATGGCGGCGTGCACAGTCACATTAACCACCTGTTCGCGATGCTCGATCTGGCCAAAAAAGAAGATTTGCATGAAGTTTATATTCATGCCTTCATGGATGGCCGCGACGTACCACCCGACAGTGGACAGAAGTTCATTCAGGAACTGGTAGCCAAGATCGAAGAGGTTGGCGTAGGTACGATTGCTACGGTATCCGGACGTTATTATGCCATGGACCGTGACAAACGCTGGGAACGTGTAGAGAAGGCTTATCGTGCAATGGTGTATGGCGAAGGTCCTAAATATACCGATGCACTTCAGGCAATCACTGGATCTTACCAGAATTCTGTGTATGATGAATTTGTAGAGCCAAGTGTGATTGTAGATAGCCTGGGCAACCCGGTTGCGACAGTGGAAAGCGGCGATTCTGTCATTTTCCTTAACTTCCGTCCTGACCGTGCCATTCAGCTGTCGCAAGGATTCACGAACTCTGACTTCCGCGGTTTCGACCGTGGCCCTAAGTTCCCTGAAGGTCTGCACTTCGTATGTCTGACAACCTTCAGCGAGACGGTTCAAGGCTTCGTGGCTTACTCCCCGAAGAACCTGGACAACACGCTCGGTGAAGTGCTGGTTCAGCAGAACAAGAAGCAGCTGCGTATCGCGGAAACTGAGAAGTATCCGCATGTTACCTTCTTCTTCAGCGGCGGACGTGATGAGGAGCTTCCCGGCGAAACACGCATCCTGATTAACTCACCGAAAGTGGCAACCTATGATCTGCAGCCTGAGATGAGCGCATACGAAGTGGCGGCGGCCTGCGTAGCGGAGATCGAAGCAGACAGACAAGATGCCATTATCCTGAACTTTGCTAACCCTGATATGGTTGGACACTCCGGCATGCTGGAGCCTACTATTAAGGCAGTTGAAGTGACGGACGAATGCGTAGGTAAAGTTGTGGATGCAGTGGTTGCCAAAGGCGGCGTTGCAATCATCATTGCCGATCACGGCAATGCGGATATGGTATTCGATGAGAACGGCCGTCCGTTCACAGCCCATACTACCAACCCTGTTCCTTTCATTGTTACGACTGAAGATGTAGTACTGCGCGAATCCGGTATTCTCGCAGACGTAGCACCGACAATCTTAGATCTGATGGGACTTCCGCAGCCTGCGGAAATGACCGGACAATCCATGATTGCCAGCCGCAAATAGGTAATACCCTAAGTTACATTGTTACACTAAAACCAAAGTTAAAAGGAGATTAAACTTACATGACTATTATTTCTGATGTGTATGCTCGCGAAGTCCTTGACTCCCGCGGTAACCCGACAGTAGAGGTTGACGTTTATCTTGAATCCGGTGCTAAAGGCCGCGCTATCGTTCCTTCCGGCGCTTCCACTGGTGCTCATGAAGCTGTAGAGCTTCGTGACGGCGACAAATCCCGTTACATGGGCAAAGGCGTTCTGAAAGCTGTTGAGAACGTAAATGAAATTATCGCTCCAGAAGTAATCGGTATGGACGCTCTTGACCAAGTGGGCATCGACAAATTGATGATCACTTTGGACGGAACTCCTAACAAAGGCAAGCTGGGCGCTAACGCAATCCTGGCAGTATCCATGGCCGTAGCTCGTGCAGCTGCAGCAGCTCTGGATATTCCTTTGTACGTATACCTGGGCGGATTCAACGCTAAAACTCTTCCAGTACCAATGATGAACATCATCAACGGTGGTGAGCATGCCGACAACAACATCGACGTTCAAGAGTTCATGGTTCTTCCTGTAGGCGCTACAAGCTTCAAAGAAGCTCTTCGTACAGGTGCAGAAATCTTCCACAACCTGAAATCCGTACTGCAATCCAAAGGCCTGAACACAGCTGTAGGTGACGAAGGCGGTTTCGCACCAAACCTTGGTTCGAATGAAGAAGCAATCACTACCATCATCGAAGCGATCGAAAAAGCCGGTTACAAACCAGGCGTTGACGTATTCCTCGGTATGGACGTTGCTTCCACTGAGTTCTACAAAGACGGTAAATACACACTTGCAGGCGAAGGTAAATCTTACACTTCCGCTGAGTATGTTGACCTTCTTGCTTCATGGGTTGAGAAGTACCCAATCATCACCATCGAAGACGGTATGTCCGAAGACGACTGGGATGGCTGGAAATTGCTTACTGAAAAATTGGGCGACAAAGTCCAATTGGTTGGTGACGACTTGTTCGTTACTAACACTGAGCGCCTTGCTACAGGTATTGAAAAAGGTATCGGTAACTCCATCCTGGTTAAGGTTAACCAGATTGGTACACTGACAGAAACTTTCGATGCTATCGAAATGGCTAAACGTGCTGGTTACACAGCAGTTATCTCCCACCGTTCCGGTGAATCCGAAGACAGCACAATCGCAGACATCGCTGTTGCGACTAACGCTGGCCAGATCAAAACGGGTGCTCCTTCCCGTACAGACCGCGTTGCTAAATACAACCAGTTGCTTCGCATCGAAGATGAACTGGGCGAATTGGCTCAATACAACGGCCTGAAATCCTTCTACAACCTCAAAAGATAATTTCTTTTGACCCTATATTTAAAGGGCCTGCCGAACTTCGGCAGGTCTTTTTTTTGGATTCTAGATCCGAAAGTGCAATGCGATCAGCGAGGTTGCCTCGGATGCTTCTAGTGGGTTATTCTATAATTGTAGATAACTGGAAGGAGAGTGGGCATGAACGCTATTGTTGCGGGTATAGGTGTGGGGATATTTCTAATCATTCTCAGCTGGGTGCTGTCGCGGACCGGGCGCATGCGGAGCAGAGCTGTTTTTTATCCGGGGATCACTGGTTTACTGGGCAGTATGATATTGCTGGTTCTAAGTTTCACTGTAATTGGAGGCTGGGAGGGGATCGGGTATGCCTTCTTCTCTGTGCCTATATTATTAATCTCTGGTCTGTTGCTGCTCGTTCTTGTCTCCTATAGAAAACAAACCTGAGAACATTAATAGTAGCATATTGATAGAATGCGGTTTGTAAGGTTGTATTCAATCTATGGCTATGATAAAATAAGAATGCTGTTTATGAAACGGAAATTCCAATTTAGCATAGATAGTGATGCTTGGACGTAGGAGGTGGAAGTGAATGGATATCTTTTTGAAAGTGGTGCTTCTGATTTTTGCCGTAGGTCTGATTGCGGTCGTTCTTCTGCAAAAAGGGAAAAGCGCGGGTCTTTCCGGTGCCATCTCCGGCGGTGCTGAGCATCTCTTCGGTAAAACAAAAGCACGCGGTATGGAGCTTGTGTTGCAGCGTGTAACAGTTGGATTGGCTGCAGGATTCTTCATCATGTCAATCGTTGTGGCCATTGTTATTGATTAGTTTGCCTACAGTAAGCCTTCGCTCTGTTCTGAATGGAATAGGCGGGGGCTTTTTTGTATGCAGATTTGAGTGTTTGCACATCATAACAGGGATGCCCGGGATTGATTTCGTGTATACTAGGGTATGAAGTATATAAAGGTAAATTTTACTTGGATTTATTAGATGTGAGATAGGACAAGACATACATATATGCCAGCGGCATGTGAATGCTGCGGAGGGCCGAGGTGACGAAGATGATAACACAAGAAATTCTACTTGATTTCATGCGGGAGACCGCTTATAAACCGCTGACTTATGAAGAACTGGTGAGCCATTTCGCAATAGAGGACAGCGAGGCGTTCAAAGCCTTTGAGAGCCTGCTGATTGAGCTGGAGAAGGACGGCCGGATTATTCTTACCCGGAATAGCCGTTATGGCGTGCCGGAACGGATGGATTTGCTGCGCGGACGGCTGCAGGCCCATGCGAAGGGTTTTGCTTTTCTGATACCCGATGACCGTGATCATCCGGATGTGTACATCCATGCCAATGATCTGAAGGGCGCCATGAACGGTGATATCGTATTGATACGGATTACCTCGAAAAGCCCGTCCGGCGGGCGTATGGAAGGCGAAGTCGAGCGGATTCTGATCAGAGGCGTGTCGCAGACGGTTGGCGTATTCCAGAGCCTGGAGACGTATGGCTTCGTGCTGCCTGATGATAAGCGGATTAACCGGGATATCTTCATTCCGAAGCAGTCCTTCAAGGGAGCGGTTGACGGGGAAAAGGTCGTTGTCCGCATTGTGAACTATCCGGAAGGCCGTGCTGCGGCTGAAGGTGAAATTATCGAGATCCTCGGTCATAAGGATGATCCGGGCGTGGATATTCTGTCGGTTATCCGCAAGCATCAGCTGCCGGAGGCTTTCCCGGCTGAGGTGATGACGGAAGCGGAGCAGGCACCGGATTCCATTACCGACGAGGAGATTATCCAGCAGGGCCGCCGCGATCTGCGCGGACTGAACATTGTGACCATTGACGGCGCGGATGCCAAGGACCTGGATGATGCGGTGAACGTTGAACGTCTGGAGAACGGGCATTATAAGCTGGGCGTTCATATCGCCGATGTAGGTTATTATGTGCGCGAAGGCTCCGAGCTGGATAAAGAAGCTTATGACCGCGGCTGCAGCGTGTATCTGGTTGACCGGGTCATTCCCATGCTGCCGCACCGGCTGTCGAACGGGATCTGCAGCTTGAACCCGCAGGTAGACCGGCTGACGATGTCCTGTGAAATGGAATTCGATGAGCACATGAAGGTTGTGAAGCATGATGTGTTCACGAGTGTGATCCGTACCAAGGAGAGAATGACATACTCCGATGTACGCAAAATTGTTGAAGATGAAGATCCTGAGCTGCTGGAGCGCTACGCTCCGCTGATCGGTGATTTCCGCCTGATGAAGGAAATTGCGATGAAGCTGCGCGATGCCCGGATGCGTCGCGGAGCTGTTGACTTCGACTTTGAAGAAAGCAAAATCATCGTGGATGAAGCAGGTAAGGCTATCGATATTGTGAAGCGTGAGCGCTCCGTGGCGGAGCAGATTATTGAGGAATTCATGCTCGCGGCTAATGAGACTGTAGCGGAGCACTTCCACTGGCTGAAGGTGCCATTCCTGTACCGGATTCATGAAGATCCGGACCCGGAGAAGCTGCAGAATTTCATGGCCTTCGCCGCTAACTTCGGCTACCACGTCAAGGGTCGCGGCAATTCCGTCCATCCGCGTGCGCTGCAGGATCTGCTGGAGCAGATTCAAGGCACCAAAGAGCAGACGGTGATCAGCACGATGATGCTGCGCTCCATGAAGCAGGCGAAATATGATGCCGAGAGTACAGGCCACTTCGGACTGGCGGCAGAATTCTATTCCCACTTCACCTCACCGATCCGCCGTTATCCCGACCTTGTCATTCACCGCGTCATGCGTGAGGTGCTTGAGAATGGCGGAGCTCTGACTGAGAAACGTCATGAGTATCTGGCATCGCGGATGCCGGATATCGCCCAGCAATCCTCCGAACGCGAGCGTGTAGCGGTAGAGGCTGAACGTGACACTGAGCAGCTGAAGAAAGCGGAGTTCATGCAGGATAAGGTAGGCGAAGAATTCGATGCAATGATCAGCAGCGTGACCAGCTTCGGAATGTTCATCGAGCTGGATAACACCGTAGAAGGTCTGATCCGCCTCAGCGCGCTGAGCGATGATTATTACCACTTCGATGAAGCGCACATGGCCCTTATCGGTGAGCGTACCTCCAAAGTGTTCCGCATCGGTGACGAGGTGAAGATCCGTGTGGCCAAGGTCAACATGGACGATCATACGATCGACTTCGAACTGGTTGATATGAAGCCACGCGCGGCTGGCGACCACCGGAACTACGGCGGACGCGGCGGCAAGGGCGGGCGCCCTGGTGTCGGCGGCGCCAGCAAGCCGTTCGCAGGTAAGGCCGGCGGTGGTGCGGGCAAGGGCCGTAAAGGCAAACCAGGCAGCGCGGCTGTCGGTGCGGGTAAAGGCGGCGCTGGGAAGGGCAAGAACGGCGGTGCGGCTGGATTCGGCGCCAAAGGTAAAGGCAAGAGCGGCAGCGCTGGCGCCGGTGTCTTTGGCGGGGCAGTTAAGGGCGGCGCCGCTGAGGCTGGCGCTGGTGAAGAGCCGCGCGCAGGCGTAGCGCCGGCTGAAGACGGCGGCGCAGCAGGCGGCCGTAAGCGCGGCCGCGGGCCGGAAGCGGCAGCGCGGCGTGCACTTGCCGCCGCCTCCGCAGCGGGCGGCGCTGCGAAGGCGGACCGCCGGGGCGAAGCCGGCGGTTCGGGTGCTCCGCGCGAGCGTGAGCGCGGCAGAGGCCGCGGCGGAGACGGCGGAGGCAGTGCCGGGGGACGCGGCATTGCCTTCGGCTTCGGCTCCGGCAAGGGCGGCTACGGCGCGCCAAGCGGGGGCGGAGCCGAGCAGGCGGGCGGTGAGCTGCGCGGCGTGGACGCGAGCACACGGTTCCGCAGCCGCGAAGACCTCGGCAGCGGCTTCGGAAGCGAAGGCGCGGCGCCGGAGGGCAAGAGCCGCCGCAAGAAGAAGAAAGGCGGCGTCTTCATCGGCACTTCTGTGACTCCAGGCAACGTGGAGACCACCAATCCGGCACCGGCAGGCGCTGGCGACAAGAGCGGCAATCCGGAAGGCGGCGGCCGCAGAAAGCGGAAGAAGAAACCTCAGGCCTAGGCTGAATTAATAGAGGGCACTGTTCCTTTAGGGGGACAGTGCTTTTTTAGAATATAAGTGCTTCTATTCAACTGAAACGTAGCACTTCCTGACACCCGTATGTCAAAATGATTGCTGCGGGACAGGGTGATCCTTCCTTGCGCAGCCTGCTTGGCTTTTGATACAATATAGACCTGGTGTCCGTTCATAAGATGCCGGGAATTCGATTCAAGGAGTGACTTTCATGGGTAAAAAAGCAGACGGGAAAGTGCTTGCCCAGAACAAAAAAGCTTCCCATGATTATTTTATTGAGGATACGTATGAAGCGGGTTTGGTTCTGACGGGTACAGAGATCAAATCGCTGCGTAACGGCCGTGCTAACATCGGGGACGCTTTTGCTACCATCCGTAATGGTGAGATTCATATTCACAATATGCATATTAGCCCTTTTGAACAAGGGAACCGTGCCAATCCTACCGATCCGACGCGTACACGTAAGCTGCTCATGCATAAGGAACAGATTCACAAGCTGCTTGGTTCCTCGAAGCGGGATGGCTTCACGATTGTGCCGCTGAAGATTTATGTGCGCAATGGCTATGCCAAGCTGCTGATCGGTCTTGGTAAAGGTAAGAAGGAATACGACAAGCGCGATTCCGCCGCGAAGCGTGATGCTCAGCGTGATATCCAGCGTGTGCTGCGCGACAAGCAGAAGATCGCCCGCTAGACTGGTAACCACCTGGCGCCCAATTGTTCCAGATTCGACCTTCAATTCCTTTAACCTACGTGTTAAAGTGTTGATAAATGTGCTATACTGTGTAAGTAAACTTATTGCTTCTGAACAGCCATCTTGATCAAGATAGCTGTGAACCGGATCAGCATTTATGCTTATCATTGATCCGTTAATCCGAAGCGCCCTTTCTAATGAGGGGCCGTTCTTGGATTCGACGGGGATAGTTCGAGCATGAGTAGCGAGTAGTGGGGACGCGTCCGCTTCATCAACGCTAAAGCCTATTAAACGGCAAACAACAAAACAACTACGCTTTCGCAGCCTAAGAAACTGTGCGCGTGCTTCTACCCTGCATCGCCCATGTGACAGGGATAGGGGCTAACAAGTAGTGGGATACGCTGTCTCATCTCCGCCTGCGGTGAGCTGAAGAAGACAATCAGGCTGACCCAACGTATAGCCGGTTACGGGGCGATACTCGGGTGACATCAAAACTGTAACTACACTCGTAGAAGCTTATGTGCCGTTATCTTCGGACAGGGGTTCGACTCCCCTCGGCTCCATATGGAGTAAATTGAAAGACACCTGGAAAGGTGTCTTTTTCGTTATAATGATTGTTTTACGCTGATAATAGTTAGTTTAATCTGAAGGGCTTATACCTCCTTAAAAGGTTCAAAACCATTGATAAATGCTATAATAATAATGAATGGAGCTGATGCCGATGGATTTGCTAGACCCGCGTGTGGATTTTGTATTCAAACGGATATTTGGCAGCGAGAACAATAAGGATGTGCTGCTGGCGTTTCTTAACCGCATTTTCACAGAAGCGGGCGAGCCGCCGCTGACGGAGATCATTCTGATGAATCCTTATACGGATAAAGACGATCCGCTCGACAAACAATCCATCTTTGATGTTTACGCCAAGACCTCTGAAGGTAAACTGATTGATATAGAGATGCAGCTGTTTAATAAGTACGACATAGAGAAAAGAACGCTTTTTTATTGGAGCAAACGGTATGCAAGTCAACTCAGTGAGGGTGAGAAGTATCCAGAGCTTAAGAAATGCGTAACGATTAACATTCTAAACTATGCGTTCTTGAAGAATGAGCAATATCATAACGTATTTCATCTGCGGGAAGACCGGACAGGGATATCCTTGATTGACGACATCGAGGTTCATTTCTTGGAATTGCCGAAGCTGGATGAACGTAGTATTCCGTCTGAAGGCGGACTGATCAATTGGTTACTGTTTCTGAAAGGTGCCGATACATCACAATGGGAGGTGCTGAAGATGAATGAGCCAGGGTTGGAGAAGGCAATGGATACCTTGCAATATTTGAGTCAGGATTCGGATGCTAGACGATTGTATGAGGCTAGACAGAAGTATTTGCATGATGAAGCGTCCATGGTTGAAGGGGCAAAGTCTGCTGGGATTATCGAGGGTAAGCTTCAAGTGGCTCGCAACTTGCTGGCAATGGGGATGGATTATGCAGCTGTAGCGAAGGCGACAGGGCTTAGAGAAGATGAAATCAAGTCTATCAAGCTTTAATATGTTGCCTGTTTAGTGATAGAAGTTTCATCAACGCTAAAGCCTATTAAACGGCAAACAACAAACAAACTACGCTTTCGCAGCCTAAGAAACTGTGCGCGTGCTTCTACTCTGCATTGCCCATGTGACAGGGATAGGGGCTAACAAGTAGTGGGATACGCTGTCTCATCTCCGCCTGGGGTGAGCTGAAGAAGACAATCAGGCTGACCCAACGTATAGCCGGTTACGGGGCGATACTCGGGTGACATCAAAACTGTAACTACACTCGTAGAATCTTATGTGCCGTTATCTTCGGACAGGGGGGCGGACTCCCCTCGGCTCCATATGGAGTATCAGTGAAAGACACCCCCTAAGGTGTCTTTTTTCATTTATAATGATTGTTTTATGCTGATAATAGAAGGCTGCTAGGTTAACGGAGCAGGGGATCAATGCTTTGAGAAAGAAAAAACGCAGGAGCATCCTATGAGCGGATGCTCCCGTTTGATCTTTTGTAGATGTCTTGTGATTCGGTTATTAATTTTCCTATTGGCAGGAGCTTAAACTGACGTTCTTTGTTGGGATATAAACAACTAGTTAAGCATGCCCACTCTATTTTGAAGCACTTTCCTACAACTCCGCCCCCCGGTACCCCATCTTACGATATCCCTTCACTCGTTTCTTGAACATCGCCATTAACATTGGAACCTGAAGATCGATGTAATCATATATTTTCACTTCTTCTTTATTCGCATGACTCCGGTGCAGGCGGCCAGCATATTGCTGTAAGGTGCCTGTCCAGGAGATGGGATGGACCAGGAACAAGGTGTCCAGTCTGGCGTCATCGAAGCCTTCACCGATTAGCTTACCCGTAGCGATGACTACACGCTCCTGATCGTCTGGAATAGAAGCAATTTGGGCGCGTAGAGCTTCTCTTTGCTTTTTCCCCTTTCCGCCCCTAAGCACAATTACGTTTTTGGCAAAGGCGTGTAATCTCTCTGCAAAATATTCAGCATGAGCGGTCCGTTCAACCAGAAGCAGTGGAGAACGTCCTTCATCTAAGCAGGTTAACAAATCGTCAAAAATAAGCGTGTTACGCTCCTCATTGTCTACAAGCTGCTGATAGATGTCCTGAATTCCGGCAACCTGTTCCCCTGACTTGATCTGAAAGTGAGTATAGCGGGGGACCACCCTTAATGAAAATCCTCTAGAGCTGCTTAGGCTTTTGGCATCCACCTTTAATAGCACAGGTCCAAGCTGGAACCGTACAATGGCTTCCTGTCCGTCCTGCCGTTTAGGGGTGGCTGTTAAGCCAAATACATACTTTGCTTTGACTTCCCGCAGAACCTGTTCGAAGCTGTAGGCTGATACGTGGTGACATTCATCCACAATCACCTGGCCGTATTCACTTATGAAGGGTTTAACGTTTCCTTTATAGTTGAGGCTCTGAATGACAGCAATGTCGATGATGCCGGTTCGTTTATTTTTACCGCCGCCAATCGTACCGATTGCTTGTTTAGGAACTTCAAGAAAGGTTTGCAAACGTTCCTGCCATTGCTCCATAAGCTCCCGTCGGTGAACCAGAATGAGGGTATTTGTCTTTCTTGAAGCGATAATGCTGGCTGCTACGACAGTTTTGCCAAATGCGGTTGCCGCTGAGAGAACGCCTATATCCCGGCTTAGAATAGCTCTGGCTGCTGTGTCCTGAAGAGTACTCAGCGTACCGGTGAACTCTGCCTCGATAGAAGTTCCAGACGAACGTTGATCCTTAAGCGATACCTTAACCTGATTTTGCTCGAAAAAAGATAACAAATCCGGCAAGCATCCCCTTGGCAGTACTACGTAATTCTCCAGATCCTTGGCGCATGAGATGACCCGGGGTTTACCATAGGTGGAGAGCCGCATCGCTTGTGCTTTATAAAAATCAGGGTTGGAGAAGGAAGCTAATTTGATCAGCGCATGAATTGCACTTGAGGGAAGTCCAGACTTGAGGATATAAAGGCGATCCGATTGCAAAATCTGTATTTCAGCAGGCAAAGATTCCATTAGAACCTCTTCAATCTGAGTCGGATTCCCTTGTAATAAGATTAATCCATCTGAGTCGTGGTCTGATCCCGTAGTAATTCTGTCATTGCTAAAAAGTCCACGCTCCCCGTGCGTGTATATAAATTGCTTCACCTGGTCTTCGCCCATCTTGCCAAGTTCGGATAATATCCCCATTGATCAGCGTAGGGCTCAAAGCGCTCGTCAACAAAAACACTGTTTCCCTGCTTACGCGGCCCGCCTTGAAGAGGAAGGGCAATGAGGTTGCCGAATCCGCCTTTGGGCAGTGTATCCTGATTGGGAAACAGGCGGTCATAGGATTCCATGCCGATCTGATATCTGTTGTTCATGGTAAGACTCAGCAGGGTCATTCCAAATCTTCTGGCTGTAGCCGCCTCGATATTTCGACTGAAGAAAATCCAGATATGCGCCCCATTGCCGGAACGCGAACGCTCTAAGAGTGCGGGGATTTCAAGGCTTTTACATAGCTCCATCACGGCAGTAACATCCTGCTTCCAATCGTGTTTGTCAAAATCCATAGCCAAAAACCAGCAGGTCTCGTCCTGCAGCATGGGATAGATACCAATCGTCCGGTCTTGCCTTGCATCTAAATGGGCTGACAGCACTTCGCTTGTAAGGGGCATGAAGTTCTGGTGTTTGCAAACGGAGCATTTCACTCTAGGTTTCTTGCAAACGGAAGTCCATTCATTGGCGCAAGCCGGAGAATACCCGGACTTTCCTTGTTTATTGCTCCAACGAATCGGATAAACATCGTCTCTGCCGCGAAAATAACTTTTATACAGGGCGAGCTTATAGTAGACCTCTCAACCGGGTGACTTCCAGCTTAAGTTCCTCAATATGAGCCAGAGCTGCATTATATTTGTCCTCGATATTGTCCATTGATTGGTCCTCGCGTTTTATTTATATTATACCTTGTAAGTTGCTGAGTAATAATATTGGGGATTATAACCGGATTAAGGAGATCATAGTAATGCTGAAACTAAGTAACTGAACCATTAAAAAGCATTTAAAGAATCTAACGAGGGAAGAGCTTGAGGCTGAAATCTTGAATATGACCAAGATATATCCGATCATTCAGGAGCACTATTTTTCAATACTATTTCCTGATAGTGAGGAAGTCTTAGACAAGTACAAGAAAATTATTGAGAAGGAATTGGTCCACAAGGGAGAGATTCTGCGATACCAGATTATGAAGCAAGCAATAAAAGACTTTAGTAATGTCTCAACAAATAAAGGGCAAATTGCAGAGCTAATGATTTTTACAGTGGAATGTGGAGTAGACTTTACTCTTTCATATGGAGACATAGATGATGAAAAATCTGGGGTTCGGAGATGGGATGATGGAGTTGTATAGCGATTATTTAGGATACCTGGAAGAAGAAGACCCTAAGTAGCGTATACGGACGCATTATTTAACCAGTTAGGATTGTGTGATTGCCATGGAGTATGGCTTTGGACATAGGGAGTGCTTTTAGCATTCCTATTCTTTCAATCGATCATATAAAAAACAAGGACTTTGGAGGGCTCATCCATGTCCTTGTTCTCGTTTATAGCAGCTTTTCGAAGGCGGTGGGCTTGAGGACTGTTGCAGATTATATTACTGCTTAATACGCAATATTACAGATTGGGCCGCCTGATTTCCGCTCAAGGGAGCAGGGTTTGTGACTGACTTTTATATGAAGGATTAAAGGTGGGTTATTTCGGACTGTTTTTGTTTAGGTCAGGTTTGGACCAATATATTCTAGCCCGACAAGATCAGAACGATGTATTTTTCTGAAGCCTAAAAATTTCACCGGGGTAGCTGTGGTATCAAAAATATTCATTGAAACCATGCCATTACGCGAAATTCCTAAAAATTGAAATGTGAATTCTCCCATCGTAGAGGTCCCGGATTTATAAAAATGACCCACTCTACCTAGATCAAATTCTTCCGTTAAAGTTTCTTGTGGTAAATAGTATTGCGAATCTCCAGGCTGATCCGGTCTTGAGGGATAGTGAAAATGATAGTGGTTATGATATTGATTCATTAACGTAGCTCCTTTTCGTTCTTTTGTAATTTTATTCACAAGATAGGTATATGCCAAATTTAATAAATGGTTCTTTCGCTAAGTCTTGTTTTGGATATATTTTACAATTTATGTTTAGAATACGGGAATAGAAAAGAATGAACCTGAAGTCCGCATTGAGATTTTAGATGATAATGGGCTAGGCGGCTTTGGAATTGTATTTGTAATAAGCTGCTCCTGATTAGGCCAGAAGTTGGGTCGCCTACAGCAAAATAAAAATAAGACCATACGTTCGCAAAAACCGTATATTTTCTTCAAATTTGGTGTATAATAAGGCTGACTGTTAAGCTTATTCCAAAGGGGATGAAGAATGATGTCAATCCGTTTGAACCCGTATTTTGTATTTAACGGAAACACAAGAGAAGCGCTTTATTTCTATGAAAAAGCGCTGCATGGCAGCGTAGTCGCAATCACGACGTTCGGAGACCTGCCGGAAGATCCGGAGCATCCGCTCACCGATGAGATGAAAACGCTTGTGATGCATGCGCATCTGAAGGTCGGTAATGCAGATCTCATGTTCTCCGATACTTTTCCGGGCACGTCACATCAGGCGGACGGGGATACGGTTCAGATTGCCATTCATCCTGCAGAAGAGCAGACGCACGGGAGATTTTTGCTGCACTGGAAGACGGCGGTCAAGTGATCATGCCTCTGCAGAAGACGGATTGGAGCCCTTTGTATGGAATTGTGAAGGACAAGTTCGGCGTTACTTTTCAAGTGAATGTCCCCGGGGAGGAATAACTTGTGGCAAACATCAATCAGAGAATCGTTCCGCATATATGGTATGACAAGGAGGCGGTAGAAGCTGCCCATTTTTACGCTTCTGTGTTCCCGGACTCCAAAGTTACGAGTGTTACAACACTTCATGACACTCCGTCAGGCGACTGCGATCAGGTTTCTTTTGAAATTTGGGGGCAGAAGTTTATGGCGATCAGTGCAGGGCCGTATTTTAAGCTGAATCCGTCCGTGTCTTTTTTCGTTAATTTTGATCCCTCACGCGATAAGAACGCAGCAGAGAAATTAGATGAGGTGTGGAACAAATTATCCGATGGCGGCATGGCTTTGATGCCGCTCGATAAATATCCGTTCAGTGAGCGGTATGGCTGGATTCAGGACAAGTATGGCGTCTCATGGCAGTTGATTCTTACCAATCCGGAAGGTGAAGAGCGGCCTGCTATAATACCGTCATTTATGTTCATCGGTAATAACTGCGGCAAGGCAGAAGAGGCGATGTCCTTCTATTTGTCCATATTCAAAGATTCTCGGCAAGGACTTATAGCCCGTTACCCGACTGGAATGCAACCTGATCAAGAGGGAACGATTATGTTCGCTGACTTCATGCTGGAGAATCAGTGGTTCACCGCAATGGATAGTGCACATGATCATAAATTCAGCTTCAACGAAGCCATTTCCTTCATGGTGAAATGCGACTCGCAAGAGGAGATTGATTCCTATTGGGAGCAGCTTTCAGCGGTTCCTGAAGCCGAGCAATGCGGCTGGCTGACAGATAAGTATGGCGTGTCCTGGCAGATTGTTCCGGCCGAAATGGACGAGATGATGGAGAAGGGTACGCCGGAGCAGCTTGCGCGTGTTACAGAGGCGTTTCTTAAGATGAAGAAATTTGAGCTTGCGGAATTGCATAAGGCTTATAAGGGCGAATGAGTGCATAACCCTTATTCTGCCAGGGGATTTGCTGTTAACGTGTTGCTTCAGTAATGTGAAAAAAGCGATGAGGGATGTTTCCCCATCGCTTTTTTGTCGCAGCTGCATTCTTATTTCTCGATGCTATTGCCACCTCTATACTTCTTCCGGTATTGGGCCGGTGTCATTGCGTACACCTTTTTGAAGCTGGAATAAAACGTGTTAAGCGATGAAAATCCGAAATTTTGGACGATGGGCTCAATCGGCGAGTCGGAGGCAATGAGCTCCTGACAGATGAAGCTTAGGCGCTTCTCCGAGATTTTGTCCGTAATGGACTGGTTTGTCTCCGCTTTATATAAACTGCGGAAATAATTAACGGATAACCCCAAATGATCAGCAAGCATTTTTGCGGACAAGTTCGGATCGGTTAATTGTTCTTCAATGAACCGGTCCGCCTGCTCGATCAGAGTCACATTCTTGGACAGCCCGCGGGCAGCTACAATGTCTTCGAGTGTCTTGGTGACCAAGGCTTCCATCCATGGCACCACCTTGTCCATCGTCTCCTGCTGAATAATCTGTTTCTCAATAGAAGTCAGCCCCCATGAACTGGGCAGAGGCTGAGCGGAATGCTCCTGCATGAGCCTGCGTATATCCATAAACAGGGTAATCAATGACATTTTACATTCAAAATAGGGCATTTCCCGCAGCTTGACTACGGCTGAGCGTATGACTTCCAGAACCGTATCTGCATTCCCCTTGGGAAGAGCCTGAGCGATCTGCCGCTCTTTGTTCGCAGGCAGATGGTACAGTTCTCCTGGCGCATCGGGTAGCCATTCCTTCACGATGAGCGATCTGTGTCCGAACCTGAACCGTTCCTGCGTCAGTTCATACGTCTCCATATATATCTCATGCATGTCGGTCAGGCCGGGCAGCGTCCTGCCCCAGGCGACAGTCGTTCCAACTGACAAATACTGCTCTATTAACTGTTGGGAGCCTTGCAGCTTCCTCGCATATTCTTCGGACAAGGGGGCGGATAGGACAACGGCCACGTGATCGTCACCCATATCCACCGTTTGCAGCTTGTGCTTGGACGATTGCAGCGACTCTTGAATAATATTGGACATTGCGAACCGGAGCAGACGCCGGTCCTTCTCCGGGTAGGTCTCCGAGAATTCCGAGAAGTGGTCAATCCGCAAGATGGCCACCGACAGCTGATCTACCGGCAGGTCAATGCCCCACTCCAGAAATTGAGAACCTATCTCCTCTGCTGAATGGTAAGTCTCCCCCAGAAAATCCCGTAAAAACCTCTCTCTGCCTAAAAATTTATTAAGCCGCCATTGCTCGGTCAGTTCGTTAATCTGATTATGCTGGGCTATAAACACATTGGATAAGTAGTCAAGTTCATATGTGCTGTATCCCAGACCGGGCTTTTCCGCTTGATGCTGCCGCATTACTCTGGTAATCAGTTCTTGAATGGGCGAGTATACCCGTTTGGAGATCAGCACGATAACGGTCCAGGAGGCTGCGAACAGGGCAATGAACAAGCTCAGGCTAGTGTTGCGAAGAACCGTAATTTTATCCAAAATGACAGACTTCGGTATCGTTTCGATAAAGGTCCAATCCTGGATTCCTTTGATGGAGATGCCTGCGTAAACCATTAGCTGTTCTCCCTGATCACGGGGATGAAAGAGCTTCCATCCGCTCTCGCCCTTAATCACGTGGCTTCTGAGCTCCGCAGTTTGTTCCTGATTCAAAGAAGTGCTGCTAAAAACCGTCTCCTCCCGGTCATTCAGAACCGCAACTGACCTGTCGCCATCATTCGAATTGTCCTGAAGCAGGGTCATGAGATTATCTGTATCTACATTCATAACGAAAGCGGAAATAGAACTGCCTCTTTCGTAAAATCTTATGATGGTCATCACCTCTTTGGGCGTATTCCCGGTAAGTGGCAGGGACAAGGTTCTGGGAATGAGCACGCTATGGTTCGCCGTAACCGGATCCTGTAAACGCTTAATAATATCCTGATCGTAGAAAGTTTCCGCATCATTCAATCCAAGTCTGGAATCAACAACCGTATTCGTGTAATCGTTAATGAGGTATACCGAATCGATAGACGGATTGGCGTTCTTGATGTCCATAAGCCGGCTCCATACCTCAAAAGTCTCAAAATCGCTGTACTGATCTGAAAGGGCATATACCTTGAGGGCGCTGTCATCACTGGAGGAGAAGCTAAATTCCAGGGCCCATTCCATCAGCCGTGCGGTGTTCTGGGCGCTGTTTACCAGCAAGGATTCGGAATGATCGCCGATCTCTTCCAGAAGCGTCTTGGAGGACTGCCAATAGAGCAGCGCAAATGATATACCCAGCACCAGTACGTTTGCACTGACGAAATAAAAAATAAGCTTCATATAAGTAGGATGCTGCTTCAGCGATGCGAGGAGTGGACGTCTGAATTTCATTGCTGGAACCTCCGTAATCATAACTGCCGAGCTCATAAATTGTAGATTTATTATAGCATACCGATTATTTTCGTCTTCAGAATCGTTTGTTTTCGCAATAGTGTTGTTTTTGGGAAGTTTGTAAATCTGCGCTTGCAGGAAGGATTAGAGCTTTTCGGAATTGCCGTAGCAGTGAGGGCTTGATAAGGTGACGGCATAGATAACGGCGTGCTAATGCAATTGCCGGTCTTGATGAAAGGGGGGATATAAAAAGATGCAATACCCAATTAACACCAGTAAAAGGTCTAAACTGAAGCATATTGTCCGAAATCCTTTTCTTTATGTTATGGCCGTGCCGGGGTTGTTGTTTTTTCTAGTGTTCAGTTATTTTCCCATATACGGGATTATGATTGCCTTCAAAGACTATAATTTCGCCAAGGGTATCACAGGAAGTGATTGGGTCGGTTTTAAAAATTTCGATTACTTTTTTACTTCAGGTGATTTCTGGACCATTCTGCGCAATACGCTGGTGTTGAACATACTGTTCATTTTCTTTACTACAGCCGCAGCCGTTTTAATTGCGCTTATGTTCAACGAAATCCGCAATAAGTATTTCAAACGAATATCGCAGTCTCTCATTTTTCTTCCTTATTTTATGTCTTGGATTGTGATAGGAATGATTGTCCAATCCTTATTCGGCGGGGAAGAGCCGATGGTCAATAACTGGCTGCAAAATATCGGTATGGAGCCGGTCAACTGGATGTTTGAGTCGAAGCTTTGGCCGTATATTCTGACCGTTATCCGCGTGTGGCAAGGTGCGGGTTATCTTTCGATTATTTTTCTGGCCGCGATTACAGGCATATCGGAGGATTTGTACGAGGCTGCCCGGATTGACGGGGCATCCAAGCTGCAGATTGTAATGCGTATTACGCTGCCGCTGCTCGTTCCTACCATCATGATCATGACCTTATTGGCCGTAGGCAAGATTTTCAATGGCGATTTTGCTATGATCTATGCCATCATTGGAGACAACTCATCGCTCTATCCGACTACCGATGTCATTGACACCTTCGTCTTCCGCTCCATGAGACAGCTGCATGACTTCGGCATGTCTTCGGCAGTCGGCCTGTTCCAATCGGTGATGGGTCTGATATTCGTCATTGCTGCCAACTGGGTAACCCGAAGGGTGTCTAAAGAATCTGCTTTATTCTAGGAGAATAACTATGAGACAGAAACAGAGCGCTGCGGATCGAACGTTTACGATATTTGCCCATACGTTCATTTTGTTGTTCACCCTATTTTGTGTGTTTCCTTTTCTGCTGATGATTATCGGCTCTATTACGGATGAACAGGAACTGATTGCGCACGGCTATACTTTGATTCCGCAAAAATTATCGCTGAACGCTTATAAGGCGGTTTTGCAATCGGATGTGTTATTCAACGGTTATGCGGTCACGATTTTTATCACCGTCGTAGGTGCATTAAGCGCGTTGTGCATTTCCGCAATGCTTGGCTATTCGCTGGCTAACAAACGGAATGTTCTGCAAACACCTTTTCTGTTCTTTTGCTACCTGCCTATGCTTTTTTCCGGGGGTATCATTCCATTTTATATTGTGGTCAGTCAGTGGCTGCATTTGCAGAATACCATCTGGGTACTCATTTTAACTATGTTATGCCAGCCGTTCCTCGTATTTTTACTCGTGAGCTTCTTCCGCACCATTCCTGAGGAACTGGAGGAAGCCGCAAGAATAGACGGAGCGAATGAAATGAGAATTTTCTATCAAATTATGATCCCGATCTCCAAGCCGATTCTGGCTTCCGTCGGTCTCTTCTATGCTCTGAGCTACTGGAATGACTGGTTTATGGGATTGATGTTCGTGGATAATGAGAAGTTATACCCGCTGCAGTTAATTCTTCGCCGGATGGTATCCAATATGGAAGCTGCCAAAAATCTCATTCCCTCCGGAGCGGCAATTGCAGTGACTCCACCGACCTATGGTGTGCGGATGGCGACAACTGTGCTGACGATCGGCCCGATTGTCCTGCTGTATCCCATGCTTCAGAAGTATTTCGTCAAAGGTCTAACGGTAGGAGCCGTAAAAGGATAAACGGGGATGTCCGGGATTAACCGGACTAACCCAGTTAATTTCAGAATTTTGTTCATAGATATGGGAGGGTAACGGAATGAGATTAAAAAAATGGGTTGGCACGACAACAGCAACGGTATTGGTATCTTCACTGATCCTGGCAGGCTGCGGAGGCAATACGAAGACTGGCGGCAATGAAGGGAGTTCTCCGAAGAATACGGAAAGTGCTGCACCCGCATCTAAGGAAACGGTGACATTGAAAGCTTATTTTCCGGGGGATAAACCGGTGGGCTTTGACGATGTGCTACAGGCGGTCAATGATAAATTGAAAGCGGATAACGTCGGAGCGGCCTTGAACATCAATTTCTTGCCGTGGACCGATTACGGGAATGCGGTATCCGTGAAGATGTCTGCCGGGGAAGATTTCGATATGTACTTGGATGCCCCATGGATATCCATGAATCAGATGATCGAGGGCAATTCTTTAATGGAACTGGATGCCGCGGTGGCCGAACGTCCGGAGCTCAAAGCATCTATTCCCGAGGAAATGTGGGAGTATAACAAATTCGGCGGAAAAATTATGGGGATTCCGCTCGGTACCACCCAGGGCCAGCTATATGGTCTTCTGATCCGTAAAGATTTGCGCGAGAAGTATGGACTTCCCGAGTTGAAAACCTTGGGTGATTTGGAGAAATTCTTGTATATGGTCAAGGAACAAGAGAAGGATGTCAAACCCTTCGTCATTAACGGCATCAAAGCGGATAAACTTCCGTTTATCCTGAGCGAATCTGCTAATCTGGCGCTGGATGAAGTGCTCGAAATCGGTGTCAACATGTTTGCCTATTCCATCAAGGACAAGAAAGTAATCGGCCAATGGACCAGCCCGGTGATTGCTGATGGTTATGAACGCGTCACCCAATACTACAAGGATGGCATCATTTCCAAAAACATCGCACAGGAGCAGAATGCAGAGACACTGTTCAAGCAGGGGAAATATGCGGCCACTTATTATGCGGCGGATGGTGTGGAGGGATTGAAATATTCGGAAATGCTGCAAGACGGCAGCGACAAGCTTGAGATTTTCATTCCGAACGGGGATAAAGCCAAGCCGTATACCGCTTTCCAGCAATGGAATTTCCTGTGTATCCCGGCTGCTTCCAAGCACGCTGATTTGGCAATGGATGTAGCCAATTGGTTGTCCATTAAGGAAAACCACGATCTGATGGAATACGGCATTCAAGGGAAGGACTGGGAACCGGTCGGGGATTCGAGCTATAAGGTGCTGTCCAGCTATTCATTCCCGGGGTTCGTGCTAACCTGGCGGCCAACGCTGAACCGCACGCCGGACACGATGATGAAGGATGACAAGAAGTGGTTCGACTTCTCTACCAACCCGGCCAATTTCACACTTAGTCCAACGGCGGGCTTCAACTTTAATGCTGAAAAGGTGAAGACGGAATATGCCAAAATCACTCCGCTTCACGATTCGACCTTCCTGCCGTTTAGCCAGGGCCTGGTGCCTGCTGAGGAAGGCAAGAAGATGATGAACAAAAAAATGGAGAGCCTCGGTGGACAAAAAGTAATCGAGGAAATTCAGGCGCAAATCGATGCGGTCACAGCCGGTAAATAAAAGCACTTAAAATACTGAAAGAGGTACTTCATATGAACATACAGCGCAGTGCGCAAAATCCTGTTATACGGGCCCGGGATGTCGCCCCCTCCCGCCCCGATTTTCGGGTGCTGGGTGCGTTTAATGCAGGTGTTGCGCAGTTAAAGGATGAAACGATCCTTTTACTGCGTATTGCAGAAGCGCCGTTATCGGACCGGGCGAACGAAGTGCTCGTCCCCAGGCTGAATGAAGAGGGTACGGATGTACTTGTAGAACGTTACGACAAGACCGATCCGGGCTATGATTTCTCCGACTCGCGCTTCGTTGCAAAGGATGGACGAACGGTCATGCTCACCTCCTTATCTCATCTCCGGGTGGCGCGAAGCAAGGATGGCATTCATTTCGATGTGGAGCCGCATCCGGCCTTATTTCCGGAAAATGCCCTGGAAGCGTGGGGAATTGAAGATCCGCGTGTGACCCAAATCGGGGATATCTATTATATTACTTACAGCTCTGCTTCTGCCCGCGGCGTTGGCGCCGGCCTGGCAGAGACCCGGGATTTCCGGACATTCAAACGCCGCGGACTTATGCTGGCTCCTGAGAATAAGGATGTCATGATCTTCCCGGATAAAATTAACGGCAAATATTACGCTTTGCACCGTCCGGTGCCCAAGTCGTTCGGCTCTCCCGAGATGTGGATCGCCGAATCGCCCGATCTCGACCATTGGGGGAATCACCGCTTCCTGATGGGGCTAAGCGAACAAGGCTGGGATTCGGCTCGTATGGGCGGCGGGGCGGTTCCGATTCGAACCGAACGAGGCTGGCTTGCGCTGTACCACGGAGCGGACAGTAAGCACCGTTATTGTATGGGCGCGGTGCTGCTTGATCTGGAGAACCCTGCCAAGGTAATTGCGAGATCCCGTGTACCTGTATTGGAGCCGGAAGCTGCATATGAGGTGAATGGATTCTTCGGTAAGGTCGTGTTTTCGTGCGGAGCCCTGCTGCTGGATCAGACGGTCCGCATGTATTACGGTGCCGCAGACGAAGTGATGGCAGTGGCGGACATACCGCTGGAGGATATATTTAATATGCTAGTGTAGAAGGCTGAAGGCAGTGCAAGCTGCCTTCTTCAATCCGTATATAGGAAAGCGCTATCATAAACGATTGAATTTAGATAGACAAAGGAGCGCATGTACATGACTGACAAAAGGCAAAGGTTTGTAAAGAGATGGACATGTCTTGGTATTGTTTGTTTGTTGATATCATCCATAGGGTTATATTCGCCTGTATCGGCGAGTACGCCCGGGGCGGCCAACGTTTCTCCAGAGATCGCTGAAATAAAATTGATGAAAAACCGGACGGCGGCATTTTATGTCTCCAAAGATATCATCAACGACGGAACGAACGGCCGGGTCGAATGGACCTACAAATCTCAGGCCGGCACGTACTTAACCAATCAAAATTCCAATGGAAGCTGGGGAGATGTAGATTATGCGAGTACAGCCTCCAGTGCCAATGGGAGGGCCTGGTCGCCTTATCTCGCATTAGACCGGCTGCAGTCGATGGCTCAGGCGTTTGCTGACCCGAAGGGTCCATACTATCATAATGAAACCCTGTTAGGAGGCATTCAAAAGGGGCTGGACTATTGGTTTACGGTGAAGCCCACTTCCACCAACTGGTGGGAGACCGGAATCGGCAAGCAATTAAGGCTGGGGAAAATCGCGCTTTTATGTGAAGGCTATTTAACAGAAGCGCAAGCTTCCAATATAATCGGCACGCTGGACAGCAGCCCGCACACTGTCGATGGAGCCAACTCATCCTGGTACAATCAGAATTATATGATCCGCGGCTTATTGCTGGAGGATGCCCAGATCGTCCGGAACGCTGTGGAAGCGTTTAATGTGCTGTCCAATGTGACGGCGACTGTGACGGGAATCCAGTCAGACATGTCATTCTTCATGCATGGCAAAACGAATTATACGACGGGCTATGGAAGAAGCTTTGCCAGAGATATGTCATTCTGGGCATATGTAACCTCGGGCACCTCATTCTCGTACAGCAAGGCGGCGATTGATTCGTTATCGTCCTACCTGCTGGATGGCACCAGGTACCTCGTGAGAGGCGATGTGGCCGATCTGGGTATGGGGATGAATGGACCAGAGTGGCCGGATTATGCGAGTGCAGCCTTGACCTTCTATGAAGATCCGCTGCAGTGGATGCAGGCGGCCAATCCGAAGCGCGCTGCCGAGTTTGCGGGTTTTCTTGAGAACATCCGCAGTATTGGTACGAGCACGAGCAACGGACTGGATGCTAGCAATATGACGCAATGGCAGACGCTAGTCTCCTCTCATATGCGGGATGATTATGGAATTACGGTCAAGATGTCTTCCAGCACGGTCAAAGGCGGCGAGTGGAGAACCATTAATCCTAGCGGATATAACCTGCTCTACTGGACGCCGCAAGGAGCCACTGCCATTCAGAGAACCGGGGATGAATACAGGACTGTTTATCCGCTGATGGACTGGGCTCATGTTCCAGGTACGACGGCACCGTATGTACTCACGAAGGATGCGAATTTCAACAATCCCAAAACATTTGTAGGCGGCGTGACCAACGAGCGTTATGGAGCCACAGCGTTTGATTTCAACAAGCTGAGTACAAGCGGCAAAAAAGGCTACTTCTTTTTCGATGATGAAATGGTGGCGCTAGGCACAGGTATCGCTTCAACTAACGCTGCGCCGGTCCATACAACATTGAACCAAAGTCTGGCGGCAGGGGATGTGCTCGTAGACGGAAAAGTAATAGCGGACGGAACGGTGCAGGCTAACGGGCGCTGGGCATATAACGATAAGACCGGCTATGTTTTCCCGAATCCTACCGGCTTTCAAGTGAAGCGGGAGACGAAGACGGGAAAATGGGGCGATGTCATCACGGGAAGCTCGGCGGAGCCGATCACCAAGCCGGTTTTTTCAATATGGCTCTATCATGGCGTGAAACCGACTAACGCTTCCTATGAATATATCGTATTGCCGAATAAAACCCCTGAAGAGGTCAGCAGCTACGCAAGCGTGAGCCCGAGCCCGGTCAGTATTCTTGCGAATACACCGTCGGTTCAGGCAGTCCGGCACAATTCCCTTGGCATTGCGGAATTGCTGTTCTATCAACCCGGGACGGTGACGCTAAGAGACGGCTTGACGGTCACAGCTGACCAACCGTCCATGGTGATCATTGACGAATCCGTGACACCTGTCCGCATCTCGGTTGCTAATCCCGAAACCCCGGGGATTACAGTGAACGTAACGCTGAACCGTAACGGAGAAAAAACCACAACAACCTATAGACTCGGCAAGGATACGTTTACCGGCCGGAGTATGACCCTAAACGAGGGAACCTCTCTCGACGACAGAGGGTTCGATCTCGCTTACAGTAAAGGGGCGACCGCTTCCTCCAGCCAAGGCAAGCAATTTGCCTCGAATGCAACCGATCTATACAGAAGTTCCTATTGGAGTTCAAGTGCTTCGGACAACGAGTGGATTTATGTCGATCTGCAAGATCAATATATGATCCATAAAGTTAGGCTGAATTGGGAAAAGGCGTATGGAAAAAGCTATAAAATTCAAGTGTCGGAGGATGCTGTCACCTGGAAGGACGTTTATACAACTTCTATGGGGGATGGCGGAATCGACGAACTTTCCTTTGGTAAGGTCAATGCCAGGTTCGTCCGGATGCTTGGCGTTCAGCAGGGCACCGGGGACGGCTATTCGCTTGCAGAATTTAATGTGTTTGAGGCGGTGGCACCCAATCTCGCCGAAGGCATGAAGGTAACGGCAAGCTCGGCCAGAGCCGCCGACGTGTCTCCCGGTAATGCGGTTGACGGGTCATTGACGACCCGCTGGGGATCTAACTATGCTGATCCGCAGTGGATTTACGCCGATCTTGGCTCCAGCCAGCCCATCGCGAAGGTCATGCTGCATTGGGAAAGTGCGTATGGGAAGGAGTACCAAATCCAGGTTTCTGACAACACGGCGGACTGGACGACAGTATACAGTACCACCACCGGAGACGGAGAAACTGATGAGATCTCCTTCGAACCGGTGAATGCAAGATACGTCCGGATGTATGGTACGAAAAGAGCGACCACGTACGGCTACTCGCTCTGGGAATTTAAAGTGTATGGTCCAGAGAACGTACAAAAGGTTCCGGCCCGGGTTGAACTAGAAGCGACGCCATCTTCCGTGGCGGCTGGAGGCAAAGTGTCCGTTACAGGTGTCGTCTACGATGGCGCCGATCTTCCGGTCCCCGGCGTGGAGGTCGAAATCGCGTCTGCATCGGGCAGCATCGAAACGGCTAAAGCAGTAACGGACGTTAACGGCCGGTTCAACACGGTTTATACCGCGCCTTCCGCAGCCGGAGAAGTGACGATCGCGGTTGTCCTGCCTGCAAGTCCGACCGTGACGGATACGGTTACCGTATCCGTGAACCAGGACGTACAAGTGCCCGCCCGAATCGAACTTCAGGCAGCGCCGTCTTCCGTGACATCCGGAGGCATCGTGTCCGTTACGGGAGCCGTCTACGACAGTGACGATCTTCCGGTATCCGGCGTAGAGGTCGAGATCGCGTCTGCATCGGGCAGTGTCAATGACGCCAGTGTGGTAACGGATGCGAACGGCCGGTTCAGCACAGTCTTTACAGCGTCGTCTGCTGCCGGAGAAGTGACGATTACAGCAGCCTTGACCGCGAATCCGTCTGTGAGCGGGACGACTACCGTTTACGTAGAAGGGGTCGTACAAGTGCCCGCCCGGATCGAACTCCAGGAGGTACCGTCTTCCGTGATGGTTGGAGGCAAGGTGTCTGTTACGGGACTCGTCTACGACGGCGGCGATCTTCCGGTCCCGGGCGTAGAGGTCGAAATTGCGGCTTCGTCAGGGAGCATTGAGAGTGCCAAAGCAGTAACAGATGCGAACGGCCGGTTCAGCACGGTCTTTACGGCGCCTTCCGCAGCCGGAGAAGTGACGATTACAGCCGTCTTGACTGCGAGTCCGGCCGTGACGGATAAGATTACCGTCTCCGTAATTAAGGCTGCACAAGTACCCGTTCTAATCGAACTCCAAGCGACGCCGTCTGCCGTGACGGTGGGAGACGATGTATCCGTTGCGGGAATCGTCTACGACAGTGACAATCTTCCGGTCTCCGGCGTGGAGGCCGAAGTCGCGGCTTCGTCGGGCAGCTTCCAAAGCTCAAAGACAATCACGGATGCGAACGGCCGGTTCAGCATGGTCTTTACGGCGCCTTCCGTAGCAGGAGAAGTGACGATTACAGCCGTCTTGACCGCAAATCCGTCCGTTACGGGGAAAATAAACGTTTCCGTAAACGAACGTTCAAACGGCGGAAGCGGAGGTAATTCGGGAGGAGGAGCTCCCGTGAGTCCGCCGGTAACTCCCAATAATCCGAACGTTAATCCAAGCGATGATCCAAACGGCGGTTCGGACACACCGGACGTTCCGGTACCCGGTCATGCCTTCGCGGATGTTGGCGGTCATTGGGCCGAAGCCAATATCCTGGAAGCAGAGAAGAGGGGAATGATCAGAGGTTATCCAGACGGCTCGTTCCGGCCCGATCGCACGGTAACGCGCGCTGAATTCGCGGTGATGCTGGCGAATTCGCTGAAGCTTCAGAATGAAGAAGCACTCCTGTCCTTCAAGGACACTGACCGGATCGGGCAATGGGCCAAGGCAGCCGTTGCACGGGCTGTAAGCCTGGGGCTTATCCAGGGCGATAACAATAGTAACTTCCGTCCCGATGCACCTATGACGAGATCGGAAATGGCCGTAATGCTGGCGAGAGCATTAGACCTTGTACCCAAAGCTCATTCCGCTGGATTCGCGGATGACCGCGACATCCCGGTCTGGGCGGTTGGAGCGGCAGCCGAGATGAAGAATCTGGGGATTATGCAGGGTAAGGGTAATAACTGCTTCTTCCCGAAAGATGCCGCGACGAGGGCGGAAACGGTCACGGTTCTGCTCAGAATGCTCGCAGCGAAGGATCAGGAATAGAAAGTAGAACAAATTTCGCCGGGAAAACCTGCTTGAGGGCAATTGAAGGAATGAACCCAACAAGTTGGACATACAGTGGAACTACAGGAGGTGTTGCATGGTTATCCAACTTAGTATTGCTTTGGCTGCAGTTGCTTTTATCTGTCTGGTTGGTTTCTTGATTCTTACGCTGCGCAAAGGAATGACTACACTCTCAGAGACCAATAAGACGCTGGTTGACGTAAGAAATGCGATTCATGGCTTAACAGGAGAAGCTACACAACTCATTCATACGGCTAATCAGGTTACCAGGGATGTGAAAGGTAAAATCAAAACGATAGATCCGATTTTTGAATCTGCGCACAATGTGGGTGAAGTGATTCAGACTGTGACAGAGACATTCAAAAAAAACGCTTCGGAAATAGGGCAAAATTTAAATCAAGAACCCGAAAAACCTCCAGTCAAGCAACAAAGCATCCCCATTCGCGTCAATACAAAATTTCAATAAATTTCAGAAAAAGACACCTTAGGGGGTGTCTTTTTTGTTTATGCGAATCTGGCTCTAACGGCCCCTTGTAAGCTCAACAAAGCTTATGCCGGGTATCATCTCACTGCGAAATAATCATTAACTCATAATACCGCAGAATTACTGCCAATATGAGCAAATGATTGTTTAAGCACCCTTTTCACATTTGATATGCTCGGGTTGTCCGAGAGGGTTCATCTCATCCTGCTTCAACGGTTCGGATTAGCCGGTACAAGAGGAGGTGCAAGAGGAGCATCACAGATTATTGCAAGCGGTTACAGAAGGATCTGCAACAAATTAAAATTAGGAGGCAATGAAATGAAAAGGACAGTTGCAAAGGTAACCAGTATAGTTTTGTTATTTTCTCTTGCACTATCTCTGATCGCCGGCGGATGGGGAACTACGGTAGCACACGCTGCGGGTCTTACGATAACGGGCAGTGGAGGCGGAAATGAAGCTGCTTATGTGGAGTGGTCACCAGTAAGCAATGCATCGGGATATAATGTATATGTTAAAGCAGCGGGCGCAGCGGACTCCCAGTATCAGCAGATTAATAACGAGTTGATCCGCAAGTATTCTTCCTATTGGAGAGCTGATGCGGTAGGGCTTGCAGCCGGAAGTTATGTAATGAAGGTTGAGGCCGTATCGTCAGGCGCAGTGACGGCAAATGCAGTCTCAGGAACGCTGGCGGTAGCGCCGTATGACCGGTCCGGATTTGCTTTTTCAGCCAATTCGCAATTTGGTACAGGCTCAGGTGCTTATAATGATAATGGGACGCTCAAAAGCGGGGCACAGGTGCTGTATATCACCTCCCAGAATGCGCAAACCGTAACGCTCGGCGTGAAGACCAGCAGCTCGGGTACCGTACAGACCGGGGTTGGTCTTGGCGGAATTCTGACACTGAGACAAAAAGGCTATGATACAACACCGCTGGCCATCCGGATTATCGGAAAAGTTACAGCGGCTGACCTAAGCGGACAGCTCAACAGCAGCGGTTATCTTGAAGTCAAAGGTAAAAACAATTATACGGAAATGAATATTACCATCGAGGGTATCGGGAAAGATGCGTATGCCTACGGCTGGGGAATGCTGCTTAGATATACCGGGAATGTCGAAGTCAGAAATCTGGGCGTGATGTTATTCCCTGACGACGGTATCTCCATGGATACAGGCAATGCGAATGTATGGGTGCATAATAACGATATTTTCTACGGCTCTGCAGGAGGTGACGCGGACCAGGCTAAGGGTGACGGTTCTACGGACCTCAAGAAAGGCTCAACGTATATCACTATCTCGTACAACCACTATTTTGATTCCGGAAAAGCGGCTCTGGTCGGACTTAGTGAATCTGCAGAATTCTTTGTTACCTTCCACCATAACTGGTTCGATCATTCGGATTCCCGTCATCCGCGGATTAGAGTGGCTTCTGTTCATGTCTATAACAACTTCTATGATGGGGTCTCGAAATATGGTGTCGGCGTTACAACCGGAGCTTCGGCTTTTGTAGAATCGAATGTGTTCAGAAATACTAAAGATCCAATGCTTAGTTCCTTGCAAGGTACGGATGCTATAGGGGAAGAAGGAACGTTCTCCGGCGAAAACGGGGGTGTGATTAAAGCCTACAACAACAGTATTACTGGTGCGGCAAGTCTGATCTATGCCAACTCCAGTACCGGAACGGCTCCGGCGAATGCTACCTCGTTTGATGCCTACTTAGCTTCTTCGAGAAATGAGACCGTCCCAAGCTCATACAAAGCTCTAGTGGGTGGGACAGCGTATAACAACTTCGATACGAGCGTTGATACGGGAGTTAGTGCCTCAGATGCTGATAGTGTAAGCACTGTGGAACAGGTCGTTACGGCAGAAGCCGGACGCCAGGGCGGTGGAGACTTCACATGGGCTTTCAATGACGCTGTGGATGACGCATCGTATGCGCTGAATGCCGCACTGATGTCCGCAATCAGAAATTATATTACGGGTCTTGTATCAGTAGGAGGTAATTCCAGTCCGGTAGGACCGACTCCAACTCCAACAGCAACACCTGCACCAACAGCAACACCTGCGCCAACAGCAACACCAGCACCAACGGCAACTCCGTTGCCAACAGTAACACCTGCGCCAACAGCAACGCCTGCGCCAACAGCAACGCCTGCACCAACGGCAACTCCGGTGCCGACTGCAACGCCCACTACTGGGGCAATTGTTCATAACTTCACCACATCCGGAACAACGAGCAGCTTCTTCTCTATTTCCGGGAATCTCTCCACGAGTAAAGGAACTGTAGTATATGGCGGTCTGACCTTAACCCAATGTCTGAAAATCGAGAGCGCAACCAGCATTGGATTCACAGCAGCCAAAGCCTCGACTTTAACATTAGTGTTCAACTCCGAAGGAACCAAAGTAAAAGTAGATGGAACAAGCTATACTATCACGAATGGTATTGCTACGGTCTCTGTTGCAGCGGGTGCGCATACGATTACGAAGGATAGTACTGCGAATTTGTATTATATGAAGGTGGAGTAGATAGTTTTAAAATCATAAATAAAAGACACCCTTAGAGGTGTCTTTTTAAATTTATCCTAAGAATCACGAAGATTGATCCTTGTTTATTTTTGTGATATTACGCCAAAGCGTACCACGTACACTCTGCAAATATGCTACGCTGATTTTATCGAATATAATTATGTAGCCGATAAAGGAGGCTCTTATGCCAAACATACTCGAATCACTATATCATGGCAGTCTATTCCCTAACGAGGATATTATCTCTAAGGATTCCAATTACCGACCGCTCAACAGGCAAATTACCGAGTCTCTAGAGACTTGGAAGCAGAAGCTGTCCGCAGGCGAGTTTGAGGAGCTGGAGTCTTTATTAGAACTGTATTCGCAAATACAGGGGCTGGAGATGACAGCTGCATTTGTGTCCGGGTTTAAGGCCGGGACGGCGATGATGATCGAAGTCCTTGTAGATGCTTAGCAATGCGTGACTAGTCAACATTCACTTCACATCCTCCCCATACCGCTCAATCGCCATATCAGCCGTTTTCAGCATACGACGCTTAAGCTGCTCGCCCTGGGTAATTTTCACACGTAACCCAAGGAACCGGATTCGGGATAACAGGAACTCGCTGTCGTCTCTCATGTAGTTGACATGGATCCGGTAGATGCCGGAGGCTTCATCAAAAGACACGGACTTATCGAAACAGGAGAAGGCAGACAGGATACGTGACAGCTCCGCATTAAAGACAGGCATCACTTGAATGCAGGCAGATTCTTTCAGACCGTCTAATAAGCGCGCTATCCGTGCCTTCAGGTCGTCAATCCGTTTGGCAGGGATGGGGAATACTTCGACCGACACCATGTTGCGCAGTTTGGTGGACATGAGCGAACGCTGCCGGGTGCTGTACCATTGCAGATACCACTCCCGCTTATACATATTGTACTCCAGCTTGTGAGGGAAACCGGCCTGATCCGCTCGTTCGCCGCCATGCTTAATCTGATAAGTAATCAGGATGCCTTTATTCTGCATAATCATGCGGCGGAGTGTGCGGAGCAGCGGATGATAGACCTGGCGCTCTTTACTGCGGGCCTTCTCCATAATAATCTCCCGCACTTCTATGGATGCTTCAGCCTCCAGTAGAGAGTTTAATTTATTTAAGGTTTCCGGTGTAAAAGCCGCCTCTGAAGCAGGGTGTATTAACATCGTTTTCAGCCAGGAACGTTCCTGGGAGGTCAGCGCAAGCGACCCCGCTTCATCAAGGCGTGAGATGATCTGGAAATTGAATATTTTCTCAAATGGATTCATAGTAGCTCCGGAGCTCCTTCCATTCTGCAATAAATTGCTTACGAAGCCAGCGGGGTTCTAAGATCTCACAGCTCGAACCGAAGCTCCGTAACCAGGGCTTGATTTCATAAATTTCGTTCACTTCGATCTCGTACAGGAACGTTGAATCGGACTCCTCTGTAATCACGCCCCATTGCCCCTGCGCCTCAACCCGCTCCCGGATGAAATTAGCGCCGGACCCGCTGGGGTTATAGAATCTGACAGCTACCTTAACCGCACGGTTGGTATCTGTAACCCAGCTGTTCTTCATCTGCGCTTCCAGAGCTTTAAGCTTCTCCGTATATTCGTCTTCTTCCACGGGTTCGCCCTCTTCAATCTGCGTAAGGCCTTCCATCCGGAATTTCTTGATCCCCATCCGGGCATGATGTCCGATTAAATACCACCGCCCATACTGATGGTCGTAGACGACGCGTAGCGGAAGGATACTATCTGTAATACCCGCAGACTCCCGCTCAAAGAGAGGGTTCGTGTTCTGGGAGGTGTAGTTCATTCCTTTTTTCGGGGACAGATAGAGAAACTGGATTCTCCGGCGCTGCTGAATAGCACCGAATATCGTGTAGAGATGAGCCTCATCAAGAATACGTGAATGGTAATTGTATTTATATCTATGGGTCTCTGTAGCTTCGGGGTTAAATCCCCGCTTCCGCAGAACCTTCTTCAGGGTGTCGCGCAGCAGGTAGCCCTGTACAGACGGAATCTGTGTATTGGCGATGACATCCACGTAGTCATAGAGGTCCAAAAGCTGGTCATCTGTTAGCTGGTCAATCAGGTCGTTGGCAGCCTTGTACCGGTAAGGACGCCGCTCATTGACACGGAGAATGACGCCGACTTCCTCCAGATATTTCAGATCGCCCCGGATGGTTTTCTCATCAGGCAGCGGCGAATCGGCGGGCATTTGCTCACTGCACAGATCCTGCAGATCCTTGGCAGTCCGCTCCTGGGTCTGGAGTGCTGTTAAGAGTAGAGTAAGCCGGATGCTCTCCGTTTCCTTAAGCGACTTCGCCCGGAACAGGAAGAGCAGCAGCGGATCGGCAGATTCATAGTAGTTGTAACGGAGCCACTCGGAGAGCTCGGTTCCCTGTTCAGCAGGCAGATCCTGCTGCAGGACAGTAACCATTTCCTTCAGGTTGCGCAGCGTTTTGTCGTAGGTATGTACGGAAATGCCGAGCCGGTCGGCGAATTGTTGTCTGCTGTAGGCTCCCCCGGCTAAAGACAGCATGCGAAGAAACTGAATTTCTTTATCGAAACTTTCCTTGGCCATTTGTATTCCTCCAGCCTGTAGCGCATCCATTAGAAGTGATAGTACCTACTTATATTAAGCACCAGAGTTGAATAAAATGGAAGGTTTTTTGCCTGCCGCCATACTTCCGCCCTGTTCGTGAATGGGAAAATGAGGGAAGATAGGTTCATGAAGCCGAGTTGAACTGGAGTGATAACAATGACCCCTATAAACAAACTTATCCGCGGCCAGCTGGAACAGATTGAACAGGAGGAGCAGGTTGCCATATTGTATGCCTGTGAATCAGGCAGCCGGGCGTGGGGTTTCCCCTCGCAGGATAGTGATTATGATGTGCGGTTCATATACCTGCATAAGCCGGAATGGTATTTATCTATCTACGATAAACGGGATGTCATAGAGCGTCCGATTAACAATATGCTGGATATCAACGGCTGGGATTTACGTAAGGCGCTTAATTTATTCCGTAAGTCCAATCCGCCGCTGCTGGAGTGGCTGCAATCGCCGATTCAGTATGCAGAGAAATTCAGTGTAGCCGGACAGCTTAGAGGGATATCGCCGTATACCTTTTCACCGAAATCCTGTATGTACCATTACTTGAATATGGCTAAAGGCAATTACCGCGATTACTTGCAGGGCGGGCAGGTCAAGATCAAGAAATACTTTTATGTGCTGCGCCCGGTTCTGGCCTGTGAATGGATTAACCGTTATGAAGAGATGCCGCCGATGGAGTTCGATGTGCTGGTAGACCGGCTGATTCCGCAGGATGGAGAGCTGTGGCAGGTAGTGCAGCAATTGCTGGCACGGAAGAAATCCGGTGAAGAACTGGATGTTGAGCCGCGGTTAAGCGCCATTAACGATTATTTGGAAGAGCAGCTTCAAGTGCTGGAGAAGGTGGCAGCGGCGGCCTTGAGTATCAAAGAGGATAACCGGGACCAGCAGCTGGATGCCCTATTCCGGGAGGCGCTGCAGGAAGTATGGGGAAAGTGACTGAGACAGAACGACTGACAGGAGGAAGATCGTAGTGGCTATTGTACAACTGAAATCTACAAATCCGAAGTTCACCTTTTTGATCAAAAAGAATCCGCAGAGCGGCATGCAGCTTCGCCCGGTCCGCAAAGGAATAGCCTATGGCTGGTATTCGGATGATATGACCTATAACGTTTTTTTCAAGGATGCAGATAATGAACTCTCCTATAAGCAGAACGACAGTGACAGCTTTGAGTATCTCAATGTCTCCCGGTATAACACCCCGCTGTTTCCGCTGAATGCGGTTAATGAGTTCTTCTCCACGCCTGTTAAGGCGCAGGACGAGCGGGACATTGAAGGCTACGAGCATACCTTTTATATCCATATGGTTCAGGTGGAGCGGCTGCACTATATTGAATTTTTCAACAAGCATCTGAAGGATTATACCTTCTCCCTGCAGCATCAGGCGCATAAGAGCTACTCACTGACCATTACCACGCATAAAAGCCTGTATCACCTCCTGCATGTGACTCAGGTGCTGTCCCTGTTCTTATCCATATTTGGGGATGAGTATATCGATATTTCGGATCGCATTCTGGATAAATATATCCGCAGCCTGAATGTGATTGATGCCCCTTTTTATATCCGCAGTCTGTTTGCACGGAGCTTCCTTACTACCCGGGAGCTGTTCAAGCGCTACAAAGCCTCTATTGAGCAAACGGAGCAGGCTTCCATCGGGCTGGAGTATGGCGGTACGGCGATGCAGCGGCGGACGTTTATCTCAGGTGTGCTTCCATTTAATAAGCCGGTTCTGGATATCGGTTGCGGGGAGGGCTTCTATGCCATTCCATTTGCCGGGAAGATCGAGAGTACCTACTACGCCGTGGATATCAATGCAGAGCTGCTGGAGGTTGTGAACCGGAAGGCAAAGGCCAAGCAAATCGATAACATCGCTACCTTCGGCTCGCTGGATCATTTTCTGGAGTCGTATAACGGGGAGCAGGTCGATGTGATTCTGACCGAAGTGGTAGAGCATATGAGCGAGGATGAAGCGGCTGCGCTGATCCGGCAAATTATCGGAAGTGTGGATTTCGAACAGCTGATTGTGACCACGCCGAATGCCGACTTCAACCGCTATTATGAGCTGGAGGGATTCCGTCATGAGGATCATAAGTGGGAAATGGGTATTGATGCGTTCCGTGATTGGTTTACAGATACAATTCAAGGCCTGGCCGTTGAGGCGGAGTACGGGATGGTCGGTGACCGGGTAGATGAGATCCGGACGACGCAAAGCGCGATTGTGCGCAGAAAGGAGGAATAGACAGTGGACATTCAAACCAGGGTACACACGATATTCATGCTGGTGGGGGCAACGGAATGCGGAAAAACGACATTTGCCAAGGAAGTCCTGATCCCGCAGCTGAAGCTTGCGGATAACTCCAAAGGGCTGCGCACGAATGTGCAGTACCTGTCCTCGGATAGCATCCGGCAGGACATCTTAGGTTACGATTACGACAAATATGATCAGGTGATGCTGGAGGCGAGCTCGCATACGTTTCAATTGCTGTTTGAGCGGCTGAAGCTGGTGACCTCCTGGCCGATTAATGCGGAGTTTGTGATTATGGATACGATAGGACTGGCTGAAGATTACCGCAGTAAAGTCCGCGCCATTGCCCAGGAGAATAATTACAATCTCGAGGTTATTCTGTTCGATTACCGTAAGCGGGAGGATTATTATGCCTCGGAGCGCTCAAAGAAGCTGATTTCGGGCCATCTGAACCGGCTGAGAAAAGAAGTGCTGCCCGTATTGTCCCGCGAAGGCTACAACAAGATCCATAAGGTGCGCGCCAAAGATTTCCTCCTGGAAGGGGAGGCTGAAGGTCAAGGGCTGCCAAACCCGGATTACCGGGTGAATATTGAGGATTGGGAGACTTACGCAGCCTCGGTACTTCCGCAGGATCAAGAGTATATTGTGGCCGGCGATGTCCATGAGTGTGTTCAAGAGCTTCAGGGGCTGCTGCGCAGCTATGGATATAAGCTAGAAGAAGGTAAGTTAAGCGCTACAGATAAGCTGGGTAACACAAAGATTATTCTTGTAGGGGACTGGATAGATAAGGGCAAGCAGACCCGGGAGACGATAGAGTTCCTGTACGGGAATCGTGAGCATTTCCTGTTGGTGATGGGCAACCATGAGAATTTCGTCTATAAATACCTGCGGGGTGAGATTCAAGGGACCGATCCGGAGCTGCTAAGAACGTATTTCGATTCGACCCGGGCTTTAAAAGAGGACGCTGAGCTCTTCCGTAAATTCTCGGTACTGGTGGAGGATTCCAAGCCCTTTTACCGCTATATCGGTATGCAGGGTCCTTCCTTCTATGTTACGCACGCGCCTTGCCGCAATAAGTACATCGGGAAGCTGGATACGAATTCGCTGCGCCATCAGCGTAACTTCCGGCTGGACCGTGAGGCTGCGTATGAGCAGCAGCTTGACTTCCTGAAGCAGGAGGCGGTGAGTAATCACCCGTTCCATCTCTTTGGTCACATTGCCGCCAAGCAGACGTTCCGGATCAAGAACAAGCTCCACCTCGACACTGGAGCCGTACAGGGAAATGGGCTGACGTCTGTCCGCATGTCGTTCAAGCCTTTCTACAAAAGCCATAAATCCCACCAGATTGTGCTGCAGGAAGAGCTGCCGACGTTGTTCCATGAAGAGCAGCCCGTATCGCTGCAGGAGCTGGATTACGAAGCTGTGCGCAGACTGCAATATTCCTCGAGGAACCGGGTGAACTTTATCTCCGGGACGATGTCACCTGCGGACAAGGATGTGGCTGCCGGTGAGCTGGAGTCGCTGCGTAAGGGTCTGGATTATTTCGCTGACCGGCGCGCTTCTGAAGTTGTCCTGCAGCCCAAGTACATGGGATCACGCTGTAGTGTGTACCTCTACCGGGATATAGAGCAGTGTTATGCAGTCAGCCGTAACGGCTATAAGGTCAAGGCGGTTGACTTGGCTCCAATCTACGAAGGTCTGCTGCAGAAATTCGGACCGTATATGGCTGAGCAAGGCATTCGTGTGCTTCTGCTGGATGGGGAGCTGCTGCCGTGGAAGGCGCTTGGCGACGGGCTGATTGAACGCCAGTTCAAGCCGATCGGCAAGGCGCTGGAGACAGAGCTGGAATTCTTAAGACAACACGGGTTCGAAGAGTCGCTGGGTAAGCTGATTCAGGATTATGAGGCGAGCGGATTTGAGCAGGATCAGCATCATCTGACCAAAGAGGCGCTTAACAGCAGCTATGGAGCTCATGTGTACCAGACGTATAAGCATATCCGTGACATACGAGATTCCTACGTGGACCTGGACCAGCGGGACGAAGCTTACCGGGTATACCAGCAGCAGCTGGAGCTGTATGCGGGTGACGCGGAGCTGGAGTATAAACCTTTTGCCATCCTGAAGGAAGTGCTGGAAAGTGGAGATGAACGGATACCTGACGGCCTGACTTCGGAACAATACCGTTTCCTAAATGACGACGAAATTCTGGTGCTCGACTTGAATGAGCCGGATGCCTACATCAAGGCAGAGGCGTATTTTGCAAAAGTAACGGTGGAAAAGGGTATGGAGGGTATTGTGATTAAGCCTGAGCAGGAGCAGCAAGGGGTAGTCCCTTACCTGAAGGTCCGTAATCCCGGCTACCTGTCGATCATCTACGGGTATGACTACAAGTTCCCGCATAAATATGCCAAGCTGATGAAGCAGAAGAATATCGTTCCCAAGCTGCGCACGTCCTTAGCCGAGCACCGGCTGGGCAGACAACTGCTGGAAGTGAAGCTGGATGAGATTTCGGCTGAGAACGAGGTCTACAAGCAGATTGCGGCCAACCTGTTGTTTGAGGTAACGAAGGAGAAGGAGATGGACCCGCGGTTGTAGCGGGAGGTGAGACAGACTGCCGGGAAGATCCCGGCGGTCTTATTTGTGTCTGGGGAGCAGGGGGAATATCTCTCCTGAAACAAACCGACGAATATATGCAAGAAAACGTAGAATGGTGGTCATTGCTCCTTTTTGATACTAATATGAAATCTGAGAGGAGGCAGTGCAGCTTGGATATTATTTTTGAAGCGGAATCAGGTATGGGGCAAGGAATTGCGAAAATAGTCACCCACCCGGCTGAACAGGGGCAATGGGGAAATATCGAAGCAGCCATTCAGGCGGCGGAGAGACGGATCGTGGTAATCAACGCCAAGAATGACCGGAATGTTTCGATTGTGACCAACACTATTGCAGTTATAGAGCCGGAAGGCCGGATGTGCAGTGTACGTGTCATTACCGGTGAAATGTTTCTGCTGAATACACGGTTGAAATTCGCATTGGAAGTGCTGGATTCACCCCGGTTCATGAAAATCAATAATCAGACCATCATTAACACCAGCTACATTAAAGAATTCTCAGCCACAGATAATGCCCGGATAAAAGTGAATTTGACAGATGGTTCATATTATTATGTCAGCCGTTACTATATGAATAATTTCAGGAGGAGTTATCATGGCTAATCAATTAAAACAGTCGTTTTTTCAGGTGTTCACCTTAACTTCGTTATGGATCATGCTGCTGCTTACGGTCTTCTTCCGGGAGCAATCGCTGGATATGCTGTATCTCTGGCGGCTTGCGGGTATCGCTGTTATTGCTGCGGGGATCTTCGGAGTTATGTACAATGTGCTGTGGAATCATTTCACGCTACGGCCGCTGTGGAACATTCTTATTTCTTCGACCCTCAGTATAGCAGGCGGAATGGGGATGGTGTGGCTGTTCTCTGTAGATATGTTCAACCATATCAGACCATGGCTGCCTGCAATGCTGCTGTTATCCGTTGTCCTGCATACAATTGCGTTCTACTTCTATGCCAGATTGAACAGTAAGAAACAAGCTGCGGAGTTGAATAAGATATTGAAGTAGACCGGAGTCTGCGGGGGCCACAGAGGAAATGTCTGCTATACCGCAAAAAGAAAGAGAGCGTCCGTAACCGGTCCGCTCTCCTTGTCTATCCCTAAACGTTATCCCATAACAACCAGCACATCATTCTCTGCCGCCAATTGGGTAACCGGAATCAGGTCGCCCTGAATTTCTTCGCCGTTAATGACGATATGCGATACTCCTTTTTGCACGCCGTTCTTGTTCTCAACCCGGATGTTCAGCTTCTTGCCGCGGAATTCCCGCACCATAGAGAATTCTGTCCATTCGGAAGGGACGCACGGATTCAGGCGGAGGCCATCCTTCTGCGGCTGAACCCCCATAATGCCCTCTACCAGAGAGACCATAACGGTCGAGGCGGTGCCGGTGAGCCAGTGGACATGTGCCCGGCCTTGGTACGGGCTGTCCTTGGATTCAACAAACTGGCCATGTACGTATGGCTCCAGCTTGCGGACCTCGGCTTGATCGTTCATGCTGGCCGGACTGCAGTTCAGGAAATACTCGAACGCGCGGTCGCCGTTGCCGATCATCGTCTCGGCCAGAATCAGCCAACCCTGCGGCTGGCTGAAGATCCCGCCGTTCTCCTTGGTGGAGGCATTGAAGAGGGCCATTAGCGCTACAGGCAGACCGTATTTACGGAACGGCGGATAGAAAATCATAGAGCCGTAATCGGTCCGCAGATTCTCGTACACTTTATCCATGGAGAGCTTGGCCTGTTCCGGACGGGCAGCGCCGCTGAGAACCGCCCAGCTTTGCGGATTCAGCCAGATTTTGCCCTCATCGTTCTCCCAGGAGCCGATGGTATAGTTGTCTTCGGTGAACCCGCGGACGAACTGGTCATTCTCCCAGGCATGCTTTTGAATATTGCCGTCCAGCTCTTCGAGCAGCGCCTGTGCCCACTCTACATCTTCCGGCTTGTTTTTATTCCGGGCAATTTCCATGAATATTTTGAAGCCCATGTACAGCTGGAAGGCAACGAACAGAGACTCTCCCTTGGCTCCAAGCCGCAGACAGTCGTTCCAGTCGGCATGCAGCCCAACCGGCATCCCGTGTGCACCCATGCGGTCCAGGCTGAACTGCAGGGCCTGGCGCAGATGTCCATATACGGTATCCTCGCCTTTATCCGAATAAGGAACTACTTCATCCGTAAAGCCCCAGTTACCGCTTTCATTTAAGTATTTGATAACCGTCGGGAACAGCCACAGGGCGTCATCCGCACGATAATGGGGATGTCCGGTTTCCCGCACGTATTCCGGGTCGTCCGGTGTGCCTTCATGGCCCGGATTATGATCAAATTTGACGAGTGGCAGTCCGCCGCCATTGGATACCTGGGCCGAAATCATCAGTCGTAGGCGCTCAAGGGCCATCTCATGATCCAGATGGATAATGCCTTGAATATCCTGCACGGTATCCCGGTAGCCGAGCCCGTTACGCAGACCGGAGTACTGGAAGGAGGCAGCACGCGACCAGATGAAGGTAATGAAGCACTGGTAAGCATTCCAGGTGTTGATCATATTGTTCAGATTGTCGCTCGGGGTCTGAACCTGGAAGCGGTTAAGCTTGCTGTGCCAGAACGCCTTCAGTTCTTCGAGCTCCTTCTCTACCACAGACAAATCTTTGTAGTGACTCAGAATCTCAGACGCACCTTGCTCATCATACTGTCCCAGCAGGAAGGCGACTTCTTTCTCTTCTCCCGGCTGCAGCTCCACATTGATCTGCAGGGCGCCGCAGGCATTGGTATTGTAGTTGAGTGAATTGGAACATTCGCCGTTCGCAACGGAAGCCGGGTTCCCGTAGCTGCGGTAATCGCCCAGGAAGGTATCGCGGTCGCCGTCGTAACCGGTAACTTCCGCGCCGGCTGCGCCGAAGAATCTCCAGCTCTGCTCTTCGGGGATATTTTCGTTGATGACCTGAAGGATCATATTATTCTTATAGTAGGTGCGTGAGATAAACAGGGTGTACTGCAGGTTGACGGTATCCTGCTCGTAGTTGTTATTGTTGGTCAGTTCGGCAAATCCGAAGAGAGCCAGCTTCCGGGGTTTGGTGCCGTCATTACGCACCTTCATCCGCCATACCTCATAGGTTTTGTTCAGCGGCACATAGTATAACGATTCCGTATGGATGTTATCGTAATCCGAGACGATGTTCGTGTATCCGGTTCCATGATGGCATACCGATTGGTATTGTTCCAGATCTTTACCCACTGGCTGCCAGGAGCCGGACCAATAATCCCCGTTCTCCAGGTCTCTTACATAAATGTAGCGTCCCGGCTCGTCCTTAGAGTTGAAGTGGTAGCGGAGATGCCGTCCGTTGGCCCCGGACTTCACGAAGCTGTAGCCTCCGGCATTTCCTGAGATAATCGCGCCGTATTCCGGCGAGCCAAGATAGTTGGCCCAAGGGGCAGGTGTATTAGGCTTCGTGATGAGATACTCTTTGTTCTTTTCGTCAAAATGACCGTATTGCATAACCATTCCTCCTACAAAGTGGATGACAGGCAGGAGTGTAAACACGCGTTCACAAACGGTTGGAATTTCCCGCCCAATCTCATTATAAGACAGTTTCGGCCTACTAAGAAACCCTAATTTTTAGTGTAAAAAGCAAACAATATAATATTTTTATAGGTGTTTGTTATATTGGAACCGGGTAATCTCATGGATATGATTATGGGGAGCATTGATCAATAAGCATCTATAGATAAATGCAGTCCTTTCCCCCCAAGGAGATGGACTGCATTTTTAATTAGCAATTATTTGATTGCGGCGTCTACTTCCTTCTCAAAGGCCTCCAAATACTGATTGAAGATTCCGGTATCAAAATTCGCGGTGGTATCGTTGGCTTTGGGCGGATTCTGTTGAACCAGGCTGTATAGACGATCAGTTTCGGAGGAAAGCTTCGTCCAGACCTGTTTAAGAGAATCATACTTGGAATCAAGACCGGTGATATAGCTGTCGTATTCCTTTTTCTTATCCATGGTCTTGGCCAGCTGCTCAACGGTGAAATTGATATCCAGACTCTGTCCTGTACTGCCGGTCCCGCTATTAATATACGAATGGATGTCAACAAATCCCTCGTTCCACACGTCGGAGATTACGAAATTCCGGATCTCTCTTAACATTTCGCTAGGAGCAGGTACGGTTGATAACGAAGCTTCCGGGACTGGCTCTTTGAAGACCTTTCTTGCTTCGCCGAATGTTTCCTGGTCTGATGAATCTGTTGCCCAGATAATTTTCAGGTCACTGATAAGAACGATCAATTCGCTTTTGAGGTTAGAGGCTTTTTGGCCTTGGATTAACACGGCCTCAACTTTCATACCGCCTTCATCAGAATAATGTGTAGACTCGAGAACCTGGGGATTCTTAAGTTTCTGGTCATCAGGTGTTTCTACGGATTGAATCATTTGAAACAGCGGCTGGGCATCCGGATAGACGTTGTCTGTAATGAAGGTTTTTTTTGCTTCACTATCCGATCCGTTTAAGAAAATGTTAACGTAGTCAAGCGCCACAGCTTCTGTATCAGACAATTTTTTTGGTGCAGGTGTTGGCGCCTCGGTAGGAATTGAGGATGCCTGTGTTTCTGCCGGAGCAGCTGCTGTAGTCGCCGATGGCTCTGCCGTGTTTTTATTTGAGCTACAGCCCGTTAGTGCCATAAAAGCAATAATAAGTCCGATAACAAATTTTCTCTTCATTTTGTATTTCCCCCTGGTAATATATTTATTTCCAGTTCTATGTACGCGGTTTGACAGGCGGGGTTTCAGGTTTGAAATTTGAGCGCTATCATTCATCCTAATATGATATATTTAATATTGAAGTTTAGGCTCGACCCGACGAAGGAGTACTACATGACACAATTTGTCTACAAGCAAATTATTGATGACCTCAAAATGAAGATTTTTGCGGGACGGTTTGCTGATATGAGATTGCCGGATGAGCGTAGTCTCAGTGAAACGTATCAGGTTAGCCGCAGTACAATTAAGCGTGCGCTGACCAAGATGGAGAGCTACGGCATTATTTTCAAGAAACGCGGATCGGGAACCTTTATTAACCCGCTGTACATAAAAAACGATTCGATTTTTAATTACGAAGGCTCTAATCTGGGGGTCTCCGACAACTTCCAGATGCATGGCAAGAAGCCGGAGATCAAAGTACTGAATTTCGAGGTTATCCGGCCAACAGAAGAGCTTCAGCGTGATTTGTTCTTGCAGCCCCATGATTTTGTATATAAAATTGTCCGCCTGCGCCTGTTTGATGAGGAGCCCTTTATGATTGAGACCGGATATATTCCGATTAAAATCGTACAGGATCTCGATATGGCGATTATCGAAGGATCGATCTTTCATTATCTGGAGGAGTCGCGCAATCTGGCGGTTACCAAATCTTTTTTATCTATTTTTGCCGAGCCTTCCCTGCCTAGTGATCAGGAATTGCTCCACTTGAAGGAGAATGAGCCTGTTGGAATCATGGAAGGGATCTTCTTCCTGGATAACGGGACGCCGTTTGAATTCTCGCATATGCGCTTTCATTACCAGTATCTGAAATTCAACACGTTCGTGTCTGTTCATTAACGAAAAAAAGGCCGGGGAATTTCCCGGTCTTTTTGGGGTCTGCATATAATTTAGCCTCGGTTTAGCGAGGGTTTACGGTTTGTTGGGAATGCTTGAACAGCTCTTTCAGGGCAGCCAGGCTGCTGACTTTACTTATCTCTTCTTTCTTGAGGGTTACTGACTCTGTCTCCGTGTTGGTTTCGTACTTCAGGTGAAGAGCGGTCATGTTAAGAGGCAGCTTAGGGATAAACATAATCACCCTGGTGTAGGCCTCATAAATTTCAGCAAGAGCATCTTCCCTTTTCTCTGCTGTTATTGTGTGGGCGGACACATAGGCTTCAAAGCTGTTCAGGTCATTCCCTGTAAACTTTATTGCGAAATTCCCGCTGAAGTCCGGATATTCTGTATCAAAAGTATAGGCCACCCGATCGGCAATCCCCCGTCCAGCCTGACTTACGATTTTCTGTTTAAGCTCCTCTTCACTCAAAAGCCGGAATCCTTTTTTCCAGTGCTCTCCTACTTTAAAATCAAAGCCCGGCAATTCAAGCCGCTGAATAGCTATGCCTGCATCTTCGGAGGAAACGCCCAAGTCATCTTCAAAGCGGAGAAAAAGTTGTTTTAGACGGTGGCTTTCTGCTTCACTGAAGAATGCTTTGGCTTTGGAGGCGATCTCGTCCAGATTCGCCCGGTTCACCGCTACGTAATTTTCATCAGATATCTCCCGGGACGAACGGGTTCCCCGATAAATAGACATAGGAATATCCTGCAGCTCAATGCCAAAATATTTCTTAACCAGAAGAGGATAATACTTCTTTTGAGCGGTTTCCTCATAATTGTTGCTGAGCTGTCTCCTAAGCGGAAGACCGCCATCCACATGGCCGTTGGTGCGGCTTACCGTAAATACCAAGCTGCGGTCATTCGCCGGCGATGCCTTAAACACCTGATACCCGTCCTCATTTAATCCTTCTTTAGACACGATAACAAATTCAGATTGATAGGTTGCATTTAAGGCCCGGACGATTCCTTTTTGATAAAGGTACCCGCTTTTGGCCAAGAATAAACCGAACCCTGTCCAAAGGCACAGGCCGATTGCGGCAAGAAGGATAAGTCCTGTAAGGGTCACTTTTACCGTAATACGGGATCGGGAGGGGGTGGATGAAGTTCTCACGAATATCTGTTCTCCTTCCTGATAGCAGCTGGGTGATATGCTTATGATTTAAACTTGTAAGTAATTCCCACAAAATGATACCGTATTTGGAATGGTGATGTCCAGAAGGGAGATGCTTTAGAAGTTTTTTCATCGAAAATTTGATTAGAATTTATTTACATAAATCATAAAATAAAGGTTATATATAAATTTATTGCTCCCGATTTCATACTATGTTCAAAATTTCACAATATTGGACCGTATCAATTGCTAAAAAGATTGAATTTATTAAAGTCAGGAGTATGATGTAACTGTAGAAGTGATACATTCAAAATACAAAGATAAAAATTAGGGAGTGGAAGAAATGGGATTATCAATCGCACAGGTGGATTATTCTTCTAAAACTTATTTGGCAAAGCTTGACGCCTACTGGCGCGCAACGAACTACATCTCCGTGGGTCAGCTCTATTTGAAGGATAACCCGTTGTTAAGAGAACCTTTGAAGGACGCAGACGTAAAAGTGAAGCCGATCGGACACTGGGGCACAATCCCTGGGCAGAACTTTATCTATGCGCATCTGAACCGCGTAATTACTAAATATGATTTGGATATGTTCTATATTGAAGGTCCGGGCCATGGCGGCCAGGTTATGGTATCGAACTCCTATCTGGACGGAAGCTACACCGAAATCTACCCGCAGATCACTCAGGATATCCCTGGACTGAAGAAATTGTTCAAACAGTTCTCCTTCCCGGGCGGAGTGGCTTCCCATGCTGCCCCAGAAACACCAGGATCGATTCATGAAGGCGGCGAGCTGGGTTACTCCTTGTCTCACAGTGTGGGCGCAGTTCTGGATAATCCGAACCTGATCTCGGCAGTTGTTGTAGGTGACGGCGAAGCAGAGACCGGACCTCTGGCGGCTTCCTGGTTCTCCAACCGGTTTATTAACCCGATTACAGATGGTGCGGTGCTGCCGATTCTGCATTTGAACGGCTTCAAGATCAGCAACCCGACCATTCTGTCCCGGATGTCCAGAGAAGAGTTAACGGCTTATTTTGCAGGAAGCGGCTGGGAACCGTTCTTCGTGGAAGGCGAGAATCCTGATCTGATGCATCCGGAAATGGCTAAGGTTCTGGACACCATTATTGAGAAGATCGAAGCGATTCAGAAGAATGCCCGTGAAAATAACGATACCACACGCCCGGCTTGGCCGATGCTGGTCTTCCGTACGCCTAAAGGCTGGACCGGTCCGAAAGCGTGGGACGGTGTGCCGAATGAAGGCTCCTTCCGGGCCCATCAGGTGCCGATTCCGGTAGATCAGAAGAACATGAAGCATGCGCCTGCATTGCTCGAATGGCTGAACAGCTACAGACCTGAAGAATTATTTGATGAGAATGGCCGTTTGAACGCTGATCTGGCTGAGATTCTGCCTACTGGTAACAGACGTATGGGGATGAACCCTGTAACGAACGCCGGTAACCTGATTAAAGATCTGCACAAGCCGAATTTCCGCAACTATGCACTGGATAATTCCGTACCGGGTCAAGTGATCGCGCAGGATATGGCTGTACTGGGCAAATACCTGAAGGAGGTTGTAACGCTCAACGAAGAGAACCGCAACTTCAGAATTTTCGGACCGGATGAAACGATGTCGAACCGTCTGGGACCTGTGTTTGAGGTAACGAAACGCCAGTGGATGGATTCCATCCAGGAACCGCAGGATGAATTCCTGGCTCCTTACGGCCGTGTCATTGATTCCCAATTATCCGAGCATCAGGCGGAAGGCTTCCTCGAAGGTTATGTATTGACCGGACGTCACGGATTCTTCGCCAGCTATGAAGCGTTCCTGCGAGTTGTTGATTCGATGATTACCCAGCACTTCAAATGGCTGCGCAAGGCTACAGATCAAACTTGGCGCGCAGATATCCCGTCCTTGAACGTCATTGCCACATCAACTGTGTTCCAGCAGGATCATAACGGTTATACTCACCAGGATCCGGGTCTGCTGGGTCATCTGGCTGACAAGAAGCCGGAATTTATCCGTGAGTATCTGCCGGCGGATGCCAACTCCTTGCTGGCTGTCTTCGACACCATCCTGAATGACCGTCAGAAGATCAACCTGATTGTATCGTCCAAGCACCCGCGTCCGCAGTGGTTCTCGGCAGATGAAGCTCAGGAACTGGTGGACAAAGGCCTCAAAATCATTGACTGGGCAAGCACCGACAAGGGCGGAGAGCCGGATGTGGTTATTGCTTCGTCGGGTACAGAACCTACTATGGAGAGCTTGGCTGCAATCTCGATTCTACATGAGAAGCTGCCTGAGCTGAAAATCCGCTATATCAACGTGGTAGATCTGCTGAAGCTGAGAAGCCAAAAGCTCGATCCGCGCGGCTTATCTGACGAGGAGTTTGATCAATTTTTCACAAAGGATAAACCGGTCATCTTTGCCTTCCACGGCTATGAAGGCCTGATCAAAGACCTGTTCTTCGACCGCCACAACCATAACCTGCATGTACATGGCTACCGCGAGAATGGCGACATCACTACACCGTTCGATATGCGCGTACTCAACCAGATGGACCGCTTCGACCTCACGAAGGAAGCTGTGCTGAGTTTGCCGGATGCCGGCAAATATCAGGCGATTGCTGATGAAATGGATGCCATGGTGAAGAAACATAACCAATACATCCGTGAAGAAGGCATCGATCTTCCAGAGGTTGAGAACTGGGTATGGAAGGCTTTGAATTAATTAACGTTCACACGTGTAAATTGAATTAAATAGTAAGTTCTCAAGAAGGGAGTGCTCCGGGTGGTCATGATAATGACTGCGGGGCACTCTTTTTGTGCTGGATAATATTATAACCAATGCATTTTGAGAGAAAATGATAGTGTTGATTATCCGACTTGAACAATATCGCCTTTATTCACGGGAATTCAGGATATCAGCTTTGTCCCTATTTCGATCATGGATTAAGTCTATTATCAGACACGGCAGATTATCCTTTAAGTATGCCAATAGATGTTGCTTTGCGAAGCGTCAAAGCCAAACCGTTCAGCAAAGATTTCTCCAAACAGGCCCGTGCACTTGATACAACCCTCCGGTTTAATCGCTACTCTGTACTGCAATTCATAGAGCAAAATGATAAGGAACTGGGCAGAGTGTCCAAGGTGCTCAGGTCACAAATGCTTAAGTATGAGTATTTGTTTGTCTGAGTGAAGCCGGGAGCGGGCCGATTGTCTTCGGCGGCTCCGGCTGTAACGCCTTTTTCCGCTGCGCAGCAGCGAGTGCAGGGACGCCATTACTGCCGTTCATCTCAACCATATGCTTCCAGTACCGCTTGGGCATCAGCGAGGAGCGCAGGCGGTCGTTTCGGCGCTCCTTGATTCCGATCGCGTGATAGAACCCTGTCCACAGGCGGCGATAAGCCTCTTCAGCTTCATCCGGCTCAGGCGGGGTCCAGCCGCTTAACGGAATGATGGCCTCCCGTCCGGGTTCATGAATCAGCGCTACTTCATGAGTCTGGTCGTAGATCATGAAGCTCTCGCCCTGGAACCGGTCGCAGAAATGCTCCTGAATGACCGGAAGGATATATCCCTGCGGTTCAATAACCGCAGCCATGACCGGACCGTATACAGAGAAACGGACAAACCCCAGATACAGATGACCTTCCCGCCGAAGCTGCTGAACCGCCTTCTGTAAGGCGTGTACCGTATCATCGGCCAGCATATTCATCACCTTGCGGCCATGCTTGAAGCCGAGATACAGAAAATTCAGCAGCAGCAGTTCCTTCCCCGGTGTGTTTGACCAGAACCCCAGACGGACCAGTTCCTCCGCTTCCGGTGAGATGCGGAGCGGAATGGACTTAAGGACTCTCTCCGCCTTCGCCTTGTCGGTTTCGATCCACTTCGATTCCAGCAGCAGGCCTTGCTCCGCACCTTCTGAATGAACAGCAAGCGGAATTTCCTTCCAGGTATAGCTCTCAAATACACAGCACAGCAACCCTTCAAAGCTGCCATCATAGGTATAAGCCAGAGCGGACGGCTTGAACATCAGGCTTCCGCTCCTTTCTTGAATTCCGCCCATCCTCCTGCAGCCGGCAAGGCCGCTGCGTAGTGGTCGTCGAACAAGGTCAGCTGCTCAACTTGGTGCGGCTGATAGGGGGCCAGCTGTTGGCCGGACATTAGTGAACGAAGCAGGGTATGTTCACTGACTTTCAGCCCTTCCAGCGGTTTGCCCTTGCAGGTGATGAAGAATTGGGCCCGCTTGAGCACGACGCCAAGCTTCTTCAGCGCTTGGAAATCCAGCGTTCCCGCCCGTCTTGCCTTCACTATCCGCTGTGCGCTCCTTACGCCGATACCGGGTACACGCAGCAGCATTTCATACGGAGCGCGGTTGATCTCAACCGGGAACTGCTCCCGGTGGTTAACGGCCCAGCTGCATTTCGGATCAAGCAGCGGATTGAAGTTGGGTACGGCTTCGTCCAATAATTCGCTTGCCTGAAAGCCGTAGAAGCGCAGCAGCCAATCAGCCTGATAGAGCCGGTGCTCCCGCAGCAGCGGAGGTTCGGTGTCCAAAGAGGGCAGCAGCGAATCCTCGATCACCGGGGTATAGGCAGAGAAAAACACGCGCTTCAATGCGTACTTCTTGTACAGGCCCTCCGTTAGATTCAGAATTTGATAATCCGTATCGGGCGAGGCGCCCACAATCATCTGTGTGCTCTGGCCGGCGGGAGCGAAGCGGGGAGCGTGATTATATTTAACGATATCGGAGCTGTTCTCCGTAATCCGGTCTTTAATCAGCCCCATCGGCTTCAGAATGGATACTTTGCTCTTGTCGGGAGCGAGAACCCCGAGACTCTCCTGCGAGGGCAGCTCGATATTGACGCTCATGCGGTCAGCAAGCAGTCCGAGTCTGGACAGCAGGGCGTCGTCAGATCCGGGAATCGCTTTTACATGAATATAGCCGTTGAAATGGTACACATTCCGCAGCAGCTCCAGTGCTGCTATCAGTTGCTCGGTTGTATAATCCGGATTGCGCATAATCCCTGAGCTGAGGAACAGCCCTTCTATGTAATTGCGGCGGTAGAACTGCATGGTAAGATCCGCGATCTCTTCGGGGGTAAAAGCCGCCCGGCGGACGGGATTGGATTTGCGGTTAATGCAATAGGCACAATCATATACACAGGCGTTGGTCATAAGCACCTTCAGCAGCGAAATACAGCGGCCGTCCGCCGCAAAGCTGTGGCAGATGCCCATTGCAGCAGTACTGCCCAAGCTTCCGGCCTGGCCTTTGCGGTCTGAACCGCTTGAAGTGCAGGCTACATCATATTTGGCCGAAGCGGTCAGAATCTCAAGTTTCTCCATAACATCCACGATCACAAGCCCCCTCATAGAGGAAAGTATATAACGAACGTATGTTCTTGTCAAAGGCATCTCTATGTGCCGGTTACCCGTGCAGAATGTATGCGCATTCCTTATTATGCTATAATAGTTTCTAATGGTTCATAGCATTTAGAACTGTACTGTTTCTGAAAATTGGGTTAGGAGTGTTGCTGGGAATGAGAGGATACAACATTTGGCGGCCAATCATGCTGATTGCGGTTGCGTTGCTTACGAGAACCTTGGTTTCAAGTATTTGTCTGATGTTTGGGATGTCGCAGGAATCGGCAAGCAGCGTCGCCATGCTTGGTATGGTTGTTGCCGCTCTTGTAATGTATAACCGTATGATGAAGAGCCGCCGCCGCAAATAAATAGAAGTCCGTAAGTTCCCCGGGTGAAACGAATTGTATGCGAGAACATTTGAAGACACCCGCACAGGTGTCTTTTTTCATGGTTTGGGGAATTACACCATTCCCCAAACCTTAGATGGAAACAGCATTGGAGGGGAGGGCTGCGGCGGCGGCCAGAAATAGATGGATTTTGTCCACTTGCTAATGAACGTAAGAGCCTTTGCCAAGCAACAGTTGGAAAAACAGCACTTAATAGGCTACAAATAGATCAGAGTCGAGATAATGCAACAGAATAAATGACGTTTATCCATTTAATTACGTCTAACTCTCGAATAAACCTAAATTAGGATACGTTTTTCCAATTAATTATGCGGAATGCATGATACCCCTATGACCACCATTGTATGTCACTACTAATTTTAATGGGAATTTAGCCGGCAACGGTGATCAAGGAACTAATCTAATGTAGTAAGGTGCTGATTCGCCCTCCGGGCGATTTTGTTCTTAAGAGGGGTTCCGGGCGAAGAGAATGCGGTTGCCCGGTTTTGCTTTTTAAGCTGCAGAGCTTGTATATTAGGGCTGTAGCTTTTATTCTTAGAAGGATATGCTATATAAATAACAACAAAGGTTCAAGATATCGTGAATCCCGTAAGGGAGGGTGTTATCTATAGAATCAATACACGTTGGGAAACGAACAAACAGGAGGAAACCAATTGAGTACACAGAATATCGGAGTGCCGTTAGAGGGTTTTGCAGAATTTAGCCGGGTAGTAGCCGCAGAGGGCACGGTGTTGCTTAAGAATGAGGGGCAGGTGCTTCCGCTTGGAAACGGCGAGAGCGTTGCCATTTTTGGCAGAATACAAGTGAATTACTACCGCAGCGGTACAGGATCAGGCGGAAGTGTTCATGTTGCATATACGACTAACCTGCTCGACGGTCTGCGCAGCAAGAAGAACATCAGTGTTAATGAAGAACTGGCAGCAGCTTACGAGGATTGGATCGGACTTAACCCGTTTGACGACGGCGGAAAAGTATGGGCGGCTGAGCCGTGGAACCAGAAGGAAATGCCGCTTACGGATGAGCTGGTGAAGAAAGCAAGAAGCCAGTCGGCCAAGGCTGTCGTAGTGATTGGACGTACCGCCGGTGAGGATCAGGACAATGCCGATGCACCGGGAAGCTACCGGTTGACGGAAGATGAGAAGGCTATGCTTACGCAGGTTACGGCTCATTTTGAACAGATTGTTGTTGTGCTCAATGTCTCGAATATTATGGATATGAGCTGGGTTAACGATGCCGGATATGTACATCCCATCTCTGCTGTGATCTATTCCTGGCATGGCGGTATGGAAGGCGGCAATGCGATTGCCGATGTACTGGCCGGAGAGGTGACGCCAAGCGGCAAGCTGACGGATACGATCGCGTATTCCATTGAGGATTACCCGTCCACAAGCAACTACGGCAATGAGTTCAAGAACCTGTATGAGGAAGATATCTATGTAGGATACCGTTATTTCGAGACCTTCTGTCCGGATAAGGTTCAGTATGAATTCGGCTATGGCATCTCCTACACCGCCTTTGAGCTTGCGCCGGAGGAAGCGAAGCTGGTGGACCAGGCGGGTGAACCACAGATTCAGATCGGTGTAACTGTAACCAATACAGGAGATACCTACTCCGGTAAAGAAGTGGTGCAGGTATATTATGAAGCGCCGCAGGGACAACTGGGCAAACCAGCCAAAGCGCTGGCGGCATTCGGGAAGACCAAGCTGCTTGAGCCGGGAGAGTCCCAGCACCTTACGGTAAGCTTCCCGCTCCATTCTCTGGCTTCGTATGATGACGCCGGAGTGACAGGGCACCCTTCCGCTTATGTACTGGAAGCTGGAACCTACCGCTTCTACGTGGGAACCAGTGTTAAAGCCGTGACGGAAGTTAACGTAGATGGACAAGCAGGTTATGTTCTGGATGAGCTTAAGGTTGTAGAGCAGCTGCAAGAGGCGATGGCACCGACTGAGAGCTTCAAGAGAATGAAACCGGGGGCCCGGAAGGAAGACGGTTCTTATGAACTGATCTCTGCTGAGGTGCCGGTACGCAAGGTAGATATGGCAGCGCGGATTGAAAGCAATCTTCCGGAGACATTGGTACAGACCGGCAATCAGGGCCATACCTTGCGAGATGTTCATGAAGGCAAAGTCAGCATGAATACGTTCATTGCCCAGCTCAGCGACCATGATCTGGCGGCCATTGTCAGAGGCGAAGGAATGAGCAGTCCGCTGGTTACGCCGGGGACGGCTTCGGCTTTCGGCGGAGTCAGCGACAGCCTGTTCAGTTACGGTATTCCGGTTGCCGCTACAGCAGACGGCCCGTCCGGTATCCGGATGGACAGCGGACAGAAGGCAACCCAGGTATCGATTGGCACCCTGCTTGCTGCTACATGGAATGCAGAACTGGTTGAAGAGCTGTATGTTATGGAAGGCCAGGAATTGTTACGCAACCAGGTGGATGCTTTGCTGGGACCGGGTCTTAATATCCGCCGCAGTCCGCTGAACGGGCGTAACTTCGAATATTTCTCTGAAGACCCGCTGATCTCCGGGATCTTCGCTGCCGCGTGCACACGCGGTATTATGAAGGGCGGCTCCAATGCCACGCTGAAGCATTTCGCCTGCAACAATCAGGAGAAGCACCGCAGCAAAGTGGATGCTGTCGTATCCGAACGCGCGCTGCGCGAGATTTACCTGAAGGGCTTCGAAATCGCTGTGAAGCAGGGCGGTGCGAATTCAATCATGACCTCCTACAATCCGGTCAACGGACACTGGGCAGCTTCCAACTATGACCTGAATACCACGCTGCTGCGCGGTGAATGGGGCTTCCGGGGGATTGTAATGACCGACTGGTGGGCAATCATGAATGATGTCGTGAATGGAGGGACTGCGGACCGCAAGAACACGAACTGGATGGTCCGGGCACAGAACGATCTGTACATGGTAGTATCCAATTATGGTGCGGAAGTCAACGCCTATGATGACAATACGCTCGAATCATTGGAGAATGGAACGCTTACCCGCGGCGAGCTTCAGCGCTCGGCCATCAACATTTGCGAATTCATCATGCAGGCACCGGTCTTCTCCAGAAAGCATGAGATTGTAGAAGCTGTCGAGACCTTTAAGGCAGACTCTTCCCTGGCGGTTGAGCAGGTTCAGGTGTTGAGCCAGAACGCACAGGTTGCACCTAGTGTGTCTGGACCAACCTATATCCAGGCGGATGAAGCCGGTGAGTACCGGATCTTCGTCAGCATCATGTCCCCGGAACCTGAGCTTGCCCAAAGCGCCTGCAACGTGACCCTGAACGGACAGCCAGTGACCACCATTCAGACGAACGGGACAGAAGGCAAATGGATCAGACAGAAGCTGGTCAAGATCGGACTTGAGGCCGGTCTGTATGAAATGAAGCTGGACTTCGTCAAACCGGGTCTAGAAATTGAGTGGATTGAATTCAAGCAGGTGTAACAGCTTTTAATTTCAGGACACCCTCCGGGGTGTCTTTTTGCGTCCGCATACCTGCAGCACTGCCGAATAAAATAGGGGTATAACTGCTACTATGAAGGGGTGAGCATGGAAAGATGCAAATACATGTTGTGCAGCCGGGACAGACGCTGTATGGGATCGCTGATGCTTATGGCGTGAACATGGATACGATAACTGAGGCGAATCAGTTGTCTGCGCCAGAGAGACTGGTCATTGGACAAACGCTGGTGATTCCTATCGTAGGCCAGTATTATTGGGTTCAACAGGGGGATAGCTTCTATAGTATCGCGAAGAGATTCGGCCTGAAGGCCAGCGATCTGGCAGAAGTGAACGGGCTGACGCTGAACCTGCCGCTGCAGGCCGGGTTCCGCCTGTACATACCTCCTGTGCCAAGGCGGCAGGCAGAAGTGAATGCCTATATTGAGCCGAGAGGGGAAGCGGTCTCCCAGGCGCTGCAGAATGCTGCCGCAGAAGCTGCCCCTGAGCTTACGTATCTGGCTCCGTTTAGTTTCCGGATTAAGCGGGACGGCTCGCTGCAGGCGCCGCCGCTGGATAATCTGGCTTCAATCGCGGCGCAGAACCGGGTCACGCTGATGCTGGTCGTCACGAATCTGGAGGATGCCCAGTTCAGCTCGGAGCTGGGACGGATTATACTGAATGATGTAGCGGTGCAGGACCGGCTGCTGGAGAACATTGTGACAGAGGCGAAGCGGCTGAATTTCAGAGATATCCACTTTGACCTGGAATTCCTCCGGCCGGAGGACCGCGAAGCGTATAATGCCTTTTTGCGCAAGGCAGCGGACATCATTCACAAGGAGGGCTTCCTGCTGTCGACTGCACTTGCTCCCAAAACCAGTGCCTCCCAAACCGGGGCCTGGTATACGGCGCATGACTATAAAGTGCATGGCCAGGTTGCTGATTTTGTCATTATTATGACCTACGAATGGGGATACAGCGGAGGCCCGCCGATGGCCGTTTCGCCTATAGGACCGGTGCGTCAGGTGCTGACGTATGCGGCCAGTGAAATTCCCCCCGGCAAAATTATGATGGGCCAGAATCTGTACGGCTACGATTGGACTTTGCCTTATGTGGCTGGCGGAGAGTATGCCAAAGCACTTAGCCCGCAGGCGGCAATTGATCTGGCGAGGAACAGGAATGCCGCCATTCAGTACGACTATAAAGCCCAGGCTCCGCATTTCGATTACACCGATGACGCAGGCCGGCAGCATAAGGTATGGTTCGAAGATGCCCGCTCGATTCAGGCCAAGTTCGATTTGATCAAGGAGCTGGGTCTCCGGGGCATCAGCTATTGGAAGCTTGGTCTGCCTTTTCCGCAGAATTGGCTGTTAATAGAAGATAACTTCATTGTGGTCAAAAAATAAACCGGCAACGTCCCCCTTTTTGGCAGAAAAGCAGCTGAAAAAGAAACGGCTGGCGCCCTCAATAGGAGTGCACAGCCGTTTCTGCTTATGCCGCTGCTTATACCGTTACAGCGTTAGCCCATTAAGCCCTTGAGACCGCCCAAAAAGGGCCGGATCGACTTAATCATATTGTAGCCCATCTTCATGACAGGCATCGCCTTCTGCACCATTCCGAACATTCCCATGAATTTCCCCAGACCTCCGATACCGGCAGCTCCGCCTGCCCCGCCCATGAACGATCCGAGTAAAGGCATGAAGCCGGAGACATCTGCTTTCCGGGCACCTGAAGACGATTTCCGTTTAGGTTTATGATGCGTGCTCGTTCTGGAGAGGATAACTGCTTCTTTATTAAGGTCTGTTATCCAACCTACATATGAACGTCCATCGTGTAAAGTAATGCAGACCGGCCGGCCTTTCAACTGCTGTGCCCGCTTGCGGATTTTTGTTGAATTTGCCATTCGTCACTCACCTCATTGTTCTATTTACTATATTTTACTCAGAACCTGGAAGGCGGCTTGTGCGGGTATGGAGTTTTCCGGAATAAATTGAACAACCATGTGCTGTATTTTCCATAAAAATATCGTAATATCAATATGCAGTGGTATAATCTGCCATTTCTATATTCTAATCCAAGGGGGAGAGGCATTTGACCGACATCCGGAATCTGGCGGTATTTATCTGTGCCCGTAATACTGAAAGCCAGCAATGCGGGTACGTGGGCAGCGCACTTGATGATATTCTTCATGACCTGAGTGACGGTATGGCAGAAGCAAGCCTCGTGTTGTATGAGGGAGAAGAAATCACGGGTGCAATTATATTGGACACCTATGACGTAGGCGGTGGACAAGAGGATATAGAAGTGTGGGGACCCTTTTATTCCGCCCGCCCTGAGGATGAACTCCAGCTGTTATTCAGGTATCTGAGCGAAGCCGCGGACTCAGCGGCGATCCGGTATATCCACTTGTTCACCCGTGCGGATAATGTTCCGCTGATTGAATATGCCGCCCGCTATCGTACCGAAAAGGTAAGAACCCATTATCATTATTCGATGGATGCTGATTTACCACTTAATAGCAGCAGTTACGGGGACCTGTCCATTGTGCCCGTCACAGAGCCTGAGTCGGAGTGGCTGGATCAGATTATTGAACTGCATAATCAAGGCTTCCAGGGAGCTACTTTGACACAAGAGGATATCACAGCGGAAATAGAGGATAGCGGCAACAGTGATTATGATATCTACGCCGTTCTTAACGAGGGTTCTTTCATAGGATACATAATTGTTAGAAGAAATGCTCTGACCGGTATCCTCCATCTGGAGTACATCTGTATCCGCCCTGATGAGAGAAGCCGGGGAACGGGCAGGAAGTTGATTGCCTATCTGGCGGAGACCTATAGAGGTCTGGGTTATACGCGCATCGGGCTGGATGTCAACGAGGAGAATGAAGCAGCGGTCCGCTTCTATGACAAGAACGGGTTCAGCAGGGATAGTGTAATGAAGCATATCATTATTAACGGGAGGATGGAGCCGGCGGTGCTGGCGTAAGGACAGTGCAATTCAGATCAAATATGGAGAAATGCTCTTTGTTATGATTCTTGATGAAAGGAGGGGAACATCATTGTACGAATGGAACGAGATGGTTCAGCTCATGATTGACTGGATCGAAGAAGACCTTGCGGCTTCGCCCACGCTGCTGAAGATGTCTGAACAGCTGGGATATTCGCCGTATTATTGCACCAAGCAGTTTCATGCTCTGACCGGGATGACGCTGCGGGATTACATCTGGCAGCGCAGAATCGGCCGGGCGGCCCTGGAGCTGAGGGATACGGATACGCGGATACTCGATATTGCCGTGAAGTTCGGCTTTTCTTCACAGGAGGCATTCTCGCGGGCGTTTCTTAGAGCCTTCAAGATTACTCCCCATGCCTACCGCAAAGCCCCGCGGCCGATTCCGCTCGCCATTCGGGCCGAGGTGTTCTCCCCTTATCATTATCTGATCAGGGAGCGGGATAGAATGAGACAAGTGCATTTGCAGGAAGCAGAGATCAAGCTTGAGTTCATACCGGCGCATAAATTCATCGGCATCCGGGATATCGACTCGAACAATTACGGAGGGTTCTGGGAGAACGGGCATGACTGCGATGAGGTCTCCGGAACGCTGGAGAGCATGTCTCATCATACACTTCCAGGGCAGCTGGGCCAGACCGCAGGCTGGTTCTATCAGGATGGGCGCAAGGGTTACCTGTACGGCATTCCTGTTGCAGCAGACTATGATGGTGAAATACCGGAGGGCATGGAGTGCCGTGATGTGCCGGAATCGGAGTATCTGGTCTTTTTTCACCCGCCGTTTGATTATTTGCAGGACAATGGGCAGGTGATGCGCATCGTAGAGGAAGTGGCCTGGAATTATGATCCGGCGGCCATGGACTATGCATGGGACGAAGAGGTCAAGCAGGACTATCAGCGCCATTTCCCCGAAGGGTACGGGTATGCGGTGCTGCGGCCGGTCCGTAAATTGGCTTAATCCGCGGGCTACCGCCCAAACAAGGAGAAGCGCTAAGCGCTTCTCCTTGAGCCATTTCAGGTCAATCCTCTGTTATGCCAAGCACTGTCTCTGCAAGTGTATCTCCCCGGCGCTCCAATGACGCTACCAGCGTCAGTAGCTCTGCCTGCTTTTCCCGTTGCCGGGCCGTCCAGCTAAACCGGGGTGAGGCTCCTGTCTTCCGGACTACAGCAGGATCGGCAAGATTCTTATAAAAGTCTTCGAGCAGAGCAGCCATTTCAGCATATACCCCGGCCATTTCCGACAAGGCTGTCAGCTCACGCGGATCCTGCACCAGAGGCAGAGATTCCTGCAAATAGGCGGCGGCACTTCTTCTGGCATCGGCCAGCGCCATCATGCAGAAGTGGTTGACTGAGAGCCTGCGGCTGTACGCTTCATCCTCCGCTGCAGCATACCACTGATGGTCCAGCAGTCCCTCGCTCCATACTTCCAGAGCCTTGTAGCCGGCTGTATAACAGCTATTGCCTTCGGACTCCATATGCATAGAATCGAGCTTAATCCGAAGGGAAGCATACAGATTATCCAATGCAGAAGGGAGCATGGTCTGTTCGCCAAGACGGATAATCTTATAGGGCCAATGATCGACATGAAGGTAACCCTTGCTTACCTCCATATACATCTGGAATTCGGAGTCTGCTTCAAGCGCTTCAAAGGTCTCATCGTCAAAATAACTCCGGCACAGCAGGGTTAGGCCATCCTCCAAATATCCGGTAATCACTCCCCATTCAGGTGCCACCCTGAGATTAATGGCTATAGGCAGCCTGCCTGCACGAATATCCTCGAGAATTGCCAGCTTCTCGGCTGCGCGCTGCTGCGGTTCCAGCCGGTTGGCCTGGATGGCGTGTATTCCATAAGCTGTGCAGGCTGGCACGGAGTAGTCATAGACGACTAGCGCATCCGCAGAGCTGTAATCCCACACTGGTTCAAAGGCGACCCTCCAGCATGCTCCTGAATAGCCCATAACCCGCTCATAGGTTGTCTCTATCCCTCTGGCGGCAAGTGAGAGCGTCATTGCTCCTGCCCAGGAGCAGTCCATCCCCCGGCCGAATCCCAGCCGGCTGACTCCCTCTACAATGCACTGCTGATCGGCAGGATCACTTTGGCAGAGAGAGGCCCGGTCCGGACTGTAATGAATCTGTTCGCCTTCTGCACAGCTAATAGCATGAATGCCATGACCATTCAGGTACACCAGCAGCAGGTAGTCATTGCCTTCATTGTCAATCAGACTCGGAAACAGCTCATGTGAGGCGGTGAATGAATTCCACCGGAAATGCTCATAATGCTTCATTTTCTGTAAGACGCTGCGGTTCGCCTGTTCATTACCGTATTTGGCTTCAAGAATCTGCAGCTCATTGCCGCCGGAGACATAGCCGGTAGAATGAACATCTATCACCAAAAGCTGGTCCTTCAGCACATAAGTTGAATAGATTCCCGCTGGGGTCTCATAGGTAACGAGCAGCAGCTTTAGACGGTCACCCTCTAAAGATTGGGGAAAAATCTGATCCCCGGCAATTAAGCTTAGGCGGTTCGAGGTAACAAATTGATTCACGAAATGAGTAACATCCAGCTCCTGCCGGCCATCCGTGTAGATAGCTGAGAGCACTACAAGCTCTTGAGGCAGCAGAATGCTGTCGATCGAGTGGCTTAATGCAGCGGATAGCATGGGGAGGGTCGCCGTCTCCGGCAGGGATTTGCCGGTTTCCCATTTGGACACCGCCTGGGCGCTGACATGCAGCAGTTCCGCTAATTGTTCCTGTGACAAGCCTTTTGTTCTCCGGAGCGTGGCAATCCTTTGTCCAACCTTTTCGCTACTAACCATACAAAGTACAACTCCTATAATGGATTTCGACGTCGTAACTCTATTATAATCTGAACTCCTGATATGACCATTTATTGGAGTATAGGCCCGGAGATGAAAAAATCAACTGCAGGTTGATGCACAGGATTTTTCCGGACGCCTGCCGGATGCTGCTGTTAAAGTACTCTGTCCTGATTTCCGCTTTATTCAGCGAATCTTCCTATGATAATTATCTTGAACAAAAAAATAAAAAAACTCTTGTTCTTCCGGCAAAATCATGATATATTAATTCTTGCATTGCATTGAATCTTTTCTTTGCGGTCATGGCGGAATTGGCAGACGCGCTGGCTTCAGGTGCCAGTGATAGCAATATCGTGGAGGTTCGAGTCCTCTTGACCGCATACAGCTTTATACGTAGTGCAAGCGAAAGCTCTTCTTCCTGAAGAGCCTTTTTTTATTTTTGCGGAAGTTTGCCGCAACAAGTCTAAACATAAGAGAAGTGAATTTGTAATGGAGCCCAGCAGCAATATGAAGCCCAGCCAGCGATTCCTTGAGAAGCATTTCTCCGGAGAATCCATTGACTATCGCCAGATCATAGCATTATTCCTCCCTGTACTGGTGGACCAGGCCTTCGTGGTCGGGCTGAATCTCGTCAATACAGCGATGATCAGTTCCTCCGGGGTAGCAGCAATCAGTGCGGTGAATATGATAGATTCGCTGAATATTTTTCTGATCAGTGTGTTCATCGCCGTATCTACAGGGGGTACTGTCGTTGTAGCCCAGTACAAAGGGAGCGGCAACGAGCTTATGGTCTCCAAGGCGACCGCCGGAGCGGTGTCTTCCGTTTCTTTGATGGCTTTTTGCATCGGCTTATTCGGAATTGTGTTCCATGGTCCGTTACTGCATTTATTGTTCGGTGCGGCTTCGCCTGAGGTGATGGCCAATGCCCGGACGTATCTGATCGGCAGCAGCTTATCCTATCTGGGGATTGCTGTGATGGAGGCGGTATGCGGCGCGCTGCGCGGCATCGGGCGGACGAGGGCATCGCTCGTACTGTCACTGATCATGAATTTCTCCTATGTGCTGCTGAACTTTGTCTTCATTAACGGGCTGCATATGGGTGTGTTCGGAATGACCATTGCCATTAATATATCGCGGTATCTTGCGGCCGCCTGCTCGCTGATCTATCTCTTCCGGCTGGACAGCAGTCTGCATGTAAAGATCCGTGACCTGCTGGTGCTGAACTGGACGATGCTCCGGAGAATCATGTCGATCGGCCTGCCGTTTGCGGCGGAGCAGATGTTCTTCAACGGCGGGAAAATTCTCACGCAGATCTTCATCGTCAGCCTGGGTACCTATGCGATTGCTACCAATGCGATCAGTTCTACGCTGGCGGGAGTAATGCAGATTCCGGCGAATGCACTGTCCCTGACGCTGATTACGGTGGTCGGTCAATGCATAGGAAGCCGCAATGTCAAAGATGCACGCAAATTTGTGAAGTCCTTCCTGTGGCTGTCTTCGGCCTCTTTTATACTGATGGGACTGCTGATCTTCCCGTTATTTAATCCGCTGGTATCGATGTTCCATCCGCCGCAGGAGATTGTCCGGGATATCTTCATCGTCTTCCTGATCAACTCGCTGGCCCAGATTCCGTTATGGTCGATCAGCTTCATTACCCCTTCGGCGCTCAGAGCAGCGGGTGATTCCAAGTTCACCTCGATTGTTTCCATGCTCTCAATGTGGCTGTTCCGTGTAGTACTCGGATATATTCTGGGGATTGTGCTGAACATGGGCATTATCGGGGTATGGCTGGCAATGAACTGTGAATGGGGGATACGCGGCTTCATCTTCATACGGCGTTTCCTCGGCGAGAAGTGGCTGCAGCACAAGGTCATTTAAGCCAAACCTGTCCCGAGCATCCGCTGAAAATAAACAAGAACCCATTCTCCGCGTTCAGGCGGAGGATGGGTTCTTTGGTCTGCTGCATAATTTAACGGATGCCGGCCGGTGAACTAAGCCTTCCAGATATCGTCAACCTTCACCGGCTGGCCGGTCTTGATAGAGCGGTTGGCGGCAATGCCGGTCATGATCGACATTGCGCCGTCCTTGTGCGAGGCTGCACGGTTGAAGCGGTCTTCCTGCTTCTTGTCAAAAATATCGCGCAACAGCACCGGATCGCCGCCGCCGTGTCCGCCTGCGCTGCTCTCGAACTCCACGCGGTAAGGCTCTTTGAAGTGCGGATAGATCATGATATTCACGCCTTCCAGGGCGCCTTCGTTCTCTTTTTTGCCGCCAGAATTGACGTAGGACTGCTCGGTAATGCGGACCTCCATCCGTCCCTGCGTGCCGTTGAAGACGATGATGAAGCCTTCCCACGGCATATACGCGTTAAGCGAATAGTTCATGACTGTCTTGTTCTTATATTTGACCATAACATTCATTGTATCCTCGATGCTGATATTGTCTCCGAAGACGCTCTGGTCGCGCTGGTAGCCGTCTTCATGCTCGGCATCCAGATACATGCTCTTCAGGTGCTCGTTGCGGTCCAGATGAAGCGCGAACGGGTCGTTCTCGGCAGCTTTGCTGCCGTAGGCGCGCTGGTAGAACTCGGTGATGCCGCGTTTCTCGGCATTCTCCTTGCCGTAGAAGCGCAGATCGCCCATGGCGAACACTGTATCCGGCTGTGAAGCGAGCCAGAAGTTCATCAGGTCGAAGTGATGCGTCGATTTGTGCACCAAGAGGCCGCCGCTGTTCCGCTTATCGCGGTGCCATCTGCGGAAATAGTCCGCTCCATGCTGGGTGTTCAGCAGCCATTCGAAATTGACGGACAGAATCTCGCCCAGCACGCCGTCCATAATGACCTCGCGGATCTTCGTGTTATGCGGCGCATAGCGGTAGTTGAAGGTGACACGCAGATTCTTGCCGGTACGCTCGATGGCATCGAAGATCTCCTGGCATTTCTCTTCGTCAATCGTCATCGGCTTCTCGGAAATGACGTCACAGCCAAGCTCCATTGCGCGGATAATATACTTGTGATGCGTGCGGTCAATGGTGGTTACCAGTACATAGTCAGGCTTGGTTTCGGCAATCATCCGGTCGAAATCTTCGGCTTTGTAGGTAGGCACCTCATGGTAGCCGTATTTATCAGTCAGCATATGGTTAGCGAAATTCATCCGCGTCTGATTGACATCACAGATGGCGACCAGCTCGGACGTCTCGTTGTAAACGGTAACAAGAGCGCCGTAGAAAAATTCGGCCCGGCCACCGGTACCGACGATTACATATTTCTTTTTGGACAAGGGGATCACTCCATTTACTTGGATTTGATTCTATTTTATAGTATAGGAAATGCAGAAAGTGAACGGTATTTAGTCTATTTAACCGGAAAGTATGCATATCTTATCCTCACAGGAGGCCTGGTGCAGAGTGGAGCCCATCTTTCAGATCGAGCAGCTCAAGCGGAGCGGATACTTCAATATGGACATTGACCATTTCCATGATTTCTATGAGATTTACTATCTGCTGTCCGGGGAACGGCATTACTATATCCGCAACCGTATTTACGCGCTGGAGGCCGGAGACCTGGTGTTTATTAACAAAAATCATCTGCACCGCACAACGGGCGGAAACCACCAGCCGCATGAACGGGTCCTGGTCAGCTTCGATGATTCGTATCTGGAACCGGCCGCTCCCGGGCCGAACTGGATGAGTATTTTTGAGGGGGAGAGCTTCCTGCTGCGGCCTACTGCGCATGAACAGGGAGTGATTGCTGATTTGCTCTACGCCATGCTGGGTGAACAGAAGGAGGCTAAGCTGTGGGGCAGTGAATATACCAGGACGCTGCTGCTGCAGCTGCTGATCCAGCTGGAGCGGATACGCAAGGCGAAGCCCGCCCTGGTCTCTCCCGAACAAAGCGAGGGGCAGCGCCGGGTGTACGGTATTATTGAATATCTGGATGCCCACTACGGCGAGAAGCTTACCCTTGGCGGGATTGCCGAGCAGTTCTTCGTTAGCTCCACGTATTTGTGCCGGACGTTCAAGCGGACGACAGGCTTTACGATTATCGAGTACCTGAATTATGTCCGCATTCGCGAGACGAAGGCGCTGCTGACGGATACAGATTGGCCGATCACCCGGGTCGCAGAAGCGACGGGCTTCGACAGCATCGCTCATTTCGGGCGGGTGTTCAAGGGAATTACGGGGCGCTCTCCGCTGCAGTACCGCAAGCAGCACCGGGCGTAACCAGGAGCATCGGAATTTGATAGAGTGTAACCGTTTTAATAGTCGGCAGCAGATTTGTGGAGCAGTATAGAGCGTGTACTAAGATATCGCAGTGTAATCCAGAGGGGAAAGGATCTGAAGATATGGAAAAGAATCAGGAGTGTATGTATTGTATGGAGGATGAACGGCGGGACAACCTGATGATTGAAATCTGCGAGCTGGGGGTTTCGACAGTCTTTCTGTTCAAGGAGCAGACGTATAAGGGCAGATGCAATGTGGTCTACCGCGATCATGTAAAAGAGCTGTTCCAGCTTACCGCAGGCGAGTTGTCCGCGTTCATGAATGATGTTGCGCAGGTAGCCGCAGCGGTGGACCAGGCCTTCGGGCCGGATAAAATCAACTATGGCGCTTACGGCGACAAGCTGCATCATCTACATATGCACATCGTTCCGAAGTACGACGGGCAGGCGGATTATGGTTCCACCTTCCAGATGAATCCGGGCCAAACCTATTTGACGGATGAAGAGGTTCAGGAGATGATCGGGAAGATTAGAGCTTATCTGCAATGATAATAACCCTGGGCCTATAACTGTGGCCATCGTATAAGAAATACATGAACCAAAGGCGAATTCTTACCCGGAAGGGAGTGGGAATTCGCCTTTATCCATTTAGGTGCGATTCTTCGTTTAAAACAGGATTTCCCGCTTGTTCACCTTAACACCCGACAAGGATTTATCAAACATATCGAGTATAAAAAGGAAACGTTCAGCTTCACGAAATACATGGTCTGCCAGTAACGGATGAATGATGCTTTTAATTCGGCATTCCTCAATTAAATCACGTGCAGTTTTTTTGAAATCACGGAGTGATTTCACAGATACCCTGTTTTCATCAACAAATTGGCTTAATAAAGGGACGGTTTGAGATTGTGGCCGCATATGACTTAAATCCATGGCTTGAAACAAAAGCGTATCAAATTCATTACTGAATTCTCGTGCCTGGTCAACCAATTTTCTTTCAGAGGGGTCCAGCAAATGGCCGATAAATTTCGCGTGGTCAGCCATAATCTTAAGAAAGAAGACATTCTCGTCAATAATCGCATCAGGCAAGGGCTCTAGTTGCCCTGAATTGAGTTCATTCAAGCGGTTTCGGAAATAATTAGCTTCTCTGCTTACATGATCAACCAATAAGGGGAAGTTATTTCCGCCCGGCAGCTTGCATTGCAGTATTAATCCAAGCACCTTTCTTTTAAATGCCCAGATATGGGACACAGCAGTATGAACCTCAGAATTAAACCGCTGAATGTTCTGGGGATCTGTCCCAACGTCAAAAGTATTCGCTTTGTTTTCTATGGCTTCAAATGTGGCATAAAATTGCTCTGCTTCCCTAATTAACTGAGTATCTTCACATCTGAAACCAAGTTTTAAAAACAACGAATGCTCCTTCATGATTCTGGACCAGAAACGTATTTCATCTAAAGAGCGGGCAACGAATGCATTCAAACCTATTCCCCCCTTTTATCAAACTCATGCTTTAGATATATGAAATCGTCCGGTCTCGTATAACAACTTTTTCCAATTTGTACACCTGATGATTTGACGTCACCTAAGACCGGGGGAAGTACAAGGCAGGTACAGACGCGGGCTCTTGCCCGAAGAATGCCGGCAGATACTCCTTATTCGCTTCCAGCATCTCATCCAGCATAGCGATAGCCACTTCGACAGAAGGGACAAGCGGATGGTGTGCCAAAGCTTGAATAGCCAGGCTCCGGTCTCCGGTAACGGCAGCGTCGATGGCGAGCTGCTCGTAGGTCTTGACCGCATGGATTAGCCCTTTGGCCATCGGCGGAATCTTGGTCAGCGGCAGCGGCAGTGGGCCAGTCTTGGTGACAACGCAGTTGACCTCGATGCTGGCATCATCCGGCAGGAAGTCCAGGATGCCGCGGTTCGCAACATTCAGCGTCTGAATGTCATTGGTGCCGTTATACAGCGAGCGCATCAGGTTGACGGCAGCCTCCGAATAGAAAGCCCCGCCGCGCTGCTCCAGCTGCTTCGGCTTCTCGCTAAGCTCCAGGTTTCCGTAGATTTCAAACAGCTCTTCCTCCACGCGCTTGACGACTTCTGCACGGTTCTCGCCTTTTGAGGCCGAGGCCTGCTGTTCTTCAAGCATCGCATCCGTCATATAGAAATATTTCAAATAATAAGAGGGGAGGGCATGCAGCGATTGCAGGAACTCGGGATTCCACTCGCGCGCCGGAACATTCTTCGCGCTGTAGCCGGCGGTATCGGCCAGCATGTCATCCAGCTTGTCTTCACCTTCGACATCAATGCGGGTGATCCAGTGCAGGTGATTGAGGCCGACGAACTCGGCATAGATCCGGTCTGGGGCCGCATTATATTTAGCGGATACCTGCTTAATCAGACCAATCGGGGCATTGCAGAGGCCGATGCTCTTTACCTTCGAATACCTCAGTACCGCTTCGGTCACCATACCTGCCGGATTGGTGAAGTTGAGCAGCCAGGCGTCCGGAGCCAGCTCCTCGATATCACGGCAGATGCCGAGGATGACGGGGATCGTGCGCAGCGCTTTCAACATTCCGCCGGGGCCGGTCGTTTCCTGGCCGATCACGCCGTATTTCAGCGGAATGGATTCATCGCGGGCGCGGGCATCCAGCATCCCGACGCGGATCTGGGTGCTGACGAAGTCGGCACCTGCAATGGCTTCGCGGCGGTCGGTGGTGAGGTAGACCTCTATAGGAAGGCCGGATTTCTCGACCATCCGCTTGGCCAGAGCGCCTACGATGTTCAGTTTATGCAGGCCGGCTTCAATATCCACAAGCCATAGCTCCCGGACCGGAAGCTCCTTGTAATGCAGGATGAAGCCTTCTACGAGTTCCGGGGTATAGGAAGAACCCCCGCCGATAACGGCGATCTTAAGACCTTGGTTAACTGCCAAGATGAATCACTCCTGTCTTGTTGTTGTGGGGATATGTTCAAATTCCTGAAAGGGACGCATTTGCTCATACATTTCATGGCTTATCGTGATGCCGTCACTCTCCAGCGCCGACCAGAGGGCGCCGACGACTGGCTCCGTAGTTAAAGTCACTATAGACGCACCCGGAGCCGCTTCACGCACAGCCTGTTCGATCGGATCGCGGATCCAGCCGCGGTCGCCCCGGGTCAGCAGGCTTCCGGCCAGCACTACATCAAAATCATCGTTCTCCATGCCTAATCTATGGATAACGGCGGCTGCCGCCTTGCCCAGTTCCACGCCCTGACGGTGCAGGATGGCGAGCGCCGCAGCATCGCCTTCGGCAGCCGCCGGGAAGAGCAGGCGGGCGGCATCCAGCGGCACCTGCTTGCTGTGATCGAGGAAATCATTGTACATATCCTCCACCCGTTCATAGCCGAGCAGCTTCAGTAGCGGCTCCGTGAGCAGGGTGGCAGACTCCCGGCCGTCCCAGGCGCGGATGACCGTGCGGAATACCTCGATATTCAGTGCGCCGCCGCCGCCGAAATCGCCGTACATATAATCGAAGCCGCCGCACTGGAAGTGCTGGCCCTGCGGGTTGCGGCCGGCTGCGTTAGTGCCGGTGCCGCAGATCAGGGCAACCCCGTAGGGGCGGTCTGTGCCCGCCCTCAGGCCGATCATCGGGTCGCCGCTGATCGTATATGCAGTAAATCCGATGCCGCGGATCATCGGATGAAGGATCTCATAATCGGTCTTGCGGTCGGCCCCGGCAAGGCCCAGGTACGTATGCCTGATATCCTCCAGCCGGAGTCCGGCTTCAGCCAGAGCGGCCAAGGCTGCTTCGCGGATACTTGCCGCCGCCTGCTGCGCTCCGGTCTGGTGATTACCGTTGCCGCTCCTGCCTTTGCCGAGGATATGGCCGTGTTCATCGCTTAGGAGGGCGTAGGTTTTGCTGCCTCCCCCATCGATCCCCAAGTAGTAAGCCAATGGTCGTCACTCCTAAAGTTTTGATAGCCTAACCTTCTTCGATGCCCACTTCGCAAAACTCGCTTCGGAAGCATATGCTTAGTTTTGATAGCATCTCATCATCAGGATTTCAGCGTAGATTCCCGGACGATCAGCTCCGGATCGATCCGGATGTTCGAGCCGCGCTTCATCTCGCCGCTTAGTCTGCGCAGCAGCATATCGGCTGCCGCCACTCCGATCTTGTCCGCCGGCTGGCGCAGGGTGGTCAGATGCGGCCGGAGCTGGGAAGCAATATAGTGGTCGTCATAGCCGACCACTGCGACTTCGTCAGGCACCCGCACCCCCGCTTCCATCAGGGCGTTGATGACGCCGAGAGCGATATTGTCATCCCCGGCGAACACGGCTGCCGGAAGCTTGCCCGCTTGCAGCCAGCGTCTCGCCGTGCTGTAACCCATCTCGATCTCGAATTCGCCGGAGACGATTTCGAACGGGGTAATCCCCCGGTCCTGCAGTGCCTGCTGGAAGCCGGCGCGCCGTTCCCGCGTGCTGCGGAACATTTCCTGCCCGCAGATATGGGCGATGGAGGTATGCCCCAGCTCCAGCAGGTGGCTGGCCGCGGCATATCCGCCTTTGAAGTTATCAATGGTAATCGAGTAGGTGTCGTTCTCCGGCAGCTGATTGTCAATCAGTACATAGGGGATACCCCGCCGTTTCAGCTCCATGATATAATTGTCTTCTTTCATCGGCGAGAGCAGGATAAGCCCGTCTACACGGTCTTCCTGAATCAGATAGTGGTTCTCGTCCGAGCCGATGCCCGTAGAGATGGAGATGGCCAGGAAATAACCATGCAGGGCCAGCGTCTCATTCAGCTCTTTGACCACCGCATCGAAGAAGGAATCCTGAAGCGTCGTTACAATCAGGCCGATGATGCCGGTCTTGCCGCTGGCCAGACTGCGTGCAGCTGCATTAGGGCGGTAATCCAGCTCTTTGATTGCATCGAGCACCTTCTGGCGGTTGTTCTCCCGCACTGACCCGGCACCATTTAATACCCGCGATACGGTGACCACGGACAGCCCTGATTTTTTGGCTACATCAAAAATACTTACTTTCATCTCAAACGCTCCTTGCGGCGGATTTTCCGGTGCTAGTATCTGTCTCCAGTATACAGGGAGCGCCGGTGTTCCGCTAAACGTATAATTGCCGCAGCGGCTGAAGCCGCCTTATCTTTTGATAATCTCCGTTACTTTCTTCTGAATCACCGGCATCACCTCTTCCAGCGTCTTGTGTCCGGTCTCGACAGGCTGCAGCTCATTAATGAACATGTCGTTGATCTGCGAGTAGTTGGTAATCAGATGGTTGTAGGATTCATAACCATATTTGACTGCGCCCTCGTAGACCTTCTTCACATCCTCCGGATCAATCCCGTCGAAATGCTTGTAATAGACTTCAGCGGCTTCGGTGTTGACCGGCGGATTGCCGCCGCTCAGCTCAATGGACTTCTCCTGGACCTCGGTGGTCATCAGGTATTTGATCCATTCAAAAGCTTCCTTCGGATGCTTCGAATCCTTCAGAATCAGCAGCGGATCGACGAACAGTGTGCTGCGCACCTGCTCATTGCCGCCCCACGGCACTGCGGCTACGCCGATTTTGAACGGAAAATCGTTAGCCCCTGCGAGGTTCCAGGAACCGCCGATCGACATGCCGATCTTGCCTGCAACGAACGGATCGCCGTTCTGTCCGGCTACGCTTTTACTCCACTCGGAAGTGGGGGACACCTTATCCTTGAAGACAAGGTCGAACAGCTTCTGGTAAGCGGCAATGACCTCAGGGGAGTCGAAGTGTGTCTCGGAAGGAACACCGCCGTTGGTCCAGGTATCCTCGGAGTAAGGCTCTGCCCCGAAGTACAGCGGCCGCATATCCCGTTCCGCCCAGGTGAAGTCTACGCCGTATTGCGTTTTGGCGATATCGTCAGAGACGATCGTCATCTTCTTGGCATCCTCAACCATCCGCTCAAAAGTCCAACTCTTATCCTCATAATCGCTTGGCGGATAGGAGACACCTGCCGCATCGAACATATCCTTGTTGTAGAGCATCAGGGTGACGTACATATTGACCGGTATGCCGTAGGTATGGCCGTTCACCGTGTAGATCTTCATCAGATTCTCCGGGATGTTATAGTCCTCGGCCTTGAACCCGTCTTCCTTAATGAGGTCGGTCAGGTCGAGCAGCATGTCTTTGTTATAATACTCGGCGAAGCCGCCGTATCCGTAGTGGCTCGTAACATCCGGGGAATTGCCGCCGGCAATCAGCGTCTGCAGCTTGCTGTCAAACTGCTCGTAAGGTGCTTTCTCCACCTTAACCTTGATATTCGGATGCTCTTTCTCGAAGTCAGGAATCAGCTTCTCAATGAATGTGCGGTCCTCCGAGTCAATCGTATAGTGGGATATTGTCACCTGTTCACCGGACCCGCCGGAATTCCCTGCTCCGCTGTCCCCTGCTGCGACATTCCCTGCTGATTTGCCGCCGCCGCAGCCCGATATTGCTACCATTGCTGTCAGAACTGTTGTAAGCAGGACGGCCGGCCTCTTGCTCTTCATGATCTTGTTCATTGTCCAATCCCTCCATGATTTCAAGTATTGTGGACCCGGATTACTTAATGCCTGTCAGCACAATGCCCTCCACAAACTGCTTCTGGGCGATAGCGAACAGAGTGACGATCGGAACCATAGCCAGGACCGAGGCGACCATCAGCAGATGCCACGGCGGAATGCGGAAACGTGATGAGGTGAGCGAGGCCATGCCGACCGGAAGCGTGAATTTGTCCGACGAGCTTAAGTAGAGCACAGGGGTCAGCAGATCATTCCAGCTGTAGATAAAAGCAAAGATCGCAACGGTCGCCAGCGCCGGTGCAGACAGCGGAAGCGCGATGGTCCGCCACATCCGCAGCTCGCCGCAGCCGTCAATCCGTCCGGCGTCGAACAATTCCTCGGGCAGTGTAGAGAAGAACTGCCGCAGTAGGAAGATGTTATACGCCGAGCCGAAGAAGGCGGGCACGATCAGCGGCAGGAAGGTATCGATCCACTGCATTTTGGAGAACAGCACGAACTGCGGAATCATAATCGCCGGATAAGGCAGCATCATCGTGCTCAGCAGCAGGATGAACCAGAAGTTGTTGCCGCGCCCCCGGTATCTGGCGAACCCGTAAGCGACCAGCGCCGAAGAGAGCAGGGTACCGAAGACGGAGAGGCCGGCGATAATCAGGCTGTTCTTGTACAGTGTGCCGAACTGGAGAGTCTCAAAAATATCGGTATAATTGCTCCAGGCCCAGCTCTCCGGCAGAAAGGTCGGCGGAAACTTCAGCATTTCCCGTTTCGACTTCAGCGAGGTGGAGACCATGAAGAACAGCGGCAGCAGCATGAGGAATGTAGTGATTATCAGTGTGATGAAGCTGGCGATTTTAACAGGATCAGCTCTCCGGCGCAGCCGGGAAGGCGGGCTAAGCGGGCTCGCGGCCTTAACGGTACTCATCGGCGGCTGCCTCCTTCATAGTGGACATAGCGATTAGACAGCTTCATAATGACGGCCGTGAACAGCATGACGACAATCAGCAGTATCCAGGCAAGGGCTGAAGAGTAGCCAGCACGGTATTCCTTGAAGGCACTGGTATACAGATTGTAGACGTAGAACCAGGTGGAGTAGTTAGGTCCCCCTTGGGTCATGACGAAGGCTTGCGTGAACACCTGGAAAGAGTCGATCAGACCCATAATCAGCTGGAACAGCAGGACTGGTGAGATCATCGGCAGTGTAATATTCATGAAAATGCGGAAGCGTCCTGCCCCGTCCAGGTTAGCGGCTTCAATCAGGCTGGCCGGGACCCCCTGCAAACCGGCGAGGAAAAGGATCATGCCGGAGCCCGCTGTCCAGAAGGACATGATAATCAGGGCGTACAGCGCCGTATCGGGATTCATCAGCCAGGCCGGGCCGTGGATGCCGAACCAGGAGAGCATATAGTTGAATAGGCCGATCTGCGGGTTGAAGATCCAGTACCAGAGGAGCGACATCGCAACGCCGGAGACCATGCTCGGGAAATACATCGCTGTCCGGAAGAAACCGCGCCACGGAATGGTCTGATGCAGCAGCAGGGCGAACCCGAGACCGAGCAGTAATTGCACCGGCACGCTGATGAAGGTATATCTTAGCGTGACTTTTACGGACCGCCAGAACAGCTCGTTATGGAACATCTCCGTGTAGTTGGCGAGACCGATGAACTTCGGCGGATGAATAATGTCATAATCGGTGAAGCTGTAGTACAGCGACGACAAGATAGGATAGAGGGCGAAGATAAGGAAGCCAACCAGCCATGGGGAAATGAACAGATACATGTAGAACGTCTGCCGCCGGCTCTCACTCTTAATCACGAACACACCAGCCTTTCTTTCTTAAAAGTATAAGCGCTTTAACTTTAAGGATAAATAAAAGTCGAAAATTGCCTTTTTAATAGAAATAAAAAATTAATAAGTTTAACCGCTTTAACTTTAAGGTCGCCCTCTTGCACTAATCATAGTGGATGGAACGGGAATAATCAACAGTTATTTCTTTAATAAAGCGCTACCAGTCAATAAATATAACAAGTTAAAGAGATTTGTTGCTGAAAATGCAGAAAATTTCATTGCGATCATGGATATTGTGTTAGATAAAGTTACACATATAAGGGTTTGAAGATTAAAACCGAGACTGTTAGCTCTATATTTCATAAGTCTGCCGGAAGTGATGTGATGTATTCTTCACATGGAAGAATCGATGGTGATTCCGGGAAAGTAAGTGCGCCGGCCGCCCGGCTACAGCAAAAAGCCGCCCGGCATGGCCGGGCGGCTCTCATTCAACTAAGGTATGGGCAGGCGGCTGCTCTGCTTAAGTCCACTGATGATCGCCGGACAGATATTTCTCGGTCAATACGGACAGCAGCTGAATCCCTACTTCATTCTGTCCGCCTTCCGGAATAATCAGGTCAGCATATTTCTTGGACGGCTCGATAAAAGCTTCATGCATCGGCTTAACCGTGGTCAGGTATTGGGTGTGGATCGAACGGATCGTCCGGCCGCGTTCCTCGATATCGCGCAGTACCCGGCGAAGGATACGTACATCGGGGTCGGTATCCACGAATACCTTAATGTTCAGCTGCTCGCGCAGCTTCTCGTCGGAGAGGACATGAAGCCCTTCAAGAATGACGATATTGTTCGGAGCAAGCCGAACGGTCTTCTCGGTAGAGCGGGCATGCACGGTGAAATCATACACTGGGGCAAATGCGGCTTGTCCGGCTTTCAGACAATCTAAATGCTCTATCAGCAGTTCCGTATCAAAGGCCAGCGGGTGATCGTAATTGATCGCACCGCGTTCAGCCATGCTGAGGTAAGAATGGTCTTTATAGTAGTTATCCTGAGATATGAACGTCACTTTGTCAGATCCAAGACGGTCAATAACGGAGCGCGCTACCGTCGTTTTGCCGGAACCGGTCCCGCCGGCGATACCAATAATAAGCATGGTGTTTTTATAAACCTCCCTAAGCGATTGCCTTTGCAATTCCAATATTGTAGCACAGCGGTCAACTTATTTCACCTTGGATCAGGGGAATATCATGTGAACTTTCAAATAAATCGGGTATTTTAGCGAAAAATGATATAATTTCAAGTATTCGTACAGATCGAGCATATTTAAAGGGAGCGGATTAGCGGAATGAATGAGCAGAATGCTTTACTGGAAGCTTTTAACGGGACAGAAGTGCAACTGGCAGGCCATGGAAAAAGGGGGATATCCGTGCTGAAAGAAGCACTGGCAGGAGTGGAGGATCATCTCGCTGCCGACTTGTATGGGTCAGGCGCAGTAATAGAGGATTTCCAGGCGGAGATGGCCGGGGTGCTCGGCAAGGAAAGCAGTGTATTCTTCCCCAGCGGCACGATGGCCCAGCAGATCGCCCTGCGGATCTGGAGTGACCGCAAAGGCAGCAGAAGAGTGGCCTATCACCCGCTATGCCACCTGGAGATTCATGAGCAGGACGGGCTGAAGGAGCTGCATCATCTGGAGCCGCTGCTGCTGGCAGATAAAGACCGCCTGATCACACTGGATGATGTGAAGAATATGGGGGCGGGTATTGCTTGTCTGCTGCTTGAGCTTCCCCAGCGGGAAATCGGCGGGCAGCTGCCGGAGTATGCCGAGCTGGAAGCTATTTCGGCCTATTGCCGGGAGCAGGGAATCATTCTTCATCTGGACGGGGCACGGCTGTTCGAAGTGCTGCCATACTACGGCAAGACAGCTGCCGAGGTCTGCGGGTTGTTCGACAGTGTATATATATCCTTCTACAAAGGCATCGGCGGAATTGCCGGAGCGATCCTGGCCGGAAGCCGGGAATTCACGGAGGAGTCGAAGATCTGGAAACGGCGCCATGGCGGTGACCTGATCAGTCTCTATCCGTATATCCTGACCGCTAAATATTATTACGGGCAGCGGATCGGCCGGATGGCCGGGTATTATGAGCAGGCCAAGGAGCTGGCTGCCTTATTCAACAGCTGCCATAAGGTGTCTACGCTGCCGGAGGTGCCGGTCTCGAACATGTTCCATGTACATTTCGCGTTATCCAGGGAGCAGCTTGCTCCGGTATTGATTCAGGTGTACAAGGAATCGGGAATCGGGCTGACACCGCGGTTGAAAGAAACAGGAGAAGCTTCATGCTCGTATGAGCTGAACATCGGGGATCTTTACAGCGGAGTGTCCAAGCCTGCGCTGGAAGAAGCCCTCCGGCTGCTGGATAAGCTGCTGCAGGAAATCTAAGGCGGGCAAGAAGAAAAAGCAGCTTCCCCTAATAAGGAAGCTGCTTTTTATGTGGAGAGTTATACCTTCCATCTAGCCGGTCTGTCCCGTTACCGGTTCATCAGCGCCCGTACGAAGGAAACGCGGAGCAGCTGTTTTTTCATCAGCTTGGTGCGGAACTGGCGCTTCAGTTGATTGTAGGCCTGAGGAGAGTGGTTGCTCGCCCAGCTGTACATGAACTTGAAGTCGCTGTGGCTTTTGGCGGAGTTCATCAGGTAGTAAGAGATCGTATCATAGACGTTATGGTTGAACCACTCATTCATTTCCGCCTTGCTGTAGCCGAAGCGCTCGATGGCCATATTGCGGATGTTGCGCTTCTCCTCCAGATTCTCGATCAGGAACGACTGGCTGAGATTGAAGGTGATATTGTTGCCGTGAATCCGGTACACGCCCGCCAGCGTATCAATAAACCCGGCATCGCCGATCAGCAGCGCACGCAGGTATATGGAAGCATCGTTGACCATACTCATATTCAGAATATCCATGCTCATCAGTGCCTCGCGCTTGAATATGGCGGTTAAGGTTGATGCCGGCTTGGGATAGTTCTTCCGCTCGAAGTTCATGAAATAGTCGTGTTTGTCCGTGACGGGACTCAGCCCCAGACTGGAGATGGTGAGTTTCTGCGACTGGGAATACTCCAGGAATACGTTTGCGGCGACAAAAGACAGCTCCGGATGCAGCCGGTGAACCTTCACGGCTTTGGTGAAATAGCTGCGGTCAATGAGATAGTCATCATCGTCCAGGAACAGGATGAATTCCCCGTCGCCATGTGCGGCCAGCGCTCTGCGGCGGTTGTTGCCGGGGCCGCTGTTGGTCTCATTCTGCATGAAGATGACGCGCGGCTCTGCTCCGAAGGTGGCATTCATCATCTCCTGCGTACCGTCGCTGGAGCAATCGTCAATGACGATAATTTCGGTATGCGGATAATCCTGCCGCAGAATGCTGTTCACTGCCTGCTGCAGGAAATCTTTTCTATTATAAGTAGTGATAATTACGCTAACCTTCGGATGGCTTGCGGGATCGGCGCCAAGGTTGAGTGTAGACTCCTGCGTATCAGGCCCGCTGCTGCTGAGTGCGGCAAGCCCCTGCATGAACCCGATTATCTCATCGATTTGAATATTGAATTGAGTGCTGACATAATACTGGAGCGCGTCATCCGAAGCCCGGCCTGCCAGAAAGGCATCCAGGACACCGATGAGCGTCTCCAGATGTTCTTTGATTCCGGCATCACTCTCGCTGCTGCTGATATTCCTGGCCTGGCGGATAAGCTCCTCACGGGTCAGACCCCCGGCGGGCGGATGATGAATATCGTCACTCAGCTGATGCAGCAGATGCAGTCCTGCTTCATGTAAGTCCCCGCGGTGATCCATAATCAGTCCTCCTAAAAGTTTTATGGAGCAATACTTCCAGGCTCACTTCGCAATAAAACTCGCTTCGGAAGCATGGGCTAAATTTTGTGAGCTATACTCCATTGAATATCCTACGAACAAAACAACATCGGAAGCATAGGCTTAGTTTTATGGAGCAATGCATCCTGGTTTACTTCGTAATAAAACTCGCTTCGGAAGCATGGGCTAAGTTTGGTGAAAATCACCAGCTTAATTTAAATAGCAGTTAGATTTTCTCCATTTATGTTCCCGATTGTGAAGATCATTCTAAAATTAGTTGGAAAAACTCCACTTAAAAATGCACATTTCGCGGGAAGCGGGCTGGAGGGCAGCAAGTAAATGTCTTTTTTCCAACTATTCACGTACAGAGTGAACAACGGTAAATTAAGCTACGTTAATCCACTTGAAAAACTGGGGGGAGGTGTTCCGGCAGCTTGTATGCGGCTGGAATGGGAATCTGCGCTACCCCACTTCCAGCATTACAGCGTCTGCCCCGCCGCAACTTTCCGTTTAAGCTTGAGCTTCGTTCTGAATTTCTTGGCGTAGCTCCAGGTATAGAGGAAGACCTCGCGTTCCATCAGAGAGCCGACCAGGAAATAGATCGGCAGAATAATCACACCCAGCAGCGCACCCCAGAGGATTACGCCGGTGTAGGAGGTGATGCTCAGATCCAGCTTGGTCGTAATGAACACGATTGCCGCGAAGACTGCGACGTTCGTAAGCCATCTGCGGAAGGTGATCCACGGGCTGCGCTCCAGCAGCACTCTGCTGGCGTAGACCACAATATCGATCGAACGGTAGAGAAGAGCAACAATAGTTCCCATTAGCACACCGTAGATTCCGAAGAAGATTACGAACACAATCGAAGCTCCGAGGTTGATCGCCGACTCCAGAATCGAACGGAACTGTGTGTTGCGGAAATGGCCGGCAATGGTGATCAGGTTGTTCGACGATGTACGGGCATTGGTCAGCAGCTTGATCACCACGAACAGAATCGGCAGCCAGAAGTTAATATAATTCACATCGTTGACCCCGGCGGTGTACAGCCGCATAAACGGCAGAATCAGAATATAGACCACGGTCAGAATGGAGAAGATCAGGCCCATGAAATAGACCTCATACGCATCATAGAATTTGACAAAAGCCTCTTTGCCCTCATGATAGCTCTGCCCCAGCGCCGATTTGACGCTGCCGTTGACGGTCTGGACGATGTTGTCGACGATGGTGAAGATCATATTGTACATCACGTAGATACTGACAATCTTCAGGTTGGTGAAGATCGTCAGGATCAGCACATCCGTGTTACGGAAGATGAGATAGGAGATCTCATGCACCATGACGGAATTCTTTTGTCCAATGGCGGCAAAATCAGGCGTCATACTGAGATCCATCCATTTGTAATGCCGCTTCGCATAGATATAGAACGCGACAATCTGCAGCAGAGTCAGCACGAAGAACGAGGCCTGGACGGCGATGATGTTCACGCCCTGCAGCAGCAGGATGATACGAACCACGTTGTTCAGAATGTTCGCTACAGTGACGATAGAGGTCTCAATATAGCTTTTACCCTCGGCAATCAGGAGGACCCTGAACTTGCCCTGAAAGTAATAATTGATCGCTCCGCCGAGGCCGGAGAACAGGATAATGGCCACTACGCTGATACTGCTGATCTCTGAATGAATGACCAGCGGATAGATAACCGCCAGCAGCACGACTGAGATGAAATAGTAGATCCCGGTTTTTTTGTAGTAGCTGGAGGTAGCGGCCAGAATGGAGTTGATGTGGCTCCGGTCGTTGCCGGCCACCGGCTTATAGAGTGCCTGCAGCGATGCCGCGCCAACCCCTGCCTCAAGCAGGGCGAAATAACTGATAATCTGCACAATCGAGGCAATCAGTCCGTTCGCTTCCGAGCCGTAGTTAACCATGATCAGGCGGGGGATGAAGAAGCCAAGGATAATGGTAATCACCTGGCTGGTAAGCCCGAAGCCCAGGTTCAGCATACTCCGTTTAGCTTTCATAGCTTCTTCTCCCTTCCAGCAGCGGTTCGGGTGTCAGATAAGCATCCAATTGCTCGAAATGCTTCTCCGCCTGGTTCGCCTGCAGCGTTACATCGAGCGTACCCCCAGCCATACTCTCATAGACCTGCTCGGGCGTCAGCTCAGCCAGATGGGCAAAGTCCGTATACGCCCCCCCGAAATAAGCATCCTGCATCACGTTGATCATCTTGTTGCTGTAAGCCACGGGAAACACCGGTTTGCCGAACACCCAGCCGAGGATCATCGCATGGAATCTGGAGGCGACAATGCAGCTTGCACCGGACAGCACGGCGAGAATCTCATCCATATCTGTTTTGTAGAGATGGGCGTGGGTGTGGGCCTGAAGCTCCGCAGGAATCAGATTCAGGATCAGACTGATCGCTTCCTGGTCCCCTTCATGCTGACAGAAGGACATGAAATGCACGTCATACCCCTGCTGAATGAAATAGATTGCAACATCTTTCATTTTTTCATAATAGAGGTTGTCAAAACCGTCTAAAGCTTTGGACGAGGGCTTGATCACGGAAATGGCAAGGGTCTTACCCTCCACAGCCGGAGCTCTACCGCCGCTGTATTTCAGCTGAAAAATAATATCCGGCGCAAGCCGCACATTGTCCAGATCCTTAAACAGGTCATAGGAATATTGCTCCCGGAAAGAGACATCGGCATAATTCTGGAAGATTTCCCTATATTGCTGGTAGTAGGCCTCATCCTTGTACGGGCCGAAGTTCGCACCCATCAGGTAGTAGGGCTTGCTTTTATTGCGAAGGGCTTCAGCACCAGCCACATATTCTTCCCACTGTTCACCTTGCATAAAAATAGACCCGCCGATATGCACGGTTCCGTCGCCCTGATCCGTCAGCAGCTTCTGCACGAAGTTCGGATGAAGCTTTAATTTGCGGAAAATATAGTTGATCCCCCGCAGCAGCACGGAGTCCGAGGCATACACCTTGAGATTACGGAGGTCTTTGAAGACGAGCTTATATTGCTGCGGGGCAATCAGCATAAACCGGGTACCGGGGTATCGCTCACATAACACTTTAATGAACAAATCATCGCCCAAATTGAACTCTGTATATGCGTTGATCATCATCGTCTTCTTCATACTTTGATTTCCTTTCTGCCCATCACGGTTTTGAGCTTCTGTTTGAATTGGACCCAGTTTCTGTCGATAACAATCAGCGCTCCGTACAAGGACGGGGAGATTAAGAAGGCTCTGATCTGCAGCGCGAGCTGGCGGTCGTCCCCCTGGTACTCTCGTATGATCGGCCGCATCTCCTGGGGAAGTCCGGGATAACGGGTGTCCATATCCTGAAGCAGGCGCCTGACATCCATTCCCGCAGTGCCGTTCAGACAGGTCTTCAGGTTGTAAAAGTAGTTCTCGGTCAGCTCCCGGTTCAGCAGTAATTCGGATATCTCAGATGTCCCGTCAAAGGGATGGGCTCTGAAATAATCAGCTACCCGCTTGAAAGCATCGACCATGTCGAATTTGTTCACGTTATACGTATTGGAGATGGAGGATGTTCTCTGCAGATAGAAGGACAGCACATCCGGAATGGATATGGCCCGCGAGGCCCGCGATAGCGCTTTGTAGATGAATTCCTGATCTTCCCCGTTCACGCAGCGCTCGGTGTAGCGGATGCCGTTCTCCAGCAGAAAGGTCCGTTTGAAGGCGATGCTGCCGGTCCAGATTCTGAGGCTTTTATGCACAAAAATATTCTTCAGCGCTTCGCTCCCCGTAGTGTCGCTTGCCGCTGAAGTGAAGTTTACAATCGTGGACTTGTCTTCGCGGACCAGACTGTAACCCCAGCAGAGAATATCCGGAGCAGCGCTCCAGGTATGTGCTTCAATGCTCTGCACCAGTCCGCTGGCAATATAATCATCCCCGTCCAGGAACAGCACATAGTCGCCGCTGGCTGCTGCAAGCCCGGTGTTTCTGGCGGCGCTCACTCCGGCATTGGCCGTGCGGATCAGCTTGGCTCTCAGGATGGGATGCCGCGCCAGAATCGCTTCGGCCACCTCGTACGTACGGTCCGTAGAGCCGTCGTCGACCATAATCACTTCGAACCGCTTCTCGCTCTGGTCCAGGAGTGAATCCAGCAATGGAGCCACATAACGCTCTAAATTGTACATGGGAACTACAATGCTTACACTCATAACTCCACTCCCTTCCTGAGTTTTGACGGATTACCCGGCGGTCTGGCTGTTGAAGATCTCCTTCAGCCCCTTCTTATAGCCCTTGATAGCGGCGACATTCTTCTTGGGCTGCTCGCGGAGAATGAGGTAGAGCGTCGTCCACATCAGGGCGAGATAGCCGATGGGGCCCGACCGTTTATCCTTGAGCAAATGCACATGATTCAGCACCCGGGTATAGGCGACATCTTCGAGATTGTCCCGGGAGGCCGGAGATTCATGATGCAGCAGCTTGAGCTCAGGATTGATATACAAAGGGCCGGAGCTCCGGGCGATGCGGGACATGAGAATATCTTCACCGACGCTGTAGCTGGTAAGCCAGGGAACGGGCTTCAGGTCCTGAATTGCCGCTTTTTTGAAGGACATGTTGCAGCCATGCTGGAATTCAGTCTTGAAGATCTTCCGGGCTTTATGCCAGTTGTACATGGACCCGGCTTGACCGCTTAAGGAGAGCTTGCCGCTCGACAGGGATTGCTGGAAGGACAGCAGGCAGCGGATGGTTCCGAGGAAGCTGTTCCGCATCCCAATGGCGATACCGCCGACTCCTGCGCAGTTAGGATAATCATCGTAGGTTTGAATCAAGGTAGACAGGTAGTGAGCGGGGATTTCGACGTCATCATCCAGGAAGAGAATTTTGTCCATGGTGGACAGTTCCACTGCCTTGATCCGGGACAGCCATAATCCCCGGTCCGTCTTGCTGAAATAAGTCAAAGGATAACCGCATCCGGTAAGTAAAGCTTCAAATTCAGTAAGTACACGGGCTGGTATTTCGCCGTCATCTATAAGTATGACCTCAATGGGGTATGTCCTGCCTATGTCTTGTTTAGTTATAGAATGAATGCACCGTGTCAGGTCCTGTACCCGGTTCCTCGTGCAGATAGCCACTGACAATCCTTGCATATACTCCACTCCCTTATCCATTTCTCCCATTCTATGTGTAGTGAATTAACTACCTTAAGCTTACTATTGGCAGTAAAAGGTTGTATATACTACTTTAGTTTACTTATTGGACGGCCTGCCGCCGCAAGCGTAGGATATGGATTATAATTTGACACAAAAAGCCGCATCCACCGTTAGGTGGCTGCGGCCTTCTTGTTCTTCAGGAATCGGTGGAGCAACAACCGGTTAGTTGAACGTAATCGTAAGCGAGCTTGTAGACTGGCCGCCCGGCGGCAGGGAGATGGCTCCCGCTTTATCACGGATGTCCCCGGTGAAGTCTTCACTGTCTGCTACACCATGCCAGGGCTCAATGCACAGGAACGGTGCGTTCTTCGGCTGCCAGATCCCGAGATCAGGGAAGTTATGGTAAGCTACGCTTACGCTTTTGGCAGACAGCTTGCTCTTCAGCGCTACAGACTGCGAGCTTACATTCTTGAAGACGAGTGCGTCATGCTCAAACATCTCATGGTTTAGCGGCAGAATGTTCTCTTCTTGCAAGAGCGGATCGGTCTGGCCGTTAATCAACTGGCCGGTGGAATTCAGGAACAGGCGGTCTAACGTTTCCTTTTGCTCAAATTCAAGATAATAATCCGCGAAGCTGCCCTCTCCGGCAATCGGGCAATTGAATGCAGGGTGGGTGCCGAGCTGGAAGAAAATTTCCTGTTCATCTGAATTCTCCACACGGTAGCTGATCTCAAGGGTGCTTCCGCTCAGGATATAGGTGAGGAATAGGTTGAATTTGTACGGGTAGACCGCCAACGTGCTCTCACTATGCGAGAGCCGGAAGATCGCCTGGGTATCGCTTGCCTCCTGCAGCGTGAATTCACTGCGTCTGGCGAAGCCGTGATTGGCAATCTTATAAGCTTGCCCGTCCGCTTTGATCTCGCCTTGGATGGCTGCGCCGATAATCGGGAACAGCACTGGTGAACGGCCTGTCCAATAGGCGGCATCCCCGCTCCACATATATTCAGTCTCCGTATCTGTTCTTCTGAAGCTGATCAGCTCGGCTCCGAGTGAACTGATCACAGCTTCGGCTGTGCCGCTGCGCAAAAGGGTATTCATATGCTTAGCTCCTCTCAAATTATGCTTCCTACCAGCTCATATTCTATCAGACTTCCCTAATCGCGTTATAACATAACGTGAACAAAACCAAAAAATATTATTACAGTCTGTAAAATGAAAATAATACGGAATGGTATAACATATATAGAAAGCAATAATTCCAAGAGCGTTCGAAACGGAGGAATAGGGCCATGCAGCTGCAGCAGATATTCGTGAACGGTGAGAGATTGAAGAATACGATCGAGTCATTCGCCGATTTCGGGCGGACGGACAACAACGGGGTCACCCGGTTATCGCTGTCGGAGCAGGATGTGCGGGTGCGAGGCTATTTCACTTCCTGCGCAGAAGAGCTGGGAATGGCCGTGAAAGTCGATGATATGGGAAATATGTACGCTACGCTTGCGGGCAGTGAAGAAGGTCCGCCCATAGTGATCGGATCGCATCTGGATACCGTCAAGAAAGGCGGCAGATTCGATGGGGTGCTCGGGGTAATCGCCGGTCTGGAAGTGGTAAGAACCCTGGTTGACCATGGCATTAAGCCGCGCTTGCCAATAACAGTGATGAATTTCACCAACGAGGAAGGTGCCCGCTTCGAGCCGTCGATGATGGCTTCGGGTGTCTTGGCGGGCAAGTTCGACAAGGCGGAGATGCTGAAGAAGAAGGACCCGGAGGGTACGACCTTCGGTGAAGCGCTGCAGGCCAGCGGCTATGCGGGCGATGCGGAGAACCGGATCAAGGAAGCGACGGCTTATCTGGAGCTGCATATCGAGCAGGGACCTGTGCTGGAGAGAGAGAATCTCAAGATCGGCCTGGTCGACTGTGTTGTCGGGATGGCCTGTTATGAGATTGAAGTGACAGGCGAATCGGACCATGCGGGCACCACGCCGATGGATATGCGTAGGGATGCGCTTTTTGCCGCTACAGATATAATTACGGAGCTGCGGCGGAAGCTGGCTGTACTGGACTCCGAGCTGGTCTATACCATGGGGAGAATGAACGTGCTGCCTAATATTCATACCGTTATTCCGAACAAGGTGATCTTCACCGTGGAAGCCCGACATAAGGATATGGATATTGTCCGTGAAGTAGAGGCGATTATTAACGGTCTGCCTGAGGAACTGCTGGAGTGTAGTGTGTCGAAGACGAAGCTGTGGGGACGCGATACCGTATGGTTCGATACGGAGGTCTGTGCCCTGGTTGAGCAAGCTACCCGGAAACTGGGCTATAGCAGCCGGAAGATGGCCAGCGGAGCAGGGCATGATGCCCAGTTCGTGGCCGGATTCCTGCCGTCGGCGATGATTTTTGTACCCAGTGTGAAGGGGAAAAGCCACTGCGAGGAAGAGCTCACTTCTTATGATGAGTGCGAGATGGGCGTGAATGTGGTGCTGGAAACGGTGCTGGCGGTGTTGGCGAGTTCCTGACGGATGGCTTGCAGGCTGGGCGAATTGCATAGATTGATGTCAAAGACTTTAAGACACTTAACCGGTGTCTTTTTTCTTTATATAGGAAATTATTGGTACCCGCTGAAACCCTCTAATTCCGCTGAAAGTGGGCGGTACGGGGATGAGCCGAATGTACACGAAAAACCGAGTACATTGTGCCAACGATAGGGTAGACGGGCCGAATGTATGCGAAAAACCGAGTAAAATGTGCCAATGATAGGGTAGACGAGCCTGATGTATGCGAAAAACCGAGTACAATGTGCCAACGATAGGCTAGACGAACCAAATGTACATGAAAAACCGAGTACATTTGCCACTCCGGTGCAGGGAGAGAGTATGTGCAATGCCGCGACAACGCTGCAGTTTGATATAATATGAAAGCGTAATCACCACTCGCAATAACCCGGATTGGAATATCAGGCGAAATCAATCCCGATTTCTTAGCATCCGTATGCAATTCCTGTGATGGACAGGCGTTAATCAATATATCGATATCGCAGCAAGAATGGGAGATAGTCAAGGCTGGCGTACGGCGTTAAGTTGGAGGAGCAGGAGGCAGCTTCGGCAGGACCGCAAAACGGCAAGACTGCAGGACAGGTGCCTCCGGCGATGGCCTTTCTATTAAGAACACATGGGGGAGATGTGAAGGGATGAAGAGATCTTGGAGACAACGGATGATGCTCGGCACCAGCTTGCTGCTGGCTATAGGCGGACTGGCAGGCTGCTCGGGCGGGAACGGGAACGGGAATGCCGGAGGAGCGGCAGCGGATGAGCCTACCCCAATTTCGATCTGGGCGTCACTGAATACGAATGTGTCAATTACGCTGAAGAACATGAGTGAGATTACGGCGATTCAGGAGTGGGAGAAGAAGACCAACATTAAGACGGAATTCCAGCATCCCGCCGTCGGTGCGGAGACGGAGCAGTTCAATGTCATGCTGGCTTCGAATGAGTTGCCGGATGTGATGTTCGTCTACGGGGATTATTCCAAGCTGTACACGGACGGCACGATCATTAAGCTGAACGACCTGATTGACCAGTACGCGCCCAACCTGAAGAAGATTCTGGACGAGAATCCCGAGGTCGCGAAACAATTGAAAGCGGATAACGGAGACATCTACGCGATTCCCCATCTGCGGCTGGGCAAATATAAGACGTTCGGAGGCACATTCATCCGCCAGGACTGGCTGGACGAATTGAATCTCCAGCAGCCGGAGACGCTCGCTGAATGGGAGACGGTATTGAAGGCGTTCAAGGAAAAGAAAGGGGTCACCGCTCCGCTCCTGTTCGGTGCACCGCCTAAGCTGACTACGATGGGCCCGGCGGCCCCAACCTTCCTCGAAGCCTACGGGATCACGAATACGATCTTCCTGAAGGACGGTAAGGTAGCCTACGGGCCGACAGAGCCGGAATTCAAAGAATTCCTGACCACGTTCCACCGCTGGTATCAGGAGGGCCTGATTGATCCTGACTTCGCCACGAATGATCAGAAAACCTATGATGCCAAGATTCTGGGCGGTCAGGCCGGCGCCTTCTTTGCCTTCATTGGCGGCGGCATTGGACGTTATCTGCCTGCACTGCAGGAGAAGGAGCCGGAGGCCAACCTTACCGCTGTGCAGTACCCTGTAGTGAACAAGGGGGATGAGCCGATGTTCACCGGCCGGTCCTGGGAGTGGAGCGGTGCCGGCGCGACGATTACCAAGAGCAACAAGAACCCGGAGGAAACCGTGAAGGCGCTGGACTACTTCTTCAGTGAAGAAGGCCATATGCTGAAGAACTTCGGCGTAGAGGGTGTAACGTACACGATGAAGGACGGATATCCGACATACACGGATGAGATTCTGAAGAATCCGGACGGGTTGTCGGTGGTTCAGGCGATGGCGAAGCATTTCATTGCCAATTATCCGTTTGTCGGTGAGGATGATGACCGGTACAACGAGCAGTATTACCAGTATCAGCAGCAGAAGGACGCGGTTGCGCTCTTTTCCAAATACAGCGATAACACACTCAAGGTCGGTCTTCCCCCGGTCAGCCTGACTACAGAGGAGTCCACGGAGTACAGCAAAATCATGAGCGATATTACTACTTACCGTGATGAGATGTTCATCAAATTCGTCATCGGTGCGGAACCGATAGAGAACTTCGGCAAGTTCACCGCCCAGATTGACAAGTTCAATGTGAAGCGGGCGATTAAAATTCAGCAGGCAGCCTTAGACCGCTATAACGCCAGATAAGACAGAGGAGCTGTCCGCGGGGCGGTGAATGAGAATTTTACCCCCGCGGACCTGCAATGAAGAAGAGGAAAGGAGGGAGACTATGCCGCAGAAGTTATCTCTGGTATGGATGAATTATAAAAAGAACAAAGCGATCTACTGGATGGCACTCCCGGTTGTATTGTATTTTCTGGTATTTAAGTATTTGCCGATGTATGGTGCGGTGATCGCTTTTAAGGAATTTACCGTCGGCAAAGGAATTTGGGGCAGTGATTGGGTAGGGCTGCAGCATTTCCGCGATTTTTTCCAGAGTTATTATTTCTGGCGGATTCTCAAAAACACGCTGGTCTTAAGCTTCTATCAGCTGCTGTTCGGATTCCCGGCTCCGATCCTGCTTGCGCTGCTGCTCAATGAGCTCAGGCATGAAATGTTCAAGCGCACGGTGCAGACCGTCTCTTATATTCCCCACTTTATCTCGATTGTGGTCATTTGCGGAATGGTGGTCGATTTCTCGTCCCGCGACGGGCTGTTTAATTCCATAATTGTTTTCTTTGGCGGGCAGAGCAGCGCACTGCTGAGTGATCCGGGTAATTTCCGTACGATCTATACTGCATCTTCGGTCTGGCAGGAGCTGGGGTTCTCGACGATTATCTATCTGGCTGCGCTAAGCGGTATTAATCCTGAACTCTATGACGCCTCTAAGGTAGACGGGGCCAGCCGGATGCGCCAGGTATGGCATATCACCCTGCCGGGTATTATTCCGATGATTGTTATTCTCCTGATTCTGCGTGTGGGCGGACTGATGGAGATCGGCTTCGAGAAGGTCATTCTGCTCTATAATCCGAATATCTACGATACGGCAGATGTCATATCTACCTTTGTCTACCGCAAAGGGATCAGTGAGAGTGCCGAGTTCAGCTATACTACTGCCGTCGGACTGTTTCAGTCGGTGGTCAACTTCATTCTGCTCATTGGCGCCAACCGGCTGTCCAAAGCGGTATCTGACAACAAGCTGTTCTAGTGCCGCTTCACCAGGAAGACAAAGTGAGGGATTCCCATGAAAATCAAAAGAACCATAGGAGAACGGCTGTTTGACAGTGCCAATACGCTGATCATGCTCCTTCTCATCATTATCACCCTGTATCCGCTGTGGCATGTGCTGAATGCATCGTTAAGCGACTCTAACCGGCTGATGGCCCATAGCGGGCTGCTGCTTCTTCCGGACGGGTTCAATCTGGACAGCTACAAGCTGGTGCTGAGCAATCCGAGCATTCTCTCCGGCTACAGGAATACGGTTGTGATCGTGGTGCTGGGTACGGCGCTCAATCTGCTGTTCACCATTCTGGGTGCATATACCCTGTCCCGCAAAAGCTTCATGCTCCGCAATCCGATCATGCTGGCCATTGTGTTCACCATGTTCTTCAACGGCGGGATTATTCCCACCTATCTGCTGATTAACAATACGCTGCACATGGGGAACAACCTGATGGCGCTGATTGTACCGGGACTGGTCAGCAGCTATAATCTGATCATTATGCGTACGGCCTTCCAGGAGATTTCCGAGAGTCTGCTGGAATCAGCGAGAATTGATGGTGCGGGAGAGGTACGAATTCTCTGGCGGATTGTGGTACCCTTATCCATGCCGGTAATTGCAGTTATGATTCTATTCTACGGAGTGTCCCACTGGAACTCCTGGTTCAGCGCTATTCTGTATATCCGCGACCGTAATCTGTACCCGCTTCAGCTGATATTGCGGGAAATTCTAATCCAGAACAGCACGGATTCAATGACTACCGCAGCGGCAATGGGGGATAAGGAAGCGATCGGAGAAAGTGTGAAATACGCAACGGTAATGGTGGCTACGCTGCCGATTCTCTTTATCTATCCATTTTTACAGAAGTATTTTGTGAAAGGCGTCATGATTGGCGCGATCAAGGAATAACCCGGGGCCCTATCCGGATTACACCATCATCATGAACAAGAGGAGGAGAGCCATGAAGAAGAAAAGCATCCTGCTGTCCTGGAGCCTCTCTTATCTGGTCATCCTGCTCATTCCGGTCACCATCGGTGCGGCCGTATTTGCGGAGTCCCGCAGTCTGCTGGAGGAGGAGGTCAGCCGCTCCAACAGGGTCCTGCTGTCCCAGGTACAGGAGACGATCGATAGCCAGATTGGAGATATCAGCAGCATCAGCAGCCAGCTGATGGCCGATTCCCAGCTGAGCAGCTTCATTAATCACGCGTCCGAACAGGATGCCAGGTGGCGGCTGATGGGACTGGAGCTGATTAAGAACCTCAAATCGATCCGGATCGGGAATGGATTGATTCGTGAATTGTACATCTACGTGAAATCAGCAGATGTGGCACTGTCCTCCTCATCGCTTGTCTCCAAGAACCTGTTGTATGAGATTTATTATGAGGGAACCGGGGTGAGCGAGCAGGAGTGGACCCGGCTGATGCAGGATTCGGACGAGAGCCTATTCCGCAAAATGAAGGTCTTCAGCGAGGACCGCCGCATTGAGGAGACGCTGGTCTACCTGCAGCCTTTTCCGATCCAGCTGTCAGGTAACAGTCCGGCCACCTTTGTGGTTACCCTGGACCCGGAACGGTTTCAGCAGGCGATCAACAATGTGCGTCTGGAACAAGAGAGCATCGTGTTCATACTCGACCGGGACGGGCGTACGTTATTCTCTACCGGGACAGTTGAAACCCCTTACACGATACACAGCTATTTGCTGCAGAATAAGAATAGCGGAAGACGGACGGGAACAGCAGACTGGAACGGGGAATCGGTGACGGTCTCCCAGATCTCCTCTAACGTGCAGGACTGGCAATATGTCTCTATCGTTCCCACGCGCATTTATGCCAAGAAGCTGATGGTGATCCGCAACATCACATTCACCGGCGTGGCAGCTGTCCTGCTGCTGGGCAGTGTGGCTGCCTGGTGGTTCACCCGGCGTAATTACCGCCCGCTTGGCCGGATTATGAGTATTATTTCCGATAAAGTCAAAGGGAAGCTGGAGCAGCCGGATGATGAATTCGGTATTCTGCAAACGGTGTTGACCCGGGCCTGGGAAGAGCAGGATCAGTTCGCCAGCAGGCTGAAGGAGCAGCAAATGACGGTGCGCAGCAGCTTCCTGGCAAGGCTGCTGAAAGGGCGGGTGCAGCCGGGAGCTGGGTTCGCTGCAGAGCTGGACCGCCTTGGCATCTGTTTTGAAAGCGACTCCTTTGCCGTATTGCTGGTGCACATCGAGAATTATGAAGGGCTTTTCCGTACCCGGGCACCTGAGGACAAGGAGAAGAAGCGCCAGTTCGTCCACCTGATTCTGTCCAATGTGCTGGAGGAACTGATGGGCTCGGCCGGTCCCGTCTATTCCGCTGAAATGGACGGGCGGATCGCCTTCCTGGTCAATATCCGGGGGGATGCAGGGGAGGCCGTCCCGCAGCTGATCCACGCCGCCGGGGAGGCGCAGCATTTCATCCATTCACGCTTCCTCATCTATTTCTCGGTCGGAGTCAGCAGCGTCCACAAGTCCATTGCTGAGATTTCGGCCTGCTTCCAGGAGTCAGAGGAGGCGCTGGAGTACCGGCTGATTCTTGGCATCGGCCAGATTATTGACCAGTACAGGATCCGGCAGCCCAAGGAAGAGCTCTATTATCCGCTTGATCTGGAGCGTCAGCTTGTCAATTATATCGCTACAGGTAATTATGCCCGCTCTACTGAGGTCATGAACGAAATTCTGATGACCAACTTTGCCGGGGAGCCCTTGTCTGTAGAGCTGGCCCGCTGCCTGATGTTCGAGCTGATCGGCACCATGCTGAAGGCAACGGAGCAGCTCAAGACCGATGACCTGAAGGAGCCGGCCGGGCGCAATGAACTGGTCCGCCAGCTGTTTGCCTGTGAGACCTTTGAGGAGATTGAAGCCGGACTGCTGCAGATTCTGGAGACGGTCTGCCAAATGGTGCATGAACGCAAGCGTTCCCATAATACCGAGCTGAAGGATCAGCTCCTGGAATTCATTCATGAGAATTACGCTGATGTTAATTTGGGGCTGACCCATATATCCGAACGGTTCCGGTTCCATCCTACGTATGTCTCCAAGTATTTCAAGGAGCAGACCGGCACCAATGTTATAGACTATATCAACCAGTACCGGATAGAAGAAGCCAAGAAAATCCTGCAGCAGGATGAATTGACCGTGCAGGAGGTATCCGAGCTGGTCGGCTTCCTGAACAGCAATTCCTTCATCCGTGTGTTCAAGAAATACGAAGGGATCACTCCCGGCCAGTATAAGCAGAACAGCCGGCTGATCCAGCAGGGCAATCTATGAAGAGGAGCAATGTCTGATATGTGGCAAAAAGCGATTGAAGACGCACTTGGCGTAACCAAACGGAACATCCTGAGATTCGGGGACCGGTTTCCCCATGTGAGTACCGATGGTGAGCATTACACGCTGAATGACAATACGGAGTGGACGGCGGGCTTCTGGTCCGGCATTCTCTGGCTGTGCTCTGAATACAGCGAGGACCCGGTCTACCGCGAACAGGCGCTAAGAACCGTCCGTAGCTTCCGGCACCGCATGGACCATAGGATCATTTTTGATCATCATGATATAGGCTTCCTCTATTCCCTGTCCTCCAAAGCCCAGTGGATCATTGAGCAGGATACCGGGGCGGCGCAGCTGACGCTGGAGGCGGCGGATATGCTGATGAAGCGCTGGCGCGAAGCGGCCGGCTTAATTCAGGCCTGGGGGCCGGAGGGCGATTCCGTTAATGGCGGCCGGATTATTATCGATTGTCTGCTCAATCTGCCGCTGCTGCTCTGGGCGCATGAGCATACAGGCGTGGCCTCTTACCGGCGGGTGGCTGAGCTGCATGCCCGCAAAGCCCGCCGCTTCCTGGTGCGCGGCGATGGCTCAAGCTATCACACCTTCTACTTCGACCCGGCTACCGGAGACGCGATCCGCGGTGGAACGCATCAGGGCTATGGTGACGGCTCGACCTGGACGCGCGGGCAGGCGTGGGGCATCTACGGCTTCGCCTTAATCAGCCGTTATCTGCAGAGCGCGGAAATGCTGGAAACGGCGAAGCAGCTGGGCCGTTATTTCGTGTCACAGCTGCCGGAGGATGGGGTGGCGTATTGGGATTTCGATGCTCCTGTGGGACCGGACACGAAGCGGGACAGCTCGGCATCGGCGATTGCCGCCTGCGGACTGCTGGAGATTGCCGCTCAGCTGGGCGAAGCAGACCCGGAATACCGCTTCTTCCGGGAAGCGGCGGAGGCAGCAGTGAGAGCACTGGCGGAGCACTATTCCACCCATGGCAGCGGGGAAGCGGAAGGCCTGCTGAAGCATGGCTCGTATTCAGTCAGGGCCGGAGATTCGCCGGATGATTACACGATCTGGGGCGATTATTATTATCTGGAGGCGCTAATGCGGCTGGAGCGGGACATTCCGGGGTACTGGTATGAGCGGTCCTGACAACTCCCGTCTATGCGGGATGGCGTTCCGGTCATAGAGCCGATTACCACACCGGAGGGATGTAATGAGAGACCGCATAGGATTGACGGCTGGGTGGCTGTGAAGGCACCGTACAGTCCGTGACATGAACAACACTTCCGGAAACCCGTTACCCGCCCTAACTCCCGGCATACTGCAGCTTGTCCGGATTGCGGACAATATATAAATTCCGGATCAGATTGTCCCGGATATGCAGAAGGCCTATCGTATGAACACCTTCGTCCGAGCGGAGGATCAGGCCGGGCTGTCCGTTAATCAGGCCGGTTTCAATAGTCACCTCGCCGTTAATTGTAGCTGCCCCGCGCAAGGGCCCCAGCAGGAAGCGGGCTACAAGCTCGCGGGTGACTACCGGTTCGGCAGCAGCGCGTACTTTGCCTCCGCCGTCGGAGATCAGTTCGACTGCCGGATCAAGCATCGTCAGAATCTGGTTCATGTTGCCCTGCTTCAGGGCGGCCAGGAACCCGTGCACCCATTCCTCTGTAGCCGCCTCCGGCTGGACAGGCTCCCCGGGGATAAGGCCCATCTTGGCACTGGCCCGGCTGAAGAGCTTGCGGCAGTTCGGTTCGCTTTTGTCAACCAGTCCGGCAATCTCCTGATATTCAAAGCCCAGCGCTTCACGAAGTACAAATACGGCCCGCTCGGCAGGGGTCAGCCGCTCCAGCAGGACAAGCATGGCATAGGATAAGAGATCATCCTGAACTACGGAGTCCATGGAATCCCCGTTTGTACCGGCAAGAGGCTCGGGCAGCCATTCGCCGAAATATTCCTCCCGCTGTCTGCGCGCAGATTTGTGCAGATCCCGGCAGCGGTTCGTGACCATTTTACACAGATAGGCTTTCGGTTCGGCCAGCCGCTCCGGCGGCACATCATACACCTTCAGGAATACGTCCTGAACCGCATCCTCGGCATCGGCGGCTGATCCGGTTAACTGGTAGGCAAGTTTAAACAATAGGTTCTTATACTGGGCATACAGCTCCTGCATAACGCCACTTCCAATCCTTATATATAGTCAATCTAACTCCGCTATAATGTAGACAAAATAAAGAGGAGATGTGTGACAGGAGAGAGCGGGGATGCGTGAAGGTGCCTATTATTCATGGCAGGTACGTCTGAAAACTGGACCGGACAAAAAATCTGCTGCTGCATTGTCACAGAACGAATAGCTGTCTCGTTATATGTCCGAAGGGCGGAACAAGGCCGGAAAACGCCAGGCGGAAGACAATGTCTGGACCGGACCTTAACTACAACAACCAGCCCAATAGGAGGAGTATAGTTATGGCACAACGTGTGAATTATATGCAGCAGTCCCCGGAGCTTTTCAAGAAGTTTCTCGATTTCAGCATGGCCTTGAAGAACAGCTCTATTGAGGAGAAAATTGAAGATCTGGTGTCCATCCGGGCTTCACAGATGAACGGCTGCGGCTTCTGCCTGGACATGCATGTGAAGCAGGCCAAGATTAACGGCGAGAGTGAACTGCGTCTCTATCACATCTCTATCTGGCGGGAATCAACACTGTTCTCTCCGCGTGAACGGGCTGCACTCGCCTGGACGGAGGTACTGACCAAGCTGCCGGAGCACGGCGTGCCTGATGAGCTGTATGACCGTGTCCGTGGACAGCTGTCCGAGCAGGAAATCTCCGATCTGTCCTTCTCCATCATGGCGATCAACGCCTGGAACCGGGTGAACGTAGGCTTTACCACCGTACCGGGTTCATCTGATGCGGCATATGGCTTGACCAAAGCAGGGTTGTCGTAACTGAAGAAAAACTTAAAAGGAGCTATGCCACCGTACGATCTGTGGCATAGCTCCTTTATTTATAGGCGGGGTCAGCCCTTGACCGCTGAGCTGGCCACACCTTCAATAATGTATTTCTGGCCGAGCAGGAAGACGAGGATCATGGGAATGATTCCGGCTGTTGCAGCGGCCATCATGCCGTTGTAGTCGACATTGTTCTCCAGGATGAAATTCTGCAGCCCGAGCGGGACGGTGAACAGATCATGGTCAATCAGGAAGACGAGCGCATTCTCATAGTCATTCCAGTGCCAGGAGAAGTCGATGATGGCCAGCGTGGCCAGCGACGGCTTAGCCATCGGCAGGATAATGCGCGAGAAGATACGGAAGTGGCCTGCGCCGTCGATGAAGGCGGCCTCTGAAATTTCATGAGGCACGGAGAGGAAGAACTGCCGCATCATGAATACGCCGAAGATGGTGAACATTCCGGGCAGGATCAGCGCCCAGTGGGTGTTGTAGATGCCGGCCCAGTCGAACATGATGAATTTGGGCACGAACAGCACCTGCGGGGGAACCATCATCATGGACAGATAAACCATGAACATGGTGTTCCGCCCTTTGAACTCAATTCTGGCAAACCCATAAGCGGCTAAGGCGGACAGGGATACGGCACCTATAGTGCTCAGAATAGCCACCTTAAGGGAATTCAGATAGTAAGGCACGAAGCTGCCCTGACCGGTCCAGACCTTAACATGATGGCTCCAGTTGAAATGGCTGGGAATCCACTGGACCGGATATTGAAAGACCTCGGCAGGTGTCTTGAATGAAGTGCTGATCATCCAGATGAAGGGTACAATCATGACGATGCTGAAGAACAGCATGATGAGTGTGGCAATGCTTTTGGTAACTACGGCTTTATTCATGTTCTCAGCTCCTTAGTAGTGAACCCAGCGTTTCTGGCCCAGCCATTGAATCACGGTGAAAATCAGAATGATCAGGAACAGGGCCCAGGAGACCGCTGAAGCATAGCCCATTTCGTAATAGCGGAAGGCATTCTGATAGATGAACAAAGATAACACGGTGGTGCTGTTCCCCGGTCCGCCCTGCGTGATCGCCTGAATGATCCCGAACTGCTTGATCGACATGATCAGTCCGGTAATCAGCAGCAGGAAGGTGGTCGGACTGACCAGCGGCCACAGGATACTGCGGACTGTCTGCCAGGTGCGGGCGCCGTCGATTTTGGCGGCTTCCAGCAGCTCCCCTGACACTTCCTGCAGGGCGGCCAGATAGATAATCATGTTATAGCCGAGCATGAACCAGATCCAGATGATGTCGATCGCATACATGGAGGTCTCCATGGTGGACAGCCAGCCGGGCGGATTCGCGATGCCGACCGAGCGGAGAATACCGTTAATCGGCCCGTTGTTCGGATGGAACAGCAGCATCCAGACAAAGGCTACAGCGACTCCGCTTGTAATATAAGGCATGAAGTACAGGGCGCGGAGCAGCTTTTTCAAATACACGGACCGGTTCAGCACAACGGCAACGATGAACGCCAGCCCGATCGAGACCGGGACAGAGACCAGGAACAGCAGTGTGTTCTTGATAGCGATATAGAATACCTCATCCCCAAGCATCCGCCGGATGTTGGCCAGCCCAATAAACTTGGTATGGGGACTCATAAACTTATAGTCTGTAAACATGAGATAGAAAGAATAGACGGCAGGTATGATGAAAAATAAAATCACGCCAATCATATTTGGCCCGATAAACAGATAGCCCAGGTACTGCTGCCGCTTCATCCAGGATGCCTTCACATAGCCCCACTCCTTTAGGTCTTTTGATTACTTTGATCACACTACAAGCATAACAAGCGGCCTAAGAGGGGTTAAGGAACAAAACCAACGACTTCATGCTACAGAAATATACATTTGCCCCGTATCGGCGGGCGGCCCGATCGTAGTTTTGTTCTATCCCGGTTCACAGCAAACAGCGGCATTCCCGGAAGGAAGGCCGCTGTTTAGTAGAGCTAAGCGTTTATTGAAGCCAGGCTATATGCTTACAGATTCTGTATTATGCCGCTGAGTATGCCGGTACTGGCTCGGCGTCTGCGCAGTGAGGCGTTTGAAAATTTTGATGAAATAGTTATCGTTGACGAAGCCGACCCGGTTGCCAATCTCGTATACCGGCAGATCGGAGTGGATCAGGAGCCGGATGGCCTGGTCCACTCTTATCTGATGCAGATAATGGATCAGGGTCTGGCCGGTTTTCTTTTTGAACAGGGTGCTGACATAATTCTCGGCCATCATGACATACTGGGACATCGACTTGACGGTAATATCCTCATCATAATGGGCGTGCAGATACTGGAGGATCTTCTGGATCTCGGGATGGCTGGTGATCTCCTCATGAGGCAGCGGCAGGGGAACAGCAGAACCGGGCGGGCCCGCGTTTGCCTTGCGGTTCTCCTGGCTCTTCACCAGTTCATTATTGATCTTGCGCAGTGTGTCGCGCAGTGAATTCACACTCATGGACAGCTTCAGGATATAGTTGGAGGCCCCGTATTCCATCGCCTGACGTACATTCTCGAAATCGCTCATACAGGTAAGCATGACGAAGCGGGAATCGTAGCCCTCTTCACGGGTTCTGCGCAGCAGCTCGACGCCATCCATCTCCGGCATGACAATATCCGAAATCACCAGATCGGGAGCATCCTGCCGGATCATCTCCAGCGCTTCTGCACCATTGCCCGCTTCTCCGCTGACAGTGAACCCGAGCTCTTCCCAGGCAATAATCTCGCGGACGCTCTCCCGTACAAAAACCTCATCCTCGACCAGCAGTACTTTCCACATATGTGATTCCCTCCCGTATAAATGCGCTTAAGCCGGATGTTCGTTGCCGTAAGGTGCAGACAATAGAAGCGGTATAGTGAAGCGGACGGTGACACCTTCACCGGTGGAGAGAACCTCCAAAGTCCCCTCTTCGCGATAGAGCAGCCGCAGGCGCTCCTGAATATTGCTCAGCCCGATACCCGGACGCTTGCGCGGGACCTTGTTCAAACCTGCCTGCTCCATGCCTACGCCGTTGTCCCTGATCTCTACAATCAGCCGGTTCTCTTCGCGGTGCACGATCAGCTCAATCAGGCCGTTGCCGGGCAGTCTGCTGATCCCGTGAATAATAGCGTTCTCGACCAGCGGCTGGAGGCTGAGCTTGGGAACCAGCGCATACAGAACATCCTCGTCGTAGCGGCAGGTTAATTCGAATTTGTGGGCGTAGCGGACCTGCTGGATATGGACATAGGCCTCTACAAGCTCTATCTCATCCTTCAGGTGGATCAGGTCCTTATCGGTATTCAGACTGGCCTCCAGCAGCTTGCCGAGCGACAGGGTCATGTTTGTAATATCCTCATTATGCTCACGGATGGCAATCCATTTAATTGTATTCAGCGTGTTCAGCAGGAAGTGGGGATTCGTCTGGGCCAGCAGCATTTGAAAATGTACAGCCTCCTTCTGGCGCTCCTCGGCCTTCAGCTTCTGGATCAGCAGGTGAGTATCGTCAAGCATGGTATTGAAGGTCCGGGTCAGATCCAGGATCTCCCCGCTGAATTTATGCTCCGGCAGGCGGATTTTGAGGCTCTTCTGCACGGCGGCCTTCATCTTGTTCTGCAAATGGGACAGGGGGCGTGTGATGGTCGTAGCAATCACGAAGGTCATCATCAGGAAGATGCTTGTCAGGACAAAGAACGTAATAAAGTACTGCTGCTTCAGCCCTTCGATCTCCACGAATAGCACAGACAGCGGAATCCGGTTGACGATATACCAGTCCAGCGATTCCACATAAATGTAATTAATCAGCGAATTCGAATCCTTGTCAATAAAATACTGCTGTCCAGGCTGCCCGGCGAACCCTGCCTTCACCTTCGCAGATAAAAGACTGCCCGGAACGGACTGGGAGATATCTTCTCCCGAGCGGGTGATCAGGAAATACTGCTGCTCCAGATCCGACTGCTTATGAATGGAGCGCAGCCAGTACGTATAATCGATGCTGATCCGGGCCATCCCATAGGGCTTGTTCCGGGCATCCTCCAGGTATGCGTACAAGGATAGAAGGTAGGCGCTGGTGGAGACATCGCGCAGCACGTAGTTGGTGTCATTGGGCACCCAGTGATAAGAGCTGGTATTCATCTGGCCCCGGTCAAACCCAGGATTAGCCTTTAGTGCTGAGTAAACTAGAGAATCCTTAGGCGGATACGAGGTGTATGCGCTTTCAGTTAGGTCCAGAATCATGAAATAGACCGAAGGATTGTACAGGAAGAAGCTGTTGTTCAGGTTCTTGAAAATATTCTCCATCAGCCGTTTATTCTCCAGCTCATTACGCTGTCCGGGATGGAGCAGCACGGACTTGACGGTGTCATCCTGCTTCAGGAACAGCAGCGTCTTGAAGGCAATGCTGATCTGATCCTCCAGCGTGCGGTACATCTGCTCCAGCTGGTAGTGGCTTTGCTGGCTGATTTTCTTCTGGACCAGCGTCTCAATGCGCTGGTAGTTATACATATTCAATGCGCCAAAGGGCAGCAGAATCAGACATACAAAGGCGGTAAACAGGCGGTATTTCAATTTCTGGGGAATCAGAATTCGCATGAGCTTTGACACACGGCTGCACCTCCAAACACGATTGCACCTGCCCGGTCCGGGAGGATAAGGGTCTCTATGGTTTAGATTATAGCATAATAAAAAAGCAGCACAGCCAATACCTTAAATTGCATGGTTTTGTTCCAGCGGGCACGGATTGCCTGCTATAAATACATAGTTTTGTTCTATTACTGTTGCTTGACAAAAAGAAAAGGAGGCGCCATTGATCCTCTGGCAATCCTCCCTGGTTGTACATGTGCTTTCACAATTGTAATTTCTGCCGCTACTTGTTCTGCTTCAAATATTCGTTATGCCGGGTTACCATGGCCTGCACCGTCTGATCCAGCGACTGTGAGTCGAGGAAGTATTTCTCGTATTCCTGTGAGCGAAGATCCATCACTTCCTGAGGCAGGCTGCGTACATAGGTCGGAGTCTGATTGTCGAACATGACATACATCAGGGAATCCAGATCGTAGGAATCGCTTTTGTCGCCAATGAGACTTTTCACCGCATCATCCTGATTGGCATCCTTCGAGGCCGGGAGTCTTCCGCCTGCTGCCATCGGTGACATGCCGCCATCGGAATACCATTTCAGGAATTCCCAAGCCGCTTCCTGCTTCTTGGACTTGGCATTAATGGAGATATAATCACCTAATCCCCCGCGGGACACATAATCATCTGCAGCTTCGGCAAGCCGGGGTACCGGCGCGAAGGCAATGGTGAAATCACGCGGGAAATCCGTGAAGTTATTCGAGCTGCGCAGCAGCCACGCCCCGATATTGAGCATCGGTACCTCTCCACTGAGGAAGACCTGCTCGACCGGCATTTTGGATGTCAATTGCTCGCCAAGCGGCGGTGTGGTCTTATCGTCCTTCATCATTCCGTTCAGCGTTTCCAGCCATTGCTTGACGAGCGGATGATCCAGATTGGAGGTGCCGTCAGCCTTAGTGTAGCCCTCCTGGGAGAGCACGGAGTCGATAGGGTCCACGAACGGCTCCATATTCTGAATGAATCCGTACTGGTCGCCGGTCTTCAGCTTCTTCGCATATTCACGCAGCTCATTCCAGGTCCATTCCTTCGGAACCGGCAGGTTCGCCGCGTCAAGAGCCTCCTTGTTCAAAGCGATGAAGAACGGGCTTTTGGTAGTGGGAACGCCGTAATACTTGCCATCAATCTTCCAGCTCTCGGCGTCAATGCCCATTTTCTCGTCGATGTTGTAATCGGTAAAGGTACTTAGATCCAGCGCCAGACCCGATTCTACCCGCTTGGAGGCATGGGAAATCGTGTAGTTCACGAATAAATCTACATCCTGCCCGGTGATCATGGCCGTATCTAGCTTGAGGTTCCCGTCGTCGTCATTAACAAAGCGTACATATTCCACCTGAATTTCGGGATGCTCCTTGTTCCAGTTATCAATGACCTCCTGCGGTCCGGATTCCGGCGGAACGCCGCCCCACATTTTGAGGGTTACCGGGCTTGCAGATGTTGCCCCATTGCCTTTGGCAGGGCTTTCATTATTGGCTGCAGATGAATTGCTGCTGTTACCACAGCCTGTAGCCAGGCCCATTATAAGAACGAGTGATGTAATTCCGGCGATCCAGCGTGTTTTTTTCAAAAGCGACAACCTCCCTGTATAACTGTATAGGCTTGCAAATCAAGAATAGCAGATCGCAAAAAGCCTCAGAAGTAACAAAAAACCTGAGAATATGGAACATAACTTTACATTTCACCGGCTGGATACTGCTCTTGTGCAAGGAAACGTTCTATCTCACGGTTATATCATCCCATTGTGTAAAAACACAATCATGGCAGATAATGTTTTTCTTTTTACCCAAAATGCCGCAGGAAATCGTATGTTATGATTCTTTACATAAGAGATCCACACAAGACGGGAGCGAATAACAATGATTATTGGTGTACCTAAAGAAATTAAGAATAATGAAAACCGTGTAGCGATTACCCCTGCAGGAGTGGTAAGTCTGGTAGCCGATGGACATAAAGTACTGGTTGAAGCCGGAGCCGGCGCGGGCAGCGGATTCCTGAATGAGGAATATGCCACAGCCGGAGCAGAACTGATTGCAGAAGCCGCAGCGGTCTGGGCTGCCGCTGAAATGGTTATGAAAGTTAAAGAGCCGCTCGAAAGCGAATATGGTTACTTCCGTCCGGGTCTCATTCTCTTCACTTACCTGCACCTTGCTCCAGAGCCTGCCCTTGCAGCTGCCCTGAAAGACAAAGGCGTATTCGCCATCGGCTATGAAACTGTAGTGGATGGACGTACACTGCCGCTGCTCACACCGATGAGCGAAGTAGCCGGACGCATGTCCGTGCAGCTCGGCGCACAGTTCCTGCAGAAGAACTACGGCGGACAAGGCATTCTGCTCTCCGGTGTTCCCGGCGTAAGCCGCGGTAAGGTTAGCATAATCGGCGGCGGCGTGGTAGGTACTAATGCAGCTAAAATGGCGATCGGCCTTGGCGCAGAGGTTACCATTGTCGACCTTAGCGCGGACAGACTGCGTCAGCTGGATGATATCTTCGGTTCTCAGATCAGCACCCTGATCTCTAACCCATATAACATTGCCAAAGCTGTTGCTGAAGCAGACCTGCTGGTAGGCGCAGTGCTGATTCCGGGGGCTAAAGCTCCTAAGCTGGTTACTGAAGAAATGGTCAAAACCATGAAGCCTGGCTCCGTCATTGTAGACGTGGCCATTGACCAGGGCGGTATCGTTGAAACGATTGACCGTGTCACCACACATGATCATCCTGTATTCGAGAAACACGGCGTTCTGCACTACTCGGTAGCAAATATGCCGGGTGCCGTGGCCAAAACCTCGACCATTGCTTTAACCAACGTAACGGTTCCATATGCGCTGCAAATTGCAAATAAAGGCGTGTTCCAGGCGATCGAAGACAATGCCGGCCTGAAGAGCGGTGTCAACGTAGCCAACGGAAAGATCACCTGCCAAGCCGTGGCAGAAGCTCTTGGGGAAGAGTACTTCACGGTAGAGAAAGCAGTAGAACAAGAGTTCACTCTGATCTAGCATATAGAGCTTACAGATCACACAAGAGTAGAGGGGTACCACCTTACAGTCCGGCGGGCAATCGCCGGGCTATTTTTATGCAGACTGAATGTCCATGTTAGGTTTCCTCCGTGTTTCTTGGATGTTCCTATAGGCAACTGCCAAGCGGTGTAATATAATGTAATCAATTCTACAGAGAAATTGATTAAAGCTTCTGTTATTCTTCAGGTTGGGGTGGGCACATTGACAGAATCAGAGCATACATTTGACCGTTTTTTTGACAGCATGGAATCCCTCGCGGATACCATCAGCGAATCGCTTCAGTCGCAGGTGACGATTGAGGACAGCAACCATCATGTGATCGGGTACAGCTCCCATCAGTTTGAGAGCGATCCGGCCCGTATCTCGACCATTATCGGCAAAAGAGTTCCGAATACGGTGATTATAGGCCTCCGCAAAAAAGGGGTCATGCATGATCTGGAGAATACCAGCCACCCCATCCGCATTCCTGCAGTCATGGAGGTAGGTCTGGGCCCCCGCTTGGCTATGTGCATCAAACACCAGCAGGAGATTCTCGGCTACATCTGGGTGGTGGACCGCGGGAATCTCGCCGAAGGCCATGCCGAACGGATTGTCGAAAAAGCCGCAGGCATTGCCGGGCGTTATCTGCTGAAGCAGCGGGGCTGGAAGACGAAGCAGGAGAAGACATTCGAGGATTTCTTCTGGAAGCTGCTGACCTCGCATTATGAGAGCGAGCTGCGCATCCGCCAGGAGGCGGAGGCCGGGTCCATTCTGCTGCCGGAGAGCTATTATATCGGGGTACTGGAGAGCGATAAGCCGGTGGATGAGCATTTCCTGCAGAATTTCCGCCGGATTATGGATGCCTATGCCGGACAGCGGCTGCTGTTCCAGACTGCCGAGCAGAACCGGCTGATTATTCTGTTCTCGTTTGTGTTCCCGGTGGAAGGGACGGAGCGGCTGTCCTCGTTCGTGCAGAAGCTGATCCGGGATATGGGCGCAAGCGAAGGCTGCAGGCTGAAGGCCGGCTGCAGTCCGGGCTACCGCGAATATACTTCTGCGGCCGCCGCTTACCGCGAAGCGCTGCAGATTCTGGAGATTAAGAAGCTGCTGCCTTATCACGCCCGTGAGCTGCTGCTCTATGAAGAGATTGGCTTCTGGGCCTACCTTCCGGCCATTCTGGAGCAGAAGCGCAGCCGCACACGGCGCAGCGCTCTGCTCTACCCGCTGAAGGAGCATGACCGCGAGCATAAGAGTGATTTCCTCAAGACCATTGCCGTCTACCTGACGATGAACGGGAATCTGAAGGAATCGGCCGCCTTTCTGCATATCCATACCAATACATTAATGTACCGGCTGAACCGGATCGCCGAGATTACAGGCAGGAGCCTGAAGGAAACGGATTACCGTACATCCATTTATCTCGATATTCTGACCGAGGAGACCGCGCAGGTGAATGGCTGGTTCCAGGAGACGCCCGGGTTCAAGGAGTAACTGCCTCTGCTTCCCATTTTCACAAATATAGATTGAACAATAGAACATATTATCTATGAAAATATAAAAAAACCAATCCATTCCGCCTGTTTTCTGTCAGTTGCTTCTGTGATGTCAAGGTTCTCGAATGCACGAATGGTATGAGCGGCTGGGCTGCCTTCGCAGTCAGAGCTTATTTCATCGCTGCTCAAGTAGCCGGTGCCTGCTCATAATAGCTCCATATAACTAGAGAAGCAAGGACCAGGATGTCTTATCATCCTATCCTTGCTTCTTTGTGTTACAGTCAGGGGCCGAGCAATAGAGTACCGATAAACATGAAGGCGAAATAGATAAACAGGGCAGATATGTTGGCAAATATAAGTAAACCGTCAATTCTTGATTCAGTTTTCCGGTAAGCTAGCACACCAGACAATATCCCCACAGGAGGTAGTACAAAAGTGGATATTATACCAGTTCCGTTGAACCAGGAATCATCAAAAACAAAAACCGTATCGATGATAAACAGGAGAACGGCCACACAAAATGTAATTACCGCTATATTTCGGAATAATCTGGCGTTCATCAAGCTTCAACCCTCTCTTTAAATGCCTAATTATGTAAAATAATAACATTAATCACTCCAACGGTCTATTCTGAGTAGGGATTCAAGCAATACAAAGCAGCCTGATCATTGAAGTCCGATATCGAACATCATGGAACAGGCTGGCTCTTTATTGAATGACGACTATGCTTAATCCTTAATCTTCTTGATTGTTTCATTAAGTTCACTGACAGATCTAGCTTATCAAGCTTTTAACCTAGGGTCTGCAGAATATATCATTGAGGGCAATGGTCTGCTGAATTTATCCAAAAGCTTTGGATAATGCTTTAAGTGTTCCCAAGCATATATGCACAAAAAGATTCTATAACTCGAAAACGTCTTTACTCATGCGGCATTCCTCATATCCACCAAACAGCGCATGATCAGCCCGCTCCCTCAGCTTAATGGTAAAAGTCTTGACCAAAGCTCTGCATATCCATACCAACACATTAATGTACCGGCTGAACCGGATTACCGTACATCCATTTATCTCGATATTCTGACCGAGGAGACTGCGCAGGTGAATGGCTGGTTCCAGGAGGCGCCCGGGTTCAAGGAGTAGTCTCTTCATGTGCAGATATAAATTCAAGAAACTCCACGATAATTTCTGAGGCGGCCTCTTCATCGGGTAACCGGGCATACTGGCTCAACTTCTGTATATCTGGCTGGAATAATTCAAGGAGCTGCAGCATCGCTGCGGCTTCTTTATTTTTGGCCGCTTGGATCAGTCTTGTAATTTCGTTGTCTGAGATAGCTGGTGGATGATCTTCTTTTTCCATTTGCTCACCGCCTGTTGGCTCATATTGAATTGCTTGGCGACCTCCGCTTCGCTGTACCCTTCCAGATAGAGGTTATATAAGATGGATTTTTCAAAAGCAGGCAGGCCTTCCGTGAGCTGCTCAATCATTATTTTGTTCTCGGAAGCTTGAGTAAAGTTTGTTCCAGCCTGTATATTGTCAAAAAGCGGAGATTCCAGCCGTCCGGCCTTTTTAGCCCTATACTGTACTCTCCAACCTATCCGGCAGAGTTCATTCCGGTAGCGTTCATATACCGTTTGTGCTCTATCCAAAGCGGATTACCCCTTTCTGGAAATAAAAATAATAATATGTATATATGGGCGTGTATGATGATTATCGATGAATAAATAGGAACATATGTTCCGTTTTATTGTATCATAGTTGAATAGATGGATGCCAATATTGGGAAATTTAATATTTTTTTATTTTCAGGTTGTATTTTAGCTGCCTAATTTACCTTATAAGTGAAGGCATCCGGGCCTATCTGCTACTAGAGGGAGCTTGATACAAATGAAGAAGGTGCTATACGTACCATTGGATGACAGACCCGTCAATCTGGACGATGTTATGACTCAAGGGAAATCGGCAGGAATCCATGTAATCACCCCGCATGTAAATGATCTTAGAAACCGTCTGGATTCGCACAAGACATCATCGGGGACCACCTTACTAACGACATCTTCACCGGCATATGGAGACACCGCCCGCATCCGGAAATTTATTCTTCATCATGCAGCGTCTGCAGACGGCTTTATAATCTCTACTGATATGCTCGCCTACGGGGGCCTGATTGGAAGCCGCCGTCTCCGGGCGGACGCGGGGGGAGCTTATCCGGCCTATGATCCTGAGATCACGAACCTGCTGGATGTGATCCGTTTAGTGAAGCAGTCTTATCCGGACAAGCCGGTGTATGTGCTGGATACGATTATGAGGCTGGCGACAACGTCTTTTGCAGAAGGTCTGGACTTGGCAGCCTATACAGAATCACGCAATTTCATGCTTCAGCCGCGAAGAAGCTTTACGCAGTTTGAAGATATTCTCAGCGGATATAACCTGTCTCCAACGGGTTCCTATGGCAGCACGGCTACTTTCGATAAAGAACAGTATTACAATACGAGACAGCATAAGTTCAAAACGAACCATTACATTCTGGAGAAGCTGGCGCAGGAGGGATATATTGATTTTCTTGCGGTAGGTGTGGATGATGCCAATACTCAAGGGGTGCAGATTAACGAGATTCACTTTGTAGAAGAGTGCATTAATGGCTGGCTCGGCGGCATGAATGGTCAAAATCCGGAGCGTGCAATCATTCTGCCGGATGCAGACGGACTGGGACAGGCGTTATTGGCGCGTATGGCGAATCAGCTCTATCGTAACGGGGCGAAGACGGAGTGTGCCGTTCAATACTTCGGACCCCATGGCTCTACCATTACGAGTCCGTATGAATATATGGATGTACATCAGAACATTCTGCGTCATGTGGACATTGTGGGTGCAGCGTCTGAGTCTGTGGGCGGTTCAGCTGCCTTGGAGATTATCGCGGTTACCGCTGCGGATCAGACGCCGGCTGCGGTTGACCGCCTTGCGGCTAACCACGCCAATGGTGTTCTGTCTGTAGTGATTGATTTTGTCGGCAGCGGTGCAGCGGATGCTGCGGTAACTGAAAGCCTGCTGGGCAGCCGGCATACCGGAAGTATATTAGGATATAGCGGCTGGAATACGCCGGGTAACAAAATCGGGATAGCGCTGGGCATGGGCCAGGCCCGGTATGCATTGTTGGTTACCGAGACAGATGCGGCGGCGCTTAGCTCTGCTGTTAACGCTCACGGGTCGCTTTTATTCAAACGCTTCTTGAAAGATTACTATTACAAAAGGCTGGCTATTGGTGAAATCCGGGAATATTCAAGAGCCCATTCGTTATATGTGAATGTCGCTGCGATTGCAGATCAAAATATGCTTTTGTTTAATAGTCCGGAAGACTATTCTCATTTACAAGCTCTGCTGAGAGAGCGGATGCAGACACATACGGCCACCCTTGCCGGAAAAAATGCATTCCTTATCGGGAGTCCTGAACCAGCCTGCAGTATCCGTCAGATTAGCGGAGCTGCCTGGTCATTTGCGGAATATTCCAGTGCGGCACTTCATTACCATGATCCCGGTTATATTTGGGGCCGTGCTTTTGAAATTACTTTGAAGCCTAGCCTAACCTTACACAAGAAGCGCAAGAATTAATATAATTATTGAAGATAAGACCCCACTCTGTGGGGTTATTTAGTGCTGGGCGCAAAGTCCCACGCACCAATAGGAGGCCCGACACGTACAATAACCTATATTTCATGACAAGAAGATGAAGGGGGGAAGCAGGATGGGGTATGGATACACGGCTCCTGCGAATCCGGCATTCGAGATTAAAATGCGGGGGGAGATTATCGCTGCAGCCAGAGCGATGAACGCCGGGGGGACGGACTTCTCGACATTCAAGAACTCCCGCTGCAATCCAAGATATTGGAATCGTACGGCGGGCGGCGGTTTTGAATTGAAGGCAGGGGTTAGCCCTTCTGCAGCAATCAATGATATTTTTGTAAATGGACAGCTGTATGCCTTCGAATGCGCAATGGCGATGGTAATGATTCTATATAGAGCGACCATCAGTATGATCGGTGAGAATGCCTTCGACCGCTACTTCACCGATCTGTACCTGTGGGACTGGAACTATGACAGCAATCTGAAGATGATCACCACCTTCAATCCGTCGGAATTACAGCCGGGGGATGTAGTCTACTTCAAGAATCCCGATCATGATCCGGATAAGCCGGAGTGGCAGGGGGAGAACGCGATTATGCTGTCGAATGACCGCTTCTACGGACACGGGCTGGGAATTAAGAGCGCATCTGAGATGATCACTTCACTCAACAGGGAAAGAGTGCCGGGCAGCCGGACCTCGGCATACCTGGCGGATGAGGGACTTCACCCGGACTTTGCCTATATAGCTACATTAACAACACGTTCCGGCCTGCCGTTATCCGGTAAACGTGGAGCCAGCACGGCCATCTACTCCAGAATAGGCGTCAGATCCTATATCATCAGATAGAGATCAGCATCACTGATTTTGTTCAGAGCGGTATTTAAGCGGGTGCAGGCCAACGGTTTTTTTGAAAACCGTACTGAAGTAATGGGGATTCTCATAGCCCACGAGTTCGGAAATCTCCATTACTTTGAGGTCTGTGCTTGTCAGCAGCTCCTTCGCTTTGCCTATACGGATCCGGGTGATATAGTCGGTAATCGTCTCACCGGTCTCCTTCTTGAAGATCAGACTGATATAGTTAGGCGTCAGGAATACCTCCTCGGCAATTCTGGAAATGGAGAGCTCAGAGGCGTAGCCTTCCTGGATAATAGAATGGATTTTGCTGATGATCCGGCTGTTCTTGGAGGTGTTCTTGCCTGCTACATACGCACTTAAGTCATGAAAAAGCGACAGCATATACGCCTTCAGGCCGGTAATATTCTTCTGAAGGTACAGCTTATCCATAATTGTAATCCGGTCACTCTGTACCAGCCGGGTATCCTCATCAATCTCATACAGGGCCCTGGCAGAGGTGAAAATCATCTCGGCACAAATACTCTGCACATATCCGATCTGCAGCTTGGGTCCGGCCAGTCTGGTGAACAGCTGCTCCATCAGCTCCATGACGGTGCCCGTATGGCCTGCCTTCAGTTCATTCATGAGCCGGGCCTGGAATTTATAGAAGAAAGTGCTCTCCAGTGTCTCCGTTTCCGGCTGGATATCCTTAATGTAGAGGACAGAGCCGTGCCCGGTATAGAATGTGTATACCAGCGCGGCCAGCGCATCCTTGTACGAGTCCTCCAGCTGGCCGGCCAGGGGACAAGCTCTGCCAATGCCGGCCGAGGCATCCAGCCGCAGATACTTGCGGATATTACTGATGATCTGCCCGCATACTTCTGAGATGGAAGAGGGCGAGGGATCGTCTGCCGGGCAGAAAAGCATAATGAACTCGTTCTCGCTGGCGACGAAGCTGATGGAGCACGGGTGGCTGACCAGACACTCATTGATAATATTTTGAATGGAAAAATAGAGCAGCTGCTTGTATTCCTCCGAGAATTTGTCCACTGCGCTCTGGTATTCATCCAGCTGCAGTACACAGGCTGTCAAAGCTGTCCCCCGCTTGAAGGGGAGGGCGAAATAATCGATTTTCTGCCAAATTTCATCCTCGTTCCGGTATAGGCCGGCAATCAGATTCTGCAGGAACTTGTCGCGGATCACCGGCATGCTGTCCTGCAGCTGCTTCCTCAGCTGCTCTACATCCATCTGATGCTCACGTTCTCCCTTAAGCTTAGCGACAACCTGATGGAAGACCTCCCGGACCTCGGGTAATTTCACCGGCTTCAGAATATATCCCTCGGCATTCACCTTCAGCGCGTCCCGGGCATAGGAGAAGTCCTGGGCGCCGCTGATGATAATGATTTTGGTAGGACTGCCTGCTTCCCGCAGCTTCTCGGCCACCTGCAGACCGCCCATCAGCGGCATCATAATATCGGTGAACAGAATATCCGGTGCAAGCTTCAGGCATAATTCATAGGCCTCCAGCCCGTCAGACGCCTCCCCTATAATCTCAATTCCGAATTCCTCCTGCCATTTGAACACGTGGATCAGGCTGCTGCGGATAAACGGCTCATCATCCGCTACGATCATCGTTAACATCTTCACTCACCTCATCCCATATAGTCACCACCGGAAACCGGATCACCGCAAGCAGGCCGCAGCCATCCTCGGTATTAGCGTAATAACGGATTCCGTAAGACTCTCCAAAAAACTGCTGAATTCTCATATGCACATTACGGATACCATAGGACTGGTTGCCCGGCTGCGGATGGGTTAGCAGCAGGTTCAGCCGCTCCGGGTCTGCCCCCACGCCGTCGTCAAATACCGAAACGCTGAGAATCCCCTGTGAAGTGTCGACTCTGATGCGGATTCTGCCTTGACCCCGGCGCTGCTGAATGCCATGAATCAGGGCATTCTCAACCAGCGGCTGCAGGCTGAGCTTGACCACCAGGCATTCCTCCAGCAGCTTGGGGTCCGTCTCCTCGAGTTCATATTCCAGCCTATCCCGGAAACGGAACTGCTGAATCTCCAGATAGCTCTCCACCTGCCGCAGCTCATCGTGGAGCGGGATGATATTCCGTCCCTTGCTCAGGCTGTACCTGAAGAAATCCGAGAGGGAGGTAACCATGTTGCTGATCTCGGGAATATCGTGATTAATGGCGATCCAGTTGATCGAATCCAGGGTGTTGTAGAGAAAATGCGGGTTGATCTGGGCCTGCAGGGTCTGGAGCTCGGCTTCTTTCTTGCGCAGCTCGGTCACATAGAGCTTGTCAATCAGCGCCTTAATCTGCTGGAGCAGCTTGTTATAGCGGTTGAACAAGTAGGCGAATTCATCCTTGCGCCTGTAGCGGATGGTAATGTTGAAATTTCCGCTTTCGGCATGCGACATCGACTGGATGAACTTGCGGATCGGCGCTGAGATATTCTCTGACAGCAGCAGGGCCATCATAAGCGAGACCAGCATACAGATGCCGATCACGATATACATCACCCGGCGGAAGGCGGCTAATTCTCCGTTAAGCTCACGGACAGGCGAGAACGAGAGAATGGTCCAGCCGGTGTTGTCGATGGTCCGGTAGGAGACAAGCATATTCTCACCGCCGATCATCTGGTGAAAAGAATGCAGACCCGCAGAACCGTCAGCCGGAGCGTTCATCTTGCTGTAGTAGTCCTGTGTGTTGATGTTCTGCCCGATCAGGGCCGGCTCCGGACTGATGGCGATCGTACCGGTTCCGTCTGCGATATAGACCTTGCTGCCGGGCGTAGGCTTGTAATGCTCCAGCAGTGTGCTGAATTCAGCTACAGGAATATCGATGGTGAGCAGTCCGACAAAGGGCAGCTGTGCATGCCGGATGCCGAACAGGCGCCTTGCGAATTTAAGAGTGTACTTGGAATCCAGAGAGCTGAGTCCGACGACAGTGAAATCGGATTGGGCCGGAATGCCGAGATACCAGGGCTTCAGAGAGATGAGATCGATATTGAATACACGTCTGGAGAAGTTATATTGGGTATATTCCGGGCGGTTCAGCATATAGAGCATAGGGACAAAGCTGCTTCCAGACGTACCGTTCGCGGGGAAATTCTCGAGAATTTTGCTCAGGGCAGCCAGCTCATTAATGATTCCGCTGCTGTCCGTGGGCCGGTTAGAGGAGATGAGGTCAGCAAATTCTGAATTAAGATAGAGCGATACCATGGATTTATTGGCGGCCTCGAACCGCTGGGCCAGATTGTCCTGAACGAGATTGAAGTTGTTCTCAATGGATGTATTAACATTGCGGGTGATAATATCGGCTGATTTGTTATATACCGTCACCGATATAATGGTTGTCGGAAGCAGGACGAGGAACAGGAAGTAGAGAATCAGCCGGCTGCGGATGCTGAAATTATACAAGAAGAGGGTCCGCGACAACGTATCAAACAGCTTCCTCATTGGAGCCCTCCCCCGGCATCCCGATATTTGCGGCTTGCCATTTATCGGGTATTGTTGGAAAATACCAATCAATAGCTGGTATACATTGTAAAACGCAACGAGTCTTGATGTCAACGCAGGAGGTGCAAGATGAAACGGTTCCTGTTCTATATCCTTGCCTTACTATTATGCGGGACTGCAGCGTATGCCATTGCTTATGACCGCCCGCTGCTGGTGGACTTCAGTCCGGGTCCTGCGGAAGCACCGGTGCAGCCCATCCGGGTAAAGATCGCCCTGTATGACTGGACGGAGAACCTGGAAGTGAAGAATGCCATCAGTCAATATAACAAAACCAACCCGGATCATATCGAGATTAACGTTATGGATATCGCTGCAGATGTCTACGATGACACCTTAAATATGCTGATGACCTCGGGACAGGGTCCGGATGTGTTCAGTGTCGACAATACCTGGCTGGCTACCTATGTCAACAAAGGGTATTTGGCTAATATGTCTGCTGAATTGAACACTGCTGACTTAAGCAGATTCCCGGCATGGGCCAGGAATTATGCACACAGTTCTTTGTTCAGAGGGGGGATCTACTTCATGCCCTCCAGTGTTGATACCGTGCGTCTCCTCTACAACAAGCAGCTGTTCCGCGATGCCGGACTTGACCCGGAGCGCCCGCCGCTTACCTTCGGAGCGGTGAAAGAGGCTGCTGCCCGGATCAGCCAGGCAGGAGAGGGCGTGAATAAATACGGCTTCGCGCTTCCTGCCGGAGACAGCCAGGATAGCCTGCAGACCGGTCTTGAAATCTCCAATACCTCCAGCGGTTACTATCTTTATAATTACCAGACCGGGCGTTATGAGCTGAGTGTATACAGATTGTGGCTGCAAATGGTGCTGGACATGAAGCGTGAGGGGAGTCTGTATCCGGGTGAGGCACTGCTTAAGCGTGACAGTGCCCTGCGGCAGTTCGCGGACGGCAATATCGGCATGATGTACGCCACCAGCAAAGATTATGTAAAGCTGCAGGAATATATGCCGAAGGACGATTGGGGAGTTGCAATGCCTCCCGTGGCGGACTCCTCCAAGCAGGGCGGCGGAGCGCTCATGATGATCCCGCACTCTCCGCTGGTTGTGAATAGTTCAGCTCCAAGCCGGGAGGCGGCGGTTAAAGTGTGGAAATTCCTGCAGTCCGGGGAATTCCTGACCATTCTGTTCCAGCAGGCGCTGGCCCTGCCGGTGGTGGACGGTATTCTCGATGTTCCGGGTCTTGCACCGGGGCTGGGGCACTTCAAGGAATTTGTTCCGAATGCCGCTGAGTCTATATATCCGCTCTCGCCGCAGATTATGGATCAATATGATCCAAGCTCGGTATCCATGGAACCGCGTGACTCGGGGGACCGTCCGAGGATGCAGCTGTATCTGCAGATTCTCTCGGGAGAGAGGCCGCTTGACGAGGGGCTCCGCAGCGAAACGGAGCGGCTGAATCAGATGCTCGACATTGCGGATACGGGGTACTCTTTTCAGCGCGAGGAGTATATCTATCCTGACTTTGATCCGCATAATCCCCTAAATGCAGAGAGTCTGGAGAGCCAGCTGAGTAAGGGACAGGAATAGAATAGCCATTATGAATCAGGGACTTAACCGGGCCGTGGCGGCTTCGGGAAAGTCCCTTTTTGTCTGCTTATTCATTTGTGCTGGATGTGTACCGGATTGGAGCGTTAACGTCCACACCGTAAGGGGAGTGCCGGAATAATACTATATAAATCAATCTTTGTACTGCTAGTTTCAGTACTATATAGCTTGAGCCAAGGAGGACAACAACATCCCCATTGGAATCATTTCAAGTTCAATCTATATAGCTTCTATGAGGGAAAAGATAGATTCAGCAGGAGTAGGAAGTAGAGTATGGGACAATTAAATCTGCAATTAAAGGAGACTGGGAAATGAGCTTCTTATCAACGGGACCGCTGGAAAATAATATGGTTGGAGGTGTTAGACCGACCACGCAGGTTACGGTCAGAATCGATAACCGCAGCAGTACTTCAGCTTCTACGGTATTGGTACAGGGTTATTACATGCTCGGGGGAATAAGAAACGTGTATGTCAGCGAGTCGCTGAATGTGGCTGCAAACGAAGTGATAACAAACACTTATTATGCGGATCTGGATGCTTTTGAATTTCTGTTTGTCACCCAGGATATGACGGACGACCCTATCCAGATTTCACTGTGGGGCAAGAGCAGCACCGGACAGCTGGTAACAGCCCACCGGCTGGTATCTGCTGAGTTGTTAGGTGAAACCACGGGGATTACCGGGGCGACAGGCGAAGCTGGCGTGGCTGGAGCAACCGGGGTTACGGGTGCAACGGGAGCTGGAGTGACTGGAGCGACTGGGGTTACGGGAGCAACAGGTAACGCAGGAGTGACCGGAGCCACTGGTGTGACTGGGGCGACGGGCGAAGCTGGCGTGACTGGTGCGACGGGCGAAGCTGGCGTGACTGGGGCGACGGGCGAAGCGGGCGTGACCGGGGCGACAGGGGAAGCTGGCGTGACTGGTGCGACGGGCGAAGCGGGCGTGACTGGGGCAACGGGCGAATCTGGAGTGACTGGTGCAACGGGCGAAGCGGGCGTGACCGGAGCGACGGGCGAATCTGGAGTGACTGGTGCAACGGGCGAAGTGGGCGTGACTGGTGCGACGGGCGAAGCTGGAGTGACTGGTGCAACGGGCGAAGCGGGCGTGACTGGAGCGACGGGCGAAGCGGGCGTGACTGGAGCGACGGGCGAAGCGGGCGTGACTGGAGCGACGGGCGAAGCGGGCGTGACTGGAGCGACGGGCGAAGCGGGCGTGACCGGGGCGACGGGCGAAGCGGGCGTGACGGGAGCAACGGGCGAAGCTGGAGTGACCGGGGCGACGGGCGAAGCGGGCGTGACCGGGGCGACGGGCGAAGCGGGAGTGACTGGGGCGACGGGCGAAGCAGGCGTGACTGGGGCGACGGGCGAAGCGGGCGTGACCGGAGCGACGGGCGAAGCGGGAGTGACCGGGGCGACCGGGGTTACAGGAGCTACGGGAGCTGGCGTGACTGGAGCGACGGGCGAAGCTGGCGTGACTGGAGCGACGGGCGAAGCGGGCGTGACTGGAGCGACGGGCGAAGCGGGCGTGACTGGAGCGACAGGGGAAGCTGGAGTGACTGGTGCAACGGGCGAAGCGGGCGTGACCGGGGCGACGGGCGAAGCTGGAGTGACCGGGGCGACGGGCGAAGCTGGAGTGACTGGTGCAACGGGCGAAGCGGGCGTGACTGGGGCGACGGGCGAAGCGGGCGTGACTGGTGCAACGGGCGAAGCGGGCGTGACCGGAGCGACTGGCGAAGCGGGAGTGACCGGGGCGACCGGGGTTACAGGAGCTACGGGAGCTGGCGTGACCGGAGCGACTGGAGTAACGGGAGCAACAGGAGACGCAGGCGCGACAGGTGCAACCGGGGTCACCGGAGCGACAGGAGTAGGTGTGACCGGAGCGACTGGAGTAACGGGAGCAACAGGAGACGCAGGCGTGACGGGTGCAACCGGGGTTACCGGAGCGACAGGAGTAGGTGTGACTGGAGCGACTGGGGTAACGGGAGCAACAGGAGACGCAGGCGTGACAGGTGCAACCGGGGTTACCGGTGCGACAGGAGTGGGAGTGACTGGAGCGACTGGGCTTACGGGAGCAACAGGCGTGACAGGTGCAACCGGTGTGACCGGCGTGACTGGAGTCACCGGAACCACGGGCTTAACCGGAACCACCGGTGCGACAGGCCCCAATATCTCAACGGAAGGCTTCTCGGCATTCCTGCCTTCGTTCTCGGCGGCAGCCAGCACACAGCTTACAGGGTGGACGGTGACGACGCCTTATTACGACAGCGCGACTTTTAACGAAACAACGGGTAACTACACGATCCCGGCCACAGGCAGATATTCGTTTGAGGCGACTATTAACTACAGTACTACGGCTGCGATTTCAGTTGCGTTGGGTGCGGGAGTGAACCCGGCTTTTGTAGTGCGGAGAACATCCCCTACGGTAACAGATTTGGTAACCGGACTCTTCCCTCTGCTGAATGTTAACATCGCACTGCTGTTGTCACTCCGGACGATATTAGGGAACGGTACAGTGACATTAACGGGTGAGTTTGAACTGACGGCAGGCGACGTAATCGGACTGTTCTACGCAGCAGATGGATTAACAATTCCGCTGGACCTTGGCGGTTCCTCCTCGGGCGTTGTGTGGTCTGTGCATAGACTGACGTAAGCAATGAGACGATACTGAACTACGAGTCAGCTTAACTAAAAAGGGGCGCCCCACAGCTATCATTGTGGAGCGCCTTTTTTGTATGACTACAAATCCACAATTCTAAACTCCGTAGGATTTTGAACTTTTATTATAGATGGCCTTATTTAGCATCAGCCGTTCTCCGGCTACACTTAAGTCATGGGAGAGAGAGAGACTGCTGAAGGAATCAGGAGGCGGAAGGAATGATTACTCAAGAGAAGAAAAGCGTAGCCGAAGCAGGAGCCAGCCTGCCGGTACACAGGAGCACGAAGCGTGGAGCCATGCTGAGACATCTGCTGAAGCACAAAGTTCTGCTGCTGATGCTGCTGCCGGGTGTGCTTTTTTTGCTGGTCAATAATTATCTGCCGATGTTCGGGATCATTATTGCCTTCAAGAATATTAACTATGTCGACGGTATTCTCGGCAGTCCGTGGGTGGGGCTGGATAACTTCAGATTCCTGTTCGCAACCTCGGATGCCTGGATTATTACCCGCAATACGGTGCTCTACAACTTTGTGTTTATTATTCTCAACCTGGTGATTGCCGTATCGATCGCGATTGCCCTGAATGAGCTGAAGAATAAGCTGGCCGCCAAATTTTATCAGAGCATCATGTTCTTCCCGTACTTCCTGTCGATGGTTGTGGTGAGTTATCTGGTGTTCGCCTTTCTGAATGTTGAATACGGTTTCATCAATAAAGGGATCTTCGCCCTGTTCGGGCTGGATGAGCTGAACTGGTATTCCGAGCCGAAATATTGGCCGTTCATTCTTCCGCTGATCAACCTCTGGAAAGGAGTGGGCTATGGCTGTGTCATCTATCTGGCGGCCATCATCGGCATTGACAATGAGTATTATGAAGCTGCCCTGATCGACGGTGCCAGCAAGTGGAAGCAGATCCTGCATATCACGATTCCGCTGATCCGTCCGGTCATTATCATCACAACGATTCTGGCCATCGGCGGGATTTTCCGCTCCGACTTCGGGCTGTTCTACCAGACCACGCTGAATTCCGGAGCACTGTACCCGACAACGCTGGTCATCGACACCTACGTCTATAACGCACTGATTAATATGGGGAACCTGGGCATGTCCGCAGCAGCGGGATTGTATCAATCGGTGGTCGGCTTCTTCCTGGTCCTCGGCTCGAACTGGATCGTGCGCAAGGTCGACAAGGATCAGGCGGTATTCTAAAAAGGAGTGGAAATCCGTGGCTAATAACGAAATATCCAGATTTACCAACATCATTCTCCATGTTATTTTTATCATCCTGTCCATTACCTGCCTGCTGCCGATTGTACTCGTCTTCATGATTTCCATTACCGACTATGATTACATCGTGCTGAACGGCTATCAATTTATCCCGGAGAAGCTCAGCCTGGAAGCCTATGCGTATATCTTCAAGGATTACAGCGTGGTATTAAAAGCGTACGGCGTGTCCTTCTTCGTCACCATCACCGGAACGCTGGTCAGTGTATTCATCTCTTCACTGTATGCGTATCCGATCTCACGGACCGATTTCAGATACCGGGGATTCTTCGCCTTCCTGATCTTCTTCACCATGCTGTTCGGCGGCGGGCTGGTGCCCTGGTATATGGTCTATACGCAGGTGCTTGATCTCAAGAACTCCATCTGGGCGCTCATCGTGCCGATGCTGCTGTCGCCGTTCAATGTGCTGATCATGAAAACGTATTTCCAGATGAGTGTACCGCCTGCGCTGATCGAAGCCTCTACAATCGACGGGGCCGGGGAGCTGCGGACGTTTTTCCAGATTGTTTTCCCGCTGTCCCTGCCGGTATTCGCCACGATTGGACTGTTCAACACGCTGCATTACTGGAATGACTGGTTCAACAGCATGATCTTCATTACCGATACAGACCTCTATTCCCTGCAATATCTGATGTACAAAATGATCTCCCAGGCGGATTACCTGAGCCGCAACGGGGCGCTCATTCAGGGCTCGGCCACCGAGCTGGCCAAATTACCGGGGGAAACGATCCGCATGGCGATGGCGCTGATTGGCATTGGCCCGATCGTGCTGGCCTACCCGTTCTTTCAGCGGTATTTCATCAAAGGCTTGACGCTTGGCTCGATTAAAGGCTAACCTCGGAATCAACCGATTAGCATATATTGTTCAATCAAGGGGAGGAAACAAAGTATGGCAGGTAAAAAAGTCACGGGTCTACTGCTGTCGCTTGTACTTATGGTTGGGTTTACCCTAGCCGGATGCTCCGGAAATAACAACAATACCGCTGCTCCTACGGAGAAGGCAGGGGAGAGCACCACGGCTCCGGCAGCCACTAAGGAAGCTGCTGCAACGGAGGCGGCCGGGACGGAAGCGCCGGATGCGCCGGATGCGCTGGAACCGGTGGAGCTGTCGCTCTATCTGCCCGGCGGGCCGGATAAGGATGTGGCTTCTGTAGAGCAGGAGATCAATGCGTATCTGAAGGATAAAATAAATGCCACGATCAAGATTAACCAGCTGAGCTGGGATAAACCGGCCGATAAGGTCAACCTGATGATCCAGTCCGGCGAAGTGTTCGACATGGTCTATACCTGGAACTTCATGACCAATGCCGCGAAGGGAGCGTATCTGCCGCTGGAAGAGCTGATCGAGGAATACGCCAAGGAAACGAAGGCACAGATCAATCCTGCTTACCTGCAGGCGGCTACTGTTAACGGACATTTGTATGCGATTCCCACAGAGAAAGAGCTGGGCCAGTCCGTCGGGTTTGCTTTTGACAAAGCGATTGTCGATAAATATGGCTTCGATGTGAACAGCATCAAGAAGCTGGAGGATATTGAACCGATGCTGAAGACGATTAAGGAGAAAGAACCAACTCTCTCCCCGCTGTTCATGAACCATACGGACAGTCTGAACTGGTTCACAGCTTATCCGGAAAGTGAGGACCTCGACGGCAGTAATGAAATCCCGACGCTGCTCGATTACAAGACGATGAAGGTATTTAACGAATATGATACGCCGGAAATTGTGGAACGGCTGAAGCTGATCCGCAGCTGGTATGAAGCGGGCTATATTAACAAGAACGGTGCCACAGACAAGACTGAGCTGAAGGATGCGGTAAAAAGCGGCAAAGCCTGGTTCGTCTACGGCAATATGAATCCGACCTCCACCAATGACTGGACCCGGCTCGCCGAGAAGCCGATGATCATCAAGACGCTGCTGCCGGTTGGCGTCAGCACCAAGAGCCTGCAGGGCTCCATGCTCGCCATCTCCAGAACCTCCAAAAACCCTGAACGGGCCATGATGTTCATGAACCTGATCCATACCGATCCGGTGCTCTATAACCTGCTGACCTTCGGCATTGAGGGCAAGCATTACAAGAAGCTGGAGAACAGCACGGTGGAGTTCATCCCGGACAGCGGCTACAACTCGGTATCTTCCTGGATGATCGGCAATGTGCTGCTGAACTACCTGAACAAGGACGAAGATCCGAACCGCGTTCAGCTGTACACCGACTGGAACAAGAACTCTGCCGTTTCGCCGGTCATCGGCTTTGTCTTCGATTCGACCAAGGTGCAGTCGCAGATCGGCGCACTGATCAATATTACGAAGCAATATAAGAACACCCTGTACTCCGGGGAAAAGGACCCTGAGCCGGTCCTGAAGGAAATGAACAGCAAGCTGAAGGCCGCAGGCCTGGATGCTGTGATTACAGAAATTCAAACGCAACTGGATGCTTTCCTGGCCGCCAAATAAGCAGCTAAGGCCATAGCACGCCCGGTATTCATAGCAGGCAGTCCCAGCGGCCGCTTGCCGGATACCGGGTATTCTCATTCGCTGAACCAGCATTTGGGGAGCCCTTATCTTATTCTCAAGAAGAGGGTGTTAATGTGCGAAAACAGAAGATTACAGGCAAGTTGCTCATTACTGTTCTGGTGCTGATGTCCGTTCTGGCGCCTGGCGGGCGAATTCTGTCCGCCGGACCGCCAGCGGCACTGACTGCTGTGCAAGAAATAATGAAGTCACCTGCGGTGCTGCCGCTAACTGCCGCTGATTCTTCCTATGGCAGGACAGTCACAGAGGATACCTATCAGCCGCCCACGCTGCTCTGGCAGGTAGGGGAGCAGGATAACAGCTCGGCAGAATTTACGGTATTTCAAGATGTGTACAGTGAGAATATTACCCTCCCCGCAAATCCCATGAGCTGGAATACCCTCTCCAAGGGCATGAAAGCAGACCACAACGGTACCATGAATCTCACCTTTAATTTAACCGGAGTCCCTCTCTACGGCGTGGAGTTCAGCTTCAAAGTTATAGATGCAAGCACCGCAATTCCGCAGCTGGCCGTCTTCGCAAACGGCAGCTTCAGCGGGCTTATTCAGATTACCGGCCTGAATGATGGAGAGACCCCGCTTACGCGCACATGGAAGCAGACCTATAAGCTCTACATTCCCAAAGAACAGCTGAAGATAGGACAGAATGAGCTTAAGCTCACCGTTGACCGGGGTTTATACGCAGATCCGCAGTCTCCCGGTTATGACGGGGACAGGTATCTGTGGTTTGAGTGGGATTATTTCAGGCTGGATGCGCTGGAGGAGCAGGCCGCCGAGCCCATACACGGGCGGTATATTCATCTTGGAAGCACAATTGCCGCATCCACCTTCAGGTATGACGAGAATGCAATCCGTCATCTGGCGCCAATGACCAAGTGGCTGGGCATTGCTTACAGCGGCAACTGGATGCGCACCTCCTTCTGGTCCGATACCAGCGCAGGCTGGGACCCGCTGGGGCGGACTTATCTGGAGACGCTGCGCGACCTGAATCTGGAGCCGATGGTCAATATCATCGGCGGGAACTGGAAGAGCAATAGTGAGCTGGCCGCCGGAACCATCAGCTCAGCGCTGCGGAGCTATTATGCCGGGTTCGTCAGCAAATTCGGTGATCTGTACCAGTATGCGGAAACGGGCAATGAGCCGGGATTATTCGGCTGGGCACAGAAGGCTGTGCTTGCGCTTCATGAGCTGATGGATGAGGAGCGGCAGACCAATAGCCAGCCGTACCTGAAGATTGTGGCCCCCGGCTGGGCGTACTGGCCGTATAACGGAACGCCTGACGGCTGGGAGCGGGATGCCAGCCAGCGGGAGGCGATTGAAGCGCTGTCGGATGTGACCAACGGACACAGCTATGGCGGCACCGGGGTTCAGCCATTGCCGGGCGGAAGCCTGTATGAGAATTTGCGTGTCTATAGCGAAGCGGATGAGGGCTTCGGCAAAGAAATGGCGATGAGCGAGACCGGCAGCAACGACAATCATTCCGACAATACGAAATATGGCACGTATGCGTACAGGTTCGCCTCTGCTTTTGACCGGGAGCTGCGGGGGGATATCGGCTATGTAGATCATATTATGCAGCATGCCGCCTTCTTCAATGACGGGACGGAGTTTGGGCTGTTCGATTCCGCGATCAACTGGAATACGCACCGCTATGAGGATACAGCTGCCGTGCCGGCCAATATCAATGAATCCGGGGAGACCCGGCTGAAGACGTTCCGCAGACTGGCCGCCGCCTATGCGACCCATGGAAGCCCGCTCAGCTACGAAGTTCTCAATGCGTCTGCATTAACCGGGCAAAAGGCATATTTCCGCGCAGTGGATACCTCGGCGCTGGGGGTTACGGCCATAGGCGCTTCGTCCGATAAAATTCTGCTTAATTTCGTCAACTTTGAGAAATCGCCAGTAACGATGCAGGTGCAGGTTGCGATGCCGTCCAGCGGAACGTATACGGGGGAACGCTTCGGTGCAGGAGATACCTATGCTGCGGCCTACTCCCGGGTTCAGCTGACAGCAACACCGTATATTACCCTTACGGTTTCGCTGGGTGCCGGGGAGACTGTCCAGTATATTCTGGATGAGCAGGAGAGTACTCTGCCATCCGCTCCGGCCAGTCCGGCAGCACTGGCCGTAAGCCATGAGCACATCAGGCTGACCTGGAATGCCTCCACAGATAATGATGCGGTCGTCAGCTACAACGTGTACCGTGACAACGGGACGGCTCCTGTAATTAATGTTCCTGGACGCCTTACCTTCTGGAGTGACTATACCGTAGCGCCACAGACTACCTACAGCTACAAGGTGCAGGCTGTGGATGACTCCGGCAATGTATCACCTTTGACTGCAGCCGTATCCGCAACCACACCGGTCATGCCGGTTACGCCGCATGTGACGGGAGATCCGGCTAAATTCGAGGCGGAGGCCACCTCGTTTGCCCTGCCGCTGAAGGTGAGTAATAACAGCAGCGCCTCGGGAGGGAAGGTGGTCGAGCAGACACATGGCGGGGGTCTGGCCATTCAGGGCTTCTATTCCACGAACGGCGGCAGCTACACCTTAACTATTGCATACGCTTCCAATCAGGAATCGAAGAAAAATATCCTCGTTAACGGAGTGAAACAGTCCACGGTTACGCTGCCCTCTACGGGAAGCTGGACTGCCAATATAACCGCGCGGCAGTATGGGATCACGCTCCAGGCGGGCTATAACACAATCAGCTTCACCTCGGCAGGAAACGGGGCGAATATCGATTATTTCAGGCTGGAAGAGGGGCTATATGTTCCGGTCTCCGCGTGGTACCCGGTTGCGCATAACCATGCTTACATCGACTATACCGGGTTCGAGACCGCGCCGAATGGGGTCTCCCATGTGACCTATGGACCGGATGCTTTGGCAGGGTTTAGCTTTAACGGCACTGGCGTCCGCTGGAGATCGGATATCAAAAGCGATATGGGCAGTGCTGACATCTACGTCGACGGCGAATATATGGAGACGATAGTGATTCCGCAGGCCGGACTTGAGGGGGATCATAAAATCGTCTACGAGCTGACGGGCCTGGAGTACGGGCTGCACCGGATTGAAATTACAGGCACCGAGGGAAAAGTCATGGTGAGCGGACTGGAGTTCCAGAGCTATGAATCGGTATTGCCGGCGCCGGGGCCGGATCTGACCGTGACGGATATCGGCTGGAATATCGTGAACAGCGACGGCAGCCCTTCGGCGCACAGCACTCCGCAGCTGGGGGATTCGCTGATTTTCTGGGCCAAAGTGAAGAACATCGGCGTCCGCCCTACACCGCTGAACACATCTACCGGACTCGGACAGATCACCGGCGGCGCCTTTTCGGTAAATGGCGGGGTTGTATCCTGGTCGGACACGAACACCAGCGTGATCCAGCCGGGTGAAGAGATCACATTAACAGCAAACAGCAGCGCCCAGGGAACACCCCGCTGGACAGTGCCAACCATTGGCAGCTTCACCATCAGCTTCTTTGTGAATGATATCTGGCGGTATGCCGAGATGAACAAGGAGAATAACAAATTAAGTGAGACCCTGCTCATCAGTCTGCCCTGACGGGCGGAATACACAGGCTTGGGCTCACGAATGAAGACTTATGCTCCCCGCGTGCTTTGAAGTGTGAAGCCGCGGGGAGTTTCTATTTCTGGGGAATGACTATATTTCGTCTACAGAGGATAGGCTTCTTTGGAATTGGAGCAGATTCGTCTGAAGGACGAATGTGTCCTGTGTCAGGGGTCTCTCTGAATCCGCCTGAAGTGGGCGACAGGAGGGGAATGGGGAACAAAAGTGCCTCTGGTTCCGCCAAAAGTGGGCGACATGAGGAAATTAAAGGGATAAATCCCTCTAATTCCGCCAAAAGTGGGCGACATGGGGAAATTAAAGGGATAAATCCCTCTAATTCCGCCAAAAGTGGGCGACATGGGGAAATTAAAGGGATAAATCCCTCTGAATCCGCCAAAAGTGGGCGACATGGGGAAATTAAAGGGAAAAATCCCTCTGAACCCGCCCAAGGTGGGCGGCATGAGGAAGTTAAAGGGATAAATCCCTCTAATTCCGCCAAAAGTGGGCGACATGGGGAAATTAAAGGGAAAAATCCCTCTGAACCCGCCCAAGGTGGGCGGCATGAGGAAGTTAAAGGGATAAATCCCTCTGAACCCGCCCAAAGTGGGCGGCATGAGGAAGTTAAAGGGATAAATCCCTCTAATTCCGCCAAAAGTGGGCGACATGGGGAGATTAAAGGGATAAATCCCTCTGAATCCGCCGAATGTGGGCGACATGAGAAAATTAAAGGGATAAATCCCTCTGGTTCCGCCAAAAGTGGGCGGCATGGGGAAATTAAAGGGATAAATTCCTCTGAACCCGCCCAAAGTGGGCGGCATGAGGAAGTTAAAGGGAAAAATCCCTCTGAACCCGCCCAAGGTGGGCGGCATGAGGAAGTTAAAGGGATAAATCCCTATGAACCCGCCAAAAGTGGGCGGTACGGGGAAATTAAAGGGATAAATCCCTCTAAATCCGCCAAAAGTGGGCGACATGAGGAAATTAAAGGGATAAATCCCTATGAACCCGCCAAAAGTGGGCGGTACGGGGAAATTAAAGGGATAAATCCCTCTAATTCCGCCAAAAGTGGGCGACATGGGAAAATTAAAGGGATAAATCCCTCTGAATCCGCCGAAAATGAGCAGCATGGGAAAATTAAAGGGATAAATCCCTCTGAATCCGCGGAAGTGGGCAGCAGGAGGGAATAAGGAGCATTAGTACTATTGATTACAACGGAGGCTGCTTCGGAAGTAGTGTGAGTGGAGCATTGTGTGGTGGCCCTAATATCTACATTAGCTGTACAGGTCACATACCCCGCATACCCCGCATACCCCGCATACCCCGCATACCCCGCATACCCTCCGGCTTGATTCACCGTTAGGGTGATTTTATTTTTGCATAAGAATTTATTTAAGAGTCCCGGCCAAATGTCTGAGTAATCAACGAAGCTAAGACCCCGCTTTGTGGGGGGATTATAGAATTTTGAACTTATATTATAGTTGGCTTTATTTAGAGCGGTCCGGCTTTTCGTTACACTTGGAGTAGAAATTACCGGGAGGAATCGGGACTATGCAGAGGCCGCTAAGCAAGGAAGAGCAGGACTGGGTAGAGCGCACGCTGGGGGCTATGAGCTTGCGGGAGCTCATCGGGCAGACGATGCAGGATCATGCAGGCAGACTGCAGTTCAAGGGGGACGACGAGGACGCTCTTCGCGGGTATCTGGCACAATATCCGGTGGGCAGCTTCTTTATCGGCGGAGAGGTCATTCAGAAGGCTGCGGGCAGAGCGGAGGATTACCGGGACTGGACCGTGATGCTGCAGAGAATCAGCAAGTTCCCGCTGCTGTTCTCCGGTGATCTGGAATTCGGGGCCGGCTCTGCAGTCAAAAGCCTCACAGCCTTCCCGCCCCTTCTCGCCCTTGCCGCAGCCGACGATGAAGCGCTGGCTTATGAATACGGTAAATATACAGCGATGGAAGGCCGGGCAGCCGGATTCACCTGGGCGCTGGCACCGGGGGTTGATCTTCTGCTGAACTGGATGAATCCCGTCATTACCACTCGCTGTCTCGGGGATGATGCCGGGCGGGCGGCACGCCTGTCTACGGCCGTCATGCGCGGGATGCAGGATTATGGCATCGCGGCTTGCGCCAAGCATTTTCCCGGCGACGGGGTGGATTACAGGGATCAGCATATCATTACTACGATTAACAGCTTATCTGAAGAGGAATGGTTCTCCACATATGGACATGTGGCTCAGAGAATCATCGATCAGGGCGTGATGTCCTATATGACCGGCCATATTGCCCTTCCCTGGATCGAAGACGGGGATACTGCCGTGAAGCCGGTGCCTGCAACCGTATCGGAGCGCATCACTACGGAGCTGCTGCGGGAACGAATGGGCTTCGATGGGGTGGTGCTGTCGGATGCGCTGGATATGGGCGGGTTTCTGGCCTGGGGAGATTATGAGAAGCGCATGATCGATTGTTTCAATTGCGGCACGGATGTGCTGCTCTGGCCGGGTGTGAGATACTTCGCGGTGATGGAGCAGGCGGTGGCGGACGGGCGGGTAAGCAGGGAACGGCTGAAGGCCAGCGTCCGGCGGATTCTGGAGATGAAAGCCCGGCTTGGAATGCAGTTTACCGGCGCTGCGGGAGAAGACGGGCTGGCATTACCGCTGCTGGAGGATAAGCTGCCGCCCGAGCTGGACTGGCAGGTTAGACAATTAAGCCGGGCGCTTGCCGGGCGCTGCATTACGCTGGTCCGCAACCGGACCGGCCAGCTGCCCCTGAGTCCGCAGACGGTCCGCCGGGTGCTGGTGATCATGCTGAACAAGGTGACGGAGGGACGCAAATACGAGCGGATGAATCTCTTCGTTGAGCAGCTTAAGGGCAGAGGGCTGCAGGTCGATATCCTCGATGAATTCGAACCGCTGACTACACTGCAGCAATGGGAGCAGACAGGGATATCTTGGGATGCTGCTTTTGCACCGTATTTCCTACCGCTGCATGGCATGATGAATACGGCCCGTCCGGTAGGCGAAGCGGCCAAGGCCATCTGGGCTATGCAGCATGCGGAGACGATCAAGCCGGTCGGCATTTCTTTTGCATCGCCGTATTTGCTGCAGGATATTCCATTCCTCGATACGCTGGTGAATGCTTATTCGCTGCATGAGGATACGGTAGAGCTTACGGTCAAAGCGCTGTTTGGCGAAATTCCGTTTCAGGGCAACTCTCCGGTCAAAGCAGATTTCGAGGGGGATTATCACGGTTCAAGGAGGCTTCGGACGTTTTGAGTACAAAACAGGAGTTAGAAGAGAAGCTGGATCTTATCTTCGAATATATGATTTCCGTCGGGCATCAGGGCAATTGGGGGATGGATATTCATCACTGGGACTGGGTGCCCGGTGTCGGTGTAATCTCCTTGATGGAATACGGAACTGCCACCGGCGCAGACAAGGTAATTGATTATCTGCTGCTCTGGGTGAACCGGAATAAGCGTAAGGCAGAGGGGGTTCGGGTCATCAACTCCCTGGCTCCATATGCGCTGTTTCCTGGACTGTACCGGCTGACCGGGGACACCTGGTTTCTGAGCAGGTCTCAGGAAATTGCCGCTTGGATGCTGGAGACTGCGCCGCGAACCCGGGAAGGGGCGCTGGAGCATACCGTGACGGAGGCTGTAGACTTCCCGGAGCAGGTGTGGGCGGATACGGTGTATATGGCCGTGCTGTTCCTGGCACGGCTTGCCGGGCTGACCGGCGACCGAGGGCTTGCAGAGGCCGCCCTGCAGCAGACCCTGCTGCATCTGCGACTGCTGCAGGACCAGGCGACGGGGCTGCTGTTCCACGGCTGGAACTGCCGGGACGGCAGCCATATGTCGGCTGCCCGCTGGGCCCGGGCCAACGCCTGGATTACGCTGGCCGTTCCCGAGATTGTGGCAGAGACCGGGCGCGTAGTTGCCGTCCCGGAAGAGCTCAGTAGCCGCTACCGTACGCTCGCTTCCGCCCTGCGGCAGGTTCAGGGAGATAATGGACTTTGGCATACTGTGCTCGACCGGCCGGATTATTACCAGGAGACGTCAGCCAGCGCCGGCATCGCCTGCGGTTTCCTCAAGGCGGTTAAGGGCGGCCTGCTGGATGACTCTTTTCTGGAGAGTGCCGGAAAGGCGCTTGAAGGAATCCTGCCGCTTATCCGTGAAGACGGTGAGGTGCAGGGAGTCTCGGGAGGCACCCCGGTAATGACTTCAATAGAAGCTTACAACGCCATTGAGAGGTATCCGGCGCTGTACGGTCAGGGACTGGTGATGCAGCTGTTGACAGAGGCGCTGGATCACCAGCACCCGCAGCACCCGCAGCAGACGGTTCCGCTGAACTCTGAAGGAAAGTGAGGAAGATGACCGTGAAGGAAACCGCAGAGCCTGTAAATAAAGAGATGAACCATCTGCAGCTGCTGATTCAAAGAATGGCCGGACTGGAGTCCCGTTATGATCCGGGCATCTGCATGCTGCGTTCCCCGTTCAGCAGCCCGGGTTATCATACGACCCTGAAGCAGGCGGAGTTCATCCATTCCACCAGAGATTCACTCTCCTATGCACTCGGACTGCTTGATACGGAGCTGGCCCGTTATGAACAGCGGGCATTCGATATCATCCGGCAGGTGATCTCCCTGCAGGATACCGACCGGAGCCATGCTACCTTCGGGATCTGGTCCTGGTTCTATGAGGAGCCGCTGCACCAGATGGCGCCTCCGGACTGGAACTGGGCCGATTTCTGCGGCAGCCGGCTGGTTCAGGCGATCGCACGCCACGGCCACCGCTTCCCGGAAGGCCTGCGGGAAGATATGATTCATTCCATTGATTATGCCTGCGAGGCGATTATCAGGCGGAATGTGGGTCCGGACTATACCAATATTGCGATTATCGGAGCTTTTGTTACGAGAATTGCCGGGGAGCAATTAGGACGCGAGGATTATGCGGCATACGGTCTGGAGCGGCTTCGGAAGCTGCATGCCCATACCATGGAGCATGGGGCTTTTCAGGAATACAACAGTCCGGTCTATACCTACATTGCCATTCTGGAGCTGTCGAAGCTTCAGTCCGAGACCACGGACAGCACGGTCAAAGCACTGACCGGAGAACTGCTTGAACTGACCTGGAAGACCGTCGCGGGCTATTATCACCCGGCCACGGCCCAGTGGTCCGGGCCGCATTCCCGCAGTTACGGGGCGCTGCTGAATGAGCAGAGCAAGGCTTTTCTGCAAATGGCGACGGGAGGAGCGGTGAAGTTCTTCCCCTGGAAGGAGCTGCCCTACGAGGAAGAATGGTATAGGAGCGGCATCCACTGCCCGCCTGCTTATCTGGCTGGCTTCACGTCTCCTGAGACGAAGGAAGTAAGGCAGCTCTTGGAAGGCGAAGGGGAGGGGCAAATGGACGGCGGCAAATGGGCGGTCACCTATATGACCCCGCAGTTTAGTATCGGTTCCTTCACACATAGTGATCTGTGGAATCAAAGACGGCCGCTGGTGGTCTATGCGGACAATCATGGCCAGCCGGCCTATATCCGGCTCCGCTGCCTGCATGACGGCTATGACTACTGCTCTGCACGCTTCAAATCACTGCAGGAAGCAGAACATTTGCTGTTCGGTGTAGATTTCATTACGGACGGCGGCGATACTCATCCGAATCTCGACCGGACCGGCGGCATCATTGAGGCCGCAGATCTGCGGCTGCGGCTGGAGATTGGCGGGTGCCTGGATGGGATCATCGCCGGGCCTACGGAAGAAGGGGCGAGCATCATCATTGGGGGAACTGCGTTTAACCTGACGACCTGGTTCGCGGCATTCAGCGGGCATGCAGGTGCGGTGCGCAGCTGGGCGTGGGAAATTCATAACGCGGAAGACAGCATAAATATCGATATGATTCTCTATACAGGCCCGCGCAGAAGCATTGATTTCATCTCTTTACAGCAGGCAGCGCTGGTATTCTCACTGGAGGTACAGCCGGAGCATGAAGAGGCGGTTTACGCTGAACCGCTTCTGGAGATGACAGATGACGGCGGGTTACGTGTGAACCGCAGCAGCGGAAGGGACGGAGGGTTCTTGCTTCAATTAAATCCCGGTCCGGCAAAATAAGGCGGACAGATCGGCTGTCCGCGGGTCTTTAAGGAGTTTACTGCTGGAAGTATTCACTGCTTCCGGTGCTTCCATATACAACAGCAGGAGCAGGCCCCGGTAAGAGTTACCGGGGCCTGCTCCTGTTACATAGAGAGGATTCTATTGCGAAAGCTCAACAAAATCACCCCGGAACCGCTCATAATCGGCGGCCCGGCACTCCAGCTTAAGACGTGTGCCCTGCTCTTCATAGCTGACGGACTGCACATCGGCATGCTCATTGAAGTAAGAAACAATGCTGCCCCGGTCGAACGGGACCAGAATCTCACACTGAATATAATCGGTAAAGATCCGGCTGCGGATCAGCGCCGTAAGCTCGGTAATTCCGCGGTTCTTCAGCGCAGAGAGCGTTACAGAATTCTCCTGGACCTGCGGAAAAGGCTGGTCCGTCAGATCAGCTTTGTTGTAGGCATACAGGGTGGGAATGCCGTCAGCGCCCAGCGCCTTCAGGGTCTCATCCGTTACAGCCATATGCTGCTCATGCTGCGGATCGGAAATGTCGACCACATGGATCAGCAGATCCGCTTCCGTGACCTCTTCCAGTGTCGAGCGGAAGGCCTTGACCAGATGATGGGGCAGCTGGCTGACGAACCCGACGGTATCTGTGAGCAGGAAGGTTTTGTGATCGGGCAGATCGATACTGCGCACTGATGTTTCGAGAGTGGCGAACAGCATATCCTTGGCGAAGACCCCTTTGCCCGAGCCGGGATGATAGGTCTCCACCAGCGTATTCATTAAGCTCGACTTGCCGGTATTGGTGTAGCCTACGAGACAAACGACAGGCACCTCATTCTTGTGGCGCTGCTTACGCTGAATCTGGCGCCTTGAGACCTGTGCCTGCAGCTCTGTCTGGAGGACGGAGATACGCTCCTCGATTCTTCTGCGGTCCAGCTCCAGCTTCGTCTCCCCGGCCCCTCTGTTCTTCAGGCCGGTTCCGCCTCCGCCGCCTTGTCTGCCCAGAGATTCGCGCAAGCCCGTCAGGCGGGGAAGCATGTACTGCAGCTGCGCTACTTCCACCTGCAGCTGGGCTTCCTTGGTTTTGGCACGCTGCGCGAAGATGTTCAGAATCAGAATCGTCCGGTCAATGACCTGATGGTCAAGCGTTGATTCCAGATTACGGATCTGGGACGGCGACAGCTCATCATTAAAGATAACGATGGGCGCATCATGCTGCTCCATCAGCAGCGCCAGCTCCTGGATTTTGCCGGTTCCGATATAATGCGAGGGGTTCACCCGGCTGGACTTCTGGCTGAGCTCAGCCACGACCTCAATCTCGCAGGCGGCTGCCAGATTGCGCAGCTCCTCCATGGCGTAATCGAAGTTATTGTCATTCTGCAGCTGTACACCGACGATGACTGCTTTTTGTTGTACGGATTCCATATATAGTTCAACCTCCATTGTTAAATTTGGACATAAAAAAGCACAGGCAGTCTGCCTGTGCTAAAAGGATTGTGAGGATCAACAGAATAGGGTCCTGTAGAGCCGTTACACCAATAACAGTTCTACAGCTATGGCACTCCCGTAGATAATATGAAGCCAAGAACCGGCAGCGTCAGGGAGGAATAGTTCTCTATTCCAGCCAGGCATGGGCTGCGGTTCAGTATATTCACTATGGGGATGCAATTCCTAAAGGCATACGCCGGGCCGGGCGGAGCAACCTCGGTTCTCCGTTCAGATACAAGGGAAATTATAGACTTCACGCTATAAATTATCCTGTTGTCCCGCGTATAAGTTCAAGCTATGGGCTGCCTCTAAAAATGGATAGACCTATCCTGAGTCCTCTGCACAAGGCAGAGCTTTCGCGCTATGAAGCTGTAATTAGCCGCGTAAGTTACGAATCCGGATATAGTCTATCACACTGAGCCCTCCGTTCTAAAAAAGTTAAGTTGATTTTAGCACAGCGGATATAAAATGGCAACTGCGCCCAGTTACGGAAGCGTCTGAGGGCTGTGGAGTGTCTCCCGCTGTCAATTAACCAGAAACTTCTAATCTGCTCGGCATATGATATATGAAATAGCTTTAATAGGAGGGTGATGAGCTGTGCCTGTATTGACAACCAACATGTTAACAAAGAACCCTACCTTGGGAGCAGGGCCTATCAGTCAAGCTGTCGTGAAGGTAGTGAACAATGGAACCCCCAGAGGAGTGGTCTATTTAACCGGGCTGAATAATGATGTAAGTCCGGCGACGCTGTTCGCCCAGGAGCTGTTCGAGTTGAATTACAGGGAAGTCGTAACCAAAACCTATAATGTGACACAGACGTTTTTCCAATTCAATGTAGTGTACTCACAGGAGCAGGTCCGTGTCCGTGTGTTCCTGATTGACAGCAGCGGGGTCTGGATTCCCGTTCCTATGCTGCCGATTGCCGTAGGCCGGATCACTTCGGAATTCCGTGACAATATCACCGTTACTGATAGCGATTTCGCGGCCATCAGCTTCCGGAGAAGTGCCTTAGTGACCATTCCTGAAGCGGTGACTGCCGAGATCAAAACGGATGGACTGGAGATTCTGGCCTCTACCCCCATCCGCTATAAAGTGATCGCCGGCGGAAGCGTAAACGGAGCCTTTGTGAACTATCCTACGCCGACTACAGCTATTCCCGTAACTGAAACGGCGCTGCAAGTGAACTATACATGTACTGCAGTTACTGGCGGAAGGGTCATCACTCAAGGAATCGGCTCCGGCATATCGGGTGCGTACCAGAATGTTGCCGTGAATCTGGTAAATCAGCAGCTGCTCTACGACATGCAGCAGGAGCCAATCACGCTGGTGGTCAGCTCACTGGCCGGGGAGGACAATCTGGCTGCAACCTTTAGAATGTCAGAGCAGTGGTGAACTCCGTTAACCGACCCATTCCCTCCGCAGCGTGAACAGATCCTTCAGCGCGTCCGTAGACAGCTCGGTGATCCAGCCCTCGGAGCCGGAGATCACATCGTCGCTGAGCTGCTGCTTGCTCTCCAGCATCTCGTCAATCTTCTCCTCCAGCGTGCCGAGCGAGATGAACTTATGCACCTGCACGTCCCGGGTCTGGCCCATGCGGTAGGCACGGTCAGTGGCCTGGTTCTCCACCGCCGGATTCCACCAGCGGTCGAAGTGGAAGACATGATTGGCGGCGGTCAGATTGAGGCCGACACCGCCCGCTTTGAGCGAGAGGATAAATACATTCGGCTGATCGGACGGCTGGTACCCGGAGGCGGCATCGGCTTCACCGGCAGGCAGTGCGGGGGCCTGGAACCGTTCAATCATGCGGTCACGGGTGCTCTTCGGGGTGCTGCCATTCAGATACAGCACCGGTTCCTGCAGCTCCTGCTGAAGCACAGCCTGCAGCATCTTGCCCATGCCGACATACTGGGTGAAGATCAGGCAGCGCTCATTCTCTTCGCGCAGCTCGCGGACCATCGCCAGCAGCCGTTCCAGCTTCGCAGACCGTTCAATCAAGGCGCTGGTGTTCAGAACGCCTCCGGCCTCCGGCTCGGGCAGCGCCTCTTTGGTCAGCAGCATTGGATGGTCGCACAGCTGCTTAAGGCTGGTTAAGGCGGCCAGAATGGCACCCTTGCGTTCAATGCCCTCCAGCTTCTGCATCCGTTCGAGCAGGCTGTTCACGTTCTGGTCGTAGAGCGCCGCTTGCTCTGCTGTCAGATTAATGTAGGTTTTCATTTCATTCTTATCCGGTAGATCGAGCTGAATGGCCGGGTCCTTCTTCTTGCGGCGCAGCATGAACGGCTTGACCAGCCGCTGCAAGTCTGCGGTTTTTTCGGCATTCCGCTCTTTCTCAATGGCGTTAGCGAACCGGTCCTGGAATCCTTTCGGAGTGCCGAGATAACCCGGTGTGATGAAATCGTAGATCGACCACAGCTCGGACAGCCTGTTCTCAATCGGTGTCCCCGTCAGGGCGATCCGGTGCAGGGCCGGGAAGCTGCGCACTGCGGCCGATTGCTTCGTTCCGGCGTTCTTGATATTCTGCGCTTCATCGAGGCATACAGCCGCCCAGGTGAACTGCTTCAGCAACTCCTGGTCCAGCGCGGCGGTAGCATAGGAAGTGAGGACCACATCGGCCTGCGAAGCAGCGCCGTAGAAATATCCGGCATCCAGCCGTCTGCTTCCATAATGAAGCATCACGTTCAGGGAAGGGGCGAAACGCTGCAGCTCCTTCTGCCAGTTGCCGAGCACGGAGGTCGGGCAGATGATCAGCGAGGGCCAGCCGGCCGGCTCTGTCTGCCGCCGGGCCACCGGTGCGCCGGAAGCTTCCGCTTCCGCCTCCTGCTCCTTCATGTGGAGCAGGTAGGAGATCAGTTGCACCGTCTTGCCGAGCCCCATATCATCGGCCAGACAAGCGCCGAGGCCGAAGCGGCGCAGGAATACCAGCCAGGCATAGCCTTCATGCTGGTAGCTGCGAAGCTCGGCATGGAGGCCGGCCGGAACCTCCGGCTTCGGCCACTGGCTGCGCTGTCCGAGCTGGCCGATGATTCCGACCAGATGCTCGTTCAGCTCGACCTCCAGCCGGACGCGGGCTGCTTCCTCCTCGGCGCGCTGCGCTTCGGCCTCCTCCGCGTCTGCGTCTGCACCGCTATTCAGCAGGTGCAGCTGCAGCACATCCTGGAAGGACAAGCCCTGCGACTTGTCCATCCCGGCCATGGCCCGCTGAATCTGCGCCAGCAGCGCAGGGTCCAGCGGAATCCACTTGCCGCGGAACTGGACGAGGCGTTCCCCGCGCGCAACGAGGTCGGCGAACTCCGCCTCGGAGAGATCGGCGTCGCCGATGGAGATGCGCCAGTCGAAGTCGACGAGCGCATCGAGGCCGAACAGCGACTGCCCGCGGCCCTCGGCGGTGCCGGAGCTGATCTTCGCGCGCAGGCGCGGCTTCCTGCGGCTGGCGGCTTCCCACCACGCCGGCAGCAGCACCTGCCAGCCGGCCTCCAGCAGGAGCCGGCTGTCGGCCGTGAGGAACCGCCACGCGACCGCGTCGCTAAGCGGTTCAGCCAGCACATCGGCGCCGCGCCCGATGTGCTCGGGAAGGCTGTCACGCAGCCGTGACAGCCACCCGGCCGCGCGCTCGTGGACATGCTCTGTCCACGATGCGGGCCACAGGCCATGCGGCTCGCCGTCCCCGGTGAGCCGCAGCGGCACAAGCGCGGACTCGTCGCGCTTGTCCTGCAGGAGCAGCTGGAGCCGCCAGTGCGGCAGCTCTTCGTCCGGTTCAAGCAGCTGCAGCACCGGCCGGAACGGCGCGGTGTCTGCCTTCCAGCCGATGGACATCAGCCAGCTGTCTTCGTCCATCCCGGCCGCACTGCCCGGGCTCGCGCTGAACAGCAGCGGGAACTCACTGCGCAGGTCACCGGCTTCCGCATCGGTGCCGTAATAGCGCTGGAAGACCGCCGCAGAGAAGGCGGCCCGCAGACCTTCGGCGAACCCGCTGCGTCCCTCAAGACTATGCAGCGCCGCCGCATCGTCCCAGTTGCCTTCGGCGGCTTCCGCCAGCGCCTTCTCCTCCCAGGCCCAGCGGAGCTGGCCTTCCCGGAAGGCGGAGAAGCTGGGTGCATACTGCTTGTTATCCAGCATTCCTGCCAGCAGCGGGGCCAGCCGCTTCAAGAGCTGGGCATCGCCCTGCCAGCTCCAGCCGACATGCCGGAGCAGCCGCAGGCTTGCGAAGAACGGAATCACCTGCTCGGCAGGAAGCACCACGAGCTCGACCTCATCCGCCTTCGAAGTAGTAAGCTCCGTTCCATAGAAGGATTCTTCATGCCAGGCGAACAGCATCTGCTTCAACTGGACGCCGGGTACATAATCATCCCGGTCATCAACACCGTAGATCAGCGCGTCGCCATACTGGCTTAAGGCGAGCTGGACCGTAATATTGCGCATCATTGTGTTCATGGAATCAGTTTTCCTTTCCGCAGTTCCTCCTGAAGAGCGCGCAGCCGGCTGTGCCGGTCCGTGAAGGCTTCGAGGAATTCCTCCCAGCGTGCTTCGCGTTTCAGCTTCTTGTACAGCTTGGACAGACGTTTCAGCAGCTTCACCGCTGCTTTGTAGCTGTGCCGGTTTTTGTCCAGCACGAATCGTTCCACAGCCTGATGATAGAACGGCAGGAGCAGCTCCGGTGCATTCTTCTCCACCGGCTGCAGGTCGCTGACCCGGAAGTCGGCAGGCTGCCGCCCGGCCGATAACTGCATATCCATCCATTCCTGCCATTTGCCGTAGGTCAGCAGCTGCTCTTCATAGATCTCGCGCGACAGCGGCAGCATACCGGCCAGCGTATCCCACATCCGGGGCTCGGCTTCGGGCAGATGACGGACCGCTTCATCCCAGTACCCGGCGTACTCCTGCAGATTGTACAGCCGGCTGCTGAGCAGCGGGCCAATCTCTGCCAGCCATGCCGTGAGGCGTGTCCACTGCCGGGCTTCGGCCAGCGGGGGCAGGAAGCTTATCAGCTCCTCCGGGTGCAGTCCGGGCCGCTCGGCTGCTGCGCGCAGCTGTTCCATAGCGGCGGCATCATCATGCAGAGAATAATTCATCCGGCTCTCAGCCAGCAGCAGGGCATGGCGTGAGGCTGCAGCCCCCAGAGCTTGTCCGGCCGTCCGCAGGTGCTCCAGCTCTTCGGCATACAGCTCCGGTCCGCTTAGATTCGGCGTAATCCAATTGGTCCACAGCAGGGTATAGCAGTAAGAGAAGTAGGGCTGATCCCGCGAACGGTCGCGGGCTTCCGTCAGCATCTCGCCCCGCAGATAGGCGATTGTATCGTATACTCTGGGCCATTCTTCAGGGGCCTCCGCCAGCGGCAGGCCTTTCTTCATCATGTCCGTGATATGCTTTTGCAGCTCGGAAATCGCAATTGAAGTATAGTAGCCGACAGAATAACCTAGTGAGGAGAGGTTCGCCGCCAGCGGCTGTCCTCCAGGCTTAACTAAGCTTTCCAGCACACAGAGATGAGTATGAAGCTTGAACAGCTGGGCGGCAGCGGGAGACAGCTTGGGGCGGACCCCGGAGATGGCGGCCAGCGCCCGGTCGGCATACTGCGGATTTCGCACGGTATGGGCCAGGGGCTCTATGAGGAGTGCCATATATTCACGCCACTGCTGCACAGTGGCCTCTGGAATAAGCGCCTCCAGCTTCTTCAGCTGTTCCCCGCGCCGTCCCGGAACTCCTTGAGCAGGGGCAGAAGGGATCTTGGGAATGTCCACAAGTGCCTTGGCATTGGCAATCGAATGTACAGGTTTGCCCTGAAGCTCCGCGTAGTACATCAGCACAGCGGCCATATGCTTGCACGGGCCGGATACCGGACAGTCGCAGCGGCTCTCCAGCAGATGCTCCAGCTCAACGGCAACCATATAATCCTCCCGGCCTTCAACGATGGACATGATTTTCCTGTCCGTCCTCATCTGGAAGGCATGCACGCGTTTTTGTTTATAATATTGAAACCCCCGTTTAAGGGTCAGATCATCAAAAATCCGGGCCACATCCGAGATAAGGTTGTCCCATCCGGCATCATCCATGGCATAATTTGGCTGCATCGCTATCGTTCTCCTGTGGCAGATTGGTGTTGAAACAGTACTGCCCCTGCAAACAGGACGGCAGCGCCGTTTCGGATTGAATCATTCCTTTCATTATATCATTTCTGTGTATTTTATCCGTAAATGCTTAAAATCTTAAAGGGTATGACATGCTCCATATTGAAGTATAGGTGAACATGCTACTCTAAGGTCTGGACCAAGAGAGAACGCCGGAAGGATGAAGCTAAGGCAATGCTGCGATTTAAATTGAAATATCTGCTGAACAACAAACAAAACCGGCTCATTCTGATGCTGACGGCAGGAGTATCACTTCTGATCACTTTGATCGGATTATTCTCCTATAGAGAGTACCGCAACGCACTGGATACCGAGCTTAATACACCGAATGTCGAATTGCTGCAGATTAACGTAGATGTGACGAACCGGGCCTTCCGCGAATCCGATAACAAAGCGGTCGATTTATCCTTTCACCCGGCTGTACTGAAATATATAGAAGCCGCTACCGGGGACAATGCCGGCATTGCCGCAGAGCCGCAGGAATATCTCAAGACGCTGGCGACAGAGCCGGATGTGCATGCCATCAGCGTGATCAAGTTCAAGGATCATTCCGTCCTCTCGAGCGGCTACGGCTATGTATCATCCTGGGAGCATGCGCCGGAGCATGCCTGGGAGTCCTGGATCGGGGAGATTAAGGAGAAGCCGCTTCTGATCAAAAGAAGGCTGTACACCGGCACCGACTCCCGTCTCCGAGAAACAGAGCTGCTGTCTTTGGCCCGGCCGGTTGTAGAGAACGGGGAAGTGACCGGCGCGGTGCTGATCGATCTCGATTACGATATGCTTTTCTCCAAAATGTATACCCATCTCTCGAACTATCAGCTGGTGTACAACCTGGAGGGGGAGCTGATCTATCCCAAGCTGAACCTTCCGTTCCCGCTGGCGGACATGCAGAATGTACTGGAGGATATTGATGTCAGCCCGTTTGCCCATGTCCGGATCGGCGGACAGGCCTATATGGCCAACCAGACCTTCTCGAATGTGACCGGCTGGCGGCTGATTTCGCTGGTACCGATGGAGCAGCTGCTGAAAAATGTGAAGATTGCGCGCAATATGATGCTGATGCTGTCCCTGATCTCGATCGCCGTAGGTCTATCCGCTATTTATTATTATAATTTTGCGGCCTTCCGGCCGCTCAAGCGGATTAACAAGCTGCTGCTTCCCGAACAGAAGGCGGCCGGGCAAGGCGGTCTGTATGATCTGGAGCCGGTTATCGGCAAGCTGGTCGGTGACTTCCAGAGCAAATCGCTGGTTGCGGACTGGAGCCTGCCGGAGCTGCGTTCCAAGTTCGTGCAGGACCTGATTACGCGAAGTATCGGCACCCAGGAGACGCAGACGAAATTTGAACATTATTTTGGCGGCTGGACGGAAGGTCCGTTCGAGACGCTCGCCTTGTCTATTGACCGTCATACCCAATGGGCGGCGGGGTTCATAGAAGAAGATCAGCTGCTGCTCAAGTACGCAATGATCAACATTGTGCACGAATACTTCGAAGCTTCGTGGCGGTCCGTCATCGCGGCACCGCAGAAGGACAGTCTGGTCATCCTGCTGCAGGCCAAAGGCGGCGAAGAGAAGCCGTTATATACAGATGCGCGTAAGCTGGCCGACCTTATTCTTGAAGTGCTGAATATATCAGTGTCCATTGGCATCGGCGAGCAGGCCGGGGCGATTGCCCAGGTGCCGCGTTCCTATTCAGAGGCGCAGCTGGCTCTATCCTACCGGTTATATGAAGGTTATGCCCATGTCCGTGTGTATTCACATGCGGAGAACAAATATGAAGAGAGCAGCGGGGCGGCTGATGATGCCTGGAAGCAGGAGATGCTGAGTGCCCTGAAGTCTTCCGACGCCCAGGCTGCGCAGGAGTGGATCCGCAGATGGTCGGCTGAGACCCGCAAGAAAGGAATTCAGCCGCAAAAAGTATTCCGCACCGTCGATGACCTTCTGGAGGAGATTCTGCATATAACGGCGGCCGGGGGATACCCGCTGCCTGCCGAGCTGGCTGACTACACCTGGCATCAGGTGTCGACGATGGAGCTTCACGGGATTGAGGACATGCTATGCAGCATTGCTGTTCATATGGCCGGTGCGTTCGGAGCACACCGGCAATCGAAGGAATTCCTGCTTGTACAGAATCTCATCAAGTATATGGAAGAGAATCTGCAGTTCAATATCGGACTTCAGGATATCGCCTCCCATGTGAATATGGGGGTGTCCTCGGTGAGTACGATCTTCAAGGAAGAGACCGGAACAACCGTGTATGACTATCTGACCAACCTCAGAATTGATAAAGCCTGTGAATTGCTGCAGGACAGCACCCTGCGGATCGCCGATATTGCGCTGCAGGTCGGTTACCAGAATGAGAACAGCTTCATCCGTGTATTCCGTAAGATTAAATCAACGACTCCGGGCAAGTTCCGGGAGAACAGCAAATCTTCCAAAGAGTATGCAGATCGGCCAAAACCGCGCCATTCCGGCGTTTCTGAGGATTCAGAATAAGATTATGCGATTGAAGGAACACCCCCGAATGCGATAAAGTTCTATTTGAGAAAACTTTCACAGCTCCCCGGAAGGGCGGCTGATGCTCAGAGAATTCGGGGGTGAAGCAGCGGGCGCAGGGCCAGCATAAGATTCAGCAGGCTGCCCGATTACTGTTAATAGAGAAGAGGGATGGTTTTGAAGCGGACAACCAAAATAGGAATCTGGGCAGCATCAGTACTCGCAGTTCTGCTAATCCTTAGAACCTTCATTCAACTGACGGGCGATGCGGAGCAGAAGAATGCCAGCACCGGTTTTCCCGGGCGGCCGATTACACTGATCGTGCCCTATGCGGCAGGCGGAGGAACTGATACCACGGCAAGAGCACTCGCCAAAGCGACAGAGAAGGTGCTGGGCCAGCCGATTATTGTGGTCAACCGGACGGGCGGCGGAGGCTCAGTAGGACTTATGGAAGGCGCGGGCGCCAAGGGCGATGGCTATACCGTCACTTTTTTGCCGGCCGAGCTGACGATTCTTCCCCATCTGGGACTATTGCCGATTACCTATGAGAAGTTCAAACCCATCGCACAGACGAATTTTGATCCTTCCGCCATTACCGTAAGACAGGACGCGCCATGGCAAGACGTTAATGAATTTCTCGACTTTGCGAAAGCGCATCCAGAGGAACTCAAAATGGGAAACGCAGGAACGGGGAGCATTTGGCATTTGGCCGCCGTAACCTTGGAACGGGAGACAGGTGTGAAGTTTGCACATATTCCTTTTGAAGGCGCAGGGCCAGCCGTTTCCGCTTTGATGGACGGATTCGTGGACGCGGTGCCGGTCAGTCCCGCCGAGGTGAAGAAGTATGTAGATGAAGGCAAGCTGCGGACACTGGCGGTTAACGCCGATAAACGCTCAGAGGCGCTGCCGGATGTGCCGACTCTGGAAGAGCAGACCGGAATACATGTGAACTTCACCAGTACATGGAGAGGACTTGCTGTGCCGAAGGATACGCAGGATGCCATTGCGGAAGTGTTGGCCGGGGCATTTATCAAAGGGACCGAGGACAGGGCTTTCCGCGAATATATGAAGTCGAACGGACTTGGACTGCTGGTGAAGGACGGCAAAGCCTTCTCGAAACAGCTTAAGGAAAGCGATGATTTATTCGCCAAAATGATTCCGGAGCTCGGACTAAGCCGCAGGTAACCTGTACGAAATGTGAAAGCGCCATCAGGCAAAGTGATCTCAGGAAACCCGCTTGCTGACTAGCAGGATTGTAGTGAACGGGGATTTGCTGGGGCTGGTTTGCTGCGCCTCCATAAGGAACAATAAGCATGATATTCAATATTATATAAACTCATTATGAGTAAGAGAGGTATGGTAATCATATGAAAATCAAAAAGACATTAGATCGGATTCCCGGCGGAATGATGCTGGTTCCACTGTTCCTGGGAGCGATCATTCACACCGCTTTTCCTGATGCAGGCGAATATTTCGGAGGCTTCACCAAAGGCCTGATGACAGGAACCGTGCCGATTCTGGCCGTATGGTTCTTCTGTATGGGCGCAGCGATTGATGTAAGAGCAACCGGAACGGTACTCCGCAAATCGGGTACGCTTGTATTAACCAAGATTGCTGTAGCATGGGTTGTAGCTATGATCGCGATCCAGTTCCTGCCTGAGGGCGGTGTGCAAACCGGCTTCTTCGCCGGATTATCAGTCCTCGCCATCATCTCCGCCATGGATATGACCAACGGCGGTCTGTACGCTTCCATCATGCAGCAGTATGGTACCAAAGAAGAATCAGGAGCATTCGTGCTGATGTCACTTGAATCCGGCCCGCTTGTAACGATGCTTATTCTGGGCAGCACCGGTGTTGCCGTATTCGAACCGCATCTCTTCATCGGCGCTGTGCTTCCGTTCCTGATCGGCTTCATCCTGGGTAACCTGGATCATGACCTGCGTGCTTATTTCGGCAAAGCCACCCAGACCCTTATTCCGTTCTTCGGTTTCGCACTGGGGAGCTCGATTGACCTCGGCGTTATCGTTGACACTGGGCTGCTTGGTATTCTGCTTGGCGTAGTGGTTATCATTATTACAGGCGTTCCGCTGATCCTGGCCGACAAATTCATCGGCCGCGGTAACGGCACCGCCGGACTTGCTGCCTCCAGTACTGCCGGAGCTGCTGTCGCCAACCCTATGCTGGTCGCGAATATGAAGCCGGAGTTCCTGCCCGCAGCCCAGACAGCCACGGCGCTGGTAGCCGCCTCGGTTATCGTAACGTCCATTCTGGTTCCAATCATAACCGCCTACTATTCCGACTATATGAAGAAAAAGAACCCGCCGGCAGCAGAGGGTCCTATAGATGCTAAGATTCAGGAAGCAGTGGTATAATAACATCGGATAACAACGATAATTAGATATATTGGAGTTTCTGCATGCGTAAGCCGCAGCAATCACATTGGCAAGACCCTCCGAAAACCGCCGCTATGGCTGTTTCCGGAGGGTCTTTTTAAAGTATAGACGGGAACGGGCGAACATTGAATCGTCCGGAAATAGCAGTTGGATTTTCTCCACTTGCTGATTATCGAAGAGCGCCTATTAAAACAACAGTTGGAAAAACAGCACTTAAATTTCTTCATATAAGCCAAAGCCGAGGAAAGCTCGAAATTAAATGCCGTTTATCCATTTATTTGCCGCGGACCCGCTAAAACAACTAAATTAAGATACGTTTTTCCACTTAATCACAACTCAGTGAACAGGCTTCTGCCAAGCTATAATTTGATATCGCAGCCATCGAACGATTGGCCATTCTGAATAAGAGTAACGGCATGGGTAATCGCAGCTTGCTGAGATTCGGAGAGTCGGCTCTCATCCCCGTCCCAGCCGCCCAGCCACCAGAAATAGGAGCATATATTCCGGTAGTCCATGAACATGGGGATCTGCTGAATCCAGTTATAGGTGAGAACATTATGTTTCGAGTATCCCGTCAGGAATTCCATTAAGAATTGTTCAGCAAACTCATGCTTGGAATGCCGGTCTTCCGCCGGGGAGCCCCACCATACGGCATGAGTTGCTGCAATGGCAATATCAAGCGCATACCAGCCATAGATGCTGTCATCGAAATCAAATACCGTAATTTCACCATTATCGATGTGGAAATTATATGGATGGAAATCATTGTGGATCAATCCATACGATGCAGCATCTTTGGGCAAATTGGAGATTGAATCCTCCAGGGCTTTCAACTTATCCAGCAGGATCAGGTAACGACCCTGGTTCAGATTGGGATTATTAATATGCCACTTTCCCCAGTCAGCTCTTCTTTCGGCAACGTCTGCAGCAGGATAGGACTTGGTAAGCAGATGCATTTGCCCCATGGCTTCTCCCCATTTTCTGAATATCGGGGGGCCCCACAGCTGCGGATTGCTTTTATCAAAAAAACGTCCGGGTGCCATATGAAAGGCTGTAGCAATAAAACGCTGTTCCTGATGTCTGCAAACAGCAGTGAGCTGCCCATCCAAGGTGTGAACAGGAAGGGAGGCGCGCACACCGTTCTGTGCCAGATAATAGACCCAGTCTACTTCGGCTTTTATTTGTGCCATATATGCAGGGGGTTTCACAGATAATCGTAAGATGTAAGGCTGATTGTTTAGGGTAAACCGGTATACCTCATTACAGGAGTTGCTGATGAAGACCAATGTCTCCACATCAAATCCAAAGGAGTCTGCAGCTTGGACCAGCAGTTCTTGACTGACCATACGTAACCTAACCTCATCTCGTGCTTTAGCGTCTCCCGGCCGGGTGCACCCTCAGGTTAACAGCATTTCCCGCTGAAATATAGACTTATAGTTTTCTGTCAAATATACTAATAATCAAGTCCAAAGCATTTTATTTCTTAGCCACCGGAATCCAAACCTCGCAGATCGATTCTTCATGGCTGTCATCGGTCCAGTAGTATCTCTCCATGCACGGTCCTTCCACTTGCTCAAAGCCTGCCGAAGGGAACCATTCGGAATAAATTCTCCGCCACACATTCAGAATCTCCAGTCCTATCTCCGCGTCATCCGGAAAAGTATCACGGCTATCGAATACGGCATAAGTCTGATCAGGTACAGTCAGGGTGTCAAGCTCCTGTGGGACCTCTTGTCCTTCCGGCAGTTCGATTCCCATCAGATAACGTTTGGTTCCGTCCTCGCTGAAGTCGTAATAATAGCCGAACAGCAGCGAACCTGCGGGTCTTCCGGCTAATTCGTTAATCCGGTCATGCGTCCCGTCCTTCCAGATTTTCTCCGTGAATGCAGGTATTTCTGTGTAAGCATCCTTATGAACGATCACCTCTTTTCCAATGACGCGGCAACCCTTCTCTTCCACCATCCGGTAATTCATTTCGGTTTCTCCTTTGATCTGAATTTGAAAGGAGATTCGGGGGAACGACTTGAGCTTCACGTTCTTTTTTCTCGCCATTTGCGGGGTTACCCCATGCATTCTCTGGAACGCTTTGGCGAAGGACTCCGGTGTCTCATAACCATACTTAAGCGCGATATCGATCACCTTGCTGTCCGTTCCGGCCAGCTCTTCCGCCGCTAAGGTAAGCCGTCTGTTGCGTACATATTCAGTAACGGTGAAGCCCGTCAAGGCATGGAACATGCGCTGAAAATGGTATTTCGAAGTCATCGCTGCTCCGGCGATATCCTCAACTCCTATGGCGGAGCTCAAGTTCTGCTCCACATAATCAATCGCCTGCTGAAGCAATCGGATCGTTTCCAAATCCTCACCTCTCCTTTCAATTTCATTGTAGAGAAACCGGCAGAGCTGTTCCTGACCGGGAATGCTTTGATTTGTCCATATGCATGCTATTCTTCACTACTATATATCCTCAGTTCTTTGTTTAGATCATACATCATTTTTTTAAGTGGTTTAGTTCGCATATTCTCTTGCGTATCTCAGAACAGAAATATATTTTTAATATCGTTGTTAGTAAAAATATCCCATATCTAATATCTCTATCAACTCTTTCTTTTGAGAGCTATTAACATCTGTTCCCTCTCTATTAAATTCAGTATACCTGAGCTAAATATTTGATAAGTATTTGATAAGCTTCTTCAAAAGATATAATCAGTTGTGTTGCTTTCATAAGAGTCAGGCATGTAACTTTGTGATTGCATCTTCCTTTTGAATAAGGAGTTTTATAAGTGCTGATAGAGTTATTCCATAGGCTCATAGCATAAAGGTTATAAAATAAGTCTCCTCTTGTAGGTATCTTGAAATGAACTTATTATACCCATAACATCTTTTTATCTGTCCCCAAACAAATGCACTCTTTTTGATATTCATTAAGAATGTGGGATATATTAAATTTAATCGACGAAAATTGTAGATCATAATATGCATCAGAGTATTACATTCTACTAAATTTAGGTGAATATTTTAATTGCCCCTATTATGATTAATCCAAGAAGTACAACAAAAACTGTTGTTATGGCGAGCAAATATAATAATGACAGTACTAAATGAAATAATTTACCTATGGCAAAATCAATATAATGTTTGAAATCATTTAGCCCAGTAAGAACTAGGGAGTAAAGAGAAATAGCAGAAATGATGATCATGGAGGTTTGGAAATAACTGAATATCACAAGATCATTTCCAGGTATAACCTTAAACGAGGCTAATAAAGCGTACCAGATTGATAAAAGAAAAATCAAAGAGAATGTAGTGATAAAAAGCTTCATCTCAATTAATGCTTGTATAAAACTTTTACTGCTTGAATGATTTAGCTTTCGACCATTCCTAAGTGCATATTTAAATTTTTCTGTAGGGGTTTGCATGAGAGTGGCATTAGCATTATCTTTAAATACAAAATCTCCATGTAGTGTTATGCTAACATTACTTTGAAAATTTATTTTGTTAGCTAGTGAGTAAGCAAAGAAACTTAATGAATTCCTTTCATATGGTAAGAACTTATTTAAATCCGTTCTCAGTTCGGATAAAGCTGCACTAACCTTTTGATCAATATCTGGGTGGTTATCTTTAAGATGAATATGTACATAGTTTTCGCAAGTTTCTAGCATCATTTTTTTATTTAATTCCAAGCTGGCATCATAGCTACGTTTCAGAACAGAAATACGTTTTCTGGGTATGAGTTCCTCCTCTACAAGTTGCCTAGATCCATCGCTCAGTATGAAGAATTCACATGATTCTTTTTGTAATGAAAATAATCCTAAATTATCGAAAGCCCCACCATCTACAAACTTATGCGCCGCTGAGTTGATACGAATCTTCACGTAATTAAATAATCCTGGTACCGCCGAAGAAGCAGCAATAGCATCTTTCAAGTAAATCGGATTATCAGAATATGAGACTGGACCTTCTGAATTTATGATTTTACTGTCCGCATACTGCCCCATATCGTTTTGAGAGAAATACCATGGACCTCCATTTCTAAGAAGTGTGGCATTTATAATTAACTTGGGGAGTCTGCTGTCATTTAATTGGTCCATTCTCAAATCAGTCTTGTAAAAGTACTTGCAGTATAGTTTGGCCAGTATCTTTTCTCTGGATTGAAAGACAGCCCGAAGTTCAGTTAAAGGATGAAGGAATACTTTTGATCGGATGTTTTTTGAAACGCCAAGGTTGAAATCTTTTTCAAGCTCTTGTACGATTTCTATATAGTCGATATGACTAAGCTGCCCTTTTTGGTTAAACCTTTCTCTTAGTTTCAAAAAATAAAGAGCTCCTATAATGGAGCCACCAGAAACGGTGGAGATTACACTAATTCTTTTTAACAAATCTTTTTCGGCGAGGTTAGCTAAAACACCTAAATGAAAAAATGAGGCGCGGTATCCCCCGCCCGATAATGCCAGACCTATCTTTTTGTTTTCAAAATCAAAATCATCAGTTTCATTCGATTCATTTTTCACATTTATTACCACCCATCCCAATAGTGCAAACCTATTACCATTCTCTTATTTATTTTCCTATATATCTATTATGTTTATATCTTGACACTATTTTAGGGCATAAAATGTAAATTGAAATCAAATTTTGTATTTTGCGGTCTGTCTTGTAAGCCAAGATTCTATGGTAATACACCGCATTAGGTTTTACGTAAGCTTTTTAATACCACTGTTGCCGCTATTGGTGAAATGAAGGAGAGGTTGTATTTGTTACACTCTTTCCAATGCATTGTGTAGCTATACCAGCTCCTGAGCAACCTCCCAAATATGTCCTGCCGGGTCTGCGAAGCTGGCTGTGCGGATGCCCCAAGGCCGGTTCATGGGTCCGTTCAATAGGCTTACGCCGCGTGCAGTTAATTCTGTGCATACCGCATCCACATCCTCCACGCGGATTGTGAACTGAAATCGTGATCCGGAGGCGGGGCCGGCAACGGCAGCGGGCTCAATCAGCCCGGGAGCTTCAGAGATGTGCAGCAGATTGATGCTCATATTGCCGAAATCGTAGACGGCCGAATTCTCGTCCGCGTACACCTCTTCAAGACCAAAAACCTCCTGATAGAATGCCATGGTGCCAGGCAGATCCTCAACGAACAACGTTACCACACTGATATTCCGTGATCCCAGGTTACTCATACTGTTTACCTCTCCGTTCTCTATTGGATTGTGGATTACAACTTGTGGTCATTCATTTAGCCAAGCGACCAGACCTCCGGAGGGTTTAGTCCGCAGCTGGTCTCTAGAACTTCGTTGCAGAACGCTTTTGTAGACTCTTAATTGGTGCAGACCTTTTACACGCTTCCCAGCGGTTTTCTCATATACTCCGTAATATGCGTCTCCTGAAACCCGAGGCTGTCATAGAGCTGCCGGGCTTCATTCCCAACGACACAGCACAGAACGACGGTTGCATGGCCGCGCTGATAGATCTCATTGCATAGGTACTTCACAAACTCTCGTCCGATCCCGCGTCCCTGAAGGTCTGAACGTACGCTGACACTGCTGATTTCATTCCCGTGAAGGTGGCTGTAAGCGGCGATTTCCCCATTGAACTCATAGACAAACCGGTCTTCCGCGTCCGCTCTCCAGGCGTTTCGTCTGCCCTTATTAGGCTGGGCAACTACAGAATCCGGGAAGCAGCCGACACGGACGCGCATTTCATGAAATGCAGTGGCATAGAGCGAGTGGGCTGGAAGAAAGTCCTCATCTGTATACAGCCTTACGGGAGCCTCCTCCTGAGCAAAGAAACCGCCGGTCCGCTGCATATAAACAAGTGAGTAATATGGAGCGTAACCGAGCTTACGGGCAAACCCGGGAGATGCTGGAGCCACGGAACGAAAGGAGGTGCTGACCGCGCGGGTTCCGCCTGCCTGCAACTGTGTCTCGGCAGCCTGCACCATCGCCGTGCCGATTCTTTGTCTGCGATACCGGGGAGCGACGAACACTTGTAAATGTGACTGATGTGCAGGCGCTTCCATTTGAGCCAGTGCAACAAGTGTATCCTTAATAAAAGCGCAAATAAACGTTTCCGGTTCTTCATCAAGCAACCGGAGGAGGTCTGCGCCAGTCTCCGCATCCTGGGTTAATAATTCTCTGGCGGTAGAGTAGTCCTTGTTACTGAAGCGTTCGTAGCGGATATCTGACAGGTGCATTAGCCGCTGAGTCCTCCTATTAAATTGAGACGTAGCTTATACATTTCAATGGAATTTAATTCTATTTACCGCCAGTGATTATTGCATAGAATAAGGGGTATTTCAACCAAATTGTACATTGAGGGCTGCAGATTGGACACGCCGCGAACAAAAGCCCGGGTAGTTCTCCGCTTGCGGACTACAGTTCCGTTATTTTGCTGAAATCATCAGTCTGGCAGCTGTCGCGGACTACAGATCCTTTATTTTCCGTATTCCCCCTCAAATTACCCCTTACAGCAGGGAATAAGGTCTTTACAGTCCGCGTGGCGCGGAAAAAGCCCGGATTGTGAGAATTAGCGGAATCTCAGTCCGCAGGGAGAGATACGCTAATCACTATCTAATCGAAGTGTTTAACACTGTAACTTCAGCAGGCCAGCAAACGTGCATCTACAGGCACATCTGCATCTCCAGCTGCCCCTTCACGCTGTCGTAATCTTGCTCTCCTATTCCAATATGCTGCATAAGCCAAAACGAATCGTTTATACTGGCGGTAAGAGGTGATTCAGGATGGAGCCGCAATTATTTGAGCGTATTTACGATTCGGTGGTGCGGCGTGAGCCGACCTATGACGGTGTTTACTATACAGCAGTGCTGACGACACGTATTGTCTGCAGGCCTTCCTGCCGGGCAAGAACGCCGAAGGCAGCCAATGTGGTATTCTACGGCTCCCTGCAGGAGGCTGTCCGCGAGGGATTCCGGCCCTGTAAAAGATGCCGCCCCGAAGAAGGCGGCACCCTCCGGCCGGATGCCGTGCTGGCGTCGCAGGCGGATGCCATTATGGACGGGCAGTTCGGGAGCAAGCTGACACTGCAGTCGATGGCGGAGCAGCTGAAGGTCAGCCCGTTCCATCTGCAGCGGACCTACAAGCGGGTAACCGGCCAGTCGCCTGCTGCCAGACTGGATGAACTGCGCACGGGCGAAGCCCGCAGGCTGCTGGCGGAGACGGATACAGGCATTGCCGATGTAGGCAAGGCAGTTGGATTCCGCAGCGCGTCCCACTTCGCAGCCTGGTTCGTCAAGAAATCCGGTCTGTCCCCTACGGAATATCGCAGTAAGCATAATGAGGGAGGAAATTAGGATGAATATGAATATAAACCAGAGTCCGAACCGGCACACGATATATCACCATACCCTGAATCTCGGGAATCGGGAGTGGACCCTATGGGCCAGCAGCAAGGGACTTATCCGCGTGTCCTATCCGCAGGATGGAGGGCAGCTGCCGGCCGCCTGGCTGAAGATGTATGCTCCGGACTATGAATTCCTGGAGGGTGCCGGGCGGTTTGAGCAGCTTGGGGTTATAGAGCTGCTGCGCCGTTATTTTGATGGAGAAACGGTCGATTTCAATAGTCTTGCGCTTGATTTATGGGGCACTCCGTTTCAGCAGGAGGTATGGCGGGGGCTGCTTACGATCCCGCATGGTGAGGTTGCAACCTACAAGGAGTTGGCCGCACGGATTGGCAGACCGCTGGCAGTCCGGGCTGTCGGCACGGCTAACGGGCAGAATCCGCTGCCGGTCATTGTGCCCTGCCACCGGGTGATCGGTGCGAACGGCACCTTAACCGGTTACCGGGGCGGATTGCAGCTGAAGCAGGAGCTGCTTCAACTGGAAGGGATTCTAAATGTGAAGGCGGCGGGCCATGAACGATTTGCTTTTTGAGCTGCCGCTGCCGGAAGATTTCAACCTGGACGCCTGTCTGGAGTACATGAACCGTTCGCCGCTGGAATGCCTGTTCCAGACGGATGACTCGGGAGTGACCCGGATGTTCAAGCTGGAGGATGGCCCGGTCCTAATCCGGTTAAGTGTGCCTGAAGGGAACAGGCTGAGCGTAACCCGGCTGCACGGCGCTGTCCCCGGCGTCCTGGAGCAGGAATGGCTGGCCCGTTATATTGTAGAGTGGTTCGATCTGGACCGCGATCTTACCCCGTTCTACCGGGTTGCAGAAGCGGACCCGCTGCTCCGGCCGCTGGCAATTCAGCACCGGGGGCTGCGGATTATCGGCATCCCGGATCTGTTCGAGGCGTTATGCTGGGCGATTCTGGGCCAGCAGGTGAACCTGGCTTTTGCCTACAGGCTGAAGCAGCGCCTGACCGAAGTGTATGGAGAATCTCTGGAGTGGGGAGGCCGGACCTACTACCGGTTCCCCGGACCGGAGGTCTTCTCGGAGGTGCAGATCGAAGAACTATGCGCCCTGCAGCTGACCCGCAGCAAAGCACAGACAATCCTCACAGTAGCCTCGCTGATTGCAAGCGGAGAGCTGAGCCGTGAAGAGCTGCTGGCGCTTCCGTCTCCGGCCGCCGCCGAGCAGCGGCTGCTGCAGATCCGCGGGATCGGGCCGTGGACCTCCCAGTATGTACGCATGCGCTGCTTGCGGGATAGCTCCTCATATCCCGTCGGCGATGTCGGCCTGCAGAACGTGATCAAGTTCCTCACCGGTATGGACCGCAAGCCGACGCCAGCGGAGCTGCTCGTCCTGGCCCAGCCCTGGCAGGGCTGGGAGGCATACGCCACATTTTATCTGTGGCGGGCATTATATTAGCGCGCGGCTGGTGCGGAGCCGTGACGGCCAAAAGCACTGTCTCACCGGAGATTCCGGGAGACAGTGCTTTTTGTATCCTGCGCCTGAAGGGTTCACCCCAGCCCGCTTGAGCTTTAATGCGCCCGCTTCGTGAAGATCTGGAAGCATACACCGTACTTATCGGTAACCATGCCAAAGGCGGGGCTGAAATAAGCCGGAGCCAGCTCAATATCAACCGTTCCGCCTGCCTTGAGCGAGTCATACAGCTGCTGCGCTTCCTCCGCAGTATCCGCTGTGATACAGATGGTGATGCCATTGCCATGGCTCAGCGGCTGGCCAATTTCCTGATCTGCGACGAAAAACTTGGTTTCATCCACCAGCAGGACGGAATGGGCTATACGCGCTTTTTCCAGTTCGGTCATCGGGGAGTCAGGGTTCTGCGGGCCTTCGCCCACAGTTTGCTTGAAGAGCAGCGTTGCACCCAGCGCCTCCTGATAAAAGGCAATCGCCTCACTTGCTGTACCGTCCACCAGAATAAAAGGATTTACTTGCAGGGTCATGTCTAAATCGCTCCTTAGAATTTGATTTGCCTGTACTAACCGGCTTTAATTATAGTGTAGTCTATAATAGTGACAGGTATTGTCATGAATATAATAATAAATGGAGTGATGCTGATGTCTAAATCCAAAAGGCTGCTGGACCTGATGATGACCGTCAACCGCAAGCGGAAATTCACCGTCAAAGAGCTGGCCGACGAATTCAATGTATCCTCCCGGACCATCCTCAGGGATTTGCAGGAGCTGGGGGAGTTAGGCGTTCCGCTCTATTCCGAAGTGGGGCCGCATGGAGGCTATCAGGTGCTGAACGAAAGAATTCTGCCGCCGATCGCGTTCACGGAGGAGGAGGCGGTGGCGATTTTTTTCGCCAGCCATGCCCTGCGCCACTACAAGTATCTCCCCTTCAAGGAGGAATCATTAGCTGCCCTGCATAAATTCTATAACTATATGTCCGGCGATGTCCGTGACCGGATTGACGAGATGAAGAACCGGATTGATTTCCTCACCCCGGCGAGACAGGCGGAGTTCCCCTATCTGTCTCTGTTGCTGGAAGCGGCCACCGGTCAAAAGGTGCTGCTGATCGATTATGAAACGAAGGGGCAGCGTAAGGAGAGATGGATTCAGCCAGTGGGCATCTACGCCCATAATGGCTTGTGGTATTGCCCGGCCTATTGCTTCCTGCGCGGCGATATCCGTGTATTCCGCTGCGACCGGATTCAGTTTGCCGGATACGGCGAATCGGGGCCGGAAGCGCTTGATCTGAAGCATGTCCATTTGGGAAATAAGGATGATTACAGCAGTCAAACTCAGCAGGGTGATAAAAGCATTGTCCGGCTGTTCGTTGAACTGGGGAATGGAGGCGTACAAGCCTGCGAAGCCGAGGTATGGTCCTCACCCCTGCTGCATATCCGCGGGGATGGCACGGGCTGGCTGGAAGGGGATATCCCGCAGAGCGATCTGGGCTTCTTCGCGCGTTTCGTAATCGGCCTCTGCAATGAGGCCACAGTACAGGAGCCGCCGGAGCTGGTGGCGGAGGTGAAGCGGACGCTGGCGGGAATGCTGGCGCAATATAAGTAGAGGGACAGGCTGATGATTAAGTATTTATGTATCCGGATGGACCCCGGGCGGACAAGATAGATAGAGTCTACACTTTATTTGGTAATAGTTATAAGCTGTTTATCTACAAATTCTATAGACTCTGTCAGCGGATCGAAGGATGGCAGATGAAGAGCCCGATCAAGCAATGCATTGCGTTCCATCCACGTCTCACTATCCCAGCAGGAGTATATCTCTATACTTTCTCCTTCAGACAGACGTTCGTCCATGAGGGAGAGCAGCAGGTTTAGGCACTTTAAGTTTTGTTGGTAGAGTTCAGGATAACCCGCGCGGATTTCCTCAGTGATATTGCAAGCCTCGCCATTGAAGCCGTAGACATAGGGCTTAGTGATGATCTTGTTCTCTCTGAAGGGCGGGTAGAGGAACTCTCCAATCTCTAGCCCTACAGCATCCAGTTCGGTTTCATACACCTGTACCTTGGTGTCATTCAGATGAGATAAGTCTATAATATTATGAAGTGCGTTCTTGTCATCAGTCAGGTGAATTTCTGAGTACTTTTGGTACGAATAATGATAGCCGAAATATCCGGTCGGCAGCGGCCAATCCGCTCCTAGGAAATGTGCCAGTGTCATTGTAATTCCACCTCATCATAGGTAATTATGCATCGTTAAAATGCTATCCCAGCCACACTTCCGCCAGCCTGCGGATTCCCTCATCAATCAGATCCTCGGCAATCCCGCCGAAGCCCAGAATGAATTCCGGTTCATCGCAGTCCGGCGTATCACACCACGTATACGACATAGGCGTAACACGGATACCTTCGGCTTCCGCTGCTGCAGCAAGCTCCCGTGCACTGCCCGCTGCGGGCGGTTTCAGGGTCAGGAGAAGATGAAATCCGGCATCCCGTCCGCTGACGGCTGCTGCATCGCCGAAATAGCGCTGGACCGAGCGCAGAAGCAGGTCATGCTTGCGCTGATAGAGCAGCCGCATCCTGCGCAGATGTTTCTCGAAGTGCCCTCTTTCCATAAAATAATGCAGCGCAATCTGATGCAGCCGCGAAGCCGAGTGCTCCAGATACAGCTCGCTTCTCAGGCTGTGATAGAGCGGCAGCAGCTCCTCCGGCAGAACCATATAGTGAATGCACAGGGCAGGAGTTACCGATTGCGCGAAGCTGCACATATAGATTACCGGACTGTCCGCTTCAAGTCCCTGAAGCGCAGGAATGGGCCGTCCATGATAGCGGAACTCCCCGTCATAATCATCTTCAATGATATAGCCGCCCGCTGACCGGGCCCAATCCAGCAAGGCGAAGCGTTTGGCTACCGGCATCGCCATGCCTCTGGGAAACTGATGGGAAGGGGAGATGTATACGGCGTCAGCCCCGCTTCGGTACAGCTTCTCTATCATCAGCCCGTCTTCCTCCAGCGGAATGGGCATAATCTCATAACCACCGCGTTTGAATGCTGCGGGCAGCAGGTGATACCCCGGGTCTTCTATTCCGAGCCGCGTCACCCGTTCTTTAAGCATTAGGCATAACAAAGAGCACAGCGTATACTGGTCGCCGCCGACCACAATTTGCTTCTCTGTACAGCGCAGCCCACGGAACTGCCGCAAATGGGCGGCAATGCTCCCGCGGAGCGCCGGCTCCCCCTGCGGATCACCATACTGGAGCAGGTCCGGATTCGCGAGCTGTTCCTGGTAGAGGCTGCGCCATATTTTATGCGGAAATAAAGAGAAATCATTCCGTGACATGTGGAAATCATATGCGTATTGCCGCGAATCGCGCGGAGTAATGGGACGGACAGCCGGACGTGGCCGCTCTTCGGCTTCTGCAGGGCTGCCATTCCTATGGACTGGCAGGATAGTGTAACCGCTGCGCGGTTTGCTGGCGATGAAGCCCTCGGCAAGCAGCTGCTGGTAGGCAAGCTCGACAGGAGTGGCGCTGATACCGCATAATGCCGCCAGGCGGCGGATGGAAGGCAGGCGTGTACCACTGGGGAGAGCGCCGCCGATAATCTCTTTTGCAAAATAATCATAGAGCTGTATATAGTAAGGAATTTCGCTGTGCTCATTCAGAGTAGGGACAAGCAGCATCATACACCTTCGAATCTGTCCTTTGAAATTAGACGTTTTTGTATATTTTATAGTATGCAGATCTGCATTACCATAAGAGCTATAACAACAGTCGGGAGATGACGGGAATGACCAGACATTCAGCGCTTGTAACAGGCAAAAAGGTATATCTGCGCCCGCTTAACGGGGAAGACGCCGAATTGTATTACCATATGTTCTACGGCACGGAAGTCCGCAGACTTACAGGTACGAAAAAGCATATCACCAAAGAGCAGATAGAGAATTATATCGCGCGCAAATCAGGGGACGACAGTACGGTGCTGCTGCTTATCGCCCTTAGGGAGACTGATGAGGTGATCGGCGATATCGCCATTCAGGATATAGACCCTGACAACCGCAGTGCAAATCTGCGGATCGCCATCGGTGAGGAGCGGCATCAAGGACAAGGGTATGGACGGGAAGCACTGCTGCTGATGCTGGACTACGGCTTCGGCATTCTGAATCTGCACCGGATTGAGCTGGAGGTCTATAGCTATAATGCCCGCGCTGCGCATGTGTATGAATCAATCGGTTTTGTCCGTGAGGGTGTACGGCGCCAGACGCTCTATTATAACCATGAGTACCATGATGTGATTATGATGGGCATGCTGGATAGCGAATACCGTGAGCGGTATGTGAAATAGGGAGGGTAAAGCGGACCTGCGAAAGCTGATTCAACAATAACGCAGGTCCGGAAGAATTGAAGAGACTATGTACAAAAATGTTAATAAATAAACGTATTCTTGACTCTCTTTGACCGCAGGAAATAGGGGATCCAGATCACAGCATAAATGAAGGACCGGAAGATATCCGTATAAGAGGTATCATCCGGTATGATACCGGAAAGAGTAGTCTGTACATGGCTGAACATGAAGGTATCTATGGTATTAAGTAAGATGTTATATACAATGAAAGATATAGATATGTATTTGAATAATTTTTTATGTTTGAGACCCAGGTACAGAATGAACAGGATCATTACGACCTGAATACATACTAATACCGTTTCTATCACAAGACTAGGAAGCATTGAAGCGACGTAGTAGCTACTGTCAGGGTCGGTAAGAAGCTTAAGGCCTTCAGAGCCGAATAATGAGAAATTACCATAAAGCATTCGCACACCCGCGAAGAGTGAGAGAACAATACCTATTGCGAAAAGTCCTAACCAGCCTCCGGAGCCGGAAGGCTCTGATTCATCTGCGGGCTGGTCTGAGGATTCCAGGACCCCTTCGGAAGCAGCGGCGGCCTCATCATCAGCTGGTCTAGCTTTCTTGACGCGCAATGGCCTAATTAATCCGCCGGTCGCCCACCCGATAATTCCTCCAAGCCCTCCAATCACAATAGAAATAATAACGTTAGGATCTGCTGCATAAGTTCTATGTAGAATAAAACCTATGACGAAGAAGATAATGCCCAGTCCTGCTTTTGCCACTTCATCACCTCATCATATCCGCATTGGCTGCGGGATTTTTACTATGACGTTTATATCGACAATTCCCACTAGTTCCTTTAATTAACTTGTTATATTTTAGGCGCTAGTTCTTTATTTTTACTGTGGCGGTGAGGGTGTGGATAGTAATCATGTGAAATAAAGTATCAAGGTCAAATAAGGTCAAATAATTAATAATGTTAAAATTTATACTAAAAAACGAGCCGAAACGCCGGGATTTACGGGATTTTCGGCTTATATGAGTTTTGTCATCCGTGTAGCCGGCGACTATAATAAAGCCATAGGTCAAATAAAGTCAAAGTCAAACCAACAACAAATTCAAAGTCAAATGAGAGGAGAATGGATAATGTTTGATTTGGTTCCTTTTGGTAAACGCAGAGATGATGCTTTTGGTGTGCTGGCTAAGTCGCTTAACGAAGTGTTTAATGATGATTTCTTTGCACCGCTGACAAGCTCCACGCTGTCCTTCCGGACAGACATCCGCGAGAGTGAAGGGGCGTATCTGATTGAGGCCGAGCTTCCGGGCTTCAAAAAAGAAGAAATCGACATCGATTATACCAGCCCTTACTTGACGATCAAGGCAGTACGCAAAGAAGAGAACAGCGAGGAGAACAAGGAACATCAGACTGTGCGCCGGGAACGGCGGTATGGTGAGTATGTGCGCCGCTTCTACGTTCAGGATATTGCGGAGGAAGGTATCCGCGCTTCACTCAAAGACGGGATGCTGAGCCTGGAAGTGCCGAAACGGCAGAAGTCGCAGGGCAAACGGATTGAAATTCAGGATGGCGGACATTCTTCAGACGCGCAGCTTCAGTAAGCGGCAGGTGCAGCTTACTGGTGAACGGTCTCCGGGGGAAGCGGAGAGCCGGAGCGCCGGGGAAGGATGTAGGAAGGCGAAGGAAGCAGGACTTCCAAGTCTGGCTGAAGCAGCCGGGTTCAGCGGGGTTCCCGGGCTAAGCGGCTTCTGCCGCCGGCCTATCCGGTCCCCTGCGGCAGAGTGGTTTCGCCGGGCTTTTCATATAGCATGATCATACAGGGCGCATTGTAGTGGGGATACCGGCTATGATGCGTCTTTTCCCGGAGAAAGGGACTTGGTGAATAATCATCGGCACCGGGAATAGGCTTGTTACAGGGCGGAATGCTATAACCTATAGAATAAGCTTCCCAATATACGAAAGGAGGAGGTACCAGTGGCGGCAAATTATTACGAGACTCTGGGCGTCGGCAGGCAGGCCTCGAAGCAGGAGATCAAAAAAGCTTATCAGAAGCTGGCTAAGAAGTGGCATCCCGATGTCAACAAAGCCCCGGAGGCAGAAGCCAGATTCAAGGAAGCAGCCGAAGCGTACGAAGTGCTGGGTGATGAAGAGAAGCGGAAAATCTATGATGAGGAGCTGCGCTACGGGGCCGGCTACGCTGGGGCAAGGGGTCCGCGGAGCAGCGGGGCAGCCTCCTCCGCGTCCTGGGAATCGCCTTTTGGCGCGGGCTGGAGCAGCGGCGCTGCTTCCGGCAGCAGTATTCCCGAAGAGGATCTGTTCGGGATGTTCTTCGGCAGCCGGGGGGCAGCGGACCGCGCCGGCTTCGATTTCTTCTCCGGCAGCGGCGGTGTCCGCCAAGGGGGAAGCCCTTGGGCGGATGAGTTCAGTACGATGCAGGCCCAGCTTGAGATTACGCTGGAGCAGGCATACAAAGGCGGAAATATCAGCGTTCAGGCTGCAGGCAAAGACCTGAGTGTGCAGATTCCGGCACGCTCGTCCGAAGGGACGGTGATCCGGGTTCCCGGCGGCGGAAGCGGGGCGGGACAGGGAGGCGACCTGCTGGTCTCGCTGCATCTCCTGCCCCATGACATCTATGAACCGGACGGCGGCGGGGATTTACTCGGCACGGTAGAGATTGCCCCCTGGCAGGCTGTGCTTGGCGGAGAAGCCAAGGTGGCCCTGCCGGACGGCAGCCAGGTGAAATTGAAGATCCCCGCAGGTATGGCAGGCGGCCGAACGCTGCGCCTCTCCGGCAAGGGGCTTAAGCGTCCTAATGGAACGAATGGTGACATCCTGTTCCGGATCGAGATCGTTATTCCGGCGGATACCTCGGAAGCGGAGAAGAAGCTGTACCGCCAGCTGGCCGATTCCGGCAGCTTCCAGGCCGGAGCCAAACGGCAGCCTCCCGGCGGGGCACAGCGGCGCAGAGCGACAACGGGGTAATGATGAATATATAACGTCGGTTATCCGGCTGACTGACATATGGAATGCTGCAGCTGGGGCTGCAGCGGCATAATTTTACGGAAAGGCGATGATCTTATGGATTTCAACAAGCTTACACAGAAGCTGCAGGAAGCCGTCGCAGAGGCCCAGTCCCTGGCTGCGGCCAGCGGACATCAGGAGATTGATAATCTTCATCTGCTGAAGGCACTGCTTCAGCAGCATGAGGGCCTGCTGCCGCGGCTGCTGCAGAAGATGAATATTCCTGCAGCCGAGCTGCTGCAGGGTACGGAGGTGCTGCTTCAGCGGAAGCCCAGCGTAAGCGGAAGCGGAGCGGGCACGATGCGGCGGTATGCCTCGCCTGCGCTGATCGCCATGCTGGAGCAGGCCGAGAAGGAAGCGGCCAAGATGCAGGACGAATTCGTGGCCGTAGAGCATGCTGTGCTGGCGATGGTCTCGGACTCCGGCAGCGGGAACCGCGAGCTGCGCGGGCTGTTCACGGGCCGGGGCGTTACCCGGGAGAAGCTGCTTGGGGTGCTGGCCGAGATCCGCGGACACCAGCGGGTGACGAGCCGGGAGCCGGAGGCCACCTATGAGGTGCTGGAGAAATACGGCCGTGATCTGGTGGCCGAGGTGCGGGCGGGCAAGGTTGATCCCGTGATCGGACGGGATGCGGAGATCCGCCGGGTCATCCGTATCCTCTCCCGCAAAACCAAAAACAACCCCGTACTGATCGGCGAACCCGGTGTAGGGAAAACAGCGATTGTGGAAGGGCTGGCCCACCGGATTGTCCGCCGGGATGTGCCGGAGGGGCTGAAGGACAAGACGATTTTCTCGCTGGATATGAGCGCACTGATTGCCGGAGCCAAATACCGCGGGGAATTCGAGGAGCGGCTGCAGGCCGTACTGAAGGAAATCCGCGAAAGTGACGGCCGGATCATCCTGTTCATTGATGAGCTGCATACGATTGTCGGTGCCGGTAAGACCGAAGGGGCCATGGACGCGGGCAACATGCTGAAGCCGATGCTGGCCCGGGGTGAGCTGCATTGTATCGGGGCGACGACGCTGGATGAGTACCGCAAATATATCGAGAAGGACCCGGCGCTGGAACGCCGCTTCCAGCAGGTGCTGGTCAGCGAGCCGGATGTCGAGGATACCATCTCCATTCTGCGCGGTCTCAAGGAACGCTTCGAGGTGCATCACGGAGTCAAGATCCATGACAGCGCCCTCGTCGCGGCCGGTGTCCTGTCGAACCGCTATATTACGGACCGGTTCCTGCCGGATAAGGCGATTGACCTGGTGGATGAAGCCTGCGCGATGATCCGCACGGAGATTGATTCCATGCCCGGTGAGATGGATGAGGTGACCCGCCGCCTGATGCAGATGGAGATTGAAGAAGCCGCGCTCAAAAAGGAAACCGACGATGCCAGCGCGCGCCGTCTGGAAATCCTGCAGCGGGAGCTGGCCGACCTCAAGGAGAAGCATCTGGGCATGACCGTCCGCTGGGAGAAGGAAAAGTCGGCGATCCAGGGCATCCGCGAGCTGAAGAAGCGGTTAGAGCAGGCACGCAAGGATCTGGTCGATGCACAGGAGATCTATGATCTGAACAAGTCCGCCGAGCTGAGCTACGGCATAATTCCTGATCTGGAGCGGCAGCTGAAGGCCGCAGAGGAAGCCGCGCAGCAGGATCAGGAGACCCGGCTGCTGCGTGAGGCCGTGACGGAAGAGGAGATCGCCGACATCGTCTCGCGCTGGACCGGCGTCCCGGTCAGCCGCCTCGTGGAAGGCGAGCGGGATAAGCTGCTGCGGCTCGAGGATACGCTGCATGAACGGGTAGTCGGCCAGGATGAGGCCGTCCGGCTGGTGGCGGATGCTGTGCTCCGGGCAAGAGCAGGCATCAAGGACCCAAACCGCCCCATCGGTTCGTTCCTGTTCCTGGGGCCGACCGGTGTCGGTAAGACCGAGCTGGCCAAAGCGCTGGCCGTATCGCTGTTTGACCGCGAGGACGGCATGATCCGTATTGACATGTCGGAGTACATGGAGAAGCACAGTGTCTCCCGCCTTGTGGGTGCTCCCCCGGGATATGTCGGCTATGAAGAAGGCGGCCAGCTGACCGAAGCGGTGCGCCGCCAGCCATACACTGTTGTGCTGCTGGACGAGGTGGAGAAGGCCCATCCGGATGTGTTCAACATTCTCCTGCAGCTGCTGGATGACGGGCGGCTGACCGACTCGCAGGGCCGGGTGGTCGATTTCAAGAACACCATCATCATTATGACCTCCAATATCGGCTCGCCGCATCTGATTCAGGGCACCGATGACAACGGTGAGCTGACCGAAGCGGTTAAGGACCGGGTGATGAAGGAGCTGAGCGGCCATTTCCGCCCAGAGTTTCTTAACCGGGTGGACGATATCGTGATGTTCAAACCGCTGACGCTAGGCGAAACCCAGCAGATCGTGGTTAAGCTGGTGAACGGTCTCCGTCTGCGCCTGGCAGAGCGGGGCATCGGCCTTACGCTGAGCGACAAGGCCGTCCGCTTCATTGCCGAGGAAGGCTTTGATTCCGTGTACGGCGCAAGACCGCTCAAGCGGTTCATCCAGCGCAGCCTGGAGACCCGGGTGGCGCGTGCGCTGATCGCCGGAGAAGCAGAGGAAGGCTCAGTGATGACGGTTGACGAAGCCGAGGGTGAGCTGACTGTTACTATAGTGAAACCGGAATCTGCGAAGACGGTTGGCTCGCTGTAAAATGTAAACTGACCCGGCCGATGCCTCCGTAAGGCACCAACTGCAATCCGCAAAGAAAAAAGCGTTCCGCCTTAAGGCTGGACGCTTTTCTTGTGACGTTCGACTTAAATCCTGCAGAAAATACAACATTTTCTTCAATAAATCAGCCGAAATCGAGAATTGTTGCAGGAAATGCAGCATTTCATCTTCTGCAAGCGGCTAACTGAAAGGATTATTGTATTTCATACAACAATCTTCCCGCATAAACAGTTATTTATGAATCCGGGTTGTAATATTTACAACATTTATACCTGTTACCTGTATACCCGCCCCATACAGAATGAACTTCAAAGTCCAATTAGCCGCAAGGCAGGAGCACTGCCTCAGCAGCGGTTAAGCGATTATTGGTTACTTGTTTGTCCGAAATCCTAAGTGTGGTTTATATAGAAGCTCTAAGCTCTACTATCCCCGCCGCCTACTCGCTCCAGGGCATCAGATGGGGATGCTGGTCGAGGATAGACAGGTATTGTTCCTTCCAGCCGTATTGGCCGTCCGGGTCCAGCAGCATATAGCGCAGATATTTCTCCAGCCGGTATTCCGGTTTCGACCAGCCGAGATGCTTCAGCCGCAGATTGCTTAACTGATGGGACAGCTCGAAAATATTCTCCGGCAGCCGCCCGCAATGCTGCGGCAGATCGTTCCAGAGATAAGTGAAGTCCTCCCGGTAGCGGAGCAGGAACGGCCGGTAGCTCTGATGGGACCGCCAGTACATATCCTCTCGGTAATGAGTATCGTCCCAGAAATCGTAGAGCCGGAAGCAGAACAAGTCGCAATTGTCCGAACGCAGCAAGGCATCCACCTCTTCCGGGAATCCGGCCTCGAAAATCTCATCCGCATCCAGACTCAGAATCCACTCCGGATTCGTCTGAAGGACCGCCTCCCACTGCTGCTGGCGCAGCTCGGATTCATTGCTGAATCTAGAGACGTTGTTGCGTATCAGATGCAGCGGAATGCCCTGAAGCACCTCCCGGCAGATATCCGCTGTGTTATCCGTGCTGCCGTCGTCGATAACGACAGCTTCATCGATATATTTGCGGTGCTCCTGCAGAACCTGCCGCAGAAACCGCGAGCCCTCATTCTTGACGATCATCGTAAGCGTCAGCTTGGGCCGCCGGACAGCTGCTGAATTAGCCGCCGCTCCGGAGAAGCCGGTCGCCGCTTCATGCTCAGCGCCCCGCCCTGCTGCAACTGCACCGTCTGCCGCGTCAGCGCCTCCGTCCGCCGCCGCATCAGCGCCCGCCGCCAGTCCGGCGCCCGGCAGCGGGATCTCGCCGCCGCCCTCTGGCAGCGGCTCCTTGGACAAGCGCCGCCGGGCCTCCGCCTCGGTCCACAGCGCATCCCACTCCGCGCTCGCATCCAGCGCTCTTTTATCCACGGGCGCTGCATCGGCAGCGCTCTGCATGTCTGAACCGTCCGCCGCGCCGCCGCTGTCCGAAGGCGCAACCTCGCGCGCAGCGGTTTCCTCGCCGCCGGCCTGAGCGCCCGCCGCGAGCTGTCGATCCCGCTCAAGCTCCGCGTCACTCCGCCATTCCCGCGCAGTCTCCGCATCGCCCCGTCCCGCCCCCGGCGCATTCCGCGCCTCGGGCCCTAGCTCTGCCTCATTTAACTCGGCATCGCTCCGCTTCGCCTCGTGCCACCCATCCGGCCTTGTGTTCGCTTCGCCCTTCCCTTCCCGCTCAAGCTCCGCCCTATACCGCGCATCCCGCTCCGATTCCCCGTCACATCGCCCCGTCTCCGGCGACTCCAGCCCAGCTCCAGCCTCCGCGCCCGAAGTCTGCCGGATGAACTCCGGCACCTTGAGCAGGTCGCTGTCCCTGTAGAGATGCAGCGCCGGGTAGTGGGTGTCGACATACAGCGGAATGCCAAGCGCCGCTGCACGGATGCAGAAATGGCGGTCTTCTCCCCAGTAGGAGATGTTGTGAATCCGGTCGTAGCTGGCACCGGAAGCGATGGCCCGGCTGCTGATCAGGGTGCAGGCGCCGAGCCCGCCGACTTCATAGATTCCCGGCTGCTGCATCTTCATCAGGAAGGCGTGGAAGCGGCGGTTGATCTCTTCAGGCGGGAGCTGCTCTCCCGGGAGCACCTCCCACTGGTTGTATTCGTCATGCATCCAGACCTGCGGCTGCAGCAGAGTACCCGGCTGCCACTGGGTCCAGAACACCTCGGAGATAATGTCCTTGCCCGTATGGATCAGATGCAGCAGCGTATCCGGATGAAGGATTAGATCGGAGTCGATCAGGAACAGATAATCATAGCCGAAGGCTTCAGCCCGCCGGATCATCAGGTTCTTGAACCCGGCCACCTTCCAGACCAGATTGGAATTCCAGAAATGGGTCGTATCATCGCGGATATAAGCATCATGAAACCCTGAGGATTGCAGGAAGACCGTTCTGCCGCTCTGGGTGAACTGCTGCAGCAGCTGACTCGAAGCTTCGTCCGGGTTGTCATCAATCAGATAGAAATGCAGCTCAATATTGGTTAGGTTCAGACGCAGCAGAGAGTTCAGAAACTGCTCGAGAATAGCCGGTTTTTGATGGATCGGGCTGCCCAGCAGAACCCGGGTTCGGGTCTCATTCATAGCAGGCCACTCCAGGATAAGATCAACATTAATAGAACATCCCCTTGGATTCGCAAATAGATGATATGAATTATATGTATTCAATATATTTAGAGAAGTACGGGACTAATCCCGGTTTTTCAAAAAATAGAGACCTGAGAGGAAATATATGGATTGGTGTCTGCCTGAGAGCTGTTGTACAATACCGCATAGACAGGTATAGACATTCTGCAGACTGCAGGACAGGAGTGAGAGGATGGACAAGTCACCGTTAAAAGTACAGCAATTAATCAACCTGCTCCTGGCGATGAATCCGCGCGCCGGGGTTTTTCTGCATACTGCGGATGGAGAACTCCGGCCGCTGCTGGACGAGGATGTACAGGAGATCTATGCGCCTGAGCAAGCGGCCAAGACCGTGGCTCATATCGGCGTTCCCGCAGGCACTGCAGCCGGAGAGGCGGAGGAGACCTTATGAAGCTGGCTCTAATAAGACTGGAGCAAGGACAAGAGATCCGGCTCGAATTATTTGACCAGGAGGCCCCCGGAACCGTAGCCAATTTTGAAAAGCTCGCGAACAGCGGCTTCTACAACGGTCTGACTTTTCAGCGCGTTGTCCGCGGCTTTGTCGCCCAGGGAGGCTGTCCGGAGGGTACCGGCCGGGGCGGCACGGACAAAATCGCCTGTGAAACGCAAGGCAATCCGCATAAACATGTGCGCGGGGCGTTATCCATGGCCCATTTCGGGCCGGGCACGGGCTCCTGCCAGTTTTTTATCTGCTACGATGCGTTCGATTATCTTGACGGCTGGCATACGGTGTTCGGCAGAGTAATAGAGGGGATGGAGCATGCGGATGCCTTGCGGCGCGGGGATATCATACAGGAGATCAGCGTATGGGATGCCGGTATTCCTCAGCTGTAACAGCAGGCGGTTGTTCAATCTTTCACAGGTGGTAAATTAATACATTGTAATCCCGACTATTCCGATATATAATAACTTTCACAACGAGTGAGATTGCTCATAGACATGGAGGAGAGAGATAATGCGTAAAGGGATATCAGGGGTTGTCATTCTAGTTCTACTAACACTAATGATTAGTGCATGCTCTAATGGAAATAACGCGGCATCGACAAATGCGGGTGCAAGCCAGACACCGGCGGAAACGCAGCAGCCTGCTGCCAGCGAACCGAAGGATGGCGGAAGCTTGATTATAGGGGTCGCTTCTGATCCGGTTGTACTTAATCCGAACTATGCGGGTGACCGTGTCAGTCTGACGATTGACCAGGCACTGTATGCTCCGCTGTTCCAGGTGAATAACGGGGAGAAGACCTTCTACCTGGCAGAGAGCCTGACACCTTCGGAGGATAATCTTACTTACACACTGAAGCTTAAGGATGGACTTACCTGGCATGACGGAGAGAAGCTTACGGCGGATGATATCGTGTTCACCATTGACAGCATTCTCGACGAGAAGCAGAACAGCTTCCTGAGAGCCAACTTCCTGATCGGCGACCAAGCCATCAAAGCGGTTAAAGTGGATGATCTGACTGTTGACTTCCAGCTTCCGCAGGTCAGCCCGGCTTTTGAAGCGACACTGGTACAGGTATTCCCGATTCCAAAGCATATTTTTGAGAATGAAACCGACATTGAGAAGAGCACCAAGAACGCTTCTCCAGTAGGTTCCGGTCCCTTCAAATTCAAAGAATACAAAGCCGGTGAGTACCTGACACTGGAACGCTTCGATAACTACTTCGGCGGCAAACCGCATCTGGATTCTGTAACTTACCGGATTGCCAAGGATACCAATGCTGCGAACCTTGCCCTGCAGAACGGCGAGATCAACGTGCAGTATCTTGATCCTAAGGATGTAGCTACCATTCAGGCAACGAACAATTTCGAAATTCTGCCTTATAGCGAAGGCCGTCTGGCTTATCTGATGTTCAATGCGAACAGTGATACCGGCGCCCTCGCCAAAAAAGAAGTCCGTCAAGCCCTGTCCCTGGCCCTCAGCCGCGATGAGCTGATCCAGACAGCGTACACTTCCAGTGAATATGCTGACCCGGCGAAGTCATTCCTGACTCCGGACGCGCTGTATTTCACGAATGAAGTAACTAGTTTTGACAATGATGCCGCTAAGGCTAAGGAACTTCTGGCGTCTGCCGGAGAGAGCAACCTGAAGCTTCGTTACATTGTACAGAGCGGTAACAAGGCACAGGAAGCAATCTCGCTGTATGTGCAGCAGAAGCTGAAGGCTGTCGGCGTGGAAGTGGAACTGCAGAACATGGACTCCTCGGCCTGGGTGCAGAAGTTCATTGATCTGAAATCTACCGACTACGAACTGGCATTGACCGGTTATATCATGGGATATGATCCCGATGCTTACCGTATCCTGTTCACATCGGGCAGCTCTTCCAACTACTCGCATTATTCGAACAGCGAAGTTGATAAGCTGATGAATGACGGTGCAGGCGAAGCTGATCCGGCAAAACGCGCAGAGATCTACAAGAAAGCGCAGGAGCTTGTCGCTGAAGATGCACCGATCTACCCGATCGCTTATACTAAAACAGTTGTAGCTGTATCGAAGAACTACGGCGGCATTGATGAAGCTGTATTGAAGCCGGTCGTTATCTTCGAAGATCTGTCCAAGATCTACCAGAAATAATCTGCCCCAAAAAATAAAGCACGGCAAAAAAATAAGCTGGGTTCTCCAGCTTATTTTTTGCCTGTCAAGAGCTGGGAGAAGCTGCGTATGAGACAACTCATCGTCCGAAGGTTGCTGCAAACACTGCCGATGCTGTTTTTTGTATCCGTAGTGTGTTTTACAATGATCAAGCTGGCTCCGGGTGACCCGGTGCTGTCTTTCGTTACGCCCAATATGCATGCCGATGATATTGAGCGTATCCGCCATAATCTGGGGCTGGATAAGCCCGCCTATATTCAATATTTCATCTGGATCAAGGAAATGGTGCAGGGCAACTTCGGATATTCCCTGATCAATCACCAGCCGGTGCTGGGACAGATTCTGGAACGTCTGCCGGCTACAGCCGGTCTGATGGGCAGCGCCATTGCGCTGGCGGTGATTCTGGCGATTCCGCTAGGCCTCGTGGCCGGTGCGAACCGCAACCGCTGGGCAGACAAGCTGATTAACTTTATTTCCTATGTAGGGATCTCCATTCCGTTATTCTGGCTGGCGATCCTGCTGATGTATCTGTTCGCCATTAAGCTGCATCTGCTGCCGAGTATGGGGATGCGCACGATTGGCGTGGAATCGCCGCTGGATGTACTGAAGCACGGGATCTTGCCTTGCTCGGTGCTGGCCTTCGGCTTCCTGGCCGGATATGTGCGTTATATCCGCTCCAGCACCATTGGTCAGCTGAAAGAGGAATATGTGCAGATCCAGTACGCTTTTGGCTCGAAGAAATCGACAATCCTGTTCCGTCATGTCCTGAAGCATGTGCTGCTGCCGGTCATTACCCTGCTGGGGATGTCGATGGGGGATCTGGTGGCCGGTGCTATTGTCACCGAGACGGTATTCTCCTGGCCGGGCATCGGGTCGCTGGGGATGACGGCGGTTAAGGGAATGGATTATCCCGTCATTATGGGGATCACCTTATTTTCTTCCTTAATGCTGATCCTCGGTAATATGGTGGCAGATATTCTCTACAGCTTTGTCGATCCGCGAATTAAATTAAAGGGGTGACCTCATGAATCGCAGTAAATGGAAAAATCTACAATCAGAGCTGTTTACGAACGGTCTGGGTGTCGCTGCTCTTGCTGTATTGGCTATCTTTACGCTGGGGGCCATCTTTGCCTTCCTGTCCGGATATGATCCGAATGCCATGGATGCCATGGCCCGCCTCACCAAGCCCGGCGCCGGACATCTGTTCGGAACGGATGACTATGGACGCGATTATCTGTCCAGAGCGCTATATGGCGGCCGTGTCTCGCTGCTGGTCGGGTTTGCTTCCATGATCGTGGCTACCTTCGTGGGTGTGATGGTTGGTGTGATCAGCGGATACTTCGGCGGCTGGCTGGATAATCTGCTGATGCGGATGCTGGATATCATCATGTCCATTCCGTCCTTCCTGATCCTGCTGCTGCTCAGCGTCTACCTGAAGCCGAGCATCGGCAACCTGATTATTATTATTGCCTTATTAATGTGGATGAACGTAGCCCGTGTCGTCCGCGCGGAGACCCTTACGATCAAGGAACGCGAATATGTGCTGTACGCCAAGGCTTCCGGCCAAAGCTCCTTCGGTATGATCTGGCGGCATATCCTTCCGGGACTGGTGCCGGTGATTATCGTCGGCGCGACGAATAATATTGCGTCGGCCATTATGATGGAATCGTCGCTGAGCTTCCTCGGTTTCGGGGTACAGCCGCCGAACGCTACCTGGGGCAGCATGCTGAACAGCGCGCAGGGGTATATTGCAGAGGCGCCTTATCTGGCACTGTTCCCGGGGCTGATGATCCTGCTGACCGTTCTGAGCTTCAATGTGCTGGGTGACATTTTGCGGGTCGGCTTTGAACCAAAGCTGATCCGGAGATAGGAGAGTGGAACATCATGACTGAACGGCTGCTGACTGTTGAGAATTTGCAGGTTTCATTTGCTACCCGGGACGGCGAGAATCAGGCCGTCCGCGGCGTTAGCTTCCATATAGATGCCGGTGAAACGGTGGGGATTGTCGGAGAATCCGGCAGCGGCAAAAGCGTTACCGCCAAGGCGGTCATGTCCCTGATCACGCCGCCGGGCCGCATGACTGCCGGGAAACTGGAGTTTCGCGGCGAGAGTCTGAAGGGACTCACGGAGAAGCAGTGGCGGACCCTGCGCGGGAACCGGATCGCGATGGTCTTTCAGGACCCGATGACCTCGCTGAATCCGGTCAAAAGAATAGGCCAGCAATTAACCGAAGTTATCCGCAGACACCGCGGACTCAATAAAGCGGAGGCGTATGCCGAGGCGGCGGAAATCCTCCGCCAGGTTGGCATACGTGATCCGGAGCAGCGCCTGAAGCAGTATCCGCATGAATTCAGCGGAGGCATGCGCCAGCGGGTCATGATCGCGATGGCGCTCTCCTGCCAGCCGGAGCTGCTGATTGCCGATGAGCCGACCACAGCGCTGGATGCAACCATCCAGGCGCAGATTCTGGATCTGTTCAAGGAGCTGAAAGAACGGTCGGATACAGCGGTAGCGCTGATCACCCATGACCTTGGTGTCGTGGCTCAGGTCTGTACACGGGTCATTGTGATGTACGGCGGACTTGTTATGGAGGAGGGCACGGTGGAGGACATCTTCTATCGTCCCCAGCATCCGTATACGCAAGGGCTGCTGCGTTCCATTCCGAAGCGCGGCGGCGGATCGCGGGAGCGGCTGATTCCGATTGAAGGCACACCGCCCGATCTGCTGAATCCGCCGCCCGGCTGCCCGTTTATGGACCGCTGCCCGCATGCTTTTGCCCGCTGCAGTGAACGTCCGCCGGTAGTAGAACTTGCACCTGGCCACCGCTCGATGTGCTGGCTGGCCGAAGGCGCAGAGCAGCAGGCGGCAGTTACAGTGGGGAGGGATTCCGGTGAGTGAGAGCAAGGTGCTCGTAGATGTGAACAATCTGAAGAAGCATTTCTCCAAGGGCAAGGATATACGCGGGCGCGATACGGCTGTGCTTAAGGCCGTGGACGGCGTCAGCTTCCAGATCCGCCAGGGCGAGACCTTCGGACTGGTGGGTGAATCCGGGAGCGGCAAGTCAACGGTTGGCCGCTGTCTGCTCCGCCTGTACGATTATACGGACGGCGAGGTATTCTATGACGGGCAGCCGCTGGGCAAGCTGGGCGAGAAAGGGCTGAAGCCGTTCCGCAGACGGATTCAGTCGATTTTTCAGGACCCGTACTCTTCACTGAACCCCAGCCTGAATGTGCTGGAATTGATCAGTGAGCCGATGCGTATCCATGGACTCTACCCAGGTGAAGAACGCAAGGAAGCCGTGGCGGAGCTGCTGGAGAAGGTTGGTCTGAAGAGAGAGCATCTCTTCCGCTTCCCGCATGAGTTCAGCGGCGGGCAACGCCAGCGGATCTCCATCGCCCGGGCGCTGTCGGTCCGGCCCGAGTTCGTCGTCTGCGACGAGCCAATCTCGGCGCTGGATGTCTCCGTGCAGGCCCAGGTCGTCAATATGCTGGAGGATCTGCAGTCCGAATTCGGACTGACCTATCTGTTCATTGCCCATGACCTGTCGATGGTCCGGCATATCTCCGACCGGATTGGCGTGATGTACGGCGGCCGCCTCGTTGAGGTTGCGGAGAGCGATGAGCTGTATGACAATCCGCAGCATCCGTATACCAAGGCGCTGCTGTCTTCCATCCTGGAGACCGACCCGCTGAAGGCCGGCCAGCGAATCCGGCTGGATGCCTACTCGGTAACGCGCGGGGATGAAGCAGCCGCCATACTGCGGGAAGTGAGCCCGGGGCATTATGTGGCTGGTGACTTTACGGATTGAATTCAGGTAATGTCTGAGCAATGATCAAATGATCAGGATATGAGCACTTATGTGGATAAGGAGGATCTATAATGACAGAAACGAAGAACAAGGTAAAGTTATCGCAATGGGACGCCCTGCTGGTGGAATCGCTGCGTTCTCTGGGCTGGTCCGATGAAGAACTACTGCGGCGGGTTGCCGAAGGGGATCTGCCTGCCGACGAGAGTGAATACGAGTTCGATTACGGGCAGCTGTCTACGCTGGCTGGTGAACAGCCGAAGCTGTTCCGTCAGGCCGTGACCGAAGGCTACCAGATCAAATACAACACGATCCGCGGCATCCGCAGCTGGATTGCCGTTGCACTCCGCACCCAGCCGAAGCTGGAGCTGGAGGAAGGCCGCGAAGCAGTCGAAGCGGTGTTATCGGAATCACAGAAGCAACGGCTGGAGGATGTATTATCCTTCGGCTGGCAGATTACCGGCGGCGGATCAGCCGCAGATGGCGGCAACGCTACTTACCGGATCGAGCCGATCCAGCGGTAACAGCGGAGCTGAGCAGCAGAGACAAGCTGCATAATTATGTGTATGTTAAGAATTAGCCCTTCGGCTTTGTGCCGGAGGGCTTTTTGCATGATGAATACAGAAACTGTGGGGCATTTCATAAAAGATACTGGTCTGTCGCTGTTGATCGGGAAACCGGGAAATTTGATTTCAAAGAATATAAACAGAAGTTTTGATAAAACCGTTTGTGATGGATGGTTGACGCAAACTGTGAAGGAAGAGGAAAGCAGTTAAAGCCGGCTGATTTCAGGGACTTTCATTTTTTGAGCAGAGGCCAGAATAAGCAAAGCTCGACGGACCTGAACCGGATCGGCTCCTTTGCGGGCAATCCGCAGAAGGCGGTTGCCTTCTTCCTGAGTTAAATCACGAACAAAAATAGTCATGCCGCTCACCTCGAGAGAGTTGGATTTACGTATAATTACCCGTTTTCCCAACTATGATCACGGAAGGGGCACTAGTTAAGTTTTCATTTCTTCGTACAAAACTGAATCGAAATATCGATTATGAAAGTACTGGTTAAATCGCGAAGTGAATTCACGCAGTTCCTTCACGACTGTTTTTTTGAATGAGGCTATCTATTTTTTATACAAAATGAAAAGCTCAAGTCGTTTACGGTGAAATTTCACCGTAAAGACTTGAGCAACAATAAAGTGCTTTTTTATTCTAATTTTTGTTTATCTTGAGATTTATTAAGAAAAAGGAAAAATTTAAAAATATAAACAGGAGCAAAAGATTCATATTTACGTCTTCAAGTTTTACTACCCATGGAATCATTGGAGTGAAAAAATTCAATAAAAAAAGCATAAACGAGTTTATATCTTTCTTTTTGGTAAATCTATATTTAATCCAATTATAAATAACATAAATCAAACCAACAGAATTAACACATAAAATAGTCACATAGTAAACCGTTTGTTCCACCGAAAATTCCCTTCTGCTTTGTAATTATACTAGCTAGTTTATCACCAAGCTTGTATAGTTCCGGCGCATACCATTCAGGAACTGTTAGAGCAATTGGAGAATCCAATGAAGGTGGAACCTAATTTGGCGAACCCCCTTCATTGTCACTTCGCTGGTTCTAGGTCAATTACATAGCCGATAATGTTTGATAAGCATTATTTATAGCGGAGTCACAATCCTTGTTTGAATTATAAACCCCCCAAATTGTAGCAGCAAAAGCTGGAGCCGATGCAATAAGTCCTGGAATTGCAGCTAAAGAAATAACTACAGCAATTCCAGCCGCTTTAGCTGCATACTGAAAAGCTTTCAACGAGCTTAGAGATCCAGAAAAAGAATTAACATACATTTTATAGTCCGATGCTTGTGAATTAGATTGCGAAAACTACTTACTTACGTTACTTCCAGTTGGACCATAGTCATAATGTTGGTAAGTTGCTGCATAAAAAGTACCACCAGCGGTAGAAGAATAGTTATCGTAATAACAAGACCCCTTATCGCCCCCTGCTTCAAGTATTTGAATTCCGCCTGAACTTGGACTTGTTTTAATTTGCGTGTCTTCAATTTTAACATTATTTAGATATACAGTTCCATCGGTTTTCGTTGTGATGACATCGGTTTTTGTATTATCTGTGTATATTTTACCATAGGATTCCATCCCTGGCTGCAGTACATAAGTTTTGGTGTCCGTCACCTGACCCGATACGCCGTCTTTAACTCAGTGGTGGTTGTGGATACATATGGAGCATTTTTCGCTGCGACACTTCCTTCTGAATTGTTACCAGGTGCGGCCATTGAAGCCGTAGCGCTAGTTAGGAAAAACACTCCACACAGTAATGGTAAAAAAATCGATTTCACTTTAAATTAATTGACTCCTAAAAAATGGTATTTTAAGTACAGGTGTATACTACTCCAGTTTCTGGAAAATGTAAATAAATATATTGTAAAGAAATATAAGGATTTCATAATATTGATATGCGAAGCGTACTAAAGAAGGTGGATACATCTACTTTTCTTTCGTTTGTTGAGTAACAACGCCCTTTTTCAACCGAAACACTAGATGTAGAATAGTCGTAGGATAAGAATCGTAAACTATAATGCGGGGGTATCGACCCTTGGGAGGTATTTGATGTTTAGATGGAAGCGTGGCCCTGTCACTCTGTTCCAAAGTGATCTGTACATGACGAATTCACTTGTTATGGAGACGGACGATTGTGTGCTGGTAACCGATCCCTGCTGGCTGCCCCGTGAGGTGGAGGAAATCCGGCGATATGTAGACAACATCCTTGGCGCGAGAAGGCTGTTCCTGTTATTCACTCATTCTGATTTCGATCATATTATCGGATATGGGGCCTTCAGGGAAGCTGAAGTCATCGCAAGCAGGGCATTCGCGGACAAAAGCGCCGGGGAACGCGAAGATATTCTTGAACAGATCCGGGCATTCGAAGATAGTTATTATCTCAGGAGAGACTATGAAATCACGTATCCGCTGGTGGATCATGTGATGGAGCAGGATGGGCAAACGCTGGTATTCGGGGATTTGAAGCTGACGGGATATGCTGCGCCGGGCCATACGGATGATGGGCTATTTACTATAGTGGAGTCTGCCGGGCTGTTCATTGCCGGAGACTACTTGTCTGACGTGGAGTTCCCCTATATCTACGACAGCAGTCTGGCTTACGAAGCAACGCTCGGCAAGCTGGAGCAGATATTGGCCCGGCACCCGTTCACGCTGCTGGTCCCCGGACACGGGGAGGCAACGGACAGCAGCGTAGAACTGGAGCGGCGCAGGGAAGAGAGCCTGAAGTATATCCACAACATGCGTACGGCTGTAGCTTCAGGCATCCAGGAAACGGTTGATGCTCTGATCGAAGGCTGTGCGTTCCCGCGCAATATGTCCAACTTCCACCGCAGCAATCAGGAGCTGATCGCGAAGGAGCTGGCCGGAGAAGCGGAAGACTGACGCTGCAGTTACATATCCAGCTGGATTTTTCGAATATGAAGTACACCGTCAAGTCCGGTAGGGTCTGTACTGACCTTGCGGGAGACGAATTCTTCGGCCCGTTCGGAGGTGCGCAGGCGCAGCGGCTTGGTCTCCAGCTGGACCAGATCCCACATAACGTCTGCTACGGACTCTGCAGTCTGCGGTTCTACATTCCTTTTCAGGAAGGTCCCTGTGTAGGCATCAAGAATCGGCTTGTATTCATCGTCAAGGATGCCGCCGGTGTCTGCTACATGCCCAAGGACGGTCTTATTGAATTCTGTAGCGATGGCGCCAGGCTCAAGCAGGGTAATGTCGATATTGAATTGCGGCTTGTAATAGGTAGCCAGACTCTCAAGCAGTCCCTCCACCGCGAATTTACTGGCGCAGTAGATCTCGTTCATCGGTTGTCCAATGAGCCCGCCGACACTGGACGTAGCCACAATATGGCCGTAGCCGGTCTTGCGCAGCAGGGGCAGTGCAGCCCGGATCGTATGCATAACCCCGTACACATTAGTATCGAATATGCGCTCGATATCAGTGAATGGAGCTTGTCCAAGCGCCCGGAGATAGCCGAACCCGGCATTGCAGAACAGTACATCCAGCGTACCGTGCTCCTGGTCAATCTGGTCGATAACCCGCTGAATGCTGTCCGGCTGCGTAACCTCCAGTTCTACGAACTGCAGATTGTCCACATTGCGGTACAATTCCTGATCGCGCTCCAGATGGCGGGTGCCGGCGTAGACCGTCCAGCCTTCCTGTGCAAACTTCAGCGCGGACGCCAGGCCGATGCCGGATGATGCTCCGGTGATGCAGATGATTTTGCCCATAAGGGATACAGCCTCCATTGATTTGGAATTAAATTGCTTCTACCTTCATGATTTCGCACACATTATAGCATAAAGCAGCCGATGTTCTGGCAAGATGACATAAAGTTTGTTTTTTCGCGTATTTTTGACTCTGCCGAAGTTGCTATAATTGTTTTCGTTACGGTACACTATAACTAAAGGTCCTAATCGCCTGCGAATGGAGAGGAACAAGGAAACAATGGATGTATTCAAGCGTTACTTTGCAAATTTAACAGTCCGCCGCTTTTTAATTCTGGCACTGATTGGACTGCTGCTGTACAGTATTAGAGACATGCTGAATCTGGTGCTGCTTACGTTCCTGATTGCTTATGTAATGAACAGCTTTCAGGTGCTTTTGAGCAAAAGAATCGGCAAATATGTCAAGGTGAACAGCAAGGTAATCATTATTATTTTATACTTAGCGCTCATCACTATGATCGTACTGGCCCTTGTCAAATATCTGCCCAAGGTCTTCTCGCAGATTAAGCAATTAACCGCGTTTCTCGGAACACTAACCTCTGACGACATCCCACAGAACGAGATTATGCAGTATTTATTCAGCATGGTTAAGGAATTGAACTACCAGAGCTATTTGAATCAAGGCATTGAATACGTGTTCAAAATCAGTGACTGGGGAACTACGTTCGTCCTGTCAACGATTCTGAGCCTTGTCTTCATCCTGGAGAAGAACAGAATTGTCAGCTTCACCTCCCGCCTGAGAGACAGCAAGATCTCCTGGTTCTATGTAGAGCTTGAGTATTTCGGCAGGAAATTCATAGCCTCCTTCGGTAAAGTCATTGAAGCCCAGATCCTGATTGCGCTGTTCAATACTTTGTTCACGGTTGTCGGGTTATGGATCATGGGTTTCTTTTTCGAACCCTTCCCGTATCTCTTTGCGCTCGCCATTATGATCTTCATGCTCAGCCTGATTCCAGTGGTCGGCTTTGTCATTTCGCTTATTCCGCTATGCATCATCGGCTACAATACCGGCGGACTGGTGATGACGATCTACATACTGGCTATGATTGCCGTGCTGCATGTCATGGAAGGCTACTTCCTCAACCCTAAGCTGATGTCCTCCAAAATGAACCTTCCAATGTTCTACACCTTCATCGTGCTGCTGTTCTCCGAGCATTATATCGGCGTATGGGGACTGATTCTCGGCATTCCGATCTTCGTCTTTTTCCTGGATATTCTGGAGATTAGCCGTGATAAGCCGGGAACCTGAGGGATAAGGATATAAGGTGGAACAACGATAAATACACGATCCAATAGATAAATGACATACACAAACATATAAGAGATATTCATAATAGGTGATATTCAAACTGCTTATGGTTTGGGTATCACTTTTTATTAGGATTAAGGAGGATACGCAAAAATGATCAGATATCCGTCATTAGAAGCAGAAGCAGTTATAGGTGTGACAGCTCCTTCATCGGGAGTAGGGGAGGAACTGCGTGAACTGCTCGAGCTAGCCTGCAGCCGGCTGCAGGAGCAGGGTTATGGCGTGGTATGCGGAGCAACGGCGTGGACGCAGGATAAGGCCAAGTCTGCACCGGCAAGCGTGCGTGCGGCTGAATTCAATGCCATGATGGCCGATGACAGCATCGGGCTCATCATCCCGCCTTGGGGCGGGGAGCTGCTGATCGAGATTCTGGAGCAGGTAGATTTCGATCACATGAAGGTCAAATGGATTCTCGGTTACTCTGATATCAGTGTGCTGCTGCTGGCCGTTACTCTCCGGACAGGCATTGCCACTGCTCACGGCACCAATTTTATTGATTTACGTGGAAAAGAGACAGACCCGGTGACAGCTATGTGGGAATCCGTGCTGTCTACAGCAAGCGGGGAACCGGTACTTCAGCATTCCTCACAGCAGTACCAGCTGGAATGGGGAGGCGGTGAGCCTTCACCCCATGTGTTCAATCTTACCGAAATCACCAACTGGAAGACTGTAGGTAATCAGAACGTAACTATGCAGGGCCGGCTGCTCGGCGGCTGTATTGATGTAATCCGGCATCTCATCGGCACGCCGTATGGGGATGTGCGGCATTTCCGGCAGCATTACATCCAGAATGAGCCCATCCTGTGGTACCTGGAGAACTGTGAGCTGTCGGTAACGGATCTGCGCAGATCCCTGCTGCAGATGAAGCTGGCCGGCTGGTTCGACCATTGCAGCGGCCTGATGTTCGGCCGGAGCGCAGCTAACCGTCCTATGGAGAATTACACCGTGGAAGATGTCTATGAGGAGCTGGCCGGGGAGCTGGAGCTGCCGGTCATTTACGATATCGACTGCGGCCATCTGCCGCCGCAGCTTACGCTGGTGAACGGGGCTTTTGCGGAGGTGTTGGCTGGAGCAGGTAAAGGGACTGTGAAGCAGTATTTCCGGGCGTAATTGTAGAGGAGTTCCTTTTTGGCAAATCGTAATGAAATACATTATCGCCAAGGAGAGAATGAACCTGTCCAATACTTCAAATTAAAGAATAATTATAGCTAGCGTTAAGTACTTTTACACAGCTACCGCGGTGAACCGGTACCATAAGTAGGGGCAAGTTTTTTGGAGAAAAACTCGCAGGAGCCTGTGTTTACAGCATGAGGGCCATAGGAGCAGGGGAGGTCACGTTCCGGTTGAAACGGTGCATAAACGCTCTTTTGCGAGTTTATTTGTACTACAGAGTATGTGATAAGATATTATTTCCTCATAACTATGGAATTTAGTATTTTATCTTTATTTTTATGCGGCAGATATAATAGAATGAAAAAGGAATAGAAATACGTTGAACATATGGGATATATAGGATAAAATAAAGCGGGGCGGTGAAAACTGTTCCCTACTACGGGCATTGTACTCGTAGCTTAGCAGTTCGGAGGAATTTTAAATTGCCGCGTTATGTGCGGAGGAGAAGATCGCCCCATTGGACCGATCTAAAAAGAAGAGTTAAAAAGGCGATAATTCGCAAGAGAAAGTAGAACCTGTTAAAGCAGGGAATACAAAAACGTGTTCTGCCTAGTTTCGGTACGTGCCTTCATTATCTGGAGGTAGCGGATGAAAAAAGGTAAGAAGAACAAAAACAAAAAGAATAGCTTATTGGAGCAACTAATAACGGGCGTAGTGATCAGCGTAACTGCTGAATTAATCATTGCTCTCATTCATAAGCTGTTTCAATAAGGTTGAAGGGAAGAGGGAGCTGTAACCCCTCTTCTTTTCTTTATATTCTCAAAAAAATGTTGATTTTTAACTAATAGTGCTCTGAAACTATAGAACACTGTCTGGACCTCTGTCAAGATAGTAGACACAGATCATTAAGCAGCCTGGTATAGATGAAGCTGTTCATACTCCGTGGGAGTATGGTAATCAATGGAGAAATGAATACGCCGAGTATTGTAGAAAAACTCAATGTACTCGAAAATACTCTGCTTCGCCTGTTCCCTAGTTTCATAGCGATTTAGGTAGATCAATTCCTTTTTGAATACACTATGCAGGGTCTGGACGTCCTCGGCCATAGGCCTGCTGTAGAGCGCTTATTACGAGCTCTTTCGTCATCCGCTCACCCATTTGCCATCCCACAATCTTACGGGAGTACAGATCCATGACGCTAGCCAGATACAACCAGCCTTCTCTCGTCCAGATGTAGGTAATGTCAGTTACCCATTTCTCTTCTGGCTTCGTAGCTTGAAACTCGCGGTTAAGAACGTTGTCCTGAGCAGGTAACGTATGTTTGGAATAGGTTGTTGCCTTATGCCTTTTCATATGACACAATCTCCTTTTCTAAGGCCGCTCCTTTCAATATATTCTGTGTCTACTACTCAGTCTAATTTCAGTATACGTAATGATACGCAAATGAAAATTATGTAAGGGGGATCAAAATGAATGAAAGTTTTTTAGTATCTGCGATAAAGGCATTCTTTCAAAACTCGCCGTTAGCAATGTTTTATATTGTACTATCCCTTGTAGCCATTTGGATGTACAAACAGTTCCGGGCATATTTAATTGAGAATCAAAAAAGTACAATAGGAAAAACAGAGAAAGCAATAGAAGTATATTCTGAGCTTGAAGTAACGATTCGGAAAATATTACAGGGAAATATAATATCGACATCACTTGATGAATGTATTACCAAATCAAGTTCATATTTACCTTATGAATTATTAAAAAAATACTACAATAGGGTGGAGACTGAAGAGAAGGTAGAAGGGGATAGAAATAGAAAGCTAAAAGAATTGCATCAGAAAGTAAAATACATCATTCCAGGTTGCTGCACCGCCATTGAATATTGGCATAACAAACCCGTAGCTGGCTTGTCCTACACCTTATTTGGAGATGACCGGCCCGTCTGCCGCCGAGAAATAAGCCATGGACGATACAGTAGTCGCTGCTGCCTGAACCTAACCCTATGCCCGATAACATTACGAGCGCGAGAAACAGACTCCAAACCTACGCGAGAACCGGAGCTCAGCCTTATACAATCGTTTCATACTTGCCCTCCTTTAAATTTCAAATTGTGGGCAGCCTGTTACGGCCGTCGGAACTGTTAAAATATAAAATGCAGATCGAGCACCGGGATGGTATCAGCTATCCGTTTTATGAGGATTTTGCGGGTTATGAGACTTGCGAGGCTGAGTCAATTAAGGATGTAGTGAACAAGGAAATTGAGCACGGTCTGTCGGTAATAACGGACGGTGAGTATTCGAAATCGATGTGGCATCTGGATTTTGTATGGGGCTTTGAAGGAGCTGAGCGGGAAGAACCATCATTTTATCAAAAAATTCAAGGAGTTCCACGAGCATGCCGGTGACCGTGAAACGAAGCTGTGTGTTCCATCACCGTCGCATATTTTTGGAGAGCTCTCCTGGTCTGACAACATTGGCGGCAAGGATGCCATTTACAAGAACAGACAGGAGCTGAAAGCCGGCCTCGTTAAGGCCTATAAGGAATTTGTGGGGGAATTCGCTGATCTTGGCGGCAAAATCATTCAGTTCGACGACTGCCTATGGGGGCTTTTGCAGACGATAACCCGAACTCCCCCGGGAATTATGATTCCCGTAACATGGGCGGGGGCTCGTACGTTAAGATTGCCAACCTGTTTCTGAGGCAGCTGAAGTATGACCGCTTTTTCCTGGAGTGGGATGATGAGCGTGCGGGTTCGCTTGAGCCTCTCGCTGTCTTCAAGGATCGCCGGATACCGAGATTGTACTCAGCCTGCTGTCCTCCAAGACCAATACGCTGGATGATGAAGAGCGCGTAGTCAGACTGCTGAATGAAGCAGCGACGATTATTGATAAAGGCCTGCTGTTTCTCTCTCATCAATGCGGATTTGCCTCCTGCGACGGTGGTAATGAGCTGGCAGAAGATGAGCAATGGGCGAAAATCAATCAAGGACAGCGGATTGCCAAGCAATATTGGCAGACCCAGTCTGTATAGGTAATGAAAAGGCCTATTCCATCCATAAGGAGGAATAGGCTTTTTTATTTTGGAAAAAGGGTATTTATAAAAAAAAAGTAAAGGACTCTTTACATTTGAATAAAATGGAACTATGATATTAAAAAGAATATATAACAAGGAATGGTAAATATGGGAGTTGGTGATTCTTATCTAAAAAATCATATTATTGAGTTGCGTAATGAGAGGAGCTGGACGCAGCAGCAATTGGCAGATGCCCTGCAGGTTAGCCGGCAGACGGTAATTTCTATTGAGAAAAACAAATATATGCCATCCCTAAAGCTGGCTTTCCGCATTGCTGAAGTTTTTCAGAAAAGCATCTATGATGTGTTTGATTATGAAGGGGGGGATTAAAATGAGCTCTCTTTCTCTTATGAACTCCATCCTTGCAGTAGCAGGGTTTATGGCATTTATAGGAATCGTAATTTGTGTTTCCAAGATCCGAGATGAGCGGGGAATCTACATTTTAAACAAATTTTTTAAAGTTATGTTTCTTGTCTTATGCAGCAGCTTTTCACTGATCATATTCATTAGTTCTTGGGTAGACCTGAGTTATGATCAGTATAGAAATATGGTCACAATACTGTTTTCATTGTCCATCATAACTGGTTTTTTTATCTGGATTGGTTTATGGAAACAGAATTAAATGACGGATACAGCATCCGTCTTGGGAGGATTACAAATTGGACTTTTTAATTATTGATCAAATCTCTAAAAAAATGGGGAGCAAGGATATACTAAAGAATGTTAGTTTGTCAGTTCCGAAAGGGAAAATATTCGGACTGCTTGGACCGAACGGAGCCGGAAAGACAACCTTAATCAAGATCATGGTGGGTATGATGAAGATGAGTTCGGGTGATGTCCGCATCGGGGGCAGTTCCATTCAATCTGATTATAAAAATGCTATAGAAAGAACGGGTGCTGTGATAGAGAACCCGTCATTTTACGAAGAAATGACAGGATTCCAGAACTTGCGCTATATATCAGCCTTTCGTAAAAAGCTGGGCAAGGAAGACATCGTACGCCAGCTTAAGGCATTTGGATTGAATGAGAGTGCGAACAAACGGGTCAAGAAGTATTCGTTAGGTATGAAACAGCGCCTGGGTCTGGCGGTTTCGCTGCTGCATAATCCTGATCTGGTCATTTTGGATGAGCCGACTAACGGATTGGACCCTCAAGGTATTATTGATCTACGTAAAATACTCAGAGAGCTTGCTGAGAAGCGAGGGAAAACAGTCTTTCTCTCCAGTCATTTATTATCCGAGGTGGAGATGTTGTGTGACTACTATGGTGTTATGAATAACGGAGAAATAGTGGAAATTAAAGAGAATCTCAGAATGATTAATGAGTTCCGCTATACTCTTTCATTCGAGCGGTTACATGTAGAACAAGCTAAACAGCTGTTAATAAAAGCCGGCCATAAAGTGGAGAATAACAACGGAGCGAATGATCTGGCATTTTTGTTACCTGAAGAACAAATTATGAGTGTAATCCACATGTTGAGGCAGCATGATATTGACGTGCTGAATATGAAACAGGGCAGAAAGACACTGGAAGAAGATTTTATTGAATTATTGAAAAGTGATAAGGGGGTAAGCTGATGCGGTTACTTAGAAATGAACTATATCGATTTTATAATAACCGTAACACATGGTTGATCACCATAATGCTATTCATCATTACTGTAGGATATGCAGTTTTAATTGGTTTCAGCAGCTCAGACATTACAAATGGGAATACAAACTGGAGATCCGGGATCGAGAATCAAATCAAGGAAGATCAGAAACAGATCGCTATTCTTCAGCCAAGCATGCCTATGCACCGTTTCCTCTCCGAACAAATCATAGTGAATCAATACAGGCTTGATCAGGATCTTGCCCCTTCGACCAAATATGACGTATTGACACTGATCAACGAACTAAGACCATTGACCACACTGATTACCTTGGTGGCTATTGTCTTTGCTGCTAATGCCATTTCCGCTGAATATTCAAAAGGAACTATTAAATTTGTAATAACCTCACCGATTCGCAGAGGAAGTTTCCTTCTGCTGAAATATATATCTACAGTAATAAATATTATCCTGTTGTTTGTGACATTCCTGATATTTGCATCATTATTGGGGTATGTGGGGCTGGGAACAGGTGGAAACAATTATTATCTTGCTTATCAGAATGGCGAGGTCATAAAGATGTCGATGACAGTCTATCTGTGTCTAAAGTATTTGGCAACGCTTTTGACTATTATAATGATGGCAACCTTAGCCTTTGCTATATCCGTGTTGTTCAGAAATGCGTTACTTTCAGTGAGTGTCTCCTTGCTGCTATATTTCACTGGAACTACGCTGACGCAATTTTTTGCAACGAAATATGATTGGACCAAATATTTGATTTTTACCAATTACGACTTATCTACATATTTAGATGGCACGCCAGTGATAGAGGGAATGAACCTTTCTTTTTCAGTGATTATCATGATAGTCTACTTTGTTGCGTTTATGGGAATCTCCTATCTCACTTTTACCAAAAGGGATATCACCGTTTAATAGTATTCCTTATCAGCCGTTGCCGGTATGCAGAAAAAAGCGCGTGAGGTTATCAGAGAAGTGATTCTGAGTACCTCGACGCGCTTAGATTGACTGATCAGAACTAGTTAAAATCATTGGGTGGGGCTAGATGAAGAATCTGCGGCAGTTTACCAGGAAAAGCTTCTTTGAGCAGTCCAAAGCCTACCCCGCTCCATCCAAGCATTAGGCCGACAGCCTCCACTCCGCGTGACACACCTCCATTCATTCTATACTTACTGTAATACTCCAGGAGCCTTCCGGAAAGGTCAGATACTGCTGTCTTTACAGCAGGATATTGGTCTGAGAAATTTCTTAGGATCTCAAGCTGCCCAAAATCTCCGTGGCAGAAGGATCTATTATTATCCAGACCTAATCTGAGCGTAGTCTCAATCCCGGCTTCAATTTCTGATTCCAGCATAGCATCGTGATAACCGCTTTCGCGTAAAATGTGACGGGAGAGCAGGATGCCGGGGGCTCCGTGGCACCAGGCAACGGAAAGCTGATCTCTTCCAATAGATCTCCAATTCTTTTCATCAGTTACGTACATACTTCTCTCAAATAACAAGCCTTCCTCAATCGTACGCCGGACCGTAGGATCTTCCATCAGTTTATTGTATTTTGCGAGTGCGGCCAAAATTCCTGAGGAGCCATGTGCAAAGCCGGTATAGAACTTCTGGTGATAAGGATCGCGCCAGGCGATGCCAACGGGCATTGCTGTTGCACTAGACTGTAAATGACGCACACATCGCTTCGCAAGCACAAGGATTTCCTGTTCTTTTTGCTGCTCATAAAGGGATAGAAGCACCATTAAGGCACCCGCAGCTCCTCCGGTAATATCAAATTGAGTATCCTTCTCAATCGATTCTCCAATCAGCGGTAGAAATTGCAGTGCAGCCTGGAACCATTCGGGACGCCGTTGGTTAACCGATGCGTGCTGCAGGAAGTATAGATAGCTTGTAATTCCAGTGAATCCGCCCAATTCTACATAAGGTGTCCAATCTATATCTTGTTTCTGCAGCTCGTGCAGTGAATCAATAACAGTATTTACGCATCGCACTGTAGCATCCTCAAACTGTCTATCCTCAGGAATTAGCTTGCCGAGATAGCTAAGGTAGAAGCCAATACCGGCTACACCGTTATATAAATCCAGGTTGACAGGAGATATCGTCCAGGAAATTTCATCAATACCTTTAATCATTGTGCTAATCCAGCTAATATCCTCACTGCCTTCGGCAGTAATGGATTGTTCCACAACATATCGACCAACTCTCTTTGAGCTATCTAGAATGTTGATTCCGTTCGCTTCTTCAACTGCAATGTGCCCGGTTTCTTTGCTTAAAGCCAGTGAATCTTTATGATGCTTTGCATTGAAGGAGGCCAGGATGGACATACGTATAACATGAATTTGCTCACTAAGGTCAGTTTCTGACAGGGAATGAATTTTATCTCTTACTCGGTCTAACGCCGACTTCTCAAAATAATCCATGACCAGTGTTTGATTCGTCAATTCCAAGTGTGTGCTGGAAGGAGAGGATAAGAAATAGGGAATATCCCCGTCCAAAAGATCAAGCAGTTCACTTTTTACGACATCGGCATTCGTGTTTTCATTCACAGGCTTCTCTAGTCTACTCATGAATACTTCCCGGTCAACCGCATCCCGCAGGAAGTCAGGATGGTAGCTTCGTTTAAGTAACAGGGCATAGACGGCTGTCGGCCGGATAATGGTTCTCACAGGACAAGCCTCAAATATTGTTAAAAGTGCAATGTAGGAGGATCTGTCTTGATAAATAAGTCGGTACACCTGCCGGAAGCCGTCCATAATGGAAGCTAGATAATCAACAATTTCAACAGGCTTACCCTCCAGCTTTGGCACATTCAGCGCCTCTTGAATTTCAAAAGAATCCTTGGCCAAATGCATGTCATCACGAAAAGACTGCTTAAGCTGATATGCCTCAAACGGTGCTTTTTGGGCTTCTTTCCCGCTAAGTCCGCTTAAGTCGAGCACCTTATTGCTATCTTTCTTCTCATAATAGGCGTTAAAAGGAAGAATTCCGGTTGAATTAACCGAACGGGTCAGTATGTATCGTGCTTTGGCAATAGCAGTATCCATAGAGATTTCAATGTATTTGCTCTGATGAAACAGAGATTCCAAGTCAATTAGCACCGGGTGATCCCCGCAGGCAATAATATTCTCATGATGAAAGTCAACAGCATCAATACTATACAGAATGGCCAGCAGTTGACCCAGCCGAATATAGTAGTCATTCAACTGCTCCAATGAGTCACATTCCCGGTACATAACAAAATTAGACCAACCATAGGTCCCACAATTAAGTATAGCGTTAGTGGCTAATTGCTTTAGCGGCTGTCTATGATTTATCCAACTTAGGATTTGCTGGAACTTGAGATCAACTTCATGGCTTCGGGGTTTGTATACAACCTTTTTGTTTCCAAAAGTAAGGATTGCCACCATTTTCCCTTTGTCATGGGAGTCTCCAAGACCAAGATCCAAATCGGTAAGTTCTCCGCTTACGCCAAAATAGTCTTTGATTTGTTCGGCGTCTGTTCCGAGGCGCTGTAACAATTCCGCGACGTTGTTTATCCAATAAGCCGTTTTAGTACATAGGATTCGGAGCAGCACCGGATATTCTTCAAAAAAGGATAGGATATAAGAGCGATCATTAAGGAAAGAGTCATTGAAGTTTAAATACCTTTCTTCAGACGTTTCGCCAGCCAGTTGCTCATGCACCCGTAATACGTTCAGTTCAAGAATTAGGGTTTGATAGGATATTTCCAACAGGGTTTCTTTTAAATGATACAGAGTCTTTTCTTTAACGGAGGCAGGAAGCAACACATTATAAGAAGCAAACTGGGAATCGGCTACATAAGCGAAGCGTGTTAGCAGAGCATCAAAAATAAGTGAGCTGTGATGCATTACATTCGTGGATTGAGGCTGGTTATAAGTGGCGAAAAAAAGGTCTTTTACATTCATCCAGTGATCATAGTGATATGCTTTGCCGGTATTCCATTCAATAAAGGGGGTTAAAGAGGACTTAGCGAGTAATTCCACACTGTCGCCGGTGAAGATTGAAATGGATTTGTTAAGCCAGTCCTGATCGTCATTAAACAATGTCCGCCAATAAGCAGACTTTTCCTGAATCTCCGCATTACTGATAGTTTCTGCAACAGGCTTTCTTTCATTATAGACAAAATATTTATTAGTCATGAGTTGGCACACACCTATTAAGTATTTGTTATAAAGAATAGCAAATGAGTTGTTTAAAAGTGTAAGAAAAGAAAGCGGATGGGCAATTAGGCGCCCATCCGCAGCTTCAGACGATCTGATTAATTACAGCTTGGCATACACTCTTTGCTCCATGTGCATACCCAGCCATCGTTGCCGAGTCCACGGCTGATAAAGATACTTGTACTTGTGGTCAAGGTGTTTGTATCCCACCCGCCGGCGAAGTTCTGAAGGTCTTCATCTTTCAGTTCTGCCATTACATCACCGGAAGGGTGAGGTACATCACCGAGGTTTCTTCTTGCCACCGGGTTTTTCCATGCGGATACCATCTCTTTGCTAAAAAACATAATAAATCTCTCCTTTTTGAATAATGGTAAAATAATGGTAGACTTGGAATTCCAAATATAGTATATTATTTTTTGGAAAGGATAGTCAACCCCAATTCTTACATATTGTTAAATAATTGGAAAGAGGAGATTATATTATGAAAAATTCCCAAATCCGCAATGAGTTTTTGAGAACCAGCAATGCAGTTGGTGTAGTTAGTGAGGAAGAACTGAGAATGCTCACCGGGGGAGCAGGTGACGTGAATCCAGAAACGACTCCGCTTACAACATCATCATGGCCTTGCGTCATTGGGGCAGTAGATATTTCTGCTAATCTTTGCCCAACTACTAAATGTACCAGCAAGTGCTAATAGTAATTATCAATACAAATTAAATTAAAAAGCTAAGATAAATGGCTACCCTTTCATGTAAGAATCTAGGGGATTACAACATGGTAAGAAACTGCAGGTGAGAGTTGGAGTAATCGTCAATCTGTCAACTTGTGGACATAATGAACTCAATTGAATGTGCAACGCGGCTGCTGTAAAGCTAGTCTTTATGGCAGCCTTCTTATTAATTCATGAGTAAGGGGTAATTATGATGATTGAGCTTCAAACCGCGTTTAAGCAAAGTGCATACCTGCATGAACTAACTCCATTTCATAAAGGACAACTTGACAATGGGGGAGAAGAAATTGATTACACCATCTCTGACAAGGCCTTGAACAATAAATTATGTGCTCTCCAAATGACCAAACAAGACTATGAATATGGAATTTATCATTATGAGGAACTGCTGGAGAACCATTCACCGGATTGGGTCCGGATTATTCAAGAAGTTACAGCCTTTGATCCAAAAGCTGTCTCGGATATAAAATATGAGCTTCCCCATAAATCCTTTATTACGTATTTCACTCCATTTATTTTGTACGTTCAGCATGAGTTTGAAGTGTTTTTTGAAGCCTTATCCCAATTAACCCCTCTAATGGAGAATAAGATCGATACCCATCAATACATGAGCAGTGTTATTGCCATCATCCATGGCGAGATTGATAAGCTGTCAACTAAGATGTTGATTGCGGAGCTGAATATAGCAAGACTTGAAGGAAGGTTGGAGGGTAACACCGGAGAGGACAGGTATATTTATTTTGTAGAACAGTATTTCGGCGATCCTAGAAACTTTGCTGAAATTTTTGAGGTCTATCCGGTACTGGGCAGAATTCTTTGTGAGCGTATCGTTCAATTAATAGATATACATAAATTGCTTGTAAACCGTTTTATACAAGACTATGCAATCATTGAAGCTATATTTGGTTTTCATACGCCTTGCCTGATTGGAGTCGAAGGGGATCTGGGGGATTCTCACAAGAAAGGAAGCAGTGTTGAGATCATTGAGACATCTGCGGGTAAATTGGTCTATAAGCCGCGTTCACTCATGGTTGATGCTCATTTCACTGAGGTTGTGAACTGGCTGAATAACAGCGGTGTGAAATACCCTTTACGTACAGCCAAGGTGCTGGATCGCAAGAAATATGGATGGCAGGAGTTTATTCCCTACAACGATTGTACTGACGAAGCACAGGTTCAGCGGTTTTTTTACAGACAAGGGATGAATGTAGCATTGCTTTATGCTTTTCGTTCGGTCGACTTTCATAATGAGAATTTAATCGCTTCTGGCGAGTATCCCATTCTAATTGATTTGGAAACGTTGTTTGACAATCACCTTGATTTATTTAAAAGCCAGAATGAACTTCATGTTACCGTGCTGGAGCTGAAGAATTCTGTGCTGTCCTCATTGATGCTGCCTATCAAATTTAAGCATGATCAGATGCTCGACTATGATTTAAGTGGCATTGCAGGGAGGGGAGGGCAGAAATCCAAGAAGAATAAGGGCTATGGTATAACTAACTTTGGCACAGATGCGATGTTTTTTGCTGAAAAGGAATTGTTAACACAGAATAAGCTTAATGTTCCAGCCATTAATGGCCATGAAATTGATATTTTTAGCTATAAACAATATTTGCTTGAAGGGTTCCGTGATACCTATCATTCTATTGAAATGCACAAGAATGAATTTGAGTCTTTGATGGATATCTTTAGTAATGATGAAATACGGCATGTCTTCAGACCGACCAATGTGTACGGTAAATTTCTGGATGCCAGCATACATCCCAAATATTTGCAAAGAGGGATTGACCGAGAGGGTTTATTTGACTACATGTGGTCTCTTACTGAATGGTCCGATCGTGCTCATTTATTTGTAAGTTCTGAGATTAATGATTTAGTGAATCATGATGTTCCTTATTTTACTTTCCGCGCAGGCAACAGGAACCTTTATAATGCAGCAGGTGAAGAGTTTGAAAATTTCTACAATGAAAGCAGTATAGCCTTAGTCAAGGCCCGTATCCGTTCCTTCTCTAAAGCCGATTGTCTAAAGCAAGAGAGGTACATCTCTCTTTCAATGGCAACGCTGATCGACAATGTATGGAAGGGGAATCTGGAGCAACCGGCCCAAAAGCTCATGTCTGTTTCGCTGGAAGAAGAGGTCCAAGCTATAGCCGACGGAATATTGTCTACTGCATTGTATGATGAAAAAGGCAGAGGGCCGGTTTGGATTAGCACCAATGTTGGTGATGAAGATGCTATCTATCTGTCACCGCTTCCGCCGGGTGTGTATGACGGATTAGGAGGCTTGGCAATTTTTTACGCGCAGTTGGGGGTTACCTTGGGCTCGGCGGAGTATGAGAAAGCAGCAAGATCTATTTTGAACGAGTTGATAAATGACGAACCATACTGGCTTGCCAATATGGATTCAACTTCTGCCTTTTTTGGTATTGGCACTTTTGTATATCTGTATTCATACCTAGGCTGTTTGTGGGGGGATGCCACACTGCTTGAGCGGGCTGTCAATACATTACCCGCCATCGAAAAGCTTCTTCCGTTAGAAAAAGATATTGATATTATCAGAGGACATGCCGGCTTGCTTAAGGTGTTAACTAACCTTTATCAAGCCTATCCAAATGATGAAGTTAAGAGAGTGCTTCAGAGTCTGACAGATCAGTTCCTGTCGGAACTGGGAAATACAGTCCTTCAAGAGGATAGCATGCGTTCTGCCGGGTTTGCCCATGGTCTTAGCGGGATTGTCTTTTCCTTGGCGCATGTCCAGAGTGTGCTTTCGTCACATGCAATTGAGCAGACAGTTATAGAATTACTACGCATAGAGAACGAATTTTATGTAGAAGCCAGCCGGAAATGGTTGGATTTGCGGGAGAATAAGCACGCATTAGCATCCAATTACTGGTGTCATGGTTCTTATGGCATCTTGTTGGCTCGGGCTCATATTGGATCTTTGCTGCCCGATGTACCGACTGAGCTTCTGCTTATTGATCGTTTAATGGAAGATGTACTAGAAGAACAAAGCGGACCTATCGGACACTCTATGTGTCATGGTGAAGTAGGTAACCGCAACATAATTATGGATGTTCGAAGTCTGGTTTCAGGGCGGGAACCTGTCGATACAGAGAACGTGGCACAGTTCAACCGGATACCCGGACAGCTTTGGCAAACGGGAATGCACCCTGATATTGAGTCGCTTGGTTTATTTACCGGGCTCAGCGGAATTGGCTTAGGCTTGCTCAGATTTCTTGATCCCAAGATCCCATCGATTCTCTCATTAGATATTCCGAAATATGAGGAAGTTATATGTTCATGATGAAGACACCGTTTGTGGAGCAAATGCTACAGACGGAGTGTGGCGTATGCTGTATTTCTATGGTGGCCGGAAAATACAAGGTACACAAGACTCTGAGGGAATTGCGTAACATGGCAGGTATAGGCCGCGATGGTGTCACAATGTATACAATGCGAAGTATGGCCACGCGGTTAGGCTTTGAAGCCAAGGTATTCCGGGCTGAATTGCACCAGCTCGTTGGGCTGCAATTACCAGTAATTGTCCACTGGGAAGAAAATCATTATGTAGTTGTCGATAAAATAGGCAAGAACAGTGTGAAAATTATTGACCCGGCCGTGGGCAGATGTACGATGTCCTTTGAACAATTTCAGAAGAGCTATAACTCCGTCGTATTGGAAATGATACCAACAGAGCAGGTAGTTCCGCAGAAAAAAGCATCGGTATGGGGTAAGTTTCTTAATTATTTAATGGAGATACCCAAAAATGTGGCTCTTGTCCTCGTGATGGCTATTATCTATCAGCTAGGAACTCTGGGCATGCCCATCTTGGTCCAGTATCTGATTGACAATATTATTACGGCTAATAAAGTTCAATTGTTGTCCGTATTTATGCTGAGCGTCATTCTATTGACAATTGTACAGGGGAGTGTTCAATTTTTCCGGGGGAAATTCATTATAGTCCTCAATAATATGCTCGATAAAAGGATGATGCAGCACTTCTTTTCCCACATCCTGCAGCTTCCGTATCAGTTCTTTCAGTTAAGATCGTTCGGTGATTTATTATTTCGCTCCAGTAGTCTCCGAGTTATCAGAGAAATGCTTTCTTCGCGGCTCGTACTTGGTCTCCTTGATATCAGTGCAATTACGTTTATTACAATTTATATGCTCAACAAGTCTCTAATTCTTACATTAACAGTGATAGGCCTATCACTGTTAAATTTACTGGTATTGATTCTTACAAAGCGCCGGCTGAAAGAGGTCAATCAGAACGAAATTCAAAAGACATCCCAGCTCCAGAGCTATCAGACAGAGTTTTTATACGGCATTTTTGGAATCAAAACAGCGGGCATCGAGAAGGAAACGTATAGCCGTTGGTCCTCGTTCCTTGATCAACTGATTCATGCCTACAGGAATAAGGAAGGATTCATGAATTTGATTGCTTCTATTTCAGGGACTCTTCAAATGATCTCGCCGCTGCTGGTGTTATGGATTGGAGCTACACAGGTTTTCAACAAGCAGCTTTCGTTAGGTGAATTAATCGCGTTTTATTCGCTTTCAAATAATTTCTTCGGGATGAGCAGCTCTATTGTGCAAACGATCAATGCATTTTTACTTACTGGAGCGTATCTTGAGCGTGTGCAGGATGTATTGGATGAGCCGCTCGAGCATACAGACGATGATAAAGAGATTATTGAAGATTTTCAGGGGAATATTCTCTTGCAGAATGTATCATTCCGCTACAGTGAGCACAGTGAGCTGGTGGTAAAAGATATCAATCTGGATATTTCTTCGGGACAGAAAATAGCAATTGTCGGGCAATCCGGGGCTGGTAAGAGTACACTAGCTAAACTGATTCTTGGCTTGTATATGCCTTCGGAGGGATCTATTCTCTTTGATAGAAAAGATATCCGTGAACTGAATTTAAGCGCTCTACGCAAGCAGATTGGTGTTGTACCGCAGGATGCTTCGCTGTTTAATAGGAGCATTAAAGATAATATTGCCGTATACAATGAGAATGTCAGCATGGAAAATATTGAAGATGTTACCAAAATGTCGGAAATATATGAGGATATTGTCCGGATGCCCATGGGTTTTAATACAATGATTTCAGAACTCGGAATGAATATTTCTGGAGGACAACGGCAGCGGATTGCCTTGGCAAGGGCGTTGCTTAATAAACCGTCTCTCATGTTGTTGGATGAAGCCACTAGTTCATTGGATCATCAGAATGAAAAACGTATTGATCTTTTTCTCAGGAAGCTACAATGTACCCGGATCGTCATCGCACACAAGCTCACCACTATAATGGACTCAGACCTTATTATAGTGATGGAGGACGGGGGAATTGTGGCCCGTGGTACGCATCAGGAACTGCTTAAAACAAGTGAATTTTACAAAGAATTTTATGATAAATTTCAAGAAAGTGCATATCTTCCATTTGAAGAAAGGGGAAGTGCAATTTGAGAACATGTAAGAACCAAGCAGCCCTTATATTATGCTTACTGCTTATATGCTCTTTGCTAAATCCTATAAAATTGGCATACGCCGCCGATGAGCAAGAGGGCCTGACAGAGACTGTATATGTACTACTGGATAAACCAAAGCAAATAAAGAAGATTGACTCTATACTTATTAAAAACCAGATAAATGTCAAAAAAATTCAGGAGATTGGTTTCTTGCAATTAAAGGGAAATATCGGCCAACTGAATAGCTGTTTACAGGATATCTCGGCTGCTGTAGATGCTTCCTGGTATAAAGAGCCTATAGAATCATCAGAAGCCAAGCTGTTCCATAACAAAATTTCCTGGGATTTACACGGGATAGAAGAACTGAATGAATATCTGTGGTATGCGGAATCGCAGACTAACAATTATGAAACATATAAAATCCAGGAGGGTAACCCCGAGGTTAAGATAGCTCTTCTGGATAGCGGTGTGGATCTGTCAAATGAGAATTTTGGACAAACAATTGTTACAGCAAATAGCTGGAATTATGTAGACGGCAACAATAACGTTCAGGATCAAAACGGGCATGGTACTCAAGTTGCAGGGATAATGAATCTGCTGGCTCCGGAGATCAGTATTGTTCCATATAAAATTATGAATAACAATGGAGGAAACAGCTTTGATCTTCTCAGTGCTGTAGTACAGGCAACCAATGACAAAAATCAAGTAATTAATATCAGTGCCGGAAGTTACATTCAGTTGGACGAAGCAGGATATATCCTGCAAGAAGCTTATCAACGTGCGATTGATTATGCAGATAAAAATCAGGTGATTGTTGTTGCATCGGCCGGAAACCGCGGTTCCAATGCAGATTATGACAATGCTTCTAATGAGATACATGTTCCCAGTATGCTTGAGAATGTGATTAGTGTGGGGGCGGTAACAAAGAGCAACAGATTGGCTCCCTATTCTAATTATGGACCGTATATTGATTATGTTGCATATGGCGGTTATTTTGGGGATAACTTCGATACGGCCGGAGAGATTAATGTAACGGATCTGATGTTAACCGCATTTCCCGGCCAATTGCCGAATACACCACTGGACAGCATATTAAATATTCCACAAGGTTACTCTCTTTCATATGGAACAAGTTTGGCCGCTCCGCAGGTATCAGCTACAGCAGCATTGCTAATTTCTAACTATTATGACAAGCATCATAAATTTCCAAAATCAGATAAAATTCTTAATCTTCTGGAGAAAAGTGTTGTCGACCTTGGTGATCCGGGCCGGGATGATCAATATGGTTATGGACAGATTCTTGTAAACAAGGCTCTTGTAAAGAAAAATACTAAGACGGAGGGGGAATAAAGGATGGACAAGTACGAATATAATTATGTGTCAATTTCTGTAGGAATAATGAGCGGTAAAGTAAAGGAGGACTTCAAGGTAGTGATTGACCGTTATGCAGCGGATGGGTGGAAACTGCATAGTATTGTTCCTATGCCTTTACTGGCTGGTGGACAAGCATCTACGCTGGAGCTCATATTTGAACGCATAAAAGAATAATCTGTTATTGATCCCTATCATGATGTCAAGGTGAGGGCTCTTCAATACTTCCTGCTATTCCGGCACCATGAAAAGAACGGTCTTAACCCAGCGTTTCGTTGGAGTAAGGCCGTCTTTTTTATATGCCCCGGTAAAAACATCCGCTAACCCTGCTTGCGCCGCAACATCTGCCGGAATTCTGGTAAGCGTCGAACCTAGCCCACCTGTGAAACCTATGCCAGTCATGAGATCATAGGCATATCTTAAATCAAGGAGATCTGCCAGATGACCAATGCCGAACAACGCCAGTATGAGTGGACAGCACGCATCAGGGACTATCGAGCCAGTGGCCTCACCATGTCTGCCTGGTGCGAAGCACAGGGCTTGACCCTACATCAATTGAAATATTGGCTTCGCAAAATCGATTCCAGCCAGCCTCGCTCTTCCTCCCCTTCCTTTATTCCGGTGACCGTTTCTCCGCGATCCTCGCCTTCCGCCTTGACTCTTCATATCGGTCCGGCCTCTCTTGACGTGCAGGCAGGTTTTTCTCCTGAACTGCTTCGTCAAGTGGTTCAGGCCTTGAGCACTTATGTTGACGCTACCCGAAAGGGTTTATTTAGCCGGCGGCAGCACGGATCTACGCAAATCCATCGACGGCCTGGCCGCCCTGGCTCAGGAGCGATTTCAGCTCGATCCGTTCGCGCCCTGTCTGTTTGTATTTTGTAACCATCAGCGCGACAAACTCAAAATGCTCTATTGGGAACATAATGGCTTCTGGCTGCTGTACCGCCGCCTGGAACGCGGAAGCTTCCAGTGGCCGGGCCCTGACGACTCGCCGGTTGCACTTTCCTTTCGCGAACTTCGCTGGCTCTTGGATGGGCTTTCCCTTCACCGGCGGCAGGATCACAAGCAGGTTAAGGCTCAGATCGTCGTTTAACGTTTTTTTGTTTTATTAGAATTGGGGAGAAGGGAAATCATCATCGCAGATTGATGGCCGCAGGCACTGCGCTATTCAACCTGTCTATTGTTGGTATTACAATTCAGATGAATCCAAGCACATTACTGCTCTTCGGAATTATGGATGCAGTTAGCAGGCCGGTTTTTGATACACCTTTTAATACGCTGACTTACAATTATGTCAGCCAATTCAATCAAGGCGGCAGAATTAGCACAGAGCTTGTAGTATGGCGGGAATGCGCACTCAGTGTGGGGCGGATATCCAGTGTGGGAATCCTGGTTATGCTGTACAAATGGACGGACCCTGCTTCGACGTTAGGCTGGTTCATGTTAGGTATATTTCTTTAGGATGCCTGCCGCTGCTGCTTGCTGGACAGCTCGCGCTGCCTGGCAAACCTGCGGTAGAGGGCCCGGCTATCGGTCAGCCTTAATACAATCATCCGTCTAGTAATGAAAGGCCTCGGGACCGGAAGGTTCCGTGCTATGCTATATTAACCATCATTTATAACAGAAACGGTACCGCCCTGAGGGCGGTACCGTTTCTGTTATGCTAAGTATTAGAGGACAGTTCCCGTCAGCCAGGTGATTCTTACTCAGCCAAACGAAGTCAGCACACTCTGCGTCACGATCTCTCTCAGTTCAGCCTTCTGTGCGGTGTATTGCTGCTGATTGATGCTTCCGCCCGCCAGTCTTGCTTCCAGCTGCTGGGTCAGCTGTTTGACCTGCAGGTTGATAACATTATTGATATTCCCGCCGTTCTCTTCTGCAATGGTGCGCAGGGATTTGCCGTCATATAGGGCGTCGTACAGCTCTTCATCGGAGGACTGGCTCAGGTTCAGGGCGTCCAGCAGCTCATCGGTATCGGCCACATCAGATGTGGACCATTTGGCAACGGGAAGGGTATGTAATGCTGGCTTGCCCCAGGCAGTTCCTCCGAAGGACATGGCTACAATCATCGTTCCGACAATCATTACCCGCTTAATATTCATTCGTTTTATGTTCATATCTGTTATCCTCTTTTCATAATTGGTTATATCGTTCAGGGTTAGTGGTTTGCGGCGGCTAGTGAACTTCAGCTAAGTACAGTTTACCCGTCAATACTGAAATGAAGCTTAAGTCTTCTTAAAGATAACCTAAATGTTTTGGAAGCCCTGGTTCGTTCTAAAAGCATTTGCCTAACCGGTGTTTGCCAGCAGGCCCGGACGGTGATTCTAGTAGTAAATACCGGCGAAGCCTGCATTTCCTTGATCCTGCTTCTTCATCTGCGTTATCCTTGAATGGACACAGAAATATACTTACCCTTACCAAAGCAAGTGGAAACGGAAGGATGAACCTCCTATGAAAAAAATACTGGTCGTCGATGATGAACCGGCCATTGTGAGTGCGATTGCCTACGCGCTGCGGCGTGAAGGCTATGAGGTCGATACTGCCGGTGACGGGGAGGAAGCGCTGAGCAAGACGAACACCTTCCACCCGAACGTGCTGGTACTGGATGTAATGATGCCGAAGCTGAGCGGGTATGATGTGTGCCGCAAGCTTGAGAACCGTGATGATATCGGAATTATTCTGCTGACCGTCAAAAATGATATTGTCGATAAAATTGTCGGCCTGGAGCTAGGTGCAGACGATTATATGACCAAGCCGTTCGAGATCCGTGAGCTGCTGGCCCGGGTCAAGGCACTGCTGCGCAGGCTGGAGAAGAATACGGCCGAGGTTAAAAGCGAGCTGATCGAATACGGCATTCTGCGGGTGCATCCCGACCGGCGCAGCGCCGAGCTTGGGGAGGAGAGCCTTGAGCTGACTCCGAAGGAATTCGATCTGCTGCTGCTGCTGCTCTCCCACCCGCAGCGGGTGTATATGCGCGAGGAGCTGCTGGAGCAGGTGTGGGATATGGACTACGCCGGGGGAACGCGTACGGTGGATATCCATATTCAGCGGCTTCGCAAAAAACTGGGCGAGCCCTACCAGAACATCCTGCAGACCGTCTATGGCGTCGGCTATAAGGCTGTGCCTGCGGGGAGCTACCCATGAGAGTCAGCATCAAGCTGAAGTTCAGCCTGTTCCTGGCTCTGCTGCTTATTCTTGCGCTCAGCGTGCTGAGCTATTTCGTGCTGCGCGGTGTGGAGCGGAATCAGCAGGGGCAGACGGAGAGCTATCTGGCCCAGCATGTTACAACCGTCAATCTGCGCGTGAAGCAGACTTACTATACCGGCGTGCGCCTCACGCCGCAGGCCTTCATGCAGCAGCGGGGCCGGGCGCTGGCCGCCGAGCTGGCCGGGTACACCGGCCTGGAGGTGACCCTGTACGACAGCCAGGGTCAGCAGGTGGGAACCTCGGCGCAGGGTGAGCCGGGGCCGGGCAGGCCGGATGTCAGCACGGCACTGGACTACGCGCTGAATAATAAAGTCGCCTATCAGAGTGAAGGCGACAAGCTGCTGTATCTGGCTCCGCTGCAGGGGCCGGAGGAGCAGATGGGTGTGGTGCAGCTGCAGTACTCGCTGCAGGACGCCCGGAGCTTCCAGCAGACGCTGCTGAATCTGTTCCTGACGACAGGAGGCGCGGTGCTGGGGCTCAGCTTCATCATCGGGTACCTGTACTTCAACCGCGCTGCGGCAGCGATCGGCCGCTTGAAGAAATCGGCGGAGGACATCCGCCGTGCCGATTACATCTCGGCTCCGCCTGTGAAGCGCAAGGATGAGCTTGGCGAGCTGGCGGAAGGCATCTACTTCATGAGCCGGGAGATCGAGAGCAGCATTGCCGCGAAGGACGAGGAGCGGCGCAAGCTGCAGCTCGCTGTGGAGAAGCTGCAGGCGCTGGAGCAGCAGCAGAAGCAGTACATCGGGAATATCAGCCATGAGTTCAAGACACCGCTGACTTCAATCAAGGCGTATGTTGATCTGCTGAACATGTATGACGATGACCCCGAGCTGCTGCATGATGCCAAGCTCAGCATTGCCAAGGAGACAGACCGGCTGTATGAGATGGTGGAGAAGGTGCTGCAGCTGACCGCGCTGGAGAAATATGATTTCGAATCCCAGGCAGAGCTGCTGGAGGTCGAGGGCATGCTGCGGGATATATGCGGCCGGATGAAAGGCAAAGCCGAGCGTTATGGCCTTACGGTATCGCTTGACGTCAAGCCGGCGCATATCTGGATCGATAAAGAGAGCTTCATGCATATTTTCATCAATCTGCTCGACAATGCGATCAAATATAATGTTCCGCAGGGAAGCATTCATATACGGAGCGAGGTCAGGGACGGGCGGGTATGGATTACAATCCGCGATTCCGGTATCGGCATTCCTGAAGAGTCGCGGGACAAGATCTTCGAGCCGTTCTATACGGTTAACCGTGACCGCTCGAGAGCCTCGGGAGGCACGGGGCTTGGACTCTCGTTGGTCCGTAACCTGGTGGAGAAGCAGAACGGAACCATTGTGCTGCTGGAAAGCTCAGGCGAGGGGGCAGCGTTTGAGCTGTCTTTTCCCTTAGTGTCCTGAGGGGACTTAGTTTACAACTTGGAAACATTCTATATGCGGTTTGGAAATAAGCATCCGGTATGCTGGGAGTAACACAAGCTGGAGGGAAGCCTAATGAATGCTGAGAACAAAAGAAGTCAGGGCAAGGTGCGGGCAATTCTGCTATGTGGTGCGGTTCTGCTGTCCGTGACAGGCTGCGCTGCGGAGAATACTGAAACGAGGCAGGTGGTCGAGAAATCCGGCCAAAAAATTACGGTCCTCGATAACATTAGCGAATCCGTCTATACCCAGTTGAAGCTGGAAGGAATTGATAAGGTGGAGGGTGTGCGGGGCACGGATTTCGTCAGTGAGGACGTCATGGTTGTGACCAAAGAAAACCGTAATCTCCCTGCGCAGGTGATCGAAGGCCAGGAAAGATATCCGCTGAATCTCTATCTGCATACACTCTCTACGGGTGATGAAACTCCGCTGCAGGAGGGGGAGCTGAATTATGGTTCACCGCAAATGTCTCCGGACAAGACGCATGTATTCTACAAAGAGCTGTATGAAGCTACTGGACTTGGCTATATTATGGATCTGGCCACAGGCGTTTCTGTGAAAATGAGTGATGCGGAGTTCAGAAACGAAGAAGGAAGATGGGCGGATAATGAGCATGTGATTTACCCTGATATGGAAGGCAATATCATGAGCACGGGTGTGAACGGCAAGCAGGAGACAGTGCTGAAGACCGGCATCCCTTATGTACATGAGGTCATGCAGAGTGTCAGCCGTATTCTGTATATTACGGGTGAAGACAGCCAGCTGAGCGCTTACGATATCGACACGAAGCAGGCCAAGGTGTTGGGGAAAAATGTAATGTGGGTTGTTCCGTCACCGGACGGAAGCACGCTCGCAATTGTCGAACGTAAGGGACCGGGCGAGATGGTGCTGAAGCTCTGTGACAGTGAAGGCAATGAACAGTCCCAGCTTGCTGCAGGCCAGCAGATCTTCGGTACCAGCTGGTCGCCGGACGGCAGCAAGCTGGCCTATGCAGTCACTGCAGCAGGTTCTGCTGATGACCAGGAAGACCTGTTCATTACCGAGGTGGAGACCGGAGAGCAGACGCCGGTGCTGAATGATATCCGCGTGTCTGACCAGCTGCACTGGAGTCCCTCGGGCAAGAAGCTTCTGGCCACAGCAACTGTGCTGAAGGACAACGTCTATCAGTTCCTCACCTACGTGGTCAGTTTGTCTTAATGCTCCGGATCAGCAGCTTGGCGCCAGCACTTGGAATCTTCGCACAAGAAGGTCGGCCGGAGGTTTTCCGGCTGACAACATCGATCATTTTCGTTTTTTGCCGGGTAAGCGCCTTAAAATCCTGCATCAAATACAATATTCCCCTCCTAAAATCGGCCTAAATCCAAAATTGTTGCAGGAAATGCAGCATCTCTTCGCTTCCAAGCAGATGAATAAGATAATTCTTGTATTTCATACAACAATCCTCCCGGACACGCAGCTATCCATGAACCAAAGTTGTAAATAATGCAACAATAATACGCCTACAGTACCATGAACCCTCCATCCGCCCGTAAGAGCACCCCGGAGGCCCTTTAACATTCATCGAATATATTCATACTTGACAGGTGGGTTTAAGGGGTATATGATAGCAGCAATAGTTCACTACTAATTAAATGAACAGTGAAATAATAAATACGACCATCATATTTGAGCTGATTGGACCACCAAAGGCTCCCGCAAATATTCCCGTACAGGGGATTTTCCGGGGGCCTTTTTGGGTTCCTTTGGATAGACAGCAGAGGAGAGATAGCGTGGAAGATAACCCGTGGGAGCGGCTGGAGGAGGCAGACCACCTGTTCCGCAAAATGGTACGCAGATTCGTCAAGGAACGTGACCGCGTAAGCGTGGAGGGGATTTCCTTGCCCGGCATGCTGATTCTGCAAAAGATTATCCGTGATGGTGAGCAGCGGCTGGGCGATCTGGCAGAGCAGCTCGATTTCACTTCGGGCGCTATAACGGCGCTGAGTGACAAGCTGGAGGCAGGCGGATATACGGTGCGCAGACGCAAGGAAGATGACCGCAGAACCGTCCTGCTTGATATTACGGCCAAGGGCCGGGAGATGGTGGAGCGCAACGGCAACATCGGTGCCCGATGTATTACGCTTCTGTTCGAGGGCTTTACGGATGAGGAGCTTGAGCAGCAGAGCCGCTTCTATGAACGGATCATCGGCAATCTGGAAGGGTTCTCGGATACGCTGCTGAAGCTGGCACAGCAAAATGCTGAAATTCCCGTACCTCAAGAGCCTGAACAGAAGCCGCGTGCAGAGGTGAAGAAGAACTATCTCAGCTATTGAAAATGAAGTTTCCGCTAACACAACTTAAGCGTGTGCTTCCGAAGCGAGTTTTGCGAAGTGAATCAATGAAGCTTATCCTAACAAAACTTTAAGGAGAGATGATCATGGGACATTCAACAATTTATCCGACAGGGGCGACGGTATATAACCCGTCCAAGGCATGGAGCGGCTACACTGTATTTCAGGCGGGCGATGAGGGAGTCGTGCTGATCGATATGAGCGGCAAGGAAGTGCATCTGTGGCAAGGGCTGATCGGCTTCCCTGCCAAAATCCTCCCGGGCGGCTACGTCCTGGGCAGCACGGGCAGAAGAGATCCCAAATTCGGCATTCAGGATAATGTCGATCTGGTTCAGGTCGATTGGGACGGCAATGTGGTCTGGAGATACAACAGCTACGAGCATATCGAGGACCCTGGGTATGAGCCGCTGTGGTACGCCCGCCAGCATCACGACTATCAGCGGGAGGGCAATCCGGTCGGATACTACGCTCCCGGGCTTGAACCTTCAGCTAACAGCGGGACAACGCTGATCTTAGCGCATAAGAATCTGCACAATCCTGAGATTTCCGATAAGCAGCTGCTGGATGACACGATCATTGAGGTGGACTGGGAAGGCAATGTGATCTGGGAGTGGGCGGCCAGCGATCATTTCGCGGAGCTTGGATTTGATCAGGCGGCGCGAAATGTTCTCTTCCGCGATCCCAACACCCGCTCCTTCGGAGATCTGGGCGGCGGCGTAGGCGACTGGCTGCATATCAACTCCGCTTCCTACGTAGGGCCGAACAAATTCTATGATAACGGAGATGAGCGTTTCCACCCGGACAATATTATCTGGGATGCGCGCGAGGCGAATATCATCGCCATCACTGACAAGCGCAGCGGGGCTATCGTCTGGCGGCTGGGACCGGACTACTCTCTGCCTGAAGTGAAGCATATCGACTGGATTATCGGCCAGCATCACGCCCACATCATTCCGAAGGGACTGCCGGGCGAAGGCAATCTGCTCGTATTCGATAACGGCGGCTGGGGCGGATATGGGCTGCCGAATCCCTCTTCACCTTTTGGACAGAAGAATGCGTTGCGTGACCATTCCCGTGTGCTGGAGATTAATCCGGTGACACTGGATATCGAGTGGCAGTATACCTCGGCGGAGGCCGGGTTCTCCGTTCCGACCGATTCCTATAAGTTCTACAGTCCGTATATCAGCTCGGCGCAGCGGCTCCCGAACGGCAACACGCTGATTACCGAGGGTTCGAACGGTCGCCTGTTCGAGGTGACGGCGGAGCATGAGCTGGTCTGGGAGTATATCTCCCCTTACACCGACCGCCGCAATACGAATATGGTCTACCGTTCCTACCGTGTACCCTATGCCTGGGTGCCGCAGCTGGCGAAGCCGCAGGAGATTGCCATCGAGCCCATCGATGTGACCAGCTTCAGAGTGCCGGGAGCTGCGCCGAAGGGATCGGCTTCGGTAGTGAGTGTAGCGACCACACTTCCGTTTACAGAGGGGGCCGCTTGCGTGGCTACTGCGGAAGAAGGCAGCGTCCGGAGAACCAGTTAGATAATAAGATAAGCTATAGAAATTTATAGACGAAGAGGTGCGTAGTTTTGAAAAAATCATGGTACGGCTCAGCCTTCCTGCTCTTATCCTTATCTCTGGTACTGGTTCTGTCCGGCTGCAGCTCCAAGGGAGACGCGGCGGCTTCCACAGGAACGGCCGGCGGCCAGCAGAAGACTCTGAAGATTAGAATTGCCGACATCAATACGAATCCTACCTTCCGGGTAGCAGTCGATAAAGGCATCTTCGCCAACCACGGCATCGATGCAGAAATCATCAACTTCGGTACTCCGGCTGAGGGAGTGAATGCGCTATTCATCAAGCAGGTAGACGTGGCCTTCGGTGCTGATTTCCCGGTGCTCAATGCCGTCTCCAAGGGCGACTATTCCATTATTGCTTCCGCCGGCCAGGCCACGGATCAGGCAGCGGCAGTATGGAAGCTTTACGTAAGGGACGAGATCAAGTCTGCTGCGGATCTGAAAGGCAAGAACCTAAGCTTCATGCGCGGTACGTTTCTGCCGTATCTGTGGGATGAATACCTGAAGGAGCAGGGCATTGCGCTAAGCGACGTGAAGCTGACAGGACAGGGTGCGTTCGACGAAGCCTTCATTGCACTGAAGCAGGGCGATGTGGATGCTGGCTGGTTCAGCGGTTCAGCGCTGACGGATAAGCTGGCTGCGCTTGAGGGTGTACATGAGCTGACGGATATGTCGAAGACCCCAGTGCGCCTGGGGATGGGGATTGTCGCAGGGAATGCTTTTGTGCAGGCGAATCCTGAGGGGATTGGCGAATTCCTGGCGGCAGTGGACGAGGCTGCGGCTTATGCCCAGGAGCATCCCGAGGAGGTGGCCGATCTGATGTTCAAGGAACTGAAGCAGCCGAAGGAAGCAACGCTGAAGGACTTGCCGACGAATCCGTGGAAGGTGGGCTTTACCCAGGCTGCGTATGACAGTCTTGCCGGACAGAAAAAGTATATGGTCGGTACAGGAATCATTGAACAGGATTTTGATCTGGACAGCAAGCTCAGTCTGGACCCGCTGAAGCAGGCTTTGCCGGATAAAGTGACTTTTGCCAAGTAGCTTAGCTTACACGAAATAACTTAACTTTCTGGAGGTGCCTCATGTCTTTACCTGCCAAACAGCATGCCATCCATATCGAGCAGCTGCGCAAGAGCTACAGCGAGCCTGCGGCCGGGGACGTTCATTACATTATCAAGGATGTGAACCTGGTGATCAAAGGCGGTGAGTTCTTCGTATTGCTCGGTCCGAGCGGCTGCGGCAAATCAACGCTGCTCAACATGATCGCCGGGTTTGTCTCCAAATCGGGCGGCAATCTGCGGGTGGACAACGTCGAGGTGGATAAGCCGGGCCGGGACCGGGCGGTTGTATTTCAGCAGGCAGACTCTTCCCTGTTCCCCTGGCTCACGGTGCGGGAGAATGTAGAGTTCGGACTGCGGATGAAGAAGACGGCCAAGGCAGAGCGCCGGACGATATCAGACCGGTATATCACGCTAGTCGGGCTGAACGGGCATGAGGATAAATTCCCGAAGGAATTGTCGGGAGGGATGAAGCAGCGGGTACAGCTGGCCCGGGTACTGGCGAATGATCCGGCGATTCTGCTGATGGATGAGCCCTTTGGCGCGCTGGATGCCATGACCCGGCGGACGATGCAGAAGGAACTGGTGCAAATATGGCGTGAGACGCATAAGACAGTTATATTCGTAACGCACGATATTCAGGAAGCACTGCTGCTGGGTGAGCGCATCGGCATCATGTCCGTGGGGCCTTCCTCCAATATCACCGATATATACGACAATGCGCTGCCGTTTCCGCGGGATGTGGCCTCGCCGGAGTTCTACTCGCTGTACAATCAAATTCAGAGCCATTTTGAAGAATAGGATCGGGGGGCAGTACATGTTGAAATGGGTGGAGAAAAAATGGGTCTCGGTCTCCCTGCTATGGATTGCCGCACTCTGCATCTGGCAGCTGGGCGCATGGGTGTATGGTCCGGATGTCATCCCCGGGCCATGGGCCACGCTTAAGGGAGGGCGGGAACTGGTCCAAGATGGCACCTTGATGCAGTATATCGGTATCAGCTTTTACCGCGTGCTTGTCGGCTGGGTACTCGGCAGTCTGCTGGCTATTCCGGCAGGGCTGATCATCGGAAAAGTAAACGTCATCCGCATATTTGCCGAGCCGTTCCTGAATTTCATCCGCTTTATCCCGCCGATTGCCTTCATCACACTTTTTCTGGTCTGGTTCGGCATCGGGGAGCAGTCGAAGATTGCCCTGATTATGTACGCTACCTTCTTCATTGTTGTGCTGAACACCTTGACCGGTGTAATGTCGGTAGAGGAGGATAAGGTCCGCTCGGCCCGCAGCATGGGGGCAAATGAATGGCAGATTCTGCTGCACGTGATTGTGCCGGCTACGATTCCATATATCTTCACCGGTGTACGGCTGGCAATGGGAACCTCCTACATGGCTATTATCGGGGCAGAAATGATTGCTTCCAACGAAGGTGTCGGTTATCTGATTTGGAATTCGCGGCTGTTCTTCCGTACGGACTGGATATTCGTCGGGCTGTTCTGCCTCGGCTTCATGGGCTTCTTCACCGACAGGCTGTTCGGCTGGTTCGGGAAGAAGGTACTCTACCGCTATGGTGTGGTCAATGTGGCTGCGCGGAGAAAGTAGAGGCTGGACTTACCCGGCTTGGCAATAACACTAAGGCGACTTACAGTACACAAACCACTGCCCATCAATCATGGACAGTGGTCTGGTCTGGTTCTACTCAGTTATTCAGGGATAGGCTGGATGATCTCACCGTAGTTCCGGGTAAAATAAGGAAAGGACTGATAGGAGCCATCCGCTGCTGTCTGGTAGGAAGCCCGGTAGCCTCCGCCAAAATTGCGGAAATGATCATGAGACATCTCAGCCATATATCCGGGCTGCTGTCCTCCCAGTGTAGTGTACAGATCATAGCCGGGAATACCATTCGTGCCGTATTGCCAGACGGCATGGGCGGCTCCGTCCTTAATCTCAACGACGGTTGAGACAAGCGCGTTCTCATAGACATAGCGCGTAGCGTCATTTGCGGCAAATCTGTACGTATAATTCCGTGATTGCCCGCTCTCCGCTGCGGGAACAGGCGTGAAGTTGTACTGGATAGGCAGGGAGATGGCTGCGAGACGGGCTGCTGCCAAGTCACTGGAGAGCAGGGCAGCGGTATCCGGGACATAATCCTTGCTGGTAATGAAGAGTATGCTGCGCGTTCGCTCATAGTACACACTATATCCGAAGGCTTCACTGACGAAGCGGGCCGGAACCATCATCCGGCCGTTATAATTACCTGCCTCACTATCCAACTGGACAGGCTGGCCGTTTTTGTAGGCTGTCAGCTGTCCCTGGATCAAACGGAATGTATCCTTGGCCGGATTAGTGATTGTAGCGGTGCGGGTTGCTGTATCCCAGGAATAAGTCAGTCCGAGTGAGGCGAGCGTCCGGACAGATATTTTGATTCTGCCAGACTCAATAAAGGGGCTGCTGTCTGTGACAATAAAAGTTCCGTTGATATTGACGTTAATCGGACGGGCTGGCGCAGCTGCCGGGGCAAGGGAAGCGGCTGAGGCGGCCGAGGTGAAGCTTTGCAGCAGTAGAAGGAGCAGCAGACAAGCGGGCAGTATTCTTTTATACAGATTCATCATTAATCTCCTTTCTGTTTTGTTGGAATTAAATAGAATAAGTTTCCATATATAGACGCTGCTCTCTCTATTATGTTTCTAATAAACTCCGGATTGTTTCAGGAACTGATTCGTTGGAAGCCGTTGTATTCATGCTATAATGGGGAAATCTACAAGCAGGATAAGCAGGAAGGAGCACTACCCCATGGAAGTAACCGCACAGGAAGTGGCGGAATGGATGGTCAAGGAAATCAAATTTACAGGAACCCTGCACCAGACCGCAGCGATTGAATATGTGAAGGCGAATTTCGGCGAACAATTTGTCTTTGTGAATGAGAATGGAAATGCATCGCTGTCCAAAGAAGTGAAGAAGGCGTTCCGCAAGCTGCACGGCGGCCGGATTGCCTGGGACCGCGACGGGTTCCTGTGGGCCTGGACCTGAGGACTGACTCGGCATAGGAGAACCATAAGAACACAAGCAGAAACGGCTACGCCGTCCTTGATAGGACGGCATTCGTTTCAGCGAGAAATAGAAGGATAAATTATCATGTGAAACATAGAAATTCTTATATTTTAACAAAGGGAGCATTGCTGTAATAGCAGTGCTCCCTTTGTTATTACATAATCGTCATAGCCTATACATATTCCAGCATGCCTTTCTCCTTGAGCAGATCGACAATGTCTTTGACTGACTGGGCTTTATCCTTGGGGCAGATCATGACCGCATCCCCGGTGTCAGCGATGATGAAGCCGTCTACGCCGATGGTGGTAATCAGCCGCCCGTTGCCATAGATAATGGAGTTGCGGGTATCGATGCCGACATGATTGGCCTTGATAATGTTGCCTTCATCATCAGGCGGGAAGATGGCACCAAGCGCATCCCAGCTGCCGATGTCATTCCAGCCGAACTGGCCGGACAGTACCACTACCTCATCAGAACGTTCGAGGATGCCGTAGTCAATCGAGATATTCTGCAGCAGCGGATAGATCCGGTTAATCGTCTCCTGCTCCTGATCTGTACCGAGCGCTTCACTGATCGGCAGCATCGTATTATATAGCCGCGGCAGATACCGCTTGAAGTTATCGATAATGACCGAGGTCTTCCAGATGAAAATCCCGCTGTTCCAGAGATAATTGCCTGAGGCCAGATATCCCTGTGCCTTTTTGAAATCCGGCTTCTCCACGAATTCAGCTACATCGTATACGGCAACCGGATTGACTGCGATCGGCTCTTTGTCATAAGCGATGTAGCCGTAGCCGGTGGAAGGGAAGGTAGGTTTGATCCCGATCGTGACAATGGCATCACTCTCCATCGCCACGGTGCAGGCTTCGTCCAGCGTAAGCCGGAACTGCGGCTCATCGGTAATATAGTGATCGGAAGGCAGGACAACCATTAAGGAATCCCCTTCACTCATCTGCTGGATGGAGAAGGCGGCGAACAGGATGCTTGCTGAGGTATTCCGGGCCACAGGCTCGATCAGAATATTGCTCTTCTGCACACTGCTGTGCATAATACTCTCCAGCAGTACCGCCTGGGTACGGTTCGTTACAATGACGGTATTCTCCTGCGGGATGATGCCCTTGAAGCGTTCAATCGTATCGTTCAGCATAATATCGTTGCCGCTGATGTTCAGCAGCTGCTTGGGGATTTCCTGTCTGGACAGCGGCCAGAAGCGGGTGCCGCCTCCGCCTGCGAGTATGGTTGCGAATTTATCCATGATGAGTCACCAGATGGGCAATCGAGAAGGAGATGATGCTCTCCGATCCCTGATTGAGGTTCAGCCCCGAGCTGTGAATCCCGTCGTAGCAAGCCCCGGTCTGGGGATCGATCAGGGAGAGCTGCAAGGAGTTGTTCCCTGTATACCAGGCATAGCATAGTTCAGCCTGCTGCAGATAAGACGGGTCCTGCAGCACTACGGCAGCCTCCCGGCAGGCGAGCAGCATTTCACAGGCTTCAATCGGCTGTTCGTCATAGAGTGCAGGCGTACCGCCGCGCAGCAGCCAGCCGTGGCTGCCGACAGGTCTGTAATAGCCTTCCGGTGCGAAGGTCCGGGAGATCAGGAAATCGAGACTTTCTTTGGCTGTTACACGAAGCGCCGGATTGCCGGTAATCGTGAAAGCCTTAAGCAGTGCCCAAGGCAGCATGGAGTTCCCGTACGTCAGGCTGTCTTCATACCAGTACCAGTCTTCCCCTTTGGTAAGGTTATACTGGTTATGCAGCCGGATAGTGACGGATTCGATAAGCTCTTTAATGAAGGCTTCCGGCAGGAAGGCCAGCTCCTCTTCTGTACTTGGTATATGCGGATAAGGGAAGGAGTAGGTGAGCGCTCCGGGAGTCTCAAGTAAATAGCTGAGGCCGATGACGGCATAGCCCAAGGCCCGGGGAGAGCGCAGGCCTCCGATATGCGGCAGCGCCTGGTTGATCAGATACCGGCAGGTATTCAGCAGATTATCCGGCAGAATGGAAGAGTAGGAGAGCACGAAGCCCAGCGCCCAGAGTGTGCGTCCCTGGCAATCCTCGGAGCCGCGCTCCTCCAGGAAGGAACGGTTGTAGTCCATGAAATTCCGGAAGTTCCCCTCTTCATTCTGTGCATGGTGGACGAACGAGAGGTACGTATGGATCAGATCGAGTGCAGCTGTATCCCTGCTGTTGTTATACATTAACACGGCTGCGATCAAAGCCCGCGCATTATCATCAGTGGTGTAGCCTTTGGCACGATCGGGCACGCCGAACTTCGTATGCTGGAAAATCCCCGTATCATCAGTGATCTGGCGCATATAACCGGTTTTGAACTGCAATACCGCAGATGTCTGCATCAAATCACACTCCGGCCAGCCGGTTTGGAGAGGGCTATTTTGTCCTGAAAGATGGCGGCATAGGTTTTTGCAACCTCACTCCACATCATCGTACTGCCAAGCGCCTGGGTACGCTGCTCCATGTCCTCAACTTTGGCCGGATCATCCAGCAGCTCCAGGATGCAGGCTTCCAGCGAAGCCGAGTCACGGAATTCCGCCAGCAGGCCACGGCCATCGGCCAGCATCTCTTGAGCGTAGCGGTAAGGCGTAGAGATGATTACTCTGCCATAGCCTACTCCATAAGCGAGTGTGCCGCTGACTGCCTGATCCTTGCCCAGATAAGGGGTCATATAGATATCCGACATCACCAGGGACTCAATGACCTCTTCCTGGGTCAGGAGCTTGTCGACGAACAGCACATTATTGACCAGGCCTAATTCATGCACAAGACTGGTCAGCTTTTGACGGTATACTTCACCTGTCTCCTGTTTGACGACCGGATGGGTCTTGCCCCAAATGATGTAGAGCGCATCCGGATGCTGCTTCACTACTCCGCTCATAGCTTCAATAGCATACTCAATACCTTTGCCGGGACTCAGGAAGCCGAAGGTGGAGAGGATTTTGCGTTCTCCGAACTTATACTGGGTCTTCAGCTCCGCGCGGGTAGAAGTTTTGACAAAAGGCACACCGTGGTGAATAAAAGCAATTTTGGCGGCGTTAATATGATAGACAGAGATGAGATCATCTACTGTGGATTGGGCCATCGTGACAACCTTTACGCTTCCTGCAGCTATGCGGGTGATAATCTCATGCTGTTTCGGCGAGGGGTTGGTTAATACAGTATGGAAAATCGCCACATAAGGCACATGAAGCCGCTCAGTGAACTGCAGCAGATATTCGCCGCTTTCTCCGCCGTAGATACCGAATTCATGCTGAATGACGAGCAGATCGGTGTTTGACTGGTTGATTTCTTCGGCGGCATCTATATAATCAGATAGCTGATGCTGGTTAATTTCCCGCATGACCTGGTCTGTGTACCGGTAATTTCCGTTGTTGTTCATAGCGATGATCCGCGGTTTGTTGAAGCCCTGGAGCTTGGTGAACTCATCCAGCAGATCCTGGGTGAAGGTAGCAATTCCGCATTCTCTAGGCAGGCTGGTGGACAGGAAAACAATGTTTTTATTGCGGTTGCTGTGGTTCATAATAAGAGCCTCCTATTGATTATCGTACTTTTGGGGACAAAAAAAGAAAATAAAGAGGACTTTATTTTCCGGGGATAAGTGGTATAAAATTTGTGATCTGCAAATTATTTCCTGCTCCGACTATAACATGACCATTTAATCTTGTCAATTTATTGACTCCCCTGAAATCTCCAGATATAGTGATGTAGGAGGTGTATGGATGCCAGTCATACGCAGCAAATTGAGTGAGGTTATGGAGAAGCATGACCCGAAATTATCGATCCGCAAGCTAGCGAAAGACATTAATTACCATTTCGATTCCGTCCGGCGGATGTACAAAGACGAGATGGTGCAGTACCCCCGGGATCTGCTGCTGAAGCTGTGTACTTACTTCAATATTCAGCCCGGAGAATTGATCCGGATGGAATCAGATGAGAACGATTGGGCAATAGATAAGGCACATGAATATGAGGAGGAAGGCAATGACAAGGAGCCCGGCCAAGATTGCAACCTGTAACGAACTGCTGGATACCTTTTATGCCAATCTCCGTACCGTACACGTGGAGAAGCTGGTCTTCTCCGGTGTGGGCGGACGTGATGTATACAATATAACGGCTCCGTTTCAGCATGACGGGGAGGAAGTCATCTTGGGAAGAGTTGAGGAACGGGATAGTGAGTTCTCTCAAGTCTTCTTTTTTACATTCCGGGAGGATGGCGTCTGGATTCCCCGGGAGCACACCCATACCTATAATCTGCAGGACCCTTGCGTGACCCGCATTAAGGGTGAGCTGATTGTCGGCGGAGTTGAAGTGATCACGGCCGGGGATAACCCGCAGAGAATCGTTTCGTGGGTCACTCAGTTCTACCGGGGGTACCGGATTGATTCCATGCGCCATTTCTCCTCGGGGCCGGGCACGATGAAGGATATCCGGCTGATCGAGCTTCAGGACGGAAGAATCGGCGTATTGACCAGACCGCAGGGAGACCGGGGCGGCAGAGGACAGATTGGCTTCACCATTATTGATTCACTGGATGAGCTGAATGAACAGACCTTCCTGGAAGCGGAGATTCTGCATAACCAGTTCGTGCAGGAGGAGTGGGGTGGAGCCAATGAGGCCACTCTGCTGAGCAACGGCCATATCGGTGTGCTCGGGCATATCGCCTGCTTCGACCGTATGGGGCAGAAGCATTATTACGCTATGGTCTTCTCGCTTAATCCGGGCACCTTCGAAACTACCCCGATCAAAATCATTGCCGCCAGAAGCGATTTCCCCATCGGTCCGGGCAAACGCCCCGAGCTGCAGGATGTTATCTTCAGCGGCGGGCTGGTGCGCGGTAAGGACGGCCGGGCGGTACTGTCTGTAGGCGTCAGCGATGCGGAAGCCTACAGAATTGAGATCCCCGATCCTTTTATTGAATATGAAGTCTGATATCTGCAGGTTTGACTAGATTCTATGGTCATGTTAAACTTAAGGTGACAAGAATTTATGGTCGAAGAGAGCGGGAATTAAGCAATGAGTAAATTTATTCAACTAAGCAATCGTACGTCTGACACAAAGTCCAACCTGAATGTGGCAAGAAAGCAAGGCCGCATCCCGGCAGTACTGTACGGAATTGGTAAAGATACTCTTAGTCTTGAAGTGAGTGAGAAGGAACTGCTGGAAATGCTGAGAACCAATCCGCGTGCAATCCTGCAAGCGAAATTGTCTGATGGTACAACCGTTCCGGTGGTAGTTCAGAGCATTCAGAAGCAGTCTATGTCCGGTAAAGTGCTGCATATTGATTTTCAGCATGTGAACATGAGCATCAGCATGGACAGTAAAGTTACGATTCATTTTGCAGGCGAAGCTGCAGGGGTCAAAGAAGGCGGCGTTCTGCAGGTAGAAATCTATGAAGTAGAAGTCCGCTGTATGCCGGGCGATCTGCCGACTTCCATGGAAGTGGATATCAGCGGCCTTGCTATCGGTGACCAATTACTTGTATCTGATCTGATTTTCCAGGATGGTATTGAAGTGCTGACTGATCCAAGTACAGTAATGATTCAGATCAAGACTGTGCATGAAGAAGCTGAAGAACCGGCAGTAGCAGCTACTCCGGCTTAAATAGAGGATTGACGAATATAGCCCCTTCGGGCAGAGCGTACTTGGAAACTCATGATAATGTCATGATTCCGGCTACGTCTGCTGGAAGGGGCTATTTGCTGTTCTAACAGGCATATTGCCGGGAAGCAGCTACTTCAGTGCTCCCTCTGTCAGGCCGGCAACGATATAGCGGTGGAAGAAGAGGTATACGACAATCATCGGGAGCGTAATAATCGCCAGTGCGGAGAAAAGCAGCTTATAGTCGGTCATATATCGGCTGGAGAAGGCCAGCAGGCCGACCGGGATGGTCTTCAGTGCATCATTCTGGATGTACAGCATGGCCAGCAGCAGCTCATTCCATGCATTCAGCGCCGAGAAGATCCCCACGGTAGCCATGTTTGGAACAAGCAGCGGAAGGATAATTCTGCTGTACATCACCCAGTCATTACAGCCGTCCATGCGGGCAGCTTCCAGCAGTTCTTTTGGTACGGAGTCCAAGTACGCCTTGAGCAGAAAGATAGCCAGCGGATGTCCTGTTCCTATATAAGGAAGAATTAACCCCATATAGGAATCCTTCAAATTCAGCTGCTCGAAAATATAGCTCTGGGCAATGAAAAAGGATTGCAGCGGCATGAACAGTCCGAATACGAACATCAGCATCAGGAAGCCGCTGCCGCGGAAGCGCAGCTTACTGAAGGCAAAGGCTGCAAGGCTGGCGAAGAGCAGAATGCCTGCTACGGTAGCCGAGGTGACGATTACGCTGTTGCCGGCATAAGTGCTCATATTGCCGACAGTCCAAGCTTTGGACCAGTTCTGCAGATTAACCTGTTCCGGCAGCGCGAACGGGGCGGAGAATATTTCCCGGTTCTCACGGAATGAGGAGAGAATAAGCCAGAGGATCGGATAGAAATAGAAGCAGGAAATGAAGATCATGAACAGATAATACAGAATATGTGAGAACGGTCTGCGGTTTGCCGCCTCCCCTCCGCTGTAAGCGTCTTTCTTGATATCTAGGACTGTGGTCGTCAAGGAGAACACCTCGCTTTCTCATACTATCAGAGTTTACATGTTTCGGGGTCCCCGCAAAGTACCTGAGTCATCTATCTACGCCAAAGCCCCACTTTGTGGGGTTATTTTAATACTCCAGCACACCGGAGTCTTTCTTATTCAGTCTGCCGGCAACAAGCCCGATGACCGCGATCACGATTGTCATGATGACGGCAAGCGCAGACCCGTAGCCGATGCTCATGTGGGTAAAGACTACTTTTACAAGATAGGTCGTAACGATTTCAGTAGAATTATACGGCCCGCCGTTGGTCATTACATAGAACAGATCGAAGGACTGGAAGCCGGTAAGCACACACAGCATGACACCGGTCTCTACCAGATTGCGGATCATCGGCACTTTGATCTTGAAGAATATTTGTCCTTCTCCGGCGCCGTCCAGATAGGCGGATTCATAGACTTCTTTGGAAATGCGCTGGATTCCGGAATAAAAGATGGTCATATAGAACCCTGCGTAGACCCAGCCGGATACGATACAGATGGCATAAAGTGCGGTATCAGGGTTGCCTAGCCAGACGCGGGTCCAGCTCTCCAGGCCGATCTTCTCCAGCAGGATATTGATGAGACCAAAATCAGAATTGTAGACGAATTTCCATAAGTAGGATACGACAATCATCGGCAGCATAACGGGCACGAAGAATGCCAGCCGGAATATTCCGCTGCCCTTGCGGCCCATCGTGATTAAGCCTGCGAGTCCCAGTCCGACAAGGACTTCAACAACGACCGTGGCTACAATATAAATCAGTGTGTGTCCATAGGAATTAATATAGATGCGGTCTTGAAAAGCCCGGATGTAATTGTCAAAGCCGGTGAATTTCATCTGGCCGATCCCGTTCCAGTCGTAGAAGCTGAATACGAATGTCATGAGGACCGGAATAAGCACAACAAAGGCAAACAGCAGAAGGGCTGGCGAGATGAACAGGTAGGGAGAGAGTTTATTGCTTTTGCCGGACAATGGGTCCACCTCCACTTCAGGATATCAATCTAAGCACAGGGTCCGCAGATAGCTTCAACTTATGAAAGGGCTGCTGTGCGCGTGATCTCTTCGTTACTTCAGAGGGGCGATGGTTGTCTCCAGTTCGGCGAGGGCGTCTTCAGGTGATTTGGCGCCTCCAATGACCTCGGAGGTGGCCATGTTAAGCGCATTGGCTACCTCGATGGAATAGCCCGTATCAGGCGGGGACACCAGCACTGGCGCATTCTCCATCAGATCATTCAAATCAAGTGAGAGCGGAAGCATAGTTTCCTTATCGATTCCGTCCTTGGTAATCGGCACGGCGCCGGCGTCAGTGAGCTTCTTGGAGGATTCGGCAGAGCTGTAGAGCTTCATGAATTCAATGGCCTCATCGATTAGCCTGGAATTTTTATTGACGACCATTCCATTCAGCACGCCGACCACACTGTCCTGATTGCCCTTCCCGTCCGGTATGGCAGGAGTATTGAAGTAGCCAAGCTCAAGATCCGGTGTTTCTTCCACTGCGGTCGGGGCCAGCCAGCTGCCGATCGGATGCATGGCACCGCTGCCGTTCAGGAACAGCATATCCGCTTCACTGTCACTGGAGGCAGTTACATTCTCGTTAATATATCCTTTGTCCCATAGCTCCTGTACATAACCGTAGGCTTTGACAAAATCCGGGGTATTGAACGGCTGCTTCAGCTGCATAGCCTCGCTGTAGGCGTCCTCCCCCACGACACGGGAAATGATATGGGCCACCCAGTTGCCTGCCGTCCACAGATCGGAGTTGCCGATCACGAGTGGAGTGATGCCTGCCTGCTTAATCGTATCGCATACCTGAAGGAACTCCTCCCAGGTGGTTGGAGGCTGCAGCCCCAGATCATTGAACACCGCTTTATTGTAAAAGATAACGTTCGTCACATCGCCCGCAGTGGGAATCATATAGGTCTTGCCGTCAATTACCATGCCATTGAAGGTGCCTTCGGCGAACATGTCCTTCAGCCCCGAGCTTTGAAGCTGCTCTGTAATATCCGCGGCATAACCGTCTGTTACTCTGGTCTGCAGGCGCTGCCCGGCCCATTCGAAGTATAGATCGGGAGCGTTTTTGCCGTTAAGCAGATTCGGCAGTCCGATCGTTTGATAGGTGTCATCGTCCTGATAGCTGAATTCAACTTTGATGCCCTGATGCTGTTCCTCGAACTCTTTGCCGATGGTTTCCCAGACCTTAATCAGCCCTTCTCCCGGTGAACCCATGGCGATACGGAGTGTTTCCGGTTTGGCATCAGAGCTGCCGTTATTTGCCGAGCTGTTATTTGGATCTGCAGAAGAGCAGCCCGTTATGGCGGTAACCAGCATCGTTGAGATCAGTGCAATCATCCACTTTTTCATTAGTTAATCGCTCCCTTAATATGGAATGGGGTTATATTGGTTGACCGTAGAGATTGCCCGCAGGCAGAGTGGTTAGCGGCAGTTCCTCCCTTTCAAATTGGAATGGTAAATAATGTGATGTTAAAAGAATCTTTTTAACCTTGGCTTTTGCCTTTTCCTCGAACTTTCGTCTCGTTATGTAACTTTACATGACGTGTTTGAGTGAGATAATGCTGGACGGCAAATGAAATTGATACGTTAAAGGGGATTTGTAGTAACAATATAGTTTTCATTATTAATTATACCAAGGCCCCTGTCAATTGTTTTTCATGCAAAAAAACTTATAAAATTCATTTTGTTCCGGAAAGGACGAATAATTATTTTCAGTCACCGATTTTATGTAAGCGCAAACAACGTTGAATTTATATGGAATTTTACGATGTTATGGGAGTATGTGGAAAAGAAAGGAGAAATATATGCCTGTTAAAGAAATGTGTTGACAATTTGTTATGATTAAAAATAGAATGTGGGTAAATGTTACTACAATAACATTGATGATATGACATGGAGGTGACATAACAGAAACGGATTAATCAATAAGATAACCTGAAAAGGATGTAACCCCTGAAGATTTGTTTCGGGTAAGAGGGTTCGAAAGTCAGGAGCGCCATTAGAAGTAAGATCCAAACCGGGGTGTGTAAGAGGGTTTTCGGGTGAAGCAGACGCAATCTAAACTTTAGGAGGAACGCATATGAAGTTCAAATGGAAGCAGACGCTTGGAGTATTCGCCGTGGTGTCATCCGTGGCGTTTACCGGCGTGTCCGCAGCATCTGCAGAAACAACAGAGAAGATTCCTGTATGGGCCGCAGAGGAAATTGCCTCGTGGAAGGAAATGGGATTGCTCAAAGGCAACGAGGATGGCCTTGTTCTGCCGAATGACGGAATCAGAAAAACAGAATTCGCAGCCCTGATTAACCGGATCTTTAATTTCAGTGAAGAAAGTGCCCAGAGCTTTACCGATGTCCCCCGGACGGCATGGTATGCCACTGAAATCAGCAAAGCAGTTGCAGCTGGTGCCCTTATTGGCAGCGGAGAAGGCGAGATCGGCCCGCTTGAGGTTCTGACCCGTGAGCAGGCGGCCCTTATTCTCAGCAGAGTATTCAATGTTGCAGCTTCCGGGAATGCCATCTCCCCATTTACAGATGATGCTGTGATTGCCGGCTGGTCCAAGGAAGCCGTATATGCTATGAAGGAAGCCGGTTATGTGGAGGGCACACCGCAAGGCTTGTTCCAGCCCAAAAAAGCACTGACGCGGGCCGAGGCTGTGAAGATGATTAATAACGCCATGGGCCTCCTGATTGCCGACGGCGGGGATCATTCAGGAATATCCGGCAGAAATCTGATTGTTAATACGGCTGGAGGCACCCTGTCCGATCTGAACTTCTCGGGGAATTTATATATTACGCCTGGTGTTGGCGAAGGTAATCTGAGTCTGGTCAACACGACTATTGGAGGCGTCGTTTACATAAACGGCGGCGGTATACACAGCATCACCCTAACGGACAGTAAAGTGAACCGGATTGTAGTCAGCAAGCCCGCCGCTCCTGTAAGGGTTCTGCTGAAGGGAAAGACAACAGCTACGGAGATTGATGTGACCTCCGGTGCCCGGATTGTTAATGAATCGGGGCAGGCAGTAAATATCGTTAATGTGTTTACGGGAGCTTCAGATGCTGTTTCCCTGGCAGGGGATGTAAATGAGCTGAATGTGGTTGCAAAGACAGGGTTCACGCTGGAAAGCGGCCAGGTTGGCAGCTTTAATGTCTCATCCAAAGCAGGCGGCTCAGCTATTAAATTGAACAAGGGCGGAACCGTCAGGAAAATGACTTTAGGCAGTGCAGCTGCCGTAACTGGCGAAGGGGCAATCATAGAAGCGGTAGTTAATGTAGAAGGCGTGTCGTTCTCTGTCAAGCCGGACAAGCTGACGATTAATGCTTCAAAGGTAAGCATAGGCGGACAAGATTATGATGCTTCAGGCAATCTGATCGCTTCAACAACCGGCAACTTGGGAGGAACGGGTTCAAGCGGCGGCACGGGAAGCTCAACATCCACTCCTGCTCCAAGCCCTAGCCCGGATACGGGAAGTCCGACACCAACCCCGACTTCAACACCAACACCAACACCGACACCGACACCAACACCAACACCAACACCAACGCCGACACCAACGCCAACACCAACACCAACGCCAAAGCCGACACCAACGCCGACACCAACGCCAACACCAACACCAACGACCAAAACTCCCGAGCGGTATTCCTATGCCGAAGCCTTAAGCTCGTTCAGCTCGACGGGAGCAGAAGGCTTGGCCAAGCAATACCTGACCTTCCTCCAGGACCCTTCATACACTCCTTCGATAGCCAATCCGGATGTGACCATGCCGAACCTTGTGAATGCAATAACCTTTGTTAACTATGAATTTAATGTCAAACCATCTCTATTCGCTTCCCTGCGGGGGGTTAACACATCCATTCTGGACAAAACCCGTACTTATTTGTGGATCGGAACAAACAGCGGAGTAACAAAAATCAATCTCAAAACGAATGAAATGACCAGTTATTCTGCACAAGGCAAGGAATTGTACGATGATAAAGTACTTCTGCTGCTATCGGATGGAAGTACGGGCGTACTGGTTATAACACAAACCGGCGTATCGCATATCTACCAATAAGGAAAGGGGAGTTTACCATGTACATGATGAAGAAGAATGGCCTGAAGATTACGGGTGCCCTGCTTGCCTTGACGTTGTCTGTCCTGCCGGCGGCACCTGTATTCGCAGACAAGCTGCCTGGTGCGAGCTACTCTCCTGTTCAGCTGGAAGCCGTGCAGACCAAAGAAATGACCTATTACAAAACCGGATCGGTGTCCATCCCGGGTGGCATCGAATGGGTTACCGATACTGCTGCACTCAAATTTCTGCCGCTGTCGGTGATCGGCGATGTAACCAGTGTTGTTCTGGACGGGGGCGTCTACTGGATTGGAACGGAGACCGGCCTGCAGCGGGTTGATTTCGGCGCAAGCGATACCAAGGACATCGTTCAGTATATGGCTGGACCAAGGTATCTGTATGGCGGGGATGATCATGTGACGGGTCTTGCCAGCGACGGGGAGAACGGCATTTGGGTCCGGACGGCAAGCGGTGTCACTCACATCGCGATGCCGGAGAAGACGCTGCATGACAAATCATTTATCTATGAGGATCTCGTGGAATCAATTCTTGACCGGCGCGGCATGGTTCATGGCGCAGGATTTAACTTTACGGAGACAGACGGCACGCTGGACGCGGTCAATTACAACTCTGCGACCGGACTGTTCACATCAACGCCTACCACCAGCGATAATGATGGCTTATGGACCGCGATGTATGCAATGGGTGAGGTATTCCGCTATAAAGCGCTACAGGAGCAGTACGGGACCAGTCCGGCCTCTGGAGAGCAGGCAGAAATCGCCGATGCCAGAGCGGCAGCGCTTAGAGCAACCAAGGCTGTGCTGCTGCTCGATTATGTATCCGGACGCGGAAACGGGTTCCCGGCACGTTCCTATATGCTGACCAGCGAAGCCACTGCGGCTACAGTGGGCAACTCAGTGTATGGCTACCAGTCTACGAACGGGTTCTGGTTCCAGAACTTCGTCGGGCCGGACATGATTAACCCCAATGGGATTATTCCAAGCATGCAGCGTAACGACGGGACAGAGCCGATTGGCTATTCCATGGTTAGGGTAACCAAGGACGCAGAGAACAAAAAAGGCTCCACGCTGTTCCCGAGCGGAGGCACGGATGTGCTCAACTACAACGGACTTGGGCTTAGTCAAGCTGCCATTGACGAGCTCAACCTGACACGTCCTGAAGGACAGAAGCTGGGAATTGATATTAAGACACGGGTAGGAACTACCGCAACAGGTGCGGTATATCAGGTGCTGCCTGTCATTACGGCCGCCACTAACAATAATGATGCGAAGGAAGACAAAACAACGGGTGAGAATAATAAGCCGCTGTTTCAGCTGACGGCTCCCGTCTATGAGCAGATTCCGGATTTCTTCAATGATTTGTTCCCGGATAGCGCCATTGTGGACGGCCATATCGACATGAATCAGATTGTGTATAAGGCAGATACCTCCGCTGATGAAGTGGATGGGCACTACGCCATGTTCTACACAGCTTATAAATATCTGGTCGGTGACAGCACCGATCCTGAACTTCTTGAGCTGAAATCCCTCATTGAAGAAACAACGCACCGCATGACAGAGCTGATCTTGAAGGATGACCATTATTACATTGAGGATGCTACCGGCAAATCAACACAGTGGTCCAGATGGTTCGCCAAATATTTCAACGACAGCCTTGGCGTTATGGAGCAGCAGGTACAGTGGCAGTCCAAGATTGGCGTTGACGAGAACGGAGACGACGCGCTGTCCTACGGCTACGAAGACGGTCCGCTCAACGCACTGCAGGTCATGGCTGCGCTGAAGTCGGCGAGCTATATTGTCGCAGAGAGCTATCCGGCCGATTCGGCGAAATATGAGCTGGCCTATGAGCAGGCTTTTGCCGGCAGCTACAGCAAGGAGGAACCGTATATCAACGGTCAGGGCTATATGGATATGGCACTTGATTATATTGAGCGGAGACTTGTGCGTCAGGCTACCAACGCTTACAGCGAGAACGATAACCAGGCCGTAACCATGGAGAATGCAGGGGATGGCACGAATACCAATGCGACGATTCATAATGACTGGACCCAGTATATCAATTACTCGGATGAAGAGCTGGGCTGGTTCCCGGTATTCGTGCTTGTCACCCTTGAGCAGGATGCAGGCAGACATGCACAGATTGTAGCAGCCTATGATCAGTGGTATTCCAATGAGGTTCGGGAGGAGAATCCGTTCTACACCTTCCTCTACCAGCTTGCGCATCCGGATAAAACCGATGTCGATCTGCAATCTGCTGTCCGGTTCCTGTACCGTTTCCCTGAATTCCAGATTGAATTCCCGGTGCAATGGGACCGTCAGGATGTGCTCTATATTGAACCGGGTGACCGCGACGATTACAAGCAGACGAACTACGCGCTTGCACCGGATGAGCGGCGCATCATTAAGCATAACTCGAATCCGTTTGAGAATGACAGCCAGACAACAGGCGCCAATCCCGGGTATAACTACCGTTCAGGCAGCATTGAAGCGGGGTCGGTTTTCACATTGCCATACTGGCTGGGGCGTTATTTTGAAATCATTAAAGAGTAGCGGAGCTTAATGAATTAAAAGCAACGGAGCACCCATTAGGGGTGCTCCGCATGCTCTCTGCTCTGATTTTGTTCTAACCTTCTGTTATCCAAATTGCCTCTCGATAGTGTAGCTGGGGAAATCACCCCGGAATACGCCGAAGCTGTATTCCAGCGGGGAGCCGTCGGCCAGATACGTAAAAGTTCGTACTTGCAGACAAGGGGAGCCTTCTTTGACGCCAAGCAATCTGCTGGCCAGCTTGTCCGCCAGTACAGGCTTCAGCTGCTCGACAGAGCGGTAAGCCTTCAGGCTGTATTCTGATTCCAGGAAGGAGAAGAGGGAGCCGTCTTTATATTCATTGATGAGCCCCGGGGCAAGATCCCAGGCAATATAAGTAGTTTCATATAGAAGGGGTTCATTATCCGCGTAGCGGATCCGCAAAAGCTGGTTCACTGGAGCTTTCACCGAGATATTAAGGAATTCATTAAGCGGTATTTCCGCAGGCATCACTTTGGCTTCGATGATTTTACTGGTCGGCTCTTTGCCGCTCATCAGCACATCTTCTGTGAAGCTGCGTTTCTGGTTAAGCTGGAGCTCCTTGCGTTTGACGAAGGTGCCCTTACCCTGATGCCGCTCAAGAATATCCTGAACCTCAAGCTCGCTGAGCGCGAGGCGGATTGTAGTCCGGCTGGCGGAGAACATCTCGCATAATGCGGCTTCGGTAGGAAGTTTCTCTCCGACGGCATAGAACCCGGATTGAATCTGTTTGAGCAGTTGTTCTTTAATATTGAAATATAAAGTATTATTTGTTCTCTTTGTCATTACAAGTTTCCTCCGATGCCAATTTGTTATATTATATCACGGAAAAAGAGCAGGAGAAACCTAATAGAAAAGAGAAGAATCCGGGGTTCCGGGATTATGTAATTCCTAAAATTGGAATTACAACTTTGTTCACTCTATGCCTGGTAAAGAGATTTATCTATTGTATTTTTCTGTAAGGGAGTTTTCTGACTATAAGGACGCATGAAAAAGGAAATATATTTGTAGGAACAATATTTAAAAATGTTACTATAAATAAACTCAATATACCAATCAGGAGTGAAAGCTATGTACTTCGCGGGTGTAGACGGCGGCGGAAGCAAAACCATTGCCATTATAGCTGATCATTACGGCAACGTGCTGGGATCCGCAGTGACAGGCTGCGGCAACCATCAAATCATTGGAGTCCAGGCGGCTGTGCTCAATATTCGCGGAGCGCTGTTTGGCGCGCTTGCGCAGGCAGGAATTGCCATGGATCAGCTGGATTTTGTACAGTTCGGTCTTGCGGGTGCTGATCGCAGTATTGATATGGACAGGCTTTCTCCGGAAATCAGCAGGCAATTGGACTTGCGGAGCTGGAATATGGTCTGCGATACGCTGGAGGGACTCCGTGTCGGGAGCCGGGATAACACGGGAGTGGTGCTTGTCTGTGGAAGCAATACGAACGCGGCGGGCCGCAACCGGCTCGGGCAAACGGTGCAGGTAGGCGGATTTGATACTTTGTTCGGTGACCGGGCCGGCGGCTTTTATCTCGCTGCACAGGCACTCGGCAGGGCGGTGCGTTGCTGGGAAGGCAGGGAACCCTACAGTGATCTGGTCGAGCGGATACCTCTGAGGCTTGGGTTTACAAGCTTCGGGGAGATGCTGAACCGGTATCTCGATGACGAGATCACTGCGGCGCCGCTGGAGCTGTCGCTGATTGTTCACGAATCGGCAGACTCGGGCGATTGGCTCTCCCGCCAGCTGCTTGCAGATATGGGCAGAGAGCTGGGGATTTCTGCGTCGGCTGTAATCCGCAAACTGGGCGGCTTTGAAGAGGAGGCGGTGCCGGTCATCCTTACCGGGAGCATCCTTCAATCCGGCAGAAACCCGTTGCTGCTGGATGCGCTGCTTCAAGAGGTGAAGGCGGAGCATCCCCTTTGCACGCTTGTAATCCCGGAGCTGCCGCCTGTATTCGGTGCAGTGATGCTTGCCATGGACCGGCTTGGCCTGCCCGTAACCCCGGCAATAATAGAGAATTTCAAGAGAGACGGAGGGAATCGCAAATGAAGAAGAGCCACTTGAAAATCGCTGTAATCGGAGGAGGTTCCTCCTATACGCCGGAGCTTGTAGAGGGCCTGATCCGGTATTATGATGAATTCCCGGTTGCTGAGCTGTATCTGGCAGATATCGAGGCCGGAGCGGACAAGCTGAGAATCATAGGCGAACTGGCGCAGCGTATGATTGATGCAAGCGGCAAACCTATCAAGCTTCATACGACGCTGGACCGGCGCGAAGCGATTCGCGGTGCGGATTTTGTCGCTACGCAGATCCGTGTGGGCATGCTGGATGCCCGCTCAAGAGATGAGAAGATACCGCTGGCCCATCATTTAATCGGCCAGGAGACAACGGGCGCGGGCGGATTCGCCAAAGCGCTTCGCACCATTCCGATAATTCTGGACATTTGCCGGGATATTGAGGAACTGGCCCCGGGTGCGTTCATGATCAACTTCACCAACCCGGCCGGTATTATTACGGAAGCTGTCTCGAAGCATTCCACTGTCAAATCTGTCGGGCTGTGCAATCTCCCGATAAGCACGAAGATGCAGATCGCTGAGCTCTACGGGGTTCCGCAATCGGATATGTTCATTGAGATTGTCGGGATCAATCACCTCAACTGGACGACCCGGGTGCTGATTGAAGGAGAGGACGTGACGGAGGATTTCCTGAACAAGCTGTCCGGAGCCAAAGGGCCTTCGATGGCCAATATACCCGATCTGGAGTGGGATTCCGAATTCATTCAGTCCGTGGGAGCACTTCCTTGCCCCTACCACCGGTATTATTATATGAAGGAAGAGATGTACCGGGAGATCTCCGGGCATTATCAAGAGACCGGAAAGACCCGTGCCGATGAGGTAAAAGAAGTAGAAGCCGAGCTGTTCGAGATTTATAAGCAGCCAGAAGTGAACAGTAAGCCGGCTCAATTGGAGAAACGCGGCGGTGCCTACTATTCGGAAGCGGCTGTTCAATTGATGAAGTCCATCTATAATGATACCGGCGACATTCAGACGGTCAATGTGCGTAATCAGGGGATCATCCCTGATCTTCCGGGCGATGTCTCCATTGAGATCAACTGTGTTATCAAATCGGACGGGCCGCATGCGCTTGCCCCGAGCAAGCCGCTTCCTCCCCAGATCAGAGGTCTGCTGCAGGTGGTGAAGGCTTATGAAGAGCTGACGATTGAAGCAGCGGTTAAAGGGGATTATGCCTCTGCGCTGCAGGCGCTGACGATCCACCCGCTGGTAGGAGACGAGCGGATCGCCAAGGAGGTTCTGGCCGATATTCTTGAGCAGAATGCCGATTATCTGCCCCAATTCCAGGTGCGGGCAAGATAAACCCGGGAATAACACCATCAGCCCCATTCAGCGCCGGTTAGCTGCTGAATGGGGCTGATGGTTGTGTACAGGAGGCCGTGCGTCCCGTTATACAGGGACTTCCCGGGTGCTCTTTTGCATGGCGGATTTGCAGAGCGGACAGGGCTTCGAGACAAGGTGATCCTCGGCTCCGCCCGCCTTCATCCGGGTCCAGCCCGGGCAGGACTTGCCGGAACAGCTCCAGACGGGAACTGTATGCATTCTGGCTGCGGAGGACCCGGACGAATAGCTGCTGCGCACTATAGTGCTTCTGTTTCCGGCGGCCGGTGCAGTTGCCTGAGGCGGTGCCGCAGTGCGGAAGGCGGAGAGCATGAAGCGCGAGACCTCTGCCTTCTTGCCCCGGTGCCTTGCGGGCGAGCTGATGAACAGCTCCTCGCGGGCCCGGGTAACGGCTACATAGGCGAGTCTGCGTTCCTCTTCGAGTGCAGCTATTCCTGCCTCGGCTGCGGCTCTGGCGGCAGCACTGCCGACCACAGTAACGCTTGCCTTCGCCGGCTTGCGGTCCTTCAGCCGGCCCTCCTCCAGTGCGGAGCTATGCGGCAGAATGCCCTCGGAAGCCCCGATAAGGAAGACAACGGGGAACTCCAGTCCTTTGGATTTATGGATAGTCATCAGGGCAATCCGGTTGCCTTGCTCTTTAAGCCCCGGCTGGCGGCTCTGCTCGTTGCGCTCGGTTACATTATCTATGAATTCGAGGAACAGCGGAATCGTGCCGAACCGCTCTGCGGATGCCTCCAGCTCATCGAGCATTTCCTTAAGCGTCTCCCGGTGCAGGGTAGCCTGATGCCGCTCATTGGCTTCTATGAAATAGTCATAGAAAACAGTGCGGATCTGGCGGATGGCCTGCACCGGTGTCAGCCCGCTCAGCCCGCGGATCAGATCCAACCGCTCGCGCAGCTTGGTACCTTTGAAATCCTCCATGCCCGGCATGGACAGGAGGTGAATCAGCGGGCCCTGCTTCGCCTGCACGGCCTCCATGCGGCGGATATGCTCCATCCCTTTTTCCCGGCTCATGTAGAGGGTCGGCAGAATATTCTCCATCGCGGCGAAGTTCCGGCGGTTAACAGACAGGCGCAGATGATCCAGCACAGGGGAGATCAGCCAATGCTCGTAGAGCAGCTGGCCTTCGCCGTAGTCTACATAAGGGATATCGCGCATCAGCAGCAGCTCCAGGATTGCCCGGTTACTGCTGGTGGCGCGGTATAACAGGGCGTAATCGCGGTATTCTCTTGCTCCGCTGCCGATCTCACGCTCGATATGCTCTACAATCTGCTCGGCTTCTTCATCCGCCGTCTGCGGACGCAGATAGCGGGGCGGATTGCCGCTGCTTTTGGCAGCTTGCAGCGTCTTGGCCCGGCGCCGTGAATTGTGGCGGATAATCCCGTTCCCGAGCCCGATAATGGCCGGTCCGGAGCGGTAATTGATATCAAGGGTGATCACCTTGGCATTGGGATACAGCTTCTCGAACTCCAGGATGAACTCGCTGCGCGCCCCGTTGAAGGAATAGATGGTCTGATCATCGTCTCCGACCACCATCAGGTTGTCCTGCGGATGGGCGATCATTTTGACCAGCTCATATTGCAGCGCATTTGTATCCTGGAATTCGTCGACCATTACATATTGGTATTTCTGCTGCAGCTCCAGCAGAAGTGCCGGCTGCTCCCGGAGCATCCGGTAAGCGATCAGCAGCACGTCGTCGAAATCAATTTTGAAATTATCGGTCTTCCACTGCTCGTACAAGGCGAGAATGGCCTTCATTTCCTTCTCCGCTTCCGTCGTTTCCGGCATATCCTCGGGCAAGCCCATATTCATCTTGCAGGAGGAGAGCAGGGTGAGCAGATTCTCTGGAGGATAGGCATCCTTCGGCAGCCCGAGCTGACGCATGATCTGCTTCAGCAGAATGTGCTGGCGCCGGGTTTCATGGAATATATCCTGCCGCAGTCCCTGCCGGCGCAGGAAATAAAGGAAGAACGAGTGGAACGTGCGGGCCTGCAGGCGGGCGGCATCGCCCGCATCCACACCCGGCAGCAGTGCAATCCGCTCGCGCATCTCTGCCGCTGCCTTGCTGGAGAACGTGAGCAGCAGCAGCCGGCCCGGGGCGATGCCGCGCACAGACAGCAAATACCCGGTTCTGCAGATCAGCACCGAGGTTTTGCCGGAGCCTGCTCCCGCCAGCGTCAGCAGCGGCCCGAGATGATGCCGCACCGCTGAGATTTGCGGAGGATTGAGCAGAATGCCGCCTTCCTCCAGCCTGCGGAAGTAAGCCGCGTCGCTGTCTCCGGGCTTCACGGTCTCCCTGCTCGTCCGGGCGGAGGCAACCTTCGCCTGGGGGATTTTCTCGCCGGTAGCGCCCAGCGGTATATTATGAAATAAAAGCTTGTTCATTAGATTCACCTTCGTTTGTTCTATATAAGCTTATGTGCAAGTTATGCTGCGGGTTTACCGGTGGGGGACTTTCAGGCGTAGATTATCACTGCACCAGCTCTAAATCCTGCACGAAATACAACATTTCCCTCTTTAAATCCCGCCTAATCCCAAAATTGTTGTATAAAATGCAGCGTTCCACCTCATTTAAGCGGATAATCCAGACAATTGCTGTATTTCATGCAACAATTCTTTGAATTTCCTGGTATCTATGAATCCAAGTTGCAATATGTACAACATTTTGACCAGTATACAATATACCATTTTGCCCGTTCCCCTGCATGGAAGTCTAGTGAATAAGAGGAGCGGGATAATAGGCAGAACCAGCCCATCAAGGGTTTAAGGGACTGGAACCAAGACATGTGATTCTGGATATTCTTCAGGAGGGTCCGGCAATACCTTTGGGCATTCTGCTAGCGGGGCTGCGAAGTATGGATAGATTAGTTACTTCAGTTTAGCGAGAATGTAATTAGCCTTGCGCTCGAACAGCCGGGGATTGTCTTCCTTAATTTCCTCCAGCAGAAAAGCCAGGCATCTCTTGACCTTCACCGGCATGAGAGCGGCGATCTCTGCGTAATCTTTGCGGTAATTATCGTCATTCAGGATTCTTGTATTCAGCACAATGGCCCAGTTGCGTGCATGCTCCATCATGTCCGGCAGTGACTCGAGCAGCTGGGTCAGGTACATCTCCATTTGAACGCTCTCCACGAAATGGACGAGGCTGAACATGACCTCCTCCTGTTCCGTATCATCATCGAATACCTTGAAGATCTGATGAATCACGGCATCCTCCGTATCACCAGCCAGGCCTTCCAGCGCAAGATCAAATTGCTCACATTCCAGCTCGGTACGCAGCAGCCGGTTCTCATATAGCCGGGCAATCCCCGGGTACAGGTTCATCTGAGATTCCTCCTAATTCACCTTGCAGCTGAAGCTGCCAGGTGTTTATGCCGGGCAGAGTACAGCTTGCGGCGGGTTATGTAAGAATAGTTCACGCCATTTATCTTAAGGTCCAATTTTTGACAGCTGAGATTAATATATTGAACAAAGGAGGAAGTGTCATGCAGACCAATGATCGTACATTTTTGCTGCAGGTAGAGAAAGCCAGACAGAAGTTGTACCAGACGCAGCAGAGATACGGTATTTTGACACATCCCAAAGTAGTTGAACAATCGGTTGCCCTGGATCATTTGCTTAATCAGTATAGCTATCCGCAAAGGATTAGCTGATTGGATAGATTCACAAATAAAAGGTGAGATTTGGAGGGATGTCGTGTTTATTCCCGTTCTGTTGGCTTTGACTACCGCCCAGCGGTTAACTGTCATCATATTTCTCGCATTAAATCTGGGTGCAATATCTGTCTGCTTTCTTCACCGCTCTGGAGCCGGCCGCCGCTGAAGAAGAGCAGCCTTCCTGTGAGGGCTGTTTTTTCTTTGAAATATAAGAATTTATATGTTTCACACGATAATTTATCCTTCTATTTCTCGCTGAAACAGTACCGTCCTTACATAAGGAGTGGCAAAGCCGTTTCCACTTGTGCTATGAAGCCAGAGTTACTGCTTATCCAAAAGATGCCGCAGACCCGCAGCAACACCATGCTCCGAGTTGCTTAGCGTAATGAAATCGGCGGTTTCCTTGAGGATGGGTGCGGCATTCTCCATTGCAATCCGGTAGCCGGCGATCTCGAACATCGGCAGATCATTATAGCTGTCACCCATAACTGCGATTTGCGCTGCCGGGATGCCGTAATGCTCCGCCATCAGCTTCACGCCGTTGCCTTTATTAGCATCTTTATGATTAATTTCAATATTGTTGACATGCGATGCCGTAATAATCAGCCCGGGAATCGCAGCGAACCGTGTAGAGGCTTCCTTCAGCAGTTCACGGTTCAGCGAGAAGGCGAGTGTCTTGTAGATCAGATTCTCCTCTTTGCTCCAGATGTCCTCCATGCTCTCCACATAGGTTACAGCCGCCTGCTGAAACTGCTGGTCGATCATCGCCTTAAGCAGCCAGCCTACCTCTTCGGGAACCTCATCTTCCTTCAGTGCCGACAGCTTCTCCAGCCGTACCCGCTTATCAAGCTCTACATATACGTTATCCTCTGTGTATACCTCATAGTACAATTCAGGAATCTCGTTCATCCAGCGCAGCGCGGGGATGATATCCTCCTTGTTCAGCGGTGTACTCGCGGCCAGCGTTCCGTCAGGCAGTGTGACAACAGCGCCGTTCAGACTCACTACAGGACACTCCAGATCTGCCAGCCGCAGCTGACGCTCCGCATCCATGTAAGAACGTCCGGTGGCTATGATCACGGTATGCCCCAGGCGCTGTGCGTGCAGTATGGCTTCCTTGTTCTCCCTGCTTATCTCACCATCCTCGTTCAGCAGTGTTCCGTCCATATCCAGTGCAATTAGCATGTTGCAGTTCTCCTATTCCATCTATAGTTGTAGGTGCCCCTTCAAGGGCTCTGAATTTCACGCGATAACTTATCTTTCTGTATCTTATCATTATTTCCCTGAAATTTAAAAATCACATTTTCATCCATATATAGTCCGGGGTACGTATATTTAAGCTGCGTTTCTTGCCGGATTTTCAGAAAAGAGTCTTCTCGTGGTACAATTGAATGTAGACCTGCAATCTTGTAACGGGAATGTCTGCTGTTGTCTGCAAAGCAATTTTTTCGGGCAAAAGATGGCTTGGGGTCGTTATGTAAGGGGGATAATAAACACATGAAATCCAGAAATTTAGCTACCATATCTCTTGCCATCATGGCATGCGGTTTCCTGTTCACCTTATTTCTGCCGGAGAACCTGGCTGTTATTCTGCTGAGAGGGGGCTTCGAGGCCGGTCTTGTCGGAGGGATTGCCGACTGGTTTGCAGTGACCGCGTTGTTCCGCCATCCTCTGGGGCTTAGAATTCCGCATACTTCGCTGCTGCTGAAGAACCGGGATAAGCTTATACAGTCTCTAATCTCCGCGATGGAGAATGAACTGCTGAACAAGGAGAGCATTGAGAACAAGCTGCGCAAAATCAACATCATCTCTCTGGGCGCCGGCATGCTGACACGGTTCTTCTCCAGAAAGAAAGCAAGAACGGAAATGCTGGAGCAGATTAAAGAATTCGTACTGCGGCTTCCGGTAGAGCAGGCGGTTCCGTATCTTCAATCTGCAGCAGCAGGCTATCTGCGTGAAGCTGAGCTTGGCGTTGCCGCCGATAAAATCGCTACCAGCCTGATGAATGACGGCAAGGATATTGCCGCTCTTGATTATGCGCTGGAAGGGATCTCCTCCTGGAGCGGGCGTCCGGAAACCCGTGCGATGCTGGGCAAGATCGCCAGCGAGAAGCTGGCTGAGGTGAAGCTTGGCGGGCTGAAGGGGATGGCTTTTCAGGCTTTTGTCGGATTCGTTGATGCCGATATGCTGGGTGAAATGCTGCAGGGCATGGTGCAGTCCACTATCCGTGATTTCAAGGAAGAGGACAGCCCGTACCGTGAGGAGGTCATCCGGGAGATCCGTGTCGCTCTGTTCCAGCTGTTGAGCAATGAGGAGCAGATCTCCTCGCTGAAGGATTGGGCGCTGAATGAGCTGCAAGGGGAGGCTGCTACGGCTTTCGTGCAGCAGCAGCTGGAAGGACTGCGCGTTAAGGCGGTTGCGCTGCTTGAGGAAGACCGGGTACGCGGCGGCCGCAAGCTGTTCTGGCTGTATGCTATGCTGGTCCGGCGGATCGGCAAGGAGCAGGAATGGATTCAGGCTTCCGAGGAGCGGATCCGCGGCACGCTGATCGCCTTCGTGGAATCGAATCATTACCGGATCGGCCAGCTGGTCAAGGAGAACCTTGATCAAATGGATGACGCCTCGCTCGTGAACATGCTGGAGGAGAAGGTGGGCAAGGATCTGCAGTGGATTCGCGTTAATGGAGCTGTGTGCGGTTTTGTTGTAGGGCTGGTGCTTACAGTTATCCAGATGATCTGACAGTAGCATGAGCAAGAACAGGCAGAGGCAGCAAGGCGTTCCCGGACCGTCCGTGAAGACGGAGACTGGCGGAACGTTTGGCTGCCTCTTTCATATGCGCTACAGGAAAGCGGGTCATAAGGAAGACCGGGAAGTTTAGAGCTGGTTTTTACCGTTGCTGATGGTGAAGACCTCCTGTACGGGCAGGACAAAAATTTTGCCGTCGCCGAATGAGCCATGCTCACCGGTTCTTGCTGTGCGCATAATAATGCTGATGACGTCATCCTTCTCATCATCCTGAATTACGATCATCAGAAGCTTCTTGGAAATTTGATTGTAATGGTTGGTTCCGACCTGGATTCCCTTTTGCTTACCGCGTCCGAGCAGGTCCATTTTGCTGATGGAGGGGAAGCCGGCAAGCAGTAATTCAGCCATGACCTCATCCGCTTTCTCCGGCCGTACTATAGCTTTGATCATTAACATAATGATGCACCCTTTCTACAGCGAATATTGTGTTGTAGGGGGTTGCCAATGTCTTGTTGGCTTACTGTGCAGTGCATTCGCTTAATGGCAACGCTTACAATATGAGTATAATATTAACTGCAGCCGTATCCTGCGAGAAGGATCACAAAATTCGTATGACACAATGTCGCATTGCCGGGGAGCGTCAAAGGGGCTGCTGTATCGCATCCCGGAGGAGGTGCACGGACCCGTCTCCTCCGGTTATTGCGGTACCAGCTTCAGGTAGAGATTCTCCAGCAGCTCTACAGTATGCTGCCATTCGAACATCTGCAGCGCATCGCTCCGCCCCTGCATTCCGATCCTTGCCGCGAGCACAGGATTGCGGCCGATCATCAGCATTCGCTTGGCGAAAGGAGCAGGGTCCCGGTATCTCCCCACCAGATATCCGTTATGGCCGGAATCAATAATCTCCCGGATTCCGCCGTTTCGCGAGGCGATCACCGGAAGTCCCGTGGCCATGGCCTCTACATTCACGAGGCCGAAGGATTCATGCCGCTGGGAAGGACAGATGAAGCAGTCTGCGGCCTGATACAGGCTGTGAATATCCTCATGCGGGATATTCCCCAGGAAAGACACGCGCACACCCAGCCGGCGCGCGAGTACCTTAAGCTGCCGGAGATAAGCCGGCTTGCCGTCTCCGGCGATCACTAGCCGGGCGGGCATATGCCTGTTCAGCCGGTGCATGGCCCGGATCAGCACAGGCACTCCCTTGCGCGGGATTACCCGGCCCACGAACAAGACGGTGAAGCCGGGGGCCAGGCCGTACAGCGCGCGCAGTCGTGCCTTCTCCTGCGCCGGCACGGGGACGAAGCGGGACAGGTCCGCTCCCAGCGGAACAACGCGGAGCTTGCCCGGGATACCGGGGAACCGCCGCACGAGCCGCTGCTGCAGGGAGCGGCTGTTAGCCGCGACAGCGTCCGCCAGGGCGAGGCTGCGGGCGATTCTGGATTCCGGAGGCACGAAGGTCAGAGAATGCAGGAACAGCAGCACAGGAGTGCCGGGGTGCCGCCGTTTGACAGCGGCCAGCAGCAGCGGCCGGTTATCGATCTGAATCAGTTCAAAGGCTTCTGCCGCCTCCAGATATCCGAGAACCGAACTGCGGTACCGGGCAGGGGTGCCGGAAGGAAGGCGGATGAACCTGACCTGCTCTATTTCGTCAATGTCCGGGAGTCCAGGCGATCTCCGGCTCACTATAGTTACCTTGTGCCTTCGGGCAAGCCGCCGGGCAATATTCCAGATGCAGATCTCTACAGAGCCATCCCCTGGAACCGGGAACTGTTCGGGTGCAATGATGCAGATACGCATAGTGAATGCCTCCTCCCGCCGCATGATGATGGTCTTCTTTAACTACCATATGCGCCCTTACGGTTGGAAGATACAGGACAGATAGAGGTTCAAGTGCCGATTTGCTTATGGGTAGCGGTAATAATGGCTGCGATCTTCTGCTCCAGCTCAATAATCTTCAGCTTGCCGGCTGCAATTTGCCGGTAGCCGGAGACCATTGAGGATAAGGATTGGCCGGCCAGGACGGAGTTCTGCTTGCGGACCGCAGCTTTGAAATCGCTCCAGTCTGCGGTAAGCCGTTTGTTCAATGCGGAGGCTGCACTCTTCTGGGATTTCATTGAAATTTGCGCGTTATCCATTCCGGCCAGAATCTTGCGGGCAGCGGCAACCCGCTTGGTGCGTGTATCCTTGGCAGCCTTGAGCAGGGCTTCCTTGTCGCGTATCTCCTGTCGGGCCAACTGTACAAGGAGCTTCATAGCCTCGGACTGGGCCTTCAGTACGGAATTCAGCGTCTTGTCCTTCAGCCCTTTGAGCAGGGAAATCCGTTTGTTGAGCGCACTGTATTGATCGAACAGCGGCTGGTAGCGTTCCTTGGCGCTGCTGACAGCTGCGGTAAGCCGGGCTACGGAAGCCTGGTCTATATTCTTGATAGCCTCGCGGACAACAATCAGCGACTCTGCATTCTGATCATGAAGCGCTCTAATCTGTATCTCCCGGCTGTCATATTGGGCTGACAGGAGGGTTAATTCACTGTACTGGCTCTTCAGCCGGACGCGGATAGTACTATCTGCCGCTGCCGCAGTAAGATCAAAAGACGCCTGAATCGATGCGGTTATTACCGTCGGAGATGCAGAAGCAGACCCGGCCAGGGTGGCCAGGGCAATCAGCAGGGAGAGCAGCGTTATGGCAGCGTTCCTGCACAAATTCCTCATTAATATTCCTCCTCTTGTTTCCGTGTCCCGATAATACACGCAAAAAAGCACCCGCAGTAAAGGCCAATAGGCCTCTATTACGGGTGCTTCCAGCGTAATGAGTCACGACTATATAATTACCTTTTAATATAGGGCGCACTTCTGGAAAAGTCAATATTTACAATTTAAATTTTCCGGATTCAATGGGGGCTGCACGTTTCATTCCCTGCTGCTCTTATCGTATACTGTGAGATATAGAAGGACAAGCGAAGACAACAGAGAGTCTGCAGAAGCGCCGGCTCGAGATGAAGGAGGCCTTGTTTAATGGATAACTTGGCAGAGAATAGAACCATTCTGGATCAAGCATTCCTGATGTCTCCAGTGGGGATGGCTGTGCTGTCTTCTGAAGGGGACCGCTGGGTCATGGTTAACCCTGCTTTTTGCACGATGCTTGGCTGCAGTGAACCGGAATTTCTCGCGGGCGCTTTATCCGGGACAGGCCGGGTCCGGCTGGAAGAGCAGCGGGGATTCTCTTTACCCGAAATCATGAAGGAGCTGTCGCAGACCAACGGGCAGCCCCTTGTGAAAGAGCTGCGTTTCCCTGGCAGCGGCGGGAGGAAGCTCTGGCTCTCCCTTACGTTTGTTCCGGCAGAAGCAGGCCGGATGGACCGGAATATTATTGTATATGCACAGGATGTTACGGACCGCAAGATTGCTGACCAGCTGACAGTAGACAGCCGCGATCTGTACAACTTATTTATAAAAGATGATCAGAGCATGATTTCCTTCTCGCTGCCGGACGGGACGTTAAGCTTTATTTCCCCCTCCTCCTTCCCGCAAATTGGATATCTGCCGGAGGAGATGGTTGGAAGAAACCGGGCAGAATTCTATCATCCGGATGATTTTGACGGGATCAGCAGCTCCAACGGCCTGTTGAAGAATGATACTTACAGCCGCCGGCTGCGTCACAAGGAAGGGCATTATTTATGGTTTGAGATGTCTTTTCATGAAATCCGGGACGAGAACGGCGAAATTACGCGAATTATGGGAATCGGGCGTAATGTGACCCGGCGTAAGCAGAGCGAGGAAGCGCTCGCCATCGCCCAGAGGGTAGCCAGAATTGGCTCGTGGGGCTGGGATTTGACCAAGGGAAAGCTGTCATTCTCGGAAGAGGTGCGGCGTATTCTGCAGAATGCTGTCGGGAATGACAATGTGGATTACGAAGCTTTTATGGCTCTGGTTCATCCGGAGGATTTCTCTCTCCTGCAGGCTGCTGTAGAGCGTGCTGTAATCAAGGGCGAGTCCGGGGACACGTCTTACCGGCTGATTCTGCCGAATGGAGATATCCTGGCTGTACACATCCAGTGGGATGTAACCTTCGGACCGGGCGGCCAGCCGGTTCAGCTGATCGGCATGATGCAGGATATTACCGAGCGGATGCAGATGGAGCGGCTGCTGCGGGAGAGCGAACGCAATTACCGCCTGATGTCGGAGAATTCGCTCGATCTGATTTCCCGCCACGCCATCAAGGACAGCATCTTCCTGTACTGCTCACCGGCCAGCCAATCATTACTAGGTTATGAGCCTGAAGAGATGATCGGTACCAGCGCTTATCATTATTTGCATCCGGATGATCTGGAGATGATGAGAGCGATTATGGCTGAAAGCGAAATCTCCGGGTTTATCCGGCCGGTTTCCTACCGCTATCGTCATAAGAACGGCAGCTACATCTGGTTTGAGACGAACAGCCGTTATATTTTTGATGAGCAGGGTCAAGCGGTGGAGATTATTGCCGTCGGCCGGAATATTACAGAACGCAAAGAGTTCGACTCGAAGCTGCAGGAGAGCGAGCAGCGCTACAAATCGTTGTTCGAGTATAATCCTTCCGCGGTATATTCCATGAATCTGCAGGGTGAATATCTCACGGCTAATCCCTATTTGGAGGAGCTTAGCGGGTACTCGCTGGATGAATTGCTGGGTAATTATTTCGGACCGCTCGTGGCGGACAAGGATATCGGGAAGACGATGCATCATTTCACTCTGGCTACCCAAGGCATTCCCCAGAGCTATGACCTTACGCTGATTCATAAGGATGGCCGTCTGGTGGAGATTAACACGATCAATATTCCTATTATTGTGGACAAGCAGGTTGTGGGTGTATATGGAATATCGCGCGACATTACGGACCGTATCCGTTACACCGAGCAGATTGAGAAGCTGGGCAATGACTACACTCTGATCCTGAATGCGGTCTCCGAAGGAATATTCGGTCTGGATACCGAGGGGAAAGTAACCTTTATTAATCCCGCCGGGGCACAGATGCTGGGCTTTGAATATGGAGAGATCACGGGCCATCCTTACCTGGATCACCTTCAACAGACGGCGCTGGACGGCATTCATTACCGGCCGGAGGAATCTCCGCTGATGCGGGCGGTGCGGGCAGGGGAATCTCATCAGAGCAAAGATGCGGTGCTGTGGCGCAAGGACGGCTCCAGCTTTCTGGCCGAATATCAGGTTACCCCTCTGTTTGACAAGGGCGAGCGCAAGGGAGCGGTCGTTGTTTTCCGTGACATTACCGATGAGAAGGAGATTATTAGAGCGAAGGAGCTGGCAGAGAAAGCAGACCAGGCCAAATCGGAATTCCTCGCCATCATGAGCCATGAACTGCGTACGCCGATGAACGGAATTATGGGGATGACAGATCTGCTCATGGAGACGGAGCTTAATGAGGAGCAGCGCGGATATGCTGAGATCATTAGCGACAGCAGCGCGTCCCTGTTATATATTCTTAATGAAATTCTGGATTTCAGCAAAATAGAAGCCGGTAAAATGACGCTTACTCATGAGCCGGTCAGCCTGGAAGGACTGCTTGAAAACGTAACGGAGTTGTTCGCGCCCAAAGCCCGGGAGAAGGGCATTGAACTCTCCTGTCATAAGGCTCCTGATGTGCCGGAGCTGATTATGGGCGATGCCGCCCGCCTGCGCCAGGTGCTGGTGAACCTCGTCAGCAATGCGGTCAAATTCACGGAGGAGGGCCAAGTCTCTATCCGTCTTGGTACGGAATACTGCCGGGACCGCAGGAAGCTGATATTGAAATTCAGTGTGCTGGATACAGGAATCGGAATCCCGCCGGAGAAACAGCCGCTGCTGTTCCAGTCCTTCTCCCAGCTTCATCCGTCAATTAACCGCAAATACGGGGGGACCGGACTGGGCCTCGCGATCTGCAAACGGCTGGTTGAGCTGATGGGCGGAGCGATCACCGTGGAGAGCGTTGAAGGAGAAGGCTCGGATTTCTATTTCACATTGCCTATAGATATTGACATCGATCCTGATGAAGGGTGGGCGGAATCAGCCGATTCTGCTGAATCCAATCAGCATGTATCTGTACCGGTTACCCCGGCAGATCAAGGGGGATCAGCCGGAAGCAGCCTTGCGCCTGAGGCTGACGGCAAGGAACTGCTGCTTCCTGCGCAAGGGGGCCTGCCTGCTGCCAACTTCGGACCTATGCGCATTCTGATCGCGGAGGATCATCCGGTCAATCAGAAGCTGCTGCTGACCATGCTCCGCACAAGAGGATATACTGCTGACCTCGTAGACAACGGCAGCGGGGCACTGCAGGCTGTGCTCCGCAAGCCGTATGATCTTGTATTTATGGATGTGCAAATGCCGGTGATGAGCGGCCTGACGGCAACGGCCAGAATCCGTCAGCAGGCTCCTCCGGATCATCAGCCTTATATCACGGCAGTGACAGCCTATGCCAGGGATGAGGACAGGGAACGCTGCTTCTCGGTCGGTATGGATGACTTTGTCAGCAAGCCGTACCTGACCACAGATATTGAACGCGTATTGCAGCATTGCCGGAATAGGGTATCCCTATGAGCGGACAGCCGTCCAGCCGGCAGTTGAAGGCGGAACCGTATACGCAGTGGGAAACGGGAGTAGCCTCTCCCGCCTCAGCCTGCGGTCCGGCAACTATGGCCGCGCTTATGGAATATTGGCACACGCGTATGGGCAGGCTGTTTATTCCGGGGGCCGGTCATTTTGATTCCAAGGCAGCACATATCAATTACATATACACTCATCATGGCGGAACACCTTGGGGAATGAGTGTGCGCAGCTTCGCCAAAGGTCTCCGGGCCTACATCAGCCATGCTGCTCCGCGCGGGAAGGATAGCTCCAGACTGCTTACGGTTTCCGTATTTAATGATATCGCAAGATACAAAGCCGAGATCGATGCCTTGCGGCCTGTAGCCCTTAAATTTGATAAATGGTTCAGCCTCCGCTGGCGGGGAAGTTATGTCTATGATTATCATTGGGTGCTTGGAATCGGTTATGAGGATAACGCTGATGGCACATGTACGCTGGTTGTCCATGACAATGGGGTACGGCATCCGGGCCGCGGGTATATTCCCGGCCGGGAGCGGCGCATTTCATATCCAGCGAATCAGGCAATCCTTACAATGGTGGCGCTTAACATAGCGGAATCCTCAGAGGCACCTTAACCGCATAAGGAAGGGCTAACCTGCCGGCTGGAGTGCATGACGGGACAGCAGAGAGGTCCGGCCTTCCGGTACTGCATAATACAAACGTTTGCACAAAACGTAAGACTAGGATAAAATTCCATTTATGAAGAATGGATTTAGTGTAACTCCCAGTATAAGCAGACGTATATTTTAATAAAGGGTAAAGGAGGCGGGGGCCTTGTCCGTACAAAAGGAAATGAAGGAGCCGATCTATTATGGTGATCCGGCGGCTACCAGCGGTATATCCGTGTTTGACCGGGAATTTGATGAACTGTTCAGCTACGACGGAAGCGATCTTGGCTTGAGCTATTCAGTGACCGGCTCGGCGTTCTGTTTATGGGCGCCTACCGCCCAGGAGGCAGAGCTTGTGCTCTATGAATCATGGCAGGAGGCAGCCGGACAGCATATTCCTATGATCCGGGATGTCCGGGGAACCTGGAGAATCACCGTTCCCGGTGATCTGAACGGGAAATTCTACACCTATCGTGTGCGGCTGGGCGATTTGTGGAATGAAGCAGCAGATCCCTACGCCCGTGCTGTCGGTGTGAATGGTGACAGAGGTGCAATTCTTGATATGCGTAAGACAGATCCTGAGCATTGGACGCAGGAGCAGCCGCCGCTGGAGGATCCGGTTGATGCGGTGATCTATGAGCTTCATCTGCGCGACCTGTCAATGCATCCCGCCAGCGGGATTACGCATAAAGGACAATATTTAGGCCTGGCAGAAGCCGGGACGCGCGGCCCTGAAGGGATTCCGACCGGCCTTGACCATATTGCCGCCCTTGGGGTGACTCATGTGCAGCTGCTCCCTGTCTACGATTATGCTACGGAGAGCGTGGATGAGACCCGGCTGGATCAGCCGCATTATAACTGGGGATATGATCCCAAGAACTATAATGTGCCTGAAGGCTCCTATGCTACAGACCCGTATGTGCCGGGCCTGCGCATCAAGGAGCTGAAGACTATGATACAGGCGCTGCATGACCGCGGCCTGCGTGTCATTATGGATGTTGTCTACAATCATGTCTATGACGGGTTCCGCGTGAATTTTACCAAGCTGGTTCCCGGCTATTATCTGCGCTATAAAGAGGATGGCCGGCTGTCCAACGGCTCCGGCTGCGGTAACGACACCGCTTCAGAGCGGAAGATGATGTCACGTTTCATCGTGGAGTCGGTAGTCTACTGGGCGGAGGAATATCATATCGACGGCTTCCGCTTCGATCTGATGGGCTTGCTTGATATTGGCACCATGACAGAAATCCGCCGCCGGCTCGATGAGCTTGATCCTTCCCTGATGACAATAGGGGAGGGCTGGGTGATGGATACGGAGCTGGCAGAGGATCTCCGCGCCAACCAGCGCCATGCGAATGAGCTGCCGGGCATCGGACATTTCAATGACGGTTACCGCGATGCGGTCAAAGGCAATATTTTTCTGCATGACCAGAAAGGCTTCATTAGCGGCGGTAGCGGCTTTGAACGGAATGTGAAGGCTGGGATTGCCGGAGGGATCTACTACGGGCCGGGCCTCGGGCAATACGCCCAGGAGCCCCAGCAAAGTGTTAACTATGTGGAGTGCCATGACAACCACACGTTATGGGATAAGCTTCTGCTGTCCACCGGAGGGATAACGGATGAACAGCGCCGCGCCATGCACCACTTGGCCTCAGCGATGATCCTGACCAGCCAGGGGATTCCCTTCATCCATGCCGGACAGGAGTTCATGCGGACCAAGGACGGGATCGAGAACAGCTATAAATCGCCAGTGGAATACAACTGGCTGGACTGGGAACGCTGCGCCGCCCATGCGGAATCTATAGATTACATGAAGCGGCTGATTGCGCTGCGCGCGGCACGTCCCGCCTTCCGGCTGCGGACCGCCGATGAAATCCGTGACCATCTGGTCTTCGAGGAGTCTCCGGCGCATTCGGTTGCCTTCTCGCTAAGAGATCATGCCGGGGGAGATTCCGCACAGCATCTCTACGTCCTGTACAATGCCAATCCGGATGGAGCCGTTCTTGAGCTGCCTATGCTGGGGGAATGGACGGTTCTGTTCGGCGGGGAGCATGCGGGACAGCTGGACAACGGAATTTTAGCGGCCAGAGGCATTGGGATGGTTGTACTGGCTGTGCTGTAATATACCTGAAAGACAGAACAGGCTGCCCGGGCAGCCTGTTTTTTTTGCCTGTTATAAATAAACCTTTTCCCGGGATAAAAACTACTTCATCTGTCGTAGTAATTATGCTACAATGAACCTAATTACTACGACAGATGAAGTATAGGAGGCAGGCAATTGATCAGCAGTGACGTTATCCGGGGATACAACGATACGATGATCCTCTACATGCTTCTGGACGGGGAGTCTTATGGCTATGAGATTTCCAAGAATATACGGAAGCTTTCGGAAGAGAAATACATTATGAAGGAAACTACGCTCTATTCCGCATTCACCCGGCTGGAGAAGAACGGATATATCGATTCATTTTATCTGGATGAGACTTTTGGGAAAAGACGTACTTATTACCGTATCACCCCGCAGGGCCTGGCCTATTACCGCACCAAATGCGAGGAATGGCAAGTCACGCAAGAAGTCATCAACAAATTCATAAAGGAGCTGTGATGAACTTGGATACAATCGTAGGTTATCTGAACAATATGTTCGCTTCTCTGCCCAGAACGGAACAGATGTATAAGCTGAAGCAGGAGCTGCTTGGCAACATGGAGGAGAAGTATCACGAACTGAAGGATGACGGGAAGTCGGAGAATGAGGCGGTGGGCATCGTCATTTCCGAATTCGGCAACATTGATGAGCTGGTCAGCGAGCTGGGGATCGGGGAGCACCCTAAGGAAGAGCTGCTTCCAATGCTTACTGAAATGGAGACGGAGGAATTCATCGCTGCCAAAAGGAGATCAGGGCTGCTTATAGGTCTTGGCACAGGGCTGATTATGGTGGGCGCCGGCCTGCTCATTCTGATTGCGAGTCTTGGGGAGAACGGGTTTATGAGCTCTGTCTTTTCGGAGGATGCGATGAGCATGATCGGGGTAGGCTTTCTGTTAGTTCTGCTGGTTCCGGCTATTGCGATGTTTATTTACAGCGGCATGCGAATGGAAAAGTATAAATATTTGGAGTCCGGGTTTCATCTGCCTTACCATCTGGAAGCGGATATTCAGCAGAGGCAGTCCGGTTTTGCCGCAACGTATATGCTGTCGCTCATCATGGGAGTCAGCTTGTGCGTATTATCGCCAATTGCTATTTTTGTAGCTTCAGCCTTTGGGGATGATGCCTCCTCGTATGGGGTTGTGGTGCTGCTGGCCGTTGTGGCTGTAGCTGTATTCCTCTTTGTCTATTACGGAAATATCCGGGGAGCGTATCAGATGCTGCTGAAGACCGGGGATTTCAGTAAAGAAAAGAAGGAAGAGGACCGGGTCATCGGTGCAGTAGCCTCCATCGTCTGGCCGCTGGTTACCTGCGTCTTTCTGGTCAGCGGGTTTGTGTACGATCAGTGGCACATCAACTGGATCGTGTTTCCTGTAACAGGGATTCTGTTCGGGGTATTCAGCTCCGCCTACAATATTCTTAAGAGGAAAGACGCAGCCTGAGTTCCGGTGCCGAACCGTTTGCTGTAAAAGGTGACATTGCTCATGTTCGCGCTTAGCGGATAGATGTTAATATGAAGGCATTTATTCCCCTTATTACAACCGTGCAAGAGCCTGTACCGGGGTGATTCCATACCCCTGTGCAGCCTCTTGCTTCGCTGCTTTACAGTGACAGAATGACGGCTGGCGACAGAAGAGTAGGTTTCTTTTTGGAGCCAAATGTGGGCATGAATGCCGCTTTTTATAGTTTCGGCGGCCAATCAGAGAGACTCGGAGGAGACAGGAATGGGTAAAGCAACCGGATTTTTAGAATATCAGCGGCGTACGCCTGCGGAGTGCGAGCCTTTGGAACGGATTAAGAATTGGAATGAGTTTTCGGTGCCGCTGGAGGAAGACCAGCTGCGGGAGCAAGGTGCCCGCTGCATGGATTGCGGAACACCGTTCTGTCATGTAGGACGTCTGCTGAGCGGAATGGCCAGCGGCTGCCCGCTGCACAACCTCATTCCGGAATGGAATGACATGGTATACCGCGGTAACTGGGAGGTAGCGCTGAAACGGCTGCATAAGACGAATAACTTCCCTGAATTTACAGGACGCGTCTGTCCTGCGCCTTGTGAAGGCGCTTGTACCGTTGGTAAGAATGGCGATCCGGTAACGATTAAATCCATTGAGAAGTCGATTGTAGATAAAGGTTTTGCCGAAGGCTGGATTGTACCTGAGCCGCCGCTTACCCGTACGGGTAAAAAGGTTGCGGTCGTCGGTTCCGGACCTGCGGGGCTTGCCTGTGCAGCGCAGCTTAACAAGGCGGGACACACGGTGACGGTATATGAGCGGGCGGACCGGATTGGCGGTCTGTTGACCTACGGCATTCCGAACATGAAGCTGGATAAGAAGAAGGTTCAGCGCCGGGTGGATCTGCTGACAGCGGAAGGGATTACCTTCGTAACCCGGACCGAGATCGGCCGGGATATCCCTGCAGCCCAGCTGCTGGAGGAGCATGATGCCGTAGTTCTCTGCGGCGGATCTACCAAGGCGCGGGAGCTTCCGCTGGAAGGCCGGGAGCTGCAGGGCATCCATCAGGCGATGGAGTTCCTGACCCTGAATACGAAGAGCCTGCTGGATTCCGGGCTGGCTGACGGTGAGTATCTGTCGGCGGCGGGCAAGGATGTTGTTGTTATCGGCGGAGGCGATACAGGTACAGACTGTGTAGCTACCTCTATCCGCCATGGTTGTCGAAGCGTTATCCAGCTCGAAATTATGCCGCAGTCACCGCTAACCCGCCAGCCGGGCAATCCTTGGCCGGAGTGGCCGAAGGTGCTGAAGGTGGACTACGGGCAGCAGGAGGCCGCTTCCCTATATGAAGAAGATCCGCGCCGCTATCTTGTGAACACTAAGCGCTTCGCCGGCGATGAGAACGGACATGTGCAGGAGCTGCACACCGTGCGCATTGAATGGAAGCGTACGGAGGACGGCCGGATGGTACCGGTTGAAGTTCCGGGCAGTGAAGAGGTTATCCAGGCGCAGCTGGTGCTGCTGGCGCTGGGCTTCACCGGACCGGAGGAAACGGTACTTGGACAGCTTGGTGTAGAACGCGATGAGCGTTCCAATGTTAAGGCTGAATTTGGCGCGCAGGCCACGAGTGTGGCGGGTGTCTTCACGGCCGGCGACATGCGGCGCGGCCAGAGTCTTGTGGTCTGGGCAATTAACGAGGGCCGTCAGGCCGCCCGTGAAGTGGACCGCTTCCTGATGGGCTCGTCCAACCTGCCATGAGGAGCTTTTAGATATACGAGTAAGCGGAGTTAACAGCAGGGCGCCCCGCCGGGGCGTCTTGCTTTGCGTTAACCGGGCGGGGGCGTTTACAATGGATGCATGGATTTACCCCATTCCTCCTGTTTGATTCGTTGCTGGCAGAACCAGAACCGGAGATTCTTAAGTTCACATTGCACAGGCATAATTGTTGTACGTATTGCAACTTTAATTGGGTGATACCGGGGTGTTTGGGAGGATTGTTGTATGAAATACAGCAATTGTCCCGCAAACCCGCCTGGAGAAGGAGAGTTGCTGTATTTAGTACAACAATTTCCGATTACGCCCGATATTGTGAGGAGAATGTTGTATTTCGTGCAGGATTCCACCACTAACAGTGGGTAGTCCAAAATTCCTGTGGCAGCAGAGGCTGGGATTTCAAAAAATTACCCGGACATCATTAAGCTAAAGCTATATAACGGAGAGGAAGAACAAAGATGAAACTAATGTTTATTTCCGATATTCACGGGTCGCTGCACTGGCTGGAGCAGGCATTGGCCAAGGCGGAGGAGGAGCAGCCGCACACGCTGGTTATTCTGGGAGACTTCCTGTATCACGGGCCGAGAAATCCGCTGCCGGAGGGTTATAATCCCCAGGGCGTTGCTGACAGGCTGAATGCTTATGGTAAATCGCTGGTTGCCGTGAGAGGTAACTGTGATGCTGAAGTAGACCAGATGCTCCTGCAGTTCCCAATGATGGGCGACTACGTAATGATTCTCCATGAGGGCCGGAAGATTTACGCTACGCACGGGCATGGATTCAGCATCGATAACTTGCCGGCGCTGTCCCCGCAGGATGTGTTCATCCAGGGACATACGCATCTGCCGGTGGCGGATGTGAAGGAGGGTATTGTTGTGCTTAACCCCGGATCGATCTCCCTGCCCAAAGAGAACAATCCCAATTCTTACGGAATCCTGGACAATGGTGAATTCAGCATCAAGGATTTTGCGGGCAATGTCATTAAGCATATTACACTGTAAAATAGCAGCATAACGCTAATCCCTCTGGATATTTCCAGGGGGATTATTGCGGTCCGGCAATTGAGCACACAGGCATATTATTGTATGATGGGTGAGGAGCTTGCGGCTAACAGGGCAGCTTCAAATATAAACGGCAGAGGTAACTAAATGACGTATCCCAAAGATTTAAACTATACAATGCCGGCGGAATGGGCCGAGCATGAACGGACCTTCATCTCCTGGCCGGTGCAGGACTCTATGGTATATCCGGACAACCATGCGGCGGTAAGTGCGGGTTATGCCGAGATTATCAGAGCCATTGCCGAGTTCGAGCCGGTAACGGTGATTGTGAACCCTGATGATATGGAGACAGTAGAACAGCTCGGACTTGGGGCTAATGTGACGCTGCTGCCTATCAAGCACAATGATGCCTGGCTGCGCGATAACGGACCGACCTTTGTAGTGAATGCTGAAGGCAAGCTTGCCGGTGTGAACTGGAAGTTCAATGCCTGGGGCGGCAAATATTCGCCATGGGATCTTGACGATAAGGTAGCTCCGCAAATTCTGGAGCAGCTTGAGATCAGCAGCTTCGATGCACCGCTTGTCATGGAGGGCGGATCGATTCATACCGACGGCGAAGGCACACTGCTGACTACCGAAGAATGCCTGCTGAACACGAACCGCAATCCTGAGCTGAACCGGGAAGAGATTGCCGGCTTAGTGAAGCAATATACGGGAACTGAGTCGATCATCTGGCTGAAGCGCGGCCTCAGCGGGGACGAGACGGACGGTCATGTCGATAACATCGCCTGCTTTGCCGCGCCGGGCAAGGTGATCATCCAGGTCTGCGGGGACCCGCAGGATGAGAACTATGCCATTTCGGAGGAGAACCTGCGTATTCTGGAGCAGGCTACCGATGCCAAGGGACGGAAGCTGGAGATTATCCGCATTCAGCAGCCGCCCCGTGTAGATTATGAAGGCAGCCGGTTGACCCTGAGCTATCTGAATTTCTATTTTGTAAACGGCGGGATTATACTGCCGGTATTCGGCGGTACGGCGGCAGAGACAGACAGGCTTGCCGAAGAGACGCTTGCCGGACTGTTCCCGGAACGCAGAATTCGCACAGTGAACGGAATGGCCGTAATTGGTGAAGGCGGGAACGTGCACTGCACCACCCAACAGATGCCTGCTGTGAACTAAGCTGTAACTTGAAGTTGAACTTACTAACAACATAAAGGGCAAAAGTAACGGAGGGGAATTTTGGAACCGGAAGGAGCGAAAGCGGCCGGAAGTCCAAACATTCAACGCAGTTACACTTCGCCCAGATGGGAATTTAAAGTTCATAATGGGAGGAACAACTGTGAGAAAAGTAAAAGTGGCCGCAACACAAATGAGCTGTTCCGGCGACATTGATGAGAATATCCGCAAGGCCGAGACGCTGGTCAGAGAAGCGGCAGCCCAGGGCGCGCAGATTATTCTGCTGCAGGAGCTGTTTGAGACACCGTATTTCTGCCAGAAGGAGAAATCCGATTATTACGCCTATGCCACCGAGCTAGAGCACAACAAGGCTGTGAACCATTTCAAGGCGATAGCCAAAGAACTCGAAGTGGTGCTGCCGATCAGCTTTTATGAGAAAAAGAACTACGCGCGTTATAACTCGCTGGCCGTGATTGATGCCGACGGAACGGTGATGGGCAAATACCGCAAGAGCCATATTCCTGACGGCCCCGGCTATGAAGAGAAGTTCTACTTCAACCCGGGCGATACCGGCTTCAAGGTGTGGAATACCCGTTATGCCAAAATCGGTGTCGGCGTCTGCTGGGATCAATGGTATCCGGAAGCAGCGCGGGTAATGAGTCTGATGGGGGCGGAGATTCTGTTCTACCCTACAGCTATCGGCTCGGAGCCGCAGGACGGCTCGATCGATTCCAAGGATCACTGGCAGACCTGCATGCTGGGTCATGCAGCCGCTAACCTGATTCCTGTCGTCGCCTCCAACCGGATCGGTGAGGAGATTGACGAGGATTCCAGCATTAACTTCTACGGCTCTTCGTTCATTGCCGGCCCGCAGGGCAACAAGATTGCCGAAGCCGGGCGCGATGAGCAGGGTGTACTGGTCAGTGAATTCGACCTTGATGCGCTTGAGGTTGGCCGGATCGAATGGGGAATCTTCCGCGACCGCCGTCCGGAGCTGTACCGGCTGATTGCTTCATATGACGGGGACCTGACGTTCTGATTGGAAATGAATGAAGTGAATAACAGTTATGATAGCAAGCAGCCAGGACGCTGCCGGGGATATCACTCTCCGGACAGCCTCCTGGCTGCTTTTTATATGAAGATAGACCTGAATTCTAAGATTAGGCAGCTGTAAATGTTACAATACATCGATATTATGTCATGTTATATAACATACACAGGAAAAGTTAATTGTCACCATCGCTTTAATCTGATAAAATCTCTTTAAGTTATTTTATAAATAAGTAGGGGGATTGGAGCATGGGAATCAGAAAAAAATGGGCAATGTCAGGTATGGTGGCATTCCTGGTCCTGGCAATGGTCGGCTGTGGTTCGGATAATAACGCAGGCAGCGGCAATGCGGCCGGAGAGAGCATCAAGTTCGCCAGCGATGCCAGTTATGCACCTATGGAGTATATGGATACAGACACTATCAAGGGTTTTGACATTGATTTCATTAAAGCGGTTATGGAGGAAGCGGGTATCGATTACACCGTGACGAACACAGGCTGGGATACGATGCTGACCAGTGTTCAGCAAGGCACTGAATATCAGGCGGGGCTATCTTCGGTATCCATTACAGATGAGCGCAAGGAAACCTATGACTACTCCATTCCTTATTTCGAATCCACGAACATGATCATGGTTAAGGAAGGCAGCGATATCAAGTCTGCTCTTGATTTGAAGGATAAGAAGGTTGCCGTTCAGGCAGCAACAACTGCGGATGATCTCATGAGCGGCATTATGGGGATCGACAACGGCAATCTGAAGCGTTATGACAGCAATGCCGTAGCCCTGATGGAGCTGAACGGCGGCGGAGCGGATGCGGTGGTTGCGGATATCGCCATCGTGAACGAATACATCAAGAACAATCCGAATGAGAAGCTGACCGGTATCATCGACAAGGAGAACTTCGGTTCCGAATATTACGGTATCCTCTATCCTAAGGGCAGTGAATGGAAAGCCAAGCTGGACCCGGCGATCAAGAAGATCATCGAGAACGGCAAATATGCGGAAATCTACAAAGAATGGTTCGGCGATGAGCCGGATACGGCCACACTTTTGAGCGCAGAGTAAGCGGAGTAACAATTAAGCATGCGTAATGATTGCTATTGCGCATGCTTCTTTTTTTGAAACACAAGAGAAACATAGAGAAAGCTATAAGCAGAAGAGAAGGGAAGAGTTCTATGGATTTCAGATTTGACATCATCGTTCATTATTTACCGGTTTTACTTAAGGGGACCCTGTTCACCATAGGTGTATCGCTGGTTTCGATCCTGTGCGGGTCCATTCTGGGACTGGTTATCGGGTTCGGCAAAATGGCGCCCAGATGGTATTTCCGCTGGCCGTTTCATGCGTATATCAACATCTTCCGCGGAACACCGCTGTACGTCCAGATTCTGATCGTCCATTTCGGGCTGATTCCCTTGTTCTATGGTAAAACCTATGCGCTGATGAGCGCATTTGTGGCGCTCTCGCTCAATTCCGCGGCGTATTCCGCAGAAATTTTCCGTGCCGGCATCCAGTCAATTGACCCCGGACAACGGGAAGCCGCCCTGTCACTCGGGATGACCAAACTCCAGGCGATGCGCTTCATTATTCTGCCTCAGGCCATCAAACGGATGGTTCCGGCGTTCGGGAATGAATTCATCGTCCTCGTTAAGGATTCCTCGCTGCTGGCGCTGATTGCCGCACCGGAGATTATGTACTGGAGCAATACCATGAAAGGCCAATATCTGCGGATCTGGGAGCCTTATCTGACCGCTGCACTGATCTATTTCATTCTGACCTACTCCCTCAGCAAGCTGCTTAATTATATCGAACGGAAGGTGTAACCCTATATGGAGCCTATTATCTCAGTGAAGCATCTGCATAAATCCTTCGGTGCCCATAAGGTACTGACCGATATCAGCGTCGACATTCACAGCCGGGAGGTTGTGGTGGTCATCGGACCTTCGGGTTCGGGCAAATCGACCTTTCTGCGCTGCCTCAATCTGCTGGAGCAGCCGCAGGAAGGCGATATTATAATTGAAGGCACTTCCTTGATGGCCAAAAGCACAAGGATTAACGATATCCGTACCGAAGTAGGCATGGTCTTTCAGCAGTTCAATCTGTTCCCGCACAAAAAAGTGATCGAGAATATTATGCTGGCCCCGATGCAGGTCCGCAAATGGCCGGCTGACAAAGCCCGTCAAAAAGCGCTGGAGCTGCTGCAAAAGGTGGGACTGAGCGAGAAGGCGGAGATGTATCCATCCTCGCTCTCGGGCGGTCAAGCCCAGCGTGTGGCGATTGCGCGCGCGCTGGCGATGGAGCCGAAGATCATGCTGTTTGATGAACCGACTTCTGCACTGGACCCCGAGATGGTGGGCGAGGTGCTCGCGGTCATGAAGGATTTGGCCAGTGAAGGAATGACTATGGTTGTAGTAACGCATGAGATGGGCTTTGCCCGTGAAGTGGGAGACCGTGTCCTCTTTATGGAACAGGGAATTGTAGTGGAGCAGGGGGTACCCGAGCAGTTGTTCGGAAATCCGTCACATGAGCGCACCCGGGAATTCCTGTCCAAGGTACTGTGAGAATCTGTCAAAGTAGAATATTGTTATTTAATCGGTTATATTAGAAGAGTAAGAATTAGGCAATGGGACCATCGGTTGAATATCTGCCCGGAATGGCGGGGAGGAGGCTCGGGGATATCTTTTTTTAAAGTATAAGGATTTATGGGCTACGCATAATAATTTATCCTTATATTTCCGGCAGAAGCGGATATGGTGCTTATAGTACGGCACAGCCCGTTCTACTGGTCATAATTCAGAATGATAGAAGGAGAATACGATGAGCACATTTAAAAATTGGCTAAATACGACAAAAACCGGACTGACAGAACAAGTTAAGAAGTTTAAAAATAAAGACTTTATGAACGCGGTAGTTGCAGGCTGCGCACTGGTTGCTGCGGCTGACGGCAAGATTGAGGAATCCGAGAAGAACAAAATGGCCGGATATATGAACCTCAGCAATGAATTGAAGGTATTTGACATGAGAGATGTCATCAACCAGTTCAACTTCTATGTAAGCAACTTCGAGTTCTCGCCGGAAATCGGCAAGCAGGAAGCGCTCAAATCGATCGCGAAATTCAGCGGCAAACCGGAGATCGGACGTGTCATTGTGGGCGTATGCTCCGCGATCGGTGCGGCTGACGGCGACTTCGATGAGCATGAGAAAGCGGTTGTCCGGAATATCTGCAGTGTGCTGGGACTGAGCCCAAGCGAATTCAGCCTGTAATACAGGCCGGGGGGCATCCGCAATTGGATGAAACTTAGGCGTTTCTTCATCGTATCACTGATATAACACCCGCAAGAAGGACTTACAGGCAGTGATTACTACTGGAAACGGAGGTACGTAAAGTTGGCTGGAATCAATCTGGTAAAAGGTCAGAAGATCGATTTAACTAAAGGGAATGCCGGACTGTCTAACGTAATCGTAGGACTGGGCTGGGACCCTGCCGAACCGGCAAGAGGCTTCTTTGGTGTCAAGAAACAGGCGAATGTGGACTGCGATGCTTCCGCTCTGCTGCTGAATGAGAATGGCAAGCTGACCAATAAGCTGAACCTCGTCTGCTTTCACAACAAACAGAATACGAACAACTCTGTAGTTCACTCGGGAGATAACCTGACGGGTGAAGGAGACGGCGACGACGAGCAGATCATGGTGAATCTGAAGTCGATTCCTGCCGATGTCCATAAGGTTCTGGTTGTGGTTAACATCTACGATGCGGTGAACCGCAAGCAGGATTTCGGGATGATCAAATCGGCATATATCCGGATTATCAACGCGGCCGGGAACGGCGAGCTGATCAAGTTTAATCTGACGGACAATTACACAGGCTTCACGGCACTGATCTGCGGCGAGCTGTACCGCCATGGCGAAGAGTGGAAATTCGCAGCCATCGGTGAAGGCGCGCACGCAGCACATATCAATCAACTGGCTGAACGTTATATCTAATTCCAATTTGAGAAAAGAGGGTTCTATTCATGGCTATTAACTTATCCAAGGGACAAAAAATCGATTTGACCAAAACTAATCCGGGCTTGTCCAAAATTACAGTCGGCCTCGGATGGGATACGAATAAATACGATGGCGGTAAGGACTTCGACCTCGACGTGTCTGTGTTCCTGACCAATGCTAACGGCAAAGTGGATAAAGAAACAAACTTCATCTTCTTCAACAACAAGCAGAACGAGAACGCTTCCGTTGTTCACACCGGCGACAACCGCACAGGTGAAGGCGACGGAGACGATGAGCAGGTTCAGGTTGATTTGCTCAATGTTCCTGCGGATGTTGATAAAATTGCGTTCACCATTACAATCTACGAAGCGGAAGCCAGAAGCCAGAACTTTGGACAAGTCTCCCGTTCTTATGTGCGTATCGTGAATGATGCGAACAGTGAAGAATTGATCCGTTTTGACCTGGGCGAAGATTTCTCCGTTGAAACGGGCGTTGTTGTCGGCGAATTGTACCGCAATGGTGCAGAGTGGAAATTCAATGCCATCGGCAGCGGCTACAAAGACGGCCTCTCCGGACTGACCCGTGATTACGGTCTGCAATAAGACCCTGATGACTCCGGGAATTAAATCTTTGAGGAAAGAAGGTTTTTGCCAGTGACGATCAGTCTTTCCAAAGGACAGCGGATTGATCTTACCAAGACCAATCCGGGCCTGACGAAGGTAGTTGTAGGACTTGGCTGGGATACAAACAAGTATAGCGGCGGCAAGGATTTCGACCTGGATGCTTCAGCATTTCTGCTGCATGAGGACGGCAAAGCCAAAGGCGAAGACGACTTTGTATTCTATAACAACCCAAGCGGCGGGACAGGCTCTGTAACCCATACAGGCGATAACCGTACAGGTGAAGGCGACGGGGACGATGAGCAGATTCTTGTAGATTTCAGCCTGGTGCCGGCGAATATTCAGCGCATTGGGATTACAGTGACGATCTATGATTATGAGACGCGGGTGCAGAACTTTGGACAGGTATCGAACGCATTTGTTCGTGTTGTAGATGCTTCCAGCGACCGCGAGATTCTGCGGTTTGACCTGGGTGAGGATTTCTCCACCGAGACAGCTGTTGTCTTCTGTGAATTCTACCGCCATGGGGCGGACTGGAAGTTCCAGGCGATCGGCAGCGGGTTTGCCGGCGGGCTCAGCGCTCTATGCAAGAATTATGGACTGGATGCACAATAATGCTTCAAAGGCGGGATCATCATCGATCCTGCCCTTTTTATAGACAAAAGTGTATAAGTTGCACTCTTATCCATTTATAAAGGTGGCGTAAGAATGAGTACTGAAGTAGTTAAAGGGCAGAAAGCAGACCTGACCAAAGGAAACCCGGGAATCCGCAATATCATTGTAGAGATCGGGTGGAAGGCTCCATCTTCCATGGATATTGACGCCTCTGCGTTCCTGCTCGGGGCGCAAGGCAAAGTAAATAGTGACGATGATCTGATCTTTTATAATAACCCGTCTACGCCTTATATCAGATATAAGGATGTGCCGGGTGCAGCTTCGGGGGGACTTAAGCAGTTCGAGGTGGGACTGGACAAGATTCCTGCAGGTATCGCGAAGATAGCCTTTACCCTTACCCTGTATGATGGCGAGAACCGCAAGCAAATGTTCGGACAGATGAGCGAGGCCCAGTGCCGGATCCTGGATCAGGCGACAGGGGCGGAAATTCTGCGGTGTAACCTGGGAAATCATTTCTCTGTGGAAACAGCTGTTGTGGTAGGAGAATTATATAGATACGGCGAAGAATGGAAATTCAGTGCGATCGTTGCAGGCTTCTCCGGCGGACTCAAAGCGCTGTGCGGCAACTATGGCATAGAAGTGGAGGATGAGCCTGCTCCGGCGGCTGCACCGCAGCCTGAGAAGAAGACGGCACCGCCGGAACGCACGCCGCTTCAGGTGCCGCCACCGAAGGTGGAGCAAGCCAGACCTGCTATAGTAATTCCTCCTCCGCCTGCGCCGAAGCAGACGGAAGCTCCCGCACCGCCGCTGAATCTCAATCTGAAGAAGATTGAGCTGAAGAAGAAGGGCGATTCCATCAACCTGAAGAAATCAGCCTCCGGTCTCGGTGAACTCGTCATCAACCTGAACTGGAACCAGAAGCAGGGTGGTGGACTGTTCAGCCGTAACAAGGGCGGCGTGGATCTCGATCTTGCCTGCCTGTATGAACTCAAGAACGGCAGCAAAGGAGTTGTGCAGGCACTGGGTAATGCGTTCGGCAACCTGCAGCAGCCGCCGTACATCATGCTGGATGGGGATGACCGGACAGGCTCCGTAACATCCGGCGAGAATCTGCGTATAAACGGAAGTAAGGTTGCACAAATCGAAAGAATTTTAGTGTTTTCTTTTATTTACAAGGGAGTTACCAATTGGTCTGAGGCGGATGGGGTGGTTACCCTGAAGCAGGATGGAGGACCGGATATTGTCGTTAATCTGGACGAGCATAACAACCGTAAGGGCATGTGCGCCATCGCGCTGATCCGGAATGTAGGCAACGAGACCTTCAGTATTGAACGGCTTGTGCAATATTTCAGCGGTCATAAGGAGATGGATGAGGCCTATGGCTGGGGGCTTCGCTGGGTAGCAGGCAGCAAATAATTTTATTTTACCGGAGGCGCAAGTGGAATGGACTGGTTCAGTGATTTTTTTAGGAGTATCAGTGAGAATTATGGGCATTTCTTCTCCTGGAGTGATGTTGTAGCGACGCTCTCCGATCCTGTCAGCTGGGGGATTATAGGGAGTCTGGTTCTGCTGGAGGGCCTGCTCTCCGCAGATAACGCGCTCGTGCTGGCGGTAATGGTTAAGCATTTACCGAAAGAGCAGCAGCGTAAGGCACTGTTTTACGGGATACTCGGCGCTTATTTATTCAGATTCCTGGCGATTGGTCTGGGTACCTTCCTGATTGGATTCTGGGAGGTTAAGGCTCTAGGTGCTCTGTATCTCTTCTACATTGCCTATAAAGGTCTGTTTAAGAGTGGCGGAGAAGAAGGGGAGACGAAGAACAAAGGCACCTCTTTCTGGAGGACGGTGCTCCTGGTTGAATTAATGGATATTGCCTTCAGTATTGACAGTGTAGTTGCTGCATTCGGTCTTAGTAATCAAGTCTGGGTGCTATTCCTGGGGGGTATCCTCGGCGTGCTGATGATGCGCGGCGTGGCACAGGTATTCCTCAAGCTGATTGCTAAATACCCTGAACTGGAACAGTCAGCCTTCCTGCTCATTGCACTTATTGCCGGTAAAATGCTTGCTGGTGCGTTCGGGTATGAGATGCCGCATGTGATCTTCTTCACGGTTCTGATTGCAGTGTTTGTGGGTACCATTGTGTACAGCGCCAGTAAACGCAAAAAAGAGGCGAACCGCAAAGCCTGATTCCCCTGATGGATAGCTTTAGATTCATAGCTGTACAGGAAGCCGGGGAGTTCACGGGAAGGGTGGACTCCGGCGTGCTTCCGGGTAATCGTTATATGTTATAGCATGGCCTTTGCTTGTATTTGAGAAAGCCGGATGCCGTCCCCGAGAGGACGGCATAGCCGGTTCTGCTTGTCTCTATATGGAGAGGCTATTCGTTTTGTGCTTGGCACAACATTAAGGGGGAAAGGCCTTGAGATATTTCGATTACCTTACGCAAGAACAGGAAACTTCATTATTTCATGTTCCGCCGGTTTCATTTGATCATACAACCAGCAAGGATTTACTGGCTTATGCCGTCGGAGCTGCCCTTTATATGCCTGCTACAAGGTCCAGTGTTGCCGAAGATATTATTAAGCTGAGAGCCTCGGGGCTCGTTACGGTAATCATAGATCTGGAGGATGCCATAGGGGATGGCGAGGTGGATTATGCTGAAGAATCCGTTGTGCGGCATCTCGCCTTCCTGTCCGCTTACGCCGAGAATGATCCGGAGCCCAGAGGCAGTCTGCCGCTGCTGTTCATCCGTGTACGCAATCCGGAGCAGCTGCAGGATCTGATTTTCCGGCTGGGTTCTTTAATAACGATGCTGACCGGTTTTGTGTTTCCCAAGTTTTCTGTCCTGAACGGTGTGGAATTTTTTGAGGCCATTGCCGACTACAATAACACGCGTACTTATTCAGCCCCTGTGCTGTACGGAATGCCGATTCTGGAGAATGCTCCGATCATCTACCGGGAGAGCCGGCTGGACAGCCTGCTGGCCATCCGTGATCTGCTGGGGCAATACCGCGAATATGTGCTCAATGTCAGAATTGGAGCAACGGATTTCTCCAGCCTGTTTGGACTGCGGCGCAGTCCCGATATCAGCATCTATGACCTGACGCCGATCCGCGACTGCATGTCGGATATTATTAATATATTTGGCCGTGTGGAAGAAGGGTATGTCATCTCGGGACCTGTGTGGGAATACTTCGCCAGCAAAGGACACCGGGTTCTGCGTCCTCAGCTTCGCGAGACTCCTTTTGAAGATACCTATGGCAAACATGGCCGTGAGATGCGGAATAAATACATTTCCAGCTCGATGGATGGCCTGATCCGTGAAGTGATTTTGGACAAGGAAAACGGTATTGTGGGCAAAACGATCATTCATCCTTCCCATCTCAGACCCGTGCAGGCGATGTATACAGTAATGCATGAAGAATATGTGGACGCTTTAAGTATTGTGGAGAGCAATGATGGCAGCCGCGGAGTGTTCAAGAGCGAATATTACAACAAGATGAATGAAATTAAGCCGCATTTGAACTGGGCTAGACGTATTTTACTACGATCTCAAATATACGGGGTGTTACATGAACAACAGCATTTTGTCGGATTACTACCCGAGAACGAATATACACACGTTTAATATCGTCGAAAATCTGCAGGTTACGGTAACGGAAACCTCCAACCCCTTTCATATGCCCGTGGAAGCCTTATTCTCCATGGCCGCCCGTATCAACAAGAAACGCTCTTTTCTATTCGTCAGCAAAGTGCTTGGCAAACATATTCCTGTAGGTCCCTATACCCCTCTGCTTAGCGGAGCGGCACTTGCCCTTCTCCTGTACTTAGAGATGAGTGCGGATAGCGCTGAACGGGAGATCATGGACAAGCTGATGAGCCAGGCGGTTCATGGCCTGATTCATCCTGAATTCGCGGAAGAGGCCTATCATGATCTGCTTGCTGCACGTCTGGTGCTGCCTCAGCCTGCCCTATTTATCGGCTTTGCCGAAACCGCTACCGCCCTGGGTCACAGCATGTACAACATGTTTGCCGGGGGAGCCTCATATATTCATACGACCCGTGAGAATATTCCTGAACTGGAATCCGTAGTCACCTTCGAAGAGGAGCATTCCCATGCTGTAGATCATCTCTGTTACGCCCTGAATCCCAAGCTGTTATCGGGAACAGAGCCGATTGTGCTGGTAGATGATGAGATTACGACCGGCAATACGGCGATCAATACCATTCGTGATATCCAGTCCAAATTCCCGCGCCGCGAGTATGTAGTGGCTTCACTTCTGGATTGGCGGAGCACCGCGAATATTCAGGCTTACCGTGATCTGGAGCAGGAGCTGGGAATTAGAATCACCGCCTTATCTTTGCTGCAGGGCAGCATTGAGGTGACTGGAACCCCTCTGCTGAAGCCGCAAGCCGGAAGCGCAGAACCATCCGCAGCAGTTGCAGAGCTAGTGACCACGTATATACAGGACGGGTTAGAGCGGCTGCAGGTGTCCTCTGCGGATGCGCAGGGTGTTGTGAATCTCTCCCCCTATTTGAAATACAGCGGCCGTTTTGGTCTGGAATCTGCAGATAACCGGCGGATTGACGAAGGCGTCAGCAGGGTGGCCGGGAAGCTCCGTGACTTACGGGAAGGCTCCCGCACTTTGGTGATGGGCGTAGGCGAGTTCATGTATCTGCCGATGCGGATTGCCGCGGAGATGGGTGAGGGCGTGTCCTATCAATCCTCTACCCGCAGTCCGATCCATCCGCAGCGCCGTGCCGATTACGGTGTGCACAGTGCAGCAGCGTATCCGTCCGCAGGCGACACAGAGATCACCAATTTCATCTATAATGTGGATCCCGGCCAGTATGATGATATCTTTGTGCTGCTTGAGCGGGATGTGCCGCGGCAGCGGATTGAACCGATGACGGATATTTTGCAGAGGCTGGCAGGCAATAAGGTGCATCTTATTATACTGGCCTCTGAACCTGAAACTGGAGGCTCGCGGATATGAAGGGAATCGAAATGGAAGAGATAATGAACAGAAGAATATCCCCTCCGGTTCCGCTGGGCAGCTACCCTGCCTCCGATGTTACGTTTCTGCTCAAGGACCTCAGCGATGTATCCCTGGAGCGGGGAACAGCCGAACGGGAGGAAGCAATCCAGTCGGGCGTGCATTACTCAGAGATGCTCCCTGTAGAATACCAGCCGACGGAGCAGTATATCGAATTGTTCCATGAGACATTGCAGCATACCGCGAGGAAGGTGGCGCTTGCTGTAGCTGCCGTATCTGAGATGATTGTGGCTCAGCGGGGAACGGCGAATACGGTTCTGGTCTCACTGGCAAGAGCAGGTACCCCGATAGGCGTGCTGATCAGAAGGTATATTCTGGAGCGCTATGAAGCGGATCTGCCGCATTACAGTATTTCGATTATCCGGGGTAAAGGTATCGATGAGAACGCTGTGCTATATATGCTGCAGCAGCACGGAAGCGATGCGGAGCTGCAGTTCATTGACGGCTGGACCGGCAAAGGGGCTATCCGCCAGGTGCTGATCGAGGCCTGCGGGAGCATGTACAGCAAATATGGGATTACCCTGAATGATGATCTGGCGGTGCTTGCCGATCCCGGATACTGTTCGGGAACCTTCGGCACAAGGGAAGATTATCTGATCCCAAGCGCTTGCCTGAACTCTACGGTATCCGGTCTGATGAGCCGTACCGTGCTCCGCGACGATCTGATCGGACCGGAGGAGTTCCATGGTGCCAAATTCTATAAGGAATGGCTGGATAGTGATCTGTCTAATGTATTCGTGGAAGCTGTGACTCCTTATTTCCGTGAGGTGGCTGCGGAGGGGCTGAAGCTTGCTGAAGAGATGCAGGCGGATCCTCCGGAGATTACCTGGCAGGGGCTGGCTGATATCCGCAGTATCCAGGAGACCTTCGGCATTGATAATATCAATCTGGTGAAGCCGGGGGTTGGCGAGACCACGCGTGTGCTGCTGCGCAGAGTGCCCTGGAGAATCCTCGTTGATCGGCTGGACAATCCCAACCTGCGGCATATTCTGCTGCTGGCCGAAGACCGTGGTGTACCTGTGGAGGTATTCCCCGGACTGACGTATTCCTGCTGCGGGATCATTAAGCCGCTGAAAGGGGAGAGTGAATGATCTACGCCAGTGATCTGGACCGTACGCTGATCTACTCTCTGAATGCCATCGGGGTTCCCGGGGATGCCCCCGGTCTGGTGCCGGCCGAAGTGATTGACGGCAGAACGGTCTCGTATATATCGCAGCAGGCTCTGGATATGCTGAAAGAGCTTGCGGCGAAGATCATCTTCATGCCGGTCACTACGCGCACTATCGCACAGTACCGGCGGATCAACCTGTTCCAGGAGACCGTTATTCCGGATTATGCCGTTACCAGTAATGGAGGCAACATTCTCGTGAACGGGGTAGTGGACCAGGAATGGCGGGCGGCTGTCGGGCGGCTGGTGGAACGCGGGTCCGTGCCGGCTGAGGAAGCCGGAAGGATTGTCCGCTCTGTAGTGCGGGCAGAATGGATTACCAGTGAGCGGTATTGTGACGAGCTGTTCTACACCTTCGTAGTGCACCGTGATTCTCTGCCGCTGGATGAGATTACCCGTATGGCTGAGCGGCTGGATGGACTGGGCTGGAAGGTATCGCTGCAGGGGCGCAAGCTCTACATTGTGCCGGAGGCCGTGAACAAAAGTGACGCGATCCTTCATGTCCGCCGTACCGTCCGGTCAGAGCCGATGGTCGCTTCAGGCGATTCCCTGCTGGACAAGAGTCTGCTGGCGGCTGCGGACTATGCCATTGCCCCCTGTCACGGAGAAATATTTGCCGAGCAGCAGGCGGGTCTAGTAAACTTAGAGTATCCTTTCACGAAGCAATCGGGTGTATTTGCCGGGGATGAGATTATGCAGTATGTTCAAACGATTTATAATAATTTGACAGCATTGGGAGTTGGGCCACAATGAAAAAGGTAAATATTTATTTCAATCGCTGGTTTTCCGTGGCTTTTCATTACATGAATCTCATCCGGAACAATGAAGACGGCATCCCGGTTCGAATATTCGCCACCCACCCGGATATCCGCCATATGTCGCTGCAGGGCGCTGATGTTGCAGGGGCCGAGCCTGAGCTTACGGGAATCGAATACGTGCAGTTCTGCGTTGATTTCTGCCGCCGCAATGAGATTGATATTTTCATTCCGCGGCTGCATATGCTGGATATCGCCCGGCATGTGTCCTTGTTCGATGCCATCGGGACGAAGGTGCTGGTCTGCCGCGATCAGGATCTGCTGGAAATGATTATGGATAAAGGCAAGTTCTACGAAAGTGTGAAGTCTAACGGAATCATGACGATTCCAGATTATCATGTCGTAAGTAATGCAGAGCAGTTCAAGGAAGCCTATGAAGAACTCGTCTCCAAGGGACATAAGGTCTGCTTCAAGCCGACCGAAACAGAGGGCGGTCTCGGATTCCGGATTATAGACAATAACCGCAGCCCGCTGGAAGAGCTGTTTGGACATGTAACGCCGTTAATTTCCTTCGAGGATGCTTACCGTATTCTTTCCGGAGCGGAGAGTTTTCCTAATCTGATGGTTATGGAGCTGCTGGAGGGATATGAATATAGTATTGATTGTCTGGCAGATGCGGATGGCAATCTGCTTGCCGCTGTCCCGCGCCGTAAGGCGGGCGGACGGCTGCGGCTGATGGAGCATATTCCGGAGCTGGAAGAGGTTGCCCGCAGGGTGGCCGAGACCTACCGGATTCCTTATAATTTCAATGTCCAGATGAAATACAGCGGCGATGTACCCAAGCTGCTTGAGATTAATCCGCGGATGTCCGGGGGCCTGCATATCTCGTGTCTGTCCGGAATTAACTTCCCTTATCTGGCAGTCAAAAGCGCCCTGGGCGGCGAAGTTCAGCCTGTAGAATTCGCGCACAATGTCTTGGCAAGCCATGTTGAGCAGCCGCTGATCATGAAAATAAACGGAGAATCCGTGGTTACGGATTCCGTGAATTGAGTGTGGAGCATTCACGCTCATAAGAGGTGAGAAGGAATGCAAGCTAAATTCAAAGTACTGGTATACGCCGGGGCCGGCTATGTTGTGGCTGTATTGACCAGCGGGTTCCTGCCCGAGCTGATCTCGCTGCTGCTTCCGGTTGCCGGGGCCGCCCTTGCGGTGCCGGGCTTCAGGCGCACAAGAGTGAATCTCCCGGTGGAGGTTATTCCCGCCGGCCAAGAGCCGGCAGCGGCTCCTGCAGCTTCAGCCGGGGCGCTTCAGTCCCCGGCTGGCGGCGCCCCGGCCGCAGGCCCACTCCCGGCTGCGGGACAGGCTTCTGCGGTCAAAGCGGGAGCTGAGACCAGAGGGGAGATTACCATCGGAGCGGAATTCGCTCCGGTAGTGGAGTATCTTAGCATTCTGGAGGATATGATTATATCTGAAGGGCAGAAGGATACGCTGGATAATGAGATCGTCGAGAAGTCACTGGCGCTGTTCGCCAGACTGCAGCGTGTGATTCCTCTGCTGCAGGAACTGGGCAATGGCGAGATCAACCACACCGTCCGCAGACTGGTGCTGAAGGATCTCAACGGTGTGATCAATCCGTTCCTGAGGCTGGGCGGCGAAGCCAAGACGAGAAACCGGAGAATGCTGCTGAACGGTCTGCGTGATGTCGATACCAAAATATCCGATATTGCGTCTACGATCGAACATAAAGACCTGATGGAACTTCAGACCAAGGCGGAACTGATTCATCAGCGTTACAGCAGTTCCGAACTATAGGAGGAGGAAAACCATGTCCACGCAGTTGATCGAGCTGAGAAAAGAAGATGAACAGAAGGTAGTGGAGGAAGCTTCCCAGTTAATTGAGAAGGTGTCCAAGACCGATACGGTAGCCCTGGATTCCCTGATGGATGATATCGGCAAGCTTGGCGTGAAGACGCAGGAAAAAGCGGGACAAACCCTTAAGCTGCTGGATCGTCCGGTCAATGACCTGATGAGCGGCAAACGGGTGGAAGTGCCGAATATGATTATGAAGCTGCGTAATGAGTGCGAGACGCTGCAGCAGAGCAAGAATGTCAGCTTTTTCGGCAAAATGCTGCGCAAGAGTCCGCTCAAAAATTATGTCTATAAATATCAGTCCGTCCGCACCAATATTGATGCCATCATTACCGGTCTGCGCGACGGCCGCGATACGCTGGAAGAGAGCATCGTCAACATGCGCCAGCTGAAGCGCACCTCGATGGAGGAGATTTATAACCTGCAGACCAAAATTGCCTTCGGCAACAAGCTGAAGGAGCTGTTCGAGGTAGAAATCGCCAAGCCGGAGAACGAGTTCCGCAAGGCGTATCTGGAACGGGGACTGCGCAAGGTAATGGTACGGATTCAGTCCATGACCGAAATGATTCTGCTCTACAATCAGGCGATTGCGGCAACGGATATCATCAATGACAACAATGATAAGCTGATCGATTCCGTAAACAACGCGATTGATAAGACTTCTAACCTGATCACCGTGTCGGCGATGATTGCCATGTCCCTGGCTGATCAGGAGAATGTCATTAACGCTGTGGAAGCCACCAACAAGACGATCGAGGATCAGTTCAAGGAGAACGCACGGTTGCTGCGTACAACTACCGAGAAGACCACGGAGCTGCTCTCCAAGCCGTCCATGTCACTCGAAGCTGTGAATCAGGCAATAGGCGATCTGCTAAGTGCTCTGGATACCTCGGAGCAGTCCAACCGGCGGATTATCGAGAGCTGCCAGGATTATACGTCCAAAATGACGACCATCAACACCCAGCTGAACAACCGGCTCGGGCTTAATGAGGGCTCGCAGCCGCAGGCTCTGAAGCAGGCGGAGAATGGGCTGAGCAGCTTTTTGAACTGATGATTTGATCTGCGGCCCGTAAGCACATACGAAGGATTGCAATAAGCCTGCTGATGGGGATCAGCGGGCTTTTTTTGTCATGATAATCAGCATTCATAATGCTCCGCTCTCCCACATAAGTTGTCACTAAGGCGACCTGTGGAGAAAGAGGGGATAAGCGGATGATTCTGGGATGTTTGATAGTTGTGCTTATCGTCGTAGCCAGCAGTGAGAAAGCGGAAGCTATTGCCAGGCTGAATGACCCGGATGATAGAGGCCTGTAAGGCAGGTCCGGAAGGTGTGCGGGCTCCATAAATATTGACGCTCTGTGGTTCAAGCAATTTCCAGCGGTTTATTGGGTATAATAACCCGGAGGCTGTACAGCAGCCTCTACAATCACTGAAAATACGAAGCTAAGACGGAGGTCAAATGGAGAACGAGGCACTGCTGCAGGTTGAGAAGCTGGCACTGAAGAAACAGAAGATCTTCCGGCAAAGCATATTGCGGTATATTGCCAGAGCCATGCTCGCCAGCATGTTTATCGGATTCGGCGTTATCGTAGCGTTTAAGACCGGCAACTTCTTCTATATGGAACAATCGCCGATGACCTATCCGATGGCTGCGATTACGTTCGGCGCAGCCATCATCCTCATTTCTTACGGCGGGGGAGATTTATTTACCGGAGATACCTTCTATTACACCTACGCGGCCTTGAGACGCAAGATGGCATGGACTGAGGTAGTGCGGATGTGGGTAGTGAGCTACATCGGTAATATCCTTGGGGCTACGGCGTTCGCCCTGCTGATTTTTCTGACCGGATTATTCTATGATTCCTCTGTGAACGGGTTTCTGCTGAATGTGGTGGCTCACAAGATGGAAGCCCCGGCGCTGCAGCTGTTCTTCCGGGCTATTCTCTGTAACTGGCTCGTCTGTCTGGCCTTCTTCGTCCCGATGTCGATGAAAAGCGACGGAGCCAAAATGTTCGCCATGGTTCTATTCGTCTTCTGTTTCTTCATCTCCGGCTATGAGCACAGTATTGCCAACATGTGTACCTTCGCAATTGCGCTCGTGCTGGATCACCCCGGCACCATATCATGGGGAGGCGTTGTGCATAATCTTGTCCCGGTTACGCTCGGGAATCTCATTGGCGGCGGGGTGCTGATGGGCGTGATGTATTACTATGTGAATAAGCCGTTTCTGGATGAGGAGTCTCATTAAAGCGGCTGCCAAATAAACCAAAAAGCGTTTCTCCGGTTATGGAGGAACGCTTTTCTGCTTTTTGTTGAGATAAATATACACAAAAGCTGTTTGTTCCTGCTGGAATTCATAGTAAATTTCATAGCTGTTTTAACCTCCCGATTACATTTCCTTTTAGAATGCCGGAATTACAACTAGCCCTGCTTCGTCGGCTCCTTATAAGGGACACAGATTATTTGGCAGTAGCGGGTAAGGGAGGCGATTTGGAAGATCGTGAATAATTATAGATTATAATGAATTAATTCCCAGATATATTTCTTCAAATTTTACATAAAACTCATCCCGGTTTTACCAAGCATGCATTGAACAGTTCGCCCGGTAAACGTATCATTTCCAAATGATCATAACTTTCATTTGGGGGGAAAAGAAGTGAAGAAGAGGTTTAAGCTGCTAAGCCGAATGCTTGCAGCTGCATTGCTGACGGCTTCATTGTTCACCGCTGGTTATGTGCCGTTACTACCGGCCAGTGCAGAGCCTGCAGACACAGGTGCTAATCCGGCTGAGGGAACGGATAACTCAGGATCAGCATCTGCTGCAGAGCCTGCCGCCAGCGGTGCAGACGGAGAAATATCTCTTGTTGCCGGTGAGGATGCTCCCATGTCAGCTGCTGCTGCAGAGGGAACATTGATCGCCAAGGACAGTGGATGGGTGTATCTGGATGACGGTTCTGATCAGGCTACGGTCTGGCAGGATGTCTATTTCGATGACAGCAGCTGGAAGCAGGGACAAGCCCCGCTCGGCTATGCCGGCAGCGGCAAAGGGCTGGATCTGAACACCTGGATCGGTTACGGCACGGATTCAAGCCAAAAATATACAACATCGTATTACCGCAAGGAATTTCAGATTGACGACCCGGCAGCTATCCTTAAGCTCGCGGCTACGCTGGTCCGGGATGACGGCGCAGTTGTGTATCTGAACGGTCAGGAAGTCTACCGCACGAACCTGCCGACGGGTACGATTCTCTATAATACTTATGCTTCTTCGGCCATCGGCGACGAGCGGCTCGATAATAACTTCAATATCGATCCGGCTCTGTTACTGAAGGGCACAAATGTAATTGCCGCCGAGGTACATCAGGACAGGGGCGGCAGCTCCGATACGTTTTTCTCCCTCGAACTCAACGCTTCTGCAGGGGTATCCGCCTCGAAAGACCACGGATTACTTGGTCAATATTACACCGGTACCGAGACCTTTGAGTTCGGTGATTATAAGTCCACACGAATTGATTCCCAGATTAACTTCAGCAATCTGGACCCCGTTCTCCAGACATGGACCGGACGCTCGGATGATGCAAATATCCGCTGGACAGGCCAGATCATGGCGCCGGAGTCCGGCGACTATACCTTCTATATGATCGGCGACAATGGTTTCCGGATGTGGCTTGACGACCAGCTTGTGATCGACCACTGGACTAACGACTGGGATGTGGAACAGACCAGCACTCCGATTACACTGCAAGGCGGAGTGAAGCACAACTTTAAAGTAGAATATTTCGAGGATTTCGGCGGATCGAACCTGTATCTGCGCTGGTCGGGTCCGGGGATAACGAAGCAGATTATACCTGCCTCTGCCCTTTACCTTCCGGTTGATTACAATGGCCCTGTCTACGGCAGCGTAGATTCTGGTGGTACCAGTGTAGCGCTGCAGCTCACGGGTGATCTGCAGCAGGTTTCGTCCGAGTTGGCCAGCCATCTGACAGTCAAGACGGACACAGCTGTGATTCCGCTCCTGAATGCGGTTCAAGGCAGTGCTCCTGATCAGCTTACACTGACACTTGGCTCCATCGTGAAGCCTGGGCAAATTGTGAACATCTCCTATGACGGGCAGGCAGGACTGAAGTTTACAGACGGTACATCTGCGGGCAGTTTCGTTTATAGTCCTGATAATATGTCAGAGGCCGTGGATTACTCACCGATTGCGATTGCAATGTCCTTCCAGAATGAAGCGAAGACCAACCGGTCCTTCGCCTGGTATACAAGCTATGAAAGACCCGACAGCGCACCAGCGGGGATTATGGACAGCATTGTAGAGATCGTGCCGGCAGACCAGGACTTTGACTCCCCAGTGAAGCAGCGCTTTGTTGGAGATCCTGCTGACACCAGGGCGCTTAATCTGAATATCACTAGCTCGACAAAAGGTGCTTTTATCAGCCATAAAGCGATTGCTACCGGACTTGTTCCCGGAACTGCTTATAAATACCGTGTGGGCAGTGACGGAAACTGGAGCGCCGCAGGCAGCTTCATGACTGAGGGGGAGAACGAAAAGGCATACAACTTCCTCTATATGACTGACTCCCAAGGTGCAAATACCAACGACTATGAGGTATGGGCCAAAACACTGAAGAACGGGCTGGATGATTATCCGGATGCCAAGTTCCTGGTAATGACCGGGGATCAGGTCGATGCCGGATCGCTGGAGTCACAGTGGCTGGACTATTTCGGCAAGCCGCAGAACATGCTGATGAAGCTTCCGCTGATGGCGGCTGTCGGCAATCATGAAGGGCCGTATAACGATAACTATTATTATCATTTCAACTATCCGAATGATTCAATCGATGATCCGCTTCCTCCAGGCAGTGTCTATTCCTACGACTACGGCGATGCCCATATCATGGTGCTGAACACGATGGACATGGGCTGGGACGAGCGTCAGCGTAATTCCTTCGAACAGCAGGTTGATTGGCTGAAGCGTGAGGTAGCTGTAACGGACAAGAAATGGAAAGTGGTTGCTTTCCACAAGGCGGTCTATTCGCTCGGGAACCATGCACTGGACAGTGATATTCTGGCGCTGAGAGAGAAGATGGTTCCGGTGTTCGATGAGCTGGGTATCGATGTGGTACTGCAGGGTCATGACCATACCTTCATGCGCTCGTACCAGATGTATGAGGACAAAGCGGTAACGGATATTCAAAAAAACGGCGACGGCAATCCGCTGAACCCTGACGGTACGCTGTACATGATCAATAATTCCGCCGGTACGAAATATTACGATATCCAAAAGGGTGTAAATCCGTATTATGCCAATGTATATCAGCAGCCTAAAGTACCGATCTACTCCGGCATCACGATGACGGAAGACAGCTTCACTATCAATTCGTACAAATCGGGCGATGCAGCTCCATTCGATACGTACACCATTGTCCGCGATGACAGCAAGCCCGAACCGGTGAAGGAGCTGGCAGCTGGCAGGACAGAGGACAAGGCGGCCGTACTTACCTGGGTAAGACCAGCCGACAAGAGTGACGCTGATGCCGTCAGAGGCTTCCGGATTTATGAGAAGAACGGTAAACTCGGGACGAACTGGAGTGTTTATGTACCCGTGGAAGAAGCGCGGAGCCAGTATGAATATAAGGTAACGGGAACTAATCCGGCTGTGGATTATGAGTTTGTAGTCAAAGCCGTAGACAAGCGGGACAATTCCTCGGAAGCTACCGTGTTCTCCGGCGGTGAGCATCCGGCGGCACCGACCGCTCCGGTCATTGACGATGCCCGCAACACCTTCGGCTGGACACTCGTACCTGGCTACCCTGAAGCAGCTGACTATGAATATAGCTTGGACGGAGGCGAAACCTGGCAGCCGGTCACGGTGAACCCGCAGCCGATCCATGACGGCAGCTACGCAGCAGGCATGGTGCAGGTGCGCATCAAAGGTGATATGGCAGCCGGTACTCCAGCAGGAACAGCACTGCTCTCGGACAAGCCGTTCACGCCAAATGATTATACCGATACGTACGAGATAAAAGGTGTGCTTAAGCGCGATAATCAGCTTCAGGTGGAGGTCTCACTGGATCGTCTCGCGGAGTATACCGGCAGCGCTTATGTTGTCTTCGAACTGATGGACGGCGATACTCCGCTGCTGATTAACGCTATCCCGCTTACGAGCAGCCATCTGACGATGTCCCAGTACTACAATGTGAAAGGTGAAAACTACCGGGTCAAGGTTTTTGTATTTGACCAGTTCAACAACAACCTTGAAGTGCCTGGACAGCTTGCGAAACCGGTAGAACTTCAGTGATCAGGAAAGAGAGGAATCCGAAGGTGAAAAAAGTTGTAGCGGCCATTATGGTCTTATTGTTCCTGTGTTCACCTGCTGCAGTCTTCGCTGCTAACTCCTTCACGCTCCATTTGAGCGGAAAGGAGGCTGAGCGCGGCGGCAGCATCACACTGTCTGGAACGACACCGGGCCCGGGTGACCAGGTTGTTGTCAAAATCGTCAGCCCGGCCGGAACAGTGTTCTATATTGATGTCTTGAAAGCTGTAGACGGAGCCTATACCCAGCGGGTGTCAATTCCGGCAAGCCAGCTATTGGCTCCATCCGGAAGCTATAACGTGGTTGCCGGTTCCGGCGGAACAACCCTGAGCCAACCATTCATGATTCCGGGAGAAGAGGAGCCGGGCGGGGGAACACCGGGTAATCCGGGTACTGGAACGCCAACGCCAACGCCGATAGCGACAGTGGCACCGACAGCGACAGTGGCACCGACAGCGACAGTGGCACCGACAGCGACAGTGGCACCGACAGCGACAGTCTCACCGACAGCGACAGTGTCGCCGACAGCAACAGTGTCGCCGACAGCAACGGTATCACCGACACCAATGGCGACACCGAGTCCGACTCCAGGAACTCCTGATTCTGGAACGCCAAGTAATCCGGGTACGCCACAGCCTGCTGGAACGGGCAGCGGCCAGACTTCTCCGGACGGCTTGATTCCTGCCGGAGCTGGGGAAGCCAGCTCAGCACGTATCAAGCCGGAGCTGTCCGGGGACGGGCGTTATCTGATTGGTACAGATACGCTGGCGCAGGCTATGCAGCAAGCTGCTGGCCAGATCACAATTGAGCTGCCGGCCACGGCTGGAGAAGCTGGAGTGGCACTTGAGCTCCCGCAACAATCGCTGAATCTGCTTAATGCAGGGAATACAGGCCTTGTACTGACGGATGGAGTAAGGACGATTTCTTTTCCCGCAGGTGCAATGAAGACCTCGGGTGATAATCAGACCCGGTTGCGGATTGTTCTGAATGCCAGCTGGAATAAGGAAGCCCAGTCACTGGTTAGCGGGTCTGTCCGCAGTGATGCCGCTTATGCTTCGACTGGCGTATTACTGTCGCTGGTCATTCAGACGCTAAACGGCAGCAATGTTACTGAGATCCATCAGCTGACTCAGCCGGCAGAGGTTAGCCTCAAGCTGGCGCCAGCGCAGATTGCCTCGATGAAGACGGAACTCGCCGGCATTTATTACGTGGACGGCAACAGTGCTGAATATGTAGCTGGCACGTTGACGGCTGGAACGGTAGCCTTCAAGGCGACCCATTTCTCTGCATATGCACTGCTTGTCTATGACAAGAATTTCGCGGATATGACCGGACACTGGGCTGAAGCAGCCGTGAAATCTCTTGCCGCCAAGCACCTGGTGAACGGTGTGGACGCTGCACATTATGAACCGGCCCGCGGCATTACCCGCGCTGAGTTCGCCGCCCTGCTGATGCGGGCTGCAGAGCGTACGGGAAACGTGCCGGCTGAAGTTGCTGCAGCACCGTTCGCTGATGTGCCTTCAAATGCTTATTACGCTAAGCAGGCGGCGGAGGCCGCAGCGACGGGTATAATGAACGGCTACGACGGGTCCTTCCGGCCAAATGACCGGATCACCCGCGAGGAAGCGGCGGTAGCACTGGTTAACGCTTCGAAGTACTTCAAGCTTGGGGCAGGCGTCCAGGCAGGTAAGGCTTATACTGATGCGCGGGAAATTGCCTCTTGGGCGACGGCCAGTGTGGCCGAGGCGGGAGCGAGCGGGCTAATGCAGGGAGACGGCACCGCATTCCAGCCGAAGAAGCAGGTCACCCGCGCTGAGGTGGCTGTAATGGTAGGCCGTCTGGTTCAGACCGGCTCTTCACTATAAGATGAAAGCGAGGGATTGGAATCTCATGCGTAAACAACTGTTCTCCATTCTGATGTCGGTTCTGATGCTGCTTGGCTTGCTGGATTCAGTGACTGCCTTTACGGTTACGGTATCCGCCGCGGAAGCCGGTATAGAAGTAGTCCCGGCGAAGAATGTTGCACTGAATGCACAAGTTACGGCCTCAGGTCAATGCAATGTGAATGAACGGCCGCAATTTGCTGTAGACGGCAAGAACGACACGAAGTGGTGCGATAATACAACCGCCAAGATCAAATGGATGAAGCTCGACCTTGGTAAGGATTACACGATTAACCAATGGACGGTTTACAACGCCGGTATCAATGAGAGCTCGAACAGCCCGTTCTGGAATACACAGAATTTCCGGCTGCAGAAGAGCGAGGACGGCCAGAGCTGGAGCGATGTGGATGTTGTGCAGGGTAACGTGCAGACGGTCGTTGACCGGTATCTGCCCCAGCCGGTGACAGCCCGCTATCTCCGGTTCTATGTAAGCAAAGCTGCAGCGAGCGGCGATACTGTCCGGCTGTATGAGCTGCAGGTATATGGGGTAGATGCCGGGAAATATCCGGCCTATCCTGCAGTAAATCTGGACCCGGTGGATTATGTTGATCCGCTTATCAACACCCTGGGAGATAACGGTCAGACGAATCCGGGACCGTCGACGCCGTTCGGACTCGTCTCCCTGGGACCTGACAGCGACGGCGGGGCGTTCAGCGGCTATTATTATCAGGATAAATACCTGAAAGGCTTCTCGCAGGTACGTTTCAGCGGTGTAGGCTGCAGTGGGGCAGGCGGCAACATCCTGATGATGCCTGAGACGCGTTCGTTCACGAAGAATGTGAATGAATATAAGCAGCTGTACGATAAAAGCAGTGAGCAGGCTTCTGCCGGGTACTACGGTGTTACGCTGGCATCAGGAATCGGCGTAGAATTGACGGCATCGGACAATGTCGGCTTCCAGCGCTATACATTCCCGGCATCCGCGAAGACGGGTTCTGTACTCGTGGATCTCTCCAATTCCTATGCCGGAATGCTTGATGCCAACCTGAAGGTGGAAGGCAGCAATGAAATTACGGGCATGATCCAATCCAAGAACGTATGCGGCAACGGGTATTATAAGCTCTATTATTCCATCCTGTTTGACCATGATTTCGATTCCTACACCTCCTGGCAGGGCGATACAACCGGAACGGAAGCAGTCCGTACCGGGGCGAACAGCGGAGTCTGGGTTAATTTCGATACGAATGGCGGCAAAGTGATCCAGGCTAAGGTCGGTCTGTCGGCGGTAAGTGTGGAACAGGCCAGAGCCGAGGTGAAACAGGATATTGCTGACTGGGATTTCGATGCCCAGCATGCCAAGATCCGCAGCACCTGGAGCGATGTTTTGGGCAAAGTGGAAATCAAGGATGAAGATGAAGAGAATAAGCAAGTATTTTATACGCAAATGTACCATACGTACCTGCATCCGAAGAACGTAACCAGCTCAGCCGGAACGTTCAAGGCGGGCAGGGATGAGAATACGGTGCGCCAAGCGTCCGGGCTTGGTGAGGATTTTGAATACTATAACGGCTGGACGACCTGGGATGATTTCCGCAAATACTCCCTGTTCTCTGTGCTGGAGCCGCAGAAGTATAACAACATGGTGAAGTCGCTGGTTGACCTTTACAAGACCAGAGGGACCTACACGCAATGGGGGGACGGTTATTGGCCAAGCCCGACGGTGCGCAATGAATTCAACGGTGCCGTTATTCTCGATGCCTATGCGAAAGGCTTCACGGACTATGACGTGTACACGGCGCTAAAAGGAATGGCAGTCGATGCGGACAACTTCTCGATCTCGGACGGCGAAATTTCCGGCAAGCTGGAGAAGGCGAAAAGTGCCTATTTTCCGATGAAGCTTGCTGCGCTGCTGGGCGATAAGAGCACATATGAGAAATATAAGAAACTAGCACTCTCCTATCAGAGTCTGTGGAATGAGAATCAGGTCGACGAGAACGGTGTTAAGACCGGATTCTTTACCCCGAATGGTACAACGGTAGCCAAGGGGGATGTAACCGCAGTGGACAAGTATGCCTATCAAGGCAATCTTTGGACATACCGCTGGTCCGCTACACAGGACATCAATGGTTTGGCCAAGCTGATGGGCGGCAAGACAGCAATGGCGAAGCAGCTGCAGGATTTCTTTGCCCGGAATGAGTATATGGCTATCAACGAGCCGGACATCGATGTACCCTATCTGTTCAACTATCTGGGTTATCCTTATCTGACCCAATATTATGCCAGAGAATATACTACCGAGGTGGTTACTCAGAAATACCACAACCACGGGCCGTATGCTTTCCCGATCCAATCGCGGGTCTACCGTGCTGATCCTGAAGGTTATCTGCCTTCTATGGACGACGATGCCGGGGGAATGTCCTCCTGGTATGTATACAGCGCAATGGGCCTTTTTCCCGGCAATCCGGGAGACGCCAATTTCCTGATCGGCTCACCTGTTTTCTCGGAGCTGACCCTCCATCTGGATAATGGCAAGACCTTCACTATTAAAGCGGACAATGTCTCCTCCGCCAACCGGTTCATCCAATCCGCCACCCTGAACGGTCAATCGTTTGATCAGGCCTGGATCGGCTATGATGATCTGATGAACGGGGGCACGCTGGAATTTGATATGGGAGATACGCCTAATTATGCTTGGGGAGCTTCGGCCAAATCGGCACCTCCTACAGCAGATTATGATGCTGACATTGAGAACACACTCTCCCGGAATTCATTGATCAGCGAAGGTTCAGAGTGGAAATATTATGATAAAGGCAAAGCCCCGGCGAATGGCTGGACATTAGCGGGCTTCAATGACAGCAGCTGGTCCTCCGGGCAGGCACCGCTCGGCTACGACAACAAGGGATATGCCAGAACCGTGATCGGCTACGGCCCGGATGCAAGCAAGAAATATACGACGTCCTACTTCCGCACAACATTCAATGCATCTGAGCTGAAGGACATACTGGAGCTGGATGCCGGTCTGATCCGTGATGACGGCGCCATAGTCTATCTGAACGGACATGAGATTATCCGGACGAACATGCCGGACGGGGCTGCGGCTTATGATACCAATGCCAATGCTACAGTCGGCGACGAACGTGACTGGAACCGTTATGAGATCAATCCGGATTATCTGCAGGAAGGCATCAACGTGCTCGCCGCAGAAGTGCATCAGGTAAACTTCAGCAGCTCAGATATCGCATTTGATCTCAGTCTGGAGACGGTCAAGCAAATGATGAAGCCTGACGCGCCAACAGCTCCGCTGGTGGACGATACGGCCAATACCTTCGGCTGGACGGCGGTACAGGGCTTCACAAGCCCGGCCGACTATGAATACAGTACCAACGGCGGTGTGAGCTGGAAGACGGCTGCAGCGAATCCGCAGACGGTCGGACCGCAGGCCTTTGCGGCGGGCGCTGTACAAGTACGCATCCAAGCAAATGAAGACCGGAATGTCATGACAAGCGATGCCTTGGTTTCTAATGTCCCGTACACCTCGGACATCCTATGGGATGTATACGATCTGAAGGCAGACGTGAAGCGCACAGGCAATATGACCGTGGAGGTATCAGGAACTCTCAAAGGAGATTATGTAGACTCGGCGGTTGCTGTAATTCAGCTGATGGACGGCGGAGAGCAGGCACTGCTGTCCAGTGCCGTACCGGTCCAGTCCGGAGGCTTCGAGCTGACGCAGAACTTCAGTGTGAACTCCAGTAAGTATCAGGTGAATGTCTACCTGGTGGACAGCTATAACGGCAACATCTACGACTCATTGTGGCTGGCTGATCCTATTGAATCGCAGCCGGAGCCGGCACCGCAGAACCCTGGTGAACCAAGTGAACCAGGCGAACCGGGAGGAGAGCAGCCGGGCGGGGAAGTTCCGTTGCCTGAACCGCTGCCGGTACCGGTGAAGACTCCGGTTATACCTGATCCGGCGGAAGAACCGCAGCCACCGGTAGTGGATACGGGGACGGTAGAATTTGAGAACCGCACGGCCTGGTCGGATGCGGTCAATACGTTCAACAACAATAAACTGAAAACTGAAGACGGCAATAACGGTTCGGTGGTCGCCAATACCTTCACTGGCGCGTGGTTATCCTTTGCGGATATCGATTTCGGAACCAAAGGGACAAACCGGATTACGGTCGAGTATAATGCAAACTCTGACCGGACACCGGCGGATGCGGTGCTTGAGCTGCGGCTTGGGGCTGTAGACGGCGAGCTTCTCGGCAATGTGGAGCTTAAGAATACCGGTGCAGGGTGGACGCAATATAAGGCGGCGGCAGCAATCCTGAATCGTACACTGACCGGCAAGCAGAGCCTGTTCTTCGTGCTGAAGGGCAGTACAGACAGCAATCGTCCGTATATCGCCAATCTGGACAAGTTCATGTGGGACTACCAGGCGATCCGGACCGACTACACCAAGCTGGAGCTGGAGAGCTATGATGCCTGGTCCACGGATAATAATCCGGCCAACGGCGGTCCGCTGAAGACCGAGAACGGTACCAGCGGCAAGCAGGTTGCCAATACCTTTAGCGGAGCCTGGCTGGCATACAAGGGAATGAACTTCGGCAGCACGGGCGTGAATCAGTGGTCGCTGGAGTATACAGGCAATTCAACGAATACGGCCGCAGATTCATCCGTTGAAGTCCGTCTGGGCGGAGTGGACGGTGAGCTTGCAGGCACTCTGTCAGCACCGCCGACTGCAAATGCCTGGGGGACGTACAAGACTGTGTCCGGCGCGCTGAGCAAGAATCTTACCGGCATGCAGGACATCTACCTGGTGTTTAGGGGCACAACGGATTCAACCTTCAAGTATATCGGTAATTTTGACAATGCGTCCTTCTCTCTGGCCGCAGCTGAACCGGATGTTCTTGTGGAATTTGAGAACAAGACCGTGTGGTCTGATGCCAAAAATACCTTCAACAGCAATCCGCTCAAAACTGAGGGCAACAACGGCGGAACTGTAGTGGCTAATACATTTACCGGAGCCTGGTTCTCCTTTGAGAATGTTGATTTCGGCGTACAGGGCAAGAACTACGTGTCCATCCAGTACGATGCGCCGACCAATCGTGCCCCGGCTGACATCACAGCTGAGATCCGGCTGAGCGGCAAAGACGGTACCGTAATCGGTACGTTCAGTCTGCCCAATACAGGCGGAGCCTGGGGGAACTACAAGACTGCAGGCGCTCTGCTCAGTCAGACACTGACCGGCAAGCAGCATCTGTATGTCTCACTGAAGGGCTCGACTACTTCGAGTCTGAACTATGTGGGCAACCTCGATAAACTAATCTTCACGAAGAAATGATGGAGTGATTGCTGCAGAAGGCCAATAGGAGACTTGTCTCCTATGGGCCTTCTTTGCTGCTGATTTTCTTAATTTCATAAAATGATAAAAAGCTGCGTCTCTCACGGAAATATCCGCTTAGGGGAAAGGCTCCGTATTATTGCGATCCGTCAGGCATGCTATAGTACAGCGGCGCTTCCTCCTGCAGGGTGCCCTCCAGTCTGCCCCCTTCTTTGCGCCAATACTCGATACCGCCGAGCATCTCCTTAACGAGGTAGCCCTGTTCCGCTAGTCTGGCTGCAGCTTTACTGGCCCCATTGCAGGCAGGGCCCCAGCAATACAGAATTAGAACATCTTCTGTGGGCAGCTCCGGAGAAGTATGGTTTATCCGCCCGGAGGGCAGGGAGAGGGCTCCCGGCAGATGAGCCTCTTCATAAGAACGGGCATCGCGGACATCGACCAGCTGAAAGCCGGTGATCCCTTCACGCAGATCGTAAGCCACATCGGCCACATCGGTCTCGAATGCTGCTTTGGCTGTGAAATAGCGTACCGCATCCGCGGAGGGCGCTGCCGGAGCAGCCAGTACTTGAGATTTCGCCTGTAGTTTCATTGCGGAGTCCTCCTTGGTTAAATGGGTTGGTTTTATTATATAAGGGATCTATAATTGGAGTTATCTATAGTCTGTGATAGCAAATATCGAAAATATTGATAATTCAGGAGAACTGTGTATGGAATTAACCTATTTACGGACCTTTTGTACAGTGGCGGACCACGGAAGTTATACCCGGGCGGCAGAAGTGCTGGGTTACGCACAATCGAGTGTAACGGCGCAGATTGCCAAGCTGGAGGAGCTGTACGGAGCCATTCTGCTGGAGCGATCGGGCAGGGGGATGATTCCAACCTTCGCCGGCAGCAATCTGCTCCCGTATGCCCGGCAAATGTTGGCGCTGAGTGTGGAAGCTAAAGGAATAATCTCCGGCGGTGATCAGGGAGTGCTGAATATTGGAGCCATTGAGACGCTGGCCGCTTATTATCTGCCTCACCGGCTGCACCGGTACCGGGAGCAGCATACCGGAATGCAGCTGCGGGTACAGCCCGGCTCTGAAGAAGATATCATCGCCGCAGTCAAAGATAAAATCGCCCATTTCGGTCTGATCTTCGATGTTCCGTATGCGTCGGGGGAACTGGTCACTTTGCCGCTGCGGGAGGAGCAGCTGTATGTGATCACCCATCCGGAGCATCCCTTGGCAGCCGAAAAGGCTGTTACCCCGGAGCATCTGGAGGGGGAACCGCTGGTGCTGACAGAGAGTACCTGCACGTACCGGAAGCAGCTGCTGCATGTGCTCAGGGAATCCGGTATAACTGCGCGTGTAGATATGGAGTTCGGGAATCTCGAGGGGATCAAGCAGGCCGTGAAGCACAGCTGGGGGACGGCCTTTCTGCCGCGGTATGCGGTAGAAGAGGAGCTGTGCACCGGCGTGTTAACCGGAATTCCCCTGGCCGGGCAGCTTGAGCCGTTCTATATTCAGCTTATCTACCGCAAGGAGCAGCGGCTATCCCCTGTATTCATGGAGTTCATTGCCCATATGCAGCTGCAGGAGCCTGTATAACACATCTTACATTCTCAGCATCAGCCACCCCCGAGACTTATACAGGTTCTTCAGAAAAAGAAGGCTTCAGCCATAAACCCTGGCTGAAGCCTTCTTCAATATGTCTATGCCGCTCCCGGTGATTCGCCGTCTACCACTTGGAGCCGCCGGAAGAATTCCTGCCGGACTTGCCGCCGCCCCAGGAAGAGCCGCCCGACGACCGGCCTCCGCCGCCCCAGGAGGAGCCGCCGGAGGAACGTCCGCCGCCGAATCCGCCCGAGGAGGGCGGCCCGGAGGACATCCGCTTGCGGGCCTGCTCTCTGCGCTGCTGTTCCCGCATCATTGCCAGGCGGGCCGCCCGCTCTGCCTCTTCCTTCTGGCGGACAAGCCGGTTCGCTTCTTCCACGAAGCTGGAAATCTGCGAAGCATAAGCACGGCCTGTACTCTCCAGTTCATCCAGATTGTATGGACGGGCGGACAGGCGCTGCTCCAGCTCGGCATATTCCGGCAGCAGGGACAGCTGGAAGCGGCTCTGTGCAGCAATCCCTCTGCTATGCAGCAGACTCTGTGCCGCATCGACCCGGCTCTGTCCTTCCGTGAACAGCCTTCTCAGGCTGTCCAGACGTTCGTACAGAGAGCTCAGACTGCTGTCGATACTGCTGAATTTGCCTTCAGTCTCGTCCTGCAGCGTTAGCAGCCGGTCGAGCCCGCTGCGCGCATTCTCATATTCACCGCGTGCATCGCTGGTCCAGGTCTCTATCTGCGGCACTTCGCCTGCGCCCTGCCGCAGTGCGGCGCCTGTCTCCTCAAGCGTCTTCTCCAGACCGTCCAGATGCTGGCGGGCGAACTGGTTCCCCGCCTCGGTGAGCTTGCTCTGCAGCTCATTGCGCCGCTGGGTCAAGCTCCCCCACTTGCTGCGCACCGTCTCCAGATCTGCGCGGTTGCTCTGCCGGATCATGGCCTGGCGTTCCGTCATGGCGACGGCTTCAGCCAGCAGCGCATCCAGCGCGGCACCGATCCGCCGCACCTCATCCATGTCGCCGCTGCGCAGCGGCGCCTCCAGGGACCCGGCGGCAGCGGAAGCCTGCTCCAGACTGTCATAGGGCTTAACCTTCATATTGTGCAGGGAGTTCTGCTCAATCAGCCCGGCAATTCGGCTGCGGGCAGCGGCCAGAACCCCGGGGAATGCCTTCAGCTTATCGTCAAAAGTATCTACATCCTGCAGGTCCCGCTCAATCTGCTCCTGGCGCTCCTGCGCCTCTGCGGTAATATCCTGTGCAGCAATCGGGTCAAACAGCTCCAGCTGGTCAGCTTTGGCAGTTTCTGCGGCCAGCTCCTGCAGGTCTTCGGCGATTTCCTGCAGTGGGTAGCCGGTCTCTTGGGCCGCTTGCTGCAATTGTCCGTCAAGCTCGGGCGCATCCTGCTTCAGTTCGGTGATCCGCTGCTTGACGTTCCGGTCGGCCTCGCTGATGACAGCAATATTCTTCTCCTCCTCTTCAAGCGAGGTGCGGAAAGTACCTTCCGTCTGCTGAAGCTGTTCTGTTGCTGCTTTGAGAGCGGACAGGCGGTAGAAGGGCGGCAGGGCACCTTGCCCAGTTGTCTGCAGCGCTGAGATCTCGACCAGCTGCGAGGTCAGGCGCTTCGATATGCCCTCGACCAGTTCCCCGGTCTTGCCCTGCACGATTCCCTGGAAGGGCTGAAGGGATTCGAGAGCGCGATTCGCCCGTACCAGCAGGTCAGACAATAGTTCCTGCTGATTGGCAAGCCCGCTGCGGCGGCGCATTCCTGTAATCAGCACGTACAGCAGGAGCAGCAGTAAGGCGGCACCCACAACAATAGCGGCGAGCGATAAGAAGGATAGTCCGCCCCTGCCGGTTTCGGCCGCCTCCGATCCGCTGCTTCCGGCTGTCCCGCCGTTGCCGCCTGATCCGCCACCCGCAGTACCACCTGTACCCCCTCCAGCAGTTCCTCCGGCAGCACTGCCCGGTCCGCTGCCCACGGCTTGCAGCTCCTTAATGACAGAGCTGATTCCTAAGGCGAAATCACCGTCTCTGGCATAAGGATTGAAGTAAGTCTCCAGCAGCTTAGTGATTGCCGCGCTGCCTGAAGCTCCGCCGAGGTTCTGCGACCAGGCATTGAGCGAGTTCTGCAGCTCCGGATTATCGAAGTTAATCTCCGTCTGCTGGTCTCCGTAAGCGATCAGAAGCAGGATATCCCGGGTCTTCAGCTTCCATGTATGATATACCTTCTCTGCATAATCGGCTGGATCCGCGCCGCCCAGAGAGTCCACTGTCAGGACATGGAGAGTATAGCGGTCCGTTGCGGCAATCCGGGTGATAGCTTCTGCTTCCTGGGCAGTAAGTAAGCCGGCTTCATCAGTAACAACTCCCTGCTGTACAGGAATATCCGCAGCATAGACGCCGGGGATCCGGAGCAAGGATAATAGTAAGACCAAGGCGAGGATTTTTCTCAAGTCTGCACACTCCGATCTATGGGCTGTTGTTCGTTATATTATGCTAATCATTATATCATTAAACATTCCGGAGACCTCAGATGCAGCCGCCCTGGAATTAGCCCCCGTATACTACAAAAAAAGCCGCATTCCCGTAACGGAAATGCGGCTATATACATTCTTCTATAACTAACAGCAACTGTGTCCTTGCCAATGGCAGGAGGCTTAGCTGTTGTGTGCGCGGAATAATCTATCGGGTTTGCAGACAGAGGATATACTGCAATCTGGACTTGATCTCTTTTTGCCATTTCATATCTCCGACTTTTACAGCAAGATTGAGCAGATCCAGATAATCGTCAACCTGTAATGCGGTCCGGGTGGTGGCTGCGTTCATGGGTGTTCAGTCTCCTTTTAACTCAAATATAGTCAAGTAATGAATAATAGATATTCAATAATGATAATCATTATCAACCTTTATGTTATTATCCACATTTTGCTCCCAAAAAGCAATACAAATATAAATTTTCTTATTTTAAAATTCTCGCTGAAACCGTACCGTCCTTTAAAAGGACGGCAAAGCTGCTTCCATGTGCTTCTTCGACAATAAATAAACGATTCTGCAGAATTTGCACATTTTATCAGAACTGAAGCATAACTAGCAGGAACCTTACCATTTTTTGTCGAATACAGCTTCATATAAATGCGTTTAGCCGATTTTTATGGGACAAAGGAGAATTGCGATGAAGCGGTGTAAACTCTTGCTTCTAATTGGCATCGTGCTCATGATTACACCCGCCGCTGCCGCTCACGCCGAAAGACAGGATATTAAGTACCAGGCAGAACTGGAATATCCCCCTTACAAGTACATACAGAACGGATATCTGACAGGCTTTGATATTGATCTGACGAGTATGATTTTTGAGAAAAAGGATTATCTTATTCTATACAGCACCGGGGAATGGGAGAGTACATACAGCCTGCTGACTGAGGGCAAGATCGACACGACCGGCCTCATGGCCGTAACCGAGGAGAGAAAGCAGGATACCTTGTTCTCCAGACCTGTGCTAAGGAGCTACATTTCCGTCTATTCCCGCCAGGAGCTTAGTGAAGAAGTGAAGCTGAGCACGTTGAAAAATTACAAAATCGGTGTAGGTAAGGGACAGTATTCGGAAACTGTTCTGCAGAATAAGGTGGGAATCTCATCCACACAATACATAGAATATGCAACCGTACCTGAAGCAGTGAAGGCTCTGCGCAAGGGCGAGATTGATCTGCTGTTCGAGAATCAGGGGGTTGTGGATTATCTGATTGTTGAACAGGGACTGACCGGAACGATTGTCCGCAAAATGAACAATCTTTATCCTCAGGATGTCGCTTATGGCATCAGCAAGACCAAGCCGGAGCTGGTGTCTTATGTGAATGCCAGACTTGAGCGGCTGGAACGCTCCGGGGCATTCGAAGAGCTGTATCAGCAATATTTTTTCGCTCACTCGGATTATCATCAGTCGATGATCCGTAACAGAATCATATCAGGAGTGGCCATAGGGGCTATCCTGCTGGTATTCGGCGCTGTGCTGCTCCGGATATATATCCGGCGTCTGCGCCGGACAATTCACTCTGAACAGGAATTCTTCGAGGATGTGATCGAGAATACCGGGATGATCATATGGGCGGTTCATGGAGACAAGCGGAGCGTGCGCTTCAATCAATATGCCGAGACAATGACCGGGCTTTCAGAGAAGGATGTGCTCGGCGTGAGTATCGATGACCTGCCTGGTCTTGAGGGCGGAGCGGCAGTGTTGCGGGATCTCCTTACCAAAGCGGTTTATCTCGATTATGTGACTAATGTGGAGCTGAAGCTTCCGGAGCATTCTCCGGCTGCGCATTATTTCTCCATCCGCACTACCCTGATCAAGGGGATGGATGATCAGGCGGAGGATATATTTGTCCTGGTCGGGCTTGATATCGATGAACGCAAACAGAACGAACTTAAGCTGCAGATGAGTTACGAGGAACTGGAATCTACCTATGAGGAGCTTGCGGCAACTGAAGTTGAGCTGCAGGACCAGTTCAACCGGCTGGGCGTCAGTGAACGGCGTTTCCGTCTGGCCTCCGAAGGCTCAGGTGCCTATATGTGGGAGCTCGACTGGGATAGCGGCTTCTACAAGCTCTCGGACCGCTGGTATGAGGTCATGGGCTACACCGAGGAAGAGATTAACGCCTTCGAAGGCGGCGTGCTCAGCATCATTCATCCGGATGATCAGGAATCTGCACGCAAAGCCAGACAGGAGCATCTTACCGGGCTGACTCCGATCTACGAAACCGAGTACCGGATGAAGACCAAAGATGACGTCTACGTCTGGTTTGAGGTTAGAGGGAAGGCGATTGTGGACCCGAGAGACCAAATCGTACTGTTCCTTGGCTCGCTGATTGATATCAGCAAGCGGAAGCAGGCGGAGTTCAATCTGAATAACAGCTATCAGGAGCTTGAAGCGACCTATGAGCAGCTTACGGCTACGCAGCAGGAGCTTGTAGGGCAATATGAGATGCTGCTGGAGAATCAGAAGAACATGCACCGCCTGGCTTATGTGGATTCGCTCAGCAATCTGCCCAACCGGATCTGTCTGCTGGAGACGATGGAGAATTATTTCCGCCGGCCTGGGGGGAGAGCAGCGCTTCTGTTCGTAGACACAGACAACTTCAAGTATATTAATGATACGCTAGGACATAAATCCGGCGACATTCTGATCCGCAAGGCCAGCGAGCGCCTGCAGTCGGTAGTCCGGGAAGGGGACATGCTCTCCCGGCTTGGCGGCGACGAATTTGTAGTGTTTCTCAAAGACATAGAGAGCCGCGTGGATGTGCTGAATCTGGCCGAGGACATTATGCGCTCCTTCCGCAAATCCTTCCTCATCGGCGAGAGCAACCTGTACGTCTCCTGCAGCATCGGGATCTCCTTCTACCCGGAGGACGGGGAGACGACGGAGGAGATTCTGAAGAATGCTGATGTAGCGATGTACCGGGCCAAAGAAGAAGGAAAAAGCACTTATGTGGTTTATGACAAATCAATGCATACGGCATTTAATGAACGGATGAACATTGAGAAGCATCTGCGGAGTGCCATGAACAATAATGAATTTGAGCTGCATTATCAGCCGCAGGTGCAGATCGATACGGGACTGATCTCGGGATTCGAGGCTTTGATCCGCTGGAACAGTCCGGTGCTCGGTTTTGTCTCTCCGCTCTCCTTCATCAAGATTGCCGAGGATTCCAGGCTGATAATTTATATCGGGGAATGGGTGCTGCGGGAAGCCTGCAAATTCATGAACAGCATTCACCAGCTTACCGGAATCTCTTATAAAATATCAGTGAATATCTCCATTATTCAGCTGCTGCAGGATGATTTCGTGGAGATTGTGCTGGATAGTCTGGAAGAGAGCGGTCTTGAGCCGAGCAGTCTGGAGCTGGAGATTACGGAATCCATATTCATGGAATCGTTCGAGAGCACCGTCAGCAAGCTGGAATTCCTGAAGTCACGCGGCATCCGGATTGCGCTGGATGATTTCGGGACGGGGTACTCCTCCTTAAGCTATCTTCAGCAGCTGCCGATTTCGACACTCAAAATGGACAAAATTTTCATTGATTCCCTTGCGGATAAAGCCTATAGCGAGTCCTTCGTTCAGACGATCATTATATTGGGCCATAAGATGGGCCTGGATGTTGTAGCCGAGGGCGTGGAGGACTCCAGCCAGCTGGCCTTCCTCAAGGAATCGAATTGCGACAAGGTTCAGGGTTACCTGATCAGCCGGCCGGTGCCGCAGCGCAAAGTAATTGAACTGCTCGTGCCGCAGAAGCGTTATGAAGTAGATCATCTGAATTAGAGCTTATAGATTATTACATAATAAAAGCGGGTCCCGGGCATGGATAATACGCCTGTGGACCCGCTTTTTTTGAACTATAAAAATGTTTATTCGCAGCTAGAAGATAACGATTTTGTTCTTGCCTGTTTTTTTGGCTTCATACAGGGCATCGTCTGCCTGCTGAAAAGTGGAGCTCTTCGAATCGGTTCCATCATAATCATGCATGCCGATGCTGACCGTAACCGATTTATTCTCCATTTCATTAATGGGCAGGCCGGCAATTCCGGTTAGGATCTTGTCCATAATCCGCACAGAATCCTCCAGCGGCTTGGCGGTCAGAATGATAACGAACTCTTCACCCCCGTACCGGGCGGCGAAGTCATCCGATCCGATATGCTGCAGCATAACTGCAGCTACCTGCTTCAGTACAATATCGCCAACCCAGTGGCCATACTGGTCGTTTACTTTTTTGAAATTGTCGATATCGAGAACCGCCAGCTGCAGGGGGAAAGGATTGTTCTGCTGATGCTCAATCAGCCAGCCCAGATATTCATGAAAGGTCTTGTGATTGTACAAGTCGGTCAAGGGGTCAATCTTGGACAGCCTGTCCATAATAATATTCTGAATGCGCAGATCCTGCTCCGACTTCACCGAATTCTCCAGTGACTGCATTAGATCCCGTCCCCGTGCAATGACGCCGAACCCGGCCAGTGAAGTTCCTGCGAAGATAAGGGTGATAATAATGTTCTGGATGCGCAGGGTATAGTCATAGGTGGCTGTGTTGAGGAACAGCATAATGATATAGATCAGGCAAATAACCGAGGAAGCCTTCAGATAATTGTCCTTCAGATAGATCATGGATACCAGCAGCGGAAGCAGCATAATCAGCGGCTTCACATGAAACTCCGTGCTCAGATTCATGATCATCAGAATGCCGTACAGATGGCTTGCGACAATAATTGAGAACTCGGACATCAGCGGTTTCCATTTATGTACAACCTCGAGAATCAGAAGCAAGACGAGCAGTATGGAGTCGGGGATCAATATGTGGTTAATGAAATATTGCCCGCCTGAGAGCTCAGGCCGGTGGCCCCACATGGATAAGGCAACAAATAGCTGGCTTGCCAGATAAACAAACAGGACCATCCAAAAGGTATTGAGGAGGACACGGTTCCAGTACATTTGGCGAGGAGTTGGCGGTGGGATGTGCATAAGATGTTCCTCTTTTCCAGTGGCAATATACTTATATATTCGACAATTACCCCGATTTTCCTCCCTAATCCGATACTGTGATCATTGTTCGTGTTTTGGTGATTAACACTAGGTATTTATAGCTACTAATGCTGATATAATGATGCAAACACGAATTATTAATGCGATATATCCTTGACACATTCGCATAATTTCTGTAGAATTCCAATTGGCTCACAATAATGAGCTAAGCTGTTCGTATATCCTCAATGATAAGGTTTGGGGGTTTCTACAGGGGACCGTAAATTCCTGGCTACGAATAGGGTGCATTTTGCATACCTATGAAGAGGTCGGGATTTTTGTGCTGTTTGCGTAAGTGAATTTATATTTATCGCAGAAACAGAGCAGCCCTTATCCACTGCAGGGCAGCCGTTTCATCCTGGGAGGAACAGAGAACCTATGAGTAAATATGATGTGATTGTTGTTGGAGCCGGTCCGGCCGGAATATTCGCCTGCTATGAATTGACACTTAAAGCACCGGAGCTGAAGATCCTGCTGGTGGACAAGGGCCATGATATCTACCGCCGGAATTGCCCGATTCTCGAGGAGAAAATCAAGCTCTGCCCTCCGGCTTCGGGCCGTAAGGAATTCGCCGGGTGTCTGCCGGCCTGTTCGATTACTGCAGGCTTTGGCGGTGCGGGTGCGTATAGTGACGGCAAATTCAACATCACGACCGAGTTCGGCGGCTGGATGACCGATTATCTGCCTCCTTCCAGGGTGATGGAGCTGATTGAATATGTTGACAGCATCAACCTGGAGCACGGGGCCACGCCGGTTATTACCGATCCGACTACCGAGAGCATCCGCGGGATTGAGCAGCGGGGGTATGCGGCAGGGCTTAAGCTGCTGCGTGCGCAGGTCCGCCATCTGGGAACAGAACAAAACCTGGAAATCCTGAAATCCATATACGAATATTTGAAGACGCGCATTGATATGCTGTACAAGACTGAAGTAGAGGATATTGTTACCGTCAAGGAGAACGGTGCACATCGCATTACGGGCATTACCTTGAAGAACGGTGAGAGCCATGAGGCGGATCAGGTAATGATTGCTCCGGGACGTGACGGATCTGCCTGGCTGACTGCGGTGCTGAAGAAACGCCGGCTCAAAATGTACAACAACCAGGTGGATGTTGGGGTGCGTGTGGAAACCTCTGATGTGGTGATGCGTGAGATCAACGAGCATCTCTATGAGGGGAAATTCGTCTTCAATACATCTGTGGGGACACGGGTCCGCACCTTCTGCAGCAACCCTTCAGGACATGTTGTCGTGGAGAATCACAGCGGCGTGATGGCAGCGAACGGACACTCCTACAAGGACCCGGCGCTTGGCTCCAAGAATACCAATTTTGCCCTCCTGGTCTCCCATACCTTCACCGAGCCGTTCGATAAACCGAATGAATATGCCCGGGAAATCTGTAAGCGGGCCAATGATCTGTCCAGCGGGGGCGTGATCGTGCAGAAGTACGGCGATATCCTGCGCGGCCGCCGTTCCACGGAGACACGGATCAAGGAAGGGTTCCTCGAGCCTACGCTGAAGGAAGCGGTGCCTGGCGATCTGGGTCTGGTCCTGCCGTACATCACGATGAAGAGCCTGATTGAAATGGTCGAGGCGCTGGAGAAGGTTACACCGGGTATTGCCTCCGAGCATACGCTGTTCTACGGAGTTGAGGCGAAGTTCTATTCTGCCCGGCCTAAGCTGACAGAGCAATTCGAGACCGAGATCTCCGGGCTCTACTGCGGCGGCGACGGTGCAGGCATTACCCGCGGCCTTGCACAGGCCGGAGCGGCCGGAGTATGGATCGCCCGGGGAATGATGGCTAAGATTAAACAAGAGGGCAACATGCAACCGGCAGTTCTATAGAACCGCCCGGGTGAATACCGGAAGGACAGCCTTACACGCAGAAGCTGCGGTGTACACGGCTGTCCTTTTTTTGGGAGGTTATATGTTGGAGTCTGAACCTCCCCGGGCGCCCAACCCAACCCAACCCAACCCAACCCAATACTCCTCGTTTTCAACTGTTTTACCGGTTTGTCGAGTCTGAAGAATATGCGGGAGCGGGAAAAGTTGGTGCTAGTTAGCTTGAAGCTAGCGGAGCAGAAATAGATGGATTTCCTCCACTTGCTGATGCGCGAAAAGGTGCTGCCAAACCAATAGTTGGAAAAAGAACACTTAAATTACCCCTATTCAGCCAAAGTAGCGAAAACTAACATAAATAGGTGCTGTTAATCTACTTGCTTCCGTTCATTCGTAAGAAACGGTCAAATTAAGATACGTTTATCCACTTGTTGTGGCAGGCGGGGGGTGGAGTGGAGCGGAACGCCGTAAGTGGAGGATGGGTATAGAAATGGTTTCCTTAATTTTACTCTGCTGATATAATGTTAGAATACATAACATGATAGAGTGGAGTGAACGTTGAAGATGGGTATTCGCCGGGGGAAGGCCGTTCTAGTCGTTGTTTTACTGCTGCTTGTAGGTGTGTACAGCTTATGGGTTGATATGTACTGGATGCATAAGGTGATCTATCTGCTGCTAGTGGCGGCGCTCGGCGGACTTGCGCTGGACAGCTATCACGGCGGAGTCCTCAAGGACCGGCAATTGGCGGAATCCCGGGGCAAGGTGGAGCTGCTCGGCAATGAGATTGTTGTCACCTCGGACCGGCTGCATGGGGCGCTCGAGGAAATTAGCCGCCATACGGAAGGGCTGCAGCAGACGGCAGACTATTCACATGCATACGAAGTGGATTTGCAGACGCGCAGTAATGAGGCTAAGGCCAATATTGAGGGTGCTTTTGCCACCATGGGCGGAGTAGCGGCGGTGACGCAGCATATAGAGGAGCTGACCGGGAAGCTGGGGGCGACCATGCAGGCGACCCGCTCGGGAATGGCCGAGATGGTGGATTCACTGAAGAATACAGATGAGGTCATGGAGGAGCTGCAGGAGCAGAGCGGAGATATGCTGAACAAATTCACGACGCTTAGCGGCCATATTGCCATGGTGGAGGAGATTAACTCGCTGATTGTCGGCATTGTCAACGAAACCTCGCTGCTGGCGCTCAATGCTTCTATTGAAGCTGCGCGGGCGGGTGAACAGGGGCGGGGCTTCGCGGTAGTGGCCAGCCGGATCAGGCAGTTAGCCGACCAGAGCCGGAGTTCGGTAGACCGCTCCACGGAGGTGCTGCTCGATATCAATAACGGAGTGCGGCAGGTGCTGGAGTCGGTTACGAAAGAGCAGTCGGCAGTTGAGCACGGTGTGAATGAAGTAGCAACCGTGAAGCGGCGTCTCGGCGATATCTCGGACAGAATAGAAGAGGTGGGGACGGCGGTAGCTGAATCAGTCGCTGCGGCTGCGCGGCAGAGCAGACTGATTGATGAGGTGACAGCCGAACTCAGCGGTGCAGTGGGTATTGTCAACGAGACCATCGCAGGTGTGGACCTGACGCTGGAGCAGGTCACCCGGCAGCGGTCCCAGATCGGCCAGCTGAATAATATCAGCGCCAGCCTGCTCATGGAGTCGCAATCCCTGCAGCAATCAGTGAATGCAATTGCGGCGCGCGGGGTGATTGAGATGAGCGGGTACGAGGGACGGCTGCAGGAAATGCAGGTATTGCTGGAGGAGCTCTCAGCTAAGCAGGAGCTGTATTCACCGGATGCGGACAGCCATAGCAGCGTCCTTGCTTCCTGTATCCGTAAGGCTCCGGATGTGCAGGCGATCTGGTCCAACCGGACGGATGGCACGTTCATTTACTCCGAGCCTGCGGCAGGACTCCTGAATGCCAAACGCCGTGACTGGTGGAACGGGGCTATGAATGAAGGCCAGTACGTCTCGCAGCCGTATGTTTCGGCGATTACCAAACGTTCCTGCATTACGCTCTCCAGAGCGATTAAGGATGGCCGCGGAGAGATTGTAGGTGTGGTGGGGATAGATCTGGCGGTGTAACTAGAGTGTTCCGGCGGGATAGCTGAGGAAGAATAACTGTACGAAGCAGATAACATTGTCTTGTAAAAAAGAGCAGCAGGCTGCCCCGGTCAGGGAGTACCTGCTGCTCTTTGCGGTTGTACCGGGTCTCAGCCCGGACTAGGTAGCGTCAGCCGGGAGGCTGCGCAGCCCGCTCCAGATGCTATGCCAGTTCTTGCCTGCAATCCGCTTCTCATAAATAGGCAGCAGATGCGGATGGGCGGCGAAGTAAGGCGAGGGCCGCAATACCAGCTGAATGACATCCGAAATTCCATGAGGTGCGGCCAGAATTACTTCCCCATTCCCGTCCAGGGAGAGTCCAAGTGCCGTTGCCGTCTCGGGGAATTTGGACATGCCGTCTGTGGACGAGTAATAGGGCGGCAGGTTATTGACGGTATGCATCCTGGCCTGATTCTTGACTGACCAGGGGATTCCGGGATACCGGCGCTTCAGCTGGGCTTCCCAGGATTTCTCCACTTCCTCCCGCAGGTCGCCGGGGTCATAATAGATCACATCAATATCCGCGAGGGGTGTCCTCTCCGTAAAACCATGCTGCACATCCCAGATCTTCGACCGCACAAATCCGGCGCAGACCCACCAGTCCGGTAATTGCAAAGTTCCGGCAGCCTTCAGAATATCCATCATCCAGGCATCTCCCATCACCCGCCGGAGAATGTCTGCTTCACTGGTTATTATCATTGTATAATCTCTTCTTTCTCTGCTGAAATGAAGACAATAATCCATTATAGCCCGGATGGAGCGGAAAGTGTATGCTTCGCAGAAGGCCTTTTTTTCTGAAAAATAAGGCTTTATAATGGACCGATAGATTGTCCGATGGGGGCCTGAATGTGCAACATAACCTGAGTATTCTGCTGCAATTGTTTGAGCGGGCGGCGCTGCTGCTGATGTGTCTGTTCGTACTGACCCGGCTGCCACGCTTTAAAGAGATTTTTGCCAAAGGGGTCTATGCGCCGCAGGAGCTGGCGATTGTAACAGTGATCTTCAGCCTGTTCGCCATCTTTGGAACCTACAGCGGGATTAATGTGGAAGGGTCGCTGGTTAATGTACGGATTATCGCCATTATGGCCGGAGGGATTCTCTTCGGCCCCTGGGTCGGGCTGATTACCGGGATCATCTCGGGAGTGCACCGTTTCCTGATTGATATCGGCGGGGTCACCTCGCTTCCGTGTCTGATTACAAGCATCACAGCAGGGCTTGTATCGGGGATCATCTACCGGCGCACCTCACCGGAACGACGCTGGATCGCCGGTATCGCGGCCGGAATGGCCTGTGAGGCGCTGACGATGGCGCTGATTCTGATCATGGCGGACCCTTATTCGCTGGGTGTGGATATTGTGTCGAAGATTGCTTTTCCGATGATTATCGGTCAGATCAGTGTCGGGCTAATTGTTACGCTCGTGCAGAGTGTCGAGGGGGAGAAGGAACGGATTGCGGCCAAGCAGTCCAAGCTTGCGCTGGATATTGCCAACAAGACGCTTCCGTATTTCCGCAATATTAATCCAGAGTCGCTGCGTACCATCTGCGGGATTATCAAGGAGGATATCGGAGCGGATGCGGTGGCGATTACCGATACGCGGTTCATTCTGGCCTATGTCGGTGTCGGTGAAGAGTATTATGCCGAGGCCAATGAGATTATCAGTGAAGAGACCAAGCAGACGCTGAAGAGCGGGGAGATCACCATCCGCGATGACGATACCGAGTACATGAACCGTGGCATCCGCTCGCTGATCATTATTCCGCTGAAGGAGAAGGGTGAAGTGACGGGGGCGCTCAAGATTTACTATACCAATGCGCATAAAATCACCTATTCCCTTCAGGCAATGGCAGTCGGGCTGTCACAAATCATCTCTACACTAATGGAGGTTTCGCGGGTGGAGGGGATCAAGGAGATGGCCAACAAGGCTGAGCTGAAGGCGCTGCAGACGAGCATCAACCCCCATTTTCTGTTCAATGCGCTGAATGCCATTATCTCCTCGATCCGGATCGATCCGGACAAGGCGCGCGAGCTGATCGTCAACCTGTCGGGGTATATGAGATATAATCTGGAGCTGACCGATGAGTCCATTGATATCCACCGGGAGCTGCAGCAGGTCCAGCATTATGTGGAGATTGAGAAGGCCCGCTTCGGCAGCCGCCTGACCGTTCTGTACGATATTGATGAGGTGGCGGTGCGTATTCCAAGCCTGATTATTCAGCCGCTGGTGGAGAACGCGATTGTCCACGGGATTTTGAAAGAGAAGGGCAATGGCACTGTGGATATTTCAGTCAAAGACTACGGGGACAGCGTAAGGGTGAGAATTGCCGACACCGGAGCGGGAATTAGTGAAGAGACGATTGCCAAGGTCTACAGCGGCAGCATGGAAGGGAACAAAATCGGACTGTACAACGTGCACCAGCGGGTGAAGCTGATCTATGGCACGGGTCTGACGATCCGCCGGCTTGCCAAGGGTACGGAAATTTACTTTGATGTGATAAAGGAGCAGCGATGAGAGCGATAATTGTCGAGGATGAAGTGCTGGCGAGGCAGGAGCTTGCTTTTCTGATACAGGCACACAGCAGTTTCAAGATTGCCGCCGAGTTCGAAGACGGGCTGGATGCGCTGAAGTATCTGCAGACGGATACGGTGGATGTGATTTTTCTGGATATCAATATTCCTTCGGTTGACGGCGTGCTGCTGGCCCATAATATTAGCCGTTTCGCGGTCAAGCCCTATATTGTGTTCATCACAGCCTATAAGGAGCATGCCGCCGAGGCGTTCGAGATCGAAGCGTTCGACTATATCCTGAAGCCTTACAGTGAGACGCGGATCAAAGCGATGCTGCAGAAGCTGGAGGGGGCCATTGCGACCAGGAGCCGCCAGGGGGAAGAAGAGCCGGTCAAGCTCAGCAGCGGTAAGGTCAATCTGTGGAAAAATGAAAAGATCATCGTCGTCGATACGGACGAGATCTACTATGCTTCGGCGCAGGAGAAAACAACGAGCGTCATTACCAAAGACGGGGAGTACAGCATGGCCTTAAGCATCAGCGAATTCCATAGCCGCCTGCCGCAGGAGCAGTTCTTCCGCTGCCACCGTTCGTATCTCGTCAATCTGTCCAAGATCAAGGAAATCATCCCCTGGTTCAACAACACCTATCTGCTCCGGCTGCGTGATTTGGACTTCGAGGTGCCGGTCAGCCGCGGCAAGGTGAAGGAATTCAGGCAGATCATGCGCCTCTAGCGGCAGTTCATTCCCCGTTTGCGTCATCTCATTCCGGATTTCTCTTAAGTCAGCATCTTTTCGCTACAATGAAGAGGCAAAGCAAGCCTTGAAGCGACTTTGGAAGCGATATTAGAGAGAAAGAGGGAATCACCCATGACTACGACTACGCCAGGCAGCAAGCGTTGGCTCATCGTGCTAGGTACAGTGATTATGCAAATGGGACTGGGTACGATCTACACCTGGAGCCTGTTCAATGCCCATCTTGTCAGCAAGTTCGGCTGGGAGCTCAGCTCTGTTTCGATAACTTTTTCCATCACCAGCTTTGCCCTGGCCTTCGCGACACTATTCGCGGGGAAACTGCAGGACCGGTTCGGCCTCCGCAGACTGACCGCTGCTGCCGGAATTATGCTGGGGCTTGGTCTGATTCTAAGTTCGCAGGCCAGCTCCCTCCCGATGTTCTACCTGCTGGCCGGCGTAATTGTCGGGTACGCGGACGGAACGGCATATATTACTTCACTCTCCAACCTGATTAAGTGGTTCCCGAAGAATAAGGGACTGATCTCCGGTGTATCCGTGGGTGCTTACGGCACGGGCAGTCTAATCTTCAAATATATCAACGGCAGCCTGATTGAGTCGGCGGGCGTGTCGAATGCTTTTCTGTACTGGGGCTTCATGGTGATGATTATGATCGTAATCGGCTCAATGCTGGTCCGGGAAGCGCCAGTGGCGGCCCCGGCATCGGCGGCTATGGCTGCCGGGAATCGGGTGAAGGCTGCCGCTGGAGCCATTATTGTGCCGAAAGATTACACTGTTAAAGAAATGCTCCGCACGAAGGAAGCATACCTGCTGTTCGTAATCTTCTTCACCGCCTGCATGAGCGGCCTCTATCTGATCGGCATCGTGAAGGATATCGGTGTGCAGCTGGCCGGACTGGATGTTGCGGCAGCAGCGAATGCTGTAGCGATGATCGCCATCTTCAATACGGCCGGGCGCCTGATTCTGGGTGCATTATCCGACCGCATGAGCCGCTTGAAGCTGATTAGTGTAACGCTGGCTGTTACGGCTGTAGCGATGTTTACTCTCAGCTACGCCACCCTGAGCTACGGCATATTCTTCACCTGTGTGGCGGCGATTGCCTTCTGCTTCGGAGGTAATATTACCGTATTCCCGGCGATTGTCAGCGACTTCTTCGGCCTGAAGAACCACAGCAAGAACTATGGCATTGTCTATCAGGGCTTCGGCATCGGCGCGTTGTCCGGCTCGTTCATCGCCGCGTTCCTGGGCGGGTTCAAGCCTACGTTCATCGTGATTGGTCTGCTGTGTATCCTGGCCTGCATCCTGGCGGTTTCCCTGAAGCCTCCGGTAGCAGGGCAGGCAAAAGTACAGGGAATGAGCCTGAAGCCTTCACGGCATACGGCTTAACCATATAGAGATTGATGTTGGCTTGAAAGAAACAGAGACAAAGAGTGTCGTAGAGAAAGAGAATGGCAGACCAAGAGTGCTGTAAAGTAAGAGAATGACGGGCAACGAGTGTTGTAGAGAAAGAGTACTGTAAAAAAGAGTGCTGTAAAAAAGAGTGCTGAAGACCAAGAGGCTGGTTTCGGAGAAGAGATGTCCATACTTCCGCGTGAGCGGAGGGGGATGTCTCTTTTTTGTTCTGTGGTGAGGAGTAAGAGTCCGGAGGGGGCCGGATGAGAGGTGGAAAGTGCATTTGATTTTGCTTAAAGTGGGCTAGCCGGGTTAGGTGGGGAAAGTGACGTAAGGAGCAATAAATAGGCCTTCGATAAATCTGCTAAAGTTATATTATATTTGATTGAAAGACTACATAGGATGAAACCCGTACAACCGTTTTTACTCGAATAAAGTTGTGCCGGTAGGCACTTTTTGCAAAAGTCAGGTGTTATAGAGATATACAAGCAAGGAGGTGAGGGCAACGTCACAGGATAATATGCCGGATATGCGGCAGGTAGAGGCGGCCATTATCAGGGTTCAACAAGGGGAGCAGGAATCCTTTGCGTTCATTGTAGATGCTTTTCAGCAGCCGGTTTACCGGTATTGCTGCCGGATGCTGGGGAACAGGCAGGATGCCGAGGATGCGGTGCAGGATGTACTGGTCAAAGCCTATCAATCCATTAGGGGGTACAAGCCCACCGTCAGCTTCTCAGCCTGGCTGTACCGGATTGCCGGCAATCATTGTCTGAATCTGCTGCGCCGGCGGCGGATGCAGGGGCACTTCCTGCGGGTGTTCCGTCCCGATACGGCGGCAGCGGCCGGTCCGGAGCAGACGCTGGAAGAGCGGCTATACAGTCCGGCGCTGGAGACTGCACTTGGACGGTTATCGCTGGAGGAACGGAATTTGCTTGTTCTGCGGGTATTTGAAGAGCAGACCTTTCTGGAGATCAGCGCAATTCTGAATATTACGCCTAATGCGCTGCATAAAAGGATGGAGCGGATCAAACGAAAAGTGCGGGAAACGATGCAAGCGGAGGAGGGGATATCATGGAACGGGCAGGAATCGGCAATGAGTACCAAGATATAAGAGACGCTGCAGTCCGTGAAGAGCAGCTATCCGTGATTGAGGTTACTGATAGAGTTATGGCCCGTGTGCGGGGGACTGAACAGAAGCGGAGTCCGCGCGGGATCAGATTCGCCGGTAAAACGGCTGCGTTCACAGGGATGCTGGTTATGCTGCTGCTGATCACTGTAACAGCCTACGCTGCCTCGGAGTATATTCAGATCCGGAATAAGGCAGGCGAGGTGAAGGTACAGCATCAGGCAGAGAACCCCAATCCGGGACCGCCGGCTGCGTATAACAAATACGCATGGAAGCTGATGGATTTTGCCAAACCGGGGGAACTGATCGCCTATTTCGTTAGAGGAGAGAAGCTTCCTGAAGGGGCGGAATCGGCACTGCAGTTTGCAGGCAAGGAGCTGCGTCTGACCGATTACCCGGCTTTCCTTGGAGAGATGAATAAATTGAAGACGCCTGTATTGCCCAAGGAAGCCGGAGGTTATGAATTTAAGTATGGCACGATACACCCCGGCTCACCCTTAGCTGCGGAACGCGATGAAAATCCGCTTTACCGTCAGACTCTTGACGAACTGATGGCTGAGGCTAAGCAGAATACCGGCCGCAATCTGTTCATGAAGGCGATCCCGTGGACCGAAGCGGCTTCTATTGGCGGCAAGTATACCAGAGAAGGGGCGGTCATCGAAATAGGGGCTACCCTGCTGCATGGAGGCAATGTGCAGGTCATGCTAAGACCGGAGGTGGCCGCAGAGAAGCTGGAGGTAGAGGGCCGTGAGATCGTATACAATCACGCCGACAAGCCAGAGGTACGGCCGGATATAAGCTACCATTACCTGAACTGGTACAACGAGCAGCAGGATGCGTATTATATTGTCACCACCTACGGTGACCGGAAGCTGACCAAGGAGCAGCTGCTGGATTTGGCGGGTGAATTGATCCGGGGCGGGCTGTAGGCGGCGGTTCTGGTGAGTGATTTTGTTAAGTTCAGTCTATACAGGCATAAATGTTGTACGTACTGCAACATTGGTTCATAAATACCGGCTGTTCAGTAGGATTGTTGTATGAAATACAACAATAGCTTCGTTAATCGGCCTGGAACGAGGGAATTGCTGCCTTTTGTACAACAATTATAGATTTAGGCCGTGTTATTGAGGGAAATGTTGTATTCTGTGCAGGATTTTAATAAGCACTCCATGTGCAAAGGATGAATCGGGCAACTCTTGCTTAAACAGCAGCCGGAAGTCCAAATATTCATCGTTGAGCAGCCAGCAGCTTAAGTGAATAGATTGAATTCAATTTAGGTATTAAAAGGTATTCAAAAAGGAATCCAAAAAGGCATCCGTAGAGCGAATACGCTCTGCGGATGCCTTTGGTGTTCATACGTATGAGGAATGAAGGATGCCGCGGGAGGAGGGCTTAGCCCTCCAACAGCAGCGCCTCTGGATCTTCCAGTAATTCCTTGACCTTAACAAGGAAGCCTACCGCCTCTGAACCGTCCACAATCCGGTGATCGTACGATAAGGCGACATACATCATCGGACGGTTGGCTGTCCGCTCTTCATCCAAGGCGATCGGACGAAGCTGGATCTTATGCATGCCGAGGATGCCGACCTGCGGCGTATTGAGGATCGGCGTAGACAGCAGAGAACCGAATACACCACCGTTGGTGATCGTGAAGGTACCGCCCTGCAGCTCCGGCAGACTGAGCGTGTTGGCGCGCGCTTTGGAGGCGAGCTCGCCGATCTTGCGCTCGATTTCCGGGAAGCTAAGCCGGTCGGCATCGCGGACGACCGGCACGACCAAGCCTTCCTTGGCAGCTACGGCAATGCCGATGTCATAGTATTTCTTCAGCAGGAGATCCTCACCGTCGATCTCGGCATTCAGCAGCGGATAAGCCTTGAGTGCGCCGATCACGGCTTTGGTGAAGAAGGACATGAAGCCGAGTCCTACCTCATGCTTCTCTTTGAAGGCATCCTTGCGGCGTTTGCGGATGTCGAGAATAGCGGTCATGTCCACCTCGTTGAAGGTGGTCAGCATGGCAGCCGTCTGCTGCGCTTCGACCAGGCGGCTGGCAATCGTCAGCCGTCTGCGCGACATGCGCTTGCGCTCGGTCGCTTTGCCGTCCTCGGCATGCGGCGCCTTGCCCGCCGGCGCGGGCGGCTTCACCGGCTCCGGCCGCGCCGCCGCCGCCGGAGCTGCAGGCGCAGCGGCCTCCGGCACGGCTGCGCCATGGCCGTTCACATCGGCCTGGCCGATCCGGCCGATGGGGTCGCGGGCACTGACCTCGCCGAGGTCGATGCCCCGCTCCCGGGCCAGCTTGCGCGCCCCCGGCGAAGCCAGGGCCGCAGAGCCCGCCGCCACACCTTCGGAGGCGGCAGGAGCAATTGCCGCTTCCGGCTTACCGCCGTCAGAGGCGCTGCTGCCCGTCGCTGCGCTTGCCGCTTCCGGCTTGCCGCCGTCAGGGGCGCTGCTGCCCGTCGCTGCGCTTGCTGCTTCCGGCTTGCCGCCTCCGGCTACTGCCGCACCGTCGGCGCTGCCGATAATGCCGATAGCTTCGCCAACAGCAACGTTCTCGCCCGCCTGGCGCAGGATGGAGGAGATGACACCATCCTCCTCCGCACTGATCTCCAGGTTGACCTTGTCGGTCTCAAGCTCCGCGAGCACATCGCCCTGGCCGACAGTGTCGCCCTCTTTAACCAGCCATTTGTAGATCGTTCCTTCGGAAATGGATTCGCCCAAATCGGGTACTTTAATTTCGGACACAGGCCGTTACCTCCCCAAATATAGTAGTTTACGTTATCGAGAGACCGCCTTGCTGTTGTCAGGAAGACGGTACAGGTGCTTGTACTTGAGCGTTTAGTTTCAGGGCTTCTCTAACGATGCGCCGCTGCTCGAAGCTGTGCACATCCGCATAACCGCTGGCCGGGCTGGAGCGATCCGGACGTCCGATATACTGGACGGTAACATTCTGCGGGGCAATGGCGCGCAGCCGGGGTTCGGCGTAGCTCCAGCCGCCCATATTCTTCGGTTCCTCCTGCACCCAGATGATTTCCTGCAGGGAACGGAACGAACTGAGATGTGCGCCAAGCTCACGTTCCGGGAACGGATACAGCTGCTCCAGGCGGAGAATATGCAGCCAGGAGAAGTCCTGTCCGCGGGCGGCTTCCAGCTCAGTCTGCAGGTCGATGGCGACCTTGCCGCTGCATACCACCAGGCGCTTGACCTCTTCGGGCTTGCTGCCGAGCAGCGGTTCCGGAAGCACGGGCTGGAAGCTACCCGAGGCGAGATCAGCACCGGCCGAGGTACTGCGCGGATTGCGGATCAGGCTCTTCGGTGCCATGATTACCAGCGGCCGGGCGTCGGGCTGTCCGCAGAGTGCAGCCTGACGGCGCAGCAGATGGAAATATTGGGCCGCGCAGGTCAGATTCGCTACGGTCCAGTTCTCCTCGGCGGAGAGCTGCAGATAACGTTCCAGCCTGCCGCTGGAGTGTTCCGGTCCCTGGCCTTCATATCCATGCGGCAGCAGAATCGCAAGATTGCTGCGCTGTGTCCACTTGGCGCGTCCGGCAGAGATGAACTGGTCGATAATGACCTGGGCGGCATTGGCGAAATCGCCGTATTGCGCTTCCCAGAGCACGAAGGTCTCCGGTGCGAACACATTATAGCCGTATTCATAGCCGAGTACAGAGGCTTCTGACAGCGGGCTGTTGTAGACGCCGAAGGAGGCGCGGGAATCCTTAAGCTGGTGAAGAGGGGAGAAGAGCTCCCCGCTCTCACTGTCATGCAGGACAAGGTGGCGGTGAGCGAAGGTGCCGCGCTGTGAATCCTGTCCGCTGAGGCGGATCGGCGTGCCGTCCTTCAGAATGGTAGCGAAGGCCAGGGTTTCGGCCAGCGCCCAGTCTACCCGTTCACCGTCATTCAGCGCATCCTTGCGCCGCTGCAGAATCCGCTCCAGCTTCGGATAGACTGTGAAGCCGGCCGGTACGCTCAGCAGCTCACGGTTAATCTCCTGGAGGCTGGCCAGCGGAACCGCTGTAGGGCGGTGCACCGGTGTTCCCGTATCCAGGACGACCGAAGTCTTGGCCTCGGCGTTCTTCTGTTTCCCTTCCTTCATCTGCTCGAAGGCCTGCTGCAGCACATTCTCGGCCTCGGCAATCATGTTCTTCACCTCATCGGCTGTAACGACCTTCTCGCGCTGCAGGCGTTCCGCATAAACGCGGTAGACGGTAGGGTGGTTGCGGACCTTGCCATAAACCACCGGCTGGGTGGTTTCCGGATCATCCATCTCATTATGGCCGTGCCGGCGGTACCCGATCAGATCAATCAGGAAATCCTTCTTGAACAAATGGCGGTAAGCGCTGGCCATACGGACGGCAGCAATACAGGCTTCGGGGTCGTCGGCATTGACATGCACTACCGGGATCTCATAGCCCTTCGCCAGATCACTGGCGTAATGCGTGGAGCGGGAATCTTCACTTTCGGTGGTGAAGCCGATCCGGTTATTGACGATAATATGCACAGTGCCGCCATTCTGATAACCTTGCAATTTGCCGATATTAAGTGTTTCCGCAACAATGCCTTCACCAGGGAAGGCGGCATCGCCATGCATAAGCACGGCCATGGCTTTGTCCGTATTCAGCTTAGGCAGGCCTGGGGTGCCCCGTTCCTCCTGGGCTGCACGCGTGAAGCCTTCAACGACCGGATTCACGAACTCGAGATGGCTCGGGTTGTTCGCAAGCGTGATGCGGGTACGCACAGTTTCGCCTTCGCGGACGGCGCGGTCGGCGCCTAGATGGTATTTCACATCCCCGCTCCAGCCATAGGTGACACCCATGGAGCCTTCGGACGGGAAGAGCTCCTTGTTCGGCGAATGATGGAATTCCGAGAAAATAATATCATAAGGTTTGCCCAGAATGTGGGCAAGCACATTAAGTCTTCCGCGGTGGGCCATACCCATCAGGATATGCTCTGCGCCGTCATGTGCGGCAGCGCGGACAATTTCATCCAGCATAGGCACGAGGGCATCATTGCCCTCCAGGCTGAAGCGCTTCTGGCCGACGAAGGTCTTATGCAGGAAGGTCTCGAACTGCTCTACCTGAATCAGGCGTTTCAGCAGCTCTTTGCGTTCCGCATGGTTCAGTGGAGCAGGCGACGTTGTGGATTCCGCCTGGCTGTTGAGCCAGCGCAGCTCACGCTCGTCATGCACATGCCCGAATTCATAGGCAATGGTCTGTGTGTAGGCCTGGCGCATTCTGTGAACGGCATCCATAGCGGTATGCACGCCCTCAGGGGCATTCTCCCAGATCAATGAAGCCGGCAGGGCATTCAGATCTTCGCGCGTCAGCTCATAGGTCTCGATCTCCAGCCATTTCGCCATCGGGTTGGTGCTCCGCTCCAGCGGATCGATATCGGCAGCCATATGGCCGTATATTCGGATGTTAGCCATTAGCTTGGAAGCTTTAACGGCTTTCCTGAGCCACTCTGTATCTCCTGAGATGGCGGGGGGAGGCGTCTTGACGGCATCCGGAGCCAGGGGAGGCGGGCCGGATACTGTGAAGAGGTCGCGGTAATGATGCTCTACGGAAGTGGGGTCCTTGACAAACTGCTCGTATTTCTCCTGAATGTAGCCCAGATTGGGACCGTAATACTTGCTCCAGACAGATTCGTTATAGGGCTCTTTGACGGCCATGAGTAGGTCCTCCTAACGGATAAACTCCACATGCGGTATATTAGGAACACCGCTTAGCGGAGCTGCGATGTTTGCGGTTTCATTCTCATCTTATTGTGCTACTTTCCGGCAGGGTAATCAATTCATACTTTCGTGCAATCCGTTCGCAAAACGGTATGATTCAGCAGGGGATTCATACGGAACAATCATAAATTTCCCGGGTGAAGCCGGAAAAATAAAATATCGTTAAAATTAATAAAAAATTAAGGGATTTAGGTGGTTGTAAATCATAGGAATGGGTAATTGTTTCTATATTGTGTTACGGGATTAATATCTATTTAGTATATTTAAACTAATTTGGACCGATTGAAGATGAATTGGAATTATTTATACAAGCTATTGGCAATTTTAGCTAAGGGTCTTCACGATTTAACATAAAAAAATTCCAGAAAACGACACACTTTTCATGTAAGATCTTGTATAATGTTATTGCGGAGAACGGTTTCATCGATTCTTTTCAGATCCTTTCATGTAAAGGGTCCAGTAAAGGGTAAACCTGCCGAAAGACAGGGGCACAAAGTCTCGGATCTAAAGTAGAAATACTATGATGGCCGGACTGCCTGGGGACGCGAAAATTCTAGGAGGAGATTTCTTGGATAAGTCCAACCAGGGGAATGACGAACTGCAGGCAGTTGATCTGGATTTAGAATGGGTGCATTTGCTAATGTCTGCTAAGCAGGCTGGCATCCAGGCAGACGAGATTCGGCGTTTTTTTACTGAAAAAGCACTCCAGGCGATGTAGGGCATTCAGCATTGTACGGATACATACAGAAGAGGGCACAGCGGTGTACACGCTGTGCCCTCTTCTGTTGGAATTTACATGTTGTTTCGGGGTCCCCGCAAAGTACCTGGGTAATCATCGAGGCTGCTGCCTCACTTTGTGGGGTATTTCAGTTATCCTTCTGCTCCAGCCGCCATTTCTGATAATCGAGAAACTCCTTGAATTCACGTTTGCTTATACCAGAGGCCATCGCATCCTGAACCAGCCTGAACCATTCTCCATCGAGAACCGGCTCTGCAGTTTCTGCAATTCCGCCATACAGTAATACGTGAATGGATACTTGGAGTGCATCGGCAATTTTTTCGATAAATTGAATGGAGGGGTTGGATTGGATATTCCGTTCGACATTACTTAAGTATGATTTCGCCACGTCAGCCTTATCCGCAAGCTCGGATAAAGAATAACCCTTCTCCAGCCGGAGCCTATGGATGCGGCTTCCCATATTATCTGACACGATTACAACGCCCTCCGTACTTTTTGTTATCAGTATAACAAAAATTCGCAAAACGGACAAAAACCCTTGTTCCTGCCAGAAGCTGGCGGGGAGAGACAAAACGGCATATCCAGCCCGGATGAGGGAGGATATGCCGTTTTGTGTATATAATTTAATAGCCTTATTTGGCTTCTCCCAAACCTTGCGTAGCATTGAATGTCCAGTTCAGCGCCAAGCCGTCACCCTGGAAGATATTCTGATCCTGGGTATTGTCAACGAATTCGAAAGCAATCTTGAAGGTTTTGGTTTGGGTAGCGGCGATGCCTCCCGGCAGTACACCCGCCGTTACGAGATCATAGCTGGAAGTGTTCTTCAGGTCCTTCAGGGAGATCTCGGACAGCACATGGCCGGCAAGCGGACCGCTGGTATAAGAGCTGTCGAGAAGTTTGATTTTGAAGTGATCTCCAAGATCCTGGCCGGCATTATCGCCCTTCGCATCAGTTACAGTGTAGCTGGTGGCCAGCGTTAGGAGTTTGATATCCAGGGTGCCGTCATTGGACAAGGTGAACGTGCGTACGGTGTAATCACCCGGTTTCAGATTGGTCAGGGCAACAGGTGTATTAAAGGAAGAGCCGAGCTTCAGCGTGCCTGCCGCGAAGGTTGCCGTGCTGGTTGCTGTGGAGCTGAAGTAAGCGAAGGTGCCCCCTCCGATTAAAGACAATCCCAGTGCTGCCGATGCTACGCCAAGACCCAATGTTTTTTTGATACCCATAATTAATTTCCTCCTCGAGTATATTATGTTTTTTTAAGATCGGTGATCAGGAATGCATATACAGATAGATTATTTGAGGGCGCCTTTTTCCTGGTTGGCTTCGAAGTTCAGGGTCAGGGCCAGTGTATCGCCTTGATAGTAGTTTTGCGGCTGGAAGGTTTCCTTGAAGGCAAACTGTACGCTCAGTTTATCTGAGGTGCCTGCTTTGATGCCCCCATTCTCTACACCAAAGATTCCGCCGAGAATTCCCTTGGCTACAAGATCCGGACTTTGCTGCTCAAGTTCGGCCAGTGAAACGACCAGAACAGGTGATGTTACCTTATCCTTGTTAACTAGGAACGTCACAATAATATCGTCTTTGAGATTATGGGCGCCGTTATCTCCCTGGGCATCTGTAATGACAGATGAGGTACGCAGAACAACTTTGGGAATATTGAGCGTTCCGTCATTTTTCAATTTAAAATCTCTTAGGATCGTATCCCCCGGTTTAAGATTGCTGAGATTGACAATAACGGAGGGGTCCGAATTAAGTAATAAAGTTCCGTTGTTAAAAGAAGCTGCAGTGGTGGAGGTACTGCTGAAGTAAGCGAAGGTTCCTCCGCCGACCAGGGTTAATCCGAGTGCTGCCGATACAACGCCGAGACCTAATGTTTTTTTAACGTTCATTTGTTCATCCCTCTCTCATCGTTCTTTTTTTGTCTTTACCTGTCTTCGGGGAAAATTTATTGTTGCTCCGCGTTTCGTAAACGGGAGAGGACAATCGGTTTATTGCACAATGTCTGGAAGGGTATCCGGTCCGCCGGTCACCGCTGGCCCTGCATTCTTCTTCTCCAGTGCCGCTACGGCTTTCCAGGAGGAATACAGTGCGTAGAGGAGCAGGAGCAACCCGGGGATAATCATCAGCATTACGCTTCCGGCTTTGGAGACCGCAAAATTCATGGTATATCCTACATAAGGGACGGTGACGCCGGTATATTGGCCTACCACATTTGTTGAGCTGACCGCTGAGGTATCGGCTGCATCGTTATTGTCCCCTTTGGTGGTATAGCTGGCTTCACCTATGGCACTGTTTATTGAAGCATCGACCACACGGTGTGTAATCAGGAGGTTATCGGAATTCATGAAAGTAATCACATCGCCTTTTTGAAAACGGGTCATATCCCCGCCCGGCTTAATCGCTACTATAGATCCGGTCTGGATGCCCGGCTCCATGGAACCGGATAACACCGTCTTGATCTGATAGCCGAAGAAGGAAGGTTCGCCTCCGGAGGCTTTGGAGATGACTACTGCTGTTACCAGCACCAGGAAAATCATAAATATCAGTGTGGACAATGTGGTGCTGACTATCTTTTTAATGCGCATATTATTCCCCGCCTTTGCTGGTATCCGATTGTGGAGCAGGTGTAGCTGTAGGTGTAACTGTAGCTGTTGGCTGCGCGGTATCTGTACCGCTATCCGGGAGCTCCCCAGGTGAGTCTGCCGCTGGAGTCGCCTCCGGAAGATTGGCTTCCGGTGCCGGTGTGGCAGGCGGAGCGGTAACCTCTGCATCCGGTGAGGGTGCAGGAGCCGGTTTTTCTCCCTCAGGAGCTTCTATAGCAGGTTCATCGATGGTCTTATCTTCTCCAGGAATGCTGGCTGCGGGCGGATTATTCTTGGTTTGATCGTTCTCTTGTTTCTGCTTCTCCAGTGCATCCCGTTCCGCTTCCTCAGCCTTGGCTTTCTCAAGCGCCAGCCGTTCCGCTTCTTCAGCCTTGGCTTTCTCCTCCAGCGCCGCCTTCGCTTCAGCAATGTGTACCTGCTGTTCCTGCAGCGTGGAGATTGTGGACGATAGGTTGTCTCTGGAGGCTGTTAATTCTGCACTTAACTGATCGTAGCTTGACTGTAAGGCGGGAGATACATTGGGGTCTGCATTGTAGGCTCTGGCCATGAGTGAGAAAATCGGTTCCTCGGCAGGGAAGCCGAAGCTTTCTTGCCGGAGAAGCACCCGGTCAGGATTACCGGTCGGCAGCGAGCCGCCGAAATCATGAATCGTATTCAGATAATGCACAATGCCCGTTAATGTATCCGTCAGGGATTCCGACAGCACCCCGCTTTGATGGAGACCTTCCTGCAGCTGTTCGAAGAACCGGGCGTCACGGATTTCTAGGCAATTGGGTTCGAGATTAACCATATATCCTCCGAGTTGATGCAGAATGGCTGCTGCACTGCCAATTTCCTGCAGAATTTGCTGCCAGATACCTGCATTGAGGCTCAGCTGTGTATCCAGTGCGCTAACTGTATCGCTTGCCAGCCGGATTTGTTCTGAGATCTCACTGGAGATCTGATCCAGTTCCTCCGCTGACAGTTCTTCAGAGACCGGGGGAGTGTTATAGTTCCCGCTCGTAATGTGGCTGCCAAGAGAAGACTTCAGCTGGGTAATTGTGCGGACATGTCCGCTGAAATCTGACAGCAGCTGTTCGATCTGGCCCGGAAATACGGAGCAGAGCCCGATAGAGGTGTTCTGTTCCTGGAAAGTGTTATACTCTCCGTAAGTACTGCCAATCTGATTGGAGGTATACATTATAAGAACAGATACAGCCACACCGGATTGCAGGATCCGAAGACCGAGTTTCGTGTATTTCCGTTTACGCCGTTTGGCGGATCTGGGGTACAAAGGTAGGCCCCCTCTCATGGCTTACTGATTGATATTCGTTATATTCGTTCTTTATTAAGAACGTCTTCGTAATGAAATCATACACTGCGCACCCGGGAAAAGAAAAATGTCAATTTCAGCGAATTGTTCGCAATAAAGCACAGATGCATCTGGTTATCTTTAATTTACTTGATATATCACTGTTTTTCACAAATGTTCTTTATTGAGAACGAAAAAAGGTTATGCTATCCGCATAACAAATACGGATGGCATAACCTTTCCATTTGTAGTGAAGTCCGCTCCTTAAGGAAGCTTCTCTCCGCGTGAGCTGACGTACAGCTCGTACCACTCCTTGCGGGAGAGCTCAATCTTATCCGCCCCTCCGCAGGCTGCGATGCGCAGCGGATTGACGGTGCCGATTACAGGCTGGATGGCTGCTGGATGCGTCATCAGCCAGGCCAGGACGATGGCCTCAGGTGTTGTATTCTTCTCATCGGCAAGCGCCTGTACTCTGGCCGCTGTATTCACCACGTTCTCCGGCTGTCCTTCAAGCGGCCGTCCGCTGAACAGCCCCTGGGCCAGCGGGCCCCAGGCCTGAAGCTGGATGTTCCCCGCACGGCAATACTCTATTGTACCCTCAGGAAACGTAAGGTCTTTCCACTGTTCCCGGTTCACGCTGAGTACGGCATCGACCCAGCTGATCTTGGCCAGGCTCATATGCAGCTGATTGACGATGAAGGGCTCGTCACAATAGGTCTCCAGCAGTTTGATCTGGGCAGCACTCATATTGGAGACACCGTAGTGGCGCACCTTGCCGGCTGCCTTAAGCAGGCGCAGTGCTTCGGCGACTTCCTCGGGGTCCATCAGCGGGTCGGGGCGGTGCAGCAGCAGAATATCAATATACTCAGTGCCCAGCCGGGAGAGCGTTCCGTCTACACTGGACAGAATATGCTCCTTGGAGAAGTCGAACATATTGGTGATATCACCCGGCTCCATCAGCCTGATACCGCATTTCGACTGCAGGATGATCTCCTCACGCAGACCCGGACGCTCCCTGAAGATCTGTCCGAACACCTTCTCCGCCTTGCCCCGGGTATAGATATCCGCATGGTCAAAAAAATTGATGCCGATCGACAGCGCCGCATCCAGCGCCTCATGCCCCTGCTTTATGTTCTCCGCTGTAACCGGTTCATGGTCCCAGCCTCCGCCAAGCCCCATACAGCCCAGAGCAATGCGGCTGGCGGGAATTCCGCGATTGTTAAGTGGTAACGCTTTCAGCAATTGTATCCCTCCATAAGCTATAACTTTTGAATGCTCTAAAATTAAGTGTACACCTTTAGAATCCGGTATGGTGTTTTTTGTCGCTGGAGGAGCGGTGTTTCGTGCCTTCCTTATCCTTCTCCTCCTGCTTCTCGAGTGTCAGATCCTCGACCGGAATCGGATCTACATTCTGTTCGCTTTCATCAAGGTCGAATAAGCTTGGCTTGTTGGTCGGGTATTGCTCAGGGTGGTCGCGTTCGTCTCTTATCGGCTTCTTATCGTCACTATGGCTCATCTTAAGTTCACTTCCCTTTCGGAATATTTGCAGGGCAAGGATGGAAATGTGCTAGACAATTCTCCTGAGCCTTGCCGGCAGTTTGCTCCCTAATAAACACAATTCGGGCTAATTAAACACAGGGACCTGTGATAAACCGCAGATTCCTGTGTGAACAGGCTTTGGAAATGAAATGGAGGACTGCCCCGGCTGCCTGTAACGGCGGCGGAACAATCCTCCTGAAATGCTATACTTATTGCGGAATAATCGGGCTGCCTTTGTCACTCAGCCTGCGGGCGGCGACATCCTCATGGAGCCGCTTCAGCCATTTCAGCTCTGTCAGGCTATGCTCATACCGGCCGTACATCAGATGCAGCGCCGAACGCGGCACAATGGAGATATGCTCCTCGTATACCTGGTAGGCGAAGTTCACCTGGTGCTCCGCTTCGCGGATGCGTTCCTCCAGTAGTATCTCCACCTTCTCCTGGTCAATGTAGCGCGAGAGTGCCAAGGCCATGTACTGCGGATGATACAGGGGGTCGCTCTTCTTGATCTGCTGCAGAATGAGCTGTTCCATTAACTCCTTGCCTTTATCCGTAATCCGGTAGATGGTTTTATCCGGCCGGTCCGCGCTGCGGATGATCTCCACAGCTTCGATATGACCGCCCTCGGCCAGCTTGTCGACTGCATAATATAATGAGCCCATCTGCAGCTTAATGAACTGGTCCATCGTGCGTTCCTTCATAACGAGAGTAATCTCATAAGGATGCATATCCCGTTCCAGCAGCAGCCCCAGAATCAGCAGCTTCATGGACATGGTGCTTACCTCTGCCCGGAAGCCGGAGCTGGCTGGGATTCCTTAGGCTGAATCGTCAGCCGGTCTTTGGGCATTAGCAGGACAAAGATAACGGCAAGCACCGCTGGCACGATAGCCCACATGAAGGTATGTGCGATCGAGGTAGACAGTGAATTTGTGATCTTCTCCAGCACCGGTGCCGGAATCTGTGCACGGGCCTCAGGGGTCAGCGCAGAACGCGGATCGCCGAAGGAAGACGCCTGGCCGCCGTCTCCGAAGGCCGTGCTAAGCTCCGAAGTGAAGCTGTTGCGCTGGATAATACCGAAGATGGTAATCCCCAGCGTCATCCCGAGCGAGCGCAGGAAGGTGCTGGTGGAGGTAGCTGAACCGCGCTGGCGCATATCGAAATGGTGAATGGATGACATGCTGAGTACGGAGAAGGAGAACCCTACCCCGAAGCCGGTCAGCGCCATGAACGCATTCAGCAGCAGACGGGAAGTATCCGGTGTCAGTGTGCTGAGTGAGAAGATACCGGCAACGAAACACACTGCGGACAGCAGCATGATGTTGCGGAAGCTCGTCTTGGTGGTGAGCAGACCGCCGGACTGGCTGCCGATTACCGTACCAATCATCATCGGCATCAGGATCAGACCGGAGTTGGTGGCGGAGCCGCCGTATACCCCCTGGACATAGATCGGAATGTATACCGTAGCTACGATAAACGCCGAGCCGTAGAACAAGCCGAGCAGACTGCTGGTGGCAAACAGGCGCCCCCGGAACATGTTGAACGAGATGACCGGCTCTGCCGCATTCTGCTCAATGAAGATGAAGGCAATCAGGAATACGGCGAAGCCGGCGAACAGTCCGAGAATCGTTGCTGAATCCCAGGCATACTGATTGCCGCCAAGCTCAAGCGCGAACATCAGGCAGATAATTCCTGCCACCAGCGTGAAGGCGCCGCCCCAGTCAATCCGCTGTTTGGCATGGGAGACGGATTCCTTGTAGGACGTCATAATCAGGAAGAAGGAGACGATACCAATCGGTACATTAATATAGAAAATCCAGTTCCAGCCGACGTAATCAGTGATATAAGCGCCCAGCAGAGGGCCGATTACGCTGGAGATCCCGAAGACAGCACCGAATAATCCGGTGAGCTTGCCTCTTTTTTGCGGCGGGAAAATATCAAATACAATCGTGAAGGCGATCGGCATCAGCGCACCGCCGCCAATCCCTTGGATCGCCCGGTAAATACTGAGCTGTGTGATGCTGGCCGCCGTTCCGCACAGGGCGGAGCCGATCAGGAACACGATCAGTCCGAAGATGAAGAAGCGCTTGCGTCCGTACATATCGGACAATTTGCCGAAGATGGGGGTTCCGGCCATAACCATGACCATATAAGCAGAGGTTACCCAGACGATTTTATCAAGTCCCCCGAGGTCGGAGACGATGGTGCCCATAGCTGAGGCCACAATCGTATTATCCATGGCAGACATCAGAATACCGAGCAGCAGGCCGGCAACGACGAGCTTAAGATTGCTTTCTTTAGTATGCATTTACAGACTCCTTTACGTTCAGTATTCAATGGCAAATCTTATTATATTCAAATTTGAATAGGGTGGCAATCCTTTTTTTCAAAATTAAATATTAAATAATGCTGTGGACGCAAATAAGCCGCCCTTGTACAACAAGAACGGCAGGACTTCTATGTATGGTATTCCCTCGCAGGCGGACCTTTATCCGCAGCGGGGGTAGATGCTTCTTCCTACATGGCCGCATCGCTTGAACGCAGCTCCCGGGCTTCTATGTACCTGATGAACAGCTCAGTCAGCTCCGGGTCAAACTGGCTTCCCGCGCAGGCCCGCAGCTCCACAATAGCTTCTGCGAACGATTTGGTCGGCTGGTACGGACGCTCCGTGGTCATGGCATCGAACGAGTCGATAATGGTCAGCATCCGGCATAGCCGGGGAATCTCTTCTCCCTTGAAGCCGTACGGATACCCTTTGCCGTCATACCGTTCGTGGTGCAGCTCGATATAAGGGGCGAGATCCTTGTATTTATCGTTGGTAAGTGCCATCTCTTTGCCCCAGGTGACATGCCATTTGACCATCTCCCATTCCTCCGGCGCGAGCTTATCCTTCTTGTTAAGTATGCCCCAGGGAATCTCCAGCTTGCCGATATCGTGGATCAGTGCGCCGAGCGTGAACTGCCGTTTGGAGAGATTGTCCAGCGCCAGCAGCTCGCTGATGTCCATGGCATAGCGGAATACGCGTTTGGAATGCTTGAAGGTCTCCAGATCCTTGTACATAAAAAGATTAAGCTGCTGCTCAATATCGCGCACATCCTGACTGAAATCGATGTCGCGCTCCAAGAGAGACTGGTTGCCGTAGACGTGGACCATGTTCTTGCCCTGTTTTTTGGCATAGTACAGCGCCTGATCGGCATGGTCGACCAGCTCTGACTTGAAGTGGACATCGGGCCGGTATCCGGCTACGCCTGCGGAGAACGCCAGACAGCCCTGCGGGAAGATCTCGCTGCCTTCAAAAATAGAATTGTTGAGCGTTTTGCGCATCTTTTCGATGAATTGCCTGGCCGTCACGGCATCGTAGCCCGGCATCAGCAGGGTGAATTCTTCACCGCCATATCTGGAGACAATAATATCGGTGGACCCGGTTTCCTTCTTCAGTAGCTCAGCCAGAAAAACAATAAGCCCGTCCCCCTTAAGATGGCCGAAGTGATCATTGTATTTCTTGAAATCATCGATATCAATCATGGCCAGGGAGAGTGCGCTGCCGCCTGCCTGCGATCTGCGCATTTCCTCTTCTAGCGCCGCTTCGAAATAGCTGTGGTTAAACAGTCCGGTACGCTGATCGCGGTTAGCCCGCTCTTCAATGTCACGGTACATGCTGAACAGCCGTTTGAAGGAATAGGAGATCAGTACACTGAGGCCCAGGAATAAGGCCAGGCCGGTAATTCCGTTATAGAAGAGCAGAACGGTCAGCACCAGGGAGAGCACCAGCGTGCACAAATAGGCCAGTACGGCGTCTGTCAGCATTGCTTTGAGTGTATTGTAGAGATTCTCATGGAAAATTATGTAGTAGAAGAAGCCGACAAGCAGCAGGTTCAGGATGAAATATATGGCCATAGCGCTGAGGTATGCTGCCAGATAGCTGCTGAGAAGCGGTCCCTGCCGGCCCCCGGACCACGAGAAGATAAAGGCTGCGGAAGTGATCATGATACAGTACACGGCGAAATTATTGAGATGCTTCCAGAGCGGAGTGCTTCCCCATTCGATGAACAGCAGTACGATGGAGCAGAGCAGGAGAACCAGAAGGGCGGATGGGGCGCCGAAGATAAAGATACAGGCCAGATAGATGGAAGAATCCAGTGACAGCCCGTTCCCCTGCGGAGGCAGCTGGAAGGTGAAGACGGTGAGCAGGACGGCCGCGCCTGACATGGCGGTAACCCAGCCCCAGCCGGATGAGGAGAGCTGAAGAATTTGCGGTTCCGTTTGATAAATGAACAAGCCCAGCCCGGCAATGCATATGATAAAGGAGTACAAATAGCTCCTGCGGCGATGCATCTGGCTGATGATTGATTTGAGCACTGCTCCTCCTCCATTCACGTAGTTGTAGATGTTTTATTCTAGGAGATTCGCGTTCAAACGGGAATTCTCCTGCTAAATCATGACAAATACGCATGTGTTACAGGATAAAGGAGATAAGTTGCAGTGAGGCCTTGACATACCCATGGGGGGTATATTATATTGTTACTTGAGGAGGCTGATTCCTGTGTCAACAAATGAGAAGGAGCATGCCGGGCATGACTGCGGCGAGGATTGCCATTCTTCTGCTTCCGGTGTCCGCAAGAGCCATCATTCCCCGGAATTCAAGAGTGGACTGACCACCCGGCTTAACCGGATTGAGGGACAGATCCGCGGCGTCAAAGGCATGATTGAACGGGATACCTACTGTGATGATGTGCTTAATCAGCTGGCGGCGGTGCAGGCGGCACTGAACAGTGTCGGCAAGCTGCTGCTTGAAGGCCATATGAAGAGCTGCATTATCGAACGGATCGAAGCCGGCGAGCATGAGGTTATCGATGAGCTGCTGATTACGGTGAATAAGCTGATGAAATAGAGATTGGGCCTGGGGAGTTTGAATGGAGAAGTCCTAATTATTGATGGAGGTCGTAACTGCGGTGAATGTTTGAACTTTCGGCCGCTGTTGTCCCCGGATTTCTTTGATTTAAACCGCTATTTGCGGTAGAAATCCGTGGACAAAGGCGGTCGCTGGCGCTCCTACAGTTTCAAAATTCCCCTCCGTTACTTTCATCTGGGATTATTTTTTCTCAAGATCAAACTCTGCAGGCAATGCGGGGAGCCGTCAAACCAAGCATTCGCTGGCAATTAAGCGGATGCTAACCAAATTAAGCGTATGCTTTCGAGGCTGATCAGGAGGCGTATGCTATTCAAACCATTAGGAGGGTAATCAAATGTCGAACGTAACATTGAATGTAGAAGGAATGTCTTGTGGTCACTGTGTAAGTGCTGTAGAGAAAGCTGTGAGCGGCGTTGGGGCTGCGGCGAAGGTAGATCTTCCGGCGAAGACGGTAGCGGTTGAATTTGACGAGAACACTGTAAGCCTGGATGCAATCAAGGCGGCTATCGAGGATCAGGGCTACGACGTAGTTTAAGTGAAGGATTGTAATGTAAGGGCTTGGAGCCGGGAACCCTAGAGCAATAGGGCCGGGCGCCAATGCCTTTTCTTTTAAAGATAAATATACCCCTTGGGGGTATGGGGAGGTGCGTGAATCATGGAAAAGAGTGCAGAACCGGTCCAGCAGCAGGCTACGCTGCAGATTACCGGGATGACCTGCTCCGCTTGTGCGGCGCGGATCGAGAAGGGATTGTCCCGCATGGAGGGGGTATCCCGGGCGAATGTCAATCTGGCGCTGGAGCAGGCGACGGTGGGATTTGATCCGAAGGTCGCTGGCGTGCCGCAGATTGAGGAGAAGATCCGTTCTCTCGGCTATGATACGCTGAAGGAATCGGCGGATTTCGATATTACGGGCATGACCTGTGCGGCATGCTCGGCCAGAATTGAGAAGGTGCTGGGACGGATGCCCGGGATTGCCGCAGTGAATGTGAATCTGGCGCTGGAGACAGCACATGTGGAATATTCGCCGGGCAATATCAGTACAGCCGAGATTATGGATAAGGTGAGCAGCATCGGCTACAAGGCGGCGCTGAAGCAGGACCGCAAGGATATTGCCAGCCAGCGCGGGGAGGAAATCACGCATAAACGGAACAAGTGGATGATCTCTGCTATATTGTCACTGCCGCTGCTCTGGGCCATGGCGGGCCATTTCTCTTTCACTTCCTGGATCTGGACACCGGAGCTGCTGATGAATCCCTGGTTCCAGCTGGTGCTGGCGACTCCCGTGCAGTTCCTGATCGGCTGGCAGTTCTATGTCAATGCCTACAAAGCGCTGAAGAACGGCAGTGCCAATATGGATGTGCTGGTGGTGCTGGGCACCTCGGCAGCCTATTTCTACAGTCTGTACCTGACGATTGATTCCCTGAAGATGAGCGGGATGAACCATACCGTGGATATGTATTACGAGACGAGCGCAGTTCTGATTACGCTGATTCTTGTAGGCAAATGGTCCGAGGCATTGGCCAAAGGGCGTTCCTCAGACGCGATACGCAGCCTGATGGGGCTGCAGGCCAAGACCGCGCTGGTGATGCGCGATGGGGTTGAGCTGAGCATTCCCGTAGAGGATGTCGTTATCGGAGATCTCGTGCTGGTGAAGCCGGGAACCAAGGTGCCTGTAGACGGTGAAGTGGTCGAGGGGCTGTCCTCCGTCGATGAATCCATGCTGACTGGCGAGAGTATGCCGGTGGAGAAGAAGCCGGGTGATTCGGTTATAGGAGCCACGCTGAACAAGAACGGCATGCTGCGGATCAAAGCCCGCAAGGTCGGCCGGGATACGGCGCTGGCGCAGATTATTCGAGTGGTAGAAGAGGCGCAGGGCTCGAAGGCACCGATTCAGCGGATCGCCGATGTGATTTCCGGGATCTTTGTACCGATTGTGGTGGGGATTGCAGCTGTAACCTTTGTAATCTGGTATATCTGGGGCGCACCCGGGCAGTTCGCGGATGCGCTGGAGAAAGCCATCGCGGTGCTCGTAATCGCCTGCCCGTGTGCACTGGGACTGGCGACACCGACTTCCATAATGGCGGGGTCCGGCCGGGCAGCCGAGTTCGGCATCCTGTTCAAGGGCGGGGAGCATCTGGAAGCTGCACAGGGCATTAAGGTTGTTGTAGTGGATAAGACCGGAACCGTGACCAACGGCAAGCCGGTGCTGACCGACATTGTAACCAGTACCGGCATTGTAGCACAGGGCAAGGTGCTTGCCGAGAACCGGCTGCTGTCGATTACAGCGGCAGCGGAGAAGCTCTCGGAGCATCCGCTGGCGGATGCCATTGTAGCGGGCGCGCAGAGCAGAAGCATTGAGCTTCCGTCTGCCGGGCAGTTCGAGGCTGTGCCGGGCCGCGGCGTATCTGCTGTAGTGGCAGGCCAGAAGGTAAGCGTGGGCACACGGCGGATGATGGAGGAGAGCGGCCTTGATATCGGGCCGTGGACAGCAATCATGACCCGGCTTGAGCATGAAGGCAAAACAGCGATGCTGGTAGCTGTTGACGGCGAAATTGCCGGTGTCGTAGCGGTGGCGGATACGATTAAGGAAACCTCGCGCGCTGCGGTATCCAGACTACACGAGATGGGCATCGAGGTCGTTATGATCACCGGGGACAACAAGATTACGGCTCAGGCCATTGCCGAGCAGGCGGGCATCCGCACGGTGCTGGCAGAGGTGCTGCCGGAAGGCAAGGCAGCCGAGATCCGCAGGCTGCAGAGCGGCGGAGTCAAGGTTGCCATGGTTGGCGATGGCATCAACGATGCGCCGGCACTGGCAACGGCAGACACCGGTATGGCCATCGGCACCGGCACGGATGTGGCGATGGAGGCGGCGGATATTACGCTCATGCGCGGCGATCTGCTGAGCATTCCGGATGCCATTCTGATGAGCCGCAAGACGATGCGCAATATCAAGCAGAATTTGTTCTGGGCGCTTGCCTACAATACGATCGGCATTCCGGTTGCCGCCCTGGGCTTCCTGGCTCCATGGCTGGCCGGTGCAGCAATGGCCTTCAGCTCTGTATCCGTTTTGCTGAATGCGCTGCGGCTGCAGCGGGTCAAGCTGTAATGTTCACTGCTTCTGCTGCAGACGGAGCGATCCGGACTTGAGCGCCGATAACCAAAGAACCGCCGGAGCGTTAATGTCCGGCGGTTCTTTGTGTTGCCGCCGAAGGCGGGCCAAGGGAGGAAATGAGGGGCACTAGTGCCCCTGATTCCACCGAAAGTGTGCTAAGGGGTAACCGGACCCAATGTATGCGAAAAATCGAATACAATGTGCCTCCGCGAAGGCAACCGGACCCAATGTATGCGAAAAACCGAATACAATGTGCCTCCGCGAAGGGATCCGGATCCAATGTATGCGAAAAACCGAATACAATGTGCCTCCGCGAAGGTAACCGGACCCAATGTATGTGGAAAATCGAATACAATGTGCCTCCGCGAAGGGATCCGGACCCAATGTATGCGAAAAAACGAATACAATGTGCTTCTGCGAAGGCAACCGGACCCAATGTATGCGAAAAATCGAATACAATGTGCCTCCGCGAAGGGATCCGGACCCAATGTATGCGAAAAAACGAATACAATGTGCTTCTGCGAAGGTAACCGGACCAAATGTATGCGAAAAAACGAATACAATGTGCCTCCCTAGAAGTAGTCTGAATAGAGCAATGTGGAACAGCGCACTACCTGCTTACACAGACTCGCTCCGGCCGGCAACCTGCACGCAAGGCTTGTTCCGTCCGAGCCGGTTGGTGCCGATTACCCCGGCTATGATCAAAAGAGATCCGATCCAATGGTACACTGTAATCTCTTCCCCCAGGAAAAATGCTCCGGCTGCAATGGAGACGATGGTTGAGAGATTGGTGAACACACTCATGAGTGAAGCTTCGATTTTGGACAAGATATAAGTTGAAGTCAGGGTAGTCACCAGCGAGGCTATGACTCCCAGATATACTGCAGACAGGATAAAGGTGCCGCTCGTGAGCGGGCTTAGGAATTCGCTGAAGGTTCCGCTGGCTGCATGTCCGGTGAGCGAAATGATCAGGAAGGTTGCGAAGCCGATCCCCATCATGAGGTAGCTGAGTTCAGCGGGGCTGAAATGCCTGGAGAGTGACCGGGCCAGCACGCTGTATCCGGCAAACGCGAGACAAGTCAGGAACAACAGCACAATCCCGGTCATATTGGACAGCTGAATGCTGCTTCCCTTCATGACAAAGATAAACACAACGCCAAATACCGACAGGAAAATACACAGCTTTTGCAGCAGAGAGGTCTTCTCCTTCAAGAAAATAGAAGCGATGATCATCGTCACGACCGGAGTGAACGAATAGAGAATTCCGCCCTCGGCAGAGGTTGCACGCTGAAGTCCGAATACCTGAAGGGTGAAGAATCCCAGCGGATACATCGCTGCCAGCAGCAGTGCCCGGCCAACCGGCTTGCCGCGGTAGGAGATTTTGACCCAGCCGAAGGCGACCGGGACCGACATCACAACAAACGAAGCAGCGAAACGGTAGGTTAGTGTATCGAGCGGTCCGGCATGGCCGAGAGCCACCTTAGTGAACAGGAATGAGAATCCGATAATTACCGCATTGAGTACGGCAAAGCTATAAGCCAACTTGAGTCCTTGCTGCTGCATAGGTACATCTCCTTTGTGTGAGTAAGACTGGATGCTGTGAACATCGTATGTGTTACTTTAAAATTAAAGGGAATTCAGCAGCAGAACAATACCGCCTTTCCGCTACTGTACCGGTACAGTTCGTTGTTTCCTGTATAATAATTGAAGGATAATAGAGGTATCATGAACAGCAGGCCGTGGAATGAAGGCGATGGGAGGCGGGGCAGCGTGAAAAAGTATCATTCGGTTGTATCGGAGATAGAGAAGCGGATGAAGGAAGGACAGTACCGTCCTGGGGAAAAGCTGCCTTCCGTGCGCAGCGCCGCAGCATTCTACGGCTGTAGTGTCAGCACCATTCTGCGGGCCTACGGGGAGCTGGAGAGAACACATGCCATATATTCGATTCCGCAGAGCGGCTATTATATGGTGGAGAAGACGGAAGAACCCGGACCTGCCGGGGGCAGCGGAACAATCGACTTCGCTTCGGCATCGCCCGATCTGAACGTATTTCCGTATCTGGATTTCCAGCATTGCCTTAACAAGGCGATTGACCATTACAAATACAACCTGTTCACTTACGGGGATGCGCAGGGACTGGATTCGCTGCGCCGCACGCTGGTGTCTCATCTGGCGGAGTATCAGGTTTTTGCCAAGGCAGAGCGGATTATCCTTACTTCGGGAATCCAGCAGGCATTGGAGATTTTGGCCAGAATGCCGTTCCCCAGCGGCAGGACGGAGATCCTCGTTGAACAGCCGGGGTATGATATTTATTTGAGGTATTTGGAGGCGGAGGGACTGCCTGTCAGCGGAATCGGCCGCTCCGCAGCCGGGATTAACCTGCGGGAGCTGGAGGAGCGGTTCGCAAGCGGCAGGTTTAAATTGTTCTATACCATGCCCAGGTATCATAATCCGCTCGGAACATCTTACAGCACAGCAGAGCGGCAGGCCATTGCCAGACTGGCCGGCAAATACGATGTGTATGTCGTTGAGGATGATTACATGGCTGATCTGGGTGCCGGACGGCAATTTGATCCTGTATACGCGTATGACCAGACTTCACATGTGATTTATTTGAAAAGCTTCTCCAAAATCATCTTCCCCGGCCTCAGGCTGGGGGCGGTTGTGCTGCCGGAGCCGTTGCTTGTGACCTTCCGCGCCTATAAAGGATACACGGACACCTCCCTGTTATCCCAGGCAGCGCTTGAGGTATATATCAAGAACGGCATGTATGAGCACCACAGGCACAAAATAAAAGCGATGTACGCCAAAAGAATCCAGGCGGTGTATGAGGCGCTCCGGCGGTATAATACGGAAGGTTTAATTGAAGCATCTGCGGACAGCTCCGGCGTCTACATGCAATTCAAATTGCCGGTAACCGTGAATCTGGAACGGCTGGTCAAGCGGCTGGGAGAGCGGAAGATCTGCGTCGTATCCGGCAATGGATTCTATTTATCCGATTACCGGACCCGGGACAAGTTTATACGCATCAGTATTTCCCGCGCCGGGCTGGACCAGATTGATGAGGGGATCAGGGGCATAGTCCAGGAGGTGAAGCGGGGGGGCGGATGGTAGCGCGAAGGCCCTCCTGTTGTCTGGATACTAAATTGTGTTCATAATATTCCTATATAACTGTGAAAAGAGAGGCGAACCTACTGTGAAACCCGTAAATGAAACTCTTGAGCTGTTGAACCGTCATACCTCCGTCCGCCAGTTTCAGGACAAGCCGGTCAGTGACGAGCTGCTCGCTGCCATTATCGGGGCGGGCCAGATGGCCTCTACCTCCAGCAATGTGCAGGCTTATAGCGTAATTGCCGTAACGGAGCCTGCACTTAAAGCGCAGCTCTCCGCCTTATCCGGCAATCAGGCGTATATCGAGCAGTGCCCGGTCTTCCTGGTCTGGTGTGCCGACCTGTACCGGCTGCGTGAGGCGGCGGCTCCCCATCTGCAGGGGGCGCCATCCTATGAGGACAGTACAGAGAATCTGATCGTTGCCACCGTCGATGTTGCGCTCGCCGCGCAGAATGCTGCGGTTGCCGCCGAATCACTCGGTCTAGGCATCGTGTATATCGGCGGCGTCCGCAATAATATTGCCGCGCTGTCTGAGCTGCTGGGCCTGCCTGAGCTGGTCTATCCGGTATTCGGCATGTGCCTTGGTTATCCCGCCGCCGTGAATGGAGTGCGGCCGCGTCTGCCGCTGCAGGCCGTGCTGCATCATAACGGCTATAATGCCGAAGCCGCATTGCAGCAGGCCGGGGTGTATGACGGGATCTCACGCGATTATATGCGCGAGCGGACCGGCGGCCAGAGTGAGGCCTCGTGGTCGGAGATCATGGCGAAGCGCCAGGCTCAGCCGTCAAGAATGCATATGAAGGAATTCCTGCTGGGCAAAGGGTTCATGCAGAGATAACACGTTAAAGTGTGTAACTGAAGCTATATGGATAGCAGCAAGAAGGCTTCCCCCTTAAAGAAAGGGCGAAGCCTTCTTGCTGTTTACAGGATTCAGCCCGCTCTAAGACGGATTGCCGTACCACTTATATGTCATCACTGACTTGGCAGGCACATTTACGATAAACGACTGGCTGCCCCATTGTATCTTGACGTTCTTGGCCGAGGTCTGCGGATTATAAGCGACAACTACCTTGGAGCCGTCGGGATTCTTGAAGGCCACATTCTTCAGATCATTGCTGGTGTTGCTCTGGATGCGGTAAGCACCCGGAACGACAAATTTGCTGAAGTGGCCCAGCAGATAATATTGCTTGGTATAAGTGACATTGTTCTCCGGATTACTGTTTGAATTGTCAGAGTTTTGAATGGTGACCATGCCCCGGTTGGTATTGTAGGCGGACAGCAGGGCAGGACCGTCCTTCTGATCAAGTGCGGCGTTCCAGAGAATAACCGATTTGGACCAGTTACGTGTAATATTAATGAATTCAGTGATCATGTTGTCGAAGCCCTGGCTTGTGCCGTTCTGCGGATCATTCCAGGTGCCGAACCCGCCCTCTGTGAACCAGATGTCTTTATCGGGATGGGCATTATGCATGGAGGTCATCTGCGAGCCGTCACCGCTGTCGTAGTGATGGAAGGCGCTGCCGGCGATATAGCTTGCTTTGCCGGAGTTTTTCAGATTCTGAACGACCGTATTCGGGAAGCTCCAGTTCAGATAATTATGGTCAAAAGCAATGATCTTGGTATTAATCCCGGCATTCTGCAAGGTTGGGCCCAGGTAGTCTCCGATGAAGCCGGTCTCATCCTGCTCGTTCATGCCCATCGAGGGGTACGCTCCGGTTTCATACATAGGCTCGTTCTGTACGGTGACGGCATAAATGGGAATCCCCTGGGCCTGATAGGCCTGAATGTATCTTTTAAAATAATCGGCGTAGGTCTGATAGTACTCAGCTTTGAGCTTGCCGCCGTTCAGGGTCCCGGAGTACTTCATCCAGGCCGGGGCGCTCCACGGTGAAGCAAATACCTTAATGCCGGGGTTCTTGGCAATCGCCGCTTTGACCATTGGAACGATATAAGGCAGATCACGGCTGATCGTGAACTGGCCGAGTGAGGTGTCCCCAGCCGTGTCATCATACGTGTAGGCCGACCAGGTGAAGTCCGAGCTGCCCATCGGCTGCCGCAGCACACTCAAGCCAATACCGGTGTTGCCAAACAGCTTCTCCATCACCTCAGCCCGCTTGGCGGCATTCAGCTTGTAATTGAGCAGCCAGGCGGAGGAGTCGGTCAGGGAAACGCCGAATCCGTCCATTTGCTGATAGCTGGTGCCTTCGTTAACGGTAATTGTATAATCGCTGCTTCCGGTGGCGGAGCTGAAGCTCTTGTCTCCGATGCGGGTCAAGCGGGCACCAGTGCTTAATCCGACAGCCGGCTCCGTATTCGGATCCGAGGTGGATATCCATACCTCTGCCGTTTCCCCTGCAGCCGAAACCGGTTGCGGTGCAATGCCTCCGCTGCCCGCAAGCAGCGTGGCGATCAGCGCTGCCAGTCCAATTCTTTTGAACATACATTATACTCCTCTCGATTATGCAGAATTGTAATCGCTTACTTTTATGGCAGAAATATCTTAATTCAATCCTCCATAAAAACCAATAATTTCCTCAAAAAGTTATTTATCCGGGTGACAGTTGTCACCTTGAACGAATGACAGTCCATACTGATGTTCGCTTTCGGCCTCCTGTACTATAGAAATATAGCCGGAGGGCATATGGATACGGAGGGATACAGGATGGATCATGTGATCGAAATGAAAAATGTCAGCAGAAGCTTCCAGGATAAAAAAGCGGTGGATCGCGTCAGCTTCACCATTAACAGAGGTTCCATTACAGCAGTGCTCGGGCCTAACGGAGCAGGTAAAACAACTACCTTGTCCATGCTTCTGGGGCTGCTTGAGCCCACAGAAGGAAGTGTACAGGTGTTTGGGCTTCCGCCCAAAGACGCCAGGGTCCGGGAGCGTACGGGAGCGATGCTGCAGGAGGTGAGTGTGATGGACCGGTTAAAGGTCAGAGAGATTCTGTCCCTGATCCGCAGCTATTATCCGCGGCCGATGGAGATGGAGGTGCTGCTTCAGGCCACGGGGCTTGCCCCGGCCGATCTGAACCGCTATGCCGAGAAGCTCTCCGGCGGGCAGAAGCGCAGTCTCAGCTTAGCGCTGGCGCTGGCGGGTAACCCCGATCTGCTGGTTTTTGACGAACCGACGGTGGGGCTCGATATCACTGCCCGCCGCCATTTCTGGGAGAAGATCCGGGGACTGGCTGAGCAGGGCAAGACGATTCTGTTCACCACCCACTATCTGCAGGAGGCGGAGGATACCGCAGACCGGATTCTGCTGTTCAGCCGCGGCGCCCTTGTGGCAGACGGCAGCCCGGAGGAGATTAAGGCCAGAATCGTGAGTAAGTCAGTGTCCTTCCTGCCGCTCGGCGATCCGGCGGTGCTGCGCGGTCAACTGCTGGAGCTGCCTGTGGTCGAAGCCTGCTACGAGAAGAACGGGCGGCTGCATGTAACGACGGAGAATACGGATGAGGCGCTGCGGGCTATTTTTACAGGCGGACTTGCGGTGAAGGATGTTGTGATTGATCAGGGGAAGCTGGATGAAGCGTTCGAGCAGTTGACTATGAGCCAGGAGGCGGCGGTATGATGATGAAACAAATGATGGCCCAGTGCAAAGCGGAGCTGCTGCGGATTATCCGCAATCCCTATTACGTGTTCTGGTCGCTGCTGATGCCGATTATGTTCTATTTCATCTTCACAAGAGTGGTTAATACGGGAACAGACGATACGCAGGAGTGGCAGGCGCATTACCTGATGTCGATGGCCGCCTTCAGCGTAATGGGCTCGGCGATCATGACCCTCGGCATCCGGCTGGTGCAGGAGCGCACCCAGGGCTGGAATACGTTCATCCGTATCACTCCGCTGCCGGGTACTGTTTATTTTCTGGGTAAAATGTTTGGCATGGCGGTGATGCATCTGTTCTCGGTGCTGTGTATCTTTGCTGCGGGATATCTGATCAACGGGATATCGCTGACGGCGGGACAATGGCTGCTTAGCGGCCTGTGGCTGCTCGCGGGCTCGCTGCCTTTTCTGGCGCTGGGTACGATTATCGGCTCAATGAAGCGGGTGGATACGGCGAGCGGGGTGAGCAATGTGCTTTATATGGCGCTGGCGGTGGCCGGAGGGATGTGGATGCCCCTGGATATTATGCCGGATGTAATGCAGCGGATCGGCCGCTGGCTGCCTTCCTATAATTACGGAGACGGTGCCTGGGAGATTGTGGGCGGAGGGGTTCCGCAGTGGAATTCCGCGCTGCTATTGCTCGGATACCTGGCAGTTTTTATGCTATTATCGGTCTATATCCGAAAAAAACAGGAAGCGGTGTAATGTACAATGGCATGTGAGCAGTTCCGGTTATTTCCGCGCAGATTTGGGTTCTACCCGTATATTTGGCTGATCTATCTGGTATTTCCGATCTTAAATCTTAAGGGATACAGCGGATACAAATTGTTGGCGGGTTATGTACTGGTGGGGCTGTTTGTGGTTACCTACCGCCAGCTCTACTGGTCGGAGGGCAAGACCTACTCGGCCTGGCTGGGATTGCAAATGCTGCTGATTGCCGTGTTATGCATCGTCTACAGTCCTTACAACTTATATATGGGCTTCTTCGCCAGCAACTTTATCGGCTGGTATACCGAGCTGCGCAGGTTCAAACAGGCTTTTATTGTGTTTACAGTGATGATAATCGGGCTGGCGCTGCTGTCTTTGGCCAAAATGTACGGTACGGAAGGCATATTCCTCTTTCCCTTTGTGCTGATGATGCTGATTTCCCCCTTTGGCATCCGCTCCATGAACCGCCGGCGGATGCTGGAGAAGGAGCTGGACCAGGCGAATGAGGTCATCAAGGAGATGGTCAAACGCGAGGAGCGGATGCGTATCGCCCGTGATCTGCATGACACGATGGGGCATACGCTGTCGCTGATTACGCTGAAAAGCCAGCTGGTCGAGAAGCTGGCCGTCAAGAATCCCGAACGGGCGCAGGCGGAAGCGCGGGAGATCCAGCGCACTTCACGGGCTGCGCTGCGGCAGGTGCGGGAGCTGGTCTCGGAGATGCGCGCGGTCTCTGTTGCCGAAGAGCTGGCCGAGGCCGGGGAGATGCTGCGCAGCGCGGAGATTCGGCTTGAAGTGGACGGAGATGCAGCGCTTCCGGGCGTATCTGATCTGACGCAGAATATTCTCAGCCTCTGCATCAAGGAGGCCATCACGAATATTGTGAAGCACAGCGGTGCGAACCTGTGCCGGATTGGCATCGGGATGACGGCTGGGGAGGTACGGATCACGGTGGAGGATAACGGAGTTGGCGCCGGGCTGCAGGACCGGGGAGCTGAGGGGGCGGCGCAGCGCCGGGACGGCAACGGAATGAAAGGGATGGCGGAGCGGCTGGCCCTGATTGACGGTTCTCTGACCCTGGGCCCGGGAACGGGCAGTGGCATAGGGTCAGGAACAGGAACTGGGACAGGGGCAGGAACATTGTTAACTGTGGTGACGCCAAGAGTAGTCAAGGATAGAAAGGACGGGGAAACGGCATGATCAGCATCGTAATTGCCGAGGATCAGCGGCTGCTGCGCGGAGCGATGGCTTCACTGCTCGATTTGGAGGATGATATCGAGATGGCCGGGGAAGCCGGAGACGGGGCAGAGGCACTGGCGCTGATTGAACGTCTTCAGCCGGATGTATGTCTGATGGATATTGAGATGCCGCTGATGAGCGGTCTGGAGGTTGCGGAGATCCTGAAATCGCGGGGCTGTGCCACCAAAATCATCATCCTGACCACCTTCGCCCGGCCCGGCTATTTCGAGCGGGGCGTGAAGGCCGGGATTCAGGGCTATCTGCTGAAGGATGAGCCGGTGGACAAGCTGGCGGAGGCGATCCGCCGGGTGATGGACGGGTACCGGGAGGTGTCCCCCGAGCTGGTCTTCGGCAGCCTGCGGGAAGAGAACCCGCTGTCGGAACGGGAGCGGGAGATTCTGAAGCTGGCCGGCGCGGGCCGGAGTGCCGGGGAGATCGCCTCGGCGCTGCATCTCTCCTATGGTACCGTCCGCAATTACATCTCGGAGATTCTCGGCAAGCTGGAAGTGAAGAGCCGGATTGAGGCGGTGCGGCTGGCTGAGGAGAAGGGCTGGATGTAGGCCGGGGCATTGGATGAAGGCGGGGGCAACGGATGCAGGACGGGTTACTGGAGGTAGGTGGGTACTAGATGTAGGATGGGGCACTGGTGCAGGTAGGTACTGGATGTAACGGGTTAAATGTAGATGTCCTGGATGAACGGTGGAGCCGGATTTACTGCCAGTTCTGTTGTACTTTGTACAGCAGAACTCTGCAAAGATGGAGTTTTTGGACGAATATTCAGAAATCTGTTGTACGAAATACAGCAGAATGGGATTTATCTCAGAATATTGGGAATTCTGTTGCACCAAATGCAATCACTGGGACAATTGAGCATCTTAAGCTCACGCTGAATAGGCAATATGTTGTACGTAGTGCAACTCTGGTACCCCTTTAATAGGGTGTTTGGGAGAATTGTTGTACGAAATACAGCAATTCTCCCGCTAAGAGGCTTGGAGAAGGAGAAATGCTGCCTTTTGTACAACAATCTTGGATCAGAGGCGGGGATTAGGAGAGGAATGTTGTATTTAGTGCAGGATTTCTCCGGATTTCCGGGAAATGTGACTCCCCATCGCAGACGGCAGGTCATCGGGAAATGTGAATAGCTAGGTTAAGCATACATGGGCCAAATAGCGGCGACTCACGTCAGAGGCTCTTGGCCTGCTCCTCGCGCATCCACAGCGAGAGCTGGCGCTTGAGCTGCAGGAACTCCGGCGCATCGGTGATTTCATCGCGGCGCGGACGCGGGAACGGCACATCTACGGTATGCAGGACGGAGCCGGGACGTCCGGAGAAAACATAGATGCGGCTGGAGAGCAGCAGCGCTTCTTCGATGTTGTGGGTGATGAAAAGCACGGAGCGGCGGTTCTCCTCCCACAGCTCCAGCAGCCAGCGCTGCATCTGCTCGCGCGTCAGCGCATCGAGCGCGCTGAACGGCTCGTCGAGCAGCATCAGCTCCTGCGGAGCGAGCATGGCCCGCAGGAAGGCGGCCCGCTGCTGCATGCCGCCGGACAGCATATGCGGATAAGCGCGCTCGAATCCGCCCAGGCCGACCTTGGCCAGCCAGTGGCGCGCGGCTTCGCGCGCCTCCGCTTGCGGCGCGCCCTGCAGCTCGGCACCGAGCAGGACATTGTCCAGTGTGCTGCGCCACGGGAACAGCGCGGGCTGCTGCGGCATATAGCTGATCTTGCCGCGCTGCCCGGTAACCGGGATGCCGTCCATGCTGACGGTTCCGGCGTCCGGCAGCGTCAGGCCGCCGATAATGTGGAACAGGGTGCTTTTGCCGCAGCCGGAAGGACCGACAATCGAGACGAATTCCTGCGGCTCTACCGTCAGCGACACCTGATCCAGCACAGGCGTCTCCCGGCGGCGGTGCGTGAACGATTTGGAGACGCTGCTGACTTCAAGTGCAGGCGGTGCGCTTCTGGGCTCGTCAAGGCTGCTGCCGGGGACGTCCTTCTTGAGCTGTACAGTATTCGTGAGTGGAGACACTTCGGTCAGCTCCTTCTATATAGAATTTTTGTACTTAAGGCTTTATCTCAAACGTGCTCAGTATAGCGTGTATTGTTACCCTGTACGTGTTAAGCTTCCTTGCGCGGTTTCCAGCGCACGAGCCATTTCTCCAGCAAGGCAATCAGTGCAAACAGCACCAGACTCAGCAGCACAATAATGACAATGGCCACGAACATCCGGTCCGTGCGGTAAGAGGCCTTCTGCAGCAGCATATAATAGCCGATCCCTTTGTCCGCGCCAATCCACTCGGCAACCACTGCGCCCATGACGGCATAGGTCGCGGAGATTTTGAGCCCTGAGAACAGGGAGGGCAGGGAGCCGGGTAGCTCCAGCTTGGTGAAGATCTGCCAGTTGCTTGCACCGGCCATTTTCATATAGTTCAACATTACCCTGTCGCTTTGCGCCAGCCCGCCCATGGCCGCTACGGCAACCGGGAAGAAGCAGACGAGGGTGATCAGGACGATTTTGGGCAGCAGGCCGAAGCCGAACCAGATAATCAGCAGCGGTCCAAGGGCAATGGAGGGCACATTCTGGCTGAGGATCAGCAGCGGGTAGAGCGCTCGCTTAAGCCAGGGCAGCAGATGGAGCAGCAGAGCCACAATGAGGCCGATGCCGGTGCCGACCGGGAAGCCGATCAGGGTCAGCCGCAGCGTTGCGGCCGTATGCGCCCAGATCCCGGAGGCATTGCCGCGTGATTCACGCGCGATATCGGACGGGCTGGGCAGCTGCCAGGCCGGGATATGGAACACCGATACCGCAATTTGCCATGCGCCCAGAAAAAAGATGACCGCCACAAGGGGCGGCCAGATTTGTCTCCAGGTGCTTCTCACGGCCGGTATTTCTCCGTCAGCTTGTCCATGCTGATGCCGCTGGGATTATGGGCGATCTTGATCTGGGAGATCACGCTCGGGCTGCCGGAGGCAATCAGTGCCTCATGCATCTGACGTACAACTTCCAGCAGCTCCGTGAGCTCGCCTTCCATGGTGGTATCAAGCGGATTCACCTGGTGTTTAACCCCCGACTTCTGAATTACCTCAATCGCAGTGTCCACGTAAGGGATCGAATCCTCATTGTTTGGAGCCTTGGGAATTACCTGAATGCTAAGCAGTGTATTAGCCATTTATTATTCATTCCTCTCATGTGAGCTAGTGTCATTACTATTCCAACCGGTGTTTATGGGCCTTCCGGCAAAAATTCATTCGTAAATGTACTTGCGGCATCGAGCGGTTTGTCCAGCAGCTTCAGGCCGTACATCCACTCGGCATAATTCTGCCAGATTTCTAGCTTCTGCTCACCCCAGCGGGCGGCATCGTCCTTGTATTTCGGGCTGAGCCATTTCTGGCTGGCCAGCACCAGCTCGGGATCAAGATCAGGCACGGCATCAGACAGGACCGTGGCCGCTTCTTCCGGATGGTCGATCGCGTATTGGTAACCTTTCGACGTAGCTTTGAGGAAAGCCTTCACCACTTCCGGATGCTCGGCGATTTCCTTCTCACTGGTGGTCAGCACCGGTGTGTAGTAATCCAGCTGCGGCGCATAATCCTTCAGGTACAGCATATCCAGCGGCTCGCCGCGCAGCTCGGCTTCGATCCCGGTCCAGGCGTAGAAGATCCAGGCAAAGTCGATATCGCGTTTCACCGCAGTGAAGAAGTCAGCTTCGCCGATATTCACCAATTTCACTTTGGAGACGTCTCCGCCATCGGGGTCCATGATGGCTTTCATAGCTGCTTCTTCCGCTGGAGAGCCCCAGCCTCCGTAGGTTTTGCCTTCGAAGTCTTTCGGCGTCTTAATGTTGCGGTCCTTCGGAGCGGCAAAGCCGGAGGTATTATGCTGAATGATAGCGGCGATGGAGACGAGCGGCACATCCTGCAGGCGGGCCAGGGTGAGCGCCTCCTGTGCACTGATGCCAAACTGGGCTTCACCGGAAGTAACCATGGCGTCAGATCCGGCAGCACCCGGCTGCACGATCTCCACGTCAAGACCTTCCTCCGCGTAATATCCCAGCTCCTTGGCGGTATACAGGCCGGTGTGATTCGTGTTCGGCGTCCAGTCCAGCGCAATCTTAACCGGGGTCAATTCTTTAGGCGCGTCGGTGGTACTGGCGGCTGCGGTTGCTTCAGGTGCAGCGGTGCTGTTCCCGGCGGCAGGTGTGCTGCCTCCGGCATTGCTGCCCGGGTTGACGTTCCCGTTGCCGCATCCGGCCATCACGAGCACAAGCATAGAGCTGAGCAGCAGCGGTAATACTTTTTTGACTCCCATTTCTCTTCTCTCTCCTTCCAGCAATCCCTAGTCTTCCAAAATTCAGAGTAACCCATACCAAAAAGCGCCCCGGAGACCGGGACGCCAGTTACTTGCGCAAGGTGAGTTCAACTTCAGGCCCATGAAGGGGCTCGGGGTTGAATGAAGATTCCTACGCTGGCATTATCCAGATCAGGTATAAGGGTCAGTATCTTGTGGGATACAATCTCAGCCGGCCAATTCCAGCACCCCTGGTTCTATGAAGTTCACGGGTATTGCTATGTTCTTACGGTGTATTATAGACGCCGCTCTTGCGGTTGTCCAGTCTCCCCGTCCTAATCTTCAAGCTTTAGCGGCAGAATCCAGGGGCCTTTGAGCAGGAATAGAGGCTCCGACATTCTAAAACGCAGCGTATCCGCGCCGGGCTCTGCATCCAGAAGAAGAGTCTTCAAGATTCTTGGGAATGTCTCGGTATCCTGCCAGCCGTATGAATATTTGTCCCCAGAACCCGGATAGCGGATGAAGAAATGCGTCAGTGACTTTGCCGCTCCCGGGTCAAATTTCACATCCACATCTACACTGACAGCCGTTTCGCTGCTGCGTTCAATGCGGGTGAATTCTACCGGGAAACCGGCAATTTCAGCGGTAATATGAAGGGGCGCACTCTCCCCGCTGGCGGGCAGCGGCAGAACGACCTCCCGGGAGAGTGCCTTTCGTTCCGCTATTTCGATGTAAGGGATGACGACCCTGTAAGACTGTTCTTCAGCTGATGCCAATTCCCGGAACGAGAACTCCGACGGGTAGACCATGGTTGAAGGAGGTTCAACCTTTGCTTTGACTCCCTCTGCATTCTCGACATACAGGCCATTCCAGGATACCAGCGGCTCCAATGAATAAGAATGGACGGCAGAGAACGAATCTGAAAGGGCCGGAACTAATTCAACGCGGACAAGTCCGTCATCCAGACGAACCGGAAAAGCCGTAATCCGCACATCCTGGTGCACATCGCTTGCACCTAAATGCTGCAGATCATCGGCGGTCACCGGTGCTTGAAGCACCAGTGGCCCGACTGCTGCTGCATTGATATACAGAGTAACCGGTTCAGCGGTTTCAAGCTCCAAATTTCCGGGAAGTGCAGCACTGTAGCTTGCATACCAGTCTCCGGATGCAGAAGACCGCATATTGGAAGTAAAGGTATAACGGTCCCCTCCAATGTCTGCCTGAAATTCAGTAATGACGGGAGTCTGCTGTCCACGCAGCGTAATGGTCCCGCTGTTCTCCTGCAGAAGTACGGCATTGACTGTCAGCTTTCCCTTGCCTATGGAAGCAGTGTAGGGCTTCTCCAGAACATAAAGCTGACTGCCCGGGCTGCTCTCCAGAACCGTACCGAAGCCGGGCAGGAAGCTAAGGGCTTGCTTTAGACCTGCCTGGACGTCAGGGGAGAACGCCAGCAGGCCTGCGGCCATAAGGATCGCGGCCGCCGCCGCTCCAATAGCTGCCCGCCGCCGCGGCTTGCGGACAGCAGCAGGCAGTTCAGGCGCCGGTTCAGTCTGAATAAGGTCGAGGGTACGGCTCTTGATCCGCTCAAGCGAAGCAATCTCTTCTTTAGACCCGGGTACGGGGCTTGACTCAGGCTCCGACAGTAATCCGTCCAGTGCAAGTTCAGCCTCGCTGAATTCCAGAAGATCGAGCTGATCAAATATGCTTTTCTCGCCGCTGTTCATATCCTTTACCATGACCCGAGTTCCCCCTTTCCATCTTCGCCAGTCAGATGTATAGCCTGCTTCAGCATTGTCCGGCAGCGGTACAGACGGCTCTCGACAGCTTTTTTACTGAAGCCAAAGGCCGCAGCCAGTTCATCCAGACTCTCGTATAGGTAATACCTGCGCAGAAACAGGCTGCGGTCCGGTTCACGGAGCTGCCCGATATAGCGGAGCAATTCCCCCGTTGCCTCACGTTGTAGAAATTCCTGTTCGGTGTTGGTCCCGCTCTGCATGTTAAGTGCTGCTTCGTTCAGCGTCCTGCCAAGTCCCGGCTGCAATTTACGCCTCAGATCCAGCGCCTTGTATTTTGCGAGCAGGAATATCCAGGTGCGGAAGGAAGCGCGTGACGGGTCGTAACGTCCGATATTGTTCCAGGCCGCCAGAAACACATCGCTGACACATTCCTCGGCATCCTCTGCACTCCCGCAGCCGGCCAGAATACGCCGGACCAGTCTGTGCACATCGGGTCCGTAGAAGTCGATGGCATCCGCGAGAGCTTGCTTATCTTTAGTTCTGAACCGGCCGGGCCAGTCCAGGCTGTCATGATCATTACGCGTCATAGGAACCTCCGGCATTTCTTTTCATGAGTTACCCACTAATAAGTCGTATATGTATTACTACGCATGCCTGCGGGAAGATCACTCAGAAGATTTGTGAAGTGAATAATAAAAAAAGCCGCCGTCACCGGCAGCCCCTCAATCCTTATCATAGAACCGCTTCTTACGGCGGCTTCGTAATCCGTTCCACGCCTCCCTCAGCGTCAGGCCCAGACTGACTGCGATCCCGGAGAAGGTGAGGAACAGCGCCAGGTACTCAAACCCAGAGTACTCCAGCATTTTGCTCCAATCGATGGGTGCCTTCAAGTCCTCAATGACCTGATTCATCCCGTAAATCCCGCTTATTACCGTAAATACAGTCAGGACCATCAGCAGCGTATCCCGGCGTTTGGCCTGAAATTTATCCTGATACTGGAACAGGTCATTCAAGGTCATCTTCACTTCATCGAACAGGGCGTCGTTGCCGTAAACCTTGCGCAGCTGGAAGAAGATCTCCCGTCCCTGCGACTGCGAAATCAGCTCCAGAAAGTAGAATTTGGCCGAGAACTTATTAATCAGGAAGATCAGATTCTCGATCTCGTCATAATCGTGGTTGATGCGCAGCCGGGAATGCAGATTGGCCAGCTTCAACAGCACGATTTTATGAAAAATACTCAGCAGCAGCCCGTAATAATACTCCCCGTACATCTGGTTAATCAGTTGGGTGGCGATGTCAGTTTCGGCCCGGCTCAGGCAGCAGAAGGTCTGCTCATTGGTCATATAATAGGTGTCCGGCCCCCAACGGCTGTAGCAATGCTCAGAGGTATACTGTTCGATATATTCGGGATCGCTGGCACTGGTATAAGGTTTACCCTCCATATTCAGCCCATCCAGCTGGGAGGCACGGTAGCGCAGCTCGATACTGATCTCATCCGATTCTTCCCCGCGGTTGAAGCCGTAGAAAGCCTGGACCAGCATCCGTTCGTCCACGAAAAAAGGCAAAGTCTCGAAATACGCACCATCGATCTCCGCAGGGTCGAGAAACGGCTCCAGCCCGGCAACCAGATTCTTGAACACGAAATCCTCCACTTGACCGAAAGACTTCTTATGACAATGGATATAAGTCTGTTTATCCTGATAAGACACATCCTCCAGCGTACGGAAGCGGTCAGCGAATTCCAGCGCAGTGCTGTAGGTGAGGTGCTCCTCCTCTATGGCTACTCGTACAGTCAGGAAGCCCAGCTCAAACGGGCACAGGAACACATCCGTGGACAGCACGCGGAAATTCACGGATTGAAACGGCATTTCAAGCTGGCACTGCAGATTGTTCACCCGGGAAAAGCGGCGGAAGGAATCAGCATCCTTCTCACGCGGAAAGAGAACATGAGCGGCAAACGGCAGGTAGCTGCGCTCCATTTTCTCATGAGACACGCAGTAGCCCTCCCCGTAATAAGCATGCTCAAGATCCTTGTTATCAAGAAAAAAACGCGTAAATCCGCCCTGCTGCAGACGCCCGATCAGCTCTTTGTCCTGCCCGGCCTTGATGGAGAAGGGGAAAATGAATTGCAGTAATGCAGTATGCAGTGTGGGTTCGGGTCTCTCGGAGTGCAGCTCAGCCATATAGGGGTTCCGTCCTTATTCACAGGATATTAATCTCGTTGCTATATTACCCGATTTTCCAGGCGGCCACGCTAAGCAGGAATAATACGGCGGCAAAAGCGGCCAGAAGCCCCGATGTCTGGGCCACCTGCATATGATCCATGGACCAGCCGGTCAGCAGCGGCAGCACCGCGCCGCCGATTCCGCCCGAGGCGATCATGATGCTTGGCGTGGATTCCTCCGCACCGGGCAGCAGCTTGCTTGCGAAGACCAGGGCGATGGAGAAGATGCCGGACATGAACAGCCCGAGCAGCAGAATGACGGTGAATGCGGCAATCCGGTGCTCTGCGAACGGGAAAATAACCAGCAGCAGCAGAGCGGCGAAGCAACTGATGAGCACATAGATGCGGTAGGAAATCCGCTCGGCAACCACACCGGCGAATAGTCTGCCCGCCGACATAGCCAGCCAGAAGAAGGTGACCGTCAGCGCTGCCGCCGCTTCGCTCATGCCGAGCTTGGCGATGAAGATCGCCGGCATGAAATTGACCAGACTCATCTCGGTACCTACATAGAGAAAGAAGAAGACGATGAACAGGCCAAGCAATACCCACTGTTTACCCTTGTAAGGCAGACGTCCGGATTTGCCGGCGGCGGGTACTGTTGCGGTTGCTGTTGCGTCTGCGGGGGCCGCGGCAGCGGCAGGGCCAGACGGCTGCTCATCCAGCACATGCTGGAGCGGACCGAAGCTGCTCTTCGCCCAGAAGAGCAGTGAAACCAGAGAAAAGGCGGCAACGATCAGAAAAGCCAGCCTCCAGCTGCCGGCGGCAATCAGCGGACTTGCGGCCAGTGGCATGAGCAGCGCGCCTACACCGAACAGCACCTCCAGCCGGCTCATGGCAATTGCCGTCCCTTCGGTGATCGCGGCGATAATAATCGTGCCGATGACGGCTTCGATCATGCCGAAGCCGAAGCCTGCGGCAACCGCAATCACGTACATCCAGCCCCAGGGCGGGAGGAAGGCGTACGCCGTTTCGGCGCAGACCAGCAGCCCGGTGGCGATCAGGATGCCGCCGCGTTTGCCGAAGCGGCGGTTCAGCAGCGGCGAGACCAGCACACCGGCGAGGAAGCCGCCGAACTGGCTGAAGATCAGCTCGCCCCCGGCACTGTAGCTGCGGTCATAATGCTGGAGCAGCACAGGCAGAATAGAGCCCAGCACCACATGGGCAAGGCCGATGACGAAATAGGAGAGACAGCCGATCCAGATTAATTTTTTCAAGGGGAGAAGACTCCTTCTGGGTGAATTTATGAACATAGTCCGGGATTCATTATGAACCGAACGGGTACACTATAATAAGCACAGTTTTTATAATAAATCCAAACTGCGGATGTGAATATATAAACTTATATTCACATGAATTCGAAAGGAGCTTTCTCGTCAATGGATAACAAAGAGCTGGAGAAAACGATCATACAGGTGCTGGATGACAACAAGTTCGGGTCCTTCGGCACGATAGAAGCCGGCAACAAACCTAAGGTGCGTTATATGGCGGTATTTCATGACGGATTGAACATTTATCTGGCTACGAACCGCAAGACCCATAAGGTAGAGGAGCTTAAGGATAATCCGAATGCTTGTCTGCTGCTGGGTTACGAGCAGGGCGGCGGCAAGGATGTGCTGGAGATTGAGGCTACAGTAGCTGTCACCAAAGATGAGGGTTTGCGTTCGAAAGTATGGAACACTTCCTTGGAGCAATGGTTCAAGGGACCGGATGATCCCGATTATGTAATCCTGGAGCTCTCCCCGACACGGATTGAATATATGGGCAAAAATAAGGAACACGGAGTATGGCAGGGGGCTGCTGCGGTATCCAAGTAAGTAAGCAGCGGTACTGAAAGGACCCAGTCCATTAATAATAATAGAGGTAATGTTTATGATCAGGCCTTTCCTGAGCCTTAGGGTTCGGGAAGGGCCTTGCCGCGTTGTGCAAATATAAGAAGTTACAGGTTTCACACGACAACTTATCCTTCTATTTCCCGCTGAAACGGTACCGTCCTTTAAAAAGGACGGCAAAGGCGTTTCCACTTGTGCATGTCCGTAAATAATAGATGGAACATGGGAAATCATGCTATACTTGCCTCAGTATTTTGACATCCTGAGGCGGAGGCGATTGCCATGAATTGTGTTGACTGCGCTGACATAGACCCGATTGAAGATGAAGGGGAGCTGAAGCTGCGCCCCTATTCTGTTCCGCTTGCCGCTGCGGTAAGGAATGCAGGATATGAAGTATTCGGGACAAGCAGGACCTGTATCATTCCCTACCGCTGCAAAGAAGATTTGCTGGAGCTGTTAGGACAGCTGGAGGTATTCGAGGAGCAGCAGCAGATCTCCTTGTCTTTGTGTATTAAGGGCAGAGGAGCCCGCATTTCTCTGGAGCGCTGGCTGACTCTTGAGCAGCTGAAGGTCCGCTTTTCCAGCGGGAATCTGGTTTCGATTATTATGAGCCATGATTTCTGCAGCCACATGCAGCCGATTGTGAATTTCTCCGAAGAGATCATTGGCTTTGAAATGCTGCTGCGGCCGCTGCCGCAAGGGAATCATTTTCAGCCGTATGAGCTGTTTGAGATTGCCCGGCGTACAGGATTCCATTCCTTTCTTGACCGCGCAGCCAGGATTTCAGCCATTGAGACAAGTACAAGAATGCTGCCGAAGGGCATCAAGCGGTTCATTAACTTCCTGCCCTCCTCTATTTATAATCCCAAGTATTGTCTCACGCATACGTTCGAGACGATTCAGCGGCTGGATCAGAATCCGGAGGATTATGTATTTGAAGTGGTGGAAACGGAAAAAATAAACGATATGCCGCATCTCCGCGCCATTTTTGCCGAATACCGCCAGCAGGGTATGCTGGTTGCGCTGGATGATGTCGGAGCGGGGTATTCGACTGTAGAAGTGATGTCCAGCCTGCAGCCCGATTATGTCAAAATCGACCGTGATTTGATCAGCTTCTGCGATCAGAATAAGGACAAGCAGAACGTTCTGCGGGATATTATCTCCCGGGCAGGGGATTTCGGTGCAAAGGTGCTCGCCGAGGGAATCGAGCGCCGGGAGGAGTTTCTCTTCTGCCGTGACCTCGGCATGGATCTGGGGCAGGGGTATCTCTTCGGGAAGCCGGAAGAGAAGCCGCCGGCACATTTCGGATTCAGTGCCTGAATCAGCAAGATCCATTCTCCCCGGAGCGCAGCCTTGAACACTGCCTGTTTCCGGGGATTTGTTATGTTATTTGAAGGAGAGAGGGGAGAAGCTCTGCATGGGTGTTACAGTACTATATGTAGAAGATGACCGTGAGATTGGCAACGCAGTATCTGCGGATCTGCGGGAACGGGAGTATGCTGTCCGCTGGCTGGAGAGCGGAGAAGGCGCACTGGAAGCAGCTGAGGGCTGCCAGCTGGTGATACTGGATGTGATGCTGCCGGGACTTGACGGGTTCACCGTCGGTCAACGGCTGAAGCGGGCCTATCCGGAGACGCCGATCCTGATGCTCTCTGCACGCACCTCCATTGACGATAAGCTACAAGGACTGGATTTCGCCGATGATTATCTGACCAAGCCGTTTCATCCCGATGAGCTGGCAGCCAGAATGGAGGTCCTGTTAAGAAGAAGCGGCACTGCTGCACCTGCTCCCATGATGCTTAAGCATCTGGTGGTCAGGCCGGGCAGCAGTGTGGTTATGGAAGCTGCGAGCGGGCGGGAGATTATGCTTACAGGCAAGCAGTTCCAGATCTTCTCTTACCTGCTGCGGCATCTTGGGCAGGTTCTGACCAAGGAGCAGATCTATGAAGCGGTCTGGGGAGAGAGTTATATTGAAGGCGACAAGACACTTATGGTACATATCCGTTATCTGCGCGAGAAGCTGGAGCTTGATCCGGCTGCGCCGGAGATTATTGAGACGGTCAGGGGTATCGGTTACCGGGTGAGAGGATGAAGAGGGCGGGGCGTTTCCAATCTCTGCGCCGTTCCCTGCTCTTCCGGTATCTGCTCATTCTTTTGGCCGCGTTGTTGTTTATCCCCGTTATCGTTCCATTGACTGTTATGCTGTACAGTATCTTTGGCGGACTCACCCATGAAGCGCCTCCCAAGGAGTATGCGCTGTATTCCAGTGTCGATAAGCTGGAGATCATGTGGCATGAGGAAGCGCGCAGGCTCCTTGACCAGCCGCCTAAGGGTATCACTCAGCGGCTCCGGACACTCAGTGAAACCTACCATCTGGCCAGAATATTCTGGGTAGATAACGAGGGCAGAACACAGCTGGTTACAGAGCCCTCGGGTCCTCAGCTGCTGCAGGATGGACAGGCGGCACGGGATATCCCTGCTTATTGGGGCGCCGTCGAGGCAATATCCTTCATGAAGGACAGCATGGCGCTTAAACCACTGGCGATTGTTGCTTTTGTAGGGGATCAGGCTGAAGCCGGAGAAGGCTTCATGGTCATGCAGATTCCGGAAGAAATCAGGAATGGGAAATATGCCCCAGGGCTGGATAGGTGGTATTCGATTACGATGCTGGTATTCTTGATCGTCTTCGTCGTCAGCTCCTGGTTCTTCTTCATTATGATCCGCAGAAGACTGCTGCGGCTGCAGACCGCTATGGTTTTTACCGGACGTGAAGGTCTTCCTAAGGTGGTTATTCCGGGCAAGCCTGATGAAATCGGGCGGCTTGAAGAGGCATTCAATACGATGGTGACAGAGCTTGCCGCCAGCCGCTCCAGAGAGACGGAAGAAGAGGGCCTGCGCAAGCGCCTGGTTGCCGACCTGTCACATGATCTGCGGACTCCGCTCACCGTGATCCGCAGCCACCTGCATGTGCTGGGCAAGGAGGATTTATCGGCTCGCGGCCAGGAATCCCTTGAGCTGATGGATCAGCGGATCGAGAGTCTCGGAGGGCTGATTGACAATCTGCTGGCCTATAATCTGCTGAACAGCGGACGGATGACGCTCCAGCTGGAGCAGAAGGATGTGCTTAGACTGCTGCGTGAGAGCGCTGCGGCCTGGTATCCGCTCTGGGAGAAGGAGGGGTATCAGATTGAGATTGATCTGGAGGCAGCGCCGCTCTACTGGAATGTTGATGTCAGCTGGTTCCGCAGGGTGCTGGATAACCTGTTCCAGAATATTCTGCGTCATGCGCGCAGCGGTCTGTATGTAGGGATATTTACGGAAATCCGTGGCGGTAACCGTGTCCTTGTAATCTCGGACCATGGCGGCGGCCTGGACGGGAGTACCGATTCCAAAGGAGCGGGCCTTGGCCTGTCCATTGTTGATCTGCTGCTGAAGCGGATGGAGCTGGAATGGAGTATGGAGAGTACGGGGCAGGGCACCGAGATTACAATCTGGAAGCGGCTGCCGGACCGGAAAATTTAAACAAAATTTAAACTTGCTGCTTCCGCGCTTTTAACCTTGGGACGTTATGCTGAATACCGAGGTGAAGAGAATGAAGGATACAGTAATAGAAACAAGAGCTCTGCTTAAGGAATACCGTGGCCGTGCGGCCGTGAAGGAACTGAATCTGAATATCAGACAAGGGGAAATCTATGGATTCCTCGGTCCGAACGGCGCCGGCAAAACAACAACGATCCGTATGCTGCTGGGTCTGATTAAGCCGACCTCCGGCAGTATCGAAATTTTTGGCCGGGAGCTGCGCCGGAACAAACTGCAAATCCTGCGCAAAGTAGGCTCTCTGGTGGAGTCCCCTTCCTATTACGGGCATCTGAGTGCCCTGGACAACCTGGAGGCAATCCGCCGGATTCTGGATGTGCCGAAGCCGCGCATTGCCGAGGTGCTGGATATTGTCTCGCTTACCGGGGAAGAGAAACGGCCGGTCAAAGGCTTCTCGCTGGGCATGAAGCAGCGGCTGGGCATTGCCGCTGCGCTGCTCGGCAGTCCGGAGCTGCTGATTCTGGATGAACCGACCAACGGGCTGGACCCGTCGGGCATTCAGGAAATCCGCTCACTGATTAAGCGGTTGCCGGAAGAGCAGGGAATTACGGTCCTGGTATCCAGCCATCTGCTGAGCGAAATCGAGCAAATGGCCGGAACCGTCGGCATTATCCGTGAGGGGCAGATGGTCTATCAGGATACGATTGCCCATCTGCAGGAGCAGGCGGCAGGCAATCTGAGCCTGGCGGTATCGGAGCCGGAAGCTGCGCTGGTGACTGCACTGCGGCGCGGGTGCGGCGGTGAGCTGCAGGAGGGAAGGCTGATCCTGCCCCGGATGAGTGATGCCAGAGTATCGCTCCTGGTCAAAGAGCTGGTCGAAGACGGCCATGCGGTCTACAGAGTGGAAGAGCACAGACAATCGCTGGAGGAATTCTTCCTGCAGGTGGTGGGGGGAGGGCAATCATGATGTGGCGTGCGCTGTCGGCGGACTGGCTCAAGATCCGCGGCAAAGGCTTATGGTTCCTGGTGTTCCTCGGACCGATCGGCCTGATTGCCATGCAGGGAGTGAATTTCGGGCTCCGCTATGATTATCTGCGGGAACAATACCAGGCGGATTTGTGGGGAGGCCTGCTTCGCAATGTCTCCGATTTCGTACCGGTAGCCTTGTATCTCGGCGGGACACTGGTCTGCTCGCTGATTGCAAATATCGAGCATCAGACGAGTTCGTGGAAGCAGCTGCTGGCGTTGCCTGTCTCGCGTACGGCTGTGTTCATGTCCAAGCTGCTGATCTGCCTGATGCTGCTTGTGGTGTCTTGTCTCCTGCTGTCGGCAGGGACCGTCTTCCTGGGTCTGCTGCTCGGATTCAGTATGCAGCCCATTCCTTATACGGATGTCCTGCGGATAGGATTTGCTTCTTACGCAGCGGCTATGCCTGTCATTGTGCTGCAGCTGTGGCTGTCCTTGTCCAGCCGTAACCAGACGCTTCCTGTATCTCTGGGTATGACATTGTCGCTGCTCAGCCTGTTCTCGGTATTCCTCTCCGAGTGGATTCCGTTATCCTGGCCTTCCCTGGCCTGGAATGCTAAGCACCCTTGGTTATTCAGCGGAGCAGGCCTGCTCCTTGGAGTCATAGTGCTGCTGCCGGGAGCCCTGCATTTCGCCCGAAAGGATGTGGCCTGAAGATGAGACCATTCTTGCGGATTATGTCTGCGGAGCGGCTGAAGATGTCGGGGTCCTGGGTCTGGCTGCTGGTGCTGATCAGCCCGCTGATCGCTTTGGCCGTCGGGGCTGTCGCAGACCGGCAGCCGGACGGGGTATTCACCTGGCAGGTGTTGCTCAGTGCCATGTCGGTTATTCACGCCATGTTATTCCTTCCGGTGCTCTCGGGCATCTTTGCGGCTCTGATCTGCCGTAATGAGCATAGTGACGGCGGCTGGAAGCTGCTGCTTGCCTTGCCGGTTAGACGGACCTCGGTATACCTGGCCAAATATACAATGGTTATGGCGCTCCTGGCTGCTGTGCAGCTGTTGTTTCTTGCAGCTCTGCTAGGGATGGGATTGTACCGCGGTGCAGAAGGAGCGATTCCCTGGGAACTGTTGCTGACCAGCCTGTTCGGCGGCTGGTTCGCCTGCCTGCCGCTGGCTGCGCTGCAGCTGGCCGTATCCCAGGGCTGGAGCAGCTTTGGCGCTCCGCTTGCACTGAATGTCTGCTTCACCATCCCCAATATCCTGATCGCGAACTCAGCAACATACGGGCCGTATTATCCATGGGTGCAGCCGATGCTTGCCATGTCGCCTTTCGGGGAGGACCGGTTCGGCGCGTTCAACCTGCCTGTGGAGAGCCTGATGATTGTAGTGTCCGGGAGCCTGGCGTTATTCCTGGGAGCGGGTTTGTTCTTCTTTTGGCGTAAAGCGGTATAAAGCCCGGGTTATTGCGGAGTAGGATATAATATTTGTGCGTGTGAGTATGCTGATATTTCTAACTTATAGTTTGCTTTGCTTATACCAGTTATGTGCTGTCTCTCCTGTTCTACATTTCTCTCCATGGACATTGACCGCAGTTTTTTCTATAATTAATCGTAGAAGTAACTATTAACGCCCGGTGTAGCCGGATAAGCATATGGAGGAGGGCGAGAGCATGGAGCCAGCGGCACTTGAAGAATGCGACAACACATGCAATGGTTCCGAGCTGGAACCGGAATCTATGGCATTGATCCTGCCTGACCGCGGGACTACAGACAAGATGGCGGAGATGTTCAAGGCACTCGGCGATCCGACCAGAGTACGGCTCATTTACGCTTTATCCCAACAAGAGTTATGTGTGCATGACTTGTCGTCGATCCTGGATATGGGACAGTCCGCTGTTTCCCACCAGCTCCGTTACTTGCGCAATTTGCGGATTGTGAAACGCCGCAAGGAAGGCAAGACTGTATTTTACTCGCTGAATGATGCACATGTGGAGCAGATCTTCCTGCAGACCCATGAGCATATCCGGCATGAATAGATGACCCTGAACATGAACAAGGGAATGTCCCGGCAGCTGTGAATAGGCTGTTCGGGGACATTCCCTTTTTGTATTACGGGGTGAATGAATTAACTGGTTCGAGCTAAAATCCTGTACGAAATACAACATTCCGCTCAGTAAAACGGCGCTAATTGAAAATTGTTGTACATAATGCAGGATTCTTCCTCTTCCAGGCGGATTAGCAGGAATATTCTTGCATTTCATACAACATTCCTCCCCTACACCCTGGTATCTATGAACCCAAGTTGCAATACGTACAACAATTATGCCTTGTCCGGCAAAAGCCTCACAATTACACAGGAAGCTCCCAATGCTTCAAGGAAGAATTCTCAATCTGCAGGGTAGTGTGGTGAATGCCGAATTTGTCTTCCACAACCTTAAGTGCCTGCTGCAGCACCTGCTGGTGGTCAGTATGATCCCCGATCAGCAGATGGCCGCTGAGTGCATCCAGTCCGGAGGTAATCGTCCAGATATGCAGATCATGCACATCAGTGACCCCTTCGATTCCCAGCAATGTTTCCTGCACATCACGTATATTCACCGTGAGCGGAGTACCTTCCATAAGAATATGAAAGGCCTGTCTGATAACGCCCCAGGCGCTGCGCAGGATGAGAAGGGCAACCAGCACGCTGATGATAGGATCTGCGACGTACCAGGAGAACAGATTCATGATAAGGCCGGCAATCAGGGCGCCGACGGAGCCGAGGGCATCGCCCATAATATGCAGATAAGCGCTCCGGATATTGATGTTGTCTTTAGCTTCGCTCTTGCGCATCAGCGACCAGGCGCTGATGAGATTGGCCAGCAGTCCGACAGCGGCAATCACCATCATGGTTCCGCTGGCAACAGCCGGAGGCGAGAAGAAGCGCTGGTACGCCTCCCACATAATAAAGCCGGCGATAACAAACAGTGTCACCCCGTTGAACAAGGCTGCCATAATCTCAAACCGGAAGAACCCGTAGGAGTTCTTCGATGACGGCGGCTTCGCGGCAATAATCATCGCAACCAGACTCAGTGCCAGCGAGGCGGTATCGCTAAGCATATGCCCGGAGTCAGATAACAGGGCCAGACTGCCGGTGACAAGGCCGCCGAAGAATTCGAGAAACATAATGCCGCCGGTGATAATTAAGGCGATCAGCAGACCTTTCTTATTATCCGGTGCATGAGAATGAGAGTGTGAGTGTGAGTGTGAGTGTGAGTGTGAATGGGAATGATCCGCAGCCTTGTGCCCGTTGTGCGGGTCTTTGCCGTTCCAATGCTCGCTGTGCTGATGCCCGTTGTGCAGGTCTCCGCCGTTCTCATGCTCACTGTGCTGATGTCCATTGTGCAGCTGTCCGCCATTTCCATGCTCACTGTGCTGATGCTGCTCTGATTGATCTGAGTAGTTTGAGTGGGTTGAATGCCCCGAATGCCCCGAATGCCCCGAATGCCCCGAATGCCCCGAATGCCCCGAATGCCCCGCATCCTTACCATCAGGTGCCCCATTCTGCGTTGTCGTGCCGGAATTTTTAGAATGATTCATGGGTAAAACCTCTTTTCAGTTAACATATGAATGATTGCTCATATGTTAATATTATGACGGCTGAAGGTAATTTACAAGGGTTTGCAGCAAGTTTATTTTCGTTTCAGAGCTAGTTGTCGCAATAAATCCCTATCGCTTCAATTACAGGTATGCCGCATCTTCTCCAATTCAAGCTATATAAGTTTTATTTAACGTTGTTTGAATTGTTATTTTTCATGAAAAAGCCAAAAACTATGCGCGAGGTGCATTGACACTGTAAGTTTCAGGGGAATATAATATGTGTAAGTTAACATATGAACAAATACTCATATATAGGTTTTACCAAGGGAGATGAGTCATTTGAATACGGTACAAGGTAATGTGAAGCGTAAATGGGTACTCGAGGGTCTGGACTGCGCGAATTGCGCCATGAAGATTGAGAATAAGGTCAAGAAGATCGAAGGGGTATCTTCCTGTTCCGTGAACTTTGCGATGAAGACCATGACGCTGGAGACCGCTGCTTCTGCTGCAGAAGAAGTAGCTGAACAGGCGCAGCATACTGTCACTGCACTTGAACCGCATGTGAAGCTGCGTGAAGTCACCGCTTCGCGGGCGGTCAAGAAGCCGCTGGCTGCTGGCAGCCCAGGCCAGGTACGCCGCGTAGCTACTCAGGGTCAAGAGCATGACCATCCGGGCGGAGAGCCGCATAGTCATGCCCAGGATGACATACACGGTCATGCCCATGCGGCTGCGGAGCATACCCATAGTCATCCCTCTGCCGCTGAGCACGGTCATGACCACAGTCACGGCCACAGCCATGAGCACGGGGAAGGCGGTACGCGCAGAATCCTGCTGCGTTTGGCCGGTGGAGCCGTTCTGGCTGCTGCCGGGATGTTCCTCCCGGTCAGTGGAATCGCGGAACTGTTAATCTTCCTGGCAGCGTATCTTATCGTGGGCGGTGAGGTAGTCTGGTCTGCCGCGCGGAATATTATCCGCGGCCAGGTGTTTGATGAGAATTTCCTGATGGCGCTGGCGACCATCGGGGCTTTTGCCATCGGAGAGTATCCGGAAGGCGTTGCGGTTATGCTCTTCTATCAGGTAGGTGAGCTGTTCCAGGGGATGGCGGTGAACCGTTCACGCCGTTCGATTACAGCGCTGATGGATATCCGGCCGGAATTTGCCTACTTGAAGGAAGGCGGTAATCTGCGCAAGGTCTCGCCGGAAGAGGTAGCAGTTGGAGACAGCATCGTGGTTAAGCCGGGCGAGAAGGTACCGCTGGATGGCATCATTCTGGAAGGCAGCGCGATGATGGATACCTCGGCGCTGACCGGTGAATCCGTACCCCGGTCAACCCAGCCGGGCAGCCAGGTGCTGAGCGGATTCATTAACCGCAATGGTGTGGTTACCATTGAGGTGACCAAGGATTTCGGCGAATCGGCAGTCTCGCAGATTCTGGAGCTGGTGCAGAATGCGACCAATAATAAAGCGAAGACAGAGAACTTCATCACGAAATTCGCCCGTGCCTATACGCCGGTAGTAGTGATAACAGCCCTGCTGCTGGCGGTGGTTCCACCGCTGGTACTCAGCGGAGCCACGTTCTCGGACTGGATATACCGTGCGCTCGTCTTTCTTGTTATTTCTTGTCCCTGTGCGCTTGTGGTATCGATCCCGCTCGGATTCTTCGGCGGTATCGGGGCCGCTTCGCGGAACGGGATTCTGGTCAAGGGCAGCAATTTCCTGGAAGCATTAAATGATGTGAAGGTTGTTGTATTTGATAAGACGGGAACCTTGACCAAAGGGCAATTCAGCGTGACCGGGAATTATCCGGCGGAAGGATTCACCCCGCAGGAATTGCTGCGGATTGCCGCTTATGCCGAGAGCCATTCCAGTCATCCGATTGCCGAATCGATCCGCTCTGCTTACGGGGAGGTAATCCCTGGAGAAGCCATCACGGACTATAATGAAATTTCCGGCCACGGCATTGCTGTCACAGTCGAAGGCAAGGCAGTACTCGCCGGGAATGCAAGGCTGATGGAACGGGAGGGGATTGCAAGCCCTATCCCGCAGCAGAGCGGCACAGTGGTTCATATTGCTGTCGATAAGCAGTATGCAGGTTATATCGTTATTGCGGATGAAGTGAAAGAGGATGCACAGCGGGCCATCCAGGAGCTGAGCGCGCTGGGAATCCGCAAGACCGTCATGCTGACCGGCGATGCTGCATCTGTAGCCGAGTCCGTCGGCAGACAGCTGGGCATTCAGGAGATTCATGCGGAGCTGCTGCCCGGAGATAAGGTCGAAGCGATTGAACGGCTGGAGCGGGAGAAGGGACCGAAGGAGAAGATTATTTTTGTCGGAGACGGGATTAATGATACTCCGGTGCTGGCTAGAGCCGATGTCGGGATCGCCATGGGCGGACTTGGCTCCGATGCGGCCATTGAAGCGGCAGACATTGTAATAATGACGGATGAACCCTCGAAGATTGCCGCCGCTATCGGCATTGCCAAGCGCACGCGGACCATTGTGTGGCAGAATATTATTTTTGCGCTAGGGGTCAAGGCCGTCTTCCTGCTGCTGGGAGCGTTCGGAATTGCCACCATGTGGGAGGCCGTATTCTCCGATGTCGGGGTAACCGTGCTTGCCGTGCTCAACAGTATGCGTGCATTGCAGCCTCCGAAATCAGGATAATGCTCAGCTGCCATATTTATAAATTCACTACTATTGCCGGATTCTGATTTATAAATTACGAAATAATTATGAAAAAATAAGTCATCATGATCCTAAATTTTGGGTCCTGAGGCTTATTTTTTATTGGATGTATAATGTTTTTTGTCTATTTATGCCGATATATCATTATATATTTACAGCATATGGAAGATTACAACGGTTTTCTGGGGGGACATTCGGTGAAGAAGGCAGGCTTGTGGTCAAAAATGAAAATGAATGCAAACAATGGAAAAACTGGTTCTCTGCAGAAAAAGTGGTCGTTGGTCATTTTAGCAGTGGCCATTGTACCTCTGCTGGGAGCGACCCTCTTTTTCATGCAATACTTTGGGGGCGTGACCCGGGCGGACAGTGAGGAGCTGGCTGAGAGTATCCTGGAGATGAATACTACACGGATCGATGAATGGATAAACTCCAAAACATCTGCGGTACAGGAACTGATGGCCATGCATCCTGAATTCGACACTGCACAGCCGGCCACTATATTCCCGGTAGTCAAGGTGCTGGAAGACAGCGACAGACAGTCCGAAGGCTACAGTGTCATTAATAAGGAAGGGATATTGTCGAATTCCCTTAATCTTACCGCCGATGTCAGCGGAGAGGCGTATTTCCAGGAAGCCAAGACGAGCCATGCACCGGCTGTAGCCGATATGTCTTTTTTGGAGCAGCTGAATAAAAATATCATTCCGGTCTTCGTTCCGGCAGTGGACAAAGACAATCAATTCGCCGGAGGCATCGCCTTCTCGGTAACACCTGATATTCTGACGGAGATGAGCAAGAACATCCATGTAGCCGAAACCGGTTATGGATATGTGATTTCAGGACAAGGTAATTATTATACCTCTTCGGATCCGGACCGGATCGGGAAGAACATTGCGGACTATGCCGGAACGCCGGAAATGAAGGAAGCCTACAAGAATATACTGGCAAACGACAAGGGTTCGGAGACCTACAAGGGCGAAGACGGGAAGCAGGTCATCACCTATTTCCGTACGATCCCCAGCACAGACTGGAAGCTGCTGATCAGCGTTCCAAAGAGTGAGATTACAGCCAAAGTAACTTCGGCCCAGACCATCTCCCTGATATTCGTTGTTATAGTTATGCTCGTTGTTATCGGTATTTCCCTATATCTTACCCGCTTGATTGTGAAGCCGATAGTAGCGATCTCCGGTGTAATGAGACGGGTGGCAGAGGGTCATCTGAGTGATCGGGTGGCAGTGCGTTCCGGGGATGAGATTGGCCAGATGAGCCAGAGCATCAATGATATGATTGCAAGCCTGGCCGGAATTGTCGGCAAAATCGATGCTACAGTCGCCCAAGTGGCTGTCTCTGGAGAAGGTGTGCTGAAGTATGCCAATCAGACCTCCAATACTTCGGCGGAGATCGAGACCGTGGTCCAGGAAGTAGCAAGGGGCATGGAGGAGCAATTCAGAGGTTCGGAGCAGGCGGCAAGAGCCACAGAAGAGATGGCTATCGGACTGCAGAGAATTGCCGAATCCTCGGTCAGTGTATCAGATCAGGCGGAAACGGTCAGTACCGAGGTAGAGAACGGTTATCTGGAGATCCAGGCTACACTTGAGCAGATGACAGTAATCAGCACTACTGCGGGGAAGACTTCAGAGCTGATCAACAACCTGACCGGTCAATCAGAGCAGATTGGACAGATCGTGGATGTGATCTCGGAAATCTCCAATCAGACGGGGTTATTATCGCTTAATGCTTCTATTGAAGCTGCCAGAGCAGGCGAGCACGGGCGCGGCTTCGGAGTTGTAGCGAACGAAGTGAAGAAGCTGGCTGAGCGCACGGGCGGAGCCATCGTGAACATTGTTGAACTGATCCGCCAGATTCAAGAATCCACCAAGAATGCTGCGGTCTCTATGGAGAAGAGCGTAGTTGAAATCGGTGACGGTATGGGGAAAATGAAAAATGTGGGCGAATCGTTCAACCATATCCGTTCTTCCATCCGCGAGGTTTCCTTGCAGATTCAGGATGTATCTGCCATCAACGAGCAAATGTCGGCCGGGACGGAAGAGATTACGGCTTCCATCTCTGATATGCTGATCATTGCAAGGGATTCTGCGGAAAGTGCCGAGATGGTTGCAGAGGCTTCAACTGAACAGCGGAATCTGATGGGTAAGGTTGTAACCTCGGCTGAATCTCTAAATGGGCTGATGTCCGAATTGCGGAGCGAGATTGAGAAGTTCCATTAAGGGCTGGTTGCAATAAAAAAACACCCCTCTGCCGCACGGGTTACCGTGTGTGAAGCAGAAGGGTGTTTGCTGTTTAATGAATCAATCCGCAGACGCAAGGTCAGGCTTACAGCTTTTCTTCCAGCTGCAGACTCTCAATTCCGCCGCGGATAATGCTGCATGAGGCTGCGAATTTCGCCATTTCAGCATCGCTGAGGTTCAGCTCCAGCAGTTCCTGGATACCGCCGCTGCCAATAATGGCCGGTGCACCTGCGCAGACGCCGCTTTGCCCGTACTCGCCGTCCAGAATCGCCGAAACGGCGATGATTTTGTGCTCATCATTCAGAATGGAGCGCGTGATGTAGGCCAGTGCACTGCCGATCCCGAAATGCGTGGAGCCTTTGCGGGTGAAGATCTCCCAGCCGGCATCCTTCGTCTTGCGGGCGATATCCTCAAGGTCCAGGCTGCTGAAACGCTCGCGGTGCTGTTCCATGATCTGCAGAAGCGGCTTGCCGCCGATCGTTACATGAGACCAGGCCACGAACTGGGATTCCCCGTGCTCGCCGAGTGCGTATCCGTTGACGCTGCGCGGATCGATGGTGAATACCTCGGACAGCAGCGTCTTCAGGCGGGAAGAATCAATCGAGGTACCGGTGCCGATGATCCGGTGCCGCGGCAGGCCGGATATTTTCCATACCATATAGGTGACAATATCAACGGGGTTCGCGGCTACGACAAAGATACCGTCGAAACCTCCAGCCATAATTTCGGTAACAATCTCCCTGGTAATAACAGCGGCGGCATCCAGCACATCCAGCCGGGTCTGCCCTGGTTTGGGATTGGCGCCTGCCGTCAGAATGACGACATCCATCCCGGCGCAATCGCTGGAGGTGCCTGCGTACACCTTAGTACGTGTTCCGGTGAAATCCATGCAGTGCGAGAGGTCAAGCGCTTGTGCCATGGCACGGTCGTAGGTGCGGTCGATCATCATGATCTCATCGCAGATGGCCTGATTAACCATGGAGTAGGCGCAGCTGGAACCTACCATACCAGAGCCGACGATTGCCACTTTTCTCGATTTACTTTTCAATTGCCTTGTCCCCACTCTCTAGAAGTATGCTTTTATTCTAACTGATCTTATCGGAAGTTACCTGACATGAAGTTGAAAAAGTCATGCGTCGCCTGCCCGTTTTTCGACACAATTGACATCGGAGGTTAGAAATATGGCGGTCTAGCCTTATACTGCTTCACTGCTATAATTATTATGTGATCCGGGCTGTTAAGAACCATGCAGAAAGCCCGGCGCCTATTAAATATGAAAGGGGATGTCCCAAGCAGTCATGATCATGGCTGTTTGAGACACCCCCTGTTTGTGAATATAAGGATGTATAAGTGTCATTCCACGAATCATCCTTATACTTCCCGCTGAAACGTGACCGCTCTTTGAACAAGACGGCAAAGCCGTTTCCACCCTGCTGTCCAGGATGTATGTATCCTGCTTACCCTCTGGTCTGTGGTATTTGGGCCTCTGCAGGCAGCATCCGGGTGTAGTGCTTATACATGAACACTCTCCAGTGGAGAATCATGCCAAAGGCCAGAATAAAGAATAATCCGCCGGATTGCGGGACGGATACATATTGATTGATAAACTCATGGAGAAGGGTGCGGATCAGCAGCAGTCCAAGCAGAATGAAGGCGAAGCTCTTGGAGCGCTGGGCATAAATCTGTCCTTCCCGTTCCTCGAACCGGGTGCTGCGCATTAGCGGATAGGCGAAGATAAACCAGCCGACCAGGAAAGCTGCAACAGCCCACCACCAGGGAAATCTGACTTCCGGGACTACAAACATGGCGAATCCGGTGGACATGCCAAGCGGCGGAATCCATATTTTGCGGACGGTTACCGGACGGGCACTAGCCTTCAGGCGGATAAAAATAACCATCAGCGCCATGAACACGGCTCCCAGCGTGGAGCCCACATGCAGAAGTGAGGGGTTGATATTGCCCATGATTCACTTTCCTCTCTGTGATTTGGGTCACTTATTTCTTCATTATAGCAGAAAAAAGATCCAATTCAGAATGGATCACCGGCCGTGGTGAAGGCGGCCCCTGGATGGCCCACACAGCAAACCCGCCAGGGTTAACCCTGGCGGGTTTGCTTGATAAGTGTATTTCAGCAGCTTCAGCTATGAATGCTGCCATAGGGCTTAAGAACGGCTACGTCCGCCAACCGAACGCAGGATCAGGCTGACGATGAAGATCAGAACTACGGCACCAATCAATGAAGGGAAGACATAGTAGTCGCTGATCTTAGGTCCCCAGCTTCCCAGCAGCATGCCGCCGAGCCATGAACCCAGAATACCGGCGATAATGTTGCCGATAATGCCACCCGGAATATCTCTGCCCATAATCAGGCCAGCCAGCCAACCAATCACGCCACCAACAATCAACATCCATAATAAACTCATTATTCTTCAGCTCCTTTGTGTTTGTTATCTTCGATGGTTACTATTAACCTTCTGCAAGACGTTTAAACCAAGTGTCAAATATTGCTTGCACACTTAGAATTAGTATTCTATTGTATCCATATTTATGCTGTTTAAGCCTGGTAATGTCTTGGGTACATAAACATGTTATAGTAAATTTTGCGGAGATCAGCTGAGTGAAAACACCGCTGTGCAGGTTATATATTTGTACACTATACAATAAAGGAGCCGTTGCTATGCACCAGCCTAATGAAGTGTTGTTCTATATCGGAACCTATAGTAGTGAGAAGGAAGAAGCCATCCTGTTGGGGGCGCTGGATAAGGAAACGGGCGAAATGAGAATTATGGGCGGCACCCGCGGAATTGAGAATCCCTCCTATCTGGCTGTAAATGCAGCGGGAACCGTATTATATGCGGTAAGTGAACAGGATGAAGGCCAGGTGCACGCCTACGCCATTGAATCCGGCAGCAAAGCGCTGCGCCCGCTGGGCAGCAGAGCTACCGGAGGCGGTGCGCCGTGTTATGTTTCCGTGGCTCCGCAAGGAGATTACATATTCGTATCTAATTATACGGGAGGAAATGTGAATGTATTCCCGCTGAACAGTGACGGCTCGCTGCAGGACATGTCCTCCCAGGTTAAGCATGAAGGTTCAGGAATCCGTGCAGACCGTCAGGATGCGCCTCATCCGCATTCCGTTATTCCCGATAAAACCGGGGATCATGTGCTGGTCTGCGATCTCGGACTGGATCAGATTGTGTTCTACCGCGTGGAGGAGGGCAAGCTGGTCACCCACCGCGAAGTGGATCTGCCGCCGGGCTCGGGGCCGCGTCATCTGGCTGTACATCCTTCACGGCAATGGATCTATCTGGTGAATGAATTGAATAATACGGTTACCGTATTTGCGGATGACGAGCAGCAGGGCAACCTCAAGATCCTGCAGAATGTCAGCTCGCTTCCTGAGCATTACACGGCCGGAAGTGATGATACAGCGGCGGATATTCACGTCTCCCCATGCGGAAGATACCTGTACGTATCGAACCGGGGACATGACAGCATCGCCCTGTTCCATATTGATAATGCGACAGGTCTGCTGGAAGCGGAGGATTGGGTCATCTCCGGCGGCCGGACACCGCGGAATTTCGCCATTATCAGCGGCATGCTGCTCGCTGCTAACCAGAACAGCGGCAATATCGTATCCTTCAGGATCGACAGTGAGAGCGGCCGGCTGATTCCTACAGGTAATGAACTGGAGATTCCGTCTCCGGTCTGTGTAGTGGCTGTTTGATAGAGCGGATTACGCCGCCATCTGTGGATCTAAGTTGTAATTCATACAACATTTAAGCCAATGGACTTATCTATAGAAAGTGGGCTTAAGAATAAGAATAAGGATTTGCCTTTTCCGGGTTCACGCCAAAAGAACGTCCCTCTGCCCGCTGGCAGTCTGGGACGTTCTTCGTTTGGGCTCATTATATACCCTTGTGGCACAAGTCACACGGAACAGTAATTTTATCATCTGAGCATGCTCTTTACTGCATCCCCAGCTGGTCATCACGCTCATAGAAGCCGATGTCATCCAGCATAATCTTGTCATCTTCCCCTTGCAGGTAGAAGGTGATTTCGGTCAGCTTGTCCGGATCAAGCGCTGGCTCTTCTTCAAGGAACAGCTCAAAGGGCAGCTCATAGGTCTGGAAGACGGCTTCCGAGCGGTCGCCGAACTTGCCGTCGCTGATCCGCTCCTCCAGCCATGGGCTGATCGTGAATTCGGTCTGGGGCAATGGCAGAATCTCCATTACCTCATCCAGGGGCAGCCGTGCCGTGACCTCATTGCTGTCGGTCAGCTCCACCTCCACATCGGGGGAGAGAGCGCCCGCAGAGGGTGCAGCCGCATCCTCTGCGTCATCAGCGTCGGAATTAAGGTTAGCCAAGGAGAAGGCTAAGCCCTCTGCGGCGGAAGCGGCAAGATTACGGGTGAGTGATTCACTAAGCTTAATCTTGTAGGAGGCTTCAACCGCATCCGCACCAGCATCCGCATCACCAGCTCCAGCCTGGTTCTGAGCGGTGCTGCCGCGCTCCAGCAGAATACCGTATGAAGGTTTATTCTTGGACTCGCGGTCCTTGGCTGCTTCTTCGCTCCAGGTGAGGCCTTCAGCAGTGGCAGTGCCGCCCTTCACCGTATTTCTTTTGCGGTCTTCCTCGTAGTTCGCTACCGTAAGGTAAGTCCCGCTCTGGAACCGGTTATAATAGGCGGTATTCGGCAGCCACTGCGCACCGCTGCGGTAATCACGGAACAATTGCTGATATTCCTTCTTCCCGTGCAGCGTAGTCTCCAGAAATGCAGAGACATAGATCTTGGCAATCTGCCGCTGGTCACCACCATCCATTATATCTGTACGTTTCAGGAACAGCCCCGTCGGCAGTGCCTGGTCAAACAGCCCCCAGTCTGTGTTGAACTGGCTGTGATTGGCATCGGCAATGTAGAGCGAGCTTTTGAAAGCCGGAGTGCTGCCGGTGTAGGAAGCACGCATATACTGCCGGTCCCCGTAGAAGTCATGCACATCGCCGTCACGGGCGCCCTGCAGCGTCAGATAGTTCACATCCACCAGACTGGCCTGTTTGCTGTCAATGGCTTTATCCGTAGGAGCCAGCGCAATAACGGAAGTGATGTTGAACTGCTTCGTTGCCGCCAGTGCCGGATCACCGGTGAACCAGCGCGAGGCATCCGCAGCCATGGCTACAGCCTGACCGCCGCGGCTATGGCCCAGCAATGCAGTCTGGTCATAATCGACCTTCTGATAGAAGGGTGTGCCGGATTGCTCCGCGAAGCTTGCGATCTGCTGCAGATGCTTCAGAATCATCCAGGTCCGCACCTGGAAGTCATTATCCGGAATGCCGGACCACGCAGAATAATTCAGGAAGTTCTCATCCAGCGAGACGGCGATAAATCCCCGGCTGGCCAGCAGTTCCCCGAGATAGGCGTATCCGCCCTCGGAATAATCCTCCATCATATGGTTGCCATGCACCATAAGCACGAGGGGATAAGGCCCGTCACCGTCAGGCATCCAGACCCGGGCATTCAGAGGAAGCGCTCCGGGATCGAATCCCCAGAATAAGGTACGCAGCGCAGGCCATGATTTGATGAATTCCGTAGCATCCACAGAAGCAGAGAGGAGCGCGGCATCCGCGCCATACTCTGTACGGTGCAGGTCCTGGCCGCTCCCATAGGTGAAGCTGTGGAACGTATAGTCCCCCGGCTGTCCGGGATCAGCCGCCGCCGCAGGAAGAACCTCTCCATCCGCAGCCAATGTCTTAACCGATGGGGAGGGAGCAGGGCTGCTTCCCGTCCCATAGGCCAATGCCAAGGGGGTCAGGACAAGAACCGCTGCCAGAAGCCCGCCGGTGAGGGTTCTCCGCGTCCGCAGCAGACCGGCTGCAAGACCTCCCAGCCCCCCGGCCACAGCTGTGATACCAGCGATGGCTGCTGCAGCCTCAAGCTCCAGATCGGCGTAATACAGAATAAGCAGCACGGCGCTCAGTGCACTGAGCCAAGAGCCCGTGAACAGCCGCGGAATGCGCAGTCCGGTTAATGAGAGCAGTAGAGCCAGCAGGTTGCCGGCCAGCGCCATTACAAGGGTTCCCGCACCGGCAGCCAGTATAATATCCGCTGCGCTCCCAAGCCCTGTAGGAATGCCCATAACCGCTATAGTAAAGGCCAGAATGCATAGAATCCAAGGACCGCAGAGTGCAATCCTCCATAATGCTGTATCATACCGGTACGTTTCTAAGCTGCGTCTTCCCATTTCCCTGAGTATGCGCCTGTGCAGGCGTGGTCCCTGCTGTGCGGGTACATACTCCAAATCCATTCCCATAATAGTTTCCCCCGACAATTTGTGGCAAATAGAGGCTGCAGAAATCCGGCAGAACTCATCTCTAGTAATTCAACTTATATCTAGTAATTCGACCTATAAGATGTAGCAATAATATTACTTTAAGACATCAATAACAAGTGGGTCTTACAGGAACGGCCGCCACTTGCTGCCGCCGGGCGGAATAGAGCCATCTTTCATCCAAATTGAAAAAAAGGTTTGACAGCGCGCAGGGCATTCAGTATTATGTCTGTATAACCTACTAAATGGGTAGGAATAATCAAATAAGTTCTTACCGTACAGACGGAGGAACGCCTGCTTCAGGCTCGCAGATACGCGTCCATAGGACCGGTTTGACCAGCCGCAAGTGGGCTTTCCTGCGTCTTTTTTTGACGGAAATCCAACCAACAAGAAATTCACAATGATAATGCAATTACAAGAACATTATGGGGGAGTGGTTTGTGATGAAGAAAGGGATCAAGAAGGGGCTTATCGCCGGTTTCACACTATTATTGACGGCAGGGCTTACTGCTTGCGGCAACAACAATGCAGGTAACAGTGCGGGCGCAGCAACAGAGGCTCCTGCGGCAACAGAGGCGGCTGCGAATACGGCGGCTACACCGGAGGCAACAAAGGCTCCAGCCAAAGATCCGGTCGAGCTGCTGAATGTGTCCTACGACCCTACACGTGAACTATATGAGAATTATAACAAGGCATTCGCCGCTTACTGGGAGCAGGAGACAGGCCAGAAGGTTACGATCAAGCAATCGCATGGCGGATCAGGCAAGCAGAGCCGGGCTGTACTCGACGGTCTGGAAGCAGATGTAGTTACGCTGGCGCTCGGATATGACATTGATGCTCTTCAGGAAACGGGTCTTATCGGCGCGGACTGGCAGAGTAAATATGAGCATAACAGCTCCCCGTATACTTCCACCATCGTATTCCTTGTGCGTAAAGGCAACCCGAAAGGCATCAAGGACTGGCCGGATCTGCTCAAGGACGATGTAGAAGTGATCACTCCGAACCCTAAGACTTCCGGCGGTGCGCGCTGGAACTACCTGGCAGCCTGGGGATATGCGCTTGACCAGAATAATAACGATGAAGCCAAGGCTCAGGAGTTCGTACAGAAGCTGTTCAAAAATGTACCCGTACTGGACACCGGGGCGCGCGGCTCTACAACTACCTTCGTGGAACGCGGAATCGGTGACGTGCTGATCGCCTGGGAGAATGAAGCCTACCTGTCGATCAAGGAGCTGGGTCCGGATAAATTCGAGATTGTAAATCCGTCGGAGAGCATTCTGGCCGAGCCGCCGGTAGCCGTGGTGGATAAAGTTGTCGACAAGAGAGGCACCCGTGAGGTCGCAGATGCTTATCTGAAATACCTGTACACCGAGGAAGGCCAGGAAATCGCCGCCGAGAACTATTACCGCCCGACTCTGGAAAGTGTGAAGGAACAGTACAAGGACCAATTCCCTGAGATCAAGCTGTTCACACTGGCGGACAAATTCGGAACCTGGAAGGAAACCCAGGAGAAGCACTTTAATGATGGCGGAATCTTCGACAAAATCTACGTGCCGGGCAGCTGATAGCCAGTTCCGGGATGGAGCTGAGCAGAACAGGTAAGGCGAATTTTGCAGGCGGGGTCCCGCCCGGTTGCTGATCGGCCAACGAGCCGAAGGCAGGAAAGGATGAATGGGCAAATGAATGTCACCACTAAAGCTGCTGCGGGGGCTGTGTCACGGCGCAGGCTTCTGCCGGGTTTCGGAATTACGATGGGGTTCAGCGTATTGTATCTGAGTCTTGTCGTTCTGCTGCCGCTGTCAGCGCTGCTCTTCAATTCGACGGGACTCAGCTGGGCTAAGTTCTGGGATGTGGCTACGGATGCCCGTGTCCTGGCCTCCTATCGGGTCAGTCTGAGTACAGCGGCAGCAGCAGCCCTGATCGATGCTGTTCTGGGGCTGCTGCTGGCCTGGGTGCTGGTACGCTATGAATTTCCGGGCAATAGGCTATTCGACGCCCTGATCGATCTGCCGTTCGCGCTCCCTACAGCTGTAGCGGGTGTGTCACTGACCGCACTTTATTCCCAGAACGGCTGGATCGGCTCCCTGCTGGAGCCGCTGGGCCTCCGGGTAGCCTTCACGCCGCTTGGCATTACGCTGGCGCTGATGTTTATCGGCATTCCCTTTGTGGTCCGCACGGTTCAGCCCGTGCTGGAGGATCTGGACAGGGATATGGAAGAGGCATCGGCCACACTGGGAGCGGGACGCTGGCGGACCTTCGTGCGGATCGTTATGCCGGAGCTGTTCCCGCCGCTGCTTACGGGCTTTGCATTGGCTTTTGCCCGGGGCATCGGCGAATACGGCTCCGTTGTATTTATCTCCGGCAATATGCCAATGCGTACGGAGATTGCTCCGCTTCTCATCATGTCCAAGCTGGAGCAGTTCGATTATGCCGGAGCAACAGCGGTGGCGCTGCTGCTGCTGCTAATCTCCTTCCTGATGCTGCTGGTCATCAACAGCCTCCAGCACTGGGCGCGGAAGAGCTCGCGTTAAGGATTCAGGAAATCTGGACAACGGCGGCCATTCAAGATGCCTATGCTAACAAAACTTAAGTGAATGCTTCCGAAGCGAGTTTTATTGCGATGTTTATCGAGGAGCGGAGCTTCATAAAACTTTTAGGAGGAATAAAAATGGCCGGTACGGTTCCCTTACATGTCCCCGCACCGCGAAAAAGCGTGTCGTCCCCCCGGACGACTGAATCCAAAGCGGTGAAATGGGTGCTCATTTCCCTTGCCGGACTTGTATTGCTCTGGCTGATTGCCCTGCCGCTGATTATCGTGCTGGTGGAGTCGCTGAAGCGGGGGCTGGATGTCTACTGGGCTGCGCTGACCGATCCGGATGCCGCCTCGGCGCTGAAGCTGACCCTGCTGGTCGCGGCCATTACCGTTCCGCTGAATACGATCTTTGGTGTAACGGCGGCGTGGGCAGTGACCAAGTTCCGTTTTCGCGGCAAGGGCTTTCTGATTACGCTGATCGATCTGCCATTTGCCGTATCGCCGGTAATTGGCGGGTTGATCTTTATTCTGGTATTCGGCTCGCATGGCTGGTTCGGTCCTTGGCTGAGCAATCACGATATCAAGATTGTTTTTGCTTTGCCGGGTATTGTGCTGGCTACGCTGTTTATCACCTTCCCTTTTGTGGCGCGCGAGCTGATTCCGCTGATGGAGGAGCAGGGCACACAGGAGGAGGAAGCGGCCATTACGCTAGGTGCGCACGGCTGGCAGATTTTCTGGCGCGTGACGCTGCCCAATATCAAGTGGGGTCTGCTGTACGGCATTATTCTCTGTAATGCACGGGCAATGGGGGAGTTCGGCGCGGTATCCGTGGTATCCGGGCATATCCGGGGAGAGACGAATACCCTACCGCTTCATGTCGAGATTCTGTACAACGAATATCAATTTTCGGCATCCTTCGCCGTTGCCTCCCTGTTGCTCCTGCTGGCCCTGGTGACGATGATGGTCAAGAGCCTGCTTTTACGTAAAAATGCTCATTGACAGTCCTTGGGGTCCGTGCTAAGTTAATTCATAGTATACAAGGTGGTAATTACGGAATAACGGGATTTAGGCGGAGATACTCCCCTGTCCGGGGAAAGGGAGGCTGGAGAATGGCTAAACCACTGAAAGTGGATGAGGTATGGCTTGCGCGGATAACGGAACTTCTCGACGATATGGAGTTCGGCTCATTGCATATTGTGGTGCATGAAGGTCAAATCGTACAGATGGAGCGCACAGAGCGCAAACGTTTCGAGAACAGCACAGCAAATGCACGTTATAGTGGAGAAACCGGAAGCCGGCGGACCGATTCCCGTTCTGCGGGACGAGGATAGCAATCTGTAGTGCACTGATAAATGATCATACATTTCCGTGAACAGAAAAAAGGGGTATCTCACAAGCCTGGAAATGGCTGAATGAGGTACCCCTTTTGTATGCCGGGACATTAGTGTAAGCTTTACTTTAGTAGCGTGTGTTGCGCCGTGATCCGCTGATTCCCTCCACCAGCAGGATGAGGGCAGTGATGGCATGCATAATCCAGCCGACAAAAGGAATCAAACCGACCACCGAGGTGACGATACCAACTGCGTTACCGATGATAGATCCGCGTTCTCTCAGCAGAATAATTACAGCTACGGCATGGAGCAGAAAAGCAACCCCCAGCGGTACCCAGGCATTGGCTACGACAAATGCCCCGCCGATGAACGGCAGTGCCAGAAAAGCCTCATAAGCGAAAGTTCCCCATTTGAATAATTTCCCTATCGGAGACATAATAACTCCACCAGCCTTCCAAGTAGTCTTATAAAGATCCTATTCCACAGTTTACCCAAGGATACGGGCTAAGAATAACCCTGTGCCGGCAACAGATGCAGAACCGTTTGTATTTCTGAGTAATTGTACGCCGGGGGGAGGCGGGACGTTTCATTTTTCCGGATAAGATAGGCGCTGCCTTGCCTCGAAACCTTGCAGTCATATATATTGGTAACAGGTTAACAGGAGTGTCCGCGTGCAGGCGGATAATCATGACAAGAGGGGATAATGTATGGACAAGACATTGCAGCCGGATATCCGGCATGAGCTGCCAACAGTGGAGCAATACCTGGCCCTGCGGCTGGAAGCCGGGCTTAGTCCCATGAGTGTGGAGGGAGCCGGAATCGGGCTGCCCCGCTCCGCGTTTGCTGTAACCTTGTATGAAGGAGATATATTGGCTGGAATGGGACGGGTAATCGGGGACGGGGGCTGTTTTTTTCAGGTGACCGATATTGCCGTGAAGCCTTCCTTTCAGGGGCAGGGTCTGGGGAAAATAATTATGCGGGAAATCCGCCGGTTTCTGGATACCGTGCCGGACAAGGCGTATATTAGTCTCATTGCTGACGGGGAAGCCTCAAGGCTGTATGCCCAATATGGATTCGCACCGGTCCTGCCGGATTCTCAGGGGATGTTCCTGCGGCGTTCATGATGAAAAGAGGATCAGGGCTGCAAACAAATACGAAAGTGAGGCAACAAGAGAATGGATATCGTAGTATTTGGTGCATCGGGTAAGATCGGAAGTGCGATTGTAGAAGAAGCGTTAAAAAGAAAACATGAGGTTACCGCTGCCGTCCGCAAACCGGAAGCCTTCAGTATTCAGCATGACCGGCTTAAGGTTGTTGCAGCCGACCTGCTGGACCCCGCCACGGTAACGGCAGCTCTGCACGGACATGAAGAGGTTATCAGCGCATTCGGACCGGCGCCGGGGCATGAGAATGATCTGCTGCAGGCGGCGGATTCCCTGCTGACAGGGATGCGTGCCGCCGGGCTCCAGCGCCTGATCGTTATCGGCGGGGCAGGCAGCCTGAAGACGGAAACGGGGGAGTGGCTGATGGACACGGCTGATTTCCCGGAGAACTTCCGTCCGCTTGCGTCGGCTCACGCCAATGCCTATGAAATCTACAGAGGGTCAGAGATGGATTACACGTACCTGAGTCCGCCTGCTGCCATTATCGCCGGACGCCGGACCGGCCAGTTCCGGATTGGTCTGGACCGTCTAATTGTGGACGAGAACGGGCGGAGCAGCATCAGCATCCAGGATTTCGCGGTAGCGGTTATCGATGAGCTGGAGGAAGGCAATTTCAGCAAGACCCGTTTTACAGTGGGGTATTAATAGATGCAGATTAAGCTTGTCAGGAAATAAAGCGGCCTAGAATGCAGGCTTCGTAAGCTTAAAGCCCGTCCTCTTGAACGCTCAGGAGGGCTTTTTGCTGTCATTCCGGGCACCTTAGCCGGATGAGGATGTGTCAAAGTCTGCAATTTGCCTGATTCTATAGTACTGGGTACAATCGAAGCAACTAAAGGGGGGCTTGGCTATGGATGTGGTAACTGCGGAGGAGATGCGGGCATTCGACCGCGAAACGATTGAGCGGCTGGGAATTCCGGCCATCGCGCTGATGGAGAACGCCGGGCGGGCGATTGCCGAGGAGGTCATCGCATTGTGCCGGCGGCGGGGGGCAGGCGCGGGCGGTGGCACAGGGAGTGCAGACGCAGAGGAGCGAAGCTTCGGTGCAGGAGCCGTGGGCGGCGTGGGCAGAGGAACGCAGAGCTATGGAGCGGGCGCGGTGGGCGGCGGAGGCAGAGGAACGCAGAGCTATGGAGCGGGCGCGGTGGGCGGCGGAGGCAGAGGAACGCAGAGCTATGGAGCGGGCCTGGCCGGTGGTGAAAGCGAAGGAACGCAGAGCTATGCGGCAGGCGTGGGCGGCGGCATAGGGAGCACGGATGCAGAGGGGCGATGCTACGGGGCAGGATCCGTGGGCAGCGCGGGCGGTGGAAGAGGAGGAACGCAGAGCTATGGAGCGGGCACGGTGGGCGGCGGAGGCGAAGGAACGCAGAGCTATGCGGCCGGCGGGCCGGCGATCCAGCCGCCGGGCTTCTCTGTCAGCGCCGACCCGGCGCTGACGCTTACCGCTGCCGGCGGCGAGCACTGGCTCGTCCTCGCCGGCAAAGGCAACAACGGCGGCGACGGGCTCGCCGCCGCCAGGCACCTGCGTGAGGCCGGCATCGCCGTCACGCTGGTGTACGCGGCCGCGCCGGAGTCGCTGGCCGGCGAAGCCGCGCTGCAGCGGGATGCCGCTGCAGCCATGGGCATCCCTGCCGCAGTCTACGGCAGGGATGCTGTGGACCTTGCCGCATGCAGCGGCATCGTAGATGCGCTGCTCGGCACAGGCAGCGCGGGCGCCCCGCGCGGTGCCTATGCGGAGCTGATTGCCGCTGCGAACGCCAGCGGCAGGCCTATTGTATCCGCGGACATCCCCAGCGGGCTGGACGCGGACACGGGCGAGACGCATGAGCCCTGCATTCATGCGACGGTGACCGTCTGCCTCGCGTTCCTCAAACGCGGGCTGCTGCAGTATCCCGGCGCCGGAGCAGCCGGGCAGGTGGTGGTCCGCTCCATCGGCATCCCCGCTGCCCTGGCGCGTGAGAGCGGCGTCCCGGTCAGCCTGCTGACGCCGGAAGTGCTGCGGACACGTCTGCAGGTCGACGTGTCGCGCCGCCGTTCGCCCGAAGGCCACAAGGGCACTTACGGGCATGTCCTGCTGGCAGCAGGAAGCCTGCGCATGAGCGGCGCCGGCCTGCTGTGCGCCCGCGCTGCGCTGCGCGCCGGCTGCGGGCTGGTGACGTGGGCGCTGCCGGATAAGCTGCTGCCCTATGTGATCGGCTGCGCACCTGAGCTGATGCTGGCCCCGGTATCCGGCGGCGACGGGGAATGGAATGCCGGTACGGCGGCTGAAGTGCTGCAGCTAAGCGGAAGCCGCGATTGTATGGCTGTCGGTCCCGGTCTTGGCCGGTTCGAAGGAGATACGGATTGGCTCCGCAGGCTTTGGGAGGAGACGGAGTCTCCCCTGATTCTCGATGCGGATGCGCTGAATATACTGGCGGATGCCGATTACGGGTCCTGGACCCGCCGCCATCCGGTAATTCTGACCCCGCATCCCGGGGAGATGGCCCGGCTGGCAGGGACTTCAACGGCCCGGGTGCAGCGTGACCGGATCGGACTGGCGCTGTCTTATGCCGCAGCGCACGGCGTGATCCTGGTGCTTAAGGGAGCCCATACAGTCATAGCAACGCCCGAAGGACAGGCTTATGTGAACATCACGGGTCATCCGGGTATGGGAACCGGCGGCGCGGGGGATGTGCTGACCGGAATCATCTCCGGCCTGCTGGCCCAGGGCCTGGATACTGCACAGGCGGCAGCCTTTGGGGTCTATCTCCACGGGCTGGCGGGAGAACGTGCCGCCCGGAAACGGGATAACCCGGCGGCCTTGATCGCCGGGGATATTATTGAGGCGCTGTGAATCGTAACTCCGGAGCTGCTGCGGCTCATTATCTATACACCATACCCGTGATCCTGCCGCTTCTGCTGCGCCAGTGCGAGTCTAAGGGTAGCACTGCTCTGCCCTGAATGGATTAGTGTTACAGCTCTGCCTGCGGAAGCACTGTATCAGAACAAGACCAGGCAGAGCAGCGGAATAAACAAGGCGAAGAAGGGAAGCAGGAGCGGGTAGCGTTCGCCGGCAATCTGGGCGAACCGGAACAACAGCAGCACTACAAGTCCGGCAAGACCGCTGGTCATTGCATCGCCGCCTTGCTCAGAAGCCAGCCACAGGCCGGCTCCAAAGCCGGCTACGGCGTATAACACCAGGGCCGGACTGAGCGAAGTGGACCGGAACATGCGCAGCAGGGCATCGGCAAGTATCGCTGCCGGTAAGCCGTAAGCGTAGATGGCATACGGCACCGATACCGGCCAGCCATCCGGCACTCCGCCTTCGTAGCCATGGCCGAGCATAAACAGGGAAACGAGAATAAAGGTCAGTCCGGCGGCCGACAGCTTGGTCAGTGCGTACATGCCCGCAGTCAGGCGGACAGAAGGCAGATCATAATCCTTATGTGTGGTCATCGCTTAACATCCTTTCGGGGTGGGTGAAGAGCACGGCCGGAATGACCGGACGAATCCGGCGCATGAATCAGCTTGTAACCATGTCCCCTCCGTTAACATGAATACAGGTGCCTGTTACATAGGAAGCATCAGGGCTGGCCAGATAGACATAGGCTCCTGCCAGCTCATAGGGCTGTGCCGCCCGCTTGAACGGGGTGTCTGTGCCGAATACACTGACCTCTTCAGCGGAATAGCTGGAAGGAATCAGCGGTGTCCATACCGGACCGGGAGCTACACTGTTGACGCGGATGCCGCTGTCCGCCAGTGAAAGAGCCAGAGAGCGGGTGAACGAGACAACGGCGCCTTTGGTGGAGGAATAGTCAATGAGCTCCTTGTTGCCCTGGTAAGCGGTAATGGAGGCGGTGTTAATAATGCAGCTTCCTTTGTGCAGATGCGGGAGTGCGGCCTGGGTCAGGAAGAAGAAAGGGAAGATATTGGTGCGGTAGGTCTGGTACAGCTGCTCCTCTGTGATATCCAGAATGCTCTTCTGCGGATATTGGACGGCGTGGTTATTCACCAGAATGTCGAGCTTGCCGAAGGTCCGCACGGTGTGCTCCACCGCTTCGAAGCAGCACTCTTTATAGCGCAGATCCGTCTCAATCCGCAGGCAGCGGCGTCCAAGCTCTTCTATCCGGTGCTGCGTAGCTGCGGCATCAGAAGCTTCGTCCAAGTAAGCGATGGCAATATCTGCCCCTTCTTTGGCAAAAGCGATGGCGGCTGCTCTTCCAATGCCGCTGTCTCCGCCGGTAATCAGGGCAACCTTTCCTTTGAGCCTGCCGCTGCTGCTCTCGGGGTTCTCGCTGATCGGACGCGGATTCATCAGACTCTCCAGCCCCGGCTGGCGGTCCTGATGCTGTGGGGGGAAGGCGATAGGCTGCACGCGGCATACCGTCTTTTCTCCGTAATAGGGGTAAACGGGATTCATCGGGTGATACTCCTCCTTGCCTGTTGGCTCTCCGTATATTGGTATGCATGCGCCCAGAAAAGCGTGCGCCGCAGTCCTCTTCTGGGTGATCCTTAAGACGCTCTTAACTTTACATACTAAAAACTTAGAAATGGAGAGAATAACTAATGCTATACAGAACAATGACAGCCGATGATTACGAGGCAGCTTATCAATTATGGAAGAATACGGACGGGATGGGTCTTAGTGAAGCGGACTCGCGCGGGGAAATTATCCGTTATCTGGAGCGTAATCCGGGAATCAGCCAGGTGTGTGTGGATGAGGACGGTACACTTGCGGGTACAGCGGTGTGCGGACATGACGGACGCAGAGGATATATGTATCATGTGGCTGTCAGCAGCAGCAGCCGGGGTAAGGGTGCCGGGCGTGAGATGGTCACACGCTGCCTGGAGAGACTGCGGGAGGAAGGCATCAGTAAATGCCATCTGATGGTCATCGGGCATAACGCTCTGGGCCGCAGCTTCTGGTCAGGCACCGGCTGGCAGGAGCGGGATGGCCTTGTACTGTTCTCGCGGAACAGCTGATAGGTCACAAACAATGTAATAGTGTAGCTTTTGTCCGGACGCAGTATAATATATAGGAGCTTTACAAATGACTTGCACTATTCTATGTGCAATGTCGAATTTTGATAGCGGGAGACCTGAGCGATGCGGTTTAAAGATGTATTCTCAATTATCGGTCCGGCGATGGTCGGACCTTCCAGTTCGCATACAGCGGGGGCGGCGCGGATCGGCAGAGCGGCACGCCAGGTGCTCGGTGAATTGCCGCGTACGGCAGAAGTCACGTTCTTCGGTTCTTTTGCGGCCACGTATCAGGGACATGGAACAGACCGGGCTATCGCCGGAGGTCTGCTGGACTTTACGACCGATGACCACCGGCTGCCGGATTCCATAGAGCTTGCTGCCGAAGCCGGAATGGAGGTTTCCTTCGGTCAGGGGACGGGCTTGTTCCCCCATCCCAATACGGTCCGCTTGCGGCTTACCGGCAGCGAGAGCGGCACAGAGCTGATGCTTACCGGGATTTCGATCGGCGGCGGCAATATCGAAATTGTTGATATTGACGGATTTGGCGTGAAGCTTACCGGCATGTATCCAACTGTGCTGATTAATCATATGGACTATCTGGGCGTACTGGCCAGCGTTACGGATGTAATGCGGCAGGGCCAGTGCAATATTGGACATATGTCGCTGGACCGCAAGAACCGCAGCGGAGCAGCCTTGACGGTGCTGGAGCTGGATGAAGCCGCTACACCGGAGCTGCTGCGGAATTTGCGGGCGCTGCCGGCTGTGAAGTCCGTGAAAGTCGTCGATTTGAATGAACAGGCACATGAGCAGAAAGGAAAGGACATTACATCATGAATTTTCAAACACTCAGCCAGCTGGCTGTATTATGTGAAGAGCGGGGTCTGGGAATCGGCGCTCTGATGCTTGAGGAGCAGAGCGCGGAGTCTGGACGTTCCAAGGAGCAGGAGTTCGCTACCATGAGCCAGTATTACGGCGTAATGAAGGAAGCGGTGCACCGCGGCATGCATGAAGACACCACCTCGCGCAGCGGCCTGACAGGACTTGACGCCCAGCGTGTGGCTGCTTACAATGCAGCGGATGAACCTTGCCTTGGCGGTCCTGCCGGCCAGGCCATGGCGTATGCTCTTGCGGTTTCGGAAGTGAATGCTTCCATGGGGCGGATTATCGCTACGCCGACCGCAGGCTCCTGCGGAATCATTCCCGGGGTGTTCCTGAGCTGTCAGGAGCGCTTCGGCTGGGATGATGACTATATGGTTACCGGCCTGTTCGCGGCTGGAGCCATCGGGTATGTTATTGCCAACAATTCCTTTGTATCGGGAGCGGAAGGCGGCTGTCAGGCCGAGGTCGGCTCAGCCATCGGGATGGCGGCAGGGGCCTTGACTGAAATGCGCGGCGGCACACCGGCGCAAGCCGTGCATGCCGTAGGGCTGGCACTGAAGAATACACTGGGGCTGATCTGTGATCCGGTAGGCGGACTTGTGGAGATTCCATGTATTGTCCGTAACGGCTTCGGTGCCGTCACGGCACTTGCTGCGGCCGATATGGCACTGGCCGGTGTCCGCAGTGTGATACCGTCCGATGAAGTGATCAAGGTCATGCTGGAGGTAGGCTCCGCCATGCCCGAGAAGCACCGCGAGACGGCGGGGGGCGGACTGGCGCAGACGCCAACCGGCCGCCGGATTATGAAGGATTTACGGAACAAGAAATAAGCTGCGGGAGCTTTCGGACGTCAGCCATTTTTGCGGGGCTATAGCATACGGAACCGTTCAAGCTGATCCCACAGCCCCTCACGCCGGAGGATTTCCTCCTGCTTCGGTCCCATCAGGTCGAAGTGGGGGAACGGCTGGCGGTTATGAATATATTGCGGCGGAAGACCGTTCTTCCTGCACCACTCCCTCAGGCGGGGGAGATCACTGCACCCGACCTTGGTCACTGTGGTGATGTCAGGAAAACGCTTGTCCAGCCAGTAATGCGTAAGGAACGCGATTTCACCAGCGGAGACCGCTTGTTTCCAGCGGGCTAGTTCTGCTCTGTTAATGCCAAAGGCCATAGCTGTCATCATCCTTATTGATCATAGTGAATTGATTAAATACAAGAATATAAGATATTTCCGGAAAGGGGAGAAGAACATGAACGGGCAAGTTAGAGCGGATATCCGCCCCGGACTTCAGGTTGATATTGTACTGAAGCAGGATCAGGCGACCGGCAAACTCACACATGGCGCGGTTAAAGACATTCTGACCAATTCGCCCCGCCATCCGCACGGAATCAAAGTGCGGCTGACTGACGGACAGGTAGGACGGGTCAAGAACATTACAGGTTAAGCAGTATACAGAAGAATGAAGAAGCGCCGCGAGCCGGGGCGGCTGTGTCCCTTGGGCAGCCGCCGGGGTAAGAGGCGCCTTTTGATTTGCGTACAGGATCATGAGCCTGCTTAACGGCCCATGAACTCCTCTACATACTGGTCGGCCTTGGTCTGATTACATAAATTGCAGGCGCAGACACAGTTGTCCGGCGTAGTGTGCCCGCCCTTGGCACGGGGCAGCAGATGGTCAATGGTATCCCCGTATAAGCCGCAGAAATAGCAGATATACTGGTCCCGGGTCAGAATATAGGCGCGGAAATCCTTATTGCTGTATAAGCGGCGGATTGTACGGCGGTTCACGACAACTGCGGCATGCTCCCGGACAAGCGTTACCGCAAGCGCAAGATCAATCTCCTGATGCCAGCGCCGGCCTTTGTCGCTGTGCCCGCGCATCAGAATCATACCCTTGCCTGAAGGGATGAGCGCAGAGGCATCCTGGGGATCGGGCTTCGGTCCGCGCTGCTGGGGGATCGTGCGTCCCGTTTCCGCACTGCGCGGACGGGACTTGCCCTTGAGGCCGGAGGTACCCGCGCTGCCGCGGCCTTCCTTGGCACGTTCGGGCAAGGAAGGCTGACGGCCCAAGGCAGCAGGCGGTTTGGCAGCTCCGGAGCCCGCTGCAGAGATCGAGACCAGTGTCTTATCCCGCTTGGCAGTCCCTGTGCCGGGCGGACGCTCCGGCAGTGCGGGTGCCGCGCTTGCACGCGGCGGCGCAGCCGCAGCCCCTGCTTCACGTAGCTTGCGGCATTCCCGGCAGGCTCCGCGCCGGGAGATACCCTTGGAGCGCTTGCCTGTACGTCTGCGGAATTCGGAGAGCGGCTTAAGCTGATGGCAATAGGCACATTGTTTGGATGGAGGAAGAATAGTTTCAGTCATAAGTATACTTGGCAGGACGGCCCTCAGCCGCAACTGTCCAATCCCTTCTGTATTTTGAAATAGAAACTTATTTACGGTATACCGCCATGTGATTTCATCGATTTGATAATAGTATAGCGTAAAGCACAGGTATTCACACAGCATGCGCCAAAAGCCGCAAATCTCCAGGGCTGTGACATCCTTCTTCGCAGTCTTGAGGAAAAACCCGTAAACTCGCAAAGTAAGGCCGTAAATCGATGATGAGGCTTGTATAGGAATACAATAATTATGAACCAGAGAGGAGGAAGCTGAATGACCGTTAGTGAAAAAAAGCCCGGGGCCGTAAGACTGCTATTTGTGCTTCAGGCATTCTTAGGCCTTGGAGCTGTCGCCGGAGGGCTGGTCCTGCTCGCCGATCCCAGTGGTGAAATGATTGGAATGCCGGCGTCCATACTGGAAAGATCGCCCTTTGACAGTTATGCAATTCCCGGCATTCTGCTGCTGGTCATTTTTGGGCTGCTGCCGCTAATGGTGCTCTATGGTCTTTTTAAGCAGCCTGAGTGGTCTTGGGGCTATTCGCTCACTCCGTTTAAGGCGCTGCATGCAGCATGGAGCTTCTCGCTTTATATCGGCTTTGGCCAGATTATCTGGATTATGGTGCAGACGTATATGATGGATACAGTCAGTATTGTTCATGTTTTCTACATGTCTCTGGGCATGCTGGTTCAGATCGTTACGCTGCTGCCTGCGGTACAGAGATATTTTATGCTGGACGGCCGTTCTGAAAGAAGTTAGAATGACAGTGAACATAAAAGGGCTTTCATTTGGGCCGCGGGAGTGAACCGGAAGTGACTACCATATACGATATTGCCAAAAGAACCGGCTATTCACCAACCACGGTATCCAAGGCGTTCAATAACTACTCTGACGTGCGGGAGAAGACGCGGCAGGAAATACTGCGTACCGCCCAGGAAATGGGATATCTTCCTAATGCGCATGCGCGTACACTGACGACCAAGAAATCCTGGACGATCGGTGTGCTGTTTGTGGAGAACACGGGAGCGGGTATCCGCCATCCTTTCTTCAGTGCGGTTATTGAGAGCTTCAAGCAGGTTGCCGTAGCCAAGGGTTACGCCCTCATGTTTATCTCGAAGGATGTCGGCGGCAAGCAGAGCGGATATCTGGAGAACTGCCGGATTCGCGGAGTCGATGGGGTTGTAGTGTTCCTTTCCGATTATGAGGATCCTTATTTCCGGGAGCTTCTGGAGAGTGATATTCCTACAGTGGTTCTCGATTTCGAAACGGCGTTGTCGCATACGGTCTGCTCGGATAATATGACCGGTGCACTGCAGGCAGTGGAATATCTGGTATCGCTCGGACACCGCAGAATTGCCCATATTTCGGGAGGCGGGAATACATATCCGGGACAACAGCGGGAGCTGGGGTACAGAGCGGCGATGGAGCAGCAGGGTCTTGAGGTGCCGGACGAATATGTTGCCGAGGGAGCATTCTACTCTCTGGAGAACGGTTACGGCGCAATGAAGTCTTTGCTGGAGCTGCCGGAACGGCCAACTGCTGTGTTTGCTTCAGGTGACTTGCTTGCACTGGGTGCCGTAATGGCTGCCAAGGATCAGGGCCTGTCTGTACCGGAGGATATTTCAGTCATGGGTTATGATGATATTGAGCTTGCGGGATATGTTACCCCTGCGCTTACCACCGTCCGCCAGAACACGGAGCTGCTGGGTACCCGGGCGGCGGAGCTTTTACTGGCTTCGATGAACGGGCCGCGTACAAATCAGGAGGCGCTGGTTCTGCCTGTAGAGATCATCGTCAGAGATTCCTGTGCACCGCCGGTCAAGAGATAAAAGTGCGTTCAACCGGGAATGCATTTTTTTTCAGCAAAATCGAAACCGGTTTCGATTTCTTTCGTTTTATTTCGAATTCAAATGATGAAGGAGTGAACCCACATGCCAACCGTTCAAACCGTAGTAACCGCCAAAGATACAGCAGATCGTCTGAGCTCCAGGGAAGGTATTCAGTTCAAGGCGGGAATTCCCGGTACCACAGCAGATATACTGCTGCAGCCGGAGCAGGAGTATCAAACAATCATTGGTTTTGGCGGCGCTTTCACTGAAGCGGCTGCGTATACCTTGTCCCGGATGAGTCCGGAGAAACGGGCAGAGGTCATCCGGCGTTATTTTCACCCGGTGGACGGGCTGAATTACAGTATGGGCCGCGTGCATATTCATAGCTGTGACTTCGCGCTCGGCAACTATACCTATGTACAGGATGAGGATACGGAGCTTACGACCTTTGATATCTCGCATGATCACCAGTGGGTCCTGCCGCTCATTAAGGATGCTATGGAGGTCAAAGGCGGGCCTTTCACGATGCTGGCTTCGCCTTGGAGCCCGCCGGCCTGGATGAAAACGAACGGGGAGATGAATAACGGCGGTTCGCTGAAGCCGGAATATGCTGCAGTCTGGGCGCGCTATTATACCAAATTCATCGAGGCTTACCGTAAAGAGGGCGTTCCGGTCTGGGCGGTATCGGTGCAGAATGAGCCGGCGGCAGTCCAGACTTGGGACTCCTGTGTATACACTGCTGAAGAAGAACGCGATTTCGTCAAAAACCACCTCGGCCCGGTGATGCGCGAGGCCGGAATGGAGGATGTGAACATCGTCATCTGGGATCACAACCGGGATATTATGATCGAACGCGTGACACCGATTCTATCCGATCCGGAAGCAGCGCAGTATGTATGGGGAACCGGAATCCACTGGTACGGCGGTGAGGAGTTCGACAAGGTGGAGAAGGTGCATGAGCTTTTCCCGGATAAGCATGTGCTCTTCACCGAAGGCTGCCAGGAAGGCGGCGTGCGTCTGGGGGAATGGTTCACGGGTGAGCGCTACGGCCGGAATATGATCGGCGATCTGAATGCCTGGACAGAGGGCTATCTGGACTGGAATCTGGTGCTGGATGAGACGGGCGGACCGAATCATGTGGGGAATCTCTGCGATGCTCCGGTGATTGCGGATACGGCTACGGACGAGGTTCACTATAACAGCTCGTATTATTACATCGGGCATTTCAGCAAATTCATTGCACCGGGTGCTGTGCGGATCGGGCTGCAGTCGGCTGCGGAAGGCGTGCTGTCAGCGGCGTTCCGCAATCCGGACGGCAGCATCGCTGTTGTATTGATGAACGAAGGCGAAGCAGAACGCTCCCTGACGCTTGGCCTCGGCGGCGAAATCGCTGAGTGCACATTGCCTGCACATTCCATTGCCACACATCTGATTTCGCAAGGTTAAGCCAGCTGGCAGCAGACATGAAGAAGATGAACAGAAACGAAGCGGATGGGATCGATTCAAAGGCTGATTCAGCGCGAGTTGAGACACTCTTGCTTGAGGCCGTCTATTGTACTATCTACAGCAGATGTCGCCTAAATCCGCCGCAAAAAAACGGAAATCAAATGTATGAAATACAACAGAATGATGTTCAGGGCATAATAAAGCAATTTCTAATGCAGGAAGTGCAATCATTCAGGAACTGCATAGGAAGCAGAGGCTGCCTTGAGCAAACTTGCCGCAACAGAGCAACAAAAGCATATATCAACAAACTTTTAGGAGGACTTAAGCATGAGCCATTATTATTTCGATTCAGGTAAATTTGTCATAGAGCAGTTCCACGAAGGCAAACCGTTCGCCAGCTTCCTGCCCGGACTTGCCGGATTGAAGGGGATCCCGATGTGGACGTTCTACGTGAACCGGGGTCAAGGAATCAGCAGCTTCGGAGTACGGGACAAAAATTCGCCGATTATGGAGTTCTCTCCGGCCAATATTTCGTATAAGAATGTAGCCTCCACCGGATTCCGCACCTTCATCAAGCTGAAGGGTACAGCAGAAGTCTATGAGCCGTTCCAGTCGGCACGCCCTGACCCGGCGGCCAAGCGGATCATGACGATCCTGCCGAACGGACTGACCATTGAGGAGTCACATGCAGGACATGGGCTGAAGACGACGGTCCACTACTTCAACCTGCCGGGTGATGATTATGCCGCGCTGATCCGGCAGGTGGAGATCGAGAATATCAGCGGGACAGAGCTGGAGCTGGAGCTGCTCGACGGTCTTCCGGAGGTTCTTCCCTTCGGCGTAGCGAACGGGGGCTACAAAGAGATGGGCAACCTGCTGCGCAGCTGGATGGATGTTTATAACCTGGAGAACGGAATTCCGTTCTACAAGCTGCGCTCCAGCACGAATGACGATGCGGAAATGAGCCTGATTGAGAGCGGGCACTTCTATCTCTCCTCCACAGCGGAAGGAGAACAGCTGTATCCGGTCGTAGATTATGAAGTAATCTTCGGCGGCAATACTTCGCTGACGTATCCCGACCGCTTCGCGGAGCTTCCGCTGGCGGAGCTGCTTGCACAGGCCCAATACCCAACCAACAAGGTGCCGTGCGGCTTCAGCGGCGTATCCAGAACACTTGCACCGGGAACTTCGCTGAAGCTGAATACAATCATTGGGCATGTAAATGATATTGCCAGAATCAATCATCGGGCGGCTGAGCTCTGCCGGGAAGATTATTTTACCGCCAAGGCACAGGAAGCGGCCAGTTTGACCGAGGATTTAACGGCTGATATTGCTACGCATACCTCCTCGCCGCTGTTCGATGCTTATTGCCGCCAGTCTTATCTCGACAATTTTCTGCGCGGGGGCTATCCGTTTATTTTTGATAACGGCGGTGAAGGCTTTGTTGTACATCTATACTCGCGCAAGCATGGTGATATGGAACGGGATTACAACTTCTTCTCGCTGGCGCCTGAATATTATTCGCAGGGCAACGGCAATTTCCGAGATATGAACCAGAACCGGCGCAGCGATGTGTTTTTCCACCCGAAGGTGGGCAGCTTCAACATCAAGATGTTCTACAGTCTGATTCAGGCTGACGGCTACAATCCGCTTAGCGTGCAGGGTACCAGCTTTGAAATTCTGCCGGGTGAGGGAGAGAAGCTTAAAGCATGGGTTACCGGGGCGCTTGTGGAGCATCATGCCGGATTTGAGCGGCTACTGGCCCGACGCTTCACACCAGGCAGCCTGATTAACTACATTGCGGATCACAATCTTGCTTTGAACATCAGTGAGCAGGAATTCCTCAGCGGTGTGCTTGCCCTGTCGCAGCAGAACATTGAAGCCGCCTTCGGAGAAGGCTTCTGGTCCGATCACTGGACCTACAATCTTGATCTGGTGGAAGGTTATCTGGATATTTATCCGGAACGGCAGGAGGCGCTGCTGTTCGGGGACGAGACTTATACGTTCTATGACAGCCCGGCTTATGTGCTGCCGCGCAGCGAGAAATATGTAATCAGCGGCGGGCAGGTGCGGCAATTCGGAGCGCTGCTGGAGGATGAGGAGAAGCTGCACAAGCTGAAGCGCAAGGCCAGCGATACCCAGTGGCTGCGCACACAAGGCGGGCACGGGGAGATCTACCGGACCAGCCTGTTTGTGAAGATGCTGTCGCTTGCCATGAACAAATTTGCCACGCTTGATCCTTACGGGATGGGTGTAGAGATGGAAGGCAACAAGCCGGGCTGGAATGATGCTATGAACGGTCTGCCGGGACTGGTCGGCTCCGGAATGAGCGAGACCTTTGAACTCAAGCGGATGCTTGTGTTCATGCTGGAAGCGCTGGAGAGCGGCGCGGATATTCCTTCAACAGTAGCGCTTCCGTTAGAGATGGCTTCGCTGCTTGAGCAGGTGAACCGTGCTGTAACTGAAGTGCTTGACGGTTCACTGGCCCAATTCCCGTATTGGGACCGCGTAGCTTCGGCGCGCGAGGCTTACCGGGCAGAGATCCGCTTCGGAATTACAGGCGAGACCGCCGAAATCTCCCTTGCGGTCATCCGCGAGGCACTGGGCAAATGGCTGCGTAAGGTGGATCAGGGTATTGAGCGCGCGGTAGGGATTGGCGGCGGACTGGTTCCGACCTATTTCCGCTTCGAGGCAACACGTTTCCAGCCTGTAACGGATGAAGCCGGAGAGCCGGTCATCAGCGGCTACGGGCTGCCGAAGGCTCTGGTCGAAGAGTTCGAAGCTGCTGCCCTGCCGTATTTCCTGGAAGGCCCTGCCCGCTGGCTCAAAACGCTGGACAGCAAGGGAACCGCCAAGGGAATCTACAGCAAAGTGAAACAGAGCGGGCTTTTTGATCCGGTTACATCGATGTACCGGACTTCAGTGTCGCTGGAAGAAGAATCGCATGAGATCGGCCGCATCCGTGCCTTCACACCGGGCTGGCAGGAGCGGGAGTCCAACTTCTTGCACATGTCGTACAAATATTTGCTTGAGCTGCTGAAGGCGGGGCTGTACGAAGAATTCTACAGCGAGCTGAAAACCTCGCTGATTCCGTTCCTTGACCCTGAGGTCTACGGTCGCAGTACACTGGAGAATTCCTCGTTCATCTCAACAGGCGGCAATCCCGATCCTGCAACGCATGGCAGGGGGTTTGTTGCCCGGCTGAGCGGCTCTACGGCGGAGTTCCTGAGCATGTGGAGAACGATGATGGCCGGCAGCCGGCTGTTCTCTGTGGAAGACGGCGAGTTAACCCTGCAGCTGAATCCGGCCCTTCCCGGCTGGCTGTTCGATGAGCAGGGGCATGTATCCTTCACGTTGCTGGGAAGTACGGAAGTAACGTATTATAATCCGCGTCATGCCGATACCTTCGGCGGCAGCAAGGCGGTCATTCAGAATCTGACGCTGCAATTCCGCAGCGGCGAGGAACGCCTGATTGCCGGCGGCCTGCTGCGCGGCGGGGATGCCGAGGCATTGCGGCGCGGAGAGATTGCCGCCATCCGTGCGGTAATGGAATAATCAGGCGGATTTCCACCGCGAAACAGCGGGTTAAATTCAAGAAATTTGTAGACAACAGCGGCTGGAGGGCCAAATATTCTTTGGAGCCACGGCAATCCCATAATAGCAAAAATACAAGTTCAATCTATATATTCATTCAAGTTGATAAAGGTACAGGAAGGAAGCCCGGTTGGGCCTCCTTTTAATTGCCCGGGGTTAGGTGGATTAAAGGTGAATACTCTTGAATCCGCCAGTTGTCGGCGATACGGGGAATGAGGAGCAGAAGCTCTTAAGCCCTCTGATTCCGCCGGAAGTAGGCGGAATGAGCAAATTAGAGGGATAAATCCCTCTAAATCCGCCGTAAGTGGGCGGAATGAGCAAATTAGAGGGATAAATCCCTCTAAATCCGCCGTAAGTGGGCGGAATGAGCAAATCAAAGGGATAAATCCCTCTAAATCCGCCGGAAGCAGGCGGAATGAGCAAATTAAAGGGATAAATCCCTCTAAACCCGCCGGAAGTAGGCGGAATGAGCAAATTAAAGGGATAAATCCCTCTAAATCCCCCGGAAGTAGGCGGAATGAGCAAATTAAAGGGATAAATCCCTCTAAATCCGCCGGAAACAGGCGGAATGAGCAAATTAAAGGGATAAATCCCTCTAAACCCGCCAGAAGTAGGCGATAGGGTGAAATGAGGAGCAGAAGTGCCCCTGAATCCGCCAGAAGTAGGCGGTAGGGTGAAATGAGGAGCAGAAGTGCCCCTGAATCCGCCGGAAGTCGGCGGAATGTTGGAATGAGGGGCAGAAGTGCCCCTGAATCCGCCAGAAGTCGGCGATAGGGTAGAATGAGGAGCAGAAGTGCCCCTGAATCCGCCAGAAGTAGGCGGTAGGGTGAAATGAGGAGCAGAAGTGCCCCTGAATCCGCCGGAAGTCGGCGACAGGGTGAAATGAGGGGCAGAAGTGCCCCTGAATCCGCCGGAAGTCGGCGGAATGTTGGAATGAGGGGCAGAAGTGCCCCTGAATCCGCCAGAAGTCGGCGATAGGGTTAGAATGAGGAGCAGAAGTGCCCCTGAATCTGCCGGAAGTAGGCGATATGGAGGAATGAGGAGCACTAGTGCCCCTGAATCCGCCGGAAGTAGGCGATAGGGTAGAATGAGGGGCAGAAGTGCCCCTGAATCCGCCGGAAGTGGGCGATAGGGAGGAATGAGGAGCAGAAGTGCCCCTCATTCCTCTAAAAGTAGGCAAAACCAGCAGCCCCGAGGGATTGGCAGCTTTGAATTTGTCCCAAACGGGCAGAGTAGCACTCACCCATGCAAGCGCGGAAGGGGTTTCGATCGGGAAGAGACAATGGCTGCCGGAAGTTCAGGGCTTCCGGCAGCCGATCTCCGATGGCGGTTGAGTTTTTGAGCCAAGCCGAAAAATGAGCCCCCAAATACGAAATCTGGGACCTTACGCCCAAATACTAAAACGCATACAATAAATACATAGAGATGAAAACGCTTCACACATTAAAGTTGGGGATTTTGGAGGTCCATACGATGGAGAACAAACAAAGCACCAAACCAAATCCGGTAATGGGGCCGCTCATTCCGGCGTCAATCGAAACCGGTTCAGTTCGCAAAAATACGCTCTGGAGGAAATTTGTAGCCCAGCGTCATCTGCAGACCATGGCACTGCTTGGTGTAGTGTGGATGATCATATTCAACTACATCCCGATCTACGGCTTGATTATTTCCTTCAAGGAATATAATATCGTCAAGTCGATCGCTGAAGCCCCTTGGGTGGGCCTGGAGCATTTCAGGGAACTGTTCGCAGATGAGGATCTGCCGAATGTTATCCGCAACACGCTGGGGATCAGCTTGATCAAGCTGCTTATCGGGTTCCCGCTGCCGATCATATTCGCCCTGTTCCTCAATGAGGTCCGTTCCATCAGATTCAAGAAGACAATTCAGACGATCTCCTATCTGCCGCATTTCCTCTCCTGGGTTGTGCTTGGCGGCATTCTGGCCACCTGGCTCGCGGATATAGGGATTATCAATAATATTCTGCTTGCCCTCAATCTGATTGACAAACCGATCACTTACCTGGCTGAACCGAGTTACTTCTGGACGATAATCATCACTTCCGACATTTGGAAGGAGCTTGGCTGGTCAGCGATTATCTACCTCGCGGCGATCGCCGGCGTGTCTCCGGAAATGTATGAGGCAGCAACGATAGACGGCGCAGGACGTTTCCAGAAAATGTGGTTTGTCACTCTGCCGGCCATCCGGGCCACGATTAGCATCCTGTTCGTTCTGGCAGTCAGCGGTGTACTGAACTCGAACTTCGACCAGATTCTGGTGCTGCGGAATTCGCTTAACGACAGCACTTCCAATGTAATTGATTACTATATCTATCAGACAGGTATTGTCTCCAACCGCTTCTCCTATTCTGCGGCGGTCACCCTGGTCAAAGCGGTCATTGCACTGATTCTGCTGCTGATTGCCAATCAGGTATCCAAAAAAATCAACGACACGTCGCTGTTCTAGGACAAGGAGGACCTATATATGTTTGCTCTTAAACGTAAAACCAAAGGCGAAGCAATTTTCGATATCGTCAACAATCTGGTTATGCTCTGCGTCTGCTTCCTGACGCTGTATCCGATCTGGTATGTGCTCGTCAACGCTTTCAATGACGGTAATGACGCCATGCTGGGCGGGATTTACTGGTGGCCGCGGATGTTCACACTGAAGAACTTCGATGCAGTATTTGCAAGTCCGGGGATTATGCTGGCGATGGGGGTTACCGTACTCAAGACAGTCCTTGGTGTGGCTCTGCATGTATTCTTTACAGCGATGGTAGCTTATGCCTTGTCCCGCAAGGATCTGGTTGGCGGCAAGCTCTACATTCTGATCGGCACCATTACATTATTCTTTAACGGCGGCCTGATCCCAACCTTCCTGCTGATGCGTGATCTGCATTTACTCGATAACTTCATGGTCTTTATCATTCCTGTCATGTTCAGCTTCTTCGATCTTATTATCTTCATGACCTTCTTCCGGGAGATCCCCGAGGGTCTGGAAGAAGCAGCGCGGATTGACGGAGCCAATGACTGGTCCATCTTACTGCGGATCGTGCTTCCGGTCTCCATGCCGGTTATTGCCACCATCGCGCTGTTCCACGGCGTGTATCAATGGAATGATTATTTTGCCGGCATCATCTATGTGAACAATGTGGACCTGCAGCCGATTCAGACCTATCTGTTCCGGGTTGTGGCCCAGTCCAGCTCGAATACGATGATGGTTGCTGTCCAGGGCAGCGCGGCCACAAGATCGGTAACCTCCCAGTCCATCAAGCTGGCAACCATGGTTGTCACAACGCTGCCAATCGTGTTCGTCTATCCGTTCCTGCAGCGCTATTTCGTTAAAGGCATGATGATCGGCTCCATCAAAGGCTGAGCATCTGCGAACCACAAGGTAACTCCTCCGGAGCCCATTGTCTTGCGGGCAGCGGGGTTGAGCTTATAATTACTATTTTCTAGAAAAGGGGTAAACAAGCATGGGCATGAAACATAAGCCAAAGAAAATGGTCCTGCTGCTCTTGGGACTAATGCTGACATTCTCTGCAGCGGGTTGTTCAAGCAATAATAATGCCGCAAACGGAAATACAGCAACGGAGAAGCCGGCTGAAGCTACAGAGGCACCGGCAACCAATGCAACAGAAACGACAGCTCCGGCAGCAACAGGCGATGAGCCAGGCTGGATGAGCGACACTTCACCAATCACCTTCGACTGGTATCTGAACTTTGCCTGGTTTGCCAACAAATGGGGCGTAGATCCAACTTCGCAATATGTTTCGAAGAAGACCGGCGTTAATGTTAACTTTATCGTGCCTGCAGGGAATGAGAATGAGAAGCTGAACACGCTGATTGCTTCCGGCAAGCTGCCTGACTTCATCACCCTCGGCTACTGGGAAGATGCCATCAAAAAAATGGTAGAAGGCGAATTGGTGCTTCCGCTGAACAAGCTGGCTGATGAATACGACCCGTACTTCTACAAAGTTTCCGATAAAGATAAGCTTGGCTGGTACACTCAGCCGGACGGCAATGTATACGGCTATCCTAACTCCTCCTCTTCTCCTGCCGACTATGAAAAATATGGCGATACCTATGTATCGAACCAGACGTTCGCAGTCCGCAAGGATATTTATGAAGCCATCGGCAGTCCGGATATGCGTACCCCTGAAGGCTTCCTCGCTGCGCTGAAGACTGCACAGGAGAAATTCCCTGAAGTCAACGGCCAGCCGCTGATTCCGCTGGGTCTGCATGAGTTCACTGAGAACGGCAACGACTCGCTGGAAGGCTACATTCAGAACTTCCTGGCGATTCCTTGGGAAAAAGACGGCAAGGTATATGACCGTGAAACCGATCCTGAATATGTACGCTGGATGAAAACACTCCGCCAGGCTAACCAGGACGGATTGCTGGCAAAAGATATCTTCATTGACAAACGGGCACAAATGGAAGAAAAAATCGTACAGGGACGCTACTTCGCAATGCTGTATCAACGTACAGACTTTGCTTCCCAGCAAGGAACTATTTTCCAGAAAAATCCTGAGATGGTCTACATTGCTGTAGATGGACCAGCCAACACCAAACTGGATCAGCCTACACTGAATGGCCCTGGGATCTCCGGCTGGACCGTTACCCTGATCTCGAAGGATGTTAAGGATAAAGCACGCGCAATTAAATTCCTCAGCTACCTGAACAGTGAAGAAGGCCAAAAGGATCTTTTCCTGGGCGAAAAAGGGGTCAGCTATGATACAATTGAGGGCAAGGATCAATTCCTCCCTGAAGCCCTTAAGCTGATGAACTCGGACCGTGCAGCATTTGATAAGCAATACGGCTCTTCGTTCACCTTCTGGATGATGCAAAATACGAATATTACTGACCAATGGGCACCAAAATCCGTTGAGCCGTTCAAACAACTGGAAGACTGGACCCGCGGGAAATCTATTAATACTTCGGAATTCCAGCTGATTGATCCTAGCGGTAACTCGCCGGAGGGCATCATCGCGACCAAGCTGAAACAGCTGCGCGGCAAAACCATGCCGAAGCTACTGATGGCTGAATCCGATGCGGAATTCGATAAGATCTGGTCTGAATATCTCACCAAAAAAGAGAAGGAAGGTCAAGCGACCTTCGATGCATACCGCCAGACTAAATATGAAGAGAACAAGAAAAAACTCGGAATGTAGTCTCCAATATAAGACCCAATTGCCCGCTAACCGCGGGCTTTTGGGTTATTTTCTAGTAACGGGATCTACAAGGCTCCAGCTATTAACGGAGAGGTGAATATGCGCAAACGAACAGGAGCATTATGGAATTCCTTCCGTTATTGGCTCGGACGGAGATCACTGCAAAGCCGGCTGGTTGTGGCTTATATCTTTATTATTCTGGGACCCAGTCTGCTGGTGTCCTTCTATTCGTACAAGGCCATTAACAATACGTATATGCAGGATGCGATCGAGAAAAACGACTATCTGCTGCAGATGGAGAAGCTGCATGTACTCAATCAGATTGAGGCGATGGAGCGGGCGCTCCAGATGGCGTATAGTGATAAAATCACCCGGGAGTATCTGATCAGCGAAAGTGATCCTACACTCGGAGAGCTGATTGATTACAACACAACCAGCTTCATGAACCTCAGCCAGATCCAGTTCAATAATCCGAATATTGAGCATTTGTACCTGTATTCCAGCAGCAAAAATGTATATGAGATGTGGCCGGTTATTTTCCGTGAGTCCCGGGTCTCCATGGAGCCCTGGTTTCAGAAGGCATTGGAGCTGGAAGGATTGCGGAATCTGTGGTCCTTTCAGAACTCGGATATCGACCTGATGAAGCGCTTCTCGGGGGAAACAGAGCAGGGGCAACCGAAGGTATCGGTGCTGCGGGAGATCAGCATTCCGGCGGGCAATCACATCGGGATGGTTCAGGTAGATATGCTGCTGAGTAAATTCACACCCAAGACGTATACCTCCGTGCAGGATAATGAATCCCAGATGATTCTTGCGGATGATGAGCTGAACCTGTTCACCCGGACAGACAACTCTTTTCTGGAGAATAATAAGGGGCTGACTGCGGCAATCAAAGACCGGCTGGCAGAGTTCGGAAAGACCGGTAAATGGGTGATGGATTATAAGGAGAACGGGAATTCCTTCATGCTGATTCAGGCGCCGCTGGAGCAGATCAATGCTTCTCTGGTCACTGTGGTCTCGATGAAAGGTGTGATGATGGATATTTCGCGTACCCGTAATCTGATTATTGGGGTCAATATCGGCTTCATCTTCCTGGTCACTGCCATTGCTTACGTGCTGAATGCATTCATCCTGAAGAATCTCCGCCGGCTGACCGAAACGATGAAGAGAGTCCGCCGGGGAGAGCCGTATGGAAGTATCCGCGTCAGCGGAGGCGGCGAGGTCGGCGAGCTTGCCCATCACTTCTCCAAGCTGATGAACACAATTAATACGCTGGTGGCTCAGGCTGTCCATAAACAGGCGCTGTCGAAGGAAGCTGAGCTGCGGACGCTGCATAATCAGATCGATGCCCACTTCCTCTACAATACACTGGAGAATATCAAAATGCTGGCGGAGATTGAGAATCAGCGGACGATCTCGGATGCGCTTACCCGGCTTGGCGGCATGATGCGCTATAATTTCAAATGGACGGGTGAATACGTGAAGCTGAAAGACGAGATCCGCCATATCCAGAACTATATAGAGGTTATGAATATAAGATTCGAGCATACCATTAGGCTGGAGCTTAATATTGACAGCGCTTATCTGGAAGTGGAGGTGCTCAAAATGTCGCTGCAGCCGATTGTTGAGAACAGTGTAAAGCATGCGTGGAATGCGGACGGGATAGAGCTCACGGACCGTGTTGTGCGGATCGATATTACGGAGGCCGAGGGGGATATCTTCATCTCGCTGCGCGATAATGGCCTCGGGCTGACGCCGCAGCAGCTGACCCAGCTGCATGAGGCGATTTATGCCAAGGAGGAACCGGGGGCTGACCCTTCGGGAACCAGCAGCGGCGGGTATAAGTCGGGAGGCGTCGGACTGCGCAATGTGCATCAGCGTCTGCAGCTGTTCTATGGTGAAGCCTACGGGCTGGAAGTGCAGAGTGAAGCAGGGAAATGGACAACTGTGTTCATGTCACTGCCCAAAGTTCTATTGACGGGGGATAACTAGCTATGACCAATCTGCTGATCGTGGATGATGAAAAAATGATCCGTCAAGGTCTGAAGGCGATGATCGAACGGGAATATCCGTCTGTCTACAGCATCACGATGGCGGGCAACGGTGCGGAAGCGCTGGAGCTGTACAAGCAGGAGCGGAAGGATGTCATTATTACGGATATCCGGATGCCGATTATGGACGGGATCACGCTGCTGGAACGTTTGTCGGTGGAAGCAGGCAAGGAGGAGCCGCCTGCTGTCATTATTTTAAGCGGCCATGATGATTTCGAATATGCCAAAAGCGCGATCCGCTACCGCGTGAAGGATTATCTGCTGAAGCCGATCCGCCGCGAAGAGCTGTTCGAGATTCTCGAACGGATTGACAAGGAGGGAATGGACCGCCAGTCGAGCAGCCTGCGGCAGAAGCAGGAGGCGGAAGGCTACCGCCGCGAGCTGCGGATTGCCCGCCTGCGGGGGCTTTTGATGCAGCGGGAGACAGAAGCATCGGCGGCACAGCTGGAGGAGCTGTCGACGCTGCAGATTCCTTTTACAGTAGGCGTGGTCAATTATTATCACCGGGACGGCGCGCGGATGAATCACGGAGAGGTCCAGGGCGTGCTGGAGCGGCTGATCGGACCGCTGGAACATAAATTCACGGAAATTCTGACCGATTGGGACGGGAAGCTTGTACTTGTGGGGAATATGGAGAGCTTCCTGGAGCTGTCCGGTAAGGCTGAGGCCAAAGAACTTAAGCGGCTGCTCATCGGCATCAGCAGTGAGAGCCGGAGTCCGGAGCAGTTCCGTGCCTGTTACATGGAGGCGTACCGGGCGCTGCAGTATACTTTTTTGTCCCCGCAGGCCAGTTTTGTCGACTATAAGGATATCCGCGCCGGCCGCCTGAGCTTCCCTTCTCCGGAGGAGGAGCTGCGCAAGCTGCTTAATATGCTGGGAACCGAGCGGGAGAAGGAGATTAAGACGCTGCTTGGTGTTATTTTTCAGACGGATCATTTGCTGCATCTGGATTTGGATTACCTGGAGAATGTAGGGCGGAGTATTAATGAACGGGTGCTGGATGAAGTGTTCCGTGTGCATGGAGAGGCTTCGGTGGAAGTGCTGAAGCTGTACCGAGCGGTCGGCAACTTGTATAATTTCAGCAATTTCCATGACTATTACCGGGCACTGGAGCATTTGCTCCTTAGTGTGAACGATTATATTATAGGTATAAGATCTGCGCATACCGAGCATGCGGATATGGAAGAAGCGCTGGCGTATATCGAAGCGGATTATGCGCGTCCGCTGAATATGGCTATGGTCAGCAATTATGTCTCGCTCAATTATTCATATTTCAGTGAAGCCTTCAAGGCGTACACCGGGGAGAGCTTTGTGCTGTATCTCAAAAAAGTCCGCATCCGCCACGCCAAGGAGCTGCTGGCTGATCATTCCGTCAAGCTGGCTGGGGTCTCTGAGGCTGTAGGTTTTGAGAACAGCAAGCAATTCGCGCGTGTCTTTAAGGAGCTGGAGGGTATCTCTCCCGGTGAATACCGGGCGAAGCAGCTGATGGAGCGTTATTCGGGGCAGACGGAGGATAAGGAATTTTAAGATATGAACAACGGATGGCTAGAGGCTGGAGGCAATGGAATGGAAGAAGTACAAGGAACACTGATTACCGTAGATACACTTGCCGCCGACTTCCGTAAGCTAGGCGTGCATGAAGGAATGACACTGCTGCTGCATTCTTCCTTTAAATCACTGGGACAATGGGTGGCTGGTGGTCCGGTTGCCGTTATCCTGGCGCTGGAGAAGGTACTGGGTGAAGAAGGGACGCTCGTTATGCCTACGCAATCCTCGGATCTGACCGATCCGTCAGGCTGGAGCAAACCGCCGGTGCCGGAGGCCTGGTGGCCCGGCATCCGGGAGCATATGCCTGCATATGACCCGGACTTGACTCCGCTTAGAGGGATGGGCGTGATTCCCGACTGCTTCCGCAAGCAGCAGGGCGTCCGGCGCAGCAGTCATCCGATCGATTCTTTTGCCGCCTGGGGGAAGCACCGGGATGTCATTATCGACGGGCATAGCCTGGAGTACGCCTTCGGTGAGCAGTCTCCGCTGGCCCGGATCTATGAGCTGGGAGGAAGCGTGCTGCTGCTTGGCGTAGACAATCTTAATAATACCTCACTGCATCTGGCGGAATACCGGGCAGACTATGCCGGGAAACAGGAAGTCATGGCTGCAGCGCCGATGATGGTGGACGGAGTCAGACGATGGACGGAATTCAGTGATTACAACTGGAACTCGGATGATTTCACGGAGCTGGGCGTGGACTTTGGCCGGGAGACCGGACTTATTGCCAGCGGTTTGGTGGCCGCATCGGCGGCACAGCTGATTCCGCAGCGGGAGATTGTGGATTACGCGGTGAAGTGGCTGGAACGCAAGCGCACGTAAGAGGTGCGGAGGCGTAATTGATTATGGATAGAGCAAGAGAGCTATCGGCTTGAGGGGAGCAAAGTTTCATGACTACAACAACGGTGTACATTACCCGGCACGGGCAGACCGAATGGAATGTGCAGAAGCGGATGCAGGGCCATCAGGATTCAGAGCTTACGCCGCTGGGCGTCCAGCAGGCAGAATGGCTAAGCCGGAGCATGCAGCAAGTGGAGCTGGACGCGGTGTACGCGAGCTCTAGTCCCCGGGCGCTGCGGACGGCGGAGATTATCATGGGAGAGCGGGACTTGCCGCTTACGGCCTGCGATGAATTCAAGGAGATCGGCATGGGAGTCTGGGAAGGCCGTGATTCCGCAGAGCTGCAGGTTCAGTATCCGGAGCAGCATCAGTTCTTCTGGAGCGACCCGGAGCAGTTCAGTGTAGAGGGCAGTGAGACCTTTGCAGCGGTGCAGGAGCGTGCGCTGGGCAAGCTGCGGGAGATCGCAGACCTCCACGCAGGCGGCTCGGTGCTCATTGTGACGCATACGGTTGTGATTAAGGTGCTTATGGCTTATTTCGAGAGCAGAGCCATGAACAAGCTCTGGGATCTGCCCTACATCTATCCTACCTGTCTGTGCAGAATCGATATCACGGACGGTGTGCCCGAGATTGTGCTTCACGGCGATACCAGTCATTATGAGACCACTGAGGGCGGGATGGAATCCTGATTCTGCAGCACGGACTTCTTAAGAATAACAGGGCGATGTGCATGACGGCATCGCCCTGTTTGACGTGTTGCGCCGGCCGCTTCCTGCGGCTTCGCAGGTGAAGCAGCAGCTGGTTGCGCTGCCCCGTCCGTAGCTCCGTCCAGACTGATGAATTGCTGTACAAATTACAACAATTTGCTTCTGGTAGGCAGCGAATCTGCAATAATCTTGCAGAAAGTGCAACAATCGAGCTCTGACCAGCACGAAATCGGCAAAAATCCTGCAAAAAGTACAACAATGCGCCCTGGAAGGCCCCTTCTGTGCGAAAATTCTGCAGAAAGTACAACATTCAACTTCTAGCCAGCAAAAATTGTAATGCCCGCCGGAAGTCCAGACATTTCACGGAGTTTCGAGCGTGGCCTAGCCCAAAATTATGGAAAACAGAGTTCAGTCTATACAGGTGTATTGCCTGTCTAGGCAACTTCACTTTTCTGCCGCGTGCTCTGTTCCAGCACGGATAAGTCCCCGTCCAGCGCCTTCAGTCCCGGCAAGCGCAGCGCCACTCCAGCATACAGGGCAGGAAGAATTCCTGCGGCCAGCAAAAGAGCAGGCACCCCATAGAGCTCAGCGACCGCTCCTCCTGCCAGGGCGCCGAGCGGTGACAGGCTCCCGCCAATCAGGAACCGGACCGAGTTCACCCGCCCCTGCAGGTGGCCGGGAACCAGCCGTCCATGCAGGGAGGAGCTTAAGGAACCGAAGAAAGGTCCCAGCAGTCCGGCGGCGAATACCGCAAATAGGGCAAAGAAATAGCTGGGGATGAACCCCCACACCATAGTGACGATACCCGATAAGCCCAGGCTGCCGAGCATCACGATGCGCCGCTTCGTGATCTCGCCCATCAGGGAGATCACGCCCAGCCCGGCTAAGTATCCGAGCGCAGAGGCCGTAGACAGCGAGCCTACCGCTGCTGCATCCCGGTGCAGCACCTCGCGGACATAAGGGACCATCATGGTCCATACGGCAATGGAGCTCAGATTGCTGACGGCGGCCATCATCATAATCGTCAGCATGGCGGGGAACTGCCGGTAGAACGAGAAGCCTTCGGCTACCTCCCGCAGATAGAGGGCTGTCGAGAAGCTGCCGGCGGGGGCTGCTGCCGGCTTACCCATGCGGGGCAGCAGTAGCAGAGTGGCTATCGCTGCCGTATAACAAACTGCATTGATGCCGAGCGCCGGCAAGGCCCCGCTGGCTGCGGTCAACACGCCGGCGAGGGCCGGGCCGAGAAGTGCGGCGGCACCCTTGCAGCCGTCGATGATTGCAAAGGCGCGCATCAGCTTGCTGGTGCTTGCGATGCCGGGAATCACGGCCATTGCGGTTGGCATGAACAAGGCGGAGCAGGCTCCGCTGAGACTGGCGGCAGCGAACAAATGCCACAGCTGCAGGTGGCCGGCCAGCCCCATGCCCAGCGGCAGCAGGAGGGCCAGCAGACGCAGCGACGCGAGGCAGGCCATGAACCGGACGCGGGGCAGCCGGTCGGACAAGGGTGAGCCGAGCAGGCGGAGCGCCTGTTCCGGAATCATGGAGCTGAGGGCAAGTGCACCCATAGCCAGCTTGGAGCCAGTCAGCTCATAGACAAGCCATTCCATTGCCAGCAGTCCAAAGGCATCGCCGAAGGCACTCAAGGAAATTGTGGATAATAACCCGTAATAGCTGCGTTTCTGCATAGAACTCACCCCTCCAGATATTCCCCGATTCGTCCGGGCAGGCCGTTCAGCGCCTCAAGGCGCAGGCTGTAGGACGTGTTTTTGCTGGTAGTATGAACAATGACCAGGCCCGCCGCCCGCAGTGCGATCAGATGGTAGTGGATCGTGCTTTTGGACAGGCCGACCTCCTTCACAATCTCAGTGAAATTCAGCTGCCTGCCGGTCAGCAGGCGAAGAATGTAGAGCCGCGTCTCATCCGACAGCGCCCGGGTAAGCCGCAGCAGAGCCGGTGCGGGCCGCCCATCTTCCGGAGGAAGAACATCGCAGGAGTAGCTGGTGAATACAAATTCATCAAAAAGCGTGGAGGTTACGAGAGGCCGGGCATGATATTGCGGTGTAATAATGACCTGCTTCAGGGTTTCTGAAGGGTATAGCCGCATACCTGCTGTAGCCGCTTCGTACACCTCCATATCATTCGTGCCGGTCAGCAGCGCTGCCCTTGCACCAGCCTCCTGCTGCAGCCCTTCCATGATGGCCGGATCAATGCTGCTGAAGTACCCCGTATCCCAAGCTCTGATGACTTCAGCGGCAGAGCTTCGCAGCTCGGCCAGGTTGGAGGGGACGGTCTGCCCGAAGCGGCCGGCAATCTCATACAGCTCACCCGGGGAGAGGACTTCGAACCAGCCCAGGAACTTCTTGACCGTGCGCTCTTCCGGACAGCTCCATATGTAAGGAGACAGACTGAAGTTATCGGTGAGCTTCATTACTTCTTTCATTTTCTGGAGCATTACGGGGGCGAACCGGGTCTGCACCTCGCGGATCCAGGAGATTCCAGCGTCCATAGCATTGTGGTTCTGCTTCCCGATAAAAGCATTTAAGCTGGAGATGCACTCATAGATTGGCGCGAAATCGACTGTTACCTTGTAATCCATAGGGGGTACCTGCTTTCTGGAGAAGTGATATTACGGCAGAGATGAACAAGTAGTAACTATTTTTGATTAGTTCTATAAATATAGAACTGACTGTTAGTTTTATAATAAACGAACATATTTGTGTTTGCAAGGGCTGACTTCACAAGTCTCCAAGATTTTTTAGAGCGCGTGTCACAAAATCAGGATTTTGACAGTTATACAGGCAGAGAGGAGGGGGAGCTGTGGATGAAACGGAAATCTGCCGGACGAATAGAGACGCAGAACAGGAGCAGGCGGCAGAGCTGACCGTGGAGCAAAGGGTCGAGAAGGTTCAGCTGGGAGATATACAGGCCTTCACTTGGATCATCAGACATTTTCAGCGGCCGATTTACCTGTACTGCTATTACCTGCTGGGTAACCGGGAAGAGGCGGAGGATGCGGCTCAGGAGATTTTTATCAGAGCCCTGGAGCGGGTGGGGCAGTACTCGGCAAAGGTCTCTTTCTCGGCCTGGCTGTACACCATTGCACGCAACCATTGCCTGGACCGGATTAAACAGAGAAACAAAGGCTTCAGGCTGCTCTCCATCTACAGGAGCCATCAGCAGCAGGCGGAGTGCGCCGAAGGTTCACGATATACGGAGGTTGTTCATGAACTGCTGGAGATGCTGAGTATGGAAGAACGGCAAATTCTGCTGCTGAGGGCACTGGAGGAGCATAGCTTTGAGGAAATCGGAACGATTATGGACTTGAACCCCGGGGCGGTCCGCAAAAAATATGAACGGATGCGCAAAAAACTCGGACGCCGTCAAAACAGTGGAGGGATGATCGCTCATGAACCACGCTAACAGGGAGGAAGAAGAACTGGAGCGGATCGGTCGGATGGTCCGTGATACACCGGTTCAGGTAGATCTGGAAGAACGCATAATGAACCGGTACGTGGACGGGCAGCAGCGGGGAACGAGGACAGAACCAGTCGGACTAAGCAGAAGACGAGGCAGTGTACTTCGAAGAGGTGCAGGCATAGTGGCTGCGGTGCTGCTGCTGCTGATCACGGGGACAGAGTTTATCTCTCCGACGCTGGCCGCGTCCATTAAGCAGATTCCGGGGATGGAGTCGATCTTCAGACTGGCCGGGGATCTGGGGCTGCGGAATGCGGATCAGCAGGGGCTGGCGGCAGTACAGAAACCTGAGCTGAGCGATACCCATGACGGACTAAAGCTTATTGTACCTGAAGTGCTGTACGATGGAATTCGCGTATCACTGGGGATCGGGCGCCAAACGGATGTGTTGGAGTTCCGGCAGGGTGATGTTAGTGATCTCATGACAGCTATTAAGCTGTCGATCAACGGTGAGGATATCAATACCTATGGTCCGCTTGGCAGCAGCGGCGGCGGTTCGTTTGGCCCGTTCTTGCTTCGCGGGAAGGATGCGGATTCAAGGATCATTCAATTCACGGATTTGCAGAATCAGGGGGGGCGGGCTTTCCCGGATGATTTTGAGCTCACGCTTACCATAGAAGTACAGGGGATCCAGGAGCCCTTTGTAATTAAGCTGCCGGTGCAAAAGAAGACCTATCACAGCATCATTGCGGAGCCGTTAATCCGCCAGAGCTCCGGTATGATTTTCACACTCGATACTGTTGAGCTTACTCCGATTACAACGAGGATCACCACCCGGCTTGAACAGCCTGCGGGTCAGCCTGTCGATCATAAGGATTTCTTGGGCTATGATCTTGTGGATGATCAGGGCCATGTATTGCGGGAGATCAACGGGTCTACCGGCTGGAATGCCACAGGGGGCAATGTGCTGATCGCTGCTGCACTATTCGAACCGCTCCAGAATAAGACGGAGCATATTACGGTAAGGCCCTTCCGGATATTGTCCATAGACCCGGAGGGGAACCAGGAGAAGGAGTATATCCCTGAATTTGAGGTGGAGGTACAGGTGCCGGTATCAGCGCTGGCGAAGTAATCATACCCGTATAGAAAAAGGCGGCACCCGCAGCGCATGATGCGCCGCGGGTACCGCCTTTTCAATGTCTAACTTTGAGCCTGGTCAGTTAATGAATTGAAGTGACTTCAAGGTCTTCTCCAGCATCGTAGCGGCTTCCGCACGGGTAGCCAGCTTCGCCGGAGCGAACGCGCCGTCAGGTGTCCCCTGAATGATGCCTTCGGCAGCTATTTCTGCTACTGCTGCTCTGGACCAGTCCGGGATGCCTGCAGCATCACTGAATTTAGCCAGCACTGCCGGATCGGCAGTCAGGGTTTTGCCGGTGTACTTGATGGCTTTGGACAAGACCGCAGCCATTTCCTGGCGGCTGATCGGATTGCCCGGCTTGAAGCTGCCATCCGTATATCCGGTAATCAGACCAGCTGCGGCTGCTGTCTGTACGGCATCAGCATACCATGCGCCTGTGCTGACATCACTGAAGGTGGTTCCTCCGCTTGCGGATGCGAGTCCGAGAGAGCGGGTAATCAGTGCCGCGAATTCTGCCCGCGTGATAGACAGCGAAGGCGAGAAGGCGGTACTGCTGGTGCCGGTAATAATCAGCTTGGAAGCCAGCAGCTCAATGGATGATTGCGCCCAGTGCCCTGTAGTATCACCGAAGGTCTTGGTGGACTTCACAACCGTATAGTAGCTGTTGCTGTTGCGTTTGATCGTCACTTCAGTATCTCCGTCTGAGATGCCGGCGAAGATCGAAGGTACGAAGGACAGCTTGCCGGTAGCCGGGTCATAGGAAACGGCTGTTGCCCCTTGAGAACTCAACGCTCCCGTCGCAGTAATAGTCCGCTTCACGTAGGTGCTGCCGAAGCTGTTCAGCGGCACACTTGTATTGCCGGCCTCAGCGGTAACCGAGAATTCAATGACCGGTGCGGCCAGAGTGACGGAGCCAGCCTGTGCTGCGATAGCCTTGTTCAGACTGTCGAGCGTGGCGGTAGCCGCCTGGAGCAGAGAAACTGTAACCGTAAAGTCACTGGTACCAAGCTGGGCAGCCAGTGCCGTTCCGTTAATAAGGCTCAGCGGCAGCGAATAGGATGCTCCGCCGGTAGAGGTGAAAGTCAGCACTGTATTTGGTTTAGCAGCAGCCTGCTGAACCAGCACACTGCCCGGCAGTACAACTTGAGCACCGCCCGCTGAAGCCGTAAGCGGGATGATCAGCTCACTGGTGCCGGCAGGCAGGGCTGCGAGCTGTGCAGTCAGATCAGCTGCGGAAATCGTTGTTACCTGCGGCTGCACTGCTGCTGTGGCAGCAGCTGTTGGACTAGGTGATGGTGTTGCAGTTGGTACCGTTGTTCCCGGACCTCCACCTGAACCTGAAGTCGGTGCCGGTGTAGGAGTCGGAGTCGGTGTCGCACCTTTCAGGTCTGTGATGCGTCCTTCAATGCTGGAAGTCACCGGATTATGGCTCTTCAGGTAGGCTAACAGGACTTCGAAGTCTGGTAGACCCAGCTCATAATACCGTCCGTCTGCTTTGGCTGAAGCCAGCGCACGGTAGAAGTCGCCGCCTCCTGCCATGAAGGAGTTCGTGGACAGGATGTAGTAGGCTGCCGGATCAACAGGCAAGTAGGAACCGTCCGCCTGCTTAATATCAACGGAAACAATTCTTTCGCCAGCCTGAGTTACTTTGTTGGTTAATGAATCTACAATCTCCGGCTTTTTGGTCGAATCATAGGTGTATCTCATACCGGAGACGTGTGCGAACCGGCCCTGGTCGGAGCTGATTCCGCTGACCGCATTCTCCAGTGAAGAGATGATTTCAGCACCTGTCACTTTAAGTGCGGCAAGACCGTTACCGAAAGGCAATGTGGTCAGCACCTCGCCCATTGTAATGTCACCAACATTGATGGCCTCACGTATGCCGCCGCCGTTCTGGATAGCAACAACACCCTTGATGGAGGCGCGGTCGCTGGCCGAAACGAAGCTCGGCAGGAGTTCTGTGACTTTCTCCGCGATGCTGTCGGCAATCATATTCCCGATGGGTGTTTCTTCACTGCGTACAACACGTGTCGATTTGCCATTGATCATGCGGTAAGTGTAGAGATCGACATTGGTGTAGCCTACAACCGTACTCCGGACAGTTGCTAATTCGGCATCGTATGGAGCAAGGAGTGCGCTAGCCGCAGCGTCTGGACCAAACAGGTTAACGTCCAGCAATTTGCCTTTGTAAGTCTTGATTTCACCGTCTTTGTCGAAGGTGACGTCAAGCTCACCGAGGAACTGACTGTACTCACCGGTCTGCACAATCAGTACATTCTTGCCGGTGCCTACATTGACGATTGGTGTTGGAGGATTATCCACCTTCGTATGTGAATGTCCGCCGACGATGATATCAATACCCGGAACGGCCTTGGCCAGTTCCTGATCAACGGTGTAACCCAGATGGGTGACCGCGATAATCTTGTTGATCCCTTGCGCCTCCAGGGCCTCAACTGTCTTTTTTGCACTTTCTATATGATTCTTGAAAATGATCTTATCACCTGGCGAAGATAATCCGACCGTGTCCTCGGTAGTCAGGCCGAAGATACCAATCTTTTCGCCGTAGACATCCTTGATGACCGATGGATAGATGTTTCCGTCCTTGGCCGTACTCTGGGCCTCATCGGTTTCAAGTGTTCCGGTCATCTCATGATAGAGATCCGCAAGCTCACTGTTATTCGTGGTGAAGTCGATATTGGAGCTGGCAAACGGGAACCGGGCGGCCGTTACGAAATTCTTCAGCACTTCCGGTTGTTCCTTGTTCATATCGAATTCATGGTTACCGAAGGTCATCACATCATAGCCGATGTTATTCATGAACTTGATATCTGCCTGGCCCTTGAACTGATTGAAATATAAGGTTCCGGAAAAGACGTCACCTGCATCCAGCAGTACAGTATTGCCTGTCCGTTCGCTGCTGGTAGCTGAAGTGCGCTTCGCCACATTCTCTAAATGACCGTGAGTATCATTGGTATGCAGTACCCGCAGATTGAAATCCTCCGTAGCAAAGTCAATTTGTGCGAGCAGCGGATCATGGTCACTGATCCGGATATCGGCCGGGAATTCAGTGCCTGTAGGATAATCTCCTGGATCAGCAAAGTCCGAGTTGATATGCACGATGTCGAGTGTAGTGTCCGATGCCAGGCGATTGTTGACGAGGATATGATCCAGAGTCTGTGAATTTCCTTGGAATACGTAGGAATAACGTTCGTTCAGCGGCAGGGTATTTACGAGATTCGTAAGCGCGCTGCCTTTGAGAATGTTCAGCGTATTGGAGAACTGGAAGTCATTCAAATCGCCGAGAACGACGATATTGGCATCCGCATTCTCTTGAAGCACATCCTCAATGAAACCGTTGACGACCTTGGCGATCTTGGCCCGCTGGACTTCCGTTGTGAAGACTGGCGGCTGAACGGAGCCGAAGAGGTAATTGTCGCTGCTTTTGGAATTGAAATGGTTGGCGATCACGATCACATCGTTGCCTTCGAAAGTAAACTCCGCAGCCACCGGCTTACGCGAGTCAATGAAGGCTTCGTTCGTCGGATCGATGCGTCCGGGATTTACACTAAGACCGGAGGTCTTGCTGTAGGTGACGGATTCAGTGGCAGAACCGGGTGTGCCTGATTTCAGTGCAACGCGGTTCGTATTGTACAGGAAGCCTGAACGGATATTGCCTTCCGGAACGCCGCCGTCCTGATTGTTAACCGGAGCGATGTCGGTGTAGGCATAAGCGGATGTACCGCCATCGATGTCTTCAATGGCAGTAATCAGTGCTTCGAAGCTCTCATTAGCCTCGGTAACGCCAGTGCCCGTACCATTATTATCCTGCACTTCGGTCAGGCCGATAATGTCCGGCGTTTTGAGATTGTTTACGATATCCTTGGCTACATTTTCGATCTTCTTGGGATCGTTAAGTTTAGAGAAGTTCTCAATATTAAAGGAAGCAATATTTAGTTTGCCTTCTGCATTGGAAGAGAGAGAAGTCACTTCCCTTTGTAGTTTGCTGGGTGAGACATCTGGCAGGCCGCCAGTTTCCGTGGAAATCAGGAATTTGCCGTAATCATAGTTCATAATACCGGTAATGTTGCTTGTGAACTGCTGGCCTGTGGTGAGCACCGGTGCAGATTTCACGGAGAGGATCAGGCGCTGGGGATTGAAGTCCGCACCAGTCAGCACCAAGCCGCCCGCAGCAGAAGTGACTTCAGTCGTGTTGGCTGTTCCGTTAACTGTAACCACAGGGATTTCGAACGTGCTGCTGGAAGCATAATAGACAGCAGGGCCCACAGTGGTTGGTTTGGTAAGCTCCAGACGCATGCCTTCCAGACTTTCGTAGAAGTCGATGGCATCCGTGGTCGGGTCGAATTTGGCGAACTTATCATCATCGATAACCGTAGTCGGTACCACTCGTCCGCCAGTACCAAGAAGAGTTACTGCCGGAAGCTGATTGCCGCTGCTGAGAACAGTAGTCTTGCTGGCGGCGATTTCCGTAGTCGTCAATTGTCCGGAGAAGCCATATTCCTGGACTATGCCGTCTACTGTAACGGAGTCGCCTACTTTAACAGTGCTGCTGCCTCCCTTTTGATAGATTAGGATCGCTTCCGAGGTGGAAACATCCGCATCCATATCGGCTGCAGCGGATTGAATATAGAAACTATCCGCATCTTTAATGTAAGTGACAATACCTTTGACATTACTAACGAGGCCGTCAAGGTAAGGGGATGTATGCCCTGCGCCTTGAATCTGGCTGATCTTCAGATTGTCCAGTACAGCAGATACAGTGTATTTAAAAGTTGCTGTTGGACCATTCTCTAAATCGGGTAATGAAGAGTAGGCTTTAATGGTGAGAGTATTATAGCTGGAACTTACAGGGATAGGCGCATCATATAATTTATTATCAATCTCTGCGATAGTACTGTCGTTAGCATACACGCTGTAGTATACGCTTGCCGTTACTGAAGTACTTAATGTAATAGCAGAGCCTATGCCTATCTTGGAGCCGGAGGCAGGGGAGGCAGTAACAGGCGGAGCCTGGTTCTCACTGTAGAGGGTAACACTGGAAGTGTTTCTAACTCCGGGAACGTTGAAGTAAGTGTCTCTTGTTCCTGTAACCACAATCTGCGTTCCAATCAGCGAAGGATTCGATTTCAAACCGAATTCTGACCGGATGTAGGCAGGTGTATTCGGGAGCTGGACCGGCATGATTTTGGAACTATCCGTTTCTCCCGGCTGATCTGCTATAGCCAAATTTGTGTCAGCGGCAAGGTCCGTAGAAGAATATGAAGGACCGTTTGAGGTATACCCTACTACATAACCTGTGACTACGATAGCTTCGCTAGGTGACTTTGCAATAGCAGCTGTTACAGTTAATGGAGCATCTGCGGAAGCCATACCGGAGCCTAACGATAATCCCGGGAATATCCCGGTCAAGAGCAGTGCAACCGCTAGGAATAGACTAAACGGTCTCCTGCATTGTGAAGAAAGTTTCATGTAAGTATACCTCCCCATAAAATATCATTTCCACTTAAATATAATAGAGATAATAGGTTTCCAAAGCAATTTTTCGTCAAAATTTGTTAATAGTGCATAAATTAATAGGAAGAATTCCTAAAATATTTTAATATTTAAGGAAAATTATGAGGAATACAGCTGAATTTCCTGAAAACTATGTAAACTTAATGTTAATGCAATGTAAAGTATGAAAGATAGTAGAAACGGCCCCGCTGCCCATTGAAGGACGGCGAGGCCGTAAATGATACCGTCCTTATAAGGACGGCAAAGCCGTTTCCGCTTATTTCTATAACATCAGCTTATCCTTGCCGCCCATATAAGGCCGCAGTGCCTGCGGGATATAGACCGATCCATCTTCCTGCTGATGATTCTCCAGCAATGGAATCAGAATGCGCGGCGTAGCTACCGCCGTGTTGTTCAGGGTATGGCAGTACTGCAGCCGCCCGTCTTCATCGCGGTAGCGGATACCTGAGCGGCGGGCCTGGAAGTCGAGCAGATTCGAGGCCGAGTGGGTCTCGCCGAAGGCTTCCCTGCTGGGCATCCAGGTCTCAATGTCATATTGCTTATGTGTCTTCATCGCCATGTCGCCGCTGCAGACGGCTACTACCCGGTAAGGCAGCTCCAGCAGCTGGAGAATATGCTCGGCATTGCCGAGAATCTCCTGCAGCATCCGCTCCGACTCTCCGGGATCGTTCCGGCACATCACCACCTGTTCGATCTTCGAGAACTGGTGCACACGGTACAGCCCGCGTACATCGCGGCCTGCCGAGCCTACCTCGCGGCGGAAGCAGGCCGACATTCCGGCAAGCCGCAGCGGCGTTTCAAGATCGAGAATCTCATCGCTGTACAGCGAGACCAGCGACACCTCCGAGGTGCCGGCGAGCCAGCGCTTTTCACCCGTCAGCTCATAGGTCTGATCCATGCCGCCCGGGAAGAACCCGGTCCGCTCCAGCGCTTCCGGCCGGACGATTACCGGCACATCCATCACGGTGAAGCCGCGCTGCATCAGCACATCCAGCGCCAGCCGCTGTACGGCCAGATGCAGGAGCAGCCCGGCCCCCTTCAGCACATAGCTGCGGGGTCCGCCGGCTTTGACGCCGCGCGGGATGTCTAGGATGCCGTGCAGTTCTCCGAGCTCGACATGGTCACGCGCGCTGAAGCCGAACACCGGCGGCGCGCCATGCCGCCGCAGCTCTACATTCGCGCTGTCATCCGGCCCGATCGGCGTATCGGCCGATATGGGGTTCGGCGCGAGCAGCAGCAGCTCGCCGCAGCGGCGCTCCGCCTCCAACAACTCCGCCTCCAGCGTGGTCAGCTGGGCGTTGATCTCCCGCACCTGCTCTTTCGCTTGTTCTCCGCCTGCAGCGTCGCCCTGGCGCAGCAGCCGCTCAACCTCTTTGGTCAGCGCGTTCCGGTCCGCCCGGCGCTGCTCTGTTTCCCGGCGGGCAACCCGCCGCCGGTCATCCCATTCCAGCAGCTCCGCAAGCGGGAACGCTACCTTTTTCCACTCCGCTGTCTTCCGTACAATGTCCGCATTCTCCCTGATCCAGTTCATGTCCAGCATGCCGCTATCGCTCCTTTTGTGTTAAAAAAATGCAAAAAACGCCCTCATCCATGGGACGAGGAGCGTCAGCTCGCGGTGCCACCCAGGTTGACCTAATTCCGATAAATAGCTGTAAAGCGCGGAATAAGGCCCTCTTTGGTCTTCGCGGTAACGGGCGAAACCCGGTAAACTTAGGGAACAGGAGAACTGCTCCGGTCGCAGACGCCTCGCGGTTGGATGCCGGTCATTGGCCTGGTCGGGATATAGGTTTGCCGTTTATTATAACCAGAGAAGGGCCGGGTTGCAAGCACATTTGAGGTTTGACAATATTCCCTGTACTCTGCTAGGATTATTACTAATTTAAAGTATTTGTGTCCGGCACGGCAGCCCGGCATATCTTATAAAAGCGGACGGAAGAGGTGCGGAAGTGGCCAAAATAGTGGTAATTAACGGTACGCCATCCCTGGTATCCCGAATCAATGCGGTGATCGAATATGCGGAGGGGGATCTGCGGGAACGCGGGTTTGAAGTGGAACGGATTAATGTAGCGGAGCTTCCGGCGGAGGATCTGATTCATACCAGGTTCGAGAGCGAAGCCATCGTCAAAGCGAATGGTCTGGTGGCTGAAGCGGATGCGGTGATCGTCGTCAGTCCGGTGTACAAAGCTTCCTATACGGGAGTGCTGAAGACCTTCCTGGATCTGGTTCCGCAAAAAGGGCTGGCCGGCAAAATCGTGCTGCCGCTCTTCATGGGCGGTAGTCTGGCCCATCTGCTCGCGATCGACTATGCGCTGAAGCCGGTGCTGTCTGTGCTGGGCGCCCGGCATATTCTTGGCGGAGTCTACGCGGTAGACTCGCAGGCTGTGCGCAACGACCAGGGTGTCGTTGAGCTGGCCGAGGAGCTGAAGCTGCGGCTGAACAGCGTGCTGGAGGAGCTGGCGGACGAGACAGCGCATAAGGCGGCACGTAAGTCGGGAGAGTAGGCGTAAGATATCACCCTCCTGAGGAACATAAAAGGGCGCTAAACCACCGGAATGCGGTGGTTTAGTGCCCTTTTTGCTGGGTGTAAGCCCGGCTTTTACCGTGATTTATGCCCTTTGAAAGCTTAGCGCAGGCTCCCAATGTATAACCGTATCTCCGGCAAGGCTTGCCGGGATATCTATAATCCGCTGGTTGCTGCTTCCCCGGTAGGGGAGAGTAGTGTCTTTGAGTTCCTCTACAAATCGTCCGTCGATGACCACCTGGCACAAGGCCAGCAGCTTCCATTCCGGCGAACCGGGGGAAGCCGTCAGCTCCTCGTACGTATAACCGGTATAGATCCAGACCGGGAAGCCCGGCAGCTCGGCGCGGAGCTCATGGATGAAGTCAGCCGCTCCCTCTGCCGAGAAAAAAGGGTCCCCGCCTGCCAGCGTCAAGCCGTCCAGCAGCGGATTGTCTGCTATCTCGGTGATAATCTCGCGCCTGCGCTCCGGAGTGAAGACCTCTCCATAATTGAAGTTCCAGGTCTTAGGGTTGAAGCATCCGGGGCAGCGGTGGCGGCATCCGCTGAAGAAGAGGACCGCCCGCAATCCCTCTCCTTCATTGATCGACTCCGGATAATATCCGCAGATGTTCATAGATGCTTAACGCGGTCCCGTACTTCGGCTTGCTTGGCGGCATTGAAGCGGGTCTGATAGTCGCCGGTCAGATATCCGGTTACCCGGCGCAGCCGGCGGATATGCGTTGTATCTTCATGAGCGCCGCAGGATGGGCAATTCGTGCCGATTACACCTTCGTGGCCGCAGCCGGAGCAGCGGTCGATCGGGTGGTTGATGCTGAAATAGCTGATGTCCTGCTCCAGCGCGTATTTGATGATTTTGACGAATGCTGCAGGGTTGCTGCGGGCGTTGCCGTTCAGCTCTACATAAGAGATCGCTCCAGCGTTGCAATATTCATGGAATGGAGCTTCCAGGCTGATCTTCTTGGCTGCGCTCAGGTCGTAATAGACCGGAATGTGGAATGAATTCGTATAGTATTCACGGTCCGTTACACCCGGGATGGAACCGAGAACCTTGCGGTCTATCTTGGTGAATTTGCCGGAGAGACCTTCGGCAGGCGTAGCGAATAGAGTAATGTTCAGATCCAGCTCTTCGCTCTTGCGGTCGCAGTATTCACGCATGTGGCGGACAATGGCCACTGCCTTGGCATGGACCTCCATATCTTCGCCATGGTGTTTGCCGTACATAGCCTTCATGCACTCGGCCATACCGATGAAACCAAGGGACAGGCTGCCGTGCTTCAGCAGTTCACCTACGCTGTCTTCCGGTGCAAGCTGTTCGCCGCCTTCCCAGACGCCTTCACGCATCATGAAATCGGAGGCTTTGGCTTTCTGGGAAGCCTGAATGCGGAACCGGTGCAGCAGGCCGTCCAGCGCAACGTCCATATAATGATTAAGATCTTCGAAGAAGCCTTCCTCGTCAGCGGCAAGGCGGCGGCCAGTTACTGTGCCGTAAGCCAGACCAAGACGTACAAGGTTAAGCGTATTGAATGAAAGGTTGCCTTTGCCCGAGCAGTGATTGCGCCCGAAGCGGTCGCCCAGAACACGTGTCCGGCAGCCCATCGTAGCAAATTCAGTATCCGGATCGGTTGGATCGTAGTACTGCATATTCAGCGGAGCATCCAGATTGGCGAAGTTCGGATACAGCCGGCGTGCAGAGCACTCTGCCGCTTTCAGGAACAGCTCATAGTTAGGATCACCAGGCTGCTGGTTGACACCCTGTTTGCACTTGAAGATCTGAATCGGGAACACCGGTGTTTCTCCGCTGCCAAGTCCGTTCATAGTAGCAGTTAAGAGGGAGCTAATCACGAGCTGGCCCTCCGGAGAGGTGCAGGTTCCGTAGTTGATGCTGGTAAAAGGAATCTGGCCGCCTGAGCGGCTGGACATGGTATTCAGGTTATGTACCATGCTCTCCGCAGCCTGAAGGGTTTCAATTTCTGTCTCTTTCAGGGCGAAACGGAAGGCACGCGGATACTTCTCTTCCAGATCGCTGCGGGTCATAGTGACCTCGCCGAGTGCTTCGCCGGCTGCACCTTCCTCGAAATATTCCATTCCTTTGCGGAACAGCTTAGCGAAGGATTTAGTGACATAAGGCGCCAGATCGTAATCCAGCTTGTTGGCGGATACGCCGCCGTACTGGGCATTCTGCTGGGACTGGAAAATAATCGCCACCAGCGACATAGCCGTCATAATCGAATTCGGAGGGCGGACGCTGCCGTTGCCGGTATTGAAGCCTTCGCGGAGAAGACGTTCAAACGGGATGAAGATGCAGTTGGTTGTTCCAATGGCATATTGGTCCAGGTCGTGTACATATACAACATTATCTTCAATAGCCTGCACGAGCTGTGGCGGCATCGTGAAATTGCGGGCGTACCACTTGGAATATTCACTGCCGAATTTGCTCATCTTGCCGGAGAAGCTCTCCCCGTTCAAGTTGGCATTCTCGCGCAGCAGATCCAAATCCCGGCTGTCGATAATATCCCGTCCCAAATGAATAACTTCTTCCAAAAGAACTTCCTGTGCAGCTTGTCCTTCGTTATATCGTTTCTCCAGCAGCGTCATTGTATAGCTCTCTCCTCTCGGTATCGTAAGCGTGAAGCATGTGCTCCATGACATCAGTAAAAAGGCATCTCCAGCCGGGAGGCGGGAAATGCCCGAATGCGTATTGCAAATATCCGAAACAGCGGACATTTGCCGGTGGTCTATGTGGAAAATACGAACGGGCACAGGGCTTGTCCTGTTCTGGAACCTGTTCTTGTACCTTCCGCAGAAGCCGATACCTGAGGACGATACTCTATCGTCCTCAGGTATCGGCAGCCTCTGGCCCGATTAACGGAAAGGCTAACTCTGCTCGTGCAGGCCGCATGCGGGCACCTCGCCTGTTCCTCGCAGGAGTCTAACCGGTGCCACAGAAACAGGCAGGTCTCCTGGCTTCCGGCATGCCCTCCGGCGCCTTCCCGAGGGGCCTCGCAGCCCCTTAGTGGCTTGTTGTCGGAGGATGCTGCTCCAGCGGCGTCTGGCAGCTGGAACATCCGGTTACAGTGGCGGGACCGCAGCGGATTTGCACCGTGTTTCCCTATTAAGCTTCAACCCTAGCAAGAGGGCGAAACACCTGTTTCTACTATATTTTGTTGTTGTTAAATAAAAGTAACTCAATATATTGTGTTTGTAAACATTTTTTTGCGAATCCGCGCGGGGAGCGGGTTCCGCAGGTTTACTCACAGATGATCCACAGTTAGTCCACAGGTAATCCACAACTTTCCTGTGGATATGGCCTTAAATGAGTCATAAATTGTCCCAAAAGATGCCACAAAGACTCCATAAATAGAGTGCGTCTAATCCTAGTAGTTTTACTGGGGAGATAGTAATAGAGAGGGGGGGCTATGGGTATTTGTGGGAGCGGCGCTGAAGGGTTACAATTAAGGAGTAAGGACAGAACAGACTCATCAAACTTGCAGGAGGGATTTCATAATGGCGATTGGCGAAGTGACCGTTATTCCGATTGGCACTGGCAGTACCAGTCTCAGCAGCTATGTGGCCGATATGCAGCGTGTGCTGCAGACCGTGGAGGGGATTACCTATGAGCTTACTTCGATGGGGACTATTATTGAAGGACCGGTTGCACGGATTCTTGCTGCGGTAGAAGCGCTGCATGAGTCGCCGTTTACGTCAGGAGCACAGCGGGTTTCCACCTCGCTTAAGATTGATGACCGTCGTGACAAGCCTTCTACGAGCCGCAGCAAGCTGGAATCCGTGGAACGCAAGCTGCAAGGAGAGTAAAGAGTACCTGTAGTTGTAATCAGATTCAACCTATAAGGAGCGGATCTTTCATGGCAAAAGCCTCACAGCAGATCGGGATTCAAATGTACACACTGCGTGACCAGACGGAGCGCGATTTCCTGGGTACACTGGGCAAAGTTGCGGAGATGGGATATCAGGCGGTAGAATTCGCCGGTTATTTCGGCGTGTCTGCAGGAGAACTGCGCCGTACATTGGACCGGTTGGGTCTTGCTGCGCCTTCGGCGCATGTGGGCCTGGATTTCAGCAGTCTGGATAACATGGAACGGGCGTTAGCCAAAGAAATTGAATATGCGAAGGAACTTGGATTACAATATATGATCACCCCTTCGGCACCGCTTCCGCAAAACCCCTCAATGGAGGATGTGACGGCGGTGATTCCCTTCCTGGAGAAGGCCTCCGCGATGGTCCGTGCAGCAGGCCTGCAGTACGGGTATCACAACCATGATTATGAATTTGCGGAGGTAGACGGCAAAGCAGTCATCGATATATGGCTGGAACAGATTCCTGCGGAGCATATGTTTGCAGAGTTCGATCTGGGCTGGGTACACAGGGGCGGAGCACGTCCTATTGACTATGTCGCCCGTTATGCCGGCCGTGTTCCGCTGGTTCACATTAAGGATTTCGGGGCAAATAATGAAGAGACTGACCTCGGGAAAGGGCAGGTTGATTTCCGGAGCGTCTTCGACAAGGCAGAGGAGAGCGGGATTCTGTACTATATAGTAGAGCAAGAGGCTTATGCCGTGTCCTCGTTGGAAAGTGCTAAGGAGGCACTGGAATATTTCCGCGGGCTGGGGCTAATGCAGGACTAGGCAGCGCGAATGATCAAAAAGGGTTGCGTTTTCTGCTGAAAGAGTTATAATATTTTTTGTTTGGCAGGCAGACTATCCTTTAAGCTGGTGTAGCTCAGGGGTAGAGCAACGCACTCGTAATGCGTAGGCCGGGGGTTCAATTCCCTTCACCAGCATCTTTTGAATTCATATGCAGCGCGGCCTCCGGGGATTTCGGAGGCCGCGCTTTTTTCTGTACCACCATAAACCTCTACCATTCTTCTACCATATTCGAGTGAAGTAACGGAATTCACTTTTGGTAGCCGTCAAGTCTTATTTCCTAATCTGCTTAGCGGTTTAAGCCGGATGCCCCATTGGGCGCACGATCAATTCATTTACATCCACTTCCGCAGGCTGCTCAAGGGCATAGGCAATGGCGCGGGCAATACCGGAAGAGGGCAAAGCATTGGCCCGGAAGGATTTCATCATCTCGAGGGCTGACTCATCAGTGATGGTATCAGCCAGTTCGGATTCGGTTACGCCTGGAGAAATAACCGTCGTACGGATTGTTGCTCCCAACTCCTGACGCAGGCCCTCTGTAATCGCCCGGACCGCGAACTTGGTGGCACAATAAACCGATGATTTCGGAAAGACAGTATATGCGCCAACGGAGGCAACATTGATGATGTGGCCGGAATTCTGTTCCTTCATTACGGGAATAGCAGCTCCGATCCCGTGCAGCACACCGCGAATATTGACATCAATCATACGGTTCCACTCCTCGATCTTTAATGCATCAAGTGGCGATAACGGCATCACACCTGCGTTATTTACAAGGGCATCAAGGCGTCCGAATTGATGAACTGTAAATTGGACGATTGATTTCATTTGCTCAAAATCCGTTACGTCGAGGGAATGGTATTCAGCAATCCCGCCCGCGTTTCTGATCTCCTCCGCCAGCTTTTCTAGCCTGTCCGTCCGTCTTGCACCGAGCACCACCTGTGCTCCACGCTTAGCGAGCCATTTGGCGGTCGCTTCTCCAATGCCGCTACTGGCACCGGTAATAAGCACTACTTTATCTTTTAATGTCGACATGCCACACCGCTCCTTTTATGAATGAAATACGCTTAGGTGTTACATGTTCATTATGCTGCCGACTTCAAAGCTTGCGGTAGCCGGATACTGTGAAGAGATTGCCTAATCCTCCAAAATGCAATAAAGTAAATTGTAATAGTCGCAGAATGGAGGAATACGCTTGACTGAATTGACCGAACGAATCGAACGTATTGCCGTACAAGATGGGACCATCGTTACCGCCTATCCTGCTCTTTCTTTTATTCGTTCTTCCGACATATCCGCGCCAGTGCCTGCGGTATACAAGCCATCCCTGTGTGTGATTGCTCAAGGTGCCAAGCGGGTAATGCTGGGGCCGGAAAGCTATTGTTATAATCACGGAAGCTATCTGGCCGCTTCCGTGCACCTGCCAATTACCGGACAAGTCATTGAAGCCTCTCCAGAGACCCCGTACTTGTCCCTTCAGCTACAGTTTGATATGGATCAGATTTTGGATGTGATTCAACAATCCAATGTCACAGAAAACACAGGACAAGAACCTCCCCGCGCTTTGGTTATCAGCCGGATGAGCGATCCGCTTCATGAGGCTGTCATGCATCTAATCCGTTTGCTGGATACGCCGGATGATCTACCGGTGCTGGCTCCTTATGCAGTGCGCGAGATTCTTTACCGTATGCTGCAGACTGAGCAAGGGGACTCTATACGGCAGTTCGCTCTCTTGGGCAGCCGTGCCCATCAAATTGCCCACGTGATTGAAGGGATGAATCTCCACTATGCGGAACCCATGCGGGTGGAGAAGCTCGCGCAAGCAGCCGGAATGAGCAAGTCATCTTTTTTTGCCTGTTTCAAAGAAGTGACGGCAATGACCCCCCTCCAGTATCAGAAACGCCTGCGGCTGACAGAAGCTCGGAAAATTCTCCTGGCGACAACGAGCGATGCGACAAGTGTCGCTTATCAGGTTGGCTATGAGAGCGCCACGCAGTTCAATCGTGAGTATGCCCGCTTGTTCGGCCAGCCGCCTATTCGGGATGTACATCGGTTCCGGGAAACGATATAGTTGCATCACACAAAAACACCGCCAATTCTCCTGAGAATGCGGTGTTTTTGTTATTCCTGTTATGTGGAAACTTGGTTTACTCCCGATACAAGACCATGCCTCCGTGATAGAGCACCGAATCGCGAAAATCACCATCGGCGGTGAAGCCGGTATCATCTACATATTCAATATGATCACCTGTAATAGAATAACTTCCTTGATAAGCGCTTTTTCTGCTTCCGCGTGCTTCAGCATAGCGGCCGTTAGGCAGCAATTCATGCCTTATATAACCATCTGCGGTTACCCACATTCCAATATAAGGATGGAAGGGGTTAATGCTATCTTCCATTATATTCATCCTTTCTTTCTTTATTTAGTTCTGCATGTTTATTATCCTCCTTCAATACAATGGGGGGTAGCCTGATTCATTGAGATTGTTGCCTAATCCTCCATTTAAGAGATTGAGAACATTATGACCAATTTAACCTCTTTTGTGGTGAAACGGGTCTGCCATATCTGTCGTGCGTGCTTTACAGGCGCTTTTTATATCAGAATTATTCGGTCAACAGCACGGCCTTACCGGAATATCTGCGTTCCAGCAGCGCCTCGGATACCTCCGCTATCTTCTCCCATGACGCTTCCACTTCAATGCGGGGGGTTAATTGGCCTGTTGAGAGGAGGCCGGCCAGCAGTTTGAGATCGTCGGCTACGGAGTAACGGCTAACTTCTTCTCCAAGAAAGAAGCTGTACAAGGTTCTGCCGCCTAAGCCTCTGACATCAAGTGTGGAGTAAGGAGAGGCTGAATGTCCCATCGAGACTAGGGTCCCTCCCGGTTCCAGCTGAGGCATCAAAGCAGCCAGTGTATCACCGCCCACCGAATCCACGATTAGATGATAAGGCCCAAAAGGAATTGCCTGAGATATCGCAGCTTCTCCAACCACAACCTCATTAGCGCCGGCTTCCCGGGCAACCTGGGCTTTTTCCTTTGTTCTTGCTACACCTACTGTAAATGCCCCGGACTGTGCGGCTAACTGATGAGCCATGATTCCCACGCCTCCAGTGGAGCCGGTGATCAATATTTTCTTGCCGAGCAGCATTCCGCCCTTTCTAAGGGTGTAAAGTGCGGACAGGCCTGCTACAGGCAAAGTGGCGGCTTGGGCGAAGGTTATGTTATCCGGTATCTCTGCCAGGAACGAAGCGGGTGCAGCCACCCGCTCTGCCCATGCCCCCATCGGGAGAAGCCCGGTGACACGGCTTCCTTCTCTGGGTCCGGTGCCATTCCGGGCTTGCTGGACAACAGTTCCTGCAAAATCCCAGCCCGGCCGGAATCCCTCAGCCTCCTTCCTTGCATCAACAACTTCACCCCGGTTAAGGGAGAAAGCATGCACTCTAACGATTGCCTCCCCGGGCTGGGCCTCCGGTGCGGCGACTTCCTTGACGGTCAAATATCCATGAGCCGGTGAGTCTGTAACAATTGCACGATTCATAGGATCTCCTCCATAAATATAATTAGAAGCGTAATGGAAATTGCGCCCTGTTTTCATAGTGGAGTATACTGTAGGAATTGGCTTGTACCAAGAGTAGAACTACACCTCAATATGGTAAAGGCGGTGAGCCTGATGACTATGCGTAAGGATAGGGACGTTCAGGATGAGACGTTGAAGGGGGTAATCGCTGAAATTGAGAATCTTCGCGTAACACGTCAACTGGATTATGCTAATCAACCCCATCCGTTGTTGAAACGGTTTACTCAGCAGGAGCTTAACGATATGGCTTGCCCTACGTATAAAAACCTATTAATGGGACGCTCACACCGCGTGCCGGATCGCCGGATGATTATCTGTATTGCTGAATATCTGGAGTGTACAGCCGTTGAACGGAATGCTCTGCTGCTGGCTGCCGGTTATCTCCCGGTCTATCCGGCTCTTGAAGGAGCAGCTATGGAGCAGGCGCTGGAAGAAGTGAGGCAGATCCTGAGCAGCCTGCCGCTGCCGGCAATGATTGTGAACCACATGTTAAATATCAAGGCGGTGAATGAACGGTTTAGCCGGTTATTTGAGTTGCCTGCACATCAAGCTTTCTATAAAGACTTGAATATGGCAGATCTTCACTTCAATGCGGATTATCCTGTGCGCTCCCGCTCGACCTTCAATGCCGCATCCTTTGAATTATGGGAATCTCATGCAGTGGAGGGTATACATGCTTATCAAAAAATACACACCGGCTCCAGACAGGAGCCATGGTATACGCATAGCCTCGAAAGACTCCGGCAATACAGTGATTTCAATAAGTACTGGAATAAGCGGCCTGATAACACAGGTACCGAGCCTGGTCAGCACAAAATGATCTTAGCCAGAATGGGTGCCTCAGATAAGTTGGTTCCTATCCGGTACAAGCAAATTCATATTTCCGCGGGCCATCATCTATATCCAAGAATTGAGGCCTACTTACCGGTCGATGAAGCTGCGCATACAGTTTTTGAACAACTGGGAAGCTGAGTGTAAACTGGACATTATGTGTTTTCTGGAATGGAGGCAAGCCTTGTATGAAGTGTCTGACGATTCGCCAGCCTTGGGCCACCTTAATTGCGCTGGGTGAAAAACAGATCGAGACCCGTTCCTGGCCGACGTCTTACCGGGGGGATTTAGCCATCCATGCCGGTATGCAGGTAGATAAGGCCATATGCAAGACGGAGCCGTATCAATCAGTGCTTGCCCGGCACGGCTACACCGCGGATAATCTGCCCTCCGGAGTAATCCTTGCGACCAGCCGGCTGGCCGGTTGCTGTGGGGTTACGCCTCAGCAGGCGCAGCAGAGCTGGCCGGGCGGGAATGAATATGTGTTCGGCGATTATGCAGAAGGCCGGTACGCCTGGAAGCTGGAGGGGGTAGTTGCGCTGGCTCATCCTATAGCTGCCAAGGGGCGCTTAGGTTTCTGGGAATATCCCGTTCTTGAGCAGGAGTGGTGAATCCGTTTGTGGCCAAATAAATAAAAATTTCATGCAGATCAGCTGTCAGCGGGTATGATAGGGATATTCAGCGGGTAATCTTCTTATATATATGGAAAGCGGACTCTGCGGCGGTATGCTGCAGGAGCCAGGGCAGAATTGCCGGGAAGGAGCGTATGCATAAGAGATGGGCAGCCTTCTTATCGCATGGCTTTGTATGCTTTGTTTGTTTATTGTGTTTAAGGATCAGGTAAGCCGGAAGATCCTGTATCCCGTAGCGGCTGTGGTTATCTGCGGCACGCTTGGGTATTGGACGATTTTAATGTAATCTTTATCTGGGTATCAGCTTATTTTCAGGTAAGGGTTGTATATTGGGGTTACCAAACATCCCCCGGTGTAATATGGTACCCTGAGGTCTTGCCGATCATGGCGGGCCTCTTTTTTATGAGGGGAGAAACGCTGAGAATTAACATCGCCAGAATGCTGTTCATCTCAAGGCGGTTGAGTCCGGAGTGCCAAGACCCAGATATCTGCGCATGCGGATAGTAGACTGGGCGGTAATGACATCATCCAGCAGCAGCATCCGTTCATGATAACCCCTGCAGACAAATTTGGCTTCAATGCCAACTTCCAGCTGCTGCTGTGCATAGACCTTCAGACCACGGGCTCTCATCTCGGTGCGGACATTCCGCAGATCGGCTATGGCTGCACCCGCCGCTGTCCGGACAACCTCCAGGTAAGGAGCGGGTGTACGCAGCTCTGCAGATAGGATGGAAGCATCGCGTTCAAAGGCGGATAAAATGAGCGGCAGCAAGATATACGATTTCACCAGCATATTGTCCTGGCTCTCTGCTCTGTGCATCAATCTCACCCCCTCTAATGAGAACGTATATTCGTAATTTAACCCGAAGTTCAAAAAAAATCAATGGTATTTAAAAAAGAAGGCTATTAATGTGACATAATTCACAATAAAATAGGAAAAATTATTTTATATTAAAATTGAAATAATAAAGATTAAAAATAAATCAGTTTAAAAGGAGAATGGCAATGAGTCATGAAGGAAATCTCCGCCGCGGTTTATTATTCGGGTTATTCCTTAGCGTTCCGCTCTGGGTGTCAATGATTGGCTGGATTCAGCTGCTCTAAAAATGGATTCCTGCGTGTGCAGATTTTCAGCCCTCTACGCAAACTCCCTAGAAATGTCGATTAAAGACTGCTGCCAGGGTTTGCTTAGGCGCCAGTTTTTGTGAAAATATATGAATATCATAGGGCCTTTACTATAAAAGAGCTCTCCGGTATGAACGGAAAACGGGCGGTATCCTTAAAGGGGATGGCGCCCGTTTCTTCGCGTTTACCATGGTGAGGTTGCTTTAGCGGAGATGAGTTGGGGGAAGGGAGAAGGAATAGGACTAAAATACTAAATTTTAATATTTAAAATTGTAAGAAATAGCTCTGTGAAAAGGGAAAAATACTGCGGCGAATTAGCGGAATTATCGACCTTTTTCGTCAGGAAGTTATATTCTCATCTTGTATAAATCCTTATATATAAAGGTTTTTTTAATCTTTTTTCTTCAAAAAAATAGCTGTGAAATGAATTGGAAATATATTGACAATATGCCAGTCGGCATCTAAACTGGAGTTAGTTCTAAAGTAACAAATATCACAGATTTCACTTGGGTATTACATAAGCTTTTCCAATTTCATATCAATCATGTACAAACGCAAACCGTTTCGAAAGAGCGGGACGCAAAGTCAGGAATCTGATGCCCCTTAAGTCCGGGCTATGGTCGTCCGGCCGCCGTGAAGCTAACCCTTCGTGGCGGTCTTTTTTTTGTTATAGTTTTGCGGCGATTTCATAGAATAGTTGAATAGGAGGTGTAGATTATTGAGAAGAAAAATGCGAAAAGCGGCCGCCTTTATTCTGGCGGGCGTACTGACCGTAAGTAGCGCCTTCACTTGGGGGACGGAGGTAAGGGCAACATCTGGTGTGCCTTACAATCCAACGCCGGTCTTGGGGATTGCCGGGAATTTTAATGCTTTTATCTTTGACGATTTCACACAAGGCAATGATCAAATTGAAGGCCGTCTTGCAGCGGGGGGGAATATTACTCTCTCTGGAGGTTACGGGGTAGCCAGGGCCTACAGGAATTCTTCAGCCACCGACGTACTCGTTGCCGGCAAGAAGTTTAAACATTCGGGCAGCGGAGAAATCTACGGAAACGTTGTGTATGGGGACACCTTTGAAGCCAATGAGCCTAGTGTGAACATTATAGGCGCGAAGAAGCAGGGAAGCCCGATTGATTTCCCGGCTGAGAAGCAGTATCTGATCTCGCGTTCTGCAGCATACGGGGCATTGTCCGCTACGAAAGAAATTGGTAATAATTATGGAACACTTACAATAAGTGCGCCGGATCTTTTCAACGTAGTTCATCTGGATGCGGCAACGCTGGCGAATACAAACAATATTCAATTCAACATTGCCCAGAATGCCACGTTAATTATTAACATAAGTGGAGCTACGGTCAATGTACCAAGTTTCGCAATGAATAACGGTAGAGCAAGTCAAGTGTTGTTCAATTTCTACGAAGCGACCAAGGTGAATATTGCGTATACGACCTTTTTGGGAACGATACTGGCGCCTAAGGCGGATGTCAATTATTCCGGTGCAGAGCTTTACGGAACGCTAATTGCCAAGTCTTTTAGCGGCGGAGTAGAAATGCACCTTGGAACATACGAGGGAGATGGACCGCCGCCAAGTCCGACACCGACCGCAACACCAACACCCAGCCCATCGCCAACACCAACCGCAACACCAAGCCCGACACCAACAGTGAAACCGACCGCAACGCCAACGCCGACGGCGACGGCGACGGTGAAACCAACTCCAACACCGACACCAACACCGACAGCAACGGTGAAACCGACACCCACGGTAAAACCAACGCCAACACCTAAGTGCACTCCGACGCCAACACCGACAGTGAAGCCGACACCAACACCAACGGTAAAGCCGACGCCGACACCAACGGTAAAGCCAACGCCGACAGTGAAGCCGACGCCGACACCAACGGTAAAGCCAACGCCGACAGTGAAGCCGACGCCGACACCTAAGTGCACTCCGACGCCAACACCGACAGTGAAGCCGACACCGACAGTGAAGCCAACACCGACAGTGAAGCCAACACCGACAGTGAAACCGACACCAACAGTGAAACCAACGCCGACAGTGAAGCCGACGCCGACAGTGAAACCAACACCGACAGTGAAGCCGACACCGACAGTGAAACCAACACCGACAGTGAAGCCAACACCGACAGTGAAGCCAACACCGACAGTGAAGCCAACGCCGACAGTGAAGCCAACACCGACAGTGAAGCCAACGCCGACAGTGAAGCCAACGCCGACAGTGAAACCAACACCGACAGTGAAGCCAACGCCGACAGTGAAACCGACACCAACAGTGAAGCCAACGCCGACAGTGAAGCCAACGCCGACAGTGAAACCGACACCAACGCCAACGGCAGCACCGACACCAACGCCGACGGCAACGGCGGCACCGACACCAACGCCAACGGCAGCACCAACACCAACAGCGGCACCGACACCTACACCAACGCCAACGGCTGCACCGACACCAACGCCAACAGCGGCACCGACACCAACGCCAACGGCAGCACCGACACCAACGCCGACGGCAGCACCAACATCAACGCCAACGGCAGCACCAACACCAACACCAACAGCGGCACCGACACCAACGCCAACGGCAGCACCAACACCAACGCCAACGCCAACGGCGGCACCGACACCAACGGCAGCACCGACACCAACGCCGACGGCAGCACCGACACCAACGCCAACGGTGACACCAACGCCAACGGCAGCACCGACACCGACGCCAACGGCAGATCCAACACCAACACCGACACCGACGCCAACGGCAGATCCAACACCAACACCGACACCAACGGCAGCACCAACACCGACACCAACGGCAGCACCAACACCGACACCAACGGCAGCACCGACACCAACGCCAACGGCAGCACCGACACCAACACCAACGGTAGCGCCGACCCCAACACCGACGGCAGCACCGACATCAACACCAACGCCAACACCAACGCCGACAGCAGCACCGACACCGACGCCAACGGCAGCACCGACAAACACCAACGGTAGAGCCAACACCAACGCCAACGGCAGAACCGACACCGACGCCAACGGCAGCACCGACACCAACACCAACGGTAGAGCCAACACCAACGCCAACGGCAGAACCGACACCAACACCGACAGCAGAACCGACACCAACACCAACGGTAGAGCCAACACCAACGCCAACGGCAGAACCGACACCAACACCAACGGCAGAACCGACACCAACACCAACGGCAGAACCGACACCAACACCAACGGTAGAGCCAACACCAACGCCAACGGCAGAACCGACGCCAACGCCAACAGTAGCACCGACGCCAACGCCAACTCCAACACCAACACCAACAGTAGAGCCAACACCGACACCGACACCAACGGCAACACCAACGGCAACACCAGTACCAACACCAACGGCTGAACCAACACCAACACCAACAACAGAGCCAACACCGACACCAACACCAACATCAACACCGACACCAACACCGACACCAACACCGACATCAACACCAACAACAGAACCAACACCGACACCAACAACAGAACCAACACCGACACCAACAGCAGCACCGACACCAACGCCAACGGCAGAGCCAACACCGACACCAACGGCAGAACCGACACCAACACCAACGGCAGAACCGACACCAACACCGACAGCAGCACCGACACCAACACCGACAGCAGCACCGACGCCAACACCAACAGCAGATCCAACACCAACACCAACGGTAGAGCCGACACCAACGCCAACGGCAGAGCCAACACCGACACCGACACCGACACCGACACCAACACCAACACCAACACCAACGTCAGAGCCGACACCAACACCAACACCAACACCAACACCAACACCAACACCAACACCAACACCAACACCAACACCAACACCAACACCAACACCAACACCAACACCAACACCAACACCAACACCAACACCAACACCAACACCAACACCAACAGTAGAGCCAACACCGACACCAACGGCAACACCAGTACCAACACCAACGGCTGAACCAACACCAACACCAACACCAACACCAACACCAACACCAACACCAACACCAACAACAGAGCCAACACCGACACCGACACCAACACCAACGGCAGAACCGACACCAACACCGACAGCAGCACCGACACCAACACCGACAGCAGCACCGACGCCAACACCAACAGCAGATCCAACACCAACACCAACGGTAGAGCCGACACCAACGCCAACGGCAGAGCCAACACCGACACCGACACCGACACCGACACCGACACCGACACCGACACCAACGGCAACACCAGCACCGACATTACCACCGACACCAGTGCCATCGTCTGCACCGCCCGTCTTTATTAATGTAGTGCCAACGCCGACTCCAATAATCGGCTATATTGTAAATCCGGATACCATAATCATTGATGATCCGCTGCCTTTGGGCCCTGTGGCAACAGCAACACCTCGGCCGTTAGTGGTGACACCAAGTCCAACCCTAACGCCAAGCCCAAGCGCAACACCAAGTTCAACGCCGATTGTGACAATCATTGATGAAGAGATTCCGTTAGGCAATGTACCTGCGGATGCCGCGCTCCCGAAGACTGGTGAGTCCAGTCCGGCTCCTTATTACTTAGTCGGTCTAGCCCTTGCAGGATTGGGAATATTCCTCGGCAGAAGATCCAGAACAGATAAACGTAAATAAATGCAATCCGTAAGATCCTTTCCGAAAGGCTGGCGATATCACCGCTAAATCGGGAAAAGGCTGCTTTGGGAGAAGACGTTCTCCTGAAAGCAGCCTTTTTCATATGGGATATACATTTGTTATTATGTTTCCTCTTAAAAGAAAATGTGCTAAGGAGAAAGAGGTGCGTCTTTAAGATCATGGGCCCTCATGTTTATATTAAAATTTGCAATATTAAAATTAGTTCTTTATACATGGTTCCAAAATATTCTTGTAGGTGCCATCGAGGGCGATGAGAGGATCGGGATTTAGGTGAAAAAGCTATAGATTCTTTAAAAAAACCTTTTGTAACAGTGCTTTGGAATGAATTAGCAGATATAATCTATTACCAGATGTTTCAAAGGATTTCATTGACAATCAGCCTTGATAGCGGATAAACTAAAAATAGTTCCAAAGTAACGAATGTCATAGACATTAGTATAAAAGTTTGATTTAGTACATAATTTCACAACCTAATCTTCCACTGACGTATAAACGCAAACCGTTCGAAAGGACGGGACGCAAAGTCCAGGAGTCTAAAGCGCGATGGAGCGCAATGATCGTCCGACTGCCGTAAAGAGAGCAATCCTCTTTCCGGCGGTCTTTTTTTGTTATATAAATGTGGCCTATATCTATATTAACTGTGAGGTGAGCTGTATGTTCCAATTAAAAAAATTCAAACGTCTTACGGTGTTCGGACTTATAGCAGTTCTGATTGTAGGAAGCGGCGGAATTATTTCACTGGGGAGCACCTCAGTTAAAGCCGAGGGCAACTCTTTGCCGGGCAATGCATCCAAGTATAATGTGTTCATCTTGGGAGATGTTGATGTTAAACATAGTGATATTGAAGGTAGATTAGCTGCCGGCGGAAACGTGAATTTAAATGTTAATTATTCTGTGGGACATAGTCTTACTAGTGAGGAAACGAAGGAAGCCTACTCTCTCATCGCCGGTGGTAATCTGTATTATTCCCAGGGAGAAACCGTGGGTGATGTAGTCTACGGGGGGAGTTATAGCGGCAGCGGCGGCCCGCGCGGGGGAACAGGAAGCTTACAACAACAAGTAAATGTTGTGGACTTTGCAGCCGAGTTCAGTTTGCTCCGTGAGAAATCTCAGCAGCTTGCTTCTCTGCCTGTTAATGGGGTTACCACTGCCAACTCCGGTAATTTCTTTTTGGAAGGTACAAATTCGGATGTTAACATATTTACTGTAGACGGCAGCAAGCTGTCTAGTGCAAATGAGTTGAGAATTAAGATTCCCGATGGCTCAACAGCTATAGTTAATATCTCCGGTACTTCAGTAACTATGAAGAATATGGGGACTGGAATTAATGGTAACGGAAATAAGGATAACGCTATGAACAGTAAAGTGTTATATAACTTCAGTCAAGCGACCAGTCTTCAAATCGAAGGTATCGGAGTTCTGGGATCTGTGCTGGCTCCATATGCCTCTATTCAATTTAATAATGGTCAAATCAACGGGAATCTGATCGGAGCTTCGCTCTCAGGATCGGGAGAATCCCACCATATACCTTATAAAGGCCAAGATCCGCCAACGGCAACGCCGACGCCACCGGCAACGACGCCGACGCCAACAGCAACACCAGCAGCGACACCGACGGCAACACCGGCAGCGACGCCGACGCCAGCAGCGACGCCGACGCCAACACCGGCAGCGACGCCGACGCCAACAGCAACGCCAACGCCAACGGCAACACCGGCAGCGACGCCAACACCAACGCCAACGGCAACACCGGCAGCGACGCCAACACCGACAGCGGCACCAACGGCAACACCGACAGTGGCACCAACGGCAACGGCAACACCGGCAGCGACGCCGACGCCAACGGCAACGCCAGCAGCGACGCCAACGCCAACGGCAACACCGGCAGCGACGCCAACGGCAACACCGGCAGCGACGCCAACGGCAACACCGGCAGCGACGCCAACAGCAACACCGACAGCGGCACCAACGGCAACACCGACAGTGGCACCAACGGCAACGCCGACAACAGCGCCAACGCCGACACCAACGGCAACGCCAACAACAGCGCCAACGGCAACGCCGACAGCGGCACCAACGGCAACACCGACAGCGGCACCAACGGCAACGCCGACAACAGTGCCAACGGCAACACCGGCAGCGGCACCAACAACAGTGCCGACCGCTGTACCGACAACAGCACCGACAGCAACCAGCACGAGCGTCTTTGTCCCAAGCTTCGTATTTCCGACATCAACCGCTCCGACAGTGATTGGGACTATTGTGACTGATACTGACACGACTATTATTGATGACCCGGTTCCTCTCGGGCCGGCAGCATCACCGGTTGTGACGGTGCTGACAACAACAGCGCTACAGCCAGTTGTGGAGGTTCCTGCACCTGGACCTTCACCTGTAGCAGGACCGGCACCTGAAGAAATCATTATCGATGACGAGATTCCTCTGGGCAGTGTGACTGCAGAGCAAACCCTGCCGCAGACGGGTGAATCAAGTCCTGCGCCGTACTATATTACGGGTGTTGTTCTTGCCGGTCTGGGCCTGCTTCTTAGAAGAACTGCCAGAGTGAACAAGCGCAAATGATTATGATTAAGCCGCTGTGTTTGGATGAGGGGGGCTGCCGGAGAGATTCTCCGGGAAGCAGTCTTTTTGTATACGGGGAGCGCATTCAATTCGTAGCTCACTACTTACACACACCAGGCAGCGCAGACTGACGGCAGTGTTTTTAGTTGGACGGATACCATGCTATACTATGCTCAAATTATTTATCTAAAAAAGCTGAGAATACTCCACCCTCGATAGGGTGGGGATGAATCAGCAGTTTTCGATTTCAAGACGAACATATGTGCTATAATATGAATGAGATCACTAAAAGGAGGTGTTGCACATGCTCGTGTCTGCGCAGGAGGTTTCTTCGAAACCCCTGGTTCATCAAGCCTATAAATATCGGATCTACCCCAATACAGAGCAAAAGCAACTCATTCGTCGAATGTTTGGCTGCTGCCGTTTTGTGTTCAATTACTTCTTGGAAGCTTGGAATCAAAGGTATGTGGAAACGGGAAAAGGCTTGTCTTATCACGCTTGTGCAACACAACTCCCCGGTTTAAAAGCACAATACGACTGGCTGAAAGAAGTCGATAGCATCGCTTTGCAGTCGGCTGCTCGTCATGTGGCGGATAGCTTTGATCGTTTTTTCAAGAAGCAAAATCAAGCGCCACGCTTCAAGAGCCGAAAGCATCCGATTCAAAGTTACACGACCAAATTCACCAACGGGAATATCGCCATGGAGGGCAGTCGCTTGAAGCTCCCAAAACTCGGCTGGATACGTTTTGCAAACTCCCGGAAGCTGGAAGGCCGGATATTGTCCGCTACCGTTCGTAAAAACGCCAGCGGGAAATTTTTCGTTTCGCTCGTTTGCGAAGTTCAAAAGAACCCTCTGCCCCAAGTGGATACACCTATTGGCATCGACTTAGGCTTGAAAGAATATGCAGTATGCTCAAACGGGGAACATATCGCCAATCCTCGCTTTTACCGTCAATACGAGAACAAGCTGGCGCTTTGGCAGCGGCGGATGGCTCGGCGTACTCCGGGCGGCTCCAACTGGAAGAAAGCAAGGCAGCATATCGCTCGTATTCACGAACGCATTGCCAATAAACGAAATGACTTCCTCCACAAGCTGACCACGAGACTGATTCGTGAAAACCAAACGATTAGTATCGAACATCTGCGTGTGGCGAATATGATTCAGAACCCCAAGCTTTCAAAATCCATTGCTGATGCGTCTTGGGGCGAGTGGGTGCGACAGCTGACGTATAAAGCGAAATGGTATGGACGAAATCTTCGGATCGCCGACACGTTTGAGCCGACCAGTCAGCGTTGCCATGTGTGTGGCACGATCCACCCCGAGGTGAAGAACCTGTCCGTTCGGGAATGGACATGCACGGCCTGCGGGACGATCCATGACCGTGACGAAAACGCCGCTCACAATATTGAACAAGTAGCGGTTTAACCGCCACCTAACCAAACGATAGAATTCAACATTTCACTTGCGTCAAAAATGTAAAACTGCGGGAACGCAGGGATCGCTTGCTCCATAAGAAGAGGGTACTCTTCTGTTCGCAAGAATCCGCCACTTCAAGCGTTAGCTAAGTGGGGGAGAATTCAAAAGCAAGAATACACATTTCCTCAAAGGGATGGTTGCTTACTGAAAGGGTGAACGTTATGTGGAGTATATACCTGCTAGTGTTGCTGGTTGTAATCGCGGGGATTTTGGCTTATGCCGGATTTTACTTTTATGGAGTGGCTATTAAGCGGGCGCCCAAGGAATTCCTGGGCAAGACGCCGGATCTGAAGGTGGACCCGCCGGTAGCCGGAGCTTCGTGGGGGGAAGGGGCGGAATGGGTGGCGCGGCAGAACTTCCGGGAAGTGGAGCTGGTCTCGGAAGATGGACTGAAGCTGCAGGGCTACTATCTGGCTTCGGAGCGTGCTGCGGGCCGTACCGTAATTATCGCCCACGGTTATTCCGGCAAGGCTAAGGACATGGGGGCAACCGCCAAAAACTATTATGACAACCTGGGATATAATGTGCTGCTGCCCGACGCCAGAGGTCACGGGAAGAGCGAAGGGGACTATATTGGCTTCGGTTGGCCGGAGCGCCGTGATTATCTGCAGTGGATCGGATTTATTCTGCAGGAGACCGGGCCGGAGGCGCAAATTGTGCTGCATGGCGTATCTATGGGCGGATCGACAGTGCTAATGACCGCCGGTGAACAGCTTCCTCCGCAGGTCAAAGCCGTTGTCGCTGATTGCGGCTACACCTCAGTCAAAGCGCAGCTGACTTACCAGCTGTGGCGGATGTATCATCTGCCGGGCTTTCCCTTTGTGCAGATTGCCAGCCTGGTAACGCGGATGAAGGCAGGCTATTATTTCGGTGAAGCGTCAGCGCTGGATCAGGTGCGTAAAGCCCGGGTGCCGATTCTGTTTATCCATGGAGATGCGGATAAGTTTGTGCCTTATGCGATGATGGATGAGCTGTATGGTGCCTGCAAGAGTCCGAAGGAGAAGCTGGTGGTGCATGGAGCGGGGCATGGTCTTGCCTATGATACGGATAAAAGGGAGTATATCCGCACAGTAGGCGACTTCGTGGAACGTTATGTACACAGCCCGGCAGCGGCTGATTGGGTCTAAAAAAAGTCCCCGGAACGTAGACGCGCCCGATATCCGCAAACAGCGGGTATCGGGCGCTTATTATGTTCCACACATGGGGCCCTTCCCTGTGTCAGGGAAGCAGCCAGCCATGTCTTATCGGTATATGAATCCCCCGCCGTTTGTGAGCGAAACGGGTGTCGTTGTTCCTTGTTATTTCCAGCAGCCGTGTGGCGAGAGAAATCCTTCCAATACGACAAAAGCCCTACCTCTCTTTTGTCCTTGCGGCTCCGTGGCCGCGCCAGTGCGAATCGGAATGCTATGTTCGAATTTAATCTCATAAAAAGGAAAAGTACTGCAAGAAAACGTAAGATTTTGTGTCCAAACTGCCGATAATAAAGACAAGTAATTCACCGGCCTGACATCTTCTTGATGGGGATAATCATACACGAAAACAAATATTATATTATTATAACATGCGATATATAGAAATGCAAGCGGATATTGGGCTGAGGCCGGGACGGATGATGGGACAGATGAGATTATACAGAAGATTTTTGAAAAATCAGATCCGGAATTATATATTCGGCTCAGCAGTAGCGGTGCTGGCGGTAGGGAGTTTGATCCTGCTCTCCTCTCTGGAGATTAGCAGCATCGAATACTTCAGGCTCTTGCTTGTGCTCGCCTTGTCATTCGTGATTATGGCGGTCATGGAGATCGGGGTTTTTATCAATCAGATCAGACCGGTACGCACTGCGCTGTATGAAGATAACCTTACTTTGTCTATGCTGGAAGAGGCGTATCTGCATACACATCAATTGCCGAAACGCGCGGTTCAGCGGATTATGGGGCCTCACCTTCTGGGCTTGTCCCTCCCGGCTGTCCTGATGACATTCTGGATGATCTACAACGGCTGGATTACTATTCCTTATTTTTATCTGATTCTGGCTATGTGCGGCGCTGTTCTTGTGGCGTGTATGCATGCGCTGATTGAATTTTTTCTGACCTGTACGGCCATTATTCCGCTGATCAAAGAATTCAGGAACCGGGCGCTGGAGCAGTATGGCGTCGACTTTTCCCTGGAAGGACATGTATTTGTACCTATCCGTCCCAAATTTCTGGTGAGCTGCATGCTGATCGGCACCTTTCCGCTGTTCCTGTTTATCATGGCTACCCATATTCGTCTGAATGGTCATGAGAGTCCTGTAGTTGTGGTGGGGCTTCAAAGTTACTGGGCCTGGGCGAGTATGGTGCTGCTGATCGGCACGCTCTTCTCCTCTATTGCGGCATGGCTGCTGACCAATAGTGTGCAGCACCCTATTAATGAGCTGTATCAGGCAATGAATCATGTGAAAGACGGCAATATGATTCAGGTGCAGGATGAGTACTCCGATGAATTCTCTAAGCTGGTAGCGGGGTTTAATATGATGGTCCGGGGGCTGCAGGCCCGGGAGCAACAGAGCCGGCAGCTGCTGGGCAGCTACTTCACTACACTGGCTGTGGCACTGGATGCCCGTGATCCTTACACGGCAGGGCATTCCCTGCGTGTCGCGGAATACTCTGTCATTATCGGCCAGCTGGCCGGACTTACCGGGCAGCAGCTGGACGATCTGCGCAAGACGGCCCTGCTGCATGATATTGGCAAAATTGGGGTGAGGGACAGCATCCTGTTCAAGGAAGAAGCCCTTACCGATGAGGAGTTTGACCAGATCAAGAGCCATTCGGTGCTTGGAGAGAATATTCTGCGGCAGATTGAACCGGTAGAAAAGATGGCACCCTATCTGGGCGGCGTCCGTTCCCATCATGAACGTTATGACGGTAAAGGATATCCGGATGGCCTTGCCGGTACGGATATTCCTTTACATGGCCGGATTATCGCTGTGGCGGATGCCTATGATGCCATGACCTCTAACCGCCCGTACCGCAAAGGGATGGATCACGACCGGGCGCTGGCTATTCTGGAGCAGGGAAGGGGCACTCAATGGGACCCGGAATTCGCCGGCTTGTTTCTGTCTTACTTTGGACGGAAGCCGGAACCTCTTCAAACAGGCTATCCCGTCAAAACAGGATAAGGATGCAGCGTTCTTCCGGTTATCCTTATATTTCTTGCAGAAGCGGATGCCATCCAGTTTGTGGAGGGTTCCGCTTCTGCTTTGCGTGCCTATTTTGTGAACTGCCATTGAAATGCGACAATTAACGACTACATTCATTGAAGGATTGCGGGCGGACCGTTATAATTATTAAGTCTGGATTTTAATTAAAAAATAAGGGAGATTTCTATGAAACGCGCAGATGTGCTGCTGATTTCTATCGTTTTGATTGCTGCGCTTGCTTTTCTGGTGCCGAGATGGCTGTCAAATGATGCTGATAAAGGTGGGCCGGGCAAGGAACTTACGGCCAATATAACGGTAGACGGCAAGCTGTTCAAAACAGTAACGCTTACCAAAGAAGAGCAAACCATTGATATCCGTACAGATCGGGGCTATAACATTTTGAAGGTGCATGATTACGGGATTGAGATGTACGATGCGGATTGTCCCGATCAGGTATGTCTCGGCTTTGGATTTATCACGCTGCCCAAGCAGACCATAGTATGCCTTCCGCACCGGGTATTAGTTGAAATTGCAAGCGGGTCGGGGGAGGATGAAGTAGATGCCTATGTCCAGTAGTGAATCGGCTACAGCGCTGAAGCGGACGGTCATTATTGCGATTTTCGCGGCCGTTGCCGTAGTGCTGAGTATTGTCGAGGCTCAGATTCCGCTTGCGGGAATGGGGCTGATGCCCGGAGCCAAGCTGGGTTTCGCCAATATTATGATTTTGACCTGTATTTACTTTTTGCGTGGACGAGATGTATTCGTGCTGGTCATTCTGAAGACGCTGCTGACCGCATTTCTGCTCGGCACACTGTCCAGTCTGCTCTTCAGCCTGTTCGGCTCGTTGTTCAGCTTTGTGGTCATGTTCGCGCTGGTTAAGCTGGGGGGCAAGAAGTTCAGTGTAATCGGAATCAGCATTGCCGGCGGACTAGCCCATAATACCGGACAACTGCTGGCGGCAGCGATTGTATTCAAATCAATGAGTATTTTATACTACTTGCCGGTTCTGCTGATTATGGGAATCGTGACAGGGATTGCTGTCGGCTTCGCCGTGCGGTATGTCGTAGACTCGCTATCCAAGATATCCTTGTTTGAAGAGTTCCTGAACGGACCGGGTCACTAGCTGCGGAAGGATGACTAACATGAATCAATCGTACAATGATACAGAGGCCGGTGAGGAACCGGCCGTTATTACGCTAGCGGGGGTCTCCTTCGGATATGATCCGGAGCATCCGATTCTCCATGATATTAACGTGTCTATCCCGCAGGGCCAATGGGTAAGCATAGTAGGACCCAACGGCTGCGGGAAATCTACGCTCGTCAAGCTTCTGAATGCACTGCTGCCTAAGAGTGCCGGGGAGATTACTGTCTGCGGACATACGCTGCAGGAAGAGACAATTGGAGACATCCGGCAATGCATCGGGATGGTGTTCCAGAATCCGGATAACCAGTTCATCGGACAGACGGTAGAGGAAGATATCCTCTTCGGCCTGGAAGGCCTGTGTCTGCCCTACGAAGAGATGAAGCAGCGGCTTGATCTCTATACCGTGAAGATGGGCATTGATCATCTGCTGTCCAAGCATCCCGGAGAGCTGTCGGGCGGACAGAAGCAGCGTGTCGCGCTTGCTTCGATTCTTGCCATGAAGCCAGGCATCGTCATCCTTGACGAGGCCTCTTCTATGTTGGACGAAGGCAGCCGTGATGAGCTTATGGGCATTCTGCGGGACATGCAGGCAGAAGGGGCGTACACGATACTGCTGATTACACATGATCCGGATGAAATCCTGGCTTCGGACCGTGTGCTTGCGCTGCATGGCGGAAGCATAGCGGCGGATGTGCCGCCTGCGGAGCTGTTCCGTAATGAAGACCTGCTGGAGAAATGCCATTTGCGGGAACCCTACCCTTGGCGTCTTGCCCGTGAACTGCAGAGCAGGGGGATTACGGTGGATGTACCCGCCAGCGAAAAGGAGCTTATAGACACACTATGGCCATACAACTTCAGGAAGTAAGCTATACGTATGCTGACCGCAGTATGTGGAAGCAGACGGCGCTGCATGGGATTAATCTGAATATTGCCCAGGGGTCACTGACCGGGATTGCCGGGGCAACGGGCTCCGGTAAATCCACACTGCTCCAGCTGTTCAACGGGATTCTGAAACCGACAGATGGTACGGTGCAGGTGCTTGATGTGACTATCACTGCAGGAGAGAAGTCGCCGAAGCTGTTTCCGCTGCGCCGCCGGGTCGGACTGGTCTTTCAATTCCCGGAGCAGCAGATGTTCGAAGATACGGTGGAGAAGGACCTCTGCTTCGGGCCGCTTAACTTCGGCGTGAGTCCGGAGGAGGCCAAGGAGCGGGCACGCAAAGCGATGACGGACATGGGCCTGGATCTGGCCCTGCTTGAGCGCAATCCGTTCCGTCTGAGCGGCGGACAGATGCGCAAGGCGGCCATCGCCTCGGTGCTGGCGATGGACCCGGACATTGTCGTGCTGGATGAGCCGACAGCGACGCTGGACCCGGTAAGCCGCGCCGAGCTGATTGCGCTGCTGGAGCGGCTGTGCCGCGAGCAGGGCCGGACGATCATCATCGTGACGCACCGGATGGATGAGCTGCTGCCGTATGCCGACAGCTGGGCCCTGCTTAAGGACGGCGGGCTCGCCTTCCAGGGCAGCGGCCAGGAGCTGGCCGCTGATCCGGCGATCCTGGAGCGCTGCGGACTGACGGTTCCGCAGTCGCTCCGGTACTGGCAGGCCGTCGCCCAGCGCTTCGGCCTGGCCGGCGAGAAGCCGCTCCTTACGGCGGAGGCCCTCGCGGAACGGATCGCCGCCCTGCTCGCAGAGCGCAAGAACGCCGCCGGCATGGAAGAAAAGGGGAATGGCCATGAATGAACGCCTGCTGCTGGGACGGAGCATTGATACGGGCTCATGGGTCCATAAGCTGGATGCCCGGTCCAAAATTACGGGCATGCTGCTCTACGTAGTGATTATCCTGCTGTCCAATTCGTGGATGGCGATTGGGCTCATAGCCCTGTTCTCCATCATTGTTATGGCAACCACCCGCATCCCGCTAAAATATTTCATTAAGGCTGCGAAGCCTTTGCGTTATCTGATGTTATTCATCTTCATTGTGCAGTCCCTGTCCGTGAAGGAAGGGGATGTCCTGTGGTCGCTGGGCTCCTTCTCTCTGCATGAGGGAGGCCTGCGGCTGGGGGCGTTCTCAGTCATCCGCATGCTCTTCCTGCTGACCTTCACGGCACTGCTGACCTTTACGACAACGCCCGGCAAGCTGAACCAGGGCCTTGAAGGTGTGCTCGCTCCGTTTAAGAAGCTCGGCCTGTCACCGGACCGGATCACGCTGATGATCAGCATCGCGCTGCGCTTTATCCCGACGATTCTTGATGAAGCGCAGATTATTCTGAAGGCGCAGGCCTCGCGCGGCGCGGATCTGAAGGAGCTCCCTTTGAAAGAGAAGGCGCGGATGCTAGTTTCCCTGCTGGTTCCGGTCATCGCCAGTGCTTTCCGGCGTGCCCAGGACCTGGTGTATTCGATGGAAGCCCGGGGCTTCCGTATGGATGCGCCGCGCAGCCGGTATCACCGCCTCAGGTGGGGCGTCGCTGATACGCTGTTTGTTGCTATGTTCGTTGTCTTAGGAGTTGCAGTAGCATTATTGTAGGAAGTTTAGGAGGAAACAAGAATGGCACGTTATTTTAATGGTAAAGAGATTGAATTGTTGGCACCTGCCGGAACGTTTGAGATTTTCAAGGCTGTGATTGAATCGAAGTGTGATGCCGTGTATTTCGGCGGTCCGGTGCTGAATATGAGAATGATGCGCAAGGGCTATAACTTAAGTCATGAGGAAATAATTGAAGCCGTGTCGATCGCCCACAAGCTGGATAAAAAAGTATACGTCACCGTAAATAATCTGTTTAGCGAAGAAGACGTGGAAGAAGCCCGAGAGTACCTGAAGTTTCTGGATGGCGCCCGTCCGGATGCGCTGATCGTTCAGGATATGGCTGTGCTGGAGCTGATCCGTGAGATGGAGCTTACCGTTCCGGTTCACGCTTCGGTCATGATGAATGTGCATAATCTGGAGATGATTCACGCACTGAAGGAGCTTGGCGTCAGCCGGGTCGTTACCTCCCGTGAGATGGATCTGCAGACAGCGAAGCTGCTGGGAAGCAGAAGCGGTGTAGAGCTGGAATATTTCATCCATGGCGATATGTGTTCCGTGCACGGAGCGAACTGCTATTTCAGTTCCCAGGTGTTCGGGATGAGCAGCAACCGGGGCAAATGCATGAAGCCTTGCCGCTGGGATTACCGGATCAAACGTGACGGCTATGTCTTCCCTGCGGAATACCCGCTGGCCGTGAAGGATATGTTCATGTATGAGCATCTTCCGGAGCTGATTGAGTCCGGTATTACTTCCTTCAAAATTGAAGGCCGCATGCGCGACCAGGAGTTTATGGTGAACCTGGCCAACAGCTATGGCGATGCGATTGACCGCTATATCGATGATCCGCTGGGCTTTGACCGTACGGTGGATTCCAAAGAGCTGTACAAGAACCGCAAACGTGATTTTTCCACCGCGTACGCTTTTGGCAAACCGGGACTAACGAATATCAACCGCCGCTATGAAGGTACAGGCAAGTTCTATAGCACTGGCAAAGTATTCAGTACACCGACTGCAGAGCGCGAGCTGTCCGAAGCACGGGTAATGCAGCTGCGCGAACGGATGGCCGAAGATAAACGCAGTAAGCAGACGAAGCCGGAGCTGGCTGTGCGGGTGAATAATATGGAACAGGCGCGCGTCGTGCTGGAGATGGGTGTAGAGAGCTTATATATTCCGGGTGATGTGTTTGAGCCGGACCGTCCGTTCACGAAGCAGGATATTAAGGAGCTTGGAGCCATCAAAGGCCGGACCAAGCTGTACCTCGGAATGCCTCGGATGATGACGGAGCTGCATTTTGATCAATATGACCACTTGCTGAACGGGGAGAAGCTGCCGATTGACGGCTTGATGATTACGAACCTCGGAGCGATCCGCCGCTACCGTGGGACCGGCTACCCGATGATTGGCGATGCCAACCTGAATGTCTACAACCACCTGTCTGCCGGACTGTATACCGGACTCGGCCTTACGAAGCTTACAGTTTCACCGGAAATGACGTTGGAGCACTTTGCCTCCTTCATCTCGCGCAGCGATTTACCGCTGGAAGTTGTGGTTCACGGAACGCCTGCACTGATGTATATGGAGCATGATCTGTTCGAGAATACGGAAGTGATGGAGCCGATTGGTGAGGAAGACAACCAGTTTGTCAGCAATGATGTGCTGGTGCTCAAAACCGACAAAGGTGAGAATCCGGTCTACCGCGACCAATATGGCCGCTGCCACCTGCTGTTCGCCAAAGAGCTGTGTTATCTGCCGATGCTGGATGAGATGAACGGACTTGGGATTGCGAGCTTCCGGATTGAAGGGGCTACTTACAGCACAGATGAACTGCGCACGATTATTGCTGCTTACCAGGCTGCGCTTAACGGACCGAAGCTGGGCGATGATCTGCTGGGAGGACTTAAGCCGGTATACGCGGGCTACACACTGGGCTCACTGCAATTTAATTAATAATAATTCAATTTTAAAATAACGCTAGGGCGAGTATAATAACGGTAAGTGGTGTACTGATAAGTTATTATTTTCACAAACTAATAAGCTGATTTATACTTCGTATCCACATTATGGCCATCATCTTGGATTATCAGCAGCTGAAAGCGAGGGAACCTTCATGGAACAGAGCAACATCATTGGAAGAGATGCGGTAGCCGTCAAAAGAAAGCAGTATTTCTACCCGTGCACTGCACATTTTTACCGGGATGCCCCGCAACTGGTACGCGGAAGCATGCAGTACGTGTACGATGAGAACGGCAAAGAATATACGGATTTCTTCGCCGGGGTATCGGTTGTCGCCTGCGGCCACTGCAATCCGGCGATTACCTCCCGTACGATAGCACAGCTGCAGCAGCTGCAGCATACCTCGACCGTCTATCTGACCCAGCCGAATGTAGATTTGGCCGAGCGTCTGGAGGGTCTGCTGCCAGGCGCGTTGCGCCGGACCTTCTTCGTTAACAGCGGCTCGGAAGCGAATGAAGGGGCACTCCTGCTGGCCCGGATGCATACCGGACGCAAAGGGTTCATTGCCCTGGAAGCCGGACTGCATGGACGGACCAATCTTACAATGAGCGTGACCGGCCTGCAAATGTGGCGGACAGACGCTTACCTGGATGAAGAAGTGACGTTCATTGAGCGTCCGTATCATCCGGAGATGACGCTGGAAGAAGCTGCTGCGCAGTCGATTCAGAGCCTGAAGCGTGTTCTCGCCGAGAAAGGTGATACTATCGCCGCCATGATCGTTGAACCGATTCAGGGGAATGGCGGCATGATTATGCCAGCCCTGTCTTATTTCCGCGAGGTGAAGGTGCTGCTTGAGCAATACGGTGTCCTGCTGATCGACGATGAGATTCAGACCGGCTATGGCCGTACGGGAGCTATGTTTGCCATTGAGCATTTCGGCGTAGTTCCGGACATCATCAGCATGGCTAAGGCACTGGGCAACGGCGTACCTGTCGCCGCATTTTCGACTACAGATGAGATTGCCGCTTCACTGAACAAGCCTTCGGCCTCGACGTTCGGGGGCAACCCTGTATCCGCGGCTACGGCGCTGGCTGTGCTGGATTATATCCAGAGTGAACGGCTGCCGGAACGTGCGGCTGAGCTGGGCGGACGTTTGAAGGAAGGCCTGCTTTGGCTTCAGGAGCGTCATCCTGCGCTAATCACCGATGTGCGGGGGACCGGATTCATGCTGGGTGCCGAGCTTGCCGGTTCCGAAGCTGAGGGGGCGGCGGAGCGGACAGACCATGTGCTCGAAGAGATGAAGGACCGCGGCTACCTGATCGGCAAAAACGGCATAGGCCGCAATGTTCTCGCCTTCCAGCCGCCGCTGGTCGTCACCGCAGAGAATATTGATACTATGCTTGCTGCCTTGGATGAAGTGCTGTCCCTGGTCAAGCAAGCGATTCATTGAAGAAAGAGGCACAACATTATGGTTATCATTAATGCTTTTAAGCATACGGCACTTAAATTGAAAATGTTCAGCGAGCTGGTCATGTTCTCCCATACGCTCTTTTCCCTGCCTTTTGCCATCATCTCGATGGTATGGGCGGCGGGAGGCTGGCCTTCCGGCCATATGATGCTGTGGGGGCTGATCGCTCTAATCGGCGCGCGTAACGGGGCCAATGCGTTCAACCGTTTGGTGGACCGTACCTTTGACGGCAATAATCCGCGTACCGCACACCGGCATCTGCCGCAGCGTCTGATCGCTGAGAAGGAAGTCATCCTGTTCATCATCATCAACTATGCGCTGTTTATTGTCGCATCCGGGATGCTGAATCTGCTCTGCCTGCTGCTGTCTCCGGTGGCCATCGTGCTGATCTCGAGCTATTCGTACACGAAGCGTTTTACCTTCCTGAGCCATCTGTATCTGGGCTTCGTGATTGCTTCAGCGCCGATCGGTGCCTGGTTTGCTGTAACGGGGAATATTGCATTCACTCCATTCGTTATCGGGACGGTGGTCATGCTCTGGATTGCCGGCTTTGACATCATCTACGGGACCCAGGACATCGATTTCGACCGGAAAAATGGCTTATGGTCCATTCCGAGCTTCTTTGGACTGGAGAACGCGCTGCGGATCTCCAAGGGGCTGCATTTCATTATGATTATGCTGCTGCTGTTCCTGTACCTCTGGCGTGATCTTGGCTGGATGTATCTAGTGGGCATCGGGATTGCTACATTACTGCTGATGACAGAGCACAAGATCATCAAACCTTCGAACCGCAAGATGATGAAGGTGGCTTCTTATAATTTGAACCAGGTGATCAGTATGGTGATATTGCTGTGTACGTTGATTGATTATTTTTACGTTAATTAGTTTGCGGAGGCGCGGCTGGCGGCTGGCTGCCGGCCGCGCGGTAGAGGTTGGGATGCTGCACTGCGATGAATATTTGGACCTCCGATCGCTGTTAACTTCGGATTCCCTGATTTGAACCGCTGTTTGCGGTAGGAATCCGAGCTTAGCGTATGCTTCCGATGCGAGCTTTCCTACGGAAAGCTTTCAGGCGAACGCTGACGCTTCTCCAGTTCCAAAATTCCTCTCCGTTCCGTCCTAACCTCTCCCCAGGCAAGATTAACTTCAAAAAGACAACAAGCCTACCCAGCGGGGCGGGCGGCAAAGAGCGCGATAAGCTTAGGCTTCGCGCTTTTCTTTTTGCCTCCGTGAGACAACCCCCAAGGGACAACCCACAAGGATAACCCCCGAGAGAAAACACACAAGGACAACCCCCAAGGGACAACCCACAAGGATAACCCCAAGAGACAACCCCCAAGAGCAAACCTAAAAAGCAAACCTAAAAGCAAAACCACTAAGCTAAACACGCTCACGTTCGCGTTGCTGCGTTCACTTGTTTAGCAACATCATACAGGTAGAATTAATGCCCAGCTTAACTATTTCTGCTGCGCACCGTACAGTATAATCCATCAAAAAAACACGAATGAATCCTACCCTACTGGGTTCTTGTATAGTTTAGGTCTCTATAAAGTACCTGAGTAACTCTGAAAGGGCATAATGTTGTACGTATTACAACTCTGATTCATTAATAGTAGGGTATTCGAACGGATTGTTGTATGAAATACAACAATTGTTCCGTTAAGCGGCTCGGAAGAGGAGAAATGTTGCCTTTTGTACAACAATTTTGGATTTGAGTCAGGTTTATGAGGGAAATGTTGTATTCTGTGCAGGATTTTCATAAAAATCGCTGGGATATAGGCGGGGGTTCGCATAAAGCAAAAAAACGAGCCCCAAAGGACTCGTTTACTTAGAAATTGATATGGCGTGCAGTGGTTAACCTGCTGCACGGCTGCTCAGGCTCACCGGTCACGTCCGGCGAAATACTGCAGCAGGATCTCCAGATCGGCATGTGCCGGGAAGCTGGAGAGCTGCTGCACGATCGCTGCGGCCTTGGACAGGTAGTCCTGGCTGACAGCTTCTGTGCGGGCCAGAGCGTCGCTGTTCTTTACCAGCTCCAAGACATGCGCAACCTCTTCGGAAGAAGAAGAGGGGCCAATCCGGCGGATCACTGGGGCAAGCTCAGGGTCCTGCAGGGCGAAAAGTACAGGCAAGGTAACCTGGCCATGGCGCAGGTCGCTACCTGCGGGCTTGCCGAGCACATCCGCCGACTGGGTGAAGTCGAGGATGTCATCCTGAATCTGGAATGACATGCCGAGCGATTCGCCGAAATTATAGAGAAGATCGGCGACTTCTTCGGTGCTTTCTGTGGATAGTGCACCTACCCGCAGGCAGGTAGCCATCAGCAGCGCTGTTTTGTTACGGGACTTCTCCAGGTATTGCTCAAGTGTCAGGTTGTAATCAAAGGCATGCTCCATTTGCTGGTATTCCCCCAGACATAACTGGGCAGTGGCCACAGAAGACAGATCGTGAACGTAACGGTTCTTATCACCTGAATACTTGCTTAGCAGCTCGATGACGCGGGCGGACATATAATTTCCGATATGCACAGCGGATAGGATGCCGGTCTTGGTATGCAGCGCAGGCTCGCCCCGCCGCAGTTCGGCGTCGTCAATAATATCATCATGAATCAATGAGGCGGCGTGGATGAATTCAGCGGCTGCGGATAATTGCAGGGTTCTGCGTCCGGCCGGCTTGCGTCCGAACCGGCTGCCGACTATGACCATCAGCGGGCGTAGCCGTTTGCCGCCGGAGCCGGTCAGTTCAAGAATACTCTGCGCCAGCAGCGACTTTTTGGGAACATCCTTATCGCGGGTCACTAAATTCTTAATTTCACGGTTAATTTCATTGAGATCAATATGCAAGGCTTCGTGCAGCTTCATCTTTTGTGTTCCCACCTGTCAAATGGCTTTGCTTGTGCGGCTTCGCTGTCTGCGCTCCTGAATGAGGAATTCATCAAACCCCTGGGCCGGATCCTGTTCCGTGAAATCTCCATTTGACCGTCCAATTTGCATTTTTTTGATTGAGGGAGCCAAATAAGCAACCAGATCCAACTCTCGGCATTTCACTGCAAACTGCAGGTAAAAGCTGTATAGGTAATCTCCATCCAAAATGCTGCGGGTCAGGTCAGGATGATGTGGGACACATTCCATATGGCGCTGTGCAGCCACGGTAAGAATGGTATAAATACCTAGCAAATGGACTTTGCGGTCATATTCCAGATCATGGCGTTCCAGTACCGAGAGCAATTGCTCGCATTCTGCCGGAGAGAGATACAACTGAATTCCGGCGATCGGGGACATTTCAGCCTGAAGCATCCGGAATGTATCTTCAATGAGTTTTTTGTTCACAAGATTCTCTCCTTCTTGTCGGTTTTGCCGGAAGAAACCACAGCCCTGATTATCCCTACAAAACCATTCTGTACATCTTTATGCAGATATGTGCTTTCCCCTTGTTAAACAAGGAGAGTAATGTGTCCTAGGGACACATTACTCTTAAGAACATCATATTCAGCTTGCAGCAGCGCAGCATGTGCGTACGCCGCTACTGTATTTAAGTTATACACTTACTAAGAAGTTACCCGTATGATCAGTCGGTAAACAGATACCAGCGCCGGACGAGTGGAATCCTCTTCCACTGCTTCTTGAGCCAAGGAAGAACATAGTAATCCAGACCGAACACGCTGCCGGATCCGCCGATGCAGGCAATAGCCGCCGCAACGTACCAGAGCATTTCTGTAGCTGCCATCTTGGTGGTCCAGATCATGACCGCCATACCTATAGTAGCCAAGGAAGAAATAGCCGTGAACAAACCAACGATAAGCATAACACCGAAGACGATTTCGGCACAAACCATGCCGATTTGGAACCATTTAGCCAGGAAGGTGTAAGAACCGTCCGGGTTGTAGAACATAAGATCCATGAACCAGTTAGAAATATCATAGATGAAACCTGGAACCGGCAAAGCCGATACTGCTTCTTTGGCAGTGGATACTGCGGAAGCTGCAGATTGGGCATCTACGGTGTCTTTAACGGCATCCACAGCCACGCTGGCTGCAGAAGTAGCATCTGCATAAGGAGCTGCAGGAATCAGGAAGATTTTATTGGGATCAACCCAGATTTTTCTGATCTTCTCTATACCTTCATATAGCCACATACCACCCAAAAGCATACGGAGCGGAACGAGCCAGAAGTTCGGCGAGCGCTTGGAGAAGTATCCGCCGACAAAGCTCTTGCGGTTCTCAACATGGAAGAACTCGTGCATCATGTAAGTCCATACTTTGTTGAAACCCACAACCTGGGACAGGTAGAACATATTGATGAAATGTTTGGACAGCATAGCCATGAAGCCGGTCAGCATGAAGAATTTGCCCGGAAGACCAACGTTCGCTACACCGTAGCGGCTGCCGATCGAAACCATGGTGCCATGGAATCCTGGTTTGTAAGCTTTTTTAGGCGTGCCCTTGATATCGGCAGTAATATTGCCCGCGATAACAGGTGCAGCTTGTTCAGCATTCTCAACCATTTGTGGAACTGGACGTTCTTCGCCTTCAGGGATGAAGAAGATGTTATCCCCTACAACGTATACGTTCTTATGGTCAACACTTTCAAGGTGTTCATTCGTAACAATACGTTTGCGGCCTTGTTGCTGAACATCAAGACTGCCAACGATTTCGGAGCCTTCAACACCGGCCGTCCAGACGATAGTCTGAGCATCCACGATGTTCTTTTCGCCGAGGGCTACAGAACCTGTGCCTACCTCGGTGATTTTGGCGCCGGTAACAATTTCTACATTCATCTTACGCAGGCGGGCTTCGGCTTTCTGAATCAGCTTCTCTGGAAGGATAGGCAGAATCTTCGGAGCCATATCAGCTACAATCAATCTTACTTCGGAAGGATCAATGAAGAATTCCTTACACAGTTCTTCACGTTGCTCAGCCATTTCACCAACCAGCTCGACGCCAGTGAAGCCGGCACCGATGATTACGAAGGTCAGCATGGAACGGCGTACTGCCGCATTCTTTTCCTTCGCAGCTTTGGTGTACATGTCGCGGATTTGACGCTTCAGGGCAACTGCATCGTCATAAGACCAGAAGGAGAAGGTATTCTCTTCAGCTCCGGGAATTCCGAAGAAGGTTGGTTTACTTCCTGTGCCGATTACCAGGTAATCATAAGCATAGGTAGCTTTGTCGGATTTCAGCTTCTTGTTCTTGAAATCAATGTTGCTGATTTCGTCGAGAACAACATCCACTTTCAGGCCGGCAAAGATTTTCTTCAAGTCAATTTTGATCGAATCCTCAGGTGCGCGATTCGCAGAAACCTCATGCAGCTCAGTCAAGAGAGTGTGGTATGGATTTCGGTCGATCAGTTTGATTTCTACATCTTTGTCGTTCTTAAATTTCTTTGCCAGTTTCTTAGCCGTGAGTACGCCGCCGTAGCCGCCGCCCAAAATGACTATTTTCTTCAAGAGAAACTCACCTCATTCGTCTGATTAGCTGCAAAAGGATAGCGAATAATTATTTCGCGCCTTCAAGTGCTTTTTGTGCCAGTGTGAAATATTCACCAACGTGGATAGATACGCCGGAAATTGCATCTGTTTTGCCTTCAGCATCCAGGGTAGGAGCTGCGCCTTTATTTTCAAGGAAGTATTTCTCAGCAAGAGCGATTTCTTCGTGCCATTCAGCAGAAGCGCCGCCAGCTTTCATTCCATACTTACCGTCTACAGAATATTGTTTCTTATCATCGCCTGCAGCATTCACGCCGCTGAAATTAACAGCTACAACGTTACCGCCGGCAACGGATACAGCTACAGTGGATTTCCAGCCGGATTCAGCATCCATTTCGCCTTCAGCTTTGTAACCGCCGTCTTTGTAAGGACCCACTTGTACTGGACCAGCAGCAAGAGCAGCTTGAGCAGCGCCTACGAAGTCACTAACATGTACAGATACGCCGGATACAGCGTCAGTATGTCCTTCAGCATCGAAAGCGAGTGCTGCCGGATCTTGTTTTTCAATCAGGAAAGCTTCAGCTTTAGCTGCTTGTTCATGCCATTCGGATTGAGCACCGCCAATTTTAACCAAACCGTAGTTGCCGTCTTCAGATACTTTTTTCTTCAGATCGCCAGCTGTTTTGGTATTGAAAGCATTCCAGTCAGCTTTGGTGATTTTGCCGCCTTCTACAGTAAGCAGAACGAAAGTCTGCCAGCCAGTTTCTGCATCAACATCAACTGTTCCGTAGTAGGTGCCGTCTTGGTATTTGCCTGTTTCTGTTCCAGCGTTAGCTGCAGGAGCATTTGTTGCGTCAGCAGCAGGAGCAGTGGTCGCAGCAGCAGGTGCATTAGTTGCAGCAGCGTTGCCCGCATTGTTGTTGTTACCACAACCCGCGAGTAAAGTGCCAAGTACCAGGGCGCTCGACAAGATTACAGAAGCTTTTTTCATTTTGATATGACCTCCAAGAAAATAGTTTAAAATATATATATTAAAATGTAAAACATTTTAATAGTAATTGGAAGTGATAAAAATCACTTTATAAATGACATTTGTCACTTTGGAATCGGTCTAAGGTCCCTTTTTGTAGCAGGCATACGACATATATCGGCAGGTAATAAGAAAAAATTTAATTATCTCGTTTCTTGTTCGATGGCATTCTAGCACAAGCTGGGAAATACTCATGTGAAAATAATCACTTAAATGATAAATAAATTTACTTCTGAAGTATATCAAATTTTAAAATATATGAACAGCTTTTTAAAAGACTATTATGTGACAAACTATGACTTTATTTGCGGTTTGCGCTGCAGTTCCATTATGGGGGCCTGTCCCGGGGGTTTGGATTCACACAAAGGGCCAACGGGTAATAATTCACTGAGAATTATTAGCTTGTGCCAACAATAACCGACAGCTAAGGAGATGAGCTTGTAATGGACAACAATGTGCTAAAAGGTAAATGGTTACAGATCAAAGGTGAAGCCAAGAAGCAATGGGGCCAACTGACGGATGATGACCTCGATGTAATAGACGGCGAAAAAGATAAACTGGTAGGTAAGCTTCAGGAGCGTTACGGGCATTCCAAGGATGATGCAGAGGCGGAATACCGCAACTGGGAGCAGTCGATCCGCAGCTAAACGAAGAATATAGCCAGGCCTCAGATCAGATCATCACAAATGCAGGGAGAGGCGGATGTCTATGAATAATTCCCTCGTCGTTACAGGCCGGATTATTGAGATACATGCTGACCGGGTGCTGACACAGCAAGGAGATACCATCAGCACCTACCACCCCCGGTACTATATACTGCCGGAAGCAGAGACGTGGACACCGGCCGAAGTTGATCTGGATGAGGCACCTGTTATACAGCTTGGCGGCAATGACGGAGCTTCCGTACCCAAAAGGCGCTGGAAGGCAATGATGCCCTGGTTCACACCGCAGAAGAAGAGCGCAAATCGTATCTGATTTGCGCTCTTCTTCTGCGGACAGGCACAAGGGAGACTGCGTTTAGAAAGACTACCTCTTATACATATGCCATAGCACTGTGGCTTCATGATTTCATTCCTCTATGATAGTATAAATAATAATCGCTGTTATATCATTTTTGGCTGCAGGAGTGAGGCTATGGAATATGTAAAAATATTTTTTGTGAATACCGCTTTGCTGATTACATTGTCTTATCTGGCAAACTTAATATACAAACATACGGTGACCTATGCTTCTGAACCTGTGAAAAAAGTAAGCTGGGTCCTGCTCGCGATCTTCGCCGGGTGGGTAAGTACAATTTTCGGATACAGGCTGGACGAGCATGTGATTTTTGACCTGCGGTTTGTGCCACTTATTATTTCTACACTGGCTTATCCCCAGCCTCTGGTTCTTATCATTATTGGTGTCGGCACCGGGCTTACGCGGTTGACCTTCGGGGTTACCGAAGCAGCTGTGGTAGGCGTGCTGAATTTATCTATCCTCGGCTTTGTCTGCGCCGGCCTGAGCCTCTGGATGCAGCGTTCTTCTGCCTCTGTGATCCAAAAGGGACTGATTGCTGTCCTGGTGGTAAATGTAGTGAATGCGTTGAATATTACGGTATTTGGAGTTATCCCGGCGCAGGAATACATAACGGATATTCTGCCGGTCACGTTCCCGGCAGGCTTTGCTCTCAGTGTGCTGTTTGCGCTGATTATCCGCGACTTCCAGCTGGATCTGATGCGCACCGGACAGATTGTTAGAGCGAATGAGCTTTTGTCAGAGCAGACGGAGGAGCTTCATAAGAATAAAATCGTGCTGGAGGAGCGGGCCAAACAGCTGATGCTTGCCTCGCAGTTCAAGTCGGAGTTCCTGGCCAATATGTCCCATGAACTGAGAACACCGCTTAACAGTATCATTAACCTGTCCCAGCTAATTGAAGAAAGCGAAGATGAACTGAGTGTGGAAGAGCTGGCAGAATACGGCGGGATCATTCACCGCTCGGGTGAAGACCTTCTCTCGCTTATTAATGATATTCTGGACTTGTCCAAGGTAGAAGCCGGGAAGCTGGATATTATTAATGAAGACTTCAATGTCAGTGAGATCCCTGATCTGCTCCTTCAGCAGTTCAGTGTGGTAGCCAAACAGAAACAGCTGGACTTCGATATTTCACTGGATGCAGACATGCCGGGGGTTATCCATACGGATCCCCAGCGGGTGCAGCAAATTCTCCGCAATCTGCTCTCAAATGCCTTCAAATTCACTATGACAGGCGGTGTATCGGTGAATGTCCGCGTAGTGGAACGGCAAGAGGGGCTCTCCTCGCGGAAATGGGTCGCCTTTGAGGTGCAGGATACCGGGATTGGTATTCCGCCGGAGAAGCATGATCTGATCTTCGAGGCATTTGAGCAGGCGGATACAAACATCGGCCGCAAGTACGGCGGAACAGGGCTGGGCTTGTCAATCAGCAATGATCTGGCCAGACTGCTTGGCGGGTTCATTACTTTGAACAGCCGCGAGGGACAGGGAAGCTTATTCTCCCTGTATTTGCCGCTTTAACCCCAGAGAATGGGCAGATTCCGGGCTCCAACTTTATTTGTGATTTCGGTGTATTGACAGGAGATTGATGCGGAGTAGAATGAAGCAAAAGCCGCATCAAAGGAGTGTTATCACCCCATGAACATCATGAGAAACCGGCCCCTGCGGAACCGTTCCAAGGAAGTCCGCAAGGCCTCGATACATCGTAAGAATCTGCAGATCGCTACCTTTGAGGGGATACCAGCCACAATATTTCAGGTGCTGCTGCAAGGGCAGTTCCTGACAGGCTTTCTGTTATATTTAGGGGCGAGCTCCAGCCAGATCGGATTCGTTCTGGCGCTTACCACCCTGGTGAATGTGGCACAGATTGGTGTAGCTTTCCTGATCCAGAAGCTGCCGAGCCGTAAATGGGCTATGGTTACTTTTATTGGCCTGCACAGACTGCTCTGGGGATCTACCGGTCTTGTGCCGTTCATTTTTCCGCAAGAGTATTGGGTTACCGCTTTCATAGTTATGTATACAATCGCTTTCATTGCCAATACGGCAGGCGGCGTGCTGTGGAGCTCCGTCATTAGTGACCTGGTTCCAGCGCGGGTCAGAGGCCGGTATTTCGGCATCCGTAATACATTGCTTAATGCGCTTGGAAGCCTGGTGATGTACGGAGGCGGCATTATTCTGGACCGTTATCCGGGCGGACACGGGTTTCTTATCCTGTATATTATCGTATGGATTTTCTCGCTTTCCAATGTTATTGTGTTCTTCTTCTACCCTGATGTCCCGTTCGAGAAATCAGAAGAGACAGAGTTTCTGCCGATGTTTAAGAAGCCGCTTCACGATAAGCTGTTTATGAAGTCTACGCTGTTCCTGGCCGCATGGCTGCTGCTGCAGAATTTGACCGTGCCGCTGTATTCCTATGTGATGCTGCAGCTGCTTCATATCAATTATGAGAAGCTGTCGCTGCTGAATGTATCGCAGACGATCTTCATGATGGGCAGCTTCTATGTGTGGGGGAATCTGAACGCCAAGTACAGCAACAAACGGCTGCTGCTCTGGACGCTGCCGATTATCGCAGTCTCCTCGCTGATGTGGGGCCTGCTGTCCGTATTGCCGATGCTGCCGGTTCTGTTTGCCGCGCATATTGTATTTGGCATGGGCGTGGGGGGCTTCAACCAGCTGGCCTTCAACTTCATTATCGGGGATACGCCGAAGAAGGAACGGCCGATGTATATGGCTATGTATGCGGCACTCACGGGTCTGGCAGCCTTTTTCGGTCCGCTGCTGGGCGGCCGCATCTACGAATGGATTAAGAATTGGCCCGAATGGACGCAGGTGTACGGCATGCAGCTTGTGGTAGGGACGCTGATGATCACTTTGGCGCTGCTGCTGGGCCGGCGTATTTTGCGGGATGAGTAATAAGAGGATCTGCTGAAAGGGAGGCAATCAGGGTGACAAGAATTGCGTTAGTACTGGGAGCTACGGGTCTGGTGGGCAGTGCCCTGACAGAGGATTTACTGAATGGTGACTGGGATGAAGTCCGCGTGCTTGTCCGCCGGCCGCTGAAGCTGCAGCATGCGAAGCTTCGGCAGATCCAGATCGACTGGGATCAGCTTGGGCAATATAAGGAGCAGTTCGCAGGAGTGTATGCGGTATTCTGCTGTCTGGGAACCACGATTAAGCAGGCGGGTTCACAGGAGCAATTCGAGAAGGTGGATCTGGACTATCCGCTTGCTGCTGCGGCTCTAGCCAAGGACTATGGTGTGAAGCAGTTCCTGGCAGTGTCCTCTATGGGAGCGAACGCAAAATCACGCAACTTCTATAGCCGGACCAAGGGACGGGCAGAGGACGGGCTGATTGCTGCCGGATTCCACGGCTTACATCTGTTCCGGCCTTCGCTGCTGCTCGGTGACCGCGAAGAATTCAGGCTGGGAGAACGTACCGCTTCCGTAATCATGAAGGCGCTGGATTTCGCTATGGTCGGCAAAGCTGCGAAGTACCGGGCAATCCCCGCTGCCAAGGTGGCGCGGGCGATGAGGAATATTGCCCTTGCCGATACAGGCGGTGTGCATATTTATACCAATGAAGTAATTCATGTGATCGGCAAGCACTAGAACTTCAGAGGGTTTGCAATAAGCAGACCTCAGGACTTACAATGAGACTTAAAATGATGTGTACATAACGGCCCGCTGGCCGCGTACAGCAAGCAGGAGGAGCGAGACATGAGTAAAAAGCAGGTAGCAACAAGCAAAGCCCCGGGGGCCATTGGACCGTACAGCCAGGCAATTATTGCCGGCAACTGGGTATACACCTCCGGCCAGCTTGGCATGGACCCGGAAACGGCCGCATTGGCGGACAATGTGCAGGAACAGGCGCGCCAGTCACTTAACAATGTGAAGGCCATTCTTGAAGAGGCCGGCGCATCCATGGAGCATGTAGTCAAAACAACGGTATATCTGAAGGATATGAATGATTTCGCAGCCGTTAATGAAGTATACGCCACTTTCTTTACTGAGCCTTATCCGGCCCGCAGCGCAGTCGAAGTGGCGCGTCTGCCGAAGGATGCACTTGTTGAGATCGAAGCGGTAGCACGCAAGAAATAAGCTTTACTGAAGATAGAACCCGAAATGCCGGGCTGAATCCCATGTACCTCTTTGCAGGTGCGTGGGATTTTTGCTGCGGATTAGTGTGGAATAATGAAATCGGCCGGTAAGCAGGTAATGATAAAGGCTGCCCCGTCCCTTTGCAGGAGCGGGGCAGCCTTATGTCTTTTCACCGGTATCGTTAATATCTGCTGCGGGTACGCGGCGGGGTGAGCAGCAGCCAGATGCTGTAGAGCAGCAGAAGTCCTGCGGCAATCAGCCCGGTGAAGAAAATATTATCTGTATCCTTCTGTTCGATAGCAATGGCAATGAAGGCCCAGACGAAGACGAGCGGATAAATGCTGTCCCGGTGAGGGAAGCTTACAATAACAGCCAGCACTGCACCTACACAGAGGATAATTACAGCCCAGAGTGAATCGCTTAGCCCGAAGCCGTCCCAGTTGTTCTTCTCCAGCACGATGCTGACATTAACGATGGTAGCTACAGAGATCCAGCCGAGATAAATGCTGAAGGGCAGTCTAACCAGCCATTTCTCGCCGGAGGTGGGGTCCGGGATGCTGCGGGTACGGCGGTAGATTACGATCAGTGAAACCAGCATAAGCACCATGACAACCAGCGACAGCTCGATGTACAAATAATGCCAGAGGAACAGCCAGCCCATATTAAATATACAGCTGAGCATGAACCAGATGCCTATACGCTGCACGGAATCTCTGCCTCCGGTATCACTGCGGAACTGATAAATAATGAACCCGGCAAGCAGCAGGTAGATCAGAGACCAGATGGAGAATGCGTAGCCGGCCGGTGTAAGGTAAGTATGATATCTGTCTGAAATTTCTCCGGTACTGTTCCCGCCAAGCGGCAGCGTCACCGACAGCGTATTGACGGCAAGCACGCCGAGGTACAGCAGCAGATTCCACCACTTATAAGGGTTGCTTCTTCTCATGTTCTTATCACTCCCTAAGTTAGGTTATTTAGTACTTGCCTATCCTTGGCCTACATTGAATATACCCGCTTTAACAGCAATTAAGACTATCTCCGGCAAAAAAATGACCAACAGGTCATGAAATTAACGGATAGCTTTCCGTAAGCTCGGGGTAATATGTAGAGAAGAAGAGCTAATACGGGAACGATTAAGATCAAGCAGGTAATAGCCGAAGGGGGACATGAGGCATGGAGAGCAGCGAGGCGATACGCCCCGAGAAGATGGGACCACTCGTAATGAAGGAGACCTGGAACACTCCGGGAAGCGTGGTTTCCTGGGAACGGTCGGAGAATGTCTATATCTGCCGCGGAGAATGCGCTGGGGTTGTCTTTATCTTTTTGAGCGATGATATGTTCCGGATGAAAGTCTTCCATGGTGAGGTTCCTGACCTGACCACATCGGAGGCGGTGATGAATGAGAGCTGTATCCCGCATCTGTTTCCTGTGGATGAGACGGAGGAGCAGCTGATCTTCACAACGAGCGCCATCCGGCTGATTATCGAGAAATCATCGTTTCTTCTCCGTGTGGAGAATACCTCGGGCAAGGTGATTATGCAGCAGAATCTGACCAGCTGGAACCCGCGCGGCGCAAGCCATGCGGAGTATGATATGCAGCCGGATTCACATTTTTACGGACTGGGTGAGAAGTCGAGCTTCCTCGATAAACGCGGGGAGCGTTATACGAACTGGAATACCGATGTTTTTGCCCCGCATCTGCCGGAGATTGAGGCACTCTACGAATCGATTCCGCTGCTCATTCACATGCACGGCGATCTCTCCTATGGATTATTTCTGGACAATACGGGCCGGAGTGATTTCGACATGCGCTCGCATGGCGTTGCTTTTACCATTGGCTGTTCTACGGGAGAATACGACATTTATTTCATTAACGGGCCCGAGATGAAGGATGTGGTCAAAAGATACACCTCGCTCACCGGCCGGATTGCGCTTCCTCCCAAATGGGCGATCGGCTACCACCAGTCGCGCTACAGTTATATGAACCAGCAGGAGGTGCTGCAGCTGGCACGTACCTTCCGTGAGAAGGATATTCCGTGCGACGTCATTTATCTGGATATCCATTATATGGATGAGTACCGCGTATTCACCTTTGACCCCGTCAACTTCCCGGATCCGCAGAAAATGATCTCAGAGCTCGGGGAGCTGGGTGTGCGGATCGTGCCCATTGTGGATCCCGGAGTCAAAAAAGACCCCAAATACAACGTCTACAAGCAAGGTGTGCTGGAAAAGCATTTCTGCCGCCGTCTGGAGGGCGATATCTTCTTCGGCGAGGTCTGGCCGGGGATCAGCGCATTTCCCGATTTCAGCGACAGCCGGACCGCCGAGTGGTGGGGCGACCTGCACAAGTATTACACGGACCTGGGCATCCAGGGGATCTGGAATGATATGAACGAGCCGGCGGTCTTCAATGAGACCAAGACGATGGACCTCGATGTAATGCATTTTAACAACGGCCGCCCGGTTACCCATGAGGAATACCACAATCTGTACGGGATGATGATGTCCAAAGCCACGTATGAGGGACTTGCCGAGCATATGGGGGGCGAGCGGCCTTTTGTGCTGACCCGGGCCGGTTATGCGGGTATTCAGCGGTATGCAGCCGTATGGACCGGGGATAACCGCAGCTTCTGGGAGCATATGGCGATGGCCATGCCGATGGTGCTCAATATGGGACTGTCGGGACTGGCGTTCTCCGGGCCGGATATCGGCGGGTTCGCCCATCATACGTCTGCACAGCTGCTGGTGCGCTGGACGCAAATGGGCGTGTTTTTCCCATACTGCCGCAATCATTCCTCCATCGGAACGCTGCGTCAGGAGCCCTGGTCCTTCGGGGAAGAAGTGGAGGGGATTCTGCGCGAATTCATCGGACTGAGGTACCGCTGGATGCCGCATTTGTACAATCTGTTTCATGAGGCGGAAATGTGCGGGCTGCCTGTGATCCGTCCGCTTATCCTTGAATATCCGCGTGACCCGCATGTGACCAATCTGTGCGATCAGTTCCTGCTTGGCGAGAATGTGCTGATTGCTCCCGTCTACCGCCCGGATACAGATCACCGCTCGGTCTACCTGCCCGAAGGCTGCTGGATTGACTATTGGGATGGGGAGATTCACGAAGGCGGCCGTCATATTCTTGCTGCTGCACCGCTGCATATTATGCCGATGTATGTGAAGGCGGGCAGCTTCACGGCCGAAGGTCCGCTGAAGCAGTATGCGCTGGAGGACACGGAAGAGACGGTCATCTTCCATCTATACGGGGCGGAAGCTGCCAAAGGATTCTCGGCGGCCTTCAAGCTGTATGAGGATGACGGGCACAGCTTCGGTTACCGAAAAGGTCAATATACGGAGCTTGCTGTGCAAGCTACGGGGACTGAAGGCGGTTTGGTGCTGCAATGGGTATATGGCGTGCATGATTATAAGCCGCGCCGGGAGATGCTGCGGTTTGCGCTCTGTTATCCGTTCTTCACCGTGGCTGCGGTGGACGGCCTTGAGGAGATCACCCTGGAACAGCTGAATGAAGGCAAAGAGGGCTGGGTTTATAACGGCAAGAAGGGTGCGATTATTGTACAGGTAGCGGATGCTGCAGACGGCGGGGAGCTGCGGATTCAGGCGGACAAGTAACTCTTTTAGTTTATAAAGAGCCGGCTTCCCCCTGCTTAGAGGGGAGGACGGTTCTTTGTGCTGCCTGAAAAAAACAGTTTTGCCGGGTACGGATGATGCAAAGGACCGATTAGTTGGATTTTCTCCACCTGCTGGCAGATGAAGGGCTCCCTGATAAACAACAGTTGGAAAAAAAGCACTTAAATTTCTACATGTGAGCCAAGCTAGAAGTAATGGACGAAATTAAGTAGCGTTTATCCACTTCTTTGATGAAAATCACTTAAAATAGCCGAATTAAGTTACATTATTCCACTTAATATTCTATTGATGTCCTTTGTAAGGACTGAACATGAGTTTGCACCTTGGCTGTTACCTTTGCGTGTGGGGCTATCGGGCGAAGGATCAAATTTGAACAAGTTGCTGAAACACTGCTTTGAATTGATTGAAAATTTTAATCCTGCACAAAATACAACATTCCTACCACGAAATCTAGCGGAATCGGAAATTGTTGTAAGGAATGCAGCATTTTCTCTCATTCAAGCGACGTTCGGAGATAATTCTTGCATTTCATACAACATTCCTTTCGGAAGCCTTCGTATTATGGGATCAAGGTTGTAATACATACAACATTTTGGATTTATTTGATCTGACCACCGCCGATTGAGCGGTTGCGTGTTTACAATTAGTCTTAAATACTTAAATACGGCTATCAGAGTTAAGTGCAGCTTATAAGGTGGGGTACAATGATTCTCAAGGTGCCATGGAGTTCTCAAGGTGCTATTGAGTTCCCAAGGTGCTATGGAGTTCCCCATATGCCATTAAGTTTCCTGAATTGCCTGCGAGTCCCGTACAGTGCTGTTGAGGTCCCCGAAAGACATACTGGTTGCACAATAATCCTATTGGCGTTAGGCCGATGCTTGCGGCTGCCAGTTTTGCTGTGCCGATGGTGTGGGATATCTGACAATTGGGTTAATGATTAGCGTAGGAGGTACCAAGGGCTTAGTCCAATGGCGAGGCGAGTCAAATGACTTCAAGCTTCAAGCTTCAAGCTTCAAGCAGCCCGATTGGGTCTGAGGACCCCTCCGGAATGCTGACGGAACTGCGAATGGGGCAGATTTGCAAAAAAATCTGCAGATTTTCTGCAGAAAACGTGCAGAAAAGTTTTTAAATATAGACTTTTTCGTATAAGATGAAGGGATGAAGAAAAAAGTTGCAGTGATAACCACAATGGGATGGCTGTACAGTTACTGCTGCTAGTACAGCTTCATAATATATTTCTCGCAGAGAAGGAAACAGTCTTCCCGCTGGGACGGACTGGCTCTTTCTGTTTGCTTAAAAGAATGGAGATCATCAATGATTAAGCATCTGTATGCAATATGGTTAGGGGACGTATTATTTTGCTTCTCGGGTGAAACTTCTGAGCCGAAGGTGGACGCGTGGACACGTGTGATTAAACGGCTGGAATTTCGGAGCGGCTGGCGTCCTTTTGCGGGTGCTGCGCTGCGGCTGGCGGAAGTGAAGTATCCTGCCGCCGCCGCCGTGGAAGGGAAGACGGCGCGGCGCGGAATGCCGGGGCGCACCCTCGAAGGGCTGGCCCTGTCGCCCAAGGACGCTTTTGAGCTGCTCCTTGCCTGGGATGAACAGGCAAGCCGCGCCCAGGGCATAGAGCCTGGTGGAGAACTGCGCTACTGGTCGGCTGCTGCCCGGTTTGCGCTGGAACTGATGGGCAAAGGCGGGATTGTCCCCGGCGCTCAGCCGCCGCGCAAGGTGGGCTCACGCCGCCGCGGAGGCGAGCAGGCGGCAGCGGTATGCTGGTCGCCGGCTTTCCGGGAAGAGGCGGATAAGGATTTCTTCCTGCAGATGGCGGCTTCCATGCCGGTGCTTGCACTCGGCACTCACGTAGCCGAGGAGGGGGATCTGTCCTCGCGTGAGGAAGCAGGCGGGTACGTGCTCTATTCGTTCCTGCAGGCTGTGATGACGGCGGAGATCAAGAATGTGGTCGCGGCCAACGAGAGTGCGCTGAGTCCATTCAAAGCGAACTACCGCCGCGGCTACTCGCCGCTTACAGAGCTGTGGTGGAACAGTCTGCTGACCGGCAGCCGGGATATCCCTGTTCAGGGAACTCCGGCTGAAGTGACCGAGCTACTGGCTGCCGTGAGTGAGACGGCAGGCAACGAGGTTCCGCATTTCGAGACTGAGGAGGCACGCAGCGGACAGCTCAGCCTGGGCCTGCGGCTGGAGCCGCCTGCAGACGACAGTGAGCTGTGGCGGCTGACGTTCTGGGCGGAGAGCCGGGAGGAAGGTGAATTCTGGATTCCGGCTGAAGCGGTCTGGAGCAGCCGGGAACGGGAATTCACGCTGTGGGGCAAGCGCTACCGCAACATTCAGCAGCAGCTGCTTGCTGCGCTGGGGCGGGCAGCCAAAATCTCGCCGGACATTCAGCGTGCGCTGGCCGAACCGGCGCCGCGCGGGGTAGAGCTGCTTCCGGAGCGGCTGTATTTTTTCCTGAAGGAGAGTGTACAGCAGCTGCGTGAACGGGGAATTACGGTGCAGATGCCTTCACGCTGGAGCCGCGAAGGACGGCGGCGGATCGGGATGAGAATGAAGATGCAGCCGCCGCCAGGCGGAGTGGACGGCCCTGTACAAGCAGCGCTAGGCATGGAGGAGCTGATCTCCTTCCGCATCGAGGCCTCCCTGGGCGATTCGGAGATCAGCGAGGATGAACTGAATGCTCTGGTTGAAGCCGGAGTGCCATTTGTACGTTTCCGGGGCGAATGGATCGAAGTGGACCCGAAGGAGGTCCGTCAGGTCCTGAGATATATGAAGCGCAACGAGAGCGGAGAGATGACGGCAGCAGACTGGATGCGCCTGGAAGCCGAGGATGGCGAAGAACGGCTATGGAAGGGCATGTCGGTCACGGGCATGGAGACCTCCGGTTTGCTGGCCTCCCTTATGCATGGCGATGTGCTGCGCGGGCTACCCATGCGTCCGGTGCCGGATGATCTGAATGGTACCCTGCGGCCTTATCAGGAGCGGGGATATCAATGGCTTACGGCGCTTAGCGGCCTTGGCTTCGGGGTCTGTCTGGCCGATGATATGGGGCTTGGCAAAACCGTGCAGGTGATCACCTGCCTGCTGGACCGTGCGCTGAATGCGCCGCCGGGAGAGAAGCAGGAGCCTGTGCTTATTCTCTGCCCGACCTCACTGCTGGGGAACTGGCAGCGGGAACTGCAGCGGTTTGCACCTTCGCTTAGTGTGCATATCCATCATGGCGGCCGGCGGGTACGCGGAGAAGGATTCACCGAGCTTGCCGCCAGCCATGAGATTGTACTGACTACGTATCATCTGGCAGGCCGGGACAGTGAGGATCTAGCCGGGGTGCGCTGGTCAACCGTTGTGCTGGATGAGGCGCAGTATATTAAGAACCACCGCACCAAACAGGCGCAGAGTGTCATGAAGCTGAACGCGCCGCACCGGATTGCGATGACCGGTACCCCGGTAGAGAACCGGCTCGGCGAGCTGTGGTCGATCTTTCATTTCTTGAATCCGGGGTATCTCGGAACCTATCATTCCTTCCGCCAGCGGTATGTATCCGGCGAAGGCGGGGAACGGCTGCGTGAGCTTCACCGCCTCGTATCGCCATTCCTGCTGCGGCGCCTGAAGAGTGATCCCGATATTTCGAAGGATCTTCCCGAGAAGATCGAGCTGAAGTCGTATTGTCCGCTAACAGAAACGCAGGCAGCCCTGTATCAGGGCGTTGTGGATGAGATGCTCGGCGTAATCGGTGAGCGGTCGGGCATGGCCCGGCGGGGGCTGGTGCTGTCCTCGCTGACCAAGCTGAAGCAGATCTGTGATCATCCGCAGCTGTTCCGCAAGGATGACGGTCGGAGCCTGCGCAGTGAGCCTTCCGGCAAAATGGATGTGATGTTCGAGGTGCTGGACAGCATCTCCGAGCTTGGGGAGTCCGCACTGATCTTCACGCAGTATGTGGCGATGGGCGAGCTGCTCGTCAGCCGGCTGGCCAGAAGATACGGGCAGACACCGCTCTTCCTGCATGGCGGTATTCCGAAGCGTGAGCGCGACGAGATGGTGCATGCTTTTCAGGAGGGGGAAGGTCCTGCATTCTTCGTCCTGTCCCTCAAAGCCGGGGGCGTAGGCCTCAATCTGACCAGGGCCAATCATGTGCTGCATTATGACCGCTGGTGGAACCCGGCAGTGGAGAACCAGGCTACGGACCGGGCATTCCGGATCGGGCAGCACAAGAATGTTCAGGTGCATAAGCTGATCTGCCAGGGAACGCTGGAGGAACGGATCGATGAACTGATTGAGCGTAAAAAAAGTCTGTCCGAGCAGGTAGTCGGCTCCGGCGAGAATTGGTTGACCGAAATGTCCAACCATGAGCTGAAGGAGCTGATCGAGCTGCAAGGACAGGACTGGATGTAAATGATAGCTGTATTGCAGAAAGAGGGGGACATCCATGAGTGAACTGCTGGAGTTGAAGCTGGAGGTGCTGCCGGGAAAGATCAAAGCCACCGGGAGCCTGGGAACCGCTGCTGCGGAAGGTGCAGGCAGACGGAACGGCAAATCCGGCGCAGTTGCAGAGGAACAAGCGCAGCGCGCGGTCTTCACTTTGCATATTCCGGAATGGACGGCCGCCCGGAAGAATGAGGTGCTGCTACAGCTCTCTGCGCATCCGGGTGAATTGTATGAGCTGCTCCAGGGCAGCCTGGAAGGCGGACTTGCTGCTCTTGAGGTGCTGCCTGCTGATGCTGAGCTCGAACAGGCGGCCAATGAACAGGGCACAGGCTTGCTGCCCGCCGGGGAGCTGCGGCTTCGGGTGAAGCAGCAGCTGGCGAAGGAGCCGCTGCTGGCTTTTGCCCTGCGCGGCCTGTCCAAGGAGGAGCTGCTCTCCGGGGTGTTTGCTCTCTGGGCGGAGCAGGAGAATGAGCGGGTTACCGAAGAAGGGATGCCTGCACCTGTAACGCTTGCGTCCGAGCTGGCCCGGCTGGAACGTAAAGGTCCGGCAGTGTCCTCGGGAGAATGGCTGGCCGAGGCGGCTGCGGAGGGCTCGCTTCATCAGCCGGGGCCGCTGTTTCATGAGATCTCTGCCCGGCCATTTCCGGCTATGCCTGATGTCATTGAACCGGAAGAGGACTGGAGCGCGCTGCTGCCGCAGACGCCCAAGGCCCGGGAAGGACTTGCCCTGCTGATGCGCCGGGTATCAGAAGCCGCCGCCAAACGTGCGGCTCGCTTGAATAAATTGTAAGCGGACAACGCAAATCAAGGCAGTACTTTAACATCCTAGCTGTTAAAGTACTGCCTTGATTGTATACAAATATACTTATACTAAGGGTTCATTACTGCTGCCTTCCGCTTCTGACAGTTCGAGGATCTCCCGGCGCAGGCGGAGCATCTTCTGATCCAGTTCATCAGCGGCACGCGCAGCCTCCTTCAATTCCTCAGCCACATGCGGCGGCAGCTGTTTGTCAAATTTATAGTAGAGAATATGCTCCATGCTGGCCCAGAAATCCATAGCGAGTGTGCGGAGCTGAATTTCGGCTTTGACCCAGCGGGTTCCTTCCAGCAGCACAAGGGGGATGGCGACGATAAGATGCAGACTCTGATAGCCGTTAGGCTTCGGATGGGCGATGTAATCCTTAATTTCCAGTACACGGATGTCCTCGCGCGCGCACAGGTGATCCACCAGCCGGTAAATATCCTTCACAAAAGCACAGACGATCCGCATACCTGCAATATCGTGAATGTGCTGCTCCATATTTTCCAGCGTGAAATCATGGCCTTTGCGTTCCATCTTCTGTACAATGCTCTTCGGTTCCTTAATGCGTGACTTCACATGCTCGATGGGGCTGAAGCCGTCGCGTACCTGCCATTCTGTACGGATGACATCAATTTTATTCTCAAGCTCATTCAGAGCATGTCGGTAAAGCGCCGGCAAAGCTTTGAAATTCTCAACCTGCTTGGCAAAATCTTCGTGTACCTGCCACTTCTGCATATCCTTCACATGGACCTGCAACTTGTGTAGTGTAACCTGTGTACTATCGTATTCTTCCACTGAAACTCTCCCGGTATTCGTTATTTGTGACTGTAGACCATGAACGGATGACTACGGCGTTCGCATAAAATGCGCTGCAGTTTATGTGATTCTATTTTAACCGAAGTACAGCCCCGGAAGCAAAACAAAGCCGGATGAAGCAGAAGAGAAACATTCTTCCCGCAGCAGCGTATTAGCTCACAATAGGCCTATCTGTCAGACGGGACGGGGCTTTACGATCCAGATTAGGGCGGCAGAGCCGTGTCTACTTGTTAGTCGGAGAACCGCCGCCGTAACCTTCATCCTGGTAGCCGGTATTTCCGAGCCTCTGCAGAACATTCATTTTATCAATGAGCCGGCGCGTTTCGTCTGTGCCGTGGTCATGCAAATACTGGAACAGATGAATGGTGGCATCGTCAAACTGCTCAGCAGCATCATCATGATCGGCTGATTTATAGGGGACAAAAGCACGCCGGAAGGCATAGTCGTCCTCACCGGCCAGACCTTTCAGAAGATCCTGGAGCACGGTAAGCTCTTCATCCGAGAGCAGAACCTCAAATTCGTTCGAGTCGTTACGCACATCCTGAATCAGGCCATGATTCACGGATACGAAATATCGTTTATGGTTATCGTCAGGCAATGTTATCCCTCCATTATTCGATAATGTTCGTCATGTAGTATTTAACACCTGACGACAAATAATGAATCTGTCAGGGACTTTTGGTATGATAGAGTCACGTTTCCACTGCTATACGGAGCGATAAGGATGTATAGGGTTATTTTGCGGCTGCGAATCAGCCTATTCTCACTCTGGAGAAGGAGGAACTACAATGAATTTTCTGCAACGCATTAAAGACGGTGCCAGCCGGGTGAGTGAAAAAGCGCAAAGCTCGGTGGAAGTAGGCAAGCTGAACGGGCAAATTTCTGATATCGAACATGAGATGCAACTTGAATTTTTGAAAATGGGAAAGCTTTTCTACGAAGGATATCGTTCCAGAGATATGTCGGTGGCAGAGGGGCAGATGATCGAGCTGGCGCGCGGCTGTAACAAGCTTCAGGAGCAGATTGAGGGTGTGCGCTCAAGAATTGCCGAACTGAAGAATGAACGGCTCTGTGCCTGCGGCCAGATCGTAGCACTGGATGCCAACTTCTGCCCGCACTGCGGACGCAAGCTTGAGGAGCTGCCACTGCGCAAGGAACCGGTGCTGCGCAAGGACCCGGCGCCTACCGTTACGGTACATACCGTACATGAGCACGAAGATGAGGAAGATCAATACTACGGTGAGGAAGAATTGACAGAAGCGGAGCGGGAACTCGCTAAGAGACCTGAACAACCTGTCCAGTACGCCGAAGCCTTGCCGGAAATTGAAGTTGAACCGGAGCCTGAAGAGTATGAACGGGTTCTTCCGGATACAGAACGGGGCCGCCGTGAGGCCGATGAACTGGAGCGTGAACGTGAGCGCCAGCTGGAGCTGGACCGCCGGATCCGCGACTGGAAAGCCAGTGAGCCTGCAGAAGAGACTGCCGTCAGCGAATCGGGTACACGGGATATTGTGAAATGCCAGATTTGCCGCGCCGATCTGCCGAAAGGCTCAATGTGGTGCCCGCGCTGCGGGTCGGAGCAAATTTAGACAGGGTTAGACAGACAGCTTAGGGGGACAACATAGATGGAACAGTTGCTGCTGCATCTGCGCAATTTGGGTTTCACAGAGATGGAATCCAAAATTATGGTTGAGCTGGCCACCAAGGGCCAGGCTTCGGGCTACGAAGTGGCAAAGCAGCTAGGAGTATCAAGATCGAATGTATACGCGGCGCTTCAGCGCCTGACGCAACAAGGCTACGTACGCTGCGGGGAAGGGGAGCCGGCCCGCTACAGCGTGCTGGACCCTGAAGAGCTGGCGACGATGATATCCGGCCGGGTACAGGCATCGCTGGCGTATATGGAAAGTGAAATGCCGCGCGGAGGCCCGGTCAGCCCTTCATTCTATAACGTGGAAGGTGACCGCAACGTAACGGGAGCGCTGATCCGCCAGCTGAATCTCGCGGCTCAGGAGATCGTGGTCGATGTATGGCGGGAGGAAGCCTCGCTGCTGCGCAGCGAGCTGGAGCAGGCAGAGCTGCGCGGAGTGAAGCTGCTGTGGGCTTTTGACGGCGGCAACGCGGCCTCTGCGCCATACCCGATATGGCCGCCGCTGGACGGTAAGCCACAGCGCAGCGGGGGGCGGAAGTTTTCTTTTGTCATCGACCGTTCCTGGTGTATGCTCGGCATGCGTTATGAGGACGGAACCGCGCAGGCGGTGGTTACCGAGCATCCGGTGCTCGTGGAGCTGCTGCTGAATCATTTTACACAGGAAATGGTATTGTTCGAGCTTGAAGAAGATATGGGGCCTGAGCTGCAGAAGCGGTACGGGGAACGCTATGGCCGGATTTACAGTAAATATGTACTGCATGACCAGGATGAAGCCGGGGAAGAACAGGCGGAGTAGCTCCTGGGATGCAGAGGGTACTAAGCTAGGGAGGTGACAAGCGTGGAGTGTATTGTTCATTTTGATGTGCAGCATTCGGAAGGCGTGAAGCCGTTACGCGGATTGCTGTTTTTGGACGAAGGGAAGACCCCGGGAGAGCAGGATCTAATCGGCATGTTTAAGGACATGAATTTTAATGTCCGGCTTGAGGACCGGGAGAAGTTAGTGTTCAAACCTGTGGCACCTGGAGAGAAGTATTCAGAGATTCGGATTACGAGCTTTGACAACGGCAAAAAGAACAGTAAGCAGGATAACGAGCTGAAGTCGATTGTCGGTAACCTGCTGCCCCAGAAACCTACGGGTCTGTAGCAGACGAAGCAGGGTCCATTTGAGGATAGAGGAGGAGCACGGATGGAGTTATTGAGACAAAAGGTCATTAACGAAGGTATTGTTCTCGGCCCTGGTGTGCTCAAGGTTGATTCTTTTCTGAATCACCAGATGGACCCTTTCCTGATGCGTGAAGTAGGGCGCGAGTTTACCCGCCGTTTCGCCGGGGAAGGAATCACCAAGGTGCTGACCATCGAATCCTCGGGGATTGCCCCCGGCATTATGACGGCGCTGGAGCTTGAGGTCCCGATGATTTTTGCCCGCAAGCAGAAGTCGCTGACGCTGACGGAAGATATTTATGTGGAGAAGGTCTACTCCTTCACGAAGAAGGAAACCAATGAAATTACCGTCTCCCGAAAGTTCATCGCACCCGGTGAGCGCGTGCTGATCGTCGATGATTTCCTGGCGAATGGTGAAGCGGCCTTCGGGCTGGCGCGGATTGTTGAACAGGCGGGCGGCAGTGTTGCCGGGATTGGGATTGTGATCGAAAAAGCTTTCCAGCCCGGCAACCGGCTGCTGAAGGAAGCCGGCTACCGCGTGGAGTCGCTGGTGCGGATCGCTTCGCTGGATGACGGCGTTGTTGGCTTCGTGGAAGAGTAGGAGAACTGCCGGGTGGACTTTTGCGGCAGACGTAAATAACAGGCAGGCCCCCGGAGGTTATCCGTGGGCCTGCCTGTTTGTGTTTGAAGGCGGGCATAGTTAGTGCGGCTGAGGGGAGTGCTGGGTTGTAGCCTTAGAGAGCAGGGACGAAGCTCACGGCTAACGCCTTCAGTGTGTGGCCAGTCATACGCCTCCAGTGCTTCGGTCAGGCGCTGGTTTGGCCTGCTGAGTAATGCGGGAGAGGAGCTGAGACGAATCTGCTGGACTGAAGCTGAAGGGATGAGCGAGCTAGTTTGTGAGTAACATGGGGCATAAGCGGGCGGAAGAGTGAGTTGAGGGGAGCAAGGGGTGATGGAGTTACGGCGGGCCGAAGTGTGAATTGATGGGAGCAAGGGATGATGGGATTACGGGGAGATTGGGAGTGTGCATTGTAGAAGCTAGTGTGAGTAATGCAGATGTTGTGCGGGAGCGGGAGGGTATGTGCGAGCTGGTTTGTGAGTAACTGGATTCAGGCGGGGGATAGGAATGTGCAATATACTACGCGGACTGAAATGCGCTTATTTGGGAAATTTGGCGTGTTTTTGCTGCCAGCGGACTCCAGTGCGCTTATTTGTTCATTTGGTGCATCAGATCAATCAATTTGTGGGGCATAGCGGAATCTCAGTCTGCAAGTCAACTAAAAACCCCTTGCCGGAGAGATTAAGGTCCTCTCAGTCCGCAAGGGGTACATAGTGGCTAGATCGCCGGAACGTCGTTGGTGGAAGCAGGCTCAACCGGCTGCCCGTGCTCGGCCAACCGGCCGTGCCTCCCGCCGTCCACGCCCCGGCTCCCTAGCCGCCGCTGCCCGCGCCCCGCCTAGCCGCTCGCGTGGCACGGCCCGGCCGCGCCCTGCGCGCCGGCCGCCGCCAGCGGCGAGAGCACGCGCAGCGCCCCGGCTCGCAGCGCACGGCCAGCGGCGCGGTGCCGAGGCCCTCACCGTCGCCGATGGCATGGCGCGGCTGCGCGAAGTGGACGGCTACGCTGCGTCCGCGCAGCATGGTGACGTAGGGCAGCGCAACGTGCTTGCCCTTCACCACCGTCGGGAACAGCCGCAGCAACTGCCCGCGGCTGATCCCGTGGACGACGCAGACGTCGAGCAGGCCGTCGCCTGACTCCGCCTGCGGGCAGATCAGCAGCCCGCCGCCGTAGCTGGGCAGATTGCAGACCGAGACCAGCCACGCCCGGTCGAAGGTCTGCTCCCTGCCGTCGCAGGTCACGCTGACCCGGCAGGACTTGAAGGTAATCAGCGTATGCAGAATGCCGATGATATAAGCCAGGCGGCCGGCGCCGATGGCATTGCACAGCCGTTTGTAGCGGCTGTTGTTCACATTGACGGCTACCTGGGCATCGAAGCCGCTGGCTACGGCGGTCAGGGTGAGCCCGTCCGCGCCCGAGAGCAGATCAGCTTCGAGACAGCGGTCCTGCAGCGCGTTATCCAGCGCTGCCTCCGGAGTGAGCGGGATGCCGAAGCCCCGCGCGGTGTCGTTGCCGGAGCCGGCGGGGATTACGCCGAGCGGCACCCCTCTGCGCCGCAGTGCGCCCAGCACGCTGTGGATCGTGCCGTCGCCGCCGATAACGATGGCGGCGCGCCAGTCCTCGCGGCGTGCAAGGGCGTGCAGCACCTGATTCTCCGCGCTGTCTGCGCTTTGCGTGAACAGTGCTTCATGCGCAATGGCGCGTGCCTTGAGCATGGCTTCAACGGTATGCCAAGTCCGCAGCCCCGCTCCGCCGCCCGAGCGGGAATTTATGATCAATAAATACATGGTTGTTCCCCCAGCCTGTAAAGATTCCTGTAAGTCCTGATTCCATTGTACGGAGAGGACAGGCAAAAGGGAATCTTTTTTACCGGTTACAGCTGCCGCAGCTGACTCTCGGCAATTGCTCCTGCCCAGGGCAGCTTATACCATCTTCCGCCCAGTGCGTGGTAGATCATCAGCAGCCATACGGCGAAGCCCAGCAGGGAGAGAAGGGCGGCCACGACAGGACCGAGAAAAGGGATGAAGCCGCTCAGTACATGGGCTACCATCAGCACCCCGAAGGTAATCAGGGATTGCAGCGAGTGGAACAGGACGAACCGGCTGCGCTTCTCCAGCGCGAGGAACACAATGGCACCAATGAACGGGAAGAAGTAACACAAGGCGGCGGCAATATTATCGGGCAATCCGGTGGAAGATCTGAAAGGGGACAAAGGGCTCACTCTCCTTGGTTTGAAGAAGAAAGGCACGGATAATCAACCTTCCTCCCTACAAGCCTATGAAGAATCACGTTAAAGTATGAACTGCACAGGGGATATGTCCAATATTTTCTGCAGCATTGGTTAGACTAATATCAGGTTCCCGAAGCTGGCGGAAGACATACTATATATTTTAGCCACAGGGGGCCGGACGCGTTGCTGAGGTCAGGTCAGGAGTAGCGGTTGTAGCGGAAAATGAGGAGCTTACTTAGCGTGGAAGCTAAAGAAGTATAAAAAATTTCCATTCGCATATTTTACAAGGAAAGGTGGAACTTGGACTGGAATATGATACAATATAACGATAAGGCCCGAAAGGAGTGATTCAGCAAGTGGCTCTTCGGGTAACTAAAGTGTCAAGGTGTCTTTACTCTGAGACATCCTTACTCTCAGCCCAAATCACGACGAACCTGCTTCACCGGCAAGGCGGATTTCCGGAATACCGGAAGGATGGTCAAGGCGGATAATGCAAGCCACGTATGTGTAATGGTTTCTTAACTTGCATTTCAAGGTTACGGCGGACTTTTCATCATGCATTCTCTACAACGGAGCATTCATTTTCAATGTTTTGGGAGGGAACTGATCATGGCAAGTAAAGGTCATAACGAAGTCAAGGAAAGTCTACGGGAAATGACACGCATTTTCCGGCCCAAAGATCCCAAGAAATTTGTGAAGGAGTACGTCCGGAAGTATCGGATCACGGGAGGCTATGAAGAAGAGCTGACCATGGTTGTGGAGCATGAACTGGTAAGAATGAATTCGTCCGTTTCTTAAACAACAGATAGAATTGTTCTGCTTCTGCTTCTGCTTTTTGATGACAACATTTTGCGCTATAACATCCATGAGGATTCTCATAAACCGTGCCCGGGCAGCCTGCTGCCGCTGGAATCGGTTTTTTTTGTCTGCCCGGTTTACCGGATACAGGTCTCTATAATTAGTCAAATGAATTAATAGACACAAATACATATGAATACGCTTTAAAAGTAGTTTAACAGTTTTCACCTTATTTTGAAAGCGCTTTTAAAATCAGTAAGGACAAGCTTTTTTCTTTTTCAAAATGATTATGTGAAATTGTTGTGAACGATTGACAAAACAGTGGGGCGAACTTATATTAATAGTGATTGTTATAATTGACAGGAAAATACTCTAATCTACGAATTCGGGAAAAGCGGGGTAGATCAATGATGAAAACGTGGCAGGCTGGAAAGCGGCTTCTTCCCATGACCGCAGCGCTTGGACTCATTCTTGCCGGATGCGGGCGGGAAGACTTGTCGGTACTCAGACCGCAGGGACCCGCAGCGGAAAGCTCGTTTGCACTTATGAAGCTGTCGATCTCAATCATGATCGTGGTGCTTTTGGTCGTCTTCTCCATTGCGGCTTATGTATGGATCCGTTTCCGCCGGAAACCGGATCAGAACGAGATTCCCAAGCAGGTGGAAGGCAGCTTCAGGCTCGAAGTGCTGTGGACGGTCATCCCGCTTATTCTCGTAGTTGTGCTGGCGGTTCCTACAGTGAAGGCGGTGTTCGCTGCCGGCAATGATCATTCGGATGATAAGGATGCCATTAAGGTCAAAGTGACCGGCCATCAATACTGGTGGGAGTTTGAATATACGGATTACGGGGTGACAACAGCACAGGATCTGGTGATTCCCGCCGGCAAGGATATCGCTTTTGAGCTAAGCACCAAGGATGTCCTGCACTCCTTCTGGGTACCTTCGCTCTCCGGCAAAATGGACACCAACCCCGACGGAACGGTCAACCGCTTCAGCTTCAGTGCGCCGAATGAAGGCGTTTACCGCGGCAAATGTGCGGAGCTGTGCGGGCCTTCCCACGGCTTCATGGAGTTTAAGGTAAAGTCAGTCAGTAGTACGGCCTTTGAGGAGTGGTTAGCTTCGATGAAGGCTCCTGATTCCGTGTTGCCGGATGATCCGGCGCTCGCGGAGACCTTCAAATCCCAGTGCCTGACCTGCCATGCGACTGGAAGTATGCAGGATCTTTCCCAGGCTCCCAATCTGACCGGAATCGGCTCCCGCGAATCGGTGGCCGGCATTCTGCTTAATGACGACACTCGCGTGGACGGGGCACCGGTAGAAGAGAATCTGAAGACGTGGCTGCATGATCCCCAGAGCGTGAAGCCGGGCAACAAGATGCCGGATCCCAAGGACCTGGGCTTAAGCGATGAAGAAATTGACGGAATTGCCGAGTTTCTGGCCGGTTACACGCTGGACTGAAGCCGGATAGCCTATAGCCCGAAGCGGAAGCAGCATATTTGAAAAAGGGGGTACGTACCTTGGCCGAAGCAGCGCAATCCTTGCATCCCTCCCAGCCCTTGAAGCATGGCCACAGCGTTAAACGGCATACCGGGCTAATGGACTGGATCACCACCGTCGATCATAAGAAGATCGCGATTCTCTACCTGTGGGCTGGAGGCATCTTCTTCGGCATCGGCGGACTGGAAGCGATTCTGATCCGTATTCAGCTGATCAAGCCGATGAATACCTTTCTGGATGCCCAGACCTTCAATGAACTGATTACCATGCATGGCACGACGATGATCTTTCTTGGCGTGATGCCTGTCATCTTCGCACTGATGAATGCAGTCATACCGCTGCAGATTGGTGCACGTGACGTAGCCTTTCCTTTTCTCAATGCGCTCGGATTCTGGACCTTCCTGTTCGGCGGAATTCTGCTCAACCTCAGCTGGGTAATGGGCGGTGCGCCTGATGCGGGCTGGACCGCATATACCCCGCTCTCCAGCACGGGCTACAGCCCCACGCACGGGGTGGACTTTTATACCATCGGACTGCAGATTGCAGGCCTTGGCACACTGATTGGCGGCATTAACTTCCTGGCCACCATCATCACGATGCGCGCACCGGGGATGTCCTTCATGCGGATGCCGATGTTCGCCTGGACCACTTTTATTACTTCAGCCATTATTCTATTCGCTTTCCCTGCTATTACTGTAGGCCTTGTCCTGCTTACTTTCGACCGGATACTGGAAGCCAACTTCTTCAATGTTGCCGGAGGCGGCAATCCGGTGCTGTGGCAGCATATCTTCTGGATCTTCGGCCATCCCGAAGTATACATTCTGATTCTTCCGGCCTTCGGCGTCATCTCTGAGGTTATTCCGACCTTCTCGCGCAAGCGGCTGTTCGGGTATAGCTCCATGGTGTTCGCAACGATTCTGATCGCCTTCCTGGGCTTCATGGTCTGGGCGCATCATATGTTCACCACCGGCCTCGGTCCGGTAGCGAATGCGTTGTTCTCAGTCTCCACCATGCTGATCGCCGTTCCGACCGGGATCAAGATCTTCAACTGGCTGTTCACCATGTGGGGCGGACAGGTACGCTTCACCACCCCTAATCTGTTCGCAGCCGGCTTCATCCCAACCTTCACCATGGGCGGGGTAACGGGGGTCATGCTGGCCTCTGCGCCTGCGGACTTCCAGTTCCACGATACTTACTTCGTAGTGGCGCATTTCCACTATGTTATTGTCGGCGGTCTGGTGCTCGGGCTGTTTGCCGGACTGCATTACTGGTGGCCGAAGATGTTCGGGCGGATGCTCAGTGAGACGTTAGGCAAGTGGACCTTCTGGACGTTCATTATCGGCTTCCACCTGACGTTCTTCGTGCAGCATTTCCTGGGACTGATGGGCATGCAGCGCCGTGTATTCACCTATTTGCCGAATCAGCAGTTTGATCTGCTTAACCTGGTCAGCACTATTGGTGCGATGCTGATGGGGGTCGGCATGCTGATCTTCCTCACGAATATCTTCCTGACCTCGAGACGGCCGGCTGATGCAGCCGACGATCCGTGGGAAGACGGCCGGACACTCGAATGGACGATCCCTTCACCGCCGCCGGAATATAACTTCAAGCAGACGCCGCTGGTGCGGGGCCTGGATGCCTTCTGGAAGGAAAAAATGGCCGGACACAAGGGGATGACCCCGTCCGAACCGGTGGGCTCGATTCATATGCCTTCAGCAACGATCCTGCCGTTCCTGATGTCGGTCGGTATTTTCATAGCGGGACTGGGCTTCATGTTCAGCCGTGATGAGTTCAGCAGCAGTATAATGAGCTTTCTGTTCAATAACTATATCGTTACGGCACTGGGACTGCTTATTACCTTCGGTTCCATGCTGATGCGGTCGCTGTTCGATGATCCGGGCTGGCATATTGAACCCGAAGAGCTGGAAGGAAGGTGAGCGGATATGACTACAGCACATGCTGAAGCAGCGAATGGGACTCTCCCGCATGAACCGGAAAAAGCAACACTCGAAGGGCGCAACAAGGTGCTGGCCTTCTGGCTGTTCCTTGGTGGGGAAGCGGTGCTCTTCGGCACCCTCTTCGCAACCTTCCTGGCGCTGCGCAATCAGACCAATGAAGGCCCGTCTGCGAATGAGCTGTTTCATCTTCCGCTGGTCGCGGCGGCAACCTTTCTCCTGCTGGTCAGCAGTCTGACCAGTGTCTTCGCGATCCAGGCGATGCACCGGGGCCGCGTCACCATGCTGCGGAACTGGCTGCTGGTCACGGTACTGCTCGGACTATGCTTCCTGGTTCTGGAGATTTACGAATTCAGCGTATACATCAGGCATGAGGAATTCGGAATGACCACCAGTGCATTCAGCTCGGCTTTTTATACCCTGGTCGGCTTTCACGGTGCCCATGTGGCCTTCGGTATCCTGTGGATATCAGTACTGATTGGCCAGTTACTGCATAAGGGGCTGACGGTGGTAACCGCACCGAAGATTTATGTGTCGGCGATGTACTGGCATTTCATTGATGTGGTGTGGGTCTTTATCTTCACGGTAGTATACCTCCTTGGAAAGGTGGGATGAAGCCATGGCGACGAAGCAGCATTCTCCGGACTCTCCGGTGAAGCACCGGCACCGCCCGGAAGGACCGCAGCGGCATATTGTTGTCTTTGTCTTCTCCATTGTCCTGACGCTGATCGCCTTTGCCGCAGTGGCCGCCGGAGGGGTGAATGCCACCTTTGCCGTTATTCTGCTGCTGGTGATGGCTGTGCTGCAGGTGATCCTGCAGATGGGCTTCTGGATGCATCTGAAGGACAAAGGGCATATGATGCCGATTATCTTCATGCTGGGCGGATTTTTTATCGCGGGCACTTGCATTATAATGTCGCTCTACTGGGTATGGTGGGATTAATACTGTACGGGGGGAGGGCTTGCCATGATGCCGGGATTACAATACTTCAGCTTTACTGAACTGTGGAGTCCGCTGTTTCTGGCCCTGATGCTCCTGCTGACCGCCGGATATTTTGTGCTGATCGGTCCGCTGGCCTCCCGGTTTGAAGGCAGTACTGCAGTCCCCTTCTGGCGGAGGGGGCTGTTCTTATGCGGAATGCTGGCCCTCTATCTGGCGCAGGGCGGTCCTGTCAGTCTGCTGGGGCATATCCTTTTTTCGTTCCATATGGTCAGTATGGCCTTGTCTTATCTTGTCGCAGTTCCGCTGATTATGCTGGGGATTCCTGACTGGTGCTGGCATGCGCTGCTCCGGGTGAATCCGCTGCGCGGCCTTGCTTTTCTGGCTAAGCCCATCGTTGCCGCACTGCTCTTCAACGGATTATTCTCGCTCTACCATATCCCGGCGATTCATGATTATGTCATGCTGCATTTCGCGGTTCATCGCCTGTATTATGCCGTATTATTCCTGACTTCAGGGCTCATGTGGTGGAATCTGATTAATCCCCTGCCGGAATACCGGGCGCTGGGCGGCCTAGGTCAGGTGGGGTTCATCTTTCTGAACATGGTCCTGCTGACACCGGCCTGCGGGCTGATTATTTTTGCCGGTTCTCCCCTGTATGCTACGTATAGTGACCCCAATACCTGGGCGATGGCCATGGGCTACTGTGTACCGCAGAGTCCGGCTGCTTTGCTGCAGGCTTTTGGCGGTCCCGGCTTCTTCGGATCTCTGTCCCCCAAGGTAGATCAGCAGGTCGGCGGCATCGTGATGAAGTTCATTCAGGAATTTATTTTTGCCTCGATGCTTGCTTATGTGTTCTATCATTGGTATAAAAAAGAGAACGGACAAGAGGACACGGAGTTGTCCGCGCCTGCCTCTGAACTTGCGGAGGAGGGTCTGAACTATAAGGGCTGGTAAGTGCCGAGGGGGATAATCATGGATATTTTCACATTGTTTCCAACGATCAGTACATCGTTCATCGTCATTAGCGCGGTGCTGGTGGCTATCGGCTGGAGACAAATCATTCAGGGCAAACGCGAAGCGCACAAGAAAACAATGATTGCAGCTGCTGTGGCGGCAATTCTCTTTTTCCTGGTGTACTCGTCAAGAACGATATTCGTGGGGAATACGACCTGGGGCGGACCGGATGATCTGTCGACGCTGTACCATGTCTTCCTGATCTTCCACATTGTGCTGGCTACCGTAGCTGCTGTATTCGGCATCACTACGCTGACGCTGGGCTTCAAGGCCAAGTATGCCAAACACCGCAAGTGGGGAAGAGTGACGGCTATGATCTGGTTTGTCACCGCTATTACGGGTGTTGCCGTTTATGTGCTGCTGTACATCTTCTATCCGGGCGGACATACGCTGCCGGTCTGGAAAGTCATTATGGGCGGTTAGCTGTAATTGAAGACAAGCCTGTACATCTGCTGTTCCGCTTATGCGGGGCGGGTGTATAGGCTTTTTGTTTGTGGTGCAGGAGTGGGGAGCGGGGGCTCAGAACTGCACGCTGAACCCCTTAAACCTATGTATCCCCGTTCCAAAATGATCCAGCTCCTGTTCCTGCAGATATTGGGCCGCCCGCCCGGCTTCCCGGAGAATCTCCGGATCGAGCCCCAGTGTATTATGCGAGCCGTACACTTTGCGGATGCCGTTAATTTGTGCAATCCTTGCCAGTGAACGCACCAGGCCGGCAGGACTTGTCGAAGGATAGAACGCATAGACTGGCGTTGTGTCGTAGAGCAGATCACCGGTGAACAGGAATCCCCGGCTGTCGTCCCCGAAGCATAAATGGCCCGGTGAGTGCCCGGGAGTATGATACACGGTTATTATCCGTCCTCCGCCCAGATCAAACAGATCTCCATCCCTGAGCAGCCCCGCCGGTTCCCCCTGATAAGGAGTATAGGCCGCCGGATCGAATCCCTCCGGAACCTTGCGCGTAATGTCCCTGCCGATATCCCGCCGGATCTGCTCCAGAGTCAAACCCTGAATACCGTGGACCAGCCAGTCCCGGTCACCTTCATGTACATAGATCCGTTCGAATTGCCCATGGCTGCCGATATGGTCGGTATGCACATGAGTGGTAAGCACATCAACCGGGAGATTCGTCAGCTGGCCGGTTATGCTGCGGATATTGCCGATGCCTAGCCCCGTATCAATCAGCGCCGCCCGGTCTTCCCCGATTAGCAGGAAGGAATGTACCTGCTCCCAATGCCCGTATTCGCTGATGGCGAAGGTGGTTTCATCTATAGACTCTACAGTAAACCAAGGATCATCCAATCTATGCAGATCCAACTATACGCACCTCCAATATATAAACATCCAATACATTAACCACAATGCTCCAATTCCCCTATCGGATTTGAATTCCACACCATGCCTTGTGCGATATTTCCCGGTGATCCGTTAATTATGCTGAGTTCTTACTGATCCGCAGGAAGCAGGTGCATGTGCGGCAGCGGGCCCATATTATTCCATAATAGCACAGTGAACCGGGAAGGCGTGTTTCCGGGCTCTATAATAATGCGCCCAATTACTTTTGTTGAAAACCCTTGACACTGGAAAATACAGGTCATATACTGTGTATATAGATATATACAGTAAGCACAGAGAGAAGCACACTGAACTGTGTGAATCTGCTGCCGACTGCCGATGATGAAATCACAAAGCGAGGTTAACGGTTATGACAACATTAAAGAATGCATGGTTCATCGTGCGCAGCGATTTCCGCGGTGACAGGCTGAAGCTGCTGTGGGCACTGCTGTTCGCCGTCGTATTCATGGGGTATATGGCCGCACTGGCCGGAATGGTATTGGATGATGCGATGGACCGGGGCGAGGGGAGGCTGCTGAGCGATGTTTTGCTGGTCACTATTATTTCTATGCTGGGCATTACCTTCTCCCGGAGAAATATGAAGTATTTGGCGGAGGATACCTATACCCGAATGCTGGCTTATATGCGGTCCCTGCCGGTACCTGCTGAGGTCATTCTCTGCAAAAGAAAACTGAATACGCTGTTTGCCTTTATCCTGAACAGCACACTGTACTTTGGTTTAATCTATACGATCGGCGCCAATATACGCAGCGAACTGCCGGTCACCGCGTATCTCGCATTTGCCCTTACCTGGATTGGATGCGGTCTGGTTATTGCCGGAATATACATTTTTATCGAGTTCTCGTTCAGCGGCAAAGCATATTTCCTGATTATGATCATCGTCATATTTCTGTCCATGGGTATTGCTGGACTGGTCTATCTGGCCGGAGGGAATCTGCTGATTGCAAGTGTGGCTGTCTCCAAGGAGTGGGGGCTGTTGTCTCCTCTGATGTGGGGTTCGCTGCTGCTCGGCATTGTATCGGTGCAGCTGTTCTCCAGGTGGACGATTCACCGGCTGAAGAGCCGTGATCTCGTATGAAACGGGGCAAAGTGTTAGTCCGGCATGCCGGAGCGTGGAAGGCAGGTGCGTATCATGTGGATACCCATACAAATTAATGAGAACAGTGCAGAGCCGCTGTATCATCAGATCGAAACCCAGCTGAAATCGCTGATTATCTCTGGCACGATCACGGAGGGCACCCTGCTTCCTTCCATCCGTGAATTTGCGGGTGACCTGAAGTGCAGTGTGATCACCGTCCGGCGGGTCTATCAGGATCTGGAGAATGAAGGGCTGCTGCGCACAAGACAGGGAACGGGCACCTTCGTCTCCCATGTAGGAGACGGAACCATGGCAGGCTATAAGCAGGACGCCATCCGCAAAGCGCTGGAGAGTGCAGTGGATGTGGGGCTGTCCGTACATTGCAGTGAAGATGAGCTGACACAGCTGTTCAAGGAAATTGTGCAGGACAAATACGGGAAACAGAAATGAAGGACGGGGATCTCATGGTACAGCAAGCCATAGAACTACGGAATGTGTGCAAGAAGCGGAGGGGCAAGACGGTAGGGCCGCTGAATGTTAATCTGCCGCAGGGATACATTACTGCGCTGGTGGGCCAGAACGGCTCCGGCAAAAGCACGCTGCTGCACATGCTGCTGCAGCTGACTTTTCCAGAGGAAGGCGAGATCCGCTGGTTTGAGGAAGCCTATCGTGACGGGCTGCCGCTGCAGCTCCGCCAGACTATCGCTTATGTACCGGAGATCTCGCAGAATGAAGAGAATCTCTGGACAGCCAGCGAGGCTGCCGGATTCCGCCGACACTGGTATCCTGCCTGGGACCAAGGCTATTACGAGGAGCTGCTCCTGAAGCTGGAGGTGCCGGAGAATGCCAGGCTGGGCAAGATGTCCAAGGGTGAACGCCGCAAATTCGAGATTGCCGCGGCCCTGGCTGCGAAGCCCCGGCTGCTGCTGCTGGATGAGCCGTCTTCCGGCCTTGACCCTTTTGCCTGGAAGATTATGATTGAGACTCTCCAGAGGTATATGGATGAGCATGAGGCTACCATCGTGATCTCGACCCACATTGTGGAAGAGGTACGGCGGCTGGCGGATTACATTGTCCTGATGCATCAGGGGCAGCTGCTGGGAATGGCCGAGAAGGACAGCTTGTTCGGCTCCTGGAGTGAAATATGGGTTCAGGCAGAAGGCGGACAGGCGCTGGAGGAACTGGCAGCAGAGCTGCCGCAGGCGCTGGAGCTTAAGCTGGAGACGCCGGGAGTGGCTTCATTTTTGACCCAGCAAATCTATCAATATGAGAAACGCATTCATGATTTGGGCGTAAAGGTTATCAAGAGCCGCAGCCTGGAGCTTGATGAAATCCTAAGCTTATGGAGCCGGGGACATCGTCCGGTTCTGATTGACCAGAAGAGAGGGGAATAAGGAATGGAAGCTTTGCATTTGGAACAGGTAGTGAAGCAGTACGGTGATAAGACAGCAGTCAACGGAATCAGTCTGAAGGTAGAACAAGGCGAAATTTACGGTCTGCTGGGTGCAAACGGCGCCGGCAAAACGACGACTATGCGCATGGTGCTGGGTCTGATCTATCCAGATGAAGGCCGGATTCTTTATAACGGCAAGCCGTATAGTACGGAGCTTCAGCATCTGATGGGTTATCTTCCAGAGGAGCGGGGGCTCTACCCGAAGGTCAAAGTAAGCGATCAGATTATCTATCTGGCCCGGCTTCGCGGCATGCCGGCAAGTGAGGCGGATAAGAGCCTGCGTTACTGGCTGGACCGGTTCGACGTTCCGGAATACTACAATAAGAAGATTGAAGAATTGTCCAAGGGCAATCAGCAGAAGATGGGCTTCGTTGCTGCCGTTGTCCATAAGCCGAAGATTCTGATTCTGGATGAAGCCTTCAGCGGCCTCGATCCGGTGAATGTGGAGCTGCTGAAGGATACAGTCAGAGAGATGCGGGATCAGGGCACGAGTATTCTTTTCTCCACCCACCGGATGGAGCATGTGGAGGAGTTATGCCGCAATATTACGATTCTCGACCGCTCGAACACCGTAGTTCAGGGGGATATCCGTGAGATCAAGAAGGGGTATCCGCGGGAAGCAGTCGTCCTGCGTACAGCGGGGGAAGTGAACGGGCTTGCGGAGATTGCCGGAGTTACTGCAGTGGAGCGCCAGGAACGCGGATATCTGCTGTCCATCAGCGAGATTGGCGCAGCGCAGCGCATTCTGCAGCTGGCCATGGCCCAGGGCGAGGTAGAGCATTTCGAGATTAAGGAACCGACGCTAAACCAAATCTTTATCAGAGCGGTGGGTGAATCTAATGAATAAGATGGGGAGCATTATCAACTTCACATTCAAGAACAAGGTAAGAACCAAGTCCTTCATGATTACAACATTAATTCTGGTGCTCCTGCTGAGTATCGGGATGAATGTTCCTTATCTGATCAAGGTGTTTAAGGGAGAAGACGGTGCTAAGGAAGCTACGCAAATCGGAGTGGTTGCCGAGCAGGGCTTCCGGCCTGCCGAACTGCTTCTGGCGTACACACCACCGGCTGATACGGATGCTCAAGTCGAATTCACAGCTTATACCTCCGCAGATGATGCTGCGCTGAAGCAAGGGCTGGAGGACGAGAAGATTGAGGGTTATCTCACCTTTGCTCCAGAGGGCAGTGAGGGGGTACCGCCGGTAACGTATCACAGCAAAGACGGGGATATCAGCGACAAAGTGCAGAGTTATCTTCAAACTGCTTTGCAGCAGGTGAATACCGGACTTATTGTCGGCGATAAGCTGACGGAGAGCCAGGTAGCAGCGATATTCGCTCCAGTTTCAATTGGTACAGAGCAGCTGAATGCAGATGCAGCAGCCTCGGGTTCAGAAGAAGGGGATGCCAAGCCGGTCATTAACTATGTTGTCGTCTACGTCCTGCTGATGCTATTCTTCATGTCGGTGATGATGACCGGCAACATGATCGCCGCTGAGATTACCTCGGAGAAAAGCTCGCGTATCATGGAGATTCTGATCACCAGCGCATCACCATTAACACAGATGTTCGGCAAGGTCATCGGGATCTTCCTCGTCGGCCTGCTGCAGATCGCGATTATATCTGCCAGCATTGCTGTCAACCTGATGCTGCCGCACAATTCCGGCATCCTATCTGATTTCAACCTGGATCTGGGACAGCTGAATGCCAGCATTCTGGTGTATGGATTTATCCTGTATATCCTGGGTTACTTCCTGTACGCTCTGATGTATGCAGCTGTCGGTTCGATTGTCAGCCGGACAGAGGATCTGGGACAGGCAGTTATGCCTGTGATGATGGTGGGCTTCGTCAGCTTCTACCTGCCGCTGTTCAGCATCTCGAACCCGGATACCCTGCTGGTTAAGGTAGCGAGCTTCGTTCCATTCACCTCTTCACTCAGCTTGCTGCTGCGGATCGGCGTTGGCCATGTGGCCTTCTGGGAGATCATGGTCTCGCTGGCAATCCTGCTGGCAACAACCTTCGTCTTCGGCTGGCTCGCCGCCAAGATCTACCGCACCGGCGTCCTGATGTACGGCAAGCGTCCTAGCATCAAGGAGATTAGAAAAGCGATGAAGGCTTATAAGATCTAAGGAGTGGGAGTTAATGTGGGTAATACGTAATGTTGTCACACGCGGGACGTACTACTGTCATAGATAATCTGAAGATTTGTCATAGAAATCACAACTGAATTCTAGATAAATGCTGATATATGAAGGGATTTCGGTAGTTATTGCTTTGGATTTCAAGTATTCGGAAAGTGTCTTTTCATAAGATTGAAGATCTCAATAATTGAATATGGAATGGCACTTTCCGAATCAGAAATTTGGGGGAGTTATGTACAAAATTGGAGAAAACGTTCGTTTATTAAGAAAAAGAATGCGGTTAACCCAAACTGATTTTTCCAAACAGATTGGCATCTCACAGGGTACTTTGAGTGATATTGAACAAGGTCACTGCAATCCATCTGTTGAAACGGTCCTATCTATACATGAACAATACGGGGTTAGTTTAGACTTAATTCTAAAAGGATCTGAGGATGTTCAATCGGCGAAGTTACATTTGAAAGATAGAAGAAATGATGCAGAAGAGCTTATTGAAATCATAAAGGTTCTTTCCCCCGAAGCACTATCTGATATCCTTGACTATGCTAATTATAAACATAAAAAGATTCGGGAATGAAACCTAATAAACTGTTGAGGAGTGTTGGTGATGGAAAAGAAAAAACAGGAGTTCGCGCTGCTAATGTTTTTCGGTTGGTTGCTCATAGCGGCAAGTCTAATCACCTCATCCGAGGGATCTATGCTGCGCGATATTGTGCAGGGCATCATGACTGGCGGGGGAATTGGCATCATGCTGCTGGCGCTCTGGATGTTCCGCAAGAATAACGGGTTCAAAAGTAAGAAATAATCCTGTCCTGCACTGCAGTAGGAAGCACTTACGAATAGTCAAGTGTCAGCATTAAGGCTCAATCACCGGTGGGGTGGGCAGTCAATGGTGCGAACTTTTAACAGAAAAAAAGCCCATCCAAATTGGTCAAGCCCCCATTTAGTAGACATTGAAAAAACACCTAGGCAGCAAACTGGCGTCGGTACTCTACCGGCGTCAGTTTATTTAATTTACGCTGCGGTCGTCTTCGGTTGTAAAATTGAATGTATTTCTTCATTAGGTAATTCAAAACATGAGTAAAGGTGAACTGAATAACATGTCGAATTCGTAATAATACATATGCTGAGAGGAGTCGACAAATGAAACTTAAAAAAATAAAACTAAGTAATTTCCGTTCTTTTGGCGAAACGGAAGAAACAATAACCTTTAATGACTTAACCGCCATTATAGGTGGTAATAGTTGCGGAAAAACGACTTTTTTTAATGCGCTTCTGCGGTTATTCGGGGACAATCAAAAAGAAAGAGAAATAACACGGGCTGATTTCCATTTGCCTCCTGACGTAAATCCGGACAGCATTAATCAAAGTAACTTGTTCATTGAGGCTATTTTTGAGTTTCCAGAAGTTACTGAACATAATGGAATTGAGCAATATACAGTACCTTCTTTCTTTAATAACTTTACAGTTGATTTAGAGGAAGGTGTCCCGCCATACATACGAATTCGTTTAGAGTCTACTTGGCAAAGAAGTAATCAGCCTGAAGGGATAGTTGATACAAACATCTTTTTTATTATCGCTCCTGAGAATGAACTCCCCGACTCTGAGAATAGAATGTCTATTTCCCAAACATATCTTTCCCAAATAAAAGTAACATACGTCCCTGCACTTCGAGATCCTTCTGCTCAATTGAAAATGGTTTCCGGTACATTATTGTGGCGCTTAATTAGACGTATTAATTTTGATAATTCTTTTAAATCAGAAATCAGCCTGAAAATGCAAGGAGTTAAGGATACGCTAAGTGAACATGAAGGAATAACAAAGATTAAACAGATAATTGGGGAACAGTGGAATAATTATCACGGTGATGATAGGTATTCTCAACTCGACCTACACTTTAATACACAAGATATGGAGAATATCTTAAAAAAGATAGATCCGTTTTTTTCACCAACAGAAATTGAGAACGGGTATACGGTTGATTTGTTGGGTGACGGTTTACGCTCCTTATTTTATCTTTCTTTAGTGGGGGCACTACTTAAAACGGAAGAGCTTACTCTAAAAGAGATGTTTGAGAATCCGGAGAAGTCAATTGATGAACGTATGTTTAGTATCATTCCCCCATGCTTAACAATAGTTTGTGTGGAAGAGCCTGAAAATCATGTAGCTCCTCATTTATTGGGAAAAATCATTAAAAATTTACGCGATATCTCTAATAATGATAATGCACAAGTTATTCTTTCTTCACATAGCCCCGCGATAGTTAAAAGGATAGATCCGCAAGAAATACGTCATTTCCGGTCCTGTAAAACTAAACGAGCTACCCTAACTCGTACGATTACACTGCCAGATAAAACGGAAGAAGCCTATAAATATGTTAAAGAAGCGGTTAGAGCCTATCCAGAAATCTATTTTTCAAGTCTAGTTATCCTGGGGGAAGGAGACAGTGAAGAAATCATCATTCCTCATGTTATGGATCTGCTGGATGATCGAATCAGTACTCATGAAGTAGCAGTAGTGCCTCTTGGCGGTAGACATGTAAATCATTTTTGGAGACTACTATATCAACTTGATATCCCCTTCATTACCCTACTTGATTTGGACCTTGAACGTGGGGGCGGAGGTTGGGGGAGAATTAAATACTGCCTTGATCAACTTCTGAAAAATGGGTTTGATAAAAATGTAATACTTGAAGTACAAGGTGGTAGAGTCCTTAGTGATGAAGAATTTAGCAAGATGCACACATGGACAGAGAGGGAATCATTGGACAAATGGGTTGTTTATCTAGCTAAATATGATATTTATTTCAGTGCGCCTCTTGATATCGATTTCTTAATGCTTGAGGCATTCTCAGATCAGTACATATCGCTTTTAAGCCAACATGAAGGTCCAGAAATAACCATAGGTGAAGACAATAAAAAAGTATTGGACTTAACTTCTGAAGATAAAGCAAGTGAAGAGTACACAAAGCGTATCTCATCTGATGTATCAGCGACCCTAAAAGAAGGGAAAACGGGAGTAAGCAAGGAAGGAAACGAATACAATGATTTTCAAAGAGAATTGATGATTTGGTATCGATATTTCTTTCTGTACCGTGGAAAGCCATCTACTCATATGAGACTTTTATCAGAGAGCGACCCAAAACAGATGAAAGAGAAGCTACCAGAGGTATTTAATAATATGCAGAAGAAGATCATTACAAAATTAAAGATAAAGGAAAAGGTAGAATCATGATTTATGTACCTAAAGAAGAGTGGAAACCTCAAAATCAAATAACTCTTGATGTCAATAGTCTTAAAATTGTTAAATCTAATTCGAATACCTTGGTTGCTGCGGGTCCTGGTGCTGGAAAAACAGAATTGCTGGCACAAAAAGCTGCATACTTACTTCAGACCAATAGTCTAGTGTATCCACGAAGAATTTTAGCTTTAAGCTACAAAGTAGACGCTGCCAAAAATCTAGATGAGCGTGTCAAAATAAGATGCGGCGAGCAGCTATCGGGCAGATTCAACTCAAGAACTTATGATGCATTTGCTAGGAGAATTTTAGATCAATTTATAAATTTGCTGCCCGAGGATCTTAAGCCGGCTAAAAATTATGGAATTGCTAAGGAATCAGACATTAAAGCGGCTTATTTGAAAGCTGGTCATCGAAAGACATTTTTTGAAAGTAGAAACTTCTATTTAAGAACATACTTAGGTGAGTATAAGCTTCCCCATAACGATAATGATTATGGGAGTATTGCAAGGGATGTTTGGCCAATTCTTTTGAAGGGAAGAGATGAACTCCAACCGAAACTCACGTATAAAATGATTGCCCGGCTTGCAGAGCATATTATTAGTCGGAACATAAATGTACGTAAATCTCTTCAGATCACATATGGACATATCTTTTTAGATGAGTTTCAAGATACCCCTTTGCATCATTATGATTTAATAAAAACCGCATTTCTTGGTTCAAGTAGTATAATTACAGCTGTTGGAGACAGCAAACAGCGGGTGATGATTTGGGCAGGAGCGATTAAGAATGTATTTGAACAATTTACACTTGAATTTGGCAGTGGAACAGAGACATTGCTTGTCAATCACCGCTCGGCTCCAAAATTATTAATGATTCAACAACCAATAGTTAAACTAATGACAGGTCAGGAGATTGCTATTACACCTAATGAGAGATGGCAGGGAGACGAAGGAGCATCTGAAATATGGGGTTTTTTAAATGAACAAGATGAGACTGTAATCGTAAGTCAAAAAATAAGTGAAATGATATTAATAAACCATATAGAACCCAAAGATATTTGCATCCTTACAAGAAAACTTCCTGCTCGTTACAGCGAGCACTTAATAGCCAAATTGAGTGAATTGGGAATTGAGTCAAGAATAGAGGAGAATTACCAAAGTCTCTTGAAGGAAGACCTAATAAAGATACTCCTGTCTGTATTTAGCCTTGTAAATAATAAAAAAGCTCCACGAGATTGGCAACTTCTAATTGATATCCTAAAACAGCTGAATGGCTATACATCGAGAACTCCAATACAGCTATTGCTTGATGTAGATAATAGGCTATCCGTGTATTTGTTTTCTGTTAAGAATGAATTAGAGTTGATCTCTACCGAGAGCGAATTATTTGCAGTAATTGATAAAGTTCTAAACTTTTTCGATTCAGCTAAATTGATTGGGTTTTACAAGCAATATAATTATGAATATATAGAAGCATTGAAGCATGATTTTGTAAAATTGTTATGGAATGAGTTTAAGCTGTGTAATGATTGGAGTATCTCTATAAATAGACTTAAGGGCGAGCAGTCCATACCGATAATGTCAATCCATAAGAGTAAAGGGCTTGAATATAAAGCCGTATTCCTTCTTGGGCTAGAGGATGATGCTTTTTTTGGAGATGATATTGATGAAGAACTATGTACTTTTTTTGTTGCAGTTTCTAGAGCTATTGAACATTTCTACATGACAAGGTGCAAATATAGATTTAATGATACACAGACCTTTGTGAAAGTGTATCCTTTTTTCGATTCTTGGAGAACGTCTGGTATTGGCAAGATCGTATCTTTTACAAGTAACTTCAATGAGGAGAAAAAGAAGTACTTTGGTGAGTAATATATAAGGTTTTTGGTAGGCAATAAACTAAAGTGATCTGAAATACTATCCGTGATTAAGATTTGTATCAAGGAAGCGAGGACGGGCTGCCAGCATCCAGAGCATTTTGCACTTCCTTAGGATTTTGTAGGCAGGCCAGTTGCTTCAATCGTAAACGGTGCTGTGACTAGATGCGATTGGAGGCGTACCGGCTGCGACACAAGATCTGATTGGAGGCTGGATATGTCCACTGAGTTAAAGAATGTGCTGCAATATTTTATTCGTTGTGAGGATTACTACAGATTGATCAATGCGTCTCTGAACTCCGTATATGGGGATCATCTCCCGGAATCGGCTTTCAAAAATTTGAACGTCATGATAGGCATGTTAGACAAAAAGCAGAGAAGTGCTATTCTGGAGGTGCACAATGATAGAGACAATTGATACTGAAAAAACAATAAGTGAAATTAGGAAAACAGTAAGTGATATATTTAGGCTAGGAAAGGGTTTAAATATTCCGGCTTATCAAAGAGGATATAGATGGAGCGCTATACATGTTGTGCAAATCATCGAAGATATACTTGAAGGCTATAACAATCTTAAGGGGGATTATTGCTTACAAACGCTAATCGTGTCTGAGCAAGAAAAAGAGTTTCATATAATTGATGGCCAGCAGAGGTTGACGACAATACTGATTATTATGGGGGTGCTGAATTCATTATCGGGAATATGTAATCAAGTAAGCACGGCTGATTTAACGTTAAATTTAAAGTATGAAACGAGAGGGGACAGCGAGAAGTTCCTCCATTTTCTGCTCTTTACACCGAAGGAACTAGCTGATTTGAGCTGGGAATCTATATGGACGCAATATTGCAACCACTTGGGCGAGAGCTGTCACGATGAAAACATCGACTTCCGTTTTATGCTAGAAGCTTTTATTGTCTCTGCGAACACATTATATGAAATTAAAATGCCCTATGAAAAACTATTCGAATACATATTAAATAAATGTTTTTTTCTATGGTATTCGGTAGCTCCGAGTATTAAAGAAGAAGAACAGTTTTATAAAGTGAATATGGGCAAGTTAAGTTTAACCAATTCTGATCTTATCAAATCTGAATTTATGAAGCCGAGAGATTCTGAAGATGAAGCACACGATAAAAGAATTGCGTTGCTTGCTGAGAAATGGAATTCTATTGAAAAAGAGCTGCGAAACCCTGAGCTTTGGGCATTTATTCCTCATAAAAATCAGTACGGAATTTGGAGTAATATAGAAAATAGCTATGAGGAACGAAATATTTTCCTTCCAAGAATTGATGAAATATTTCAATTGTTTATTACAAGTCTGCCAGAAAACCCGACAATAGATACGTATGCTGCGAGTGATAGATATTTTCTTTATAATAAGTTGACTCAATGGATGAATGAGCAATTACAAAATCAAAATATAACTATGATATGGGAAACTATAGAACGGTTGTATTTAGAAATAGTCGATTTGTATAATTCCGATGGCAGAGAAACACTATATCAAAAGTATTTTGAAACACAAAAAAAAGACTATAAAGAAGGTTCGCTTTATAATTTAGTCGCCTACATTATATATTCATATTCAATAACGCTGGAAAAGTCAGAGATTTCGGTTGGAGAGGTACTATTAAAGATAATCGAAACCAACAGACAGGAAAGAAGAAGTACGATAAGAAAAACTATTCAATCGATATTGGAGGAGATTACTGGGCTCAGTTCAGAAGAATTAAAGAACGGAGACAACTTTAGGGAAAAGCTTAGCTTAATGAAATATAAAACAGATCAAAAAAGCGAAGATGACACTCATGATGAAAGAAAAGATAAAAACAAAAAAATCAAAAATCTTTTAATGCTGTTTAATTTTATTTTATTGGACAAAAATTCAGGATTAAGTAATAGGTATGACTTTTTAAATCATAGGTACTGGGGAATAGAACATATTTTTTCTCAACAAGAAAGCCGGATTTCAGGTGATGATGAACTTAATGCGAAAAAGGAGAAAATAGTTAATAAACTTCAGGAGCTTTGTACTTTTGAAAATAATAAAATACAAGACCTTGACGCACAGCAATTCCAACATCATGATCAATTGAAGTCATTTGTCGAAAGCAAGAAAACCCAACTTGAAGAGGCTCCAGAGTCAAACAAAAAAGTTATAAGCGATAATATAAATAGAAGCTTAAAGAACAAGATTGAGAAAGAAAAAGAAAAATTAAAAGGAAAATTAAATAATTATAAAAAAATAATATCAACCGAAAAAGCCTTTGCAATGAGGAAAATCGTTTTAGAAAGTTTGTGTGAGTACTACGATTCAGTACAACAAGCAAAAGATTCAGATTCAAATGGTATTGAACGAATAAAAAAAGTATATAGATTAACAAAACATATAGATGAAATAGGTGGATGTTGTAAAGATTCCGAATGGAAACAGCTTGTTGAGAACGATATTATAGATGCGCGGGAAGATGTAATCCTTAATGAAATGATAAAGAGAAATACGAAGGAAACTCTTTCATACGATGATTTTATCAAAAAGTTATTTAGCGAAAAGAATGATAAGCAACGTGCAGCAATTGGGGTCGAACAGGCTTTTGGGCTAGAAGAATTACATTTATATTTTGATTACATCGTTCTGAATGAAAAGGGTGTTGATGTTCATACGGAGGACTATGCAGGCCAAACAGAGTCAGCTGAAAATAATTACGCAAAAGTTAAAGAGTTTGTACGAACAGCAGCAATAAGAAAATTTAAAGAACATCACTCAGATATGAATAGTGAAATTTTGCGGTCCATTTATATAAGTGAGGTGGATCATTACTTCCTTAATGACCATACAGATTTATTAAATGATGATTCAATACGGAATTTGACCTTATTAAGAAGCAAAGAGAATAGAATTCTAGCCAATAATTTTATTGAAAAGAAAGAAAAAGTCAATGAGTTTTTATCAAGAGGAACTGCTATTCCTTATACAACCCTTTTGGTTTTTACCGACCGTTATTTTAATCTGGACGCAGTATTCAGTGGTGAAAGATTACAATGGTTGCCGTCTTCTAGAGACAAGTATTTTGATGACATAGTAAATAATATACATAATTATATATTATCAGGAGATTGATTTTATGAAAAAAAACACCTTGATTTCTTTGTATGAGAGCTACAATATCTGTATTCCTGCTATTCAGAGAGAATATGTGCAAGGTTTTTATGAGGAAAAAAGCAACGCAGTACGCAAACGTTTTCTTGATGACATATTTGAAGTTCTTGAAAGTGATGATTCTGAAAAAACGTTAAAAACGAATATCATTTATGGATATACAAAAAACGGCACGTTTTATCCGGTGGATGGTCAGCAACGAATAACAACTTTATTTATTGTACATTGGTTTTTATGGAATCAAGCGGATAAAAGTGCTAAGCCATTTTTTCAAGATAAGCCGATTGTGTATGAGATAAGGAGTGCTACGGGTAGTTTTTTCAGAGAATTGGTTAACCCGGATAAAATATCAGCGTATAAGGATATGTTGAATTCTGACAAATTATTGATTGATAGTATGGTTCAAAGCAAATGGTTTAAAAGTGAATGGCTTAGCGACGTTACGGTTTTATCTATAATTAATGTAATGTCGGAATTAAAAGAAAGAAAAATTTCTAAGGAACAGGCGGAGAATTATTATCTAAAGCTGGGAGAAGAAAAAGTAACCTTTGATTTGTATGCAATTGATAGTGAAAGTGCGAAAAAATCATCCATTACCGATTACGTAAGATTGAATTCGCGAGGCAAAGAATTAGAATGGTTTGAGAATATTAAAGCCATTGTATCGACGATTGAGAAGCAGCTGGAAATTAGCAATGAGGATCGTTTTGTATATAAATACGATAAAATATATAGCGATTATTTTTATAAAGTATATAAATCTGATAATAAGTCTTTAGAGCAAATTACTAAGGACATGAATGATGCTACCTTAAAGTTTATGATTAATTCTTATAATCTAATGGGATTATTATTAAATGATAAAAAGCAAGGGGGCGTGGATTCCTGGGTTAAACTGTATAAAACGCTAAGTGAGGAATGTGGTGCGATTAGTGAAAATAAACATACGTTTTTGGAGAGCTATTTGGCATTTGTAAATAATGCACTGAGCAGTATTGTTCAGTTAGATGACAATAGAGAGGGGCTTCAAGTTTACGAACAATTACTAAATATCACCAACTCCTTTTCTGATGAAAAGAAAGAGATTGCTAGATTAATCTACTATCATGAATATTATTTAAAGCAGGGAGAGTTTGTAAATAAAGAAGCAAATCAAAAATTTAATTACGTTTTAGATAATATGGCCTACCCGAAATGGAATCAACTATGGAGTCAACAAGGGGATAAGCAAGGGCTGGAAATTATAAATCATTTCTCAAAAAAAATCTCAGACTTCAATAGTATAATTGAATATTTCCAAATGAAAACTGAGTCAGAAATAGCTGATGATCTGCACTTAGGGGATTATAAGGCTAATGTAAACGATATACGGACCAAGATAAAAGATGTAGCTATTAAAATAAAAGAACAGAAAGTAAAGGCCAAGCTCTGTGGGGTAAATAACTTGCCATATAATTACTTTGACGAATTGGAGAAAATATTTCCGGAAAAAAGAAGCATTTACTTTCTTCTGGATTTTGTCGGTGTATGGAGTGATGATTCTGATGAGAAATGTAAAGCGGTTCTTCTAGAATTAGAAGAGTATTTAAAGACAGCGAAAGAGTTGTTTAAAAAGGGAGCGTCTTTAAAATTAAGAAAAATATTTGCATTAGCGGCATATTATGATGTGGAAAATGAACGTTTGCTTTGCTCGGACAAGATCAATAGAAATGTTCGATCTAATCCACATCATTGGAATGATTCATTTTATTTTATAGAAGATGATATGCAGGAAACAAATAAAGAGCCTAGAAAAAAGAAGCTGAGTATATTAAAACTGGCATATGATTTATATGTTACTAAATTGCCAGAGCTAGAAAAAGAGTTAAATGCTGATAACTACAAAGATTGTTGGTTAAGGTATGCATATAATAATGATATTGAATCACTATTATTGCAGACGATGACATTTGAAAATAATAAAGTGAGGATAAAACCAAAGCTAAGAAAGAGTGATTATAGGATAGAGAGTAATTTTGTCAATTTCTTTGCATTTGTATACTTGCTTGAACAAGAAAAATCTAAAGAGGGATGGGTTGTTAACCAATACGAGTCTCCTGTTTACGATCTGTATAGTACTAATGTAAGAGATACTTCAACGTTTGAAAGATTCATCGATGTTGGAGATCTACATAGAAATAGGGTAATAAACGCGGTTGAGCTTAACCTAATTTGGGAAGATCAGAGAGAATTGCAACTCGACAGCAGGAGCTTCTTCTATATTAAGCAAACCATCAGGGTAGCTGGAGATGCTGATACGTTGATAGCTCTGGATGGAGATAAAATCATTAAAAAAATCTTTAATTATTCTGACTATAAAGAATTTGTATATGATTTAAGTAGCGATTTAGAATCAATTAAGATGAATATAAAAAATGAAAAGGAGTACAGGGATAAGATTTGGAACAGATACATAGAATATTGGAAACTTGAAACACAGAAAAGCATTAAGGAATCAGATGGAAATAATGCGCATCATGATGCACTTATTAAAATGCAAGAAGACATAAATGAGAATTACAGTCTCGAGAAGCAATACTACAGGAACGGAAAAATAGAAAAATATTTATATCGTTCAGGTTTGAACAAGGAAATTGGTGCCGAATTGTTTAAGCAAAATGAAGAAAATGATGAATATTAGAGAAAGCCGATAAGAGTTCACCAATTTCAGGTTGAAAACGATAATTGAAGTGATTGCATTGGTACGATATACAGCGATTAAAAATAGAAGCCAAGCCCGCTCCTACACAGTGACTAAATCAAAAAAAGTTCCAATTAAATGAAAGGTGTGGATTATATTCCTATTCCCAATACGACACATGTGCATTGCGTGGTGGGATATGTCAAGTCGATACCTAGAAGTCTATATTTATTCCAGTACTCGGCGAAGTATTTCTCCTTTGCGTAGGATGAGAGTGACTATAAGAACAAGGTGTCGAGAAATACGATAAGGGTTATGGATGTTTTGTTTGAAATGGGTAGAAATGACGAGCGATTTTTTACCTACAAAGAGAGTATCCGTCCTCGTGATAGCTGCCGCTGTGATTAGCGGCTTTATCACGGTAATGGGCAGGTTAGTTCGAAGCTGTGGGTTGCCGAAATCTTTATTCTATTCCCGACAAAGAAAAAACCCAATGCAATTGCATTGGGTTTAGACATTATATGCTGAAAAAGATATACGCACCTGATTTTCACGTGATATACGAAGCTGATAAATAGAGCATATCTTGTCTCAAATTACCAATTATCAGTCAAGTATAGGAATGATAGACAAGCAACCTGAATAGGCATTGAAGTGACTTTGCAAAAAAAATGCTCCGCAGCACAAGGGAATTGATGTTACCTAGTACCTCAGACGTGGAAAAAAATTACCTTTAAACTCTCTATATAGCATTAAACGGGAGAGCTTAAGATGAACAAAAAATACGTAGTTGAGTTGACTGAGCAGGAACCCGCACGCATTCAAGAGATTCTCTACATGGAGAGAACTTCGCGTGGAATCCGGAATCGCTACCTTATCATCATGATGGACTAAAGTCAAGGACCGATTCCCAAGCAAATGGAAATCGATCAGCGTGTAGGGGGCAATGATGTCACGATTCATCATACCGTGAAAAGTTACTGTACGCTTGGTCAGGAGGCTGCTATCGCAAACGATCGGAGCCTGGGACGCCTCCCATTATTACAGGAGAACTTTAGGCCAGAATCATCGCACTGGCTTGTTCAGAGCCACCCGAGGGCTATGCCCGCTGGACGGTTCGTTTGTTAACGCGTTGTGTTATTGAACTCAATATCATGGAATCCGTTGGTCGGGAGACCATTCGAATGACGTTAAAAAAACGAAACATAAACCTCACCTTAAGAAACAATGGTGTATCCCTGCCAAAAAAAGTGCTGAATTTGTGGCATGTATGGAAGATGTATGGAGACCTATGCCTTACCCTATGATCCCGAAATACCATTGATTTGTATGGATGAACAGCTGATCCAGCTTTTGGACGACTCCCGTCCACCCGCTCCGATGAAGCCAGGACAAGTACGTCGAGTAGACTACGAGTACGTTCGTAAGGGAAGTTGCAGTGTATTCCTGTTTACAGAACCCTTGTTTGGCTGGCGTCGTGTGCAAGCCAGCGAGCGTCGGACCAAAGTCGATTGGGCCTTGCAGATGAAAGAAGTACTTGAAGCTGACTTTCCCGATGCGAAGAAGGTTCGTCCAGCGGTTTGTTTGTGTTGAGAACTTTGAGGCCGAATTATTTATCTTTTAATACTCGGCCCTTGACCGTGCCTTTTTTAGGATGTATATCGCCTTCTGGCGTAAGAACGCCGATATGCTTTTTACGACTGTTGTACATCTCAACCTCCCCATGTAGAGAATCCTTATGGTAAAAATTATCACCATCCGTATATATTCTTTCCTTCTTCCACCTTCTGTTGGTTGGTTTAAGCTCTAATCTCTTTACTACCGGATATTCTGAAAAAGGAATATACCTCCAATCTGTTTTTGCCGTTGCTAGTTCAGTGATGTCGAGGGCATTGGCTACTTCAAAGCCATCTTCCGTGAGCTTGTCCAATGAAAGGACTAACCCTTTTTTTGCTATTTCTAATTCGCAAGCACGACAACTTTTGGTGCAGCGCGTCCCTTTTTCATATAAGCAGCGGATTTCTCGCTCCTTGCGCTTACGTTCTGCCCAAGCCGGACGTTTGTAAGCACGGTAGACTTCTTCAGAAGCAGGGACTAGCTGGCCTTCGATTTCGATGTAACGTTGAACGCTTGTCTGCTGATTATCATTGCTTTTCATTTGATTTCCTCCTGGAATTTGCTGAGACTTCAGCGGCGGAGGAAACAAAAGAAGGGTCTGCATCCGATGGACACAGACCCTGTTTCGCCGAAAATGGGCGCACGAAACTAAGGTGGTAGCACATCGGAGCTTCGGAAACGGTCTTTATCACCGCTCACGAAACCTCTATGTAACCTCCACCGCCTCATGGCCATCTCAGCGATGTGATATATTTTCAGAGCCATATAATCCGCGGCTCTTACGGACTGGTTGTCCCTTGCCTTGTGAGGTTTTGGGGTTCTGAGAGTATGGCAATATCAGTTGCCCTAAAGGCATTGATATTCTCGTAGTCTTCAGGTCAATTGCGGACCATTTATATCAACCGGGAATTAACCGGGTGATTATCCTTTTCACATGTAGTCTTGTCCAAATGAAAAGCTGTAGGCTTATTGCATTTGATAGGCGCCATTTTAGTTAGTCTTGTAAAGTTGTAGGCGTCTTGTATAATTGAGTGTGATTAAGTATGAATAAATTGAACTGAATCAAGTTCAGTGTGAGCTCGAGATTGCTTGTCGAATGCTACAGTTCTTGTCCTCCCTTACAAGCTAAGTATAGAAAATTAGGTTTCTATCTTCGTCGACTGGGGTTTGGACATTATACGGACAGACTCGGACATTACTCCGACAATTCGGACAAGCATATTCAACGGATATGAGAGGGATGTTAGATTGAGATATACGGATTTTTTCTCAAAATTTTATATAAGTAGAAACTCTTGTGGCATCATTGGGCATAAATCCAAAGAAAAGATACCGGAATACTTCATGAGAGCTGCACTGCTTGAGGATAGCTATGAACACTTACCAACATCGAGTAGTACTTACGGTAAATGGTTTGATGGTACACGGAACCCGGAAAATGGGCTTTGGGGCATAATTGTCTCCCGCTTTAACGAAGATGGTTTTATTGATAAAATTTCAAAGGACCTGAACGATAGCGTACTGCGTAATGTCATGATCAGCTTCAAGATTGAATTGCGAGAAGGAGAAGACCCAGATAAACGTCTCTTTGCCTATGCTATTGCTAAACAGTTTTATGCGATTGCCCAGGGTAACGGTAATGCTGATGATGTAGCCGAGCGTTTTTACAAGCCAGACGCCCATATAATTTCTTTCCCGGATTATGCAAATAGAACAAAATCAAAGTATGAAAAAACAGAAACGCCCTTCTCGGATGGAGGAGAGCGTTTATTAGAAGATGTTTATGTTTGTAATATATTAAGCAGTCGACTTGCAGCCACGAGGAATAGACACAGTAGAACTCAAGAAAAAACTATCCAGAACGCGAATCTTGACTTGATTTCAGAGTACTCAAAGAAAGTCATTCTTGTTGCAAATGGAGGAATGGGTAAATCAATAATGCTTCAGCATCTATTCCTTGAATCGATCCATAAGCATCTGCAAACAGGTCTGCTCCCTATCATGATCGAACTTCGTGATTTCAGTGAAAACAACGATCTATTTAACGATTATATTGTCAAGAAAGCTGGGACATTTGATAGAAATCTGACTAGTGAAAAGGTAGAAGAACTGATGTCATCTGGTAAATGCCAAATCTTGATGGATGGTGCCGATGAGATTGACCCTTCGGATGTGAATGCCTTTCAACGACAAATTGCTGAACTTGTTGATAGATATCCTTATAACCAGTTTGTCGTAGCATCGAGAGAGTGCGACATAATAAAGGGTGTCAAGGGATTCTCTAAACTATACCTTCGCCCATTTGACAGAGAACAGTCGTCTATCTTAATTAATAAACTTTTGGCGGATTCTGAAGACGTGACCATAAGGAATGAAATCACAAATTACATGGAGGGTGAATACCTCCAAAAGCATAAGGTTTTTTCTTCAAATCCAATGCTGTTGACTTTCGTCATCATGAAATATCCGATAGTAGATCCCTTTCAAGGAAAAAAGAGAGTATTCTACAGAACCGTGTATGATGCGATTGTATGTGGCCATGATGATGAGAAGAAAGGTTATTCGCGAGTATTTAGGAGTGCACAGAATGCTGAGGAGTTCACAGAGGTATTTAGGGAATTTTGTGCGGTCACATACATAAAGCATGAAGTGGAGTTCGACCGCGACACATTTGATGAGTACTTTAAAAATCTGGTTACTAGGGGTACTCTTGAGAATCCGAAAATTATGACCAGTAAGAATTTCATCCATGATGCTTGCGCAACAGCATGCATGATGTATGAGGAAGATACAAAACTTTTCTACATTGATCCTGGCTTTCAGGAATACCTATTTGCTCAGCATTATTTTCCGGCCGCTCCTAAAGAATTGGAAAACCTCGGACGCACTCTCTGGGATATGTCCGTAATTGATTTTAATGGATATGATGCTTTTGAAATGCTATACGAATTTGCATCCGAAAAGTTTGAGAGATATTTTCTCAAACCATACCTACATAATATTTTCAATAGCAAATCTGAAATTGTCGAATTTGTATCTTTCCTACGATATGGGTATAGAGAGTTTGTATACCAGGTGATTGATACTGATATGGTTGCCCTACATGCATCAAAAAATAACGCTGAGTGGATTCCTTTGAAACCCATTATCACAGAACCATCAAGTATAATTTTTTCAATACTGCTACTGCAGCTGGATATTTCCGGACTTTTGTGTTTGGCTGTCCTTGAATATGCACTTGACTATCCAGAATTTATGACAGCAGGGGTATTTGGAGAGCATTATTTCGACTCGCTTGATGGGAAAAAGAAAATCATTCCTCGTAGATTGCTGCGGCAGGATACAAACGATTTGCAAGCATATGAGAGAACGCATGCGGTGGAGAATTATGTTCGTGATGATGATCAGCATCTCGTATGCTTTGGATACGAATATAAAGTTGACTTTGATAGAGTACTTGAAGCACCGGAAACCTACAGCGCTTTAATCAATATCTTAAAAACGCCGGAAGAAAATATTTGGAAAGCTTACTCCAAAGTAAAAGGATATTATGAAGAGCTAATTAAAAAATATGGTGCTGATTCTTAGGGAGGGAGCTTATTGATAAATAACAGACTAAATGACACAGAACGGTGGTTGAGCCTTGAGGAAATATCAAAGCACGTGGGCTGTAGCAAGGATACCATTAGGGTATGGATAAAAAAGGATAAAATTCCCTTCCACAAAGTCGGGAGACAGTATAAATTCAGGATTTCAGAAGTTGACTTTTGGATTGAGAGTGGCGCTAGCGCCGACGCAGATAAGAAAAATATATTGGAGGGCACAAACCATGAATGATATGAAAAAAGAGAAAGAGCGCGAGGAATTACACCGTGCCATTTGGGCAATCGCGGATGATCTACGTGGAGCAGTAGACGGATGGGATTTTAAGAATTATGTGCTTGGGACTATGTTCTACCGATATATTTCGGAAAATCTGACTGCTTATATCAATGAGGGCGAGATTGAGGCAGGAAACACCAACATTGATTATGCAATACTTTCAGATAAAGAAGCCGAAGAAGCGCGTGCTGACTTGGTGCATGAAAAGGGGTTCTTTATATTACCAAGCGAACTCTTCTGCAATGTCAGAGCTAAGGCGATGCTTGATGACAATCTGAATGAAACACTAGAGCGTGTATTCAATAACATCGAAGAGTCTGCAAAGGGCAGAGAGTCTGAAAATAGTTTTGCTGGTCTTTTTGATGACTTCGATGTCAATAGCAACAAGCTCGGTAGCACTGTTGCAAAGAGAAATGAAAGACTTGCAAAGCTTCTCGATGGTGTCGCAGCGATGAATCTTGGCTCTGTTAAGGACCACGATTTTGATGCTTTTGGAGACGCATATGAATACTTGATGACTATGTATGCATCGAATGCGGGCAAATCCGGCGGCGAATTCTTTACTCCTGCGGACGTCTCAGAACTGCTCACACGCCTTGGAACGGTTGGCAAGAAAACCATCAACAAGGTATATGATCCGGCTTGTGGCTCTGGTTCGCTGCTTCTCAAGGCTGTGAAACTTCTCGGTAAGGGTGCCGTTACCACCGGGTTTTATGGTCAGGAGATTAATATTACCACCTACAACCTTTGCCGTATCAATATGTTCCTGCATGATATTGGATTTGATAAGTTTGATTTAGAGTGTGAGGATACGCTGACCAACCCCCAACACTGGGATGATGAGCCGTTTGAACTTATCGTTTCAAATCCTCCCTATTCCATCAAGTGGGCCGGTGACGAAAACCCTCTGCTTATCAATGACCCCCGCTTTTCTCCTGCGGGAGTTCTGGCACCTAAGAGCAAAGCAGACCTTGCTTTTATTATGCATTCACTATCTTGGCTTGCATCGAACGGCACAGCTGCAATTGTTTGTTTCCCTGGCATTATGTTTCGTGGTGGCGCAGAACAAAAAATCCGTCAATATTTAATTGATAACAACTATGTTGACTGCGTCATTCAATTGCCGAGTAACCTGTTTTTTGGGACAAGTATTGCCACCTGCATTATGGTAATGAAGAAAAACAAGAACGATAACAAGATCCTGTTTATTGATGCAAGTAACGAATGTATTAAGGTCACTAACAACAATAAATTAACTTCAGTTAACATTGAGCGTATTGTAACCACCTTTGCTAACCGTGAAGAAATCAAGCATTTTTCACACCTTGCAAGCTATGACGAAGTAGTCAAGAATGATTATAACCTTTCAGTTTCCACCTATGTTGAGCAAGAGGATAAGCGTGAGGTTATTAACATTAAAGTGCTTAACGATGAAATTAAACGCATAGTTGCAAGAAGTGAAGTGCTCCGTGCTGAAATTGATGCTGTAATAGCAGAAATTGAGGTGGGGTATGAGGCTTTGTTCTCAAACGGCACTGATGCACCAATGAAAAGGCTTGGAGATACTTGCAGTATGAAATCAGGCAAAGCAATTAAGTCTGTGATGCTATCCGCAGTGAAAGATGCAGAACACCCGTATCCTTGTTTTGGTGGAAATGGTATTCGAGGTTATATTGCAGAGCCAAGTCACCGAGGAGATTATCCGATTATTGGCAGACAGGGAGCTCTCTGCGGAAATGTTAATTATGCAACGGGCACGTTTTACGCTACGGAGCATGCTGTAGTTGTTGAGTCCTTAGGTGAATACGAACAGCGTTATCTGTTCTACTTACTTACAGCTATGAATCTAAACCAATATAAATCCCAAGGAGCCCAACCTGGATTAGCTGTTGGAAATATTCAGAATTTAGTTGCTTCTGTTCCAAGTCTTGAGCAACAGCGAAAAGTGGTAGAATTCCTCGATCGTTTTGATGCTCTTTGCAACAATATCTCCATAGGTCTCCCTGCCGAAATCGCTGCTCGACAAAATCAATACGAATTCTATCGAGATAAACTACTTACCTTCAAAGAGTTGTCCTAAGGAGGTGAATCGTGTGTCCTATTTCAATATCGTAGCTGAGACATCTGAAAACACCGTTGTTACGGAATATACACCGGAAAATGCTCACTCGGACAGCTACCAGAGTGAAGAGGCGTTAGAAAAAGAGTTTGTTCGCCTACTTTGTGAGCAAGGCTATGAATATCTGCAAATCCATACAGAGGCGGACTTGATTGCCAACCTCCGCAAAAAGCTGGAAGAGCTGAATAACTACCAATTTTCCGATACCGAATGGGAGCGTTTCTTCGCCGACTGCATTGCCAATAAAAACGACGGTATTGTAGATAAATCTCGAAAAATCCAGGATGACTACGTTCAGGTTCTGAAACGAGATGACGCTCTCTCAAAGAACATAATGTTGATTGATAAAAAAAATAAACATAACAACAGGCTCCAGGTTATCAATCAATATGTCATTGGCAAGGGAGATGGCGCAAAATATGACAATCGCTATGATGTGACCATTCTTGTAAACGGACTCCCATTGGTTCATATCGAGCTGAAACGCAGAGGCAATGCCATCCGTGAAGCCTTTAATCAAATAAATCGCTATCAGCGTGATTCAATCTGGGCAGGATGCGGTCTCTTTGAATACGTGCAAATTTTTGTCATTTCCAATGGAACGAACACCAAGTATTACTCCAATAGCACACGCTTCAACGCTATTAAGGATGCTAACACCGGCAAGGCAAAAAAGAGTAAAACCAGTAATAGCTTTGAGTTTACCTCTTTTTGGGCTGATGCAAAAAACAAAGTCATTTCTGATTTAATCGATTTTACAAAGACGTTTTTTGCCAAGCACACTATCTTAAACATTTTAACAAAGTATTGCGTTTTTACCACTGAGAACATGTTGATGGTTATGCGTCCATATCAGATTACAGCGACAGAGGAAATACTAAATCGAATTCAAATCGCCCATAACTATAAGAAATACGGCGATATCGCTGGTGGTGGTTATATTTGGCACACAACTGGTTCGGGAAAAACCCTAACTTCATTCAAGACGGCAAGACTTGCCTCTCAACTACCATACATTGATAAGGTGCTGTTCGTGGTTGACCGCAAGGATCTCGACTATCAGACAATGAAGGAATATGACCGCTTTGAAAAAGGGGCTGCCAACAGCAACAGCTCAACAGCCATTCTGGCAAAACAGCTGGGCGATAAGAAATCAAAAGTCATTATTACAACTATTCAAAAGCTGTCTACTTTCATCAAGAAAAACAAAGAGCATCCTGTATATAACAAGCAAGTCGTCATTATCTTTGATGAATGTCATCGCAGTCAGTTTGGAGACATGCATAACGCCATTGCCGGTGGCGTTGATAAAGATGGAAATAAGAAGAAGGGTGCTTTCCAGAAATATTATATGTTTGGTTTTACCGGAACGCCGATCTTTCCCGACCCAGGCACGTTTAAAAACGGAAAATTTTTGACTACTGAGCATACCTTTGGTGATAAACTCCACACATATACTATTGTGAACGCAATCAATGATAAGAATGTTTTGCCGTTCCGCGTGGACTATGTTAAAACAATGGATACTGATCGAGATATCTATGACGAGCAGGTTTGGGATATTGATCGCGACAAGGCATTTATGGCACCACAGCGCATTTCTCTTGTCACCAAATACATTTTAGATCACTTTGATAAAAAGACTTACCGTGGAGACAAATCCTACGTATTTAGTCAACTGACAAACATTTCTGATGTTGCGTCTGCTAAGAGAGGTGCTGTCGAAGAAATAAAGCAAAAGCAACGTATTAGTGGATTCAATTCGATATTTGCAGTTGCTTCTGTTCCGATGGCAAAGTTGTACTATGATGAGTTTCGCAAACAGATGGGCGAAGACCCAGCCAAGCAACTAAAGATTGCAGTTATCTTCAGCTATGCCCCAAATGAAGAAGAAGCCGATGGCATTATAGATGAGGAGAATCCGGAGGATACTTCTGCTCTGGACAAGAGTTCGCGTGATTTCCTAGAAGAAGCAATTCTTGACTATAACACGATGTTCCATACGGCATATGACACTTCTTCGGACAAGTTCCAGAATTATTATAAGGACGTATCTCTTCGCATGAAGAATAAGGAACTCGACCTCCTGATTGTGGTCAATATGTACCTAACAGGTTTTGACGCAACAACCTTAAACACACTCTGGGTGGATAAGAACCTAAAAATGCACGGATTGATACAAGCCTTCAGCCGCACAAATCGCATTTTGAACAGTATTAAGACATTTGGAAATATTGTGTGTTTCCGTAACCTGCAAAAACGTGTTGATGTCGCCATTTCTCGGTTCGGAGATGAAAATGCAGGTGGCATTGTCCTGCTGCGGAGCTTTAAAGACTACTATGAGGGATATATCTCTGATGATAAGCATGTGCCGGGGTATGTTGATATGATTGAGGATCTCTCCATAAAGTTTCCAATATCTGAGTCGCAGATTATCGGTGAGCAAAACCAGAAAGACTTTATCTCTTTGTTCGGTGCAATTTTGCGCATGCGTAATCTACTATCTTCCTTTGATGAATTTGCTGGGAAAGAGATTATTACCGAGCGAGATCTGCAGGATTATCTTGGTAGATATCAGGATTTGAGAGACGAGTGGAAACGAAAACGCGAAAACGGCGAAAGAACCGATATTGTTGACGATATCGTGTTCGAGGTTGAACTCATTAAACAAATTGAAATTAACATCGACTATATCCTCCTGCTTGTGAAAAGGTATCATGATACGCATGGCGAGGACAAGGAAGTTCTGATCACCATAAAGAAAGCCATCGACGCAAGTCCGGAACTACGTAGTAAAAAACAATTGATTGAAACTTTTATTGCTGGAATTAATGATGTGGACGATGTTATGAACGAATGGAATGGCTTCGTTGCCCAGCAGCGAGAGAATGACCTTGTCGCACTCATTCAGGATGAGAATTTGAAACCAGAAGAAACTCGTATTTTCTTGGAAAACTCATTTCGAGAAGGCGAGATAAAGACAGTAGGCACTGCTATTGACAAAATCATGCCGCCGGTGAGCCGTTTCGGCGGTGGAAACCGTACAAAGAAAAAGCAAACGGTTATCGAGAAGTTGAAAACTTTCTTTGAGAAATATTTCGGAGTCGGTGGATCTGCTAATTTTACAAAGTAATGCAACATCGGAGGCACAAAATGATCCTCGACTCGATTCGTACATAAGAGGGGCCTTTAATAAATTGACGCAGCACTAAGCTCTATTTCGAGTTTAGTGCTGCGTTTTTTTATTTCGAATTTTTTGAAAGAAGGGTCCGAATTGACCTCGAAAATGAAACTGATGGTAGAGGGAACGCCCTCGACCGTTTTTTGACAATATGAGCGGCCGAAATGCCTTGATGAATGTGGACAAATGGGCAGCGGAGCAAGATTTGGATCAACTGCTCCGTCCCGGCTTGCAGGCGTCCTGGTTCAACGACGACGAACTCGGATGCCACCTGGACAGGCTGTACGAAGCGGATATCCATCAGGTCTACTCCACGTTCCAACTGCACGTGTATTAACACGAACGCATCCCGATGGGTGTTTTTCACGGCGATACGACGAGCATGTCCGTCTGCGGCGCGTACACCAACCCGTTTAAGATGCTAAACATAGTGGAAGGCTACAGCTGCAACCGGCGAGGTGCCAAGCAAATCCAGTTCGGTTTGATCGACAACGCCGACGGCATCCCCCTTTATGGAGATGTGCATGAAGGGAACACCTCGGACAAAAACTGGAATCCGGACGTGTTGGAGAAACTTCATACGCAGTGCGCGGCGGTGAAGCTAGAGGATTTTGTCTACGTCGCCGACTCTGCCGCCATGAGAAAAGCCACTTTGGACGCAGCAAAAGCCGCGGGCACCTATCTATTGACCCGGGCTCCCAACCAACTGAAGATCGTTAAAGCCGCGCTGGCGTCTGCCGATGCACCGGATGCACCTTGGTCGGAGAAGGTGTCGTTCGTTTCGTCCAAGAAAGGGGCCACATACCGCTGGCTGGCCACTGAGTCCGAGCACGAAGGTCATTCACTTCGCCTGATCGTCGTGGAGTCCATCGCGCTGGACAAGAAAAAGGAAAACACGCTAACCCGCGAACGGGAAGACGAGTTCGACGGCTAATGCAGGCAGCAAAGGATGCCACCCAAACACCGTTCCACTGCCAGACGGATGCGGAACAAGCCGCCGAAGCCTTCCGGGCGGGGCAGTTATCCCGGTTTCATCAGGTGAACGTGACCGTTCGGCCGCAGGAAGTCGTTCGCAAAAAGCGCGGGCGTCCAAAGCAAGGCGAGCTTCCCGCTTTGTGCTGGCCACCACCTTACCGTTCGAGTGGCGAGACGAAACGATGGATGGGACGGCGTTGCTCGGTTTGTATAAAGGATAGATTCACATCGAAATGAATTTCTCTTTTTTGAAGGATCCATTGTACACCGATGAGATCTACCTGAAGAAGCCGGAGCGCGTGAAGGTGCTGGGGTACTTGTTCTTGCTCGCGCTCACCGTTTACATTGTCTTCCAGCGACGCATTCGACAGCACATCACTGAGCAAAACCCGATGCATGGATCGGGTTTTGCTCATGATGTGCAAGCCTACAACCGCCGCTATCTTCCAAATCTTCAAGTACCGCAAGGTCGTCGTGTTCCGTATGCCGGACGGCACACGAACCTGGATGAGCGTGTAATAGGAATTCAACGATTTGTAGAAATCATTTTTTTTCAATACTTTGCGCGATTCATGATGATTGGGGCAGAGGGTAACAACTTAAGAAATTAGCTGTTCTCAGAAATTAGCTGTTCAATGACAAAGCTGAGGTTTTGATCGTTTTGACTTAGATTTGGATGGCTGGTGTGTAGATATGTTGTAAATGTAAAGAGCGTCTTTGGGTAGATATTTGTAATATTTACCAATATACTCGCAAATTTATGCTATCATAAGATATATTGATTTTATATAAATTTGTGAGGGGTAATGTTATGAAAGTATCTCCTGTGCTACCAATTGATTATGAAGAGTTTAATGCAGGGTTAATATATAAATACAATCAAAATTGTGACAATGAGGATTGTTTAGACAAAAGTTCTATTAAGCGATTTGTTTGTGATAGTTTGAGAACTACTTATCAGGACCCAAATGAAATTTATACAGATAATGAGAGGCTCTTTATATTGGATATTTGTTTGGCAGGTTTGATTGTTCAGTTTCAAGCTGAATATAGAAATCAGGAAATTAGATCGGAAAATCACTATAAATTATCACTAATAAACAAGATGCTTATACATTCATTACAGTTTATTAGAAGGGGCATAGGAACTAATCTTGAAGGACAATCATATATCATGATGAGATCCTTTATGGAGCAATCCAGGTTATTTTTACTTTGTTTATTAGACACTGAGTTTAGTAAGCAATATTTTGAAGGGTACAGTAATTCTGAGGATAAGAAAGAAAGGTACTACAAACTAACGAGAGAGCAAAAAATAAGCAAGAGGATCCAGGTTAATTTTGAAGCGGCCCTTAGTGAATTAAGTAGGAAAATAGAAGCCGGAGAATACCAAGTAAGAAAAGACGAAGCTGTTGAGGAGTTTTGGTTAAATCCCAAATCAAGAATTTATACTATTTTGAGAGAACATATATTTAACAAGCTGCATCACGATTTTAGTGAGTTATCGCACTTAACAGAACTAGATGTTCTTGAAAAGGGATATACTTTCAGTTCCACAGTTCTTTCTCTTTCTTCAATGCCAGAGGAACAATTTTTAAAGTATTATGATTATTTTATTGAATATTTATGTGCTACCTTGCTTATTATACATGTTCAAAAACTTAATGATGGGGTTGAACTAGCTGCTCAGGAATATCTCTTGTTCCAATTAATAGAGACAGCGCATCAATCATTAGAAAAGCTAAGCATGATTGATCTTATATTAGTGGGACTTAAAGATAAGTTAAGCGAGATGTACAACGAAATATATAAAAATGAATAAGGGTTTCGATAGTTACATAGATCTCAAATTTGAAATGTAAAATTTCAATAGATTGATAGGTAATATTCTAATGTTGCCTATATAGATATCATCCAAGAGAGTGTCCTTAGTTGGGCATTCTCTTTTTATATAGATATTTTTCGAAAAGCGGGTTGCTGAACCCCAGAGCAACCGGGTTTTGCACGAAAGGGGATTATAACATGTCCTAAGTAATCGTCCTGGCCAATCAGAAAGGCGGAGTGGGCAAAACGACAACAGCGGTCAACCTCGGACATATGAACCGAAGGAAGGTATTCTTTATCATTACGAAAGTATCGACCTGAGCCGGGAAACATTCATTTAGGTCACCCATGGCAAAAGATTGACTTTGTTAATCAAGATATTGCTCTTGGGAGAGAGCCTATCCTTAAATTTGTTAATGCTGTAGGTGGAAATTCAGATGTATTTGAAGCGATGGCTTCTCTAATGTACTATTTTCCTACTATTTTTCTAGATGCAGGTTTACTTATTCTTGCAAAGCATCATCAAGATATAGGTGGTACGCGATTGCTGACTGGGACTAATACGTTTTTTTACTTGATAAGTCTCTTCAACGATTCATATTAGTAGATAATACTGTCGAGAAAATGTCATACCAATCATATCAAGCAGGGGCCTTTTAAATTAAGATGAATCAAAATTTATCAATAAAGATGAGAGTAATAATTAGTAAGGAGGGGATAATGGTTTATTAATCGCTGTACTTTCAGAAAGGGTGTAAGAGGTGGAGTATAAAAATGTTTATGAGTTGCATCTACAACTTCTCAGTATTTATGAAAAAAACACCAAGTATTCCGGCACAGATCAAAGTCAAATCAATTATTATAAACGGCAACTATTCATGTTTGCAGAAGATAATGTTCAACGAATTTTCGTCATAAATCAGCTGCTAAAAATTTATGAGGAAAATCGAGAAGTCCTTGTGAAGAGCTGCGCAGATCAATATTTCTCAAGAGGAGTATTTAATGATGCTGAACCGGGAGTGTAATGGATAAAACTAATTATCGTGTTAGATATCATTTTATTGATGAAATTTGAGGAGGTCAATAATTGCATAACACTCATATGTTGGATCGGCCATATATTCAAGATATATTAGAGCACTTGCAAAGTCTTGGTTACGAACCCGGTAAAGCAAAAGATTTATTAATTCAATTTTATCGATCTATTAAAAGAACATATGGCTTCTATCTCAATGCAAGAGAGTTTGCAATGTTAGTACATGAGCTAAACAAGGCAGTCCATAGAAAATATGATCCGACAGATTCTAATCAGATATTCATTGGCCACCTAAGGGGATTAATTTGAGGACAAGGAAAGGCATTGGGTATTTAATTGTTTATGTATATTTGTTAAAAACGCCTATAACTCGTAAGTACTTACGAGTTATAGGCGTTTTTATTCCTTGACCAAGACTAGGAAGCTATGTAAAACTTTTTTCTCATAGTATAAATATCGGATTTCGGATAAATAATGATAGATATGATCTGATATATAAGGGAGGGAAAAGATGAACTTAGGAGTGAGATTAACACCTTATGATGGGGAGGCATTAGGAGGGTTTCTCCAGCGATTAGCCGATCGAAATGGGCATTCAATGTTCTCATTATTATACTGTTTTCTACATCCTTCAAAAAAGACGTTGAAGCAAGCAGACATTGCTAGAATTGACTGCATTCCTAAAAATATATTGAATTTCAAAAGCATGGAGCAGTATATAGGAGTGAGCTCAAGTAAGCTCAAACAGCACTCTTTATGGTCCACCATCAATCATTTTGTAGACGATGGTGAGATCTCTTCAACAAAGATAATGAGAGAAATGATACGTATAGATTATGCATATTGCCCACAATGTATATATGAGCATAAATACAGGAAGCTTATGTGGAACTTGAAAGTTATATCCTATTGTCCTGATCATAATCTGCATCTAAATGAAGTATGTACTCATTGTAGAAAACCAATTAAATTTACACATCTACGGGATTGTTCGCTTTGTCCGTATTGCAGGGGATACCTGGGGGGAGAGGCGAAAGAGCGAAAAGTGAATAAGGACGATATATATGAAAGCTTTATCCGGGATTCGTTCACTAGACTTCAAGATGAATCAATACCATACATGAATACTCAGCAGGTAGCACAGAAATTAATTTATATGCTGGTGGATAAGGATCAACCAATCGATAATGTGCAACTAAAAAACCAAATGGGAGGAAGGGCTTGCGCAGAATACTTATTACAGCAGGCAAGAGGAAGCTCCCTAAGACGAGTTCATCTTCTACAGATATTTGATTTATTATTTATAAACAAATGGTCGATTGATGATTTTATACAGCTGAAAGTACCTGGTACGTTTACTGTCCGGCTAACAGGTCATTTACAACTGAAAATGGTAAGTAGCCCTCCGCCTATTAAGCGTAAAGTGGTTCAACCTCCAAGGAAATATAACAATGCTGTTTCTAAACAAATTGAAGATATCTGCACTGATATCCATCTGAAAGGGGGCAAGATCACTAACTTGAAAGTAGTAAAACAAATAGGGATCAGTGACAATACCCTTCGCAAATGGGGGATGTTACATACTATAGAAGATTGCAAAAAAGCAGTTAAGCAGCGTGAGTACAAAGAAATGGAAGTAGAATGGGAGAGGCGTATCAACTTATTCTTGGAGGAAGAAGCAGGTGATATTCATACAAATGATATATATGAATATATCGGAGTAAAACCAGCTGTAATTCGAAAGATTGCACCGAATCTTATAGCTTTAATTCAAGAAATTCGTTCCGATATCCGAGCAACTCAAAGATTTTTTTAACATTCATTATTTTTTTGTTTCTAAATATCGGATTTCGGATTTCGGATTTCGTGAAAATGAGAGAGAGGCTGAATTAATGAATAGATTTAGTTTTATTGAAAACTGACTTTTCCTGATCCATTTATATCGGCTTTTAGTTCACTTTTTTCTTCTACCTCAGATACTATTTCATCAATTTCCCACTGATGCGCAGTTTCTTTTTTTGCTAATGCTCTTTCTGTCACTTTAATTAATTCACAATACACGTTCAACTCATCCGTAGATAAAGGCCGGTTGCCAACATGAAATTGATATCCAGATTGAAGGACATCGATTAAATCATATGAATCTTGGAAAATCCAATCCCAGTGCTTCGAACGAGCTAGGATAAGCTGGCTTCGGCCCTGTGGATGGAAATAGGAGGGGTTTTTATCCATGCCAAGTAAGGAATCAGCTGAAATATTAAAGACCTCAGCAAGTCGAACAAGCTGATTTATGTCGGGTTTAGCAGCGTCCCGTTCCCAGTTAGAGATAGCTTGTTTTGATATTTCTAACCGATCTGCTAAGTCCTGTTGGCTCCAGTCACAGCTAGTACGTAATTCTCTTAACCGATTACCAAAATGTATCATAATATCCCTCATTTCATTGACTAATATAATTTTAGCATATAAAAAACTGTAAATCACGTTTTGCTTTACCTAAAAAATGTTGACTGTAACACGAAGTGGGTTTAATATGGCTTCAAAGGACTTGTCAATTTTTATGTTACATAAATATATTTATTTGTAAAACAATATGTTACGGAGGTGCATTATGGATTGGTCTGATAAGGGAAGTTGGGAAATGGAAGATCAGGAGTACCAAGCTAAACGGAAAGTAGATAACAAAAATAGCTTTTATCATCGTCATATGTTTGGCGTCTATCAAGGCTACAAAATGCAAAGAGGGATGCGTTACGAATCTAACAACGAGAAGCTATTTTTCTTTTTGCTAGACCTGGCCCCAGAGGGTATCCGGTTTTATGAGCAGCCCGTAGAAATACCGGTTCGGTTCCTAAGTGAGCATGGGGTCATTAAAGAGAGTGTCCATGTTCCGGATGTTTTAGTTTTTAGAGAAAATCATGTTCCCTGGCTTATACAGATTAAAGAACCAGATCCAAAGTTGCTGGAGGATGTCTCTTTTTTAAAACTTCAAGAAATCTGCAAGGATTATGCTCAATCAAAGGGGTGGGAGTATAGTGTCCTATATCCTAAGAACATTCCGATTCACCTACAGAAAAATATTAAGTTCTTGGTTAACTTTCTTCACTTAGACATTATCCCCGTAGATCTCGTGAATCGCATTCAATCTTTTTTGCATTATCGACGAAGTGCTTCGATTCTTGAATTATCAGAATTCTATCAGCCAGACTATCAACCATATCAGGCAAAACCAGTGATTTTCCATATGATTGCAAAAAGTATTTTGTCGACAGATTTATCAGTGCCCATTACCTCTATGAGTGTAGTAACTATTAATAATGCAGGAGCGACGGGGATTTCTAAATACCTTGAGAAAGGAGGTAGTTCAGATGCATTCCTTTGAGCTTAAAGTTAATAGTGAAATTAGTGTATTCGGTAGAAAGCATACGGTCATTTCTATAACTCCCCCAAATGTGGTTTTAAAACGAACAGAAGGGGATGGGGAAACTTTTGAAATGGATTACTATAAGCTGATTAGCCATCCAATGTTTGCTGCAGAAGGAAGTGAGATTCAGAAGAATAAAGACCCTAAACGAAAGCATTTACTGGATATAATCACGGAGCAATTTCAGAGTACGGTTTCAAAACGCTTTGAAATCATTCGCCCTATTATAGTCCTGGAAGATTACAAGGTTCGAAAAAATGTAAAAGCGAGATTATTCTTTCTGGAAAAATACTCGAACCTTATTAAAGAGAGTGAAACACTTGAAGGTGTGCATCAAGAAACGTTAATTACGCGAATTGCAGATCAGCACCGACTAAACAAAAGAACGATTAAAAGATATCTTGCCGGTTACCGAAGAGCTGAACAATTGGAGAGCCGAGGAGAGTTGGGGTTAATACCGGAGTATGGAAAAGGACATCTGCAGCGTAAAGACAACTACACGCTTCAAATATGTCATCCTTCAAAAAAAGATCTGGTCCTTGATATTATCACAACTAGACTTCCTCCTGAAACTCACCCAGTCCTCAAAGATGTTATTGAGCAGGAATATCTTAAGCTCAAAAAGATTTCAAAAAAAGAGACATATCACAGTATTGAAGACAGATGTTTGCGGGAAGGGCTTGAAAAACCCGCTAGGAGTACGATTTACAAACTCTTAGATCGCATTGACCCCCAAATACGAGATCGCATGCGTGAAGGGGCAAAGGCCGTGAGGGAATATGAACCGGTGCAGCGAGGATTTACTAACGAAGAAGCGATGTTTCCTTTACATATTGTTGCTATCGACCATACACAGCTTGATGTTGACGTCATCGATGGTAAGACGGGATGTGAAATTGGCAGACCATTCATTACTGTCGGAATCGATTTATACTCCAGGTGTATCTGGTGTTTGTATATTTCATTTGAAGATCCTTCTTCAAATGTATTACGAAAGGCTCTCCTGCAGGGGATGTTTCTTAAGAAATCGAAAGAACGCAATGGTACTGAAAGTGAATGGGTAGTCCATGGAATTCCATACAATATTATGGTTGATAACGGTAAGGACTTCCGCAGTATTGAGTTTGAGCGCGTTGTTAATGAAGTTATGAAATCACATTTAATGTTTAGACCCAAAAAAACACCTCATTATTCCGGCGTTATCGAACGCTTCTTCAAAAGGCTAAATGACGATCTTATTCATCAATTGGATGGGACCAGGAAGTCGAATGTTGCAGATAAAGGTGAATACAAATCGGAAGAAGAAGCTGTACTTACCTTAGATGAATTACAAAATTTTATTACTCAGCATATTGTCGATATCTACCACTATGAAACACATGGCGGGCTGCCTCTTGATGAAAATAAGCCAATGGTTCGGTTTACCGAAGGGTGTAAAGAGTTCGGCCTTCCACGTTTTGTTCTTGACAAGGATGAAGAAGATTATCGAATGGAACTGCTCCCAACGTATATGAAGCCTTACACGAAGGATGGAGTGGTATTGAACAATGTATCGTATAAATCGGACAGTCTCAACCTGTTCATTGGACCTAGAGAAACCAAATACAAAATCAAATATGATCCGGATGACATCTCCAAAATATACTTTTTGCATCCCGAACTACAACAATACATCGAGGTCTACGCACAGCAACCTGCAGTTGATTTGCTTGATGGGATGAACCTTCATGTGTACAAGGCACTTAGGGTGAGGTGGAAGAATGAATCGGAGGAAAAAGCAAAGGGATTACCAAGTAATGAAGACGTTCAACGCCTACGTGGAAAATTGAGAGGAGAGCTTACAGAAAAATACAGGAAAAATAGAAGTGCCAGAAAGAAAGCACAAAAGATGAAATTGGATGTGTCCGTAGACTATGCTCAGCCTAAGGCTGGTATTGCAATTAAACCAAAAGCAAGTGACATTTTAGCATTAGCAAAACAAGCAAGAAACAATAGAGAGGGGTAAATGTTCATGAATACTACTAAAGAAGAGTTTGCTGAAAGACTAAAGAAATTGCATGTTGAATCTCCATCCGTAAAAAAAACCTGGGAAATTTTCGATTCAATGAGGGCGCATCAGAAAATTGGAGATAAAAAGCGGTATCCCAGACATCTGTTTCTAATCGGACATTCCGGTATAGGGAAATCCCATTTGATTAACAAGTATATGGATGCAAACGCCGGCTATACACAAACGTACGAGGACGGGACAGAAATAGATATTAAGCCTGTAATCGTTATGGAATTGCCCAACCCCTTTACAGTGATGGAATTCTATCAAAGCATGGTCAGGGCACTTGGGGCACCTACATTAATGGGTAAAAAGACAATCGGGGATGTTAAGCGCCAAGCTTTTACCTTAATTGAGCAGCAAAAGGTAGAGATGATCATTTTAGACGAGATGAATTATATTGTAAAAGGTCGCTCCATGCGAGGTGATGAAGCCATGGAGCACATTAAGCACGTTGCGAATTCAGCTCATGTTTCTCTAGTATGTGTAGGAACGCCAGTAATCGATAGCTTAAGAACTTCTGATTTTCAGTATTTACGCCGTTATCCTGTGATGCGCTTAAATAGATACAAAGAGTGTGATGAAACGTTTATTGAATTTATGCAAGAAATGGAACGAAATTTGCAACCACCCGAACCAATAGGATTAGGCGATCCAGATTCTTACCTGCCCCAACTTTTCCATAATTGGAGTAAGGGAGTTATTGGCCTGGTTGTTCAAATATTAATTGAGGCATATCGACTAGCGGGATTGTTTGACTTGACTGTAGAGAAATGTCCTATCTTGAAGATTGAAGATCTTGAAGCAGCAAAAAACAACATTTATGGCGATTTAATCGAGGATGAACTGGAGACATTACTGGTAGAGAAAGCCGCTTCTTCTAAATGAAGAAGCTTTTTTAATAAATAGTGGAGGGGAAATAATGAGATTTACTATACGGTTGAAGCCTCAGGATGGGGAATCTTTAAGTAGCTATCTTCTTCGTTGTTGCCAAGTGAATAGTATGACATTAGAAGGTTTATGGCGATTAATTTGTTTAAGTAAGACAGAAGGAATTAAAAGGAGAGCAGTATATTCATGGGATATAAACCCCTACTTACAACTTGATATAAAAAAAGCAGCCTATCTAACAGGACAGTCGGAAGAGGTGTTGGAATCACTAACATGCTTATTGGTTTGGCGCAAATTAATTACTAGAGAAATGAATAAAGCTACTTTACGCTCTCTATCATTTGAGGGCCAACAATATATTCATCGAAATTCAAGAAAAATTTGCTCTGAATGTATTGCCCAAGGAGAAGGGCATAAATTAATCTGGAATATTAAAGGCATAGAATATTGTGAAAAGCATAAATGCATGTTAATCGATAGTTGTCCTGACTGTAAAAGCCAATTTGAATACTCAGATGGCAGTGTTTTAGAAGGAAGTTGCTCCCATTGTCAAAACGTGCTAACTACCGAACAAATTGAAGATAAGGGTTTATCCATTCTTAAAAATAACAATCTCTATGATCTTTCGTGGAAGTGGCTACTTTCAAACAAAAAATGCGATAATCAAAATCAATATTCGATAGGTTCTTTATTAGGACTTAAACTCATGTTTGCTACTCAGAATTCAAATATTGAAAGAATCAATACAATAAGGTGGTATTACGGACTTAAAACAGCAGTTAATACAGGCAAAAAAAATATTACTTTATTAACAGCGTTTAATGTTGTCGAGCTTTCCAAAAAGTCTTTATGCGAAATAGACAAAATTAAATTATCAGATGAAACGATTGAAGATATTAATAATTTTCCAAAAAGAAAGTTTATACCACTAGGTGTTTGTTTAGCGCCGTGGTGTTCATCGTATTCGACAAATGAACAGATGTTAAGAGTAAGTAATCCTCATTGGTTTATTGATCGCAGTTCCTACAATGAATGTTCAGTATGTACTGGTTGCTATATGGAATATGGTTATTCTAAAGTAACAGGAGAGTGGAAGAATACGGGGGAAGCAATAAGAATTATACAAGAAGTTCAAAATCTCAAAAAAGAATTGTTTAGTAATACTGCGATAAAAAAAAGGCTTGGAATAGGTCGTACAAAAGTTTTTGAAGCGTTATGTTACTCAGACTATTATATAGGAACACATTTTTATTTAAAAACTCAAATAACCCCAACAGATGCAGTGAAATATTTCAATGAATTATTAACTCAAAGAGGTTCTGCGCAAAATGAAAAAGCTAGAAGGCTATATGGGTGGAATTGTATAGATTATTACAACGCCTATTCTATGAGAGAAGTAAAACATTTACTATACTTTGATTCGCAACATTATAGAAAAATAGGAAAAGTTGGAAAAAGTGAATCAAAAGAAGAAAAGGAGTTGTTCAATTATTATTCTAATATAGATAAAGTGTTTAATATTGACGAGGTAGCTATAACGCTAGGTTTATCTAAGCATCATCTTTGGAAAATTGGATTGAATAAGGTGATATCTTCAAATAATAAAAGAGTGAGAGATAAGATTCGTGATAAGGAAGGAAGAAATTTAACTATACAAGCTAGAGAGTTTATACGAAAAAGATTGGAGGAAAATCATCACTGGTTAAAAAATGAAATGTATGAGTATTTAGGCATCCTTCGAATAGAATTAAAGCATAAGCATTGGAATTTACATAATTATATCGATCAGCAACATATAGCTTCAAATCAAATTATAAGCGAGAACAAGTTAAACACACTAAAGAAAAGAGCAGAACAAGCTGTAGAAGAATTGAGAAATACAGGGGATTATGTTCTAACAAAGAAAATTATTTGTGAAAAAATAGGATATAAGTATCGTAAAGTCTCTAGAAGTTGGCCTGATCTGCTATCATATATAGGATCATTATTGAATATGAATTCCTGATAATAACTGGTTAAACCAATAAGGCATGAAAAGAAATCCTGTATCGATAAATCGATGTGGGATTTCTTTTTAGTAGGGAATACTCACTTGAAACTAATGTTAGTCAAATGCAAGATCAACTAGTTCCAATGTAAGAATATACTGTCAGGGTTCTATATGTTTATATTCTGTTATGAAAGTGTGGGTAAATTGTATATGTTTTTGAAAGGTAATCGGCAATGCCCCATAAAGCCTGTGAAAATTCCTATTTTATCATAATTTCCGTATTAGCCGGTTGTTGTGGTGTGGGATACTCATCCCATGTTCTTCCCTGGAGTAATCGCCCCGTGCGGTGTTTCTGAACCCCACCCCATTGTTTGAAAAAAAACGCTACATTCTGTGCGACACACTGCTCTTTAATGGATACCACCCACTCTTCTTCCATTATCCTAGCACCATATCCGGATTCTCCACCAACGATAGTCCAGTGAATACCATCAAGATTTAGGTTCTCTATGGGACCGATTAAAGGCTCTACGGAAAGAAACTTAATGAGGGCAGGTGTATTTCTTAGATGGTCAATACGAGAGGTCACTTTTTGGTTTTCAACGCTTACACCTTGCCATATGTTAGGTGGCCATGGTAGATATGGAGCAAGTTCCATAAGGCGCTCCGAACGTTTTGTTAATATTTGAAAGGTATGCCATGATGCTTGTTCCATAACTGCAAAAACTTTTTGGATAAATTCAAAGGGGACATCTTTATGAAAAAGATCGGACATAGAATTAACAAATATGCGTCTCGGCTTCTTCCACGATAGCGGTAATTCAATTAGATCGGGATGCAAGGTTAGCTTGAACTCATTCTCATACCTGGGATTGCCCATTGCATGAAGTCTTTTTGCCATCGTTGCAGCATAGCAATGGCGGCAGCCTTCAGAAATTTTCGTGCAACCAGTGACGGGATTCCAAGTTGCTTCCGTCCATTCAATACTGGATGATGTTGACATTAATTGATCCCTCCTGGCCCAAGTATAGCATAGGCATTAAAATAGGGTGCGATTAGAACCACTCTATTTGTTCAATTTTTTTAGGTTGGTTCTCTATTCTGGACAAAGTAGAAGGAGGCAACCCAGCATTGATTGTATTGCATTCTGCGCGTTCACGATAATCTTTAAATGCAATATTGTTGGTTTTAATCAAATTTTTGTTTGTAGAAAATAACGTTTTAGCGTAATCAGAAATAGATTTCTCGTCAATGGAATCAAATGGTAATGGAGAATATTGAAGAAAAAAGTCAATGACCTTTGCGTAAGTAACATGGTCCTTCTTGTTAAAATGAAGCATAAAATCTTGAACGAATTCCTTATACCCATAAGAGATATGACGATTAGTATCTGAAAACAATTCACCTTGAAAAGGTAAAGCATTGAGTTGATTATGAATAATATAATTATTCTCAGCTATTGTTCGTAGCTCTTCGAACTGGACCATCGACTTTTTCATCTCAATCAAGCCTTTGCGGTCTCGAGTAACAAATACCAAGTGGAAATAAATATTGTTATTAATTTGACTATGTATTCTTTTGCTAAGTGTGTAGACATTAGAAGTACCTGATTTGATTTGGGTTTTGTATAATTCAATAATGTTATCTTCGAGTTTTAGTAGATCTTGCATCAAAGGTATAGAATAACTAACGCCGGAATTCTTTCGCAGATTAAGGTAGTCTGAAATATCTCTTGGGAGAGTGTTCACACCAAAAAATTTGCACAGTTCAATCTCACTGGATTTAATCGTAATATTTCGTACAAGGGAATAGCTCATAACATTGATTAATAGCTCATTAGATGGTTGTTTCACAATTCGGTGTATATCATTCATATTAACCCCTTTATATCCAAAAGGGTCAATGAAATAGAACGTGGGCTTACCTTGTGTAAAATTGATTAGAGTATCCAAATGATCCTCGAATTTACCTAAAAGATTTTGGATTTGATGGGGGTATTGGGAGCGAAGTCTTATTTTCTCAAGTTCTTGATAATATTCTGGATTGTATTCTACATTATAAAATTTAAATCTCAGATCATTTCTATATTCCGATTGTAAAATATTTTGGAAATTAAGCAGGCGGTTAATAGCAATTTGGGGAGAACCCATCTTGCCGTCATCGAAATAACCACGGCCAGCAAAACCATCTACGAAATTTACAGTTTTAATGTTTTTTCCGTAATTTGCATTTGCAAAGACCTGACTCCAATTCTTTAAATAATCTTCCAAGAGGATATGTTTTAAATGTGTTTGGATATCTTTATGGTTAAAATGATTATTACCTTTTTTAGACATTAAGTTCACCTCAATGGGTCTAATTTCACAGATTATACCATGGATAAATGTCCTAGGTATATAAAATATGTGTTGATTAAGAGCTTATTTACGTATTACTCTTAATTAAGAAGTTGTTCATATTAGAATTTCTTGTTGATATGCAAACATGATTTTGATAGCTAAGTAGAATAAATTAATGGAGGGACACTTTTGATCTTTATAAAAAGAAGACCGGAACCAGGCGCTCGCGATGGCCTGCTATCCGAAAAGAGTAAATTAGCAGAACATATTGAAAAAATCCGCGATCATTTGCAGATAAGAGACATCCAACGCACCCTTCGAGTAACTAGAAGCTATAAATTTTTAGGCATCCGGGAACTAGATGAGTTTTGGCATCGTGCACTTTGCATGCAGTTTAATGATAAATGCGCATATTGTGAATCATATATTGGGACAAGTGGAATTGCAGCCTATTTCCGTCCAGTAGATGGAGTTATCGATAGTAACCTATCAAGGGACACTGACTATTACTATATCTGGTTAGCCTATCAATGGAGCAACTTAGTTCTTTCTTGCTCCGAATGCAACTACAGAAAAGGAAACCATTTCCCAGTGCTTGGTAGACGCGCAAAGATATTTGGGGATGTTCGCCATGAATCCAATTTAATGCTTGATCCTTGTAAGGACAAACCTGAAGAACATCTTTTTTACGACTCAGAAGGGTATTTGTTTGCCAAATCAATAAGAGGTGAAACCACGATTGAATTATTAGATTTAAATCGGTTGGAGCTAGTTATTAAGCGCAAAGATCAAATAGTTAGGATTCAAAAGATATTAGATGATACTAATACCGGAGAAATTAATGAATTAGATGATGTGACTTTTTCCGAATCGCTAGTCAGACAGTTTGTTGCGGAATGGGTCACAAATCTCAAAGAAGAGCGACTATTATCGATCATTAGCTCTTCTCATTGGAACAAAATATTTAATAGATTGTATGGGCGTTATGGAACAACCAAGCAGTTGATGGACAAAATTTATCCATATTCCAATATCAATAACGCCGATTATCGCCCGGGGCAACAGCCGACATATAAAGGAAAGCGCATTGATTACATAAAAATTCGAAACATTAGGGGAATCACATTTGAGCACACATTCAATCGACATGAGAAAAACGAATCATGGTTAATGTTATTAGGTGAGAATGGTACAGGAAAAACAACTGTGTTAAAGGCTGTCGCAATGGCACTTACGGCAAGCTGGAAAGGATTGGGGTTCAAAAAGTCTTCGTTTTTAACTTCTGGAGAAGATGCTGAAATAATCGTCAAACTTGAAGGGTCTGCTGAGCCTATAGAGGTGCTAATTAATCGTAAAGATGTAACCCATCGCAACTACCCTCCACCTTTGCCTCTCGTGGCTTATGGTGCAGTAAGACTAATTCCGAGCAGATTTCTCCGTTCGACACACCGGTCTTCAAATTGGCATAATATTCGCAATCTTTTTGCCAATGGTGTTAAAGGTTACTTTGTGAACCATCCGAGTGAATGGCTCGACGACCAAGATTTACTTCTGCGCGATATTGCGAGAATGATTTTAGATGTACTTCCTTTTGATGAGCAAGAAGAAGTAGACATGATTGTTTTAAGGGGAAAGGCATATATCGAACGTAACGGTCACAGAATACCGCTTCATGAGTTGAGTAGCGGCTACCAAAGTATCATTGCTTTAATCACGGACATTGCCCGGACTATGCATCAAACCTCAGGGATAAGCAAATTTGCTGAAGGCTTAGTGCTGATAGATGAAATCGATGCGCATCTTCATCCTAGCTGGAAATTAAGTATTGTAGATAAACTAAGGACTGCCTTTCCGAGAATCCAGTTTATTGTAACGAGTCATGATCCGTTGTGCTTGCGTGGAACACATTACGGAGAAATAGCTGTGATGAAAAGGACTAGTGACAAAGTAGTGGTAATGAAAGATTTACCTGATCATGAAGGAATGCGGGTGGATCAAATCCTGACCTCTGAATTCTTCAACCTTAATTCGACTTTAGCACCAAAAACCGATCGTCTCATTACCCAATATCAAGTGCTTCTTAATAAAGATGATTTGAATCCTATGGATTTTGAAGAGTTAGAGGCAATCGAAAAGGAGTTAGATGATCCTTCGATTCGATATTTGGGTTACACTGATCGAGAACGATTAATGTATCAGGCGATCGACGGATTTATTGCGAATCGCAAGAAGAAAAACCTCACTTATAATGAATTAGATGAGGAAACAAGATTAGAATTACTTCGAATATGGGAATCAGATGAGGATGGCCTATGATATACGTTGACAAGAGTAGATTTCCAGATCCTGTTGTTCTAACGAATAACAATGCAAATGCGGATGGCGAAAAACAAAAAGCAATTAATTTTTTTGAAGGAAACGTAGGGCAGGAGGTTGATTTTAAGATTTACCGTGACAATTCGGTTAAGTCGACACTGAAGCTTCTATTTCAAAAAAAATGCGCTTACTGCGAAAGTATTATTAGCCATGTTAGTTATCCGCACGTCGAGCATTGGCGCCCAAAAGGTGGAGTAACGGGCCAGCCGAATCATAAAGGTTATTATTGGCTTGCGTCTGAGTGGGACAATTTGCTTTTGGCTTGTAGCGTTTGTAACGGTAAATCACATAAAGGTAATCACTTTCCTATTAGAAGAGGATCAAATTATGCGTATCAAAGCATAGATAACCTTGGAAATGAACTTCCGTTGTTACTCAATCCATGCATAGAAACGGATCCTACCCGTCATTTTACGTATAGTAGAAGTGGTGGGATTAAAGGGATCACTACCGAAGGAAGAACATCCATAAAAATATATGGACTGAATCGTCAGGATCTTCTTGTGGAGAGAAGAAAGTTTGCGAAAATTGTTAGAGACTATTTAAATGATTTAAAAGGTTCCGTAATAGAGCTACGAGAGGCAGTGGCAACTGGGCAAAGCCAAATCACTTGTGATCGAATACAAGAGAAGATCAAGCTGAAAGTTAAAGGTTTGAAAACGTTCAGAAAAAGTAATTTTCAGTATTCAGGAATGACACGTCATTTGATAAGTGAATATCGTCTGGCTTTCGATGAACCGGATTTTTTAGCTGCAACTAGGCCATTAATTAATTAATTAATTGTAGGACAATAGATTATTTGGACTGAACTATCGTTTTTGTATTATAGAATTAAAAGCGTGAAAGATAAATAAAATAATAAATGGAATAGGGTTTGCAGCTATAATACCAATTACAAAAAGGCAGTAGCTATCATGGATGAACTTAGACTTCAGCAGTTACCCAAAACCGTAGTTGTGTCTATAACCTCAAGCAGCAGCGAGTCACCGACAGACCTTCCGGTGGCTCGCTACTGCTTAAATTGCTATTTATTAATGACCACTAATCGACAAGGTCATGTAGCTGTATGCTTTCCTTTTTCTTGCTTCTTGGAAACTATATAGATTGAACTTAAGACTTTAAAGTAAAGAATCAGTTGCTACAGCGGTGAAAATTTTGACTTGGCCGCTGTTTGCGGTAGAAATCCGTTGACAAAGGCGGTCGCCTCGCTCCTTCCATTTCCGAATTCCCCCTTTATCACTCCTTCTTCCTACCTCAAGTTTCTAAGTTCAATCTATATAGGTTTTTTATCAAAATGCATCTATAATTTTCACTATTTATTTAATATCTAATTCTATGTCTTCTATTTCTAAAATGTTGTGCTCTTCGGTTGACCTTATTGTCACTTTTGTTGGATTCATTAGTTTTAATCATATCTCTAATTTGACCAATGATAAATCCAATAACAATAAATTCAATGAATTTTGAAATTACCACATGAGTAACCTGTATGATCCTAAGGATGATATCACTGTTGACGGAATGTTGAAATTCTTGGAATAATCCGGTTTGGGGAATAGCAAATACAACAGTTAAACCATAATAGAATGCATCACCAGCCCCTATTGAAATACTATTCTCTGATAGGATATTCCAGAAGGCGTAGAGACAGGAGAAAATTAAACTTGGTAATAGTAGAAATAATGGAATAAGAAAGATACGGATAAATAATGAGAATTTAATGCCCAAGACATCCCATGGATTAGTTGATATGATGAATTGAATTCCTCGTTTGCAAGTGAAATATATATAGTAAAGGGATGATAGTGTGATTTCAGTCAAGCAAATATAGAAAATTATTTTCCAAAATTCTTCGTGATAACTTACCCAAGGATTTAAATATGTTCCCATTACCATGAGGGACACCGAGGTTAAAAGAAATACCAAAAACATCATAAAGAAAACTTCATACTTTGGTGTGTATTTTACTGCAATGACTGGCAAAGCAAGCCCCAAGAGAATCATAATCCAGCTTAACATAGTGAACATCCAATCTCCTCCATTTCTATATATAATATTTACGGAATAAATTTGGTTTCTTTTCAGATGGGGAAAAATTTTTTCATAACAAAATCTTTTATCCTTTGTTACATATACACGTTATAGGTTCCAAAACAACTTATGGGTAGGTCTATTAAGAAAAATCGCAACTATTTTTGCGAAATGTGTAGGGGATAAGGTCATTATGGATGTTAACGAATAACAGTATGTATTTACAATTTAGGGCTGTGAGAACGTAGAGCATACGTTAAAGCATAGGGATATTCAACAAGGTAGCTCGTGTGAGTTGTAATGTGAGTTGCACACATTTGGAACATTATTCTGTCAGAATAGAAGCTACAGTGCTACAGAAACACCATGATGTTTACTTATTAGTGCAAACTTGAATTCCCCACACCCTGTCAGCAGTGGTGGGGTGCGGGATACATTCGGAAAAAATGTATTTACTGCGATATGGAATTAATATACATAATGTTCCGAATAAAATATAATAACAACAAAGTTTAGGAATTGATTTGAGGAAAAATGTGGAATTATATTGCAGAAGTAAATCTTATTTAAAGTATTAGTGTGGTGGAGTTTTATAATTTTTTAGGAGCTTTTGTTACCCAAATACGAAAGGTGCAACCGATAACTACTGTATCTTCAACGAATGTTAAGAAGTTATTATACACAAGGAAATGCGAATTGATTTTTCGTGTTGATCACATGTTTCTATAGACCCAGTAAAATCAGTTTCGCAGGTTTACTGCACTTGACAGCTGAACGATTGAGCCATTTTAGAAAGTGCCATTCTAACTTCCTGATTTACGGGAAAGTGCTAAACCATTGTACTCAAAGTGCCGTTTTATGATAGAAATCAGGTGTTTTTCCGAACCTTTTAGTGACAACATTAAGTGTTACCCACAGTTAATGTGTGAGCCATTATAGTCCGGGCTGTTTATCATAATAAACCGGGCAGATTCGCCGCACATGTTTGAGACAAATCGAACCCTTGATTTAAAGAAAACGTAGATAAATCAAGGGTTTTCCATTTTAAATGTAGTCTTATGTAAAACCCGTTGTTGCGAGGGAAGACATCAGGCGATACAAAGAAGGCGAGCATTTATAAATCGGACATATCGTTACTTTTCATGTTTTTTAGAGCTAAAGGTGAAGAGTTGAATTTACTAGGGAGTGGGTAGAGTGGATAAAAAAAAACAAACTGTAGCAATGCTGTTCTTGGCTTCTTCCACATCGATTGGCGCTAGCCAAATCATTCAGTCAAACGGTAGCAACCTAATGGATTTCACGCAAGGGATGTTAGCAGGGATTGGAATTGCGGGGATGTTGCTGGTCATCCTAACCATTGGAAGATATAATAAGCGCAGTCAATAGTACGAACTTATAACAGGTGGAAAAAAGCTCATCCGATGTTGGCTGGGCTTTTTTAGTGTGTATATGTTCAGGCATCATGTGTTCAATGGGAACGTAACTGGTTTAAGACTTTCTCCGGAATCACTTTCTCCTCGACTATAATCCAGTCTTTCGTATAGGCTCCCTTAGCAAGCACCCTGACATAGCTTTCCGCTTTCTGTTCTTTGCCTGAAGAGAAAGTGATCTTTTTCTTCTCTCCTTCACTTGTGTAACCTGTCAGATTGTATCTGTAGCGAATCCATTCATTTTTACCTTCCTTTCCGGCTGGTTTATTGATTTCTGCGTATACATATTGTTCCTTATACAATGGGTTGAACTGATCCAACTCCCGTTTGAATGTAAAATACAGGACCGAGCACACAACCAGTGCGATCGAAATGAAAATCACAGTTTTTTTCATGCTTAATTACCTCCAGCAGTAGTTGTTATAACATAGCGTTTTTAACGACTTTTTTGTAATACCCAAGTGTGAAGAAAGCGAACATGAAGTAAATGGCGGCATAAGCTCCCATCGCAATCATCGCAGGGATCGTATCGTCGGCAAGAGTTATGAAGTAACTCGCCCTGACTGCATAGATTGAATGTAATATTCCAATGAACAGCGGAAGCAGGAACACCAGCATCTGCTTCCTCAAGATGCCTTTCATGATCATCTTTTCATCAAAACCAAGCTGACGCAATGTTCTAAAACTTTGTTTCTCCTGTTCGGCTTCACTCATCTGTTTGAAGTACAGAATGCTGCCGGTAGAAGCAAGAAAAGCAAGTCCCAGAAAGGCGGCTATAAAAATTAATAATCCAGATTGTTGAAGCAGACTTGTGTAACGGGAATAAAAGTCGGCCGAATAAAAGTCATCCGTTTTATATTTCTGGTAGAGAGAGGAAGCCAGCGCAAGCTCCTTATTATCCGGGACTTGGAATATATCTATCTGAACCCGCTCAAAACTGTCTGTACCGGACATTCTCCGCTCAACTTCTTCCAAGGTTTCTTCAGACACTAGCATTTGTCTGCCTGATATTCCGGCATTCACGATGTTTTCCAAGAATATTTCATTCAAGGGATAACTCTTGGTCTGTTTGTCTGAGCGCAGTTCAATCATGGTTGGATAACGTTTGGAGAGATCAATGTCATCATACAAGCTCAGCGCAGAAGCGTTATATTCTACTGCCTCGCCATAATCAGGTACAGAGATATCTCTGCCGGATTGTTGCAGCTGTTCAGCCGGAAGCCATAATAACATGCCTTCTCTATACCCGGATTCAGTCAACGGATCCAGGATAATACCGTTAGACCGGAATGTATCGATGGTTTGGTGTTTGTGATGAACACCTCCGCTCTCGAGCTCGGCTGTAAATGCAGCTGCATCCCGCTTGTTATTCTCAATTGCAAAATCATAAGGATATTCATTGCGGGTGACTTGTTCTACAGAGTAATATAAAGAATACGCGATGGTAACAAGTGTAAGGGTTAAAGCTGAGAGCACAGTAATTAAAGTGAGCGAATTGGCATTGGCTTTCATACGGTGCATCAGCGGAGCAAGTGAAAGGCTGTTGTAAAAGCCCAGGTGTCCTTTTTTACGCTTGCGGAACCAGTAAAGACACCATCTGATCGTCACCCGGAATAAGATATAGGTTCCTGTTATTGTAGATGCCATTACCAACAGCGCATTAACAGCTAGTTGCTCATCTATCATACGTCCCGATAATTCATAGCCATAGCCGATCATTATAACACCAAATATAGCTAATATAGCCGTAAGAATAGAGGGCCGCTTGCTGACAAGATCAGGCTGCCTATCTGCCTGGAATAAGCCGAGCAGGGTTCTGCGGCTGATCATAAATATCATCTGAATGGAAGTAATAAAGATGATAAGAATAAACACTAATGCCGTTTCTAAGGCTGCCGGCACAGAAAAATCTATTGAAGGCAGGCCGTCCAAGTTAAGCAGTTTCATTAAAATCAGGACAAACAGACGGGACACCAGCGCTCCGGAGATGATCCCTGCTAGTAAAGCACCTAAACCCAGCAAGATATTCTCAATGATTAAATAACGGATAATCCAACCTTTGGAAAGGCCTATGAGCTGGTATAATCCAAATTCCCGGCTGCGTCTGCGTAAGAAAATGCTGTTAGAGGAAACTGCGAAAATTCCTATGATTACCACAAGCAGGACTGCAGCGGACTGAAAGGCTGTCGTGATATTAACACTTGAATCCAGCATGTTCTGTACCTGCTGATCATACTTGAGTGATGCAAAGACGAAGAACAGGCTCATACTGAAAATCAGGGCGAAAAAATACAGATAGTAATGCTTTACATTTTGCCGCATACTGCGGAGTGCCAGATCAAATACCGTCAATATTATCTCCCCCTAATACAGCCTGCACATCAATGATTTCCTTGAAGAACGACTGTCTGGATTTCTCCCCCCGGTACAATTCGGAATAAATTTTTCCGTCTTTCAGAAAGACCACGCGGTTACAATAGCTGGATGCGACCGGGTCGTGCGTGACCATGATAATCGTGACCTCTCTTGTCCGGTTAACCTCATCCATTACGGACAACAGCGATGATGCGGACTTAGAATCCAAGGCACCCGTTGGCTCGTCTGCAAAGATGATGGAAGGCTGATGGATCAAAGCCCGTCCGGCCGCAGTGCGCTGTTTTTGTCCTCCTGATATTTCGAAGGGGTATTTCTCCGACAATTCCCGAATGCCCAGTACATCTGCAATCGCTGTAAACTCTCTTTCAGCGTGTTTTTTACTTAGCTTGTTAAGCGATACCGGCAGAAGGATATTTTCCTTTACCGTCAACGTATCAAGCAGATTGTAATCCTGGAAGATGAAGCCAAGCTTGTTACGGCGGAATGCAGAAAGGGAGGCGTTGTTCATGGCGGATATATCTTCATTATCGATTAATATCGTACCGTCAGTGGTCCGGTCAATCGTCGCAAGTACGTTTAGCAGGGTGGTCTTACCGGAACCGGAGGGACCCATGATGCCGACGAATTCTTTATGAAGAACGCGTAAATCAATGCCTTTCAGAACATGTTGCGTACTGCCTCTTGAGCCATATGCTTTGTGAACATTCCGGGCGTGTAATACTGTATCTTGTTCATTTATTTCATTCATAGTGAACCTCCCAAATTCGATTATAGGTTAAGCTTACGCGTATATATCCCGGGTGTCGCACGTTTCTGGTGACGAGTTGAAGCGGTAGGTGACAAATTCGTCAGGTTAACACAAAAACAGCCAAGATGACCTTGGCTGTTCATAATGGGATATTGTCTGCTTGTCCTCTTCTAACGGTCTCGAATGCATTAGAATCTGTAAAAGTCATCCGCATTGTCGTACCTTGCGGCTGGATGGAATGGACTTGAAGCGTAATCCCAATTTTGGCTGCAACGGTTTGGGCAAGATAGAGGCCGAGGCCTGTAGAAGCATTATGAATCCTTCCATTCCCGCCGGTAAATCCTTTGTCAAATATACGCGGAAGGTCATGAGGCTGAATACCCGGACCCTCGTCTATTAAATCCAGAAAGACATTCTCTTGTTCCGTAACATTTGTCCTGAACGTGAGTGACGTGCCTGTAGGACTGTATTTGATGGCATTGGTCAATAACTGCCTAATGATAAAACGGCACCATTTACGGTCTGTAACGACGGTGGCATCATTGCCTTCAATACTGACTGCCAGGTTTTTCTCCATACACCAGGCAGCCAGTTCCCGGACTTCTTCTGCCGCAAGACGTTGTACCGACACTTGTTCAAGAACATAGTCCGATTCCAGGGCAGGAAGGCGTGTCATATATAGCTGACGGTCTACAAGCAGGTGAATCCGCAGCCATTCTGTTTCCATTTTGCGGATATCCGGATCACTTTGGCGTGTGGCCATAATCAGTTTCATAGCGGTAAGAGGAGTCTTGATTTCATGAATCCAGGAGGCAATAAAATCATTCTCAACCAGTTGGGCTTCCTTCATCCCAGAAAGCTTCCGTTTGAAATGGGAAGAAGCCTCTCTTAATACATGGCCCGTGATCCTATCCAATTCATTGTCAGGTTCGGGAAGACTCTCAATCCAGTCAGCGGGCATGACTTCCTGCAGTTTGGCAACCGCTGCCAGATACCTGGTTTCTTTCCTGTACCGCCAAATGAAAAATACAACAAACAGAATAATATACAACGAATTTAAGTATATGAAAGAGGTGGGTCCAACACTTACTCCCTGATCGAGTAATATTAGCAGGTCAGTAACACCCAGCAAACTGATAAAAAGCAGGATCCAGCTTTTTCTGGCAATAACGTAACGGACTAACATATCAACTTTTCCTCCTATAAAGTCACTGCCATATAACCCATTCCTTTCTTTGTCACAATAGCGTCTGAAAGCCCAAGCGGTTCTAACTTCTGCCGCAAGCGGGTGATATTGGCTGTAAGTGTATTATCATTTACGAACTGCTCATCTTCCCATAGCTTACGAATCAGGTCATGACGTGAAATGACAGAGTTGTTGAACTTCACCAGCGCAATCAGTAAGAAAAATTCGTTTTTGGTCAAGTCTACTTCCTCGGCTGATTTTCGGATAACCCCCCGCTTTAAATCAATCAAGGCACCGTTCCATTCGAGTGTATCTGCCTGGGTTTCACCATAAGCGTACGTCCGTCGAAGAATCGCTTGAATTTTGGCATACAGCACATCCGTATGAAAAGGCTTCTGGACAAAATCATCCGCACCCATATTAAGCGCCATAACCATATCTAACGGGTGATCGCGGGAAGATAAGAAAATGATGGGGATTTCGGATACAGAGCGAATTTCCCTGCACCAATGAAAACCGTCAAATTTAGGCAGCGTGATATCCATGATTACAAGATGAGGCTGCTGATCAAGAAACGAACGCATAACCTCATCAAAATCATCCGGTTTCGTAACCCGGAACGCCCAAGCTTCCAGTCCGGTTTGCAGCGCTTCGAATAATGCCGTATCATCTTCAACTATAAATATATTAAATTCCATAGAATGAACTTTTCTCCCTTTTGTAATGTATTTAGTTCATAGTACTCTAAATGAATAAAATGGAGTTTGTGCTGCATTTAGGGTTGATATGGAGGCTTCATCTAGGTTTAATTCAACAACGGTGAACTTTGACCATTGGCTTTTCGTATATAATTTTTTTTAACAGGAATTTCGAAGCTCCAGTTTCCGGCGAGTGTAAGCTGCTGAGCAGTGTCATCCGAGAGAATTAACTCTTTTACGCTGACTTTCAACATGAACTTGTCTGGAGGTGTGGTTCCGTTAAAAGAATAATTGATGGTGCCGTTTTTGGCCAACGTTACACCTGGATCTGTGGCGATGCCGGGCACTGCCTGTATCGTTGAAGGGTCCAATTTAAAAGTCGGCTTGACTGATTGTTTCGCCCATTGTGACTGCGATATCTCGTTAAAATTTTTGATTGAGTATTGGAGAATTAGGTTCTGGCTGTCGTACATATAACGATGAATGAGAAGTGTATAGCCTTGGTCTGATTTACCGCCTATAGAAGTCGTCATGTCATTTTCGCTTGCTGTCATCAGCGCTGGATCGCTATTTGCATCCAGCTTTACCATGAGCGGGGAGGTAAATGAATTCTTAACGCTGAATAGTACCACTGCACAAATGAGCAGCACGATCATCGATACTGCAGGTACCCTGGATTGGAATAAGCCCCGTTTCCGGGGGGATATTCTTTGTTTCGGCGTCAGGCCCCGCTTGGGAATCACGGTCGGTACCCGTTTAATTTCATTATGAACTTCTTCCGGAACAGCCGCTTGCGCCTGATGGATGCCGGAATCCGGGAGCCGTGTCTCAAATATAGTTGCCTTCTTGCTACTGTGTACAGTGATACTCCCTCCGTGTACATCGATAATGCTTTTTGCGATGGCCAGTCCGAGACCTGTGCCTCCGGTCTGCTTCGACCTGGAGCGCTCCACCCGGTAAAAGCGGTCAAAAATAAAAGGCAAATCCCGTTCCGGAATGGGGTCTCCATAGTTTTGGATCCGCACGACCAGTACATCTCCATCCTTAGCAATATCGATATCTATATATCTGCCCGCCTTCCCGTATTGTATGGCATTGGAGATAATATTCTCGTACGCCCGTACCAGCAGCCCTCCGTCTGCTTGGATCTTGAATTCTCCTTCATGCATGTTCAACCTGATTTCCATGCCTACGTTCTCCGTAACCGGTACGAATTCCTCTTCCAGCTGACGGATCAGCCCGGCGATATCGAGCTCGCTCAGTTCCAGAGGCATGCCGTTGTTAATACGCGTATATTCGAACAGCTCGTCGATCAGGCGCCGAAGCGACAAGGATTTCTCATACGCGATGTTGATGTAATAGCGCATCTCTAGTTCATCCTGATACCGATCCTCCTCAATCACTTCGAGAAAACCGAGAATCGAGGTCAGTGGAGTGCGCAGGTCATGCGATACACCGGTAATTAAGTCATTTTTGGTCTTTTCCGCTTTGCGCTCCTCCGCTATCGAATGCTTCAACTGCGTACTCATTTGGTTGATGCTATGCGCGACTTCGCCCAGTTGGTTACCGGCAATTTCCGGAATCTGATGGTCGAACTGCCCATTGGAAATCTCCTTCAAACCGCGCGTAATTTCCGCCAGATATTGATCCCATTCGCTGCTGAGTTGATTCATACTCTCCGCTGCAACGCTTAACTCATCCTTGCCCTTGACCGTTATTACACGCCCGAACCGACCTGCCGATAACTCCTGCAGCCCTGCGTTGATTTCGCGCAAATCCTGAACCAAACGGAAGCTGGCCAGGAAGAAAGTGACGGGAAAGAGAATGATACCAGTGATGATCATCACGCGAACGGATCCGGCATGCTCAATGCTCCAATTGATCGGAGCAGCCACGTATTCGATTTTTTGCAGTTCCCCGGCCATGAAAAAACCAAAAGAAATAACTGCGCCTGTTAGGGCCAGGCTTCCAATCATGATCAGCATTAATCTCCAACGAATTGTATACAGCCACTGTAGTTGTATCCTACTCACCCCTTGCTTTTAGAACGCCTTCGATTTTGTATCCAATCCCCCACACGGTTTTGATTATCCGCGGTTCGCGCGGATTAGCTTCTATCTTCTCACGAAGCTTTCGGATATGAACCATAACACTATTCTTCGACTCCATAAAAGGCTCGTTCCAGACCTCCTCGTAGATGCGGTCCATGCTCAGCACCGTCCCTCGATTGACTGCCAGCATGTGAAGGAGCGCGAATTCACGGGGAGTCAGCTTGATCTCCTGCTGATCGACCGTTACCGTATGGGATGCTTCATTAATAACGACGTTTTCGATACGTATTTCGTTTGCGTTAGCCGCAGTGGAGTTAAATTGGTTCATCCTCCGAAGCTGTGACTTGATGCGTGCAATCAGCTCAAGCGGGTTGAACGGTTTGGTTACGTAGTCGTCGGCGCCGATACTGAGGCCTGATATTTTATCGATATCTTGACTTTTAGCCGAGAGCATGATGATGGGAATAGGATTCGTTTCCCGTATTTTCATACAAGCCTGCAACCCGTCCATCTCGGGCATCATTAGATCCAGTACAATCAAATCGACTTGCTCCGACTGCAGAATCTCCAGTGCCTCCAGTCCATTCGACGCCTGCAGGAGCTTGTATCCTTCGTTATTGAAATAAATATTCATCAATTGGATAATTTCCGTTTCGTCATCCACCATCAAAATCGTGCTTTCCGCCATAGATCCTCCCTTAGTTCTCTTATTTTTCTTAGATAGAGAGTAGAACAATAATTATAAGCGATATTTCTAATGCAATGAATAACGCTAGCCATATTTAAGGAAATGATAAGGATTTCGGTAGCTGGCTGATAAGCTTTCTCTTCTATACTTGGGTCAATACAAGTGAATAACCGTTTGAAATAACAAATGAGTGGAGGTTTTATTTTTGATACACAATTTATTGCAGAAGGTCATGCTGGCTAGTCTCAGTGTGATGCTATTCGGTACTTCAGCAGCCTCTGCAAATTCGGACAGCCAGTCAAATACCAAAGATACCTTAAAAGTATTGTACTGGAACGCAGACGATTTCAATAGGACGTATGGGAATCTGTTCAGTAAGAAGTACCCGGATACAGACATCCAAGTAGTTACACCTACAGGTTCGAGTGCGATTACGGATTACAACGGAGCTATCCAAAAGTATTCACCAGATCTTGTATTGCTGCCCCCATACCAGTACAAAGAAATGTCTAAAGATAAAAAGCTGACAGATTTAGAACCGTTAATTAAACGGGATCAGTATAACATGACAACAGTATACCCAGGCTTGCTTGCCGAATTAAAGGAACAAGGCGGCGGTAAACTTTACGGGTTAAGCCCAAAAACGGAGTCGTATGCTCTTTTGTATAATGCTGATTTATTTAAAAAGCACAAGGTTAAAGCACCAAGTGACGGAATGACGTGGGAAGAAATATTGAAGCTTGCTAAGAAATTCCCTACTAAAGGGGATAAGAATACCCGAATTTGGGGCCTAAGCGCCTCCGGATCCAGCAATTTGGTAATGGATATTGCAAAAACGGAAGGATTAATATATATCGATCCAAATACTCTTAAGGCTACTGCGAATACAGCTGCGTGGAAAAATGCCTATCGTATAGCGAGCGAGGCCACGAAGTCGGGGGTGCTTGACGAAAGGATCACTCTGCCGGGTAAAAGTTATTTGGAGAGCAGCCCGTTCATTATGGGACGATCCGCTATGATAGTAGCCTCTATCAGTCAGCTGCAGTCCTTGCAAAAAGCAAAAAATAATGTAAAGAATTATAAACCGTTTACGCTTGGTATGGCTGCCGGCCCTTCGGATTCTAAGGACCGGAAGTCAACAGGAGACGTACGTATTACTGAAATATTCGCGATTCCGGCAGGTGCATCGAATGTGGATGCCGCTTGGGATTACATCAAATATTTCAATGGGGATGACTACGCTAACGAATACTATAAACCTAATACCACTGGTAATAATATAGGTGCTCCTCTGTCCCGCATGGTTAAGGAGTACTCTGGTTACAAGCTGGATGCGTACTATAAATTAAAACCTAATTTGGATTCAGCTAGTACAAGTTATGCTCTCATGAACAAGTCAGCAAATTTTGAATTAAATTTCCGGTCAGTTCTATTTAAAGAACTGGCACAGGTAGTAAACGGGAAGAAAACATTGGACAAAGCAACTGCTGCTATTCAATCAAGCACTCAAGCTGATGCTGATAAACTGGCAAAGGCTCAAAAGACAAAGAGATAGAGATAAAGAATCATGGAGATATGAAAAGGATATTTTTATAAGCCTTTTGGGTGTCAAAGAATGCACGGTATCTGAGGGGGGCTCCTGCGGAAAGCAAGTGCCCCTCTATGTTGTTTGGACTGTAATGTTGTTCTTAGAAGAACGAAGCGGGGGTGGAATCTTGAAGTATAAGGTTGCTATGTATATGAAAAAAGTACTTATATTTATTAGTGTAGCGGCACTTGTTCTTGGTTCCACTGCTTGTAATTTGCCGAAGGAACAGACACCAGACTCGGACAATCTGGCGGAGTTGGAAAAGGGTGTTCTGAAGACAACAGCTTTTGAAAAGGAAGTAGATTATTTAAGACAAAAGGGTCTTGAGCTTCCTGATTTGCCACCTGATAGCTGGAAGGTGAAGCGGCATCGGATCAGCGACTGACTAGGCTGATGGCAGCTGAAATGTTAGTATCGGCTTATGAAGCTATATTTGGAGAAATACAAACGGTTCCAGCCTCCAAGCCAAAGGATACGGAAGATATCAATGCATGGAAATCGAGCGGATTTTTCTTCTGGTCGGAGTCTGGGAACTTTGAGCCTGGAAAAACCGGCAACTGGGATGATTGGTCTTTTATGCCGGCGATTGTTTATGACGCTACTCTTCGGTCAGATATGAAGCTGCAAGAGTCTAAGGCACCGTATGGTTCGGTTGTAGCTGCACTGGCCGCCCTGATGTGGTTGCCGAGAATGTAATGCTGCAGTATGGCTTGGAGTTCACTGATGCTTTTGATACTACAGTTGATTTGGATAAGATGTTAGATCATTTGGATAAAGGGAATATCTTATATGTCATGTTTAGGGAACTGGACATTCCAGAGGGACACTCGTCTATGATCAAGGGCTACTGGAAGTTAGGAAACCATGTCCAGTTCATCGTCTCTGACCCGAATTACAACATGATGGGGCCTTTTGGCTATCTGGAATATTTAAAGGATGCCGAGACCATGTTGCTTGATATGGAAAGGCATCTACCGAGGTATTTTATAATACCGCCGGGAGAATAGGAGGAAATGAATGATGAAGAAAATTATATTCGCATGCGTCATCTGTGCTTTCTTCCTTGTGGGATGTAGCAGCAATAATGAGGCGAACCCAGATAAAATAAGTCCCGATGAGAATCTGCAACATACGTTGGAGCAATACATGCGGGCCATCGCTAATAAAGATGCTGAAACTTTGGTCGAGTTATACGGCGGCAGCTACCAGGGGCTCATGAATTTATCTCCTGAAACAGATCCTGACGATGAGCAAGAATTATTCAATCAGTATCTGGAGCTGATTCCTGACATCTCCCTTAAAGAGATTGTTGATCAGACCGAGGTAAGCAAGGATGAATGTAAATTCGTGATTACGTTAAAGCATGAAGACGGAACCTTGTTCCAGACACAGGAGTTCGACACAATCACTGATAAGTTCACCTACACAGTTAAAAGAGTTGACGGTAGATTAAAGGTAATGGAAGTCCCTCCATATCAACCCTAAGGTTGATATGGAGGCTTTAAGGAAATGATAAGGATTTCGGTAGCTGGCTGATAAGTTTTCTCTTATATACTTAGCTCAGTACAAACAGATAATCGTTTTAACAATAAAGGAGTGGAGGTATTATTTTGAAGAGAACTATTTTAAAAAAGTCAGTAATCGTTAGTTTGAGCTTTATGCTATTGGCTATTTCAGCAGGCTTTAGCCAAGACCCAAAAGCTTCTGCTAATTCAAACACCCAGGTTAACACGAAACAAACTCTAAAGGTGCTGTACGAAGACAAATATTATTTCGATGAGAACTTGTTCAAAGCGCAATTTCCCGATACTCAGATTCAGGAAGTGAAATGGGATGGGAAATCAGACTTAAAAGCTTTTATCGCCAAGCAATCGCCAGATGTTGTCATGTTGAACACCCTTGAATATAAGCAGATGTCCAAGGAGAACCAGTTAGCAGAACTGGGACAGTTAATCAAGAGTGACAACTATAACACTGCAACCCTATATCCTGGATTGTTGGACGCACTCAAAGTGAATGGAAAGCTCTACGGGCTAAGTCCGCGCTTCAACACAGAATCCCTTTTTTACAATGTAGACTTATTCAAAAAATATAATGTCCCCTTACCGAAGGACGGAATGACTTGGGAAGAAATACTGAAACTATCCGCGAAATTCCCAACTAAAGGAAATAAGGACACCCGTATCTGGGGACTTCACTATCCGCTTGATAATTACACCTATTTGATCAATGATATAGCAACTTCTGAAGGGTTAACCCGTTATAATCCTGATACACTTAAAGTAACTATGAATACAGCCGCTTGGAAAAGGGTATTCAGTATGGCTATCACTGCGATAAAATCCAATACCATAGAAGGCTCAAATAAAAGTGGATATGATGTGGACCCTTTCCTTATGGGAAGAGCGGCTATGACAGTAAGTACGACTAGTATGAATACTTTAAAGGGGGTAACTGCAAATAAATCTGCTATAGCAAAGTACAAACCGTTTACCGTTAAAATTGCTGCGGGTCCTGCCGATCCTAAGAACCGGAACATGACACGAAACATTCATCTTGATTCAATCTTTGCGATTCCGGCTAGTTCATCTAATAAAGATCTTGCTTGGGATTTCGTCAAATTCTATAACGGAGCGGATTTTGCTAAATTTAAGTCCGAGATGCTTTCAGATTATTCCCTGTCACGGATGGATTATAGTAAAGAATACAAAGGATTTAGTATGGAGGCCTTCTATAAATTAAAACCAAACCTGGAAACACCACCATATGTTAATCCAATAGGAGTTCCATTTAACAATGCACAGTATTCACTTATCCTGCAGAGTGAAGTTAAACAGGTAATAAGCAACAAAAAGACACTAGACAAAGCGCTGGCTTCCATTCAAACACAGGTTCAAAAGAGCCTTGATGAGGCTGTGAAAAAGCAAAAAGCGAAGAAATAACCCAGGCCCCATTCTTAGATAGCTTCTATCTGAGAATGGGTTCCTTTTTGTCCGCACTTCTCAGCCTTATTTAAGGAAATGATAAGGATTTCAGTAGCTGGCTTATAAGCTTTCTATTCTATACTTGAGTCCATCCAAGTGAATAACCGTTTGAAATAACAAATGAGTGGAGGCTTTATTTTTGAAGAAAAATATGATACAGAAGATCATGCTTACTAGTTTCAGTGTGATGTTGATCGGTACCTCAGCAGGTCTTGCCACAGGTCAACTGGTTTCCGCAAATTCGAATAGCCAGGCAGATACGAAAGATACTTTAAAAGTATTGTATTGGAACGCTGATGATTTCAATAGGACGTACGGGAACCAGTTCAGTAAGAACTACCCGGATACAGACATCGAAGTCTTTGCACCTACAGGTTCAGGTTCGGTTACAGATTACAATTCGGCGATCCAAAAGTATTCACCGGATCTTGTAATGCTGCCCCCCTATGATTACCAGCAAATGTCTAAAGATAAAAAGCTGGCAGATTTAGAACCGTTAATTGAACGGGATCAGTATGACATGACAACAGTGTACCCTGGCTTGCTTGCTGAATTGAAGGAACAAGGCGGCGGCAAACTTTATGGGTTAAGCCTAAAGGTGGAGTCGTATGCTCTTCTGTATAATGCGGATTTATTTAAAAAGCACCATGTTAAAGCACCAAGTGACGGAATGACGTGGGAAGAAATATTGAAACTTGCTGGTGAATTCCCTACTACAGGAGATAAGAACACCCGAATTTGGGGTCTAAGCTCCTTTGGGTCCAGCAATTTGGTAATGGATATTGCCAGAACAGAAGGATTAACGTATATTGATCCAAATACTCTTAAGGCTACTGCGAATACAGCGTCGTGGAAAAATGCCTATCGCCTGTCTGTCGAGGCTACGAAGTCGGGGGTACTTGACGAAAGAATCACTCTGTCGGGCAAAAGTTACCTGGAAAGCAGCCCGTTCATTATGGGACGATCCGCTATGATAGTAGCCTCTATCAGTCAGCTGCAGTCCTTGCAAGCAGCAAATAGCAATGTAAAGAATTATAAACCGTTTACGCTTGGTATGGCTGCCGGCCCTGCGGATTCTAAGGACCGGAAGTCAACAGGATATGTGTTTGGTTCTGAGATTCTGGCTATTCCAGCAGGTGCATCGAATCTGGATGCCGCTTGGGAGTTCATTAAATATTTCAATGGGGATGACCACGCTAACGAATACTACAAACCTAACAACTCTAATAATAGTATAGGTGCACCTCTGTCCCGCATGGTTAAAGAGTATTCTGGTTACAAGCTGGATGCATTCTATAAATTAAAACCTAACTTCAATTCATCTATTACAAGTTATGCGCTCATGAACAAGTCACCAGATTTGGAATTGGATTTTTGGTCAATACTATCTGAAGAACTGACACAGGTAGTAAACGGGAAGAAAACATTAGACAAAGCTACTGCTGCAATTCAAACACAAACACAAGCTGCTGCTGATAAAGTGGCAAAAGCATAGATGAAAAGGTAATTAACACAATGTGTTTCTGAAATCAGGATCATTTAATCATCAACTTACCAGGTTGGAACACACATTATTACAATTCCCTTCTTTTCTTTCACTAAAGGCGGGCCGAATGTTAGTTTCTAACGGAAGCAACCTGATAGATTTCACGCAAGGGATGCTAACGGGTATAGGCATTGTGAGTATGGTGGTGACCATCATAGCCTTTGGCAGATATCAGAAGCGCAGCCAGTAAACATAGATCAAAGCCCATTCGCCGGGGGAGGCGGGTGGGCTTTTTTTACTTATGCAGACAGTGCGCTTGGAGCGCTATCCTTCCTTTTTACATTTTACAATTAAGAAGTTTATGGAAGGTTTGTTTTTCATATTTTTACCGGGCTCATCTATTTCTGATATCTCGACCAGGCCATAGTTGGCAAAGTCTTGTTGAATGGAGTCAGCATCATAAAAAAACATTTTCACTCGGTCCATGATTTCGAAATAGTCTGTATCCAGTTGGACGCCCTTACCGTACATTGGTGCTTTTTTGGATACCGTTGTAAAGGCCATATATCCTCCCGGCTTCAGCTGATTATAACAATCCTGAATGAACTTCTCCCGCTCACGCTGATCCAATAAGTGAATCAGTGCATAGCAGAAAATACCGTCATAGAGTTTGTTGTCAAATGGCATATCGGTTACCGAGCCGTGGTAAACATTCATATCCAGCCCGCGCTGCCTCGCCAGATCAATCGCTGTTTGCGAAATTTCAATACCAGTAACATCTATACCATTGTCCATAAAAACCTTTGCATTTCTGCCATATCCAATGCCGGGAATCAGGATGTCTTTAACATTCTTTTCAAGGAAAAAATCCTTGGTTAAGATGGCCGAGTCAGAAGGTTCAAATCCCCACATCGTTTGTTTTTCTATGAAGCTTGCTTCCCAGAACTCTGTCATAGCCCGATCTCCTTTAATTACACTAAATAGTTATTACGGACATATTATATCTACGATATAACCAATTTGCAATGTTATTGTTAATCTTCGTATTTTAGCTAAGTGATGATCCGGAGTTGAACAGTGTGGTAGTGAGCTATCTGGATGATTTCATCGCGAAAGTGCACATGTGGTGTTCCGGAGATACCTCAGAAAGTAAGACGATAGATGAAAGGAAGGCTCTGTATGCTGAAATCAGCAAGGAGACGGCAAATATAACAGATTACGAAATTAATGAAATGAATAAAATAAACGCTGATGAATACGAAGTGGTAGTGGACAGGTCCTGGGATAACGGGAGTGATGATACCGCTGTCTATTCAATGATTAAAATGATGGGATATGGAAGGTGGATGACCTGTAGTGATGAAACGGGCTTATAAATAATGCTGTTCTATAGAGTGATCACAAACCACCCTAAACTGGTTAAACCCCCGCAGATAGTGTACCTTAGTAATATTAGTAATTAGGAGTGGTGATTTTTTGTGAAAAAAAGTAGACAAACCCCCGTGCTGGTCGTGGTCTCCATCCTGCTGATCATTATCAGCAGCCTGATCCCGTCGGACAAATCAACCTGGCTGGGAGCACTGCAGACCATCTTGCTGGGCGTCGGGCTGCTCGGATGCTGCATGGCTTTTTGGCGGTTCGCCAAGGGCGGCAAGGGCAAGCGCTGATTTCTGGCACTGGAACAGATAGCATAGCATTAGCAAATGGAGAGCCGTGGCGGATGCTGCGGCTTTTATTAATATGTACGACGTCAGCGGATTTACTCTATGCAGCGCTTGCTACGCGGACTGAGAGGACCTTATTTTGTGAAAAAGCCTGCTTTTTTGCCCGTTGCGGACTCAGGCGCGCTTATATTGTTCGAAGGAGCTCAAAATGAGGCGAAACTGGTTAGTTAAGGTCCTCTGAGTCCGCATGGATCGCTGATTCGACTGATTGGGCGAAATAACGGATCTACAGTCCGCATGGATCGCAGTGGCATGATTGAGTCTATTGTTGCAGGCCTAGCCATCTTCCCTATTATCCCGCCGACGGACGCGGGACAGCTGGCCGCGCAGCAGCCATCTGTTCGCGAATCCCTCTGAGCTGCGCTTTCAGCTCAGGAACGCTTCGCTGCAGGATGAGGCAGATCTCGGGCAGCGGCAGCTGGATGCCGTACCATAAGGCGCTGGCGATCTGATCCTCCCAGGTGAGCAGGGCAGAAGAGCAGCGGCCGCGGTCTTGAGCAACCAGCGAGCATTGCCGGATGCATTCCCTGTAGGCGGCAAGGGAGTAAGCATCTGCTTGGATGCTGCCCTTGAGCCAAGGCTCATAGAGTGCCGCGAATGTAGCAATTGCGGCTTGATCGGCGCGGGCGCCCTTCTCCAGCAGGAGACAGCTTAGCGCATAGATGGTTCCGCTATATTGCTCAATATAGCTGGTGAATCCGGCAGCGGGAACTGCATTGGACGATAATGGGTCTGGCATGTGGACACGTTCCTTCCTGAATGTGGGCGATTTATAGTTTGGATATGTAGTTGATAGGTTTGCCGAAATGCTGATCCGCCGGAATAAGTGCGCAAAAAACCGCAGACAGAGGAGGACCTCTGCTGCGGTTTTGTTACAGGCGTAAGAAGCCTGGGGCAAAATCGTGGCGGATCAAGATCTCTCTCTTTACGCTTACGGGGTTAGCTGTCGGATTCGGACGGTGAGAGTCGCCCTACCTTTTGAGACTGCGTAATTGAAGTCTCCTTCGGATTCACCCCAAGTAGGCCTGCGGCCTGATGGTTCCCCCGTTTTCCGCTTGGCGGAAATTCAGCGTGCATTCACATTATCGCTGGTAACTTTCAACACGAATCATACCCTTTCAGGATTGTCTTTGTAAAAATGGAAAAGAGTGCTTCTGCGCCGGATTTGCAATAAATTGCTGCTTCGCGAGGAATATTGGAGACTAAAACCATATATGTGGCCGATTATCATCCGTTTATCTCGCTCAATCGCCGTTTTTTATTTTTGGGAGGCAGCGGTGAGGGAACTCCGGAAATATTAATGCGTTAGACCGGAAACGCCGTCGATATTGATTTTTTGTGAAATGGCGTATTAGTGAGTAATCGGGAGATAATGAGAGATTGAAGATGAAGTAAGCGTTACCCGTCTGGCAAATAGATTCGTGAATGTGTTATTAGAGTAATTATGGCGGTTTACAATTTGTACCTGAGTTAGAGCCTGATTCTACGAAAAGTGTACCTTTCTAGCCGCACAAACCATACATCCGGGAGGGCCTAATTCCCGCTTCCCGAATGCTTGACTTGGACCCTACTCCAGGGATTATTATTTGAATCTGTAAGGGCAGACGGTCAGTAAATTACCAAGACTGAAAGCCAAACTAAGAAGCTGGATTAAGAAGCTAGATTAGGAAGGAGGCCAGCAGCCAATGGAGCCTGTTTTTACGATCACCGAGGTAGCAGAGCGGACAGGACTCAGCCAGGATACCATCCGCTATTATGAGAAAATCAAGCTCCTGCCCCCGGCAAGCCGCAAGGAGAACGGCCAGCGGGCATACAGCAGGCGTGAGCTGGACCGGGTGCATTTCGTCGCTATTCTCAAAAGAACCCATATGCCACTGCGCACCATTCAAGAATATATCAGGGCTTCAGCGGAAGAGGACTACGAGGAATGCTACAGTGTGCTGGACAGGCATAAAACGTTGATTGAAGAGCAGCTCACGGAACTTACGGCGGCACTGGAGCTTATGAAATACAAGCTGAAGAACTTCCGGGAGCTTAAGGACGGCAGGTTCATCGCGGAAATGGAACAGAGGAGGAACGAGGAATGAATACTGGGTTGAATCAGGACACGAACAAAGAGTTGAATCACGCGAAAGTTAAGCAGCACCCGATTCCTTCGGGGTTTGGGCCGGACACTACGGCAGAGCAAGTAATCCAAGGCCATAATCTGAGCGGTAAAATAGCGGTCGTGACCGGCGGCTACTCCGGCCTGGGCCTGGAGACCACACGTGTCCTGGCTGCCGCGGGGGCCACTGTGATAGTTCCCGTTCGGACACCGGAGAAGGCCCGGCTTGCCCTTGCCGGGATTCCCGGTGTCGAGCTGGAGGCGCTGGATTTGCTGGACCCGGCATCTGTGGATGCCTTCGCGCAGCGGTTCCTGGACTCCGGCCGGCCGCTGCATATGCTGATTCACAGCGCAGGCATCATGGCCTCGCCGCTGGCCCGCGACAGCCGCGGGTACGAAGCGCAGTTCGCGACCAACCATCTGGGGCATTTCCAGCTGGCGGCCCGGCTCTGGCCGGCGCTGGTGCAGGGCGGAGGCGCGCGGGTAGTCTCCGTATCTTCACGCGGCCATCGCATTGCCGGTGTTGATTTCGCAGACGTGAATTTTGAGCGTAGAGCCTATGAGAAATGGACAGCCTACGGCCAGTCGAAGTCCGCCAATGTGCTGTTCGCCCTTGAACTGGACAAACGCGGGCAAGCACATGGTGTCCGGGCATTCTCCGTGCATCCCGGCAGCATCCTGACCGATCTGGCCCGGCATCTGTCGGATGACGAGCTGCGCGGCATGGGGGCGCTGGATGAAGCGGGCAACCGCATTCCGGCCGGGCGTACAAGTCATATGAAGACGGTCCAGCAGGGAGCCGCGACCAGTGTCTGGTGCGCGGTGAGTCCGCTGCTCGACGGCAAGGGCGGCGTGTATTGCGAGGATGCTGACATCGCTCCTGTAGCGGAGTCCGGGGATTCGCACCAGCCTGGGGTGCAGGACTGGGCGATTGATCCGGGCAACGCTCTGACGCTGTGGGAGCTGAGTGAAGCTATGACGGGGGTTACATTCCCGACCTGACAGATCTGAACGACAAAAATGGTGCCGGCCCTGTAAAGAGGGCGGCACCATTTTGCATAACTGACTGAATCCTTACTGTACCGCTGCCTCAATAAGCTCCTGAAGCTCAGGAAGATTGAAGCCCTTGACAGCCCGGTCTCCGGATACGGTGACTGGAACACCCATGAAGCCCAGCTTCTCGACTTCTTCCTGATAGACGGTACTGGTCATCACATCTCTGACTTCGAAGGGAATGCCCTTGCTCTCAAGCAGCTGCTTCACCTGATTGCAGTCGCTGCAGCCGGATGTGGAATAGATGATTACGTTCTGGCTCATTGCTCCACAGCTTCCTTGATGGCGCCACGGGTGATTTTCCAGTGGGAAGTGTTCCAGCGGACCTCACCATCCTCCAGCAGGAAAATCTGCGGCGATTCATGCTTAATCCCGAAATCCTCGGCAATCTGATTGGAGACCGGACGGTCTTCGATGACATGTACAATGGCGGCAGGCGTGTCAGAATTCTGTGTATAGGCCTGGAACTCCTCATTTGCTTTGGCACTGATCGGGCAGGTGGTGCTGTGCTTGAAGAGCAATTTTTTGCCGGGTTGCCCTACGTATTGTTGCAGTTCATCCAGTGTATGGATTTGTTGAATAGACATCAGAGGATCACCTTCCTGGAATAGAATTTAGAAAGCATCTTGTCAACAATTGTGTTGTTAACAACTATTATTCTTGATTGTAACATAGTTCAAAATTAAAGCAAAAGAATGTTCAGCAGGCTTATCCCCCTCCCTTACGGGATGTTGATTAAGCCCTATTGCCATGCTAATGTGAGAGTGATGCAGCAACGCTCTGCGCATAAATAAGCAGGTATGAGGGGGTGTGCAATTCATGAAAAGGGTCGCTTTTGTAACCGGTGCCGACCGCGGGCTCGGGTTTTATCTGGTACGCTTTCTTCTTGAGAATAAATACACAGTGTTTGCCGGCCGGTATTTACCGGAAGTGGAGGCACTGGAGGTTCTGAAAGCGCAATACCAGGACACGCTGATGCTGGTCCCTCTTGATATCGGCAGCGCAGAGAGCGTGAAAGAGGCAGCGCGGAGTATTGCCGGCAGTACAGGACACATCGATATTATTATCAACAATGCCGGTATTATCCACCAGGCGGACAATGCTACAATGCTCGTGGATATGGATGATGAGGCTATGGCGCAGCTCTATAATGTGAATACGCTCGGCGCACTCCGGGTGAGCAACGCGTTGATGGGATTGCTTCTGCAGGGCAAGCAGCGGCTAATTATTAACATCTCCTCAGAGGCAGGCAGTATCAGCCGGAACAAAAGAATTAATATGTACGGCTACTGCATGTCGAAGGCGGCGCTGAATATGCAGTCCTCGCTGATGCACAATCATCTGCGTAAGCTGGGCGGACAGGTGATGGTCTTTCATCCCGGCTGGCTGCAGTCTTATATGAGCGGAGAGAAGAATATGGAAGCACCGATTCCCCCGGAGGAATCAGCGTATAAGATCATGAATATCGTACAGGATCATAAGAAATATCTGGGCGAGGAACCGGTGTACATCGATCTGGACGGCAATCTCTGGCCCTGGTAACAGCAGCGGACTTTTGTGGGATAATGGATTAAGCAATAATAGATGATCAACTTTGCACAAGAGAGGTGTGAATGCAATGACTTCCTTCAAAGCACTTGCGTTTGGCAGCTATACCGAGGTTAAATATCATCCGTTCACGGGAGTAGACCGTGAGATCGAGCAGCTGCTGGAGCCGGAGCTTCAGGTCGTATCGACTGAGGATTACGGGCTGATGAACAAGGAACAATTGTCGGACTGCAAGCTGGTGGTCTCCTATACTGAATTCTCTGATGAGAAATTATCCGCTGCGCAGAGCGGTGCACTGCTGTCTTATGTGGCTGGGGGCGGCGGTCTGCTCGTAGTGCATAACGGGATCTCCCTGCAGCGCAATCAGGAGCTCGGCGTAATGCTGGGCGCCCATTTCACCCACCATCCGGACTATACCGCGCTTCATATGACGATTTCCAGCCGGGAGCATCCGATTATGCAGGGCATCAATGACTTTGTAATTGAGGATGAGCCGTACTATTTTGAGCAGCTGCCATATTTCGAATCAACCATTCTCGCAGAATATCCCCATGGAGGGGCTATGCGGCAGGCGGCCTGGTGCCATGAATTCGGACAAGGGCGGGTAGTCTACCTGATGCCTGGCCATCATCTGCCTTCCTTCTCGGTAGAGCCGTTCCGGCAGATGATCCGCAGAGGCGGGTTATGGGCAGCGGGACTGCTGTAAGATAATGTGGAGGCCAGCTTAAGTTATGCTTAGGCTGGTTTTTTTGTTTATTCTGAAAAAACACCTTGACCCTGACACTAGTGTCAGGGTTTATACTGAGTGTAGACCATTTCTCATGAACCCCGGGGAGGATACCATGAAAATAGGTGAATTAGCCACACTTACGGGCGTAAGCGTCCGTTCATTGCGATATTATGAGCGTCAGGGACTGATCAAACCGCTGCGCCAGGACAACGGGTATCGTGAATACTCTCCGCTTGCCGTGGATACGGTGGAGACGATTAAGCTGTATTTGAATCTTGGCTTGTCGACAGAAGAGATTGCCGGATTCCTGAACTGTGTCCTTAAGAATAAAGAGGCGTTCTGTGCAGAAGTAATGCCGCTGTACCGCAGCAAGCTGGAGGAGATTGAACGCCAGCTGATTGAGCTGAATCAGATCAAGCTGAACCTGCAGGACCGGATGGCTTCAATTCTGCATGAGCAGCAGAATGAAGAGGAATAAGGCGGATCGATAAGATGAATAGAAGAAAATAACAAGAAGCTAGAAGGATCGAAGGGGGATTCTGGAACTGTAGGAGCGATAGCGTCCGGAAGTCCAAATATTCACCGTAGTGACGACTAAGCTTTAAGTTAGTATCTTAAGTTCAGCTTATATAATTGAGGTTAATCATTTGAGAGTTGAAGGAGGGCTTGAGATGGCTATGATAATTGCCGATAACGCCGGAGCTGTGCGTGAACAGCTGAAGGCTGGCGGAACCGTGCTGGTGGATTACGGTGCGTCCTGGTGTCCGCCTTGCAGAACCCTGCTGCCGATTCTGGAAGAACTGAATTCCGAATACGGGGATGACGTGAGCATGATTAAGGTGGACTGCGATGAACTGCCGGAGCTTGCATCGGAAGCCGGTGTGATGAGCATGCCGACAGTGATCGTATACAGCGGAGGCCAACCTGTGGAGAAGCTGGTCGGCCTGCGGCCGAAATCCTTATATCAGGGTGTATTGAACAAAGTTGCCGGAGCGGTGCGCGGTACTCTTTAACGTATTGTAACGGGGAGGGGCGGGAGCGCCGCTTTGCCGCGGATATCGTGGAGCACAGGCCCGCGATTCTTCCCAGGCAGCGTTTCCTGGCACTCGCAGCCCAAGAATTAAGGCAGGATGCCGCATGAGGATCATGCAGCGTCCTGCCTTTGTATTTTCGGGAATATATATAATGCCGCTATTTCGTGCTCTCTGCTCCAGGAACTACAGGGACAACCTCATTCTGGTGCAATGCTTCCAGTACCTCTGCGCGCAGACTTTCGGTGAACGCCGCCCATGTTTTTTTACCGACATCCAGCTCTTCACGTCCAATGGAATTCAGTGTTTCGAGCCACACGCGCTTATCATTAATCACCCCGAGCTGCTCTTGAATATCCTTGTAGATGGCCTCGTGGGCATGGAATTTCTGATTCAGCGCAAAAGCGGCCGCATTAGCGGTATAGCGCAGATGCTTGGCGGCAATCCGCAGCTCATGGAGCGCTTCGAAGGCTTCCTTCGATTCAGCCTCAGGCCCCTTGAACAGGGTCTTGCAGGCTTTTTTCTTCTGTTCAAAAGCGACTTCAAGCTCGCGCATGACCACATTGGCATCTTTCTTGGCGGCGAGCGGCTCCAGCTGTGTATCGATAAAAGGGGTCCACTGCGCGTCTAGGGCCTTGCCGGTCAGCTTGGGAAGCGCATCCTCCAGCTTCTTGCGGAATGTCTTCCGCTTGGCCTTCTGGTGTTTGATTACTGCTGTGAGCAGTTCGGCGGTTTTGACATCACCCGCCTCTTTGGCGGCCTTGCGCCGTTCCTTGAACGATGCGATCAGTACATCTGCGTCCCTTACCTTGCCGAGCTTCTTCTGTGCCTGCTTGAATGTGCTGTACAACTCTTCCGTAGCCGAATGGCCCGGATCAAGAATGGACAGGAGCGTCAGCAGCTTGCGGCTGTTGACTCTGGCCTGATGAATATCTTCATCTCCGAAGCCCTTCAGCACATCTTGGCTGTAGTCCCGGAAGTTGATATACAGCTTGTTCATTGCCTGCTCCCATTGTCTGGCCTTGCTTAGTTGCCTGTCCTTTGTCAGTTGTTCGGTTGTCATGCGGCATCACTCCTAAGGGTTGTGTATAGCATGAGCTTCAACGCGATTCTTATGGCTGGGATTATCTTCTTATCCTCTAAGGATAACGGGTTCCAGCCGCCATTTCAAATACAGAGTTCATATACCAGGGGCTTCGCGGCCAGGGCGGAGATCGGTTACAATAGGACTAATTAAGAAAGTGTAATTACAATACATCGGAATACGCAGCGTGACTTGCGGGATCAGCGTGGTGCCCGGCCTGCCGTATCCGGGAAAGAAGGTAGTCAGTGGGACTCGCAGGCAATCTGAATGAGAAGTGAACCTTATAATGTGCTGGAAAATGGAGTGGCGGGCAGGCTGCCTGAAGATATGCTGCTCTTCACGCATTTGAGCGGGGAAGCGGAGGAAACGGAATCCGGGCAGGATATGCTGGTTCCGTTTGCCTTCGAGGAAATGCTGTGCCGGGATGTCGGAGCCGGACAGGTTCCGCCGGTACTGCATCTTTGGAGCCACCAGGGCGGTGTGGCGCTGGGGCTGCGGGACAGCAAGCTGCCCCGTGCGGGGGCGGCGATGCAGGCGCTTGAGGAGCAGGGAATCCGCACGGCGGTCCGGCATTCAGGCGGCGCAGCAGTGCCGCTGGATGCCGGGATCATCAATGTGTCCCTGCTGCTGCCCAAAAGTCCGGGCAAGCTGGACTTTCACGATGATTTCCGGCTGCTGGCTTCGCTGATTGCCGAAGCCGTAGCTGTGAGCCATCCGCAGGCGGCGGCGCTGATCCGTGCCGAAGAAGTCACCGGGTCGTATTGCCCCGGTGACTTCGATCTGTCCATCGGCGGCCGCAAGTTCTGCGGCATCGCCCAGCGGAGACAGAGCAACGCGTACTTCGTCCACGCGTTTGTTGTCGTGTCCGGCTCCGGGCTTGCGCGCGGAGAACTCATCCGCAGCTTCTATGCAGAGGCAGCGGACGGGGACGAATCGCTGGACTATCCCCGCGTGCGTCCGGAGACGATCGCCGCGCTCGGGGAGCTTGGCGGCCCGGATTCGGCCGCAGTCTTCACCGCAGGCATCCGGCAGGCGGTTGCCCGCCGGGGCACACTGCTGAAGCCGGCGGAACGCCTGCAGCAGGAGACCGGCTACAGCCTGCAGTACGGCGATCCGAGTGTGCTGGAGGCGGCGCGTGTGCTGCGGGAGAGGTATGCGCGCTGAAGCAAGCGCGCAATGTAACGGGAGTCCTGGGAAGCGTGGAGAGCGGGCGGTCATTGAAGAGTGCAGGCAGGTGCATACGAGAAGGGTGCAGGCAGGTGCACACGAGAAGGGTGCAGGTAAATGCAGACGAGTGCAGGCGAGCTAAATTCGCCTGTGCTTTTTGCTGTTTGGAGAGATAGAGGGAAAAATCCCTTTAAATTGGTTGGTGGGAGGGCATTTGGCGGAAATGAGGGGCAGAAGTGCCCCTGAATTGGAGGGAAGCGGACATTTGGTGGAAATGAGGGGCAGAAGTGCCCCTGAATCCCTGGAGAGGGCGTCTTATCTGCCCTACAGATACAGCTCTGGCCGCCGGTCGGAGAAGACCGGGATCTGCCCGCGTACTTCCCGCACCCTGGCGAGGTCGATCTCGCCGCTGAGAATCTCTTCGCTGCCGGAAGCCTCGCTCACAATCTCTCCCCAAGGGTCAATAATCATGGAATGGCCGCCGAAGATGTTGGCCGGATCAGAACCGGAGCGGTTGCAGGCCACCACGTAGCACTGGTTCTCAATCGCCCGGCTGATTAGCAGCGCCCGCCAGTGGGATAAGCGGGGCAGCGGCCATTCTGCGCTGATGAACAGCACTTCAGCGCCCTCCGCCATATGAACACGGACCCATTCGGGGAAGCGGATATCATAGCAGATTAATCCGGCGCATAAGGTGCCGTCCAGCTTGAACAGTCCTTTGGCTGACCCGGGCTGGAGGTAGAGATGCTCATCCATCAGCTTGAACAGATGCAGCTTGCTGTACTGCCCGGCGGGTGCTCCGGTACGGTCGAAGACGAACATGCTATTGGTAATCCCGGTATCCTGCCTCACGGCGACAGAGCCGGCGACGATATTAATCCCGTATTTCCGGGCCAGACCGGATATCAGGGTCCCCGCAGTGCGGCCCCCGTGATCTGCGATCTCGTCCAGCCGGGTCAGATCGTAGCCGGTCGTCCATAATTCGGGAAGGATTATGCAGTCCGGGTTACCGGCGGCGGCTTCGCGAATTTTGCGTTCTGCCGCAGCATAATTCACCTCCGGATTGCCAAATGCTATATCGAGCTGAATCAGGGCTATTTTCATACGGGCAAACTCCTCTTTAATTTTATTAGTTGACGGGTCAACGATTACGGTGTAAAGTAAGGTTTGTCAAAAAGATTTTGCACAATATATTTGCGTAAGGGGGTTAATTTTGACAGAACATCTGCCCGATGAAGATACAATCTTTGAGCTGCTGCAGGCGCTGCATAAGGGAATCAGCCCGAAGTTCGAGCGCTGTGCGGGCATTACACCCACCCGGTTCCGCCTTCTCCAGGAATTGTTTCGAGTCTCCGAGATCAGCCAGATTTCGCTGCAAAAGACACTCGATATCGATGCCGCAGCAGTCACCCGCCACTTGAGAGGACTTGAAGACAGCGGAATGATTGCCCGCCGGAATAATCCTGCCGATAACAGGGTCACCCTCGTCTCCCTGACCGATCACGGCCGGGAACATATTAATTCCTACCGGGAAGAGAAGACCCGCTTCATCAGCGAACTGCTTACCGGGTTCAATGAACAGGAACGCACCGTACTCGCAGAGATGCTTACCCGGCTGCAATATAATATTAATTTACTGTAGCCGTCACCTATAATCAAACCATAAAGGAGCTTATTATTCATGATCACAACCAGAAACAACGATTTCACAAGCATTATTACAGGACGCCGCTCAATCCGCAAATACGATACATCTGTTAAAATCAGCAAAGAGGAAATGACTGAGATCCTTACTGAAGCGACTCTGGCCCCTTCCTCCGTTAATATGCAGCCTTGGCGTTTCCTTATCATCGAAAGCCAGGAAGCCAAGGCCAAGCTGGCCACCATTGCCAAATTTAATCAGCTTCAGGTAGAAACCTCCGCAGCAATGATTGCCGTATTTGGTGATCTGAACAACTTCGACTATGCTGAGGAAATCTACGGAACGGCTGTAGAACGCGGACTGATGCCTGCTGAGGTAAAAGAAAGACAGCTGGCCTCTCTGGGTGCCCACTTCGCGAAGCTACCTGCGGACGTAAACAGAGAAACGGTATTGATTGATGCCGGTCTGGTCTCGATGCAATTGATGCTGGCAGCCCGTGCCCATGGCTATGACACGAACGCGATCGGCGGATTCGAGAAGGATCAGATTGCGGAATTGTTTGATATGGACAAAGAGCGTTATATTCCGGTCATGCTGATATCGATCGGCAAAGCGGTTGAAGAAGGCTATGCATCCGTCCGTCTGCCGGTTGACACTGTTGCCCAGTGGAAATAAATATTGGATAATACTGGACCATTGAGTTAATATTCAAGAAACTTAGGAGGAATACTAAATGATTATTATTCACGCATTGCTTCAGGTAAATCCCGCACGTGAGCAGGAGTTCCTTGAAGTCGCGAAGACTCTGGTTGCTGCAACCCACGAAGAAGAAGGCAACATCTCATATGAATTGTATAAGCATACAGCGGACGGAAATACCTACATCATGGTCGAAATCTGGCGTGACCAGGCGGCTGTAGCTGCCCATAATACAAGTCCGCATTTCACCGGCTTCGCCGCCAAAGCAGGAGAATTCCTGACTGCACCGCTGGATGTTAAGCTGTATAACGCTGAGGAATTGAGCAAATAATTCCGGTTTGAAGAGGGGAGCATGCCCGTGAATCGTTTTGAACCTTCACAAATGCTGAAATCTCTGCCCAGGCAATTCTTCGCCGCGCTTGTCGCCAGAGCCGGAGCCGTTGCTGCCGAAGGGCATGACGTAATCAATCTGGGGCAAGGCAATCCGGACATGCCTACACCGGCCCATATCGTGGAGTCCCTCCAGCTGGCCGCAGTGAACCCTCTGAATCATAAATATCCGCCGTTTCGCGGCCATACCTACCTCAAGGAAGCCGTGGCCGAGTTCTACCTGCGGGAATATGGAGTAGAGCTTGAACCGGGACGTGAAGTCGCCATTCTGTTCGGCGGCAAGACCGGTCTGGTTGAGGTGGTGCAGTGTCTGCTCAATCCGGGGGATACGGCGCTGGTGCCTGATCCCGGTTATCCGGACTATTGGTCGGGGATTGAGCTGGCACGGGCTGTTATGGAGATGATGCCGCTGACGGCAGAACGCGGGTTTTTGCCCGATTATGGCAGCATCAGCCCGGAAGCCGCCGCGAAGGCGAAGCTGATGTTCCTGAACTATCCGAATAATCCTACGGGAGCTGTGGCGACCGCGGATTTCTTCAGGGAAACGGTGCAGTTCGCATCGGATCACAACATTTGCGTGGTGCATGATTTTGCCTACGCCGCCATTGGTTATGAAGGGCAGAAGCCGCGGAGCTATCTCCAGACCCCGGGTGCGAAGGAGAATGGCATCGAAATCTATACGTTGTCCAAAACCTACAATATGGCCGGCTGGCGCGTCGCGTTCGCCGTAGGGAATGCCAGCGTGATCGAGAGCCTTAACCTGCTGCAGGATCATATGTATGTCAGCCTGTTCGGCGCGGTGCAGGAGGCAGCCAGAACGGCATTGCTTGGCCCGCAGGCCCCGGTACAGGCGAATGTGGCCCGCTATGAAGCGCGGCGTAATGTCCTGATTCAGGGTCTGCGCAGCATCGGCTGGGAAGTGGAAGCCCCCCGCGGCTCCTTCTTCGCCTGGCTCCCGGTTCCTGCAGGCTATACCTCGCAGAGCTTCGCTGACCTGCTGCTTGATGAAGCACATGTGGTGGTAGCGCCAGGCATCGGCTTCGGAGCCTATGGCGAAGGATATGTGCGGGTGGGGCTGGTCAGTGAGGAGGCCCGGCTTGCGGAAGCGGTAGAGCGGATTGCCGCGCTGAAGCTTTTTCAGCCCTCCGGGCTATAATTATGTAGCTCTCCTATTAAACTAGCTAATATACACACTCACTACGGGGAAACCCCGGCAGTCTTAACGGCTGCCGGGGTTTCCCCTTTGGCATCCCGCAGCGGGAGGCGGAAGAAAATAATGCTAAGAAGCGGAACGTTTATAAAACAGGCGTGCCGGGTATCTAAGCTTACCCTTACACGAGCTGTAACGCGCAGGCGGGACCTGAAGAGAGTGGGGAATGAAAGGGATGAGGGGATCGAATGGGAAACATACATAGGAACAAGCAACTGCCGCAATTACCTGCAGCGCAGTGGGATGAACGGCTTCGGCAGGATCTCGCGGATTACGTGAATTACCGGATATCCGGCGGCTATTTAAGAACTATCGCTAAGAACACGGACGCCGCCGATTCTATTATTGAGCCTATTCTGGACAGCGCTGCTGTCCGTGCTTACCGGCAGGCACAGCATGGGGGGGTGATCACCGATGTCCGGCAGCTGGAGGAGCTTCCCGGATTCAGCCCGGAGCTGCTTGAGCAGCTCGCATCAGCCGTGTCCGGCCTGGATTCCGGCAAGCTTAGAGCGCTGGCGCCGCAGACTACAAGGCATAACAAGGTGGATCCATATGTGAACGGGCCGCAATGCCTGGAGATGCTGCTGGAAGAGATCCGCAATGCACAGCGTTATATCCATCTGTCCGTGATGCTGTTCTTCAATGACCATTCGGGAAAGCTAATCGCCTCGGAGCTGCTTCATGCGCTTCAGCGGGGAGTAGAGGTCCGGATGCTGGTGAATTACACCGTCACCGCCTTGGGATACGGAAGCAATCTTGAAGTAGGAAGATTCTCCGAGATTGCAGCAGTCCTTGAGCAGGCTGGAGCCCGGCTGAAGGATACATTTCATTCCTGCTACGCTGCTGCGGAATGGGCAGTGAAGCGTGAGGAACTGAAGTCTCAGGGCGTCCCTGAGAGTATCCTCTTTCTGCAGGACAAGGTGCAGGAGGATGTCAAAATTACCGGGCTGAATGTGATCGATCACCGTAAATTTATGGTCATTGACGGAACAACGTCCATTATAGGAAGTCTCAATATCGGTGACCAGTATACTTTTGCAACGCCTATCCGGGAGTCGGCAACTGAACAGATTGACGGACGCCCGCTTGGGATTCCCTCCAGGGAAGAGGAGTGGCATGACGGCTGCTTCCGGATTCAAGGGGAGGCTGCCCGGCCGCTGAATGAGGCTTTTCACGCCAGATGGCTTCTGCTTGGAGGAGATCACTTTGAGGTGGAAGACCCGTTCTACCACCCAGCGGCAAACTATGAATTCGGCGGGGAAGAATGCACGCTCTTTCTAAGTTTTCCCGGAAATCCGGTGAATCTGATTCAGCAGTATTATCTGGATTTGCTTACGTATGCCGCCGAAGAGACTATTATTGTGAATCCTTATCTGATCGACCAGGCTTTCTGGGACCGGCTCGGTGAAGTTGGACCGGAGTGTTCCCGCCATATCTCGATATGCAATCCGCTTGAGGTCAATGATCATCCTACGAACAAGGCGGCGGTGCGCAGCAATATGTACATTCCTTTTTGCAATGGGGTGTCCTTCTATGACTACAGCTTTACAGAACGCTTCTCCCACTGGAAAATCACTTATGACCACAGAGCGCGGGCTGTATTCCACGGCTCGTATAATATCAACGAACGAAGCGCCTGCCATGATTTCGAAATGGGAATGCTGGTTAAGAGTGAGCCGTTCGCAGACAAGGTGAAACGGATGATTGATTATGATCTTGGGGTGTCCCGTAAAATCAGCGACAAGCACGAATTCTTCAAACATCCCTGGCTGCATCCCAGCACGTATCTGAACAAGGCGACGCAGAATTACACCTGATATGTCTGCTGGCCCCATGTCATGTATAATGAGCGGTATAACATATGAAGATGGAGCTAATGAGGATGAATATAAATATACTTGGGACAAGCCTGAAGAAGAATGAGGTACTCTTCGCATGCGAATTCGGTGAGGGCAGAGGAACCTGGTGCGGCGCCGCTGTGGCTGCCGGGGAGATCTGCGGGGCTGAATTTGAGCTGCCCCCGCTGTTCATGCGCTGGGTGGATATTGTGCCGGCGCATGGAGGCCGTTGTGAGATACGTATGGACGGGAATGTTGTCATATTGACGGGTATTCTGGAGAATATAGAGGAAGACGGAACCGGTTATCTGCGGCTTGGCCGCGATGTAATCATGTTCGAGTGTCTGGGTGAACCAATGGCGCTGGGCGGATTCGTGGAGATCAGGACCGGGGAGATCAAGCTGTACCCTGTCACTCCTTGAGCCTGCGGGGCGTATGCCGGACTAACTATTTCCTGCTCCGGCGTAGCCACCTTCGGCTAAATGAGCTAAGATAATATACATTAAAAAGTATAGCAAGAGGAGCAGAAGTCCCATGAACAGCGATATTCAACAATTTAAGACGGAATTCTTCAAGGCGCTGGCTCATCCGATGCGGATCCGCATTCTGGAGCTGCTCAGCGAAGGCGAGAAGAATGTGAATGAGCTGCAGGCGATCCTCGGCTCGGAAGGTTCTGCCGTATCCCAGCAGTTGGCCGTACTCCGTGCCAAGAACGTAGTGGCCAGTGTCAAAGAAGGAACCACCGTAATTTATGCCCTCCGTGATCCTCTGATCAAAGACCTTCTGGCTGTAGCCAAACAAATATTCGACAATCACCTTGTGAACACCATCTCCCTGCTTGAAGGCATCCGCAGCGAATGACCCCGGCTTCCCGGGGGGCGGATTACCCCGTTGACAAGAACGGCAGGCAGGAGTAATGTGGTTCTTATATTCAAATAATCAGATATTTAAAGAAAAGAAGGTTAAATGATGACAGGGTGGGGCCGTTTTAAAGGCTACAATATTGCTTCTCTGCGCAAGGATATCATTTCAGGGACGATCGTCGGCGTGATTGCCATCCCCTTGGGGATGGCATTTGCTATTGCCTCCGGTGTGAAACCGGAGTACGGAATTTACACGACCATAGTAGCCGGTATTCTCATTTCCTTATTCGGCGGTACAAAGTTTCAGATTGGCGGGCCTACGGGTGCGTTTATTCCTATTTTATTCGCGATTGCCATGCAGTACGGGTACGAGAATCTGCTGATTGCCGGAATGATGGCCGGGGTCATTCTCGTGGTGATGGGCGTTCTGCGGCTCGGGGTGCTGATCAAGTTCATTCCGAAGCCGGTGACAATCGGGTTCACGGCAGGAATTGCCGTTATTATCTTCAGCGGGCAGATCGCCAACTTTCTCGGACTAAGGGATATGGAGCGGCATGAGAGCTTTCTGGACAATATGAAAGAGATCGGCGCCCATATCTCGACAATCAATCTGTACAGTATTCTGACTGCGGCGATTTGTCTGGCTGTCGTAGTGCTGGGGATGCGCTTCGCGCCGAAGGTGCCCGGTTCTCTGATCGGGCTGCTCTGCGCTACGGTCATTGCTGCCTTATTCTTCAGCGGCAAGGTGACTACCATCGGTTCAGCTTACGGGGATATCCCGAATACATTGCCGAGCTTTCATTTCCCGGTCATTACCTGGGAGAAGATCAGGCTGCTTATCCGCCCGGCCTTCATCATTGCGATGCTGGGCGCCATTGAGTCGCTGCTGTCCGCAGTAGTCGCCGATGGCATGTCAGGCAGCCGCCATGACAGCAACCGCGAGCTGGTCGGCCAGGGGATCGCCAACATTGCTGCGCCGTTGTTCGGCGGAATACCAGCGACCGGGGCGATCGCCAGAACGGCAACCAATATCCGCAGCGGTGCGGCTTCGCCGCTCTCCGGTATCATTCACGGCGTTGTTGTGTTTCTGATCCTGCTGTTATTCGCACCCTATGCCTCCAGCATTCCGCTGGCCGCGATGGCCCCGATCCTGATGGTCGTGGCCTGGAACATGAGTGAACGCAAGGAATTCCTTCACCTGCTTAAGCTGAAGACGGGCGATTCACTGGTGCTGTTCATTACTTTCCTGCTGACTGTGTTTGCGGATCTGACGCTGGCGGTAGAGGTGGGGCTGGTGCTCGCGGTGATACTCTTCGTGAAGCGGATGGGAGAAGTACACATGGTCTCCAAAGTACTGCCTGACCCTTCCTCCGTGAAGGTTGAGGCACATATGGTGACGGACAGCCACGATTGTCCGCAGATCGGAATCTATAATGTCGAAGGACCGCTGTTCTTCGGGGCAGCCTACCGCTTCGACAGTACCATGCCGGGACTGGGGCCGGATCAGCCGAAGGTCATTCTGCTCCGCATGGGGAAGGTGCCGCTAATGGACACCACCGGTGAAGCCAATCTGGCTGGCCTGGTGAAGCAGCTGCACGCGGATGGCGGAAGACTGATGATCTCCGGTATCCAGAGCCAGCCGCTGGATCTGCTGAAGAAGACAGGTCTGTATGACAGAATCGGGGCTGCCCAGTTCTATGATCATACAGGGGAAGCGATCAATGAAGCGCTGGGAAGCATTGATTACAGCCGTTGCCTGGGCTGCAAGCATGCTGCCTTCAGAGAATGCAGCGCATTCTCAGGGCTTGATGAGGCATACCCGCGCAGCGCAGCCTTCAAAGGGCGTACTCCGGCTGTCGCCAGGAAGCTGAGCGGCGGGGTATAGAGACCGGAATCCGGTCCTGTTAATCCAGATTTTCATTAATAGGAACAATAGCAACAGCTCCAGCCCGGACATCCACGCGTCCGGGCTGTTTTTATAGCTGCTGCATACAATGTTGGACTAAGCGGTTCCATATTTGTACAATTAGAGAGAACGAACCGGATTTTGCCGGAGTGTACATAACTGGACTATAACAGGGTAAGGAGAGTATTCCCTCATGAAGGAACTGAATTATTCGAAGGTATTTATACTTCTGGCTGGAATGACGGCGGCAACACTTGCCGTATATCGCGTAGTTTCGCTGCAGACCGATACGTTCTATGCTTTTCTGCTCTGGAATCTGTTTCTGGCCTGGGTGCCGTTCTTCTTCTCCATGGCAGCGCATGAGCTGGATAAGCGGAAGATTGGGGGGCTGCTGATTCTGCCGCTTGGCATAGCCTGGCTGCTCTTTTTCCCGAATGCGCCCTATATTATGACTGACCTCGTGCATTTAACCATCCGCAAAAGCAAATACATCGTAGGCGGGACAATCCAGAACCGGTACTGGTACGATCTGACCACCCTGCTCTTGTTCACCTGGAGCGGCTGGCTGACCGGATTCTTCTCCCTGTACCAGTTCCAGCATGTGATCTACCGCAAAACCAATGGGGTGCTGTCCTGGATCTTCGTGCTCTTTGCCTGCGTAATGGGCGGTTATGGCGTTCTGCTGGGCAGAGTCTACCGCCTGAACAGCTGGGATGTGCTGACAGACCGCCACCAGCTGTACCAGCTGGTTAAGGACAGCCTGAACCAGCAGTCCGTATTCTTCAGCTTATTCGTAGCCTTTGTGCTGCTGGTGATTTATGCCACGCTCTATTGTCTGCTGAACGGACTTGCCAGCGGGAGCGGCAAAGCTTATTCGAAGGGCGGCAGAAGATGATCTTCAGGGTCAGGGTTGAAATCCTGCTCCGGCTCCAGCTTTAATTCCAGCTCCAGCCCGGGTCCTGGGTGATACTGGTAACGTTCAAGATCAATCACACCCCGCTCATCAAAAATAATCCCTTCACCCAGCAGGTACAGCTGCTGCAGTGAGCCGGATTCGTCTTCGGTGAGCGAGATCATTCCTTTGGAATTGATGACCCTGTGCCATGGCAGCTTGTACTTCCTGCTCATAGAGTGCAGAATACGCACCACCTGCCTGGCTCCCCGGGGGCTTCCGGCCGCGCGGGCAATTCCGCCATAGGTCATGACGGACCCTTCCGGAATGGACTGAATAATGGTGATCACTCTTTTGGTGAATGGCGTCATGTACAGGCTCCTTGTCTATAACAGAATCATCCGCTGTATGTACTTAGAACAACCATAACATAAAGCGCCGTATAGAGCATCTGCCGGGAAGGAGCAACCGCGATAGCCTGATAGTATCCTCCCGGTCCCGCCCGGCCAAGCCCCTGTCTGTACAGACAGGGGATATTTGCTGTGCGCTGCCTAAGCCTGAGTTCTTCCTCTACAGCATAATTATGGCGAATAGGAGTTAGAGAGACGGGGGATAATCAGAGCAATAGAAATGTGACAGGAGTGACTGCTGTGAAGAGCGAGGATGCTGCAATAGACAATGAAGCTGACGGCAAAATATCATCTTCCCAGCCGTTAAGTCCTTCGCTGGATGATACGCTGGCTCTGTTCCGGAAGATTTTCAGTAACGATGGAACCCTGAGAATTCGTGTGATTGAGAATAAGCATAGCATGCCCATCCGCTGCGGATTGATCTACGTGGATGGAATGATTGACCGTGATCTTATACAGAATGGGATTACCAAGCCGTTCATGGCCTATCAATTCACAGATGAAGAGAGCAGCAATCCCGCAGAGCTGATGGAAAAAATCCGCATGGAAGTTATCAATATCAGTGACATTATGGTGTCCACGAAACTGGAGGAGCTGGTTGGTGCTGTAGTCAGCGGCAAAACAGTATTCCTGCTCGATGGCTACGCAGGAGCCCTAAATATCAATGCCCAAGGCTGGGAGACCAGGGCCATAGAAGAGCCTACCACGGAAAAAGCCGTCCGGGGCCCCAGAGAGGGGTTCACCGAATCCCTGCTCGTCAATCTCACCCTTATCCGGCGCAGGGTACAGAACTCCGATCTGAAATTTGTGTTCACTGACATCGGGACGCGTACGAAGACACAGACCTGCATCTGCTACATGGAGAGCCTGGCTTCACCCGATATTCTTAAAGAGCTCTACAGCCGGCTGGAGCGGGTGGAGATTGATTCCATCCTGGATACGGGGTATTTGGCTGAGCTTATCCGCGATGAGCCCTATTCCCCATTCGAGACGATCGGCAATACCGAACGGCCGGATGCTCTGGTGAGCAAAATCATGGAGGGCAGAATCGCTGTGCTCATTGAAGGTACCCCGTTTGCCTTGACGCTGCCGTATGTTTTCGTGGAGAACTTCCAGGCCAGTGAAGATTACTATATCAATTATTATTTTGCTTCCTTCAACCGTCTGCTCAGAGTGCTGGGAGCTTTCATGTCAATTAGTATTCCAGCCGGGTACGTTGCACTTGTAACCTACGCGCAGGAAATGGTTCCTACGCTGCTGCTGTTAAGCATTGCGACCGCAAGGCAATCCGTCCCCTTTCCTACGATCGTTGAGGCGCTGCTCATGCTGACCATCTTCGAGGTGCTGCGTGAAGCGGGGGCGCGGATTCCGACCTCAATAGGGCAGGCTGTCAGTATCGTAGGGGCGCTGGTGCTGGGTCAGGCTGCAGTAGATGCGCGGATTGTCAGTGCACCAATGGTTATCATGGTAGGACTGACGGGAATAACGACACTGCTGAATCCAAGGCTGACAGGCCCTTTGATTATAGTCAGGCTTGCCCTGCTGTTTATCGCTTTTTTTCTGGGGATATACGGATATTTCTTCGGGCTGCTGGGTCTGGTGATTCATCTGATGAGCCTGCGCTCCTTCGGAGTCTCCTATATGCTCGGAGTAGGCTCGATCAGGCCGCAGGATATTAAGGACACGGCAATCCGTGCGCCCTGGTGGGATATGTATCTGCGGCCTGCAGTGATCGGAGCGCGGAATATGAAGCGGAAGCCCTCTAATAAGCGGGTGAAGCGGCCATGAGCACCTTGCGCAGAGTCCTGTTCGTGCTAGTCTCTGTGCTGCTGCTGTTCAGCATTTCCGGGTGCTGGAATTATACCGAGGTGGATGATATGTCCATCGTAGCAGGAGTAGCGATCGACAAGAACAAGGCGGACGGCAAGCTGCTCCTCACTGTGGAGCTGGTTGATACCAACGGAGGTCTGGATAAAACGCAGGCAGGGTTCAAGATGATTAGTCTCAGCGGGGATACGATGTTTGAGATCGTCCGCAATATCATCTCCATAACCGGCAAAAAGCTGTTCTGGAGCCATGCCAAAGCCATTATTGTCAGCGAAGAGGTTGCCAGAGAAGGGCTCATCAAAGCGATTGACTGGTACAGCAGAGATACGGAGACAAGATCAGATGTATTTATTTTCGTCTCCGGAGAGAAGACGGCCCGCGAGGTTCTTAATCTGAACAGTACGACGCAAGCGATTATGTCGTTTGAATTAGCCCAGATGATGCGGGATGAGAAGTATATCAGCAGTGCACCCACTGTGGAAATCTGGGATTTCATCGACAAGCTGGAGACCCTTGGGAATAATTCGGTAGCGCCGATGGTTAATATCCATGTGAAAAATAACCAGAAGAATGAACGTGTGGAAGGTACTGCTGTATTTGTAAGGGACAGAATGGTGGGTAAGCTGGACGGAGATGAGACGAAGAGTATGTTATTTGTCAAAAACTTAGTAACAGGCGGTGTGCTGGATATTGAGGATAAACATGGAACGCCGTCCTACTCCTTGGAGATTATTTCGAATCAAACGAAACTGAAGCCCCGGATGGCCGAAGGCAGGCTGCAGATGCAGATCGAAACTCTGACCCAAACCGGACTGGATGAAGTCATGACTGTTGAGGGCTTCATGAAAGGAGAAACTATTCAGGATATTGAGAAAAGGGCTAGTGAGCGTATGGAGGCAGATATTCTTGCCTTAATCCATAAAGTCCAGCAGGAGTACGATGCCGATATTTTTGCCTTTGGCGAGAATGTTCATGAGAATCAGCCCAAGATTTGGGCTAAGGTCAAGGATCACTGGCCCGAAGCATTCGCTGATCTGGATGTGACGGTCAGCTCCAAAGTCGAAATTCAGAGCAGTGCCAAAACAACGCGTGCGATTAGGCTGGGGGATTAGTCATGGTCATTTACATTGTGATGATCTATGTGTTTGTAGCCATCTTTGATCCCTACGGACTGCTGAAGCGGGGCATGAAGCGGGATTTCTTTGTCTGTTCTACGCTGTACCTGATCTCCTTCTCCCTGGCTTTCGCGCTGTCGATGCACTGGGAGATTCCCAGCCCGTCCCCGCTGATTGTAGACTTAATTAAGAGGCTATACTAGAGCACACTCCTGAAGGTGGGAATTCCATGAGCAAAGAGATTATACCGGCGGGTCAGTCCATCAGCATAGCTGTGTTATTTATCAGCGGCAGTTCACTGTTCATGGGCACATCAGGGCAGTCCGGCAACAGCAGCTGGATTGCTATCATTTTTGCGATATCGCTGGCTGTACCGCTCATGCTGATCTATGCGAGACTCCATGTGCTTTTTCCGGGCAAGGATCTGTACGATATGCTGATCGCTGTCTTCGGAGCAGTCTTCGGGCGGGTGCTTTCCTGCCTGTATATATGGTATGCTCTTCACCTGGGAGCGCTGGTGCTGCGTAATTTCGGGGAGTTCAGCAAGACGGTGGCCTTAACCTCCACGCCAATGATTGCCCCGATGCTCATGATCGGACTGCTCTGCATCTGGGTTGTGAATGCGGGGATGGAGGTGCTCGGCAGAAGCGCCAAATTTCTGCTGCTATTCTCGTTCATTGTCATTGTCCTCATACAACTGCTCTCTGTTCCCAAGTTCGAATACCATCATATGAAGCCGCTGCTGGATAGTGGATGGGGTCCTGTATTTGCAGATACAGCAGGCTCCTTCACGTTTCCCTTTGCCGAAATTGTGATCTTCCTGGGCGCCTTCAATGTGCTTCCGGCCAAAGGCTCTGCCACACGGGTGCTGGTAAGCGGTTCGCTGATTGCCGGGATCATCATTATCTTTGTTACGCTGCGCAATTTGCTGGTGCTGGGGCCTGATATCCTTTCAAGCCTGTATTTTCCGTCTTATGTGGCAGTCAGCAGGATTAACATTGGTGATTTCCTGACCCGCATTGAAGGTTCGGCGGCCATCGTATTTGTCACGGCGCTATTCATAAAAGTCAGCCTCTGCCTGTATGTAACCTGTAATGGAGTCAGCAAATTATTCAAGCTGAAGAGCTACCGGTCGGTTGTACTCCAGATGGGGCTCATCATGGTGTATCTATCCGATTTCATCTATAAGGATATTATGGAAATGCAGTATTTTGCTTATCACATCTACAAAGTGTATGCCCTCCCGTTCCAGGTGGTTATTCCAGTTATGCTGTGGATTGCAGCAGAGATTCTCTCCCGCAGAAAGAGCAGCAAATCCATATGAGCTATGCCATCCCTCCACAGCCCCGCGTTGCGGGGCTATTTATTTTCAACCTGCGCGGAAGTTGGCTATAATGATAGGCAGAGAATCATGTTGTAGAAGAGGATAACGAAAGGCGTGAGAATAGATGAGTGTATCCAGCATCGTAATGTCCTCACATTGGGGCAGGGAAGTCAGACATAAGTATGTGGCACAAGGCTCCAAGTCGCTGGCCGTGGTGTTCCCGGGGCAGAATTATTCCGCAGAGCGTCCGTTGCTGGAGTATGCGGGCAAGCTGGCCCGGGAATACGGCTGTGATCTGCTGCTGCTGGAATATGGATACCAAAGTGCACGGGCGCCCTTCAAACGTGAAGAAATTGACATTGTCGCAGAGGAATGCAAGGTGGCGCTTGCTTCGCTTCCGGAGTATGAGCAGCTGCTGTTCATCAGCAAAAGCATGGGGACAGTGATCGCCGGCAAGGTAGCTTCAGAGACAGGAATAGGAGAGAAGGTTTCCCATCTGTTCCTCACCCCTGTTGCTGAAAGTATCCCGTACATTAAGCAGAGCCGGGGAAGCATTATTTACGGCGGGAGTGATCCGCTGTTCACGGAGCAGCATTCTGCCGAGCTCAGCGGCCTGAAGCAGGTGCGGGTGTACAGGATTGATGATGCCAACCATTCTTTGGAGGTAGGCAGTGTCAACGAGTCACTGGCCGTGCTGCTGGTCATTATTAATTTCTATCATGAGTTTTTCCGCGATTCACTTTAAGAGGGAGATGAGAGCATGATTACAGAAGCGGCAATGCTGCAGGTAAAGCCGGGATTGACCCGGCAGTTTGAGCAGAGCTTCAGGGAGGCATCCCCGCTGATTGCCTCGATTGACGGTTATTTGGGGCATGAGCTGCAGCACTGTATGGAGGACGACCATAAATATCTGCTGATTGTCAGATGGCGCAGCCTGGAGGACCATACGGTGGGGTTCAGAGAATCCGCCCAGTATCAGAAGTGGAAAGCGCTGCTGCATCATTATTACAGCCCATTCCCTGTAGTTGAGCATTATACCCGTATCATTCTGGATTAGAGGAAAGGAAGCGCAGTATGTTGGGGAAAGTAATCGGTAAAGGCCGGACTGCGGAAGTTATGGAGTATGGCGAAGGAACGATTCTTAAGCTCTATCTGAATGAGGTGCCGGAGCATCATGTGGACTGGGAATACCACATCAGTACCTATGCCTATGAACAGGGAGTGCGTACCCCGCGGCCGGTTGAGCTTGCCGCGGAAGAGGGCAGAAAGGGCATTGTGTTTCAGCAGATTCATGGCTCCCCGCTGCTGAAGCTGATGGGTGCGAAACCGTGGCTAATTGCCAGCTACGCCAAGCAGATGGCGGCTCTGCAATACAGCCTCCATCAGCTTGCAGGCCCGGGTGAAGCCGGAGAACAGAAAAAACGGCTGAAGCAGAATGTTATTGCTGCCCCCATGCTTAATATGGAAGAGAAGGCACCTATTCTATCTCAGCTGGAGCTGCTTCCAGGCGGGAATAAGCTATGTCATGGTGATTTCCATCCGGACAATGTGCTGATGGACGGGCAGCTGTGGGTTATCGACTGGATGACTGCCGTTTCAGGAGATCCTGCAGCAGATGCTGCACGGTCCATAGTCATGTTCAGTATAGGAGCCATGCCCAAACATGCTTCTTTGTTCACCAAAGTATTCTTAGGCTTCGCCAGAAAGCGGATGACGAGCCAATACACCCGTGAATATATGAGACTATCAGGGGTGTCCCGGGCGGACATTGAAGCCTGGATACTGCCGGTAGCGGCTGCACGGCTGGTGGAGTGGCTTCCGGTATCAGAGAAGGAACAGCTGGTCCGCGAAATCCGCAAGCGCTTGAGATCATTGCCTTCCGCCCGATAACCATTTCATAGAGAAAGCAGGTGAGCTTATGAATACATACATCGCACTGCTGCGCGGAATTAATGTCGGCGGCAACAAGTTGATCAGAATGCAGGAGCTTAAGGCGATGTTCGGGGAGCTTCAGTATGCGAATGTACGGACGTATATCCAGAGCGGCAACGTGGTATTTGAGAGTGAAGCGGCTTCCGGCGAAGGGCTTGCCGAAGTGATCAGCCAGCGTATCCGGGAGACCTTCGGCTTCGAGGTCCCTGTGATCATCCGTTCCGTGGAGGAGCTGGAAGCGGTCATTGCCGGCAATCCGTTCCCGCTGACAGAGCCGGAGGAATTCAAACGCCTGTATGTATCATTTCTGGCTGACGAGCCTTCGGCTGAAGCGCTGGAGAAGGTTCGTCCCTATGAGGATGGAGCGGATCAGGTACGGGTGATCGGCAAAGAAATGTACACTTACTATGAGGTGAGTGTAAGCGAATCGCCGCTGTTCAAAGTGCAGTTCGATAAGCTGCTGGGCACGAATCTCACCGCACGCAACTGGAATACCCTCGGTAAGGTGACGGCGCTGGCCCGCAAGCCGTAGGTAAGATTAGCTTAAGAATATTGCCCTGTGTGCTTTATGTATACCCCCGCATCCGTTCTCTAGAGTGCTGCTCAGGCAGCATGGACGGCTAAGCGGGGGTGTTTGCCGTTCCCTTTTATACAGTACCGTTTCAGCAAACATTCAGCCAGTATTCATTATGAGTTAAGGTAAGGATGCAATAATACACCTATACAAAGACAAGGCCGGTCAACAAGGCGTCTTACCGGATGTCAAGAAGAACGGATTGGAGCGGGTGAATCTATGAAATGGTTAAAAAGGCTGGGTTCCGACGCCGTCTTGCTGGGTATTCTGCTGCTGGCGGCAGTTCTGTACGGCTATGGAATCTGGAATGATCAATATGTCAATACGTACTACACTACGGCAGTAGGGAGCATGCTGCAGAGTTTCCATAACTTCTTCTTCGCCTCACTTGACTCTGCCGGATCCGTAACTGTCGATAAGCCGCCGGTAACGTTCTGGCTGCAGACTCTAAGTGCGCTGACCTTTGGCCTGCATGGCTGGAGTGTCATTCTGCCTCAGGCACTGGGCGGTGTAGGTTCGGTCTTGATCGTCTATCTGCTGGTGAAGCCTACTTTTGGAAAAGCCGCTGCAAGGCTCGCTTCCCTGGCTATGGCGGCTACACCGGTAGCAGCTGCAGTGAGCCGCACGAACAATATTGATGCGCTGCTGGTGTTTACTTTGCTGCTGGCGGCATGGTTTCTGTTCAGGGGCATCAGGACCGGCCGGATGGGCAGCTTACTGGCTGCATTCGGGCTGATTGGTGTAGCCTTCAATGAGAAGATGCTGCAGGCCTATATGGTTGTTCCGGCATTCTATCTCTTCTATATTCTGGCTGCCAGGGTCAACTGGAAGAAGAAGACCGGGACTCTGGCCGCCTGCACCGCAGTGCTGCTGGCGGTTTCACTCTCATGGGCGGTAATTGTTGATTCCATACCGGCGGACAAACGTCCTTATATCGGAAGCAGCGGCACCAACTCTGTACTTAATCTGGCTTTTGGGTATAACGGGGTTTCCCGTCTAACGGGTGACCGCAGTACGGGCGGCACTGGAAGCGGCGGCGGTTTTGGCGGCGGGGGAATGCCCGCAATGAACGGGCAGATGCCGGAGTTTGGCGGTGACATGCCGGCGGTGAATGGAGATGGAGGATCGTTCAGCGGAAATCAGCAGGGACAAGGCTTGCCTCCGGGGATAACCGGTGACGATCAGGGCGGCGGCAGCGGTGGCACAACAGCCGGTGCTGCAGACGGCGGAGGCCGGGGAACGGCTCCTGGCCAGGCTGACGGAACGCAGGGGCAGGATGGAGGAGGCAGAACGGGCGGAGGCGGACGTCAGTCTGTTGATTGGGGCGGCGGGGACGGCGGCCAAGGCGGACGGGGTGGAATGAACGGCAGCGCTGGCGCTGGCGGGATGTTTAATACCGGTACCGCCGGCCCGTTGCGGCTGTTCCATTCAGAGTTATCCGGCCAAGCCAGCTGGCTGCTGCCGTTCGTGTTATTCGGCTGCATCGGGATTTTTGCCAGCCTGCGCCGGAAGAACTTCACCCGGAAGCATAAGGAGGCCTTGTTCTGGCTCGCCTGGCTGGTACCGGTCATGGGCTTTTTCAGCATCGCCGGCTTCTTTCACCAGTATTATCTGATCATGATGGCTCCGCCGGTTGCGACGCTGGCAGGTGCAGGGTGGTCACAGCTCTGGAGCTATTACAAGGAACGTACATCGTGGCTGTCCTGGCTGCTTCCGGCAGCGGTACTCGCAACAACGGTGCTCGAGGTATATATCATCCATCCGTATGACGATACCATCGGCAGCGGCTGGTCCATTGTTGTCCTGGCAGCGGGTGTTGCAGCTTCCGTAGTGCTGCTCATCCTGCGGCTGCTGAAAGCCAGCGCAAATAAGCAATCCTTATTGCATGCCGCTGCTATAACAGGACTTCTCGTTCTGCTGATCGGTCCGCTCTACTGGGCTTTTACACCGATCACGTACGGCAATAACAGCATGACGCCGGCGGCGGGCCCGGACAGCAGCGGTGCTGGCGGCATGGGCGGTAGAAATAGTGCTGCAGGAGTTAATGAGAATCTGCTGGCCTATCTTAAAGAAAACAACACCGGTGAGAAATACCTGTTCGCAGCTATGGATTATGGAACGGCAGGTGCCTATATTATCGACGAAGGCGAATCGGTGGTCATCCTTAACGGATTTAACGCGTCAGACGTTCCCTACACCACAGATACTTTGAAGGCGCTCGTAGAGAGCGGCCAGGTGAAATACTTCCTGGTCAACAGCGGCGGTATGGGCGGCGGGCGCGGAGGCGGCAGCTCGGAAATTACATCCTGGATCACTGAGAACGGGACGGAGATTCCTTCCGCAGACTGGCAGGGAACATCAGGGGGCGCTGGCGGAACATTATACGAGGTCACGCTTAACTAAGTAACTACATCATTTGAGGAGGAGCTGCCCATGAGCACCCAAGTGCGCTATTCCATAATTATACCGATGTTCAATGAAGAGGAAGTGATTCAGGAGACGTACCGGCGGATCAAGAAAGTAATGGGAGCAACAGGGGAGTCCTATGAGCTGCTCTTCGTCAATGACGGCAGTATGGACAACTGTGCGCAGATGATCGAGGAGTACAGCTACTGGGATGAAAGTGTGAAGCTGATTGACCTGTCCCGTAATTTCGGCCATCAGATTGCTATTACAGCAGGGATGGATTATGCGCTTGGAGATGCCGTGGTCATTATCGATGCGGATCTGCAGGACCCCCCGGAACTGATTCTGGATATGATTGCCGAGTGGAAAAAAGGCTACGAGGTTGTCTACGCCAAGCGTATCAAACGAAACGGGGAGTCCCTGTTCAAAAAATGGACGGCAGCCCTCTTTTACCGGATACTCCGTTATTCGACAGATATCTCTATCCCGGTAGATACCGGCGATTTCCGGCTGATTGACCGCAAAGTCTGCGATGAGCTGAAACGCCTGCCGGAGAAAAACCGTTTTGTCCGCGGACTGGTAAGCTGGGTGGGCTTCCGCCAGAAGGCGCTTGAATATGAGCGTGATGAACGCCTGGCGGGCGAAACCAAATATCCGCTGAAACGCATGATTAAGCTGTCGCTGGACGGTATCACCTCCTTCTCCTACAAACCGCTGAAGCTGGCGGGCTATCTGGGAGCACTGCTGTCCGCATCCGGCTTTCTGTACCTTATGTACGTGCTCTACCTGGCGCTCTTTACGGACGAGGCTGTTAAGGGCTGGGCGTCGATGATCGGGATTACGCTAACCTTCAACGGGTTTGTGCTGATCATGCTGGGTGTGCTGGGCGAGTATGTCGGCCGGATCTATGACGAGTCCAAGGGACGTCCGCTCTACATTGTTCAGGAGTTCTATGGCGGCAAGAAGCAGCAGAGTGCACAGAAGCACAGAGTAGCCCATCTCAACAAATAACGGAAGGCTGCGCGGACGATTACGATTACGGCAAGCGAACCGTAATCGTCCGGAGCAGTTTTTTGCTGCGGCTGAACTCTGGAGCATTATCGTTAACGCCCAGACCCCCGAACCCCCGAACCCCAAAGCCTCTTAGGTTCAACGCCCCGTTACAGCACCCGGCTCATGAAATCCTGCATAAAATACAACAATCCAAAGACATTTACCCGGAAAAATCGGAAATCTTGCACGAAATGCAACAATTTAGCGCGCTGGGGCCTCGATGGCGCTGAAATGTTGTATTTTCTGCAGCAATATTTACTTTGTGGGGGTCCTGAGCTGGAAATCCTGCATTTAGTACAACAATCCGCAGTTTGGATAGGCTGCAGCAGACTCTGTTGCGTTTAGCGGTTCTCGGATAAAGGTGTTTGTTCAAGGCTTGCACACTCAGTAGCGGATTTCTGCCAACAATAGCCCGGCTAGGCTAGCTGATTCTTCTCCCTTATAACAAAAAAACGACCCGCCCTTCATCCATGATGAAGGCAGGTCGTTTATGCATTTTTTATTGGGAATCTTATTAGTCTGTGTGAATTATGCCTTCAGCAAGTCGTGATCAACATACCGCGCACCGTTCAGCTCACTGATAACATTAACCGCAACCTTGGCACCGTCTCCGGCAGTAATAATAGCGTGCACACTCACACCGGCAACTGTTCCTGCTGCCCAGATGCCGTCAATGTTGGTTTTGCCTTCTGCAGTAGCTGCAATAACTGTCTTGATTCTCGGCTCCGTGCCATCCTTGGTTTCCACTCCGGCCTTGGCGGCCAGATCGGTGAGAACCCCTGTAGCCAGAATAACATGCTTGGCCTCGTAAGCAGCTCCGCTCTCCGTCTCGATTACGAACCCTTCACCGCTTGCGCTCAGTCCGGTAGCCTGCTCAGCGACCAGCTCGGCTCCGAATTTCACGGCCTGCTTATGTCCGGTCTCCACGAGGTCGGGTCCGCCGATTTCGCTGATTCCGTAAAAGTTCTCATACCAGCCTCTGCGGGTCATGCCTTTGTCATTGTCAATCAGCAGTGTTTTTTTGCCCGCCTTGGCGGCGAACAATGCGGCACTTGCCCCGGCAGGACCGGCGCCGATAATAGCGATTTCGTACATGATGTAACCTCCTAAAAGTTTTGTTGTAGCCCAGCTTCCGTGAATTCACTTCGTACAAAACTCGCATCGGAAGCGTGGGCTTAAGTTTTGTTGTAGCCCAGCTTCCGTGAATTCACTTCGTACAAAACTCGCATCGGAAGCATGGGCTTAAGTTTTGTTAGCCATGCTCAATGAGGACAGCTATTTCTTCTGCTTACTATTATATCGTTAATTACAGGTCATTAGCTAATCCGGCAGGCAGGGGAGAAAGACTTGGAAGATTGTGAATTCACCAGGAGTGCTGGTTACAGTAATCTCTCCTTGATGCGCCTCCACGATAGACTTGGTAATGGATAACCCGAGCCCCGAGCCGCCGTACTTTCTGGTGCGGGATGAATCACTGCGGTAGAACCGGTCGAAGACATGCGGGAGATGTCCGACAGCAATACCGGAGCCGTTGTCCTTCACAGTCAGAACAGCCACTGTTCCTCTGGCATGCAGCGAGACTTGTACCGCTCCGGATTCCGCATCCGTATGCTGCACGGCGTTATGGAATAGATTAAGAATAACCTGCTTTATTTTGTCAGGGTCAACAGGGCCGCGTACACCATAAGAAATATCGAAGTTTACCTTCCGTTTGCCGGCCAGCACCAGCAGCTGCGGCTGCATCTCGTCAATCATCTCACCGAGCAGCAGATTCTTGACCCGCAGCTGCGGAGCACCATCCATACGGGCGAGCAGCAGCAGATCCTCCACCAGTTTGTTAATGCGTTTGGCCTCTCCATGCATGCTGTTGAGCGCGCTATAGAGCTGGTCCCGGTTATCGGCTGCTCCCCGGAGCAGTACCTCCAGGAATCCGTATATTGAGGTCAGCGGGGTTCTTAGCTCATGGGATGCATCTGCCGCGAACCGGCGCATCTGTTCTTTGGCCTCACGTTCATTGTGAAAAGAAATCTCCAGACGCTCCAGCATTCCGTTGAAGGACTGGGAGAGCTTGTCGACCTCAAGCTGGCCCTGATCTACAGGGAAGCGCACATCCAGATTGCCGGCGTCGATGCTTTGCGCGGATTCTCCCATTTTGGACAAGGGAATCAGCGTTTTGCGCAGCGCGGGTAAGTACAGGAACAGTCCGGCCAGCAGAGCGACCACCGATAACGCGCCAAAAATAAGCAGCTGCTGCATAATCACATCTCTCAGAGGGCCGGTTTCTACGCTCATTTGCAGCAACAATTTAGTAGCACCCGGTCTGCCAAGGTTCATGAAGACAGCCAGATGCTCGTTGCCGTCTGCTGCAGTAATCAGCCTGTATTTCCCGGTAGCCTTATCCGATGCCTGCTTCAGCAGGGTGTTATATTCGCCGTTGCTCATTCTTGGTGCTACTGACCCAGACAGGGTTTCTTCCTGCAGATCCTTGAAGGTGCCGTCTGAGCTGTATATGGCTATCGTAGTATGGGCATCAAGCAGCAGCGGGCGGCGGTCTCCGTAGAACCGCTTGTTGCCAGGGCTCATGTTGGCGTTATTCCCGGCGCTGTCAGCCCCGCCAGGAGTTCCGCCTTGGAGCGTGTTGCCAGGGCTTATAGTCCCGCTTACAGCTCCGCCAGGAATATTGCCCCCCGCACTATTGTTTAGATCTGCTGCATTTCCCGCAGGATTATTAAGGTTAATGTAATAGAATTCGCGCGGCACGGAGCGCATCTGGGTTTCCATCGCCTCCGCGCGGTTGCTGTAGATGAAATTCCGCATCAGAGCATACTGGAGTACGCCGATCAGAATCAGCAATACGGACAGGATTAACAGCGAGGTGGCCAGCAGCTGTTTGCGCAGGGATCGCGGTGCCTGCAGTTTGCTGAGGAAGCCCCGGGTCCGGGCAATCATACAAGGTCCACCCGGTATCCCGCGCCGCGCAGGGTGCGGATAATCCGGTGATCCTTGTCCCCGAGCTTCTCGCGGAGGGAACGGATGTAGACCTCAACGATGTTCTCCTCGCCGCCGAAATCATATCCCCACACCTTGTCCAGAATCATGGGTTTACTCAGCACCAGCCCGTGGTTAATAACCAGATATTGCAGCAGCTCATATTCTGTGGGCGAGAGCTCCAGCACCTCCTCCTTGTGGCTGATTTCTTTGCGCCGGCCGTCAATCCGGAAGGGGCCGCAGCGCACCTCGCCGAGCAGTCCCGGGAACTGGTTGCGCAGGCGGGCCTGAATCCTGGCTAGCAGCTCATCGAAGCTGAAGGGCTTGACCATATAATCATCCGCACCGATAGACAGGCCTTTAACCCGGTCATCCACTTCATCCTTGGCGGTAAGCATGATCACGGCCACCTCTGCCTCCTCTGAACGGAGATAGCGGACGACCTCGAAGCCGTCCATGCCGGGCATCATGACGTCGAGAATCACGACATGCGGCTTGAACTCTGCGGCCGCAGCGATTGCACCTGCACCATCCGGCGCAGTCTGCACTTCAAATCCTTCGTTCATTAATCCCAGTTCGAGAAACTGGAGGATATGAGGCTCATCATCCACCAGAAGCAATCGGACGCCTTGCGCTGCTTTCATTAGCGTTCCTCCATATTCAGTGGTTATAGTGTCCATAGTATGACGCTATACGTTGAACGTTTGCTGAAAATAGGTCTTTGGAGCCAAAGATTGGATTCAGAATTGTCGTTCATGGTTAATCATAATGGTTAATCTAATTATACGGAAATATTAATGTTATTAATAAGGAATATAGTTAGAAATTAAAAGTTTTTGAAGCGGACAATAAAGGGTTTTGACGGCGGGTAGAGAACACTTTACAATAAGGATACAATCCCGGTTTTGAGCGTTTTTCCTGACAAAACCGGCAGCATGTCCCAATTCTCTGTTTCCTCCCCCGTTTTAAATCTTATTCATTCCTGTCACAAGCATTTCTTATGGTTTGCTTCTTTCCGCTTCATTTCTTTTTGGGTTTCAATGTGGGATCTACACTACACCGCACCAATCATTCAACCTATTTATTACATGTTTCACTACCCATAAGTCAAGGAGGCTCTTCCATGAAGAAAAAAGAGATGGTAGCCATGCTATTGGCGGGAGGCCAAGGAAAAAGATTGAAGGGATTAACCAAATCGATTGCCAAACCGGCTGTTTATTTCGGAGGAACCTACCGCATCATCGACTTCCCTTTAAGCAACTGCTCGAATTCGGGTATCGACACAGTGGGTGTACTGACACAGTATGAACCGCTGGTGCTGCATTCGTATATTGGAGTCGGCAGTGACTGGGATTTGAACCGCAAGGACGGCGGGGTGTTTGTATTGCCGCCGCATGAGCGGGAGAATGGAAGCAGCTGGTACCGGGGCACGGCTGATGCGATTTACCGCAATCTGAAGTTCGTTGATCAATTTGATCCGGAGCATGTACTGATTCTGTCCGGTGACCATATTTACAAGATGGATTATCATGCTATGCTGCAGTATCACAAATCCAAGAACGCCGACTGCACCATTTCGGTCATTGACGTGCCACTCCAGGAAGCGAGCCGCTTCGGCATACTGAATACGGAAGACGACCTCAAAATTTACGAGTTTGATGAGAAGCCTGCCAAACCTAAGAGCACACTTGCTTCTATGGGTGTATATATTTTTAAATGGGATGTTCTCCGCAAGCATCTGCTTGAGGACGGGGAGAACGCCGGCTCGTCCCATGACTTCGGGAAGGACATCATTCCGCTGATGCTGAATGACGGAGAGTCCCTGTATGCTTATCCATTCGAAGGCTACTGGAGAGATGTCGGTACTGTAGACAGCCTGTGGGAAGCGAACATGGATCTCTTGAGTGACAATCCTCCGCTGAACCTGAATGATACCAGCTGGAGAATCTTCACCCGCAATCCGAATCAGCCAGCGCAATATGTTGCACCTGGAGCCAAGGTATCCAGCTGCATTATTAACGAAGGCTGCATTGTATACGGCGAGGTTAAGCATTCGGTACTGTTCTATGGGGTAGAAGTGGGCGAAGGCAGCGTGATTACGGATTCTGTAATTATGCCTAAGGTGAAGATCGGCAAGAATGTAAGAATTCACAAAGCCATCATCAGTGAGAACACAGTCATTGAGGATTATATGGAAATCGGCGTCGATCGGGAGAATGAGGACGAAATTCTGCTGATTGACAAACGCAGCAAAAAAAACAAATCCGTAGCAGCCAAAACCATATAACCACAGAGGACGGGGGATACCGATGAAAGAGCTTATGGGCGTAATCAATCTTGACCATGAACTGGATAATTTAAATGAATTGACCTATTTCCGCTGCGGGGCAGCGGTCCCGTTCGCCAGCCGCTACCGGCTGATCGATTTCGTCTTGTCCAACATGATGCGTGCGGAGCTGGAGAGCGTGGGACTGTTCGTCCGCCGCAAGTACCGCTCGCTGATGGACCATCTCGGCGACGGGAAATCCTGGGACATGAACCGCAAGCATGGCGGCTTGTTCATTCTGCCGCCGGACTGGAATGACCCTACGGACACGTCCCTTGGCGATCTGCAGCATTATCATAACAATCTGGATTTCTTCAAACGGGCGTCTGCCAAATATATTGTATTCTCCGGCAGCCAGCACATTAATACGGTTGATCTGCAGGATGTATACCAATACCACCTGGAGCAGGGCGCAGATGTGACCATGGTCTACAAGCAGATCGATCAGCTGCAGCCGGAGCATGATCCCTGCCTGCGGGTAGAGGTCGATGAAGACAACACAGTAACGAATATTCACCATGAGAAGCATCATCCCAATGTATATTTGGATATCTTTATTATGGAGAAGAAGCTGTTCCTGGAGCAGGTGGAGCATTGCATCGCCCATGGCGAAAGTTATTTCTTCCGCGATGCCATTCAGAAGAACCGCCACAAGTTCAAGATTGCCGCCTATGAATACAAAGGTTATCATTCCGTTATCAATTCGCTGGAGAGCTACTACAAGAACAGCTTGGAGCTGCTGAAGCAGGAGAATTATTTCGGCCTGTTCAAAGAGAGTCCGGTGCAGACCAAGATTAAATATGAAGCCCCTACCCGTTATCTGGACAGCGCCTCGGTCAGCAATTCGCTGGTAGCCAACGGCTGTATTATTGCCGGAACCGTGGAGAACAGTGTAATCTTCCGTGGTGTGCAGGTTCGCAAGGGAGCCAAAATCATCAATTCTGTAATCATGCAGAAATGTGTAATTGAAGAGAATGCCGTAATTGAGAATGTCATTATGGACAAAGACGTGCATCTGAGCAAGGAACGGATACTCGTCGGAGACAGCAGGCGTCCGTTTGTCATTGCCAAGAGCAGCAAGATATAATATCTGGATCAGGGGAACTGTGCAGTGCGGCAGTTCTTCTGATCCAGTGTTGTAATAGGCAATATTTTTCCACAAATACAAGCATCTGTTAGGAGGAACCTGCTGTTGTTCAACGATAAAGAGACTTTCAAACAAGTGTTCCGCGAGAAACTAATCGGGAAATTAGGCAAACCGCTGGAGGAAGCTTCGAACGCCGATATTTACAATATCCTCGGGAATATGATCCGCGAGAATGCCGGCAAGAACTGGGCGGACACCAATCAGAAGTTCAAGATCGATCAGGATAAGCAGGTCTATTATTTCTCCATGGAGTTTCTGATCGGCAGGCTTCTGGGCAATAACCTGCTGAATATGGGTGTGCTGGAGGTTGTCCGTGAAGGACTCTCGGAGCTGGGCTTCTGCCTGCAGGATATCGAGGAGGTTGAAGCGGATGCAGGGCTTGGTAATGGCGGTCTGGGCCGCCTGGCTGCCTGTTTCCTGGATTCACTCGCCTCACTGCAATATGCAGGGCATGGCTGCGGCATACGCTATAAATACGGCCTGTTCGAGCAGAAGATTGTAGACGGATATCAGGTAGAGCTGCCGGACTACTGGCTGCAGAATGATAATGTGTGGGAAGTCCGCCGTGAAGACAAGCAGGTGGAAGTGCACTTCTGGGGACATGTGGATACCCGCTGGGAGAATGATGAGCTGTTCTTTGAGCACAAGGACTATGAAGCCGTGAGGGCCGTTCCGTATGACATTCCGGTGATCGGGGCAGACCGCAGGCATGTGAATACACTGCGCAACTGGAGTGCAGAGTCGATCACACAGCCTTCGAGAGTCTTCGGTGCACTGGGGGGGACAGATTATCACAAGTTCCTGGAGTATAAACGCTCCGTAGAATCCATCTCGGAGTTCCTGTATCCGGATGATTCACAATACGAAGGCAAGCTTCTCCGGCTGAAACAGCAATATTTCCTGTGTAGTGCCGGACTGCAGAGTATTCTGCGTACCTTCGCCAAGACAGGGGCTCCAATTGACAGCCTGCCTGACAAGGTGGCCCTGCATATTAACGACACGCATCCTACACTGGTTATCCCTGAGCTGATGCGTATACTGATGGATGTGCACGGGATTGGCTGGGATCAGGCCTGGGGCATGACGACACGTATGGTCTCTTATACGAATCATACCATTCTGAGTGAGGCGCTGGAGAAATGGCCGCTTGGCATGGTCAAGGAGCTGCTTCCGCGCATCTTCCTGATTATTGAGGAGATCAATGCCCGCTTCTGCGGAGAGCTGATGAGCAAGTATCCGGGAGACCAGAACCGGATCAATCAGATGGCCATCATCCATGATGATCAGGTACGGATGGCGCATCTCGCCATCGTGGCCAGCCACAGCGTAAACGGCGTAGCGGCACTGCATACGGAAATTCTGCAAAAGCGTGAGATGCGCCTGTTCAATGAGATGTATCCGCACCGCTTCAATAATAAGACCAACGGCATCACACACCGCCGGTGGCTGCAGCATGCCAATCCGGAGCTTGCCGGACTGATCAGCGAATCGATCGGCACCCGCTGGATTCATCAGCCGCAGGAGATGATCGGACTCATCAAATACAGTGAGGATTCCTCCTTCCAGGAGCAGGTGGCTGCGATCAAACGCCGCAACAAGCTGCATCTGGCCGACTACATCTACGGGAAGCACGGTGTCCGGGTGGACCCCGACTCCATCTTCGATGTGCAGGTGAAGCGGCTGCATGCCTATAAGCGCCAGCTGTTGAATGTATTGCACATTATGCATTTGTACAATCAGATCAAAGACAACCCTTCGCTGAACATCGTACCGCGTACGTTCATCTTCGGTGCGAAGGCGGCCCCGAGTTATCATCTGGCTAAGCGGATCATCAAACTGATAAATACGGTGGCTGATGTAGTGAATAAGGACCCGGACATTAACGGGAAGATCCGCATCTTCTTCCTGGAGAATTATTCGGTATCGCTGGCGGAGAAGATTATTCCGGCAGCGGATGTAAGTGAGCAGATCTCTACAGCGAGCAAAGAAGCCTCCGGTACCGGGAACATGAAATTTATGATGAACGGTGCGCTGACTGTCGGGACGATGGATGGAGCTAACGTGGAAATGCACGAAATGGTAGGAGACAATAATATGTTCCTCTTCGGTCTCCGGGCAGAGCAGGTCATGGACTACTACCAGTACGGCGGTTACCACGCCCGCGATATCTATAATGGCGACGGCCGGGTGAAGGAAGTGTTGGATCAGCTGATTGTACCTGGACCGTTCTGCGCTCATGCCCAGGAATTCGATACGCTCTACCAGTCGCTGCTTGATAATAATGATGAGTTCTTCGTCCTCAAGGATTTCGCCAGCTATGTGGAGACCCATGTCAAGATTGACCTGGCCTACCGCAACCAGAAGGAATGGCTTAAGAAGTCAATTATCAATATCGGCCATTCCGGCAAATTCTCCAGTGATAATACGATCGCACGCTATGCCTCCGAGATCTGGCATATCCATCCGGTTAAGGTATAACGCGTCAGCTACAGGCTGAATCTCCGCAACAGGAGCCTCAGCCTGTGCTATTTCTGCACATGCACATGAAGAAGCCGCTCCATCAGCAGGACATTCCTGCAGTGGAGCGGCTTCTTCATGCTAAGGCATATGGAGAGGAGGAGAATTACAGCACCTCGGATACCATGGCTGCGAACCGTTCAAGGAAACGGCGTTCCTCATCGTCGAAGCGGTGTTTGAGCGGGCTGTCGATATCCAGTACGCCGTACAGGGTATCCCCCTTAACCAGCGGAACTACGATTTCGCTGTTCGAGGCAGCATCACAGGCAATATGCCCCGGAAAGGCATGGACATCGCCTACGACAAGGGTGCGGCGTTCCGCAGCCGCTGTTCCGCATACGCCGCGGCCAAGCGGAATACGGATGCATGCCGGAAGTCCCTGGAACGGGCCCAGAACCAGCTCTTTGCCGTCAAATAAATAGAAACCGGTCCAATTGGTGTCCGGTAGAGAAAGCTTTAACAGAGCTGAAGCATTGGATAAGTTGGCGATAGCATTGGGCTCGCCCTCCATAAGTGCCCCGAGCTGGCTTAGAACGGCTTCGAACCGTTCACTGCGGGTGCCATCATAAGGCATGGCTTGAAACATGAAGCATCACCTTCCTGTACCTTGAGTCAGTATGAATCCATAACTGTTAACTAACAAGATAGTACAGCGGAGCGCAATACGTCAAGCAATAACGGAATTATCCGGTTAGTGGAAGATCAGGAAGATGTATGAATTGTCTCCGGGCGGATGTTTCCGGCAACCCCGGGCAGGGTAATGCTTTTATAAATATACCGAAGGCTTATAGCCGGAAGGAGTGGAATATGCGCGCCGACGTACAGAACTTGTTTATAGGAATCCATATGCTTTATTTCGCACATGAGAGGAATCTGACACTGACGGAGATGCAGCCGGAGCTGGAGGATTTGGGATACCGGGTAGCGGAACGCGAAGTGAAACAGGAGCTGGAGCGGCTGACCCAGGAGAACTTCCTCACGGCCCATGGTGAGGCATACAGCATTACCGGAACGGGAATAGAGGAATTCAAAGCGATTCAGGCCAAGCTGGGAGTGCTATGCACCGAAGTGCTTAAGCCGGTTAAGGCTGCGGGTACATCGGGTTAATTCTACATCAAGTAACCATTCATGTTCAGAAAACGTACGGCGTCTGATCGCGCGGAAGCAAGCCGCGCGGAGCAGGCGCTATTTGTGTGGAGTGTGGAGTTCGGATTCATGTCAGATTTCGCTTAAGGTAATGCTTACATCTGATGTATACTTATTAGGATGGAAGGGGACGGGAAGATGTATATATGCGGCGGAGTAATTCCGGAATTAACCGGCCGGAGAGTGCGGCTCCGGGCTATGGCTGCCGGAGATGCAGGAGCGCTGTTTGAGATCTGGTGCCATCCTCAGGTTGCGCCCTGGCTGGATGCCCCCTTCTTGTCCTCTGCAGAAGAAGCGGGAGCACTGATTGCTCTGCTGGCACAGATGGCCCGGGAAGAAGAAAGCATACGCTGGAGTATTCTGGGGCCGGAAGCAGAGGTTATCGGAAGCTGCGGCTATAATCACTGGCAGCTTGAGGGGGCTTACCGGGGGGAGATCGGTTTCGAGCTGTCACCTGCCGCCATGGGTCAGGGGTATATGCGGGAAGCGCTGGAGCTTATGCTGGAATTCGGCTTCGGCAGCATGGGGCTGAACCGGATTGAAGCCTTATGCCATCCTGACAATATCCGGGCGGAGCAGCTGATTACAAGGCTCGGCTTCCGGCAGGAAGGGCTGCTGCGTCAGTACCGGCATACGGATTCCGGCTATCAGGATGTACGGATGTATTCCTTGCTGCAAGGAGAGAAAGTGCGGGGCTGAGAACATAGAGAGAGGATTTGGATTGATTGAAGTCACCTGGTGAAACTGAACGCAAGTTAATTTTAATTGGAGTACTGCTGGCCACTTTTCTGGCAGCAATCGAAGGTACGGTCACAGGACCGGCGGGACCGGCCATTGTCGGCGATTTTCAGGGCATGCAGTGGCTCAGCTGGATATTTACCGCTTATCTGCTGGCTATGGCGGTTACGACGCCTATTTTTGGCAAGTTAAGTGATCTGATTGGCCGCAAGCCTGTGTTCATTGGCGGGGCCGTGGTCTTTCTGGCAGGCTCGCTGTTATGCGGGGTTTCGCAGAGCATGCAGCAGCTGATTATTTTCCGGGGGATACAGGGGATCGGTGCGGGTGCGCTCATTCCTATGACTTTTACGATTATCGGGGATATCTACAGCATTAAGGAACGGGCGAAGACTCAGGGGCTGCTCAGCTCGGTATGGGGGATTTCCTCTCTCGTAGGACCGCTGCTTGGCGGTTATGTGGTTGATTATTTGAGCTGGCGCTGGGTGTTTGTCTTTAATCTGCCTTTTGGGCTGCTATCTATTATATTCATCTCGCGGTATCTGAAGGAAGAGAAGGTCCGGCGCAAGACCAGAATCGATGTGGCCGGAGTGCTGCTGTTCGCGGCAGGAATGGGAGCGCTGCTCTTTGGTCTTACGGCGGGAGGGCAGAGTCTGGCATGGAACTCTCCGCTGCTGCTGGCTATCTTAGCGGGGGCTGCGGTGCTGCTGGCCGTGTTCCTGTTCGTGGAGCGCCGTGCTCCCGAGCCAATGCTGCCGCTGGAGCTGTTCTCTATCCGCAATATCGCTGTCTCTACAGGAGCTAACCTGCTGGTCAGCACCTTAATTATCGGGCTGTCTACATACGTGCCGCTGTGGGTGCAGGGCGTCTTCGGTAAAAGCGCAGCCCTCTCGGGCCTGCTGCTCGCCCCGATGTCGGTGGGCTGGATGCTCGGCTCCATCGCTGGCGGAAGAATGATTCTGCGCGCGGGTACCCGCCGTACAGGGATGCTGGGGCTGTCGCTGATTGTTGTAGCAGCGGTAGGGCTGACTCTGATGAACGGGGATTCGTCCCAGCTGCTGCTATTGATTCTGATGCTGTTCTGCGGCGTAGGTTTTGGTTATGCTTCTACAGTTTTCACGATTATCGCGCAATCCTCTGTACAGCATGAGCAGCGCGGTGCGTCAACGGCCCTGAATACCTTCACCCGTTCACTCGGGCAGACGGTGGGGGTAGCGATCTTCGGGTCTTGGCTGAACTACAATATCGACAGGAAGCTGGCGGAACAGCCTGGGGCTTCTGCTACAGGGGCTGATATCAACCAGCTGCTTAACCCGCATAGCGGGAGTACCCTGTCCGCTGAGGCCTGGGGCAGTCTGCACGGCGCGCTGGAGAGCGGCCTGCACTCGCTCTTCATTGTGATGGCCGTCTTTGCTGTGGCCTCCCTGGTTATTTCTGCGGGGCTTAATAAAGGGCTGCCAACCATTCAAGAGGGAAGTACCGCGTCCAAGCCATAATCTTCAAGCCTGCTTATTCATAACAAAGCGGCAGCGCATCCATCAGGATTGCGCTGCCGCTTTGTTATCATTACTATTAAGCAGGTTAGTGAATAGATTCACAACTGCATCTGCCTCAACTGCGCTTATTTGCGTGGAAGCGGGGAGAGCTTCTCAGCCTGCAGGCCCATCTTCTTCAGAAGAATAATCATTTGTTCCTTTTCTTCATCGCTCAGTCCGCTGAAAGCCAGATGCAGGCGTTCCGAATACTTCGGGTACATTTCGTTCATCAGGCGCTCGCCTTCTACAGTCAACTCGGCAAAAATCACACGCCGGTCGCTCGGGCAGGGCTTGCGCTGCAGGTAGCCGCGTTCTTCCAGTTTGTCGATTACGTAAGTAACGTTGCCGCTCTGCAGCAGCAGCTTGGCACCGATCTGCTGGATAGGCTGTGCCCCCTTATAATAGAGGACCTCCATAACGGCGAAGGCTGTAGGATTGAATCCTTCAATCTTGCTGCCGGTAACGGCGTGTTCGTTAATGCTCTTGAAAGACTTGGCAAAAACCCGGTACAAATGCAGTGTCAATTGAGTATCGCGTTCATATGATTGTATCATGCTTCTCCACCTCTATTGTTAATCGTACAGGCTTCCCCGCACGGTTTGGAATACTGCTTTTCTTGATCTAGCTTTACATTACTTCAAACAAAGAATGAAGAACATGTCATTTGTCACAATAAGCACACTTTTAATTATTAAAAATCAAACAATTTTTTGATGGTGCATAGCTGCTGCGGATTTCACACGATTTTCACATAATGATCTGTACCTAAGCTGTAACGCAGGGGTGGAAATAGTGGGATCCGGCGCGGGTTTGAGGTCTGCCCCCGGTAATTCGTATAATGGGATACAGAGACCAGGCCGCTGACGGATAGCGGTGGTGAAATTTTTTGCAGCATAGACCCGTCTATGGTGTTATGATCGCATTACTATGAACGATTGCCTAGGAGATGGAGAGTTGTATGGACCAGATTACGAATTATTACGAAGAGCGTGAAGACGATGAGGATATCGTGCTTGATGTTGTTATTGAGGAAGCCGGTTATGAAGCCGGAGATATACGGATATCAGGGATTTCCTTTCAGGTGCGTAAGGGCGAGCTGCTTGGATTAATCGGACCGAACGGGGCCGGCAAAAGCACTACGATCAAGACCCTGCTCGGCCTGCTGAAGCATGCCAAGGCTAAGGTGAAGCTGGGCGGCGAGAACAAGTCCTATGCCTATGTGCCGGAGCAGCCGGTATTCTACGAAGATCTGACGCTGTGGGAGCATCTCGATCTCGCGGCCGCAGCCTACGGGCTAAGCTATGAAACCTTCGAGTCCACAGCGGAGAAGCTCTTGACCCAGTTTGGTATGGAAAGTGTGCGCAATGATCTGCCTGCCGGCTTCTCCAAGGGCATGAAGCAGAAGATGATGCTGATGCTGGGCTTTCTGGTCCAGCCCGATGTCTATATCGTGGACGAGCCGTTCATCGGGCTTGACCCCCGGGCAACCAAGGATTTCCTGCGCCTGCTTGAGGCGGAGCGCGAGCGTGGAGCCGGGGTGCTGATGTCTACGCATGTTCTGGATACAGCGGAGAAGATCTGTGACAGCTTCATATTAATCTCCGGCGGCAGAATTGCTGCCGAGGGCACGCTGGAAGGTATACGCGGGGATGCAGGGCTGCCGGAGGGGTCGTTGTTTGATTGCTTCGACGAATTAACATGAGCAGGAATTCATTTGCGTTTCCTACAGCTGCTGCTCTTTTCCGGCGCCGGCTGGCTTCCCACTTCCGTGAGCAGTCTACTATTATCCGTACAGCTGTGGACTGGACCGTCCTGCTGTATATTATTATCCCGGGAGGCTTGCTTGGCGGACGCTTCTACTATGGGTACTGGAACGGGGAGCAGCCGGCGTGGATCAGCACTGTCCCCTATATGGTCGTACCTGCGCTGCTGGCCATTCTGCTGGCTACCGGAGGAATCGTATTGCTGCTGCAGGAAGGTGACTCGCTGTTTCTTAGACAGCGGCAGAACTGGATCAGCACCATTATCCTGCGGGGAATGGTCTACAGCCTTGCGGTAACCACGCTGAAGATGGCGGCGGCCTTTGCCATTCTGCTGCCGTTTCTTATCAAGGGCTTCGGAGTCAGTGCGGCAGGGGCCTACGGGCTGCTCGCGCTGACGATAACCTGCAGCTGGTCCGTTAAGCTGCTGGGCCATTTCGTTAAGGTGCAGCGGCAGGGCTTCCGCCGCTGGCTGTGGCTGATTCCGGCTGTCACCGTGCCCTGCGGTGTCTATCTGCGTCTGGCAATCCTCTGGAAGGACAGCCCCGTCCTGCTGTTCATTGCTGCTGGCGGATTCACTGTGATGGCAGCCATAGTGTTCAGGACCCGCCTGCGGCTGCGCGGCACCTTCATGAACGATGTGCGCGAAGACTACAAGCAGCGGATGAAGATTGCGGCCATTCTGCTGCGCGGAGTACTGGATAAGCCGCGGCCTACACGGTATAAACCGTGGATCTTCCGCAAATCGCAGCCGCTGCTGGCCTCGAAGGAACCGGAGAGCCGCTTCTCGGCCGCAGCGGTCAAGGCGATGCTGCGCAATCCGGCCCACTTCAAGCTGTATTTGTCGTTTACCGGCGTGGCGCTTGTGGCCATCTTTATTGTGCCGGCCGTTCTGAAGTGGCTGCTGTTTGCCATCCTGACAACACTGATGGCGTATTGGCTGTCTTCCTTCTGGCTGCTGTTCTCCGGCGATGACTATATCGGTATTCTGCCGTTCACCAAAGCGCAGAAGGCGGATGCCGGTTCCAAGGCCATGCCGATTCTATTAATGCCGTTTGCGGTCCTCAGTGCAGCCGTTGTCTGCATCCCCGTGTATGGCTGGTGGGGGCTCCTGCTCTTTATACCGGTAGGCGCTGCGGCAGCCATCTGGATTGGCCGTATATTCAGTGTCATGCGGTTTGCCAGATAACATACAATAAGCCTTCCTCCGCACCTGGAGGAAGGCTTATTTAATTACAGGAATGAGCCCGGGAGCCTCAGCGGCTGCTTATCCGTGCACTTGCCCGGCCGCATGTTTGCCGGCTGTGTATCCGGTCGAGAAGGCAGCCGTAATATTATAACCTCCGGTATATCCGTGAATATCCAGAATCTCGCCGCAGAAATACAGCCCCTGCGTAAGTTTCGATTCCATTGTTCTCGGATCAATCTCCTTCAGATTCACCCCTCCGCCAGTCACAAAAGCTTCTGCCAGGGAACGCGTTCCGTAGACCAGTACCGGCATACGCTTCAGCAGGGTAGCCAGTGCCTGAAGACCGGTCCGCGGCAGGTGATGACCTGTAAGCTCACCGTCCAGTCCGCTTTTGGCCAGCAGCAGCGGAATCAGGCGCTCAGGCAGCAGGCCCTTCAGCGAATTGCGGATGGCCTTCTTGGGCTCCAGCTCCAGCTTATTCTGCAGCAGGTTCTCTGCCTCTTGCAGAGTCAGGTCGGGGAAGAGGTCGATAGACAACTCTACGGTATCTGTACCTGATTTCTTCTGAACCTGGCGCAGGAACTGGCTGCAGCGCAGGGCGATCGGGCCGGACAGCCCGAAATGAGTGAAGATCATATCTCCGCGGTGGGAGATCACCTTCTTGCCCTTGGGATTCCAGACCGTAAGACTCACGTCACGCAGGGATAAGCCCTGCAGCTCACCAGATTTAATCCATTCCTCCCTTGAAAGGATCGGCACCTCCGTCGGGAACAGCTCCGTGATCGTATGTCCGGCAGCAGCGGCCCACGGATAGCCGTCACCGGTAGAGCCGGTCTGCGGCACCGATTTGCCGCCAGTAGCGATAATAACGGCCCCGGCACTGAAGGCTTTTCCCGATTCCAGACGTACGCCCGTGGCCGCACCGTTCTCATAGATAACCTCGCGCACCGGACTGTCTGTCATAATCTGTACGCCAAGACTGCGCACTTTGCCAACCAGCGCGGAGACAACACTTGCAGCCTTGTCCGATACAGGGAACATCCGACCGTTGTCCTCTTCCTTCAGGGCGATACCGAGGGCTTCGAAGAACTCAATAATATCCCGGTTGTTGAAATGATCGAATGAGCTGTATAAAAAACGGCCGTTGCCCGGGATATGGGCGATCAGCTCCGCAGTTTCCTTGATATTGGTAACATTGCAGCGTCCGCCGCCTGAGATGCCCAGCTTCCGGCCAAGCTTGGCACCTTTATCAATTAATAATACAGCCGCCCCGTGTCCGGCTGCCGCTACGCAGGCCATTAATCCGGACGGGCCGCCTCCAATGACAATTACATCATAGTTACTCATAACTCTGCTCCTTTACATGTTGCAGCACTCTGCTAACGGCATCATACCATTCCGGCCGGAGTGTAGCCAGACCCGGAGAGGCTTGATGTGATTATCGTTGTCAGGAGTGCGCGGTTGTGCTTTAATCTAAGGGGAAAGGGTATTTTGTCCAAATTGGGGAGTGATTGCAATTATTCATGCGGTTAAGGATATTTTATTGCAAATATCGGCTGCGTGCACCTTCCTGTTTCTGTTTCAGTGGCGGTTGGACCAGGGCCATTTCACACGCAGAAACCGCAGATTTCCGGATGACCAGACTTTTCTGATAATATGCTGTGCACTCGGGGTTACATTGTGTATGGCCTTGTCGACTACAATGTTCGGAGTAGTGTATCTGAATCTGGCTATCCTTCCGGCGTATATAGGGATCTTGTACGGGACTTTTCGTTCAGGGGCTTACCTGGCAATGTATTTCATCTTTTGCACTGTACTATTCTCGGTTCCTTCAGGATTTGATCATCTCATATTAAATTCGGGGGTACTGCTGTATCCGCTGTTGTTTGGTATGGCCAAGCCCTTCAAGAGTGCCTCTTTAATCCAAAAAGTCGGCATGCTATGGGGTACTCTGTTTCCCAGTATGCTGTTTATTGTAATTGTACCTAAGATGCAGGGACAAAGCATCTTCAACACACCCCCCACGGATGCGATTCTGGTAGGGGTGTATTTATTAACGGCTGTTATTTTGGGCGGACTGTTTATTGTATATATTGAAACGGCCTGGGACAAGCTGCAGGTCAAGGAACGGATGAAAGGTATCTCCGAGAGATTCCAGTGGGAATCGGAGAAGCTCCAGCAGATTACTAATGTGGTGCCGCTGAATATTATGTCGTTTGATGACAACGGATATGTGACGGAGCTGAATGAATACATGCTCAGCCTGATTCAGCGTCATTGCCCCCATCTGACCAGAGAGATTATATTATCCCTGCCGGCTGACCGGGTCTTCGGCCACAGCATGGATCAGGAAACCTATGAACACTTACGGGGAATCCTGCTGAACAGGCAGCGTGCCAATACCAAGATCAAGTATGATTCCATGACCTATCATATCTTCACGGCGCCGTTACAGCATGAGTCCGGTATTCCGGGCGGCCTTGTCATGATTATACAGGATCTTACGGAAGAGGAGAAAATCCGCAGCGAGCTTGATAATGTTGAACGCCTGACGCTGGTCGGGCAGATGGCGGCCGGAATTACCCATGAGATCCGCAACCCGATGGCGGTAGTGCGCGGATTCCTGCAGCTGATGCGGGAAAAGAGTCCGGAGGACCTGCATTCCTATTACCATATTGTAATGGAGGAGCTGGACCGGGCCAACAGTATCATCAATGACTTCCTGTCGCTGGCCCAGAGCCGTGTATCGGACAAGGAAATGGTGCAGCTGCATCTCATTATGGAGGAGCTTACCCCCCTGATCTGGGCGGATGCCAATCTTCGCGGACAGAGCGTTGAATTGAAGCTTAGCCCGTCTCTGCCGCTGCTGCGGCTGAACGTCAGGGAGATCAAGCAGCTGATACTCAATCTGGCCCGCAACGGAATGGAGGCAATGGAGGCCAAAGGGGTGTTGACGCTGGAAACCTGTGAGCATGAAGATACTGCTCAGCTGATCATCACAGATACGGGAAGCGGCATCCCGCAGAGCCAGCTGAAGCAATTGTTTGCCCCGTTCTTCACAACCAAAAGCCAGGGTACAGGACTTGGACTGTCGCTTTGCCTGAGTATCGCCGAGCGTCACAACGGAACCATTCATGTGGAATCCGAAGTGGGCAAAGGCACCTCGGTCATCGTTACGATCCCCTTTGAGCCCAAGGAGGAACCCGCTGAGGTGGAAGTCTATTCTTAGGGATTCAAGGCTCTAACTATGCGCTATAGCGCTGCTGTATAACGGCTTGTAGGCAGGCTGCTTCTCTTGCTTTCACAGAGTATGTATGTATAATAAAGTTAGCAAGTAGTGCAGTAACGCGGCGACGTTATCCGGGTTCTGACAACTATTCTAAGGGTAAAGGAGAGTGCAGAGAAATGTCCATGTCTTTTAATCAATATATGAAGGATTCCATTCAGCCTATGCGCGATGATCTGACGAGTATCGGATTTCAGGAGCTGCTGACTCCGGATGAAGTTGAAGCAACTCTTCCAGCCGTTAAGGGAACTTCGCTTGTGGTCGTTAACTCCGTTTGCGGTTGTGCCGCCGGCCAATGCCGTCCAGGTGTAGCCCAGGCGCTGCAGAACGAAATTCTCCCCGATCACCTGTTCACGGTATTTGCCGGCCAGGAGAAGGAAGCTACAGCCAAGGCGCGTGAGTATTTTGCTCCGTACCCGCCATCTTCACCATCCATTGCCTTGATGAAGGACGGCGAGCTTGTTCATTTCATCGAACGTCACGGCGTTGAAGACCGTTCGGCTGCTGAAATTGCTGCTGAGCTGAAGGAAGTTTTCAATCGTCTGTGCCAATAAGCTCATTTTCTGTAAGGGATATTCCCGCATCAGCCGGAGGCTAGGCTCATGCGGGATTTTTTCTGAACATATAGGCACCTGAGTCCCATCGGACAGATCAAGTTATAAGATAAGGGGTGTGTGAATTGGGAATGCAGGAAGAGATTATTAAAGCCCTGGGAGTCAAGCCGGTGATTGATACCGGAGCGGAAGTGCGCAAACGTGTGGATTTCCTGAAAGCATATGCGCTGCAGGCGGGTGCCAGGGGGCTGCTGATTGCTATCAGCGGAGGCGTTGATAGTGCAGTGGCTGCGGGTCTATGCAAACAGGCTACGGACGAGCTGACGGCAGAGGAAGGCAAAGAGTATATTACACTCGGTGTATTCCAGCCTTACGGCGAGCAGGAGGATATTGAGCACAGTTACGCGGTAGCCAAGGCGTTTGAGCTGACGCATACGGTGGAGACGAATATTGAAGAAGCTGTAAACGAGATCGCGCTGGAGGTAGAGCATAGCCTGAAGGCGCTGGGACAGCACCGCCACATCACCCATCAGGGCAAAGGGAATGTGAAGGCGAGAACGCGGATGGTTATGCAGTATGCACTAGCCTTCGAGAACAATCTGCTGGTGGTAGGAACAGACCATGCCTCTGAAGCCATCACCGGGTTCTATACCAAATGGGGCGATGGTGCAGTTGATATTACACCGCTGTCTTCACTGAATAAACGGCAGGTGCGGCAATTGGCTGCGGCGATTGGAGTACCTGCCGATATCGTAACCAAAGCACCGACAGCCGGCCTCTGGCCGGGCCAGACGGATGAAACCGAGCTGGGGATCACCTATGATGACAACAGTGACTATCTGGAGGGCAAAGCGGTGTCTCCCGAGGTCGCCGGGAAGCTTGAAGCCTACTACCGCAGAACGGGGCATAAACGGGATGCAATCCCTGGAATATAAGCAGTCAGAAGTATAAAAGAACCGCCGGAGAAGCTGCAGTCATTTCGCAGAATTCCCGGCGGTTCTGGCTTTCATAAGTATTAGCTGGAGAGCTGCTGACCAACTTGTAAGCTTAGCCGGCCAGGATCTGGTTAATAAACTCCAGGGAGGCGGATATTGCCTCCTCCAGCTGCGGGGTAGCTCCTTCGAACGGGTGCACGGTACCGAAGGTGTGGTTGCCGCCGGGAATCTGCACCCAGCGGATATCCGGGCGGAGCTCCGTTAATTGCTCTGATCCCCGGCGCAGCCGTTCACTGTCCTGGCTTCCCTGAATAAGAACCGCCGGGAAGCTGGCTGTTGTCATCCGTTCCAGCAGGTTGTAGCGTCCGGCATGCTGTTCCAGGTCCTCCAGCAACACGGCATCCAGCGGCATTTGCTGGCCGGTCCGGCCATTAAGCACATGGGTCCGGCCGCTGCGCCTCATCTCAATCTTCTGTTCCTCCGTGAACAGGTCGAGGTCGGTAATGCCGTTCCAGGAGATCACTCCGGTGATCTCTCCCGGATGGTCCAGCGCGTACAGCAGGCTGCCTCCGCCGCCACGGCTGTGGCCCAGCAGGAATAACGGCAGGCTGCCGAATTTGTGGTGCTGGCTGAGATAAGAGAGCAGGATCTCCATATCCTTGATCTCACGGGTATAGGTATTGCGGGCGAACTTCTCAAGCTCCGTGAAATTCTGCAGATCTTCGCCGATTCCGGCATGTGAGAAGTTGAAGGTTATGACCTCATGCTCCTGGCTGAGGGCTGCCGCAGCATAAGGAAACATCCCCCAATCCTTGAACCCCTTGTAACCGTGGGCGATAACAATCAGGCTCTTAGCCTTATCCCGGGCGGGGAAATGCGAGCAGCGGAGTACAGCATCTTCTCCTGCGGGCAATTGGAAATTACGGGTCATCGGGTAAATCCCCTCTCTATATAATCTGAAACGGATTTGAAGGTTGTATTATTGATAATGTTTATGAATAATGTTTATGAAGATCATACCATTATTAAAGCAGGTAAGGATAGGGCGGTTTTTTACAGTAATTGCATATTGCCTGTCCAGCTAAGGAGTGGATATAGTGATTTATGGAATCGGAAATGATGTGCTGGAAATCCGCCGGATTACGGCTCTGCTGGCAAGCGGACAAGCAACCGGATTTCTGCAGCGCATTCTTACAGAGCGTGAGCTTGAGCTGGCCGCAGGGCGGAAGGGGAAGGCAGCGGAATTCGCTGCGGGGCGTTTTGCCGCCAAGGAGGCAGTAGTGAAGGCACTGGGCTGCGGAATCGGCGCGAAGGTGGGATTTCAGGATATTGAAATTCTGCCGGACAGCCAGGGCAAACCGGTCGTTTCACTGTCGGAGGCGGCCTGGGACCGGCTGCTTCTGCCGGGCGGCCGCCATATCATCCATCTGGCCATTACACACAGCGGGGATCTGGCTTCAGCCTTTGCCGTAGTGGAGCAGGTAAACTAAGCTGCTGCGGAGTGCCGGATCCTGCCTGCGGCTTCGCAGAGCGGTATTTATACGGGTAAACTTTACGCAATAAGGGGACGAGCTGCTTATCGCGGAATATAGATACATTCAATATAGAAGCAAGGAGATTAATGATGACTACAAATGAGCAGCAGGACGAGCAGCAGGAAGCCAAGTCATATTTCAGCCGTAATTTGCTGGAGTGGTACCATGGGCAGAAGCGGGATCTGCCGTGGCGGCGTCACCGCAATCCTTATTACATCTGGATTTCGGAGATTATGCTTCAGCAGACAAGAGTCGATACGGTCATTCCTTATTTCAACCGGTTCATCGAGCGGTTCCCTACGGTGGAGTCACTGGCCGATGCCCCGGAGGAGGATGTTCTGAAGTGCTGGGAGGGGCTTGGCTACTATTCACGCGCCCGGAATCTGCAGCATGCCGCGAAGCAGGTGAAGGAAGAGTATGGCGGGCAGGTTCCCAATGACCGCGATGCCGTATTCGGGCTTAAGGGAGTAGGGCCTTATACGGCCGGAGCTATTCTCAGCATTGCCTTCAACCGGCCGGAGCCCGCTGTGGACGGCAATGTCATGCGGGTGCTGTCCCGATATTTCCTGATTGAGGATGATATCGCCAAAGGCCCCACCCGCGTCAAAATGGAGCGCCTGGCGGCAGAGCTGATTCCCGAAGGGGAAGCCTCGCACTTCAATCAGGCGCTGATGGAGCTTGGCGCGCTGATCTGCACGCCGAAATCACCGCGCTGTCTGCCGTGCCCGGTGATGGAACACTGCTCAGCGCGCCTAGCGGGCTGCGAGACCTCGCTGCCCGTCAAGACCAAGGCCAAGCCGCCTCGCCCGGAAGAGCGGCTGGCAGCCCTGATAGAGGGCCGCGGCGGGCACGCGGGCCGGGTACTCATCCGGCAGCGGCCATCCAGCGGGCTCCTGGCCCGCATGTGGGAGCTGCCGCACTGGCCGGCGCCGCCTGCGGAGGGCGGCGCTTCCGCTGCGCTGCTGCCGGAGACGGCAGCGCAGGACCGGCTGCGCCGGTCCCTGCTTCAGGCCGGGATTTTCGCCCGGCCTGAAGGGCACTGGATGGCTGCGGAGCATACATTCAGCCATATTGTCTGGACCCTGCAGGTGTACCGCTGCAGGGAAGAGGAGGCCCCGGCCCTGCCGCTGGCTGCGGAAGGGCGTTCCTTGTACGGCGCAGCGGCCAGGAACGGCGCTGCCAGTGCTGATGCTGCAGCCACCGGCGCAGCACCCGGGGCTGCCGGGGCTGCCGGGGCTGCCACCGGCCCGGCTGATCCGGGCAGCACCTCAGCTCCCGGCCCGGGTGAACCGGTTGCCGCTGCAGACTATGCCGCCGCAGACTATGCCGCCGCCAGTGCGGCTGGTGCCGGTGATCGCTCCGCCACCAGCCAAGGCATGTACAACGCCGGGCTCACCGCGTCCGTTCCCGCCGATTTATTCGCCGATGGCAGCGGGCCCGTCGAGCGCTTCGCGGACGGAAGCGGAACAGCGGAGGATGCAGGCGCAGTACGCTGGATCAACCGCAGCGACATGGCGAATTACGCCTTTCCCAATGTGTTCCTCAAGCTGCTCAACGCTTATTTTGATGAGCAGGAGGGGGGCGCCGTGTAATCCGGCTCGGCTATGCAGTCTTGCTAGCTATAACCGGGAGTACCGGCAAACCGTTTGGTCTGGCAACTCCGCTTCTGAGGTTAAGGAAGACAGTTTGGCCAGGCCAGTTATTGCGGACGGGTATAACCCGGAGGAAGCTCCATTCCTTGTGCGTCATCCCGGAGAACAAGTGAACAAAGAGCATTTGATTTTCTCTAATTATTCGGAATTCGTCCTCGAAGGTGAAATCAGATAAATTAGCTGCCGTTTATCCACCTTTCCTGTTCTGCGCGGACGACATCGTATAATTAAATGTGCAATTTCTCTAATTCCACCAAAAGTGGGCGGTATGAGGAAATTAAAGGGAAAAATCCCTCTAATTCCGCCGAAAGTGGGTGGTATGAGGAAATTAAAGGGAAAAATCCCTCTAATTCCGCTGAAAGTGGGCGGTATGAGGAAATTAAAGGGAAAAATCCCTCTAATTCCGCTGAAAGTGGGCGATATGGTGAAATTAAAGGGAAAAATCCCTCTAATTCCACCAAAAGTGGGCGGTATGTGGAAATTAAAGGGAATTTCCACTTATCAGGCATGTACCCGAAGGGATAGCGCATCGCACTAAGACATATACCTGCATTCGCAGGAATGTGTGCCGCGGGTGCCTGTTCCTCCGTATTCCCAGCACAAAAAACCGGGAGCCACCCACAAGGGTGCTCCCGGTTTTTCTTATACCGTGATGCTGCGGCTTACACGCCGCAGTTCTTTATTTTGCGCTTTCGTAACGTTTGCCTACTTCTTCCCAGTTCACTACGTTCCAGAACGCCTTGATGTAGTCAGGACGTTTGTTCTGGTAGTTCAGGTAGTAAGCATGCTCCCATACATCGAGGCCGAGGATTGGAGTTGCGCCTTCGCTGACCGGGTTGTCCTGGTTAGGAGTGCTGGTCACAGCAAGCTTGCCGTCTTTCACGACGAGCCAGGCCCAGCCGCTGCCGAAGCGTGTAGTAGCTGCAGTAGCGAAGTCTTCCTTGAATTTGTCGAATCCGCCCAGTTCGCTGTCAATTGCAGCAGCCAGAGCGCCAGTTGGTGCGCCTCCGCCGTTCGGTCCGATAACTTCCCAGAACAAGGTGTGGTTGGCATGTCCGCCGCCGTTGTTGCGAACAGCAGTGCGGATAGCTTCAGGTACAGCGTTCAGGTCAGTCAGCAGCTCATCGATGCTCTTGTCTTGCAGTTCAGGTGCTTTTTCCAGTGCGGCGTTCAGGTTCGTCACATAAGTGTTATGGTGCCTGTCGTGATGAATCTCCATCGTCAAAGCGTCGATGTGTGGTTCAAGAGCGTTGTTTGGATAAGGAAGTGCCGGTAATTGAAATGCCATGGAAAAATCCCTCCTGAGTATATTAGAATTTGTATAGATAAAGAATTTTGGCGGTCTTGACGTCAAAACCCCTTATTTCCGATGTGGCTTATAGGTTATATATCCGTTGAGATACTTATTATTAAACCGTATCTGGAACAATAATGCAACATTAAACAAACAATAGTGTTTATAAAGTATTTTTTCATCCATAGCTCACTACAAATGTTAAGGGTGTGTTAAAGTTATAAAACTCCTTAAGAGAGAGTATTTGCACTGCGATAATTTCCTTAATCAAGAAAAAATGAAACTATATTCAATGAAAACGCTTCATATCAAGCGCTTTCAAAAGAAAATTGATGATATCGCGAGAAAAGTGTGCTTTAATAGATTTAAAAGCAGGTATTCCTCGGTTTTTGATGCTTTTTTCCTCTTTACACTGTTATGGAAACTCCTTCTTTTTGTAAAATTCTAAGCCATAGAAAAGGGAGACTTTTAAGTATGCACGTTCGTTCCTTTCAATTAAGCGACGTTACTCCAGTGACTGAATTGCTGCAGACCGCATTATCGGAAGAATGTTTCGAGAGCACGATCGAGCCCTTCTCCAGGCAGCTTTCATGGGATTCAGATCTCATTGTAGTTGCAGAGGATGAAGGAGAAATCATCGGCGCACTGATTGGTACGATTGAGAAGAACCACGGCTGTTATTTCCGCATTGCCGTCCATCCTGAATACCGCCGCAGAGGAGTCGGCAAGAGTCTCGTATCGGCGATGGAACACAGATTCCAGGCACGCAAGGTCAGCGGTATTTATGTAGCCGTTGATGAGCACAATTCCTTCGCACTGCCGCTGTATGAGGCCATGGGTTATGGTGAGGACCAGATCTTCAAATCTGTACGCAAGCTGAGCATTGTCGGGTAATTATTTTTTGAAACGGTGCTGTAAGCGGAAACAATTGGTAGAGTAGAGAACTAGTGCAGCCTGTACTTTTAGAATAAGGTCACACCTGCATAGTCTGTTTCATTATACTAAAGCATATCTTCCCAGTGTCCATTGCATTGCAAATGGGCGGAAGATATGCTTTTCTATTGTTATGGACTTATAAACCCAATCGAAGCAAGTAGGTGGCCTATGAACCAGGAGCTTGAAGAAGAATTCATGCGGAGCCGCAAACAACGATACAGATCCGTTACCCATAACAAATCCAAGCGCGAATCGAGAAGAATTTGGCTTAAGGATATGCGGGAGTGGATCATCACTGCGGGGATTGTATTCGCGATAATGTCACTGCTTAATATTTTTGTGTTCAATGTGTCTACTGTGATTGGCCAATCCATGCAGCCGACCCTCTATGAAGGGGAGAAGCTGATTATTAATAAGATTGCACTGAGCTTCGGGAATCCGGGCCGGGGCGATATTGTAGTTCTGCATGACCCCAGTACAGGGCCGGACCGTAAGGAGTACCTGGTTAAGCGGATTATTGGTATCCCCGGTGATATCGTGGAAGTTCAGGACCAGCAGCTATATGTTAATGGTAAAGTAGTGGATGAGCCTTATATTGATACGGCCATTCAAGATCCGGATTTCAGTCAGCTGACTGTGGAGGACGGCACCTACTTTGTAATGGGGGATAACCGCCATGCCGGGGCCAGCAAGGACAGCCGTTATTTCGGCGCCGTTGCACAGGAGAGCATCGTGGGGAAGGCATCCCTGATCTGGTGGCCTGTAGCTAAGATGAGAGTCCTGTAAGGGATTAGTATAGACATAATAATAAAGGAGAGGCGGAAATGAATTCTAACTTCCAGTCACCTTATGCTCCGCCGCCTTCCAAGTGGGAGGATCTCAAGGCTGCAATCAAGGCTGCTGCGCCGGCGCTCGGTATTGACGATATCGGGTTCACCACCGCAGAGCCGTTTTTATATTTAAAAAATATTCTTCAGGAACATAGGGACAACGGGTACGACTCGGGCTTCGAGGAGCCGGATCTGGACAAGCGGACGGTTCCGGCGCTGCAGTCGGGAGAGCAGCCGCTCTCTATTATTGCAATCGCTGTAGCCTATCCCTCCAAAATGGAGGACCCGCCCAAGTCCGAGCCCGGAGCACGCAGAGGCATACTGGCCAGGGCATCGTGGGGGCAGGACTATCATCATGTACTCCGTGAAGCGCTGGCGAAGCTGGAGAACTTCATCCGCGAGCGTGTTCCGGATGCCGTACTGGAGAGTATGGTGGATACGGGCGCTCTTGTTGACCGGGCGGTTGCAGAGCGGGCGGGCATCGGGTTCAGCGGCAAAAACTGCGCGATTATCTCCCCCAAATGGGGATCTTGGATCTATCTTGGGGAAATGGTGACGAATATACCGCTGCCTCCGGATCAGCCGGTGCAGGAAGGCTGCGGGGACTGTACGAAATGCATCGATGCCTGCCCTACCGGCGCACTGGTCGGTCCGGGACAACTCAACGCCCAGGCTTGCATTTCCTACCTGACACAGACCAAGGGGTTCCTCAGTGAGGACTATATGACCAAGATAGGGAACCGGCTGTACGGCTGCGATACCTGCCAGATTGTCTGTCCCCATAACCGCGGCAAGAACTGGAATCACCGCCCGCAGCTGCTTCCTGATCCGGAGATCGTGAAGCCGCTGCTGATGCCGATCCTGGATCTCAGCAACCGTGAGTTCAAGGAGAAATTCGGCAGCAGCTCGGCTGCATGGCGGGGCAAAAAGCCTATCCAGCGTAATGCGGTGATCGCGCTTGGCAATTTCAAGGAAGCTTCTGCCGTACCGAAGCTGACCGAGATTCTGCTGCAGGAGCCGCGGCCGGAGATGCGCGGGACTGCCGCCTGGGCCCTAAGCCGCATCGGCGGCAGTGAAGCCCTCACAGCCGTGGAGCAGGCACTGCAGAAGGAAGAGGACGTTACGGTGCGCGGAATGCTAAGCCGGGCACAGGACAAGCTGCTTGGGCAGAAGGAGGCGGAAGGAGAATGAATCACCGTCCAGAGAGCAGCGAAGGGGCGGAAGCTTCGCTCTATTATAAGGAGATCGATTCAATCATTGGCCCGTTGACGCTATGCGCGACAGCTTCCGGACTATGCATGATCAAGTTCGGCACCTATGATGCGAACTCGGACACTATTGCAGGCTGGGTGAAGACGCAGCTGGGTCCCGCTGCACAGATTTATGCGGATGCCGGGAGCTTGTCCGAGACGGAGCAGCAGCTTACAGCGTATTTCTCAGGGGAGCTGGAGAGCTTCAGTGTGCCGCTGGATATGCGCGGAACGGATTTTCAGCGCCAGGTATGGGAGGCTCTGCTCAGCGTGCCTTACGGGGAGTCCGCCTCTTATAAGGATATTGCGGTCATGATCGGCAATCCGCAGGCTGTACGTGCTGTTGGCGGGGCCAATAACCGCAACCCGGTTCCGGTCATTGTACCCTGCCACCGGATTATAGGTGCCGGAGGCGCACTTGTCGGTTATGCCGGAGGTCTGGGAATCAAAAGCCGCCTTCTGCAGCTGGAAGCGGAGCAGGCAGGGCCCGGCTTAAGCGGCAACTATCTCTTCTGAATCACGGGATTTGCCAATTGCTGTCCAGTTGTTGAAATGCTATGATAGATTCGCGTGCCTTAAATAGGGGCATTGCCAGACAATAGAGTACAAAGGTGGATTACAGATGAATATTGCATTGCCTATTATTACGCTTGTTGTAGGTCTGATCGGCGGATTCTTTATCGGTGTGTATTATCTGCGCAGACAAATGACAACGATGCAGAATGATCCTGAAATGCTGCAGAAGGTTGCTAAGCAAATGGGATATAACCTGAACGGAAAGCAGATGCAGCGTGCCCAGCAGATGATGAAGAACGGCAATCAGCCGGGGCGTGCTCCTGCGGCAGCCAAAGGACAGGCCCGCAAGAAGAAATAATCAGGATAAGGAAATAGATAAGAATCAGCTGCGGGTGCGGAAGGGGGAGATTTCATGGGGAGCATCAAGGAGTACATGAACGGGAAGGTTTCTGTAAACCGTGAGCAAATCGAATATCATGTTGAGAAAATATTAGAGCTGATTGGTGAAGATACCAGCCGCGAAGGCCTGCTGGAAACACCGGCTAGAGTCACGCGGATGTATGAAGAGATATTTGGCGGTTATTCGATTGATCCGCGCGAGGCGCTGGGCGTAACTTTCGACGAGTCTCATGAAGAGCTTGTCATTGTGAAGGATATTGTCTACTACAGCCAGTGCGAGCATCACATGGCTCCTTTCTTCGGCAAAGTGCATATTGGCTATGTCCCCAGCGGGCGGATTGCCGGACTGAGCAAGCTGGCCCGGCTCGTGGAAGCGGTCAGCCGCCGCCTGCAGGTGCAGGAGCGCATTACTGCCCAGATCGCCGACATCATGACCGAGGTGCTGAATCCGCACGGTGTCATGGTGGTTGTCGAAGGAGAGCATCTGTGCATGTGTGCCCGGGGTGTGAAGAAGCCCGGCAGCAAGACAGTAACCATGGCAACCCGGGGCACTTTCCGTGAGGATGCTGCTGCCCGGGCCGAGTTTCTTGCTCTGATCAAAGAATAGTACGCGGGACTAATATTCCCTGACTTGTGCAAGGCAAAGCCCGGCGGCCACTTTCGAGTGGCCGCCGGGCTTTTTTGGGGAAAGACCTCAAAAAGGCTGCCAGACCAGCTTGCGGGCGGCACTGTACCGCTCGGCTACGTAAGGCCAATTCACGACTTTCCACCAGTCCTGGATATAATCTGCGCGGTTATTCTGATGCTTGAGATAATAGGCATGCTCCCATACATCCAGCGCCAGCAGCGGGACAACATCCCACTGGGACAGATTCTGATGCTTCTCAGCAGTCAGAATCTCCAGCCTGCGGCTGCGCGGGCTCCAGACCAGGATGGCCCATCCGCCGCCCTCCACTTTATTGGCCGCTTCAGTGAACTGGGCCTTGAAGGCATCGTAGCTTCCGAAGCTCCGTATAATGGCATCCAGCAGTGCTCCGGATGGCCGGCCGCCGCCCTGCGGGGACATGACGTTCCAGAAGATCGTGTGCAGATAATGGCCCGCCCCGTTAAAGGCAAGCTCCCGTTCCCAGTGTTTAACGAGATCATAATCGTTGCTCTTCCGGGCTTCCGCCAATTTAATCTCTGCTTTATTGAGTCCGTCTACATAGCTCTGGTGGTGCTTGTCGTGATGAATAATCATCGTCTTCTCGTCAATGTAGGGCTCCAGCGCATTATAAGCATAAGGGAGCGGGGGCAGTGTGTGCCCGCCGATCGGGACCGGCCCCAATTCACGGGCTTCCCACAGAGGAGCCGTCCAAGCCGCCGTTTCCTGGGGAGAGTCTTCACTTAGGGACACCGCAGGCACAGCAGCCGGTTCATCCTGCTCTATTGGGTTCTGCCGCATCATGCCGGCACCGGCTCCATATTCCGGGGCGCTGAGAGCCGTAAGCACGGCAAGGAAATACTCCGATTCGCAGATAAAATGCTTCACTACGACCCCGGCCAGAGGGGAGGCGCTCATGGCCTGGCTAGCCTCCCCCATAGCCTTCAGCTGGCGGATGAATTCACTGGATTGGCTGCAGGCTGTATGAAGCAGCAGCTCTGTTTCGGCGGCAAGGCTTCCCGGACCGCCGAAGGCCGGAGCCTGTTGGCTTCCGAGCAGTTGACACGCCGCCTGCTCCGTAGCCAGGAAGACAACCGTCCATTCCTGGAGCAGCTTGACATAAGGCTCCTCGAGGTTTGGAGTAAGCTGGATAAGAACCCCAGCGTGTTCCTTCTCCTGTTTTTTCCAGAAGGCAATTTCCCCTAGAATGTGCACTGGCAGCGGCGCACCGGATACATATTGCATAGCATGCAGTCCTCCCGTCCTGAATTTTCAACGCTTCATTATATGACCGGGAGAGTCCGCTTATGTAACGGTATTCGTTGTGGCCTAAGGCACTATGGTTAGCAAACCCCAAAAAAGCATGCGCAGAATGTATAAGGAAATACATCTGCGCATGCTTAGTTAATCCAATATAGGTATAGGAACGCTGCTGTATCTGCTTGTGGTTACTTGCTGGCCTGACTTCCGTTGTCCCCGCTGATGCGGGCCAGCTGGACATTGCCGAGAAATGCTGAGACACGGCGCAGATACTCACGCGGATGCTCGCGGAACAGCAGCTCATGATGACTGTCCTCCACAATCCATGAGTCGGAGTACGGGTTGGTCTGGTTCGCGGCCAGTTCTTCGGCAATCGGATAAGGTGCCTTCTCGTCCATAGTACCGTGCATGAAGAGTACCGGGAACGGATAGTCCTCGGATTTCACCTTGGAATAGGGAATCTGATTCAGCCCTGTACCGTTCAGTACCGGGAACAACAGCTCCATAATCTCCAGTGAAGGCTGGCGGGGAAGATTTATATTCTGCTTGATATTGTGATAGAGTGTATCCGGCTCCAGCAGGAAGGTGCTGTCCAGTATCATCGCATCCACGTCTTTGGTTACGAGACCCGCCTGCAGCGCGGTACCAGCACCCATGGAGAAGCCCCAGACTACGATTTCGTTTGCACCCTTGTCCTTGGCATATTCGATCGCCCCAAGAAGCTGCTGGGATTCTTTTTTGCCGCCGGTAGCGATATCTTTATTGACCTTGGAGGCGAAGCCGTAATCAAACATGACCACATTAAATTTCAGGCTGTGCGCATAATGGGCCAGGTCGTACATAGGAACCCAGCTTTCCTCTCGGTTAGCACCGTAGCCATGGCTGAAGACAATGGTCTTCTTGGCTCCCTCTGAAGGAATATACCAACCCTGCATAATACGGCTGCCGTCCTTTGCCGGAAAGGTGATCTCCTCATACGCCAGCCCTTTGGCAAGATAAGGGTTAGAGTAGAGGGGCGCTACAGTAGGATTCGAGAGCACCCAGGCTATATAGCCGTGCAGGGCGATGAAGCAGAATAAAAAGAAGAAGAACACAGATAACAGCAGAGCTACTACAATATGCTTAACGCGTATCATCCGCAGTGAAATAATAGGTATGGAATTAGGCTTATCCTCGTTAGGCATACGGGAGACCGGCGAGCCGGGGTGACTTGTTGCCAGATCCATAAGGTCCCCTCCTAAAAGTTTTGTGGAACATCCGCTTCCTGTGAGACTACTTCGCAGCAAAACTGCTTCGGAAGCATGAACTTAAGTTTGATTAGCAGAAATACTTCATATATTTAATCGTATGGTTATGCCCTTACAAAGTCAATGAATTCAGCGGTTTTGTAATGTAACTGTAAACTGCGGCCCAGTCTTTACCGTACAGTGAATATGCTGGACTTTTTTCGGACCTTTGCACTAAGATAGAATGTATCTGAAGAATAATGTAACCGGGTTTCAAGAGGTGAAACACATGAGGGGGAGAACAGGGTGGAAGACCGGAAACTGACTGTACGCGCCGTGGAACGTGCGCTGGATATATTGCTCTGCTTCACTCAGGATAATGATTATGACCTCAGTCTGACGGAGATTTCCGCCAAGATTGGCCTGCATAAAAGTACGGTGCACCGCCTGCTGACTACGCTTGAGGAGAAGGGCTTCCTGCAGCGCGATGAGGGCACGGAGAAATACCGGCTCGGGATTCGCATCTGGGAGCTGTCTACGCATTTGCCGACCCTGAATGAACCGGCGGTACTGCTGCTGCCGGCGATGGAACGGCTGCGTGACCGTCTGGGAGAGACGGTCAGCCTCTATTTGCGCGACAATCTGGAGCGCGTGCGCATCCAGGCCGTGCAGAGCCGGCAGGCAATCCGCCGGGTGGCACAGATCGGTGCAAGGCTGCCTCTCTCTGTAGGCGCATCGAGCAAGGTGCTGGCCGCTTACGCGCCGCCGGAAGTGCAGGTCCGGCTGCTGGCCGATCCGGCATGGCCGGAAGCTGTAGACCGGAGCCAGTATCTGGAGCAGCTCAAGGAAATCACCCGCTGCGGGTATGCTACCAGCTTCGAGGAACGCGAACCGGGTGCGGCTGCAGTGGCGGTGCCTATCACCGGGCGTGCCGGGGGAGTGGTTGCAGCGCTCTCTCTTTCAGGTCCGGTCAGCCGGCTTTCGCGGGAGACGCTGGAGGACTATGCAGTGATTCTGGGTGAAGCTGCGGCTGAAATGGGGCTGATGATGGGCTGAAACGGCGGCGCCCGTTATATGCCGTGATTAAGGGGTAATTTTAGTAAATAGAGGCTAACCAGGCCTGTCAGTTCCATTGTATATCTAGTTAAAATGAACTATTATTAAAAAATATTAGTTACAATTATTAAAAGATATGAAATGTAATCCAGAGCATGAGGTGATGGGATGAAAGCTGTAATACCCGATTCACTGATGGGAGAAATTCAAGAGCTCCAGGATACGTTCGGTTCTGTCACGAGTCAGGCTATTGTGCTTACGGATCAGGCAGGGAATGTAATAACCCGTCCAACGCTTTACGGAATATTCTATCAGAAAATGTTCAGTTCTTTGCAGGAGACGCAGCGCCCTTTCGAGCCGGCTTTGCTCAGACTGGGCCCCTTATCGCATCCTGCTGTATTGGAAGAATGGGTTCCAGGGCTAAAGTATGTGGTCAGTCCGCTGGTTCCCGAGTATGGACAGACTTATTATTTGTGGTCGGGCCTATACATGGAAGAAGGGACCCGGGAGCTTGTACTGCAGGCGTTTGAGGCCAAAATGAGGATTCACCCCCACTATGATGAGTTACGGACTGAACTGCTTGCCATGCCTGAGCTTAGCCGGGAGCGTATCGGCATAATCAGGGGCAAACTGGCCGTTCTTGGAAACATACTGTCTAAATTACTGGCGGGCGGTGTACTCAAACCCCTGGCGCAGAGAAGCGGCATGGTGGTTTCACAGCTGCTCTCCAATCTGGAAACAGACTTTCTGAAGATTGAGGATGTTTTGCAGCAAATGGCAGGAAGGTTCTCGGATGCCGATTTATATGCTTTTGCCAAAGAGGAAGAGGCAGGCAGGTATAAGGTGAAATATTCCGCCGGCAAAGAAGCGAATCTGTTGATGAATGCCGAGTTCCAGCAGGGGGACGGATTTCTGGGACAAGCTGTTCTCGGCAGGGAGCCCCGGCACTGGCAGGGCGTTGCCAAAGATCCGAGGTCGTTATTCTTCACCCAGCGCGGAATTACGCAGCCGGAGTATTTGTCATGTTATCCGGTTCAGATTCACAGCGGCAAAAAAGCGCTGCTGTTGGCTGTGGGCTTTGGTGAAATCCGCCAGTTACAGGACCATGCCCAGCAGGACCAGATGGTTGCTTCTCTGCTTGGGCTATCCTCACGGGGGGAGAAGCTGCGGCAGCGCGAAACCCTGCGTAATGATGCTACACTGAGGCTTAAAGAGGCCGCGTGCCTGCTGCCGCAGACTACATCATCGCAGGAGCTGGGCATTCAACTGCTCGATATCATTATGGGGATGCCGTTCTATCCTTCATCTGTACTCGTCTACTTTGAGGAGGCAGCGGGAGGCAGCCATCATGCGAAGGGCTGGAGCCCGGAGGCGGCTGCCCAGTATGTCCAGGAGATTGAGGAACGGTATTCGCCGCAAGCCTTTCTCTCCTCTGCTATTATCAACGAGGATGCCGAGGGGCAGGTGCTGCTGGAATGTCCGCTGATTGCCGAGAAGGTATTCAAAGGAATTCTGGCGGTAGGCTTCAGACGCCGCAGTGAAGCAGAGGAATGGCTGACATTCGCCAGCTGCCTGGCCAGTCTGGCCAGCACGGCAATCCGGCTCATCGAGAAGGATAGCAGGCTTGTGAAGCAGGCGGGGGTATTCCTCCAGCATACCCGGGATTATCTGAGGAGCACTAATCCTGAGCTGCAGCGCTTGTCGCTGGAAGCCTCTTCAATGGCGCATGAGCTTGCCCGCTACACCGGTCTGCCGGAGCGGGAAGCGGAACGGATGAGAAACGCCTGTCTGCTGGCTCCGTTCAAACTTGATTTTCTGCAGGGATACGGCTTCTATCAGGAAGAGATAGCTCTGCTGAAGCAGGTGGATCAATTGGCTTCCTTCTATTTCGAGATGGATAAGCCGTCGGTTTCCCTGCCCGCACAGCTGCTGGCACTTGTGCTTCATCATACCGGCAAACATGCGGATAGGGATCAGCTTGCGGAACCGGAGCTGGAATGGCTGGACCCCTCCCGCTACAGTACGGATGATTATATTACCGGGGGGATTGACAGTGAGCCGCAATCAGCCCTTCAATCGTTTCTGCGCAGCCGCTCGGATGCGCAGCCAATGAGGAGAACGGTTTCGGCGGTCAAGCTGCTGAACAGCGCTGCACTGAAGACACCTAAGGAAGAATGGGGAATCTCGCCGCGTGAAGAGGAAGTGCTTGAATTGATCATTCTGGGCAAGACGAATAAGGAAATTGCCAGTGCCTTATTTATCAGCGAGCATACCGTTAAGAATCATCTAAGCCGTATTTTCACCAAAATGAATGTAACGGACCGTTCACAGATCATTGCTCTGGTCTATAAAAGAATACTCGACTCTGAGCGCATCGAGATCTGATTACGCCGGGTTTAACTGCTTTGCTCCATATGGATATCCATCCCCTTTCGGCTGAAAGGGGATTTTTTGCGGTTATATGCAGCAGGAGGGCAGGTGCACAATTTTAAAATTTAACAAAATGAAGTTGTCAGAGAGAAAGAGCTGTGTTATATTTTAATTGATAATGATTATCAATATCACATACATAGGGGGATTATTTTGCGACATTCTAATAAAAGTCTGGTGCTTATCGTTTTCACCTTGGCTCTGGCTCTGCTGCTGGCAGCTTGCGGCCAGTCCGCTAATAATTCTGCAAACAATTCCGCTGCAGCAGCTGATGGCTCCGCAGCTTCTTCTGCGGCCTCTTCTACGGCGGCTCCTGCTGCAACAGCTGGCAGTACGGATTCAACCACTGATGTAGAAATGGTCACTTTCCAAGACAGTGTAGGAGAAGTTCAAGTACCCAAGAATCCGCAGCGAATCGTTGATACCACTGCGTTCTACACGGGTTATTTCCTGGCATTAGGCGTTAAGCCGGTAGGCGCCATGGAGGGGGCAATGGGCAATCCATATCTTGCCGGAATGCTCGATGGCGTGGAGTCGCTCAGCAATGATGTAACACCGGAGAACATCCTTGCCTTAGATCCTGATCTGATTATTGTATACACCGGCACGGAAGGCATCGACAAGCTGAAGGAGATCGCTCCGGTGGTGCAGATTCAATACGGCTCCAAGAACTATAAGGACCAGATGATGGACTTCGGTAAGCTAACGAACAAGAATGATGAAGCCAAAGCCTGGGTAGATCAGTGGGAAGCGAAGATTGCTGAACTGAAGCCGCAGGTACAGGCTGCCGTGGGTGACAGAACTGTATCGATCCTGAATCCATACGCCAAGGGATTGTTTGTATTTGGTCATAACTATGGACGCGGCGGCGAAATTCTGTATGGGGAATTCGGCTTGAAGGCTCCGGCAGAGGCCCAGAAAGAGGCAATTGACAGCGGTACGGGCTGGGCCTCCATCTCTCTGGAGAAGCTCCCGGACTTTGCCGGTGATATTATCTTCACTTGTCCATGGTCAGGGGATACTACAGATCCTAAGATTGTATATGACAATCCGCTTTGGTCAGGCCTGCCTGCGGTCAAAGCAGGCAACGTATTCCAGCTTAACCCGGATGCAGACACGTATAATGATCCGGTGTCCCTGGAGGCACAGCTGGATTTCATCACAACAAGCCTGCTGTCCGTGAAATAATCCATTATTGAAATAATGAAGCTATCTGCAAATCTGCATATAAAAAGCTGCGCCGGTGTCAGATCAATATCTGATACCAGCGCAGCTTTTGTGATATTTAAGCCTGTGTATACAATTATTCTACCGGCAGAGCCGTTTCCGAAGCTGTGGCATCAGCCAGCATCTGGCGGAGCACCGTCTGCAGGATACCGCCGTTACGGTAGTAGTCGATGTCAACGGTGCTGTCGAGCCGGGCAATGACCGGGAAGTCGAACTGGGTTCCGTCTTCGCGTGTGGCGGTGACGGTCAGCTCCTGACCGGGTAGTACATAGTTGTCGAGACCGGTAATGTCGAAGGTCTCACGTCCGGTCAGGCCCATACTGCTCCAGCCATGGCCTTCCTGGAACTGCAGCGGCAGTACGCCCATGCCGACGAGATTGCTGCGGTGAATCCGCTCGAAGCTCTCGGCGATGACGGCTTTGACTCCCAGCAGCAGCGTGCCCTTGGCGGCCCAGTCACGCGAGCTGCCGGTTCCGTATTCCTTGCCGGCAATGACGATCAGGTTCTGACCGGCCGACTGATACAGCATGGATGCGTCATAGATCGACATCACCTCGTCGCTCGGCAGGAAGGTGGTTACCCCGCCTTCTGTTCCCGGAGCAACGGCGTTGCGGATCCGGATGTTGGCGAAGGTACCGCGCATCATCACTTCATGGTTCCCGCGGCGCGAGCCGTAGGAGTTGAAGTCGGCACGTTCTACGCCATGATTACGCAGATATTCTCCGGCCGGACCGGAGGTGGAGATATTACCGGCTGGTGAGATATGGTCCGTGGTGACGGAATCGGCCAGCAGCGCCAGAACACGCGAGCTGCGGATATCCTTGATGTCGCCTACACCGTCTGCCAGATGCTCGAAGAATGGCGGATTCTGAATGTAAGTGGAATTATCATCCCATTCATACAATTCGCCTTCCGGTACCGGAATGGAATTCCAGCGCTCATTAGCCGTGAAGACATTCTCATATTTGCTGCGGAACATTTCCGGACTTAGCGAGAGTCCTATAGCTTCGCGAATCTCGGCAGTAGTAGGCCAGATATCGGCCAGGAAGACAGGCTCGCCCTGCGGATCGTAACCCAGCGGCTCGGTCTTCAGGTCAATATTAACGGTACCAGCGAGCGCATAGGCTACCACAAGCGGCGGTGAAGCCAGATAGTTGGCTTTGACTTGGGCATGTACGCGGCCCTCGAAATTACGGTTGCCGGATATAACAGCGGCAACGGTCATATCATGTTCTGTAATGGCCTGGCTGACTTCATCCGGCAGCGGGCCGGAGTTACCGATACAGGTGGCGCAGCCGTATCCGGCCAGATAGAAGCCCAGCGCTTCCAGCGGCTTCAGGAGATCGGCCTTTTGCAGATATTCCGTAACGACCAGCGATCCGGGCGTCAGGCTGCTTTTGACATAACCGGGTTTGGTCAGTCCGCGTTCCACAGCCTTCTTGGCGAGCAGTCCCGCTCCCAGCATAACGCTTGGGTTGGAGGTATTCGTACAGCTGGTAATGGCCGCAATTACAACAGCTCCTGTGCTGAGCTTGCTGGTGCTGCCGTTCTTGTGCTGCACTTCCACGACTTCGGCAATCTTCTCATCACTGAGGCCATAGCCGCCCTTATCGATTGGTGTACGGATGATGCCTTCAAAGTTCTCCTTCATATGGGTCAGCTCGACCCGGTCCTGCGGACGTTTCGGTCCGGCCAGGCTGGGCACTACAGAGGCAAGATCCAGCTCGATGATATCGCTGAACTGAGGGTCCGGCGTACTTGCGGTGCGGAACATCCCCTGCGCTTTATAGTAATCGCCTACCAGCTCAACCAGCTCATCCGGGCGTCCGGTGCTGCGCAGATAGGCCAGCGTCTCGTCGTCTACCGGGAAGAAGCCGATCGTAGCCCCATATTCAGGTGCCATATTGGCTACGGTCGCGCGGTCCGCCAGACTGATATTAGCCAGACCAGGACCGTAGAATTCGACAAATTTGCCGACTACGCCTTTCTTGCGCAGCATTTGGGTAACGGTCAGGGCCAGGTCGGTAGCAGTGGCGCCTTCCATCAGACTGCCGGTCAGCTTGAAGCCCACGACATCCGGTGTCACAAAATAAAGCGGCTGTCCGAGCATGCCTGCTTCCGCTTCAATCCCGCCTACACCCCAGCCGACCACGCCAAGGCCGTTAATCATTGTGGTGTGGGAGTCGGTTCCGACCAGGGAATCTGGGTATACGACCGTTTCGCCGTCAATAGTCTTGGTAGTGGCTACAGAAGCCAGATACTCCAGGTTAACCTGATGCACAATCCCTGTTGCCGGGGGAACTGCGCGGAAGTTGTTAAAGGCAGTCTGCGCCCAGCGCAGGAAGCGGTAACGTTCCTCGTTGCGCTCGAATTCAACGTTCATATTATATTCCAGTGCGTCGGCAGTTCCGAAGGCATCGACCATAACCGAGTGGTCAATAACCAGGTCAACCGGCACAAGCGGATTAATCTTCTTAGGGTCGCCGCCGGCTTTCTTGACGGTGTCGCGCATTGCGGCAAGATCAACGACTACCGGTACGCCGGTGAAGTCCTGCAATACAATCCGGGCCGGAATGAAAGGGATTTCTTTATTACGGTCAATGCCGCCGGACCAGCCGGCCAGCTGCTTCACATGCTCTTCTGTAATTGCCCGTCCGTCATACTGGCGGACAGCAGCTTCAAGTAATACCTTAATGGAGAATGGCAGGGATGAAATGTCGCCCGCGCCTTGTTCTTCCAGCGAGTTCAAATGATAGTAGCGATAAGTTTTGCCGCCTGATTCCAGGTTCTTAGCCAGTGAGAAATGGTCCTTGCTTGGCATATATGCGCCTCCTCGTTTCATCTGGTGAAACTACATTTCATATTTCCTATACTTTAAGTATAACGGTTGCAAAGAGGGGAGTAAAGTTTTTTTTCCTTCTTCATGGAAGGTTTGTAAGAGGTTGAAACTGCGCTAAATGGAGCGAAAATGCCGTTTATCCAGAAATTTATATGCTTCATGCTGCAAAGCCGTTTCCGCCTATTTCCAGCCATGCCTGGAGCGGATGGTTTCCCGGATTCAAATGTAGTTAAATCGTTCCTGTCCTGTATAGCGGCAGGCAATCCTTCATATACATAGGACTACATAGGACAGCAGCCAAAACGGGAAGGGGAACGGCTATGCCGCCCTTCAAAAGGACGGCACAGTTTCAGCGGGAAATAGAAGGATTATTTATAGTGCCAGAGCCTATAAATTCTTATATTTGAACGAAAGGGCGGAGAATGAATGGAGCAGCAGTGGAAGAAAAGTCTCTATGTCTATGTGGATCAGCTGAACAAGGGGCGGGTTGCACCTGGAATTGAACCGCGCCAAACCACAATCAAGGATCCGCGGTTCCTGGACGAACAGCGTACACGCTTCCGCCGTATTGCGCAGTGGTACAGCCAGCGGGGGATCACTCCGCTGCGCGGGGAAACAGGCGTCAGGACACTGCGTACCGTGCGGCAGAATCCCGCCGAGGTGGTCGCCGATGTGGCGCTGCACAGCGCATTCTATTATGAGAAGGGCGGAATGACTCACCGCGAGGATGTGATTGAGTCCGAGCGGCTGACCTTTGTGCGGAAAGGTGGAGACTGGGAGATAATCAACGTGGAGCGCAGTGTTCCCGAGCGGAATGCTGTGCGCAAAGTGGTGGAGACTGAGCCTGCCTTGCGGCTGTCGCAGTGGGGGGAGGTGCTGCCTTCACCGCGGCCATCCCAGCCGCTGCTGAACCGCAGGGTCCTGCGCGGAGTGAGCGGCGCAAGAGAGGTCCGCTACCGCCGCGAAGAGGCGGCGGCGTATGCCGACCGCTGGTGGAAGGACGGCAATCCGGAGTTCGAGATTTTCGAGGTGGACTGCACCAATTATGTCTCCCAATGTCTCTTTGCAGGGGGAGCACCTATCAACTATACTGGTAAAAGAGAAACGGGCTGGTGGTACAAGGGCTACAACGGGGCACAGGAATGGTGGAGCTTCAGCTGGGCGGTTTCAGACAGCCTGCAGCGTTATTTGAGCGGCAGCCGCAGCAGCGGTCTGCGCGCTGAAGTTGTCGAGCGGCCGGAGCAGCTGATGTTAGGCGATGTGATCCAATACGACTGGGACGGCAACGGACATTACCAGCACAGCACGATTGTTACCGCCTTTGATGCGGGAGGCATGCCGCTGGTGAACGCCCGGACGGTGAGCAGCCGCCACCGCTTCTGGGATTACAAGGATTCCTACGCCTGGACGGACCGCACGGCCTACCGTTTTTTTCATATTAATGACTACTTATAATTCAGAAAGAGGTTAGGGCATGGGGAACGCTAAATTGACCGTAGGACTAGTGTACGGCGGCAAATCCGGAGAGCATGAGGTATCGCTCCAGACGGCTTATGCGGTTATGAACGCTTTTGACTACGATAAATATGAAATTATTCCATTCTACATTTCCAAACAGGGAGTGTGGAAGGTAGGGGCAGCCCTGGAGGCTCCATTCAGCGGAATTGAAGAGCTTAAGCTGTCCGGAGCTTCCGGTGATATGGGGATGGCCCTGAATGCGTTATTCAGCGGTCTCAGCGGCGGAGATTCCATTGTGGATGTGATGTTCCCGCTGCTGCATGGTACGAACGGGGAAGACGGTACCATCCAGGGGCTGTTCGAAATGGCGAATATTCCGTACATTGGCGCAGGTGTGCTGGCTTCATCGGCAGGTATGGATAAGGTTGTCATGAAGAAGCTGTTCGGCGAGGCAGGGCTCGAGCAATGTGAATATTGTTATTTCAATGCTGCTAACTGGAAAAGCAAAAGCCATGAGCTGATCGTTGGTGTAGAGGATAAGCTGGGGTATCCGGTATTCGTGAAACCGGCCAACCTTGGCTCCAGCGTAGGCATCTCCAAAGCAGCCGACAAAGAAAGTCTGATCAAGGCTGTTGATTACGCCTTCCGTTATGATACCAAGGTCATCATCGAGGAATTCATCGATGCCCGTGAGGTAGAAGTTGCCGTACTTGGCAATGAAGAGCCAGAAGCCTCAGTTCCGGGTGAAATCGTCTCTTCCGGCGAATATTATGATTATGCGGCCAAATACACGGACGGCAAATCGCAGATGCTGATCCCGGCACCTGTCGATCCCGAGGTGGCAGACCGCCTGCGCGAATCGGCACTGCTGGCTTTCAAGGCCATTGAGGGCAGCGGCATTACCCGGGCTGATTTCTTCCTGCGGAAGTCTGACGGCAAAATTCTCATTAATGAAGTGAATACAATGCCCGGCTTCACCCCGTTCAGCATGTATCCTCTGCTGTGGCGCGAGACCGGCGTATCCTACCAGGTGCTGCTGGACCGGATGATCGGGCTGGCGCTGGAGCGGTACCAGTTCAGACAAGGGCTTAAGTACGATAACGAATAACATATGGTGATCGGCGGGAGCATTCCGGCCGGGAAGGAGAGAGAAGCATGGGGTTTCAATCAGAATTCAATTCAGTGTGCAAATTCAAGAATGAACAGGAGCTATATGAGCTGCTGGAGTACGGACGAACCAAAATGGTGAAGCAGGGCTTCCGTGTATACCCGACCGGCCAGAAGGTCATCGCCTACAATCCGGAGAATGTTGCTGTAGCGATCGTCAAAATTTCTGCTTCCATTGCTGAAATCAACTTCCAGGGCAATGAGGTTACAGCTGTGGAGATGGATCTGGTACGCAAGCTGAATGAGGAAGAGTCGCGGGTACAGACGGCCCTTGCCTACGAAATGTTCTTCGGAGAAGAAGGATGATTGTCCGCTTCGGCTATGTCGCCATGTCTACTGTCATCCCGGACTGCTCACCCTCTAAGACAATGACTATGGCAAGCTTTAACAAGCTGGGCGACCGGGAAGCCGGATTGCGTAAGCTGGAATCAATCGCACGGATCAATCTGCATAATACACTCCGCCTGCTGAAGCATAATGCAGGCTCGGATATTATGGTCTACCGCCTGACCTCCAAGCTGATTCCGCTGGCGACCCATCCTGATCTGGCGGATTGGCATCCGCTGTCCGCACTGGCGGAGGAGTTCGCTGAGGTGGGCACTTATGTGAAGAAGCACGGCATGCGGGTCAGCTTTCATCCGGACCATTTCACGGTTCTGAGCACTCCGCGTCCCGAGGTGCTCGCAAGCTCGATCCGCGACCTGCAGCATCATGCCGATATGCTTGAGGCCATGGGGCTGCCGGCAACCGCCAAGAGCAATATCCACATTGGCGGTGCTTATGGGGACAAGCCTCTGTCTGCGGCGCGTTTCTGTGAGCAATGCTCCGCGCTTCCGCTTGCACTCCGGGAACGGATGACGCTGGAGAATGACGACAAGACGTTCAATGCGGTGGAGACACTGGAGGTTAGCCGGAGCCTCGGACTGCCGATGGTGCTGGATATCCATCATCAATGGGTCAACAACGAAGGCGAGCTTCCCTGGGAGCTGTGGCCGGAGATCCAGAAGACATGGACAAGCAGTCTGGCCCGGAAGGATGTCCTGCCCGGGGAAGTACTGCCACCGAAGATTCATGTCTCCAGCCCGCGCAGCCCGTCCGATCCGCGGAGCCATGCCGACGGTGTGGAGCCGGCTCCGCTGTTTGCTTTTCTGAAGCGGATCGCCGCAGATACCCCGGCAGTGGATGTCATGATCGAAGCGAAGCTCAAGGACGGAGCCTTGTTTGGCCTGATGGAGGCCATGAAGGAGCTTGCACAGGGCGGGAACGGAATTACGGTACTAAACGGAGCCAGCGTGAATATACAAGCATAACAGGCAACAAACAAGGGGATTAGGCCTTATTACGGTGCCAGTATTAACTTGATAAGTGGGCGGAAATAGGGTACGTTGAATGAAAGTTGAGCAGCAATTTGACGTCCTGCGCGTAACAGCGTTCCATGGGAGAACGATCATGCTCAAAGAAAGCGGAGTGAAGAGATGAGTCCTGTAAGTCCTGATAACCGAAATGAACGGGAACCCTATGTAGTTACAAGCAAGGGACATACGGCGGCGGCAATTAATGCTGCAGCCAAAGCGGGGGAATGGATCAAGAGCAGACAAGGCCAGGTGAAGGAGCTGGGCAGCAAGACATCCGCCCAGGATCTGGTTACAGAGGTCGATAAAGGTGTGGAGCAAATGATCCGCCGGCTGATCCTGACCCATTATCCCGACCATGCCATCCTTGGGGAGGAAGGCATTCAGCCGGGAGCGGACGCGCTGACTGCCGCCCTGGATGAAGCGCGGGAGCATGAGTATTTGTGGATCGTTGATCCCATTGACGGGACTACCAATTTCGTACACGGCTTTCCTTTCTACTGTGTCTCAATAGCCCTCGTCGTTAAGGGGGAGCTGACAGTCGGTGTTATTTATGATCCGATCCGTGACGAAATGTTCGTTGCCGAGAAGGGCAAGGGTGCGTATATGCACGGGATTCCTACCGCCGTGTCAGCGGAGACGGAGCCTGGAAGCAGTCTGATTGCCATGGGCTTTCCGCCGGACCGGGTATTCGCCCAGCCTGCCAATATGGCCGGACTGCAGCAGATTCTGCCGCAGGTGCGCGGCGTTCGCGCCGGTGGCTCGGCAGCGCTGCACCTGGCATATGTTGCGGCAGGCCGGGTGGACGGCTACTGGGAAGTGGGCCTGAGTCCGTGGGACTGTGCGGCAGGCGTGCTGCTGGTGCTGGAATCCGGCGGGAAAGTCACTGATACCCAGGGCAATCCCTACGATATCAGTACACGCCATGTGGTGGCGAGTAATGGACGGATACATGATTATCTGGTGAACTCCCTGCAGGCAGCTGATGCCACGGGATTCAAGAAGCAGTAAGGAGGCGGCATTGCCATGAGTGACAATGATGATCTGGAGCGCAGACTGAGTGAGCTTTTGGAAGATGGCGAGATGGAGCCGGATGACCGGCAGGCCAAGGAAATCCGCCAGATTTCGCCCAAGTATGAGATCCGGATACAGACTACGCTTGATCCTATAGTTGAAGAAACGCGCCGATACCGCAAAATCGCTTACGAATTGGACAGCCGGTATGATAAATATGTGCAGCGTTCTGAACAAATCAGCGGCCCGTCTAGCGCGGGCGGCCATAAGAATTCTACAGAATCCGGCAGCGGAGAGCAGTAAGCCGCAGCAAGCCTCAGGAGCGGTTTTCCGAACAATCGGGAAACCGCTCTTTTGCGCAGCGTGGCTGGGTGTTAGAATGGAATTATACTAATTTAGGGGGAATACGATGCTGAAGACATGGAGAAGATTCATATCAGCCGGAACTAGCGGGCTGCTGCTGTTCGCTGTATTAATTAATGTGCATGCAGGCCCTGCCGGTGCCGCTGCAGCAGCCGTTACGACGGCCCCGGAGCAGGATGTCTTTCGCATCGTGGCACTTGGAGATTCCATTACTGCCGGATATGAGCCGGGGATGACTGATTCCAGTGTGAAGCCGTACGGATATGCCGAGAGATTACTGGAGCAGGGCTGGTATCATGGCAGAAGCACGTTAAGCAATTACGGTATATTAGGTCTGAAGACATCCGGATTGCTTCAGTATACCGCATCCATCAAAGACGGCATCGCAACTACGGCAGAGGCAATCCAGCCGGGGCTGCCTGATCCGCGCATCGCCCAGTTTGCCGCTATGACGCCGCAGATTAGAACGGAGCTTGCTGCAGCGGATTTGATTACGCTCACTATAGGCGGCAATGATGTCAGCAGTCTGTTTCTGAATGTTAAGACACTAACGGAGGCTGACTTCACAGCCCAGCTTGCGGAACGCCTCGCGGCGTACAGCAGCAATGTGAAATCGGCACTGGACAATATCCGGGCCGTGAATCCCCTGGCAACGATTCTGCTGGCCGATCAATATCAGCCTGCTCCCAGAATTGCCCTGGGTGCTTCGTATGACAAGCTGATGAGTGCCGCTGCACAGTTTACAGTAGCCGCCGAGAATATTGCAGCTACCCTGAACCAGGCGGGAGCACCTGTAAAGGTAGCCCATGTAGCCGCCAAGTTTGCCGGTGTAGAGGGATCGCTCACCCATATTATCGGGGCTGGAGCGGCAGACTTCCATCCGACGCAGCTGGGCTATGAACGGATCGCCACGGTGTTCGCAGAGCTGCAGTGGGGGGAATACCTTACTCCGGCAGCTGCAGTGATGACTTCTGCCTCCGCACCGATGTCAATTGTAGTGAATGGGACCACGCTTAACACTCCCAATAAGCCCATTCTGAAGAATGGACAGAATTTCCTGGCGCTGAAGGACATTCTGAATGCGGTAGGCGCAACTGGTAAATGGGATAACAAAACATCCAGCGCGACGATTATTTACGGCGGAAGAACCGTGGTAATTACGATTGGCTCGAAGACGATTAAGGTGAACGGAACGGATGTAGCGATTGATACCCCGGCATTCCTGCAAAAGGTCGGCAAAGAGGATAAAACGTACCTGCCGCTCGCCGCGCTCGCTGCCGGGCTTGGCTTCGATGTGAATTACAGCAGCAAGCTGCGGACAGCTTTCATTAATCCATAATCCAGCATAATATATCAATATTGCATAATAAAATCAGGCCCGTAAGGCAAAGGTGGATGAACGCAGTTGTCTAGTACAAAATATAATGCCGGATATATAATCACGATGGATGATATCGTGCGTGAAGGGGATCCCGTACTCCGTGCGGTAGCAGAACCCGTGCAGCTGCCGTTGCAGGAGGAAGACCGCGAGGCGCTGAAGTGTATGATGCAGTTCCTGAAGAACAGCCAGGATGCCGAAATGTCTGCCAAACATAAGCTCCGTTCAGGGGTAGGCTTATCCGCCAATCAGGTGGGGCTGAAGAAGCGGATGTTCGTGATGTGCCTGAAGGACGATAACGGCAAGAATGTAGAGTATACCTGGGTGAACCCCAAGATCATCAGCCATTCTCTGGCGATGGTGTATTTACCGGAGAGCGAAGGCTGCCTGTCCGTGGACCGGCCTGTACACGGCTTTGTGCCGCGGTATGAGACGGTGAAGGTTCGGGGATTTGATCTGAACGGTCAGGTAATTACCCAGAAATTCAAGGGTTATCAGGCGATCGTGATTCAGCATGAGATGGATCATCTGGACGGGATCATGTTCTATGACCGGATCAATCAGCAGAATCCGTTCAAGCTTCCGCAGGATGTGGAAATCCGCAGCCTGTATGAACAGAAGAGCAAGGGGTAATGATGGATATTCAAGGATTGCCGCTAACCCTTCTATATATAGGATTGGCACTTGTCATTGCGCTGGTTTTTGTCTACAGGATTAGAAAAGGTATATTCCACAAGCACATCATGGCGGAAGCGGCCATCGTTGTAAGTTATGTGGTTGTCGCTATTGCGGGAGGCAGTATGCCGCTCGCAGTAAGGCTGGTGACCCCGCTCGCGGTTGCTGCGCTGTTCATGTATGGACAGCGCAAGAGCGGCGGGAGCTGATCATTTCAATCTGAAATCGGGAGTGAAGCGGTTTGGAGTGGAACAGAATAGCCATAAGAGGCTTGCAGAATGTATACAACGATGAAGCGAAGCAGATTGATGAGCAGATTCTAAGATTAGTACAGCAGAGGAAGTCGGTCGCGGAAGGGAAACAGCTGTTTCCGGATCCGGAGATGATACAGCAATGGTCTGCTGAACTGGGGCTGGAGCTTTCGGAAATATCGCTTGTACTGGGCAGCTTGAATGAATCGGTGCCCAGACGCCACTTTTGGGAAGAGCCGGGTGAATTGCGCGGAGTGCTTCCGATCATGAAGACAACACGGGATGGGGATTTCGAATATGCTCTTACTCATTCCATGCAGTATGAGAACCTGAGTATTCTCTCGGTCGAGATCAAGTGCCTGACAGCGGCCGTAGAAAGCGTCAGCATCGAAGCCCCTCTTACACTCGCAATTTTGGGAGAGGCTGAATATGAGGTGCAGATGCATGGTGGCCGGGGCGGCGGTGCCCAGGTAGAGATGCGGTTTCTAATTTGGCCCCCGCTGCCGGAAGCGCTGGATTCCATTGAATTCTCACTGGTCCCTGACGGCAGAGGACTTAGACGTCCGCGCCATAAGGAAGTCACTCTGGACAAGCAGATTGATTTCTAAGGAACCTGCACGGTATATTGGGTGTGAAAAGAGGCTGGCCCCTTTGGGGCCAGCCTCTTTATCTAGAGTATATTAATGCTGTTGCTGCTCCGCTGCCATAGCCGCGAACGAGGCCTCTGCTGCCTCCAGCGTAATATCGATGTCGGCGTCCGTATGGGCAGTGGTCAGGAACCACGCTTCATATTTGGAAGGCGCCAGATTAATGCCGCGGTTCAGCATATGGCGGAAGAAGCTGGCGAACATTTCACCGTCGGTATCCTGCGCTTCATCGTAATTGGTAATCGGATGATTGCAGAAATGCGTAGAGAATGCACCGCGTATCCGGTTGATGGTCAGTGGAATGCCGTGCCGTCCGGCAGATTCCTGCAGCCCTTCAGTCAGGCGGATAGCGAGCCGTTCCATCTCGTCATACACACCCTCGGCACTCAGCACCTCAAGGCAGGCAATCCCTGCCGAGATCGAGGCTGGGTTACCAGCCATCGTTCCGGCCTGATATGCCGGACCCAGCGGAGCGACCTGCTCCATGACATGCTTACGTCCGCCGTAAGCGCCGATAGGCAGCCCGCCGCCGATGATTTTGCCCAGTGCAGTCAGATCGGGAATGATATCCTCATGGCCCGCAAGACCTGCATAGGTCTGGGTGGAGCCGTAATGGAAACGGAAAGCGGTGATGACCTCATCATAAATGACAAGCGAGCCGTTCTCATGCGTCAGCTTGCACAGGCCTTCGAGGAAACCGGGATGCGGCATGACCATGCCGAAGTTGCCGACAATCGGCTCGACCATAACGGCAGCCACATCTTCGCCCCACTGCTTAAGCGCCGCGCGTAGCCCGTCCAGATCATTGAAGGGTACAGTGATGACTTCCTGGGCGATGCTGGCCGGAACGCCTGCACTGTCCGGGATGCCCAGCGTAGACGGTCCAGAGCCTGCAGCTACAAGCACCAGGTCGGAGTGGCCATGGTAACAGCCGGCGAACTTGATGATCTTGCTGCGCTTCGTGTAGGCACGGGCCACGCGGATGGTCGTCATAACGGCTTCTGTACCAGAGTTGACGAAACGTACCTTGTCCATGGAGGGGATAGCTTCCTTCAGCATTTTGGCCAGCCTGATTTCAAGCTGGGTTGGCGTGCCATAGAGCAGTCCATTCTGTGCAGCCTCTGTAATGGCAGCGGTGATATGCGGGTGGGCATGTCCGGTAATGATCGGGCCATAGGCGGCCAGATAATCAATATATTCATTGCCGTCCTCGTCCCAGAAGCGGGAGCCTCCGGCGCGTTTCATGAATACGGGAGCGCCGCCGCCTACGGCCTTGAAGGAACGGGAGGGGCTGTTGACGCCTCCGACGATATGCTGCAGAGCTTCCTGGTATAAATGTTCTGATGTGCTGCGGTTCATGGAATAACATCCTTTCGTATGCCGGAGGCGCAAGGGAAAGGGCGAACTGGCGGTGTATCCCGCTGTCCGCCCGCCCCTGTGTGCCAAGCATGGTTATATTGTATTCTAGTTAGATCCCGGTGTAGCGGAAGGGCTGCTGCCCGGGGAAGCCTCTGCTTCAGGAGTCGGAGTAGGATCCGGCGCAGTGACTGTATCCTGCACGAACTGCTTCAGATCTTCATCACTGGTGAAGCCGATGACCTGGGAGCCATCCTTGGTGGTTTTCTCTCTGATCAGCTCCATCGGCGGGATTTGCGCACTGCCGCCCATGGAGCTGTCATAGCCGACGCTCCCCAGCTTCCACATATCACTTAAGGTAAGATTGGTATCAATATAAGGCGTAACCTCTGACAGAATCGTGGGCAGCTTAATAATAGAAGTGGTACTGATCACCTTGTCCGCCACGGCCTTGAGGAATCCGCGCTGGCGTTCCGTCCGGGTGAAATCGGAAGTGGCGTCATGGCGGAAGCGCACGTACTGCAGCGCCATATTGCCATCCAGGTGCTGGAAGCCTTTTTTGAGATCAATATCGAACTCAGGCCCGTCCGCCTTGGAAGTATAGTGCATGTCTTTCTCAACCTCATAGTCGACACCGCCAACGGCATCTACAAGCTTCATGAAGCCCTGGAAATCGGTATACACATAATATTGAATCGGGATGCCGAGCAGGTCGCTTACCGTCTGCATCGCCGTATTGGGTCCATAGGTAATTGCAGCATTGATCCGCTGTGTCCCGTGGTCAGGGATAGGGATATAAGTATCGCGAAGAATGGAGAAGACATAGAATTTTTTCTTGACCGGGTCTAATGAGGCAACCAGCATGGTATCCGAACGTGGGACCTCGCCTTTCTTCACTCCGCGCGCATCGACACCCATAAGCAGGATGTTCACAGGCTCTGTACCTTCCCATTCGGGGGGCTGAACAGTTTCCGCCGAGGCTGTTGGCACATTGGCAAACGGAGAATCTTCACCTGTCTTGTGCAGGTTGTCGAGCTGGTTGTAGATTGCGGTGAAATAATAAACCAGACCTCCGATAATTAGAAGGAGTATGATTGCCAGAGTCCAGAGCAACGTCTTCTTTTTTGATTTGCCGGCTTTTGCGTGCCGGTTCTTTCTTGGCGGCATTTCGTTCTTCCTTTCCGGTTCACATTCTCTACATTATAATTTCTTTTGGGAATACACGCAATTTCCGAATCATCAGCCATATCCATAAGGAGTGAACATTAAATGAATATCAAGCTTGGACAAGCGGTTCCGGACTTCACGCTCCCCGCTTCCACAGGGCAGGAAATCAGCTTAAGCCAGTATCGCGGCAGGAAAGTCCTGCTCTACTTCTATCCCAAGAATATGACACCCGCCTGCACGCAGGAAGCCTGCGATTTCCGTGATGCCCATGACAGGGTTACAGCCCATGGAGCGGTTCTGCTGGGAATCAGCCCCGATAATCTCGCCTCACACGGCAAATTTATCGCGAAGAACGGTTTGCCATTCCCCCTGCTGTCCGATGAGGAGCATAAGGTAAGCGAATTATTCGGAGTGTGGCAGCTGAAGAAGCTCTACGGCAAAGAATTTATGGGCATTGTGCGCTCCACCTTCCTGATTGACGAAGAAGGAATTCTGATCGCGGAATGGAGAAAAGTCCGGGTCAAGGGCCATGTGGAGGCCGCATTAGAACAAATCGTGAAATAATTAAGTATGCTAGGAGTTAATTGTATTTGTCTGTTACTTTTTTAACAGCTTTGGTCAGCCTCTCTCATGATATAGTTGCCTCATATTACTTCAAATTTGGAGCAAGGCATGGGGGATGGCATGAAAATACTGCGTATTGGGCTTGACGTCGGATCAACTACGGCCAAATTGGTTGTTATGCAGCGGGATACAATTATTTATCAAGATTATGTGCGTCATTTCAGCGATATAAAAAAAGCGGCGCTATCTCTCTTGTCCGATGTACAGGACCGGTTCCCGGATAGCGAAGCAGCACTCACTGTAAGCGGCTCCTCCGGTTTATCACTATCCAAACTGGGGGAGATTCCGTTTGTCCAGGAGGTCATTGCCTGCACCAAGGCGATCAGCGAACGGATTCCGCAGTGCGATACAGCGATTGAGCTTGGCGGGGAAGATGCCAAGATTATCTATCTCAGCGGCGGCATTGAGCAGCGGATGAATACCGCCTGTGCTGGCGGTACCGGAGCGTTCATCGATCAGATGGCCTCGCTGCTGCAGACCGATCCCGGCGGGCTCAATGAGCTTGCAGTGAAGCATGAACGGATCTATCCAATCGCTTCACGCTGCGGGGTATTTGCCAAGAGTGATGTGCAGCCGCTGCTTAATGAAGGAGCACGCCGCGAGGATGTGGCGGCCTCCATCTTCCAGAGCATTGTGAACCAGACGATCAGCGGACTTGCCTGCGGACGGCCGATCCGCGGCCGTGTGGCTTTTCTGGGCGGACCGCTGACGTTCTTGTCTGCACTCCGCGACCGTTTTGCGGATACGCTGGGACTTAAGGAAGGCGACATACTGTTCCCTGAGCATTCACAATATTTTGTAGCGATCGGTTCGGCGCTTGCGCAGTCGGATCCCCTGTTCCTGCCGCTGTCTAGCTGGATCTCGCGGATTGCTTCCGTGGACTTCTCGCTGGACCGTGCGGAGGATGCCGAACTGGCACCGCTGTTTGAGACTGCGGATGATCTGGCGCAGTTCAGACTCCGCCACGGCCAAGCGACAGCACCGCGTTCCGAGCTATCCGCCTATCGCGGACCTATTTATCTCGGCATTGATGCCGGCTCTACAACGACAAAGCTGGTGATTACCGGGTCGGCGGATGAGATTCTATACACTTCCTATGGAAGCAATAAAGGCAATCCGCTGCAGTCTGTTACGGATGCGCTGAAGGAAATCTACCGGATTCTGCCGGAGGGCTGCTACATCGCCGGAGCTTATGCTACCGGTTACGGCGAGGGATTGGTCAAGGCCGCACTGCGGACAGATGGCGGCGAAGTGGAGACGGTAGCGCATTATAAAGCGGCCTCCAAATTCATGCCGGAAGTAGACTTTATCCTCGATATCGGCGGCCAGGATATGAAGTGTATCAAGATCCGCGGCGGCGCTATCGACAGCCTGATGCTTAATGAAGCCTGCTCGGCAGGCTGCGGCTCCTTCCTGGAGAGCTTCGCTTCCGCGCTGGAGCTTGGCATTGAGGAGTTCGCGCAATCGGCGCTCGAATCCAGCAAGCCGGTGAATCTGGGATCACGCTGCACCGTGTTCATGAATTCCAAGGTGAAGCAGGTACAGAAGGAAGGCGCGTCTCTGGCCGATCTCTCGGCCGGACTTGCCTATTCAGTTATCAAGAATGCCCTGCAAAAGGTAATCAAAATCCGCAATCCTGAGGATTTGGGCCGCAACATTATTGTTCAGGGCGGCACTTTCTACAATGAAGCCGTACTGCGGGCCTTCGAGCAGCTGACCGGGAGAACCGTGGTCAGACCTGATATTGCCGGCGTTATGGGCGCCTACGGCTGTGCGCTGATTGCCAAAGAACAGGCTGGCCCGGAAGGGATTAGCACTATTCTGGGACCTGAAGAGCTGCAGACATTCCAATACTCAGTCTCTCCCGGCCGCTGCAGCCGCTGTGCCAATAACTGCGCGCTGACCATCAGCCGCTTCCCGGACAAGAGCTTCCACGTGACCGGGAACCGCTGCGAGCGCGGGGCAGGCGGCAAGAAAGAGAAGAATACGCTGCCGAATCTGATGCAGTATAAATATGAACGTTTCTTCGATTATGAGGGATTGCCTGAAGAAGCGGCGGTACGGGGCACGGTCGGAATTCCACGGACGATGAATATGTTCGAGAATTATCCGTTCTGGCATACCTTCTTCACCTCTCTGCGCTACCGGACTGTACTGTCGCCGAAGTCCACCAAGAAGCTGTATGAGAGCGGAATGGATACCATTCCGTCGGAATCCATCTGTTATCCAGCCAAAATGGCTCACGGGCATGTGCAGAGTCTGATCGGCAAAGGCGTCGACTTCATCTTCTATCCTGCGGTTGTCTTTGAGAAGAAGGAGGATGAAGCCGCCCAGAATCATTTCAATTGCCCGGTGGTTGCCTCTTATCCAGAGGTAATCCGCAACAATATGGATGGGTTGAAGGAGCAGGGGGTTCCTCTAGTCAGTCCGTTCCTGACCTTCGATGATATTCCGGCGCTGACGCGGGTGCTGGTGAAGACCTTTGCCGATGTTCCCAAGGAGGAGATCGCTGCAGCTGTACAGGCGGGACTTGCGGAAGCCGATCAGGCGAAGAATGATGTGCGTACGAAGGGTGAAGAAACGCTGGTCTTCCTTACGGAGACAGGGACGAAGGGGATTCTGCTCTGCGGACATCCGTACCACGCTGATCCGGAGATCAACCACGGTATTGCCGATATGATCACCGGCATGGGTCTTGCGGTGCTGACCGAGGATTCGGTCTGCCATCTGGACCACAGTGAAGGAGACGTAGGCGTAGTCAACCAATGGACCTACCATGCGCGGATGTACCGTGCGGCCCGGCTGGCTGCGGGAAGAAACGATCTGGAGCTTGTCCAGCTGACTTCCTTTGGCTGTGGTATTGATGCGATCACCTGCGATGCCGTTCAGGAGATTATGGAACGCCACAATAAGGTCTATACGCTGATTAAGATTGATGAGATCAGTAATCTGGGGGCCGCACGTATCCGTCTGCGTTCCCTGCTGGCAGCTATGCGTGAGCGGGAGCAGGGGGATGTGCAGCCTCAGCTGCTGTACAAGACGCAGGCAAATGTGCCGTTCACGAAGGAAATGAAGGAAACCTATACCATTCTGGCTCCGCAGATGTCACCGATCCATTTCGAGCTGTTTGAACGGGTGTTCCAGGATGCAGGCTATCGTCTGAAGATCCTGGAATCAACCGGACCGCAGGAGACCGAGGAAGGTCTAAGGTACGTGAACAATGATGCCTGTTATCCGGCGATTGTAACCATCGGGCAGATGCTGTCCGCGCTGAAGAGCGGGGAATACGATCCGGACCGGACTGCCGTAATCATGTCACAGACCGGCGGCGGCTGCCGGGCGACCAATTACATCTCCCTGCTGCGCAAGGCACTGAAGGATTCGAATCTGGGGCAGATTCCGGTTATTTCACTGAATGCATCCGGCATGGAGAATCAGCCAGGCTTCCGGATCAGCCTGAAGCTGGCGAACCGCCTGATTGCTGCGGCCTGCTACGGTGATCTGATGATGCGTCTTCTGCACCGCTTCAGACCGTATGAGACTGTTCCGGGAAGCGCCGGAGCCTTATTCCGCAGCGGTATGGAGCGCTGCAAAAAAAGCCTGTCGAACTTCTCGTTCCGTGAGTACAAGCGGCTATGCCGTGAGATCGTCGCTGAGTTCTCCCGGCTCGCGGTTAACCCGGCAGTGAAGCCGAAGGTGGGCATTGTCGGTGAAATACTGATCAAATTCCATCCGGACGCCAATAACCGCATTATCGATATGATTGAGGCAGAAGGCGGAGAGGCTGTAATGCCGGATTTCCTGGACTTCATTTTCTATTGTGTCTATAATCCGATCTACAAAGCCGAGCAATTCGGCAAAAGCAAACGGCTGGGATATATTAATCCCATGCTGATCTCGTATCTGGAGATTTACCGCAAGCCGGTCAAAGTGGCGCTGGAGCAAGCGGGACTGGCCAAAGGCCGGGAGAATATTTATGGGCTGGCCGAGAAAGCAAGCCGTCTGGTCTCTGTAGGCAACCAGATGGGCGAAGGCTGGTTCCTGACAGCGGAGATGATGGATCTGCTCGATAATGGCGTGAACAATATCGCCTGTATTCAGCCATTTGCCTGCCTGCCGAATCATATTACCGGCCGGGGCATGATTAAAGGACTGAAGGAGCTGTATCCGGGCGCGAATATCGTTGCCATCGACTATGATGCCGGGGTCAGCGTCGTGAATCAGGCTAACCGGATCAAGCTGATGATGTCAATTGCCAGCGGATTGGAGAGCGGCAAACAACCGTCAGCAGAGGAAATCGCACGGCTGCAGCCTACTTTAACTGGCACTGTGGGCTGCGGGATATAAGCCCAGTGATGCTGTAAAGCCCTGCATATGCCAAAGAGCGGACCGGATTAATCTCCGGCCCGCTCTTTTTAGATTCATCCGCTTTCTGTGGTGGAACTCCCGTAACTCTTCATAAATTCCTGCCCATAATACAACAATTCCCTCCTCCTATCGGCTCAAAACCAGAATTGTTGTATAAAAGGCAGCATTTCACCTTTTTCAAGCAGCTCAGCAGGAATATTCTTGCATTTCATACAACAATCCTCCCGATCACCCCGTAATCCATGAATCAAAGTTGCAAAACGTACAACATTTATGTCTACAGAGCTTCCTAAGAGGTCTCCATTCTGCCGCTAAAGAATCAAGTGTAAGGCATTGAGCATTGACGTATTCCGCCAGTCCGCAGCGACTGACCGGAATTTGAATGGTTGTTGCCTTAAGTGCGGTTAATATAGCTCACTTCTGCAGCTTCTGCTTCACGCACATCGCTTTGTTAAGATGGACGAAATTATGCCGTGTGGCAGGCATCAGCACCAGTCCGGCAAGGGTCTTGCCGCCCCAGTAATCGAGTAGCCACTGCTCGGTTTCCAGGACGGCTTTTTCCTCCAGCACCCTGCTGAACTGCGCCGGAGTGGCTTTGCGCCCGAATTGCCCCGGCTGCACAGCGGAAATGATGGAGCGTGTTCTGATTGCTACAGCACGCCGGTATGCCGCTAATGCCCCGATATTCACCTCTGCACTGAATGCAGCCACTTCCTGATCACTCATTCCATTACCGGAGTGGATGAAAGGGGTCTGCAGGCTCTCTGCATAGTGCTCTGAATGAAGTACCTGCGCACGGTCTGCACCAAGGATGTTCATGGTGATGTCCTCGATCCGCGCGCTGTGCCATATATGCCAGACTATAGAATTACGGCTGCCGGGCGTATGAACAGGATAGCTGCGCAAAGTAGACTCTAACAGATTGTTCCATAAGGAATCCTCGAAACTAGGCTGTTCCCCGCTGCTTATGTCTACAGCATACAGGGCTGAATGCAGCCTCAGGAATAAAGCGGCAGCTTCAGCATGCGCTTCAGGCTTTACGATGATCCCCGACAAAAGCTTATGGTCCCCGCTCCAGCTCTTACGTTGTTGCTCCAGACTCATTTGTTTTTCCCGCTTTCCGTGTAATTCATATTTTGGACCCGGGAAGTCCACAATAAACGCAAACTTTTGCCGGTGGCATCCCGGTAGGAGTGAAAGAATAATTACTTTTTCAGAAAATTTCTGCAAGTTATTGACGAATAAATAGGTAAATAGTAAAATAGTTCGTATGCGAAGTATTATTTCATATTGGGCGATTGGAGGGATTGAGGTTGGAGGAAAAGGAAAAGCAATTGGACGATATTCTGTCCTCTTTCCGCTGCATCAACCATAATTTCCAGCAGCTTTTGTGGAAGGACGCAGAAGAGCTGAAGATTACATCCACCCAGCTAATGGTATTGCGTAAGTTATCGGCACATCCCGATATCGGTATCACTGAGCTTGCAGATCTGCTGCATCTTGGCAACAGCGCGGCAAGCGGAGTGGTAGACCGGATGGTGAAGGCTGGACTGATTACCAGAGAACGCTCGCAGAGCGACAGACGTATATTTAAGCTGGCGATGACCGATAAGGGCAAGGAGATCCGGGAGTTAAGCAAACAGTCTCTGCGCAGGTATCTGCAGCCACTGGCTAATATACCTGCTGAGGATGCCGGAGAATTGCTGCGGTTGCATGGTGAAATCATCAAAATTCTAGAACAAGGGAGAGACAAAAAGAAGCTATGAGTACAATTACTGCAGACACTGCATCGTCTAAAGCGATCCGCAGAGGTCCGATTATCGCAGCGCTCCTGATCGGCGCCTTCGTGGCGCTGCTGAATCAGACACTGATGAATGTGGCGCTGCCCAAAATGATGGAGGACCTGAAGATCGCCGCCAATACGGCACAATGGCTGACTACAGGGTTCATGCTGGTTAATGGTGTACTGGTGCCGATCAGTGCTTATCTGGTAGAGAAATTTACGACCCGCCAGCTCTTTACGACGGCGATGATGCTATTTTCCATAGGTACACTGGTTTGTGCAATAGGATCAGGCTTTGAAATGATTATGGTCGGCAGAGTTATCCAGGCGGTAGGTGCCGGGATTCTGATGCCGCTGATGAACATTGTGTTCCTGCGCATCTTCCCGATTGAAGAACGCGGCAAGGCCATGGGACTTATGGCGGTTGCGATGATTTTTGCTCCGGCAGTCGGACCAACCTTGTCCGGTTGGGTGGTTCAGAACTACTCCTGGCGCGTGCTGTTCTACATCGTGCTTCCCCTGGCGATCTTCTCGATGCTGCTTGGCATGAAGACGATGCAGAATGTAGGCAAACTGACTTCTCCGAAGCTGGATAAGCCGGGTGTGGTTCTTTCGACCCTGGGCTTTGGCGGCTTGCTGTATGGCTTCAGTGACGCCGGAACGGACGGCTGGGGCAGCACCACAGTTATCCTCTGTCTGATCCTGGGTATTGTCTCCCTGGGGCTGTTCGTATGGCGTGAGCTTACAGCGGATAAGCCGCTGCTTGAATTCCGCATTTTCCGCTACAACATGTATTCACTCACTACGGTAATTAACATTATTGTGACTATGGCTATGTACGCAGGTATGATCCTGCTGCCGATTTATCTGCAGACGATCCGCGGATTTACACCTATGGAATCCGGACTGATGCTGCTGCCGGGTGCGATCCTGATGGGTATTATGTCTCCGATTACCGGAATTATATTTGATAAAATCGGCGCAAGATGGCTGGCGGTTATCGGCCTTGCCATCACAGCCATTACGACCTGGGAATTCAGCCAGATCAGTGACAGTACAACCTATACACATCTGATCCTGACTTATACTGCGCGGATGTTCGGGATGTCCATGCTGATGATGCCCATTGTAACTGCCGGTCTGAATCAGCTGCCGCAGCGTTTGGCTTCGCACGGTACGGCAATGTCCAACACCCTGCGGACCGTAGGCGGTGCACTGGGTATGGCACTGTTCGTCAGCCTGATGACCAACCGTACGAAGAGCAACATTACCGATGCACTGACAAGCGGTGCGGTATCGCAGACTGATAAGGCGGCGATGCTTAAGCTTACGCAGGAAGCAACAATTAACGGGATTACCCATGCGTTCACTGTAGCTACCTGGGTGACAGTTCTTGCCCTGGTGCTGGCGTTGTTCATCAGAAAGACTTCCCCGCAGCCGGATTTCCTGAAGACGGAAGAAGAGGATGCAGTACAGCCGCAGCCTAACAAGGTGAAATCGCAAAGAGCTTAGTTGTATGAACAGGCTATAATTTCAACAAAGGGACTATCCGCAAAGCCGTACGGTTTTGCCGGGTAGTCCTTTTGTTGTCCGTTTACAGCCTCAGCTAATCCCGGCTCCCTTGCTCCAGCGCTTCAGCTGCGGAAGGGAATACCCCAGCATCTGGCGGGCGGCAGCTTCATCCATCCCTTCCTCCACCAAGTAACCGGCACAGAGATCGGTCATCTCCTGCAGAGTGATATCCGGCTGCTTGAATTCACCATGCTCATAACAGTAGATGCAATACTCCTCCGTTTTGTTGCCTTCCTTGCCGCTGCCCTGCAGCTCAGTTTCGTTAACCGGCATTCCGCAGCTTTGGCAGAACAAGCCCTCCGTTTGTTTCGTTGACGCCGTTTCCATATTGCACACTCCTCAGGGTTCTGGTTCAGGCGGTGTTTGCCGCCTCTTCCTGTCCAGTATAAGCCGGCAAACCTGACAGCATAGATTCAGGTTCATGTGCGGGTTATGGAAAAAAGATACTATCCCCTTCTTTGTTCAGCAGGGAGTGCTGGCTGCGGGAGGCTGGAGGCGTATTTGGCAGCAACGCCTCCGGCCAGCTCGCCTATTCTCCGGCGGATATGTTCCGGCCCAAGCACCTCCAGTACGGTTCCGAAGCTTAGCAGGAAACCGAACAGCCAATCATTCTCAGGATAATGGACGGTGAGGGTGTACCCGCCGCGGTCATCCTGCTGCAGCTCCTCGGAGTCGAAATACTCTTCCGCAAGATGCCTGCCTTCCGGTGCGAATTGCAGCCGGATCGGCTGGATATTCTGCGGTTCTTTCCAGCCGTCCGTCCAGGGCAGCTCCTTCAGCGGAATATCCTGGCGGGTATAGTGCCGCTTCTCCTTCACCAGCGCTTTCATCCGCAGCAGCTTGAAGAGCCGGAAATCCCGGCGTTCTGTGCAGAAACCGTATAAGTACCAGCTTTGTCCTTTGAGTACAAGGGTGTAGGGTTCAACGGTACGCGTACTTGCCCGGCCTTCGGCCGAGATGTATTCGAAGGAGATGACTGTATTTTCCTCCAGCGCCTCTTTAAGAAGGCTGATCCGCTCCTCCAAAGGGCCCATCAGTCCCCAAGGGGAGAGATCAACGATCATCTGGGTGGTTTTGCTGCGGAAGGCAGCTGTCTGGGAAGGGGGGATCACACTGCTGATTTTCTCCATTAACAGCTGGTGCCCTTCACCGCCATAAGAGGAGACGCTTTGCAGTGCGCCGAAGATATCGGCCAGCTCACGCTCGGATAGAACATTACGGTCCAGCCGGTAGCCTTGCATGAGGCCGATACCGCCCCCGGCCCCCTGATACGTGACGACAGGAATACCTGCGGTATTAATGCTGTCTATATCGCGGTAGATAGTGCGTACGGAGACTTCGAACATATCGGCCAGCTCCTTGGCCTGAATCAGCGGCCGGTTCAGCAGCAGAATGACAATGGAGAGGAGACGGTCTATTTTCACAGAAATGCACCCGCTTTCTTTCAGGTTAATGGTCTAAGCTTAGCAAATTGTCTGAAATAAAGCATTGCTCCAAATTTCATGTTATATTATCATCTAATTAGATATTTATATAATTTAATGAGGGGCTAATGTTATGAGCACAAATACAGGATCACTTGCGGGACGCAATAAAGGCTATCAAAGGCTGTTTGCAGCCGGGTTAATCAATGGTATCGGCGACCGCTTCAGCAGTATTGCCATGCTGGCCCTGGTTCTTCATTTGACCGGGTCGGGAATGGCCGTAGGGATATCGCTTGGCGTGCGGGTGCTGCCTTATCTGTTCATGGCACCGCTTGGAGGGTTACTGGCTGGCAGACTGCCGCGCACAACAATCATGATGGCTGTGGATTTCCTGCGTGTCCCCGTAGCCTTGTCCTTGCTCTGGGTAGACGGGGAGCATATGCTGTGGCTGGTGTATACCGGCAGCTTTGTGATGGCAGCGGGTGAAGCCATCTATAGTCCGGTGCGCAAATCTTCCATCCCGCTGCTGGCAGCGCCGGAGGATTTGCTGCGGATCAACAGCCTGGAACAGCTTTTGAACGGCTGCGTGCTGATTCTTGGCGCCTTTACAGGAGGGATTGTCTCGCTGTATCTCGGTCCGGACATGGCCTTTGTTATGAATGCTGTGTCGTTCCTGGCGGCCGGACTGCTGATAAGGGGGATTCATTATCCCAAGCAGGCACTTGCCGGAGATGCAGGCCGGGAGTCAACACCGCATGCTGAAGGCAGAAACCATACCTTAGGCTTGTCTGCCAAAGGGACACGGCGGCGGGCGCTGTGCACAGTCCTTGGAGGCAGTCTGGCACTGCAGATTGTGCTCTGCTATGAATTACTGGTGCCGGTAATCAATGGCTGGGACAATGTGCTGATCAGCGTATATGCTGTGCAGGTATTTCATGCGGGAGACAGCGGGGTGGGGGCGTTCTACGCAGCGCTTGGCATCGGGCTCAGCCTGAGTTTCTTTGCCGGGCGTTTATTCCGCAAGAGGCTCTTAGCGGTAGCACTGGGCGGTCTGCTGCTCGAGGGCATTCTGCTCATGATGATTAGCAGCAGCGGTCATTTCGCTGCAGCATTTCTGCTGTACATTCTGCTATCGTTGGCCGGAGGGATCGGCAATGCCTGTCTGGATACGCTGGTGATGAGAGAAACGCCGCCTGCGCTGCAGCCGGCCGTATTCGGCCTGCTGGCGGCAGTAAGCGGAACCTTGCTGGGTCTGTCCATGCTAGGGGCAGGCTGGCTGCTTGATGATGTGGAGCCCAGAATGCTGGGATTCGCGGGCGGGGCGGGTTTTGCTGGGATTGCGCTGCTGCTGGGAGGTTATTACCTGCTGCGCAGCAAATGGAATAAGCGGTACAGGGAGTCCCGGCCTTAATGATCTGAAAGAATCAGCGGCTCTTGGAGGTTTCTTTGACCTTGACCTTTACTTTGGCCTTCGTCTCCAGCGGAGCAGCGGATTTGTGCCGGGACAGCCGGAGAAGGATGGCATTCCGGTAACGGTACATCACAATCAGCGCAGCAATGGCTGCTGCGAAGAGGGCAATCCAGAGGGCGTAGGTTTCGATTAAGTGGAAAATGCCCATCCACTGCGGTCCGAAGATTTTGCCGATACCCAGGAATAACAGTACCCAGAACAAGGCGCCGCCATAGGCGTACATTGCGAATTTGCGGAAAGGCAGTGCGATAATACCGGCGAAGTAGCCGGTGAAATGGCGGACGCCCGGAACAAAGTAGCCGATTGAGATCAGCACGCTGCCGTACCGCTCGAACCAGCGCTGGGTCTTTTCCAGCTTGGCCGGAGAGAACATGAACCATTTGCCGTAACGCTGGATGAAGGGCAGCCCGGCCCTAAGTCCAATGAAATAAGTAATGGTCATGCCAACTGTGGTCCCTGCAAAAGCTACGATAACCAGCGTGAAGAAATCCAGCCTCCCGGTATAGGACAGAAACCCGGCGAAGGCCATGGTAGTCTCTCCGGGAAAGGGAAGAGCAATGAATTCCAGCAAAAGCCCAAAGAACAATACGCTATATCCATAGCTGGCGAACAATTCCTGTATCCATTTCAGCATTTCCATACATTCATCACTCTCCGAAGGCGGCGCGCCTGATTCTATTCTGAAGCTTGTCTTCATACAATCTACCAAATGGCGTGAAATCGCCAATAGAATGCTGGAGGTAGAGAAGATGAAGGATAGCCGGGAAAATCCTATCCGCCGGGTTATGATCCGCGGGTTGCTTGTTATGGCAGTGCTTCTAAGTATGTCAGCCCTTGGGGGCAAGGGGCAATCCCCGGCTTCATGGAGGACATTCTCCCTGCAGGCTGAAGCAGGCAGTGCAGCATCTTTACTCTCTAAGAATAATCCTCCGGAAGTCCCGGTGCAAGATTTGCCGCCGGCTGCAGTCAAGAATGCTGAAGCAGAGCCGCTGCAGCCCCACGGTTCAGGGGGTTCAGCTTATGCACTTGCTACCGATCCGCAGGCTTCTACCCTACAGAAAGTATCCGCCGCTGCGGGCACATCTAATCAGGAAGCTAAGCACAGCAAGGCAAGACGGGTCGTCTACCTTACATTCGATGACGGGCCAAGTGCGGTTACTCCCCGGGTGCTCCAGATATTGCAGGAGCAGGGAGTGAAGGCTACCTTCTTCGTGCTGGGGGAGCAAGCTGCCAGCCGCCCCGAGCTGGTCAATGCCATCTGGGAGCAGGGGCATGCCATCGGCAATCATACCTATAACCATAATTATCATGATCTCTATAGCGGATTCACGGAGTTCTGGCGTCAGATCAAACAGACAGAGGAAACGGTCAGAGGCATTACAGGGGTTCGTCCGCAGCTGGTCCGTGCACCGGGAGGCACCTTTGGCCATTTTGACAATACTTATTTTTATCTGCTGAAGCAGGCGGGCTATGAGGTGATGGACTGGACCGTAGACAGCGGAGACTCCAGCCGGCGGGGAGTGCCTGCCGCAGAGATCCTTCAGCATTCGGTTGCTGATCTAGACTCCGGGAGTGTTATCCTGCTGCTGCATGACGGGTCGGGTCATGAGCAGAGTGCCAAGGCCTTGCCGGCCATTATTGAACGCTACAAAGCCGCCGGTTATGAATTCGGCTTACTTAATGCGCAGAGTGAGCCGGTACAGTTCAGAGTGTCGGCTCAGGCAGCGGCACTGCAGCGGGTGAAGCCGTCCAAAGCCTGGATCTCGGCGAATATTGTTCCGAATGCTGAACTGTTTGCACCCGGCAAACCGCTTGCTCTGGAGGTAGGCAGGCTGGAAACCATCCTGAAGCCTGGAGAGTACAACCTTAGAAACGGGCAATATTTCGTGCCTCTCCGTACCGCCGTGGAGCGGCTTGGCGGGCAAGTCGGCTGGGATACGGCTACCCGCAGCGGACAGGTAAGCTGGAATGGGCGGACAGTGACTGTAAATTCAAAGAAACAGCAGATAGAGGTCGTCCAGCCGGACGGAGCGGTGGAGCTTAAGACAGCAGAGATACAGCTCATTGGTTCTTCCTTATGGGTATCCCTGCGGGATTTGCTCGAAGCTACAGGACATCCGCCGCTTGCGGCCAGTGTAAATGTAGAAGAGCGCAGAGTGAAGGCACTTTGAACCGATGTGTCAGCCGTTGATATAAATAGCCGGGAGAGTCGGGGCTAAAAAGAATTCGCTGAATGTCTGGGCACCCTTTTTGATGGAAAGAATAGATAGTAATAGGCTCCCGGAAGCCGAATAGCCAGTGAAATTGCGGGCAGGCTGGGAGCTAGTCTATGACCGAAGGAAGGGTGTCATCCTTGTCCTCTTCATCATTGATAGATCAGATCAAATATGAGCATGGGAAGCGGGATAGTTCCGGGAAATCTGCGGCTGCGTTCCTGTCCCGCCGGCGTGTCCGCAGCACTGTACAGGAGTGGGCGCGGATGCTGCTTTTAACCGCAGCAGTCTTAGGGTTATATCTGTGGCGGGGCGGAGAATCACTGTTGCTGCTTCTGACGGCTGGCGTAATTGTAATGTCCGGCGGGCTGCTTATGCATCTTTGCGGTCCACGGAGGGTAGCCGTTCTCCGCACAATAACTCCCGCACGCCCGTCGGCCGGGGATACCGTTACCGTTAAGGTACAGATCAGCTTTGTCTCCAAGATCCCGCTTCCATGGATAGTTGTTGCCGATTACTGGAGTGAAGGCAGCCATCAGGAGCTGCTATTTCCCGGATTCCGGCGCTCCTTCACTTATTCGTATGAACTGAAGTCTGTTCCCAGAGGGGTCCACCAGCTTTACGGCTGCGGTGTCACCTGGGGGGATCTGCCTGGTTTGTTCACTGGCGGCTGTCAGCCGGGCGGCAAAGAGAGCTTCAAGGTGCTCCCGAAGGCGCTGTATCTGGCCGGCAGCTTGCCGGATAACCGTGTAATGCCGGGAGACCGGATGCTTCCCGGACGGGGGAAGCAGGGCAGTGCAGAAGCAGCGGATATCCGTGACTATGCCCCCGGTGATCCGCTCAGCCGGATTCACTGGAAGAACAGCGCCCGCAAGGGAACCCTGCAGAGCAGAGTACCTGAACGGGAAGCCGGGCAAATGACCTGTATCGTGCTTGCCAATTCTCCGGAGGATTATGAGGTTCCTTACGGTGCCCTGGTACCTCGCGGGCAGCGCGGAACGGTTATGCCTGCTTTTGAACGGGCGGTGTCGGCGGCAATGGGACTGATGCTCTCTGCCGAACGTTCCAGCAGTTACCTGCAGCTCTTCAGCGGCGGCTGGCCTGAAGGGATGGCCAGATATGAAGGCCTGGGTCAAATCCCCGGCAGGGTACAAGACCTGCTGACGGAAATATCCCCATCCGGCTCACAGAGTCTCAGCCGGCTGCTGGAGGATGCTTCGCGGGGCTGGATTCCCGGCATGACGGTGTCTGTCATTACCGGCCGGCTTGAAGAAGAGTCTGCCCGGACGCTTGCCCGCTTTTTGGTCCAGGGAATTAAGGTCGAGCTGTACTATGTCTGGGATCAGCCCTCTCCGGGGGGAGGACCGGCGGAAGATCCGGTACGGAGTTCAACCGGAACCAAGGAGGCCAGGGAAGGATTCCCTGAGCCTGTAGAGAGTTATCCGGCTGTTAAGTATAGCCCTGGTTCCGGCGGCAAGCAGCGTACATTGGGCACTATAGCCGGAAGTCTGATGCGGCTGGGTGCGCGGATCCATTGTCTGAACGATGTCTCTCCTGCACAAGGGTACAAGGGGGCGGAGTATTATGGATATCCGGGCCAACCGACATCGCATTAGGGTTACTCCAGCAGACTTAGGGGGCCCTGTGAATTCTCCAGGGGGCAGCCGGCAGCCGGAAGCGGAAAGTACGGAGAACAGCTTCGCCGATAAAAGGGAGAGCAGTCCCCTGTATTATCGCGGGCTGTTCTCTTTGGCTATTATGGGGATGTTCACCCTGTGGCTGCTGCCGCTCAAGCGGCTGGCCGCATCGGCGGATACCGCCGAGCTTCTGAAGCTCCTGATGCTCTCGGCTGCCGGACTGCTGTTATGGGGATGTATTCAGCTTCCCCGCCTTCTGCAGGCCTGCGGGCAGTTCCTCCTGATCTTCCTGACCTGGTTCTACCTGTGCGCGGCACAGGAAGGAACTGCCTGGCTGCGGCTCTATGCAGCAGATATGCGTGAGGATGCCCTTCTGCTCCTGTCAGGCCGGATTTCAGCCTTAAGTGAGGACAGCCGGCTGCTGATTCTGGTGCTTGGCTGGGGCCTGTTAGTGTCATCTGTCCAGCAGCTGGCTCTTTACAGGGGGAGTATCACCTTATTTACAGGTGTAACCCTGGTATATCTGCTGGCGTTCGATATGGTCTATGCTGTCGATACGTCCGGTGATGTACTGGTCTCAGCGGGGCTGATTCTCTGGATGCGGTCATTAAGCGGACTGCTCCGTCTGCAGGAGCGGACAGGAAGCCACGCTCTTCCTTACGCCCGCTGGGGAATATGGGCGTTCTCTACAGCGGTGGCCGTGACGGTGGCAGCCTGGATAGGCGGGCAGGGACTCGGTGCCCGGCCAGTGGTTCCCATTACACTGCAGTCGGTTCTAAACAAGCTGGAGAATTGGGCGGAAACGCAAAGGCCCGGAGAATCTGCCGGACCTCAGGCGGCCAGCACCGGTTACAGTGCGGGAGACGGGGAGCTGGGAATGCCCTTGTCGCCCAGCAGAGAGGCCGTCTTTAGCGTAACGGCTGCCCGTCCGTCCTACTGGCGGGGAGAAAGCATAGCTTATTATGACGGCCGCCGCTGGATCAGAAGCGGTGTGTCCTATGAACCGCTTAATTTAACGAGCCTCCCGGTTGCGGAGCCGGAAGCGGCCGGGCCAGCGCCGCTCATTCAGCGGATTCAGTTCGCCAAGCCCTCATCCGGCGGGCTTCCTCTCTTCAGCGCCGGCACGGCAGTCGATGTACAGAATATCCGGCTGGCTGATGGGAGCCAGCTTGGTTATGTCCTTGCGAACGGCGAGAAGAGCAGCTTCCGGCTGCCGGAGGTCTCCGGGTCCGCCAAGTTAACGGAATATACGGTGAAGTCCGTGCTTCCGGAAAGTGATCCGGCTGTGCTGCGCAAGCTGCAGGGGATTGATCCTGAGCGGGTGAGCAATCTGTATTTGCAGCTCCCCGCAGCCGTGCCGGAGCGGGTGAGGCTTCTGGCAGAGCAGCTTACCGCTGCTGCGGCTAACCGTTATGATGCCGCTGCTGCAGTTGCAGGTTATTTGCAAACGGGCTACACCTACACCCTGCAGACCCGAGTGCCGCCGCCCGGTGCGGACTTCGCCGATGATTTCCTCTTCGGGACCCGGCAGGGCTACTGCGTGCATTTCGCCACGGCGATGACGGTCCTGCTGCGCAGCAGCGGCATTCCGGCCCGTTACGTCCAGGGCTACAGCCCGGGGACGCTTGTGGCCGGCTCCATGCCGCAGCGCTACAATGTGACTGGAGGCGATGCCCACGCCTGGGTCGAGGTCTATTTCCCCGGCGCCGGCTGGGTCCCCTTCGACCCCACGCCTGCTGCCTCCGCCGCTGCCGCAGGCGCGGCGGAGACGAATCCGGCGGCTGCCTCCGCGCCGCCAGGAGCCCGCATGTCCGCTGCGCAGCTCGCGGACGCTCTGTCCGCCGCCCTGCCGCAGGCGGGCGGCACAGCTCCGGCGCCGCTTGCCGCAGCGGCGCTGGGGCTGGCCGCCGCCATCCGCTGGCGGCGTTGCCTGGCCCTGCTGCCGGCGGTGCGCCGCGCCGGCAGATTAAGCCGTGAGCGGCAGCTTCGCGCCGCCGCTCTGGCCTGGCACGGGCTGGCGGCGCGGTATGGGCCGCCGCTGCCCGGGGTTACCGCCAGGGAGTACGCAGACTCCCTGGCCATTGAGGACGGGCGGCTGCGCGCCGCCGTCCGGGACTTCGTACGCCAGTGGGAAACCCTGGCGTACAGCGGATGCGCGGGCGGGCTTGCCGCCCGCGCGCAGCCATCGCACCGGGGCGCAGTCGTCGCGGACCCGCAATCGCCGTGCCCCGGCGCAGGCGTCACGGACCCGCAATCGCCGTGCCCTGGCGCAGCCGTACCGCTCCCACCCTTGCGCTCCGGTGCTCCTGCCAAGGATGCGGAAGCCAATGACGCTGCCGCGTTTATTGCCAGATGTTTGACGATTACATTCCGTCTGACCCGATAAGATGAAAAGGCGTTCACTGCTAATGCAGCGAGCGCCTTTTCATTTACATCAATATTTAAGCTGAACTTGGATGCCAACTGAAATCCTGCACGAAATACAACAATCTCCTCATAATAACGAGCCAAATCAGAAATTGTTGTATAAAAAGCAGCATTTCCCCATAATCAGGCAGCTAAGCGCATCAATTCCTGCATTTCATACAACAATTGTTACGAATCCCCCAGTATTCATGAATCCATGTTGTAATACTTACAACATTTAGGCCTTTCTTTACAGGTGAACTTAAGTGAGCCCGCTTTGCTGCTGTGCGGCGCCCCGGAGAGTACAGCGTGACCCTTGGAGGGCTGCAAAAGTATAGCTCTGGCGTATTAGTTGGTTTTCCGGAGTATTAGTTAGTTCATAGTAACTTCCCCGGTGTCGCCCGCCGGCTAGCCCTCTGTTCTGTCCAGCATATGACGGCATTCCTGAAAGAGGAAATCACTTGTTAGCAGCGGTAGCGTCACACTTTTCCCCAGCATGCAAACGTGGAAGCGGATACGAATTCCAAGATCTGGATACCGTCTTTACAGGCCCCCCTAAATCGCCCCAGACCCCGTCACATATGGGAGAAATCCCCGAAGACAAGACGTCTCCTTTCCTTGACGCTGAGAATTAACCATGAGTATAATGAATCCAATAATCAAGGGAGGCAAGTAATGAACAAGCCAAATGAAATTATCGTTGTTCTGGATTTCGGGGGACAGTATAACCAGCTTATCGCGCGCAGAATTCGGGACCTGGGGGTATACAGCGAGCTTCTGCCGTACAATACACCAATGGAGAAGATAAAGGCACTGTCGCCAAAAGGGATTGTTTTCTCAGGCGGGCCAAGCAGTGTGTACGCTGAGGATGCACCACATGTAGATCCGGCGATTTATGAACTCGGACTACCGATCTTCGGAATCTGTTACGGGATGCAACTGATGGCCCAGCAGCAGGGCGGCAAGGTAGAACGCGCATCCAAGCGGGAATACGGCAAAGCGGATGTGGAATTCTCGCCAGGGTCTGTGCTTGCAGCAGGTCTTGAGAGCAATCAGACCGTATGGATGAGCCACGGTGACCATGTTGTGGAGCTTCCGGAAGGCTTTAAGCTGGACGCCGGGACAGAGAGTGCTCCAATCGCAGCTATGAGCAATGATGCACGCAAATTCTTCGCCGTACAGTTCCACCCTGAGGTGCGCCACTCTGTGAACGGGAATGAGATGATTTCGAACTTCCTGTATGAGGTCTGCGGCTGCGAGGGCAAATGGACGATGGAGTCGTTTATTGACGATGCCATTAAGGATATCCGCGACAAAGTCGGCGACAAAAAAGTGCTCTGCGCACTCAGCGGCGGTGTAGATTCCTCTGTTGTGGCTATGCTGATTCACCGTGCCATCGGCGACCAGCTGACTTGTATGTTCATTGACCACGGCCTTCTGCGCAAAGGTGAAGCGGAGAGCGTTATGGAGACTTTTGTCGGCAAATTCGATATCCATGTGGTCAAAATCGACGCCCGTGACCGCTTCCTCGGCAAGCTGGCCGGTGTTTCCGATCCCGAACAGAAACGTAAGATCATCGGCAATGAATTCATTTATTGCTTCGACGAAGAATCGGCCAAGCTGGGTGATTTCGCGTTCCTGGCACAAGGCACACTGTATACAGATATCGTGGAGAGCGGTACAGCAACGGCTCAGACCATTAAGTCCCACCATAATGTAGGCGGGCTGCCTGAAGATATGAAATTCAGTCTGATCGAGCCGCTGAACACCCTGTTCAAGGATGAGGTCCGCAAGCTGGGTGAGGAGCTCGGAATGCCGCATGCCATCGTCTGGCGTCAGCCTTTCCCGGGTCCGGGTCTGGCCATCCGTGTTCTGGGTGAAGTAACCGAAGAGAAGCTGACTATTGTTCGTGATTCGGACTTTATCCTGCGTGAAGAGATTGCCAAAGCCGGTCTCGACCGTGAAATCTGGCAGTATTTCACTGCATTGCCTAACATGAAGAGTGTTGGCGTTATGGGCGACGAGCGTACGTATTCCTATACCGTAGGTATCCGCGCTGTAACTTCCGTAGATGGAATGACCGCAGACTGGGCGCGTATTCCGTGGGATATTCTGGAGAAAATCTCCGTGCGCATCGTCAACGAAGTCGATAACGTCAACCGTATCGTGTACGACATTACTTCGAAGCCGCCTGCAACGATTGAGTGGGAATAGGCCTCAGTAACAGCTGACTATCAAATTCCGGAGCCGGAACGCCTTCATTGGCGTTTCCGGCTTTTTTTGCTGATATAAGGGCAAGCCGTTTCTATTTGAGAATCTTCTCTTTTCTGTCCTGCATACAAACGGAAGGACAGTCAAATGCTATACACAAAAAATGATGCCACCCGGCTATCCCGCTTAGCGCTCCATCATACGTGTATAACCTGGCTTAAGTACAGTACCGTCCGCGTTTATACCGCGATGTTTGGCGGATCATCCCTGTACCAAGCGAAATTTGTCATGAAAATGTTCGATTTACGAACAATTGTATAAACCTTACGCTTAATGTTCGTATTTACCATTGACAACTCATGTCATATACACCTAAAATGATAAAGCGCTACAGCAAATACATATTCGTATAATTCCGGGGATTGGCCTGGAAGTCTCTACGAGGTCACCGTAATGACCTGGCTACGATTAAGAAGAGCAGCTTACCTGGAATTCCGGTTAACACCGGATATGCCGGGCAAGAATCTCTTTTTTCGGGCCGGTGTCTTCCCAGATGCCGGCTTTTCTGTTGCTGTGATGGCATAACATACACCTTAGGGGGAGAACAATTTGAATCGCTTTTTCAAGTTGAAAGAGAACGGCACCACAGTACGCACAGAGATCATGGCCGGTTTGACCACGTTTATGGCAATGGCTTATATCCTATCGGTTAATCCCAATACCCTGACTGCCTTTGGCCGCATTGATATGGGCTGGTATTCCGTATTCCTGGCTACAGCACTTGCAGCAGGTATTTTCACAATTGCCATGGGATTATTCATTAACTTCCCGGTAGCTCTGGCACCTGGTATGGGCCTTAATGCATATTTTGCTTCCGTAGTGTTGTCTTCGGCAACCACCGAACATGAGTTTACCTGGCAAATGGGTCTTACTGCGGTATTTATCTCCGGTATCATCTTCATCCTGCTGACCGTTACCCGGGTCCGGCAAATATTGCTTACCGCAATTCCTGACAGCCTGAAGCATGCCATCACGGTCGGTATCGGGATGTTCATCACCATTATCGGCCTGAAGAACAGCGGATTGATGACGATCGGCGTTGAAGCCGGTAATGACATTGCCGCTAATAAATTCACGGATGTTCTTTCCTTCGAAACTGTAATTCATATGGGCAGCCTGGAGAACACCGATGTTCAACTCGTAATTATCGGCCTGCTGCTGATCTCCATCCTGATGGTGCTGCGCGTACGCGGCGCAATCCTGTTCGGTATTCTGGGTACTACGCTGGCTGCGATCCTGATGGGCGCTGTAGATTTCAGTTCCATTAATGATTCACAAGCCCATTGGATTCCGGACTTCACGCAACTCAACTTCTGGGAATTTGACTGGGAAGGCATTATGCACACCGGTATCGTTTCCGCAATTGCTACCTTTACCTTTGTAGAGTTGTTTGATACCTTCGGTACACTTGTAGGTACTGCCGAACGTGCAGGAATCATGAAGGATGCTGAAGAAGGCAAAAGACGTGTTGGTAACGCCATGTTTGTAGATGCAGTAGCCGTTGCCGGTGGTGCGATGCTGGGTACTTCCACAACCACTGCTTATGTTGAGAGTGCTGCCGGTGTAGCTGAAGGCGGACGTACGGGTCTGACTGCAGTAACTACAGGTGTGTGCTTCCTGCTCGCATTGTTCCTGGCTCCGGTTGTAGCGCTTATTCCCGGCCCTGCAACAGCCGCTGCACTGATTATTGTCGGTGTCCTGATGGCCCAATCCATCCGCGACATTGATTTCCAGGACATGGTCCTGGCGATCCCGGCCTTCCTTACCTTTGTTATTATGCCTTTCACTTACAACATCGCTAACGGTATTTCGTTCGGGATTGTCACTTATGTTATTCTGGCTTGCGTAGCAAATCTGGCCGGCAAGAAGAAATATGATATCCACTGGATGATGTGGGTACTGGCTGTTCTGATTATTCTGCGTTATGTTCTGATCGGCAGCCAAGGCTAAGAGAGAACGACATCCGTCTTTAAGTACACGGTTCCTTCATTAATATGAAGGGGCCGTTTTTTTTATAAAAATATAAGAATTTATTTGCTTCACGCTATCAATTATCCTTCTATTTCTCGCTGAAACGGTACCGTCCTTATAGAAGGACGGCAAAGCCGTTTCTACATGTTATAGAAATGTTCGGTTTCACTGGAGAATCCCTCATAAGGAGGCTGCAGCTGGGGTTAACCTCTGCTTTACCCTTTTCTTCATCCAGTATTTAGATTATATTGTTGAAGAGGTGATAAACGTTGTCCGGCTTACTTACGAGAGCTTACAAGTCCTGCATTAACAATCCCTGGCCGTACCTATTGTTTCTGCTGGGGGCAATCGTTCGTATCATATACATAAATTCTATTCCTCCGGGACTGAACCAGGATGAAGCATCTATCGGCTATGATGCTTACGCCATTCTTCACTACGGAATGGACCGCAATGGTGTACATCTGCCCGTTCATCTTATCGCCTGGGGCAGCGGACAGAATGCGCTGTATGCCTACTTGTCCATGCCGTTTATTCTGCTGTTTGGCCTGACGCCGCTGTCTGTGCGGGCACTCAGTCTGGTCATGGGCTTACTGGCCATGATTGTCTTCTACCTGATTATGAAACGGCTGTCCGCCTCATCCGGAGCAGGAATCGCTGCCATGTTCTTTATTGCGATCAATCCCTGGCATATTATGATGTCCAGGTGGGCGCTGGAATCGAATCTGTTTCCTACGATGATTTTGATAGCTGTGTACCTTCTGCTAAGATCCTTCGACAATCCGCGATGGTTTTATGCGTTTACCGGCATGCTGGCCCTCTCGCTGTATGCCTATGGAACAGCTTACTTTTTTGTCCCGTTATTTGCGCTTGGTACGGCAATTCTTCTATTGTATAGCAAGATACTTAAGCTCAGGACTCTTGTGTGGAACAGCCTGCTGTTTGCAGCAATGGCCCTGCCTATACTATTATTTATTGTTATTAACCGTTACTCCATGCAGGACATAGCCACTCCATTGTTCACTATTCCCAAGCTTACGATGCCGCGTGTGGAGGAGATTTCATCCGTGTTCAGCGGACAGCTTGGGAGGGCAGCTGCGGATAACTTCAGTGCATTCAGCAAGCTTATGCTTAGCGGGACTGACGGCTTGCCATGGAATTCAATTTCTCCTTATGGCTATGCGTACCCGATCGCGCTTCCCTTTGCGCTGCTGGGGCTGGTTGTCCTCATACATTCGTGGTGGACCAGGCGGCGGGAGAACGCAGGGTATGGAGTGTTGCTGCTCTGGTTCCTGATTGCCGTGCTGATGGCGTTTATTACAAGTGTAAACATCAACCGGATCAATATTATTTTTTATCCGTTCATCATGCTGGTAAGCGCCGGATTTGTGTGGCTTGCGGGGAGAGTCAAGGGAGCTGCCGTATTGGCCGCTGCAGTGTTTACAATATTTTTTGTCCTGTTCTCAAGTGATTATTTCCGTGAGTTCCCCGGCCGGATCGGACCGGCTTTTTATGATTCTTTCGGTGAGGCGGTGCAGTATGCCTCCGAACACAGCCCGGGAGAAATCTATATTACCAATAATGTGAATATGCCCTACATTTATGTGCTGTTCTATGAGCGGATCAATCCGCATGACTTCCAGGATTCCGCCGTTTATGCTAATCCGGGAGAAGCTTTCCAGCGTGTATCCTCCTTTGGGAGATACAGATTTGACGATTTGAACATGGTGCCTGCCAATGCCGCATATATCTTTGGGAATAGCTCTCCGCTTCCTGCGGCAAGTACAGAATATACAGTTAAGCGTTTCGCCAACTACAGCGTAATGCTTACTAAAGACAAAGCGGACGGGCTTCCGGCAGCTCCGGAGGTTCCCGCTGCTGAATTTAGGAACGGGGGGTTTGAAGAAGGGACTTCGGGCTGGACATTCTCTGCGGGAGCGGGAGTGGCTGACAATAAGCCTTACGCCGGAACTAGGCTGGCTTATCTTGATGCGGGAGCTGACAGAAGCGTGTCACAGGTTTTTGCCGCGGCAGCCGGTGACTACAAGCTATCCGCAATGGTTAGTGCAGGCGGCAGCGGCGGCGGGAAGATCGGAATCCGTGCAGCCGGCACTGTGCTGGCAGAAGCCGAACTGCAGGCGGGGGAAGATTATCATCAGGTTACACTTCCTGCGGTCACGCTGGAGCAGGGGATGCAGGCAGAAGTTTACATAACCGGCGGTAACGGCTGGATTAACATTGACGAGGTGAGGGTGGAACGATGACCAAGAATACACGTGCGGCGGCAACCGTTATACTGATGCTCTTATTATTTATTCTTCCTGTAACAAACGTTTATGCTGAGGGGAATTTACTGCAGAATCCGGGTTTTGAGGATGGGGAGGACGGTGCGCCTGCCAGCTGGAGCAAAGATATGTGGATCTCGGGCGATGCCTCCGGTCTGCTGTCCGTTCAGTCCGAGGATGTTCACTCCGGCAGCAAGGCGGCAGTCATTGAGAACCTTGAACCCAATCACCTGAAGTGGGTACAGACGGTTGCTGTCTCGCCGGACAGCTACTATAAGATCTCGGGTTATGTCAAAATAGTCAGTACAGCAGGCGGGGGAATGGGTGCTAATATATTCCCGGTCGGAATTGGCGGCGGTTATCCCGCCACCCAGGATACAGCTGGCGAGTGGCAGTATCTCGAGTTCATCGGCCAGACCGGCAAAGAGCAGACCGAGATCGGGATAGGTGCTGCCCTGGGCGGATATGCCAACCTGATTCAGGGCAAGGCTTATTTCGATGATCTGTCCGTAGAACAGCTGGATGCTGCTCCGGAAGGCGCGAACATTGTATCGCTGGACAGCGGGGCACCGGCGGCCGGGGCGGATGCGGGCGGCGGGAGCCAGCCGGCAGAAACACCGCATAAGGTGTCACCTGCCAAGCTGCTGCTGATATCGGCAGTGTTCAGTGTGTTCTTTGCTCTTTTATATCACAGAGCCTTCAGCAGTAAACGCCTGCTGAACCAGCAGGATGTGATCTATACACGCTGGCTGTATGTCCTGTTTGGTGTAGCATTCATTCTGCGGATCTGGATTGGCCTGACTGCGCAGGGCTATCAGAATGATATGAATACATTCATGGCTTGGAGCCATCGTCTGACAGACCTTGGTCCGGGCAAGTTCTATGAAGAAGGCTATTTTGCGGATTACCCTCCAGGGTACTTGTATGTGCTGTACCTGCTGAGTCTGCTCCGCGGATTGTTTGATTTTGCGGGCGGGTCAGGCGCAGAGACTGTGCTATATAAGCTGCCGGCCATCATCTCCGACCTCGTGCTCGGCTGGATCATCTACAAAGGCGCGCGCGCCAAGATCGGACCCGGACTTGCGATCGGGCTGATGATGCTGTTCCTGTTTAACCCGGCAGTGCTGATGGACTCTGCAGCGTGGGGACAAGCAGACTCCTTCTTCCTCATCTTCCTGCTGCTCAGCATAATGGGAGTAGTGGATAGAACCTTTGTACGTGCAGCGATCTTTTTCGCCATTGCCACACTGATCAAACCGCAGGCGCTGATTTTCACACCGGTCCTGATCTTTGCCTTCTATCATCACCGTGCCTGGAAGCAGCTTGCTCTGGGCGCTGTCTACGGACTGGGAATATTTGCTCTGCTCGCAGCCCCGTTCTTCTGGAATAACGGCGGTTTTGCCGGAGTGATTGATTTATATAAGAGCACTTTATCTTCTTATCCGTATTCTACAGTTAATGCATTCAATCTTTATGCTTTGACGGATCCGATGTGGTCAGCGCTTGATGTCACCTGGCTCGGCATACCTTACCGCATATGGGGCTTTATTTTCATACTTGTAGCGGTAGCTCTTGCAGCTTATTATTCCTTCAATACCAAGGACCGCAAGGATCTTTCTAAATCGTATTTCCTCGGCATGGTGCTGATCACGGTTGTCTTTGTATTTGGCACCAAAATGCATGAACGCTACCTGTATCCTGTTCTGCTCCTGTCTCTATTCACCTTCATTGAGAGCAAGGACCGGCGTTTCCTGACACTGTTTCTCGGATTCTCGCTGACTCAATATATTAATGTAGGCTATACGCTGGCCTATCTCAATACCGGCAGCAATCCGCCGACAGACGGAATTGTCCTGGTTACAGCGATTACTACCGTAGTTCTGGCATTATATCTGCTGTATGTTGGGTACGATGTATATATCCGCAAAGCAACAAAGCTCCTGCCAGAGCCTGTTACAACGCAGGCTGCATTTGAAGCAGATGTGCGGCTTGCAGAGGGGATTCAGCCCCTTGCCAAGCAAGAACGGCGTTCCCCGCTGAAGCTGCAGCGCAGAGACTGGATCTGGATGATCGCGATCACGGTACTCTATGGAGCGCTTGCGCTTTATCATCTGGGGGACAACAAGTCGCCTGAAACCCTGTGGGAGCCTGCCGCCAGCGGCGAGAGCTTCTATGTGGATCTGGGGCAGGCCCACCAGCTGGAGCGGGTAAATATCTTCGGCGGTGTCGGCACGGGCAAGTTTCAGCTGGAGTTCAGCCAGACTCCGGACAATTGGAGCAGCCCGCTTGATGTGAGCGAGGATGTCGGCAATGTCTTCATATGGAAAAGCCAGCCGCTGAACGTATCGGCAAGATACGTCAAGCTGACAGTCACCTCTCCGGGCTTCACCCTGAATGAAGTGGCTTTCTATGGCCAGGAGGCACCGAAGACGCCTCTGCAAATTGCCGGTGTTACACCGGATGCCGCTGCGGCTCCCAAAAGAGGGACGCCAGCCAATCTGTTCGATGAGCAGTCCATGATCCCGGAGAACTCGAATTTCATGAACAGTACGTATTTCGATGAAATCTATCATGCACGGACCGCTTATGAACATTATCATGATATTGTCCCTTATGAGAATACGCACCCGCCGCTTGGCAAGCTGCTGATCGGTGCAGGCATGGAGCTGTTTGGCGTCAATCCGTTTGGCTGGCGTATCATCGGCACCCTGTTCGGCATTGCAATGCTGCCGCTGATCTATATCATGGCGATGCGGCTGTTCCGGAAGACTACCTATGCTGCATTAGCAGCCGGACTGTTCGCGCTGGACTTCATGCATTTCACCCAGACACGCATTTCAACGATTGATGTATACGGCGTATTCTTCATTATGCTGATGTTCTATTTCATGCAGCGGTATTATACGATGAACTTCTACCGTATGCCGCTGCGCACAACGCTGGTTCCGCTGTTCTGGTCCGGACTGTTCTTCGGAATCGGAGTTGCTTCCAAGTGGATTGTTCTCTACGGAGGGGCAGGACTTGCGGTGATGCTGGCACTGGCGCTGTTTGAGCGGTATAGGGAGTATAAGGCTGCAGGCCGTCTGCTGGCTGAGGGCAAGCTGACCGGTCAGGAGCTCAAAGCTGCCTGCCGGACAGCGGACCAACCCTTCTGGAAGAACACCATCATCACTTTGGCCAGCTGCATCGTATTTTTCATTGCTATCCCGGTTATCATCTATAGCCTGTCCTTTGTCCCGGCGCTCTCTGCTTCGGCGGAAGGCTTCACCATTAAGGGACTGATTGATGCCCAGAAAAATATGTACAACTATCACAGCCAGCTTGTAGCTACGCATCCGTTCGCCTCTTCCTGGTGGGAGTGGCCGTTCATGAAACGTCCGGTCTGGTTCTTCAGCGGCGGTGAAGGCTTGCCGGAAGGTAAGGCCAGCAGTATCGTGACCATGGGGAATCCCCTCATCTGGTGGACAGGAATCTTCGCTATGCTGGCAGCCGTGTGGCTTACCGTGAAACGCAGGGACAAGAATCTGTACATGATCTGGATCGGGTTCTTCTCACAGTATGTCCCGTGGATGCTTGTGCCGCGTGAGACGTTCCTGTACCATTATTTTGCGATGGTGCCATTTATGATTCTGTCGGTTGTCTATATCCTGAAGCTGCTTGACAGCAGATTCGGCGACGCCAAATATCTGCGGTATGCCTATGTGGCTGCTGCAGCCATCCTGTTTGTAATGTTCTATCCGGTGTTGTCCGGAATGCAGGTTAACAGCAGTTATATAAATACTGTACTGCGCTGGTTCCCTTCCTGGGTATTCTAGGGGGCGCTATTTAAGAAGGCATATGTTTCAGAAGACAGTTTTATTGCGGGGTATCTCGTAGAAACTTATAGGAGGAACTAAGGTGAAAGCCAGATACAGTGTAATTGTCCCCATGTTCAATGAGGAGGAAGTCATTCAGGTAACCTATGAGCGGCTCAAAAAAGTAATGGATGGTTGCGGTGATTCCTATGAACTGGTTTTCGTCAATGACGGTAGCCGGGACCGCACGGCGGAGATCATGCGCGAGATCAGCAGCCGGGATGAGCATGTCAAGCTGATCGACTTCTCCCGTAATTTCGGCCACCAGGTGGCGATTACGGCTGGTATGGATTATGCCGAAGGCCAGGCAGTCGTGGTGATTGACGCAGACCTCCAGGATCCTCCTGAGGTTATTCTGCAGATGATTGCCAAGTGGAAAGAGGGCTACGAAGTCGTGTATGCCAAGCGGTTGAAGCGTCACGGGGAGACTTTCTTCAAGAAAGTCACCGCTAAGATCTTTTACCGCCTGCTCAGCAGTATGACCAGTGTTGAAATCCCTACCGATACCGGGGACTTCCGGCTGATCGACCGTAAAGTCTGTGATGTGCTGCGCGGTCTGAAGGAGAAGAACCGGTATGTCCGGGGTCTGGTAAGCTGGGTAGGCTTCCGGCAGACCATGGTAGAATATGTGCGGGAGGAGCGCTTTGCCGGGGAAACGAAATATCCGCTCAAGAAAATGATCCGGTTTGCGCTCGACGGCATCACCTCCTTTTCCCACAAACCGCTCAAAATCGCATCCTATATCGGATTCTTTCTGTCCTTTTCCAGCTTCATCTATCTGTTCCTGGTATTGTTCCAAAAAATCTTTACCTCCTGGACCGTACCCGGATGGGCATCTATAGTCGGCGTGAACCTGCTCTTCAACGGGATTGTGCTGATGCTGCTGGGGGTAATTGGTGAGTATATCGGACGGATCTATGATGAGTCGAAGGACAGACCGCTCTATATTGTACGTGAGACCAAAGGCTATCCGGATGCGGAAATAGAAGACACGCGGAAGGAAAGCGATTATGCCAGATAAGAAATGGAGTGCGGGGTTCATCCAGTTCCTGAAATTCAATGCGGTAGGCCTGCTGAATACACTGATTGATTTTGCTGTATTCACACTGCTGCATTCCCTTGGGATGATCAACACCCCTGCGCAGATTATTTCCTACAGCGCCGGTACGGCCAACAGCTTCTTCTGGAACAAAAAGGTAACCTTCCGTGATCGGGACAGAGGCAATAAAGAGGGCTTCGACCGGATGCAGCTGATCAGGTTTATCGTGCTGAATCTGTTGGTGCTGGGTATATCGGTGCTGCTGATTCATATATTGACCGATTCTCTCGGTATTCAAGTGCTGGTCGCCAAAGTGCTGGTCACATTTGTTACGGTGATCATTAATTTCTTCGGAAGCCGGAAATGGGTATTCTGATAATTAAGAAGCATTGCTTCTTAATTATTCCGGAAGGGTAACATCTATTCTATATTACGGAGGCGATTGTCATGCGGAAATTATCCTATTTGATTATACTTGCCGGGGTGCTTATTATGCTCTATCCCAAAGGAAGCGAATGGTACAATGACCGTCAGCAGCAAAAGCTGCTGGAAGAGGCTGAACAGGCCTACAGTGAAATCGTTCCGTCTGCGTCAGCTCCGGCCAGTGCTGATCTAAGTAAGCCTTACGCGGAAGTAACCCAGCTGCTGGCGGATGAGTCGGCTGCGGAAGAGCCAGAACCCTCTGCTGCGCCTGAGATTGAAGTCGGAGGCAAGGTGATGGCAATCATCGAAATCGACAAAATAGATCTGAAGCTGCCTGTGCTGGAAGGCGCCACCAAGGCGAATATGAAGCATGCTGCTGCGCATATGAAGGAGACGGCTCCGCTTGGCTCTGCTGGAAATGCTGCAATTGCAGCGCATAGATCAAGAACTACGGGAAGGCTATTCAACAGATTGAATGAAGTTGGAGTCGGGGACACTATTTCCGTTACAACCGGCAAGCAGGTATACAATTATGTAGTTTATGATGTAACTATTGTGGAACCAACCGATGTATCCGTATTGAAAGGGAATAAGGATGACAAGATTCTAACACTCATTACTTGTGATCCGCTGGTGAATCCAACGCATAGACTTATCATTCACGCAAAGTTATCGTGATGTTTGTAGAATAATGACGGAAAAACTTAAAATACTTAAAATTTTTATTTGTTTTCGCGGAAATCTAGTGATTTAGGTCTTGATAATAGAAATAGATATGGTAAGATATAACTATACAAAGCTAATACACGATAAACGGCAAACCTATCGAAAGATAGGGACGCAAAGCTAGAGGGCCTTCCCGTAAGGATGGCAGCCAGCTACCGAATGAAGAGGCTTTTTTTGTTTGTTCTTATTGTGAATCTAGCATTTTATGGTAGAAGCAAGGACAGATAAAGCTTATACGATAACGGCAAACCTATCGAAAGGTAGGGACGCAAAGCTAAAGGGCCTTCCCGTAAGGATGGCAGCCAGCTACCGAAAGGGGTTTTATCCAATGAAGAAGTTCTATTTAATGTTGGTTACACTATTCGTAGTGGTTACGTCGGTGCAGACAGGTACAGCTCAAGCTGCTAATGCAGATGCAAGCTGGTTGAACATAGGTCAACTTGATCAGGGTGTTATCGGAGTTTTTTATAATGTTCCTAAGGATAAGAAGATTAAGCTGATGATCACCAAAGATAATAACAGCTACACCTACAACTTATACACTTCCAAACCAACTGAAACATTCCCGCTTCAACAAGGTAACGGTTCATACAAGGTTTCCGTACTTGAGAACACTACCGGCAACAAATACAAAGTAATCTCTTCCGAGACGGTAGATCTTAGCCTGAGCAACGCCAACGCCGTATATCTGAGCTCTGTACAGAATGTTAAATGGAGTTCTTCCGATAAAGCAGTTCTGAAAGCAACACAGCTTACACAAGGTTTGACATCAGATGAAGACAAAGTGAAGGCTATCTATAATTATATCGTAGCCAATGTGAAATATGATTATTCCCTGGCTTCCAGTGTTACTACAGATTACATCCCTAACAACGACAGCACCTTGGCTACCAAGAAGGGGATCTGCTACGATTACGCTTCCTTGTTCGCTACTATGCTTCGCAGTGAAGGCATTCCTACCAAACTGGTTATGGGTAACACAAGTTATGTGACTTCTTACCACGCTTGGAATGAAGTGTTCCTTAATGGCAAATGGGTAACTATTGATACTACAGTTGATGCTGGACTTGCCAAGAACAGCAAAACAGCAGATCTGGTTAAAGTAGCAAGTAAATATACTGCAGCTAAGTTCTACTAAGAGCACAGATGCATTCATAGTTTCATTGAGGATAACCCGCTTAGTAATTAAGCGGGTTATTTTTATTTTGGAAAAGGTTGCTTTTTGGTAGAGAGATAGGGTATTATAAATAAGCGTTGTTGGAGCGGCAAACTTAATAAGAAATGGCTTAAATAAGTGATTTCAAAATAAAGCTTGCATTACTCGAATGAATGTGATATATTATAAGAGTTGCTGGTGACGCGGTAAGCGGCGCTGACAACGAGCTTGATCTTTGAAAACTGAACAACGAGTGAGTATCGGAAATCACGAAAGTGACTTCCAAAATAGAGAATGAAAATTCTCGTCAGATGTTTCAAAATGAGCAATCGCTCTTTCTAAATACAATTTGGAGAGTTTGATCCTGGCTCAGGACGAACGCTGGCGGCATGCCTAATACATGCAAGTCGAGCGGAGTTTGAATGGAAGCTTGCTTCCATTCATGCTTAGCGGCGGACGGGTGAGTAACACGTAGGCAACCTGCCCTCAAGACTGGGATAACTACCGGAAACGGTAGCTAATACCGGATAATTTCTTTCCTCTCCTGAAGAGAGAATGAAAGGCGGAGCAATCTGCCACTTGGGGATGGGCCTGCGGCGCATTAGCTAGTTGGTGGGGTAACGGCTCACCAAGGCGACGATGCGTAGCCGACCTGAGAGGGTGAACGGCCACACTGGGACTGAGACACGGCCCAGACTCCTACGGGAGGCAGCAGTAGGGAATCTTCCGCAATGGGCGAAAGCCTGACGGAGCAATGCCGCGTGAGTGATGAAGGTTTTCGGATCGTAAAGCTCTGTTGCCAGGGAAGAACGTCCGGTAGAGTAACTGCTACCGGAGTGACGGTACCTGAGAAGAAAGCCCCGGCTAACTACGTGCCAGCAGCCGCGGTAATACGTAGGGGGCAAGCGTTGTCCGGAATTATTGGGCGTAAAGCGCGCGCAGGCGGTCATTTAAGTCTGGTGTTTAAACCTTGGGCTCAACCTGGGGGCGCACTGGAAACTGGGTGACTTGAGTACAGAAGAGGAAAGTGGAATTCCACGTGTAGCGGTGAAATGCGTAGATATGTGGAGGAACACCAGTGGCGAAGGCGACTTTCTGGGCTGTAACTGACGCTGAGGCGCGAAAGCGTGGGGAGCAAACAGGATTAGATACCCTGGTAGTCCACGCCGTAAACGATGAGTGCTAGGTGTTAGGGGTTTCGATACCCTTGGTGCCGAAGTTAACACAGTAAGCACTCCGCCTGGGGAGTACGGTCGCAAGACTGAAACTCAAAGGAATTGACGGGGACCCGCACAAGCAGTGGAGTATGTGGTTTAATTCGAAGCAACGCGAAGAACCTTACCAGGTCTTGACATCCCGATGAAAGCATTAGAGATAGTGCCCCTCTTCGGAGCATCGGAGACAGGTGGTGCATGGTTGTCGTCAGCTCGTGTCGTGAGATGTTGGGTTAAGTCCCGCAACGAGCGCAACCCTTGACTTTAGTTGCCAGCAGGTAGTGCTGGGCACTCTAGAGTGACTGCCGGTGACAAACCGGAGGAAGGTGGGGATGACGTCAAATCATCATGCCCCTTATGACCTGGGCTACACACGTACTACAATGGCCGGTACAACGGGAAGCGAAACCGCGAGGTGGAGCCAATCCCAGCAAAGCCGGTCTCAGTTCGGATTGCAGGCTGCAACTCGCCTGCATGAAGTCGGAATTGCTAGTAATCGCGGATCAGCATGCCGCGGTGAATACGTTCCCGGGTCTTGTACACACCGCCCGTCACACCACGAGAGTTTACAACACCCGAAGTCGGTGGGGTAACCCGCAAGGGAGCCAGCCGCCGAAGGTGGGGTAGATGATTGGGGTGAAGTCGTAACAAGGTAGCCGTATCGGAAGGTGCGGCTGGATCACCTCCTTTCTATGGAGAATCGTCACCTGCAACGGTGACATTCAAATCGGAAGCGTAAGCTTCCACAACGAACCTTAGGGTTCAAACACTCACTCGTTGGTCAGTTTTGAGAGTTTAAGCTCTCATCTTTAAATTGTCTGAATTTTCGAACATCACAGTCGTGATTGTCCCGAAACTTCAGCACCTTGATCCTTGAAAACTGGATACCGAAACGAATTTGCGTTTTAGAACATCTTTTAGCTGAAACTTGTGTAAGCAAGTTGGAATAGTTATTAGTTGCTACAGCGATTTTCCTAACGGAAAACGCATTGGTTAAGCTAATAAGAGCACACGGAGGATGCCTAGGCGCCAGGAGCCGACGAAGGACGTGGCGAACAACGAAACTGCCTCGGGGAGCTGTAAGCAAGCTTTGATCCGGGGGTGTCCGAATGGGGAAACCCAGCTGTGGTAATTCGCAGTTACTCGTATCTGAATACATAGGATACGCAGAGGCAGACCAGGGGAACTGAAACATCTAAGTACCCTGAGGAAGAGAAAACAATAGTGATTCCGTCAGTAGCGGCGAGCGAACGCGGAACAGCCTAAACCAAGGGGCTTGCCTCTTGGGGTTGTGGGACGTCTCACATGGAGTTACAAAGGAATATGGTAGGCGAAGAGGTCTGGAAAGGCCCGCGATAGAGGTAAAAGCCCTGTAGCCTAAACTGTGTTCTCTCCGAGACGGATCCCGAGTAGTGCGGGGCACGTGAAACCCCGTATGAATCCAGCAGGACCATCTGCTAAGGCTAAATACTACCTGGCGACCGATAGTGAAACAGTACCGTGAGGGAAAGGTGAAAAGCACCCCGGAAGGGGAGTGAAATAGAACCTGAAACCGTGTGCTTACAAAAAGTCAGAGCCCGATCTATGGGTGATGGCGTGCCTTTTGTAGAATGAACCGGCGAGTTACGTTTAACATGCAAGGTTAAGGTGAGAAGCCGGAGCCGCAGCGAAAGCGAGTCTGAATAGGGCGACTAAGTATGTGGACGTAGACCCGAAACCGTGTGATCTACCCCTGTCCAGGGTGAAGGTGCGGTAACACGCACTGGAGGCCCGAACCCACGCATGTTGAAAAATGCGGGGATGAGGTGGGGGTAGCGGAGAAATTCCAATCGAACTCGGAGATAGCTGGTTCTCCCCGAAATAGCTTTAGGGCTAGCCTCGGTGAATGGAGTGGTGGAGGTAGAGCACTGATTGGGTGCGGGGCCCGCAAGGGTTACCAAGCTCAGTCAAACTCCGAATGCCATTAACTTCTTGCCGGGAGTCAGACAGTGAGTGCTAAGATCCATTGTCAAAAGGGAAACAGCCCAGACCATCAGCTAAGGTCCCCAAGTGTGTGTTAAGTGGGAAAGGATGTGGAGTTGCACAGACAACCAGGATGTTGGCTTAGAAGCAGCCACCATTGAAAGAGTGCGTAATAGCTCACTGGTCGAGTGACTCTGCGCCGAAAATGTAACGGGGCTAAACACACCACCGAAGCTATGGCTAGATGCTTTGCATCTGGGGTAGGGGAGCGTTGTATGCAGGTTGAAGGTGTACCGTAAGGAGCGCTGGACAGCATACAAGTGAGAATGCCGGTATGAGTAACGAAAAGATCAGTGAGAATCTGATCCGCCGAAAGCCCAAGGTTTCCTGAGGAAGGCTCGTCCGCTCAGGGTAAGTCGGGACCTAAGGCGAGGCCGAAAGGCGTAGTCGAAGGACAACAGTTTGAAATTACTGTACCACCGTAATCCGCTATGAGCGATGGGGTGACGCAGGAGGGTAGTGACGCGGACTGATGGATATGTCCGTCTAAGCAGTGAGGCTGATGTGTAGGCAAATCCGCACATCACTAAGGCTGGGCTGTGATGGGGAGCGAAAATTGTAGTAGCGAAGGTCATGATCTCACACTGCCAAGAAAAGCCTCTAGCCAGGAGAAGGTGCCCGTACCGCAAACCGACACAGGTAGGCGAGAAGAGAATTCTAAGGCGCGCGGAAGAACTCTCGTTAAGGAACTCGGCAAAATGACCTCGTAACTTCGGGAGAAGAGGTGCCTCGGTAGGGTGAATAGCCCGAGGGGGCCGCAGTGAAAAGGCCCAAGCGACTGTTTAGCAAAAACACAGGTCTGTGCGAAGCCGCAAGGCGAAGTATACGGGCTGACGCCTGCCCGGTGCTGGAAGGTTAAGGGGAGTGGTTAGGGGTTAAACCCGAAGCTGTGAACCGAAGCCCCAGTAAACGGCGGCCGTAACTATAACGGTCCTAAGGTAGCGAAATTCCTTGTCAGGTAAATTCTGACCCGCACGAATGGCGTAACGACTTGGGCGCTGTCTCAACGAGAGATCCGGTGAAATTTTAATACCTGTGAAGATGCAGGTTACCCGCGACAAGACGGAAAGACCCCATGGAGCTTTACTGCAGCTTGATATTGAATTTGGGTACGATCTGTACAGGATAGGTGGGAGCCGGTGAGGCAGGAGCGCAAGCTTCTGCGGAGGCGCCGTTGGGATACCACCCTGATCGTATCTAGGTTCTAACCTAGTGCCCTTACCGGGTACGGGGACCGTGTCAGGCGGGCAGTTTGACTGGGGCGGTCGCCTCCTAAAGAGTAACGGAGGCGTTCAAAGGTTCCCTCAGAATGGTTGGAAATCATTCGAAGAGTGCAAAGGCATAAGGGAGCTTGACTGCGAGACCAACAAGTCGAGCAGGGACGAAAGTCGGACTTAGTGATCCGGTGGTACCGCATGGAAGGGCCATCGCTCAACGGATAAAAGCTACCCTGGGGATAACAGGCTTATCTCCCCCAAGAGTCCACATCGACGGGGAGGTTTGGCACCTCGATGTCGGCTCATCGCATCCTGGGGCTGAAGTAGGTCCCAAGGGTTGGGCTGTTCGCCCATTAAAGCGGTACGCGAGCTGGGTTCAGAACGTCGTGAGACAGTTCGGTCCCTATCTGTCGTGGGCGCAGGAAATTTGAGAGGAGCTGTCCTTAGTACGAGAGGACCGGGATGGACGTACCGCTGGTGCATCAGTTGTTCCGCCAGGAGCATGGCTGAGTAGCTACGTACGGACGGGATAAGCGCTGAAAGCATCTAAGCGTGAAGCCCCCCTCAAGATGAGATTTCCCAATTAGTAAGACCCCTTGAAGACGACGAGGTAGATAGGTTGGAGGTGGAAGTGCAGCAATGCATGGAGCTGACCAATACTAATCGGTCGAGGGCTTATCCAAATTTCGAAGAACGCAGATTCGTTTCGGATTCAGTTTTCAGGCGATCAAGCCTGGCAGGATGTTAAACCTATGGTTTGATATTTTCTGCAGCGATTTCGAGAAGCGGAAGCTTCGAAAAATCATGTTTGGTGGCGATAGCGGAGGGGTTCCACGCGTACCCATCCCGAACACGACCGTTAAGCCCTCCAGCGCCGATGGTACTTGGACCGAAGGGTCCTGGGAGAGTAGGACGCCGCCAAGCACATGAAGCCATTGTTGAGCAATCGACAATGGCTTTTTTGTGTCCTTTAGAGAATAGTATTACAATTACTTAGGGCCTTGTTTTTGGTACTTGTTGTGAATTTTGTGCATAGCTTGTGTATAATTCGGTGGTAAATAGAAAGAAATGAAAACTTATACACATGTGGATAGATTATATTTTTTAACAAGTACTCCCCAATTCATGTGGATATCGTATTAGATAATGTGGATACAACAGAGGGAATTGTGGATGGATGCGTAAAGGAGCGTAAAGTTATGGACAAGCACGGCAACCTTTTGTGGACAGAGGATTTTATGGTTCATGCAAGTGACACTGATTTTCGGTCAAGAGGCAAGCTATCTTTTCTTCTTGATATTATGCAGCGTGCTGCGGATTCGGCTGTAAGCAGCCTGGGTCTAAGTATTGATACAATGCTTAATGCAAGAATGGGCTGGATGGTTATCACACTCGATCTGGATCTTCGACGTTTACCGTCGCCTAACGAGCTTCTTAATGTGCGTACCTGGAGTAAAGGAAACAAAGGAGCGCTCTGGCAGCGGGATTATCGGATTTTTGATAGTAATGCTGTAGAACTGGCGGAGGCACGCTCAATCTGGGCGCTTGTGGACATGGATAAGCGGAAGATCCTTCGTCCGTCAGCCCTTCCCATTGCTGTAGAGCCTTATTTGGAAGATTCGGTCGGAAGCCTCCCGGACAAAGTAGTGATTCCCGCTGATCTTTCTCTGCAGGAAGCCTTTCGCTATCAAGTAAGGTATAGCGGGCTCGATAATAACGGGCACCTTAACAATGCAAGGTATGTAGATTTATGCTGCGATGCGCTGACTTTGGAGGAATGGGAAGAGCTGGAGCTTACCGGTCTTCACATAACCTATGCGCAGGAAGCCCAGTATGGCGAGGAAATCAGTATTTTACGGTCCTCCCGGACTGAAGAAGGAGTATATGTACGCGGCCAAGGCGGGGACAAGGTGTTTTTTGAAGCTAGTCTAAGGTTTGAGAGATAAACCCTTAACAACAACAGTCTTAAATGTAGTTTCTTCTCATGGCAGCCACTCTGTTTTTCAGAGAACTGCCTTTTTTTCGTATATAAAGCTAATTCCCGGGATGTCACAAATAAGCAGTTGGCATTCGTTATACAGGTGTAAAAGGAAAATGGAGGTGATTCTTTTGGAGCAAGGCAACCCCGGGGGCCAAGTGAATCCAAATATGATCGAAGAAGCAATTCATAAGGTGCGTGCAGGTGAAAAGCATGCTTTTACTTCAGTGATAACTGCATATGAACGGCAAATATATACATATTGCTATTATATTTTGAGGAGCCGTGAAGAAGCAGAGGATGCTGTGCAGGATATATTTGTGAAGGTGTATCAGGAGCTTGGGCGTTATGAGAAGCGTGTCTCTTTTTCAGCGTGGTTATATAAGGTAGCTTATCATCATTGCCTGGACCAGCTTCGCAGGAATAAGCGCCGCAACCGATTAATGTCACTTTATAAATTGCAGCTGGTACGGGAAGCTCCTGAGTCTCCAGACGATTCGCCTGTGGACAGAATATTCGGAGACCTAACTTCGGAGGAGCGCAGTTTGTTGATCCTGCGTGTCATTGAACAATACAGCTTCGAAGAAATTGCGCAAATTACCGGGAGGAGTTCAGCGGCGCTCCGCAAGAAGTATGAACGGCTCCGGAGAAAACTGATCCAGCAAAAAGCGAACGAAGGAGGATGCACTCGTGGAGAAGTGGCAGAATCAAACTGAGAAGCAAATGTTGGAGCAGATTCGCAGCAGCATCGGAAAGGTTCAATTCCCTGTGGACAGCTATAATGAGCAAATTATGAACCGTATTGAGCATATGGAGATAAAAAGAGGCGGTAAATTGTTTAAAAAGACGTTAGCATCCGCATGTGTGGCCGTAATGATCGGGTTAGGTACAGTAACAGCAGGATTCATCTCCCCTGTGTGGGCCGATACATTGAGTCAATTCCCCGTATTCAGCAGTATATTCAAGCACATGGAGGACCCTGGTTTGAAATTGGCGGCGGAAAAGGGCCTGACTACTTCACCTAACATGAGCGTTACAAAGGATGGAGTTACATTAAGTGTTACAGAAGTATTTTATGACGGTACCCGTTTGGCTTTTGGATTTAAAAGAGAGGGAGTTATGGATGAACGGGTTCAGGCGCAAATTACTGATCATAAAACCCATGATTTTGATCAATCGACCAAAGGGATGGTGGGCTGGCCGGTCGTTACCCTGCCATCAGGGGAGACTGTGAGCTTCGGCTCCGCTTCAACAGGTGACGTACATGGACAACCTCATACTCTTCTATTAGAGCTGAATAATCTGCGGAACACAGCAGCCTTAGGAGACGAATTCAAGGTGGATATCCAGGTGCCTGTTGCTCAGATCGCAGAGCCTTTCGAGTTCCAGGTAACGGTGAAGAAGCTAACGGAGGGGATAATCAACCTTACTCCGGATCAAGGTGCAAGCAGGGGCTCCTTCCATTATAGAGTCAAGAACCTCGACATCACACCTGTTACCATGAGGTTGATCATAACCAGTGAAGGAGAAGTGCCTGCCTCACCGGAGCAGACAGGAGAATACGCTCCAACTGAGGTATTCTATGAGCTTGTAGATGATGTTGGAAATGTTATCAATCCCGGGCAAATGGGATATGGGATGGGCAAAGCACTTCGGCATCCTATTCTGGATAATATATACGACGTCTTCCCGCAAAAACCAAAGACGGTTACGGTTAGACCGTATACTTGTACTTTTGATAGTGAATTCAATCTCTTGCTGGATGGTAATGGTGAAAGGTTAAAAACTTATTATAAAGAACTTGAGACCACTATAGTAATTCCTTAAATCAGAAAATTAGTTATGTGTAAAATGAACTGTATTCTTGTCCGCGTCTGCTCTGCAGAGGCGGACTTGTTTGTATTCAAAGCAAAGTTAAAGGAATGTAGATCTCACTTACCGAGTCCGGATTATCCGGGCCAAGATAACCTGCACCGTAATATTCAAATTCATAAGTGAGGTTTAGGCGATAATCAGTTCCGGGCAGAAATACGCCATATATATATTTGTATGTAGCGGAGACTTCTGCTGAGGGACCTTTATGCAGAAATTTAAGATAACGCGCTGGTGGCAGGATGTGGACGGGAAGATTGCTATCTGCTTGTCCTCTGTTTGCCCGAAATGTAGTGCCGGATGGTAAAGGCGATGATGCGTTCAACTCACAGGCACAGAGAAAAGAGATGCCGCTATCCTCATAGTTATCCGGCCAATAACCAAGCTGATAATACCTCTCCGGAAGCTTACGGCAGGGAATAGAGGCGATACCGCTGAATAGCTGTTCCCAAGCTGCACCTATAATAGAAGGATCGTTGTTAACCGTAATAAACGGTCCCTGAAGTCTGATTTCCCCAAGCTCAATGATTTCCGGAGATCCGGTGTTGTGGACAGTCCAGTGCGGCAGATCCATTCCCCGTATAGGATGCAGCAGCAGAGGGATGTCCGGATTTGATTTTTGGCGGATACAGGTGGGAGTGGTATGGAGCAATCTTTTGAAGGCACGGGTGAAGGTCTCATAATCGTTAAAGGAATAATCCAGCGAAATATCCTGGAAGCTGCGGTCAGGCGTTCTCAGAATCTCACGTGCAGCCTCGGAAATTCGACGTCTTGCGATATAGTCGCCGGGTGTCAGCCCGGTAACCCCCTGGAACAGCCGGATAAAATGATAAAGCGAGTAACCGTTCACTCTGGAGAGGGTCAGGACAGACAATGGTTGCTTCAGATTGGATTCAATGTACTCAATCGCTTGCAGAATAAGCTTGCAGTTAGTCATGAGCTCTCTCCTCGTACTAGTTTACTCTAGAGCCCACTCTCCCCAAGAGGACGCCCATAAAGGGACTCTGACATGACGGACACGGTCGGTAGCAGGAAAATAGGCTTTGATATCGAGCACAGGCGTCCCCGGATAGGCATCCAGTCCGGTAACCTCAACAATTCCCTGTTCAACATCAACGGACACAATTTCGGCCACAGAAAGGCCAATAGGATTAGGGCGTACGGGAGAACGTGTGGCAAATACACCCGTTACCGGAGCCTCATATGGAGGCTCAATCTGCGTAGTACGCCGGAAGGCATCGTCTGCAAATTCATGAATCCACCAGAGAATCTGGCAGTGGCTGAAATCAGCCAGCCCCTTCAAGGCAGGTCTGTATTGCAGTTTAATCTCGAGACGCAGGTTGTGCTGTGATCCGGATACGGATACTACACCTACTGATATAACATTATACGGTTCTGTTGTGAGCATTGGCTGTGACTCCTTTCGGCTGGGGAATAATTCTAGTTTATCTGAAATGAAGCGAAATCAGCCTGATGATATTTGCGGTCTTTTATCCCGTGGTATAATAGGTTGTTGATATGGAGGGGAGAGAATTATGAAGGTACTGGTACTGGCGGAGAAGCCATCGGTTGCCCGGGAGATTGCCCGGGTGCTGGGCTGCGGAAATAAGCAAAAGAGCTATATGGAAGGTCCGAAATATGTGGTTACCTGGGCTCTGGGTCATCTGGTTGGCCTGGCTGAGCCTGAGGACTATAACAATAAATATGCTACCTGGGCATTGGAGGATTTGCCGATTCTTCCGGAGAAGGCCAAGCTGAAGGTGCTGCGGGAGACCAGCCAGCAATACAAAGCGGTACAGCAGCTGATGAAACGGCAGGATATTGAGGAGCTGATCGTTGCGACGGATGCTGCGCGTGAGGGGGAGCTGCTGGCACGCTGGATCATGAATATGGCTGGCTGGAAGAAGCCGTTCAAGCGGCTGTGGATCTCCTCGCAGACGGATAAGGCGATTAAGGAAGGCTTCGCCGCGCTTCGTCCGGGCAAGGACTTCGACCGGTTGTATGAGTCTGCCCGCTGCCGTGCAGAGGCGGATTGGATGATCGGGCTGAACATTACGCGCGCCTTAACCTGTAAGTTCGGTGCGCCGCTCTCGGCAGGACGTGTACAGACACCTACGCTTGGCATGATTATGGACCGGGAGAATGAAATTACAGGCTTCCATTCCCAGGAATACGATCTGCTGACTGCTGATTTCGGCAATTTCCAGGCAGGATGGCGTGCGCAGGGCGGGGACGGCCGGATTTTTGACAGAGACAAGACGGGTATCCTGAAGGAGAAGCTGACCGGCCGCAGTGGACGGATTACCAAGGTGCACAAAAGCGAGAAAAGCGAACCCCATCCGCTGGCCTATGACCTGACGGAGCTGCAGCGGGATGCAAACCGTAAATTTGGCTTTTCGGCCAAACAAACCTCAAGCCTGCTGCAAAAACTGTATGAACAGCATAAGCTGGTTACTTATCCGCGTACGGACAGCCGCTACCTGACTGCCGATATGACCGGTACGCTAAAAGAAAGATTGGACAGCGTAGCAGTCGGACCGTATGCGGCCCTCGCTAGACCGCTACTGCGCAAAACGCTGCTGGTTACGAAACGGATTGTTGACGACAGTAAGGTCAGTGACCATCACGCAATTATTCCAACAGAGCAGACGGTATTGCTTAATCTGTTAAGTGCAGAAGAACGGAAGCTGTATGATCTGATTGTACGGCGGTTCATCAGCCTGTTCTATCCACCGGCACGTTATGATGCAGTGGCTGTGACGGTGAGCGTGGAGGGAGAAACGTTCCAGGTTAAAGGCACTACGGTTAAGGACGCGGGCTGGCGCGAAGTCTATGGCGGGGATATGAGCTCGGATGAGGAGGATGAGAACGCGGGCGACGAGCCTGCAGCGGGCAGTGTGAAGCTGCCGGAACTGCGGGAGGGCGACAGCGTGAAAATTGAGCGCTGCATCATCAAGCCCGGCCGGACGCAGCCGCCGAAGCGTTATAATGAAGCTTCGCTGCTGACGCAGATGGAGAAGTACGGGCTGGGAACACCGGCAACCCGTGCGGATATCATCGAGAAGCTGGTCAGCTCGGATACGATTGAGCGGCAGGGTAATCTGCTGCATCCGACCGGCAAAGGCAAGCAGCTGATCGGACTGGTCTCAGGACAGCTGCGCACTCCGGAGCTTACGGCACGCTGGGAAGCGGAGCTGGAGAAGATCGCGCGCGGGCAAGGGCGTCCGGAGCCTTTTCTGCAGGGAATCCGTAATATGGCCCAGGAGCTGGTGTCCGGGGTAAAGAATAGCGGAGCGGAATACAAGCCGCATAATGTCTCTAACAGCCATTGTCCGGAATGCGGGACAAGAATGCTGGAGAAGAAGACCAAACGCGGCAAGCTGCTGGTCTGTCCCAAAGAGGACTGCGGCTATACCCGGGCAGGGGAGAAGCAGCTGTCGAACCGCCGCTGTCCGCAGTGCCATAAGAAGATGGAGCTTAAGGAAGGCAAGGCAGGGATGTATGTGCAATGCCTCGGCTGCGGGATTACGGAGACAATGGATAAGGATCATAAGCATATCAACAAACGCGAGCAGCAGAAGCTGGTCCAGCAGTACAGCAAGCCGGAAAGCGCCGGCGGCTCTAACCTTGGTGAATTGCTGAAGGCAGCGATGGAAGCCAAGCAGAAGGGGAAATAAAATAACCTAAAGTGTAAGGGCAACAGTGCATTATATGAAGTGAGTGGCAAAAAAAAGAGGAAGATACAACGAAGATAAAAACAAAGATAAGAACAAAGATAAGAACAAAGATAAGAACAAAGATAAAAACAAAGATACAAACGAAGATAAAAACAAAATACAACGAAGATGCAAGCCAAGATACAAACGAAGATACAACGAAGATAAAAGCAAAGATACAAACGAAGATACAACGATGATTCAAACAAAGATAAAAACAAAGATACAAACGAAGATACAAGCGTAAGACTAGTTAACGTAAGAGCAGCATGTTTATTCTAAGCTCTGTTATATAGAAGTTAGTTTCCCTTCCAGAGAGGGAATGCTTCGAGAACAACAAGACTGCCGGAGCATCCGGTGGTTTTGTTGTGTTTATGGAAAAAGAGGATACGGCTGGTGTGAAACTGCAGATTAAGTGTAATGTTACTTTACGAAGGCTGTCCAAGGGGCGGCAGATATGTTTTACTTAGGAGATTGAAGCTGGAAGGGCTATTAGGGTTCCGGCAAATATAGTGGAGCGGGTGATGAAGTGGCGGCGGCTAAGCAACAAGAGGATCAAATTCAATCGGTACAAGGCTCAGGCAAGAGGGGGGGCAGCCGGTTTTTCTTTTTGGTGATTGTCTTTATGTTCTGGTTCTCTTCTTATATCTATGTGCCTGTGTTGTCTCCGTATGTCGAGCATCTGGGAGCTTCATATGTCATGGTAGGAGCGGTGCTGGGCGTATACGGCCTGATGCAGATTCTGTTCCGGTTGCCGATCGGGATCGGTTCGGATTATCTTAATCGGCGGCGGCCGTTTATTTATCTGGGGCTGATCGCCAGCGGAGCAAGCTGTCTGCTGTTCCTGGCTGGTGCACATCCGGGCTGGGCGCTGGCTGCACGTGCCGTCTCAGGGATTGCGGCCTCTGCGTGGGTCGTGTACTCGGTGATGTTCGCGGGGTATTTTCCGAAAGAAGAGGCTGGTAAAGCGATGGGCATGCTGCAGTTCACGACGGTTATTGCCCAATTGACCAGTATGATGATCAGCGGCTATATGGTCGATCACTGGGGCTGGAACACTCCGTTTATTATCGGTGGGATTGTGGCGGCGGCTGCGCTGCTGCTTGCACTACGTCTGCCTGAACAGAAGCAGGAGAAGCGGAATGCGATTCAGATAAAAGATCTTGCCGGAGTAGTCCGGGAACCGCTGCTGGTCAAGGTCTCGCTTTTGTCCGTGCTGGCACATTGTGTACTGTTCATTACGATGTTCGGCTATACGCCGAATCAGGCGCTGGATATCGGTGCGAGCAAAGAGAGTCTCGGCTGGCTGACGCTGGCTTTCATGCTGCCGCATGCGATTGCCACACTGTACGGCTCACGTCTATTCGGCAAATGGCTTGGGGACCGGGGAACGTTAATGCTGGGTTTTGCCGGGAGTGCGGTATTCACGCTGCTGATTCCCTCTATGCCTACTCTAGCCGCTCTCTGTGCAACGCAGATTGGGAACGGCTTCATGCAGGGTCTTATTTTCCCGCTGCTGCTGGGTAAATCGGTGTCGGGAGTCGCTCCGTTCAAACGGGCAACGGCTATGGGCTTCTATCAGGCGGTGTATGCCATAGGGATGTCAGGGGGACCATTTGTTGCAGGATGGATGAGTGCGGCGTATGGACTGACCGGCGGTTTCTGGCTTGGCGGAATTGCGGCGCTGCTTGCTGCAGTGTTGTCCTGGCTATGGATCAGAGAGGCCGGGGAACCGGGCACAGGGAGCAGACAAGAGCGGCGGATACTTGGCAGGCAGGGTTAGGTTTATTGTAATAGAAGGGGTCCCCGCAAAGTACCTGAGTGATCACCTGCGCCAAAACCTCACTTTGTGGGGGAACTTATTGGTTTTTTGCCGAAAAGGGTAATATAATAGAGAGTAGATAGGATGCAAGGAGGAGGGGCCGGAAGGATGGTCAAGGTTGTATTGCTGTGGTTCGCACTGATCAATATTATCGGGTATGTAGTGATGTCGGAAGACAAGAACAAGGCCCGCAAAAGACGGGATCGGGTGCCGGAGAAAACACTGTTTCTGCTCGCGTTCATGGGCGGCGCGCTGGGTGTGCTGATTGCCATGTACCGCAAGCGCCACAAGACGAGGCATACTTCCTTCAGGATTGGAATTCCGCTGCTGCTGCTGCTGAATATCCTGCTGTATGGATATTTTTTGAGTTAAGTTTCTTGTAGTTTGGCTAAGGCTGTACACAATAGAAAGAGGTGGCGTATATGTTATTCTCTAAAATTTTGCTAGCCTATGACGGTTCGAAGGCTTCCAATCAGGCATTGGAACGTGCGATTCAACTGGCCAAGGTAACTCCAGGGTCCTCCCTGTACGTCGTACACGCATTTGAATTCCCGCGGTTCTTCATCGGGGAAGCTCTCGCGCCTCTGCCGGCATCAGTGAACAAGGATTATTATGACCTCGCGGTCCAGACTACGGATGAAGTGAAAAGCCGGCTGGAAGCCGAAGGCCTGAACGCTACTGTAGAATTGCTGCAGGGATCGCCTGCCGAAGTGATTCTGGCTTATGCCAAAGAGCACACGGTGGATGTCATCGTTATCGGCAGCCGCGGGCTTGGCGGAATCCGGGAGTTCGTTCTGGGCAGCGTCAGCCACAATGTAGTGCAAAGCGCGCGCATTCCGGTGCTGGTTGTTAAATAATAGAGATACTTGCAGAGGAGCGCTTAGGCGTTCCCCTTTTTTTCTGCGGAGATGGCCGGAATAGGCGGAATAAGAAAATTAAATGTGCCCAAAAGCGAACATTTGAGAGACATGATATGACAATGTTCGTGTTTAAGTTGACACGAAGTGTAGGGCATTGTTAAACTGAACCTATGAAGAGCTCGTATAAAACCGGGGATAGGGCCCGGAAGTTTCTACCCGGTAACCGTAAATTGCCGGACTACGAGGAAATAGGATGACTGAAACGGCCAGCCGCCGCCGCATATACCGGGGGTGTGCTCTGCGCCGGCTCTCTTAAAGGCCGGGTATCTGTAGATGCCGGAGCAGTACTCTCCTAATTCCTTAGTAGTCCGGGTCCACCCGCAGCAAAATGCGTCTGGAATCCGGGCTATTTTTTTCGGATTTATGGGAAACTAGAGGGAAATGGGACACACTTAAATCCAAGGAATATCAATAAAGGGAAACGGAAGGCTGGGTGAACAATGTCTGTGCAAGTAGGTGTCATTATGGGCAGCAAATCGGACTATGAAACTATGGAGCATGCTTGTGCTGTGCTTGAGGAGCTGGGTGTGCCTTATGAGAAAAAGGTCATCTCGGCACATCGCACGCCGGATCTGATGTTCCGTTATGCCGAGGAAGCGGTGGAGCGCGGCTTGAAGGTGATTATCGCCGGAGCGGGCGGTGCGGCGCATCTGCCGGGTATGGTGGCAGCCAAAACTACGTTGCCGGTCATCGGGGTGCCTGTGCAGTCTAAGGCGTTGAACGGCCTGGACTCGCTGCTGTCGATTGTGCAGATGCCGGCTGGCATCCCGGTAGCCACGGTAGCCATTGGCCGTGCCGGAGCTACGAATGCAGGGCTGCTGGCTGCGCAGATCATCGGTGCTTTCGAGCCGGAGGTGGCGAGAAAGGTGCAGCTGCGGCGCGAGGCGATCCAGCGCGAAGTGCTGGAAAGCAGCGAGACGCTATGAGACCGATGGAGTCGAAGACCGGAGGCTTGGAGAACTTGGAGCAGCAACGAGCAGAGCGGGATCAAGCTGGAGCTGAGAGAATGGAGCGCCGGGAGGAGGCAGCCGCTGGTGCTGTTGAAGCACCAGGGGCGGGAACGCCCCGGACGCTGCTGCCCGGCGCGACGATCGGCGTGCTCGGCGGCGGGCAGCTCGGGCGCATGATGGCGCTGTCCGGCAGCGCCATGGGGTACCGCTTCGTGGCGCTGGACCCTGCGCCGGATGCGCCCTGCGGGCAGGTTACGCCGCAGATTATTGCGGCGTACAACGACCGGGACGCGGCGCGTGAGCTGGCGCAGCGCGCGGATGTGATCACGTACGAGTTCGAGAACGTCGACGCGGGCGTAGCCGCGCTGCTGACGGAGGAATCGTACGTGCCGCAGGGCAGCGCGCTGCTGTATACGACGCAGCACCGGCTGCGCGAGAAGGCGGCCATCGAGGCGGCGGGCGTGCCCGTTGCCCCGTACCGCAAGGTCGGCAGCCTGGCGGAGCTTGAGGCCGCGGCTGCCGAGCTGGGCCTGCCCTGTGTGCTGAAGACAGCCACAGGGGGGTACGACGGCAAGGGACAAGCCGTCATCCGCCGGCCGGAAGAGCTGGCAGCAGCGTTCCGGCAGGTAGCACCGGGAGCGGCGGCTCCAGCACCGCAAGCAAGCGGGGTAGCGGCTTCGCCCGACTCGCCGGGAGCGGCTGAAGCGAAAGACGCTGCCGAGGCCAGGCCACATGCACCCGAGCTGGTGCTGGAGAAATTTATCGCCTTCCAATGCGAAATTTCGGTCATAGCCGCCCGCAGCGCGTCAGGTGAAGTCAAGAGCTTCCCGCCCGCCGAGAACATACACGTAGACAATATCCTGCATCTCTCGATTGTACCCGCCAGGGTGCCGGAGGAGATTCAGCGGCGGGCCTGCGAGCTGGCTGAGCAGATTGTGTCCGGCATGGATGCCGTTGGACTGCTGGCTGTGGAGATGTTCGTGACGGAGGACGGAGAGCTGTTCGTTAACGAGCTGGCTCCGCGCCCGCATAACTCCGGGCATTATACAATGGATGCCTGCGTAACCTCGCAGTTCGAGCAGCATGTGCGGGCGATCTGCAATCTGCCGCTGGGCGACACTACGCTGCTTACGCCTGTAGTCATGGTGAATGTGCTCGGCCAGCATCTGGAGGGCGCCATTCAGGCGGCCTGCAGTGCGGATGAAGAATCAAACCGGCTTGGGGTATCCCCTAAGCTTCATATATATGGCAAGACTGAGAGCAAGACCGGCCGCAAAATGGGCCATATCAACCTGCTCTGCAAGGACACCGGAGACGGCCTGTCCTGGGTAGAGCAAACTAACCTTTGGAGGAACTGACAAGCTATGATCGAACGTTACAGCAGACCTGAGATGCGGGCCATTTGGACCGAAGAAAATAAATTTAACGCGTGGCTGGAAGTTGAAATTTGCGCCTGTGAGGCTTGGGCCGAGCTGGGAGTGATCCCGCATGAGGATGCCGCGAAGCTGCGCAAGGACGCCAAATTCGACATCGCGCGGATCGACGAAATTGAACAGGAAACGCGTCATGATGTGATTGCTTTTACCCGTGCAGTATCGGAGAGCCTGGGTGCAGAACGCAAATGGGTGCATTACGGACTGACCTCCACGGACGTTGTCGATACGGCGCTCGGCTACCTGCTGCGTCAGGCCAACGAAATTCTGGAGCAGGATATTATCCGGTTCATTGAGATTCTTAAAGATAAAGCAGTAGCTTACAAGGATACCCCGATGATGGGCCGTACACACGGCGTACACGCTGAGCCGACGACTTTTGGACTCAAGATGGCGCTCTGGTATGAGGAAATGAAGCGTAATCTGGAGCGTTTCCGTCATGCGGCAAGCGGCGTCCAATTCGGTAAAATCTCCGGGGCTGTCGGCACCTATGCCAACATCGACCCGTTCGTTGAAGAATTTGTCTGCCGCAAGCTGGGTACCAGCCCGGCACCGATCTCCACGCAGACACTGCAGCGTGACCGTCATGCGGAATACATGGCTGCGCTGGCACTGGTCGCCACTTCGCTGGACAAGTTCGCTACTGAAATCCGCGCTTTGCAGAAGAGTGAGATCCGCGAGGTGGAGGAAGCTTTTGCCAAAGGTCAAAAGGGTTCATCCGCTATGCCGCATAAACGCAACCCGATCGGCTGCGAGAACATCTCCGGCCTGTCCCGCGTAATCCGCGGCCATATGGTTACAGCTTACGAGAACGTGCCGCTATGGCATGAACGCGATATCTCGCATTCCTCGGTAGAGCGGATCATCCTGCCGGATGCGACCATGCTGCTGAACTATATGCTGAACCGCTTCGGCAATATCGTGAAGAACCTGACCGTGTTCCCGGACAATATGAAGCGCAACATGAACCGCACCTTCGGTGTTCCGTTCTCCGGCCGCATCCTGACGAAGCTGATCGACAAAGGCTTCAGCCGCGAGCAGGCTTACGACACCGTGCAGCCGCGTGCGATGCAGGCCTGGGAGGAACAAACCCAGTTCCGTGACATCGTTGAAGCTACACCGGAAATCACTGCCGTGCTTAGTCCGGAGGAGATCGAGGATGCTTTCAACCCTTCCTGGCACCTCAAGCATGTGGACACCATCTTCCGCAAGCTGGAGCTTATCTAATTAAAAAAGGTGAGTCAGTGGTGAACTGATGAGCTGGAGAAGATATGGGCGGAGCGAAGGGGAGTTGTTGTTCTGGAGCGAGTAGCTGCAGAATTGAATGGAATAGGCCAGTTAATAAGGAACGGAGAGGAATTTTGGGACTGGAAGAAGCGTCAGCGTTCGCCTTTATCCTCGGATTTCTACCGCGGTCAGCGGTTTAAATCAGGAAATCTGAGGATAACAGCGATCGGAAGTCCAAAATTTTTTGTAGTGTTACCGATTAGCTAGCCGTTCAGTTCATATCTCAAAGGCAAAGCGGAGAATGACAGCGTCCCAGGCGCTTTTAGCCCAAATATACGCAAGATCATTTGTTCAAGGGAGGAAAGGTCATGACATCAACGGCTGTATCCACTGCCGTGGAACTCGTAAATGCGCCGCTGCTCTACAAAGGTAAGGTTCGTGAGCTGTATGATTTGGGGGATGAGGTACTGATTGTCGTTACGGACCGCATTTCCGCATTTGACTACGTGCTGGACCCGGCGGTGCCGGACAAAGGCAATGTGCTTAACCGGCTTAGCGCCTTCTGGTTCGGCCAGACCAAGGAGCTCATTGAGAACCATGTGGTTCATATCGACGTGGACCGGCTCGGGGATATTGTGCGGGACCGCGAAGCGCTGAAGAACCGCATCATGGTTGTCCGCAAAGCAGAGCGGATTGATATCGAATGTGTCGTGCGCGGCTGCATTACCGGCGGCGGCTGGCGGCAGTATCAGGAGACCGGCAAAGTGAACGGCATCGAGCTTCCCAAAGGGCTGCGCAAGAATGCGGTGCTGACCGAGCCGATTTTCACACCGGCAGCGAAGAATGATGTCGGCCATGATGAGGACATTCCTTTTGAGCAGATGCAGGAGCTGATTGGCGCGGAGCTTGCACTGGAGCTGAAGGAGAAGAGCCTGAAGCTGTTCGCTTTTGCCAGAGAATATTGTAAAGACCGCGGCATCATCCTCGCTGATTGCAAATTCGAGTTCGGGTTGCTGGACGGCAAGGTCATCCTGATTGACGAGATTTTCACACCGGATGCTTCCCGCTTCTGGGCCAAGGACAAATACGCGCTGGATATCGAGATCGACAGCATGGATAAGGAACCTGTACGGACTTACCTTTCGGCATCCTCCTGGGATAAGAATAGCACGCCGGATCCGCTGCCGGTTGAAGTGGTGGAAGAGACCTCACGCCGGTACCTGGACATTTATCACCGCCTTACCGGTAAGTCCTTATAGATTATCTGATACGCCTGTTCCGACCAGCAGCAGCCAACTTTTAATTGTATTCTCTGCAGTTATTTTGCCCGAAAAAGATGCCATTTGCTCTTTAACTGTATCTGATACAACTAAAATGTGTGAAATGGCCTGAAAAGCAGATTTTTCAGAGAAATAGCTGTACGAAATGCAACTATAGTTGTTATCACAGAAGATATTGAGATTATAGCTGTACATTATGCAGTTAAGTTAGCTGCCCGCAGTGAAGTGAGTTGTTGCAGCTCACCGTTAGAGGTTAGCACATCGTTGTAATGTTGAGTTACGGTAAGTTTTCATTCCAGGTACCCAGTCCAGCTCATTAAATTTTAGGAGGAACTACAAGCGTATGTTAAAAGCGACAGTCTACGTCACCATCAAGAAAAGCGTGCTCGATCCCCAAGGTGTAGCCGTGCAAGGGGCGCTGCATTCCGTAGGTTTTCAGGAAGTTGAAAGTCTGCGTATCGGCAAATATATGGAGCTGACCCTCGATACCGACAACCGCGCTGAAGCGGAAGGACGCCTCAAGGATATGTGCGAGAAGCTGCTGGCCAACACGGTGATCGAGGATTACCGCTACGAATTGGAGGACTAAAAGTCATGAAATTTGCTGTACTTGTCTTTCCAGGCTCCAATTGTGACATTGACTGCTACAAAGCAGTAGAAGACAGCCTCGGCGAACCTGTAGATTATGTGTGGCATACGGCGACAGATCTGTCGGCTTATGACTGCATTCTCGTGCCGGGCGGCTTCTCTTATGGTGACTATCTGCGCTGCGGCGCGATTTCCCGGTTCGCTCCGGTGATGGCTGAAGTGGCCAAAGCGGCGGAACAGGGCAAATTCGTGCTCGGCATCTGCAACGGGTTCCAAATCCTGACCGAAGCCGGCCTCTTGCCAGGCGCTCTGCGCCGCAACATGTCGATGAAGTTCCGCTGTCATGACACGGTGCTTAAGGTAGTGAATAACACAACTCCGTTTACGATCGACTATGCGCAGGATGAAGAAATCGTTATTCCGATTGCGCATGGCGAAGGCAATTACTATTGTGATGAAGAGACGCTGGCTGAGCTTAAAGCTAATAATCAAATCGTATTCACTTACAGCGACAACCCGAACGGTTCAGTCGCCGATATCGCCGGAGTCAGCAATGTAGCGGGCAATGTGGTTGGTATGATGCCTCACCCGGAACGGGCAGCGAACAGCCTGCTTGGTTCGGAAGACGGCAAACGGATGTTCACATCCATTCTTACATCGTGGAGGGATCGTTATGACGCAGCAAGTATCCGCTAAGGAGCCGACCGCAGAGCAGATCGCGGAGCAGAAAATCTACAGTCAGTTCGGTGTATCGGACAGCGAATATGAGCTCATTACTTCCTTCATGGGACGTAAGCCTAACTATACAGAAATCGGTGTGTTCAGCGTGATGTGGTCTGAGCACTGTGCCTATAAGAACTCGAAGCCGCTGCTCAGCCGTTTCCCGACAAGCGGACCGAAGGTGCTGATGGGACCGGGCGAAGGCGCAGGGATTGTTGATATCGGAGACAACCAGGCGGTTGTTTTCAAAATCGAGAGTCACAACCATCCATCGGCAGTTGAGCCTTATCAGGGCGCGGCGACCGGGGTGGGCGGGATTATCCGCGATATTTTCTCCATGGGTGCAAGACCGGTGGCGCTGCTGAATTCCCTGCGTTTCGGGAAGCTTGAGAGCGACCGGGTAAAATATCTGTTCGAGCATGTTGTGTCCGGGATCGCAGGCTATGGCAACTGTATCGGCATCCCGACCGTCGGCGGGGAGATCATGTTCGATGACAGCTATGATGGTAATCCGCTGGTTAATGCGATGTGCGTGGGCCTGATAGATCACGATAAAATCCAGCGCGGTGTCGCCAAAGGGGTAGGTAATCCCGTATTCTACGTGGGTCCTCCAACAGGCCGTGACGGCATTCATGGTGCGACCTTCGCCTCGGTTGAGCTTAGTGAAGAGTCAGAAGCGAAGCGGACGGCGGTTCAGGTTGGCGATCCGTTCATGGAGAAGCTGGTTATGGAATCATGCCTGGAGCTGATCGACAGCGGTATCGTCCTTGGTATTCAGGATATGGGTGCAGCCGGACTCACGTGCTCCAGTGCTGAAATGGCGAGCAAAGCGGGCAACGGCCTGGAGCTGTATCTGGATCAGGTGCCGCAGCGCGAAGACGGCATGACGCCTTATGAAATGATGCTCTCCGAATCCCAGGAGCGGATGCTGTTCGTGGTTGAGCCTAAGGATGAAGCACAGGCACAGGAAATCTTCGACCGCTGGGGCGTGATTTGCCGCAAAGTGGGTAAGGTAACGGATGACGGCCGCCTGAAGCTGTTCCATCACGGTGAAGTGGTCGGCGACATGCCGGTAACAGCTCTGGTTGATGAATGTCCGATTTATAACAAACCATCGGCAGTTCCTGCTTACTATGAGGAGAATGCCTCGGTGGATACGCTTCGCTATGATGAAGTAACCGATCTGGGCGGCGCCTTGCGAACCGTACTGGGATCACCTACAGTAGCCAGCAAAGCATGGGTATATAACCAATATGATTATATGGTGCGGACCAGCACGGCCGTTCGTCCGGGTTCCGATGCAGCAGTAGTAACGATCCACGGCACACGCAAAGCTCTGGCGATGACTACGGACTGTAACGGACGTTATGTCTATCTCGATCCTGAAGTGGGCGGGCGGATTGCCGTCAGCGAAGCAGCACGTAACATTGTCTGCTCCGGTGCCCAGCCGCTGGCGATTACGGATAACCTGAATTTCGGCAGTCCGGAGAAGCCGGAAATCTTCTGGCAGATGGAACGTGCGGTAGACGGTATGGCTGAAGCCTGCCGTGTGCTTGATACCCCTGTAATTGGCGGTAACGTCAGTCTCTACAATGAAAATGCTTCAGGAGCTATCTATCCGACACCGGTTGTCGGCATGGTGGGTCTTGTAGAAGATACCGATCATATTACAACTCAGGCCTTCAAGCAGGAAGGCGATTCGATTCTGCTGCTCGGTGTTACGAAGGCAGAGCTAGGCGGCAGTGAATTCCAGTATGCTGTTCACGGCGTGACTGAAGGACGTCCGCCAGAACTCGATCTGGCAACGGAACGCAAGCTGCTGGATGCCGTACTTGCTGCGATCCGCAGCGGGCTGGTCCGCTCGGCGCATGACCTATCCGAAGGCGGCCTGGCCGGAGCGCTTGCAGAAAGCTGTATCAGCGGCAAAACCGGAGCAAATATTGAGCTGTCCGCTGGCGGATTGCGTCCAGATGTGGCGCTGTTCAGCGAGAGCCAATCCCGGATTATCCTGACTTCTGCGCCTGACCGTGCGGAAGAACTGAAAGCGGCGGTTGCCGCATACGGCGTACCTGTAGAGATTATTGGAACCGTCGGCGGAGACCGCCTGCGTGTTGCTCTGGACGGCGCGGCTGCACTGGATGAAGCAGTTACTGAACTCAAGACCATTTGGGAGGATGCTATTCCATGTCTTATGAAATAAAGACCGGGAAAGAGCAGGAAGCCCCTATCCTGTGGACCGGCGACTTTTACAACGAAGGAACGGGCTCGGGAGATATTTTTGATACGTTAAAAGAAGAATGCGGCGTCTTCGGGGTCTTCGGACACCCGGAAGCCGCTTCCATGTCCTATTACGGCCTGCATGCCCTGCAGCACCGCGGGGAAGAGAGCGCGGGCATCTGCGTAGCGGATGGACGGGACTTCAACTACCACCGCGGCATGGGCCTGGTGAAAGAAGTGTTCGACAAAGACAAGATCGCTTCGCTGATCGGGGATATGTCTATTGGACATGTGCGTTATTCGACCAGCGGAGACAGCCGGCTGACCAATGCGCAGCCGCTGGTCTTCAAATACCGTGACGGTGATCTCGCGATTGCCACGAACGGCAATATCGTGAATGAACCTCTGATCCGTAAGCAGCTGGAGCAGGGCGGCTCGATCTTCCAGACCACCAGCGACACTGAGGTGCTGGCGCATCTGATCGCGCGTTCACAGAAGGATTTTGTCGAAGCCACGAAGGATGCCCTGGCCCAGCTGGTTGGTGGTTTCGCCTTCCTGCTGATGACAAACGACAAGCTGATTGTTGCTTCTGACCCGCATGGCTTGCGTCCCTTAGTGATGGGCCGGCTGGGCGAAGCTTATGTCTTCGCTTCCGAATCCTGTGCACTCGAAGTCATCGGCGCTAAGCTGGTACGCGATATTGAGCCGGGTGAGCTGCTCGTGCTGGATAAGGATGGTTTCCGGGAGGAGCGCTTCGCGGAGCCTAAACGCAAAGCGCTGTGCGCGATGGAATACATCTACTTCGCACGGCCGGACAGCGATCTGAACGGCTCCAACCTGCACTCCGCCCGCAAGCGGATGGGCAGCCGGATGGCGCTCGAAGCCTTCGTGGATGCCGATATCGTAACCGGCGTGCCGGATTCCAGTATCTCCGCAGCCATCGGCTACGCTGAGCAGACTGGCATCCCGTACGAGCTTGGACTGATCAAGAACAAGTATACCGGCCGGACCTTCATCCAGCCGAGCCAGGAGCTGCGTGAGCAAGGCGTGAAGATGAAGCTCAGCGCGGTGCGACGTGTCGTGGAAGGCCAGCGTGTAGTCATGATCGACGATTCCATCGTGCGCGGCACGACCTCGCGCCGGATCGTCAACCTGCTGCGCGAAGCCGGAGCGCTCGAGGTTCACGTGCGGATTACCTCGCCGCCATTCAAGAATCCCTGCTTCTATGGCATCGATACCCCGGACCGCCGCGAGCTGATCGCCTCTTATAAGACAATCGCTGAGATGTGCGAGGAGATCAATGCGGACTCGCTTGCGTTCCTTTCACCAGAGGGACTCATCCAGTCCATCGGCGGCTATAATAGTGACGATTACAAAGGCGGACTATGCCTGTCCTGCTTCGATAATGATTACCCGACACAGGTTGATTTCGGCGGGGAAGAGAAGGACGGATGCAGTTGTTAACATCCCCCTAAATCCCCCTTGCAAAGGGGGACCCCGGAGGGCGCTGCCCTCCGGCCACCCGAAAGTTTGGTGGAAGGAGTTTGCTCTAAACTTGCTAAGAGGGCGTGGGTGCGGGTGCCCGCTTTGTCCCTGTGTGCTGCGCACGGCCGGGACACGCTTTACGGCGCTGCGCGCCCTGGCGGCATGCTGTCCGCCGGGCTTGGCTCCAGAACCTGTCCTGTTTGCTGCCGCAAATCCGGAAGTTCTGTCGCCTAAGGGCACGCACGGCTTTGCCCCGTGCGCTTGGAGGCGCTGGGCTTCGCCCACAGCGCCGAAACAGTGCTGCTGTGCAAGGCGCGAACTTCGGCTTGCGGCACGGGTTTTAACCCCGGTGGTTGGAGTCATGAAGAGGAATTTTGGAACTGTAGGAGCGTCAGCGTTCGCCTTTATATTTGGATTTCTACCGCAAATTGCGGTTCAAATCAGGAAATCCAAATATAACAGCGACCGGAAGTCCAAATATTCTTCGTAATGACGACTATAACCACCAAAAGATTCAAATCCCTGCCGCCCCGAACCCGCGCTCTAAACTAATTTAAATGAGGTGTCCAAAAGTGTCGGAAGCTTATAAAAACGCCGGAGTGGATATTGCGGCTGGCAATGAAGCGGTAGAACGCATGAAGAAGCATGTGAAGCGCACCTACCGTCCTGAAGTGATGACGGAGCTGGGCGGATTCGGCGCACTGTTTGGCCTGAATAAGGACAAATATGAAGAGCCTGTTCTCGTATCGGGAACGGACGGCGTGGGCACGAAGCTCAAAATCGCGTTCGCAGCGGACCGCCACGACACGATTGGCATCGATGCCGTTGCCATGTGTGTGAATGACATCGTAGTGCAGGGCGCAGAGCCGCTGTTCTTCCTCGACTATCTGGCCTGCGACAAGGTAGTGCCGAAGAAGATCGAAGCGATCGTTGCCGGAATCGCAGAAGGTTGCCATCAGGCAGGCTGCGCATTAATTGGCGGCGAAACGGCCGAGATGCCCGGCATGTATTCGGCCGGTGAGTACGACATCGCCGGATTTACGGTAGGGGTTGCCGACAAAGCGAAGCTGGTAACCGGCGCGGACATTGCACCGGGAGACACGGTGATTGGTCTGGCTTCCAGCGGCATTCACAGCAACGGATTCTCGCTGGTACGCAAGCTTTTGCTGGAGGAAGACGGCTACGGACTGAATGACGTAGTGCCTGAACTAGACGCTCCGCTCGTGGATGTGCTGCTGGCTCCAACCAAAATCTATGTGAAGCCGCTGTTGTCGCTGCTGGAACAGCTTCCGGTTAAAGGCATGGCTCACATTACCGGAGGCGGGTTCATCGAGAATATCCCGCGCGTGCTGCCTGAGAATGTAAACGTAGAGATTAACTACGGCTCCTGGCCGATTCAGCCGGTCTTCGGCTTGATGCAGAGCAAAGGCAATGTAAGCAACCGTGATATGTTCACCACTTTTAATATGGGGATCGGCCTTGTACTGGTAGTAGCTGAAGCGGACGGAGCGCGCGCGCTGGAGCTGCTGAAGGCCAGCGGGGAAGAAGCTTATCTTATCGGGACTGTAACGGAAGGCGAACGCAAGGTAACCTTTACAGGAGCTGAAGTCTGATGGAGTGGAGCCGGATCGCTGTATTTGCTTCGGGTCAGGGCAGCAATTTCGCCGCACTGGTCCAGGCGCAGCAGGAGGGGAAGCTCGGCGGAGGCAGCATAGAGCTGCTGGTCTCGGACAAGCCGGAAGCGCCTGTGGCACAGCGGGCGGAGGAAGCGGGAATTCCCGCCCTCCTGCTGCGGCCGAAGGACTTCGCGGGCCGGGAGCTGTACGAGGCAGCGATTGTTGCCGAGCTTCAGCGCCGGGACATCGGGCTGATCGTGTTGGCCGGGTATATGCGGCTGATCTCACCGGTGCTGCTTGAGCCTTATGCGGAACGGATCATCAACATCCATCCTTCGCTTTTGCCGGCCTTTGCAGGTAAGGATGCGATTGGCCAGGCGCTGGATTATGGCGTGAAGCTGACGGGAGTTACGGTGCATTTTGTCGACGGAGGCATGGATACCGGACCGGTTATTGCCCAGCGCAGCGTTGAGGTGAACCCGGGAGATACCGCTGAATCATTGGCAGAACGGATCCATCAGGTAGAGTACGGGCTGTATCCCGAAGTGGTGGCTGCTTTGGCAGCAGGCAGAGTGGATCTGAACGGAAGAATAACGACAATTGGCGAATAATAGCAGAAGCCATATTAGCCGGATCTGACACAAAAAAATGTATTTCAGGCAGGTGCGGCTGATTCTGATATTTCTCGGGAAATATTGCACAAAGTCTGCAAGATGTCAGATTGGCTGACTGGGCAGTTTGAAATTGCCGGAATTACGGGTTTGCTGACATGCCGGTTGCTGTCGATACAGCAATTGAATTCACTCCACTTAATTTGTCTGAATACCAGTGATCGCGGAACGTAATTGGATAAAGTACAACTAATTCTGGCGTTTGTAGGCTCTAAGGCGCATATGGCATCATTTAGATGGACAATTTCCAACTACTTTTCTATCTGGCTGATAACAAGCCGAAATTAAATGACTTAAATCCACTTATTTTATAAACATTATAAACTCAAGTATAAGCACGGGCTAACCGGCGACAATGATCCTGCGATCATAGGCCACAACCTAATCTAGTGTGAATCCAGAGGAGGACTATTCAAAGTGAGTATCAAAAGAGCGCTGGTCAGCGTATCGGACAAACAGGGCATCGTGGATTTTTGCCGCGAGTTGTCTGCACTAGGCGTAGAAATTATCTCCACAGGCGGCACCAGCACACTTCTGGCTAAAGAAGGCGTTCCGGTCATCGGTATATCCGATGTGACAGGCTTTCCCGAAATTATGGATGGACGCGTCAAAACGCTGCATCCTGCTGTACACAGCGGCCTCCTTGCGGTTCGTGATAACGAAGAGCATACACGGCAGATGACCGAGCTTGGACTCGACTACATCGACCTCGTAGTGGTGAATCTGTATCCGTTCGCGGAAACTATTGCCAAGCCGGATGTGTCGTATGAGGAAGCTATCGAGAACATCGATATCGGCGGACCAACGATGCTGCGTTCGGCGTCGAAGAACCACGCCTTTGTCAGTGTGGTAGTGGACGCGGCGGATTATGCTACAGTGCTTGAGGAAGTGCGTGCGGGTGGAGATACCACCCTTGCAACCCGCAAACGTCTTGCGGCCAAAGTCTTCCGCCATACGGCGGCTTACGATGCCCTGATTGCCGATTATCTGGCGAATGTAACCGGTGAACCGCTGCCGGAGCGCTATACGGTCACTTACGAGAAAATCCAGGATCTGCGTTACGGGGAGAACCCGCATCAGAAGGCTGCTTTCTACCGCAAGCCGCTGGCTGCGCAGGATACACTCACCGCTGCCGAGCAGCTGCACGGCAAGGAGCTGTCCTACAACAATATTAACGATGCTAATGCGGCTCTGCAGATTGTAAAAGAGTTTGAAGAACCGGCTGTAGTGGCTGTTAAGCATATGAATCCTTGCGGCGTAGGCGTGGGGGCGAGTGTATATGAGGCTTATCAAAAAGCTTACAATGCCGATCCAACCTCCATCTTCGGCGGAATTGTTGCGGCGAACCGGATTATCGATGAGGATACGGCTAATATGCTGAAGGATATTTTCCTAGAGATCGTTCTGGCTCCGGGCTTCACGGATGAAGCGCTGGAGATCCTGACGAAGAAAAAGAATATCCGCCTGCTCAAGCTTGGTAACCTCAGCACGGCAGCTTCCCGCAAAACCAGCTTTGTCGTAACCTCCATTGAAGGCGGAATGGTTGTGCAGGAAAGTGACGTTCATTCCGTGAATCCGGAGGAGCTGCAGGTCGTAACCGACCGCAAGCCAACGGAAGAAGAACTGAAGCAGCTGCTGTTCAGCTGGAAGGTGGTTAAGCATGTGAAGTCGAACGCGATCGTGCTGGCGGCTGATAATATGACCGTAGGCGTAGGTGCCGGACAGATGAACCGTGTCGGCGCGGCCAAGATTGCGATTGAGCAGGCCGGAGAGAAATCCAAAGGCTCCGTACTGGCGTCAGATGCCTTCTTCCCGATGGGCGACACCCTGGAGATGGCTGCCAAGGCTGGTATTACGGCGGTTATCCAGCCGGGCGGATCAATTAAGGACGAGGAATCCATTAAGGTTGCTAATGAATACGGCATTGCCATGGTCTTCACCGGCGTTCGCCACTTCAAACACTAGAACGCTGGGAGGGTAACATACTTATGGATATTTTAGTGGTCGGCGGCGGCGGCCGGGAGCATGCGATCATCTGGAGCTTAACCCGCAGTCCCAAGGCCGGTAAAATCTACTGTGCACCCGGCAACGCCGGGATTGCGCAGCTTGCCGAATGTGTGCCGATCGGCGTATTCGAGTTCGATAAGCTGACCGCGTTTGCCAAGGAACGGGAGATCGGGCTGGTCGTCATCGGACCGGATGATCCGCTGGCAGCGGGGATCGTCGATGCATTTGAAGCGAAGGATATTCCTGTATTCGGCCCACGGAAGAATGCGGCGGAAATCGAGGGCAGCAAGACCTTCATGAAGGATCTGCTGCATAAGTACAGCATTCCGACAGCGGCGTATGAGAAGTTCAGTGATTATGGGACTGCACTTGCCTATCTGCGTACTCAGGAGCTGCCGATTGTAATCAAGGCGGACGGATTGGCCGCAGGCAAAGGTGTGACCGTGGCGTATTCCCTTGAGGAAGCGGAGGCGGCTCTGCAGGATATCATGGTGGCTAAGGTGTTCGGTGAAGCCGGCGCACAGGTCGTGATTGAGGAGTTTCTGGCCGGGCAGGAAATGTCGATTCTGGCCTTTGTGGATGGCGAAACAGTGCGGCCGATGGCGGCTGCACAGGACCATAAGCCGGTATTCGACGGCGATAAAGGACCTAATACGGGAGGCATGGGGACATACTCCCCGCTTCCGCATATCGATGAGGCTATTATCCGCGAAGCAGTGGAGACCATCATCGAGCCGACAGCCAAAGCCATGGTGGCTGAGGGGCGCCCCTTCAGCGGCGTACTGTTCGCAGGGCTCATGATCTCGCCGGACGGCAGACCGAAGACGATAGAATTCAATGCCCGCTTCGGTGATCCCGAGACGCAGGTTGTTCTTCCCCGGCTACAAAGCGACTTGCTGGAGATCTTTCTGGCTGTTACAGAAGGCAGGCTGGCGGATATTCAGATTGAATGGAGCGATGAGGCCGCAGTCTGCGTGGTCCTGGCTTCGGAAGGTTATCCCGGTCCGTATCCGAAGGGTGTGCCGATCAGCGGACTGGAGGAGAACGGTACAAGTCTGGTCTTCCATGCGGGAACTGCACGCGGTGAGGATGGCAGCTGGGTAACCAGCGGCGGCCGGGTGCTTGGAGTTGTAGGCATGGGTCCTACGATTGCTGAAGCGCGTGCAGCAGCATATGCCAGTGCCGGAAAGATCACCTTCCCGGGCAAACAGTGCCGTAGTGACATCGCTATGAAGGCTCTGATCTGAGGATAAAGCACTGTATTTCAGCCAGATAAGAGTGCCTATGCTTTGGGGCCAATGCAAATTACCCGTATACTCATCGAAGCTAAAGCCCCACTTTGCGGGGTTAGTTTATGCTATTAGTCCCAAAAAAAGGACTGACAAGTAGTAGGAGAAGTGCTATAATACAACTCGTACGGGGGAAAATGTGCGGATATATACAGATAAAGGGTCTTTCCTTTCATGGAAAGGCCTTTTTTAAAATTTAGGGATTTATATTTTTGAACTGTCCTTAACAGGATGGGCAAGCCGTTTCCACTTGCTGAATGTTCAGGGGATATAGAAAGCCCCATGCCGGGAAATGATACTTAAATAATAAGTACAATAACAGCGATGCCGTTTTTTACGGATGCTTAGTTACAGATTTAAGGGGGAATTGTTTTTGAGTAAGGTCGGAAGAAATGACTTATGCCCATGCGGAAGCGGGAAAAAATATAAGAAGTGCTGCTTGGATAAAGAAACGTCAGCGGTCGAATCCATACTGCGGCTGGTAACGACGGAGGATGCGGCAGCACAAGAGGCTGTATTCAGCGAATCCGTACAGGAACAGTCAGCAGCGGAGGCCGCGGTACGTACCGAGAGTAAGCTTACACTGCCCAAGCTGAAAAAGATGGTCGCACGCGAACTGAAATGGGAGCATCCGGCCCATGAACAGCTGGCGTTGCAGCTCATTGAGAGCATGAGAAATCAATACGACCGGGAACTGATTCTGGAAGCCCTGGTGCTGTGGAATGGCTTCTCCCGGCAGACCAAACCTGCGGTGAAGAAAGCCGGCTCGTTCTGCGCGGCCATCGAATATCTGCTGTCAGAGGAATACGGCTTCATGCTGTCGCAGACGGAGCTTGCCGATAAATACGAAGTTACGGCGGCCACCATCTCCCGTAAAGTCAAAGAATTATATAATTATGTCGAAGAATACGGAATGGGCGGAGAAGCTGATGAGCTGATCACGCTGAATGGTCCGGGTACTCCCCAGGAGAAGGCGCAAGCCCTTCTGTACAAAGCGGTGGAGGCCACTTCTGCGAAACGCCGTGTTCAGCTGGCGGAGACGGCACTGGAGATTTATCCGGACAGTCCGGATGCCTATCTTATCCTGGCCGAGGAATCGGAGAATGAGCATGAGGCGCGTAAATTCCTCAAAGCGGGAATTGCTGCAGGCAGACGTGAACTGGGCGAGCTTTATTTTACCAAGAACAAAGGGTATTTCTGGGGGCTTACGGAGACCCGCCCTTATATCCGTATCTGCCAAAGCTATGCGGAATCCTGCTGGTTTGGCGGGAAGGCCGAGGAAGCAGCGGAGATTCTGGAGCATATTCTCGAGCTTAACCCGGATGACAATACCGGTGCACGCTATCTTTTGACCGCTGTCTACTTGTACAGCAACCAGTTGAAGGAAGCGGAGCGGGTGATCAAGAACTACGGGGAAGACGATGCCGCAGCGGCTTTTGCCTATGACCGGATTGTACTGGAGTTCAAGAAGAACGGAATTACCTCACAGCTCAAAATGCTGTACCGTGTTGCGCGCGGGGTGAACAAGCATGTGCCTGATTATCTGCTGGGTGTGAAGCGGCTGCCGCATAATCTCCCGGATTTTGTCGGAATGGGCGATTCCAATGAAGCCATTGAATATGTCATTATGCATTCGCGTTTGTGGGCAAGCATGCCGGATCTGCTCAAATGGATGCTGAAACAATAGAATATAGATGATCTATATATAATCTGAACATGAAATATCTGACACAGTCCTCCGGGGCTGTGTTTTTTTGTATAATAATCCTTGCCACTTTAGTCTAATTAGACTATATTATGTGATGTGGTCTAATTAGACTAAATTTTCGGAAAAGAGGTCCTTGTAATGTTATTTATTACTGGAGCAACTGGAACCGTTGGAAATCGGGTTATACATTACCTCAAGCTTAAGGATATCGAATTTAAAGCCCTCACCCGAACACCTGAGAAGCTGTTAACAGACCGGACAGAGCATATGATGATCGTCACCGGCGATATCAAGAATTGCAGCGCCTGGTCAGACAGCCTGCGCGGCGTGGAGACCTTATTCCTGATCCTTCTGGATGATGCTGAAGAGATTCTGCAGGCTGCCCGGGCCAAGGGTGTCCGGAACATCGTGTTCTTATCCTCAGCCTCCATCAACCGCTCGGATGCCGGTTACAACGAGAATGCGATTAAACATAAAAAAGTCGAGGATCAGATTCAGGCGTATGGCTTTCAGTATGTGTTTATCCGTGCTGAGGCCTTCATGCATAATACCATTTACTGGGGGGACCTTTTTAGATACAATAGGGGGACGATCCGGTTACCGGCCCTGGAGGCTAAGCTGGCCAGTGTGCACGAAGCAGATATTGCTGAAGTTATCAGCGTGGTTGTTACCGATTTTGACAGATTCTCTGGGCAGGTCTTAACGCTTACAGGGGCGAGTATTCTCAGCCAGCGGAACATATTGACAGAAATTTCCAAACATTTAGGACAATCGCTTGAACTGGAAGAGCAGACAATCGATGACTTCCGATCCTATATGGGCAAGTACATTGCTGAAGAGTATATTACTCTTAGAGTCCAGGACTGGGAGTATACCCTGAAGCATAAGCTCGCCGTGACGGACACGGTACTGGCTATTCTGGGACGGGAGCCTTATACGTTCAGAGAATGGATATCTGAGCATATCCTTGATTTTCAATAATCTATAGAAAGAGGAATTATTATTATACCCTTATTAATACTGGGTTTGCTGAAGGATTGCGGACCATCCAGCGCTTATGAATTGATGAATGTCTTTAAGGAACGGGACTACAGGTATCTCGCTCATATGACGAAGGGATCACTGTATTACAACCTGCAGAGGTTAGCGGGTGAGGGCTTGGTCCGGCTGGTTGAAGTCGTTAGCGTTAACAACTATCCTGAACAATACATCTACGAGATTACGACGCAGGGCGACGAGCATTTCAAAGCGCTGATGGCTAAATATTCGCTGCAGACGGACGATATCACGTTAGCCTTTTATATGACCACGCTATTCGCCCACCAATATGATTCTGAGCGGTTCAAGTCGGCCGTAGCGGTGCAGATGGAGCAAACACGGCGCAAAATTGCTGAAATTGATTCTGCGCTGGATGCCAAGCAAGATAGGATCTACTACACGGCAAAGTCGATGATGAATAATGTCAGAGCGCACCATGAATTGAACCTGAAATGGTTTCAGGAGCTGCTCGAGCAGTAGGGCGGCGTACTCCCGGATAATAGGAACTGAATATTGGTGTATGAACTCATACTCCCTTTTATTTGCTGAATAGCGCAGATACAAGGGTTTTTTTGTGCAAATAACCTGACATGAATAAGCAGAAATACGGGATATTCAGATGATGGACATGACATTTGTGAGAAAATATCTGACATGGTCACAGTTTTTTCACAGCTTACGGGGAAACGGTAAAGGGATAAAGGGGATTTTTGCAGAAATAAGTCGAAAGATAGAGAAGATTCGGAGCAGCATAGCTGACCTGAGTCTTTATACATGGAAGGTGGAAGGACCTATGACACTGGGGAAGAACAGAAGGGGCAGGGAGAGGAAGCTTATAGCCTCTTTCAGCAATATGGGAATCCGCGGCAAGCTGTTTATGTCCGTGATCCTCTCTGTGATTGTTATTCTTGTGATTGTATCCGTAGTGATTTACAGCAATGCCAAGCAGATTATAGTCAATGGCCTGAACAATTCGCTGACCTATCAGAAAGGAGAGATAAGCGTTAAGGTCAACGAGCTGCTGCAGCCCGCTTCGGACAGTGTAGAGCTTCTGAATGCCAACGCCTATATCCGTGACTATATCGCCAGTGTAAGTGATCCGGAAACAGCGAAGACCACCAGCGGGTACAGTGAACTGATCCGCACCCTGAATCTGGTCAAGAACAACAATAAGAACCTGCTGAATGTGTATATAGGTCTGGATGCTGCGAACAAGGTGATTACGCAGGATGAGTTCGAGCCGCCGGCGGACTTCGTGCTGAAGGAGCGGGGCTGGTATGCCAGCACAGCCAAGAATAAGCGTGTTACGGTTACGGATCCCTATATTGATGCCGGCTCCGGCAAAATGGTCGTCAGCGTCAGCGCACCGATTCTCGACGATGCCGGCAAGCTGATCGGTGTGGCGGGTGCCGATATCTCCACGGAGCAGATTACCCAGGCGCTGAGCGCTTTTAATTACAATGGCAGCGGGTATGCCGTACTGATTGATAAGACAGGAACCTTCATCTACCATCCGGATACAGACAATATTCTGCTGAAGAAAATGTCCGATCTCGGTGAAGACTGGAAAGCTGTCGGGGATAAGATGGTACAGTGGGGCTCGAATGTGATAAAGACGGATATTGACGGCGAGGCCAGTTATGTGTCGTATTCGCCGGCTGTAGAGAACCAGTGGTCTGTGGCGCTGATCGTACCGGAGAAAAAAGCGGAGCAGGAATTGAAGAAATTCGAGCTGATCTTTATTCTCTCAATTATTGCTTCGATTGTAGTGATGTCCGTGCTGCTGTACTTTGTCTCCAATAGTATATTGCAGCAGATTCCTATCCTTACAGCTGCCTTCCGAAAAGCGATGTCCGGCGACCTGTCGGTAAGAGCGAAGGTTACCGCCAAAGGGGAAATCGGCGTACTGGCAGAGGGCTTCAACGATATGATCTCCTCACAGCAGTCGCTGATTCAGGAAATCATGCGCAGTTCGCAGAGCATCTCTGGCGCAGTGGAGAATACGGAGAAGAATGTGTTCGTGCTTGACGGCAGCATTACCGATATTTCGGGGATTACCGAAGAGCTGTCAGCGGGCATGCAGCAGACGGCGGCTTCGATGGAGGAAATGAATGCCAGCACGATCGAATTCGAGCATGCCATTAACGGTATCGCCCGCAAAGCCCAAGAGGGGGCAGATGCGGCCCGGGAAATTAATGTGCGGGCGGATAAGCTGAAAGAGGGAGCATTTGAGTCACGCAGGCAGGCGGATCATATCTACGGACAGAGTGAAGAAAAGCTGCGCATGGCGCTTGAACAGTCGAAGTCGATCTCGCAGATAGGCGCGCTCACAGGAGCGATTCTGGAAATTGCCGCCCAGACCAATCTGCTGTCGCTGAACGCTTCCATTGAGGCTGCGAGAGCAGGAGATGCAGGCAAAGGCTTCGCCGTTGTGGCGGAGGAAATCCGTAAGCTGGCTGATAACTCGCGGGAGACGGTGACCGAAATCCAGGGAGTTACTGAAGCGGTAGTCCAGGCGGTATCCAATCTGGTCGAGGGTGCGGAGAGCATGCTGCGCTTCATGGACCGGCAGGTGCTGAAGGATTACGATGCGATGCAGGAGACAGGTGAGCGGTACAGCGAAGATGCCAAGTATATTGATGAGCTGGTAACGGACTTCAGTGCCACCTCCGAAGAGCTGCTGGCTTCCATTCAGAGCATGCTGACTGCGATCAGCGAGACGGGCAGTGCAACGAATGAAGGCGCAGAAGGGGCCGGGGTCATCGCCGTCCAGGCGGAGCAGATCATCGGCAAGTCCGGCAGCATCGTTGCCGAGATGGAGGAGATCAAGATGAGCTCGGCTCAGCTGCTGCAGACGGTATCGCGGTTTAAGGTCTAGTTATAGTGAAGGATGGACGGTCCTGCCGGTTTACGGCAGGGCCGTTTGCTTGTTGCGTATGGAAAGTAAGCATAGGCGCATAGGAGGGGCATTTGGAGTGCTAAATGAGGAAATGAGGAGATTAAAGTATGAGGGTAGGACGCCGTGAAGGGATTACGGTATATGCCTAGGAGTGTACGGTATGCTTAATTGCACTTTGTACAACTAAAACGTCTGATTTTCCACCGATTATCCGTTTAGTTGTATTTCGTGCAACTAAAAAGCACTATGTAGACGGTTCTTGCCCATTCGGGCAGATTTAGTTGTACAGAATACAGTTATAAGAGGCGGGCCTCCCTTTTCGCTGTTTTTAATTGCACATTATACAACTATATAAGATGAACTTAAGAATGAGGGGTGGAGTAGCAGGATTCCACCGGCAGTGGATTCTGTATTGTGTGAGGAGGACAAGGGTTGAAAAAATGTCCTTGGAAGAGTATGTTACAAGAAGCGAAACGATAAGAAAGAGACAGTGAGGCGAGGAAAAGATGAGAGAAGGCGAAAACCGGATCGTAGGAATGGAAGATATTGTACGCGCACATCATGTGCTGCGGGAGGTTATCGTCCGTACGCCGCTGCAGCTGGATGCGGTACTGTCAGCTAAATACGGCTGTAATGTGTATTTGAAACGCGAAGATTTGCAGATTGTACGCTCCTTCAAGATCCGCGGGGCCTACAATATGATCCGCAGTCTGTCCGACGAGGACAGAGCCAAGGGGATTGTATGTGCAAGTGCGGGTAACCATGCCCAGGGTGTGGCGTATTCCTGTAAGGCACTGGGAATCAAAGGCAAGATCTTTATGCCGAGCACTACACCTAATCAGAAGATTAAGCAGGTCCGGCGTTTTGGCGGCGAATTCGTGGAAGTGATTCTGAAGGGGGATACCTTCGACGATGCTTACGATGAAGCGCTGCAGGCTTGTATAGACTATAGCATGACGCTGATTCACCCGTTTGATGAGCCGCGCATTATCGCCGGCAATGGTACGATTGCGATGGAGATTATGGAGAGCCTGGACAAGCCGGCTGACTTTGTATTTGTTACGATTGGCGGAGGCGGCCTGGCGGCAGGTGTAGCCACCTATGTGAAGACCGTGAGCCCGGCGACCAAGGTGATCGGTGTGGAGCCTACCGGAGCAGCTTCCATGAGCGAGGCGATGGAGTGCGGTGAGGTGATCACCCTGAAGGAAATTAATAAGTTTGTTGACGGTGCGGCGGTGAAACGTGTCGGCGGCTTGACCTTCGACATCTGTTCGAAGCTCCTGGATGATGTAGTCAAAGTGCCGGAAGGCAAGGCTTGTACAACCATTCTGGAGCTGTATAACGAGAATGCGATTGTTGTGGAGCCGGCAGGCTCGCTTCCGATTGCTGCGCTGGACATGTACCGGGATCAGATCCGCGGCAAAAGCGTGGTCTGCATCGTCAGCGGCGGCAATAATGATATCGACCGGATGCAGGAGATCAAGGAGCGTTCACTGATCTATGAAGGCCTGAAGCATTATTTCATGGTTAATTTTCCGCAGCGCGCGGGTGCCCTGCGTGAATTCCTGACTGAGGTAGTCGGACCCGACGATGACATTACCCGGTTCGAATACACGAAGAAGAACGAGAAGGAGAACGGCCCGGCACTGGTGGGCATTGAGCTGATGTCCACAGATGCCTACGCCCCGCTGATTGAGCGGATGAAGCAGAAGGGCGTGGATTACGTAGAGATCAACAAGGATGTCAATTTATTCAGCATGCTGATCTAATATAATCGTTGTCAGCGGCAATAGCCGTTTATATGGATATGAATAAGACCCGCCCGGGTTCAACCCGGGCGGGTCTTATTTCATAGCGATAAGTTTGCTGCGCACATCCGGTGCTGCTGAGTTATACGCTTATCAGGACTGGGGCACTTCTGTCTTCAGATACTGCTCGGCGTCATCATCCAAGAGATAGCCGTTGCTCTTCATCAGCTTCATGAAGCCATCGAGCTTCTGCAGGAACGGGCTGGTGCTGCTGTTTTTGGCCAGGATGCTGCTGTAGGCTTTCTGTGCCTCCAGATCCATTTCCAGATTATCGTAATGGAAGAGCGGCGTGTTGTTCTGGCCATAGAATGTATTCACTGCGTACATGTTATAAAGTGTCTTGACTGCTGATAGGCGGTTGGATTTGGGATAGGTCTGAATGAACTGCTCCTGGGTTAGTGCACGGGAAGCGACATCCCCCCAGGCGATCACAAGCCCGTTATCCTTGGAAGGGGGCAGATCCGACTCGGTCGCCATTATTGAAATATAATCACGGATATCCTCTGTCACGTACAGTTTATATTTGCGGTAAGCGGCATAATCAATCACCGGGAAAAAGGTTCCTTCGGCCGTCTCCAGCTTATAGCCGCTCTCTCCCGCGCTTTTCAGCAGCGCACGAAGTGAAGCATTCTCCGTACTCTCGGCCAGCCTCACCATGCTGACTCCCGCCTTATAGACGGAGATGAGCTTCCGCTGTACCTCACTGCTGCTGAATTTCTTCTCCCAGGAAGGCAGGAGCGATTTGTGCAGGTTCTCCAGCTTCAGTGTCAGAACAGTCGCCTGATAAGGAGTGACAGCATACAGATTGGTATTCATATAAGTAATAGCACCCGGCAGGTTGCCTGAGGAGAACAGTGGCAGCGCAGCCCTGTAGACAGCCTCAGCATGGCTGAGGACGGCTGCACCGGTAACACCCGCCTTAGCGCTGGCAGCCGCCTCAGACGTGCCTGTGCCGCGGCCCGCGCTGCTCTCAGCACGGGCAGGAGCGGAGCTTGCTGCCTCCAGCCCCATGAGCAGAGCAATAGCGGCGGTTAGAACGATGTGCTTCTTCATACAAGTCTCCTCCTGTGTGGAATAAAAGTTGAATATATTCTCTATGATTTGAAAAATATTAATTTCAGTCCGAGACCACCAGCTGCGGCAAGAACCAGACTGACCCAAGGTGCAATCCGGATGACCGGGAACAGATTATCGAGGAACATTCCGGCAAATACGGCAGCAATCGCAATTCCGACATAGAGTCCCAGCCCTTTGATATCAAAAGCCTTGGGCTTCGGGCTATCGTCCTCAGACAACGAGGCCATCCATTTCATAATTAGCTCAATCAGAACAATCGAGCCGATACCTACTATGATAAGGGTGAAAATACTGATCTGGCCGAAGATTTCATCCGGACCTCCGCTCCACTGCATGATCAGTCCGGCAGCGCCCATCACTCCGAACAGAATGGTCAGGGCGGACAAAGAGATCATCAGGGAGTTCTTCAGCTTGCTGCGCGGAGAGCGCGGGGGGCTGCTGTTCATCACATCTTTGAAATAATCTCCGGGGTTCTCGCCGAAGATTTGCTTGGCATTCCTGCCTTTGGCCTGCCCCTTCAGCAGCAGTTCAGCCGCCTCCAGCAGCAGCTCCTCTGCACGGACAGAGTCTACCGAGCTGGCCCGCATGGCCAGAATCATATCTTCAAAAAAAGAGCGGTTAAATGGCGTCATCTGCTCACGCAGCAGGTTGTTTTGCTTAATCATAGCTTTAACTTTCATAGTATGGACGTATACCTCCAAGGTGGATTAATCAGGTTAGCCTTTAACCTAGAGTATACGTTTGTGCAGCAGTGGTGTGCAAGGACAACCCTTGCAGGCGGATCAGAAGATTCCGCTTCTGCGTAACTTTTCTTTCGTTAATCCCTGAATAATCCGTTTGGAAGAGTGAACACTGAAGAGGTGGTTGCTTCACCAAATATAGCTAGAGGAAGGCAGGGAGCGTTATGAAACAGGAGAACAAACAGGAACCCGGCAAATTTGTGGGCGACGGCTTCGCGCCTGCACCTGCTAATGAAGTGGGGGATTGGGGCAATTCTGACGGCTTCAGTCTTTGGGATGCTGCTGGCGTGACACCGGAGAACGGACTTGAAGACTGGGAAGGCCGGCAGGAGACCCATGATATGTTTCACGACAGCTATGACTGAGTGAAGCTCAAGCTTGACCCACGGCCTCTTTTGCTCCTGCGGGAGCGGAAGGGGCTCTTTTCAGGAAATCCGGAGGACTATGGTTATTGACAAGAAATTAAGGAGAATCGTATAATAAAGATATAAATCATACTAAATTAATCGGAATAATTATAATTTGAAATAAATCAGCTTTCAGGGAGGGCGCAGCAATGGAACGGAATATTATCATCCGGCATAATGGAGAGGAACTGACAGCGAGCATACACTATCCATCCGCAGACAAGGCAGGCACCGGACGGTGCAAGAACCGGGTGCCGCTTGCAGTGATCTGCCACGGCTTCGTGGGCAGCCGGATTGGTGTAGACCGGATCTTCGTTAAGGCAGCCCGTGAGCTGGCGCAGGATGGCTATATGGTTATCCGCTTTGACTACGTAGGCTGCGGGGAGAGCAGCGGTAATTACGGAAGCGAAGATATGGAGTCGATGATCAGCCAGACCCGGGCGGTGCTGGATTACGGCATCAGCTCGGCCGATGTGGACCCGCAGCGTGTGACGCTGATCGGACATAGTCTGGGCGGTGCAGTAGCGCTGCTGACCGGTGTCCGTGACCGGCGGGTGAAGAACCTGGTGCTGTGGTCTGCGGTCGGCTATCCGTTCAATGATATCGTAAAGATTGTCGGAAGGGAAGCCTATGACCGGTCGGTGAAGAGCGGCTCAGCCGATTATTCCGGCTATTCGTTCACCCCGGTGTACTTCAACTCACTGGCAGCGTTCCAGCCGTTCCAGGAGGCCGGGAAATTCAGCGGTGATGTGCTGGTCATCCACGGGACCTCCGATGATGTTATTCCCGTTGACTATGCCTTCCTCTACCAGAAGCTGTTCTGGACACGTCCTGAAGGCCGCTGCGACAAGGAGATTATTTTCCAGGGCGACCATACCTTCTCGTCAGGTCCGGCACAGGAGCAGGTGCTTAAGCGCACCAGGGAATGGATGAATCAGCAGGAGCATCTGCAGGAGGAATGGCAGAACTGGATGATATAGGAGAGGTCCCATGCGTGCAATACGTAAGAATAAGCGGTAAAATAAAAGGGCAGACCATATACTGGGTTATGGAGGTTGGCACCCTATGAAATTACCGGCATTCTTTATTGCGCACGGCTCTCCGCTGCTGGCTCTTGAGGATAACGAATACACACGTTTCCTGGAGCGGCTGGGTTCTGATCTGGGGAAGCCCCGCGGCATTGTAGTTTTCTCGGCGCACTGGGACAGTCCCCAGCAGCTGATTACAGTGGACGCACAGCATGAAACGCAGCATGATTTCTATGGTTTTCCGGAAGAGATGTATAAGCTGGCCTACCCGGCCCCGGGCGATCCCGCGTTAAGCAGCAGGATTTCCGCACTCTTCAAGGATAGCAATCTTTGTCATCAGCCTATACTCGGCCGGGGCCTTGACCATGGGGTCTGGGTTATTCTGAAGAAAATGTTCCCGCAGGCCGACATTCCCGTCGTAGCCTTATCCGTCGATTCGATGCGTTCTCCCGAAGAGCAGTACAATATCGGACGGATGCTGGCCCCGCTGCGCGATGAAGGAATCCTCCTGATCGGAAGCGGAGGACTGGTCCACAATCTCAGGCTGCTGAAGCAGGATGATCAGCCCGAGCCCTGGGCGCTCGACTTCGATGCCTGGATCGCTGAGCGGCTCGAAGCATGGGATCTGGCTTCACTTTTTGCATTTGAGAAGCAGGCTCCGCATGTGCGGGAGGCCGTTCCCACCTACGGGAAGGAACATTTCGTACCGCTCTTCTATGTAATGGGTACAGCCGATGAGGGCAGACGGGCGCAGTTAATGATTCAGGCCTATCAATACGGTACCCTAAGCTTAAACTGCTGGATGGTCGACTAATACACAAATAAATGCAGGATACAGCCGCTTTAATGGCTGTATCCTTTTTTGTATGCAGATTTTCCCGTGTGCTCAAGACAAACTCTGCCAGCTATGATTAAATGAAAGAAAGCTTACTGACAAAACTTTAGGAGGAACAACAAGTTTATGACGATAAACCGGTCTTCAGCCCGTCCTATATCAGTCTTCGTCCTTGCTGCCGCGCTGCTCTCCGCCTGCGGGACAGAGAATGCAGTAACGGTTCCAGTGCCGACTACAGTAGCAGCTACTGTTGAACCCCAGCCGACAGAAGCTGCGCAGCCCACTCCGACAATAGCGCCTGCAGCGGGAATAGTATCCGGATTAACGGGGCTTCCGGCTACGGACGGAACGCTGCCCCGGCCGCTCGCAGTCATGATCAATAATGCCCCGGCTGCCCGGCCGCAATCCGGAGTCAGCGAAGCGGATATCCTCTACGAAGTACTGGCGGAGGGCGGAATTACCCGGCTGATCGGAATCTTCCAGAGTCATACCGGGGTGGTGAAGATCGGCCCGATCCGCAGTATCCGCCCTTATCTGCTCGACATTGGCGAGAGCTACGGCGGTGTGACTGTGCATGCGGGAGGCAGTCCGGCGGCTTACGCCATTCTGCAGAAGCAGAAGAAGGAGGACATGGACGAGATCGGCCGTGCAGGTGCCTACTTCTGGCGGGACAAGGAGCGCAAAGCCCCGCATAATCTATACAGCAATGCCGCCAAGCTGCGGGAAGGTGCAGGGAAGCTGGGATTTGCCGAAAGTGTGGAGGTTCCCGGGTTGCTTTTCACAGATCCGGATTATGCGCCTACTGAGGGGAAGCCCGCGCTGGAATTCAATGTAAGCTTCCTGCTGAAGAGCTATACGGTGGGGTATAAATATAATGCTGAGCAGCGCACCTATGTCCGCTGGGTGAACGGCAAACCGCATCTGGATCTGAATAATAACAGTCCGGTGGCAGCGGCGAACGTAATCGTAATGGGCTCTGACCATAAGGTGCTCGATGATGTCGGCAGGCTGCAGGTGGATGTGGAGCTGGGCGGGGAAGCGCTGCTGTTTCAGCGCGGAGTAGCGATTCCCGGCAAATGGTCGCGCAGGCCCGGAGACATCATCCGGTTCGTGAAAGAAGACGGCAGGGAAGCGCTGATGTACCCCGGCATAACGCATATTCTGATTGTACCGAACAGTCCATCCTTCGGCAGCCATGTCGATTATGCGCTGGCACCTAGTCCCACCTGATAAGCACCGGATAATTAACCGTTCATATGATTATTTTCGCAATTACAGGGAATTGTTATTATAGTGTAAAAAAGTTCGGTTTTTTACTTCTATCCATTCTATTGATATGATAAGATAACAAGGGTTGTCATTCATTTTCATGCTGTTTACATTTGGGTGGCTTCACGTTTTCACGGCAATTTTATGTAAAGGGGTTTAAAGCTAATGAAGTTGAGAAAAAAGGATATATTCTTTGAGACGCTGGAAAACATGGCCGATACCATTGTTCAGGCGGCAGATTACTTCGCTCAGAATATTTCAACTCTCCAGGACAATGTTGAGAATTTCGCCGGGGTGATGAAGAAATACGAATCCCAGTGCGATACCTACACGCACACCGTCATCAAGGAACTGAACAAAACTTTTATTACGCCGCTGGAACGTGACGACATCATGGACCTGATCACAAGCATGGATGATGTTATTGATGGTCTGGAGGCTTCTGCCTCGCGTTTCTATATGTATAACCTGCTGGATGCGGATGAGTATATCGTCCAGTTCGCGGAAATTCTGCGCCAAAGTGCGTATGAAATCCAAAAAGCGGTTCATTTGCTCTCCCAGAAGAAGCTGCTGGCGATCCGTGAATACACGATCCGTCTGAATGATCTGGAGAACCAAGGCGATGAAGTGCTTCGTATCTGTACGAAGGCCCTGTTCGAAACTGTAAAAGACCCGATTGAACTGATTAAGCGCAAAGAATTGTACGAGCGGTTGGAGACGACCACGGATAAATGTGAAGACGTAGCCAACATGCTGGAATCGATCATCATGCGCAATTCATAAGGGGCTCTGAAATATGGATACATCTATATATGTACTAGGTTTTGTTATATTTCTTGCGCTGGCGTTTGACTTTATCAATGGTTTCCATGATACAGCCAACGCAATCGCTACCTCAGTCTCTACACGCGCGCTGAAGCCGCGTACAGCCATTATGATGGCAGCAAGTATGAACTTTATCGGTGCGCTGATGTTTGAAGGCGTAGCGAAGAAGATCGGCGGCAGCATTGCTGACCCGGCACTCCTGGATAACGGGATAGATATTCTTATTGCGACGCTCATTGCGGCGATTATCTGGAATCTGGTAACCTGGTGGCTCGGGATTCCATCATCGTCCTCCCATGCGCTTATCGGAGCTTTGGCCGGAGCGGTATATGTAGGTGCAGGTTCGGAGAATGTGAAATGGCATGGCTTCATTGAGATTGTGGAGGGGCTGATCTTCTCCCCGCTGATCGCATTTGCCATCGGTTATGTTGTGATGATGATTCTAAAGTGGATCTTTGCAAAGCGCAGTCCGCATACCGTGAACAAGGGTTTCCGTTCCATGCAGATCATTACGGCGGCGCTCCAATCCTTCACACATGGTACGAATGACGCCCAGAAGGCGATGGGGATTATCACCTTTGCCCTCGTAACATCGGGACGGCTCGACACTATGCATGTACCACTCTGGGTTAAGATTGCAGCGGCAACATCCATGGCGCTCGGAACGTCCATCGGCGGCTGGAAGATCATTAAGACCATGGGTACCAAAATTTTCAAAATTGAACCGATTAACGGCTTCGCAGCAGATATTTCGGCCGCGTCCGTTATCTTCACAGCTACACTGCTTCATCTGCCGGTAAGTACGACACATGCCATTACCTCTGCAATCCTCGGGGTAGGCTCAGCCAAACGCTTCTCCGCCGTGAAATGGGGAGTAGCCGGACGTATCGTGGTGACCTGGTTTATTACCATTCCGATCAGCGCAGTGCTGGCGGGAGTAATCTTCAAACTCTTTTTCTAGACTTGAATTGAATAGATTGCCCGTACAAGATGTCGCGGAAGCCACGAATGGCTGCGGACATCTTTTTTTGTGTTTCCAGCTTTTTTTGTGTTTCCGGCTTTTCTTGATTTTGCGGGGAGTATTTTGGTTTTTCAAGAGAGGAATGTCACAATAAGTTACAGCGAACTGATAAAAAACATTAATAGGCGTAAAAAGAAAATGAAATACGTCACATTTAGAAAAGAAAATGACATGAGTGATTAAAGGTTTTCGTAGTTTTTTGTAGTTTTCGGTAGTCTTTAAAGTAAGGTGTGTTTTAAGTGTTACCATAGCTGACAAACACATAATGATATACAAAGGAGGCCCTGTCGTTGATCGACTTTCATCAGGTAGACAAACATTACGGACATTTCCATGTACTGAAAGCCATTGACCTGCATGTTCAGGAAGGGGAAGTGGTTGTCGTAGTCGGTCCTTCCGGCTCCGGCAAGAGCACTATGCTGCGCTGCATTAACCGACTGGAGACTATTACGAGCGGCGGACTGACCGTTGACGGTATAACTGTAAATGAACGCAAGACAGATATCAACAAGCTGCGCAAAGAGATCGGAATGGTCTTCCAGCATTTCAATCTGTACCCGCATAAAAAAGTAATCGATAATATCACACTCGCGCCGATTAAGGTGCTTGGACTAAGCAAAGCGGAAGCCGAGAAGACGGCGATGTATTATCTGGAAAAGGTCGGGATTGCCGATAAAGCACAGTCCTATCCTTCACAGCTGTCCGGCGGACAGCAGCAGCGTGTGGCGATTGCCCGGGGGCTGGCGATGAAGCCGAAGATTATGCTGTTCGATGAGCCGACCTCGGCGCTTGACCCGGAAATGGTCGGGGAAGTACTCGATGTTATGCGGACTCTGGCCCGCGAAGGCATGACGATGGTTGTCGTTACCCATGAGATGGGATTCGCCCGCGAGGTGGCCGACCGGGTAATCTTCATGGATCAGGGACAGATCGTGGAAGAAGCGGAGCCGGAGCAATTCTTCGCCAGTCCGCGTGAAGACCGGACACGAACGTTTCTCAGCCGTGTATTAAGTCATTAAACAAATATATAGGATTCAGGGGAGGAACAGAAATGAAAATGTCAAAAAGCTTCAAAATGTTAAGTGTACTGATGATTGCGGCTATGCTCGTGATTGCCGGCTGCGGCAACAACAATGCCAAGAACAATGCCGGAGGGAATGACGCTGCTGCAGGAACGGCTACTGACTCTGAGGCGATTGCCAAGATCAAGGAACGCGGCAAGCTGCTCGTAGGCGTGAAGTACGACACCCGCCTGTTCGGTCTGAAGGACCCTGCATCCGGCAACGTAGAGGGCTTCGACATTGATATCTCCAAAGCCATCGCCAAAAAAATTCTGGGTGACGAGAACGCGATTGAGCTGAAGGAAGTTACCTCCAAGACACGTATTCCGATGCTGAATAACGGCGAAATCGATATGGTTGTAGCTACAATGACCATCACTGAAGAACGCAAGAAGGAAGTTGATTTCTCCGACGTCTATTTCCAGGCAGGCCAATCCCTGCTGGTGAAGAAGGGCAGCCCGATTACCGGACTGGATGACGTAACGAAGGATACGAAGATCCTGGGCTCCAAGGGCGCAACCTCCATTAAGAATATCAAAGAAAAAGTGCCGGGTGTAACCGTGCTTGAATTCGATAACTATCAGGATGCATTCAGCGCCCTGAAGGCCGGCCAAGGCGATGCACTGACTACGGATGATGCGATTCTGTACGGTATGGCTTCGCAGGACCCGGGCTATGAAGTTGTAGGCGAGCCGTTCACCGATGAGCCTTACGGCATTGCAGTACAAAAGGGCAACACCGATGTAGTTAAAGCCGTGAATGATACACTGGCTGAACTGAAAGCAAACGGTGAGTATGATGCCATTTATACGAAATGGATTGGTAAAGCTCCAGCGAAATAAGCATGTGCTAAGCTTCAGCTTACTTAACAACCTGCCTTATATTACTCGCAGAAACGGATGCCATCCCATGAGGATGGCACTGCCGTTTCTACTTGTTTATAGGAAGGATTCCTATGTGGGGCAAGAATGAACTCATCTTTGGGCAAAGGCAGGTGAAATCTATGGAATTTTCAATATTAACGAATTATTTCGGGCTGTATATGGAAGGGTTCTACGGCACCGTGCTGTCCAGTGTATTGGCCCTGATCGGCAGCTTCCTGATCGGAGCGGTGATTGCGGTCTTCCGCATTACTACTGTGAGAGCGCTGCGCTGGTTCGGAACGGCGTATGTGGAGTTCATCCGCAATATCCCGCTGCTGCTTGTAGTGTACATCTTCTATTATGGACCTTCTGCTCTGGGCTTTACGCTGGACGGCTTCAAGGCGGGAACAATCGGACTTGCGGTATACACCTCAGCCTTCATCGCCGAAGCGATCCGCGCCGGAATCATGGCCGTTCCCAAGGGACAAATGGAGGCCTCCCGTTCATCCGGCCTAAGCTACATACAGACGATGCTGCATATCATTCTGCCGCAGGCGATCAAGCTGGTTATCCCGCCGCTCGGCAACCAGTTCATCAACCTGATCAAGAACTCCTCGGTGCTGACACTGGTAGCCGGCCTTGATCTGATGTATTTCGCGGACAGTATCTCAACAGAGACTTACCGTACCTTCGACACCTATATCTTCGTGGCGTTGTTCTATCTGGTGCTTACCCTTCCGCTCAGCTACGGCGTACGCGTGTGGGAACGCAGACTGCAGCGCAAATATTAAGAAGCCACTCAAAGCATAAAGGAGGGATATCATGGATTTTATTGGTGCATACTCCGCCGATAATTTGAAGTTTTTGCTGGACGGACTGTATATTACGCTGATCGTTGCTTTTGTATCGATCATCCTGAGTTTTGTTATTGGCTGTATTATTGGAGTCATCCGCTACTCGGAAGTGCCGGTATTGTCTCCGGTGATGTTCTACCTGGTCGAGCTGATCCGTAATCTGCCGCTGCTGCTGATCATATTCTTCATCCGCTTCGCTTTGCCGGAGGTAGGGATTAAGCTTGGACTGATAACGGCGGCGATTGCTGCACTAACGATATTCGAGGCGGCGATGATCGCTGAGATTGTCCGGGGCGGGTTGACGTCCATTGATAAAGGGCAGATTGAGGCTGCACGTTCCTCCGGTCTCAGCAATTTCCAGACCCTGTGGCATATCGTGCTCCCCCAGGGACTGCGGCGGATGGTTCCGCCACTGGTCAGCCAGTTCATTTCGCTGCTGAAGGATACCTCACTCGCGGTGGTCATTTCATTGCCGGAGCTGATGCACAATGCCAATATCGTAATCGGGCACAGCTATGGCTACGCGATACCGACGCTGGCGCTCGTCGCACTGATCTATTTCACCGTAAACTTCCTGCTGTCGATGCTCTCCAGAAGACTTGAGAACAAAACAGCATAAATCGAGCGGGACCGGGGCAAAGCCGTATAAAATAAAGTGCGGGTATGATACTATAGTTGTCAACATCTCTAGGCGGGAGCAGTGGCGATGGGACAATCTATTCTGAGAATGAGAGTTGCACAGATTCTGCTGGTGGCAGTCGTTACGGCTGTAGCCGGTGAATTCAAAATAAATCCGTTTGATGGCGACATCTTCCGGATTGCTATGGGCAGCAGCGCTTTTCTGCTGTTTTTGCTTTTAATGAGGCAGTTGCCGTATATCAGTACAGGCATTGCTACGGGTGTGGTCGTTCTGCTGTTCCGCACGGCAATGGATGCAGTAGAAGGAAGCGGACAGACGTTTGAGCAGAGCCTGAACAGTCATTTCTCCGCGATGGTCTATTATATTGTGTTCGCCTTGCTGATGCATGCCATCAAAAGCCGGCTGGATACCTTCCATCCGCTGGTGCTGGGCGCTGTTGCCGCAGTAATCGATCTCTTGTCGAATGAAATGGAGCTGCTGACGCGGCTGATTGTGCTGGATTCGGCCTCCTTCCGGCTGAACGAGTGGACTTATCTGATGGCGATTGCTGTCCTGCGTACGTATTTCACAACCGGGGTATACAGTAGTATCTCGGTCAGCCAGATGCGGATCAGGGCACGTGAACAGAATGAGCGGATTGAGCAGATGCTCGGATTCGGCTCCGGCCTGTACGGCGAAGTATTCTATCTGAAGAAATCCATCGGAACACTGGAGAATGTGACGCTAAACAGCTTCGAGCTGTACCGCAATCTGAAGGCAGGGGAAGGACCGGAGCCGTATAGCCGGCAGGTGCTGGATATCACCCAGCAGATCCATGAGGTGAAGAAGGATTCCCAGCGGATTCTGGCCGGGCTTGTGAAGCTGGTGGAGCGCGAGGTCACCGCTGATATGCCGTTATCGGGAATTCTGCGGTTCACGGTCAAGAGCAATGCCAAATACGCCGAAATGCTGGGCAAGCAGATCAATTTTCATATTCATATTACCTCCGATTACACAACCGACAGTTATATTCCTCTGCTGACTCTGCTTAACAACCTCACTGCCAATGCGGTGGAAGTCATCAAACGTAAAGGCAGCATCAACCTGGATGCTTATGAGAAAGACGGCATGACCATTTTTACAGTGACCGATAGCGGGGCAGGGATTCATAAGCGTGACCTGGAGCTGCTGTTCGAGCCGGGTTTTACTACGAAATTTGATGAAGAGGGAATCGCCGCTACGGGGATTGGACTCTCTCATGTACGGGATATAGTGAATATGTTCGAGGGAACGATTACCGTTCAGCCGATGTCGCATGCCGGAGGGGCCATGTTCCAGATTATTGTGCCGAGTGCAAAGCTGCGGAAGGAGGAATAGAGAATGCCGCTTTCTTTCTGTATTGTAGATGACGACGCGTCGGCAAGAAGAATGCTGCAGCATATTATTGAGGATAGCGGACTTGGCGAAGTGGTGGGTATGGCGGAATGCGGGCAGGAGGGGGTAGCCCTGATCCTGAGTGAGACGCCGGATATTGTGCTGATGGATCTGCTGATGCCGGACCAGGATGGTATTGAGACGATCATTTCCCTTCAGGCGCAGGGCTGCCGGTCCAAGTTCGTGATGATCTCACAGATTGAGAATGGTGATATGGTCAGCCGCGCATACAAAAGCGGAATTGAATTCTTCATCCGTAAGCCGATCAACAAGATTGAAGTCGAATCTGTGCTGTACAAGGTGAATGAACGTTATGCGATGGGCCGTTATCTGGATGAGATCAAGCTGACGCTCGGCAAGCTGGAGGGGCTGCAGTTCGGAATGCCGCAGATGCCGTCCGGCAAACGTTCCGTCAAGGAGATTATCCAGCCGATTCTGATGAATATGGGAATGATCTCGGAGAACGGCAGCCGGGATATTATCACGATCATGGAGCTGGCGGTGGCGGGGGGGAACAGCGGGAGCCTTCCGCCGCTCAAGGAATTGTATGAAATGGCAGCTGCTACATATAAACCGGTGCCAGCCGATGCCGCCAAGGAAGTCAAAGCGATTGAACAGCGTCTGCGCCGGGCGCTGGCGGCCGGACTGGCGAACCTGGCTTCCATCGGTCTGACGGATTACGGCAATCCGAAGTTCGAGCATTATGCGCCGCTGTATTTCGACTTTGAAGAAGTGCGCCTGAAGATGAAAGAGATTGAACAGGGGCGCGACACCGGCAAGGTGAAGGTGAACATCAAGAAGTTCCTGCAGGTGCTTCATTTGGAAGTGCTGGAGGGGATGGGCCGCTAGAACGGAATTGATACGGAAAATGAAGCGAAAAATAAACCTCCGGAACCGCTGCCCAGCGGACTGGCGGTTATTTTTTTGAGATAACGGGAGCCCGGGCGGATACAGAAGTTTCATAATAGTAGACCTCATGCGTTACAATAGTAGCAGGCCGACAGGCAACGGGATGTTGCCGTGCGGATAGCAGGATAAGGTGGAGGACTCATATATGATACGAACGCTTGCGGTAACACATAAGGGCGAGGTGCTGACTGACCTGCCGCTTCAGAGTATAGTGCTGGATAACTATGCCTGGATTTGGGCGGATTTTGCCATGCCTACGGAAGAAGAGACATTGCTGCTGGATACTTATTTTCATTTTCACCCGCTGGCCATTGAAGACTGTATGCATGTGCTGCAGCGTCCGAAGCTGGATTACTACGAGGATGTGCAGTTCTTCGTGCTGCATGCGCTTAATGAGCGTACGCTGGAGGCGGAAGAGGTCGACCTTTTTCTCAGCAAAAAATTCCTCGTCTCCTACCATCACCAGAATAAATCGGAAATGGAGGAAGCGTGGCAGATGGTACAAGCTGAAATTCATAGCCGTAAAGGCTGGTCGGGCGGGCCGATGGCTGCTGCTTATACGGTAATGGACAAGCTGGTCGACAGGTATTTCCCGTCGCTGTACACCCTGGAGGATGAACTGGCAGATCTGGAGAGCAAGAGCGACAGTGAATCGGTGGAAGAGCTGATGAGTCAGGTGTTCAACGTGCGCGGAAGACTGCTCAAGCTGCGCCGGACGATCGTGCCGATGCGTGATCTGATGTACCGGATCGTCAACTCGCAGCATGTGCAGAGCAACGGGGAGGAACGGATCTACTTCGGTGATATTTATGATCATCTGCTGAAGCTGACCGACATGATTGAAGTTGACCGGGAAATGACCGCCGATCTGCGTGACAGCTACATCTCGCTCAACTCCAACCGGATGAATTCCATTATGAAGACACTGACGGTAATTACTACCGTATTTATGCCGCTGACGCTGATCGCCGGAATCTACGGGATGAACTTCAGGGTGATGCCGGAGCTGGACTGGGATTATGGTTATTTCGCGGTGCTGCTGCTGATGCTGGTGCTGGGAGTCGGGATGTTCAGGTGGTTCCGGCGGAGCGGCTGGTTTAAGTGAAACCGTGAAGAGAACCGGACAAGGACCGGGTGATAAAAGAATGGTTATGGCTGACGACGCATGGGTATTCATGGAATACAGCGGTCCGGCAGCAGACAGACAAGGCGTGTTAAACGCCGCCGCTTAAGAACGGCGGCGCTTAACGGAGGAAGGGGCCCCGGTTTTGCGGCTTTTGGAGGTATTTTTACGGCGCTGCGTGGTTGGGCGTCTTTTTTTGCGCCGTTTGGGGGTATACAGTGCCGCATCTTCTTCCGCCGCAAGGGCTCCCGCTGCGCTTCCCTTGCCTTTGCCGAATCCGCCCATCACCAGCTTCACCATCGGAGCCATCTGCGAAAAGCCCTGCATAACCTTCTGTACCTTGCCCATGGAGTTGACGATCCCGTCAATCCCGCCCATCCGGTCGACAATTCCCTTGATCTGCTCCATATTCGCGAGACTCCCGAGGTTGCCCAGCCCGCCCAGCAGACCCCCGGCCTTCGCAGTAGCAGCTTCGGCAGCGGGCACAACAAGTGCAGTATCGGCAGCTTCAGCACCGAAGGCAGGCAGTATTCCGGGTTCTCCGGGAAGCGGGGCAGGCGCGTAGGAAGAGAGGCCCGGATAGGGTGACGGATTGTACGGCTCAGCCAGTGAACGCCCTTCCCTGCGGGAATGATTATAGTAATGCTCAGGCATAATATCACATTCCTTCGTTAGTGGTTTGCTATACTGTATGTCATGGGCGAACATACGGTATAGACGAATGCCCGGGTAACCGGGATACTAGCGGAAAAGGGCGAATGCCTACAAGGACCCTCCGGAAGTGAAGAAACCGTGTCCATGCTTGATTTCGTGAGGTTTTGTAGTACTATAGTTAAGGCGGTAGAACCTAGGAATCAGAGGAAGAAGGCCGTAAGCTCCATTAGTGGTGTGCGCCCGGGGTGGACGTTTGTCCATCATTTTCGTTCTTTACAGCGTGAAACCGTTAATGCTTGAAAAATGTGCTCCAGTGCAATATAGTAGAGGCAAGATAGTCACATTAAGTTTATGCTTCCGAGTATCTAATTTGTACGAAGCTTAATCAGTGATGCTAATGCTGACCAAACTTTTAGGGGATGATTAACGATGCAGCTTAAGAAGCTAAACGATAAAAGTATCGATCAATTATTTGAGGCTATTTTAACATTGAAAAATATGGAAGAATGCTATGTGTTCTTTGATGATTTGTGCACGGTGAACGAAATTCAATCGCTCTCGCAGCGCCTTGAAGTCGCGCGGATGCTGGGCAAAGGGTCTACATACAATCAAATTGAAGCAGAAACAGGTGCCAGCACAGCAACAATCTCCCGTGTGAAGCGCTGCCTGAACTACGGCAATGACGGCTACAAGCTCACGCTGGAACGTCTGGGACGTTAATTGATGCAGCCGGGTGTGCTGATGATCAGTCACGGCTCCCGCGATAAGACCTGGGTGTCGATCGTAGAGGAAGCCGTGAGTCATTTATCGCTGGGGGAAGAGATTCCCGTGGCGGTATCTTTCCTGGAGCTGGTAGAAGGACGATTGATTCAGGACGGTATAGACGAGCTGGAACATGCAGGGGTCACAGATATTATTGTGATCCCCTTGTTTGTGTCCTCCGGCAGTACGCATATCGATGAGATAGAGTATGCACTGGGCGCTAAGCCGGTTCCAGAACGGGAGACGGATCTGGAACGGTTCCGGGTTACAGCGCAGATTCACTTCGGCTATCCCGTTGACGACGATCCGGACATTGCGCTGATGATCTGGGATAAGCTCCGGGAACTCTCGAAGAATCCGGAGCGGGAGACCCTGCTGCTTGTCGGACACGGCAGCAGGCATGAGGGCTTCCGGCAGCGCTGGGAGCAGGGGATTTCCTCACTCGCGGCGCGGGTACGGGAAATAAGCGGGTTGGCTGCGGCCGATTACGGGCTGCTGAACCCGGACAGCGTAAGAAGCAGAGTGGAGTATTGGCAGGAGCAGGGCCATGATGTACTGGTGGCTCCGCTCTTTTTAAGTGAGGGGTATTTCACCAAGGTTGTTATTCCGCAGCGGCTGGAAGGGCTCGAATATGCCTACTCCGGCCAGACCCTGCTGCCGCATCCGCTGCTGCCGCGCTGGATTGAACGGCAGGTGGAGGCGGCGCTGCTGCGTCTGCGGTGCCGGGGTTAGAAAATAACATATGCGAGAAGGATCGAAGGGGATTTTGGAACTGTAGGAGCGTTAGCGATCGCCTGAAAGCTTTCCGCAGGAAAGCTCGCTACGGAAGCAGCGTGCCCAGTCACAGGATATTCACCGTAGTGACGATTGAGCTTTAGTTAGCATCTTAATTTCAGCTTATATAGAAAAAATAGAATGCGTCCAGTATTTATTTTGGCAGCCGCCGCATACATATATCTATACTTTCTGACGGGCTAAGGAGTCTTCAGCGCTGCGCGGGAGTATAAATATAATCCTCTAAAGCTCCCTGACATTGCTTGTGGGGTCCTGAATTGGGTATAATCAGTAAGGTTATCCATTATATAAACAGGTGGCGTTCCGGTAATGAAAACTGCGAGATTGATTTATAATCCCACTTCTGGTCGGGAAGAAATGAAAAGACGACTCGCCGATATTTTAGACCGGCTGGATGTTGGCGGCATTGAAGCCTCCTGTCATGCAACAACCGGAGAGGGCGATGCCACAGCAGCCGCAGCTGAGGCTGTAGAGCGCGGTACGTATGATCTGATCATAGCTGCCGGAGGCGACGGTACGCTCAATGAAGTAATCAACGGGATGGCTGAGAAGCCTAACCTTCCCCCGCTCGGCTTATTACCGCTCGGGACTACCAACGATTTTGCCAGGGCCATGGGCATTCCGAAGAATTGGGAGGATTCCTGCGACCTGATTCTGCGCCAGGAGTCGCGCCTGATTGACCTCGGCAAAGCCAATGACCGTTATTTCATTAATATAGCCGGCGGCGGCCAGCTGACGGAGCTTACCTATGAGGTTCCCAGTAAGCTGAAGACCATGATGGGCCAGCTTGCCTATTACCTGAAGGGTATTGAGAAGATGGCCAGCCTTGCTCCGCAGGAGCTGTACATCCGCGCGAACGGCCAAGAGATGATCCATGACGAGTTCATGCTCTTCCTGATCGCCAATACGAACTCCGTCGGCGGCTTCGAGAAGCTGGCTCCGGGTGCCAGAATCGATGACGGTCTGCTCGACGTAATTGCCGTCAAGAAATGCAACCTGGCCGAATTCATCCGGCTGGTCCGGCTTACGATCCGCGGCGATCATCTGAATGACAAGAAGGTTATCCATTTCCGCACGGATGCGATGGAGGTTACCTCCCCAGGCTACGTCCAGCTTAATCTGGACGGCGAACTCGGCGGCACGCTGCCGGGCAATTTCAGTATTCTGCCGCATCATCTGCGGATCTTCGCGCAGAATAATTAACAAGATTAATAGTGAAGATAATGAAAGAAGTGAACCTATACACATGAGTAAACACCGCAGCGGGCGCAGCGCAAGCCGCCGGGAACAAGGGCCGGCTTCTGTCGCCGGACTGCCAGTGAATAAGAATGATGAGGTCCTGCTCGATATTATCGGCATGACCCATGAAGGTGAAGGGGTAGGCCGCGTGGAGGGCTTTACCCTTTTTGTGCAGGGCGCTCTCCCCGGTGAGAAGGTCCGCGCCAGAGTGCTGAAGACCAAGAAGCAGTATGGCTACGCCAAGCTGATGGAGCTGGTACAGGCCAGCCCCGACCGTATAGGGCCGCCTTGCCCGATCTATGATCAATGCGGCGGCTGCCAGCTGCAGCATATGGACTATACCGCCCAGCTGGCGTGGAAACGGCAGCTGGTGGTGGACAACCTGCAGCGGATCGGGAAGCTGCAGGTTGCGGATGCGGCTGACGGTAATGCCGCAACAGGAGAAGGGATCCGCGTCCTCCCTACCCTTGGCATGGACGAGCCTTGGCGTTACCGCAACAAAGCCCAGGTGCCGATCGGTGTAACCGATGGCGGCCTGGTCGGCGGCTTCTACGCACGCGGCAGCCACCGGATCATCGACATGGAGACCTGTCTGATTCAGCATGAGGACAATGACAAGGTCGTCGCCACCGTGAAGAGCCTAGGCCGTGAGCTTGGCATTACCGCCTATGACGAAGAGACCGGCCGCGGGCTGCTGCGCCACGTTGTGGTGAAGAAAGCCTTCCGCACCGGGCAGATGATGCTGGTGCTGGTAACCAATGGCCGGGATATCCCGCATCTGGATGCCTGGCTCGGCAGTATCCGTGAGCAGCTTCCTGAAGTGGCGAGCATCTGCCAGAACATTAACACCCAGAAGACCAACGTTATCTTCGGTAACGATACCCGCGTCTTATGGGGCAGCGATGTGATCTACGATTATATCGGAGATGTGCAATTCGCCATTTCAGCGCGCTCCTTCTATCAGGTGAATCCGGTACAGACCGAGGTACTGTACGGCAGAACCCTGGACTACGCTGCGTTAACCGGCAGCGAGACCGTAATCGACGCCTACTGCGGCATCGGAACCATTTCCCTGTTCCTGGCCCAGCATGCCGACCAGGTCTACGGCGTGGAAATTGTGCCTGAAGCCATCGAGGATGCCCGCGCGAACGCGAAGCTTAACAACATGAACAATGTGAAGTTTGAAGTCGGTGCATCTGAGGATGTTATCCCTGCGTGGAAAGAGCAGGGCATCACCCCGGATGTTATCGTCGTCGATCCGCCGCGCAAGGGCTGCGACCCCAGGTTATTAGAGACAATCCTGCTGATGAAGCCGGAGCGTGTAGTGTATGTATCGTGCAACCCGTCCACCCTGGCCCGCGATTTGCGGGTCCTGGAAGATGGCGGGTACAGAACCGCGGAGGTCACTCCGGTGGATATGTTCCCGCATACGGTGCATGTGGAGAGTGTGGCTTGGTTGGTAAGGGATGTTGTAACCCTCTAATCTAAAAAATGAATAAAGATGTGATAAAGCCGATAAATAGATGCAGGGTAGAGGACGAATCCCTCTGCTGTAACCCCCACATAAACTGACCTCTGATCACTTAATGTTTACCTATAAGCCGGGCAATCTTCAGGCATTCCCCTGATTATCGCCCGGCTTTTCTTTTCCCGGTATCCCTTTCTACGATGCCTCAGATGCACTGGCACTTCAAATCCTTTCCTGGAAATTGATTATCGCACAAGCCATAAAGAACAATTCAAGAATAGGGTTGGTTAGTTCTGAGGTGAGGTAACGTACAAGTGGATTATAAAATTTAAAAGTATAAACAGAGAATATTGAATTTAATCGGCTCTTTCATTTGATAGGATGATATCGTAATGGGCAATCCAGAATGGGGGGGAATCGAGAAAATCAATTCGTTTACAGCATGCTTGTTGGCGGAAGGGTTTTGATCAATTGCGCACCTAGCCAGGCTAGGCACAACTAGCCGGTGAAAGTCCGGCCGAGGTAGGAGCAATCGCCTCGTAGCTGGCACGCAACTGGTGGAGAGATCCTAAGGTTGAAGCCCTGTGCAAAAGTACCTTCTACAGGAAGGGCGAGCAAACCGGCAGGCCGTAACATGAAGTGAATCCTGTCGCGTCGTCACAAAAGCCTCGAAAGAGTCAAGATGAATATGAAGATACCGTATCCTTACCATGGAAGGACTCACGTTTGCTGCTCTCCAACAATCGGAACCAGGTCTTCTGGTTAAACAACAGGGTAAAGAGAATGCGAAATAAATAGGTATAAGTGAACCAGAATTTATTATTGAAAGCGTTACCACATTAGTGATTGAGGACATGGAGTTCCATAAATACCGGTTTGATTTCTTTTGGTAGTTAATTGAATGACTGCTTTTGTTCTATCGTAGAGAAAACACCTCTTCGATATGGTTAAGCTGATTTTCTAGGTGTGAAAGTTGAGTTTATTTATTATCATTTTCACAATCCGATGAATGGGAGTGGATGACTGTTGTTGAAGAATCGAATGTTTTATGGGGTAAAGCTCATACTCGCGATGATGCTTGCCATACCGATTTTATGGACAGGTAACGCTACAAGGGCAACAGCCGATGGTACTGGGGTGAACACGAACTTAAGCGGCTGGGCGACTTCGGGGGATGCGGGGACATTAACGAACAGTGCAGACGGGAAGCTGCTCACGTCTGGCGGTAATTTCTTTGCGCTATCGACAACGACTGCCAACGATTTTACTTATGAAACTGATGTGACCATTCGCCAATTCCAAGGGAGTGGCGCATTGGTATTCCGCTCCAATAACAGCGGCTGGGGCTCTTATATGCTGCAGATCGATCCGGTAGGCGGCCGGATTCGCTTGAAGGATGCGAACGGAGATCGTGAGTTGGGCGTGTACAGCGTTTCGCTTGCGGCTAACACAACCTATCATCTGAAAGTGAGAGCTGTTGGATCAGCGCTCCAGGTATACTGGGGGAGCAATACTACACCTGTGATCAGCATAAATGATAACGCTTACACCGGAGGTTACTTAGGTGTTCAAGTTTGGAACAGCTCGATGTTGTTCCAGAACATCATAATGACACCGGATTCGACAACGCCAACTTCAACTCCAACTGCACCAACACCAACACCAACACCAACACCAACACCAACACCAACACCAACACCAACCGCAACAACTCCACCCATGTACACGAACCTAAGCGGCTGGGGAACTAGTAATCTGAAAAGTTGTATGTCAAGGGGCGAGTGGACGCTGAATCAGAACATTGTTAAGGGCGTCGGATCTGCGAACGCAGAAGCGACTTGTATCGCCGACAGTGTGACAAGCGATTTCGTGTTTGAGGGTGACGTGACGGTGGACTCCTTAACGCCGCAAGCGGTCGCAGGGTTGATGTTCCGTTCTGACAGGGATGGTACGAACGGATATATTCTTCGAATACGGCCGAGCGATCATACCGTCACATTACTCAAAAAACACGGGGACACCGAAACGGTAATCCAATCGAAATCCGGCATTCCTTTGAAGACTGGGAACAAACACCATATTGAAATAACGGCGATAGGTTCGAACCTTACGGTTTATGTCGATGGGTATTCGGCGGAGAAGATCGTAGCACAAGATGCCGACTTTTTGAGCGGATACGCCGGAATGACGGTGAAGAATGGGGCCGCATATTTTCAAGATGTGTATCTTACCCCATACAGCAATTATTATACTGAACTGTACCGGCCGCAATACCATTTTACGGACACCCGAGGATGGGCCAGCGATCCGAACGGACTGGTGTATTTTGAAGGTGAATATCATCTGTTCCACCAGGATGGAGGCCAATGGGCTCATGCCATCAGCACCGACCTTTTACATTGGAAGCAGATGCCGCTTGCGTTGAAATGGAACCACTTGGGGCATATTTGGTCGGGGTCCACGGTTGCTGATTTAACCAACGCTTCAGGGTTGTTCGGGGACTCGGGCGGTAAGGGTTTGATTGCCTATTATACTTCATTCAATCCGAATAAGCCGAACGGCAATCAGAAGATCGGGGCTGCGTATAGCAAAGACAAGGGACGCACGTGGGTATATTACGGGGATGACGCCATAGTGCCTAACCCGGGCGGCATTAACGGCAGTTGGGATTTCCGCGATCCGAAAGTCGTGCGTGACGACGTCAATAACCGATGGATTATGGTGGTATCCGGCGGGGATCACATTCGATTTTTTACATCGACTGATCTGCTTCATTGGACGTGGACCGACAATTTCGGATATAGCCAATATATACGCGGCGGGGTGTGGGAGTGCCCGGATTTGTTCCAACTTGCGGTGGACGGGAATGCAAACAATAAAAAATGGGTGCTGATGATCAGTACCGGCGGCAACCCGAATACGCAAGGTTCGTCGGCGGAATATTTCATTGGTCAGGTAACGGCGGATGGAAAATTCGTAAATGACAACCTTCCGGGCAAAGTGTTGCTTACCGACTTCGGGAAAGAGAATTACGCTGGGATGTCGTTCTACAACACACCAGATAACCGGCGCATTACGATGGGATGGATGTCAAATTGGGATTACCCATTTAGCTTCCCGACCGAAGGTTGGAAAGGGCAATTGACAATTCCCCGCGAGCTGTCGTTAAAGACCGTGAACGGGAACGTCATCCTTGCGCAGAATCCGATAAGCGAACTGAGTTCATTGCGTGGAACCGATTTTTCAGTTAACAATGTTCCGGTAACACCGCAATCCGGCAATATCCTTGGAACGGTCAATGGAAATGCATACGAAATTGTCGTGGAACTCCAGCTCCCCAATTCTGGAGCGGCTACCGAATTCGGATTCCGATTGCGGGAAGGCGGAGGACAGAAGACGGTCGTCGGCTATCGGAGTACCGATAACAAGATGTTCATCGATCGATCCGCTTCCGGCAGAACGGATTTTGCTTCCAATTTTACGACGTTGCATGAGGCGGGCGCGCAACCCGTCAACGGTGTCGTCCGTATGCATATCCTTGTGGATGAGTCTTCTTTGGAGCTATTTGGCAACGACGGGGCAGTGGTCTTTTCGGACATCATCCTACCGGATTCCACTAGCAGCGGGATGAGCTTTTATGCATCCGGTGGAACGGTTGTCGTGAAATCATTACACGTGTATTCCTTGAAAAATACATGGAGAAGTTCGATGTAGATGGCAATACAGTACAATGAATAGTGCTGGATCGCCGATTGCCGGAACTCGGAGTCGGCGATCTAGTATGGATGAAAGATGCGCGGGGAGCCGCAATCTGAGGGAATTCGCCTAAGTTAAAATTGGGTGATTTTCGTCTGATTTCAGTTGGCCTGCTTCACCGCGCAGATGCGCAGCCGCCGGTAGTCTGCGATCCACTGGCCCTGCTGGTAATGCTCCGGCCGCAGTTGTTCTTCTACTGCTTGATAGATCGCTACCTTGTGCTCCGCGCTGACATCGTAGAAGAAGTCATCGGCCATCATGTCCAGCCAATCATGGACTCCGCTCTCACCATGCAAGGGTGTAGGCCGTTCAAAATGCTGGGCCAGCGTAACGAGGAAGCCATGCTCCTCCAGTACTGCCGCATATTGGCCGATGGTAGGGAAGTACCACGGATTACGTCCTTGCGGGTCATAGCCATGCGCGGTCAGTGCGCTCTCGGTCGCATTCACGAGAGCGGCGACGTTGCGATAGCCGCCGAACTCGGCGACGAATCGCCCGCCGTCCCTTAGTGCGCTTGCTACAGTCACCGCGACCGCGTGCGCGTCCTTCATCCAGTGCAATGCTGCGTTAGAGAACACCGCATCGAAGGGTTGGGCTGCCCGGTAAGTGTACGCATTCTGGGCGCTCAGACTCAGGTGCGGGTACTTGTCGCGGCCGCGTGCGATCATCTCAGGCGACAGATCGATGCCTACCGTCACCGCTCCGGCTGCCGCGATCTTAGCCGTCAGGTCTGCCGTCCCGCAGCCGATATCCAGCACGCGTTCACCGGGCTGAGGCTGTAGCAGCGAGAGGACGTCACCGCCCATTTTGGAGACAAAGTCCAGTTTGTGATCATACGTGTCCGCCTGCCATTGGTTATTGGAAGTCGAGTGAGTCATGTGCTTCCCCTCCTTTGAAATCCAGTATAGCGATGCACAGCTTATAAATGAAATATATAGTTTCTATTTAGTTTATATCCATTGCCTATAAGTGCTGCTCTTCAATAAATAGAAAATAGACCGCAAACCTCTGGCGGTTAGCGGTCTATTTACGTATATTGGATAGTAATGGAATTAATACACGAGCACGCCCGCACCAAGCATGGATTTGTTTAACACGGAATTGCCGGCCAGAAATACCTTTTGCAGATTAGGCAAGCGGCTTAAGGTTTCTATATTGGAAATGGCATTGTTCTCCAGATGAAGCTCTTCGATGGCCTGCCAGTTGCTCATGAAGTCCAGAGAAGCCAAATTGCTGTCTTGCAGGGTGAAGGAACGCAGAGCGGACAGGTTGGCGAAATAAGGAAGCACCTGGTCAACTTCACTGACGGAGTTATTGTTCATGCTAAAAGAGGGCCGGTCTAAGGTCAAATGCTCAAGCACGCTGTTCGCCGCGCCAGCCTTTTGGCCGAAATCCAGACGGCATTCCGAGCACACCAGTGTGTTCACCTGCTTCAAACGAAATAAGGCATCGCTCTCCTTATACAGCGACGAATCGTAGATGCTTAGTGTCTTCAGGCGGGTCAAGTCGTTCAGGGCGTCAAGCTGGGTCATTTCGTCGATGTCCCAGAGAGAAAGCTGCGCAAGCTCCGGGAATTTCCCCAGAGCGGCCATATCGAGCTCCTCACTTCCGCCCCGGATTGTCAGGGCGGTTACGGCAGGCGCTTTCAGTCCGGGGAGAAAGTCGCCGGGTATTTCGACCCGTCTTACGCCCGGCAATGTCAGCGCTTCTGCCTTCTCGTAGTACCCGGACAAGGTGAATTCCCGCAAAGAGGGCAGGCTGTTCACGGCCGCTACCGAGCTAAGCTGGCTTAAGGAAGCCAGGCGGAGTGTGGTAATGGAAGTCTTTCCGGCCAGAGGCTTCAGATTAGAAAAATTCAAATTTTCCGTGTCAAGCGTTTGCAGAGCAGGCATGTTTTGCACAAAGTCGATGGACTTTACATTGGTCAGATAAGAAAGGTGAAGCTCCTGAAGCTGGGTTAAGGCGTACAGCGGCTGCAGGTCTGTGGCTTCACTGTGATGGATGGCCAGGGATGACAGCCCGGACATGGACGATAACCACCCCAGTTCATCGACAAAGGTAAGCGACAGGGACTTCAGCGGCAGCTTATTCAGTAAATGAAAATCCGTCACAGACTCATCCACATAGGTAATGGACAGAGAGCTTAGATTGGGGAATTCCAGCAACATCGCCAATTCCTGATTGCTGCGAAGCTGGGTGGTTAGCTCCGTAATTTTAGACTTATCGCCAAAGTAGCGGGAAAATGTGCTGAAGGATTCATTAAAGGCGCCGCCATAGCTTTTTAATCCGGCCATATGGGCAAGCGTTGTTTGGTCCGCCTGGGAGATTTCGTAGGTATTCGTCAGGTTCAGTGCCGTCAGCCCCTTAAAGGCTTCGAAATCCCGCTGATCGATCTCCTGGGTATTCAGTCTTTTGTCCTGGGTAACATAAGTGATCTTCTCGGCCCGCTCATTGCTGAAGGGATCGGAGAGGCTATAGGTGAAACGCCACTGGTCATTCTCCGAATGATCTACGGTTAAATAGCGCAGACGGGCCAATTCCTCTTCTGTCGGCATCGCAGAGCCTTTATCCAAGATCTCCCGCAAAAAGGAGAGCAGGACCTCGCTTTCGGGCATCTTCCGCACAGACAGATTGGCTTCTGTTGTGTGCTGAGGGGAGTCTAAGCCGTAATAGAAATAAGTACCGATGGCGCCTGATATGACGAGCAACAGGATAAGTACCAGCCTTAGGGGGACGGAGACAGAGACGGACGGCTTTGGCGTGGCCGTGGCCTCAGGAACTGTCCCGTGATAATGGTTAATGGTCTGATCCACATAGTAGACATGATTTTGCTTCAATAGAAGCTCTGTATGGCAATAGGGACACTTGAGGATCGTACCTTCCTTGTAATCAATTCTTCCGCTGCAATTGGGACAGTTTAACGGAATAAATGCCACGAATGCCTCCTCCTTCATGATGTGATGATGATAAGCTCATACTGAGCTGGCATCTGAGTTTATTATACTTCTTCTATTCTATTACACTTTCCAGAGAGGATAGAGCCAGTTGTTGTCAAAAAGCAAGTGATTTGTAGGTGGCTTGGTTGGTGAGGGCAGGTAAAGGTGATACAGATGGCGGGAGACAGATTTGACATAATATTAATGTGGAAATCCACCAATTTCAACCTATTTCCCCCAAAATGAAAAGAAGACCCCAGGAAACTGCAAGTCCTGGGGTCTTCTTTTTTGTACTTATGCTTCATCATAGAGAATCAATAATGCTTGCTGACGAACTTACCGGGCCCGTCCAGCCTGCATCGTCAATTGTACCAATTCCTCCAGCAGCTGCTCCTCCAGGCTGATGACTTCACACATTCTTCTGTGAATCTTCTCCCGCCCGGCCGGCTTATTGCCGGAGCACATCACCTTGATCATGAATTGATTGATCAGATCCCACTGCTCTCCTGCATGACGGTAGCCCTCGGCGGCCCGGGAGAGTGCAGGTACAGAAGCCTCGCGGTTAAGCAGCTGCAGGAACTGGCTGAACCGGATCCGGCTGATGGGCAGGGCGTTGGCGTACAGCTTGAAGCGGGAACCGGCTTCGGCAGAATGATCGGCGGGAAGCCCTGTATGCAGGTAGGTCCCGGCATAGGATCTGAGGTTAGCAGCAACCTCGCCGGGCTGAACCTGATTGGCTGGATTCGTCAGCATTTCATGAAGTGTTGTCTGCCAATCTGTGTAGGAACGCGAAGTATCACAAAGCTCAAAGATGGCATAGAAATGGCAGGCTTGCTCGAGGATATCGAAATCTATTGCTTCAAGCTCTTTGCCATAGTAGGCATCCGTCAGATAGATGATATTGCCGGGCCGGTCCAGTCCAACAGCGAGACAGGCATGGCTGGTATGCAGCCTGCGGAAGGCCACACACCAGGGGCAGTCATAGGAATCGAAGCCGACCAGCACCGGCATTCCCGAAGACAGCCGGCTCTCCAGGAGGTCCAGTAGAAAGTTCTTATCCATGGCCGGACCCTTTCGTTCTATGTAATTGAACATAAGGCCATGGTATGCAGAGAGAGAGTCTGTACTGATCCGCGGCAGCACTAACCGCTCAATTAACGGCTGATCCGGGGACTGCAGTTCTGCGAAGGACATCTGCCAGGCATTGCCGTACATGCACTTGCTGTCCTTGCCCTGCCACTCTGCGACAGACTGGATACAGTCATCAATACAGCTGCGCAGGGTAGGATAGGGCGTACTCTTAATGGGAGCAATGTTCAGCACTGCTCATCATCTCCTTTGCCGACAAAAAGTGACTCTGCAACCGGTTTCGATAAGAGGCAGGAGTCATACCGCTATATTCACGAAATAGCCGGTAGAAATATTTCATGTCATAAATTCCGACCTCCAGGGCAATGGACTGTATCCCAAGCTCTGTGAACATCAGCAGGAGGCAGCTATATTTCATGCGGATTTCCTGGAGCATCTGGATATAGGACCTGCCGGTCTTAATTTTGAATAATCTCTGAAACTGGCGGGAGCTCACCGCAATTTGGCGGCTCATCTCCTTCAGTGTGATTTTCTCTCTGAAATGACTGATCATATACAGAATGACGTCATGCAGCGGATCATAGTCTATTTCGGGCTCCTGAGCGAACGGAAGGGCGGCTGCGGGCATTATGAGGTCTGCCAGTTCGAACAGCAACGGGTATAGCTGCTGTTGGTCCCTAAGTGAGCCGCAGCTCTGCATCTCATGCATACGGCGGAGCAATAAGGCCAGCTCCATGCTGCTCTCCCTATACCCGAACCATTGCTTGACCTCCAGAAGCTCCAGGAGCGGGAACATCTCTTCTTCAGAAAAGGGTTCCGGCAGCCTCCTGAGCATCCTGCCCAGCTCAGGCCTGAGCATACAATTGTAGATGAGGAGCGGCTCTGCACCGGTCAGATCCTGCGGCTGGAAGACATGGGAAACCCCGGGCGGTATAACTAACAAATCCCCTTGCATAACCTGCATTTTATCCTCATCCGCTTGGTGGATGCCTTCCCCCTGAACCACATAGGCGAGCTCTACAAAATCGTGCTGATGACGTACGGAAGTGACCGTTTCCTGAGTCAGGAGCATTTGTACCGGCGAACAGGAGTCAAATAGATATTCCCCAGTAAAGACCGGAAAAACTTCCATAACACAAACCTCCGTTTCCTGCTTCCTTAAGATAGACATCTGGAATCCATCCTAGTATATCTGAATATTTTGGCGTATTCAACCATATATTAACAGTACACTATTTGGTATATTCATCCTATTCATTCCTATCATGCCTACTGAAAGGGGTATACACATGCAGCAAAAGGTTATTGAGATTATCGCGGAAATCAAGGAGGAGCCGGGCCTGCTTCAGACGCTGAGCGGAGCTTCCGATCTGACGCTGGATGCCGCACTGGATTCGCTGCAAATCATCAACTTTATTCTGAGAATCGAAGACGAATTCGATGTCGAAGTAGACTTTGATACCTTTGATCTTGAACATTTGAAATCGGTGGACCGCTTCTCCGCGTATGTCGCCGAGCTTGCTGTACGATGAAGCACGCTGTACACTGCGGCAGCCTGGAGTCGGAACGGTACTGGCGGGAGGAAGACCTGGCTGCTCTGCCATCCGTTCCTGATGCGAAGGCTCTGGCTATCGTGCAGGCCATGGATGAACTGCTGTTTGTCTTCTGCGGGAGCGGAGATATTCTATTAACCCGCCATGGGATGGACAAGGCTCAATATGACTATCTGCAATCTCTCAATTATTCATTCAAGACCAATATGAATCCATTAACCCTGGGCGTGGAGGCACCTGGCACAGCACAGAACGCACTGAATGCAATGAATGTATTCGAGCTGCTGGGCAGGCTGAACCCCGGGCAGGAGCCGGACAGGTTAATACCGGAAGGATCATGGCTTGAGCCCTTTGCCGTGCTTCCCGGAACGCATGAGGCGGTTAAGCGGTATAAGCTTCAGCCCGCTCTCCCGGATGAACAGACTGTGCGCAAAGTGAATACCAAAACCTACTCTGCTGCTATGCGGGACAGGCTGCTGCTGCCGAATATCGCTGTTGTTGTCCATAGCGCGGAAGAGCTGCTGCAATCAGGACAAGCGCTGCTGGAGGAGGGGGCTTTTCTGATCAAGGATGAGTATGGTGTATCCGGCAAAGGCAATCAGCTCGTGGACTCTGAGCGGATATTGCGCCGGATTGCCGGGTACCTGGAATCCAGCCGGAACCAGGACAAACGAATAAAGTTTGTGCTCGAGCCGCTGCTGGACCGGGAGACCGACTTCTCCTGCCAATTTCACATTGACCCGGAAGGCCGGATCTCGATATTGTCCGTTCAGCAGCTGGTCAACCATGGTTTTGCCTTCGGAGAGTCCCACTCCCCGGAGCCGGCTCTGCTCGAAAGGCTGGACCGGGAAGACTATTGGGAGATCATGCACAGCATTGGGCGGGAGCTGTATGCAGACGGTTACTTCGGTGATGTATGCGTCGATTCCATGCTGCTGCGTGACGGAAGCCTCGCCCCTCTGGTCGAGATCAATGCCCGGAAGTCGATGAGTCTGATCAAGCATAATGTAGACCGCCAGCTCAAGCAGGAAGGAATGCATACCTGCCTGTTACAGGTGCCGCTGGCAACCATGGGCGAGGTTCATTATGCAGATCTGCTGGGGCGGCTTGAGCGGGAAGGCATATTATTTTCGCTGGGAGCGGGGGAAGGCGTGATTCCTTTGGCTTCGGGCACACTTCAGCCTCCTGACCCGTCCCGGTCTGCCGGTTCCACTAAGGGCAAGCTGTATGCAGCACTCGCTTACCGGGATGAAGACAGTAAGCACAGACTCACCCGCAAGCTGGACGAATCGCTTCTGCGCTCGGGCTACACTATACTGCGATAAAGAAAGGGACCCTCCAATGAATAACACCGTGACGATTCTATGCTCTGGTTTTGGTCTGGGCTTCTATGTCCCCGGCCTGCTGATGGAACGGAGATTTACCGCACTTGGCATCCAGGCGGAGATTGAGGTTTTTGAAACACTCATGTCCGACAGCAAAAAACAGCAGACAGACAACAGCCGCAAAGCGTACCAGCAGAGCTTCGCCGTAGCCTTGACCTCGCAGAAAATACCGGGTGATATCCGGGGCAGCCTGGATGCTGCGGCCGTGGAACATTTATTACAGCAATGGAAGCAGGAAGAACGGCAGCGCTTCATTGTATTATCCGGGCATTGGGTGCATGTCATGGACAGGTACCGTGAACTGGCCGGCTTTCCTGTGGAGGCTGACCTGCTCTATATTGATGCCGACCTCTCGCCGTCATGGAAGAATCTCCGCAGGCTGAATCCCGGTTACGCGGAAGGCTACCGCGAAGTAAGTATGTATGACCCTGCGGCAAGGGAGATTCTATGCAGCATAGATGCCGGACCCGCGGAGGCATTGCCCGCTGGGGCCAGGAACGGGAGATTGGTTGTTCACGGCGGCGGCTGGGGAATTGGCACCTTCCGCGAGAAGTTTGATAGCCTGGAGTCGGCAGGGTATGAACTGGATATTGCCGCGTACAGTCCTCAGGAGATTGGAGATGCCGTCCATGGAAGACGTTATTATATGAACGATCCGGAGTGGCGGACCTGGAAGCGTGACAGCAGCGGGCAGTATACCTTCCCGCCTTTTGCAGAAGTAACCGTCAGCCAGCCGGACCACTATCCGCCCTGCCGTAACTACCAGGACGGGATGTATGGCGTCATCCGGCAGGCATCCGCAGTCATCAGCAAACCGGGTGGAGGGGCCTTGATTGATTCCCTGGCTTCGGGCACACCGCTGGTGCTGCTGGACCCTTTCGGCCCGCATGAGAAGATTAACAGCGATCTGTGGGTGGAGCTGGGTTACGGCATCCGTTACGGGGATTGGGCCGAGATGGGCTTTGACCGTGAGGCACTGCGGAAGCTGGCGGATAACCTCCAGTCAGCCAAGGGCCGGTACCCGGATTATGCGGCAAGCTATGCGGAGCAGCTATCCGCAGCAGAAGGGAGAAGCTAATGCAGCCTACCAGTAGAGTGAGCCTGGACGCCAAGTCCTTTGAGGCCCTGAAACGTACGATTAAGAATGTGGTGGTCCCGCACAGGGAACGCAAGCTAGATCCAGGGTTCAAAACCGTTATGCCGGAGATTATGTCCCTGAAGCTGACCAACCGCTGTAATCTCCGCTGCAAGCATTGCTACCAGTGGAATGAATCCGGCTATCATCATGATATGGACACCGCCGAGCAGAATCTCGATATGGATGTGGAGATGATCCGGAGGCTGCTCGAGGAGACAGATGAAGCGCAGTCCCGCCTGTATTTATGGGGCGGCGAGCCGCTGTTTCACCGGAATACCAAGCAGATTCTGGAGCTCCTGCAAGAGCATCCCCGGGACACCACGATCTGTACCAATGCCTATCTGATTCCTAAGTATGAAGAGGAGCTGTGTGCAATCTCTGACAACCTGGAGCTGCTGATTCCGATCGAGGGGTTCGAGGCGGAGCATGATTTGCTGCGCGGCAAAGGCTCCTTTCAGAAGGTGATCGAGAGCGTCGAACGGCTGCTCGAGCTGCGCAGGCAAGGCCGCTTCCGCGGCCGGATCTCTGTGCACAATGTGATTAATGACAATATGATCGGCAGATTGTATGAGCTGGTGGAGTTTTTTGAGCACAAGGGCGTCGATCTGGTACTGCTCTGCTTCCCGTGGTATATCTCTGCGGACACGAGCCTGGAAATGGACCGCTTCTACGATGAACACTTCCAGTGGCTGGCGGAGCTTCCGCCGGATCACCGGAGCAGCTGGCATGCCTTCAAATACCATATCAAACCGGAGAATGTCACAAGGCTGACCGAAGACCTGAAGCGGATCAACAGCAACACCTGGCATAATACCCGAATCCGTTACCAGCCGGGGCTCGACTTTGATGAAATCGAGGATTTTGTGGCGGGCAAGCCGATGCTCTCCCGCAGTACATCGAAATGTCTGGCGCTCAGTACCCGGGTGGATATTGCTCCGAATGGCATGGTCAGTGCCTGCAAATTTTTTGGCGAGCTGGCCATTGGCAATGTGAAAGAGCAACCGCTGACGGAAATATGGAATTCAGCCCGCTACGACAGGCTGCGGCGGATTCTGGATGAAGGCTTGTCGCCGGCCTGCTCCAAATGTAATGTGCTGTACCTGAATACCTATGCTGCCCTGACGCATGTATGAAGAACGGGTGTGATCAGCCTGCCTATAGGCTCGGTATCCTGGGTGCCTCGAATATTGCTGTACCTGCCATGCTGGAGCCAGCGCAGGTTGTGGAGAAGGTGCGGATAACCGCAATTGCCAACCGGACATTGGAAAAGGCAGTGAAACTGGCAGAGGCTTACCATATTCCTTATGTGGCGGGCAGTCTGGAGGATCTGCTGGAGCTTGGCGATCTGGAGGGGGTATATATTGCACTCAGCAATGACCTTCATGCAGAATGGGCAGTCCGGGCATTGGAGGCGGGGAAGCATGTATTGGTAGAGAAGCCGATGTGCCTGCATCCCGAAGAAGTTGAACAGTTACGGATGCTAAAAGAAAGCTCCGCCGCTCCGAAGCTCGCCGAAGGTCTGATGATTGCCTTCCACCCCTGGCAGCAAGCCTTGAAATCCATAGTCGACTCCGGGCAATTCGGCCCGCTCTATAAGATCAGTACAAGAATATCCATGCCTGCCAAGGACAGATATGCCGGGAATTACCGCAGTGTCAAGGCGAAGGGCGGAGGCGCTTTTGCCGATCTGGGCTGCTATTGGCTGCAGTTCCTGCAGACCCTTGTCGGTCTTCAGCCTAGTGAAATCAGGGCGCAGTCGGCGTTTGACGGGCCGGAGGGCTGTGACTGGACCTTTCAGGCGGCGCTGCAATATGAGAACGGTCTGGAAGCTGAATGTCTGACTTCCTTCGAGCTGCCCTTCCGGGCTTCGCATACCCTGCATTTCGCGCAGACAGTGCTGACGGTCCCGGATTTCTTCCGGCCGGTCAAAGGCTTCTACAAAATCAAAATACGGCATGATCTGCCAGACAACCGCAGCACCCTGTGTGAATTCGCGCCGATGAACTATTATGTCAATCAGCTGGAGGCTTTCGCAGAAATAATGAGCGGGCAAAGGGCGGAGCAGCTGGAAGCTACATGGGAACGGGTACACCTGCAATCCCTGATCATGGCCGAGGCGCAGCAGCACCGGGTTTATCTATGAAGAAGCAATCTGCCCCTGGCCCAAACGTCAAAACAGCGATTCTCCATCATTGGAGAGTCGCTGTTTGTTGTTAACGGTCCTGCAAGGAAGGAGGCTGCTCTATCCAGGAGCGCTCGTTGCTCAGCACATAAATGCCCAGCGCCTGCTCGAAGGTAAGGCCGTGATTATAGAAAGCCAGCATCTTCGCAGCGAAGCGCATACTCTTATCGGCGCCGGGCGACTGCAGCAGCTCTGCAGCGAGCTTACGGAAGTCCTTCGGCTTAGCTTCTGCAGCCTCAACGGCATCCAGCAGCCCCTTGTGGCTTGGAAAGAGCATCCGGTTATAAGCCAGGATCATTCTCCCGCTGAAGAAGACCAGGTTGCTGGCCGTGTGAGCGAGCAGGTAGGCGTCGTTCTTCCGGGCCGCTTCTTTGGCGAAATAAAAAGCATACAGGAAGATCTGGGCGCAAAAGTCCCGCAGATTACGGTCTCGGTTCTCTTCAGGATAGAGCGGAATTCGGGCAACCAGTTCACCCAGCTCCGGGATTCTGGAGAATAGAACGCTTGAACCGGTAAAAGCATACCTCGTCGGCTCGTTACCCCGCCCCGCGGCAAGCTCCAGGAACCGGAGGTTGATCACCTTGATATCGGCGTATCCGCCTTCATAGGTACTGACTTCCCGGTCCACGTAGGACAGCTTATTCTTCCGGTCATACTCTTCATAGGCTTCATCGGTGAATACCAGGTGAACATCCACATCCGAGGTCTCCTTGGCGGTTCCCTGGGCTACCGAACCGCTGGTGATTACTGCCAGGCAGGAAGGGTCCTTCGCCTGCTTCTCCACCAGCTTCTCCAGCGTCTGTCTATGGTGCGCATACATCTCTTTCATCCTCCCTTAACGTGCTCCTGCACATTAAGCGTAACCATTAGACAGCTCACCAGCTATGGTCAATTCAGACATTTAAGGTTCAATTCCGTAGATCAGCTGGCCTTGATGATAAATCGTGATACGGTCATTCGCGGCGTAGCTGATGATGGCGGGCTGGAATGAGTAGTCATTAGCCTGGTTGAGATTCGCCCAATTCGTGTTGTGAATGCGGAACTGAATATCTCCGGTTGTGCCGGAAGCTGCGAGTGAGCCAGCACCTGCCGTGAACCCGATCTCCGCATAAGTATCTGCACCTGTTCGCGGTGTAGCCAAGGGGACGATTTGCGTCAGCAATTTTTCTTTGCCGATGACCGCGTAATCAAATTCCAGGGTCTGTGCAGCATTCCCATCTCTGTTGTACCAATAACGTATCGTAAGCTCATTCAGCGGAATAGAGCTACCGGACTCGTTCTTCAGCTGTAGACTCGCCCGGATTGAGCCCACGGCCGTCCCCGTCTCACCGGCATGGTAGAGCAGTGTGGCATGAGGGTCGCCAGATCCGGGGCCTTCACCGGGTCCGCCAGGATCACCAATAGGGGTAAAGGTGACCGGCTTCATAATAAGGTCCAGCATAGCCTGCTTCGGCGCATTCCAGGAGGTCCAGTCATCCAGCAGCAGACCTCCGGTATCTCCGCTATTGGGATTCAGACTCCAGTACGTCCAGTAGAGATTGTTCTGGCCGATGTAGCTTACGAGCGCATGCTGCCATTTCCCTTCCGCCGATAGGGTATCTACGCTGCGCCCGCCGAATTCTCCGGCAAGAACCGGGGCGATTTGCTCCTTGCTGATGTATCCCCAGGTATCATCCCACAGCTTCGGCAGATTATTGGGGAAGTCGGCAGCACTGAACCAGGTCTGTGAGGCAACGCCGGGACCATAATCATGCGGGGAATAGACCACCCGGTCCGGCACAGTAAGCGTGACCGGGTAATTACGCACGCCTGTCAGATTACCGCCCCACCAATAGCTGCTGGAGTTGCCCTGAACGTTGGTCTCAATGCCTTCGACAATAATGAGCCAGTTCGGATTCGCGGCGAGAATCGCATTGCCTGCCCGTTGACTGGCCAGCCGCCAGTCTGTGGCAGGATTACCTGTTCCCCAGCTTGCCGTACCATGCGGTTCGTTATGCAGGTCGGCTCCAATGACGGTAGGATTATCTGCATAGCGCTGGGCCAGCATCACCCAGTCACTGATCCAGCGGGTTTCGGGATAGGCCGCAGTATACCACAGTGCCGATTGTCCGCCGGAGTCCGGCCGGTGCCGGTCAAGGAAGATCCGGATGCCGCGGTTCCCGGCTTTCTCAATCAGTTTATCCATAATCTGCACCGGCGTAAGGCCGGCCAGATCAGGATTCTTGGCATAATCGATACTATTGGCTGCAGAGCCTGCATCGAACATCTGGTTGCAGTAGGGCAACCGGATCAGGTTATAGCCTTCCGTCTTGATCTGGTCGAGCACATCATCCATGGAACGGGACCACAGCCCATGCGGAGAGTAGTTCGCGGTTTCGAAGCCAAACCAGTTCAGTCCGTTGAATACGACCGGATTCCCGGCGGAATCCACGATTTTGTTGCCTGAGGTGTGATAATAGCCTGCTGCCCCTTCAGCCTTCACTTCATAACCCGGATACGCATAAGCACCTGCCAGCAATATTAAAGCTGCAAACCATACACCCAACTTCCGGAACCCGAACGACATCCATTTTCCTCCTCTTAGTGATTTCAGTGAGGTCAGACTTTATAGCATACGATCCGAATGTTAACGTATTCATCTGAATTAGGATGAATTATGAATAATTGGAAACGTTTATGTTAATTCTCATTTGGGATATATTCGGAAATTGAATAAGCACAGGGCAGCCTTAGAGCCACCCTGTGCTAATTGCAGTTGGGGTAAGTTGGGGGAGAAGAAGCTATTCCTCCAACCTCCAGATATGTTTGTCCGCCCGGAACGGCAGACAAGATAATGCACCGGTGATTCCGATTACCAGGAATAGCAAAGCTGCTCCGGAGCCTTTGCCTGTTCCGACCAGTGTCACCCACAGGCTGCCTAGCGGCTGCCCTGCCATAAAGGGTTCAAACACCCTGTCTACCAATATACCGCCGCACAGATATCCCAATGGAATGGTGAAAAACTGCAAGGTATTCCTTGCCGAATAGACACGCCCCTGCATCTCAATTGGAATTGTGGAGCGGAACAGCACATCCATATTAGCGTTCATAACAGGAATGAATATCCATCCGAGGATTGCACCCAAACACCATATAGGCGTGCTTCTGCCAAAGGCAAGGAAGAAATTCTCGGTGCTCATGGAAAAAAGCAGGCAATTACAAATGACCCGGACCCGGCTTCTGGGCGGCGGCAGGATAGCAACTGAAATACTCCCAAGCATCAGGGCTATCCCTGTAACGGTGTTGACCATCCCCAGCGCCAGCTCTCCGCCACCCGTCCGTGAGAGCATCATTGCGGGCAGGGCAGCATTGAAAATGGAGGCGGTGAAATTGATCAAGGCCAAAAAAAGGATCAAATCCAGAATGCCACGGTTATCCCTGAGATACCGCAGGCCGCTTGAAGCCGATTGCAATATCGTCTCGCTACCGGTGCTGCTCCGCTTAGGAACCTGCGGGATATGGACACAGCATAGCAATGCCGTGAACGCTGTGGCAAAGGTAATCAGATCAAACAGGATCACAACCCGGATACTGGTGAAGGAAAGTATTGAAGTAGCGAGTATAGGCGTCAATATGGTAACCAGCGAGTTGGAAAAGGAACGCATTCCGCTAACCTTCTGATAGTGTTGCTGCGGAGCCAGCAGGCTGATCGCTACATCCGACGCCGGCTGCTGCACAGTGTTCATCACGCCAGTCAAGGTATTGATCAGATACAGATGCCAGATCTGGAGTTTACCCATTGTCATCAGTATAAGGACCGTAACGGTACATAGTGCCGCAAAGCTGTCACTGATCAGCATTGTAGCCTTCTTGTTCCAGCGGTCGCTCAGTGCACCTGCGAAGATACTGAGCAGGACATAAGGTGCGTAGGAACAGATAACCAACAGAGAACTGGTCAGAGCCGATCCATGCTGCTGATAAGACCAGATCACCAGGGCAAAAGCGGTCATTGCACTGCCCAGTGCCGAGAATGACTGTGTAATCCATAAAATCAGGAAAGTACGAAGCTCCCTGAGGTTCACTTTAAATTTTGTTATCATGACTCTGCTCCTCTTTCAATGAATTCTTAACGATTCAATGAAAGTGCAAAGCCGAACGGACGAGCTGTAGTCCGCTCCGTGCAGTTTCGTCCGGTTCAGACTTTGCACGGAGCGTTGTCACTGCATATTCTCATATTCATTCTCCTTCTTGATCGCTTGAAGTTACATTCACCTGGAAAGTAAATTCTGCTTTATTTTACCATATGCGAGTCGTTCCGTCTTACATGAATTAATTGGGTAAGTATGTTTCCTCCGGGATTATGATATAATTTGCTTTAATATCTTGCTATTTATAGAGAGGTTTTTAATATGATGAATAATTTCTGGCGTGAACTACCACGCCCTTTTTTCATACTGGCACCCATGGAGGATGTAACGGATGTTGTGTTTCGCCATGTCGTAAGTGAAGCGGGCAGACCGGACGTCTTCTTCACGGAGTTTGCGAATTCAGAGAGCTATTGTCACCCGGAGGGGCATCATGCGGTGCGCGGGCGTCTGACTTATACTGAGGATGAACAGCCGATTGTCGCTCATATCTGGGGTGATAAGCCGGAATACTTCCGGCAGATGAGCATCGGCATGGCTGAGGAAGGCTTCAAGGGCATCGATATAAATATGGGTTGTCCTGTAGCGAATGTAGCCGAGAACGGGAAGGGAAGCGGTCTGATCTGCCGTCCCGGGCTCGCAGCGGAGATTATCCAGGCGGCCAAAGCCGGGGGACTGCCCGTCAGTGTCAAGACAAGGCTCGGGTTCACTGACCTGGGCGAATGGCGAGGCTGGTTAACCCATATCCTGCAGCAGGACATTGTGAATCTGTCGATTCATCTGCGCACCCGGGAGGAAATGAGCAAGGTGGATGCCCACTGGGAGCTGATTCCGGAGATCAAGAAGCTTCGTGATGAGATCGCACCGCATACACTGCTGACCATTAACGGGGATATCCCCGACCGTCAGACCGGCCTGAGGCTCGCTGAAGAGTATGGTGTGGATGGGATTATGATCGGGCGCGGGATTTTTCAGAATCCGTTTGCGTTCGAGCAGGAGCCGAGGGAACATAGCAGTGAGGAGCTACTTGATCTGCTGCGGCTGCATCTGGATCTCTATGATGAGTATTCGGGACAGAAGCCACGTTCATTTAGTCCGCTCCAGCGGTTCTTCAAAATCTATGTCCGCGGCTTCCGCGGGGCCAGTGAGCTTAGAAATAACTTAATGAACACCAAGTCTACCCGTGAAGTGCGTGCGCTGCTGGATGAGTTTGGGAGCAGGGAGCAGGACGGGGCGGACGAGCTTGGAAATTAGGCGGCCAGGATTGTAGAATTCCGGATAGAAAATAGAATAGACGTGAAAAGACTGAGGATCGGAGGATGGGGAAGGGACAAGTCCGGAGCCAGCAGGTCATTCCTCTGTTTTATATATCCTCGACATGATTTGACTTCTTGAATCACTTTGTTTATACGTTCTAGGAGGCGGTTCTATGTTTCAGGTTCAGAAATGGGGCAACAGCTTGGGCATTCGCATTCCGAAATCCCTTGCTCTAAAGGTCGGTATTGAGGAAGGCTCCGAAGTCGATCTTGATGTGGAAGATGGACATCTTATCATCAAGCCGAAGTCGGCCACACTGGACGAAATCCTGTCCCGGGTCACACCGGAAAATCTCCATAATGAGGTCTCTACAGGCGGGCAGCTAGGACGGGAAGTATGGTAACGGGCGGGTATGTACCGGATCGGGGTGACTTGATATGGCTGCAGTTCAACCCGCAAGCGGACTGAACAGGCAGGCAAACGCCCGGCCTTGGTCGTGTCTCCTGCTTCTTATAATGGTAAAGTCGGAGTTTCCTTGCTCTGTCCGGTAACTTCTAAACCAAAGGGCTACCCGTTTGAAGTAGTCATTCCGCAGGATCTGCCCTTTGAAGGGGTTATCCTTGCGGATCAAGTAAAGAGTCTTGATTGGCAATCCAGGCAGCGTTCATCTGTAAAGTACCACAGAGCATTCTTTCAGATGTCACTGCTAAACTCGACATACTGATTCGCTGATCCTAGTAGAAATAGAATAGACATGAGACTGAGGACCGGATGATGGGGAGGGGGAACCCGGAGCCAGCAGGCCAGTCCTTTTTTTTCATATGGAGGGATTACATGTCCTGGAGCAAATTGAAGCAGCAGCTGGAGGGCTTTCTCAGTCCTGCGTTAGAGGGAACGGTAGAATACCGCGCGCCGGGTTACCGTTATCTGCCTGATAAATCGGGAATCTGTTACATCTCAGTGGACAGAAGGAATGTGCTCAATATGGGCGATAAAACGAACACGATCCGATGGTATCAGACAGAGCTGGAGATTAAGAATGATCCGGATATCCGCATTCCTGTCAGTAAGGACGACATTGAAGCGGTCAGACAAGCTGCCAAAGGGCCTGTGCCGGAGGATCGCCTAATCGTAATGGCCAGAAGCAGATTAAGTACAGAGCATGCCAAAGAGCTAATGTCAGCGCAGGCTGCACTCGTTAAATCGAATTTCATCGTGGTCGCGAATAAGTTCCTGACTACTCCTATTGAGGAGAGCCTGGAGAGCAGGGACATGGTACTTAATATTCTTGCGCTGGTGGATCGCAGAGTCGGGAAAAAGCGGATTTTGAGTATGACGGAGAAGATGGGGTTGAAGCATCCGGTGGTGCAGTATTTCTATGAGCTGCGGCGGGGGGCGCTCTGAATAGTATGCCAAAGGTTCAAGCGAGAGTTCATGCTTGAACCTTTATTATGGGAACATTGCTATGCTCAACGCTTGCCGGCAACCAGCATATATCCGGCCCCCCGAATCGTAAGGATTCTCTCCGGATTGACAGGATCAGCCTCGATTTTTTTGCGTAAATTACTGATGTGTACGGCGACCGTTCTCGTATCCTCCAGACTCTTCATTCCCCAGATGAGATGAAACAACGTATCGACCGTGACGACTTGATTAACGTTTTGTGCCATATAGGACAGTAGACTGAACTCTTTCTTCGATAAAAAAATCGTTTTACTGCCCAGGTTGACAGACTGTGCGTAGAAATCCAGCGTCAAGCCCGGTAATTCCAGCAGCTGTTCCCTTCTGCCCGTCGATACTCTGCGAAGGTGAGCCTTGATCTTGGCCATGAGGACTCCCGGACTGAACGGCTTGGTCACATAATCATCGCCGCCATAAGATAATGCGCTGATCTTCACCTCGTCTTCCTCCTGACTGCTCAGAAACACAATCGGCGCATTCGTGTAGCTGCGTGCGTTCCTGCACCAGTCAATGCCGTTCTCATTAGCCAGCAGGACATCCAGTACAATCAGATCCGGATTAAACGATGCAAGCAGCAGCATGGCTTCTGTCCCGCTATGGCTAGACGAGGATACGAAGCCTTCCCGTTCGCAATACGCCTGAACAATCTCACAGATATGGGGATCATCATCGACGATCATAATTTTGTACGTGTCCATCATGTTGTCACCTTCCTGCTTCCCGGATACAAAGGCAGCGATACATAGAATACCGACCCCGTCTTGCCGTCGCTCTCCGCCCGGACCGTTCCACCATGCGCTTGTACGATTTCCCTGCAAATCGCCAGCCCAAGGCCGCTGCCCTCTACTCCCATGTCCATACCCGGCCGGTCAACCCTGTAATTGCGGTCGAAGATTTGCTCGAGCTGCTCAGGGGGAATGCCCGTACCAGAGTCTTGTACGCTAATGATTGCAGTGCGGGTATCCTTCACCTCATCCCAGGTTAGAGCAAGACGCACGATCCCGCCGCTAGAGGTGAACTTCATCGCATTCGACACCAGATTAAATAGCGCCTGCGTTAATCTTTGCGTATCGATCTCTGCAACAGGCAAGAAGGCTCCCAGATCCTCCGTATGTCCGGTATCCAGGTTGAAATCAAGCCCCGCGTCACGCACTACCATCTCATATTGTTCATAGAAACCGCGCAGGAAATGAATCACATGAACCGGCTCCATACGGTATTCTACCTGCCCCGTCTCCAGATGGGACAAGAAGGACAACTCCCCGATCATGCGGTTAATCCTTACCGTGTTATCCCGGATATACTCCAGGTACTGTTCATTGCGTTCCGGCTTAACCATGTCGATCACAGCCTCGACATAACCAAGCATGCTGGACAGCGGCATACGCAGATCATGTGTAATGTAGGCAAGCAGCTTTTTCCTGCCTTGCTCGGAGTGAAGTAACCGCTCATACGACATGCGGAGGTCTTCGTGGGCTGCGGATAGGGCATGTGTACGCTCCATTACGAGCTGCTCCAGATTGGAATTCATTTCAGTCAGCTTGTTATTGGCTTCGTACAGCTCACGTGCAATTCTCTCTTCGTTCGTTACCGCCCGCGTATATCTGGAAGACAGCAGAATCATCTGGGCGATCGTGAATATGAGCAGCCCAAACGGAGAGGTATTACCGATGAGTGACCATTCATTGAAATACAGGAAATCGTTGATCACCGTTACCAGAGCAACCATCGACACGAGCAGGAAGATCAGCGCACCCTCCATACGCCGCACAGCCGCTTCAGCCAGACCCACCATCAGATACACCATGTGCAGAACAACGATTACACCGATCAGCAGTAACATTCTTGAATATATAATTGCAGGGGTCAGTATAACAACCAGACAGAGTGCGCTCGTTACGATCCGGCTGCCCAGACGAAACCACCGAGATACATAATTCGGGAAAATGCATTCAAAATACATGGTGATGATATAACCACTGACACATAGAATCAGATACTCGAGCTTGAACTGCAATTCCCACGGAAAACGGGGAAACCATTGTGTGAACATGAGCTCGCCGACCAGCAAGGACCGGATACCGAACAACACAGTGAACAGTCCAAAATAAAGCGGTGCCCTGTCCTTGCGCCGCAGCATGTAGAGTAGCAGATGATACACGCCGATGACCAGCAGGCTTGCGGTTATGAACATCTCTGCGGCAACCTTCCGAGTGGTCTTGGCCGCTAATACGTTACTGCCACCCAGCTCTATAGACGTGGTGATGCCGCCCCGCTTATGATGGAAGTTTGCAACTTGTATAACCAGCTCTACGGTATCGCTCCCGGGCTGGAAGAACACCAGCTTCGTTGCCAGACGTGGTGTCACGCTACTCTTGTCCTGACCAACCTCGCCAACTTCTGCCAGCAGCTCTCCATTCACCCATAATTTATATGCATGAAAAATGGTAGGCAGCCGCAGCGCAAGCCGCTCATTCCTGTCCTGCCCGCTAAGCCGGGTGACCAGCCGAAAGGTTGCATAGCCTTGCCCTCCCAGCTCTTGACCATCAAGCTTGTATCCTAGCCAAGAGCTGGGGATGCTGATATACCGGTCAGCCATTTCCCCGCTTGCCATCCGGCTCCGTATATCCTCTGGCGAGAGCAGCTCCTGCCAGTAGAATTCCCATTCCCCCTGCAACTTTAGCGGAGTCTTAAGGATAGAAGCCTGCGTTAGATCCAGAACGCCTTCTTCGCTTCGAAGCTTGGGGGCGCCTGGCGTTACAGGCACGATGGCATAGCTTATGGCCAGACCGATAACAACGGCAACCGCTATGTGAAAGAAGATATTACGAGAAACGAACCTTAGAATACCCCTCATCATGAAGCCGACCCCAATCTACAAAATTCGCTATAAATGAGTTGATTGTTTCATGATAGCATCATTACAGGAAGCTGTGTTGATGAAAACGCGGAATTTGTCATTACAGCAAGGGGTTGGGGAGTAAAATTGATGGAATTATTTTCACAAACGACAATACAATATACCTGTGGTTCGCCTAATGGGCGAAACCGGTAAATTAAATAAAGGAGGTTTAAGTGATTGATTAAAAAAGTTCCAGCCAGAGCCTTATCCCTTTTGGTAGTTGCAGCCATATTCCTGTCCCTGTTCTTCACAGCCTTACCGCAGGCAAACGCGGCCGCCAGAGGAGCATGGGCTCCTAATACGGCTTATGCAGTAAATGATACAGTAACCTATAGCGGAAGTACCTATACCTGTCTTCAGGCCCATACTTCCCTCACAGGCTGGGAGCCGCCTAATGTTCCTGCACTATGGAAGAGCGGAACAACAACAACACCGACCCCTACACCTACACCAACCACACCCCCAGCAACAAACGGAGTCACATTCTATGCAGATATCAACTATGGCGGGAAGGCGGTAACCCTGGGAGTAGGCAATTATGTATTGTCCCAGCTGAATGCTGCAGGCATTCCGAATGACTGGATGTCTTCGCTTAAGGTTCCCGGCGGCTGGACGGTTGAAGTCTATGAGAATGATAACTTTGGCGGAACCAAATGGACTTATACAGCAGATTCCTCCTGGGTTGGCGACAGTGTCAATGACAAGATGACTTCGGTTAAGATCTATACCGGTTCGCAGCCTCCTTCGGTAACCAAACCTGCCGAGGTTCCCAGCCAAATCTGGACCTATGTCGTGAATGCAGACAATGCTTATGGCAAGGGTGGAGATTTCGCACTGCTGCTGAGTGCGGTGATTAAGAAGGAGAGCAGCTTCGGAGCAGGCCTGCCGGGCAGCCCATCCGCCGGCGACGGATTGATGCAGGTCGAACCTAATACCCGGGGTGCCTATGCCTCACAATTCAGCGCCAAATTCGGCCGCGCGTATAATCACAGCAGCGAACAGGATCAGGTATACCTGGGCGCATTGATCCTGAATGAGAAGATTGTCAGATTCGGAGATATCTATAACGGATTGCTGCACTATAACGGAGGCGACAACTGGTATCCGGGCGCTACCGACTCCTATGGCCGTCCTATCCTGGCAGATCAATATGCCAATGCCGTTTATGCTACATATAAGGGGTATGGGGGGAAGAATTAATAGGGTTATCTTCATAAAAGAAGACAAAAAGACGCTCGGGGATTCCTGCAGCGTCTTTGTTATATGTTCAGCTAAAATAGCTTCACTGACAGCAGCTGTCAGTGAAGCTATTTTATAATACAGGAAAGGACTTGAAGGAGGAAGTATAAATGAATAAGGTATATCTATATGTGCTCGACACCATGGCAGACTGGGAGATAGGGTACTTAACTGCCGAACTGAACTCGGGAAGGTATTACAAGAAGGGGCAAGCCCCCACTGAAATAGTAACCGTAGCCAATGAGAAGACGCTTATCACTACCATGGGCGGACTGGCAATAATGCCTGACATCACGGTGGGTGAGTGCAGCATTACAAGCACAGATGCCTTGATTCTACCCGGTGGAGAGACATGGACCGAAGCCATCCACAAGCCCATTCTCCAACTTGCTGAGAGATGTATACAGGAAGATATATTAGTGGCAGCGATTTGTGGGGCTACAATGGGACTTGCCCAGGCTGGACTATTGAATTCACGCCCGCATACAAGCAATGATCTGGAGTACCTCAAAATGATCTGTCCCGCGTACACCGGCGAAGAGCTCTACCAGATGCAGTCTGCTGTAACGGATGGCAAGCTGATCACTGCCTCTGGAATAGCGCCGCTAGAATTCACTGTACATGTCTTGAAAGCCCTGGATGTAATGGCTCCAGAAAAACTGAAGGCCTGGTATAGTCTCTACAAGACCCAGGAAGCTAAGTATTTCTATGAGTTGATGGGATAAGAGTAGTTAATGAAGCGCCCTCTCTTTACGGAGAGGGTTTTTCTGTTTGCCTGGGAAGGATGGCAGGACATCTTCTGGGCATCTATAAGTAGTTGTTGGGGGATTTGTTGTGTTCCACTATAGGGTGAATTTAAGTTGCAGTTTTCATGTTACTGCGTAGGATTTTGAAATCTTCTAATATATTGGAGATTCTTAAAATCATATCTCTATTCATATCTTGTTCAGTAGGGTTATTTGGTAAGTACAAGCCCCACTGCTGAAACTTGCCCTCTAATAGAACAAATCCGGATACATGAGCTCCAAAACCATTTATTCTTGCAGATTCAAGAGTTAATCTGTCGTCATGAAATACATTCACCAGTAGATTCTCAGTCCCCATGAAAAATACCGGATACGTTATGTTACTGAAAAAATCTTTATATTCCTGCTTGGCTGCTTCAGCCAGATAATCCTTTGCAATGATTAAGCCATCATAATTTATATTATGATCTTCAATAATATCTTTGAGGCTTTTGGGTATGTAGCTTAGATTTCTAATGTTATCAAAAGGAATATCACCAACAACTGCAATTTCTAACTGGATTGATGGAGGGTTATAAAGCTCCTCCGCCTGAGGCTCATTTACAATTTTGATGTCACAGCTTACAAACAACACGGATAACAATATAAGAAGTAATAACATTTTGTTTTTCATTAGTGAGTATCCTTTTTTATTTTATTATAATGGTTACTTTATATTTAAAAATATAGAAAAATAATCCTATTTGCAAGGGGATAATTAACTCGATTGAGCCCCGAATGATAGGAGGAGAATTCCAACATATGGTACGATGTGATTGAAGTGCGTAAGGTTTATTTTGTATATGTTGTAAGGCTAAGGGGGAAGGGAAATGAATGAAATAACCTCTCATCATTGTAATCTGAATATTTGGGCTCATCTGCCTGATGAAGTATGGAATACAGTTGCTAATATTTATGAGCGTATGCCTGGTTGGAGAGGGTACATAGATGGGATTCCACACTGGTTTGGGCAGGAAGATGAGGATGTTTATATTCAGGCATCCGTTGAGCCAAGTGGATTGTCATTTTATGCTCAGATGAATCAGAGTGATTGGGATTCTTGGATTGGAGCGTTTAAATCAGAAGCAACTAAAGTGTTAGGGTTTGAGGTGGGGGAGCCTGAGGATGGGTTTGTGTAGTATGAAATTTTAGAAGGTAAGGCAATTCATAGATAACTCGAAAGCGGGTGTAAACATGAATATAAACCAAGCGATTAACGTTATAGATAAGGAATTATCTCAAACATTAAGTGACTACCAACACTGGTTTACTTTAAATCCCGAAGAACTATCCTTTAAACCTCAGACCGGATGGAGTATTGAACAAATATTAGAGCATGTAACACTAACCAATCACTTTTTATTGATCCTAATAAGAAAAGGGACTCGGAAAGCAATTGAACTATCAACAAAGAAAGACTTGAATACAATAATAGAATCAAGCCAAATTAATTTACAAGAACTTGAAGCGATAGCTATACATAAGTCTTTTGATTGGATCAGACCAGAACATATGGAGCCTAAGGGTGAACAAGAATTAGGACAAATAAGAGCATTACTAGATAATCAAATTAACGAATGCAAAGAGCTTTTGCAAGAGATGAACAACGGAGAGGGAATACTTTATAAAACTACAATGACCGTAAACAACTTAGGCAAGATTGATGTTTATCAATATATCTATTTTTTGTGTCAACATGCTAAACGCCACATTGTACAAATGCAAAAGGTTATGGATGAGTATACAGGGGTGGAGGGGCTGGGCGATTAAACTGCCAGGATTGTAGAAATCCGTGTAGTGAATAGAATTGACGCTAAAAGAGTGAGGATCGGATGTATGGGGAAGGGGAGAGCCCGAAGCCAACAAGCCTGTCCTCTGTTTGGTTATAAAAATTATATGCCCAGTTGTAATACTTTCGCCATGTTCGCCGCTCCCAAAATAAACCAATATAGATATAGAAGTTGATATGATAATGCAGCCGCTTATAATCATTGAGTTGTGCTATTGGTATCGCAGGAAGTATAGGAAGAGGTGTGGTGAACGATGGTTATATTCTTCGAAAGAGCGAAACGGCCGTTATGGGAGGGTAGAACCTCCATTTACGCTTATATTAAGGAGCAAGGAGAGTCCGTGGACGGATCGCTGCCGGATGACGAAGAATTCTGGTCCGGGGACAAAATTAGATGGGTAGCGGGCGGATTAGATGGAGCTTTTGGTCATCATGGCGGATCTGCTAAGATGACGGATGAAGCACGGGAGCTCGTTCAGCTGCTGGCGAAGCAATCCAGGAAGCCTAAGCGTTCAACCAGAAAGGCCCTATATGCTAAGCTTGTGAAAATAGATGTAGGCGGCATGATCGACGCCGTTCTAGATGAGGTGCGCAAGCAGCCCGGCATTCAGCCGGATGCTGTATTCATGGAGGCAAAATGGCTCGCAGAGCATGCAGCACACCGGAATGCCGTCAAATTCGGCATTGCAATGCTGGGCCTTTTTCAGAACGGGCAAGTAAAGGAACTGCTTCTAACGCTTGGGAGACACGAGGAATTTACGCTATATGCCGTAGTTGCGATTCATAATGGAATGGAGGATAGCAATCAAGTTCTATTTGAACTCGCTGGGCAGGTTCATGGCTGGGGGAAAATACATATCGTCGAGAGACTTGAGCCTGCCAGTCAGGAGATCAAAGATTGGCTGCTGCGGGAAGGGTGCTACAACAACGTCATGAACGAATATTTAGCCTGTATTTGTGCAAGAAATGGTGATTTGCGGGAGGCACTTTCGGCTGATCGGGTAGATGGCGCATTATTTAATGGGGCAACCGATATCATTGAAGCGTTATTGAATGGCGGGCCGGCAGAGAATATTGACGATTATGAGTATGCCCCGCAGGTGTTATGGGATTATGTGAGGCTTGTCCAGGAGGCAGAGACAACGGCAAAGCATCTGTCAGTACTATTCAGCATTCACGACTTCCTGGCGGAGGATGAGGAGAAGTGGACCGCTCGGATGTCCTCAGGTTGGAGTGAGCAGCTAAGAAGCGATATGCGGGAGGCTTGCCAGTTGATTATGGCCGACACCAAATGGAACAGTATGGTTATGGATGCCGTTAGCAGCAGTGATATGTCAGACGTTTACTATGGTATAGCGTGTGCAGAGAAGCTTGGCTTGGATATTTGGGATACTCTCTATGATCAGCTTGCAGCTAACCCGCTGGAGGATTTCTATTACTATCAGCTAATAAGATCGGATGACCGGGACCGGATTCACAGATTTGTTCAATTCGCCAGTGAACACATTCCCCTGCAGCAGATCGCCACGGGCCCCGGAACTGAAATGGGATTCGGCGAAGAATATGCAGCGCATAGGAAGCTGGGCGTGATCCTGCAGTGCTTGGACCGGTTCGAGGGGATAGGGGCAGAGTTGATCCTCACTGGCTTGAACAGTCCAGTGACCTCCAACCGGAACATGGCGATTAAGGCACTAGAGGGCTGGGACGTATCATCCTGGGGGGAGCAGCTGGTTCACGCGGTCAATCATTTGTCAGTAGCTGAGCCTGAAGCTTCGGTACAAGAACGGCTGGCCGGGCTTCGTGAGGCAAAGGGATTGTAAGGTTGAGCAACACTCATCATGAAGGAGTTGAATAATGATATGGCTTATCAAAATATAGACAGCGTGCGGGTCTGGGGCAATCCCGACAGTGGAGCGCTTGCTCAAGCAAAGACGTGTGCGGAAACAGGCAATGTCGTGCAAACCCTGCTCATGGCAGATCATCATAAAGGCTACAGTCAGCCGATCGGCGGGGTGGTTGTGTACGATGGGCAAATCTCCCCGTCGGGCGTTGGTTATGATATTGCGTGCGGGAATAAATCGGTGCGAACAAGCTTGTCTGTTGAAGACATCCGGCCCAGATTATCGAATATTATGGACGAGATCGCCCGGAGAATCTCCTTCGGAATAGGCCGTGTTAATAATGAAAGAGTCGATCATGAACTTTTCGACGACCCGGATTGGGCTGTTTTCATGGCGATAGGCAGACAGAAACACGACAAACTGAAAGCTTTGGCACAGAGTCAGCTAGGCACAGTCGGCAGCGGCAACCACTTCGTAGATTTGTTTGAAGAAGCGGGAACAGGCCGGGTGTGGATCGCCAATCATTTCGGGAGCAGAGGGTTCGGGCATAAGACGGCGAGCGGATTCATTAACCTGGCAGCGGGCAGAGACTTTCTGGCTAACGCCCCAGGTGAAAAGTTGGACCAACCGCCCGTACTGCTTGATACGAGCAGCGAGCTTGGCGATATGTATTATAGAGCCATGAAGCTGGCCGGGCGCTACGCCTATGCGGGCAGGGATTATGTGATCCGGCAAGTATTAGCCATCCTGGGAACGGAGGCGGACCTCGAAGTTCATAACCATCATAACTATGCCTGGAAAGAAACACATAACGGTAAAGAAGTCGTCGTTGTCCGCAAAGGGGCGACCCCGTCTGCACCGGGCCAGGTTGGTTTTATCGGCGGCAGTATGGGCGATATATCGGTAATCGTTAAAGGAAAGGATACTATAGAGAGCAAAGATTCTTACTACAGCACCGTTCATGGAGCGGGACGAATCATGAGCCGGACCCAGGCGGCCGGTAAAATGAACTGGAAAACCCGCACCCGCAGCGGCGGCCAAATCACGACAGCGCAGATGCTGGAGGCGGTCCGGGATTTCGGTGTTGAGCTGCGCGGTGCAGGCGCGGATGAGAGTCCTTTTGTGTACCGGAAGCTTCAGGAGGTGCTGGATGCGCATGCCGGGACCATCGAGGTTATGTATGTACTGAAACCGATTGGGGTATGTATGGCTGGGGCAAATGAGTTCGATCCGTATAAGGATTGAGGTAGAGATGCGTGGGGATTGAGGATTAATAAGGACTTCTGATTAACAGGAGTCCTTTTCTGTGTAATTTTAGGAATTTCATGGATTTACATTGAGGATTGGGCTATCATTATTTTGTGCAGAGCAAGTATTAAAGATTGAAATAGAACAACAGGATGAGGTGCTACAAATGGACGAACTAATCGAGAAAATCATCCAATTCCGCGACGAAAGGGACTGGAAGCAATTCCACGATCCCAAAGATCTGGCTCTCTCTATCTCGCTGGAGTCTAGTGAACTGCTAGAGCTCTTCCAATGGAAGAACAGCAAGCAAGCCATAGAGCAGCAGTATTCCGACATGCAGGACGAGATCGCTGATATTTTCATCTATACGCTAACGCTCGCTCATGATCTGCAAATCGATGTAAAGGATGCTATCCTTCAGAAGATAGACAAGAATGCGAAGAAATACCCCATATCCAGCTCCAAGGGAAGCTCACAAAAAAGTACACGGAAGTGAATGAATAGGGGAGAGCATCATGATTATCTATGAATCGACCAAGCAGCAATTCATGAATGATGTAACCGAAGATACGATTGCGGTAAAGATTCACACCCAGTACGTCCAAAAAGTTGGCAAGGTTGCCATGGGTGAAATTAACGCATGGAACAATTCCATGAACTATCTATATAAAGTATTAAACACATCTACTATTCCAGATGACGTAGGCATCGCGATTGAATATAAAATTCCAGCCACCTCGCGAAGAGTCGACTTCATGATTACAGGCTTGAACGAACAGGATCAATATTCTGTCGTTATCATTGAGCTTAAGCAGTGGGATGAAGTTGAAACGGTTGAGGATGCAGATGGTCTTGTTAGAACCCGCTTTAAAGGAACAAAGACTAAAACGGCGCATCCCTCTTTTCAGGCATGGTCTTATGCCAGGCTAATTAGCGAATATAACGAGACTGTGCAGAACGAAGCGGTCCAGCTCTATCCTTGTGCTTATTTACATAACTATGTACGGGCCGATAATGATCCTCTGCTGCACCCTGTCTACAATCAATACATTGAGGAAGCTCCTATCTTCTCAAAGGGAGATGCTTTAAAGTTACGAGGGTTTATTTCAACCTACATTAAAAAAACCGATAGAAGCAAATCACTTTACCTCATTGAACATGGCAAAATTAAACCCTCTAAATCGCTGCAGGATTCACTCCTCAGTATGCTACAGGGAAATCAAGAATTCATTATGATAGACGATCAGAAGGTAGTATATGAGGAAGCGTTAAATTTGGCGCAGCAGGCCCAGTCGGGCAAGAAACAGGTCCTGATTGTCGAAGGAGGACCAGGGACAGGGAAGTCAGTTCTCGGAATTAATCTTTTGGTAGAGCTTACGGCACGAGAATTAGTCTGCCAATATGTAACCAAGAATAGTGCGCCTCGTGCCGTATACATGAAAAAGCTACAGCAAAACGTGAAAAAGTCGTTAATAGATAACTTGTTTAAGGGATCAGGTGTGTACTATGAAGCATTGCCCGATGAATTCGGTTGTTTGATTGTGGACGAGGCGCATCGCTTAAATGAGAAGTCGGGCTTGTTCAAAAACAAAGGAATCAATCAAACCATGGAGATTATCCGCGCTGCACGGTTTTCTGTATTTTTCATTGATGAATATCAGAAGATCGCTATGCACGATGTGGGCAGCAAAGAGCAGATTAGACATTATGCCGAACAAATGGATGCGGATATTACTGAACTGACATTGGCTTCTCAATTCAGGTGTAATGGCTCCGACGGATATCTGGCATGGCTCGATGATGTACTCGATATCCGTGAAACGGCAAATGCAGATGGGTTCGATTTCGACTATGATATCCGACTCTATGATGACCCAAATGAATTACGGGATGAAATCTTCAGCAAGAATCAGATCAATAATAAGGCAAGAATGCTTGCCGGATACTGCTGGGATTGGAAGACAGATGGCAAGAACAATCCTGGCGTTCATGACATTCAGCTAGATCAGTATCAATTCTTCATGAGCTGGAACCTGAACAATACAACGACCTGGGCAATCGACCCAGAATCCATCGAACAAGTAGGCTGCATTCACACCTCACAGGGGCTTGAGTTTGACTATGTCGGAGTAATCATTGGCGAAGATATGCGCTATGAGAACAACCGGATCATCACCGACCCGTTCAAGCGTGCGAAGACGGATAAGTCCCTTTCAGGCTTCAAGACCTTGTATAAGAAAGATAAGGACGAGGCGCTCCGAATGGCCGATCAAATTATTCGTAACACCTACCGGACCCTAATGACCCGGGGAACGAAGGGGTGTTATATCTACTGTGTTGATCCTCATCTGAAGGCGTACTTGCAGAGGCGGTTGGCTTTGCAGGGGGCGGTGGTGGGTTTGGGGTAGGTTAGTGAAGTTGATGTTGAATTATAGAAAGATTTTGAATATAAATAGCCCTCCGTCGCTCTTTATAAGCGATTGAGGGCTATTGCTCATTATCTGAAAAAAATTTATAAAATATTAACAAAGCATTTGTAGAGTTAGAATTAAGGGCAATATACTCAGTAAATAAAATTGTCTAATTCTTCATTATTCATTGCTTTATTATAGTAAAGGTTTGGAATGATATCATGATAATCTTTTAAGAAGGATTGGTCACTTTCAGTTTTCTCATTAATATAATTATATCTCCAATTTCGCTCATCTTTTGGAATTGCATTTTTGAGGTCTTTCTTAGTAATCCTATAACGAGTTTTACCCTTAGGAGTGGTATATGCAGTTTCTTTTTTAGCACGTTCTAGAATTACTCGCATTAAAAATTGGTTTGCACCGAAGAAAAATTTTTTTCTAACAATATTTTTGGGGGTTAAAAGAATCTTATTATTTTCATGACGATAACAAGGGAGAGTTACTTCTTTCCAAGCAGAAGTAGCAGCATCCCAAGTGTTAAAAGTGTCTTCAGAGTTAGGTTCTACTTTAGCAATAGCTAATTGCGCTAAAGTAAACTCATTTAATTGAAGGTGTAAAATATTGGTCATCATATCAGAAAGGCCATCTTCACTAAAGCCTGATATAGTAACTGGTATGTCCATAGGCTTGGTTATAGTCGGAATATTCACAGTCAGCTGTTCAAGATTCTTAAAAGTCTCTAATAGACCTTCTGCTGTATTGCCATGTCCATTGTCACCGTTTCCATAACCTAACTTGGTATAATTAATTTCTCCGGCATAGGATAGTAACTCGATTTTTCTATGTGTGTCATTATTACGATAGGCTCTTTAGAATTCATTAAAAAAATTATCCAATAAATTAGTTGCATTCTTATACCAAGCTCCTTGTTGAATTTCGATCAAGCAAGGGTCAATAAATAATGCTTGGTCATCTAAGACATTAATATCTACGAATTCCAAGTTAGAATGTCCAGGTTGAGAATAATTTAGAAGTGTTGAAATGTGTTTTTTTTCCATATTAACCCCTCCAATAGTGTAACTTTACTAAAGTTAACGTAAAGAACTTCATTTATTTTACATCATTATACATGTTTCTACAAAAAAGAATGTAATGTTTAGCACAAATAGATTTGCTTAGTAGTGAAGAGGAATAATCAGACTACAAGAGTTCTATCCCTTTCTTCGCAAATTTGGGGTTTGTGTTGAAATAAATATTGGACATCTTTATGGGATTTTGTGGGGAATTTAATTTGTTCATTATTTTGTTTTAATTTAGTTCAATATTCGCATTAATATATTAATTCTTCCTTATACAATTTGATTATCTTAAGGGCTTATTAACAGTGCGAGGTGGAGTGATTACACAGAAATATAGAGGAACGTAGTCTTAAAATACGTAATATACAAATGCATCAAAAAAGAACTTATTTTCATATGAAATTCTTTTGAACTTATGTATTGGGGGAGATGTGGTGTGGGTTATCCAGCATGGTTTATAGAAATGATTCAAGGTCGATTGGATGAGGTGTGCGCAAGGATTGAACGTCAATCGGAGCCTAGACAAGCTTTTGAAGAAGAGCACAAAGCTTTTCAAGCGTTATTTGCCTCCATCGATATTGCGCGTAAGCCAGAGTTTGAGTATTGGGAGGATAAGCTTTCTATAAAGAACTCCGTTCTTTATAAGCGTCTATATCTACAAGGGCTTAAGGATGGAATGCAACTTGCTAATACATTTGCTTCTCCTTCTGTTCTGTCGGATTAAGATGGAGTATTCCCGTAAACAGACTTGAATTTTCTCGCTGAATTAATAATACAATACAAGAGTTAATTTGATTCAGAGAAGCGGACATTTTTGAGAGCTAAGGACGTGTTGTATCTACGTCCTTAGCAAATAAAGTGATGAAGGAAGGACCCCTAATAGGGAAATGGAAATTTTCATCATAGCTTTTAACTATTCAAGATTTAGTCAAATACCCGTACAACTTACTCTCCACAGCATTCTCTAATAGCAGATTCATATGCACTACAGATATTGGTTCATTATTCTTATCCAGCATAGACGCCTGTATAGCGCTTGCTTGATCGGGATGTGCTTTACCTAGATAGTAGAATTCAGTTCCGTCGGCATCATCTTTTTTAACGAAAACATGAAGGTCGATCTTTAAGCGGTCTGCCTCAAGAATCGTTTTAACCTCCTCAGATTCAAGTGTTCGTCTACTCCTTGTTGACCACGTTAGAACCTCTGCGTTGATGAAGTTTTCTTGATATTTCGTACTTGCTTCTATTTCTTCCTGTTTGTGATAGGTTACAAAGATTGGGCAAGTCTGATGTTTTGTTTTATAACCATAGATAGTTGAGCCCTCATCATTACTCCAATTCAAAAGTTTACAAGAATCTTTTCTGGAATACTTCTTGTATAAAGTTAAGGGTTCGCCACAATCATACTGTTCATTTTTATGAAATGCAGTCTGAATAATATCAAAGATCATTTCTCGAAAATACATATTATTCTTTAGCGAATTAGCCAACATTGGGTGGAAAACATAATTTTGAGATGGATCGAATTGCACTACAGCTGTTTCTCCATATTTTTTCCTTGTTGGTTCTGTGAAAAATGATAGGTTGAGTACACGTGTGACAGAATCAATAGTTCTGGAATCTGTTGGGCATCCATTCTCCATAAGGGCATTCATATACTCCGTCGAAGTAACATTATCTTTAGAGAAAAGTAAGTTTATTAATACAATTTCATGCTTACGTTTTCCATTAAGAATCTCTGCTGATAACATCGCTATATAATTCTTCTCGTGCTCTGATAAGATGGGAATGTTTTCTTTAATCTTTTGTAGAAAGTGATAATAGCTTGAATGCTCATCAGTGAATATAAGCGGATCAATTGAATTTGCTTCAATGAAATCCATTAGTTTGGGTATTCGATTAAGGCGATTTTTAAGTTGAGAGTAAGATTCTTTAAGAATCTTAAGTGCTGTAAGATTGCTATTACTAATCGAGCGATAAATTTGTTGAATGGCAATTTCTTCGAAGTTAATGGTTGAGATGCCCTTAATATAACTGGTGTCTTTCATATGACGACGGATATTATCTTTGTTCTGAGTCTGGTCTCCAGAAAGGGCTACAGGAATCAAATAATTATTTTTATAGTTACCAATAAAGTCGATGATCGTGACGAACTCTTTATTAGGATGCTTACGTAAGCCACGCCCTAGCTGCTGAACAAACACTATACTGGACTGAGTTTGACGAAGCATCACAACTTGGTTAATACAAGGGATATCGATTCCTTCATTGAAAATATCTACAGTTAAGATATAGTCTAGGTTACCTGATTCAAGATCAGTTACACAGCGCTCCCGTGTTTCTTGACTATCGCTTCCAGTCAAAGCTACTGTACGATAACCTTTCATATTTAGAATGTTAGATAGCTCGATAGCTTCTTCTCTGCGACTACAAAAGATCAATCCCTTTATGGCTTCCCCTGAGTAACCGTAATATTCAATCTTTTCAATTACATAAGATACTCTTTCATCAGTGACTAACTGGGAGAGTAGAGTCGTATCGTCAATGATTTGGCCGTTGTATTCAAAGTCAGTAACGCCAAAGTAGTGAAATGGACACAACATATCTTCCTCCAAAGCTTCCTGAAGGCGAATTTCATAAGCAATGTTGTAGTCGAAGAGTTCATATATATTAAATTCATCAGTACGTTCTGGAGTTGCTGTCATGCCCAGTAGGAACTTAGGTTTGAAATGTTCGATGACTTTAAGGTAGGAACGTGCTCCGGCTTTGTGAACCTCGTCAATCAAAATATAATCAAACGCCTCAGGATTAAAATTGCTTAATGACGAGTCCTGAGAGATGGTTTGAATTGTAGCAAAGAGGTACTTGGCCTCTGTTTCTTTACTGTTTCCAGATAAAATACCAAAATCACTGTCCGCACCGCCTAGAATTCGCTGATAATCAGCCAAAGCTTTTTGCAAAATTTGTTCTCGGTGTACTACGAATAACATTCTGCTTGGAGCAAAGCTTTTCACGTCAAAAGCAGAGAGATAGGTTTTTCCTGTTCCTGTCGCTGAAATAACAAGTCCTTTAACTGCCCCTGTTGTGCGCAACTCTTTTAGATTTTGTAGTGCTCTCTCCTGCATTTTATTAGGTGAGACTAAACCAGATACGGCTTGAGGGAACTTTTCAGGAGTGAAGGGCATTGCTAGTCGATCATTAAGGGTTACCCTCTGAAACTCTTCATAAAGAATTTGATATAATTCGATCCATTTATTCGTTAGTGGAACAGCATTTAGCCATACCTTTTCAAACTCACTATGGAACTGCCCAAGAAGGCCCCCATGTTTAAATGAGGTTAATTTCACGTTCCATTCGTAGTTGGCCTTTAATGCTGCTGCAGTCAGATTAGAGCTTCCCATAATGATTGTTGAATGATCTTCATGTTGAAAAACGTAACCTTTAGCATGAAAACCACTTAGATCTGTCAAACGAACTTCAACATTCGTTATTTTTAGCAACTCACTATATATTTTTGGCTTGTTAAAGTTTAGATAATTGGAAGTTAGAATTTTACCAGTAATTCCTCGTGATTTCAGATCAGCTAAATGAGATTTAAGAGTGGCTAAGCCACTCTCCGTAATAAATGCAACAGAAATTATGAAAGAGGAACAGTGATCAAGCTCCTCTAGCAAAGGTGTAAGCACGTAATCATTGGTGTCCTTATTATTGACTAATAGTTTTGGCTTATATTTATCCGGTGAATCCTGTTGATGGTCAATAAATGCCCAATTTAAAGAACTGTTCAAATGTAGAAGGGGATTGTCCATTTCAATTCCCCAGTGTTTCTTGAATTTTTTGAACAGCAGGAATATCAGCAGGTGCCCATTCTAAAGACATCAATTCATTAGCAGGTAGCCATTGTATGGCAATATGTTCAGTTAAGGTTGGTGTACCTTTTAATAGATTGCAATAAAAAGTAGTGAGATGAACAAAACCAAAGTCATATTCATACACAGTGGTCTCGATCGCTTCACCAATTTCGATTGTGCAGTTCATTTCTTCATCGATCTCTCGTTTTAGTGCAGACTGTGGTGTTTCGCCATCCTCAATTTTCCCGCCTGGGAATTCCCACATGTAAGCCAATGCTTTGCTAGCTCCTCGCTGCGCACAAAGTATCTTTTCATTTTCAATGATTACAGCACCAACTACATGAATATGTTTTTTCATTAGTTCCCTCCGGTTATGCAGCTTAATGAGAAAGTTATAGATTCTGCATTGATAATACTATTTTAGTATAATTTCATTAATGTTTACATACTGCATATGAGGAAGGGGTCCGGCTCCGCAGAATTCTATAGATACAGCGCGATTTGGGCGGGACTAGATCAGCATGAGGGTAATCATTTCGTTTTAGATTAATGCAACTGAGATTTTCTTACTTTATGAATTGATTTGTGGTACAGTAACTCCAGAAAAAAAGTATAATACAAAGAGAGCCGTGCTGGACACACGACTCTCTGCGCAATAGCCGCTTTTAATGGCGTAGGCTTTTAAAGGTTATCCGTTGAAATAGGACCGCTACCTTTGACCGGGCGGCCTATTTCTATTTGTGGAAAGATAGAATCAGCAAAACCCAAAACTGAATCCCCCAAAAAAGCTCAAGCGCAGGCTTCCCATCCCTGCCTTTGAGCTTTTTTCTATGCAGTTCAAGACTCCCCTCTGGAAATTTTTTCTCCCGTCGTAATACTTTCGCCATGTTCGTTCAGCATGATTTCAGCGATGATAGAACCTGTAAGATGATAACGCGGAGCGCGTTCATCATACATCCGGTTCTTATCCGGGCGGGCGTAACGAGGCGGGGATCTCAGGTGATCCCGCAGTGCCGGCATGTATGTTACGGTATCCTTTACGGTCCGTTTCGGTAAGAGTCACTTTGGGGGTTCGATTCCCTAATCGCCTTCTAAGCGACGTTGGTACAGTACTCGATTTCCATCGAGCGACTATTGAAGCAAATTGTGAGTAAGCAAACCAATGGACAGGATCTCTGGCGGCTAGTCTAGCGCTACTGCGGAAGGGCTTTGCAATCCGTGGATACCGATAGTAGGACAGCAGGGGAGGCTACGGTAAGGACAGAAGGGAACGAAAGCCGGCTGAAGTATGGGTTAGCCTCGGGCTTAAGTGTCCTCCCGGACCCCCCGGCAGGGCCGCCTGTCTCAAACGTGATTCCGCCTGAGCTGCAGCGGGATTCTGTCAGCCATTGGTCAAACATGAAGGGGGCATACATATGTTGAAGCAAATAACGATTCAAGCGGACCAGCGCGGTCTGCTCTTTCATAAGGGAAGTTATGTGAAGCGGCTGCTGCCGGGAACCTACCGTTACTTCTCATGGTCGCAGCATACAGTGGCAGTACTGAATATTGCCAAACCGTTTGGTGTCGAGGGTAAAGACCTGCAGCTGTTCCTACAGGATGATGAACTCCTCCGGGAGCTCGATGTCGTACGCGTACAGGATCATGAGATTGTTCTGCACTATGAGGATGGTCAATTCATGCAAGTGCTGAAGCCGGGTGTGTATGCTTATTGGAACCTCCTGAGAAAGCACACCTTCGTACATATGGATATCAGACAGCCGGAGCTGCCTGCCGGGATCGACCGCTCGATTATCCCGAAGCTTACTCCGTATGTGCAGTGCTGCGAAATCGCGAGCTACGAGCAGGGATTCCTGTTCTATGATCATACGCTCCAGCGGGAGCTTACACCGGGTAAGTATTATTTCTGGAAGGGACCGGTCTCGGTGCTGACGAAGACGGTCGATCTGAGACAGCAGCAGATGGATCTGGTTGGCCAGGAAATGATGACGGAAGATAAGGTTACTCTGCGTCTGAATTTCGTATGCCAGTACACAATCGTAAGTCCGCACCGCGTTCTGGAGATGAAGGCTTTTGACGAGCAGATACACATCCAGCTTCAGCTCCTGCTCCGGGAGTATGTCGGGACGCTGAAATTGGACGATCTCCTGAAACGAAAAGAGGATGTTGCCACATTCATTCTGTCCCGTATCCAGGAGAAGGAAGAGGCGTTCGGGGTGCGTTTCCTCGGGGCGGGGGTGAAGGATGTAATTCTGCCGGGGGAAATGAAGGACATCCTAAACACCGTGCTGCTCGCAGAAAAGAAGGCGCAGGCGAACCTGCTTACCCGCCGGGAAGAGACGGCTTCCACGCGCAGCCTGTTGAATACAGCGAAGCTGATGGATGAGAATCAGACCCTTTTCCGACTGAAGGAGCTGGAATTCCTCGAGAAAATATGCGACAAAATCGGCTCTATCTCTGTAACCGGCGGTGGAGACCTCCTGGAGCGGTTAAGCTCGCTTATCGGCAGTAATAGGTAGATCGCCTCCTGGCGGTCTATTATTTTATGCAGATAGAGAGAAGTAAGCTTAGTCAAAGTTCCGGAAAACAGGTAATTACATAGAAGCTATAGAACTAAGCTATAGAGCCGATTAAGCCAAACCCGAGGAAGTGAACCCATGGACAACAAAGCAAAGAAAATCCTCATGAACACCTTCTGGACCTCAGCCGGCTGGAAGAGTAGTCCTGCTGCCTTTGCCGGTGAGGATTTCGACTATGCCAAAAGCAAAGGCCTGATGTTCGATCCTGTGACCATTACTCATGACAAGATTGTCTTGCGGCTGCATGAGCTGCATCAGACGATTACCAAGGAGCGGGTAGCCGATGCGTTCCTGCACAGTCTGTCGACGAAGAAGGTCCATTTGCGGAGCGCCCTGTCAAGCTGGGCTCTGACTTCCGCGCTACCTGTACATAATTATGAGCAGCGGAGTGTTGTACGGCCCAATTATAGCAGCTGCGGGGATTGTAACTTTTACAGATTAATGTCAGACCGGGAATATATAAATAATGATCTGAATGTGCTGAATTTCGAACGGGTCAAATGGGGCGGTATTCGTCTGAACTGGCTTTTATACTGCTGGATGGACCTTGAATTATTAAGTAAAGAAGAAGAGTTCGAGGTTACCACCGAGGATACTGCCATACTCTCCGGGATGCTCGAAGCGATACGGGATTGTGCGGACCATGAGAGTGCGCGGATGCTGGAGAAGCGGTGGAAGGACGTGATTCCCTCCAGTAAGAATGAACGGGATGTGTTAATGGAGATCTGGGGCTATGCCGGATTGCTGGTACCGCGGGACACACCCCGGAAACGCAAAGGTGGGAGTCATGATTTTAACTCTATGGCGGAGTGGCAGGGAGAAGACGGCTATTCTCGGGAGGCGGTAGAGTTGTATTTTGGTGTGTTTTTGTAGATTCACTATGAACTTGAATGACGCTTAGATGAAATTCGGACAAGGAGGCACGCTCATTATGAACACCCCGGAACACATCCAGAGGATACTTGAAGACAACAGAAGAAAGCTGCTGGCTCTCAATCCCGAAGAACGCTTTATACGCTTCTATGAAACGGATAAGCCTTACGGTTGTTTCTCTAATTTTGCCAAGTACCCCATAGTGTTAAAAGGCAAGGCGTGGGCAACCACGGAGCATTATTTTCAGGCGCAGAAGTTCGCAGGTACTGAGCATGAGGAAGAGGTCCGGCTCGCCGGAACGCCGATGGAGACAGCACGCTTGGGGCGGGACCGGAGTAAGCCGCTTCGTTTCGATTGGGAAGAATGCAAGGTAGAGGTCATGAGAGAAGCGCTGATGGCTAAGGTTGAGCAGCATCCTGATATAAAGTCCATCCTTTTGTCTACAGGCGATTGTACCTTAGTTGAACATACGGCCAATGATGCCTACTGGGGAGACGGGGGTAACGGCCAAGGCGGCAATATGCTGGGCAAGCTGCTGATGGAGATTAGGAACGGATTAGATGAATATGTGCCGGAATTCTTGCTGCCGCAGTGGATAGTGTATCCTGAAATTGAGCCGTTCAGCATTGGCTGGAGAATGGGGTATGGTGAAGATTACTTGATGCACTTATGGGAATGGAGAGAGCAGCAGTCGCCGGAGGCGCTGAAGGAGTACGATGCGTACTTCACTCCGCCGGAGGAGTGGACTGAGGCTAAAAGAATCCAAGAGGAATATAGGAAAAAGAATAAGGATCAGGACTGAACCCCGTAGACAATCCATTACTTCATGCCGCCACCCTTCGTGGCGGTTTTCTTGTTTATTCTACGTTTAGCGCTGTCGTGTAGAATAAATTGATGTAGAAAAAATGAAAATAATGGAGGAAAAGGCATTGAGATTTAAACGGATAATCGCCTTGTTGCTGGTGTTTGCGATGATCATACCGACGGGCTTGATACATGCGGCTGATCTGGTATTGAAAGATGATTTAAATATTATGAAGTATACTTCTGCTGGATTGAGAGACCTGGAGGATACTATTGATGTTACGGATGAATCGTATGAGGCAGAGATAATTGTTACCTTTGAGTACGGGGAGGCATCTTATCCTCCAGATTATGTTCAATTATCCATTGTGGAAGAAAATCCGGTAGGCAAGCGGATTGTGGGCAATACACTGTTCGTTGATAAAGGAGCACCAGCTGGAACAATTACCATCAAAGCTGTATTGCCGGATAATTTTTATACTACTCATACTATTACTGTGAATTCAGGTGGGGGTACTCCGCAACCGGCGCAGCCAAGAATAGCCCCTACGCCACTGGATACAAGTGATCTTAATCATCTCATCGTAAGTGCAACGGCACTGGATGACAGTGTTCATAATGTACAGATGAGAACATTTTTTAAGCATGCCTATGGTATGGTGCCGGGTGACATTATTAGCCTGACACGGGAAGACGACAATAGTTCAGTATTTTCTGCTGACATTACCTATCAAGTCAAGAGTAAGATAAGAGAATTCAATGCGTATGAAATGACTTATTTTTTCACTATGTTAGATGAAGATGGGAGATTCCTGCAATATCCCGAGGTTATTGACATGAACTCGTTGGAAGGAGCTTTGACGGTTAAGTTGGCTGATCCGCCGGACTTTTCCACAGCAGCTATAGTCGAGCACACTCCGCCTGTTGTTACCAGTTTCGACAATATACCCGCTACATTCAAGATTACGCAGTTGCAGGAAGGCGAAGTTCCAACAATCAATGTCTATTACAGGTCAGAATTAACTTCCGATGGATTAAGTATAGTGAAGGGTATGGGCCAACTAACCCATGTGGACGGCGATACGTACACCGTTAATTTGGCTGATCCCGAATTTAAACAAATGGAAGCCTATACGATAGAGTACTTTATATCCACCAATCGGGGCTACCAATGGTACTATTATCCGCAGGGCATGAATCCTTATGCTCTTACTGGCTTATATAGCACCTCTATCCCGCGTGAACTATACGGTTCGGAGGAACCGGAAGAGCCGGAAGAACCAGAAAGTCCCGAGATCACTAGGGATGACTTGTATTTAAAAGTTATCGAGGCATCCGACCTTTATCTATATAGTATTGAGGGAGATGGCGAAGGACAATACTCAAGACAAGCAAAAGACGCTTTAAACGATGCCATTATGCAAGCAGTAGATGTGTACCACTATTCAGATAATCAAGCAGAGATTAAAAATGCACATCAAATGTTATCTGATGCCATAGAGATATTTCGCGCGGCAGCAGTGACACCATTTCAGGCCAAGATTAGCTATGCGCAAAGGATATTCGATTATACCACTGTGGGGACAGACTACGGTCAATATCCGGCTGAGGCAAGAGATACGTTAGGAGCTGCTATTACTTCGGCTAAAGAATGGAATAATCCCACCTCTACCGAAGCTGAGCTAGAGGCTGCCTATCAAGCTTTGGATGCCGCAATTACAAAATTCTTAGACTCCGAAATTAAGAGGGGAGATCCCTCGGTACTCCAGGAGACAATTGGTGAGATATGGGATTTCCTGAGGTTTGCTTCGGAAGGAGATGGACCAGGACAGTATCCTTCATCAGCTTACACAGATTTGTACAGTGTCATCGATGCAGCAAATGTTCTGATTAGGAATTCAGGGACCGAAGCACAAATTAATGAAGCCTATGAAAATTTGGTGAATGCACTACAGGTTTTTAAGGATTCAAAGAATCCCGATACTAATAAAGTAGCGCTCCAGGCTGGCATCGAGACTGCCCGGGCATTTTTGGATGCCAGTGAAGTAGGTACCAAAGTTGGACAATATCCGGCAGATTCGAAGGACATTCTCCAAGGTTCCATAGATGCTGCGTGGGAGACGTTAATCAACCTGATGTCTACTCAATTGGAAGTTGATCAAGCGTTAGCGAGTATGAATAATTCATTGGCGAATTTTAAGGCGTCTGTAATTAAGGCGGGAGACAATACAGCACTACAAGCCGCAATTACTGAGGCGAAAATCCTCCTGGAGGGAAGTACTGAAGGAAATGCTGTAGGAGAATATCCGCTAGAAGCCATGGACTTACTGGCATCCGCGATTACAAATGCAGAAAACTTGGCAAATGAAGAAGCGACTCAAGTAGCAATGGATGAGGCTATCCTAACTCTGAACAACGCAGTTGTAGCTTTTGAAGCTGCGGTGATCAAGGAAGGGAACAGCACAGAGCTCCAACTCAAAATTGAAGCAGCAAGAAATCTTTTGAGTTTTAGCGCAGAGGGTGATCGCCCTGGAGAGTATCCGTCAGAAGCCTTCGATGCTTTGGATAAGGCTGTTGAAGCTGCCGAGTCTCTGATGGATTCCCCCGGGACACAGCAACAGATTGATGATGCCCATCATGATTTGGTACAAGCAATCGAAGCTTTCGAAAATGCTAAGATTCAGGAGGGCGAGTATGCCCCGCTTCTAATGGCGTTGTCGGAGGCAATGACACTCTATGATACTAGCCCGGAGGGCTACGGTGCAGGGCAATATTGGCCGGAAGTCAAAGCGTTGTTCATGACAGCCATTGAGGCGGCAAACATAGTAGTAGGCGGGCCGTCAACTCAAGAAGAAATAGAGGAAGCACTTCAAACACTTGCGGATGCGGTTGAAGATTTTCAGAAATCTGTAGTTCGTGCCGGGGACAGCACAAATCTTCAATTGGCCATTACGGATTTGACCACTCTTTTGAGCAACAGCAAAGAGGGGGATGACGCAGGAGAATATCCGGCAGGATCAAAAGCGATTTTGCAATCAGCGGTTACGGCAGCATCGAATGTGATCAGCGAACCGGCTACCCAGCAGGAGATTGATCAGGCTTATGAGGAACTGATAGATGCCGCAGGTATTTTCATCGCTAAAATAATTCCAGCGGGCAATATCTCGAAAGCTCTCGAAAAAATTTATGAGGTAGGCAGGCTTTTGGAGGCCAGCAAAGCAGGAACCGGAGTTGGACAATATCCGGCTGAGGCAATAGCAGCATTGGAGGCAGTATTTGATGCAGCGATTATTGTGGTCGATAAACCCTCTTCGCAAGTGAAGCTTGATGCTACTTACCAAGCCCTTGTAGACGCGGTCGATGTGTTTAAGAAGGCGCAGATACTGGCTGGAGACACTGAAGAAGCTGATGTGGTAGTTACCGGCGCAGAAACGCTGCTGAGAGACAGCATTGTAGGCGAAGGCTTAGGTGAGTACCCGCTGGCAGCCAAAACAACACTGGAAGCAGCGATTGCAGCAGCTAAGGAAGTGTTTGAACAACCAGCGACACAAGCGCAGATTGATACAGCTAAAGCGGCGTTGGAAGCGGCAATTACCGCATTTGTAGCTAAGGTAAATGGAGCAGGTAGCAGCGAAGAAGCTGACGCGGTAGTGATCGGCGCAGAAACGCTACTGAAAGACAGCGTTGTAGGTGAATGCGTAGGCGAATATCCGCTGACAGCCAAAACAGGACTGGAAGCAGCGATTGCAGCAGCTAAGGAAGTGTTGGAACAACCAGCGACACAAGCGCAGATTGACACAGCTAAAGCGGCGCTGGAAGCAGCGATCGCAACTTTCAAAAATACAGTGAATAAAGAAGGCAGCAGCGAAGAAGCTGATGCAGCTATGACCGGCGCAGAAACGCTGCTGAGAGACAGCATTGTAGGCAAAGGCGTAGGTGAGTACCCGCTGACAGCCAAAACAACACTGGAAGCTGCGATTGCAGCAGCCAAGGAAGTGTTTGAACAACCGGCAACACAAGCGCAGATTGATACAGCCAAAGCTACATTAGAAGCAGCAATCAAGACATTTGAAGCTGCGGTGAATAAAGAAGGCAGCAGCGAAGAAGCAGGAACAGCTGTGATAGAAGCAGAAGCGTTGCTGAAAGATAGTGTTGTAGGTGAAGGCGTAGGCGAATATCCGCAGGCAGCCAAAACAACACTGGAAGCTGCTATTGCAGCAGCTAAGGAAGTGCTGGAACAACCAGCGACACAAGCGCAGATTGATACAGCTAAAGCGGCGTTGGAAGCAGCGATCACAACTTTCAAGAATACAGTGAATAAAGAAGGCAGCAGCGAAGAAGCTGATGCAGCTGTGACCGGCGCAGAAACGCTGCTGAGAGACAGCATTGTAGGCGAAGGCGTAGGCCAATATCCACTGTCTGCCAAAACAACACTGGAGGCTGCGATTGCAGCAGCCAAGGAAGTGTTTGAACAACCGGCAACACAAGCGCAGATTGATACAGCTAAGGCGGCGTTGGAAGCGGCAATTACCGCATTTGTAGCTAAGGTAAATGGAGCAGGTAGCAGTGAAGAAGCTGATGCGGTAGTGATCGGCGCAGGAACGCTACTGAAAGACAGCGTTGTAGGTGAAGGCTTAGGTGAGTACCCGCTGGCAGCCAAAACAACACTGGAAGCAGCGATTGCAGCAGCCAAGGAAGTGTTCGAAAACCCGGCAACGCAAGCTCAGATCGATGAGGCCAAAGCGACGCTGGAAGCAGCAATCAAGACATTTGAAGCTACGGTGAATAAAGAAGGCAGCAGCGAAGAAGCTGACGCAGCTGTGACCGAAGCAGAAACATTGCTGGTCGATGTGCCAGTAGGGGAAGGTGTAGGCCAATATCCGTCTGAAGCGGTCGACGTGTTGAAGGCAGCCATCAAGGCAGCCAAAGAAGTGTTTGAACATCCAGCAACTCAGGCGCAGATCGATGAGGCCAAAGCTACATTAGAAGCAGCAATCACAACATTTGAAGCTGCAGTGAATAAAGAAGGCAGCAGCGAAGAAGCTGATGCAGCTGTGACCGAAGCAGAAGCATTGCTGGTTGATGTACCAGTAGGCGAGGGCGTAGGCCAATATCCGTCAGAAGCAGTCGACGTATTGAAAGCAGCAATCAAGGCAGCGAAAGAAGTGTTCGAAAACCCGGCAACGCAGGCGCAGATTGACGAAGCGAAAGCAACGTTGGAAGCAGCAATCACGACATTTGAAGCTGCGGTAAATAAAGAAGGCAGCAGCGAAGAAGCTGACGCAGCTGTGACCGAAGCAGAAGCACTGCTGGTCGATGTACCAGTAGGCGAAGGCGTTGGCCAATATCCGTCAGAAGCAGTCGACGTGTTAAAAGCAGCCATCCAGGCAGCCAAGGAAGTGTTTGAACACCCAGCCACGCAAGCGCAGATTGATGAAGCCAAAGCTACATTGGAAGCAGCCATTATAACATTTGAAGCTGCGGTTAATACAAAAGGCAGCAGCGAAGAGGCTGACGCAGCTGTGACCGAAGCAGAAACATTGCTGGTTGATGTACCAGTAGGCGAAGGCGTAGGCCAGTATCCGGCCGAAGCGGTCGACGTATTGAAAGCAGCCATCCAGGCAGCTAAGGAAGTGTTTGATCACCCGGCAACACAAGCACAAATTGACGAAGCGAAAGCAACGTTGGAAGCGGCAATCAAGACATTTGAAGCTAGGGTGAATAAAGAAGGCAGCAGCGAAGAAGCTGACGCAGCTGTGACCGAAGCAGAAGCATTGCTGGTCGATGTGCCAGTAGGGGAAGGTGTAGGCCAATATCCGTCTGAAGCGGTCGACGTGTTGAAGGCAGCCATCAAGGCAGCCAAAGAAGTGTTTGAACATCCAGCAACTCAGGCGCAGATCGATGAGGCCAAAGCTACATTAGAAGCAGCAATCACAACATTTGAAGCTGCGGTAAATAAAGAAGGTAGCAGTGAAGCAGCTGACGCAGCTGTGACCGAAGCAGGAGCATTGCTGGTCGATGTGCCAGTAGGCGAAGGCGTAGGCCAATACCCGTCAGAAGCAGTCGACGTGTTGAAAGCAGCAATCAAGGCAGCTAAGGAAGTATTTGATCACCCGGCAACACAAGCTCAGATTGATGAAGCCAAAGCAACATTGGAAGAGGCAATCACAACTTTCAAAAATGCAGTGAATAAAGAAGGCAGCAGCGAAGAAGCTGACACAACTGTGACCGAAGCAGAAACATTGCTGGTTGATGTACCAGTAGGCGAAGGCGTAGGCCAGTATCCGGCCGAAGCGGTCGACGTATTGAAAGCAGCCATCAAGGCAGCCAAAGAAGTGTTTGATCACCCGGCAACGCAAGCGCAGATTGATGAAGCCAAAGCTACGTTGGAAGCCGCAATCAAGACATTTGAAGCTGCAGTGAATAAAGAAGGGAGCAGCGAAGAAGCTGACACAGCTGTGACCGAAGCAGAAGCATTGCTGGTCGATGTACCAGTAGGCGAAGGCGTAGGCCAATACCCGGCTGAAGCCGTAGAAGTGTTGAAAGCCGCGATCGCAGCAGCGAAGGAAGTGTTCAGTAACCCGGCGACGCAAGCGCAGATTGACGAAGCCAAAGCGACGCTGGAAGCAGCAATCAAGACATTTAAAGCTGCGGTTAATACAAAAGGCAGCAGCGAAGAAGCTGACGCAGCCGTAACGGGTGCACAAACGCTGCTGAAAGACAGCATCGTAGGCGAAGGCGTAGGCCAATATCCGGCTGAAGCTGTAAAAGTGTTGGAAGCTGCGATCGCAGCAGCCAAAGAAGTGCTTGAAAACCCAGCAACACAAGCACAAATCGACGCAGCGAAAGCGACGTTGGAAGCAGCGGTGGCAGCCTTTGAAGCGGCAGTCATTCAAGCTGGAAATGCTGGAGAGATTCAAGCCCAAATTATTGAAGCGACCACTCTTTTAAATGAAAGCACAGAGGGCAACGGCGTAGGACAGTATCCGGCGGGTTCCAAAGCAATCCTGCAAGCCGCAATTACGGCGGCGGAAAATGCCATCCGCACGGCGGCAACACAAGCAGAGATTGACAAGGCTAATGAGCAATTAACAGCGGCTTATAATGCCTTCCGGGCAGCTGTAATCAAGACTGCACCGGTAGATTCGTATACACCGCCGGTTAGCAACTATACCCCACCGGCAGCTACACAGCCTGTGACACAGCCGTCTACCAAAATTACAGATGGGCTGAACACAGTTGAAACGGGACAAGGCACAGTAAAAACAGCTGCGTCTGAGGTTCAAGAGATCATGAAGGCTGCGAAGCCGGTTATTCTTGAATCTACGCTTGGTGTAATTGATTTTGGTAAGAATGGCTTGAACGTACCGGAGCTCAAACTAGGATTAGGTGCTTCCCTGGAGTTAGGAATACTTATGACAGAGAAGTCCAAAACCGATGAGGTGTTGGCAGGAGCCAAGCTGGATCAGGCGGGCTTGCAGCCGCTAGGCGGGAAGGTTCTGGACCTGATTGCCCAGCTGAATTATTCGAACGGCACCAGTACGAGAATCAAGAGCTTCGCTGAACCGGTCAAAGTCACGATTAACTTGAAGGAGCTAGGATTGACCGGTGATACGGCCAACCTGACAGCGGTTCGATTCGTACCTCAGGCAGACGGCACGTATAAGACGATCAAGCTTGGCGGGGTCTATATCCCGGCAACGAATAGCTTTGAGTTCTATACGGACAGCTTCAGCTTGTACAGCATCGTTAAGGCCGATTCGCTCACCAAGATTACGTTCAAGGTTGACAGCAAGGAGTATTCAATTGGAACACTTGCTAAGCAAAACGATGTGCCGCCTGTTATCCAGGAGCAAAGAACCCTGGTGCCGATCCGGGCTGTAGCGGAAGCTTTGGGCGCTGAAGTCAAGTGGGACCACGCAACCAAAACAGCTACCATTACGCTTGACGGTAAAGTGCTGACAATGACTTTGGGAGAATTGATTGAAGGCATGGACGTACCTGCGCAGGCGATTGACGGCAGAATCATGGTGCCGCTGCGTTACGTTTCGGAAGCCTTAGGAGCTTATGTCATGTGGTTCCCGCAAGACAAACGGATCGAGATTATCCGTTAGTATCATCCTAATCTAAAAAGCCGGTTGCCTGTTTCAGGGCAATCGGCTTTTGTCTGCTTATTAAACTTTCTGCTTACCTGTTCAATCTATGCATCATCTCACGGATGGGGGTGCCCGGCTGTGTTCCCAGCTCCTGCAGCAGAACCTCCTCCAGCTTGCGGTACCGCCGGATGGCCTCGCTTGTTCTTCCGATTCCGATCAACAGCCGGATGGCCTGTCCGGCGATATCCTCGCGCAGGGCGTCGATCCGGAGGATTTCATCATATGCCTGCAGTGCCTGCTCCGTCTGATGCTGCTCGAGATAGATACGTGCGGCCAACTCTTGCAGCTCTATATAATCCTGCTCCAGGCGGCGCGCCTTGGTGCTGGCCCATTCGTAGGTTTTACCCTTAAGAAAAGGTCCGGTATACAAAGCTGCTGCCTGTTTCAGTAATTCCGTATGCCCGTCCCGGTTCATTCTGATTTCTCTCAGCAAACGCTCGAATGCATACAGGTCACAGGACAGGGAATTCTCCACAATCTGTACCTCATTCCGGTCAGGCAGCAGGCATACCTTAAGCCCGCTTTCACTGATAGCTTTGCGGATATAATACAGATTGCTATTCAGGTTGTTGCTTGCCTTCCCGGATTCAAACCCGCTCCACAGGGTGTCCATGATCTCGTCACGGCTGACTGAGCGTTTGTACAGGAGATAAGCGAACAGCTCCTCCGTCTTGGGGCTCCTCAGCTTGAGAGGCTTCCTGTCCGGTCCGGGGTGCAGCAGCTTAAAGCCGCCGAACATGCATACCTCCAGCACAGGCTCCACCTCCGGCCGCCTCGGCCGCCTCCTTATTTTATCCAGAGTCTGTCTTACCCGTTCCGCAGAAACCGGCTTCAGCAGATAGTCAGTCGCGCTGGCGTCGAACGCCTGAAGTGCATATTCCTCATAGCCGGTAACGAATACCACGTCCATGGCCTCATATAGCTCATGAAGCTGCCGGGACAACTTCATCCCGCTTACCTCCGGCATGGAAATATCCAGAAAAGCAATATCGATAGGGTTGTCCCTGGCATATTCATAGGCCTTCACCGGATTCTGGAAGGTCTGGCAGATCACGACCTCTCCGCTCTCGGACAGAACCCAGCTGAGCTGATTAAGTGAAAGCCGTTCATCATCGACAATTATCGCCCGAAGCATATGTTCACCTCCTTATTCTTTTTTAGCCAGATCTGCCCTCTGCCAATCTTCCGGCAGCCCGGGACGCATCCCCTGCCGTTATCCTTAATGGCAAACCCGACCGCACCATTCTCCAGCCGGCCCAGCCGCTCCTTGATCATCATGAGTCATTAGTCCTAGAAAATCTAATCAGCCATTAATATTAGCAAATTACAGATGGGCTTTCAATTAGAATTCACACCGGGAAAAGTCTATTTGTGTCGGCACGGAGGAAAAATGGTACGGACACTACATAAAAGATCCTTACTATACCTTTTGACTATAACCAGATATCATTTTTAAGTGTTACGTACCTCTAAGTCCTCCATGCTAGAATTTAGACACAAGAGAAAGAGATGTATGAGAATAGAGGAGGACTATATATGTGCAATAGATTTCAAATCGTAGGCAGCCTGCTGCGTCCGGCGGAGCTATTAGAATATAAACAGCAGATTGAACACCGTGATGATATCCAGTATCCCTTTTACCAGGACTTTCAGGGGTATGAGCAGTGTGAATCGGAGGCCATTCAGGCTGTAGTGGATAAAGAAAGAGACAACGGGTTGTCCATTCTTACGGATGGGGAATACTCCAAATCGATGTGGCATCTGGACTTCGTCTGGGGCTTCCAGGGGATTGACCGCTATATCGCGGATCATGGATATTTCTTCAGAGATATAGATGGAGCTTCCAAATATGAGACCAGAAAAGATATCGGTCTGCGCATTACAGGTGAATTGGGCGGAAAGAACCATCATTTCATTCATGCCTATAAGAAGCTTCAGGCTCTTGCCGGCGACCGTGAGACCAAGCTGTGCGTACCTTCACCATCCCATATTTTTGGTGAGCTGTCCTGGTCGGATAACATTGGCAGTACAGGAGTGTATAAGGACAAAGATGAGCTGAAAGACGGTCTGGTTAAGGCTTATAAGGATTTTGTAGGGGAATTCGCTGCTGCAGGAGGACAAATTCTGCAATTCGACGATTGCTTATGGGAGTTATTTGCCGATGATAACCCGAACTCTCCATTTACCGGCGAGAAAATCAATCATGAGGAAGTACAGGGTCTGGCTGCAGAATTTATTGACATCAACAACACCATTATTGATTATGGTCATAGCTTAGGCCTCAAAATGTGGACGCATAACTGCCGCGGCAACTACGATTCCCGTAATATGGGCGGCGGCTCGTATGCCAAGATTGCGAATCTGTTCCTGAAGCAGCTGAAGTACGACCGCTTCTTCCTGGAATGGGATGATGACCGTGCAGGCTCCCTGGAGGCGCTGGCGGTATTCAAAGATAAACCGGAGACGGAAATTGTATTAGGCTTACTGTCTTCCAAAACGAATACGCTTGACGATGAGGCCCGTGTAGTTCAAATGCTTGATGAAGCATCAAAAATTATTGATAAGGACAGATTGTTACTGTCCCATCAATGCGGGTTCGCGTCCTGCGATGGCGGTAATGAATTAACGGAAGATGAGCAGTGGGCGAAGATTAGACAAGGACAAGAAATTGCCCTGCAATATTGGGGTTAAGTAACAAATAACAATCGCCCTCCACACGGCTCTCTTGAGCGTAGGGAGGGCGATCTTTTTAAGAATCTGTATAAATCTCCACTTGATCTACTCCACCAGCCCCAATAAATACCCGTAATGCTCCGCTTCCATCTGGTCCAGGGGGATGAAGCGGATGGAGGCGCTGTTGATGCAGTAGCGTTTGCCGCCGCGGTCTTCGGGGCCGTCATCGAACACATGACCCAGGTGGATATCGCCGGATTGGCTGCGGACCTCGGTGCGCTCCATGCCGAAGCTGGTGTCTGTGGTGTAAGTTACCACCTCCGGGGTAACCGGCTTCGTGAAGCTGGGCCATCCGCAACCGGAATCGTATTTGTCCCGGCTGGTGAATAAGGGCTCTCCAGTCGTGATATCGACATACAGGCCAGGTTCGTAATTGTCCCAGTATTCGTTGCTGAAGGCATGTTCGGTATCATTGTTGACAGCGACCGCATACTGTTCAGCGGTTAATTGTTCCTTCAATTGTTCATCGGAGGGGCGGGGGTATTGGGCAGGATCAATCACAACCGCTTGCTCATCCAGAATACTTAAGTCAATGTGGCAGTACCCGTTCGGGTTCTTCTCCAGATAATCCTGATGGTACTCCTCGGCCAGATAATAGTTTTTCAGAGGCAGAACCTCCGTTACGATCGGCTTATCATAGTTTGCCTGCTCCTGATCTACGGCCTGCTGAATGATGGCTGCATCCTCTGGGGACGAATAGTAGATTCCTGTCCGATATTGAACGCCTCTATCATTGCCTTGCTTATTCCGGCTGGTAGGATCAACCACTTTGAAATAAGACTCCAGCAATTGCTGCAGCGTCACTTGCTTCGGATCATATTTCACATGAACGGTCTCCGCGAACCCCCGGTCCCCGCGAATGACATCTTCATAGGCCGGATTCTCGCCTTCCCCGTTGGCATAACCTGAGGTTACATCCTGAACCCCCTGAATGCGGGACATATAAGCCTCCACACCCCAGAAGCAGCCGCCCGCCAGGTACAGATTGTGCAGATCCTTATCAGCAATGGGAGTGGTCTTGACAGTGCGGACCGTGGACGTCATTTCCCCGAAGGTCTGGGTAATTTGCTCATTGGAAGCATGACCCGGGAGTGATTTCACTAGATTTCCGTCTGCATCAATATAAAAGGAGGTAGGGAATGCCCTGACTTCAAATTTCTTGGCCCATACCCCATCCTCATCCAAAAGTACGGTTAAGTTGTCATAAGACTGTCTGTTGAACCACTCTGTAAATTCCTTGGAGGACTTCTCTCCCTTGGAATCCGGTGTAACAATCGTGATCACCTGGAAATCATTCTCTTGCCCGGCCAAGGTATTCAGGTCCTCAAGTCCGGCCAGACAGATGGAACACCAGGAAGCCCAGTACTTCACATACACTTTCTTACCCTGTAGATCCGACAGTTGAAGAGAGTTACCCTTCAGATCCTGTAATGCAAAGTCAGGTGCAGGCTTTCCTTTGTCCATTGCAGCGGGGGAGCCGGTATTGCCGGCGGGTGCGTTCGGCTTCGTACCACAGGCCATCAGGAGCGACAGCATTCCGCCAATCACCAGGACATATCCCATCCATTTCCACGCACTCCTCATAGCTAACCCTCCTAGCGATTTATTGAATCCAGCCGACAATCGTATTCAGCCGGTCTGTCATAAGCAGCAGTCCCATTACAATCAGCATACAGCCGGACGCGATTTTGATTCCTCCCATGAATCTGTACAAGCGGCGAATCCGCTTCACCAGAACTTCCGAGAATACGGATATGACCAGGAAGGGGAGGGCTAAACCGAGCGTATACAGAAACATGAGGAAGCCTCCATAAGCTGGAGAGCTTTCACCGGCAGCGATGCTGAGAATGCCTGCGAGTACCGGGCCGATGCAGGGAGTCCATCCGAAGCTGAACGTCAGACCGAGCAGGAAAGCACCTATATATCCGCCTTTTGTAACACGATTGCTGGATAGTTTTTTTTCCCGTTCCAGCCAAGATAACTTGATGAGGCCTGTCTGATAGATCCCGAATAAGATAACGATAGCTCCGCAGATGGCAATGAATCTCGGGCTGGATATGATATTGCCAAGGATGCCGGAACCGAAACCAAGTAAGATGAAGACTACAGATAGTCCAAGCACAAACAATAACGTCCGCATCATAAAACTGGAACGAAACCGGAAGGAACTGGTGTCAGCCACTCCCTGATTCGTGCCGTCTGCTAGGCTTCCTGACAGATAAGACACATATACCGGAAGCAACGGCAGAATACATGGCGCAAAAAACGATAACAGCCCTGCGCCGAATACGCCGAACAGAAATATTGAATCACCGGCCAAATCAGTCACCACCTTAATAAATGCTGCTTACCCTGACCCGTTATAGATGGGAACGGTGAACCAGAAGCAGCTGCCTGCTCCCTGCACACTGTGCACCCCAATTGCGCCGCCATGAAGCTCAACAATTGATTGTGCGATGGCGAGGCCCAGACCGGCACCCCCGTTGTTCTTGCTGCGTGATTTATCAATCCGGTAGAACCGTTCGAATATACGTGCGGTCTCCTCCGCTTCAATTCCCTGGCCTTCATCGGTCACTGAGATTCGCAGGTATTTACCCTCTTCAGCGGCAGCCAGAATGACCTTTCCTTCCACAGGTGAATGCTGAATGGCATTCTGCAATAAATTGGACAAGACCCGCTTAATCTGCGCAGGCATCATCAGAGCGGCAGGCAGTTTATCCGGCAGATCAATCTCCACGTTCAGCTTCTTCTCCGCGAGGTGAAACGAGAAGCTCTCCAGCGTACTGATCAGCAGCTCATCGGCATGACAAGGCAGCGGGTCGAAGATTTCACCTTTGGCTTCCAGACTGGATAATTCAAATAGATCATGAATCAGCCCCCCGAGCCGCTTTGTTTCCAGCCGGATGGTATTCAGATAACGTTGAAAGGTAACCTCATCCTGAATGACATCGTCCTCCAGCGCTTCAACAAACGATTGAATAGAGGCGAGGGGGGTCCGCAGATCGTGGGAGACATTCGCAATCAGCTCCCGGCGCGCGGATTCAGAATGGTGCAGATTGTCGAAGCTTTCCTTCAGCTTGAAGCTCATTACATTGAATTGCTGTGCCAATAGCTTGAACTCCTGCGGGCCGATTAAGGGGACTTCGGTATGGAAATCCCCTTCGGCAATTCGCACAGTCTGCTGTGTAATCCGTGCAATGGATTTCTCTAACGGCCGTGTCAGCAAATGCTGCAGGATGAAGGAGAGCAAGCCTACCCCGGCCGTTATACCAGACAACCAATAGAATTGATCGATGGTGAGGAGCATTTTGGAGTAGCTGACGAATAAACAGATGAGTAATACGCCAATCCCCGTGAGGCTGGACAACAATAAATACGTACGCAGTTTCATTAGATGCCATCCCCCGCAAACTTATAGCCTATTCCCCAGACCGTCTTGATATATTTCGGATCAGAGGGAGTCTGTTCGATCTTCTCTCTTAATCTCCGGATATGCACGGTAACTGTTGTGGTATCTCCTTCGTAGCTGAAATCCCATATTTTGCTCAGAATCTGGGTCCGCGAGAACGCCTGGCCAGGATGACTTGCCAGCAAGTACAGCATCTCGAACTCTGTGACCGTCAAGTCAATCACTTGCCCGCTGATCTCCACCGTACGCTTCGCTACGTCCACGGTAAGTCCTTCATACTTAATGGTGTGTTCAGCGGCGGTAACGGGCGATGCCTGAACCACCCGCATTCTGCGCAGGATCGCCTGCACACGCAGCACGAGTTCTCTTGGACTGAAGGGTTTGGTCAAATAATCGTCAGCCCCCATCGTCAGCCCCATCAGACGGTCCTGTTCCTCCCCGCGGGCCGTCAGCATAATGATCGGGACATCTTCAGTCTGCCGAACCTCGTTGCACACTTCCCAGCCATTCTTATGCGGCATCATCAGATCGAGCACAATCAGGCTGGGAGTCTGACTGCGCCACAGCTCCAGCGCCTCTAATCCGTCTTTGGCGGTGATCACCAGGTAACCTTCCCGTTCAAGATATCTGCGGCACACATCGGTAATATTTGAATCATCATCAGCGACCAGTATTCGTTCATTCACCCTAACCCACCCCATATCCGGAAAAATACATTTGACTCCATCATAGCATATGGTGATGGTAGCTCAGTCCGTCTTATTTCATAGCCTTGGCAGGCTTCATGTAGTCTGCAACTACCATGTCCACCACATAAGTGCTGCCATCGTAGAGAGCAGGGGCCATATTCAGGCTGACAGCCATACCGTCGACCATAATTTTTTTCGATCCAATCCATACCTTGATCATTTTGCCCATCGGCTTCATACCATCGTCCATCATCTTGCTGTCATCCATCATCTTGCCATCGTCCATCATCTTGTCGTCGTCCATCATCTTGTCCATGTAAACCAGGGACACGGACCGGTCTTTGCTGTTCCACTCGATGCTATAGCCGTACATCCCGGCCGCCTGTCTTAAGTTCACTAGCTCCATGCCGTTCTTTTTCATCGTTTTCATTCCTGCCGCACCGGCTATTCCGGACACCGCCAGAGAGAGCACCAATACCGCCGTCAGCATTAACCTTTTGCCTGGTTTACCTTTAACCATGTTTATCACACTCCATCGCTTTATTTGATTACATGAACAGCATAAGCAAGAGAGCTTACGATTCTCTAAGCTAAGTATTACGATTGTCTTACGAAGTGAGCAGAGCTTGGATATCCGGGCTGGCGCACTATAACCTTTCACTATAACCAGATTGGAATATAAACAGCAAATTGAGCATCGGGATGATATTAGCTATCCTTTTTACCATAATTTCCAGGGCTATGAGCAGTGTGAGGATGAGGCGATTCAGACTGTAGTCGAGCAAGAGAGCAAGAATGGGCTGTCCATTCTTACGGATGGGGAATATTCCAAATCGATGTGGCATCTGGACTTTGTCTGGGGCTTCCAGGGGATTGAACGCTATATTGCTGTTCATGGATAATTCTTCAGAGATACGGACGGAGCTTCCAAATATGAGACTCGAAAGTACGTTTGCAGTATATCAGGAGAGTCCGATTCAATGTTTGAGACGGAATGAAAAGGGTGGGGTGACGGGCAGTATTACATGGGGGCTGCTCTTCGGGCTGCATTTTGCTTATTTGCAGTGGAAGCGGGATGTGACTTCAGCGATGATTGCGCATGGCGTGGTTGATTTTATTCGGTTCTGATTGTTCGGCGTGGGAATGCACTCTCTTTATCGGGAGGTTTTTTTTAGGCGTTCCCGTTAATTTGTTGTTGTATGTGTTGACTCTGCTTACTCCACACATGTGGAATCGTGTTCAATGTTGGGAGTACATACAGGGAAGAATCATTCCCAGCCAAACGCTCAGTTGGGCAATAAGATCTCAATTATCGTGCCTTGCCACACTTTGGATTTTACCTGGATTTCGCCGCCATGCGCTTCCACGATGGTTTTGGCGATGCTCATCCCGAGCCCGGATCCTTCCGTCGATTCATCGGAATTCGTTCCCCGGTAGTAGCGATTGAACAAATGATGCAGTGTTTCCTCGTCCATCCCTTTGCCATTATCGATTACTCGTATGCATACCTTGTCGTTCATCCTGCCGACATAGACGTTGACAACTACGCCAGGCGGGTTATGCTTCACGGCGTTGGACAGCAAATTGTCCATCAACCGCATCAGCCAGGTTTCATCGGCCTGTATCAGCAAGGGACAATCCTCCCCAACATAGTGAAACTGATACTCAGACATCATGGCGCCGTTGACGTACTTCAGTACGGAGCAGCGCACCAGCTCAACCAAGTCGATCTCCCGAAACTTCATGATCGAATCGCCCTGCTTGAGCTGATGAATCAATGAGAAGTCGGAGATCAGCTCCAGCATATAATCCCCCTTTTCCCGGATCGTCGAGCCCATGATGCGCATCTCCTCTTGGCTCCATTGCTCAGGCAAGCTCTCCAGCATATACCCATAACCTTGAATTGTGGCCAGTGGTGTGCGCAGATCGTGGGAAATCCCTGACATCCACTCCGCTTGCGCCTTTTCCAGCCTCTCGCGTTCCTTCTCGATCTGAGCCAATTGATGAGTCATCTGATAGAAGGATTCAATCACTTCCTTATAGAGCCTGTAGCGGATGCGCATCATGCCGTTGCGGCGGAATACCTTGCGCATGTCCTTGGCGGTCAGTACCTGGTCGTACTGTCCCCGGCCCATACGTTCGAACCAGCCTGCAAACAGAATCAGCGGCTGACCGTAGCGGTAGCCATGCCAGATGGAGATCGGCAGCGCCAAGAGCAGGATCAGAACTGTAATCCGGACGAGTCCACGCGTTGCCTTTTCCATCACAGGATGCTTCAGAGGGGCTCCCGCTGCATGGGGTGTATAGAGAATCCACGTCATTCCGCTCAGCTTGTCCCGATGGGCGACAATATTCGTGTCATAGTTGCTGGGCGATTGCTGGATGGCCAGGATATCCAGCTGTCGATACGCCTTCTGCACGTATGCTCCATCGCCGATGCCTTGTACGATATGGCTCTCGGGGTCGATCACCTGCAGATAGCTGCCGGTTTTGCGCAGCCGCCGGTCCAAGTGGGAAACCGCTTCGCTACGCACGATTCCATGCTGCCCGTAGGCATGAAACCAGGCAACGAGCTGGTCAAGGTCAGGACTAGGATAGCCCAGCATATACAGAAGCGGGTCTTGGAAAGCAAAATTAAGCTGAGTGTGTACGGCATACGTCCCAAACGTCCGTGTCTCTTGGATATCGAGCAGTTGAGCGATGGAGTAGGAGGCCGGCAGCGTATGGTGCGGAGTTGTATTGACGGCGTAGATCACCTCTCCTTCGGCACTGACAACCTGTAGCCACATGCCTTTTTCCTCGATGAGCTTGTCCCACTCAGGGGAGATCTGAACCATCCCGTCCTTGTAATGAGCTTCTTGAGCGATCTGTTGCAGGACGCCAACCGGAAAGTTCCGGCGTATCTCATTACTCGTCATGTTCTGGAAAAACAAGATGCAGGCAACCAGAGTGATAGCCACCATAAGCAGGGCATAAAAAATCAATTGATACGTGAAGTGGAAGGCCATGCGCTGTTGGATCTTCATCGCTCCTGCGGCTCCTTCACCAGCTTGTAGCCAAGCCCGCGTACGGTAAGCAGCAGCTTCGGATTACCGGGGTCGATCTCGATCCGCTCTCGGATGCGCCGGATATGCACCATTACCGTCGAATCATCGCCCTGTCCGTTGATCCCCCAAACCTTGTCGTAGAGCTGTGTTTTGGAAAATACGATGCCGGGAAACTTACAGAAGTGCAGCAGCAGTTGGAACTCCTGCGCGGGGCAAGGAACTGGCTGTCCCTCCACGATTAGTTCGCCCTCCACCTCGTTGACGGTGAAGCGGCCAAACCGATAAATCCCCGGATCGGGCCGTTTCGCCGGACTGGACGCCGGGGTTTCTGGCTCCAGTCGGCGTATGCGTGCCTGAATTCTTGCGGCCACCTCCAGAGGATTGAAGGGCTTCGTGATATAATCGTCCCCGCCCATAGCGAAGCCTCGCAGGACATCGAGATCGGAAGCCTTGGCCGTCAGAAACAAAATATGCGGATTCCCGTATTTGCGGAGCTTGGAGCAGAGCTCCAGGCCGCTGCCGTCGGGGAGCATGATGTCGAGCAGGAGGATATCGGGGGCTTCACGCTTCGCTAAATCGAGAGCTTCCGCACAGGTGGAAGCCGCGTACAGCTGATGAAACCCTTCCCTGCGAAGCACCATTTGCAGCATCGTGACAATCGAAGGCTCGTCGTCGACGATTGCGATTTTAAAATCGGATAGATTTGTCATTGTTTTCACCCATTTCCATAGTAGCATAATCACTTTAACAGAACCTAAACGGCGGGAGTGAAATTAAGCTGATGTTTGTCTATCCGTTTAGGTTCTGTTTCATTGGGGCTGGTAGGATAGGGGTGAGAAAGCTCTTCGAACATACAAAGGATTGGTTTATGAGAAGATCGTCCCTAGTCAACAAAAGTATTACCCTATAGCCAGACCAATTGAGGAGGATAATTTATGATTATAACCACTACATCAACTATTGAAGGCTCCCCGATAAGGCAGTATCTGGGCATTGCCACTGGTGAAGTCATTATAGGAGCCAACGTATTCAGAGACTTTAAGGCTTCGATTACCGACCTCGTAGGGGGGCGTTCGGGCGCTTACGAAGGCAAGCTTCAGGAAGCGAGAGATACGGCATTTGCTGAGATGACTCAGAAAGCTTCAGGGATGGGAGCTAATACGATTGTCGGAGTCGACATTGATTATGAAGTCATTCGCGATGGCATGCTGATGGTTGCCGTAAGCGGGACGGCCGTGATCGTTTAACACCACGATGTTTGCCTCTTGTCTGGATGACACGTTGCTTGCCTTTGAGCAACCACGTATGCTGAAGCGCTTGGTAATCGCGGATCATCGACTCATCTTTGAAGAGCAAGTGAGGGGTTTTCTCGTCCATTAACTTTTTTCAAAGTAGGAAAAGTTACTTCTGTGAAGGCTTGTTGCTTGACTTCATCCACCGCAGCTAGCGTAGGTTGAAGTTCTTTATTCGATGATATGAAAAAAAACCCTTTAGTTCAACTTATATACTAAATAAGTCGTTATCTACGCATAACGATGCAAAGAGGTGTACACCCGTGAAAAAGGTTCAAAAATTGTCTGAAACTGAAAAGGAACTCATGGAGGTAATTAGCTCTTCCACGTCCACTATGCCCCAAGCCCGACCTGGCTGGCCAGAGACCCTAACTGCACTGGGGCTCTATCTGATCGGCATAGTTATGCTCGGTCTTTGGATGACGCAAATCCCTGACGAGCAAGCCATTTTGCGAATTAACATCGGGGGTGCAGGCAATGGTCTTGTTGGCCTCGCCGCCTTGTTCGCAGCCTACGCCCTGCGGGTTCGAAGTCTGCGCGCTTTCGGTTTCCGGGCGATCGAACGGAAATGGCTGCTTGTGGGAGCCGCCCTCGGTGTTGTCGCGTTCGGCGGATGCTTCGTTATAGAGGGGGTATATTTTCACTTCATCACCGAGCTGAACAACCAAGCGGACTTCCAGACGGCAGCGCAAGGTGGCGCGCTCTCACTCTTCGTTCTGCTTATCACTGGCGCTATCCTCACGCCGCTCGGCGAGGAGTTTGTATTCCGGGGCGTTATTGCCAATGCGCTGAACCGTTACGGAGCATGGGCCGGTGTGGTTGGCAGCGCTGCGATCTTCGGCGTCGTTCATGGATTCAACGTCATCCTGTTCGACGCATTCATGGTCGGCATCCTGAATGGTATACTGTTCCGTAAGACGGGTTCCATCTGGCCCGGGGTCGTGGTGCATATCGTGTATAACGGCCTCAATCTTCTCTACTATTCTACGCTATAGATCTAATTTTATGAGACATCGTGGCAGAGACAAACAGCTCGGTCAGCTGCGCGCGACCGGGAAACCAAGCTGTGCAGGCTCCCTTGAGGCGCTTGCGGTGTTCAAAGATAAGCCTGATACAGAAATTGTACTTGGATTGTTGTCTTCTAAGACCAATACGCTTGACGATGAGGCCCGTGTAGTTCAAATGCTTGATGAAGTCTCGAAAATCATTAATAAGGATAGATTATTACTTTCTCGTCAATGCGGGTTTGCGTCCTGTGATGGCGGCAATGAATTAACGGAAGATGAACAGTGGGCGAAAATTAAACAAGGACAACAGATTGCCCAGCAATATGGGGTAATTAATATTTAACTCAGTTAATGAGGGGAGCAGGTCCCCTTCCTTAAGACTGTCGAAGGTAATGTCGGCAGTCTTTTTATATTGGATTATCGGAATCCCGAAGGGATACTGTGTAAAAGGAAGCATGCTCCTATGGAACACAATGTCGCATTAATCCGGCTGCAATGTCGCAAAAGTACATGGAAACGGAGCAGGCAGATCGATTATACTCACTTTACGAATATGATAATGAAAATCATTATCACATAAGAAGGGGGAGTCAGCATGAAGAGAGCAGCAAAGAGGCAGACAACCGGCAGCAGGGTATACGCCGCTCAGAAATCAGGACTATTAATGGTATGGATGCTGGCATTGATACTAGTGCTGACGGCATGCGGCACTGGTGGAGACACTAATGGGGGCACAGCCGCACAGCCGTCTGCTGCAGCTTCAGCGGGGCCGTCGGCGCCACCGGATACAGAGGCTCAGTCGTCGCCGGAGGCGCAGGCTGCTGCAGCTTTTCCGGTAACGATCTCACACCTGAAGGGCGAATATACACTGACGGAGAAGCCAAAGGTGATTGCAGCGCTTGATGTGAAATTCGTCGATCAATTGATAGCGGTTGGGGAGCGCCCGGCGGGCAGCGTTGTGGCTGGGACGAAGGATGAATTTCCGGAATATTTGAACGCCCAATTGGGTGATGTGAAGGTCCTTGGCACACGGGATGAGCCCAATCTTGAGGCTATTGTGGCGCTGAATCCGGACCTTATATTGATGACCGACTTTCAGGAGGAGGTATATGACAGCGTCAGTCAAATTGCGCCTACAGTGGTGCTCGACTTCTACGAGGATTGGCGGGATACGCTGGCTGTCATCGGTGCGATAACAGGTAAGCAGGCGGAGGCAGAGGTGGTGCGTCAGGCTTACGGGGACAAAATCACCGGACTGCGGGAGCAACTGGCGGCGAAGCTGGGCGATGAAACCGTAGCGCTGATTCGTCCGAGACCGGAGGGTATCCGTGTACATGGTCCCGAACACCGGACCGGAAGCATTCTTTATGAGGATTTGGGGTTAAATGCCCCGGCCTTCGTTCAGGAGATTAAAGATGACACCTCCGTTGAAATTTCGATGGAGACAGTCGCTGATGTCGGAGCAGATCATTATTTCCTGCTGTCGGATGATTTGTTCGCCAAAGAGGCAGAGGCTCTGGCAGGCAGCCCGGTCTGGAAATCACTTGATGCCGTCAAGAATAACCGTGCCTATGACGTGAATTCAACGCTCTGGATCGCTTACTATGGCCCCATTGCACTCAATATTATTGTAGATCAGGCCTCGGAAGCACTGCTGGGAACGCATTGAAATGGACAACTATCTGTCTTCGGCCTCCTGGAGGGACATGGCGGAGGAATACCGGCTGCGGCTGGGCGGTCCGCCTAAAGACAGCATCCGCACCCTTGCCCTGAGCCAGTTGCAGGAAGAAGCGGCATGCCGCGAATATGTAAGCTGGCTTAAGGATTATATCGGCGCGCCGGATATGCAGGTTGCGGCTTCTATGCTGGCTAAGCGGATCGGCTATCTGTGGATCGCGCCGTTGCTGGCTGCGATGACCTTTCATAACCGGGAAGTCTCCTTTCCGCTGGATACAAGCTTCCTTTATCATCCGGCTTCCCCGGAGTTTAATGGGGATACGCATTTTCCTTTCCTGGCGGTGAACGGGCTTCGAACAGCATTGCCACCGGAAGACAGGGAAGCGTGGCGGGAGGAGGTCATTATGGAGATTTTTGCGGTACGGCTTCCCCCGCTGCTGCAGACGCTTGCCGCCATAGGACCCGTCCCGATGGCGGTGCTTTGGGAGAATATTATGGTGCGCATTGCCCCGCTATATTCTCCTGGAACAGACGAATCCGGGCAAGACAGGCAGCGGACGCAAGCCGATTTCGCTTTTCTGACCCGGACGGCTCCCGGAGAGTTGTTTGGGTCAAGGCGCAATCCGTTTACCCGGTTCACAGAGCATAATGACGAGACGACGGTTGCGAAGAACAAGCGCAGCACCTGCTGCTTCTATTACCGGATGTCAGGGGAGTATTGCAGGAAATGCCCGAAAATTGACAATGAGAATGAATCTCAATTAAAATGACAACAGGTCGTCCGTTAGCAAAAGGATGCTATTGTCAGGAGATGAGAGAAATGCCGCTGCAGGAGCAGGCAAGTTTATGGAGTGATACGGCGATCAAGACGCTTGACGTACGCAGCGGTACTTTGCCGCCCGGCGGTGTTCTGAGCGAAGCAGGATTGTCAGCCAATCTGTTGTTGCTGGCAGGCGGCGGGGAAGGGAGGCTTGTGATGAATGGCGAGGTTCGCCATATCCAGGCCTCTTTTGTCTGCCACGCTGTTAAGGGGTCGGCATTTACGATGACTGCCGGACCGGAGAACATTCATTATACCGTTATTCTCTACAAGGCTGTTCCAATGGCGGGAGCCGCCCGTGTACTGTTCCCGCAGCAGAGCCACCCGCTGCGCACTTCGTTTGTTCATCATCCCGCGCATCCGGTGGAGCTGCACCAGACGGCAGACAAGCTCGCAGCCAAATGGAGCCGGGGAGAAGGGCTGGAACGGTTCCATGCCAATGCGCTGCTGCAAGGAATGCTGTACGAGCTTATTATGGAGCATGAACGCGGTCAGGGCGGCGGGGAGCCGGATATGGTGGAGGTTGTTGCTGCCTATATAGCGGGGCATTACCGTCAGGAGCTGGAGCTTAAAGAGCTGGCTGCGCTTGCCGGATGCGGTGCAAGACAGCTGCAGCGGCGGTTCAAGCAGGAGAAGCTGCTCGGCCCGATGGAATATGTGATCCGGCTGCGGATGGAGAGCGCAGAGCGGATGCTGCGTCATACGGATGCTCCTATCGGCGAAATCGCTGAAAGAACAGGCTACCGCGACATGTATTACTTCAGCAGGGCGTTCAAGAAATATTATGGAGTCCCCCCGCAGCTCTACAGGCGGACTGCCGCTTCAGAGCCCCGTGCTGGCGCTGCTTATTCCGGGCTGCCGGACCCGGTGATCAGTCATATGCGGGGCGATTATAACGTCACTGCTTCTCCGCAGCGAATCGCTGTACTCGATGTTCAATATGCTGACCATTTGCTTGCCCTTGGGCTGTCACCCGCAGGAAGTGTAGGATTGGGCGGTGCAGTGTTGAAATTCCCCCAATATATCCGGGAAAGGCTTAAGGCAACGGAAATGCTCGGAACCTATGAGTACCCGGACCTGCAGGCTGTGGAACGGCTGCAGCCGGATTTGATTATCTGTACCGAGGTGCATGATCCGCATTATGAACGCTTAAGCCGGATTGCTCCCACTATCATGTTTCGGCGCAATAAGAGCTGGCAGACGATTCTGAGCCTGCTCGGTGAACTGACGGGCAAGCGGGCCGAGGCGGAACGTATTATTGCCGATTACCTTCGCCGCACGGCATTGCTCTCAGAAGAGCTTGCCCCGGTGCTGGCAGGCAAGAGCGTGGCTCTGATCCGCCCGCGGGAGTCACTGGTCCGCGTACATACGGCTTCGCACCGCACAGGCGCTGTGCTGTACCGCGACCTGGGTCTGCCTGCTCCGCTATTCGTCGCAGATACCTCCGACACGGCGTATCATATTTCCGTCGACAGGCTGCCGGCAGTGCATGCCAGCCACTACTTTTGGCTAAGCAACGAGCTGCTGCAGGATAACCTGGCTGTGACCGAGCAGAACGCCCGGGGCTTGCTGGATGCAGATGAACGGCAGCATATATACCCGGTGGATGCCGCTACATGGATCGGCTGCTATGGGCCGACAGGCATCAATTGCATTGTGGATCAGGTAGCCCGCGCCTTGCTGGCCTGAGTAGTGCCAATCCCAATAGATTCTATTAGATTTAGCCGGTTGTTGCATCCCTAACACCTGTCATTGGCAGGTGTTTTTTTGAGCTTCTTATATGCGAACGTTTGTGCTACAATACCTTTTGTGAATATATGGAAGGGGCTGCGTGAGTCTATGACAAAGAGGCAATGGGTCATGAAATTTGTGCGGATGCACAAATGGGTTTTTCTATGCGGGTTCATGATCACAACATTGATGACGATGGTCAACCTGATTTATCCGTTCCTGGGCGGGAAGATGATCAATATCGCTTTTTATGATAAGGACATGAGCGCCTTCTTGGATCTATGTCTGGTCTATGCCGGCATACTCTTGTTCAATCAGTTTGTTGTTGCAACGTTAAACAATCTTATTTCGTCGCAGATGATGACCGGGTTTGTCTTCGATATCCGGCGGGCTCTGTTCAACAAGATATTACATAAAAAAGGCAAAGACCTCTCCGGGATGTACAGCGGGGATATGATCAGCCGGATGAACCACGACGCTACGGATATAATGAATCTCGTCTTCTGGAGCGGACTGTGGGGATACTCCAACCTGCTGCATATCCTATTCGCTGTCTGTTTTATGTTTTACTACAATATACTGCTGGGCGCTTTTACGGTTGTTCTGGTTCCCGCCGTGTTTTTTGCCTCGAAATATTTCAAGACCAGAGCGCAACAGGTAAACGAGGAGCTTCGGGCGGAACAGGGAAAGCTATCCTCGTATTTATTCGAAATTGTGAAGAATCTGCAGGACGTCAAAATCCTTAGCGCAGGTAAAAAAGTAACAAGCACTTATCTAAGGAAAACGGCTGCCATTCATAAAATGAATGTGGAAAACGGAAAAATCGGAGTGACCACAGAAAGGGTGAATGCATTCATCACGCTTGCCGCACAATTGCTCATATTTATTATCTGCGCCTATTTCATTGTTAAAGGCCAAATGCAGCTCGGTGTGTTTGTAGCCGCGATAAGCTATTTCAATATGGCCGTGAATTACTTCAGCTCCATTAACGGCAAAATTACCGATGTCTGGGGGCAGAGGGTCTCCCTGCAGCGTGTCGTGGATATTCTGAATGAGGATGAAGAGGATTACCGGGAAAACCAGCCTCCGCAGCCCATAAAAGAGGGCCTGATTGAATTTAATAATGTCACCTTCGGATACAGCCAAGACAGACAGGTTCTGAACGGGTTCAATCTCCGCGTCGATGCAGGCAGCACGATCGGCATTGTCGGTAGGAGCGGTGCGGGTAAAACAACGATGGGCAACCTGCTCTACAATCTGTATCAAGTGGACAGCGGCGAGCTTCTGATCGACGGTGTAAATGTTAATGACTATAACCTGCATAGCTTGCGGAGCCAGGTGGGGATTGTCCATCAGGAGACTATTCTGTACGATCAGACCTTGCGTTACAATCTTTCATTTACAAATCTTAAGGATAATGATGAAGCCCTGATAGAAGCGATCAAGAAGGCTGCTCTGTATGATGTGGTCATGACCTTCCCGGACGGACTGGATACTCTGCTGGGGACGGGAGGGCAGGAATTATCCGGCGGGCAGAAGCAGCGTCTGGCAATCGCCAGGATTTTAGTCAAGAATCCGAAGATTCTGATCTTCGACGAAGCTACATCCTTCCTCGACAGCCGGAACGAAGCGCTGATCCGGAAAGTAATGCGTGAGCTCTCGCAGGACCGGACGCTGATCATCATCGCCCACCGGTTCTCCACCATCCAGAGCTGTGATAGAATCGCGGTGTTAGCAGACGGTGTTGTCAAAGGCTACGATACTCACGACGTACTGATTACTAGCAATCCAACATACATAGACTTATTCAGCGAACAGTATGCAGGAGGTGAAGCTGTATGAAACGATGGGACACCTATAAGGCCTTAACCCGGGAAATAGACGGTATCCGACAACCGCTCCTTGCGCTGGGGATGTTCAAGATATGGAGCTTAGTATTCGGGCTGATCCCCCTGTTCTTGTACTCGTTATTGGTTAACCGCGTTTTGGTAGATAAGCAGTTGAATGAGCTTTGGCTAATCATCAGCGGGTATCTGGCGGTTTTCCTGCTTACTACAACCGGGATTGCCGTCAGTAAGCGGTTTTCTAACCAGTTAATGCTGAAGTATGATCTGAGAATCAAGAATAAACTGCTCAAAAAGCTTATCAGCCTCGATAACGATGACTATAGCCAATATAGCATTGGCGATGTTAAGAGCCGGATTGAGAACGATTCGGCAATTGCCGGGAAATTTTTCGAGACGCATATCTTAGATTTTATCTACGCTGTTGTTTATGCTGTGGCGTTAGCGGTAATTCTACTATGCTATGACTGGCGGATTGCGCTCATCAGTTTTATTTTTGTTCCGGTTTCTTTGGTAACGGTTAATTTTCTGGGAGGGAAAGCGAAGCTTACCGGAGAAGAGCTCTGGAAACTGCAGATTCAGTATGAATCCTTTTTACACTCCAACTTTCAAAACTGGAAGGATATCAAAACCAATAATCTTGAAGACACCCAATCGGCTGAGCTAAACGGACATTACAAGAAGATCAGGCATGTGTGGTTTCTTAACCAGCTCTATATGCATCTGGGGATTACCTATTCGTTCTTCACCAAGAATTTCATTACCCAGCTGTTCATCTATTTTATCGGCGGATTATTTGTCATCAAAGGCTACTCGGAGGTTGGTGTGCTGCTTGTGTTTATCAGCTTTTACGGGCAGTTTTTCGGATACATCGAGAACATTAGTAATTCCATAATGAACTTCAAGAATGACTCGGTGAGTATCGGTAAAGTGATCGGGCTTCTAAATATAGAAGCAGCTAAGAAGCCTTATAAGAAGATTGAAGGAACAGATATCAATGTTGACCAGCTGAAATTCACCTATGAGGGGAACGATTCATTTGCGCTTGACGGTATATCATTCTCTGTGGGTAAGGGGGAGCATCTGGCGATTGTTGGACAAAGCGGCAGCGGCAAATCCACCATCGCCAAGCTGTTGACAGGGCAGATGGAACCGCAAGGGGGAACGGTAAGCATTGGCGGCACAGATATCTCTTCGGTGAACAGTGAGAGTGTGTCCGACAAAGTGAGTATTGTTGTGCAGGAACCCGTTCTGTTCAATATGTCGATTAGAGACAACCTGCTGCTGGCCAAGGCCGGGGCAACCGACGCGGAATTGATAGAGTGCTGCCGCAGGGCGAGTATATATGATTTCATTGACACCTTGCCGGATCAATTGGATACGATCATTGGAGAAAAGGGTGTGAAGCTCTCCGGAGGCCAGAGACAGCGGTTATCGATTGCCCGTGCTTTTCTGCAGGACAGGGACATCATTATTTTCGATGAAAGCACAAGTGCGCTGGACAGCGAGAATGAGAGTGACATCATTAGCGAACTCAAGAGCCTGTCATCGGGGAAAACCATGATCTCCATTGCTCACCGTCTATCTTCCATTCTGGACTGCGACAAGGTAATGGTTCTGCAAGCGGGCAGGGTCGCAGCCTTCGATACCCATGAGAACCTGTTTAACCGGAACGAAGCCTATAATTTGCTGTTCCAGAATCAGTATAGGGCAGGTTGATATAAGGAGACCCGGATGCGTTCAGCGCCCGGGTTTTTGTATTTTATCTGTATCCTTCAGCATCCGCCGGTTTACCGGCATCTACGACCTCGACCATGTAACGCCAGCAATCCGGCTGGGAGCCGTCCATATCTGTGTACCCGTAGACTTGTGCCAGCTCTCCACTTGAGAGTGACCGTCCGTTCCATCTGGATAATTCGGGGTCTTGAGCAAGAGCAGCGACGGCCCGGCCTACATAACGTGGGGATTCCGAGATGATGAAGTGAGGCTCATTGGCAGCAGCATCCCGCCAGTTATCTTCTTGTATCCCATAGTGTTCGAGCATCATCTCCGAACGAAGCCAGCCTGGTGTGAGTGCTACCGCTGTACAGCCATAAGGCTTAAGCTCCTGGGCAAGAGCCCAGGCCATACGGGTCACGGAGGTTTTGGCCTGATCATAGAACATTGACACCCGGTAATTCTGATTGTTGTATTCAGCAATTCCGTCCGTCATCTCTACAATTAACCCATTCTTATTCTTAATCAGAAGAGGGAGCGCGTAATGGCTTGTAATGAGATGGGTATCTATCGCGAGCCGTAACATCCGCAGCCCCTTCTCAAGGGAATGCTCCCACAACGGAACATTCCATTCGATGATCTTTTCGGCGCCCCAGATATCATTCACAAGAATGTCGAGCCGGCCTTGCTCCTCTTCAATGCGATTGACCAATTTCTCTACCTGGACAGGGTCCAGATGATCGACCTGAACCGGGATTCCGTGACCGCCAGCCCGGGTGACAAGCTCAGCCGTTTCTTCTATGGTTTCAGGACGGTCATATTCGGAACGTTGGGCTAGCGTCGATCTTCCTGTCACATATACCGTTGCGCCAGCTGCCCCTAGCTCGGTAGCGATCCCCCGGCCAGCTCCCCTGGTAGCTCCGGCTACTAAAGCGATTTTCCCTTGTAAACTCCTCATTCCGTGGTTACCTCCTTTGTTGAATACAGCTTCATTATAGAGTATGGGAATGACATCTATTGTCATATATAGTTTAGTTTTCGCGGTTTAAGTTTGATTTAAGTGTTATGGCTTATGCTTGGAATAAGTCAGGTAGCGTTAATGCTTATTGAACGATAAACAGCCTATAGATGACTACTAACTATACGAGGAGTGTTAATCCATGAAAATTATAAAGCTGAACAGCATAAGTGTCATTGCTCTAGCCGCAGTACTTACCGTATCTGCCGCAGGATGCTCTAATGCACAAGAAGGCAGCGGGGTTGCTGCTGCAACCACTCCATCTGTAGCTCAGACCGTGTCACCAAGCGCAACATCCGCAGCAGAAGAAGGTACTGTTGTTGAAACACCGGAAGCAGCCGCTCTAGACACCGCGGAATTATTCAGTGACCGGGACTTGGAGCAGTCGGCGGATCTTACCGCTGCAACACCAATGAATCTGGAAAGCAATCAGGATGTGACACTGAGTGAGGAAGGCGTGTATGTTTTGAGTGGTGATGTGGACAATGTGACGGTAACGGTTGAGGCTGCCGACGATGCCAAAATTCAAATCGTTCTTGACGGTGTGAGTATAACCAATGAAGATGCACCTGCCATTTATGTGAAAGCTGCGGATAAGGTATTCGTTACCTCCACGGACAGTGAGAACTATATGGAGGTATCCGGAAGCTATGTAGCGGATGGGGAGACCAATCTGGATGCGGTTATTTTCTCAAGAGCAGATCTGACCCTGAATGGAACCGGAACCTTAGATATTGTATCGGGTCAAGGAAATGGGATCTCTTCCAAGGATGATCTCAAAATTACCGGAGGCGTGTATACCATAGAATCCTCTGCGGATGCATTAGAAGCGAATGATGCGATTATGATCCATGATGGAACGATCACGATTGATACACAGAAGGATGGATTGCATAGCGAGAACGAAGAGGATACTACCCTTGGTAATATTTATATTGAAGGCGGCACCTTAACAATCACTGCTGCTGACGATGCCATTACCGGCAATAACCTGGTGCAAATCGATGGCGGAATCATCAACATTAAGAGTGCAGTAGAAGGTATTGAGGCAAATAATATTATTGTAAATGAGGGTCAGCTTACGTTGTATGCGACTGATGACGGTATAAATGCTACACCCAAAGTTAGTTCCGGCGCATCAATTGTGGTCAATGGCGGTACGATTGATGTAAGTATGGCTAGCGGGGATACGGATGCCTTTGATTCAAATGGTGATATTTATATTAATGGCGGGACCATTAATGTAGAAGCGACTTCCGCTTTTGATGCGGATGGTACAGCTGAATTAAATGGCGGCACTGTCACAGTTAATGGCGAACAAATCACTGAAATCACGGAATCACGCGGAGGCGGGTTCGGCGGTGGAGGTGGCCGGGGGGGCGCAGGCGGCGGTAGAGGGACGGGGCAATAATTAAGCAAAGGAAAGGAGCAGGCAGGATGGGCTCGCTTGACCGCTATCTGGGAATGATTGAGCGGCAGGGGCAGAGAAAACAGCAATCAGAGCGAACCGGAACCGTAGATTCCTGTGGCGTGTGTACACAACTGAACAGAACCGGCAATAAAAACCCTTCTGGCGAAGGGTTTTTATATCGTTTATACTGATTAAACCAATTTATTTCATAGGAGCTGTGCCCAGAACATGATAAAGAAAGAAGCCGCACATATACGTAAGCAATTTAAGATGGACCACGATCAGCTGCATCTGTTCGATATTCTGAACGTGTATATTATGAAGGAAACCAATGAGATCTACCATTGTGAACGTCAGCCGTTCGCCATGCTGGACCGCGAAAAGCAGGAGCTGTATATGGCGAATTTCCGGAAGCTGCTGACCGGGGAGCTGGATCATAAACTGTTCGAGCTGAAGTTCCTTGAAGAAGCGGAGGAGCCGTCGCAGGTCATGCTTCATCAGGGGCTGGTGACGGGAGATCCGGAAGAATGGCAGGACCTGATGCTGATGCTGGTAGATAAAATGCTGGTGGACGTCAAGTATGAGAAGGATGCGGTAATCACGTTTGTCCGCGGACAATACTTCCGGCCGACCAAGGCCCGGAATGATGAAGCCGAAGAAACCGGCAAGGATGAGATGTTCTCACATCCGTTCATCCTATGCAGTGTGAACTCCACGGAGCAGCAGCGCAAAACCCTCCTGTTCGATTACGTGGAGCGGGAATTCAAATACAATGTGATGGTTGATCCGATCATCAAGCTTAGCACGCCGGAGCAAGGTTTCTTCTACCCGAGTGTAACGGACAACTATTCGGATATTAATCGTATCCTGTATTGTACAGGGAGCTCGAATAATCCGAACCCTCATTTCATCGAACAGGTGCTGAATGCGGAGCGGTCCGTGACAGCCATGGAAGAGAGATCCATCTTTGAGGATATCGTAAAGGAAATAACGGGCGAACAACTCGATGTGGCGACCATTGCGCAGGTATATGAAAGTATTCATCAGGTCATCGAGGACCATGAGGATGAGGAAGAGCCGCCGAAGCTCGATTACCGGGATGTAGAGCGTGTGCTGAAGGCAAGCGGTGTAGAGGAAGTGACGATGGAGAAGGTAGAGCGCGCGTTCGAAACCATCGTCGACGATAAGAATTATGAGATGAAAGCAAACAGCGTGATCCCGAAATTCACGTCCAAATCGATCAAGATCGATACAAAGGTAGCTTCGATTACGGTCAGCCCGCAGGATCTGAAGTATGTGAGACAGGTGAATTATCAGGGGAAACGCTGTATCCTGATTGAGATTGATGAGGATGCTGTAATTGAAGGGTTTACACTGATGTCGGAGAATCTATCCTGACCTGTGCAGATAGATGTATATTGAACAAGGGCTATCCCGGCGTCTCCTTACGAGAGCGGGAAGCCCTTTTATTTGTGTAGGGTTGGTGCGAGTGCGCACGGGCCGAATGTATGCGAAAAACCGAACCCAATGTGCTAACGCTAAAGCTTCAGCCCGTATTTCTCCCAAACCGCTGCATACTTCTTCTCCAAGATCGCCCAGCGCTTCTCGGCGCCGTATTTCGCTTGGAGCTGCTTCAGGTATTGCTCCGCAGTCTCTGTATCCCCTGTATCCAGCAGGAACCCCAAGGTCTCCTCACTTAAATGCAGTGCTGTCCGCTGCATATAGTATTCAATAATGGCCCTGGCATCGGTTAAGGTGTACAAGAATTGAAGACCCTGATCCAAATGGAGCAGCAGGTCTGCCGTGAACTTGTCCACATCTACCTCCGGCGTCAGGAAGTAGCGTTCCGGGGCGGCGGGGACGATGTTCCTGATCCGGACATAGAAGTGAGGCAAGCCCAGAGACGAAGCAGGCCTATATTGTGCAAGCTCTTCGGAATGAAGACTGTAATTCACATAGAAGCTGAGTTGCTTGTGTGTATTGTACTTGTATTTCTGGATATTGATTTTATAGCTGAGTTGGCCTTCTGTTTTGTAGAAATTCAGATCTTTTGTACGATAGCCCTGTGCGGAGAAAAAAGGTTTCACGTCTTGCTTGATGATCGTCTTAAACAGCTCTTGCAAAGGAAGCCCTCCCCATCCATAGTTAATTATGATGACCTTCTGATTGATCACATGCCAGGCACCATTCTACTATAGCAATAAATACTTGCAGATGCCAAAAAGAGGAACCAGAAGTAAATGCGGAATCCAATGATAGGGTTACCCCGGAATAGATATAGACATAGGGCCTAGGCATGGATGCTTGGGTCTTTTTGTTATAAAGCAATAATAAAAGTCATGTGAATCAGGCTAATTACTACGATTGTTTGTCGAAAATTAAACTTATTCATACGAAATGTCGATAAAGTAGACTAAGAGTTTTTGTTGTGCGCTCATACGGAAACGTTATCAATTTATAAAAGATACTCATTCGACAAGGAGGAACGAAATGTTGAAAAAGATAGGCAAGGTAGGCAAAATAGGACTGGCTCTGGTGCTGGTCATTGGGCTGCTGCCCCTGATGTCACTCCGCGCATACGCGGCGATGCCTTCATTCACGGAAACAAAGGACTTTGTTATCGAGCCTCCGGCAACATACAATGCGGGCAAAAATATTTCCACTGCCCAAGGTCTTCAGGACGGAAGTACGGCAGTGTTGCTGAATTCATTTGTCTATGAAGGTAATGTTTTTGTTTCATCTAATTTTTTGAGGGTTTTTGATAGTGCAGGAATGCTGATCACGGATGTGGATCTGAGCAGTTTAATGGACACTTATTACAAAATGACTTATGTGAGTATGCTTGCGCTAAATAACGGTAATCTATTAATTACTTACAATAAAAGCGACTCTAATGACCATAATCTGCAATTGGGGACAGTGAAGGAGAGCACTCCTAACACCTATTTCATGGTACTTAACAAAGAGGGGCACAAAGTAACCGCCCAGACTCAGATTAATACATTTAGTGATGGAAGTCTTCCGCCGCAGCTTACACGTAATGTATCGATAGCAGAATTGTCCGATGGTAACATCGCCTTCTCCTGGCAAAGAAACGACAATAAGAGCACAGTTACCCGTGTGTTCACCGCTGCGGGTTCGCCTGTTACAAGTGAAACACTTCTGGTAGATGCTAATGCGAGCATGTCTTATGTATCCGCCGGAGATGGTGTATATATGGTTGCTTACAATTCGGGGCCCTCGAACGATAATATTTATCTGAAGCTATTCAGCAACAGCGGAACACTCTTAAGAACAATTGATGTAGGAGCAAGAACGAATGAGAGACAGCTGTATCTGTCTACGCTAAATAACGGGAATTTCATGCTCAGCCAATATTACTGGGTTAATGATAGCTCTACGGTCTCCTTATATGATAACGAGGGGAATAGCCAAGGCAGATTTACGATAAGCGGTTCCCTGGGGGAAGCTTCGGCTGCAATCTATAAGAACGGTGCACTGCCGGGTTTTGTAACAGTAAGCACTGATCCCACCTCTAATGAAGCCATCAACGATGCATACAACTACGGTACAGAGTGGTCAGGAACTCAGTATGCTTACCTGAACTACTATGATTATGAAGGCAACCTGGTCTTAACCTCAGATCAGCCTGTAGATTCCGCTCCGGTGGTATTTCAGGGATATGATGAAGACAGCTGGATGTTCGCTGTAGAATATTATCCGAAATTCGCTTTGTATCCCGCCTTCGGCGATAAGGTTGTTCTCATCAAAACAGATAATACGGATGCGAGTCACTATAGAATAAAGGGGAAGCTGTTTGATACAGAGACTTCAACTCCGGTTGTGCTGCTGTCAGCGGCAGCTGACGGCGTAGCCGGAACAACAACATCGACGAAAATTGATCTGACCTTCGATACTGCGATTGCCGGGCTGACGGCAGGCGATATTACAATTACAGATGGCGCTGGTTCTGCTGTAAAAGGAGCTTTGAGCGGGTCAGGGACAGAATGGAGCATCGGTCTTACTTCGGTGATAACTGAAGGTGACGTATCGGTAGCGGTAAATTCGCCAAGCGGGTACAAGATCAGCGGTTCGCCGATGACGGTAGCTGTATCGCTGTTCACGGCATTGCCGGAAGCAACCCCGGCAGCAGAAATTGACTATGCGGCTGAGCAGCTGACGGGACTGGCGACAAGCGGGTCGTACACGATAAACGGTACACTGGCAGTAACGGCGACAGCAGATGGTAAGCTGGCTATAGATAGTAGCTGGCTGGGCACGTCACTGAACATTGTGAAGAAAGGTAACGGTTCGACGACTTTAGACAGTGCGGTGCAGACGTTGAGTATTCCTAGTCGTCCGGCAGCACCTACTGGTGTGGTGGCGACGGATGAGACAGCAATAGGTGCTGAAAATGGCACATTGACTGGCGTAACCACGGCGATGGAGTACAAAAGAGATATCGCGGGGACGTGGCTTGGTATAACGGGCGCAAGCGTGACAGGGCTTTCGCCGGATACGTATTACGTCCGGACGAAGGCGACTTCGATGGCGTTTGCCTCAGAAGTACAGAGTGTAACGGTTGTGGCGTTTGTGCCAACATCGGAAGCAATTCCGGCCGCAGAGATTGACTATGCGGCTGAGCAGCTGACGGGACTGACGGCAAGCGGTTCGTACACGATAAACGGTACGCAGGTGGTAACGGCGACAGCAGATGGTAAGCTGGCTATAGATAGTAGCTGGCTGGGCACGTCACTGAACATTGTGAAGAAAGGTAACAGTTCTACGACTTTAGACAGTGCGGCGCAGACGGTGAGTATTCCTAGTCGTCCAGCAGCACCTACTGGTGTGGCGGCGACGGATGAGACAGCAATAGGTGCTGAAAATGGCACATTGACTGGCGTAACCACGGCGATGGAGTACAAAAGAGATATCGCGGGGACGTGGCTTGGTATAACGGGCGTAACCGTGACAGGACTTGCACCGGACACGTATTACGTACGGACGAAGGCGACATCGACAGCATTTGTGTCGGAAGCACAAAGCGTGACAGTGAATGTTTTTGTGCCAACATCGGAATCGACCCCGGCAGCAGAAATTGACTATGCGGCTGAGCAGCTGACGGGACTGGCGGCAAGCGGTTCGTATACGATAAACGGTACGCTGGCAGTAACGGCGACAGCAGATGGTAAACTGGCTATAGATAGCAGCTGGCTGGGCACGTCACTGAGCATTGTGAAGAAAGGCAACGGTTCGACGACTATAGATAGTGCGGCGCAGACGTTGAGTATTCCTAGTCGTCCGGCAGCACCTACTGGTGTGGCGGCGACGGATGAGACAGCAATAGGTGCTGAAAATGGCACATTGACTGGCATAACCACGGCGATGGAGTACAAAAGAGATATCGCGGGGACGTGGCTTGGTATAACGGGCGTAACCGTGACAGGACTTGCACCGGACACGTATTACGTACGGACGAAGGCGACATCGACAGCATTTGTGTCGGAAGCACAAAGCGTGACAGTGAATGTTTTTGTGCCAACATCGGAGGCGACCCCGGCCGGAGAGATTGACTATGCGGCAGAGCAGCTGACGGGTCTGACGGCAAACGGCGCGTATACGATAAACGGTACGCTGGCAGTAACGGCGACAGCAGATGGTAAGCTGGCTATAGATAGCAGCTGGCTGGGCACGTCACTGAGTATTGTGAAGAAAGGTAACAGTTCTACGACTATAGACAGTGCGGCGCAGACGGTGAGTATTCCTAGTCGTCCAGCAGCACCTACTGGTGTGGCGGCGACGGATGAGACAGCAATAGATGCCGAAGATGGCACATTGACTGGCGTAACCACAGCGATGGAGTACAAAAAGGGGACAGCAGGTGAGTGGACCGATGTAGCGGGCACAACTGTAACAGCGCTTGTGCCGGACACGTATTACGTCCGGACGAAAGCTACAGCATCGGCATTCACTTCGGCTTCTGTGCAACTGACAGTATTGTCGTTCACGGCAACGCCGGAAGCGACTCCGGCAGCGGACATTGACTATGCGGCTGAGCAGCTGACAGGTCTGACACCGGACGCGTCATACACAGTGAACGGTACACCAGTAACAGCGGCAGCGGATGGTAAGCTGGCTATAGATAGCAGCTGGCTGGGAACGTCACTGAACATTGTGAAGAAGGGTAACGGTTCGACGACTATAGACAGTGCGTCGCAGACTGTGAGTCTTCCAGCCCGTCCGGCAGCTCCGGTTGGTGTTACTGTTACAGATGTGACGTACAACGGGGCGAATGACGGTACCCTGCAGAATCTGACAGTACAAATGGAGTACAAGATTGGCAGTACAGGTCTTTGGTCAGAAGTTACAGACACAATCATTACTGGCCTTGCACCGGACACGTATTATGTACGGGAGAAGGCCACGTCAACAGCATTCGCTTCTAATATTGCTCAGGTTACCGTTCATGATTCGGATGCAGTCATCCCGGCTGCACCTGAAGTGGCAGCGGATGACCAGAACAATACGATTGTTGGTCTGGACACCAGCATGGAATTCTCAGTGGACGATGGAACTTTCGTACGCTACGACGGAACCAACCTGCCGGACTTGAGCGGTGAACACACCGTTAAGGTGAGGGTTGCGGCCAGCGGATCGGTTCCGGCAGGGCCGGCAACTACACTGGCCTTTACAACTAATGAGCTTATCCCTGCGGGGGGCTTGTCGGTGAGCGCCAGCGATCCAAGTGGTGCAGGGAATAACGGATATACGCAGATCAGTGTTACACCGGAGCCAACTGCAGGACATAAGCTGCTGTACAAGAATTTTGGCACTGGCAGCGTTGTTGCACCTAATGCGGGGGAAACCCTGACGGGATACACCCTTGTAGGAATCGATGGTCTAATTCCTGCAGCTAACGGCGATAGGATTGGAATAGCAGAAGTGGATGCTGACGGCAAGGTAGTGAAGTACGGCAGCGCAACAGCGGTTGTTGTGGCGGCTAATACCGTAACACCAGATCCCGATCCCGTCAGTCCGGGAACCGGAAGCAATCCGGGCAGCGGAACCAGTACCGGTAACGCGGCAAGCAATGTTACCGATGTGATCGTCCTTGTTAACGGCAAGGAAGAGAACGCGGGCAAAGCCACAACAACGACCTCCGGAAACTTGAAGATAACTACTTTCGCTGTTGATCCGGCGAAGCTTCAAGCGAAGCTGGATGCGGAAGGGAATGGCGCTGTAGTTACAATTCCGATGATGCTGGATTCCAATATCATCATCGCGGAGTTGAACGGCCAGATGATCAAGAACATGGAGAATGTATCGGCTACCCTGGTGCTTCAGACAACCAAAGGGACTTATACTTTGCCGGCCTCCGAGATCAACATCGGTGCGTTGGCCGAGAGACTCGGAAACGGGATTAAGCTGGAGGACATTACGCTGAGGATTACGATTGGCGAAACCCCGGCATCCATGAACCAGGTAGTGACAGCTGCTGCAGGCAGAGGGGGCTTTACCCTTGTTGCACCGCCAATAGATTTCACCGTTACCGCAACTTACGGTACATTGACAGTGGAAGTGAGCCGGTTCAATGCTTACGTGGAGCGGACAGTAGCTCTTCCGGATGGTATTGACCCTAACCGGATTACGACGGGCATCGTCGTAGATCCGGATGGTACAGTGCGCCATGTGCCGACCAGACTCGTCCGGAATGACGGCAGATATTACGCAGATATCAAGAGCTTGACGAACAGCTCGTATGCGGTGGTCTGGCATCCGCTGACTTTTGCAGATGTGGACAATCACTGGGCGAAGAACGCAGTGAACGATATGGGATCGCGTCTGGTCATTAACGGTGTGAACGAAACGACCTTCAACCCGAACGCAGACATCACCCGTGCAGAGTTCGCAGCGATTATCGTACGCGGCCTGGGATTGAAGCCTGGGGAAGGAACATCGGCGTTTGCAGATGTTGCAGCGGATAGCTGGTATGCAGCAGCGGTGGAAACAGCATCCGAATACGGGCTGATCACCGGCTTCGAGGACGGAACCTTCCGTCCCGAAGCCCGAATCACACGTGAACAGGCCATGAACATTATCGCCAAAGCGATGAAGCTGACAGGCCTGGCAGACCAGACTGGCACAGTGGATACAGCAAGTGTACTTGCAGCCTTTACAGATGCAGGCAGCATAGCTGCCTGGGCCGGGGATAGCCTGGCGCTTGCTGCTAAGGCTGGCTTAATCACCGGCCGTGGAGACAGCAAGCTGGAGGCAAAGGCTAATGTTACCCGCGCGGAAGTGGCAGTACTGATTCAGCGGCTACTGCAGAAGTCGGATTTGATTGATTAATTAAGTTAATTATAGGAGAAGCGAATTCAGACACTGTGCTGAATTCGCTTCTTTATTGTATAGAAAATTATACAATTTCCAGAAATGTCGATCCGGGCATTCGTTTGGCTTCCTAATGCTAATTGATATTGATTATCAATATCAATTATGTTAATATAATTTTGTTCACTAGAGAACAAAAATAAAAAAGTCTATTGCTGACACTGAACTTGGTCTGCAACTACTACAAGAGAGGGGAGATAGCGAAATTGGAGTTTCAAAATAATTTTAAAGGTCACCTTTACGAGCAATATATTAGAATGCTGCATCTGAATGAGTTGTATACAGAACAAGAATTTAATTCGTTTCGGGAACAGGCCAGAAAGTACCAGATTGACATGCTCTCCAACAATATTACTAGTGTACACGTTATTGATTGCATTGGTGATTATGAACCGATAAATCATACCGGGATTGTGGAGAAAATGGGGTTGTCCAAAGCTGGCATTAATAAAATTTGTTCAAAGCTGCTGGAAATGGGCTTCATTATGAGAAGTCAGCTGAACAACAATCGTAAGGAGATTTACTTTAGTTTAACGGATAAGGGAAGACACGTTTATGATTTGCATAAAGAGCTGCACAAAGAAAAAGAAGAAAGGTTTTACCAATTCATTGAATCCTATACAGAGGCTGAACTGCAGACTATTGGAAAATTTATGAGCGATTTGGTGGCGCGTGCCGAAGAATACTCCGAAGGGAAGTTTACGATAAATGACGACATTAAGGATTGAGGAATTAAGATCCAAGATTGAAGGGAAAGAAATTTTAAAAGGGCTCTCACTGGAGCTTCAGGGCGGAGAGATTCATGCGATTATGGGGCCTAACGGGACGGGGAAAAGTACGTTGGCTTCAGCTTTAATGGGCCATCCCAAATATGAGGTTACTGGCGGCAAGGTGACACTAGACAATGAAGATCTTCTGGAGATGGAGGTGGATGAGCGTGCCCGTGCAGGCTTGTTCCTCGCTATGCAGTACCCAAGTGAAATTGCCGGCGTAACCAATTCGGATTTTCTCAGAAGTGCCATCAATTCACGGCGTGAAGAAGGAGAAGAAATATCCTTAATCCGTTTCATCCGTGAAATGGAGAGCAAAATGAAGGGGCTGGAGATGAACCCGGAATTTGCGCATCGTTATTTGAATGAGGGTTTCTCCGGCGGTGAAAAAAAGCGGAATGAGATTTTGCAAATGATGCTGCTTGAACCCAAGTTTGTGATCCTGGATGAAGTGGACTCCGGGCTTGATATTGATGCACTGCGTATTGTGGCCAATGGTGTAAATGAGATGCGCAGCGCGGATAGAGGCTTTTTAATCATCACCCATTATCAACGGCTGTTGAATTATATTACCCCGGATTTTGTACATGTCATGATGCAAGGCCGGATAGTTAAATCTGGCGGTCCGGAGCTTGCCCACCGTTTAGAGGCAGAAGGGTACGATTGGGTGAAGGAGGAGCTTGGGATTACGGATAAGGCGGTAGGCGGGGAAGTTTAAGAGCCGGAGAGGAGGAATAGCAAATGGCTATACAAGCCAGAAATTCAATGAATGTGGATGAATTACGCGCATGGTCAAGCGCTAAGGATGAACCTCGTTGGCTGCTTGAACGCCGGATTCGGGCACTTGAGCTGGCAGGGACACTGGAGCTGCCAAGCGTGGAGAAAATCAAACTCGAAAAATGGGATATCTACGAGAGTGGAGACTACAAAGCTGAGAATGCGTGGTCAGGTTTGGAAGATGCGCCGGAGATTGTTCGAGGTTTGGTTGCTTCTCCAGTGACAGGCGGACTAATCGTTCAGTTCAATTCGGATGTAGTATATACGAAATTGTCCGAGAACTTAGCCGCCCAGGGAGTAATCTTAACGGACCTGCATACTGCGGCAAAAGAGTATGAGCAGTTGGTTCAACGTTATCTCTTTCAGGCAGTGAAGCCGGAAGAACACAGATTGTCAGCTGTGCACAGTGCCTTATGGAGTGGTGGCGTTTTTCTATATGTCCCAGACGGTATAGAGATTGAAGTTCCCATTCAAGCGATCTTTTATAGCGATACGAGCGGGGTTCGTTTTGCTCCTCATATCTTGATTGTGACTGGTAACAACAGCAAGATCAGCTATGTGGATCATTATATATCGAGCAGAGATGATATCAAGGTTTTGCATAACGGTGTGGTAGAGGTGTTTGCAGGGGCAGGCTCCAAGGTGCAGGTCGCTTCTGTTCATCAGCTTGCTGCAGCAACAACGGATTTCACCCAGCGGCTTGCGGTTGTGCTTGCGGATGGCCGTGTAGAATGGATTGTCGGCGAGATGAATAATGGCTATACCGCCAGTGATACCAAGACATTACTCCAAGGCAACGGGTCCATCTCTGACGCTAAGGTGATTGCGATAGGCTCTGGGGACCAGAAATTGAGTTTTACTACGCAAGCCCAGCATTTTGGCAGAAGCTCGGTGAGCCAAATGATCACACGCGCAGTAATGCGTGAAGAAGCTACAGCCATTATCAACGGGATTACAAAAATCGAAAAAGGTGCAACCCATTGTGACGGTCAGCAAACAGAACGTGTACTGATGTTAAGTCCAAATGCGCGCGGCGATGCCAATCCGATCCTGCTGATAGATGAGGATGATGTAACCGCCGGTCATGCTGCATCCGTGGGGCAAGTAAACGCGGAACAAATCTATTATCTGATGTCGCGCGGCATCTCACGGAGTGAAGCCGAATATCTTGTTATTTTCGGATTCCTCGCTCCTGTCATTTCGGAGATCCCGCTGGAGGGAGTGCGTAGCCGCCTGCAGGATGTAGTGGAGAAAAAGCTTGGCAGATCATAGGGAATTAGAGCCAATCAGAGCCAATCAAAGTGATTCTTATGAAGGTTAAAAGGAGCGACACTAATGGCTAAAAAAGCGCCGGATATGGGTGAATATAAATACGGGTTTCGCGATGAGCACCAGTCTATTTTTCAATCTGGAAAAGGTCTGACTGAAGAGATTGTCCGGGAAATTTCCCGAATTAAGGAAGAGCCGGAGTGGATGCTCGATTTTCGGCTGAAAGCTTTGAAGCAATTCTACAAAATGCCGATGCCTGGGTGGGGAGCGGATTTGTCCGGGCTAAATCTTGATAACATCCAATATTACGTTCGCCCTTCCGAAAAACAGGGAAAGAGCTGGGAGGAGGTCCCCTCCGAGATTAAAGCAACCTTTGACAAGCTGGGGATTCCTGAAGCGGAGCAAAAGTTTCTGGCAGGCGTATCCGCTCAATACGAGTCGGAAGTAGTCTATCACAGTATGCGGAAGGAACTGGAGGATCAGGGCGTTGTGTTCCTTGATACGGATACAGCTTTAAAGCAATATCCTGAAGTGTTCAAGCAACATTTTGGAACGATCATCCCTCCCGCCGACAATAAATTTGCTGCGCTTAACAGTGCGGTTTGGTCAGGCGGCAGCTTTGTATACATCCCGAGAGGTGTTCAGTGTGAGGTGCCGATCCAAGGGTACTTCCGGATTAATTCTGAAAATATGGGACAATTCGAGCGGACATTAATTATTGCCGAAGAGGGCAGCTTTGTCCACTATGTGGAAGGATGCACAGCGCCTATTTATAGTACCAGTTCTCTGCACAGCGGAGTTATTGAAATTATTTGCCGGAAAGATTCCCGTGTCCGTTACACGACAATCCAGAATTGGGCTCCTAATATCTACAACTTGGTAACCCAAAGGGCTGTGGCAGAGGAAAATGCCACAATGGAATGGGTGGACGGCAACATTGGCTCCAGGGTAACCATGAAGTATCCGGCTGTAATATTGAAAGGAAGGGGAGCTAGGGGGTCCATCCTGTCTATTGCCGTAGCCGGTAAAGATCAGCATCAAGATGCCGGCGCGAAGGTGATTCACCTTGCTCCCGAGACAACATCTACGATTATATCCAAATCCATCAGCAAGCAGGGCGGCAAAGTAAACTACCGGGGATTGTCCAGCTTCAGCCGCGATTCTGCAGGCTCCAAGTCTAATATTAAGTGTGATACGTTGATTTTGGACAACCAGTCATCTTCTGATACGATTCCGTACAATGAAATTAAAAATGATCAGATTACTTTGGAGCACGAGGCAACAGTATCCAAAGTGTCCGAGGAGCAATTGTTTTACTTAATGAGCCGCGGACTTACAGAACAAGAGGCCACACAAATGATTGTAATGGGCTTCATTGAGCCGTTTACCAAAGAATTGCCGATGGAATATGCCGTTGAAATGAATCGGTTGATTCAATTTGAGATGGAAGGAAGCATCGGTTGATTCATAAAGGAAGTACGAGGTGTTGGTAATGAAGAAAAAGAATTCGGACAATTCAGAACTAGCTCAACTTACCCGGGAGATACGGAAACTTCAGTTCTACTACAATATGCTGTCAGGATTGAGCGCAAGCTGTGGTGCGTTGATACCTTTAGACTCTGTTTATACGCTTATAAGGGAACTTTCGGATCAAGAGGCCATTCTTAGGCAAAAAGCAAAGGATCACTCAGACTATCTAGGTTGAAAAAGAGAATTGACTGTTGGTAAAACAATGATAGGAGCTGGAATTATGGAGGAGAATGGAATTTTATTCGATGAAGTATCGGAAGTGCTTCTTAAACTACGTCCTTTCTTACTGCGTGACGGCGGAGATGCTGAACTCGTCGAGGTGGAGAACGGTATAGCCAAATTAAGATTTTTGGGAGCTTGCAACGGTTGCCCAAGTGCTACGATTACGTTAAAGGCTGCTATTGAGCGCGCAATTCTAGAGGAAATCGATGATATTAAAGAAGTTGTACAAGTATTCTAAATTCCTTTTAACAGAAGAGGCTGTTATACAAAAATCCGCATAGAAAAAATGCCGAATCAATTAAGACATACGAAGGAAAGGATTGATTTAATAATGTTCGAGAAAATTTTCGTGGCCATCGATAAATCTGAAATAACTAACAAAATCCTTGAAGCAACCGTTGAAATTGCACAAAACAAAAATACTCAGGTAACTTTGGTGAATGTCAGCCATGCATATGTAAACAGCGGAATGCCATATATACCAGAGAGCTACTTGGAAGAAATGTTAAATGAGATGGAAAAGATGAGTTTAGAACAGCTTCAACAAGCCCAATTCAAATTAGCGGCTGAAGGGATCTTTGCAGAAACGATTCATCTTAAGGGAGACCCTGCGCATGAAATATTAAATTATGCAAAAAACACCAAACAGCAACTAATTATTATTGGAAGTCGCGGGCTAAGCGGTATAAAAGAAATGATGTTAGGTAGTGTCAGTCACAAAGTTTCACAATTATCAAATTGCCCCGTCCTGATTGTTCACTAAATTTCATGCCGGATCTGCTCCCTTACGGGCGATCCGCAGGATGCGGTTGCCTTCTTCCTGAGTTAAGCCGCCCATTTTCCCAACTATGATCCCTGATGGGGAACTAGTTGGATTTTCTCCGCTTGCTCATGAACGGAGGCACCCTTGCCGGGCAACAGTTGGATAATAACGTCCAAATTAAGATACGTTTATCCAATTACTAATGTTATCAATCGATTGATGTAGCGGGGAAATATCTGATGCCGGGCTGATCAATGCGCATGTCCATCTGTTTGCAGATGGTAAGCCGTTCACGTTGTCCATCAGCGAAGGGCGACGCACGTAAACCAAGTTCCCGCATGTACTTTCCTACTGTCCGCTCGCTAATAATGTAGCCCTCTTCCCTTAAGAGGAGGGTGATCCTTGGACTGCCGTATTGGCCGTGGTTAGCCTCAAAGAGGTAAGCGACCCGCTTTAGCAGTAAGGCTTTGCGCTTCGCCTGAGGGCTGACTTCGGTGATTCTCCATTTGTAAAATCCGCTCCGCGATACTTCAAGAATGCTGCACATCTTCTCTACCGAAAATTCGGAGCTATGGTCTTCGATGAACTGAAATCTTTGTGCTTTAGATTGCGGAAGATATGCGCGGGTCTTTTTTAGGACGGCAAGCTCCTCTTCTTTTGCCAGCACCTGCTTGTTCAGTTCGTGAATCTTGTCTGCAAGGACAGACTTTTCACCCTTATTATTCATTCTCATACCCACCCCGTAAATTCCAGAATACTTGCCTTCGCCGACTGCGTCTCGGACTGTGCACTCTTACGCCATTCCTTGGGTGACGTGCCCATTAGCTTAGAGAAACAGCGGTTGAAGCTGGAGATGGAATGAAACCCCACCTTCTCAGAAATCTCAAGAATAGAATCCTCGGTGCTCTTCAGCTGCTTACAGGCCTCTTCGATCCGGGTACTGCTCAGGAAATCGAGAGGGGCGGTGCCCATCATTTCATGGAATTTGCGGCGGAAGTGTGTAGTGCTGAGGTGGCAGAGGTCGGCCAGGAAATCGATGGTCATCGGCAGCATATAGTTCCTGGTGATATACTCCAGCGCCGGGGAGATGACGAAGTCGCCCTTCAGATTATGCCCAGCTTCCTGATCGGTCAGCGCCTCATTCGTGGAATGGATCCGGAGCAGCTCGATATAGAGCGACAGCAATAAGCCATAGGCGCTCTCCTGATAATAAGGCTTCTGCTGCTGCAATTCCTCCACGATCGATGTGGCCAGACTATACACCATGGGATGCTTATCCTTATTCAGGATACAGTTCTTCCCCAGCACCGCCCACAAATTGGGCTCGAAGTTGCTATAGGCGCTCTTGAAGGAATGCTGAAAGAGGTCCTCCGGCGAGAAAAAGAGATAAGACCACAGACTGGCCTCACCCGGAGAACTATACGTCGTATGCGGAAGGTACCGGGGGAGGAAGGTCACATCACCGGCTGTAAAAGGTACAGACTCGCCTTTGATCTCCATGATGCCGCTATCCGAATAGCAAATCCCAATCTCCAGGTGGTTATGGAAATGCAGGTGCTCGCTCTTGATATCGGAAATCTTCCAGCGTTCCCCGCTTAACAGCAGCACAGGGAAATGGATCGGCAGGCTGTAGTGGCGGTACTCGATGACGGGTTTCTTTTTTCTGGGCATATCCGGGGACTCCTCTATAATATTAAAATAGATAAATGGTCGAAAATGCGCAGTTTTGCTGTGAATATGCTTAGATATAGAATATTTTACTGCTTACAATGGAGTATGTAAAGCGCTTGCAATGAGACGGATAGTAAGCGCTATTGAGGCGCGTGATACAAGAGAGGGGTAATAAGATGATTCAAGTGGATTTCAACAGGGAAGAGATTCTAAGCATTATTGATAAGGTCACCAACAAAACACTGGCGATGGACTTAACATGGGACTGGCCTTGCGGCGTAGCTTATTATGGGGTATCCAGAGCTTATCAGACTACAGGGAACAAGGAGTACCTGGACAGGCTGGTTCAGTGGGCGGATGAATATATTGAGCTGGGGCTGCCGGACTGGACGGTCAACACTTGTGCCATGGGCCACATGCTGATCACCTTGTATGAAGCGACTGGAGAGCAGAAATATTGGGATATTGCGATGAGCAAGGTGGAATACATCCGGAAGAATGCACTGCGGTTCGGAGACAATGTGCTGCAGCATACGGTATCGATTTCTAATGATTTTCCGGAACAGGCTTGGGCGGATACGCTGTTTATGGCGGCATTCTTCCTGCTGCGTGTGGGCAGTAAGCTGAAGGATCAGGAGCTGATCCAGGATGCCCTTAACCAATACTACTGGCATATCAAATACCTGCAGGATCCTGGCACCGGCTTCTGGTTCCATGGCTATAACAATGTGAAGCAGGATCATATGTCCGGATTATACTGGGGCAGAGCGAATGCCTGGGGTGCGTATACGATGTCGCAGGTGAAGCCGCTTTTGAAGGACTGGTATTTGTATCCGCAGTGTATGGACGTGGAATGTTCGCTCCGTGATCAGCTGGCGGCGCTGAAGCTTGTCCAGACAGATAACGGCTTGTGGCGGACGGTGCTGGATGATGAGGAATCTTATGAAGAAGTATCGGCATCCTGCGGCATTGCGGCGGCGATGATCAACAACGGCAACCCGCTGCACACCAAATACGTGCAAAAAGCGTTAAAAGGCATTCTTGCAAACATCAGCGAAGACGGACGTGTCCTGGGCGTATCCGGCGGCACAGCCGTAATGAAGGACCGCGAAGGGTACCGCAATATTCCAAAAGATTGGATTCAAGGCTGGGGCCAAGGCTTAGCGCTTGCTTTCTTGTCCGATATGCTTAAATAGGAGGGAACCGAATTGTCCAAACCATCAACAGGCGCATTCACACTGCCGGGAGAATCCGGTTACGAAGCGCTAACGCTTGAACTCGCTGAACGCTGGGGTGCCGATGTCATCCGTGACAGTGACGGTACACAGTTATCTGATGAGATTATCAATGCCGGATACGGCATTTATTCTACAGTCTGTATCATCCGGGACCATAATGAATGGGCGTCGCAGAACCCGGATAAGCTGCAGCAGAGCTTCCTTATTACGAATCCGAAGGTAGCTGTGCAAGATTATTTGTCGGTCTACCTGATGGAGGATTTCTTCGCTGAACAGTTCAGAGTGAATGATTCCCGTGAGGCGTTCAAGTACTGGCAGGTGTATGACCGGACGACCGGTGAAGAAGTACCGAGAGAGCAGTGGAATTACGACCGGGAGTCAGGCAATGTGGTGCTTACCGGAATCGTACCTTGGCATAAATACACCGTCAGCTTCATGGCCTACCGGATCTGGGAAGAGATCTCGATGTACAATCACACCACGAATAACTGGAACAAAGAGCATCTGATGCAGATTGATCCTATGTATCAGGACACGCAGAAGTACCTGCTGGACTGGATGGAAGACTGGTGTGTGAAGCATAAAGAAACAACGGTTGTCCGCTTTACTTCCCTGTTCTATAATTTCGCCTGGATCTGGGGCAGCAGTGAGCGTAACCGTCATCTGTTCTCAGACTGGGGTTCCTATGATTTCACGGTGAGTGCCAGAGGTCTGGATCTGTTCGCGCAGCAATACGGCTATTCGCTGACGGCAGAGGATTTCGTGAACGGCGGCAAATACCGCGTCAGTCATATCCCGGCGGAGCAGCGCAAGCTGGACTATATGGCTTTTATCAATGATTTCGTGATCGGATTCGGCAAGCAGTTAATAGATATTGTGCATAAGCATGACAAGCTGGCGTATGTCTTCTACGATGACAGCTGGGTTGGCGCAGAGCCTTACAATGACCGCTTCGGTGAGTTTGGTTTCGACGGAATGATCAAATGTGTGTTCTCCGGATATGAAGCAAGGCTCTGTTCAGGGGTGAAAGTGGATACGCATGAGATACGGCTGCATCCGTACTTGTTTCCGGTGGGTTTAGGCGGCGCGCCTACCTTCATGGAAGGGGGGAATCCGACACTGGATGCCAAAAAATACTGGATCAACATCCGGCGTGCCCTCCTGCGTGAGCCGATTGACCGGATTGGCCTGGGCGGATATCTGCATCTGGTCGAGCCTTACCCGGATTTCTGTGATTATATCGAGAAGATTGCGAATGAATTCAGAGAGATTAAGGAGCTGCATGAGCAAGGCAAGCCATATCATATCAAGACCAAGGTTGCTATTCTGCATAGCTGGGGCAAGCTGAGATCTTGGACCTTGTCCGGCCACTTCCATGAGACGTATATGCATGATCTGATTCACATTAATGAAGCTCTATCCGGTCTGCCGGTTGAGGTGCAGTTCATTGATTTCGAGGATATCCGCCAGGGCGTGCTGCAGCATGTGGATGTAGTGATTAATGCAGGCAGTGCCGGTACAGCCTGGAGCGGCGGGGACTACTGGAAAGACAGCAAGTCTGTAGATGTCCTGACCAAATGGGTGTATGAGGGCGGTACCTTTATCGGGATTAACCAGCCTTCAGCGGTTGAGGGATACGACAGCTACTTCAGAATGGCGCATGTTCTGGGTGTGGATGAGGACACGGGTGCGCGGGTAGCTCACGGCAAATGGGCGTATGAGGTTCAAGCTGAGCAAGGTCTGGTGCCTGATGGCGCCAGCATTACACCGAAGAACGGTGTCCATCTTACGGATGGTTCCGCTGCTGTGATGAGTGAGTTGGACGGTAAGATTACATTGTCTACGAATAACTTTGGTAAGGGTAAGGGAATCTACCTGCCTTCCTTCGAATTCGGCTGGGAGAATACCCGCCTGCTGCTGAACCTGATCTGCTATGCCGGTAAGGAGCTACAGGAAACGAAATATATTCCGGATAACCTCTATACCGAGTGCGCGTATTATCCGGAGAGCAAGATGCTTGTCGTGATCAATAACAGCGACCAGCTGCAAAAGACTACGATTGAGACGGAATATGGGCCGCAGACTGTGGAATTGGAACCGTTCGATACGATTATTCGGACTATTGGGGAATAGGAATGTGAAAAAGCTCAAGCCTGGGGTGTTATGCCGGGCTTGGGCTTTTTGTGTTGTGTGAGATGTTAAACGGGCCCAATGTATGCGAAAAATCGAATACAATGTGCCGGCGCGATAGGGGAGATTGGCCCAATGTATGCGAAAAATCGAATACAATGTGCCAGCGATGGGGTAAATGAGCCCAATGTATGCGAAAAACCGAATACAATGTGCCAGCGATAGGGGGAATGAGCCCAATGTATGCGAAAAACCGAATACAATGTGTTACTGGAAGGATTCCCCTAACCTTTGTGGAATTACAAAGCAAAGACGCTGAAGCTTTCAGCGACAGGCTCCCGGAGGACTTCCCATGGACAAATCCGCCCGCTTCAAACAATCCATAGCCTTCATAGAGGAACGTTTATACGAAGACATCAACCTTGGACAAGCTGCGCAGGCCGGGTACACGTCGCTGATGCAGCTGTATCGTGACTTCTACACCTATACCGGACATTCGGTAAAAGAATACATACGCAAGCGCAGGCTGTCAGCCGCGCTCGGGCTGATCCGAGCTTCGCAGCGTCCGCTTGCTGAGATTGCCTACTCCTGCGGCTATAGCTCCCAGCAGGCTTTGTGCAAATACGTGAAATCCGCAACCCATATGACACCGCTAGAGTACCAGAAGAGTGAAGCCTGCTACTTCTTCCCCAGATTCGACAGTGAAACCATCCGGCAGGTAACCGTCACCGCTGAAACGATCCCCAAGACCTTACGCGCGAAATTCTATCATCCCAAGCAGTACGGCATTGAGCAACAAGCGCTAGAAGCGCTGCATTTTCTAATACCTGAATACCAGGGCAGAATCTTCGGCAGAGACGGGCAGCAGCGGGACGGCTTATTCTGTTATGAGCTCGCTGTGGAGTATGATGCGGATTTGCTAGACAGACTGGCAGACAGCACTTTTCAGGGAATAAAGGTGGCTCAAGAATTCAGTTCAACCTTCGCGAAGACAACCGTTAGGAACGATGAGGCCCAGATCGGGCTGGCATGGGATTATCTCTATCTGAAGTGGCTGCGAACCAGTATGTTCGTGCAGGATGATGTGCGTTATTTCGAAGAATATATCTGCAAAAGCGGGCAAGTGAGGAAGCTGATTCTGTATCTGCCAGTGAAGAGGCGGACGGATTATGACAAGATCAGTGTGAATTTCTGTGCAGGTCTAGAGTTTCTGGTGTCGTCCCGGGAAGGGGATCAGGCAGAGGGGGAGGCATCTGCTGCGGTGATGAACTGTATATCCCTTCATACCCCTGAGGTGATAAGCACAGTAAAGGAGTTCTATGTAGCCCAAAGCGGCTTAAGCTACACCTGCGGAGTGCGGCTGGAACAGGAGAGAGAGCTTCCCATAAATAGCAGGCTTGAAATATTGCGGGTTGCCGAAGGCCATTATGCGATGCTCGAGAGGGACAGTTGTAGTGACCGCGGAGTGTTTATTGCTCTTTTGGATACATGGATACAGGAGCACGGATGGAGTAAGGATGAGCTGCCTGCTTTTACTACCTATGAGACCGGAGGTCAGGGTGACCCGGATGCTATCACAATGAGAGTGTGGATCAAGCTGAAAGATGTTAAGAACGGATAATATTTAGTACGCGTTCATCTATAAACTAGATTTATATAGGAAAGGAGCACACAAATGAATCTAAGAAAACAAGCACTGCCGCAGCATGCGCCCGAAGACTACAGCCCCCGCGTGAAGCCGGTAATCCTGAGAATGGTGGAGGAGATGAAGCAGATGGAGATTCCAAGTGAGATTCAGGTAGAACAGATTACGGAGCTGTGCAGTATTGTGGATCGGCCGGAGATGAAAGTGGTGGGCATCGCGCTGCCGGTTTCGTATGAGAGCCGGGGATATGGCGGTTTCCATGGGTCTGAGCATGCGAGCTGTACGTTGAATGATTACTTGTATACCAAGAAGCTGACTTCAGAAGGCGATATCGCGCTCCTCTCCGGTCTCATCACCCGGCAAATCAAAGGTAAAGAGGTTGTTACCGTACGATCAGAGGTGCAGGGTGACGGCAATTATAAAGTCATTGTGGGATATGAGGTAAGCAGCTTCGACGGGTTACCCGCACATTTGCCGGAATATACTGAGACGCTTACAGTGCCTGCATGCCGCTATGCCAAAGTCCTGATCAATGAGACAAAGGAGGCTGGACGGATCGGCTATGATGAGCGGATGCATGCAGATGAATATTTCATCGGCCAGTTCCGTAATGACACCAGCTACGTCTATAACCCTTCCGGCCTTAGCTTCAATACATATGATGACTCAGGGGAGATTCTCACCAAATACGAACCCGTTAAGATACCGGGAAATGATGCGGAGCGGTTTGACTCTTTGCGCTTCAAGGCGGTGACAATGCCGGAGATGAAGATCGCCTGCAGCATGACGCTGCCGGATGATGAGGAGTTTGTAATTACGAAATATTTTGACGTGCAGGACCAGGTATTCGCCACTGAGGCGGCTAAATATTATCTGCATGATTATTACGGTTTTCCGGTGAACAGTGAGGAGGAGGGGAAGGTTAACTCCTGCTTCGGCACCAGAGTCAGCACCTTTGAGTCACTTCCTGACTGCGTTGAAAAGATTACGGTGCCCGGAGGCATCTATCTGCACATTACCCAGCTCGAAGTGAATGGTGATAATCCCGGCATGCCGTATGATGTGGCGTTCAATCATCTGGATGAGCTATTCCTGAATGCTCACCCTGAATATACGCGTGACTGGAGCAGGCATGTGATCGCCCGTTTCCGGCAGGCGAACTGTGCCTCCGTATTTGTGCCGCTTGCCAGCGAATAACTAAATAAGATGGATAGAAGAAATAACAAAAAGCGGAAGGATCGAAGGGGGATTTTGGGAACTGTAGGAGCGGTAATAATCAAGAAATCTGGGGACAACAGCGGCTGGAAGTCCAAATATTCACCGCAGTGACGACTAAGGTTTAAGTTAGTATACTAAGTTAGTATCTTGAGTTCAGCTTATATAATATAAATTATGATAGTATAAAGGTATATTTAGTTTTCCCCGCGGGGGTAGAAAAGGGAGCAGCATGAGAATCATTATATCGCCTGCCAAGAAGATGAAGACGGACACGGATTTCCTGGATTACCGCCAAGTGCCGCAGTTCATCAGCGATTCGCAGACTCTTCTGGCCTTATTACGCAAGTTGAATTATGAAGAAGCCAAAGCGCTATGGAAATGCAATGATGCCATCGCCACGCTGAATATGGAACGGATCCGGGAGATGGATGTCACCAGGAATCTGACGCCGGCTATCTTCTCATATGAGGGAATACAGTACCAGTACATGGCGCCCGGGATCTTTCAGACTGAGGAGCTGGATTATCTTCAGCAGCATTTGCGGATTTTATCCGGATTCTATGGAATCGTCAGACCTTTTGACGGCGTTGTGCCGTACAGGCTGGAGATGCAGGCTAAGCTGGGTGGTAAGGGCTTCAGTTCTCTCTATGAGTTCTGGAATAGAAGACTGGCGGACCAGCTGTTCGCGGAGAGTGACATCATTCTGAACCTGGCTTCCAAGGAATACAGCAAATGTATCTCTCCGTACATTGGCAAGGACGCTCGAATGATTAGTGTGGTGTTCGGGCAGGACATCGGCGGCAAGGTGGTTGAGCGGGCGACGCTGGTCAAGATGGCCAGGGGTGAAATGGTCCGCTACATGGCCGAGCGGCAAATTACCCGCGTGGAGGATATCAAAGGCTTCGACGGGTTTGATTTCGCATTTGCGGAAGCCTTGTCGGATGAGAAGACGTATGTGTTTATCCAACAGAAGCGCGATAAGAATGAAATGGTAGAGTAAGGCTTGCAACGGGTAATCTTGAAGACGGTTGAATAACCGGATTGGGGTTGCCCTTTTTTTGTTAAGGAGATTATCTAAACTGAATAAAAGAAAATAACAATAGCGCAAATATTCACCGTAGTGACGATTGAGTTTAAGTTAGTATCTTAAGTTCAGCCTATAATGAATGAAATCAGAACAGGTTAACGAGGAGGACTTATGATTTTGAGAAGAGATCCATTGGACAAGCAGAGCTTACTTAAAGAACTGGATTCACTAGGTTACTCCGACAGAATCAGAAAAGTAACGACATTGGGCCGTGAGCACCTTGGATCAGCCAAGTACTCCGAATTACTGGCCTCATTACTGGAGGGCGGTGCGTATGAAGCGCGCCTTGCCTTAATGGGTGCCATCGCCACACTGGATGCCCCGGTTATTCTGTCTGCGCTGCGGCATCCCCTGGCAAGCATCAGGAACACGGCTGCGGGTCTGCTATCCAAAGCAGCTTCAGATGAAGAAATAGAACGTGAGCTCCCGCACTTATCACATGATTGCCGCCGCAAGCTGCTTCGCACCATTTCACAGATAGACCGTCAGGAACTGGCGGAACGCCTGTTACCCTTGGTATACGCCCGGTGGGGTGCGGAGGAGGCAGCGATTATACTGCAGGCCTGCCATGCGGCAACGGTTAGCACGTGGCTTGCGGATATCGGGTTTGCCATCAGAGACTGGAAGAAGTTAGCCAGCCGGCATCTTGATGTAGTAGCGGAATACTTCGCAGCCACGCTGGAGAGCACCCCACTCAGGGAAAAAGGGCATGTCTGGTCGAGGTTCTCGTCTGCTATGGAGCATCTGTGCAATCATAAGGCGGATCTGATGCTTGCGTGTGCACTGAATCACGGGCCTATGGGAATTATACATCCTGCACTCAAAGAACATCTGGGCACACTTGTACGCCAGAATCCGGATAAGGTGTTCCAGCTGCTGACACAAACGGAATTGCGGAGCGATCTGCTGTCCCATGGTGTTCCTGAGGCTGTGCTGAAAAGAAAGAAAGTTCTGTCTATAGACCAGTGGATCGGGATTGCGAAATTACTCGCAGATTACCCTATGCATGTAGCGAAGCTGCTTGAACATATGGCGCCGTCTAACCGCAAGGTGATTTTTGATGCCGTGTATGAGGAGGATAGACGCAAAGAGCGGATTTTCCCGGAAAAATTACTGTATGTATTGCCGCATGCCTTGCGTGATAAGGAGGCTGCCCGGATGCTTGGCCTTCGTGAGATCAAGGATAACCGGGACCGGACCATTCGTATTGCCGCCTGCCGCTCCATTCTCTATTCAAGGGAGCCGCTTGAGCTGGCCACACGGGTATCTGGTGCAGACGAACGTGCTACGGCGCTTATGCAGCTGATACGAAGTACGGTTCTGTCGAGGCAGGGGATGAATGAAACCCTGGTATATCTGGGCCGGATTAAGAATGACCAGGACCCTGTCCGCAGCGCAGTGTTCAAGGAGCTGTCGGAAAGTCCTGCGTCTGTATACGAGGATGCCCATGTGCAGGCGCTTACTTTACTCGTTGATAGTGTTGTCGATGCCAGAGATACCTCGTATGGTACGAAGTTCTCTGTCCAGCAGCTGGCCTTTGCTATTCTGCGGCATAACGCAGGGCAGCCTCACGGTGAGCTGTTCAAGTTTGCGCTAGATACAATCAGGAAGCTGGCTAAGCAGAACGGGCAGCTATCCCTTCCATCACTAGAGAAACTGCCCCAGGGAGTAGAAGAGATGATCTTCGACGGCATATATGCCTTTGCTGCACAGGCCAACCGGACAGAGAACTACTATCTGGTAATGAGCCTGGCGGGTTCTTTTGGCAAAAGAGGTCACGGTATTATTAAACTTCAGAATCTGTTAAAGCAAGCCACGAGGTCCACGGCAGATGCAATAGCTATGCGTGCAACCCGGCTCTGGCTTGAACCACATCAGATGCGTGATGCCAGAGTTAAGGAACTTTTGGCCTCGGATAAATCGTATATTACGATCCATGAAGTGTTCCGGCACCTGCACTTGAAGCGTCAGGAGTGGCTCGATCCATTCATTTCGGGGGCTGTGATCAAAGGCAGGTTCCTGTCAGGCAAAACGATTTATCCCGTGCCGGCGGAGAGCGGATTCTACCGGTGGCTGCCGCGTCAGCAGCAAGCTTACAGTTCCCTCTTAGCGAAAATTGCGGATGATCCTAAGCGCAGTCTGTCCGAACGTGCAAGAGTGATCAGGATTATGGCCGGTATGCCTGATCTTGGCCCGGACAGGCTGCTTGGACTGGTACAGGATGGGGAAGTCGCTGTAGCAGAGGCGGCGCTTCATGCCCTGTCACTGCTGGAAGAGCCGGAGAAGGTGCTCCCCGTGCTGCTGGACAATCTGGATGGAGACCGGGCACGTGTAGCGATGTACTCCATACCAAGGTGCATCCGCAGAGTGAATCCGGTGTTATTGGTTACCTTGCTGAAGGAGCTGCTAAACCGGGATAAGCTGAAGATTACGGTCCGGAAAGAAGCCATCCGCTTGCTGGGCGCGTATAGAAGTGAGGACAGCCTTCCGCTGCTCCTGAACGAGCTCGGCAAACCAAGCGCCCATAAGGATGTGATCATCGCCATAGGGCATGCTGCAAAGCAGCTTTTGGATGATGAACGCAGCTGGGAGATTCTAAGGGCCATCGCTGCTTCCCCGCAAAGTGATATCGCACTAAGCTTATTATCCCAGCAGCCTAATGCTCTTCCGCTTGACTATAGACCGCGCTATCTGGCCTTAATCATTGAGATTGCCAATCATCCGGATACATCCGTTGGCAGGTATGCTTTTGCTGCTATGATTTGGTGGACTAATGTAAATGAAGATGTGATTGCTGCTGCCGCTGCTCAGGCGATTACGGACCTGGAAGACAGCACGAGATGGGAAGCTGCGGTGAACACGCTGATCGAAACCTGCCGCGACGGCAAGGTCAACGAGGTTGTAATTGGTGTTTGCCGGAAGCTGGCCGGTACAGGGATAAGCGGGGATTGGAATGCAGCTGCGGGAAGAGATTTGCCTCACCGGCAGCGCCTCCAGAAATTAATTAACCAGCTGACCTCATTGCCGAAGAATACACGGATCCATCTTATCCCTTTGTACCTGGGACTGATCGCCTGCCACGCACCCGATGAGACTTTACAGCAGCTTGTGATGAAGTTGTATATCGCAGCCATGGACTGGAATAACGTGGTGGAATCCGCCGCGTATCTGAACCGGTTGGTTGATGGTATGTCAGATCAGCCGCAGCTGTTAAGCGAAGCGTACAGCCAGATCGCCCATAGTATACAAGACAGCGCAGGATACTGGAATCCGGAGATTCTGCTCGAAATTGTGGATGTGCTAGGGGCTGAACAGCGTTACGAATCCCCGTATATGGGACTTTCATTGCTGGAAGTAGCAGGACAGGCTCTACATTGGAGCCCGGAACCGGCAGAGCGTTTGCGGTCGTTCAGAAATCACACGAACCTTGCGGTCCGCTCGCGTGCGCTGAATATTTGGACAGCGAGGGAGTAGAGGTTAAGCTGACATGATCCATAGCGTTGTTCCTGATTGTCAATGCGCATGTACTGGCTTTTCCGGGATAACGGGATCAGAAAGAAAGAGAGGCTACACGCTATGAAAATCCTTATAACAGGCTTCGAGCCGTTTGGCGGAGAGCTTGTCAACCCTTCGCTGGAGGCGGTACAGCGTCTGGAGAATTACATTGGCGGTGCGGAGATCATCAAGCGGTCTCTGCCCGTGGTGTTCCAGAAATCGGTGGATACACTGATCGGCTATGTGAAGTCCGAAAGACCGGATGCGGTGGTCTGTATCGGACAGGCGGGCGGGGTCAGCGGCATTACGGTGGAACGGATTGCCGTTAATCTGATGGATGCTTCCATTGCCGATAACGAAGGCTGCCAGCCGGAGGATGTGCCGGTCTGCGCGGACGGACCGAATGCCTATTTTTCCAGCCTGCCTGTCAAAAGAATGGTTCAGACGATCAAAGACAACGGCCTGCCGGCCTTCCTCTCGAACAGCGCTGGAACTTATGTCTGCAACAACACCATGTACGGTCTGCTCCATCACATTGAGCAACATTATCCGGCTATGCGCGGCGGTTTCATCCATGTGCCCTATATCCCTGAGCAGGTGCTCGATAAACCGGGCAAGGCCAGCATGGCGCTGGGTGATATTGTTAAGGCTACCCGGATTGCTATATCTGTGATAGCTTCATATGCAGAATAGGCCAAGGCTGGCCTTGTTCATCCCGTTCAGACCGGTCATAGACCTGGAATCCCAGATGCTCGTAGAATCCGAGAGCCTGGGGATTTTGCTCATTCACATCCACGTAGAGTACGTTCAGAGTGTGCAGGGCATAAGTGACTAGCTGCTTACCAATGCCTTGTCCTCTGACGGCGGGGTCTACGAACAGCATTTCAATCTTCTGCTCCTGAACGCCGATGAAGCCGAGATAATGCTCCTGACCGGTATAGGCAAGCAAATGGGAGATATGTCCGATACCTTGATGAACCAAGGGACGTAATCCTTCAATATCCTGCTCTGTTAGGAAAAGATGCGTGGCACGGACCGCTGATTCCCAAATGTCCAGCAGCTCTTGTGATATATTCTGATCTCTATCTGTAATTTTTTGAATCCGGTTCATAGGCTCCTCCTGGCAATTTTGCTATGATTATAGCATACGACAAGGAATGGATTCTGAGGCTGATTTCATATATAACTGAATCGAGATGACGCGGCTTGAGACCAACGGTTAACCTGATTAAGTTTGGCGGAATCACATTCATTCTTTCCGGTATTCTCTTTTTTGCCCAGTATCTGTTTATGATGCCTATGCCTGCTCCCCCGCTGCCGGATGCTTAGCTGTTGTCCTGGCTGCATTCAGGCTCAACCGTTCGCTGTCATTTTTACCCTACTAAATCCTGCACGAAATACAACATTTCTCTATTAATATCAGTCCTATTCGGGAATTGTTGTATAAAAGGCAGGATTTTGCCTTTCAACAGGCGGTTGAGCAGGACAATTCTTGTAATTCATACAACAATTCTGACGAGGTGTCTATTATTTAGGGAGCAGAGTTGTAATACGTACAACATTAGGGTGTTTATGCGGTTGAATGTAATAGTCCAGCTAGTCTAGGGGCCGTAATTCGGACAAAACAACGCAATCCGGTGTGCAAGTGTGAAAAGACTAATGACGGGGAAATAAATACTTGATACAATGACCGTATATTAGTGAAAATATTCACAATTAGAACATACATATGATTGCAAAAACGGATGTGATTGTATATTATATTTATATACATTATTAAAGTACATTTATAAAAGTCGGAGGCTATATAATGGCGACACATCGCTTGAACAGTATGGAAGTTAAAAAGATGAACCGGAACGCCATTTACCGATATCTGTATCACCGTGAATCTACTTCTATTCAAGAGATTGCGCAGGCGCTCAATCTAAGCCTGCCTACAGTTACCCAGAATCTTAAAGAGCTGCAGGAAAGAGAGCTGATCGAGGAGACCGGGTTGTTCGAATCCACCGGCGGCCGCAAAGCCAAGTCGATGGCCTGCAACAGTGTGGCGAGATATGCCATCGGGCTGGATGTGACCCTGAATCATGTGGGGATAGTCATCATTGATCTAAGCGGCAGAATCGTTAAGAATGTCAGAAACCATTTCCCCTTCGCGAACAGCGAGGTTTATTTCCAGGGGGTGGGCAAGCTGGTGGAGGATTTTGTGGAAGATTGTCAGCTTGACCGCAGCCGGATTCTGGGCGTGGGAATTGCGCTGCCCGCGATTCTGTCCGATGACCGCCAGACGGTGAGCTATGCCACGGTTATTGATTTCAAGGGGGGAAGTGTCCAGCGGTTCGCGGAATTCATCCCTTATCCTTGTATTCTCAGCAATGATGCGAATGCGGCCGGCTTCACCGAATTGTGGGGGGAGCAAGACATTCACAATGTAGTCTATTTATCCCTTAACAACAGCGTGGGCGGTTCAATTATAGTTAGTAACCAGATCTACGCCGGTCAGAACCACCGTGGCGGAGAGTTCGGACACATGACGATTATGCCTGAGGGCCGTACCTGCTATTGCGGGCAGAAGGGCTGTGTGGATGCCTATTGCTCAGCTAGAATACTATCGGACAGCACCGGGGGCAGCATTTCTGAATTTTTCCGGCTGTTGCGGGAGGGGAATGAGCCGCAAAAGGCTATATGGCAGGAGTACCTTGGCTACCTGGTGATTACAATTAACAACCTGCGGATGCTGTACGATTGCGATGTAATTCTCGGCGGTTATGCCGGAGCGTACATGGAGGAATACATTGATGATCTCCAGGCGCTCGCGGCCCGGAAGAACACCTTCGAGCAGGACGGCACCTACCTCCGGGTCTGCAAATACAAGCTGGAGGCTACCGCCGTGGGAGCTGCGCTGGAACTGGTAACGGAGTTTATTGACAGCATCTAGATATACCCTTAATCAAAAGAATATCGTGTTCTTCTCCCGCTCCTCCGGAAGAGGGACGGTGCTGCATCTGCGGCTCCGCCTTCTTCCGGAGGCTTTTTTGTATGTCCGCCTGTATACAGAAAACCGCAGATTGAATGCGTTTCCATCGTGTTTTAAGTTTTTGTTGACTTCAATACAAAACTGGCTATAATCTTATTTAGAAGGTTTTATAAAAGTACTTTAGTAACAATTGGAGCAGGCGGGAAATCAGTTCATCATTTGGGGGGAAAGGAATGGAACAGAGCATTAAACTCAGGGTGTCACAGATCGAGAAGTCCTTTCCGGGGGTCAAGGCGTTAGACAAGATTGATTTCAAGGTAAGAAAAGGTTCGGTGCATGTCCTGTGCGGCGAGAACGGTGCAGGTAAATCAACCCTCATGAAGATCATCAACGGCATTCACCAGCCGGATGGCGGGCAGATCTTCATAGACGAGAAGCCCGTCAGAATCAGCAACCCGATTCAGGCACGGAGCCTGGGGATTTCGATGATATTCCAGGAGCTGAATTATGTGCCGGAAATGACAGTGGAAGAGAATATCTTCCTCGGGAATCTGCCGGCGAACCGGTTCGGCAAGGTGGACTGGAAGCAGGTCAGAGCGCGTACCAAGGAGCTGCTGCGTGCAGAGAATCTGCCGTATTCCCCGACTACCCTGCTCAAGGACCTGACGGTGTCCGATATTCAGATGCTGGAAATTATGAAAGCGATTTCGTACAAGTCAGATATCATCATCATGGATGAGCCTACCTCTGCGATTACCCACGAGGAAGTAGATAAGCTGTTCGTGAAGATCAGGGAGCTGCAGGCCCGGGGCGTCAGCATTATCTACATCTCGCATAAGCTGGACGAGATTTTTCAGATCGCCGATGAAATTACCGTATTCCGGGACGGAACGGTAGTGGAGAGCCATCCCAAGGAGAAGCTGGACATTGAGACGGTGATCTCGCTGATGGTCGGCCGCAAGCTTACCAATACCTACCCGAAAGAAGAGGTAGAGATTGGCGACACCTTGCTGAAGGTAGAGAATCTGAGCGGTCACGGCGGTTATGAGAATGTAAGCTTCCATGCGCGCAAGGGGGAAATGGTCGGCTTCGCCGGACTGATCGGGGCAGGGAGAACCGAGGTGATGCGTTCGCTCTTCGGGCTTGATCCCATCGCCTCCGGGCAGGTGTACATCAAGGGCCGCGAGGTCACAATCAAGAACGTGGAGCAGAGCATCAGGCATGGTATGGTCATGCTCTCCGAGGACAGACGCAGATACGGGATCATTCCTATGCGGTCGGTGAAGGAGAATACGACCCTGTCTTCCCTGAAGAGCGTGTTCTACCGCTTCCGGCATCATGCCAAGGCCGAGCAGGATATCGTGTCGGAGATGTTCCAGAAGATGCGGGTGAAGACACCCTCGATGGATACAGTTATCGCCTCGCTGAGCGGAGGCAACCAGCAGAAGGTGGTGCTGGCCAAATGGATGATTCTGGGTCCGGATATTCTTATTCTGGATGAGCCTACCCGGGGCATCGACGTGGGTGCCAAATACGAAATCTATAAGCTGATGACCGATCTGGTCAAGGAGGGCAAGGTCGTCATTATGGTCTCCTCCGAGCTGCCCGAGCTGCTGGGGATGTGTGACCGGATTTACGTGATGGCCAAGGGCACGATTACCGGGGAGATCAGCCGGGAGGATTTCACCCAGGAGCAGATTATGAAGTACGCCACCGGAACGACTACATCAAATGAGGTGAACTGAATTGAAAGAGATGAATTGGAGCCAATTCTGGAGCACATTTAAAAAGACGTACAGCATCTATCTGGTGCTGCTGGCATTATTTATTGTCTGTTCTTTTGCCAACCCGAACTTTCTGTCCATTAATAACCTGACCAACATCTCCACCCAGCTGGCGGTAACTACCATCCTGGCGTTTGGCCAGACCCTGCTGATTATCAGCGGGATGCTGGATTTATCGCAGGGCTCTGTGCTGGCCCTTTCCGGAGTGTTTGCTGTATCCGCTTACAAATCTACAGGTTCCTTTACAGCCGCTATTGTAGTCGGCATCGTGACCGGCGTGGTGTGCAATATTGTCAATGCCGTGATGGTCAGCACCTTCAAGACGCCGCCCTTCATTGCGACACTGGCCATGCTGACGATGGCCCGCGGGGTTGCCCTCCTCTTCACCAAAGGACAGAACATCCTGCAGCTGGGGGATTTCACCGTCCTCGGCCAAGGCTCCATCGGCTTCATTCCTATCCCCGTGCTATTTCTGATTGCCTTTGCCCTTATCACCTGGTACATCTTGCGGCACACCAGGTTCGGACGCTCGCTGTTTGCAGTGGGCGGGAATGAAGAAGCGGCTACGGCTTCAGGTATCAACGTATCCAAGATCAAATACACCGCTTTCATCATTAACGGTATCTTCGTAGGGGTTGCCGGAATTCTCTTCATGTCCCGGGTGAATGCCGGGCTTCCCAACGGTGCAATCAACTATGAATTCACGGCGCTGACGGCGGCGATCATCGGGGGCACCAGCTTCTCCGGCGGGATCGGTTCGGCGGGCGGCACCCTGGCTGGCGCCTTCATTGTAGGCTTCCTGGATAACATCATGAACCTGACCAATGTCGACTCCTACATGCAGCAGATTATCCGCGGGGCCATCATTGCGCTGGCAGTAATCTACGATATCCGGTCCAAGAACCGCAGAACCAAGAACACACTTGGCAGAATTGAAGACAAGAACGGCAAGAACGGCAAGAGCAGCGGACGCAAGAGGGAGCAGAGTCCGGGAATCGCCAAGTGACCCGGTACAGGTAAGAGGATGTCCAGGCAACCGGATTAAACAGCGGCGCTGTTTAAAATAAATAAAAGGGGAAAAACAATGAGAAAAACATGGATCACCTTAGTTTCGATACTGTTGGTACTGGGACTGCTAGCAGGCTGTGGCAATTCGAATACGGCAAGCTCTTCTAATTCAGGAGCGCAAGGAAGTAACAGCGGCGAGAAAGTATATAAGGTTGCCTATATCGCCCGTGCGCAGTCTGACTCCTTTGCCGCCTGGCTTGCTAACGCCGTGAAGGAAGAAGCCAAGAAATATCCGAACATCAAGCTGGAGGTCTTCGACGGGCAGGCCAGTGACGATAAAGAGAATTCCATGATCGAGAATGCCATCACCAACAAGTTCGACCTCGTCATTGTGCAGCCGAATAACGGTGAGGCGCAAAGACCTTACGTAGAGAAGGTAATCAAAGCCGGTATTTTTGCCATCACTACTAATGCCCGCATCTCCGGCATCGAAGGAGCTTCCACCGTGGATGCCGATCCTTACGAGCAGGCCGGAGTCAATGCCCGGGCAGCGCTGGAACAGATCCCGCAGAATGCCAAGGTCGTAGTACTCAACGGCCCGTCCGGGAACTTCCACGCCGATAAGCGGAGAGAAAGCTGGCAGAAGGAATTCTTCGACAAACGTCCGGATGTGCAGATCGTCGGCGAACAGATCGCGAACTGGAACAAGGATGAAGCGATGAAATATATGGAGGACTGGGTTCAGGCCAACGACAAGATCGACGCGGTAGTTTCCATGAACGACAATATGGCGGCAGGCGCGATTGAAGCGGTTAAGGATAATGCCAAGTTCAGCAGCATGCTGGCTTATGGAGTGGATGGAACGGCTGAGGCGTTTCAGCTGATCAAGGAGGGCAAGATGACCTCCACTTGTCTGCAGAATGCTTTTGAGCTGGCAGAGAAGCTGCTCGATACCAGCAACAAGCTGCTGACCGGCGCGGAGAAACAGATCGACACCGATATCGGTAACCCGCTGATTGCCAAGGATAATGTGGATGAGTATATCGAATTGCTGGAGAAGGCAGAGGCCTTGAAGTAATTCAGATGGTTATACAGAACGCTAATGCCCCTGAGGAGGAGAAACTTGTGAAGAACAGAGCTTTTTATATGACAGAGCTGAAGAAATTGGAAATGAATGAAATTGACATGCCGGTAGCCAAAGAGGGCGAGGTTGTTGTAAAGCTGGAATATGTCGGGATTTGCGGCTCAGATGTGCACTATCTGGAGTATGGCCGGATTGGTGACTTCGTGGTCGACGGAGATTTCATCCTCGGGCATGAATGTGCCGGAGAAGTGGTAGAGCTGGGACCGGGGGTGAAGCATCTGAAGGTAGGTGACCGGGTTGCGCTGGAGCCTGGAGTCACCTGCGGCCAGTGTGAGTTCTGCAAGAGCGGCAAGTATAATCTCTGTCCGGATGTACAGTTTCTGGCGACTCCGCCTTACCATGGCTGCCTGATGGATTACATGGCTTTTCCGGAGAACATGGCCTTTAAGCTGCCGGACAACGTATCTTCGGAAGAAGGGGCATTGGTGGAGCCGCTGGCGGTGGGCCTGCATGCTGCGGCGCAAGGCGGAATTAAGCTGGGGGACCGTGTTGTGATCCTCGGAGCGGGGTGCATCGGGCTTGTCACACTTCTGGCCTGCAAGGCGTACGGAGCAACGGATATTGTGGTCGTAGATATCATTGAGAAGCGGCTGGAAGCGGCGAAGAAGCTGGGCGCCTCCCTGGTTATCAATGCGAAGCAAGAGAATGTGTTGGATGTCATCGCTGCACTGACAGACGGTCAGGGCGTGGATAAGGTCATTGAAACCGCAGGAAGCGAGCATACCGTGAAGCAAACGCCTTATCTGGTCAAAAGAGGCGGAACGATTGTGCTCGTCGGACTCGCAGCCAAGGATATCATCGACTTCGACTTTATGCAGATTATGTTCAAAGAAGCCGATATCAAATCGGTATTCCGTTACCGCAACCTGTATCCTGCCGCCATTGGAGCGATTGCCGACGGTAAAATTGACGTCAAGGGTATCGTGACCCATGAATTCAACTTCGAGGATACCCAGAAGGCTTTTGATTTCGTCATCAATAACAAGGAAGATGTGGTGAAGGCCGTAATCAAGATGGGCTGATGAATCCATAAGATTGCTGATGCAGAGCCGTCCTTTAATGGGGCGGCTTTTTTAATTGATGAGTTATGCCGCCTCGTCTCCATAAGACCTATAAAAATTGGGATTAAACCTTTAATTTGCAGAGAGAAATGTAAACGCTTACCTTATATAATTTACTCGTGAAGGAGGACAAGTAAATATCTGGGAGATAACTCAGGATAAGTTAGATTCTGCGGACAGAGGCTACGGGCAAGTGAGGGCGGGGAAGAAAGGCTGTACACAACAAATTATTCTTAGGAGGTAATTCAATGTTTAAGCTAAACAAGAAAATTCTAACGGTATTCATGGCAGCCACAATGAGCTTCAGCGCGTTTGCAGCGACCTCAAGTGCAGCAACAGATTATTGGCAGAACTGGACTGATGGCGGAGGTACAGTCAATGCTACGAACGGAACAGGCGGGAATTACAGTGTGAACTGGTCCAATACCGGCAATTTCGTGGTCGGCAAAGGCTGGAACGTTGGATCGCCAACACGAACAATCAACTACAATGCAGGCGTCTGGGCGCCGTCCGGCAACGGGTATTTAACCCTGTACGGCTGGACAAGAAATTCACTCATCGAATATTACGTTGTTGACAGCTGGGGTACTTATAGACCTACCGGAACGTATAAGGGCACCGTGACCAGTGACGGGGGCACCTATGATATCTATACCACTATGCGCTACGACGCGCCTTCCATTGATGGTAATGCCACATTCCCTCAATACTGGAGTGTAAGACAGTCGAAGAGAGCGACGGGAAGCAATTCTGCTATCACTTTCAGTAACCATGTTAACGCATGGAAGAGCAAAGGGATGAATCTGGGAAGCAGCTGGTCCTATCAGGTGCTTGCAACAGAAGGCTATCAGAGCAGCGGCAGCTCTAACGTAACGGTGTGGTAACAGGCGGCTGACAGGCACTAACCGGGTTCCGGCTATTCAGAAAGACGGCTGATCATTGATAGGACTGAGGCCTGCCGGTCACACAGCCGGCGGCCTTAATAAGCCAGCTATATAGGCTGAACTCCACATGAAATCTCTATAACTACTGTGCTTCCTATATAGAGGCTATCAGCAGGTCCGTACCTTTCCCAATCGGTTCAAAGGAGATATATCCATGCGAAAACTATCGATTGTCTTTTTAATAGCGTTAACGGGTATTGCCGCTGCCTGCTCGCAGGAGAAGCCTGCCAGGGAAGAGCGTCTTGTATGGGTCGAGGGCGGTGCCTTTGTAGACACAAAATCCAATTATTACGGAACAGATGTGACCCTCCCTGATTTTTATATCAGTAAGTATGAGGTGACTCAACAAGAATGGCTGGAGGTGATGGGGAATAACCCTTCCCAGTTTCAGGGGGATAATCTGCCCGTAGAGAGTGTAACCTGGTATGATGCTGTGGAGTACTGCAATCAACGGAGTATGAAAGAGGGCCTGAAGCCCTATTACAATATAGACAAGAACACTGTTGATCCGAATAATACAAGCGACAGAGATTTCATGAAATGGACCGTAACGGTCAATGCAGGAGTGAACGGCTACCGTTTGCCGACTGAAGCGGAGTGGGAATATGCAGCAGGCGGAGGACAGATGAGCAAGAGCAGCAGCTATAGCGGAAGCAGCAAGGCTGATGAGGTAGCCTGGTATTGGAGGAATTCCGGGGATCAATTCTTAACCGGGGATTGGAACTGGCCGGCGATCGAGAATAACCATAACCAGACGAAAATTAGCGGCCTCAAGAAACCCAATGAGCTGGGGCTTTACGACATGTCAGGTAACGTGAGGGAATGGTGCTGGAACTGGTACGAAGGCCCGGACAGCAACAGCGGCTCCCTCAGACTGGTGAAGGGCGGCGGGTGGATCGGCGGCGTTAACAATACAGAGGTATCTTTTCGGGGCAAGTTTGAGGGGAGCAGCAGGGGAAATGACCAGGGTTTTCGTGTGATCCGCAGTGAGTAAATAGCCAAACCTGCTTAAACTGTACATCAGATTTCAAATTGTACATATGAAGCTTACCCCAATTTCATTTATGATTGAAATGTACAAAAAAGGGAATTAGGGGGATTGCAATTGAATTTGGAAAGGGGTCACTTCACACAAAGTGTAGTTTTCCGGTTAATTGTCTCGTATGCGGTGATTCTGTGCATACCTGTCATTCTTAGTGTGATCATCTATGGTCAGACGAGAGAAGTTGTGAAAAATGAGATTAAGCTGGCAAGCAGAGCGATGCTTCAGCAGGTAAGATATATTGTGGACGGGGAGCTGCTGCAGACAGAGAGCCTTGCTACGCAGCTGGCCGTTCATTCCGAAGTGAAAGGCTTTCTGTCTTCATCCACACCTGATAACGCTTACAAAATATACGGGCTGAAGCAGGAGCTGGGCAAAATGTTATCTGCCAACAACTTCATTAAGGAGATTAACTTATATTCGAAACCGCTGCAGTCGGTGCTTTCCAGTGAGACCTATATAGAAGAACAATCTTTTTATGAGATGAAGCTTCAGACGGATACGTTCGCTTACGATGATTGGCAGCAGCTTATGGGCCAGCATCATTCGGGTGAATACGTGCTGCTTCCGCTCAAGAATCCGGATAAAAAAGTTACGTATACCCCGTTCTATATCCGTTCGTTGCCGATTCAGGCGACTGCCGAACTAACAGGCGCACTCATCATACCGCTTAATGTGGAGAAGATGATGACGATGCTCGCGAATATCGACTGGGTAGAGCGGGGCCGGGTATTTATTATGGACACAAACGGCCAGATTATGATTCAGAATGCTGGAGATACGCTGATCGAACCTTCGGCTTATCAGGAATGGAATGACCGCGGCACCGGCACCTTTACGAGCACCTTTCAGGGAGTTAAATCGATGATCACCATCGAGTCGTCCGATACGACAGGCTGGAAGTATATCAGCGTGTTTCCGACCGATGTCTTCTGGGAGCATATCGGGGGAATGCGGACGATGAACATGTACGGATTATTGCTGTGCTTTGCGGTAGGCAGTGTGGTTATCTATTATTTCGCCCGCAAAAACTATGATCCGATCAAAGAGCTGGTCAGCGTATTCAACCGCAATCCGGCGCAGGGCACCGGTGAATACCTGGATGAATATACCTTCATCCGCAGGAATGTTCTGGAGACGATCAGGGAACGGGATGATACGAACAATAAGCATGATCAACAGCTGCGCGTGCTGCAGAATTACTATTTAGGGAGGCTCCTGAAAGGTCAGGCCGACCGTAACGTCCCGTTCACGGAGCTGGCAAAGATGTATAAGCTGAATTGGACGACTGATCATTTCGCAGTGCTGCTGTTCTATATCGATAGCGATGACGATGGGATACAGGATCTCGCGTTATCCCAATTTATTGTATCCAATATTGTTGCCGACCTGGTCAGCAATCATTGGACGATCAATTTCACAGATATGGACGGCATGCTGGCGGCGGTCGTGAACGTAGCTCCGGAGCGTGCAGAGCACTGGAAGGATGATATCGAGGATGATCTGGCCCAAGCCTACGAATTCATTACTCTCCGGTACAAGCTCCGCTTCACCACAGTGGGCAGTGAGCTGCAGACAGGTCTGAACGGCGTGAATCTCGCGTTCCTTCAAGCCCTGGAAGCCCAGGAATACCGCAGCGTGCTCGGAGATGAGATGCTGATCTGGTATGGAAGCATCAAGCCAAGCGCCGGCAGTTATTTCTTCACGGTGAATGACCAGATGATGCTGATCAACTTCCTGAAGGCCGATGAATTTGATAAGGCCAACGAGATGATTAATAGTATCTTACAGCAAGCGTTCCAAAGAGAGAGGTCGCATGAAATTTCGAAATGCATCCTGCTTGATGTAGCGGCTACGATGATTAAGGCCATTCCTGATCAAGAGCAGGCCAGCATCGCCTGGGATGAATGGCGGCCGCTCAAGCGGCTGCTGTCCTGCACCACGAAGCCTGAATTCGAGCAGGAGCTGCTCGATATCTTTGAGCGGGTATGCACGGTGCTCCGCAGTAAGCCTAATCTGCAGACGAGTGCCGGTATCGGCGAGAAGGTTACAGCGTTCGTGCAGGAGAACTACAGCGACAAGAACCTGAGTGTGTCACAGATCGGCGATCATTTCGGATTGACGCCGCAGTATGTATCCCGGTTGTTCCGCGAACAGACAGGGCAGGTCGGACTGCGTGATTATATCAGCCAGAGCCGGGTTGAAGCAGCCAAGGTTCTGCTGCTCGAAGGGGCCAGCATCGACGATACCGCCGAGAAGGTTGGATTTGCCAGCAGCCATGCGTTTATCCGGGTATTTAAGAAGTATGAAGGGATTACGCCGGGGAAATACAAGGCGATCCAGTGAAACAGGATAGTGAAACAGGATAGTGAGGCAGAGTGACAGATGATCTCCGGTTGCCGGAGGTCATCTTTTTTGGTTTCCAGAGCGGAAATACGCGAAACCGTCTATCCGTTTCAAGATGTCAACCACCAATTGCAGGTTAACGTACATCATTTCCGGTATTGAACATTGATGAGCCGCCGGGTTAGCAAGTACATTGATGGAGCAGAAAGCGATTACATCCGGACAGCCGCGAACCCGCCCGCAAGCTTCAGGCAGCCGTCCCTGCTAGAGTGAATTATTCGTGAGGAAGTGATGATGACATGGCAGTTCCTGCTAAAGCCAAGACTGCAGGCATGATTCCACGCAAGAAGGCGGACAGAATTCCCTTATGGAAGCATGTTAAACAAGAATGGAAGCTATATTCGTTTCTGGTCATCCCGGTAATCTACTTCATTATTTTCAAGTATGCGCCGATGCTGGGGAACATTATTGCTTTCCGGAAGTACAGAGGCGGGCCTAATATCCTGGGTACGGAATGGGTCGGGTTTACGTACTTCGAGATGTTTATGAAGGATCCGACATTTTGGCGGGCTTTTTTCAATGATCTTACTTTAAGTGTTAGTTATCTGCTGGTAAAATTCCCTGTTACTTTGTCATTTGCGCTTCTGCTTAACGAAATACGGAGGATCAAATGGAAGAAATTCGTCCAGACGGTATCCTATCTTCCGCATTTCATCTCCATGGTTATCGTCGCAGGGATGATTAAAGAGGTGGTTTCTTTAACGGGCCCCCTGAATAGCGTTCTGACGTCCTTTGGACTGGAAACAATCTCCTTCATCTCCCTGCCGCAGTGGTTTCCGGTGATCTATGTTACCTCCGGCGTCTGGCAGAGCCTGGGCTGGGGAACGATTCTCTATCTGGCCGCGATGACCGGCATCGATCCATCATTGTATGAGGCAGCGAAGATTGATGGCGCTAACCGCTTCAAGCTGGCGAAGCATGTGACCATTCCCGGCATTCTGCCGACGATTATGGTGCTCCTGATTCTGGATATCGGCAGTATTCTGGGTTCCAATTTCGAGAAAATCCTGCTGCTGTACAATCCGCTTACCTACGAAACCGCTGATGTTATCTCTACCTATGTGTACCGGATGGGGATCACCGGAGGGAACTTCAGCTATGCGACAGCGGTAGGCTTGTTCGAAGGGATTATTGGACTGATCCTGGTGACGATTGCCAATACCGTATCCAAAAGAACTACGAAATCAAGCCTGTGGTAGAAAGGAGCCGAACCCGTGAAGCGAACCTCAACCTTTAACTTGTTTAACATTTTGAACAGTATATTTATGATTCTGATTGTCATCTTCACCTTATATCCATTCGTCTATCTCGTAGCCCAGTCCTTCAGTTCGGAAGCCGCTATCTATGCAGGCAAGGTGACCTTATTCCCGGTAGAATTCACGACCAAAACGTATGAGGTGATCTTGAGCAAGCCGGATTTCTTCCATTACTACTGGAACACCATTGTATATTCCGTAACAGGCACTTTAATCGCGGTGGCCGCAACGGCAGTGATATCCTATCCGCTGTCCAAAGAGAAGCTGAGGCTCAACAAATTCTTCATTCCATTCGTACTATTCACGATGTATTTCGGAGGCGGGCTCATCCCGAACTATATTCTGGTGGCCAAAACTTTAGAGATGCGGGATACGATCTGGGCGATTGTCATTCCGGGGGCGATCAGCGCCTTCAATGTCATCCTGATGAAGACGTTTTTTGCCAGCCTGCCTTATGAATTAGAAGAAGCGGGAAGAGTTGACGGTCTGGGGGTATTCGGGATTTTCACCAAAATCATTCTGCCGTTATCGAAGCCCATTCTGGTAACCATTATGCTGTTCGTGATGGTCGGCATGTGGAACAACTGGTTCGGACCGTCACTCTATCTGCAGTCGAAAGAGAAATGGCCGGTCGCCCTATATCTGAAGCAAATCATCGACAACGCGGTCAGTCCGACCGAAATCGGGGCATCCTCCGATCAGACGAGCCAGATTGCGGCTAGCATCAAATCAACGGCCATGGTGTTAACCTCACTGCCTATCATCTGCGTGTATCCTTTCGTGCAGAAGTATTTCGTACAGGGCATGATGATCGGCGCGGTCAAAGGATAAACGGTATAACCGGAGGGGGTTATGGCCCTCTCTGTTATATATAGCTCTATACACAAAAAGGGAGGCAAACAATGAGATTCAGTAAACCACTTGCAATGGCATCGCTGGCGTTGATGTTGTCTATGACAGCTTGTTCATCCGGAAATAAAGAGGCTTCGGGCACCAGTAATTCCACAGCACCGAATGCTGCGGGTACGAATGCCCCTGCAACAGCCGGGGCGGAAGATTATACCTTTGGCGCAGATCAGACCTTCCACTCGAATGAACCGGTAACCTACTCCATGATGTACAGCGACCATGAGAATTATCCATATAATAAAGACTGGCGGCTGTGGAGTGCGATCCAGGAGAAAACGAATGTAAACTTCGATCTGGCCATTACGGCAAGAACCGAATATGAGAACCAGAAATCCCTGCTCGTGAACAGCGGAGATGCTCCTTATATTATTCCTAAGACTTATGATGAATCCGCTTTCGTGGCCACAGGCCAGATTGTACCTGTCAGTGACTGGGTGCAGTACATGCCGAACTATATGAAGGCCGTGAAGGATTGGGGAATGGAAGAGGACTTGAAGGCTAAGCTCAAGGAGGACGGTAAATATTACGTGCTTCCAGGCATGTGGGAGATTGCCGGCGGCGGTTATTCCTACATTATCCGCAAGGATGTGTTTGAGGCTGCAGGAGTGGATGTTGAAGGCCAGCAGGGCAACTGGACCTACGAAGACTTCTATGAAGCGATGAAGAAGGTCAAGGACTTCACAGGCAGCAATTATGTCCTCTCTGATCAGTTCAAGGGAGATTCCGCACTGAACATTGCTGCGGTTCAATATGGCGTTACTGCCGGCTGGGGATTATCCAACGGTCTGGTCTTTGACCAGGATAAGCAGCAGTTTGTTTTTGCCGATGCCTCCGATGACTTCAAGGACTATCTGGGTTACTTCAACAAGTTGGTCAATGAAGGCATTATGGACCCTGAATCCTTCACTCAGGAAGATGATGCGGCACAAGCCAAGTTCTTCAAGGGCGACACCTATGTGATCAGCGGAATCTATCAGGTTATGGCCGATTTCAAGAGCAAGATGCAGGTTCCGGATAGCGAGCTCTACATGATCAACCAGCCGGGCGGACCGAAAGGGAAGCTGCAGGTCGAAACCTCCCGTCTGGAGAACGGAATCATGATCAGCCAGAATGCGCTGGATGACCTGGGCGAAGAAGAGTTCATTAAGATGCTCCGCTTCGTCGACTGGTTCTGGTACTCTAATGAAGGTCAGATGCTCAGCTTATGGGGCGTAGAAGGGGAGACGTATACACTGGATGCAGACGGAAATGTAGTGCTGAATCCGGATATCTATTATAACGGAATCAATGAAGGTGCTGCTAAGCAGCTGAATGTGGATTACGGCTTCGCCGGCGGGATGTTTGCCTACGGCGGCTCTGAGAAGCTGAAGCTGTCCAAGATGACCGATGGGGAGAAAGACTTCGTGAGCCGCGTCCAGTCGACACGGGATACCCGCAAGCTGGCACCGCCGATCATGGCTACTCCTGAAGAGAATGAGCAGATGAAGCTGATCTCGACGCCGCTGATGGATTACGTCAAGACCATGACGCTCAAGTTCGTGACCGGCCAGGAAAAGCTGGACAACTGGGACCAGTATACGGCTCAGGTTGAAGCGAATGGCAGCACGCGGTATACGGAGATGGCCAATGACATTTTTGCGAAGACAAAGAGTCTGTTAGGGTATTAATGATTAACTCGCTTAAGTAAATAGATTCAAGTACGGCAGATCCCCTTCAGGCAGACTTTCCGGCAGCAGCATCTTAGGATGCGGTGGCTGGAGAGGGCTTGGAGGGGATTTCTATGTGTATTCCTAATCGTCAGCATCCATTCTCTATTAATGCTGTCATAGTAGCACAACATATTTGGCAAAAGATTGCACTTTCCTGATCAGTTATTGCTGATTATTGTCGTTAGGGTGCACGGCTATGCCTGCTCCGTCATAAGCCCCCAGCGAAATCCGAATTTGTCTATGACGGAAGCCATGCAGGAGCTATAGGTTGTGCTACGTAAGGACTGAAGGATACTCCCCTCCCTCGTTAGAACCTCGTAAGCCAGCTTTACCTGAGCCTCAGCTTCAAAAGTAACCGTGAGAAAGAAAGAGCGGCTTCCGGCAGATTGCAGTTCAAGCTCATCTGCCAGCATCAGGCGCTGCTCACCAATATAAGCCTCTGAATGATATACATAGCTGAGCTGTTCGCCGGTGAGATGGGTATCCCAGTCCCGTTTGTCTGCGTCAGAGTAGTGCAGGATATAGTTTGTTCTTAAGTCAAAAGCCTGCGTGTATAAAGCGATCGCCTCTTCACATTGCCCGTTAAAGTGCAGGGTGGGGGTAATTGGCATCGGGGTCATCTCCTGGTAAGAGAATTGTTTTATTATACATATTTTAACATCATAGATCGTGAAAGAAAAACAGATCCAGGAGTGAACCTGAAGGGTTAGTATTATATAATCCTGCACCAAATACAACATTTTCCTCAATAAATTGGCCGAATTTCAAAATTGTTGTACAGAATGCAACATTTCTCCTCCTACTGGCAGTTCAGCGGGGGGATTCTTGTATTTTGTACAACAATTCTCCCAAACACCCGGTTATCTACGACTCGAAGTTGTAATACGTACAACATTATTATTTTTTGAGGGTGAAATTGTGGGATTTACTCTGCTGCTGGGCGGGGGAGCGTGCTATTCAGCTTTATCCATGTATATTGGCGCACCTGAAATTCACCTTAACCCCATCTTCATCTGTTATTCAGGTTCGGTGTTTATACTACTTCTATAAATCAAGGCATGTGCGGATGGAGAACGGACGCTGCCGTAGAGGAGGTTAACATGGTAAAAGGAATCCAGCGAATATTGTATGTCATGCTCGCCTTCTTCATAGGGCTGTTTATTGCTTCCTCCTTCTTTATCAGGGCGAAGTATAACTATGCAATCTATGGTGATACAACAGTGCTGGAGAAACAGAATCTCTTGCTCTTTATCCTGCTGATCGCAGCCGTTCTGGGACTGAGCTACGTGCTGTACAGGCTCTGTCTGAAGCTTAATAAATACAGCAGGCAAATAGTCATCCCTGCGGTCCTGTTATTATCTGCCGCCATTCAACTCGTGATCATCTTCCTGTTCACCCGCATGCCGACGGACGATTCGCAAACGGTGCTGTCGCTGGCGTGGGATATGCTGTACAACAAGGATTATTCATCCTTCCAGCAGGGCGGATATCTGTATATGTTCCCGTTCAATTTCTCAATCGTTCTGTACCTGAAGACGCTGCTGTTCCTGTTCCCGGACAATTATCTGGTCATCAAAAGCTTCAATATCCTGTTCTCGCTGGTCACCACGCTAATGATCTACCTGCTCTACAAAGAGCTGAATACCAAGTCCCGATCGAATGACTATGGTGTCCTGGTATTTGCCGCGACCTATATTCCATCCTTGTTTATGAGCAACTTTATCTATAATGATGTGATTGCAACCGCTCTGCTGACCAGCGCTTTGTTCTTTGCCGTTACGTTCATCCGCAGAAGATCCATGAAGGATATCGTGTTCGCGGCCATCCTGCTGGCCATCGGCAACTATTTCCGGAGTACCGGCATGATCTTTCTGATTGCCGTGCTCATCTGCCTGCTAGTTAACCTGCGTCACCTGGGGCTTAAAAAAGCCATCGCCTCCATAGCCATAACACTGCTGATATTTAACATTCCGGGCTGGACGCAGAACGCTGCGCTCCAGGCAACAGGTATCGTGGACGAATCCCCTTCCAGCAATGCTGCGCCGGTCTATATGTGGCTGAATATGGGGATCAATCTGGAGACGCTCGGCTTCTGGGATAACCGGGAGAGCTATAATATCTATCAGCAGGATGCCGGATACAATAAAGCGGAGAGTGTGGAGCTGTTCAAAGCGTCCATCAGCAATAAGCTCTCTGAGGCTACTCTAGGGGAGCTTGCCGGAATGTATTATAAAAAGCTCGTATGGATCTGGACCGAAGGAACGTATCAGTTTGAACGGTACGGCATCGGGAATGATGGAACCTCTATCGGCGGCGGGGGACGAAACGGCTTTGTGATGGACCGCTATATCTATTCCACCTCTGCATCAGAGCTGCTTAAGGGAGATTCGAATTACCGGAGCGGGCTGCAATGGGTGGTGTATATGCAGAATTTACTGATGTATGGCTTTATTCTCTTCCGGCTGATCAGTAGTATTCGGGCTAAGCGGTATGCGGAAACCTCTTTGGTGCTGGTGATTCTGGGCTTCATCGGCTTCTATCTGCTCTGGGAGATCAAGGCCCGGTATATTTATCCGGTATATCCGCTGCTGATTGTTTTATCCTATATGGGCTTTAAAGATGTCTATGAACTTCTGACCACGAAAAGGGGGCTTGGGCATGCGGCTCAACATGCGGCTAAAGATGCAGACTAAGAAATTTCGCATCACCTTACTCATTGCTGTGCTTAGCTGTTCGCTGGTGCTCACCTCTTGTGAGGCAATTACTGCCCAGAAGATCTCAAGTGACGATTTCAACTCCAGGTCGGGCGTGTTCCCCGGCATGAACGGCGGCACGAATTTCAATGGCGGCGGCCGGGGGATGGATCGGGGAGGCACGCGCAGAGGCGGCAGTCAGGGGACGGATAGGGGAACGGGCAGCAGCCAGCAATAGAGAGCAATAGCCAGCAATGAGCCGGCCGGGTAGTGGAGGTTATGCCAGCGTGGCGGGGAAATGCTTTTTCCACTTTCTGATCTTCCCCCGGAAGGATTTGAACGGAGCGGCTGAATTAATATGAATCCACCGGGCCATGGGCCAGTTGTCCTTGGTTCCGGTCCATTTACGTGAGCCCTGGATGAACAGCTCTTCTTCCGTTAATGTGCTGACCCAGTCCAGCCACTGCTGCTCTGATTGCCGGAATAGGCTGCGCAGTTCAGTCAGTGAATACTCAGAATATGTGCTGTAAAAGGACTGATATAATCCGCCCAGCTCATTCCACTTATAATCCTGGGCGGGCATGAGGAAGGCTTGTCCTTCCAGCTCTTTCTGATCCCAGCTCCTCACCAGCTCCAGCCATCCCAGCTGATAGGCGATGATCTCGGCGGGGGTTTTATCCACTTCAGGAATTCGCGTATCCTTATACTTATCGTCAATACCGTCATACTCGGCGTCCAAGAGCAGGTAGAGGGTATGGATCGTTTCCATCAGCTCCTGTTTGGACGAATATTCATAGCTTGCCATCGCGCTCACTCCTTTACATTGGTTATACCATAGAGCTGTGACAGCAGTCTGTCCAGTTTAACCAGAGTCAGGTCCTGTTCCAAATCCGCTGCACGCCGGTAAGTGTATCTCCATTGAAGCTTAGCTTATAGATATCCGGCATATCCAGCTGCTTCCAGAAGCCGTAATCATAACGCTTATCCAGCGCATTCATGATTAAGACCATAATGTTACCGTGAGTCCCGATGACGGCGTTACTGCCTTGGTATTGCTGCAATACTTTGTGGAGTGCCTGAACTCCCCTGTCCTGGGCAATCAGGTTAGATTCTCCGCCTTCCCAGGCAAAAGAGGGATTCTCCCATACCTTTGCAATGGCCTGGCCGAAGTCACTGACGGGTCCGCCGGACAATAACCGTTCTCTGAAATCCTCTTCGATTACAGGTTCAAGGCCCAGGGGGCCGGACAGTCCGTCAATGGTCTGTATTGCCCGTTTATAGGGACTGGAGATCAGGACATGAATATTCTCATGGATGAGCAGTCCGCTGACCTTCCGCGCATCTGCCTGTCCGCGTTCAGATAAAGGTCTGTTTAATTCATCGGCAGAATAAGCCGAGTGCGCATGTCTTACCAAATACAAATTTGTAACCATTATTTATCACCTCATCTGCTAATATTTGTAATGCATTGTATCATGAATGAAGCGGGGAATTCAGCGATGAATCTTGATTATAGAGAGCGGATCGATAAGGTCATTGCCTACATAGAGGAACACAGCAGTCAGCCGCTTAAGCTCGATACGCTGGCGGAGATCTCCCATTTCTCCAAATTTCATTTCAGCAGAATATTCACAGCTATGGTCGGTGTGACTCCGATGGCCTTTGTAAACAGGAAGCGTATACAGCACTCACTGGTGCTGCTGACCGAAACGAATAAGACCATTCTGGAGGTTGCGGGTCAAAGCGGTTTCGAATCGGTATCGGTCTTTAATGCCCATTTCAAACGGTATTATGGCTGTACACCGGGCAGTATCAGGAACAGGAGTCGGAGAAATAGCAATTTCGCATCATCCCTCAGCAATATGCAGGCAGAATCAGCTTTCCTGGCAGATTACAATAGAGCAAGAAGTAATCCGCTGTTAAGGAGGGCTTGGGAGAGTATGGTAGCAATCAGGCAGATCCCTGAGGTTGAAGTTGCTTATATCAGGCATATTGGAAGTTACCTGGATACGTATAGCGCATGGGACAAGCTAAGCCGCTGGGCAGACCAGCAGGGTATTCATGGGGGGAATCAGCAGTTTATCGGAATATCGTTGGATGACGGGGATCTCGTCGAGGAGTCTGCGTGCCGGTATGATGCCTGCGTCACCCTTCCGGAAGGGTTTGGGCAGGAAGCACACCGGCCGCAGGTACAATTCAAGACAGTATCCGGCGGCATGTATGCGGTGTATTCATACTACGATACGGTGGACAAATTGGTCCTCGCGTATGAGAGTATGTTCAGCGTATGGTTACCCCGCAGCGGGTACGAAGCGGACGACAGGCCGTGTCTTGAATTCTGTCTGAATGATCCCATGAAGGATCAGGAAGGCAAGTGTAAGGTTGATTTGTACATCCCCATTAAGCAGCACGTATAAGTTTCGGAGAATGGAGTGGCGGGAATGAATTTGGATGTTGTATTTGAACGGTTTCCTGTACTAAGATCAGATGAACTTGTATTGAACCGAATTGAGGAGACTCATCTGGACGAGCTGTTTGACATTTACAGCAATGACAAGGTCTTTGAATATTGCGGGATCATTCCGAAGCACAACAAGGCTACAGTCAGCAATATGATAGGACATTTCGAACGGGACTACGCCAAAAGATCAAGGATCAAGTGGGGAATCTTTGCCAGTGGTGAGGAGGGGCGTCTGCTCGGAATAATTGAAGCCTGTGATTTCAATCAGAAGGTGAATATGGTGACGATCGGCTACTTCCTGGCGGAAGCCCATTGGGGACAAGGTATTGCCTCCAAGGCTGTTGAAATCCTGCTGGATTATATCTTCAGGGAGGTTCAGGTAAACAGAATTCAGGCCGAAGTCATGCTGAGCAATGAACCGTCCAAGAAGGTGCTCCTGAAGACCGGTTTCATCAAGGAGGGAATGCTGCGGCAAGCCGCCTTGTGGTCAGGCAAAGGGATTGTCGATCTGGAGATATACAGTATGCTTAGGGAAGATTATATTCAGGTGTGACAATAAGATAAAAAAAGCTCAGGCCCGTTAATAGGCTTGAGCTTTTTGGTGCTGTAAGAACTAAATTATTGGGTTAATTTTTGGGGTCCCTGCAAAGTACTTGAGTTATCTTCGAAGCTGGAGCCTCACTTTGCGGGGGAGGCTTATGCTTCCATCTTCTGCGCCGTATAGAGCCGGTGGTAGAGGCCGCGGCGGGCGATCAGCTCATCATGCGAGCCGCTTTCCGCAATGCCCTTATTCGAGACATACATGATGCGGTCGCAGTTCTTCACGGTGGACAGCCGGTGCGCGATGATGAACGAGGTACGTCCCTTAAGCAGCTCATTCAGACCCTTCTGGAGCAGACGCTCGGTCTGCGCGTCAATGGAAGAAGTGGCTTCATCCAGAATGAGAATGCGCGGATTGGCCAGCAGGGTTCTGGCGAACGAGATGAGCTGCCGCTGTCCCTGGGACAGCTTGGAGCCGCGCTCATTAACCTCCGTCAGGTAGCCCTGGTCAAATTCACGGATGAAATCATCGGCGCAGACAGCCTTCGCAGCGGCGATGACCTCTTGCTCGGTGGCATCCGGTCTGCCGTAGCGGATATTATCCAGAATCGTTCCCGAGAAGATGAAGCTGTCCTGCAGCATAATCCCCATCTGGCTGCGCAGCGATTTCAGCGTGATCCCGGCAATATCCTGCCCGTCGATCAGGATTCTGCCGCCGGTAAGGTTATAGAAGCGCGAGATCAGATTGACGACCGTAGTTTTACCTGCACCGGTCGGACCGACCAGGGCGATGCTCTCTCCGGCTGCGACATCGAAGGAGATGTTCTCCAGGATGTTCAGTCCCGGATCGTAGGCGAAGGTTACATCGTCGAAGGTGACCCGGCCCTGAACGGGCGGCAGCGCCTTCGCCCCGGGAATATCGCTGACGGTAACCGGCTCATCCAGCGTTTCGAAGATACGCTCCAGATAGGCTACCGCATTAATGAAGTTATTGTACAGCTGGGATAGATTGAGAATCGGCTGCCAGAAGCGGGCGGCATAACTGCTCATCGCGAGAATGACGCCGAGCGTCATGCTCTGCGGGTTCAGAGTCAGCAGGCCGACCAGGAAAATCATTGCCGTAACCATAGTAGACAAGTTATCGACAGTGAACGGGATAAGCGTGTTGTAACGCAGCGCCCGCATCCATTCTGTGCGGAAGTTACCGGCCAGACGCGTGAAGACGCCCTCATTGCGCTGTTCCCGGGAGAACATCTGCGTTACGCCGATACCGCTGATACTTTCCTGCAGATAGGCGTTCAGATTGGAGCTTTTGTTCGATACCGCCTGCCATGCCCGGCGCTGCCGGGTTTTGATGAGCAGCATGACACCGAGGAATACAGGCAGTCCGGCAAGGATGACGAAGGAGAGCCGGACATCAACGGCGAACATGAAGGCAGCGATGAAGATCAGATTCACGATTTCCAGGATAAAGTTAATAATTCCGTTCGACAACACGTCGGATACCGCATTGACGTAGTTAACAACCCGGATCAGGATCTTGCCCTGCGGCCGGTCATCGTAATATTTGAACGGCAAATCCTGCAGATGCTTGAACAGATCGGTACGGATATCGAAGATAATATCCTGCCCGACACTGGTCATAATCCGTGAGCGGATAGTAGCCAGAATTACGCTGACCACAATGGTCGCCAGCATCAGCGCGGACCAGCCGACCAGCGCGCCCATTTCTTTTGCCGGAATGGTTACGTCTACCACATGCTGCATAATCAGCGGGGCGGATAGGGCGATAGCCGCTGACAGTGCGCTAAGCACGAATGCGAGAATCATCGGTTTCTTCTTGCGTCTGATATAGACCATAGCCCGCCGGAAATGCTTAATATTAAACGGCGATTCCAGATTCTCATCGACATCGAATTTATTCCTGGCCACTCTCGGTCACCTGCCTTCCAATGCCCTCGTTCTGCAGCATGAATACATCGTAGTAATACCCCCGCTTGGCCAGCAGCTCGGCGTGGGTGCCTTCCTCAATCAGACGGCCGCCCTCTAAGATCAGGATGCGGTCTGCCTGGGCGGTAGTGGATACCCGCTGTGCAATGATAATCTTCGTGCAGGGATACTCCAGCTCACACAGACTCCGCTGAATATGCTCCTCCGTCTCCAGATCGACCGCAGACGTCGTATCATCCAGGATCAGGATTGGACGGCGGACTGCCAGCGCGCGGGCAAGCGCAATACGCTGCTTCTGTCCCCCGGACAAGCCGACACCGCGTTCGCCGACTACCGTGTCATAGCCTTCCGGCATTTTGACGATGAAGTCATGGGCTGCTGCGAGGCCGGCATAGGCCTGCGCTTCTTCTTCCGTAAGCTCAGGGTCGCCATAAGCGATGTTGCCGTCGATCGTATCGGAGAACAGGAGGACGTCCTGCGTAGCCATCCCGATATTCCCGCGCAGTTCATCAAGCTCAAGCTCACGGACATCTCTGCCGTCTACCAGCACGCGGCCTCCGGCCACATCGTAGAACCGGGGGATCAGGTTGATCAGCGATGTCTTGCCTGAGCCTGTTGCGCCCATAATGGCGATCGTTTCGCCGGGTTCAATCGTGAAGCTCAGATCATCCAGCACGGTAGCGCTGTCATATTTGAACCGGACATGCTCGAACTCAATCCGGCCCTCATAGCGGCGGCTCTCTGTGACATTGTGCTCGTTCACAATAGCGGGGCGGGCATAATAGATATCAACGATTTTGGATAAGCTGGCAAAAAAGCGCTGGATATCATTGATAATAATCCCGATATTGCGCATAGGGTTGGATACCGCCCAGATAAGCGAAGAGAAGGCTGCGAATTCACCAAAGGTGATCCGGCCGTGCATCAGGAAGTAACCGCCGGCCAGCATCAGGATGACGTTGAAGGCTTGGGCGAAGGACTCCAGATAAGGAAAGTAATCGAGCCAGACGAGGGCCGCCTTCTTGTTCGCCACAGAGTAGTTGACGTTCTTCTCCGTGAATTTGGCAATCTCAAACTCTTCACGGGCGAAAGCTTTGACTACACGGTTGCCTGAAATGTTCTCCTGGGTCGTCGTGTTAAGCTGGGACAGCCGCTCGCGCAGATCAATGTACATGGGACGGACACGTTTGGCGAAGATAAAGGCCACGACAAAAATCGGTGGCGACAGGATCAGCATCCACAGCGTCAGCTGGACATCGATCGTAAGGAAATAAATAACGGCCGCCAGAAAAATCGTCAGCGATTCAATGATCGTCTTGAAAATCCACGCCATCGAATGCCGGACCATATCCAGATCGCCTGTCATCTTGGTCATAAGATCACCGGTACGGTTGCGGTCATAATACTCCCGGTCCTGCCCCTGAATCTTGTTGTACAAATAAATGCGGATGTTGTACATCATATTCTGGGAGGATATTTCGTACTGCATGGTCGTTAGATAAGCCAGACCTGTACGGAGCAGGGAAAAGCCAATCATGCCCAGGCAGAGCGCGATGAGCAGACCCCTCTCTGTAGCAAGATTCTGCCCTGCATGGTCGCCGGCTATAAACGTATCGACGATACGCTGGCTGAGGTAAGGGTTCACAATCGTTAGACTTGAGCCCACTACCGAGAGACAAAGTGCCACGATATACCGTGCCCGGTTGCCCTCCAGGTTTTGCCACAGCCATTTAAGTTCAAACATCTGATCACCTGCTTCTGTTTTTCTTATTTCGTGTGAATAAATCAAAGTGATTATAACACTATGAAACAAAATGTATAGGTTTACAGCTAATTTTCTTGTTACAATCGACCGAACTTTTGGTGGAGTAATTCTGCATTGCGTTAATGTATGTCACAGCTTACAATGATTCTGACATACTATGATAGTTTTGCGTTCTACATAGGCAAGGAACATATATGAGGGGGAGCATTTTTTTGGAAACGAAACAGTTAACAAGAGGGCTTAAGCCGCGCCATATCGAGCTGATCGCACTCGGCGGTACGATTGGTGTAGGGTTGTTCATGGGCTCTGCAAGTACGATTAAATGGGCGGGGCCGTCGGTGCTGCTGGCCTATCTTTTGGCGGGAATAATCATGTTTTTTGTGATGCGGATTATGGGGGAGATGCTGGTGCTCGAACCGGTCACCGGCTCCTTCGCCACCTTTGCCCACAAATACATCAGTCCGCTGGCCGGATTTCTCACTGCCTGGAGCTATTGGTTCCTCTGGGTGACTGTAGGCATGGCGGAGGTTACGGCAATCGGGATTTACGTGGGATATTGGTTCCCGGACATACCGCAGTGGATTCCGGCTCTGATTGGTGTAGGTATTATTGCGGCAGCCAATCTGGCAGCTGTGAAATTGTACGGGGAGTTTGAATTCTGGTTCGCGATGATCAAGGTGGTCGCCATTGTCGTGATGCTGGTGATTGGAACGGGAGTAATCTTCTTTGGTCTGGGGAACGGCGGACAGCCGCTCGGCTTGTCGAACCTGTACAGCCATGGAGGCTTTTTTGCGGGAGGACTGAAGGGCTTCCTGTTTGCGCTCTGTATTGTCACGGCCGCCTATCAGGGGATTGAGCTGGTGGGCATTACCGCAGGGGAAGCCGAGGATCCTAAGCAAACGCTACGAAAAGCGATCAAAAATATCATCTGGCGTATCCTGATTTTCTATGTGGGGGCAATCTTCATCATTGTAACAATCTATCCATGGAACGAAATTGGCGGAATCGGCAGTCCATTCGTGATGACCTTTGCCAAGGTGGGAATTGTCGGCGCTGCGGGCATCATCAACTTTGTCGTGCTGACAGCGGCCATGTCGGGCTGCAACAGCGGAATCTACAGTGCGGGCAGAATGCTGTACACCTTAGCCCAGAACGGGCAGGCTCCGAAGTTCTTCGGGAAGGTCTCGGCAAGCGGGGTGCCCAGAAACAGTATTATTACAACCATCTCCCTGCTGCTGGTCGGGGTGCTGTTCAACTACCTTATGCCGGATTCCAAGCTGTTTCTCTATATTTACAGCGCCAGTGTGCTTCCGGGAATGATTCCTTGGTTCGCTCTGGCCTTCAGCCAGTTCCGGTTCCGGGACAAGTGGAAGGGCGAAATGGCAGATCATCCGTTCAAGTCGCGCCTGTTCCCGATAAGCAACTACATTATCATTATCTTCCTGTCGCTCGTGATCGTCGGCATGTGGTTCAACCCGGACACACACCTGTCGCTGATTGTGGGGGCTTCGTTCCTGGCCATTGTTGTTGCCGGCTATTATGCCTTCGGCATTGGCAAGCGTGTGCGTCCGGAGGAGGCGGGGGAAGCTTAGATGATAATAAAGAGCCTGTCTCCAATAAACTGGGGACGGGCTCTTTTTCTGGAACCACTTTTATAGAAATGTCGCCGGAATACATCCCGGCAGAATTGAGACTTTTAGGTAAACACTGTATCGGCCTAATGTTGTACGTAATGCAACTTTGGCTCATAGTTACCCGTGTGTTTGAGAGTATTGTTGTACATAATACAAGAATTTTCCCGTCATACTGCCTGAAACCGAAGAAATGTTGCATTTTGTGCAACATTTCTGGTTTACGGCCGATTTTTCGAAGAAAATGTTGTATTTGGTGCAAGAATTCCATCACATAACCGGTCTCTGCCACACACGGCAGGCCTATAAATCTAATTCGAAGCAGACGAGGCTGCCGCAGCAGATGCGGCTGCAACCGCAATTGCCGTCTGCTGGGCAATGATGATGTTGGTAAGGCTGGTAGATAACGCGGAAGTGATAATGCCGCTTTTCACGTCGTCTACATACGTATAGGACACCAGTGCAGCAGACAGCAGGAGCAGCTCCTGCTTGTTAATCGACCAATTTCCGAAGCCCTTCCGGGTGCGCAGTAACTCATACGTCTCCGAGACATCGCTTACCAGCTCTTTCTGTTCATAAGGGAGCAGCGACAGGATGCCAAGCGAAGGAAGGGTATATTCCTTGTCCATCCGGATGTCCTGTGCACGGAAGGCCTCACGCAGGCTGAGCACCCGTTCTGCAGATCCGCCATCTTCCTCCCCAAGCAGCATTACCTGTGTCAGAGCCTGAACGCTGTTGCCGGAGAAAAACTCAGGCTTCAGAGCTACATAGAGCTGTTCCAGGCGCTCTACTCCGTGCTCGATTCCGATATTGGAAATTCCGAGCATGGCAGCGAAGATATAGTCATCCTGTCCGGTCAGGAAAGGGTGCTTCGCTCTCATGCCATCGAAGAATGCCTTCGTGCGTTCGATCACTTGGACATATTGCTCGGATGTAGTATGGGCAGCAATCTGATAGGCGGCAATGACGAGATAGTCAGAAGCCCTGAATTTGATATCCTTCATCAGATCATACACGGCTAACGTTTCGGCAAGCTGCTGCTCCGGTTTAGCAGAAAGAGAGAGCAGGGTGGCAATACTGATGGCGGAAGTCCCGCGGAAGGAAGAGAACATCCGGGTGTTCTCCTTGATCAGCGCATGGTGCGCACGGATCGCTTCAGGATCGGCTGTTTTGTTCTCCACGGTGTAGAGCAATGCCGCCAGGCGGTTCACCTGAGCATTTTGCCAGGGGAATTCTTTCATGATTCTCTGTGCATTTTCAGCGAACAATTCAAGTCTTGCCAGGTATTGTTCCTTCATCGGGTACACCTCTCATTTATACTTGGACACTTGGGCTGATTCTACTATACAAACCCAAATGATGAAAATGAATCTAATCTCATAGACTTGCCGTGTAACCTATGAGAGCGTATTCTTGAACATAGAGAAGGTACATCAGCGCATTATAAACCTGGAAGAGAGGCATGAGAATGATAAGAGCATCTGAAGATAACGAGTATTATGAGTTGTCGAGCCCGACAATTCTGCCCAAGGCTTCAGGATTTCTATGGAATGAGCAGATGATGATTCATATGAATTGCCGCGGGTATGCGGTAGCCCAGTTCATGCAGCCCGAGCCTGCCAAGTACTCCTATGCCCCGAATCTGGAAGCCAAGACCTTCATGCAGCCGGAGCAGCCCTATTATGCCCACCATCCCGGCCGGTTTGTCTATGTGAAGGATGAGGAGAGCGGTGAGCTATTCTCTGCCCCGTATGAACCCGTACGTATGCCCCCTGATCACTATACCTTTGCAGTAGGCAAACATAATATTGTGTGGAAAATAGAGAAGAGCGGTATCGCCATAGAGATGACGCTGAGCCTGCCCAAGGATGAGCCGATGGAGCTGTGGCGCGTGAAGGTAACCAATCTGTCTTCTGCTCCACGGAAAATAAGTATCTATCCCTACTTCACCATCGGCTACATGTCATGGATGAACCAGTCCGGCGAGTATAAGGAAGCTCTGCAAGGCATCGTAGCTACAGCCGTTACGCCATATCAGAAATATCAGGAATACGACAGAATCAAACACTTGAAGGACAAGACCTTCCTGCTGGCTGATCACGCTCCGGCATCCTGGGAGGTGAACCAGGAAGCATTCGAAGGGGAGGGCGGGATCAGCTCGCCGTCAGCGCTGAGAAGCAGTCTGCTATCCCGGGGAGAATCCCGTTACGAATCGCCGGTTGCAGTTCTGCAATATCGGCTCGGCCTCGAGCCAAGTGAAGAGCGCGAATACCGGTTCATCTTCGGTCCGGCTCAGACAGAGCAGGAGATCGCTGATATCCGCCAGCGGATGTTCCAGAATGCTGATGCCGACGGCGAAGACGGATTCGAGCTTGCAGAACGTGAATATGCGGAATACATCCGCGAAGGCAGAGGCTGCATTGAGATCACGACTCCGGATGCGGATCTTGATAATCTGGTCAACCACTGGCTGCCCCGGCAGATGTATTATCACGGGCAGACGAACCGCCTGACGACAGACCCCCAGACCCGTAATTATCTGCAGGATAATATGGGCATGAGTTATATTAAGCCGCAGATAGCCAGGCAGGCTTTTCTGACTGCTCTAAGCCAGCAGGCGGTAAGCGGAGCCATGCCGGATGGCATTATTTTGCATGAAGCCGCTGAACTGAAATATATTAATCAGGTCCCGCATACGGACCATTGTGTCTGGCTGCCCATTTGCCTCAGTACCTATCTGGATGAGACGGATGATTACAGCATTCTGGAAGAGGTTGTCCCTTATGCGGGGAGTGAGGAAACCGGATCAGTCTTCGAGCATATTGACCGGGCGATGCACTGGCTGATTCATGAGCGGGATGAGCGGGGTCTGAACTATATCAATCAGGGTGACTGGTGTGACCCGATGAATATGGTAGGTTACCGGGGCAAAGGAGTATCCGGATGGCTGACGATAGCTACGGCTTATGCCTGCATGATCTGGGCGGATATCTGTGATCACAGCGGCCGGCTGGAGGCTGGCAAGGCATTCCGCCTTGCGGCGGATGAGACGAATGCGGTCGTCAATCAGTATTTCTGGGATGGTGAGTGGTACGCACGGGGAATCACCGATGACAATGTCGTGTTCGGAATTAGTGAGGATAAGGAAGGGCGGATCTTCATTAATCCGCAAGGCTGGGCGCTGCTCAGCGGTGCGGCCGATGAAGAGAAGCGGGAGAAGCTGATGAAGTCGGTCACGGAGCAGTTGGAGACACCCTACGGAGTGGAAAAGCTGGCACCCTCCTATACCGCCATGCGGGAGGATGTAGGCCGGGTCACGCAGAAGCATCCGGGCACTGCCGAGAACGGGGCAGTCTATAATCATGCTGCAGCGTTCTATATCTATGGCCTGTATGCGGTAGGAGAGCAGGATCAGGCGTACCGCCTGCTGCGCAAAATGCTCCCGGGACCTGACATCGGGGATATCATCAGACGGGGCCAACTGCCTGTCTTCATCCCCAACTATTACCGCGGTGCTTACAAGCAATTCCCGAAGACTGCCGGACGCTCCAGCCATCTGTTTAATACTGGCACCGTTCCGTGGGTATACCGCTGCCTGATAGATGGCCTGTTTGGACTCCAGGGCATGCGCGAAGGACTGCAGGTGAAGCCGCAGCTCCCTTCCGATTGGCCGGAGGTTACGGTTAAGCGTAACTTCAGAGGTGCCGGGCTGCATATCAAGATGCAGCGTGAAGCGGGGGTTAAGGCGACAGAAGTCTATCTGGACGGCCAGTTAGCGGAGGGTGGTATTCTTAAGGATCTGGAACCAGGTATGGAGTATACTGTGCTGGTCAAGCTTCCGCCTGACAATGCCTGATAGAAATGAATACTAACCGAAGGGCCGGAATCTCAGGAAGATTCCGGCCTTCTTCCAAGGGAGGAATATAGTGAAAGCGAAACTGGCCGCGGGCGGACTGGATAAGTCCATCGCCGCGCTTGCAGGCACAAGTAATCATCAAGTGTTAGCGCTCTGGGCTGCCGACTGCGCCGAGCGCGTGCTGCCTTATCTGGAGGCAGCATGCCCGGAAGACAACCGGCCCCGGCAAGCGGTTGAAGCCGCGCGGGCCTGGGTGCGCGGTGAGCTTAAGATGGCCGCAGCCCGCCAGGCAGCGTTTGCCGCTCATTCAGCGGCACGTGACGCCGGTCCGGCAGAGGCTTGCGCTGCAGCCCGCGCAGCCGGACATGCTGCGGCAACTGCGCATGTCGCCGCCCATGCAGTGCATGCCGCAACCTATGCCGTCAAGGCTGTTCATGCCGCGGCGGCCCCTGACGGAGCGGAACTCGCCGTCACGCAGGAGCGTGAATGGCAGTACCGGCATCTGGCCCAGCTTAACGAGGACTGATTAGTTGAGGGGGAGGACTGGTAGAAGTCCTCCTGCGATCCTTTTGGCGGCAGTCAGTTACACAGACTTGAAATCCTGCACTAAATACAACAATTCCTTGATTAAATCGACCATAATCAGAAATTGTTGTACAAAAGGCAACATTTCTCCGCTTGCAGGCGCTTTAGCGGTAGAATTCTTGTATTTCATACAACAATTCTCTTAAACACACAAATATGATTGAATCAAAGTTGCAAAACGTACAACATTTATGATTTATCGCTTTACCGGCTGCAAAAGATCCCGCGATTCGCTTAAAGATATGAACTCTGAACAAACTGTGTCGTTCCCGCCTGGGCAAATTTATGCCTGATTTCCTACCCGCCCAAGAAAGTATATAATACAGTAGAACTCACATGCGTCGTGAAAACACTTTGGCACACGGGCGAAGTGTCTTTTTGCATAAGGGAAAGTGTTGTAGGAGGCTGGATCATGGCAGTTACGATGAAGGAAGTTGCCGAACTTGCAGGGGTATCCAAAAGTACGGTTTCGCAATTTCTGAACAAGAGATTCAACTATATGAGTGTGGATACGAAGAAGAAGATTGAAGAGGCCATTGAAGAGCTTAACTATATTCCCAATGAGGTGGCCCGCAGTCTAAAGCATAAGAAGACGTTCATTGTAGGCGTGATTTCCTCAACCATTCTATCAAAATTCACTACGGAGGTTGTGCGTGCCATCGAGGATGAATGCCAGCTGAAGGGGGTGCAGGTGATCGTCTGCAACACTGATGATGACCCGCTCAAGGAGAAGAAATACGTTCAGTCGATGATTGCGCGGCAGGTGGACGGCCTGATTATTTTTCCGACGGAAGAGAATAAGAAGATGTATTCCTCGCTGGTTAAGAATGGTTATCCATTTGTATTTGTTGACCGTAAAATAGACGATATCAGCGTGGACACCGTACTGCTCAATAACGAAAAAGCCAGCGAGCTTGCAGTCGAAGCCTTCGTCCTTCATAACCATACCCAAATAGGAATCATCACCTTCCCGCTTGGAAAAAAGGCAATTACCACGCGGGTTGAGCGCTTGTCCGGTTACAGAAGTACGCTGAAGAAGCATAGTCTTCCGGTGAATGAGAGCTATATCAAAAGCGGCAGACTGGACGAAATGCCGGCGCTGATCGGACAGCTGTTCCATATGGACAATCCGCCTACTGCTATCATCGCCACCAATGACATGATTCTGGAGCAGGTGCTGATCTACGCCAAGAATAACCGCTTAAGCATACCGGAGGATTTCTCCCTGATCGGGATCGATGATGTATCTTTTGCGTCCTTCTACAATCCGCCGATTACGACCATATCCCAGCCAAGCTTTGAAATGGGGAAGAGGAGCGCCCGGCTGCTGCTGGATCTAATTGACCAGAAGGAAGAGGAGCAGGCAGGGCGGCCCGAGCTGGTCCGTTTGAACCCTGAGATTAACCATAGGGAATCGGTCCGCACGCTGGATTGAATGATTAGTAGCATAGATTATTGCTTCGCGCAGCTTACTTTCTTTTGGACCGGAGACAGAACCGGAGAAGGAGAGTAAGTCTTTTTTTGCTTTGGAAACGGTTTTATTTTTTCTGTTGCAAAAAGCAGATATCACGTTATAATGATCGTATGATTCGAGTAATGAATACCCTTGCATTCCTGATTGTTCCTGTTTTTAACAATGATAGCGTGTTCTTTTGAAGAGGGGGGTACCGGATGGCGGTTAATGAGTGAAGTGTTTGATTTTGGTTGTGATTTTGTTCACAAACAAACAGAGTAGTTTTATTGCACAATGTTAAGGCATGTTGTTTCATGGTTTACGAGAGGACCAAATTTTTTTGGAATTTTACTAAATCGATTTAGTAACGAGTTTAAAACTATAACTTTGAGAAAGAAGTTGGAGACCCGCCATGCATATGTTTATGAGTATTATCAAAGAGCCATCAATTATTATTGCCATTGTGACGCTTCTCGGCCTCATCTTCCAGCGTAAGAAAATTCCTGAAATTATTACGGGCACAACCCTTTCCTTCATGGGCTTCACCATGATCAAAGTAGGCGGCGGTATCCTGGGCGGCGTGCTCACCAACTTCAGCAAAATGTTCTCATATGCCTTCCACCTCAAGGGTGTTGTGCCGAGTAACGAAGCGATCATGGCGCTGACCATTGATCAGATTGGTGCAGACGCTGCGCTGATCCTGCTGTTCTCCATGATTCTGAACATTGTGCTTGCACGGGTAACGAAGTTCAAATACATCTATCTGTCTCTGCACCTTGTTCTGTTCATGAGCTTCGCCGCTACTGCGGTTATGAAAGGTCTGGGACTAAGCTCAGTAGTGACTGTTATTGTCGGTTCCCTGGCCATAGGCAGTTACATGGCGGTATTTCCTTATCTGCTGCGCAATGCCAGCCGGAACATCATCAAGTCGGATGAATATACCATCGCTCATGCTTCCATGACCTCCTACATCATCGGTACGTACCTGGGCAAAGTGTTCGGCAACCGTGAGAATGATACGGAGAACATTAAGATTAACGACCGGATCAGCTTTTTGCGCGATCCCAATGTGGCTACTACCTTAACGATGCTGGTGCTGCTGCTGGTGTCAGGACTCGTCGCCGGTGCTGATTTTGTTAACGAATTATCGGATGGCAAGGAATATATCGTCTTCATTCTGGAGCAGGCTGCAATTTTCGCCGCCGGGTTGTATATCGCCAAAGCCGGTGTTAAGCTGTTTACTACAGAAATCGTCCCTGCCTTCAAAGGCTTCTCCCAAGTGTTCGCTCCGGGCGCAATCCCAGGTGTGGATGTTCTGGTCCTGTTCGACAAATCGCCGAATTCCGCTCTGGTCGGATTCCTGGTCAGCTTCTTCACGGGTGTGGCCTGCGTGTTCCTGTTCCCGCTCGTTGGATTGCCGGTAATTGTTCCCGGAATTATGGCCTGCTTCCTAGCCGGCGGTGCTGCTGCGATCTTCGGGAATTCCAGCGGCGGCTTCAGAGGGGCTGTCATTTCCAGCTGTCTGAACGGTTTCCTGCTGTGTCTGCTGCCTGCTCTTACGTTGCCGCTGTTCTCCTACCTGGGAGCTGAAGGGGTAACATTCGCTGATCCGGACTTTACTTCTTTGTCGGTTATCCTATGGGGGATTTTCCGCTGGTTCCATTAATTTTTTTGGACATTAACTAAATCGATTTAGTAACTATTGAATAGGAGGTATTACTTTATGTTTTATCACGATCAAGAGATTCAGGCTGTAACTGTAGACAGCAATACTACCCGTAAGGTGCTCGCTCACAGCGACCAGATTATGTGTACGAAGGTGATGTTCGCCCAAGCCCAGGCAGGAGAAATCCCGCTGCACAAGCATGTGCATGAACAGGTTACCTATGTGCTGCAGGGCAGCTTTCAGTTCATGATCGATGACGGTGAAACGCAGGATGTACAGACCGTCAAGGCTGGCGACAGTATCCACTTCCCGTCCAATGTGCTTCACGGCTGTATCCCGCTGGAGGATGACGGCATTTTACTGGATGCTTTTACACCGGCACGGGCGGATTTTCTTTAAAAGAGTAACTGAACAGCAGATAAGGCTGTTGAGAGGCGCGGGGAATCCGTGTCTCTTTTTTTGGAAATAATTATAATATGGGGTCTACGCAAAGTACCTGATTAAACATCGCAGTTAATGCCCCGCCTTGCGGGGTTATTTGATATGAAAATACTGGTATTGTAACCTTGCGGATTATATTATAATTAGTTCAAAAAAACAGGATCTTTGTCGTAAAAGGACAGAGAAGAAGGGCTTTATATGGGAACTAGTGAAGATCAGCGAATCGCAGCGAGACAGAAGCTTATTCAGGTATTCACCTATCTGCAGGCTCTGCACCAGCTGAAGCAGCCGATAATCAAGCATATATCCGGGCAGTTATGGTCGCAGTCCCTTGCGGATCTGCCGGTTCATTCTAATGTGACCTGTGATTTCACAGAGGGGATAAGTCCCTCTGAACGTATAGACGAGGAGATGCCTGAGGTTCTGCTGCGCGTGAAGCGGCCTGACCGGACCGCCTGTCCGAAGCCGCCGGAGCTGCTGCAGCGCTGGCTGAAGCCGGATTGGGAGAAAATTCATACCCGCCCGGAACGGCTGGAGAGCATGGACAGCTACCGGGAAGCTGCGGATTCCGGGGAATATGAGGCTTATGTTGAACGTTTCGATCAGGACGAAGAGAGAGTGCGGCTCTGGGAGAATTGGACTCAGGAGCGTGAGGCCTGGCAGGAGCGGGAGTGGCCTGTCCGCAGAACGATTAAGCTGTTCGAGGATTTGTACATGCTCTATTCGTGGATTGAGCGGGAGCGGGACGCTGTGGAGCTGATAATCGGCGACGGGATTCTGCACTGGGAGCTTACACCGGAGACGATTCACCATCCGGTGCTGCTACAGAGGATCGAGCTTGTATTCAATACGGAGGGACCCGAATTTACAGTTATAGCCTCCGAAGCCGCCCCCGAATTTCATGGCTCCTTGTTCAGAGATGTGCCTGAAGTCAGTCCGGGGTCGATTAAGAAATGCACCGCGGATTTGCTCGAGGCTGCATGCTCCCCCTTGGATTTCACGGATACGGATGAATATTTGCGCAAAGTATCCGGATACTTGTCTGCCCAGACTGCGTTTATTCCTTATAATAGAACATCTGCACAACCGGCTCAGGACAAGACAGTAGTGTATATCCGGAGAGAACCGGTTATTTTCCTGCGCAAGCGGTCGGCCGGTTTCGATCATGCGTTCGAAGAGATTATTCAGGATTTACAAGATAGAGAGGAACTCCCTCAGGCGATTGCCAGAATTACCGGCATTGATCCGGGGGAGGCTTCAGACGGAACGCAGGTTTTTTCGTATTCGAATTTGAATGTGAATGGTGAGAACGAAGAGATTCTGTTCACCAAAGAAGCGAACTCTGAGCAGCTGGATATTGCTCTTAAGCTGGGCAGATACGGTTCTGTTCTGGTGCAGGGCCCGCCGGGTACCGGGAAGACGCATACGATTGCCAATCTGCTGGGCCATTTCCTGGCGGAAGGCAAAAGCGTACTGGTCACCAGTCACACCTCAAGGGCACTCGCCGTGCTGCGTGACAAGGTGGCAAGGCCGCTTCAGGATCTGTGTGTCAGTGTGCTGGATGATGCCAGCGGGCAGAAGCAGCTGGAGAATTCCATCGATAAGATTACTTCCACCTTAAGCTCCATATCCATTGAACAGACGGAAGCGGAAGTAGAGCAGCTGACTGCCGGACGCAAATCCATTCTGGAGCAGATCAGAGGCATTGAAGACAGATTGCGGCTCTCCAGAGAGAACGATTACCGGTCTATTGTTATTTTTGGCACTTCCTTCGATCCATCCGCAGCTGCCAAAATGATCTCCGCAGGCCGGCATACGATGGAGCTGGTGCCGGGAAGGATAGCGGCCGGACAGGCTTGTCCGCTTACCCCTGACGAGCTGGAACAGTTATATAGAAGCTCTGGGGAAATCAGTGCGCTGGATGAAGCGGAATTCCGGTACTTACGCAATCGTATAGAACTGCCTGTCACTCCTGAAATTTTCCATGAGCTTGTGCTGGAATATCAGACACTTGCCGCTGCAGATACCGTCAGACATCTTCCTTACTTTAAGCCCGGTATGGCTGTACATCCCGGGAAGCTGAACGCCGCTCTCCAGCAGCTGCGTGAGGCGTTTGGTGCCGTTACTGAGGAAGAGTGGAAGCTGAATCTGATCTCATCTAAGGAAACGGAGAAGAAGGATTGGACCGATCTGCTGGAAGAAGTGGAGAAGTGGCTTGAGCTATACCGCGCCGCCAGAACTGCGCGGTACAGATATGGTTTTGAACATTTGGCCGATACGGATCTGCAGCCGCTGCTGCCTGTACTGGAGGAGATGAAGCGGTATCTGGAAGACAGGGGGAAGCTGAGCACGTTCCAGCTGTTGCTTAAGAGACCGTGGAAGAAGGCCTGCGAGCTTATAGCGCCTCCCGGCAAAGGAATTGAAGAGGTCAACGCTGCCTACCTGGAGGCTCTGCTTACTGTCGGTACGTATCAGGCGCAGCGGGCCAAGTCCGTCATCCGCTGGAAGCGTCAGGTTACGGACGGGGGCGGATATGATCTGGCCCGGTTCGGACCGCAGCCCGAAGAGTATATGGATAACATTATTCAGGAGATCCGCAGCCTGCTGGACTGGCGGCAGACAAGCTTTGATCCGCCGCTTCAATCCCTCGAGAGCGAGGGGCTGCTGTGGAATGTTCTGCTGAACGCCAAGCCTATGACGGTAGGCAAACATATGGATTGGATTCATATGCGGGAGCTGGTAGAGCAAGAGCTTCCTTCTATTATAGGTGCCAATATTAATGCAGAGAAATGGAGAACAGTTAAAGAGCAGATCGCGGAAGCAGGCAGGGCTGCAGAGTCGCTGGCAGATTCGCGTTCCGCTATAGCCTGCCGGCTGCAGGAGAGTGTAGAGCGGCTGGACCCGCAGTCCTATGAGCAAACGTATCAGGCAGTTCAGCAATTATGGGATAAAAGTGCGCGGATCAGCCAAAGGGAAGAATGGCTGGAGCGGCTGCAGCAGAGTGCTCCGGATTGGGCGGAGGCGCTCAGGCACAGAAGCGGAATCCACGGAGAGCACCGGGCCCCCAATGGACTTGAAGCGGGTTGGCTGCTTAAACAATTGGATATGGAGCTTGATCAGCGGGCGGGTATCTCCGCACAACAACTTCAAGAAGAACTGGTGGAGATTCGTAAAAAGTTCAAAGCGGCCACACTTCAATTAGTGGAGAAGAAGGCCTGGCTGGCGCTTGCCCGGAAAACTACGCTGAAGCAGCAGAACGCTCTTCACGGCTGGAAGCTGCTGATGAAAAAAGCCGGCAAGCGTACGGGAAAAGCGGCTCCCCATCTGCTTGCCGAAGCCCGGAAGCTGATGCCGGTCTGCCAGACGGCTGTTCCTGTCTGGATTATGCCTACGTACAGAGTGGTCGACAGCTTCACTCCGTCCGAGAACCGGTTTGATGTGGTTATCGTGGACGAAGCCAGCCAGGCAGATATTATGGCGTTGACAGCACTGTATCTGGGCACACAAATTGTCGTGGTAGGTGATGATGAGCAGGTGAGCCCGGAGGCCATCGGCCAGCGGCTGGATGAGACCAGAAGACTGATGGATGCCCATCTGGAGGGGATTCCCAATGCCGCACTTTATGACGGCAGCACCTCAATTTATGACTTAGCCAAAACCTCATTCGCGGGCATGACGCAGCTTAGGGAGCATTTCCGCTGTGTGGAGCCGATTATCCAGTTCAGCAACCTGCTCTCCTATAATGGTTCCATTCTTCCGCTCCGCGATGCCGGCGGAGTAACCACGAAACCGTATACCGTGGAATACCGGGCCCAGGGCGGGAGCCGGGACGGTAAACGCAATGAGGCAGAAGCAGAGGCCATTGCTTCGCTAATTCTGTCTGCTATCCAGCTGGAAGAATACAAGGATGCTACATTTGGCGTGATTACGCTGCTTGGCGAAGAGCAGGCCATTCTGATTGACCAGTATTTGCAGAAGTATATTCCGGCAACGGAATACAAGCGGCGGAAGATTCGCTGCGGCAACTCCGCCCAGTTTCAGGGGGATGAGCGCGATGTTGTGTTCCTGTCCATGGTGGACGCTTCAGAGGAAGCTGTGCCTCTGCGCCTCATCTCTGATCCGGGGAACCGCACCAAGAAAAGGTATAACGTAGCTGTAAGCCGCGCCCGCGACCAGCTATGGCTGGTGCACTCGCTTGATTCCGTAGCCCAGCTCAAAGAAGGGGATTTGCGGAAACGGTTAATTGAATATGTCAGAAATCCGTATGCAGCGGATGAAACGTATAAACAGCAGGAGCCCGTGCTGGAGTCCGAATTCGAGCGGCAGGTTATGCGGCGGGTGCTGGATGAAGGCTATAGAGTACTGCCTCAATGGAAAGTAGGGGCGTACCGGATTGATATGGTTGTTGAAGGCGGCGGGAGACGTCTGGCGGTGGAATGCGACGGAGACAAATGGCATCCGGCAGAGAAGCTTAAGGAAGATATGGACATACAAGCCATACTGGAACGCCTTGGCTGGAGTTTTGTGCGGCTTCGGGGCGGTGAATATTTCCGGAATCCGGAGCAGGCGCTGCAGCCGCTGTTCCGCAGACTGGAGGAGCTCGATATTCCCCGTGAGCTTCACCGGCAGGAGGCGGATGCGGATGACGGGGAGGCCGGACAACCTGCGCTGAAGACGGTTATCGTAAACAGGGCAGCGCAGATCCGGCGGGAATGGCAGGAGCTTGAACGCGAACCTGGTGTTGAAGATTCGAGCTCTCCGGGGTCAGCGGCGGAGCCGGCGGGGTTCATTGCTGCGGAGCAAGTGCACGAGGAGACGGCGGAATTCTTTTATCAGGAAATCAGCCGGCAGCCGAATTTGACGGACTATTGGACGGAAGAAATGCGAAGCAGGGAAGAAGACAGACAGGCGGTGCTGGAGCAGGAGCTTAGCTTGCTGGAAGCGGATGCGGGTCTGGAGCTTCCTTACTGGCAGGGCTTAACAGCGGACAGTGCTGAATTGGGAGAGGACGGGACTCCGGCTCCGGATTTAACCTGGTGGAATATTTGCACAGCCGGGGTCTGCAGTTTGTAGATACCAGAGATCAGGACGGTGCAGTCTGGATCATTGAAGACCTGAACCTGATCCGCTATTTGCCGGAATTACGGCGGAAGGCTGTACCGTTTAATTATCTGAAGGAAGGGGTGTATGCTACCCGCTGGAGAGCCGCCTGGTATAGCAGATCATGAGAATAATGATATGGGGCTTTTTGATATTACCCTCATTCTCTGCGATAATGTAAGCAACTATCTTAATAGGGAGGCTGCATCATCATGGCAAATCACATTCCAGAAGTAGTGTTGAACGACGGATTGAAAGTGCCTGCGATTGGCTTTGGAACGGCGTGGATTAAAGGCACGGAGGGAGTACAGCATCTGAAGACTGCCCTTGATTTGGGCTACCGCCTGATTGATTCAGCATTTAACTATGAGAACGAAGGCGTTGTCGGGGAAGCAGTGCGGCAGAGCGGAGTGCCCAGAGACCAGCTGTTCATTACCTCCAAGCTGCCGGGACGTCACCACAAGTATGATGAGGCGATCGTGACCGTTCAGGAATCGCTGTACCGCGCGGGACTTGATTATTATGATCTGTATCTGATCCACTGGCCGAATCCGAAGGTGAACCTGTATGTAGAAGCATGGCAGGCACTCATCGATGCCCAGAAGCAGGGGCTGATCCGCTCGATAGGGGTGAGTAATTTCCTGCCGGAGCATCTGGACCGTCTGGTTCAGGAAACAGGCGTAGCACCGAGCATCAATCAGATTGAGCTGCATCCGTATTACAATCAGGCAGAGCAGCGTGCTTACCACGGGAAACACGGGATTATTACAGAATCCTGGAGTCCGTTGGGACGCGGCACGGATCTGCTGAAGAATGAACAGCTCGGCGCAATTGCCGCAGCGCACCATAAATCCATCTCACAGATTGTTCTGCGCTGGCATGTGCAGCTGGGTGCAGTTCCGATTCCGCGATCCTCTTCGGAAGAGCATCAGCGGGAGAATATTAATATTTTCGACTTTACGCTGTCAGACGAAGAGATGAAGCGGATTGCGGAAATCCCGGCAACCGGACCGCTGTGGGATCAGGACCCTGCGGTGTACGAAGAGTTTTAAGAAGGATTGAATGGGAAGTGTTAAGCCTCTTGCTTATTTAGCAGGGGGCTTTTTCATATTCCTGGTCATACATAATTCGTTTAGGAAAATGGGAAGCTGGTTACATAGAAAGAGTCAGAAGCCTACAGAGGAGGAATACACAATGAGCGATCAGTATACGATTCAGGACCCTGCGAAGCAGTATGAAAAAGCTACGCCTGAGTTTGAACAGCAGCAGCCGAGTCCCGGCCTGGAGAAGAAGATGCACCCGCGTCCCGATGACGGGGCGGGAACGTACCGCGGCAGCGGACGGCTTACCGGCCGCAAGGCCGTTGTAACCGGAGCGGACAGCGGAATCGGGCGGGCGGTAGCCATTGCTTTTGCCCGTGAAGGGGCTGATGTGGTTCTTGCCTATCTGCCGGAGGAAGAAGCTGACGCGAAGGAAGTTGTCCAGCTGGTGGAGGAAGCCGGCCGCAAAGCCGTTGCCGTGCCAGGCGATCTGAAGGACGAGAAGTACTGCGAGCAACTGATTGAGAAGGCCGTGGAAGAACTGGGCGGGATTGATATCCTGGCCAATATCGCGGGCAAGCAGCAGTTTGTACCGGATATCGCTGATTTGACCACCGAGCAATTCGATGCAACCTTCAAGACCAATGTATATGCGCTGTTCTGGCTCTGTAAAGCGGCGGTGAAGCATATGAAGCCGGGCAGTACGATCATTAACACTGCTTCCATTCAGGCTTATGAGCCTGCGCCGATTCTGCTGGATTATGCCACCACCAAAAGCGCAATTAACACCTTCAGCAAATCGCTGGCTCAGCAGGTAGCTGCCAAGGGAATCCGGGTTAATGTTGTAGCACCTGGACCTGTATGGACTCCGCTTCAGGTAAGCGGCGGACAGCCGCAGGAAGCGCTGAAGGATTTCGGAGCCAAAACACCACTCGGCCGTCCCGGCCAACCGGCTGAAATGGCCCCGGCCTATGTATTTCTGGCCAGCCAGGAATCCAGTTATGTCAGCGGCGAGACTTTGAATGCTAACGGCGGCATGCCGACACCTTAAATCAGCGTATATGCTCAAACCTCCGCAAGGAGGTTTTTTGTTATATTTGGAAATTATGAAATTCATCTGTAATGGATAAATTCGGTCGGATTAGGAGTAGATTCGTCTGACGGACGAATGTGTTCTTATAGCAGGATTCCCAGTGAATCCGCCGGAAGTGGGCGATATGGGAAAATCGAAGGGATAAGTCCCTCTAAATCGGCCGAAAGTGGGCGATATGGAGAAATCGAAGGGATAAGTCCCTCTAAATCCGCCGAAAGTGAGCGATATGGAGAAATCAAAGGGATAAATCCCTCTAAATCGGCCGAAAGCGGGCGATATAGGGAAATCAAAGGGATAAATCCCTCTAAATCGGCCGAAAGTGGGCGGTACGGGAAAATCAAAGGGATAAATCCCTTTAAATCGGCCGAAAGCGGGCGATATGGGGAAATCAAAGGGATAAATCCCTCTAAATCCGCCGAAAGCGGGCGGTACGGGAAAATCAAAGGGATAAATCCCTCTAATACCGCCGAAAGTGAGCGGCATGGAGAAATTAAAGGGATAAATCCCCCTAGATCCGCCGAAAGTGGGCGGTACGGGAAAATCAAAGGGATAAATCCTTCTAAATCCGCCGAAAGTGGGCGGGAGGCGGAAATGAAGAGCAAAAGTGCCCCTGATTTCACCGAATACGGGCAACAGGAGAAAATGAGGAGCATTGTGGAGTAGCCTTTATATCTACATAAGCTGCACAGCCCGCATAACCGCATAGGCTCCAGCTTGATTTAGCCGTTAGGGTAATTTTGTTCTGATTCCGTTATTCCGGCAAGGAACGGGGCACGGGATTGCCGCATAATCCCGCTTTTGTATTTATAGGGGGCTCTTGTGCTAAACTTGAGAGCAGGGCTGCATTGCCGGCATGTATGCCCAAGCAAAGGCGGTTTGTGGAGAAGACAGGAGGAGATGGCATGGCGTTTGTTACTGTGAAAGGCGAATATAAGCGGTATAAGATGGGGGAGACCCTGATTGTAGCCAATGACGGAATTGATTTTGAAATTGAACAGGGCGAGTTCGCTGTGATTGTAGGTCCCAGCGGAGCGGGGAAATCGACGGTGCTTAACATACTGGGCGGGATGGATTCCGCCGACGAAGGCCAGGTCATTGTGGACGGTACCGACATCGCTCGTTTCAGCGCCAAAGAATTGACCGGCTACCGCCGTAATGACGTGGGTTTTGTGTTCCAGTTCTATAATCTTGTGCCCAATCTGACGACGCTGGAGAATGTTGAGCTGGCATCCCAGATCTCTCCGCGTGCGCTGGATGCCCGCAAGGTGCTGGAGGATGTAGGACTTGGAGAGCGGCTGAATAACTTTCCGGCCCAGCTGTCCGGCGGGGAGCAGCAGCGTGTCGCCATTGCCAGAGCGCTGGCCAAACAGCCGAAGCTGCTGCTCTGCGATGAGCCGACAGGTGCGCTCGATTACAATACCGGCAAACAGGTACTGAAGCTGCTGCAGGATACCTGCCGCAATACCGGAACCACGGTTATTGTCATTACGCATAACTTGGCTATTGCACCGATGGCGGACCGGGTTATTGAAATCAATAACGCGAAGGTACGGAAAATGGTGAGGAACGCAACACCGGTATCCGTGGAAGATATTGAATGGTAAGGAGCCGGAGGACATGAAGAAACGGGCATTATGGAAGGATGTTTTTCGGGAAATCCGTCATACGAAAGCAAGGTTTCTCTCGATTTTTGCGATTATTATGCTGGGGGTAAGTTTTTTTGCCGGGATCAAATCAGCGGGGCCGGATATGCTGGATACCGCAGCGACTTATTATAAGGATCATAGGCTGATGGATTTACGCGTTCAGTCCACTTATGGGCTGACAGAGAAGAGTATTGATAATCTTCGGGACATTCCCGGAGTGAAGACTGTTCAGCCTGTGTACAGCTCGGATGTGTTTCTTGGTGAGAGCGGACTGATTGCTAAGGTGTATTCCTATGCTGACGATAATGAACTGAACGGGTACAAGATTACCTCCGGGCATCTGCCTGAGGTATCCGGGGAGATCGTACTTGACGCTTATCTGCTGCAGGAGGAGAAGTTCTCGCTGGGAGATTCAATTACCTTCAGCGGCGAGGCAGGGGATGATCTGGCGGGGAACTTCCAGACATTGAGCTATACCGTGGTCGGCTTCGCGCAGAGTCCGCAATATATTGAAACGTCGACCCGAGGAACGAGCCGGATCGGCAAAGGGACAGCCGATGCGTTTGCTGTCATCCCGGAGGATGACTTCAGCCTCCCGGTGTACACAGAGGCCTATCTCAGCTTCACGGATACGGCTGCAGAAACAGCTTATACTCCGGCTTATGATGCTCTCATCGAGCGGCATCTGCCGGAGACCGAGGAAGCGCTGAAGGATTACCCGCAGCAGCGTCTGGAAGAGCTGAAAGCGGAAGCCGCAAAGCTGCTGGCTGCGGGCCGGCAGCCTATGGACGAGGCGCAGCAACAGCAAACGCAGCAACAGCAGGCGGAGGCCTCAGCAGCGCAGAACCCGCTGGAGCTGCCGAAGGTGTATGTGACAGACCGGACGATTAACCCGGGTTACGCCGAATACAAGGATAATGCGGACCGGCTGTCGGCGATTGCCACGGCGTTTCCGGTGTTCTTTTTCCTGATTGCGGCACTCGTCAGCTTAACGACGATGACCCGTATGGTTGAGGAGCAGCGTCTGCAGATCGGTACTTTGAAGGCCCTGGGGTATGGTTCCATGGATATTATGACCAAATTCCTGGTGTATGGCACACTCGCTAGTCTGGCGGCATCCATTGCGGGCCTTGCGATCGGCTTTACCTTATTTCCGGGCATTATCTACAATGCCTACAGCCAGCTCTATAACCTGCCGGGCGTGATCAAAAGCTTCTATCCCGCCTACGCCATTATTTCCATAATAGTAGCGCTGGTATGTACAGCAATGACGGCGATGATCGCTTCCCGGGTGGAGCTGCGCAGTAATGCGTCGGTACTGATGCGGCCCAAGGCCCCCAAGAGCGGACAGCGCATTATGCTGGAACGGTTCAGCTTTTTGTGGAAACGGCTTAGTTTCGTGCAGAAGGTGACGGCCCGCAATCTGTTCCGCTACAAGCAGCGGATGTTCATGACGGTAATCGGGGTGGCGGGCTGTACCGCGCTTATTCTGACCGGCTTTGGGCTGAAGGATTCCATTGGCAGCATTGCCGACCGGCAGTTCGGCGGGATTATGAAATATAACGCCCTGGTTGCGCTGCATGACAATGCAACAGCCGGAGATAAGGCGTCCTACGCAGAACTGATTAAACAGGAGTCCGCAGTTACGGGAACGCTGGATGTGCTTCAGGAAGCAATGACTGCCCGGGCCAAAGGGGTTAACGATCAGGAGGTACGGATTTTTGTTCCTGCGGCTGCAGATCAGCTGGCTCCGTTCGTTGTACTGAAGGACCGAATAACAGATGAACCGAAGATGCTTACTGACGAGGGCGCAATCATTACCGAGAAGCTCGCCAAGCTGTACGATCTGGTTCCGGGAGACAGCCTGACTGTTCTGGATAGCAACAATGAGGAATATCAGGTCAAGGTGTCGGCGGTTACCGAGAACTATGTGCTGCATTATGTGTATATGACGCCGGCTTACTATGCCAAGGTATTTGGCGGCGGGGCGGTCTATAACACTCAGCTGCTGAACTATAGCGCGCAGGATAAGCAGTGGGAAGACCACTTCGGGGAAAAATTAACCGCCAACGGGCAAGTGGCGCTGGTCAGCTTTTCCAGCGGGGTGGGCGAAGCTTTTGACGGAACCATGAAGAGCATGGACGTTGTTATAGTAGTACTGATCGTGTCCGCTGCTGCGCTGGCCTTCGTGGTGCTCTATAATCTGACCAATATCAATGTGTCTGAACGGGTCCGTGAGCTGTCTACGATTAAGGTGCTGGGCTTCTATGATAAGGAAGTCACCATGTATATATACCGGGAGAATATTCTCTTAACACTGCTCGGGATCATCTTCGGCGGTGCACTGGGGATTCTGCTGCATGGCTTTGTCCTGTCAACGGCTGAGCTGGATGCCACGATGTTCGCTCCGCTGATCAAGTGGCAGAGTTATCTGTACGCAGCCTTGCTGACCGTGCTGTTCTCGGGGATTGTAATGGCGTTCATGCACCTTAAGCTGAAGCGGATTCATATGATTGAAGCGTTGAAATCGGTGGAGTAACGTAGTCACTATTTTGTCAAAAACATAAAAAGAGCAAGAAAATGAGGAAGAAAAACAGGCTGCCGGAAGAGTTCTCCTGGCCTGGTTTTCTTCCTTTTTGTGTATTGAAATATAGAAATCACTATGCGACCAAGCTCGCAAAAAAGATAATCATGCTGAAAGATGTCGAATTAACACGAAAATGATAACATTAAGTCATGAAAACTAACCGTATTAAACATAGTTGAATAGTTTGAAAAGAGGTTTAAGGTGAGTTTCTTTTACTATATTGGAAGGAATTATTTTTTGTGTACATAAATAAGATATGAAAGTGATAAAGAAATATATTGACGTAAGATATATTCACATGTAATATAAACCATAATTTATAGGGAATTGTTAAGACTCCCAGCCGGGAAAGTTGCCCCTGCCTCTAATTGACCTGCGGTCTATTTGATCTCTGAATGTCATAGGTATCTTATGTGATGTTATATTACATGGATTGCAGATGTCAGCTGAATTATAGCGGCGGGGGTAGAATCATCCAGAATACCCAGTCTCCCGGAAGCTTTGAAGAGAAGGTGGCGAACCGGACCTGTGGTTCCGGGTAACGCTCACTACACGCACTTAACTAAGGAGGAGTATAAGGAATGGCGAAAAAGAGAAAATGGTGGTCTAGTTTACTTGTTGTATCGTTGGTAGGGGTTCTATTTACGGGTTGCAGCACCAATAACACTGCAAGTTCTCCAACTAATGCTCCTGCAGCAACAACAGCCGCTGAGAGCGCAGCACCTGATGCTACAGCTGAACCGGCCGCAGATGCACCGGTTGACGGCGGAACAATTGTACTTAGCACATTCTCCGATATTGTTAATATTAATCCTCTCTTAATCAATGACACCTCTTCAGGCGATATTGCCCAATTCGTATTCGCCTCCTTGTATGATCTGGACCGTGGAGGGAACGTAACTCCGGAGCCTTGGTCACTGGCTGCAGAGCTTCCGGTTATCTCTGAAGATGGTCTGACTTATACCGTGAAATTGAAAGATACAATCAAATGGAGTGACGGCCAGCCGATTACTGCGGATGATGTAGTGTATACAATTGAAACCGGCAAAAATCCGGAGACAGGTTCACCGCTGACCAGTGCATTTGACAAGGTGAAGACCGTAGAGAAGGTCGATGACCAGACTGTGAAATTCACATTGTCCCAAATCTATGCGCCGTTCCTGTACGCCCTGTGCCAGGCTATCGTGCCAGCGCACATTCTCAAGGATGTAAAGCCGACTGAAATCCAAACCAATGCTTTCGGTACAGACCCGGCCAAGACCGTAACCAGCGGACCTTGGAAATGGACAGCCTGGAAACAAGGTGAAAGCCACACCCTTGATGCCGATCCGAACTACTGGGGTACGGTTAAGCCTCATATCGCTCAAGTGGTTTACAAAATCTACGCCGATCAGAACACTGAGGTTCAGGCTATCATGAAGGGCGACACGGACCATATCAGTGCGATTCCGGTAACGCAGGTTGAAGCCGTTAAAGCTGACGGCGATATCGACATTATTCAGAAGCCGGGCGCACAGTATGAATATGTAATGTTTAACTTCGACGGCAAGAACTTCCCTGATAGCTATGGCCTGTTCGCCGGACAGAAGACTAGACAGGCAATTGCACATGCACTAAACCGTCAAGGTATGGTAGACAATATTCTAAAAGGCGTAGGTGCCCTGATGAATGCCCCATTCCTTCCGGACACTTGGGCTGACCCGGGTGATGCCGCTGTGAACTATGACTACAACGCCGAAACTGCCAAGAAGCTCCTGGCAGAAGACGGTTGGGTTGCCGATGCCAAAGACGGTATTCTCACTAAAGACGGACACCGCTTCTCCTTCGAACTGCAATACAATGCCGGCAACAGCCGCCGCGAGCAAGTAGCCGCTGTTATCCAGCAGAACCTGAAGGATGTTGGTATCGAAGTAACACCTAAGGCGATCGACTTTGCAGCTTGGATTGACCAGAACGTAACACCGGGTAAATTCCAGGCCCTGCTGCTGGCATGGTCTCTGAATACACCGGATCCGGATGCAGAGAGCATTTTCTCCTCCAAATACTTCCCGCCTGCCGGCCAGAACAGCGGCTGGTATAAGAATGAGAAGCTGGATCAGCTGTGGGTGGACGGTTATTCCACTGTTGACCAGGATAAACGTAAAGAGATCTACAAAGAAGTAGGTAAAGAAATTTCTACCGACCTTCCTTATGTATTCCTGTATCAATATGGTCAGGCTATCGGAACAGGACCTAGAGTACACTGGGCAGAGGAAGATGCTCCTGAGCCGTCACTGGGCTATGGACAGTTCTTCCACGCTATCAAATGGTGGGTAACCGACTAACGAACCGAACAAACTGAATAGAATTACGGGAGGTGAAAGAGAATTCTCTTTCACCTCCCCCTTTTGTATGAATGGGGGAGCCTTCCGTAATCTATCGCCTTACCATCTCTAGGAGGATAGCCCATGACAGAATATCTGATACGACGCGTGCTTCAATCGGTATTGGTCATCTTTCTGATTACCATACTGACCTTTCTTCTCATCCATGCTGCTCCGGGCGGACCGACGCAAGTCATGCTATCTCCGGGCTTATCCCCGGAAATATTTGAACAGCAAGCCAAGAACCTTGGGCTGGATCAGCCTGTTCCGGTACAGTATGTGCGCTGGATCGGCGACCTGCTGCAAGGAGACTTGGGTTACACCTTCAAGAACCATATTGCGGTATCCGATCTTCTCTGGCCGCGTATTGGTAATACCGTGATTCTGATGGGTGCGGCTTGGCTGGTATCACTGCTGATCGCAATTCCTTGGGGAATCTATAACAGTACCAAAGTGTATGGTCTATCTGACCAGACGGCTTCATTCATTTCTTACTTAGGCTTCGCAATGCCAACCTTCTGGTTCGGAATACTCCTCCAGCAATGGTTGTCACTGAAGCTGGACTGGTTTCCGTTGTCGGACATGTATACCAGAGGCAAGGAAGGCAATATAGGCGATTTGTTCATGCATCTGGTGCTGCCAATAACAGTGTTGGCACTTGGTTTCCTGGCCTCTTATATGAAATATGCGCGCGCAAGTATGCTGGAAGTGCTCGATCAGGATTATATCCGTACGGCGCGTGCCAAGGGCGTCAAAGAGCGTAAGGTCGTCTTCCGCCATGCGCTGCGCAATGCACTGATTCCGATTATTACGATACTCGGCCTTGATCTTCCCATACTGGTGGGAGGGGCCGCTTTAACTGAGAATGTATTCAACTGGCCGGGAATGGGCCGTTGGTTTGTTGAGATGGCAGGTGCGCGCGAATATTCGGCACTGATGGCTGTTACTATTGTGACGGCTGTTATAGTCGTTATCGGCAATCTCCTGGCAGATATACTGTATGCCGTAGTTGATCCCCGGGTGAAGCTCGGTAAGCAAGGGGGCAAGACGGCATGAATACAGAGAATACTGAGCTTACCAAAGGGGCTGTGTCTAAGCCGCTTGGAACCCCGGACATGAATCCGATGCCCGGAGGGACGGACCCGGAGATTGCGGTAGTGGATTCCAAGCGGCCGCCGGGCCCATGGAGTGTTTTATGGAAGAAATTCTCACGCAATCCGTTCGCAATGGGCGGTTTGGTAGTCCTGATTATATTTGTGCTCATTGCACTCTTCGCTCCGTGGCTGACCAAATATAAACCGGAAACGATTGATCTGATGTTCGCCAATCTGAAGCCGGGGGCTGAAGGGCATCCTATGGGTACAGACGAACTGGGCCGCGATATTCTCAGCAGACTGCTGTACAGTGCGCGTGTTTCACTCGCTATCGGATTCTCCGTTGCGTTTGTTTCCGTAGTTGTCGGATCGGTTATCGGTGCGATTTCAGGGTATTTCGGCGGGTTTGTAGATACGGTATTCATGCGTATTGTAGACGTGATGAACTCTGTGCCGACCCTGTTCCTGAACATCCTGATTATGGCGCTGTTCGGCACACAGATTAAATACATGATTCTTATTCTGGCATTTACCAGCTGGATGAGTATTGCCCGGCTCGTCCGGGGGACCTTCCTGCAGCTGCGTGAAATGCAATATGTGGAGGCGGCCAGGGCGATTGGAGTATCCAGCTGGGGCATCATTTTCCGGCATCTGCTCCGCAATGCAAGCTTCCCGATTATCGTAAATGCGACCCTGATGGTCGGCGGTGCGATTCTGAGTGAATCTGCGTTATCGTATCTGGGCCTCGGCATTCAGGCACCGGCTACAAGCTGGGGGCTAATGCTCAGCAACGCTCAGGAATTCATGCTGGTTGACCCGATGCAGGCAGTGTACCCGGGCTTCTGCATCCTGCTCGTAGTGCTGGCAGTTAACTTTATCGGCGACGGCATCCGGGATGCTCTAGATCCCAGACAGCAAGTGACCAAATCCCGGAGGAGGCTGGAACAATGGCGGAAAAACTACTCGAAATCCGGAAGCTGACCGCCGGCTTTGCAACCGAGAAGGGCCTTCTCAAAGCAACCGACGGCATCTCCATTTCTGTGAACAAAGGCCAGACTGTCTGTATTGTCGGTGAATCCGGCAGCGGTAAAAGTGTAACCTCACTCGCAATTATGCGGTTGATTGATTATGCCGGAGGGATGATTCTTGACGGCAGTATTAATTTTCACGGCCAGGATTTGGCGGCGAAGAGCCAGGAAGAGATGCGGGAAATCCGCGGGAATCAGATTGCCATGATCTTTCAGGACCCGATGTCGTCGCTGAATCCGGTATTTACGGTAGGCGAACAGATTGCGGAGAGCCTGCGGCTTCATCAGAACAAGAGTGATGCCGAAGCCCTGAGGATGGCGGTTGATCTGATCAAATTAGTCGGTATCCCGGCTCCGGAGATCCGTGCCAAGCAGTATCCGCATGAGCTGTCCGGCGGGATGTGCCAGCGCGTCGTCATTGCTATTGCGCTGGCTTGTAATCCTGAACTGCTCATCGCCGATGAGCCGACAACCGCACTGGATGTTACGGTGCAGGCTCAGATTCTGGATCTGCTGCGCAAGCTTCAATCCGAACTCGGGATGTCCATTCTGCTGATCACCCATGATATGGGAGTAGCGGCAGAGATGGCTGACCGCATTGCTGTTATGTATGCCGGAGCCATCGTGGAGGAGGGGACGGTCGAAGAGATTTTCGACCACCCGAGCCATCCATATACGGTCGGGCTGCTCCGGTCGATTCCGGGGTTTGAAGGCGGACGGGGAGGCGAGCTGTATACCATTCTCGGGACGATTCCTCCGATTGGCCAGCTGCCTTCCGGTTGCCGCTTTAATCCGCGCTGTCCCCATGCCATGGATATCTGCAGGAACCAGGAGCCGCCGGATTTCATGATCTCGGACGATCACCGGACGGCCTGCTGGCTATTCAAGGATAAGCCGGTGCAGGCAGATTACAGCAATGAGGTGAAACGCGCATGATGAATGAAACGGCAACCCAACCGGTAAGAGAACATATGCCTTCTTCGGAAATATTGCTGGAAGTTAAGGATGTGAAGAAATATTTCCCGATCACCAAGGGTCTGCTTAACCGCACCGTCGGACAGGTCAAGGCTGTGGATGGTGTTAATTTATCCATCCGCAAAGGCGAGACCTTCGGGCTGGTCGGCGAATCCGGCTGCGGCAAATCCACGTTCGGCCGGGTGCTGCTCCGGCTGCAGAGTGCAACAGGGGGAGAAGTGTTATTCAAGGGGAAGGATATCCATTCCCTGAGCTCCGGTGACATGCGGAAGCTCCGGGAAGAAATGCAGATTATCTTCCAGGATCCGTTCGGCTCGCTGAATCCGCGGTTCCTCGTCAAGGATATTATCGGAGAGCCGCTGCGCATTCACCGGAGCATGTCGGCTAAAGAGATCGATGCCCGGGTAGTGGAGCTGATGGAGCTGGTGGGGCTGGATGCCAGCCGCCGGAACCGTTACCCGCATGAATTCTCCGGCGGACAACGCCAGCGGATCGGGATTGCCCGGGCGATTGCCCTGAATCCGCAGTTTATCGTTGCCGATGAGGCTGTATCGGCACTGGATGTATCGGTACAATCCCAGGTGATCAACCTGCTCATGAAGCTGCAGAAGGAACTCGGATTAACCTTCCTGTTCATTGCGCACGGCCTGAATGTGGTCCGGCATATTTCGGACCGCGTCGGGGTAATGTATCTGGGCAAGCTGGTGGAAGTGTCTGAGACGGAGGAGCTGTTTGCAGCTCCGCTGCATCCTTACACTGCCGCCCTGCTCTCGGCGATTCCGAAGCCGACACCAAGACGCAAGCGGGACCGCATTGTGCTGGAGGGGGATGTGCCATCCCCGGCTAACCCGCCGTCCGGCTGCCGGTTCCATACCCGCTGCCCGTTTGTCCAGGACAAATGCCGCCAGGTGGAGCCGCTGCTTGAAGAGGTTGTTCCAGGCCGTCCGGTGGCCTGTCATTTCCCGTTGCTTCCGAATTCATAAATAATCCGCGATTTCCTAAGGATATCCCGCAGATTAAGGGGGTGCCCCCGCAGCCATATCCACCACTGGCTGCGGGGGCACCCCCTATTTTTGTATCTCTGGAATAGTCATTGCCCTGCATATGTGCTCTATACGGGGGGCTTCAGATAGTCGAGAAACACCCGCTTGAGAATATCCAGCTGGAGCTCTGTTGGAAGATCCGCTTCAAGCATAGGGATGTTCTTCTGCAGCGAGAGCTTCTTCGAGAAAATGCCGAACGTATTAATTAATGTAGTTAAAGTATCCCTCACCTCGAGATCAGAGCAGACCGAGCCGTCCTCAATGCCATTCTGAATGATCCGGGAATAGACCTGCGAAATTCGGCGGGTCAGAGCATTGAAATGATGAATATCCTCCAGCGGTTCCGGGAAATGGGCGGCGTAGCTTTCGAAGTCAACCATGAAGGTTGTGCTTAATTTATAGTGATCCTCAATGAAAAAATCGAATAATGCTTCAAGCTTGTCCAGGCATGGCACAGGCAATCCGGCCACATATTCAAACCGCTCCAGCATCGGCTCCAGCAGCCGGGTAGCAACGGCGACAATCAGCTTTTCTTTCTTGGGGAAATACCTGAACAGGGTAGCAATGCCGATATTCGCGTCAGTTGCAATATCCTGCATCGTGGTTTTCTCAATCCCCTTCTGATTAAATACGCGTTCTGCTGCTTCCAGAATCAGGGATAAGCGCTGTTGTTTGCCGTCAAGGCGTTCCTTCTCGTATCTTGTTTTGGGATCCATAAGAGCTTATACCCTTTCACTATCGGTATTTGAACTACCAGTAGTATAGCTAGTGCTTATTCTTTAAGCAAGGAGGGTTTGAGTTTATCCGCACAAAGTGATATGATAAATATCACAGTGATAGTGTAACTATCACCACACATTTTAATTTACACAACGAAGGGGATACAGCTATGAATCGACTGAAGGATAAGGTTGCCATTATTACCGGAGCCGGCAGCGGCATGGGACGTGAAGAAGCACTGCTTTTTGCGCGGGAGGGTGCCAAGGTTGCCGTTACCGATATTAATGAAGCTGCGCTGCAGGCTGTAGTGAAGGAAATTGAAGCTGACGGCGGTCAGGCTACAGCTTATGTTCATAATGTGGTCTCTGAAGAGCAATGGGTCCATGTGATCGAAGAAGTGATGAAGACTTGCGGCAAAATCGACGTGCTGGTTAACAATGCGGGAATTTCGCTTGCAACCGGACTTCTGGATACAACTATGGAGCAGTGGAACAAGGTCATCAGCATTAACCTGACCAGCACCTTCCTTGGGATGAAATATGTGGTTCCGCATATGCAGGAGAATAATGGAGGCTCAATTGTCAATATTTCATCGATCGCAGGTCTGACCGGAAGCAGCGGCGCAGGCGCTTATACAGCCTCCAAAGGCGGGGTCCGCATGCTGAGCAAAGCGGCGGCTGTTGATTTCGGTAAAGATCATATCCGGGTCAACTCTGTGCATCCCGGCTTTATCGAAACGCCAATGAGCGCTGAGTTCGTGAATGACGAACAAAGGCTGAAATGGTTCCTGTCCCAGACGGCGCTGCCGCGTGTCGGCCGTGCCTCCGAAGTGGCGGAAGCCGTGCTGTTCCTCGCTTCCGATGAGTCGGCTTATATCACTGGTGTAGAACTGCCGGTAGATGGCGGCGTTACAGCGAAATAAGAGCCCGAAGCCCCGGCTGCCGGGAGGGACAAACTTGAAATAGATGAAGAGGAGTGCTGCCGGGTTTATGGGCAGCGCTCCTCTTTGCTTTTGATACCGCCGTAAACTAATTATTGTGTAAAAGCCACTTCTATAAGAAAATGAGAAAAAGACTGATTATTGTAATTCTAATCCTAATCAATGCCGCAATGGATGCGGAACCGGAGGCTATGGTGAAAAAGGTCGACAAAGCAGTTTCAGCTCTCTTTATTCTTATAATGATAGTGGCCGTATGGATATGGGCGGTGTCCGTGCATGCGTGGAGCCTGATGGGCACCCTTGCCTCGCTAGTCTGTCTGGGGCTGTTTATCTGGACGGGACTGCGGGCCATTCCCGCTTTGACCGGATACATAAGTTCATGGAATATGCAGGAGCCGGTACGTATCAACAGTCTGCCTGAGGAGCGGCAACGGACATGGTGGAAGATTGTGCTCTGGGTGGTGGCCAGCCGTGTGCTGCTCATTCTGATAGCCTATGTCTTCTGGATGCTTAAAGACGGGGTTTCCGGAAGCTTATTCTCCCGTTTTATCGATACCTGGCATATTCGCGGAATAGACGCCATGTCTTATCTGGGGATCGCTGAGCACGGGTATGTCACGGAAGGAGACTCCCGGTTCCACATTGTGTTCCTGCCTTTATTTCCAGTCATTATTAAGCTGGCGCAGTTTTTTACAGGCAATTATATGGTCGCCGGCTTTGTAGCCGCTAACCTTTGCACCCTTGCTGCAGCGTTGTTCGCTTATGAGCTTGCCAGGCTGGACATGGGACGCAGCAATGCGCTGCGGGTCGTGAAATATATTTTCATCTTTCCTTCGGCGTTCTTTTTCTTCATCCCCATGACGGAGGCGCTGTTCCTGCTGCTCTCCCTGATGGCATTGTATTATGTGCGCCAGAAGCGCTGGCTGCTCGGCTGTCTCTGTGCGGCGCTGGCCGGCTTCACCCGTTCTCCGGGGATACTGCTGGCTGTACCGGTTGTCGTGGAATTTGCCCGGGATTTGGCAGCAGGCTACAGACAGCTGGAGCGGAAGGCTTTTATTAACAGACTGATCCAAGCAGGGGTCTCTCTGGCTACAGTGTCCTTTGGTCTGCTGGCCTATCTCTATATCAATTACAATGTTACGGGCAACGCGTTCCAGTTCAGTATTTATCAGCGGGAGCATTGGTCGCAGCAGTTCTACTTCTTTTTCGATACGGTGAGATATCAGATGGAGTATGCCGTGAATACCTTCAAGGATGCGGACTTCCGTTCCTTCCTGGGGCTGTGGCTGCCGAATCTGATCAGTATCTTCCTGGTGCTCTTGATGATGTTCAAAAGCGCGAAGAGACTTCATCCTGCTTATATGGCGTATTTAATCGTCTATTTCGTCTACGTTGTGGGTCCGACCTGGCTGCTGTCCGCTCCGCGTTATTTCGCCGTGGCTTTTCCGCTGGCCTTCGCGGCAGTAGTATTGACCCAAGATAAGAAATGGAAGGATATCGCGCTTACCTCCTTATTCATTGTGGGGAGTCTGCTGTATTTGGCAGTGTTTGTAGCCGGGTATCCGGTGTATTAGAAATTACAGAAATGATGGTGGCTATGCAGATTCAGCTCGAAGATCAGATGATTACGCTCCATGTTCAATATGCCAAGCGCAAGAAAATGTCCGTTCAGATTGACGGATCGGATCTCATTACCGTTAAGGTACCCACAGGAACAAGTGAAGAGAGTATCCGCAGTGCGGTGGAAGGGCTCGGCCCGAAGATTCTGGAGAAGCTGCGCAGCAATGCGGCGGCCAGGCAGGTGCCGAAGGTCAAGGAGTATCAGGGGGAAGAAACATACCTGTATCTGGGGAAGGAGCACGCGCTGCATGAGCTGATTGCGACCGGCGGTATGAATGCGGAGGAGCTGAAGCTTGCGCTGAAGAAGTTCTATATGGCCAGTCTGAAAAAAATCGTTGCAGAGCGCATCACCCGTTATCAGGCCCAGCTGAAGGTGAAGCCGAAGAGTATCGAGATTGTGGAATCGCGGACCAAATGGGGGAGCTGCAGCTTTGATAAAAAACTGACCTTTAACTACCGCCTTGCCATGGCGCCGCCGGAGGTGATCGACTATGTCATCATTCATGAGCTCTGTCATCTGCTGCATATGAATCATGACCGGTCCTTCTGGCGCCGCCTGGGAAGTGTAATGCCGGACTACAAAGAGAAGGAAGCTTATCTGGCCCGGCAGGGGCAATTCATGACACTCTGAATCCTATGTGATGACGGCGTGGCTTAAGCGATGGATGTTGCCGGAAGTTTGACGTTCGCAGGGTGCTGCAGACTGCTCTGATTCCGCACGAACAAACCGCTTGGGCAGCTGCTGCCCGCCAGTTCAAGGTCATCGTCACTAGGCGTGAAGTGGAAGACTATAGCCTCCGTGGCGCTGTCCGCAAGCTTCATTGCGATTTCGCGGACGGCGACGGGCTTCGTGCTGATCAGATCGTAAATCTCTAACCGGCTGCTCTCCTGCCGGCAGATGGCGATGACCTCCTCGTCCTCCAGGTAATATAGATCGCCGCTGAAGACGTTCAGGCAGTAGAACATCAGCAGTCCATCGGCACCACTGACGCCAAGGCGTTCGGATACCGGCTGCCGCTGGGCTGCGAAGGTGGCGACCAGGCTCAGATCACAACTTATGGACAGATCCAGCTTGCGGATTCCCGCAGATCCGGCTGAACCGGGAGGGCAGTTCATGGAGAAGAGCTGCTCCTCCACGGGCTGGAATCCGAACTTGGGATAGAAGTCCAGCACCGTATCGTTGGCAAAAAGATACATGAATTCACACTGTAGTCCATAATCCTCCAGCACTTTGTTCATCAGCCGGGCGGACAGGCCCTGTCCCCGGTAGTCAGGATGCGTCATCACCGTCCCAAGCTGCACGGCGCGGGACTTCACACCATTAATAATCAGCTCAAGCAGGTTCACCGAGACATTTGCAATTACCCGATTACCCTCTGCGTAAGAATAAGGAATGTACCGTTCCCCCCAGAAGCCCTGCTCATACCAGCGCTCCAGCTCAAGTTCAAACGTATCAGCAGCCAGCGCGAAAAAGCTGTTTCTTAGCGGCTCCCGATCTTTATAATTGCAGACAAATTGAAGATTATCCATGGTAGCTGCTCCTTCAGTAATATTCAACCCCGCGAACCTTCGAATAAATCATAGTGTCTCTTAAGGCCCCTTGTACATCTAATTTGTCATTCCGCAGAATGCCTTCCAGAGTGAAGCCTGCACGTTCAGCCACCCGCGCACTCTGTGTATTGCGGGAATCACAGCGGATCTCCAGCCGGGCCGCCTGCAGCTCCTGTACGGCGAAATCGGCAATGGCCCTCACCGCTTCCGTGATATAGCCTTGTCCGGCGCAGGAGGTGCGGACCCAATAACCGATTTCAAACTTCCGCACCTGCCAGTCGATCCGGTGCAGGCCGCTGCTGCCGACCAGCTGGCCGGTCTTCTTATTCACGAGCAGCAGCCGGATATCCTTGCGTTCCAGAAATTGCAGCCGTGACTTCCGGATGGAGGCTTCGGATTCCTCCACAGACGGGATATGCTGTGCCCAGGGCATCCAAGGGCTTAATTCGGCTGTGCTCTCCTGAACGGCTTCATTTACAGCGGCGCCGTCTCCCCATAGAGCGGCACGGATCAGCAGGCGGCGGCTTTCAAAGCTCTCCGGCATGGAGAGGAGGATCGGGTCAATCGGATGAATAGGCATAAGTTCAGCTCCTAGAGAGATATGTAATCTGAGCGTGAGCATTATATATAGCTGCATATAATGAAGCTTTTCAATGAAGCTACTTTTATAGCAACTTATATAGGTCTTCACTCAGCTGCTATATATCATATAACTAGTGACAAGTCAATACGCTAAAGGCTACCTAAAAGTACTCTCTGGTACTATTCACAATCAATGGAAAGAACGTTATCTTATATAGTAAGAAGTGTTCATTATTAAGAACGAATATCGAATTCTTAGACAGCTGGAGGTCGTACAATGAGCGCAATCGCCGGGATCTATTCTATGCAGCATGGGCCGCTGGACCCGGAGCTGGGTCCGCGCCTTATGCAGCAGCTGCAGCGTTATCCGGCTGATGATGCCAGGGCCTGGAGGGCAGAGGGACTCTTCCTCGGCTGCCGCTCGCAGTGGATCACCCCACAGTCAAGGAATGAGATTCTCCCCTATTATGATCCGGAACGCGGGCTGGCGATTGTGGCCGATGCAATCATTGATAACCGCAGCGAACTGTTCGGACAACTTCAGGTTGTCCGGGAAGATCGTGATTCCATTCCAGACAGTCTGCTGATTCTCTTGGCCTATGAGAAATGGGGGGGGGAGGCGCCGGTTCATCTGGTCGGTGACTTTGCCTTCATGATCTGGGACGCACGCAAGCGGACGCTGTTTGGGGCGAGGGATTTCTCGGGTAACCGGACGCTTTACTTTCGCCGTTCCGGCAGAGAGTTCTCCTTCTGTACCGTAATTCATCCCTTGCTGGCCTTGCCTGATGGTCAGCAGGGACTGAACGAAGGCTGGATTTCAGAGTATCTGGCGAGCCAGGCCCGGAACGATGTGGCAGATATGTTCTCCACGGTTTATCAAGGGGTGGAACAGCTGCCGCCTTCCCACTCGGTTACAGTCAGCGCGAAGGGGGTTACCTTCTCCCAGTATTACACCTTCCGGACTCCGCCTCCATTAAGGCTTCGCGGCAACGGCGAATACGAGGAAGCGTTCCGTGAGGTATTCGGGCAGGCAGTCAGAGACCGGCTGCGGACCCATCTCGCAGTAGGCGCCAATCTGAGCGGCGGACTGGATTCCGGCTCAGTGGTCAGCTTTGCTGCAGAGGAGCTCCGCCGCCGCGGCAAGCCATTATTTACATTCAGCTCTTATCCGCTGGACAATTTTACAGGCTTTAAACTGGGCCAGCGGGTCACCGATGAGCGTCCATATATTCAAGAGACCATCGACCATGTGGGGAACATTCAGCCCAGCTTCTTGAACTTTCCTGACCGGAGCCCTTATGGTGAAATTGACGAATGGCTGGATATTATGGAGATGCCCTACAAATTCATAGAGAATTCCTATTGGCTCAAAGGCATATATGAACAAGCACAAATGAAAGGCGCCGGTGTTCTGCTCAGCGGACAACGGGGAAACTGGAGTATCTCCTGGGGGCCTGCACTCGATTACCAGGCGAAGCTGCTGCGCGAATTTCACTGGATTTCCTTCTACCGCGAGAACAAGCTTTATAGTCGTTCGATGGGGGCAAGCCGCAAGAAAATGCTGAAGATTGTCGGCCGCAAGGTGTTCCCCGGCCTTGGCCAGCTGATCTCCGGGAAGCAGGAGGCCCCTCCAGAGCTGATTCATCCTGAATTCGCACGGCGGACAGGGGTGCAAGAGAAGCTGAGAGAGCTTGAAGGAGTTGCTTCGTCCCAGACGGTGTACGATATCCGCAGACAGCATTTCCAGCAGCCGCATATCTGGAATGTGAATGGAACGGCAGCTACCAAGCTGTCGCTGAAGTACAGGGTATGGGATCGTGACCCTACGAATGATCTGCGTGTCATCAACTTCTGTCTGTCTGTCCCTGAAGGGCAGTACGTCCAGAACGGAGTGGACCGGTCGTTAATCCGCCGGTCCATGGAAGGACGGCTGCCGGACAAGGTCAGACTAAACCAGACGCGGCGCGGTATACAGGGAGCAGATGGGATTACACGTATGCTGCCCCAATGGCAGATGTTCCTGCAGGAGCTAAGGGAGATGCTTCAGGACCCCCGGACTTCCTCTTACTTGAATCATGCCGGGCTCGCCGGGTGTTTAGACCGGCTGGGTAGTGAGCCCGCACCATTATTAATATTCAACACGGATTTCCGCCTTCTTACGAGAGGACTGGTGTTCTACCGCTTTCTGAAGCGTGTGACCTGATGGATGTTTCTTGAAAGGGGGTGACAAATATGAAAAAGGAATACAGCAAGCCTGCATTGGAAGTTCTGGATGTTAAAATGACTATGGCTGGACCTGGGATCGCTATTGCCGACTCCTTCCAATCGGATCCGGAAGAAATCGTTAGTCACTCCTAGTTTTGCTTGGCAACATCCCAGCCCTCATCCCTCTTAGCTTGCTGGAGGGGGATAAGGGCTATCCTCACATCACCGGCAGGCAGCCGGATGAAATTGATAAAGGTGGAGTGAACCGTATGGCGAGCACAGTGCAATGCCTGGGGTATAAGGCTTTTGGTCTGCAAATTCTCAGTGAATTCCCCTTGCCGGAACTTCCCCGTACGGAGCAGCCCGGAAGGTTGGGCAGCGTATCTGTTGTGGAGGCTGATTTGTCCGAGCGCTGGGAGGCGATACCGAAGATTTCACCGAATCTGGGTATGGCAGAGCAAGAAGTGATGTTCATGGTTAAAGGCACAGCCGTATTTTCTATACAGAATGGCAGCACTATTACCGTATCTCCCGCAGTCCATGCCGATCCGGATAGCATCCGCCTGTTCATTCTGGGCAGCTGCATGGGTGTTCTTCTGATGCAAAAAGGCGTATTGGCTCTTCATGGAAGCTCACTTGTTCTTGAGAATAAGGCATACGCGCTGGTCGGGCGTTCGGGAGCGGGCAAGTCTACGCTTGCTTCCTATTTAATGGATCAGGGACATCTCCTGGTCAGTGACGACGTTATTCCCGTGTTGGTGCATAATGGAACTCCATTAGCTGTTCCAGGTTATCCGCAGCAGAAGCTGTGGCAGCAAAGCTTGGACTATTTGGGAATGAATTCGTCTGCGTACCGCCCGCTGTTTAAGCGGGAGACCAAGTTTGCCATACCCGTTCATGACCGGTTCCAGGCTGAACCGCTGCCGCTTGCAGGAATATTTGAACTGTCTGTACAGGACGGGCCGGTGTCAGTAGAGGCTATCAGCGGCTTGGAGCGGCTTCATACCTTATATAATCATACCTATCAAAAAGCGCTGGTGGACCCCATGGGGGTCAGGGAATGGCACTTCGGTATGCTGGCCTCATTCGTTAACCGGCTGCCGATGTACCGTCTGACCCGTCCGGAGCAGGGCTTCAGTGCACCGCAGCAGACGGAGCTGATCTTTGAGACGATTACCCAAAAGGTGAAGGAGATGAAAATATGAATATGGATACAGCAGCAGTCCTGTCCCTTGATTCGGTTCTGGTTCAGCGGGAAGGCAATATCGCCAGTGACATGGATGGCGAGAAGGTGATGCTGAATGTGAAGAACGGTAAGTATTACAACCTTGGTGAGGTCGGGGGCGAGATCTGGGAAGCCTTGGCATCACCGGTGTCCATCCGCCGGATTGCCGAGATCATGCAGGAGATCTTTGAGGTTCCGGCGGAGCTGGCACAGCAGGACGTATTTGATTTTGTGCAGAATCTGCTGAATGAGGATCTCGTCGCCATCGTCAACGGGCCATGATTACCCTCCGGCGCATCGGTTTACTGCTGAAGTATGACAAAGCCGCGCTGGCGCTGATTCCTGAGGCGTTATGGCGGCTTTTCCTGGTTAGAATCCAGCTGCTGTTTCCTTTTGCCAAGACGGCTCCGCAGCTCGGGGTGAAATCCCTGGAGACTCCGGCGGTATCCAAAGACACGGATATTCCCCGCATTCAGCAAATCACGAAGGCCATTCGGGTGATCAGCCGCTATACGCCCTGGAAAAGCACCTGTATGGTCAGAGCCGTAGCCGGTCTGAAGATGCTGGAGAAGCGGGGGATTGAGAGCACACTCTATATGGGGGTTGCGCGGGATAAGCAGGGGCAGATGATCGCCCATGCCTGGCTGAGAAGCGGGGCTTATTATGTCTCCGGTGATGATGCCATGCAGGGATTCGTGGTTGTGGAGAAATTCGCCAAAGTGTTACAAGCTGAGTGATCGAGGTGGGCCCATGCAAGCGATAATCTATTATTTCCGGCAGCTTCAGCGCTTGTCGGGAGCTAAACTATATCTCAACTTGTCCGGTATGGTGATCAGTGGTCTGCTGGAGAGCTCTGCCATATTGCTGCTTGTACCTATGCTGGGTATGGCTGGTATTCAGTTAGGCGGCACAGCCACGGCCGGTCTTCATCTTCCGATGCTTGGCTTCATCTCCGAACTGCCGCAGACCACGGCGCTCCTGCTGGTGCTTGGCGGTTATGTGCTCATTGTGCTCTGCCAGAATCTGATCTCACGGTCCGTGGCCATCCGCAATGTGGAGATTCAGCAGACCTACGGCAGACAGCTGCGTTATGAGGTATACAGTGCGTTGCTGCGGGCCGAATGGTCTTTTTTTCTGAAAAAGCGCACCTCCGATCTGATCAACGTGATGACGACGGAACTGGCCAGAGTGCTTGCCGGCATCAGCTGCTTCCTGCAGTTTCTTACCTCGCTGCTGTTCACGCTGGTGCAGATCGGCTTCGCCTTCTGGCTGTCCCCCAAGATGACGCTCTCCGTACTCGTCTGCGCTGTTCTGTTGTCCCTGTTCTCCCGCCGCTTCATCCGTAAGGCTAAGAAGCTGGGCAGCCGCAGCACGGAACTTGGCAAGACCTACTTGGGCGGAATTACGGATCAGCTGAACGGAATCAAGGATATCAAAAGCAATAATCTGGAGCATTCCCGGCTGGAGTGGCTGCATGCCTTCACCGGAGAGGTGAAGCAGGAGCAGCTGGACTATACCCGCCTGCGTTCGAACTCACAGCTGCTGTACAAGTTGTCCTCTACACTGCTGATTGCCGTGTTTATCTTCGTCTCCTTCCGGTTCATGCAAGCAGAGGGTCCTAATCTGCTGCTGGTTATTCTGGTATTTACCCGGCTGTGGCCGACATTCTCTACCCTGCAGTCGCTGATGGAGCAGCTAGCCTCCGTACTGCCCTCCTTCAAGCAGCTGCAGCAGCTGCAGGACGAATGTCTTGCCGCTGTGGAGCATGACCGGGTGGAAGGCGGGGAAGCTGTAGCCCCTATGATCTTGAAGCATGGTCTTGAAGCCAGAAATGTTGACTTCCGCTATCATCCGCATGAACCGGAATATTCGCTTCAGAACGTAAATGTCTCGATTCCGGCCCGGAAGATGACCGCCATAGTCGGACGTTCGGGCGCAGGGAAGAGCACGCTCGTTGATCTGCTCATGGGACTGATGCAGCCGGAGACCGGAGAGATCCTGGCTGACGGCGCGCCTATCACAGGTGAGAGGCTGCTGTCCTACCGGAGATCCATCGGGTATGTTGCGCAGGACCCTTTTCTGTACAATGCGACCATCCGTGACAATCTGACGATGATCAAGCCGGATGCGGAGGAAGCGGAATTGTGGGAGGCGCTGGAGTTTGCGTCTTCGGCTGACTTTGTGCGCAAGCTGCCGGACGGACTGGATACGCTGCTCGGCGACCGCGGCGTACGCCTGTCCGGCGGGGAACGGCAGCGTCTGGTACTGGCGCGCGCGATTATCCGCAAGCCGTCCATCCTTGTGCTTGATGAAGCGACAAGTGCGCTCGATACCGAGAATGAGAAGCGGATTCAGGAGGCGCTCGAGCGGCTGAAGGCATCGGTGACGGTCATCGTCATTGCCCATCGCCTGTCCACCATCCGGGGAGCTGATCAGATTCTGGTCATCGACCAGGGACGGGTGATCCAGCAGGGAATATACAGCGGCCTGGCTTCAGAGAAGGGCGGCATGTTCAGCCGTCTGCTTAGCGGGCAGGAAGAAGCAATATAGGGGAGGGGCTAATTAGCCCCTCCCCTATATTGTCTTTAGCCTACGCTGGATGTCACTGCGGTGATCTTGGACTTCCGGATGGCTGATGAACTGTAGTATGAATTTCTTGATTCATCCGCTAACCCTCCCCTGTTCGCGGTAGTGAACAGGTAACTTTATTAAATCCTGCACAGAATACAACATTTTCCTCATGTTACCGGCTCAAATCCAATATTGTTGTACAAAATGCAGCATTTCACCTTATTCAAGCGGCTTTGTTGGATTATTCTTGTATTTTGTACAACAATCCTCCCGCAAACCCTGCAATCCAGAAGTCAAAGTTGCAAAACGTACAACATTTATGCCTATATTGCTTATTTAAGGTTACATTTATGCCCGCATTGCTTACTTAAGAGACTCAATTCTGCCGGAAATCAATCAGAAGTGAGGATTTAAGTGTTTAAGTGTTTAAGTGTTTATTCCGTTAGTCCCGCAAGTCCCGGCAGTCCGACCAGTCCGACCAGTCTGACCAGTCCCGCCAGCGATCGACCGATATTGACCGCAACTCGTGCGGTTGTTGAGGAAAGTGCGGTTTCCGCATCCCGCTTGCTATATCCGTTTCTCTGCACCCGTTACCTTCCGCCAGCTCCACAGGAAAGGACGGAGGGGGAAATACAAGAAATGCAGCGCCTCCGGCAGCGGCAGTGTCTTCGCATCCGCTGCATAAGGGTACATAAAGCCGGTTACATAGAGTACCTGATGCCAGGGGGATAGAATCGCCGGCTGGTAATATTTATAATGACGCTCGACCTCCGGCTCCAGCGGAGGGTTGTGCAGATTGACCATCCGCGCCACATAGAACAGGGCGCGCTGTGCTAATCTGCGGGCTTTGGGTTGGTCCGTCAGAGCGGACAATCCGGGCTCTATCTCCGCGTCCAGCAGACCGGCTGCCAGAATAAGTGCCTGTCCGCCTACAGCGCTGTAATTGTAGCGCCGCAGCAGGCGGGTCAATACAGCGGAGTCCGGCTGCTGCAACAGCAGCATTTTGATGTCCAGCAGCCATCTCAGCCGGGACCATCCATGTCTGGCTCCATGGGCAGCCAGGAACAGGAACAGATCCTCCTGGCCCAGATAGTGGACGTTGCGGCCGAAGGGGCTGCTTGTCCGCGCATGCTTCCAAAGGGTATCGAAATCGGGTTCTTTGGACGGCCCCGGGCTTAATCTCCAGTGTACCTCCGCCTTGATCTTACTGACCGGATGATTGAATGTAGTATGATGCTCCCGCCATTTCCAGTCTCCGAGTATGCTCTCGAACGTTTCTTCCTTCACATACCCCAGACGGATCAGCAGGGCTTCCGTATCCTGCAGCTGCGCCATCGGCACCAGGAAATCAAGGTCCCGTGAGGTCCGCAGCGAGATATCTCCGTACAACGCCTGCGCAAGCACCGGACCCTTGAGGAACAGGCAGCGGATATTCAATTCGGCCAGCTGAGTGCCGAGGTTACTCATTTCACCGCTGAGCTGAAGCATCTGGACGGTATTTCGGCGATACTCCATTTTTATCCGCTCCAGGACGCTGGCAGGAATCACATCCCCATCCATCCGGCTGAGCTTGGGGTACAAATATGGATATACCCGGTGATGTAAGGTAAGCCGCAAGAATACATCCCAGTCCAGGCCTGTGAACAGCTGCGGATTCTGGTGTGCCGTTTCATTGATATTCTCAGAAGTTAAAAGCGCAAGAAGAAGTAATGTTTCCTTAGATAAGCTCCCCTTATCGAGGGTAGGCCGTTCATTCATAGAGACTCTCCTTACTTGGCTTTGAACAGATCCGCACCGGATTTGTTCAAAGATAAGAATATATATGCCTGACGCATTAGAATGTCCTTATCTTTCCCGCTGAAACGGATACCGTTCTTCTCAGGAAGGCTGGCCGTTTCTACTTGTATTTAGAGAATGATATTAGTGAGCGTACCATCGTTAACAGAAATCTGTCAATTTAATCTGGCGATGTAATCCTGATGGGCCATATGCATCTGCTCGGCCGGCAACACTCTTGACGCTACAGTGCCTGTTACCCCTATAATGCTAGGATAAGAGAGAAATTATAGTTGGGGGAACTGCTGAGCGATGGTGCTGTTGGGAGCTTTGGTGAATGGAGCAGCTATTATTATCGGAACAATGCTGGGCAAGCTGCTGGAACGGATACCGGAGAGTATGAAGAATACGGTGATGAACGGGATTGGGCTGGCGATTGTTGTGCTGGGGGTGCAGATGGGCCTCAAAAGCGGGAATTTCCTGATCGTTATTCTAAGCCTCGTGATCGGGGCGGTAGCCGGTGAATGGATCAACATTGAAGACAGGTTCACCCGTGCAGGGAATTGGCTGGAGCGTAGAGTGGGGGCAGGCGGACAGGGGAGTATCTCGCTGGGATTCGTCACGGCAAGCCTGGTGTTTGTGGTGGGTGCAATAGCCATTCTCGGAGCCCTCGACAGCGGCATCAAAGGTGATCATCAGATTCTCTATACCAAAGCGATTATGGACGGATTCATTTCCATTATTCTGACCTCGACGCTGGGAGTCGGTGTTCTGTTCTCGGCGGTCCCTGTTGTTCTATATGAAGGGATTATTGCTCTGCTTGCTACACAGATTACCCGGTTTGTGCCTGAAGCACTGCTGAACGACTGTATTGCTGAGATGACCGCAGCGGGAGGGATTATGATCATGGCGATCGGCCTGAATCTGCTGGGAATTACCAAGATCAAGGTAGCCAATCTTCTGCCCGGTATTCTTGTGGCTGTACTGCTGGTCGTGCTGGTGCATGGATTTCAACTGAATTGAGGCAACCTGGGCCATACGGGATTTCCTCCGCTTGAACTTGTGGTGAGACGGCTAATATTTCTATAATCAACTACCCCCACTTAGCCCATAAAGGGTCTTGAAGTGGAGGTATCCTTGCCTTATATCAGATGAACGGGCATGCGCATTGCCGGACCGTTATTTGATAGTGATAGCGACTTTGCCCTGAGTCTGCCTGCCTTCGCACAGCAGATGTGCGCTGCGCAGTCCTTCTGCAGTGAGCGGGAAGGACTGGCCAATTATCAGCTTCAGCCGGCGTTCGGCCGTCAGCCGGGCCAGCTCGGCCAACTGGAACGGGTCAGCGGCGGGAGTGAGGTACGCTGCGGTGATGTCCCCAGCCGCCGCTTGTACCGGGTCAGGCCGCTCCGCAGTGGAGATCAGCCTTCCGCCGGGTGCGAGAACCGCAAAGCTCCGGTTCAGGATCAGACCTCCGGCGGTGTCGATCACAACATCTATGCTCTGCCCGAGAATAGCGGCGAAATCCTGCTCTTGCCAGTCTATCGCCTGGTCGGCTCCGATGCCCCAGGCCAGATCAAGCTCATCACCGCTTACCGTCGTAATCACGGTAGCTCCCCGGAGCTTGGCGAGCTGGACAGCCAAGCTGCCGATATCTCCCGCGCCGTCGTGAACCAGCACGCGGTCCCGGCTGGAGACCCTGGCACTGGCCAGCGCCTGCCAGGCGGCACGTCCGGCAGCAGGCAGAGCGCCAGCTGCTTCAAAGGATAATCCCGGGGGAATCGGTGCCAGCACCTGGCCGTTTGCCAATGTATATTCTGCGTAGGCCCCGCCCTCCTTAACCTGCATCAGCCCAAACACCGCATCACCCGGTTTGAACCGGCTTACTCCGCTGCCTGTACTCACTACCACTCCGGCAACGTCTATTCCGGGGATCAGCGGAAAGGCGGCAGTGTGGCCGCTGCCAGCAGGCAATGAGCCTTCCCTGACCTTCAAGTCCGCCGCATTAACAGAAGTCGCATACATTTCAATCAGTATTTCATGCTCACCCGGAATGGGAACAGGGATATCAATCTCTGTTAAATTTCCAGCGGGGCCGAACTCATGAATGGCGATGGCTTTCATTGATGGTAACCTCCTATACTGCTTGCAGATTCGCTTGTACATACTATACTTTTGCAGATGTATTTAAAAGCTAAGAATTTATATGCTTTGCGCATAAATTATCCTTATCTTTCCCGCTGAAACGGTAGCGTCCTGAAAAAGGACGGCAAACCCTTCCTGCTTGGTCAAAATCCATTAGGTAGCGCTGTGGAAACTATGCTAGAATATGACTCTAAAGTGCTGAGAAAGAGGAGGAATCCCCTGACAATGAACACTGACTGGAAGAAAAATATTGCCTTTTTCCTTACCAGCCAGACCGTCTCGCTGTTCGGATCTTCACTGGTCCAGTATGCGATTCTCTGGTATATTACCCTGAATACACAGTCCGGAGTAATGATGACGTTAGCGATTATCTGCGGATTTGTGCCGATGTTTCTCTTGTCGCCCTTTGCGGGGGTCTGGGCAGACCGTTACAGCCGCAAATGGCTGATTGTCCTCTCGGATTCTATTATTGCAGCTTCGACACTGGTTCTGGCGATATTGTTTCTGCTGGGATACGACCAGATGTGGCTGCTTTTTGTGGTGTCTGCCCTGCGGGCGCTTGGAGGCGGAGTGCAGACACCGGCTGTAGCGGCCATGCTGCCGCAGCTGGTGCCGGAAGACAAACTGACCCGGATCAGCGGAATCAACGGCAGCATTCAGGCAATGGTGATGCTGCTGTCCCCGATGCTGAGCGGAGCCCTGCTGAGCATGGCAAGTATTGAAATTATATTTTTCATCGATGTGATCACTGCTGCAGTGGCGGTTATGACGATGTTCTTCTTCGTGCAGGTGCCGCTTCATGCCAAAGCTGCTGCAGAGCAGACACTCAGCTATTTGAGTGATCTGCGCCAGGGCTTCAGCTATATCCGGCAGCATGCTTATATTAGAAGCTTTTTTATTTTCTGTGCCTTTTTCTTTGTGCTGGCGGCCCCGGTGTCGTTTCTGACTCCGCTGCAGGTTACACGAACCTTTGGCGGGGATATCTGGCGCCTGACCGCCATTGAGATTACGTTCTCGATCGGGATGATGCTTGGCGGACTGCTGATGGCCGTCTGGCCGGGTTTCCGGAACCGGGTTCATACGATGACTTTATCGGCCCTTGCCGTCGGGTTATGCACGTTTGCGCTGGGTGTAATTCCAGTCTTCTGGATTTATCTTGCCGTAATGGGGCTGGTGGGACTGGCGCTGCCGTTCTTCAATACCCCCTCCACAGTTCTGCTGCAGGAGAAGGTGGAGCCGGATTACCTGGGCCGGGTCTTCGGGGTGCTGGGCATGATTTCGAGTTCGATGATGCCGCTGGGCATGCTGGTCTTCGGGCCGTTGGCCGATCTTATACAGATTGAATGGCTGCTGATCATTACGGGAATGCTGCTGTTTATCCAAGGCTTTTTCCTGCTGGGTAATAAGGTGCTGATCGAGGCAGGCAAGCCTGCTGCTGTTGCTGGTGCTGAAGCGGAGAATGCCGGAGGAAATGAGTAAGATCTGCCGGTTGCTCCGGAATCACATGAATGTTTGTACAAAAGATTGAAATCAAGGAGTACAGTACTGTAGAATTGCACTATGTAAGATAAACGTTCTATATATCAGATTTAACCAAGAAGGGGATTGTATCGTTTGAATAATGAAGAAGTAATCCAAGAGCTGCCAGAGAATTATGAGGAACTGAAGAAAGCCGCCGGCCGCTCCGCGGATTGGAGAGCGCGTCTTGAAGCAGTGGAAGAGCTGGGCCGCTACAACCACAAACAAATTATTGATATCCTTAATCGTCTGATGATCAGCGATCCTGTATATACCGTTCAAGAAGCCGCGTACAACAAGCTGAGAGCCTTCGGCGAAGAGGTCAAGGTTCCGTCGAAGAATAAGGCCGAGCTGTTCAGAGGGGTATCGAAGATTATTCTGCGGATTAAGAAGAGTCTTCCGAAAGACCATTCTTACGAAGAGTTCAAAGAGAAGCTGAAGAAGATGCGGGTTGACGTCTACGATGCCTATGAAGGCGAGAAGGGCGAGAATTTCGATGAATGGCTGGAGAAAATGTGGGTTTCGGCCACCAAATAGGTAGAGCACAGCAAGCGGAGAGATGGGGGAGCCTTCCTTATCGATCCGCTTTTTGATGTGATAAGGGGGAAGGATTATGAGTATTGCAAGAATGCTAGGGATCACCTACCCGATAATCCAGGGGGCCATGGCGCAGATTGCCTACGCCGAACTGGCAGCAGCGGTATCGAATGCGGGGGGACTGGGAGTCATTGCCTCCGGCGGGATGAGTGCGGACCGGCTGCGGGAAGAAATTCATAAGTGTAAAAGCCTGACGGCTAAGCCCTTCGGCGTCAACCTGATGCTGATGGCTCCCAACCGGGATGAACTGGCGCAACTGGTGATAGACGAAGGCGTTAAGGTCGTGACCACAGGAGCGGGTTCGCCCAAGAATTACGTGGGGATGTGGAAGGCAGCAGGTATAGTGGTCATTCCTGTAGTTCCTTCTGTGCAGATTGCGCGGAAAATGGAGGCGCTGGGAGTCGACGCGATTGTGGCTGAAGGCACAGAGGCGGGCGGTCATGTGGGCGAGACTACAACCATGGTGCTTGTTCCACAGGTTGCCGATGCTGTAGCCATTCCCGTTATTGCTGCCGGCGGAATCGCCGATGGCCGGGGAGCGGCGGCAGCTTTTGCACTGGGAGCGCAAGGGGTGCAGGTGGGCACACGCTTCCTGGCGACAATCGAATGTCCGGCCCATGAGCAGTTTAAGCAGGCGGTTGTTGCCGCACAAGACGGCGATACGCTGGTAACCGGCCGTTCGCTTGGTGTTCCTGTGCGCAGCATTAAGAACCGTATGACGCTGGAGTACATGAGGCTGGAGAAGGGCGGGGCGGGTAAAGAGGAGCTGGAGGCACTGGCAATGGGCTCTCTGGGCCTTGCGGTCCGTGACGGGGATACAGAGAACGGTTCGGTAATGGCCGGCCAGATTGCAGGGCTGGTACGTGAGATTACCACCGTGCAGGAGGTCATCACCTCCATGTTCGCAGAGGCTAAGACCGTTGGCCGCAAAGTATATAAAATGACCGATGATGTTCATACAGGCGCACTATATTAATCCAAGAAAAGGATGATTTCATGCTTACCCATAAATTTCAGGAATTCCTGGAGCTGTCCGCGCAATTGCGGCCCGGCTACACCGCCAGTCTGGGCAAGGCCCCGGCAGGAGGCAGTGCCGCTATTTCAGAGTATGCCCCCGAGGTTCCTCCGCTTTTACAGGCAATCTATGACACCGTTCTGGGAACGGGCAGCAGCGAAGAGGACCCCAGCCTGGTTGAATTCATTCCGGGCTACCGGCTGATTCATATCGGGGAATACGGCCAGGAAGTGGCGCTACTGTCAGGCATCCTGCAGGAGAAGGGCTATGCCGGCGGCGGGGTCGTGCTGCCGCTGCTGACTAACTACGGCAGTGATTTTATCTGCTACTACCGGTCTGAGGATGGGGTCGAGCGGGTATGCGACCTGCTGCATGACTACGGCGATTTGGTGACCATGTATGATTCACCGGAGAAATTCCTGGAGACCCTGTGCGAATTCTATAAGCAGGAGGTATATTTCCTGGATGAAGAGGGCTACCTGGACTGTGATCTGGTAACGGAAGGCGAGGTAGGCGCGGCACTGAATCCGGATGCGAAGTACTGGTCGGAGTAAGCAGCTGCGGCTCTGGATTATTTTGCATATATTCAATTGTTTTGCAGGGCCCTTCCCTTTCGGTCCGTCTAACGGATGAGAGGATGAGGAAGGGAAGGGTGACTGCACATGCAATTTCTATTCAGGAACCGGAACGGGCAGCTCAGAGCAGGCTGGGAGATTTTATGGGTCGGCGGGGCTATTGCGCTTCTGACGGTAATTGTCTCCTTTGGTCTATCGCTGCGTGTGGGTTCCACAGGACTATTCGATCCGGACGGCTGGGTGCGTGTCTTCAAATCTACAGCCATCTATTCGTTTATTGTTGTGTGTTATACGGTACGAATAATACATAAGCGTCCGCTGTCCAGCATTGGACTGTCCAGGCCTGACGGCAAGCGGTTCGCTGCCGGCTTCGCAGGCGGAGCACTGCTGCTATCCTCCGTTCTGCTGGTGCTATGGGGTCTGGGGAATGCTGTGGTTCAGGGAGAGTGGTCACAGCCCCGGTTCGGACAGCTCGATGCGGCGGATATTGTGATTACGGCACTGCTGGCCGGAATCTGCGAAGAGGTGATCTTCAGAGGATACCTTCAGCATCTGCTGTCCTCAAGGCTCGGTATTCCGGCCGCAGTGGGCCTGACCGCCATCTTCTTCTCGCTTGCCCATATGGCGAATCCAGGATATAGCTGGATCAGTGGACTGAATATCGTGATTATCGCTTTAATCTTCTCTTGGGTGACTCTCCGGACAGGTAATTTGTACGCTGCGATGGCGCTGCATATTTCCTGGAATCTGTTCCAGGGCTACATATACGGCGTTGCGGTGAGCGGGAATACGCCCAAAGGTATCTATTCGGTATCCTTACAAGGAAATGAGCTGCTGACCGGGGGCAAGTTCGGCCTGGAAGGGAGTCTGGTTACCACACTCATTCTTGTCATTCTGTATACAGCGTTGCTGCTTCTGTCCAGCGGCAAACGCGGTACAAGGATACAGAGACAGGAAGGTTCGATTCGTATTCGTTAGAGCTTAAGGCTGTCTTGAGGTAAAAGCACAAAAATCCCCGTTCCTACGTGACTGTAGGAACGGGGATTTTATTGTTTCTTCAGTTCATTAGGAACTGGCCTTATCGGCGTGCTTCCAGTCAACAGGAGCGAGCCTGCTGCTGCCGGCCAAGCTGCTGCCTACTCTTGCGCAGCCTTCTTCTCCTGCTCGCGCAGCTCGATTCTGCGGATTTTGCCGGAGGTCGTCTTCGGCAGATCCGTAATGAATTCGATTTTGCGCGGGTACTTGTAAGGTGCAGTCTGTTCCTTGACATGGGACTGCAGCTCTTTGGCCAGCTCCGGTGTGCCGGCATGGCCGTCCTTGAGCACAACAAAAGCTTTGACGACCGAGCCGCGGATCTCGTCAGGACTGGCTACCACTGCGCATTCCTTGACCAGGTTATGTTTCATTAATGCTTCTTCTACTTCAAACGGCCCGATGGTATAACCAGAGCTGATGATGATATCATCCCCGCGGCCTTCGAACCAGAAGTAGCCGTCCTCATCCTTGCGCGCCCGGTCGCCGGTTACGAAATACTCCCCGTGTGAGCAGTTTGCCTTGCGCTCCGGATCTTTGTAGTAATTCTGGAACAGGGCAGGCATGCTCAGGTGCACGGCGATATCACCTACGACCCCGGCAGGCAGCGGATGTCCTTCCTCGTCGATTACTTCAACAATTCCGGGAGCAATCGATTTGCCCATGGAGCCGACACGGATCGGCTCATCCTTCAGCGCCGCGATGATCAGGGTGCTCTCTGTTTGTCCATAGCCGTCGCGGATCGTAATATCGAAGTGCTGCTGGAAGGTGTGAATGACTTCCTGATTCAGCGGCTCACCGGCGGATACCGCACAACGCAGATTCGACAGATCGTACTGGGCGAGGCCTTCAGTCTTGGCCATCAGACGGTACTCTGTAGGTGTGCAGCACAATACCCCGATCTTCTCATCCTGCAGCAGCTGAAGATAACGGTCCGGATGGAAAGGGCCATTATAGACGAAGCCGGTAGCCCCGTTGCCGAGTACAGTGAGGAATGGACTCCAGATCCACTTCTGCCAGCCCGGTGCGGCCGTTGCCCAGACAGTATCCGATTCACGGATATCCAGCCAGAGGGAAGAGGTGATCCGCAGATGCGCATATCCCCAGCCGTGGGTATGGACTACGGCCTTCGGGTTGCCGGTTGTGCCGGAAGTATAGGCCAGAATGGCGATATCGTCCCGGCGGCTGGCAACCGCAGGGAAGGAGTCGGATTGTCCGTCCATCAGGCCTTCCAGGTCTACCCAGCCGTTGCCAAGCTCAGCTTCGCCGACAGACAGGCGATAGTCCAGTGAAGGCAGATCTTCGGCGATCTTGTTCACTTCGCCGGTAACCTCCGACCAGACAATGACCGCGCGGGCTTCGGAATGGCGCAGCCGGTAGGACAGATCCTTGGCCCGCAGCATTTCAGAAGATGGAATAACGGCAAGTCCCAGCTTCAGGCAGGCCAGATAGATGACGTAGGCGATAATGCGGCGTGGTACCATAACCAGGACACGGTCCCCTTGCTTCAGACCGAGGCCTGACAGCCCCCCCGCCAGACGGTTAGCCTGAGCCATAAGCCGTCCATAGGTGATTTCTTCGAAATCCCCGTTCTCTTGTAACCATTTAAGAGCAATCTTATCTCCAGGATGCTGCTCCATTTCCGAAGTGAGATTGTAGAATTCAGGTGCGATCCAGCGTTGATTATCCAATTGAACCTCTCCTATGCAAACATGATGATGTATCTGATAAATATAGTATAGCACGTTCTCCTAGTACCAGATGCTAAATCCCCGTAACGATACAGAAGAATGTTCTGTGACAGCTTTTATTTTGAACATTCTAATCTTGAAGGGGAGAACCACATGATTTTCAGAAAAATTCAATTCCCCTTTTCATTAAGTGATATAATCAGACCTGAATATTTGAAAATTACGGAACAGGCGGTCGATAGTTATGCTGGAGGATAAACAGGAGGATAAGCTTGGGCAGCTGCAGAATGTGCTCAGTATGATTCAGAAAACGTACCCCGAGGATGCTGCCCTGGTGCTCGCGGATACGGACAAGGTGCTTGCTTATCTTCCCGGTGAGAAGATTGATCTTAAGGTTCCGGTAGGCGCACCTATTGAGAAGTTCAGAGGTACTGTGTCGTATGCAGCCCTGGAGACGGGCAAAGTGCAGCGCGAGGAACGCGGCCCGGAAGCTTTTGGCATATCCTATCTCTCAACGGCAGTCCCGGTCATGCGTGAGGGTGAAGTCATTGGTGTTATTGCAGCGATGGTATCCAATCACAAGGCGGCAAGGCTTCAGGAGGGTGCACAGGAATTGTCCTCCCTGGTGGAAGAAATGACGGCGACCTCCGAAGAAGTGACCCGTTCCTCCATGGGAATTACCCAAAGACTGGACGAGCTAATGAGCAGCTCGAATTCTATGGTTCAAGATATCGAGAGCAGCTTTGAGATTCTGTCCACCGTCAAACGGATCGCTGACCAGTCACATATGCTTGGGCTTAATGCGGCAATTGAAGCAGCGAGAGCCGGTGAACAGGGACGGGGATTCGGCGTGGTGGCGACTGAAATCCGCAAGCTGGCTAATGACAGCCACGCACTGGTGAAGAACATCCACAGCCAGCTGGCAGGGATGAAGCAGTCTATTCTGCAGATGGACCAGTCCATCCAGCACATCATGTCATTCTCACAGCATCAGGGACAATCGATGCAGGAGTTAAGCCGGGCGTTTGAGCATGTGGCCGGGACTGCGAATGATTTATCCAATATGGACTAGGCCTAGACGTATATTATAAACTGCAGCCGCAACAACCCTCAGATGATGCCTCCGGGCATCTTTTTTATATAAGCAGGTCCAGACATGTCTAATGTTGCTTCCCATGAAGTTATTCATACAGGAATTACGGGTAAAATAAAGAGCAAGACGCTTCACACAACAGAAACAGCAGAAAGCGGGCAGCAGAAAATGAGTAATCAGTCGCCAATCAGCGGAACAACCTTTGATGAGATATTCGCAATTATGGAAGCTTCTTTTCCGGTAAGTGAGATCAGAACCTATAGCGGGCAGCGGGCTTTGCTGGCGAATCCGAATTATCACCTGTATACCGAAAAGGATGCAGAGGACCGGACGCTCGCTTTTATGGCCGCCTGGGAATTCCCTGAATTGCGGTTTGTTGAGCATATTGCCGTTAACCCGGATATACGGGGCGGGGGAATCGGCAAGAAGCTGATGAACCGCTATATCAGTCGTTCGGACAAGCCGGTGGTGCTGGAGGTGGAGCTGCCTGAGGGGGAAACGGAACAGCGGAGGATCGGATTCTATGAACGGCTGGGCTTTTATCTGAATCCGTACCCTTATGTGCAGCCGCCGCTGCGCGCGGGTCAAGCTGATCTGCCGCTGCGCATTATGACCTATCCCCGGCCAGCTACCCTGAAGGAATTCCAGCGGTTTAGGGATATCCTCTACACCGAGGTGTATCAGATTACGGTCCCGAACAGCCGTTAACACCTGGTGCAGATTCGGAATTACTTCTTTACAATCCGGATACAAGTTAGAAACAAGTTAATGGTTTAATGAATCTATAGCAAGGAACACTACAACAACACACACAAGGGAGACGATATTAATGAAGAGCAAAAAAATGATCATAGCAACCATGGTATTCGGAATGGCTATTACGGGTTCAGCAGGTGTATACGCAGGAACGAATATGCAGAAGATCAGTGCGTACCTGAACCACAGCATCGGCTTCAAAGTAAACGGAGCGGCTTACACGCCGGTAGACGGCAATGGCAAAACACTGTCACCAATTACTTATAATGATACAACGTACCTTCCGGTCCGGGCACTGGCGGATGCACTGAAGGTGCCGGTAACATTCAATGCTTCTACTAACCAGGTCATTCTGGGCGGCGGAAAGGTAACTACAACACCGGATAACGGTTCAGCTATTGCTTTAGCGGCAGTACAATACAGTGCAGCACAAAAAGAAGAGATTACCAAGGCGTTCGCCGCCTACCAGGGCTTTGAAACAGCTTATGCTCCGGCCCAAATGATCAGCGGGGATGCATTCCAGAAGGTTGTGGGCGGAGATGACGGCGTAAGCTTCCTGTTCAATAAAATGCGGGTGAATGTATCCCCGCGTGATTATTCTTACGATTATAACGGAACTACCGTGAAGCTATCCAACGGAACGGAAGCGAAGTGGTACACCCCTTCAGATACGGCTATGCTGACCTTTGCGCTGGCAGACCGTTTTGTGACTATCAGTTCGCCGGATAAATCACTCAGCAAAGCACAAATCGAGAAAGTAGCTGTAAGTGTAGCGAAATTGAGCAAATAATCACTACTGCTTCTATAGAGATAGAACACACAGAGAAATCTTCAGAAGCATATTTATAGAATGTTCTTATAGTAAAAAGGGATGTCCGCAGAGCCAGCTGAACTGGTCCTTGCAGACATCCTTTTTTGGTATACAGCTCCTGGCTGAACGTTGTAGCCTATTTATTGGTGCTGTGCTGTTTGTTCGCCAGGCGGGCACCAGGTGTTCCTTTGCCCCGGTTTCTGTTCTTCAGCGCTTTCCGCTGATTCTCCTGGAATTTCTCCACGAATTCATGAGTGTCCATTGCGGCGGTCCTCCTAATAGTTTGCTCAGCTTAACCTCGGTGAATGTACTTCGATCAATACCCACTTCGGAATCATGAGCTTCAGTGTTATTAAGCATGGCTTTAAAAGCAAACGCTTAAGTTTGGTATGTTTACTTTATCCACTTCGGACCCTTCTCATGCATGGCTTGTTTCTTTCGAATGTAACCAACCTCATAGACATCAGGACCCTAAGAAGCGCAAAGTAAACTAATAGTTTACTTGACTGCACTGCCGTGCAGATTGAAAGGAGGCGAGACTGTGGGAAGCAGCGAACGCAAAATGAAAGAGAAGGAGCTCCGCAGGAACGACATTATAGAAGCTGCGGAGACAGTCTTCTTTGCCAAAGGGTATCAGAATACGACCATGGATGACATTGCCAAAACAGCGGAATTCAGCAAGAGAACGCTATATGTATATTTCAACAGCAAGGAACAGCTTTACTTTGAGATCATGATCAGGGGCTATAGATTGATGCAAGGGATGCTGCAGCAGGAAATGCTCGAGACGAAGACCGCGAATGCCATAGACAGCCTTGTGCAAATGGGCAATGTTTTTTACCGTTTCAGCAAAGTGCACCCGGAATACTTCAAGGCCATTATGGAATACGAGACCGCAGAGATTGACTTCGATAGGGGAATCACGGACGCCTCCAGAGAGGAATGTTATGCCTTGGGTGAGACGATGACAGAGTACTTAATCGGGCTAACCCGCAAAGGGATAGAAGAGGGCGTAATCCGTAAAAGCCTGAATCCAGTCGAAACCGCGCTGGTGCTGTGGTCTTGTGTGATCGGTGTTTTGAATACGGTCCGGAAGAAGGAGAATTATCTCAGGCAGATGCATTCGACAACACCGGATGAACTCGTAATGGCAGCCTTCCATCTGATGGTTGAGTCTATAAAAGTCTAGAGGAGGGGGTCCATTGAAAGGAAAGAGGAGTTTTAAAATATTGAAGCTAATTATTTCGTTTACTGCCGGGCTGGTCCTTGCCGTGTTTGCCTTATTAATGTTCCTTAGCGGAGTCTTCAGGCAGCAGGATTACTTGCAGCCGTGGAGTCAAGGGTACTCCGCAGCTATGACAGATCCCAGAGTGAGACTGGCCGCACATGGTCTGCTGGCCGCAAGCGGGCATAATATGCAGCCTTGGTTAATCAAGCTGGATCAGAAGAACGATAAAGTGTTTACACTATATGCTGACAACAGACGCCTGTCTCCGGCGGTGGATCCTGAAGCAAGACAGTTAATGATTTCGCAGGGAACCTTTCTGGAATATGTACGGATTGCAGGACAACAGCTTGGATATCAGGTAGACATCAAACTGTTTCCTGAGGGACGCTATGATGAGAGCAGGCTGGAAGAGAGTATGGCCAGCAAACCGGTTGCACGTCTTACGCTCAATGGCATAAGTCTGGTGAGCCAGCCGCCGCTCTACAATTATTTATTCCAGCCGGATACCAATAGGGGACCTTATACTTCCGATAAGCTCAGCCCGGTTCAATTGAAGGGACTGCAGAGTATTAATTATATCAGCGGTCTGAAAATGAACATCGTTCAGGATGCCGGCAATATGAAGATATTGGGAGACTACGCCGAGAAAGCGGCAGTAATAGAGGCTGGTGTAGATTCTGTGATGCAGGAATCCGCACGGATCTTCCGCACCAATGAACGGGAGAAGAATCAATTCCGCGATGGATTCTCTGTAGAAGGACAAGGAACTAGCGGTATTATGCGACATATCCTTCAGGGTGCAGTAACTCTGTTTCCATCCCTAAATGAAGGAAAAGCTGCTTCGAAGCAGTTTATCAACTCCACAACAGCTTCGGTCAAGAGTACTCCCGCGTACGTGCTAATTATCAGCAATGACAACAGCCGGGTTAGCCAAATCCGGAGCGGCATGCTCTACAGCCGGTTAACCTTGACCGCTCACCTTCAAGGGCTGGCTATGCAACCATTAAGCCAGGTGCTTGAGGAATATCCGGAGATGAGCAGATTGTACAGCGGGATTCACCGCGAATATGCCGCTCCCGGTCAGACGATTCAGATGCTGGCCCGTGTGGGAACTCCGCTTAAGACAGGGCAGCTTAGCATGAGGCGTGATGTGCTAGAGCTGCTGGACGATAATTAAGGCCGTAATTCTGCTAGAGAGTAATAAGCCTTCACTCTGTGGATATTATCTATCCTGTTGGATTAACTGATACATTGTGTCGGCAGGAGTACTGTGAGTGCGGTTCGCCGCACTCCATGCATTATGGGGCACAATCCGTGAAGAACCTGGAGTTCAAGGGAATGCACAAGATAGTTTCAAAATAAAGCTTGCAAAGAATTTCTATACATGATATATTCTATTTCTGGCCGCGAAACATCAACGCCGAGCTCGAAAAAAAAGTTGAAAAAAAGAGCTTGCATTGATCGGTTGGATGTGATATATTATAAGAGTTGCTGGTGACGCGGTAAGCGGCGCTGACAACGAGCTTGATCTTTGAAAACTGAACAACGAGTGAGTGGGAAATCACGAAAGTGACTTCCGAAAATGATGAGTTTCACGGCGTCTTGTACGCTTTGGAAATCTCATCGTGAGAATGAAAATTCTCGTCAGATGTTTCAAAATGAGCAATCGCTCTTTCTAAATACAATTTGGAGAGTTTGATCCTGGCTCAGGACGAACGCTGGCGGCATGCCTAATACATGCAAGTCGAGCGGAGTTATGAAGGAGCTTGCTCTGGATTAACTTAGCGGCGGACGGGTGAGTAACACGTAGGCAACCTGCCCTCAAGACTGGGATAACTACCGGAAACGGTAGCTAATACCGGATAATTTCTTTCCTCTCCTGAAGAGAGAATGAAAGGCGGAGCAATCTGCCACTTGGGGATGGGCCTGCGGCGCATTAGCTAGTTGGTGGGGTAACGGCTCACCAAGGCGACGATGCGTAGCCGACCTGAGAGGGTGAACGGCCACACTGGGACTGAGACACGGCCCAGACTCCTACGGGAGGCAGCAGTAGGGAATCTTCCGCAATGGGCGAAAGCCTGACGGAGCAATGCCGCGTGAGTGATGAAGGTTTTCGGATCGTAAAGCTCTGTTGCCAGGGAAGAACGTCCGGTAGAGTAACTGCTACCGGAGTGACGGTACCTGAGAAGAAAGCCCCGGCTAACTACGTGCCAGCAGCCGCGGTAATACGTAGGGGGCAAGCGTTGTCCGGAATTATTGGGCGTAAAGCGCGCGCAGGCGGTCATTTAAGTCTGGTGTTTAAACCTTGGGCTCAACCTGGGGGCGCACTGGAAACTGGGTGACTTGAGTACAGAAGAGGAAAGTGGAATTCCACGTGTAGCGGTGAAATGCGTAGATATGTGGAGGAACACCAGTGGCGAAGGCGACTTTCTGGGCTGTAACTGACGCTGAGGCGCGAAAGCGTGGGGAGCAAACAGGATTAGATACCCTGGTAGTCCACGCCGTAAACGATGAGTGCTAGGTGTTAGGGGTTTCGATACCCTTGGTGCCGAAGTTAACACAGTAAGCACTCCGCCTGGGGAGTACGGTCGCAAGACTGAAACTCAAAGGAATTGACGGGGACCCGCACAAGCAGTGGAGTATGTGGTTTAATTCGAAGCAACGCGAAGAACCTTACCAGGTCTTGACATCCCGATGAAAGCATTAGAGATAGTGCCCCTCTTCGGAGCATCGGAGACAGGTGGTGCATGGTTGTCGTCAGCTCGTGTCGTGAGATGTTGGGTTAAGTCCCGCAACGAGCGCAACCCTTGACTTTAGTTGCCAGCAGGTAAGGCTGGGCACTCTAGAGTGACTGCCGGTGACAAACCGGAGGAAGGTGGGGATGACGTCAAATCATCATGCCCCTTATGACCTGGGCTACACACGTACTACAATGGCCGGTACAACGGGAAGCGAAACCGCGAGGTGGAGCCAATCCCAGCAAAGCCGGTCTCAGTTCGGATTGCAGGCTGCAACTCGCCTGCATGAAGTCGGAATTGCTAGTAATCGCGGATCAGCATGCCGCGGTGAATACGTTCCCGGGTCTTGTACACACCGCCCGTCACACCACGAGAGTTTACAACACCCGAAGTCGGTGGGGTAACCCGCAAGGGAGCCAGCCGCCGAAGGTGGGGTAGATGATTGGGGTGAAGTCGTAACAAGGTAGCCGTATCGGAAGGTGCGGCTGGATCACCTCCTTTCTATGGAGAATCGTCACCTGCAACGGTGACATTCAAATCGGAAGCGTAAGCTTCCACAACGAACCTTAGGGTTCAAACACTCACTCGTTGGTCAGTTTTGAGAGTTTAAGCTCTCATCTTTACACTGTCTGAATTTTCGAACATCACAATCGTGATTGTCCCGAAATTTCAGCACCTTGATCCTTGAAAACTGGATACCGAAACGAATTTGCGTTTTAGAACATCTTTTAGCTGAAACTTGTGTAAGCAAGTTGAAATAGTTATTAGTTGCTACAGCGATTTTCCTAACGGAAAACGCATTGGTTAAGCTAATAAGAGCACACGGAGGATGCCTAGGCGCCAGGAGCCGACGAAGGACGTGGCGAACAACGAAACTGCCTCGGGGAGCTGTAAGCAAGCTTTGATCCGGGGGTGTCCGAATGGGGAAACCCAGCTGTGGTAATTCGCAGTTACTCGTATCTGAATACATAGGATACGCAGAGGCAGACCAGGGGAACTGAAACATCTAAGTACCCTGAGGAAGAGAAAACAATAGTGATTCCGTCAGTAGCGGCGAGCGAACGCGGAACAGCCTAAACCAAGGGGCTTGCCTCTTGGGGTTGTGGGACGTCTCACATGGAGTTACAAAGGAATATGGTAGGCGAAGAGGTCTGGAAAGGCCCGCGATAGAGGTAAAAGCCCTGTAGCCTAAACTGTGTTCTCTCCGAGACGGATCCCGAGTAGTGCGGGGCACGTGAAACCCCGTATGAATCCAGCAGGACCATCTGCTAAGGCTAAATACTACCTGGCGACCGATAGTGAAACAGTACCGTGAGGGAAAGGTGAAAAGCACCCCGGAAGGGGAGTGAAATAGAACCTGAAACCGTGTGCTTACAAAAAGTCAGAGCCCGATCTATGGGTGATGGCGTGCCTTTTGTAGAATGAACCGGCGAGTTACGTTTAACATGCAAGGTTAAGGTGAGAAGCCGGAGCCGCAGCGAAAGCGAGTCTGAATAGGGCGACTAAGTATGTGGACGTAGACCCGAAACCGTGTGATCTACCCCTGTCCAGGGTGAAGGTGCGGTAACACGCACTGGAGGCCCGAACCCACGCATGTTGAAAAATGCGGGGATGAGGTGGGGGTAGCGGAGAAATTCCAATCGAACTCGGAGATAGCTGGTTCTCCCCGAAATAGCTTTAGGGCTAGCCTCGGTGAATGGAGTGGTGGAGGTAGAGCACTGATTGGGTGCGGGGCCCGCAAGGGTTACCAAGCTCAGTCAAACTCCGAATGCCATTAACTTCTTGCCGGGAGTCAGACAGTGAGTGCTAAGATCCATTGTCAAAAGGGAAACAGCCCAGACCATCAGCTAAGGTCCCCAAGTGTGTGTTAAGTGGGAAAGGATGTGGAGTTGCACAGACAACCAGGATGTTGGCTTAGAAGCAGCCACCATTGAAAGAGTGCGTAATAGCTCACTGGTCGAGTGACTCTGCGCCGAAAATGTAACGGGGCTAAACACACCACCGAAGCTATGGCTAGATGCTTTGCATCTGGGGTAGGGGAGCGTTGTATGCAGGTTGAAGGTGTACCGTAAGGAGCGCTGGACAGCATACAAGTGAGAATGCCGGTATGAGTAACGAAAAGATCAGTGAGAATCTGATCCGCCGAAAGCCCAAGGTTTCCTGAGGAAGGCTCGTCCGCTCAGGGTAAGTCGGGACCTAAGGCGAGGCCGAAAGGCGTAGTCGAAGGACAACAGTTTGAAATTACTGTACCACCGTAATCCGCTATGAGCGATGGGGTGACGCAGGAGGGTAGTGACGCGGACTGATGGATATGTCCGTCTAAGCAGTGAGGCTGATGTGTAGGCAAATCCGCACATCACTAAGGCTGGGCTGTGATGGGGAGCGAAAATTGTAGTAGCGAAGGTCATGATCTCACACTGCCAAGAAAAGCCTCTAGCCAGGAGAAGGTGCCCGTACCGCAAACCGACACAGGTAGGCGAGAAGAGAATTCTAAGGCGCGCGGAAGAACTCTCGTTAAGGAACTCGGCAAAATGACCTCGTAACTTCGGGAGAAGAGGTGCCTCGGTAGGGTGAATAGCCCGAGGGGGCCGCAGTGAAAAGGCCCAAGCGACTGTTTAGCAAAAACACAGGTCTGTGCGAAGCCGCAAGGCGAAGTATACGGGCTGACGCCTGCCCGGTGCTGGAAGGTTAAGGGGAGTGGTTAGGGGTTAAACCCGAAGCTGTGAACCGAAGCCCCAGTAAACGGCGGCCGTAACTATAACGGTCCTAAGGTAGCGAAATTCCTTGTCAGGTAAATTCTGACCCGCACGAATGGCGTAACGACTTGGGCGCTGTCTCAACGAGAGATCCGGTGAAATTTTAATACCTGTGAAGATGCAGGTTACCCGCGACAAGACGGAAAGACCCCATGGAGCTTTACTGCAGCTTGATATTGAATTTGGGTACGATCTGTACAGGATAGGTGGGAGCCGGTGAGGCAGGAGCGCAAGCTTCTGCGGAGGCGCCGTTGGGATACCACCCTGATCGTATCTAGGTTCTAACCTAGTGCCCTTACCGGGTACGGGGACCGTGTCAGGCGGGCAGTTTGACTGGGGCGGTCGCCTCCTAAAGAGTAACGGAGGCGTTCAAAGGTTCCCTCAGAATGGTTGGAAATCATTCGAAGAGTGCAAAGGCATAAGGGAGCTTGACTGCGAGACCAACAAGTCGAGCAGGGACGAAAGTCGGACTTAGTGATCCGGTGGTACCGCATGGAAGGGCCATCGCTCAACGGATAAAAGCTACCCTGGGGATAACAGGCTTATCTCCCCCAAGAGTCCACATCGACGGGGAGGTTTGGCACCTCGATGTCGGCTCATCGCATCCTGGGGCTGAAGTAGGTCCCAAGGGTTGGGCTGTTCGCCCATTAAAGCGGTACGCGAGCTGGGTTCAGAACGTCGTGAGACAGTTCGGTCCCTATCTGTCGTGGGCGCAGGAAATTTGAGAGGAGCTGTCCTTAGTACGAGAGGACCGGGATGGACGTACCGCTGGTGCATCAGTTGTTCCGCCAGGAGCATGGCTGAGTAGCTACGTACGGACGGGATAAGCGCTGAAAGCATCTAAGCGTGAAGCCCCCCTCAAGATGAGATTTCCCAATTAGTAAGACCCCTTGAAGACGACGAGGTAGATAGGTTGGAGGTGGAAGTGCAGCAATGCATGGAGCTGACCAATACTAATCGGTCGAGGGCTTATCCAAATTCTTAGAGCGCAGATTCGTTTCGGATTCAGTTTTCAGGAATCAATTCCTGAAGCATTTACGCTGTAAATGCCCGTTTGGTGGCGATAGCGGAGGGGTTCCACGCGTACCCATCCCGAACACGACCGTTAAGCCCTCCAGCGCCGATGGTACTTGGACCGAAGGGTCCTGGGAGAGTAGGACGCCGCCAAGCGGACAATCCACACACACTGTGGTATTTTTTTTGCCCTTATTAGTTGCATAGTGGTATGAGAACGGGCCTTTAGCTCAGCTGGTTAGAGCGCACCTCTGATAAGGGTGAGGTCAGTGGTTCGAGTCCACTAAGGCCCACCATATTCCCTGATAGCTCAGTTGGTAGAGCACTCGACTGTTAATCGAGTTGTCACAGGTTCGAGTCCTGTTCGGGGAGCCATCTGGAGAGGTGTCCGAGTTTGGCCGAAGGAGCACGATTGGAAATCGTGTAGGCGCCACAAGCGTCTCGAGGGTTCGAATCCCTCTCTCTCCGTAGCATTACCTTCTCTGTAAAGGGATGAGAACCCTCAGTGGTTCGTTGGAGCATTGGCTTCGTTAGCACAGCTTCGCAATCTCGTAACGAAGTGAAGAGTATCCCTCTCTCTCCGTAGCTTTACCTTCCCTGTATAGGGATGAGAAGTAGAATTATTTAACAGCATGGCTCGTTGGTCAAGGGGTTAAGACACCTCCCTTTCACGGAGGTAACATGGGTTCGAATCCCATACGAGTCACCAATTTCTTCTTGGATTTATGGGATGAGAATTCCCTGGGTTCGTTGAAGCATAGGCTTCGTGAGGAATACTTCGCAATCTCGTAACGGAGTGGAGAGTATCCCATACGAGTCATATATGGAGGCTTAGCTCAGCTGGGAGAGCATCTGCCTTACAAGCAGAGGGTCGGGGGTTCGAACCCCTCAGCCTCCACCATCTATCTTTAACAGAATAGATCTTTAACATTGACGCGGGGTGGAGCAGCCCGGTAGCTCGTCGGGCTCATAACCCGAAGGCCGCAGGTTCAAATCCTGCCCCCGCAACCAATTTGGAACCGTGGTGTAGTTGGCCTAACATGCCTGCCTGTCACGCAGGAGATCGCGGGTTCGAATCCCGTCGGTTCCGCCATCTTTATTGCTTCAGGGATGAGAATTCCCAGGGTCCGCCCAAGCATAGGCATCGTAAGGAATACTTCGCAATCTCGTAACGGAGTGAAGAGTATCCCGCCTTGTTCCGCCATTTTTATTGTATGAAGGTATCAGGGATTGAGCATCCTATATCTCGAAGTATAGAGTATCCACCCGATTCCGTAGTGTTTGCTAATTATTAATATTGGGGATTAGCCAAGCGGTAAGGCAACGGACTTTGACTCCGTCATTCATAGGTTCGATTCCTATATCCCCAGCCATTTCATTTATGATTGCTTCTCTTATGAGAGCCATTAGCTCAGTTGGTAGAGCACCTGACTTTTAATCAGGGTGTCGAAGGTTCGAGTCCTTCATGGCTCACCATTTTCTTATAAAGTGTGCGCGTGTGGCGGAATGGCAGACGCACCAGACTTAGGATCTGGCGTTTCACGACGTGGGGGTTCAAGTCCCTTCACGCGCACCATGTTTTTGCGGACGTGGCTCAGCGGTAGAGCATCGCCTTGCCAAGGCGAGGGTCGCGGGTTCGATTCCCGTCGTCCGCTCCATATAGATTTTGCGCCCTTAGCTCAGCTGGATAGAGCGTTTGACTACGAATCAAAAGGCCGGGAGTTCGAATCTCTCAGGGCGCGCCATTTATAACTTCATTGAATCATCAAAGTGTCCTCAGGATTCGAACGAGTTCGTTGGAGCATCAGCTTCAATAGCACAACTTCGCAATCGGATGCGAAGCATCCGTATCTCTCAGGGCGCGCCATTATTACTTTGCAGTATAGCTTTTATATTAACGGGATGTAGCTCAGCTTGGTAGAGCACCTGGTTTGGGACCAGGGGGTCGCATGTTCAAATCGTGTCATCCCGATATTTCACCTTTGCGGGTGTAGTTCAATGGTAGAACTTCAGCCTTCCAAGCTGATAGCGTGGGTTCGATTCCCATCACCCGCTTAAATAATAGTTACAGCAACCCTTGATATTCAAGGGTTTTTTTGTTTTTTTAGCATGGGGCGGAAGTATTGCTTACTAAAAATACATAGTATATGCTGGTGGCCGCTCTATGCGCTGGTAATGCTATATTATGCAGACAGCCATGTTTATATAGACCTGTTATATTAGAACTATGGAAGAACAGGCACTATTTACTTGGAAGTTGAGGAGCATTTATTATGACAGACAAAGTAATACGGATCTTCAAGATCATTAACGCCATCCAGTCGAATCCCGGGATTACGGCTGCGGATCTGGCATTCCGGTGCGAGGTGAATATTAGAACGATTTACAGGGACTTGGATGTAATCAGTCATTTTGCACCGGTGATGAATGAGGGGAGAGGAACGGGTTATAAGTTTATGGGGAAATTCTTCTTATACCCGCTGGATTTCTCCGAGCAGGAGGCAATGGCCTTCTCTCTGCTGCCCTCCGTGCTGGCACCCGGCAAAATCCCCCCAGGTTTTCTGTCTGCCTTTGACAAAGTCATGGGCACACATCTGAAGGAGAAATCCAAACAGAATGGAATGCTTGAGAATATTTCAGATATTATCCAAATGGGCAAGCCTGCTTACCGCAAGGAGAGCCGGAATTTCCTGCAGCCGCTGATCGGGGCGATTATGGAGCAAAGGCGGATTCGTACGGTATATCACTCGCAATTGCGTAATGAGACAACGCAGCGGGAGATTGATCCTTATTATTTGATTCCGCGTGACCAGAGATTCTATCTGATTGGCTATTGCCACCTGAAGAGGGCGATCCGGACATTTCGCATCAGCCGTTTTCAGCAGGTAGAGGTGACGGATACCCCCTTCGACAAAGGGGATTTCAATATTAAACAGTATCTGAAAAATACCTGGTCGATCGACCGGGGCAACAAGAATACCACCTTCAAAGTGCGGTTTCATCCGGAGGTAGCGCGTTACATCAAAGAAGAGGAATTGTTCGTGCACCCGCGAATGACCGATGAGGAAGACGGAAGTCTGCTGTTTGAAGTCACCGTCAATAACGACAAGGAATTTATTAAGTGGATTCTGCAATATGGCCCTAACGCCGAGATTCTTGAGCCGGTATCCGCGAGACAGGGACTGAAGCAGCAGCTGGAGCAGTGGATGAATGTGTATCATTAGGCAATATACATAGAAAATGCAAATACGATAATCCCAAGAAACCCCTGACTGATGAAGTCAGGGGTTTCTTGGCGCTGAAGGGTGCAAGTGGAGTTACTCCGGTACCACCAGTCCCAGTCCGTCCGCGATACGCCGTCCAAATTCCGGATCGGCTTTGTAGAAATGGCCAATCTGGCGAAGCTTGATCTCATCCGACTCGACTGGAGTCATCGCGCCTACAATATTGCGTACGAGCCGGGCACGCTCCTCTTCATTCAGCAGACGATAGAGATCACCCGGCTGGGTGTAATGATCGTTGTGATCATAAGGGAGACTGTCTGCTTGACCGGAGACTGCAAAAGCGGCCGGTCTATCCTGCGGCGACTCGGTTGCCCCGCCGAAGCTGTTAGGCTCGTAATACACGGAGCCTCCGCCGTTATTGGTATGATTCAGCGCGCCATCCCGCTGATTATTGTTCACCTCGGCGATGGGCCGGTTAACCGGCAGGTGGTTGTGATTCGCTCCTACCCGGTAACGGTGGGCGTCTCCGTAGGCGAAGAGGCGGCCCTGGAGCATTTTATCAGGAGAGGCTTCTATCCCTGGCACAAATGATCCCGGGGAGAAGGTAGCCTGCTCCACTTCGGCGAAGTAGTTCTCCGGATTGCGGTCCAGCACCATGCGGCCCACCTCAATCAGCGGGTAATCCTTCTGGGACCATACCTTGGTGACATCAAACGGGTCGAAACGGTAGGTGTCAGCATCCTCTACAGGCATGATCTGCACATGCAGTCTCCAGGCGGGGAAATCCCCTTTGTCGATCGCATTGAATAAGTCCTCAGTATGGTAATCCGGGTTGTCACCGGCAATCTGCGCAGCCAGATTAACATCGAGATTCTTGACGCCCTGCTCTGTTTTGAAATGGTATTTCACCCATACTGCGGCGCCTTCTGCATTCACCCACTTGAACGTATGGCTGCCGAAGCCGTGCATATGACGGAGGGTGGCCGGTATGCCGCGGTCAGACATCAGAATCGTAACCTGGTGCAGGGATTCAGGGGAGAGCGACCAGAAATCCCATACAGCGTTCGGGTTCTTCAGATGTGTCTGCGGGTGGCGTTTCTGGGTATGGATAAAGTCCGGGAATTTGATCGCATCACGGATGAAAAAGACAGGTGTATTGTTGCCGACGAGGTCGTAGTTGCCTTCTTCGGTATAGAATTTCACGGCAAAGCCGCGCGGATCGCGCACGGTATCAGCAGAACCCAGCTCCCCGGCTACGGTAGAGAAGCGGATGAACATCGGTGTGCGCTTACCGACTTCAGATAAGAAGGCAGCTTTTGTATATTGGGAGAGATCTTTGGTGACTTCAAAATAGCCATGAGCACCGGCACCTTTGGCATGGACGACACGCTCAGGAACACGTTCCCGGTTAAAATGGGCTAATTTCTCCAGCAGATGAACATCCTGCAGCAAAGTGGGTCCGCGGGAACCGGCTGTCATAGAATTCTGGTTGTCACCTACCGGGGCACCCCAGCTTGTCGTTAGTTTGTTATTGCTCTCACTCATGAATACAGTCACCTCGTATTAGGATTTGATTTTAGATTAAGTATAAGTTTTATAATAACAAAAAATTAAATAAAATCAATCCTTTTTTATAATCATTATAATTAACAATATGCGGAAGATGGTAAAATCATGATAGGGCTGACGCCTCTGGACTAGAATATATCTCGCATTATTGGATGGTAAGGGCAAGGGCGAGTGAGAGGGAATGGGAATGGGAATGGGAGGTATGAGCTGAAGCAGTAGGGTGACAACGTCAAAAACCCTCTACGTTAGGCGTAAGAGGGTCTCTATTGCCGCTATCAGTCAGGAATGCGGCCTGTATCTGATAAGCGGATGTGAGCGTTAATTATTCGTACAGTTCCAGCTCGCCTACAGAAGTGGAATAAGCGCCGTTGTTGGCGGTAATGACCAGCCTGTAGCTGGTATAGTCACCTGTAGAAGAGAGGTTGAAGTAGTAGGAGGAACCCGGATAATAAAGGCCGGACTGGCTGCTCAGAACGACCCAGCTGCTGCCGTTACTGGAGCCCTGAAGGGTCCAGGTTTTTGGCACATTCGCCTGAGGCTGGGATGAGGTGGTGAGCCTATAGCTGCGGACCTTTTTGGAAGTACCAAAGCTGTATTGCAGATATCCTGAGCTGCCGCTGGAAGTGGAGTAATAGGTGCTGTAATCATGGTCAAAAGCTTTGTAGGCTTCATGGAATGCCCATTCGCTGCTGGCGGAGGCGGTACCCGCCGGACTTGTGTTGGAGGTCATCACTGGAACAAGATTGCCGGCAGCACTGGCTCCGGTTAAACTGATCGCGGAAGCCATAAGCAGAGTCCCCAAGCCGATACCTACTTTTTTGAAGCTGCCCATTCGTTGCAATTGCATTTGCCCATCTCCCTTTGTAGTGGTTTTACCTGCTTAACTTGTGCGTGTTTGGCCTAAATAAACTCCCGGGAACTTCTAGCCGCTCATCGCTTACCTTATTGTGCAAACGTTTGTAGCACACTATCACTGTAACCCAAGTGAACTGAAAATATTGTCGGAATTGGACAAGCAGCCAAAAAAAATTAGTTTGAGAAACTGGTTTCACCAAGAGTAGGATATTTACCCGGAATTCTGCTGGAAAGCAGATTAAATGAAGATGATTAACGTTATTAAAGATAAAGAATATTGACTGAAAACTCGTGGAACCTAAAAATTCCCGCCCGCTGAAGCGGGCAGGAGGGAACGAAGAAAGGCGTATAGGAGGAAGCTGTAGAACTGCGGACGCGAATCAGCCTTTGATGTACATCCGGTTATAGTATTCATCCAGCATGCGTTTGGTGGCGAACTCGGTGCGGGTGGTCTCAATGCTGCGGTGCATCATCTGCACCCACTTGTCCTTGTTCTCATAGAAGGTCGGCAGAACACGGTTCAGGAGTGTATCATACAGGGCATCGCTGTCGTGCTGATCAAGCACCGCGAAGTCCGTAGTCTCAAAGCCGTCCCCGATCTGCCAGCCGTTCTCGCCGTCTATACAGGCTTCCGGCCACCAGCCGTCAAGGATGGAGCAGTTGAGGACGCCGTTCATGGCGGCCTTCATACCGGAGGTTCCGCTGGCTTCCAGCGGTCTGCGCGGATTGTTCAGCCAGATATCGGAGCCGCGGGTGAGCTGGGCACCAATGGTCATATCGTAGTTTTCCAGGAAAACTACGCTTTTCGGGTATTTTTTCATCATGGCTACGAGGTTGCTGACGATTCTCTTGCCGTTATCATCCAGCGGATGCGCTTTGCCGGAGAAGACAATCTGAACTTTGCCGCTCTCCAGGTAAGGCTCAATCACCTCGGGCTGGGAGAAGATCAGGTCGCTGCGTTTGTAGGGAGCGGCGCGGCGGGAGAAGCCGATCAGCAGGTTGTCGGCATTCAGGGCAATCCCGGAGCGTTCCTCGATGAAGCCGATCAGCTCCTGCTTGATCTCCTTATGCACAGCCCAGAGGTCGCCGCCTTCTTCAAAAGCACGCGTCATCCGTTCATCCACCCAGGTAGGCGTATGAATTGCATTAGTAATGCCGATGATCTCGGACCGGCCGGCGACCTCTTTCCACATTTTATTGGCGGTATCGGCATGGAGCTGGGCAACGGCGTTCGAGATACGGGACAGGCGCAGGCCTGCCACAGTCATGTTGAACGGCTCTCCGCCGATCCGCTCCATCTGAGCACGGGTTAAGCCGTTAAAAGCACCCATGTACTCCAGACGGTCGAGCGGATGGGTCTCATTACCTTCCTTGATCGGTGTATGTGTAGTGAACACAACCTCTTCCCGTGTAGCTTTCCAGGCTTCCTCAAAAGTACTGCCGCCGGACATCTTCTCACGGATCAGCTCAATTGCTGCAAGCGCGGCATGCCCCTCGTTGAAGTGGTAGACATCAATCGGAATGCCCAGGGCACGCATGGCCTTGACGCCGCCGATCCCCAGGACAATCTCCTGGGCAATGCGTTCTTCCCCGAACCAGCCGTACAGCTGGCCTGTAATCCAGGCATCACTGTTCTCGGGAATATCGGTGTCCAGCAGATAAAGCGGGCTGTTGCCGAAATGCTCTGTTTTCCACACTTTGCAGACGACATCGGTTTTTCTGACTTTTACCGTAACCTTGACGCCTGTATCTTCAAGGAACTCATACACATAATTATGGTAGGAGTCGTACGGATTGCCGTTTGCATCAATTTTCTGGTCCGTGTAGCCTTGTTTCCATTTGAGTCCGATGGGGATGACGGGAGCGCCTATATCCTTGGCACCTTTGATGTAATCTCCGGCCAGAATGCCCAGGCCTCCGGCGTACATTTTGAAGTCTGAATGGAGCCCGTACTCCATGCTGAAATAAGCTACTGACGGCAGTTGGTTCTCGTTCACTTGATAAGCCTCCTAAATATGATTTAGATTATTATTGGCAAAACTGCAGGCTTTATCTAAGATGCAAACGTTTGCTCAAAAGAATGTGTTAGGCTCTGGAAGCGATTGCACACCTATTCTAGCATATTTGTCTTTAAAAAGCACAGCGAAGTTTTGATGAAAAAAAGCTGCCAAAGCTTCTATTCATAAAAATTTGATTAACCCGGCTGAAGGCCATAAGATAAGAGGATAACAACCAGTAACGCCGGTGCCGTCCCTTCCATGGAGAAGGTAGCCTTAATGGCGAAGAAACAATGGAAATAAACCAAGTGGTGGTGTTCATGTTGAGTATAGTCGTAATTGGAAGTCTGAATATGGATATGGTAGTACGCACGAAACGGGCTCCGGAAGCGGGCGAGACGCTGTTTGGTCAGGAATTTGCATTGTCCCCGGGCGGAAAAGGTGCCAATCAGGCCGTTGCTGCAGCCAGACTTGGCGCGGAGGTAACCATGATCGGCAGAGTGGGCCGGGACTCTTTTGGCAGCGGACTGCTGGAGGTTATGACACAGGAGCAGGTTCACACCGGATATATCACGCAGAGTGAGTCACAGGCGACAGGAGTCGCCTCCATTGTGGTGGACGGAGAAGGCGAGAACCGGATTATTGTGGTCCCCGGTGCGAATGTTGAGATGAAGCCGGCCGATATTGAAGCACTTGAACCGGTTATCCGCCAAGCCGGAATTGTCGTCATGCAGCTGGAGACGGATCTGACTATGGTAGAGGCTGCGGCTGCCGTTGCTTCCCGCCATGGAATTCCGGTGATCCTCAACCCGGCACCGGCTCAGCCGCTCGGAGATGAATTGCTTCATCATGTGACTTACCTGACTCCGAATGAAACAGAGGCGGGCATTCTGGCCGGTATTTCCGTAGAGAGTGTGGATGATGCGGAGCGTGCGGCACGGATTTTGCTGCAAAAAGGGGTTCAGCACATTATTGTCACACTGGGCTCCAAAGGGGCGCTGATTGTGAATGCAGCCGGCAGCCTGCATGTTCCCGGGTTCCCGGTACAAGCTGTAGATACAGTGGCAGCGGGCGACTCCTTCAACGGGGCGCTGGCCTGGCAGCTTACCCGCGGGAAAACGCTGGATGAAGCGGTCAGATTCGCGAATGCGGTCGGTGCACTGGCGGTTGGCAAAGCGGGAGCGATTCCTTCGCTGCCAAGATTGCAAGAGGTGAAGCAGTTCCTGCAGGAAGCTGCTGATGCCGAGCCGGGCGCACAGTAAATTTAGCGTAAGGATCGTGTAAACGGTCCTTTGAGATTCGTAAGTTCACTCTGTATAGGCAAAATGTTGCAGGTATTACAACTTGAATCCATAAATACCGCGTTGTCCGGACGGATTGTTGTATGAAATACATGAATTGTTTCTTTATTCTGCATGGTAAGGGGAGAATATTGCCTTTTATACAACAATTTCGGATTCTGGTTAATATATTGCGGGGATTGTTGTATTCTGTGCAGGATTGTTTGACCAGATACAGAATGCTGCGGACAAGCGAGCCGGGCGGTTAATTCACAGGCTTAGCCTGATACATAAGGAGCTGAAACGATGAGCGGTACAGTAACCGTTAAGAATGTAACCCTTGGGGAGGGGATGCCCAAAATCTGTGTTCCGCTGGTCGGAACAACGTTATCCGAGCTTCGGGAAGAGGCGGAGGCCCTTAAGGCTCTGGCTCCGGATGTGGTGGAGTGGCGGAGCGATTTCTTCAGCCAAGTGGAGGATATCGCAGCGGTAACGGAGGTATTGGGGGAAATCCAGCAGATTCTGCCGGAGATCCCGCTGATCTTCACGTTCCGCAGCGCCAAAGAGGGCGGGGAGAAGGAAATCTCCACAGAATATTACTTCCGGCTCAACAAAGCCGCTGTAGAGAGCGGATATGTTGATATTGTGGATGTGGAGTTGTTTAACGGGGAACAGGAGGTCCGCGGGCTGATTGCCACAGCGCATGACAATGCGGTATTCGTGATTATATCGAATCATGATTTCCAGGGCACGCCGTCACAGGATGAAATCGTCTCCCGGCTGCGCAGAGCACAGGAGCTTGGCGGAGATCTGCCGAAGATTGCTGTGATGCCGCAGAGTGCGGGGGATGTGCTGACCCTTCTGGCGGCGACAAACATGATGCAGGAGCAGTATGCGGACCGTCCGATCATTACAATGTCGATGGCCGGAGAGGGCGTAATCAGCCGGCTTGCCGGTGAAATCTTCGGCTCAGCGCTGACCTTCGGGGCAGCGCATAAGCCTTCGGCTCCGGGACAGGTAGCGGTTGCCGAGCTGCGCAGTGTGCTGGAGCTGCTGCACCGCAGCTTATAACTTCTTGCTGCTGTTGCGTGTGCATACGCAGTAGAAGAGAATGGGGTGTTTCCGAGCCGCTTAAGCGGCCTGGAGCACTCTTTTTTGTTTAATCCGCAGAGAGTGGGCAATAAGCGGGAACGAGAGGGATATTGGATTTGGCGGTAGGCAGGCAGAATGGGGAAATGAGAGGGATAATTTCCTCTGATTGAGCGAAAGGCGGACAGAATGAGGAAATGAAAGGGATAAATCCCTTTGGTTGAGCGGTAGGCGGGCATGTGGAGGAAGAGGGGGAGGGGGCCTTTGTTAAGGGGATATATAGTTCACACTATTAAGAATAAACTGGAGAATTACGAGGAGCGAGGGGACGGTGGCCAGATGTAGAGTTTGAATCTGCGCCTGCCTATGCCCTACAATGGAGGCAGCCGGATTAAGAATAAGCATGCATACACGTGCATGCAGGCAGAAAGGCGGAACGCCAATGACAGAATCTATCCTGGTTGTTGAGGATGAGGTGAGAATAGCCCGTCTGCTGCAGATTGAGCTGGAGTGTGAGGGATACCGTGTATCCATTGCCGGCAGCGGCCATCAGGGACTTGAGCTGTATCAGGAGCAGCAGCCGGATCTGCTGCTGCTGGATGTAATGCTGCCCGGATTCAGCGGAATAGAGCTGCTGCGGCGTATCCGGGCGAATGATGCCGATACTCCTGTGCTGCTGCTTACGGCTAAAAGCTCGGTGGAGGACAAGGTATCAGGGCTGGATTTAGGGGCAAATGACTATATTACCAAGCCTTTTCAAATAGAGGAGCTGCTGGCGCGTGTCCGCGCTGCGCTGCGGCTGGCATCAGGACGTAAGACAGCGGAAACAGACTCATGGCTGAGAGCGGATGATCTTGAGCTGAACGAAGCTACACGTGAGGTAATGCGGGCGGGCAGAAGGATTGAGCTGACTCCGCGGGAGTTCGATCTGCTGGTGTTCCTGCTGAAGAATAAGCGCCAGGTGCTGAACAGGGAGCAGATTATGACAGCCGTCTGGGGATACGATTATTACGGGGATACGAATGTCGTGGATGTCTATATCCGTTATGTCCGCAAAAAGCTTACGCAGGGTAATCAGGAAGAACTGATCCATACGGTGCGGGGCATCGGTTATGTGCTGAAGGACTCCCTATGAAGCTGCGGAGCAAAATCTATCTGTACTCCAGTGTGCTGTTTGCCGTACTGCTTGTCATAATGAACCTGTTCATTTACCTGATGTTCAGCCGGTTGTCGACAGATAGCCAGCTGGAACAGGCTGCTGCCGAGACAGCCAGGGTCGCTGCTGATATGAGAAGGGCGGGAAGCGGGGTAGCGGCACCGGAGCTGCTCCGGGCCTATGTGCCGATTGAAGGGATGCTCCGGCTGCTCGCGCCGGACGGGAGCGGTCCTGCGCCTGTCACTTCAGCCTCCGAACAGGAGATCAGCCGGCTGAAGCCGGTCTATCATCCTGAGAAGCACACTGGAATTATACAGGCGGGCGGGCGCTCCTATGCATTCGTGAGCACTCCGGTCATCTGGACGGACGGGAACGTCATGAATGTCCAGATGACCAAAAGTCTGGAGAGCACCATGAGTACACTGCGGGTGCTGCGGATTGTGCTTGCCGGAGCCACGCTTGTTGCGCTGCTGCCGCTGCTGCTCTCCAGCCGGTTGCTGTCGGGACTGATTATGCGCCCCATTGTGCAAATGACAGTTACCATGCGGGAGATCAAAAACAGCGGGAAATTCCGCAGGCTTGCGCTGAAGGAGACCTCCGGGGATGAGCTGGTGGAGATGGGGCGTACGTTCAACGAGATGATTGCCCTCCTGGAGAGCAATCATGTGAAGCAGGAGAAATTCGTCTCGGATGCTTCACATGAACTGCGCACACCGCTGACGGTAATTGAGAGTTATGCCAGTCTGCTGAAGCGCAGAGGGCTGGAACATCCCGAGTTGTTCAATGAATCGGTTGAAGCCATTCATTCTGAAGCTGTACGGATGAAGGGGCTGACTGAGCAGCTGCTGCTGCTGGCGAAGCATCATGAGCATTGGGATCTTGAGATGAAGATGATCGATTTGGAAGAGCTGGCCCGAGCTTCGGCCAGGGTATTCCATAATGCATATGGGAGAGAAGTGACCGTCCAGTCCAAGGGCCCGGTTGAAGGCTACAGTGATGAAGCGAAGCTGAGGCAGCTGCTGTTCATCTTCCTGGACAATGCCCGCAAATACAGTGATGAGGCGATAACTGTCAGCCTTGAAGCTTCCGGGCAGGAGCGGGTTATAGTCATTACGGACCGGGGGATCGGGATTCCTCCGGAGGAGCTGCCTAAGATATTCGACCGTTTCTACAGAGTGGATGAGGCAAGAAGCCGCGAGGGCGGGGGTGCAGGCCTGGGGCTGTCGCTTGCGGCAGAGATCGCAGGTGCGATTGGTGCCAAGCTGTCCATGAATAGTGCAATAGGTCTGGGAACCTCGGTGATGATCCGGATTGCCGCTGAGAGCAGGGGAGGACAATGAACAAGCAACGTGAGAATACGAAACAAGTGAATAATAAACGATCGACCCAGAGCCTTCTGTATAAGGCGGTCATTATTTTGGCTGTGCTCCTCGTGCTGGTATTTGCTGCACTGTGGATATTCGGTAATGAATCCGAACAGCTGCTGTCCAGGGAACAGGCTGAACAGGCTGTTCTGAATGAATATGCCGGAACGGTAGAGAGTCTGAAGCTGCAGTCCGGGAAATATGTCGCAGAGCTGGAGACTGCGCAGGGATTATATGAGCTGAAGCTGGATGGAGCAACGGGTGAGATCCTCTCCATAGTGTTGCTGAAGCGCGCAGCAGAGCCAGCTGTTCAGCCTACACCCGCAGCCTCTCAAGCCCCTGCGGGCGGAGCAACTGCTGCACCGTCACCAGCTCCGTCCCCGTCCGCGCAGCGTGTGGTCTCAGAAGACGAAGCGGTCCGGCTCGCATTGCAGGAAGTAGCGGGGGAACCGGATGATGTGGACACCGGAATCAATGACTCAGGCGCATTTTATCTGGTGGAGATTAAAACTTCAGACGGACGAGAGGCCGTAGTTCAGGTTAACGCCATCTCTGGCAGCATTATGTCAGTAACGTGGGAAGAACCGGATGGAGATAACTCCTGAGCCTTTTTCTAAGTCAAGAATTTATATGTTTTGGGGCCTTCGCAAAGTACCTGAGTAAACATCGAAGTTATAACTCCACTTTGTGAGGTTAATTTTCTCATCAAATTCTAATGTTCCTCCCGCTGTCCTCTCATGTTGGACCGTTATAGTTACTACATGAGCAGCACAGATTAAACTTAGGAGGCGGCAAAGATGAAGAAAAAAGTATGGAGCAGTATAGCGGCAGCAGCATTGATTCTCGGAGGTGCCTACGGTATCGGCGAGGTTAAGGGCGGTACTGCGGCAGCCGCCGCATCGGTGCAGAGTCAGAGCAAAACGCTGATCGGTGTAAGCAAAGCCGAAGAGATTGCCTTGAAGGCGGCACCGGGACAGGTAGAGAGCATTGATCTGGATAAGAAACTCAGCGGTACGTATTACGATGTCGAGATCCGGCAGACCAAGCAGGAGATGGATGTCCGGGTAGATGCGTACACGGGTAAAGTGATAAGCGTGCGCAAAGAAACAGACGATGACGACGATGATAACTATGAAGTTGCTGCTACAGCACCAAGCGGAACGCTGATTACAGCGGCCAAAGCGGCCGAAGTAGCATCAGCCTCAGTGAAAGGAACGGTAGCTGAAATTGATTTTGACCGGGATAATGGCGGAGCCGTGTATGAGGTGGAGATCAGAAACGGACGGGTCTCGACGGAAGTGGGAGTCGATGCGTATACAGCCAAGATTGTGTACACAGATGTAGACTCCGACGACGATGATGATTGAGCCATACAGCAGTAAAAAAAAGAGGCAGCCGTGCAATCCGGCTACCTCTCTTTTTTATAAGGGGAACATCACATTACTGCTTCGCTCCCGTATACACATGTACAGCATCCCGCAGGAACCCGGCCAGTCCGGGACGGCGTTTGTCGTAATAGGCGGTAAAGCGTTCATCATCGACATACATTTGCGCTACCCCAGCGTGAGCTTCCTTGGTGTAGGTATCCCAGTAGAAGCTAAGCCACTGGCGGTGCAGATCAGCTGCCTTCTGCGCAAGTTCACCTGCAGAATCTCCTTCCTCCATCGCCTGCTCCAGCGAAGCGAACATGTCCGCTTCAAGCTGCTGGATGGCAGCATACTGCTCCTCGGTCATGTTCTTCAGCTTGCGGTTCGACTTCTCTACGGCATCTTCGCCGTACTTCTCCCGGATTTCCTGCCCGTACTTCTGCTCGTTATCGTCAATCAGCTTCTGCTTAAAGCCTGTGAATTTCTCATCATTGCTCATTGTAATTCTCCCTTCGGTGTGTGCAAGTGTCTGCTCGACGTTCGCGATCAGCCGGTCCAGCTGCTGTCTCCGCTGAAGCAGCTTGTCATGGTGCTCACGCAGCGCGCGGGCCCCATCGAAGGAAGGTGATGTGACAATGTCCCTGATCCCTTCGAGGCTTAAGCCCAGCTCCCGGTAAAAGAGAATCTGCTGCAGCCGGTCTACCTCGGCCTGGCCGTAGATGCGGTATCCCGAGGAATTGATTCTGGCCGGCTTCAGAATCCCGAATTCATCGTAATACCGCAGTGTCCGCGTACTGATCCCCGCGAGCGCTCCCAGCTTCTGAACAGTGTACTCCATTGTCATTTCAGCCTCCAACTCTGTCTTGGCGTATACAGCTGGACGTGCTCTAGCGTCCCCGCCGTGTAAGCTGCTGCTTACAAAAATTACTGTACACCTTCACGTAACGGCAATGTCAAATCCTAATTTTAGGATAACCCGAGGGCTGGCCGGATAACCGGATAACCTCGCAAACACCAAACAGCAAACAGCGGCAGTCTCCCCGATGAATGTCTAAGGGAAAGCTGCCGCTGTCATGTGCAGGGTAAGCCTTGGAAGATAAGAATTTAAGTGTTTTGGGGTCCCCGCAAAGTACCTGAGTCATCCTCGAAGCTAACGCCCCACTTTGTGGGGGGGATTGTCTATTTCTTGCCGACCTGGGCGGCGAAATACGCCTGCAGTTCCGCGAGCTTCCGGGGGTCGGCCAGAGCATCTTCAGCAGGGAAGTAATGCTCGGCTACAAGCTCCCAGGTGGGAACGATCTTTTGGGAGGTCATGGCTTTGATGGCGATCTTGACGGTCTTGCGTTCTCTGGCGTTGGAGAAGGTGTCGATATAGTGCTGGGAGCGCCCGAAATCCAGCTCGCTGAAGACCGCACGGAAAATATCGGCCGTCATCTTGGCATCATCCAGCGCGCGGTGTGCAGAGCCGGAAGGCTCAAGGCCAAACAGGGCCATAGCGCCTTCAACGCTGATGTCATTGCTTAGGCCGCGGGCGCGGAGTACGCCTTTGAGCAGATCGAAGTAGGTTGCTTCCATCCAGTAGGCGTCATCGATTTTGTGCATCCGCACGTCCTGGATGATCCGTTTCATATCCTCGCCGCCCCAGGTCAGCAGCAGCACGCCGTCCGTGCTCTGGTCAAGCCAGGCTCTGAAGGCGGCTATCACCTTCGGGAACCGGTCGGCGACATCGATATCCTCTTGGGGGATGCCGGTTTTTTTCTTGATGAAGGAATTGAGGGTGGAGAAGTATATGGGTTTGATTAAGGCAGAGAACTCGCCCTTATATTGCAATGAAGCGTCTAGACGGACAGCTCCGATCTCAATGACCTCCATAGGGTGCTCACTGGCAAATTTGCGGCCGTTGAATTCGATGTCCAGAATAATATAATCCACAGGTAATGCCTCCGTTTCAGTGACTGGCGCCGGATTGCCCGTAATTGCGCCGACATTTCTATTTTAACAAAAAAAGTGCTTGTGTGGGGAATTCGGCGGTGAAATGGCAGATTGATGCAGGAACGGCGGCAATCCGGTGTCGAATAGCTCAGTATCAGGTAATGCCGGAGAACAAAGGAGCGGATGTACATGAACAGACAAATCTATTGGATCGGCGGTTCGGCCTGTGCCGGGAAAAGCACGCTCGCGGGGCGCCTCGCGGAGAAATATAATATGACGCTTTACGCATGCGATGAGCATTATGAGGATCACCTGCAGAGAATTACAGGGAAGGCGCAGTCTGCAATGTACCGGGTATCGCAGATGTCGATGAATGAAGTGTTCTTCACCAGGGATGTGACTGAACAGCTGGATGTCTATACCGGGTGTCTGCGGGAGGATTTCAATTATGTGCTGAGCGATCTTGAGTGTTCGGGCGATGGCCCCATTGTTGTGGAGGGGAATCAGCTGCTGCCGGCGCTGGTGGCGCCTCTTCTGAAGCCGATGGATAAGGCAATCTGGGTGATCCCGGCGGAACCGTTCCAGCGGGAGCAGTACAGCAAGCGGGAATGGATTCAGGGAATCCTGCAGGCAACAGAGAATCCGGAGGTTTCGTTCAACAATTGGATGAAGAGAGACGCGCTGTTCGCTGCGAGGATCAGGAGTGAGGCAGGGGAACGGAAGCTGAAGGTGCTGGAGGCAGATGGCAGCCGGACGCTGGAGGAGAATTTCGCTGAACTGGAGCGCTGTTTCGGATTGCAGGGGGATGGCGGGGCGGAATCGATGTCCGCTCCGAATTTCATCGTGTGAAATCTAGCCGAAGCGCGGCAGAGGGGCCGGAATTGGGTATTAATCTAAGATGGCCTGTTTTCCGGTAAGGCTTGTCTGTAGAAACAGGAGGGATAGATGTGCGGCTGTATGTTACTGTCAAAAGCCTGGGCAAACGCAAACCGGTGCTTGCCCGGCAGGAATTAGTACTGCAGGGGGCTCCTGCTACACTGCAGGAGCTGATTACTGAGATCGTAGTCCGGCAGGTGCAGGGACTTGTGGACAAGCAGGGGCGGGGAGATATTATTCCTTATCTTACAGGCAATGAGATCCAGGAGCAGGGAGAGAACGGCAAGGTCGGCTTCGCGACCATTTATAACGGTGAACCGCCGGATACCGGTGAAGCGGTTGCTGCTGCACTGCTTGCTTTTGAGGACGGATTATATAAGGTGTTCCTGCAGGAGCGGGAATGTGCCCTATTAGAGGAGCCGCTGCAGATCCAGGACGGGGATGAGCTGGTATTCATCCGGTTCACTATGCTGGCCGGAAGACTATGGTAGGAAGATTAGGTAGAAGGGGGAACAGGATATGGCGGTAAGTAAAACTGAGGATCTGGAAGCACAATGGTATGCGGAGATGGAGAATAAGGCCAAAGGGCTGGATGAAGAAACATCGGGTCTTGCGTCTGTCGTTATTGGACTCAGCCGTTTGAATTATTATGGAGGCCAGGAGGACGAGAGCAAGGCGTGCATGGAACAGCTCAGGACACTGGCCGGCGGCAGGACAGAAGGATTCTATGAACCGCTGCTGACGGCTGTCAGGAAGCTGTTCAGCCCGTATACCGCAGAAGTGATGACTTACATAGTGGAGCATTGTACGGAGTATCCGTACAGCAGGGGATACGTGCGCAGACCTTACCGTACCCGTAATCTTGAGCTGCACAGCGCACAAATTCTGAGCAAACTGAGCTCGCTGATCTTCATGGAGCGGCAGGGTTTCGTCCTTGGAGAGTATCTGCGCAAAAAGGACAACGATACGGATTACAATGTGAGTTACCGCTTCAGGCTGGTCTTAAGCGATGTCATTGCCTATGAGCTGGACCGTGAGGACAGCAGCGGTATGCTGGACGACCTCAAGGAAATGGTCTACGGCGATAACCAGGCAGCGGTGCTGAGCTACGAGGTGATCAAGGGCGTATTCATGAGTCACCGGAAGGAAGCTGTGGTGATGCTGGGCGAGCTGCTGCTGGCTGCCAAGCTGCAGGAGGGGCTGCGCCAATCGCTGGTGGAACGGATGGATGAAGGAACTCTGGATAACAATCTGTACGTGCTGAAGCTGATTCTGGACAATGATTTCATCCGCTACAGCTCTGTCGTGCGCGCGCTGGGCGTGTGGACGGGCATGGGGCTGGAAGCCCAGAATCAACGGGTGGCCAAGAGCCTGATTGAAGGCGCATACCTGGTGCTGCAGGATGAAGCGGTGCGGGCAGCATGGCTGGAGGATGCGAACGCCCATCATGTCTACCTGAGCCTGTGGGCAACAGCTGTGCATGAGGAAGAGGATCTCTATGGACGGATTGGGGTTCTGATGGCCGGAGGGCAGCTCTATCAGAAGATTGTGGCCCAGTATGTGCTGGCGAACAGCCAGAACAGCGAGCTCCGGCTGGAGAGCGCCCGGCAATCTCTGGAGGAGCAGGACCTGGAGCTGCAATACTGGGTTCTAAGCAACTATAGCTACGGCTACAGCAGGCTGTGGAGACCGGACAAGAACGGGCCCAAGCTGGAGCTGCAGCGTTCACCGCAGCTGGGGGAGAAGGCGGCACGAGAGCGGGATTTCACTGCCCTCAAAGCGATGTTCCTGCGCACTCCCCATCGTGAATTAACCGGGGAATCCAAAGTGCTGGATTTCGTCCAGGTGAACTACACCCCGGAGCTTCCGGTGCGCAAAATGCTGTACCTGACCGCGTATGATATGGACAGCGCCTGGATTGCCGAGCTGATTGCACTCAAGGATGAGTTCTCGCCGGATCTGCGCGGCGAGCTGCTGGCCAGCTTCATTAGCGACCCGCTGAATCCGGTGCAGCGTGAATTCGTGTTCGCCAGCCTTGGCGATAAAAGCATGAAGAACCGTGAGCTGGCCCTGGAGCAGGCCAAGGAATGGACACTGTATGCTGAGGAACTGGTGCAGGCCGAGGCGCTGCTGAAGCTGAAGACCGGATCGCTGCGCCAGAACGTGACCCGGCTACTGCTCAGCCAGCCGGATTCGGCGCTTGAAGGCAGCATCCAGCGGCTGCTGCAGGAGAAGAACAGCCTGCAGCGCCTGGCCGCGCTGGAGATGGTGACGGTGCTCTTCGAGGATGAGCAGCGCAGCAGCCTGTATGAGGCGGTGCGTCCACAGGTGGAAGCGATTGCCGAGCCTGCGGCGAAGGAACGGGAGCTGATCGCGAAGCTTAGCCGCAGGAATGAATATACGGCGGCGAGCGGGTTCGGGCTGTTCAACCCGGGGGAGACGGAAGCATGGCTGACCGGGGGGCCGCAGCCCGGAGAATTCAGCTGGGATAAGGTGTTCTCCCTGCCGCTGGAGGAGATCAGGACCTTCCTGCACGGGCTGGATGAGCAGATTCATGGACAGCGGGACACGGAATATGTCAGCGAATATTATTCCGGCCAGAAGGAGACGCTGCTGGTCGGTGCGGTGCTGCGCACACTGAAATGGACTATGGCTAAGGACAGGGACAAATCGGCTTCTCAACTGGAGGAGTATCCGCTCCATGAGCTCTGGTCCGCCTATCTCCAGCAGAGCGGCTGGAATCCAAAGATGCTGCTGGAGCTGAACTTTTACAACCAGCTTGATGATCTGGATGGAACGATGGAGAGCTATTACCGGTACTACAGAGGCTCTATGGATTATAGGGAGCTGAAAAAACATAAGCTGCTGGAGGGCTGGAGAGCGGAATTCACGGAGCAGGTATATCCGCTGCAGACCATCAGGGATGTAGCAGAGCTGTTTGAAGGGCTGCGGTACGGCAATCAGGTGAAGACTCTGATCGGTGCCTTCTATGCAGACAGTGATAAACAGGATAACTTCAGCCTGGCCGCCGGGGCGCTGAATGCGCTGATGGCAGCGATGCCGGAGGATAAGCTGGAAAGTGAGGCGGCGCTGCTGAATGTGCTGGCCCAGCCATGGCTGAGGATGATGCGGGACCGGGCGGACGGGCCGGAGGATTTCAAGGAGCTGTTCAGATCCTTGTATGTCTTCGACCGGATGAACCCGGAGGATGCCGGCACCAGGCTGGAGCTGTACGATTATCTGAAGGCTTACGAAACGGGATTAACCGGTGAAGGTGAATTGTACAAGGAGCTGCTTGCCGGCCATGACAACCGCCATCACATGCGCACCCTAACCGGCCGGAATGTGGAGTGGATTGACGACAGTGAGCGGGTTGCCGGAATCCGCACCGTATTGATTGACCGTCTGCTGGAAATCGAGCTGGCCCGCGGGGAGCTGCCGACCGAGGTAACCCCGCTGGTGATGGGGCTGCAGCGGATCCAGGGAATGGAGTATTTCATCCGTATTCTGGCGGGGCTCGACAAGGAGACCTTCATCCGGGGTTATGTATATGGCTACGGCGACAGTATCACGAAGAAGGAATCATTCAGCCATCTGCTTAAGGTTAGCCATCCCCGGGAGGGTGAAGACTCTGCACTCCTGCGGACGCTGCTGAAGGATTCCGGTATCACGGAGAAGCGGCTGCTGGAAGCCGCCATGTATGCGCCGCAGTGGATTGAGATTATCTCCGGCTATCTGGATTGGGAAGGCATCCGCAGTGCCGCGTGGTATTTCCACGCCCATATCAACGAGAGCTTCTCGGCGGAGAAGGAGACGGTGGTGGCGCATTACTCGCCGATTACCCCGCAGGACTTCAATGACGGCGCTTTTGATATGAACTGGTTCCAGTCGGCGTATCAGACGCTTGGACAGAAGCGGTTCGATCTGCTCTATGACTCTGCGAAGTATATCTCCGCGGGTGCGAACCACCGGCGCTCCCAGCTGTTCGCTGATGCCACCCTTGGCAAGCTGAAGCTGGAGGAAATGAAGCAGTCTGTGGAACAAAAGCGTAACAAAGACCATCTGCTCAGCTACAGCCTGATTCCGCTCCGTAAGGACCGGGAGCAGGATATCCGGGAGCGCTATGAGCTGATCCAGCGCTTCCTCGCGGAGAGCAAGAAATTCGGCGCGCAGCGGCGGGCGAGCGAGGGGCTGGCGGCACGGATTGCCCTTGGCAATCTGGCCCGCAATGCCGGATATGCCGATGTCACCCGGCTGATGTGGGATATCGAAGCCCGCAAGCTGGATGAGCTGAAGCCATACTTCGAGCCGCACGCGCTGGATACCGACACCTTCGCCCAGCTGGTCATTGATGAGCAGGGTCAGAGCGAGCTTGTCATTACCAGCAAAGGCAAGGTGCTGAAATCGGTGCCTGCCCGCCTGAAGAAGGATGCCTATATCGAGGCGCTGAAGGAAACGCGGAGCGAGCTGACGGCCCAGTTCCGCCGGGCGCGCCTGGAGCTGGAGCGCTCGATGGAATCAGGCAGCAGCTTCACGCTGCAGGAGATTACCGGGCTCAGCCGGAATCCTATTCTGGCGCCGCTGCTGCGTGGTCTTGTCCTGAAGAGCGGCAGCGCACTGGGTTACTTCGCGGCCGTTCCGCCTGCGCTGGAGAATCCTTCCGGAGCGCAAACTGCTCTTACGGATAAGGATGAGCTATTCATCGCCCATCCGCTTGATCTGTATAACAGCGGGCAGTGGAGCCTGTACCAGAAGGATCTGTTCGACCGGCAGCTCAGCCAGCCGTTCAAGCAGATCTTCCGGGAGCTGTATCTGCCGAATGTGGATGAACTGGCGAATGGCGGCGTATCCCGCCGCTATGCCGGCCATCAGGTGCAGCCGCGCAAGACGGTTGCACTGCTGAGAGAACGGCAGTGGACGGTCAGCTATGAAGAAGGGCTGCAGAAGGTATTCTATGGCGAGAATCTGATTGCACGGCTCTACGCCATGGCGGACTGGTTCTCCCCGGCGGATACGGAAGCACCAACGCTGGAGACGGTCGAGTTCTTCGACCGGACTACGTATAAGAACGTCATGCTGGATAAGGTGCCGCCCCGCCTGTTCTCCGAGGTGATGCGCGATGTGGATCTGGTAGTGAGCGTAGCGCATGTGGGAGGCGTCGATCCGGAGGCCAGCCTGACGACTATAGAGATGCGCCGGGTGATCGTCAGTGAGTCCCTGCGTCTGCTGAAGATCGGCAACGTCCGCGTGGACGGCAGCTATGCCCGGATTACCGGGACGCTGGGCGAATATGCAGTGCATCTGGGCAGCGGCATGAGCTATAAGCAGGCCAGCGGGGCGCTGCATATTATCCCGGTCCATTCGCAGCACCGCGGCCGGCTGTTCCTGCCGTTCCTGGACGAAGATCCGCGCACGGCGGAGATTCTCTCCAAGGTCGTGCTGCTGGCTGAGGATACGAAGATTAAAGACCCTGAGATTCTGGCGCAGCTGAAAGCTTAAGCAGCTGAGTAGGGGGTGAGTCGTGCGGCTGAGCCTATGCTTCAGCTGTAGAGAACCTATAGCAGGTATGCAAAAAGCACCGGCGCTGAAACAGAGCGCCGGTGCTTTTTACTATAGTGTAAATTGAACAATACCAAAAACGCGGATAACTCCGAAGAAGCGGCTAAAGAAGCCGGGAGCAGCATTGGCAAGGGCTTGACTGCGGATGTGGCTGTGGCTGTGGCTGTGAATGCGGGTGTAGCCGGATATAGTTGGATATTGTCCACTTGCTTATGAACGGAGGGACCCTTGCCGGGCAACAGTTGGATAATCAGCACTTAATAGGCTGCAAATAGATCAGAGCAGGGGAAATGCATGAAATTAAATGACGTTTCTCCAACTAATACCCCCGACTCCCTCAAAACACCCAAATTAAGATACGTTTATCCAATTAAAAATGCTGGGGGGATGCTCCCTGTGACCACCATTTTATAAAACTGCTAATTTTAATGGGAAAGTAACAGGGAACGGTGTTAGCCCCCGGAGAAGGCCTATCGCCGTTCCCTGACATTCGCAGCTTACTGTTTGTTTTTCAGAAACTCGGTCCACTGGGCAGTGATCTCAGCCTCTACCTTCTCGATGCCTGAGGCTTTGAGCTTGGCGATATAGTCGGGAAGGACTTTGTCCGGATCAACCGCACCGGTCTCCAGGGCAGCTTCAAACTCATTTTTGACGGCGTTGATGTTGGCGGCCTCTGCCTTGATCTTATCCTCGCTGTACTGGAAGCCGTTGCTGGCAGGCACGATTGCATTGTTGTTCAGCTCGATGGTCTTCTCCCAGGTATCTGCGGCCTGGCCCGGCTTCAGATAAGCATTGAACTGGTTACCGAACACCCAGTCGCCGTTAGGCGCATAGCCGGAATTCTCAATCGGAGCGATGTTCTGCTCGTCGACCTTGGTGTAATGCGTGCCTTCGATACCGTTACAGATCAGGTTATAGAGATATTGGTCGGTGTTGAGCAGATTGATCAGCATCAGGGCACGTTCAGGATTCTTGGAGTTCTTGTTGATGACCTGAATGGCGCTGGCAATCCCGGTGAAATAGCTGTCAGAGATCGGAGCGTATACGACATCATTGCCGCCGTTAATCGCTTTCTCACCAATCTCTCCGCCCGGCTTCGAGGTGAATTCAATCGCTACAGCCACATTGCCTTTGCTCTTGAGATCATTGATATTCTGCAGCACAGGCGCATCCTGGTTGATGTACCCTGCCTTGTACCAGGCGTTCATCGTCTGGAAATATTCTTTCTTGTTCTCCAGCTGTGTAATCTTGGAGATGAACTTCATCTCCGGATCGTCTTTCTTATAGAATACGGAAGAGCCGTCGGCGCCGACTTCAGTGCGGTCAATGTAGATGCCGTTGGAATTCTGGGCGAGACCGAGCGGTATGATGCCTTTTTCATTGTCCTTCAGTGTCTTGAGGAACGGCTCAATGTCTTTGTACGATTGAATAGACGCGAGATCAAGATTGTATTTGTCGGCAAAACGCTTCTGGATCACCAGACTCTTCTGCTTGGCTGCGATCTGATAGATCGGGAAGCCGTAGACTTTGCCGTCGGCGGCTTTCATGTCCGGCCAGAATTTGTCGGGAATATTGGCGCGGGCTTCGGGTGCATAGCTGCTGATCATCTCATCTGTAATTTCCAGATAAGCGCCCCGGTCAATATAAGGCTGATAGTTGCCGAGCCAGCCCTTGGAGCTGAAGGCAATATCGAAGTCTTCCTGGGCGGCGAGCATGGCATTCAGCTTTGGCTCATATTCGTCAAAGGTCAGCGGTTTGAGCTCGACGGTGGCGTTGATTTTGTCCTTGATGTATTTATTAATCTCATCGTTCACCAGCTGCTGGTCTTTGCCCGGGTCAGCGGCTACCGGATAAATGAAGGTCAGCTTAACCTCAGGAAGCTCGGTGGCGGCAGGTGTGGAAGCGGGATCGGTGCCGCTTGTGGCGGACGGTTCGGTTGTGGCATTGCCTGTGGCTGCTGCGCCGTTGTCTCCATTATTATTGCTGTTGCCGCAAGCCGCGAGAACCGACAGACACAGCAGGAGTACACACAGCAGCACAGCGGTGGATTTCGTGTGTTTGATCATTCATGAACCCTCCATTATTTTAGAATAGAAGCTATTCTTTCAGGGAGCCTACCGTAATGCCTTTGACAAAGTACTTCTGGAAAAAAGGGAAGATCAGCAGCATCGGACCGCTGGCTACAATAGCCATCGCCATCCGCACCGACAAGGTCGGAAAGCTCGCATACTTCAGCTTATCCGAGACCTCCGCCATCGGCGAGTTGGCCAGGAAGTCGGCCTGGGACAGGATGCGTACGAGCAATAGCTGCAGCGGAATGAACTTGTCATTGTCGATGAAGAGCAGGGCATTGAACCATTCATTCCAGTAGCCGAAGGAAATCAGCAGTCCCAGCGTAGCCAGAGCAGGCGTGGACAGCGGCAGGATAATCTGGAAGAAAATCCGGAACTCCCGGGCGCCGTCAACCTTGGCCGACTCGATGATTTCCTTGGAGATTTTGTCCAGGAAGCCTTTCATGATCATAATGTTGAAGGGGCTTAGCAGACCCGGAATGATCAGCGCAGCCAGTGTGTTCTTCAGATGCAGATACTGGGTCATCAGGATATAGAACGGAATCAGTCCGCCGTTGAACAGCATGGTGAAGAAGACGAAGAAGGTCAGCTGGCGGTTGTAGCGGAAATCTCTGCGGCTGAGCGGATAAGCCATCATGGCCGTCAGCAGGAGCGAGAGCACGGTGCCGATTACAGTAATCAGTATCGTTACCCCGTAACCGCGCAGCAGGGTAGTGGGCTTCTCAAACACAATCCGGTAAGCCTCGAAGCTCCACGCCTTGGGCAGAAGGTTATATCCGAACTGGCTCAGCGCATCTTCCGATGTCAGCGAGATGGAGATGACCAGCAGGAACGGAAGAGCGATCATCAGGCAGACTATGATAAAAAATACATTGATGCCGAAGTTAGACGGTGCGGATCTGGCTGTGTTCATGTTCATGTGTGTGCTCCTCCTGTTCAGAAAAGTGCGCTGTCATCGTCGATTTTGCGGACGACATAGTTGGCGGTGACGACAGTGATCAGTCCGACTACCGATTGCAGGAAGCCGACGGCTGCCGCGGAGTTGATATCCCCCAGCTTGGTCAGTGCCCGGTAGACGTACGTATCAATAATGTCGGTGGTCGGGAAGTTCGGCCCTACGTTGTTCGGCAGGAAATAGTGCAGGCCGAAATCGCCGCGGATAATATTGCCGAGCCCCAGGATGAACAGAATAATGATCAGCGGCCTGATCAGGGGCAGCGTAATTCTGCGCATCATCTGTACACGGGTCGCCCCGTCCAGCGTGGCAGCTTCATAGTAATCCGGGTTAATGCCGGTCATGCCTGCATAATAGATCAGGGTAGAGAAGCCGATGCCTTTCCAGAGCGAGACCAGCGGGAGAATGAAGATCCAGGGGGTCGTCTCCAGATACCAGTTATGCGGGTCGACGCCCACATAGCCGAGCAGCGTATTGAGATATCCGTTCTGGAAGTCGAAGAAAGCGTTACCAATATAACCGACAATAACCATCGAGATGAAAAAAGGCAGGAACATCGTCGTCTGGTAGACCTTGACCAACCGGCCTGACAGCTCATTCAGCAGCAGTGCGAGCAGCAGGGCGGAGACCGTCCCCAGGATAATATAAGAAAAATTGTACAGCAGCGTATTGCGGATAATGCGGAAGGCGTCCTGCGCCTTGAAGAGGAATTCGAAATTCTGCAATCCTACCCATTTACTTCCGAAGATCCCCTCGTCATATCTGAAAAACTTGAATGCCAGAATCAGACCCACCATTGGAAAGTACGCGATCACCAGCTTGAATAGTATTCCGGGCAAGGCGAGCAGCAGCAGTTCGCGGTTCTTGCGCAGATGCCTGAATTCGCTTATCACCCATCGTAGAACAGCGGGCTGCCTGCGGCCTGTGTTCCCCGGAAGTGTGCTTAGTTCGGCCGGCTCAGGCTTTCCCATCTTCATCTCCTCCTCCGTTCTGTTATGAATCCATCATGCCATGGAGGGAAGAGGGAGGATACAATGTCATGTTCGAAAAGCTGTGCAGCGGGAGTATACAATATGAGAATTCCTGTGTATTCTTGGAATCGGCACGTTCAGGACAGTGATTTCTTAAGCCGGTAATCCTTCGGAGTGGTGCCGAACCGGGTCTTGAACAGCCGGAAAAAGTAACTCTGATTGGCATAGCCGCATTTATCCATAATCTCTGAAATCGTATAATCGCTCTGCAGCAGCAGCTCCTGTGCATGCCGCAGCCGGATATCGTTGATATATTCGGTAATGGATACGCCGCAGCTGTCCTTGAAGAGCTTGCCGAGATAGGCGGAGGTCAGCTTGACGTTCGCTGCAATGGACTGCTGGCTCAGATTAAGGTCGTTGAACTTCTGTTCAATGACCTCTTTGACAGTGCCGATAATCAGCTCATTACGTTCAGGACTGGCCGGCCGCTGGCCTTCACAGATGGTGGCACACAGCGACAGAAGAGCTACGTAAATCTCCTCCAGCGTCTCATGCGCCTGGGGAATCCGGTGAATCTGGTCGATGTCGAGGGGCAGGGAGCCTACCCGGTTGCCGGCAATTTCCGCCGCTGTATTCTGCACCACCCAAGCCAGGTCGGCAACGACACGCCGCATCTCTTCATACTGGAATGTGGCGAGGAGCGAGAAGGCTTTCTCCAGTTCGCTGCCTGCGGCCGTGAGCTGGCCTTTCTTCAGCGCCTCCGACAGCTTGCGTTCAATATCCGGCGGCAGGGTCTTGCGTTTATTTCCGAGATTCTCCCGGACATCCTCCGGCAGGATGATCGATTTGTATCCCGAAGCGAAGGTATACAGAGATAATTGATAGGCCTGGTAGTAAGCAGCGGAGAGCTGCGGAAGCTGGGAGATTACGCTGCTGATTCCCCCGGACAACGACAGGCCGTAATACTGGCCGATCGTATCCTGAATCTCCCGGATGAGCGGCTTCGTGCCGGCAAAATCAGATGTGCTGCCGGTAGCTGATACAATTAGCACGATATGGTCGCCCTGAAGATCTACAGCTTCGCAGGGGTAAGCACGGGACATAATCTCCTGGGCGATATTGACCAGGGCGAAGCTGTGCAGCTTCTTGGAAGAAGGCGGCGTCGCCAGGTCATAAGCGGCATAACGTTCGATGCGCAGCACACATACGAGCAGGGATTCCCGGGCGGAGATCTGCAGCCCGTGCTTCTCAATCAGCAGCTGCATGTCATTATGGGAGAAGATCCGGCTGTCCGTCAGGAACTTGCGGATGTAATATTTGTTCACGATCTGCTCGGAGCTGATCTCCTGCAGCTTCTCCTGCATGCGCTGATAATGCCCGCTCATGAGATCCAGCTCGTTACCGTATGGTTCATCCGCCTGCTGCGGATCTGCGGACAGCGGGCGCATCCGCCGCAGCATATTCTCAATCGGGTCATAGAGCTTGTAGGAGAGCCAGACGGATACGGCAATCGACAGCAGCAGGAAGCCGCCGGTAATCAGCAGCGATTTCGTGCGGGCATCGGTCACATCCTTCATGACGGAGGCATACGGCTGGATATACAGGATCGTCCAGTCGCCGATGCCTTCCATATAGGTGATGATGCTTTTGCTGTTGCCGGTATTGCCGGTGACTGAACCGGAGCCTGCGCCGGTCATGGCCTTATCCTGCCGGATCAGCTCGGTTATACCGTCCAGGTCCGGTTGATTACTCTGCGCGAGGTTCTCGCCGGACAGCAGCTGTCCGCCGGAAGTCTGGATATAGATTTGGCCTTGGGCTCTTGTGCCTGCATCATTCAGTTTGGCGAGGCTGTCGAAGACCCAGCCGGATTTAATATAGAGAATGAGCGCAGAACGGTCGCCGGTAAAGGGGATATAGGCATCGGTTACGATGAAGGCGAAGGCATCGATTCCACCGTCCGTCCGCTCCAGGCTCACCGGGATCAGCCGTGAGGTCGGATGCGGCTGCGCCGAATGCAGCAGCCACTCTGTCATCCGTTCTTTGGTGACACCGCCGTCGACCAGAAAGTTGCTGGTCGAGCCGTACAGCTCGTTGCTTGAAGCGTTGTAGACGGCAATGGAGTGCAGGAACGATGAGCTTTTCATCAGATTGGCCATTTCACGGTAGCCGCGGATATAATCCATTTGAGGCAGGGGTTTCGAGAACAGCAGCGGGATCAGCAGATTATCGTTATAAGCGAAGGTGGAGAGGTGGGTAATAATTTCATTCATGGAGGAGAGATTATATTGGGTCTGTGTCAGCACCTTAAGGTTGGAATTCTCCTGCACATTCTTGATCGAACGTTCCAGCACATAGGTATTTACAACGGCTAAGCCGGTCAGAATCAGGGCCATGGCAAGCATGATGGAGAACATGACGGATTGGAAGTATTTTTTCGATTTATAAAATGAGAACGGTTTCATAAATCCAGCCCCTTCGGCGCAGACATAGTTGTGAGAGTAGGTATGATATAGTTTTAAACATATTTGCCTAGAGGTGCAAGGCTTTTGTCAGACGCCTGGATGATATTCTGTAAAATTAAAGCTTTTGGCGTTTTATACAGTGTGTAAAACATGCTTTTTGATAAAATGAACAGTTTCTCCCCCTGTAGAAGGCATGGCAAGATAAGGAGGAGATGTCCCGGCTCACATTCAGTCTGCCCTGCCGGAAGCATCGGATCATGCGGAAAGCCGGAAGCCAGTCTTGCAGCCGATTCAGAATTGAAGGGGAGGGATTTATGAAGATGACAAGCAAGCTGAAACACGCCTCAAAACTGAAAGTGCGGATACTCTGTATTCTTGGTGCTGTATCGCTTCTCCTGCCAGCCGTGCCGGCAAATCCGGCGTTTGCCGCAACAGTGAATGTAACCGCTTACGGTGCGAACGGCGGGGATACCGCAGACGACAAGGCGGCGTTCCAAAGTGCTGTAGATGCAGCGGTCAGCGGAGACACTGTGCTCATTCCGGCGGGAACCTACTATCTGTCAGGAACCGTCAACAGCAAATCCGGCGTCAAAATTGCCGGGGCCAGCCGGGATTCGGTAATTATCAAGTTCACTCCCGGCGCCACGGCCGCAACCTTCTTCTACCTGCATAATGCGCTGAATGCTGAAGTATCGGACATGACCCTCGACGGAGGCAACAACACCGCAGCCCAGTCTGCCGTTACTTCCGAAGACAGCGACGGCAACAAGATGCGTAATTTGCGGGTCAAGGATTTCGTCGCATCGAGCGGTTTCGGACCTTTTGCGCTATATGCTGTAAGATCGACCCATATTGAGATTTCGGGCAATACAATCACCAACACCGGTGTGAATTCCGACTGGGGAGGTGGGGTACGGGCCGGCTGGGGCTCCAGCTATGCGCTGATTGAGAATAATACGATTGCGGATACGGGCCGGGGCGGGATTTTTGTGAATGATGACAGTCCTTACGCTATCGTCCGCGGCAACACCATCACCGGCACCGGTAAAAAAATGGAGGGCCTCGGCATCGAGCTGCACACCAACGTCGACTATTCGCTGATTGAGAACAACAACGTCGATCACTGGATCAGCGCCGTCCGCTCGAAGTATATTGCGGTGCGCAACAATGTAGTTAAGGCAACGGACGGCTCAGTCGGCCACATGGGGCTGGAGGTTATGGTTGACCATGGTGTCACCTCGGGCAATCTCGTAGACGGGGGACAGCAGGTGGGCATGCAGCAGTCGCCGGGTACGGGCTATCAGCTGTGGAACTACAACACGGTGCAGAACATCGTGATGTGGGGTATGCAGCTTCAGGGTGCCGGCACCGGACAAACCGAGCAGTATCAGTACTTTTACAAGAATATCTGGAAAAATGGACCGGCCGGCAACCCTGCCGCCGCTTATCCGGGGTATGACGGCAATGCCGTGCGGATTCACGGGGATACGCGGAACATTACTTTTGACAGCAACCAGATTCTGAATAACGGCCGGAAGGCTATTGAGATTACGACAGCTTCCGGGGTGGACCGGATCAGCTTTGTTAATAACACCATTACTGGAAACAGTGGACCATCCATTGACCAGTATCCGTCAGCGGCTGCTGATCTGGAGTGGAGCGGCAATACCGTCAGCGGCAACGGTACGAATACGCAGCTTACCAGCCGGGGCTTCAGTGATCCGAAGCCGGTAGCCAATTTCACCGCACCGCTGACCGTTCAGCTCGGCCAGCCCGTCACATTCACCAATACGTCCACAGACAACGGCAGTATTGTGGAGAATCTGTGGGATCTGGGTGAAGGCATTCCGGTTACCACGGTGAGTCCAACCTATACGTACCAGAAGGCAGGCACCTATAAGGTCATACTTGGTGTCTGGGATAATGGCGGCCGGGCCAGTGTGAAGGAGCAGACGGTGACCGTATACGCTGGTCCGCCGGATACTACAGCGCCTACCGCACCCGGCAGCTTAAGCTCGCCTTCCAAAACAGATACCACAGTCAATCTGACCTGGTCGGCATCCACCGACAATGTGGGGGTATATGGCTATACGATCTATAAAAATGGTGTAAGCACTGGAACTACAGTAGGTGCAGGGGCAACCTCTTATACGGTAACCGGGCTTACAGCGAATACAGCCTACAGCTTCACGGTGAAGGCCAGTGATGCGGCGGGCAATCTGTCGGCGGCAAGCAATGCGCTGAGTGTAACGACAAATGGTCCGGATACGGTGGCGCCGAGTGCTCCGGCGAATCTCGCTTCACCGGCCAAGACGGACATCAGTGTCAGTCTTACCTGGAGCGGATCAACCGATAATATTGGAGTCACGGGCTACAATGTCTATAAGGGGGGCGTACTGGCCGGGTCGACCACGGGAGCACTCAGCTTTGAGGTGACGGGTCTTGCGGCAAGCACCGCCTACAGCTTCACTGTCAAGGCGAAGGATGCAGCAGGCAACCTGTCGGCCGCGAGCAATACACTAAGCGTAACGACGCTGGTATCCTCGGCTAACTGGGTTCCTTGTGCCGGTGAGAACAATCCTTGTAACTTCACAGGCACCAAGCAGGTGCGCTTCGGGGCGAACAACAGCTACGCCTACGGCACCTACACCAATACCGTCATGTGCTCGACGAATGCCTTCGGCACCGATCCGGCCGTGGGTTTCTACAAGACCTGTGATGTGAACCAGGGTGGAGGCAGCAACCCGACACCGACACCAACACCGACACCGACAATGACGCCAACACCAACGCCGACACCGACGGCAACGCCAACGGTAGCACCGACACCAACGGCGACAGCGACACCGACGCCAACGGTAGCACCGACACCAACACCAACGGCGACGCCAACAGTAACACCAACACCGACGCCTGGTGGTTTGACTCAGGTCGGGACGATTACCCGTGAATACTGGACCAATGTTACGGGAGGCTCAGTTTCAGCCATCCCGGTAGGGACGACACCAACCGGGGTTACGGCCTTGACGAGTTTTACAAGTCCGTCGAACTGGGCCAACAGCTACGGGGAACGCGTAAGAGGATATATTGTGCCGACGGTTACAGGTGTTTATCAGTTTGCCATTGCCGGAGATAATGACTGTGAGCTCTGGCTCAGCACGACTAACAGTGCGGCCAATAAGGTCCTGATCGCCAACGTAGCCGGCTGGACGCCAGCGGGAAATTGGACCTACCAGCCTTCGCAGAAGTCCGGCCAGATTACATTGACCGCAGGACAGCGCTATTACGTAGAGGCGCTGCACAAGGAAGATCAGGGCGATGACTCCCTGTCCGTAGCCTGGACCGTTCCGGGTGGCGGATCAACGTTCACGGTCATTGACGGGGCGCATCTGGCTCCAATTCAGTAAGGTAAGCAGGATACAGCTATAAGTTACGGAGGCTTTCGCAGGGCTAAAGGCGGCCCCGCGAAAGCCTCTTTGCTGCGGAAATGAATAGTAAATCTCATAAAGTACAGTATGAATGCGGGTAATTGCCATATTGAACAGTAGCGCCGGAGGTGGATTAGATTGCATGCTGGAGACAGGAGCTGAGGCGGTATATCAGGCTTTCGGAGAAGCTATATATCCGTGTGAATATGGGTGAAGAAGGGAAGATGAGCGATGAAGGAAATGATCTCAGCAGAACAGCAAACAGACAGTGAATTGCAGCTATATGTAGACCCGCACAGCGGGAATGATTCCGGCAGCGGAAGCCGGGAAGAACCGTACCGCACAATTCCCGCCGCGCAGAGTGCGGTGCGCGATGCCCTAGCCGGAGGGCACACAGGGCAGATAACAGTCTTCCTCGGGGGCGGTATCTACGAGCTTGGCGAGCCGCTGCGCTTCGGGTGCGGGGATGCAGGGGGTACCTGCTGCCGTGTACTCTACCGCAATGCTGAGGGAGAGAAGCCGGTTCTCGCGGGAGGCGCCGTGCTCTCCGGCTGGGAACTGTGGCAGGACGGCATCTGGCGTACAACGCTGCCGCAGGGAACCCGGTTCCAGACGCTATATGCAGGCGGGGAACGGGTAGTGAAAGCCCGTCTCCCGGCGGCGGGGTATTACGAATCCGCCGCCTCGGTTGAGGGAAGAGAGCATGACGGAATCATTGCCCGGAAAGGGGATGTGCCGGAGCAGCTGGATACGGCGGGACTGCAGATGTTTGTGTGGCCGGGGGAAGGGGAGTGGAACTGGGCCTCGGAGACAATTCCGGTGCGGCGGATCGATCACTCTTCCGGCTGGATTGAGCTTGCGCGGCCCACCATCTGGGGAATTGGCGCAGGCTCACGCTTTTTCCTGCAGGGCTCGCTGTCGTTCCTGCGTGTACCCGGCCAATTTCATCTGGATGAGGCAGAGGCTATGCTGTATTACCGGCCCAAGCGCGGCACTCCGCTGGAGGAGCAGGTTATCGCCCCGTCTGTCCTGCGGCTGCTTGAAATTCAAGGGGAAGATGATTCCCGGCGGGTATCCGGTCTGGCCTTCCAGGGTCTGACTCTGGCCTGCACTGATTTCTATGAAGACTATAAGATGATGCGCAGTGAGCCGGGCATGGATAATGTTGAACCGGATGAACAACGTAACGGAGTGGTCTATATCCGCAATGCGGAGGAAATTGAAATCTCGGATTGCCATATCCGTGAATCCGGCGCCTGCGGCTTCTTCCTAGACCGCAGCGCCGAACGGATTGTGCTGGACGGAAACATTATACAGACCGTTGGACACACGGCCATTTACGCCTCAGGTTATGCCCCGGGGGAAGGCAGCTTCCGTGAAGTGGAGGATGCCAATCAGAATAAAGGACACCGGATTACGAACAACCGGATTAGCCATGGCGGAGAGCTTGTCGGCCATGGAAGCGGAATTGTCCTGTATCAGTGCGGGGACTGCGAGGTCGCGCATAACCGCATCTCACATATGCCCCGCTACGGGATATCCCTCAAAGGACAACGTCATCAGCAGTTGCCGGAATCTCTATGGGGTGTAGCCGTGACGCGGGAGAACCATTGGGATTTCCTCTTTACCCGGGCCAACCGGATCAGCTATAACGATATCTCGGAGGTGATGACCGATAGCCAGGACGGGGGGCTGATCGAATCCTGGGGAATCGGCCGCCGGAACGTCATCCATGGCAACCGGCTGCATCACAGCGGTATCTATTTCTCCTTCGGCTTCGGCATTTATCTGGATGATGCCTCCGATGATGTGACTGTGACACATAATGTGCTTGATCATCTCTACAGCACTGGTGAGGGAAAGCTATGGATGACGATTTTCTCCAAAGGCGTCGGCAATGTCATCCGCAACAATCTGATGGCGGATAATCCCCAGGCGGTCAACGCTATAGGCTCGCAGGAGATGGTAGGGGAAGCGAACCGGGATATTACGGTCGAAGGAAATATCATCTCTAATTCAGGTCATCTGTACTGCTTCGTCAACTGGAGTCCGGAGCGGTTCCGGGCTGCTGACCGCAACCTGTTCTGGCGCGGTGGGGCCGTCCCCCGGATCACCGGCGAGCTTCCGGCAGAGTCTTTCGGCCCCAATAGTGTATGGGGCGAAGAATACACATGGGAAGCCTGGCGTGCTGTACTGGACGGCAAATATGATGCCGGTACCGTCTTGGCCGATCCCGCTTTCGTTGATGGTCCGGCAGGGGACTACCGGCTGCTGCCTTCTTCGCCGGCTTATGCCTTAGGCTGGGAGGATATCGATTTCTCGCAGTTTGGCCCGCGTGACAGAGCTTCAGAAGCAGGTTTGGCGGAGAGAGAAGAGAGGGGGGCGGCAGATGCAGATGCAGATGCAGATGCAGAAGAAGCTTGAGCTGCTGCTTGAAGAAGCCGGAGCGAAGCTGGCTTTCGCTTCGCACACCTTCGAGGAGGCCGAGCCGCTTATGGAATATCACACTGGCTGGGCGGCAGACGCAGGGGATGCAGGAGATGCAGGAAATGCCGGAGAAGCTGGACAGACCCTTCTGCCTGCCGGAGAAGCAGCGGCTTGGGAGATTACGCTTGGCTGCACCGAGATAGGCGGCAGCAGTGATGGAGCCAGGCTCGAAGTGAACTGGTTCCACCGGGGACAGTCGCTGCAAACCGCAGCGGAGGTCCGCTTTGAATTTGCTGCCTGGGACCGCACCAATTATGTGCTTGTTCCCGGCGCTATATATAACGGTAACCGCTTCGATGTGCGCAGCTTCAGCTATCCGCCCTGCTGGAGCAAGCTGCCGGAGCACGGCCCGGATACTCCGGCGCTGATTACCGATGTGCCGCGGCTGTCCGTAGGGCCCGGCCCTTCGGCCTTCCACCTGCTGGCCGGGGACGCAGCTACACCGGCGGTGGGAGTATATGATCCGGTCCGCAGACAGGGAATCCTGATTCTAACCTGCCAACAGACCGGCTGCGGGGAGACCTCGATTCATGTGCAGGAAGCGGAGGACAGAGGCTCTGCTGTTATATCCTTCCGTGCTCCGGGCGTACGGCCGCGGATCAAATACGACATGTGTACCACCGGAGCCCCTTCCCCGGATAGAGGGGCGGACTTCGGGGAAGGCGATAAGCTCAGCCTGAGCTTTGAGGTATACAGCTTCCCTTGCGGCAGTGTAGACGGATTGTTCGCCAGATTCGCCGGGGTGCGCAAGTCGCTGGCGGGAATTCCGGCGCTGTCCTCCAGCCTGCCGTTCTCGGCGGCATGGGCCATTCAGGAGCAGAAATATAACGAACTGAACTGGAAGGAGCCGTACGGCTATTACGCCGTAGGCACCGTGGATATGAAGCATCAGGACTGGCAGCTGGGCTGGGTCGGGGGCGGGATGTCCAGCTATGCGCTGCTGCTTGCGGGCGGCGAAGAATCGGTCCGCAGAGCCGGCCGGACCCTTGATTTCATCTTCGGCGGGCAGACGGAGGCCGGATTCTTCCCCGGTGTATTCTATAACGGCCGCTACTACGGCGATGAGTTCAATGAAGATCCGCAGCGCGATCATCCGGAGCAATGGCATATTGTGCGCAAGAGCGCAGATGCGCTGTACTTTCTGGTGAAGCATCTCATGGCGATGAACACACTGCATCCGAATGAGCCTGTACCGGAGCGCTGGCTTGAGGGCACGCGGCGGCTTGCCGATGGCTTCCTCCGCTTATGGGGCCGGTATGGCCAGTTCGGCCAATGGGTGCAGGCGGATACCGGAGAGCTGCTGGTCGGCGGTTCTGCCGGAGGTGCGATGGCGGTTGCCGGACTGGCGCTGTTCGGCCAACACCTGAATGAAGAGGTGTATCTGGCGGCGGCGCAGGCAGCCGGGGATTATTATTACCGCCAGTATACCCGGGAGGGTGTGACCACGGGCGGGCCCGGAGAGATTCTGCAGTGTCCGGACAGCGAGTCGGCCTTCGCCCTGCTGGAAGCGTTCATCGCCCTCTACGAAACGACAGGGGAGGAGAAGTGGCTGCAGCGGGCAGAGGAAGCGGCCCGGCAGGCGATCTCGTGGTGTGTGTCGTATAATTTTGTTTTTCCGCAAGGCTCGACCTTCGGACGGCTGGGGATTGAAACGGCAGGCTCGGTCATTGCCAATGTGCAGAATAAGCACAGCGCTCCGGGCATCTGCACCCTGTCTGGCGATTCGCTTCTGAAGCTGTTCCGGGCCACCGGTAATCCGCTGTATATGGAGCAGCTCAGGGATACTGCGCATCAGCTTCCGCAATATCTCTCCCGCCAGGACAGACCTGTCATGGGCTGGGACGGGAAGGAGCTGCTGCCCGGTTATATGAGCGAAAGGGTGAATATGAGCGACTGGGAGGGCACGGAGCTGATCGGGGAAGTGCTGCCGCTCTCCTGCTGGTGTGAGGTCTCGAATATGCTGACCTATGCGGAGGTTCCGGGCATCTATGTGCAGCCCGACACAGGGCTGCTGTGGATATTTGATCATGTGGAATGTTCACTGGAGCAGGAGGAGGGGAGGCTGGTTCTCACTGTTGCCAACACCACTAATTATCCGGCTGAGGTGTCCATATTCGCAGAGCTGTCGACCGCAGCGGGAGTTCCGCTCGGGCAATGCGCTTCAGCCGATTGGCCGCGCATTACCTTAGAGCCCGGCGCTGTCCGCAGGGTTCCGCTGGCTTTTCACTGAAACCAAATCGCAGTCTGAGATCGGAGAGCAATTCGCACATTGTACAGTAGATAGCCCCATCCGCTATATGTCATGCTGGTTACAGGCAGCATAATGCATCTTAGTAGAGGGGGGACTGCTGATGTGGCAAGCTTACAGGTCCAGGAAGTACCTGCTGCGCATTATAGGCTCTGTAACACTGCTGATGGTGGCTGTTCTCGCCGGTTCTTCGCTGCTCCTGCAGTATAATGCGGAACGCAGCGCGATCCGGATGCAGCAGGAGGTCAGCCGCAAGGCTATGAAGCAGATTCAAATCAACCTGTCCTATATGTCAGGGGTAATGAATAATCTGGCTGTCTCCCTGTACATGGACCCTAATATTGTACCGCTGCTGAATTTGCGCGATCCTGATGAAATGCTGGTGATCCGTTCGATGAATTCGCTGAAGCAGGCCTACCTCTCCTCTTCGTTCCTGCATTCGATCCTTGTCTATAACGGTTATGACGACCGGACCTATACCGTAGGGGAGCTCAGTCTGAACAAACCGGATGCCCCGATGAGCGGGGAGATTGCCCTGCTGGTGAAGAATAAGCAGAAGCTTCCGCGGATGAAGCTGATTCCGATGAATTTCAGCGGAGCAGACCAGCCCGTTGATTTCTTTTCGCTGGTGATGTATCAGAATTTCACGGACACCGGCACCAGTAAGGAGAGTGCGCTTGTCGTCAATATCAAGCCCGAATGGCTCTATGAGAATCTGCGCTCGTTCAATGACTTCGCTATTCCTGAGCAATCGGGCGTCTATCTGCTGGATGAGGCAGGCAAGCTGCTGCTCTCGGGTAACCCGGAGCTGCTGCCTAGTCAGGGGGAGCTGATCCGGGCGCTGGGCGGGCATACGCCGGGGGATGCCGAAGCATTCGGCACCTTGTCCGGCAGGTTCGGCGGCAGCACCAGACTGCTGGTCAACTATCTGAATATGCAGGGGACGAACTGGAAGGTCGTCAGTGTGCAGCCGTATGAAATTATCCTTCAGCCTATACGGGAGCTGCGCGGCACCTTTCTGTCCGTCATTATTGCCGTTCTGCTGCTGGCTGTGGTTCTGGCTACCCTTGTAGCACACAAGCTCTATAAGCCTATTGGACGTCTGATAGGCCAGCTGGGGATGCAGCCGGGAGGGAAGGCGGCGGCTGGTAAGGCCACGGGGCAGAATATGGAGAAGGGTAAGGAGAAAGATAAAGATAAGGATGAATTATCGGCCGTGGCCAGCCTCTTCAGCACAATGGCCCAGCAGCTGCGAAGCGTCTCAGACGAGCAGGGCAAACAGCGGCATATTATTACAAGCTATTACCTCCGAACCCTTCTCTCCGGTGGCAAGGCGTTGTCCGCGAAGGAATTCGAGGATAATATCAGGCAGAACGGCCTGCAAATCAACCGCAGCGGCCCTTACCGGGTAGTCCTGATTCAGGTGGACGGATATTCCGGGTTCAGCAGCAGGACCAGCCATAATGAACGCAGCCTGTATTATTTTGCTATCCGCAATATTGCAGAGGAGATCCTGCGTCCGGGACATTATCTCTGCGAGCTGGCAGATATGCGCAGCAGTCATCTGGCCCTGCTGATCAGCCGGGCAGAAGGCAGCAATAGTGAAACCGAAGATGAGGAAGCGCTGCATGAGCTGTTCCGTAACATCCAGCAGGTGGTCAGCAGCTATTACCAGCTGTCACTGACCCTGACGGCCAGTGAATCCTGCGGCAGCCATGAACAGATTCCGGACCGTTATGCGGCGGCTGTTCAATATTCGATGTATAAGCTGGTATACGGCCGGCAAAGCATCATTACGAAGGAGCGAGTGGACGGCAATCTCCGGCAGCAGGAGTATAGCTTCCCGGCGGAGCTGGAGAAGAGGCTGGGTGAGAGTATCCGTACCGGTCATCTGCCTGCCATGGAGCAGGCCATCGGGCATATGCTGGCTCCGCTGGGGCATTGCCATTATGATGCCATTGTTCACAGCCTGCTGCATATCACGGGAATTATCAAAACCTCCGTTAAGGAGATTAACCATAACCGTGTTATTCCGCTGAATGTGGAGCTGAGCACGCTCAGCCGTCAGGTGCTGGAGCAGGAGACGCTGCAGGAGACCGCTGAATTATTCGGCAGGGTATGCCGGGATATCCATGATCAGCTGGACCAGACGGGCAGCGGCAAGAATGCGGCTCTGATGGACGCGATTAAGGAAATCATTGAGATGAATTATAAAGAGCCGAACCTCAGCCTGCAGGGAATCGCCGCTATGCTGCATATGACACCGGCCTACGTCGGCAGAATGTTCAAGCAGAGCGAAGAGGTATCGGTGAGCGAGTATCTGAACGATATCCGCCTTCAGCATGCCCAGACTTATCTGGAGACGAAGAATATCAGCATCAAGCAGATTATGGAGCTCGTCGGATACGTCAATGAGAGTACATTTTTCAAATTGTTCAAAAAAGCCTTCGGCGTTACCCCCAAGGAATACCGCCTGAAGCGGTCGCTGGAATAGGCTTCATATTTCCCTTGCGGAATCCCGGTTAGCGCTGTGCCTCCTGCAGAACGGACCGGGCTTTTTGCTGTCTGGAGAGGATATTCCGGTGCCCATCCAGAATAGTAAATGTAAAAAGGAGGGAATTGATGTGACAGCTAAAGAATTGCTGGCAGACCATATCTGCGATCTCGAGGAGCAGCTGCTGAGCAATGAAGTGCGTACGAATCCTGAAGCGGTGGCGCTGCTGATCGCAGATGATTACACTGAATTCGGAAGTTCAGGCAGGGTATGGCGGAAGCACGATCAGGTTGGCGAAGGGGGAGCAGGTGAGGTACGGATGACCTTGAGTAACTTCGAACTCCATACGTTGTCTGAGGAGGCTGTCCTTGCGACCTACCGGACCTTCAATGAAGATTCCGGCATTCACTGCCTGCGCAGCTCGGTCTGGAGGTTGCTTGAGGGACGCTGGCAGATGTTTTTTCATCAGGGGACGCCTGTGAAGGATTAACATGCTTAAGTAGAAAATTACAACAGGAGGAAGATCAATGTTTGAATACAAATTTGTACAAATGAAAAAGAAGAATACTGGATTTCTCCAATTGCCAACGGAGAATTATCAGGAGATTATACATACGCATGCAGCAGAGGGCTGGCGGTTCGTTCAGTTCGTTATCATGCCCAGCGCCCAGGCTGTGGGGTTTCCGGAATATTATGAGCTCATTTTTGAAAAGAAAATGGAGTAGGCCTATTCAGCGGCTGATCGAGTGGTGCGAAGCGGAGCCGAACGGACTCAAGGTGGAGTTCGGCCACAAGCGTATCCCTTCAATGGGCGGACATTTCTCCCCCGGCAGCGCCTGCCTGCGAGTACCTAACGTGGAGTGGGCAGTATTTAGTTGTATTTCCTGCAGTTAAAAGCGGCGGAAACCCGGAGTTTACGGGCTTAACTGTATTCTGTGCAATTAAAAATAGCGGTAAGCCTTCTTTTATGAAATATGAGGATTTTTAATTGTAGAAAATACAACTAAAACCTTCGCAGCGCAATAATCGCTCGTTTTAGTTGTACAAAATACAGTTAAAGCTAGGGCGGCGCAACTCCGGTCATATGAAGCGTGTTGTTCAACCAAGAAGCCCGGGCTAATCCGAAGGAAAGAGTCTATTTCTAGCTATATAGCTTCTAGCCACCTACCGCCGGTCCCGGATCACATGTCCAAGCTCCGGCGTAATTTCGCTGAATCCGGCCATGTGGCGGGACTGATAGGTGACTGGCCGGCTGCTGCCAACCATAATAATGTTGCGGAGATCGGCGTTGCCTTCTGCCGGGAGGGCGAAGGTCTTAGTGTGGGGATACACCTCGCTAAGCGTCGTGTGGATCGCACTAATCAGCCGGTCATTATCGCTGCGGCCCATCAGGTTCATGATAATCGCGCCGTGTCCGTGCAGCTTATCCCGGGTAAGCCCGAAGAACTCCAGCGAGGTGAAATGCGCCGGCGTTCCGGCAGCGGTGAAGGCATCCAGCAGAATGTAATCATAGCTCCGGTCTGCTTCATTCTCCAGCAGGCTGCGGCCGTCACCGATCAGGACATTGTCCTGATTGTAACCAAAGCGGGTTCGGCTGTATTCCACAACCTGCTCATTGACCTCAGCGACCTTAAAGCGCTTCTCCGCAAAATACCCGGCAATCGTTCCAATCCCGTGCCCGATCAGGAACACATCCTCGAAATAAGGATCGCCCGCCTCCATCAGATGGATCATCGCCCGCGGATATTCAAAGACGACCCGGCGGGGATGCTCCAGATCCAGCGCGCCTTGAATCGCTTCACCCGAGAACTGCAGCACACGGAACCGTCCGGTCTCGCCATACAGCTCGGTTGTATCATATACCTCAATTTCCTGAGAGTCATGTGTAGTTCGGGACAGCGGATGCAAGTGATCAGACTCCTTACACAGATGAGATTCGTTTATATTCATTCGGCGTGACACCGACAACCTTTTTGAACAGTTTATTGAAATAGGCGGGGTCGGGATAGCCGACTTCGGTGCCGATTTCATGGATTTTGAGGTCCGGGGCATTCTTCAGCAGCTGCTTGGCCTTGCGGATGCGGATTTCAATTATATAATCAGTCAGCGTAAGACCGGTCTCCTGCTTGAACAGCTTGCTCAAATAACTTGGCGTAAGATACACCATCCCCGCAAGGGTGTTCAGATCTGCGTGCTGGTTATAGTTGGCTGAGATCCAGCGCTTGATGGTCTCGACGGCGGTACCGGACAACTCCAGCCGGTGGGCACGGATACTGCTTAGGGCAGACGACAAGGAGGAAGCGAACAGCTTTTCCATATCTGCAAAAGCCAAACAGCTCTCCAGCTGTTCCTCCAGCGTCATAGTTAATCCGTTACGGTAGACCGCTTCGAATTCCTGCACTTCCTTACGGGCAAGCTCTTCCATCTCCCGGCACATGCGGAGAATCTGCTCAGGATAAGCACACTGCGATGCAAGCTCCGAGAATAGCTTATGAATTCCTGCAAGTACACCCTCGACATTGAGGATCTGTAAATCATGGACCAGCGGTTCACGATAAGGCGCAAAAAGCTCAGACCCTGCCTTATCCGGCAGGATGAGCTCTTCAATAGTAACATAATGCAGCGGCCGGGATTGGTATATTCCGCAGTCACAGGCATGTTTGGCTTCCAGATAAGCCGTTCTGAGCTTGGCTGCATCCGCGTAGGAGCGGCTTATGCCCACATGCAGAGTATGCCCTGCACTGGCAGCCTGCAGATATCTGCGGATCTCGCTTAATTCAGCAGATTCAAGCGGCTGCGCAGAATACCAGATCCAGACCTGCAGTCCCTGGCGGAGTTCCAGCACATCGAATCCGTTATCCTTCTCTTGCCGCAGACTGTCTGTACAGGAGCAGACGGTTTCAGGCGAGTCTCCTTTGAGGACAAACACCGAGAAATAAGGCTGGGGCAAAATAAGGCCGCCGATCAGCACAGCGGAGGGCTCTTCAATATGCAGCATGGAGAGCAGCATCCCGGAGCGGTGCCGTTCTTCCTTCTCACGCAGCAGCGTGCGTTCCTTATCCAGGCTGTAGAGCACGTCGAACAGCTGCTCTTTATTGATCGGCTTCAGCAGATAATCTACCGCCGAGCTGCGGATGGCTTCCCGGGCATAATCAAATTCAACGAATCCGCTCATCAGCAGGGAACGGATATGGGGATGACTGGCTTTGAGCAGACGGATCAGCTCAAGGCCGCCAATCTGCGGCATGCGGATATCGGTAATCAGGACATCGAACTGGAGGGCAGGCAGCGCATCCAGCAGCTGTTTGCCGTCAGGATAAGTGCGGATGACGGCGAAATCGCTGCTCTCCTTGCTGATCATCCGGGCCAGACCTTCGCGGATCAGGACTTCATCATCTACGATCACAATACGCAGCAATCCGGATATCCCCTTTCAAAAGACATAATGTGCAGGTTGCCCTGTTTCCGGTTAATCTTCAATACGGTGGGAGAGATTCTCGATTCTTAGAATGACACGGGTGCCTTGGCCGGATTCGCTCTCTACACGCAGTCCATACGGGCTGCCGTAGTCCAGGCGGAGCCGTTCGTTCACATTGCGCAGGCCGATGCCGAATTTCTCGCCGTCAGCTCCGCCGGTCAGGGTATGGTTCAGCGCGCGCAGCGTATCTTCATCCATGCCGACACCATCATCCTCCACGCAAAATACAGCTTTGCTCCCCTCTGCCCAGCCGGTGATGCTGATGGTGCCCGGGCCTTCCTTGGGCTCCAGGCCGTGAAAGACGGCGTTCTCGACGATCGGCTGGAAGACCAGCTTAATGACCGGGAAGCTCAGCAGAGCATCCGGCACGTCAATCTTCAAGCTGAACTTGTCCGGGAAACGGATTTGCAGCATATCCAGATAATTACGGGTATGATCAAGCTCCTGCCCGATGGTCACCATCTCTTCGCTGCGGACAATCCCGTAACGCATCTGCATCCCCAGCAGGTACGTCAGCTTCGCGACCCGGGGATCATCACTGCCTTCCGCCAGCATGCGGATGGATTCCAGGGTGTTGTAGATGAAATGCGGATTGATCTGGTTCTGCAAGGCCCGCATATCGGCTTTTTGCTTGCGTTTCTCCGTCAGCTTCACTTCCTGCAGCAGGTCCTTCACGCGGATGATCATCCGGTTGAAGTGGCTGCCCAGCATTCCGATCTCATCATTGTACCGGGGATGCAGCCATACCTCCAGATTGCCATGCTGCACCTGCTTCATCAGGCGGACCATGGATTTCAGCGGCTTCGTCAGGGCATGGGAGATGAAGGTGGCTACGATCAGGGCGAAGGCGATTATCGCCAGCGTGGTCAGCACCTGCGCGTTACGGGTTTTCTCCACCGGTGACAGTATCCGCTCCAGCGGGATAGAAACCATTGTAGTCCAGCCGGTCTTGGCCGATACGGTATATACCGCGAGATATTCCTTGCCGTCCAGAGTGATCTGGAAATGGCCATCGGGTCCGTTCACCTGCTGCAGGAACTTGTCCGTATGCTTCTCCAGCATGCCGGAGCCACCGCCTGAATCATCCGGGCTGGCGTACATCATTTCCCCCTTGTCATCAACAATCAGGGTACTCCCCTGGGTGACTGCATTGACCGGGTCCACGATGCCCTTGAACAGGCTGATATTGATATCGAACACAATAATGCCGATCTTCTGCAGCGAGCTGACCGAACTGACGGTACGCAGAATGCTGAATACCTCCCGGTGATCCCCCGCATTTACACGGATCATATGCCTGCCCTGAACTATGGAAGCTACGCCGGACTCGGTGAGACTCTGCCACTGCGCCAGACGTTCTTCCGGGAACAGCTCGCTGATGCCCGAGCTTTTGTCATAATAGACGGAGCCGTATTTATCCACCAGGTATACGGCAACAATCTCTTCTTTCGTATGGTTTAAATAGCTTAGGAACATGGACATGCCCGTATTTTTTTCCCAATCGGTCTGCTCCTGCTCCAGATAGAACTGGACATCGGTATTGTAGAGCGGAAGCGCAGTGTACCTCTTCAGGTCGGCTACATAACGGTCGATGGTATCCGAGGCGCTGTCTGCCATCTGTCCGGCGCTTGCCGTTGCATTAACCAGGACGGAATTGAAGGTGGAACGGGACGATAGATAACTGACATAAGTGATCGGCATGGATATCAGAAAAATAAACACGACAATCAGCTTGCGCTCCATAGGCAGATTGGCCAGGAACAGCCAAAGGGTACGCGGAAATCGCCGGATATAGGATACCACTGTGTTGTTCCTTTCCGTACATCCCTATTTCACCGCGCCGTTCGTTACGCCTTCAAAGATATAACGCTGCAGGAAGAAGTAGAGGATGACTGTCGGCAGCAGGATCAGCAGGATCGCCGCACAGATCAGGTTCCACTCGCCTGAATTGACCCCCTGGAAACGCATGAGGATCGTCGTTACAACACCCAGGCTCTGCTTGGGCATATAGAGGTAAGGGATGTACATGTCATTGTAAATGCTGATCGTCTTCAGGATGACCAGGGTGGCCGTCGCCGGTGTAAGCAGCGGGAAGATGATCGAGCGGTAGATTTTGAACAGGGAAGCGCCTTCAACCATGGCATTCTCGTCGAGATCAAACGGAATATTGCGGATGAACTGTAAATAGAGAATGATCTGGATCACATCGGCCCCGATATAGAGCACAATGGGAGCGCCAAGCGTGTTGTAGAGCCCCATATTTTTGATGATGCCGAAGGTTGCCACCTGGGTGGTGATGCTCGGAATGATGGTGGCCACGAGATATGCACCGAACACAACCGGCTTCAGCTTAAAAGAGAAGCGGCCCAGTACATATGCCACCATTGTGCCAAACAGAATGTTCAGGGTCAATGTAATTATAATAATGACGAGTACATTGCCGAAGCCGCTGAGCAGCCCGCCGCGCTGGAAGACAGCGATGAAGTTGTCGAAGTTCAGGAAGCTGTGCGGCAGAGCCATAGAGCTGCTGCTGTTGAACTCATCTGTGGATTTGAACGCATTGACGATCACGACATACGGCGGGAACAACACTACGAATACGCCGATGAGCAGCGTGAAATATTTGAACAGGTCTTTAAAGCGCAATTTGGAATGTTCCATGGCTACTTATCTCCTCCCCGGCTAAGAACCAGCTGTTGAATCAGCAGTACGATGACCACAAAGAAGAGCAGGATAACGCTCATGGCCGAGGCCAGGCCATAATTGTTGAAGGCAAACGCCGTGTCCACCACGCGCTGGACATAAGTCTGGCTGGCGCCCGCAGGACCGCCTTTGGTGAGTACGAACGGAAGGTCGAAGACTTCGAGTGCGCCGGTCACGGTCAGGAACAGATTGAGCTGAATGACGGCCTTCATATTCGGCAGTGTAATTCTCCAGAGGGTCTGCATCGAGTTTGCGCCGTCAATCTTCGCAGCTTCATAAATATCACGCGGAATGGCCTGCAGGGAAGCAATATAAATGACCATATTGTAGCCCATGAACCGCCAGAAGCCGGTGGAAGCGAGCGCATAGTTCACCAGTCCTTCAGTGCCGAGCCAGCTGGTCTGTCCAAGGCCGGTCAGGCCGATGCTGTTCAGGAACAGATTCAGTGAACCGTTGGTAGTGTCGAAGACATAACCGAACATGAAGGCAACGGCGACACCATTCATAATGTAAGGCAGGAAGAGCATGATGCGAAAAGCATTCCGGCCCCGCAGCTTGCTGTTCAGCACAACGGCGAAGTAGATCGCCACTATATTCTGAACGAGACCCATGACGAAGTAGGCGAAGTTATGGGTGAATACTTTGAAAATATCGGGAGTGTTAAACACCTCGCGGTAATTATCGAGGCCGACCCAAGGCTTCTCGGGGCTGTAGCCGTCCCAGTTGGTGAAGCTGTAATAGACCAGCTTCAGTGCCGGATAATAAGTGAACGTGGCGAGGAGGATCAGCGGGATCAGCAGAAAGGAGACTATGATAATAGTTTTCTGCTTGTTATAAGACAGTGTTCCGAACATCGCATACCCTTCTTTCGTGAAAGCTTAAGTGGGATTGACGACAAAAGGGATTATCCATGAAGGCAATAATCCCTTTTGCGCCGGAAGTTTAGTGCATCTGGCTGCTTAGTGCAGCAGGGTAAATCATTTTATTACCTTGAAGCTAAAGCTCCACTTTGTGGGGCTGTTTTAAAAGAATTTATATATTTCTGTGTCCCCGCAAAGTACCTGAGTCTTCACCCGAAGCCAACCTCCACTTTGTGGGGTTATTTTAGTAGCCGAGGTCTTTCTTGGCTTTGGCCCAGGCTTTATTCCATTTGTCGAAGACGGTTTGCGGATCTTTGGCAAGCACGAACTCTTGGACCATAGCAGGCAGGTCGAGCTGTGCTTTGTTGGTGATTTCGGTAACCTTGGCGTCATCTACGGTACCTTCCTGCAGGACTACACCCGTCGACTGGAATTCCTTAAGCTGAGTCAGCTTGGATTCTTTGCCTTTGAGCGGGGAGATGAAGCCGGCGAAGTCCTCGTATCCGGATTCTTCGATCATCCATTTCACGAAGGCCTTGGCAGCATCGACATTCTTGCTGTTCTTAGCCACGGCATAGAAGAAGTCCGGGCTGAGCGGAGCCGTCAAAGTGCCCGAGTTGTCATAAGGAAGCGGAAAGAAGCCTACGTTATCGGAAGTGGTACCCGCACCGATCACCTGATTGATGACCCAGTTACCCAGGAAGTACATGGCGAATTTACCCGATGCGATGTCTTTCTTGGATTGCTCCCAGTTGGTGGAGTTGATGTCTTTTTCCAGGTAGCCTTTTTCATTCAGCTCTCTGAGCAGACCGAGCGCTTTGCCGTATCCGTTGTCCATGGTGAACGGAGCATCTTGTGTCAGCTTCTCATTCGGGAAGTCAGGGTTGCCGGCAATCACGCGGGGAACAGCATATACCCAGTCATTAAGCGGCCATTTGTCTTTGAAGTTGGAAGCGAGCGGAACGACACCTTTAGCTTTGAGCTTCTCGCAGGCCGCGAGGAATTCATCCCATGTCTTCGGAACTTCGGTGATTCCGGCATCGGCGAAGGCTTTTTTGTTATAAACAATCCCCGAAGTGGAGTTCCCGGTAGTGATCCCGTACAGCTGGCCGTCAAAGGATTTGAAATCTTTGAAGGTGAGCTGGTCATTCAGTCCGAGATCATCGAGTGAGGCGAAATATTTAGGCAGATCGGAGTTCGGAATGTTAGGGACGAACATCACGTCAGGCAGCTCGCCGCTGGCCATTCTAACTTTTGCCTGCTGGTTGTAGTCGGTTTGGGAAGCTTCGAATTCTACCTTGATGTTCGGATATTTCTCATTAAAGCGCTTAACATATTCGTCATACTCTTTGCCGATCATGTCGGTTCTGTTGGTCAGGAAAATGATTTTGCCGCTGATGTCAGCGCCGCCTGCCGCTGCAGGTTCAGTAGCAGGTGCAGCTGTTGCCTCTCCGGCGGCAGTCTCAGGAGCGGTGGTTGCTGCCGGCTCATCTGTAGCCGTCGCTGCGTTGTTATTGTTGTTAGAACCGCAGCCTGTCAGGGATAAAGAGAAGATCATGATGATAACAAAACATAACGAAAATAACTTATTTCTCATTGTGTAGTCCCCTTTTCGTTTATTGTTAGCGTTTACATGATTATTATAGCGCTAAAGTATCCAATGAGAAATGTATTCATTTATTATTTATTGTCTTTATTTGTTCTGTTTATAAGATTATAATTAAGTTATTGCTAACAATAAAATAACAAAATACAATGAGGGTAATTAAAACGTAGGCTATTCAACTTAAAGCTTATGCTATTAAAACTTAAAGTGTATACTTCCGATGCGGGTTCTGTACGAAGCAATCTCAGGGAAGTGTACGCTCACAAAACTTTTAGGAGGACTTATGAAACAGCTGCACATCAACCTGACGAACTGGGAATTTAGAGCCTGTGGAGATGAAGCCTGGCTTCCGGCGGCCGTACCGGGAACGGTACATACGGATCTGCTCCGGAATGGAGTTATAGATCAGCCCTTTTATGGAACCAATGAACATGACCTGCAATGGATCGACAAGAAGAACTGGGAATATAGAACCGTACTTACATTAGAAGAGAAATGGCAGACACTGGCGGTTACGGAGCTGGTATTCGCCGGACTGGACACGTATGCAGATGTATATGTGAACAATGTGCATGCTCTGTCCGCAGATAATATGTTCCGCTCCTGGACCGTGAATGTGAAGGGCCTTCTGCAGGCTGGGGAGAATGAGATCCGCATCGTATTCCGCTCGGTGGTGACCGAGGATCTGCCGAAGCTGGCACAGCTGGGCTATGATCTGCCTGCACCGAATGACCAGTCCGAGCTCGGCGGGCTTCAGGAGCAGCGGATCAGTGTGTTTGCCCGCAAAGCGCCGTACCACTATGGATGGGACTGGGGCCCAAGATTCCTGACCAGCGGCATCTGGCGTGAAGCCGTGCTGGAGGGCCGGGACATTGCGGTCATTAAGGATCTGTACATCCGCCAGAATGCGGTGAATGCACAGGAAGCGCGGCTGACAGCTGTAGTTGAAGTGGATGCTCCGGAAGCTTGGAGCGGTATGCTGCGGGTAACAGCTGAAGGGCAGGAATGGATGAAGGCAGCTTCGCTGGTTCCGGGCAATCAGGTGGTGGAGCTGGAGCTGGTCATCGATACGCCGCGCCTGTGGTGGTGTAACGGGCTGGGTCTACCTGAGCTGTACCAATTCCGTGCAGAGCTGCTGGAGGGAGAAGAAGCTGTGGCCGTGTCGGAGGTTACGACCGGACTGCGGGAAATTAAGCTGGTCCGTAAGCCCGATGAGCGCGGGGCTTCGTTCCATTTTGAGCTGAATGGTGTGCCGGTCTTCGCTAAAGGATCGAATCATATTCCCAATGATAGCTTCATAACTGAGGTTACGGAAGAACGTTACCGCCATGAGATTGCTACGGCGGTGGAATCCAATATGAATATGCTGCGTGTGTGGGGCGGCGGATTCTATGAAGAGGAAGTTTTCTACCGGCTGTGTGATGAGTACGGCCTGCTGGTCTGGCAGGACTTCATGTTCGCGTGCAGCATGTACCCGGGGGACGAGCCGTTCCTGAACAATATCCGTGAGGAAGCGGTATATAATGTCCGCAGATTGCGGAATCATCCTTCTATTGCTGTATGGTGCGGGAACAATGAGATTGATTCGGCCTGGTCGCAATTCGAGGAGAATATGGGCTGGGGCTGGAAGGAGAAGCTGAGTGCTGATATCCGTGAGACCTTATGGGCCGCGTATGAAGAAATCTTCCACAAGATTCTGCCTGAGGCTGTTGCCGCGAATCATCCGGGTGTGGATTATTGGCCTTCCTCACCGCTGCGTGAGCTTACCCGCGGTCAGGATCAGCATGCTACGCGGATTATGGGCGAAGGCGATATTCACTACTGGGGAGTATGGCACGGAATCGAGCCATTTGAGAACTATAACCTTAAGGTTGGCCGCTTCATGAGTGAATATGGCTTCCAATCCTTCCCGGAGCTGAAGTCGGTGCTCAGCTATGCAGAAGAAGCGGATATGGAGCTGGAGTCCAAGGTGATGCTGGCCCATCAGAAGAACGGACGGGGTAATCAGCTGATCAAGGAATACATGGATATGTACCTGCCGCAGCCTAAGGACTTCAGAGGCTTCTTGTACATGAGCCAGGTGCTTCAGGCGGAAGCGATCCGCATCGCGATTGAGAGCCATCGCCGGAACAAGCCTTATTGCATGGGCACGCTGTACTGGCAGATGAATGACTGCTGGCCGGTAGCTTCCTGGGCGGGTATGGATTATTACGGACGCTGGAAGGCGCTGCAATATACCGTGCGCAAGTCCTTCAAGGATGTGCTGCTGTCCATTGACGGTACGGACGGGGATACGCTCAAGGTTCACGCTGTCTCCGACCGGCGTCAGGCGCTGGACGGCGAGCTGGTGATCCGGCTTCATGACTTCAGCGGCGCGCTGCTGCGGGAATGGTCGCAGCCGGTAACGCTGGCTGCGGATTCGGCAGCGGTGGTATTCACGCTGCCGGTTGCTGAATTGCTGGAAGGCCGTGATCCGGCACAAGTGCTGCTGGTGGCTTCCCTGCTGGAAGGCGGACAGGTGCTGGAGCGGGGGGAGCATTACTTCGCGGCGGCCAAGGATATTCCGCTGAGCAAGCCGGTAATTACAGTGACGGAAGTGCCGGGCAGCGCCGGGAAGAGCTTCACGCTCAGCAGCGATGTGCTGGCTAGAGGTGTGCATCTGACCGTAGAAGAAGAGGGTATCTTCTCCGACAACTTCTTCGATCTGCTTCCGGGCGAGCCGAAGACGATAGAGTTTGCGCTCAGCGGAAGCGGTGAGGCGGACTTCACGCCGGCGGCTCCAACGGGGCTGGTGGTCCGCTCGATGGCGGATTATATCTAAATATAAAGCGGGTGCTACGCAATCCTTCACGCTGAATCGGATTCCGTCCCTTGATGGACGGGATGGCCGTTGCTACTTTAGGGAAGCGGGCAGGCTTGCGGACTGACAAGACCTTATTGTTTGAAATAAAGCATTATTTCCAGTCTTGCGGACTCAGAAGACCTTAATTCCCGCTCAGAAGGCCGTTTGGACGCTGAAGCGGTGCAATAGGGGCTTCTGAGTCCGCTTGGAAGGAAAAAGTGGCATTTTCAGCGAAATAACGGCTCTCCATTCCGCTTGGACTTGTCTCGTAGAAGCAGGCGGGGCTTGGTGAAGAACAAAGAATGCTGGAGAACGTGGAAGTGGAAGCAGCGGAAGTAGCAGAAGTAAGAGTGGCAGCAGTAGAAGTAGTAGCGGTAGTAGAAGTAGATCACCGCCGAAGACCGGTAAGACCGCCGAAGCTTAGGGTTATCGGTGGGTGACTGGGCGGAGTTCGGCTTATCGTTAGGTGAGAGGCGGAGGTTCGTGCGTGTTGTAGGCTGAAACAAATAGTAAATGGCAGATATTAGATATTAAATATTAGATATTAGATAGTAAGCTGCAGGTTGTAGCTATAGGTTGCAGGTTGCAGATAATTAATCCTTAGGAGAGAAGGAGTCAGGACCATGGCGATATGGGTTCAGGAAGACAAGGGGATATTCCACCTGCAGAGCACAGGGATGAGTTATGTGATCGGACTGGTGAATGGTTATCCAGCGCATCTCTATTGGGGAGGGCGGCTGCGTGAGGGCAGCAATCTGGACGGTTTGCTCCTGCCGGTGGCCCATGGCTCGCTGGACCGGCTGCCGCAGGAATATCCGCAATATGGAACCGGGGATTTCCGCGTTCCTGCCTATCAGGCCAAACTTGAGGATGGAACACGGGTCACTGAGCTGCGCTACAGCGGGTACCGCGTGACGGAAGGCAAACCGGAGCTTGCCGGATTGCCTTCCGTGTATGTAGAATCGCCGGAGGAAGCAGATACGCTTGAGCTTATTCTGAAGGATGATTACGCCAAGCTGACCGTGAAGCTGCGATATACGGTATATAAGGAACGGAATGTCATAGCGCGTTCCGTGGAGTTCTCCAATGACGGCCCGGATACGCTGCAGCTGCAGCGCGCCCTTAGTGCCTCTGTGGATTTCCCGGCGGCTGACATGGATATGATCTACCTGTCCGGTGCCTGGTCGCGGGAGGCCCAGATTACCCGCAGACGCCTGGAGCAGGGCAACTCTGCGATCCAGAGCCGCCGGGGAATGAGCAGCCATCAGCATAATCCGTTTGCTGCATTGGCCAAGGCCGGAGCCGATGAGAACCAAGGCGAGGTGTTCGGCTTCTCCCTGGTATACAGCGGCAACTTTGAAGCTGAGACAGAGGTAGATCCCTTCGGAACCACCCGGTTTACCATCGGTCTGAATTCCTTCGATTTCTCCTGGAAGCTGGAGCCCGGCGGGCATTTCCAGACCCCGGAAGCGGTTATGGTCTACTCGGGACAGGGGATCGGAGAGATGTCGAGAACGTATCACCGTCTATACCGGACCCGTCTCTGCCGAGGACAGTACAGGGACAAAGAGCGTCCGATTCTGGTCAATAACTGGGAAGCCACTTATTTCGACTTCAACACCGACAAGCTGGAGGCGATTGCCGCCGAAGGGGCGAAGCTCGGCATTGAGCTGTTCGTGCTGGACGACGGCTGGTTCGGCAAACGGGATGCGGATAATTCCTCGCTGGGTGACTGGGTAGAGGATCTGCGCAAGCTGCCAGGCGGGTTGGCTGACCTGGCGCAGCGGGTGAACGGCCATGGGCTCAAATTCGGCCTGTGGGTTGAGCCGGAGATGATCTCGCCTGATAGCGATCTGTACCGCAGTCACCCGGACTGGTGTCTGCATGTGCCGGGCCGCCGCCGCAGTGAAGCCCGCTGGCAGCTGGTACTGGATTATACAAGGGCTGAGGTACGGCAGTATATTTTCGAGTCGCTTAGCCGTATCTTCTCTTCAGTTCCGGTAACCTACATTAAATGGGATATGAACCGCTGTCTGACCGAGATCGGCTCGGCGCAGCTTCCGGCAGACCGGCAGGAAGAAACTGCGCACCGTTATGTACTCGGGCTGTACGAACTGCTTGAACGGCTGACGTCGGCATTCCCCCATATATTGTTCGAGAGCTGCTGCAGCGGGGGCGGCCGTTTCGATCCCGGCATGCTCTACTATATGCCGCAGACCTGGACCAGCGATGATACCGATGCGGTAGAACGCCTGAAGATTCAGTATGGAACCAGCCTAGTCTATCCGGCCAGCTCGATGGGAGCACATGTCTCTGCGGTGCCGAATCATCAGGTGGGCCGGTTCACGCCGCTGTCCTTCCGGGGAGATGTAGCTATGTCCGGCAACTTCGGTTATGAGCTCGATCTGACGAAGTTCACTCCGGAGGAGAAGGAGCTGGCAAAGGCGCAGGTGGCGAATTATAAGGAAATCCGCAGCCTGGTGCAGCAGGGCAATCTGTACCGGCTGGAGAGCCCGTTCGAGGGCAATGATACGGCCTGGATGTTCGTCTCGGATGATCAGCGCGAGGCGCTGGTCTATTACTTCCGGGTACTGGCCATGCCGCACCCGCCGCGCCGGATGCTCCTGCTCGGGGGCCTGAACCCGGACCTCGACTACCGTATTGAAGGCAGCGGCGAAGTCTACGGCGGGGACTGCCTGATGCAGGCCGGTCTGCTGCTGCCGGAGGTCCAGCGGGACTTCGTGAGCGGCTGCTACCACCTGAAGGCTGAAGGATAAACAACAGGCAGATCATAGGGAATAGGGGAAGCCGGGGAAACCTTGGCTTCCCCTATTCTGTATAGAAAGCTGTAGCATGTGAATAATTAGGGATGCGGCGAAGGGGACGTAGCAGAAGTAGCAGACGTAGCCGGATGTAGCAGATGAGGTAGCATTAGCAGATGAAGCAGACGTAGTAGCAGACGTGGCCAGAAGTAGCAAATGTAGCAGCAGTAGCAGACGTAGCAGCATTAGCAGTCGTAGCCAGAAGTAGCAAATGTAGCAGCAGTAGCAGATGAAGCAGACGTAGCAGTAGTAGCAGTAGTAGCAGATGAAGCAGACGTAGTAGCAGACGTTGCCAGAAGTAGCAAATGTAGCAGTAGTAGCTGTAGTAGATGAAGCAGAAGCAGCAGAAGCAGAAGTAGCAGACGTAGCAGCAGTAGCCAGATGAAGCAGATGTAGCAGATGTAGCAGATGAAGCAGACGTAGCAGCAGTAGCCAGATGAAACAGATGAAGCAGCAATAGCAGACGTAGCCGGATGTAGCAGCATTGGCAGTCGTAGCCAGACGAAGTACTATTAGCAACAATACTCCCTTTGCCGTTATTTGATGGTTTTTGTAAGCTTCCGGTTGGATCTGGAATTAAGCAGGTTAACTGTAAACAGGCTGAACCTTATTTCCCGAGAACCGCGGCTGAGTCGGGCTAATCATCCTCCGATAGATTGGAATTGAAACTTGAACATGTACCTTTCTGTGGAAGCCAGCGCTTGCCAGTTTATTTGGAGTAACCCATATGCAGCGTAAGCGGTTAATTGTATTTTCTGCAACTAAAGAGCGGAAATTGGACCGGATTCCCGGGTTAACTGTATTCTGTACACTTAAAAATAGCGGAAGCACTTCTTTTGCGGAATTTGGGGATTTTTAACTGTACAAAATGCAATTAAAACGCCCGCAGCGCGATAAATGATCGTTTTAGTTGTACGAAATACAGTTAGAACAGAGCTGGAGTAGAGCTGGAACGCTGGTCTAGCAGCGAACTGCTGCAATCCAATTCCAGTAAAACATTTGGTGTGAGTCCCGTGTGAGTCCGGTGGTAATGGGGTGTCGATCCGGAGGATTTCAGTTCATTTTACATCACTGTTAAGCCAGGCATCGTTCGGGTTTGGCGTTACTTTCATGTTATATTCAGCTTTTTTCTTGCCGGAAAAGCTAGAATTATGTATAATAGCAATTATTATCGATGTGAATGTACGATATTCTGTTTTCGAAGGTGGTTTCATGGCAGAACTGGAAAACAGCGAGCAGAAGAAGAAGATGTGCCAGATCTACAATGAGATCTCCAAGGAATTGTTTGGTTTCGGGACGACCCTGCTCCGCGTTACTGTCGATCAGCGGGTCATTACCTTTCACGCCAAGCACCGCAGGTCTCCACGGTCGACCGCCCTGGAAGGGGAGGCGCCGGAGCTTAAGCAGGAAGTGGACTTCCGGATGTCACTGCTGTTTAAGAAGAGATTCAAAGAACGGCTTGAAGCAGAGATGGGCTTAACGATTGAGGTTCTGCTGAGGGATTATGATGCACCAACCGGATGGGCTTTTACCAATATGATATTGGCCGGTGAATGAAGCATTTCAGTCAATGAATTTTGAATATCACGGATTTTTGCTTTTGATCTATCTTAAGCGAAGACCGTCCTTCTATAACGGGGTAGCTCTTTCCTTTGTTTATACAAAGAAAGGTGTTCTTGTTCCTACAAGAATGCTTTTCTTTTTTTTGTGAAAAAATAAGGCAAACCAAGTTTTTATTACCAACAGGGGGTGCTGCTGATCCGTTGTCTGCTGCCGATTGCTTAATGGAAGACTGACAGAACATGCCGTTTGTATAGGATGACCGCTGGAATTGTACCGCATATTTAATTACATTTGGGAGGTTATTTACTAATGAATAAATTAATGACTACAGGCCTTGCTCTTGCTTTGACTTCTCTGCTTGCCGCTTGCGGCAACAACAATACCGCTGCGACAAACGGCGCCGGTACGGACAATGCAGCTACACCGGAAGCAACATCTGGGGGTGCGCCAACGGAATTAGTGGTCTCAACCTGGGGATTCTCGGAGGACTTCTTCAAGGAATCCGTCTACGCTCCATTTGAGAAAGAGCATAATGTCAAAATCGTCGTCGAGATCGGCAACAACGCCGAGCGCCTGAACAAAATCCGTCAGGGCAGCTCCGATGTCGATGTAGTCTATCTGTCTGACTATTATGCGCAGCAGGCTATCAATGAAGGTCTGTTCGAAACGATTGACCGCAGCAATATTCCGAACATCGATAAGATCTATGATATCGCCAAAGCGCCGCTCGGCGAAGAATATGGTCCGGCGTACACCGTTGGGCGTCTCGGAATTGCCTATAACCCGGCACTTGTTGAAGGAGAAGTCGGTTCATGGGCAGATATGTGGAGTAAGTTCGACAAGAACCTGGCGCTGCCGGCGATTACTGCCACAGCGGGTCCAATGATTGTGGATGCGGCATCGCTCGTGTCGGGCGGTACAGAGTTCAATGAAGACGGAGCCTTCACGAAGCTGAAGGAGCTGGACAGCAATGTGGTCAAATATTACTCCCAGACTTCGGAGTATGTAAATATGTTCGGCCAGGAGGAAATTGCCGGCGGTCCGATTATGGAAATGTACTTCAAGGATCTCCAGGCAGCCGTGCCGGATGCCAAGTTCGTTGCACCGTCTGAAGGTGCTTATGCCGTAATGAATACGGTCAACGTGGTCAAAGGCAGTGACAATAAAGAGCTTGCCGAAGAGTTCATCAACTGGCAGCTGAGCCAGGAAGTGCAGGAGAAATCGGCCAAAGCCAAAGTCGATTCCCCGGTAAACACAGAGGTTGTGCTAACGGATGAAGAAGCAGTAGGGGTAACGTACGGTGCAGAGGTAATCAGCAAGCTGCGCAAGCTGGACATGTCCTTCGTGAACGAGCATATCTCCGTGTGGACAGACCGCTTCAACCGTGAGATTGGCGGCTAAGGATGACTGGACGTAAAAAAGTCATTCTCGATGTAGATACAGGGGTGGATGACGCGCTGGCAATTATGCTGGCCGTCACGAGCGGACAGTTCGATATTCTGGGGATTACCACAGTCAGCGGCAACGTTTCGCTGGATCAGGCGACCCTGAATACCTGCAAAATTCTGGAGCTGCTCGGCGTATCCGGGCAGATTCCGGTCTTTCGCGGAGCGGACAAGCCGCTTGTCCGTGATACCGTGTTCGAGCACCGTGTGCACGGCTCGGACGGCATCGGCGGTGCACTGCGCGGCATGACGGTAACCAAGCGGGCGGAAGCAGAGCGGGCGGAGGACTTCATCATCCGCCAGGTGCTGGCGCATTCCGGTGAGGTCACGCTGATTATGACCGCGCCGCTGACCAATCTGGCGCGCGCGCTGCACAAATGTCCGGAGCTTACGCAGCATGCCGCCGAAGTGATTGTGATGGGTGGTGTGGTGCAGGGCTTCGGCAACATCACGCCGACCGCGGAATACAACATGTATGTCGATCCGGAGGCGGCCAAGCTGGTGCTGGCTGCGGGCTTCCCGCAGCTGACGCTGGTCGGGCTGGATGTAACCCGCCGGGCGCTGCTTAGCGCGGAGGATATCGCGAAGCTGCGTATTCCGGCGGTTCGCGAATATGTGGAGCAGAGTACGGCGGACTACCGTACGCGCTATTTTGAACGTAACGGTGTGCAGGCCTGTGCGCTGCATGATCCGCTGGCGGTAGGTGTGGCGCTGAACCGGGAGTTTGTTAATGTGCAGAAGTATTACGTGGACGTGGAAACCCGCAGCGAGCTATGCGACGGGCAGACGGTCTGCGATTTCCAGAACAGGCTGAACAAGCCGGCCAATGCCGGCGTCTGTCTGGAGGTGGACGCGCCGGCTTTTCTGGAGTACTTCATTAATAGCCTGAATAGCTTGAATCAAGAACCGAAGAAGGACGGGAGTCATGAGAATGAATAAAAGAGTGCTGCTTCTCCTGCTGCCGGGCCTCTTATTCCTGGCGGCCTTCATGCTGGTCCCGATCACGCTGACCATTGCCTCCACCTTTGTGCAGGACGGAAAGCTGACGCTGGAAGGGTATTTGTATTTTTTCCGCGACGGGTACTTTAACCGCATCCTGCTGACTACGCTCCGGGTAAGTGTGGTGACTACGCTGGTCTGCATGGTGCTCGGGTATCCGGCGGCTTATTATATCTCGCGGGCCAGCGCGCGTAAGAAGAGCCTTCTGCTTGCGCTGTCGATTTTTCCGCTGCTGACCAGTCCCGTTGTGCGCTCGTTCAGCTGGATGATTATTCTCGGCAAAAAAGGGCTGATCAACTCGTTCCTGGTGAACACCGGATTGATCGCGAAGCCGCTCGACATTCTGTATACGCCGACCGCGATGATGATCGGGCTGGTGCATCTGTTCCTGCCGCTGATTATTATTACGCTGCTCGGCGTGATGGAGAATCTGGACCATGAGCTGGTCCGGGCGGCGCGCAGTCTGGGCGCTTCCCCGTTTGCGGCGTTCCGCAAAATCACCTTCCCGCTGACCGTGCCGGGACTGATCATCGGCGGGATTCTGGTCTTCGTCGGCAGTCTCACGGCGTATACCACGCCGGCGCTGCTCGGCGGTAAGGAACGGGTGGTCTCCACCTTCCTGTATCAGAATGCCATGACGCTGAATGATTGGCAGGCGGCTTCGGTGATTGCGGTAATTATGATTGTTATTACATTTGTGGTGGTTGGGCTGATGAATGCCTGGGCTAACCGCCTGAATCCGAAGGGGTGAGAATATGAAGGAAGGTAACCGCATGCTGTCCCTGTACACGCTGCTGGTCTTTATTTTTCTGCTGGGTCCGCTCGTGATCATCTCCATTACTTCCTTTGAGCCGGGCACGGTCCTGAAATTCCCCCCGGAGGGCTTTTCGCTGAAGTGGTACAAGAACATCTTTGAGGTCAGCGCCTTCATGGAGACCTTCAGGACTTCCATTGTCATCTCGCTGCTCGGCAATCTGCTGGCGCTCCTGCTGGGTGTGCCTGCGGCTTACGCGCTGAGCCGTTACCGGTTCCGCGGGCGGGACACGCTGAATGCGGTATTCCTGTCGCCGGTGCTGATTCCCGGGATTGTGCTGGGCTTCACACTGCTGCGTTATCTGATTGTGGTGTATAATCTGCCGATTGTGGCGGGGCTGCTGATCGGACATACGGTGATTATGCTGCCTTTTATTATCCGGGTGATTGCTTCGAGTCTGGAGAATTTCGATTTCGCGGTAGAAGAGGCGGCGCAGAGCCTGGGGGCGACCCGAGTATACACTTTCTTCAAAGTCGTGCTGCCCAACATCCGGTCAGGAATTCTGGCGGCTATTCTGATCGCTTTCCTGGAGTCGTTCAATAATGTGGATATTTCCGTGTTCATGACAGGCCCGGGGATCAGTACCCTGCCGATTCAAATGCTGACCTATGTGCAAAATTACTTCGATCCCACGATTGCCGCGATTTCGGTCATTCTGATGGTGCTCACGGCAGCGCTGATGTTCATCATCGAGCGGCTGATGGGCTTCGCCTATTTCACCAAACGATAACCTATTCAATGATAATGGGGGCCTAGAGCAATGTCACTACTCAGTCTTGAACATGTATCGGTTGCTTATGACAACCGTTTGATCTTAGAGGATTTCAACCTGTCGCTGCAAAAAGGCCAGCTGCTCTCCCTGCTCGGACCCAGCGGCTGCGGTAAAACAACCACACTGCGGCTGATCGCCGGCTTCCTGAATGCCGAGGCAGGGAATTTCATGTTCTCCGGCAAGGATTATACCAAGGTTCCGGTGGAAAAGCGGAATTTCGGCTTCGTGTTCCAGAGCTATGCGCTGTTCCCGCATCTGTCGGTGTTTGACAATGTGGCGTTCGGCCTGCGGCTGCGCAAGCTGAAGGAAGCGGAGGTCAAAAAGCGGGTGAACCGGATGCTGGAGACGGTCAGCCTGGGCGGTTTTGAATCCAGACTGCCGGGCGCCCTGTCCGGCGGTCAGCGCCAGCGGGTAGCGATTGCCCGGGCGCTTGTCATCGAGCCGGATCTGCTGCTGTTCGATGAGCCGCTGAGCAATCTCGATGCCAACCTGCGGGTCAACATGCGGGTGGAGATCCGCCGTATCCAGCAGGAGCTCGGCATCACCACCGTCTACGTCTCCCATGACCAGGAGGAATGCTTCTCGATCTCCGATCAGGTCGCCGTTATGAATAACGGCAAGATCGAGCAGCTGGATCATCCGGCGAACATCTTCAAATATCCGGCCAGTGAATTTGTGGCCCGGTTTATCGGGTTCGGGAACTTTATTGCTTTTGACGGACGGAATGATGAAGGTTCGGATATTGAGCTGAGCCGTGGTGAGCTGAAATTCCAGGCGGCTAAGCGGCCGGGCGGCGAGGGAAATACCGGGCTGCTGGGTGCGATTCGCCCTGACGATCTGCAGTTGCTTGGCGGCGGCGTGGCGGATACGGGCACAGGCATGGAGGGGAATGTTTTGACCGGTAAAGTGCAGGTCAGCACGTATCTCGGCCGCAGCTACCAGTATCAGGTAGAGACTGAGCTTGGGGTATTCACGGTCAATCAGGAGATGGAGCAGCCGTTCATTCAGGGACAGCAGGTCACGGTTTATTTTCCAAAAGAGAAGCTGGTGCTGGTGCAGTAGCGCGTCATAAGGAGCATACACGATGAATACAGATCAACTTATACTGAACGCTAAGGTCTACAACAGTTACTATAAAAGATTCGAGACGGCGAATGTGGCCGTTAAGGAAGGACGTTTTCTCTACGTAGGTCCTCTTGGTGCAGAGACGTTTGTGGCTGCCGAGATCATTGATGCTAAGGGGCAGTATCTGGTGCCCGGCCTCATCGATATTCATCTGCATATTGAGAGCACGATGATTACACCGGAGACGTTCTCCTACGGTATTCTGCAGCACGGGGTAACCACGATTGTTCCCGAGCCGCATGAGATGGCCAATGTGTTCGGGGTAGAGGGCGTCCATGAGATGATCCGGGCCAGCCGGGATTGCCAGGTGGACATGTTCTATGCGATTCCGAGCTCGGTGCCGGCAACTCCGCTGGAGACTACGGGAGGCTCCATTGAGATCTCTGATATCGACGAGCTGATGGAGACGCAGCGGATGATCTGCCTGGGCGAGGTCATGAACTTTGTGGATGTGATCCGTGATCCTGAGGGGAAAAGCAACCGCATCCTCCAGCATGTCCGCAGCCGCTATCCGGGCCTGGTCATTGAAGGGCATACGCCGAAGCTGCTGGACCTCGATCTGCACCGCCTGATCTATGCGGGGATTGATTCCGATCATACCCACCAGAGTATCGAGGGGCTGACCGCACGGATCGCAGCCGGAATGTTCATCGAGATCCAGGAGAAATCGATGACACCTGAAGTCGTGGAGTATCTGATCGGTCATCCGGTCAGTGAGCATTTCTGCTTCGTGACGGATGATGTCATGACCGATTCGCTGGTGCAGACCGGCCATCTGGATCACCTGGTCCGCAAAGCCATCGCCATGGGCATGACGCCGGAGGACGCAGTCTATGCGGCTACGTTCACCCCGGCGCGGCGGATGAAGCTGGATGACCGCGGCGTAATCGCACCGAACAAAACCGCCGATTACCTCCTGCTGTCCGACCTCGACAGCTTCGCCATTGAGGCGGTGTACAAGCGGGGCTTGCAGGTCTATGACCGCAAGCAGCCGCAGGCACAGGTCGTGAGTGGGCCGCAGTTCCCGGCTCACTTCTATAAGAGTGTGCAGCTGGAGCCGCTGGCGGAGGCTGACTTCACGGTGCCTGCTGCGCTACCGGACGGCCGCTACGGCGCCCGCGTGATGATGGTCAACAACGTGTCCACGTTTACCGAGGAGAAGCATGTGGAGGCCGGAGTGAAGGACGGCCTGCTGCAATGGGAGGAGACCGGCTGCGGTCTCATCGCGACCTTTGAGCGGTACGGCAAGAACGGCAACCGTGCCTATGGCCTGATCGGCGGAGACACGATCAAGCGCGGCGCGGTCGCGACTACGTATTCACACGACAACCATAATCTGCTGGTTGTCGGACATAATGCGGCGGACATGGTACTGGCCGCCAATACAGTGATTGCGGAGCAGGGCGGCTTCTGCGTCGCCTGCGGCGGCGAGGTGCTCGCGCTGCTGGCGCTGCCGGTCGGCGGCATCCTGACCGAAGCGCCGCTGGCCGAGACTGCGGAACAGGTGCTGGCGCTGCGCACGGCGATGGAATCGCTGGGCTACAATCACTACAACCCGATTATGTCCATCAGCACCCACTCGCTGCCGGTCAGCCCGGCGCTGAAGATAACGGACCACGGCCTGATTGATGTCGGTGCCGGTAAGGTAGTACCGCTGCTGTTCCCGCTTGGGGACGAGTAAGGGGAGCTGGGGATTGCAGCGTGATTAGGCGTAAGAGTTGGCAGAGGGGCTAGCGGGGGAGCTGGCGGAAGAGCTGGAGGAGAAGGGTGTCCCGATGGGATGCCCTTCTTTGTTATTCAGCAGTACCTCTGTATTCACCGCCTGAAGTGGGCTGTATGGAAGAATGAAAGGGATAAATCCCACTAAATCTGCTAGAAGTGGGCTGTATGGAAGAATGAAAGGGATAAATCCCACTAAATCTGCTAGAAGTGGGCTGTATGGAGGAATGAAAGGGATAAATCCCACTAAATCTGCTAGAAGTGGGCTGTATGGAGGAATGAAAGGGATAAATCCCACTAAATCCGCTAGAAGTGGGCTGTATGGAAGAATGAAAGGGATAAATCCCACTAAATCCGCTAGAAGTGGGTTGTATGGAAGAATGAAAGGGATAAGTCCCTTTGAATCCGCGGGAAGTGGGCTGGAGAGAGGAATGAAGTTCGCCGGAAGTGGGCGTCAGGCGGGAACGAGGTGCATTAGTGCCCCTAAATCCGCCGAAAGTGGGCGGCGGGCGAGAATGAGGGGCAAAAGTGCCCCTGAATCCGCCGAAAGTGGGCGGCGGGCGAGAATGAGGGGCAAAAGTGCCCCTGAATCCGCCGAAAGTGGGCGTCAGGCGGGAACGAGGGGCAAAAGTGCCCCTGAATCCGCCGAAAGTGGGTTGCGGGCAGGGGTGAGGAGCAAAAGTGCCCCTGAATCTGCCGAAAGTGGGCCTTAGTGGGATCGCCGGTGGAGTGAAGCGGACTGAGATTCCGTTATCTTGTGACTTCGGGCTTAAAATGAGGGATTTCGGAACACATAGCGGAATCTCAGTCCGATTGGCCAGTGATTTCGCCTGATCTGACCAAATAACGGAATCTCAGTCCTCTTACTAGTCGAGGAGTGGCAAAGCCTTAGCAAGTCCCGCCGTCCCGCCAAGCCCCCGCTCTCGCAAGCCGCCAATCCCGCCAAGCCCCCGCTCTCGCAAGCCGCCAATCCCGCCAAGTCCCGCCAAATCCGGCAATCCCCGCCGTCCCGCTAAGCCGCAGCTCTCGCAAGCCGCAGCTCCCGCCAATCCCTCACCCATACTTTATGCTTCCGCTAACATCCACCCGCATTTGCCCAACGAGCGGTTTTGTACCTGTACACCCGGGCAAGAGCGGGTTTTAGCATACATAGCTGGCAAGCGAGGTTTTTACTGTAACCAATATTGTATATAATGGAAGCAATGCTTGATTTCGGAGGAGGTGCTTGGAGTGACGGAGACGGAACGGTTGAACGGGCCGGAGAATGTGGAGCAGCCGGGAGAGCGGGGAGGGCCTGGAAGGCGGGGGAAGCCGGAAAAGCGGAAGAAGCTTACGCTGGGCCGGGTCTTCCTGATTATTTTCCTATTGGGGCTTGCGGTTTATCACGTAGGTACGATTGTACAGATGTTCACCTCTTTCGAGGCAAGGGTGTCCAGCCGCATCAGCCTGCAGGATATCACCTCGATAGAAATTACCCGGTCTTTGCCGGAAACGGCTGATGACGTCGTGGTCACGGTGACCGATCCGGCAGAAATCGCGGGGATCATGAATGCTTTTGCCGGCGTGAAGTTAAGAAGCTCTTATGCTTCCCATGATTTCACCAGAAGCTACTGGATTCATATCGATGTGAACAAATACTACCGATTCTCGATTAGAGTGGATGACGCCAAGTATATCTCAATCGGTGACTCCTCCCGGCGAGACAAGTACAGCAGCGGATCTTTTAAAATCATCAACGATTATGACATCGGGTCGATCGACCGCCTGTTTCCGTGAGAATCCGCCGCTTCCGGTTGACTTGCGTAGGACCCGCCCCTATGATGATAAATAATATGTAACATTAGGCTCGTACACAGAGGAGAGAAACAGCATGGCTATGGAGATTGAACGCAAATTCCTGCTGCCGGAATACCCGGAGCGGCTTATTGAAGAAGGACAGCTGAAGGTGCTCACCCGGCACAGCATTGACCAGACGTATTTAGCGATTGAGGACGGGCAGGAGCTGCGGGTACGCAAAATTACCGACCTGGATACGGGCGAAGTTTCTTATACACATACGTTCAAGGATGGCAAAGGCATCAGCCGCCAAGAGATCGAATATTCCATTTCGGCAGGTTTATATAATCAGATGATCGAGGCTGTGAAAGCTGTAGCACTGGTCAAAACCCGCATCACAGGCGTATGGAACGGCACAACGGTGGAGATTGATCTCTATACTCAGCTGGAGCTTACGGTGCTGGAGGTTGAATTCGATTCGCTGGAGGAAGCGGAGAGCTTCATCGCCCCGGAATGGTTCGGCCAGGATGTCAGCACAGAGAAGAAGTACAGCAACAAAACCGTCTGGAAGCAGCTGCAGAACAAATAGTGTCCATAGGCATAATGCGGTGAATAGGATACGGGCGAAACTTCGCTTTATTTTAAAAATAACGCCAATAATTAACGGACTTTAACGCGTAAACGTGTTACTATGTAAAGTAAAATTAAGCACCATATAAGCCGAACTTAATAATGATGGCGAGTATTGTTATATGGTCAGTTAATATCAGCAGGTTAAATAAAGAGGGGTTCAGGAGGATGAGGCGGGTATGGAGTATGTAAGTACAAGAGGCAAGGTGGAAGCAAGAGGCTTTATTGACACGGTTCTGATGGGGCTGGCGGATGATGGCGGGTTGATGGTGCCTTTTCAGATTCCTAAGGTTTCCCCTGAAAAGCTTGAAGAATGGAGAAGCCTCAGCTTCCAGGAGCTGTTCCTTGAGATTTTCTCCTACTATACCAATGATGAAATTCCCTATGATGACTTGAAAGAAATGGTCTACACCAGCTACGGCAATTTCCGCGCTCCGGAAGTCACGCCGCTGCACAAAGTAAACGACTCCCTGTATGTGCTGGAGCTGTTCCACGGGCCTACGTTTGCCTTCAAGGATGTGGCGCTGCAGTTCATGGGTGAGCTGTATTCCTATATTGCCAAGGTACGGGGCGAAATTATCCATATTCTCGGCGCAACCTCGGGCGATACCGGAGCGGCTGCAATCCAGGGCGTACGCGGCAAGGAAGGCATCAAAATCTGTATTCTCCATCCGCATGGCAAGGTCAGCAAGGTGCAGGAGCTGCAAATGACGACCGTGGATGACAGCAACGTGCTGAACCTGTCCGTAGAGGGTAACTTCGACGATTGCCAGAAGATCATCAAGGAGCTGTTCGCCGACCTCGACTTCAAGGGACGGTATCACCTGCGGGCGATCAACTCGATCAACTTCGTGCGTATTCTGGCGCAGACGGTCTATTATTTCTATGCCTACCTGCAGCTTCCGGAGAGTGACAAGAAGAAGGTGAATATCAGCGTGCCTTCGGGGAACTTCGGCAATATTTTCTCAGGCTTCCTGGCGCAGAAAATGGGGCTGCCGATCCACAAGCTGATCATCGCCACCAATGAGAACAACATTCTCGAACGGTTCGTGTTAACCGGCGAATACAAACCGGGCAGCTTCACGGGCACCTACAGCCCGTCAATGGATATCCAGGTAGCAAGCAACTTCGAGCGTTATCTGTATTATTTGCTCGGTGAGGATACAGTGAAGCTGTCCGGATATATGGCTGCGTTGCAGAGTGAGGGCGCCATCACGGTTGACGGCGAACTGTTTGCCCGGGTGCAGGCCGACTTCTCGGCGCTGGGTGTCAAGAATGCGGAATGCCTTGCGACGATCAGCAAATACGAGCAGGAATCCGGCTATCTGCTGGACCCGCATACGGCATGCGGGGTTGCGGCTTACGAGAAATTCAGCGCCCCGGGTGAGACAAGCATCGCCTTCGCGACAGCGCATCCGGCCAAGTTCGACGAGGCGATTGCCCTGACCGGCATCAAGCAGGAATTCCCGGCGCAGATTGCTGCCCTGTTCGAGCTACCGCAGCATCAGGTTGTGGTCGATCATGATAAGGCGGAGATTGTGCGCCAGCTGCAGGCTTTTTACGGTTAAAAAGGTTCGGGGGTCTATACAGGTCCCGCTCCCTGAATAGGGATAGTACAGCCCCCGCTCTTCTGGAGCGGGGGCTGTTTATGTTCTGTGCTTAGTGTCTTGTAACGAATAGTGCTATAGCCGCCGCGCTGCATCAATGCTGCGGCTAGTCTCGGGGAGACTCTATATAGTTATGAAATCCGGCCAGGCAGCTTCCTGGCTGAGTAAGAGCGTGGGCGTGTGTATGAGTAAGAGGAGGGGGATGGGTAAGAGTGTGCGTGTGTATGAGTAAGGGTAAGCGCATCGCCCATCAAGCCAGAGTTAGCAGCAGAGCGCACCGCCCAGCAAACTTGCTTGGCAGCCTTCGCCGCCTGTCAAGCCAGCATTGGCAGCGCCCCGCCCATCAAGCCAGAGTTAGCAGCAGCTCCTCGCCACCCGGCCAATATACCGGGCCTTCCCTTACCGCAAAGGCAGCGCCTCCTGCTGCGCTTGCTGCTCCCGGGCCTTCTCGCAGAAATCGGCGATTTTGTAGGAAACGTAGTAGGCGAGCATTTTCTCAGAATCGCTGAAGCCGGTCTCCAGCAGTCTGCTGATCTGGTCGAGCTTGTACCGGAGGGTATTCCGGTGAATGTACAGCTCTTCGGAAGCGAGCTGCATATTGCGGTTATGCTTGAGATAGATGTAGAAGGTGTGGTACAGGCTGGACTGATGGGCGGCATCGTATTCCTTCAGCTTCCGGAGCTCCGGATGGCGGTAGCGCTGCTCCCCGCCTGACAGCACCTCTGCAGGCAGCAGCTCGTAGAGCTGGACATCGGCATAATAGGTCAATTGGCGTTCCGGGCAGAGAATCCGGCCGATCCGGATAGCGCTCTGCGCCTGAAGATAGTGCAGTCTGCACTGATTGAGACTGGAGAATATGCTGCTGATTCCCAGACTGACTCCGGTCTGGCCGAGGAATTCCTGCAGCGGCCCGAAGGCGAGCTCCCGGGAGAGGCTGCCGTTATGAATCAGCACAATCCGTCCCTCATAATAGGCGCAGGGACTGCCGGGAAATAAAAGTTGCAAGCGCTCTCTTAAATAGTCATCATAACGCCCCGAATCGACGTATCCGGTCAGATCGAACAGCAGCACAAGCAGGTCCTTCCCGAGCCTTAAGTCAGCTGACTGCAGCCGCTCCTGAAGGGTATTGCTGTCCTGCAGCTGCAGCTCCAGCAGCCCGCAGATGATATCCTCTACTTTTATATTCTTGGCGTTCCGGTAGTAGCTGCTCTTGCCCATTTCTTCGGCAAGCACGGTGGCGGTGAGGGACAGCAGTTCACTGTCTATGGGCCGAAAGGGATGTTTGCAGCCCAGGAGCAGCACATTGCCGATTGGTTTGCCGCCTACTTTTATTTTGGAGATCAGCTTGGTGTTGGAGGTTTCTTCACAGGCCACTTCGTAGGAAGCATCGCTCTGCTTGCCCCGCCGGACACTCTCCATTCTGTTTACAGCCGCAATGAAATCATAAGAGCAGTACCCCTTGCGGATGTTCTCGCTCCAGATGTAATCATCGATATCCTCACGCCCGGAATGGGCGACAATTCTGAAGCTAGCGTCAAAAACAATCACGGGATTGTGCAGCAGTCCTGCAGCTGTCTGTACAATGCCGGCAAGGCCGGCCCCTGAGATGTATGCCGTGAATAAGGCTGCGGTGAAATGCTCGGTTTCGAGTCTGTCACGCTGCGGTTCATTTAAGGAAATATCCATTGGTATCGCCCCCTTATTATCATAGTGCACTGTGCACTATAAAGAAGTGATTTTTGGCGCTTGTAAATATATTCACAAAGTCTCGGCGGACTTACACTAAGGGTGGAGGTGCTGAGCAGATGAAATACGAGAAACTGTTTGCAGCAGGAAGAATAGGACGCCTTGAGCTGAAGAACCGGATTGTGATGCCTGCTATGGGCACATCACTGGCTGCGGCCAGCGGCGAAGCCTCGGATGAGATGATTGCTTACTATGAAGAACGTGCTGCAGGGGGCTGCGGTCTGATTATTACGGAAATTACCCGTGTAGACAACGAGACGGGAGTGGGCACACCCAATCAGCTGAACGCAAGCGATCTGCTGTATGTTCCCCGCCTGGAAAAGCTGGCCAGGGCTGTACACCGCCATGACAGCCGGATATTCCTACAACTCCAGCATCCGGGCCGGCAGAATCATGGCCGACTGATCGGCGGCAAGCAGATTGTCGCCCCGAGTGCAGTCATGTCCTCAGCCATCGGTGAAATGCCCCGGGAGCTGGCGACAGAGGAAGTGGAAGTGCTGGTGGGCAAATTCGTCTTCGGGGCGTACATTGCCCAGCTGGCAGGAATCGACGGGGTTGAAATTCACGGCGCCCACGGCTATCTGATCGGTCAATTTCTCAGCCCGCTGACCAATCTGCGGACCGACAAATACGGCGGAGCACTGGAAGGCCGGATGCGGTTCCTGTGCGAGATTGTGCAGGGGATCAAGAAGACCTGCGGAGCAGGCTTCCCGGTCTCTGTGCGGATTGACGGGGATGAATTCGTGCCGGGCGGGATTACGCTCGAAGAAGCGCTGCTTACCGCGCAGCAGCTGGAGAAGCTCGGTGTGGACTGCATTAATGTAAGCGCCGGCACTTATGAGTCGTCGAATACGATTATCGAGCCGATCTCCTATCCGCAGGGCTGGAAGAAGCATCTTGCCGCCGCAATGAAGCGGGCCGTGCAGATTCCGGTCATCGCCTGTGATGTGATCCGCAAACCGGACTTTGCCGAGAGTCTGCTGGAAGAAGGCAATACCGATTTCGTGGCGCTTGGCAGAGCATTGCTGGCTGATCCGCAGTGGGGCAATAAGGCGGCGGAAGGCCGGGAGGCAGAGATCAGAACCTGTATCTCCTGCCTGTATTGCATCCAGGAAGTGATGGAGTGCAAGGTGATCAAGTGTGCGGTCAATGCCAGGGCAGGCCGGGAGCTGGAATTCCCTGAGCCGGAGCAGGACGGAGACGGCAGAGTCGTGGCTGTGGTCGGCGGCGGACCGGCAGGCATGGAGGCGGCGCGGGTTCTGGCGCAGCGGAAGTTCAAGCCTGTACTGTTCGAAGCGCGCGATGTGCTGGGCGGCAGTGTGGAGCTGGGCAGCCGTCCGCCGCTGAAGGAGAAGCTGAACTGGTTCCTGGACAGCATGGAGCATCAGCTGGAACAGCTGCATGTGGATGTGCGGCTGTCAGAGAAGCCAACGCTGGAGGAGCTGCAGGCGCTTGACCCGTACGCGGTATTCGTAGCTGCCGGGGCCCGGCCAATTGTTCCGGCAATCCCCGGAGTGACTGGTGAGCATGTCAGCACAGTGGTGGATGTGCTCAGCGGGGCGGCAGTAATCAGGGATAAGCGGGCTGTGGTAATTGGATCAGGAATGACAGGTCTGGAGACGGCGGAATATCTGGCTGAACAGGGGAATCAGGTCACTGTGGTGGAGATGCAGCCAAGGGTCGGACCCGATGCCTATCTGCCGAACCTGATCGATATCGTCACCCGGCTGAAGAAGAACGGTGTACAGCTGCTGGCCTCAACGAAGCTGGTGGAGGTGCGGGAGGGTGCTGTAGTGCTGGAGAATGTATCAACGGGTGATATTTCCGTTCAGGATACCGATGCCGTAGTTCTGTCCATCGGTGTTAAGCCGGAACGCGGTTTCGTGGATGAGCTTAAGCGGGCGATGCCGCAGGTGAAGGTGCTTGGCGACGCCGCGAAGCCGGGCAGAATTGGCCAGGCCATCCAGTCCGGCTTCGAGACCGCTTATGTGCTGAAGTAATACCAATTCGAGGAGGGATCATGTATGGGGAGTTTTGTGAAAAGCCTGGCCGATATCCGGCAGTACGGAGGCAAACCGACGACCTTTTATGATGCGGAGATGCTGACGGTCTACTGGGAGACGAAGCCGGAGATTATTGAACGGCTGCTGCCGAAGCCGCTGAAGCCTGCGGGCCGGCCGCTGGTGAATGCCTTTATAGCCGATTACCCGGCAACGAATTTCTGTCCGCCTTACCGTGAAGCCGGATTGTTCGTGCTGGCCGATTACAACGGGGAGCTGGGCAACTATTGCCTGTCGATGCCGATCACCAGCGACATTGGCATGGCGATGGGCCGTGAGGTGTGCGGGCTGCCGAAGAAGATGGCGGATGTCCGCATGCAGGTAGAAGGTGACTCCATCAGCGGCTCGATCGGCCGGCAGGGGATTGATTTTTTCAGCATACACGCTCAAATGGGTGAAGTCTTCAATGATCCTGAAGCTGAAGGGATTCTGGAGCAATTCTACGGCAAGGACATCCCGCTGTACAATATCAAATATTCCAATGCGGTGGACGGAAACGGGTTCGACCTTATGCCAATCCTCGTGACCCAGCGTCTGGTCAGCGACGTCAAGGTGTATAAAGCTGCGGAAGCATCGGTTATGTTCCAGGAATCCCCGCATGATCCGTGGAGTGAGCTTGAAGTCGTTAAGATGCTGGGAGCCGTCTATACCGTCAGTACCAATGTGCTGGAGAAGGGTAAGGTGCTGGAACCGCTCCATCCGATGGAGTTCCTGCCCTACTGCTATCTCCGCTGGGACTGGTGGGAGAACAAGCTGCAGCCTGAGACTGCGGAGAGCTCTTTATAAAAGGAAACATTGGTGCAGGTACAAAGACGGAGACATTCATGGTTATAGCCTAATCTGACAAATTTGAGGAGGATTATGATGATCAACCTTTTTGATTTAACAGGCAAGACAGCCATTATTGCCGGTGCGTCCAGCGGAATCGGTGTGCAGTTCGCTGACATGCTGGCTGATCAGGGTGCGGATGTGGCCATACTGGCCAGACGATACGACAAGCTGTCAGCAGTGGCCGAAGAGCTTCGCGCCAAATATCCGGAGCGGCGGATTATCCCTGTTGAATGTGATGTTAGAAAAGAAGATGAGATTATCGCCGCAGTCTCTAAGGTGATGGAGACTTTTGGCCAAATTGATATTCTGGTGAACAACGCCGGTGTGGTGGACTCTGTGCCGATTGATGCGCTGGAGGAAGAAGCCTGGGACCGCGTTCTCGATACGGATCTGAAGGGTGTCTTCCTGATGTCGAAGCATGTCATCCGCCACATGAAGGAACGCAAATACGGCAAAATCATCAATACCGCCTCCATGCTGGGCCTCACGGCATCGGCTTCGATTCCTACCCATTCCTACAATGCGGCCAAAGGCGGAGTGATCCACCTGACCCGGGGTGTGGCGGCTACGTATGCCAAGCACGGCATTACTGTGAATGCGATCGGCCCCAGCCTGTTCCATAGCGAGATGACGGAGAACACATTGTTCACCGAGCAGGCGCTGCGGATGTACAACGCGGTCTGTCCGATGGGCCGGCCCGGCAATCCGGGGGAGCTGAACGGGGCGGTGCTGTATTTTGCCTCGGATGCCTCCAGCTACACTACCGGTCAGACTCTGTTTGTAGACGGCGGCTGGACGATTGTATAGAAGCTGCATCGTATAGAAGCTGTATAAAAGATTGCATAAACACTGCATAAACATTGCATATTAGACGAAGCGCCTGCATTTATGCAGGTGCTTTTTTTCACAAGCGGAATCTAGCGGAATTTGTCGGAAATTACGGCTGAAAAGTGGACATACCTACCACGGAATGAGAAAATAGCAGTTATAGATCAGTATGACATGCTGAAACCCTTCTGCTGTCCTGAGTAAGGATGGGATAGGCTCGGCGGTAAATAGAAGGATATTTAATTGTGTTCGGATATATAGTCTTATATTTATAAAAAAGGACGGGATCATTCATGACAATTCGTTTCGGGGTCGTAGGCACTAACTGGATTACTGACCGCTTCGTTCAAGCCGGACTGGAGAATGAGGAATTTATCCTCACAGCCGTGTATTCCCGTACAGAGGAGAAGGGACGGGCTTTTGCCGCAAAATATGCAGGAGCTTCGATCTATACGGATCTGGAGGAGATGGTATCCGGCGCAGAGGTGGACGCGGTCTATATCGCCAGCCCCAATTCGATGCATGCGGAGCAGTCCTTAATCTGTCTGAACCATGGCAAGCATGTCATTTGCGAGAAGCCGGCTGCCTCTAACAGCACAGAGCTGAAGGCAATGATTAACGCGGCGCGCAGCAATGATGTGCTGCTGATGGAAGCGATGAAATCAACCTTTATGCCGAATTTTGGCGTAATCCGGGATAATTTATATAAGCTGGGTCAAGTGCGGCGATATTTCGCCGGTTATTGTCAATACTCATCGAGATACGATGCTTACCGCCAGGGCACGGTGCTGAACGCCTTCAATCCGGAATATTCGAACGGCTCGCTGATGGACCTGGGCATCTATTGCCTGTATCCCATGGTGGCGTTGTTCGGCAAGCCGGACTCGGTGAAGGCAGTGGGCATGATGCTCTCCTCCGGAGTGGACGGCGAAGGCAGTATGGTAATGCGTTATCCGGATATGGATGCCGTGGTCATGCATTCCAAGATCGCCGACTCTTATCTGCCGGCTGAGATTCAGGGTGAGAACGGGACGATGGTCATCGACAAGATCAACCAGCCCTATCAGGTCAAAATCCATTACCGTGACGGCACCATCGAAGAGCTTACGCTGCCGCAGGTGTTCGAGCCGATGTATTATGAGATTCAGGAGTTCATTCATCTCTTGAAGAGCGGCCAGCGGGAGAGCGGAACTAACAGTCATGCCAATTCATTGGCGGTTGCCGAGCTGATGGAGGAAGCAAGAAGCCAGATCGGCCTGCGCTACGCCTCGGATCTATAGCTGTACGGGCATGTACGGCCTGAATTAGGATGTACGACTGGAAAAGGGGAGCGGAACTTGAAGACTTTCAAAAAGGTATACATCGAGATTACAAGCGTCTGCAACCTGGCCTGCAGCTTCTGTCCGCCAACCGAGCGGCAGAAGAATTTCATGAAGCTGGAGACGTTCAATACCATACTCGATGAGATTAAACCGCATAGCAATCATATCTACCTGCATGTCAAAGGCGAGCCGCTGCTCCATCCGAAGCTCGGCGAGCTGCTGGATGCAGCGCATGCCAAAGGCTTCAAGGTCAACATCACGACCAACGGCACGCTGATCCATAAGGCGGGGCCGAAGCTGCTGGGCAAGCCGGCATTGCGGCAGATGAACTTCTCGCTGCACAGCTTCGACGGCCATGCGGGCTCCGAGAACCGCGAAGGTTATGTGTCGGAGATTATCAGTTTCGTCCGGGAGATCTCTGCCCAGGGCGTCATTGTCTCGTTCCGGCTGTGGAACCTGACGGAGGACAACCGGACGAATCTGGAGAAAAGCCGCAACCGCGAGACGCTCGCTCTGCTGGAGGAGGCCTTCGGGCTCGACTTCCGGATCGAAGAGAAGGTTGTCCCCGGCAGCGGGGTGAAGATTGCCCCGCGTGTCTATCTGAACCAGGACCACGAGTTCAGATGGCCGGCTCTGCACGAGCCGGAGGACGACGGCAAGGGCTTCTGCCATGCGCTGCGCAGCCAGGCGGCGGTGCTGGTGGACGGCACGGTTGTGCCGTGCTGCCTCGATGGCGAAGGGGTAATCAACCTTGGCAACATTCACGAGAAGCCGTTCTCCGAGATTGTTGAGGGTGAGCGGGCGAACAACCTGTTCTATGGCTTCTCCCGCCGGGAGGCAGTCGAGGAGCTGTGCCGCAAATGCGGGTACCGGCAGCGGTTCGGAACTTAGCGGGTTAGCGGGTGCTGGTGAATACAGGAAGCTGCCGCAGGGGAAGTTAAGCTTATTTCTGAATATCATTACAGGCCGGACAATGCGAAAAGAGGGAACGGATGCCTACTATACTTGTTGCAGACGACGATGCGAACATCCGCGAACTCGTCTGCCTATTTCTGCGTAATGATGGATACACAACAGCTGAAGCCGCGGACGGCAAGGAAGCACTGGAGGTCTATGCCAGAGAGCATGTCGATCTTGTCGTGCTCGATATTATGATGCCGGTGATGGACGGCTGGACGCTATGTAAGGAGCTTAGAAAAGCCGATCCCGATCTTCCGCTGCTGATGCTGACGGCCAGAGGCGAGACATGGGAGAAGGTGAAGGGGTTCGAGCTGGGCACGGATGATTATCTGACCAAGCCGTTCGATCCGCTGGAGCTGACGGTCCGCGTCAGGGCGCTGCTCAAACGGTACCGGATTGGCAGCGCACAGATGATCCGGATCGGCAACACTACCCTTGACCGGCAGACTTACAAGGTAATCAGCGGGACGGAATCGCTGTCGCTGCCGCTCAAGGAGTTCGAACTGCTGTACAAGCTTGCCGGGACACCCGGACAAGTCTATACGCGTGAGCAGCTGATCGATCAGATCTGGGGAATTGATTATCCCGGGGATGACCGGACGGTAGATGTGCATATCAAGCGGCTGCGGGAACGGTTTACGGCTACACCTGATTTTCGCATCGAGACTGTGCGCGGGCTGGGCTACCGGCTTGAGGTTACCGAATGATCAAATCCTTATATACCCGGGTTGTCCTGACCTTCCTGGTCTCCGTAATCGGGGGTACGGTCATCTCCTTTTTTATGGCCACTTGGCTATTCCGGGATAAATTGAACGAGAATATGCAAATCCCTTTGTTGCACTTCGGGAAGGACATCGTCCGGATCTACGACACCTTTCCGCTGGCAGAAGCGGATGCGTTCGTACGCGGAATAAACCAGCTCTCATCCTACCATATCCGTATTTATGAAGAGACAGGCCAGTTTCAGTCTTACGGGGAGCTTAACGGAAATAAGCCGGCTAGAGTGACTATGGAGCAAGTGAGGCAAGTATTGGCCGGGGACATTGTTCAAGTCAATCCGAGCAGGGTATCCACTATTCTTCTGGGGCTGCCGCTCCCGACGGATGCAGGAACGAAAGCGCTGTTTGTAGAATCCACCGGTCCCCCGTCCACCCCTTTTTTGCTGAAATGGCTTCTGAACTTTTCGCTCTATTCGCTAGGATCAGGAAGTCTTGTGATTCTGGTGGCTGCTATGTTCCTCGTCCGGCCGATCAAAAAGCTGACCACCGCGACCCGGCGGATCGCAGCCGGAGACTTCAATGTGAAGCTGAATATTAAGCAGAAGGGTGAGCTTGGTACTTTGGCGCGCAGCTTCGAAGAGATGATGCGTGATCTGCAGCAACTGGAGCAGATGCGCAGGGAATTCGTCACCAATGTGTCGCATGAGGTTCAGTCACCGCTGACCTCCATATCCGGGTATGCGCTGGCGCTTAAGCAGATGAATATCCCGGAGGGCGAGCGGAACCGTTATCTGGATATTATCATCAGCGAAGCGGAGCGGATGTCCAAGATGAGCGACAGTCTGCTGAAGCTGAGTCTGCTTGAATCGCAGTCACAGCAGCTCCAGCTCACCACGTTCAGCCTGGATGAACAGATCAGACGGGTGATCGTGGCACTCCAGCCGCAATGGTCGGCCCGCAGCATCAGCTTCGAGCTTCATCTGAAGGCCGTCCGGCTGACGGCTGACCATGATCAATTCAATCAGGTGTGGACGAATCTGCTTGGGAACAGCATCAAATTCTCCAGGGATGGCGGTGTGATCAGCGTCAGTATTAAGCAAGATTATAAGAACGTGACCGTGCGGATATCCGACACGGGCATCGGGATCTTGCCTGAGGACCAGAAGCGGATCTTCGAACGGTTCTTCAAGGCCGACCGTTCCCACAGCCGCCAGTATAACGGAAGCGGTATGGGACTGGCCATTGTTAAGCAAATCGTCTTGCTCCATCAAGGTGATATCCGGGTGGAGAGTGAGCCGGGACGGGGCGCGAGCTTCATTGTCACCCTGCCGGTATCTGCACCGGCGGATTAGTCTGTTCATGCTGAGGCAACCTGCTCAAGCTTTGGCTTGTGCAGGTTGCCTCAGCTTTTTTTCATTGACTGGAAAATCATGCTACTCGTCTATTGTGGATAATATGTGCATAATATTGTGGATAAGTTACATTGGAATTTGGAGCAGGAACCGTCTATAGAGGACGAATTAGTGCTTGTGACCGGAATTCCACTGATTCCGCCGAAAGTGAGCGGCATGGGTAAATTAAAGGGATAAATCCCTCTGGTTCCGCCGTAAGTGAGCGGCATGGGGAAATTAAAGGGATAAATCCCTCTAAATCCACCGAAAGTGGGCGGCACGGGGAAATTAAAGGGATAAATCCCTCTAAATCCGCCGAAAGTGAGCGGCATGGGGAAATTTAAGGGATAAATCCCTCTGATTCCGCCGAAAGTGGGCGACATGGAGAAATTAAAGGGATAAATCCCTCTGAATCTGCCGAAAGTGAGCGGCATGGGTAAATTAAAGGGATAAATCCCTCTGAATTCGCCGAAAGTGGGCGGCACGGGGAAATTAAAGGGATAAATCCCTCTGAATCCGCCGAAAGTGGGCGGCAAGCAGGAATGAGGGTCAGAAGTACCCCTGAATCCGCCGAAAGTGGGCGGCAAGCGGGAATGAGGGTCAGAAGTGCCCCTGAATCTGCCGAAAGTGAGCGGCAAGAGGAAATGAGGGTCAGAAGTGCCCCTGATTCACCCATAAAGGTGATTTTGTTCAAATATAAGAATTTATATGTTTCGCACGGTAACTTATCCTTCTATTGCTCGCTGAAACACCCCGTCCTTATAGGACGGCGTAGCCGTTTCCACTTGTATGCAGCTGTTCATATTCAGTTCATATTGCCGTCACGGGGAGTACATCTTCATTGTGTAAGCTTACCTTATTGGTTCGTAAGGATCTTAATCAAACGATAAGGACAGGTGCATGTATAATGAAAAAATGGCTTAGGGTTACGCTTAAATCTATTGCGGCCATAATGATCGCCATAGTGCTTTTTTTAGCTGTTGTGTTTGTAGTGAATATTATCAGCAGCAAATCGGAGCAGGGGAAAATTGAGTCTTACGGCCAGCTGGTGCCTGTAGACGGCAAAAAGATGAATGTACTGATTCAAGGGACGGGCGAGGAAACTGTGGTGCTGCTGCCTGGTTATGGCACGGGCGCTCCGGCACTGGATTTCAAACCTCTGATCGATGAGCTGTCTCCGCATTACACGGTAGTAGCGGTTGAGCCGTTCGGCTATGGATTAAGTGATGGAACCGATAAGGAACGGACTAACGATAATATTGCCAGTGAAATTCATGAGGCATTGCAGCAGCTGGGTATTAACCGTTACACGCTGATGGGGCATTCCATTGCCGGCATATACGGACTGGATTATGTGAACAAGTACACAGACGAAGTGACTGCTTTTGTCGGAATCGACAGCAGTGTGCCGACACAAGGCGGGATGGATGCTGAAATGCCCATCGGACTGTTTAAGTTTCTGGACAACTCAGGTCTGATGAGAATGCTCAAGAAGCTGAGCGGTGACCCGTATGCCGGACTGCCATATGATGATCAGATCAAGCAGCAGATGAAAATGATCTCGAATAAAAACTCCAGCAACGATACTACTATGAATGAAATGAAACATTTCAATGATAACTTTACAGCGGCTCAGGCTTTGGCATTCCCTAAGGAGCTCCCGCTGCTCCTCTTCATACAGGCTAATAATACAGATGTTGATGGCTGGCAGACGCTGCATGAAGGGCAAGTGAAGGATTCTGTGCACGGCAAACTGATCCCGCTTGAAGGGGAGCATTACCTACACCACACCCTGTCTAAAGAGATCGTTCAGGATTATAAGGCGTTCATGGAACAGATTAAATAATAGAAGCTTTGCGCTAAATTCTGGTAAACAGAAACAGCGGCAGCCCGGGACAACAGGTCCTGGATTGCCGCTGTTTTGTGATTTTAGTTGTAGTTAGCTTAGTTGATTATTTACGGGATTAAGAAACCTGGCAAGCTTCTCTTTATAGGCTTCAATGTCATGAAAAGTCTGAAGCAGCCATATATCATTACCACCTTTAGATGGAGGTCTGAGCGGACTGAGATTCCCTTATTTCTCCAAAAAACCTCATAATAAGGCTGAAACGGACTGAGATTCCGTTATGTTGTTCTTTTGAGCTTAAAAGGAGGATGATTAGGAGACTTAGCGGAATCTCAGTCCGAATCCCCCGCAATATCCCCAGATCGTGCAGGATAGAGGAATCTCAGTCCGTTTCACAGCTGGATGGGCCATGAGGCCCCGCCGAAGTTCCAGTGGTAGAATGGCTAGCTCCATGCGCAGCCGCTAAGCTCCCTCTTGATTTACCCGTAGTAATTATGTTCGGCAACATACGCCCGGCTTACCTTCCTCAGTCCCTGACAATAAGATCTGCCTGAATCAGGATCTTCTCATAGCTTGTACCCGGATTCAGGATTCTCCACAGCATATGATCTACAGCTCTTGTACCGAGCAGCTGCTTGTTTACATTAACGGTTGCCAGGAACGGCAGGTTGGGGTGCGTATTATCGAAACCGGTAAACACCAGATTGTCAGGAACGGGCATACCCATAATCTCCATCGTCTCCAGGGCGAACAAAGCGTAGATATCATTAGCACATACAAAAACCTCGGGCAGACCGTGTTCGGTAACAGCCGCAGTGAAGGTTTCCCGGAAATTATCAATTTCCGGCCCGTTAAGGGAAGGGTTCTGCTTAAGTTCGATCTCGTTATCCTCAAGTGAGGCCCGGAAGACCAGGAACCGTTCATAGAAGCTCTGGGCATCACGGATGTTGCCGAGGAACTGGTAGTTGCGGTAGCCCTTTTTGATGACAAGGTTCATCAGTTCTCTCATGCAGGACAGATTATCGGTAAAGATAGAATCGCACGGAAAGCTGGGATCGTAGTGATCCACCATCATGACCGGAATGCCGAGACTCCTGATCTCTGCCAGAATCGGTGTGGAAATGGAGCCGACTGTAATGACCCCCATGATGGCCTCGGGATTGAGGAGCGAGAACATTGAATCATCTTTGGGCTCTGTCAGCGTTAGCACATTAATGCCCCGCTGATCCAGCCGGGTAGAGATGCCGTTGAACAGCGGGCCCCAATATAAGGAGTCCGGATTCTGGTAGCGGATGTTGGGAAATAAGATCAGAATGGTTCCCGACCATTTGCGGGCATCCAGATCAATAAGCTCACCCGGAGGCTGCGCAGCGGTTGAGTCTTTAAAGTATCCGAGCTGCCCTGCGGCTTTGAAAATCATATCTCTGGTCTGTGTGCTTACACCGGGTTTGCCGGATAATGCCCGTGACACTGCAAATTTAGATAGCCCCGTAAAATCTGCTATGGATTGGATAGTTACTTTACGCCGCATGAAATCATCCTACTTTAGTCAGTTTATTTAGTCTCTTCAGAAGAACTACATTCCAATTTTACATGAAGAAGAGTAGACTAACACTTGTTTTTTTTAGTTTTCTGAAAATGGTTTTGCCTATGAATCTATCTGTTATTATGATTATAGTTTTATATTATCTTTTTGTTTTTATATAATGTTATTTTGTTATGATAAAGATAACACTGTTGTACGACTTCAACAAGAGATAAGCGGTTTTCCCACGTAAACAAGCCTTTATTATGTTAAAATAAGGATTTTTAATAAAATATTATTGACCATCTTCCTGCCCGGTGGTAATATTTGTTATGCTAAGAAAAACAAATAAACAATAACAAATAGGGGCGGTGTGAAAAACAAACAAAGGTAAATGGGCTTTTGTTATTTTTTTAACCAGCATTGTAAGCGCTTTATAAGAGATGTGGCAGTACTGACGTATTCATCATTTATCAATTATCATGGGAGGTTTGACGGATGAGAAAGATAAAGGGGTATTCAGTTTTATTATTGTGTTTTGTTTTTTTACTTACAGCCTGCAGCGGCGGCAACAATGCAGCCAATAATACCAAGGCAAATGCGACGGCTGAGCCTGCTGCTACAGAGGCAGTGGCAGAAGCAACAGCGGAACCGACGGCAGCACCTGTTGATATGGGCGGACGTGTAATTAAGGTAGCGGCCTGGTGGGATCTGAAGCCTGCGGGCAATTCCGCATCCGAGAAGGAACGTCTGGCCAAGATTACTGAAGTGGAGCAAAAGTACAACTGCAAGTTCGAATTTGTAAATGTTCCCTTCGAAGAATTCATGCCCAAATTCACGGCAACCGCGCTTACGGGTGAACCTTTTGCTGATATCGTAATTATGGAGTACAACTCGGCCTGGCCTGCGATCCTCAAGGGACAGCTGATGAAAGTAAGCGAATATACAACAGCGGCTTCCAATATCAACAACGAGGCTAATCTGCTGGTGAAGGCGCCTAAAATTGCTAATGAGGACTATGCCTTCGCTGAACCTGGCGTTGGGGGAGCCGGTATTCACTACAACCGTGATTTGTTCAAGAAGCTGGGGCTTCCTGACCTGCAGGAGCTGTATGCCAGCGGACAATGGAATTGGGAGAAGTTCGTTGAAGTTGCCAAGCAGGCCACCAAGGATACGGACAATGACGGCAAAATCGATACTTACGGCTTCTCGGGCTGGGCAATCGATATGCTGCGCAACTTCTCCGCTGCCAACGGCGGCAAGCTGGTGGATGAAGCAACAAGCACTCAGGGTCTGACTGATCCGAAGGTTATTGAGGCGGCTGAATTCATTAACCGTCTATACAACGTAGAGAACGTAGTCAAAGTCAAAGGCGCAGACAAAGTCGGCTATGACGAATTCAATACCTTCAAGGATGGCGATGTAGCGATGTTCCCGGCTCCGATCTGGAACCTGGGCGATCTGACCTTCGATTTCGGTGTGGTTCCTTTCCCGAACGGACCTTCCGGATCGCCTGAAGTTACCTATGCCGATAACGGCAAGAATGCATTCTTCGTTCCCAAAGGTGTGAAAGATCCGCAGGCGGTCTATCAGGCTTTTGAAGATACCTATGATATTACACAAACCGGTGATTTCCCTAGCCAGGAATGGCTGGAAAGTATCTACGCACATGAAGAAGATGTCGCTATGATGCATGAACATATCAATAACACAGGCCAGATCCTGCTTGAAACCGCTTACCCGGAATATCCGACTTACGGTTATATGAAGGACATTATTGTAGACAATCAATCGGTTACTGCGACTGCCGAGAAGTATAAGCCGGAAGCAGAAGCTTCCATTGCTAAGCTAGGCAAGTAATAGGAGGGTTCCGGATCGTCATAACAACGGGGGGATGTCTTGGTGACTCCCCCTATTGTATGGATATAAGATTTCCGCTTGTAAGGAGGACTTCTGGTGACAGATAAAAAGCGTCAATCCAAAATAGCCAAGAATATAATGCTTGCTGCTGTAGCATTGCTGATCATGCTTCCGGCAGGCTTGAATGTACAGGCGGAGACTGGCACGAAGAAGGCTGTCTCTGCAGAAGAGCAGGTTCCCGGCGTTACCTCCGGGATTGCGGTGAATACCGGGAATAAATACGTTGCCTATCTGGCTGAACATAAGGACGCTCCCAGACCTGATCAGGAAATTATTCTGGAGGCGGCTGACTATAGCCGTGTAGAAGGCGGCGGCTTCGAGAAGTGGTCCGATTACGAAGGTATGGCCGGTGAAGCGCTGTTAACCGGTGAAACCGGCAAGGCCGAGTGGACTGTTCAAATTAAGGAAGCCGGCTTCTATAACCTGTCGATGCTGTACTATCCCGTCGAAGGGAAAAGTTCGGCTATTGAGCGCGCCTTCTATATTGACGGGCAGCTCCCTTTCAAGGAGGCGGCGTTCCTGCAGTTTGACCGGATTTGGGATAATCAGTCTGATCAGCTGGTCCAGGACAACCAGGGCAACGACCTGCGGCCAAGGCAGGTGGAGCGGCCGGTCTGGAGCGAGAAGGCGTTTCAGGACTCCGACGGTTATGAGAATGAGCCGTTTTTATTTTATTTCAGCGCCGGCACACATACGCTAACGCTGGAATCTTCAAGAGAACCTGTACTGATTAAGCAGCTGAAGCTGTTCAGGCAAAGTGCACCGTTGCCGTACGAAGAAGCGAAGAAAGCATGGGACTCCGAAGGCATGCAGGCCGTAAGCGGCCAGCTCCTGACCGTTCAGGCAGAAGACGCAACGGCGAAATCCTCCCCGACGTTGTACCCGCTGAATGAGCGTTCGAGCCCGGCAGTGACTCCGTACAGTTCTTCTGTAATCAAAATTAACACGATTGGCGGGCTGAACTGGCGGATACCGGGTCAGTGGATCGAATGGGAAGTGAATGTGCCTGAGACCGGATTCTATAAGCTGGCCTTCAAGACGCAGCAGAATTATGTGCGGGGAATCTATTCAACCCGGAAGCTGACCATTGATGGTACCGTCCCGTTTGCGGAAATGGCCAAGGTTCCTTTCCGGTATAAAAGCTCTTATCGGCTGGACATTATGGGCGGCAATGAGCCCTATCTATACAAGCTCGAACAAGGGAAGCATGTCGTAAGGCTTGAGGTTAGCCTTGGCGAGTTCGCCCCGCTCATCCGTGAGGTAGAGAACAGCCTGTACAATCTCAACTCCATGTACCGCAAGATTCTGATGATTACCGGAACGAAGCCGGATGAGTACCGGGATTACCAGCTGGACCGGAAGATTCCGGGCCTCCTGGAGGTATTCGCTGCGGAGCGCGACCGCCTGAAGGGGATTGCGAAGGAACTGGTCCGTTTATCCGGACAATCCAGTGATCAGGAAGCGCTGCTCAAGACGATGGCCGAGCAGCTGGACGAGATGATTGAGGACCCGGATACGGTCCCCAAAAGACTTACCGCCTACAAGACGAATACCGGCGGACTCGGCACCTGGGTCCAGACGGCAAGAGAGCAGCCGCTTGAAGTGGATGCGCTCTACATAGCTTCACCTGATCAGAAGCTCTCGAAGAAAGGGATGGGCTTCGGCGCGAAGCTGAAGCATGAGACGGCGTCCTTCTTCACGTCCTTCTTCACCGACTACAACCAGATCGGCAATGTGTCGGATGAGGATGACCAGAAGTCGGTAACCGTATGGATCGGCAGCGGACGGGATCAGGCCAATACGATGAAGGCGATGATCGATGAGACGTTCACCGCAGCCACCGGGATTAATGTCAATCTGAAGCTGGTCAACATGACCACGCTGCTTCCGGCGACCCTGGCCGGACAAGGGCCGGATGTGGCAATGCAGATCGGCAATGATCTGCCGGTTAACTTTGCAATGCGCAATGCGGCGGCAGATCTGACGCAGTTTGCGGATTTCGGGGAAGTGAGCACACGTTTCCGCGAGAGTGCGGTGCTGCCTTACCGGTATGACAGCGGTGTCTATGCCCTGCCTGAGACCCAGACTTTCAATATGCTCTTCTACCGCAAGGACATTCTGCAGGAGCTGGAGCTTGAGGTTCCGCAGACCTGGGATGAGGTATCCACACTGCTCGCGGTGCTCAGCAAGAATCATATGCAGTTTGGCCTGCCCGTAGTGGTCCAATCGGCAGTGCAGGGACAGAACATCCCGCCGAACTCGATGTTTGCCGCACTGCTGTTCCAGAATGGCGGGCAATTCTACCGCGATGGCGGCAAAGCGTCAGATCTGGATTCGCGTACCGGAATCGAGACCTTCAAGCAATGGAGCGAATTCTATACCGATTACAAGCTGGAACGCGAATATGACTTTGCCAACCGTTTCCGTACAGGTGAAATGCCGATCGGCATCGCGGATTATACCTTATACAACCAGCTGTCTGTCTTTGCTCCGGAGATCAGGGGCATGTGGGGCTTCGTGCCGATCCCCGGAACCGTGAAGGAAGACGGTACGCTGGACCGCACAGTCTCCAGTGGCGGCAGTGCAGTCGTAATGCTGGATAAAGCAAAGGACAAGGATGCGTCCTGGGAATTCATGAAGTGGTGGACGAGTGAACAGACCCAGACGGTGTTCGGGCGTGAGATGGAAGGCTTGATGGGTGCTGCCGCACGTTATCCGACAGCGAATATCAAAGCGCTGGACAGCTTGCCTTGGCCGATCGCCGATTACGAGAATCTGAAAGCCCAGTTCGAATGGGCGGAAGGGGTTCCTGAGGTTCCGGGCGGATATTTCACAGGCCGGCATTTGTTTAATGCTTTTTACAAAACAGTGGTCGGCGGTGTGGAAGCCAGGGAATCCATCATGGACTATGTCCAGTATATTCAGGACGAAATCACCACCAAACGCAAAGAGTTTGGTCTATAGCGGTAAGGGGGAGAGTCAAGCGTGCAAACTTGGTGGAGCCTGAAATGGCAGCAGATGAGAGCGAATAAGCATTCGTACATTCTGATGGCGCCGTATATGCTGTTGTTCGCCGTATTTACGGTGCTGCCGGTATTGGTCTCGGTTGTACTTAGCTTCACATATTTCAATATGCTGGAATTTCCGAAGTTCATTGGGTGGCAGAACTACACGCGTCTTTTTTTGGAGGATGATGTATTCCTGATTGCCCTCAAGAACACACTGCTGTTCGCAGTAATTACAGGTCCGATAAGCTATATCGCCTGTTTCGTGTTCGCCTGGATCATCAATGAGCTGTCACCGAAGCTTAGAGCTGTAATGACGCTCGTGTTCTATGCCCCGTCCATCTCGGGAAATGTCTATTTCATCTGGCTGATGATCTTCTCCGGGGACCGGTACGGGATCATGAACGGGTTGCTGCTGAAGTTCGGCTTCATTCTGGAACCGATCCAGTGGCTGAAGACAGAAGGCTATATTATGCCGATCATCATCCTGGTCCAGTTATGGCTCAGTCTGGGAACGGGCTTCCTGACCTTCATTGCCGGACTGCAGACCGTGGATGGAACCTTATACGAAGCGGGAGCCGTGGACGGAATCAAGAACCGCTGGCAGGAGCTCTGGTATATCACCTTGCCTTCCATGCGCCCGCAGCTGATGTTCGGTGCTGTCATCCAGATTACGACCGCGTTCGCCGTAGCTGATGTTTCGATTGCCCTGGCCGGGTTCCCGAGCGTGAACTATGCAGCGGAGACCATCGTGACGCACCTGATCGACTTTGGCACCACAAGGTTCGAGATGGGCTATGCTTCAGCGATTGCTACTGTATTGTTCTTCATCATGGTAGGCACCAACCTGGTGGTGCAGAAGCTTCTTAGAAAGGTGGGTGAATAGAAGACATGAATACCCCCTTTCAAATAGGTTCCAAACGGTTAAACCGGCCTTTACGGATGCCCAAGAAGCGGGTGAACCGCTCTGCCTGGGGCACCTTCTCTTTATTTGCCCTGCTTACTGTATTCGGGGCGTTTATGATTTTGCCGCTGGTGTATGCGATTAATAATGCGTTCAAGCCGCTGGACGAAATCTTCATCTTCCCGCCGACCCTGTTTGTCCGGCACCCGACGATGAACAACTTTATCGATCTGTTCAACCTGCTGGGGAATTCATGGGTGCCGTTTTCCCGGTATATTTTCAACACGGTGTTCATTACCGGTGCTGGGATTATCGGGCATGTCCTGCTGGCTTCGGCGGCAGCGTACCCTCTGGCCAAACATCATTTTCCCGGCAAAAAAGCACTGTTCAGCATCGTTGTCCTCTCGCTGATGTTCACACCGGCGGTGACGGCTATGCCAAACTATATGATCATGTCCTGGCTGGGCCTCATCGATACGTACTGGGCAGTTATCATACCGGCCTTTGCCTATTCACTGGGGCTCTATCTGATGAAGCAATTCATGGAGCAGATTCCCGATGTGCTGCTGGAAGCGGCCAAAATTGACGGGGCGAGTGAATACCGCATTTTCTGGTCGATCGTGATGCCTAACGTCAAGCCGGCCTGGCTGACGCTCATCATTCTGTTATTCCAGATTCTCTGGGGCAGTGACGGCAACGGGTTCATCTACAGTGAACAGCTGAAATCACTGCACTTTGCAGCGGGCCAGGTGGTTGCAGGGGGGATTGCCCGTTCCGGTCCGGCGGCAGCGGTGGCCCTCATTCTGATGAGCGTGCCGATCACGCTGTTTGTGTTCTCGCAGAGCCGGATTATAGAGACCATGGCAACTTCGGGAATGAAGGATTAAGGGGGGGAACGCAGTTGATCGCAAAAAAATGGCTGCTGTCACTTATGGCGGCATCCCTGCTGATTGTGTATGCAGCTCCCGCGCCGGCGTATGCAGAATCTGCGCCTTATGAGAGCTACAACTATAACTATTGGGAAGAAGCGGTGCCCGCTCCTGCGGCGTATATCCCTGACCGGACCCTGTCCGGCAAGGATCTGGGGGTAGGTGATTTCCGGGAACCCGGCGACATGGCCGTGGCGGCAAGCGGACTGATCTATATAGCCGACAGCGGGAACGGGCGGATTATTTGCCTGGACCCGGACTGGAAGGTCGTTAAGGTCATTACCGGATTCGATAATCTGGGCACGGAGGATACATTCAAGAATCCATCCGGATTGTACATTACGGAAGACGGCAATTTGTATGTTGCCGATACGGATAACGGGCGTGTGGTGATCCTGTCCCCGGAAGGGGAGCTGCTCGGCATGGTGGAGAAGCCGGCGTCTGATATTTTGCCGGCAGACTTCAAGTTTATTCCCGTGAAAGTGACTGTGGATCAGGCTAAACGTGTCTATGTCATCGCTAAAGGGATCTTCGAAGGGATCATGCAGTTTGATAAGAACGGTGAATTTATCGGCTACGTCGGCACGAACAAAGTGCAGCGTGATTATGCCGAATATTTGTGGCGGCTGGTCTCGACCAAAGCGCAGAAAGCCCAGATGGCGCTGTTTGTGCCTACAGAATTCTCCAATGTTGATGTGGATGCCAAAGGTTTCCTCTATGCGACGAATATTGATCCGGGCTCGCAGGAGCCGATCAAACGGCTGAATCCCTCCGGGGAGGATGTACTGAAGCGGTTCGGATATTTCGACATTAAAGGCGATATCCGGTACCGGAGGGCGGATGGACCGTCCAAGTTCACAGATATTAAAGTGCTGGGGAACGGGATGTACAGTGCGCTTGATGCCAATCAGGGCAAGGTGTTCACGTATAACGATGAAGGTGATCTTCTCTATGTCTACGGAGGCAAAGGCAACCAGACCGGGACCTTCAAAATACCGGTAGCGGTAGAGTTCTCCCAAGGGAACCAGCTCGTACTGGACCGGGGGAAAGGCAACATTGTCGTGTTCAGGCCGACCCGGTTCGGCACAAGCGTCAATGAAGCGGTGGGGTATCACTACAATGGTGAAGATACGCTCGCTGTGCCGGTATGGAGGGAAGTCCTGAAGCTGAACTCCAACTACGATATCGCGTATATCGGCATTGGCAAGTCCTTGCTGATGGACAAAAACAACAAAGAGGCGCTTAAATATTTCAAGCTCGGAATGGACCGTGACGGGTATTCAGTAGCCTTCAAACGGTACCGGAGAGAAGTCATGCAGGAGCATTTCGGAACCTTCCTGACAGCGGTAATGATCCTGGTGCTGGCTTGGCTGTCTTATAAGCTCTTCAGCTTCTGGAGAAGGAAGCGGCGGTTAACCGCGTCCAGGCAGGCTTCGCCAAACCTTAAGGAGGGGAACGCCCATGAGGCAGGATTTCATTAAATTCCCGCTGCACCTCATTGTGCATCCGTTTGACAGCTTTTGGGATATGAAGTACGAAGGCAAAGGGAAGGTCCGGGTCGCGTTGACGATTCTGCTGCTGGTCGTGATTTCGATGATCCTGAAGGATCAGTTTGCGGGTTTCCTGGTGAATTATAACGACCCCCGGCATCTGAACAGCATCACGCAATTGTTCACGATTATCTTTCCCTTCTTCCTGTGGTGCCTCTCCAACTGGGCGATCACCACACTCATGGACGGGGAAGGCAAATTCAAAGAAATTATGATGGCTACAGCCTATGCGCTAGTTCCGATTGTAATCATTTATGTGCCGATGATCCTGGCCAGCCGGTTTATGGCGGAGGAAGAAACAGCCTTCTATTATCTGATGATGACGATATCCTCCATATGGTTCGTCGCGTTATTATTCGTCGGCATTATGACCGTTCATCAATATACCGTGCTCAAAACCATAGTCACGATGCTGCTCACGGTTATTGTCATGGGAATTGTCGTGTTTCTGGGGACGCTCGTATTAAGCATGCTTCAGCAGATTATAGAATTCTTCGTTAACATTTACCGGGAATTAATTTTCCGTACGTAAAGGAGGCCGCACCTGTGAAAAATCGTAAAATGCTGGTCGCGGTGCTCGCCTGTGCCGCAGTCATGCTTATTCTTGCCGGTTCTGCCGTATTCTTCTCCTCACGCGGAGTGAAGGCGGTGGAAGCCTCGGCCTATATGGAAGTAACAGATGAGCTGGAGGCCGGAACCGGGTTCACCGCACTGCCGGATTCGTCCGGGGGTATACCGGGCATGCAGCTTGCAGCAGATGAATCTGAGCTGTCCTTATACTTCAATCCTGAGACAACGGAAATTGCCGTGAAGGATAAAAGCCATGGTCAGATCTGGTACAGCAATCCGTCGGGCCGCGGGCAGGATACCCTGGCTTCGGGATTCGAGAAGGAGCTGCTGTCCTCGCAGCTGAACGTACTGTTCCGCGACTCTATAGGGACGCTTGAATCCTATACGAACTTCGCCCAGAGTATCAGCAGCAAACAATTCACTGCTGAGAGCATTAAGAACGGGCTGCGGATTGTATATACGATTGGAGATACATCGATCGGGATTGATGCGCTGCCTAAGTTCATCAGCAAGACAAGAATGGAAGAGAAGGTCCAGGCTAATCTGGATGCGTCCAGCGCCAAGTATGTAGGGCAGCGTTATTATCCGAAAGAAGGTGACCCGGAAGTTCTGGAACGCATTGATGCCCAGGTCTCGAAGCCGCTGGTGCTGAGCAAAATGACTGCGGCCTTCAACAAATCCGGTTATTCTGCGGAAGATCTGGCCTTCGATAATAAGGAGAACGGAGTGGAGGGCGGCTCCGGAGCAAGCAAGCCGAACTTCATCATTCCGCTGGAATACCGGCTGGATGCAGGGTCGCTGGTAGTAACTATTCCTGTGAACCAGGTCAAGGAGAGCGGTGAATATCAGATTCGCAGCCTGGAGCTGCTGAATATGTTCGGAGCTGCGGATCAGCAGAGCGACGGCTACATGTTCGTTCCGGACGGCTCCGGCAGCCTGATCTATCTGAATAACGGAAAAGTGAAGGAAGAGCAGTATGTACAGCGTGTATACGGCCCGGACCCGAATGATAACAGCTATAGACGCGGGCAGGTCAGCGAGAGTGCCAGAATGCCGGTCTTTGGCCTGAAAACAGAGGATGCCGCATGGTTTGCCGTGATCGAGAAAGGCGATGCCATAGCCAGCATTGCCGCAGATATCAGCGGCAAGAAGAACTCCTACAACTTCATCCACAGCAGCTACACCCTGCGGGGGGAGGATGAGCTTGAGCTGTATACGGGTTCTACCATTCAGGAAATCCAGCTGTTAAATGATGAGATTTACAAAGGCGATATTGAGGTCCGCTACAGCTTCCTCGGTAAAGATAAAGCCAATTATTCAGGAATGGCTGAGCTGTACCGGAATAAGCTGGCGGCGGAGCAGGTGCTGCAGCCCCTGGAAGCCGGGCAGGATATTCCCTTGTATCTCGATATGCTGGGGGCGGTTGACAAGCAGAAGTCGTTCCTCGGCGTCCCTTACCGGTCCGAGATTGCCATGACCACCTTCGGACAGGCGGCGCAGATTGCAGAGCAATTGAAGCAGGATGGTGTTGACCGGCTGCTTATGCGCTATGCCGGCTGGTCTGCCAAAGGTGTGAATCACGCTACACCGGATAAGCTGAAGACGGAAAGTGTTCTCGGCAGCAAAGCGGAGCTTCTTGAATTATCAGAGCAGCTGGAACAGGCAGGAGGTATGTTATTCCCGGATGTGGCCTTCCAGAAGATTTATCACGATGATGGCGGCTTCACGCCTTCCTCCGATGCCTCGCGGTTCGTGACCCGGGAAGAAGCGGAGCTCTATCCGTACAACCGGGCCTTGAACCGGATGGATATGACGCTAGGAAGCTACTATCTGTTGTCCCCGGCCAAGCTGCCCTATTATGTAGACACATTCATGAGCAAGTATAAAGCTTATGGGTTCAACGGCGTATCCTTGCGGGATCTCGGCAGTGTGCTCAGCTCGGATTTCAGGGTCAGCCGGGTCATTCAGCGGGAGACGGCCAAACAAATTGTAGAGGAGCAGCTGGGCAAGCTGGATCAGAGCATAGGCCAGACGATGGTCGCCGGAGGCAATGCGTATGCATGGCCTTACTCGGATCATCTGATCAATGTGCCAACAGCCTCCAGCGGCTTCGTGCTGACGGATGAAGAAATCCCGTTCTATGAAATGGTTGTCCATGGTTACATCAGCTATACGGGGACGCCGGTGAATCTGAACGATGAGCAGGATCTCAAGGTGCAGCTGCTCCGCTCTATTGAGCTTGGGGCTGCGCCGCATTTCTCCTGGTCGTATGAGCCGTCCTCCAAGCTGAAATACACTCATTTTGACGACATGTATGCCACAAGTTATCAGGATTGGTACGGTCAGGCGGTTTCGCTGTACAAGGAAGTCAGTAAAGTGCTCTCTCCGGTACAGAACGCGCAGATTGTGAATCACATACGTCATCAGGAGGGTGTTGTGGAGGTGCAGTACAGCAACGGGATTTCAATCTATGTAAATTACACAGACATGCCAGTCTCCGTACACGGCTTCACTGTCGGAGCCGGACAATATGGGATAGAAGGTGGGCAGTCATGAGGGGGAGCAAGCTCAGCTTAAATCACAAGCGCTCTTGGCTGGGAATCGCCTTTATTACGCCGTGGCTGCTTGGATTCGTATTCATGTTCGCGGCTCCGCTCATTCAGTCCATCAAATTCAGCTTCAGCAAATTAAATGTCGATCCGACCGGGTTCACACTGGACTGGGTGGGCTGGTCTAATTTCAACAATGCGTTGTTTGTAGATGCCACCTTCAACCGCGTACTCACCGAATCCGTCAGGGATATGGTGCTTAACGTTCCGATGATCCTGTTCTTCAGCCTGTTCTCGGCAACGCTGCTGAATCAGAAATTCCGGGGGAGAGTTCTGGCCCGTGCGATATTCTTCCTGCCGGTTATTCTGGCTTCGAATGCGATATCGGCGGCAGAAGCTTCCGGACTGATCAATCTGGTGGGGGATGCCACGGCTGTGAATGAACTCGGTCAATCCGGCTCACAGTACAATGTCATGTCTATGGTGATGATTCTGAGTGATATCGGTCTGCCGCTCTCGTTCGTGGATTACATTGTGGATGCTATCCTGCGGATCTACGAGATTATTACAAGCTCGGGTGTACAGATTCTAATCTTCCTGGCCGCGCTGCAGTCTGTGCCGGGGGCGATGTACGAGGTAGCGAAGATTGAAGGGGCGACCGCTTATGAATCCTTTTGGAAAATCACCTTCCCGCTGGTAAGCCCGCTTATCCTGACCAATGTGATCTACACCATTATTGATTCCTTCACGGGCAGCAAAGTAACGCAAATGATCTTCACCACCGCGTTCACCACCCAGAACTTTGGTCTCAGTGCGGCCATGTCGTGGATCTATACGTTAATTATTAGCATCGTCCTGATTATTGTAGGATACGTGCTGTCCAAAAGAGTGCATTACAATTGATGAATCGCAAAGGAGGATATGGCTATGCAAGCTCCTCAATCTGTTCAGCCTGCTCATAGGGAGGCGAATCACCATAGAGTCCATAAGCTAAAAGGCAAAGCAGTGGATCTTCTATACGCACTGTTCCGCTATGCGCTGGTCATCGGGATCTCCTTCATCATTATTTACCCGCTGCTTATGAAGTTCTCGATCGCCTTCAAGGATAAAGCGGATATCTACAATCCGACGATTTATATGATTCCGGTCCACTACACTATGGATAACATCAGAATGGCGATGCAGATTCTGGACTACTTCCCGCTGCTGGGGAATACGCTGCTCTTCGTCGTAGTGACTACGGTGCTGACCACGGCTTCCTGCGCTTTGGCCGGTTACGGCTTCGCCCGGTTCAGCTTTCCGGGAAGCAACATCCTGTTCGCGCTAGTCATTCTGACCCTGCTTGTCCCTACCAGCACGCTGATGGTGCCGATGTACCTGCATTTCAGAAGCTTTGACATTATGGGGATTATTCATTTGATTACTGGGAAAAGCGGCATAAATCTGCTGAATACGTATTGGCCTTCAATGATTACATCCGCGACAGCCATCGGACTTAAGGCGGGGTTGTTCATTTATATTTTCCGCCAGTTCTTCAAGGGGATGCCGAAGGAGATTGAGGAAGCGGCGCTGATTGACGGTGCAGGGGGAGTGAAGACATTCCTGCGGATCATGCTGCCCAATGCGGTCTCGCCGATGATTACGGTGATCCTGTTCTGCTTCGTCTGGCAGTATAACGATACCTTCTTCACCTCGCTGTTCATGAGTGAAATTGCACTTATGCCTACGAAGGTCAGCTCGCTGGCCGCGCAGGCCAATGCCCTGCTGCCGGGACTGCTGGGGGTAGGCGGGGGATCGGGTGTCAAGGCAGACCCCAATCATGTAGCGATGATTATCGATACCGGCATCCTGCTGGCGATTCTTCCGCTGATTACCTTGTATATGGTGGTGCAGCGTTACTTCGTAGAGAGTGTGGAACGCAGCGGAATTATCGGCTGATCCAGACGAAGGATGAGCTGCTAAATCTGAGGGACGAGGACGAATTAAGCAGCAGTTGAATGAGCTCGTATATTTTAGAAGTGATTAGGAAGGGAGCCTGAGATGAAGCTGAAACGCTCATTCTTCATTACCTGTATACTGCTGCTGGCTGTCATGGTGACGGCAGTTCCTGCGCAGGCGGAATCCCAAGAGAAGAAGAGTGCCCTGCAGGCTTATGTAGAATCGCTCGGACCGGGCTGGAACCTGGGGAATACCTTCGAGGCCTCCGGGGACGAAACTTCATGGGGGAACCCGGCCGTGACCGAGGCCTTCATCGGGCAGCTGGCGGCGGAGGGCTATAAGAGCATCCGTATCCCGGTTACCTGGAAGCACCGGATGGGCGATGCTCCTGATTATGCAATCCGGCAGGACTTCATGGCCCGGATTCAGGAGGTGGTTGACTGGTCGCTGGCTGCGAACCTTCATGTGATTATTAATCTTCATCATGACAGTAACTGGGTGATGAACATGGCAGCGGAGCATGATGAGGTGCTGGCCAGATTCAATGCCGCCTGGACACAGATTGCCGGGCATTTCAAGAATTATCCGGACAGCCTGATGTTCGAGAGTCTGAATGAGCCGCGGTTCTCCGACGACTGGAGCAAGGACAGCCCGCAGTATTTCGCCATGCTGGATGAATTAAATGTGTCCTTTCATCATATCGTCCGTCATTCCGGAGAGAACAACAAGCAACGGCCGCTTGTACTTTCTACGCTCACTGCTGCCCCTACCCAGGCCAGACTGGATGCATTAGCCGAGACTATCAAGAAATTAAATGACGATAGACTAATAGCAACGTTCCATTACTATGGTTATTATGCGTTCAGTGTGAACCTTGGGGGCTCGACCACGTTCGATACCACGGCCAGGGAGGATCTGATTCAGGCGTTTGACCGGGCTTATGAGACCTTCACGGCCAAAGGCATTCCCGTAATCGTCGGGGAATTCGGCCTGCTCGGGTTCGATAAATCGCTGAGTACGGTCCAGCATGGTGAGATTCTGAAGTTTTTTGAATATGTTACCTACTATGCCTATGAGAAAAAAATGCCGCTGATGTTATGGGACAACGGGCAGCATTTCGACCGGCGCACGCTCAAGTGGGTAGACGAGGAGCTTCATCAGGTGATGAAGCAGGGCTGGAAAGGCCGTTCCTCCAATGCGGAGACGGATTCGGTCTATATTCTAAAGGATGCGGAAATGAAGGATACCGCCATTCCCCTGAATTTGAACGGCAACACGTTCACGGCGCTGCTTAATCAGGAACAAGTGCTTGTAAAAGGAACGGATTATGAGCTTGATGGAGATAACCTTATCCTCAATGCCGGGCTGCTGCAGAAACTTGTTACGCAGAAGTACGGTATTAATGCAGTGCTAACTGCCAGATTCAGCGCGGGTGCTGACTGGAGAATAGACATTATTTATTACGACACGCCCAGCTTCATCAGTGCGCAGGCTCCGGAGGGGATATATACGATCCCGGCCTGGTTCAACGGGGACAGCCTGGCAACACTGGAGGCTGTCTATACATCTGGCGGCAATGCCGGACCTAATGACTGGACGCCCTTCAAGGAGTACTACAAAGCCTTCTATCCGGACTATATTACCGGAGAAATCAAATTCACGGATGAATTCTGGAAAGAAGTCAAGGATGGGGAAGTGCAGCTGAGGATGCATTTCCGCAGCGGTGCAGTCATCCCGTATACGCTCACCAAGACCGGCAGTCAAATCGTTGGTGTCTCTGTAGAGGATGCAGAAAAGGCGGCAACGCTGGCAGGGGAAGAAGCGGATAGTCAAGCTGTAGAAGTACTGGCGGAATCCGCTGAACCGGCACCAACAGATACTGCAGCAGCAACTTCAGTGGAGAATTCTGCTGAAGCTGTCCAGCCAGAGGAAGCCAGCCAAGGCGGCAGCAAAACCTTGATGATCCTGCTCGCTGTATCGGCGCTGATCGTTGTATCGGCAGCGGCCATGTACTGGCGGAGAGTGGGTAGAAGATAGGCTTAGCGGATAAGGAAACAGCAGCAACCGTGGACGGGGAAGCATGTCCTCGTTTGCTGCTGTTATTTTTGAACCCATAAATGCATGATTAATGTTCGCTGGTGTTCATTTGACTTTGCAGACGCGCAGCTGTTTCGGCAGTAGCTGTATAAATCATCAGCTTCAGATCCGGATGGCCCTGGGGCTGTAGGGTCATATGTTCGAACTCCAGCTCCCCGATGCCTGGCGCATTCCACTGTTTGTGGCAGTCCGTTACAACCTGAACATCATGCAGCGGCCATTTCTCGCGGAACAGCGGGCTGCTCTGCATAAATTCCCCGATAAGCTCCTTGAACCTCGGGTCATTAGGAAAATGTGCGTAATCCGCACGAAAGCGTGCAACGATGACTTCTGCTTTACTCTCCCAGTCCTCTGGATTCATTCTTCGTTTCCCGCCCGTCAATAACAGCCGCATCCAGTTGGGACGCTCCTGCTCACCCTCTGAGAATGAAGGAAAGCCGAAAACCAGCTCCGCTGCCTGATTCCATAACAGCAAATCCCAGCTTCTCCCGATTACGAAGGCCGGATTCGGCTCCAGGGCCTTAATCATCCGTTCCAGGCCTGTATTCAGTTGCTGATCTTCTACGGCCTGCTGCTGCACAGGTCTGGCAAGAAGATGAAGATGGTGACGTTCGTCTTCAGTCAGCCGCAGCGCCTCTGCTATGTTATTCAGTACATCCTCTGAAGGATTGATACTTCTTCCCTGCTCCAGAGAGGTGTACCATGAGGTTCCGATGTGGGCAAGCTGGGCCACTTCTTCCCGGCGGAGCCCCGGAGTCCGCCGTCTTCCATAAGAGACTAACCCGGCTTCTTCAAGAGTCAGACGTTCCCGGCGCGAACGCAGAAATTCTCCTAACGGCATCCTGGAAGAAACCTCTTCCATGTTGAACTCCTCCTTATCCTGACACTGACAGTCCTACGATAAACACAGGAAGGATGCCAGTTACACATTCTATTATACTGCCAGTATAGCATCTATAAACTTAGGAGGATTTGAACTATGAACATATTTGTAACTGGAGCCACTGGTAAAGTAGGAAGCCGTTTTGTTCCGCGTCTGCTGCAGCGCGGTCATCACGTTAAGCTGTTGATTAGGGATGCTGCCAAGGCAGAGGGGCTTAAGCAGCTGGGGGCTGAGATTGTAGAAGGCGAGCTTCTGCAGTCGGACCATTATGTGGAGGCTCTCCGGGGGATTGATGTTGTATTTCATCTGGCAGCTCAGTTCCGCGGTGTAGACGAGAATACCACCTGGATATCCAATTTCGATGGCAGCATCGCTCTGGCCAAGGCAGTGCTGGAGGCGGGGGGGCCAAGGTTTGTTTTTGCCAGTACTAATAATGTCTACGGCTCCGGAAGTAACGCGGGACCCAGTCAGGAGGATGACGAGCTGAAGCCTGCGTTTGCTTATCCGCAGTCCAAAGCCAAGGCTGAGGCAGCGCTGCTGCAGCTTCATCATGATCAGGGATTAGGCCTGCGCATTGTAAGGCTGCCTTTTGTCTACGGTGAGCGGGACCCGCATATCACGGAATTTCTGCCGCTCGCAGGCAATTGGAATCCGGCGAAAAGAATGCATATGGCGCACCATGCCGATGTAGGTCAGGCCCTGCTGCTCGCAGCTTCCGCAGACGGGATAGATGGCCGGATCTACAACGTCGGCGACGACGCACCGATCTCCATTGCGGAGCTGCAGAAGCTGCATCATTTTGAAACCTCCCCGGAAGCGCAGCAGCAGGAATTCAATCCATGGGAGGGTGTCATTGATACCACCCGGATCAGAGACGAATTACATTACCGCCCGATTTTCCCGTCATTCTATACGGCTAGGGATGCAGGTGCACTTTAAATTGGATTTATCTTCTCCCGGCAATCTGGTATACAATATACAATAGTAGTGCATTTTCTTGACCGCAGGCTTCTCTTCAGAAGCTTGCGGTTTGTTATATGAACAGTGTATTTCTGATTCAACCGCAGCCAGCAGGGCTATTGTATAGAGATCGTTATTACATAGGGAGGCAGGCAAATGCTGAAATCATTGCAGGCTATTGAAACATACCGCGAAGAAGGAAGACTCCCCGGTGAAGGCTGTTTGTGGCTGGAATATATCGTTCAGGCCGAGCAGACGATTGTGAACCTCGAACGGGTAGAGTCGCTGGGGGAACTGGAGCAGCAGAGTCCGGTGCTGGATTACGTAGAGCGCAGCCTGCGCGTACTGGACAGTCTGCCGCTATCCTACTGGATCAGGGAATTGGCTGAAGAGACGCTGATCTGGTCGGAGACTGCCAAGGGCGGTACGATCCGGCAGCGCAGGAGCTGGCAGGAAGAAGGCATTAATATATTTGTGCATAATATTGGTTCGGCACAGCTGTACTTGCGTTATGCAGAGGATGACCGGGAGGACGCAGCCTCTGAGGATAAGCGGCTGATCGTGCACCGGCTGATCGAAACCCACGGGCTGATCGGGCAGCAGATCCGCGGCGAGGTTCCGCCTTCGGTCAATCTTCCGTTATCCGGACTGGTGGAGCAGGGGCTGCTGACCGCAGATGAGCTGGAGCGGCTGCTGTTCGCGCTGAATCACTGCATTATCTCTGCCGTAGCCCCGGAGCTGTGGCAGGAGGTTCGCCCTCAGGTGATGGAGCTGATTGCTGCAATCTCCTCAGGGAATCTGCATGCTGAAGTCCCGATGAAGGAGCGCCTGCGGAGAATGCGCTCCGGATCCATCGCTCAGGGCGAGGATTATGAGACGGAGTGGAGCAGTCTTGTGCAGGAGGGCTTCAATCCTGCTGTACTGGAGCCGCTGCAGCCTGTCACCTTCTGGTATGTGGAATCAGCACTGCAGACCTTCTCGCTGGAGCAGTTCCTCAAAGTAGTAAGCCTCTCCGCTAGCAGTGATTTGTCCGCTCTGAACCATATCAGCTTCGAAGCGGTGATGAATAGCATTTATTATGACTACAAGGGCAGCAAGAAGATCAACGTGTACAAGAAACGGATCATTGAGAAATACTTGTCTGAGCTGGACTGGACTGAGATCTACAGCGGGGAGCAGCCTTCCGGCAATCCGCATCTGTTGCACCGGCTGCTGCGGAAGGAGCATTTGCCCGACACGCTGTTCTTCAACTTCGAATTCTCCCCGGCGGCTGAGAAGCTGATTGAATTCTGCATAGAGGCCGAGAAGTCGGCGCTGTATGAACGGGCGGTGCTGCTGCTGTTCGATCTGTTCGATCTGCGCCGGGATGCGTTCGACCGCTTCCATAACGAGGATACGTATTTAAGCCAGATGAATGATACGGCAGATTATAAGGCGGTTATTCTGGATTACGTCACCGGCCGCAAGGTGCTGGACATCGGGCCGGGCGGCGGGGTGCTGCTGGATCTGATCGAGCAGCGGATGCCGGACGTGATTCCGGTGGGTATCGATATCTCCAGCAATGTCATTGAAGCGTTGCGGCAGCGCAAGCAGCGGGAAGACCACCGCTGGGAGGTGCTCCAGGGCGATGCGCTGAACCTGAAGGATTACGTGGAGGCGGGGACGGTCGACACAGTGATTTTCTCCTCCATCCTGCATGAGCTGTATTCCTATGTCCCGCTGGACGGGAAGAAGTTCAATCACGGGACGGTTGCTGCTGCGTTAACCAGCGCTTTCGGGGTGCTGGCGGACGGCGGAGTCATTATTATCCGCGACGGTATTATGAGTGAGCCGGAGGATCAGCAGCGGAGAGTGCGGTTCCTGGAGGATGACGGAATGGCGTGGCTGGAGCGGTATGCGAAGGATTTTGCCGGCCGGAGTATCCGGTATGAGCAGCTTGGCTTCCGGGAGGTCCTCATGCCGGTGAATGATGCGATGGAGTTTCTGTACACGTATACCTGGGGCGAGGAAGCCTATATACATGAGGTACAGGAGCAGTTCGGATACTTTACACCGGCGCAATATGCCGCGTTCATTGAGCAGACGCTTGGTGATCAGGCGAAGATCGAAGTCTTCCGCCATTACCTGCAGGAAGGGTATACGGAGGCGCTGCAGGATCGGGTCGTGGTGATGGATGAGAGCGGGCAGGCGGCCGCACTGCCGGACAGCACCTGCTTCATTGTAATCCGTAAGGCGGGCTGAAGCCGGGCGCTTGAGTGGAACATAAAAGGGGCATTACCACAGCCGTGTCCGGCGCTGGTAATGCCCTTTTTCGATAAACTGACCGATCAGTTGGTGGCCGGCAGCCTGGATTTCCTGAAGCCGGCCACACTGTAGACAATCAGGGCAACCCAGATGAAGGAGAAGCTGACCAGCCTTCCTTGCGAGAAGGGCTCACCAAGCAGGTATACTGCCAGCAGCATACTCGTCGTCGGCGAGATGTACTGGATGAAGCCGACCATGGAGAGCGGGAGCAGCTGCATAGACTTGGCGAACCAGAACAACGGCATCGCCGTAGCGGCTCCGGACAGCAGCAGGACGATCATCAGCAGGGGAGACAGCGAAGCGAACGTTCCTGTGCCCTGCGACTGAATGTAGATCAGATAGCCCAGCGCAACTGGCATGGCCATCAGTGTTTCCCCGGTCAGGCCGAGCAGAACATCGAGCCCTGCAAGCTTTTTGGCCAGACCATACAGGGAGAACGTTACCGCCAGCGCAATTGCCACCCATGGAACCTGCCCGTACTGGACAGCCATAATCCCCACACCGGTGCCTGCCAGAAGAATAGACGCCCATTGCCACGCTGACAGCTTCTCCTTGAGGAAGATGACCGCAAATAGAACGCTGATGAGAGGATTCATGTAGTAGCCGAGGCTGGTCTCCAACACGTGATTATTGTTCACGGCCCAGATGAACAGGAACCAGTTCATGCTGATGAAGAAGGAGCAGAGGACAACTGCTACGGTGCTTTTGGTGCTTGAAAAGATAGTCCTCAGCCGCCCCCACTGCCGCGAGCACGTAACCAGTACAGCTACAAAAACGAAAGCCCACACAATCCGGTGCCCAAGTATTTCCCATGCGGGCATAGCCTGGAACAGCCGCCAGTAGAGCGGCAGAAACCCCCAGATGAGATAGGATAGAACGGCATAAATAATGCCTTTTTTCATAATGACACCCCTGCCCGAAGAATCAAAAGAATGGAAATATTAGGTTCAATCCGTTCATTATATCAGGCATTCCGCATCCTGTATTTAGCTGAGCTTCGCTCCGTAAGCACGATAGACGAAATGCTCTGTGTCGAACGACAAAAAGGAGCCGCGCGACTGCGGCCCCTTCACATTATTAATGAAATCTGTATCGCTACTTAAGCGTGATGTTAAGTAAGCTGATTTTACCGCCCTGCACCTTGAACTCGTGTCTGAACAGCTGCGGAGCGGGAACGCGGTTCTTGTTAAATTCCCCTTCCATCTCTGCTGTCACAGCGACGGACTCCCCGGATTCTTCTATTTCCATGATCGTATAGCGGACCTTGGCAGAGAACAGCTCTGATTCTCCCCAGGCCTGTATAGCCTCCCTGCCCGCAATCTCTTTACCGTTATCCTTAACGCTGGCGCCGGGAGTGAACAATTCAATAAAGGCCTCAGGCTGATATTGGTTAATGGCATTGTAGAACTCCTGTACCTCACTCGGCATAGTGACATGTTGATTCATGGTGATCTGCCTCCTGTAAGTAGAGTAGCGGAAGCGGCATGGCTCCACCCTTACACGTAACTTAAACGTATCCGGGCATCGGTAAGCAGACTATGTAATCTGTACGGAGCTGATCTTACGGATAAAGCTGGCCCTGACCGGCTCCCGGAATAGCATCCTTGCGGAATTCGGAAGGCGAGCAGTTCATCGCTTTGCGGAAGACTTTAATGAAGTAGCTGACGTTGTCGAAGCCGACATCCATGGCGATATCGGAGATTTTGCGGTCACTCTGCTGCAGCAGGGCTGCGGCCTGGCGGATCCGGTAGGAGTTGATATAATCGACGGGCGTCTTGCGGGTCATGCTTTTGAAGAACCGGCAGAACTGTCCCTCACTCATCGGAATCAGTTCGGACAGATCGCGCGTGCGGATCGGCTCCTGATAGTTGTCCTGGATATAGAGGATGACCTTCTTCAGCCGGTCGATCTTCGTGGTATCCGCGCCTGCCGACTGGCTGTAGTTCACCGAACGTCCCGGCGGCGCAATCTGTGAGAGCATGATCAGCAAAGTTCCTTTCATAAAGGACTCGAATCCGGGCATTTTATTATCATATGCCTCCATCATCCGCTCCAGGTGCAGCAGAAGCTCCCCTTGCCAAGGCACGGAGGAGGTGATGTGACGCGGAAAGCTCTGGCGTTTCTCCTGAAGCGGCAGAATTACAGTCTGCTGGATGGTATCATATTGGGCGCTGGCCAGGAGATCGGGGTGAAAGACAAGGGCGCAGAACCGGCAGGGAGTGTCCAGAGCCGCATAGGCGGCATGAATATCACCGGATTCAATAAAGACGGCTTCGCCGGGGCGGAGCGTGAAATAATCCGTATCCACCTGAAAGAGAATCTCGCCTTCAAGCAGCAGGAAGAACTCCGCTTCCTCATGCCAGTGGGTATCCAGGACAGGGGCTCCGGCCGGGAGCTCTATCCAATAGGCGGCCAAGGGAAACATAACATCCCCGTGTTCACGGTCTTCTTTGAGCAATCGCTGCGATGTGCGGTCCATTAAAGCCCTCCTTGTGGGAAAAACATCAAAATAGTGTTATAAATAAGCTATATTATAGTAGTTTTGTGATTTTGTTATCGTTATAATGCAACTATAAACACCAAATTGAAGGGTGGCAAGTGCACACATGAAATTTACAGACGGCCTTTGGCTGGTTCGCGACGGAATCACAATCAATGGTGCAGTTCAGAACTATGCGGTGGAAAAAACTGCAGAAGGTCTGACAGCAATTACGCAGACAACTCCGATTACAGGACGTGCAGCAACACTTAACTCCACACTGCTTACCGTAAAATTCCATTCCCCGCTTCCGGGTGTGGTTGGGATTAAGATTATTCATAATGACGGCGTTATCGACCGCGGTCCTTCTTTTGAATTGACCCAGGGAACTGGCGACCACGTTCAAATCGAAGAAACTGAAGCACAGACCGTGCTGATCAGCGGCGGACTCCGCGTGGTCATCAACAAGGGAACTCACTGGTCGGTAGACTTCTACCGCGGCGACGAGCGCATTACAGGCAGTGGTTACAAATCGATGGCCTATATCACTGATCAGGACGGCAACACGTTCATGCGTGAGGAGCTGGATATCGGCATCGGCGAATTCGTGTATGGTTTGGGTGAACGCTTCACTGCTTTTGTGAAGAACGGCCAGGTAGTTGACCTGTGGAACAAAGACGGCGGTACAAGCTCCGAGCAGGCTTACAAGAACGTTCCATTCTATGTTACCAGCAAAGGCTACGGCGTATTCGTGAACCAGCCTGAACTGGTGTCGTATGAAATCGCTTCGGAGAAGGTGAAGAAAGCCCAATTCAGCGTAGCTGGAGAGAGCCTGGAATACTTCGTTATCGAAGGGCCGACTATCAAAGAAGTTATTACTAAATATACTTCCCTGACCGGCAAGCCTGCGCTTCCACCGGCATGGACCTTCGGTCTGTGGCTGACCACTTCGTTCACTACGGACTACGATGAAGCTACGGTTAACTCCTTCGTAGAAGGTATGGCTGAGCGCGATCTGCCGCTGCATGTCTTCCACTTCGACTGCTTCTGGATGCGCGAATACCAATGGACCGATTTCCAGTGGGATTCCCGTGTGTTCCCGGACCCTGTGGGTATGCTGAAACGCCTGCATGAGAAAGGGCTTAAGATCTGCGTCTGGATCAACTCCTACATCGGACAGCGTTCACCGCTCTTTGAAGAAGGCAAGAAGAACGGCTATCTGCTCAAAAAACCGAGCGGCGACGTTTACCAGACGGATCTGTGGCAAGCGGGCATGGGACTCGTGGACTTCACGAACCCTGCGGCTTGTGAATGGTATGCAGGTTACCTGCGTGATCTGGTGGACATGGGCGTAGACAGCTTCAAGACCGACTTCGGCGAGCGCATTCCAACGGATGTTGTGTACTTCGACGGCTCCGATCCGCACAAAATGCACAACTACTACACACAATTGTATAACAAGGTTGTCTTTGAAGTACTGGAAGAGAAGCTTGGCAAAGGCGAAGCAGCCGTGTTCGCACGTTCGGCAACCGCCGGCGGACAGCAGTTCCCGGTTCACTGGGGCGGCGACTGCTACGCTGACTATGAATCCATGGCAGAAAGCCTGCGCGGCGGCCTGTCGCTCGGCCTGTCCGGCTTCGGCTTCTGGAGCCATGACATCGGCGGCTTCGAGAACACTGCTCCGGCGCATGTCTTCAAGCGCTGGCTGGCCTTCGGCCTGCTCTCCAGCCACAGCCGTCTGCACGGCAGCACCTCGTACCGTGTGCCTTGGGCTTACGATGATGAAGCCGTTGATGTTACCCGCTTCTTCACCAAGCTTAAGTGCAGCCTGATGCCTTACCTGTATGATGTAGCCGGACAGGCGCATGAACAGGGCTGGGCTTCGATGCGGGCGATGGTGATGGAATTCCCGGAAGATCCAACCTGCGAAGTGCTGGACCGCCAGTACATGCTGGGCGATTCCCTGCTCGTGGCTCCGATCTTCCAGGAGAACGGCGAAGTGAAATACTATCTGCCGGCTGGACGCTGGACGCATCTCCTGAACGGTGAGACCGTAGTGGGCGGATCATGGCGCAAAGAAAAGCATGACTTCTTCAGCCTGCCGCTGTTCGTACGCCAGAACTCTCTGCTTGCCGTGGGCAGCGAAGACAGCCGCCCGGATTATGATTTTGCCGAAGGCGTGAAGTTTGGCTTGTACTCCCTGGAGGATGGCAAGGCTACAACTGCAACCGTACGCGACATCAACGGCGCCCCTGAGCTGAAGGTGGAAGCTGCACGCAGCGGCAATACCATAACTGTAACTGCAGAAGGCAGTGGCAAAGCATTCACCTTGGCTGTGAAGGATCTCGGCGCTATCGCTTCTGTAGAAGGTGCTGAACAAGCAGATGAAACTACAGTGAAAGTAAACGCCGGAGCCAAATCCGTATCGTTCACTATTACACTGAAATAAGCTTATACCGCCTTATACTCAAGCTCTCTGATGACAGGGGACATTCGTCCCCGGTGTATCAGAGAGTTTTTTGAGGATTAAACAGCGGTAATCTTGCACGGAATACAACATTTTCCACTTATTATCGATCCAAATCCGGAATTGTTGTATGCAATGCAGCATTTCTCCTTCTCTCGGCTGCTTTGCGGGGGAATTCATGTATTTCGTACAACAATTCTCTCAAACAGCCTGTTATTCATGCATGGAAGTTGTAGAACGTACAACATTATTGCCTTTTTCCATTTATTACAGGTAAGCTGTGAACGCACTAATAATCTCATTTTTGTCAGCAACGATAGGAGAATAGAATGCTATGAACAATAAAGTTAATACAGGAGTGTACAGCCAGTCTGAATTCACTTCAGCAACGGCAGTATCCGCAGCCGCTAATCATATTATGAACTCGCCCGAGCCGTTCACCCACACGTACCGGACCTATGTCCGCCTGCGCGAGACTGGCAGCCTGACGCTGAAGTTCTGGCACAGCAATGCTGTAGACTCCACATGGAACCTGGGAGAGGAGGCAGCTGCCAGTGAACCGGGCGGGGAGTGGAGCATTGAAGCGGCATATGTGGCCGATGGCGGAGCCGTGCCGGACGGTACTGTTGTACCGGGATCACAGGTTCCGGTAACCTTCGGTGGCGAAGCCTCGCGGAACGTTGCTCCGGGCGAGCAGTTCTGGAGCGATGAAGCGCTGCTGGAGCTGCCGGAAGGGCATTACCTGGCCTTCACCTGGACGCTGAAGACGGCAGCTGCCGGCAAGTCGATCCCCTTCAACGTGGAGGGCATGCTGGTCTCCGGCTACGATGCGCCGGGCAATCTGGCTGCTCAGGAGACAGCTGAAGCGTTCACCGAATCGGACAAGCTGCAGGTATTGCCAAGCTTCATGGGGTACAAGAAGGATGTAACGAAGAAGCTGGTCTTCCTGGGAGATTCGATTACGCAGGGAGTGCGGACCGCGAAGGATGAGTATTCCTACTGGGCGGCAAAAATTGCCGAAGGATTGGGGACAGACTGCGGGTTGTGGAATATCGGCTCCGGCTGGGGCCGGGCCTATGATGTCGCCACCGATGGAGCCTGGCTGCACAAGGCGCAGCAGGGCGATGAAGTACTGATCGTGCTTGGGGTGAATGATCTGGATATCGGGCAACGCTCGGGGGCGGAGCTGCTGGCAGACCTCACGCATATTATCTCCGCGGTCAAGAAGGCGCGGCCTGAGACTGCCGTGATTCTCAGCACCGTGCCGCCGTTCAATTTCGAAGGGGAACGGGAAGGATACTGGCGCAGCGTAAATGAGACGATCCTGGCGAACCCTCCGGCCGGTGTAGACCGCGTGTTCGACATTGCCGCAGTGCTGTCTGTACCTGCTCCGGCAGATCATAGAATCAAGCCGGAGTATATGAGCGATGAGTTCGATCCGCATCCGAACGGCACCGCCGGCAAGGCAGTGGCGGATGCTTTTCTGGAGTGGTACGGGAAACAATTGTAACGAACTTCTTGAATGCACTAGGCATACTATGTAGTACTTTATCAGAAGGGTAGTGTGCCTGTAGTGAGCATTCAAGCGGGAGTACCAATGCAGCCCAAAGTGCTGTATCAAGCAGATCAAAATTATATTCAGAGTCTAAAGTCTGTTCGGCATCACTTGCACAGTGTATGCAGACAACATGTGAACCAGATTGTCCGGGTGCAGACGATTGACGGCCAGGTCGTTACTGGGAGAATTCTCGGCAGCGATAGAGGATTGTTATACATGGGGGTACAGAATCATCATGGAGCAGGACGCGCCTTCGGAAGCAGCGATGAAGCCATCCTGACCCTGGTACTGTTCGAATTGCTGGTTATAGTTTTATTGTCTTAACTCAAAAGATAAGAGCCTGCGTAAGCAGGTCCTTATCTTTTTTTATGATTGGTTAGAATGTTTTGAGAATGATCACCAGCAGAATGTAAAGGACTAAGATTGTAGTGGTAGAAGTAAAAAGTCCACCGACATTTCCGCAACCGCTCATCGTCTTACCTCCCTCACAGTATCATCTTTCAGAACCATGATATGCACTTTTGGTCATTCGGGTATAGACCATCGGCCAATTTAAAGCTCAGAGCCGGGTAAGAAATAGAAGCGGAAATGGATAATGTCTTCAATGCATTCAATGCTCCGCCTGCCCCCGGAAATCCTTCGGTGAGCAGCCGACCTGCTTCTTGAACACCTTGCTGAAATATTTGACGTCATGGAAGCCGACCATCTCCGAGATCTGCGCCAGCTTCAGGTTGGGATTCTGCATCAGCAGCTTGGCCTTCTCAATGCGGACGCTGCCGATGTAGTCGGAGAAGTTGATGCCGTATTCCTGTTTGAATTTGCGTGAAATATACTCGCGGCTGACATAGAATTTGCCGGCAACCTCCTGCAGGGAGAGGTCAGACGGGTAGTTCTGCTCAATATATTTAACGATCTCCGTCATCGGGTTCCGCTCTTTCATGTGTCTGGCCGAGAGCGTCTGGGACAGCTGCTGCATCAGTGCAAAGGACCAGTCGCGCCAGGCGAACAGGGAGAAGGAATAACCGCTTGGCGGCGGTGAAGGACTCAGCAGATCAGCCTGCTCAAGCTCGGCCAGCACACTGTCCGACTGGTTCCCCAGCGCTTCCCGGACCAGCCGCGAACGGAACAGGAGAGCATCGGCCTTCCACGAATTCAGCATTTGCGGGGTAACGACACCCCGGCGGCTGAGCTCGTGGGTCCAGTGCTGCGCGGCAGCGGATAGAGCTTCTGCTGTGCCGCTGATGACCGCCATCCGCCAGTCCTCCTGGACATCGGCGAAGTTCAGCGGTGCCTCCGTCTCCGTGTTGCCGGATTCCCGGCTGTCTGCCGGCATGCCGCCGGCTCCCGCACCCGGGGAGAAATGGCAATAATCCTCATGCCGTAACAGGTTCCGCCGCAGCAGGGCTTCGGCGGCTTCCGTGCGCTGTGCCGGCAGCTGTCCCGGGAACGCGCCTGCGGTGCTGATTCCGAAATGCATACGGAACTGCAGGGTACGGTAGATCCCCTGATTAATCCGGCTGATCAGCTCGATAACAGACTCCTCCAGATCCCAGAGAATGATGGCAATCTCCGGCGGACCGCCCCAGTACCGGAAGGCAACGCCCTTACGCTGCAGCTGCAGGAATTCATTGCAGATGTTCACGATGGCGTAGTACATCAGCTCACTGTCTCCCCCGAAACGTTTAAGCAGCGGATTGTTGCCGCTGTCCGTCTGCAGAAGGATCAGCCGTGCAGCCTGTATACTCTGCGGAATGATTCCGTCACCGGTCAGCCTGCGCAGCGAGGCCTCGGCATTGACCTTATCATCAATCAGCGCGGAGAGCAGCTTCTCCCCGTAGATCGGCTTGATCTCATTCAGCCGGAGGCTCTGGAGCTGACGGTGGCTGCGCTCCTCTTCTTCGGAGCGCCAGGCTGCTACCGCCTTGGACACTGCGTTATTAATCATATCCGCTTCGATCGGCTTAAGAATATAGTCAATGCCGCCGTGGCGGACGGTCTGGCGCACGAAGTCGAAATCATCATGCCCGCTGACAACAATGAATTTGGTGTTGCCTGCGAATTCATCCACCCAGGTCATCAGCTCAACGCCGCTGCCTGACTCCATCATCATATCCATAATCACCAGCGCCGGCTTCTCCTTGCGGATCAGCCCGATGGCTTCATTGCCGTTCCCTGCTTCCAGAATCTCATCAATCTGATGCGCATCCCAGTCCACCAGCAGCCGGACGGCCTTCCGGACTCTTGCTTCGTCATCCACAATAAGCGCCTTCATATCCGTTCACTCTCCACTAATATCTCAATTTCCAGCCGGATGATAACCCCGCCGGTCTCCAGATTATCTACCGTCAGCAAAGCATCATCCCCGCAAACCAGCCGCAGCCTGGCCAATACATTACCCAGGCCGATTCCCGCACCGGGAGCATCACGTTTGCTGTAGCTGTCCTGACCTGAGTTCTTTATCATGTCGAGCTCTTCAACAGCTCTGGGCTGCTGCAGCTCCTTGCGCAGCGTCTCCAGCTTCACGGCCGGAATCGAGGGGCCGTTGTTCCGGATACTGATCTCCATCCGGCTAGGGCTAAGTCTGGCTGCCGTAATCTCAATGAATCCGTCCGTGCGGGCAAGGTTGAACCCATGCTTGAAGTAATTCTCCACAATCGGCTGCAGGATCATTTTGGGCATCAGCGCGTGCAGCAAGGAGTCTTCCATATCGTAGCGGAAACTGAACTTGTTTTCAAAACGTTCCTTCTGCAGCTCAATATACGCTTTAACATGCTCCAGTTCATTCTGGATCGTCACAATCTTCTCATCATTGTACATGCTGTAGCGCATCATCTTGGCCAGTGCCGAGAGCAGACCATAGATTTGCGGCACCTTCAGCTCAAGGGCTAGTGTACCGATAATCTGAAGGGTGTTGTTCAGGAAATGCGGGTTGATCTGCGACTGCAGCGCCCTCAGCTCATTGGTTTTGTTCGACAGCTCCAGCCTGTACTCGCGCAGAATCAGGTTGTTGATCGTGTCCATCATACTGCGGAAATGCTCCGTGACCACACCGATCTCATCTTTTCCTGCCGGACGGATATCAATCTCAAGATTACCGGTCTGCACCTGATTCATGTACCGGGTCAACTGCTTGATGGGGGCGGTGATCCGGAAGGAGATCAGAATCGTCAGGGCGATGATCATACTCATCAGCACGAAGAGCAGAAGCAGGTTAATGCCGGCGGCCTCCTTGGCTTCACGGAACAGATAGGAGACAGGGATTTGCTTGACAAGCGTCCAGCTCAGTCCTATGCTTTCGATCTTTTGATAGATGAACACAGAGTTGTCCTGCTCAAAATGCCCTTGGGTCACCATGCTGTCAGCCATCTGTTTATTGTACCATGCTGCATCCAGCGGTTGGCCGAATGTGCCGGCGTCAGGTCCGTATACGAGCTTGCCGGCGCTGTCCACCAGATAGATGTTTTCCTGATCCTGGTCGTATAGCTGGTCTACTATATCACCAAGAGCTGCGAGCTTGACATCAATCGAGAGATAGCCGAGTGCTTCAGAGGAAGGAATACGCTCAATTCTGCGGTGCATCGTAAAAACAGGCTCCGGTACGAACTGCGTTAGTGGCAGACTTAATCCGTAGGCGTCGCTTAGATGGGTGCTTTGCACTTTTACCGGGGAGCTCCCTGTAATGTTGGATTCCTGGTAGGGTGTGTCTCCCAGCCAGCGCTTGGGTGTCGTATTATCGGTAATCAGTGTAGCTTTACCGTCTTTGACGCCATATAAGTACACCTGTGAGATATTAGGCAGCGAGGTGGAGATGTAGCTGAGCGAATTGTAAATTGCGATGTCGGAGGACAGATCGTCATGCCCGGCTTCAAGCAGCCGGTAGAAATCCGAGTCAGAGTACACACTGAGTGACAAACGGTTGATCTCCCCAATCAGACTGTTAATGTTCTTGGAGCCCTGATAGAGCAGATTCTTATTCTCATCGACAGCCCGTGTTCTGAGGGAGTTGGTCGTATAGGAATAGCTGACGAACATAGTAGCCATAATACAGATTAATGTTGGCAGGAGTAAAAAAACGATCAATTTGGTACGGATACTGTTCCATTTCATGAGGCTCGCTTCACATCCGATCAATATTTTACACCCTAAAGATCACTTGCGTAGGTGTAAGGGACTCTGTAAAAAACAGATAATATGTTTAGATCATAAACAAGTGAGTGAGTAAAAGAAAGGGGGACCATTACATGCGCGGCAATAAGTTGTCCCAATTAGGTCAACAAGTATTTTTCGTTGGCCCGGCATTGTTGTTTTTTACCTTGATCACGATTATTCCTTTTCTGATGGGGATGTACTATTCCTTCACAGACTGGAACGGCGTATCGGGTAATGTTAGCTGGGTCGGCTTTGAGAACTTTAAAATGATTTTTACCAATGATCCCGATTTCTGGTCATCCTTCTGGTTCACCGTAAGATTCACGGTCCTTGGAGTGGTATTGACCAATGTAGTAGGCTTTTTCCTGGCCTATCTGCTGACTAAACCTTTGAAGACACGCAATATGCTCCGGACCATTTTCTTCATGCCGAATGTGATCGGGGGATTGCTGCTTGGTTTTATATGGCAGTTCATCTTCATTAAAGGCTTCGCCACCATGGGCGATATGACAGGCTGGTCCTTCTTCAACCTTCCTTGGCTCGGGGATGCAACAACCGGCTTCTGGGCAATCGTTATGGTGTTCATCTGGCAGTCTTCCGGCTATCTGATGGTGATCTACATCGCTTCGCTCAGCAACGTGTCCAAAGAAGTGCTCGAAGCTGCCGAGATTGACGGCGCATCCCGGATGCAGGTGCTTCGCAACATTATCGTGCCGCTGATTATGCCTGCGGTGACGATCGGTTTGTTCCTGGCGATTTCCTGGTCCTTCAAAATGTTCGACCTGAACCTGTCGCTGACCAAAGGCGGGCCGTTCAAATCGACGGAATCCGTTGCTATGAATATCTACAATGAAGCCTTCCTGAACAACCGTTACGGTCTGGGTACGGCAAAAGCGCTGTTATTCTTCGTGATTGTCGCACTGATCACAGTGATTCAGGTCCGTGTAACGAAGAGCAAGGAGGTAGAAGCTTAAATGAATGCTAAATCAAAAGGCAGATGGAATATCGGAATTGAAGTGATTATGATTCTTCTGGCACTTCTGTTCCTCTCTCCTTTCTATTTCCTGCTGGCGAACTCGGTGAAATCCTTCGGTGAGATCCTGAGCGATGCGGCCAGCTGGCCGCAGACCTTCATGTGGTCGAACTATACTAATGCCTGGAAGCTGGCCCGGTTCTCCGAAGCCTTCCGCAACTCGCTGATTGTTACGATCATCAGTGTGGTGCTGATCTCGCTGTTCAGCGCAATGGCGGCTTACCGCATGGTGCGTGCCAACAACCGGTTCAACCAGGTTCTGCTGCTGCTGTTCGTAGCCGCTATGGTCGTTCCATTCCAGACCATCATGATTCCGATCCTGAAGGTTGTTAACATTCTGCATGTGAATAACTCCTTCACGGGACTGATTATTTCCAATCTGGGACTTAGTATTCCGATGGCGATCTTCCTGTTCCACGGCTTCATCAAGTCCGTGCCGCTGGAAATTGAAGAAGCGGCAACCGTGGATGGCTGTAATCCGATCTCGGCCTTCTTCCGGATTGTGCTTCCGCTGCTGAAGCCAATGCTGATGACGATTATCGTGCTGAATGCGCTAGGCATCTGGAATGACTATCTGCTTCCATCGCTGATTCTTCAGGCACCTGAACTGCGGACCATTCCGCTGGCGACCTTCTCGTTCTTCGGGCAGTATACGAAGCAGTGGGATATGGCGCTTCCGGCACTGACTATCGGGGTTGCTCCCATTGTGATTTTCTATCTGTTCATGCAGCGTTACATTGTTGAGGGAATAGCGGCTGGCTCGGTGAAGGGTTAATTCACCGGGCTCCCGTTCCACATATTAAGCAGTTAACTTATTCAAGGGGGAAATAAAAATGATGAAAAAACGCTCTGCAGTGATGCTGTCCAGCGTCATGCTGATGTCTGTCGTGCTTGCAGCATGCGGCGGTAACAACAATACCGCTTCAAATAATGCATCAAATGGAAGCGCTGGCAACTCCGGTGAAGTGAAAACGGTTAAGATTTTCCAGTTCAAAACCGAAATCGTAGAAGGCCTCAACGAGCTTAAGGTTGAGTTCGAGAAGGAATATCCTAACATTAAGCTGGATATCCAGACTGTCGGCGGCGGCGCTGACTATGCGGCAGCCCTGAAGACTAAGTTCGCTTCCGGCGACGCTCCAGATATTTTCTCCAACGGCGGTTACGCTGAATTCGATCTGTGGGGAGACAAGATCGAGGATCTGTCCGATCAGCCTTGGGTCAAGGATCTGATTCCTTTGGCTGCAGAGCCTATGACCAGAGACGGTAAAACCTATGGTATGCCGATGAACCTTGAAGGTATCGGTTATGTATACAACAAGGACCTGTTCGCGAAAGCCGGTATCACTGAAACGCCAAAAACGATCACTGAGCTGGAAGAAGCGGCTAAAAAGCTGCAGGCGATCGACGTTATTCCTTTCGGCAACGCATATCAGGAATGGTGGCTGCTGGGTATCCAGGGCATCAGCGTAGCTTTTGCACAGCAGGATAATGTGGATGAATTCATCAGCGGCCTGAATGCCGGAACTTCCACCATCGTAGGCAACGAGAAGTTCAAGGACTGGAGCAACCTGCTTAACCTGACGGTGAAATACGGACAGAAGAATCCTTTGACTACCGATGCCAACACGCACCTGGCTATGTTCGCTAATGGCGAAGTTGCCATGATGCAAGAAGGAAACTGGGCGCAGACGCTGGTTGATAACATTACGCCTGACATGAACATCGGCATGTTCCCTATGCCAATCAGTGACGATCCTGAGTTGAACGATAAGCTGTCTGTAGGTGTTCCGGCGAACCTGGTCGTAAACAAGGATTCCGGATCTAAGGAAGAAGCTAAAACCTTCCTGAACTGGCTCGTAACTTCTGACATGGGTAAAGAATATATCTCTAAAAAGTGGAAATTCATCCCTGCCCTGTCGACTATTCCAGTAACAACTGAAGATGTAGGCCAGCTTGGTTCCGATGTATGGAACTATGTTCAAGAAGGTAAAGTTTACGGTCTGCAGGCTTCGAAATTCCCTGATGGTGTAACTCAAGAATTCGCAAGCAGCATCCAAGAGCTGATCGCGGGCAAAGTGGATGAAGCCGGCTGGGAAAAAGGCATGCAGGCGGGTTGGGACAAGCTGAAGAAATAATCAGTACCTGCAAGCAAATCATTCTAATGTAATACTAAACAGAGAGTCCTTCTAGGGACCTAACCCGGATAAAGTGGATTTGCCAGGACGCTCCAGTCTATCTCAGCATATGAGGTGAGGCGGGGGCGTCCTTTGGGTTATCCAGAAAACAGGCGGCTGGCTGAGATATACTCTATTTATAAAGTGTCTGTGCATGAATGAGGAGAGGGAGCTGATGGAGGTTATGGAGCTGAACAACTACAGCAAGGTGCAGATCGGTGTGGACTATTATCCCGAGCACTGGGACGAGTCTATGTGGGAGAGCGATATCGGGCTAATGAAGGAAACCGGAGTCAAAGTAGTCCGGGTCGCGGAGTTTGCCTGGAGCCGGCTTGAACCGGAGGAAGGGAAGTTTGATTTCGCCTGGCTGGACCGGGCGCTGGACTTGTTCCATGCGTATGGGATTCAGATTGTCATCGGGACGCCGACAACGACACCGCCGCGCTGGCTGACCTCCGCTTACCCGGATGTGCTGCCGGTATATGCCGATGGAGGCGTGTACCATCCGGGCGTGCGCGGACACCGCTGTTACAACAGCGCATCGCTGCGTAAGTATGGCACCCGGATTGTTGAAGCGCTGGCCCTTCATTACTGCAGCCATCCTGCTGTCACCGGCTGGCAGACGGACAATGAATTCGGCATGCTGGATTGCCATTGTGACAGCTGCAACCTGGCGTTCCGCAGCTGGGTCCGGGAGAAGTACGGCACCACGGAACAAGTGAATGCAGAGTGGGGAACTGTGGTCTGGAGCGGGGAGTACAGCAGCTGGGATGAACTGACGGTTCCTTATGGCGGCTCGCCGTTCCAGAACCCTTCGATGCTGCTGGATTTCCAGCGGTTCCAGTGGGAGGCGGCGGTTGCCTTCCAGAAGACGCAGACGGAGGTGCTGCGCGCGATCTGCCCGCAGCACTTCATCACCCATAACTTCCACAGCTATCCGCAGCGGCTGGATATGCACGGGCTGGCCGAGGATCTTGATGTCGCGTCCTTCGACTATTATCCGAACCCCTCACCGCAGAAGCAGGCGACCGCGCCATACAGCGGGGCGTTATCCCTGGATCTGACCCGGGGCATCAAACGCCGCAATTTCTGGATCATGGAGCAGCTCAGCGGTCCGCCGGGCTGCTGGTTCCCGATGTGGCGGACACCTTATCCGGGGCTCATCCGCGCGTACAGCTGGCAGGCAATTGCCAGAGGTGCGGATACCGTGGTGCATTTCCGCTGGAGAAGCGCGGCTGCCGGAGCTGAGCAGTTCTGGCACGGGCTGATTGACCACAGCAATGTGCCCGGGCGGAGATTTGCCGAATTCGCGCAGCTGTGCAGCGAGGTGAACGGTCTGGCTCCGCTGCTGGAGGGGACCCGGGTTATTAGCCAGGCGGCTATCCTGTATTCACATGAGCAGATGGCGGCGCTGCGTATTCAGCCCCAGGCGGAAGGGCTGGACTACTATGAGAACATTAAGCAGTACCACCGGGCGCTGACCAGGCATGGTATCGGCTGTGATATCATCGGCTGGCGGCAGCCGCTAGCGGGGTACAAGCTGGTGATTGCCCCAAGCCTGTATCTGCATGATGAAGCAGCCGCGCAATTGCTGGAGGACTTTGCAGCAGGAGGCGGTACAGTAATCCTTACCAGCCGCAGCGGTGTGAAGAATATGAACAACATCTGTATGATGCAGCCGCTGCCGGGACTCTTCTCCCGGGCGGCGGGCGTAACGGTGGAGGAATATGATCCGGTCGGAGGCGAGGTCCACTTGCTTCGCGGCTCTGACGGAACCCGGTATGAATGCAGCCAGTGGTGCGACATTCTGCGGCCGGAGGGAGCCGAGGCGATCGCCTGGTATGAGGATGATTTCTTTGCCGGTGCTCCTGCGGTTACGGTGAACCGCTTCGGGGCGGGCAGGGTTTATTATATCGGCACCCATGCGGAGGAGAGTTACTGGATGAAGCTTCTGGGTGATATCGCACCGGATGCGGGACTAACGCTGTTCCCGGAATTGCCGGACGGCGTGCAGGCCTTCACACGCACAGGATCAAAGGGAGAGCTGCTGTTTCTGCTGAATCTCAGCCGGACGTCTCAGACGGTGGGGTTAGACAGGCTCTACCGCAGCGCTCTTACCGGTACCCCGATATCTGGTCCGGTAGAGCTTGCGGCATATGGTGTAGAAATTCTGGAGACTCACGGCTGAAGGCTGAAGCTTGGCGGGGTGTTGACACTCAGGCGGAAGGATGCCGTCTCTTGTCCAGCATGCGCGAGATCAAGGGGATTACCACTGCTCTGGATTGCGGAGGATTCAATCCTGGCTGCTGTTCCTTCTGCGGAGTCTGAAGCTCTTCTTGCCGGAGCATGTCCAGCAGGTCATAGACCGTTGTGATTTGATTCGTATCTATAGTTAATTCTTTACCATCCGGGTTCCCGGGGATCTTGAAATTCCATTGTTTATTTCCCATCATAATCACTCCTTATTAGTTTGTGCCATCCGGCAGAGGCAGAGTGTTTCTTTTATATTTTCATCATAATCTGCGAAGCGGATCATGTATAATGAAGGGAAATGATGGTGGCCATCACTGTGGCTGATGGGTGATCCGGGGGAGAGATGCGGTATGGATATGGGTCTTCTTAAAGTATTTCAGGCGGTTGCTGAAGAAGGTAGTATCTCTAAAGCAGCCCAAAGCCTAAACTATGTGCAGTCGAATGTGACAGCCAGAATTCAGCAATTGGAGCAGGAGCTGAAGACTCCGCTCTTCTACCGTCATAGCCGGGGGATCACGCTGACTTCAGCGGGACAGACGTTCATGGAATATACGGTCAGGATACTTAAGCTGCTGGACGAAGCCAAACAGGCGGTGCTGGATTCGCCGGTACCCAAAGGCTCAATAACGGTCGGCTCGGATACGACGGCTGCTGTACGGCTGCCTGCCATCCTATCCGCTTACCGGGTCTGTTACCCTGATGTTGAAGTTCATCTGCAGGTGGGACGGGCGGGGGAGCTTATTGATTCTGTCCTGCAGCATACCGTGCACGGAGCCTTTCTCGACGGACCGGTTGAGCATCCGGAGATTGTCCAGGAGCTGCTCATCCATGAGCGGATCGGACTTGTCATTCCGGATACGATGGATTATCAGGGCATCCGCTCTGTACATGACAAGACACTGCTGATGCTGAATTCAGAGTGCCTGTACCGGAGCAGGCTGGAGAAATGGCTCGCCGAAGAGGGCGGCCGGCTGGGCAAGGTGATGGAATTCGGGACGATGGAGGGACTCCTCGGCTGCGTGAAAGCGGGAATCGGCTATGCGGTGCTGCCTTTATCCTATTTCACCCGGATGAATGTAACGGAAGGCATCCGCATTTATCCGTTCCCGGAGAAGTATGCGGAGGTCCCGACGGTGTTCATCCGGCGGCGCGATCTCTATATGACGAGTGCTTTCCGGGAGTTCATAGAGGAGCTTAAGGCAGGGCTGCCTGAAGCGGTGAGCGGGGCAGATATGACGGCGGACAGCGGCAGAACTGTTAAGTGACAGATGAAGCATACCGCATGTACCTGGTCCATCCTTCTGGAGATTGTGGGCAAGGTGTTCCTTTATCTTTCTTGGGGCTGTCCCGAAATCCATATATTGGCTTTGGGATAGCCCTCTGTTTTTAAGCAGGATCAACGTGAGCACTTGGATGGACGCTCTGCGAACGGACCGTTGTTTGGGGCGCTGTGCTCTCCAGACTTTTTTTCATTTCACTTAGCGGAGACAATCCGGAGCCTGCGAATGCTTTCGAAATGAGCTTTCCTACAGAAAGCTTTCAGGGGACTCACCTTTGAACCACCTCGTTCGTATAGTGAGTGCAGCCGTCAACCGGCTGAACGACACCCTCTTTGACGTTGCCTATTCCCGGTGGCGGCCGCGACAGCTACCCTCCTGAAAGGCTCACCAAAGTCATCATCTACGCCTATACCCGGCGCACCTATTCGTCCCGCCCAATCGTTTACAGTGACCCGATTACGGTATGGGGTGAGATATGCTTAATTGCACTTCGTACAACTAAATCGTCTGATTTACAACCGATTATCCGTTTAGTTGTATTTCGTACAATTAAACGGCCATTTGAACCTTCATTTTCACCAATCGGGCAAATATAGTTGTACAGACTACAGTTATAAGAGACAAGCATACCTTTTCGCTGTTTTTAATTGTACAGAATACAACTATCACTGAACTTGAACTTGCGACGCGGGATATGGGGAAGATAGAGAACTGGACATACGACGAAGCCGGAGATACGTGGACGTATAAAGCCGGACAGAAGCTTTTTTCGCTATGAGAGTAAGGAGAAACTGAAAATCTGGGGGCTGTCAGTCTGGAAGGGATGCGGTACCGAAATCAGGCCAGATAAATCATATAACCAAAGTGCTTGTCCCGGATTGGGCGGGAGAATTAATGCAGCTTCCTGAACTGCTCCGGCGTAATCGCCGACTGCTTGCGGAACGTAGCCACGAAGTGGCTGACGTCGCGGAAGCCGACGCGCTGTGAGATTGCTTTTACCGTAAGCGCAGGCTGGGTGACAAGGAGCTCCTTGCTCTTGCGGATTCGCAGCCGGACGAAATAGGCATAAGGGGAGAGGCCGAACGTCTGCAGGAACAGGCTGTTCAGATAGCGCCCGGATACATCGAGCTGGCCAGCGAGATCATAGAGACCGACCTCGGGATCGCCGTAGTGGCTGTCCATCCATTTCAGCAGCGGCTGCAGCTTGTCCACATTGCGGGAGATCGCTGTGTTATTGTGCAGCTGCCCGTACTTGTTCAGCGTCAGCAGGAAACGGTAGGCGTCGGTCGATTCACCTAGGTTGAACATGTCTCCGGAAGTGTCATGGCGGTCGAGCATCTCCTTCAGCATATGGCGGAGCGGTGATTCATTCTCCCAGCGGTACAGAAGATTGGTATTCATCGCGAGCGAATCCAGAATATGCCGGGCTGAAGTCCCGCCGAAGGTGAGATAATAGGTGCACCATACCTCGGAAGAGAGGGATTCATAGCCGTGCGGCATACCCGGCATCAGCAGAATGCCGCTGCCTTCAGCGAGTGTTATTTTTTTGTTGTCGAAATGAATGATGCCTTCACCGTACGCGGTTTGCAGCCAGTGATAGGTATGATAGCCTTGCGGGCGGGAGACTTTCTCCTGATCGGGGTTATAGCCCATACTATCCAGGGCAATCGGAAGCTGCTGGCCGCTCTCCTGGGCGAACACGATTCTGCGCACGGTGCTAACTGGCATAAATGTCAACTCCTGTAGTTCCATATTATTATATGATAGGTTTTTTATTTTATATATAAAGCGCTTATTTTAATGCTTAAAATAAGAATATACTTATACTATAAAGGATGTGCAAAGTATGATCAACGAGAAATTGCCGAAGATCTGGTATGGTGGAGATTATAACCCGGAGCAGTGGGATGCCCCGGTATGGGCAGAGGATGAACGGATGTTCAAGCTTGCAGGGATCGATGTCGCTACGATCAATGTGTTCAACTGGGCAACGCTTCAGCCGTCCGAAGATACGTATGATTTCAGCGGTCTGGATGAATTAATCGACCGTCTATATAAGAATGGAACCTATGTATGTCTGGCTACTGCAACCGGGGCGCATCCGGCCTGGATGGCTCACCGCTATCCAGAGGTTACGCGGGTGGATGTCCAGGGCAGAAAGCGCAAATTCGGCGGACGCCATAACTCTAATCCGAACAGCCCGGTGTACCGTGAATATGCTGCACGGCTGGCTGGCAAGCTGGCGGAACGCTACAAGGATCATCCGGCGCTGCTGATCTGGCATATCTCCAATGAATACGGCGGATATGATTATTCCGAGCAGTCTGAAGCGGCCTTCCGCGTCTGGCTGAAGGAGCGTTACGGATCACTTGATGCGCTGAACAAAGCCTGGAATACCCGTTTCTGGGGCCATACCTTCTATGACTGGGAAGAGATCGTAGTCCCGAACGAGCTCAGTGAAGAGTGGAACGGCAACCGGACGAACTTCCAGGGGATTTCGCTGGATTACCGCAGATTCATGTCCCACAGCCTGCTGGAATGCTATAAGCTTGAGCATGCCGCAATCAGGGAACACAGCAAGAATATTCCCATTACCACTAACCTGATGGGCTTCTATCCGGAGCTGGACTATTTCGAATGGGCCAAATATATGGATGTTATCTCCTGGGACAACTATCCGGCGCTGGATACACCGGTCAGCCATACAGCTATGACGCATGACCTTATGCGCGGGCTGAAGAACGGCCAGCCGTTCATGCTGATGGAGCAGACACCAAGCCAGCAGAACTGGATGCCTTACAATTCCGTGAAGCGTCCGGGTGTGATGCGCCTGTGGAGCTATCAGGCGGTGGCGCGCGGCGCAGATACAGTGCTGTTCTTCCAGCTGCGCCGGTCTATCGGTGCATGCGAGAAGTATCACGGTGCGGTCATTGAGCATGTCGGACATGAGCATACCCGGGTATTCCGTGAATGTGCCGAGCTTGGCCGGGAGCTGGAGCAGCTGGGCGATGAGCTGCTGGATGCGCGCAGTGCGGCGCAGATCGGGATTATCTATGACTGGGAGAACCGCTGGGCGCTTGATCTATCCAGCGGCCCGACCGTTGCACTGGATTATGTGAAGGAAATTCACAGCTATTATGATGCACTGTATCAGCAGAATATTGAAGCGGATATGATTGGCGTAGAAGAGGACTTAACGAAGTACAAGGTTGTAATCGCACCGGTGATGTATATGATCAAACCGGGGTTTGCCGCGAAGGTGGAAGCCTTCGTTCAAGCGGGCGGAACGTTCATTACAACCTATTTCAGCGGTATCGTTAACGAGAACGATCTGGTTACCGTTGGAGGCTACCCTGGCGAGCTGCGCAAGGTGCTGGGCATCTGGGCTGAAGAGATTGATGCCCTGCTGCCGGATATGCGCAATGAAATTGTGATGAACCAGGAATGGGGTCAGCTTAACCGTTCCTATTCCTGCGGTCTGCTCTGCGATCTGATTCATTCCGAAGGTGCGGAAGTACTTGCACAGTACGGCACTGACTTCTATAAGGGGATGCCGGCCCTGACCGTGAACCGCTTCGGCGAAGGCAAAGCCTATTATGTAGCCACCAGTCCCGATGCTGCGTTCCTGCGCGCATTCCTGGCTACGGTGAGCGCAGAGAACGGCATTGTCCCGCTGGTGAATGCGCCGGAAGGCATTGAATCCGTTCAGCGGGTGAAGGAAGGCGTATCCTACCTGTTCCTGCTGAATCATTCCGCAGAGGAGCTTAGTGCAGATATCGGCACCGGCGAGCGGACAGATCTGCTGACAGGCAAGAAATGCAGCGGTTCCACTGTAGTGCCGGGCCGCGGAGTAATGATTCTGTCGGATAAACAATAAATTCAATATCTCATAATGCAATGCCGCCGCCCGTGTCCTTAGGGCGGCGGCATTTTGCCGTTTCTAATTGGTAAAAGAGCCGAAGTCTGTAATCTTCAGATCAACATTGATATGAATGGGGGTCCGGCTGAATACATCATCCCAGTGATCCTCTGACTTTCTCCATAATGCCGGCTTCTGGATACTGAGCCTGTCGCCGAATCCGGCGACATCGGCCTTGTAGTCGGACTGCAGCTTCTGAATCAGCGCCTGCATCATTTGCTCCAGCTTTTCCTTGAACAGCTTTTCTGCTTTTTGTGCGTGCTTTGTGGCGGAAGGGTATTCCTCGGCGTTCCAGGTTTCGCTGAGCCTTCCTTCCGTTGTGATTTTAACGTCAAAGGCCAGATTGCCGCCGTCGGTGACGGCAGTGATTTTACTTTTCATAGCCTTCATTTCATAGGTCATCGGCTGATTGTTCCAGTCGTGGGTTTTGATGACCCCGGTCTTGCCCTCGTTGGTGAGCCAGGACAGGCATTCGGTATCCTCCTGATTCAGCATTCCTACCCAGTGACCTGTATCTCCTTTAATAATACCGGCACCCGAGAATTCTACTTCGCCATTGGCTGTCACCAGGTTCTGCAGCGCAAAGCTTCGTTTGGAATACATCAGGGCATCCATTTTGGATAAAATGACCGGGTCCAGCACCTTGCTTGTCCGTCTCTGATTATGAATCATATCCCTGATATGAAATGAGGGAATTTGATTTTTTTGTTTGGAAACCAGCGTCTCCACTGCCTGGCCTTGACTTAAGAACACCATCGTACTGGGGCGGATGTCATTATCACGAAGCACAAAGTCCATTAACTGATTTATTTTCTGCTGCTTAAGCAGCTCGGTCGTGACCACAATAACCTTAAGGTGATGCCCGATAATCGGCCGGTCCAGGCGGAGCGAGTACTGGCGGAATATTTCCAGCAAAGAATCTCCTGTGCCCGTTACATTCAGATAGGGAGCATCACTGCTACTACTACTGCTGCTCTGACGACCTGTCCCTCCTACGGAATTTGCCGGAACGAGCTGTATGGTGGCTGTAATTGTATTCCGTTTGGGATAAGTCGCCCCCTGATCCTCCAGCGCCTGCTCCGTCACGGTGGGCTCCCCGACATCCAGAGCCAGGCCGGAGTATAACGCCAGATCTTCAATCTCCTTGCTGCTCCAGCAGGAGGTCTGAGTGGCGAGAAGCATCAGACAGCACAGCATAAGGAAGAATCTCCGTCTACACATGCTGCTTCAGCCCCTTCACACGGATGAGCCAGATAACCGAGAGCAGCACAGGCAGCAGCAGGAACAGAACAATCCCCATTTTGCCGATGGCATCCCCGAGTGCGAACAGGTCGGTCATGGATTTGGGCAGCATCGCCGATAGGAACAGAACGGGAACCATGGCATAAATAATCGGATGAACCTTAATCTTGAAGATCTGTGAAATGCCAAGCGTGGACTGGAAAAAGAAGCTGCTGAAGTTGCAGAACATCTGCATCAGCCAGATGACCATGAACGGGAATTCCATACGCTCGAAGAAAAAACCGGGCACCTCGAAGCTGCGCATCAGATCGATGGTAGGCCAGGTACTGGTGATGGCGGAATTAACGGAAATGCCCCCGATAACCATGATCACGGTCAGGAAATAGAGCCCCAGCGAGACCGCGAGGCCTCCAAGCATGGCTTTGACCGCCAGTTTGGGCTTCTCCATGAATGCTACAAGTGTCATCGTAACTTCTATACCGGTGAATACGAGCACAGTGGATTTCATCCCTGCGAATACAGGAGGCAATCCGTTGCCCAGCAAGGGACGCAGATGGTTGATATCAAACAGCCGTACGCTGAGTATAAAGGAAATGAGCAGTATCATAATGCTAATCGGGAACACAATCGTAAAGGCCCGGGCAATAGAGTTAATGCCTCCGTATACCAGATAGGTGCTGAGCCAGAGAAAAGGAAGGATGACTGCCCAGATGGGGGTTCCCTCCAGCAGAAAAAACAAGGTGACCTCGGCCAGCGTGCGGATTTCAAAGCCGGCAATAATGATGAAATAAAGAACCAGCAGCAAACACAGGCATCCGCCGAATACCCGGCCTGTAATCTGAGCGGCATATTGAAATACAGTTTTGCCCGGGAACTGCTGGCTGATCTTCACCATAATGAATACAACCAGCATCACAATGGCTCCGCCTAGCAGGACAGATATCCAGGAATCAGGGGTTTTGACTGATTCGCTCACACTGCGCGGAAGCGTAAGAATCCCCGCGCCAAGCAATGTATTGTTCAAGAAAACGGCCGCTTGTGTAGCCGTGATTTTATCATCGGTGCGTACGAACATTAAGTCCTCTTCCTCCTTGCGCGCAGGCGCGGTTATGATTTTCGTTTATCCTGTTTGGTTTTCATCATCACCGGTCTGCGTTTCATCAGAGCCATCGGAGCACGCAGGAACAGATCTTTCCAATCACTCAGCCGGAAAGGGGATACCGGCGTCAGATAAGGTACACCGAAGCTTTTGAGCTTGGTGAGATGACAGCAGATTAGCAGGAAGAATAGAATGGTGCCGTACATTCCGAGCACTGCTGCGAACAGCATGCCGGCGAAGCGCAGCAGCCGGAGTGTGATTCCCGCACTGTACATGGGAATAGCGAAAGACGAGATAGCCGTGACAGCAACCACTATGACCAGAAAAGGGCTGACGATGCCCGCCTGAACTGCAGCATCCCCGATGATCAGACCGCCGACGATACCCATGGCCGGGCCGATCGGCTTCGGCAGCCGGATGCCGGCTTCCCGCAGAATCTCGATGGCGACTTCCAGAATCAGCACTTCAATTAATGAAGGAAAAGGCACACCCTGCCGGGTCTTAATGATGCTGATCGCCAGCTCCGTCGGTATCAGCCCCGGATGAAAGGAGATGAACGAGATATACAGGGACGGGGCCATCAGCGCCAGGAAGGCCGATGCAAAACGGAGCAGCCGCAGCAGTGTGCCGGGAAGCCACCGCTCATAATAATCCTCCGGCGATTGCAGCAGCATACTGAAGGTAACCGGTACAATCAGTGCGAACGGTGTTCCGTCCAGCAGAATCGCAATCCGTCCCTCCAAGAGGGCGCTAATGACCCTGTCCGGCCGTTCAGTATCCTGGACCTGCTGAAAGGGGCTGAGATAGTTGTCTTCAATCAGCTGCTCGATATAGCCGGATTCGGCGAGGAAATCGATATCGATTTTGCGGATGCGGTTCGTAACCTCCTCCAGCAGCTCGGGGTTAACGATATCCTTCATATAGGCCAGGACTATATCCCGCTGAATGGTGTTGCCTGCCCGGTAGGTCTTCATCTCGAGCTGGTCACTGAAGCCCTGGCGCCGGAGCATGGAGGTGTTCTCGCTTAATACTTCAGAGAAGCCCAGTCTAGGCCCGCGCAGCAGGGCCTCAGAGACCGGCTCCCCAATCGTGCGGTTGGCTCCTCCGGGCAGCTCAATCAGCAGACCACCGGGCAATCCTTCAATCAGCAGGGCCGTGTGGCCGAAGAGGACAGATTTATTGAAGCTCTCCACACTGTCCGCTTCATTAAGCTGGCTGAAGGGCAGCAGCTGGTTGGCAATCTCTGCAGAAGACACCGGGCCGGCGGGTATCTCGTACATCAGGAACTGCATAATCCGCATATTAAGAATCCTGTCATTCTGCATGCCGTCTACGTAGATCAGCGCTCCCCGGCCTCCGCCATTCGCGATCGTGAATTCCCGGATATGCAGGTCACTGTTGGCACCGATAGCGTTCTTCACCGCCAGCAGGTCGGTAGTATAGTTGCCGCTGAAGGGGATTGAAGCCGGTGTGCCAGATTTTGCCCCAGCTGCAGACTGTGTTTGTGACCGGGGAACGGTCTTGGTGCCGTAGCCAGACTGTCCCCGCCCGCTCCCTACCAGCAGGTACAAAGCTTTGTACAGGTATCCGAGGACGAGCGGAATGAGCAGCGCAACACCCGCCTGACCAAAGATTGCCCAGCCGGGTATATAGGATACAATGGTAGCAAGCAATCTGATCATCCCCCAGCCGCAGAAATTAAGAATCCGTGTTAATGAAGTTTTCCAAAGTTTGCTTCGATTTAGTCATTTCTCTGAAAAATATAAATAAAAAACCGGATGCGCTCATGTGGAAGCGCATCCGGTTTTTATTTATAGATAAGAATTTAATGGAATGACGGGTGCCGCCTCTCCGCCAGGTATCGGACGCCATACAGTCCGTATGAATCGGGAGATGGCTGACGTGATGGCCTCCGGAATTACCGAACACCGGGTCACCGGACTACTGGAGGCGGGCTCTTACCGTCACTTGCCGGTAGCCGAGCCGCTTGCCGCGGCATCGCCTGCCGGTGCCTTGCCTTGACCCCGTCCGCCGCCGCCCATTCCACCACCGCCGAAGCCTCCTGTACTGAGCGTGATTTTCTCTGCCTCGGCAGTATCCGTCTTCAGCGTATACTGGATAATGTCGTCAGCCTTCAGATCGGACAGGGAGAGTGCTGTCTCCGTCTGAGCGCCGTTGTCGAAGGTGACCGATACATACTGGGTATCACTTCCGGTTGTGATATCGGTGGTCTCTTCGGAGAAGTTCTGCATCATGCCGCCACCCATCATGCCGCCGCCTTGACGTCCGCCGCCCTGCGCAGCGTCCTTACCTCCCCCGTCTGTGGGCTGTCCGCCTTCAGGGGGAGTACCTTGCCCCTCCGCCTGGGCGCCTGCCGCGTTGCCGGGAGCCGCTGCCCCGCCCTCCGGTGCGGTTCCCTCTCCGCCGTTCTGCTGCCGTGCCGGCATATCAGCGGTGTAGATTGTGATGGTGTTTCCGCTGATGCTCTTGATTTTGCCGATATTCATTCCGGCCCGGTCCATCCGGTTCGCGCCTGCCCCGGCAGTCCCGTCCGGCTGAGCCGCCTTGCTGCCGCTCTGGGTCTGGGCTGTCTGAGCATCGCCTGAGGTTGCCGCCGCCGGAGCTGTATCCGAGCTGCAGCCGGCAAGCAGGATCGCAGCAAGCAGGCTGCCGGCCATCATATAAGGCACATGTTTTTTCATATTCATAGTCCTCCTAAACTGTATGGTGTGTATAAACTTCATCGCCTGTTGTCGTATAATGCTGGCATAAAAAGCCTGGGATTAGGTTTAACACTGTCCTGGAGGACAATATATCAGACGCTCCTGAAAACAGGCTTAAAGTTAGGCAGAGCTTTCCCGGAAGTATCGCTTGGTGAAATGTTATATAATGCATAATAGAGTGGATTTGACAGAGAACAGGAATGAAGCGTTCAGGAAAGAGGCAGCACATGAAAACCTTACTGGTAACAGGCTACCGTGCGCATGAGCTCGGGATTTACGACAGCAAACATCAGGGGATTCCTTATATCAAAAAAGCGCTCGCCAACCGGCTCGCTCCGCTGATAGAAGATGGGGTGGAGTGGGTTATCACTCCCGGCCAATACGGCGTCGATCTATGGGCCTGCGAGGTTGTGCTTGAGCTGAAACGGCAATACCCCGGACTGAAGCTGGGGATCATTACAGCCCATGCAGCCCCGGAAGAGAAGTGGAAGGAAGAGAAGCAGAATGAATACCGCCGTATTATTGCCGGAGCAGACTACTACGGAGCTGTGAGTAATGCACCCTATGACGGCAGCTGGCAGTTCAGGGCGAGAGATGATCTGCTGTTCCGCAAAAGCGACGGGATTCTGCTGTTCTACGACGAGGATGCTGCGGAAGGCAGTGCGAAATTCACCAAGGAACGGGCAATGAAGCTGCATGCTGAAGGTGATTATGAACTCTATCTGATGCATGCCGAGGAGATTCAGAACATTGCCGACGAAGAGAGCCAGCGCGGTTACGAATGAGGAGGAGAGCAGGTTGAGTGAAAAGCAGGCTGAAGAGGATATTTGTTATGTAATATTGCTGAGCCCGACTGCACAGGACCGCAGAGATATGGATATCATCCGGGCGCATGTCAGACATCTGCAGGAGCTGGAGCGCAGTGGACAGCTGGTGCTGTGCGGGCCCTTCAGTGACAGTCCCGGCGGAATGGTCATTATCCGCGCCGCTTCCCGTGAAGAGGCAGCAGAGATTGCCGGGCGGGACCCCTATGTACTATCGGGTATCCGCAGCTATGAACTACGCACCTGGGGCCTGTCCCATGAAGGCAACAGGCACATGGGCATAGCCGCCGATTAGGCGGCTTACAAGAGGATTTTAGATGAAGCTCTGCAGCGAAGGCGCCTTGCGGACCTTGTAATTCTGTTCGTAGGCATAAGCCAGCCGGATGAGCACCGGTTCCTCATAAGCCCGTGCCGAGAAGGTTACTCCAAAGGGAGCGCCAGCCGATGTGTAGCCGGACGGTACTACAATGGACGGGTAACCGGCTCTTGACGTGATTCGTGCGCCGAAGTCAGCCGGGAATAAGAGGGCATCCAGCTGATGCTCCCGCATAGTGGCATCGATACCCAGTTCCTTGCAGAGCCGCAGATCCGTCGCACGGTCACGCAGATACTGCGGCTCCGTGAGGGTGCCGGAGGTGGTATATTCGGCATCCAGCAGGGTGGCTTGCCCGAACTTCAGTGTCTCTACCGGATGGGCATGATTGAAATCAATGATATCCTTCAGGGTTCGCATGGGAGCGCCCGGGCCCAGTTTTGCCAAATAGGCGTTAAGTGAGGTTTTGAACTCATTCAGCACCACTGAGGAATAGCTGATCTCCCGTGCAGTTGTAATCTCAGCCGGATCAATAATGGTCGCCCCGAGCTCGCGCATTCTGTCCACTGAGGCATTGAACAGCGCGAGCTGTTCGTCTGTAAGCTCCTCGAAATAATAATCCCGCGGAATCCCGATGCGCGCACCCTTCAGGCCGTCTGCATCGAGGAAGACCGTATAATCCGCATGCAGTCTGCCTGTATTCGTACCCATTGCGGCATCGCTGTCGTCCTGTCCAAGCAGGGCATTCAGCAGAAGTACAGCATCGCGGACGGTTCTCGCCATAGGTCCGGCGGTATCCTGCGTATTGGAGAGCGGAAGAATGCCGGAGCGGCTGATCATTCCCACAGTGGGCTTGATGCCGATGACCGATCCAAGGTTGCCGGGATTGAGGATCGAGCCTGAGGTTTCCGTTCCTACGGACACGGCGCAGAAATTGCAGGCAACCGCCACTGCAGAGCCGGCGCTGGAGCCGCCTGTCGGCGTGGAGATATTGTAAGGGTTAAGCACCTGACCACCCCGGGAGCTGAAGCCTGAGGGCATACCGTTCGTCATGAAATTGGCGAATTCCGTCATGTTGGCCTTGCCCATAAGAATCGCCCCGGCTTCGCGCAGCCTGGTAACAATGAAGGCATCCTCCTGCGCAAAAGAATCCGCCAAAGCCAGCGAACCCGCACTGGTATGCATTTTATCCCCTGTGTTGATATTGTCCTTCAGCAATACCGGTATACCGTGCAGCGGTCCCCGGGACCCCTGAAGCTGTCGTTCCACGTCCAGGGATTCAGCGATGAACAGCGCATCCGGATTAATCTCCAGCACGGAATTGATCGTCAGGCCGTTTTTGTCATGATCTGCAATGCGTTCAAGATACATAAGGACTAATTGTCTGGAAGTGATTTCTCCGGAATCCAGAGCGGCCTGAATCTCCGGTAGGGTAGCCTCTACGATTTCAAAACTCATGCGGGTTCACGCTTCTTTCCCTCTAGGTTATAGGTTTTCTCCTTCATCTAACCATAGTTTTCCCTGTCTTCATAGTGTTGTTTTTGCTGTCCGGGTTACTCTTACAGTTCATGTTAGTTCTTAAAGAAATGTTAGAGGCGTATCTCCCGTGGTTAATAGTTGACATGCACTAACACATCTTGCCAATAACGATTAGGAGGATTACAACTTGAGAAAATGGACTGCATTATTCATGGGGGTTATTCTGTCTGCTGCCTTAACCGCATGCGGCAACAATGAAACGGCTCAGCCGGCTGCTGATGCTTCTGAAGCCCCGGCAGCAGCTGCCGGTACTACCGCCACTACAGCCCCAGCCGAACAGACATCCGCCGGCGTTCCGGCTCTGGAGGAACTGCTGCAGAAGACGGCTGCTGCACAATCGGAATTGAAGAGCTTCGCCATGAACTCGCAAATTCAGCAGAATATGGTGGTTAAGCAGGGCGAAACCAATCAGGAACAAGCCATTGAGATGGCAGTGAAAGCTGAATATACTAAAGATCCGCTGGAAATGCATCAGGAGATCGTTATGACTCTGGCAGGCCAGGGAGAACAGAAGATGGAGCAGTATGTAACCGCAGACGGTTTCTTCTCGCTGACGAACGGGCAGTGGGTTAAGATGCCGGCTGCGATGACTGAGCAGTTGACCGCTGCCATGCAGCAGTCTGCAAATCCTGAGAAGCAGCTGGAGCAGTTCAACCAAATTGCTGACCAGACGAAAATCACCGAGGAAGGTGACAATTATCTGATAACAGCAGAAGTATCTGGCGAAGAAGTCAAGAATCTGGCGAAGAGCTATCTGAACCAGAGCGGAAGTGTAGACAGCCAGATGACTGCGATGATGGAGCAGATGAATATCAAGAGCATGAACATCGCTTACACCGTGGACAAGAAGACTTATTTCCCGACTTCATCGGATGTTAATCTGGTCATGGATATGAGCAGCGGTGAACAGACCGTCTCGATGGATATGAAGATGAAGGCAACCATTAGCGATCATAACAAGATCACGGAGATCAAGGTTCCGCAGGAAGCTCTGGAGGCGCAGGAGGCTCAAATGCCGGCAACCCAGTAACAGGCCCCAATATAAATCATGCAGAACAGGAGGACCCGTACACCGGGTCCTCCTGTTTGGTCATGGCAATGCTGATTACATGTTTACAGGCCAAAGGGGGACATGCTGTTGAACAGTCCGTAGGCTGCTCCGGCCAATACCGAAATTACCAGCTTGTAGAATATATATCCGGTTGCAACGTTTGCAGTGGCAATCAGGTATAGGGTATCGATTCCGCGGTTGGAGGTGTTTAGCGGATATTGAAACGCCACGGTGTTGATGCTGACAAAGACGAAAAGAAAGGACAGAATAAGCAGGAGAACCGAGAAGGAATACAGGCTGAGGATCAGCGACAGGATAGCCAGAACCAGCAGCGCTACAGCGGGAACGAGCAGAGTGCCGAATCTTGCGATCAGCAGCTTGAGATCAAAGCTGACTTTCTCCAGCCGGAGTGCGGCATAAGTAGTCCCGCAGCCAACGGCAATTCCTGCAGCCGTTAATAGAAGCGGCTTCAGAAATCCGGGGCCTATGATTGGCGAGATATCCCATTTGATGAACCAGGTGAGAAAATATAGTGCTGACAGTATTACCGTCAGTCCAAATGTAATCAGACTGTTCAATAATTGGGCGGCCTGGACCTCTTTCATCGTACTGTAAGGACGGGTTAGAGCACTCAAGAAGAATCCCCAGTACTGTTTACTGACCTGCTTAGCCTGCCTGACGCGTTCATCCTGGAGCAGATTGTCCCATTGCCCGGATGTTCTGCGCTGGGGCTGCGGTTGCCCGTTATCTGAATTTGGTCCTCCGGGATTCGTAAAGGGCGCTCCGCCTTCCGGATTGTTCATTGCTCATCCTCCTTAAGAAAAATATGGAAATCATAGCATTGGCTATAGTATAAGGGGGTTGCCCTATAAATACTATAAATTTGCCAAAGACATAAACCGCCCATACCGGATTCGTTGCCGGGAGAACCTGGAATTTTTATGTTTCATAGGGTTTAGGCTTAATGGGCTTAATTGTTGTACGTAGTACAACTTAGCTTCCTAAATCCCTGGGTGTTCGGACAGATTGTTGTATGAAATACAAGAATTGTCCCGCTTCATGCTATGTGGGAAGAGGAATGCTGCCTTTTGTACAACAATTTCCGATTATAGCCGGGATTACGAGGGGAATGTTGTATTATGGGCAGGATTTTAAAAAGCCTGTATTCCGCAGATAAAATGCGGTTTACAGGCTTTGCGTTGAATGTACCTTACAGGAAAGCTGGCGGGTAATCAGGAAGTTACTCCTGTTCCCGGACAAATCCCTCTTCCGCCAAATACTCCTCGGCTTCTTCTACGGTTTCGAAGGCCATCTCCAGCTGGAGGCCTGCATACAGGTACCACAGATCTTCCTCGAATCTTAGACTCAGCGTGTGGCCATCCTCATTCTTCCATAGAGATTCAGTACCAGTCTGCGCTTTTTTCTTTCTTTTGGCCGGAGCAGGGGCATCGGGAATGAACATGGATAGAGACGTAATCGAAGCATCCACCAGTTCCCGCAGTTCAGCTTCCGAATAATCCCTGATGTTCACCAGACCTTTGTCATCACTCTCATAGCCACGCAGCAGGCCGGCATAGACGAAGCCGTTGCCGTTCGGGTGGAGATGGGAAGCGACGGTCTTCTTGTCATGCCGGCTCTCCTCGAAGTGGTAGTTCACCCGCCCAAGCGAGACATTCCGCCGTTCCAGCTGGGGGTAGGAATCAAGAATAGCTAATTTCTGTTCAAAAGTAAGCATATGCAGCCTCCGGTTCGCATTTTCGTCAGTTGATTATACCATGCCGGCGGGCAGTGGACTATATAGCCTGCCGGAACTGTTACGGCCCTTAAGCCGGCTCAACCGGCAAGCGGCAGCCGCAGCACGAACGAGCAGCCCTGCTGCGGGGCGCTGCCCAGCTTAAGGCTGCCGCCCATGCCTTCGGCGAGCAGCCTGCTGAAGGTCAGGCCTAGCCCGAGTCCGCGCAGCACGCTCTGCTTGGCAGTGCTGCGGAAGAAGGCTTCGAAGATCAGCTCCCGGCTCTCCGGATGAATACCCGATCCGTTATCTGTCACCGTAATTTCGGCGCTGCCCTGAGGCGTGGCCGCAAGCTCCAGCGTTAATTGAAGCTTGCGGTCCTGTGCCTTCGCCTGCACGCTGTTGTTCAGCAGATTGACGATAATCTGCTGGATACGCAGCGGATCTCCCCGCAGAAACAGCCGGCTCTCCGGCAGATGAAGGATGGGCTCGCAGACATCCTCGCCTTGGGTCAGCTTCCATTGATAGAGGATTTCCTCCAGCAGCGGAGCGGCCTCCAGCCTATCATGACGGACGGCGACAATGCCCGCTGTCAGCGCGTTATAGTCGAGCAGATCCGCGACCATGCGCTGCAGCCGCTCGGCTTCGAGTAAGGCGATATCGAGGAATTCCCCGGCCTCATCTCCCTCGACCACACCCTCGCGGACCGCATGAAGCAGTCCTTTAATAGAGGTGACCGGGGTCTTCAGTTCATGGGACACTCCGGCCAGCATGACGGCCCGGGACTGCTCGAACTGCTGCAGCTTGCCCGCCATCTCCTGGAAGGATACCAGCAGTTCATGGATTTCCCGCTCCTTGGCTCCGGTCTCCAGCACGATGTTATACTGGCCGCCGCTGATCTGTGCAGCAGCGGCAGCGACCCGCTGAATCGGCTTGGCCAGCTTGATCGACAAGAGGTAGATCGTCAGCCAGCTTAAAATGATCAGGAAGACAATGATGATCGAGAAGAAGGTGATCTCTTCCTGCGGGATATGACGCAGGGAACGTTTGGACTGCAGGACGATTACCTGCCCGAGCGTTCCCTGATCTCCCTGGATCTGCGCAGCGGCGGCCTTGAATTCCGGGCTGCGGGAATCCGTCAGCGTATCATTCAGCTTATGCCGCATCTCTTCAGCCGTCAGAGGAGGCTGGGAATACAGCAGCTCGCCCGAAGGTCCGGTAATGATCACGCACATTTCCATGGTTACCTTGAAGAACCGCTTGCGGTCCTCGACCAGCTTGTCGAGGCCCTGGGTGATGGCGAGCTGTCCGTCCGTGCCGACGCTGCGGTCGGCAATCTCCTGGGCCAGCAGGCCGGTGGTCTGCATCCGGTTGTTCATCGCTTCCTGCTGAATCCACCAGAAGGTTACCAGCGCCGTCAGCAGCAGCCCGATACTGATAATCAGCAGGTAACGGACGGTCCAGTAGGAGAGGATCGAAGTGGGTTTCTTTGTTCTGTTGTTCATGTTGTCCATAATTGATAACCTGTTCCTCTCAGGGTACGGATCTCTCCTTCGCTGTCCGGCCAGTGTGAGAGCGCCTGGCGCAGTCTTTTGATGGACAGATCAACGGCCCGGTCGCTTCCTTCGTAATCCATTTCCCATACATGCTCCAGCAGCTGGTCACGGGTGCAGATCTGATTCGGGCGTTCGGCCAGGAACAGCAGCACGGACATATCGCGCGGACTAAGGCTGACCTCAGCCCCGTTCAGGAACACACTGCGCGCAGAGTAATCAATGAACAGGCTGCCGAAATGGCGCTTGCGGCTGCCGTCCGACCACTGCGAGGGGCGGCGCAGCACCGCGTTCACGCGGGCGACAACCTCCTCGGGAATGAACGGCTTCGACATATAGTCGTCGGCCCCGCCGTCCAATCCCGCCAGCCGGTCATTGATGCCGTCCCTGGCCGTGAGCATAATGACAGGACAGCTGCTTTTCTCGCGGATCAGTCCGAGCAGCTCGAAGCCGTCCATGTTCGGCAGCATAATATCGAGCAGAATCAGCGAGGGCGGCGCCACCTCGAAGGCTTCCAGGGCACTCCGGCCGTCGGCGGCACGGGTGACGTGGAAGCCCGCTTTTCGCAGATAAGCACTGAGCACCCGGGCAATCGCCTCCTCATCCTCAACAATCAGAATGGATTTCATCTATTCAGCCTCCTTATCAGGCCCGGCGGGGAATGCTTCTCCCGGGGCTACGGCTATGTGTTAGTTAAAATTATGACAATTCTACCATACTGCGGGCCGGTGTGCTTTGACTTCTTCCCGACATATTGCTTTGTTAGAATGGGAACCAAGCCTAATAGGGCATACAGAGAATTGGATGGAGGGAATAAGATGAAGAAGAAAACAATCGCCTTAATCGCAGCCGTAGTCGTTATCGCAGGAGCCATCACAGCATTCATGTTACTTAACAATAGCCTGGGCAATAATGTTGAGATCGAATCTGTTATTCCTGCGCAGAATCAGGGAACTGAAACCCAGGAGACGGGAACTGCAAACGCGGCGGCAGCGACTGGTGCTGCAGTTACGGCAGAGCAGCTGAACGGTGCCTGGAGCATTGCGGATACGTCCAAAGTCTACTGGTCCGTGACAACTTCCAAAGAAACTGTTAACTTTGTAGACCCTTCCGTTACCGGAAACTGGAATGTGAACCTGGAGGATGCCAGCTCAATGACGGGCGAAGGAACCGTAGAGATGAGTGCGCTGGATTCCGGCAACGGCCAGCGGGACGAGCATGTCAAGGGAGCTGACTTCCTGGCAGTGACGGAGTTCCCGGAGTCCACATTTACCGTGAGTTCCTTCTCGGAGCTTCCGGCGGAATGGACGGAGGGCACAGCGGTGCCGGTTGAGCTCCAGGGTACGATGACAGTCAAGGGGATAGAGAAGGATGTTACGTTTGACTCGCAGGCCGTATACAGCGGCGGACAGCTAATGCTGTCGGGCACAACCATGGTTACCTTTGAAGATTTCGGCATGAGCAATCCGCATTCGATTGTGCTGGATACCGAAAATAACCTTGAGGTCCGCCTGGAGCTTGTACTGAGCAAATAATATAGGATTAGATTTTAATAAGAAGCTCTCCCCGTCACTGCGGATTCGCGGCTGACGGGGAGAGTTTTTGGTTCGGATATATATACAAACCTAACAGTGGCCGGAAGACAAACATTCTCTGCAGCACGGCTAATCCCCACAGTGGAATTTTCCCGGTTCAATCTATATAGTGCCTTTATCTTTATATGGAATGAACCGGACTTAGAAGCCGTTATTTCTTCCAAGAGCCTCTTTATGGAGCTCAAGCGGACTGAGAATCACTTATCTTGTTTTTTTATGCCCGATAGGGTGTGAACCATCAATTAACGGATTCTGAGTCCGTTTGGCCAGCAAATACATCTGATTAACTGGAATAGAGGATTCTCAGTCCTTTTCACCGGCGGATGAGTTGATTTGTTGAACATTTGATGGTGTACTAGAGGAGAAATCTCTATGCCCTATTGCGGGTCCGGAACAAACTCTTCACCCTCCATTTCGAAGGCGGCACTGCCCGGCAGAACAAAGGGAAATTGGTGTGACTGCTGGTGATAATGCTTCACCTCTGAAGTATGAGCTGGCTTCAATGGATTATGTTTGATTCAATGGATTATGATTTGTAGTTGGATTCATCCGCAGATCGTACATAAAAATGTCTATAAATTCAATACATCCCGAAGGAGACAATGAAATTGGCTGATTATCCGAAACTGGTGCGTGACGGAATACCGGCGCTGATTGCGGCGAACGGGCAAACCTGCAGGACAAGAATCATGGACGAGGAGGAATATATACGGGAGCTGCGTGCGAAGCTGCATGAGGAGCTGGCAGAGTATCTACGGGAGGACAATGACGGACAGGCGCTCGAGGAGCTGGCGGATCTGCTGGAAGTCATCCGGGCTTTGGCGGTAACCCATGGCGGGGACAGCGGTATTCTGGAACAGATCCGTGCTGACAAAGCGGAGCGCCGCGGCGGGTTCAAGGACCGGATTCTGCTGCTGCAGGTAGAGAACAGGGGCTGATAGTATTAACCCGGCGGACGGCGGGAAGCAGGCAACATGTACACACCAGGCACATTTTGATAGAATCATAGGGACTAAGTTTCATTTAAGAGGAGGATTTAACTAATGACAGAAGATAACGCTTACACGATAAAATGGGGCATTCTCAGCACAGGCTGGATCGCCCATCAGTTCGCTACAGATTTGGCCCATGCCAGCAATGGTGTGGCTTATGCGGTTGGATCGCGCACTCAGGAAAGCGCAGATGAGTTTGCCCGAAATCACGGCATCCCTGTGGCATATGCCACCTACGAGGAATTGGTCAGCGATCCTGAAGTGGATGCGATTTATATTGGAACGCCGCATCCGTTCCACAAAGAGAATGCGCTGCTCGCATTGCGTGCCGGTAAAGCCGTGCTCTGTGAGAAGCCTTTTACCGTGAACAGTGCAGAATTGGAAGAAATCGTGGCGTATGCCCGCCAGCAGAAGCTGTTCCTGATGGAGGCTATGTGGAGCCGCTATATTCCGGCCAATGCCAAGGTTAGAGAATGGCTCGCAGCGGAGTGCATCGGCGAAGTGCGGCTGGTCAAAGCGGATCTTGGTTTCCGCGCGGACTGGAATCCGGAGGGGCGTCTGCTGAACCCGGCCCTTGGCGGCGGAGCCCTGCTGGATGTCGGTATCTATCCCATCTCCTTCGCGTCGATGGTATTCGGACCTCACCCGGAAGCCGTCTCCAGCACCGTACATATCGGCGAGACTGGTGTGGACGAGCACTTCTCCCTGCTGCTGTCTTATGGGGATGGCAAGTCGGCTTCCCTGAACGGCGGGATTCGCCTGAAGCTGCATGAAGAAGCCTATGTCTATGGAACTGAAGGCTATATCGTGGTCAAAGGCACGCTGGTAAATCCGAAATCGGCTGAGCTGTATATCGGCGGGGAGCTGGTGGAGACCTTTGAGGATGACCGTGCTTCGATCGGGTATTCTTTTGAAGCTGAGGAAGTGGGACGTTGTCTCCAGGCAGGGCTGACGGAAAGCCCGGTGATGACGCTGGATGAGTCCGTTGCGATTCTTAAGCTGCTGGACGGTGTGCGTGAACAATGGGGGCTTAAGTATCCCGGTGAATAAACTGAACCTGACGCCATTATCCCGCAAGCTTCTGCTTCACACTGTAGTCTATCTTGTATTGTTTCTGGTGATCCCGTATTTTCAAAGCGGCGGTTCCGGGGTAATGGAGGATCTTGGCAGCTGGCTGCTGCTGCTGGTTCTGGTGAATCCCACAGCCGTGCTGATTCTTGCTGCGGATTCGGGACTTAAGCTGGGTTTCAACCTGCTGGTATGCCTGTTGCCGTTGCCGCTGTTCGTGTTATCCATCTACGTGTTGTTTGACGGAAGCGGTGCGTTGTTCTATGGCATCATGTACTCCGTAATCGCTCTAATCAGCAATAGTATAGCTGCAAGCGTAAGAAGGAGGAAAAAGGGGGAAACCAAATGACATTGAATGCTGACCGCTACCAGGGCTGCCTGCAGGGTCTGGCCGCTGGAGATGCGCTGGGAACGACCGCTGAGTTCAAAGCACCCGGAACCTTTGAGCCGCTTACGGATATTGTCGGCGGCGGGGTATTTGGTCTCCAGCCGGGACAGTGGACCGATGATACGTCAATGGCGCTCTGCCTTGCGGAGAGTCTGCTTACGAAGCAGGCATTTGATCCTGTGGATCAGATGCAGCGTTATGTGAAGTGGTACCGCGAAGGAGAGCTCAGCAGTACCGGCGAATGTTTCGATATCGGCAATGCGACACGCGCAGCGCTGCATCAATTCGAAGCCGGCGGCGAAGGGTTCAGCGGATCGGAGGATCCTCATTCTGCCGGGAACGGCTCCATTATGCGGCTTGCGCCGGTGGTCATGTACTACGCAGAGAATCCTGCAGAAGCTATCCGCTATGCGGCGCTCAGTTCAAGAACGACGCATGGCGCAGTTGAATGTCTGGATGCCTGCCGTCTGCTCGCGGCGTACATCCTTGCCGGACTGCACGGGTGGAGCAAGCAGGACATGCTGGCTCCGGAGGCTTACCGTGATTGGCTTAATGAAGACAGCCTGACGCCGCATATGCTGAATATTAAGTATGGCTCCTACCGGATCAAGGAGCCGCCTGATATCCAAGGCTCGGGATATGTAGTAGAGTCGCTGGAGGCGGCACTGTGGGCTTTTCACAAATCCTCCAGCTTTGCGGAGGGCGCACTGCTCGCTGTGAATCTGGGCAATGACGCCGATACCACAGGGGCGGTCTACGGCCAGATCGCCGGAGCGTATTACGGGCTGGATGGTATACCGGCAGAATGGCGGAGTAAGCTGGCCATGCGTGAGCTGATCAGTGACTACGCCGGCCGGTTGTTTACAGAACGGGTGGAATAGAAGGAAATAGGCTGCATGAGGCAGGCTGAGCGCATCTATAACGGGCACTCAGCCTTTTTTAATTATGGAAAGGGGAGAATGGATATGGGCAAGGGTTGGCGGAAACTGCTGATATGGCTGCTGATTAACATCATCCTGGTAGTATTGACGGATGGGATGACATTCACATATAAAACCGGCGGAACGATATCCGGCAACGGCAATCCGGGAATTATCATGCTTGCGGCGGGATGGCTGTTTGGCATTATTCTTTTGTGCAGTGCGGGCATGGTGCTCTACCGATTATTCCGGATGAAATCCGTATTCAGCATACCAAGTCTGTTGATTGCCGTCTCAGCGCTTATTGTGCTGCCGCTCGCCATCTGGCTGGAAACCGGATATGTCGATGCGTTGAGAGTACATCTGAGAGGTTTCACCAGAGATGAGGATTCCGTCGTATTCCGCTTCGGCTGGATCAATCAATATACCAACAACCTGTTCTATAATGCTTATATTCTGGCTGGCGGGATCGCACTGGTTATCCTTGTAGCGTGGATTGCAGCACTGCTGCGGCGGAAAGCCGGTACACAGTCACGGAGAAATTCCGGTTAGTCGGAAGCGGAGAGCAGCGGCACTCCTACGTACGGCGATCCTTTCGGCGGGGGCTTAAGAGAAAGACAGGTAGAGATGAGCCGAATATATGCGAAAAACCGAGTACATTGTGCCGACGATAGAGTGAATGAGCCGAATGTATGCGAAAAACCGAGTACATTGTGCCGACGATAGAGTAAATGAGCCGAATGTATACGAAAAACCGAATACATTGTGCCAGCGATAGGGTAAATGAGCCGAATGTATGCGAAAAACCGAATACAATATGCCAATGATAGGGTTGATGAGCCGAATGTATGCGAAAAACCGAATACAATGTGCCAGCGATAGGGTAAATGAACCGAATGTATACGAAAAACCGAACTACATTGTGCCGACGATAGGGTTGATGAGCGGAATGTATGCGAAAAACCGAATACATTGTGCCGACGATAGAGTAAATGAGCCGAATGTACGAAAAACCGAGTACATTGTGCCGACGATAGAGTAAATGAGCCGAATGTATACGAAAAACCGAATACATTGTGCCAGCGATAGGGTTGATGAGCCGTACACTTACGGCAAGCCTGACATGGAGTAGATGTGAAAAAGGACAAGTACTCCGTTAATTTTTTCTGAACAAGGCAGTCCACAGAAAAGCTTCACCAAACAGCGCATCCTCCTGATCCATCTGGCGCATGCGTCTGAACTCTATAAGCTCGAAACCGCTGAAGAAGCTCTTAAGCTTGTCTTCGGTGAATCCTAATCCACCCCGGAGGCTCCGCTGCCGGTACACCTCCCAATCAGTGATCTCCGCACCCATGGCGCCAGCCGCGAAGCAGACCAGTCCGAAATGCCCGCCAGGCTTGAGCGTGCTGTTCAACAATTCGAGAAAGGTAACTCTCCGGTGGGGGTAGATGTGATGGAAACATCCGCTGTCATAGATGAGGTCGTAGCTGCCTCGCTCCAGGCTCAGGTCAAAAATATTGCTGCGGGCGAAATTCACCTCCACCTGATGTTTGCGGGCGCGTTCCTTTCCCCATTCTACCGCTGCCCGAGAGATGTCAATGGCATCCACGGCGTAGCCCTGCTGAGCCAGATAAACCGCATTTCTGCCGCCCCCGCAGCCTAATTCGAGCACCCTGCCGGGTGTAATATGCCCGCCACTTACGTATTCAACCAAATTCTCATCCGGACTATCCTTGAAGAAAGGAATCCCTTTATTCCGGTCCCCGTAGAACTGATCCCACCATTGCCCTTCTTCCCGAAAAAGAGAGTCAAGCATCTTCAGCGTATCCTCATGACTATAGATCGTTTCATGTTTCATATAGCAGCAGTCTCCTTTCATTTCATTCACCCGGTTTAGTTGTTAATGAAGATGGAGAGCCCCGGATATGCCTTCATCAGCTCATGACTGTGTTCATTCAGCCGTGCCTGTTCAAAGCCTGTGCCCAGAAATTCCTGATCCGGCTTAAACGTCACACTTGTCCCCGTATCCTTCGCGATTCCAACCGTCATCAGTCCGGACTGTGGCACACCATGCCTATACTCCTGGCGGTACATTCTGCCGCCGCGCCGGATATCAACGGTAAGTCTGCCGGAGAGGGCGTTGACCACGGCAATGCTGATTCCCTGCTCAGCACCAGGCACCTTAAAAGCTCCGTCTCCATTAAATCTATGAATATCGGTCAGAATGGATTGCGCAGCTGGTATGTTGGAATTTGGTAGAGACGCTACCGGAATTCCCCGTCCATTGTCTGTTACGGTGACACTCCCGTCATCATGCAGGAATATCCCGATTTCGCTGCAATATCCGGCCGCATGCTCCATCACCGGATTCTCGATAACAGCCCACAGCAGATGGTGGACATCGAAATTTTGTGCAGGGCCCAGATAAATGCCCGCGTTATTTCTCGTTCTCATCGTGTCCATATAGTCACTTGTATCCTCTAGAGTACTAACCGAAGCCAGCAGCAGGAGGAAGGGGAGGAGGCGGTGGGAAGGGAAGGCATAACGGCCTCCGCTCTCCTGCACTAATAAATCTGCGCCAGTCAATGCTTTGAGATGATGATACAGCTGGCCGGTAGTGCCCATGCCCAGACGTTCCACCAGCTCCGTGCCCGTAAGCGGCTCCTGAATGACGGATTTCAGAATGTCCAGCCGTTGCCGGTTGCTTAATGCCGCCAGTACTTTGGCTGATTTCTCGTTGTTCACTTCGAGCAGCTGTTCCATCGGACGCTCATGGGGCTCCCAGCGGTAGCTTTGTCCGTTAAGACGGGCATGGCCGGAATAAAATACAGATCCGCGTCCCGCGCCGGGCAGCCCCGCTTCTGCGGCTGAATTCACAGATTCTGGCGGATCAGCATGGCCTGCCAAGCTTCTCCGCTCAGTGTTCCAATGCTGGACGGCCGCCTGAAGTTCGGCAACCTGCTGCTTCAGCGTATCCAGTTCGCTGCTTAAGTCACGGGTCATGAAGGAAGATCACCTGCTTTCGAAATTATGTAATTACGTAGTTACGTAATGATTGTAATTCATTAGCGTTATTTTGTAAATATTTAGGATGATATCTTTTTATGTGTAAACTAACATTACATATAATCCGAAATATTAATTAACATGTTAATTTATCTTACGTAAATTTATTGACAACTCTACCTTTTTATCTATAATGATGTATAAGCGGTGGACAATGATGCAGTTGTTGACGTACTTGTGACATAATGTAACATTATTAATAGCTATGAAGGTGTGATCGCAATGATCGCTTCCGCCGGACAATGGAAACAGGATATTTTAAGGATTTATAACGAAATCAACAAGAAGCTGTTTAACGCCGGCGTCAAGCAGCAGAAGGTCGACTTCGTGGGGAACAAGATTATTATTCTATCCATTAACAGCCGGGTGCCCGTACTGAAGGTGCTGGATGCCCATGATGCCACGGCTAGCCGCCAGATTAATCTGGTGCTGCATGAAGTATTCAAGTGTGAAATCAAGCAGGCATTTCTGGATGAATTTCAAGTGAATATCAAGGCCGTTCTTAAAGATTATGATGTGGAGACCGAGTATTCCGGTACGATCATAATTTTGGAGAAGGACCTCGAGCATTACCTGAACGTTACGTTGGAACTCTGATCTTCCGGAGAGCCGGCCTGCCGTCAGTTTTCGGACATTAGCCCTCTGGGGCTGTGTCTAAAACTGGCGGCTTTTTGTTTATCCGGGCTTACAAATGCTATTAAACCTAATAAGGAGCTGATTCTATGAAAGCAAAGATTGAGATTGCCGGTGTAAGCAAGTGGTTCCGCCGTGACGGCCAGGAGATTATCGCCATGCAGGAGACGAATCTCTCTATAGAGCAAGGCAGATTTGTCAGTATAATCGGCCCCAGCGGCTGCGGCAAATCCACATTGTTCAATATCATAGCAGGACTGATTCCGCCGTCTACCGGCCGCGTGCTTGCTGATGGTGAGGATATCGCCTTAAAGACCGGATATGTCGGATATATGCTGCAGAAGGACATGCTGCTCCCTTGGAGGACGATCATGGATAACATTATTCTGGGCATGGAGATCCGCGGGGTGCCGCGTAAGGAAGCGGTAGCCCGGGCCCAGCCGCTGATGGACCGTTATGGACTGAAAGGCTTCGGCGGCCATTATCCGGCAGAATTGTCCGGAGGCATGCGCCAGCGGGCAGCGCTGCTCCGCACGCTGCTGTACGACCGGGATATTATTTTGCTGGACGAGCCCTTTGGCGCACTGGATGCCCAGACCCGGCTGACCATGCAGAACTGGCTGCTGGAGATCTGGGAGGATTTCCGCAAGACGGTGTTATTCGTCACCCACGATATTGATGAAGCCATCTACCTGTCTGATGACATCTATGTCTTCTCCGGGCGGCCGGGCAGAATCATCTCCAAGATTTCTGTGGATATGCCGCGCCCGAGACATAAGGAGGATACGGTATCTGCGTCATTTATGGAGCTCAAAGCCCATCTGCTGGACCTGCTGTCAGGCGGAGGCGAAGAGCCGGCAGCCCATATCTCGTAGAACTTACAAAACTTACAGAAGGAGAGAACAACCATGGAGAGTGTACAAAAGAAAGGGTATGTGATTCACAAGCTGGAGCCGGCCCCGATCCATTCGGTCAAGCCTGAGAAAATGCAGAAGGAACCCGTCATCGTGGATGAAGAGGGGGCAAGGCGCCGGACACAGCGGATTGTTGGAATCGGGCGGCTGACGGTCGGGTTGCTGATCGTACTCTGCTGGGAGCTGTTTACGCGGATCGGCTGGATGGATTCATACTATTGGAGCAGCCCGGTACGGATTCTCAGCACAACATGGATACAGATGACGCAGGGTACTCTGCTGGAGGATATCGCTTATACCTCCAGCTCGACGATTCTGGGCTTCATCGGCGGGACCCTGATCGGATCGCTGCTCGGTCTATCCTTCTGGTGGTCACGCAGATTCGCCGGCATCAGTGAACCGTTCCTGATCCTGCTCAATGCCATGCCCAAGCTGGCGCTTGCTCCTGTGCTGGTGATTCTGCTGGGCATCGGATTCTTCTCCAAGGTGGCGCTCGCTTTTGCCATGACGGTAGTCGTTGCCGCCTTGTCGGCGCACAGCGGCGTGCAGAGTGTGGACAAGGATATGGAGAAGCTGATGTATTCGCTGGGCGCGAAACGCCATCAGGTGTTTACCAAGGTGGTCATTCCCTGGGCGATGCCCTGGATGATCAGCAGTCTGCGGATTAATATTGCCCTCTCGCTGGCCGGTGCGATTGTCGGGGAATTCATTGCTTCCAGCCACGGGATTGGCCGCATGGTGATCTACGCCGGTACGATCCTTGATATCAATCTCGTCTGGGTGGGAGTTGTAGTCTTGTCCGTTCTGTCGATGGTGATGTATGCGGGAGTGGTCCTGCTGGAGAAATGGCTGTCCAAGGGATACGGGATGAAGAAGGCTTGAGACCTAAGCAATCCTATATAAGATAAAGGGGAGAACCTGATGATGAATGTAACCAAAGTGAAGCTGTCCGCCGTCCTGCTTGCCTCCGTAATGATCCTGCTCTCCGGATGCAGCAGCAAAGGGAATGCGGAAGTTGAAGCCGCCGCTGCCGGCAACGAAGCGGGAAAACTCAAGAAGCTGGTCATTGCCGAGCCGCTGCATTACACAGGTTATCTGCCGCTGTATGTAGCGCAACGCGAGGGATATTTTGAAGATGAAGGGCTTGAGGTTGAAATGCTTCAGGCTGCCGGCGGTACACATGTGACCTCGGTAGTCAGCGGGGATGCCTGGGGCGTCATCGGCGGACCGGAATCCAATGCACTGGCGAACATCGGCAACTCCGACCCGATCGTTTCAGTCAGCAATGTGGTTAACCGTGCGAATGTTTACCTGATGGCCAAGAAAGGGACAGCCCCTGCGGGCAGCTCTGATGAAGAATTGAAAGCCTTCCTGCAGGATAAGAAATTGAATGCCGGACGGCATGGCGGAACCCCGAACCTGCTGACCCAATATCTGCTTCTGGAGCTGGGGCTTGATCCGCAGAAGGATGTGCGGCTGCTCGAGCCGGCGGATGGTTCAACCGTGGTAGCAATGGTTCAGCAGGGTGCAGCGGATATTGCGAACGGCGCCGAGCCGCAGATCAGTGACGGGATCGCCAAGGGGGTATGGGAAGAACCTTTTTACAAGTTCCATGATATGGGCGACTATGCCTACTCTGTGCTGAGCGTGAAGAAGTCGACACTGGAGAAGGACCCGGAAACGGTGCAGAAGGCGGTTAACGCCGTTGTGAAAGCACTGAAAGCCATCCAGGAGGATAAAGCTCTGGCGATGAGCGTCCTGAAGGCTGAATTCCCTACACTATCCGATGAAGCGGCACAAGCTGCGCTTGACCGGGCGTATGCCGATCGGCTCTGGAGTCCGGATGGGATCATTTCGGAGGAGGCGCTGGATAAGGACATGAACGTGATGATTAAGACCGGAATCTACAAAGGCGAATACACCTACGAGGATTTGGTCGATATGCAGTTTGTGAACAAGACAGCAGTGAAATAAGCTAAGCTGAACACCGTACCATAGGCCTTCAAAAACTAAAGAGGTGAAGATGATGGAATTAACTGCCGATCTGATTATGCCTGATAAAACCGCACTTATTATAGTAGATGTGCAGAATGATTACTGCCATGAGGAAGGAGCACTCGCCACTGGCGGAAGTGATGTGTCAGCCGTACGGGAGATGATGCCGCAGCTGCATGGGCTGATCGCGGCAGCGAGAACACAGGGCGTGCCGGTGATCTATATCCAGACCTTCCATGAAAAGGCGACCGATTCGCCCGTTTGGACTTCCCGCTCTGGTCGCGGTTCGCTGGGAGTCTGCCGCAGAGGAAGCTGGGGGGCTGAATTCTATGAGGTGGCCCCGCTTCCTGAGGAGATTATTGTCAATAAACACCGGTATAGCGCTTTTATCAATACCCGCCTCGATTCTGTGCTGCGTTCGCAGCGGATCGAAACCCTGATTATGACAGGAGTGAGTACCAATGTGTGCGTGGAGTCGACGGCAAGGGACGGTTTCATGCTGGATTATCAGATTGTGATGGTTCAGGATGCCTGTGCCTCCTATTCCCGGGCCGCTCATGAGATGACGCTGGAGAACATGAAGGGCTACTTCGGCGTGGTGGCTTCAGCCGCAGATATTGAAGAAAGCTGGAAGATGTGGAATCAGCCCGCCCTGCAGCGGATATTATGAATTCACCGGTACGGTCTTCCGGGGAAGCCGTAAACCATTCGGCGGTCAAGGTGGTCATCTGCCTCGGGGCCTTTCTGTCCAATCTGTCTGCCGGTATGTTCAATATTTCGCTTATCGATATTGCGGCTGATCTGCGGTTTCCGGTGGCCTCTGCCCAGTGGATCGTCAGTATCTATCTGCTGGTTATCTCGGTGCTGCTGCCTGTAATGGGCCGGCTGGGAGACAGGTTCGGCCGCCGTAAGGTGCATAATCTGGGCCTGTTCGCTTTCGCGGCGGGGGCCCTGGGCTGTGCGCTTGCCCAGAACGAAGCCATGCTGCTTGGCTTCAGAGTCATGCAGGGAGCCGGGGCCTCCATGTATCAGGCGACCAATATGGCCCTCATTGTCTCTGTATTTCCGGCCGGGCAGCGGGGCAGGGCACTGGGGCTGATGAGCACCTTCGTCGCTGCCGGCTCCATGGCAGGTCCCGGTCTTGGCGGCTTCCTGATCCAGTGGTTCACCTGGGAGAGCAACTTCTGGCTGCTGGCCGTAGTGGCGGCGGGCGTAGGCGTGCTTGCGCACAGGCTGATTCCCCGGGATACGGAAACGGCCGGAGGCAGGCTGGATCTCGCCGGAGCAGCCTGGTTTGCGGCCTGTCTCTCCTCGCTGATGATCGCCTTCGATCTCGGCGGCCGCTCCTCATTCCTGTCTCTGCCCGTGCTGCTGCTGCTGGCGGCTTCAGCGGGGATGGCGGCGGCTTATACGGCACATGCCCGCTTCTCCCGCAGCAGGGATAAGAGGGGCACGCTTGGTGAATTCCCGCCAGCGGACAGCGGTGCCGGACTGTTCACTGACCGGAGCTTTGCCGCCGGCATCGCCATTACGGTTATCACATATATGGCGGCCTTCGCCGCACAGCTGGCTTTGCCCTCGCTACTGCGTTTATCGGGGGCCGAGCCAGCCTGGGTGGGACTGATCATGATCGGATATCCGCTGGCGCTGGTGGTGACCGCTCCTGTCAGCGGGAGCATCGCGGACCGCAAAGGGCCGCTCGGTATCCTTACGGCCGGACTGCTGCTGATGAGTGTCACGCTGCTGGCGCTGGGCTTCGGCTCACCTGTGCTGAGGACAAGTGCCATGGTGCTGCCGGTTATGCTGCTCGGCTGCGCAATGGGGATGATTACTTCACCTAACACAAGTATTGTTATGGGGCTGGCGGCGAAATCGCAGCTTGGCCGGGTCAGCAGCCTGCTTGCCTTGTCGCGCAACATTGGCATGATGTTCGGCACGGCGGCAGGCGGACTGATGATTGGCGGCAGAGGTAGTCCGAACGGGAGCTATCTGGCCGTATTCGTAGTCTGTGCAGCCGCCGTAGGCCTTTCTTCAGTCTGGCAGCTGTATTCTTTCCGTTACAACAGCAAGCGCAAAGGGGCTGAACAACTGCATATACCCTATAAATAAGAAGGAGCCTCTGCCCGCCGGGCAGAGGTTTTCGTGCTGAAACAAGAAGGAGGCCCCGCTTCTTTAAAATGATTTGTTCCATCGGCAAATGACCATGTCGGGAGCATCCGGAGCTTTGCGTCCGCGGATGCGGAGAAGCCATAACCGGCTAAAGTAATTTTCTGCATTGAAAAGAAATACCGATGTTGGTATGGTGGAAGTGCCCGTGTAAATATATGGTTATCTTTTGGAGATTCATAGCCTACTTTACATAAAAGTTAACAATGAACGGCATTGGCTTGGAGGATGGCGGATATTGAGGGCGTTCGGGTGGACTGCGGCTCGCTCAATCAGTGTCAGGCAACAGGCATACATAACAAGCTGGTTTATACCGGTTCAATGCATTCGGTTCTGGGAGAGCCGCGGGTGCAGTGGGCCATTCTGCAGGATTGGGAAGGACAGGTGAAAAGATGAAGGACAAGGTTTCCATTCTCGGAGTTCCATTCTCCAAGCTGACGCTTGAACAGACAACCTCGCTATTGGACAGCCACATCGGGGGCGGACAGGGAGGGCTATTTCACCTGATTACAGCGAACCCGGAGATTACATTGGCCAGTCAATCGGACGGGAGACTCCGCGAGATCATCTGCTCGGCGGATCTAATCGTGCCAGACGGGATCGGGATTGTAATGGCAGCACGAAGACAGGGAGATCCCATTCCGGAGCGGGTGACCGGCTACGATCTGCTGCTGAGCCTGCTTGCGAAGGGGAATGAGCGGGGCTGGAGTTTCTATTTCCTTGGGACGGATGAAGTGACCAGCGGACAAGCGGTGGAGAGAATCGCCCTGCGCTATCCGCAGGTGAAGATTGCCGGAAGGCATCACGGATTCTTTACGGCAGCCGAGGAGCCAGGAATTATCGCCGGTATTCAGCAGGCCAAGCCGGATATTCTCATTCTTGCGATGGGCGCTCCCTACTCGGACAAATGGCTGTATAAGCATAAGGAGGCGCTTAGCGGGATTAAGCTAGTGTTTGGCGTAGGCGGTAGTCTGGACGTAATCTCGGGCAAAGTGAAGCCGGCACCGGCCATCTGGAAAAAGCTAAATCTGGAGTGGGCCCACAGGCTCTTGTTCGCACCCGTTGCCAAAGGCCAGAAATCACGCTGGCGCAGACAATCCGCCCTGCCCAAATTCGTCTACCGGACGATGATCCGCAAATGAGGGAGACAATTCAATTGAAGAGTGTTGAACAGGAAAGGGGCAGAACCCATGTCTAAAAGCTTTGAAGTGGTACTCAAAAAAGTAGTCGATAACTCCTACAATATAGAGATTGGTGAGAATCTGTTCGGTTCCCTGATCCGCGATCTGCAGCAGGGACTTCTGCCGGATGTAAGCAAGTTCGCCATTATTACCGATTCTACGGTCGAGCCGCTGTATGGCCGTCCCTTACTGGAGCTGCTGCGGCAAAGCGGCTTCCAGGCGGATTTATTTTCTTTTCCGGCCGGTGAGAGCTCCAAAATCCGTGAAACCAAGGCGCTGCTGGAAGACCAGCTGTTAAGCCAGGCCTACGGGCGGGATTGCTGCATTATTGCCGTGGGCGGCGGATCCGTAACGGATCTGGCGGGATTTCTGGCCGGCACCTTTGGCCGCGGGGTCCCTGCCCTGAATTATGCAACCACTCTGCTGGCAGCGGCAGATGCCTCTGTCGGCGGCAAAACCGGCGTGAATACACCTGTCGCCACGAACCTGATCGGCGTGTTCCACCAGCCCCGCAAAGTGTACATAGACCTGGCAGCATGGCGCACCCTTCCGGCCCGTGAGTTCCGCAGCGGTCTGGCGGAGACGATCAAGCATGCCTGCCTGGCGGACGAGACATTCTTCCGTTACCTGGAGGAGAATATCGGCAGGGTCATCTCAGAACAGGGCGGGCTTATCCTGGATGCGGACGTATGCGGGCATATCGCGCTGACGAACTGCCGGATCAAATACGAAGTGGTGGAACAGGATGAGCATGAGAGCAATTTGCGGCAGATTCTGAATCTGGGTCATACGGCAGGCCGGGCGCTTGAGGCGCTCAGCGGCTACCAGCTGCTGCATGGCGAGGCCGTTGCGGTTGGGCTTGTCATTCAGGCCAGGCTGGGTGTGAAGTATGGATATATGACGGCTGAGCAGGCTGATCGTGTAGTCTCACTGCTGAAGAAGGCAGGCTTGCCGACGGAAATCCCGGATTCTATTGCTAACAGGGCACTGGTGGACAAGATGTACACGGACAAAAAAGTGCGCAGCGGCCGCATCCGCTTCGTCTTCCAGGACGGCATCGGGGAGATGAAACGTTTCGCAGACGGCTCCTATTCGGTTCCGGTTGAAGAGGCGGATATCATGGAGCTGCTGGAGGAAATGCGCGGCAACTGATGCATATTAAAGAGTGCTGCACTTTATTTTAACCGATCGGGAAGCTACCCCCTCCAATCTGGGTAAATGTAGATAAAGGGAATTTAGGAGGAATCGATATGGGCAACCCGCTGAAGGAATTTAAGAACAGCATCAACGGACTGAAGCAGTCGCTGGACGGTGTGAAGCAATCGGTGGACGGGCTGAAGGCTCCGGTGGATGAGTTCAAAACGAATGTGCAGGAGACGCTGGATGAAGCGAAGTCGAGATCGGAAGGTGTGAAGTCAGAGCTTGGGCGGATGAAGCAGGCTGTGAAGGAAACGCAGGCGGTGCTCACTGAGGTGAAGGATACCCTGACGGCATCGGCGGATGTGCTGTATACCCGCAAACGATATTTACGCTTATTTGGCCGCAAAAGAAAACTGCAAACCGCCAAGGCAGGGCGTGCTTAAGCCAGTCAGCAGTTAGAATTGGGAATTAGGGTTCCCCCAAAAAGAAGACGCAAGAGACAAACGGCAGAATCACCGTTCATCTCTTGCGTCTTCTGGCATGACCGGAACATCAGCGGCATCAGGGCATCTGAATGCTTAAACTACCAATCGAATCTACAATAAAGACAGGTACATACTGCTCGCCGGCATCCGTCTGCGCATGCTCATAGCCGTTCTCGAACTGGCCGCTGGCGACAGCTAATCCGGTAACCCCGCCGGTTTCGCCTTGAAGGATCAGATAACGCCCGTTCGAGCTGGCGACCGTTCTCCCGGCAGAGTCGATGTAAATATTGCACGAGAGAGTCACCTTCTCATAAGGATGAAGCTCCAGCTGTGAAGCATCTATAGGTGTATACGTAACCTCCCGGTATATTTCCGAGAACTCATACGCGCCGTTCACCTGGCGGAAAATGGCCGTCTGCCCGTCTTGACCGTCGGCGAGGTCTGTATCCGATACGCGGATGGAGCCGTCTTCTGCAATCAGCTCATAGCCGCTGCCGGCAAAGCTGAACAGCTGCGAGATCCCCTCGGGCCTAATGGTGTAGGCGGTGAACGTACGGCGCCCGTCCTCTCGGCTGCCTATAGCTGTAACTACAGGTACTTCTGAATAGACAGACAATGACTCGTCAAAAGTAAGCTCTATCAGCGCAGCCGCATCCGCAACCAAATCGCCGGTGCGGGTGGAGAGGGTTCCGTCATCGCTCATATCGGCGTAGACCAGCCTGCCGCTGGCGCCCACTCCGGCCACAGCCACCTTAGCGCCATAGCGTCCGGTGACGGAGGCCGTAAGTTTATAGCTGCCCTGGACATCTCCCCCGGGCAGTAGCCGCACAGGTTCAGCGGTATTCCAGGCGAGTGTCGCAGCGGCAACCGCCTCGGAGGTGTCCTGCAGCGGATTAAGATTCCCGTAGAGCCGGATGGCTTCGGCATATTGTCCGCCCCGGACCTGGCGCGCCGCCTCGCGGAGCAGCCTGGTGGTGCTGCTGTCGATCAGCTTCAGCACTTTGGAAGATTTCAGGCCAGCTGACTCTGCATACTTGCGGTAGGCAACAGCGTGTCCGGCGAAGGCGGCGGTACGATCGCCGTCCAGGTCCTTGTTCAGGATAAGTGTGGTACTTTCCTGAACCTGATCCTCAATCCAGTCCGCTGTATAACTATGGCTTTGATAAGCCTCTTCCATAGATAAGGCGCTGTCCAGCATAGGCTGGAAGCTTCCGGCTGCCGCCAGAGCCTTCAGCCTGGCGGTGTCATGAGCCTCGAATTTCGCGGCCAGCAATTCTTCCTTGGCCCCGGCCCCGCCGTAATAGGCCTCGGGGATTTGCAGCAGGCTCCATTTGACGCTCTCTGCGCTTCCGGCGCCGGTCGTGTTATTCGCTGCGTTCTTCTGGCTCTCCGTGAGCCCGGCAAGAAACTGCTCCTTGAACTGCCGGAACCCTGCCGTCATCTTCTCCGAAATGCCTGAATCAGCGGACAGCTGGCGATAATAGACTTCATAAGGTCCTCCCGTAACCATATACTTGCTCTTCAGGCTGAGCAGGGAGGCATAACTCTCCATATATCCGGTGAAATCCTTGACCGTCAACTGGTCTTCCAGGATTAATACCAGTCCCCTTAGGCTACTGCGTATAGCCGTTATGGGAGCGAGCTCTTTAAGCCGTGCGTTAATCTGTTCTTCCTTGTATAAGATTGCCGTATTTGCCGCTGCCAGCCGGTACTGGCTCTCGGCAGCGATGAGCTCTCCTGCAGCATACAGCCGCTCAGCCTCACGCACGGTCTGAATCTTGTCCTCTATCCCCAGAGCCTTCTGTCCCAGCAGAACCAGCATGAAGATACACAGAATGATCATAATATTCCGCAGGGTTAATGCTTGTTTGATCGTCATATAGTATAGCCCCTTTATTCGGATATAAGGATTGCGCGTGCTGCCAGCTATCATCCTTATACTTCAGGGTCCCACCGGTACTTGAGCTCGCGGATTTCCGCCACCTTGGCATCCAGGCCGTTCCACGGCTCATAGGGGTTCGCAGCAATCAGCCGCGATAAGCGCAGGAAGCGGTCCTTGGGCAGCTCCTGTACATATCTTCCGATCAGCCCGGAATAGAGCAGTGCATAACGCTTCAGGCGTACCGCTGCCCCGGCAACGACAGTCAGAATAGCCAGCCCTTTGTCCATTTCGAGAATCTGCACTTCGTAGTTCTTAACATAGCGGAGGGTGCGGTCTTTAATCAAATCGGGCCGGACCTTGGCGATCTCACCAATATATTCAGCGAGCAGCGGCTCAAAGTCCTTCAGCAGCAGCTGTTCCAGCTCCAGAACCATGTCCTTGCGCAGCTGGAAGCCGTGGAGCAGGGCAACACGCTGGCGGGAGATCCGGTCTCCGCGCAGCAGAATGGAGATCTCGCGGAGCTTCTCATAAGCGAGGACATCATTCTCGCGGAGGACGGATACTGCCTCCTGGCGGTTAAGCTCCAGATCTTCCTTAATTCTGAGGATGTTCCGGCCCAGCAGCTCGTTAAGGGCATACAGATTTTCGTTCTGCCGTACTTTCCGCTGCGTATAGTAGACCAGTCCGGCTATCACGATGCCGCCTGCACCGCTTAGCGCCATCTGCTGCAGGCTTTGGCCGAAATAGACCGAGGCCAGGGTCAGCAGGAGGATGAGCAGCAGCCGGGTATGCATCTTGCGCCCGGCAATGGATACCGCCTGCTTCTCCACGGGAGTAAGCGAGGCGCGGCCGCAGCGGCTGCAGCGTTCCTCGCCCAGGGCGGTGTAACGCCCGCAGCGGCGGCAGATACGGAGCTTCTCATAAGAATAGCGGGGAGCCTTGAAGGGCCGGAAGGTAACAGGTTTCTTCTTACTCACGGGTAGTGTCGCCTCCGTTCAGTGCAGCAAGGAGCCGCTCGTCAATGTCCTCACGGGTAAGCGGCTTCCGCTGGCGTGAAGCGTATAAGGAGATCTGAATAACGGCATAGAGGAACGTTACTCCGAGTATGACGTATGTAATCATGGAACTCTTCCTTTCTCTCTGGTTACGGTCTTTTAATCAAATATTCAGGAACACGGCGTATACTTAGAATAATCCATCCGCTTCAAGATGGCGATTCTACCAGACGGGAGTGCCGGTCCAGCGGTCACTATGTTGATGTTTACAAGGTTTAATTATATCATAATGGCATACTATTTACAGAATTTAGCTATGCTGCCGGATTTGCCAGATCCGCCGAATTTAACACAAGAGGAGCCCTATTTATGCTTCGTACACACCGTAACCCCAGAACGATCAAGAATAGACTGCAGCGCATTTTTCCTGCATTGCTGCTGATCCTATGCATCGCTGTCTTGCCTTTCGGAGGCGCAGCGGCCAGTGCTGCTTCTGCCGCGCCGTCCCATATTGATGCTGTACTGCTGATTGATGTCAGCAACTCGATGAACAAGAGTGACAAGAACAAGATCGCGAATGAAGCGATGAAGATGTTCATAGATATGCTGTCCACGCAAGGAGACAAGGTAGGGATCGTTGCCTACACCGACAAGGTGCAGCGCGAGAAGGCCCTGCTTGGCATCACCTCTGCCGGGGACAAACAGGATTTGAAGGATTTCATCGACGGGCTGAACCGTGGACCCTACACGGATATAGCGGTCGGAATGGAAGAAGCTGTGAAGGTGCTGGAGAACGGCAGCGATCCCGGCCATGAGCCGATGATCGTGATGCTGGCCGACGGCAACAATGACTTAGATGAAGCCAGCGGCGCTACGCAGGCCCAGTCCGATCAGGAACTGAAGGCCGCTGTAGAAACTGCGAAGCAGAAGGGGTATCCGGTCTATACGATCGGGCTCAATGCGGATGGTAAGCTGAACAAGGATATTCTGTCTAATCTGTCCGATCAGACAGGCGGCAAGGCATTCACAACGGATTCCGCGGATGATCTTCCGCAGATTCTCAGCGAGATTTTTGCCAGCCATCTGAAGCTGAAGGTCGTGCCGGTGCCGTCGATTACGGCAAACGGCGATTATCAGGAAGTGACGGTCAATGTGCCGAACGGCAGTGTGCTGGAAGCGAATATTTCAATTATGTCCTCGCAGCCTGTAACGGCGAAGCTGAGTGATCCGTCAGGGAAGGAAGTAGCGATTCCCTCGGATGCTGTGCTGCTGTCCAAGTCGTCTACCTACACGCTGATCAAGCTGCTCTCGCCGGAGCAGGGAGACTGGAAGCTCCAGGTCAAGGGTGTGGCGAAGGACAAGATCGATATTAATCTGGTATTCAACTATGATCTGGAGCTTAAGATCGATGCGCTGCCTTCCCAGTCCTACCGCAAAGGCGACACCGTCGATATCTCCTCGCATCTGTTCAGCAACGGTGCTGAGGTTACAGAGAGCAGCTTGTACCAGGAGATGAAGGCAGTGCTGCTGGCTACGGATGTCGATACGGGGACTGTAGAGGAGATTGCGCTCGACAATTCAGGTGCTGAGTTCAAGGGTGCTTTTGAAATAAAAGACAATCATGCCTATGAACTTAAGGTGCGGGCCGAAGAGAGCAGCTTCTACCGCGAGAGCGATGTGCTGACAATCAACGCCAAGACGGGAACGGTGGCTACAAGTCCTCCGGCCACGGGGGCAGGCACTGGTGAAGAACCGGTTACGGATCAGAAGTCCCCGAACACTCTTTACTATATTATAGGCGGGATTGTACTCCTGCTGGCCGCCGCCGCCGCATTCTGGCTGCTGCGCCGCAGATCAAACCGCGGTTTTGTCGGACAGCTGGTTGTGGAAGTGCTGGACGGCAATACCGGAGAGAAGACCTATCCGCAGTACAAGAAGCTTGCAGGCTTCCGCGGCAAATTCACATTGCATCAGCTGCTGCAGCTGGCGCCTGAACTGAAGGAGAGCGAGAAGCTGGTCTTCACTCCGGGGAACAATGACCGGCTGATGCTGCGCGGAGGAGAAGGAATCTCCGTGGAGCGGTCAGGGCGTGCCGCCGATACCTCGCGGGGCCTTGAGATGAAGAGCGGTGACCGTGTATCGGTCTCCCTGCAGACGGTAGACAAGACGATATTACTCGAATATTTGATATAACAGCAGACTAAGCGTAAGCTTCCGAAGTGAATTTTGAACGAGCATGTTCAGGAAGAAGTGCTACGCATAACTTTTAGGAGGATAACCTATGAAACCGGTAGTAAGAGAACATATTCAGCAGCTCGATGTATCGCTTGGCGGAGGGATCGTCAGCGACAAAATAAGAGTGGACACCATAGACAACCCGATTCTGATTATCGGACTTGGCGGCACGGGCATCGATGCCCTGCTGCGCTTGAAATACCAGATTAACCGCCGCTTCAAGCTGCCTGAGGATCCATTGTCCAAGAAGAAACGGGATAAGCCCGACAATGTGGAATTCCTGGCGTTCGAGACCAATGAACAGGACCGCGGCAAAAAATATAAAGGCATCGGCCTCGACCCGCAGAATGAATTCGTGCTGCTGGCCAACGCCGAGATCGGCGGACTGCTGCAGAACCGCAGCATTCTTGATTCGTACATTACAGACTGGCTGTCGCCGGAGCTGAGTATCACAGACGGGATGAACGGAGCCGCCGGGGTGCGCCAGGCCGGACGACTGCTGCTGTTCACGAAGATTAATCAGGTCGTGGCTGCAATTGATAAGAAGATCAAGACACTGTCGGTCGGCACCAGCAAGAAGCTGATGGTTTTCCTGCTAACCGGCTTGTCCGGCGGAACAGGCAGCGGTGCCTTTCTGGATATTGCCTACATTGTCCGGGGGATTATTGAACGTGACTATGGCGCTGCCGGAATCGACCGCGTGAATACGCTGGGTTACCTGTTCACCCCGGATGTGAATCTGGCGAACAAGAGCCTCAGCGAGCACACCCGCGAGTATATCCGCAAGAACGGTTATGCTGCGCTCAAAGAGCTGGATTACTGGATGAATGTGGACAGCCGGGGAGAACGGTTCCGCCAGCAGTACGGCAATATTCTGAGCGTTAATTCGCCGCTGCCGCCGTTCAATCTGTGTCATCTCATCTCGGCGACGAATACGGAAGGCAAGCTGCTGGAGAATGCCTATGATTACTGCATGAATGTAACGGCTGAGAATATCACCAACTTCATGGCCAGCGAGGAAAAAGCCTCCGGCGAGGAATTCGCCATCCATGACTATATCAGCAACATCCGCACCAACATTGCACAGATGAACAAGACGTATCCTGCGAATTATGAATACAACATTATCGGCGCTTCCTCGGCGGTGCTGCCGATTGAGGAAATGACCACATATCTGGCCTTCCGCCTCTTCGACAAGATGGACAAGATGTTCCATCACGCCCCGGGGCAGGAGGATGTGGAGAAGATGGCACGCAAGCTCGGCATTGATCTCGATACAATGATCAAGACCTTCGAGTCCCGTGTGCCTGAGCCGCTGCCCGGCTATCAGAACAGTGAGCGCCTCAGCCATGCCAATGTGGTCAAGAACCAGGTGGTCAGCATGGATACGGAGCTGGAACAGAACTTTCTCGCCCGTGCGCGGGAAGAATACATCAAAGCGAAGAAGCAGTTGCCGGGTGAAATCACCGGACGTTTCGGCGAGGAGCTGGAGCGGATCTTCCTGCATCCGGAGCAGGGGCCGTTCTATGTATCCCGGCTGCTCTACACGGAGAAGGGCTTCTGTATCCTGAAGCTGATCCAGTCGTATATTGAAGCGCTGCGGGAGAGCCTGCTCCGTCTGCCGCGTGATATCGAGACGGCGCAGGACAGTGCAGAGGAGAAGCTGGGCGATGCGCGCAGCGCTTTTGTCTCCAAGGAGAAGAAGAAGAACGCCTATATCGAAGCCAAGATCAATGAATACTGGCTGCATGCCGATGTGGAGCGCACCGAGCAGATGATCCAGTTCTACGAGGATCTGTACGAGCTTCTGAATGAAGAGAACAGCCGGATCTACGGCGTATTCACAGAGATTCTGACGGCGCTCAGCTCGATCTTCGAGAAGAATGGCGACATTCTGATCAATGGCGAAGAGCAGGCTGATCATAAGGGCAACAAAACCTACTATTGGAATATCGTCAATGTGCCGGATATTTCGGCAACCATCTCCAAGGTGATGGACCAGAAGGACGGCGACGATCTGATCCGTGATTTCACGCGCGAAATGCTGAAGCATTCCGGACGCTGGGTCAAAGAGCAGGAGATTGATATCGTCCGTTCGATCTCTGAATTCCTCAGCGACAAGTTCGGTGATCTCATTACCCGTTCAATGGAAGATTTCCTGGTGATGAAATACGGGCGCGAGGAGCCGCTGGATAAGTTCGTTGAGCGGATTATCGCCGGACGTCTGGATGAAGATGCGGTGCCGATTTTCCACCTTAGCAACAGCTCAGGCAGTCTGCACTTCCCGTCTTGGGGCTTCGTATCCGTGCCGGTGAAGGCGCCGGGTATTCTGAAGGGAATCCGCAATTATCAGAACAATGCGCTCGGCAAATCGCAGTTCACGATCAAGGAAAGCCAGGTTAAGAACCGGATTTTCTGGCTCAATACACGTAACGGAGTACCGCTGTTTGTATATACACCGCTGCGGGTGTTCGAGGAGAACTATGAACGGACCATCCTGGACAAGGAAGGAATTGGCCGCCATCTGGTGATGACCGACAAGGATAACTGGACCTACCTGCCTTCCCCGATTCCGGAGAAGTCATGGGGCGATACCTACGTGAATGCACGGGTCCGTGATTATAATGCCAGAGTGCGTGCGGATTTCTTGCGTGCCCTGGAGGCTGGTGTAATTATCGAGAAAGGCATCGACGAGAATACGAGCAGCCGCTTCTCGGTCATCTTCACGAAGCCGTTTGATCTGGATAAAATGCTAAGCGGCTATGATCTGCAGCTTGGCTCCTCGCGTCCGAATCTGGGCGAAGTGAGAAAAGCCGCTGAAGAGCTCAAAGCGCTGCGCTCGGGCGGCCTGGAACGTGAAGGAATTAAGGACATCTTCGGCAGCATCAACCGTGAACTGGCCCAGGAGAACCTGATCCGCTCACCGCAGCTGATTGCCCGTGTCCGTGAAGAGCTGGCGAAATACGACGTATTGTCGGCCAAGGCAGCGGAACTCGAAGTGCTGGTCCACCAGCATCTGGATGAAGACAAGTGGATCGACCAGTTCATCGAGGCGCTGTACACCGATACCATCACCAAAAAAGGTGCGCTCTATGTCTATGACCGTGACGAGGACGAAGATGCCTGGGAGCCGTTCGCGAACCTGATGAAGGAACGCAGCTATGTGGAGTATGCCGTCTACCGCCATTTCCGTGCGCTGGATGAGAAAAGCCGCAGTCTCCTGCTGCGCAAGGCGGCACGCCGGGCCGGAGAGATGACGGCGGCGGAAGATGTGACTCCGCTGCTGTATAAGCTGGAAGGGATGTATGTATCGTTCCTGGAGGCGCGCGACAGCCTGGAATATGAGCGGGTAGAGCATGCGAACGGCGATGAAATGTACGGCTTCTACAAGAGCCTGACCGGCAAGCTCGGCAGCATCCGCAGAAAGCTGAAGTAAGCCTATGATCAGAGATCAGGCCTTACAATATTCAGAGCAGTACGCTGCGCAGGAGGAAGCGCAGCATAACAAGGGGGATGGGCGCAGCAGCATCCATTACCCTGCTCTGTTTCTGTTCCTCGGCGACAAGGTGACCCCGGCCATCGGTCCGGTGCTGGAGCGCTGCGAGCGCAAATGGGACAATGCAGGCGGTGTCATGGCGCTGCACGCGGGTTCTCCCAGCGGCAGCGGCAGTACGCAGGAGAAGGATGGAATCAAGGGATGGATCGGCAGCGGTAACAGCAGCGTTCATGAACGCGTGTTGCACATGGCCCTGCCGAACACGGCGGGCCGTGATCCCCGGACGGTCCGGCGGGAGCTGTACCGTGAATTTCATGAGGACAGCCAGTACCTGGCCGGGATGAACCGGACGCTGCGCCAGTTAAGCAACAGCATAGCAGACTACGGACGGCTGTATTCTTCGTTCGATGTCATCCATCTGTCCATCGTTACGCGGGTCGATGATCCGCTTAATGTGCTGCTGCCGGAGGTTGCACTGCTGGCCCGCGCCATCCTCAGCCAGTCATTCAAGTCGGTGCAGACCGATCTGTATGCGCTGATCAACGAGCGGGAGCAAGGGGATAACTTTGGCTATTCCAGCTCGGTAGGGCTGGCTTTTCTGCGTGAGCTGGACGGGATGCAGGCGGCAGACTACGCCTTAAGTGCTCCGCTTCTGGTTACGGAGGAAGGGCTGTCTATCCCCGTGGGCCATGGTCCTTCCGCGTTGTTCGATCTGGTCTATCTGCTCTCCGACAAGAACGAGCGCGGACTGATGTCCGTTCACGGGATGGACGACAATTATGAGATTATTGCCCATATCAGCCTGCTGAAGAACCGTGTCCGGCCTGCGGCTGATCATGCTTCCGGGCATGGCGGCTACAATAATATGACCTTCAAAAGCGGCATCCGGGGCAGCACGGGCAGACAAGGCTATGCTTCGGCCGGTTTCTCGGCGGTACGCAGGCCGAACCGGCAGATTGCACTGGCGGTGCTCTACCATGCCCTGCATTACCTGGCTGAGAAGCTGCGTGCCGGCAACAGCCGGAGCCTTAAGGAACGGCAGGCGCTGCTGGGCCTCGGAGCGGATTCCCTGCGTGCCCGCGCGGCGGAACTGCTGCCGGATGACACCGGCCTTGCGGAGATGACCGGGCTGATGAGCCATGGACGCCCGTCCTACTCGGAGCTCAGAGCGCTGTCGCTGCGCGAAGCCGAGGAGCTGCTCTTCGGCGAAGGCGGGCAGGCCTATTTCCGCAGCAACTTTGCGGAAGTGTCCGCAAGAAGGACTGCGGCCATCGACCCTGCCCGGGAGTGGGCCGGCGTTCTGGCCGCCGAGGAGCAGGCAACTCCGCCGGTGACCTTCTATCAGCTCGCAGAATGGACCGCTGAGCTGGCAGAGGGCGGAGGGAGTGTGCTTCATGCCCTGCGCCAGCATATGGGCGGACTGCGTTCGGCACTGCTCTCTGCGCAGGAGGAGCTGGAACGGCTCTATGCGGAGAGTGTAGAACGCCAGCCGTTCCAGCGGGTGCCGCTGCTGGATAAACGGACTGTGCGTAATTTCATTCATTATTTATTTGATACCGTATATGGTAAGAAATATGAGATTCTCCGGCTCGAAAGCGAGCTTGCCCTCTGCCTCCGCTATGATGCGGCGCTTGAGCAGCTGCATGCGGACAGCAGAGCCAAGGTCCTGGCGATGGAAGCGCTGGAGGAGGAGCTGCATAGCCTGGCCCTTGCCAGCATCGGCCGCAGCAAGGACACCGTGGACCAGAACATCATGGAATATTACCGCAGCGTGACGGAAGAGGTCATGAAGGATATCGAGACCCGGCGCGGCGGAGATATCTTCTTCAGTGAGCGGTTTATGGGCAGCCTCTCAGAGCTGCTGCGGCGCGGCCGCGATGCTGTAGCTGAGCGGCTGATTGAGATTTGCCACCGGGAGCTGCTGACGGCGGGGCCGTTCACGCTTCCGTTCGAGGAAGAGCTGCTGCGGCGTGCCAATGTCGCGGCGGCCTATGAGAACCGGGACATTGTCTCCAAGGAGGAGCTGTTCAAGCAGCTCTACCGCAGTCTCGAAGAGGAGGCGGCAATGAATGTCCGCCTGTTTGAATATACGCAGGAGCACCGGCATGAGGAGAAATACTTTTTCGGCGACAGTGCCTCCGAATTCCTGCGCTATGCCTTCGGTGCCGACGAGACCACCCGCATCTACCGCTTGGGCTTCGTGCATGAGCAGCGCAGGAGCGGAGTGGAGAAGCTGAATCTGATGGGCGGCTTCCACCTGGAGGATCTGCTCTATTACCGCAACGGCAAGGTATATTATGAGACCTATGCGGGCAACGGCTATGAGCTGCACGGTCTTGCTGAGGAGCAATTGCCGGAGATGAGATGAGGACAATGTTCTCTCATTCTGCTGCAGGAAGTGCAATAGAATGAAATTTCAGATCCTTTTTCCGGGAATCTGTTGTACAGAATGCATCAGAATAGAATTAGTAGCCTATTCACCCTGCAGTTGAAACTCCAGCACTACAGCGCCGGCTTCAAGCGCATTATTATTAAGTTTTTTCCGGAAAGGATGAATATTAATGCAGCGTAAAATCAATCTCCTCCTGCTCCTCTTCAGTCTGCTGGGCGGCGGTGTGGCTTTTGTGCTTGGAGAGCTGCTACTGGACCGCAGGCCGTATGACCTGCCGCCGATTGTACTGGTTGGGATCTATTTTGCCCTTGTCGCGCTCTGTGTCTCGATAGGCAGCGTGGTTGCCGAGACGATCTCGCCCAAGCTGAATGGCCAGTCCTGGAAGCTACGTTATCTCGGCACGTCATGGAAAATGCTTCCGCTGGCAGTGGTGCTGCTGTTTGGCATAGGTACGCTGACCGAGTTCGTGTATGAACTGAACTTTGGCGGCATCAAGCCGGTCAAGAATGTCATCATGGTCATTGATGATTCCGGCAGCATGCTGGAAAGCGACCCCAATAACAGCCGCTACGAAGCAGCCAGAGCACTGGTGCAGCAGCTGGATGAAGACAACAAGGTGGCCGTGGTCACGTTCAGCCATGAGGCTTCCGTGGTCCAGCCGCTGATCCCGCTCTCGAAGGCGGAGAACCGCCAGAAGGTGTCGGATGTAATCAGCAGCCTGGTGACTACCGAGGGCGGAACGAATATCAGCGGGGCTCTTACAGAAGCGATGAATGTCATCAATGAAGACGGGGCGGACCGCGGAGCGATGGTCATTCTGTTATCTGACGGCTTCAGCCAGTTTGATACGTCAACGGAGCTGACCGCATTTGTAGACCGCGGCATTGCGGTCAATACCATCGGGCTTGCCCTGGATGATCCGTCCGGCTCCAATCTTCTGCAGGATATCGCCAGCGTGACTGGCGGCCAGTATTATGATGTTACAGATGCGAACCGTCTGGGCGAGGTATTCCAGCAGATCTATGACCGTCTGGGCGACCGGACCCTGCTCACCGAGCGCAGTGATAGGGCAGCAGACAGTCCTTATTATGCTGTAGTGCGGATTCTTGCGTTGATCCTGATTGGTACCGCACTGGGCCTCGGGCTTGGCCTTATATTCGATAACCGCCATCTGGCCCGCAGCTTCAGCTTCGGAGGCGCATTATCCGGGCTCGCTGCCGGACTGATTCTCGAATTCGGTCTCAACGGGGATACGGTTACAGATCCAATGATCCGCCTGCTGGCACTGCTGGTGCTCGTTGCTATTCTTACATTGTTTACTTATGTAGTACCTGTAGGGGAAGGACGCCTGTCCCGCAAGGGGAGAGCCGCCGGAGCTGCGGCCGCACCTGCGGACGGCTTCCCTCCGCCGCGCCGGAACCGCGGCAGTAAGGGATTCTGAGTCTGATGGTTACCTAATGAAAGGAGCATGTTGCCATGAAGTACGCCGAGGTTGATTCTGGTGCACCGGTTATAGCCGAAGTGGTATCCAGAGTGGAAGACCGGTTCTGCACGCTGCGGTGGCGCTGGCCGGATGGCGTGCAGGCGGTATGTATTCATAAAGCCTCTGCGGAGGCACCGGAGGATGAGGAACATCCGCCTTCCGGCATGAAGCTCTACACACGTGAAGAGTACAAAGCGAATAACGGTTACCGTGACCGGCTGGATGAGATCGGGCTGGTGGCGTATACCATCTATGCCCGGCTGGCCGGGAACGGGGAGACGCTGCTGGTGCGTCAGCGGGACGGTGCCAACAAGACACTGGTAAGCGCGGGCAAAGCGAGAATCTATTATTCCGTCCAGCACAAAAAGGGCCTGTTCAGCAAGCTGAAAACTGTGCAAATGACGATCACCGCTGAGGTGCCTGTACCGAAGGAAGTACTCTGCTACGTGAAGAAGCGGGATGGCCATCCGGCCTCCAGGGAGGACGGGGCGCTTTTCCCGTTCGTGCAGGATTTCGCCCCCGGACGAAATCAGCTTCCGCCGATTGAGGTCGGCAAAGACGACTTCATCCGGATCTTTTTCACGGACGGCCGCAAGTACGGTTTATATTACGAGCTGGTGCCGGAGTGACCGGCCGGCAGGGTGTAAGGAATATTAGTTGGAGCGAGAAGCTCAGCCGGGTACGTCCAGATATGGAATAACTGTATTTCATACAGCTAAATTGGCAGATTTCTGCCGTACGGGATGTTTAATTGTATTTTGTACATCTATATCTCGGGGAACCCCTCTAATCATGCTCTCTGCTCTGGTATAGTTGCACGAACTGCAGCTATTCGGACGCAAGCGGGCGGAAACGGTAATATAGCTGTACAAAGTGCAGTTATATGCGCTCCAAGAACCGCGTACAAACGGAATGCCGGGGAAGTGCAGTGTGTAAGGCCGGAGAAATTAAGCGAGCGGACCGTCTGCGCTCAGATATAGAAGCAAATTTGTCCGTTTTGCGAGCAGCTCGTTCGTTGAGCCGCTGCTGCTGCTGCAAAACTTTAGGCTTATGCTTTCGAAGCCCGTTTTGCGAGCAGCTCGTTCGTTGAGCAACTGCTGCGGCAAAACTTTAGGCTTATGCTTTCGAAGCCAGTTTTGTGAGCCGCTCGTTCGCCTGAGCTGCTGCATCAAAACTTGGAGATTATGCTTTCGTAGCCAGTTTTGTCAGCCGCCCATTTACCTGAGCTGCCGGACAAAACGTTGAGGAGGAAGAGAAATGTCTTTTTTTAGCCGCTTCATGAAGAAGAATCAGCCCCCGGCAAGGCCGCTGTATTATGACATCGTCTGCCCGTACTGCTTCTCCCGCTTTGAGCCGGAGGAAGTGGTGTTCCGGGCCATGCACAGCCGTGAGGATGACGAGAATTATGCGCTGGGCGAAGATGATCTGCTGAATAAGTACCGTGAGCGCTTCGGCCTCGATACGGTAGACGATATGGAAGCGATTCTGAACCCGGCGGATATTCCGGAGGAGTACCATCATTATACGGACCATGTGCTGACCGGAATCACCGACCGCTATGGCGTGCTGACCCGCAGACGGCTCTGTCCGTCCTGCCATAATGAGCTGCCTGTAACGGCGGGCAAGGTGCCGAGCAATATTATCTCGATTATCGGCGCTTCCCAGGTAGGGAAGTCGGTGTATATGACCTCGCTGATTCATACGCTGCAGCATACGACAGCGGGACATTTTGACGCGGCTTGTATGCCGCTGAATGCCGAGATCAGCCGCAAATTCCGCACCCTGTACGAAGAGCCGCTGTTCGAGCGGGGAGATCTGCTCGCTTCTACCCAGAAGGAGAAGATGCAGGAGCCGTTCATTTTCCAGTTCGTGTTCAAGGATGAATCCAAGCCCCCGCTGACGCTGGTGTTCTTCGATGTTGCCGGTGAAGGGATGGTCGATCAGGACTATCTGGGCCTGCACGGCCAGCATATCAAGAACTCCGCAGGCATTCTGTTCATGGTCGATCCGCTGCAGATCCGCTCCATCCGCGAGAAAATCCGCATCAACTTCGGCGACCGTCCGGGCGAGTGGGTGTCGCAGTACGATGAGCCGCGTGATGTTGTGCTGACCATGTTCGGCGACTTCATCGCTTATCAGGAGAAGAGCAAAACCAATATTCCAACGGCCATTGTACTGGCCAAAAGCGACATGCTGCACTCACTCAAGGATGAGGATGGCGATTACATCAAGTCCAACAGCAACGTGTTCAACAACTATGTGCACCGCAACACGCTGAATCTGGACGAGTTCCACAACATCGACGGTGAAATCCGCCGCTTTATCGAGAAGGTCGACCGTCCGTTCAAGGATACGATGGATGTGTACTTTGCCAACACCGGTTACTTCGCGGTATCTGCGCTGGGCAGCAATCCGGTCAATCAGAAGGTGGAGGGTGTCGTCAGTCCGATCCGTGTGGACGAGCCGTTTATCTGGCTGCTGCACAAGCTGAATTATATTGAGGGGAGCGACGGGCCGTGAACAGATTTTCAGGGTCCATGATCACCCAGCAGATGTATACCCGCGAGCGCCGCGGCGTTTACCGGGCGACAGAGGGATTCGATACGGTAGCGAAATCGGAGAGTCTCGACAATAATTTTGTCAAAAAAATCCTGCATCCCTTCTGCCTCTACGATGCTCCGGCCGAGCTCGCGGCACGCGGTGAGAAGGATGAGGAGCTGTATCCTGACGCGCTGCATCTGTTCCATACGGAGAGCAATGAGACAGTGATTGGCCTGAGCCGCTATCTGGCGGCGGATTTCACGGGGCAGCGGAGCGCTTTTTTTGCCCATAATTTCGTGGTGCCGCCTATCCGCTCGGAGGAGATTGTTGAGGGGTACGGGGAATGGCTGCATGCCGGCTTCGCCCGGAGTTATGAGGGAGAGCCGGGCGGAACACTGCCTGAGCTGGAGTCCATTCCAGTCGGGGTCCGTGAAGAGTCTGCAGACCCGCTGACCGTACTTCGCAGCCTCGGATTCACCGAAGAGCTGTTCAAAGCCCTGCTTCAGGCGGTCATGCTGTCCGTAGCCGGCAAGAAGAAGATCTATGTAGCGCTGGATGTACCGATCAGTGAGTTGTCGCAGCGTGCGGTGGAGCTGACGGAGGTCCTCTATGCTTCAATGCCGCATGACTTCCGCCGCAGGCTGGGAGTGATCACTTATGCCAAAGAGCCGCAGAGCCGCAAATATATTCACCTGACCTTTGTGGAGAAGGGCTCGCTGCGCCCGGGGGACCGGAGTATTGAGAAGGATTATATTTTTGATCTGGCAGGCGCGCGGATTCTGAATGCCGATTTCGGGGAGTCCCGGCAGACGTATGCAGACCTGGCCTGGAAGACGCTGGGGCAAAAGGGCGGGAGTCTCAGAGATTTCGCCAGATTCGCCGACTCCCTGCTGCTTGGGGAGAGCGTGGACCGCAAGCTGTCGCTGGCACTCTACAATGAGCTGGCTGTCTTTTATGAGATTGAGCAGGGCAATGAAGATTTATATACTGGGAACAAGAACGCTGTGCTCGGCGGTCTGCTGTCCTATCTGAAGCCGGAGGGGGCGCTGGAATCCCGGGTGCGGCTGAATGATATGTTCCTGGAGCGGTTCGACCGTGAGTATGATCTGATCCGCAAAAAAGGGATACCGGCGCCGGAGATTCTGGAGTGGTTCAAGGAGTATTTTGCGCTGCCGGGCCATAATTACCGGGTCAAAATTGTGGATTACTTCATCAACGGAATGCTGAACTGCCAGTCGGCGGGACGTGAGGATGCGCTTGCTGCCGCTTACGGTATTATTGAGGGCAACGATGAGCTTAGTGCGGCCTTCTTCAAAAGAGTGCTGGCCCAGCCTATCTTCCGCAAAGCGCTGCTGGAGCCTTATATGGAATCCCGGCTGGCTGACGCGCCGAAATCGGCGGATATTCTGCGGTTCGTGGCGCATTGGGGCCGTTTCCTTCCGGAGGCGCTTCAGCAGGCTTTCGTGCGCGATACCGTCAAGGAATATCTGCTGGAGAAGCTGCAGCGGGACAATGATCCGGTGGCGGCGGTGGCATCGGTTCATGAGTCGGTGCAGAAGGCCGAGAAAGAACGCCGCAGAGGCGGCGGTGTACATGCTGAAGCGCTGTCACTGCTGCAGGAGCTGGGAACCGTTGCCGACCGCTTCCTGCTGAACCGGATCTCGCTGGACGAGCTGACGATGGAGCAGCTGCTGGAGATTTCCTTCCTGCGCTACCGGGATACGGCGGATTGGCAGCCGCCGCTGGATGCAATCGCTAAGCGTAAAGCGAATGCGCTGCGCGCTGCGTACCGCTGGTTCGGGGAGGAGAAGCCGGACGAGGAGATTTTCGCCGGTCTGTCTCCCCGGGAGCTGGATGATGTACAGCTGCTCGGAGGACGCTGGCTGAAGGAGTCGCGGAGCATCGAGCCGTTCGAACGGCTGCCGCTGGCCTTCTACCACAGCAGTGAACGTGAGGGCGGTCCGCTTGATTACGATGCGCTGCTGGAGCTGGTGGCGCGCAAAGCGGGCAATGATAAGGAAACGGTCTACCGTTTCCTGGCCTGGTCGCAGCATAACCGGCTGTTCACCATCTCGAGCAAAAAGCTGTGGCCGAATTACCGGCGGGCGGTGCTGAAGTATTTCCTGAAGAACGACCGCGAGGCGTTCAAGAACCGCGATTTCCGCAAAAGCTATAGCTCGGCCGCAACGCCCGCCATGCAGAATGTCTACAATGAAGCCCGCTCCCAGCTGGCTTCGCCGCTGGCGCGGTGGGTCAGCCGCAGCCGATTTCAGATCCTGATCTCCGGCAGCGTGCTTGGGATCGTACTGATCATAGCCGTCATCGCCATCAGCTGGCTGCGGCCGGATGCGGATACTGCTGCGCCGCAGCCGACTGTGAGCCCGATTCGGGGCGATATCCACAGTGCGGATGGGCAAGAGCAAGCCCCGGTCTCTGTACGGCTGGTTGGTGGTGTGGCAGATGCCGGGACAAGCACAGGAACCGGAAATGGTGGAACAGAAGGTACCGGGAATGCTGGCGGGGCTGAAGGCGGCGGAACAGAAGGCAGTGGGAATGCTGGCGGGGCTGAAAGCAGCGGGGAGGCAGGCGTCAAGCTGGTGTTCAGCTTTGCCTCTGTGGCGGAATGCTCCGCCTTTAACCCGGCGGAGATCATCGTGATGTCCGGTAATAACGTTGCGGACACTTACAAGGTTGTAGCAACTGCGAGCAGTTGCCTGGCCGCCGGAGTTGACGGCGGCGCGAATGGGGATGCAGCCGCTGGAAATAGCGGCGGCTCTGATAAAGCCGAAGCCTCCCCGGCGGCGGGTGCATCGGGCGCCGGAAATGACGGCGGCTCTGATGAGGGAGCTGCCGGGACTGACGGCGGGGCGACCGGAAATGAAGCCGTGGGGACTGACGGCGGCGGAGATGCAGCCGCTGGAAATAGCGGCGGCTCTGATGAAGCCGAAGCCTCCCTGGCGACGGGTGCATCGGGCGCAGGAACACCTGCGCGCGTATATGAAGTGACGGTGGAGCTGGAGCCGGGCGCAAAGCTGGCCGCGGGTGATGTGATCACTGCGGGCATCTATACGCTGAAGCTACAGGCTAGTCCGGGGAGCATTCTGGGAAGTACCCCGAGCACTACTCCGGAGACTACACCCGGCACCGGCCCCACTCCTTCCGCCAGCCCGGACACGGATGCGGAATGATTGGGTGAGAGCCTGAATTGGGCGAAGCCGGATGTAAGAGAAGTCCGGCATTTCATCAACGGTGCTTCCGCGTAAGCTGGCAGAGAGGTCATTGTACTTTGTCCACTCAAATCAGGAATAATCAGCCCTATTATGCGTTCTATTGTATTGGGTACATTAGATTCCGGATTTTAGAGCTTATAGGGGGTATATTCCAAAATCAATTGGATTAAATACAGCAGAATGCATTATGGCCGCCGTATATTCCCATTCTGTTGTACATAATACAATCAACCAGCTGCCGGCTCTTGCCGGAAGCGGAAGCATCACTATTTAAGTCCTGAACAGCATGATATGCCGGGAGAATGCGGCGAGTGTTGTTCAGGATTTTTTGTGCGGAAGGGGCCGGTTGTGCCTATAATTGAAACAGCTTGTCTATAGACATACAGGGGAATAGTAGATATGATTGTTTGTGAATATTCAAATTTAATAAGCTTTGGAAAAAGGTGCGGATTTCCGTAGAAACAGGCGCAGTCATGCAACAGATACCCATGCCGGTTCTACGATTGTAATCTGCTTAAAAGGGAAGTCCGGTGCAAGTCCGGTGCGGTCCCGCCACTGTAAATGCGGAGCGACTCCTGAGAAGTCACTGTCTGATAATAGGATGGGAAGGCGGGGGAAGCAATGAAGCTTAAGCCAGGAGACCTGCCTTTTTCGTTGTTGTTTCTATTCTTCGGGGGTAAGAATGCGGAACAGGTGCAAATATAAGCAGTGGCTGTGTGAGGGAAACTTCATATCAGCTGCATGTATTGTATCCTTCCCCGGCCGCCCTGTACAGGGCGGTCTTTATGTTGCACCCGCATCAGCGGAGGACGCAGGATTCATCTATACCATTCTATTCACAGAAAGAGGTCAAGCAATGAAGAACAATTTATCATCCAAGTTTATCCGGCTGGGTCTGATCGTTGTCATGATGTTCGCGGTTCTGGGAGCGGCTGTAGCTCCGGCGGGACAGGCTTTTGCAGAGACGGCTGCGAGCACTGGGAATAACGCGGCATCTCTACCTTCAGGCACAGCAGTTAGCGTAGCTGAGGCAGTCTATGCCACTTCGGAGTTTGTGCTGAAGGCCGGAGTCCAGTCCGACTGGCAGGCCATCGGCCTAGCGCAGGCGGGCTATAAGGTTCCGGATAGTTATTTAAAGGCGCTTGAGAGTAAAGTAGCCGCAGCCAAGGGTGTCTACGCCAGAGCTACGGACTATGCGCGGATTACGCTTACGGTTAGGGCGCTTGGCGGGAATCCGGCGGATGTTGCCGGCTACAATCTGATTGAGAAGCTCTACAATAACGATAAAATTACCGGCCAGACGCTGAACAACGCAGCCTATGTACTGCTGGCGCTTGATTCCGGAACTTATACTATGCCTGACAATGCGAAATGGACCCCAGCTAAATTGCTGGCTGAGATCCTGTCCAAGCAGAACACTGACGGAGGCTTCACTCTGACTACGGGGGCTAGTGATCCGGACATGACGGCGATGGTGCTTACTGTGCTGGCAGGACATAAGGATGATCCGGCAGTCAATACCGCAGGACAGCGGGCGGCAGCCTGGCTGGCGACTGCACAGGACAAGAACGGCGGCTATGGTGACAGCAGCGAGAGTGTCGCTCAAGCCATTATTGGTCTGTCCTCCTTTGGCATTGACCCGGCAGGGGCGGAGTATACCGTAGGCAATGTAAACCTTGTCAGTAAGCTTCTTAGCTATAGTGCAGCAGATGGCGGGTTCGCTCATACAGCGGGGGGAAGCTACAATCAGCTCTCGACAGAGCAGGCACTGGAAGCATTGGTAGCTTACAAGCTTTTCAGCACAGGCAGCAAGCTCTATGATCTTAGCAATTCACCTGTGAAGAGTCCTCAGGTTAGTGTGTCCGTTGCCATTGAGAGCCCTAACGGAACCCTGGCAGAAGGCACTGTATATGCGGGAAATGTACTTCAAGCACTGGAGAAGGCAGCGGCGGCGAAGAAGGTGGCCCTGGTCAATGAAGCTGGCAATTACGTGACGGGAATCGGCGGCGTAACTGCGGGTGCTTTTGGCGGCTATGACGGGTGGATGTATGTTGTAGCCCGCGGTGGAGCGTGGATCTATCCAAGTGTAGGCATGGGTGATTTCCTTCTTGCGGAGAATGACCGCGTGCTTGTCTATTATGGCGGGGATAACACACAGGTGGTAGAGTCCGTGGCGGTCTCCCCTGCACAGCCGCAGCCTGGACAAGATATTACTGTAAAAGTAACTCAAAAGCAGTGGGTATGGAATGAAGCGACCTTCACTTCCGACCCGGTATCCTCGCCAGCCGCAGGGGTTCAGGTATCCATCGGCGGTAAAACTGCTGTTACGGATGCTGCGGGTTCAGCTGTTGTTGCCGGCGGCCTGCCAGCGAATAAATATACGATTACCGTTACCGGATATCTCAAAGACAGCACACCTGCGGTAGTCCGCTATTCGCAGCCGCTGACCGTGGCTTCTGCTGCGGCTGACCGTGCTGCTTTTACCGATGTGAAGTCAATCTCGCCTTGGGCGCTGGAGTCAGTGTACACGGTCTATGACCGCAAGCTGATGGGCGGTGTCAGTGAGAGCAGCCTCGTGTTCGCACCGAAGCAGAATATTACCCGCGCTGAATTTGCGGCACTGCTGCTGAGATTGACCGGCAACGAGCCGTCTGCGGCATCGTCAGCCCAGAGTTTCAGTGATGTTAAGGCGGATGCGTGGTATTATGGAGCAGTGAACAAAGCGAAGGAACTGGGAATTGTCAGCGGAGTAGCAGGCACAGCCTTCAAACCGGACGGCCCCGTTACCCGCCAGGATATGGCTGTAATGATCGTGAGAGCCTTGAAGCTGGACGAGGCTTCGGCAGCAGCCGGAACCGGGAAATTCACCGATGAAGACCAGATCAGCGCCTACGCATTAACGGCGGTACGTACTGTAACCGGACTTGGAATTATGAGCGGTACCGGCGGCGAATTCGCTCCTGCCACAGCTGTAACCAGAGAAATGGCCGCTGCTGTAGCGGTTAGATTGCCTTAGGAAGGATATGGGTCAAGGAAGAAGAGCCTTGATGAAGAAAAGATCCTAGATAAGCTAAACCTTAAATATGAATATATAACTTAGTCTTCACTGCAGTGAAATTTGAATAGTAGGGCTGCTGGGGCAAGAATCTCACGATTTCAACCCTCGTTTGTGGTGGGAATCCGAATGCTTGTTGAAAATCCTGCACAAAATACAACATTTCAATCAAGATCGCGGCTATAATCGGAAATTGTTGTACAAAAGGCAGCATTTCTCTTCTAACAAGCGTTGTAGCGGGAAGATTGTTGTATTTCATACAACAATCTTCCGAATGCCTAAGGATTAAGGGAGTTAAGTTGTATTTTCTGCAAGATTTTGCATGGAGCAGCCTAATAAAGCGATAGTGCGGGGTGCTGGTGGGATATATAAGTGGAAAAATGTCACTTAATTCCCGGTAAATCTCCCGATATGGCGGCGTAGTTGGAAAAACAACACTTAATCTCGCATGAATTAGCGAATGACCCGGCTAGGGGCAGAATTAAGTGTCATTAATCCAACTAGGATCGGCAGTGAAGTCCGTATAGGATAAACAAGTGTCATAAATCCAATTACTGTTCCGGCGGAGGAATGTTTTGTGGAGTTTCGCTCGGGAAGGCATGCTTTCCCGGATTGAGCCGATGATTTAAAATGCTACTGATGCTACTGATGCTACTGATGCTACTGATGCTGCTGATGCTACTGATGCTGCTGATGCTGCTGATGCTACTGATGCTACTGATGTTACTGATGCTACTGATGCTGCTGATGTTACTGATGCTGCTGCTGCTGCTGATGCTACTGATGCTACTGATGTTACTGATGCTACTGATGCTACTGATGCTACTGATGCTACTGATGTTACTGATGCTACTGCTAGTGGGCTAGAGCTAATGAAGCTGATGGAGCTATTGCTAGTGGGGCTAGGGCTGATGAAGCAACCGTTAGTGGGCTAGAACCAATGATGCCAATGATGTAATTGTTAGTGGGGCTAGAGCAAATGCTGAAGAAGCTAGAGCTAGTTTAGCTAGAGTTAATAAGCCAATGAAGCCAATGAAGCTAATAAAGCTATTACTAGTGAGGCTAGAGTTAATGAGCCAATGAATCTACTGCTAGTGAAGTTAGAGCTAATGCTGAAGAAGCTACTGATGCTACTGCTAGTGGGGTTAGAGCTAATGAAGCTAATGAAGCTAGAGCTAATGAAACTGAGAGTATGGTGCCAGCCAGTATTTTAAGCGGCTGATTTTAGCCGATAGAGAAGCTCCTTCGGGTTGCGGGGCTGGATGCTCAGCGGCCAAGGGGCTGGCTGATGGTGCTTTGCTCAGGATTAGTATGTATAAGTCACACTAAGAAATCATAAGGTGTTTGGACGGAACGGGGAACAGGCTGACTGCCCCCGTTCTTTTCCCTTTTGTGGAGGTGCTTGAGGTAATGTTCAGTCTATTGAAATCAGGAAGGGCGAGGCTCTATCCGCTGCTCCTGCTCCTGGTTGTCCTGCTGCTCTCCGGCTGCTCCAAGGCGCAGCCGGATTCCGCAGGCGGCGGGCCTGTGCCGCCCGCCAGTTCCCAGGCCGCGCAGACGCCGCGGCCTGAGGGCACTGCCATACCCTCCGCCACGGCGGACGGCATGGCAGCTTCCAGCTCCGGCGCAGCGCCAGCCGGAGCCGCCCCCGGCGTAACGGAGCAAGCTCCCGTTACGCAAGCCACGGTGCCGGCGGCCACCGCGCCGGCGCCCGGCCACACCGGTGCCGCCGCGCCAGCATCGGCGGCCACGGGCAGTCCCGCCGCGCCAGCCCCGGCGGCTACGGGCAGTCCCGCCGCGCCAGCATCGGCGGCCACGGGCAGTCCCGCCGCGCCAGCCCCGGCGGCTACGGGCAGTCCCGCCGCGCCAGCATCGGCCGCCACCGGCAAGCCAGCCGCGCCAGCCCCGGCGGCCTCCGGCAAGCCAGCCGCGCCAGCCCCGGCGGCCTCCGGCAAGCCAGCCGCGCCAGCCCCGGCGGCCACCGCCGCACCGGTGAATACGGTGACTCTCTCCATTACTGGAGATGAGGAGCACGGCGTTATTTTGGCCCCGGCGGCTTATGAAATAGAGAAGAATGAGACTGCGCTGGAGCTGCTGGGACGGATTACCCGCCAGCACAAGATCCAGATGGAATATCAGGGCAGCAAAACCTTTGCCTATGTGGAAGGTATAGATAATCTGTACGAATATGATCACGGGGCAGAGAGCGGCTGGATGTATAAGGTGAACGGAGAGTTTCCGTCCAAGGCTTCCGGCAGCTGGGTTATGAAGCCCGGAGATACGGTAGAGTGGCTGTATACGCTTGATCTTGGCAAGGATATCGGGGCAGCGGCGCCATGAACAGCGGCTTCCGGTCCATGCATCCTGCCGTAGCCCTGCTGTATTATGCCGGGCTGCTGTTGTTCGCCCTGCTGGGGCTTCATCCGTTGTTTCTGGTTACGGAAATAGCAGGTCTGCTGGCATTGCTGCTGCTGCAGGGCCAAGGGAAGGCGCTGCTGCGCGGTCTGCCTTTTATGCTCCTGATGGGGGTTTCAGTCGCAGTGCTGAATCCGCTGTTCTCGCACAGGGGGGCGCATATTCTCTTCTACTGGCTGGACCAGCCGATTACGCTGGAGGCTGTGCTGTACGGACTTATAATGATGACCGTACTGCTGACAATCTTCATCTGGTTCATTTCATACAATTACACGGTAACGACAGATAAATTCATGTACCTGTTCGCTGCCGCTGCGCCAAGAACGGCATTACTTACGCTGATGGCGCTCCGGTTCGTCCCCTTATTCCAGCGGCGGCTGCGCCAGATTACCCTGATCCAGCGCCTGCGCGGGGTGGATGTCCGCACAGGAAGCCTGCGCAAGCGGATGCAAGACGGCATGACGCTGCTGAAGGTGTTGCTCACCTGGTCGCTGGAGGAAGCGCTGCAGACCGGAGATTCCATGACGGCCCGCGGCTACGGGGTTGCCAAACGCAGCACGTACAGTATATACAAGCCGGATCGGCAGGATAAGCTAATTCTGCTGGTACTGACGCTCAGCGGTATGATTGCATTGTTCTTTTGGCTGCAGGGCTACGGTACGCTGGAGATTTATCCCCGGATGAAGAGTATGGATTTCGGCTGGCAGGATGCCGTGATGTACGGCAGCTTCTGCTTGTTCGTCCTGCTCCCTGCAGGTCTGGAAGGAAAGGAGAAATGGTTATGGAGATCCTCAAAGCGGAACAAGTATCCTTCCGCTATCCTGAAGAAGACAGGGACTCGCTCCATGAGCTCTCGTTCACAATAGAAGAAGGCGAATTCGTAGTGCTCTGCGGTCCGTCAGGCGGCGGCAAAACGACACTGCTGCGCCATCTGAAACGCGAGCTTGCTCCGGTAGGCATGTTCAGCGGAAGCCTGACATATAAAGGGCAGCTCCTGCCGGAGCTTCCCGCAGCCGTTGCCGCCGGGGAGATCGGCATGGTCTTCCAGAATCCGGATGCGCAAATCGTGATGGATACCGTCTGGCATGAGCTGGCCTTCTCTATGGAGAATCTGGGGATGCCGCCTGCAGTGATGCGGACCCGGCTGGCTGAGATCTGCGGATTATTCGGGCTGGAGCCGCTGCTCTACCAATCCGTGCATGAGCTGTCCGGCGGGCAAAAGCAGCTGCTCAATCTGGCCTCGGTGCTGCTGCTTCAGCCCAAGGTGCTGCTGCTGGATGAGCCGACCTCGCAGCTTGACCCAGTAGCTGCCCGGGAATTCATTATGGCGCTGCAGCGGCTGAACGAGGAAATGTCAGTGACGGTAATCATCAGCGAACACCGGCTGGAGGAGGTACTGCCGCTGGCCGACCGTGTGCTGATGCTGGAGGGCGGCAGGCTGGTGGCAGATGCAGGCCCGCGTGCTTTCGTTCAGCAAGCCGGCAGCGCATCACTCGCTTCACGTCAGGCTTATCTTCCGGCAGCTTCGCGGTTATATCTGGCGCTGTCACCGGAAGCGGGAACGGCCGCAGCGGAGAATATTCCGCTGACCGTACGCGAGGGCAAACGCTGGCTGCTGAATTCCAGGGCAGCGGGAGCTTCAGTTGTGACAGAAGCAGGAGTATGCGCTACTGTCATTCGTGATCATCCGGCCGCTAATCCCGGCGCTGGATTACCTGCTGCGCTCTCCCATGAAGCCTCTGCTGCAGCTCCGTGTATTGTCACACCCGGCAATACAGCCGCTGAGCCCGTTACTTATCCGGCTGGAGCCTCCGGCCCGCCCGGGCAGGATTCACCCGTGAACCTTCCTGCACCATCCGCAGAAATTCTGCTCAGCTGCCGGGAGGTTACCTTCCGCTACGACAAGGAAGGCCGGGAGGTGCTGAGGAAGCTCTCGCTAACGCTGAGGCGGGGAGAGCTTCTGGCGGTTATGGGCGGGAACGGTGCCGGGAAGTCGACCCTGCTGCATGTACTGGGCGGCCTGATGAAGCCGCAGCGCGGCAAGGCCGAGCTGTCCAAGGGGTGTACAACCGGACTTCTGGCCCAGAATCCGCTGCTCTATTTCAGCTATGATACTGTGGCTGAGGAACTGCAGCATATGGCGCAGTATGCCGGGGCGTCCCTGGATGAAGCCGGGCGGGAAATAGATTCCCTGCTGGAAGTCTTCCGGCTCCGCGGGGTGCTGCAGAGCCATCCGCATGATCTCAGCGGCGGCCAGCAGCAGCAGACCGCACTTGCCATGATGATGCTGCTGAAGCCGGATATCCTGCTGCTGGATGAGCCGACTAAGGGGCTCGACCCGGCAGCCAAGGACAGGCTGGCTGCTCTGCTCCAGCAACTGCGCGGGCAGGGTGCCAGTATTCTGATCGTAACGCATGATGTGGAGTTTGCCGCTAAATATGCTTCCCGCTGTGCGCTGCTGTTTGACGGCAGCATAACAGCGGAAGGGGCGCCGGCAGAGTTCTTCAGCAGTAATTATTTCTATACTACGGCAGTCAACCGTATGGTCCGGGACTTACTGCCGCAGGCATTGACAATAGAGGATGTGATTCGAACATGGTCCGGTTCCGCGCCCCCCTGCTGATTGCCCTGGGATTATTCGCGGCTGGCCTCGCGCTAACAGCGGCGCTGAAAGACCGTCATTATGTCCTGCTCAGCCTGGTGCTGCTGCTGGCTGCGCTGCTGCCGCTGTTTCTCCGTCTGGAGCGCCGCCAGCTGGCATCCCGTGAACTGGTGCTGCTGGCCGTATTATCTGCTATTGCTGCGGTCAGCCGGATTCCTTTTGCCGCATTGCCGGGGGTCAAGCCCGTGTCTGCCGTTGTCATTCTGTCGGCTTATGTCTTTGGGGCAGAGGCAGGATTCGTCATCGGTGCAGTGGCGGCGCTGGTCTCGAATATCTACTTCGGTCAGGGCCCCTGGACACCATGGCAGATGTTCGCCTGGGGGATGACCGGACTTACGGCAGGCTGGCTGCGGAATACCTGGTGGATGAAGAAACGGCCCGGGCTGCTGATCTTCGGTTTTATCTGGGGATTCCTGTTCGGCTGGATTATGAATCTCTGGGTTATTCTCAGTCTCCCGGATGCGTTCAGCTGGGGGCTTGTGGCAGCGACCTATGGAGCCAGCTTTTATTTTGACCTGGCCCATGCTTTATCCAATGTTTTTTTCCTGACTATTCTGGCGGGTGGTTGGACCAAAGTGCTGAAGAGATTCCGCAAGAAGTACGGACTGCTTCAAGAGTGAAAAGCTGTTTATAGGTCTTTGTTCATATGAATCGATAATATTTTTCTTTTTTCGACATTTTTTTCAGTGTATTATCAACATTTTGGCCTAATTCTCCGATAAATACAGTTACAGCAAGATATCGAGAAGGCGGGATTATAAGAATGAGACATCTGAAGATTAAGCATAAAATGACTTTGCTGATTGCAGTGATTGTAGTGTTACTCATAGGCATTGGGACGACAGGCATTATGACCACCAGCAGAATGGCGGACAGGTCCCAGGAGACATATGAACAGAATTTGCTGCCGATTTATCTCATTACGGAGATCCGCGGGAATAACCGGGCGATCGAATCTTTTCTGCTGGAGGATCTCATTACCAGGGATGCTGCCAAGAGCCAGGAGCTTAAGGCGGCTATTGAAACGAATATCACTACGAACAATGAACTTTTAGAACAGCTCAAGACGGTTGAGTTCAGCAATGACAAAATCGCGGCCAATATCAACGAATATCTGCTCCTTCTGCCGGACTACCGCTCCCAGCGTGATAATATCATCCATCTTGCCGACAATAAACTGAATGATGAGGGTTATCAGGTTTTCTCGGGTGGAGCGTTCAGTGAATCGCGCCGGACGATGGTTAACCTGCTGGAGGATACTGCGGCCCTGCTTGTACAGGATTCATCCGCGCATAATGAGGATACTGTAGCGAGCGCCAAGAGCTCCATCACTTTAAGCAGCATTCTGATTACTATTGCCTGGGTTCTGAGTATTGTGATCAGCATCATGATTACCCGGTTGATTACGAAACCGCTCAAGGAACTGCAGCAGCTGATGAAGCGGGCAGAGGAGGGGGATTTGACTGCTGCCGCCTCCTATCAGTCGAAGGATGAAATCGGCCAGATTAACACTTCGTTTAATACAATGCTGGAAGGCCTCCAGAATATGATGCGCGGAGTTTCCGAGAGTGCCGAGATTCTGTCGGCTTCCTCAGAGGAGATGAGCGCAAGCGCAGAACAGACGGCACATGCTTCCCAGATGATCGCCGAGACCTCAAGTGAAATCGCTGCCGGATTCGATGTACAGGCCGAGAGCATCGCACGTACCGCCCGGTCCGTCCGGACGATGACGTATGATATTACCGAGGCCCGGCACAGCGGCAATGAAATGAACGGTCTGATGGCACAGGCTGCCTCATCAACGGACCGGGGCGTCGAAGCGGTTGAACGGATTCTGGCCCAAATGCGGGAGATCGACTCCAGTGTATCGGCAAGCCAGAGTATTGTCGGCAGTCTGGGCAGCCTGTCCGAAGAGATCAACACGATCATCACAACCATCAATGACATTGCTACCCAGACTAATCTGCTGTCACTGAATGCCTCGATTGAAGCGGCCAGAGCGGGAGAGCATGGGCGGGGCTTCGCTGTGGTTGCGGGTGAAATCCGCAAGCTTGCGGAAGCTACCGGAAGAAGCTCGCTGCAGATTACGGAGATTATTACCCATATCCGCCAGCAGACTGAAAGCGCAGTGGAATCGATGGAGCTGGGCTCCGGGATTGTCTCCCATGGCGTAGCACAGAGTGAAGTAGTCTCCGCCGCATTTACTGAGATACAGACCTCTATTCAAGCAGCCAGCGAGCAGATGGAATTGATTACGGAGGTTATCGGACATGTCGCCCAGGAATCGGAGGGCGTAGCCCAGGTGATGGCTGAGGTGGATGAAATCTCGCGTAAAGGCGCCGGTGATGTTCAGGACACAAGCGCAGCGAGTGAGCAGCAGCTTACCGCAATGGGGGAGATGTCTTCCTCTGCCCAGTACCTCGCCACCTTGGCCGAGGATCTGCAGAAGCATCTGGCCCGGTTCAAGCTATAGGAAGTACTAAAGCCTTGTTCGGCTAAAGATAGCAGGGAGTTTCCTGTTATCTGCAGCTGAACAGGGCTTTTTTTTGAATGAATAAGGTCATCCGCCCTACAACAACAGGCAGCTTCCTGCAACATACGGCTTTCTGCTCACGTCTTTAAAGATACCGGGAGAGTAGCTTCCGGGTATTGCTAAGGAAACGGAAGGGCATCTTGAGCGCGATTCCATGATTCCATGATTGGATGTTCATTCCAGGAAGTGAACCTGAATTCAAAGGAAGCGATTCACAGGATGAGGACCCCAATATTCAAACTGGCCCTAGTTCCGGTATTATTGAGCACACTTATTGCCTGCAGTGCAGGTCAGGACGGAAATAATGCCGTTGTCCAGGAGCCGGGGAACAGCACGGAGGGCACGGGTACACCAGCCGGACCTGCCCGAACCGCTGAACCCGTCAAATCTGCCGGACCAACCCGGGAAGCAGCCGGGCCAGCGGTAACGGCGGAGGAGATCGGGCATTAGGAGAATATAGTTATTTCTGACTGGATGGATGAGGATACGGTTGTAGTGTCCAAGGAGAACGACAAGTTAGGTAAAATGAGTCTGGAGGAGCTCGCGGATTCATTGCCCAAAAGCCTGTACTTCTACCACCTGGATACCAAAGAATTTGAATTGATCAAGGAACAGGAAAATGTGTTTCTGGGAGACGCTGTATTGTCATCCGATCACAAGCATCTGCTGTATAGTGAATTCTCATTAGGAGATCCGGTCTACTATGTGATGGATTTAGGGTCAAAGAAGACCTTCAGTATCACAGGCGATGACATTGCAGGAGCTATGAGCGCCCGGTGGGCTGATGATGACACCGTTATAGGACCTGCATACAGCGGCGGTGCTTTTACAGCAAATACCTCCGGTAAGATCGCTGCGGTAGAGGGACTTAGCGGTGAAGGACTGATTGTTGTCCGGCAAATCAAAGATAAGATTTATTACACCTCCAATTCCGGCGAATCGCTGCAAACCTTCGATCTGAATACCAAGGAAAAAGCCACCTTGAAAATTGACCGTGTCGGCAGCGTAATTCCTTCACCGGGCGGAGATCAGCTGCTGGTCCAGCAATATAAGGATTCCGCACAAGCGCTGCTCCTCACTGATACAGACGGGGGAAATCAGAAGATTATCGTGGAAGGCGCGGAGCTTGGCGGTATCTCCTGGTCGCCGGACCAGCGGATGATTGCCTACAGCATGTCCGCTGACGGGGACGGTACGGCCTCTACTGCTCTTTATGTCTACGATCTGGAATCGGGTAAGTCTGTCAAGGTTGCAGATGGTACAGGGAATCTGACGACCTCCTGGAGCCCTTCGGGCAAACAGCTGGCGTATACCGAATGGAGCGGGGATGAGAGCAGCAGCAGTGTGGTGCAGTTGCAGGATTAGTGATTTTTTAGCTTTCGGACTTGAATGGACAATACAAGATGGAAGTGACGGAGGGGGAAGTTTAAATATTCACCGCAGTTACGACCACATCAATATTAATTCATGATTTGCACCAAAAAAGCGGCCCGTCCCGGAACATACCGGAAACGGACCGCTTTTATTATGCTGCGTAGAAGAGGCGTTCCCGCCCCTCATAAAGTTTAAGAGTACCAACCCCACACGAAGATGAACAGGGTTCCGAAGATGGTAACCAGACCCACGAACAGTGCATAGGCGATGTTGATGTACAGCTCTTTCTTGGAGTCGGCCGATTCCCCGATGTGCATGAATACAAACAGCTGCAGAGAAGCCTGGATAAGCGCTGTAATCAGCAGCACGGCCATATTGGCCCCGGAGGAGAGATCTCCGTAGATGACAATCAGCGCAGCGGCAGAAAGGACCAGAGAGGCCAGATAACCCATCACATGGCGAATTGGGAACAGTTGCTTCATCATGTCACATCAGTCCTTTCAGGTAGACGAAGCTGAAGATAAAGATCCAGACAACGTCCAGGAAATGCCAGAACAGGGAGAAGATAAAAGCCTTGTTGGCGGTGGCCGGTGTGATGCCATGGCGCCACAGCTGAATCATGATTCCCGCTCCCCACAGGAAGCCGAAGCTGACGTGGGCACCATGCGTTCCGAGCAGTACGAACAGACTGGAGAGGAAACCGCTGGTTTGCAGGGTCGCACCCTCATGGACGTAAGTGAAGAACTCGTCAATTTCAATGCCGATAAAGCCGAGGCCCATAAGCAGCGTGATGGCCATGAAGACCATCATCGCTTTCTTATAGCCATGCCGCATGGCATGGATAGCCAGGCCGATCGTGAAGGAGCTCGACAGCAGCAGGAAGGTCTCGATCAGCACTGGGCCGATTTTGAACAGCTCGCTGGCGCTCGGTCCGCTGGCAAAGCGGTTGACCATTACGAAGTAAACAGTGAACAATGTGGCGAAGAGAGGAATTTCAGCTCCGAGAAAGACCCAGAAGCCGAAGATCTTGTTACTGTTCTCTTCCGTTGAATATTCGAGCGGCTTGGACGCATCTATTTTCATACAGTCTCACCCCGCTTCAATTTCTTTTCTGTAGCGATAACCTCTTCAGCCGAAATATAGTAGCCGTGATCCCGGTCGAAGGACATGAAGGCCAGCATGACAATGACACCGAGACCTGAGAGGATGGCCGGAATCCATAAGCTGAATACCAGGGAGAATCCCAGGATGAAGAAGATCACGCCCAGAATGAACGGCTTGCCGGTATTGCTAGGCATATGGATCTTGGTGATTTTTTTGTCGTCATAGAGCGGGATATTGTCCTGCTTCGCGGACCACAAGGCATCGCGGGTCTGCACAGTAGGTACAATTGCGAAGTTGTAGACCGGCATCGGGCTATGTGTAGCCCATTCGAGTGTCCGTCCATCCCATGGATCACTTGTTGTGTCTCTAGGCATATAACGTGTGCTCCAGTAAATATTGTAGACCAGCAGCAGGAATCCGATAGCCAGGCCGACTGCCCCTACGAAGGACAGCATATTCAGCGGACCAAAGCCCGATTCCTCGGAATAGGTATACGTCCGGCGTGTCATTCCCATCAGACCCAGGAAGAACAGCGGGAAGAAGGTTACGTTGAAGGAAATCACGATCCACCAGAAGGAATGCTTACCGAGCCGTTCATTCAGGCGGAAGCCGAACACTTTAGGGAACCAGTAATGGAATCCGGCGATGACGGCGAACACGGCACCCGGAATGAGCACATAGTGGAAATGCGCCACCAGGAACATCGTGTTGTGATACTGGTAATCGGCACTGGCCATTGCGAGCATGACACCCGTTACCCCGCCGATGGTGAAAATCGGAATAAAGGCGAGTGTATACAGCATTGGCGTTGTGAAGGTAATCCTGCCTTTTCGCAGGGTGAACAGCCAGTTGAATATTTTTACCCCTGTAGGTACGGCAATAGCCATTGTTGTAATGGAGAAGAAGCTGTTGACCATTGCGCCTTGACCCATCGTATAGAAATGGTGAGCCCATACGAGGAAGGACAGGAGCGAGATAATCAGCATACTGAATACCATTGAGGTATATCCGTACAGGTTCTTTTTGGAGAAGGTGGCGATAATTTCGCTATAAATACCGAAGGCCGGCAGAATAACGATATAGACCTCCGGATGACCCCATACCCAGAACAGATTGGCCCAGAGCATATCCATCCCGCCGTTGGCCATCGTGAAGAACTGGGAGCCGAACAGGCGGTCGAACATCATCAGCGCAAGCGCAACAGTAAGTACCGGGAAGGCGAAGACGATAATGACGTTGGTGATGAGTACGGACCAGGTGAACATCGGCATCTTCATCAGCTTCATGCCCGGTGCGCGCATCTTGAGAATCGTTACGATAAAGTTGACCCCTGTAATCAGAGTCCCGATACCGGAAATCTGGAGGGCCAGGGAGTAGTAGTTGTTACCGACCGTCGGGCTGAATTCAAGACTCGCCAGCGGGAAGTAGGCTGACCATCCGGCATCCGGCGATCCGCCGATAACGAAGGAAATGTTCAGCAGCATGGCCCCCATGAAGAAGAGCCAGAAGCTGACGGCGTTAAGCCGCGGGAACGCGACGTCACGCGCGCCGATCTGCAGCGGAATGATCACATTCATCAGACCGATGATGAACGGCATGGCCATGAACAGGATCATGATTAGGCCATGCGTGGTAAATACCTCATTGTAATGCTGGGCATCGAGGAATTTCATTTCCGGCGCTGCCGTCTGCAGACGCATCATCATCGCGTCCACACCGCCGCGGAACAGCATGAGCAGCGCCGCGAGGATATACATGACACCGATTTTTTTGTGATCTACAGTAGTAAGCCATTCACGCCAGAGGTATCCCCATTTCTTGAAATAGGTAAGCCCGACGAGAATCCCGATGGTGGCAAGTGCAATGCTGACCATGGCTCCGTATATCAAGGGTTCGCCGTGAACCTTAAATTTGTCTAAATCCATTAGGGTGGCTCCTTTCAGTGTGTTACGTTAAGCTCTTGCAGAGCTAGTGGCCATCATGAGTCTCGGCATCTACGGGTGAGCTTGGCAGCGGCTGTTCGACTTCCGGATCAGGTTCGCTGTCAAATTCGGTTCCGCTGGACGGCTCAGGAGAAGGGTGGATCTCTTTGTTATCCTGATGCTCTTCACTGCCGTTGTCCATATCCATCTCACTTCCGTCACCACTCATGTGTTCACTGTGGTCTCCAGGGGGAGGACTGAACTCCAAATGGGTCGAGGAATAGGTTTTGCGTCCGAGGAAGTCCGTGGCGAGCAGGCCTTTGAATTCATCCTCTGTAAGCTCTGGCGCGGTTTCCTTGACGTCATTCACCCATTCGTCATAATCCTTGTTGCTCATAACAAGAGCTTCAAATTCCATGTGGGCAAAGCCTTTACCGCTGAAGTTGGCATTCTTTCCGATATAAGAGCCTTCGGTATCAGCAGAAAGGTGAAGCGTGGTGAGCATGTCGCTCATGGCGTACTTTTGTCCGGCAAGCTGTGGAATCCATAAGCTGGTAATGGTGCCGAATGAGTACATTCTGAATTCAACTGCACGATGCACAGGCATATTCACGTAGTTAACCGTTTCAATGCCTTCCTCCGGATAGCTGAAATGCCATTTCCAGTTGGAGGATGATGCGTAAATGACCAGCGGTGTCTGATCTTTGTAATCCGCGGCCACGTTCTCAACCTCGGTAGTTGTCTTGACGGTTACAACTGACAAGAAGGCGACGATAATGATCGGGATAATAATCCAGATCGCTTCAAGTACCTTGTTGCCCTCCTCGTGTTCAGGAATATAACCCTCGTTACTCTTCTTCGCCCGGTATTTCACCAGTACAAAGATATATAAGATGTAGACAACTGCCAGAACACCAAGCATTACAACAATGGAGAGAATGATGGTGTCCGATAACGTCCTTGCAGACGGCCCCTTCGGGTTCAGAACAGCGATCGAGCTGCATCCCGGCAGGAGAAGGATCAGGCTTAGAAACAAAGCGTATAACGGTCCCTTTTTTTTCATATAGAACTCCTTCCTTCAATACTACTTTTCATTCGCCGTTCATTAACGGTCTTACTACTTAACCTGTATCTATAGTAAGAACTACTTACCCATAATGCAAAATACATATTTTGTATATTAAGCTAAAAAAGACCTTAAAAATGGCGAACAAGTTAAATATGTGTGATCAAATTGTTACAACTACTTAAAGGTATGATAAAGATCACTGTAGTGGCGCAGTTTAAGCTAATTTTAAGGTTGTTCAAACTTTGTTCAAGATTGCACAATTGTTATTAATTTTGTCACATTTATTTTGGGTCAAAAAGATGTGATTTAACCGCATATTGCTTGCTGTGACAGCATTCGACGCGAATTGTCGTATTTCAGAAAAAAAGCTGAATAATCATTTTCTCATTGCAAAAAGGGTAACAATATTTTAGCTTGCGGTTACAATCTCTCAAATTACGTTATATCTATGTGTGATAAAGTAATAGACAAATATACATAGATTGGAGATTGCTGCTGTGCCCATTAAAAAAATAATGCTGTTATTCTTCTCTTTATTCCTGATTACGGGTCTTGTACAGATCCCTGCTAATGCTGAAGGTAAGACTAATGTACTGAAGCTCGGGATCAACGATAAATTGAGCGGTATAGAAGCCGTGTCTGTAAAAGGCACTTACTATGTCCCGCTGCGTGCTCTGGCCGATGAATTAAAATGGACGCTTACCGGCCTGACCGACGGAGTTCTGGTGTCTGGCGGCTCCGGGTCGCTGACCTTGCAGGGCGATGCCGGCGCTGTGCTCAAAGATGGCACAGTGGTGCCTGTGAGCACTTTTTTGCAGGACGGTAAACTTATGGTTCCGCTGAAAGTAAGCGGGTATCTTGGGTATATCATATCCTTTGCGGGGGATAAATATTTACTCCGGGTGAAGGACGGCTCGGCGGGGCTTACGGATGAAGCCTTTGTCGCCCAGTATGCAGCAGAGCTGAAGCCGAAGGAAACAGTGCCTGCGGCTCCTGCGCCATCCGCTGAACCCGGCAAGCCGGGACAAACCGTGTATCTTACTTTTGATGACGGCCCGTCGGCGACGACTTCCCAGCTGCTGGATATCTTAAGCAAGTATGAGGTGCAGGCAACCTTCTTCATGCTGGGAAATAATATGAACAAATATCCTTCGCAGGTGAAGCGGATTGTGAAGGAGGACTACGGCCTGGGGCTTCATGGCATGACACACCGCAAGGAGAAATTCTATGCTTCCCCGGCTGCGGCACTGGCGGAGATGTCGGGCGATAATGCTGTCCTTAAGAAGCTGACGGGTGCTACTACAACGCTAATCCGGCCGCCTTACGGAAGCAAACCGTATTTCACCAAGTCTTTCCGGGATAAGGTGCTGGGTCAGGGCTATCATCTCTGGGACTGGAATGTGGATTCGAATGACTGGAGATACAAAGAGGACAGTGACAAGATCTACAATACAGTAATGGAGCAGGTTCACACGCTGAAGAAGTCGAAGACCAATCCGGTTATTCTGATGCATGATCAGAAGGCCACCCTCAAGGTGCTGCCGCGTCTGCTAGAAGCGCTTAAGAAGGATGGCTACACCTTCCAGGTCATTACGAAGGATATGGAGCCGGTGAATTTCTGGAAGGATAAACGGTAATCAGAAGGATTTGAATGCAAAAGAGCAAGCTGCGGGAGGTTTCCGGCGGCTTGCTCTTTTTTTGCCGCCCGCCGAATCGCCGGAAATCCTGCATAAAGTACAACAATGCAGGTTCGCGCCGGCTGAATCAGCGGCCAGATGTGTTAGCACGAGAGTAACGGAGGCGCTACTTGTACAGATATTGGACAAGCATATTGACCAGCTCCGACTTCAACCGGTCCACGGCAATCCGCTGTGGGGAGAAGGAAATGACATCGACGATCGCGCTCACCGCTTCGAACACAATTACGGAAGCTGCCTCAACGTCTTCAGTCTTCAATTCATCCTGACCCATCTGCAGGTACTTAAGCGTTCTGAGCCGGCCTGTTTCATATTGGGCATCCATCAGCTGCTTGATGACCTCATCACTGTGGTACATGATGCTCAGATCTTTATGATATCCGATAAACGCCTTATGCGAGAGCAGAAGGGTGTCTATCAGATGCAGAATCAGCTCGGAGCGGCCGATCGTTTCGAAATTAATCTCTGACATTGAAGCATCGATCCTGGCCAGAAGGTCATCGCCGTACATATGGAGAACATCGATGAATACGGCTCTTTTATCAATAAAATAGGAATAGAAGCTGCCTGTGGATACCCCGGCCGCCGCTGCGATTTCCTTGGTATTGGTCTGATGGAAGCCCTTGTCCGAGAATAGCTTCATTGCCGCCCGGATAATGGCTTCCTTGGTTCTGATACTGCGCTCCTGCTGCGGAGTTCTAACTTTGTCCTCGATTTCACCCATGTCTTAAGGTCCCCCTTATAGTACGAATTCTAGAGGAGCCGTTTTAAGCTGTCAATAAAAGTTGAACCATGGTTCGTTTTTTGTGATTGACAAATGTGAACTTTGGTTCATATAATGAAAATATGAACTTTATTTCATGTTTTGAAGGGTGATGGAGATGGGCGTTAGAACACGAAGAGCGTTATCTTTTACGGCAATAGTCCTGGGCTTTTTCATGGCGCTGCTGGATACCACGATTATTAATATTGCCCTGCCGGAGATGACACGTCATTTCGGCGGAAGTGTATCACAAGTCTCCTGGGTGATGAACGGCTATAATCTGGCATTCGCCGTTTTTATTCTCACCGCCTCCCGTCTGGCCGATCAGTTCGGGCGGAAGAAGGTGTTCCTCATCGGAGTGGCGTTGTTTACGCTGAGCTCCCTGCTGGCGGGTCTCTCTACTTCACTCGGTATGCTTATCGCACTTAGAGTCATTCAGGGATTGGCCGGTGCGGTGATTGTGCCGGTCACGATTCCGCTGACTACCACAACCTTTCCCAAAGAAATGCACGGCCTGATTATCGGCATCTGGGGTGCCATCTCCGGGGTGGCGGCTGCAAGCGGTCCGGCGCTTGGCGGGATTCTGACACAGAAGCTGAGCTGGGAATGGATTTTTTTTGTGAATGTGCCGCTTGGGCTGCTGAGTATTGTGCTGACGGCCATATTCATTAAGGAATCGCGGGATAACACAGCGGGCCGTTCCATAGATTACGCCGGGATCCTGGGGATCACCGGAGGGATGTTCTTCCTTACATATGCTCTGATCAAAGTGCAGGATTACGGCTGGAGCTCACGGATTTTCCTAGCGCTGCTGGCTGCGGGAGTATTGTTTGTGGTGTTCTTTTTTATTACGCAGTACAAGGGGAAGGAGCCGATGCTGCCCTTGTCATTACTAAGGATCAGAGCATTCAACAGCACATCGGTTTCTATGATCATCTTAGGTGCGGCGCTGATGAATGTTTCGCTGCTGACCTCCTTTTATCTGACCCGGGTGATGGGGGTGTCGGAACTGAAGGCGGGCCTTGTTCTCTCCATGATGGCAGTCGGCTCCATCGCCAGCTCAGCCATTTCCGGACCGCTGTCTGCGAAATATGGCAGCAGCCGGTTTGCTGCAGCAGGCATGTTGTTGATAGGCGGTGCCACCTATTCCATGAGCGGGCTGCACGCCGGCTCTACACTGGGCGCGGTGATGCTCCGGCTCGCGCTGGCCGGCCTTGGTGTGGGGCTCTCGATGGCGCCTGTGATGTCTTCGGCGATCCGGGTCGTTCCTGAAGATAAGGTGGGTATTGCTTCAGGGGTAACCAATATGGCGAAGTCACTCGGCAGTGTAATCGGCGTGGCTATTATCGTCACCGTGCTGCAGCATAATACAGCCGGGCAGCTGAGAGCAGCGGGCTCCGCTAACATACGGGTGATACCTGGAGCGGATGTGCAGCAGCAGGCTGCCGTAGATGCTTTCAGCCAGACTTATAAGTTCGCAAGTTACCTGATCCTTCCCGGCATCGCCGCAGCTTTATTCAGTGATGAACGCAGACAGCGGCGGGGCAGCGTTTGATAATTAGCGTGTCGTATCTCTACAGCTGTTTGTCTGTGTCTGGCAGAATCCCTAAAATAATATTATTCTTATAACAACGAAAATTAATTGTTTGCGAAACTGGACAGTGATTATTTTGTTCACCGGTGTTCCGAATCGTAGCAATAAGTCCCGGCCCCGCATAAATTGGAACAGGACGAGATGCCGGGCAGCGTTCTCTGCGGTCCCCATCCTGTTCAAGTGCCGGGAGGGATGCTTATGCCACGCAGAATTACCAGTACACCCAGACAAGACGGCTACCGTATGCCCGGAGAATTCGAGCCGCATCAGGGGACATGGATGCTCTGGCCGACCCGGACGGACACTTGGCGGCTGGGGGCGAAGCCGGCGCAGGCTGCTTTTGCCAGAGTGGCGGCAGCGATTGCGGAGTTTGAGCCTGTAACGATAGGCACCATCAGTGCCCAATATGAGCATGTCCGGGCACTTGTGCCGCCGCAGGTACGTGTGGTGGAGATCTCCTCGAACGATGCGTGGATGCGGGATATCGGCCCGACCTTTGTAGTGAACAGCAGCGGCGGGGTAAGGGGAATTGACTGGGGGTTCAACGCCTGGGGCGGACTGGACGGAGGGCTGTATTTTCCCTGGGACCAGGATCTGCTGGTGAAGCGGAAGGTGCTGGAGATCGAGAAGCTGGACTATTATGACCTGCGGCATTTCATCCTTGAGGGCGGAGCTGTTCATGTGGATGGAGAAGGTACGCTGATAACTACTGAGCAGTGTCTGCTGCATAAGAACCGCAACCCTCATCTGTCCAAAAGGCAGATCGGGGGTTATTTGCGCGATACGCTGAACGTAGACAAGATTATCTGGCTGCCCCGAGGAATGAGCGATGATGAGACGGACGGGCATATTGATGAGGTGGCCGCTTTTGTGAAGCCGGGCGTAGTGGTGATGAGCTGGACGGACGACCGGGAAGATCCGCAATATGAGGTGCTGCACGAAGCCTATTCACGGCTCATCCGGCAGAGGGATGCCCGCGGGCGCAAACTGGAGGTTCACCGGCTGCACATCCCGGAGCGGCTGATCATTACAGATGAAGAGGCGGGATGGATCGACCCGGCCAGCGGCAGCTACAGCCGTGCCTCAGGTACAACATTCGCTGCGACTTATGTGAATTTCTATATCTGCAATGGCGGAGTGGTAATGCCGGCATTCGGGGACAGGCGGGATGGGGAGGCGCTGGAGACCGTGCAGCAGTTATTCACAGACCGCACGGTGGTGCAGGTCAATACCCGTGAGATCGCCTTGGGCGGCGGGAATATTCACTGTATTACCCAGCAGCAGCCCCGGGGCTGGTAGTTTTGCACTTGCACCGGGCTCGAAACGGGCCGGCATATCGTCTAACCCGGGTCCTCTTGTGGCCCGGGTTCTTTTTGTGCATGGAGTGAAACGGTTTACCCGGCCGACTCGCTGGAAAAGCGCTGGTTAAGGTTCAATCAATGCTTGTATGTTAATGATTGACATATGCCCATGACTGTATTAATAATAGTAGTACAGTTAATACACCCTGGCATCCTGTGAAACATCATATGAAAGGAGGACTGTCATGTTCGAACTCGATGTACGCAGCCGCAAGCCGATCTATGAACAGCTGACCGGTAAGGTCAAAGAGATGATTATGCATGGTATTCTGCAGGCGGATGAACAGCTGCCTTCGGTGAGGGCTTTATCCTCGCAGCTTACGGTGAATCCCAATACGATCCAGAAAGCCTACAGGGAGCTGGAGCGGGAAGGTTACATCTATTCACTGCAGGGCAAAGGCAATTTCGTAGCCCCGCTGCAGCACGGACAGAATGAGAGCAAACGGGCAGAGCTGAAGGAAGAGCTGCTGCGGCTGATGGCAGAGGCAGTCTACCTCGGATTCACGGAGAGTGAGATGAGTGCGCTGTACCGCCAGGCGCTGGATAAGAGAAGAGAGGAGAACAGCCATGATTGAGATACGCGGAGTGAGCAAGATTTTCCAGGAGGAAAAGGCTGTTGAAGACATTTCGCTGACTGTACATAAAGGCGCCATTTACGGCTTGCTGGGCTCCAATGGGGCCGGTAAAACAACGCTGCTGAAGACGCTCGCCGGTATCTATCGTCCTGAAACAGGGAGTGTCAAAATAGACGGCCAGCCGGTGTTCGAAGCTCCTGAGGTGAAGCGCAGGCTGATCTTCATGCCGGACAGTCCTTATTTCTTCCCGCAGGCAACTATCAGAAGTATGGCGGCATTCTACCGTTCCATCTATCCGGAATGGAGCCAGAAGAGATACGAGGAGCTCGGGACGGCGTTCCGGCTGGATACCCGGCGCAAGCTCAGCCGTTTCTCCAAAGGAATGCAGCGCCAAGCCGCCTTCTGGCTGGCCCTCAGCTGCAAGCCGGATGTGCTGATTATGGACGAGCCGATCGACGGGCTGGACCCGGTCATGCGCAGGCAGATCAAGAATCTGCTGTTCCAGGAGGTGGCCGAGCGGGAGCTTACCGTGCTGATCTCCTCGCATAACCTGCGGGAAATCGAAGATCTATGCGACCATGTCGGCATTATGCATGAAGGCCGGATGCTGGTTGAGAAGGATCTGGATGATCTGAAGGCGGACACGCATAAGATCCAGGTGGCTTTCCGCGATGAACGCCATGCTGCGGCGCTGGAGGCCAAGCTGCAGATTCTCCATCAGGAGCAGCGGGGGAGTGTCAGCCTGTATATTGTAAAAGGCGACCGGGAGCGGATCGCCCAGGCTTTTCATGTCTACGAGCCTTATGTGTTCGATCTGCTGGCGCTGACGCTGGAGGAAATCTTTATTTATGAAATGGGGGATGCCGGTTATGACGCGCAGCCGATACTTCTTTAACAGCAGCATTATCCGCCAGAATCTGCGCCAGCACGGCTGGATCGGAATTCTATATACACTGGTACTGTTGTTCATATTCCCGCTGCAGATACTCATGAACGGCTATCGTTTTACGGAGCCGATGGAGATACCGGACCTTTTTAACATTGGCATAGATATTGCACCTTTCCTTGTTGCTTTTCCTGTTGGAGCCGGCTTATTCCTGTTCCGTTATCTGCAGTCCAAAATGCCTTCCGACCTGTGGCACAGCCTGCCGCTGCGGCGCTCGCATCTGCTGGCTTCCCATACGCTGAGCGGTTTGCTCCTGCTGCTTCCGCCTGTCTGGATTACGGCTGCGGTTGCGGCTATCATCCGCCCGCTGGACGGCATCATGTATATCTACAACGCAGCCGATGTCTGGGAATGGTGCCTGACCGTCAGCCTGCTGACGCTGTTTCTATTTGTGTTCACGGTATTTGTAGGCATTTGCACGGGACAGACCATTCTCCAGGGAATCCTGATCTTCATCCTGCTGGTTCTTCCCGCTGCACTCCTGCAATTCATCGACCTGCATCTGAACAGATATCTCTACGGGTATCCGGAATGGTCCGGCTTGCAGAATATCCTGAATAACTGGGCACCGCTTCTGCGTATTATGGACCTGTCCGTGGAGCCTTTAACTAGTGTGGAGACGTGGGTATATGCCATTCTTTCCGCTGTGTTCATGGCGCTGTCCTTCCTGCTGTACCGTAAACGCCACGGGGAAAAAGCCGGTCAGGCTCTGGCCTTCTCCTACTTCAATCCGCTGTTCAAAGCCGGTGTGATGCTGTGCAGTATGCTTCTGGCCAGCCTTTACTTCGGTACCGGGCGGAATCAGCTTGGCTGGATCATCGGCAGTGTCTTTATCGGAGGGCTGGTTGGTTACATTGTAGTAGAGATGATTCTCCGTAAAACCTGGCATATTATGACCCGCAGGCTGCCGCTTGAATTCGCGGTCTACAGCGTGCTGCTGGGTCTGCTGCTCTACATTCCCGTGTCAGGGTTAACCGGGTATGAGGACAGGGTGCCACAGGTTGATAAAGTGACTGCGGTATATGCCGGGGGGAATTACGAGTTCTTAACCCAGGATCCACCACAAGGGATTAACGGCATTAAGGAACCGGAGGAAGAGATTCTATCCACGGATCCGCGGTACATTGAAGCTGTCACTGCGCTGCATCATGCGATTGTTACTTTGAGGCCGGATCCCGGGAATGCGCCGAGTTATGATTATACGGGTAACCGGCAGTTCACCCTGGTATATAAGCTGGAGAGCGGGCGGAAGCTGATGCGGACCTACAATGTTCCGGCCAAGGGTTTCGAGCCGGAACTGAAAGCCATAATGGAGAATGCGGACTTTAAGCGCGTGAAATATGTTCTGTCCATGCTGGACCGGAATGTAGACAGCTTCAGACTGAGTAATCTGGATAAGGCGGTCAGTATTTCTGACCGGCAGGAGGTTCAGGAGCTTAAGGAGATTCTGAAGCGGGAAGTATTGAATATGTCCTATGAAGATCAGGTTTCCGGTCAGCTTGAGCGGGCATCCATTGAGTTAGTCAATAAACCGGATTCAACAGGTTATCAGCGCTATTATTCTTATCCGTGGTATCCTTCATACCATGAATTGGGGACCTGGCTGGAACAGAAGGGCTATGCTAATAAAGTTAAAGCAACAGCAAAGGACGTATTGTCGGCTGTAATTTTCAAAGATTACAACAAGGATGGAATGGCTTCAGCGCTTCGTGGCAATATTGAACGGCGTTTGAATCTGGCCCGCAACGAGGAACGTTCAGTCACAGTTAAAGATAAGACACTTATTGATGATATTCTGCAGCACCGTCAGAATGTCACCGGACAAGATGGCAGGTACGTGGTGAAGATAGAGTACAAAATTGGAATGACGAGTTACATCTCAATAGACGAACAAGACGTAACGCCAGAGCTAAAGGCCCTTCTACCATAGTCATCTTGTCTATTAAAATTAAACCAAAGTCAGACTAATGCCCCCGTATCCGGTGATGTTTCCCGGACGGGGGCATTGCTCTGCCGCATGTATGGGGGAAATAGAGAATGAGGCTGCTGCATTCGGGATGGATACTCTTTATTCCGCCCGAAGCGTGCCGGGGAGGAAATGAGGTGCGGATAATGAGGCGCTTGCGTGTCTTAAGCCTCTGCTTGGGTTATGCTTATATAAAGTAAGCATAATGACTCACATGGAGCTGCCGTGTAAGGAGGGAACTTTAATGGAAGAGGTACCGGATCATCTGGATCATGGACTGCAGATCGTCTTCATAGGATTTAACCCCAGCATCCGTTCCGGAGAGCTGGGTCACCACTATGCCAATCCGCGCAATAACTTCTGGCGCATCCTGCATAAGTCCGGTCTGACGCCGCGGCTGTATGATGCCTCGGAGGACGGCGAATTGCTGAAGCTGGGCTACGGGTTCACGAACATTGTCGCCCGCCCCACGGTAGGCGCTGAAGATATAACCCGGGAGGAATACACGCAGGGCCGGGAGCTGCTCCGGGCCAAGCTGGAGCAATACCGTCCGGAGATCGCCTGCTTTGTCGGCAAAGGCGTATACACGGAATTCAGCCGCAGAACCAAAGCGGACTGGGGATTTCAGGAGGGGGTGACTCCGGTGGTGGATGGAGTGCGGGAGTTTGTCGCGCCTTCGTCCAGCGGTCTCGTCCGTATGCCAATGCCGGAGATCGTGGATATTTACCGGCGTCTGCATGATTTTACGGAAGAGAAGGAGACTTGAGGCAAGGGCCGCCATATACTTGATTCGTAGTTTCCGCAGGATGGGGACTTCTGAGGAAGCCCTGTAGACCTGAAAGTTGTACGTTTTACAACTTTGATTCATTGAGAGCCAGGTATTCAGGCGGATTGTTGTATGAAATACAAGAATAATCCTGCTAAGCCGCTAGAGAAAGGCGAAATCATGCCTTTTGTACAACAATTCTGGATTTAGGCCCATAGGATGAAGGGAATGTTGTATTATGGGTAGGATTTTATAAAAGGTCACCAGATCTTTGCCCCGGAACGCGGATAAGCGGATAAAGCTGGTAAATTCGAACAATTGCAGTGAACTGCACATCAAACAAAAGCCCCCTCAGCTCAAAGGCTCAAGGGGGCTTACATAGTTAGATCTGAATCAGCAGCAGAATGATTGATGATAACGACAGGCAGACGCTGACCAGATACAGCACAGCAACGACCTGTTTCTGGTTCAGGCCGGCTTTGAGCAGGCGGTAATGAACCTGGGTGGCGTCGGCCTGATAGATGGCCTGGCCCTTGAGGAACCTTTTGACGACAACAAAAATATTATCGAAGATCGGCACGCCGAGCGCAAGAATCGGGATGCACAGGGACAGCACCGTTGCCTGCTTGAAGGCACCGTCGAGCGCAATCACGGCCAGAATGAAGCCGAGGAAGGTGGCGCCGGCGTCACCCATGAAGATTTTGGCGGGAGCCTTGTTGTAGCGCAGATACGCGACTGTGACCCCGATCAGCGACATCGCCATGATGGCCGACGAGGATTGTCCCATGGTAATGGCGACTACGAACAGGGTTACTGCCGAGATCGCCGTCAGTCCTCCGGCCAGGCCATCCATGCCGTCAGAGAAATTAATCACCGTGGTGACGCCGAAGATCCAGATAATCGTCAGCAGGAACTGCAGAATGAATGGCAGTGAGATATAATCTCCTGAGAAGGGATTGATGAATCCCGTGAAGGCATTGCCTGAGAAAAAGACGAGAATCGCTGCGGCGATCTGAACAATGAATTTCGGAAGCGCCGGGAAGTCCTTGCCTTTGGTTTTGTACCAGTCATCAATGGTTCCTATTGTCAGCAGCAGCACGCCGCCGATGAACAGGGCCAGCGTCTCCAGTGAGAAATCCCGGGCAAACAGCAGATATGTAATAAAGAAGCCTACGAATATGGCATAGCTGGCCGTGAGCGGAATCGGCTCCCTATGTATTTTGCGTTCTACATCTTCTCTGGGCCTGTCCACAAAATCAAGGCGGAAAGCGAGCTTACCAAGAGGGGGAATCAGCAGATAAACGATAAAAAATGACACGAGAAACGCTAAAACGTATAAAATGACAATCACCCCGTTGATTTATTTAAAATATAAGAACATATAGGTTTCACACGATAACTTATCCTTCTATTTCTCGCAGAAACGCTACCATCCTTAAAAAAAGGACGGCAAAGCCGTTTCTGCTTGGGCTGGTCTGTCCTAAATTATATCGCAGAAGGTTATACGTTGTCGAACCGGCAAACGAGATGGAGGGAATTATTTTGAAATACGAATGTATTTTATTTGATGCTGATGATACGCTGTTTGATTACGGGATGGCGGAGAGCCATGCCTTGTACCACGCCTTTGCCCATTTTGGCCTGCCGACAGGGGCAGAGGACTATGCGGCCAGCTACAAAGCAATTAACCATTCGCTATGGAAGGATTTCGAGCAGGGGCGGATTACCTCTGCCGCGCTACGGGTGGAGCGGTTCAACCGGCTGTTTGCCGCACATCACCTTGAGCTTAAGCCGGATGAATTCAGCGAAGCTTATCTGCGGTTCCTCGGTGAAGGCACGTTCCTGATTCAAGGCGCGATAGAGCTGTGCGGAGAGCTTGCCGGATGCAGGCTGGCGATTATTACGAACGGAATCAAGGATGTGCAGCAATCCAGAATTAAGGGTTCGCCGCTGAGCGAGGTGTTCGAGGCGATTATTATCTCTGAGGAGACCGGGTATCAGAAGCCGGAGACGGGGATTTTTGACTATGCTTTTGAGCGGCTTAAGATTACCGATAAAAGTAAGGTGCTGATTGTCGGTGACTCCCTGACCTCGGATATCCAGGGCGGGATCAATTATGGCATCGATACCTGCTGGTTCAATCCGCTGGAGAAGCCGGGAGATCCGGATGTGCTGCCTACCTATGAAATCCGCAGTTTACATGAGCTGCTGGAGATTGTGCGCTAGGGCGAAGTTTGTGGCAGGCGGGTGAAGTGGCGCGCCAATCCTTCTTGAACTTGGCTTCCGGGAGGTTGAAAGATTCTCCCCTGTGTTAAATATATAAGGACGCTATATTCATCCTATATTGATAACAACACACGGGAGAGGATTACTATGAACAAAAAATGGCTGATTGCCGCCGTGGTCACCGGACTTACGGTAACCGGCTCGGCAGGAGTCTACGCAGGCGCCAAGCTGCAGCAGATCAAAGCCTATCTCAACCACAGTCTCGGGATTGTGGTGGATGGCACTCCTTACTGGCTGAAGGACGGCAATGGCAAAACTCTAACGCCAATCACCTACGAAGGCACCACTTACCTGCCAATCCGTTCGATCGCGGATGCGCTGGATGTGCCGATAACTTATGATGCCGCGAATTATAAAGTGCGGATCGGTACCGGCAGCGAGGTCACTCCTTCACCGGGAACCTCCGCCGGCGGCGGGACTACAGCTCCGGTAGAGGGTACTGCCCGGCCGGTTAATCTGCCGAAGGATTTCCCGATTCCGGCCGATGCCCTGATTGCGACTACCCTTGATACGGATGCTAACGGTGTGAAAAAGGTAGCCTTCAGCTACTCCACGCAGGAAACGCTGGACATGATGGGATTCGTATACAGTGAATATGTGCGGATTAAGCGGCTCGATAATGCCTCTGAGACCGTATCCGCCAGCACGGTCAAAATTACTGGCAGACTCGGTGGTACAAGTCCGGTATCGATCACTGGTAAAGCTTCGACTGCCCGGCCGGGCTTCAATATCTTCACCGTTACCTGGTCAGAGAGCTGACGGAGTAAGTATGCCGTCATACAGCCGTATACAGACTCAAAACTCCGGGCCGCTTGTCGGCCCGGAGTTTTTGCTGGGATGCTGCAGATTCAGGAGGTGCCTGGTACACGGACTTCTGCACCCGGAGACCCTGATTGTACACTGTCCGTGGGTCCTCTAAGAAGGATAGATGCTGTGCCCGCCAGCCGGGCAGAAGCCTTAAGCCTGCTGCCGGGTATCCAGCGGCTTCAAATGGGCTTCGATCTGTTCACGTTTCGACTCCAGGAACGGCGGCAGGGCCAGAGCTTCGCCCAGATGCTCCACCTCTTCATCGGTGGCGAAGCCCGGTCCATCCGTAGCCAGCTCGAACAGGATTCCATTCGGCTCGCGGAAGTACAGGGAGCGGAAGTAGAAGCGGTCGACGAATCCGGAATTGGGCAGCTGCACGGTGCGGATACGTTCGATCCACAGCTTGAGCTCTTCTTCGTTATCCACGCGGAAGGCGACATGGTGTACACCGCCCCGTCCGAGGCGCTCCTGCGGCAGATCCTTGCGTTCCTCCAGATGAATCTCCGTGCCGGACCCGCCTTCTCCGGTCTCGAACACGATGACATCCGGCTGTCCGGTTACCGGCGAAGGATAAGTGCCTGCGCGGCGGAAGCCGAGCAGGTCTTCCAGAATCAGTGCCGTATGTTCGGCAGTCTCCACTGTAAGATGTGCCGGACCCAGTCCAACAATGGCATATTCCGCCGGTACGGGGCTCTTGTCCCAGGGCTTGCCGCCGGCCATGCCCTGATTATGCTCATCCGAGACGAGGATGAGGCGCTGTCCCTCGTGGTCGGTGAAGGCCAGCGTCTTGCGGCCGCCGCGTTCGGTAATCTCATCGTGCTCTACACCAAACACCGTGAACCGCTGGGTCCAGAAGAGCAGCGCATCATCACTTGGTACACGGAGTGAAAGTGCAGAGATGCTGTTGTTGCCGTCGCGGTTGCGGCCGGCGTTCGGCAGCTCGAAGAAGGTAAGCTCCGTACCCGGATTCCCGGTCTCATCACCATAGAACAGGTGATAGACAGAGACATCATCCTGGTTTACTGTTTTTTTGATCAGGCGGAGTCCGAGCACTTCTGTATAGAATTTGTAGTTTTCCGGTGCTTTGGCTGTAATGGCGGATACATGATGAAGCCCTTTTAATGTTAAACTCATGGGAAGACCTCCTAATAAAGTTTTGCCGCTTCGTAAGCAGCAGCTATAATTTTGTGACCTTAAGCGGATGTATTTGAACGTGCCGGATACTTAATGAGTATTTTTAAGTTACTATAATTTTAATAGTTAATAAGAATAAATGCAAGATGTATTTTATAATCCTATATAGTATCCAAGAAAGCGGGGGTAAACATGCATACCCAATCAAGTCTGCTGCGGCAGCTGGAGAACCTGCGAATCGATCCGCGCGGAACGCTGCTGGTTCATTCCTCCTATAAAAGCATCGGTGAAGTAGAAGGAGGGGCGGACACCGTACTGGATGCGCTCTCCGAATATATGAAGGAAGGGCTGCTTGTCCTGCCGGCACATACCTGGTCATATATTAACGGGGCGAACCCGAAGTTCTCTGTTCTGGAGTCACCCGTCTGTGTCGGCATCCTGCCGGAGCTGTTCCGGAAGCGGCCGGGTGTGATCCGCTCCTGGCATCCGACCCACTCTGTAGCTGCGCTTGGAGCAGACGCGGCGGCCTTCACTGCCGGAGACCAGCGCTGGGATACGCCCTGCGCGCGAGGCTCGGTCTACGGTAAGCTGCTGGACCGCGAGGCAGAGATTATGCTGCTGGGTGTGGATCTGCGGAGGAATACCTTCATCCATGGCATTGAAGAGTGGGTGGATATCCCCGGCAGAATGACGGACGGGCATGAACTGCTCTACACTGTGACACCTGAAGGGGAGGAAATCGCTGTTCCTTCACGCAGACATTCCGGGCTGTCCTGGTCGCAGCATTTCTGGAAAGTGGAGCCTGTGCTGGAGGAAGGCGGCGCTCTGCGCCGGGGGAGCTTCGGGGATGCCGGAGTCATGATCTGCGGAGCCGTGGAGACCACGGATATCCTGAGCCGCATGCTGGAGGACAATCCGGATTTGTTCTCGGACAATGAACCGCTAAGCGGAGGGGATGTGCCTGAAGCATTACCCAAGACGAAGCCGGGAATTCCGCAGCACCGGCCAGCCCGGGAGCGCTCCCGCCCTTAATCCGGGGCCGGGTATCTGTTCATTCTGGCAAGGCCCTATCAATGTATGGTATATTATTCTCACAAAAAACAAAGTAAGGAGATTGGAAATGACAAAAACTTTGATCTTTGGACACAAAAACCCGGATACAGATACCATCTGTTCAGCAATTGCTTATGCAGCACTCAAGAAGGAACTGGGCTGGGATGCCGAGCCGGTCCGGCTGGGAGAAGTCAGCGGAGAAACCCAATATGCGCTTGATCACTTCGGGGTACCGGCACCGCGCCACGTGGAGAATGTTGCCGCTGAAGCGAAGCAGGTTATTCTCGTTGACCATAACGAACGCCAGCAAAGTGCGAATGATATTGATCAGGTCCGTGTGGTTGAAGTTATCGACCATCACCGGATTGCCAACTTTGAAACCGCTCATCCGCTGTACTATCGTGCAGAGCCGGTAGGCTGCACTGCAACAATCCTGAACAAGCTGTACAAAGAGAATGGTGTAGCCATTCCGAAGGACATCGCCGGTCTGATGCTCTCCGCTATCATTTCCGACTCCCTGCTGTTCAAATCGCCGACCTGCACAGATGAAGATGTTGCCGCTGCCCGTGAGCTGGCTGACATTGCTGGTGTAGACGCTGACAGCTATGGCCTTGCCATGCTCAAAGCGGGTGCGGACCTAAGCGACAAGAGTATTGCCCAGCTGATCTCCCTGGATGCCAAGGAATTCAAAATGGGTGAATACAAAGTGGAGATCGCCCAGGTCAATGCGGTAGATGTGAACGATGTGCTCTCCAAGCAGGCAGAGCTGGAAACAGCCCTTACCGCGATTATCGACGACAAGGGACTTGATCTGTTCCTGTTCGTAGTTACCGATATCCTGAACAACGATTCGGTTGGACTGGCTCTGGGCCGCGTGGCAGGTGCTGTGGAGCAGGCTTACAATGTGAAGCTGGACGACAACAAAGCTGTGCTGAAGGGTGTAGTTTCCCGCAAATCGCAGATCGTACCGGTGCTGACCGAAACGATTGCCAAGCTGTAACAGGCACGCCCGGAAGTTATCCGGAACAGTGAATAATCCATAATTTTACATAAAACCGGCTGCGGCATTCTTAACAGGATGAAGCAACCGGTTTTATTTTACAATTGACAGCAACTCCTTCCGGTTTGGCGGGTATAATCAGCATAGGAATATTTGAGGGGGACGGAAATGATGGGGAAGATACGTAAGCTGGCGGTGTCCACACTTGGACTGATGATTATCTCAGGAGGAACTTTGCTGTATGCTGCTGCGGGCAAAGCGGATCTCTCTGTATACATAAATAATGTGCTTCAAAAGCAGCCGGGGATATCATCGGAAGGCCAGACCTATGTGCCGCTGGACCAGCTTCCTGACAATATGCATGCGATCCTGTCTCTGGACGAGTCGGCGGGGACGGTCCGTATCTATAAGCCCAATGTGAACACGGTGCTGCTTGATGAAAAGGGTACCATTTTCGGCAAAGTAAGAACCGCGTCCAGCAGTACATTCTACACCCTGGTGCAGGTGGATCAGCTGAAAACGGATGTTTCCGATTTGAAAATAACAATTACTGACCCGGCCGGCAAAACGGATACTGTGGACAATCAGCAGATTACGGAGAAGAAGGAGAGCTTCTGGTTCAAGTCGGCGGCGTATAATTACACCTTCACGGAGAAGGGCAGCTATACGATCCAGGTCTATTTGAAAGACACTGCATCCAAGAAATGGTTCATCGTTTCCGAACTGCAGATATCGACCACTTAAGGTCTTCATCATGAAGGAGGAGCGGGGAATATGGCAAAAACACGAAACAGCGGAGCTCCCCAATATAAGTCGTTTGGTCTTGTACTGCAGGCATTGGTGATTCTCGCGAAAAAAGGAAGTACCTGTTCCAGCTGCGAAATCGCCGGATTGCTGTCGTCTGAAGCCACACTGTTGAGGCGCCTTATGGCTAATCTGACCCGTGAGCGGATTCTGGTAACCCGCGAGGGGCGTGACGGAGGATATCTGCTTAACCGGGCGCCGGAAGAGTTGACGCTTGCTGAGATTTATCAGGCTATGGAGGCAGGAGAAGGACGCGATAATGGTCATAGTGATACAATATGTGTAAATGCATTGGGGACACAAATGAAGGTAGCCTATGGTGAATTGCTGGACGAGCTGGACCAGAGTGCGCTAAGAGTTCTGGAACGTTATACGCTGGCCGATATGGTGCGCAAAACGGAAGATTGACAGGGTGCTTTTTTTTGAATTATACTGTGCGTAATATTATACAGTTAAACGCTGGCGCTAGAATACAGCGGTTGATGAAGTGCTTATTTGGATCAGGAAGAGGAAGAGGAGGATGAGCGTATGTCAGCAGAACTAAAGGTAGAACAGGAATTCAGCAAGGTGATTCGCGATAGGCATTCTGTGCGCAAATACGATCCATCCTGGACAATATCCGATGCGGAGATTAAGGAGATCCTCGAAGAGGCGATTCTTGCCCCGTCTTCGTCCAATCTGCAGCCTTGGCGGTTCATTGTTATTACCGACCCGGACGTGAAGGCGCAGCTCCTGCCGATCGCCCATAACCAGGCACAGATTACCGAATCCTCAGCAACGATAGCCGTGCTTGGCGATCTGGAGGCTTACCGCAACGCGGAGACCATCTATCAGTACGCAGAAGCAGCCGGTTATGTCACAGCGGAAATAGGTGCGGCTATGGCCAAAAGAAGCTATGACGGCTATTCGGGCATGCCTGCTGAGAAGCTGAAGGAGATTGCGCTGATCGACGGAGGGCTGATCTCCATGCAGCTTATGCTGGCAGCCAAGGCGAGAGGTTATGATACCGTGCCTATGGGCGGATTCGTGCACGACAGCTTCAAGGCGCTGTTCGGGATTACGGAGCGTTATGTGCCGGTGATGCTCATTGCACTGGGCAAGGCAGCTGTAGAGGGACGGCCGACAGCCAGACTTCCGCTGGAAGCAGTTGCGCAATGGAACGCTTTTCAGGCCTAATTCTGAAGGATTAAGCTCCACACTATACTACTGTACCTGCTGTCTTCTGAAGAAACGGATGCCGCCCCAAGGGCTGGTGCCCGTTTCTTCTTGTTTGCGGAGCTTTCTGCTACACTGAAGGTATGGAAGACCCTGAAATTCATTAAGACAGACCATAACAGCCTTTAGGAGGAGATCACAATGATTACAGTATATCCTGCAGAGTCTGCACACCGGTTCGATCACGGCTGGCTGAAGGGCAGTCATGTCTTCTCGTTCGGCGATTTCTATGATCCTGACAATACAGCCTTCGGCCCGATGCGGGTCTGCAACGATGATACCATCTCTCCGGGAAGAGGCTTTGGTGCCCACCCGCACAGTGATATGGAGATCGTCTCCATTGTGCTGTCCGGCGTGCTGCGCCATGAGGATAACCTGGGCAATGTGGCTGAGACTTCTTTTGGCGGCATTCAGCGGATGTCAGCCGGCACGGGCGCTATTCATACAGAGCATAACCCTTCTGACAGCGAGCCGGTGCGGCTGCTGCAGCTGTGGTTCATGCCGCGTACCCGGGGAACGGCCCCATCCTATGCGACGGGCCGCTTCGATCCGGCGAAGCTGGATGGAAGACTGCTTCCGGTAGTGGCAGCTGAAGCCTCGCCGGAGGTCGTCGGCATTGCCCAGGATATGACCATCTATCTGGGCAGAGCGCAGGCTGGCGGGCTGCTTGATTTCCGGCAGGAGCCGGGCCGGCGGATCTTCGTCTATTTAATCGGCGGACAAATTACGCTGAACGGGGACGCTGTGCTGAAGCCGGGAGATTCTGCCCGGATTGAAGGGGTGAGCCATTTGGAGCTGCAGGCAGACGGGGATATGCTTGTCATGCTGATTGATCTGCCTTAAATAAGGCTTAAACCTAAATGTGGAGGAGGAATCCTTGATGGCAGAGCAGGAAAGAGTACTGGTGAAGCATTCCGTAACAGGGCGTATGCTGATCAGCAGTACAGATGGCATAGGCTATACCTTTGATGAGCAGGGCGGGCTAACCGTGATTACCCTAACCGGAGTTCCGGCTGATAAGGGTGCGGCAGTTGCTGAACTCAAGGCAGAGCTGAATGTATTCCGTTTCGAGGAACCGGCTGGCGGGCCGGTGATTAAGCACTGGTATTACGTAGGTGATCATCCTGTAGTATATGATGCGGCCACAGGCCGTCTGACGATAGCTGTGCAATCCGAGATTGAATACCGGCCGGACCAATACTGGGAATAAAGCTGCAAAGACATCAATCTGACTCTCTAACGCTTCGCGTGAGGTTGATGTCTGTTGCTTGCTGGATTTTGCTGAAAAAAGCTGAAAATGGGACAAAAGATATTGACAACATGTCCTGAAAGGTCTAGCTTTGTTATGAAACGTAACATGTACATAAAGTGGAGACAGGAGAAATGAAGCTAATGGAATTGTTTGCGGCAATGGAGCGGGACGACTACGAGGAAGTGCTGTTTTGTCAGGATAAGGCATCAGGCTTGAAGGCAATCATTGCTATTCATGACACAACACTGGGTCCCGCACTGGGTGGAACGAGAATGTGGACCTATGCTACAGAGGGAGAGGCGGTTGTGGACGCGCTCCGGCTCGCCAAGGGCATGACGTATAAGAATGCGGTTGCCGGGCTGAATCTGGGCGGCGGCAAGACGGTGATTATCGGGGATCCCAAAAAAGATAAAAATGAGGCGATGTTCCGCGCCTTCGGCAGATACATACAGGGCTTGAACGGCCGTTATATTACAGCCGAGGATGTAGGCACTACGGAAGAGGATATGGACATCATCCATCAGGAGACGGATTTCGTCACCGGCATCTCGGCTACCTACGGTTCATCCGGCAATCCTTCACCGGCTACAGCTTTCGGGGTATACCGGGGAATGAAGGCAGCGGCCAAGGCGGCATTCGGCAGTGATTCACTGAACGGCAGAACCGTTGCCGTGCAGGGTGTCGGCAATGTATCCTTCACGCTGTGCAAATACCTTCACGAGGAGGGGGCACGCCTGATCGTCACAGATATTAATAAGGAGGCTGTCAGCCGGGCAGTAGAGGCTTACGGGGCTACAGCGGTGGACCCGGGTGAGATTATTCAGGCGGATTGTGACATCTACGCGCCGTGCGCACTCGGTGCCACCATTAATGATGAATCCCTGCCGCTGCTGAGAGCCAAGGTTGTGGCGGGAGCCGCTAACAATCAGCTTAAAGAACCGCGCCACGGGGATGCCCTGCATGAGATGGGGATTGTCTACGCCCCGGACTATGTCATTAATGCCGGCGGTGTAATCAATATCGCCGACGAGTTGAACGGTTATAACAAGGAACGGGCGTTCAAGCAAATCGCCAAAATCTACGACAGCATCACCCGCGTGCTGGAAATCTCCCAGCTGAGCGGAATTCCAGCTTACGCTGCAGCGGATCAGCTCGCAGAGGAGCGGATCTCGCTGCTGCGTAACAGCCGCAGTACCTTCCTGCGCAACGGGCAGCATGCCCTTAGCAGAAGATAAGGTGAGCAGCCGGGGCGGGAGCGGTGATCCCGCTGCATAATCCGGGTTGCGTTGAATCTGTACATGAACGGCCCTGTTCCGCTAATCGGCGGTGAACAGGGCCGTTTCTTAGGCTGTATAGCAGATCATTCGACAATTCGTTTGCTATTTCATGCAGAATAGTGAGAAATGTAGCAGTAGCCGGCTTGGATAATAAGGAAAATAGAACCAGGAAAGATCTTGCAGGATTGAAAGGTGGAGACACATGGCAGCGGTGAATATGAATGCGGCAATGAATTACGGAAGCAGGGAGTCGTACTTTGACGGGACACTTATCGAGTATATTGGCTGGTGCCTGGCAGGCTGGCTGGTTACGGTGTGTACCCTCGGAATTTGCTATCCTTGGTCTGTGGTGATGATCTACCGCTGGAAGGTGGAGCATACCGTAGTTAACGGGCAGCGTCTGCGGTTTGACGGCAGTGCCGTAAGCTTGTTCGGACAATGGATCAAGTGGTTCCTGCTGTCATTAATAACGCTCGGCATCTACAGCTTCTGGGTAAGAATTAAGCTGGAGCAGTGGAGAACGAAGAATACTCATTTCCAATAATCCGCCGCATGATTTAAGAATACGTAAGACAGACCAAGAGCCATCGTCCGTAACCGGAGGATGGCTCTTGCTTTGCAATTCCGCTGCTGGAAGGGCGGCAGCGGGGTACGGGATAAATAGCGGTTATTGCACCTTTTGCGGCTCCGGATAGGTTACGCCGAGAGTATCGACCGTTACCTTCTTCATCACCGGCGGCTGTTCAGGGCGGTCATTAGCATCACGCGGCAGATTGACGATATCCTGGACGGCTTCCAGTCCTTCGGTAACCTTGCCGAAAGCGGCATAGCTGCCGTCAAGGCTCGGATACGCGGCGGCCATAATGAAGAACTGCGAGCCTCCCGAGTTCACATCCTGGCTTCTGGCCATGGATAGAACGCCTTCTGTATGCAGCAGATTATTGGTGAATCCATTGGCGGAGAACTCTCCGGCGATACTGTAGTCCGGACCGCCCATACCTGTACCGTCAGGGTCGCCGCCCTGAATCATGAAGCCGGGAATAACCCGGTGGAAGATGGTTCCGTCATAGAAGCCCTTCTGGATCAGCGAAATGAAGTTGTTGACCGTGTTGGGGGCAACCTCGGGATACAGCTCAGCCTTAATAATGGCGCCGTTATCCATTTCAATTGTAACTACCGGATGGCTGGCCGTGGCTGAAGGTACGCCTTCCGTAGCTGCAGCAGCATTATCCTGTGGCGCCGTAGTAGCCTCGCTGCCGGCGGTAGTACTATTTCCGTTTCCGGCAGCAGCATTATTGTTCACAGGCTTGTTGCCGCAGCCCGCCAGAATCACGAGCATCAGACACATCGCCGCCAGCAGGATGACGGGTTTTCTAGTAGTAAGCTTCACGGTACAAATCTCTCCTTTTATCTTTGAATAATAGGTGCAGTCTCCCTAGTATCATACCTTCTTTGTCCCGCTTCATGCAAAGCCTGCCCCTCCGGCCGGGATTGGCACATTCTTCAAAGAGGGGTAGAATGGGAGAAGTGCTTCCAAAAAAACGCTGAAGGGATGTGTACAGCATGAGTTTTTCATGGAAGCGGAACCTGATCGTGCTCTGGGTAGGGGTTTTCTTTTGCAGTACGGCATATTCGATCTCGATTCCGTTCCTCTCAATTTTTCTTAGCGACCAGTTAGGTGTTACAAGCCATTTGGAGATATGGTCTGGGGTCAGCTTCGGCATTACGTTTCTGGCCAGCGCGCTAATCTCGCCTTACTGGGGTTCACTTGCCGACAAATACGGCCGCAAGCCGATGCTTATCCGTTCGGGCTTCAGCCTGGCGGCCCTGTATCTGATTAATTTCTTCGTGCATGATCCTTATGTATTCTTAGTCGTGCGGATTCTGCAGGGACTGCTCGCAGGGTTCGTTCCGGCAGCAATTGCTATGGTAGCGACCAACACACCGGAGGATAAGACAGGCTATGCGCTTAGCATCATGTCTACAGCCGGAGCCACCGGCAGCATCATCGGGCCGCTCATCGGCGGCGTAGTCAGCTATTATTCCAGCAACCGTGTTGCGTTCCTGTTCTCGGCTGTTATTGTGCTGGTCTCCGCGCTGATCGCTACCTTCTTCGCCAAGGAAGAGAACTTCGACCGTTCTGCCCCGCGTTCCAGGGTAAGTGATGATATCCGGGAAGCCGGCCAGAACCGGGCATTTATCACCCTGCTTCTGCTTGCGGGCATCAGTACCTTCTCCGTCATGATTCTGGAGCCGCTGCTGCCGATCTATCTGCTGGACATGGGGATTTCACGCAGCAGCGCCTCGCTTAGCTCCGGAATCGTTTTCTCGGCAGTCGGTATCGCTACCGTAATTATGGCACCGCAGTGGGGAAGAATCGGCAGCCGCAAAGGCTATGGCTTTATTCTCTTCATCGGTCTGATTGGCGGAGGGATCGGGAATATTCTGCAGTATTTTGTATCAGGTTATGTAGAGTTTGCTATTCTGCGGTTTGCCTACGGCCTCTTCTATGCCGGTGTGCTTCCTTCCGTTAACGCGATGATAGTCCAGGTCATTGAACCGGGATTTCGCGGACGGGCCTTCGGGCTGAATCAGGCGGCCAGCCAACTGGCAACGATGGCGGGACCGATTATCGGAGGTCTGCTCGGAGCCTTCCTGCCGATCCGCTGGGTATTTGTCATTAACGGCGTCATGCTGCTTGTAGCGGCTGTACTCGTGAAGACCCACAAGCTGGAATCGAAGGTGAATGCCGCGCACGCGGGAATCCAGGTGACACCTTGAGAAGTAACTGCCGCTGTTTCTACTTGTGAAGCTCTTTGACGGCGGCCAGCGTTGTCCCTTCAGGAACAGGGAGCAGTGCGCTTTTGGAGATGCCGATGAGCTGGGAACTGTAGATGCCGCTGTGTCCGGAGAACAGATAGCTGATTACGCAGGCGATGAACATGTATACCGCTCCGCCGGAGCCAAACAGCTCAATGCCCATAATGAAGCAGGCGATCGGTGTATTGACCGCTCCGCAGAAAACGGCGATGAAGCCGAGCGAAGCCAGGAAAGGTCCATAGAGATGAAGTAAGCCGGCCAGACTATTCCCCAGAGTAGCTCCGATGGCAAAGAGCGGGGTCACCTCGCCGCCCTGAAAACCAGTCCCTAGGGTGAAGGCTGTGAAGACCAGCTTCCACAGAAAGGCGAAAGGATGGACATCCCCCGTAAATGAACCGCTGATTAGCGGAATCCCGAGGCCCAGGTAATCCCGTGTACCGGCAATGTACACCAGGGCGATAACGATAAGACCGCCGGTGGCGCTTTTGAGCATAGGGTTACGGATTAGGGCGGTGAAGGTCCGCTTCAGATAATGGGTAAGCTCGCTGAACAGCAGGCTGACCAGACCGAACACAATGGACGCGGCAATTACTTTGACCAGCACCAGCGCATCCATTCCGGGGACAACATCCACCTGATAGTGGATATGGTGCACACCCCACAAGCGGGAAGCGACAAGATCACCGGTGAAGCTGGCAACGAAACAGGGCAGCAGGGCCTTGTGGCTGATCAGGCCGATGGCGATAACCTCCAGACCGAAGACCGTTCCGGCCAGCGGGGTCCCGAAGATCGAGCCGAAACCTCCGCTGATTCCGCACATGAGCAGAATTTTGCGGTCCAGGGAGTTGATCCGGAGCCGTCTTCCCAGCGCATCGGCCAGACTGCCGCCCATTTGCACAGCCGTTCCCTCACGCCCGGCAGAACCTCCGAAGAGATGAGTAATCAGTGTCCCGATAAGGACCAGAGGCGCCATCCGCAGCGGAATCGCTTCATCTCCCTGCTGAATTTGCTCCAGAATAAGATTGTTACCCTTTGCGCTATTCCTGCCGTAACGCATGTACATGCCGCTAACCAGAGCGCCCCCCACAGGAAGCAGGAACAGCAGCCAGGCATGCTCCAGCCGGACCTTGGTCACGGCTTCCAGGCTTTTCAGGAAAATAGCCGAGGCACTCCCCGACAATAGTCCTACCATTCCCCCCAGCACCACCCATTTCACAAATGTACTCCAAAGAGCGAGCTGGCTCTGCCGTGCTGCAAGCTCCACCCACCGTGCATACTTCCTCTTCATCCTGCTATGCCCCCATATCCCGAGTCTGCTCCCTGAAAATAAACAGACTCCTACCAGCGAGTGATCACTGGTAGGAGTCATTAGTCCCGAAGGACGGTTATGGCGAACTCCATCGCCGTATTGAATGCCATTATAGTAAGTTTATTTCGTTCAAATGTCAATACGGTTATGCCGCTTAGTCCTCTTCGCCGCTCGAGCCGTTCAGCACATCGGTTCCGGGCATTGCGTCGGGGTCCGGGGAGACCGGGTCGATCGCGCTGCCGGGATCAATATCGTCGGCATCCGGAATATCCTCCAGCGGAAGCTCTTCCTCTTCCTCCAGCAGCTCTTCCTCATCCGCATAATCAATTACATTGCCGGTCAGGCCTGCCGCGCCGGCAGCGTACAGTGCATCCGATTCCAGGAGCTCGTCCCGTTCCGGCGCCGGAGTCCCTGGCGGAGGGGGGTTCCGGTCTGCACGCGGGCCCAGCCCGGAATCCGGCACATTCAGTCCGATGTCGGCAGCCAGGATATTATCGCCGACCAGTGCCGGATCGGAACCGTCGTCCACCACACCGTCGAAATCTATGGGTGTGAAATTAGCGGGATCGTGGCTGGCCAGAGCAGATTCAAGCGGCCGGTTCCCGGCGGTGTCCACTTCATCACTTGGACTTTGTTCGGTAATCGTGCCGAGCGGACGCAATTCTTCCAGCGGAATATCCTGTTCCGGGGAAATGCCGCCCATTTTGGTATAACGCTCGTACACAAAGTCGGCTTCGGTCTTATTGAATTCATTGCCCATTGCTGTTCAGCTCCCTTTATTTTAAGTCTGCCCCTCTTTGGGGACAGCATGATTAACCGCAGCTTTCTGATCCTTGTCCGGAAGTGCGCCGGGATAGGTGCCTTCCTGAAACAGTCCGGACTCTTCATCAATATCCCGCTCGGTAATCAGGTCCTCACGGTCTTGTTCTTCACCATCAGCAGGTTTCTTATGAGTGTCCATCGCGAGCCTCCTTTACCTATAGTAATTGTATACCCTTTAAACCAGCGGCGAATCTGTTCGGCACCCGGGCAGCCATTCTGTTAATATATTCATTCCACCCGTGGAATAACCACAATTAACGCGTAAATATAAGAATGCATAGGCTTCACAAGCTAACTTATCCTTCTATTTTTCGAGGTTTTTTGCAGGATAAGGCAGGTATAGTGCGAACGTTGTCGAAAATAAGAATCATATGAACTACATAAATACAACTAAGGATTCACTGGGGTGCCACAATGAAGTTGCCTTCAACCAAAACAGCAGCCGCACTAATTATGCTGCTGCTTGTAATTGCCATAATCCCGGTTGGCATTGCCATGGAATGGGGCGGACATAAAGAAGTAACCCTCCCGGCATGGCAGCTTAAATGGGAACATGCAGCTCTACATGATATTCAGGAGGCGATGGCGGCTCCTTCCGGGGAGTGGCGGACTGTACAGGCGCGGGCAGGCAGGCCGCAACCGCCTGCAGGTGCGGATTCAGTCTGGCTGCGGCTTTCTTTGCCGCGGACAGAGGCGAATTCAGCACTCCTGATTGACAAAGTATACGGCGACAGCCTTAAAGCATATATAGACCGCCAGCTCATCTATGATTCCAGTGAGGTGGTCAATTACAGCGGCAACAAGGTGCTAATTCCGCTATGCGGGGAGGACAGTGCCAAGCAGCTGTATCTATGGAGTGCCGGCGGCGGCAAGGATTTCGGCATCGGGGGTAAGGTCAGGGTCGGCAGCTATGACAAGCTGCTGTCCTTCTATGTGAAGCAGGATCTGGTGGATATTGTCATTGGAGCGGCACTGATATTTATGGGCGGAGCGCTGATGATCTGTCTGTTGTTCCTTAAACCGGAATTTTTCTCGGGCGGATTATTTCTGATTCTGGTCATTATATCCTTTGGCGTGCTGCTGATTACGTATTCTCCGTTCCTGCGGCTGATCGTGAACAGCCAGGAGCGGCTTACGGGAATCTGCTTCGATCTGGCACTCTTCACACTTCTGCCGGCGTTTACGATCTACTTTGAACAATTATTTGGACCCGGCAAGCGGGGATATACCACCCGGCTGCGCAATTTCCAGCTGGCTTACTCCTTGTTCTGCCTGGGTGCGCTTGCACTGAATGCCGTGCTCTCATTTCGGCTCGACTACCTGTACTCCTTCCTGACCATCAATGTGACAGGTGTGCTGATTATGGCGCAGTTTGTTTATTTGCTGTATATGTCGCTGACTTATGCCCTCAGGGGCAATAAAGATGCTGTGATTTTCTCGATGGGGTTCTCAGTGTTTGCCTTCCTGTCCCTGAGTGAGCTGCTGATCTATTATTTCTCTTCGGAGAGGTATCATCTGTATTGGTGGAAATGGGGAATGGTTCTGTTCGTTATTTCCCTGATTGTTATTCTGGGAAGACGGTTTGCGGGGAGTCATGAGCAGGCTTTGGAATACTCCAGGGAACTGGAGAAATTCAATAATGATCTGCAGCGGTCGGAGAAAATGGAGATTATCAGTGAACTCGCTGCCTCGGTTGCCCACGAGGTACGGAATCCCCTGCAGGTAACCCGCGGTTTCCTGCAGATTCTGGGAGAACGCTCCGGCAAGAAGGAGAAGGAGTATCTGCAGATGGCCATGGAGGAGCTGGACAGGGCCTCGGTCATCATTACCGACTTTTTGACGTTCGCTAAGCCGGGTATGGATACGGTAGATGTATTTGAAGTCTCCGGAGAGCTGAAGCATGTATCAGGCATTCTGGTGCCCCTCGCCAATCTGCAGGGTGGAGCCATTGAACTGCATCTGCAGGAGGATCTTCAAGTGTCGGGCAGTCCGGCCAAATTCAAGCAGGCATTCATTAACCTGATTAAGAACAGCATTGAGTCATTGCAGGAGGAAGGCCTGATTATAGTAACCGCCTGGAAGACAGGCAATCATGTGGTCATCAGTGTGCAGGATAACGGCGAAGGCATGAAGGTCAGCGAGCTGGCCCGGCTGGGGGAGCCGTATTATTCCAATAAGACGAAGGGGACGGGGCTTGGACTCATGGTTACCTTCCGGATTATTGAAGCGATGAACGGTTCCATAGAGTTTCAGAGCAGGAAGGGTGAGGGGACAGAGGTTATTGTTAAATTACCAGCCTCAGGTAATAATTAGGAATTATTTTTGTTTATTCCGTTTTTTTGAAGGGATGGGCGGAGGGCGGAGCGAAATACTAACACTAACAGAACTTTGTTTCTGAAACTTTCTTCTGAGGTGCTTGCATGTCTTTGATGTTCAAAAGTTTACATATAACCTTAGTGCTGTTTCTGCTCTCAGTAACCTGTGGACCGTTTCTGGTATCAGCGCAAAGTTACTACCCTGCCAGCGAGATCAGCCATTGGCAGATGAAGTGGCAGGAGGGTCCGGGAGACAGCGGGCGTAAGATTCCTCTGAGGGAAACCGAGGGATGGATGGAAGTTGAAGCGAAGACAGAGATGCCTCAGCTGCCTTCCGGGGTATCCTCCGCCTGGACGAAGCTAACACTGCCCTCATATAGCTACGCAGCCCCTTCCGTCTATATTGATGCGATCTATGCCCTGCATGTCAAAGTGTACGTGGAAGAACGGCTGATTTTTGAGAGCGACCGCAGCTTTATTAAGGATAATTATTCGCTGCTTGTGCCTCTGGATATGACGGACAACGGCAAAACGATGTATATCTGGACGGAAACCCTGAAGGACCGGATTGGAATCAAGGATAAGATCGTGGTCGGTGAGCATAGTGTTCTGATCAAGGATTATATTAAAAATGGACTTATCGATGTGATCCTGGGCGGCGCCTTTGTGTTCGTGGCGGTGGTCCTGTTTGTCTGCTCATTTTATCTGAACAAGGAGTACTTCCCGGTTGCAGCTTCCTTAGCCATAGTGATAGCCTCCACCGGAGTGCTGTCTATTACCTACTCACCGTTTACATATACCTTCTACAGTTATCTGGGACCGGTCAGCGTGGTGTTCTTTGACGTGGCGCTATTGTCGCTGTTGCCTTCCCTGACCTTTCTGTTTGAGAAAATATTCGGCGGCGGCAAATTCGGCATCATCCGCTCATTCCGTAAATTCGAGTCCGTTTACTCCCTTTTTTGCATCCTCTGTCTGATTATTAATACGCTCTCCGGCGACCGGATTTTGGAATTCTACTATTTTGTCTCGACTAAGATTCTTGGGATCATCATGATCCTGCAATTCATTCTGCTAATCGCCTGCGTGATCATATTCTCCCTGAAGCGCAATAAGGATGCCATCATTTTCGCCATTGGTTTCGGTACTGCAGCATTAACCGGAGCCTCGGAGCTGGTCTGGTATTATGTTAAGGGCGGAAATTATGACCTGTTCTACTGGAAATGGGCGCTGGTAGTATTCATCCTGTCACTGATTGTCATCCTGGGCCGGCGGCTGGCGCAGAATCATCAGCAGGTGGTGAAATATTCGCGTGAGCTGGAGCTGTTCAACAATGAACTGCAGCGTTCGGAGAAAATGGAGATTATCAGCGAGCTGGCAGCGTCTGTAGCCCATGAGGTGCGCAACCCGCTTCAGGTTACCCGGGGGTTCCTCCAGCTGCTCAGCGAGAAGTCGAACGGCGATGAGCGGAGATATCTGTTCATGGCTCTCAGTGAACTGGACCGTGCAGCAAGTATTATCACGGATTTCCTGACCTTTGCCAAACCGGAGTTTGAGCAGATTTCCCTGCTTAACGTGAACGAAGAATTCAAGCATATCCAGAGCATACTCTTGCCGCTGTGCCATTTAAATGGAGGCAAAATGATTCTGGATGTTGAGGATTGCTTATGGGTTAAGGGCAACTCGTCCAAATTCAAGCAGGCGCTGATCAATATTATCAAGAATAGTATCGAATCACTGGGAGAAGACGGCGCGATCCACCTGCTGGCCTATGGTAAAGGGGATAAAGTATACATTCATGTCAAGGATAACGGGGCGGGGATGGAGCCTGCGGTCCTCAGCCGGCTGGGTGAACCGTACTTCTCTTCCAACAAAACAAAAGGTACGGGTCTTGGACTGATGGTTACCTTCCGTATTATCGAGGCGATGGAGGGTGAAATCCGCTTCATGAGCAAAAAAGGAGCCGGAACCGAATCCATCACCATTCTGCCGCGTGCAGAAGGTCCGGATGATTCCAACTCCCTATTAGCTTGATTTCATTAGTGAAAGTTACCAGATGCCGAGCGCAGAGACATTAGTCTTCATCATTCCGGAGGCCGGACTTGGAGGAATAACGAGATAGAACTCATTGGAGCCTTCCTCTACTGTCTTAAGTGTAATGTTATCAGGAAGGGTAATGCCGAGCACTTCTTTGAGGGCTGCTTTCGGATCTGTGAGTAGTCTCTGTTTGAAACTCGGATCTTCCCAGGCCTTCTGAATCACTTGATTCTTAAGAATTGCGTCTGACAATACAATCACCCTTTCAAAATGGTTATATTTTCCTGATAAGCATAACATAGGCCAATCTATAATTCTATTGCTTTTTTATATATTTTATAAAATATTCATATTTTTGGTTAACCAATAATTGAGCCCTCCGCTTTGCAATAATTGCTTCTCGGCTTCGATCGCTGCGGCCATATGCTGCAGGTTCTTCACCAGCACCTGATGGAAGGATAACAGATGGGGAAGCTCCAGCGTGAAGGCTTCCAGTGTGCTGTGATTAACCAGAGCTGTCCCCGCATACGAAGCAAGCCCGCCATTTGTGAAAATAAAATCCTTCACCGATGATTTAGTGAGCGGTACTCCTTCATCCTCCCCATGGCAGCGTGCCAGCGACAGCAGGCAATTGTAATTTCCCTCCTCCAAATCCTGTTCCCAATCCTCATAGTCGTCAAGCATCTGCAAGGTCAGCAGTACGCCATGAATCATCTCTTCAGCTTCAGTTATCAGGTGGGATTGGTCTGAGAGCAGCAGTGCCGCCGTGCTGGTAAGCTTAAGCGGACTGGCTTTGTGGGAGATACGGAGGCGGTCCCTCAGGAAATAATCTCCGCCGGCTTCACCGCTTACACTGTCTGCCCACTCCGAGATATAACGCCCAAAGTATGACCAGAACGGGGAATCCGCCGGGAAAAGCGGACGGTAAATATTCAGAAACTCGACATAGAGCAGATTGGCCAACGGCAGTGCCTGTGCAGCGGAGAGCTCATTACTGTCCATCAGATCATCCTGGAGGAAAAAATAAAGCATAAAAAAGACGTTGCCGACCGACATTTGACGGGTCAGGGGGATACTCAGGCCGCATCTGTCCTGCAGCCAGAAGGGGAGGAGATAACATATGTAATTTTTGTGGCTTCCTGCCCTAAATACGTTAAACTGATCAAGATAGGACAGGCCTTGAGCATTAAGCGGCTTGGGAAACGCTGAGATAACCGTACAGCTCTCCTGAAAAACCAGGCGGAGCTCGTCCTCGTAATCATGAAGCCAATCCATAGGCTTGTCTCCTGTCAACAATGTATTGTTCTTCTACTATTAGGAAAAAAGTGGGTATTTGTCATGATTATAGTCCTAGATTCAGCCTATTTCAATCCAATTTTGGAAATGAGGTCCCTGGGGGTCTAACGGACTATTTAACCGCAGAGATTATAGGCTTGGAGAAGGCTGGAGCAACAGAATAACACTATGTGAGCAGTGCAGAAAGGAAGGATGTTAAGCATGGATATTATCAGGTTCGGACTGGTGGGCGGAGGCTGGCGGGCTGAATTCTATCTGCGGATCGCCAGAGCACTTCCGGAGCGCTTTGCCGTAGGGGCAATGTACGTCCGTAATAAGGATAAAGCGGAAGCATTGAAGAGAATCTGGGGAGTGGAAGTATTTACTTCAATCGATACGTTTATTGAAGCAGGCGGCTATTCCTTTGCTGTTATCTGCCTGAAGCGGGAGGCCAGTAAAGATTACATCATTAGACTGGCGGCGGAAGGGATTCCACTCCTGGCGGAAACCCCGCCGGCGCCGGATCTGGAACAGCTCACTCAGCTATGGAATGCGCTGGACCGTTCAGCCGTTATCCAAATAGCCGAGCAGTATATGTTCCAGCCGATGCATGCAGCCCGGATCAGGCTGGCCCGCTCAGGACGCCTCGGGACAATCAGTCAGGCGCAGGTGTCAGCGGCCCATGGATATCACGGGATCAGCCTGATCCGGCAGCTGCTGGATCTCCGCTTCGAGAATGTGAGTATCCGTGCACAGCGTTTCGGTTCTTCGATTATTAACGGTCCGCAACGCAGCGGGCCTCCGGCTGCCGAGGAGCTGGTGCAGACCGAGCAAACGCTGGCTGTCCTGGATTTCGGCGGCAAGCTCGGGGTCTATGATTTCACCCGTGACCAGTATTTCTCCTGGATTCGCGCTGGTCGGGTGCTCGTCCGGGGGGAACGTGGAGAGATGATGAACGATGAAGTCTCCTGGCTGCAGAGCTATGACACTCCAGTCTACAGCAGGCTGAGCCGGATTGATGCCGGCCACGGCGGGAACCTGGAGGGCTTATATCTCAGGGGGATTATGGGGGACGGGGAGTGGCTGTACCGCAATCCCTTCATTCCTGCCCGGCTAACGGAGGAAGAAATTGCTATCGCCGAGAGTCTGGACAGAATGCAGCGGCACGTAGAGGGAGGCCCTTCATTCTACAGCCTGGCCGAGGGTAGCCAGGATCAATATCTGGCGCTGCTGATGGAGCAGGCTGCGGCAAGCGGTGAGATTGTCCGCTCTACTACTCAGCCTTGGGCGGCCGAGTGACCAACTGGCGGGTGGAGGAGGGAAGAGCGGAGCAGGATCAGGGAAGTGCCTGATGTAGTGAAAAAACGAGTCCCCATTCCACTATTGTGGATAGGGACTCGTTTATTTAGAGATCATGAATGGTTGGGTACCGCATTCCAGTACAACTTCGATCAGAATTCCTGCACGAAATACAACATTCTTCGAGATATATAACCCTTAACCGGAGATTGTTGTAGAAAATACAGCATTTCTCCTCTTCCAACCGGCTTAGCGGGGGAATTGTTGTATTCCATACAACATTCCTCTAAAAGCCCGCCTATCAGGAGGTTAAAGTTGTAATTCTTACAACATTTTTTTGCGCTTACCTGTTCTGATCACACTAAGCGCGGGTATAGTCCTAGGACTAGCTCTATCCTTGTACTTCAGCCTCACTCAGCTTGGCTGCAAGCGCAACATACTCTCCGCGCAGGCGTACCAGCTTCGACACACTTTGCTCCAGGCCGCCGAGCCGGTTGCGGCGGGTCCAAAGCTGCCGGTAATGATGTAGCAGGAGATCCAGATCATGGATCAGCTCTTGAACGAGTGCCGCATCAATCTGCGGCGTTGCCCCGGCCATCTGTTTCTTAAGCCGGGTCAACTGCACGGCATGCTTCACGAAGTGAATCCCGTTGCTTAGCTCTTCTACGACAAGACCGGCATCATCGCATTCCAGGGCGAGCCCTTCAAGCTTTGCTTCTATGCCGGTGATGTAATGCTCAAGCTGCTGAAGCTGCTCTCCAGTCAGCTTCTCTGCCAAATGCACATGATCCAGACTGCTGCGCAGCAGCATGGACATTTCCGTATCATTCGGGCGGAGGGTTCCGGATTCGAAGGTATAATAATTTCCGAGGTCGAGCAGTAATTGCCCGATCGCTCCGGAACGGTCATGGAAGATGGAGGTGTTCAGGTATTCGGCAACATCCGCTTCAAGGTTGCCCTCCACATTCCAGGCCAGTGCAGCCCCGTATACGAATCCGGCGTAGCTGACCGGCAGATGCTGCCAGTGGCCGAAATCGCCCCAGTCTGTAATCAGATAGCCGATTGCACCATTACGTTTGCCGTGGACTGCCGCGCTGCGCAGATTAGCCAGCATATTGTCGGTCCGTCCGGTAAGTGAATTCCAGGAGCTGGTTCCCGGACAGACATAGAACGGAATCTCCGCTTCACGGAACTTCAGGGTATCCGCTTCGAACGGATGAGCGGCGCTGTAGCCCCATTCCATGGCGATAATATCCTTCGGCAGGCGGGGAATCAGCTCCGGATGCTGGATAATGATATCACCCCAGAACTGCATGGTTTTACCGCGCTCCGTAACGAGCCCGTGAATTTTCTCCAGGAAAGAGAGATAGAGCTCGCCTTTACCGGCGGAGTCAGCCTTCGCTTTGCTTTTGCCAAGTCCCAGTTCATAGGTCTCGTCACATCCGACATTGAATAGCTGCGAATGGAAGTAAGGAAGAAGGTCATCATACATTGTGCCCAGAAGCTTCAGTACTTGCGGATCTTCCGTATCGAAGGTTCCGGGATGCATGAACAGCCCGTCGGGATACAGATCGCTGTCATACATATGATCAGGGAGCATGAAGCCTTCGGGAATTTCGGCCAGACTATTGAATTCAGGACGGGTCAGCCAGCCCTCCATATGGCCGAAGCTGTTCTGGTTAGGCACCAGCTCGATATAACGCTCACGGCAGTAGGCATCCAGCAGCAGAATTTCCTCCCCGGTAATGGGCGTTTCCAGCTCCCAGACCTGCGGAAAAGACTCATAGGCAAATGGAACTCCTTCTATATATAGCTGTAACTGATTCAGCTTCAGATCGGACATCAGATCAATGATCCGGTACAGGGTTTCCAGCTTGGGGATTTTGTTGCGGCTGATATCGATCATGAGTCCCCTGGCGGCAAAATCCGGCTGATCACGGATAACCAGCTGGGGAATACTTCTGGCATACTGCTCCAGCAGCTGCTTCAGCGTACCAACCGCATAATAAGCGCCCTCCGGGGAGCCATAGGCAATGGTGATTCCGTGTTCATCAATGTGAATCTCGTAGGCTCCGGCCGCCAGCAGGGCATTATAGCTGAAGGTAAAGGCGGAAACGGTGGAAGGGCGTATCCCCACCGACAGAGACAGACGGAGCTGAACCGCCTGTAGAGTAACCTGTTGAAGCTTGCGTGCTGCCGGGAGTGCGGTTTGATTCCTCTCACCGGCCAGAACAATACTCCCCTTGGCGGGAATGAGAAACTGGCCTTGGGATACTGTGACCTGCTGGGGGTAAGGGAGCAGCTGTAAATTACTGTTTTCAGGCATAGCGTGGACACCTCTTATTCATGTAGAATATGATCATCTTCATTACAACCATATCACTCCTAAACAGGTGGAGGAATGCAATGTATGCCCAAGCTCATGGATTATATGATCAGTCCCTATCCGATCCGGATTATCGATCCCAAGGTTGAGGCTTCCAGGCTCCGGCTGAAGTCGATACGGATAGGGCAAGCGGGTCATCTGCCGGGAAGAACGCTTTTTCGTTCAGGTGTGGTGTTCGAGCACTGGGCGCTTGTATACATAGTTTCGGGTGGCGGTTCTTATAGTGAGAACGGAGGCAAGGAGCAGCAGGTCCGTGAAGGGAGCCTGTTCTTTTTCCGTCCCGGCTGCACCTACAGTTTCGGACCGCCTTCAGGAGGGTATTGGGATGAATACTATATTAATTTCGCCGGAAGCCGTGTCACGGAATGGCTGGAGACCGGAATGATAGCCGGCGGGGCTGTCTGTCAGGCGGATGGGGTGCAGGGACTTACGGCCTTGTTTGAAGAGGTTCTGGGGCTAATGGACGGCGGGGCTCCCGGAGATGCGGACCGGGCGGCCATGAAGCTCGAAGAGATGCTGCTGGAATGTTCACTGCGTATCCAGGGCAATAACCGGCTCCTGCAGGCAGAACCCATGTCTCATATCCGCGAAGCGCTGAATGCCTGCATCTATGAGAAGCCTGATCTGCCTAGAATCGCTGCAGGTCTGCACATCTCCATGTCCACACTCCGTCGTACGGTCCGCAGAAGCAGCGGTTACCCCTTGCATGAATATATCCATCGTCTCAAAATGGCAGAAGCCAAACATCTTCTGCTCAACACTTCCCTGCAGGTACAGGAAATCGCGGGAATGCTTCATTATAGGGATTCCTTCTATTTCTCAAGGCTGTTTAAGAAATATATGGGCATTTCTCCGCAGAACTGCCGCAGCAACGTATAAAAACCGACATAATTCTACTTTATTTCTGGATATATGTCGTAATTTGCAGATTATTGTTGACATGCTGAAAAAGACAGTGATATGATTTAGAACATATTAGCAGTTTTTTGAATAGTTCTTCTAGACTATGCCGGAGATGAAGCCATGAGAGAATATTACTGCATCAGTTGCCGCAGTCTCCATAAGGTGGACGCAAGAAACCATACCTTACGTATTCTGTCCACCGGGTATCATATCGTTGGCGAACAGCGTTACCAGATTTGCATATGTAATAAGGCCAAGCAGCAAACAGCCTTGCCGGCGGTGACTGAGTAGACTGCAGATGACAGAATGATCATGACGGTTGTGAATATTATATAACGAACAGCCTGTCCCTCCAGGGGGACAGGCTGTTTGTCTTGTGCAGGAAATCATTGTTAGACCATGAATGCGCTATTATTTGGAATTATGGATATAACTGAGTGCGATTTTGTAAAAAAAGGTTAATGACATGCTTTTTATTTTAAAAGTAAACGCTGTCATTAAAAAGCGAAACTTGTTATTGTGATTTTTCTCATGTATGATGCTTTTAAACATAGCTTAGAATAAGCTCGAATTTTCCACAAACTGGAGAATAGGGTGGTGGGATGAAAATTAAAGCAACAGCCGAAGACAGAATGATCGCCTTTTACAGAACCATTTCTTTGTCCCTCACATCGTTTATGTTCCTCATGGTTCCTGCGGGGCCTTCCGTAATATACAAATCCCTACTAATCATTGTGCTATTCTTATTTGCTCAAGTATTCACTTTCTATTACCGGAGGCTTCGTGCAAGACCGCGTATTCTTATGCTCGTTATCTGTATAGAGCTGGCGGGAATCATTGTGTTGACGCTATTTACAGGGGGATATGACAGCCCGTTTAAGCTGTATGTGCTGAGTCCCGTCCTGATTGCTGCTGGATCGCTATCATACTATTTTGTCTGGAGCCTGCTTCTCGGGTATTTCGGCATCGTTGCCGCGCTATGTTATTTTCTCTCCGGTTCTGCGGGGAAATCTTTCTCCGAAATCGTGCTTACGAACGGCAACATGTTTCTAGCCCTGGCTCTTGCGGTTATAGTTATGCAAATGGTTAACGGGATAAAGCGGCAACGGGAGGAAGCAAACGCGCGGACCAACGATACCATGGAACATATCAAGTCGCTTTATCACATCGTGGAAACATCGAGCCAGCATGATTTCATGAACATAGGCCAAGTCATCACCGACTACGTTGTAAAGCTTACCAAGCTGGAGAAGGCCTTGTTCTGGTTCGCGAAGAAGAGCGGAGAACCCGCTCCGGAGAGCCGGCAGACGGGCTGGCAGCATGAGGAAGAACGGTTTCTGTTCATGGAGCTGGAGAAGCATGAGCATGAATGGAGGCTGCAGCGGGAACCGGTATTCAAGAGTCTGCCGGGTCTTGGAGATTTCCTGCTGATGCCGGTAAGGATGAGTACACGTTTCGTCGGGATGATCGGCGTGAGGCTGGAATCCTCGGAAGGGCTGGAAGGCCGCAGATGGTATATCCAGCAGCTGATGTTCCTGTCGGAGCTGAGTGCGATTATTCTTGAGCGCCATGAGCTGGGCGTGATCGAGAACCGGCTGATCATCACGAACGAACAGAACCGGATAGCCGATGAAATGCATGACAGTGTATCGCAGAGCCTTTTTGGCATTGTATATGCTACGCATTCCCTGAAGCAGTCCTGGCGCAAAATGTCCGAAGGCGAGCTGGAGGAGCAAATTGAGCTGATCCACGATTCAGCCACCAAGGTGGCCAAGGAACTCAGGATCACCATCTACAGCCTCAGCTCCAAGAAGAGCGGCGGCCCCAGCTGGCTTGGCATGGTGCGCTCCCATCTCAAGAGCCTGTCCCGGCTCAATGATGTGGAAATTGAACTGAAAATAACGGGGGATGATTTCAGTCTCCCTTATCCTTACCACAAGGCGCTCTTCCGGATTATCTCCGAAGCGACAGGCAACGCCATACGTCATGGTGCGGCCAGCCGGGTGGATGTTGAATTGTCCCTGAAGCCCAAATGGATCAGACTATCGATTATCGACGATGGCGTCGGATTTGATACGGACTTGATCTGGACCGAGTCCGAGGATAACACCGGCGGACTGGGAATGAAGAATATGCAATATTTGGCACAGTCCCTTGGCGGTGACTTCCAGTTGTCCAGCAGTGAGAATGCAGGCACCAGAATTTTGATCTCAATCCCTGTCGGTGTGGCTGAACTAAAAAATGCATAAACTTTAGGCAGGAGGTCGTTCAAGTGAAAATCGTCATTGTTGATGATCACCCTTTGGTGAGAAGAGGATTGGCTGCTGTGATTTCAATGCAGGCTAATCTGGAGTTTGCCGGTGAGGCTACGAATGGCCAGGAAGCTCTTCTCGTTATAGAAGAGATACAGCCTGATCTTGTGCTGATTGACCTGAAGCTTGCCGATGAATCGGGTCTGGACATTATCAAGGCAGCCCGTATACGCGGAATTTCCAGTAAGTTCATTCTGCTTACGTCCTCCGCAAGCCGGGAGGATTTCCTGAAGGCGGAAGAAGTGCTGGTAGACGGTTACGTGCTGAAGGAAGCTTTGCCGGAGGAATTGCTGTTTGCGATTCAACTGGTGCACAAAGGCAGAAAGTATTATGATCCCGGCCTGATGGAAGACAAGATGCGGATGAGCGGCAACAGTCCAACGGATGAATTGACACCGAAAGAGAAGGAAGTGTTGATTGAGCTTGGACAGGGGGCCTGCAACCGGGAGATCGCTTCCCGCTTGTTCATCAGTGAATTCACAGTCAAGAAGCATGTCAGCCAGATTCTGGCGAAGCTTCAGGTAGCGGACCGGACGCAGGCAGCATTATATGCCAATGCGGTTGGGCTTACCAAATACGAGATGTCGTACGACTAAGGTTACCTCATAACGGATGGTTCATGAACACGGACAGTGATGTCCGTGTTTTTTTGTGCCCTTTGGTCCCTACCCTAGCATGAGCATCTGAACATTTTCTGAACAGTTTCTTTATCTTTCAAAAGCATGAAGTGACACGTGAAGTAGGTAACGCTACCGGATGCTGTTAGTTATTACCAGTCGTATGGTACTAAAGTATACCATCCCTACCCTCTTAGGGACTAAATGGCATCACACGAAAGTGAAGTGTAAAGGGATGCTATGAGGCATGTGACAAATGTTGCGCGTTGATAGAATAAAAGCAAGAGTTCTGAAATTTTCATGATTGCTTTCAAAATGAACACATGCGGAAGGAGGGTTACTGTGGAAAAGACGATTTTGGATTACATTAACCTGATTAAAAAAAGATTATGGTTAATCACGGTGTTTGTGCTTATCTCCTGCGCCACCACCTTCTATGTCAGCAAAAACTTCGTTGTCCCCGTCTACTCCGCCTCTGGACAGCTACTGGTCAACAACGTCGTAAATGTTCCCGAGAGCAACAATCTCAACGCACTCAACTTCAGTCTTAACCTCATCGAGAGCTATAAGGAAATCATGAAGTCACCAACGATTATGAAGAGTGTGATCGCGGAGCATCCCGAATTCGGTCTGACGGCAGGCCAACTCGCTGCCAAGCTGCAGATCAAATCCTCAGAGAAAAGCCAAGTGATTAATCTGAGTGTGCAGGATGAGGATTACGCCACCGCAGCTACGATCGTAAACGCGGTCTCACAAACATTCATCCGCAGCCTGCCGGCACTGATGAATCTGGACAATGTAACGTTCCTGACCCCGGCGGACCCGGCGAATCAGCCTGGACCGGTCAATAGCGGTTCTACCATGAACATTATCATCAGCTTTGTAGTCTCGCTGATGGCGGCAGTAGGTATCATCCTGCTGATGGAAACGCTGAACGGTACATTGAGATCCGAGAAGGAAGCAGAGTTCGATCTTGGCCTTCCGGTCATTGCCAGTATTCCGGCAATCCGTAAACGTGATTTGGGCAAGGCGGCAAATGCCAAGGCAAGAGTAGGGGAGGGCGCTTATGTTACGGCTGAATAGAAGTTTGATTACGGACATGAACCCGTCCTCGCATATCTCTGAATCCTTCCGCTCGCTGCGTACCTACATCCGCCAGCTCGGTCTGCTGAAGGGCAATGGTGGACAGGTGCTGCTCTTCACTTCTGCGGAAGGCGGGGAAGGCAAGACAACGATTCTCTCCAATCTGGCCGTATCCTTTGTCCAGGACGGCAAGAAGGTTGCCGTTGTAGACTGCAACCTGAGGAAGCCCGGACTGCACAGTGTGTTTGAGGTAGAAGGAAGCCAAGGGCTGGCCGCTTATCTGGCCGGTTATGAGGAAACCAAAGATATTGCCGTATACGGCAGCCTGGCTAATCTGGCCGTAATTCCTGCAGGTATTACCAGTGTCAGTCCCCCGGATCTGCTCGGGAGCGACAAGATGTCAGCCCTGCTGGAAGAACTGAAAGCAAGCTTTGATCTGATTCTGCTGGACTCGCCGCAAGCGGTGGAATTCAGTGACGCCCGCATTCTGGCTCCGCTCTCAGACGGTGTAATCATCGTGGCCAGACATGGCCGGACGAAGCGTGAGTCTCTCCGCAAGCTGAAGGCTCTTATGGAACAGACAGGTGTGAGAATTATCGGAATTGCAATGAACCAGACCAAATAATGTACTGAAGCGGCAAGGTGAATGAAACTTTTGGGAGGTATGTGTGATGAAAAAGGTCAAAAAGGTAATAATCCCGGCAGCCGGGTTAGGCACACGTTTCCTTCCGGCAACCAAAGCGATGCCTAAGGAAATGCTGCCTATTATCAACAAACCAACGATTCAATATATCGTGGAGGAAGCAATCGCTTCCGGGATCGAAGACATCATCATCGTTACCGGTAAAGGAAAGCGGGCGATTGAGGATCATTTCGATAATGCCTTTGAACTCGAATCCAGATTGCTGGAAGACGGTAAGCTGGAGCTGCTCAAAGAAGTACAGCGTTCCTCAAAAGTGGAAATTCACTATATCCGGCAAAAGGAACCCAAGGGTCTGGGCCATGCCGTATGGTGTGCCAGACGGTTTATCGGGGATGAACCCTTCGGCGTTATGCTAGGCGATGATATTGTAACCGGACAGGTCCCCTGCCTGAAGCAGCTGATTGACCAGTATGAAGAAACACAGAATTCAGTGATTGGTGTTCAGGTCATCCCTGATGAATTCACCAACCGCTACGGGATTATCGAACCGGATCTGCAGGACGGACGGCTCTACCGGGTTAACAACTTCGTGGAGAAGCCTCCGCTCGGAACGGCTCCTTCCAACCTGGCGATTATGGGGCGTTACGTGTTCACACCGAAGATCTTCAAGTATCTGGACCTTCAGGAAAAAGGCGCGGGCGGTGAAATTCAGCTCACGGACGCGATCCAGAAGCTGAACCAGAGCGAACGGGTATATGCTTATAACTTTGATGGTACACGATATGACGTTGGTGAACGCCTTGGTTATATTTTGACCACACTGGAATTTGCTCTACAGAGCGAGGATTTGCGCTATCAGGTCATGGATGCAATGTCGGAATGGCTGAAACAGGCCGGACAACCCACGCTGAGCAGCTGAACCAACAATATTTAGGAGGAATGAGGAGAGATGAGCATGCAAAAACTGCCGGAAGACTATGAGGCCGTCCTGCCGAAACTTTACATGCTGCATGCCAATGAAGGAAGTAAGGAAATGGATTCCTATCTGGTATTGAAGCGGATTATCGACATTTTTTTCTCCGCTCTTGGCCTTCTCGTGCTGCTGCCGCTGTTCGCGGTGGTGGCTGTCCTAATCAAGCTGGAGGATCCTAAAGGCAAAGTATTCTTCCGCCAGAACAGGGTCGGCAAGGATGAGAAGCTGTTCCCTATGTACAAATTCAGATCCATGGTCTCCAATGCCGAGGAGCTGAAGGCCAATCTGATGGCCTACAACGAGGTGAGCGGCGCAATGTTCAAGATCAAGAATGATCCCCGCATCACGCGGACAGGAAGATTCCTGCGCAAGACAAGTATTGACGAACTGCCTCAGCTCTGGAACGTGCTTATGGGCCATATGAGTCTCGTAGGACCCCGTCCCCCGCTCGTTGAAGAGGTGGCGCAGTATACGGAGTATGACAAACAACGGCTGATGGTTACACCGGGCTGCACCGGGTACTGGCAGGTTAATGCCAGAAACAGCGTTGGCTTTGACGAAATGGTCCAGCTGGACCTGACCTATATCCACATGCGCAGCACTATGCTGGATCTTAAGATCATTGTCAAAACCGGCCTGATGCTGCTCGGCTCCAAAAATGCTTATTAAAATTATGGGAATTGGGTGAATGCCGATGCTTGTACACGGAGAAGTACCTAAGATTTCCATTATCATCTGCACCTACAACCGGTCGGCGCTGCTGGTCAAGACTCTTCATTCGCTGCTTCCGCTGGAGAATCTGGACCACGCCGAAATCATCGTAGTGGATAACAGTTCCAAGGATGATACGGCAGCCGCTATCCGGAGGTTTATTGATACCTATGGTGCTGATATGGATATCCGTTATCTTCTGGAGCCGGTGCAAGGACTGTCGGCGGCCCGGAATACGGGGATTCTGGCTTCCAAATCGCCGCTCATCGCCTTCCTGGATGATGATGCGATACCTTGCCGGACCTGGATTAGTACGATCGTCAGTACGTTTGAGCAGAAGCCGGAAGTGATGGCGATGGGCGGTAAAATTGCTCCGATCTTCGAGAGCAAACGGCCGGAATGGCTGATTAAGCCATTCGAGCTTCCATATACCATAGTTGATCTGGGCAACCGGATCAGGGAATATCCGAAGCGTCTGCACCCCTGCGGAGCCAATATGGCGATGCGCAAGATCGTGTTCGACATCAGCCTGTTTCCGCTGGAGCTGGGGAGAAAAGGTGATTCGCTGCTCTCCGGTGAAGAGACCTGGCTGTTCGGCCAAATCCAGCAGGAGGGGCATTCCATTCTCTATCATCCGGAGATGGCGGTGGATCATTTCGTACCGGCTAACCGTTTGACGGAAGACTGGATTATGAAACGTTATTACAGCCAAGGCATCTCGAACGCGATGAAAAGCGAAGGGATGAAGGGCAACCTGCTGCTGCTGGGTAAAACAGGGGCCAAGGTGATGTACATTCTGGCAGATTCCATTCTCTCCCGCAGTCAGGGAAGAAGGCTGCTGAACAAATGCCGGCTGGAGAGTATTCGCGGAACTCTCCATATGATTTGGAACCGGAAGAGGGAATCCGCAGCGGGGTGAGGGGAGTGCGTGACATGACTAATTTTGAATGGGGCTCCAAAATAAACGCTTTGCCATACGGAATGCTCTATCTCATGTCCGCATTATTCCTGGGGGCAGCGGTCATCTACCAGCCGGTCATAGCCGTAGCTGCTGTACTCCTGATTATGCTGCTGTTCGTCTCCATCTCCCGTCCGGAACTGATCAGCTACTTCGTTCTGCTGACCACCGCAGTCTCGATTAATTTCCTGTTCAGCGGCAGTATGTTCGGTGTTGAGATTCTCTCACTCTACAAACTGGTTATCCTGGTGCTGCTGGTGCCGTGCATTCTGGTCAACGGCCTGAAGTTCCGGCTCAGCCAGCCCCTGTGGGCGATGCTGGCGCTGGTCTTCATCACCTTCACCTTCTCCATCTGGCTGCCGGAGATGAGCTCATCGATTGCAGTCAAAGCTTTTATCGGATTATCTCTGCCCTTCGTATTCCTGCTTATCAATTGGAAGAAGGAGGTGGCTGAGAAGCAAATCCGCATCATCACCCTGCTGCCGCTGGTCAGTGTATTGGCCGGAGTGGTGCTGCAGGCGGCTCATCTGCATTCCTTACTCGACATCGAATTCACCGGCGCAGTACGGATTCAGGGGGCGAATATTCCGGCGCATCTGGCTATGCTGGCGTTCATGGGAGTCGCGATCGCGTTCATTGAAATTAAGCGAAGCCCGCAGCATATCCGCTTTTACTACACAATGCTGGGTCTGAATTTCCTGATTCTCATTGGAACCGGGACACGGGGGCCGATCCTGGCGCTGGTCCTGATGGTGCTCTATTATTTCTACGACATCTCCCGCCAGTATTTAAAAGGCAAAACGAAATTTCTAATCCCGCTGCTGTGTTCACTGCTCGTGATCACCTCGGCAGTATACCTGCAGCTCGATAACATCAAGAAACGTTCCTTCGAACGTACGACGGAAACGGGGGTCGACCTGTCAGGGCGTGCCGAAGCCTGGGAGTACTTCCTGAACAAAGCGGAGGATTCCCCCTATGCGGGACGGGGTCTTGGAGCGGTGACGGTGGCGAATGACGGATCGCTCTACAAAGGGTTTGTTGTTCCTCACAATGAGTATATCCGCTTCTACTTCGATGGAGGGTATTTCGGCGCAATCCTGCTGCTGCTTTCCTTGTTGGCTGTGTTCCTTCTGGTGTACAGGGCTTTGGCACCGCCGGTCAAACCTTATTATCTGCTCTTTATAGCAGCGTTTCTGATCTACTCATTTACAGATAACACGCTGTCGACGGTCCAATTCATCATTCCGTTCTGTTGGTACCTGAACTGCCTGTATCGATCTTCACAGCTGGCCGATTCCCCACAAAAAGAAGTGATACGATGAACCAAGTGAATATGTTCGATGTCAATTTCGATAACTATGATTTCATGGACCTGCTCGATTACATTGACAAAACGATTCAGGAAAGGAACCAGTCCTACATCCTGACATGCAATGTCGATCATGTGATCAAGCTCCGCAAGGACAAAGAGTTCCAGGAGGTCTATTCCGAAGCCGGAGCTGTTGTGGCAGACGGAATGCCGCTCATCTGGGCTTCCAAAATGCTCGGTAAGCCGCTGAAGCAAAAGGTATCGGGAGCGGACCTGTTCAGCAGGCTGGGCAATGCTTTTGAACAAAGGAAATACCGGCTGTTCTTCCTGGGCTCAGCGGAAGGCGTGCCGGAGCAGGCGACGAAGAACCTGAAAGCAGCTTATCCGGGTATCAATGTTGTCGGCTGCTATTCTCCTTCCTACGGCTTTGAGCACAACGAAGAAGAGAACCAGCGGATTATCCAGATGCTGACCGAGAGTCAGCCGGATATTGTGTTCGTAGGCGTGGGAGCGCCGAAGCAGGAGAAATGGATATACCGTCACTATACCTCTTATCAGGCGCCGATCTCGATCGGTGTGGGCGCAACCTTCGACTTCCTGTCAGGCTCGGTCAAACGGGCTCCGGATTTCATGCAGAGAACCGGAATGGAATGGCTGTGGAGGCTCAGTCAGGAGCCGGGCCGTCTATGGAAAAGATACCTGGTCGATGATGCCCAGTTCCTGGTGCTGCTCCTCAAGGAGCTGCGCAAGCGGGATAAAGTGAAGAACAGCAAATCGCAATAAACGAGAAGCGGCGGAGACGGGAGGCGGGGGAATGAAGATGCTAAGCAGGGATGAGAACAGTCTGAGTCTTCCCTCTAGATCAGCTGTGAAGTCAGCGGCAGTGATGACCATGATCTGCGGCGCAGCAGTGATTCTGCCGCTGCTGATCGGCTTCGCCAGTGCGAAGCTCAGCTCATCAAACAGTCTGCAGGGAGTGATACTGGCAGGAATCCTCTTCCCGGCCTTCCTGCTGGCGCTGCTGAATACACGGATGCTGATTCCTTACACGCTGCTGATCTGGGCGGTTGCCCCGGAGCTGCGGCGGATCGCAGACTGGTATGAAGGGGTGTATCACTCCGTATCACTGCTGAGTCTGGCTCCCCTGCTCACCGGAGCTACCTTAGCCATTCCGGTGCTGAAGGAGATTCACAAGATCCGCAAATCCTCTACCCGGATCCTTCTGCTGTTCTCCATTGCGCTGGCCTACGGCGCGATGATTGGCCTCGCGAAGAACGGCATTGGCTCGGTATACGATCTGGCGAATTATATCGTTCCACTGCTGCTGATTCCGTTCTTCGCGGTAACCCAGTACAAACCGAAGGATATCGACCGGCTGCTGTACGCTTTTGCGAATATCGCCGTGCTGGTTGCAGCATATGGAATTGTACAGTATCTGACGGTTCCCCCGTGGGACGCCTTCTGGATGCGGAACGCGGATATGATGTCCATCGGCACACCGTATCCCCTGGAGATCCGGGTGTTCTCCACTCTGAATTCTCCGGGCCCGGCGGCAACCTTCCTGGTCTTCGCACTGGTCCCGATGATTCTGGAGAAAAGATGGCAGGGGACACTGCGCTGGATCGGTGTTCTGCTCGTAGTAGTCTGCCTGCTGACTACGCTGGTGCGTTCCGCATGGCTGGTCCTGCTGGTGATGCTGCTGGTGTACATTGCCTCCTCTCCGTCCAAAGGCAAATGGAAAACCCTGCTGCAGCTTGGATTCGTGGCAGCCGCGCTGTTCACGATTGTTCCCAAGCTGCCGGGGGCAGAGGGGCTGGTCGCCCGGATGGAGACCCTCACCTCGGTGCAGGAGGATCATTCCTACAATGAACGTCTCAGCCTCTGGACGAACATGCTGCCGATGGTGGCAGGTAATCCGGTCGGGCAGGGTATCGGCAGTGTAGGACAGGGGACGAAGATCGGCAACGGCGGGGAGCTTGGTGAATACGGGAACATGGATAACGGTGTGATCGCACTGCTGCTTACCTTCGGAGTACTCGGCGCATTGTTCTTTTTCGGAGCCCTGGGGGCCGTCATTAAAGAGATTGCCGTCAGAGTAACCAGCAAGGATCATCTTCAGCCTTATGCCCGCCTGTCGCTGGCGGCATGGATGGGGGCTGTGGTAAGTCTGGTATCGGATAACGGATTTCCGGGCCTTAAGGGTTATCTGATCTGGATGCTGATCGGACTCGGACTCAGTGCCAAAGAGATTACTCAGAGCAGAAAGAAGGGTATACCACATGCAGCAGTTGAACGCAAAATCACTTCCCGCTAGTACAGTCTGGTCCTCCCTCCGGCGCTTCACGAAGAGTAAGGACAATAGCTCGGCTGCCGTCAAAACAATGTTCGTCAGCGTACTGATTCTGCTGGTCAATATGCTGACCGGCGTGCTGACCGCGCGGTATCTCGGCCCGACAGGTCGGGGGGAACAGACCGCTATGGTGAACTGGTCACAATTCCTGGCGTTCAGCATGAGCTTCGGTATCCCCTCGGCACTGATCTACAACGCCAAGAAAAACCCGGATGAAGCCGGGGTGCTGTACAGGGTGGCGCTGCTGATCGGACTTGTGTTCGGAACCATGGCCATGATCATCGGAATTATTGTTCTCCCGTATTGGCTGAAGTCCTTCAGCCATGATGTTGTGGTCTTCGCCCAGTGGTCGATGATCCTGTGTCCGCTGATTGTGGTCTCACAGGTCAATAATGCGGCGTTCCAGTTCAGAGGCGATTACAAAACCTTCAACTGGCTGCGTTATCTGATTCCCCTGCTGACGCTGGCCGCGATTGGGATACTCATCCTGACCGGACACATGAATCCTTATACAACAGCGCTGGCCTATCTGGTCCCGTCGGTTCCGCTGTTCATCGGAATGACGGTCTCGCTGCTCCGCACCTACAAAGTAAAGCTGCGGGATGCCTATCTTAACTTCAAAAGATTGTTTACTTACGGTATGGGCTCCTATGGTAATGACCTGCTTGGACAGTTCTCTTATTACATAGACCAGATCATTATTGCCGGGCTGCTCCGGCCGGCCGATCTGGGGCTCTATGCGGTTGCGGTAAGCTTGTCGCGAATGGTCAACTTCTTCTCCAATTCGATTACGGTGGTCCTGTTCCCCAAAGCCTCCGAGATGTCGAAGGACGAAGCGGTAGCCCTTACCTTCAAGGCTTTCCGGATCAGTACTACCTGTACTCTGCTAGGCGCAGTGTTCCTGATGCTGGTTGCCCCGTTCGTCATCCCTCTGCTCTACGGCAAGGATTTCAATACGGCGCTTACCGTGTTCCGCCTGCTGCTGCTGGAAGTGACCATCAGCGGAGGGACCCTGATTCTGGCCCAGGTATTCATGGCGCTGGGCAAGCCGAAGTTCGTATCCATCCTTCAGGGAGTCGGCCTCATCCTCGTGATTCCGCTGCTCTTCCTGCTGGTGCCGAAGTTCGGATTGTTCGGAGCCGGAGTGGCCATGCTCTCCTCGGCAGTGCTGCGGTTCCTGTTCATTATTCTTAATATCAGATACAACCTGAAGGTTAAGCTTCCGCGGCTGCTTATTAACGCCCAGGACCTTCAGTGGCTGAAGACGACGATGAATTCGTATATTCGCAAGAAACCTATGGATGTGTAAGCAGGTAAGTAATTGATTCAGCGAGCCGAGAATACGAGGCGAGCGACTTATCTGCTAAAAAACCAAGGGACGGTGCTTGGAGGAGCGCAGAGAAAATTTGGAGCTGCAGGAGCGTCAGCGTCCGTCTTTGTCTTCTGATTTCAACCGCAAACAGCGGTCCAATCAATGAAATCAGAAGACAACAGCGGCCGGAAGCCCAAACTTTTCTCGCAGCGACGACACACACCGGACCTACAAGGCAAAGGAGGATACCTTCATGGATTCAATGACAAGCGTGCTTGGCGGCCGGGGGAGTTACCCGATATCGGCGGTCATCATTGCTCAGGATGACGAAGTTCGAATCTCCGCAGCAATTCAGTCCTGCCGGTTGTTCGCCGACGAGGTGGTTGTAATCGACGGGGGCAGCAAAGACGGGACGGTCCAGCTGTCCGAGAGCCTGGGATGCCGGGTGTATGTTAACCCATGGCCCGGATATGCGAAGCAAAGGGAATTCGGAGTGGAACGCGCCGTCCATGATTGGGTCTTCCTGATTGATACCGACGAAGTGGTCAGTGAAGAGCTGGCGCGGGATATTCTGGAGCGCAAGCCGGGACTTACGGATGCTACCGTAGCGTTCTCGCTATACCGGATTGGTGATTTTCTCGGCAAATGGCTGGATAAGGGTGAGTACCTGGTGCGGCTGTATAACCGCAAGGAGTACGGCATCCGCAACAGCCTGGTGCATGAGATGCCCGAGGTATCCGAGGAACGGACGGTGAAGCTGAACGGAACGCTGTGGCATCAAGGCTTCCGCAGCATCAACGACCACGTGGCCCGGTTCAACAAATACACGGATCTGGAAGCGCAAAGCGCCTTTGAAAGCGGCAAGCCGTTCAAATTGAGCCACCTGCTGCTGCGGCCGCCGGCACGTTTCCTGCAGAAGTATTTCGTGCACGGATTATTCAAAAAAGGAATTTCAGGCTTCGCGGTATCGATATTCTGGGTGATGTATGAATTCATGGTCGGCTTCAAGCATTACGAATTACACAGCTCCGGCAAGCTGACCCGGCATAATGCCATGGGCCAGGCCGACAAGGAGAACAAAGGGGAGAGAAGCTATGTCGTACAATGACGGATTGAACATTATGACGACCGGCCTCAGCTGGCCCTCGTTACAGCCCGGAGGACTGAACACCTATTTCAAATCCGTATGTGAGCAGCTCTCCTCACGGAACCAGGTGCATGCCCTGATCTGTAGTCAGGAGACACCTGCTACCCCGAAGGAACTGATCATCCACAACGCCGGTGATCCCAAGGAGACGATCTGGAAACGCAAGGATGCCTTCCAGCGCAAGGCGGCGGACCTGATGGGAGACGGCAGCGGGCGGATTGATATCCTCTATACCCACTTCGCACCTTACGGCATCGGGCCGGCGATAGAAGCGAAGAAGCGGGGCATTCCGGTGGTTATGACCTTCCACGGCCCCTGGAATGAAGAGATGAAGATCGAAGGTCAAGGCATCAGGCACAAGGTGAAAACAACGATTGCCAAATCGATTGAACATAAGGCTTACAAGCTGGCAGACAAATTCATTGTCCTGAGCGAATACTTCCGGGGTATGCTGCATGATCTGCACGGGGTGCCGCTGCACAAGATCATCGTCATTCCGGGTGCGGCTAATGTGGAACGGTTCGTGCCTTCCACCAACCGGCTGGCGATCCGGCGGACACTGAATCTGCCGGAAGGTGCAACTACCGTGCTGACGGTCCGGCGGCTGATGAACCGGATGGGGCTGCTGCAGCTGCTCGAAGCCTGGAAGCAGGTTGCCGAACGGTTCCCGAACGCAATTCTGCTGATCGGGGGCAAAGGCCCGCTGCGCGGTGAGCTCGAAGAGAAAATAGCCGATTACGGACTGGGCAACAAGGTCCGGCTCCTGGGCTATATTCCCGATCATGAGCTGGCCTCCTATTATCAGGCGGCGGATATGTTCGTCGTTCCTTCGCAGGCGCTGGAAGGCTTCGGCCTGATCACCGTGGAGGCGCTGGCCTCCGGCCTTCCGGTAATGGCGACTCCGGTCGGCGGCAACAAGGAGATTCTGCAGGGCTTCCGGCCGGAGCTGCTGTTCAAGAGTGCAGGCAGCGACGATATGGCAGAAGGCATGATTCATATGCTGAGCAACCGCAAGCTGCTGCCGGGCCGTGACGAATGCCGGAATCATGTGCTGGAGAAATATACCTGGCAGCATGTAGGCGATCAAGTGGAGTCCGTATTCCTCGAAACTTTGGGAAAGGGTGTGAGCGTAGGATGATCAAAGTCGCTTATATTGATCACACCGCCAAATGGAGCGGCGGAGAGGTTGCCTTGTTCAACATTCTCACCAACATCGGTGAACAGATTAGCCCGCTGGTGATTCTGGCGGAAGAAGGCACTTTGGCCGAACGGCTGCGGGAGAAGGGCATTGATGTTCGCATTATCCCGCTGGATGAGAGCATCCGCAGCCGCGGACGCAATGCCGTGAACCTCGGCGCCCCGGCGGCTGCAATGAAGCTGCTGGCCTACGGCCGTAAGCTCGCTCCGCTGCTCAAAGAGGAGAAGGTCGATTGCGTGCATACCAATTCGCTGAAATCGGCATTTTACGGAGCGGTGGCTGCCAAAAAAGCCGGAGTGCCCCTGATCTGGCATATCCGGGACCATATCGGAGCCCCGTACCTGAAGCCGGTTGTCGCCAAGGCGATCCGGCTGCTGTCACGCCTGCTGCCGAACGGCGTCATCGCCAATTCCCATTCCACGCTGAATGCGCTGGAGCTGCCGCGGTCGAAGAAGACGCTGGTCGTTTACTCCGCTTTTGCCAAAGCGATTGGTGAAGGGATCGGCAAGCGGGACCAGAAGGACTTCAATGTCCTGCTGGTGGGACGCCTGGCTCACTGGAAAGGCCAGCATATTGTACTGGAAGCCGCCAAGGCCTTCAAGCATGACAGCCGGGTGAAGTTCTGGCTTGCCGGAGACGCGCTGTTCGGGGAAGAGGAATACAAACAGGAATTAATTCAGCAGATGCAGCAAGGCAACATTACCAATGTCAGCCTGCTGGGTCATGTAGATGATATACAAGGACTTATGAACAAAGCCGATTTACTGATTCACACGTCGATCACCCCCGAGCCGTTTGGCCAGGTCATCGTCGAAGGTATGGCGGCTGGACTGCCGGTGATTGCCTCCAATGAAGGCGGACCGGTTGAGATTGTAGTTCCTGGCGTAACAGGAATGCTGATCCAGCCGGGAGATGCTACTGTACTTGCAGACTCCATCACCTGGATGCTGAACCATCCCGAAGAGCGTAGACGGATGGCGGATAATGGAATGAAACGGGTGAAAGAGCATTTTGTCATCGAGAATACGGTCAAGGATATCGTCGCTTACTACAAAGGTTTGCTGGCGGTTACCTGACCCTCGTACTTGGACAATGCTTAAGACTTGCTTCACTATCCGTTTCTACCATGCGTTCACTGCTTGATGATGCTGCTCCATAAAACTTTGAGGATGATTCACATGAAAATTGCGATAGCGCACGATTACTTAATCCAAATGGGCGGAGCGGAAAGAGTGGTGGAGGTTTTTCATCACATGTATCCGGATGCTCCGATCTTCACAACGGTTTTTAACGGAAGCCGCCTGACCGATAACCTCAAAGATGCGGATATCCGGGCCTCCTGGCTGCAGAAAATCCCCGGCGTGAAGCGGAATTTCAAAGGGGTGCTGCCGCTCTATCCCATGGCCGTCCGCGATTTGGACTTCAGCGGGTATGATATCGTCCTTAGCTCCAGCAGTGCTTTTATGAAAAGCATCCAGGTGCCCGAGTCTACATTTCATCTGTGTTACTGCCATACCCCCATGCGGTTCGCCTGGGATTATGACACTTACATGGAGCGGCAGTCGAATTCCGGATTATTCAAAAGACTGCTCAAGGTGTATATGCAGCGGCTGAAGAACTGGGACCAGCGTACCTCCAAAAATGTAAATCAGTTCGTAGCCAACTCCTCCGTCGTGAAGACGCGGATTCAGAATTATTACCACCGGGATTCCGATGTGATCTTCCCGCCGATCAATACAGCACGCTTCACCAGCTCCCCTACCATTGGAGATTACTATCTGATCGTATCCCGGCTGGTTTCCTACAAGCGGATCGATCTGGCAGTAGAGGCGTTCAACCGTAACGGTGTAAAGCTGTACATCGTGGGAGACGGGCCGGACCGCAAGCGTCTGGAAGGCATGGCTAAGGATAATATCTCTTTCCTGGGCCGGCTGGAGGATGAAGAAGTGACTGGACTGATGTCGCAGTGCCGGGCTTTTGTTTTTCCCGGAGAAGAGGATTTCGGCATTACGCCCCTGGAGGCGAATGCAGCAGGTAGACCGGTCATCGCCTATCAGGCCGGAGGAGCGCTGGACACGATTATTCCTTACGTCAACGGCGTGTTCTTCCAGCACCAGGAAGTTGATGATCTGCTCCAGGCCATAGATGAAGCAGAATCCTATGCGTGGGATATCGAGCAGATTATGGGCCATGCACGTAAATTTGATGAGCAGGCGTTTATGGTCCAGTTCAAGCAGTATGTGGAACAGGCCTACGTCAATTTCCTAAAAGGAGGATGATTGTATGAAACTCGCAGTAATCGGTACCGGATATGTAGGTCTTGTCTCAGGTGTCTGCTTCACCCTTAACGGAAATCATGTCATCTGTGTGGATAAGGATGAGGCGAAGATCGAGAAGCTGAACCGGATGGAATCCCCAATCTATGAGCCGGGTATTGAGGCACTGATCGAAATGAATCTCCGTGAGGGCAGGCTGAGCTTCTCGGCCGATCTTAAGGATTCGGTCCGCCGCTCCGACATCGTCATCCTTGCCGTAGGGACCCCCTCACTGCCGGGCGGTGAAGCGGATCTAAGATATATCGAAGGGGCAGCCATTGAAATTGCGCAGGCAATGGAAGGCTACAAGGTCATCATGACCAAGTCAACCGTACCCGTAGGCACCAATGAGAAAATCCGCAATTTGATCGCTTCGCACACGAATCATCCCTTCGACATTGTCTCCGCCCCTGAGTTCCTCCGTGAAGGCTCCGCGATCCGCGATACGCTGCATCCCGACCGGATCGTGATCGGACTCGATAATCCTGAGCTTGAGCCGATGATGCGCCAGCTTCATCAGGGCTTCACAGACAATGTGTTCGTCACGGATATCCGCAGCGCCGAGATGATTAAATATGCGTCAAATGCATTCCTGGCTACTAAAATATCGTTCATTAACGAAATCGCCAATATTTGCGAAAAAGTGGGAGCTGATGTAACCGAGGTGGCCGAGGGCATGGGAATGGACCGGAGAATCGGATCTACCTTCCTGCAGGCCGGTATCGGTTATGGAGGCTCCTGTTTCCCGAAAGACACCAATGCGCTGATCCAGATTGCCGGCAACGTGGACTACGAGTTCAAGCTGCTGAAATCGGTGGTCGAGGTCAATAAAGGCCAGCGCTTCATGATCATCTCCAAGCTCCATGAGTCGTTGGGCAGCCTGCGCGGCGCAGTCATCGGCATCTGGGGCCTCGCCTTCAAGCCGAACACTGATGATGTCCGCGAGGCGCCTGCCCGTGAAATCGTTGAAGCGCTGGTAGCCGAAGGCGCCACGGTGAAGCTCTATGATCCGATTGCCGCCGAGAATTTCCGGGCGCAATATGATCACCCGCAGCTCCGCTGGTGCGGGCTGGCGGAAGAGGCTGCCGAAGGCAGCGATGCGGTATGCCTCCTGACCGACTGGAGCCAGTTCAAGGATATCGACCTGCATCTGCTGGCGAAGAGCATGCGCCGTCAGGTGTTGATCGACGGCCGCAATGTCTATAGCAAAGAGCAGATCGAAGGAACCGGCCTGGAGTATCATTCTGTCGGACGCCCGCAGATGGGCGGCCTTAGCGGATTCTCCGCCAGCGTTGCTGGCGCGGTCTAAGCTCTTGGTCTATCAGTGATCCCGCAGCCTCCCACTGAAAGTGTGCTGTACGGGGAAATTAAGGGGGAAAATCCCTCTAATTCCGCCAAAAGTGTGCTGTATGGGGAAATTAAAGGGAAAAATCCCTCTAATTCCGCCAAAAGTGTGCTGTACGGGGAAATTAAGGGGGAAAATCCCTCTGATTCCGCCGAAAGTGTGCTGTACGGGGAAATTAAGGGGAAAAATCCCTCTGATTCCGCCGAAAGTGTGCTGTACGGGGAAATTAAAGGGAAAAACCCCTCTAATTCCGCCAAAAGTGTGCTGTATGGGGAAATTAAGGGGAAAAATCCCTCTGATTCCGCCGAAAGTGTGCTGTATGGGGAAATTAAGGGGAAAAACCCCTCTAATTCCGCCGAAAGTGTGCTGTACGGGGAAATTAAGGGATAAATTCCTCTGAATGCACCGGATGTGGGCCAATGGAGGAAATGAGGGGCATTAGTGCTCTTGATTCCACCGCCGCGTAAGTGAACGTAAAACCTTGGAACAAGAGTGTTATGTTTCCCCTTCGCTGCTACAGCGAGCGGAAATCCCTTGGAACAAGATGCATTTAATCCCTTAAATCTCTCACCGCCGCTTAGTTGAGCGGCGCCGCCTTGGAACAAGCGTGAATGGCCTTGCCGCCGCAAAAGCAGGCGGGGCAGCCGCAGGTTCAATTGCCGCAACAACAAGCGGCAGCAGCTGATTCAATTGCCGCTCAACCAAGCGGCAATAGCCGGATCTTTAGCCGGGAGCTTAGCCTGCGGGCGAAGCGAATAAGCCAGCTGTTATGTAATGGAACGGAGAGGAATTTTGGAACTGTAGGAGCGTTAGCGTCCGCCTTTGTCTCCGGATTTCTACCGCGATAAGCGGTTTAAATCAGGAAATCTGGAGACAACAGCGGCCGAAAGTCCAAACATTCCTTGCAGTGACCCTCATAACAGCCGCCTTTAGGCTTAAGCAAACGCAGCCTGCTCCCAATAACAATCCGATATTTTCGCGACATCATATAAACTTAGGAGGGTTCACTTATGAAACTAGTACTTCTATCAGGCGGTTCTGGTAAACGGCTCTGGCCTTTGTCCAATGATTCACGTTCGAAGCAATTTCTGAAAGTACTGGAAAGCCCGGCAGGTGAACCGGAATCCATGGTACAGCGGGTATGGAGACAGCTGCAGGAGACAGGGATGGCGGAATCGTCCTACCTGGCTACCGGCCGCAGCCAGGTAGAGATGATTCAGAGCCAGCTGGGCAGCGGGGTGCCGATTATCGTTGAGCCGGAGCGGCGCGATACCTTCCCTGCCATCGCACTGACAGCAGCTTATCTGTATTCGGTCGCCGGTGTTTCACCAAGCGAGACGGTAGCCATCCTGCCCGTCGATCCTTATGTGGAGTCGTCCTTCTTCGAAACCGTTCTGCAGCTGGAGAGCACGATGCTGGAGAGCGGCGCCAATCTGGCGCTGATGGGCGTAGTTCCGGAGCATGCCTCCGAGAAATACGGCTATATCATTCCTACCAGCGCCGAAGCGGGGGCGAGCGGGTATCTGCAGGTGAGCCACTTCCAGGAGAAGCCGGACCGCAAGCAGGCTGAGGAGCTGATCAGCCGGAACGCGCTCTGGAACTGCGGCGTGTTTGCTTTCCGTCTAGGTTATCTGCTGGATATTCTGCAGCGCAAAGGACTGCCGCTGAACTATGAGGAACTGCAGAAGCAGTATAAACTGCTGGCTTCCATCAGTTTTGATTACGAAGTGGTGGAAAAAGAAGAGAATATCGTGGTTCAGCCTTACGCCGGATTCTGGAAGGATCTGGGCACTTGGAACACGCTGACTGAAGAAATGACCAGCAATCATGTCGGCAAAGGCTTCGTCACTGCAGATTCCGAAGGCACCTGCCTGATCAACGAGCTGGACATTCCGATCACCGTGATCGGAGCGAAGGATCTGATTATCGCCGCCAGCCCGGACGGAATTCTGGTTACGCACAAGGCGGAGAGCCCGCGCATTAAAGAAGTGCTGAAATCTTTTGAACAAAGACCGATGTACGAAGAACGCCGCTGGGGCCACTACAAGGTAATTGATTATGTGAAATATGCGGAAGGCAATGAGGTGCTGACGAAGCGAATCTTTATCTCTGAAGGTAAAAATATCAGCTATCAGCTGCATCACAAACGCAGTGAAATCTGGACCATTGTCAGCGGTGAAGCCAGCATTGTGCTCAATGAGAAAATGCATAATGTGAAGGCGGGGGATGTCGTACGGATTCCGGAAGGCACCAAGCATGCGATCCTGGCATTGACAGATATGGAATTTATCGAAGTGCAGACCGGCTCTGAGCTGGTGGAGGAAGATAACATCCGAATCACCTTGGATTGGGAAGATATCGCCTTGCAGCAATTCATTTCATAGGTCTAATCTATCTATATAACCAATTGTTACAAATCCAAAACAGGTATTAAGAACCATTTATTAAGAAAAATTCATTTTTGCTCTAAATTAAAACTAAATAGGGACGATACTTACGGTAAGAGGGATTAATCCTTCCAATACGACAAAGGCAAACCTAATCGAAAGATAGGGACGCAAAGCTATAGGGCCTTCGCAAGAGTGGCAGCCTGGCTACCGAAAGGAAGATGGATTTTGATAACTTACCGTAAGTCTCGTTTGCTGTGCACTGTGCTGTCTCTGGCCCTTTTATTGACTGCAGTACCTCTGGGACTCGGCGGAATGCCTTCATCTGCAGAAGCTGCGTCTAGTTCCAAAGCGCCCGTTAATCCGGAGGCTTCAACCGAAGCAGTCAGATTGCTGGATGATCTGTATTCTATCACTGGAAAAGGCATTATTACCGGCCAACATGACTATCTGGAAAGTCCGGACGAATTCAGCAACAAGCTGAAAGGAACCAGCGGACAATATGCTGCTCTTCACGGCTATGAACTGGGCGTAATCAGCGGGCAATCGGAAAGTACAGCAGCGGCGCAACGCAGAAATGTTGTGAACAGCGCGATCAACTGGTATAAGGGCGGCGGCATTGTAGCCATGACTTTTCATGAGAATCTGCCCGGTACCGCATACCTCTGGTCCAATGTTCAGAAACCGCTGAGCCAGGCGGAATTCAATAAATATATTACTCCGGGTACAACACAGTACACTGCATTGATTGCAGATCTGGACAAAGTGGCAGTTTCACTTAAAAGCCTGCGGGATGCTGGTGTTCCCGTACTCTGGAGACCTTACCACGAAATGAACGGTGACTGGTTCTGGTGGGGGAAGAAAAATAACTTTGCTGCGCTTTGGAATATTATGTATGACCGTTTCGTAAACGTTCATAAATTAAACAACCTGCTGTGGGTATGGAACCCCAATGCACCCAATGCCTGGTCTGATCCTTATGCGCTGACCTACCCGGGGGCTGACAAGGTGGATGTACTCGCGGCAGATATATATGAGAACGATTATATGAATAAATATCATGACAGCCTGCTCGCACTTGCGAATGGCAAACCGATTGCCATTGGCGAGAATGGACAAATGCCAAGCACAGCAAAGCTGCAACTCTCACAGAAAAATTGGGTATATATGATGAGCTGGGGAAAAATGCTGTATGAAACCAACACAGTTGCTACCATCAAAGGTTTCATGAGCGACAGCTATACTGTGACCCGGGACGATTATAAAGCAGGCACATTTGCTACGGCGACGCCGAAACCAACAGCAACGCCAACGCCGGAACCGACAGCAACGCCAGTACCAACAGCAACACCAACGCCGGTACCAACAGCAACACCAACGCCAGTACCAACAGCAACACCAACGCCGGTACCGACAGCAACGCCAACGCCAGTTCCAACAGCAACACCAGCGCCGGTACAGACTGCAATGCCAATACCGATACTGACGCCGCCCCCTGCTTCCAATGATTCTGTGACGGCCCCCGTCGTTCAGAATGGTCTTCAGGGAGAATACTACAAGAACATGACGCTTTCGGGCACTCCGGTTCTGGTCCGGAATGATGCGCTGCTGAACTTTAACTGGCGCCAGGCAGCGCCGGATGCCAAGCTTGGAGTGGATAGCTTCTCCATACGCTGGACGGGTCAGATCAAACCTTCTTTCAGTGAAACCTATCAGATTATCACTACATCCGATGATGGTATCCGCGTCTATATTGACGGCACAGCTGTAATCGACAGCTGGACCAAACAGAGCGGTACCGAGCGTACAGGAAGCATAAACCTGCAGGCAGGCCGGCTGTATGATATCAAAGTGGAGTATTACGAGAATGCCGGCGATGCCAATATCCGCCTGATGTGGCAGAGTCCAAGCCAGGCGAAGGCAACTGTCCCTACAAGCGCGTTATTTGTGAACACGGCTGCTTCTTCAGCCAGCAAAGCAGCTTTGGATGCTCCGGCTGTGACTGCAACACCAGTACCAACAGCAACGCCGTTACCAGTATCAACACCAACACCGGTGCCAACAGCAACGCCGACAGCGGCACCAACGCCGACAGTGGCACCAACGCCGACAGCGGCACCAACGCCAACAGCGGCACCAACGCCGACAGCGGCACCAACGCCGACAGCGGCACCAACGCCAACAGCGGTACCGACGCCGGCAGAAGCTCCATTACCGGAGAATCTTACGGCCGAGGCTCCTGCGGCGAATGGGCTGGTTGCGGAATATTTCAATAATATGACGTTGTCTGGTGCTCCGGCAGTGGTACGTACCGATGCAGTGCTTGACTTCAACTGGCGTCAAGGCACGCCGGATGCCGCAATCGGCATAGATTTCTTCTCTGTACGCTGGAGCGGTAAGCTCAAGCCGCTATACACTGAGACTTATCAGATTTATACCACTTCAGATGACGGCATCCGCGTACGGATCAATGGTGAGCTTGTGATCGACAGCTGGATGAAGCAGAGCGGGACCGAACGCACAGGAAGCATAAGCCTGACAGCCGGTCAGCTATATGATATACAAGTGGAGTACTATGAGAATCAAGGAGATGCCAGAGCACGCCTGATGTGGGAGAGTCCGAGCCAAGTTAAGGCAACGGTTCCTGCGAGCGCACTGTTTCTCCCTTCCGCTTCCTAAGATCATACCCCCGCAGCTGCATTCATTATTGGCGCTGATACTGGTTAAGACGTTACAATTCTAAATCCTATAAAGTCCAATCTTAATGGCCCTGCTTATCAGCAGGGCTACTAAGCTATAGACCATCCGGGTAATTCAATGCAGCCTCTTAACAGAGAACTGCATGCCTGCACGCCTAAGGCGGCAGTGAGGCCCGGGGAAAGGAGATTATATTGAACACTTACCGTAAGTACAGGCTATATACAACAATTATTCCAATTATCCTTATCCTTTCTCTTCTGCCATGGGGGGAGGCGCGCAGTCTTCCGGTAGCACGTACCGTCAATACTCCTGCCGCTCCAATCAAACCCGTTAATTCCTCCGCTTCCAAGGAAGCCACCGCACTGTTAAGCTATCTGTCCGATCTCAGCGGCAAGGGCATGATCTCCGGCCAGCATGATTACCTGGAGAGCCCCGATGAATTCAATAATAAGCTTAAAAATGCAAGCGGGCAGTATGCCGTTCTGCACGGCTACGAGCTGGGAGCCATTAACAACCAGTCCGAAGAGACCATTGCTGGGCAGCGCCAAGCTGTCGTAGACAGTGCCATTAAGTGGTACAAAGGCGGAGGCATTGTGGCGATGACCTTCCATCAGAATCTGCCGGGAACCGCTCCCGAATGGGCTAATGTAAAAATGAATCTGAGCCAGGACAAATTTGACGCGTACGTTACTCCGGGAACTCCGCAGTACAAAGCTCTGATTGCCGAGCTGGATGAGGTAGCCGGGTACTTGGGAGAACTGCGGGATGCCGGAGTTCCGGTTTTATGGCGTCCATATCATGAAATGAACGGCAACTGGTTCTGGTGGGGGCACAAGGATAACTTTGCCCAGCTGTGGGATATAGTGTACGACCGTATGGTGAACACACATAAGCTGAATAACCTGCTATGGGTATGGAACCCGAATGCACCGAACGAGTGGGCAAAGCCTTACAGCGACTATTATCCGGGTGCCTCCAAGGTGGATGTACTGGCAGCCGATATTTATAACAATGACTTTAAGCAATCCTATTACGAGAACCTTCTGAAGCTGGCAGACGGCAAACCGATCGGTATCGGGGAGAGCGGAGAGCTTCCAGACCCTGTCATATTGTCTCAAACCCAGAGTAAATGGGTATATACGATGACATGGGGGAAAATGCTGCTCGAGAATAATAATCTCCAGAAAATTCAAAGCTTTATGAGCAATAAGTACACCGTATCACGGGATGATTACAAGCTGGCACTAAATGCTCAGATCAACACACTTACTGCGGTATCGCGCAACGGTCTCAAGGGGCAATATTTCGGCAATGCGGAGCTGTCCGGCAAACCGCTGCTTACCCGGAATGACAACAGGATTGACTTCAACTGGCATGGGGATTCACCGGCGCCGGGAATCGGCAAGGACTCTTTTTCCGTACGCTGGACCGGTAAGATCAAGCCAGTCTACAGTGAAAAGTATACTTTTACAGCCTCTTCCGATGACGGCATCCGTGTGTGGATCGGCGGCAAGCTGATCATTGACAGCTGGAAGAAGCAAAGCGGTGTCAGCCGGGAGGGAAGTATAACTCTTACAGCCGCAACTGCCTACGATATTAAAGTGGAGTATTATGAGAATCACGGTGACGCAAGCGTCCGTCTGATGTGGCAAAGCCCGCGCCAGAAGCAGGCGGTGATTCCCCAGAACGCGCTGACTCTTCCTTGAGGAATGAAGCTGGTCATCACGAATGCGGCTCTACGGAAACCGGTACATTACAGCCACCCTGGAAGAAAGTGAGGACAAGGGAATGAGGACTAGACTCAAAACAAAGAGAAATAAACCCATTCATCTACTACTAAAATTTGCAGCATTGATCATCTTGTTTCTGTTGTCCGTTTCTGTCTTCGGAGAGGATGGGACAAATAGCGGCGAGGTGGAGGTTGACATGTCGGAATTATCTGCAGCCAAGGATGCGGGTCCCGCAGTTCCGGAGGGGACTGTACTATGGAAGCTGGGCCAGCATGACGGCTCAGCCGCAGAGTTTGCAGCAGCCGGATCAAACGGGGCCAAGGGGGTATTCAGCGTTGCTTCAACCGCAGTGAAGGCGGCGGAGCTTCAGAGTATCCCGTCCGGGCTGCACGGCGCTACCAATCCTGAACTGCGGATTACCTACAAGCTGGATAAGATCCCGGTTAACGGGGTCTTATTTCGTGTCAGCATCCTTGATGCCTACAAATCCGTACCGCAGATGAGCGTATTCTCTAACCGGCAGCTGTCAGGGATTATTCAGATTGCCGGTGTGGACGGTACGGACAGTAAATACGATTTCCGCAAAACCTATGAGCTGTACATTCCCAAAGAACAGCTCATCAGCGGAACCAACGAGCTGACACTGCGGGCAGCGCGCGGGATCTATTCCTCCGCTGCGGAGGATAAGTATAACTGGTGGACATGGGATAACCTTAGTCTGGAAGCACTGAAGACTCCGGTCAAGGAGCCGATTCACGGGAGCTATACGCTGACCGGAACCATGGTCAACAACAAACAGTTCTATTTTGACAAAGGTGCAGTTACGCATTTGCCTTATATTATGAAATGGCTGGGTTTAGCCTACAGCGGCAACATTATGCGGACCAGCTGTGCCAGCGATGTGGGCAGATCCTGTGAGAATATGGGAGAGTACTACGAGGTCCTGAAGGATTATAATATGCAGGCTGTTGCCCTCTATCTGTACACGGGTGATATCAAGCTCAAGGAAGACGGTTCACTGCCGGATGATGCGGAGAAGAAGCTGACCGATTATTTCAAGCAGTACGGCCAGTATTTCCAGTATTATGAGGTGGATAATGAGCCCGGACTGTTCAACCGTTCCAAAGCAGTCAATCTGGCGATAGCCGACTGGCTGAATAAGAAAGGCAAGACGATCGCACCGCATCTGCAGACGGTGGCCCCGGGCTGGGCATACTGGCCGGGTTACAGCGAAGATTCCTGTGGTAATCAGAAGGGGACGCTTAAGCAGTGCGGAGATCCGGACGGCTGGGAACGGGACCCGGAGCAGCGGAACGAGCTGGAGGAAGTAACGGATTTGACCAATGGGCATTCCTATGGTGAATCCTACATTTTCAGCAATGGAGGCAGCTTTACAGAGAACCTGAAGACCTTTGGGGGAGCTGTAGACGGTCTCAGCAAAAAAATGCTCACCACCGAATTCGGCACCTCGGATTCTCATGTGGATGCCTATCAATACGGCGCGTCCGAGCGGACTGCGGCGGTGTTTGACCGGATTATGCGGGGGCATATCGGATATGCCGATATGTTTGTGCAGCATGCCGCTTTCTTCAAGAACTTCAGTCTGTTCAAGTACGGCTTCAACCTGGAGGAACATGATCCGGGAGCTACAGAGATTTATTATACCAAAGAAGGTGAAGACTCACGCGTAAGTATTATGCGCCGGCTGGATTTGGCTTATGCCACACACGGGGCGCCGCTGAGCTACCAGATTACGAACAAAGATGATTTGGCTGACAAACTGGTGTATGTGCGGGCGGTAGACACTTCCACCCTTGAGCCTCTGGCAGGCAGCGGAGCCACATCCAACAAACTGCTTGTGAACTTTGTCAATTTCGAAGAAACCGAGCAGACGGTTAAAGTGAAGGTGACCATGCCGGAGAAGACCGTATATGAGGGTGAACGCTTTGGCCGCGGAGATACTTATGAAGAGGCACGCAGCTATATGTCGGGCAGGAATGCTACGCCTGTGCTGGAATTCACCGAAACGCTGGCTCCGGGTGAGGCGGTGCAGTATATTCTGCAGCCCTCTTCCGAAGTAGCGGATGTGGCGCCGCAAGGCTTCAAGGCCGCGGCAGTCAAAGGGCTGTCGATGCATCTGAGCTGGCTGGAGGCTCCCGGGGCAAGCTATGAAGTGCTCCGGGCCGACGGCCCGGGCAGTGAACTGAAAGTGATTGCGGCAGGTGTGCAGAGCACAGAGTACACTGACAGCAAACTGCAGGAGGGCACATTGTATACTTATGCGGTAAGAGTGTCAGGCTCTGGCGTCATGTCGGAGAAGACGCAGATTACAGCAACCGGACTCGTCCCGCTGGACCGGACCGGCTGGAAGGTTACGTCTAATGTGAACACGGCAGCCTCGAAGCCGGAGAGTGCCATTGACGGGGACCGGCGCACACGCTGGGATACCGGTAAGCACCAGGCATCAGGTGAATACTTCCAGATTGATTTAGGTGCAGTACATGCAATAGAAGCCATAGAGCTGATTTATACTTTATCGTCGTATGATTATCCGCGGGGATATACCGTCCAAGTATCCGATGATGCCAAGAGCTGGACACAGGTAGCATCCGGCAAAGGGAAGCTGGAGTTGACAAGAATTGCTTTTTCCCAGGTCCAAACCCGTTATATCCGCATACAGCAGACAGGTTCCGGAGGCAACTATTGGTCGATTCAGGAGCTGCAGGTGTATTCAAGAGAATAAAGGACGGCATAATAAGCTCCGTGGATTTAAGAAGCCACCGGGGTTTTTTGCTGCGAAGTATGAATGGGAAAGGGGTGAACCGGATCGATGACTCATCTTGCAGATCAAATTATTCTGCTGCTGGCGGCTTTGCTGCTGGTAGGCGTGCTGTCCACCAAATTCTCCACCCGTTTTGGAATGCCCGCACTGGTTCTGTTTATCGCTGCCGGGATGGTGCTCAGCCATTTCATTTATTTCAACAATGCTTCATTAACACAGATCGCCGGGATTTTTGCGCTTGTGGTTATTCTGTTTGAAGGCGGAATGCAGACGAGTATGAAGGATATCCGTCCGGTCATGAAGCCGGCGCTGTCGCTGGCTACGGCAGGTGTGCTTGTGACAACGGGGGTTGTCGGTGTTTTTGCCAGATTTATATTAGGCGTGCCGTGGGCGGAGAGCTTCCTGTTCGGGGCGATTGTCGGTTCGACGGATGCGGCTGCGGTGTTCTCAGTACTGGGCGGCAAAAACATTGATAAACGCCTGACCTCCACACTCGAAGCAGAATCAGGCAGCAACGATCCGATGGCGGTATTCCTCACCGTCTCCCTGATCGAATGGATACAGCATCCTGATACTGCAATCTGGAGTCTGGTGCTCTCCTTCTTCTGGGAGATGGGGATTGGTCTCCTGCTGGGGATTCTTATCGGTAAGCTGGCTACATATCTGATCAACCGGATCAATCTGGACTCCACCGGGCTGTACCCGGTGATGGCCATCGGCTTTGCGGTTCTGACCTACGGGGTTTCGGCGATGGTCCACAGCAGCGGTCTGCTTGCCGTCTATGTCATGGGGCTGGTGCTGGGGAACTCCGAGCTGATGTATCACCGTACGATCATGAATTTCAATCACGGCTTTGCCTGGATGATGCAGATTGCCATGTTCATCCTGCTCGGACTGCTGGTCTTTCCCCAGGAGCTGGCGGATATTGCCTGGCAGGGTATACTGCTGTCCGTTATTCTAATGGTAGTAGCAAGACCTGCGGGTGTATTCATCAGTCTGCTGTTTGCCAAGTTCTCCTTCCGCGAAAAGACACTGATCTCCTGGGCCGGACTCAGGGGCGCCGTCCCCATTGTGCTTGCGACCTACCCGCTGCTCGCGGGGCTTCCGCAGGGCCGGCTGTTCTTCAATGTCGTTTTCTTCGTAGTCCTGACCTCGGCGGTCATTCAGGGAACGACCATTTCGCCCTTGGCATCGCGGCTTAGACTGGTAGGACGGGAGGATGCATCCCAGCCGTCGCTGATGGAGCTCGTGGCTCTTGGCAAGACGGATTCCGAATTTAACCACATCGGGATTGACCGGCATATGCCGATTGCCGGGATGCAGATTGCGCAGATCGGGCTGCCGGATGATATCCTGTTCACCGCGATTATCCGCAACAAGAGCATCGTGACGCCGCATGGCAGCACGGTTATTGAACCGGGTGATACAGTATATGTACTCAGCCCCAAGACCAAACGGGACGAGATGCGGGCGATCTTCCGGAGCGGGAAGGGGAAGGCGGCGGAGACAGATATCACATCGGTTTAGGATAAATGTGAGCTTCTCTGCCGGGTGAAGTGATTTGTGTCAATATAGCAGATTTTACAGCATTGTGACCGAAATAATAGGAGGTTCCGAAAGGGGAATGCTAGAATTTGCAGTAACCCTATATCATAAAACAGAGTTGCATTAAGGCGTAATCTGTGTTAAATTGTATATAGATTTAGAATGAGTCTAAATACAATAACAAATAAATACACATCCCAGGAGGTTATTAGAATGAGTACACAAGTTAAAAGCCATACTGAATTGCATGCTGCCCTGAACCGTCAGACAGCGAACTGGACGCTGCTTGGAGTGAAGCTGCATCATTACCACTGGTATGTCAGCGGAGCACAATTCTTCACGCTGCATGAGAAATTTGAAGAGCTGTACAATGAAGCTGCCGGTTATGTGGATGAGCTGGCTGAACGTTTGCTCGCCATTGGCGGACAACCTGCTTCCACAATGACACAATATCTGGCTCTCTCCGGACTGAAGGAAGCAACCGGCGGCGAAAGCGCGAAGGAAATGGTAGCGCAGCTGGTTAAGGACTTCACTGCCGTAGCCGAAGAGCTGAAGCAGGCGATCTCTGCTGCCGAAGAGCTTAGCGACCAGCCTACGGCTGACCTGCTGATCGGTATTAGAACAAGCGTAGAGAAAACATCCTGGATGCTGAACGCTTACCTGGCTTAAACTGTAACAAAAGTATATAAGAAGAGCGCCCGTGGTATCCGCACGGGCGCTCTTTGCAGTATGGCCGGTTATCCCGGCAGGTTTACTTGATAAATACTCCGCCAAACGGCAACGCCTCGCGCAGGAACCGTTTGATAATGCCGTCTTCATTATTATCCCGCTGAAAACGCCTGCTCTGGCGTCCGGCCTGGAACAGCACAGGCCCGTGGCCGGTCATCTTCCAGTGATAGCTCATATGCTGGCTGGCGAGATGATTGCCGTAGACCGTAAGCTCAAGCCGGGCATTCTCGGGATAGGCAATAATACTGCCGGCATCGACATACAGCGGATCAAACGGGTCAAGCTCGGCTTCACAGACTGTACCTTCTGTCAGAATGCCGATGCTGCCATGACCGGAGAATTTCACCTTGACGATATCCCGGGTAATCAGCATATTCTTCATATTCAATACTCTGGTCTGCATGGTGACTCCCTTACTGTAGAAGAACAGATGCCTGAAATCATAGAGCAGATCGCTCTTGCCGTCGAGCTGCAGCGTCTTGACACGGTAACCGGGCGGCAATGCAGCGACGAACCGGCAGGGGCCGGTGATATCCGAGCGGATCAGCTTTCGTTTGCGGTACATGCCCTTCACATCCATCAGCCGGTCCGCCCGTCCTGAAGAGGGGCCTTGATAGGCTATAATCTGCTGCGGATGGAGCACATGAACCTCTTCATTCTCTGCGACGGTAAAAGCAACAGCCTGTCCGCTGCCGCTGTCGCCTTCATCCTGGACATCAACATTCATTCCTTATGCTCCCCTCGTGCAGTGCTGTATACATGCGCTTCTTCCTCCAGCCTTAACGCAGCCGGTCGCTTCTTCTGGAACGGTGGCGCATGGTGAAGCGCAGCAGCCGGATTAGCAGGAAATAACCCAGGATAAGAGCAAGTCCGGTGATTACCGTCACCTTGATCCGGTTATAGTAATTTTCCCGTGCCGTACGGTCATTCTTCAGTTCATCGACGACCTGGCTGAGCTGGCGGTTCTGTTCCTGCAGCGCGGCATTCTGGGCCTGGTAGGTCGCCATTTGCTGCAGAGACTGGTCCAGCTGGTCTTTTGTCTGCCCCAGCTCGTCCACTGCCGTTCCAAGCTCCGCCTTTGTTTTCTGCAGTTCCTCCGCCGTCTGCTGATAGCTCTCCTGCAGTTTGTTGACTTCACCGGGCAGCTCCGAGAAGCTCTGTAGTCCATTATATAAATCAGTGAAATAGTTGGCTTTGGCCGCAGGGATATCATAAGTGAAAGAAATCCCGAGCAGCAGCAAGGCCGACCCCAGCAGCTTTATCATATTTCTTGTTGCGCGTTTGTTCATTAATGATCACCACCTGTTATAGGCTTGTTGTATTCTTATTTTATCATAGCCGGTCCTGATTTGGGCAGTGCGGGCAGCTTTAGGCATAATTACCCTTCCTGTCTATGCAGGTAACCATATGTGTAATACAGTACAAATCATATGAAGGTTTCTATTATATTGAGTGTGCACATAAATTAACGTATACTTTGAACGGAAAGGAGCTGCTTCGAGTGAATAAATGGCTCAAAACGTTGTTGTTTCTGGCAGGTTCTGCACTGTTGACCCGGTTTATTCCGTTCTCATCCTTATTCCGTAATCTGGATACGATGTTTCACGAATTCGGCCATGCGCTGGTAACCCTGCTGCTCTCGGGGAGTGTGCTGCGGATAGAGCTGCATCCCGACCATAGCGGTGTAACCTATTCAGCGATTGCCGCAGGGGGGAGGGCAATTCTTGTATCGCTGGCCGGTTATCCTCTGGCTTCACTGTTCTCATTGCTGCTCTTCTATCTATATAGTAGAGACAAGCGGCAGTGGGGGCTGATTATGGCCAGCGGTGTTGCGCTGGTGATGCTGGTGCTCTATGTACGGGGCGGCTTTGGGATGATTTGGCTGAGCGGTTTTATTCTGCTGAATGCCGCTATGCTGTTCCTTTGGCCGAAGGTCAGCAAATATTATTATTTATTTCTTGCATTTCTGACTCTGGAGGAGTCCGTAATGGGGACGCTATTTTTGGTAACGGCTTCGGTACTGACGCCTTCCCGTGCGGGGGATGCAGCAAATTTGGCCAGATTAACGCCGCTGCCGGCTATATTGTGGGCACTGCTGTTCTTCCTCTTCTCGCTGCTATGTGCCAAGTGGGCGCTGGGCTTTTTTTTCAGGGAAGAAAAAAAAGCTAACCGGGCAAGAAGCCTATAATGCGCAAAACTGTGTTCGTCATATTTTGACAAAATAATAGACTTTCGCAAAGAGGCAATTACCTTTAGTGGTAGGTTGGCTCTTTTTTTGTCGATATTATAGGACCGAACATATATTCCATGACAAGGAGTTGTCCGCCATTATTGGTACATTAATAGAAGACCCAAAAAAAGAAAGAGGTGGAAATATGCAAGCAAGTATTCAGCCCATATTTACTTGGAGCCAGGATCGGATTTTAGCAGGAGGTGCGAAGAATATTATCCTGCTCGTGGAGTGGAAAGGAGTGTCACAAGGAGAGGAATTCCGCAAGAAAAGCCGAAAGGTTGTAGCCCGGGAAATTGAGCTGCGCGTATGGCTGGAAAGCCACGTTACGGTGACCGGATGCTACGGGTGTACAGCAGAAGAAGGAGAAGGACGCTCACTGCTGCTGAAGCTGGGCAAAATCCATTCCGGGCAACGCAGGTTTATTGCTTTGGAATTTACGATGTCAGGCATGCCTGCAGGCATACATGAGGCGCTTTGGCTGCAGTGGCAATACAGACAGCCCACGGTAGAACGTATACGTGAGCTGCCGCTCAAGAAGCTCGGAATGGAATATTCACATCATACGGATGTACTGGGCGCTCAGTGTTGTTTTCATGTTGAGAAGCATGTAGAACTGCTCAAAATGGAGGGATTATTAGCAGAAAGGGAAGTGGCCAGAGCCCAAAATCAGCAGCAGGTCTCCACGGAGAAGCTGCGGCGTCAGGCGGATAAATTGCTGCTGCTCGCTGCACGTTCCGGCGATATGCAGCTTGTAAAGGAAGCGGAAGCACTCTATAAGCAGCTTGAGGTGGAGATGACTCTCTTGGGAAAGGTTGTAACGAGATAAATGTAAGGAATGCAGCAGGGATACAATAGGCAGTGATCATACATATAGGTTAAAATTTGAATCCAATTCGCAGAAATAGATAACGAATCGTGTAATATATAAATGTGGTAATATAGTAAAATAGTTCTATTATATTTTCTTATCTCGGTTATTACATCCTTGGTTATAGATATATATAACTAGTTTATTTAAAAATAATGGGTCTATTTTACCATGAATCAAGGAGAACTGAAAATGACAGACCGATTAATCCGGCTGATGCGCATTATTACGCTAGTTCAAGCCAAACCGGGAATTCTGGCCCGTGAGCTGGCGGAACGATGCGGCAACAGTGAGAGAACGATTTACCGGGATATGGATGCGCTCAGTGCCATGCATATCCCCATTACCCATATGGGACACGGTAAGGGATATGCTTTTATCGGTAATTTTGCACTGTACCCTTTGGATTGGTCAGAAGAAGAAGCAGCCGCATTTTCACAGTTGCGCAGTATTATGACGGATATCAAACCTTTACTGCCCCCGGATTTCGAAGACGCCTATGAGAAAGTGATGGCCGCAGAATATAAGCAAAAGGCAGAAAGGGAAGAAACGATGGAGAGCGCGAAGAAGGAGGCGGGTCAGCATTGGATGGAGAGAAGCGGATCTCATGGAGATCAGCCATTCTATCTGACCGGCATTCTGGATGCCGTGATGAAGCAGCGCAGTATACAGGCGGACTACAGTGAGAATGCATACGAAGAAAAAGGTATCAAAATTGATCCCTACTGCCTGGTCCCGTTGGAGAATCGTTTTCATCTGATTGGGTTTTGTCATCGCTTCGGGATCATCCGCACCTTTCATATTAACGGGTTTTCCAGTGTGAAGCCGCTGGACAGCTGGTTCTCCAAGGATAAATTTGATTTACAGGCTTTTATGGAGCAGAAGTGGTCTCTGGACCAGGATAGTCTGCAGGTAGAATTCAAAGTCAAGTTCTCGGAACGGATGATGGAGAGGCTTAAGCATGAGGAGATGTTTGTGAAGCCCAGTAGGGTGGACCGCCAGAACCGCTGTCTGCATTTTAAGGTTGCGGTGGAGCAGGATATTGGCTTTGTTCACTGGATTATGAGATACGAGGAAGAAGCTGAGATTATGGAGCCGGTCTACTACCGGGAAGTTCTCAGAAATCAGCTCGAGAAATGGCTGTCGCTATACAAATAGCGCAGTTTTTCTTTTTATATATAGGTATTTACACAGGTTGGGCATGTAATTATTCATACCAAAACACTCGTGTTAGTTATATGTGCAAATTTTCCTTGTCTAGTCGGGGTATATATAGTAAGTTATACATTAAATAACAACAATGTGTATTTAAGCGGATTATTGTAACGTGTCATGTCAGGTATTCGTTAATATATCTAACTTTTTAAATATATTTTCTATCCTGTCATTTGACCTTTGTTCAATTTTTAAGTAGAAGAGAGGTAGAGATTTGATCCAGCCCATTCTAAAAATTGAAAATTTGCACACCCACTTTTTTACAGACCGCGGTGAAGTTCCTGCAGTTGACGGTGTTGATTTGTACATTAATCCGGGTGAGGTTCTGGGTGTGGTAGGCGAATCCGGCTGTGGTAAAAGCGTAACCTCCCTGTCCATTCTGAAGCTGGTTCCGAATCCCCCGGGAAAAATCGTGGGCGGACGTATCCTGCTGAAGGGCCGTGATCTTGTCCCGCTCAAAGAGAAAGAGATGCGTAAGATCCGCGGTGACTCGGTCTCGATGATTTTTCAGGAACCGATGACTTCGCTCAATCCGCTGTTCACGGTCGGACAGCAAATTATAGAAACCGTACGCCTGCACCGCGGACTCTCCAAGAAGGAGGCCCGGGAGCACGCTGTAGAGATGCTCCGCAAGGTTGGCATTCCCCGGCCGGAGGCCATTATTGATGAATATCCGCATCAGCTGTCGGGAGGCATGCGCCAGCGTGTAATGATCGCCATGTCCATTTCCTGCAGTCCGGAGCTGCTGATTGCCGATGAGCCGACGACTGCGCTTGATGTAACGATTCAGGCACAGATTCTGGATCTGATCCGCCGGCTTAACGAAGAACAGGGTACCGCAGTTATGCTGATTACCCATGATCTTGGTGTTGTAGCGGAGATGTGCCACCGTGTTGCGGTTATGTATGCCGGCAAGGTAGTGGAGGAAGGCAGCGTACGTGATATTTTCAAGAATCCGCTGCATCCGTATACCCGGGGGCTGATCGAATCGGTACCGCGGATGGATGAAACCAGAGAACGACTGTATTCAATTCCGGGCAATGTGCCGATTCTCAGCAAAGAAATGCAGGGCTGCCGGTTCGCGCCGCGCTGCCCTGATGTCATGGATATCTGTCGTCAAAGTCTTCCGAAGCTTACGCTCCAGGAGGAACAGCACAGCTGCAGATGCTGGCTGCATGAAAGTCAACAGGAGGATGCGGTATGAGTGAGAGCCTGCTAGAGGTCAAGGGCCTTAAGAAGTATTATCCGATCAACAAAGGGTTCTTCAATCGCGCGCAGGGTTATGTCAAGGCTGTGGACGATATCTCCTTCTCGGTAAGCAAAGGTGAGACCTTTGGCCTGGTTGGAGAGAGCGGCTGCGGTAAATCCACAACCGGCCGTGCCTTGCTTCGGCTGATTGAGCCCACGGCGGGAGAGGTTTGGTTCGAAGGTCAGGATATCACGAAGCTATCTATAGAGGAGATGCGCAAGCGGCGCCGGGAGATGCAGATTGTTTTCCAGGACCCGTTCTCATCCTTAGATCCGCGCAATACCGTACAGCGTATTCTTGAAGAGCCGATGATCGTGCACGGAGTAGGCGATGCCAAGCAGCGTCGGGCTGAAGTAGAACGGCTTGCGGATGTAGTCGGGCTGGCTAAAGCGCATTTGCAGCGTTACCCGCATCAGTTCTCCGGCGGACAACGCCAGCGGATCGGGATTGCCAGAGCACTGGCGCTCCAGCCGAAGCTGATTATCGCCGATGAGCCTGTATCTGCACTGGATGTATCGATCCAGTCACAGGTCATTAACCTGATGCAGGATTTACAGAAGGAATTCGGATTGACCTATATCTTCATCGCCCATGATCTCAGCGTGGTGAAGCATATCTGCGACCGTGTTGCCGTCATGTATCTGGGACGGATTGTTGAAGTCACTGATAAGCATAAGCTCTATGCCGATCCGCAGCATCCCTATACGCAGGCACTGCTGTCCGCAGTTCCTGAGCCCGATCCTGATATCCGCAAGGAACGGATCATTCTGCAGGGTGAGGTGCCGAGTCCGGCGAATGCACCGGTCGGATGTGCTTTTAATACACGTTGTCTCAGGGTGATGGAGGTATGCCGTAATGTCAGACCGCCGCTGCAGGAGACAGGGGCCGGACATTTGACCGCGTGCCATCTGTATGATGAGGAAGTCCGTTCCCGGCTGGCCTAATGAAAGAAGGAAGAATTCAATACCGCTCTCTATGCATTGGCCCTGATATATGGCAGCGCTTTGGCGCAGCTCCATATAAACGCTTTAATACTTTTAATGAGAGAAGGGAGTTTTCTAGAGATGAAGAAGTGGAGTAGTCTTGCACTGGCAGTAACGCTGGGGGCGGTATTAACATTAAGCGGCTGCGGGGGTAACAATAACAACGCAGGCACAGAAGCGACTGCAGGCACGAATGCAGCGGCGACTACAGCACCGGAGAGCTCACCTGAAACATCGGCTAACACTCAGGATACGCTGATTCTTGGGCGCGGCGGCGATTCTGCATCGCTGGATCCGGCCATTGTCACCGATGGCGAATCCCTGAAGATTGCCCACCAGGTATTCGATTCCCTGCTGGAATACAAGCCCGGCACCTCTGAAGTACAGGCATCCCTTGCGGACAGCTGGGAGGTATCTGCTGACGGTCTGACGTATACCTTCAAGCTTCATCCGGGCGTGAAGTTCCATGACGGAACGGATTTCAACGCTGAAGCAGTAGTCTTCAACTTCACGCGCTGGAGTGATCCGGCAAGTGAGTTCAAGTTCGAAGGCGATTCCTTTGATTACTATGATTCGATGTTCGGTCCGGACGGCAGCCGTGTAATCAAAGAGGTTAAGGCTGTAGACGCCACTACGGTAAAGTTCACACTCAACCAGCCGCAGGCACCGTTCCTGCAGAATATCGCTATGACCTCCTTCGGGATTGCCAGCCCTGCTGCCATCCAGGAGAAGAAGGAGAACTTCAAGAACGAGCCGGTAGGCACAGGACCTTTCGTGTTCACGGAGTGGAAGCATAATGATTCCATTACACTGGACAAGAACCCGAACTACTGGAAAGAAGGCCTTCCTAAGCTGAACAAAGTAATCGTCCGCTCCATTCCGGACAACTCGGCACGCTTCAATGCCCTGCAGAACGGCGAGATCGATCTAATGGAGGATTTAAGCCCGGATGATCTGTCCACACTTGAAGGCAATACTGAGCTGCAGAAGATTGAGCGCCCGCCGTTCAATGTAGCGTACCTCGGCTTCAACTTTAAGAAGAAACCTTTTGATAATGTGAAAGTAAGACAGGCGCTGAACTATGCGGTGAACAAACAGGCAATCATCGATGCATTCTTCTCAGGCCAGGCTACTGCAGCGGTTAACCCGATGCCGCCTTCACTGTGGGGCTACAACGATGCTGTGCAGGATTATGATTATGATCTGGACAAAGCAAAGGCACTGCTGGCGGAAGCTGGTTACCCTGACGGCCTGCCGGATACAGTAACCCTCTATGCTATGCCGGTATCCCGGCCTTACATGCCAGACGGCAAGAAGGTTGCGGAAGCCATTCAGGCGGACTGGGAGAAAATCGGTGTGAAGACGGTTATTGAATCTCCGGAATGGGCGACTTATCTGGATGACACCAAAGCCGGCGAGAAGGATGATATCTACATGCTCGGCTGGACCGGCGATAATGGTGACCCGGATAACTTCCTGTATACGCTGCTCGATAAGGATGCTATCCCCGGCAATAACCGTACCTTCTATGTGAATGAAGATCTGCACACGATCCTGATCAATGCCCAGAAGGAAACGGATCAGGCGAAACGCTCCGACCTGTACAAACAGGCTCAGGAGATCATCAAAGCGGATGCACCGTGGATTCCGCTTGTGCACACTACACCGCTGCTGGCTGCGAAGGCCAATCTGAAAGGATTCGTTCCAGGCCCTACAGGTACGGAATATTACAGCGAAATTTACTTCGAATAGTATGCTCCATAAGCATTTCCTTGCCGCCGCATGCCGGGCGGCAAGTTATGCTTAAGGACCACTGGAAGGTGAGCCAACTTGAACTCCTACCTATTAAAACGTGTCATGGTTTTATTTCCTGTGCTGATCGGAATGACGATTATCGTCTTCTCCATTATTCATGCCATTCCGGGTGATCCGGCAGAAACCATTCTGGGCCAAAAGGCAACCGAGCAGTCCAAACAGGCGCTGCGCGAGCAGCTTGGTCTCGACAAACCATGGCTGCAGCAATACTTCAACTATATGGGCGATTTGGTGCAGGGCGATCTGGGAACCTCGATCCGGACCAAAACACCGATTGCCAAAGAGATTATGCCTTATCTGGCGGCAACGCTGGAGCTTACGGCAGCAAGTATGCTGTTCGCTACGATTGTAGGAGTGAACGCCGGTATTCTAAGTGCCTGGCGGCAGAATTCCTGGTTTGATTATACCGCGATGATTATAGCGCTCATTGGCGTGTCCATGCCGATCTTCTGGCTGGGGCTGATGGAGCAGATGTTATTCGCGCTGAAGCTGCACTGGCTGCCCTCGATAGGCAGAATGGATCAGCGGAATCCAGTGGAGAGTATAACCAATCTGTATGTGATCGACACGATACTGGCAGGAGACTGGCGCCAGCTGTGGACGGTCATTAAGCATCTGATCCTGCCAAGCATAGCACTGGGCACCATTCCGATGGCAATTATTGCCCGGATGACCCGTTCGAGCATGCTGGAGGTCATGAACTCCGACTATATCCGTACGGCAAAGGCCAAAGGATTGTCGCAATTCCTTGTCGTATATAAGCATGCACTTAAGAATGCGCTGATTCCCGTGCTGACCGTAGTAGGTCTGCAGACAGGTGCGCTTCTCGGCGGTGCGGTGCTGACAGAGACAATCTTTGCCTGGCCGGGCGTGGGAAGATATATATTTGAGGCGATCAGCTCACGCGACTATCCGGTAATCCAGACCGGTATCCTGATCATTGCTTTTATCTTCGTATTCATTAATCTGCTGGTGGATCTGCTCTATGCCGTCATTGATCCGCGCATCAACTACAAGTGAGGGGGGAACCTATGGGACAGGCATCAATTCAAGTAACGCCCCCGGCTGTACCTGCTGACAAGGTTTCCGGGCCTTGGCGGGATGCGTGGAAGGCTTTCCGCAAGAATAAGACAGCGATGCTCGGCCTTGGCATCATTGTGTTTTTTGTGCTGATTGCCCTGCTGGCACCCTTCATCGCGCCTTACGGCTTCAAGGAGCAGGAGCTGGTCAACCGGCTCAAGGCGCCGTCCGCTGACCACTGGTTCGGTACAGATGATCTGGGCAGAGATATGTTCACCCGTATTCTATACGGTGCCCGGATATCTCTCTGGGTGGGCTTCTTCTCGGTTATCGGTTCCATTGTTGTCGGTACGTTTCTGGGGATTCTTGCGGGATTCTACGGCAAATGGATCGATATGCTGATCTCCCGCATGTTCGATATTCTGCTGGCCTTCCCGAGTATTCTGCTGGCTATTGCCATCGTAGCCATTCTGGGGCCTTCGCTGCAGAATGCGCTATATGCCATCGCCATAGTTAATATCCCTACCTATGGCCGGCTGGTAAGGGCCAAGGTACTCTCTCTGAAATCGGAGGAGTACATTACGGCAGCCCGGGCGATCGGAATGACGAATAACCGCATTCTGCTGACCCATATTCTGCCGAACAGCTTAACGCCGATTATCGTGCAAGGGACACTTGGCATCGCCACTGCGATTATTGAGGCAGCTGCACTTGGTTTCCTGGGACTCGGCGCACAGCCGCCCGATCCGGAATGGGGCAAGATGCTCTCGGATTCACGGCAGTTCATTCAGAAGGCACCCTGGACGGTTATTTTCCCGGGGCTGTCCATTATGCTGACCGTGCTAGGCTTCAACCTGGTAGGGGACGGCCTGCGCGACGTGCTTGACCCGCGTATGAAGAATTAACTTCTGTTCACTGATAGCCCTGCAGGCCTTTGGCTTGTAAGGGCTATTTTTTCTGAGTAGCTATACTTACAGCTGGAATTATCACTTGTTCATGTCAATAATAACTAAATATAATCAAACATAATCAAAACGTATAGTAAAACCAAAAAAGATGTGCTAGAATAGCACCAAAATATATAAGATACATACATGGGAGGAATGGAAATGTTCAAGAAGCTGGGGTTAGTGTTAGTGGCGGGATTGGTAGCGGCGGGATTGTCTGCTGCACCTGGTGAACGGGCACAGGCAGCTAAGAAAACTGAAATTATTATATCTGCGGCAGCCAGCCTGCAGGACAGTCTCGACAAGATTGCCGTGACTTACGAGAAGCAGCATCCCGGTATTGATCTTGTTTTTAACTACGGTGCTTCCGGTACGCTGCAAAAGCAGATTGAACAAGGCGCTCCGGCCGATCTGTTCTTCTCTGCAGGAGACAAACAGATGACTGCCCTGGTAGATGGCGGGCTCATTAGTGATAATACGGAACTGCTGAAGAATCAGCTGGTTCTCGTGGTGCCTTCTGATTCGAAGACTTCCATTACTACAATCACCCAGCTTACCGATAAAGCCTTCAAGAAGGTGGCTGTCGGCCAGCCGGAATCCGTGCCGGCCGGGCAATATGCGCAGCAGTCATTGACGGCTAAGAAGGTATGGGATACGCTGCAGAGCAAGCTGGTCTTTGCCAAGGATGTCCGTCAGGTATTGTCTTATGTGGAAACAGGCAATGCAGATGCCGGCTTCGTCTACAAGACAGACGCGCTTACGTCGAACAAAGTGAAGATTGCCCTGACAGTGGGCGGACATGTGCACAAGGCCATTAATTATCCGGTAGGCATTGTTAAGGAGTCCCCGCATCAGGCGGAGGCCAAGGCATTCTACGATTATGTACAGACAACAGCGGCGGACGCGGTATTTACAAGCTACGGCTTTCAATTAGCACAATAATAACTACTATATAAATGGGGTGAGAAGAGATGGAGATCAATTGGACCGATTTTTTCGCCCCGGTCTGGCTTTCGGTCAAGATTTCAGTGATTACCAGCATTATAGTGTTCTTACTGGCTACGCTCGCAGCCAAGAAGATGGCAGGGCGGAGGTTCTTCGGACACAGCCTGGTTGAAACGGTCCTGCTGCTTCCGCTGGTTCTGCCGCCGACGGTTGTCGGCTTCGTCCTGCTGGTGATCCTCGGCCGGCGGAGCTGGATTGGCAGGCTGTATGAGCAGTTCACCGAGCATACCATTCTGTTTACCTGGGGCGCGGCAGTCATTGCCGCAGTAGTGGTTGCTTTCCCCTTGGTATACAGGACAGTCAAGGCGGGCTTTGAAGGGGTGGAGAAGGATCTTGAGGATGCCGCTCGGGCGCAGGGAGCCAGCGAGCTTCAGGTCCTGCGCTATGTAACCCTTCCGCTGGCCAGCCGTTCACTGGCCGCAGGTTACGTGCTCGGGTTTGCCCGCGGGCTGGGCGAATTCGGCGCAACGATTATGGTAGCGGGGAACATCCCCGGACGTACCCAGACGGTGCCGACCGCAATCTATGTAGCGGTTGACGGCGGCAACATGACGCTGGCCTGGATGTGGGTATGCTCAATCATTGTCATCTCGGCCCTTATGCTGATGTTTGTTAACCGCCGATCCTGACGGAGTGTAAGCTAAATTACCCCCGGCATCACCAGAAATTCTGGAGATACCGGGGGTTTATCATTGGGGCATTCCCATACCCATTCTGCGGTAATCGGAAGGGGATACGCCGGTCTCTTTCTTGAAGATCCGGTTAAAGGACCGGTAATTCTCAAAACCGATAGATTCGGAAATTTCGAATGTCTTATGATCCGTGGTAAGCAGCAGCAGCTTTGCCTTTTCAATCCGCAGACGGGACAGGTATTGAATGAAGCTTTCGCCTACTGCTTTTTTGAACATGGAGCTGAAATAAGGCACACTGTAATTAATCGAAGCTGCCAGCTCCTCCAGCTTATAGGGATAGCTGAGGTCTTCGCGCATATGCTGAATGATTCTTGTAATCGAAGCATCGATCTTCCGGCCGCCCTCCTGAAGCTGCTGAAGCTTGCGGAAATAATCACAGGTCGCCTCGTGTACGGAGTTGAAGGTTTGGCACAGCTCCATTTTTTTACGCAGGTCCGCTTCGAGATCCGCACCGCCCTCTGCTCCAATAACGTTATGGCTCATATCCAGGAAGACTCTCAAATATAAGGATTTGATCTGCTCCGGGTCCCAGGATTGCTCCATAGCCTGGCGGTATAAGGAGAGGCGCTCCTGCTCCAGTGCAGCCGTGTTCAAATGCGGCTCCAGCAGTGCTTTCTTGAGTACCTTGCTCCAGAATCGGCTAAGGGGCTCCGGAATCCGCTGGAAACGGGCGATCTGTTCCCAATCCTCAATAGCAATGCTATCGCCAAAGCGGTAAAAGAAAGGATAGGGGGCAGAAGCCAGCCGTTTCAGTGCCTCAGGCCGGGCCTTCAGTCCCTGGCCGAAGCTGCACTGCAGGGCAATGCAGCTCATTTTGAGATTGGCGGCAAAGGAATCCAGCACCTGTTCCGGGAAATTGGGGCGCATAGCCTTTGACGTATCGGTGTATATGGCGAGAAAACGTCCCTTGTCGAGCGCGATGACTTTATTCGGGCCTATGCCGGCCAGCAGCTCCTTGAGTACGTTGACTCCGGCGAATTGCCACAGCTTCAGCTCTTCAAGCTGATCGATCGGGAAGCGAAGGGAATTCCTGTCCAGCTCCAGCAGCAATACCTTGAAGCTTTGTTCGTGAAGCGGGAGCTGAGCGTCCTCCAGACTGCGCAGCCATTTGGCTTCTGCCGCCGGATTCAGCAGCATATCCAGAAAGAGGCTCTGCTCAATCTCCACCTCGCTGAGGCGGACCTGCTGTTCCAGCTGGAGATGCTTTTCCCGGGTTTCATCAAGTGAGTTCACCTGGGAGGCCAGCTCCTCCATCGTCCGGGTCAACAGGCCGGGATCAGAAAGACAATCATCTTTAATGAGATAGGCTGCAGCCTTCAGATGAATGGCCTGCTGGGCATAATGGAAATCCTGGTGGCAGGTAAGGATGATGATCTGCGGAGGACGTTCTCCGCTTTTCTCAATTTCACTTAGCATCTCAAGCCCATTCATGCCCGGCATGGTGATATCGGTTACGACAAGCTCCGGCTTGTGCTTCAGGAACAATTCCAGTCCGTCCCGGCCGTCTTCGGCTTCGCCGACCAGCGTGAACAAATCGGTACGCTCTTCAATGAAATGCCGGAATACCGTTCTTGCCGGAATTTCGTCCTCCACGAGCACAACTCTATAGGGATTCATGAGGCTCCTCCTTTACAAGAACATTCTCAGACGGCAGCATAATACGGATCGTCAGCCCTTCACCCGGAGCACTGGAGAGCAGAATTTGCGCGTCCCCTCCGAACAGCAGCTTCATCCGCAGCCATACATTCTGCAGCCCGATGTTCTCCGTGGACTCTTCATGGAGCAGATGGAGCTGCAGCTTCTTCAGTTCGGCTTCCGCAAGGCCAATCCCGTCGTCAGTAATCTCAAGGATGATATAGTTCTTCCCGGTATCGGTGAAGACCCGTATACTGATATGCCCTTCCGGCGTTTTACGCGGAAGAATCCCATGGAACACAGAATTTTCGATCAGCGGCTGGAGGCTCAGCTTCGGAATCTGCATACTCTGCAGCGGCTCCTCGATGCTTGACTCCAGCCGGATTTGACATTTATACCGCATATTGAGCAGCCCCACATAATCCGCCAAGTAATCAAGCTCCTGCCGAAGCTGCACGGTCTGCTCGAAATTCTCCATAGAGTACCGCAGCAGCGCGACCAGCCGGCCCATCAGCGAATTGATCTTCTCATAATCCTTCATCATGGCGAACATCCGGATGGTATTTAAGGTATTGTACATGAAATGGGGATTAATCTGCGATTGCAGCGCTCTAATCTCCAGCTTGCGCTTCAGGTCCTCCGAATCATGCAAATCTGCCAGCAGATCCTGAATGCGGACAGCCATCGTATTAAGCATCCGGCCCAGATCTCCGATTTCATTATTGGCAAAATGAGTGACCCGGGCCTCGAAATGCCCTTTCTTAAGCGCATCGACCTGCCGCTTCACGGCTTGCAGCGGCCGGTATAACTGATACCCGAACCCGACAACGCATAGTGCCCCCAGCACCGCAAGAATGACCAGGAAATAAGTTACGGTCCGCCGGATAATGTCTGCGCTGGCGGTAAGCTCCTTGGACGGAATCTCCGAGACCACGATCCAGTTGTCGTAGGTGGAGGTCTGTTTGACTGAGACAATGGAAGAGCCGGCTGCGAATTGATCGGGGCGGTTCAGCTCTTTCCAGTGCTTGAGAATACCCTGTACACGCCGGGTATCCTCGGCTTTCTCAAGCTTGCTGGTTGTAGCAATCGTCAGCCCGTCTTCGGTCAACAGCGAAATGGAGCCCTCGCTCCCGAGCTGAATATTCTCGATCTGCCGCTGGTATTGGTTATTGCTCATGGAGATCAGCAGCACTCCCTTCAAGTCCTCATACAAGTCGAAGGGAACCCGTGAGATATAATAGGTGGAAGAGTCCAGAATCGCAAGTTCCGGCAAAGAGTGCTTATCCAGAAAAATATTAGGTTTCCCCGAGGCCAAATACGTTTCAATCAGCGGCCGGTAAGGGGAATCCGCAAGGGCAGCCGGAGCCTCCGTAGAAGAGAGCACTTCCCCTGTAATAGCTGAATAGACCTGCAGCCCCTCTACATTCCCGATAATCGCCGAGGCGCTGCTGAGCACGGAGATCAGGTCCTTTTTGCGGACAACCTCTTCAAAATATTGGGCCGACGGTGAAACCAGCGCGCCTTGAATCGACGAAATACGTGAGTATTGCTCGCTTAATTCCCTCAGCCGGGTCATGGTTAATTCAATCCGGTCTACGACCTGATTGACAAGCTGGGCATTCAGACGGTTCACCTGTTTCTCAACGGTTGTGGTGGATACGCTTACAGAGATAATAGACAATACAATCAGCGGAATCACGGAGATGGCGAACATGACGAGAATCATCTTGATATAGAAGCTCCGCCGCAAAAAGCTGAAAAATTGTGAACTCATAGGAACCCCTTCCGTTAACCGGTTTTAGACGCTGGATGCTGGATAGGCTATCCTATAAAGATTATAGTACATTGGAGAATAAGGAGAAACACAGATCCGAGGGAATCTTAAGAATGGTGACACTTTGGCTCGAATCCGGCATGTTCACTACCTGCGGTGTCTTCTATAATCCAAAGTGTAAGAACAATGTAAACGCACTCAATACAAGCGAATGGGGGATAACAATGAATTTTACAAGAAAGCTTGTACCGCTTATGGCATCAGCAGCATTAATGGCAACAGCCCTGGCAGGCTGCTCCGGTAACAACAATTCTGCAGCAGGCAGCACAGCCTCACCGGATGGAAGCGCACAGACAGAGACTGGCGGCAAGCCGGCCAGCATCAAAGCGATGACGATCCTCTTCGGCAATCCGCCGGAGATGGGCAGCAATAAAGCGCTGGAGGATCTGGAGAAACGCGGCAACGTTGATCTGGATGTGACCTTCGTACCCTCCGAGGCCTATACCGATAAGCTCTCCGTAGCCGTGTCGGCAGGTGATTCCTATGATCTGCTGCTCATGGACGGCGGAAAGGATGACAAATTCAATAACCTGGTGAAGATGGGCGCGTTCCATGATCTGACGCCTTATCTGGAGAAGACGGAGAATATCAGCCAGATCGATGATGTTGTCTGGGATGGAATCAGAATTGACGGCAAGGTATACGGAGTTCCCCGGCCGCGCGGCCTGTACGGCGGAGGGGAAGCCAATATCCTGATCCGTAAGGACTGGCTGGACAAATACAATCTGGCTGTGCCAAAGACGATGGATGAGCTGACGAATGCACTTGCTGTATTCAAGGAGAAGGATCCGGCGGGCGGAGGCAAAACCATTCCGTTTACGATCTATGGTTCAGACGGAGTCAACAGTCCCGGACCGTTCTCAGGTGTGCTTCCGATTCAGTTTGCCTTCGGCATTCCTAATGTGTGGAAGCTGGACGGCGGGAATGCTGTGCGCGATTTCCAGACTCCCGAATACAAGGCATTCCTGGAGTGGCTGAGAGATTCCTGGAGCAAAGGCCTGATTGACAAGGATGCGCCGGTGCTCAAGAATCAGGGCCAGGCACGGAGCAAGTTCCTGGCAGGCACAGCTGGTGCTTTTGTGGGGAATGTCAGCGATCTGGGAGAGGCCAATGTGGAGAAGCTGAAGCAGACAGATCCGGATGCTGAAATTGCCATTGTCGACGTTCTCGAAGGGGCAGACGGACACAAAGGTGCTGCTGTACTCGGCGGATACTACGGGCTGTGGGTCATTCCAAGCTCCGTACCGGAAGACAAGGTTCAGCAGATTGTTGATTTCCTTGATTTCACCGCCTCCGAGGAGAATATAGCATTCTCCAAAGCGGGAGTTACCGGCATTCACTCCAGTGACTTCAAAGATGGTGTTGCTGTGCAGACTGAAGAGCAGAAGAAGCAATACGACCTGGATAAGCCGAGCCAATTCGTGCTGGAGAACCGGGTAGATCCATATGTATACGCCAGCTCCAAGGAGCCGGAGATTCTGGCGCAGCAAAAGGCGACGCTGGATATTATCAGCAAGATCGGTGTTGAGAATCCGTTCCTCAGCTACAACTCACAGTTCGCCAGCAAGAATCCGGACAGCTACAAAAAAATGAGCGCCGTGATGACGAAATATGTGCTGGGTGAAGGCACCTGGGAAGATGTGCAGAAGGAGATTGATACCTGGACTAATGGTGCAGGTATGCAGATAGCCAAGGAATTGCTGGATCAATATAATGCAGCGCACTAAATAAGACACCCATAAATATACACAGAGGCAAAGGAGGGGGCTTCCCCTTTCTTTTGCCCATGGATAAGGAGGTTTAGCCTGTGCAGAGAACTTTGCGTCCTAAACGGTTTAATCAATTATGGCCTTTCTATTTACTGGCGGCACCGGGCATTCTCTATTTTCTGGTTTTTCATTATATCCCGATGTCGGGACTTATTCTAGCCTTCAAGGAGTACAGCCCGTTCAAAGGCATTATGGACAGCCCGTGGGTGGGGCTGGATAATTTCAGACAGTTTTTCGGAACCTCCGATTTCTATATTTTGCTGAAAAATACACTGCTGATCAGCCTGCTGAACCTGATCATTTATTTTCCGTTTACGATACTCCTGTCGTTACTCCTGAATGAAGTGCGGCTCAAAGTGTTCAAACGGGTGTCGCAGACGATCGTCTATCTGCCTCATTTCCTGTCCTGGGTCGTCATTTACGGGATTACGATTTCGTTCTTCGGGCCTTCAGGCGTTATTAATCATTATCTCAGCCAGTGGTTTGACGGCAATGCCAATTTCCTGGTGAGCAATGAATGGTTCCGGCCGCTGGTCATCTTCCAGTCCATCTGGAAGGATGCAGGCTGGGGGACAATTATCTTCCTGGCGGCACTGGCAGGAATCAACCCGGAGCAGTACGAAGCGGCCAAAGTGGATGGAGCGAGCCGGCTGCAGAGCATCTGGCATATTACCCTCCCCGGCATCAAGAGCACGATTGTTATACTGCTGCTGCTCCGTCTGGGCTCCTCTATGGACTCCAACTTTATGCAGATCTTCCTGATGACCAACAGCCTCAACCTGGATGTCTCCAATGTGTTCGATCTGTTCGTCTACCATATCGGTCTGGAGCAATTCAATTACAGCTTCGCGATTACCGTAGGCATGTTCAAATCCGTTGCCAGTCTGATCCTTGTAGTCGGGGCCAATTATGCGGCAAAGCTGCTTGGCGAAGAAGGCATATTCTAGAACAAGAACAGGAGTGGAGACGTTATGAAGCTCAAGGCAACATGGTTTGACACCATTATTGTAGTTATTATCTGCTTAATCAGTCTGCTGGTTATTCTGCCTTTTCTATACATTATCGCGGTATCCTTCAGTCCGCCCGGAGATTCAATGGCCGGGAATTTCTTCATCTGGCCCAAGCACTGGACGCTGGATGCTTACAGCTATCTGCTGAATGCGAATACGTTCCTGACCTCGGTCAAGAACTCCGTGATTATCACGGTAATGGGTACGCTGCTTAGCCTGTTTGTATCGATTACCCTGGCCTATGCCTTATCCAAGAAGTTTCTGCCCGGCCGCCGCATCATGCTGCTGATTATTTTCTTCACCATGATCTTTCACGGCGGTATGATTCCCAGTTATCTGGTGGTCAAAAATCTGGGTCTGATCGATTCCTACTGGGCAGTGGTGCTTCCGGCGGCTTCCAGTGCTTTTAATATCATGGTCATCCGCTCGTTCTTCCAGAGCCTGCCGGAAAGTCTGGATGAAGCGGCAAGAATTGACGGGGCAGGAGAGTTCAGAATTCTGTATTCGGTCGTGCTCCCGCTGTCCAAGCCGATCATCGCCACGTTTACGCTGTTCTTCATGGTGCAGTTCTGGAATGAGTTCTTCTCTGCGGTCATCTATCTGAATGATACATCACGCTGGCCGATTCAACCGCTCCTGCGGCAGATGGTGGCGATCAGCGCCTCCAATATTTCGGCAGAGGCTGCAGTTGACGCACAGCTTGCGGCCAACCTTGGACCCAATGTCCAGAATGCGGCGATATTGCTCGCTATGCTGCCTATTGTAATCGTGTATCCGTTCCTGCAGAAGTATTTTGCCAAGGGAGCCATGCTGGGTTCGATCAAGGAATAGACGCGGATGAGATCCGTTAAACCAATAAAGGTGAGGGTTCAAATGACGATTGGATATAAAGACTTGCGCCATAATCCTATATATACAAAGCCGCAGCTGTCGGATGAAGAATTCCTCGGCACCATGCTGGACTTGAGCAGACCTGAGCTTGCCGGTGTGGCCGCACAGCTGAAGACAGGTGATGTCCCGGCTGCACGGAATGCCTATCTGGAGGTCATTGCAGCAGGTAACAACGGGAGATATTACTTTGAAGTGAAGGATGTTCCCAAGCTTCAGGCGTATGCCGCAAGCTACTACGGCCATGAGGAGGAAGCGCAGCAGACAATCGCTGAGGCAGACCGGATCGTGGAAGGGGATATCCCGCTATTTAAAGGGAAAAGAGTGGTCTTTCCGCGTGGAACCTATGACTGGAACAGCTGGCTGTATGACAGCTCACAGTATCAGCTGCATCTGACCCGGTTCGTATATGTGAAGCATCTGTCCAGAGCTTATGCGCTGACCGGTGATGAGAAATACGCCAAATGCTTCAATGACATGATCAGCGACTTCATCGATGATAATAGGATGCCTGTCGATGATACGTTCCGTTCCGAGCATTCGACCTGGGACCCGCTGTCTGTCGGGGTGCGGCTGTTTATGCTGCCGGAAGCCTTCATTATCTTCTTCAGCTCACCTGCGTTTGAACCTGCGGTTAAGCTGAAGCTGATCAAGTCCTTCCAGGAGCACGGGCAGTATGTGCGCAAATATCATGCCAGCGGCGGCAACCATGTCTGCATGCAGCTGCGGGGGCTGATCCAGACGGCGCTGCTCCTGCCGGAGCTGAAGGATTCCGCAGAATGGCTGGAGTACGGGCTGCGTGAGCTGCCGGGATATATCCGCCAGAACGTATATGCGGATGGGGTACAGTTCGAAGGCAGTCCGAATTATCATCTGATCGTGATGCGCGATCTGTATGAACTGGTGGCACTGTTCCATAAGCTTGGAATTGACGCCGGGGAGTATCGCGACACCTTGGAGAAAATGTTCACCGTGACGATGCATCTGCTGGCCCCCGACGGACAGCTGGTCAAATTCGGCGATACGGATGTGCAGGTGGTCAGTGAGCTGCGCAATGTCATGAGTCTGGGCGCTTATCTGTATCAGCGCGGCGATTTCAAAGCGCTGGGGCATGAGCGGCTGCCGTTCTCGCTGCTCTGGAGAATAGGGCCGGAAGCGGTGCAGCAATATGAGCAGCTGAAGGCGAAGCAGCCTGCCGAAACGGCAGCCTGCTTCCCGATTGGAGGTTACATTACCTCCAGACAGGGCTGGAGCAGGGAAGACATGTACATGGCGATGCGTGCAGGGATTGGAGTCGGCGGACATGCCCATTCGGATGCGCTGAGCCTGGTGCTCTACGCCGGAGGGCGCGAGCTGCTGGCGGATTCAGGCATGGGATTATTCGAGTGGAACAAGGAGCGTAAATATACGGTATCCACCCGGGCCCATAATACCGTAGTGGTGGATGGCCAGGACCAGCATGTCCGCAGCTTTCACTGGAATACGCCGACTACGGCAGCCTGCAGAATCTGGGACGTCCAGTCCAGTGCAGCCTATGACTACAGCTTCGCGAGCCATTACGGCTATACCCGTTACGATGATCCGGTCATCCATTCCCGCAAGGTGCTGTTCATCAAGAACAGCTACTGGCTGATTGTGGATCTGTTTGAAGCGGAGGAACAGCACCGTTATGAGCAGTACTTTCATCTGCCTACAGGCGGAGCGGGATATGACTGCCGCAGCGGGGAAGTGTCCACTCAACTGAAGGGGGCTAATCTGCTGCTGCTGCATCTGCCATCCGGCCACGCTGAGGACCAGCTGGTGCTTGAGCAGGGCCTGATCTTCAAGCAGGGGGAGTATGCTGAGAGTCCGGTGGTGAAGCGTTCGCTAACTGTGACGGGGAGGACGGCAATCGTAACGCTTGCCGTTCCGTTCGGAACGGAGAAACCTAAGGTGACCATTGAGCCCCTGCCTGCACGGATGAACGGGAAAGAGCTATCTGCTGAAGAGGCAACGGCCCTGCGTATTATAATGGGAGATCGAGTGGATGAAATCTGCTTATACCATAATAGTGTAGAGGTAGCGGGCTACCTCGATCACACCGGCAATATCATTGCCGAAGCGCTGCTGCCCCGCAAGGAAGAGCCGGCAGGCTTGGAGTTTGCCGGGGGGAGCTATAGCCGGGATGTTATTGTGATCACGGAATCCAAATCATAGCGGTTTGAAAAGAACAACGTCCATCCTGTACCGGGGTGGGCGTTGTTTTAGTTGTAAATATAAGAATTTACGGTTAAGTGCTCCTTCGAAAGGGAGAGCTTAAAGGAGTGGGAGGGTTGAGAGAAGGAAGGGCGCAATACCTTCACAGTGGCTACAATGTATTCGAAATTTCGCATATATTGGGTCTGGTTACCATCAAAGTAGCTCAATGTATTCGGTTTTTCGCATACATTGGGTCTGGTTACCTTCACAGTAGCTCATTGTATTCGGTTTTTCGCATACAATTGGTCTGGTTACCTTCACAGTAGCTCAATGTATTCGGTTTTTCGCATACATTGGGTCTGGATACCTTCACAGTAGCTCATTGCTCCACAGCCCCCTAATGAAGTTGGAGTCCTCCCCCATAAAAATGTAGACTGAATACAGGAGGAGGATGAACACAATGGGACACTTAACGGGAACAAGAGAGAAGGCAGCGCAAGAGGTGTTGTCTGGCATTAAGGCAGCGGTGGTTGCCCGAAAATATGGGGTGACCCCAGCGACGGTGAATCAGTGGGTGAGAGATTACCGAGGGGCCCATGGGGAACAAGATCATCCGTATCCCCAGGAGCAGGTGGAGGAACTAAAGCGCCTCCTGGAAGTGGAGCAGAAATACGAGAAGGCCGTCAAGATACTCGGCGAAAAGGAGTTAGAGATTGAGATTCTGCGTGAACTGCTAAAAAAGCCAACCCCTGCTTATCCGAAAAAATCGAGGTAGCCGACATGTTCATTAAGCAGGGGAATACCGCAGCTTTGGTACTGCGTCTCATGGGGCTAGCAGAGTCCACGTACTACGACCGTAAGAAACGCAGGTCACTGTCCCCAAAGGCCGATCAAGGGGGGCGTGGAAGACCCCAGCCAGGCTACTCCTTTAACGAGTCTGGGGAAAAGATTAGTGACGAGGAGATCCAGGAATGGCTGCTGGAATTAATCGCTGGAGAAGAGCACGTGTACGGGTACAAACTCCTGGCCAAGTGCTTGTGGAACCAGCACCGATTGAAGCTCAATCACAAGAAAAGCTACCGGCTGTGTCAGGAGCTGGATATCCTGCAGCCCCAGCGTCAGAAGCGCTTTAAGCATCCCCGGAAGCTGCCGGAGAACCGAGTCATTACAGGAGCGAGCCAGCTCTGGCAGATGGACATTAAATACGGGTATGTGGAGGGACGTGACCGGCATTTCTTTGTCCTGAGCATTATCGATGTGTTTACCCGTGTCATCGTCGGCTACCACCGGGGATCGTCGTGTGAGGCCAAGCACGCCTGCCAGACGCTGGCGCGCGCCATGGAGCATCACTGCGCCCCTGACAGCGCTCGCCCTGTGATCCGCACCGACAACGGCCCACAGTTCATCAGCCACCTGTTTGGCGACATGTGTGAAAGCTGGGAAATGACCCATGAACGTATTCCGCCTCGAACGCCGGATTTAAATGCTTTTATTGAATCATTCCACAGTAATATCGATCGGGATTTGTTCCGCAAAGAGGCATTCGAAACGTTCGAAGAGGCCTATGAAGCGGTGGACCGGTACATGGACTTTTACAACAATCGCAGAATGCATACGAGCCTTCGTAACCTGCCGCCAGCTACCTTTGCAGAGTGGGTGCTGACCCTAGAAGACCGCTCCCGCTTCTTCTGGCCGAGAGAAAAAGCGAAATAAAGAGCATATCTACAACAAGTACTGATTTTATACGGAGGACTCCGGGATAAGGGGGTCGCACCGATTGTATTCGGTTTTTCGCATACATTGGGTCTGGTTACCTTCACAGTAGTTCATTGTATTCGATATTTCGAATACAATTGGTCTGGACGAGCCAATCAAGAGCATAAAAGCTCTTGATTCCGCCCGAAGTAGGCGAATTCCGCCCGAAGTGGGCTGGACAAGTACCTGGTCGCCTGCTGGAGAGAACGCAAGTGTGCATAAGCCTTTAAGCCCGGCACAACGTTTCCCTTTCGATAAATAACGGCACTACGGTCGGCTAGGATCAAGAATTGAAAATGTTTGCGCCGAATCCCCTTGTTGCAATCGTTATCATGTTATAATTTTAGATATAATTTGAATGATAATGGAGGGACTCATGAGGAACTCTTTGGAACTGCTTGAGGATGTCGTGGATACACAGGCGCTGCAGATCATTCAGGACGATCTTGCTGCGGTGACGGATATGGCTGTGCTTACGGTTGATGCTGGCGGCAAGCCGGTGACCCGGCACAGCAAATGCACGGACTTTTGCAGAGCGATGAGATCGGCCACCCAGTCCTCCCGGTTATGTGAGAGCTGTGATTACCGCGGGGGATATGCCGCACAGAGTATGCAGCGTCCCTATGTCTATAAATGCCATATGGGGATTGTGGATATGGCGGTACCGCTGGTAGTCGGCAGCAAGTACCTTGGCTCCATTATGCTGGGGCAGATCTCTATTCCCGCACAGGATACCGGTAAGAAGCTTGATATACTGAGCGCAACCAGCCGTCCATATCAAAGGGAGCATGACAGCATGCTGGAGGAATATTACCGGAGCCTTCCGGTGATGTCTTATGAACGGATCGAATCCGTAGCCCGTCTGGTCACCCACATGAGCCATTATATAACCGGCAGAGTTAGCGCCAGGAATCGGACTTATGTATTCGGCACTTCTGCAGCTGCTGCGGATGTGAAGCTTACAGAAGAAGCAGCGCAAGTACATGAGATTCCCCGGCAGCAGGTACAGGAGGAGGCGGGCCAGCCGACTGACAGGAAGCAAGCTGCGGGCACAATAGGCGGGAGCCTCAGGCTGAAGCCGGCGCTGGAGCATATGCATGGGCATTTCCGGGAGCGGCTGAGACTGGCGGACATGGCCCAGTTATGCTGGATCAGCGCGGACTATTTCAGCAGACTGTTCCGGCAGGAGACGGGCAGCACCTTTTCTTCCTATATAAATAGCCTTAGGCTGGAGGAAGCGAAACGTAGTCTGGCGGAGGGAGAAGAATCTGTAGTGAGCATCGCGTATTCGCTGGGTTTTGAGGATAGCGGGTATTTCATCCGGACCTTCAAAAAAGCTACAGGCGAAACACCGGCGGTCTACCGCCTGAAGAACCGTGCATAATCCGCGCTGCGCTGGGAGTTTATAGGATGAAATGACGGAATAGTTCTATACAGGATCGTGCAATGCCAAACAGCGGCAAAGCGCTTATACTGAATAGGAAGCGTTTACAAATCCTGCCTAAGGAGTGCTGTGAAATGAGAAAAATACTAACCTCTCCCTCTAAATATGTTCAGGGCAAAGATGAACTGTACAACATCGGGGACTATGTAACGATCTATGGACGGAAAGCGCTGCTGGTGGCGCATAAGGATGATCAGGCCCGGGTTCAGGATTACCTGGACAAAGCGGTTGCCAAAGGAGGGTTCGAATTCGTAACCGGCGGGTTCGGCGGGGAATGTACACTTAAGGAGATCGGCCGGCTGGAGCAGTTCGCGGCAGCAGAAGGCTGTGATGTCATTGTCGGCCTTGGCGGCGGCAAAGCGCTGGATACAGCCAAAGCCATCGCCAACCGCGCGAGAATTGCGATTATTGTCGTGCCGACGATTGCGGCGACCGACGCGCCGTGCAGCGGCTCTTCCGTTATTTATTCGGAGCATGGCGAATTCGAATCCTATCTGTATGCGCGGCAGAATCCCAATGTGGTGCTGGTGGATACCGGAATCATTGCCAATGCACCAACGCGTTTTCTGGTGGCCGGGATGGGGGATGCGCTGTCGACCTTTTTTGAGGCGAGATCCTGTGTCAGAGGTTTCACCTATAACAATTCCGGGGCCGTAAGCACGAAGGCAGCGATGGAGCTGGCCCGGCTCTGCTACGAAACACTGCTGGAGGACGGACTGAAGGCCAAAGCGGCCAATGACAGCAAGGTGGTTACGCAGGCGCTGGAGAATATTATCGAGACGAATATCCTGCTCAGCGGGCTTGGATTCGAGAGCGGGGGACTGGCCGCAGCGCATGCCGTGCATAACGGGCTGACCATTCTGGAGGAGACTCATCATTATTATCACGGGGAAAAGGTGGCTTTCGGCACGCTGGTGCACATGGTGCTGGAGAATGCGCCGCAGGAAGAACTGGACACGGTGCTTGGCTTCTGCAAATCGCTCGGATTACCTACCTGCCTGAAGGACCTGGGTGTTACAGATATCAGTGAAGCCCGGCTGATGCCGGTGGCCGAAAGAGCCTGTGCCGAAGGGGAGTCCATTCATAATATGCCGTTCCCGGTTACGAAGTATGATGTATATGCGGCCATTCTGGCTGCGGACCGGCTGGGCGGAAGCGGAGGCGAAGCCAGATGAAGAAGATCATTAACGCCCCTGAAGATGTAGTCGTGCAGATGATCGAGGGCATGGTGCTTGCCCATCCGGAGCTGCTGGAGTGGAACCGGAAATACAAGATTATTACGCGTAAAGAGCTGAACCCGGACAAAGTCACCCTGATCAGCGGCGGAGGCAGCGGACATGAGCCTGCGCATGGCGGATACGTAGGTAAGGGAATGCTGGATGCGGCGGTATGCGGTGATGTGTTTGCATCTCCGTCGACGATTCAGGTCTACAATGCGATTACGAAGACGGCTTCCTCCCAAGGAACGCTGCTGATTATCAAGAACTATTCCGGCGACTGTATGAATTTCGATGCGGCGGCGGAGATGGCGTTCGAAGATGATGATATCACCGTGGAAAAAGTGTATGTGAACGATGATGTGTCCGTAGCGGACGATGCATCGACGGCAGGCAGAAGAGGCGTGGCCGGAACGGTGTTTGTGCATAAGATCGCCGGAGCGGCTGCAGAACGGGGAGATACACTTCCGGAGGTCAAGGCCATCGCGGAGAAAACAGTGCGCAATGTCCGGTCGATCGGCTTCGCGCTGACTCCCTGTACCGTGCCGGCCAAAGGCTCACCAACCTTCGCGCTTGGAGAGGATGAGATCGAATTCGGTGTAGGCATTCACGGCGAACCGGGTATTGCCCGGGAAAAGCTCGTTCCGGCAGATGAACTGGCCGCGAAGGCACTGCAGGCGCTGCTCGCCGATATGCCGGTTAACCCGGAGGAAGAGGTCGCTCTGATGATTAACGGCTTCGGGGCAACACCGCTGCAGGAGCTCTACATCCTGAACCGTTCCGTCAGCCTGCTGCTGGAGGAAGCCAAGATCAGGGTATACCGGACCTTTGTCGGTAATTATATGAGTGCGATTGATATGGCGGGAGCATCGGTCACCCTGCTGAAGCTGGATGATGAGCTGAAGCAGGCACTCGACTATAGCGCGGAGACGGCAGCTTATAGATGTTAGGAGGCGGAAGCAATGGAGAAGCTGCTTACAGCTGATATAGTAGTGATGATAGACGAGATGGCGAAGCTTATCATTGAGAAGGAAGTCGAATTCTGTGAACTGGATTCCTTCGCCGGAGACGGGGACTTCGGCATGTCGCTGGCCAAGGGCTTCCGGCAGCTGAAACTGGAATGGGAGGAGCTGCCGCAGGAAGATATCGGTGAATTCCTCAAAGCCTGCGGAATGGTGATCATTGAGCACTGCGGAGGCGCTTCGGGTCCGATCTGGGGCTCGGCCTTCCGCAGCGCGGCGAAATACGCCAAGGGCAAGACCGATTTAAGCGGACTTGAGCTGGCGGAGCTGCTGGAGAACGCGGTAGAGGGCATCCAGAAGCGGGGCGGGGCCAAGCTTGGCGACAAGACGCTGCTCGATGCACTGATTCCTGCTGCTGAAGCTCAGCGGAAGAGTGCGGAGAGTGGCGACGCCCTGCTGATCAGCATGCGCAAGGGCGCAGAAGCGGCGGTGCAGGGAGCCGAGCACACCAAAGACATTATCGCTTCCAAAGGCAGGGCAAGCTATGTGGGCGAGCGGAGCCTCAGCCACCCCGATGCCGGAGCTACAGCGATAGGTATTCTGTTCACCGGGATTGTAGACCGGATGCAGCAGTAAGGATTGAAGACCCCGATTGAAATACAGATGCAGCGAAAAGGGACGTCCCGGTGGTATATCTCCGCCGGGCGTCCCTTTGCTGTTCCGCTAGTTCAAGTCTCGTATATAATATTCCCTGTTTCGGTAAGGTCATAGCTGTGAATGGACTTCAGCTCGTTCTGGAAGGCGGATGAACGCAGAATATCAAGAACCGTGCTGATCCATTGTTCATTCTCGGGCTTCTTGACCATGACCAGATCGTAGCGTTCCGTGGTGAGCGGAATGAAGTCAATGCCGTCAATAATCTTGGCGGCCTTCTCGGTGCCGATGCCCACATCGGCGCTGCCCCGCGCCACCATGCCGGCTATAGCCAGATGGCTGTTCTCTTCGGTTCCGTAGCCCTCCAGCGATGCGGATGGAATTCCGAGCAGGCGGAGCTGCTCATCCAGCAGCACCCGGGCCCCGGAGCCGCGTTCACGGTTGATCAGGGTCAGCCCGCTCTGCCGGAGATCACTCCAGCCGCGGATGCCTTTGGGGTTGCCCTTCCGCACATAGAACCCGGCACTGCGCGATAGCAGATGCACTACGATATAAGAGAAGCCTACGAGCAGCTTGCGGATATAAGGCAGATTATATTCGCCGGTATCCCCATCCAGGAGATGGGTGCTGACAATATCCGATTCCCCGTGATACATGGCAATCAGGCTGTCCAGACTGCCGGCATACGAACGGAGCGGGCGGGTGGACGGCAGCGTACGCTCCAGATAGGTCGCCAGAATATCAAGCGACATATCCTGGCCGGTAATGACCACATTCATACTGGTGCTTTTGCCGGTATGGGGGGGCGGAGGGGCAAAGGCCTGATACGGAGCCGCGAAGGAAGCGGGCGTCTGCAGCGGCTGTATTTCCTGTAATCCGCTTCCGCCGGGGAGCGGATGCCCATAAGCCCCGCTGCTGCGGGAATTCTGCTTGTATGCCTCCAGATCAGAGAGGTCAACACGCATCTGTTTGCCGACACGGTAGGAGGGCAACTCTCCTTTTTTGATCAGATCATAGACTTTAAGTTTGGATATTTTGAGTAACCGGGCGATTTCCTCGGTGGTATAGGAAGTATTCTCAGACATGAATTAAACCCTCCCAGGGATGCACTGCGGCAGAAGTCACAGGTAGCCATATAATGCTTATAATGCTCAAGACTACCTTATTTTGTGGACCTGCGCAATCTAAGAAACCCCCGGACCGCAAGCGGAGAGCGGTAGACGGAGCTTCAATAAGTCCCGTGCCGCTCTGTCTTCGCCTGCTGCGCATCGGATAACGTGATCAGCTCGGAGACAGTGACGAACCGGAACCCTTGCTTCTCAAGCTCGGGGAGGATAATCTTCAGCGCTTCCTTCGTTTGCGATTGCCCATGGACATGGTCATGGAACAGAACGATATCCCCATTCCGGGCATTGCGGATCACTCTGCTGGAGATGCTCCAGACTCCCGGGCGGTTCCAGTCGCGGGTATCCTGATGCCAGGACCAGAGCACCGGCTTCAGGCCCATGCTGTTGGACACATCAATCATCGTGTCGTCGTACATTCCGCCCGGCGGTCTGAACAGGCTGCTGTGTTTGCCGGATACTTTGACAATCTCCTTCTCCGTCAGCTCCAGCTCCTCCTGAATCTGCTGCCCGGAGACCGGTTTTTTGAAATAAACGTGATTATAGGTATGGTTCGCAAGCTCATGGCCTTCATTAATGACGCGTCTGGCGACCTCGGGATAAGCGGCGATCCGTTTGCCAATTGCAAAAAAAGTGCATTTCGCATTGTATTCATGCAGTACCTCCAGAATGCCATCCGTCTCGAAGGGGTCCGGGCCGTCGTCGAAGGTGAGTGCAATAACCTTTTGGCTGGTCTGCACCTCCCAGATCATGTCGCCCCGTTCCTCATAATAATAGCGGTTCTTGGCCCTGTTCGGGCTGCCAAGGGCAATGTCTGCAGAGCCGTGCATAAGCGCGAGCGCTGCAAGGGCCGCGGCAGTGATTCGGATTCCTCTTTTCATGCGTCTCAAGTTTCACTCCACACCCTGTGTTTTTATAAGCCGTTCCTGCGCTGCTTGAGCCTTAGAATGCTCCATTTGCCCCGGGAAATATGCATTTTATATAGAGCGAACTGGAAGGTTAATGATAAAGATGAAAGTAACATCTGAACCGGAAACTTATCTGGTCGCATTTTAGAGTGAAAGTTCTGCCGGAAATGACTTATAATGAGATACTAAATACAGAACAATGGAATAGGGGCAGCGGAGATGACACTAATTGAGAAAAGAGAGCATAGGCAATATCCGGAAATTACCCGGCTGGAAACATCCAGAGCCGCATATGAACGCGATTATTCGCGTCTGATCCATTCGCCGACCTTTCGACGGCTGCAAGGCAAATCACAGGTATTCGGTGCAGGCACCGGAGATTATTACCGCACACGGCTGACCCACTCGCTGGAGGTGGCGCAGATTGCCCGCGAAGCGGCCAAGAGTCTGCTGCGTTCTTATCCTGAGGTAGAGACGGGGGCAGCTGAGAATCCGGGATTGGTCATCGATCCGGAGGTCGTGGAATGTGCGGCCATTGCGCATGATTTCGGCCATCCGCCGTTTGGGCATAAGGGGGAAGAGGTGCTGGACAGCCTGCTGGAAGGGCTTATTGCCAAGAAAACAGCGGAGGCTGCCGCGAAGTCCGGGGCCGGTCCGGTACAGAAGCAGACGATCCATGAGAGCATGAAGCGTAAATATGAACATTTTGAAGGCAATGCCCATAACTTCCGCCTGATCATGTTTCTGGAGAAACGGGAGAATATCGATGGACTGAACCTCTCGGATGCGGTGCTGCTGGGCATTAACAAATATCCGTTTCCCGGTACTGTGCTGAAGAAGGGCATGTACCTGCATGAATGGGAATACATCAACGAGATCCGCACCCAGTGGGGGGTTCCGGCAGGCAAGAAGACACTGGAAGCACAGCTTATGGACTTATGCGATGACATAGCCTATTCGGCCCATGACCTCGAAGACGGCATCAAGGCCGGCAAGATAGAGGTACACGAGCATTTCATGCACGACGAATACATTCAGCGGCTGATTGTTGAGAAGATCACGACGCTGGAGGATGCCTTCTGGTCAGGCTGGCAGGCCGAGGCGATCAGCGCCAAGGTGGAGGAAGTGCTTAGCTCATTCCTTCGGGTATGGATGGAGAAAATGCCAACCTGTGAGAATGACTACTCCCGCACGCGCCGTGAAGTTAAAGCTTATTGGGTCAGTACTTTCGTCGCCAGTCTCGGCGTCATCGAGGACGGGGACTGGAAGAAGGTTACATTCATCAAGGAAGGCCAGGAGGATGAGGATATGCTGCGGACGGTCAGTGTGCTCAAAAGCTTCGCCTGGGTAACGATGATCCGCGATTTGCGTGTGCAGCGCCTGCAGAAACGGAGTGAATGGATCCTCCGGCGGCTGTGGGAGGCCTTCCTGGATCCCGAGACCTCGCGGAGTATTATTCCGAGCGACTGGCTGCAGCGGTATGAGAAGGATCAGAGGTCGGCCAGGCCCATCTGGACCTGGGAGCATATGGTGACAGATTATATCGCCGGGATGACCGATGCGTTTGCCGAGAAAATCTACAATGAGCTGTATGGACTAAAGGTAGGCTCGATTTACGATCTGGATTAGGCATAGCTCTGCGCCAATAGTACCTGTCAGCCGGTTTGGCTGGCGGGTACTTTTTTTATAGTTCTGGATATACATATAAAATTTTTTGGGTGTTTTGCCGAAATAGTACTAGCAACCTATTTTTTTTTGTTCTTTTATGAAAATGGAATGTAATAGAATGGAATTCCGGTCATGTTTTCGGAAAATGTTTGAGGAGGCGCACGTAGATGGGCAAGGGTCAACAACTGAAAAGTGCAGTTAAAAAATGGGTGAGTGGAACTAAAAAAATGCGCCAGACCGCAGTAGCTAAAGGAAGTAAAAGTATTGGATTCAAGATTGCCTCCGGTTATGCGGCTTTGGCAGTACTGGTTCTGGTTACCGGCGGGGTCTCGCTCTATCAAATGAACGGTATGCAGAAGAACACAGGCAATATTATTGATCAGAGCATTCCCGCACTGGATAAAATCCACAATGTAAATTACCTGACAGAGCATGTTATGGCGATCAGCATGCAGCATATTCTGAGCACGGATAGCGCAGAGAAAAACACACTTGCGGAAGAGCGGGCTGAATTCATCCGCAAAGTGTCAGATACATTGAAGGAATACAAGCTCACCTTGCGGGGAGAGCAGGAGCTGGGGCAATTACAGTCGCTCGTCGGGAAATGGGGAGAGTTCCTGACCGTCAACAATCAGGCGATCCTGCTCAGCAGCTCGAATGACGAGGAATTAGCATTGGAGGTATCCCACAAGGGGATTGAGGCGTTTAATTCGATGCAGATTGATCTGGACGCGCTTGTTGCACACACTCAGGATGAAGCAGCGAGTGAGGGCAAAGTTTCCGAGAAGATTTTCCACACTTCCCTGACGTTGAGTATTGTAACTGTGCTGATTGTCCTGGTAGTCATCGGAATGATTAACATGGTGATCCGTAAGACCATGATCAATCCGCTTAAAAAGGTAACCGTACACCTGCAACGGATCTCCGGCGGTGATCTGACCGCAGAGGATACCCTGATCGGCAATATGGATGAAATCGGCCAGCTTGCCAAGACCGTTAACGAAACTAACCGTACCTTGCTGGAAATGGTGAACCGGATCAGAAATGTCTCCGAGGTGATTTCGGAACAGGGCGATGAGCTGATGCATACGATTTCCGATACCAAGGAGGGCAGCAGCCAGATTGCCTTGACCATGGAAGAGCTGGCCAAAGCCTCCGGAAGCCAGGCCGAAGCAGCGGTAGATGCTTCTAAGGCGGTGGAGGAGTTAAACGCTATAATTGAGAATTTTGCCGGCAGGGGAATTGACCTCTCGCTTCATTCGGAGCAGGTGCGGCAGAAGGGTGAAAAAGGCAAAGCGCTCATGGAAAGCTCGGTGGCGCAAATGAACCAGATTGCGGACGCTGTATCGCAGTCTATGGACACGGTGGAGGAGCTGAACCGCAAGAACGAGGGGATCTTCCGGCTTGTGGGCTCCATCCGCAGCATCTCCGAGCAGACGCATCTGCTGGCGATTAATGCGGCCATTGAAGCGGCGAGAGCCGGTGACAGCGGCCGGGGCTTCGCGGTAGTAGCACAGGAGGTGCGCAAGCTGTCGGAGGATGTGCAGCGGACCGTAGCGGAGATTACCGGAATTACACAGGGAATCCAGCATGACTCCAGAGCGATGGTTGAGCAGTTGCGCGGCGGCGTGGCGAAGACGGAAGAGGGCAGCCGGCAGATTGTCGAGACGGGCGAAGCCCTGGCCGATATCAACGGCTCGGTGGGGGTAATGGCGCTCACGGTGGAAGGAATGGCCAAGGATCTGGAGCAGATGACCGGAGCCAGTGAAACCATGAACGAGTTCAGCCAGCATATCTCGGCACTCGCCCAGCAATCTGCGGCCGGTGTAGAAGAGACTTCAGCTTCGGCTCACGAGCAGCTCAGCGCGACTACGGAAGTGGCCAACGGCATCGAGCATCTGAAGCTGCTGCTTACTGAGCTTAAGGAGTCGGTCACTCGGTTTCAAGTGTGAGGGGGGCTATATAGGCTGAAGCAGTGAAATTCTAATACTTAGGGATACGCCGTGACTGCAGAGAATGTTTGGACTTCCGGCCGCTGTTGTTCCCGGATTTCTTGATTTATACCGCTAGTAGCGGTGGAAATCCGTGAACAAAGGCGGACGCTAGCGCTCCTACAGTTCCAAACTTCTCTTCCGCCACTTCTCCCTAGTTGTAAATCTCAAGTTCAAACTATATAGTGATGTGGGAATATAAAAACAGCCTCTGCTTAGGTTAGCAGAGGCTGTTTTTTTTGTCTTGGGGATAAAGCAGGGGGAGCAAAGCTATATTGCTTTTCAGCTTGAACGGGTGATTTTTCAGATGGCCCCGGCTCCTAGCTCGAACTGCAGGCTCGAACTCCTTGGCTAATTGATGACGAAATTCGCGCTGCCTAAGTACTAACTAACTGTATTTTGTGCAACTAAAGCGATCGGTTATTGTGCTGCGAGGACTTTAATTGCATTCTCTGCAGTTAAAATCCCCCATACTCCGGGAAAAAAGACGTACTGCTATTTTAGTTGTACAGAATACAGTTAACCGGGCAAATCCGTTTTTTCGCCGTTATTTAACTGCAGGAAATACAATTAAAGTAATTGCAATGCACTCCGCACTAGCTAGTTCACAATAGACTTGTCCGCGCAGGAGTCTTGCCAGTGCAGGGTTCTACGGAGCAAGGTACTTTCCAGCACAATCTATAGTCTATATAGTTGAAATCCTGCACAAAATACAACATTTTCCTCAAAAGATCGACGTTAACGGAAAATTGTTGTACAAAAGGCATCATTTCGCCTCCATCCGGCAGATTAACGAGAGAATTGTTGTATTTCATACAACAATTCTCTAGAAAACCCTTTTATCTAACATCCAATGTTGTAATATGTACAACATTTAGCCGCAGGAGGCACCTTTAAACCCGCAAGTTACAAACAGGTCCGCATATCCCACAGCAACCCCGCCAGCCCAGGCGGCGGAGGCTTAATATTGGCGGCTGTAGTCGACCAGATTGAGTGAAGGCGTTCCGGACTCCAGATAGGCCTTCATGTTCTCAACGAAAATATCCACTACCCGGTCCGCGTAACGGTCGGTTACCCCGGCACAGTGAGGGGTCATGATGACCTGCTCCATCCCCCACAGAGGGTGATCCTCCGGCAGCGGCTCTTTCTCGAAGACATCGAGTCCGGCACCGGCAAGCTGTCCGCTGTGCAGCGCTGAGATTAGATCGTCCGTATTGGTAGTCGCTCCGCGGCCAATATTAATGTAATAAGCCCCCTGCTTGGCAGCGGAGAAGATGTCTGCATCGAATATTCCCTGCGTCTCGTCGGTGATCGGCAAAGTGTTGATAATAAAATCGGCGTCGCTCACGGAATCCTTCAGCTGTCCGGTCGTGAAGACCTCATCGAAGCCGTCAACCGGCCGGCCGGAACGGCTCACACCGATCGTCTTCATACGGAAAGCCTTGGCAATTCTGGCGGTTTCACTGCCGATGGAGCCAGTTCCGGCAATCACTGCCGTCTTGCCGGTCAATTCACTCTCTTGTCCATCCGAATGCCAGCGGCGGTTCTGCTGGTTGCGGATAGCGGTATGCATGTTCCGGGTGAACATCAGCATGAAGCTGAAGATAACGGCAGTAATCGGTTCGGCATGAACACCGCTGGCATTCGTCAGCAGAATCCCGCGTTCATGCATGGCTTCAAGCGGAAGTTTCTCCACACCGGCAGACCAGGCCTGGACCCAGCGCAGCGGTGAACCCTGGCGCAGAAGGGTATCACTGGCGCCTTTTCCCCAGCCGATGATAATTTCCGCACCGGAGAGCAGCTCAAGGTCCGGATTCCTGGAATCTCCGAGGGTAAGGGTATAATCTGGTGCAGCGGCGCGGATCAGCTCCTGCTGCCCATCTGATAAATGCTGCATACAAACGATGGATTTAGTCATGTTGGTTCCCTCCTATTCTACATTTCAGTAGAGAAATGGACGATAAGTATAGAATAAGCATAACAAATCTGCCTGGAAAGGTGAAATTAGAATGGAACATAAGGAGCCGGAGCAAGAATTTGAGCGTCTGTTTATCGCTATACCTTTGCCGGAAGCATTGCGCTATTATCTTAAAAATGAGTCTGCCCGCGTGTCTTCCGGACTTAAATTTGCCAGATGGACACATTTTGAAGATTTCCATATTACGCTGCAATTTCTTGGCGACACTCCGAAGGAGGATATCCCGGCCCTGTTCGCGGCGCTCCGGAAAGTTTCCTTGTCAAGCAAAGGCTTTCAGCTGAAGCTCGGAGAATGGGGCACATTCGGCCTCCCGGACTCGCCAAGAGTGCTCTGGACGGGGGTTTCCGGGGAGCTTGAGCCGCTCAGGGAGCTGCAGAAAAAGGTGGTTTCGGCGACACTTCCGTTAGGATTCACGGCGGAAACGCGAACGTATAATCCCCATTTGACAGTGGCCCGCAAATACCGTGAGGAGCAGCCGTTTACGCTGGAGCGGCTGGAAAATTTACGGGTAAAGGGACGTCCCGCAGGCAATTTACTTCCAGACTTAGGCTGGACGGTGGATGCTTTTGTGGTGTATGCTACCAGGATGCATGCCATTCCTATGTATGAAATGACCGAAAAATTTACATTTTTCTCAACATAAATCGACAAGAAAGTTTTCAAAGCTTCCATTTTCGGTTACATACAATAGGAGTGTGCCGTAAAATAGGAGGTAAATAATGTTAATATTTAAACAGAGCCGCTGTATTGCGCTGCTGGTTAGCGTAATTTTAGTGTCTTTCTCAGCGATAAGTTTGATGAACCCCGAAGGATCTGCTGCTACCGGGGAGAATGTAATAGAAATGGGTAAATTGAAGTCTGCCGGCCATGAGTCTCTGGAGCCCCGTGTTCCAAAAGCTGCATCTGCTGTATATAGGACAAGCCCTTCATCCAGCACAATGATTCCCATGCTTTACACCACAGCTGCCGAACCGGTCCACACCTGGGCCCGCATGGTAAGCGCCGGATGGTTAAGCCCCGAGAAGCTGCAGCGTCAAGAGGCTGCGAAGACGGGCGCCGTTCAGCCTAAGCCTAAGGCTAAGGTAACTGTGGTGAAAGCAACGCCGTCAGCGGCGCAAGCGCTGAAGAAAGCGGCCAAGGGGACAACGAGCGTAAATAAAGTCAAAGCGGCAACTCAGCAACATCCCCCCGCAACATTGTTCTTCTCTCGGACCAAGCTACTAAGCCAGGAGCAGCAAGCTGAAGCTACCTGGAGCTACGCCGTATCCGAAGAAGACCTGCTACTGCTGCAAAAAATCGTCATGGCAGAAGCAGAAGGCGAACCGTACCAGGGCAAGGTGGCAGTTGCCAACGTTGTTCTGAACCGGCTGCGGTCAGCCAATTTTCCCGATACCATTCATGATGTAATCTATCAAAAAAGCCAATTCAGTCCTGTCGCCAACGGCCGTCTAAAGCGTGTGAAGCCCAACGCAGACAGTATCAAGGCTGTTAATGCTGCACTTATGGGAGTTAAGGAAGTTACGGATGACACGTACTTCTTCTTATCGCTGACGCTCGCGCAGGATCTTACTGTGCATCATTCACGGACACTCCTTAAGACCATCGGCAATCATACCTTCTACAAATAATCACTGTTACATTCTTGCCATCCGAATTCACGCTGGTTGCGCGCGGAGAAGGTTTCCGCTGCATTCTCATCTTATGTAATGCAAAAGAACCTCCAAATCCACGCTTACCAGTGGCTGGAGGTTCTTTATGTTGTTGTTCACCGGGGTCCGTCTACGGGGTGACATAGACGGCCTCTTCATTGCGCACCTGTGAGGGGGAGCTCCACGACTCGGATTCGGCAACAGCTTGGCTGGCGGGCTTGCCCAGCAGCTGGAGCACAGTAGCTGCACAATGCTGAGGCTGCTGGCGTTCAGGGGAAGTCCGGCGTTTCCGCTGTAATTCAAGTCCGGCATATTCATGCAGCAGCATGGAGAACCATTTGTTCACCACTTCCGAATCAAGTACCTCGGCCAGCCCCAGCTCTACAAAATACTGGCTGTTCTTCTCTTCCTGCCCCGGGATGGCGCTGTAGAACAGCATCGGAATGCCTTTGGCCTGACCTTCAGTACAGGTCATTCCGCCCGGCTTCGTAATCAGCAGATCGGAAGCATCCATTAATTTGTTGATCTCGCTGCTGTAGCCGAGAATCTTTACATTGGGATGGTCCAGCAGCGGGTTGGCTTTCATTTTGGCTACCAGCTTGTCATTGCTGCCCATACAGAATATAAGCTGGATCTCATCCATCCGGGCCGTGAGCGAATTCATGATGTCCTTCCCGAACATCAGCCCCCAGCCGCCGCCCATAATGAGCACGGTAGGAATGTCGGCGAGCCCCAGCTCCTTGCGGAGCTGAGTCTTGCTATGGCGCTCCCAGAACTTCGGATGCACCGGGATGCCGGTAACCGTCACCAGCTCAGGAGATACGCCCCGTCCGGTAAGAATCGATTTGACGCGTGAAGTAGAGACGAGATAGCGGTCGGCTTCGGCGTTCACCCAGCTGCCGTGAGCATCATAATCTGTAATCAGCGTGTAGAGCGGGACATCCAGCCCCTGCTGCTTCAATCTGGAGATGACTGCGGCCGGAATCGGATGAGTGCAGATAATCAAATCGGGTTTAAGCTGCTCTATGACCTGTGAGGCATGTGTATAAAAAATCCGGTGAAGAGCCAGCTTAGTCAACCGGTTCAGTGATTTATGATATTGGGTCTTATACATCATGCCGACCAGCTTTGGCTGGCTGCTGACTGTTTTGCGGTAAGCGGAAAGAATCCATGGTGCGACCGTAGGATTGAGGAATTTTCCAAGCTCAATGACCCGGCACTGCACATCCGGACTCAGCAGTCTTATTCCTTCGGCCAGAGCATAGGCTGCCCCTGTATGGCCCGTGCCGAAGCCTTCCGAAAACAGCAGTACTCTTTTCTTTCGCATAAGTTCACCTGCTACTTTCCATCATGGGTAGAATTACGAGTTCTCTTCATCGGTTCATTCGAGATCCCATGTTCATGTTCTATTATATTATACTAGGGTTTTTGCTTCTTTTCTCACATTATACAAATAAGACGTAAATAGAAAGTTAAAACACTGCAATAAAATAAAAAAAGTTGGGCACAAGTATTGCATTGGCAGGAGCATCGTGATAAAGTTGGTCTTGACCGAGTGACCGGATTAGTAAATTGGTCAGAACGCGGACGCAATGATATTTCCTGACGAAAGGGAGTGCACGGGTGGCTGTGGTAGATCGAAGGCAGCAGGTGCTTCAGGCGGCGACGAAATCTTTTTCATTATTCGGCTATAAGGCAACTACAATGGATCAGGTCGCCAAGATTGCCAATGTCGGCAAAGGGACGATTTATACCTTTTTTACGAACAAGGAACAATTATTTGACGAGATTCTGCGAGATGTCATTATTGAGATGAAAAGAATCGCCGAGCGGGAGATTAAACGCGACAAGCCGTTTTTTGATAATCTGCACCGCGTGCTGGACGCCCTGCTGGAATTTCGGAGCGAACATGAGCTATTCATCAAGCTGTCCCAGGAAAGTCGTGATTTCGGAACGCCGCAGGCCGGTGATGGGCTCGACAAGATCGAGAGTGTCGTACTTGAATATTTGGAACGGGAGGTGGAACAGGCAATCCGTCAAGGGGAGATCAAACCCTGCGATCCCCAGATTGTCTCGGTAGTAATGTTCAGGCTTTATATCGTACTTACTGCTGAACTGAGCAAGGTGCATGTGCCTTTGACCAAAGAGCAGATTAAATGCTACTTTCATTTATTTTTGGCAGAAGGCCTGTCACAGTAGAATTTAAGTCCGGTATAGGGACGGCGTCTGTGAACCTGCGCTTTCCCTGATGTGAACAGGCAAATTTTTTTTGCTCTTGACTGACTGAATGGGGAAAATGGTCAACCAGTGTTACTGTAACATTCACGAAAATATCATTTCAGAGGAATTTATAGCATTTTAAAGAGAGCATATGATTAGAAGGAGAGAACCAGAATGAAATCTTTATCCGTGTTTATCAAGGACCTTGGCGCGGTTTTTAAGAATCCCAAGATGCGTATTTCCATGTTTGCCATTCTGTTCATTCCTGTACTGTACAGCGGATTATTCCTGAAGGCATTCTGGGACCCTTACGGTAAAATGAACGAGCTTCCGGTCGCTGTCGTAAATGAAGATAAAGGTGCTGATTATGAAGGCTCCAAGCTGAGCGCCGGATCAGACCTGGTGGCGGAGCTGAAGAAGACGGACGGGTTCAAGTGGAATTTCGTCAGCCGTGAAGCAGCGGAAGCCGGACTTGCGGACAATACCTATTATATGGCGATTATTGTTCCGGAAGACTTCTCGGCCAAAGCTACTACCCTGCTGGATGCAGATCCGCAGCCGGCCAAAATCATCTACGAGCCGAATGAAGGCTACAACTTCCTGGCTGGCCAGATCGGCGGCACGGCAGTGAAGGATATCAAGACTAAAGTGTCTGCCAAGATCACAGAAGCGTATACCGAATCTGTATTTGATAAAATCACGGATATCGCCAGCGGGCTTGGCGAAGCCGGGGACGGCGCCACCAAGCTTGCTGACGGTGCCACCAAGCTGGATGACGGAGCGCTTAAGCTGAAGGACAATCTGCTTGTCCTGACTGAAGGCACCGGCAAGCTGCTCGATGGTGTAGCGCCGCTTACCCAGGGTGTGACGGATCTGAATACCGGAGCAGCGGCTCTGGAAGCCGGCAGCAGCACGCTGGCCGGAGGGCTTCAGCAGTTGTCCGCAGCACATAAGCAGCTGCAGGATGGTGTAACCCAGTCGGCAGCAGGCAGCAAGCAGCTTGATGCAGGGCTGCAGAAGACTGCAGCCGGAGCGGCTTCGCTCAAGGACGGCACACAGTCGGCCGTAGACGGAACCGCCAAGCTGCAGGCTGGCACGAAGTCGGTGGTGGACGGCAGCGCGAAGCTGGAAGCGGGTCTGACCTCTTCCGCAGAAGGCAGCGCGAAGCTCGAAGCCGGTCTTACGGCTTCGAAGGAAGGCAGCGCGAAAGCGGCAGCCGGAGCCAAGGCGGTAGCAGACGGTCTGCAGGCACTGGCGAAATCGAACCCGCAGCTTGCGGCAAGCCCGGATGTACAGAAGCTGCTGGCGGCAAGTACAGCAGTGGCGACCGGCACTGCACAGCTGGACCAGAGCCAGGAGCAGCTGCTGGCAGGAGCAACGGCACTGCACAGCGGCCAGGAGCAGCTGGTGCAGGGAGCGAATCAGCTGCACAGCGGTTCCCAGCAGCTTGATGCAGGTGTAACGCAGCTGCATGCCGGAGCGCAGCAGCTGAACGCCGGCAGCGCACAGCTGCTGGAAGGCCAGCAGCAGCTGGCGGCTGGCGCGGGCACACTTGCAGCAGGCGGTGCTAAGCTGTCGGCAGGCATGCAGCAGTTCGGCGCGAAGCTGGACGAAGCGGCCGCAGGCGGTGCGAAGCTGGCAGACGGCGGCAAGGCGCTTGAAGCCGGTACAGCGAAGCTGCTGAGCGGCGCAGGACAGCTTGGCAGCGGCCTCAGCTCTGTAGCTGACGGCTCGAAGCAGCTGAGTGACGGAGCAGGCCAGCTCAAGGACGGTCTGGATGAGCTGAAAGCAGGCTCCGGTGAGCTGGCCAGCAAGCTGGGCGATGCTGCAACGCAGACTAATGCTGTGAACAAGAGCGATGCGCTGGTATCCATGTTTGCCCAGCCGGTACAGATTGAAGAAGTGAAAGTCAGCAAGGTACCGAACTATGGAACAGGATTCGCCCCTTACTTCCTGTCTCTCGGTTTGTTCGTAGGCGCACTGATCTGTACGATTGTTATTCCGATGCGTGAATCTGAAGTGATCGGAGCCAGCCGGTTCAACCGGTTCATGAGCCGTACTCTTACGTTCTCCATGATGAGCTTGCTCCAGGCACTTCTCGCCATCCTGATTGTTCTGTACGGCTTGGGCCTTGAAGTGCAGAGTGTAGGCTTGTTCTACGCCTTCTCCTTCATCACCAGTCTTGCCTTCATGTGGATGATCCAGGCGATCGTAACCTGGCTTGACCAGCCGGGCCGTTTCGTAGTCATCCTGATTCTGATCTTCCAATTGACTACGAGTGCGGGTACGTTCCCGCTGGAGCTGATTCCTAACTGGATGAAGATCTTCAATCCGCTGCTGCCGATGACTTATAGTGTCAAAGGCTTCAAGGCAGTCATCTCCACTGGCGACTTCAGCTCGATGTGGAATGATGCCGGACTGCTGGCCGCTTACGGCATAGTATTCCTGGCGCTTACCTTCACCTACTTCATGACCCGTGACCGCGGTAATGAAGCTCTGCTGAAAAGTGAACAAGTTTTGACTGTATAATGGAACACATTTTCTTGTAAATATGAGGACACAAAAACGCCCCTGAGGGGGCGTTTTTGGCTTATACAGAAAACTAAATGGGTAAAAAAAGTGCCATACCGATGGCAGGAAAATAAATGAAACGCTTTCAATGCATAAGAACTTATTCGTCTTTTATGCATAATTATGCACTGAGAAGATTTTTTACGCTTTTATCCGCTAAAGCTGCGCTGCAAAAGCATTTGTTAATCAAGCTCATAAAAAAGTTTAAATTGCGCTCATGTCAGGTCGATGATAAAATAATATAACCAATCTGGCTTGAATAATTATTAAGATTTTCCTCTGAAAAATTTTCCTGGAATTCCGTCTACTTTATAATAGAAAGGTTGCGTATGATGAGACACACTGAACTGCCCGGCAAACAGGGCCTTTATGATCCTCAGTTCGAAAAAGACGCTTGCGGCATGGGATTTGTTGCCCATATTAAAGGCAAACCGTCCCATGATATTGTTAGCAATGCTCTGACTATGCTCTTTAATATGGAGCATCGGGGAGGCCAGGGAAGCGAGCCGAACTCTGGTGACGGAGCCGGCATTATGCTGCAGATTCCGCACCGTTTCTTTGCCGGCGAAGCAGCGAAGCTTGGCTTTGAGCTGCCGGAACAGGGCCATTACGGCGTGGGCATGATCTTTCTGTCTCATAACGAGGAGATCCGGACCCGCCATGAGGCGCTCCTGAGCGAGATTATCGCTGAAGAGGGCCAGCAGGTGCTCGGCTACCGCGATGTGCCTACCTTTGACGAAATGCTCGGCAAGACGGCCAAGGCTGCCAAGCCTTATGTGCGGCAGGTATTTATCGGCCGCTCTGAAGGAATTAAGGATGATCTTTCTTTTGAACGCAAGCTGTACGTGATCCGCAAACGTGCGGAGCTGTCGATCCGCTACGGCGGAGCAGAAGAGGGGGAATCCTTCTACGTACCGAGTTTATCCTGCAAGAAGATCGTATACAAGGGCATGCTGACTACTGTACAGGTTGGACAGTTCTACCTGGATCTGCAGGATGAGAAGCTGGAGTCGGCGATTGCGCTTGTCCACTCCCGGTTCAGTACCAATACCTTCCCAAGCTGGGAACGTGCCCACCCTTACCGCTTCATGATTCACAATGGCGAAATCAACACCCTTCGCGGCAATGTGAACTGGATGCATGCCCGCCAGTCGCTGTTCAAGAGCGAAGTGTTCGGCGAGGATCTCGGCAAGATCAAGCCGGTGGTTAACCCCGACGGCTCCGATACTGCGATGTTCGATAATACGTTCGAGTTCCTGTACCTGAGCGGACGCTCCCTGCCGCATGTTGCGATGATGATGGTTCCTGAGCCTTGGAGCAATCATGACAGCATGGACGAGAAGAAGAAAGCCTTCTATGAATTCCACAGCACCCTGATGGAGCCATGGGACGGGCCTGCCGCAATGGGCTTCACCGACGGCGTGCAAATCGGGGCGATCCTCGACCGTAACGGTCTTCGTCCTGCGCGTTATTATGTCACCAAAGATGATCTGATCATTCTGTCCTCCGAAGCGGGAGTCCTAGACATCCCGGCAGAGGATGTACTATACAAAGACCGCCTGAGACCGGGCCGTATGCTGCTTGTGGATACGAAGCAGGGCCGTATTATCTCTGATGAAGAGGTCAAGGCTGAAATTGCTTCGCAGCAGCCTTATCAGGATTGGCTGGATGAGCACCTGATCAGCCTCGATGAGCTTCCGGAAGCACCGGAGCTGCCGAATCCGAAGCATGATAACGTGCAGCAACTTCAGCAGTCGTTCGGTTATACCTTTGAAGATCTGCGCAAGGTGCTGGAGCCTATGGCATCCACAGGTGCCGAAGCTGTCGGGTCCATGGGTTATGATTCACCGCTGGCGGTACTGTCTGACCGTCCGCAGCGGCTCTACAACTACTTCAAACAAATGTTTGCCCAGGTAACCAACCCGCCGATTGATGCGATCCGTGAAGAACTGGTAACGTCCACGGCAACAACGATCGGGCCTGAACGCAATCTGCTCAAAGCAGAACCGGAGAGCTGTCGTCAGATCTCGCTGGATTCTCCGATTCTCTCGAACGAGGATTTCGCCAAGCTGCGTCATGTACGCCGTGCCGGCTTCAAATCGATGTCCATTCCGATTCTCTTCCCGGCAGAGCTGGGGGCGGAAGGGCTGCGTATCGCTCTGGAGCGTATGAATGAGGCGGCAGACCGTGTTATGGCCAAAGGACATAATATTCTTATTCTGTCAGACCGCGGGGTAGACCGCGACAATGCTGCTATTCCGGCGCTGCTGGCTGTCTCCAGCCTGCATCACCATCTGATCCGCTCGGGAACACGGACCAAGGTCAGTATCCTGCTGGAATCCGGTGAACCGCGTGAAGTTCATCATTATGCGCTTCTGCTTGGTTATGGTGTCAGTGCGGTCAACCCTTATCTGGCCTTTGAGAGTCTGGATGATATGATCGGCCAAGGCCTGCTCCGCGGAATCTCGCATGAGAAGGCTGTGAAGAACTATATCAAGGCAGCTACGAAGAGTGTTGTAAAAATCCTGTCCAAAATGGGGATATCCACAATTCAATCTTACCGCGGCGCACAGATTTTTGAAGCTGTAGGCCTGAACTCGGAGTTCGTAGACCGTTACTTCACCTGGACACCATCCCGTATCGGGGGAATTGGCCTGGAGGAAGTGGCTCTAGAAGCACTTGCCAGCCATAACCGAGCCTTCACCGACAAAGACGGCAACGACAAGGTGCTGGATTCCGGCGGTGAATACCAGTGGCGGAGTGACGGGGAAGAGCATCTGTTCAACCCGCAGACGATTCATCTGCTGCAGCATTCCGTACGCAGCGGAGATTACGAGATGTACAAGAAATATGCGGCACTTGTTCAGGGCGAAAGCGAGAAACACCAGACTCTGCGCTCGATGCTGCAGTTCAAATCGACTAATGCACCCGTTTCGCTTGATGAGGTAGAACCGGCGGAATCGATCATGAAACGCTTCAAGACCGGCGCCATGTCCTTCGGCTCGATCAGCAAGGAAGCCCATGAGACATTGGCCATTGCGATGAACCGTATCGGCGGCAAGAGCAATACCGGCGAAGGCGGGGAAGATCCGGCGCGCTTCATTCCGGACGCTAACGGCGATTCCCGCCGCAGTGCGATCAAGCAGGTGGCATCGGGACGGTTCGGCGTAACCTCGAACTATCTGGTGAATGCCGACGAGATCCAGATCAAGATGGCACAAGGCGCTAAGCCGGGTGAAGGCGGACAGCTTCCGGGCCGCAAGGTATATCCTTGGGTTGCCGAAGTCCGCGGCTCTACAGCAGGTGTAGGTCTGATCTCACCGCCGCCGCATCATGATATTTACTCGATCGAGGATTTGGCAGAGCTGATCTATGATCTGAAGAATGCCAATCCTCGTGCCAATATTAACGTTAAGCTTGTATCCGAAGTCGGCGTAGGCACCATTGCTGCCGGTGTGGCCAAAGGCCGTGCCGATATTATCCTGATCAGCGGCTATGACGGCGGCACCGGTGCTTCACCGATGAACTCCATCCGTCATGCCGGACTGCCTTGGGAGCTGGGTCTGGCTGAGACACACCAGACACTGATGCTGAACAATCTGCGCGACCGTGTTGTACTGGAAACAGACGGCAAGATGCTCAGCGGGCGTGATCTGGCAGTAGCTGTTCTGCTTGGCGCTGAAGAATACGGCTTCGCTACTGCACCGCTGGTAGCTGTAGGCTGTATCATGATGCGTGTGTGTCAGATGGATACCTGCCCGGTCGGCGTTGCTACGCAGAATCCGGAGCTCCGCAAGAACTTCATGGGAGATCCGCAGCATGTCGTTAACTTCATGACCTTTGTAGCACAGGATCTGCGCGAGATTATGGCTGAGCTCGGCTTCCGCACCATTGAAGAAATGGTCGGCCGCACGGATTGCCTGGATGCGGTTCAGGCTTCGACCCACTGGAAGAAGAAGGGTGTCGATCTGAACAGCCTGCTGCATACACCGGCTATGCCGGAAGGAAGCACACGCTTCCGCAGCAAACACCAGAATCATGGCCTGGAAGAAACGCTGGATATGACTCACCTGCTCGATATTGCCGCTCCTGCACTGGAATCCGGCACAGCAGTTGAAGCATCCCTGCCGATCACGAACGTCAACCGTGCAGTGGGTACGATTCTGGGCAGCGAGCTGACGCGCAAATATGGCGCAGCAGGTCTGCCGGATGACACCATCAAGCTGTATTTCACAGGCTCGGCCGGACAAAGTCTGGGCGCATTCGTACCGAAGGGCATCACGATTACGGTCGAAGGCGACTCCAATGACTATGTCGGTAAAGGGCTGTCCGGGGGCAAGCTGATTATCAGACCGTCCCGTAAGGCAACCTTTGCCGCTGAAGATAATATCATCATCGGGAATACGGCGCTGTATGGAGCGACTGGCGGCGAAGCTTATGTCAGCGGGATTGCGGGTGAACGTTTCGCAGTCCGCAACTCCGGGGCGAATGTAGTCGTTGAAGGCGTGGGCGACCACGGCTGCGAATACATGACTGGCGGCCGTGTGGTTGTTCTGGGTGAAACCGGCCGCAACTTTGCGGCAGGGATGTCAGGCGGTATCGCCTACGTATATGATCCGGACAGCACGTTCATCAAACGCTGTAACCTGGAAATGGTATTGCTGGAGCGTGTGGAGGAGGCGGATGAGATCGCTGAGCTGCATAGCCTGATTACCCGTCATACCGAGCTTACAGACAGCAATGCGGGCAGAGCGATTCTCGATTCATGGGATCAGGCCCTGCCGAAGTTTGCCCGTGTCATTCCGAAGGATTACAAACGGATGATGGAGCAGATCCGCAAGGTGGAGCAGAATGGCCTGACCGGCGAAGCTGCCCTGATGGCTGCTTTTGAAGCGAATATGCGTGAGCTTGCCCGTGTCGGCGGCTAAGGTTTAAGGTTTCAACTTTTAAATGCATCCGGTATTGCCGGTGTGCACTATACGATCAAGGGACAGTATTCTTACCCGTATCAGACGGGGAAGATACTGTCCCTTTTACTATTACTGCATTTCTTTCCTAATTTCAGGAAAAAGGAAAGCTATGGTAGAATATAAAAATGTATGAAACGGGTTGCTGATACAGCGATAAGGTTAATATAGCTTGAACTGAAAGAGACAATATTAAGATGGGAGTAGCGGAGGGGAAGTTTGGAACTGTAGGAGCGGTAGCGTCCGCCTGAAAGCTTTCCGTAGGAAAGCTAGCATCGGAAGCATAAGCAGTCTGCGGATTTCCACCGCAAAAGCGGTATGAATCAAGAAATCTGCAGACAACAGCGGCCGGAAGTCCAAACATTCACCGCAGTTACGGCTAACATCTGCATTGGAGCCTCTTCAGTTCTTCTATTAGTCACCTTATCCGAAAGCGCAAGTCCGTTTCATCCAAACCGACGAAAGGAAGTGAAGTTATGCCGAATACGGCAGAAGTTGTGAAACCTGTGGCCAGCCTGATGGGGGTTACCAAAAAGATCGGCTCCAAAACGCTGATCAATGACTTGACCCTCGATATTCCGCCCGGGCAAATCTTCGGATTCCTGGGTCCGAACGGTGCCGGTAAAACAACTACCATCCGCATGATGGTAGGGCTTATTTCCATTAGCCGCGGGGATATTCTCATCTGCGGACGCAGTATTAAAGACCATTTTGAAGAGGCGATAGCGAATGTAGGGGCTATTGTGGAGAATCCGGAAATGTACAAGTTCCTTACCGGATACCAGAACCTGCGCCAGTATGCCCGCATGGTCCCCGGTGTGACCAAGGAGCGGATTAGTGAAGTAGTAGAGCTGGTAGGTCTCGGCCAGAGAATCAACGACAAGGTTAAGACCTATTCTCTGGGGATGCGCCAGCGGCTGGGTGTGGCCCAGGCACTGCTGCACCGGCCGAAGCTGCTGATTCTCGATGAGCCGACCAACGGGCTGGACCCGCAGGGCATCCGTGAGCTGCGCGATTATCTGCGCCTGCTGTGCCAGAAGGAAGGTACTACTGTTTTTGTCTCCAGCCATTTGCTTGCTGAAATGGAACTCATGTGTGATAGTGTGGCGATTATCCAGAACGGCCGCCTGATCGAAGTGAAACAGCTTAAAGCTGTAGGCAATGTGCTGGTGCCGGTGGGTGAGACCCTGTTCGAAGTGGATCAGCCTGAAGCTGCGCTGGAACTGATGGGCCGTGGAGTGGTGAAGGACGGGGGCATTGCTGTAGAGGCGGTGCGGGAGGAAATTGCCGAGCTCAACGCGAAGCTGGTGGCCGGCGGAATTAAAGTGTACAGCATCAAGCCGCTGTTCCGGTCACTGGAAGATCAATTCTTGGAGATTACAGGAGGTGAAGGCATTGGGTGAGTTCGCTGCTCTCATACATAATGAGAATATCAAAATTTACAGACGTCTGCGGACATGGATTATGCTGTTCATTCTGGCGGTTATGAGTGCGCTGTTTCCGGCGCTAATCCATTTCACCAGTGGAGGCAATGAGGTAACGATCGGGTTATGGGACAGCTTCCAGACTACCGTAGCGATCGCTTTTTTCCTGAACACCATCTTCACAGCCCTGGTGGCTGCTGACTCCGTTGCGGGCGAATTCACCTGGGGAACGATTAAGCTGCTGCTGATCCGCCCTTGGAGCCGCTCCAAAATCCTGCTCTCGAAATATATATCGATGGTGCTCTTCAGCTTGTTTAGCACTCTGCTGCTGATCGTGTTTGGTTATGGCTCAGCCCTGATTTTCTCGTCCTCGGCCGTGGATTCGATAGGGGGGCCGACGATGGCCTGGAGCCAGGGGGAATACGTTTTTCTGACGATTATGTGCGCCTACATTGAGCTGTTTCTCACAGCAGCCATTGCCTTTATGATCTCCAGCGTATTTCGTTCCAGCGGCCTTGCGATTGTACTGTCGCTGTCCATCATGTTCACCAAAGATATCTTTATCGCCATCTTCAGCCCGGAACGGTATGAGTGGGCTAACTATCTGATTTTTGCCCATATGAATCTAAGCGGCTATCTGCTGTCGGACACCGGCCCTGGAGGCGCTACGTTAGGATTCGCAATTGCTGTCCTCGCGGTGTATTACGTTATTTTCATGCTCGTCTCTTGGGTTGTATTCCGTAAAAGAGATGTCGCAGCTTAATGTGGTAAAAGGCTCTACAAGGACTGGAAGCAAGCATATGCGGGGTTATGCCCGCTCAGCCTGCTTCCAGTTTGTTCTGTTTATGGGAACCCCGCTTACCTGCCTTGTCCGTAGAACCATCTGCCTGAAGCCCGCCCGCTGTCTCTGTGGCGGGCTGTTCGGCCATGGCTACGGACCCGTTCAGCACGCTGCCTTCCATAATACTCAGTGCGCCGGCTGCGATATTACCGTGCAGCTGTCCGGTTTCGGTCATGATCAGCTTCTGGTTGGCGGTCACGTCGCCGTAGACCTTGCCGGCAATAATAACCTCCTGCGCCTTAATGCTGGAGTGGACCGTTCCCTGTTCGCCGACCGTAACTGTCCCCTGGCACAGGATTTCCCCGCTGAAATTCCCTTCAATCCGCAGATTGGTATCGCAATGGACTTTACCTTCAAGTGTGCCTCCATGTCCGATAAGTGAATCGGTCGATTTATATGGAGCACTTTGTTTGCGTTTGTTCCACATGCCTGCATTCCTCCTTGTATTCTTAAGGTTTAACATAATTCAGCGGATTCACCGGCTTATTCTGCTTCACAACCTGGAAATGGAGATGGGGACCTGTGCTGCGTCCGGTATTGCCGAGCATACCAATTTGCTCCCCTTTGCTGACCTTGTCACCGGGCGAGACCACCATGCCGTTCAAATGCATATACCAGGTTTCCAGCCCGTTCGCATGCTTGATAATGATATATTTGCCTCTGGCGCCCAGCTGGTCGGCAGAAGTGACCACACCTTCCATCGCTGCGTATACAGGGTCACCGATGCGGCCGGCAATATCGATTCCGGAGTGGTAGGCAGAGACCCCCTTGAAGGGATCGGAACGATAACCGAAGCTGGAGGTGATCACCTTCGAGCCTGTGGGCCAGAGGACAGCCGGGGCCAGTCTCGCTTTTTCTTCACTTGCCTTCTTGGCCTGCAGGTTAGCCTCCAGGGTGTTGGCTTTTTCGGCCTCTGTAATTGTAGTGGAGATACGGCTGACCATTTCCTCCAGCATCGTTTTTATTTCTTCGTAGTCGTCTCTTGTTTCCTGAACCAGCTCCAGCGGGTCATTGGCATATACAGCGATGTACTCTCCGCCGACCTGGGGGGGCACTGTACTTCCTAATGCAGCGGTAACTACCCCGAAACGGAAATCAACTGCAGACAAAGTGCCGGAAGAGGTGTCTGATGGATGCTCTGCAAGGAACGGAGCCGTACTTGAACGGCTTATGGTTCCCTTGACGTCTCCCTTAGTTCCGCTTGCAGCAACTTTGGCTGATGCGGCAATGAACGGCTGGCTGCTTGCGGCAGAAGCTGCAGAGGCAGTGGGTTCATTGTCTGTACCGGAAGAAGAGGTCGTCTCTTTCTCAATCAGCGACTGCAGTTGCTGCTCCAGTTCAGAGACACTCTTCAGCTTGTCTTTAATGCTCTGGGCTTCCTCCGAGAGCTCGGTCACCTGGCTGCGGAGCTGCAGCAACGCCTGGTCCTTGTCGGCGACCTTGAGCTCCATCCGGATATTCGTCAGCGATAGTGCCGCAGCTTCGGCTTCCAGCTCGGAAATGGACCGGGAGGCATGAATATGCATGGAGGTGACCAGACTGGAGAGAGACAGGGCAGCCGCAGCAGGCAGGGCGAAGGCAAGCGGCTTGGACAGCTGCAGCTGTCTGACAGGCCGTCCGGCCTCACGGACGACGAGCAGCGTAATCTTTTTATGATCGGGCTGACTCTTCATAACATCTCCTTCCTGCGGCCTTTAGCAGCCGCGTGGTATGAACTGAGTGAATCCAACATTGCTATAGAGCGGGGCTCATCCGATTCGTCCTACTACTCTATGTATTCCATTCCTCTGGCGAACATGACAACGGTTTGCTTGAATAAAGAAGGAGAGTTACGGCAAGACCTGTAGTAGATCATCTTCAATAACATAACTTTTAGGAGGTCCGGGATGAGGATATTCGCAGTTATCTTAAGTCTTTTTATCATACAGATTGCCATTATCGTTATATCGGAGTTCCGCCGTCCGCAGAGGGCACTGGCCTGGATATGCATTACCTTCTGCTGTCCGCCGCTGGGGCTGCTGTTCTATTATTTCCTCGGGCGGGATTATTGGCAGAGCCGGAAGCTTGGCAAACGGTGTGTGTCCCTGCTGAGGGAGATCCGCGCCCATGTTGCCGGCAAAATCCATATCGTCAAAAGCACGGCAGATACCGGGAATCCGGGGTTTGAGAACCGTAAAGAACTGCTGCATTTGCTCTCAGGCCTGTCAGAAAGCCACATTACAAGCCATAATCAATGTCAGGTGCTCAATAATGCCGGGGACGCCTATAAGGCGATGCTGGATGTGATGGAGAATGCGCAAGAGCATATCCACATGGAGTTTTATATTTTCCGGGATGATGATATTGGCAGGCAGTTTCAGGAGATTATGATCCGCAAGGCGCGTCAGGGGGTTAGGGTGCGTCTGCTATGTGATGGGCTTGGGAGTCATCAGCTGAGCCGGAGATTCGTGAATACGCTCAAGAACGCAGGAGTGCAGGTTCACTTTTTTCTGCCGCCGCTTACTTCGCTGCTGGACCGCCGCTTCAATTACCGCAATCACCGCAAGATACTCGTGGTTGACGGGCTGACGGGCTTCACCGGGGGAATGAATGTAGGTGATGATTATCTGGGAAAAGACCCCAAGATGGGCTATTGGCGAGATACGCATCTTCGTGTTGAAGGGGATGCAGTGTATCATCTGCAATATGTGTTTCTCAAAGACTGGAGACTGGCAGCCGGTGACACTATGAGCCATCCGCGGTTTTTTCCTGTTCATGCCTGCAGCGGGCCGGATGCTGTACAGATTGTAGCCAGCGGGCCCGATGGGGCGGTTGATGCCACACAGGAGATGTTTTTCGCTTCACTCTGTGCGGCGAAGGAGCGCATCTGGATGACCTCCCCGTATTTCATTCCGGACCCGGCCATTTGCCGGGCACTCAAGAATGCGGTGCTCAGCGGAGTGGATGTGAGGATCATTATCCCGGCGAAGCCGGACAACAAGCTGGTGTATAAGGCAACCCTGTCTTACCTTGAGAATCTGCAGGATGCCGGAGTGAAGTTCTACCGCTATACAAGAGGCTTCATGCACGCCAAAGTGATGATTATTGATGACGTGCTGGCAACGGTAGGCAGTGCGAATCTGGACATGCGCAGCTTCTATTCCAACTTTGAACTGACGGCTGTTCTACTCCGTCCGGCGATTATTGCGGAACTGGCAGAGGACTTCAGCCAGGACCTGAAGCACAGCGAATTCATCGATCCCAAGAAGTTTAGGGAGAGAGCGCATAATGTCAAACTGATTGAGGGGCTCTGTCAGCTCTTATCGCCGCTTTTATGACATAAAAGGTGAAGTAAGCATCGTTTATCGAAGGTTATATCATGTTCCATGCGTTATTTGAGCTTCCTTTATGATATAATAGGAATATAAGAAGCAAAGGGGAGAAAGCACAGCTGTGAAGTCTGCTTTCGTATACTTCTTAGATATACTATTTATAGGGGGAGTTCTATGACTGTAAGCCAACAAATCTTTACGAGTGAGGAACAGAAGAAGCCTCAGAAATCAGGAGCCTTCAAGACAGCGAAGCTGGCCCAGCGGATTGTGATGATTGTCATCGGAGCGGCCATGATGTCTGTTGCGCTTGAGATTTTTCTTGTTCCCAATGAGTTGATTGACGGCGGAATAACCGGTATTTCCATTATGTTGTCCCATATTTTCAATATACCTCTGGGTATTTTATTGACACTGCTTAACCTGCCGTTTCTGGTGATCGGTTATAAGCAGATTGGTAAGACCTTTGCCTTATCTACTTTATTTGCTGTAGTTGTAATGTCCATTGGGACGCAATTGCTCCATCCTGTGAATCCGATTACGGTTGAACCGCTGCTTGCGGCAGTATTCGGTGGGGTTATCCTCGGGGTCGGGGTCGGACTCGTGGTACGTTATGGAGGATCGCTTGATGGTACTGAGATTGTGGCCATCCTTGTGTCCAAGAGGCTTCCGTTCTCCGTAGGGGAAGTTGTAATGTTCTTCAACCTGTTTATTCTTTCCGGCGCGGGTTTTGTCTTCGGCTGGAATAATGCGATGTTCTCGCTGATTGCCTATTACATTGCTTTTAAATTAATAGATATTACACTTGAAGGTCTGGATCAGTCGAAATCGGTATGGATTATCAGTGATAAATTCCGTGATATCGGTGAAGCATTGACGGAGCGTCTGGGACGCGGAGTGACGTATCTGGATGGTGAAGGCGGATTCTCCGGCGATAACAAGAAAGTTATCTTTGTAGTCATTACCCGTTTGGAAGAAGCCAAGCTTAAGTCCATTGTAGAAGATTGGGATTCCGACGCATTCATCGCGATCGGCAATATCCATGATGTCAAAGGCGGCCGCTTTAAGAAAAAAGCAATCCATTAGCGAGTACGGTATAACCGGAGCGCTTCCGAAGGAAGGTATATTTACGAACGTCAGAGTAATCAATGCGGCGGCCTGTGCTTGCTGCGCCGTATTCTCATATATAATACCTTCCGTCCATATGCTGGACGCCAAATAAGCCCGCAGCCTAGAGTATAGGTAACTGCGGGCTTATTGCTGTCTTCAGGGCCATTCTCAGGGCAGCTTGGCAATAATATCACCCACCGGCTGTGGAGGGACCTGGGCGATAAGATCGCCCATCCGGGCCAGACGCTCCTCAATGTTCAGCAGATGGTAATCGGTAGGCTTGACGTTACGCTGCACTTCCTCCCACAGGAGGGGCGTTGAGACGGTTGCCAGCGGACGGGCCCGCGGGGTGTATGGGGCAGCAAGAGTTTTCCCGCCGTAATGCTGGAGGTAATCGAAATAGATTTTGTCCCCGCGGTTTTTCTTCAGGCGCTCCAAAGTGAACAGATCGGGACGCTTCTCCGTAACATAGCGGCCGACGAAATGGCCTACCCGGCGCAGGCCGTCGAAGGTGACTCCCGGCTCCACCGGAACAATGATCTGCACACCGGTGGCACCGGAGGTCTTGGGTACAGAGGCCAGTCCCAGGGACTTCAGTACCTCGCCCACCGTAGCGGCTGCCTCCATAATACGCGGCTCGACCTCAAGCGAGGGGTCCAGATCAATCATCCATTCGCAGGGGAGCTCACTGCCCGCATAATGCAGCGAGGGATGGAATTCGAGCGCGGCTAGATTGCCGAGCCAGAGCAGCTCCGGGAGCCCCTGCAGCACAATATAGGTAATATTCTCATGAGTTGCTGTATGCACGAATTCCGGCAGCGGCTCCGGGGCATTCTTCTGATAAAAGGACATCCCCGGTACACCGTGGGGGTAGCGGATTACCGTAAGCAGGCGGCCTTGGCAATAGCGCAGCAGATAAGGGGAGAGCGCAGCCAGCTTCTGCAGATACACCTGCTTGGTGATGCCGCATTCAGGCCATAGCAGCTTATCCGGGTTCGTAATGCTGATCTCATGTCCCCCTGCGGTAATGGAGCCTCTGATCGTCTTCGGCATGCGGCATCCTCCTTGTATAGTTATACGAGCTTGAGGCGTAGTCAGGTGAGACTTTAGGCAAGGCTCAGGCAATGCAAGGCTCGTGCAAGGCTTAGACTAGACATAGTCAAGGCTCAGACAGGGCTCAGGCAAGATTAGGCAGCTCAGGTAAGGCTCAGGCCCGGTGATCCCGTTACTACGTCTGTGTTCTCTGGTCCATGCGGCAGGACAGCGGAGGGAGCTCTACCTGTGACTGTATGACCGGCTGGCGGAAGGTTCCGGAAGTGTTCCATTCCAGATAGTGCAGCTTGAACACCAGCTCAGGCTTAATCCAGACCGAGCCTTTACTGCGCTGGGGCAGCTCTGCAAAAGGCATCTGCTCTGTGATCATGCCGCTGATCTGTGCGGTCAAATTCCGCCAGTCCTGTACGGTCATTTTGCCCGCTCCTGCATGGCCGATATAGTGCAGCTTGCCCTCATCATCATACAGTCCGAAGAGCAGGGCGTTGACCAGACCGTCACGGAAGGTGACGCCGCCGGCTACAGCAGTGACATCGGAGATAATTTTGCATTTCTGCCAGCGCTTATCTTTGCCTCCCGGGGCATAGGTACTGGTGAGCTCTTTGCATACAATCCCCTCCAGCCCGCCCTTCAGAGCGGCAGCGTACAGCTGTGCGGGCTGATGGTAGCTTGGCACATTCTGCACATGGGGATGGGGCAGCAGCATTTCACTTAACATCTGCTGCCGCCGGGACAACGGCTGGTCCAGCAGCCAAATGCCATTGCAGTACAGGATATCGAAGACCATGTAGAGCACCGGCACCTGCGGGCTTACCGCCCGGATCGCTGCTTCATTCTTCAGGCTATCCCGCCGCATCACCTCATGGAAGGAGGGCTTGCCGCCGCTGAGCGCAATAATCTCACCATCGAGAATGACGGAACCGGCCCGGCAATACGCCTCCGGTCTGGCAAGCTCAGGATACTGCAGCGTGCGCCGGTTGCCCCGCCGGTTGATCAGCTCGGCATGGCTTCCATCGTAATAGGAGAGCATCCGCACGCCATCCCATTTGATCTGGGCGATCCACTCCTCGCCCTCCGGGAGCCTGGAGGCCAGCACGGGCTCGAATGGAATAACCGGCTGCAGCGTAAGCGGACCGCCAATAACGGGAGGTGCGGATGACCTGCTCCTAGGCACCGGTTACCTTGCTCTTGGCCGTCCGGCGTTTCGGCTTCGGAGCGATGACCGGAATCGGGCCAGTTGCCTCGTTAACTGCCGGCACTTCCGGTTCAGGGGCAGGGGTTCCGGAGGCTTTGGCCTGTGCCGTTTTTTTCTTACCGGCCGCAGCCGCCCGCGGCTTTTTGCCTGTACCGGTTTCTGTGCCGGACAGTGAAGGTCCGGGGTCGGACGGAATATGCTGTACAGCTTCGATACTGGCCTGCAGGGCAGCCATCAAATCGATGACATTGTTCTCCTGGCGTGCCGGAGCAATATGGAATTCCTCACCGGCGATCTTGTGCGTGATCAGGTCAAGCATCCGCTGGCGGTAATCGTCCGTGTATTTAGCGGGTTCAAACGGTGTGGACAGCTGGGAGATCAGCAGCTTGGCCATATCCAGCTCTTTGTCGTTCACGATCCCCGGCTCCGGCAGACCGGGGACCTGCGATACCGGACGGACCTCGTCCGGGTAATAAATGGTTTCAATCGCCAGGCAGTCGGCGAGGACGCGGATCGCAGCCAGACTGCTTTTGGAGCGGATGGAGATTTTGGCGATCCCGATTTTGCCGGTCTGGCGCATCGCCTCCATGAGCAGACGGTAGGCGTTGGCACCGGCCTGATCGGGAGACAGGTAATAGGTCTTTTGGAAATAAATCGGGTCGATCTCCGTCAAATCCACAAAATCCAGAATCGTAATGCTCTTGCTGCTCTCCTCGGTTAACTGATCCAGCTCTTCCTTATCGAACAAGACAAACTTGCCCTTCTCATATTCGTAACCCTTGCCGATCTCCTCCCAGGCCACTTCCTTCTCGCACACGGGGCATTTACGCACGTAGGATAGCGGGCTTCCGCATTCTTTATGGATGTAACGCAGCGAGATATCCTTGTCTTCCGTAGCGGAGAACATTTTGACCGGAACATGCACAAGCCCGAAACTGATGGCTCCTTTCCAAACGGTATGCATGAGAATCGCCTCCTGAGTATAAGTGCTGTTTATAATTGCTGTATCATGAGTTCACGATCAATATGGCTTAGTATGACGCGATGGGGCTTTTTCTAGCCGGATGCATTATTTGCGATTCATGGGAAAAAATAAAGCCGTTCAGCATACGCATTGCACAGTGAATGAGACATTCATTGCTGGTCATTGCTGGATAGTCATGCCAAGGGAGGCCGTTATGGAAAAAGAGCGGAACAACTGGAGCGACGTCCTGTCCGAGCAGGATATCCCGGTGGAGGCTGTCGATTGGGAGAGCATTATTGCGGAGCCCGGGGAAGAGGAGCTGTACGGCGAAGCCGGACTGCTTGATGCTGATGCGACCATAGGTGATCTTTCTGCAGAAGATGAGGATGAATAGGGAGGCGACAAAATGGATGTGAAACGTGCGGGGGATATTTACGCCTCCAAGGATAGGATTGCTGTCCATCTCGATGGTGAACCGGTATGGATTGAGCATGTGGATGCTGATAACGGCATGGCCACTGTACAAGTAGGCTCCCGGCCGGATAATACACGAACCGTTGGTGTAGACCGGCTGGAGGAGCAGGGAAGTTAGATAGGCTGATGCCTCCTTAGGCAGTGGCCGGATGAGGTAGAGAAAAGGACGGATAGGAACGAAACGAACAAGAACGGATAAGGCAGATAATAAGAGTATATAAAACCGGTTGAGGAGGTATCCGATCAGCCGGTTTTTTGTAGTTTAGAAATTAAGTGATGAGCAAGTTGCTACGGCAAACCGAGCCAAATGTATGCGAAAAACCGAATACAATTTGCGACTGCGAGGGTAAGAGAGCCAAATGTATGCGAAAAACCGAATACAATGTGCTAATGCGAAGGTAACCGAGCCAATGTATGTGAAAAACCGAATACAATCGGAGCAATGTGTCACTGTGAAGGTAAGAAAGCCAAATGTATGCGAAAAACCGAGTACAATGTGTCACTGTGAGGGTAAGAAAGCCAAGTGTATGTGAAAAACCGAATACAATGTGTCACTGTGAGGGGAAACGAGCCAAATGTATGCGAAAAACTGAATACAATGTGCGACTGCGAGGGTAACCGAACCAAATGTATGCGAAAAACCGAATACAATGTGTCACTGTGAAGGTAAGAAAGCCAAATGTATGCGAAAAACCGAGTACAATGTGCGACTGCGAGGGTAACCGAGCCAAATGTATGCGAAAAACCGAATACAATGTGCGACTGCGAGGGTAAGAGAGCCAAATGTATGCGAAAAACCGAATACAATGTGTCACTGTGAAGGTAAGAAAGCCAAATGTATGCGAAAAACCGAGTACAATGTGTCACTGAGAAGGTAACCGAGCCAAATGTATGTGAAAAACCGAATACAATGTGCGACTGCGAGGGTAACCGAGCCAAATGTATGTGAAAAACCGAATACAATGTGCTGGAGGGGGCTGGTTGGTGAACATAAAGGGGGATGTCTCTTTAAATCCGTCAGAAATTGGCCAGAGCGTCATCCGGCAAAAAGATCATATTAGAGCTGACACAAAGGTTGACGGCGGACGCCATAACCCCCTATATTTGGGGGAAGAATTTTGACGAAAAGAGATGATAGGCGTGCGTCCCATTTTGCTTGGCGTATGTTCGGCGCTGTTTTTTGCGGTAACCTTTGTGCTTAACCGTAGGATGGAGCTTGCGGGAGGAAGCTGGGCCTGGAGCGCCTCGCTGCGTTATTTCTTTACCCTGCCGTTTCTGCTGGCCCTTGTGGCCGGAAGAGGGCGGCTGAGGCCGCTGCTGGCTGCGATGAGAGAACGTCCGGGGGCCTGGCTGTTATGGGGGACGGTCGGCTTCGGCCTGTTTTATGCGCCTATATGCTTCGCGGCTGCGTATGCACCCGGCTGGCTGACAGCGGGGACCTGGCAGATCACGATTATCTCGGGTTCGCTGCTCGCCCCATTCTTCGGACAATGGGTAAACGGTCCTTCCGGTTCTGTATACATAAGAGGTAAAATCCCGCTCCGCGGGCTGCTCCTGTCCCTGATCATTCTGGCCGGAGTAGCGCTGCTGCAAGTGGAACATGCGCGCCAGCTGACTCCATCCCAGCTGCTGCTGGGCATTATTCCGGTACTTATTGCTTCATTCGCCTATCCGCTCGGCAACCGCAAGACGATGGAGCTCTGCGAAGACCGGCTGGATGTGTTCCAGCGGATTCTCGGCATGACGCTGGCCAGCCTGCCCTTCTGGCTGGCAGTCGCATTATATGGCCTGGCAGACGCGGGCCTGCCGTCGTCCTCGCAAGCGGGACAGTCCGTGATCGTTGCCCTATCTTCAGGAATAGTGGCTACCGTACTCTTCTTCCGGGCTACGGATATGGTCCGGGGCAGCATGAGCGGCCTGGCGGCAGTTGAGGCGACCCAGTCCCTGGAGGTGCTGTTTGCCCTGCTGGGTGAGATGCTGATTCTGGCTTCCCCGCTGCCATCCCTCCTGTCATGGGTTGGGATTGCGGTCATTATTGCCGGCATGGCGCTGCACAGTCTGTTCTCCCGGTATCCGGGAGAAGCGGCATCCGGCAGAGAGAAGCGGCGCGGAGGAGCTGAAGTTCCTGCAGCCGGAAGGAAGGTTACATAATGAGAATCCGTGCAGCTAGCTCTGTACACTGGCTCCATATACAGATAACAGCGGCCTGTTGCGGTGCAAGTATCATACCGATATAATTAAAAGTATTGTTAACCGTTAAGGGATATCAAGTAGAAACGGCTACGCCGTCCTTGAAGGACGGTACCCGTTTCAGCGAGAAATAGAAGGATAAAGTATAGCGTAAAACATATCCTTTCTTATATTTTCTAAAAGGTGGTAGTTGCAGTTTTGGACAATAATATTGAAACGGTGTTTACTTACCGTTCCTCCAGCCTTCAGGACACTGAGGCGCTTGCAGCCGCCATCGCAGCCGTGTCGGAGCCGGGGATGGTGATCGGCCTGGACGGGGATCTGGGCGCGGGCAAAACCGCGTTCTCGCAGTGCTACGCCCGCCACTTAGGTGTGGAGGGGATTGTGAACAGCCCTACTTTTACAATTATCAAAGAGTATGAGGGCCGTCTGCCGCTGTATCATATGGATGTATACCGGATTTCCCTCCAGGAAGCGGATGAGCTGGGGCTGGAAGAGTATTTCTACGGCCAGGGAGTAAGCCTGGTGGAGTGGAGCAGTATCATTACGGACCTGATGCCGCCGCGGCATTTGCATATAGAGCTGAAGTCTTCCGGCCCGGAGAAGCGGGAGATTACGGTAACCGGAATCGGGGAGCCTTACGGCGGAGTGTGCCGGGTGCTGATCCAGAAGTGGGGTAAAGAAACATGACGAATCTTAATAATGAGCCGCGCAAGCGGTTTTTGGCGCTGGATACATCAACGGCTGTGCTGGGGGTGGCAGTTACCGGGAACAGGGAGCTGTTGCATGAGATTAATGCTTCCGGGGAACGGAATCACTCGGTACATCTGCTGCCGATCATTGAACAGGCGCTGCAGGCCTCGGCTACGGCGGCAGACATGATCGGCGGCATTGCAGTCGGTGTCGGTCCGGGATCGTATACCGGGACAAGGATTGCTGTAACTGCAGCCAAAACGCTGGCCTGGGCCTGGAACGTTCCGGTCACCGGGGTGTCCAGCCTGCATGCGCTGGCGTGGGGCGGTTATCATGCCGCGGCTCTCCAGCAGGAAGCCGGACAGGCTGATGTGACGACCGCGAACGGGACAACGGGTCCGGACTGGATCATCCCGCTGATCGACGCGCGCCGTGGACAAGCCTACACTGCGCTTTTTGCAGCGGACGGGAGCAACCCTCCGCAGCGGCTGGCGCCTGATGCCATCCGTCTGATGGCAGACTGGGTGCGGGAGCTAGGAGAACGGCTGAAGGACGCTGCAGCAGAAGGCGTGATGCCGGGCACCCTATGGTTCACCGGGGACACGGCACTGCATGGAAGTGCAGAATCGCTGGCCCCGCTAGCCGGGGCTGGCATTGTTCAGGCACTGTCTTACGAACTCGAAGGCCGCTGGACCGGATTCTTGGCCGAAGCGGGCATCTATGAGGAAAGCGCAGATATTCACGTATTGATTCCCAATTATACGCAGCTTACCGAAGCGGAGGCTAATCTCCGCCGAAGCAGTGAAGGGAGCCTGAATAAAGGATGACGGTATCGGAACCAGGAAAAGATCAGGGGACTGAGCTTGTTTTCCGCCTGATGCGGCTTGAGGATATACCTGAGATTCTTGTGATTGAACGCGAAGCCTTCACGATGCCATGGACGGAGGAAGCGTTCCGCAACGAGCTGAGCCATAATCATTTTGCCAAATATATGGTAATGGAGCTGGCCGGGCATATCATCGGCTACGCCGGGATGTGGGCGATTGTCGATGAGGCGCATGTAACGAATATTGCGCTGCTGGAGGCCTATAGGGGACGTAAATGGGGAGACCGGCTGCTGGACGAGCTGATGAAGACGGCGGCGTATCTCGGGATGAAATCCATAACACTTGAAGTGCGGGTCTCGAACGAGGTGGCCCAGAATTTATACCGCAAAAAAGGCTTCCGTCCTGCCGGTACCCGCAAGGGTTATTATTCGGACAACCGCGAGGATGCGCTCATTATGTGGGCGGATCTGCCGGAGTACGGGGAGCAAGGGTTGACGGAAGGAAGCGTGGACTTGAAATGAAGACCGAAACGGGCGTACTTAAGCCTGTATATATACTCGCAATTGAAACCAGCTGTGACGAAACTTCAGTAGCTGTAGTCAAAGACGGCTGTGAAGTGTTATCAAACATCATTTCCAGCCAGATTGAGACCCACCGGGCATTCGGCGGCGTGGTGCCTGAAGTGGCCTCCCGCAAGCATGTAGAGGTGATCACGCTGGTTATTGAGGAAGCCTTGAACGAGGCGGCAATCTCGCCGCAGGACCTGACGGCAGTGGCGGTCACCCAGGGTCCGGGGCTTGTCGGGGCGCTGCTGGTCGGTGTCGTGGCGGCCAAAAGCCTGGCGCTGGCCTGGGGCAAGCCGCTCATCGGCACCCATCATATTGCCGGCCATATCTATGCCAACCGGCTGGTCAAGGAACTGCAGTATCCCAATATGACGCTGGTGGTATCCGGTGGTCATACGGAGCTGGTCCTGATGGAACGGGAAGGCGAGTTCAAGATCATCGGGCGCACCCGGGACGATGCTGTCGGCGAAGCTTACGACAAAGTGGCCCGGGCGCTGGGCTTTCCTTATCCGGGCGGTCCACATGTGGACCGGCTGGCGCGGGAAGCAGAAGAAGCCTTCCCGCTGCCGCGTGTATGGCTGGAGCCGGGTTCGTATGACTTCAGCCTCAGCGGCCTGAAGTCTGCGGTGCTCAACGCGGTGAACCAGAGCAAGATGAAGGGGCTGGAGCCGGATGTGGCCGGAATTGCCCGCGGCTTCCAGGAATCGGTTGTTGAGGTACTGGTTGAGAAGGCTGTGCGTGCCGTACGTGAGTTCAGCGCTGGGCAGCTTTTGCTCTGCGGTGGGGTGGCTGCGAACAAGGGCCTCCGTGAAGCGCTGACCTTGAGATGCGCCGCAGAAGGGATCGAGCTGATCATCCCGCCGCCGGTGTATTGCACGGATAACGCAGCGATGATCGGGGCCGCAGCTTATGTGAAATGGAAGCATGAAGGCGGGATTCCGCTGGATATGGTCGCCGATCCCGGCTTCTCGCTGGAGAAATGGTCTGTATCTGCCTATTGACTTCTTTTGGAGAAGCCGGGTATAATCAGTTCAATTCATGAATCTTATATTTGAACAAACGCGATGATTGGAAGCAGTAAGGAAACTCCAGGATAAGAGAGCTGCGGGAGGGTGCGACGCAGTCGAAGGAGACCTGAACTCGTCCGGGAGCGGAGCGGTGGAAGCAGGGAACTCCTTGAACAGGGAGTGCTGGCCGGTGCAGAATGTAGACCGGGCCCTTTTGTACACCGTTACGGTTGACCTCCGTAAGAGGGTTGTTGAGTGGATACCGCAGGCGCAGCAGAAGAGTTGCTGATCCGGGTATCAACAAGAGTGGTACCGCGAGGGTGAACAACCTGTCGTCTCTTGAATGAGACGGCAGGTTTTTTTGTGCGCTTGTATAGGCATTCATAGAATTACACGCAATGAACGGGAGCAGTAGACGGCCAAGGTGAACAGAGAGCTGCGGGTGGTGCGACGCAGTCACCGGAGGCCGGCGAATCTCGCCCGTGAGCGGAACGGCGGAAAGAGCTTCAAGTACGCCGTTACGGAGGTCCCCGTTACCGGACTGTTCGTATCCCCCGGGCTACCCTTACGGGAGCAGGGAGATATGAAGCGGAGCTGGACGCAGCTTGGGCTGCCTGAATGGAATTAGGTTCAGGAGCCTATGCGTCAAAAAGAGTGGTACCGCGGAGGGGTGACCCGCCGTCTCTTTAATTAGAGACGGCGGTTTTTTGTGTTGTTTGAAGTTGATCTGGCAGGCTGGATGTATGAACCCAATTTGAGGAGGATGAACAATGATTATTCCGGTAAAGAAACGAATTCAGATTTTTGACACGACGCTGCGTGACGGAGAGCAGGCCCCGGGGGCTAGCCTTACCCCGGAGCAGAAGATCATTCTGGCCGGCAAGCTGGCCGAGCTGGGCGTGGATGTCATGGAACCGGGCTTCCCCGTATCCAGTCCGGGTGACTTTGCAGCGGTGGAGACCATCTCCCGCAAGATTCAGGGCGTAGAGATCTGTGGCTTCGCCCGCGCGGTCAAAGGGGATATCGATGCTGCTGTGCGGGCAACCCGGGATGCGGAGCGGCGGCGGATTCATCTGTTCATCTCCTCCTCCGACATTCATCTGCGCCATCAGCTGCGCAAGAGCAGACCTGAGGTAGTTGCCGCCGCGCGCGAGATGACAGCCTATGCCCGCCAGTTCAGCGATGTGGTGGAATTCACCGCCATGGACGCTGCACGGACGGGAATCGATGATCTGATCGAGATGGTCGAGGCGGTGATTGAAGAAGGTGCAACCATTATTAATCTGCCCGACACGGTAGGGTATGCGCTGCCGCAGGAATACGGGGAAATGTTCCGGCGTGTGCGGCTCGGTGCGCGGGGAGGCGACAAGGTCATCTATAGCGCCCATTGTCATAACGATCTGGGGCTGGCCGTGGCGAACAGCCTGGCGGCGATTGCCGGCGGTGCCACACAAATTGAGGTCACTGTCAACGGAGTGGGCGAGCGGACCGGCAATTGTGCGCTGGAGGAACTGGTTATGGCGCTGGAAACACGGGGGGATTCTATCGGTGCTGAGACGGGCATCCGGCTTGAGAAGCTGTACGATACCTCGCGTATGATCAGCGGGGCGATGCATTTCCCGATCGCCTTCAACAAGCCGGTCGTCGGCCGGAATGCGTTCCAGCATGAATCCGGCATCCACCAGGACGGCTTGCTCAAGGACCGCAGCACGTATGAGATTATGGACCCGGAGCGGCTGGGCATCCCGCGCAGCATGATCATCCTCGGCAAGCATTCCGGCAGGCATGCCCTGAAGGACCGCGCGGCGAAGTACGGGATTGCCCTGGATTCAGCGGAGCTGGACGCGCTCTATGAATCCTTCAAGGAAACCGCTGACCGCCAGAAGGCCGTCAGCGATGATGAGCTGCTGCGGATGGTCAGCAGCACCACCGGGCAGCAGGCGCAGGTCTATGCGCTCGGCGAGGTGCAGGTACTGGCAGGCAGCGCGCCGCGCCGCGTAGCCGCCGTATCGGTGCGCCATCTGCAGAGCGGCGCAGAAACCACGCACACCAGCACCGGAGACGGTCCGCTGGAAGCGATCATTGCCGCCATCGGGCAAGGGATTGCTGAGGATATCCGCTTCGACGGTCTGGAGCTGCACTCCCTGGGCAGCGGCGGGGATGCCCAGGCTGAGGCTGCCGTTATGGTGGAATGGAAGGACACCAAGTTCCGGGGGACGGCCATCCATCACGATATCGTAATGGCAGCGGGAATTGCTTACATTGCCGCCTGCAATGCAGCACTGCTGTCAGAATCGGCTGCGGATTCTCCGGAAACGGAAACTGCGGTGAACAGCTAAGCATTACCCTGCATGCAGCATTAGACACTTCATGGACGCGTCTTGCCGATGTCACTCAGACACGGCGGGGCGCGTTTTTTTAGCGGATAACTCCGAAGAAGCGGTGCAAGAAGCTGGGATGGGGTTGGCTGGTGCCGGCGGCCCGAAACAGGTGGATTTTCTCCACTTGCTTATGAACTGAGGAGCTCTTGCCGGGAAACAGTTGGATAATCAGCACTTAATAGGCTGCAAATATCCAGGCTAGAGGAGACTGCATGAATTTAAATGACATTTATCCACTTAATGATCTCAAACGCTCCAAAACAGCCAAATTAAGATACGTTTATCCACCTAAATTATTATGCAGAGTGGAGGCCCATCAAAAAGTAAGGGGAATTGTACTCGCGGCAACGTCCGCCAGAAATTTTTTCCGCAGGAAAGTGCACTTCGGAAGCATCAGCAGTCTCCGGATTTTCACCGATAACAGAAAGAAAAAATCTGGAGGGCACGGCGATGGGAACAACGGTTGTATCCCTTAATCAACAAATTTTGATCCATTGCGGCATTTGTCAAGCTGTGGACAACGTTATCCACATATTCCGCACGAGTTGTGTAAAAACCGTGTAAAATCAGCAATAACGCCTTTTTTTCGAAGGCCATAAACAGAAGGTTATACCTTGAATCATTTTTGCGAAAACTGTGGATAATGTGGATAATTCGGTGGATAAAAAGTCCTTGACAAGGAAAATAGCGATTTTACGCATAAAAAAAGCCCCGGAGGGCTATTTTTCAACAGGAGTTATGCACGAAAACTGTGGATGGAGCTGTGGATAACTATTTATGAACAAATCGGAAACAGTTGAATTTTATTTTTTTACTGCCTTTACATTATTCGTCAGCCAGTTGCTCCCATTCGCTAAATAAATCTGCCAGCTGCTGTTTCTTGTCCTTCAGATCACTTTCATGCTCCTGAAGCGCCAGGTAATCCTGATATACCTCAGGTTTGGTCATTTCATGCTCAATTCCGGAGATGGCTTCCTCCAGCCTGGCGATATTCTCCTCTAGATCAGAGATCCTCCGCTGGCGGTTGCGCTCCTCACGCTTGGCCTGTTTGTCTGCTTCATAAGAGAGCGAGGTCCCTTTCTCGGCAACAGCAGCCTCGCTGTCCGCATTCCGGGAGGACTTGGCGGCGGCAAGCTCCGCTTCCTCCTCGGCAATGGCTTCAAGTTCACTTTTTTTCTCGACATAGTCGTCATAGTTACCGAGATATTGATCAATACCGCCAGGATGCAGCTCGAGCACCCGCTCAGCCATTTTGTTCAGGAAATAACGGTCATGGGAAATGAACAGCAATGTGCCTTCAAAATCAATCAGTGCCGCTTCCAGCACCTCACGGCTGACCAGATCCAGATGGTTGGTAGGCTCATCGAGAATCAGCATGTTGGCCCCGCGCAGCATCAGCTTGGACAGGGCGACACGTGCTTTCTCACCGCCGCTGAGCGCGGCTACCCTCTTCAGGACATCTTCGCCGCTAAACAGGAAATTGCCGAGAATGGTGCGGATCCGTGCTTCCTCCAGCATGGGGTACTCGCTCCACAGCTCTTCCAGAACGGTGTTGCGCGGATTCAGCCTCGTCTGCTCCTGATCATAGTAAGCGATCTTCACCTTGGTTCCCCAGTTGACCGTTCCGGTGGATGGTTCACGGGTGCCGGTCATGCACTGCAGGAGCGTGGACTTGCCGATACCGTTCGGACCGATCAGCGCCGCTGTCTCGCCGCGTCTAAGCTCAAAGGAAGCATTGCGGAACAACGGGGCAGCCCCTTCGTTAAAAGCTACCGCGACCTCGCGGACCTGCAGCACTTCCTTGCCGGACATGAAGTCAGGCTCGAAGGAGAAGCTTGCCTTCTTCAGATCGCCCAGCGGCCGGTCGATGCGCTCCATTTTGTCGAGTGCCTTACGCCGGCTCTGCGCCCGCTTGGTGGTGGAAGCCCGCACAATATTGCGTTGTACGAAATCCTCCATCCGCGAAATCTCGTCCTGCTGCTTCTCATATTGCTTCATGCGGATCTCATATTCCGCTGCCTTCAGCTCCATATAGCGGCTGTAATTGCCTGTATATCTGCGGGACTGGTGCCGCTCAATTTCCACTATGGTCGTGACCAGACGGTCGAGGAAATACCGGTCATGGGAGACCACCAGGATACCGCCGGGATATCCGCGCAGATAATCCTCCAGCCAGGTGAGCGTCTCAATGTCCAGATGGTTGGTCGGCTCATCAAGCATAAGCAGATCAGGAGCCTGCAGCAGAATGCGCGCCAGTGCCAGGCGTGTCTTCTGACCGCCGCTGAGCGTAGCGATCGGGGTCTCGGGTGCAAATTCCCCGAAGCCCATACCATGCAGGACGCTGCGAATCCGTGTGTTCATCTCGTAGCCGCCATGATCCTTGAACCAGTCTGAACGTCTGGCGTAGCGCTCGAGCAGATCCTCATAACGCTTCGGATCTTCCGCGAGCGCCGGATCAGCGATATCCGTTTCCAGCTGCCGCAGCTCCGCCTCCGCCTCAAGCAGCGGAGCAAAAACAGCGAGCATCTCTTCCTGAATGGTTTTATCGGATTGCAGGCCGCTGTTCTGGGCCAGATACCCTATTGTGGTTTCTTTGGATTTATGAATTTGCCCGCTGTCATACGACATCTCACCTGCGAGAATCTGCAGGAAGGTGGACTTGCCGGCCCCGTTGACGCCTACCAGACCGACTCTTTCCTTCTCATTGACCATCAGGCTGATGCCGTCCAGCACGCTTTGTATTCCATATGATTTCGAAATTCCTGTCGCTTGAAGAAGCATTCTGATGAAACCTCCGCCCTTGCATATTCGCCTTGGCTCATTACGCCCGGCTTGTAATAATCTTATTCTATAGTTTACATGAAAAAGGTTTGCCGCGCGAGGGGGCTGCATCATTCCTGAGGGCCCTGACGGCGGCAGATCAGCTGTCCGGGCTCCCGGCATTTCACGGCGGGACGGTCAAAGACAGTGCGCAGAACATTCTTCTAACAATGTAAATGCCATAGCCTTGGCGAACCGGGGAGAAGAGTGGTAAACTGAGCTTACAAACTATGATAAGCTAGGAACATGTTGAAGAGGAGGCGGCTGCCTATGCAGGACAGCAGCATGCGGCTTGCTCTCCGGAAGCGTGAGCTGCGTGCCGGGAAGGCCGCTCTCCGGGACGGACTATCCATGGAACAGAGAGGCCGGTTGTCTGCTCTGGTATGCAGTCATGCCTTGACCTGGTTCTCTCAGGAGCAAGGGGATTCACTGCTGGCCTATGCCCCGTTCCGCTCTGAGCTGGATTGCCGCCCACTGCTGGCTGAAGCTTGGGCCAGAGGACATGAAGTGCTGCTTCCGAGGGTCGTCCGGGAGAGCGGAGTCCTGGGCATCCATCCGGTCCGGTCCTGGGAAGAGCTTGCTCCGGGAGCTTACGGTATACCGGAGCCCGTAATCGAAATAGCAGGTCACGGCGCTTACGCCGGCAAGAGTGAGAGATCCGGCCTGCCGGATGCCGTATTCGTACCCGGCCTGGCCTTCGACTTGCGCGGCGGGCGGCTCGGCTATGGGCAGGGCTACTATGACCGCCTGCGGGCAGCGTGGGAAGCAGAGCTTCCTGAATCTGCCGCCAGGCCCCTGTGGGTGGGACTGGCTTTTAGCCTGCAGCTGGTACCTGAAGTGCCGCTGGAAGAGCATGATGCCTTAATGGATGTGCTGATTACGGAGAACGGCATTTGGGACTGCCGGAAGGAGAGGAAGACATGAAGTTAACTCATTTCAATGAACAGGGCAGAGCCCGCATGGTGGATGTGAGCGAGAAGGAAGTCACCAGCCGGACAGCGGCGGCGCGAAGCCGGGTGCAGATGGCCCCGGAGACGCTTACCGCCATTAAAGCGGGCAGAATCAGCAAGGGAGATGTGCTCGCCGTAGCCCAGGTTGCGGGAATTATGGCTGCCAAGCAGACCTCCGCCTGGATTCCGATGTGCCATCCTTTGCCGCTTACCGGGGTGGATATCAGCTTCTCGGATAACAGCAAAGATGAACTATATATAGAAGCAACCGTCAAGACTACCGGCAAAACCGGTGTGGAGATGGAGGCGCTGACTGCAGTTTCAGCAGCGGCGTTGACCGTATACGACATGTGCAAGGCGCTGCAGAAGGATATGATTATCGGACCTACCCTGCTGGTGTCCAAGAGCGGCGGCAAGAATGGCGATTACGCGCTGGAGGAAGAATAGCTAACAGCATGAGAATTACGCTGAAGGTGCGGGCAGCGGCTGTATCAAGCAGCCGGACTTACATAGTACATAGAGAGGGAGGGACAACCTATGGCGTGGAAAACAGCAATCCTGACGGCCAGCGATAAAGGGGCCAGAGGCGAACGGGAAGACACGAGCGCCCAGGTTATTCGGGAACTGGTGGAAGAAGAGCTTGGAGGCGAGATTGTAGAATACCGGATCGTACCCGATGAGCAGGATGAGATTATTGCTGCATTGATTGAACTGACGGATTATTTCCAGGCGGATCTGGTGCTGACTACCGGAGGAACCGATCTGGCGATCCGCGACGTTACACCGGAGGCTACACGGCGTGTCATTGAACGTGAAGTCCCTGGACTCTCCGAGGCGATGCGCAGCACAGTGATGCAGAAGAACCGGGCGGTGATGCTGTTCCGGGGAATCTGCGGCATCCGCGGCCGGACATTGATTGTCAATCTGCCCGGCAATCCTAAGGGTGTGCATGAGAACCTGGCGGCTATTATGGATCAGCTGCCTGAAGCCTTGCTGATGGTTACCGGACAATACCGGCAATAAGTGCACATGCTCCGGTAACTTCAGCATGATTCGTCACTCTAGACGATGGATGTGTGATATAAGTTATGGTATTATTAATTTATCGTTAACGATATCATGAACGGATAGAGTGATGGGAGGAAACAGTAATGCTAAATGGTATTGGTGCACCCGGAATTATTCTATTGGTTATCTTGGCGCTCCTGCTCTTTGGCCCGAATAAGCTTCCTGAGCTTGGGCGGGCAGTCGGACGTACCTTCCGTGAATTCAAGGACGGGGCGCGGGAGATCATTAATGAACCGGAACCGGCCCGGAAGAGTGAAGTGCCTGCTCCTCCGGCTCCGCAGACTGTAGCAGCAGAACTTCCGCAGGACCGCCGTCTGCCGGAATAATTTCCATCCACTTACGCAGGGGCGTCTTACCCAGGTCTGCTTCAGACTGGGGTGGCGCCTCTTTTTTCTCTAATCGATATAGCCATTTTCATAGTTTATTTCGGGTGGTGTCAGTCATGTCTCTGGAAGCGGAAGAAATGTCTTTGGTCGATCATCTGACGGAACTGCGCAGACGGCTTATCTACGTGCTGATCGTATTTGCAGCCGGACTTGTACTCGGGTTGTTCGTTGCCAAACCGATCTATTTGTATCTTATCAGTGCTGACCCTGCCCAGGGATTCGTGCTGCATGCCTTCTCTTTCTGGGACGGGATCGGCATGTACATGAAGATTGCCATGGCCGTGTCACTGGCGTTCTCCGTGCCGTTTATTGTCTTTCAGCTGTGGGCCTTCATCAGCCCGGGCCTTCGGCCCGTTGAACGCAGCGCAGCGCTGCGTTATGTGCCGTATGTGTTCGTTCTGTTTATTCTGGGCATAGCCTTTGCCTATTACATCGTATTTCCTATGGCCTTGTCCTTTACGATCTCGATTACGCGCAGCATGGGACTTGAGGAGACATACGGCATAGCCGAATATTTCAATTTCCTGTTCAGTCTGGTGATCCCGCTGGCCTTGCTCTTCGAGCTGCCGCTGATTGTCATGTTCCTGACCAAGCTGAGAGTGCTCAATCCGCTGCGCCTGCGCCGGATGCGGCGGTATGCCTATTTTGCGCTTGTATTTATTGCTGTGGTGATCACACCGCCCGATTTCATCTCGGATTTTCTGGTGACAATTCCGCTTCTGGTGCTGTATGAATTCAGTGTATTTCTGTCTGCGTTCGTTTACCGGAGGCAGTTGGCGGAGGATGCGCAGCGGGAAGCACGTTATATTAAGGCGGAGTAATGGAGGGGGCATATTTTGCCCCCTGGTGGATAGAATGTAAGAGAGTATGTGCCGGACAACCCCTGAAACCATAATTTTCCCCAAAACAAATACGATTTTACGTAAAAGGACTTGAAATCCGTCTTCAAGTTGAGTATCATAAAAATTGTTGTTAGCACTGCAAGCAGTTGAGTGCTAACGCTGTGGAAAATAGGGAATGGGCCGGCGAAACAGCATTTAAGTATGCTGATTCTCAACAGTGCCATAAGGACCGCTAAGATTCCCGGCAGTTCAATCTATGTTTTCAAGGTAAACAACATAATTTCAAAGGAGGCTATTTTTTCATGATTAAACCACTAGGTGAACGCGTATTGGTAGAACCAAGCGAGCAAGAGCAAACCACTTCTTTCGGGATCGTGCTTCCGGACTCTTCCAAGGAGAAACCGCAAGAAGGCACAATTATCGCTGTAGGCAGCGGAGCTTTGAAAGACGGAGTACGTGTAGCGCTGGAAGTTAAAGAAGGCGACCGTGTGCTTTTCTCGAAATATGCCGGAACTGAAATCAAATACGAAGGCAAAGAATATCTGATTATGAAAGAAAGCGACATTCACGCGATTCTTGACTAGTCTGTTAGAGCCTTTCATAAGTTAGACCCCGATTACTTATATACACAAAACTTAAGTTTATGCTTTCGAAGCGAGTTTTGTACGAAGTGAAATTAATGAAGCGAATGCTACACAAAACTTTTAGGAGGTTAACAACACAATGGCAAAAGAAATTAAATTCAGTGAAGATGCCCGCCGCGCTATGCTGCGCGGGGTTGATGCTTTGGCAAATGCGGTTAAAGTTACACTCGGACCTAAAGGCCGTAACGTGGTGCTTGAGAAGAAATTCGGCAGCCCGCTGATCACTAATGATGGTGTTACCATCGCCAAAGAAATCGAGCTTGAAGATGCATTCGAGAACATGGGCGCGCAGCTTGTTAAAGAAGTTGCTACCAAAACTAACGATGTAGCCGGTGACGGTACTACAACTGCAACAGTTCTGGCTCAAGCCATGATCCGTGAAGGTCTGAAGAACGTTACTGCAGGCGCTAACCCTATGGTTATGCGTAAAGGGATCGACAAAGCGGTTAAAGCTGCTGTTCTTGAACTGCAGAGAATTTCCAAGCCTATCGAAGATTCCCAGTCCATCGCACAAGTAGCTGCTATCTCTGCTGCTGACGAAGAAGTAGGCCAACTGATTGCTGAAGCTATGGAAAAAGTCGGCAAAGACGGTGTTATCACCGTTGAAGAATCCCGCGGATTCCTGACTGAGCTTGAAGTGGTAGAAGGTATGCAGTTCGACCGTGGTTACATTTCCCCGTACATGATTACTGATACGGACAAAATGGAAGCTGTTCTGGAGAACCCGTACATCCTGATCACTGACAAAAAAATCAGCAGCACTCAGGAAATTCTTCCTTTGCTTGAGAAGATCGTTCAACAGGCGCGTCCGCTGGTTATCATCGCTGAAGATATCGAAGGCGAAGCTCAGGCAATGCTGATCGTGAACAAACTGCGCGGAACGTTCAATGCAGTAGCTGTTAAAGCTCCTGGATTCGGCGACCGCCGCGAAGCTATGCTGCAGGATATCGCTGCTCTGACAGGCGGCCAAGTGATCACTGAGAAGCTTGGACTTGATCTGAAAAGCACTTCCATCGAGCAACTGGGTAACGCACGCCAAGTGCGCGTAACCAAAGAAAACACTACAATCGTAGACGGAAGCGGCGACAAGGCGGATATCAATGCACGTGTAAGCCAAATCCGCTCCCAGCTGGAAGAAACGACTTCCGAGTTCGACAAAGAAAAACTGCAGGAGCGTCTGGCTAAATTGGCTGGCGGCGTAGCCGTTGTCAAAGTCGGTGCTGCTACTGAAACTGAACTTAAAGAGCGCAAGCTCCGCATCGAAGATGCCCTGAACGCAACCCGCGCTGCGGTTGAAGAAGGTATCGTATCCGGTGGGGGTACTGCTCTTGTGAACGTATATGCTGCTGTTGCTGCTGTAGTAGCTGAAGGCGACGAAAGAACCGGCGTTAACCTCGTGCTGCGCGCACTGGAAGAACCTGTTCGCACCATCGCTGCTAACGCAGGCCAGGAAGGTTCCGTTATCGTGGACCGTCTGAAAAAAGAAGCTGTAGGTATCGGCTATAACGCTGCTACCGATGAGTGGGTAAACATGTTCGAAGCGGGTATCGTTGACCCTGCGAAAGTAACCCGTTATGCTCTGCAGAACGCGGCTTCCGTAGCTGCAATGTTCCTGACTACTGAAGCTGTTATCGCTGACAAGCCAGAACCTGAAAAGGGCGGAATGCCTGATATGGGCGGTATGGGCGGTATGGGCGGCATGATGTAAGAAACGGAAAAACCCTTGCTGTAACAAGGGTTTTTCTTTAAATATCATTCTGTTGTTAACGATTTGTTAACATTGGAGTCATTTTTTAGGCCTCTCATTAGTTCTGTGAACTTTTGTGAGGCCTCTTTCTTTTTAGGTTTGGTGATGTGTAAGTAAATGGTTTTCGTTATTTTGTCGTCCTTATGTCCAAGGCGTTCCATAATTTGCTCCAAAGATACGCCGGCCTCGGCACATAAAGATGTATGTGTATGTCTTAAGGAGTGGGGTGTTAACTCTAAACTCAATCCGGCAATTCTCAGTAATCTTGCCATTCTTAGTTGAATCATTTTTATTACTTCTGGATACCCCGCGAATTGCCCTCTCTTACAGAAAATAAATCCGTGATCATGATAAGCCTCTTTCTTTATCGCCTTTTCCATCTCATTATATTTTTGTAGATTGGTTATATTATTGATCACTTCTTCGTCAACAATTATTTCTCGAATTGAACTTTTTGTCTTAGGTGTGTTAAGTACGTATTGAGTGGAATTGTTATTTGGATTGTATAATGTTTTGTTAATCTTTATGGTGGACTCTTTTGCGTTTGCTGCGCTATCCATCAAGGCACACAACTCGCCTACTCGTATACCGGTGTATGCAAGAGTATGGAATATTTCGTAATCTCGATCTAGACCGTGTACTCTTGCTGTTTCCAGAAACAGGTGAAGCTCTTCCTTTTCGAGATATTTCGGTATCAAAATTTCATTTTCTCGGATCGGAAGCACCGAGCGTGCAGTCCGAAAGCATTCAAAAAAAGCCCGTCAACCTTAACGGGTCGATGGGCTTTTTTAGATGCTGTAGTTATTTGACAAAAATTCTAATTTGATTTGGTCCTGTTCTAGCCAAGACGCGGTAGCCCTCGGAAGCTGCCGTTGCTACCCCGTCCGAATTAGGAAGGCAAAATTCGTCTTCTCGGCATGTTCCATCATCCCGAACAAGAAGTTTTCCCATTGTTCCTACAGCCACCCATTCGGGACGGTCAATCCGGGAGATATACTCCTGGGTGGGATCATATTCAGAACTTATTATTCCCGATTTCATAGAGTGCGATGGTGTAATAATATTTCCCTCTTCGTCTTTCGAAGCAGGAATTTCTATAACCTCATACTTTATCCGTTCCCACTCATCTAACATATATTTCCCTTTCCAGTTCAAATGATTTGCATCCCCTATAATTGAAGGTCTTGCGCTTATGACCCCAAGAATGTAATTATCTTCTGGCGTTGCTTTTCTGACTTTTTCACCTTTCGTAGTCACGAAATATCCTGGTTCTATTGGCAGCCCATCGACGGTTTCAAATAATTCGGCGTAGTCGGCTGCAGGAGACATTACGGTGCCATTAATATAAATATTGCCGGTAAGGCCTTCGATTATAGCAGATAACGAAGGAGTAAAACTGTCCCCATTGGCTAAATGCCATGAATTAACGTATCGAGTCACTCCGTTGAAACCCATGATATACGATTGTTGATGCATAGCAACAGTACGACGTCCAGCTGCATGTGAACAGTATCCGAAGCTTTCCGTGGCAACTCCTTCTGCATGCGAAGCTACCCCGCTAGCTATAGTGTTCTGTCCTTGGGCATGTGCAGAGCTTCCGCTAGCTACAGTGTACGCTCCTTCCGCATGAGAAGAAATGCCGGAAGCCAGAGTCCATAGACCCTCGACATGTGAATCATTTCCAGATGCAGTATTACTTAGCCCTTCTGCATGCGAATTTTCACCACTAGCCACAGTGAATTGTCCCTCCGCATGCGAATTTCTTGCTACCGCGCTAGTATTCGTTCCTTCCGCATGGGATGCTTCTCCAATCGCTGCAGCGCCTACACCCTCAGCATGTGATGCAATTCCGCTGGCATTCGTAGCCGCGCCTTCTGTATGCGATCCGTAGCCTGAGGCGTTGGTTCTGGATCCTTCGGCATGTGAAGCCTCACCAGATGCAAGTGTGAAATAGCCTTCAGCGTGCGATTCCAATCCTGAGGCTGTTGTATATGCTCCCTCGGCGTGAGCAGCATCTATTGTCGCCAACGTCATGAAGCCCTCTGCATGTGAGGCTGCGCCCGATGCACTGGTGTAATTTCCTTCGGCATGAGCCATGTCCATACTAGCAAAGCTTTGGTGTCCTTCTGCATGAGATGCCGAAGCGCTGGCCGTAGTTTCATAACCTTCTGCATGTGCAGCAAACCCACTCGCTGTGGTTGAGTTCCCTTCCGCATCTGAGCAAGGCCCAGAAGCATTTTGATTACATCCTTCGTCTGCCATATGTCATTCCTCCTAATTATTTGTCCTACTCTCTAACCTATTTGGGAGTAGAAGGAATGGACACGGCATATACCTCCGGTATAAACGCACTGAAAAACACGGAGAAAAAAGCCCATCAATCTTAACTGTTCGGCGGGTTTTTTTGTACAGTAACTTAAATCCACATATTTCCTCAATAACCCTTAAGTGTATTGTAAATTCCTGTCGATAAACAGACTGTTTGTTCGCCTCTATTTAGTGTAGGCTTACGAAGAAACGCAAAAATAGAGGGAGAGTATAATATGAAAAGAGTTTTAAAAATGGGAATGCTGTTATTATGCGCTATATTGGTAGTGCTATCTATCTCATTCCCAAAAGCAACTGCAGCCGAAAGTAGCGGAAACTGGTCGATTGTTGCCAATCTACCTCATCCTGTAGCTGGTGCAGCTACGGCCCAAGTGAATGGAAGCATCTATGTCATTGGTGGGTCTAGCGGGGATATGTCCTTTAATTACGTTCAAAAATACAATATTGAAACTAAAACTTGGGAAACAAAAGCAAACATGCCTACTCCAAGAGCAGGTTCTGCATTTTCAGTGGTTGATGGAAAGATATATGTTTTTGGTGGATATACAGGAAATTATTATACTGTTAGTAAAGGGATCTTTAGCAATGCTGTAGAAGTTTACGATCCAGCATCAGATACTTGGACAAAGAAGTCTACTATGCCGGTATCTCTCACGGGCCAAACAGCTGCAAGTTACAATGGAAAGATATATCTTTTTGGTGGATTGTCATTCACAGACAGATATATTTCCTATAACTATGTATACGAATATGATCCTGTTAGTGACTCCTGGACGCCAAAAAAACAAATGGATAGAAATGTGCATGTGGCTACTGCAGTAACGTATAACAACAATATTTACTTGGTAGGTGGAAGAGCATTTAGTGGCGGACAAATTTATACTTATGAAACAATGCGTGAGTATAATCCAGTGAATGACACTTGGAGCAATAAGGCCAGCATGAGTTATACTCGTGGAGGTCCGGCTGTTGGCGTGGTTAATGATCAAATTTATGTTATGGGAGGGGTAAGCCCCACTCAGGAAACTAACACAACAGAATTCTATAATCCTTTGCTTAACAAATGGGAGTCCCATAGTAATTTAAATGAGGCTAGAAGCGGGACTAGTGCCATTGTGTACAAAGATCAAATATTTGTCATTGGGGGAAGCGCAAGCACTACTGCAAACAAGAGTATCGGCTCAGTGGAATCTATAACTATTGCAACTCCGACACCCACTGCTACACCAACACTTTCACCGGAGCCGACGGCTACTCCTGTACCAACAACAACTCCTACGCCAGAACAGCCGGCAGGCGACCGGGCTATCCTGGTGGTAACTATGAACACCGGACTTGAAAAAGAATTTGACCTGAGTATGACTGAAGTGAATGCTTTCATTGCTTGGTACGAAAATAAGCAGTCCGGTTCAGGCACAGTCTCATACGCCATTGATAAGCATGATAACAATAAAGGGCCATTCACCAACCGGAAGGATTACGTGATTTTCGATAAAATCTTAACCTTCAGCGTGGATGAATATTCTGCAGAATAGTATCTTCTCTTAGTTCACCCTGCCAGCAATGGTGGGGTGTTTTTATGCGTTCAGGAAAATTCCCCCCACATATACATAATGTTCCAAAAGATTTATATTGGAAGGAGATTTCAGTCGTTAAATTGTTGTATAGGGGGATTAAAATTGCTTGGAATTTTTAATGCAGCAATACTTATCGTAATCATTGTTGCCGGTATTGTGTTTTTTGTTTTGTCTAAGAAGAAACCGCGGTACTCTCATCATGAAGTTATTGATCCACTCAAAATTTCAATTCAGGATGTAGACCGTATGGAAGACGGATCGGAGTTTGAGGAATACCTATATCGACTATTTTTAGCCTTGGGATATAAAGATGCTTATAAGACTCCAAGAAGTAGAGATTTCGGAACTGATTTAGTTTTTACGGATCGGGACGGGTATCGGAATGTAGTTCAAGCAAAACGTTATTCATATCCCGTGGGATTAGGTGCTGTACAAGAGATCTATAGCTCAATGAGGTATTACCGAGCCAAGAAGTCTATGGTGATCGCATCAAATCAATATACTGTTGCATGCGAAGAACTTGCTGGGTATAACGGTGTAAAACTACATAATAGAAATGATCTTATTGCAATTATGGATTTATTTAAAGCGGGACAGATTGAGAAGGTGAAGGATATCATAGAAGCAGATGCACATATGATTTTTGATTCCTGGGATAACTACATGAATGGGGATAAAGTAATCAAAAAGGACTACAAAGCTGAGAAGCGAATCTTAGCTGAGCAGCAGGTGAAGTGAAAATATGAATACTGCATACAAATTTTTGGAGAGAGACAAAGACTTCTTCACGGCAGCCCTGGCGCAATCCAAAGTATCCGTCTGGTACCGGGAAGATCCAGATCCTATAGGTCACCTCATGGATTATGGAGGAATAGTGGAGGGATACACGCCGGAATCAAACAAAGCCTCCCTTTGATAAAAGAGAGGCTTTGTTTTAGTTGTTATTTAACAAGAATTATATAATACATAGTATTTCCATTTCCAAAATCTGCTGCTACAGTACTTGCCCCTGGTGATAGTGCTGTAATCATTCCGTCTTGCCTAACTTCAATACTTCCATCTGTATGGACATAGTAAAAGTTGGATCCTGATACCCACATACCATCTCCGACTTTAAGATTAATAATAGACTGGTAATATTTTCCGGAAGTAGCGACTTGGTTTTTGGTAAGTGAGGAATCGGGAACTGAAGAAGTAGTGCTGGAAGCGAATGATGTAGACCCTAGAGAAAAACACGCAGCAACAGTGAAAAATCCAAGGCGCAGACGGCTTTTGGCGTGTACCAGGCATTTGGAAACCAGGCGCAGATGGATAGGGTGCACCAGTTAGCGGAAGAGGCACGGGCGAAGCTGAAATCGTTTGGAGTGGATGAGGTCCAGTACCAGGCGGGGAAGGATCTGAGTGTCTACTTCAAGCAGCCTGCAGTCAAGGCATGTATGTATGATCCGTCCATTACGTCTGGTAACGTACCTCTGGTACAGAATGAAGCGTATCTACTGCTGCTGCGGATGGGGATGGAAGATGGAGTTCAGGGCAATTGGGCGAAGGGGTAGCTGGAAGGCATTCATGCTACAATGAAGCAAATGATAGCTACAGGGGTCAATTTAGGCGTACATATGATGACGAACCAAGGTGCAGAAGCTTGGGGAGACGTCGCCCGGTTAACTTCCTCATTTGCGCAATTAGAAAGCTATAACCTGTTTAAAAGCAAAGCGCCGGATGAACAAGCGGAAGCGCCAGAGAAGTCGAAAAATGCTTTCTTAAAATCGCTGGACAGTTTCAAAGAGATTGGGACGGGTTTCATGGATACGTTAAGAATCCGTGCGGATAAAGCCACAGATTCCCCTTATGACTTTGTCAACTGGATAACGTTAGGCATAGCAGGCGATCTTCCGCAGGGATATACAGGTAAGCGAAAGAGCGGGCGGATCATATGTTGGATTCACCGGAGAAGTTTGCGGATTGGTTGACGCTCGGGACAGTAGAAATGGGGAAGGGGAAGGGGAAGGGGGCATTCCACCCCGAAGAAAGCTGGTCCGCAGAGCATTGGCTGAACAGTTTGGGAGTAGTATCGTTGTTGGTGGGTCCCTTGGAAAAGTCCTTGTTATCTACAGGTGGCGAATTGCCGAAATCGTTTTACAGAAACAAGGTAATATGACTACTGCTGACGTGCAAATATCAGGAATAAAGAAAGAGTTCAATGCACATAGCAGAATGCCGCTAAATCATGAGTAGAATATATCTTAGATTTGAAAATTGATTAATCTTACGTTAGGCAAAGCTCCTTACTTTTCAATGCTGAAGTTATAAATTGGGTGAAAGTGAACTTCATCCAGAATTACAAACGAATAAGTGTTGTATTTATGTTAATTATTCGCTTTTTCAAAACCTTGCCAGGTCGGGCAAGGTTTTTTTTGTTATGGATACTCACTGAAGAGACAATTTCATTGTTCGGACATCTATCCGCACACCCACCCGCCCCCGCTCTAACAATATACTGCTGCACCCAATCAGATATGCTTTTGAAAGAGTAGATTACTATGAGGGTGTTGTGATTGGAGCGGTAGTAATGGCTGGCGGCGAAAAAGTGGACAGGGGGTAAGGGCGCATTCATTTCTGATGACAGAATCTAGATTACATTATAGGAACGGGGGGACTACCCATGGATTTCAGTGCATTGACTGGCCTTTTTGTGAATAACAATGGTTCGGTCGTGTTAAATGTCCTGTTATCTACTGCATTAATCTGGAGTATTAAGCAAATTGCGAACAAAGAGAAAGTGATTCAGAATTACCAGAAACGTGATGAAGAGAACGAAAAGCAGCTGAATGAATATAACCGTACGCTCGTCAAGCTGCTAATCGAGAGAGGCACTGCGGAGAAGAAACCTAAAGATGAGGAGGTCGTCAACAAGTGAAGCTCCTCGATATATTCAGAAAACACGAGATGAAGCCCAGCCGGGTCAAGCATGAAATAGATACCTTGGGCGAAATTCAGGAAGCGTATGAATCCAATGATCTGGAGAGACTCATTGATCTGCACCGTACCGGCTTAGGTAGAAGGGGAGATGATCTGCATGGAAATTGTTGACTTGACACTGATCACACTGGAAACGATAGCCTTTATTGCTTTTACTGCTTATGTTATCCGTTACCGCAGGTATTTTATGGGACGAGGCCCCTTGCGGACGTATAATTTGTATCTCCGGAGTGTATGGGTTACCTACGGGGCTGTAGCACTGCTATGCCTCAATCTGTTGTGGGGGCGGCTGAACATCATTCTCGGATATAATACGGACGGCAGCCTATCGGGCATCATGAGGGAGTATGTCCTGATTCTGACCCTCGTAATGCTCGTATTCGCAGGCTGGATGCATAAGGAGCTATGGGATTCCAACCGGCGTGAAGAAAAGAACCGGGCCCGTTCAAACCAATCAAACAGACTCAAATAGGCCTAAATAAGCCCAGAGAGACGCTGATTCACATCATAGCTATTCTTGTGCTGGACGAGCTGGCCAACGGAAGGGATCTCCCGGGGAAGTATGGAGCATTCACAGCGTATTCCGCTCTCGTGAAAAAGGATATTCATATATAATAGGGGAAAAGAGTACAAGGAGGCGGTCTGGTTGACTACTAACAATACACTCCAGGTGGCCACCTTCGCCGGCGGCTGCTTTTGGTGTATGGTCAAGCCGTTCGACGAGCTGCCGGGTATAGTCTCGGTGGTATCCGGTTACACGGGAGGACATACGGAGAATCCTACCTACGAGGCATTAGGAAGAGAAGCTACAGGGCATAGGGAGGCGGTGCAGATCACCTTTGACCCGGAACGTTTTTCTTATGAACGTCTGCTGGACATTTATTGGCAGCTGATTGATCCGACAGACGGCGGCGGGCAATTTATGGACCGGGGGCGTGCTTACGAGGCGGCGATTTTTGTACACAGTGAAGAGCAGCGGCAGAAGGCGGAGCTGTCGAAGGCGGCGCTTCAGGCCAGCAAGCGGTTCAAAGCACCGATTGTGACGGAAATTCTGCCGGCAGCAGCCTTCTATCCGGCGGAAGCGGAGCATCAGCATTATTATAGAACCCATCCGCTGGACTACAAGCTGTACCAGAAGGGTTCAGGCCGTGATGATTTCACGGAGCTGCACTGGAACAGCCGCGAAGACAAGAAGCAGCTGCTGAAGCAGCTGACAGAGCTGCAATATGAGGTCACCCAGAAGAAGGCTATGGAGCCGCCGTATCAGAACGAGTATTGGAACCACTTCGGGGAAGGGATCTACGCCGATATGATCAGCGGTGATCCGCTATTCAGCTCCACGGACAAATTCGATGCCGGCACCGGCTGGCCCGGATTCACCAAGCCGGTGGAAGAGGGGCTGATCCGCCGAGAAGCGGACTACGGCAGCGGTGAAGTACGGACGGTGCTGCGCAGCAGGCTGAGCGGGGCTTATCTGGGGGATTTATCCTACGATGGCCCGGAGCCGGCGAAGCTGCATTACCGGGTGAATTCCGCCGCACTGCGTTTTATTCCGAAGAATGAGCTTGCGGAGAAAGGGCTTGGGCGGTATTTAGAGCAGTTTGAGCGGGAGAGCCGAGGTTAACTCCGGATGAAGGCTGACTTCAGGACGGAATATCATATGTATTAGGGCAGGCTTCCGGATCTGGGGGACTGCCCTAACTTGTTTTTAATGGGGATTATTCATGATTAGCGAGTGTAAGGCATATTATATAACGTCAAGAAAAGAGGAGATCTCCGGCATGGGAGAAGCATCGGCTTCAGTATGGGGGAAGATGTCCGGCAGCGTGGAGCATGAAGCGGTAGGATTTGGATTCAATCATATCTAGGAATTATAAGCCGTAATTTAGCGATTAGTGATATAGAAGCCGGTACCTCTATTAGGGTATGGGCTTTTTCTTTTTCTATTACCCGGGAAGCAGGTGAGGCATATGCCCGAGATAGACAATCAAACCGTCATGATCCGCGGCAATACATTAACCATTGAGGAAGTTGTTAAGGTGGCCCGGTATTATCGGATGGTGGACCTGAGCGAGGAGAGCTGCCGCAAGGTGGACCGTACCCGCCAATATGTAGAGAAGCTCCTGCTGGAGAAAAAAGTGGTGTACGGCCTCACGACCGGCTTCGGCAAATTCAGTGATACGTACATCTCGCCGGAGGATACGAAGCAGCTGCAGCTTAATCTGATCCGCAGCCACTGCTGCGGAATTGGCGAGCCGTTCCCGGAGGAGGTTGTGCGCGCAATATTGCTGCTGCGGATAAACGCCTTATCCCTTGGTTATTCCGGCATCCGTCTGGAGGTGATCCGGCTGATGGTGGAGATGCTTAACCGGGGCGTAGTTCCGGTGATTCCGGAGAAAGGCTCCCTGGGCGCAAGCGGTGACCTTGCTCCCTTGTCGCATATGGTACTGGTTCTGATCGGCGAAGGCGAAGCCTATTATCAGAGTATACGGATGCCTGGTGCTCAGGCGCTGTCCAAGGCGGGGCTAGCGCCAATTGTCCTTGCGGCCAAGGAGGGGCTGGCCCTGATCAACGGAACACAGGTGATGACCGCTGTCGGCACGCTGGCCTGCCGGGATGCGCTGAATCTGGCCAACTGGGCCGACTGCACGGCCGCGCTCAGCTGTGAGGCGCTGCGGGCGGTCCGGGATGCGTTCGACCCGGCGACGCATGCGGTTCGTCCGCATCAAGGCCAGCGCCAGGCGGCCGATAATATCCGCAATCTGACAGCAGGCAGTAAGCTGATGACTAATCAGGGGGAAGTGCGGGTGCAGGATGCCTATTCGCTGCGCTGCGCGCCGCAGGTTCACGGTGCAAGCCGTGATGCGCTGGCTTACATCGCAGAGAAGCTGGAGATTGAGATCAACTCGGCCACAGACAATCCGCTGATCTTCGCGGATGAAGACAAGGTAATCTCGGGCGGGAACTTCCACGGGCAGCCGGTTGCGCTGCCGATGGATCATCTGTCCATCAGCGCGGCGGAGCTGGCGGATATTGCCGAGCGGCGGATCGAGCGGATGGTTAATCCGCAGCTGAACGAGGGGCTGCCCCCGTTCCTGACGAAGAACGGGGGGCTGCAGTCCGGGTTCATGATCGCCCAGTATGCGGCGGCGTCTGTGGTGTCCGAGAATAAATCACTGGCTCATCCGGCCAGTGTGGATTCGATCCCCTCCTCCGGCAATCAGGAGGATCATGTAAGCATGGGCACGATCGCCGCCCGGAAGGCGAAGCAGATCGTCGACAATGCCTATGCGGTGCTGGCGATCGAGCTGCTCTGCGGGGCGCAGGCTGCCGATTTTCGGGGGCCTCAGCTGCTCGGGGCGGGCACGAAATGGCTGTATGACCGCTGCCGGGAGCTGGTCCCGTTCGTAGACGGGGACCGGGTCCTGTCCGGTGATTTCGCCACCATCGCCGAGTGGATGAAGGAAGCGGATGTGCTGGAGGAGCTGTTCGCACTGGTTCCGTTTCATTCCTGATCAAGGGCAAGCAGAAACATTCGATTCCGCTAACCGGTTAGTTACTGGAGGACGGGGTTCGGCCGATCAAGCCTTTTGGCGAGTTTTAAACGAGGCAATGGGGCGGTAATGTAACAGTTTGCTCGGAGTTCATGTCTGGAAGCCGGCTGAGAACTTTAGTTCAGCCGCTATTGGCATAATTGTTGTAAATTTTGCAATTTTGATACCTGGATACCCGGGTGTTCAGGGGGATTGTTGTATGGGATACAACAATTCTTCCGCTAAGCCGGCTGGAGGAGGCGGAATGCTGTATTTTCTACAACAATTTCCGGTTACGGCCGATTTGATGAAGGGAATATTGTATTTTGTGCAGGATTTTTAATCGAAAATGTAATTCGCTACCTTGCGGGATAACGCTGCATTCAACCACGTATGAAAGTTTCCCGCTGGAAGGGGAGTTATCTGCAGCTTAAGCAGTCACAGGATTCCCGGCATGATCAGCATGTTCAATGGAGGAAGGGGAGTTAAGAATATGAGTATGGACGAACCAAGAGTCTGCCGCGCGCCAAGAGGCAGCGTGCTGAACACCAAGGGCTGGGTGCAGGAAGCGGCTCTGCGTATGCTGATGAATAATCTCGATCCCGAGGTGGCAGAGCACCCGGAGCAATTGGTTGTCTATGGTGGGATCGGCAAGGCCGCGCGCAACTGGGAGAGCTATGATGCTATTGTGCGCTCCCTTAAGATGCTCGAGGACAACGAAACTCTGCTGATACAGTCCGGCAAGCCGGTTACTGTCTTCCGCACCCATCGTGATGCCCCGCGTGTGCTGCTGGCCAATTCCAATCTGGTGCCGGCCTGGGCCAACTGGAGTACCTTCCATGAGCTGGACCAGAAAGGGCTGATGATGTACGGGCAGATGACGGCGGGCAGCTGGATTTATATCGGCACACAGGGGATTGTGCAGGGGACATATGAGACGTTCGCGGAGTGTGCGAGGCAGCATTTCGGCGGTTCACTTCGGGGGACGATCACGCTTAGCGCGGGACTCGGCGGCATGGGAGGCGCGCAGCCGCTGGCCGTCACCATGAACGGCGGGGTATTCATCGGCATCGATGTAGACCGGATGCGGATTGAGAAAAGAATCCAGTCCCGCTACTGCGATGTGCTGGCCGAAACGCTGGATGAGGCGCTGTCGCTGGCTGAAGCAGCCCGGGACACCGGGCGGGCGCTTTCGGTGGGCCTGCTCGGCAATGCGGCAGAAGTACTGCCGGTGATGATATCCCGGGGCTATGTCCCGGATATTCTGACCGACCAGACCTCGGCCCATGATCCGCTGAACGGCTATGTGCCGGAAGGCTTCACGGTGGATACGGCTAAGCAGCTAAGAATTGAGGACCCGCAGGGATATATACAATTGGCGCGAAAGAGTATCGCCCGCCACGTCGAAGCGATGCTGGAGCTTAAGCGGAGGGGGGCGGTTACCTTCGACTACGGCAATAATATCCGCCAGGTCGCCTATGATGAAGGCGTGAAGCAGGCTTTTGACTTCCCGGGCTTCGTCCCGGCCTACATCCGCCCGCAATTCTGCGAAGGCAAAGGACCGTTCCGCTGGGTCGCCCTGTCGGGCGATCCTGAAGATATCTATAAGACGGATGCGGCTATTCTGAAGGCATTCCCGGATAACGAAGGGCTGCAGCGCTGGATTACTCTGGCGCAGGAGAAGATCTCCTTTCAGGGGCTGCCTGCACGGATTTGCTGGCTCGGCTACGGTGAACGGGCGAAGTTCGGGCGGATTATCAATGATATGGTGGCAGCCGGAGAGCTGTCTGCGCCGATTGTTATCGGCAGGGATCATCTCGACGCAGGCTCTGTCGCTTCCCCCAACCGGGAGACGGAAGCGATGCGTGACGGCAGTGATGCGGTATCGGATTGGCCGCTGCTGAATGCGCTGGTCAATACCGCTGCCGGTGCCAGCTGGGTATCGCTGCACCACGGCGGAGGCGTCGGCATGGGCTATTCGCAGCATGCCGGAATGGTCGTGGTGGCGGATGGAACGAAGGAAGCGGAAGCACGGCTTGAACGGGTGCTGACCTCAGATCCGGGGATGGGCGTAGTCCGCCATGCGGATGCGGGGTATCCCCTGGCTGTGGAGACAGCCAAGGCTCAAGGCATTGTGATGCCCATGCTGATTGACCCGAAAGGAGTCAAGTGATGATCTATATTCAGAACGCTGCGCAAATCGCGACGCTTGGCGGTGCCAGTAGTAAGCCGAAGACGGGCAAGGACATGGAGGAGCTTGGGCTAATCGGGCACGGGGGGATCGTGATTGAAGACGGTATCTTCACCTTCGTCGGCAGTGATGAGGATGCGCGCAGCTATGTGGAGCAGCATGCCGGAGATAAGCAGGTGACGGTGTTCTCAGCTGAAGGGAAGACCGTCACGCCGGGGCTGGTCGATCCCCATACCCATGCCGTTTTTGCCGGCTCCCGGGAGTTTGAGCTGAATCTGCGGCTGCAGGGCGCTAAATATATGGACATTCTAAATGCCGGAGGTGGAATTCTGTATTCCACCGAACGGACCCGGGAAGCTACGGAGGAGCAGCTGATCGCCGAAACCGTGAAGCGGCTGGACCGTTTCCTGGCGCATGGAGTAACGACCATCGAAGCCAAGAGCGGATACGGATTGCGGCTGGAGGATGAGCTGAAGCAGCTGCGCGCAGCCCGCAGACTGGGTGCTTCCCATCCGGTGGATGTGGTGTCCACATTCATGGGCGCCCATGCCGTGCCGGTGGAATATCGCGGCGATGCGGATGGATATGTCCGCAGTGTCATTGAAGAGATGATTCCGGCTGTGGCCCGGGAGGGGCTGGCGGAGTTCTGTGATGTGTTCTGCGAAGAGGGAGTATTCACGGTGGAGCAGTCCAGGGACATTCTGGAGGCGGGCCGGAGCTGGGGGCTGAAGCCCAAGCTCCATGCCGATGAGATTGTCTCCTGCGGAGGGGCGGAGCTGGCCGCCGAGCTGGGGGCAGTGACAGCGGATCATCTGCTGCATGCTTCCGAAGCTGGCATACAGGCGATGGCGGAGAGCGGAGTAATCGCCGTATTGCTTCCGGGTACAGCCTTTTTCCTGATGGCGAAGCCTGCGGATGCGCGGGCGATGATTAATGCCGGTGTGCCTGTTGCGCTGTCGACCGACCGCAATCCCGGCTCCTCCCCGACGGAATCGCAGCCGTTTATTATGAATCTGGCCTGCCTGACGATGGGCATGACTCCGGCGGAGGTGCTGACGGCCTGTACAATCAACGCGGCACATGCGATCTGCCGTGCGGATGTGATCGGCAGCATTGAGGTTGGCAAACAGGCAGATCTGGTAATGTTCGATGCGCCGAATGTTCTCTACCTCCAGTACCATTACGCAGTGAATCTGGTGGATACCGTGTTCAAGAAGGGTGAGGCAGTCATTCAGAACGGACGGAGGGTATGGTGATGAGATCCTTGCGGATTAATGCGGAACGTCTGCAAAATAACATCCGGGAGCTGGCCAAGTTCGGCCTGAATGTGCAGACCGGAGGCCTGGACCGGACGACCTTCACTGAGGCCGAACTGGCAGCACGGCAGTGGCTCAAGAGTAAGCTGCTGGATCTGCAGCTTAGGGTCAGGGTAGATGAAGCGGCGAATATCTGGGCCACCCGGAGGGGAACGGGACAGGGGACTATATCCGGAGATTCGGATGTTATGGAGTGTCCAGAGGCTCCGGAAGACTTAGAGGTTTCAGGAGTTCCCGATGGGCAGAGGATTTCAGATCCGTCAGGAAATTCCGCAGCTGCCGGCGGTTCCTGTGCTTCCGGCAGAGCACGGGAGAGCCTTCCGGTGATCGCATTTGGCTCCCACATCGATACGGTTCCAAACGGCGGGAAATATGACGGTGCGCTTGGGGTTCTGCTGGCTCTGGAGGTCATGAATGTAATGGAAGAGAACAAGATCAGCACCCGGCATCCGCTGGAGCTGGTCTCCTTCAGCGCGGAAGAACCTAATCCGTTCGGACTCTCCACGTTTGGCAGCCGGGCGGTAGCGGGCAAGCTCAGCCGGGGTGATCTTGCCGGAGTGCGCAATGATCAGGGGCAGCTGCTGACGGAGGCGCTGCGGCGGGCAGGCGGAGATCCTGAGCATTTCGAACAATGCCGGAGGGACCCCGAGGCGCTTGCGGCTTTTCTCGAAGTCCATATTGAGCAAGGTAAGCGGCTGCTGGACCGGGGCATTCCAGTGGGAATCGTCACCGCCATCACGGGAATTTACCGCGAGGAGATTACCGTCACAGGAGAAGCGAATCATGCCGGTACCACCTTGATGCAGGACCGGAAGGATGCGCTGATGGGCGCTTCCGAGATGATGCTGGCGTTCGAAGCGGTCTGCCGGAAGCAGCCGGCGGATGAAGCCGTGGGCACGATCGGGCGGATCAGCAATGAACCGAATGCCGCCAATATTATTCCGGAGAAGGTACTCTTCCACCTGGAGGCCAGGGGAGCGGACCGCCAGCAGATTCAGGAGATGATAGGGGACTGGAGCCAGCAGGCTGAGGGGATTGCCCGAAGCAGAGCCCTCCGGCTGGAGCGGCGGCTGATTCTGGATCAGGCGCCGCAGCCAATGGATGCACGGGTCATTGATGTGAGTGCTGCGCAGGCAGAAGCGCTGGGGATTCCGGTTCTGCAGCTGGGCAGCATGGCTGGTCATGATGCTACGCATATGGCTTCGCTGACCTGCGCGGGAATGCTCTTCGTACCGAGTCTGGGCGGCAAAAGCCATTGCCCGGAGGAAGAGAGCCGGATAGCGGATATTGAGAAGGCGGGCAATGTCCTGCTGCAGTCTATTCTGGCACTCGATGAGCAACTAAGCCGTTAGGAGGACCAAACCATGCGCGAAATATATTCTGCAGATGTTCTGTACACGCAGGACGAATTCAAGAAGAATGGCGCTCTGCTGGTGGAGAACGGGATAATTACGGATGTGGGAGAACGTGAAGAGCTGCTGGGCCGCTATCCCGATGCCAGGCACATCCACTGGGAGAACAGAGCTATCGTTCCCGGTACCGTCAATTCACATAATCACTCCTTCCAGAGTCTGCTGCGCGGGATCGCGATTGATAAGCCGTTTCTGGATTGGCGGGATCAGGCCCTGTACAAGTACACACCGCTTCTCGATGAAGAGGCCATCTATACCGGCGCGCTGCTTGCCTTCGGAGAGATGCTGCGCTACGGAATCACGACCGTCTGTGATTTCTTCTATGTGCATAACGGCGGAACTGTCTACGATGAAGCTGTGATCCGGGCCGCGGGTGATCTGGGAATCCGGCTTGTATTTGCCCGCACGATGTATGACTGGACCGGGGCACCGCTGGATTACCGGGAGACGGTTCCGGAGGCTGTAGAGCGGACGAGGTCATTAGCCAAGAAGTATCAGGGCAATCCCATGGTTACAGTACATCCGGCTCCGCATAGCCCGCATGCGGCTTCACCGGAGATGATTAAGGCCGGGCATAAGCTGGCCATGGAGCTGGATACACCTTTTCACATCCATGTGGCAGAAGAAATGTTCGAGGTAGAAGAGATCCAGCGTGACTATGGCCTGCGGCCTGTGCATTATCTGGATTCCCTGGGCGTTCTCGATGAGCGGATGATTGCGGTTCATCTGGTCTGGGTGGAGGATTCTGAGATTGAACTGATTGGCGCAAGACGCGGGTCGCTGGCATACTGTCCGTCCAGTAATATGTTTCTGGCTGACGGGGTGACCCGCATTCCCGACCTGCTGAAGGCAGGCGTCAGAGTGACACTCGGGACTGACGGAGGCTGCAGCAATAACCGGATCAGCGTGTATGAGGAGATGCGCATGTGTGCGCTTCTGCAGAAGGTCAGCCGGCTGGACGGTACCTGCATCACCGCCGGACAGGTGTACCGGATGGGCACCCGGAGTGCCGGGGAGATTCTGCAGCTGCCGGTGGGTTCGCTCGAAACCGGGCAGCACGCCGACTTCGCGGCGCTCGACCTTCAGGATCTGTCGCTGGCTCCGAAGCGGGAATTGTTCGCGAACATGGTCTATGCCATGCAGCCGGGAGCGATCCGGACAGTAGTCGTTGGCGGGAAGGTGGTTTTTGAACAAGGAAAGATCAAGGCAGTATCCGAGGCAGCCATCGGAGGACGGGTAGACCGGTTGTTTGAGAAGTGGGCGAAGTAGAGGGAGGAATGGATAGATTAATGATAGAACGGTGGAGTCGAGGTAGTCAGATTGATGTCAGGCAATTGGACAAATGAATGCCAAATAGCCAGGCTATAGAAAGCCTGGCTATTTGGTGTGGAAATATAATTTAACATACATGTTAAATTGGGCTGCTGCGTGATCTATTTTTCTTCGTTAGCAATTAAACTGAAAATCCAATGTAGATCTTTTATTGCCTGAATGTATTGCTCGGCCGTTGCTTCAGGATTGCTTACAACTACTTCTGCGGCAGTTAGAGGATCGGCAAGGCGATCGTCATTCAGAGTTCGTGCATAGGCAATGGTTTCAGGCAGCGCAGTGAATACGCTTGGAACTGTAATGAAGATTTCTTTGGTAACTGCAGAACTGTCGAGTTTCAACTCCAACGTAATACTATATTTCACCGGCTCTGCAGTTCCGTTATAATCCATGTACCATAAATAATAGTCTCTAAGTAGATATACATCATCAGTAACGGTAGATGGAGCTTGAAAATCCATAATTCTAACATCAAAATCTCTAGGCCACTCGAACGCTGGATCAGCCATATAGACCGTTTGGCCAACAGTCATTGTGCCGGGAAGTACCCGGTCCTTGAAGTTGCCGGCGATGGTTGTAGCCAGTTCTGCATAAGATGCTTCGGAGAGCACCGGGATAGGAATCGCATAGCTTTCAGTACGATTCGGCTTTTTCAGGGAAATATAGATAGTGGTATACTCTTTTCCGAAATCAAGTCCTGTCATTCTAATACTGGTTGATTCACCATACACTGTTGCAGTCTGCAATGGTTCAGCTGTTCCACCCTCTTCTGAGTACACAGAGATCACATCACCTGGCTCAAGTCCATAAACATTTACAATGTCGTTGGTACCGACATGATTCTCCACAGAAAGGTTGTAGGTATTAGGCGTAGGACTCACATCAACCTCAACATAAGGGGGATTCACTGTCAACATGTTCGTGTCTGTGAAGCTCAGCTCACTGCCTGCAACATTCATATCAAACACATGCCAGTATTCATCGGTGCTGTCTGCAACAGGGATATGGTAAGTTTTTACCGGTGTTGCGTTGCTGCCGTTGTAGATTTCTACTTTGGCTCCGGAAGCAGCTAAGGTTTGCGTATGATCTGCTCCGTTTCCGCTAAAGTTGTGGACGTAGAACGTATATTTGCCGTCGACACGTTTGCGGATGGTAGTAGTCTCCGGACCGTATGAAGAGGTATCATCATGATCCAGATCGGCATACACTACATCATTATTGGAGAATTCTCTGTCACCGTACCAGGTATGGAAGGATTGGTTGCCAGGTGCAGGCCCAATCAGATGCGAATCTTCATCATACGGATACTCGCCCCAGGTGAGAACAATCCGGATTTCGTCGGCAGCCGGAATTTTTATAGCTGTAGCATTCTGTTCAGTGTTCTTATGGGTCGTCAACGAAGCGCCAATCACGTAAGTAGTAATATATCCTGCTTTTGATAACTCTCCGGTATAGATGCCGGGAGCCAGATTGGCAAAATACTTGCCTTCCGCATCCGTAATCACACTGGCGGCAATGGTTCCGGTTGTCGCTGCAAGACCTTTACGGAAATGGATAGTCATATCTGCTACCGGGTGATTGTCCACATCCGAGATATAACCTTCGAATCCGTAGACCACCTCGGTTACTGCGTGTGAATTGCTGCTGTTTCCGGACACTACCGGAGCGCCAACAACAGCTGAAGCATTATTGCCGTAGCTCACATGTCCCGGAGTCTGGGCGATGGTCGAGCCGCTGGCATTAATCAAGGCAGTGCCAATGGAGCCTTTTCCGGTTACTGAGGCAACAGCATTTAGAATCAGCGTATTGATACTTGCTCCGCTAGCGATATCAATTCTTGTATTTGCGGCACCTGGAGCAAGCGTGAGCTGCCCGATGGAGCCCGAGGTCAGGTTGACCTTAATAGCGGTAGCGAATATATCTACCGTCTCAAAGGTTCCGGCCAAAGCTACTTCTGCACTCGCCGGAATAGCTGCGGAGAGATCGATATTACCGAAGCCGCTGCCGGTTCCGCTGCCTTCTTCAAGCAGTGCACCTGACTGCAGAGTAATCTGTTCAACCGAGCTGGTACCTTCGGTGACAATTCGGATACTGCCGTCCTTCTTATTGACAATGACGGTTACAAGCACTGAATCCACTACATGGATACTGTTCTTTCCGCCGCCTGCAATGGTAGTGGTACCCTTAACCGTGACATTCTTTAGGGTCACATCACCTTTGCCTACTGCTTCGCTGATCACCAGATCACCTGTGATGATGGTATTGCTCAGCACAACTTCGGACGCTTCAATATACACAGAGCCGTTGACTGTGACAACGCCTGTCTCAGGTCCATAGTTACCTGCTTTATCGTAAACGATTGTATTAGCGGAAGAGGACGTTTGGAGTTTCAAGGCCCGGTCCAGCACACTGACAGCTTCTGCCCGGGTAGCCGTAGCGAGCGGTCTGAATTTTTGACCATAACCGTTCATAAGGCCTGCTGCAGCAATGGCGTTAATCTGCTTCTTGCTCCACTCATGGCCTGCAGCCGTATCCGTAAATGAAGCGGCCATATCCACTGCGTTCAGCTTAAGGACAGAACTTACAATGACCGCCATTTCTTCACGGGAAAGTGACTGATTGGGTCTGAAGGTCTGATCCGGGTATCCCATTATGTATCCTGCAGCAGCAGCTTTGGTAATATCCGTATAGAACCAGCTGGATGATTTGACATCCGCATAGGTGATTGCTGCTGTATTCGTATAACCAAAGGATTTGTTGATCAATGCTGTGAATTCGGCACGGGTAATTTGGTGGTCAGGCTGAAGAGATCCATCCTGATAGCCGGTAAGCAATCCTTGCTGCTGCCATTCCGTAAGGACACCCTCCGCCCAATGGCCGGCTGCGTCTTTGCCCACAACGGTAGCTCCGGAAGTATCATGAGCACTGGAAGCAGCGAATGATTGGCCCAAAGACATGAGATTCATACAAATACATAGCAATATAATAAGCGTGTTTCGGCGTAGCCTGTTTTTACTCTTCAATTCTTGACACCAGCTTTCATTAAAGTCTAATTAGGAAAGGTAAATGTTATGTAAAGGAACCTCCTTTGAATGTTAAATACTACTATTGAATGACGAAGAATGTCTATGAAATATTAGTTTTTTTGGAGTAAAAAGTAGTATTTTGTATAAAAATAGGATATTTGATTTAATTAATTGCGTTATTATGTAAATGTTTTTGTAAACCGGGATAATACGTAATAGTGAAATTCTGGTTATATTTAAGGCTGCCGGAAGCATAAGCTTGTCTATAAGTCCTGTCCACAAAAGGGGTTGAAGACTTGGCGAGTGCGTTTCTAGGCAGCTTTTTATCTGCAATGGCTACGGTTCTTGGCGTGATTCCCATCCTGTTCGTGAAGCGGCTGTCTGAGCTGTGGAAGGATGTGCTGGTTGCCTTTACCGCCGGAATTATGGTGTCCGCGACCACCTTCGGACTGATGCCGCAGGCGATCAAAGAGTCGGGAATCATCGCTCTTACTCTGGGTCTGATTACCGGGGTGCTTCTGCTTGATCTGATCGAGAGCCATATTCCGCATATTGATGTGGAGAACAAGCCCGGTCTCAGCAATCTGGATTCCAAAGCGCTGCTCGTGATGATCGCGCTGTTCATTCATAATATTCCCGAGGGTCTGAGTACCGGCTTCAGCTATGCCAGTGAGCAGGCGAGCCTGGGGCCCATGGTAGCTATTGCGATCGGTGCCCAGAATATGCCGGAAGGCCTGATCCTGGCAATATTTCTGATGAATGCCCGTGCGACCCGGCGCAAGGCATTGACTATTGCCGCCCTGACCGGCCTCATGGAGATGGTGTCGGCGGTCATCGGTTATTTTACAGCCAGCTATGTGCAGAATGTAGTTGGTTACGGGCTGGCCTTCGCAGCCGGAGCGATGCTCTTCATTGTCTATAAGGAGCTGATCCCGGAGAGCCACGGCCATGGATATGAGCGGCCTTCGACTTATTCGTTTATATTTGGATTGCTGGCGATGGTGTATATTACAACGTTTTTTGGCGGATGACGGATTTGTTCCATCACTGCCTGGGCGCGGCCGTATGCCAGCGCTGCCCGGAAGCTTGGGCTGATCCTGGGACAAGGCGGCAACAAATTTAATCCGCTGCAGAAGGCTACGCGGGCTGAAGCGGTACAATTGATCTCCAAACTATAGTTTCATTGATCTCAATATTAAGACCGCCTATGGTGTAGACACCAGGCGGTTTTTTGTATTGAACTGGAAGCGAGACACGATTTGCGTCTGCTTCCCAAAGCAGCTATACTGGCTGTTATCCCAGCGATTCATAGAGCGCTAGCTTGAAGATGGAAGGTGTGATTTGATGGACAGACTAACCTGGGAAGCTTTACTGACATTTGTACTTCTGGTTGCTGGTTTCATAAGCTTGTATGCTGCCATTCACAAACGGACGAACTTTGCCCGTTACAGTATGACGGTTCTGCTGATTGCCAGCGGGGCGCCGCTCGCGGTGATGCTGGTGCTGGAGAGCAGAAGAGACGCGCTCGATGCGAATATTGGGCTGGGTATGGCCTTTTTGCTGACATGGCTCATTACTGCCCTGGTATTTGCAGCTTCGGTGATTATATGGATCGTTAAGAAGAGAAAGCACGGTTAACCGGATTTATCGCTGTAATTCAAACTTGTTCCCCGGAGGTATGAAAAAGAAGCTGTCCAATGACTGCAGATTTCCTGCAGCTTCAAAGGCAGCTTCTTTCGCTTTGGAATCATTCAACTCTACAAGTGCAGTGTATACCGTCCTGCCTTGCTCACCTTACGGACAGTCTCTAGCTCAAGGGCAGAGAGTGGCGGTGAGGTAGCGGATGCAATATTCTGCCGCAGCTGTGCAAGGCTGCTCGCCCCCGGAATAATTGCGGCAACGGCAGGATCAGCCAGCGGATACTGCAGCGCTGTCTGCGTCAAGGTACGGGTGAGGGTAGTCTGCTGCATCAGCTGGCCGTGCAGCTCTGACAGCTCCGCAGCAGTATAGTCCAGATATGCCCGCTCCGCCTTGCTGCGGCCATGTTCTGTCAGGATGCCGCTGGCCAGCGGTCCCCGCGCAATCAGGCTGATACCCTCCCGGGCCAGCAGCGGAAGGATGCTCTCCTCCGGGCGTCTGTCGAGAATGCTGTACTGGCTCATCACACTGACTATTCCCGAGCGCTGCACATATTCCCGGATGACATTCGGCCGGATGGAGGAAATCCCGTAATGACGGATTACCCCTTCCTGCTTCAGCTCTTCAAAAGCTTCGATAGTCTCGTCAATCTCATCTTCCAGCGTTCCCCCGTGCAGCTGATACAGATCGATATAATCAGTCTGCAGCCTGCGCAGACTCTCTTTCACAGCCGAGCGGATATAGCTTTTGGAAGCATCCCAGCTCCAGCCCTCTTGGCCGGGAATTCTGCGGTTGCCCACTTTGGTGGCCAGAATTACATCTGCACGGCGGTGCCGGATCGCCTGGCCGACGATTTCCTCATTGCGGCCTTCATCGTAGAGATCGGCGGTATCCAGGAAATTGATTCCGTGATCAAGCGCTTCGTGAATAATAGCAGCGGCCTTCACCTCATCCGTCCCCAGCGTCATACAGCCGAGGCCCATGGCGCTTACATATAAATCAGATTGTCCCAAACGGTTAGTGTTCATCTGACCTGACGTCCTTTCGTTACTGTAATTGTGTCTATTATATCATCCTGATACGCCAAAACGGCAATCCCGCCGCCGCTGGCTGTCAGCCGGGCGGGCAGGATTGCCGTTATAAGTAAGAATAGATGTTGTCTATCAGCCTTTCAGGCGCCGGATTATCCGCGCAGAATGTTCTCGATCTGCTCCAGCTCTTCTGCACTCAGCTCAGGCGCATTCAGGGAAGCTACAGCATCTTCGATCTGGCTGACTTTGCTCGCGCCGATCAGCGCGGAGGTCACTTTGCCGCCGCGGAGTACCCAGGATAAGGCGAGCTGGGACATCTTCTGTCCGCGGGCAGCGGCAATATCGTTCAGCTTGCTTACCTTGGCGATCACCTCGGCCGTGATTTCCTTCTCGGAGAGGAACACGCTTGGTCCGGCTGCACGGGAATCTGCGGTAATGCCTTTCAGGTAACGGTCGGTCAGGATACCCTTTTGCAGCGGAGAGAAAGCGATAGTGCCGATGCCTTCTTCAGCCAGCACATCCTGCAGCCCGTCTTCGATCCAGCGTGACATCATTGAATAGTTCGGCTGATGAATCAGGCAGGGAGTGCCGAGACGGCGGAGAATCTGCGCGGCTTCACGCGCTTCTTCAGGCTTGTAGTTCGAAATACCGACATACAGCGCTTTGCCCTGGCGTACTAGCAGATCCAGTGCAGACATGGTTTCTTCGAGCGGTGTATTCGGATCTGGACGATGGTGGTAGTAGATATCCACATAATCCAGGCCCAGCCGCTTCAGGCTCTGATCCAGACTGGATACGAGATTCTTCTTGGAGCCCCATTCGCCGTACGGGCCGGGCCACATATAGTAGCCGGCTTTGCTGGAGATGATCAGCTCATCGCGGTACGCGGCGAGATCCTTCTTCAGAATCTGTCCGAAGCTCTCTTCGGCGGAGCCTGCGGGCGGACCGTAGTTATTGGCGAGATCGAAGTGGGTAATCCCCAGGTCGAAAGCGCGGCGGACCATGGCCCGGCCGTTCTCGAACACATCGTTGCCGCCGAAATTATGCCAGAGTCCAAGCGAAATCGCCGGGAGCAGCAGGCCGCTGCGGCCGGTGCGGTTATATTTCATAGTGTCATAGCGTTCAGGACTAGCGATATACATATTATTCCTCCTACAATTTGTTGGTTAGTGTGTTCTGTGATTAATGTGTACAAACTGGCGCTCCCTATCCGGGGAATGTTAGCGTTTGCTTCTCCGGCCGGGCCACGTTCTTATTGTACCGAATCCGTGCGGATAATCGTATGTCAGCATGGATGATGTTTATAGAACAATGTCAGTATCGGTGTGGCGGATGCGGTATTCTTTGGGGGAGCAGCCTTTAACCTTTTTGAACATACGGGAAAAGAGCAGTGCGTCCTGATACCCGACAGAATGCGAGATCTCGCCGATGGTACAGCTGGTCTCGGTCAGCAACTCGCAGGCCTTGGCAATCCGGAAATTAAGCAGATACTGCTGCGGCGGCAGACCGATCGTCCGTTTGAACAATGTGGAGAGGTACTTGCGGTCCAGCTTCAGAGAAGCGGACATGCTCTCCACGGTGACATTCTCACAATAATGGGCATGCAGGTAGTGGAGGCATTGCTCGACATAGACACTCTTTTGACGCGGAATCACCAGGTTTGCAGTGGCCGGAACCGTGCGCAGCAGCAGGGATAAGAACTCATAGAGGATTACCTTGAGCGGCAGATCCAGCACATCCTGGCAATCGGCGGCTTCAGACAGCCTCTCGAATAGAGAGGGCATCAGCTCTTGATCCATCGGGAACACCGGCTGCTCGGGCGACAGCGAAGTCCGCGACAACAGATATCCGGCTTCTTCTCCGGTAAAAGCAATCCATGAATAGGTCCAGGGACTGTCCTGGTCTGCGGCATAATGCGTCACAACATGGGGATAGGTGAGGAAGGCTTGTCCTGCCCCCAGCGTGTGGCTCGCTTCCCCGACAACGACTTTGCCGGTGCCTTCGTGAATGAAGTGGATTTTGTACAAATCACGGACACCGGGTCCGACGGAATGGCCGGGTGCGCATTGCTCCTGTCCCCAATAATGGAGATGGAGATCGGGACTGGTTCGGTGTGGACGATGGGAATTATATTTGAATATGGCCATGCTTCAGCCTCTTTCCTGTATAGGGAGTGTTCTTTGCCTAAAAAGTGTATATTCCCCATTATACATCAGTTTCCCCAAGGCAGATCAACCGCAAAAAGTCCCGGCTCCGCTGAAGGGGAGAGGGACCATACGTACATATTTCATAACACAGATGCCGGAGTTTTGGCAGGGTCAGGCTTCCATTTTGAGCATAACGAGCTCTTCCACGGGCACCCCGTTCACCAGATGCTCCTCCACAATGCGCGCCACATCATCGGTGGTTACATTGTAGTACCAGATTCCGTCAGGATACACGATGACAAAAGGCCCGTTGCCGCATAGGCCGAGACAGCTGGTTTTGTTGATTTTGACCGTTTTGTTAATCCCGTGTTCCACCATCTGCTCTTTGAATTCCTGCATGACCTCTTCAACATCCTGGTTATTGCAGTGTTCGCTGCAGCAGAAAAGTAAATGTTTCTTGAGCACCTTCAAACGCATATTCATCGCGGTTCCCCCTATAAGATATCTGAGTGGCTGACCTGTCTTATGAGGAGTATAGCCTCTTTTGGCGGTGCTGTAATGCGGTTGAGACCATTGTTCTAAAAGGCTTAATAAATGCCATGAGGCGGATAATTAAGTGTTATCTATGCTGACTCCGAAACGGGGAATATGAGTAAAATGTGTCCGGAATGCAGGAGGAAATCCGCTTGGAAATTATTTCCCGGATTATTTCCTGTTTCATAAATAATTTTGAGGTTACGTTTACAAGTTTATAAAATATCAGTTTCGCGGATGCCTGTTTGGTTAAGTAAGGGATGTGAAAGTTAAAGTGAGACCAATCCTTATTCACAAAATAAGCTACCAGGAGGGAATCGTTATGAACAAGAAAATTGTAGGTGTATTCTATACCGAGCATGAAGCTTCACGGGCCATTGAAGACTTGAAGAGTCACGGGTTTCTGACAGAGGATATCTCAGTGATAGCGAGAAATAAACGGGATGTTGAAGCGATCAGTGATGAGACAGGAACCAAGGCGCCTGAAGGCATGGCATCCGGTGCAGCAACAGGCGGTATACTCGGCGGTGTCACCGGGCTGCTGGCAGGCATCGGCGCGCTGGCGATACCGGGGATCGGGCCGATTATTGCTGCGGGACCAATTGCCGCGACATTGACGGGAGTAGCCGTAGGTGCAGGAACAGGCGGGCTTGTGGGCGGTCTGATCGGGCTGGGTATTCCGGAGGATGAAGCGGAGAGTTACGACAACTATGTGGATGAAGGACGCATTTTGGTCATGGTTGATGCAGATAACACGCGGGAAAGTGATGTATACTCCATTTTCCGCAACCATAATTCAGCGAACGCAGACCGTTATATGGATGATCCTAATACAACCGGCGATGCTGCGGATACCGCACGTCATTCGGTAACAGATACCGTGGATGCCGCGTTCAACGGCTCGGGTCTTGAAGGCAGGGACGATACAGGGCTGGATACGATGAATTCGGCAACGGAGCATGATCTCCCGGGGACAAGAGCACTGGATGATGTGAACCGGCGGGGAATGACGGGAGATGTATATTCCGGTACGCCGAATGGCATAGACAGGGCGCTGGATAGTACACGAACTGGCGGGTTCAATGATCCGGATGAAGACCGCAGGCTGCATTTGCGTGAAGAACAGCTGGACGTATCCAAGAACAAGGTGCAGACCGGTGAGGTCAACGTACACAAGGAAATCATCGAAGAGCAGAAAACGATCAATGTCCCTGTTACCCATGAAGAGATTGTTATTGAGCGGCGTGCCGTCAATAATGACACAACAGCAGAGCCGGTTGGCGCGGATGAAACGATCCGAATCCCGGTGAGCGAGGAGCAGGTGGAGGTCCGTAAGAATACGGTCGTTACCGGTGAAGTCGAAATTCACAAACGTGAGGTTCAGGGAACCGAGCAGGTACAGGATACGGTCAGACGCGAGGAAGCACGGGTCGACAAGAGCGGAGAAGTGAAGGTGGACGGCAGTGACGAGCTGCTGAGAGACCACAGCCGCAGCCGTTAAATAGCAGGGACGTTATAACATTCTGACAGGCTAGATGACGGGATTTGTCATTAAGGCTAAAGCTAGTGGGAACGGCCTTGCCGTCACTTTAATCATGGAGCTGTTTCAGCGAGAAAAATAAAAGGGTTTCCGCGAAGTCCAGCCGGACTTCACGGAAACCCTTTTGTATATTCATTGAACCGGTAATCCTCGGATCAGAATGAAATTCCGCTTGAAGCAGAGGACCCAATCCGGCGAGGCTTTAACTGTATTTTCTGCAACTAAAATCACTGAAAATTGCCCGGGAAGTGCTTTAGTTGCACTTTATACAATTATATTGACCAGTTTCTCTCAAAAGGCTCACCTCATGCTATTTTAGCTGTACAGAATACACTTAGCGTAATAAATCTGGGCGTATACCTTGTTATAACTGTATGAAATACAATTGTTATCCGCTGCCTTGATGCCTACATAAAGGCCGCATTGGCTCTGGCCGGAATGACCTCCGGGATGTCCTTGCCCGGCAGGAAATGAATGCTGCGGATGTAGCGGATCGTGCGGCTCTGCGCCCGCATGATCACCGAATGGGTCTCGGCGCGTTCCTTGCCGATGAAGCGGACGCCGCTGAGGAACTCGCCGGAGGTTACCCCGGTGGCGGCGAAGATGACATCGCCGGTGCCGACCATATCCTCCATGGACAGCACCCGTGCCGGATTGTCCAGACCCATCTGCAGGCAGCGCTGCATCTCGAAGGGGCCTTCGGGCAGCAGTCTGCCCTGAAGCTCGCCGCCCAGGCAGCGCAGTGCGGCGGCGGCGAGTACACCTTCCGGTGCTCCGCCGGAGCCCATGTACAGATCTACATCGCTGTCCGGCAGCGCAGCGGCTATTGCCCCGGCGACATCGCCGTGATTGATCAGCTTGATGCGCACGCCTGCTTCACGCAGGATGCTGATTAAGCCTTCATGCCGCTTGCGGTCCAGTACCATCACCGTCAGCTCGGAGAGCGCTTTGCCGGTGATCATGCCGGCTTTGCGCAGCGTTACTTCGGCCGGATCATCCAGGCTTAGCTTACCGGCCAGCTCCGGTCCGCAGGCCAGCTTCTCCATATAGATATCCGGCGCATGCAGCAGGCTGCCCTTGTCAGCAATTGCAATCACCGACTGTGCATTATGCAGTCCGCAGGCGACGACCTCGGTCCCTTCCAGCGGATCTACCGCTACATCGACGGAAGGGCCGTTCCGGTTACCGACACGTTCTCCGATATAGAGCATCGGCGCCTCATCCATCTCGCCTTCGCCGATCACCACGGTTCCGTCAATGGAGACAGAATCGAACATGGAACGGATTGCGGTTGTGGCAGCATTATCTGCCGCATTTTTGTCGCCCCGGCCAATCCAGCGTGCTGAGGATAAAGCACCCAATTCAGTGACCCGTACAATTTCCAGTGCCAATTCGCGTTCCATAATGATTCCCTCCAGTGTAGTTAGAATAGTTAGATTAGATATAACCCATAATGATGCCGGCGGTTTCTTCAATCGCCTTATCCGTAATATCAATGACCGGGCAGCCCAGCTTGGCGAACAGTGTTGCCGCATATTCCATCTCTTCTGTAATACGTTCGAGGCTGGCATACTGCGAGCCGGTAGGCAAGCCCAGCATCTTCAGCCGCTCAGAGCGGATCTTCAGCATGTACTCCGGCTTCATGGTCAGACCGATGATCCGGTTCGGCGGCAGGCTCAGCAGCTGCTGCGGCGGACCGACCTCCGGGACGACCGGATAATTCACCACCTTCTTGCCGCGGTGGGCCAGAAAGATGCTGAGCGGTGTCTTCGAGGTGCGGGACATGCCGAGCAGAACAATATCCGCCTTCAGCATGGCCCCGAGATCACGTCCGTCATCACAGGCGACGGTGAATTCAATCGCCTCGATCCGGCTGAAATATTCCTCGTCCAGCTGATGCAGCAGTCCGGGCCGGGCCTCCGGAGCATCATCGAAGGTATCGATGAAGGCCTGCATCATCGGGCCCATAATATCCACAATCCGCAGATCGAGGCGGACTGCCTCCTCGCGGATCATCTCCCGCAGCTCCGGCTGGACCAGGGTATAAGCTACGAAACCTTGAAGCTGGGCCGTCTCTTCCATTAATTTGCGCAGTTCATCTTCATGTCTGACATTACCGTATCTTCTGATCGTGACACGCTGATTCTGAAATTGGTGAATGACGGCCTGCACGACAGCTTCCGCCGTATCTCCAATAGAATCCGAGCATATCGTAATGTAATGGGTGGATGGCTCCATGCTCTATCGATTCCTCCGTTATCCTTTGGCTTCAAGCTCGAGGAGAAGCTTCACGATGGAAGTCTTCGTGAGCCGCCCTACTACGTCCAGACCTGAGCCGGACCCTTCCCCGCTGCCGGGAACAACTACCGGCAGACTGTCTACCTCGTGGTATATCATGCGCTGCGCGGCGTCAAGCACCGTGTCATCGGGCGAAACAGTTATTACCTTGGGCTGGCGGGTCATGACCATGCTCACAGGCATGGTTACCGCGCCGGGATTACCGAGCGTGACCTTCAGGAAGTCCTTGCGCGAGGCGACACCGGTCAGCTTGCCGTCGCTATCGCAGATGATCAGCGTACCGACATCCTGAAGAAACAGTGTAACTACGGCGTCCTGAATCGTTGTATTCTCGCGGATAATGACCGGGATGCTCTGGATATCGCTAACCTTGGTATCCTGCAGCAGCCCCCGGCTGTTATGGCGCGCTGCGGCTTTGGTACCGGGGAAATAACCGACCTTCGGCTTCGCATCGACATATTCGAGCATAACCAGGATGGACAAGTCCCCCCGGATGGTCGGCCGGCTCAGGCCCAGGCTTTCCGCGATTTGGTCTCCGGTAATCGGCGCTCTTTTTTTCACAATCTCAATAATTTGCAATTGCCGGGTTGTCAGTTCGATCACAGTTTTCCTCCACTTTCCGGTTTACGTTATAGATACAGGCACTCCCTTGGCAGAAAAGGAGCACCGTGCGCCGATTCCCCCTCTTCATTCAGACGTCCTATTTGGAATTAAATCCCCTAACTTGCTTATATAATACGCAATAATGATCATAAATGCAATATATAGTACGTCATATATAATAATTTTCTGAAAAAATAGGTAGCTTAATCAGATTTGCGTTAAGGGAAAAGAAAAATTCTCTAATATATGGTATTTATTTAATGCTCTTTCCTCACATGTATGGTAAGGTTTGATCAGGCAAGGAGGTGTATTCATTTGAGGAAATCAAGCTTCGTTCTCATTTGCGGGATAGTCATCCTAACGCTGTTATCTGCCGGATGCAGCAAGGACACCCCGAAGTACGCAGAATTGTTCACACAGGTGGAAGAGCACAGGGCTGTGTTCAACCAGCCGCTCGAAGACGGGCTTGCCGTTCTGGGGGTTACCGATGCTGTGGGGGAATATGATCCGAATTTGGGTACAATCATGCAGGATGATGTCCTGACCGTCAATCAAATGGAGTTCATCCAGCAGATTACGGCAGATGTTACAAATGATACAATTATCGGTTACCGGATTGGGACGGTCTTTCCCAGATCGGAAAGCGGTTATGAGGATGCGAGAGAGCTAGTGCGTGCTTTTCTGGAACATTACAAGCCTGCGGATGATGAAGAGGCTGACAAAGTCGAGCAATCGGTTCAGACGATTGACCGGATGGCGCTTCCGCTCATGCCGTCAATAGGCTTTATCCGAGAATCGTGGACATATGGCGAGGGTGAGAAGAAGCTGTATATTACCTACAGGATATCGAACAGTTTTGAGAGCGATGAGGAATTGCCGCTGAATTTGTTTTTCAGCTCTGAGGAGTAGCGTTATCCCCCAGCGCGCTTGAGCTATAGGGTGAAAATAACAGAACAGCCCGGAGCCCTTTGTAAGGGTCCAGGCTGTTTTTGCTAAACAGGGGCAGGATTAATTAATCCTGCGGAAGAGCTTCAATGCTTGTTTTTTGAAGTACGGGTATTGCCGGTTTTTGTTTGAAAATCAGCTGCTTCAGCGCGCCTGCATTCACAAGGACCGTGCCAGCGATAATGGTGAATACACCAAGCAGCGTTACCCAGGTTACCGCTTCGTTATAGAACAGGAAGCCCACCCCTACGGCAATCGGCGGAGAGATATACAGCCAGGTCGACGGAAAGACAGGATTCGTCTTGGAGACGAGCCAGTAGAACAGGGTATGACCAACCATGGAGCCGACAACGGTCAGGTAGAGCAGGGAGCCTGCGGTTTTGAACGATAACAGGAAGGCGGGATGCAGCGGCTCGGTAAATAGCGAGATGGTGAACAGCAGCGCTCCGCCGTACATCATCTGGGCCGCATTCAGTGCCACAGGGGATACTCCGGAGAAGGTAGTGGTTACTTTTTTGGAGTAGATCGCCCCTGCCGCATAGCAGAGTTCTCCGATCAGAACGACAACACAGCCGATCAGCCAGAGCGGTGTGACATCAGCTGCAAAATTCGGCAGCACAAGCAGCAGTACGCCGGTGAAGCCGATGATACAGCCGAACAGCGAGTAGGCGGGAGCCTTTTGCCGGAGAAAAGCCATCTGCATCAGCAGAATCATCATCGGCCCGGTTGCCGATAATACGGCCGCGAGTCCGGAGGATACATATTGCTCGGCCCAGTAAAGTGCGGCGAAGGTGCCGAAGGTCAGCGTTGCTCCGGTGAACAGCATTTCCTTGCGCAGTAGCAGCGAGAAGCTGGCTTTGCCTTTCACTACCATGAACAGGAACAGCACCGCCCCTGCCGTGAAAAAACGAAGTCCCGCAGAGAAGAACGGCGGCGCTCCGGCGTCTACGCCGATTTTGATCGCGAGAAAGGTTGTGCCGAAGATCAGACAGACCAGTGAATAAGCTAACATAATCATGTTTCCGTGCCCCTTTGTGGTGGTAATGTGGCAATCTCCTAAAGTATTCTGTTAATCATATCCTCATAGGCGCAGAACAGATTGCAGAACACAGAACAGTTGCTGGGCGGAATGCTGTACAATAGGGCAAAGAGCAGTTGGCGGACGTGTGCGCTGGAGTGAGCGGCGAACGGTGAAAGGTGAATGGCGAGCTGTGGGCAGCGGGGCGGTTGCGAGTATATTGTGGAGAGGGCGGGGGTATATGAAGAAGTCAGTGGGAGCAGAGCAAAGTAATCCCTTGTTCCGCCAAGTCTATGAGTTCATGCTGAACCGGATCGAGCGGGGGGAGTGGAAGGCTCATGACAAGCTGCCGTCGATCCGGCTGCTGGCGGATGAGCTGGGTGTCCACCGGCTGACGGTATTTAAGGCTTACCGGGCACTTACGGAGAACGGTATGCTGTATGTCAAAGACAAATCCGGTTATTATGTATCGCCGGGCAGCCGGATGGCCAACTCAGTGGAAGAAGGAGCAGCAGTGCTGGGGTATACGGTCAAGAGTCCGATGTCCGATATTCAGCGGAAGCCGGTGACTTACCAGTTCTCTCAGGCGCTGATTGATCCGGGTCTGCTGCCCAACCTGTTCCTGTCCGATTATGTCAAAAAAGTATTCGACCTCTACCCGAAGGTCATGGGTACCTATTCCACCGTGCAGGGGGATGAGGAGCTGCGTGCTACGCTGAGCAGTCATTTCCATGACCGGTACCGGCTGCAGCTCTCGGCCAGCGAGCTGCTGATTACCTCGGGCGCGCAGCAGGCGATCAATCTGATCGCCGGAATCATGCTCGGCCCGATGGATGCCGTGCTGGTGGAGCGTCCGACGTATAGTGTGGCGCTGGATATTTTCCGCCGGGCAGGCGCGCGGCTGGTTCCGGTGGAGATCTCGCCGCAGGGGTATGATCTGGCGGCGGTCGAGGAACTGATGCGCAGGCATAAGCCGCGGATGTTCTATATTAACCCGACGCACCATAATCCGACGGGTTATACGGTGCCTGCTAAGCAGCGCAAGCTGCTCGTTGAGCTGGCGGAGCGCTACCGTTGCCTGCTGGTGGAGGATGATCCGTTCCGTGATATGCACTTTGAGGAGGAGCCGCCGGCGCCGTTTTTTGCCTATGATACCGAAGGCTGGGTCATCTACATCAGCAGCTTCAGCAAGTATGTAGCCCCCGGGCTGCGGATTTGCGCAGTAGCCTGCCGTTATCCGTTCATGGAGAGGCTGATTGCCGCCAAGTCGCTGGCGGACAACGGGACGCCGCTGCTGAATCAGAAGATCTTCCTCCACTACTACACCTCGCCGCGCCTGCAGCAGCATCTTGGCAAGCTGCGGATCGCGCTTCAGGTGCATAAGGAGATCATGGAGGAGGAGCTCGCTGCCGCCGGCTGGGAATGGACAGCTCCGCAGGGCGGTCTGAACCTGTGGGTGAAGCTACCGGACACAGTGTCCGTAGATGTGCTGTTTGTACGCTGTATGGAGCAGTCCATCTCCTTCGTTCCCGGTGAAATCTGTGATCCGCTGGGCGAGATGAAGTCCTGGCTGCGCCTCAGCTACTCCTTCGCCAGCGAAGCGCTGCTTCGTGAAGGGATGCGGCAGCTGACCGCAATTGCGCGGGAGATCGAGGCGGAGGGTGAACATAGAGAGTGAATTTAGAGAGTAAATACGAAGAACAGATGCAGAAAGCAGATGCAGAAATTAGATGCAGAAAGCAGATGCAGAAAGTAGACGCAGAAAGTAGATGCAGAAAGTAGATGCAGAAATTAGATGCAGAAAGTAGATGCAGAAATTAGATGCAGAAAGCAGATGCAGAAATTAGATGCAGAAAGCAGATGCAGAAAGTAGACGCGGGTAAGCCTTGGGGTTTAGCCTGCAGACATGATGAGCCAGCTGCTATCATATATCCGTCAGGCATAGCTGGTAGCACATGCTCATGATGCAGCCGTTATCACGTAGCTGTCTGGTCGCAGCTTGCTATCACATGCCCGTGACGCAGCCGTTATCACGTAGCTTTTATTACGCTGACTGTCCTATTATACCCGCGTGCCTTTTTGCTGGCATGGGATTTTATGGTTTATAGAGTAACCTTTCTCTGGAAATTTCGTCTGGTGAATAAGGAGAGTGATTATGATGATTGCGATAAAAAGAATCCGGGGCGTCCTGCTCATGTTCCTGTGTGCCCTGCTTGTCTTCATGACACTACTGACCGTACGTCCGCAGGTTACCTATGCCTGTTCTTGTGTCATACCAGCTCCTCCGCTGGAGGCTATGGAAAACAGTACGGCCGTGTTTGAAGGCACCGTAATATCGGTCGCCAAACCATCTGGAATTATCCAATCCAGCGCCGATCCCATGCAGGTTACCTTTCAGGTGGGTGCCCGCTGGAAGGGGGATTTGGGTAATCAAGTGACCGTAAGTACGGCGCAGTCCGGAGACAGCTGCGGCTTTGAATTCGCCGAGGGTGAACGCTACATGGTTTATGCAAGAGGAGCGGAAGCAGATGGAAACCTAGCGAAGGGGAATGAAGAACAGAGTGAGCTGACTACGAGCCTGTGCAGCCGGACTGCCCTGTATGCTGACGCGCAGGAAGATCTGAATGAGCTGGGGCCAGGTACCGGCGGCGGGTCGCCGACAGCGCCGCCGGAGACCGCTGAAGGTGATGCACCTTCAGTACCTGTAGACAACCATTCAGCAACAGCACCATGGCTGCTATATGTGGGAGCGGGTGCGGGGATGGTGATCTTGATAGCACTAGGGCTAACCTGGCAGCGCCGTCAGAGTAACAAATCGCGAAAATAGTGTAAGGCAGATTAAAGCGGGATGAGGCGGAGTAAGATGTGACGGGGGGAAGCGACGTTGGAGGATACCTGAGCAACGCGGCTAGTTTGTTGGAGGAATGGGAGCTTCATATCAATAAGAAGGGAGGCTCATGGCTAAACGCTATAAGTCTCCCTTCTATTATGCTCATAGCGCAGGCGAAGCAGGAGAATGTCCGCACTCTAACTCTAGCGCCAAGGCTGATAGAGCCGGTTCTCCGTAAGCCAGTCTATCATTTCCTCCACGCATTCCTCTGGTGTACGCTCTGCCGTGAGCAGCCTCAGCTCCGGGCGGTCCGGAGCCTCATAAGGATCGGAGATCCCGGTGAAGGCCGGGATTTCACCGGAGCGGGCCTTGGCGTACAGCCCTTTGACATCCCGCGCTTCACAGACGGGGAGCGGGCAGTCTACATAGACCTCCACGAACCCCGGCAGCTCCAGGCGGGCATAGCTGCGCATGTCGGCATAAGGGCTGATCACCGAGACCACGGTGACCACGCCGTGCCGGTTCAGCAGGCCGGCAATATAGACCGCCCGGCGGATATTCTCGAACCGGTCCTCGCGGCTGAAGCCGAGGCCCCGGCCCAGTGTGCGCCGCAGCTCATCACCGTCAAGCCACTCCACTGCCCGGCCCTGCTCCTGCAGCCGGTCCTTGAGCAGAGCGGCAAGCGTGGACTTGCCCGCTCCGGACAGGCCGGTGAGCCATATCGTTACCCCTGTTTGTGTCTGAGCATGTAGCTGAGCCGTCATTGCTTTGTCCTCCCGTAACTTTTGGCTTCATTGTAAGCACATTGTAGCCATATTGTAGCCACATTTGCTCTATCCATTGAACGGTACTCTTTCGAAATAGCGGCCTGGGAGATAGAACCAGACTTCTGCTCGAAGCCAAGAACCTCATCCGACAATAACTGTATTTACTACAACTAAAGTCACCAGCCATTGTCTTTCCAATCTAATAGCTGCACTTTCTACAACTAAAAGGACTGACTTTCCCCAAAGGAGCGCCTTAGGCCATTTTTAGTTGTACAGAATACACTTATCCGCACAAATCCGGTGTTTATCCTCCTTTTAATTGTACGAAATACACCTATTCGTGGCCTCTCTGCGTCTGCATTCCCCCACATATAAGAGAAATTGTGTTTGGAACTCGCCCTGCCTTAGCGGTATCTATCCATCGCCGTGTCAATTCTATCGAATCTGCCAACCTAACCCGCCAATCCAATCCGCCAACCCAACCCGCTCACCGCTGAATCCCCATTTCCCTCATTTCGTCTGGGATTCTCTCTCCCGCGCCGTAAGGAATCCGCTCCAGCAATCCGGAGCCGTAAATCTGCTCCAGGCCGAGCTCCGGCATATGGATATAGCCGATGTAGCAGTCGCAGACCTTCATCCGGCAGCTGCGCTGCGCAGCAAGTCCTTCGAGACCATCGCGGTAGAGGTTACCGATGACCGCGCGGTCCTTGTAGCAGCGTTTCACGAGACCTGCCCCTTGCACATAGAAGACGTTGCTGCCTGCATTGCAGCTTTTGCCCAGACTGTCGTAGTCAACGGCATTGATCCGGAAATAAGGATCTATCCCGCTAAGGAAGCCTACATCCTCTGGCGTATAATAATCCGGCTTGTCCTTGTAGGCGTTCACCCACAGATAGACATCCTCCGGCAGGGCGGCACGCAGCGAAGCAATAGCGGGAAAAGCACCATGTACACCTACACTGCCCACGCTGAAGGGAATGCCTTGCCCGTATACAGTCCTGCACTGAGCCAGGAACCGTTCCTCACTCACCTGACCGGGATGATAGGTCGCCCAGAAGGCTGCTTTGGCCGGATTCAGCTCTGCGGTGAAATCAAGCCGGGCCGACAAATTCGTCTGGATGGCGACTTTGTCCACATGCTCCAGATGGGATAGAGTGATTAGCGCGTCCCGGTACCAGCGGTGTGTCAGTCCTTCGCCGTAGGGATTGAAGAAAATAGACAGCCGGTGGCCTGCCGCTCCCTGCTCCGACACCCAGCGGACGAAGGCCGTAAGATGCTCACGGTCTTTGGCTAGGGTGGCGGCGCTGTCTTTTGTTTTGCCGAAGGGGCAGTAAGGGCAGTCATAGTTGCAGGAGGAGAGGGAGCCGCGGTAGTAGAGGACCGCCTTCATGGCAGGATGAACCCTTCCATCTGCTCCCTGATCTCGCCGGAAATAAACCAGTCGCCGATGGAATCGGAGTAGCCGAGACCGCCCGGAGTAAGCCGCAGGATGCCCTCTTCATCCGTGGCGAACCCGCTCTGCACCAGCAGACCCAGCTCGGGATGATCTTCCCATAGCGTAGAACCGAATCTCCGGCTGTAATCTGCCACGGTGAGACCTTCGCTATGCAGGATAGCTTTGAGAATGAAGCGCCGTTTCTGTTCTGCAAGGCTCAGTACAATCCCGTAGTCAGCAGTATCATAACGTTCGGCTGCTACATAGTCAGCGATGATGCTCTCCGTGGCTTTGCGGCTGACGCCGTAGCGGGAGGCATAATGCACATTCCGGGTATAAGAGCGGGCACCGCAGCCAAGGCCGACCATGCCTTCCTCCTGGCAGCTGTAATCGAGAATATCTTTAGCAGTTCCAGCGTTCTCCTTGGCGAACCTGCGCATCGAATATTGGCGGTAACCGTGCTCTGCCAGCAGCTGGCCTGCGGCCTGATAGCATTCATGGCGGATATCAGTCTGGCGCAGCAGATCGCCCGGCTTCACAATCGTGTGCTCACGGGTGTAGAGCGGATAGATGAAGATCTCCTCCGGCTCATGCAGCAGCGCCTGATTCAGCGAATACAGCCATGATTCCACCGTTTGACCCGGAAGCCCATAGATCAGGTCCAGATTGAGGATGGGAAAATCATATTTACCCAGCAGCTCAAGCGCCCGGTATACCACGTCCGGGTCCTGCGGCCGGTAGATGGCAGCCGACTCAGCGGCCACGAAGCTCTGAATCCCCATGCTGACCCGGTCGACGGTATGCTCCTTCAGGATCGACAGCTTCTCCTCTGTCAGTGTCTCGGGTGAGGTTTCGACGGAGATGGAGGTGGCCGCGAGGTCTACACCCATGATATCCGCAGCAATGCCGAACAGCCGGTTCAGCTGCGCGGGAGCCAGCAGGCTTGGCGTTCCGCCGCCGATGGCGAAGCGCGCATAAGGCTTGTGACGGGTAAAAGCAGCCCACTGCTTCGCCTGCCGTTCCAGCGCATCCACGTACTCGGCGTGGACATTCGCTCTTTTGTCAGGCAGGGTGAACAGGTTGCAGAAGCCGCAGCGAGCGCCGCAGAAGGGAATATGCATATATAAGAAAAAACTCTCCGCAGGCTCGTCCCGCCACAGCTCCTCTAAAGAAATGGGGGCTGCGAACTCGCGGTAAGCGGTTTTGTGCGGATAAGAATAAAGATAATTGCGGTAAGGATTGGCCGTAATCTGCCCGGTCCATTCCTGAAGCTCCCCGGAGGAGAAGGGAGGACTTTCGTCATTGCTCTTATGATGAAGGGATTGCCGGATTGACGTCATACGTTCTCCTTCCTTTTGCGGGATAGTACAGCTATATAAAAAATTCGCGGTAAGGAACATTCCATACCGTTTCATGCGCGAGCCGGTGGCCCTGGTAGCCGTCCTCGCCGTAAGCTTCTCCATGATCGGAGAACGCCAGGCAGAACACCGGGTTACCGCGTTCGCGGAAGGCAGCAAACAGCCGGCCTAGTTCACCGTCGGCATAGCGGAGGGCAGCGCGCTGGCTGTCCACGGAATCACGCTTCGCACCCGGCAGGAACATATGATTCGGGCCGTGGATCGCCGAGACATTCAGGAACATGAACAGACGCTGGTCAAGCGGTGTATTATTCAATATTTTGAGCGCGTGATTCACCTGATGTTCGGTCGAGCGCGGGTTCGTCACCCCGAACGTCATCCGCCAGTAGCTGTGCTGGAAGTAACCGGGCAGGACACGGGCGAGGGGAACTTTTTTGCTGAAAAAGATTACCCCTCCTATACACACCGTCTGATATCCCGCCGCTGCCAGCCCGGACACCATATCCGGCGTATCGAACAGCCAGGTATGGGGATGGGTCTTGAGCCCGGTATTCCGGGAATGGAAGAGCCGCACATGCTCAGCCTTATTCGTAGTGGCCGGAGTGGGCAGGAATCCGCCGAAGAAGGCATGATGGGCTGCATAGGTGAAGCTGCCGGGCGTATGCCGCTTTTCCCAGGAACCGCTGCCGCACAGGTTGGGGCAGTTGGCTTCCTCCAGAACAGCGGCATCATAGCGCAGCGTATCGAGCGTAATCATTAAGATATCGTGGGTGCCGACAACGGCATTCATATCGGTCATAGGGCCAGGTTCCTCCCGGATAGCTGTTTCATTTCCCATTCATAGGTGCTGCAGCCGTGGTATTCCACATCGTACAATAAGTCGCCAAAAGGGTTCACATCCGCCGTATACGTCCGCCCGGTGCTCCCCACCAATACATCAATTCCCGCCACGGAGGAACGCGGAAAAGCAGCCAGAGACTGCTCGGCCGTCTGCCGTACCTCTGCCTGCATGTCCTCCGTGAGTCCGGCTTCGGCCGGAGTCATCCGGCGGCTGCGCAGATGCAGGTTCGTAATCGGTGTACGGCTTACCCGTGCAACCGAGTGGCAGGCCACACCGGCAACAACCAGCTGGCGGATATCGAACGATTGCCCGTCCGCGCCGGACTTCGGAATCCACTGCTCGGCGTAGGCGCCGTGGCGGTAGAGCCAGTTGATGATTCCGGCGAGGAGCGCAGAGTCCGTATAGCGCCGCAGCTTACCGGAATTATAATACACCGGGGGACGGGTGATATAGCTCTCGACCCCGATGGTAGTGACCGCCACCTCAGCTCCCGTTGCCGGATTGAGCTGATAGGCAATGACGCCGGATGCGGCTGAGCCGCTGGCCAGCTTGATGAATACGCGGTGCATCCGCTGCGAGAGCATCAGCCCGCGGAGGGAGGCGTAGTCCACGGGGGCTTCTCCGCTGCTGCCCTTAAGCGGCCGGGGAATAGGAACGCCAGCCGCAGCCAGAAGCTGCTGCGTCCGGCGTTTGTCGGTCATCGCGGCGATCTCGCCGGGATGGTTGGTCCAGCGGGCGGCGGGCAGGAGCTGCCCGGCTTCACGCTGAATCCGGGCCAGCAGCCGGCAGTAGCCGCGGAACCACTGGGACGGATGATGCAGCACGCCGGGCATATCCTTGAGTGCGCCGGCCGCCTTGAAGCTCAGCGGACGGAGGTCCGGCTGGCCGCCGTAAGGATGCAGCGAGTCGTCTGCGTCCGGCGCATCCGGCGCGCCGAGCGCGATCAGGGCGCGCTCGGTTTCGAAGCTGCCGCCCGGCGACTCCAGCCGCAGCAGCGGCGGGGCCGTGGCCGGGGCATGCGCTGCGGGGGCAGGTGCGGCCAGCCTGGATTGCCGGCTGCTATCGCGGCCTTGGGCAGCCGGCTCTGTCAGGTCCGGCTGCCTGTCCGGTGCCGGTGAATTAACCTGTGCTTGTCCCTGCAATGCATCCAGCACCCGCATTCCATCAACCCGCTGCCCTGCCTGCCCGGACATTCCGCCCATCGGCTGCTCCTGCTCCGGCAGTATGTCCAGTCGCTGCCCCGCCTGCTCCAGAAATTCAGCCAGCGGCTGGCCCTGCAGCAGCCCGGCGTACGGAATCAGGACCGCCGGAGGCATGCCGAGGCGGCTTCGCGCCTGCCGGATGCCTTCCGAGCGCCTGTCGCCGGGATTGCAGAACACAATCAGCGGCTCTGCGGGTGGCATCACTCGGTGATCGACGGATAACGCCAGTCATCCTCGTCGTCGCTTTTCTGCTGGTCACTGACATCGGCAGGCAGTCCGCTGTTCTTCCAGCGCTGAATCATTCCGTCAGACATATAATGATGGCTCAAGTTGAGCAGCTTTAGTCCTTTGATCTTCCCGCTGGCGAGCAGCGCCTCGGCGCCGGTATCGCTAAGGGTTCCGAGGGACAGGTCGAGTGTCTCGAGCTGCTCCAGAATAGGTGCATCGGCTAAGGCTGCAGCAATTTCATCCTGGATTTCACTATTTTTGAGTCCCAGATAGGTAAGCTTGGGGAACTTTCCGGGGGCGATCAGCGGATACAGGTCTTCCAGACCGCCGTCAAAGCCGTAGTTGTCCACGCCTAGATATAATTCGAGCTTTTGCAGATTCGGCAGATTGGCGGCGGCGATATCGGCCAGGACATTTTTGCCGAGTCCGCCTGTTATAATAATCAGTTCTTCGAGCTTCTCATGCTGCAGCTGGCTCAGCCGCAAGTTCGTGCCGCCCTGCGCAGTCAATGACTGCAGCTCCGGATAAGCGGGAAGCAGCGGCGAGAGGTCAGTTTGGGTAATCCACGAAATTTCACATTCCTCATACCCCATTTCCCCGATAAAAAGCCTGCGCAGCGCAGGGAAACTTGCACTGTGCTTCACCAGCGCCTGGACGGCATCCTCCGAGCTGTTCTCGTAGGCTTGCCCCCAATCGCCAATCGTCAGACTGCTTACTTCAGCGGCTTCGGGGCTTTTGCTCAATTGTTCAATCTCCGTCTCTATCCGCTTACCTTCTTCAAATGCATCGTAATCGATACTGAGCTTCACTGCTGTCATGAACATTCCCTCCCGGAAAATTATGGCTTCCAAATCACCCTAACATTAAGCAGATGGGGAGTCAAATGGCCAAGACGGAAGGTTACGGGAGAGGGTTTGTCGGCAGCTGGAGCGGTAGGGTAGCAGGGACATGAGAGTAGGATGAGGGTGTGTGGAGAGTAGCTGTAGAGTAGCTGTAGAGTAGCTGTAGAGTAACTGAATAGTGGTAGGAGAGTAGCTGGTGAGTAGTTGTAGAGTAGTAGGAGAGGTGCTTGTAGAGTAGCTGGAGAGTAGGAGAGTAGCAAGAGAGTAGCTGGAGAGCAGATGGAGAGCAGATGTAGAGTAGGAGTAGAGCAGTAGTAAAGGTACTTGTAGAGTAGCATGGGTGTAGCAAGAGAGTAGCTGGAGAGCGGATGTAGGGTAGGAGTAGAGCAGTAGTAAAGGTACTTGTAGAGTAGCATGGGGGAAGAGTGGCTTGAGAGGCTGATTTTCGCAAACTTATGGAGTTTTAGGTATCTGCAGAGTAATTTTAGGCTTTTGCGTGCGCGAAATGAAGTTATGCAGCCCGTATGTAACGCTTCTCCTAACAAATGTTGCACAAATTACAACTTTGAGGTAGAGATAACGGTACATTAGAGAGAATTGTTGTAGAAAATGCAAGAATTTCTACATAAATTCAATGAAAATAAGGGAAATGTTGTATTCTGTACAACAATTTTGATTTTTGCCGCTTATCGCGATGGGATTGTTGTATTTCGTGCAAGATTTTGAAGGGAGGAAGGGGAGGGGGCCGCACAGCGTCCCGCCTGCGCGCCCGGCTCCATTGCCCCGCCCCGTCGCCCCGCACAGCGTCCCGCCTGCGCGCCCGGCTCCATTGCCCCGCCCCGTCGCCCCGCACAGCGTCCCGCCTGCGCGCCCGGCTCCATCGCCCCGCACAGCGTCCGGCTCCATTGCCCCGCCCCGTCGCCCCGCACAGCGTCCCGCCTGCGCGCCCGGCTCCATTGCCCTGGCTCGTCGCCTCTCCCCATCGCCCGGCTCCCCGCCTTAAGCGGCAGGGAGCCGGGCCAGCGGCGTGGCATCATACCCAGCCGAACAGCCGTGCTGCGGCTGCAACCAGGTAGGTTACCGCGATGGCGATGCCGAGCGGAATGACGGCGGAGAGCACTGCCCACTTCATGCTTTTGGTCTCCTTGTAGATGTTCACCAGCGTGGTGCCGCAAGGATAGTGAAGCAGGGAGAACAGCATCATATTCAGCGCCGTCAGCCAGGTCCAGCCGTGGCTCAGGAAGATATCCTTGATACTGCCAAGACCTTCGATATCAACCATGGCACCCGAGGACATGTAGCCCATCAGCAGGATCGGCAGCACAATTTCATTGGCCGGCAGCCCGAGGATGAAGGCCATGATAATAAAGCCGTCCATACCGAGCAGCTGAGCGAATGGATCGAAAAATGCAGCCATATGGTTAAGCACGCTCTCTCCGCCGACAAACACATTGCCGAGAATCCAGGTGATGATACCAGCTGGAGCGGCGACGACGATAGCACGGGTCAGCACATTCAGCGACTTCTCTTTGGAGGAGCGGACAATGGTCTTCCAGATCTGCGGGCGGCGGTACGGCGGAAGCTCCAGCGTGTAATGGGTAGGCACACCGCGCAGCGCTGTTCTGGACATGACCCAGGATACACTCAGAGTTACGGTAATGCCGACCAGCACGATGCCCATCAGTACCAGCGCTGTGGAGAACGTACGCAGCATTCCTGTTGTCGCCGCGCCGACCATGAACATGGAGGAGAGCAGGATAAGTGTCGGCCACCGGCCGTTGCAGGGCACGAAGTTGTTGGTCAGAATAGCCAGCATCCGTTCACGGGGCGATTCAATAATGCGGGTCGAGAGGATGGCGGCTGCGTTGCAGCCGAAGCCCATTGACATCGTTAAGGCCTGCTTGCCGTGGCCGCCGGATTTCTTGAACAGGCGGTCCATGTTAAAAGCTACACGGGGCAGATAACCGAAATTCTCCAGCAGCGCAAACACCGGGAAGAAAATCATCATCGGCGGCAGCATGACACTGATGACCCACGAGGTTCCGCGGTACAGTCCGAGCACAAGGACGCCATGCAGCCAGGCCGGCGCATGAACAGCAGTGAATCCTGCAGTCAGATAACCTTCGATCCAGCTGAAGAGGGAGGCCAGCCAGCTTGAAGGATAGTTGGCTCCGGCAATCGTAATCCAGAATACCAGGCCGAGACCGGCAAGCATGATGGGGAAGCCCCAGAGCTTGGAGGTAACGATATTATCCAGTTTATAGGTGCTGCCCAGCTTCTTTTTATCTTGATAGGTGACTGCATCGCTGCAGATGCCGGCGGATACGCCGTAGATCCCGCTGACAATCTCATCGCGGATTCCCCCTTGATCAGCCAGCTTCTTAGCGGCTGCGAGCAGAGAATCCACCGGGTCGTGACCATTAATGGCATGCGGTGATTCCATGGCCGACCACCTCCTCACTTACGGGAATATCCTTGCGGCTCATGCGGGCTTTGAGTGAAGTAAGCAGGCTGTGATCACCATCCAGCAGCCGCAGGGCAATCCAGCGGGCGGGGTATCTCGAACCGATGGTCTGCTCAACCATAGGAATCAGCTCGGCAATGCCTTGCTCAATGTCAGAGCTGTAGGTGATTTTTAGCGGCTCTGCCTTGAATGCACCCGTGGCCACGCGCTCGATTTGATCAAGAAGCGCTTCAATACCAATTTTGTTACGGGCAGAAATAGCGGTTACGGGAACGCCGAGCCTCTTGGAGATCCGCTTCAGATTGATATCAATCCCAAGCCGGCGGGCTTCATCGATCAGATTGATGCAGACCACGGCGCGGCCGGTGATCTCCAGTACCTGCAGGGCAAGGTTAAGATTGCGTTCCAGCGAGGTAGCATCCAGGACCACTAGCGTTACATCCGGCTGTTCAAAAATAATATAGTCCCTCGCAGCCTCTTCATCGGCGGAGTTGGAGTAAAGCGAGTAGGTGCCCGGAAGATCCACAGCCAGGTACGTGTGGTTCCTGTGGGAGAACCCGCCTTCGGCGGTGACTACGGTTTTGCCTGCCCAGTTGCCGGTATGCTGGCGCATGCCGGTCAGCAGATTGAATAGCGTGCTCTTACCCGTGTTGGGATTGCCTGCAAAAGCGACAGTGTACTGGCTCATCTTTCACCGCCTCCAATTAATTGACCATAGATTAATGAGCTCTCTTCCCGGCGCAGGGCAATCGTTGTATTGCTTACCCGGAATGCTGTAGGATCTCCCAGCGGGCTGCGCCGCAGCACTTCTACAGCATTGCCGACGACGAATCCCAGATCAAGCAGTCTTCTCCGCAGCACGCCCTGAACTTCAATGCCGCTGATGCGCAGCGTACTGCCGTTCACAGCTTCTGACAATGGAATAACGGCTTCAGCCATAAGATCTCCTTCTTTCGTATGAAATGGAATGAATGAATATATAGCCATAAGTATGGAGTATGCATTTATATAGTGTATTGTGCACGCGGCATAGATTATTGCAGCCTGCCACAATATTAGTATATGTAAATAATTTTGTCCTTGCAACAAGAATGTTTCCCTAGGGAAAGAATAAAATAATCCCTGCTATAAAAGCGGCACGAGCCTCTTTATAGCAGGGATAGCGGAAGAGTAATAAATTAGAAGAGTCTATTCTGTGGTGATAATTGTTTGAATATAACGGAGGCTGTCTGCTGCTTACTCCCGGCTGCCGAAATCCAGGGTGCGGCCGGTTTCTGCCAGCGTCTTCGTATTGCTGAGAATCTGCCACCATGAACTGTTGCTGGCATCGTAGGAAGGGTCGTCCGGATGCCAGTCTCCATGAACCAGTGTCAGCCTGGTACAGCCGCCCGCCGGCTCCAGCTTCCAGGAGATGACAGACTCATAACCCTCTCTATTCGTGAGATAAGAGGGACCGGTCTTATGGGAATAGCGCAGCGTCTGCTGCGGAACATATTCGAGCAGAGTGCCGTAGACATGCACCGTTTCTTCCCCGGCAGCCCCCGGACCTACATACTCCAGCTGTTCACCCACAACAAAGCTGGAGCGGATCACACTCCCGTAATAGATTTGCCGGACCTTCTCCGGGGAGACTAGAGCCTCCCATACCTCTGCAGCGGCAGCACCAATATAGAAGTCATACTTCAATTCTCTCATTCCCTGTTCCTCCTGGCATTATTGGATTCATGAACAATATACACAAGGATCACTGACAGCTGCAGTCAGTGATCCCTCAGGAGATTAAGAATCCTTATAATGTTCGGCGAGATCCGCAGCAACCCTGGACAGCTTGTGCTTGAGGGATGCGGGTTCCACAATGGCCAGCGATTTGCCGTGAGGCAACAGGAAATAAGGGGCGAAGCTGTGTAAGGCAGCCTGATTCAGCAGAAAGCGGGCACTTCCCGTGCTGCGCCGCTCCAGCGTATGCCCGAATAGCCAGTGACTGCACAGATCGTTCAGGGTGGCTTCGGACGCTTCGATGACCACAGCGGTTAACTCAGAGTCCTGCTCCGTTGCAGCAGGAAGCAGCCTCTGCAATAAGAAATCCCGTGCCGAGAATCCGTCAGGACGAAGGAAGGCTGCCCCTGTCCGCTGCAGTCCGGTGATCCGGTCCACCCGGAAGTTGCGGATATCCTGGCGCAGATGGCAGAAGCCGGAGAGATACCACTGGCCCTTCCACATCACCAGACCATAAGGGTCGATGCAACGGGAGGAAACAGAGGTACCGTTCCCCTTACGGTATTCCATCTGAAGAGAGAGACTCTCCGCAGTGCAGACTTCCAGTTCTTCAAGCAGCAGCGAAGGGTACTCTCCAGGGGAGTGGAGGATCGCAAGTCCGCTCTCATGGCGTTCCATCTGCGACAGCTGGGCCTCATTGCTGTAACGCTTAAGCTTGGCAATTGCCCCGTCGAGGGCATCAACGTAAGGGTAGCCGCTCCCCCTGGCAAAAGCAGATGCCTGTACAAGTGCCCGCCGTTCTCCATCATTGAAGAATAGCGGAGCGGTGCTGAAATGCTCGGGCAGCCAAAAGCCGCCGCCCGGCCCGGCATCGGCCTCTACAGGGACACCGCTGGCGCACAGCGCATCGATGTAGCGGTAGATCGAACGGACGCTTAGTTCAAGCTCGTCTGCCAGTTCGGCGGCCGTTCTTTTGCGCTGCTTCAGCATCCAGAGTATAGACAACATATAATCGGCTTTGGCCAATGGTTTGAACCTCCTAGGCAGAATGACTGATCTAACAGCCAGTTTACCTTCAACAACCCGTTTTGCCAACCTTCTGCAGCGCCGCCGGGTAATGTAGCCTGGCTGGGACCGGCTTACGAAGTGGATCTCTTAAACCCGCTGCGCACCAATATGGAAATGGCCAGCAGCAGGGGGATAGCGACCTGGAACACCGGATCAAGCCTGAGGCTGGGGCCCAGGCCGATGGCGATATGCTGCGTGTAGTCGCGCTCCAGAAAGGAAGCTCCATAGATCATAGCGCCTACCGGAAAGACCCACCATTTGGCCGGTTTGCCGGTTAGCTCCGCAATAGCTTTTACCGAACAGAAATAGAAGAGCATCATCTTAATCAGCAGTCCCAGAAAGAGCTGGATGGTCACCAGGATATCGAGCCGTTCCACAAACTTGAGGTTCGACAAGGTCCGGACAGTTTTGAGAAAAGGCAGCTGGCTGCTCCCTGCTATTGCGGGACCGAGAACAGCCACATTGAGCGCGTTCATGAAAATCAGGAACAGGCTGATCAAGAGATAGGCGTTCAACGTATATTTTACCGGCACACCGGGCTTCTCCCATAAGGACCACAGCATCAGGAATACGATCATCTGCCCAAACGGGAACGAGACGATATCCGGCAGCGCGGCTTTGACGATAGGCATCAGTCCGCCCTCCATGACCGGAGCCAGCCGGCCGAAATCAATCGATCCCATAATTCCCAGCAGCACAACAAGCACAATGTAAAAGAAGATCATCACCGGCAGCAGAACCTCCGGCAGCCGGAAAATAACCTCTGCCCCCTTCCAGATCGCATAGAGGGCAAGAAGCACAAAGACTAACATCGTTACGGCCATCGGGGTTCTTGGCAGCATGGTGATTGCTGTGAGCTCACCTAAATCACGGACATTACGCATGGACTGATAAGCAAAATAGAGGACATAGACCCCGCCGATGAATGAGCCGGCAAACCTGCCGAAATGAAATTTCAGCATTCCAATCAGATCTGTATGCAGAGAACGGTGCTGAATCCACATCAGAAGCAGAAGCAGGATGAATCCGGCGGCTGAACCCGTACACATTGCCAGCCACGAATCCTGTTTGGCCTTGCCTCCAAGCAGGAACAGCGGCGTGCTGCCGATTTCAAACAGCATAATCATGAACGCAATTTGCAGGGAGGACACCTGTTCTTTTTTGGGCATAATCAGCATTCAGCCTCCTAACCAATAGATTATTGCCCTGCCGATAGGCTGAAAGAACGCCGTATACAAGATCCCGACACTAATGAAGGGGGTTCTTGTCATTCCGCAAATATTAATATAAGCGCAATAGACAAGAATGCAGCCCAGCCACAGGCGGTGCAGCTGGCGGCCCTTTCCGCGCAGCCTGGTGCTGCCCCATAGGAAGGCAAGAATATAGAGTATAAGAGTTATAGCTATTTTCATAGTGAAGCTCCTTTACTCCTGCTGGACAGACTTGAACGATTTATTGCTGAGGCCTGTCCGTTCAATCTGGAACGAGACATGCGGGCGGATCTCAATCTCCTGAAATACACTGTCCCAGCTTTTATCCTTCTCAATCTGCTTCCAGCGCTTGCGGTCGCTGCGGTGGACTCTTACCGCAAAGCCTGTGACGTCTGCGCCGAGCTTCTTAACCTCCGTCCAGGAGTTATTCACGAGATCGAGTACCTGCCGTTCGAGGGATGCTTCCATTTCACTGATCGCTTTACGGTCATTCAGATCCATAACGCTGCCCAGCTCCGTTAATACCCCGCTGCCCTTGATGTCTATATCCATGATGAAATGGTCTTTAGCCCAGACGGGGTGTACAGTAGTCCGGGAATTCTGAAGGATGAACGAGGCGTCAAGCTTGTCGCTCTTCCGGGGCTGGGAAGCGAAGGCGATGGTTGCAGTCTTGATATTGTCTGTCATAAAAGACAAGCCAAAGGCCTGTTTCTGGCTGAGCCAGCCCACAAACTTCTCGCCTTTGATTACACCCAGTCTGCCCAGCGCCAGGCGTGAAGGCAGATCTGTCCGGCCGGTCTCGCTGGTCTCATCCATAATATCCGGACCCGTAAGCAGAATCTCCGGCAATACGGCACTCCCGGACTCGGAGGAAAGGGCCATCGCCAGCTCAAACAGGCGTGTACCGGGATAAAAGGACAGCAGCCGCGACTCCTGTTCAATCATGAGCTGGATACCGGCGCCCTGGTTTTTGGTCAATTGCATCAGCTGATCCAGGATATCGCCTGCTTCGCCTTTGGAGATGAACACAAATACGGTTTCCCGGGCATCCTGCTTGCGCAGGAACATATCGATCAGCTGATTGATGCCATGCTTGGCCAGACTTTCCCCGATGACCGTAATCCGCGAATGGGAGAAGAACATCTCACGCGTGCTGGTCAGATTGGTCCGCTCGATCGCCTCCATAATCGTCCGCCCTTTTACCGTGAAGGTGACGAACGGCGGTGAGCTTGTACTGCCTCCTCCGCTGCCGCCCATCCCGCTGGAACCGGATGAAGGATTGATGACCTGATAAGTAGCTTTCCACTCGTTATTATCCCAGTCATAAGCCGAACCTGAGGTAACCCCCAGCTCATTCAGTTCGCGGTCATCCCAGCAGCCGGAGAGAAGGGCGGACAGAAGCGGGAGACAGAGGATGAGATGCAATGTCTTTCTCTGCAGGTTCATGATTCCCACCCTTTCCGCTTGGACCTAAACTTCCGTGCCCGGTACAGTAGGATAGCCCCCAGCGGTACGAGCACATTGAACAGGAAGAAGACCACAAAACGTCCTTCCTTGTTATAAACGTTGAGCTTGGCCGAACTTTGCCAGGTGAACAGGCATTCCAGTGCAATAAGCAGACCAAGCGCTCCGATAAAAGGCCGGCTGCTGCTAACCCGGAACGTCTGCTTGAAGCACTCTACTGTCACGAACAGGAAGATCGCGAATTTCAGATAGATGGACAGCACCCAATAGGAAATGAACAGAATATCCAGCTTCTCAATGAACCGTCCAATCCTTATAATGCCGACGGTAGAGAAGCCCGGATAGGTGCTGAGCTTGATGAAATCCGGACCGAACACCATCAGGGCCGAGATCAGGGAGAACATCATAAGAGCGGAGACGAACAGAAGTCCGGTCCACCCGATAATCCGCGCTCTCTTCGGATATTGCAGGTAGGGTGCCAGAAACAGCAGCACGGCCACTTCAGACATCCAGGCAGTCGGTGTCAGGCTGGCCAGCGTTAATTCAGCCAGGTTATGATCGAACATCGGCAATAAATTATGCACATTCAGATCGCTAAACAACCCGAACAGGTACAGGGGGACGAAAACGAAATAGAGCAGGATAACCAGGGTATTCACTCTGGCGATGGATTCGATGCCTTGTCTGACCATATAGATGGTGATGAACAGAATCAGGATCACCAGTATGGTAACCGGGGTTTCGACCAGTACATTGTCCTTGATGAAATTGACGAATTCACGCAGGATCGTTGCCGTGGTATCCAGATAGAATTGCAGCATCAGCAGACCGAGTATGGTAGAGACTACCGGAGAACTTTGCTCCCTGACCCAGTCCAGAAAAGGAGCGCCATTGTTATTCTGAATCACAGTTCCGACAATTGCAGCAATAAGCAGCCCGGCCAAGGTGGACATAATAATCGCCATTGGCGCATCTTGCTCCGCATAGGTGCTAATAATGATGGGCAGCACGACGGTAGCCGTCGGCAGAATCGTATTAACAACCAGCATGGCTGCCTGGGTGGTGCCGATTTTTCCATTCATGCTGGACCCTCCCCCTGAGGCTTCGGCTGTTCTGCTTCTCCTTGATTCGCTCCTTCAACGGGCTGAGGCTTCTGGTTCGGCCCTTGTCTGCGGGTTTCTTTGCCGAGATCGGTCTTGGGACGCATGGTCATGCTCCATAGCGGAACGCGGATGAAGATATCCTTCAGATAACGCGGAATCATCGGCGCTACCGGAGACAGATAGGGAACGCCGAAGGAACGCAGTCCCGCCATATGAATCAGGAGCACCATCATGAAGGACATGATGCCAAACAAGCCAAGCGTTGAAGCGATGAACATCATTACAAAGCGGATCAGCCGGATGGAGTTGGCGATCGCCAGTGACGGAATCACAAAGTTCGAGATGGCCGTAAAAGAAACCACAATAACCATAGCCGCCGAGACAAGCCCGGCCTGAACGGCAGCCTGGCCCAGCACCAGCGCGCCGACGATGGAGATAGCCGGTCCGATGGTGCGCGGCATGCGCACCCCCGCTTCGCGCAGCACATCGAAGGTGAGCTCCATGAGCAGCGCCTCAGCCAGTGCGGGCAGCGGCACCCCTTCACGCTGGGCAGCGAGACTGATCAGCAGGGTGGTCGGCAGCATTTCCTGGTGAAAGGTAGTGACTGCAATATAGAGTGCGGGCAGCAGCATCGACACAAAGAAAGCCCCGTAGCGGATCAGCCGCAGAAAGGAGGAAATGTCATACCGCTGGTAATAATCTTCACTGGACTGGAAGAAGTTGAAGAAGGTAGACGGCGCCAGCAGGGCAAAGGGGGTGCCGTCAATAATAATCCCGATTTGGCCTTCCAGAATGCCTCCGGCCACCGCATCGGGACGTTCGGTGTTCTGAATAGTAGGGAAGGGGGTCAAGCCGCCGTCCTGAATGAATTCTTCAATATAGTTGCTCTCCAGAATGGCATCCGTATTAATGGCATCCAGCCGGCGGCGGATTTCTGTCAGCACCTGTTCGCTGGCGATGCCCTTCAAATAAATGATGGCGATTCCGGTCTGGGTACGCTGGCCGATTTTATATTCTTCGATCCGCAGATCGGTAGTTTTGAGCCGGCGGCGCAGCATGGAGGTTCCCGTGCGCAGACTTTCCGTGAAGCCCTCCTTCGGACCGCGGATGACACCCTGAGAAGTAGGTTCGTTGATGCTTCTTTTCTCCCAGCCGGAGGTATCCGCAGCCAGTGCTACCTGAAGTCCTTCGAACAGAATCAGCGTATAGCCTTCAAAGAGCATAGCCAACAGCACTTCCAGCGTCTTGCCTTCCTTGACGCCCCCGACCGGCAGCATCTGATCCTTGATCATGCTGAAAGCCGCTTCGGCGGTAATTGAATCTCCTTTCAACGTCACATTCTCCATCAAGGGCTGGAGCACCGTCTGGTTGACAGAATCGGCATTCACCAGGCCGTCAATATATATGAACGTAAGGGAAAGGGAGCTCAAGGATTCATTGGTGAAGTTGCGGATGACGATATCCGAGCTGCTGCCGATCCTCTTTCCGATTTCCTGCAAATTCACTTCAAGTGAAGGGTTCAGGGGGAGCGGTGCGGGTACAGAGGTTTCCACGGGATCTTTACCTGTCTTCCGGCCTTTCTGCTGATTCTGCGGCATCTTCGGGGCTCCTTTCTGCTGGATTCTGGATTCTTTGGCTGTATTATCCCCCGCAGTCGGATTCCTTATTCTGCCTGATTTACGGAATCAGTGGATGAATTTCAGGCTGGTGAACGTGAAAAAGGCATTTCTCCAACCTGTTCAGGATGAGAGAAATGCCTCCATATAGATGCTTATAGCCGGATATTATTTGGTCTGGACGACCAGTGCGTTGCTGATCAGGCGGCCGGGTGTAGTCAGATATTTGCCGTTATAGTATAGGCCGCTGGAAGCTCCGCCATCCAGATTCATCGCCTGGTACGCACCTGCCTGCTTCATAATCTCCGCCAGCTGGGGGATGGTTGCCCCGCCGGAGGTCAACAGAATCAGCTTGTGGTCGCGCGTCAGACCCAGCGCACTGCGGGAGCCTCCGCCTGTCAATATCTTAGGGTCCTTGAAGCCCTCGGCGAGCACATTGAGGGATACCTTGCCGTTCACCAGCAGCCGGGGGCCTGCCTGCAATGCTCCTTGAATGGAGCCGCTGTCGAAGCGGTTCTTGAATTCACTGCCCGGAATCAGCTCAGCCAGAAGGTTGCCGTCATAGGCAAAGACCGTCCGCTTATCTCCGGGGCTGTTCTTCAGCATCTTGCCGCCGCTGATAATATAGCCGTAGGGAGCATAATAGGTGCCTTTGGTGTAGGCATCGAAGAAGGTGCCGTTGATGGCGGCTGCGGCATTGCTGCGCTTAGCGATGCTGGCGAGCGCTTCTGTCTTGCCGACAGTATTTCCGGCAAGAACGGCATCCAGCTTCACTGACGGATGCAGCAGGGAGACCGTAACGGTCTGCACGGAGAAGGAACGTCCGCCGACCTTGTATGTATGTTTGCCGCTGACTACAGCAGGCGTACCGCTTTTGATCAGGGCGCCATTCTGCACGGGCAGGGTGGCTGTTGCCTCGCCGCTCGTGAGCTTGAGCGATGCGGAATCTTTATTCCACTGGAGCTGTATGCCAAGCGTCTGGCTGACGAGAGACAACGGAATATAAGTCATGCCATTCTCGCTAAAGGGACGTTCGCCCAGGGTAACGGGCTTGCCGTTGACGGAGGCTCCGGCCGTGCCTGGAGTGAAGGTAACAGACAAATCATCGCGTGTTACCCGGATCTGTCCTCCGGCAGAGCTTACTACAGACTGGATGCCGGCGAAGCCGTTCAGGAATCTTAGCGGAATGAACGAATGGTTCTCCTTATCTACATAGACGGCAAGTTTGGCTGGTGCCGCCGCAGCGGCCCGGGATTGCAATGGGGACAGAAGTACAGCAAGCAGACAGAAAGCGGTGAAGAGGACGGACATTCTTTTCATAGTAAACGAAATCTCCTTCAATTTGTAGCAGTATAACTGCAGTTTAGGATGAATCTGGAACGGACTCCAGAAAGAAGCACTTGAAATACTATAATATAGCGGGCTCTCTTGACCGTCAATGGAACATGCATAGAGCGGGCTGTTCGTTTATAATGAAAACACTTACGGATATTGGCACAAAGGCGGGAAGCGATGATAACAAGAATAGGCTTGATTCGGCACGGCAGCACACTCTGGAATCAGGAAGGCCGGATACAGGGCCATACGGATAATCCTCTGGACGAGGAGGGCTTCCGGCAGGCGGCTGTACTTGCAGAGCGTCTCAGCAGTGAATCGTGGGATTATATCTATTCAAGCGATATGCTGCGGGCCAGACAGACGGCGGAGGTCATTGCCGGGAGACTGGGGATTCCGCTGGCTGGTCTGATCCCGGGGATTCGGGAAATGAACGGCGGGTTAATAGAAGGGACTACGGAGAAGGAGCGGATCGAGCGGTTCGGCAGCGGGTGGAAGACGATGGATATGAAGCTGGAAAGCCGGGACCTGGCCCAGGAGCGGGGTGTCCGGGCTGTTGAGGAGGTTGCCGCCCGCCATCCGGGGCGCAATGTCCTCATAGTCAGTCATGGCGCCATTCTGCGCAGTACGCTGGCAGGACTTGTTCCCTCACTGGATCTCAGTGTAGTGCTGAAGAATACTTCAATTACCCGTATAATCAGAGATGCCGGCGGCTGGACCTGCGAACTGTACAATGGCGTGGAACATATGAACGAATAGACAGTCTGGACGATTCTGGAATACAAGAGAGTCTCCCGTGCAAAGGGCGGCTCTCTTCCATATGTCCCAGAACATACCATCGCAAATCCTGCAGCTTTTGCCGATAATATTCTTAGCATTTATGCAAAGTCTGGCCTTACCTGCCGGAAATGTTCAGAATATGTTCAGACTAACCCTGTACAGTAGCGCTTAAAAGCGATAAATCATATGATTATCAAAGGAGGGCAGAGTAATTTGGAAGAGGCCCGGAATTATATACTGGCTGTATTATCTATTCTCATTGGAGTACTAACGGTGTACAGCATCCTCAGGCTGACGCGGAATTTCTCCAAATGTCACCAAAGAGCCCGCGCGGTCCGCACGAGCCTGGTTGTACTAGTTATTAGTGCAGGTCTTGGCAGCATGCACGTGCTGGGCAAGAGAACTTTGTCAGGGTTCACCGCTGAAGATAGCAATCTGTTTATTACTATGGCACTCTATGTGCTTACGCTCGCCGGAATATTGTACCTGTTCCTGCGTGTGCGTATGCTCCTCGGAGAGCGCGAGCAGCTGAAAGAACTGGCCTACCGGGATACCTTAACCGGACTGCTCAACAAGAATGGAATGGATCATTTCTGGGATCACTGCAAATCAGGCGAACAGCTTGCGGTATTATATCTGGACCTTAACCGCTTCAAAGCGATTAATGATACGCTCGGCCATCATGCGGGAGATTTGCTGCTGGAAGCCGTTGGCGGCAGTCTGCAGCAATTTTCGCGTAAAGGCAAACGACATATATTCAGGGTAGGCGGGGATGAATTCGTCATCATCGCCAAACGCTGCAGCCGCAAGGATGCGGAGCAGCTGGCCCTTAAGGTTCTGGAGAATATCACCCGGAATTATAAGTTGGAGACGCATGAATTGTTCGTATCCGCGAGCGTCGGCATCACTATGAGCCAAGGCAGAATTGACCGGAAGCGGCTGCTCCAGGAAGCTGATTCCGCTATGTACAATGCCAAGCAGCTGGGCAGCGGGCGTTATGCGGTCCATAAGCAGGAGAATAGTCTTCCTCCTGTGAAGCTGGTCAGCAGCTCCAGAGCCCAGTAGCTTGTGAAATCCTGCCCAAAATACAACATTTTGCTCATGAAATCGGCCCTAATCATCAAATGTTGTATGAAATACAGCATTTCTCCTCATTTAAGCCGATTAGCGGGAGAATTCTTGTATTTCGTGCAATAATTCTCCCGGACAGCTGGGCAGGTGGCAAGCAAAGTTGCAGTACGTACAACATTAATACCGGGGCCAGCAATGAACCTGGTATGAGGCGGGTACGAGCCAGGTATGAGACAGTGATAGCTTTACGCAGAAACGGATACCATCCCTTAGAGGACGGTATCCGTTTCTGTTTGGTACGGCTGCTGCCTGAGTGCTTCAGACGGCTCCTGATCCGGAAGCAGCAGCCACTCCGGCCTTTTTGCCAATACTATAATCCCTGGGCTGCCAGCAGCCCGGCAAGTACATCCGGGTGATCGGTAATGATGCCGGCCACTCCGGCCTCAATCAGATAGGTCATCTGTTCGGGATCATTTACAGTCCAGGGATGATAGACGATTCCGCTCTCCGCTGCATCGGTGACGAACTCCGGCAGAACGGAAGAGTAATGGGCATGCAGCGCATCCGCCTGAAGCGTAGCCGCATAATCCCACGGACGGTATAAGCCTTCGCCATACAGTATGCCGGTGCGGATCTCCGGTGCCAGCGACTTGCAATAAGCAAGGGAGTAGTGGTTGAAGCTGGAGATGACTACCCGCTCACTCATGCCCTGCTCCCGTACAGCGGCTATTACCTTTTCCTCCATACCGGGATAAAGGAATGTGCCGTTCTTCAGCTCAATATTAAGTACTGTCTCACGTCCCTGAAGCAGATCCAGCAGCTCATCCAGTGTCGGAATCCGCTCTCCTGTGAACTCAGGACTGAACCAGGACCCCGCATCGACCTCCAGCACTTCACGAAGCGTCTTATCCTTCACATATCCGCTGCCTGTAGTGGTGCGGCTAAGATTCTCATCATGAATGATTACTATGGCTCCGTCACTCGTCATCTGCACGTCTGTTTCGATGCCGGTTGCGCCAAGCTCAAGACCCTTGCGGAATGCCGCCATTGTGTTCTCCGGGGCGACTGCGGATGCGCCGCGATGCGCGAAATTAATGATGTTCATGTACTGTAATTCCCTCCGTCTCTTGGTTGTGATGATGCCCGTGTTGGACGGGCCCCCTTGTAGTGTATTCCACATAACATGAAGAAACCCTGTCCGCAAGCAGCGAAAAGGGTGTGATTTCTTGGAAATTACCCTTGCACCGGCAGAAGCCATTAGAATGGGGGGTTAATTCCCAGCTCATTCAGGGCCGCAGCAGCAAGCTCTGCGAAATACCGTGCTGTCGGCAGCAGCGCCGATTCATCGACGTCAAAGCGCGGGTGATGAAGGCCGTAAACCCCTTCGGTACCGATGTTGACGAATGCGCCCGGCAGCTGCTGCAGATAAAAGGCGAAATCCTCGCCCCCCATCTGCGGATCAAGCTCAAAGACAGTGAGGCCAAGACGGGCCGCAGTCGCTGCGGCAAACCCGGCCCAGCGGGGGTCATTGACCGTTGCCGGCGGTCCGGGTATCCACTCAAGCTGTGCTTCAGCTCCTGCAGCGGCAGCGACCCCTTCGATAATCTGCCGGATCTGCCGTGGCACGGCTTGGCGGATGGCTTCATTATACGTCCGGACTGTGCCTTCCAGCTCTACAACGCCGGGCAGGACGTTCCAGGTGTTGCCGCCCTGTATCCGGGTTACGCTGACCACCACCGATTCAACCGCACTGGTAAGCCGGCTCACGATTGTCTGCAGCGAGGTGATGATCTGCGCCGCTGTTACAATCGTATCCTGGCCGCGTTCCGGCTGAGCTGCATGTCCTCCTTTGCCGAGAACCTTAATGACAAACCGGTCTACACCGGCAGTAAGTGCACCGCTGCGTGTTCCGAATGAGCCTGCTGGCAGGTCCGGGTTATTGTGCAGTCCAAAAATGGCATCTACTCCGCGGAGCCCGCCGGACTCGAGTACGGCTATGGCCCCATGCCCGGTCTCTTCCGCAGGCTGGAACAGTATTCTGACGGTCCCGGCAAGCTCGCTTTCCTGTGCCTTCAGCAAGCAGGCTGCGCCAAGGATGCCTGCCGTGTGGAAATCATGCCCGCAGGCATGCATCCTGCCGGGAATCACGGAGGAGAAGGGCAGCCCCGTATCCTCTTCAATAGGCAGGGCATCGATATCTGCACGGATGGCAACAACCGGGCCCCGGCCGCTGCCAATCTCGGCAATCAGTCCTGTCTGCAGCGGAAGATCAAGCACAGTAATTCCCGCTTCAGCCAGCCAGCGGCGCAGCTTGTCAGTGGTCTGAAATTCCTCGTTCGACAGCTCGGGCTGCTGATGAAGCTCCCTGCGCACCTGAATCAAACGCTGAGCCAGCTGCTGTTCCTGATCTTGAGTTAATGACGGCATGGATGTACAGCCCCGCTTTCTCCAATTAATCTATCATTCCTGTAGATTCCTGATTAATCCGATTGATTTATTTACTGCGCATAATACCTTTAACGGAAAGGCGCTGTCAATGTGTTATTTAACGATCCGGGGATTTATGAAATATTTCATGAAAGTGATGGATATCTCATTGACGTTTAATTTTTCCCCATGCTATTATACGGCCAATTCATTTAAATCCGATAGAATAACTCTTTATTTAATATTTCGGAGACAATGTGTTACGTCCAGAAGGGGGAGAACATATGGGAGAGTGGTCGAGACAGGAGCGTTTTGCGGCCTTGCTGTCAGGGGAGCGGGCCGATCGGCCGATTGTCAGCGGCTGGCGCCATTTCGTAGACCGGGAGAGTAATGCCGGTGATCTTGCAGACAGTACAGTAGCTTATACGAAGCAATTCGATTGGGACTGGGTTAAAATCAATCCGCGGGCTACGTATTATGCAGAGACATGGGGCAACACCTATGATTTCGCGGATTACCGTACGGTATTTCCCAAGCAGACCCGTGCGGTGATCCGGAAGCCGGAGGATGTCTGGAATATACAGGCGCAGCAGGCTGCAGCCGCAGCGCCGCTGGCCGAGCAGTTAGAGGCTGTAAGCCTTATACGCCAGGGCCTGCCGGATACTCCGCTGACCCAGACCATTTTCTCGCCGCTTACCGTGCTGCTGTTTCTGGCGGGCCAGTCGGCTTATGCCGGTGACACGGTTTATGGCAGCCGTGAGCCGGTGACCGTGGAAAGTCTGCTGGAGGAGCAGCGTGCAGGTGTACATCAAGCGCTGAAGGCCATCGCCCTGACGCTGGCGGATTATGTGCAGGAGCTGGGAAAACGGGGGCTGGACGGGATTTTTTATGCGGTGACCGGCACTGCTCATCCGGGGGTTTTTGATGATGCGGCGTTTCAGGAGCTGTCCCGGCCGTATGATGAGATGGTGCTGGAAGCCGCCGGTTATGGCAAAAGGATTCTGCATACTTGCGGTGCCTATTCGCAGCCGGAAAGGTTCAATAATTATCCCATTGAGGGCATCAGCTGGGATACCGCAGCACCGGGTAACCCCGGTTTGCATGCAGAGCTGAGGCCGACGAAGGTGGGGGGAGTGGATCATGCCTTATTCGCAGCACATGATCCCGGGCGCATCCGTGCACAGGCTGAATTCGCCCTGCGCCTTATGGCGGACGAGCCGTTCCTGCTTGCACCCAATTGCGCGATCCCGATTACCGTGGAAGATCGTTCGTTACAGGCATTACGTGATTCTATTCCGCATGAGTCACATATGAAAAGGGGTTCAAATAATGAAAAATATCGTGAAGTTTAAGAAATTGGCAGCTGTGGTTCTGGTGGGGATGTCGGTCGTGCTGGGAGCCTGCGGGAACAAAACGGCTACCGGAGAAGAGAAGAAGGATATCGTTGTCGGCTTTGGCGTGGGCACCTATGAAGAACAGTTCCGGCTTGGTATTGTGCCGATTCTGGAGAAGGAAGGGTACAAGGTGGAGATCAAAACCTTCTCCCAGAACATGCAGGTCAATCCGGCGATGAAGGAAGGCTCCATTGACGCAAGCATCTTCCAGAGTACGGCTTACATGGAAGGCATCAACGCGGAACTGGATGCGGATATGGCTGTGCTGAACTTCGTGCCGAGCGCACCGCAGGGACTCTATTCCGAGAAGCATCAATCGCTTGATGAAGTGAAGGACGGCTCTGTGATTGCCCTGCCGAATGATCCGGTTAACCAGGAGCGTGCGGTACGAATTCTGGAGGATCTCGGCTGGGTGAAGGTCAAGGCGGATGCCGGGACAACAGACTTCAACCTCAGCAGTGTGGAGCCGGACAAATACGATCTGAAGCTGGAGTCGCTGGATTCGGCGCAGATTCTGGTCTCGCTGGCCGATGTGGATTACGGTGTGGTGAACGGCAACTATATCGCCAATGCCAAGCGGCAGATTACCGAAGCGCTCCAGATTGAGAACACGCCGGAGCAGCACCGGGTAACCGTGACGGTGAACAAGGGCGATTTGGATACCCAGTGGGCCAAGGATCTGAAGGCAGCGTATGAATCGCAGGAGTTCGAGGATTACATCAACGCCCAGGATAAATACGACGGCTTCATCCTTCCGGATGCCTGGGAGAACAACTGATATGGCAGCGGGCAGAATTCATTTCATCGGCGGCGGGCAAATGGCGGAAGCGATCATCCGGGCCGTTGTTGGCAATGGTACTTATAAGGCTGAGCAGATCAGCGTGGCAGACATTCATGAAGAACGGACGGCTTATCTGAATACTGCCTATGGCGTGCGGGCAGCCGGAGAGTCTCAGGAGGCGGAGCTTGCCGGAGCGGAGCTGATCATTATTGCCGTCCGGCCTCAGGATGATCTTGCAGCTGTTGGCGCGGCCATCTCCAGCTATGCGTCAAGCGGAGCGGCGGTCCTGTCCATTGTCGCCGGAGTGACCATCGATAGGCTGGCTGGTTATGTTGGAGCGGAACGCCCGATTATCCGGGTGATCCCGAATACGCTGACCGATACCGGACTCGGCTACAGCGGGGCAGCTCTGAACGCTTTCGCTGGTAAGGAGCAGGTGGAGGAGTTCCTGAACGGGTTCGGCAAGGTGCAGTATCTGGAGGAAGCGTTGATTGATATCTTTACCGGGTACGGGGTGGCCGGGCCGAATTATGTCTATTATTTCATCGAGTCCCTGGCCGATGCCGGAGTGCTGGCAGGATTGCCGCGCGAACAAGCCTGGACGACGGCGCTGGAGAATGTAGAGGGGGCCGTAGCCATGCTTCGGCACAGCGGACTGCATCCCCGGCAGCTGCTGGACATCAACAACTCTCCGGGCGGAGTTGGCATTCACGCGCTGTATGAGCTGAACAACAGCGGCTTCGCAGCCGGACTTCAGCGCAGTGTCAAGGCTGCTGTGAAACGCACAACGGAGCTGGGGCAGGTGAAGTCATGAGCGTGCTGCAGTGGGATCATACCGTGCATTATGTCAATGATCTTGAACAGGCCATCGGAGCCTTCAGGGACAATGGCCTGGCCGCTTCCTACGGCGGATCGCATAAGCTGTGGGGGACTCATAACGCGCTAAGCTATTTCGGGCTGAACTACATCGAATTCCTGGCGATTGAGGACCGGGAATTAGCGGCAAGTCTGGATACCCCTAATCTGGTAGTGAAGGATGCCGTGAATCTGCTGCCTGATCATGAAGGGTTCAGCAGGGTAGCGATCCGCACCGATGATATTGAAGCAACCGCATCAGCGCTGGAGAAGCAGGGCCTGAAGCTGTCACCCATACTTGATGGCAGACGGCTGAATGCACAGGGACAGTGGATTGAATGGCGCATGCTGACTATCGGCGGCCATTACCAGGGTCTGGTCTATCCCTTCATAATCGAGTGGAAGGGAACCGATGCCCTGCGGGAAGAGGAGCTGACGGCAGCGGGAATTATCGTTCCCCATCCGGCAGGAGAAGTGACGGTCCGCCGTGCTGTATTCTCCGTACCTGATCCGGCAGCGGCGGCGGCTCACTGGGGAGAAATCTTCGGCTTGGCGGAAGTCCAGGCCGGTTCATCTGCAACCCCCGGCGATAGCGTTTCACTGGCGGTTGGCGATAAGGTATTTGAATTCCGGCGCGGGGAAGACCGGCAGATGACCCGGCTGCTGCTAAGCGGCGATGCTCCGGGACTGGCGGGCCGTACGCTCACTATTGCTCAAGGCGAGTATGTGTTTACAGCCGAGTAATGACGAATTGCAAGCCCGTTGCCTGCGTGTGTTGCCGGCAGCGGGCTTTTTGTTGCCGGGAAGCGGTCTATGTGCGGTAATGAATTACGGCTGGTGTGTTCTTCAGCAATCGCTTAGAATAAGTCTGAACTATACCCATAACAGAAAGAAGCGATACACTTGAAGTTTTGTCTCGAATGTGGAAGCCGTCTGGTCCTGAAGGAATGTAACGGAGAAGGGGAGGTACCCTACTGTGAGTCCTGTGCCGCGTTCCGGTTCCCGGTGTTCAGCACGGCAATGAGTACAGCGGTGCTGAACAGGGAGCTGGATAGAATCCTGCTCATCCAGCAGTATAACCGCAAGGATTATATCCTGCTGGCCGGTTACGTGAATAAAGGGGAGAACGCCGAGGCAGCGCTGATCCGCGAAGTGCAGGAAGAAGCAGGGCTTGAGATCATCGCTTATGAATACATGCGCAGCCAGTATTTCGCCCCTTCCAATACGCTGATGCTTAATTTCATCAGTGTGGCTGACACGGAGGACTTAAGCGCAATGAGCGCTGAGCTGGATCATGCGGCATGGTTCACGCTGGATGAAGCTGCGGACGCCATACTGAAGGGCAGTCTCGCGGAGAGCTTCCTGCTGACGATCATCGGTAAGCTAAGACAAGGACGGACCTTGGAGAGCTTCACAGCGGCCTCACGTTAAGCATGATTTCAGGCTGAGACGATATTGCGGATTCTCTCGTGCACCTGCTGCGCCTCCAGAAAGGCTGCGGAGTACTGAAGATCTGTTTTTCGGGCCGGCAGCAGCCGGGGCAGGAAGGGAATCGATACGACAGGCGTATCCGCGTTGTTAAAATAGATTTTTAGCGTCAGCTCGCTGATCTCTTCGGCATTGCTTACGGCTTGGACAGCTTCTGCGAACCCGGGGGTGGCGGCTACACTTGGGCGGATTCTCGGCGCACTGGTCGTAATCCGGCTCGTCTTGCTGACTTTGCTGAGCGTTAAGGCATTCTCGACGATCTCCGCTCCCAGAATGGTGTCGAACGTGTAGATGGTGGCTGTCGCCGGCTCCTGCCTGCCGGGATGCAGCAGACCGATGGCCATAGTCTGGCCCGCCTCATCCAAGGCGATCAGATGGGATTCATCAGGTGTGATGAACCGCTGGGGAAATTTAAGATTGAATGCGGACAAGGCATGGATGGCCTCTTTCCGGCCGGGTGCTTGGGGATGGGACCGTATGAACTGAAGCACCGCAGCTGACAGCAGGAGCGAAACGCCAAGCACAGCAAACATGTACATCAGAATAATAAGCACTGAACCGCCTCCTAAAAGGTAACTATTTAATAGATATGCGGGGAGTACGTGAACAAATACATAGACCGGGCCTGCCGGGATCATATATTATTTGGGTATTCTGCAAGGCGGGGAATAATTCAGAGATTCCAGGGGGATTCCAGGCATGATTGTTGATACACTTAGCCATTTGCTCAAAGATGAGGCTGCATACGGAGAGAAGATCCAGAGGGGGCTGCAGTTTCTGCGCGATACCGATTTCACCGGGCAAGCGGCCGGACGCCATGAGGTCAATGATGAGATGTTCTATTTCATCAACGAATATCAGACCAAGGATGCCGGAGAATGCTTCTGGGAAGCTCACCGTGTGAATCTCGATCTGCATTATATTCTGGAAGGTACAGAGCGGATCGGCTATGCTGCGGTTGAGCAGCTTGATGTGAGAGATGACTACAGCGCAGAGAAGGATGCGATCTTCTTCACCGGTGCAGTAGAATCTACGGTAACTGCAGGGCCGGGTGCTCTTGTCGTGTGTTATCCGCAGGACGGACATATGACAGGGATTGAAGCAGGCAAGCCCGAGGCTGTGCGGAAGGTAGTTTTGAAGATTAAGCTATAGTCCTTAGGACAAGGAGCAACGGCTATGCTGACCCTCAGGGACGGTGTAGCCGTTTCTGGTTAAGCTGCAGGAACAACGCTTCCCGTTGTCAAAAGAAAGTAAAGTTGTAGACTGACGATGCTTTTATTAAGCTTTCGGGCAGGATTGTTAGACCAAATGCGGTGAAGAGGACAAGTAGATCTGTGAGCAGATGAAAGGGTGATATTTCAATGCAATTCAAGTTGTATACGGATGTGCATGAGTTTTACCGTGATACCTATGATGTCCTGATGCGTCATGAAGCACAAAATTTGATTCCTCTTGGCAATATCATCATTGGGCATGAAGGAAAAGACAAAACAGACTGGCGTGACCCTGTAAATTGGGTAATGGCAACTATTTCGGATGCTAAGGGCATACAACTTACCGCCATAATGACACCGCCACACAATATTACGCTTTATGCAACAGACAACATCATTAACCCGGAAGCTATAAACTGTCTGATAGACGGGTTGAAGGACCGTGAAATTCCAGGTGTGACAACCGAAAAAAACCTGGCAGAGTATTATGCCAAAGAATATGCCTTGCGCAAGGGAATAACCTGTAATACAACCATGAGCCATCGTATATATGAACTTACGGCAGTAAACCCGGACATTCAAAAGGTTGGTATCGTTCGATTGCTGAATGAAAAGGATATTCACTTTTTCCCATACTGGGCTGAAGCATTTTATGCAGCGGGGAGTTATGGCCAAACAGAAATGTCCATCCCGCAAGAGGCAGACCCTTACCTCTACCGGATAGCATCGAAAAAAATCTATATTTTAGAAGACAACGGGATACCCGTTTCTATGGCTGGATATACAAGGGAAATGCAGACGGCTATTGGCGTGGCATTTGTATATACCCCTCCATATGAGCGCGGCAAGGGTTACGCTACTTCAATTGTGGCGCAAATAAGCCAGCTTGCCTTGGATAAAGGGTTTACGAAGTGCGTCTTATATACGGACTTAGCAAATCCCATATCTAATAGCATCTATCAAAAGATAGGCTATATACCAATTTGTGATTCGCTCCAGTTAAAATTTGATTAGTAGAATGAGGCGTGCATATGCAGAAAAGATACGGCGGCGCATCATGGTGATGTACCGCCGTTTTTTCGTGAACCGGAACAGTACAACAGGTGCAAGCCGTACCTTTGCCAGAAGTGAAGCGTCTAAGCGTTATGTAGGACTTCGAGCGGGGCTTTCACATCCTGGTGTGTTCCAGAGATCATGTTGATCCAGGCAGTATACAAACGTCCAAGGCCCGAAAGCAGTAACGGCAGCATCAGCAGCAGTACAAATCCCATTCCGCATACGATCCAGGAGCGTTCATCCGGTGTTGTACCAGACAGGAACACGAAGACGTCCGGGTCCAGCATATTCTGGTCATATGAGAATACGGAAGAGCTGACTCTCTGGACTACAGGCGACAGGAGGGCACTAATGGCAACCGGGGGCAGGGCAAGAGCAAGGGTGAATCCCAGAATACCTGCGGGCAGCTGCAGTATGCTGTACAGGATTCCCCGGTACGACTGGCCTTGGCGAAGCTGGTATCCTAATGTCCGCAGACCTTCCCAGCGGAAGGCAGCCGGATGGTCTGGCATAATATGCTGCGAGGCTCCCCCTTTACCGTGAGACCAGGCTTCGGCAGCCTTCTGTTCACTGATCATCATCGTGCGGCACCAGGTTAGTGTCAGGGCCAGCAGAGGCAGCCCAACCCATATAATTACCAGAGGCAGACTTACACATAGGCCTGTAATGGCAATAACAAAAGCGATTATTCCTTTGGGCAAAGAAAGCATGAGCATTTTCCACGCGTTTATACTTCGTCGTAACATCAGGGCAACCCCTCTCCAAATTTTACCTTCTTCAGTATAAAGGTTAAATCCATACAATACACGCACCCGGAGGCGGGAATAATACTGGTCTTTGGTCTAGTGCAGCTCTCCTTTACTTTAAGTTGGCATGGGCAGGCGTATTTCTCTAAAATGAATATAGAGTACGCAATGATCAATATCCCGGACAAGGAGCCGCGCTTATGAATATCTATCTGGAAATTCCGGATGTGGACAAGCATTTTCCGTTTCGCAGCCTGGTCTGCGGAGGAGATGATCTGACCTATCCGCATTGGCATAAAGAAATCGAGATTATCTATGTAACCAAAGGAAGTCTGAATCTGGGAATCAATGATGTGCCGATCCGCATGGAGCAGGGGGAAGTGCAGTTCATCAACGGCGGAGATGTGCATTATTTCCTGGCGTCACCTGACAGTGAGCGGGTAGTGATACAGTTTGATCTGAATTTCTTTCAGGAGGTTGCAGCACTGGGAGGCAATGACTATCCGCTGCGGGATATGTTCACGGAGATGGAATTCTCCAGTTCAAAGTGGCCGAAAGGGGCTGCCGCCAGTATGATGGCTCTGATTGAGAGCATTTATGAGGAGGATACACAGCGCCGGGAAGGCTACGCTTATCTGATTAAGGCCAGGATGTTTGAAATGCTGACGGTTATTATGCGGGAGGTGCCGAAGAGCAGGGTCAAGAAGCAGCCCAAGTTCTCGGAAGACACATTGTCCCAGTCCAGAGAGACGCTGGAGCGGCTGGAGCGGATCTTCAGCTATGTAGAGCAGCATTATCAGGAAGCGATTACACTGAATGAGGTGGCCGGATACATGGGCTTCAGCCCGTATTATTTCACCAAGCTGTTCAAGAAGAATACGGGTATGACCTTTGTCGCTTTTTTGACGGAGTACCGGCTGAATAAGGCCAAGTGGATTCTGCTCAACGAAGACCTGCCGATGTCAGCGGTAGCGGAAGCGGCCGGGTTCGGCAGCGGGAAGACCTTTCACCATTTATTCAAGGAAGCTACGGGGATCTCTCCGCTTAAATACCGCAAGACAATATCCGGGAATAATTGAGCAAGAATGCAGGAAGAAAGCCTGCTTGCAGATTTGTATGATAGAGGTATAAAAAGTAGTCAAAAACTAAACTTAACCGTAAAATTCATCTTTGAAACAGGAGAGTGTCCATAGTGACCAGAGTAACCGTATGGAATGAATACCGCCATGAGCGGCAGGAAGAACGAATCCGCCAGGTCTATCCGAATGGCATACATGTACAGCTGGCCTCTTTTCTGAGCGCAGCGGGACTGGATACAAGAACGGCAACGCTGGACGAGCCGGAGCATGGTCTGACAGAAGAAGTGCTGAATAACACTGATGTACTGGTATGGTGGGGGCATGTTGCCCATCAGGAAGTGAGTGACGAGGTAGTGAACCGGATTCATAAGCGCGTGCTGGAGGGGATGGGGCTGGTGGTGCTGCATTCAGGCCACATGTCCAAAATCTTCATCAAGCTCATGGGCACAAGCTGTGATCTGAAATGGCGCGAAGCCGGGGAGAAAGAACGCCTCTGGGTGATGGAGCCAAGCCATCCGATTGCCGCTGGCATCGGCGAATATATTGACCTGGAGCAGGAAGAGATGTACGGGGCGCACTTTGACGTGCCTGCACCGGAGAGCCTGATCTTTGTCGGCTGGTTCGAAGGCGGCAATGTGTTTCCAAGCGGATCAACGTACCGGCGCGGCAGCGGGAATATTTTCTATTTCCAGCCCGGCCACGAGTCCTATCCAACCTATTACAACAAGGAAATTCAGCAGGTTATCATCAACGGCGTGAACTGGTGTGCTCCGGTCAAGCGTGATGTTCCGGTGTACGGCCATTCCGAGGCACTGGAGCCGATTAGAAGCACAGTAGGCGTATAACCTATAGTCTTGCAGTCGATGAAAAAGTTACCCGCCAGACCTAACGGTCTGGCGGTTTTTTGTGCTGACGCGCTAACAGATGGGTTACGCTGTAGAATCCTGCAGAAAATACAACAATTTCTTCAGGATAGCGGCTCTAATCCAGGATTGTTGTACGAAAGGCAACATTTTCTCTCCTGAAAGCGGCCAAGCGGGGGAATTCTTGTATTTCGTACAACAATCCTTAGGAATCCTCCATTATTGGGAGGTTCGAGTTGCAATACGTACAACATTTTCATTTTGAGGCCGGCCTTCACAAGCCGCATGCCTTTCACCGCTGGCCGACACCATCCTCCGCCACATCTATCATTAGCTGGACTGCTTCCGCTATAAGCTCAGCGCTAGGTTCCCGCACTCCCGCACGTCTCCGGTTAGCCATGACCAACCTTACGCTTGTGGCAGATAAACTAACAATGTTGAATTTAAACCAATTAAGTTGCGGCATATATATGTTAGATATAAATGCTTGTATATCAAGGGTTTGGCTATTCTGCCAAGTCTGGAGTGAGAGGATGTTAAATATTTACTTCGTTATTTTCCATGCAGCAGTCTGCAGAATCCTTTATACTGAATAAAATTTAACGGACCAGGAGGAGAGGCTGATGATGCGGCGGTGGAACAACTTAACATACCAGAGCAAGCTGATGCTCGCCTTCTTCATGCTTGGGATTATCCCGTCGATTGTGATCGGCACGATGGCATATTTCAAATCGGTCAGCACGCTGGAGTCGCGGGTGAACGCCGATCTCGGCGTCATTGCCGGACAGCTGAATGCGGCGATCCAGCGCCAGGTGGAGGATGTGGACCGTTTCAGTACTTTTCCTTATTTCACACCGGAAATCTTTCAAATATTGAACCAGCCTTACGTGCCCCGCGACCAGTGGGGTTACCGCGAGATTGAAACCCAGCAGCAGTTCGCCAAGCTGCTCGTGACTTACCCTTCGATTTTCTCCACGATTCAGGGTCTGGTATTCTACAGCACCAAAGGCAATATCTACGGCTACAGGGTTAGCGACCGCTCCTCCATTAATGAAGCCGTAAGTCCGGTAGACGAGGAATGGTATAAGGAGACCCTCAAGCGAAGCGGAGGCGTATTCATCTCCGGACTGCGGCTGGAGCGGCAGTTCAACAGTGCTCCGTTCCCCACAATTACCGCTTCCCGCGTGCTGCTTAATGATGATTTCACTCCGGCCGGAGTAGTAGCCGTGGATATCCGTCCTGACTTCATGGACAAGATTGTCCGCTCCTTCCAGCTGGAGAGCATGCATGTGATTGTGGCCGATGAGAAGGGGAAGCTGATCTATTCCACACAGACCGGAGACAACGAGCGGTTTCTCCGCGCAGCGGCAGTGCAATCCTCGCACAGCGGGACAAGCCGCGGCCTGATCAATCTGCCCGATCTGGGCGGCGGGATGGCAGCGGCGACCGGTGTATATGCGCACAGTGAGTATTTGGGCTGGACAAGCTATCTCATGATTGACCGGGAAGAACTGCTTGGCGATGCGAATGTGATCCGCAACTTCACCGTGGTGCTGGTGCTGATCTTCAGTGTGGCGGCTGCGGTCTTGTCGCTCTTGCTGGCCAGGAACCTCTCAAGGCCGATCCGCAGCCTGATCTCTTCCATGCGCGACGTAGAGCGGGGACTGTTCATCACTCCGGCGGCCCTGCCGGTCCAGGGCGAAATCGGCCAGCTGCATCTCAGCTATGTCACGATGGTGCGGCGGCTTGATGTGCTGGTCCAGTCGATTGAAGAGAAGGAGCGGCAGAAGCGGGAGGCCGAGCTGTATGCGCTTAGAGCGAGAATCGCTCCCCACTTCCTGTATAACACGATCAATTCCATCCGCATGCTGGCCGTGCTGCAGCAGTCGGAAGGCATCGCCCGGCTGCTGCAGTCACTGAACAAGCTGCTGCATGCCAATATGAAGCTGGACAGCGAACTGGTGCCGCTGTCTGCGGAGCTGGAGCTGCTGCATCATTATGTGCGGCTGATGGAGCTGCGCTACACGAACCGCTTCAAGGTGGAGTGGCAGATTGAAGAGAATATCGGGCAGGCGATGGTCCCGCCGATGATTCTGCAGCCGCTGATGGAGAATGCGATCTTTCACGGCTCCTTCGATATCGAAGGCCCGCTGCTGATTGAGGTGGGTGCCCGGATAACAGGGAACGGCGGGGAAGAGCTGCTGATCACCATCACGGACAACGGGCACGGTATACCGCAGGATACACTGGAGGTGCTCAACGGCGAGAGAGAGCAGGGCCCAGCCCCTGATGGGGACGGCAACGCGGGTTCAAGCATCGGTGTAGCCAACGTCCGTGACCGTATCCGGCTTAGGTTCGGACCGCCGTATACCTTGACGCTGAAGAGTGGTCCGGGCCAGGGAACCCGGGCAGAATTATATTTGCCTTATCAACCGGAAGACGGAGATACGTCCCGGCCGCGAATGGAGGAATGAAGCATGTGGAATTTGCTTGTAGTGGAGGATGAGACCATTGTGCGGCTGGGGCTGCGCTATATGCTGAATTGGGATGAGCTTGCCATTGCCTGGAAAGCCGAGGCTGCGAACGGGCATGAGGCGCTTAAGGTGCTGGCCCGGGAGGAGATTCACATTGTGATGACGGATATCCGCATGCCGGGCATGGATGGCCTGGAGCTGGCGCGCAGAATCAAGGAACAGTACCCCAGTGTGCAGATTATCTTCTTCAGCAGCTTTGAGGACTTTCCTTATGTAAAAGAAGCTGTCCGCATCGGAGTCGTTGATTATTTGCATAAGCCGACGATGGCGGCCGAGGAGATTGCAGCGGCGCTGCTCAAAGCAGCGGGGACCCTGGAGCAGCTTCATCAGGCGGCAGTGCCGCAGGTGCCGGGATACAGCGATAAGGACCGGGATCTATTCCTGCAGTCGATGCTTGAGACACAGGCCCCCCTGGAGAATTGGCTGGAGCAGTGGCAGCAGTATGGACTGGAGTCCCTGTATGGAGCGGGCTACCGGCTGGCTATTCTGCGCATGGCCGAGAACGAAGAAATTGAACCGCAGGCGGCGCTGGCCCGCTTTATGTCGTTCCGTTATTATCTGGAGGAATATACTTCCCGGGAATGGGGCGGGATATTGCTCAGCCGGGAGAACAAGGAGCTGGTCTGGCTGCTGCCGCAGAAGGCGTCCGTTGACGAAGCAGGAGCCGGTGCGATGCAGGGTTATCTGGATCAGCTGGAACAAGGGTTGTACAAAATGCTGGGCATCCGCATGGCGTATACCTGCAGCGGACTTCACCGGACAGCGGCGGAGCTGCCGGAGGCCTATAGAAGTGCGGCGGAGCGTGAGCCGGTGAGCGGCGGGAAGCTGAGCGGAATTATCCGGCTGGCAACGGCTTATATCGATGAGCATTTGCTGGAGGATGTGACGCTGGCGCGGACCGCAGAGGCGATTCATGTCAGCGTCAGCCATCTGAGCCGCCAGTTTCTTAAGGAGACCGGACAGCATTTCAATGAATATATGACCGCCAAAAAAATGCTCCTGGCCCGCAAGCTGCTGCGCGAGAGCAACCGGAAGGTGTACGAGGTGGCTGAGGAGCTGGGGTATGCCAACCCGCATTATTTCAGCAAGCTGTTCAAAGATGACACAGGTCTGACACCACTGGAATTCCGCAATCAGTGAGTAAAGAGCAAATATTTGACGGAAACCGCAATTCTCGTCTAGTTGGAGGATCAGTCATCCGGCAGAGCGGTCAAGATAAGCAATTAATAGCTATAAAGCAGCAGATCAACCTGGTAGTTAACCTGACACAAACAGAGTACGATTAACTCATGAAACAAACATAATGTCAGGGAGGCTAACACATGAGAAGAAAAGGCGGGTTCTGGTGGTTGTCGGTATTATGTCTTGGGTTGTTGGTCATTCTTGCAGGCTGCGGCAGTAATAATGCGGCATCAAACGGTAATTCCGGAGCGGCTGCTACAAGCGGTTCCGCTGCAGAAGGGGATGCTGAGAAAGAGCCGGTGGTGCTGAAGCTGACCACATGGAACCCGATCAGCCAGACGGTGGTTGATAAATTCCAGGAGAAATATCCCTACATCACGATAGAGCACGACAAGGTATACGATCAATTCCGGGAAATCATCCGTACACGGATTGTCTCCAAGTCCGATATGGACATGCTGTGGCTGTTCCCGAATCAGGTGGCCGAATTCTCCAAAGAGAATGTCCTGATGGACATCTCCGGCAGCCCTTGGCTGGATAATTATCTTGAAGCTGCGGTGAAGCTGGGCACAGTGGACGGTAAAACCTACGGCGTTCCCTATAACAGCCAGCCGATCGTAATGTTCTATAATAAAACGCTGTTCGACCAGCTGGGGCTTGCGATTCCGACCAATTGGGAAGAGCTGATGGCGGTGAGCGAGACCATCAAAGCCAGCGGCACCGCACCGATGGTCATCGGAAGCAAGGACGGCTGGGCGACCCAGTTCATCACCACTTCACAGTTCGGACTGTATCAGCATGACAATGCAGACGTATTCCCGCAGCTGGCCAGCGGAGACAAAAAGTGGACCGATCCTGAGTTCACCGGCTACTTCGACGGCATGAAGGAGCTGGCGGATAAAGGTTATCTGCTGGAGAACTCCGTCGGCCTCAGCTATGACCAGGTGGCGCAGGTATTCAAAGAAGGCAAAGCCGCTATGTGGCCGATGGGCGAATGGGGCTACAGCGAGAACTTTGATGCAGACTTCTCCGCCTTTGAACTCAGTGCCTTCCCGATTCCGGTCAACCGCGGCGATCAGCCGCTCGTAACGAATCTGGTGTCCGACAACCTGCTGGTTGGCGTATCCTGGAGCAAGCATCAGGAAGAAATCAAGCTGTTCATGGAATTCGTGGCCGAGCCGGAAATGGCTAAAATCTGGTCCGATGAAACGAAGCAGGCGGTAACGGTAAAAGGCGGCACTTCCGAAACCTACAGCCCGCTGGCCGCTTCCCTCCAGCCGCTGATTGACGCCAGCGAAGCCCAGATTTTCCCGAGCATGACCTCGTCCATCGAGCCGGTAATGTTCCCGATCTTCCAGCAGATTCTGCTGAAGCAGGACGTGGACACCACCAAGCTGCTGGAACAAATGCAAACAGCTCAAGATAAGGACATATAGAACATATAAGACAAACAAAACTATAAAGATTGGGTTTGAAAAGTATACCTTTTAGGGAGAGTGGCGGAAGAGAAGTTTGGAACTGTAGGAGCGGTAGCGTCCGCCTTTATGTTTGGATTTCTACCGCGATCAGCGGTCCAAATCAGGAAATCCAAACATAACAGCGGCCGGAGGTCCAAACATTCTCTGCAGTCACGGCTGAACCTAAATGGGAGGAGTTTCAGGCACAATCTTTATAGAACACACACAACACAAGAGAATAAGCGAAAGCTCAGATCAAGGACAACCCTGTCTTTCGCTTAGGTTTCTTTTTTTTTACCCAAATTTGGGGTGAGGGATGGAGGCAGAAGATGAAATTCATGAATTTTCGCAATTACCTGCTGTTTATCGCGCCGGCGCTCCTGATCTACCTGCTGTTTTTTGCCGGACCGATCTTCAGCGGCTTGTACTACGGCTTCACCGACTGGAACGGCTTCTCATTCAAGGCCGACTGGGTCGGGCTGGAGAATTTCCGCGAAGCCTTCCGTGATCCGCTGCTCCTGACGGCGCTGAAGAATATGGCGATTCTCTCCGTTGTAGTCATCGTGCTGCAGCATAGCGCATCAATTCTGCTGGCCGTACTGCTCGACCAGAAGCTTAAGGGCATTGTGTGGATGCGGGCGATTATCTTTTTCCCGGTTATCCTGAACACCGTTGTAATCGGCTATGTGTGGAGCTACATGTATGCGCCGATGGTCGGATTTTTGCCGAAGTTTTTTGCCGCAGTCGGGCTGAATGGTCTGGCGCAGCTGGACTGGCTCGGTGATCCTTCCCTGGCAATCTACGCGATTGCACTCGTCATGGTCTGGCAGTACACAGGCTATTCGATGATGATCTACTTGGCTGGACTACAATCCGTTTCGGGTGAAATATATGAAGCCTCAAGCATTGACGGCGCAGGACCGTGGAACAAATTCTGGAAAGTTACACTGCCGCTGCTGATTCCTTCGGTCATTGTGAACACAGTGCTGTCGGTGATCGGCTGTATGAAAATGTTCGAGCATGTCTTCATCATGACGCAAGGCGGACCGGCCAATTCCACGCAGACATTCGGGATTATGATCTATCAATATGCCTTCAAAACCTCGCAAATGGGCTACGGCACCGCGATGGCGATGATCCTGTCCGTGATGATTCTGGTTGTAACCTTTGTGCAGATGAAGCTGCTCAGCCGTCTGGAGGTGGCGAATTGACGACTACATTACAGAAAACCTCTATTTACACCGTGCTGATTATCGCGCTCATTATTGTACTCGTTCCGATGGCGGTCATGATCTCGGTTTCGCTGCAGACACCGTCAACGATCAATCCGCTCAGCCTGCCCAAAGACCCGCAGTGGAGCAATTATACCGAAGCGTTCCGCACCGGCAATCTGCTGCCGTATTTCGGGAACAGCGTTCTGGTGCTGGTGATGACAACCGCTGCCGCCATCGGCGTCTCGGTGCTGGCCGCTTACGGTCTGCATCATGGCAAAAGATATAAATCGGACGCGATGTCGACCTTCTTCCTGATGGGGCTGATCCTTCCGGCCTTCTCCGGCACGATTCCGGCGTTCCTGGTGCTGCGGGAGATCCATCTGCTCAACACGCATGTCGGGCTGTCGCTGATCCAGATTGCTTCCGGGCTGGCCCTGCCGATCTTCCTCTATGTGAATTTCTTCAAGACCGTGCCAAGTGAAATTGAGGAGGCGGCGCTGGTGGACGGGTGCGGACCTTGGCGGACCTTCCTGAAAATTATTTTTCCGCTGACGCTGCCGATTACGGCGACCTGTATTATCGTGGTGGCGATCAACTCGTGGAATGACTTTTTCAATCCGCTGGTCTATCTGTCTTCGCCGGATATGCGTACGCTGCCCGTGGGCCTCATGGCCTTCAAAAGCCAATACAACACCAACTGGCCGCAGATGTTCGCCGGTGCTGCACTTGTGGCCCTGCCGATCATCATTCTCTACCTGTTCGTCCAGCGCTTCATTATTAAAGGTCTGGTGGGCGGGGCGGTTAAGGGCTAGGAGGCTGGATGGCTAAGGTGCAAGAATGAGAGAATGTTAAGAGGGCAGCCGTGTGATACGCGAAAATGATATGCAGGGAGGGTGAGCGAGGTTATGGGAAAAGGTTCAGGGAGTCTCATTCCCTATCAGGGTCTGGTCGTATCCTGCCAGGCGCTGGAGGACGAGCCGCTGTTCGGAAGCCATCATATGGTGGCGATGGCGATGGCGGCGAAGGAAGCGGGGGCGGCCGGTATCCGTGCCGGAGGGCTGGCGGATATCCGGGCGATTAAGGATGCCGCCGGCTTGCCGTTGATCGGACTGGTCAAAATACAGCATGAAGGCAGTGAGGTCTACATTACGCCGACGCTTGAGGATGCACTTGCCGTCTATGCGGCCGGGGCCGATATTGTGGCCATCGATGGTACCGGACGGCTCCGGCCGGACGGGCGCACGCTGGAGGCGACCCTTGCCGCGCTGAAGACTGCGGGGATACCGGTGATGGCCGATATTTCGACCTTCGAAGAAGGGGTGCAGGCGGCCGGATGGGGCGCGGATTACATCTCGACTACGCTATGCGGTTATACCGCAGAGACGCTGGGAACTCCGCTGCCGAATCTGGATCTGCTGGAGCGGCTGTCCGCTGTCCTGGAGGTGCCGGTAGTCGCCGAAGGCGGGATATCCGAGCCGGCGCAGGCGGCTGCGGCGCTGGAGCTGGGTGCGGACTTCGTCGTCGTAGGCTCGGCGATTACCCGTCCGCAGTGGATAGCCGCCCGTTATGTGAAGGCGATGAAAGAGAAGGCGGGCGGCGCAACAACGGAGGCCGAAGGATGAGCCGCTATTATATCGGGGCCGATATCGGCGGAACCGGAATAAAGGCGGCAGTGGTGGACGGGCAAGGGGAGATTGTTGCCCGCCGCAGTACCGCTACGCCTGTGAACGAGGGGGCAGCAGGGATTCTCGCTGCGCTGAAGAAGATTATTGCAGAGCTTGTGTGCTGCGGATACGGGATCGGCGGCATTGGCATAGGCACTGCCGGGCGGGTAGATCCGGCTGAAGGCGTAGTCCTCTATGCGACGGAGAATTTGCCGGGCTGGACCGGCATGCGCCTGGCGGAAGCAGTGGAGGAGGAGTTCCCGCTGCCTGTGTCGGTTGGCAACGATGCCAATGCAGCAGCTCTTGGCGAAGGCTGGCGCGGTGCGGCTGCGGGGCTGAAGGATTATGTGATGCTTACGCTGGGTACAGGTGTCGGCGGAGCCGTTATTCATAATGCTGAGGCTATCTCAGGCAGACAGGGCGGAGCCGGGGAGATCGGGCACATGGTGCTCCATCCCGGAGGAATTCCCTGCAGCTGCGGGCAGCGGGGCTGCGCCGAGCATTATCTGTCCGGCAAGGCGCTCAGCCGGCTGGCCGCAGAAGCGGCGGAGGGCTGGGACGGCCGCAGACTGCTGGCAGAATTCGCCGCAGGCAGCGCCACAGCGGCTGCACCCATGAAGAGATATATGCACGACCTGAGCCTGGCCGTGCATAATATCCAGTCTTTCATGGACCCGGAGGCGATTATTCTTGGCGGCGGAGTCGCGGAATCCCATGCCTTATGGTGGGATGCCTGGATGAGCGGGCTTGCCGCCGTGTCACCGCTGTCCATTAAGGTGCTTCCTGCCGAGCTTGGCAATGATGCCGGAATGATCGGCGCGGCACGGATGATTATGAACAAGGAAGGGAAGTAGAGTGAACTATGCTGTTAGAGGTTATAGCCACGACAGTAAGTGATGCAGTTACCGCTGAACGTTATGGAGCGGACCGGATCGAGCTGATTACCGGAATCCGGGAAGGCGGTTTAACACCCAGCCTTGGGCTGATTGAAGCGGTGCGGGAGGCAGTCAGCATTCCCGTAAGAGTAATGGTACGGCCGCATGCGCGTTCCTTCCGGTATGACCCATCCGACGCGGAAACGATGCTGCGCGATATCCGGCATATTGCCGGAGTGGGCGGACTGTCCCTGGTCACGGGCATGCTCCGCAGTGACGGGACCGTGGACGAAGAATTGCTGGTCCGGCTGCTTGATGCTGCGGCCGGGATGGAGGTAACGTATCACCGGGCTTTTGATGAGGTGCGGGATCAGCTTGAGGCGCTTGAAGTCTTGAAGCGGTATCCGCAGATTACGGATATATTGACCTCCGGCGGCAGCGATAAGGCTACTTCCGCTGAGGGTATGGCGAGGATTGCCGTATTGGAACGGCTGTCCGCCGGTTCTTCGCTCTCCATCCTTGCAGGCAGCGGCTTGAATGCTGCAGGCCTGAAGGATTTCATCTCCCGGACGGCTGTCCGCCGTGTGCATTTCGGTTCGGCTGTCCGGGAGGACGGCGATCCGCTGAGGCCGGTTGACCCCGGGCGGCTGGAAGCCGTCCGCAAGATTCTCAAACCATAGAAGAGGTGAGTTCCTTGTCAAAACCATCGCTGCATGAGCTGCGCAAACAGAAGAAGCTGGAGATCAAGGATACTGTAGAGAACGGCCCGTTTAGAGCTGAGTGGAAGTCTCTGGAGGAGTACTCCGTTCCCCGCTGGTACGAGGATGCGAAGTTTGGGATTTTCATTCATTGGGGTGTGTATTCTGTTCCCGCCTTCGGGACAGAGTGGTATGCGCGCAATATGTACAGGGAAGGCACAGAGGTGTATGAGCATCATCTGAAGACCTATGGCCCGCCGGACACATTCGGCTATAAGGATTTCATTCCCCAGTTCACGGCGGAGAAATTCGATGCCGAGGAGTGGGCTGCCCTGTTCAAGCGCGCCGGTGCCGCGTTCGTAGTGCCGGTTGCCGAGCATCATGACGGCTTCGCCATGTATGACTGCCCTTATTCGGAGTGGACCGCTGCCAGGATGGGTCCGCGCAGAGACATTATCGGCGAGCTTGGCGCAGCCGTGCGGCGGCATTATATGACCTTCGGCGTCTCCAGCCACCGTGCGGAGAATTGGTGGTACTACAACGGAGGCCGCGAGCTGCCTTCAGATGTGCAGGACCCGAAATACGCGGAATTGTACGGTCCGGCGCAGTCTTGCTACGGTGATCCGGCGTATCCGCTGCCGATTCTGCCGCCGAATGAGGAGTTTCTGGACGACTGGCTGGTCCGCACCTGCGACCTGATCGACCGTTACGGCCCGCAGCTGGTCTATTTCGACTGGTGGATCGAGCAGCCGGTCTTCAAGCCTTATCTGCAAAAGCTCGCCGCCTACTATTACAACAAGGCTGCCGAATGGGGCCAGGGGGCAGTCATAAACTATAAATTTGATGCTTTTGCCGAAGGAACCGCCGTCTATGATATGGAGCGGGGCCAGCTGGCCGATATTAATCCGGAGGTCTGGCAGACCTGCACCTCGGTAGGTGAAACCGCCTGGTGCCATATTGCCGACCACAAATATAAGACCTCGGGAGTTATACTCGGCGACCTGGTCGATATAGTCAGCAAAAACGGCGTCATGCTGCTGAATGTCGGGCCGCGTGCGGACGGGACCATTCCTGAAGAAGAGCAGCAGCTGCTGCTGGAGGTAGGGGACTGGCTGGCGGTAAACGGGGAAGCGATCTACGGAACGCGGCCCTGGAAGGTATATGGCGAAGGGCCGACCCAGATCGTCAGCGGAACATTTAACGATACGAAGCGCAGCCCGTTCACCCCGCAGGATATCCGCTTCACCGCCAGAGGCGGGGAGCTGCTCTATGCCGCTGTTATGGGCTGGCCGGAGGGCGGAACAACAGTCATCGAGACCTTGGGCAACCGCTCCAAGCAGCTTGCCGGAGAGATTCTGCAGGTGGAGCTGCTGGGCTGGAACGGGGAGCTGCAGTGGAGCCGGGCCGGAGAAGGCCTGATTGTAGAACTGCCCTCTGACATGCGCGGCCGGGGCATTCTGGTATTGAAGATCAAGTATTCTACTCCTGAAGCGGCGAAATAGACATTTGAGCTGTAAAGGAGCGGGCGCAGGAGTTACGGGACTGCTCCGGGTGAATCCGGCAAGCTTCATATTCCGGCCAAGTTGCATATTCTGGGCAAGCTCCGGGTCGCCGGCATGTTTCGAACAAATTCCAAACCAGCTGCAAACCGGTCCAAACCAGCTCCAAACCAGCTGCAACAAGCTGCAACAAGCTCCAAACTGGCTCCAAGCCACTCCGGACTAACCTCACAGCCGGCTGATCGTATTTTGTACAACAGAATCGGGGTTTTAAGGGTCTGCAAAGGCATTCTAATGTATTTACTGCAACAGAATTTAGGGATCGTCCCTAATTGTGGCTGAAAGGAAGAAATCTATTGTACGAACTCTGCCGAGGTACGAATTCAGGCGATCTAGGGCAGCTCCTGGTGTAGCGTCAGATTTATTTAGTGAAAACCATTTTGGTAAATCGCTTGCTAATGGCCTGAGATGATCCGATTACGGTATATGCCTAGGTGTGTGCGGTAAGCGATGTGCATAAGTGCACTTTGTACAACTAAATCGTCTGATATACACCCAATTATCCGTTTAGTTGTATTTCGTGCAATTAAATAGCTGTTTGTAGATTGTTTTCACTCATTTGGGTAATTTTAGTTGTACAGATTGCACTTATATGAGGCAAGCCTCTCTTTTCGCTGTTATTAATTGCACATTATACAACTATCACTGAATTTCCATTTGGAACGGAATACAGCAGTTACTGCATTGTTAAATGGACTCACTTCTTTAGTTATGATATTGTACCAGGTTCCAGTCACTCTGAATTCCCGAACCCGCCTACCCGCCCGCTCCCCCCAGCAGCCTGGGCAGCAGAGTCAGCAGCAGCTCGCGGGTCAGGGCATCGCCGGAATTCCATTTGGCGCCGTCGAGCATATAGACGCGGCCCTCCTGTACGGCGGGCAGGCTGTTCCACAGCGGCGTCAGCAGCAGCTGCTCCATGGCTTCCCGCGAGTCTTCGCGCTCCGGGATGAGCATGAAGACGCGGTCCCCCGCGTAGCTGTGCAGCTTCGCCGGATCAACCTCGCCGAAGCCAAGCCCCTGGTCCAGCAGGCCCTTAATCTCTGCCGTCGGCTGCAGGCCGCCGGGAGCATACAGGGCCGTGGACAGTCCGGTCATCGCCATAGCGAACAGGCGGTTGCCATGGTCGTAGACCAGCGCGGAGGCGGTTTCTCCCGGCTGGAGCCCCTCTGCGTACAGACGCTGCCACATGGCAGCGTTTTTGGCGTGGTAGGCCTCCAGCCAGGCTTCCGCTTCGCGCTGCCTGCCGAGCCACCCGCCAAGTATCCGCAGCCGATGCTCAAGCGGCGCGAACGAATCGAAGGTGAGGGTCGGGGCGATACCGGAGACGCGCGTATAGGCGCGCTCGTCCGAATTCGCGATAATAATCAGGTCAGGGCTGATCAGCCGGGTCAGCTGCGGGTCCAGCGGGAAGCCGACATTGGCCAGATTCTTGACCCGGTGCTTATAGACGCTGTTCCGGGCAAAGGCCTCATCGCCTCCGGCAGGCTTGACTCCCAGCGCCAGCAAATCTCCCAGTGTCTCCCCGTGGTAGACAATCCGCTTCGGCCGCTCCGGAATTTCCACTTCATGCCCCGTCCAATCCTTGACGGTAACTTTGCGCTGCTGGGCCTGGGCATACTGCCCGGGCGTGACTCCCGTCTTCTGCCGGAAGCGGCGGCTGAAGTAATATTCATCGGAGAAGCCGACCAGCCGGGCGATTTCGCGCAACGGCTCGGCCGATTCCAGCAGATAGTTCTTGGAGTGCCCGATGCGCAGATCGGTCAGATAATCGAGCGGCCGCTTGCCGGTCAGCTTCTGGAAGATTGGGGTGTATTGCCAGGGAGAGACCTGTGCCAGCTCCGCAAGCTGCTTCACCGTAATGCTCTCCATATAATGATCCTGCAGGAATTGGATCGTACTCTCCACGGATTGCGCGGGACTGGGCAGCTGGCGGGTGGAGTAATTATGTTCAAACAGCAGGAGCAGCAGCTCCTGGAACTGCAGCTGCTGTCTGAAATACTGGAGCTCGTCCCCGCTGCCCTGGTTCGCAAGCAGCTCTTCCGCGAGCCGGATCACCCGGGTGAAAGGGTGGACGATTAGCTCTTTCCGGCCAGGCAGCAATTCAGCTGTATGGGAAGCAGGGGAATCTCCAGCCGTAATAGCGGCAAAGGATATCAAATAATAGTATAGTGTCATTTCCGCGTTATCCGTACTGTAGGAAGTTCCGGGGGACAGCAGACAACACTTGTCTGCATGTACTGAAAGGGCCGGCTGCTCCCCGATACAGAGTTCACCGCGGCCTCCGGTAAAGATCAGAAGTGTATGCTGACCGGCAGTCTGCACAGCGGACACAGTGTCGGCACTCTGGATTACCAGCTCAATGCCCTTCAGCTGAAACAGCAGGGAGCGGAGCGGAACTGCCGGCAGGGCCGGAGCCGCTGCAAGTGCGGGGGCAGGGGGGAGTCCCGGGTTCAGGGCATTCTGTCTCAAGGCTCGGCACTCCTTTCAGGGGATCAATTGATGTACATACTGAGAACGATTATCAATAAATCTCATTGTATATAAAATAAAGCAGCTTATCAACATTAGTTGATAAGCTGCTTTTAATATTCGTCCTGTCTGCATGCGTAATCGTTACTTATTCAGCATTGCGGGGATTTCGCCCAGCAGCCATTCTCTGGTGGCGGCATCACTGGAGGTTTTCATGATGTCCTGCGTGTAGACATAGCCGTTCTTAACGGCCGGCAGGCTTTTCCAGACTGCACTTTCCAGCAGCTTGTCGGTCGATGCTTTGGCTTCGTCAGCTACCGGCGTCAGAAGGAAAATACGGTCCCCTGCGTATTCCTGGATAACCTCCATCGAAATCTCCTGGAAGCCCATGTCGGCGTCAAGCACCTTTTGGATCGCCGGAGTAGGCTTGAATCCGTTCTCTCCATACAGTACCTGTGACAGGCCGGTTGTAGCCATTACAAACAGTCTGTCGCCCGGATAGTAAGTGAAGACTGCGGCGGTTTCGCCTTCCTTCATGCCTGAAGCTTTAAGCTGGGCCCACATGGCGTCTTCCTGCGTCTGGTACTGAGCCAGCCAGGCTTCTGCTTCTGTTGTTTTGCCCAGGATACCGCCGATTTCCTGCATCCTTTCCTTCAGCGGGGCGAAGGTATCGAAGATAATGGTTGGAGCGATTTTGGACAAGGCATCGAAATCAGCCTCTTCAATTCCGGCATAGATGATCAGATCCGGCTGAAGCTCAAGCGTCTTCTCCAGGTTGATCGGGAAGCCGACATCTTCTACCCCGGTCAGCTTGTCCTTGAACACCTGGCCTTCAGCCATGGAGAGCGGATAGCCGGTGGCCTGTACGCCCAGGGCAATCAGATCACCGTAAGTTTCCCCGGAGTAGATGATCCGCTGCGGGTTCACAGGAATCTCAACCGTATGGCCTTTGTAATCGGTGTAAGAGCGTGTTGTGGCTGCCGGTTCTGCACTAGCTTCTGCGGTTGGAGCGGCGGTTGCAGCGGTATTGCCGGCAGCTGTGTTAGCTGCAGCGTTGCCTTCATCATTCTTGGTGCTGCTGCAGGCGAGCAGTAAGGTGCTCATCAGGAAGATGATGCACAGGATAGCGAAAGGTTGTCTTGCCTTGTTCATTGTAAGTAGGCCTCCCAATTATATCGATTACCAATAATGATAATCATTCTCGTTGAAATGATCATAGATGATAACCATCCGTTACTCAATGGACAAAACGCAAAGCTGGAATTTAGTTTGTGCAAAGAAGAATCTTGTTTGTGCAAAAGAGAATGGAGCTTGTGCAAAACCGGATATCCGCTGTGAATTTTCAGGTTTTAAAGAATGAGGCTATTCAGACTACATTCAGTTTGGGTTGTTATGATGCATTCAGCCTATCTCTTGAGCAGGGTGTATTTAGAGGTGTTCTTTTTCTGCGGATTGTGTAAATACATAGATAAATAACTGATTCATTACCGTTGTTATAAGAAAAAATATAAGTCTTTAGTACCTGAATTAAAAGCCGGGATATGTCGATAAGAGATTCAAATCATAATTCAACAAGGAGGATAACGGATTGAAGAAAAATAGTTATTTCCGGTTTTTGCTGATGGCATTGCCGCTGCTTCTGGTCTTGACTAACGGGGGATTGGCGCTGGCAGCCACCACTGTAACGGTCTCCAAAATTGTGCTGAATGTAAGTGAACTTACGCTCGCGGTGGAAGAGACTTCGGCTCTAACAGCTACTGCGGTCTATTCCGACAGCACGTCAGGCGACGTGATGGTTAACAGTGACTGGTCCAGCGATAAGCCGGCGGTAGCCACCGTATATAACGGGATTGTGACGGCCAAGGCGGAAGGGACAGCTACAATTGTTGCGGTATTTACATATAGTGACGGCACGAAGTTCTCCCAGGCCGCAACGGTTACTGTAACCAAGAAGGTTAAAGCGCTGACGCAGAATGTCCAGAGCCTGGATCTCCGCAAAGCCGAATCGGGCAGCATTATTCTGACCGCAACGTATTCGGATAATACAACGGACGCCACGGTGGCGAACAAGGCAGTCTGGAGCACAAGCGATGCTGCGGTAGCTACCGTGGTGAACGGTACAGTCAAAGGGATCACCTCCGGGACAGCCACAATCACAGGCGTATATGGCAAAAAAACCATCACCGTCACAGCGAATGTAGAGGTAGCCAAACGGATCGAAGCGGATCAGCCCGAGCTTGCGCTTTTGCTGAAAGACAGCTCTGCTGTTAAGCTTACAGCTACTTTCCAGGATGGCACGCAGGAGAATGTAACGTCCCTGGCCGCCTGGTCCTCCAGTGATGAAGCGGTTGCCGATGTCCTTAAGGGCGTCATTACCGGCTACAAGCAGGGAACGGCAGTTATCACCGCCAAATACGGCACCAAGACTACCACAGTAGAGGTAACGGTTGACCAGACCAGTAAGCTGGTTGTGGATGATCAGAGTGTTTTTCTGAAGACGGAAGAAGATCAGCAGCTTAAACTCACCGCCGTCTACCCGGATGGGACGACCAAAGATGTGACCAGCACCGCAGTCTGGAGCTCGAGTGATTCCAGTATCGCTTATGTATACAAAGGCAAGGTTTACGGCTATACAGCCGGAACGGCGACGATTACAGCAGCCTATGGCGATAAGTCTGTACAGGTGGATGTGGATGTTGCGGTGGCCCGGTATCTGGATCTGAGCGAAGAACAGCTTGGCCTGAAGACAAGCTCCACCCATGCGCTAACTCTGACGGCGACTTATGCCGATGGCAGCACAGAAGATGTTACTTCTAAGGCGGCATGGAGTTCGAGTGATGAGCTTGTGGCTTTTGTCAAAAAAGGCTCCCTCACAACTTATAAATTGGCTGGAACCGCAACAATCTCTGCCGTCTATGGCACACTTGAAACCTCGACGGAGGTGGAAGTTGGAGCCGTAAGTAAACTGGTAGCCAGCGATGATAATGTATTCCTGCAGATCAGCGGGACGAAGCAGCTTGTGCTGACTGCCGTTGCAGGCGACGGGTCCTCATCGGATATTACAAGCAGTGCGGCATGGACCACAAGCGATAAGAGCATCGCTATGGTCAGCAAAGGCCTGATCACCGGTTATTCCGTAGGTACGGCGACCCTTACAGGAACTTATAATGGAGCGGCGGCCACGGTTACCGTTGATGTGGGAACAGCAAGACATCTGGCTTTAAGTGAAACCAGTCTGAATCTTGCGGTGGATGCTGCTAAGGTGCTTGTGCTCAAGGCGACTTTTGCGGACGGTACGGTAACCGATGTAACCAGCAAGGCAACCTGGACCTCCAGTGATGAAGCTGTGGCTTATGTGGAAAAAGGAAGTATTACAACCTACGCAGAAGGTAATGTGACGATAACAGCAGCCTATGGCGGGAAGACAGTAACTGCAACTGCCGCAGTTGGCAAAAGCAATAAGCTCAGCGTCGATAACGACTGCCTGAACCTGCGCCTGAACGGAACTCATCAGCTTGTGCTGACCGCCCTCGATGCAAGCGGCACCCCAAGCACGGTGACAGACAGCGCAGTCTGGACCACCGCTGACGAGAATATCGCTATCGTGAACAAAGGTCTGGTTACAGGCTACAAGTCCGGCAAAACTACAATTACCGCCGTTTATGGCGGCAAAACCCTCACCGTTGCGGTGAGCGTCGAAACAGCTGCGCGCCTGAATCTTACGGTCAGCAAGCTGAACCTCGGCAAGGACCAGAGCAAAGCGGTAACGGCTATGGCCAGTTATGAAGACGGAACGTCACAGGATGTCACAGAGAATGCAGTGTGGAGTACGGATAATGCGGATGTAGCTGACGTTAGCAAAGGAACCATTACCGCCTATGCCACAGGCAGTGCTGTAATTACGGCCTCTTACGGCGGCAAGACGGCAACGGTCAAAATCACGGCAGGCACACCGGACAAACTGGCGCTGCAGGCCAAGACCATTGAACTGAAGGAAGACGAGACTTATCAGGCCGAGGCTACCGGCAGTTACAGTGATGGCAGCGACAAGACGATCACGAGTGAGGTGGAGTGGAGCTCCAGCGATGAGAAGATTGCCGAAGTTAAGGACGGTCTGATTACCGGCCTCTCTGCAGGAACAGCGGTGATTACCGCCAAAATAGGGACGGAGAAGGCCGCCGTTACCGTAAACGTGGGCCTTGTGGATGAGCTGGCTGCCAATGTGAGCCTGATTACGATGTCTGCCGGAGACAAGGAGCAGATTACACTGACTGCCACCGATTCCGCCGGGGTAGAGAGTGATGTAACGGCTGATGCAGACTGGAGCTCGGCCAAGACTACAATCGCTACGGTCAAGAAAGGTCTTGTAACCGGAGTGCTGAAGGGCAAAACGGCGATCACCGCCTCCTATGGAGGGCAGAAAGTGACGGTCAACATTGAAGTGGATCAGATCACTGTCATCGAAGCATCGGTGACCAACCTGGCGATGAAATCCGGCGATACGGCCAAAATCGCAGTAAGCATCACTTATAGCGATGGCAAAACGAAGGATGTGACGGACAAGGCGGAGTGGAAAAGCGGAAGCTATAAGATCGTCACAGTTACCGGAGGCTCGGTCAAGGCAGTGGCTTACGGCAAATCCTATGTGACGGCCAAATACGGCGGCAAAACCGTCAAAGTCCCCGTAACCGTTGATGTGCTGAAATATCTCGAGGTCAGCCAGATGAATCTTACGCTGAGTGCAGGCCAGTCGGTGCAGCTGGCGGCAACGGCTACTTTTGAGGACGGCAGTGAATCGGATGTATCCAAGACAGCAGTCTGGACTTCCACCAAGGAGCTTGTAGCTACCGGCAAAAACGGCCTGATTAAGGCCAACAGTAAAGGTACTGCGAGCATATCCGTGAAATACGGCGGCAAAACCGTGAAGATAAAGGTCACTGTTAAGTAATTTACTCACACCTGCCTCATTTTCCATTTTGGAGAGTGAGGTGTTTTTTTTGCGGATTTTTGTTATTAACATATTGATAATATCATCAAAGTCTGCTAAGATGTTGTTAATAACAAATTAATAATAACATTTCGTTAATATCAATCACTAAAATAAACAACAGGAGGTAATGACCATGTTCGGATTCCGCTTCGTAAAGTTCCAGCCCAGTGAATATGTCCTTAAGGTGAAGAACGGTAAGGTAGTGCAGGAAGGTGTAGGACTTTCTTTCCATTATTACGCGCCTACGACCTCGGTTGTAGTGGTGCCGGTCTCTTCGATTGATGTACCGTTCATGTTCGAGGAAATTACGGCTGATTATCAGACGGTGACCGTGCAGGGGCAGCTGACCTACCGGATCGTGGATTACCGCAAGACTACACAGATTCTTAACTATACGTATAATCTGCGGAAGAATTCCTACCTCTCCGATGATCCGCACAAGCTGGCCCAGCGGGTGATCAATATCGCCAAGGTGCTGACCAAGAAGCAGCTCGGGCAGCTGCCGCTGAAGGAAGCCATTCAGTCGAGTGAACGTCTGGCTAAGACAATTACGCTCGAAATCGGACAGAGTGCGGAGATAGAGAAGCTGGGCATCGAGCTGATGGGGCTGTCCATTCTGGCAATCGTGCCGAATAAGGAAACGCTGCGCGCGCTGGAGGCGCAGGCCCGCGAAGAGATTCTCCGCAGCGCCGACGATGCGCTCTATGAACGGCGCAATGCCTCGATTCAGCAGGAGCGGCGGGTGAAGGAGAATGAGCTGAATACGGAGATCGCCGTGGAGACGAAGAAGCGGCAGATCCGCGAAACCCAGCTCGATGCCGAACGCTCGGTGAAGCAGAAGCAGAATGAGATGAAGGAAGAGCAGCTCAGCTTCGATACTGCGCTGGAGGAGAAGAAGCAGGAGCTGATTGAATTGACAGTGGCGAATCAGAGAGCGGAAGCGGATGCCAAGGCCTACGAGTTATCGGCGGTGATGAATTCGCTCCAGGGCGTAGCACCTGGTGTACTTCAGGCACTGACGAATGTAGGCATGAATCCGGATAAGCTGATTGCCATCGCGTTCCAGGAGCTGGCTGAGAATGCCGGGAAGATCGGGCAGCTCAATATTACCCCGGATCTTTTGCAGGGAATTATGGCCGGGTCGCCGGGTAACGGAGCGGGCGCGGCAAGAGGAGGCAACGGACGATGAGCAGCCCGGTATCCGAGAACAAGATTATTCTGATCAAGCGCAAGACGCGCCTGGAAGAACTGGTGGTCCGCTACAATACGATCCAGCAGGCCCAGTTCTATATTGAACGGCTGGGGGCCGATTTCAGCGATTATCTGAGCGAGGACTTCACTTACCGCAAGGCGGTAGAGGCTGCTGTAACCGAGCTGAGCGCGGTAGGCCGGCTGCAGCTTCTGGACCGGCAGCATGTGCCTAACTTTATATTTGGAGAGCGGGATACAGTAGTTGTGCTGGGGCAGGACGGTCTGGTTGCCAATACGCTGAAATACCTGCGGGAGCAGCCGCTGATCGGTGTAAATCCCGACCCGCAGCGCTGGGATGGTGTGCTGCTGCCCTTCACGGTTAAGGACCTGCGGCAGCTGGTGCCGGAGGTGCTCCGCAGCCAGCGGCAGGTACGCGAGGTTACCCTTGCCAGGGCAGAGCTGAATGACGGCCAGAGCCTGTACGGTGTCAACGATCTGTTCATCGGCCGCCGGACCCATGTCTCGGCCCGTTATCAGCTTGAACTGAACGGCACACTGGAGCAGCAGTCCTCCAGCGGGATTATTGTCTCTACCGGCATGGGCTCCACCGGCTGGCTCAAAAGCGTTCTCGCCGGAGCAGCGGGAATTGTCAGCCAGGCGGCGCAATGGCAGGCAGCGGAACAGGTGACGGTAACGGCGGGCTTGGAAGCACATGCGTCTGTACATGGGGGCAGACCGCAGGAAAACGGGGCGGCGCTCAAGCTGGCCTGGGATCATCCGGAGCTCTACTTTACGGTACGGGAGCCTTTTCCCAGCCGGACGACTTCGGCTGGTCTGGTATTCGGCAGGATCAACAGCCGTATGCCGCTGCGAATTACTTCGCAGATGCCGGAGGACGGGGTAATCTTCAGTGATGGAGTCGAGAGCGACTACCTGGAATTCAACTCCGGCGTAGAGGCGACGATTGGCCTCGCGGAGAAGAGGGGACGGCTGGTAGTCTAACATGCATATGTATGAATGCCCAGGCGCGAAGTGCAGATGCAAAGAAGGGGTTCTCCGCAGTGCCGCTGGTACGGCCTGAGAGAACCCCTTTTGTCTTGAACCGCGTAGTCCGGCTTATATTACTGCTGGAAGCTGCGTCCCTGATTCATCGGTGAACCGTAGGAATGGTTAGTCTGCATGGGTGTATGCAGCGGCTGCGGGTTAAAAGAAGAGTTAATTGAAGAGTTAATTGGGCTATGCAGTGAATTTACCGGCTGGCTATTGGAAGTGAAGGACGGGCTGAAGGAAGAATTATATCCTCCGGAGCCTGTGCTGAAGCTTTGATTTCCAGAGTTACCAGTACTGAAGCTTGGGATTCCTGTATTAAAGCCCTGTTGTTCAGTATTGAATCTTTGAATACCACCTGTATTGTAGCCGGCAGTCTGCGGAATCTGCTCCAGCTGTCTGATTAACTGTGAGACCTGCTGCAGCTGCTGCATAGCGGTCTGATGGCCCTGTAATGCCTGCTGAATCATCTGAATGGCCTTATTGCTGTGCTGGCTGAGCTCCTGCAATTTGGCGGCATGCTCCTGCTCCTGCTGCAGAAGCTGCTGATAATTCTGCGTGCCCTGCTGGGTCTGTGTCATCAGCTGCTGGATGATTTGCTCGCTTTGGCTGATCTGGCTGGAATGGTTTGAATTCAAAGTAAATGGCCTCCTTGGCGGGTGCTGTAATGGTCATGCGGGCTTATTATCTCTGGCGGAGGCACTTAATATTCATCCTCATGAAACCGCACGCGAAGCACCGCTTGAACGGTTACAATTGTGCAAACTCTGCTTCAAATCCGCAGGGACGAGTTGATAAGAATAGGTACAAGCTGCTGTGCAACTAATGCGGCAGACTGACGTCTATGTAGAAAAGAGTTTCCAGTATCACCCATAACCTGGAGGTGGGGCAACCATGAATCTGCGTGAGCGTATCAGCCTGACTACAACTTATGTTCCAAGGAGCATCAAGCTTATGCTTGTGTTCGCAGTGCTGTTCACAGCATGCTTCACAGGATCAGCCGCAGCAGCGTCATCATCATCCTCAGATCTGATTATTGTGAACAAAAAGACGAATAAGCTGGCCTATTTCAGCGCCGGTAAGCTGGAGAAGGTTTTTCCGGTCGCCACCGGCAAGACCAAGAGCCTGACGCCTGAAGGCAGCTTCAAAATTGTGGTCAAAATCAAGAACAGACCCTATTACAAAGAAAAGATTCCCGGAGGCGATCCGGCCAATCCGCTGGGCGACCGCTGGCTGGGGCTGGAAGTGAACGATACCTACGGCACGACTTATGCCATTCATGGCAACAATAATGAAGCCTCCATCGGTAAATATGTCAGCGCCGGATGCATCCGGATGCATAATGAGGATATCCACTGGCTGTATCCAAGGGTAGCCAATAACACTCCCGTGATCATTACTACTTCAGGACTTGATATGGCAAGCATCGCAGTGAAGAGCGGCTATTCCACCGGGCCGACAATGATTGCAGGCGTCTTTATCATCAATGGAGAAAAGCTGGAGGTTAAGGATTCTTTCCTGCTGGAGAATTCACGGGTATTCGTTCCGCTCCGAGAATCGGTTGCCCTGCTGGGGGGAACCTTGAAGCAGGAAGCGGGAACCGGAGCGCTTATCATTACTATAGGTGAGCATACCGCGGTCCATCAACCGCTTAGCGAAACAGCGAAGGTGAACGGCAAAACGGTGGCCATGCTGGCCTCGCGGACTGTAAACGGGCGATTGTATATTCCCTTAGGCAGCTTAACGCCGCTCTTTGGCCTTCCCGTCATATGGAACGCCAAAGAGACGGCTGTGGAGCTGTGATGCGCCTATACTAGAAGCTGCCAGATGAAGGTCTATCCGTAGCAATCACGCGCTGCGTATATGCTCACTGAGGCAGCTTGCTGCTATGCTGCAGCCGGCTGATTATATTTTCGGTGACCGGCTGGCCTAATTGCTCCAATGCATATAGGATAGCCCCTGCTTCGGGCGGGAGCTGTGGCGTTACCACCTTATACTGTTTGTTGGCCCCGTTCTTCAGTAAACTGCGTAATTCCGATTGAAAATACCTGCTGTTTGCCACACTGCCGATGAAGGCTACCGGGACGGTCTGCTGCGCAAAAGAAGAAGCCAGCAGACCGATGCCCGTCTTAATCTGCTCTGCAGCCCTGCCGCATACCCGGACGGCGGTGGAGCTTCCCTGCTCCGCTTCTTCCGTAACTATAGGAGCAAATTCTCCAAAGCGTCTGTCCCGGGCTTTCCGGTCATCGTCAAACCCTTCACTTGCAAGCATATATAGTTCAGAGGCTGCAGCAACGTTCCAGTGCGCAAGCATCCGGGCGACAAGCAGCTCATCGCTTGAATCTGTGTGACCGGCCAGCACTTCAAAGACGGTATCATATGAGAGGAGCCGGGCGGCACTTGCGGCATAATGATGAAAATCATAATTGCGTAAATAACGTCCGTCTTCATTAATGGCAATAATGATGGAGCCAGTTCCCGAGATGACAATAATGCCGGGCTGCGTAAGCAGTGCTCCGTAATGGGCGATAAGCGCGTCATTGACGTGCCACCTCGGACAAGTCAGCTCCGGAACCCCGGTGAGCGGCAATATCCAGTTCAAATCCTCCGGCGAGTCATATCCGGCAACCCCGGCAGCCATGCCGATGACCCTGCCGGGCTCGATGCCGCCGCTTTCCAGCGCTTCTATAATCGCTGACCTCACGTTATGCTGAGCGGCAGAGTCCCGGTACGCGGAAGCGCTTCCCTTTTTGCAATAGGCTAGTACATTTCCCTCAATATCGGCGGCTATAACCCGCGTATGAGTTCCTCCTCCATCGATTCCAATTACAACATCTGTTCGCTGCATTCCGGACACCTCTTCACGTTCTTTTCTACAGAATACTATAATCACTCCAGCGTTGGATATGACACAGGCAGATACTGCGAGGGGATAATACTCCTTCACGGCAGCCGCTATACCGGGAGCTTGCTGTTGCTGAAGCAGGATTAACAGGGTAAATATAGAAGTTATAGAAGAGCACTGGAAAACATTGATTCGGAGGACAAAATGAGTAAACTCGCAAGTTTTATGGCAGAAATGCTGCGTTTAGTGGTTCTGCTGGTTCTGACACTAGGTGTACTCGGGGGTGTGGAGCAGTGGATCTTCAAAATGTTATATGGATGGACCGGGTATTTGTATACTGCAGTAATCGGTAATTTTCTCATATTCTTAGTGATGTACCGGAATTATTGGCAGTTCAAGGGCTGGTACAAATCGGAGAAGAATCAGAAGCTGAAGCCGGTGTGGACCCGGAGTCTGAGTGTCGCCGCGCTGCTGCTGATTCTTGTTCCGTTTGCGGTACCGATCTGGATGTAATTAGTTTTGTACAGAGGATGATGCTTCCCCTGGAATTTCAAAGAACTCATTTAGATTCATATTTTGTTGCCCGACCGTTCTGGAGACACCCGTAGCATCAATGAATCCATAGGTTGCCTCCATAACCGGAAGCATCAGATGATAGAACGCGAGGCTACCCTTATAGGCGGGCATTTTTCCGGCCTGATCCACAATTTTGTACGGTACAAAGAAGAGTCCGGCAGAGGATGGGGCACTATAGTCTATTTTGGCAGACCAGATCTCTTCCGCATAATTACCTGTAACTTCATAATACGAAAAACCAGGCCCGCCTTGAATGAAGAAACGGCCCGCTGTGCCTTCCGGGAAATAATAGTCCTGATTCTGTGACTCATTAATGATAGGGATTTGCTTAAGCGTGCTGACGCGGGGAAAATGAAGGGCTGCTGTACGTGCTTCCCCCAGATTCGCAGATTGGAGTTGAGTGATCAGCGTCTCATCTGCTTTGGCGACATACACAATCCGGGTGGCAGCATTCCAGGCTACATGCGCATCTGCAGCTTCTGCTATGAAGCGGATCGGCACCATGACTCTGCCTTTATGCAAAACCGAGGCGACAGGCAGTGCGGTTGGTTTGCTTCCAATCAGGGCAGTCTTGTGACCCGCAACCAGTGTGATTGTTTCCCCGCTGCGGCCAATTGTAACCGTCTTGGTGCCATTGTTCCAAGCGACAGTAATCCCCGGGATATGCTTCACTACATTTAGCGGGACCATGGTTGTGCCTTGTGTGAGATAAGGGGGAATGTCCGTGCTTATCGTGGAGTTGTTTATTTCTACTGTAATGGTTGGAGCTGAAGCAGGGGCGGCGAGGGCAGTGCCGGACAGCAATATTAACAGCAGCAGCGGCAGGCAGATAAATTTGATGACTTTCATCTTGAGTAGTCCTCCTTCGAAAATTTTGTTGGTTTACTAAAATTATACAGTTATAGACGCCGGATCTATTTGAAAGTTGCGTATATGCCAGTTGTACTCCAACAGTTCATAGGAGTTGATAGAAAAGGGGGAGAGCTTTGACCCGGAAATCATGGATAGTGTCAGCAATAACAGTACTGATCGTAGCATCCCTGGGCTATGTATGGTTTCGTCCGCAGCATGTGGAGCGGGTGTACCCTAGTGTGATCTACTCCAATAATGAAGTCGTGAAGCATAGCGCAATCGGGCTGAGGGGTGAAGTATGGAGAGGTGTGCCCGGAAGCAGTGAGTTTACCGGCGAGCTTACACTGGATGGAGGTCTTCATTATGATGTGAAGCTTAAGGATGGCGGCGGATACTACTTGGGAATTCTGACGGTCCTGGATGCAGACCGGTCACGGCGTTCGATTGGCTCTATTATAGCGTCTCAGAAGCTGGATAAGTTCTGGATTATGCTGACCCATCTTGATGAGCGCTACGGGCTTGCAGCCGGAGAGGGATATATCTCGGCTCCGGCTAATACGCTAGAGGAGGCCATACAGACCGGGAAGGATATTATGGGTTCAGCCAGGGATAGCAAGTAGAAGCACTGAGGGGGAACAGTATGGAGCAGCGGATAGAGGAACAGCTCGATTTGGATGACTATGTAGGTTTTTGGAAAAGAGTACTGATCAGCTTCATTGATTTTCTGATTTTGGCCATTCCTACGTATTTTTTGAACAGGTTTTGCGTCTCTGCCGCAGAGTCGGCGGAGTCGGCGTTTCCACTTTTTATTCAGTTTGTGCTGCTGATAGGCTTCAATGTGTTCACGGTTGTCAAATATGGAGGCACTCCGGGCAGACTGCTTCTGGGGGTAAGGATTATTAACGAGGACGGGAGATATCCGGCGCTGAAGCAGGCTTTGATTAGATATTTCTTCTTCATCGTCAACGGCTTTCTTGCGGTTATTGTGAGTTTGAACACTGAGGAATTATCTGCGGTTTCCAGCAGTCTGGCCAACTGGACCCCGCTCGCTACGATTTTGAATGTGTTCTTTGGCTGGGTCGTGGTCGCCGATTGCCTATTCGTTGCATTCACCCGGCGCAACCGGGCGCTGCATGATATGATGGCCGGAACCTATGTGGTTAAGAAGAATGCACTGGACCGTCTTGTTTGAGCCAAAAGAATAGAATAAGCCAACTGCAAAGGGGATAGATCAGGCGGCGCTGCCGCTCCTGTTCTATCCCCTTTGCCCTGCTCCGGAGGTGGACTAGCCCACCTCCAGAACGGCCTTCATGAATGTCTTCAGCGGGGAATCCCCGCTTTCTCTGGTCCATTCCCTGAGCTTCCCGGACCTTGCTGTGTATAGCTTCAGCATCTGTTCCAGCTCCCGGTCAAAGAGCTCCGGCTGTCCCGTACGCTCTGCCTTCATCAGGGTTATCAGCTTCGCCCAGTTAACTGGGCTGGAGCCGGGACTATGCTGGGGATAACGCTGAGCAAGCTTTAGTACGGCATCCAGCGGCTGTCCCGCCGCCAGCTCTGCAGCCAGATAGCTGCCGGTGAAGCGGTGGCTGCCATCCTCCTCCAGTGAGGCGACGAATTGCCTGCGGGCTTCGTCCAATTTCCCCTGGTACATCAGCGCGGTAGCGTTAATTCCCTGATCATAGCTGTGCGGTTTCTGATCACGCAGCTCAAGAAACCAGGAATAATAATGATTGTAGCTTTTCCAGTCGGACTGCTCATAGTAGTAATGCGCCAGGTTGAAGACATAGTCTGCAGTCGGACGCAGCTCTACAAGCTTCACTAGCAGAGGTATCGTTGCGGCCTCTAAGGATTTGTCTTTAGTATAGGAAGCCTTGGCTGTCATGAGATGAACCAGCATCTTGAGGGCATGATCATCCTGCGGATCTCCGGCATAGTCGTGGCGGTACGCTTCCAGTGCCTGTTCAAGCTTCTGCGCTTTAACCAGCTGATCGGCAGCGGTAAGACTGCGTGAATGTAAATAGAAGAAAGGCAGATTGCCGACGGTATCTTCGTTCAGCCGGTAGCCATTGCTGCGGGTAATCACCCGTCCGGATTCATCATAGGCTTCGATGCTCCACGAGAAGCGGCCGCTTGGATCGGCGAAGCCGAGCAGAGACGAAGGCTCGACCGATTCCCAGCCTTCTCCGCTGCTGCTGGTGGAGAAACCGCTGCTGTTATACAGCTCTGTTACAGGGATAGAAATCTTATTCCCCGTGATATGCTGGCGGATTACATAACTGAAGGTGCTGCCTTCCGCTGAGACTGTGCCGCTGAGACTGTATGAGGCGGCATTCCGGACAGTTTCCCACTCGAATTCTACAGAATCACCTGTAAGGATCTGCGAATTCACCGGTGACTTCAGCTCCAGCAAGGGCTGAAGGTCAATATTGTGGGTCAAACGGTCATTTGGATTGATTTCGATCCAATCATCCGCCTGTACAGGCCAAGTCCAGCCGTCGATCTGCTCAAAGCTCAGGCCCAAAAATAACTGATAATAGCCGGGAATGACGCCTGAGAAGGAAAAACGGCCCTGTGCATCTGTGACGATTTCATACGGCTCCGAGCCATATAACACACTATGATTAACTTCGCTCTCCGGCCGCAGGAAGATGCCTGCCCGGGAGACCGGAGTGCCGTCGCTGTAGGTTAGTGTCCCTGACAAGGTGGCAGGAGCAGAGTTTCCTGCTTCCGCAGCGGATAATAAAGCGTTCTGCATCAGGAGCAGTTGCCGCTCTGATTCAGAATGTGGCTCCTCCAGAAACTGTGAAGCTGCTGTAAAGGATTCCGGTGCGGATGCAGAGTCCCCCGTGGAGCCTTGGAAGTCTTTGGAGTCTTGGGAGTCCCCGCCACTCCCATCGTTCATCTCCTGATACTTCCGGTCACGGACCTCCTGGTAATTCTCCAGACCGTTGTTTATCAGCTTCAGCGCTCCGCTGCTGTCTCCCTCTGCAAAGAGCAGCCGTGCACTCAGCCAGGCCGAACGGGCATCTGATTCTTCTTCACCATAATGCCCCGGGGAGTCAGCCTGCACGAGCAGCACTTTTGCAGCCGCCCAATTCCCTGCACTCAGTGCCCGCTGTGCCTGAAGCAGGAGCAGCTCTCTGGCCAAAGAGGATTTGCTGCTAATTCTTGCAATAGCCTCCGTAAGGACCTTGTCTCCGTCACTTCCGGTGCCCAGGACATCATATTCATAGACCAGCTGTTTAGCCGCAGTAAGCAGATAGCGGTCTATAGGGCCTTCTAGCATATACTCTCTCAGGAACCGCAGCTTATCCCCGGGAAGCAGTAGGGAAGGGGGTTCTTCGTTATTGTTCTGGCTCCACTGGCTTGAGGAAGAACCGATATATACATTGTACTGATATGGAGGCCTCGCATTGCCGGGCTCAATGATCCTGGTACGGATAAGCGTCATACGCTTGCTGCCGGTGCTGGAATTCAGAGTGTTCAGCAGTTCCTGGCGTGCCTTGGCCCCGGTATCCGCTGTGGCGGAGGTTGCAGGCTGAACGGATGGCGCTGCTGCCTGCTGCAGAACACCCGGTAATAGTATCAACAACGTAAGCGGAAGCAGGACGAACAGCACCAGCTGTTTGACCTTGATTCTAATTTTCATGGCGTCTCACCGCCTGTTCATAAATGTCTTTCCAGTACGTATTGCCGCCGGCTTCAATCAGTTCCCGCTGGCCCTGTGCCGGCAGTGTACGGGCCTCATGTTCCGGGGTCCCGCTCTGCGGGTAGCAGAGGATCAGCGCACCTGCGATTAACAGTGCAGATAGCGCACCCAGTGGCTTGAGTGGAATTTCCAGCTCCTTATTCCATAGTGCCCGCAGGCGGGCCAGCGGTACGTTAGGGTGAGTCTGCTGCAGAACCCGTTCCTGTCCGCTGAAGGAGAGGCTGCTCAACTCTTCATCCAGACGGCGTTTGATGTGTTCTTGTTCACTGCTCATAGAACATGCCCCTCCTTCTCCAGAATCTGCTTTAGCAATAACCGTCCCCGGGATAACCGGGATTTCACAGTATTGTCAGGTAATCTCAACTGCCCGCTGATCTCACGGATGCTCATCTCATGGTAATAGTACAGCGTCAGGCATTCGCGGTAGATGTAATCCAGACTTCTTACAGCTTCACTTAGCTGCAGATTATGCCATTCTGCTATAAACAGCTCTTCTGCGCCTGCGGAGGCGCCTGCTTCATTCTTTACCCAGGCCCCGCCCTCCGGCGCAGGAAAAATATTTCGCCAGCTCCATGTCCGCTGTCTCATCCGGCAGCGGTTAACCACAATGGTGATCAGCCAGGGTCTCAGACGCTGAGGGTCCTTCAGCTGCCCGATTTTGGCATAGGCCTGAATGAAGGTATCCTGTACGGCTTCCTCGGCAGATTGCCGGTCACGCAGCAGCAGCCAGGCGGTCCGGAACAGCATATCCCCATATTGCTCCATCAGCTGGCGGAGAGCGGACTCATCCCTGGCTTTGATTCTCTCTATAATATCCAGATGAAGCTCCCCTCCCTTTATTAGTAAGATGCGTGCTGCGGGAGGAAGGTTGCGTGCCGCAGGGAAATAATTCCTGAATTGAAGGACTTGAGCAGCGAATATGCTTCTCAATTGCAGAAAGTGCAATAGAATCGAATTCCGGGTAATTTTTAGGGAGTTCTACTGTACTAAATGCAACAGATCCGGTAATGCAGCTTTGGGGGCGTTCTGCGGTGAGAGCAGCGCTGCAACTTCACGCGGCAGCATCATTCCCCAGCTGCTCCATGCCAAAAATGTTCTATAGAAGGAGCAGCCTGAGAAGGAGCATCGTGCAACCTTTAACGGGGACACTGCGTCATAGGATAACAGTTTAAACTTTAAAAGATGGTACCTATTACGAAGGAGATGGCATCATGATCACATCATTCAAAACGATAGCAGGCATAATTCTACTCGGCGGAATGCTCAGTCTAACGGCTTGTAATTCCGGTAAGCCGGATGCGGCGGATACCGGAGGGGCGGCTGCGCAAGCCTCGGAGCTTCCGGCGTCTGCACAGCCGGAAGGGAGTCCCGCCCCGGCGGCGGGCACGGAGCCGGCTGAAGCTGGCGGCGCTGCAGCAACAGCTGCGCCTTACGCGGCTCCTGCTGCGCAAGGCGGCACTGGCGCGGCCGCTTCACCTGCGGCTGCAGAGCCTGGCGCAGCGGCAGGTGAAGCGTCGGCCGCTACGCCGCAGGAGCTGAGCAAGCAGCTGAAAGAGCTGCTGCAGCTAGCCAAGCAGGGCAAGGTGCCCGGCGTGGAATATGCTGCACACAGCGGACTCATTGATGATGTGGAAGCAGCATGGGGAGAGCCGGACACCAAAGAATCGGCAGGCAAAGGCATTTATTCCACGTATGCCGGCAAGCACGTGGTAATCGGCTTTAACAAGGGCAGCCAAATCTTTGATGTGCGTTCAAGCGCCTCCGACTTACAGAAGCTGACGCTGAAGCAGATTGAAGAAGTCCTCGGCAAGCCGGACGCTACCTCCGTGAACGGCAGTGATGACATTTATATATACCAGGCGGGCAAGCAGTATCAGCTCAAGTTCATCATTCCGGATTCAACGGGTACCGTGGATCATATCTCTGTATTCTCCGAACAGGATTCATTCAACAATATGGCAGGCTAGATCAGCCTCTATAGGTGTCCGGATTTACGGCAGCCGCTGTCACATAGGTAGAGCAAGTTTAAGAAGAGTCCCTTCGCAGCGGCAACTGTGGAGGGACTTTTCTCTTCTTGATCATCGGATACAAGTACCGGGCATTTGCCCTTCATGAATGCAGCTGCTGCTATCGTGCGCAGAACTTCTTGCTGATATAATCAGTTTATGGGTTGATCTGTAGAAAGAAGAGAGGCACAGCTATGCATCTGGAGTTGAACGGAAGCGAATATAAAGTATCTGCCGGCGGGTTAACCATAGAGCTGCTGCCCAAGGAGTTTGCGCTTCTGCAGTTTCTGTACCGCAACAGGGGGCGGACCTTCAGCCGCGAGCAGCTTCTCGATAAAGTGTGGCCGATGGAGTATCCGGTGGAACGGACCGTCGATGATCATATCTACCGGCTGCGCAAGAAGCTGCGCGGGCTGGGCGGGATTGATATCAAGACCATCCGCGGGTTCGGTTATAGCCTGGCCGTACCGGGCTCACCGGAAGGGGTAGCAATGACCCCTGCAACGAATGATCCGGAGCTGCGGGATACCATGAGTGAGGTATTCATGAAATTTCATATCTACGGTCAGGGCAAATCGATGCTGACCCTCGCGCGCCAGCAGGATATTCTCGGCTACGAGCTGGACCCGCATTATTCCATGGTCGTTCATTTCGTCCAGGGAGATTTGGAGTGGCTGATCTACACGGATGAGGTTCCGCTGAAGGACCGGCTTTTTTACCTCAACCTGTTCTACTTCTTCATAGGTGACCCCAAGGTGAAGGTGGAATACGCCGAACGTCTGATTGAGCGGAAACTGCTGAACCCCCCTGAACAGATGGAACTGGAGATTCTGACCATGCTGGATCTCTACACATTGGCAGGCCAGCCGGAAAAAGCGCTGGAACGCCTAAAACGTTCCTATCAGGTAATATCCGAACCGGATTATGAGAACTTCGTTCCGGCGACGCAGATTACGGAGCTGTTCATTCATCTGGTGGCGGGAACCGGGGATGAGCAGCTGGATCGTATGGATGAAACCGTCAGCCGGACACTGAGGGGCAAGCCTTTTCTGCGGGAGATCGGCGGTTACAAAGTAGTAAAGGGACTGTGGGCGCTTCGGCGTGCACAGTGGGCAGAGGGAGAGAAACTGATACATGAGGGGTTGCAGGTGCTCGATATGTCCGGCTTTGTGCCGCTGCGCTTCTATTCGGTGTACCGGATTTATCATTTCTGCCGGATGTATCTGGCCGGGAGCTCCTTGGCGCGCAAGTATGAGAGCCTGTTTACAGCAGAGCTTGAAGCTTTTGGTCTGCTAAGGCTGGAACTGCCTCTCGAAAATCTGCTGCTGCCGCTGCTCGAATCCCCCTGATAATTCTCTGACAATTCTCCGTTACAGTAGGATCATGAATGTTTCGCACATTCAATGATATTACATGTAACCTGGAGGAATGTCAGATGGAGCTTACAACCAAGCAGGGAACCAGCCTGCTGCATAACAAAACGTACATGCGGGTATACAGTGCATTCGCCACGGCAAGCTTCGGCGACTGGTTCGATGCACTGGCTATTCAGGTGCTGGTCGGCTACCGCTGGCAGGCCGGGCCGCTGATGCTGGCGCTTATTCCGGTAGCGCTGGCGCTGCCGAGCATTCTGTTCGGCTCGATTGCCGGAGTAGCCGCCGACCGGCTGAACAAGCTGAAGCTGATGCGTGTCTGCGATCTGCTGACTGCGCTGCTGACTGTACTGGTGCTATTCGCCCCGAGCATGTTCTGGCTACTGCCTTTGCTGGCGCTGCGTTCAGCGCTATCCACGCTGAATATGCCTGCCCAGCAGTCTTTGACCCGCAGCCTGGTCAGAGAGGATCAGCTGCTGCAAGCCTCGTCGCTCAATGGGCTGGTTAACCAGGGCTCCAAAATTGCCGGCCCTCTGCTCGGAGGTCTGGCGCTCGCCTTCCTTACGCCGCAATGGTGCATACTGATCAATGCTTTGCTGCGCGGCTGTTCTTATCTGCTGCTGCTGTCCGTTAAGAACATCCGTACAGATGAAGAGGACAGCAAACAGCCAGAGGCGCCGGAAGACAAGATTCCGCTGCATACGATGTGGCGGGAAGGCTGGAGCTTCATGCTGCGCAGCCGGATTTTGCTGAATACTATGCTGTTTGGGCTGGCCGGGGCACTTGTACTTCAGGTGGTCGACTTCCAGTTCACCAGCCTGTTCCGGGTATTTGCACCGGAGCGGGAATCCCTGCTCGGCTGGATGGTAGCCGCTACCGGAGTAGGAGCTGTGCTGATCATCCTTCTGCTGAACAAGCTGAATCCCGAAACGGGATATAGCTGGAGGCTCGGCTCGGGATATGTACTGATCGGCGGTTCCATTGCTGCACTTGGATTGCTTCAGCCCGGCGCTTCGATAGTATGGGTTCTGCTGATCGGATTTGTACTGGGGATCGGAAACGGGGTATTCATGGTTACGTTCAATTATTGTCTGCAAAAAGAAACCCCGCCGCATATGACCGGCCGTATCTTCGGCATCCAGAACACCGTACTGAGCACGGTACTTATTGTTGCACCTTTATTAGGCGGCATACTTGTCCAGTATGTAGGCCCTGCCCGTATTTTTATCAACATCGGCCTTCTGCAGCTCCTTCTGGGTCTGGCGGGTCTGCTCTTCGGACGGCTGCTCTGGCCTGTGGCCAAGCTCAAGCTGGAAGGTGTACAGCCAGCAGCTGCAGTAGAACAGGGGTAGCTTAAAGGCAGACAGTAAGTTTAAGATCAAGCCCTTCGGGGCTTTTTCTGCACTGCCACATTACATATTCAGGAGGAACCAATGACGACTTATATTTACATGGTGAGACACGGGGATTCACTCCGGACCGGGGTGGACGAATGGACGCGCGGCCTATCTCCTGCAGGGGAAGAGGACGCCCGCAGAGTAACAGCATGCCTGCGTAATGAAGGTATTAACGCGCTGTACAGCAGCCCGTATCTCCGCGCCATACATACGATTGCCGATTTGGCAAAGGTACTTGGGCAGGAAATTACCCTCGAGGAGGATCTAAGAGAGAAGGTCTGGATGGAGGGCAACCGGCAACTGCCGGATGAGGATCTGCTTGCTTCACTTCAGGCGATGTATGCCGATCCGGACTATGCCCTGCCGGGCGGGGAATCGAACCGCGAATGCCAGGCAAGGGCGGTAGAAGCGTTGCAGGAAATCCTGCAGGCACATGAAGGAGAAAGAGTTGCCATCGGTACCCACGGGCTCGTAATGGCGCTAATGATGGGCTATTTTGCCCCGGAATATGATCTGGACTTCCTGCTGAAGACCACCAAGCCAGATATTTATGTCATGGCCTACTCGGAAGGCCAGCTGACCGGGGTGGAGCGTCTTATAGTAAAGGGATGAGCATGGAGAATGGCCGGAAGAACGTACCAAGCCGCGGATGGGCTGGGTGCGTTCTTTGGCGCGAGCGAGGAGAGTGAGCATCTTAAGTTCGCTCTGCATAAGTGAAAATGTTGTACGAATTACAACTTCGTTCCATAAATAACCGGGTAATCCGGAGGATTGTTGTATGAAATACAAGAATTGTCCCGCCAAACCGCCTGGAGGAGGAGAAATGCTGCCTTTTCTACAACAATTTGAGATTGCGGCCCATTTAATGCGGGAAATCTTGTAGTTTGTACAGGATTTGCTGGCGGTCGCCGCGGCACGGCGGAGTCCATCATTCACTGGGGTACGGTGACGGCTAAGCTACAGTCCGTAGAACCGCACCGTATTCGCTGTTAAAATAGCCTTCGCCTCGCTCCCGGTATAACCATGCAGCGCTCCCCAGGCGGCGGCAACGTCATGCACCATCGCCGGATGGGTGGTACGCCCGGTGAATGGGCCTTCAAAAGGCCACGGACCATCGGTCTCCGCCATGACCAGCTCCGGCGGGTAGCGGCGTGCGAGATCCTGAATCTCCTGTTCATAGAGAATATCGGGAGTGAACGAGATATAATAGCCCCGGCTGATCATACGGTCGACAGTAACTCCCGGGCCCTTGAACCAATGGAAATGGGCCCGGGTAATGTGATGCTGTTCAAGCAAATCACATACGGTCCAGGCATCTTCGTAGACGGCATGCAGCACCACTGGTTTGGCTAATCGTGCCGCCAGACCAAGGAGTCTGTCCAGAAGCCGGATATAAGGTTCCATATCCCATGCTTCCCCGCGTTCTATAGCTTCGGTCCGGGAATAGTAGGGAAGCCCGATTTCACCTATAGCGGTCATATCCGGGGCATGGAGCGTGATCCAGTCCAGCAGCGCGGCCAGATCCTCTTCCGGCGGCAGCGGCTGCTCGGGATGGAAGCCGTAGGCGGGTCTCACCAGCCCGGGATAACGGGCTGCTATCCCCTGAGTACGCAGACTGGAGGCGAGGTTCATCGAGACAGCAATCAGCGCCTCAATGTCCTGCTCCGGCAGGCTCTGCAGCAAAGAGGATAACAAAGTCTCTTCATATTGGTCCAGATGAATATGGGCATCAATCATGCGTAATTGCTCCTTCCTCCGCAGGTTATTTCACTACAAATTGCTGAGTGGTATCATGCGGTTCAAAGGTGATGGATCCGAGCTCCATCCCCGCTGCGCCTGCCTTGTATACCAGCTTCAGCGTCCCCATGCTCTCGGTCATTCCTACCATTAGGCTGGTATCCGCTAACAGCCTGCCGTCCTTCACCGAGTAATAGGTAACCGCACCAATACCGGCAGTCTTGCCGAAATATTTCAATGCTTCTTCTGCACGGTCCGGAATTCTCATTGTTACTTTGGACGGGGTTGCTCCTTGGAGCTCAAGCTTCAGCAGCACATCGTTCTGATCTATTGAAATGCTGGAGGATACTACAGCTGAAGCCGCTTGGTCCGCTGCAGGCACGGAGAGCTCCTTCCATTGTTCAGGCTTGACCACATGTACTTCCTGCACTACCAGCGAAGTTCCGGTACCCACTGTGAACACAACCGTTACTTCAGGCTTCCCGTCAGAATCTATATCAGCATAGAAGAGCTGGGGCGGATTCGAGAAATCTCTGTCTACGGTCCAGTCGAAGCTGTGCTTCTTGCCGTTCACTTCCAGGATGAATCCTTTGTAGGTGTTGCCGTCCTTCAGCGAAGCATACAGCTTGACCTTGGCATTATCCCCGGCCACAACGAGGGGTTCAGCGGGAACCCTGACCGTTGTGCTGAGACTGCCCGGCGTAATCGCGACCCGGGTTCCTCCCGCTTCCAGCTCTGTGGTAGCACCCGTAAGCGAATTCATACTATCTGCCGGAATATATACATGTCCGGCCTTAAGAATAACAGGGGCCTCCAGGCTATCTTTATAACTTCCATCTGTTTGTGTATAGCGGACCTGGATAGAGGAGCTGCCGGGGGTAAGGACTTTATTATCCCAGCCAGTCGTGAGAGTAAGCTGCTTGAGGACATTATTCCATTGCAGCTGGACAGGGTAAAACTCCATCAGGGCAAGAGCCGGTACATATAATATCCCATTGGAATGAAATGGCGGAACTTGGGGAAGAACGGCTTGTCCGTCTACCTTAAGGGATAGAGGAGCTGCAGCAGAATGGGCAATATTTATGGATGAAGCCGCCGCATGGCCTGCTAGGAGCAGGGCGATAGCGGAAGCGGCAATTAATTTTTTCATAAGATAACCTCCGGAGTCTGGAAATTCCAATCCATTTTATTATAAATGAAAAACTCCGCTAGCGGGTCACGTTCTGTTAACAAAGATAAGACAAGCCTGTTACGGTTACCTGCTCTGCGCGCTAAGCGTATGACAAAGACCCGCAGGAGAAGGAAGCGGATGCTGTCCTTTTCTTGCGGGTCCTTTAAGATACAGTCTATTAATTTAGTTATACGGAACGTTTCATAGCTTGAACGGGAGCCAGAGGCCGGGCTGCGGGAGTATGATCCTTCTTGTGGAACAAGCTGCGCAGGTAAGGGAGGACCCAATAATCAAGACCGATTCTGCCGGCATTGGCCGCCGAGACCACAATGATCATTCCCATAAGCAGCAGCTGGACGTTGGTGCTGACCGTGCCTGAGAGCAGGTAGGCAGAGTTCATAACGATTCCCATCAGAGCGGCGAAGGTAGTGAAGGTGCCCAGAATCAGGCCAAGTCCGACCAGAAATTCACCTGCAGGAACCAGCAGATTGAAGAAATTGACACCGGGAAGCGCCGCATGCTGCAGGAAGCTGCCCCACCAGGCTTGTACAGTGGCATCTTCACCGACACTTTTGGCAATGGCCCCTTTCAGGAAGCCAGAAGCATCGAAACCGCCGGTAAGTTTGTGCCAGCCTGCTTCAATCCATTGATAACCTACATATAGACGTACTATTGTGAGCAGCACCATAGCTGCTTTGTTTGTGCGAAACCAGTTGTTGAACATACTCTCCACTCCTAAAGTTTAGTTAGCATACCTTCTGCAAGTCACGTCGTTCATAACTCACTTCGGAAGCATTGGCTTAAGTTTTATTGGCTAACTGTCTGTGAGCTACCTATCCTGAAAATCTTTATCTGTGTATCGGATGATCATCTTCGATACCTTAATTTTAAGTGATTTTTTTCACAATTAGTGTGATATAAATCACAAAATCCAAATAAAATTTTATATCAAACTAAAATTTGATTAATATTTCATAAAATTTTCAATACCCGGATTATATATACTTTTAGAGGGCTGGACGAAGCCGCTTGACACCTAATTTATATAAATCTACCATATAAGATATGAATGAAAAAAATGTATTGGCGGTCATTGGCCGTATTCACCGACGCGGAAATAAGTTCATTGAACAGGAATTGAAAAAGCATGATATTCACGGCATCGCTCCATCGCACGGAGATATTCTGTATCAGCTGTTTGCCCGGGAAGCTCTTACAATGAACGAGTTGTCCCGTGGGATTGATAAGGATAAGTCTACGATTACGGCATTAGTGGACAAATTGCTGCGGCTGGATTACGTGAGACGGGAGCAGGACCAGCAGGACGGACGGATATTCAGATTATCTCTTACTCCAAAAGGACGGGAGCTGCAGCCGGTGTTCGAGGCGGTATCCGAATCGCTGCTGGAAGCGGTCTATGAGGAGTTCGCTCCTGAAGAGAAGCAGCAGCTGATGAGCCTGCTTGCCAAGATTAAGCTGTAATACAAGTGCATGCCGGAGAAGCAGGGTCTTTCGAGAACGAAAGGCTCTGTTTACTGTGAAGAATAAGGGGGATATGCTCCGCCAGATATGATCTATCTACCAGAAGAGACAGCCGGTAATTCCGTATAATTAACACTAAATATCTATACATATACGCAGGAGGGATGGAGACAATGTTACGGACCCGAGGAATTATTATGGCCTCCGGCGGAGCGTTATTATGGGGAGTATCGGGGACGGTAGCCCAGCATTTGTTCCAGCAGGCCATGCTGCCTGCGGCCTGGCTGGTGACCCTGAGACTGCTGGTATCGGGAGCGCTGTTCCTGATGTTTACACTCCGCAAGGAGGGCTCGCAGGTATGGAAGCTGTGGCTGGACCGGAGATTCGTTCTTCAAATGCTGCTGTTCGGGCTGCTGGGCATGCTTGGGGTACAGTACACGTATTTCGCTTCCATTGAGTCAGGCAATGCTGCAATCGCCACACTGCTGCAGTATTTAGCCCCGTTGTTTATTCTCCTGTACGCTGTTATCTGGACAAGAACCAAGCTGGCTCCGCTGGATATCACCGGTGCGCTGCTCGCGCTGGGAGGAACGTATTTACTGCTGACCGGCGGCGATTCCTCGGAGCTGACCGTTCCTCTGAGAGGCTTGATCTGGGGGATTCTATCCGCAGTGTCCTTGACGTTCTATACACTCTATTCCGGTCCGCTGCTTAAGCTGTACAGCACTTCACTGCTGATGGGCTGGGGGATGATTGTGGGGGGAGCGGGGATGAGTCTGATTCATCCGGTCTGGTCCGTACCGTCTGCTGATTGGTCGCTGTCTATCATTCTGGCTATACTATTCGTTATTCTGCTAGGAACATTAGCCGCCTTCTATCTATACATCGGCAGTCTCCGCCACATTGCTCCGCATGAAGCCAGCCTGCTGTCCTGTACGGAACCGGTCTCAGCTATTGTCTCCTCCGTAATCTGGCTGTCCGTCCCCTTCAATCTGTACCAGGCACTGGGAGCGGGAATGGTTGTACTTATGACTGTAATGGTTTCTTTGAAATCACGGACTAAAGAGACCGCGAAATAAATCGAACGAAATCCCTGAATCCTTCCAATAACCATGCACAAAATCAAAAACCACCGGATGGGGAAGATTCCCGTATATCCGGTGGTTTTTTTATAAATATAAGAATTTATATGTTTCACATGATAACTTATCCTTCTATTTCTCGCTGAAACGGTACCGTCCTTACAAAAGGACGGCAAAGCCGTTTCCACTTGCCATACTGCATTGTACGGAGTACCCTGCAATTCGCCATATCCTTATAAAATATTTGCAGGAGGGAAGATAATGGATCATTTGGAAGCTATACAAAAGCATATCGAAGCAGAACGGACCCGGCTGAACCAGATGGAAGAGCAGCACGGCCGCCTGCATCCCAGTGTAATCAGACAGTCCAAAAAATTGGACGACCTCATTAATGAATATCATAAAGCGGATGCCATCGATAAAAACCGCGATCCTAAGCGTTAAACTGCAGTCAGGCCTGAATCCCCTCAAGCGCCAGCAAGACTAAGTTCCGGACAGATTCCTCGTTCAGTGCATCCCCCGTCAGCAATAACCGGTAAAAAATAGGCCCATAAATCAAGTCGATGCTGCTCCCGATGTCGAGCTCTTGCTTCAATTCTCCTCTGGCTACTCCCCGTTCAAGCAATTGCCAGGCCTCCTGGCGGCGCGGACCGAAATATCTGCTGCGGTAAGCCTCAGCCAGTCCTGCGTCAAATTGCCCTTCACCGATCAGTTCAGTAATGACTTTGCCTTCCCGGCTGGACAGGAACATGGCCAGATTTCCCGCATGAATCAGCAAGTCCTCCTTCACAGAGCCGCTGTCCGGTATAGGCAGCCTGGCGGTTGCGGCAAAAAGATATCCGTCCATCACTACCGCAGCTTTATTCGGCCACCATTTATAGATGGTCGCTTTGCTGACCTGAGCCTGTTCCGCGATTTTCTCCACCGTCACTGCACCGAATCCCATCTCCAGCAATAAATCATATGAAGCGTTCAGAATGGCATTCTTCGCCTCCGTATTGCGCGGCCGGCCTCTCTTCTTATCCATGGCTCGTTCCTCCTAATAGATTACTACATAGATAACCTGCGACATCCAAACTTAAGATCGATCTGTAACTGGAGTATAACATAAAAATGCCTATTTACAATACTGAACGTTTAGTATATTATTTGGTCATAGGAATTACTAAACTGTACGTTCAGTATTACAAATTGAAAGGTGGAGTTACTAATGAAACAACAAGCAGTATCCGCTATGAATCACAAAGCCGTTCCCGGTTGGATCACATTTCTGCTCGCAGTATCCTGCGGACTGATTGTGGCGAATCTCTATTATGCACAGACGCTGGTCGGACCGATCGGGCAAGCCATTCATCTGTCTCCCGGAGCCACGGGGCTGATTGTGACGCTGACACAAATCGGTTATGTTGTCGGGCTGCTGTTCATTGTACCGCTCAGTGATATTATCGAGAACCGGCGGCTAGCTGTAACGTCACTAATTCTGGTTGTAGCTGCACTGGCAGCTGCGGCACTTGCACCGAATGCACCGCTGTTTCTTGCAGCCTCCATGTTTATCGGGCTGGGCTCGGTAGCTGCGCAGATATTGGTGCCGTATGCTTCCTATCTGGCAGCAGAGGAAGAACGCGGCCGTGTGGTAGGCAATGTGATGAGCGGACTGCTGCTGGGTATTATGTTTGCCCGGCCGGTAGCAAGCTTCATGGCCGGACTATGGGGCTGGAAGTCTATATTTGTGGTCTCAGCAGTTGTGATTGCGCTCCTGACCCTGCTTCTGTCCCGCATACTTCCGGCACGCAAGCCAGAACCTACGTTGAATTACGGCCAATTAATCCGCTCTCTGGGTACACTGTGGATGCAAACGCCGGTTCTACGGCGCCGGGCGATTTATCAGGCCAGCTTATTCGGTGCCTTCAGTCTGTTCTGGACGACAGTTCCTATGTACTTGTCCAGCTACTATCACCTGTCCCAGCAAGGAATTGCCCTGTTTGCACTGGCCGGTGTGGGCGGAGCAGTGGCAGCCCCTATTGCGGGCAGACTGGCAGACCGGGGCTGGACCAGACTGCTTACAGGTCTGGCCATCTCACTTGCCGCCGTATCCTTTATCTTGGCTTATCTGCTCCGGGATGATTCGAATCTAACACTCGGCCTGCTGGTTCTAACGGCCATTCTGCTGGACATGAGTGTATCCGGCAACCTGGTGCTGGGGCAGCGGGCGATTTATTCGCTCGGCAATGAAACAAGAGGACGGCTGAACGGATTGTTCATGGCGATATTCTTCGTAGGCGGAGCAGTAGGCTCCTCGCTGGGCGGCTGGGCTTATGCTTACGGCGGCTGGAGTCTGGCTACACTGATCGGGCTGGCCCTGCCGGTGCTGGCTCTGGTGTACTTTTTGACCGAGAAGAAGAATCTGGTTTAAGACCGGGAGCATGGTGTTCAGCAATAATCCGCATAGCCGGATATTTCGAATATAACTAAAGTAGGCAGGGGAGCTTCGATCCTCTGTCTTTTTTATTTTGCCGCGTGATGTAATGGAATCGGGATGAAGAGCGTACTAGCTCATGTAAATTACTTGGCCAAGTAAATTCAGCCTGGAAGGAGGGCCTCTAAGGATGCAAGAGCGCGCATTGCTGCCTTTGATTCACGGAAGAGTTCAAGAAAAGACGGAAACCGAGCTGGAGTTCACAGCGGTTTTTGAAACCTACTATAAACGGATATTCAATTATATTGCCTACCGGGTGAACTGCCGTTATACCGCTGAAGACCTGGCCAGCCAGGTGTTCGAGAAGACATTGTCCAAGCTGCCCGGCTACTCTCCGGAGAAAGCTCCGCTGGAGGTATGGCTGTTCGCCATTGCCAGGAATGTAGTGAATGACTATTACAGAAGCCGCGCCAGGCACCGGTTCTTCTCATTGGATGCAATCCGGGAGCTGGTATCCGGCAAAAAGGAGCCTGAAGACCTGATTCTCGAAGGCGAGCGAAGTGACAGGCTCAAGCTGGCGCTGGATACGCTCAGTGAGAAGGAGCGGAATATCATCGCGCTGAAATTCGGGGCAGATCTTAAGAATACAGAAATTGCGCTGGTCACAGGAATGACGGAGAGCAACGTTGGGGTCATTCTCTATCGCAGTATGCGGAAACTGAAATCTGAAATAGGGAGTGTGGAAGGGCTATGAAGAACAAGCAGGAGACAGCGGATTCGCTTGAGCTGCTGGAGCTGGAACAATTTCTGGCACAGCAGGACTTTTCCCGGGACTCCGATAAGGCAGCCATTCTCCGCCAAGTGAGAAGCCGCTCATTACAGGAACAGGAGGAATTAAAGATGAATATTAAACAACGGTTTAGACGTCCGGCCATGATCGTGGCTTCCCTTCTGGTGGCAGGGATAGTAAGTGTTTCCTTCGTCAGACCTTCTTTCGCGGAGGAGATGCTGGAGAGGGTGCTAATGTCGGTAAATCTGGGACACATTGAGGTAAGTCAGATGGATGCGAGCGTTCCGCCGGTGTTCCCGGATGCCTGGAAGGGCAAAATATTTGATCAGGAAGGCAATCCGGTCAATTCCTTCCGCCCCATGCCGGAAGCCATCTTCAATGCAGCCGGTGAGGCCATAGTGGATTTTGACGGGGATCAACTGATTACACTGAGCGAGCAGGAGCAGCGGGAGAAAGAGGAGGCAGCGCATAAATTTGCTGTCAAGGAGCCTGCGGAGCTGGACAAATACGCCCTCTTCAAAGTAAAGCTGCCGGAATATCTGCCTGAGGGCTTCGCCTTCGACCATGGAGAATTCTTCAAGGGCGAGGAAGGCGTGAACGGTCAGGTTGTTGAATTATTCTTCTCCAGCAAGGAGAAGGGGAAGCGGATCTGGATGCAGCTGCGCCTGGCCAATGAGGACAACGCCTTTGCAATGTCGACAGAGGGTACGGTAGAGCAGGTGAAGATCAAGGGAACCGATGCGGTTCTAGTCAGTGGCAGAGGTCTGGACTGGGAAGCAAACGGAGTACTGTACGGCCTCAGCACCCGCGGCCTTGACCGGGCTGAGGTAATGAAGATCGCAGAGTCCATCAACTGGTAAGCAGGCAGGAGCAGAGAAGGGAACAGGTACCAGGAACAGGATGAATCACAGCACCAGACTGCAACCCCCGAGCGTAGCGGGGAACGCGGTCCGGTGCTTTTTGAAATAGCGTTTCTATTATATAAGAAGTAATAAGAACCATACATAGATTGTAAGATTCCCGGGAGGCCGGAGCGGATTCGGGGCCGGATGAATACTTCTCCGCCTGCTTGTCATGCCCGTCTGCATATTGAGGCCAAGTCCTTCATAGACATGTACTAATCAATGCATTCAAAACAGGTTAAGGGGATGATGTCATGCGCCGGATAACATGGGTACTCGCGATCATTATGAGCGTGGCCTTAGTATTGACGGGGTGCGGGAAGAAGGATGCCGCCTCTGTGGTCAAGGATTTGAATAGTGTGTCTGACAAGCTGGAAAGCAAGCAGGGAGCTTATCAAGGCTCAGGCACGATGACCTTGTACACCGGGGAGCAGCCGCAGGAATACAAAGTGGAAGTGTGGTACAAGAATCCGTCCTACTACCGGATCAGCCTGTCCAATGTCCAGAAGGATGTGAAGCAGATTGTGCTGCGCAATGATGAGGGCGTATTCGTTCTGACACCAAGCCTCGGCAAAAGCTTCCGGTTCCAGAGCGACTGGCCGGACAGCCAGGGACAGGTATATCTGTACCAGACGCTGCTCAAGGGAATTGTCTCTGACAACAACCGCCAGTTCGTAGAGGACGGGGACAATTATGTGTTTGAGGTAGCAGCGAATTATCAGAGCAGCGCGCTGGTCCGCCAGAAGATCTGGCTCGCCAAAAAAACCTATGAACCAAAGCAGGTTCAGGTATCGGATTCCGAAGCCAAGGTTGTCGTTAACGTGACCTTCGACAGCTTCAAGTTTGATCCTGAATTCGCCGCAGATTCTTTTGATATGCAAAAGAATATGGCCACGGGCTCACCTTCGGAGAGCACTGTAGCTGAGGTGGATGAGAACGGTAATCCGGTAGTGGCGGAAGACGGGGAACAGGCCGTCCAGCCGGTTGCGGCAGAAATGGGTGACTTCGGAATCATCGAGCCGGATTATGTTCCGGCAGGCGTGAAGCTGAAGGATACGAACAAAATTGAAGGCAGCAAGGATCATGCGGTGCTTATCCGTTATGACGGCATCTACCAGTACACCATTATGGAAGCCCGTCCGCTGGACCGTGCGGTATCGCTGGCTCCAGGCAGTGTGATCGATCTCGGGTTCACTTGGGCACTTCTCAGCGGAGACGAGCAGCAGACATTGACCTGGATGAATGAGGGTGTCGAGTACCGGATTACGAGCGATAATCTGCCAGTTACGGAAATGATGCAAATTGCCGCTTCTATGGAGGAACAATCGGGTAAATAAATATCAGTAGGCGGATACTGCGCAACGTGGGAAATATTCCTCTACACGCAGTATCCGTTTTTTTGCTGGTTCTGCTCACATTGACAGAGGCCTTCTCTAAGCATTACCATTGCAGTAAGACCCCAAGTTCTATGCGATTTCAGCGTAGATGTTTTACTACAATGTAAGAAGGTGAACCTGAAGTGCAAGCAAGCTATCGACCGACAGTAGCCGAGATCAATCTGGATGATTTGCGTGCCAATTATGAGGCTTTCCGGGCGGCACTGCTGCCGGAGACCAAATTCATGGGATGCGTCAAAGGAAATGCGTACGGACACGGTGCCGTGGAAGTGACCCGGGAGCTGGAACGACTTGGAGCGGATTATGTTAGTGTCGCCTTTTTGGATGAGGCATTGGAGCTGCGTCAGGCGGGAATACTAATTCCTATTCTGGTGCTGGGCTACACCTCCCCTGAAGGAATAGCCGTTGCCTGGAAGAATAACGTTACCGTAACACTGTTCACACCGGAAGTACTGGAAGCTGTTAGAGCGCTTCCTGTAGAGAAGGAGCACCGGCTGAAGGTGCACATCAAGATTGACAGCGGGATGGGCAGGCTGGGATTATTACCGGCCGATGCACCTGCTTTCATTGCTGAAGTGCATTCAGTAGCGCAGGCGGAGCTGGAGGGCATGTTTACTCATTTTGCTAAGGCAGACGAACAGAACAAAAGCTATACACTGATGCAGCACCGACGTTTCATGAGCGTGGCGGAAACGCTTCGGGACATGGATATTAAGATCCCGATCATACATACGGGCAATAGCGCTACGGCCATTGATACACCTCTCTTATCCAGCAACATGGTGCGTGTAGGCATAAGCTTGTACGGATTCTATCCTTCAAGTGAGGTGAACCGCGAGCTGGTGGCTTTACACCCGGTAATGACGCTGAAGACGCAGGCTGTCTATATCAAGACCCTGCCGCCTGACTCAGGCATCAGCTACGGCACCCGGTATTTCACGGACAGCGATGAGGTTATCGCTACGCTTCCCGTGGGATACGCTGACGGATATTCCCGCATGCTAACGGGCAAAGCGGAGGTGCTAATACGCGGACGCCGCGTTCCTGTCGTCGGAACAATCTGCATGGACCAGTGTATGGTATCACTCAAATCTTTCGCTGAAGAAGCGGAACAAATCAAAGCTGGCGAAGAGGTTGTACTCATCGGCCGCCAGGGAGCCGTGTCGATCACGGCAGACGAACTGGCGCTCCATCTTGGGACGATTCACTACGAAGTCATCTGTATGCTGGCTCACCGGGTGCCCCGCGTATATGTACGCGAAGGCATGTTACCCAACCTCGTGAATCCCTTGCTGCAGACTTGAAGCCCGGACCAGGGGACCTTGTGCAGGAATTGAAAATAAGGACTAACCCGTATAGAGCGTGTGACTTATAGTCTATACGAACCGCCATTTCTAGTTTATAATGGGATGCAGCATACTTGATATACTGGCGGCATATATTCCTTGTATAAAATTCCTTGTATATTGTAACACTGGAACACAAGGGCAGAAGGTTTGTGGGGGTGGAAGAGAAGGTGGCCAATTTGCAGAACACCAAAAGAATCATGATCAGCTTGCCCGATCATCTCTTGCAGGAAGTGGATGGGATCGTTCAATTGGAGAACTCTAACCGTAGTGAATTGATCAGGCAGGCCATGAAGCTGTACTTGACCGAACGGAGGAAACGTACCATCCGGGAGTCGATGCAGCGGGGATACATGGAAATGGCTAAGATTAATTTGACCATGGCAAGCGAGGCCTTTCTCGCAGAGGAAGATGCAGACAGTACTCTTGGCCGCTTAGTAAGCGGGGTGTAAATATTGATTGTTAAACGCGGCGACGTTTTTTTTGCCGACCTTTCACCGGTCGTGGGTTCAGAGCAAGGCGGAGTTAGGCCGGTACTGGTCATTCAGAACGACATTGGCAATCGCTTCAGCCCGACTGTAATCGTGGCAGCTATCACTGCCCAGATCCAGAAGGCCAAACTGCCGACGCATGTGGAGATTGATGCGGCTGCCCATGGCTTTGACCGGGATTCCGTTATATTGCTGGAGCAGGTTCGGACCATTGACAAACAACGCTTAACCGATAAGATCACCCACCTGGACGATGAGACCATGAAGCTGGTGGATGATTCGCTGCAAATCAGCCTGGGTCTGATTGACTTCTGAACCTTATAGGGCTATGACATCAATAATTGTACTAAAAGGCATGCCGGAGATTGTATCCGGTATGCCTTTTTTACAAGGATAAGAATGAATACGTTCGGGGTCAACGGAAAGTAGCGGAGTAATGCTTGAAGATAATGCCCCGCTGTGTGGGTTATTTGGCAGTTCCACCGGGTGTTGTGCAAGGGCTTGACCTTATGTTACAATTAGACCGGTCAGTCGGTCTATAGGGGGGATACATATCAAAGGACGCTCGGATGGAGAAGAAACCAAGAACCGTATTCTGCAGAATGCTTCACATTTGTTCGCGCATAAGGGTTATGGTGCGGTAAGTATGAATGAAGTCTGCATAACTGCCAAGGTCAGCAAGGGCAGCCTGTATCACCATTTTCCCAGCAAGGATGAACTGTTCCTGTATGTGGTGGAGGATGATACCCAGAAGTGGCTCTGTGAGTGGGAGGAGCTGCGGAGCAAGATCACCGGGACGGAAGCCAGGCTGTTCGCGCTGGGAGATCATTACGCGAATGACTTCCAGAATCCGCTGATTCATGCACTTGAGGAATACGCCAGATCCCGTACGCTTACCGATGATATGCGCCAGCGGCTCTCGCAGATCTACGAATCTGCTTCACAGGCCTGCCGTGACCTGCTTCAGGAGGGTATGGATTCCGGATATCTGATTCCAGGCAACCTGGACAACTATGTGACCATCGTCAGCGGGATGCTGGAAGGGATCGGCAGGGTCAGCGAGATTACAGCACTCGCCAAGGGGCCTGAGGATATCAGGGAATATTACCGCGGGGCCATTCAGCTGCTGCTTCAAGGACTGCGTACCCGGGAGAGCTGAACGGTAAACGGGATTTTTAATCCACAAGCAGAAACGGCTAAGCTTCATTCATAGGAGCTTATGCTTCCGAGGCATCGATATTGCATATCGCTTTCAGGCTGTTTCTGCGTGAAAGCTAGGGATAATTTTTTGCGTTGCGAAGTGTATAAATTATTATATTTTAAATAGACCGGATGGTCGGTCTTGTCCACGGCGTTATGCAAGCAGCTGTACCCGCGCCGTTATGAGTTCTTCGCCCGTTAATGGGAGAGACTGTTATTACATGAAATGAAGCACACCTGGAGCCTGAAGATTTGCCCGGGAATTACGGAGGGATTTACAATGTCATTATTACTAAGAAACCGGGGCGCGATGCTGCTCCTGATGTTGAATATATTTTTGGCGTTCACGGGAATTGGTCTAGTTGTCCCTATTATGCCGACCTACATGAATGAGCTGGGCATTGGCGGGAGTGTTGTCGGACTGCTGGTGGCCGCTTTTGCCCTGACGCAGCTGCTGGTATCACCGTTTGCCGGGAACTGGTCGGACCGGATGGGCCGCAAAAAAATCATTATCGCCGGACTAATTGTCTTTGCCTTGTCGGAGCTGCTCTTTGGTCTGGCTAATGTGCCTTGGCTGCTCTTCGTATCCAGAATGCTCGGCGGTGCGGGTGCGGCGATGATTATGCCGGCGGTTATGGCTTATGTTGCCGATACGACCTCTTCTGAAGAACGCGCCAAAGGTATGGGCTTGATCAATGCGGCCATTACTACGGGATTCATCATCGGGCCGGGAATTGGCGGATATTTGGCTGAGCTCGGCATCCGGGTACCCTTTTTCGTCGCTGCCGGAGCGGCTGCCGTTGTCGCACTCATTACTTTTGCCGTTCTGCCGGAATCACTGTCTGCGGAGAAGCGTGATGTAGCGAAGTCTGATGAGGGTAACAAGGAGAATCTGGGAATGCAGATGCTGCGCTCTTACCGCGAGCCTTATTTCTTCGGTCTGGTGATCATATTCGTGCTCTCCTTCGGGCTGGCTAATTATGATACAGTGTTCGGGCTGTTTGTGGATCATAAGTTCGGGTTCACCCCCAAGGATATTGCGTTCGTCCTGACGTTCGGTTCCATCGCGGGTGCGGTGGTTCAGGTTACGGTGTTTAGCTGGATTTTGAACCGTTTCGGCGAAAATAGAGTGATCTCCATCTGTCTGCTCATTGCCGGACTGTCTATCTTCCTCACGCTGTTCGTTCACGGGTTCGCAGCTATTGTTGCAGTGACCTTCATCGTATTCTTGGCGATGGATATTCTCCGCCCCGCCGTCGGTACGCAGCTCTCCAAGATGGCGGATGAATCGCAGCAGGGGTTTGTCATGGGGATGAACTCTGCCTACACCAGTCTGGGCAATATTGCCGGCCCGATTGTTGCCGGAATCCTGTTCGATATGGATGTGAATTTCCCATATGCGGCGGCTGCGCTCGTCATGGTGCTCTGCTTCCTCATGTCGCTGAGTTACGGGCGGCGGAAACGGAGCCGGCGGAGTGCGGTGATGCGGTAAATGGAGGGGAAGGTTGGTTACCTATACAACCATGTCCAAGCGTTAGAGGTTATGAATCGGCTATACTGTCCCGCGAGGGACGGTGTAGCCGTTTTTTGTATAACTCCGCTGGGGCGGGTAAAGACACCGGAAACCTCCTCATTAGCCAGGGGATGCTGCAGGGGGGCAGGGAGTTGGATTTGTTCCACTTGCTCATAAGTGGAGAAGCCCCTCTGAAACAGCAGTTGGAAAAACAGCACTTAATATAAGGCATATTAGCCAAAGTTGAGGAAGTGCATGGAATTAAATGACGTTTATCCAACTAAAACACTCGAATGCTCCAAAACAGCTAAAATAAGATACGTTTATCCAGCTATTGTTGCAGAGCGGGTGGGTGCCTGAGGGAACCTTAAACGGGAAAGGTAAAGGTATGCAAGGTAGGGTCCAATTAACCTTGGTAAGCTGTATATTTCGCCTTCCGGGCGGAATATGCTTTGGGGTCCCCGTAAATCTGCTGAGTTATCACCCGGTTGGTAGCTTGCGTTGCGGGGGTACTTTACCGTGCCAAACTTTGGTCCTGCGGCAAACTGTGATAGTATTTTAGTAGAGAGTTATGAACTCAGACTGCGTATAGAAAGAGGGATATACTTGAGCGTTGATACTAATGGGGCGGGTAAAGCGGCGGAAGATGCGGCTGCCCGCCAGGAGCAGGAACTGATTACTGCAGCAATTGCGAAGGAACTGGGCATTAGCCTGAAGCAGGTACGGACTACGGTGGGGCTGCTGGATGAGGGCAACACAATTCCGTTTATCGCCCGGTACCGCAAGGAAATGACCGGAGAGCTGGATGAGAACGCGCTGCGCGATATCGAAGAACGGCTTGGATATCTGCGCAACCTCGGCGAGCGGAAGAAGGATGTCATCCGCAGCATTGAGGAGCAGGGCAAGCTGACCCCGGAGCTGCAGGCGCAGATCATGAAGGCTGTGAAGCTGCAGGAAGTGGAGGACTTGTACCGTCCGTTCAAGCAAAAGCGCAAGACACGGGCCAGTGTTGCCAAGGAGAAGGGGCTGGAGCCGCTTGCCGATTGGATCATGGAGCAGCGCCGCCAGGGCCATCCTTATGAAGAAGCGGCGAAATATATAGATGCGGATAAAGGTGTAGACAGTGCGGAGCTTGCTGTCCAAGGGGCAATGGATATTATTGCCGAGAATATTGCCGATGATCCGGCCATCCGTTCCTGGGTGCGCCAGTATACGGCAAGCCAGGGGATTCTGGTCTCTGAAGCGAAGGATGCGGAGCAGGAGAGCGTATATGAGAATTACTATTCCTACCGTGAGCCTGTGCACAAAATGCCGCCGCACCGTATTCTGGCTATCAACCGCGGGGAGCGGGAGAATGTGCTGAAGGTCGGCATTGAGATTATTGCCGACAAGATTCACGCTTTCATTATCCGCAAGCTGGTGAAGGGTCCGTCCCCGGTCAAAGAGCTGCTCGAAGCAGTGACCGAGGATGCCTACAAACGGCTGATTGCACCTTCCGTCGAGCGCGAGGTGCGCGGGGAGATGACGGAAAAAGGCGAGGCGCAGGCGATTTCCATCTTCTCCGGAAATCTGCGCAGCCTGCTGCTGCAGCCGCCGGTGAAGGGCCGCCATGTGCTGGGCGTAGACCCGGCCTACCGCACCGGCTGCAAGCTGGCCGTTGTGGACGATACCGGCAAGCTGCTGGAGGTAGCGGTCACATATCCGACGCCGCCGAACAACAAGAAGAAAGAGGCGGCGGCCAAGTTCAAAGAGCTGATTGCCAAATATGGCATCCAGCTCATCGTAATCGGCAACGGCACCGGCTCGCGGGAGACGGAGCAGTTCACGGCCGAGGTCATTGCCGAGGTCGGGAATCCTGAGCTGGCCTACCTGATCGTTAACGAGGCAGGGGCCAGCGTGTATTCGGCCTCCAAGCTGGCGCAGGAGGAGTTCCCGGATCTGGATGTGGCGGAGCGCAGCGCCGCCTCCATCGCCCGCCGCGTGCAGGACCCGCTCGCGGAGCTGGTGAAGATCGACCCGAAGGCGATCGGTGTCGGGCAATACCAGCATGATGTGTCACAGAAGCATCTGGAAGAGAGCCTTAAGGGCGTCGTGGAGTCGGCGGTTAACCACGTCGGTGTCGACGTGAATACCGCTTCGGCCTCGCTGCTGTCCTATGTGGCGGGAGTCAATGCGACGATCGCCAAGAATATTGTGAAGTTCCGCGAGGAGAACGGCAAGTTCGCCACGCGCAAGGCGCTGCAGAAGGTGCCGCGCCTGGGCGCGAAATCCTACGAGCAGTGCATCGGCTTCCTGCGTATCCCCGGAGGGGATAACACGCTGGACCGTACGCCGATCCACCCGGAATCCTATCCGGTGGTCGACCGGCTGTTCCGCGAGCTGGGCCTCGATGTGGAGAAGCTCGGCAGCAAGGAAGTAGCCCAGCAGCTGGAGGTGCAGGATGCCGCCGAGCTGGCTGTGAAGCTGGATGTCGGCGTGCCTACGCTGCGCGACATCCTGGAGAGTCTGCAGCGCCCGGGCCGCGATCCGCGCGAGGAGCTGCCGCTGCCGATCTTCCGCACGGATGTGCTGAAGATCGAGGACCTGGTTCCCGGCATGGAGATGCAGGGAACCGTCCGCAACGTGATCGATTTCGGCGCGTTCGTCGATATCGGCATCAAGAACGACGGGCTGGTCCATATCTCCCAGCTGAGCGGCAGCTTCGTGAAGCACCCGATGGACGTGGTCTCCGTGGGAGACAATGTCACCGTATGGGTGATGGGCGTCGACCTGAAGAAGGGCCGCGTCAGCCTGACCATGCGCCAGCCGCGCGAGGCGGGCGGCAGCGTGAAGTAGGGCCGGCGGCATCGCTGGCAGGTTGAAGCAAGGGCAGGCGGTATGCGAGGCTGGCCATGTGAGAAGTCAGACCGGCGCTGCAAGCTGGGCGGCAGCGTGAAGCAGGCCGGCTACATCGTCTGGCAGGTTGAAGCAAGGGCAAACGGTATACGAGGCTGGCCATGCGAGAAGTCAGAGCAGCGAAATAGGTGGCCTGCAGCGTGAAATAGGGCCAAGAAGCAGTTGCCGGGGCTGGCACAGACTCGTGGCACAAGGGAAGCCGGGCCCATTGGGCCGGGCTTGCCGAACACGCGGAAACTGGCCCGTCTGAGCTCTATTGCACGAACTGTTGCGGACTCAGATGACCCTATTTTGCGGAAATCAGCGTTTTGATCGTGGTTGCGGACTCAAAGGCCTCTATTTCATGGCTCGAGGTCTGCTGGCATGCCCGAAAGATCAAATAGCGTCTTCTGAGTCCGCAAGGGGAGCAGAACAGGCTATTTTCGCAAAATAACGTCTCTGGAGTCCGCAAGGAAGAATGCCGACATGTACACTGGAGTGGAGCACCCGGGCAACTGGATCTTGGATAGTCACTATGGAGCTCCAGCAAACTAACCTGTTAATAATGACCAGCCCGCGAATACAGCAGCAGAAGAAACGAATACGAAACACCACGGCTAATGACCAATCAAGACAGAATAAGACCCAAATCAGCATCAACCCAAGAACAACCCAAGAACAACCCAAGAACAACCCAAGAACAACCCAAGAACAACCCATATGACCAGCCGGACGGCTGCGCTTCCTTGACCAGGACGGCGCAGCCGTTTTTTGGCAACCCCAAATAGCAGATGTAACGCTCCGGGCCAAGCTGCGGTAGAGAATAGTTATAATTGTTAATGATCTTAATCCCTCTTCCACACAGTGTTATGATGAACAAAAACAGAAGGTGGCGGACCGGTATTGAGCAATAGAGTGATCAGGAATTTCGGACAGAACGATATGGCGGCGCTTGGGGAAATGTATGCGCGGGTGTCGGCACAGGAGGATGTGCTTTTTTGGTGGGTAGGGGAGGAGAGCAATTGGGAGAATGTAATCTGTGCCATTGAAGGGGACAAAATGGTGGCCAAAGGCCAGCTGCAGATCTTCAATGTGGTTCCCCCGGGACGTCTGCCTGGAAGCAAACATAAGATTTTTGTGAATCTGAAAACACTGCCCGGGCGTGAACAGGATATCGGACTGCTCGACAGTGTCTACTCCCTTCTGCTGGAACGGGCGCATGAACTGAAGGGGACACTGCCCCGGGAATACGGAACGGTTCTGTGTACGGGGAATTATGCCGCAGAAGAGAGCTGCAACACTTATTTCGCACAGCATCTGGGTTACCTGCCGCATAGCCGGTTATATACGCTCCATCGTGACTTGAACGAACCTATACCCGTGGCAGAGCTTGCGGCAGGTCTTGAATCAGCGTGGGTTCAGTTGGATTCGCCGGAGCAGAGAGAAGCTTATCTGGAACTGGAGGCTGAGATCTGGCCGGATACCCCGCTGGGCGTGGAACGTCTGCTGGAATATCAGGAGCATCCGCTTTGGACATCGGCTGTTGTACTGGATGAAGGCAAGGTGGCCGGCAGTCTGATGGTCTGGCAGGAAGATAAGAACGGCATTATCGAGGACGTGTTTGTCCGTGAGCCATGGAGAAGACGCGGGATCGCCAAGGCGTTGCTGGTCCGTGCTATGGCGTATCTGAAGGAGCACGGGCTGGAGCAGGTGCAGCTTATCGCCATGACTACCAATGAATCAGCGCTGTCCCTGTACGAATCCGTGGGTTTTCAAACCGGACGGCAGGAGATCAGATTGTATACGGAGCTGGAGTAATAATCACTCAGGATGAATTCCTCTACACAGTGAAATCCGCACAGTGAAAGTTGGGAGGAAGTTTATATGTCTGTGGAACTAAAGCCTGTCTCTAGTGAGAATTGGTATGAATGTACCCAGCTTACGGTTAAGCCAGAGCAGCTGAATGTTTTTCCTGCACCTGTGGTTTATTGGATTGCTGAATCGAAGTATGTTGATGAATTTGAATTGCGTGCGATTTACTCAGAAGAGGTCCCAGTCGGATTTCTCGTATTTTGCACCCGTCCGGACAAGGATGATAATTATTGGATTCCTGCCCTAATGGTTGATCACAAGCATCAAGGCAAAGGGTATGGCAAGGCAGCAATGGAAACATTGATTCAGCTGATGAGTGATTCCAAATGTACTAGAATCATGATTGGACACCGGCCGGACAATCTGATTGCGGGGAAGCTGTATGAATCTTTAGGATTTTCACAAGCTGGGGAAGAAGTAATCGACGGTGAAATCGTACGTCTGCTGCAAATCAGTGAACTAGCCCCTCCCGCCGCTTACCTGGACAAGTGACAAACGCCCTGCAACTATATCCGGCCGGGCAGCGTCTAATGGGTAAGTATGGCAGAATGAGGAGGGATATCTTGTACAAGGCAAGATCTATTGGATTTACTGCGCTGATGGTTGTAATGCTGTTTCTTGCAGCCTGCAGTTCAGCGCCTGACACGGCTCAGGAAGCAACACCCGCACCGGATCAGACAGAGGCACCTACTCAGGAGCCCGCTCCGGCTGTACCATCCCCGGCACCGGCTGCAACGCCTGCTCCAAGTCCTGAGGGTACGGAACCAACTCCGGTAGCGGAAGACCCCGGACCGCCGGAGGAAGGCACACCGCCTACAGCGCTGGAAGCGGCAACCACAGTAATGCGGGCGCTGAAGAACGGGAGTATGGAGACGCTCGCCGCGTGGGTACACCGGGACAGAGGGGTCCGCTTCTCCCCTTACGCTTATGTTGATGTTGATAAAGACATTGTGTTAAGCCAGGAAGAGCTGAAAGCTGCAATGCAAGATCCGGTAAAGCGTGAATGGCGTGAGTTCGCCGGTACCGGAGAGCTGATTAAGCTAACCTTTGCGGATTATTATAAGCAGTATGTGTACGATGAGGATTTTGCAGGGAAGGCTGAAGTTACTGTGAATCAAAGCCAGGGGCAAGGTACAACCGTGAACAATATCAACGAGGTGTATCCTAAGGAAACTCATGATTACGTTGATTATTATATCAAGGGGATCGATCCTTCCGCAGAGGGCATGGATTGGCGCAGCCTGCGGCTGGTGTTCGAGAAGAATGGTCAGGATCATATCCTTGTAGGGATCATTCATGATCAGTGGACACCTTAACGTAAGGACTGAAAGCGCCAGTTATTAGTACATCGCAAAAAGCCGCATCCCTTGGTTATCCCAACGGCGATGCGGCTTCTTTTGACGTATATGCGTTTATAGGTTACTGCCATGTGCCATGGTATCAAGCAGTAGCCGCTGTATTTCTCACTTACATCCCTGCGGAAGAAGCGGCAGCAGAAGCCGAACCTGTTACGGATTTGGCTACCGCTGTATACCCTTCAGGCAGGTAAGTCACCGCGGAGGCGGTAGAGATGACCTGCAGATTCATGGAACCGGCAGGCGGCGCAGTCACTTTGAAGTAGATCACTGCTGTTTGGTTAGCGCCGAATTCAATCCGCTCAATCGACAGGCCGTAACCTGAGGTAGGCAGATTCTCAACTGTGACAGTGGCTTTGTTTACACCAGTAGCCGCTTTTTCCAGTGTAACCGCTGCTTCATAGTCATTAACCGGAGCAGTGGCGCTGTCATCCGGAGTGATTACCTCTTTGGCGAATTTGGCTGCGTCATAGATTAGGACAGCGGCTTCCGCACGGGTAACCGGTTCATTCGGACGGAAGGTGTTGTTCTTCTCCAGCGTGATCAGGCGGGTATTGACCAGAATCTGCAGACTGTTCATCTCCGCTGTAGACAGCTTGCCGCCATCCGTGATATTCGCATACATCAGCGTAACCGGGAAATTCCCTTTACTCTGCAGCGCCTGGGTCAGCAAATGAGCGAACTGGATCCGCGTCATTGCCGCGTTGGGGTCGATGGACTTGTCCAGAGACAATCCGCTCTGCTTGGCAGCCGCGAATGCGGAGGCATACCATGCGTTATCTTTTACCTTGTCGAAGTAATCGCTGGCTTTGCTGCCGGTTGTATTCTGCGGGGACAGCTTAAGGCCGCTGACGATGAACTGCAGGCCTTGGGCGTAAGTCAGCTTGGATTTCGGTGCGAACATATCACTGGTAATTCCGTTAATGATGCCATTTTGATGGAGTGCATTGATTTTGGATTCGGCAGCATTGCCCTTCAGATCCGAAAAGGCAGAAGCCGATGCTCCGAATGATACTGTTGCTGCCAGAATGCTGCACGCTAGAGTGATTTTTGTAGCGCGCTTCTGGAATGATGATTTATTCTTCATTGTGCCTCACCTCTTATACTCTTAGATGGCCAAAGGGGCCGAAATGTTGCAGGCAGTTCTGTATAAGCTGAAAAAATTGTTGTTGGGCTGAGTAATGTGCGTCTGTCACCAAGTAACCTAATTGCAGAAGGCGCATTGTTGTTAGTATCAGCAGACCGCGGGGCCGTCATCCGGGAAAGTGCTTACCGATTGAACATTAGCGGCATTTGGCTGTACACTTGAAGTAGAATCAGTAAACGGATTCAAACACTATCAGGCATTCATACATTCGGCTTATGACAGGAGAACATAGATGATTCAGCAGCAGAGGGTTGAACGGATCAACGTGGGGATTTTTGCTCATGTAGATGCGGGGAAGACGACGACGACGGAGCATATATTATATGAGAGCGGGCGGATTCGCGCACTTGGCAGTGTCGACAGCGGAACGGCGTTGACGGATTCCATGGAGGTGGAGCGGCAGCGGGGGATTTCTGTGCGGGCGGCTCTGGCTTCATTTACGTGGCAAGGAGTGCAGATCAACTTGGTCGATACCCCGGGGCATGTGGATTTCCTGTCCGAGGTGGAGCGCAGCTTGCGGGTGATGGATTGTGCGGTATTGATCCTGTCAGCAGTGGAGGGCGTGCAGGCACAGAGTGAGATGATCTGGAATGCGCTGCGCAAGCTGGGGATTCCTACGCTTATTTTCGTGAATAAAATGGACCGGATCGGCGCGGATCCAGCCGCTGTGCTAACTCAGGCGCGGACCTATCTGTCCGGGGATATTGTGCCTGTGCAGCAGCCCTTATATAGGGAACGGGAATACATAGGGGCGGCGGATTTGTGGAGTGAAGGTGCGGACGCGGCGGCGCGGACAGAACTGCTGGAAGCGCTCGCGGAGCGGGACGAGGAGCTGCTGGAGCTGTATATGGCGGGCGGTGCGGCAGATCTGGCGCAGTGGAAAAGAGAGCTGGCCGTTCGGACGGCCGCAGGAAGAATGTATCCGCTGGTGTATGGCGTAGCGGCCAAAGGTCTCGGTGTCACGGCGCTGCTCGATGCCATGACCCAGTATTTCCCCCGCGCGGGCGGGGATGCGGAGCAGCCGGTGTCCGGCATCGTGTACAACATCCAGCGTGACAAAAGCATGGGCCGCATGGCCTTCGTGCGCCTCTATCAAGGAACTATCCGCAACCGGGACACGGTGATGAATTATACGCAGGAGGTTCAGGGCAAGGTGACGCAGATCCGCAAGGTCGAAGGCGGACGCACCGAGGATGTGGGGGCGCTGGAAGCGGGTGACATCGCTGTAGTCTATGGGCTGGCTGGCGTGCGGATCGGCGATGTACTGGGCCAACCGGAGGCCATTCCGCAGGAGGCCAAGCTTGCCGTCCCGCTGCTGACCGTTCGTGTCTTCTGGGGAGCGGATGCCGACGACCATAAGGTGATTGCCGCATTTCAGGAGCTTGCCGACGAGGACCCGCTGCTGGATACCCAGTGGCTGCAGGAGGAGCGGGAGCTGCATATCAAGGTGATGGGGCCGATCCAGCTGGAGATTCTGGATAGTGTATTGCAGGAGCGATTCGGGCTGAAGGTTACCTTCGGCCAGCCGTCGGTGATCTACCGGGAAACGCCAAGCCGCACAGGTGAAGGCTACGTTGCGTACCTGATGCCGAAGCCTTGCTGGGCGATTCTGAGGTTCCAGATAGAGCCGGGGCCGCCGGGCAGCGGCCTCGTCTATGAATCATTGGTGCGCAGCTCCGATCTGCTGCCGCAATACCAGAATGAGACGGCCCGCCGCGTGCCGGAGGCGCTGCAGCAGGGTCTGCGCGGGTGGGAGGTCACCGACCTCAAGATCACACTGGTGGAGGGGAACCACCATGTGTGGCATACCCATCCGCTGGATTTTGCCGTGGCTACGCCCATGGCCATCATGGATGGGCTGGCCCATACCGGCACCAGCCTGCTGGAGCCGATCCTGCAGGTGCGCATCGTCGTGCCTGAGGAGAACGGCGGCCGCGTGATGAACGACCTCGTGCAGATGCGCGGCACCTTCGAGCCGCCCGTGCTGCAGGGCGAGCGGATGATCATCGAAGGCAGGCTGCCGCTGGCAACCTCGCTAGATTATCCTGTGACCTTAAGCTCCTACACGAAGGGGCGGAGCACGTTTACTTCCTTTTTTGCCGGCTATGAACCGTGCCCGCCGGACGTCACTGCCGAGCGCACCCGCCGGGGCGTGAACCCGCTGGATCAGGCCAAGTATATTCTAAGCGTGCGGAAGGCGCTGCAGGGGTAGGATGGGTAAAAGAAATAGGCAGGGCATGAGAAGCAGTAGCACAGTATAACGATAGAAGCAGCAATGGAGAGGAGAGAACCGCATGTTTAGAAGCCTGAAGCAGCGAATTGACAATGCGAACCAAATGCAGCGAATGCGCAACGAGAATCCAGAGGAGTTCCGGCGGGCACTGGAGAAGCATACCCGTGAACAGCTAGCCGCTGATAACACTCCCCCGCTACAATCCGGACCAGCTATCCGAATTGCCCGCTGGTTTCTGTATTTGCTGACCGCGCTCATCCTACTGGTCATTTTCCTTGGTGTGCCCCAGGCGGATAACCCGATTTTTTCCCTGCTCAGCTTCGGCCTGCTGCTGTCTCTTCTGTATATGGCGGCTGGACTGGTCCATCCTTCTATCGTATTTTTCCGCAAAATCCGTTCCCGAATGTTTGCACTCGAACTGTTCGGGCTGATCAGCGGTTTGCTGATTCTTCTGATGACGGTTTTTCATACGTAGGAGGGAATTAGATTCAATATAAAAAACCAATATTTTCGAACTGTTCATTACTGCTTTTTAATAATGAAACCTCCATTTGGAATAATTCGTATGTTTTATGGGGGTGGCCATTATGAACCAAGAAAGCTTAACTTGTAAAGCTTGTGGAAGCACTACCTTTGCTAAAGGTGAAGTGAACGCTGTGGATGCTAGAGTAATGCCGATTGGTAAAACATTTTCTTTTGGTTCTCCGGTTATTTACACATTCTGCAAAAAATGTGGGGAAGTAGCCTCAATTAGAATTAAAAATCCCGATAAATTTTGAACTCTAAAACGAGCTCCTTTAGAATCCGCTAGTAAGTGGTCTGCTTTTTACTGGCCTCCTCGTACTGCGTATTACTTAATCACTTTGTGATAAATATATTTTAGATTTTGGTAATTTTGTTTTAGAGAGGAATGAATGAAGTGAAAATATCTGCCCGAGCAGGTTTTATCACTATGTCTTTAGTATTTGTAATAACCATCATAACAAAGAGCTTTCGAGTGATTTTTTCATCTTCAGTACTTGATAAATCACTAAATATTGTAGTAATTGTTCTTCTTTCTGGTTTTGTTGGCGCCTTTATAAGAGAATTGCTTCTTCCAAAAGAGAAATAGGTTACTATAGCTAGATGAAAGTAGTCCTTCGCAGTATGCGTCTACTGTTTAACATGGAATGCGTGAAATAAAAAACAGATCATGTCCCTGAATGCAGGCATGATCTGTTTTTCATTTGCTTGTAACCTTACAATAAGTCTTTATCAAGAATCACTCAACATCGGTTGCCGGCTGCAGCCAACGCGAACCCATTACAGGCTCTGCTGTAGCAGTGTAGCCTTCGGGCAGATAAGTGGAGACCGTCCCTTTGGTGATGACTTGCGGGTACATCATATCCGGATCGGGCAGGGTTATTTTGAAGTAGATCACTGCTTTGGTGGGACTGGTGAATTCGATGCGCTCTACCGCCAGGCCGTAGCCGGGATTAGGCAGATTATCGACGGTGATGGTGGCTTTATTGATGCCTTCAGCAGCTTTTTCCAGGACAACATTGGAAACGTAGTTATTAACCGGAACTGGTTCTGGTTCAGAAGGCTCAATTACTGTATCGTCTTGGTTGATGGCCCGTGCTGCAAACTCAGCGGCATCATGAACCATAACAGCAGCCTCGGAGCGGGTGATGATATCGGCCGGGCGGAATTTTCCGTTGTCCAGCGTAATAACCTTCGTGTTCAGCAGTATCTGCAGGCTGTTCATAACATCGGAAGAGAGCTTGTCGCCATCCTCGACCATGAAATACATTTTGGTAACCGGGAAATCACCCTTGCTCTGCAAGGCTTCGGTTAACAGATGAGCGAATTCTGCGCGGGTCAGGTTTGCGTTCGGATTGGCATTCTGTGCCAGAGTCAAACCGCTCTGCTTGGCGGTCAGGAATGAGGAGGCATACCAGGCATTGTCTTTTACATTGTCAAAAAAACTGCTGGCCGTGGAAGTGCTGCCCGTATCTGTCAGTGGCGTCAGCGCCAGCCCTTTGACGAGAAATTGAACGCCTTGCGCCAGGGTTACTTTAGCGTTGGGAGCAAAAAGATCGCTGGTTATACCGTTAATCACACCGGCGGCATGTAGCGCATTGATTTTGGTTTCGGCAGAATGTCCGTTCAGATCAGAAAAGGCAAAAGCGGATGCTCCAAACGACAAGCTGGCAGCCAGGATTCCGCACGCGATGCTCATTTTTTTTGCGCGCTTTATAATATTAGTTGTTCTCATTGTGCATCACCTCTACCTATTAAGATGGCTTTTAGGTGAGAAATGTTGCACCCGGCGAAGAAAAATTCCTGTATGCGTATGCATTGAGAGCAAAGAACTGAAATTATGAAAGTTGAAATGGGGGAAAGCTGTTTTTGTTGTTAGTGTAAAACTGTCGGGATCTTAATGTGGAAATATGAGGATATACTAATGTGGAAAAAAGGGAATGATGCTGTAGTAGGCCAATTACGAACTTTTCTGTTCTAAGGAATTATTGAAGATTATTTTGAGGTGACTCATTGGGTAGAAGAGTGTTGAGATTCATTCCATCTTTTAAGCCTTGCTTGTACATTAGCGTTTCTGAAATACTTTGGAGTAGAACGGTACTAGTCTCATAATGTTGTAGACGAAGTTGGCAGTCTTGGGGAAGCAAGGAAATCAACTCTACAAACAACTGATTGCATTCGTAAATTAAATGCTTATAGTCATCAGAATTAGATAGTATAGAACTTCCTATATACTCCATACGTATGGAAAGAAACTTGTTAAAGGCATGCTCCACATCTGTCATGTATGCTCCCCCGATAAAAAATATGATATAGCTAAAATTATAAGGTGACATCACTTAGATGTCAATGTGAATCTATGAACGTTATTTTCACAATGATAGAATAATGACATCACTTTTAGGGAGTACAAACATATGGCAACTGATAAAAGAGTATTTACTTTACGTTTAAAAGATGATAATTTCAACAAAATTAAATATATCGCAGATAAAAATAAGCGGTCTATTGCTATGCAGATCGAATACTTGATCGAGCAACACATAGCAGATTTTGAAAAAGAAAAAGGAAAGATTGGGACGGAAGAATAAAGCATGTTTGGAAGAAGTAATGGCCTCCAGAACTCACAATTTGGATGGTCATTTTTTATTTGCTTTTTGATATCCCGCCTATGAAATTCCTAGCTCCTTCGTACCTTAGAATTTGTCAGACACACAAGGCTCCACTAGGGCTGACATTCGTAACTTCCCTCACTATATGTAGACGCATTAACCCCCAAAAAAATCAGTACATATCCCGTAAGTGAGTATCGTACCCGGGGCAAATCATGTTAAAATAATAGAAATGTGTTGATCAAATCTACATGCAGCGGGTGAATGGTTTGAGATTAAGAGATTTCATGGGCCCCTCGGATACTTCCGCACAGCGGCAGGCCAAGTGGATCAAGCGTTTTTTGCGTACTTATTGGCTCGTAATTGCTCTGCATTTTGCTGCGCAGCTCTGGGCTTTTTTATTTCTTTCATACCCAATGGGCCCGCATGAATTTTATTATGATGTTCTGCTCTACCCGACGCTGCTGATGAGTGCGGTTGTCGGGGTGACCCAGTTCGTTGATGCGATTGCGCCGAAATATTCCTTTGTCCTGCTGTTTGTGTCCGGGACCATTATTGCCATGATGATTATCCATCTGAATATGGATATCCGGATTATCGGGGCGCTGATGCTGCTGCCGATTTTTGCTTCGGCGATCTTTTTCCGGCTGGATCTGACCTTATTTACGTCTGCCCTGCAGGCGGCTGCGTTCTTCATTCTCTACCGTTGGGATTACTGGTTCAAATATTATCTGAATGATTTCGATCTGATTGCCATTCCGCTATTTCTGCTGGTGGGCACGCTGGTAGCCAGCATTATTATTATTAACGGGCGGGAGCTGGCGAGTGATCTGGAAGCGACACTGACGGCCAAGCAGAATCTGATGATCGAGAACGCGGTGATCCGCAAGCTGTCCACTACGGATGCGCTGACCGGCCTGTACAATCATATCTCCTTCCACGAGTTCTACGATAAAGCGCTGGAGTACGGGAATCAAGGTGCGCCGTTTCATCTGGCTTTGATTGATATTGACAATTTCAAGCGGATTAACGATAAATACGGCCACCGTACCGGTGATGCAGTGCTGGCGCGGGTCGCCAAGGTGATTAAAGATAATATCACTCCAACGGATATTGCCTCACGTTATGGGGGCGAGGAATTTGCGGTTCTTTTTTTTGAGAAGACCTATGAAGAAGCCTACGAGCTGGCAGACAGGGTACGTCAGCAACTGTCGGAGACTCTACATGAAGAGTTGGAGAATACTGCAGTGACCGTCAGTATCGGACTCAAAAGCTACTCCGAAGGAGCCACCAAAGAACAGTTGTTTGAGGAAGTGGATGAACTGCTCTATACTGCCAAAAAATCCGGCAAAAACACAACATTGACTCCGCTTCAGCAGACCCGGCATTTGCAGTCTGTCTAAATGCTAGTCCGGCAGATTTCCTTCATCCTCCGCAGCCTTCTTGCGCGCCCGGAACCGTCTGACCTTCATCAGGTTCCCGCAGAGCTTGTCGTCGCAGTAGCGCTTCGAGCGGTTGCGGGTATCGTCGTAATAGACCCAGAGACAATCGGGATTTCCGCAAATCCGGAAACGTGAGGCTTCCTTCTCCAGTAGTGCTTCGGCAAAAGAAGCCGCTATCTCCGCCATAATCTGCTCCCAGTCTGCACGCTGGGGAAGCAATGAAATCCCGGCTTCGCCGCCGGTACCCCAGACTACTTTCCGCAGAACAGGCCCGTTACCCATATATTGATTCAGCTGTTCCAGCAGAGCGCTTTCCGTAGGTTGTCCCTGCACCAGCCGTTGTACCTCGTCCCATAATAATCCGCGCAGCTGCTTCAGCCGCTCCAGTTCTACCGGCAGAATCGGTCCTGCCGCAGGTAATTTCTGTGCCGCCAGCCATTCTGCCAGCCACTCCGGTTCATCCAGCCTATCCCGGTCCTTGCTCCGGTCGCCTGTCCGCCAATTCCGCCAGTAGCTGTTAATGAAATCCTCCCACAGCAAGCTGCATCTTTCCTTTCACCACGATGTTTCCTTTGATTGTAACAGTTAAAAATAAGTTTTGCTAGTTACTTGAAGCGCTCCGGCAAATATGCTACATTTCTAATGTAACCGTTATTTGGGTTGTTTAATCGTTACCAAAGTCAGAGAAGAGGATGTTCCATATAACTTTAGGAGGGTGAAATATGCAAAATAAGATTAGCGATGTTCTGGTGGAGAACTGGGATTATGTGATGGATGTTGAGGATTGGCAGCCGCCGCTTAAAGACGCGCTTGAAGGGGTGACTAGTGAACAGGCAAGCTGGAAGCCGGAGGGGGCAGCGGGCAATTCCATCTGGGAGACCGTCAATCATCTGACTTATTATAAGGAACGTCTGCTGCGCAAGCTTAAGGGCCTGGAGAAATTGCCTGATCTTGAGAGCAATGATGCTACGTTTACGGTAACGGAGAGCGGGGAAGAGGCGTGGAACCAGGCAGTTGCGAAGCTGAAGTCCGTTCATGCCTCTTTGCGGGAGATTATTGTGGCCCTGGAGGAAGGTGCTTATGAATGGGGCGGCTCCGGACATGCACCGGGCGAAGAAGTAATGAGTCTGATTCTGCATGATTCCTATCATACAGGACAGATCGTACTGGTCCGTAAGCTGCAGGGCTCCTGGCCGGGCCAACGCAGCTTTGACTAAAAGCTGATTTCCTGTAGAAACGGACGCTGTCCCTTAGGGCGGTGCCCGTTTCTTTTTGTTTCAGTCTGAAATACGGGGGTTAATGGATGACATACAGCTAACGAACCGAGAGGAGAGATTGAAGATGGAACCGAATACCAAGGACAGAAGTGTTGAAGTAGAACGGACAGAGGTGCACAAGAAATCGGATTCCAGTCTCGTCGCATCCACCTTTATTAAATATGCCGCATATATCATCATCATTTTTGGACTGCTGTTCTTCCTGGTGAAGTATGTATTCCCGATGTTCTAAGCAACAGAATCCGGCTTGGATATATATGTTAAAGGGAGTGCCCCACAGCCATGATTTCTACGGCTGCGCGGTCACTCCCTTTTGGCGCTTACGGATATAATGCGGAATAATACTTATACGTCTTTGGTGATGAATTCACGGGTTTCGGCAGAATTCCGGTAAAAGAACCAGCATTCATTCAGCAGTTTGATCTGACGGCGGTCTTTCTTGAAATAAGCCTTCATGAGCTGTTGGCAAAGCCACTGCGGCAAGGGTACCCCTCCTCTGGCATGCATCCTATGTACAGATAGCATATGGGGAAGGCCGCCCAAAGGTGCGGCAGCAGCATTCATTTACATGTGGCAATTAGCCGTACAGCTCCATCCCTACAACTGCCAGCTACTGCACACTTTCCTCTTCCTCTTCATACCATTGCTCAAGCTGGGCCTGCAGCGCGCGGATTTCCGTTAATAGCGAGATCAGCGGATACTCAGTCTCTTGTATAGAGGCAAAAGCATTTTCCAGACGGTTGATATATGCCAGCCCGGACTCCAGGTGATGCTCCTCACGCAGCAGCTCCAGGGAATCGCACTCGGCAATCGCCCGCGGCAGACCGGGTACATTCTCCGCAGTCAGCTTGTCAATTTCTTTATTCAGGCGAAGATTGAGGGCGCTCAGCTGGTAAGCATACTCCTCCGGCATCTCCACGAACTGCAGTTCCTGATCCTGCTGCAAAATTACATACCGCATTTTCGGCATAACTCATTCTCCCTCCGGACTTGTCTTCCTTCTTGACAGTGTAGCCTATGGGCAAGTTACAATTCAAGTAGAGATCTTATTTCCTTAGGGAGAGGAGCCGTGAAGGAGCGCTATGATAAGTATGAGTAACGAAGAGCTGCAGCAGTGGATCGAGCAGGTGTCACTGAACAGCTTCGGCGTGCCTTTCCGGCATACAGCCAGCTTTAACAGCAGACTTACGACAACGGGCGGACGATATTTTACCAAAAGCCATAATATAGAGATCAATCCCCAGCAGCTTGCCATCCACGGCCGGGAGGAGACGGAGAAAATCATCAAGCATGAGCTCTGCCATTACCATCTGCATCTGGCGAAGCGGGGATATATGCACCGGGATGCCGATTTCAAAACACTGCTCGCCCGGGTCGGGGGCAGCCGCTACTGCCAGACACTGCCGGGAGCCAAGGCGAGGAAGCCGCAGCCTTACCGGTACAAGCTGGTGTGCGTGGCCTGTGCCACCGAATATCTGCGCAAACGCAGAGCCGATCCGAAGCGTTACCGCTGCGGGAAATGTTCGGGCAAGCTGAAGCTGGTCACCCTGGAGGCAGGTGCGGGTCCGGCTACTTAATATTTAATCACCAGGCCCAGCAGTCCGGCGAAAGAAGCCGCCTGCTCCGCAGAGATTACACAGCCGTCCAGGTCCTGGAGGTCCACCACGAGGCCGGTGAACTCGCAATCGCTCAGATCGATATCCTTCAGCTTGCACCCGGCCAGTGTGGCCTGATCCAGATTGCATTCCGAGAAATAGAGGCCGCTTAAGGTGGACTGATAATAATCGGCGCTGATCAGCGAGCTGCGCTCGAAGGAGGCTCCTTTGAAATTAGCAAACCGGAACACCGCGAACTCCCCGATGCACCCGGTCACCGATACATTTTGAAGCCTCGCTCTCGTGAAGTCCGTGCCAATCAAACGGCAATCCCTGAATTCTGTCCTATGCATGAAGGCATCGCTGAAATCGACATTGGACAGGTCACAATGATCGAAGATGACATCGGTTAGCTCAATGCCGTGCAGAGAGGATTCAGTGATCGTTACATTTTTGAAAATAACCTTATCAAAGGACACTCTGGCAGCATCCTGGTATTCAATTAGCGCTCCGGAAATGAGACAGCGGCTGAATTCGTCCTTGGAAGACAGAGAGTGAATCTGCTGCGGCAGCAATAGCTCCGGTTCCGGGATTCGGGGTTGTTCGATCTTGTTATTCATGAATGCCTCCGTAGAATTAGTTCCATCCGTTCAAGTATGGACAACTTGGCGGCTGAATGAGTTAACTATCCTGCGAACCGGGGCTTTTGTCAATTACAGCGGCTACAGCCCGCCTTAAGCATGTACGTACAAATACACCTGTGGATGGATAAAATCACACATCGTTTTGTAAGCGTTACCAAACTAAGATGAAAAAGAAGTCCATTTTAGTTAGAGGGGGCGCACTTATGAAACGATTCAGGTCCGTGGTCGCGGGACTGCTGGCGCTGTTGCTTATTTTTCCGAACCTGTCTCTGGCGGGAACAGGAGGTTCCGTCCATGCAGAGGGTGTCCTGGGAACAGGCGCAGCGCAAATTCCAGCGGGTACTGTTCTGATTAAGAACAAGTGGAAGAGCAATTTTTTGTATGAGACAAGCGAAGGCGTTGTCCGCTACGGAATGACTAACCCGGCGGATACCTCTTCCCATTGGAATGTGGTCACGGAGGGCGGCTTATCACGGATTCAGAATGTGAAGACCGGCCACTTCATTACGCTTGAAGGCAATGCGGGCAAAGAGGATTCACTCAAGGCAGCTGCTGCCCCGGGCGGGGGGAGCACCGCTGACCAATGGCTGATAGATACTTCAAACAGAGCCGGCTATATGGTCATCCGCAGTGCGACGGCTCAGGAGAGCAAGCTGGTCATCCATGAGGAGAATCAGCTGGGTTATGCCCAGGCCAGTGCGGATATCAACATTACGTTTGAGAGTCCGCAGTGGGCTTTTGTGAGTCTGAATGCAGCGCCTGTCCGGATCGAAAGTGTGATGCGCCCGGGCAACGTCATGTTTGAGAATGAGGGGAAGGTACAGCACGGTGCACAGCCGCTCAGTAATGAGGCAGCACAGTGGTTTCTGGAACCGGGTACAGATTCCGGGACACTGTTGATCCGCAACCGGGCGACCGGACACTACATCAAGCAGAATGAAGAGCATTGGTATGGGGTCTTCTCGGCTGAGATTGATCCGGCCAAAGCAAATCTGAGTGAGTGGGTCCAAGAGCCGGCACCGGGCACCCCGGAGGCAGGGCTTGTAACCTTCCGCAATCAGGGTCTGACCGACGGCGGGAATTCATTATGGCTCAATCCCCAGTATGACGGTGACAGCGATGTGCGCTCCAACAATTGGCCGGGCTGGGGAGGCAATCCAAGTGCGCAGTGGCGGATCGTCACGGTTAGCGAGCTGCAGCCGGTGCGGATTGCCACCTATACCGATGCGCAAGTAGCAACCGATTTCCTGTATGAAGCTGCAGGCGGCGAGCTCCAGCATGGGGTTATCGCCCCGGATGCAGCAGATGAGAGTCAATACCTGTGGTACGCCGAGGACTATGACGGCCATAAACGCATCCGCAATGCAGCCACCGGACATTATCTTAACTATGCGGATGGTGCCGCTGCTGCCGTGACGATGAATAGTAGTCTGCCTTCCGATCAGTGGGATTTCAATGAATCGGATGATTATGATGACTACCAGACGATTGAGAATGTAGGGGCTCCGGGAAACTATCTGTCCCTGATGGGAGGCGGACATGCCGGCGCAGGCTCTGATGCAAGCTCGCTGTCTGCCCAGTGGCAGCTGCTTGACCCGGACATCCCGACAGACGGCTCCCTTCATTATTACCGGATTCAGAATACCTGGCAGTCCTTCTACTGGTATGAGAGCAGCGACGGTGTGCTGAAATACGGCAATATGCAGGAGGACGGGTCAGACCAGTGGCTGATTGAGAAGTACAACGGCCGCAAGCTTTTTCAGAATAAAAAAACAGGCCACTACATGAATGTAGCGCAGATGCCGGATGGTCATATTTCAGTGGCTCCGCTTGACGGTAAGGATAATGTGGATCCGGCGTACATCTGGACCGGCAGAAATACCGGCGACAGCACCTATGTGATCGCGAGTGTGCTGGATAAGGAGCCGAACAAGCGTCCGCTGAAGTATATTTCTTTGCAGAATCTGACCAAATATGCCGAGTATGGGGTGATCAATCCAGATTGGGGCAGTCCCAAGTGGAAGTTCGTACCCGTAACCGAGAAGAAACATGATTTGTTCCGCTTCAAGCTGGATGGAGTGAACGGGGCCGATCAGTATCTTAAGGATGATGCTGTTCCTGCTCCTGTGCTGAAGGTTACACTTCCGGTTAATGACGGTACAGTTACAGCGGATGTGTATGATCCGCAGGATCAGGCTGGCGGAGACTTGGAGGATATAGCGGAGAAGGCTGCTAAAGAGGAAGAGGCATTGCTCGCTCTGGATGCAGGTGATACTGCAACTGCTGGTGCGGGTGGCGGTGGCGGTGCTGCTGATCCCACAGTCGGTCAGGCTACGTACGGAGAGCTTATTCCCGGAGACGATTCCTTCGTCTGGCAGCTGATCGATATCCCCGGCAGTAACGGTGCGGTCAAGCTGAAGAATCGAGGCACCGGAAGGTACATTTCCCTGGAGAGTCTGGCAGCGGTCATTGAACAGGAAGAGCCCGCGGGCCCCGTCCGGACGGAGCAGACGGTATATGACGTCTGGGCAAGCATCAGATGGATAGTTGATATGCAGGAATCAGGACGTACTACCTTCAAAAGTGCCTGGGCAGGCCATTACCTGTATGGCGCCGCTGATGATAACGGCTATCCGGTAATCCGGATTAGCAAGGCTGCGGATGCTGCCGTCAGGGACAGTGTGCAGTTTACTGCTGAGCCTGTTTTCGAACCGGTACCGCCGCTTCCAGTCGCCCCTGTCCGGTTCAAAAATGCAGGCACCGGAGATTACCTGTATGAGAACAAACACGGAGTTGTGCTGTACGGCCAGCCTGCTTCAGATAATGGTTACTCGCACTGGAGTATCGTTACGGATGCAGGGCAGCAATATATCGTGAATCGTGCCACGGGCCATTATATTACTCTAAACAGTGATTACTCATTCCTGGAGAGTACCGGCGGTGATCCGGCGGATACCGGCGCTTCAGCATGGGATGTCAGTCTCGCTGCAGATGCCAAGCATTACACCATCCGCAGTCTCTACGGTGAATATAACGATGAGTACATCAACTTGCAGAATAAGACGGGATATGCTGAGCGCGCATTGCTGCTGGACACTGAGGCGTCATTGCAATGGACACTCGAAGCTGCACCGCAAGAATTCAACATGCCGGAAGGCGAAGCCGGAAACACGGATACGGCTACACCGGTCCAGAACGACACGAATATCATTACCATCGCACCGCAAGGAATGGACGGCACGATAGTGGCGGAAAAGGACGGCAAGCTGGTTTATGCTGATGCTTCCGGAGGTCCGGCCCAGGCGCAATGGCTGGTGCAGGATTTCAATGGCCGGAACCGGGTGATGAATGTCCAGACGGGCCATTATCTTGCGCGCGATCAGGAGGGCGCTGTTGTCCTTGTGGATTCCGATGACAAGGAAGACGCACAGTGGAGTATCCAGGATAAGCTGGGATACCGGCTGCTGTTAAGTGCGGATAAGCAATCTGCGCTTATTTATGGGGACGCAGGAGTTCAACTGGGGGCGGATGCAGCGCAGGACGCTCTGTGGAACTTTGTTCCTGTACCTCAAGATGCTGTGTATGCCGGGCAAGAGGCATTCCATGGGGATGGGGTGCTGCGGTTTGCCGTGAATGCTGATGTAGCGGAGGAATACGACGTTGTGCTCCGTTACCGGAATGCTTCCGCCGCTGCGGCTGAGCTGGAGACCCTGGTCAATGGTCTTAAGCAGGGCGATGTAAGCCTTGCTGCCAGAGCCTCCGCTTCCGTATGGCAGACGGCTGAGCTTACGCTTGACCTGCGGACAGGAATCAATACGGTTTCATTCAGTAACGCAGAAGCGTCATCGAGCGGGATCACAATCGATAGCCTGACTGTCAAAGATAGCATCAATAAAACCTACCGCGGAGCTACGCTTCCTTATATCAGCTATGAAGCGGAGGATGCCGTTACGAATGGAACGCTGGTCACGCCTTCACGGAAATACCGCAGTCTGGCTTCGGAGGCTTCAGGACGCGAAGCAGTCATCCTGAAAAACACCGGCGAGTATGTGGAGTTTACGCTGGCCAAACCTGCGAATTCAATCGTACTCCGTTATTCCATACCGGACAGTCCGGATGGGGCGGGAGCAGAGGAAACCTTGTCGCTCTTCGTGAATGGGGAACGCCGGGTGCTTAATCTCACGTCAAAATACGCCTGGGAATACGGCAGCTACCCATGGTCGAATGACCCGCGTCAAGGCAGCGGACACCGCTTCTATGACGAGATTCATGCGCTGATCGGTGAGGCTCCGGCAGGAGCAGTAATCCGCCTTGAGAAAAGCGCGGATGATCATGCCGCCTCTTATGTAATCGATCTGGCGGATATGGAGCAGGTTGCACCTGCGCTGGCTCAGCCTGAGGGCTTCCTGTCTGTCACTGATTTTGGAGCCATTGCCGGGGATGATGGCGATGATACTGCTGCATTTAAGGCTGCACTTGCCGTAGCCGAAGCTCAGGATGCAGGCGTCTGGTTCCCGGAAGGCAGCTTCAATGTCGGCAGCGGACTGCTGGATCTGGACGATGCGGAGATCCGCGGCGCAGGCATGTGGTACACGACGCTGAACGGCGCCAAGTTCTACGGCCACGGCGGCAAGACCGGCGTATACGATCTGCTGATTGAGGGCGGCATTAACGTGCGTGACGATGAGGCGGTTACGAATGCTTTTCACGGCGCCTTCGGTCAAGGTTCGGTCATTCAGAATGTATGGATTGAGCATACCAAAGCAGGCTTATGGCTGACCCAGCCCAAAGGTGAGAAAGCGCGCACCAATGGCCTCTATATGGCCGGGCTGCGTATCCGCAACCTGATGGCGGACGGGATCAACTTCGCTGTAGGTACAGGGAACAGCATGATGGAGCAGAGCGATATCCGCTATCCGGGCGATGATGGTATCGCCATGTGGTCCTTCACCGATGCCGGGCTGAATGATGTCAACGGCAGCGAGCGGACGCCAAGCTTTAATAATACGGTACGCTTTAACAATGTATCTCTGCCGTGGCTGGCTGATAATATCGTCGTGTTCGGCGGCAAGGATAATAAGATCCAGGACAATATTGTGAAGGACACGGTGACGAACGGAGCGGGGATTGCTGTATCCACACGCTTCAGCGCAGAGCCGTTCCAGGGCACGACCGTTGTGGAGCGGAACACCCTGCTGCGTACCGGCAGTTATGATTCCGGCTATGGTGTGAATCTGGGGGCAATATGGCTCTATACCGGGGAAAATAACATCAACAGCAATGTGCTAATCCGCAATAACATTGCGCTGGACAGCACCTATTCCGGGCTCATCGTCCACGGTAATCTGAATATGGACGGAATCACCCTAACAGATAACGTGATCGATGGAGCAGGCACTAACGGAGTAGAGATTACGAAGGAGATGAGAGGCAGTCTGCTGGCTGATAACCTGATTATCCGCGGGGAGCGGATGAATCTGGTGGCGAACACCTCGTCAACATTTACGGTTCTGGAGAAGAATCAAGGTATCGCAAGCAGCGTCAAGCCATTCTCGATCAAGCTTGGAGATGGACAGACCGGACCTGTGGTATTAAAAGAGGGAACCAGCTCCAAGCTGCAGGTAATGGATCAGAAAGGTACAGATATCACTGCACAGGCAGTCATCAGTATTGCAGGCAGCAGCCTTGCCACTGTGGAAGAAGGGAAGCTGCAGGCAGTTGCTAAAGGGAACACTACCTTTACCGTGTCCGCCCTTGGCAGCACAAGAGTGTATGATCTTGTGATATCGGCTGCTGACCCTGTCGATCCTGTGGATCCGGGAACTCCAAGTCCGAGTCCGACTGCGGCTCCAAGTCCGACTCCAAGTCCGACTCCAAGTCCGACGGCGGCTCCGAGTCCGAATGCGAACCCGAACCCGCAGGCAACTCCTACGGCTACTCCGGCGCCCGTGATTGTGCCTGCGGCTAATAACGATGCGCAGCTCAAGAGTATTGCCGCCGGGCAGAAGGTAATTGAAGTGGCGGCTGATGCAGAGGGTACCGCACGCTTCAGCGGGACTGCCTTGCGGGCAGCGGCAGCGGCGAGTCCAGACGCTGTACTGGTGGTGCGGAGCGGGGACGCGTCCTACCGTCTCCCGCTGTCCCTGGCGGACAGCGTTCTGAAGGGCGCGAAGCTGCCTGATGGAACGCTGGAGTTCAAGCTCGTGCCGCAGACAGGCGCGGAGCTTGCGGGGCTGCTTGCCGCTGCAGGCAAGCAGAACTATAAGGTGAAGGGAACGCCGGCAGGCTTCACCTTGAATGTTACGGACGGCAAGACCTCATTGCCGGCGGGAAGCTTCGGCACTGTACATGTCGAGCGTACATTCACCATTAACGAAGTAATGGACGTCAAGACAGCAGTGGCGCTGGTCTATAATGCCAAGGACGGAACCTTCCGTTACGTTCCGGCAGTATTCGAATCCGGGGCAGGTGTGACCCGGGTTACCGTTAAGAGCAGCTTGGCCGGAGGTATAATGGCCGTTGCCGTGAATCCGGCAAGCTTCGGCGATATCTACGCTCACTGGGCCAAGGATGAGATCAATCTGCTGGCCAGCAGATTGATTGTGAACGGCCAGTCGGCCGGTGTCTTTGCGCCGCAGCGTACCGTCAGCCGGGCGGAATTCGCGTCCATGCTGGTCCGCTCGCTTGGCCTGCAGCCGGATGCGCTGCCGGCTGCAGCCGTCGCTTTCCGCGATGTGCAGGCCAGCTCCTGGTACGCCGCTGACGCGGAGACCGCCGTATTGTTGGGGCTGGTTCAAGGCTACGCGGACGGTTCCTTCCGTCCGGATGCGATGATCACCAGAGAGCAGATGGCGGTCATGGCCGCCAGAGCCTGGAAGCTGCTTCACGCCAATGCAGCAATTAATGAAGCAGCTTCTGCGTCAGCACTGCCGGGGCCAGGCACATTTAAGGATGCTGCCAGTATCTCTGCTTGGGCTAAGGAAGCTGTAGACAGATTAACCGCCACCGGCATTATGAACGGCCAATCCGCCGGATACTTTGCGCCGGACAGCAACACCAGCCGTGCAGAAACCGCCGTTATTCTGACCCGCCTGCTCCGTGCGGGCAAGCTGCTGAACGAGTAGCCGCTAGTCGTTACGGCTTAACGAACAACCTACAAGCCGCCGCAAAGGAACGCGGGATTTCCCCCGTCTTCCTTCGCGGCGGCTTATTTTTATCTAGGCCAGGAGGCAGTGCTTTTAATTCTCAGAAAGTGGACTAAAGAGGAAATCGAAGCGCAGACGTGTCTTTGAATTAGCTGAAAGTCGGCAGAATGGAGGGGAGGAGATGCAGAAGTGTTGTTGATCTCACTCGAGGTAGGACGGAGACGCAGACGTGTCTTTGAATTAGCTGAAAGTCGGCAGAATGGAGAAAAGGAGAGACGCAGAAGTGTGTTTGAAAATTAGCTAAAGTTGGCAGAAGGGAGTGAGGGAGACGCAGAAGTGTGTTTAATATCGCCCGAAGCCGGCAGATTGGTGGGACAGAGAGGTGCGAGACGGCTGAAATCTTGCAGGAAATACAACAATGTATGGTTCAAAACTACTTACTTACCAGAAATCCTGCAGAAAATACAACAATTTGAGGCTCAAAACTGCCAACCCGTCAGAATTCTTGCAAAAAGTACAACAATGTGGGTTCACAACCGCCAAACCGCCAAAAATCTTGCAAAAAGTACAACAATTCCGGATCTGAAGGTAACAATTCTCCAGTACTCCCGCTCATATAGGAAGAGTAGCTATAATTTCACCCAAAGTCGGCTGAGCGGGGCATACAGAGTGGAGAGTGTTTTAAATTTTCATCTGCAGTTGCAAATAATATTTTCGTCGAAATTTTTGCTGAAGTTTTCCTAGGGCGGTCTCACTGCTGATTCCATAGCTACTCCCACTGCTGGTTCCATAGCTACTTCCGCTGCCGGTCTTATGGATGATTCCATACGTAGTTCTATCGTGAGCACGTTCGCGGGTGCAACTCCTAGAGAACCAATTAATTCGCAGCCCGGATAACTTGTTTCTAACTATGAATTTAACCTCGCCCCCTATCCGCAAGGAAGGCAAGCCTTACAAAAGGTTCGCTCTGTTTGCCGTCTGCTGCCCTCAGCCTGCCCTATACCTGCCCTCAGCCTGCAACAGAACTACTTGATCTGGCCCATGTCCAGGTTGACCCGGTAATTGCCGTACCTCAGCAGCTCATCGAGAAAAGCAGTCAGCGCTTCCTGATTCACGGTACGTACGCGCATCCAATAGCAGCCCTCCCCGCTGATGCGGTACAGCTCCGCGACACTCGTATGGTTCTTCGCAAAGTTCTGGAAGGGCAGATGAGCGGCGTTGGTGCTGAGAAAAACCGTAATAAAAGCATGCATATTCTGCCCGATCCGGAGCGGGTTCCAGCGGATAGTGTAGCCTTCAATAATCTCCAGCTCCCGCATTCTGCGGATACGCGCGCCAACGGCTTGGCCGGTCAGGTGAACTTCAGCTCCGATATCTTTGTGGCTTAATGTAGAGTCTTCTATGAGAAGCTGTAAGATGCGGTAATCCGTATCGTCAATGAGGTAGGGCATCATAAGTGTAATTTCCTTTCCGGGTGAAAGTAGAACAGGCTAATCTCTTTCGCGGCACAATGTATTCTTATCTGCGGCCGATTTATAATTAATTGTAGCAGAACCCAAGCACAAGTATAAGAAAGAGGTGTTTATTATGAAAATCCAACTGATCCGCCACGCCTCATTATGGCTGGAATACGGCGGCGTAACCTTTCTGGTTGACCCGATGCTGAGTGCACAGGGAGTCAATCCGCCAATTATAAATACCACGAATGAGCAGCGGAATCCGCTGGTTTCTTTACCGGGGCTTGTAGAGCAGTGGCTGGAGCCGGATGCTGTACTCGTGACGCACCTCCACCAGGATCACTGGGATGCAGCGGCGGCGGAGCTTTTGTCGCATGAGCTTCCGGTACTATGCCAGGAGGGAGATGGAGAGAAAATTACAGCGCAGGGCTTCGCCCATGTTACAGAGATTAAAGACAGTGCGGCAGCTTCTGTGCGTGGAGTAACCCTGACGCGTACTGATGGCCGACATGGAACGGGAGAGATCGGGGAGAGAATGGGCAAAGTCTCCGGTTTCGTATTCCAGGCGGAAGGAGAACCCGATCTGTATCTGGCGGGAGACACAATCTGGTGCGGCGAAGTCCGGCAGGTACTTGATGATTATCACCCGGAAGTTATCGTCGTGAATGCCGGAGGAGCAAGCTTCGTAAGCGGAGGACATATCACTATGAACGAACAGGATATTGTGGATGTATGCCATGCAGCCCCGGAAGCATCCGTGATTGCCGTTCATATGGATGCCATTAACCACTGCCACGTTACCCGTAAACTGCTGAAGCTCCGCCTTGAACAAGAGGAACTGCTTAACCGTGTCGCTGTACCTTTGGACGGAGAATGGGTGTAGTCCCAAGGAAATTTGTATAGTTTGTAAACGTTCTTACAATCTCTTTCGCTAAGCTTGACTAACCTAAAGAATCATGATAAATTAATCCTTGTTCATGTTAATGTTCCCTGATAGCTCAGTTGGTAGAGCACTCGACTGTTAATCGAGTTGTCACAGGTTCGAGTCCTGTTCGGGGAGCCATTACTTGGAGAGATACCCAAGTGGCTATAAGGGGACCCTCTGCTAAGGGGTTAGACTGCGTAAGCGGTGCGAGGGTTCGAATCCCTCTCTCTCCGTATGATATACTTCCCTGTTAGGGATGAGAACCCTCAGTGGTTCGTTGGAGCATAAGCTTCGTTAGGGATTCTTCGCAATCTCTCGCGCAGTGAGAGTATCCCTCTCTATCCGTATGATATACTTCCCTGTTTGGGATGAGAACCCTCAGTGGTTCGTTGGAGCATAAGCTTCGTTAGGGATTCTTCGCAATCTCTCGCGCAGTGAGAGTATCCCTCTCTCTCCGTAGATTTACTTCCCTGCTAGGGATGAGAACCCTCAGTGGTTCGTTGGAGCATAAGCTTCGTTAGGGATTCTTCGCAATCTCTCGCGCAGTGAGAGTATCCCTCTCTCTCCGTTCCTGCAACTATTCATACGTATTAATACAAAAGGAGCTCATTTTGAGCTTCTTTTTTTGCGTTCATCCAGTCAGAGCGATGTGAAGCCTTGAAGTATGCGGGTTCCTTTTTGATGTCGTAATTACATATAGTTATTGTCGCATTTATCTACTAAAAAACCTGCATGTTATATGATACCTTATAGGTAATGTCAGAATAATATATATGGAGGTGCAAGAGAATGAGCATTAGGATTGGCAAAATCAGCTTTTGGCATGTGCATGCCTGGGATTATACGAAGCAGGCGCAGGAACATAGTGATACTGAAATCGCTGCGGTGTGGGACGAGGATGCGGAGCGCGGCAAGAAGGCTGCGGACAGCTTGAATGTTCCGTTTTTTGATTCCTTGGAAGACCTGCTTGCCCGGAAGGATATAGATGCCGTTATTGTCGACGCGCCAACCTGTCAGCACCGGGATATCATCATTGCGGCTGCCCAAGCCGGCAAGCACATCTTCACCGAAAAGGTTGTGGCTGCAACGTTGAGTGAGGTCAATGAAATCCTGTCAGAAGTCTCGGGTCATGGGGTGAAGCTAACGGTTTCCCTCCCGCGTCTAAATGATGGTTATACTTTATCGGTTCAAGAAATTCTAAACCAGGGACTGCTTGGAGAAATAACGTATGTCAGAGTCCGCTTATCTCATAATGGTGCAACTGCAAACTGGCTTCCCGAACATTTCTTTAGCTTGGAGCAATGCCAGGGCGGTGCCTTAATTGACCTTGGCTGTCATCCCATGTACCTGACCAGGCTCTTTCTGGGTCAAGAAGTGACCGGTGTAAGTGCGAGCTTTGGATATGTAACAGGCAAGGAAGTGGAAGACAACGCGGTGGCGACGCTCTATACCGATTCAGGGGCTATTGGTGTGGTGGAAGCCGGATTCGTGAATAGCTACTCACCGTTTACGATCGAAGTGCATGGAACGGAAGGAACCCTTTTATACGGAACGCCTGAAGAGAAGCTGCTCGTTAGAAGTACTAAAGCGCCAGACAAAGGGGATTCCTGGATAGATGTGCCTCTGCAGGGCCACCGGGAGAGTGCATTTCAACAATGGGTCACCCACATTCAGAACAACACGATTGCTGCCGAGAATATTCAAATCGCAACTGAGCTTACAAGGTTAATGGAGGCGGCGAATCTCTCCGCGAAGGCAGGCCGTGTTATCCGGTTAGACGAATTGAACGCCTGATCACTCATCCATGAAGAGCTTAGCTTAAGCAGGAGGATTATAATGAGCCATTTTCCTTTCGGGATTATGTTTGAGAAGCAGGATATGCTTGAAAGACTGGATATTTCAATCCTGTGGGGACATTATGAAATTTCAGTTCTCCGGTTTCATTTGACCTCTTTTCCGCCGGGAAAGGTCATTGATTTCCATAACCATGCTGAATTTGAATTTCATTTCATACCACGGGGCAAGGGAACGGTCATTCTTGGCGAGCAGGCGTATGCTTTAACGGAAGGAATGCTCTACTTAACCGGACCGGGAGTGATGCATCGTCAGGAAGCGGAGCCGGAAGAGGCGATGGATGAGTTGTGTCTGCATGTCAATATTGCTGAAAAGCTCAGAGAAGATGCGGATTCATGGGAGGTTGCGGAAGCCGAGGAATGCGTTGAGAAGCTGAGGAAACTTCCCCCTGTACCTGCGCAGGATTATCACAAGGCTATGAGATGCTTTCTTGAAGCGTATGAGGCCTGCGACGGCAAGCTTACGGGATATTATACTTCTATTAAACATCTTGTGATCAGTATTTTATTGAAGGTAACCAGAGCTTACGATGCAGGCGGGATGGGAACCTCGGCACCGGTCCGGGATATGTTGGCCTACCGCTATCAATATGCCATTCAATACATGGAGGCGAATTCTTCAGCAACCGTGACCCTGGAGAATGTGGCTGAGAAGCTGAATATCAGCTCCAGGCAGCTGCAGCGGATATTTAAGCAGATCGATCCGGATAGAACGTTCAGCCGGATTCTTGAAGAGATAAGGTTGCAGGCCGTATGCAGCAAGCTTGAAGCTAGCACCCTGCCGATAGAACACATTGCTGAGTCCGAAGGGTTTACAAATGCGACCTATCTGCATTCGGTTTTCCGCAAGCGGCTCGGGATGACTCCGGCGGCCTACCGCAAGTCCAAAAAATTAAATTAAAAGTGAGGATGAGAGGATATGAGCAAAGTGTATCGTGTTGGAGTTATCGGATGTGGAGGCATTGCGAACGGGAAGCATCTTCCGAGCTTGAGCAGACAGGATAAGGTCCAGGTGGTTGCCTTTTGCGACATTATTAAGGAACGGGCGGAGTCGGCTGCAGAACAATATGGAAACGCGGATGCTGTTGTCTATACGGATTATCTGGAATTATTGAAGGATGCTTCTATTGATATTGTCCATGTGCTTACTCCAAATGATGCGCATGCGGATATCTCTATTGCGGCATTAGAAGCGGGAAAGCATGTGATGTGTGAGAAGCCAATGGCCAAAACAGCGGCAGATGCCAAGCGTATGGCCGAGGCGGCGAAACGTACAGGCAAGAAGCTGACGATCGGTTATGACAACCGGTTCAGACAAGACAGCTTATATTTGAAAAAGGTTTGCGAAGCAGGGGAGCTTGGCCATATCTATTATGCGAAAGCGCATGCGATCAGACGTAGAGCGGTTCCGACCTGGGGTGTTTTTCTGGATGAGGAGAAGCAGGGCGGAGGCCCGCTTATTGATATCGGAACCCACGCGCTTGATCTGACGCTCTGGATGATGGACAATTATAAGCCGAAGGTTGTACTGGGTACCAAATACCATGAGCTTTCCAGAAAAGAAGAGGCTGCAAATGCCTGGGGACCCTGGGATCCGAAGAAATTCACCGTGGAAGACTCCGCCTTCGGGATGATTGTGATGGAGAATGGCGCAACGATTACGCTGGAAGCGAGCTGGGCGCTTAATTCGCTGGACGTGGATGAAGCCAAGTGCAGCTTAAGCGGAACGGAAGCGGGTGCGGATATGAAGAATGGTCTCAGAATTAACGGGGAGAAGCATAGTAAGCTGTACACGAATGAAATTGAGCTCGATGCCGGAGGAGTAGCTTTCTATGAAGGGAAAACAGAGAAGGCTACGGATGTGGAATTGAGAAAGTGGATTGAAGCCATTGAAGAGGATAAAGATCCGGTCGTGACTCCTGAACAGGCTTATGTGGTCTCACGGATTCTGGAGGCTATCTATGAATCTGCACAGACGGGTAAGGCGGTTTATTTGGACTAAACGTTAGACGGTCTGCAGAGTATATCAGGCAAATAAGCTGGACCTCCCGGTGTAAGAGGTGCCAGCTTATTTGCTTTCTAGACAAATTACGACAAAAAGTCTGCCGGTTCAACCCGTTACCCCTTTAATAAATTGAAGGAGTGCTGCTGTAAAGAGACAAATGTTATATTAATTGCGTGTAAATAAAGTATTGTATAAGAAAAGGAAACAAATCCTAAAACTATCCTGCTTTAAAATCCTCTGTTTTACTCCCGTTTTCTACGAATTTTTCGAAAAGTAACAAAAACCTACCGAATACTACACATACCATGTTATGTAACATAACATTAAATCTTGAATTTTATATTAATTCACATAAAAATTAGTGACGACACCCAACCCTTGTGTTAATATAAATGACATCATAAAGAAATAAAAGAGAGGCAAGGCAGAGAAAGGGGAATTTTGATTATTATGGGGAAAAGGGGATGGCGATGGAGTACTTCATTCAGCAACTAATTAACGGGATTTCCGTAGGCAGTATCTATGCTCTGATCGCCCTTGGTTACACTATGGTTTACGGTATCATCAAACTGATCAATTTTGCGCACGGCGATGTATTTATGGTAGGTTCGTTCATCGGACTCTACAGTGCCAAATATCTGGCGAATGCCGGATTGCCGCCCATCGTTGTCCTGCTCTTGTCGCTGATCATTTCGATGACCATCAGCGCATTGCTCGGTATCACAATAGAGCGTCTGGCTTACAAGCCGCTTCGCAAGTCAACCCGGATTGCCGCGTTGATCACTGCGATTGGTGTATCCTTCCTGCTTGAATATACCGGAGTATTGATTCTTGGGCCTCAGGCTCAAGGCTTCCCGGATATTATGGAGAAGAAGCAATATCATCTGTTCGGTTCTTCCATCCAAGTGGAATCCAATCAGATAATGATTCTGCTAACAACGATTATTCTAATGCTTGTCCTGCAGTATATCGTCCGTTATACCAAAACCGGTAAAGCAATGCGGGCGGTATCATTCGATGTGGAGGCGGCGCGATTGATGGGGATCAACGTAGACCGCACCATTTCAGCTACATTCGCAATCGGCTCAGCGCTCGCTGCTGCTGCCGGAGTCATTTTTGGAATGACGTATAACTCAGTCGATCCTTTGATGGGGGTTATGCCTGGACTCAAAGCATTCGTAGCTGCAGTGCTCGGGGGAATTGGAAGTATTCCTGGTGCCCTTGTAGGCGGGTTGCTGCTGGGAACGGTAGAGACAGAGATTTCTTCACTCGGGTTCTCCTCATGGCGTGACGGCGTGGCATTCGCGGTACTGATTCTGATCCTTATCTTTAAACCATCCGGACTGTTTGGCAAGAATGTCCGGGAGAAAGTGTAGGAGGGAACTGCCGTGAAAAATATAAATAAAAAGTTCTGGATGGGCATTATCGTTGCCCTTGCGTTCTATGGAGTTGTTAAAGTTCTTCTAACAACGGGAGTACTAAGTGATGTAAACCAATCTATGCTGCTTCTAATTGGTGTTAACATCATGCTTGCCGTATCGCTCAACCTGATTACCGGGATTACCGGGCAGTTCTCCATTGGTCATGCCGGATTTATGTCCGTAGGTGCATACACTTCGGCGATCCTTACCCTTGACTACAACGTGCCATTCGTTCCAGCCATTATTGCAGGCGGACTCCTGGCAGCGGTATTCGGCGTATTGATCGGAATGCCTACCCTCCGGCTTAATGGTGACTATCTTGCCATCGCCACACTGGGATTCGGTGAAATCATCCGGATTGTCATGCTGAATACAGAATTCGTCGGCGGGGCTTCAGGGCTCAGCGGTATTCCTGCCAAAACAACATGGACGATGTTATTCTTCTTCACCCTGATTTCTGTGGTTCTGATTAATAACTTCATTAGGTCTACACACGGCCGGGCATGTATTGCTATCCGTGAGAATGAAATTGCAGCAGAGGCTATGGGTATTAATACGACACGCTACAAAATTATCGCTTTCACCATCGGTGCCTTGTTTGCCGGGATTGCTGGCGGGTTGTCAGCTCATACGTTCTACGTTATCACGCCGGGCAGTTTCAACTTCCTGAAGTCGTTTGAAATTATCGTTATGGTTGTTCTCGGGGGACTTGGCAGCACGGCTGGTTCCATCGTCGGAGCGGTGTTCGTTACCCTGCTCTACACATACCTTCGGGAATTCCCGGAATGGCGCATGATTATTTACTCCATCGTGCTCATCCTGATGATGATCTTCCGCCCAAGCGGTCTGCTGGGCACAACCAAATTCTCATTCGGCAAGTTCGGCAAAAAGGAGGCTAAGGCAAATGACGCAATCGAAGGCAGCAGTGCTCCTTGACGTTAAGGAGGCCAGCCGATCCTTTGGCGGACTTAAGGCAGTCAGTGAGGTTTCCCTTCATATTAATAAAGGTGAACTGATTGGGCTGATCGGACCCAACGGCGCCGGCAAAACAACATTATTCAATCTGCTGACCGGGGTGTACCCCCCTTCATCAGGCAGCATTCTTCTAAATAACGAATCCATTGGCGGTATGAAGCCTTATAAAATTAACCATAAGGGTGCCGCCCGTACGTTCCAGAACATCCGCTTATTTACGGCTATGACTGTGCTGGAGAATGTCAAAATTGCTTTTCATCAGCATGCGAAACACTCGTTATTCTCGTCTATGCTCCGTTTGCCGAAGCATTTCAAGGGAGAGGACGAAATCACTCAGAAGGCGATGGATATCCTCAAAATATTCAATCTTGCCGATCAGAGTCATGAGGTAGCCAGCAATCTGAGCTATGGTAACCAGCGCCGCCTTGAGATTGCCCGCGCGCTTGCTGCCGGACCCAAGCTGCTGCTGCTCGATGAGCCTGCGGCCGGGATGAACCCGAACGAGACACGTGATCTGATGAATCTGATCGCCTGGATCCGTGAAGAATTCGACCTTACCATTCTGCTGATCGAGCATGATATGTCGCTGGTTATGGGTGTCTGCAACCGGATTTACGTCCTGGACCGCGGAATCCTTATCGCTGACGGAACTCCGGTGGAAATCCGGAATAATCCGAAGGTTATCGAAGCGTATTTGGGACAGGAGGCGTAGAACTATGCTTACAGTACAAGGAATCAATGTTTATTACGGAGCTATTCATGCCTTGAAGGATCTCAGCATCAACGTGAAGCAGGGAGAGATCGTTACACTAATCGGTGCCAATGGCGCCGGCAAGTCAACGCTGCTCAAGACGCTTTCGGGGCTGCTTAAACCCAAGATAGGAAGTATTGAATTCCTGGATAAATCGATTGTCAATCAAAGTGTTCAAGCGATTGTTAAGGAAGGGCTAATTCATTGTCCTGAAGGACGCCGTGTCTTCGCGAATATGTCCGTTGAGGAGAACCTGGAGCTGGGTGCTTATCTGCAGGATTCCAGCAGCCTGGCAGCTGACTTCCAGAGAGTCTACAATACCTTCCCCCGTTTGCTGGAACGTAAGAAGCAGCAGGCCGGAACGCTGTCCGGCGGGGAACAGCAGATGCTTGCCATGGGGCGGGCGATTATGGGACACCCCAAGCTGCTGCTGCTGGATGAACCGTCCATGGGGCTGGCGCCGCTGCTGGTCCAGGATATTTTCAAAATCATTAAAGAAGTCAATGACGCGGGAACCACTGTGCTGCTGGTTGAGCAGAATGCACATCAGGCGCTCAAAATCGCCGACCGTGCCTATGTTCTGGAGACAGGCAGGGTAGTACTTGAAGGAGACGCCAAGGAATTGGCCGATTCCGATGAAATCAAAATGGCTTATCTTGGTCACTAAACAGATACGCCTAACTACAGCAGCATCACAGAAACAACATATAAAAATTAATTAATCGGGAGGCTGGGAGAAACAATGAAGAAAATTGGGGCCATTATTTTGTCGACAGTACTGACTGCGGTATTAGCATCGGGCTGTGGCAACAACACAGAGAACAGCGGTAACTCTGCAAGCGGCGGAAATGCTGCCGCAGGCACAATCAAAATCGGGGCTGACCTTGAGCTCACAGGCGGTCAAGCTTCTTTCGGCGACTCCGCATCGAAGGGCGCGAAGCTGGCTGTTGATGAGATCAACGCAGCGGGCGGGATTCTTGGTAAGCAGTTGGAACTGGTAATTGCCGACAACGCTTCGAAGTCTGAAGAAGCAACGCAAGCAGCACAGAAGCTGATTACCAATGATAAGGTTGTTACAATCATTGGTGCTTCCACTTCTACCAATACGCTGGGTATCGTTCCGGTTGCTACCGAGAAGAAGATTCCACTCGTTGCAGTAGGTGCCACCAACCCTAAAGTTACTGTAGATGAGCGCAGTGGCAATGTGAATGAATATGTGTTCCGCGCAGCCTTTATCGATCCATTCCAAGGTGAAGTGATGGCTAACTTTGCAATCGACTCCCTGAAAGCCAAAAAAGCAGTAATCTATACAGATACTTCGAGTGACTACTCCAAAGGTCTGCAGAAGTTCTTCGAAGAGACCTTCAAAGCTAAAGGCGGCGAAGTGCTGAGCCAGGAGTCCTACCAACAGAAAGACTCTGACTTCAAAGCCGTTCTGACACGTATCAAAGCAGCTAACCCCGATGTAATTTACCTGCCGGGCTACTATGAAGAGGTTGGTAAAATCGTGAAACAGGCCCGTGAAATGGGTATTACCGTTCCATTCCTGGGCGGCGACGGATGGGATTCTCCGCAGCTGGCTGAAATCGCTGGTTCAGAAGCCTTGGAGAACACTTACATGTCCAATCACTACTCGCCTGAAGATACAGCTACTGAAGTAACGAGCTTCGTTGAAGCTTACAAAGCAGCTAACGGCGGTGCAGTTCCGGATGGTATGGCTGCCCTTGGTTACGATGCACTGAAGCTGGTGGCTGATGCCATCACCCGTGCCGGTGAAGCTGATCCGGCCAAAATTACAGAAGCTTTGGCAGCAACCAAAGATCTGCAGCTCGCTACAGGCAAAATTACCCTGAACGAAACACATGACCCGGTTAAAGCGGCTGTCGTTCTGAAATTCGTTGACGGTAAACAGACCTTCGAAACAAAGGTTAATCCTTAAGAAGGAAATCCGCATATACTAAGGTGAATGGAATTGGGGTTCTAAACCGCAGGAGGCCGTGCGGCCTCCTGCATCACCTTAGCTGAGAAGAGAAAGGCTCAATTCTGAGCCTTTCTTTTCTCATATCACTATGCTCACCAAACTTTGCCTGTGCTTCCGAAGCGAGTTTTGCCGATGTTATATCAAGGAAGGTTATGCTTACAAAACTTTGAGGGGGAATCAGCATGATTGTTGGCGTACCCGCAGAAATCAAGAATAATGAGAACCGCGTCGCCATAACCCCGGCCGGGGTAGAAGCACTCCGGAAGGCGGGGCATGAGGTGTTCGTCCAGGCCTCTGCCGGCACAGGCAGCGGCTTCGAAGATCAAGAATACCTGGATAAAGGTGCTGAAGTTCTGGACACCGCTGCGGAAGTCTGGGGCAAGGCGGAGATGATCATTAAAGTGAAGGAGCCTCTGCCGGAGGAATATGCTTATTTCCGCAAAGGCCTGATTCTCTTCACATATCTGCATCTGGCGCCGGAGGCGGTTCTGACCAAGGCGCTTGTGGAGGGCGGGGTGACGGCGGTAGGGTATGAGACCATCCAGCTTGAAGATGGCTCCCTGCCGCTGCTTATCCCGATGAGCGAGGTTGCCGGACGGATGGCTGTGCAGATCGGTGCCGGGCTGCTGGAGAAGCCGCAGGGAGGCAAAGGCGTCCTGCTGGGCGGTGTGCCGGGAGTTCAGCCTGGAGAGGTAGTGATTGTCGGCGGCGGTATTGTCGGCACCAATGCGGCGAAGATTGCCCTGGGGATGGGGGCACGCGTGACAGTCCTGGATCTGAATGCGAACCGGCTGCGGGCTTTGGATGATATTTTTGGCGGTAGGCTCATTACGGTGATGTCGGATTCTTATCATCTTGAGCAGGCTGTCCGCAAAGCCGATCTGCTGATCGGGGCTGTACTGATTCCCGGTGCCCGTGCGCCGAAGCTGGTCAAAGAGTATATGGTGCAGCAAATGGCAGAGGGTTCTGTGATCGTGGACGTGGCGATTGATCAGGGCGGCTCGATTGAGACCATCGACCGGATTACAACCCATGAGAACCCGACCTATGTGAAGCATGGCGTGGTGCACTATGCGGTGGCCAATATGCCGGGGGCGGTCGCCCGGACCTCTACACTGGCACTGACCAATGTGACGATCCCTTATGCGCTGCAGATTGCCAATCATGGCATTCATGTGGCTGCGGTCAATAATGCGGCGCTTGCCCGCGGCTTGAATGTGGTAGCTGGACACGTAACGAATCCCGCAGTAGCGCAGAGTCTGGGCTATGAATGTGCCGATGGAATCCGTGTCCTAGCTGCCGCTGGCGGACGTATTTAAGAATGGGAGAATATAGTTTCTGTCCTCGCGGGAAGGCGGGGCTGGGATGGGGAGAAGCGGAGGCTGCACGCCGTATTTCTCCCTGATATTTTCTTTTGGAAAAAGGCTTGTCAAATTTAGCGAGGTTTGATATACTCATTTTTGTTGTGACAAACACACAAGCTTATCATCTGGCTCGTTGGTCAAGGGGTTAAGACACCTCCCTTTCACGGAGGTAACATGGGTTCGAATCCCATACGAGTCACCAATATGCGGTAGTGGTGGAATGGCAGACACGCTATCTTGAGGGGGTAGTGGGTGTATACCCGTGGAGGTTCGAGTCCTCTCTACCGCATAATTGTAATGGACAGGAAACCCTTGATGATTCAAGGGTTTTTTTGTTATATAAATAGAGCGTTTAGAATAGCGACTTGTCTCCGGATGAGTTGCTTTTTTTGTTGTTGTGGGTACATCCATTGATGGCGCCTTATGTTCCGTTATACCTGCATATATATTAGACATCGACAGGAGCGGGGGGTGCAATGGATTTTGTAATTTCGGTCATGCTTGTGGATGATGAGCCGCTTGCACTGGAGAAAGTATACGATATGGTGCCCTGGGCCTGATTGCTTATGTTATGGAAATGAAGTGGTTCCACCTCAACAACACCCATGCGCCGCTGATTCTGGCCGGACTGAACAACGCCTTCGGCGTATTCTTCATGACCCAGTTCATCCGCGCCTCAGTCCCGACCGAGGTCATCGAAAGCGCGCGGATCGACGGCTGCTCGGAATCGGCCATTCTCACAAGAATCGTAGTTCCGTTCCTGGTGCCGGGCATCAGCACCCTGGGGCTGATCTCCTTACGGATTATTCGGCAAGTATCCTGGGTCTGACCCTGGGCACGCTTCCGCTGATCTCCGCTTCCTCTTCGGCTTCAAAACATTGGTCCGGAGACTTACTGGCGGTGCGGTTAAAGGGTAAGGACAAAAAACGGATATGAAATCAAGCAGAATACCTGAACTAGGTTCAGCAGCAGAAGAATAGGCCGCCATTTTGGCGGCCTATTTGTTTTTGAGTACTTCAAAACTTGAGGCTAAGAAGTAAATTCCCGCAGGTATTTTATTTTAATAGGACAATGGAATAGTTTTGACACAGTCATTATTCATAGTATTGAAGTCCTGAAGTAGAGAAGCCGGCAGTTGGCTGATAAATAAATAAAAAAGTTTGACGGGGGTGTACTAACGAAAAAAATACATTTTAAGTAAAGATAGAAAACGGATGGTAAATATAATCGGGGTTAGGTAAAAAAAGTAAATATGCCATTATGCATAATTCCGGTGCTTGCAGAAATGAGCATAGTGGCTATTGAACTATATCTTTATGCTCTGTTAATTTTAATACGTTAAAGAGAAGGGTGACTAATTAGGGATTAATGAACTATATTAACAATAAATGTTATGGAAAATATAAACTATTGTCGAGGATTACCGATAATGCTAAATATAAATCCCAAATTAATGAAATTTTATATTTTTTTATTAAAAATTTTAAATTAAATGAGCTTGGTAATCCAAAATTCCTATCCAGTGGTGATGAAAAAAATGAGCGTACAAGAAATGCTAACCAATCAGGTACAAAGAACCCCTAGAATTAAACCAAGCTATCCGGAAGGCGAACTGGCTCTGGAGGACCCTGCCAAGCCTTCGGGCAAACCGACCTTCTCCTGGCTGACCATTATTATTCCGCCGATCGGGATGATGCTGATTGCAATTTTCATGTCAACCTTGACCAGATCGTATACGATGCTGATCTCGACGATGAGTATGACGTTTCTAACAGTTATGATCTCGGTGATGAATTACAAATCCAGTGTGAAGAAGCATCTGGAGCAAAATAAGAAGCTGGAGAAGAAATATCTGAATTATTTATTCCAAGTCCGCAATGAGCTGCAAAATGCTGCCAGTACGCAGCGTGAGGCTTATACATACATACATCCGGATATCTCCAGCTGCATTGAAATCGTCCGCGGCAGAAGCAAGCAGCTATGGGAGAGAACGGCAATTGAAGATGATTTCTTGAATATCCGGATCGGAGTGGGGATACAGCCCATTTCACTGGTACCTACATACAGCCCCAGAACCAAAGCAATCGACGACGATAATCCGCTTGAAGAAATCGCTGCCAAAATCTGCGAAGAAATGTATTTCGTAAGAGATATTCCTGTGTACATTCCGCTTAGCAATATTAATACGCTTGGCATATTCGGCAGAAAGCGGGAGGTTCGCGATTTTCTGAATGCAGCTATCGTTCATCTGACTACACATCAGGGCTACGATGACGTAAGAATCGTATGTGTGATGCAGCCTGAGGATCTGGAACACTGGGCATGGCTGAAATGGCTGCCCCATACATGGGACAAAGGCCGGAGATTTAGAAGTCTGGCTACGACCTCTTACGAAGCCTCCAATTTTGCCGATGAACTGCTCCCTATCCTTAGAAAAAGAGAGGAAAGCGGCCAGAGCGGCTATGGCTTGCAGACGCTGCAGACCCCACATTATGTATTCCTGGTGTTTGCTCCTGAATTGTGGGATAGCACAGAAATGATGAAGATTTTGCTGTCCAATAATTCTGTGCTTGGCGCGACGAGTATTTTTATCTCTGAGAAGATAGATGTTGCGTTGCCGCTGAACTGCCAGGCCATTCTTGAAATCAGGGACGGTAAAGGAATGGTCCGCAAAGATACGAGGCAGCTATTAAATCATTTAGCAGATCATTTTACAGTTGATTCTCTGGATAAGCAGCATTCAGAGTTTTTTGCCCGTTCGTTATCTCCGCTTAGAATCAAGGAGGGGCAAAATAACAGTTATATTCCGTCAATGGTCACCTTCATGGAGAGCTTTGAGGTAGAGCAGGTGGAGGAGCTGAATGTGCTACAGCGCTGGTCTAAGAATCAGGCCAACCGGACGCTGTCTATTCCCTTGGGACTCGGGGCGGGCGGGAAGTCCCTGCTGTTCGATATGCATGAAAAAAGCTACGGTCCGCATGGACTGGTTGCCGGGACCACCGGTTCAGGGAAGAGTGAGCTGCTACAATCCCTGCTGCTGGGTCTGGCGGTAAATTATCATCCCCATGAGGTTGCTTTTGTCCTGATTGACTACAAGGGCGGGGGAATGGCCAATGCGTTTCAGGGGCTACCCCATTTGGTAGGAACGATCACGAACCTGGGCGGCAACCAGATTAACCGCGCCCTCGCATCCATTAAAAGCGAATTGCTGCGCAGACAACGGCTGTTCAGTGATGCCGGTGTAACCAGCATTGATAATTACATCATCCTGTACCGCAACAAGGAAGTCAGTCTTCCGTTGCCGCATCTGATCATAGTGGTGGATGAATTCGCGGAGCTGAAATCGGATCAGCCGGAATTCATGAAAGAGCTGGTCAGTGCGGCGCGGGTCGGAAGAAGCTTGGGTATCCACTTAATACTGGCAACCCAGAAGCCATCTGGAGTAGTCGATGAGCAGATTTGGAGTAACTCGCGTTTCAAGCTATGTCTGAAGGTGCAGACACCATCGGATAGCCAGGAAATGCTGAAACGCCCTGAAGCGGCAGAGATCAAAGAGAAGGGCCGCGGATATTTGCAGGTCGGCAATAATGAGGTCTTCACCCTATTCCAGTCCTCCTGGAGCGGAGCACCGTACGCGGGTGGTGATTCGGCTGGCGATGAAAGACCTCAGATGGAGATTGTCACCCTGGGCGGTGAGCGGAGATCCCTGCTGCCGAAGGTGAAGAGTGGTGACGGGGCTTCGCAACTAAGCGAGCTTCAGGCAGTGGTTAATCACATCGCTGCCCTTTCGGCTGAGCACTCCATCCGGGAGGCTTTCCAGCTATGGCTTCCTCCGCTTCCGGAGACTCTCCTGCTTACGGAAGTGCTGGAGCCGCAGCAAATCTGGAATGGAGTCCACTGGCAGCAGCCAACGGATAATCTGACGGCAACCGTTGGGCGGGTAGATAACCCTGCAGATCAGGATCAATACAATCTGGACATTAATTTTAACCAGAATGGACATTTGCTTGTGTACGGGGCGCCGAGCAGCGGCAAAACCATGCTTTTGAAGACCATTATTATGTCGCTTGCCCTGAAATATGATCCTGAATACGTGCATTTCTACATATTGGATTTCGGTACACGGACACTGGGTGTCTTTCATGAGCTGCCTCATCTGGGAGATATTATTTATCCAGAGGAGGAACAGAAGCTTGCTAAACTGATCAGCTGGCTGTTGTCCCAATTGGATGAACGCAAACGTAAATTCTCGCAGCTTGGCATTAGTAATCTGGTGTCTTACTGCGCAGCATCTGGTGACAAGGTTCCATACATTGTTATTCTCCTTGATAACTACACCGGATTTGCAGAAGCATACGATGACCATGTATTAGATCTGGCGAAGCTGGTACGAGAAGGCGGTAACTACGGGATTTATTTTGTATTTGCAGCCAATGCTGTCAGCTCCTATCCCTACCGGATCAGCCAGAATGTCAAGCAGGCTCTGGTGTTCCAAATGTCTGACAGGCTGGATTACAGCAGCATTTTGGGCCGAACGGACGGGATGGAGCCAACGAGCACTGTGGGACGCGGGCTGCTCAAAGATAACCGGATTCTGGAATTCCATACTGCACTTCCGGGGGAAGGCAGCTCAGATGATCAGGTTGCAGCCTCACTCCGCAGGATTAGTGCAGAGATGAAAGCTGTGGCCGGAGAGATTGAACCGGTAGGTATTGCCGTAATTCCGGACAAGCTTTCGCTGGAAGAGCTTCTGGAGTGCGCCTCCAAGGCGCAACCGGAGGATGGAGAATATCTTGTACCGGCAGGGTTGGATTGGAATACCACACTTCCGGCAGCGATCAATATCAAGCATGTCAGTAACTTTGTTGTATCGTACACCGGCTTGCAGCAGGTGGATTTCAGGTTCAACTCATTAGTGCAAACTTTTCATGATTCGGCAAACCAGGTCACTAAGGAATTCTATCTGCTCGACAGCGGTGTGGCCAACTTGGCGGGCCTGAGGGCCAACCCTGTGCTTACCCGTTATATGGACACGGCTGAAGCGTTCCTGGAACTTACACAATCACTCATTGAACAGCTGCAGCTGCGAAAAAATGATGCCAGGCAGGCCTTTGCCGATTCTCCGGAGCCTGGGGCATTTGACGAAGCTGGTTATATTCTGTCCCAATACCCGCTTCTCGTAATTCTGATGCCGCATTTCAAATCAGCCTTTGATCTGATGGACAATGAATCCCTGGATCACCTAGAGCGGATTGCGAGATTTGGCGGCAAGCTGGGTGTGCTCCTGATGGTCGGCAGCAATGCTGTTGAGCTGAGTAAAATGCAATTAACCACTGAACTTGCGGGTGAACTGATTAACAGTGGAAATGCGCTGTTGTCGGGCGGAGCACCAAGTGATCACACATGCTATGCTGCCGTGATGGAACACCTTGATTACGACGAGCTTAACAGGGGAATGGACGCCAGTGAGGCGATGCTGCTTACAGAAGGGGTAATCCGGCGGCTCAAAATGATAACAGAACTATAGATAAGCAGGTGAAAGAAGCGATGAAACCAGCTCGTGAGGTGTTTGAATTGCATGCTCTGGAAATTATCTATCTGACGGCATTAACGGGAGGAAACAGCTTTCCGGGACTGGATACGGATCTCAAGGCGGAGTCTGAGCGCAGTCTGCGCGCCCTTATGGATGCACAGATGAGATCGCTTGAAAGGAAAGGGTATCTGGAGACTGATTTTATGGGGAACGCGCAGGTGAAGGAAGGGCTTCATGAATTTATCCGTATCGCCTCAGGCAGTACGGCATATCTGTGTCAGATTATACAAAAGTATCAGCAGACGCTTAAGGTCTACTATTTCTTCCGGGACGGCGCCTGGTTTGAGCTTGAACATCAGCCGGATGGCAGCAGCTATAAAGTGCAGGAAATTTATGCGTGGCATGAGCTGGTGTTCCAGGTAGTGAACAGAACCCCGTTAGTGCAAGGTCTGGGTAACTCAGAACAATTTCTTGTTGCAGATAAAGAGTCTGACCTGGAAAAATGGGTGGAACAAATGCTGTTGGCCGGTGCATCAGTACTCTCTCTGGCGGAAATCCAATGCACTGAGGAGAAGGTACAAGTACAACGTGAACTGAATTTGCTGATACATGAAGATCATATGTCGCTGCTGCAACGCGGGACAGAAGAACGAGTCATGAGAACTCCTGTTCATTTTGCAGCAGCGGTAGAGGGAATGATAGCTTGGCTGCAAGAAACACATCGCTCAGAGGAGGCCGTATATGTCGACAGCATTAACAACATTTCAGTTTAAAGGCAAAGGAGAGAAGGAACTCGATCTGGAGGTGTCGCTCTTCCTTACGGCGGGGGAATGTGTGGAGCTTCTGAAGCAGGCAAACTGGCTCCCCGATGATTGGGAATTCAAATGTGAGGTCAGCAGTACCGGAGAGGGATGGTCGGAGCTTGGACTGCAGGTGCTTCTGGCAGATGTAATTCAGGGAGACGGGTCAATTATCCGGATATTACCTTACTAAGCGGGTGAATTACCCGAGGAGGTTTCTTATGAAAAGCGTACATTTAGTTTGCTCACCTGAACTCATTATGCTTCTGTCAAGGGCGCTGGAGCATGAGGGCTACGTTATTTCAGGTAAGCACTCCACCTTACATAGCTTTATCAGCGGGTTCAGCAGTAAAGAGGTCGATCCTTCCTCAATCGTAATCATGGAGGGCGGAGCGGGTCTGGGTACACCGGTTAAGGCTGCTGATATTACCGGATTCATGACACTGATCCGCAAGTATCTCAAGCATACAAGACTGATTGTACAGCTGGACCCTGCGCTGCGTACAGATATTGAGTTCATCCGGTCTATGGTAAATATGAACATTCATGATCTGCAGTTCACCACCGAATTCCAGGGCGATGATCTGCTGAACTGGATTAAGGAAAAGAAAACAACAAGGGATTACTATCATATCCTGGGAAAGAAGAAGGGGCTTTTCTCCTTTAGAGGCCAATCGGCAGCAACTACCTCTGCTCCGGTAAGGGAAGAGCTTCCGCCCGCTCCCGTAAGAGCGGTCCAGTCGCTTACCCGCCCGCAGCCCGCAGCCGCTCTGCAAGCTCCGGCAGGTAACACCGGGAGGGCTGCCAATGCTGCGCGTCCAGCCACAGCGGCTACTGCAACAAGGTCAAGGCCTCCGGCAAGAACAGAGTCTCCGGCACCTTCCGTAACAGGAACGCTGGAAAGCCTGGAGCAATCCCTACCGTCTGAGGAGCAAACTGCGCCTGTAACGGGTCAGAGAATACTGGGCAGCAATGTTCCCCTCGTTATTGGGGTGTGCGGCGTTGGCGGGGAAGAGGATGTAGGTGCAGCTGCTTTTCTGGTTGCGGCAGGACTGGCTGAATTGGGCTGGAAGCCACTGGTCTGCGGAGATGACCGGCCGGAAATCGGCTCACTTGAACAGATTGTATTTAAAGGTGAGAAGGAAGACTCCGTGTCCACTATGTTTGAATATGAAGGCGTTACTTTTTACCGCCGCGGATATTCCTGGGATATGTCCGAGCTTCTGGCCAGCGGCTTCACACATATCATTCTTTGGCTCGATATTCACCGTGAACGGAAGGGGACTGGCGGGCTGGAGCTGTGGTGGAACTCACAAATTCCAATGATGATAGGCAACGGGGCTATGTGGAAATATGAACTGCTGAAAGAGAAGCTGAATACCCTGAACCCGTTTGAACGCAAGCGATGCAGACTGCTGCTGGAGAACGGGCATCAGGAAGTGCTGCAAGTGCTAAAGAAGGATTTCCCGGAAATTGAAGCAACATTGATGCCGGCGCATCAGGACCCGCTCTATCCGGATAAAGCGGCTGTCGCATGGGTTATGAAGCTGTTGACCGTCCAGAAGAAGCTTATCCGTAAGCAAACGCTGTTCTGGATCATCGCAGGAACGGTATTATTTGTGACTTTGCTGTTAATAGGTATCGGTTTCTCATTTGTTCCGGAGAGCCGTTAATTCATAACTAGGAGGCTGCTATGAATTCAGGTTTGGTTAGAAGTATGGCTTTTAATTGCCATCAGCTGCTTGCTCCTGCCCAGGAATGCAGCGACAAGATGAGTACTGCGATCGGAGGCGTATCTGATTACTGGGTAGATATGGGCGGTGAGGAGTTTAAGCAGCATTGCACAGAATGGATTAAGAAAATGAATCAGTTCAAGGCCGCCATTGTCCAGATTGAATCAGAAATGATGAGTTATGCAACTGAATTACAGCGGACAGAAGAGGCGGAGGCTGCAAGAGTGAAGGAAGCACAGCGGCAAGCCAGTGAAAAGGCTGCGGCTGAAGCAGCAGCTGCAGCTGCAGCGAAAAAGACAGGGAAAATCAAATAGGGATGGAAATGAGGTCATGAAGTGGCAGTACGCAAGCGGAAAAAAATGTTGAGATACACGATAATTTCAGGTTGTCTTGTTGCCGTCGCAACATCCGGGGTATGGTTCGCAACCTACCGTCACTACAATGCCAGGCTAATTGATGAGCGGGCCGCTTATGAAGCACAGCTGGCGGACAAGGATGATGTCCTGCAGCGGTATATGGACCAGTCCCAGACAGCCTATGTTCTCGTCTCCGCCAAGCTTGCCGGTGAGGCAATTACCGCAGAGGATGTAATGGCAGAGAAGCTTCCCAAATTCTCTTCTCCGGACAATCTGATCGGCGATTCCAAGGGAATCGTCGGCAAATACCTGAAGATCAATGCCATGCCGGGGACAGCGGTAACTACTGAGATGGTGCGTGATGAGGCGAGACTTGAGCCTTCGGAACGTAAGGAAGAGACAGAGTATATCAAGCTTCCGCTGCGGCTGACCAAACGGGATGTTGTCGATATCCGAATCGTATTTCCTAACGGTGAGGATTACATAGTTGTTGGAAAGAAATCGCTCGAGGATGTTGACCTGGGGAATCAGTATACATTCTTCAACGATAGTGAAGAAGAAGCGCAGCTGCTTCAGGCAGCCTTAGTGGATGCCTATATTAACAATGCTGAGCTGTATATGAAGCAGTATGTGGAGCCTGAGCTTCAGCCGGAGCCAGTAGTGAATTATGTGCCTAACCTGGATGTATTGAAAGTCATTAAAAGCAATCCCTTTATTATTGATCAGGCCAAGTGGAGCCTGGCTGAGGATCTGCGTAAAGAGCTGGAGAAACGGCTTGAAGCCCTTGAAGATGAAGATAACATACGTGTCGGGGCCGACGCCCCTAGCGGCAGCGGTGTAATTAAGCGGAAATCGGAGCAGGGAGCTGCAGCCGCTGAGGCTGCCCAAGTGGACAACAGCCAATCGGTTAACGGAATCATTGACCAGAGTAATCAGGCACCTGTGGATTCCAGCGCAGACCAGAGTTCGGCGGGCGGGATGAATACAGAAGCTACAGGCGAAGACAGTCTGCTGGAAGGAGAGTGACAGATTTGAATATTGTTGTCGCCGGAGATTGTGAGAAACATGATTTCATCCTGGTAGCCGCTATTCTGTTAAAAGGCTATTACAACAATGACGTCATGATCATTTCGGACAACCACAGGCATTATCAATATTTCGATGGAGAAGTATCCGGTATACAGATACGGGATGCTGAGCCGGATGTGGCTGACAGACCGGATATTGTCCTGTATGACTGGCATCATGGTTATCCGGAAGGACTGGAGGATGAGCAGATTGTGTTTGCAACCAGCTACGAGCGCCAGGCTATGGAACATGTGGATAAATTGCTGGATCAAAAGCATATGCCTGCTCTTCTGGTTGTTATCGAAGAGGAATGCGGGCTTGGACTGAAATATGTGGACCGGTATTACCCGGTAATCACCTCCAAGATTAGTTATATTACCAGCGCAGAGCGGAGAATTGACTGGGTTCATGATGGACGGGTGAATCTTAAGGTGGATAAGGATTTTGCCGTGGCTGTAAATGATTTTTTAATTGAAATCGGCAATGTGCCTAAGAATGACATCAAGAAATTATGGCAGTATGCGAGGAAACGGGGGGAGTAAAGGTGCTGGTAGCGTTTTGGGGGCCTGCCCGAGGGCAGGGGAGAACAACTTCAAATATGGCCGTTGTGGCGGCAACGATTGCACTGGATCATCATATCCGGGTGCTGATGACGCACACGCATTTGAAGCAAGGGGTGCTTGAACATGTATTCTCTCAGACAAGGGCGGCTGCTCAGGCGGCGACTTCCGGGGGGATCGATGCCATTGAGCGGCTGGTGCAGTGCGGGATGCTTACCCCCGAGGGGATAAGAGATCATGCGGAATCTATTCTTAAAGACCGCCTGGAGCTGTTAAGCGGATCTTTGAATACAGAGAAGCACACGGCCAAGCTTTTACTTCCGCATATTTTCAAAGATTACAGAAGATTTTATGATCTTCTGTTTGTGGACCTCTCGGCCGAAGATGACCCGGAGGTGGTATCACTGGTTATGGAGCAGGCGGATTTGATTGTTGTGAACCTGAGTCAAAATCAGGTGAGCCTGAACACCTACTTTGAGACAAGCGGAAGATCGCCTGTGCCGGGCGACAAGCAAGTGCTCTATTGCCTGGGTGCCTACGAGCGCAGCTCAAGGATGAATAAGGAAAGAATTATTAAACAATACCGGCTGAAAAAATCTGCTGTCGGCATAGTTCCTTATCATACCGGGTTCATGGATGCACAGAACGAGCGCCGGACCGTGCCGTTCCTGCTGAAAGCTAGGGAGGTCCGGACCCGTTTTCTGGAATTTAGTGAAGACGGAACTTTCACTGCTGCAGTGCGGGGGATGGGCCAGCTTATTCTTCAGACGCTGGAAATATCCGCCTTGCCGGAATTGGAAGCTGCAAATGATTAATCTTATCCTGATATTTATAGTCCTGATTATTATTGGAGTATTCCTGTTCTTATGGCTGGGCAGACGTAAAAACTCGGCTCCGCCATCCGTGCAGCTGAAATACGATATGAATGAAATCGTGCTGTTTCTGAGACGTGCGTTCGAGGAGATTATCGCCTCTTCCCTCTATGAAGGCAGTCCGAGCGAAGAAGAATATAACCGCCGCAAAGCACGGCGCAGAGAATTGCAGAAGGCACTTAGAAGCTGCATGCATGGTGATTTATCCGCCAAGAAATACGTCAAGCTGTACATGAAGGATCTGCTGGTGCAGACCTATGGTCTGGATGAAGGAAATGTGGACAAGATCATCAGCTTCGGCCATGCGGGCCGTCTGACTTCACAGGATTGCTTCGATATCCTGCTCCATGTCTTCAAGAAAGATCACGGGCAGGATGCCTTTAATGTAATGGTAAGCAAATATAGTCTGGATACTCTGCAAAGACTGCCTGACGGTTCCCGGGGATACAAGATTACAGAAGAGCAGATCCGCCACATCTATCAATCGGAGCATCCGGGATTGTCCATGCAGGACAAGATTGAAATTATTGTACAACGGGCCTATCAAATTTATAAAGGTCTTGGGGTCATTGATGAGCTGCGGGATCAGAATATCGACGGTGTGAATGGCGGAACAAGCGGGATGCCTCCGGATGTCGTGCAAACCACTGATTTTCTGGAATATACCAAACAGCAGCATTTCATTCCGCAATCCTATGATGCGGTATGGACGTTTTACCGGGGGAAATCGCTTCATCTGGAATTCTTGAGCTTCGGTTCCGAAAAGGAGCTGAAGCGGGTCTGCCAGAACATTTACGGCTTCGGCAATCCAGGCCAGCTGAATGAATCCAAGGGTTATATCATCAACGATATGGCTGACGGTAGCCGTGTCGTGGTGGTGAGGCCCAAAATGGCAGAGAGCTGGGCGTTCTTTGTCCGCAAATTCAATGATTCACTGGTAGAACTGGACCAGCAGATCAAAGATCAGGGTGCGCCGCTTGCTATTCATATGCTGGTCTACCTCATCCTTGGTCATCAAGTAACTGCAATTACAGGAAGACAGGGATCGGGTAAAACAACGCTGCTCAAAGCGCTAATCAAATATATTGATGCGAAGAATATCCGGATTCAGGAGACCTCTTTTGAAATTTGGGCGAGAAAAATGTATCCGGGTAAAAATATCCTTTCTTTTCGGGAAACGCCCTCGGTCAGCGGTCAGGACGGGCTGGATGTACAAAAGAAAACAGATGGTGCGGTTAACATTGTCGGCGAAGCCGCCACTCACAGTGTGGTCAGTTATGTCATTCAGGCAGCCCAGGTGGCCTCTGAGTATACCTTGTTTACCCATCACGGCAAAACACTGGCGAATCTCGTCAGTGCACTCCGCAACAGCCTGATTGCCTCGGGAGCATTCAGCAATGAAAAAATTGCCGAGGTGCAGGTGGTTGAGGCGCTGGGCTTCAACGTCCATCTGGTGCTCAGAGCCGGCAAACGTTATATTGAGCGGATTACAGAGATTATTCCGGCCGACCCTCAGTTCGAATATCCCCGGAGTTACGCGGAGCGCGCTGAAATTACGGACAAGCTGGATGCTTTTATGGATACCATGACTGAATATTTCGGGCGGATGACTGACAGGCGTTCTTATGATTACAAGGATATCATTGTCTGGGAAGCCGGAGAATACGTGGTCAAGCATCCAATCAGCAGCCGGAAAATTGATGAAATGCGCAAAAACATGGATGAGGATGATGCGGCGGAGTTCACTGCATTTATTGATAAGTACTGGGGGCAATCTGCATGAGTCTGCAAAATATAGTGCTGATTGTTCTCGTTACATCCGTCATCCTGCTGGCTCTCCTGCTTGTCCTGCTCAGCATTGTGCAGCGTAAGCTGAAGGGCACGCAATATCAGGAGCAAAGGCGCCTCAAGGCACTGCTGCCTACACGTACCAAGGACAAAAGATGGCTGGAACAAGCTCATAAGGCCTATCCGGTACTTGATGAACTTCCGGTCATCAAAAAACTGCTCCACCGGATGCGGTCCCGCCTCACCTTAATTCATGCCGGAAATGAAATTATGATCAGAAGCCGTGCAGCTGCACTGACTCTAATGATCGTTGCCTGTATTCTGCTGATCTCGCTGCTGTCCTTTCTCTGGACCTCTTCCTGGGTCAGCCGTGCAACCATTATGCTGGTTTCCATTTATCTGGGAGGAATTCTAAGCGACCTCTTCATAGGCCGTCTGGCCAAGCAGATGCTGTATGACCAGTCTTCCATGATTCTGGATATCCGCCATGAATATCATCAGACACATATGGTGCAGGTCAGCCTGGAGAATTCTGCAGAGCGTTCCAAGCCTATGGTGGCTATGCATGCCAGACAGATTGCCGGCATTCTTGCAGCGGTGGACCCGGAAGATGAGCTGCAGCGGTATTATGAGGTTGCACCTAACCGGTATATGAAGCAATTGGCCGGAGTGAGCTACAAGATAGGTGAATATGGCGATGCGGATATTCATAAGGGCGAGCGCTCTATCTATCTGTCCATGCTTGGCAATATCAGAGAAGAGATCCATATGGATATCAACCGCCGTGAGCGGATTGACCGGTTGTTGTACGGGATTGTCTTTGTAGCGGTGTCACCGGTATTCATGCTGGACCCGATCCGTAAATGGGCAGAGAGCATGTTCCCGATTGTGACTAATTACTATAATTCCGCTTGGGGATTGTATTCACTGATTCTGCTGTACATTACGTTTATTGTATCGTTCGTTGCCTTGCGGATTCTGAAGGGTGTTGATGAGGATACGCAGGCTATTAAGGATGAAGGCAAGTGGTTAAACCGGCTATTGAAGAACAAGTGGGTCTACAGAGTAACGGACCGGATTACTCCGGAAGAGCATGAACCCGTCCACTTTAAGGTAGCGGGTGTTCTGAAGGATGCCAACTCCGGCCTCTCCCATCATGCCTACTACTTACAGAAGACCCTGGCTGCAGTGGGCATATTCCTGCTCGTAGTGATTATTCAGTTCTCTATCCATGTGAATATCAGACATAACCTCCTCCATCCCAATGTACTGATTACGACGGGCGGGAATCAGACGGAATCCCAGAAGATGCTCAGTGAGGAACGTTATGCCTTCGAGCAGTCGCTGATCGGAGAGCTGGTAGCGAGAGATATTACACCGGATCAGATGCTGCTATATATTCAGGAGCAGGCCGAGCATAAGCCGTTTCTTCAGTCCAGCCTGGACCAGAATGCCTATGCACAGCAGCTGATGAACAGAGTGGAGCAGTACCACCGGGAATATTACAAATGGTATGAGCTGCTGCTGGCATTCGGGCTGGCTGCGGCAGGCTTCTTCCTCCCGGATGCTTACCTGATTATCCGAACCCAGCTGCGGAAATGGGAAATGCAGAATGAGGTGGACGGCTTCAATACGCTGTCGATGATGCTGTCGCAATTTCCGAATATCAGCGTGTATGAAATTATAGAGTGGCTGCACCGTTACAGTTATATTTTTGAGCGGCAGCTGCTGCGCTGCATGCTGGATTATGAAGCGGGTGGCTGGGATGCCATTGAGAAGCTGAAGGAGGATGCACGTTTTGTTCCCCTGGAACGGCTGGCTGACCGCCTGCAGGTTGCTGCTGATCTGATTCCGGTAAAAAAAGCATTCGATGATATGGATGCCGAAAGAGCGTTCGCGATGGATCAGCGCAAGGAGCACTACGAGAAGGTAATCAGCAGGAAAAGTACACTGGGCAAAATGTTCGGGTTCTTGCCGATGCAGGCAACGTTCACCTTATATTTACTGCTTCCCTTCGTCTATATGGCCTTCCAGCAGCTGGGCGACCTGACTGTTGTGACCGGCAAAATGTGAAGGAGCTACAGGCATGGAGAATATAGCAAGCTTTTTGAAAACAACCATATCCATTCTGATCACGCTGGCCATTATATCCTCCGGCCTGTTCCTGTGGGGGAAAACACAGCCTGTAGTTGAGCTTGCGAACAGCCAGGCAGCAGCACAGGCGAGGGCGTTGTCGGAGCAGCAATATTCCGCCTTCGACAATCAGCTGGTCAGCGGCTCGCAGATTCTTACGGCTTACCGCCGCTATGAGTCACAGCCGGGCTTCTGCCTTTATGTTCAAAGACCTTATGTCTACGGTCAGGATGTATCCACCAGGGAATTTAGTATGAATCCGAGCGGGGAGGGCTCCTGCCGTAATTTTAATTATTCAAGCGGGGAGTTCAAGGAAGGGACCAGTATTAGTTATACCCGGACAGATGAGGAAATTTCAAATGCATCCGGCCCGGTTTACGTCAGCCCCCAATCCAGGTACAGGGCTAAGCTGATCAAAGACAAGAACGAGCGGATTGCGGCTATTTATTTTCAGGCACAGTAGTGTTGTTGGACTGAGAGTATAGAAGCAACCTTTCAATATAAAGTGAGGAGGAGAACTTCATGGAAAATATTTCGACGGGCCTAAAATGGGTCATCGGCATTATCGTTACCATTCTAATCATCGCCGCAGGTGTAAGTATTTACCTGATCATTAACAACTACTTCATCCGCGCCCAGGAGCAGACGCTGGCTCAGACCCAGATGATTAATCAGGCGGAATTTAACAGCTATGACAACAAGGATGTGTCCGGCCAGGATGTAATCAATGCGGCGATGCGGTACAAGGGGCGTCCGCAGTTTGCGATTAAGATCATTACCGGGGAAAATACTACAGGGTTTTATGCAGAGAATACATATGGGAAGAACTATACTCAGCCTACTGATATAAATAAGCCTATTGTTGATTTGACGAAAACTGAAAATTCCGATGCAGGCATCGGTGTTTCAGAAATGCTGGATCAGACCAAGATACCATCCTCCTACGGAGATAAAAATCATTTGGTAAATACGCTATCCGTCTTTAAAGCTGTTGTTTACAGGGACAGTAATCAGGAAGTGCGTTTAATTGTGTTTACGCAGAAATAAATATTCAGGAAGGAGTTATTGAAGATGGAGAATATTTCAACGGGTCTGAAATGGGTTATCGGTATTATTGTTACCATCTTAATTGTTGCTGCAGGGGTAAGTATTTATCTGATTATTAACAATTACTTTATCCGTGCCCAGGAGCAGACACTGGCCCAGACCCAAATGATCAATCAGGCGGAATTCAATATGTATGATAACAAGGATGTGTCCGGTCAGGATGTGATTAATGCTGCTATGCGGTATAAGGGAAGACCTCAATTTTCCATTCTGATTAAGACAGGCGTCAATAAGAAAGGTTTCTATGCCCGGAATACATACACAACTTATTATGTGCCAGCGAAAGCGGCTGTCGAAGGAACAGCGGCTACAGAGCTTAATCTTTCAGATATAAACGATGATGCTGACAATTATTCCGTATCCCAAATGCTCGATCAAAGTGTAAATGCGGCTAATGATTATAACTGCAATATTAATACGCTCTCTATCTTTACAGCCACATTGCATAGGGATAAAAACGGTGAGGTCCGGATTATTGAGTTTAATCAAGACCCTGTGAAGTAATGAAAACCGCCACCCAATTCCTGCTAACCCTATTCGCCTGGATCATGTTCGTAATTGGCGGCTTTACGTTTCTGCGCCTGGAAGCTGACAGCACTGTTCAGGCCAGTCGGCCGGAGCCGCCTACAGTTGCATTAGCCCCCTATACAGGGACCGGTGATTTGAAGAAAGTCTCAGGAGAGCAGCTAATTGGTATGATTCCTCAGGCACTCGAAGGGGATTACATTTTAGTGATAGACGGCATTGTATTTAATGAAGAAACAGACCTTGATGCAGTGGATCTGCGGGGTGTGCCTGGTGTTGCTTATGAGCTAAGGGTTACGCGGACTAATGAGATGGTTACGGAAATCTCTGCTGCCCGCTGAGAAAGGAGGAGCCGCATGGCAGATGCGCTAAAAGGTGTAATTATCGTGATTCTGCTGGCATTTGTGTTTGGAGTCTACCCGGCCTTCCGCCAATCAGAGGTAGTAGAGAAGAATACGAAGCTTGCAGCGAATGCGGCTATGGTGGAGTTCGTAGATACGGTTCGTGCCAAAGGGTATGTGGATGTCGGAGATTATGAGAGGTTTCTTCATACGCTGGATGCTTCATATGCAGTATTCGATGTTCAAATGGAATATTACAAAAAGAACCTGGAGCCTCTATACACCAATCCTGATGATTATTCGACCTTTCAGAACAGCTTCAGTGTCAGGTATGACGGATATTTTAATAAGGATATATTGGGAGTCCTGTATCCTGGATCAGCAGCTTCGCTTGCTGCAGATGCCCCCGGCAGAAGGTTCACCATGCATGTTGGTGATCTGTTCAATGTCCGGCTGGAATCTGCAGGGACGACACTGGCTTCGCGGATGCGGTCCATGTTATTCCATAGTGAGGGGATTCCGCTCAATTTGAAGTACGGGGGAATGGTGCGAAGTGAAGCCCCTTAGTGTAGTGCTTGTTTTTCTGATTATAGTAATACCGCTAGTGCTTATTAATGATACTAGAGAAGACCTCCGGGTCTTTAATGAAGACCAGTACAAACGTTATTCCGATGATTTTCAGGCCGCAGTGGATGATGCCGGAGACTATCTGTCCCGGCTGGAAATGCAGCCGACGATAACGGCAGTCCATTATGGCCGGGAACGCCAGCTGAAGCTGGATCAGGATGTGCTGAGTGTGTTCTACAGTAACCTGGCGCTGAAATTCGGACTGGAGAATAATAGGACTGAATTGAACAATCTGAAAATGCATATGCCGGCCCTTGTGATGTTCGGTTATAGCGGATATACCCTGGTTACGCTTGATGATACAGCCAGTAATGGAGAGAAGGAGCTTAAGCCTGTCAGCTGGCCGGAACGGCCTTACTATTACAAGCTTCGTAATGGTAATTTGCTCTACTTCACTTTGGACGATAACGCCCGGGTGTATGATACTGGGACCAATGAATTCTATGAGGGAGATTACGCGGAGCTGGCCGGAGAGACGAGTCTAGCGCCTATCAACTCACTTGAGCTATTCCGTGAGATCCGCCAGAGCACGATCACTTCACTGGTCGAACAGGATCTGGCCACGGCCATTAACAGGCACCTGGAGCTGGTGAAGCGGATGGGCTTATCCATCCAGTTCACACTGCCGCGCGGTCTTCAGGAGCAGTCAATACAGGATGTGGGAATGATGGCTTTTATACAAGGCTATCCGCTTCCCGGCGGGGAGCTGCTGGATGCTTATTCCCTCGGCAGCGGCGCGGTCATGCGGCGCAAGGTGCTAATCGGAACCCGGAATGCAGCAGGCCGGCGTACGGCCTACGGTGAAAGCTGCTTGCCTGCCGGAGCGAATGTGATTGAGAGCCTGTTCGATCCGGAGGAGGCAGCGAGGAAAGGGTATTTTGTGGAGGATTGTGCGGTTAGGTGAAAGAAAATGAATGAGTGCAATTCAATAAAGGAGGGAAATAATGAAAAAAATAATACTTAACAGTCTATTGATTGTTTCTATAGTATGCACAAGTTTGTTGGTGCAGAGTCGTCCAGTGCTAGCAGCAGAGCAGACTGTTACGTTTACGGACATTAAAGGGCACTGGGCTAAAGCGGCTATCGATACGGCGGTGAAAAATGGCTACTTCAAAGGTTATGCTGACGGCACATTCAAACCGAATGGATCAGTAACCCGGGCAGAGTTCGCGGCATTGTTGGCAAGGGCGTCGAAGGTACAGCCTGAGACAGCACAACCGGGAAATTTCCCGGATCTGGCAGGGCATTGGAGTGAGACTGAAGTGAACCGGGCAGTTGCACTGGGATACATTAATATCAGTGATTATCCGAACGGGTTCAAGCCAAGCACGCCTATTACACGGATGGAAATTGCCAAATGGATGGCATCCGGACTTGCGGCAGCCGATCCAGAGTATAAGCAGGCCTTGCAGGACACGGTTACAACGGTGCTTCCGGTAAAAGAGTATTTTAAACCGGGAGTCTCACAGTCCCAAGCTCCGTATATTGCGGTTTCGCTGGGGACCAAGCTGATGAGCGGCTATCCGGACGGATCCTTTGGATTAACTCAAAAAGCGACACGAGCGGAAGCATCCGCTATCCTGCTGCGTTTGAATGAGGTCGGTCAGCAGCCGGCAGCCAGTTTCGTGGGATTAAATGAGCTGCGGGAAGTGGGAACCAAGCGGACGAATATGGAGAGCATCAGTCCGTTTACGACGGGTAAATCTTCCTTTAATGATGCTGCTGAGAAAACATTCACATTCAAAAATAAAAGCTGTATTGTCAAATTAAATCATTTCATTTTTGTGAATGCACAGGATCCCAAAAATCCTAAAGGGATTTATGCACCTTTGTTTTTCGATGAAAGTGAAATAATAGCTGAACAAGATAAACCTGGAGTATATAGGGCGTATGTTGAAGTTACTATTTATCCGTTGAAAAGTCCATTCTCCATAGGTGATTATTACAGTGATCATGATAGTGGTTTATTTACAGGAAATAGAACAAGGACTGATAATCTTAAAAATAAATATGGATATAATACTTTACCCTATGATGAACCTCAGCAATTCTTTGCAAACTATATGGACGGAAAAGGGGTTACTTTATGGCAGGTGCAATTCATAGAAGTTGGGCAAAGTAAAAAGGGTTTGACGATGGATGACGGATACTGGCTCTATTATAAACCGAAAGAGGAATAGGTGAGGCGGTATGAAAAAGTGGGGCGTAGGTTTACTCCTTCTAGCTTTAATACTTGCTCTATTTCCAGTTCCGTCTTATGCAACAGGATTTAATCAGGGATACCCGGAGGGGGTCCTAGACATTGATGTAACTCCGCAAGGTCTGGCACCCATGCAGACTGTGAAAGTAAAAGTAAGAGGTGAGAAAGAGGCACGTCCCAAAGTCGTATGGGTGCAATCAGATGGTCCCGAATGGACAGCAACTTATACAGGCGGGCCAAAAACAACTTTAACGAATGGATCTGGAGACTCTGCGGTTCCGAAGAAAGAACGTACCGATTTTATTTTGGATATGAGAGATTATGCCCCTGAATCCATGAAAGACCAAAGAGAAAATGCATTCCCCATATCTGAAATCAAAAATCTGGAAATATCAGATATGGCATGGAAAGCAGTTGGGGCCACTTATACGCCAGCTGTGGCTGGCGGAAATCCGGAGTTTCAGGCAGGTACAATGACAGCTAACATCAAGGTCTATACGGGCTATCCGTTAAATTATAATCTAAAAACAAAATTTGGTACTAGAGCGGATGGGGCGAATAAATATACAGCAGAATACTATATTCCAATGGATGTAAAATACGAAGGATATGTAGTTGAAAAGAAACAAATGCGTGTACTCCAAAATGCTACTCTTCAAGTTAATGATTCGAAAAATCTGCAGGCTCAGGTGCGGACAATGGCTACTGATATGACCGATTTCTCCAACAATTGGAACGATGTGACATCGGCGACAACGAATACGATCTGGAGCTCAGATAATTCAGCAGTAGCTACTGTAGACCAGTATGGGAAAGTAGTGGCCCATGCAGAAGGAACTGCACATATCACAGCCAAGTGGAACAAATATCCATATTCCCTATATGGAACTGCTACCATAACCGTAGGCGGGGGAGAAGGCTCCGGCTCAGGCGAATGCACCTACACCATTCAACCTCCGAACAAGATTGCGGCTCCGCAAGCATCATTTATGGACCCGGCAGCGAGCGGGGTCATTCTGGGTGATGATGCAGCGAATGGGATACATTTTGATGCACCGACCGGAATTCCTACCTCAGATCATTTATACGCCAATGCGTGGGGAAAGAATTATTTGTTTGAACATACCTTTGCCAATATGGCAGGGCAGATACGCTATTCCTGCAGTGTGGATGTTACCTATCCTACTAAATGGGAGGAAGCGCAGCCGGATCTTCCGGGAGAGGATGGTGGAGATCCGATCCCCCAAGATCCAATTCCCAAAGATTCATCCTTTGACAAAACCTATACCTTTGAACTGACGCCTAGAGAATATGCGTACTGGCAGATCGATCAGTTATCTGTCTATCAAATCGACCGGGCACTGATGGAGAACTATGCACTGCCGGATGGTTCAGTCACACTTTACCCTAATAACTATAATCCTCCAGCGCTTGAACTTGCCAATAGCACAGTGGTGGAAGAGCATGTTGTTCCCCAAGAGACAGGAACCCTATCGTTTACGCCGGAGGTGGTTGATGGTGGGGACCATGAACCTGGCCCGGACGATGTTGATGATTCAGCGGAGCTTAAGAGTCTTGCAGAATCGCAAACGAACGATCCAAAGGTGCAGAATGACCGGCTGGTATTCAACGGACAGATAATTATGGATGACACTGTCTCTACAAAGACCGGGCCCGTTCCGGGAAGGATTGCCGATCCGCAGGATACCGGAGGCGATGTACTTTATCAAGGCCAGTTGATGATTAACCGGAGTCTGCTCAACCGGGCAAATGCGGCCAGTTCTGGCTCAATATATTACACGATGCTGCCGGAGAATGTGGAGGGACAGGGGGACCAGTCGTATCCAATCAATGGAATTAACTCCATCACCGTACACACACCCGTCGTCAACTATTCGCTTCTCCCGGATGATAACCGTCCTTACGACCAGCGGATGGACCCGGATTACGACCGGACGGTGCTGATTCTGGACCGGCCCTTTACTGTTCATTTCACAGAGAGCGGGCAGCACCTGAACATTCCCGGCTACGGCAACCGGGATTATGGCAAGTACACGCAGAACAAACGCATCCAGTTTCCGTTCGGTGTGTTCCAAGAGGGGCAGTATTACCCGGAAAACACCTGGATCAACATCCCTGTCGGGACACCGTATATGAACTTTACCATGCCGACTTGGGTTAACGAAGGGGACTATACCATTCATACACAGTCCTGGGCAATCAATACACCTTCAGACGGGGCGGAGTTGTGTCAGGTTAATCTGAACGGTAATCTGGCGAATTACTGCGCAGCAGAGAGCTTCAATGTCGGTGTGGTCGGGCGGCTGTTCGATTTTCGGATCTGGGATATCGGAGATTTCCGGTTTGAAAAAGTATTCCGCACGGGAACGGGCAATTTGGACCATAGCAGCGCAATGTATTATACGGGCGGGAACGATGAGAATGGTGCACCAACGGCTTTAAGCGGACAAAGACAGTGGCATCTCCCTATCCGCAAAGGTTCACATCCCACGGAGCAAATAACGGTTCCGCATAACGGCTACTCGTTTCTGTTCGATTTCCGGACCATTGGGAATCTGTGGCAGCCGGGAGAGGGAATTCGCATTGAGCCAAGCTTCTACTTTATTCCGAAAACCGGAGGAAGTGCAGCGCCCGTAGATTTGTATTATGACGTCTCGGGTTCGGGCAATAAGATGATCGGCGTCGGCTCACCGAAGGACAAGTTGAGCTATACCCGCACCTACCGCTTGGCCGATGGCCTGCGGAATATATCAGGCGGTGAGTTATTCACGGCGGCCAGCTATGAGTATAACTATATCCTCACGGAGGCGGAGCGGGGACAAACTAATTGGCTGAAGTTCTACGAGAAGTATATAAAGCGTAAAACCGAGATTGCCGAAGGCTATAACCTGGAAATTCTGCCTTATACATCTCGTACCTTAGTCGGTCCTACGAATATTCCGAATGGAGTAAACCCCGTTGCCGCAGTACGCAGCGTGCAGCACTGGTACGGGGAATACAACCTGCCGATAGCTCCTTATATCCTGCCCAAGGGGACTAACATTGTGACTTTGGCGAATCATTATGGAGGCGCACTGGACGGCCATGAACAGGAGTTCATTACCGGCGGATATATCCTGGTGAAGTTCGAAATTTATACGGTCAAAAATAGTGATGCCGGCACCCGCATTCTGGGCTACAAAGCGCCTGAAGCCAATATGTGGTCGATTGAGGGCCAGATGACCGCAGACACAGATGAAATGGGGCAGACCTTTTCCTTTACCTCGGGAGATATAATCCTGTTCGAATCGGATTTCTCGGTGCGCAATGACTATCAGGGGCAGGGGAAATGAAGATAATTTAAATTAAGGTAAAAAGTTCTTTTAAAGGAATAAAATATAAAATAATTTACGCGTTTATCCGATAAATAAATTAAGTGAAACCTGAGTTATACTAATGAACTTGAAATTCCTTCAAATTAATAATTGTGTTTTTCAAGTTCATTTTTATATAAAAATATGATTTATAAGGAGCGATTTATAATGGCAGACAAAGTAACAGTAAACTATGATGGTTTGAAAACACTTGCAGAGAATATTATAAAACAAAAAGGAGAATACGATAATTTAATGAAAAAAATTACGACTACAGCTACGACGTTGAACAGTATCTGGGAGGATACTGCCGCAAGAGAGTTTGCGGAAAAGGTGAAAGGAATGGATAAAACTTTTACTGCATTTGGCCAAGCTCTTGAGAATATTGGAATTCATATGAGAAATGTTTCGAACAGTTATGAAACTCTTTCTAAAGAAATTAAAGCTGCTCAGAACAAAAGTTTCTAAATAATTTTCTTTATCCAAATAAACAGCAAGAGTCCCACTACATAAGAATGCAATCAGCTATGCAGCATACTGCATAGCTGATTTTATTAGAAACTAGCAGGGGGAAGCCATGGCGACGACGAAACTATTGTTCAATGTCGATGAAGTAGAGCGCCTGCGGACGAAGATTGGACTGGTCAGCCAGGACACAAACCGCCTGCATCTGCAGTTCAAGGGAAAAGCCTCGGACTGGGGCGGCATCCCGCTGGGGCAGGAGCTGCTAAAAGCCCAAGTGCTCATTAAGGAATTAACCAGCGAAGCTGAGAAGCTAGAGGATCTGATCCGAAGTGCCGTCCAGGGAGTCCAGAGTGTTCAAGCCGAGAATAAGCGGCAGGCAAGTCAGCTCAGCCAGCAGCTGGGTGTACTGGCAGGGCTATTCGGAAGCGCAGGCAGCCGTGGGTCATTCGGTCCACTTTCTATCCCCTTCCTGGCACAGAAGGCCGTGACCAGCCTGATTCGTACGTTAACGATCCTGAGTGCCAAGGATGAATGGAGCAGCGATCCGGTGGTACAGAAGCTGCGGGGAATGATTCAGCAGTCAGGCCTGGTAAGCATCGATGGACTGGCCGCGGAGATGAAGCTGAAAGAGATTTACGAAGCACGGGAGCAGATTGGAAAGTCACAGATCGCCTACGAGGTGTACAAGACCTTTGGCAATCAGGCACAAATGGAGGCGGCCCATCAGCAGGCGGAGGAAGCGCGCAAGAAGCTGAAGTCAATGGGAATCAGCGAAGTCCAGTATCAGCCCGGGAAGGACCTCAGCGGATATTACAAGCAGTCCGCGATCAAAGCCTGTGACTACGATCCGTCCATTACTGACAAAAGCGTACCACTGCTGGAGAAGGAAGAATATGCGCTTTTGCTGCGGATGGCGATGGAGCCGGGAATAAAGGGGGAGTGGGCGAAGCAGCAACTGGCCCTGATTCAACCGGAGGCAACGCTAGGACCGGTAGACCCGTATAACAGCGTGTCAGAAGCGGACATTCTGAACCGGAACGATCCGGCGGTGATCGAGCGGCTGAAAGGAACGTACTGGGTTACTTTACCAGCTGAGGAACAGGACCGGATATATGAAGAACTCAAGGCGTATTACGAGAAGCTGGATAAGGAAGCAGCAGATCAAGACCGTTTGGCGAGAAGCGGAGTAGGGAATCAGACAGTGGCGAACATCCTAATGGGTGGAAGCAATATGATGGTCCAAGCCATTAACACGGCCACATTTGGACTCCCAAGGATGCTGGGGGACTGGATTGCAGGTCCAATGCCGGAAGGCTATGTGAACCCAATGGACGATCCGTATGGAAAAAAAGCGGGACAAATAGCCGGAACCTTCATTAGCATCGGCCTGCCCTGGAAGTTCTTGGGCGCAGTGAAGACACCAGGCGTGGTAGGTAAGTTCTCGCCCACCTTACTTAAATCGATGGTAGCCGGAGCGATCAGCGGAACCCTTGAAGAAACCATGGACGCGATCAACGATTACCGGGATGATGGGAAGCAAAGCGTGGGAGAGCGCTTAATCTCGGTAGGTGTGAACACGACAATAGCGGGAGCGGGAGATGCGTTATTCACCGCCGCCAGCAAAGGGCTGGCGAGTGTAAAGAAGCTCGTGAACGGGTCTATCCGTGAAGTGAAGTTTAAAGAGGTGGATGGCACCGCTAAGGCCAAGGCGGAGATTGATGGGAAGGGTAAGGAGCTTGAGGAGGTTCGGGTTGGGGGGAAGGGAAAGACTGGAGTGGCAGCAGCACTCCAACAACGAGTTGATGAGATAAGAAGTGAATTACCAAGCTCAATCAAAAAATCTGGCAATCTAGGTGTTGCCAAGATAGAAATTAGTGGACTTCCTAATGAATTAAAAGCTCACAGTAGCGTAAACTTTGCAACTGATAAAGGTTCAGACGGTTTTATTTTATTAAAATCAAAAGAGCAAAGGAGCTTTGAAACAATTAATGTCGATAAGGATGGATATGTTGGAACAGAAAAAGCTTATAGCCGGGAATGGGATACAGAAGTTAAAATATTGGAAGACGTAGCATATAGACTTGGGGAAAACACACAAGCCACTGGAACTATTGACTTATTTACTGAACGGTTGGCCTGTGCTAGCTGTAGTGATGTTATCTTGGAATTTAGAAGAAGATATCCCAATATACAACTGAACATTTATACTGGAAAGAAATAATTCTATTAAGATTGAATGAAGAGAGGATTCCAATGGAGATTTGGAGTTATGAAGAGGCTAGTGAAATAGTTCGTGAAAATTTTGACCAATCCTTAGCTCTTGGACTGAATGTCACCCAATCAGTTGAAAGAGCGCTTTATGAATTTGAAACAGTAATTGAAGCAAATGAATTGGAAAAACTAATGATTTATATTATTTTGGTGAAATTAAGCGTTGAGCATAATGAAGTTCGACCCGATGTTTCTGATGAGTTTTTTAAACTTACAGAAGCCGATATATTATTGCACACACTAAATCAATTTGAGGATGCTGAACTAAACATTGTGAAAAAGGAGATAGAAGAGATACGGAGGCGGCTTTTCAGAGTAACCTAATTAAGGGAATATGTTTTTTAAATAGAGCTAAAAATGAGTTATCTTTAGTGCTGTGACTATCTGATTGATGGTAGATGGTAGATAGATGCATTAAGTGCCGTATGAACTATCGCAATTTTAGTTTGATCAGGTGGAGTAAACAACCTTGATTGACTTCGTGCTTTTCAAAGTTTTTCTTTGTTGGGAAGCTACACAGAGTCTGAATGAAAGCATCAGTCAACCAATAATAATGCCCGGATAAAGTTTTTACTATTTTGATTGCACGTACAAAGATACTTTAATGTTGTAGCCCGAATAATGCTATTCCGTTACCGAAGCAGGCCAATTATAGTCAAAAACGACATAATTGGCCTGTTTTCTCATTTCAGTATTATTGTCAGACCATCCTAGCAGGGTCAAACCATCAGAAAGCCAGTTGCTCATCAAGGAATTAACCAGCGAGGCTGAGAAGCTGGAGGATCTGATCCGTAGTGCCGTTCAGGGCGTCCAGGGTGTACAAGCCGAGAATAAGCGGCAGGCAGGTCAGCTCAGCCAGCAACTGGGTGTACTGGCAGGGTTATTTGGAAGCGGAGGCAGCCGTGGGTCATTCGGTCCACTTTCTATCCCCTTCTTGGCACAGAAGGCCGTGACCAGCCTGATATGTACGTTAACGATTCTAAGTACCAGGGATGAATGGAGCAGCGATCCGGTGGTGCAGAAGCTGCGGGGAATGATTCAGCAGTCAGGCCTGGTAAGCATCAATGGACTGGCCGCGCAGATGAAGCTGAAAGAGATTTACGAAGCACGGGAGCAGATTGGAAAGTCACAGACCGCCTACGAGGTGTATAAGACCTTTGGCAATCAGGCACAAATGGAGGCTGCACATCAGCAGGCAGAAGAAGCGCGCAAGAAGCTGAAGTCGATGGGGATAAGCGAAGTCCAGTATCAGCCCGGGAAGGACCTCAGCGGATATTACAAGCAGTCAGCTATCAAAGCCTGTGACTACGATCCTTCCATTACAGACAAAAGCGTACCACTGCTGGAGAAGGAAGAATATGCGCTCTCAAATAAAAGATCCTAATGTTAAAGGGCGAATAGATTTGTTTACAGAACTAGATGCGTGTCAAAGTTGTTCTAATTTAATTATGGGGTTTAGACGTAAGTTTCCAAATATTGAGTTGAATGTCTATTCTAAAAATATGAAATAAGGACTGATGATATGAATATGACAAGTTATGAATCGATAAAATCATCAATAGGGCTAGATTTTGAGGAATACATTGAAGAAGAAGGTTTAAATGTGGCTCAAGTTTCAGCAAAAACCTTGGAAGAAGACTGGAGAAGAGTAAACGATAGTTTATTTACTAAAACATTATATTTTATTTCTATTGCCATAGAGAGTTTAAAATATAAAGAAATTGCTGATTTTATATATTACAAGCTGGATATTTACCTTGAAAACGTTGAATTCGAAGAAAATATAGATAAAAATGACATTGAAAAGCTGGTGCAAGATATTCAAGTATGTAAGAAATTAATTGATAGTAAAGATGAGTATAAAATTAGGGAGACAAGCTTTGCTACTAAGTCAAGAGTAGAATACATCTTAGGTTTGAAAGTTGATTGACGTTAGTGTTGTAAAGGTGGTACTACGAACTTAAACAGGTGGAGGCTACTTAGTGCCGAATGAAAGCATCAGTCAACAAATAACAGATATAACCATGTAATGCCCTTATGAAGATTTTACTATTTTGTTAGAAAGCACGGGAATACTTTAATGGTGTAACCGAATAACGTTATTCGTCACCGAAGCAGGCTGATTATGGTTAGATACGACCATGATTAGCCTTGCTATTCATTTCAGTATTACTGTCAGACCATCCTAGTAATGAGAAGCTGGCTTCAATGGATAAAGGCGCTTCAGCAGTTACGTGCCAAGAGTGACCGTCCTCACTGGTATTGAGCCTAACGGACACTACTGGTTAAATCTGGGGTATATTTGTCACAGCAAGGTATTCCTTCGGAATTGAATCAAGCTATGGAGAACGGAAATCCTTAGCGATAAGGGTTTCCGTTTTTTTGCAATAAAATGCTACAATACTCGTAATGACAGCCTGCGAATGCTTGCTTTGAATCATAAATTCAGGGGAGTGCAGGTATGAATAGTGACCGGTTTACCGATAAAAACGAAATGCCAACGGAAGACGAGCTGTATTCATCTCTTGGAAGTGGGGCGAAGGATGCCTGGGTTCAATTAATGAGCTTTGCAGAGGAGCATTACGACCATGTAGCCGAATGGAATTATGGCGGCAAGAATTACGGCTGGAACGTCAGGTACCGTAAAAGTGGAAAAACCCTATTTAACATGTTCCCGGAGAAAAACGGATTTACCGTCCTGCTTGTCCTTGGAAAAAAGGAGATTGAAGGATATCAGGACAGATGTGCAGAGTTCAGCGGCGCTTTCCGCTCCGTGTATGATTCTGCAGCCCAGTATCATGACGGGAAATGGTTATGGATAAGGGTCGAAGCTGCCGGACAGCTTGAGGATATCCAAAGGATGATTCTGATCAAGAGGAAAGCGAGAGTCCGCCGATGAACTGGACGGTTGAACGTATTCTGCATTTTGAAGAGCGGAGCACAATTATCGACGGATACTGTCATTTCGGTTTTCACGACGGTCAGGGGAACCGGTTCATACTGGATCATGATACACATTGGCTGGGGAAAATAAGCAGGAGCAGCAATACGCTCAGCTGGACGGCCGGGAAGTCACCGGTGAGGGCTGGAGTCCGGCATATCCATGTTGATCTGGCTAACCCCACTTATATGACTACAATAGATTCAGATACAATCATGGTTGTAAGCAGCGGGAATAACAAGGTATTCCGGATAAATCACTTTACAGGCAGTTCGCAGCTATTGATCGCCGGAGACGTATGGGGGCTGAAGGACATCGGCAATTGCGAGTATGATCCGGGCGGTTTCTTGTGGATTAATGAGGTGACCGGATGCAGAGTGCACAAGTTCGACCTTGAAGGCCGGCTGCTTACCACTTTCGGTAACGGTGTACCAGGGGTTGCGCAGGATAAGGCAGCAAGGGATGAAGTGCAGTTTAATTGGATTTTTGATCTGCGGCGCGGGCCTGATGGCAATATCTATGTTCTGGATAGCGGGAATTATTGTGTACGGATGATTGATGTTAGCTGTGATGTAGTAATACGAGTGGCAGGTACGGGGACAGGTGGTTATTCCGGAGATGGCGGCCCGGCATTAGAGGCAACCTTCGGATCTAATCAGGATGAGCACTTCGATGGGCCCTGGTCTTTGGCGATTGATGAGGCGGGCAATCTATTCATTGGAGACACACAGAATCATGTGGTTCGAACGGTCGAACACGAAACGGGGCGGATAACCACGATTGCTGGCCGTACTTCAAGAGTCCCTTCTTACATTAATGATTCAGCTATATCTATAAATCCGCTTGCTCTGCAGCTACCCAAAATTTGCAGTCTTGACTATTATAACAACCACTTGTTTATTCCCGAATGGGATGGAGAATTAATTATTCTGGCAAGGTCTCGCTAACAGAGCTTATTAACAGGATTCACCACTTCAGAGCCGCCGCATATTTCGGATACAGCTCGCGGATACAGTCCGGGCAGATATCATGGGTGAACTGTAAAGAGAGCTGCAGCTTCAGGAAACGTTCAATGGTAATCCATTCCTCCTGGCTGCTGCGGACTGATTTGCAGGCTGCACAGATGGGCACGAGCTGGGGGCTTGGGTGTAGATGGACGCTGGGGCACTGGGTTACAAGGGGAGGACCGGCAGATTCCTCTGACTTAGGGGAAGGTCCAATATCACGCAGTGTAAGGACGGCAGTCTGATGCGCGGGTGCTTGTTGTTCAGTAAGGAGCGGGAAGATATCCAGGTGAAATATTCTGCTGCCGTTATTCCAGGTCAGTAGTGTTAGCTGAGCGCTGGCAACAAGGCGGATTCCCTTGAAAATATCACACAGCAGCTGCTCCAGCTTTACCATCCCGTCCGGATCAGCCAGCTTGTGCCGAAACAGCTCCAGCACATTCAATTCGAGCCAGTCCCCAGCACTTGAGAAGCCGTACAGCCGGTTAAAGTCTTCCCAGTGATCGCTGGCGAAACGGATGTCCCCAGTGCTGCCGATTACCAGCGAGTTATGCTTCATGGCATTCAGGGATTGAATGATGGAAGAAGAGATACTGTCCGGCAATGGTAATCGCTCCTTGGGTGGTGCAGGAATGACAAGCTAGGATGGCGGGAGGTTCAGCAGTTCGGCGACTTGGCGGCGGTAGCGGTCGGCTTTACGTGTGCCGTGAATCAGGTTGGATAGCCGATAGGGTGGGATGCCGTGTAACTCACAGAATTTCTTCTGGTCCAAATGCAGTTCTGTCAGACGCTGTTTGATAGCCCAGCCATATGGAGTAATAGGTCGTTTGCTGTTCAGATCACTCACCTCTTATCGACTATCCAGCCGCTATGTTATAATTAGGAAAAGACATAATAATAGTTAATTATATACTTTTTTACGTCATTTTACAATAAAAAATAACGTTTTTACGTATAAAACATTTTGGCGGAAGGCGGGTTACCGAATGCACTCCATTTACGAACGAATTGAATCTCTCATCAAACGGCAAGGACTTACGAAGAAAGCTTTCTGTGAGCAGCTGAATATCAGCACCGGCAACATGGGAGACTGGAAGCGGGGCAAGTCGACGCCCGGCACGCATAAGCTGATTGAGATCGCCGCATTTTTTAATGTCAGCCTCGATTGGCTGATTCTGGGCAAGCGGAGTGTGGACACGGTGAAAGAAAGCGGAGAGGATTATTTTTTTGGCCAAATACGGCAATTGAATTGCCAAACGGATGAACTGCTGCAGAAAGAGAAGGAGTTTATCAAGGAATACATTGAATTTACAGAGTACCGTAAGCGCAAGGCGGATGACGGGAATTCTAATTAAATAAGCGATGCTCTGACAGGAGTGAAAATTCTTAAAAGGGGATCTTTACTTTTTGCGGCAATGGATTTATAATATTGAATGTTGGCCTCAAACAAAGCTTTAACATTTGTACACACCGCGCGGTAGTGGTGGAATGGCAGACACGCTATCTTGAGGGGGTAGTGGGTGTATACCCGTGGAGGTTCGAGTCCTCTCTACCGCATAACATGTAACAGCAGAAACCTGAAATTCCTTATCCATAAGGGACTTCAGGTTTTTTGCTGTTTATTTGGGTTTGCAGCTGCAGGAGCATGGAGTGAAATCAAATAAGAAGGGGATGAGGATAATGTATACCGGACGGAGTAAAGAATGGAGTGGGAAGCGGAGTCTGAACGGGCGCTGCCTGATTATTACTGCGGATGATTTCGGCATGTGCCACTCTATGAATGAGGCGATTATGAAGCTTTGGGACACAGGGGCCATTACTTCCGCCATGATTATGATGCCAGGGCCCTGGGCTAAGCAGGCAGCTGACTATGCCGCACATAACCGCGAAGCGAATATCGGTGTGCATCTTACGCTTACTTCCAGTTTCCCGCAGTATAAGTGGGGGCCGGTGACGAGAGATGGAAGGGTTCAATCGTTAATGACTCAAGAGGGGTACTTTTGGGGGACATCGGCTGAAGTGGAGCTTCAGGCTGCTGAAGAAGCAGTCAGGACTGAAGTACGCAATCAGATCGAAGCCGCCATACGGATGGGGATTGATCCGACACATCTGGACAGTCATGAGGGCAGTCTATTGGGACTGGCGGGCGGACGCGATTTTCTGGAGCTGGCCTTCGACTTGTGTGAGGAATACCGGCTGCCGTTCAAGCTGCCCCGGAACATTGTGAACCAGTCTTTTTTATCTCCGCAGATGCGGGAGTTGTTCCAGAAGAGAATTCATTCGGCAGACCGCCGGGGAATCCCGCTGATTGATGATTTAATCATTCTGCCTTATGAGCAGGAGCAGGGGGAGGGTTATCCTGATGTGAGGCGGCAATTATCGCAGGCCATCCAAGAAATGAAAGCTGGAATAACGGAGCTGGTCGTGCACCCTTCAAGGGACACTGCTGAAATGCGCACCCTTACCCCCTCTTCGGCCAAAAGAGAAATGGAATATAACTTGTGTATGGACAAGGAATTCAGACAGCTGCTGGTGGACGAAGAAATCCGATTGATATCCTGGAAGGACGTACGTGAACAGATGCGCTTGGGCTAGATAAGGCAAGGCTTGCGCCGGGGTTAATTACAGGAAGTTACCGGTAAGCTTAAGATGAAAAAAACACCCTTTACACCCGGCATTCATGCGGGCAGTAAGGGTGTTTGTATTTTGCGGCAGACAGATGAATTAGGTCGCTCTACTCCAGCAGCTTGGCGATGTCTGCTTCAATCTGGTCCGGTGTGGTTTGCGGTGAGAACCGCTTCAGCACGCGGCCTTCCTGATCCACCAGGAATTTAGTGAAATTCCATTTCACGCTCTTGGAGCCGAGTACGCCGGGTGCTTCTTTGGAGAGATATTTGAATAAAGGATGGGCTTCATTGCCGTTGACATTGATTTTCTCATACATAGGGAAGGTTACACCGTAATTAATCTCGCAGAACTCGGCGATGTCTTCGCTCTCACCCGGCTCCTGTCCGGCGAATTGGTTGCTGGGGAACCCCAGAACTTCGAATCCGCGGTCTTTGAATTTATCGTACACTTCCTGGAGACCCTTATATTGAGGAGTGAAACCGCATTTGCTGGCTGTGTTCACGACAAGCAGTACTTTACCTTTGTATTTGGAGAGTGATTCTTCCTGGCCCTTAAGGGTGTTGGCTTCATAATCATAGACACTCATGGATAATTCCTCCCGAACATTGATTTATCACAATTTAATTGTACACTATTCACCGTCAGAAGCAACCCTCCAGGTTGTGACAACATTGCATAATCGTTTCAAAATGCAGGGGATGTTTAAGTTAAAGGTATGTGTCGGTACAAAATCCGCTTGAAAAAGGAGAAGATCAAAGATGACTGCAGTGCAACTGAAGGCGTTATATACAGCTACAGCAACCGTTCGCGGGGGCCGCGAGGGTTCAGTGGAATCATCGGATGGAGCCCTTAAGCATGACCTCAAAATTCCGAAGGAGCTTGGCGGTCCCGGCGGTGCCGGTACGAATCCTGAGCAGCTGTTCGCGGCAGGGTATGGTGCCTGCTATGAGAGTGCACTAGCCAACATTGCCCGTAAGGAGGGCGTGAAGCTGCAGGATGTGGAGATCACTTCCAACGTGCTGATTGGCAAGGACGAGAGCGACGGAGGCTTCAAGCTTGCGGTTAAACTGGATGTGAAGCTGCCGGGTATTGAACGGTCTGTAGCGGAAGATCTGGCGAAGAAGGCTCATGATTTCTGCCCGTACTCGAAGGCGACCCGCGGAAATATTGAGGTTGAACTGAACGTACTGTAAGGTATGGTGAAGTTATATCATTGAAAATGATATGTTCCCGTATAAGGCCGGACAGCCGATGTCCGGTCTTATACTATGTGGAGCCGCAGAAACAACGGGTAGGAATGAACAAAGCTGGGAATAATGGCTAAATAGAGTCGGAGAAGGTTAGAAGTGCAATAAATAGCGGGCGCGAGCTTGCTGTTTGGTTGACATCACCCCGGAAATTCTTTAATATGTCTAAGTATCTGTTAATGTCGCGTGTGCTATTAACTACCAAAAATTTAAATAATGGGTGATGAAGATGTCTTACAGACCGAATATTACGAATGTGACCAAAGCCAGCAGCAATGATAAGGAAGGATTGTACGAGTTCATTATCAAGCTTGCTGACGGAACGGAGTGCCGCGCGTTCTACAATCGGTTTCCGGAATGGAAAATGACGAACATCAGCCGCCTGCTCAAGACGCCATGTCCGGTATGCCGCAAAGATTTCATCTGCAGATGCATGGATTCCTTCACAGCTGATTTCGAAGGGCAAATGATCGGGGACGAGTGGATTAACAAGGCAATTGCTGAATAATTACACGTACGGACGTTGTAGGCGCGGGAGCTATCCCGCGTTTTTTGTTTTTTTTCAGAAGAGGATATGAAGGGTACACTATGATTAAGAGGAAGGGGGCGGCGAAGTGGCTGAAGAGTACAAGGAAATGCAGGGTAAATCCATTGTGCTGATTGATGGAGTCTGTCATCTGTGCCAGGGGCTGGTCCGGTTCATTGTTCCCCGTGATCCCCGGGCGAACTTCATGTTCGCCTCCTTGCAGAGTGAGCCGGCCAAGGAATTGCTGAGGGCTGGCAGCCTGCCCGGCAATCAGTTAAACACAGTGGTGCTTGTGGAGAACGGCAGCTATTATACAGAGTCGGCTGCAGTGCTGCGGATTGCCCGCAGACTGCGGTTTCCGTGGCCGCTCGCATATGTGTTCATCCTGGTGCCGAAACCGCTGCGTAACGCCTTGTACAGGCTTGTGGCAAGGAACCGCTACCGCTGGTTCGGCCGGGATGAACAGTGTCTGCTCCCGTCACCGGATCTGAAGCGGAGATTCCTGTAGCCGGAAACCGGGTTTAATACAAAGCAGTGCCGTCCTCTGAGGACGGCACTGCTTTTTGGGGTGCAGATTATTTTGACGCAGATGAATTCAATGTTTCCTGAGCAGTTCCTTACGGCTTCAAAGGTTCCGTTTTAAGCATATAGCTCTGGGAAAGCTTCCATTTGCCGTCAGCAGACTTCTTCAGGGTTGTCACAGTGGTGGAGCGGCTATCCGGTAACGCAGGACCGCTTAGTTTCTTGGTCGTCTGCACCAGATATACGGAAGCTTCATCGGCTGCATAATCAATGATCTTGGAAGACTCGATAGCGGAATCCAGATCATAGACCTGGAACATCTGGGCATACACCTGTTTGGTCTGAGTATATGCGGGAGAAGTCTCGTCAATGGTCGAGAGCAGGCCGTCCAGGTTCTCTTTGTTGGTATAATCAAAATTAGCCTGAACCACAGCATTGATCAGATCTTCCTCAGCTTTGGGGACCGAAACTGCTGCTTCGAGTGTCCCCTCCGGAAGGGAATACTCTATTGCTTTGATCTGCAGATTGCTGATCTGCCACTGTGTGCTGGCGGTACTCCGGGTCAGGGAATAGATGTACTCAGCTTTGCTGTTCAGCATAAAAGCACCGCCGAGCTTCTTGCTGGTTTCGATCGTCTGCACAGTTGCTTCACTCTTCTGCACATCAATAATGTTCAGCTGCTCAATGGTGGTCTTGGTATCATACTCCGCCATTTGTTCCTCAAGCTGCGGACCAATCGCGGTTAGCGGAGACTGCGGATCGATAAGCGACACGAAACCTTTGGCATTCTCATTATTCAAATAGTCGGCGTACTTATCGAACAGGGCTGAGATTTCTTTGGTGGATGCAGCAGTGTCTGCTGCGCTGGTAATCGCTACGGTATTAGCTTTGGCATCCCAGCTCACCTGGTTGCCGGTAGCTTCACTGACGAAGCGCAGCGGGACATACGTCACATTATTAATCATCCGGGGAGCGGATACCAGCGACTTGACCGTTCCATTCACGCTTGCTTTTTTGCTGCCGATCTGCAGCTTGATGCTCAGGCCTTCCTTACTGGCGGTGATGGTGCTGGTCTTGGCATCCCAGGTAAGCTCCAGGCCCAGCTTCTCGAAGATCGGGCGCATAGGCACGAGGATAGAATCGTTGTCTTTGACCGGCGAGCTGGAACTCAGGTTCAGCTTCTGCTGATCAATCAGGACTGTAATAGGTTGTTCTGCTGCGGCAGCGGATAAGCTGACTGCACCGGATAAGGCAAGAACGGCAAGGAATCCGGGAATTAGTTTCATAATTGTGAAACTCCTCTCTATAATCTGGACTAACTTATGTATGTACGTATGTATTATAAAGGTACGCGGAGAATGATCACATATCCCTTGCAGGACATGTGAGATAGGGGGATTCTGGGAGGTTCACTCGGATATTGGTAAAAAAGATATTGCTGAGCTCTTATATATATGCTACTATAGCTGTAAATTAAAGGAACAGTAACGGAAGCACCGTTCAATGACCGTATCCCACGGTTATTGGCGGTGCTTTTTTTGCTGCCATTTTTGCCAATATTCTGAGAGGAGAGTGATTTCATGACGGCAAGAATTGTACTTGCAGTCCGGGAGAGCGAGTACATTGAACCGCTGCTGCATTATCTTCACCATAGTGAGTATGGGGAAATGCTGCGGATCACAGCGTTCAGCAGGCTGGACACTTTTATGGAATTTATGAAGGGAGACGAGATTCCGGATGCCGTTGCCGGTGACCCTTCCTTCATTGAAGCCTGGCTGGTGGAAGGAAGGAGCACGGTTCCGTGGGCAGTGTTGAGTGATGCGGGAGATCTGCCGAATGCCGGTAATGTGGCAGGAGGAATGAGGATTGCCAAATACCAGGCGCTTCCCTCGCTGCTGGAGTCCGTTCTCCAGCTGTGTGATCTGAAGCGGGTCAGGACTGCTGCTGCTCCCAAGGAGCAAACACTGCTGCTGGGGGTTGTCTCGGCAAGCGGCAGCAGCGGCAAAACAACGCTTGCCCTGAATATGGCGAAGCAGCTTGGTGCACTCGGCCTCTCGGTGTTCTACCTCAACCTGGAGAGTGTGGACAGCAGCGGATTATATCTGCGGATGCCGGGCGGTAACGCTCCGGGCTTTGAACGCCTGCTCTACGAACTCAAGGCTGGGGGAGAGAACAAGGGAGGGAGGGGGAAGCCCTTATGGAAGGATTATGCGTTCAGGCATGATAGCCTGCGTTGTGATGCATTCAGACCTGTGGAAAATTTCAGGGAAATGCTTCAGATGTCACGGCAGGATACGCTGGAGATATTAGAAGGGCTGGCTGCGTCCGGAAGCTATGATGTGATCATTGCGGATACCGGAAGCATTGAGGAGGAGCGGGCTCAGGCTGTATTACACAGATGCGGACTCCTGCTGTGGGTACTGAAGAACGAGCAGGTAAGCCGGCACAAGACGGAACGCTGGCTTACCTACTTCGACAGCCCGCATTCCGGCATGCCCACGGAACTGAGAGCCAGGAGCAGATTCGTGATGAACTGCTGTTCGGATGCGGTGAATGACAACCTCGCGGATGCCCGAACCGGGCTGGCGGGTACACTTCCGTATATTCCTTCCTGGGGGATGCAGCATTACGGAGAGCTGTGCCTGAGCTCACCTCAATTCATAGCGGGAGTACAGCAGCTCTGCAGAAGCATAATTGAACCGGCTTTGCCGGGCGTATTTACCGGGAGTTCTGCATGAATGAAGAAATGTTCAGAGCACTGCGCAGCGACATCCGGGCAGGGCTGGACGTTACTTCGGCCATAGGAAACCATGAGCTTGCCGTTTTTATTGAACGGATTATTCTTGGACGGGACAATCTGCAATTTTTGACGGCCAAGGAGAAGCACGAGCTGGTGAAGAAGCTGTTCGACTCCTTCCGGGGGCTGGATATCCTGCAGCCGCTGATAGATAATCCGGCCATTACCGAGATTATGATCAATAGCCATGAGGAGATCTTTGTGGAGGAGGATGGCATGATCCGCAGACTGCCGCTGGCTTTTGAATCCAGAAGCCGGCTGGAAGATATTATCCAGACTGTAGTCTCAGGTGTTAACCGGGTGGTGAATGAGTCTTCGCCAATTGTAGATGCCCGGCTGCAGGACGGTTCGCGTGTCAATATCGTGCTGCCGCCTGCTGCGCTAAGGGGCCCGGCAATGACCATCCGCAAGTTCCCTGAGACACCTATGACCATGGCCGAGCTGGTGACGCGTGAAGCGCTCAGTCAGGAAGCTGCAGAGCTGCTGCAGATTCTGGTTGCGGCCAAGTACAACATCTTCATCAGCGGGGGGACAGGCTCGGGAAAGACTACCTTTCTGAATGCCCTGTCGCAGTTCATACCGCCGCAGGAGCGTGTGATTACGGTAGAGGATTCTGCGGAGCTGCAGATTGTCACGGTCCCGAATCTGGTCTCGCTGGAGACCAGAAATGCCAACACGGAAGGAAGGGGTGAGATTACCATCCGCGATCTGATCCGCACTTCACTGCGGATGCGGCCGAACCGTATTGTTGTTGGTGAGGTGCGTGGAGCAGAGTGCCTGGATATGCTGCAGGCGATGAATACCGGCCATGACGGAAGTTTATCAACAGGCCACTCCAACAGTGCGCATGATATGGTCAGCCGTCTGGAAACTATGGTTCTCAGTGCCGCGGAGCTGCCGGTAGCTGTAGTCCGTCAGCAGATCGGGTCAGCGATTGATATATTCGTACATCTCTCACGGCTGCGGGACCGTTCACGCAGAGTCATGGAGATTTGTGAAGTTGCGGGTCTGCGCAGCGGAGAGGTTGAGCTGAATCCGTTATATGAATTTCGGGAAACCGGGGAAAGGGATGGCCGGGTACTGGGCGGCCTTGCCGCCTGCGGCAATCCGCTGCTGCATACAAACAAACTGCGAATGGCCGGAATCAGTGATTATTCATTGCTGCGCTTCAGCGCAGCCAGAAGGAAGCAAGAGGAGGTTGTGTCCTGAATGCCTTGAAGAACAGAAGCCAGAGTGTACCCAAAGCGGATAGAAGGATATTCGCGAAAGGAATAAAGCCGGTTCAGCCGCCTGGCGGATCTGCTGCGGGCGAGCAAGCAGTGCTTCCGGATTATACCCGGTACGAATTGAACGCCATGCAACGAATTCTGGTCATTCTGACAGGGGGTGTACTGTTATTTGGCCTTGGTTACCTGTTCTATCATCATCTGCTTCTCTCTGTGCTGCTTGTGCCGGGCAGTGCAGCCTGCCCCCGCCTGCTGCGCAAATATCTGCTCCAGCGCCGGCGCTCAGCGCTTAATCTGCAGTTCAAGCAGATGCTATTCTCGCTCTCTTCATCGCTATCTGCCGGACGGTCGGTAGAGAATGCATTTCGCGAGGCGGTGCTTGATCTACGGATGCTTGACCCTGAGGGAAGCGGTGACATGATCGCTGAGCTGAATATTATCTGTACCCGCATGGAGTACGGGGAGCCGGTAGAAGAGGCGCTGTATGATTTCAGCAAAAGGGCAGGCATGGAGGATGTGGAACGTTTTGCAGATGTATTCATGGTCTGCAAGCGGACGGGCGGGGATCTCGTGGAGATCGTGCGCCGCACTTCTACAATTATTGGAGAGAAGCTGGATATTCAGCAGGATATTGCGGTCAGTATTGCCCAGAAGAAATTTGAGGCCAAGGCCTTACTCGTCTCTCCGCTGATGATGGTGATGTTCATGAGCCTGACAGCGGGAGACTATATGCAGCCGATGTATACAGGTGCTGGAATAGGGGTCTCCACGCTGGCGCTGATTGCCTTATTTCTCTGCTATCTCTGGACCTCCAAGATCATGGATATTCCATTGTGAAGAGGAGGGAGGGTTGACATGTCACTGTTATGTGCTGCAGTCATGCTTATCTTCACCGCCGGCTGGATGATTCTGCGCTTCAAATGCAGCGGCCGCTACGCAGCGCTGCGTGAGCTGCCCATGGCAGGGCTCCGGCTGCGGTGGCTGGGCGAGCCAATCCTGCTGCTTGTGGAGAAGGGGAAGGTCGTTAGCCTAATCCCGGCAGTAATGTTCAAAATTCAGCGCTCACTGCAGCGGATCTACGGCATGCGCCATAGCGCAGAAAGAACTTTGCTATTCATGGGAGAGATGTTCAGCTACAGCTGGCTGTTGATCACAGGAGGCAGCGCACTAACCTTGTTTACGGGTGAGCAGGCGGGAATCTCAATTGGCGGCCTCCTGGCAGTTCTACTTCCGGTTGCGATGGTCAGTGACCTGCACAAGAAGGTGCGCCTGCGGGAGCAGCTAATCCTGCTTGAGCTGCCGGAGCTGCTGAATAGCCTAGTCTTGCTTGTTGGTGCAGGCGAGACGGTGCAGCGGGCAATCCTCCGCTGTGTCAACAGCCGCCAGGGAGACAGTGCCCATCCGCTGTATGCTGAACTGCTGAAGATGACAGCGGAATGGGAAGGCGGCTATTCGTTCCAGCAGGCGTTTGAGAACTTCAGCAAGCGTTGTGCGGTGCAGGAAGTCTCCATCTTCACAACTACAGTACTGCTAAATTACCGCAGAGGCGGAGCTGACTTTGTTCTGTCGTTGCGTGATCTGTCGCGGATGCTCTGGGAGAAGCGGAAGGCTATCAGCCGGACCCACGGGGAACAGGCTTCCTCAAAGCTGGTCTTCCCGATGGTGGTTATCTTCTTAATTGTGATTGTGCTGGTGGGGACACCGGCGCTGATGATGTTAAAAATGTAGGAGGTAGAAGCATATGATGACGCTGATTGCAGAAGGTGTGAGGAATTTTTGGAGAGATGAAGATGGACTGGGCACGCTCGAGATGATACTGATTATTGCTGTGTTGATTGCGGTAGTGATGGTGTTCCGTGAAGAGATTGTAAAGGTAGTTAAGGATTTGATTAGTACTGCCGGAGATAAGAGTCAGGAAGTATTTGAGTGATTCCTCTACAGGAGGAGGAGGGAAGCTTCACAATCGAGGCTTCGCTTCTGCTGCCGATCATTATGTGCATCACAATGCTGCTGCTGTTTTTCTCCCTCTACAGCTATCAGAAGTCGATGCTGCTGCAGGTGGGCTCAGCTGCAACCGAGCGTGCGGCCTACAATTGGGAGAATAGCAACAGGGCGGTGGATGGGGAATTCGCAGCTGGGAATTATGATCCGCTGTACTGGAGAATCAGCGAAGATGGATTATTGGGGTCCTTGTTCGGAAAGGGGGCACAGAATGGTAGTACGGCAATTGTACTGCCTGGTGAGGCGGAGGGTGGGGGCGAATTGCCCGTAGTGAAGCTGCGGCAAGCTTCGAAGATTGTCCCGTTGAATCTGACGGGAGAGCTTAGCTACACTTACGGATTCACAGGCCGCAAGATCAGTGCTGAATTAAAGAAGGTGCTGAGTTTACCGGTCTTGGATGAATTATTGGCGGATGAGGCGGTTCCCGAGGTGTCTGCCAGCTCCTATGTTACTGAGCCTGTTGAGTTTATTCGAACCGTAGACCTCATGCGTTACTACGGGTCCAAGTTCAAGAATCATTCATCCGGCAGCAAGGAGGACACGGGCATGGAGAAGAAGAACGCTGCCCTCATGCTGGACAAGCTGCACTAAGCTGCCAATATCTCGGCGGGACTGGTTCAGGTGATGGGGCTGGAAGGAGGTGATAACGGATGCTGCATTCCAAGGAATGCAAGTTCAGCAAGCTTCCTAGCCCGGGCCGCTGCCGGAATTACGCAAGGCGGAGCGGAACTAGGAACAGAAGTAGCAACAGAAGTAGCGATAGTAATAGAACCGGAAGGTTAGTTAGGTGTACTTTCAGATATCTGCATACAACTGAAGGATCTGTCTCCATTTTTCTGATTATGATATTGGCTTTCGTATTTCTTTTCACCACTGTGCTCATAGATTACGCGCGGATTGCGGCTGTGAATGTGCAGGAGGAACGTTTGGCGAGAGCAGGGGTCCGCTCCGTGATGTCCTCTTATGATATTACTTTACGGGACCGGTATGCCCTGTTCGCCTTCGGCGGTAACGATGGCAATCAGCTGCTGTCCAAGGTGCTGAACGATAATCTGTATGAGAGCGGGCGGGCAGATGCCTTTAATCTGCTGCCGGTAAAGCTGGATTCCTCTTCGCTGAACTGGAGCCGGCCGCTTGGCAGCTATGATATCTTCCGGCGGCAGATTATTGAAGAAATGAAGTATAAAGCACCTGTTGATTTCGCACTGGAGCTGGCAGGAAAGCTGAAACCCCTGTCTGCGGCAATGACGGAGGCTTCACAGACAACACAGATACTGGGAGACCTGCAGCCTCTATATACTCAGCGTGAGGAAGCATTGGAACTTATGCTGCAGAAGAGAAGAGAGGCTGCTGACAGTACAGTGAAACTGCAGAAGCTTCTGATGAATCCTCCTGCTAATCATATATATCCTGCTGGGCTGGGCTCCATTGCCTCTGCAGCGGATATCCCGGCGATGTATAACGATTATTTCGCCAAGTATTACGAGGATTTGTTCCGGGATACCAAAAAACCGCCAAAGTACTCAGGAGTTCTATCGCTGTATAGAAATCAAGTATCTGATTTGATCAGCCGGATACCTGGTGTTCTGGCTGAGGTTCAGGCAGATCATAACTCCCGGTTACAGGAGGCCAGATCAGCACTTACGAAGGCTGAGGATTTAAACCGGCAGATGAAAAGCATGCTCGATCAGTCAATGGCTGCCGCAGATACTGCCGGAAATGATCCTGCGCGGAACTGGGACATCCCGGGGAGCGTGGAAGAAATGAATTCAGAGCCGCTCAGGAAGCTGAGGGAACAAGCAGCAAGCCTTATTCTCCCTTCATCCGAGTTCAGTACTATGGACAATAACTTAGGGGAACAGGAACAGGCTGCAATGAACCTGGAGCCGGCAGTATCCGGATTACCAGCCGTATTGAGTGCATTATCAGGATCATCTGGAGAGTATTCAGGCATGGTTACAGGTGTTCTGAATGCTTCAGGGACAATTCATAGTTATATACAGAATTATGGCGAGCATGGATCCATTATTACAGCTGAGGCCGCGCAGATTGACGGCCGCCGGACTTCGGACAGTGGGCGCAGGCAAACGGAACAACAGGCCAAAACCAAGCTCGGGGAGGCTATGAAACTGCTTAATGAGATCCGCGGTCTGGGTGAAAGCGCAGAAGAAGCCGTGGAACGGTACCGTAGTCTGCGTCAATACTACGAGGAGAATGTCTCTTTCAATGAGGGTATAGAGCAGGAAGCAACAGTTACTGTGAATAGCGGTGATCAGTATACTGCCGGAAAATCATCAATGAAAAATATGGACGGCTTGTACTCAGCGATGAGCAGTGTTCTGGAAGGCACCAGGGACAGATTGTATCAAACAGAGTATTCAGCAATGTATTTCCGTCATTTTGATCTATCGGCGCTGACTCCGCTGGCTTCCGGGTCTGCGGAAGGACTCGGAGAAAAGCTCGGGGAACAACTTGATCCTCAGGCTCAGGAGCTGGAGTATATTCTGTATGGCTTCTATAATCCTGCCGGAAATGTAGCGGCGGCATATGGGGAGATCTTTGCCTTGCGGCTGGCCGTACGGACTATGGAGGGAATGATAGAGAAAGCCAGTCTGGGCAATCCGCTGGCGGTCCTGGCTGCTGCACTTTTGTATGGAGTTGAACAGGCTGTTCAGGACATGCTTCTGCTCTGCAGGAACGGGGAGATTCCTTTATCCAAATATATGACCGCGAAGCTTACCTATCGTGATCATTTGCGGTTGTTTCTTCTGCTTCATGGAGGAGGGGAGGAACAATTGGCCCGGATGCTTGCACTTATCCGCCTGAATACCGGCACTGATCCGGCGGGTAAGTTCACGTATGCCTCAGCAGAACTCACAATGGGCATGCCGCTGTGGTTTCTCCCTGGAGTAGTGAAGCTGGTGGATTATAGTGCAGGACTCTCAGGGGACGTCCGGGGTAAGAATTATTTCAGGAAAGTAGGGGCCGACTTTTCTTATTGAAGGAGGATTGGCCGAATGAAGCTCTGTCTGCGGAAATCGCCGGGCCCGCGTGATGAAGGCAGCATGGTTGTAGAAGCGGCGCTGGTTCTACCCATGTTTCTGTTATTTGTCCTGTTCCTGATCTTTATTGTGCAAATGACACTATATTCCACGGCGCTGCAGAGCACGGTTTCCGATACGGTTAAAATAGTCTCGGCGCATATGTATCCTGCGGCTTTGGCCGCACAGCAATGGGATGATGCAGGTGAAGCAGAGAACACAGATTCGTCCGCTGGCTCTGCCTCTCCGGGTGTATGGAGTATTCCGCGGTTGTCGCTTGCCGAATGGAGCGAGAATTATGTGAAAGAGCTTCCTGAGCCTATGGAATCTTGGGTCAGCGCTGCAGTCCAGCAGGGAGAAGGGCCGCTCCAGAAGGTGCAGGCCGGAGCTTCCGAGGCCGTACTGGATATCGCACTTAAGCCTATGCTGAAGCCGTATCTGTCTTCGGACTGGCTTAAATACAGCCGGATTCATGTGTCTAATGTAACCGTCCCTGATCTGAATAAAGGAACACATCCTTACTTCGGACTGGTAGTCAGCTATGATTTGCCGATGAAGGTCCCGTTCCTGAATCAAAAGATTGTACTTGAGGCCAGTGCAGTCGAACGCTTATGGATCGGCAACACAGATGTATCCGGAGATGGCGGTGCGGCCGGACCCGATGAAGAAACAGGCATCATTGTCGTCCTGGAGAAGCCTAATCCGGGCGTGGCGAACCATCAGGGCCTGATAAAGGTTAAGGTGCCTCCGGGTGCTTCGGCGAACCTGGCCATTTTTTACAAAAGCGGTCAGAGCACGGCCAAATATCTGGGCTGGAAGCAGGCGGATGAGAACGGATATATCGAATGGGAATGGAAGATAGGCGTAAATACAACACCGGGGACCTGGCCCTTCGTCATTTGTTTGGCTGACGGCACCTCCTTGGAGGCTACTTTTACAGTTGTGAAATAACTGAAGTTTACGGGAAGGGGAGTGGGGATGACAGAATGGGCTTTTTGGGGCTGCCTGCCGTTCCTGACAGCAGCATTAATCACAGATATACGCTGGATGAAGATCCCTAACTGGATCACATTGCCTGCACTGGTTGCAGGAATATCCCTGCAGGTGATTATGAGTGGCTGGCATGGACTGCTCTTATCTCTGTGCGGTGCAGGTTCGGGGTTTCTGCTGCTGCTGATCATGTATTTCATCGGGGCAGTGGGGGCTGGAGATGTTAAGCTTTTTGCCGGAATTGGTGCCTGGACTGGTGTATTGTTCTCCCTGCAGGTAATTGTGTATTCAGTGCTGTTGGGAGCCGTTGTCGGCTGGAGCATGATTCTCTTCAGGCGGGGAGCAGGCCGGAGGGTACGCGGTATATTAAGCAGAAGTGCGGGATTCCTGCTGCTCCGTAATACGGATATGTTCAAAAAAGGACAGGCGAGTGATCTGCTCCGGTTTCCGTTTATGCTGGCTGTTTTTCCGGGATTTATCTGTGCGTATTATTATTTCTGACTTGAGGTTTGGAGTTATAACAGCTCAGGAGGTGAAGCTGCTTGTTTGGACTGGAACGTGATTTCGTGCAGCAGGATGGGATAACGATGCTACTCGGCAAGCCTGAGGGATTGGCGGCAGGAGAGCTTAACATGGTTCAGGCCCGCATGCTGATGAACACCGGCATTCCGCATCATCTGCGGCTGCTTCTTAGAGAGATAGACCTGCAGGTGACACTGGAATATACCGTATCAAGACGAAAAATGCTGGGGGCTCTGCTCAAAAGTGAGAGGCTGAGTATGCTTGAATTCTTCGGGCTGCTGCTGCAGATCGCTGCAGGAATGGAGGAGGGGCGCCTGTATATGCTGCGTGCAGAGCAGTACGCGTTGCATGAAGACTACATCTTCATTGAGGGTCCGTTAAACAGTGGAAAAGTGTTCCTTACCTACCTTCCACTGCAGCATACAGAATCAGCTGTAAGTCCGGGGGAGTCACTCAGATCACTGATCATGGTTTTTATGACGGCCATCCATGAGCTGTCCGGTGACGGAATGCAGCGGCTGCTGCAATACTGCGGGGAGGAGGCTTTCAGCCCTGCAGGGCTTAAGGAACTATTAGCAGAATTGCTGACAGGGGCAGACCAATACAGGGCTCCTCCTGAAGCCATGGGGCTGGTTCAGGGGAAGCTGGCAGGAGCGCCGATTCGGTCAGCAGACAGAATGGAACAGCCTCCGCTCCTTAATCTGGAAGAGCCAAAGACGGCTTTCCCGGGGAGAGCAGCCTTCGCGTGGGAGCAAGGAGGTAAGGAGAGTGTGCCTCCTGCTTCTGGACAGGCGCCAGATCAGGCTCCATGGATGAGCGGCGCACCGCGGCTGAAGCGGAAGGATGGGGGAGCAACCGGAGAACAGCTGAGGCCTGATATGCCTGAACAAACCCTCCAAGCTGCTGTGGACGGAACATCATCGTATCGGACGTATATTGTACTTGGTGCAGTGCTGTGCGATGCGTTGTTATGGAAGTTTCTCTATTTAAATAATCCCTTGACGCTTTGGCTCGCGGTCTGTGCAGCAGTAACTCTGGGGCTGGCAGTTGTATGCTGGATGGTGTGGAGCGGTAGGATTACCCGGGGCGGATCTGAGGAAGAGGAAGAATTTTTGGAGGAGGGGATAGAGGACAGGAAGGGTACAGGCCGGAAGCTGAGGAATGAGCTGGAATGGGATTTTGGCAGAAATCCGGTAGCGCCGTTCCGGACTTCAGCTCCCGCTTACATGCGTTCAGAACAAGCATCATCTGCTGAAATCTCTTATCTTAGGGGGACAATGGCAGGCGGACAGGGTACAGCCCCGGAGATTGCCGAGGAACGGCTTCATGTGAAAGAAGCGCCTGCTGCTGTAGCTGCCACGGCGCTGCTTATCCGGGAACCGGAACCGGTTAAAGGGGGTGGGCTCCCATCAAGCGGGCGGGCAGTTCCTTATCTGGAAAGAAGCGAGGCGGATGACGGCGGAACTCCTGAGAGAATTGAACTGAACCGCCCCAGCTTCATTATTGGCCGCTCTTCAGAGGTCGCCCAGTATGTAGAGACATCTGAAGGGGCATCGCGGGTGCATGCCGAAATTTCCAGAAGCTCCGGCGTATATATCCTGAAGGATCTGGACTCAAGGAACGGCACGCTTCTCGCTGGTGAGGTTATGGTTCCTTATAAAGAGTATCCGTTGACCGAAGGAGCGGTGTTCACGATTGTTAAGGGCTGCTATACGTTTCACACTTGAGATTTCAGCTGTTCAAGTGCCGGCTGCAGGGTTGGATAGGTGAACGTGAAGCCGTTATTCACCGCTTTGGAAGGAAGTACGCGCTGTCCCCCAAGCAGAATTTCCGACAGCTCACCTACGGCAGCCTTCAACAGAAATGCCGGGACGGGGAACCAATGCGGACGATGATAGACTTTGCCGATCATGCTTCCGAATTGTTCGTTCGTAACCGGCTGCGGTGCAGTGGCATTGACAGGACCCTCGATCTCAGGATGAAGAATGCAGAATTCGATTAGCCGGACGATATCCGTCAGGTGAATCCAGGACAGCCACTGCTTGCCGCTGCCGATTCTGCCGCCGAAGCCAAGGGAGTACGGCAACCTCATTTTGGGAAAAGCACCGCTCTCATTGCCCAGCACAACGCCTGTGCGCAGTTTGATCAGCCGGCAGCCCGAATATGCTTCATCGGCAGCCTCTTCCCAGGTCTTGACGACTTCTGAAGGGAAGTCTACAACGCGGGTTGGAGAAGATTCATTATAGGTATCCTGCCGTGAAGTCCCGTAAATGGCGACAGCAGAGGACTGGACGACTACCTGGGGCTTATGCTGCAGCGACTGCAGCAGCTTCCCTGCTGCGGTAACGGTTTCCAGCCGTGATTTCATAATCGCCTGCTTGCCGCTTTGAGTCCAGCGCTGGCTAAGGGAAGCTCCGGCAAGATTAACCAGTGCATCTGCGCCTTCGGCAGCTTCTGGATTTGATTTCAGACTGTCCCAGGTAAGATAGCTCAGACCCGGATGAGCTCGTGGGTTCGCCGGAAGCTTGCGGCCGACACTGATGAGCTGATGCCCGCTTTGCAGCCAATATTCGGTTAGTTCGCTGCCGATGAAGCCGCTGCCTCCGCAAATGATATATTTCATAGGGGTGCTCCTGTTCTGGACGCCTGACCATGGCGTGACCTGATTAGCAGTTATTTGACTAAATGTTTATAAGGTGTGTAGTCGATGCCGTTCTTTTCCAGGAAGGTAACCAGAAAGCGGTTATCGCGCCGTGGTGTGGCTATAATATAGCCTTTGATGCAGTGCTCGCGGGTTACCTCCGGAGCGTTGCTCTCCACAGCAATTCTGCCGATCTCGGCAGCAATGGAATGTTTGGCGATGTCGCGGAAGGGGCCGGGTACCGGCTGAACCAGCTGGTCCAGAAAAGCCTTCATCTCGTCGCTCCATAGTGGACGGCTGCGTTCTACCCAGTAATTCTGCCAGTCCAGCTTGGACTTGCCGTCAGCCTTGGGCAGTACCTTAAGAAATTTGCGGAACATAAAATAGCCGCCGATGCACATACAGCCCAGCAGTAAAAAGGTCCAAAATGCGATGGAATTCATAAACCAGTTGCTCGGAGCTGCAGATAACAAGCTTGAGGGTGAATGAAAATGCATGTATACACCGCCTTTGACAATGATGATTGTCACTTTCCTTTTACTCATCTAAAGTATAGCGTATTTCCAAAGTTTTGCGAAGCGGAAGCAGCCTTCTGGGGCTTGCCTAGATTTATTTTCCCGATCACGGTAGAATAAGGGTTAATTCGTGAAGGAAAGAGGGAAATAGGCATGCTGAAAATAGGTTCACATGTGTCCTGCGCGGACAAGGGTCTCCTGAGCGCGGCCAATGAAGCAAATGAGTACGGATCTACCTCGTTTATGATATATACGGGAGCGCCGCAGAATACGCGCCGTAAGCCAATTGAATCGATGTTCCCTGAGGAAGGGAAGCTGGCTATGGCGCAGAATGGCGTCGAAGAGATTGTGGTTCACGCCCCATACATTATTAACCTGGGCTCCTACAAGGAAAGCACCTACCAACTGGCAGTTGATTTCCTGCAGGAGGAGATCCGCCGTACCCATGCGCTTGCCGTTAAGCATATTGTCCTGCATCCGGGTGCATTTACCGATAAGGATGCCGAATATGGCATTCAGCGTATTGCAGACGGACTAAATGAGGTCCTTGGCGGTACGAATGAGACGGAAGTGCATATTGCTCTGGAAACAATGGCCGGCAAGGGAACAGAGGTCGGACGCAGCTTCGAGGAGATTGCTTCCATTATCGATAAGGTCGTACATAATGAGCGGTTGTCCATTTGTCTCGACACCTGTCACATTCATGATGCCGGATACGATATCGTGGGCGATCTGGATGGCGTGCTGAAGAAATTCGACGATACCATCGGCCTGGGGCGGCTCGGCGTTATCCACATTAATGACAGCAAGAATCCGCGGGGAGCGGGCAAAGACCGCCATACTCCGATTGGCTCGGGCTATATTGGTTTTGAGACGATCAACAATGTCGTACATCATGAAGCACTGGCAGGTCTGCCGTTCATTCTGGAGACCCCGTGGATTGGCAAGGATGCCAAGAAGCTTCGTCCAATGTATGAAGTGGAAATTGCTCTGCTGCGCGGCAATGTGGCTGAACGTTTCGGAGCGGAGTTCCTGCAGGAGCTGGAAGAGCTGCATGCTTTTTTTGCCAAACAGGAGCTGGACTCCCGCCGCTATGTGCTTGATGTATGGGAATTGCTGAAGAATGATGCCAAAGCCAAAAAAGCCGATCCCCGTGAACCGCTGGAACGTCTCTATGACAATGTAATTGCCGCCGGATTATTCCCTCAGCTTAGTGAGGAAGCTGTCAACCAGCGGCTGATCGCCTGGCTGGCAGGCAAGCAGCTGCTCGTGAATGCTTAATCCAACAACAGATTGCGCAAGCAGATGAGAGGATGGACGGAGAAATATGGAGTTACATGTGAAAAGAGATCATTCATCAGGCGGACAATATCCGGACCGGGCGCGTATGCTCATTTCCTGTCCAGACGGTCCGGGAATCGTAGCGGCGGTGTCGCATTTCTTGTACCAGCATGGTGCGAACATTGTGCAGTCGGATCAATATACGATGGACCCGGACGGCGGAATGTTTTTTATGAGAGTGGAGTTTGACCTGCCTAAGCTGGATGAACGGCTGGAAGAGGTGCGTACGATCTTTGGCGGCGTTGCCGAGCGCTTCAAGATGAACTGGCAGATCTTCAATGTAAGCCACAAGAAGCGGCTGGCGATCTTTGTATCCAAAGAGGATCACTGTCTGGTGGAGCTGCTCTGGCAGTGGCAGGCTGGTGATCTGGATGCGGATATTGCACTTGTGGTCAGCAACCATACGGACATGCAGGCTTATGTTGAATCCTTCGGCATTCCTTTCCATCATATTCCGGTTACGGCGGATACGAAGGAAGCCGCAGAGAAACGTCAGCTAGAGGTGATCGGTGATGATATCGATGTGATCATTCTGGCCCGGTATATGCAGATTATCTCCCCTTCGTTCATCGAGCATTACCGGCACCGGATTATCAATATCCACCATTCGTTCCTGCCGGCATTTGTCGGCGGCAAGCCGTACGCCCAGGCGTATCAGCGCGGGGTTAAGATTATCGGCGCTACTGCCCACTATGTGACTGAAGAGCTGGACGGCGGTCCGATTATCGAGCAGGATGTGCAGCGGGTCAGCCACAGCGATGATGTGAACGAGCTTAAGCGCATCGGACGCACCATTGAACGGGTAGTTCTGGCCCGTGCGGTGAAATGGCATATTGAGGACAGAATCCTCGTGCATCATAATAAAACAGTAGTTTTTAATTAAGCAGCGAAGCATTCCAGTTAACCATTACAACCACTCCGGTAAAGGTCAGGAATCACACGGATGCATATAACATCCTTCCGGCCTGATTTTTACCGGAAACATCTTCAGCCGGGAGCTTCTCCCGCAGCCTCAAGCTATACAACAACCTCACAGTAATAATCTAATACACTTCTCACCACTATAGGTAAAAAAGCATTTTATCGGCATTTTGGATCTCAAACCAAAATGTATTTTGTTATGTGCAGATTTCACATTCAAAGGGGGTAAAGGGCTTGTCATCACAACGCGGACATTTAGTAAAACGCAATTACATCTTTGCCTTTCTCATCCTGACCACCGGCTTCGGCGGATTGCTTGGCTATGATCTCTATTTCAAACCCTATGTACTCTCTCAGACAGTCGTCAAAATCAAGGTGGATGGCGGAGGCTTTTTACCGAAAAATTATGAGCTGAAGCCCGGAGATCTCTATCTGGATTCCGTGCAGACCAAAGACATTCCGGCTGGTGTCATCCGAAGCCTGGATCAGGTGGAACAGAAGATTACGAATGTGAATCTGACGGATGGCAGTATTCTGACCGAATCACTGATTGATGTGAGCAATCTGGAGCCGCAGCAGGATGAGGGGATATTTCCTATACCCAAAGAGGCGATCTATGCCATTAATGGTTCTCTCCGCAGCAGAGATAAAGTGGATATTTATCTGGTAGAAGGGGATTCGCCGGTTAAGGACCGGACAGGCTATAGCCCGGCAGCCGGGGCAGCAGATGCTTCCGCAGGCGTGAAGGTTTCAGGACCGGCATCTGCGGTGGATGAGGAAATTCAGCCGGCGCTTCCCGGCCGCAAAGTATTTCTCAGCGGAGTAACCGTGAATTATGTGCGCACTGAAGACAACAATGATGTGCTGGATTCGGAGAATGGCAACAACAATAACCGCTTCACCTCGACCGGGAAAGTAGCTACGCCGGAGCTGAAGCTGAAGAAGAGCGACGGGGAGCTGCTGGGGGCATTTTTGGAACAGGGCAAGAAGCTGTGGATCGTAAGAGTGGAGTAGGAGAGTGGAGCAGACAGGAGGAAAGATGAGCTTGAAAATATTCAGTCTGGGTATGGATCAGCTGACCATTAATGAAATAAAGCTTGCCGGATTTACGGTCATCGCCCAAAGCGTGTTGCCTGAGCCGGCGCAGGCCGGAGGACATCTGCTGATGGTGACAAGTGAGCAGGTACCGGTATCCGGACTCAGCGGGCTGCGCCGGAGTTATGCGGATTCCAACATTTTGTATGTATATCTGCAAAAAGGAGTGAGGGGGTATCAGGCCATTCATATGCAATGTGAGAGCCTGGGGATTTTCTTCATGCCTCCGCGTTCCACCTCATCAGCGATCATCGATAAGCTGCGCTACATGCTTGAGGATGAGCAGGCAGAGCGGGGAAATCTGATCGGATTCTTCGGGTCCGGGCCGGGCATTGGCTGTACAAGTGCAGCTAAGCTATTCGCCAGACGGATTGCGGCTTCGGGGCTGCGGGTGATCGTGCTGGGTCTTGATCTGTACGATCCGGGTTATGACCGTAAGACAGCAGTCAGTCTGGACAGGCTGCGGCCGCGGATTACCGGCAAAATGCTTCACGATGAGGACTTTGCCGGGTTTGTGAAACAGGAAGGATATTCGTATCTGCCGGGCAACTTCGATTATTTAAGCGCTCAGGACTATCAGGAGGAGGAGATCGAGTATTTGCTGGCCAGAGCAAGTGACAATGCCGATGTAGTGGTGGCTGATTTCGGGTCCATTCCGGAAAGTGCCGCCTGGTATGTGGGTATGCAGAAATCCGTGCTGCGGATGATTGTAACGCATCCCCGTCATGAATACAGGCTGCAGCCTCTGATGGAGCTGGCCGGGCATATGGATCTGCATCCGCAGGATTTCCAGTGGATCATTAACCGCAGCAATGTAGAAGAGCTGACCTCCTCCAAGAATCTGGCGCTGCGCTTTGGCAGTGAGATCCTGCTGGAGCTTCCGTATTACCAGCCTTTCCTGGAGAGCCTGCCGCTCGGCAAAAAAGAACTTCAGCATGTAGACGATAAGGTTCATGCGTTGTTGGTTTCACTGGGTCTGGCCTTGGAAGTCCGAAAGAAGGGAATATTTCAATGATTGAATATCCGGATGAAGCTTGGCCGCTGAAGCAGGGGCGAATTCCATCAAGATGGACTCCGCTAGACCCTGAGCATGGAAGACGGCAGGAAGAGGAGGACGGGAGCGGACAGGCACTGCCTGGATTAGCGAAGGAGACAGAGGACATACGGCTTTTCTCACTGAAGCAGAGCGTGCTCCGTACCAGTAAACCCGGCAAGGAAGACTTCTACGGCTTTCTGCAAAAAATGAAAAGTGAAATGAACGCCGGACTGGAGCGTGAGGATGACAGCTATTTCGAGCTAAATGCCAAGGCGTTGATTGGTGATCCGCAGGCAGTCAGCTTTTTCATGAACGAGATCGAGAAATATTTGCGCCGTACCCCGTTTACGGGCAAGGTGCCGGAGGCTTACCGTACAGCCGCTGAAGCGCTGTTTCATGAATGGAAAGGGTTCGGACCTGCGTACCGCTGGTTTACGGACCGGGCTTATAGTGAATCAACCGGTCTGCAGATGATCGGACGGCAAATTTTCTATAACCACCAGGGCAGGTTTGTAGCTTATCCGTATGAGATGCCTTCGCTGGATCGTGTAGAGCAGCTCAAGCGATCCCTTTTGAAAAGCGATCCCAACAAAAAGCTGAACAAGGATAACCCTTCGGTGGAATTCAAAATGGACGATCCCCTCTGGCCGGGCCGGTTCATCCGGTTAGCCATCTGGGTGTCGCCACGGGTCTGGGAAGGCTTCACCACCATATCGCTGCGCCGCCAGGTCGTCGAATTCCTGGATCTGGATGATCAGGCCGGCACAGAATGCATCCCTGCGGAAGCGATTGAACTGATCCGTGCGCTTACGGGTACGTTTCGTAATACGATTATCGCGGGTGCCGTAGGCTCGGGCAAAACCACTTTTGCCAATACAATTGTCGGAGAGCAGCTGCTCGGTTCCTCCTCCTGCATGGGAGTGGTGATGATTGAGAAGCATCCGGAGTCAATTCTGCCATATCAGATCAAGGGCCACCGGATCATTCCAATCCAGGCATCCAATGAGGAGCTGATGGAGGTCGGCGTGGAATCGCTGCGGCATGACCCGAACATTCTCTATATGACGGAGATGCGTTATAACGAATGGGAATTCTATCTGTGGAGCGGCGAGAAGGGCTATGACGGCATTACCGGAACCTTTCATACGGTGGATTCGGAGGATATTCCTTACCAGGGTGCATTTGCCGTATCTACACGGATTGGCGGCAGCCTGAAGGGGCATTTAATCTCAGCGCTGAAATCCTGTGAGCTGGTATTTATTCTGGAAAGTGTGCCCGATGGGAAGAAACGGCTCGCGCGGATATCCGAGGTTTTTTATGAGGAAGCCAGTAACTCGGTATTCGCTAATGATCTGATGCGCTGGGAGCCGGAGCAGTCGGCCTGGAGCTACAATGACAAGCTGACGCCGGGACTAATGCTGAAGATGAAGAAGAAGAATGCACGGGCCACGCGGCTTATGTTGCAGGAGCTTGGACATCTCGCTGCCCAGAAACCAATGGTGGACCCGCTGAAGGAAAGCTTGAAATCCAGGATTGTTTTGAACGAATGAGGGGGGAGCCTGTGGGGCTGCTGTACTATATCATCCAGTTTGTCTTTCATTTACTGGCCGCGGGCGGATTGTGGCTATTGGTGAAGCCGCTTATTGAGCGGCATTTATCGCAGTGGGGACAAAAGATGGATTTCCGGATGAACCTGAGGATGAGTCTGTTCGGCAAAAAGGTAAGCATGATTAATAAAAGAATGTGGCTATACCGCCATCTGGATGATTTGCTGTATTTTGCCCATAAGAGGTATGAGCCGGGAATCAGTGTTATGCGTTTTGTCACCCGTTCAGGCATGCTGTTCACGGGGGTTTTTCTATCGGGTCTGCTGACTCTGCGGGAGCTGCCGGGACATATGAGCTTTAATAATCCTTTCCTGGAGGGGATTGTGTTAAATGACGGTACAGCTGTGCAGGACGCTTGGCGGCTCCCGCTGTTTCTGGCAGTTCTCTCGGCAAGCATTCCATATTTACGGATGAGGTATACCTATGCTCAGAGGAAAGTACGGGGGAGCTACGATCTGCTCGATGTGATCAAAATCGCCACCAAATTCACTCATTTATCTGCGGATTCCATTCTGTCGAGAACCAGTGATTTGCTGGCCGGGGATAATGTGCTGAAGACTCCCTTGAAGCTGCTTGGAGCGGCGTTTGCCAATTACAGTAATGAACGGGAGCTGAATGAGGAGGCGGGGCGTTTTGCCGGAGCGATCGGAACAACCTTTGCCGTAGAATTCGTATCGGATCTGCTCTATTGCGAGAAGGAAGGCACACGTTATCTCAAAAGCTCGCTCATGATGCTTAACCGCTCCATGGAGCAGCAACGGGAGACGATTCTGACGGTCAAAGCAAGCAGCAGGGATGCGATTAGCCTGGGACTGTACGGAAATCTGGTTGTGCTGGTTTCTTCGGTTGGAACATTTATGTACATGCTGAAGCCCGACGTCTATTTCAAACTGCAGTTTGAGACTACCGTTGGTCTTACATTTATGATGGTCATCATTGCGGGAATGTTCATCTCGTTCATGATCAGTACCATCCTCGCCAGGCCCAAGCTGGACTACCACTAAGGTGATGAATAATGGATAGATTACTACTTTTGATAGCCGTAACAGGTATTGTGTATCTCGCTCTATTGGTTTTTGTCAGCAGCAGCAGCCGTCAGGAACGTTATGTGCTCCGTCTCGGCGTGAAATGGAAGGCCTTCGGGGAACGGGTGCAGAATGAACGGCTGCAGCACTTGCTGAATCAGAGCGGTCTGTCCATATCAGCAGGCAAAATCACACTGTTCCGGTACTCGGCGGCGCTGATTTATCTGCTGGTTCAGACGGCAGGTGACTTCGTACGTTCAGAGCCTTTATCTATTTATGATCCGCTTATTGCTGCGCTTATTCTGCTGATTACCAGTCCGCAGCGGGTTCTGCCCCTTGGCTGGCTGCTGGTCTGGCTGCATCAGAAGACGCTTATTCAAAAAGACGGGGAGCTGATTTCCTTCATCCGTCTCTATGAGAATAACCGGCTGCGCAAGCGCGGGTATGTGGAATTTGGAGCTTTTTGTGCAGGGACAGCCAGTCACTTCAATTATATCCGTCAGGATCTATATGAGCTCTCGGAAAGGGCGGTAGATGAGGGAACCGAACGTGCGATTGAATGGTTTTGCGGCAAATTTCCAGAGAACCACGCTTTCATTAATGATATCCGTTCGATTCTGCTGGCGACAGAGGGCATGGATGATGATCATGAAGCAGCGAATTATTTAAGGGAGCAGGGCAAGATTATCACCAAAATATCGAGCGACCAATATCTGAAGAAATGGTCCTTCATCGGCGATGTATCGACCATCATTAATGTAATTCCGTCTATCGCTACCTTCCTGATGATTGTATGTCTGGCTATGCAGTACATTATGCTGATTAAGGGCAATTTTAGCGGTGTGGGGATGTTTCAATGAGTGAATTTTTGTATATTCAAACAGCACTTAAAAATATAAAATAAAAAGGGAGATATTAACAATGAAAAAGGACGCTATTTCTACTGGTTTATTTATCGCTATCGGATTTCTGTGTGTGGCTATCGTAATCGCAATTCTGATTCCTGTCGTACGGGACGTAATTGACGATGCAGATGATAACAGACCGGTCATTCCGGCGGTTAGCCTGGTTGAGCCGTCAGGCTCGGGGGAAGCAGCCGTAACGTATACCATCGTTCCTCCTTTGGTTTAACGGAGATGAAGAAGGACTCGATTTCCGTCGCACTGTTTCTGGCTATTGGCTTTGTGATTGCAGGGATTTTTATCGCCGGGGCAACAAGCATTATCGGCGGCAGCCAGGATGATATCATTACCCATGTCAAAGCAGTTGAACAGTATTAAAAGGAGGCGCTGCGCTTGAAGGCAACCGTCCTCCGGGCATTGTTTATGTGGCTGGTGCTGTTCATTATCCTGCAGCCGATTTTTACGTATATTGATTATCTGCTGGATTTGCAGGTCAAAGCCAACACATCCTATATCACGCAAAAGGCTGCAACCGAAGGAATGGTTACAGCCTCTATGAGAGGCGAGGTCATCTCGAACCTGAAGGCTGTCGGTTTTCCGGAGAGCTCTATTGAAATTACTAGCAGTACGGAAATGATTCTTGAGCGCAAGCAGCGGATAGATGTGTATGTAACAGCGCCAAGGGTAAATCTGTTTCCCTACAATTTCTCCGGCGTCTCCCAGCCGACACGTTATTATGGGCACGGATCGATCATGAGTGAATATCTCGATTAACTAAGGGATGAAGCTGACCAATGGATTATATTATTAAGCTAGCGTTTGTCCTGCTGATCTTTATTTACTCCTGGTTTTTTCAAATTCAGAATCAGGAGTGGGACATCATGCGCAGTATGCTCAAGGATGCCAACAATATGGCGGTTCACGATGCATCACAGGAGTTGAACGAAGCAGCGCGGGCACAAGGTAGGTTGATTATTGACCCATCTGCGGCGTATGAGACCTTCCGCCAAACGCTGCAAAGTAATCTGGGACTGGACGACGGCTTATCCCCCTTAGCGGGGAGCCGGCTCCAGGCTCAAGTGAAGATCGTCAAGTTCGACATTGTGGATGAAGCGACGGGTAATACGTTTCCCATGCTCTATGAAGACCCTGCTTACGGCATCACCAAATACATACAGGGCCCTTCGGTCATCGCAGTTATTGAAACAGAGCATCCGGCCCTGATCTCCAGAAACAAAGTACAAGAAGCAATTACTGTGCCGGCGGTTCAAGAATATAAGCTGAATCATTAGCCATATGAGCTTCGGCGGGTTCTGATCCAACTACTACAATTAAGGGAGAGTACGATTATGAAAAAGACGATGCTCAGCAAAACAATGATGGGGAGAACAGCTGTAAAAGTTTTACTGGCAACAACATTGTTAGCCGGTGTAATTGCAGGTCAAGTTGGGCCTGCCAGTGCAACAGCTGCAAAACCGACGGCGGCTCCGATTATGAGGGATAATCTTTCGAAATATGGGTTGGTGAAGGATGTAGAGCTTCCGGTAACAGTTGAGGCTGGGGGACTTAGTTATACGCTGGAGAAGATTATGATTTATGATGCAAAGTCCAAGGATGCACAAGCGCTGATTAAGAAGTATGGGTACAATGTTGAACGAAAATATTTTATTTGGACAAAAATAACTATTACGAACAATAGCAAGACAGTTGTACAGTTTTCATCTAAGGATTTAAGCGAAAAATGGCGTCTGTATTTCGGGAAAGATGCTTTGACAGTTATGCCACAAAGTAGTGCCAACAAATTGAACAGCAAGGATGCTTTGTGGGTATGGAAACTTGAACCCGGAAAAAAGTTATCAACCTATCAAGCATTTTCATACGATGAGAATTTTAAAACCTTTGTGATTTGGGTAGATAACAAGGGTCAATTCACAGAAAAATACATCGTCAAACGAGCAGTAGAGTAGGTAGAGCCGTGAAGAAAATATATATTGTAGCGCTGTGCATACTCCTCCTACTCCCTTTTTTCACGAATTCCGCTGTACAAGCTGCTGATACAAAGTTGGGATCAGTAAGTATTCCTGTTTCAATAGGGTTAGTCGGATCAGACAACAGCGCCAAAACCTTCTATTTGGATCTCCCCAGCGGAGTAAGTAGTTCAGCAATTAAGACGGGAACTTTTAAATATTCTGGTAATAACAGTGTTATCGGTGAAATTGTCGTTGAGAACGGGAAAATAAAGCTTACGTTAAAGGGAAACGAGAAAGTTGAAACCTTTAAGGTTGAAGGTAAAGACCGTACTTATTCTAGAAATTTTAAAACTACTCCTGGTAATTCTATATGGCGTTATGCGGATGGTCGAAGATGGCAAATTAATGATTACGATGAAAAACTTGATGTAAATAAAAACTATAATGTCAATGCTCAAGATTCATCAACCCCATCTGGAGGTCCACCTAACAGAGTAGTCACTACCAAATCGATTCCTGTGGACCCGGGGCAAGCGAACTGGTACAAGAATGGAGTTGATACTGTTCCTTATAGTAGCGTTATACAGTCAAGCATCCAACTTAATGCACTATCTCTGGAAGATGATGCAGGAAAGGTTGGTACCAAAAATGGGAAGTTTGTTATTACGTACACGGTACCGTCAAGTAAGTATACTTTTGAAGAAGTATCGGATAGCTTTGAAAAAGGGCAATGGGTAGAAGGACGTTTGTATTACGTCACATTGCCTTATTACTTCACAGCCAATGCCAAGGTAACCTCATATAGCTATGCCGGTTCGGTAACCTTCGACTACGGCCTCCCCGATGAACCAACTCTAACCGGTGCAGCAATCCTCGAAAAGCCTTCACCCAATCCGGCAAAGTTCGAGGATAAAGACGTGCCGGTACAAATTAACCTAAAAGGGGAGCTGTTGGCATATAAAGATTCGTCTAACATCGAGGAATGGGTGTTTTATGCCAAAGAAAAAGGCAATGACAGCACACTGAAAACGCTAAAGGATTATTCTAAAACCCTTACGTCCTCAAAGAAAATAGATTTTACGATTCAAAAGTCAAAAGTGAAGGCACCTAGTATCACACAGGAATACGAATTAAGTATAGTCGTGAGGTTCAAGAAACCCGTTGTAACCAAAACGGGAACCATCACTTCATTGAAGGAGTCCTACACCGTGAAAGCCGGAGTGTATACAACTCCAACTCCTCCAGGCGGGGATTTTCCAGGACCAACTTCTCCTCCGAATCCTCCGCGAGAGCTGAAGCCGCCGATTGCCCTTATCTCAGCACCAAAGACGATTAAGGCAGGACAAGAATTTGAAGCCAGCGGCGCAGGCTCCTACGATACGGATGGCTTTATCAAAAGCTATTATTGGGACACGCCGAATGCTATAGGAGAATTGACAAATCGGCCGCGGGGGACCCTTTGGTACGATAAAGAGCACTTAGGTGAGCAGTCGCTGGCACTCACGGTTTTGGATGATGATTCAATGGCCGGGAGCACCAGTACTGAAATTACGGTCATTGAGCCGGTCCCGAATGCATCTATTTACGCTGAAGGAACCTTAAAACAGAACCGGAAGGTCATTATCCGCAGTTATAGCAGCAGCCCTACACATTACCCGTTGGTAGATTCTAAAACTAAAATCACCATCACTGCCGTTTCTGGCTGTACCAACGCAGACATTAAATACAGCGGGTCGCTGAATGACGTGCCAAGTAAAGATGTACTGTTTAAAAAGCCCGGCAGATATAAAGCAACAATCTATGTCGAGAATACCCTGGGGCTGTCTGCGAATAGCGAAGTGTCGTTTGATATTGTACCGGATGAGAAGCCCTTTGCTTACTTCACACTTCCTGGCTCTGCGTATCGTAACCCTGCAGATGGCAATCAGGCGACGATCTCTATCGATGACATGTCCTATTCTCCGGATAAGGATATTGTGGCCCGGAGGCTATGGGAATATCGCTACGATTCGAATAACAACGGGAATTTTGCAGATGAGAGCTGGGTCATCTTTAGTAACGAGAATTTAGATCATCTCAATTTTAAAGTGCGGGATGTTGGGCAGTACCAGGTAAGGCTCACCGTATTTGAAGAATTTGGTCAGCCCACGATTGATGAATTTGTTACCCAGGATGATCGCCAATCGAACAACTCAGACATCACACAGAATGCTATTGAACGAATCTTTAAGGTTAAAAATCAGGCACCAGATGTGGATTGGTCATGGTAGAAAGGAAAGAATATGCAGAAATTTAACAAGGTACTCTCAATATTCATGGCTGCTGTGTTATTGCTTCTAACCTGTCCTGAAGCTTTTCCGGGAAAGGTGCGGGTAGCTGCTGCGGGTGATCCCAATGTAATTAACTATATCGACATACATGTAGAGGCATTTAGCGATACTAGGTATTGGGAACCATATATGGGGGAAATCGGAGATGTAACTCTTGATATGCCAAGTCTTACTCTAAAAAATGTCCGATTTGACCTAACAACTCTTAACTTTGAATATGACGTCGTTCTGGATTCACCAATTATAATGAAATCGTCAAATAAGGATTGGTATTCTGACTACTGGAGAACTAGATTTGTGAGCATTTCCACAAGTTTTAGTTCGCCAACAAAGAGCGCTACAGTTAATTATAGGGAATGGTTAGTAAATGAGTTCCCGGCTACTCAAACATATAATACATTGAGTCTATCAGGACCACCTACGAGTCAGGTGAGTGTACCATGGGATCGGGAACTTCCTACCAAGTTAGATATTGTGGTATGGGCAAGAGATAGTCATTGGTATCACACTCCCATGAATGGTTGGGCGAATGCCGCCCAACGTTATTTTTACGATGTGCCGTTAATTATCAATTCAGCTCCAAGTCTAACCGTAACGACTCCGAGCGAACAGCAGCTCATTAACGAGCCGGGCTTCAGCGGGATGAACATTGAAGGATATGTACGCGATGTGGACAATAACGATGTGGTGGTCAGTGCGGAGATCCCGAATGTTTTCTACAAGAAAGTAACCATTCCGCAGGCATTATATAATAAACCATTTTCCATACCCATAGACGTTTTGGCAGACGGGATACCTCCTGGACGGCATACGATCACTGTCAAAGTCGTAGATCCATACAACTTCAAAGACGAGAGGACACTATATGTAAATGTGTCCTATAGGTTAAGGAATAAGTCTTTTATCTTAATCAATACACCTGTAGACATCACGACATCCTATACAGATTATGAAGGGGACCCGAAGTATCAAGACAGGTACCGGTATGATCACGATCCGAACTTTTTTGACAATTCGATGGGGATCATTGGTGACAGTGGTCTATGGCGGAATTCCCAGTATCAGTCATTCCCCTACAGCGGGGTGTATGTGGCCACCTTCCAGGCTCGAGATAATCCAAAAAGTGATGATCGGTTCGATGATTACCGGCTATGGAGCCGCGATAATTTATCATCCATGACGTTTCACGTACACCGCAAGCCGATTGCTCTGTTTAGTGCGAAGCTAACGGGGGGATGGCTCCAAATCACAGATAGCTCCTACGATCTTGATCATATTAAGGCGTATAACAAGGGCTTGATGGATTGGCAATGGCAGTATAAAATAACCGAATCTGAAATGTGGATGGACGGGCAACCGCCTGCGCAGCTGCCGACATCTGATCAATATGATATCCGGCTGCGGGTGCGTGATGTGGACGGAGAAAATGGAGCAGGAGTTTGGAGTGACTGGTGTGTGCGTACTGTTGGCAATGGGGGGAATCTCCCACCGGTTGCACTCTTTACGGTAGATCCCAACATTGTATCCTATCGTAAGTCTACGACGGTCACAGACAAGTCCTTTGATCCGGATAATGATCCGCTTGATGTGTATAGCTGGACGGTGGTTAAGGACGGCTGGCAGCAGGTATGGAGTCATTGGGGCGGGGCAACTACACCTCCGAATATTGCCGCCTACGGAGTGGGGACTTACCAGTTAACCTTACAGGTCCATGATAATCGGGGGCTTTGGTCAGAACCCTACAGCCAAACCGTGCAGGTCATGAATCATCCACCTGCAGCTGCATTCTATATGCCATCTGAAGTGTACCGGGATACGGTAATTCCGCTGGAAAATTTGACGCCCGATCCGGACGAGGATGGGGACAGACTGAGTTATGGCTGGAACGCACGGATCAATAACTCAGGCTATTATTATACCAGCGGTAATCGGAGTCCAGTGATAACGATCCGTGATTTAATTTCAAACTACGGGATATCACAGCAGCAGGCCATCTCTGATGGGTGGGAAATGCGGCTTACAGCATCGGATGGATTGCTGAGTTCGAATGCCACTCGGTTGTTTACGGTCAAGAATCATGTTCCAACGGCAGGAATCAATGGACCAGCGGTTGTATACCAATATGACAACAAAACCTACTATGGTGTGGATACGGATGAAGACTCGTCGGATGCAAGCAGCTTACAATACTACTGGAAGGTTACCAGCAGCGATGGAACCACAACAATGTACCGCACAGCCAATATAAATATAGATTTCCCGGACACAGGGTCCTACACCCTGGAACATTGGGTAGTGGATCAAATCGGTGCAAAGTCAAACGTGGCTAAGCTAAAGATTGATGTCATTGAAAACCAGGCTCCAGCTATCACGCTTACGGCTCCGGCAGGTACGGTTACAAATCCGACTGTTCTGGATGCAGAGCTGCAGGGCGATCCTCTCATTGGGTGGAACTACAGTGATCCGGAGAACGATCCGCAGGAGAAATACCGGCTGGAGTTCTTCGCGAAAGACGGACAGTTGGCCAAAACAGTCGAGAATACAGATTCTACCGGCGGATTGCGTCAGTATCAGGTGCTTAATCCCACCTTTGAACGGTTCGCGATCTTCAGCCTATACGCCCGGGCTTATTCAAAAGGCTCCTGGTCGGAAGTCTCCAATGAAAAAGCCTTCATCATCGATAATCCGCCGCATGCCGGTTTTACCCTGATGACGGATACGGGCCGCAATGCAGCAGCGGTACCCATTTACCGGACGGATGTACTGCAGATCACTGGCACTGCAACAGATGCGGATATCCCGAAGGGCGACAGTATTAAATATCAATATTTCCTTAAGCCTTCAAGCGGGAACGAAGGGTTGGCCAGCATACAGGAGAGCTTCACCAAGCAATTCACGTCAAACGGAACCTTCGCGCTGCGGCAAGTCGTCACGGACAGTCTGGGACTATACCGGGAGCTGTCGCAGAATATCACGGTCGTGAACCGGATTCCGGCTGTGAATATTATTTATCCAACCAGCACCAGCCCATCCAGTCCAACCATTGTTAGTACACTCACCCCTGTGATTCAGTGGGATTATCAGGATGAAGACGGCGATGTGCAGCAACGCTTCAAAGTACGTATTATTAATCTGGCAAGCGGGGCGGTAAAGGCCCAGTCCGGTGAACAGGTATCCGGCGCTAAGCAGTGGAAGGTTCCTTCCGGCATGCTTGCTGAGAATGAGAAATATGCTGTGGAAGTTGAGGGGTATGACGGGTTCGGCTGGAGCAGTGTGTCTCCGCGCAAATATATGATGGTCAATCTGCTCAGCATTAAGGGGGCTGTCCAGCACACAGAGGAGTGGAACAGCAACCGTCAGGCTTACAATTTGAATAAAAGCGGGAATGCGGAGAGTCCGCGGGGGTATACTGTTTATTGGGCGGGTGAGAAATTCGTGCTGCAGGGCACGGCAACCGGATTGCCGGATACCGTTCAGGTTACAATGAGCGGAGGGTATACAGCGCAGCTGAGTCCGACCGGAAGTGACAAGACCAAGTGGACAGGCGAATTGGCAGACCCGTCGTTTGAACAGCTGCCGGATGGTCCGGTTACGTTCACTTTTACCGCGACTAATGAATTCACCACCAAAGTCGATTCAGTTACGGTAACCATTCTGGGGGATTGGTCAGAATATTATCAGAGTCATCGCGTAAAATAACGGAACTTAGTCACTCAGCTACCGGTATCTTATTCTTATCTGTTCATATCACGCAGCATCCTACGGGCGGAGGGAGATCGTTCAGACGATCCCCTCAGTCCGTTCTTCGTTTAAGCGGAGCATTCGTGCGGCAACCGCCCCCGGAACGGGTGAACTGGTGGTATGTAAGCTGGATGTGAGGAGAGCCACACGATTATTACGGCGCATATAATAGGAAAGTTTGCCGCTGAATATCTTGTGGGCACACAGGGACGAGGCGAAATCCTCCGGAGTTACGAAGCAGGAGGGCTTGGCCACCGGATGCACGGCCGTTTCTTCAAATACAGAGGCTACAAATTGTGAGCAGAAAAAAGCATCCTCCCTGTCGATCCGGATATTCAGCAGCACACCCACCAGGCCGAGCAGATGATATTTATAGCGCTCCTGATTCTGCATCATACCTTGGACATGGTTGTACATGGTGTCATACTCTTCGGCACTGACTCTAAGCTGATAGATGGCACAGTCTGCACTGCTGTAGAACGGATGGATAAAGTTCTCATGGATCAGTCCGGCGATAAACGGATTGTGCACTCTTTTTCTCCCGAAGCTGTAGACCTCGCGCAGTTCACTGTCAAAGGCGATCGAAGCATGATTCAGCTCTGCTTTGGTGAACCATTTAATAATTCCGCTGAAGGCCGTACCCGTTCCGGTAAGCACAACATAGATATCTCTATTTGCAGTCATCTTCGAAATCCCTTTCTGCTGGAAGTAATGGATAATCCGGTAAAAAATATTGCTGAGGTACTTCCATCTTACTGTATAAATCAGCTTTGTAAAACAAACTTTAGTCTTAGATAGAAACTAGACTTAAGGCTAAGTTCCTCCATCCCAGTATTGCATCCTCCCCAACCCTTCCGAAACTCTGCGAAGCTGGTGGTAGAGTGCATAGACCTGGCAGAAGCCGCTAACTATAAGCTGTAGCAAAAACAATTGGAAATGCTTCCACTTACGTGATACAATAATAGTCAAAATGACATTCTTGATTTGAGGAGGATTATTTTAATGACTGAACAAGCAAAAAAAGATCAAGCCATTCATAAAGAAGAAAACTCGACGGTGGACAACCTGGCCATCACTACGATCCGTACACTTGCTATTGATGCGATTGAAAAAGCGAATTCCGGACATCCCGGCATGCCAATGGGTTCCGCACCCATGGGATACCAGCTGTTCGCCAAGACGATGAATCATAACCCGGATCACCCGACTTGGGTAAACCGTGACCGTTTTGTATTGTCCGCCGGACATGGCTCCATGCTGCTCTACAGCCTGCTCCACCTGAGCGGCTATGATCTGCCAATGGAAGAATTGAAGCAGTTCCGCCAATGGGGCAGCTTGACACCGGGACATCCGGAGTTCGGCCACACTGCAGGTGTAGACGCGACAACCGGTCCGCTTGGACAAGGTATCGGTATGGCTGTAGGTATGGCGATGGCTGAAGCGCAGCTGGGTGCTACTTACAATAAAGACGAACATAATGTAATCGACCATTATACGTATGCGATCTGTGGCGATGGCGACTTGATGGAAGGGATCTCTTCCGAGTCCGCTTCGCTTGCCGGCCATTTGAAGCTGGGCAAACTGATTGTAATGTATGATTCCAATGATATTTCCCTCGACGGCAAGCTGAACCTCGCGTTCTCCGAGAATGTGGCCAAACGTTTCGAAGCTTACGGCTGGCAGGTTCTGCGCGTAGAAGACGGCAACGATCTTCCTGCACTCGGTAAGGCTCTTGCTGAAGCTCAAGCAGACAGCAGCAAACCAACATTGATCGAAGTGAAGACCGTTATCGGCTACGGCAGCCCGAACAAACAAGGTAAAGGCGGCCATGGTGGTACTCACGGCTCCCCGTTGGGTGCTGATGAAGCGAAGCTTACGAAGGACTTCTACAAGTGGGTATATGAAGAAGATTTCTTTGTTCCGGACGAAGTACGCGCCAGCTTTGCAGAAGTGAAAGCCAAAGGGATCGCAGCTAACAAAGCATGGGATGAGAAATTTGCAGCTTACAAACAAGCTTACCCTGAGCTTGCTGCACAGCTCGAAACTGCACTGAACGGTGAGCTTCCAGCAGGCTGGGATGCCAATCTTCCATTCTACAAAGCAGAAGACAAAGCAGTATCCACCCGTGTCGCTTCCGGTAATGCGCTGAACGGTTTGACTGCCGGTATCCCGCAGCTGGTCGGAGGTTCTGCTGACCTTGAGAGCTCGACAATGACTCACTTGAACGGTCTGTCCCAGTTCACTTCTGAATCGTATGACGGCCGCAATATCTATTTCGGCGTCCGCGAATTCGGTATGGCTGCGGCTATGAACGGGATTGCACTGCACAGCGGGCTCAAAGTATTCGGCGGTACGTTCTTCGTATTCACAGATTACCTGCGCCCGGCTGTCCGTCTGGCTTCCATCATGAAGCTGCCGGTAACCTACGTGCTTACACATGACAGTATCGCTGTCGGTGAAGACGGTCCTACCCATGAGCCGATTGAACAGCTTGCGTCCCTGCGTATCATTCCAGGCCTTACCGTGCTTCGTCCGGCTGACGGCAACGAAACTTCGGCAGCTTGGGCTTATGCTATGGAGAACACAGCCAATCCGGTAGCGCTGGTACTGACCCGTCAGAACCTGCCGATCCTGCCGGGAACTGTGGACGGCGTTCGCGAGAACATCAAACGCGGCGGCTATGTAGTTTCTGATTCCAAGAATGGTACCCCGCAGGCACAGATCATTGCTACAGGCTCTGAAGTACAGCTGGCTGTTAAGGCTCAGGCTGCTCTTGCCGAAGAAGGCATTGATGTCCGTGTAATCAGCTTGCCGAGCTGGGATCTGTTCGAGAAACAGGACAAGGCTTACCGTGATTCCGTAATTCTGCCTGAAGTGAAAGCCCGTCTGGCGATTGAAATGGCGCAAACCTTCGGCTGGGAACGTTATACAGGCGATCAAGGCGACATCCTGGGTATCACTACCTTCGGCGCTTCCGCCCCTGGCGACACAGTAATCAGAGAGTATGGCTTCACCGTGGAAAATGTAGTCAGCCGCGTGAAAGCCCTGCTATAATAGACGGATTAACCATAAAGGGGAGAATAAGCATATGAGTCAGTTTACGGGCGCGACAATTCAAAAAGCAGCGAATATCTATTACGACGGAAAAGTTACCAGCCGTACAGTTACTTTAGAGAACGGTACTAAGGTGACACTCGGTATTATGCTGCCTGGAGTGTATGAATTCGGCACAGAAGGTCCAGAGACGATGGAAATCCTCTCCGGCAATCTTAAAGTACTGCTTCCCGGTACTGACGTGTGGAAAGACATCGACGGAACAGAAACGTTCCATGTTCCCGGCAACTCCAAGTTTGCGCTGGAAGTCTTCGCATTAACTGATTATTGCTGTTCTTACCCGATTGTGTAATTTAAAAGTATAGAAATGTAGAAATCCTCCGGGAGCTTTAGGCTGCCGGGGGATTTCTTTGTGTGCAGATAATGATTGAAATGGCGCGGGTCATGTCATAGACTGCCTATAGTTCAAGGTGATTTTGTTAAAATTCCGCCCAGAATACAACATTCTCCTCATTGAATCGGCCCAAATCCAAGTTACACAACGTTATAAGTGAGGTATTGGCGTATTCGGCTAGTCCCATATCAATTGAGGTAAATGAGGAGAGTGTTGCCATATAACCGGAAATTTGTTACCATTACATAAGAACGTATGTTTGTTGTTGTTGAGCTCTCAGAGGTGCAGAGAAGTGGGATTTTTAGGCTGCAATCGGATAATTACATAAGCTGTAACTAGGGAGAACGAACCTAAGAGAGGGCGAGCCCTGCACTTAGTGTATTTTAAATTTGCAGCTAAAAGGCGCAGCCTGAAATCCGGCTGCGCCTGCAGGAATTGTTGATTGAGTATGGTTTATTATTTCTGGTCAGCCTTGCCGCCGATCTTCTGGCCGATCCAGTCTTCGTAAGATTTCACCACAGCAGACAGGTCTTCATCCCCGTAGCCGTGATTGAAGCCCGCCTGGAACATACTCTTGGCGACACCAAGCATAGGCGAAGGTACGCCGGTAGAATCGCTGAGCGAGGATGCCAGCTTGAGATCCTTGAGCATCAGAGCAAGGGAGAACTGGTTGCTGAAATCATTATCAATAATCTTCTGTCCCTTCAGCTCAGCCTGCTTGCTGCCTGCCGATCCGTTCTTCACCAGCTCGAGGAACTTGTCTGCGGGAACACCTGATTTCACGGCGATGGAGAAGCCTTCGGCGAGGGCGACATTATGAATGCCGACCATGGCATTGTGAGCGAGCTTGGCTACGGCACCGCTGCCGTTAGCACCCATATGCAGCAGCAGTCTGCCCATGGAGTCGAAGATATCACGGTGCTCTTCAATCACTGCGGCGCTGCCGCCAACCATGAAGACGAGGGTGCCTTCGATGGCTGCAGGTTTGCTTCCCGTTACCGGAGCATCGAGGAAGCTGCCGCCCCGTTCTTCCACGGCTACGGCAATTTCCTTCGCGAGGCCTGGCGAGATGGTGCTGGAATCCACAACGGTGGTTCCCGGCTGAAGGGTAGCCAGAATACCGTTATCACCGTAGAATACTTCCCGGATCGAATCATCATTGCTGATCATGGTGATAATAACATTCTTGCCTTCTGCCGCAGCTTGCGGAGATGCAGCAACCTTCGCGCCTTCCTGCTCCAGAGGTCTGCATTTCTCTGCTGTGCGGTTGTACACCGTAACCTCAAAGCCGCTGCGCAGCAGGTTAGACGCCATAGGCGCTCCCATCGTTCCGAGTCCGATAAAGCCGATCTGTTTCATTTCATTTCCACCTTTGCTCTTTGAGATCATAATATAGAAACTAAGTTTGTCTACATTCTATCAGAAGGTCCTGGCATGTTCCACAGAACAGGTTTCCGGTTCCGGACAGTAAACGCTTCCATGGAATTTTCATAAACATGGTTCCAAAGCCGGGGATATGCCTTAAGACCTTGCCAGTCAAGGCAAATTAAAGTATCCTAGATAATAATGTTGCAACAAACGGTGTCAAATCTAAAGAGATAAACAGGAGGCTACCATTACCGATGTCCAAGAAGATTAATTTTGACTACACCAAAGCCCTTTCCTTCTTCAGCCAGACCGAGATTGACTATTTCGCCGCTCCGGTGAAACTGGCCCACGAACAGCTGCATAACAAGAGCGGAGCCGGCTCCGATTACCTGGGCTGGATTGATCTCCCTACAGCGTACGACAAGGAAGAATTCGCCCGTATTCAGCAGGCTGCCAAGAAAATCCAAAGTGATTCCGATGTACTGATCGTTATCGGTATCGGCGGATCTTACCTGGGAGCACGCGCAGCTATTGAGGCGCTTTCGCATTCGTTCTACAACAACCTGTCCAAGGACAAGCGCAAGACTCCGGAAGTTTATTTTGCCGGCAACAACATCAGCTCTACCTACATCACGCATTTGCTTGATCTGGTAGAAGGCAAAGACTTCTCCGTGAACGTAATTTCCAAATCGGGTACGACTACTGAACCGGCTATTGCCTTCCGAATCTTCCGTGCAGCACTGGAGAAGAAATACGGCAAGGAAGAAGCACGCAAACGTATCTACGCAACTACAGACAAGGAGAAGGGCGCACTCAAGAAGCTGGCTAACGAAGAAGGCTACGAGTCGTTCATTATTCCTGATGATGTAGGCGGACGTTATTCCGTTCTGACACCGGTAGGCCTTCTGCCCATCGCTGTAGCCGGAATCAACATTGAAGAAATGATGCAAGGGGCCGCAGCTGCAGCCGATGAGTTCAACAATCCGGATGTAGCTACGAACCAGAGCTATCAATATGCCGCAGTACGTAACGCACTTTACCGCAAAGGCAAGACTACGGAAATCCTCGTGAACTACGAGCCGTCCCTGCACTTTGTATCTGAATGGTGGAAACAGCTCTACGGAGAAAGCGAAGGCAAGGATTACAAAGGAATCTATCCTTCCTCCGTTGACTTCTCGACAGACCTGCACTCCATGGGTCAGTTCATTCAAGAAGGTAACCGCAATATCTTTGAAACGGTTATCCAGGTAGAACAGGTACAGCACCATGTATCGATCGAGTCTGATCCTGATGATCTGGACGGACTGAACTTCCTGACAGGCAAGACGATGGACTTCGTGAACAAGAAGGCCTTCCAGGGAACCATGCTGGCGCACACAGACGGCCAAGTGCCGAACCTGATCGTCACTATTCCTGACCAGACGCCTTATACTTTCGGCTATCTGGTGTACTTCTTCGAGAAAGCCTGCGGCATCAGCGGATACCTGCTGGGTGTGAATCCGTTCGATCAGCCGGGCGTTGAAGCTTACAAGAAGAATATGTTCGCATTGCTCGGTAAACCGGGCTACGAGAAAGAAAAGGCAGAGCTGGAAGCCAGACTTACTGAGTAGTTGTAACCATACGCGCAGATCATTCATACTAAATGTAAGTCATCAGGGAGCAGTCCATAGGTAACCATTACCGGGGGCTGCTCCTAATATATATCAAGTTATCATATGTATATTAAGGAATGGACAACAAATGCTGGAACAATACCGGACGGTACGTGCTCCCGGTTCACGGGAAGTCGTAATCCGTAAATCACGCTTCATCGGACATGTAATGCCGGTGGAGAGCGAAGAAGAAGCCGTGCAATTCATTGAAGACATCAAGAAGCAGCACTGGAACGCTACACATAACTGTTCTGCTTATATGATTGGTGAGAGGGATGAGATCCAAAGACAGTCGGATGACGGTGAACCGAGTGGAACGGCCGGGAAGCCGATTTTGGAAGTAATCCGCAGCCAAAAGGTTAAAAATGTCGCTATTGTAGTTACCCGTTATTTCGGAGGCATTATGCTGGGCGCAGGCGGACTGATTCGGGCCTATACAGACGGCGCAGTGCTGGCACTGGAAGCCGGAGAGGTGATCACCCGTGTGCTGAGGCGGGAGGTGTTCGTGGAAATCGAATACACCTGGCTGGGCAAGGTGGAGAACGCGCTGCGGGGCAGAGGCATCCAGACTGGCGAAACTTTATTTACGGATAAAGTTACGCTGCTATGTCTTCCGCGCAATGATGAAGGTGACGCATTTATCGCATGGATAACCGATCTTACCGGGGCGCAAGCCCAGGTTACGGAAGGGCGGCGGCTTTACTACAGCGAAGGGGAATAAATTTATGGCAAGAAGAGCAGTGGAGCAGGAATTGTCGAGGGAAAGGATATTGGAGGCGGCGAGGCATCTTTTTATAACCAAAGGGTACCGGGCCATTTCGATGCGCAGCATCGGCCAGCATCTGGGTTATAGTCACGGTTCTCTCTATTACCACTTCAAAGAGAAGGCTGAATTATTCTACGCAATCGTAGTCGAGGATTTCAATCATGTGGCTACACTGCTGAATCAGGCAATGAGCATGCCCCCTGAAGAGGGAATGACCCGTGTTGAACAGCTGATTATGGAGTTCATCCGTTTCGGGCTGGATCATCCGTACCAGTATGAGATCATGTTCATGATCCGCGATGAAGAGCTGCTTGCTTATTGTAGAGCTGAACAGGGTCGATGTTTCGAGTTGTTTGCAGGTATTGTCCGCCGTCATATGAAGGAAGAGGGATATGTGTCGGAAGACTGGCAAAGTGTGCCGCTGACCCTGTTCTTGTCTGCTCACGGATTTATCTCCTATTATATTCAAGATAAGGTGCTTTTCGAAGATGTGAAGCAAGCCGCACTTACTCATGTCAAAGTATTAAGCCGCAGTTTATAATAGCTGTTTTTTTTAGCAATCCGCACTTTAGAGCGTTGCATTGGTATAACATTGATTGGTGAAAGTGTTATAGAAGCTATAAATAATATAGAAAGCAGCTCCGCAGGAACCGGCGAAGCTGCTTTTCTATAAGCTTTTATACGGAATAACGGACTACCCCCCGATGATTTTCAGATAATACTGCCGGTGTCTTGGACCGTCGAACTCACAGAAATAGATCCCCTGCCAGCGGCCCAGCAGCAAGGCTCCATCATGAATAATAATGGTTTGGGAAGGGCCTGCTGTGATTGACTTCAGATGGGAAGCGGTATTGCCCTCGGCGTGGCGGTATTTCGGATGTTCCCACGGATAGACTTCATCCAGGCGCATCAGCACATCATGTTTCACATCCGGGTCGGCGTTCTCGTTAATCGCAATCCCCGCGGTGGTGTGCGGACAATACACTACAATAATTCCGCTTCGCACTGCGCTTTTCTTCACATAAGCTTGGACCTCGCGGGTGATATCCCGTAACTCATCCCGTTTGCTGGTGCTGATCTCCATAGTATGAAGCATAATGAACTCCCCTCTCTTACATAGGCAAAATGAATGTTATATACTTTAACCCAAAAGCTACGAAAGTAATTGACGGCAGCAAGCGGTCTTTGGTAAAGTAGTGATAACTTTAAACCAAGTATATTAATAGGAATAATTACAGCTTTAAAGACGAGTATACCGACCGGATAGCCGGAGGTGGGAGGCTTAACCATTGAATTCGTTGATTAGACACAAAGGCTGGACCTGGGGATTCCGTACAACTATTTTACTTTATTTTGTAGTGCTGATCGTGCTGCCGATACTCGGTGTCTATTACAATTCATTCTCGCTCGGTATTGGCAGTTTTGTCGAGAGTATTATGGATCCGATTGCCTGGAAGTCGGTTTTACTGACGCTTAAGCTGGCGGTTATCGCCACACTCATTAATGTGCTGCTGGGGACGATGATTGCCTGGGTGCTTATACGCTATAAGTTTCCCGGCAAAGCGCTGCTGAACAGCCTGGTTGATCTCCCGTTTGCCCTGCCTACTGCCGTTGGAGGCCTAATGATCCTTCTGCTGCTGGGTCCAGGGAGCCTAATCGGCGGTCTGGCGGAGTCGCTGGGGTTCGAGATTGTTTTTCACCAGCCGGCGATTGTGATTGCCATGGTCTTCGTCACTTTTCCCTTCGTGATCCGGGCGGTGCAGCCGCTGCTGGAGGAGCTGGACGCTTCTGAAGAAGAGGCGGCGTATACGATGGGGGCTAAGCCCAGCCGGGTCTTCCTGCAGGTCATTCTGCCGTCGATGTCACCGGGTATGATTGGCGGGGGGATGCTGGCCTTCTCCCGGGCGCTCGCTGAATTCGGAGCGGTTGTGCTGGTGGCGGGCAATATTCCGGGGCGGACGCTGGTGTCATCGGTATTTATTTTCGGCGAAGTTGAGAGTGATAATCCGGTGGGGGCCGCAGCGGTCTCGATTATTCTCCTGACCTTGTCCTTTCTTATTCTCTGGCTGATTAGTCTGCTGCAGATGCGGGGGAGAAGATCATGAGAAGACTCTGGATTACACTGACGTATCTCGTATTCTTCCTGCTGATTGCCGCGCCGCTGGGTAAAATGACGATCGGTGCCTTCAGCGAAGGCTGGGGCGGCTTCTGGAATGCCCTGACCCGGCCGGAGGCGCTGCACGCGCTGATGATGACCGGATTCGTGGTGGTCGTAGTTACGCTGCTGAATACGCTGTTTGGTATCATGATGGCTTTGTATCTGGTGCGGGCGAACTGGCTGGGACGGCGCCTGAAAAGCCTGCTGAACAGCATCGTTGACCTGCCTTATGCGGTATCGCCGGTGATCGGCGGTCTGATGATCGTCCTGCTGCTGGGGCCGGACAGTGCGCTGGGTGCGCTGTTTGAACAAATCGGAGTGAAGATTGTGTATGCTTTTCCCGGAATGGTCATTGCCACATTGTTCGTGACCTTCCCGCTGATGGTGCGTGAGGTGATGCCGGTGCTGCAGGAGATTGGCTCCCAGCAGGAGGAAGCGGCTTCGACGCTTGGTGCATATGGATGGACGACCTTCTGGAAAGTGACCTGGCCTTCGATCCGCTGGGCCGTGATCTATGGAGTGATTCTGACGGTGGCCCGTTCGCTTGGTGAATTCGGTGCGGTGCTCGTTGTGTCCGGCAATATTATGAACAAAACGCAGACTGCGACCACGCTGGTCTATCAGGATGTCGAGAATTTCAATGTTACGGCTGCGGGCGGTATAGCGCTGGTGCTGGCCGCGTTCTCCGCGGGTCTGCTGCTGTTGATGGAATGGAGCAAGAGAAGAAAGGGTGTGCACTAGTTATGCATGTAGAGGTCCGGGGACTGAATAAGCATTTTGGAGATTTCCACGCCGTGAAGGACGTCAATTTCGGGATTACCAAAGGTCATCTGATCGGGCTGCTCGGCCCAAGCGGAGGCGGCAAAACCTCCATCCTGCGCATGCTGGCGGGACTGGAGACACCGGACAGCGGGGAGATTATTTTCCATGGCAAAACTGTGAATAACTTGCCGCCCCAGGAGCGTGAGATCGGCTTCGTGTTCCAGAACTATGCGCTGTTCAAGCACATGACCGTGTTTGAGAATATTGCCTTCGGGCTGAAGGTGAAAAAGAGTTCGAAAAATGCCATCCATGACCGCGTGGCCGAGCTGGTGGAGCTTACCGGGCTGAAGGGCTTCGAGAAGCGGTATCCGCATCAGCTGTCAGGAGGTCAGCGCCAGCGTGTGGCTTTTGCCCGGGCGCTCGCGCCTGAGCCGCAGCTGCTGCTGCTGGATGAGCCGTTCGCGGCGATTGATGCCAAGATCCGCCAAGAGCTGCGCTCCTGGCTGCGGGAGCTGATTGAGCGTGTCGGCATAACCTCGATCTTCGTTACCCATGACCAGGATGAAGCGATTGAGGTGGCGGATGAGATTATGATCATCAACCAGGGCCGCCTGGAGCAAAAGGGTACGCCATGGGATATCTACAAGGAGCCGAAGACACCGTTCGTGGCGACCTTTATCGGGGAATCGACGCTGATTGAGAGTGCCTCCGAGCTGAAGGGGTTCAAAGGGGCAGGCGGCGGCAAACCGACCAAGGCACTGATCCGTCCCGAGTATATCGAGGTAGGCCACCTGCATGAATTCAAAATGGCTTCGGCCACCGAGCAGGGCATCGTGAAGCATCTGCATTTCCGCGGCAGCGAATGGCTGGTGGAGGTTGAGGTGAACGGTCATAAGCTGGTAACCTATCGCTCGTTGGAGAAGGAGACGCTGACTCCCGGGCAGAAAATTTCCGTGCTTGTGCACCGCGCCTACCTGTTCAATGATGAACACAGCTGGATTCAGGAGAACGGGCTGAAGGAAGATCCGATGCCTGTATTTATCTAGAAATATTTAAAAATATAAGATGTAGGATGTGTCGCCGGTATGAGGCTTTTCAGAAGGAGCAGACAACTGCACGGATGGCTGGCTGTCGTAATGCTGGCGGTGCTCACTTTGACCGCCGCCGGCTGCGGAAATGAGCAGAAAGGTTCAACAGCTGCTGCGGCGCAGCAGGGGGATTTGACCCTGGTAGTCGGGGCTTACAGTGTAGCGAAGGATGCGATGGGCGAAATTCTACCCTTGTTCGCGGAGGAATGGCAGGCCAAGACCGGCCAAAAAATCGTATTCCAGGAGTCCTATGAGGCTTCCGGAACCCAGGCGCGGGCGATTGCCGGCGGATTCGAGGCGGATGTCACTCTGCTGGCGATGGAAGGCGATGTTGAGAAGCTGGTCAAAGCGGGCCTAGTGGAGCAGAGCTGGAAGGAACGCGGCGAGGCTGGAATGGTCACGCGTTCGGTTGTGGCCTTGGGTACACGGGAAGGCAACCCCAAGAGCATTCATGATTTTGCCGATCTGGCGAAGCCGGGTGTGAAGGTGCTCTATCCGAATCCGAAGACGTCCGGCGGTGCGCAGTGGGACATCAATGCGATCTACGGGGCGGGTCTGAAGCTGTCTGAGGAGCAGGAGGGGGCGAAAGACCCTGCTGCCGCGAAAGCTTTTCTGGAGAGCATACACGCCAACGTGGAGTCTCTGGATAAAAGCGGACGCGCTTCGATGGCGGCCTTCGAATACGGGGTAGGCGATGTAATCGTCACTTATGAGAATGAGCTGCTGGCGCGGATAGCCCAAGGGGTGAAGTATGAGGTGATCATCCCGCAGAATACAATCCTGATCGAGAACCCCGCTGCAGTGGTGGACAAATATGCGGATGAGCATGGCACCCGCGAGGCATCAGAGGCGCTGGTGGATTATCTGACCACGCCGGAGGCGCAGGAGGTCTTCGCCAAATTCGGCTTCCGTCCGGTGAACGAGCAGGTCTATGCGGAGCATGAGAGCCAGTATCCGGTTCCAGCGGGACTGTTCGATATCAGCTACCTTGGCGGCTGGGAAGAAGTCCGTACGACCCTCTATTCCAAGCGTGGAATCTGGTATCAGGTGTTGGCCGGGATTTAGGCGGGGACTGGAGGATACAGTCTGACGGATGATGCTTAGAGGAAATGGAATTATTTGTGATTCACGCTTGCGGTGAGATGCGGGCGATTAGGAGAGCTGTTCAGCGGCGGATGCTGCCGGACGGCTCTTTGTTTTTGTATAGGAATCCCTCTGAATCCGCCGAAAGTGGGCGGTATGAGGAAATTAAAGGGATAAATCCCTCTGAATCCGCCGAAAGTGGGCGGTATGAGGAAATTAAAGGGATAAATCCCTCTGATTCCGCTGAAAGTGGACGGTATGAGGAAATTAAAGGGATAAATCCCTCTGATTCCGCTGGAAGTGGACGGTATGAGGAAATTAAAGGGATAAATCCCTCTGATTCCGCTGGAAGTGGACGGTATGAGGAAATTAAAGGGATAAATCCCTCTGATTCCGCTGGAAGTGGACGGTATGGGGAAATTAAAGGGATAAATCCCTCTGATTCTGTTGAAAGTGGGCGGTATGGGGAAATTAAAGGGATAAATCCCTCTGATTCTGTTGAAAGTGGGCGGTATGAGGAAATTAAAGGGATAAATCCCTCTGAATCCACCAAAAGTGGGCAGCAGGAGGAAATGAGGGGCAAAAGTGCCCCTGAATCCGCCGAAAGTAGGCGGCCTATAATCTACATAAGCTGCACAGGCTGCATAAGCCGATGAGTTTGTTCGTCTTCGTGTTGCGGGCGGGGGAGCGGCGGGAATCGGGATGCAGGATGCAAAGGGACGGCTGCTGTTTTATAATATACAGATTGAGATACTCTGAAATAGCACAATGAAGGAGGGCGGGCTTATGGATACATTGATTTTTGGGGGAACAGGGGATGCCATGGGCGTACCCCGGGTCTATTGCGACTGTGAAACCTGCACGGAAGCAAGAACGAGCGGCCGTAATAACCGGCTGCGTTCTTCTGTCTTTATAGATAACGGCAGCGGCTTTCTGACGATTGACTGCGGACCAGACTGGCGCAAGCAGATGGAGCTGCTGGGGCACCGCAGCATGCAGCGGTTGCTGGTGACGCATGCTCACTTTGACCATATCGGCGGATTGCCGGAATGGGCGGACAGCTGCCGCTGGATGGGCTTCAGGGGGGAGCTCTACGCTCCGGCGGAGGTGATTCCCGTGATCCTGCGCCAATACCCGTGGCTAAGTGCTCATATCGACATGATTCCCTGCGATGACGGCATTACACTGGACGGCTGGCAGATCAGCACGTGGCGGGTCAACCATGGCAAGAACGGCTACTCTTACGCCTTCCGGCTGGAGAAAGAAGGTTATGTCTGGGTCTACTGTCCGGACTCCATCTCCCTCACACCGGAGGAAACGAAGCATATGCACGGAGCAGACTTATTGGTGCTGGGAACCAGCTTTTATTACGAGGCGGCAGAATTGTCCACCCGTTCTGTATATGACATGACGGAGGCGGCAGACCTGCTTGAAATTGTGCAGCCGCGCCGCGCGGTATATACGCATATGTCCCATGATGTGAATCTGGAGAAGGATTATATTCTGCCGGAGAAGGTCACCCTTGCCGTTACCGGGATGAGGGTTCGGCTGTATCGTGAGGAGTCTTGAAGCGCCGGATCAGCGGGTGACTTCAGCATGAACGATCCGTGTATATACAAACAAAGAAGCTCCGGATCTCCCGGAGCTTCTTAACATGCAACCCTAATTATTCTTGCCCAAGCAGCTTCTCTGTTTTGGATAAGAAGGTATCCAGTGCTGCAGCGAAGTCAATATTCATCCGTTCAGCCAAAACCATCAGCCACCACGCACATTCGCCAAGCTTATGCTCCAGTTCAGCTGCAGTATCCCCTTGAGCCAGCCAGCGCCCCTGCTGTGACATGGTCAGACGGCCCACCAATCCGGCATCTGTCAGGAATGCCAGTGCATCCTCTTCGACTGTCCACTCCTTATCATGATGCTGCCGTTCCAATTGATGATAGAGCTGTCTGATTTGAGCGGAACGTAATGCCGCCTCGTTAATATTCATATCTATTGCACTTCTCCCCTATGGCAAGTTAGTATATCGCCTGCCCAATATAGCACGCCTAATTAGACGGCATTATGTCATATTAGAATATGACTCCTGCTTAATATGACATAATGTAGTCCTGTTACAGGGCGTATAGTGGACTTGTGAACTTGGCCGGTAGCCGGGCTGGCAGCGAAGATGACGGACAGGAGTGAGTATACTAATGAGTCAAAATGAACCATCAATACCACAGGTTATTATTGATTATATGGATGCTTCCAATGCACACGACGTCGAGGCCTACATGAATACGTTAACGGCAGATCTGCTGTAAGCGCGGGTGAACATATACATGACAACACTGCAGCATGATTTTGAGCTGGATAATGCAATTTTTTTCGGCAGCTATGTTCTGGTTATAACAGAGGGGAAGATGACTGGCGGAGGGCGTGTGAACGGGTATGATGAGAATGAGGTAGTGGTGGGAGGACGGCAGCATTCGCGGCGCACCTCAACGTTCATTCTTACGCAGCCTCCGCAAATTCAGATAGACTTTATTTAATGCTTAGTCAGAAGGAACTCCGCTTCAGAACTCGAATATCTAACGTAATCGGCTAGCTGACAATGTGATGATGGAGAGGAGTCGGATGCGATGATAAAAGGTTTCGGAGGAATATTCTGGAGAACTACTAATCTTGAGTCTGTAAAAAAATGGTATAGTGATGTGCTGAAGCTTGAAATCAACAACTGGAATGGGACTGTGATTAATCCCCAATCCGGGGATGAGACGATCTTTTCGTTCTTTGCGGAGGATGACAGTTATTTTCCAACCGACCAACAGGTGATGCTGAATTTCCAGGTGTATGATATAAACGAGACTATTCAGCACTTCGAAACAATAGGCGTACCGCTTGCCAAGGAACAAGAGAGCAGCGAATACGGCAAGTTTGTGTGGATTAAAGATCCTGACGGGCGGCTGATTGAGCTTTGGGAGAAATAGAAGGTAGAAATTCAATTTCATACGGCGAATCTGTTAAAAAGGGACTTCACCCGGCGGCGCCTGCCGCAGGTGAAGTCCTTTTATTGTAATAATAAATTTGAAAAGTTATCAGGGTCCATGAGAGGCCCCGCTTTATGGGGGGATTGCGTTAGTTCATCGTCATGCCGCCGGTGACATTGATTGCCTGGCCGGTCATGTAGGAGGCGAGCGGGCTGGCGAGGAACAGCACTACGTTCGCTACATCCTCCGGCTCAGCCGTCCGGCCGAGCGGGACCTGCGAACGGTCCTCGGCGAGAATATCCTCCGGTGTCATTCCGCGCAGGGCAGCACCTTCCACACGCTCGCGCTTCTTCATGTCCGTCTCGACGATCCCCGGGCAGACCGCGTTCACGAGAATCTGCTCCCGGGCCAGCTCCAGCGCCATGACCTTGGTGAAACCAAGGACCGCATGCTTGGAGGCTACATAATTGCCCATGCAGCGGTAGCCGTTCTTGCCCGCCTGTGAGGCAATATTGATGATCCGGCCGCCGCCGCCCTGGCGGAGCATCTGGCGCGCCCCGGCCTGGGAGACCAGATATACGCCCTTGGCGTTGATATCCATTACCTTATCCCAGTCTTCCTCCTTGATGTCAACGGCAAAGTCCATCGTCGATGTCCCGCTGTTGTTCACCAGGAAGTCGATCCGGCCAAAAGAATCCACCGCACATTCAACCAGCCGCGCGGCATCCTCACTTGACGTGACATCGATGCGGATCTGCACCAGCCGCTCATGGATCTGTTCCACGCCAGGCTTACAGGCGATATCGCCAATCACGACATTCGCACCAGCCTGCAGGAATAAATCGGCAATGCCTTTGCCGATTCCGGTCAGCCCCCCGGTGACTACCAGCGTTTTTCCAGTAAAATCGATGTTCAGCATGGCAGCAGGCTTCCTCTCATTCTAGCTTCTGAAGGGATCATCGCTGATTCCGGCATCCAGGACCTGTCTGGCGTACTCTTGGGCGCTGAATAGGGAATGGTCTCTATAGTTGCCGCATTCCAGTGCAGAGACCGCAGGAACAACCTCTGTATCCAGTACTTTATGCAGAACCTTGGTCAGCGCGGTAGCAACATCGGCAGGGTTATGCTCATCCCAGATAATCAGATAAAAGCCGGTCCGGCAGCCCATCGGGGAGATATCAATAATGCCCTCCAGCTCATCACGCAAATAAGTGGCCAGCAAATGCTCCAGGGTGTGGACAGCGGCAGTAGGCAATGCATCCGCATTCGGCTGCAGGAAGCGCAAATCATATTTCTGGATGGTGCTGCCTTTCTCATTCTTCTCCGTACCTGCAACCCGCACATAAGGGGCCTTTACCTTCGTATGATCCAATTGGAAACTTTCAACCTTCGCCATGTTATTCCTCTTCCTTTCAAGCTTTTCATATCAAACTATCACAACGTATAAAAGATGTAAATAGACAAAGCCGATTAATCCAATCATCTTAATTAAAATGTGTTGACATGAATATTAATGCATTGTAACATATGAATCAACTTAATTCTGATGCTTTTACTAGGTTTAATTGTCGGTTGTTGTTGCCGGATCGTCTGGCTTGGGTTTCTGCAGAAATATCTACATTGGGGGAGAAATTACATGTTGAAGAAAAAATGGATTCATTCCGCGCTGTTAGTCATTGCCACCACTTTGGTTATCGCAGGCTGCGGTAATAACAGTGAAGCTTCCGGTTCAGGCAGTAATTCCTCCGGACAAGAGAAGAAGACGCTGCGCATCAGCTTCAATCCCGGACCTTACAGTGACCAGTTCAAGAACGGTGTTGCACCCTACCTGGAGAGCAAGGGCTACACCATTACTTATAAAGAATTCACCGATGGTATCCAGCCCAATGTTGCCGTAGCGAATGACGAGATTGACGCCAACGTGTTCCAGCATTCGCTGTACCTCGAATCTATCAATGAGCGTGAGAAAATCGACCTGGTAGGTGTGGTGAAGGTGCCTACTCCGCCGATGGGCCTCTATTCCAAAAAACACACCAGCCTGGATGAAGTCAGCGACGGCGATCAGGTCAACCTGCCGAACGAACCGGTGAATATGCTCCGCGCGCTTAACGTCCTGAAGGATGTGGGCTGGATTACACTGAAGGAGGATATTGATCCGCTGCAGACTTCACTGGCAGATATTACATCCAATCCCCACAATCTGAAGTTCATCGCCACTGAGCCGGCCCAGGGCCCGCGCGCACTGGAGGATGTGGATTACGCTGCTATTCAGGGGAACTTCGCCGTCTCCAATAATATTAAGCTGACCACGGCATTGCAGCTGGAGAAAATGACGGACCCGTTCACGAATATCGTGGCGGTCGACAGCAAGAACAAGGATGCCCAATTTGTCAAAGATATTATCGAAGGCTACCATTCTGCTGAGTTCCAGGAGTACATCACGTCGAATCCGGATTATGAAGGCTACAAGCTGCCGGACTACTTTACGAAATAACAAACCATTATAGCGCTGCCTGGTGATCTGTCATTTCCCTGTCTGGGAGAAGTGGCAGATCGCCTTTGTATATTCCAGCCTGAAGCTTGAAGTCTCAGAGATCTTGTGAAGAGGTGTAAGTGTATGGATTTTGAACCCGCTAATGTTGTAAAAGAGTTGTCCGGGAATTACTTTAACGCGCTGAAAGCCAGAATCGCCGATTACCGCAGCAAAGGGATAGACGTGATCGATCTGGCCAGCGGCAACCCGGATCAGCCCACGCCGCAGCCTATAATTGATGCCCTGAAAGCGGCAATCGACAAACCGGAGAATCAGGGCTACCCGCCGTTTTACGGTAAAAAAAGCACACTTGAAGCCATCGCCGTCTTCTATAAAAGGGAGTATGGCGTTGAGCTTGACCCGGAGCATGAGATCGCTGTGTTCACTGGCTCGGGCATTGGGGTGGTCGGCATTCCTCAGAGTCTGCTGAATCCGGGGGATCTGATGCTTACCGCCGATCCGGCTTATCCGGCCTATCATGCCGCTGCCCAGCTGGCGGGAGCCCGGGTTCATACCCTTCCTGTCTATGAAGAGGACGGCTACCTGCCGGATTACGGGCGTGTTCCTGAAGAGATCCTCCGGCAGGTGAAGCTGCTGATGCTGAACTATCCCAATAATCCGACCGGGGCGGTGGCTACGAGGGAATTCTGGGAACGGACGCTGGAGCTTGCCGCCCGCTATAAGTTCCCGGTGCTGAATGATTTTGCCTATGGCGCGTTCGGCTTCGACGGCCACAAGCCGCTTAGCCTGCTTCAGCATGCGGACGGCAAAGCCTATGGAATTGAAACCTATACTGTGTCCAAAACCTACAACATGGCAGGCTGGAGGTTCGGCTTCGCCGCCGGCAACGCTTCGATCATTGCTGCCTTGAAGCATTATCATACGCAGGCGTACAGCACCGTGTTCGGTGCAGTGCAGGATGCGGCAGCGGCGGCTCTGCTCGGACCGCAGGATGCGGTGAGGCGGCTGGGAAGCCTGTATCAGCGGCGGCGCGATGTGCTGGTAGAGAGACTTCGGGGCATCGGCTGGGAGGTTCCGGCTCCGCAGGGCACCTTCTTCGCGTGGTTCAAAGTGCCTTCAGGCTATACAGCGGAAACCTTCGCCCAGCGGCTGCTGGATGAAGCGCAGGTGGCTGTGGCGCAGGGGGAAGGCTTCGGAGAACAAGGACGGCAGTATGTGCGGCTTAGCCTGGTGAACAGCGAGGACAGGCTGAACGAAGCGGTAGACCGGATAGAAGCGGCAGGTATTTTCAAGCAGACGGTGGTCACGAACCTGAGGGGGGCAGCTCAGCATGATTGAGCTAAGAGATATTTATAAGACGTTTGAACGGAAGGGCCAATCCATTGAAGCTTTGCGCGGGGTAAGCCTGCATGTGGACAAGGGTGATATTTACGGGGTTATCGGCTACAGCGGTGCAGGTAAAAGCACCCTGATCCGGCTGGTCAACTATCTGGAGCGGCCGACAGGCGGAGAGGTGCTCGTGGAAGGTGAGCCGCTGGCGGAGTACAATCCGGCGCAGCTGCGCGCGGCCAAGAAGAAGATCGGCATGATTTTTCAGCATTTCAACCTGCTGGAATCTAAGACCGTATTCGACAATATCGCGATTCCGCTGGTGCTGCTGAAACGCAGCAAAAAGGAGATTCAGGACCGGGTCACCGAGCTGCTGAAATTCACCGGGCTGGAGGATAAGGCGAAGAGTTATCCCAAGGAGCTGTCCGGCGGCCAGAAGCAGCGGGTGGGCATTGCCCGGGCGCTGGCTACCAATCCGTCGATCCTGCTATGTGATGAAGCGACCTCGGCACTTGATCCGCAGACGACCAAATCTATTCTGGAGCTGCTCAAAAAAATAAATAAAGAGTACAACATCACCATCATGATCATTACGCATGAAATGGCTGTCATCCAGCAGATCTGCAACAAGGTTGCCGTGATGGAGCAGGGGGAGATCATCGAGCAGGGCAAGGTGCTGGATGTGTTCGGCAGTCCGCATCACCCCACTACGCAGAGCTTCGTGCAGACGGTTATTCATAACAGTGTGCCGCAAAGTGTGCTGAACACGCTGAAGGCCGAACCTGGGCGGCGGCTGTTCCGGCTGAAGTTCGTTGGAGGCACAGCCTCGGAGCCGATTATCAACAGCCTGATCCGCAGATTCGAAGTCAATGCGAATATTCTGTTCGCCAACATGACGGAAATCCAGCAGACAACGCTGGGGACAATGATTCTGCAGCTGAACGGCGAGCATACAGTGATCGATCAGGCGGCGGCTTTTATCGTCAGCCAGGGTGTGGACATTCAGGAGGTGGAGGTTTAATGCTGGATACAGTGATTACCTCGGAGCAGCTGTTTCAGGCACTGAGGGAAACGGTGGTTATGGTTGGGGTTTCGTTGTTTTTTGGAGCGCTGCTGGGGATTCCTATCGGCATCATCCTTGTTATTACACGTCCGGGCGGTGTTCTGCCTAACAGAATTATCTATTCGGTGCTTAATCCGATCATTAATATTGTCCGTTCTCTGCCATTCATCATTCTGCTCGTAGCGATTATTCCCTTCACGCGGCTGCTTGTGCACACCTCGATTGGTACCAGCGCCGCGATTGTACCGCTTGTTGTATACATAGCGCCTTATATTGGACGCCTGGTCGAGAACTCTCTGCTTGAGGTTAGCCCGGGGATTCTGGAGGCTGCGGAAGCGATGGGAGCGACTACGTTTCAGGTGATCTGGCATTTCCTGCTGCCGGAGGCGTTCGGGTCGCTAATCCTGACGATGACCACGGCGATGATCGGACTCGTCGGGGCCACAGCAATGGCGGGAACGGTCGGGGGCGGCGGAATTGGTGATTTGGCGATCTCGTATGGCTACCAGCGGTTCGACACCTTCGTCATGATCGTTACCGTAGCCATTCTGATTATCTTCGTTCAGGGTATTCAGTCTGCAGGGAACCGGCTGGCTCGTAAGGCGCGGCGGGACTAGGAATGAGGCTGAGGCTGAGCGTAGGCTTACAAAACTTAAGCGGATGCTTCCGAAGCAAGTTTTGTATGAAGGTGATTCAAGAAGCGTAGGCTTACAAAACTTTGAAGGAGGGTCCATTATGGCGGAACGTCTTATCGTGCGCGCGGCACCGCAGGAATTCGTCTGCCGGGAGGGCAGCTGGAATGACCTGGAGGAGCATCTGCGCAGACGGGGAATTGAGCGGGTACTGGTGGTGCGCGGTGTGAAGTCCTGGGCGGCGGCCGGGCGGTATTGGCCGCAGCTTGACGGAACGGAGATCCATTATCATGTCTACGGCGGTGAATGCACCTACGGGGAGCGTGATGCCATAGCCGGTTATGCGGTAGAGCATCAGCTGCAGGCGATTATTGCCGTAGGCGGCGGGAAGATCACGGATGTGGTCAAATCTGCTGCAGCCAAGCTGAATCTGCCGGCAGTTATTCTGCCGACGCTGGCCGCTACCTGCGCCGCCTGGTCCTCGCTGAGCGTGATGTACGACAGTCAAGGGGCTTATGTCCGCTTCGATGTGTTCCCGCGCAGCAACGCGCTGGTGCTGCTCGATCCGGCTGTCATCGCCGCTTCACCGCCAGAGCTGCTGGCAGCCGGCATTGGCGATACGCTGGCCAAATGGTATGAGGCTGACGCCATCATCCGCCATCTGCCTGCGCCTCCGGTTGAAGTGGAGCTGGCCTGGTTCACGGCGCGCAAATGCCGTGATCACCTGCTGGAGTACAGCGCAGCAGCGCTCGCGGCCGTTTCGGCGGGAGTGCTGGATGATGCGTTGACCCGGACGGTAGAAACGATCATCATGGTGGGCGGTCTGGTCGGCGGCTTCGGTGAAGATTATGGCCGAACTGCCGGTGCGCACTCCGTCCATGATGCGCTTACGGCTATCCCGGAGGCCCACAGCCTGCTGCATGGCAGCAAGGTGGCTTACGGTGTGCTGGTTCAGCTTGCGCTGGAAGAGAACTTCGCGGAGATAGAAGAACTGCTACCGTTCTACCGGCAGATCGGCCTGCCAGCCAGTCTGGCGGATATGGGGCTGGACTTCCTGACTCCGGGCGATCTGCTGGAGCTGGGAGAACGGGCGGCGGTGCCGGAGGCCTCCATTCACAGGATGCACGGCGTGATTACTGCCGCGCGGATTGCGGATGCGGCGGCTGAACTGGAGCGGTTCGTTGGCAGCTGGCGCCGGGATTCCGCCGGAGGACCGGGACGGGCGTTAGGTACCGGTGAAGTGGCACAGACAAACGATACTGCAGGAGCAGGGTATGTGGACGAAGCTGGCTGGAAAGTGGACACGGACGATAGCTATCAAAGAGGGCAGACGGCGTCCGGTGTGCGTCAACAAAATATCATGGTCAGGGGGCAGTAACATCATGAGTATTGCGATTATCGGCGCAATGGAAGAGGAAGTAGCGCTCTTGCTGTCACGGATGACGGAGGTGCGCAGCCTGAAGGCAGGCGTGGGAAGAATTCATTCCGGCAGGCTGAACGGGCTGGATGTGGTTCTGCTGCAGTCCGGCATCGGCAAAGTGAATGCGGCAGTAACTACAACGCTGCTGCTGGAGCGGTTCCACTGTGAGCTCATCATTAATACCGGTGCTGCCGGTGGCTTGGCTCCGGAGCTTAGGGTTGGCGATGTGGTCATCGCCGAGGAACTGATCTACAGCGATGTGGACGCAACAGCATTCAGCTATGCCTATGGGCAGGTGCCGCAGATGCCGGACCGTTATCCGGTCGCGGGCGATCTGCTGGCTGCGGCGAAGCAGGTGATTGCCCGCACTTCCAGGGCGGAGGCAGTCGTCACCGGACTGATTACTACGGCGGATTCGTTCATCAGCCGACCGGAGCGGGCCGATGAGATCCGCAGCCGCTTCCCTGCAGCTAAGGCTACAGATATGGAAGGTGCAGCGATTGCGCAAACCGCCTACCAATTCGGTGTGCCGTTCCTTGCTGTCCGTGCGATCTCCGACATAGCCGGATCAGAAGCGGCCGGATTATTCAAGTCGCATCTGGAGCTCGCCGCCACCAACTCGGCGGAGATCGTTACGGAGATTCTGGCACTGTATACAGCGGCGGAGACTCGTGGCGCTAAGTGAGTGCCTGATAGGTGACTAAATACTAAGTGACTAAATACTAAGTGACTAAATACTAAGTGGACAGACCATTAACAGTGAGCAACTGGCCTGAGCAACTACTATCGGCCAATTTACTAAGAAGAACAACTACTATAAACCGCACTATTGATCAAAACCAAAACAAGTAACCGGTCAACACTGCAATTGTTGTACGTATTACAACTTGGCTCCCCAGAAACCAACATGATTGGACAGATTGTTGTATGAAATACAATAATTGTCCCTTTAAACCGTTTGGATGAGCGGAAATGTTGCCTTTTATACAACAATTTTGGATTTCGCTCGATATTAGGAAGGAATTGTTGTATTCCGTACAACATTTACTGAGGAAAGCTAAGTATGCGTAAGTATTTCAAGATCAGCCTTTCTTTATAGTTGAATATATTAAACTTCTATAGCTTGAACTGAAGAAGACAATAACAGATGAGAATAACGGAGGGGAATTTTGGAACTGTAGGAGCGCCAGCGACTGCCTTTGTCACCGGACTCTACCGCTAAAAGCAGTAACAATCAAGAAATCTGGTGACAACAGCGGCTGAAAGTCCAAATATTCACCGCAGTTATGAACAACATCCCAATTGGAATAATTTCAAGTTCAATCTACCCGGAACCGCCTGTGAGTACTGAACGGAGCTGCTGAAGAGCTTTGTTCGTGGCTTTAAAGGCGGTTTTTGCTGTGCAGTAGCGACATTTTTCAGCCCCAGGACCGACCCGCGAATCCGCCTGCCGCCGCTGGGCGCTTTCCCGCAAGCTCTGTAAACTAAAGGCATCCAAGCACGGAATGTAAATAAACAATGAGCCCGCCTTCCAATTTTAAGCAACTAATGTGTATTTTTCATTATTTCCAAGAAAAGGAGGACGCACTATAATATAACGATATTCGATTATAGTGGAGGATGAATTTGGTATGAGTGAGAATTTGCTTCCAATTCTGCTGGATATTCCAGAGAGCTTTGAAACGGAGCGCCTGCTCGTCCGGGCTGCGCGGCCGGGAGACGGGGCGGAAATGAATAAGGCGATCGGAGAGAGCCTGAACGAGCTGAAGCCGTGGATGCCTTTTGCCCAGAGCATGCCGGCGGTGGAAGAGACCGAGGTCTATGTCCGGGAGTCGCGGGTAGCGTATCTGAAGCGCTCGACACTGAATATGCAGATCTACAGCAAGGTGGACGGCACATATATCGGCAACATCGGCCTGCATCATATCGACTGGGATTGCCGCCGTTTCGAGACAGGCTACTGGATTAGGAGCTCCTGCGCGGGCAACGGATACATCACGGAAGCGGTGAACGGAATTACCGCCTTCGCAATACGAGAGCTGGAGGCCAGCCGGATTGAGATCCGCTGCAGTGCGCGGAATGCCAAAAGCGCTGCTGTCGCCGAGCGTGCCGGGTTCACGCTGGACGGCATTTTGCGCCGGAGCACACGCGAGGCGGACGGGGAACTCCATGACAGCAAAGTGTACGCTAAGGTGCGGGGTGTTGAATTCTAAAGGGAGATGATGATGTGAAGAAGAAGAAAGGTGCTTTTGCCAGATTAAGTACATACATGCTCAGACATAAGCTGATTTATAGCATATTACTGCTAGTTACCCTGTTTAGTATTGTCCTTGATCTGACGATGGCCTGGTTCCTGTCCCGGATTACGGATGCGGCGGTCCGTCTGGACGTAGAGGCTTTTACAGACCTTGCCTGGTTCGGAGTTATATTCTTGACGGTCGCCGGAATCAACACCTTTCTAAGTGTGTATCTCAAAACCAATATCTCGGCCAAAATCAGAAATGAACTGCGCCAGGACATGATGGGACATACCCTGGCTTTGCCGCAGTCTTATTTCGACCGCAATCATTCAGGCGATCTGTTGTCCCGGTTCACGAACGACAATCAGTCGGTCGGTGAAGCCTGCGGACATGTCATGATGGACCTGCTGCGCAATCCGCTGCTGGCGGTGGCCTCCTTCGCTTATCTGATCTATATCAACTGGCTGCTTGCGCTGATCTGTCTGTCCGTAGGGCCGCTGCTGTTCCTGACCGGCAAAATATTCGGCAATGCGATGCGTGCCAACAGTGTGCGGGTACAGGAAAATATGAGCAGAACGACGGCTTTTCTGAATGATATCCTGGGCAGCAGCATGGTGTTCAAAGCGTTCTCGATTGAGCGCAGGCTGCAGAAGCAGTATATAGAATATAGTGAGAGCATTGCCTCCGGGGAGAAGAAGAAGGCGAGAATCGAAGGAGCAACTGGGGCGATCTCCTCTGTACTGGGCAACCTTACCTTCCTGCTTGCGCTGGTCATTGCCGGGTGGTTTGTGGCCAAAGGTTCGCTTGAGGTCGGGGCGATGATTGCCTTCATCCAATTGATGAATTATCTGGTTGGGCCGTTCTCGGTACTGCCGGGCCTGGTCGCTTCCATGCAGCAGTCGCTGGGTGCGGCGGAACGGATTTTTGAAGTGATGGATGCTGCTCCCGAGGTTGAGGTACTGCCTGACCAGCAGATGCAGCAGCCTGATTTCAATGTGCTACAGCTCGCAGACCTGTCGTTCGGATATCCGGAGAGTGAGAAGCAGAGTCTAAGCAAGGTTAACCTGGAGTTAACGCGCGGAAAGCAGATGGCTGTGGTGGGTACGAGCGGCGGCGGTAAATCCACACTGTTCAAGCTACTGCTCGGTTTCTACAAACCGGATGCAGGTGGGATTTCAATTAATAATCAGGCGATTGCCGGGATGCCGCTTGAGCAGCTGAGAAGTTATTTCGCCTATGTTCCCCAGGAGTCGGGTCTGTATACTGGAAGCATCCGTGATAATATCGGTAACGGAAGACCGGGGGCTACGGAAGAAGAGATTATAGAAGCGCTGCGGCAGGCGAACGCTTATGATTTCGTGATGGAGCTGCCGGAAGGCATCCACACCGATATTGGTGAGCATGGTTCGAGATTGTCCGGAGGGCAGAGACAGCGTCTCTCCATTGCCCGAGCGATGCTGAAGAACGCGCCGATTCTGCTGCTGGATGAAGCTACGGCGGCACTCGACAATGAGTCGGAGAAAATGGTCCAGCAGGCGATCCGCAAGCTGATGAAGGATAAAACAACGCTGGTCATCGCCCACCGCCTCTCAACCATCCAGAATGCCGATATTATTCTGGTGATGGAGAACGGGGAGATTGTGGAGCGGGGCGGACATGAGGAGCTGCTGGCGGCAGAGGGACGGTACTTCGAGCTGTATAATTCCCAGCTGGAGCAGGAAGCAGTGGAGGAAGGGCAATATTCTTCTCTGGGCGGTGAGAGCTTGAGCAGCGGCGGAACGACCCCCCTCAAGCAGGAGACAGCTGCGGCAGGTACGTTATAATAGTCTTCTTCAGCTATGTTCTTGGCTTTCAGCATGCGCTACGCGCTACTTGGCAGAGAGAGCGTCAATCGCTTGAACAGCCAGCTTCAAGGCTTGGAGTCTTCTTTCTAAAAGAGTTTGTTGTGGACTGCCAGCCTTGGATTTAGCGTAACTATGTTCAACAGATGGGGTTATTTCAATCAGAACTTTGCGGGCTTCTGCTATATCTTCATGGGAGTACTGATGAGGTTGTTGATTCCAGACGTTCTCCAGAACCGCTAAGCCGATGTGTGAAGCATTGAGCCGTTTCTTTACCAGCGAAATGTTTGTGCCCTTTTGAGTCATTTGCGCAAAGGCATTTTCGAGTTTTTTGATGGTCGATTGCCAGGATTTAATGGATTCGAGCTGGTCCGCAGCAGATACTTCTTCCATGGATGACCCTCCTTTCTTCTTGGATTATAAAAGGTGGCTTACAGCGGTTCAATAAACTGAACCGGCGGTAAGCCACCTTTGTCATATAAGATATCCGCTCAGAGAGGAATGCCTGTTATTCTGCACCGAGAATGAATTTATCGATGGCGAATTTCACGCCGTCCTCATTGTTGCTGAGGGTAACGAAATCGGCAATTTCCTTCAGGGCAGGAATGGCATTCGCCATAGCGACACCGAGGCCGGCGGCTTCGAGCATCTCGTGATCGTTCCAGGAATCACCGACAGCGATGGTCTCGGACAGCTCGCAGCCGAAATGCTTAGCCAGGAATTCAAGCGCCAGGCCTTTGGTGCCTTCGTGATGCATGATTTCCAGGAAATGCGGCTTGGACTTCGTGATGTGAACCGAATCACCGAGCAGATTGCGCAGGATCGGGGACAGCTCATCCAGGAAGGCCGGATCGTCGATGATGAGCATTTTAGGTGTTTTTTGCGGGACCAGTTTCCCTTCCCAATCCGGCTCAATGTAGTATTGAGTCTTGTTTAGAGCGGAATAGTCGATCAGCTTCTGGTTCTCTTCGCGGGCATACAGCTTGTCGTCGATGTAAGTCTGCAGATGCAGGTCATGCTCCACACAGTACTGGAACAGCTTACGCACCGCATCCTGCGGGACATAACGCTCATAGAGCACTTCTTCGTCCAGCAGATTCTTAACGAGTGCCCCCTGATAAGTGATGATCGGCACATTCAGTCCGGTCTGGCGGGCAATCGCCTGGGCGGAAGCATAAGCGCGTCCGGTAGCGAGGGTAACCACAACGCCAGCGGCAACAGCCTGTTCCAGCGCAGTTTGGGTGGCAGGGGTAACTTCCTTGTCGTCATTAATCAGGGTGTCGTCAATATCGATAGCAATCAATTTGTACATTTGGGTTCTCTCCTAAAAGGTTGGTTTAGTCCGGCTTTCCGGGGAATCTTCTATAAGAAGGGGAACGGAAGCACGACTTTTTGTCTGAAGCATGTAACTATAAAATGCTGCTAGCCCTCCGCCTGCGTCCGCGCCGGATCAGGACTCAGCTCCGCCATCAGCATGGCGGCAAGAATGCATCCACAGCCTAGCGCAGCAGACAGGCCGAGTGTCTCTCCGCCGAAGAGCAGGCCTGTTACTGCAGCGAATACCGGCTCTGTGGCATAAATAATCGCCACCCGGGACGGGGTGGTGTATTTCTGGCAGGCGGTCTGAATCCAGAAGGCGAAGGCGCTGGTCGGGCCGATGGAGATTAGCATGGCCCAGAGCACTTCCGGCTTCGCGAGCAGCTCCCCGCTGTGCATAAGCGGTGCGGGGCCATCCGCCAGAAGGGTGGCCAGAACGCTGAACAGGCCCACAAAGGCAAGCTGCAGCGCGGCCAGCGGCAAGGCCGGATAACGCGGCGCATATATGCCGGTATACACGATCTGCAGCGCAAAGAAGGCAGCGCAGAGCAGGATCAGGCCATCGCCCTTATTAAGGGAGAACGCAGAGCCGGTGAAGGTCAGCAGATACAGGCCAACCGCTGCGAGGCCGGCACTGAACCAGGTGTAACGGGATATGGCATGCTTCAGCAGCGCCAGAGACAGGAAAGGTACAAGTACCACCGACAGTCCGGTAATGAACCCTGTATTGGAGGTGGTGGTATACAGCAGTCCCATGGTCTGGAAGCCATAGCCCAGGAAGAGCAGCAGGCCCAGCAGCAGAGCATGCAGAACCATACGTAAGCTTAGCTTCTTCCATTCCTGACGGTAGAAGACGGCGGTAATTAGTGCAAGCAGCAGGGCGGCGCCTGTAAACCGGATGCTGTTGAAGGCAAGTGGCGGCAGTACCCGGACGGCAGATTGCACAATAAGAAACGTACATCCCCACATCATCGCCACCAGCAGCAGACTTAGATCGGCGATTCGGGAGCGGTTCACAGGGTGTCATCCTTTCAGGGCCGTATGAGTTGTCCAAATTGTATCCTAAATCAGGGGGCAGGACAAGCCGAAACTGCGTAGCGGCCGTGTCCGCACGGGATGAAGGAGGCCTGTAACCCGTTATACGCTGGACAAAAAAGGAAAGCCTTGGTATACTTCGATAACCGCACACTTGTTCTTATTTCGGACATCCAGAATCATTATACTCTCATATGAAGGAGCGGATTCACCATGATGGGCAAATCCCATTTAGTTATCAGCACCGGGGTTACCTTGTCCGCCATGAGTTTGCTTGGGCTTGAAATCACTCTTCCGGCCGTCGCCGTTGCGGTGGTCAGCTCGCTGCTGCCCGATATCGACGAGCCGAATTCACTGCTGGTACGCAAGGCAGTTCCCGAGTTTCTGCTGCGTATCCTTCAGGTATCCCTGATCGGGGCAGCTATTTATCTTTATTTTGCCGGAATCGCTGCTCCGCCGTGGAATATTGCCCTGGCTCTGCTGGTCGGCAGTGTGTCTTTCCTGCCGAGCCGCAGGCTGAGGCATCTGGTGATGCTGCTGATTGCGCTGGCGCTGTTTGCTTTTGCCGATGCCTATGATCCATGGAACTATATTGCCGCCTGTGTGCTGGTCGTAGCTTCCGTTGTCCCGCACCGGGGAATCACGCATACGCTGTATGCCGTGGCCGGCTGGGGGGCGCTGCTGTATTTTGTATCAAAGGGCATGGATGACGGCGGCAGTCTCTGGATTGCCGGGAGTATGTCCTACGGCCTGCATCTGCTGGCCGATTCCCTGACCCAGCGCGGAATTACGCCGCTGCCCCCGCTGCCGGTCAAGCTGCGGCTGAAGCTGATGAGCACCGGCACGAAGAAAGGTAATGCAGTGGAGAAGGTGTGCGTAATGCTTACGCTGGCGCTGGTTGTCTATGTTTTTGTGCTTACGCCTTCTTTGGTGTAAAGGGCAAGCAAGAGCTGGGCAGCAACTTAAGAGATGAACAACGAGATAAGAGATGGACGGCAAGACAAGAACCCCACGATCAGCTGCGCAGGATGCGGCAGGATAGCGGGGTTCTTTTTACTGTATAAGTACCTGCTTGCCGGAGTGGTGTCTGCGGTGCAGAGCCCTACTCCTCAAGAAATACCAGACCGATGAAGTCCTCCGGCTCAATGCGGCCGAAGTAATGCTTCAGATCGAGATCAGCCAGTGCCTCTCTGACCTCAGCTTCCGCATAACGTTTGCCGCGCAGCGCGTTCTCCACATCCGCCACATCGCCGACACCGAAGAAGTCCCCGTAGATTTTGATCTCGCGGATGATGGAATCCTCAATGTCCATGCGGATATCCACTAGACCGGCCGGGAATTTGCGGGTGTGCTTCACATTGCTCTTCGGCGACAGGCCGTAGTTCCAGTCCCAGTTCTGGTAGTGTTCCTTGGAGATTTCATTGATCCGTACCCAGTCATCCATTGTCAGCTTGTACTGGGGAACCTCGGACGCCTCCATACCGAAGATGGAACGCAGCAGACCTTCGCGGAACTCCTCAATCGTCATATCGGGGTTGCCCAGCAGCTCCTTGATATTGGCTACACGGCTGCGTACGGACTTGGTGCTCTTCGACTTGAACTTCTCGGGATTTACGTTGAGTGAAGCCTGCACATCATCCAGATTAAGGTCAAACATCAATGTGCCGTGGCTGAACATGCGTCCGCGTGTGGAGAACTGGGCATTGCCGGAGATTTTCTGCTCCCCGACCTGAAGATCGTTGCGTCCGCTCAGCTCGGCATTCACTCCCATCGACTGCAGATAATCAATCACAGGCTGGGTGAATTTGAGGAAGTTATGGAAAGACTGTCCGTCATCCTTGGTAATGAAGCTGAAGTTCAGATTGCCCAGATCATGATAGACTGCGCCGCCGCCGGATAACCGCCGTACGACCTGGATATTGTTGTCCTTCACATATTCCTGGTTAATCTCTTCGATGGTGTTCTGATGCTTGCCGATAATTATCGACGGGCTGTTGATATAAAAGAGCAGGTAGCTCTCGTCCATCGGCAGGTTTTTGAGTGCAAATTCCTCAATTGCCAGATTAACCGATGCGTCTGTAATACCGGTGTTATCGATAAAAAGCATAGTGATTCCTCCGCTTGGCCATAGTAAACTGCTGTACTTATTCTAAACTAAAAGAGAGATTTCCACAAAATCGAAAGTTTAACTTATCCGGCCGGCGTTACGCAAGGGCTGCCAGTTTATCCACCACTGAGGCTGTAAGCGGACTTCTGCCCGGCAGAATAAGCTTCGCCCGGTATTTCTCCGCTTGATAAGTGCCTGGGATCATCATGCCGGGGGCACCTGTGTGCTGCTGTGAGGGCATTGACGTACTTCCGGCAATAGGCCGATAATTGGGTGAAGGATTGCTAAGTTTCACACAGATTGTTGTATGCGATACAAGAATTGTCCTGCTAAACCGCTTGGAGGGGACGAAATGCTGCCTTTTATACAACAGTTCTGGATTATTGCCGGGATTATGCGGAGAATGTTGTATTATGGGCAGGGTTTTTGCAGCGGCAGATCTGCTACTCAAATAAGTGTAGTTCAATTAAATTAATGAAGTAATGATTGAGCGTAAAGGGAGTGTACTCATGCTTGAAAAATACGGACACGGCGGCGATCTGTTGACAGCGGCCGAGCTATACGGGGAGAATAGCGGCGGCTTCCTGGATTTCAGCGCCAATATTAACCCGCTGGGCCCGCCGCCGGGGGTGCTGGCGCTGCTGCGGGATGCAGTCTCCGCGATTACAGCTTATCCTGATCCGGGACACCGGAGGCTGAAAGCGCTGCTCGCGGAAAATCTGGGAGTGGGCACGGACTGGATTACCGTTGCTAATGGAGCCGCCGAGTCGATGGCCCTGCTCCTGCTGGCGGCGGCCCCGCGCCGCGTAGGCATCGTCGAGCCGTGCTTCTCCGAATACCGCCAGCTGGCGGAGCAGTTCGGTGCAGAGGTTTTGTCCGTTCAAGGGACCCGCGGCAGCGATTACCGGGCCTCCGTGGACGAGATCTCCGGCCTGCTGGAGCAGACGGATCTGCTGTTCCTCGGCCAGCCGAATAATCCGAACGGCGTCCAGTATCCGCTGGACGAGCTGCGGGTGCTGGCCCGCAGGGCGGAAGCCTGCGGGACGATTCTTGCCGTGGATGAAGCGTTCATTGACTTCATCCCGGAGGCGGACCGGCAATCCCTGCTGCCGGAGCTGGGGGCTTACCGTCATACGGTGCTGGTGCGCTCGATGACGAAGTTCTTTGCCATTCCCGGGCTGCGGCTGGGCTTCACTGCCGCACATCCGGAGCTTGCCGCGGCGATGACCGGCAAGCAGGTGACCTGGAGCGTGAACGGCCTGGCCCTGCGGGCCGGGGAAGCTTGTCTGCAGAGCGGCGACGGCTATGTGCAGGAGACGCGCGCGCTGATCGCAGCAGAGCGGCAGCTGCTGCGCCAAGGTCTGCTTGAGCTCGGCTGCGAAGTGCCGCCGGGCGAAGCGAACTTCCTGCTGCTGCGGCTGCCCGCTCCGTGGAGCGCGCAGGAGCTGCAGCAGCGGCTGGGCGCGGGCGGCATTCTCGTCCGCAGCTGCGCGATGTACCCCGGCCTTGAGCCGGGGCATATGCGCGTCGCGGTGAAGGGCCGGGCGGACAATGCCCGGCTGCTGCGGGAGCTGGGGGCGCTGCTGCGGGCGGGGATCTGAGAGCTGCAGTAGTTGAGAGCGTGCCAGCCACCAGCAGTTAGCGTGCCCAGCCACCAGCCGTCAGCGTGCCAGAAGCCAGCCAGAAGCTAGCCGCAGGGGGCCAGAAGCCAACAGTTAGCGAGCCAGCCGTCAAAGGTTCTCCGACTCACTTCGCTGCCGGTGTGCACGTTGTCTCTCCTCAAGAAATAAGTGGAAAAAGAGCATTTATTTAGCCTGAACCAGACAATTTCGGGACAGCAGTTGGAAAAAGTACATCTATTCGTCCCGCATCCCCGTTTGGAGGCGGAATCAAGAGAATTAGATGCCATTTTTCCACTTAATAAATGCATATACGGTTAAATCATATAATTAAATGTCATAAATCCACTTATTTAGCCGGCTTTAGCACGGAACGGAACCCGTCTCTTACCAGAAGGGTTCATCATCTATTAATGTACAAAGAAATCGCTCCTTTTGAAATGGCGGGTAGTACCTCCATTAATTACAGGAACGGTTTTTTTGTGTTGTTGTGAAGTATGTATGTTACCGGAAAGTTAATTCGCCACGCGTTCACCCGCAGACTTGTTACGAAGCGTGCTTGAACCCAAGCATTACGTTTACCCGGATGGCCGGGCCGTAAAGAGGTAAAAAAAGTCGGCTGGATGTAAAGATATTCGTATGTTTAAATTTGCCGGGTTTTTATATGCTTAAATCAAATACACAAGGAGGTTAAAGAATGCTCAGAATACCCTTACGAAAAATCCCCGTCTTGATATTGCTGGCTTCACTGGTCCTATCCTCAACCCCGCTTGGCCAGCCCCGGACCGCCTATGGAGCAGACGGTGCAGATGCCGCAGTAAGCTCCCCCGCACTTGATATTACCCAAAGTAAAGTAGAAGGTGAGTATGTGCTGGATCTGTCGGAGGTTGGGAATGTAGACTGGCTGCATCTGAAAGGTAACGGCCCGGATGACATCATTCAGATTAAAAAGGCCGTTCCCAGCTCTGTAACCTTCAGCGTGTACGGGAACGGTACGACAGGTACCGAAGGGAAGCCAGATAGGGGAAATGACGGGAATTATTTGTCCTATTCCTGGAATGACGGCATGGCAGGTTATGAAAGGGCTGTTAAGGATACCGGATTCGGCGTGTTTTTCCCCAAGAACAGAGATTCGGGGATATACGGGGATGTAGGCTGGACCTTCCAAGTTGCCCCGCAGCCGCAGGAGTCAACGGTCGTCTTCGGCATCGGGTTATGGCAGGCGAAAGCTGCTGTGAAGATCTATGCAGATATGAACCTCATGGAGACGAAGGAGATCAGTGCGGGTGGGACTTCGGAAGTATATAAGTATCAAATTAAGGTACCTGCCAATGTGCAATTAAAGGTTGAGGGTCTGCAGGCAGAAACCCTTTCACGGTACGGTAACATGTCCTTCTCGGGACTTGCGGTAAGCAGCAAGGAGGTAGCCGATAAAAGCATGCTCCAGCTTGCCTATAATCGAGTGAAGGACAAGCTCCAAGGCGTATACACGGATGAATCCTGGCAGGAATTTGCCAAAGCAAGGATTCAAGCCAAGGAGGTTCTGGACAAGCAGGATGCCCTACAGGAGGAAATCGACCGTGCCCTGTCGCTTCTGGAGCAGAAGCAAGCGGCTCTGGTAAGAAGAGAAACCAATCTGATGATCGATTACACAGGTGCTGCGGAGAATGAATACGAATTCGGCAGCAGCGGGGATCAGCAGGACAGATATCAGACCTTTACGGCTCAGGAGAGCTTCGAGATGCAGTACGCACAAGTAAATGTGAGAAAAATATCCAATAGCGTAAGCGACTTGACCGTGAAGCTATATGGGACAGACCCTTCCGGCTTCCCGGCAGGTACTCTTCTTGCAGAAACAGTGGTCAGCCGTGACCGTGTTGCGGACGGTGAAATGACTACGATTCCACTCCGTTATAGTCTCGCCGGAAATACACGGTACGCTCTGGTTTTATCGCAGAAGAATCTGTCCGCCGGCAAATACCGCTGGATGGTCATGAAGAAGAACGGGGAAACGGCAAGTGAATTTTTCGGCAAAAGTGTCTCCGGTGCCTTCCAATCCGAAGCACATCTGGGCACAGGCATCTTAAGAATTATTAAGAATACGGATGTGGACAGAACCGCCTTACAGGCCTTAATCGATGATATTGCCAAATCTAACTACAACAGCAGGCTGTACACCGTGCAGTCGTGGTCTGCACTCGAAGCTGCGTTGGCTAATGCCGGCCTGGTTTTGAACGATTTTGACGCTGACCCGGAGGAGATCAATGCAGCGCTCAGCCATTTACAGGCGGCAAGGGGCCAGCTGGAGATTAATATGGATATGGCGGCGATTGCCGGGCAGATCGATCTTATTAGCCGGGCCGTCATCAAAGGCTACACCCTCAGTTCCCTGAACACCTTGAATGCAGCTGTGCAAGCCGCCAAGGCGCTGGATGCTAACGCTCCGGATAACGAGAAGCTGACCGCCTTCTCCGCTGTTTTGGAAGCGGTTCATAATTTGAAGACCGCAGGCAAATACCAGTACGATACGCATGCGCAAATGACAGCAGCCTTCGGCTTCGAAGGCGACAAGAATGCTTCGCTTGCTTTTCTGGACGGATCATATCAGATCGGCGGAAGCCGTCCGGAGCAGCATGGTCCGGTAGCCCCTAAGCAAATGGTCACGTTCGGAGTTGCAGATACAAGCAACATCCAGTGGACCAAGGGGGAAGGTTATTTACCTGTAATGATCAGTGAATATACGAAGAATAAAGTAGACTACAAGATTGAGACCTTCGCCACCAAGCACACGGTGGACCAGAAGGATTATGTCGTCAACTATTCCAGAGTCACGGCTACGAATCATTCAGGCGAGCTCATGCTGCTGCCGGTCGTCTCGGGCAATCTGGTTCCAATCAATGCGGACGCTGTAAATATGTACACCGTTCAGCCGGGCGGGAGCGTTGTCAGGGAATATGCAATTGAAGCTGATAAATATGAATATTTTGACAAGAACGTGACCCGGTTTACTTCCTTGACCAAAGAGCAGGTGGCGGGTCTGGGAACCTTCGAAGCCAACTACAGTGAGATGAAAGCTTATTGGCTGAATAGACTCTCCGCAGTAGTGGATATCGGCTTGCCGAACCGGGAGCTTGAGAATGCGTTCAAATCCGGCTATATCGATACGCTGATTATTAAAGATGATACGTATCTGCATGTGGGTGAAAACGGCTATGCCCGGTTATTCTCCCATGATACGCTGGGCATTCTGGTAAATCTGATTCAGAGCGGGGATTTCGCTCATGCGCAGGATTATCTGAAGAGTATCCCGCTGACAGGCGGAATCAACATTGAGACGGGTCAGGTGGACAGCAATCTGTATTGGGATACCAACTGGAAAATTCCATGGGCCTACGCTGTTTACTTAAGTAAAACCGGTGACGCCTCTATCTTCGATGAGCAGATGACCGCCGATGACGGCTCTACCGGCACCGTATTTGAGAAGCGGGTTAAATTCGGAGCGCGAACCATTGAGAGTGACCGCAACGCTGACGGAATTATGAAAAAAACGTATGCGATTGATTCCGAGGGCAACTGGACGATCGACAATTACTCTGCCCTGACCGGTCTGACCGCTTATGAATATGTAACCCGCGAACTCTACCGTTTAAAAAATGATGAAACCTATTTGCAGGAAGCGGAGTGGGCAAAAGCAAGGTATGACGACTTATTGGCCAAATTCACAGCCAAGCTGCAGCAGACGATAACCGAAGAAGGGCTTGATTATATTCCGGCATCGGTCGTTGAGACCAATGATGAGAACCGGATGAGAGACTCCAGAGATGCGAACTGGGCCTCCATGTTCCTGTTCGGCAGATGGCACTGGGACGGGTATCTGTATGGGGCAGAGCAGCCCGAGGATAATATCAACCTGAAGCTGCTGGATGATACGTATTCCTATGGAATCAACCGGCGTATCCAGGAGGATACGACAGATTCTCCTTACAATTTCGGGGGTTATCCGCATGGCTTCTACTCAAGCGCATATAATGCCGGTTACGGAAGCGCTGCACTGCGCGGAGAAGAATACCGGGATATGGGCATCAAAGCGTATGAATTCATGATTGAAAATTCGATGAGCGGGCCGTTCAGCTGGTGGGAAGGGATCAATTATCCTGTCGCAGGAAGCCCTTGGGCACAGACGAATGATCAGCTGAACCTTCAGAATACACCGGGCGGCGGCGGATCAGCCCAGCATATGTGGGGACAATCCGTGAACTCCAAGGTGCTCATTGATTCCCTGATTGCCGAGCGGATTTATGATCAGAATCAGAAGGCTGAGATTATTGTAGGCCGCGGGATCCCTAAGGAGTGGGTCAAGGACGCTGCCAAGAACAATAATGTGGTGGCCAGTGTGCAGAATTACCCCGCTCTGCAGGGCGGCAGAGTCGGGTACAGCATTGTAAGACAAGACAATCAGCTCGTGGTGACCTTCAGCAGCGATTTGAGTCAGGCGAAGGTAGAGGCCGGAGGGGCCAGCTTCAGTGTCCAATTGCCAAGCATGGTGAACAATATTACGGATGTATCTGCAGGCATAATGGATAACAGCAAAGGTATCGTTACGGTCCCGTTAAATACAGCCTCAGTAACGATAACTTTAGGGGATTTACCGAAACCGCTGGCTGTTAACTTAGATAAGGATAAGCTTGAAATTGTTTATGCTGATGGAGACCTCCAGACCTCGGTTACGAAAGACGTTATTTTGCCGGCAGCAGGCGAACATGGAAGTGAAATTACCTGGACCTCAAGTAATCCCGATATCATCTCCAGTAAAGGGGAGGTTAAACGTTCGGCGAGCACAACCGGGGTGACTTTGACGGCCACTCTGAAGAAAGACGGGGCAGAGGCCCAGAAAAGCTTCGTATTGACGGTGCTAAAGGCAGACACCAAGCCTGACGGAGGCACGGATACAGGGAACAATGGCAACAACGGTAACAACGGTAATAACGGCAACAACGGCAATAATGGGAATGCGGGTAACAACACAGGGAATACCGGTACTATCGGCACTATCGTAACCACCGGCAATACGGGCAGCATAGGCGGCGCAGGAAATACAGGCGATGGCGGTATGGCTACTCAGCCTGCGTTCAAGGATGTAGAGAAGCACTGGGCAAAAGAGAGCATTATAACTGCGGCGCAGCGCAAGCTGGTGAACGGTTATGCAGACGGAACCTTCCGTCCGGACGGAGCCGTTACGCGCAGTGAATTCGCGGTGATCCTGGGTCGCGCCTTACAGGTGGACCTTGCGCTATCCGGACTTTCCTTCACGGATGAAGGCAGCATTCAGCCATGGGCGGAGCCGTATGTTGCCGCTGCGGTTAAATCCGGCTGGATTACAGGCTATACGGATCAGTCCTTCCGGCCCGGCGGAAAGATTACCCGCCTGGAGATGATTGCCATGATTGTCCGGGCGCTGGAATGGAAGACAGACTCCAAGGCTAAGGCAGCTTTTGTAGATGCGGAGCTTATTCCTTCATGGGGTCAGCCGTATGCGGCAGCCGCCTATGAAGCGGGTCTGGTTGAAGGCCAAGGCAATAACCGGCTGGCTCCGAATGATCAGGCAACGCGGGCAGAGGCAGTAACCCTGATTCTAAGACTGTTAGACATAACTGAACAGCAGTAGCATACGGCAGAGCAAGCTGGCGTCCGGATTTCCGGCGTCAGCTTTTTGTTTGCAGGCTACAAACATTGATACAGAGAAAACGAGATACTATATAATGATATAGTCGGTTTAGGAATAGTTTACTGCGTGAGAGGAGCGGATGTAACGTGAAAGAAGTGAATGTGAATCTACCCTTTAATCTTGACGGTGGATTGGCAGTGTACCAGAGCAGGGTCTGGCAGGGACTAACGCTGGAGTGGCGGGAAGGCCATCTGCTGCTGGAATTTCCGGCTGAGGTAGACAGTATATCAAGCGCAGTGTATGGCGGAGGAACAGGCCGCCTGAAGCGGGCGGTGAACCAATATGTCACCCGGGACTACGAATGCAGCAATCCGGTACGGGATATGGAAAATAAGCTGCAGGAGTGGGGTTATCCGCTGGAAGGCTGTGCCGGACTGATGACGGCAGTTCCGCTTGAACATGCCGCTGTTGCCGAGGAGGATACCGGCTCTGCGGGGATAATGTGCTGCGTGACAGCGGCTGCGGGCAATGCCGCCCGCGCCGGATCGCAGCGCAGCGTGCTGGCGGCTTACCGCCCGGGCACGATCAACATCATGCTTGGCATTGACGGCTGGCTGTCGCCGTCTGCCATGGTCAACGCCGTGATGACGGCCACGGAAGCGAAGGCTGCCGCACTGGCGGATCTCGGAATCACGGATTCCGAGAATGGGCTAACCGCAACCGGAACCACCACGGATGCGATCGTGCTCGCGGTGAGCGGAAGCCGCCGCTACGCAGCGGAGCATGTCTACGCCGGAACTGCGACTGACTTGGGCGGAGCCATCGGCAGGCTGGTGTACAGTGCGGTGACGGAAAGTCTGAGTTCGGTGAAGGCGGCAGAGGCTGCGCGGAGAGCGGAACTAGCTAACTTGGCGCAGGCAGAGCAACTTGCAGCTTCTGCGGAAACTGGGCAAGCTGCGGGTGGAGAAGAAGCAGTTGCAGTCGAAGCAGTAGTGGCAGCTGAACTGTTACCGCCTCAAGAAGCACTAAATGGGCAGCCCGGCCATCTGATGAAGGGCGGCCGGGAATAATGTCTGGAATGATGAAGAAGGACCGCCAGGAACCGCAGCGGGGTGAACCAAGGTGAAGCTTGCCATCATACTGTTGGCCGCTTATGTTGTGGACCGGATTGTCGGCGATCCGCGTAATCTTCCCCATCCCGTTGTCTATATGGGGAAGGCCATCAGCGCGATAGAGCAGCTTATCCGCCGCTTCGCATCGGCGCCCCGCGCCCTGAAGCGGGCGGGGCTGCTGCTTCCGCTCCTGGTAGCAGGAGGCGCATGGGTGCTGACAGCGCTGCTTGTCATGCTACTCTATAAGATATCCCCCTGGCTGTCCGGGGCTGCCGAAGTATGGCTGATCTCCACAACGATTGCCTCCAAAGGGTTGAAGGATGCAGGGTTGGCGGTATTCGCAGAACTCCGCCAAGGAGATATTCCCGCTGCCCGCAGAGCGCTGGGAATGATCGTCGGCCGGGATACGGCGCATCTGGAGAGCCCGGAGATCGTCCGCGGCACAGTGGAAACAGTGGCGGAGAACATCGTCGACGCGATCATCTCGCCGCTGTTCTTCGCCCTGCTGGGCGGGGCTCCGCTGGCTATGGCTTACCGTGCGGTGAACACGCTGGATTCCATGGTCGGCTACAAGAACGACAAGTACCGCGACCTCGGCTGGGCATCTGCCCGTCTGGATGACGTGGTCAATTACATACCGGCGCGGATTACAGCGCTATTGCTAACCTTGTGTGCAGCTCTGCTGCGGCTGGACTGGCGGAGATGCTGGCGTTCCGTGCGGAGGGATGCACGTCTTCATCCCAGCCCGAACAGCGGCTACCCGGAATCGGCAGTTGCCGGAGCACTGGGCATCCGCCTGGGCGGAGAAAATGTATACCACGGCGTAACCTCCTTCCGCGCTTACATGGGGGATCCCCTGCGGACAATGGAGCCGGAGGATATTATCGTGACTTCGCGGATGATGATGCTGTCTTCAGCCATATTTGTCTGCCTGTGTGCAGCGGTTGCCTTGTTATGGCAGGGGATGGGGGGCTGAGCGGAGTGCAGATGGACAAGGACGAGGGTAAGGATACGGACAAGGACAATGACAAGGACAATGACAAGGGCAAGGGCAAGGGCAAGGGCAAGGGCAAGGGCAAGGGCAAGGGCAAGGGCAAGGGCAAGGGCAAGGGCAAGGACAAGGACAAGGACAAGGACAAGGACAAGGACAAGGACAAGGATGCGGACAATGACAAGATAAGCCACTTGAAGGATTCGGCTCTGGTAGCTCGCAGCGTTCTAAGTAACCCGGCACCGCAGCAGGAGTTGGGGCTGGGGCTAGGGCGGGAGTTGGAGCAAGAGCTGGGGCTAGGGCAGAAGTTGGAGCAGGAGCTGGCGCGGGAGCCTCAACATGAGCAGGAACTGGAGCAGGAGTTAGAACTGGAGTTGGAGCAGGAGCAGGAACCTCAACTGGAATTAGAGCTGGTGCTTATCCGCCATGGGCATACGCAGTGGAACAAGGAGCGCCGTTATTTGGGCAGCACCGATCTGCCGCTGCTGCCGGAGGCGCGTCAGCAATTGTCCGCACTAAGCGACCAGTCGGCGCTCGGCGGGGAATTCTGGCGTGTCTATTGCAGTGACCTGCTCAGGTGCAGGGAGACGCTGGCAGCTGTGGCTCCACACCTGGAGCGGCAGGCCATCTATGATTCGCAGCTGCGCGAGCTGGATTTTGGTGCTTGGGAAGGCGGCGATTATGAGCAGCTGAAGGATAACGGGCATTACCGCAGCTGGATTGACCACCCCGAATTAGTAACACCGCCGGAAGGGGAAGCGTGGGAACAATTTGAAGCCCGGGTGGATGATTTCTGGACTCAGCTGGAGCAGGAACTGGAGCATACAAGCATTAACAGGGGGATGCCCTGGATTGAAACCAGCGAACCAAGGGTGGTTCCACCAGCGGTAGTTCCACCAGTGGCAGATTCACCAGTGCCCATTTCATCTGTGATAGTTCCACCAGTACCAGATTCACGAGTGCCGATTCCATTTGCGGCAGTTCCACCAGCGGCAGATTCACCAGTACCAATTTCATCTTCGGCAGTTTCACTAGTGCCAGACTCATCACCCAATCCCCCGCCTCCGCGCGTGCTGATTGTGACTCATGGCGGCATCATCCGGCTGCTGCTGGCGCGTCTGACCGAAGGAGTAACCTTCTATACAGTAGCTGCACCCGCTCCGGGTGAAGTCACTGTACTGAATCTTCGGAAGGATGAAGGAGCCTGGCGCATGATGCCACGCGAAGTGTAGCTACCGCAGCTGGACTAGGGACCGCTACAACTCGGGTGCGAAAAACCGAATACAATGCGCCGCCGATAGGGTTAATTAGCCAAATTTATGCGAAAAACCGAATACAATGCGCCGCCGATACGGTTAACGAGCCAAATGTATGCGAAAAACCGAATACAATGTACCGCTGTTCGGGTTAACAAGCCAAGTGTATGCGAAAAACCGAATACAATGCACCGCCGATAGGGTTAACGAACCAAATGTATGCGAAAAACCGAATACAATGCGCCGCCGATACGGTTAACGAGCCAAATGTATGCGAAAACCGAATACAATGCACCGCCGATAGGGTTAATTAGCCAAGTGTATGCGAAAAACCGAATACAATGCGCCGCCGATACGGTTAACGAGCCAAATGTATGCGAAAAACCGAATACAATGCGCCGCCGACAGGGGTAACGAGCTAAATGTATTCGAAAAACCGAATACATTATCCCCCTTAGAACCACAGCCGGAAGAAAATCCCGGGGCTGTGGTTCTTTTTTTACGGCGGCGTCTGTGCCATGATAGCTATGGGGGCGATAGCGGTATGTTTAAGGATTTCAAGCTCATTGCCGGACGTCCGGTATATATCCAGGTGAAGGATTACATGAAGCATCTTATTATCAAAAGCGCGCTCCAGGGCGGGCAGAAGCTCCCCTCAACACGGGAACTCAGCACACTCCTCAAGGTCAGCCGCAACTCGATTATCTCGGCTTATGAGAGTCTGGAGGATGACGGCTTCGCGTATACGGTGCAGGGCCAGGGGAGTTATGTCTCACATGGCGCAGCAGCGGGGCACGGAGATCCGGAAGCGGCATCCTGGAGCGTGGACTGGAAAGAGCGGCTCAGCGGCCAGGCGCTGCTCGCGGAAGAGCTGGACATTATGAAGCGGGGAATCCGCGCGGGGAAAGGAACGATTTCTTTTACCAGTATCGCGCCGGATGAGAGCCTCTTCGATCTGGATCATGTCCGAAGAGCTTTTCTGGAACGCATGTCCGTGGAGGGCAACGTTCTGCTGAATTATGGATATGCCAAGGGATATAAACCTTTAATAGATTATTTGCGGCAATATATGGAGCACAAGGGCGTGGATATGCGCGGGAAGGATCTGCTGATTACGAACGGGTTCACGGAGGGCTTCGACATAGTGTTGTCTGCTCTGGGTAAGCGGCATGGCGCTGTGATCTGTGAGAACCCGACGCATCATACGGCGATCAAGAATCTGAAGCTGCACGGCTTCGGGATACACGGGGTAACGATGGAGCGGGATGGCATCCACCTCGGCGAACTCAAGCGCGCGCTCGAAGAGCGGGAATACGACTGTGCGTATCTGGTCCCCTCCTACCACAATCCTACCGGAATTGTCATGTCTCCCGAGAAAAGACAAGGCCTAATGAAGCTCATGTCTGATTACAAGGTGCCGGTTATCGAGGATGGTTTCAACGAGGAGCTGCGTTATTCGGGTGCCCATGTGGCTCCGTTAATGGCGGCGGCGGGCAGCGGGAACAGTGTCATCTACCTCGGCAGCTTCTCCAAAGTGCTATTCCCCGGACTGCGGGTGGGCTGGGTGCTGGCGGATCAGGAGCTGATCTATTATCTCGAAAGTGTCAAAAGGGCACGCAGCATCCATACCTCAACGCTCGACCAGTCTATTTTGTACCAATATCTCCTGGGCGGCAATCTGGAGAAGTATCTGAAGAAGGCCCGGCTGGAGTATAAACGCAAATACGAGCTGACGCTGGCCTGCTGCAAGGAGCATATTCCGTATGCCTCATTATCGGGGGACGGGGGGCTACATCTGTTTGTAACGTTCGCTGAAGGCTTCAGCACAAGGGAATTGCTGGCGGCGTGCCACAGGCAGGGGGTTATTTTTACGGCGGGGGACATCTTCTTCACAGACGGTACAGGGCAGAACACGCTGCGGCTGGGCTTCTCCAGAGTGGCGGATGAGGATATACGCAGAGGGATCGAAATTATCGGCAGGACAGCACGGCAACTTATGGGATGAAGGGGTGTACGGATATGATTAGAGTGGGAGTTATTATGGGCGGCGTATCGTCTGAATATGAGGTATCCATGAATACCGGCAGGGAGATGCTGAAGGCGCTGGATCCGGCAAAATACACCGGGATTCCGGTTCCCATCACCTCGCGTAAAGAGCTGCTGGAGGGAGTCGTGGGGCTGGACTTCGCTCTGCTCGCCCTGCATGGGACTTACGGCGAGGATGGCACCGTACAAGGTGCGCTTGAAACGCTAGGCATTCCTTATTCCGGGAGCGGCGTGCTGTCCAGCAGTCTCTGCATGGATAAAGGGCTGGCCAAGACGGTTATCCGCAGCAAAAGCATCCCCACACCCGACTGGCTGTGCTGGGACCATATCAATGAATATGCACCGGAAGCCGTGGACCGGCTGGGTTATCCGGTGATGGTCAAGCCGAATTCCGGCGGCTCCAGCATCGGCATGACCAAGGTGAACCATCCGCAGGAGCTGCGCGGGGCGGTGGAGAAGGCTTTTGCCGCGGACTGCTCGGTGCTGATTGAGCGTTATACAACAGGGCAGGAGATTACCTGCTCCATTCTCGGTGGAGAGCTGCTGCCGGTAATCGGGATTCAGTCGCTCGGTGCCGACTGGTTCGATTACAGCGCCAAATATGAGCAGGGCGGGGCGGAGGAACAGATCATCCAGTTGCCTGCGGAGGTCGAGGAACGGGTGCGTACGGCGGCACTTGCCTGCTACCGGGCGCTGAAATGCGCGGTGTATGCACGGGTGGATATGCTGCTGAAGGACGGCATTCCATATGTGCTGGAAGTGAACACGCTGCCCGGCATGACCGCAACCAGCCTGCTGCCGCAAAGTGCAAGGGCGTCTGGCATCTCCTTCACCCGGCTGCTGGATGAGATTATCACCGGATCGCTGCGGGAGCGCGGAGGTATGGGTGGAGCAGCGGAAGCACCAGAAGCACCGGAAGTACCGGAAGCACAACTGGCACAGCAAGGGGGTGGCAGGTTATGAACAGAAAACAATCTGCTTTGCCTGTGGACCGCCACCCCCGCATCCCGAGCCTCACTGGCATCTCCCTGCACAGCGACCCCATTACTCCGCGCTTAAGGGAGATCCCGCCTTCGGGCATCCGCGCTTTTTTTGATCTGGCTGCGGGTAACAACGATATTATTTCACTCGGGGTTGGTGAGCCCGACTTCGCTACTCCTGAACAGGTCAGAGCGGCCTGTATCCGCGCCCTGGACCGCGGGGAGACGATGTATACGCCTAACAGCGGGAGGATGGAGCTGCGGGAGGAGATTGCCGGGTATTTGCAGAAGGGCTTCGACCTGCAGTACGATCCTGCGGACGAAATATTGGTTACTGTAGGGAGCAGTGAAGCCGTGGATCTGGCGCTGCGCGCCTTCATCGCACCGGGCGATGAGATTCTGATTCCTTCCCCGGGTTATGTCGCCTATGCGCCTATCGCCTATCTGAATGGCGGAACGCTGGCCACGGTGGAGACGACTGTGGAGCAGGGCTTTAAGCTCACGGCCGAAGCACTGAAGCGGGCAATCACTCCGCGATCCAAGCTGCTGATGGTGAATTTTCCAAGCAACCCTACGGGGGCGGTAATGACCTATGAGGACTGGCTGCCGGTAGCTGAGGTGGTGAAGGAGCATGGGCTGATCGTGATTTCGGATGAGATCTATGCCGAGCTGACCTACGACAGCACACATGTAAGTATTGCCTCACTCCCGGGCATGAAGGAGCGGACGGTGGTGATCAGCGGGTTCTCGAAGGCTTTTGCCATGACCGGCTGGCGGGTTGGATATGCCTGCGGGAACCGCGAACTGCTGGCGGCTATGCTCAAAATTCACCAATACACAGCCATGTGTGCGCCTGTGCTGGGACAGATCGCCGCTGCCGAATCCCTGCGCAGTGCTCTGCCGGATAAAGAACGGATGAAGGCCTGCTTCAAGGACCGCCGGACGCTGTTTGTGGAGGGGCTGCGCGATGCCGGACTGCACTGCCATATGCCTGCAGGGGCATTCTACGCCTTCCCGTCCATTGCCCACACCGGCATGAGCTCGGAGGAATTCGCCTTAAGGCTGCTGAAGGAGGCGGGAGTCGCAGTTGTTCCGGGCCATGTGTTCGGGGCTGGCGGAGAAGGGTATATCCGCTGCTCCTATGCGGCTTCTACAGCGAAGCTGACCGAGGCGCTGGAGCGGCTGGAAGGCTTCATGAAGGTAAAAATCTAATTGTAAGATCAATCTATATCACCTATAATCCTTTAAGGAAGAAATAGGGATATGTTAGAATTCAATTGGCTTGCAGCCAAGTCAGCGGAAGCTCCCTTCTTCAGGGCAGGGGAGCTTTTTTGTGTTCTGATGACAGTATGCAGAGCAGATAGAAGTGGATTGTTTTCAGTAGATTGTTTTCAATAGAATATACAATAGATAACAGGAGGTAATATCATGATCACAGCCATACAAGAAGTAACCGGACGGATCGCTCCGCCTGATGAAAAAGCGACCTTACGCGCGGTGCTCCGCCTGAACAGCCTGACCAAGCCGCCGGGAAGCCTCGGGCGGCTGGAGGCGCTGGCCGTCCGGCTGGCCGGGATCTCCAAAGTAGAACAGCCCTGTTACAGCAAACGTACGGTAGTAGTTATGGCAGCGGATCATGGGGTCTGTTGTGAAGGGGTCAGTGCTTTTCCACAGGAGGTTACAATGCAGATGGCCTATAACTTCCTGAGCGGCGGCGCCGCAGTGAATGTGCTGGCCCGCCAAGGCGGTGCAGAGGTGCAGTTCGTGGATATCGGCATTAACGGTGACATCAGCCATCCGCAGCTGATCGACCGCAAAGTGCGCCGCGGCACGGACAATATGGCGGCAGGTCCGGCCATGAGCCGCGATGATGCGCTGCGTGCGATTCTGGCCGGGGTTCAGGTGGCCCAGGAAGCGGTGAAGAACGGAACGGAGATTTTTATTACCGGTGAGATGGGAATCGGTAACACTACGGCCAGTGCTGCGGTGCTGTGCGCACTGGAAGGTATTCCGCCAGAGACGGCCGCCGGACGTGGAACAGGCATCGACGACGAGCGGCTGCGCCACAAAATATCGGTGATCGAACGCGCCCTGAAGGTTAATGCGCCGAATCCGGCTGACCCGATCGATGTACTCTCGAAGGTAGGCGGACTTGAGATTGCCGGCCTGGCCGGTCTGATTCTGGGAGCGGCTGCGCTGCGGATTCCGGTCATTCTGGACGGTTTTATTTCCGGAGCGGCAGCTCTGGTAGCAAAGGCATTAGCGCCGGAATCCACGGCTTATATGATTGCTTCCCATGTCTCAGGCGAGCAGGGGCATAAGCTGATGCTGGACCGCCTCGGACTGGAGGCCCTGCTGGATCTCGGACTGCGCCTCGGTGAAGGCACCGGCGGCGCGCTGTGCCTGCATTTCATTGAAGCGGTCTGCCGGATTATGCGGGAGATGGCGACCTTCGAGAGTGCGGGGGTCTCCGGGTCGGAGAGCGTATGAGCATCCTTGTAACCGGAGGGGCACGCAGCGGGAAAAGCGGCTTCGCCGAGCGCTTAACCAAGAAGCTGGCAGACCCGCAGCAGGCGGTCTATGTGGCGACCGGGCAAGCGTTCGATGAAGAGATGAAGGCCCGGATTGCCCTGCACCGGCAGCAGCGGGAGGAGGGCGGCTTCCGCTGGGAGACTCTGGAGGAGCCGCTTGAACTGTCGGCGCTGCTCCGGCGGCTGTCCGGCAGCGGCAGCGGTCAGACAGTCTTGGTGGACTGCCTGACGCTCTGGCTGTCCAACCAGCTGCTGGCTGTGGAGGAACGCAGTGACCGGCAGCAGCTGGTGGAAGCTGCAATTGCCGGACTGGAGCAGAGTGTCTCCAGCTTCCAGGGAACGCTAATTTTGGTTACCAATGAAGTAGGAGACGGCATTGTGCCGGAGTATTCACTCGGCCGGCTGTACCGTGACCTGGCCGGACGAATGAATGCGCGGCTTGCCCGGCAGTGTGAGCAGGTATTCCTGGTTACGGCCGGAATACCTGTTGAGCTAAAGAGCCGGGAGTACATCCTGTGAGCGCGCGGGGGGATGCCGCTGCCGCGTTTCAGTTCCTGTCGCGGTTTCCGGTCAAATACAGCCCGGATTTCTCGCCGGAGCTGCTGCGCCGCAGCGTAGTCTATTATCCGCTGGTCGGTGCAGCGATCGGCCTCAGCGCTGCGCTTGGCGCAGCTGCCGCCGCCTGGCTGCTGCCGGCCTGGCCTGCCGCTGTCATCACCCTCATCCTCTGGGTGGGGCTGACTGGCGGGCTGCATCTGGACGGCTGGATGGACAGCGCCGATGCGCTGCTCAGCTACCGCTCGCGGGAGCGGATGCTGGAGATTATGAAGGACAGCCGCGTAGGCGCTATGGGTGTGCTGGCCTGCGTGCTGCTCCTGCTGCTGAAGGCCTCGCTGCTGGCGGCATTGATTGAAGGCGGCAGCTACAGCATGCTGCCGCTGCTCCTGCTGCCGCCGGTCTGGAGCCGCTGGTACATGGTGCGGGCCATGGCCCGCTATCCGCTGGCCCGCGGCAATGAAGGGCTGGCCGCCAGCTTCGGCGGGCTGCCTGCCCGGCTGGAGCGGCGCGCGCGTCTAACCGCCGCGCTGCTTACGCTGGCCGCTGCCGCGGCGCCTCTGGCGCTCGGCGCGGGCAGCGGGGCCTGGCCGCAGCTGGCGGCGGCGGCCATCCTGGCGCCGGCGGCTGCGGCGGCCTGCGGCATGCTCGCAGCGCGGCGGATCGCCAGCCGGCTCGGCGGGCTCACCGGCGACGTCTACGGCGCGCTGGGTGAGCTGCTGGAGACGGTGGTTCTGCTGGTGCTGGTGCTGCTGCAGCACAACCTGTAGCGGACAGCGTCCGCCATGCACTTAGGGCAGCGCCGCACAGCGCTCCAATAGGCCATAGGGCTGCACCGCCCTGACACCGGCAGCAGCCAGAAAGCGAGGAAGCGAAGAAGATGAACATGGAAGATACAGCCTCAGGTAAGGCCGCGCTTCAGGCAGCGACGGGAGCTGCTCGGGGAGCGGATAAGCAGCAGCCAGCTACCGTCCAGGCAGCGCCGGGGGTTGCAGATGGACGCGGCAAGCAGCAGCCAGCCGCCGTGCTGATGGTGCAGGGAACCGCCTCCGATGTCGGCAAAAGCCTCGTCACCGCCGCCATCGGACGGATTATGACCCGGGACGGCTACCGTACGGCACCGTTCAAGTCGCAGAATATGGCGCTGAATTCTTATGTTACAGCAGACGGCAAAGAAATCGGCCGCGCCCAGGGGATGCAGGCGGAAGCCTTCGGTATTACGGCTACCAGCGACATGAATCCGATCCTGCTGAAGCCATCCGGTGAGATGAGCGCGCAGATTGTGGTGCATGGTGTGCCGCATGCCGCGCTCAGTGCGAGAGAATACCGTGAGAAATTTCTCCCCGAAGCCAAAGGGACGGTGATGGATGCGCTTGGCCGTCTGCGGGAGGCCTATGATATTGTGCTGATGGAAGGCGCAGGCAGCCCCGCGGAGATCAACCTCAAGGCGCGGGATATCGTCAATATGAATCTGGCCGGCTGGGCGGATGCGCCGGTGCTGCTGGTTGCCGATATTGACCGGGGCGGCGTGTTTGCTTTCATTGTGGGTACGCTGGAGCTGCTGGAGCCGCATGAACGGGCCCGGGTCAAAGGCTTCATTATCAATAAATTCCGCGGGGATGTCTCGCTGCTGCAGCCCGGGCTGGACTGGCTGGAGGAGCGTACAGGCATTCCGGTGCTGGGGGTGCTGCCGTTCCTGCCGCAGCTGCGGATTGAGGCGGAGGACTCCGTAGTTCTGGAAGGAACCTCAGGCCGCGTGCGTGAAGGTTCTATGAAAGAACTTGATATTGCGGTCATCCGCTATCCGCGCATCTCCAATTTCACCGACTTCGCTCCGCTGGAGGATGAGCCGGATGCTGCCGTACGCTATGTCCTGTCGGCAGACGAGCTTGGAACGCCGGATGTCATTATATTGCCGGGCACGAAGAATACAGCTGCCGACCTGCAGTATTTGCGGGAGCAGGGGTTCCCGGAGGCCATAGAGCGTGCACTGGGACAGGGGACGCAGCAGCTTGCCGGAATCTGCGGCGGGTATCAGATGCTGGGGGTGCAGCTGCTTGATCCTCATGCGGTTGAGAGTGCTGAACCGGGTGAGAGTGAGGGCCTCGGGTATCTGCCGCTGTCAACGGCGTTCCTGCAGCAGAAGACCACGGTACGCGTGAGCGGAACACTGGCTGCGGCTCATCCGCTGCAACTAAGCACACAGGCGCCCGCCTCAATCGGAGAGATGCCCATTACCGGGTACGAGATACATATGGGAACGACGACGAATCATGATGCTGCTTCAGTACGCAGTCTGTTCAGTCTGGACGGACCGGAAGGGCAGGCTGTGCCGGAAGGCTGGGGAACCCAGGACGGCAGAATCTGGGGCAGCTATCTGCACGGCTTGTTCCACAACGACGGGCTGCGCCGCAGCTGGCTGGACGGATTGCGTATTGCCAAAGGACTCACACCGCTAGCCGTAACCTTCTCGGCTGCTGCGCTCCGTGAGCAGGAATTTGACCGGCTGGCGGATGCTGTAAGGTCACATCTGGACATGAATGCCGTGTACAATATTATGGGCTTGCCAAGAAATGAGGAATAGGGATGTTTATTGCGGTTCTGCTGTTTATTGTTGCCGGACTGGCCGAGATCGGGGGAGGGTATCTGGTCTGGCTCTGGCTGCGGGAATCGCGGCCGCTGTGGTACGGATTGGCAGGCTCTGCCATCCTGATCGCGTATGGTATTATCCCGACGCTGCAGAAGTTTCCTTCCTTTGGCCGGGTATATGCCGCCTATGGCGGAGTATTCGTCGTGCTTGCTGTGCTGTGGGGCTGGCTGGTGGACCGGAAAACACCGGATCTCTACGACTGGATCGGCGCCGGCATCTGCGTGATTGGGGTCTCTGTCATCTTGTGGGCACCGAGACACTGAGCATGGTCCTAATCAGTTATCGCACGAATCCCTTTATTCTCATCCACGGATTGTGATGGAACCTTGTTATTCTATGAATCCTGCCCAAAATACAACATTTTGCGGATTACATCGCTTTTATATTCAAAAATGTTGTACGGAAGGCAGGATTTCTCCCTTTCTAAACAGGGAATCAGGAAAATTATTGTATTACATACAACAATCCTTCTAAAAAACCTGGTATCTATGAATCGGAGTTGTAAATCGTACAACATTTATCTCGTACAACATTTATACTGAAACGGCGTGTACCTAACAAACCCAATTTGCCGGTTACGAATCAAATTTGAGGAATTGAAGGATTGTGCTTGTCCCTATGCAAAAAAGCAGCTCCAACAGCCACGAGGCCTTTGGAGCTGCTTTTTATATTTTACTATTAAACAGCTTTATAGATTTGATTGAACAGAAACTAGCTAAATCTTAAACTGCTCGACAGCCTTCTGCAGCTTCACGGCCTGCTCATGCAGATGCTCTACGGTCAGCGCGTGGCCTTCCAGCTCCTGGTGCTGGCGGGCAGAGTTGCCGGCCAGCGTATCGGCGCTCTGCTGCGACTTGGCTGTAATCTGTGCCGTTTCTTCCACCGAGGCGCTGACTTCTTCGGTGCCTGCCGAAATCTGCTGGGTAGCGGCAGATACGGACTGGATGCTGTGGTTGATGCTCTGGATAAGAATCAGCAGATGATTGAAGGCATTGCCTGCTTCCACCACTTTGTTCATACCTGAAGCTACTTCTGTATTTACGTGGTTCATCTCGGATACCGAGTGGTTCATATCTTCCTGAAGTCCGAGCAGGAATTCGCGGATCTGCTCATTGGATTCCTTGGACTGCTCAGACAGCTTGCGCACTTCACCGGCCACGACAGCGAATCCCCGGCCATGCTCTCCGGCGCGCGCTGCTTCAATAGATGCGTTAAGCGACAGCATCTGAATCTGCTTCGTGATTTCGGTAATGCCCTGCACCACTTCCCCGATCATCAGCGAGCGTTCATTCATGATACGGAATTGCTCCAGCGACTGTACTGAGGCCTGTTCCACCTGGCGCATCTGCTGCACAGCACTCTGGGCAATGTCATTACCGCCCATCGCTTCGGCGGAGGCTTCACTGATCTGCTCCGTGACCTCACCGGCGGCGGAAGCGATATGCTGGATGCCGATGTTAATCTCATCCATGGCCCGGGAATTATCGAGTGCGCTGCTCGCAATCGTGGTGCTGCCTTTACCGATTTCCTCTACAGAGACAGCGGATTGCTCAGCCATATTGTTCAGAATCTGAACACGTTCCTTCAGATCATTGGAATCGGCAACTACTGCGCCCGATGTATCCAGCACATGTCCGATCATCTCCTTGAGCCGCTCGCTCATGATCCGGAAGCTCTCGGAGAGCTGGCCTACTTCATCGTTGCCTTTGATCGTAAGTGCTTCGGTGAAATCGCCTCCGGCCAGCTTGTTGCTGTAGGCCGCCAGCAGTTTGATCGGACGGATGATTCTGCGGCTCATCAGTGTGGCGCCGGAGAGCCCGATAATAAGTGCCAGCAGGGTGATTCCCGCACTGGTCCACAGAATGCTGCTCATCTTTTCTTGAATAAAGCCGACATCCGAGCTTACGCCAACGAGCATGGTGGTGCCGGGAACGCCAACAAATGCAGTCTTATGTATACCATGACTATCACTATAGATTTCACTAAGTCCGGATTTTCCTTTGGAGGCTTGCTCCATGGCAGGCAATACCTCAATGGACTCTTCACGCTGAAGCTTGGCGCTATGATCCGCGACCAGAACAGTAGCTTTGCCTTCCTTCAGGTCAATGAGGAAAATGGTTTCAACATCGTGCTGCTTCCGCTTTTCCTCGAAATAGAATTCTACATTGGTCCCCGCCTGTTCATTCTTGTTAAGAGCCTGCTGCGCGCTTGTAGCATTCAGATTCTTATATACATCCTGGGCTGAGGCAGTCAGAGACTTGTTGATCTGCGGCATCACATAGCTGTCGATGATATTAATGGATATGAAGTAGAAGCTGATGCTTAGCAAAAGAGAAGTGAGTAACAGAACGACAAACAGCAGAAGCGTAAACTTGCGGCTAATTGATTTTTTGAAACGGAACATTTCTTTCTCTCCTTTTCTGTCAATTGCATCTGAATATCCCAAGCCAGACAAAGAGCCAGGCAAGCAGCAATATATTCCATTGGTGTAGGTCATATATGAAGCTATCTGTGAACGGGAATTGTGATTGATAACTATTCTATAGAATTAACCTCAGGTTGAATAGTGAAAGTTTGCTCTATACTGCATTATTTTTCAGAAAAAATTGAATATTTAACGAGTCTATCACCAATTTACCGAAAAAAATGAATTATACGCTGTTTTCATGAAAATTTTAAATTTCATAGCATGTTAGCTTTTTCTGTGGTAGAGTATTAATGTTTTGTTTCTATAAGAGTGGATAGCCGCGGTTCGTAACCATCCCGCGTAACCAAAACTAGGAGGAGTTAACCGAAATATGTTTAATTTGTTGTGGGGGATTTTGTTTGTTGTTGTTAATTTTGTGTTTTTTCTGCTCTGCTACCGGTTGTTCGGTAAAAAAGGGCTCTATGCCTGGGTAGGCATGGCAACCGTGGTCGCCAATATACAAGTCGCCAAGACGATTGCGATGCCTTTCGATATTGTAATGACGCTGGGAAATACGATGTATGTCACGTTATATATGACCAGTGACCTGCTGAATGAGAGATACGGGCGGGCAGAAGCGCGGAACGCCGTCTGGTTCGGATTCTTCACTCTGCTGATGACTACCGTCATTATGCAGATGGTGCTTGTATTTGAGCCGCAGGAGACGGATATTGCCCAATCCTCACTCCAGACGATCTTCGGCCTGATGCCGAGACTTGCACTGGGCAGTCTTACCGCATATTTTATCAGCCAGTTTCTGGATGTGCGCTTATACGCATGGATCCGCAAGTACTACGGCAGCTCACGGCAGCTCTGGATCCGCTCTAACGGCAGCACTATGATCAGCTCTTTTGTTGACACTTTAATCTTCTGTACGATTGCTTTTGCCGGAACCTATGACCTGAAGGTATGGACAGAGATTCTGCTGACTACCTATCTGGCCAAATTCCTGCTTACAGGTGCAGGAACACCGGTGCTATACCTTGCCCGTTCCTTTAAGTTCGCTGAAGAAGAGCAGACCGTCCCCTCCCAGGAGACCAAGCGCAATATTTCATAGAATAGTTTTATATAAAAAGGCCCTAACCTCCAGTGATCTGGAGATTGGGGCTTTTTTGGATTTCTGAATTACAGGCTCAGCACAGTCAATGTTTTGGGGAAGCTGGTCAGCGTCTGCGGGCCCTCTGCCGTAACGAGCACATCATCCTCAATGCGCACGCCGCCAAGATTCGGCACATAAATCCCCGGCTCTACGGTGAAAACGTTGCCGTTTGCGATAATATCCGTATTGAGTCCATGCAGTGATGGATATTCATGGGTATCCATGCCGAGACCATGTCCAACGCGGTGCATGAAGTATTCGCCGTAGCCGGCGGCTTCAATAACATCCCGGGCAGCCTTGTCAACATAACCGAAGGTGGCTCCGGCAACAGAAGCGGCAATACCAGCTTCATTGGCAGCAAGCACAGTATTGTAGATATCTATCAGCTTGCTGTCTATTTCGCCTACAGCGAAGGTGCGGGTGATATCGGAGGCATAGCCTGCGGCGTATACGCCAAGATCGAACATCAGCAGATCACCCGGCTGAATCTTGCGTTCACCCGGTACGCCATGCGGCAGGGCTGTATTCGGGCCGGAGAGCACCATGGTGTCGAAGGAGGGGCCGGAGGCTCCGGCTTTTTTCATCAGGTATTCAAGCTCCGCTACCAGCTCATTCTCGCTGACACCGGCTTTGACATGCGACAGGCCCCGGCGGAGAACTTCCTCCACAAGCTCGGCGGCATGCTTCATAATGCGGATTTCTTCAGGCGTCTTCATGGCGCGCATAGCGCGGAGCAGATGGCCGATGTCGCTGAATGCCCCCGCTGGGATGGCGTCTGCCAGCAACTCATAGCGGCTGACGGAGAAGTGCTCCTTCTCTATGCCGAAGCTGGCCGGAGCAGCGCCGCCGAAGCGGGATTTGAGCAGCTCGTACGGGTTGTCCGTATCGCTGTGCGTCAGAATAGTCTTCACCGAGGAGGCGGCATGCGCCGCTTCGGCGTCCAGCGCCGGAACGATCAGCACAGGCTCCCCGCCGCGGATTAGCAGCAGGCCCAGAAAGCGTTCATGCGGGTTGCTGGCGAAGCCGGTCAGATAGTATACATGCTTGGGATCGGTTACGAGGAGAGCATCCAAGCCCCCTTCTGTAAGTCCTTGCTCCAGTTTAAGCAGAGCTTCATTCATTGTAATAATTCCCCTTTCATATACACGCGTGAAACAGCATTATTCTCATTATAATTCATAATCCGGGAGGCTGCACGTCCCTCGAGCGGATGCTAAAGGGGGTTTAGTGAAGTTAAGCACCGGGTAATAGTTGCCACAATCATTTCTGGTTTCTATTCCCGCTTCACTTAACAGGAGGTTATGAATATGTCCGGTACATCGGTCCTCTTCCGTACATTTCTGCTGCGCGGAACTTTGGTCCTGCTGATGGGCCTGCTGTCAGCCTGCACCTCTTCTGAACAAGATAATATGCAGGGGCAGCTGACAGGAGAGAATCCGCGTCTTGACGCACAGCCTGCCGGCACTGCTCTTCCATCTTCGATGACTACGATGACCGAAACGCCGGTGACAAGAACACCGGGAGCGTCTGCGAGTGCAGGAACGGGTGCGCCGGTTGGCGCAGCATCACCTGGTGCTTCTGGAAGCACACAGGCACCGGAAGTAACGGCTGCCGCGCCGAAGCCGCCAGTTTCGTCAGCCTTCCCTTATACCGCGCATACGCTGGCAGACGGATTGAATGTGCCTTGGGAGATGGCGTTCGCTCCGGACGGGCGGATCTTTTTCACCGAACGGCCGGGCAGCCTGCGGGTCATAGAGAATGGCAAGCTTCGTGAGGCCCCGCTGCTGGAGCTTGAAGCCCCCTTTATCAGTAAGGGAGAGGGCGGGTTGCTGGGACTTGCGCTTGATCGGGAGTTTGAGAGCAACGGATTGGCGTATGTATATCATTCTTACCGCAATGCGGAGGGCGGAGTGGCAAACCGGGTCCTGCGGATTAAGATTGGCAGCAGCAAAGCGGAGATCAAGCAGGTTCTGCTGGATAATATACCAGGGGACACCAATCATAACGGCGGACGGGTCAAGCTGGGACCGGACGGCTACTTGTACATCACCACAGGTGAACGCTATGAGCCTGAGCTCGCGCAGGATAAGACCAGTCTGGGCGGAAAAATACTGCGGATTACCACCAGCGGCGGCATCCCTGAAGATAACCCGTGGCCGGGGTCTCCGGTCTATAGCATGGGCCACCGCAATCCGCAGGGTCTGGCCTGGCAGCCGGAGAGCGGAGTCTTATACAGCTCGGAGCATGGCCAGTCGAGCCATGATGAGATCAATCGTATTCAGGCCGGGACCAATTACGGCTGGCCGCTGATTGAAGGCGATGAGACCGGAGCCGCTAAGCTGAAGCTGAAGGCTCCGCTGGCACACAGCGGTGAGGTGACCTGGGCGCCGTCGGGCATGACCTTTATTACGCAGGGGCCATGGAGCGGCGAACTGTTGGTTGCCGGTCTGGCGGGGCAGCAGCTGCTGCGGGTATCTTTGTCTCCTTCGGGCGGCAAGCCTAAGATTACGGCTTTATTCAAAGAGAAGTATGGCCGAATCCGCAATGTGGCGGAAGGGCCTGACGGCACCCTGTATATTATGACCAATAACCGGGATGGCAGAGGCAACCCGCGCGCACAGGATGATAAGCTGCTTGCGCTGCGGCCGAATTGGAAATAAGGGCTGTTAGCTGAATTTTCCGTGTACTTCCTCCGGCACTTTACCAGGCTATGCTAATGGAGAAGGGATTTCTCGGCCATCCGCCGCTGATGCGGACTGAGAAGCCGTTATTTTCGGATAATAGCCCGGTTTCTGTCCGTTGCGGACTCAGATGACCTTAATGGCTCAGTTTTACCGTGTTCGGGTCTATAATATTCCGAATAAGGGCTTCTGAGTCCGGATAAACGTCAAAAGTAACCTTTTCCGCAAAATAGCGTCATCTGAGTCCGTTTCACTCTATAACTCTGTAACTATGTAACTATGTAACAAACAAAGGCTGTCCTCCTTGCAGATCATCTGCATAGAGGACAGCCTTTCCTGTTATGGGCTTGCAGCGTGTAAACCCCGCCTACAGCCCGCCCGCAAGCAACCGATCAGGACCTGCGTGCTGCTTACATACCGTGCACCATGGGTAGCAGACGATATTCTGTACCGTCAGGTCTGCGAGCTTACGAGACTACGCAGTGCAAGCGGCTTACCCGGGGTGGCCGGTTCAGCGGGTCCGTTACGCGATCGGCGTTCCGTTCGGAACCTGCTGCTCCGGAGCCAGCAGGATCACATCGCCTTCCTCCGGCACGCCGCCGAGGACGAGCACTTCCGAGAGGAAGCCGGCAATCCGTCTGGGCGGGAAGTTGACGACAGCGGCTATCTGCCGGCCGATCAGCTCTTCCGGAGTGTAACGTTTGGTGATCTGCGCACTGGAGGCCTTAATGCCGAGTTCACCGAAATCGATCTGCAGCTTAATCGCCGGTTTGCGTGCTTCAGGAAAAGGCTCAGCGGACAGAATGGTTCCAATGCGTATATCCAGCTTCAAGAAATCTTCAATAGTAGCCATGTACTCGCCCCCTGTAATTGATAAGTTGCTTCTAACGGGAATAAACTTCTTGAGAAGTTATTCCATGCCCAGGGGCTATTTTAACCCTCAGAAATGATGTAACATTATCATAAAACATATACTCTGAAAAGGCTACGCCATGCCCCGGCCTGGCTGGCCCGCAAGAGAGGGGAAGATGTCCATGAAGGGAAAGACCGTGCTTGTCACCGGTGCGAATTCCGGCATGGGACTGGCTACGACAGTGGAAATGGCCCGCAGAGGAGCCCATGTAATCATGGCCTGCCGCAGCCGCAAACGCGGGGAGGAAGCTCTTGCGGAAGCAGTGCGCCAGAGCGGCTCTGATCAAATCCGGCTGATGCTGTGCGATCTGGGATCGTTCGCAAGCATTCGCGCTTTTGCAGAGGAATTCACGGCCGGCTATCCGGTGCTTGATGTTCTGATCAATAATGCTGGCGTAGTCGCCATCAGACGTGAGCTTACTTCAGACGGCTACGAGCAGGATTTGGGCGTGAATCATCTGGGTCATTTTCTGCTCACCATGTTGGTATTGGATAATCTGAAGCATGCTGAACAGGGCAGGATTGTGGTAGTGGCTTCAGGTGCTTACAAGATTGGCAAGCTGCATCTGGAGGATCATACGCTGTCACGCGGCTTCAACCCGGCTAAGGCTTACGCCCGTTCCAAACTGGCCAACATCCTGTTTACCCGCGAGCTGGCTGCTCAACTGAAGGGCACCAGGGTTACTGCGAACTGTGTGCATCCGGGAGCGGTGGGGACGAGCATCGGAGTGAACCGGGAGACAGGCTTTGGGCGCTCGCTGCTGAAGCTGCTGTCCTACTTCTTCCTGACGCCTGAGAAAGGTGCGGACACGGCCATTTATCTGGCGGCTGCGCCGGAGCTGAGCGAAGTTAGCGGGCAGTATTATTACCGCCGCGAGATCAAGGAATTATCGCCAAGGGCGAAGAATACAGAAGAAGCCGCACGGCTGTGGAAGTGGAGTCTGGAACAGACAGGGCTGAACTAGCCTAAGCTGCTTGAAAAAGCTGAAATCCTGCCTTTTGTACAACAACTTTGGATTTGAGCCGTAGGATGAGGGAAATGTTGTTCACATATCACATACAACTTTTAGGAGGAATAACAGATGGATTGGCAAGTGAACAGCATAGAGGATGCAGCAATTGAGGATTTGGGAGCGATTGTGGAGATTTATAACACGACGGTTGCCGGAAGAATGGTAACAGCGGATCTTACGCCGGTAGCCGTGGAGGATAGAGTGAAGTGGTTCCATGAGCATAACAGCCATCACCGTCCGCTCTGGGTTCTGCGGCTTGGCGGCGAAATTGCGGCCTGGTTCAGCTTCCAGTCATTCTACGGGCGTCCGGCCTATAATGGGACGGCAGAGATCAGCGTCTATGTAAGTGAAAAATTCCGCGGCAGCGGCGCCGGAAGTATCCTGCTGACCAAGGCGCTTGAGGAATGTCCGCGTCTTGGTCTGCAGAACCTGGTCGGCTTTGTGTTTGGCCATAATGAGCCAAGCCTTGCACTGCTGCGGAAGTTTGGTTTCGGACAATGGGGCCTGCTGCCGGGTGTCGCCGTGCTGGACGGCATTCCGCGTGACCTTGTTATCGTAGGCCGCAAGCTGTAAATTTATATAAGGCTTTCGCAGAAACAGTGTGTGAAACTTATTGCGGAGGAGCTGCTGAAGCAGACCGGCATTCTTCTTCCGTAATCCAGTCTTCCGACCATACCTGCAAATCACGGATGACGGATTCCAGGGCCCGGCCCTTGTCAGTTAACGAATACTGGATTCTTACAGGTGTTTCGGGAAAAACCTCGCGCAGGACGATACCCTCCTGCTCCAGTTCCTTCAGCCGCTCGGACAAAAGCCTGCCGCTGACGGGCAGCGAAGCTTCAATGGCGCCGAAGCGCTGGGGACCTTGCAGAAGCTGATAGATGATTAAGCCCGTCCAACGTCTGCCGATAATATCCATGCTTTTTTGTAACCTTGGACATAACTCTGTGGATTTCATTAGGCTCACCTCTTACTGTACATTATAAACGAAAAGACCTATAACTAAAACAAATTTGAACTATTTGCACTACTTGAAAGGATGATTCCCTTGGCTAAAAAGAAGAAGATAACTCCGGCTCCGCGCCCTGCTGCGGCCGATGCTCCGGCAACGCTCAAAGACCTGCTCAGCCGCGAGGTGCTGGACAAGCTGAAGGCGCAGTCCGATGCGCTCAAAGCCGAAGAGCAAGGCAAGAAAGACGCCGCCCTCAAGGAAGCGGAGGACAAACGCAAGGCAGAGCAGAAACGTCTGGAGAATGATTTCGGCCACCTGCTGGAGAACAGCAATCAGGACTGGTCGAAATTTAAATAAAACAAACTTTACCAGTATCAGGGTTGACAATCTGCAGCAGCGCCATATATTATTGGGTTTATCATTTATAGAAGGGAGGCCGATGGGTCATGATTGGAACAAATGGTTTGAGAACGCCGCACAGTCACATTACAACCGCATATGAACAATCTGATCTCATCGCCTTCGTCCGGAAGACATAATACGCAGCGTGCTTATTATGTCACAACTGCATACGGGTGTCCCGGCTTGAATTCGAAGCTGCACCCAGCGCTCCGGGAGCCGCATGATCAGAACTGATCTGCGGCTCTTTTTGCGTACCACAAAACTGGAATTTATCTTACCAACCTGAAAGGAAATGAAAACATTTATGAATAGCATGAAGCAGCAGCAAGCGGGGGAGATATCCCGCTACAAACATGAGGTAGCCCTTCCGGGCGGCGACCTCAAAGTATATGCAAGTGAGCAATTGTTTGGCTCACTTGATTATAAGGTCCTGGAAATGGCTAACAACAATCTGCAGATTCCAAATATTGAATATATGAGCTACACTCCTGATGTACATGTAGGCGTCGGAACGTGTATCGGGACTACCGCGGTCTGGGATGCCGCGTCAGGTTATGTATCGCCGTCCATTGTAGGCAGCGATATCGGCTGCGGCATGCGTGTACATCTGACCAATCTGCATATGGATGATCTGCGTGAAGTGAAGCTGCGCCGGAAGCTGGTCCGTGCAATTGAGAAGTATCTGCCCATGGAGGCTCAGCAGCGCGGCCATTACAGCGATATCCGGCTGGAGAATATCGTGCGCAAGGGACTGCACGGCCTGCCCAGCAAATATGTTCCGGACAGCTACACTCCGAAGAAATCAAGCGCACTGTCCCATGTGGAGATCAGCAAGCTTGCCTTCGATGACGAGATTCTGAACGAGCTGCCGGATATGGCCTGGCACCGGGGTCACCGCCAGCTCGGCACCCTTGGCGGCGGCAACCATTTCGTTGAGATCCAGGCGATTGAAATCGCCGAGGAGCAGCGGGAGGTGGCTGAAGCGTGGGGCCTGAGAGACGGGCAGATTGCCGTGATGATCCACTCCGGCTCCCGGGCCTGGGGAGGCATGGTCAATCAGTTCTGTACCCCGGCCTTCGCCAAGGTCATGGGCCAGCTTGGACTGGGCAGCGCTGACCCGCGCCTGATCTATGCGCCCCTGTCACATCCGCAGGCTCAGCGCTATGTTAATCTGATGTACTCGGCGCTGAACTATGCGGTGGTGAACCGCCATCTGATCGCTTATGGTGTACGTGAGGGCTTCCGTGACGTCTTCGGCACGAAATGCGAGCTGCGCACCCTCTACGATCTGATGCACAATTATGCGTGGGAAGAGGAGACCTCCTCAGGCACCAAGTTTGTTCACCGCAAAGGGGCGACACGCGCCCTGCCTGCAGACCATGCGGATAATCCGCGGGCTTACGCGGCGACGGGGCATCCGGCGCTGATCCCCGGCTCGATGGGCACCGCTTCCTACATCATGGTCGGCCAGCCCGGAGGAGAAGAGAATTATTATTCGATCTGCCATGGTGCCGGACGCATCCGCTCGCGCTCGGCAACGAAGCGTCTGGTGTCTGTCCATGAATTCTCCCGGTCGATGAAGGTGGGGACGGCAGACGAGATTGTAGTGAATCAGCATTCCCTGGAATCTATCATTGACGAATCTCCCCAGGCCTATAAGAATGTAGATGAGATTATAGAAAGCGTTACGGGCGCCGGCCTGGCTGCTGTTGTAGCCAAATGCAAGCCGCTCGCAGCGATAAAGGGGACGAAATAGGATGGAGCAGGAGATTAAGAAACCTACTGTGATCTACGAATACGATGAAGACAGAGCCGGAATCATCAAAGGTTATGATGTGTACGCACGCCTGGTTGACGGTATACTTGAAGCGCTCTACAGCCGCTACGGCGTACGTTATGAGCTGTATGCGAGCGATGATCCCAACAGTGAATACTGGAAGCTGCTGGAGAACGATGTGCAGAGCGGGAATGCCGGGGTGGAGCATGTGGCGCGGATTTTTGACCGCCTGGAGGACCGGACGTTTGTGTATGACGATGATAAAGAGCAGCCGGAGTACAATATCCATCTCTCGATCCGCAATAATGTGCTGGCGTATCCTGCCATGGGCATTGCTCTGGCGCGGGTGCCTGTGTTCCAGGAGAACGGCATCAACTTCCAGGACTATGTGTTCGCGGCATCTGACGCGCAGCTGCAATTCTTCCTGGCCAATGTGCGTACCCGGCAGCGGGAGCAGAACATCAATAAGGTGACGGTGTTCACTGACCGGCGTAACGGAATCTTCCGTGAGGATGAACCCATCACCCGCTCTGTCGGGCGTGAGGAGGTCGTGCTGGACGCGGGGATCAAGAAAGAAATCTACCGTTCGCTCGACCAGTTTTTTGATTCGGACCGCAGCTTCTACGTCACTTACGATATCCCGTACAAGCGGGGCATTCTGCTCTACGGGCATCCGGGCAACGGCAAGACTACGCTCGTCAAATCGATCGCCGGAAGTGTACCGGGACCTGTGATCTACTGGCAGATTACCGAATATACGAGCAGCGAGTCAGTGAATGAGGTGTTCGAGGCTGCGGCCCGGCTGGCGCCGATGGTACTGGTGATTGAGGACATCGATTCCATGCCGCAGGAGGTCCGGTCCTTTTTCCTGAACACGCTGGACGGGGCTACTTCGAAGGAAGGCATCTTCCTGATCGGCACCACCAATTATCCGGAGAAAATCGACCCGGGCCTCATGAACCGCGCCGGACGCTTCGACCGGGCTTATGAGATCAAGATGCCAAATGAGGCGCTGCGCCTCGAATATCTGCAGCTGCGCGGGTTCTCCGCCTTCGCAGGTGAAGAGGGTACGGCCACCGCTGCGCGCCTGACAGGAGATTTCTCCCTGACCCAGCTTGGCGAGCTGTATGTCAGTGCGGCACTGGAATGGCATGAGAATGGCACGGCTGATGTCGAGTCGCTGGTGCGCGGCATGCGCGGCGAACTGGACAAAGGTCGCAAGCGTGAATGGATGAAGGATGCTTCGTCCAGTATCGGATTTTATTAAGTAAGAGAAGCAACTGTAAAGGGAAGGTTTGGGGAGCCGTGAGGCTCCCTTTTTGCGTGGGGATGCAGATAAATCTGCTATAGTAAGATGGATGATTCCTGAAATTTCTGGCTGGAAGCTGTAACTTTTGGCATTCTCATACGTGGATGGATTAAGGGGGGAGGAGATGGAGCCGAATACGCTGGATGATCTATATGAGAATTATGTGGCGGACATCTACCGCTATCTGTGCTCCCTCTGCCATGACCACCATGCGGCCGAAGATCTGATGCAGGAGACCTTTTACCGGGCATATCTGTATCTGGAGGATTGCCGGGAAGAGCGGATTAAGCCGTGGCTGTTCCGCGTGGCTTACAATGCCTTCGTGGACTTCAAACGCAAGGAAAAGCGGAGTGTGTCCAAGGAAGACGGGTTTTTCAGCAGGCTGCCCCATCCCGAGACCACGGAGGGGACTTTGCTGCGTCAGGAACGCTGGGAAGAGACAGCGCTGGCACTCAGCCGTCTGCCGGAGGGGCAGCGCCATGCGCTGCTGCTGCATGATTATCACGGGCTGACCTACAAGGAAGCTGCTGGCATCATGAACGTAGGTTTGTCCCAATACAAGATATTGGTATTCCGCGCCAGGCAGAAGCTGCGTGAGGCGGACCGGAGGAGGAATGAGCATGAGTGAGGAGTTCAAAGAACAACTGAGGAAATACAGTGAGGGAACACTTCCGGAGGAAGAACGGGAGGCGCTGGAGAGTGAACTGGAGAAGCTGGAGGCTTATCAGCTGTATCTGGAGGAGCAAATGGAGCGGGAAGAGCAGACCAGCGGACGGTGGACCAAGGCGGACCCGGAAGGAGGGGCAGCTACAGGGCTCAAGAAGGCGAAGAGGAAGGCGAAGCGAAGAGAGAAGTCCATTATCCGCCGCGGCAAATGGAAGGCGCGGCTCGTGAACACCCTTACTGTATTTGCGGCCTTCATTGTCTTCATGATCATCAGTAATATTATTACTATAGTATTCTACAGCACCGGGAACCGTGGTGAGACCTATAGTGATGTTGTATCCTCGGCGATTGCCGTGACCCGGCCCAACACAACCACATATCTTTCCAGCAATGCGAAATCGGTCCTCCGGATGAATCTGACCGGTAAACTGCTGAAGCAGGTAGGCGGGGAGAAGGTTCAGATGGGTAATTACAACCAGACCTTTCTCCTGGGGCTATCCTATCCCGGAGTGTTCAACTGGATGGATGACCGGAATGCGAGTAATTACATTTTCTACTATCCGTCAGCAGATGGTTCCGTCAGCAGCGGGGATAACAGCGATGAGTGGAACAAGCTGGATAAGCTTCCCGAGGGTACGGTTGCCGAAGCTTATCTGTCGTTCGACCACTTATACACCACGGAGGAGCTGCTCAAGGAGTTTGAGCCGCTGAATATCCTGCCTGTGTGGTTCGGAGCAGATACGGGTCCGTCTACCCACGATGAGGTGGTTACTTCTCCGCTGGGATTTCCCTATGATCCGATCTGGCATGACGATGATATGTTGAAATCAGAGGTCACCACCCAAAAAACAGGCTGGTTCAGCTCGGTCTCCTCCTACAGCAGCGTATCGCCTTCTGTTGAACCCTATGGGGATGGGGCACTGCGTGATGCCAACTTCATCAAAACGCTTAAGCTGCTGCAAAAGCATCGGTCACTGGCCAGGAAGGCAGCGCCGTTTATTGAACTGGATACTTCGCTCTCCTATCTTCAGGAGCACGGAGTTCAGATCTATGGAGCCGTTGCTACAGGGCCGGTCAAGGAACTGCTGAAGCTGCGCGAGGCTTCCTGGGTCAGCTATATGCGGGTGGGTGAAGTCCGGCTCTGGAATTGGCGGGAATGATTTGATGAATACACCTGCTGCCAAAGTGGAGCTAACGACTACGAGAATAGGAGATTTCCCATGGAAAAGAAATTGCGTTCTTATCTGGTCCAAGAGAGTAAACTTCCGGTTAACTGGAATGAGATTGGCCCCCTAGGAGTAGATTATTATCTGTGGCTTCACAATGGATACCAGCCGAAGGTCGAGGTCAAGCTTTGTTTCACAGATGAGCGATTGCATATAAGATTTCAAGTCTATGAGGAGAACCCGCTCATTCGCTGCAATAGTCCCGGCGATCCCGTATATAAGGACAGCTGCGTCGAATTTTTTATCCAGCCGCTTCCCGATTCGGATGCCCGCTACCTGAATTTTGAACTGAATGCGGCAGGCGTCCTTCTGTTGCAGCTGGGTGAGGGAAGAGAGCAGCGGATTCCGCTTGCACAGGATTCAACTGAACTTTTTCAGATCAAGGGGGACCTCCATGTGAATGCTGGGCAAACAACCGGGGAGAACACCTGCTGGACACTGGAATTTTCGATTCCCTTTGCCTGGCTGCAGAGCCTGTTTCCTGACTTCACGGTAGCATCCGGGCAGATTCTGCGCGGTAACTTCTATAAATGCGGGGATGAGACGGATATGCCCCATTACGGATGCTGGAACCGGGTAGATTCAGCTTCGCCGAACTTTCATTTGAGCTCCTGCTTCGGTGAATTGAAGTTTCAATAGTAAAGCTTAATCGCAGCCGCTTGGCTATACCCTCATCTGATTACAGATGGGGGTTGTTTTTTTGTGGATTTATTGCAGAATGAGTCGAAAAAAGCGGGATTATGCAATTAATCTCTTGATCGGCTAAATATCCATGATCAGGGTTTTAGTATAATTATCTTTAAGAAGCTAATGTTTGCGCTGTAATGTGTTCATTCATCAATGACTCGTTTCCTGTCGTTTTTTCTTGAAGTCTGGGGTCATATGAAAGATACTTAAGTTTATTTACTGTAGTTTATGAGGCATGGCGGGCGAACTTTTTCGGCCTTACAGGGGGAGGTTGCGGGTATGGGAATCACCAGGTGGACCCTGCGTTCCAAATTCATTGTGATGTTGCTGCTCTTCGGTGTGCTTCCCATGCTTGTTATCGGTTGGGCCGGTTATGATGCCTCCAAGCGTTCGATTATTCATCAGGCTGTGGAGATCCAGTCCCGCTTACTGGAGCAGACGGTTGCCTCCGTGGACAGTGAGCTGTCCATGTACCAAATGCTTGCCGGATCGTTCGTGCAGGAGGACAATGTGCACCAAATGCTTGATCCGGAATCGTCGCCGGATGATCTGAAGCGGTATGTCAAGGAATGGGATATGTTCAACCAGTTGCTGAGCAAGCTGGTCTTCTCCAAATTTGAAGAGACGCCATCGATTGTGATTTACGGTTATAACCGTAAAGTGTTCACGAGCTGGGGGGGCGACGGCACCAGGCTGGCCGATTATCTGGACAGCAATGCGGAATTCAGGAAAGTGCTGAAGGCCGGCAGCGCCGGGCGGTTTGTATGGGCCGCTCCGCATTCCGTATTCGATTTGTCAAGTGCGGCCGAGCCGATGTTCTCCTATGTGGCCGGATATACGGATGCAGATAACGGTACAGAGTGGGGCAAAATATTAATCTCGGGTTCCTTAACCGCCCTGGTAGAGGATCTGGCTTCCAATAACCGGTTTATCATCGCGAAGCCGGAGGGTTCACTGGTGTACTCAGCTCCGGGCACCGCCGTGCCTGAAGCCATTCTTGGGGAAGCGGCTGCAACCTCTTACAGCAAGGGCGCTGCTGTGCTGAACCGGGGAGAGAGCATGAACAAGTCACTTTATATATCCGCGAAGCTGCTGAACGATTGGGTTGTCGTCAAGGAGATTCCCTACCGCAGTCTACTGTCAGAGCTTGGGGAGGTCCGCAATATCATGCTGCTGGTCATCGGACTCTGTGTACTACTGTCTATTCTGCTTGGGCATTTGTTCACCGGCCGGATGCTGCGGCCGATTAAGCAGATGGTCCGGGTCATGAGAAGGATTGGGTCAGGGGAGTGGGCGCACCTTCCGCTGATCCGCACTGATCCGGAGCTTGACCTGCTTCAGCGTTCATTTCTGAGCATGACCTCCGATTTGAAGGAGCTGCAGGAACGCATGGAGGTGGAGCAGCAGCAGAAGCTGGAGCTGGAGCTGGAATCGCTGCTGGCGCAAATTCAGCCGCATATGATCAAGAATACGCTGGCAGTGGTCAGCGGGCTGGCACTGCGCGGCCAGACGGAGCAGATCCGCGAGGTCGTCCATGCGCTGGGGTATTTTCTATCCTCCAAGATCTACCCGGAGAATCCGCTTGTCACCATTGAAGAAGATCTGGATGCGCTGCAGCACTACCTGACCATTATGCGGATTCGCTACCCGGACCGGATTCATGTCCTGATTGATGTGCCGGATGCGCTGCTTGGACAGCATATTCCCCGTTTTACTTTGCAGCCTCTGGTGGAGAATAGTATCTATCACGGAATGAAGAACGATGAAGCCATTCATATCTGGATTCAGGCTTATGATATATCCGCCACCTTCACCATTTCCGTAGCCGACAACGGGGCAGGCACAGCCAAGCAGCCGTTTGAAGCTGGCGCAGAAGGGGAGGATACGCAGCGGGTGACCGCATACTCCGGCATTGGGTTATCCAATATCCGGCAACGTATTGCCCTGTATTTCGGCGGAGCTGGGACCCTGCGTTTCGAGAGCCGCCCGGGAGCCGGGGCACAGGTGGAGATCACACTGCCCAAGCGGCAATAAGCAGAAGAACTCTACATAAGGAGGGGCAACATGACCATTCGAACGATGCTGGTGGAGGATGAGTGGCTGATCCGGGAGGCACTGCTGAAGACCATCCCCTGGGAGCGGTACGGCTTTGAAATTGCAGGTGAGGCGGGCAATGGAAGTGAAGCGCTCGACATGTTTATCCGGCTGCAGCCGGATGTGGTGATTACAGATATTCGCATGCCGGGCATGGACGGGCTGGAGCTGATTGCCTGTATCCGCGAGATATCGCCGACGGTGCAGATTTGTATCTTAAGCAGTCATACTGACTTTCAGCTCGCCCGGCAGGGCATCCGCTACGGTGTATTCGAATATTTGGACAAGCTGAATCTGTCATCCGGCGAGATCGAACACTGTCTGGAAAGGTTGTATATGACCTTTCAGGGGCAACCCCGCGAGCGTGGCGTTTCCACGCTTCCGGGAGAGCCGCAGCTAGAAGTGCGGAGTCTTGAGCTGCAATCTCCCTCTGCCTGGCTGAAGCAGTTCAGGATACATGTGCGGGAGTGTGCAGGCTGGAGATGGGTCATTATGCTGATCAACCGGGAGATGTGGGAGCAGACGGATATTCATGCCTGGCTGGAGGAATTCCCGTATCCGGAGGTCATTAAGGAGCGGCGATTGTTCGTGGATGCGGAGCAGCGGCTGCATCTTATTATGGAGGACGAGATCGAAGTGCCGCGCCTGCTGCTGGAACGTTATGAAGATACCGGCATCCTGATCAGCTCCAGGGTGGCTGGACCGGAGGAGTGGGAGAAGGCTTACCGTGAAGCTGAAGAATTGCAGGCAGATTTGTTCTATACGGGCTGGAACCATGCGGTGGAGTATGAACACAAGCGTATCTATCAAGTCTCTGGTCCGGCGCTGTCGGGCGATCAGGAGGATAAGCTGATAGCTTTGCTTGCGGTCGGCAATGCCAATGCGATCCTGGAGTGCCTGGATGAGCTGCTGCTGGATGCGCAGCGGCGCAGCGTTCATCCGAAGCGGTTGATCCAGGCGCTTACGATGCTGTTGACGCGGAATATCCCCGGTAAATATCTTCAGCGCGAGCATACCGCCGTGTGGGGGGAAGCCATCGGCCGCATTCATTCCTGTACAACCGCCGGTGAATTCATGGAGCGTATGTCATCTGCTCTGAGGACGGTGATGCAGGACAAGGACCGTCCGGTAACCATGGATGTGGAAGCTGCACTCCGCTATGCGCAGGAGCATTATGCAGAGAAGCTGACGCTTGGCCGCCTGGCCGGTGCGGCGCACCTGAATCCGAATTATTTCGCCACGTTATTCAAGGAGCAGACAGGCGAGACGCCAATGGCCTTCGTGGCCCGTCTGCGTGTAGAGAAGGCCAAGGAGCTGCTCAAGCGCCGCGAGGGGAGTGTCCAGGAGATTGCGGAGCAGGTAGGTCTGCATAATCTAAGCCACTTCTCGCGGGTATTCAAAAAAATGACCGGACAGACTCCCTCCGAATATCGCGGATAATCTGTATTATAGAATACAAAACTGAATATCGGACTAGTCAAGGGATAACATCCCTTTTTTTGTGCGATCATGTCACATCAATGTTATGAAAACGTACATGAAAGTTACTGAAAGCGCAAACAAAACTTTATTATTATGAAGGAATCAACAATTGTACTGAGTTGTGTGCAAAGACAACCGCCTTAAACTGCTTTATATTTACATCAAGTGAGGAACACTTACACAATCGACCTTGGAGGGGAATACATGAAAAATTGGATGAAGCCTTTGATTGGAATTTCGGCAAGTGCGGTACTTCTGGCAGGCTGCGGCCCGGACACAACAGATCAGGCAGCGAAGGGGACCCCGGCTTCGGAGCAAGAGGTGGCCATTAAGTTCATGCTGTGGAATGATAGCGCCTCAGAGCGGATGTATGATGAACTGGCCCAGGCGTTCGAAGCGAAGAACCCGGGTCTCACCGTTGATTTCACCAAAAGCGATGCCAATACCTACAGTGAACGGTTGACGGTAACATTGACAGGCGGCGGAGAAGTTGACGCTTTTGCCTTTAAAAGTCTGGACGAGTACTACAAGCTGGCCTCGTCGGGACGCGCATTGGCGCTCGATGATTATGCGGCTGCCAACAGCGCCGGGCTGGCGGGCGTGGAGTCTTCCTTGGACAACCTCAAGATTAACGATAAGCTGTATGGCTTGCCTTTCCGCTCAGACGGCTGGGCGCTCTACTATAATAAGAATCTTTTTGATCAGGCAGGGGTTGCCTATCCGGGTGATGATCTGACCTGGGAACAATATTTAGAACTGGCTAAGCAGATGACCAGCGGAAGCGGACAGGACAAGATTTACGGCTCCTTCATGCCAGATTGGGCGCAGACTTGGTATTCATACGGACAGCAGCTTGGCGCCTCGCTCTACAGTGAGGATCTAACGCCTTATATTGAAGGGCTCAAGCTGCGTAAAGAACTATCGGACAGCGGCGCACAGCCTTCCATAGCCGAGAACAAGGCCACCAATGCGCATTACAGAACGGCCTTCCTGACCGGTAAATATGCAATGGTTGTGACGGGAACCTGGTTCCCGGGGATGCTGGAGCAGGATAAGAAGGACAGCAAGCTGAACTTCGATTGGGGAATGACCTATGTCCCGCATCCGCCGGGAGTACAGAAGGGCACCACAATGACCGCGGTGGTTGTCCATGCCGTTAGCTCGGATTCCAAACATCCGGAGGAGGCCAAGAAGTGGATCGGCTTCATCTCCAGTGAAGAGGGACAGCAGATTGTGGCTAAATACCAGACGCCGGCTTCCGCAGCCGACAGTGTCAAGGACCAGTACAAAGCAGCCTTTACCAATGATGCGGTGAATCTGGATGCCATCTTCAATATTACGTCTGTTCCAGAACGGGAATTGCGCAAAGGGATTACCCAAATGAATACGATTGTTACAGAAGAAGGGGAATTGGCGCTCCTGGGCGAGTCCACACCAGAGAAGGCGATTGAGAACATTAAGAAGAGAAGAGACCAGGAGATTCAATAGATCAAGAACGGGGAAGTGATGACATGTCTTCTTTGAATAAAAGCGTACCGGCTGCGCAAGAAGCCGGCCTGGCAAAAGGCAGGGAACCGTCCTTGTGGCAGCGGATGATGCATCCGCAAGCGAGAACAGCCTATCTTTTCCTCCTGCCTAATCTGCTGGGTTTCCTGTTGTTCATTGCCGTTCCGAGCGTGATGGCGCTCGGGCTCGGCTTCACGGAATGGGACGGCTATAATCCGGTGAAATGGACCGGACTGAGCAATTATGTCCGGCTGGTGCAGGACGAGAACTTCCGGATTGCTCTCCAGAATACCCTGCTCTACACCTTCGGCTCTTGTCTGCTCGTTATCATTGCCTCCCTGTCCCTGGCCTTGCTTGTTAACCAGAAAATGAAAGGGATGTCGCTCTACAGAGCAGCCTTCTTCTTTCCTCATATCGCATCATTTATCGCGGTGGCAGTGGTCTGGCAGGCCATCTTCAATCCGACGCTCGGGCCGCTGAATATGTTCCTTGGCAAGTTCATGGATCATCCGCCCGGGTGGCTGATCAGCTCAGACTGGGCTCTGTTCAGCATCATCCTTGTCTCCGCCTGGAAGATGGCCGGCTACTATATGCTGCTGTTCCTGGCCGGCTTGCAGGGAATTTCCAAAGAGTTATACGAAGCTGCCAACATCGACGGCGCCAATATACTGCAGCGCTTCCGCAACATCACGCTGCCGATGCTGTCTCCGGTCACTTTCTTTGTCATCATCACCTGCATTATTAATCTGTTCAAGTCCTTTGATCTGGTATATGTCATGACCGGCGGCGGGCCGGGCCGTTCCACGAAGCTGCTCGTCTATGACATCTTCGTCCAGTCGTTCCGCAATTCCGCATTTGGTTACGCTTCGGCCGAAGCCATCGTGCTGTTCCTGATCGTTCTGGCGATTACTTACGTTCAATTCAAGGGGGAGAAACGATGGGTCAACTACTAGGCCGTGCCGTGCCAAAATCACTGTCGCATCTGTTCATGATCCTGATCTCGCTGATCATGATCGTGCCCTTCTTGTGGATGCTCTCCACCTCCTTCAAGCTGCAGGAGGAAGTATTCCAGTATCCGATCCAGTGGATTCCGCAGGTATTTCACTTCGAGAATTATACCGAGGTCTGGACCAGTATTCCCTTTCCGCTATACTATTTCAACTCACTGAAGGTTTCTGTTCTGGTTACTTTGGGCCAGCTTATTACTTGCTCTCTGGCTGGATATGCCTTCGCCAGACTGGACTTCCCCGGGAAAAACCGGCTGTTTATCATGTATTTCGCGGCCTTCATGATCCCTTATCAGGTCATTATGATCCCGCAGTATTTTGTGATCAAGAAGCTGGGCCTGGTGGACAGCCACTGGGCATTGATTCTGCTGGAAATCTTCAGCCCCTACGGCGTGTTCCTGATGCGGCAGTTCCTCTCCGGCATCTCGAAGGAGCTTTCGGAAGCGGCCCGGATCGACGGCTGCAACGAATTCGGCATCTTCGCCCGGATTATCCTGCCGCTGGCCAAGCCGGCGCTGGCGACACTTGGCATCTTCGCCTTCTCCTGGGTGTGGAATGACTTTCAGGCTCCGCTTATTTATCTTACCAGCGACAGCCTCAAGACCTTGCCGCTTGGCCTCGCAAGTCTGAACGGGGAGTTCACCTCGCAGACCCAGCTTGTTATGGCAGGCACCGTATTGTCGCTTATTCCGGTAGTCACCGTCTTTTTGTTCTTCCAGCGGTACTTTATCTCGGGCATTACAGCCGGTTCTGTGAAAGGATGATACCTGTGAAGGAAATAATTGCACCGGGCGTGAAGTGGCGAGAGGCCATCGACTTCGCCGTGCTCAAAACAAAACGCAATCTGACCCGCCATAACCTGCAATTCCCGCATATCTCCAATGACAAGCGTTATGAATGGGGAGAGAACGACGACTGGATCGAAGGCTTCTGGACCGGGATGGTCTGGTTATGCTACGAGTACAGCGGGGACGAATATCTGCGCTTGCAGGCCGAAGCCCAGATGAACAGCTTTGACCGCAGGCTTCAGGCCAAGCACGCTCTGGAACACCATGACATCGGTTTTCTGTATGGCTTGTCTGCAATGGCGGGCTGGATTGTCCAAGAGGACGAGCGGCACAGGGCGCTGGCGCTGCGCGCCGCCGACCATCTGCTGGGCCGCTGGCGGGAGGCTGCCGGGCTCATCCAGGCCTGGGGACCGGAGGGTGATCCGGAGAATGGCGGGCGTATTATCATCGACTGTCTGATGAATCTTCCCTTGCTGTATTGGGCCTCCGGGACAACTGGCGATCCCCGCTATGCGGAGATTGCCGCCCGGCACGCGAAGCTGTCGCGGAAGTTCCTTGTGCGGGGAGACGACTCGTCCTATCACACCTTTTATTTTGACGGAAGTGGAAATTCGCTCAGAGGGGGGACGCATCAGGGCTACCGCGACGGCTCTACCTGGACACGCGGACAGGCGTGGGGGATCTATGGATTTGCTTTATCTTACCGCTATACGGGAGACATGGATTTCCTGGAGACATCGAAACGCCTTGCCGTCTATTTCATCGAGCGGATACCGGCGGATGGGATTGTCTATTGGGATTTCGATGTTCCTGTGAACAGCTCTACCAGCCGGGACAGCTCTGCTTCCGCCATTGCCGCTTGCGGCATGCTTGAACTGCTTGAGCATCTGGCGCCCGCCGATCCGCTCCGTCCGCGTCTGGAGGCTGCGGTCATGCTGACCATGACGGCCTTGGCGGAGTCCTCGCTGGGCATGGCTGAGGAAGACGAAGGCCTCATCGACCATGGCTCTTATCATGTCAGGGGCGACTATGGGCTGGATGGTTATATGATCTGGGGCGACTATTATTATCTGGAAGCCCTTCTGCGTCTGGAGAAGCAGATTCCCGGATATTGGTATGAGCGGGAACAGGCCTGAAAACTATGAATCATGGAGGGGTAGCCATGCAATTGTTCACTAGGCCATTCGTCAAGCCGTTTTTGGTCCGTCTGATCCTAATGGTAACTGTCCTGTCTCTCATCCTTCCCGCTGCGGCATTGCCGCCGGCGGAAGCGGCGGGTACCGTATATGTCAATGTGAACTATGATGAGAGCGGAAATACCAAGAATACGAAGCTCTATAACGGCTCTACCTACAGCGGCTCGGCCGGGGGAGGCTGGGGCATCTATAATTCTGCGCTGGAAACAGATTATGTGACTATAGCGAACGCTCCCCAGCGTGAGGATTACAGTCTCAAAATCGTCTCCAATACCAAAAATGTAAATACAGGCAGGAACAATCTGGGCGGAACGGCGACCGGCAATACCGGCATCGCCGGGAAGCTGGTGCTGGAAGCCTCGGTTTATATGAACAGCACAACCCACCGCCGGGAGATTCAGTTCAGAAGCTTGAATGCCCCTTCTCCCGCTACACTCACTACCAATATAGCCGCCCTTACCTTCAACGCCGCAGGAGAAGTCCGGGGTGCCGGCAATCAGCTCCTGGCCCGCTACGAGAAGAATTCATGGTACAAATTGAAAATGTTTGTGGACAGTACGGCCCGCACCGTCTCCTATTTCATGAATGACCAGTATTTAGGGGAAGCTTCGCTGCCTTCCGGCTGGCTGAATATCAGACATATCTACCTCAATCAGTACTTTCAGAGCGGCCAGCAGGGGGAATGGCTGGTCGACGATCTGAAGCTTGCGGATTACGTGCCGCTTACGGGAATCAGCACTTCAGTGGGAACACTTGAGCTGGCGGAGAGTACCAGCGCCAATATTGCGGTTGAGGTATTGCCGCAGAATGCTTCCGACCAGCGCTTGCTCTGGACCACGGCTGATCCTTCTGTAGCCACAGTTACTTATGGCACCGTCCACGCACTCAGCGAAGGCAGCACTACAGTGATGGTAAGTACTTATGAGGGCGATTATTCGCTCGCCGTCCCGTTAACGGTAACCAAGCCCGTGCTGCCGCAAGGCATCTCGCTTCCGAATGAAGTCAACTTGACGGTAACAGGCCAACAAACCTTGAAGCCGGGGTTCCAGCCCGCAAATACAACGAATCAGGCTGTGACCTGGAGCTCTGCCGATCCTGCCGTTGCAACTGTAGATGCCAGCGGAGAAATCACCGGCAGGTCGGTGGGGTCTGCGGAGATTACAGCAGTGTCACAAGCTGATCCGGCAGTCTCCGCAGCCGTCACCGTTGTTGTTACTCCATATATCCCTGTTACCGCCGTTACCATTACCTATTCGCCCCCGCAGCTCTCCAAATACGACAGCTTGCAGCTTATCGCGGATATAGAACCGGCGGATGCGACAGACTCACAGCTAACCTGGGTCTCCAATCGCCCGGATATCGTACGTGTGGCTGCGGATGGCACATTGCAGGGGATTTCCGTCGGTACGGCTACGGTGTCTGCAAGTGCAGTGAACGGAGTGGCGGACTCGGTTACCCTCGTGGTCGTAGCCGCCCAGCCGGATAATCCCCAGGAATACGACGAGATCAGGCTGCGCTGGAAGGAGACGCTGACCGGTAAAGATTCTTTGGATGTAAATGATCCGGCGGTCCAAGCCATTCTTCAGGCCAATGCAGCTGCTGCTCAGGGGTATTGGGAGAGCATGCAGCTCATACCCGGCGGAACAACACTCTGGACGGATCTGCCTGCTTCCACCAGCGACTCCGCTTTTGTAAACAGCCATTATACCCGTTTGAAGACAATGGCCTTAGCTTATCAGACCCAAGGCACCCCGCTTTACCATAATTCCGGTCTGAAGGATGATCTGCTGCAGGCCATGGACTGGATGCTGGATGAATTATATACAGATTCGGGCAGCGAATTCGGCAACTGGTGGAACTGGGATATCGGTGTTCCCAACCGGCTGGCTGATATTCTGATCCTGATGTATGACGAGCTGACGCCAGAGCAAATCCTGCAGAATACGGCAAGCATCGATCATTATATCGGAGATATCACCGCCCCTTCTTTTACACAGACAGGTGCCAACCGCTCCGACATTATGCTGATTCAGATCCGTATGGGACTTGTCGAACATAGCTATGACCGGCTGATTCAGGCCAGGGACGGGATGAGCGAGCTGTTTCAATACACGGCGGCAGGCGACGGGTTCTATGAGGACGGCTCGTATGTGCAACACAGCACGATAGCCTACACGGGAAGTTACGGGGAGGTTCTGATCCAGGGGATGGGGAACCTGCTGTTCCTGCTGAACGGAAGCACCTGGGAGCCGGTTGTTCCCGGGGTGAACAATGTCTACCGGTGGATCAATGAAGGTTTTGCCCCCATTTTATACAAAGGCCAGGCCATTGATATGACGAGAGGACGCGCAATTGTGAGACCGGCTGCAGATGCCTATTACTCCGGCAGAAATATTCTGGCCGGCATCGCCCGAATTGCGCAGACCTCGCCCCCGGAGCTTTCGCTGAAATTAAAGGGCCTGGTTAAATATCATGCCGGGTATCAGCTGAGCCAGGGCGCATCCTACTATCAATTCCCGCTGGATCTGGCGGATACGATCCGGCAGTGGGTGGACGATCCTGCGATTGTTCCTGCCGCCGATATTCAGGCGCACTACGAGTTGAACGGCATGGCCCGCAGTGTGCACCGGGGTGAGGACTTTCTGTTCGGAGTCAGCAAAAGCTCAAAGCGTATTGCGACCTATGAGCTGACTAACGGAGAAAATCCCAAGGGCTGGTACACCGGTGATGGAATGACATATCTCTACAACCGCGATCTGTCCCAGTATACAGGCAGCTTCTGGGCCACGGTGAACTGGAGCCGGCTGCCCGGCACAACGGTTGTCTCCCGTCCAAGGAATGCCGGCGATTATCAATACGGTGACGGCGAGACGGCGCCGCTTAACTCCTGGGCGGGCGGAACAACACTGGATACTTTTGGGGCAACCGGCATGAATCTGATTCAGAACGGCACGCAGATGCAGGCGCGGAAATCCTGGTTTGCTTTTGACAATGAGATTGTTGCGCTGGGTGCAGGGATTACAAGCACGGATAATCTTCCGGTAGAGACTGTCATTGAGCAGCGGAAGCTGAAGGAAGATAACTCCAATAGCTTCGTGCTGGATGGTGACACCTTGAATGGGAACATTCCGGGTCAGGAGATAGAGAACCCGTCATGGGCTTATCTCGAAGGGAATGCGGCAGATTCAAATATTGGTTATGTTTTTCCGGATAATTCATCGATCAAGCTCACCAGACAGGTTCAAGAGGGAAGATGGTCCGACATCAATCTCAGCAATCCGCCTTCCTCCACAACGCCAACCGGACTGCTGCAGAATTACTTTCTGACGATGTGGATGGATCATGGGAGTAATCCTGTTGACAGCCGGTATGAATATATGATTTTGCCGAATGCCAGCAGGCAGGCCACGGAAGCCTATGCCGATTCGCCGGATGTCACTATTCTCGCCAATTCACCAGCGGTTCAAGCTGTGCGGGAGAACACGCTTAACGTGACCGGGTATAATTTCTGGACGGATGCTCTGACTTCAGCAGGAGGTGTGACCTCGAACAAGCCAGCCTCTGTCCTGATCAGGAACAATGCCGACGCTGGCACCACTAAGCTTGCCGTGTCCGATCCTACACTGGAGAACCAGGGGGTTATTGAGCTGGAGCTGGAGGCGGAGGCAGCAGGCATACTCAGCAAAGATGACCGGATCGAGGTCACGCAACTGTCGCCGAAGGTGAAGCTGAAGATCCATACGGCAGGCACACTCGGGCGAACGATGCTGATAACGCTGCAAACAGCATCCGCGAATAAGTAAACTAGCAACTCGATCAGGAGGCGGGCCGGTGGCTCGTCTCTTTGCTGTGAGCGGGCCTGGGCATCTAGGATGCCTCACAGAATGCGCGAAAGCTTGCGGTAGGCACGTGGAGAAATCCCTTCATTGGCTGTGAATACCCTGCTGAAGTAGTGGATATCGGGATAGCCGACCCGCTCTCCCACAGCTTCAATCGACTCATCCGTCTCGCGGAGCAGCTTGCGTGCTTCCCGGTGGCGAATGGACCGGAGGAATTCGCCGGGAGGCATCCCGGCAATCTCCCGGAACAGCTTGGAGAAATGGTCCTCATGCATATTCATCGTTGCAGCCATAGACCTGTTAGTCCAGCGGCCTGCCGGCTGAAGCTCCATTCCGTCAATCAGCCCCCTGATCCGCTCCCCGTGAACGGAAGACTTAGCCAGCCGCCGTGAGCTTTGGGACCGCAGAAGTGAAGTCAGAATGCCCAGCATCAAGCCCCGGCAGACCCATTCATAACCGGCCTGCCGCATGGTGAACTCATGAACAAGCTGCTCCATCGCATGGACACATTCGGGAGAGGGCGTATACACAGGTTCTTCTGACAACGGTAAAAAAGGGGCGGTTACGGCCTCCAGAGCGAATTTATGGGGAAGCACCTCATCCTCGTTGACCAGCATGTCTTCTTCCCGCGTAATGACGGATTCGCCAAAAAAGTCGAAGTGGATGCCCAGCAGCTTGGTGTCGGAAGCCGAAACGATTATGTTCTGATGGTAAACACCAGGGGATAGAAAAATGAGTTGTCCAGAGCTGAGGAGGAATTCCTTGTTGTCCATTCGGGTCAACAAACTCCCTTGACGGATGTACAGCAGCTCGAAATCATACAGCCTTCTTCTTGGAAAAGTGCAGGGGGCAAGGGTCTGCAACTGTGCATAATGGATTCCAGGTGACCATTCGCGGGAGGGTACCTGTTTGCTCAAAGGATAGGATGTTTCTGTCTCGGACATGATCAATCCTCCTGACTAGAAATATGACCGGAATCATCCAAAAGTTATCTATATCCCCTAAATAAATAGAAGTGTAAAACCATTATAATTTAAATATATCAAGGAAAAAAGAACATTATCGCAGGATTCCTGAAAAACGGAAAATAACAAAAATGAGGATGGTAATGATGAGAAAAGGAATTAATATCTGGTCTTTTCCCGAAGGTATGAAGATCGCGGAATGTGTGCGCTTAGCTAAAACTGCAGGGTTCGACGGGCTTGAACTGGCTTTGAATGAAACGGGTGAACTCAGTCTTGAAACCGGTGAGAAGGAAGCATTGAAGCTCAAGGAATCCATTAACGAGACCGGCCTGGAAATTGCCGGACTGGCAACGGGACTGTACTGGTCTTACGCGATGACCAGCGAATCCGGGGCCAATCGGACCAAGGCAATCGACGTATGCAAAAAACAACTGGAGCTTGCTGCTGTGCTTGGCGTGGATACGATTCTTGTGATACCCGGTGCAGTCGGGGTGGATTTCATTCCCGGCAGTGAGGTAGTGGATTACGACAAAGCTTATGACAGGGCGTTAGAGGCGATTGGCGGTCTGGCGCTGGAGGCAGCGAAGACTGGGGTTTCCATAGGGATCGAGAATGTGTGGAATAAATTTCTGCTGTCCCCGCTTGAAATGCGTTCGTTCATTGATTCGGTCGGCTCCAGCTATGTAGGTTCTTATTTGGATGTGGGAAATATTGTACATTCCGGCTATCCGGAGCAGTGGATAAGAATACTGGGCCACCGGATCAAGAAGGTTCACTTCAAGGATTACCGCCGGGAAGCGGGAGGACTGCACGGATTTGTTGATCTGCTTGCCGGGAATGTGAACTATCCGGCTGTGATGGATGCGCTCCGGGAGATTGGATACGACAACTATGTTACAGGTGAAATGATCCCGGCTTACACCCATCATCCGGAACAGATTATTTTCAATACTTCTGCGGCCATGGACGCCATTCTGGGACGTACCAGCCATAAGGCATAAGCGGGGTGAGAGAAATGCTCAGGGTGGGTCTGGTAGGGTTTGGATTCATGGGCCGGATGAACTTTGATCAATACGTCCGGCTTGGCGAAGACGGGTACGAGGTTACGTTGACTGCGATTTGCGACCCGCAGATTGAGAAGCTGAAGCTGGTGAAGTCCGGCGGGAATATGAACACAGACCAGGAGATATACGATTTATCCTCCTATAACCTGTATGAAGATTTGGAGGATATGCTGGCCAATGAGGAGCTAGATGTGGTCAGTCTCGCGGTCCCTACCTTTCTTCATGCTGAGATGGCCTGCTCTCTGTTGGAACGGGGCTACCATGTGTTCTGCGAGAAGCCAATGGCCAGGCATTCCCATGAAGCGTGGAAGATGGCGGAAACGGCGCGAGGCAGCGGCAAGAAGCTGATGATTGGTCATTGTCTGCGGTTCTGGCCGGCATATGAATATTTGAAAAGGCTTGTGGAGGACGGGGAATTCGGCCAGGTTACCGAAGGCTGCTTCTACCGGGGGTCCGGTGCACCGAAAGGCTGGCTGGTAAACGATGAATTGAGCGGCGGCTGCATGCTGGATATGCACATCCACGATACCGATATGATTCATTATTTGTTCGGGAAGCCGGACAAGGTCTCGGCGCTCGGAAGGAATGTCCTGCCGGGCAGCGGCTACGACATTGTGTCTTCCCATTATTATTACAAGGACGGCAAGGTAATCAATGCCCAGGCCGACTGGACGCTGGAAGGGGACTTCGGGTTCAGCATGGGCTTCCGGGTCAATTTTGAACAGGGGAATGCGGTGTTTGACGGCAATGTGCTTGCAGTCAATCCTGTCGGGCAACCGGGTTATACTGCCTCACTCTCCACGCATACCGGCTATTACAGAGAGCTGGTCTATTTCCTGGATGCCATACTGCAGGACAATCCGGTCACAGTATGTCTGCCCGGGAGCACTGCACAATCGCTTGAGATCATTGAGGCTGAGATGGAGTCCGCAGGGCGGCAGGGAGCCTGGGTATCCCTGCATGGAGCGGATATGAAGAAATATAATTCAGAATAATCGGAGGACATTCCTATGCTGAAAGTAGGCTTGATCGGATTCGGATTTATGGGCCGGATGCATTTTGACAATTATGTCCGGTTGACGGAGGAGGGCTATCCGGTTGAATTAAGTGCGATATGTGATCTGCGGATCGAGGAACTCAAGGGCGGCAAAGCAGACGGGAATATGAGCACGGCCCGTGAAGTCTATGATTTGTCTTCTTACAATCTTTATGATGACCTGGAAACAATGCTTGAACAGGAAGAACTGGATGTTATTGATATCTGCGTGCCCACTTATCTGCATGCCGGGATGGCTTGTTCGCTGCTGGAACGCGGATATCACGTTTTCTGCGAGAAACCGATGGGCAGAACTTCGGCGGAAGCACGGAAGATGGCGGAAACGGCAGACCGCAGCGGCAGGAAGCTTATGATTGGACAATGTCTCCGTTTCTGGCCGGGATATGAGTACTTGAAGGAGGCCGTGGAGTCAGGCCAATTCGGTGAGGTGACCGAGGGATATTTCTACCGCGGCTCCGGCGCCCCCAAGGATTGGTTCCTGGATGAGCAGCTCAGCGGCGGCAGTATTCTGGATATGCATATTCACGATACGGATATGATCAGCTACCTGTTCGGCAAGCCGGATAAAGTCTCTACTCTTGCCCGCAATGTCTTACCTGGCAGCGGTTATGATCTTTGCTCCACCCATTACTATTATAAGGACGGAAAAGTAGTCAATGCCCAGGTCGATTGGACGCTGGAAGGAGATTTCGGTTTCTATATGGGTTATCGGGTTAACTTTGAGAAGGGGAATCTTGTATTTGACGGGAATCAGCTTAAAGTGAACCCGAACGATGGACCGGGCTTTATTGCTGAGCTCTCACCGGATACCGGCTACTACCGGGAGCTGGTTTATTTTCTGGATGCGGTTATTCACGATAAGCCGATTGTGGTATGCACCCCGGAGAGTGCGGCAGAATCGCTTGAAATTGTTGAAGCGGAAGTACAATCGGCAGATACTCAAGGGGAATGGGTTGTGCTGGATTGATGCAAGGATGACCTGACGCATCCCCTGCCCGCTTGCTTCTCCCCCCTGCACATCGTACAATTATAGGACGTAAACTTGGGATCTGAACATGAAATGGCTGAGAGTCGCAGTTTACAGCGCTTCTCGGCCATTGTGTTTTTTGAAATGCCGGGTAGGATGACAATAGGAATGGGGAGTGGATGCAGATGAAGGTAGGCGTGGTATCGGATACACATCTCTCAAGCAGGGCCAAGGGGCTGCCCTCCGTGCTTATGGAAGAATTCAGCAAGGTGGATATGATTCTGCATCTGGGCGATTGGGTATCGCTGGAGATCTACGATCTGCTGGCCGGGCTTGCTCCGGTAGAGGGGATTGCCGGCAATAACGACGGATATGAGATTATTCAGCGCTTCGGAGAGAGCAAGATCGTTACGCTGGAGGGCATGCGTATCGGGATGATTCACGGACATGCGCCGTATTCCCGTAAGGGGACGGATGGAAATGCGCTGCTGGCCTTTGAAGGCCAGGAGGTGGACTGTATTCTCTTCGGCCATTCCCATCAGCCGCTGATGCGCCGGGAGAATGGTATTCTGCTGTTCAACCCCGGCTCTCCTACGGACAAACGCCGGGAGAAGCAGTATTCCTTCGGCCTGATGGACATTGAAGACGGGAAGATCACAGCCCGTCATGTCTTTTACGATTCGAGAGACTAAGGGAAAGCAGGGGAGCAGCTATGTTGAATTACCGTTTTGAACGGGCGGAGCTTGCAGATGTAGAGGAGCTTGCTCCACTCTTTGACGAATACCGCAGCTTTTATGGGCAGGCTCCGGACCCGGAGGCTGCCCGGGAGTTCCTGGCGGCGAGGCTGCAGAATGAGGAATCCGTTATTTTTATGGCCGTTGCCGGTGAGGGTGCAGAACGCCGCACGTATGGCCTGGCCCAGCTATACCCCTCCTTCTCTTCCATCTCGGTCCAGCCGGTATGGATTCTGAACGATCTGTTCGTAACGAAGGAGCAGCGCGGACAGGGACTTGGCTCACTGCTGCTTGAAGGCGTGCGCGGATTTGCGCAGGGTACTGGTGCGAAGGGACTGACGCTTTCAACGCTGACGCATAATACCGGCGCACAGCGTCTGTATGAAGCCCAAGGCTACATCCGGGACGAGAGCTTTTTCACTTATCATTTATATTTCTAAAGATATAGTTAGGGGAGTTTACGTGGAGACAAGCAATAAGCTAGCCGTGTTTTTTGATCTGGATGATACGTTGTACGACCATTTGGTGCCTTTCCGGGAAGCGGTGCGCGAGGTGCTGGCGCCAGACGAAGACAAGCTGGATTATGCGGAGCTGTTCTACACCGTCAGGCATCACAGTGATTTACTATGGCCGAAATATCTGCGCGGGGAGCTTGAGCTGGAGGAGACCCGGGTGATGCGGCTGGAGCTGGCTTTTGCCGAATATGGCCTGCCCTTGAACCGGGAGCAGGCAACCAGAGTTCAGGCCTCCTATATTGCCCGCCAGTATACGATCGGGATGATCGAAGGCGTGGCGGAGCAGCTTCAGCGCTTTATTGGCCTGGGGCATCCGGTAGGCATTATCACCAACGGCCCGCTGGAGCACCAGATGGGCAAGCTGCGCGGGCTGGGTATAGATAAGCTCATTCCGCAGGAGATGATCTTCATCTCGGATGCTGTCGGTCTGGCTAAGCCCGACCCGGCCATCTTCGCCCATGTCAATAAGATGACGGGAACTGCACCTGAGAACAGCCTCTATGTAGGTGATACATGGGCTAATGATGTGGTCGGTGCGCTTGCGGCAGGCTGGAAGGTATGCTGGTACAACCCGCGCGGCCGGCAGCCGGGTGGAGATCACACGCCAAGCTATATTTTCACCAATTATAAGGAGTTCAGTGAGCTGCCGCTGGTATGACAAAAAAGGTGCCCTCCCCCAAAGGAAGGCACCTTTTCTGCTTGCATACGATGCTGCACATCCATCACTGCGCGGTATCAATCAGCGAAGCTGTACGTAGGATCGGTCAGATTCAGCCGTTCTCTCAGCGAAGAGGTGGCATAAATCTTGTTGTCGTCTGTGATGAAGAAGGCATCGACCTTCTCCGGGAGCGCTTCTAGATACTTCATGCCGTCTTCGAGACCCATCAGGAATACACCGGTTGACAGGGCATCCGCATCTGTTGCGTTCGGACTCATAATGGTAATGCTCTTCAGCCCGTTCTGGGACGGGAAGCCCGTCCGCGGGTCCAGAATATGATGGTAACGCACACCGTCCTGCATGAAGAAACGTTCGTATACCCCGGATGCATCAATAACCTCGTCAGAGATTTTGATTGTACCCAGCTGGGTACCGCGGCTCTGATCGGGGTCCTGCAGGCCGATATTCCACGGCGAGCCGTTCGGCTTGTTGCCAAGCGCAATAATACTGCTGCCGCCGAGATTGATCATCGCACTGTCCAGACCTTGCGCCTTGAGATAGTCGGCGATCCGGTCAGCGGCATACCCTTTGCCGATCCCGCCCATATCCAGCACCATGCCTTCTTTGGCCAGCTTCACCGTCTTCGCGGCATCATCCACAATAACATCCTTGTAATTGGTCAGGCTGCGGGCTTTATCAATCGCTGCCTGATCGGGAACATGCTCTCCGCCTTCACCGATTGCCCAGAGGTCAACGAGCGGTCCAACAGTCGGATCATATAGCCCGTCCATTTCTTCGGCATATTTGAGGGAAAGCTTCACGATATCTAGCGTTTCGTCGGATACGGCTACGGCTTCTTTACCGGCTGCCTGATTCACAGCGTATAATTCCCCGTTCTCCTTGGTGCGGCTGAACTCGATGTCCATCCGTTCCAGCATCGCCTGAATATCATCCATATTCTTCTGCTCTACAGTATCACCGAAGACCTTGATATTCACGACCGTATCATAAATATAAAACGTCTGTTCCAGGGACTTCGTATCGCCATCTTTTGTGACCGTTGCACCGCCGGGGGTTTCAGTAGTTGTGCTGTCTTTTCCATTGTTTCCCACCAAGAGCCAGATGCCCACAGCTGCGACGATAACAATGACGAGAGCGGCCAGAATAACGCCGGATTTCTTGTTCTTAAACATATTCCACCATCCATAAAGTTAGTTTCTTGATCACATCTTTATTATCATACCCCAGAAAGAATGGCAAGGGATACTAATTTCATGACATTTTGTGCAGAAGAGCAGCTTGCAGAACGGAAGCGGATTGAAACTTTTATCAAAAAGTTGTCTTCTTCCCGGGGACATGGTAAATTGATTTGTGACTTAGTGACCAAAAATTAAATTCAGTCAATTTATGGTCGTACAGAAAGAAAGGAGTTTTACTATGTCCATTGACCGCAAGGCTTTGATCCTGCAGGCAGCGACCCTGTCCTTTGTACAATTTGGCTATAAAGCTACGACTATGGATCAGGTATCCAGAATCGCCAATGTGGGCAAAGGCACGATCTATACTTTTTTCAAAACCAAAGAAGAGCTGTTTGAGGAAATTCTGGACAAGGCTTCGCAGGAATTAATGTCGGTGATGAACCGTGTAGCGGCGGAACAAACGACCTTTGTGCATAATTTGCTTAATCTGCTGGATTCCATTCTGGAATTCCGGTCTGATCATGAGCTATTTGTGAAGCTCGCCCAGGAGGTGCGGGACATCGGAACAGCCCAGGCGCTGGAAGGTGTTAAGCGGATGGAGGCATACGCGCTGGATTTCTTGAGACAGCAGATTGAGGAAGCCATCGGCAGCGGTGAAGTGAAGCCCTGTGATTCCAGTGTTGCGGCATTTATGATTCTGCGAATGTACCTGGCGCTCACCACGGAATGGAACAAATCCCATGAGCCGCTGGACAAAAACCGGATTAAAGAGCATATGATCCTATTCATTTCTACAGGGATTTTACTATAGTATGGTGGACAAACTAGAGAATTATTGTAATAACTTAACAAAGTCCGTCTTTCCCGGTTGAGCGTAGTCCGCCTCCCGTCTATAATGAGAGCGTCTTCATATATACCGGAAAGCGAGCTGATCCAAGTGGAGGGCAATAACATTGATTTTACCGGCGGCAGATTGGAAGGTCCGGCGGCCCCCAAAGATCCGGAGGAGAGAAGAAGCGGCTTCTTCGTCATGTTCGAAACAGCGATCGAGGCGACAGCCAGAGCGGAGGGCAGTCCATCCCAGGAAGTGTATCTGGAAGGCAATTATCTGACGGATAAGGCAAGATACATAGGCGGGATTACGGATGAGGGGATGCTGGCGCTTCTGACAACCTGGGCGGGGTTCCGTGAACTGGTGCATAGCATCGGGGTGTCCGTGAAGACCGGTACCGGCAGTGAAGGGGGAACGGTCTCCTTTCTTATGCAGAACTGGGGCAGAAGCAGCAAGTATGAGACAGGAACGCAGCTGCGAGTCCCCTGTCCGGGGGACGGGACGGAGGTATTGCTGAAGCTGGAGGAGGTCATGTGGTCCGGGGACGATGTAAGTCCCGGCAAATTCGCTTTTGAATTTGGCCGTGAAGGAGAGCTGGCAACGGCGAGTATTATTTTCTATTTGAATGATGGCTATACTGCGCCAGAAGCTACAATGGAAGCTCCGGTTGACTTCGGTTCACTGGAATACCGCGCAATGATTGCTAAGTCTCTGCTGCATTCGGGCAATAATTACCGGCTCAGAACAGCAATAGACAAGGCAATTAAGGGTGAGGATGTCACCATTGCTTATATTGGAGGATCCATCACCCAGGGTGCAGGGGCTAAGCCGACCCACACCGGATGTTATGCCTACCAGTCTTATTTGCAGTTCAAGGAGCTGTTCGGTAAGGACGGTGGAGAGAATATCCATTATGTGAAAGCCGGAGTAGGCGGGACGCCTTCTGAGCTTGGAGTAATCCGTTATGAAAGAGATATTCTGCGGGAGGGTGCGGTAACGCCGGATATCGTGGTGGTGGAATTTGCAGTGAATGACGAGGGTGATGAAACGAAGGGCAATTGCTTCGAGAGCCTTTGTCTAAAAATCCTGTCTGACCCGGCCCGGCCCGCCGTGATTCTGCTGTTCAGTGTGTTTGTGAATGACTGGAACCTTCAGGAACGGCTCGCTCCTGTGGGCAGGCACTATAACCTCCCGATGGTCAGCATCAAAGATGCGGTAACCGGACAATTCCGTCTGAGCAAGACTGAGGGGAACGTCATATCGAAACGGCAATTTTTCTACGATATTTATCATCCTGCTAATGACGGACACCGGGTAATGGCAGACTGTCTGGGTTATTTATTCTCCGAGACCTGCCGGTCGCTCCGGGACGAAGAGGATATTACAACCGCTAAACGGCCGGTTCTCGGAAATGATTACGCGAATATACGGCTGCTTGACCGCAAGAGCCTGACTGGTCTCAGTGATATCGGAGTGGAAGCTGGCGGTTTCGGGGCGACCGACACGGATTTGCAGCGGGTAGAGCTGGATGCCGATCCCTTCGGCACCCCGGAATTTCCGCATAACTGGCTGCATACGGCAGCATACGGTGAGGATAGCTTCAGGATGACCCTCACCAGCAGCATTCTGATCCTCGTATACAAGGATTCGGGCAGCCCTGAGTTTGGCAGAGCAGATATCTTCGTCGATGGCAGCCTTGTGCTGACTGCTGATCCGCATGTGAACAGCTGGACGCACTGCAATCCGGTCATTCTGTACCAGAATGAGCAGAGTCAGCAGCATGTCATTGAGATCCGCATGGCGAAGGAAGATAAGGACAAATGCTTTACGATACTGGGCTTCGGTTATACAGTGTGATGGTTTAAGAACTGGCACACAACAGGACTGAAGAAGTGAGTTCATTCAAACAATGCAGCAACTTATGTATTCAGTCCAAGTGGAAATTCAGTGATAGTTGTATTATGTACAATTAAAACCTGCGAAAAGGGTTGTTTCCGTCTTATAACTGCAGTCTGTACAACTAAATCCGCCCGAATCGGACAGAACCCTCTACAACCGGCATTTTAATTGCACGAAATACAACTAAACGGATAATGGGTTGGTAAACAGATGATTTAGTTGTACAAAGTACAATTAAGCATATCGGATACCGTAATCCGATCACTGTAATCCGGTCACCGCAAACCTTCAGTAGTGGCGTAGGAGAATTTTGGAACTGTAGGACGACAGCGTCCGCCTTTGTCTGCGGATTTCCACCGCGAACAGCGGGTTAAATTCAAGAAATCGGCAGACGGGCAGCGGCCGGAGGGTTAAACATTCTCTGGAGTCACGGCAATCCCATAATAGAAAAAATACAAGTTCAATCTATATAGGTTGAATCTGGCGCTGCTAGTCCAGCATAAATTCCCTGTATTTATCCTTGCGGGGGTTCAGTACGAAGAGAATTCCGCTGGCATAGCCCGAGACGGCATTGAAATTCCGCTTGAGGGTAGCTTTGCCGGTTAAATAGGTCAGTGTCCACAGCAATGCGGCATAATTCTTCACCGGTGCCTTGCGCAGATTAAGCAAATAATAATGATTCACTGCAGTAGCCCGGGCCACCCGGCCTGCCTTGTCGCGGGAGCTGGGAGATTCATGATGCATAATCTTCATCTCCGGGTTGATGACAAGCTTGCCGTATCTGCTGGCCAGATGGCACATATAGATATCGTCAGCCACCGCGTAGCTGGTCATCCAGGGGTAAGGCTTCATGTCCTGCAGCGCAGACGTCCGGAAGGACATATTGCAGCCATGGAAGAAATCCGTCTCGAAAATATTCTCGGTCTCCCCCCACAGCAGCAGGGAGCCTGCCAGTGTGCTTGCCGACAGCCTGCCGGGTGAAGCCGACATCTGGCAGGTCAGCCTGCCGAGCAGTTTGCCGGACCTGCTGCTGGAGAGGCCCTTGGCGATGCCGCCAACTCCGGCAATGGACGGGTCCGAAGCGTAGGTGTCCAGCATCCGGCGGATGTAGAGCGGATCATCCAGCTCGGCATCGTCATCGAAGCTGAGCAGAATCTCACCGTCGATAAGCCCCAGGGCTTCATAGCGGGAGAGCCAGACGCCGGGTTTGGTTTTGCGGTAATAGCGCAGCTCGGCTTGAGGCATACGCCCCAGTACCTTGCGGAAATACTCCAGCACTTTCTCCTCAATCTCGCCGTCATCCACAATCAGCAGTTCAATTGAAACATCCTCCAGCTCTGTCTGCCTGCCGATGGATTCAATGCACAGGGTCAGATCGCTGATCCGGTTGCGTGTAGGAATTACTATAGACAGATCATGCATACCGCTGACTCCTCCCGGGACGTCCTAGACTGTCCGCATTAATTTTAGATTACAATGCACCGAAAGTACGTGTTGATCTAATTTTACTCCCCCTTTTGTAGGCCGTATATACCACTTTGGTTTACTTTTATTTAGTACAGTTGCGCTTATAATAGAATTAATTTCAGAATGTATATGCTTTCAAAACCTAAGCGGATGCTTCCGAAGCAGGTTTTGTACGAAGTATCATCTGAAGAAGCAAAGCTAACAAAACTTTTAGGAGGGGACGTTATGCATGTCGGGATCTTTATGCATACCAATTACTTTGAAGATTTCTTCGTAAAGGGTCTGGGTCTCAGTGAAGAGGAATATGTACATTCGTATCATAACGATTTTTCTTTCGACTATGCGCGTCTTCTGCAAACCAAGGGGATCCGCACGACCATCTACAATTTCACCAGGATTGGGAGTGAGGTCCGCACCTATCAGCACGGAATCGTGGATTGTACGATTAAGTTTATCCCGGTGGGCATGCTGTATAAATGGTATTCCGTCATTCCCTTGTCCCACCGGACACCGATCGGCAAATTCGTATCACAATATATATCCACGATTCAGAGAGACCTGTGTGATATTCTACGGGGAGACGGAGTCAGCCTGATTTATGCCCAGGAATATGCTTCCGGACGGTTTGAGCGGCTGGCTGCCGCTGCGAAGAAGCTGAGCATCCCGATCATTGCCGCTTACCACGGGGGCAGCATCCATAAGTGGATTCTGCCGATCAAGAAGCATACGCTTCATAAGGCAGCATTCATGACTACGCTTAACGAAGATGAGCAGAACAGCATGGTGCGCCACTTTCCGCATCTGGAGGGGCGGATCCGGCTGCTGCCGAATTTCGTGAATTCGGCGATCTTTTACCGGCGGGATAAGGATGAGGCGATAGCCGCATTGGGGCTGGACCCCGGCTGCAGATATATCATTACCGTTGGACGGCTGTTTGAACATCAAAAGGGCCATTCGCTGCTGGTGCAGGCCATGGAGCAGCTGAAGCAGCACCCTGACCTTAGAATATTGGTTGCCGGCGGCGGTCCGGATGAACAGAGTCTGAAGGATCTGATCCGGGCCAAGGGGCTGGAGGACCGCTTCATCATGCTCGGTACAATTCGCAACAAGGATATGTTGGCCAGCTATTACAGCGTCTCTGAGCTGTTTGTGCTGCCTTCGCGTTATGAAGGATTGCCGCTGGTTATCCTGGAAGCGGGAGCCTGCGGTCTTCCAACCGTTGCTTTTAATGTGATGGGGGTCAGAGGTCTGGTACGCCACGGGGAGAGCGGACTGCTTGCTGAAGGGCTTGACCCGGCTAAACTAGCTGCATCCCTGGATCAGCTGCTCGGCAATCCTGATATGTGTCGGGAGATGGGGGCAGCAGCGCTACAGATCGTCCGTTCCGAATATTCGGAAGAGATTATCGGAGCCAGACTCTACAATCTGCTTCAGGAGAGCTTGGGGCTTGATCCGTCCGTACCGCTCTTCGGTGAGGGGTATGCTTCGGAGTTAACGTCTCCCTTGTAGACCGCTGTCTTATTGTTGTGCCGTTGTGACTGAGGCCGCGGCTGCCGAAATACGGCGGATGGTCACTCCTCTAATTGGCGAACCCGTTGCAGATCCGATGCTCTGCGACTACATAGAAGCCTATAGCTGCTGTATACCTGGATAGAGGCCGATAGAGGCTATACAGGCATACTGCAGCTTGTTGCGGAACGGGGCGATTATTTTGGGATAGCTGCCGCATATATAAACAGACCCGCTATAAGCAAGCATCCAATCTGCGGATGATCACCCCGGAATCCTCTCTGAACAATGGAACGCCTCCCTAAATACATCTGCGGACTTGATATGGAATTCACCTGCCGTCTAATCACCAATTAGTCAATGTAATGATCCATAAGCACCGGAACAACGCCATCTGTATCCCGGCAGAAAGTTTGTTTGTAATTTTCGGTTTTTAACTATATAATAGTAAGTGACATGTAAGACTCGTCGATTGTAGTACAGCGTTGCATCCAATACATTTCAGGAGGAATTCCCATGAGAATAGATATATGGTCCGATTATGCCTGCCCGTTCTGCTATATCGGCAAAAGACGGCTGGAGCACGCCCTGAGCCAGTTCCCGGACCGTGACAAGGTGGAGGTCGTATTCCGCAGCTTCCAGCTGGATCCGAATGCGCGCACCGACGAAACGAGAGATATTCACGATATTCTGGCTGCCAAATACGGCATGACCCGTGACAAGGCTAAAGCTACGAACGCACAGCTCGCCGAACAGGCGCAGGGTGTGGGTCTTGAGTTCAACTTCGATACGGTCCAGTCGACCAATACGTTCGACGGTCACCGCTTAAGCCATTACGCGGCTACAAAGGGTAAAGCCCCGCAAATGACCGAACGGCTGCTGCGCGCGTATTTCACCGACTCGCTGAATCTCGGTGACCGCAAGGTACTGGCTGAGCTGGCCGCAGAGATCGGACTCGATCAGGCTGAGACGGCTGCGGTGCTGGAGAGCGACGCTTATGCTGATCAGGTGAATGCAGATATTGATGCGGCCCGGCTGCTGAATATCACCGGCGTGCCGTTCTTCGTCTTCAACAACAAATACGCGGTGTCCGGCGCGCAGCCGGGTCCGGTATTCACCGAAGTCCTGGACACCGTATGGGCCGAAGAACAGAATGCTCCTGTGCTCCAGGTAGTCGGCAAGCCGCAGTCCAAGGCAGAAGATGCTGACGGCTGTGATGATGGCTCCTGCAGCATCTGATTCCGCTTAGGCAGACTGCACACAAATACCCCGCTGTATGGATTCTCTCCATGCAGCGGGGTATTTCGTTTGCCTATTCCGGGCCATATAACCGTACTATCTGAACGAAGTCACAAGGCTCGATAACAGCGTGCGCACATCATGCTGGTATTCCTTGATCGGCTCCACCGGACGGTTAATGCCGAACAGGGTGTAGACAGCGATTCGGGCTGCACGGACGGAATATTCTTCCGTGAAAACCACATCGTCTGGGATTTCGCAATATTGGCCGACAAAGGCCAAGTTGGTGGAGCCTTCAGGCACAACCTGCGGCCGGTCGCTGTTCAGTCTTGGCATGAACTGGGACGTAATGTACGGCATCATGCAAGGAATGCAATTGGCAGTAGCCATAATCTCTTCCTTATGCGCCTCGAAATGGAGATGGCCAATCAGCTCCTGCATGATCTCTTCGCCGGTACAGTCGCACATTTTCTTGTGAACATAATCGCCGACCTTGTCCGGATACAGTCCGTAACCCCAGAATACCTTGACATGCTCCGGCTGGTTGCGGAAATGCGGCTGGAAGGCCAATACAACGGACATCAGCCAGCTGGAATCCTTGAAGGTCACGAGTGCTCCGGTGCCGGCCCGGTTGCGCGTGAAGTCTTCCATCAGGTCGAAGAACTTCGAGTCCTGGAAGGTAACCGTGAAGGATTCCCACTTGGACTCGTCCACATGATCGTCGAAAGACGAAGGATTGCCGAGACCCGGCTTCTTGGCGGCGATATTCTCCCACAGCTTCCACGAGCTGCCTTTGCCGTTCAGGCGCGGCGCCGAGGTCATCGAGCCGAGGCTGGAGCCTTCGGTCATCGAACCGTTGGTGATAATCACACGGTCGCCTTCGTTAATCTCGATCACGTCTTCCACGCCTTGGCGGGAGACCTTCATTTTCGTAACGGTAATGCCGTCGCCTTCTTTGAATTCCAGATCAGTTACCGTACATTTTAACGTGAAATCTACGCCAAGCGGTTCCAGATACTGGTGCAGCGGCAGAATAATCGAATCATATTGATTGTAAGGGGTGCGGGTTACGCCTTCGAGCGTCTGAATTCTCGGGAATTCATGAATGAAGCGGATCATATAGCGTTTCAGTTCAACCGCACTATGCCAAGGCTGGAAGGCGAAGGTAGTCGCCCACATATACCAGAAGTTGGTGGTGAAGAAATGCGGGCCGAACCAGTCATTGATCCGTGCTTTACCCATTTTGGCCTCCGGAGTAATGATCAGCTTGCCGAGGGCCAGGCGGTCAGCCATATCGAAGCCCATCGAATTGACATCCTGAATCTCACCCTTGCTGTCGACCAGGCGCGCCTTGGAGCGGGTTGGATTGGCATCATCGAACTGGGTGATTTCTTCCCGCAGCGTCAGCCCCGGCTGGTCAATCGATGGAATCGTATTTAGAAGTTCCCATAGGTTCTCATAGGTTTCGTCGTTCAGCATCCGGCCGCCCCGGATCACATAGCCGTGCTCCTCATTGCCTGAGCCGTCATTGCTGCCGCCGAGGATCTTCATCTCTTCAATAATGTGAATGTTCTGTCCGGGAAAACCACAGTCTCTGACGAGGTATGCCGCACCCGCAAGTGATGCAATTCCGCCGCCGACAAAATACACCTGCTCGTTACCGTACTCTTTTTTCACTGATTGTCGCCTCCATAGGTTTGCTTGATTGCTGTACCTGAACCGAGTGTAATATAGCGCCGCTGTGGAAGGTATCATCAAAAGTCCGCGAGTGTATGAAATTTGGTCATATGGAGCAAAGTGTATAGTTTTTGGACAGGAAAATAACCCCAAAACATATTATTTCATTAAAAAAGCCGCAACCCGGAGGGTTACGGCATCGCCTGTTCATATTTATGCAGCGCCTTGAGGAAGTTCCCTTCGATCAGCACGCTGAGCTTCTCAATCATATGCTTCGGCTGATCCTTCATACCGTCGCGCATCCACTGAATCACAAGCCCGGTGAAGGCCAGCGTGTAGAAGTTAGCGATAAATTGCTTATCCTCCAGCCTGATATCCATCCCGGCGGCCAGCTCGTTAATGACTCCCATGATCAGATCATTAGTTACCTCATACAAGTAGGCGTCGAGGTGTGTCCGTCCCAGCGAGTCCAGCGTGTTGCAGCAGAAGGCTTTATTGCTCTCAATATAGCAGAAAATCCGGTGAAATCCGTCCGTCCACGTGCTGTAACTGCGGTACTGGGCAATGCTCTCAACCGCCTCAGTCTTATAGATCCAGCCCAGGAGGTCGAAGATATCCTGAAAATGATAATAAAAGGTCTGCCGGTTCACTCCGCAGTCGTCGACCAGATGCCTGACGGAGATTTTGTTCAGCGGAATATGTGCCATTAGCTCTTTCAGGGAGCGGGCGAGCGCATTTTTGGTCAGCAAGGAATTGGACATCAGGGTCATCAGCTCCTCTTGTAATCCTGTATAAGGGTAGAGTCCGGCCAGCAGAAGGCATCAGCGTTTGCGCAAATATTGAACAAGCAGTCGGCTGCCTTCCACAAGCAAACCCAGGACGAAACCACCCGCCGTGAACAGGAGAAAAGACAGAAAGCCCGCAAGATCCTCCCAGCCTGACATATCGCGGGAAGTGTAAATGAACATCAGGCTGATCCCGAGCACAACGCCTGCGGTCGAGAATATCCACACCAGCCGGGCGCCATACCAGCCGAAGCTGTTAATAATACCGGAGAGCACGATAGAAAGAGCAGCCCAGCGAAGTAAGATCAGAAGATCGAAACTCTCGCCGAGCAGCACGAACCGGTGCAGAATCAGCAGCAGCCATACAATCAGCGCATAACTGACATACCACCAGAGCCAGCGGCCCGTCCTTGCAGGAGGCAGAAAATTCATATGCAGTTCACCCCGCCTTAAGAATTATACCTCCTCCAGTTCCCCGGCGCTTTGCAGCAGGAACTTCAGAAGGTTCGGAATATCTTCCATCTGTTCTTCAGTGATTTGTCGCTTGAACTGCAGTTCTATGCAGTTATTGTACGTATCGCCTTCCTGGCCGTAGCGGAAGCTGAGGGACTGGACAGGCTGGAAATCCGGCCCCCAGATCGTAGACAGAATCTTCTCCGCCGCTGGACACTGCACATTCACATCGTCAATCTCCATATAAAAGCGTAATAGAAGAGTGCAACCGGGATCACTCCCCGGTGTTTCCATAATTTCGTCGCTCAGATCCTTCACCGAAGATTGCAGCATAATTTCGGAGGTTACATTATTGCCTTCAGTCAATTTGAAAGAGAGACTGAACTCCCGTGACATCAGCGCGAGGTTCAGCAAATCCGACCGGTCCGTCACGACAAGGATTCCATCCAGATTATCGTAGTCGTAGATCTGGTTCTCAAAAGCGATTTTAATATTGTCAAATACAGTAGGATGGAACAAGAGCGGCACCTTCTAACGTTTCTCTGTATTGTACCATGACGCGGAAAAGAGTGAAAATTAAGAAAACATAGTTGACAAGTAGGCATTATGTGAATAAGATGATTACCACAGTATGTGAGGTTTTTGTAAGAATTTTAAATAGTTTGGCAGAATTGTACATAGGGCAATCATAGTTGCTCACAAAAATCCAAAGGCGTCTTAAGCCGCCTATAAAGTGGGGTTTTCACATTTGAATAGTTAGTTTTAGCTGCATTCATGGGGGATTTTATTTACAGACAAAGGGTTGTGAATGGTTATGAATTTGGATTGGGAGTTTATCGCCGAGAGCCTGCCGCTGTATGGTGACGCGATGTGGCTGACCTTGAAGCTGGCCTTCTGGGCCATTCTGTTCTCGCTGGTGCTGGGACTGATATTCAGCGTTATCCTGTATTACAAAGTGAAGGGCATCAGCTTCATTATTCAAGCTTATATCGAGCTGTCGAGGAATACCCCGCTGCTGGTACAGCTGTTCTTCCTATACTATGGCTTGCCTAAGGTCGGCCTTCGGATGAGTGAGGTCACATGTGCCATTGTCGGGCTGACCTTCCTGGGAGGCAGTTATATGACCGAGGCCTTCCGCGGCGGAATGGAAGCTGTAAGCAGGACACAGGTGGAGTCGGGACTTAGTATCGGATTATCCCGGACCCAGCTCGCCAGATATGTTATTCTTCCGCAGGCCTTTGCCATCAGCATTCCTTCACTGGGAGCGAATGTGATTTTTCTGCTCAAGGAGACCTCCATTGTCGGAGCAATCGCCTTAATGGATCTGATGAATGTGGCGAAGGATCTGATCGGCATGCATTACAAAACAGCGGAATCCCTGCTGCTGCTGGTGGCCGCTTATCTCATTCTGGTGCTTCCTCTGTCGGTTGTGCTGAGCTGGCTGGAAAGGAAGGTAAGATATGCAGAATTCGGGGATTGAGGTACTGTTTGAAGGCTCGAACTTCGAGCGTCTGCTCGGCGGTCTGCTGGTCACCATTGAAATTTCGTTTGTTTCCATTGTGATCGGGACGGTGCTGGGCATAGTGATGGGGCTGCTCCGGACGCTGAACGTGAAGCCGCTGCAGGCATTGCTACGTTTGTATCTGGAGGCCTTCCGGATCATACCGATTCTGGTCTGGCTCTACGTTGTGCATTTCAGCTTCACACCTCTATTAAATATCGACATTAGCGGTGAGACTACTTCCATTCTGGTGTTCAGCCTGTGGGGAGCGGCCGAGATTGGCGACATTGTGCGGGGGGCGCTGCAGTCCATGCCGAAGCATCAGGAGGAATCGGGTGCAGCGCTGGGACTCAGCCGGGGGCAGCTGTACAGGTATGTTCTTATCCCTCAGGCTATCCGCAGAATGGTGCCTGGCGCAATTAACCTGGCGACACGGATGATCAAGACCACCTCGCTCGTTGTGCTGATTGGAGTGATAGAGGTTGTGAAGATCGGTCAGCAGATCATTGAGCTTGGGGTCATCAAAGCGCCAAACGCTTCGTTTTGGGTGTATGGCTTCATCTTTATCCTGTACTTTGCCGTATGTTTCCCGTTATCCCGTATTTCCCGGAGAGTGGAACGCAGATGGCAGAATTAGCCGTTAGGAAGGAACGATAATCATGATAAATACCGGCGAACTGTTGCTGGAGGTAGAAGGATTGCAGAAAAGCTTCGGAGAACGGCTGGTTCTAAGCGGTATTAATCTGCAGGTGGTTAAAGGGGAAGTGACTGTTATTCTCGGGCCGTCCGGCTGCGGAAAAAGCACGCTCCTGCGATGTCTTAACGGACTGGAGCCTGTGCAGGGCGGAAGAATCAGCTACCAGGGCCAGGATCTGGCCGGGCCGCAGGTGAATTGGCGTGAAGTCAGGCAGCGCATCGGGATGGTGTTTCAGAATTATGAGCTGTTCCCGCATATGACAGTGCTGGACAACATTCTGCTCGGACCTCTCAAGGTGCAAAAGAGAGAACCGAAAGAAGCGCGGCAGCAGGCAGAGCAGCTGCTGGGCCGGGTCGGGCTGCTGGACCGCAAGGATGCTTATCCCCGGCAGCTATCCGGAGGACAGAAGCAGCGGATTGCGATTGTACGGGCGTTATGTATGAACCCCGAGATCATGTTATTCGATGAAGTAACGGCTTCGCTTGATCCTGAAATGGTGCGCGAAGTGCTGGATGTTATTCTGGGGCTTGCCGAACAGGGCATGACGATGATTATCGTGACCCATGAAATGGGCTTTGCCAAGTCTGTAGGTGACCGGATCGTATTTATGGATCAGGGCAGCATTTGTGAGATCGCGGAGCCGCAGCAATTTTTCACCAAACCAGCGACAGAGCGTGCACAGCACTTTCTGGATATATTTCAGTATTAAAAATCATAGAAAACAGGGGATGAAGAGGAATGAGAAAAGGATTGAAGTTGGCAGGATCACTTATAGCAGCGGGTTTATTGCTGGTGGGCTTAACCGCTTGCGGTAATTCGGATAACAAGGACAATAGTGCAGGGTCGGCATCATCCAAGTTTGCTTCTATTGAACAGCTGAAGAAGGACGGCAAGGTCCGGATTGGTGTTTTTGCGGATAAACCGCCATTTGGATATGTGGATGCTGACGGCAAGAATCAGGGCTTCGACGTCTATATCGCCAAAAGATTCGCCAAGGACCTGCTCGGGGATGAATCCAAGGCGGAATTCGTTCTGGTAGATGCGGCCAGCCGCGTCGCTTACCTGGAATCCAATAAAGTAGATATCATTATGGCTAACTTCACCGTAACGGATGAAAGAAAAGAAAAAGTGGATTTTGCCAATCCGTATATGAAGCTGTCCTTCGGGATCGTATCCCCTGACAGTGCACCGGTTACTTCGATTGACCAGCTGAAGGAGAAAGGCCAGAAGCTTATCGTTGCCAAAGGAACTACAGCAGAAACTTACTTCACCAAAGAGTACCCGGACATTGAGCTGCTGAAATTTGACCAGTACACAGAGATCTTTGCAGCACTCAAAGACGGACGCGGTGCAGCGATTGCCAACGATAACACCGAGCTGATCGCCTGGGCGAAGTCCAATCCCGGCTTCACGGTAAGCATCCCGGCGTTTGGGGGACAGGACACGATTGCCCCGGCGGTAGCCAAAGGCAACACGGAGCTGCTGAACTGGATCAATACAGAGCTTGAAACCATCGGCAAAGAGCAATTCATTCATCAGGCCTATAGCGATACATTGAATGAGGTCTATGGAGAAGGCTATACTGACGAGCTGGTAGTTGAAGGCGGTAAGGTAGAGTAATTTAGCCGCGCTATGGCGTCAGGTCTGAGGAACTGGTACGAGATCAGATAGTGAGCATGAAAAGGCACCCTTGCGGGTGTCTTTTTCGTGGAATTTCTCAGGCGCGGGATAGAGCTAAGCGAACTAATCCTATATACTAAGTTTAAAATTGGATGATAGTGAATCGAAAGAGTGTGCAAGAAACACTGTAGACATAAATGTTGTACGTTTTGCAACTTTGATTGATGGATAGCCGGGTGATCGGGAGGATTGTTGTATGAAATACAAGAATAATTCTGCTGAGCCGTTTGAAAGAGATGAAATGCTGCAGTTTGTACAACAATTGTGGATTTGGGCCGGTATGAGGAGGGAAATGTTGTATTATGTGCAGGATTTCATAGAATGGTGCCGGATCTTTGCCACAGAAAGCGGATGAATCAGGGAATTCCCGAAAGCGACAAATGAGAGGCATAAATGCCTCTCATTTTCCTTTAATTACGCAAATAAAGGTGTCTGGAGTGGAATCAAACTCTAGTAATTGACAAAGAAATTACCCAGCTTGTTTAGTTCGTCGGCGCAGGTGCGGTATACTTCAGGAATGTCTTTGGAATAGGACTCTCAAAGGTGAGGACTTCTCCGGTAGTCGGATGAACGAACGAAAGTACGCGGGCATGCAGTCCGAGACGGCCGACAGCTTTGGTCTCGGCGCCGTATTTCTTGTCGCCGGCAATTGGATGCCCGATGTCTGACATGTGGACACGGATCTGGTTCTTCCGTCCGGTCTCCAGGTGGACTTCCAGCAGGGAGAAATGCCGGTTGGCCTGGATCAGCTTATAACGGGTTACGGCATGCAGCCCGTCCCCTTCATGCGGACTGGAGTACATCTTCAGCGTAGACGTCTCCTTCAGCCAGGAGCTGATGGTGCCTTCGGATTTCTTGACTGCGCCTTCCACCAGCGCCACGTAGGAGCGTTCCTTGACGGTCTCTTTCCAGCTGTTCTGCAGGGACTGCTGAATCGCCTCGCTTTTGGCAAACATCATGACTCCTGAGGTATCACGGTCCAGGCGGTGTACCACAAAGACGCGGTTCTTAGGATTCGTCAGGCGCACATGCTCCATCAATTGGCGGTAAGCTGTCAGTTCATTGTCTTCTCCGGTAGCAATCGACAGCAGTCCGGCATCCTTCTGAATGACGATGATATCATCATCCTCATGGACAATGGTCAGCCCGAGCATTTCTTTGGCTTCTGCATGCTTCTCCTGATCAATGGTCACGGTCTGACCGGGATGGAGCTGATGGTTATGCTGGGTTACCGGCTTGCCGTTTACCGATATCTGTCCCCGGGACAGCATCGACTTGACCGCATTCCGTCCCTTATTCGTAATCGTCTTAAGCAGGTAAGGCAGCAGCTCTGCGGGCTCGGACACCGTATAGGATTTTATCTGTGCAGGTGTTTTAGTTGTTGTTGTGGCAGGTGCTCCCGGTCTTGCCCCCGGTTTATGGTTAGAGGTCTTGTTCCCCTGATTTCTGGTTCCTGATTTAGGCTGAGCCTTGGAGGCTGCTGCGGGCTTCACGCCCCGCTTGGAACCCTCTTTGGGATTTCTTCTTGTATTCATGCCTGCATTCTCCGTCCTGTAATATTGTACTCCTCAATATACCATGGGCCGTGAAGAAATACTACGGAGGGTGCCGGGACAGCTAGACATAAATGATCAGCCCGATAAGGATAGCCAGGGAGATGACGCCGTAGGCCCATCCCAGAACCATAGCGTATTTTTTCTCCCGGAGCCAGCCTTTGCTGTTGTAAATCCGGGCATCTACCGCCAGCAGCATCAGTGTGGAGATTAACATTATGATAACCAGACTTCCGAACAGGCGGACCATGCGGATCGCTCCCTTATAAATATAGATACATGAACTTAATTACTGGTTATTGGTCTTTCAGTCCCACTCTCCGGATATGAAGCTTCATTTGAATGTCTACCTCAATGCTGCCATACAGGTTTTCCCAGTCATCTTTGTCATGGATATGCTCTTTCCAGTAGGCAGGATGGTGACTCCGGATCATTTCGCCCATGCCAAAAATATCGGAGTGATCCTTCTGGGTCTGCTTAACCAGTCCGGTCAGTATGCTTCGGACCTGTTCCTCGAAATCCCGTTCAATTTCCTGCAGCTTGGTGGATGAGTCGACAGGGATATTGCTGCCATATTGCTCATCGAGATCGGCCTCCAGGAAGACCTGATACGACAGAACCGGTTTGCCGTCCTTGATGTAGCTCCGCGTCCGGGTGAAACGCTCATTGATTTTGGTCATGACGATACCCATCCTATTGGTATGAAAGAGGGTAGAATAACCTCCCGGGTCGATTCCCTGGAGTGCCATGAAGCCGCCGATTTCAATCGGAGAGGTCTTGTTGACCATTCTTCCGCCGCTGAAATAGGCCAGTCCTTTGATCAGGATATTATCTCTATTGCGCAGTGCGACATAAGGCAAGTACGCGCTCTGGCCCCACTTGGTATCCGCCGACCAGAATGTGCCGATATAATCCCGGGGGAACTTCCCGGAGGACACCGACTTCTCCATCATGGACAAAATATAAAGTGTGGGCACACGCTGAAGCGGCGGATTCACATCCATGAAATCAGAAGCTTTGCCTTCGGATACCAGCAGCCAGGTCCTGCGCCGGATTTCCGGATTGCGCCGGAGATAGTCGTTGAGTTCTTCGAGATTGCCCCGGGCGATATCCTCGCTGATGATAATGATCCGCAGGTGAACCAGATAACGCGGGTCGGCAATCTGCTGCTGCAGATTGTTCATGGCATCGTCGAGTGAAATGCCGCGCACGCTAACTACCCAGACCGGGCTGGTCTTGGCGTCACCCGGGTTGCCTCCTCCGCTTCCGGGACCCAGGGGAACTCTGCCGGGAACCGCAATCTGTGCGGTCACACTGATCATTTCTGCAGGCAGATTATCATGGTTAATATGGGTGACTTCGTCTCCTTTCTCTGCCTCTTCGGCCGAGATCTTATCGATGGACAACCCGAGTACAAGCGCCCGGTCTTCAATTTCTACCTGATCCCAGCAACCGCTTAGAACAGGGGCAGCCATAGCCAGCATTAGGATTAGGGCGAATGAGCGCGGAAGCCTTCTGATCATGAGGAGGCCTCCTTCCCGGCGCGCCGGATGAAGTAGGCCATCCATAGCAGCAGCGGATATCCAATCATCAGTACCATTCCGGCATTGCCCAGGTGAAGAATCCATTCATAGGCCTCGAAGACATTGGGGGGCAGCATCGCCAGAGCAAAGATCAGCGGCAGCAGTATACTTGCGGCCATACTCTGATCACGGAGAGCGAACAGGTTCTGCATCAGGTAAGCGGATATGTAATACGTAGTGTACACCGTTGTATAGACCGAAATGACCCAGATAATGATGAAGATGGCATCCAGCCGTTCAAGAAAACCCTCACCAAATGCTGCGGAACGCGCCATTTCCAGCGTGGGATAGATCAGCAGCTTGGTCTCCTCCGCACCAAACATTCCCACAGAGGCAATCACGATCAGTACATAGATGGCACCCGACATGATTATGGCCAGCGCGCCAGCACGGAATGCGTGCTTCGGCTTTTCCATGAAAGGAATCAGCAGTGTAATCACGAAGGAGCTCTGGAACAGATAGCTTGCCTCCCGTGCACCATTCCAGAATTCGAGGGTAGGTGACATTAGAATGGGCTGCAGATTAAGCAGATCAACGCTTTTCAGGGAGATGAGGATCGTGAGTACGATGGAGCCGACAATCAGCGGCAGGTAGAAAAAATGGATATACGAGAACTTCACAACATTGCGTCTGGAGGAGAGCAGGCTAACGAGCAGCATCAGAAAAATGGTGGCTTCAATTGGTGTTTTTTTATACAGCACGGTTGTGGCGACATCTCCGAACTGGCGTGTAGTGATCCCTGTCAGCGTAATAAACAATATCAGAATTACGGCGGTGAAGACGGTGGCTAGCGGACGTCCGATCAGCCTGCGGCTGAACACAAAGAGGGACTCTTTGGGGAAACGCTGGCACAGGGAGGCGAGCAGCCAATAGCTGAGGAAAGACAGGATGACGCCGCTGAATGCGATGAAGGGCGCGCTGCTGTTCCCGGCTAAAGCCATGTAACGGGGGAAACTGAGAATCCCGACACCGATAATGGTGCTACTGATGACGGCGGCTGCGCGTAGCGTTGTGATCTGCCGGAGACTGTTCACTGGGTTCACCTTCCTGCCTGAGGATCTGATCTACATGTACTGCGGGAACATTGCGGGACAGCCTGTCATTATTCTGGGCATGCAGGAAGCTCGGACGGCGGCGCATCCACCACAGCGGCACACGTACCAGCGTATCCTTCAGGTCACGCCATTTGCCGGGAATGAAAGGGGACATATACGGGACGCCGAAGGATTCCAGGAACAGAAGATGGTTCAGAATGAGAATCGTACCGATCATCACACCGTAGAGGCCGAACATTCCGGCCAGTATAATCAGCGGAAATCTTAGCATCCGCAAGGCAATAGCGGCATTATAGGCTGGAGTGGCAAAAGAACCGATGGTCGTCAGCGCCACAATCACCACGGTAATCGGACTGGCGAGTCCGGCACCTACTGCTGCCTGTCCAATCACGAGAACGCCCACGATGGATAAGGCGCCGCCGATCATCTGCGGCAGACGGATCGTAGCTTCACGCAGCACCTCCATGGAGACCTCCATGATCAGCACCTCCAGAACGGCAGGAAACGGCACACCTGCTCTTCCGCCCGAGATAGCCACAGCGAAATCCGTCGGCATTAATTCGGGATTAAACGAGATCACAGAAACATATAACGCAGGGAAAAAAAGTGAGAAAGACAGCGCGATGAGACGGATTATACGGATCAGGCTGCCCATAATGAAACGCTCTGTGTAATCATCTACCGTCTGAAAGAACTGGTTGAATAGAGCAGGGACGATTACAGCAAAGGGAGAACCGTCGACAAGCATGGCAACCCGCCCTTCCAGCAGAGCGGCAACCGTCTTGTCGGGCCGCTCTGTGCATTGCACCTGAGGGAACGGGGACAGCGGCTGGTCTTCAATGAACTGCTCAATGTATCCGGCATCAAGAATTCCGTCGGTATCAATCATTGAGATTCTGCGCATCGCTTCAGCAACGAGCCCGCTGTCGGCAATGCTCTCGATATAGCATAAGGCCACCCTCGACTGGGTACGGGTTCCGATCGGGCTGATTTCAATCCGGAAATCTGTGCTCTGAAGCCGGTAGCGCAGCAGGGACAGGTTGTTCTCCAGCTTCTCTACGTACCCTTCACGGGGTCCGCGGATGACCTGCTCGGTCTGCGGCTGCTCCACACCGCGCATATCAATCTGGCGCATATCGAGCACAAGGGCTTCGGGCACTCCCTCTATCAGCAGAATCAGCTCACCCTTCACGGCAGCGTCCGGCAGCACAGAAATGTCTGTAGTGGTTGTTCCCTGAGTTACCTGGACGGCTGTGCTCCAGATATAATGGATCATACCGGCCATATGCTCCGGAATTTCCTTATGCCCGGTGGGCCCGGCCATTAAAGGTTTAAGGACATGCTCGCGCACCTGCTCCGTATTAACCAGTGAAGAGAAGAAGAGCATTACGGCCTGGTGGGCTCCGAAGAGCTGGAAGTCGCGGACTACGAGGTCGCCGTTGTCACCAAGCCGTGCCTGCAGCGCTTGTAAATCGGCCTGCAGATTTCCTGTAAGCGGACTTTTGTCAGGCTCCGGAGGAGAAGCTTGCTGCTGCTTATGCACATAAGCGGTATATTTATCTTTCCAGGCTTGCAAATGGCGGCCTCCTCAGCAGTACAATTCGAATGTATTTCTATAAAGTGTTGCTTGATCGCGTGATTTTTATGTAAATTTTATGTAACAGGCCCAAAAGGAGTGCTAGGATATCTGCTTCAAGCGGTTGCCTAAGTACCCTGTTGCCCGGTAAACTAAAGGTAGAAAGTCTTAAGGAGTCAGAAGAGATATGAAGATGCAAGGATCACTAATGGAGCAAGCGCAGGCTGAACTGCAAAAATATTACGGGTATCCCGATTTCCGGGAAGGCCAGAAGAAAATTGTGAACAATCTGCTCGAAGGCCGCGATACGCTGGGCATCCTGCCTACCGGAGGCGGTAAATCGATCTGCTATCAGGTTCCGGCACTGCTGCTGCCGGGACTTACACTTGTTGTATCCCCGCTGATCTCGCTGATGAAGGATCAGGTGGACGCCCTTACTACTGCCGGGATTCCGGCTGCCTATATCAACAGCACCTTAAGCGGCAAGGAAGTGAATGACCGGATCCGCGCCGCCCGCCGGGGCGAGCTGAAGCTGCTCTATGTGGCGCCGGAACGTCTGGAGCTGGACTGGTTCCGCCTGGAGATGGCAGGGCTGTCGATCTCCTGCGTGGCTGTCGATGAAGCGCACTGCGTATCGCAGTGGGGCCATGATTTCCGTACCAGCTATCTGGCGGTGTCGCCGTTTGTAGAGGAGCTGCCGCAGCGGCCGATTCTGGCTGCTTTTACCGCTACCGCTACACCTGAGGTTATGGAGGATATGGTCCGGCTGCTGCGTCTGCGCGATCCGGGCGTCTTCATGACCGGACTTGGCCGTGATAATCTGGCCATGCAAGTGCTGCGCGGAGAGAATAAGCGTGAATTCGTACTGGACTACACGGCGCAGCATTCGCATCAGCCGGGTATCGTCTATGCCGCCACCCGCAAAGAGGTGGATGATCTCTTTCAGCGGCTGCAGGCGACGGGAGTCGCCGCGGGCCGCTACCATGCCGGAATGAGCGACCAGGAACGGGCCGAGAGCCAGGAAGGGTTCCTGTATGACGATATCCGCGTCATGGTTGCCACGAATGCTTTTGGGATGGGGATCGACAAATCTAACGTTCGTTATGTCATTCACTACAATATGCCGAAGAATATGGAGGCTTATGTCCAGGAGGCCGGACGTGCCGGCCGCGACGGGGAGCCGAGTGATTGCATTCTGCTCTTCAGTGCGCAGGATATTATGACGCAGAAGTTCCTGATTGAGCAGAATCCGCAGGATACGGAGCGCAAAGCCAACGAATACCGCAAGCTGCAGCAGATGATTGATTACTGCTACACCACCCGTTGCCTGCGCAGTGCACAGCTGGATTATTTCGGCGAGAATCATGACGATGATCCGTGCGGCATCTGCAGCTCCTGCACCGATGAACGGCAGCTGGTAGACATGACGGTGGATGCGCAGAAGATCTTCTCCTGCATCCACCGCATGCGTGAACGCTACGGGGTGGCGCTGGTATCCTCAGTGCTGAAGGGCTCACGCAATCAGAAGGTGCTGCAGTACGGCTTCGAGAAGCTGCCGACCCACGGGGCGATGTCCGGCCGCAGCGAGAAGGAAATTACCGAGAGCATCAATGTGCTGATCTCGGAGGGTTATCTGGCCTTGTCCGAAGGCCAGTATCCGGTCGTGCGGCTGCAGCCGCTGGCAGCCGAGGTGCTGCGCGGCCAGCGTGAGGTCCACCAGCGCGTGGCCCGCACGCTTGTCACCTCCGGCACGCGGGACCGCAGCCGTACGCGCGACCATTCGCCGTCGGCCGTCAACGAGACGGTCTTCGAGCAGCTGCGCCTGATCCGCCGCGAGCTGGCGGGGCGCGAGCATGTGCCGTCCTACATCATTTTCAATGATGCGACGCTGCGCGAGATGAGCGTGGTTTGCCCGCAGACGGAAGCGGAGATGCTGAGGGTGAAGGGTGTCGGCGAAGTGAAGTACCGTAAATACGGCAAGGCATTCCTGGAGTTTTTTCAAAATGAAATGTAAAGAAGGTTATAAGGCATGAGAATCATCCTGGCCACATTAAATGCCAAATATATTCATACGTCGCTGGCGATCCGGCTTCTGAAGGCGTACAGCGAGCATGAATTCGAAGATATCCTTTTGGCGGAATACACCATCAAAGATCCCTTGATGAATATCGTGTCGGACCTTTTCCAGAAGCAGCCGGATGTGATCGGCTTCTCCTGTTATATCTGGAACATCGAAGAAACGGTCAAGCTGGTCGCGATCCTCAAGCAGGTGATGCCGGAGGTGAAGATCGTACTTGGCGGGCCGGAGGTGTCTTATGAGCCGCTGTACTGGATGAAGCGGGAAGCCGGAATCGACTTCGTAGTCAATGGGGACGGGGAAGAGACCTTCCATCATCTGCTGCAGGAGATCCGGGATGAACACAAGTATCATTTCGTATACGGCGCTGCCTACCGCAAGGGGGAGGAACTGATTGTCAACCCGCCGCGTCCCAAAAGTGACCTTAATACCCTGCCGACGCCCCACCGGTTCGCGGAGGATCTGCCGGAGCTCAGCAAGCGGATTGTGTATTTTGAGACAAGCCGGGGTTGTCCCTTCAATTGCCAGTTCTGCCTGTCCAGCATCGAGGTAGGCGTGCGTTATTACGATATTGAACGGGTGAAATCCGATCTGCTCTATCTGATTGAAGGCGGGGCCAAGGTGATCAAATTCCTCGACCGCACCTTCAATATCAACCGCAATTATGCGATGGAAATGTTCCAGTTCCTGATCGACAATCATCAGGGCTGTGTGTTCCAATTCGAGATTACAGCGGATATTATGCGTCCGGAGGTGCTGGATTTCCTGGCGCAGAATGCGCCGCCCGGAGTTTTCCGCTTCGAGATCGGTGTGCAGTCGACCAATGACGAGACCAACGAACTGGTCAAACGCCGCCAGAACTTCACGAAGCTGTCCCGGACGGTAATGAAGATCAAGGCCAGCGGCAATATTGACCAGCATCTCGATTTGATTGCCGGACTGCCGATGGAGGATTACTCGACCTTCCGCAAGACCTTCAATGATGTATTCGCCATGGAGCCGGAGGAGCTGCAGCTGGGTTTCCTCAAAATGCTCCGAGGCACCGGGCTGCGCGCCCAGGCAGCCAAATACGACTATACGTACATGGAGCATGCGCCGTACGAAATTCTCAGCAGCCATGTCATGCCGTTCTCTGACATTATCCGGCTGAAGCGGCTGGAGGACGTGCTGGAGAAGTACTGGAACAGCCAGCGCCTGGATCATTCGGTCAAATATCTGATCCGCCATGTCTTCCCGTCACCATTCGATTTCTTCCAGGAATTCGGCGACTACTGGGAAGCGAGGGGCTGGCAGAAGATCGGGCATCAGCTCGAGGATCTGTTCACCCGGCTGCATAATTTCCTCACGGACCGGGGGACGGCGTCCATGGACATCATCACCGGACTGATGAAGCTGGATTATTTCCTCGGCCACAAGTACAAGCCGCGCAAAATCTGGTGGGATGAGGTGATGGGCAAGTCAGAGTGGGCCAAATACCTGAAGCAGATTGCCGGGCAGCCGGAGCTGATATCGGCCAAGCTGGCCGAGGCGGGCTTAAGTGAGCGTGAGCTGCAGAAGTACATCGTACTGGATGTCCTGCCGTTCCGGCTGGAGCCGGTGCTGGATTCGATCAGCGGGCTGCGATTTGACGGCTTGGCTGGTGCTGAAGGCGAAAACGCTGGCACGCTTGAGAGTTCAGCGGACAGCGCGGATAGCAAGCCGGGAGCGGGAGCTGCAACAGAAACAGCAGGTGGCCACGCGGATAAACGGGCGGGAGCTGCAACGGACATAGCAGGCAGCCATGCGGATAAAGGGGCGGGCAGTACGGCCGTAGCAGAAGCGGCAGAGAATGCGGCGGTAGCTGAGGCCGGGGACATAGTGCCGGCTGTGACGGATGCGCATCCCGGTTCCAGTGGCGGCAATACGCTGCTGATCGTGCTCTATCAGCAGGACGAGAGCCAGCGGGCGCAGTATTACACGCTGCCTATATAGCGGGAAGCCAGATGCTGAATCAGCATAAACTTGCGGCTATATAACCCGCACTGGGGAGTACAACCCAATCAAACAAGTAACTGATCAATCGCTTCGGCTATGGGACAAGCCGGAATTGCCCGACTCCTCATACTGATTCCCAGATTCGTTGCTGGCAGAATTAAACTTTTTAAGTTCGCGCTTGTATCGGCATAAATGTTGTACGTTTTGCAACTCGGATTCCTAAATACCAGGGTGTTCAGGCGGATTGTTGTATGAAATACAAGAATTTTCCCCGTAAGTGCTCTGGAAGAGGAGAAATGCTGCATTCTATACAACAATTCTGGATTGAGGCCAGTATTATCAGAGAAATGTTGTATTTTGGGCAGCATTTCAAGAAAAGTAATAGTAAACAGCTTAAGTTTGGCTCATGGGAAAGATGCTGTTTGGGGGAGAGATGTAAGGATGAGGCTGGATCAGCGCATTACATTGTTCAGGTATGAAGAGAAGCATGAGGAGACATTCAAGGACCAGTTGCTGAGCTTTCAGCTTCCTCCGGAGCAGGCGGAATTTACCGGACTGCCGGAGCAGACGCTGCAGGATGCCTGCACGGATGCCGGCAAAATGGGAGTCGTCATTGCCCAGGGAGACCGGGCGGTAGGCTTCTTCGTTCTTCATACAGGCGAAGGTATCGCAGACTTCTTCCAAGACTACTCCGGCGCAGTGCTTCTGCGCGCCTTTCTGATGGATTATGCCTGCCAGGGACAGGGCTTTGCCAAAGCAGCGATGGCCCTGCTGCCTGATTTCGTCCGCCGCCATTACCCGGAAGCACAGCAGATTGTGCTGGCCGTTAATGAGCGCAACATTCCTGCCGGACAGCTGTACGCCCGCGCAGGGTTTCAGGATTACGGGCTGCGGCGCAGCGGGAGCAAGGGAACGCAGCTGATTTTACAATATGAGCTGGCTACTGAGCCCGTGGCTCCGGCTGCCCATGGATGAGGGGGAGATCCTTCACAATCGTCTGACGGAGCTGTTCTCCCGCAGTGCGCTGCTGATGGATATTTTCAAGCGTGCGCAAGGGCTGGCACCTTTTCCTTATTATATTGGAGCAGGGTGTCTGGTTCAGTCGGTGTGGAACGAGCTTACCGGGCGGGATCCGGATTACGGAATTGGTGATATTGATATAATCTACTACGATGGGCATGATTTGAGCTATGCTGCGGAGGACCGGATGATCGCCAACGGACGTGAGCTGTTTGCAGGTATTTCTATTCCGGTGGATCTCAAGAACCAGGCCCGGGTTCATCTGTGGTACCGTGATAAGTTCGGTGTAGAGCTGGCACCCTACGCTTCCCTGGAAGATGCAATTAACAGCTGGCCGACAACGGTCACATCGCTGGGGGCGAGACTCAGCAGCGAGGGGGAGTGGCAGGTATACGCACCGTTCGGTCTGGAAGATCTGTTTCAATTAGTCCTGAGGCCGAACAAGGCGCTGATCAGCGAGGATGTCTACTTGAATAAGACGCGGAAATGGAAGTCGAAATGGCCGGAGCTTACGGTTGTCCCATGGGGGCAGTGAAGCTTCGGCTTTTTGCTGTGTTCATGACGATCTACTACTTCAGCAGATGCGATATGAAGAGCGTGGCAGGCTTCCATTAAGAAATTCGACCGGGTAGGATTGTGTAGTAGGAGGAGCGAATAGATTTAGTACCAAAAAGAGGCAGGGGGATTTCAATGACACAGTTTTATCTCATTCGCCATGGTGAACCCGAGTGGAACATCAATGAGCAGTACAAATTAAAGGGCCATGGCCGGGATCTGGTGCCTCTTACGGAAGCGGGAGTGAACCAGGTATATCGGACAGCAAAGGATGAGCGTTTAAAAGAAGCAGAAGTGATTGTCTCTTCTCCCTACACGAGAGCACTTCAAACGGCCGCTATTTTATCCAAGGAACTCGGTTTAGACATAAAGGTTGAATTGGATTTAAGGGAATGGCAGCCTGACTTAACCTTCGAATATGATTCCCTGGAGCGGCTTGCAGAGCTGGGGAACGATTATGATACTAATCATGGAGTGTATCCTCCCGGGGTAACCAAGCTTTGGGAGTCCAAAGAACTGCTGAAGAACCGCGTGGAGAAGGTGATCGATCAATATCTCGGATTTAAAAAAGTGATCATTACCGGACATGGCATGGCTTTTCGTACCCTGGTAGGAGAGGTGGGAGAAATTCCGCATGCTTCGATTACCGGATATAATAAAACGCAGGCTGTAATAGAAACAACGCAATTGTAATTGGTGGTATCCGGTGTTAATATCAGGAATGAGATGCCTATAAAGGAGCATAAACCGTATCATGTGGATGACTCTGTAAAGATTAACAAGTCTAAAGAATGCCTTTAATAGCGAACGCACTATTGTATTAGGCATGTCTTTTTTTAATCTTACAGGGTATGCAGGATAAGGTGTGTCATAAAGCCACTTCTGCGGATACCTTTGGGTATCCGCTTTATTTTTACGGGAATAACGCATCTCCCTTGATTCTTACCTGCCTATCCTCCTAAAAATGAATGGAGGAACTACTATATGCAAACTAAATTGATCTTAATCGAGGGCTTACCAGGCTCCGGGAAATCAACCGCGGCTCAGCTGGTACATGAAATTCTTACAGAGAGAAATCTTAAGGCCAGGCTATTCCTTGAAGGAAATTTGGATCATCCTGCTGATTATGATGGAGTCGCTTGTCTAGATGAAGTTGAATACGATGATCTATTGAGCGCCTATGAGGAGTTTAGGGATTTATTAAGCCCATATACATGGAATCAAGGGAATAGTTATTTCGTGGAATACCGGAAACTAATCAATGCACACGGTTCAAGTATTCCAAATGAAATGCTGGATACTTTGGTGAAGCATGATGTGTATGAATTGCCGCTAGACCGAAACAGGGGACTGATTACGGCAAAATGGAAGCAGTTTGCGGAGAGTACCTTAAATGACGCAGACCTTTATATTTTCGATTGTTGCTTCATACAGAATCCTGTAACCATGGGAATGATCAAACATGATGCCGCCAAGGAAGACGTCACAAGTTATGTTATCGAACTGGCAGCCATTGTAGAAGTGCTGAATCCGCTTCTGATATACGTTGACCAGAACGATCTTGATTACTCCTTCGGCAAGGCTGTTGAAGAAAGACCCCGGGAATGGTCAGAAGGGTTTATTGACTATTACACCAAACAAGGGTTTGGCAAAAAACAGGGGTATATCGGGTTTGAAGGAACTCTGAAGGTGCTTAAGGCAAGAAGGGGACTGGAAGAAAGGATCTTTAACGGCGTAAATATAGCTAAGACAAAAGTGAACAATTCTTCATATGATTTAGATGTGTACAGAGAGGTTTTAGTGAAGATATTATCAGAACATTTTGGCCTGGAAAAAGAATCTGTTTAGTACGGCTTAACTTAAGAGCCATCAGACTCGTGAATCTATTGCAGAAAGTCCAATCAGGGATGACCGATACCGTTCTCAAGCAGAGAGCCTGGCAAATAATTGTATTTCGTGCAGTTAAAATACGGCGAAAAGCCGGATGAGCAGGGATAACTGTATTCTGTACAATTAAATTAGAGAATAATGCGCTTTTATGGCATAGGAGCATTTTATAAGTGTATAGAGTGCAATTAAAACTCCTTCTGCGCAGAAAAAGATCGTTTTAGTTGTACATTTTACAGTTAAAGCTTGAGGGGGAGTCTCATACCGGGATGCGCAATTCCGCGGGGATCCTGCAGAAAATACAGCAATAGTTGCTGCTGCAATGTCAATCAGGTGGAGACACCCTGGGCAGCAGCAGAACTTTGGCAGCATAACCGAAAACGAGGCACTCCGTCAGGTACGGGGTGCCTCGTTTTATTTTGGATACATTCGATTTAAGCTACTGACATTTCTCAGCATTTCCCCCTGCAGATTACACGAATGGTCAGCCCGGGCGCCAGAGTCAAAGCTCCATTGAAGCTAATTCGCCGTAGGCTGAAGCCGCATGGAGCCGGCAGGGAGGTGGCGGGCAAGCCAGTCCAGCACATCGGCGGTGACCTCATCCCGGTTGACCTCGTTCAGCATCTCATGCCTGCCTTCAGGGTACAGCTTGCACTCTACGTCCTGTATTCCCTGCCTGCGGTACAGTTCGGCCAGACGCTTCACCCCTTGACCGTTCATCCCCACGGGGTCTTTCTCCCCGGCGAACAGATAGACAGGTTTATCTCTGCACAAGGTTCGCAGGGTGGCCCTGGTATGAAGCTCCCGCAGCATATGGAAGAAATCCCGGAAGAAGCGGGTAGTGCAGATCGCCCCGCAGAACGGGTCGGAGATGAAGTGGTCCACCTCCACCGGGTCTCTGCTAAGCCAGTCAAAGGCGGTCCTGACAGGAGAGAAGGCACGGTTATAAGCGCCAAAGACAATGCCGTTCAACAATACGCTGCGATGGTGGTCTCCCTGCAGCCTTAGCTGCATTGCCGACAGCGATTCTGCCAGCCGCAGCATGCTCCGCGGACCGTTGGTACCGCTGAGAATGAAGCCGCTGTAAATTTCATTACCTTCTTCGCACATCAGCTTCTGGGCCAGGAAGGAGCCCATGCTATGGGCGAACAGGTAAATCGGCACATGCTGATGCCGGGAGCAGGCGATTCCCGCAAGCTGCAGCAGATTGCGGCGCATCCAGTAGAAACCGTTCTCCCCGGTATCGCCTAGCAGATTGACTTGGCCGGCGGTGAGGCCATGGCCCCGGTGGTCATTGGCATACACCGCATAACCGGCTGCGGTGAGCGCGGACGCAAAACGGGCATAACGCGCAGCCGTTTCACACATGCCGTGAGAGATCTGCACGATCCCTCTGACGTCAGCTCCAGCTTCCGGCAACCATTCATAGACATGGATTTTGACACCTAGTGGATCGGTCATCGTAAAAGTGTTCTCTGTCATCGCCGTCCTCCTGAAAGTTAAATTCAGCAATCCTAGCGTAAGAGTACTTCGTTAAACTAAATCTGCCCGGTATACCAGTTATGGTTGCTTACGGCAGATAAGAGCGGAGAACCGTGGACATGCCTTCGATGCTGTAGGCGCCGAGGCTGGACGGGAGCAGGTAGCATTCGCCTGCTGCATAAGGCTGGGAGCCGCCTTCCCAGATCAGGTGGCCGCTGCCTTCACAGATCACCAGAATAGTGAAGCTGTCGTCCGTGGTGGCAAGCTGCCATTCACCGGAAACCACACCTTTTTCAACGATGAAATAAGGGGAGGAGGCGATTTGCAGCCATTCACCGGCCACTGCACCGTCTGTCTTCATCGAGGTCGCGCCTGCACCTTCATAGGCAGTAACATTCAGGGAATCCTCAATATGCAGCTCGCGCGGTTTGCCGTCCAGGCCGGGACGGTCGTAATCGTAAATCCGGTATGTAGTGTCGGAGTTCTGCTGGATTTCGGCTACAACGACACCTGCACACAAGGCGTGAACGGTGCCTGCGGGAATATAGAAAGAATCTCCTGCCGCTACAGTCACTTCCTGCAGGCTGTCCATAACGGTCCCGTTCTCAAGTGCATCCTGCAGAACTTCGCGGGTTACGCCTTCTTTCAGACCGTAGATGATTTTGGCGCCCGGCTTGGCATCCAGCACGTACCACATTTCTGTTTTGCCCAGTTCGCCCTTGGGTAATCCGGCATAATCATCAGTAGGGTGTACCTGTACGGAAAGATTGTCATTGCAATCGAGCAGCTTGATCAGCAGCGGGAATCTTCCGCCGTCTTCCGTAATGCCCTTGCTGCCGAACCATTCATGTCCGAACTGCTCACGGATGGCATCCAGACCTAGTCCGGCGAGCTCGCCGTTCACAACAGAAGAGGTTCCGTTCGGGTGGTCAGCGATCATCCAGCCTTCGCCGATATGGCCTTCCGGCAGCTCCAGGCCGAATTTCTCCAGCGCACGGCCTCCCCAGACACGTTCTTTGAACTCCGGCTGAAATTTTAGAGGATATGGTTTTGTCATTACAACATCTTCCTTCCTGATTATAGAATGTTTAAGACTTAATATTTAAACGGTACATCGGACTATAACCCAATAAGTAACCGGTCAAACGCTGGTCAGACGCTGGTCAGCCAAGCCGGATCATATGTGACACGCTTAAGCTCACACATTATTGGCAGCATCATAGTTATGTTGTACTTATTACAACATTGATTGAACGATACCAGGGTGATTGGCAGCATTGTTGTACAAAATACAAGCCTGTTGATTCCCCATATTATGGTATGGATATAATTCCCAAAACAACCTTGTTCCTGAGCAGACTAAGTTGAACCTGCCACTCCAGCGGAAGACTAAATATACGCCAATGCTGCATAAATTCCCAAAGGGTCAGTTGAGCAAAGGCAGGCACGTTGGGGTGGATTTCATCATAAACACGTCTCAGAAGTACATAGACCGCAAGGGCCACAAACAATTGGCTGTATACTGCATTTTCAGTGGTTCCAAATAGACATGGCACGTTCAGATGCTGTTTAATCCAGCGGAAAAAGACTTCAATTTCCCAGCGTGCCTTATAGATTTCAGCGATCACATAAGCAGACTCTTTTCTCAAATCGGTCACGACCCGTACGACTTCCCCCCGGTCATTCTCAAATTCTACGACCCGGTGGCGCTTAGCGGATTGGCACTTCCCTTGACCGATATAACAAGTAATATCACGAACAATGTTCGTTTCTCCCTCTGCGGGTCGCTGGAGGTTTCTCGGCTTCACCAAATGGAGATTGTCTTTGAGTCGAATCACAAACGACTGGCCCTGAAGCACATATTGATCCAATCTGCTGATTTTTCCGTACGCCCGATCCTGTACCAAAATGTAGTCCGTATCTGCCAAGACTTCTCCAAACGGAGCGTCATTGCGCTTCGCGATCGATTCCTCCACGTTCACGGGTGAACGCTGACCCTGCGAAAGAGCAACATGCAGCTTAATGCCCCCTCTGAATTTTTTGTACGAGGCCCAAGGCATTCGGGAGTTCGCCGCCGTGACCGTAGTCGAGTCAATCAGCAGAAGATCTTTAGGCAGATTCAGATGCCGCCGGGTTTGACGGTTACATTTCGTGACGAGCATTTGAAAGATACGTTTGAAGATTTCGTAAGGGACTTCACCGGCCTTGCCGGAAAGGGTGGAGTAATGAATCTCAGGCAAGTCAAAGTTTGGGCCTAAGCGGGCACTTTGCCGGAAGCCGTCCCATTTGTGGTAGCAGGCTTGGACAAAGTAATCGAGTAGCAACCCGACGGTCATTTTGGTTCCTCTATCCACGTAGTCCTTGGTTTGTCCGGTCACCATTTCGACTTCATCCGATGTTAACACTTGTTTGAAAACAGCTAAGAATGGGGTATATTTATTCATGAGGTCGCCTCATTTCGGTTTGGTTTGGTCGTACTTACCATTACCCGAAATGGCGGCCTTTTTTGTCCCTTTTTTTGGGAAATCAACACGCCTATACAAAATACAAGATTTTTTCCGCTGAAATACTTGCAGGAGGAGAAATGCTGCCTTTTTTATACAACAATTTGAATGGGAATCGTTATTTATGAAGTAAATGTTGTATTTCGTGCAGGATTTGTAGGACTATGCGCCGGCTGGAAGAACTCAAGCTTCTCGCTGTCCGGTCCCTCGAAGAAGAAATAGCGGCTGCCGTTCGCGAGCTCTGAAATACCGGTCAGTGCCGGGATGCCGAGTCCGGCAAGTCTTCTGTGCTCTTTCTCAATGTCATCGACTGTGAAGGCGGTATGGCTTACCCGTCCTTCCTGCGGCAGACCCTCGAATGCCCGTTCAATCAGTTCAATCTCAACACTGGCTTGTCCGGGGAAGCTGAGAAAGGCGAGACGCACTTCATCTCCAGGCTGGCCCAGAATACCCTGAAGCGTCAAGCCGATGACCTCCTGGTAAAATTGCAGTGAACGCTCAAGAATGTCCACTTTAATGCCGACATGCTCCATTTTGGTTACTGCCATTTAGTGATCAGCTCCTTTTTTCTTCTCTACAGCTACTACATACGGGGCGGAATCGCGCTGCAGCTGGCGGTACACGATGGATTGCGCGTCCGGCTGGGCCAGTCCGGCGGCCCAGGCTTCCACGGCGGCAGCTTCACGGCCGCCGCCTTCGTGGCCGGGATACAGCACGGCCGTGATGATCCCGCCCGGGCGCAGCAGCAGCAGCGCGGCCTCCAGCGCGGCCAGCGTGCTCTCCGGCTCGGTGATGATGGTCTTGTCGGCATCGCCTGCAGGCAGATAGCCGAGGTTGAACATCACCGTCGAGACCGTTCCGCGCCAATCGGGCGGAACGGCTTCAGCCATTGCTGCATGGCTCCGCTGCAGCAGCGTTACGGGAGACAGCGCAGCAGGCGCTTCCTCCCGGGCCAGCCGCAGGCGCTCTCCGGCAAGAGCCAGCGCCGCGTGCTGGATGTCGAAGCCGTAGACCCCGCCGCGCGGCCCCGCCGCCTTGGCGAGGAACAGGGTGTCGCTACCTGCGCCCACGGTGGCGTCAATGGCCCGTCCGCCGGGGGCGAGCCGCTCGGCGGTTAATTTATGAGCAAAGCTAAGGACGGACATGAAGCCCATTAGCCCTTCCTCCAGTACTTACCCTGCCAGGTATCACGGGCAATCAGCTCGTGGTCAATGGCATTCAGAACTTCCCACTTCTTCAGGCTCCACATCGGGCCAACCAGGGAATCACGCGGAGCATCGCCGGTCAGGCGGTGGACAATCATGTCCGGCGGCAGAATCTCCAGCGAGTCGGCAATCAGCTTCACATACTCATCCTGCTCCAGGAATCGCAGCAGGCCGGCTTCGTACTGCTTCACCATCGGCGTTTTGCGCATGAGGTGAAGCAGGTGGATTTTGATCCCCTGCACGCCCATGTTGGCAACAGCAGATACAGTCTCCAGCATCATCTCATGCGTTTCCTGCGGAAGCCCGTGAATGATATGGGTGCAGACCCGGATACCGTGACGGCGGAGCTTCGCAACGGCTTCGGTATAACAGGCTGTATCATGCGCCCGGTTAATCAGATCGGAGGTGGACTGGTGGATGGTCTGAAGACCCATCTCCACCCACAGATAGGTGCGCTTGTTCAGATCGGCAAGGTATTCGACCACATCATCGGGCAGGCAGTCCGGCCGGGTAGCAATGGCGAGACCGACCACACCCGGCTGCTGCAGGATAACCTCATAATATTCCCTTAGCTCCTCAACGGGAGCGTACGTATTAGTGTAGGCCTGGAAATAGCCGATATATTTGGCGTTTGGCCATTTCAAGTGCTGGCGGTCACGTACATTGTTGAACTGGGTAACCAGATCATCGCGGCGGCTTCCGGCGAAATCACCAGACCCTCTGGCGCTGCAGAAAGTGCAGCCTCCTTTGGCGATGGAACCGTCACGGTTTGGACAGGTGAAGCCGGCATCCAGCATGACCTTGAACACCTTGGTATCCATCTGATCACGCATTTCATAGTTCCAGGTATGGAACCGTTTATCCCCCCACAGAAGCGGAGAGGAGGTCTGTAGAAGATTAGACATGTGCAGCTCCTTTCATTAACCTTCCCATTGTATCAAAAATCAAAGAAGAGCGTAACAATTACTCCCGGAAATCCGGCGGAAAAGAGCTAGAAATAGGCAGGAAACAGCCGGGATTTCGCTTGTAAATGCTTACACAATATGTTATATTTAAAGTGTAAAAAAGCCGCTGCAGCAACCACAATCACATTTTTGAATTCATAATTTCGTGTCGTCCGGTCCATAATAAACCATAGAGGTGATAACGATGAATTCTCCAACGGTGTTTCCCGATAATAAAGGTTCGATTGATGTGCAGCTGACTCCCGATGAGGCCCTTGCCCTGACAGGCGTGGAATTTAACGGCAACCACAAGATTAAGACCGAAGCGCAGCGCAAGATCCGCAGTGCCTTCGAGAAGACATTTGATTTTAACGCTCCGGCAAGGTAGACTATGTACTGTTGAAAAGTGGACCCCAATTCCAAATACAACAAAAAGGGATTTTCCAACCGGCCTTTTTAAGGCTGGACGGGGAATCCTTTTTTTTGAATTTTTGCAGGGATATTTTCAGCTTCCTGCTTAAATCCCTTTACTTTTGACGGCAAGTTCGGCACAATATTGCAAGTGGCAGTTATCCTAGAGACTGCGACGAAATAAAGTACCGCTAATTTGTTGACAAAACTCCCAAAACCGTGGAGATTTTGTCAACAAAAGCGGGTACTAATTTCCTCGCAGCTCCCTATTCACAGATAATGCAATAAGAGATAAGCGGAGGAATACCTAATGCGTTTACGCGGAAGAAAAGGAATACGTGAAAGCCTTGAGGAGCAGACTGACCTGGTCATCCTTGATCCACGCAGCCTGAAGGGCCGTTGGTCGGAGCTTTTCGGCAATGATCATCCGATTCATGTGGAGTTCGGAATGGGCAAGGGGCAGTTCATCAGCCAGATGAGCTTCAAATATCCCGGTATCAATTTTATCGGCGTTGATATGTACGATGAACTGGTCCGGCGTGCAGCCGAGAAGGCCAGAAATGTGTGGGAGCCGGCAGGGGAAGAGACGCCGCCGAACGTCAGAGTGGCACTGGCCAATATCGATTATGCGGAGGAAGTATTTGCTCCGGGTGAACTGGAGCGGATCTACCTGAATTTCAGCGATCCGTGGCCGAAGAGTAAGCATGCCCGCCGGCGTCTGACGCATCCGCGTTTTCTCGACAAATACCGCGGGCTGCTTAGTCCGCTTGGCGAAATCCACCTGAAGACGGATTCCCGCAGCCTGTTTGAATTCTCCCTGAATGCTTTTGCCGACTATGGTCTTCAGATGAAGAACATTTCCCTTGATCTGCATGAAGGCGGCGTGATCAATGAAGAGCATGTCATGACGGAATATGAAACCAAGTTTTACGGACGCGGTGTGAACATTCAGCGCTGCGAGGCCATTGTCGGGGAAGAGGCGCTGAAGCAGTATCAGGCCTCCCGGCTGGACAAATACCGCCTGTAGTCCTTTCGACATTATTAGCTGTATAGTGCAAATGGCAGTCCGGGGAATTCTCCCTGGGCTGCCATTTGCCGTTTATCATCCAATATAAGGAGGTGTATGCCTTAGGTCCCATTGTTCTATAAGAATGCGGGGCTATTCCAGCATGTCAATGATGCTCTGGGCGCTTTGCAGCGGGTTGAACCGGGAAATCTCCTCCAGATGGGCTTGGCGTTTGGCCCGCACATCCCCGTAGTCGCCCAGCAGCCGTTCCATCCAACGGTCGACCACATCGAGGGAGCTTATCGGTTCCCCGAAGCCGGCGGCCGTGAAATAACGGCAGTTTTCTTCTTCCTGCCCCGGCAGCGGTGAATGGAAGAGCATAGGGATGCCCTTGGCCAATCCTTCGCTGCAGGTCATTCCGCCGGGCTTGGTGACCAGCAGGTCCGAGACCTCCATGAGCTTATCGACTTCACGGGTGAAGCCCAGCAGCTTGATGTTGGGGTGGCTGTAGCGCGGGTCTTCCTGCATTCCGCGCAGCAGCTTGTCATTCTGTCCGAGGCAGAACACAAGCTGCACCTTCTCCCGCCAGCCGGCGAGGGCTTCGTTCACCACCTCATCGTTCATCATGCCCCAGCCGCCGCCCATGACCATGACCGTAGGCATGTTCCGGAGGCTGAACTGCTTCTGGATCTCTTCCCGGCCGGGATGTTCCCAGAAATCGGGATGTACCGGCATACCGGTTACCCGGATTTTGGCGGCAGCAACACTGCGGCGGCGGAGCTTGGCCTTGACCTCCGGTGTAGAGACCAGATAACGGTCTACTTCAGGACTGATCCAGCTGGCATGGGCGTCGTAATCCGTGATGACTGTGATCAGCGGCGCTTTCAGCGACGGGTCCAGCCGTTTCAGCCGGGAAACCACAGCGCCGGGAATGAAATGAGTGCAGACGATGATGTCCGGCTTCAGCTGCTTCACAATATTTTGCGTATGCGTATAAAATATGCGGTGCAGGGCAAGTGTGGTAAGACGATTGAATGATTTCTGGTGCCGGTAGACATAGCCCATCAGCCGGGGCTGGGAGATCACCGTTTTGCGGTAGGCAGAGACAATGATCGGCGCCATCTTGGGATTGAGGAAGCTTCCGAGCTCCAGCACCTTCGTCTGCACATCAGGCGACAATTTGCGCAGGCTGCTCGACAGCGCGTATGCTGCCTGGGTATGCCCTGCGCCGAAACCTTCGGACAGCAATAATACTCTTTTTTTGCGCAATGTATAGTTCACCTGTTCTTTAGTGGTATTCAGGGGTCCGCAGCCGGGAGGGCGTCAGACCCATAGCGCAAGCGTGCCTGCGGCAACGCCGGAGCCGATTACCGCACCAGCGATGACATCGGACGGATAATGCAGCCCGAGATAGATCCGGGAGAAGCCGACCGTGCAGGCGAGCGGAAGCAAGATATAGGTCAGGGCAGGGTAGGCCATCATATAAGGAACCGTAGAGGCGAAGATAGCTGTAGTATGGCCTGAAGGAAAAGAATGATCCTTAAGCGGATTATGAAACGTATTGGTGCCCGGCAGCGCCAGATAAGGCCGCATGCGCGGATAGAGCTTTTTGGCAACGGCAACGGGCAGATGGCTTACAGCCAGTGCTGTCAGTGCCTGCAGTCCTGTAGTTCTCCATGGCTGTGGACACAGTGCCCAGATCAGAATATTGATACCGATGGAGCTCGTAGCTCCTCCGAGATGAGTGAGGTACCAGAGCCAGAAGTTCAGAAAACGGTTGTGCAGCCGTCCGTTAATCCATTGAAAGAGAAGCCGCTCCAAGAGATGCAGTTTCTTGAAAAAAGGTCTCATATCTTGTCCCTCCGTTAGTCCGGCTAAAGATATTTGGCGCAGCTTAAGCAGCAGGTTCCAAGACCTGAAGCTGTCTTTATCATACTTTTTTAAGGCAGTCCATTTCAAGAAAAAGCTCGGAATCACTCGAAAAATGCCAGTTTTGACTTGTGTACCCCAATGCGTCTACAATGATTCAAGCAGGAAGATCCCGTTTATAAGGTAACAGAGAAATAAGGATTCGGCCATGATCCGGATACCATGTTCATATCTTAGGAACGGGGCTATATACAATTCGGAAGCCTGCCCGAGAAAAAGGGATAATTCTTGTCTGCTGTAAGGGATGCAACAAAAGGGTCAGAAAGAACGTTAACAAGCCTGAGAGAGAAAGAGAACATCTAGACTTGGAAAAGGGGGCATCAAAAGATCATGACAGACGCATTGTTTGTTACGCTCCAAGTGATCTTGGCGGCAATTGCAGTTTATCAGTTTGCATTCTCACTGTTTGGGCTGCACAAGAAAAAGAACAAGGTTAAGTATGCGCCGCAAAAGTCATTTGCCGTACTGGTTGCCGCGCACAACGAGGAAGAAGTAGTCGGCGCGTTAATGGAAAATCTGAAGCAGCTTAATTATCCCCAGGAACTGTACGATGTATTTGTCATCTGCGATAACTGTACGGATAATACAGCAGCCATCGTACGGGAGCACGGCATGAATGCCTGTGTACGTACCAACACGAATCTTCGCGGAAAAGGTTATGCTATCGAGTGGATGCTCAAGGAGCTGTGGGCGCTGCCCCGCCAGTATGATGCTGTCGTGATGTTTGATGCCGACAACCTCGCGCATACCGAATTCCTGACCGAAATGAATAATGATCTATGCTCAGGCGGCCGTGTAATTCAAGGTTATATCGATACCAAGAATCCGGAGGATTCATGGATTACCGCTGCTTACGGCGTATCCTACTGGTACATCAACCGGCTCTGGCAGCTGTCGCGCCATAATCTGAACATGGCCAACTTCCTCGGCGGAACAGGCATGTGCTTCGAGACGAACCTGCTCAAAGAGATGGGCTGGGGGGCCACAAGTCTGGTGGAGGATTTGGAATTCACCATGCGCAGCGCTTCTAAGGGTGTGTATCCAAGATTCAACTATGATGCCAAAGTCTTCGATGAGAAGCCGCTTACGTTCAAGGCTTCCTCCAGACAGCGTCTGCGGTGGATGCAGGGGCATTTCACAGTCGCCCGCCGTTATTTCTTCCCTTTGCTGTGGCAGAGCATCAAAGAACGCAGCCTGACGAAGTTTGACTTGGCGCTCTATGGAGCGAACGTCTACATTGTGCTGCTGACGTTCCTGATGACGGCGGTAATGTGGATCGACAACTCCATGTTCGATGGTCCGCACATTGCTAATATTTACGGTCATTTGCCGCTCTGGCTGAGCTACTTTGCCATTGGCGCCAATATTCTGACCTTCCTGCTGGCCATGGCGCTGGAGAAGGTGAAGTTCAAGAAGGTATATCTGTACCTCCTGGCCTTCCCGGTTTATCTGCTCTCGTGGTACCCCATTACGTTCTACGCGTTCTTCACGCAGAACAACAAGCAATGGAGCCATACCAAGCACACGCGTGTGGTGCGGCTTGAGGAAGTGCAGAGCAAGCAAGTGTAGTATAATGCCTGATTGTTATCTAAGTATTTTTTGGGGAAGATATTGACACCGTTCGCTCAGTGTTGTATAGTATTCAAGTGTGCAAAACATAGGGATTGCAAGCAGAAGCACCGGCTTCTCACCTGAACGGCTAAATTGCCGACTGGTTTTGATCTCAATGCTTTATGAATGGTTATAATTCATGAACGTTGATCAAACGGGGTGTCGGGGAGTTACCGGCATCCCTTTTTTATGGAGAACCGCATTACAAGAAGATCCGGAGGTGGAGTATTATCAGTAAGGAACATATGATCAATGATGAAATTCGGGCCAAAGAGGTCCGGCTGGTTGGAGCAGAAGGTGAACAAATCGGGATCAAACCGATCCGCGAGGCGTTGCAGATGGCGATCGATCTTAATCTTGATTTAGTCAATGTAGCACCGCAGGCGAAACCGCCGGTATGCCGCATCATGGATTACGGCAAGTTCCGTTATGAAACGCAGAAGAAAGAGAAGGAAGCGCGCAAGAACCAGAAGATCGTGGATATCAAGGAAGTCTGGTTCCGTGCTAACATTGAAGAACATGATTATCAGACCAAGTTCCGCAATGTTATCAAGTTCCTGGGCGAAGGCGATAAAGTGAAGTGCTCCGTTCGTTTCCGCGGACGTGAGATTACCCATGCGAGTATCGGCCAGAAGATCCTGGAGCGTGTGAAGAACGAAGTGGAAGATATTTCTGTTGTTGAGCGCCAGCCTAAGCTGGAAGGCCGCAGCATGATTATGATTTTGGCTCCTAAAGCCCAATAATCCTGGAGTCACTTGCACAGCAATTTGGCGCCGCATAATATTCAAGGAGGAAACACCATGCCTAAAATGAAAACACATAGCAGCCTGAAAGGCCGCTTTAAGATCACTGGAACTGGTAAAGTATTGCGTTACAAAGCTCACAAGAACCACTTGCTGTCCCACAAATCGAAACGCGCAAAACGCGTATTGAACGGCAATCCAGTAATGGCCCCTGGGGATGTAAGACGTTTGAAACAAGGACTTGCTAACTTGAAATAGTTAATTACACATTTTTGGGAGGTTTATTAATATGGCAAGAGTTAAAGGCGGATTTGTAGTTCGTCGTAGACATAAAAAAGTATTGAAACTGGCAAAAGGTTACTTCGGTTCCAAGCACCGCATTTTCAAAACAGCTAAAGAGCAAGTAATGAAATCGATGGTTTATGCTTACCGTGACCGTCGTCAGACTAAACGTAACTTCCGCAGACTGTGGATCGTTCGTATCAACGCTGCAGCGCGTTTGAACGGTCTTTCCTATAGCAAGCTTGTATACGGCCTGAAATTGGCTGGCGTAGAAGTGAACCGTAAGATGCTGGCTGATCTGGCAGTGAATGATCTGAACGCATTCAACTCCCTGGCTGTAGTTGCCAAAGAGAAGATCAACGCGTAAGAATGATATAAACCGAAAAGCACCGCCTGCGGGATGTCCCGCGTGACGGTGCTTTTTTGTGCCGTAAGGCTGAGCTGCTGCTCCCTGCTATATTGAAGGAACAGAATTCCGGAGAGTGCTATTCCCAGTACTTTGTTGTGCTAAGCTGTGAAGCCAGCTTCTTGCTGCTGGCGCGTCTGATCTTGCGCAGCTCCGAACGCTCGTTGGCCGATTGGCAGATCAGCTTCTCTTCCTCAGTCTCGGCAATGATGGCCGGAACGGGGGATGGAGTGCCATCTTCATGGACTGCAACGAAGGTAAGGAACGATGTAGCTGCAACAGCACGTTCACCTGTATAGAGGTTCTCCGAGATGATTTTGACGAATACCTCGATGCTGGTGCGTCCCGTCCAGGAGACGAAGGATTCGAAGCAGACAGAATCAGTTGGCCTGATCGGCAGAAGGAAGTCTACAGAATCAGCGGAGGCGGTTACCACATTCGTACGGCAGTGGCGCATGGCCGAGATAGAGGCAACTTCATCAATTGTGCTCATCAGTTTGCCGCCGAACAATGTTTTGTGGTTGTTAACATCATTCGGGAAGACACGGCCAGTTTTGAATACGCGGGATTCGTGGCAGTATTTAGAGGCCGGTACAACTTGAGGTTTGTTTTCTTGATCCATTTCAGTAACTCCCTTTGCGAACAATATGTAAACATTCATGATAATAGAAAAGCCATCACTGTGCAATAATAACGTTAATGCGCGGGTATCACAAGATGAATTTCGAGGTTTCCTGACACCTACCATACATAGCGGTTACATGCCATGTCATGGTAAGCGGTTTCTTGTTGAAAAATGCAAATTATTATTGACCTGAGGTCATTAATAGACTGGATTTTAGCTTTTTTTGCAGGTATAATTTGTTCTAATGGTATGTCCAAGCAGAACACAGAAGACATCCAATTTTCTAAGGGGGATCACATTCGATGAAGAAGTTTTACCAACTATCTTTAGTTATGGTTATGGCATTCACTGTTATTTTGGCAGGATGCGGAAACAATAACAACGCAAACACCAATGCTGGAGCAGCAACTACTGCACCAACCACAGATGCAGCAGCAACAGAAGCACCAGCAGCAACTGAGGCTCCTAAGGCTGTCAAACTCGGTCTCGTAACTGACGTGGGCGGCGTTAATGACAAATCCTTTAACCAATCCGCTTGGGAAGCCCTGCAGGCTCTGGAAACAGAATCTGGCGCTGAAATCAAATACCTGCAAAGTAAATCCAATGCAGACTATGAGCCAAACCTTAACCAATTCGTTAAAGGCGGCTATGATCTGACTTGGGGTATCGGTTTTGACCTTGGCGATGCAGTGTTGAAGGTTGCTAATGAGAACCCGACTGCTAACCTGGCAATCATTGACAGCGTAGTGGAAGCTCCTAACGTTGAATCTGTTACGTTTGCTGAGAACGAAGGATCCTTCCTGGTAGGTGTTGTTGCAGGTCTGACAACCAAAACTAACAAAGTAGGCTTCATCGGCGGTATGGAAAGCCCGGTTATCAAGCGTTTCGAAGTTGGCTTCAAAGCCGGCGTAGAAGCTGTAAACCCTAAGGCAGAAGTGAAGATTACTTATGCAGGTGCTTATGACAAGCCTGATACTGGTAAATCCCTGGCTGCAACCCTGTATGATGCAGGCAATGACATCATCTTCCCGGCTGCCGGCGCTACAGGTAACGGCGTATTCAATGAAGCTAAATCCCGCAACAAAGCTGGCGGTACTAAAGTATGGGTTATCGGCGTAGACAAAGACCAATCCCTGGAATTTGGCGACGACGTAACTTTGACTTCCATGATCAAACGTGTTGATGAAGCGGTTAAGAAGGTTTCCCAACAAGTGGTTGACGGAACATTCAAAGGCGGCACTACAACTGTTCTTAGTCTGAAAGACAACGGCGTAGGCCTTCCTGAAACATCCAAGGCTAACGTTTCTGCAGAAATCCTGGCTAAAGTTGACGAGTACAGCAAACAAATCATCGATGGAACAATCACTGTTCCTTCCGAGTAATTCTTTGCATCACCTTTACTGGATTTAACCATATCAAGAAACAAGGCCGGTTACTTGAGCTGGCCTTGTTCTCTGTTACAACATTTGTTATAGGTATACACAGCGGTACCGTCCTGCATAGGGCGGTACAGCCGTGTCTATAAGGCAGTATTATATATTCTGTGATGAGGGTGATACCATGAGTGCTGCGGCTCCTGTCGTAGAGTTGAAGCAAATCACAAAACGCTTTCCCGGTATTGTCGCGAATGACTCTATCAGTCTGACGCTGGAAAAAGGCGAGATACATGCACTGCTTGGTGAGAATGGGGCAGGCAAATCAACCTTGATGAATATCGTATTCGGACTGTACCAGCCCGATGAAGGCAGCATCGAAATCGACGGGAAACCGGTTATTATCGATAACCCCAATAAGGCTATTGAGCTTGGCATTGGTATGGTTCACCAACATTTCAAGCTAGTAGAGCCTTTTACGGTAACCGAGAACATTGTTCTTGGCATGGAACCGAAAAAAGGTCTTAAAATCGACTATAAATCCGCTGCGGAGCAGGTTCGTAAGCTATCGGAGCAGTACGGTCTTCAAGTCAATCCAAATGCCAAAATTCATGACATTTCGGTAGGCATGCAGCAACGGGTAGAGATTATGAAAACCCTGTACCGCGGAGCGGATATACTTATATTCGACGAGCCTACCGCTGTACTTACGCCCCAGGAAATTACTGAACTGATGGCGATTATGAAGCGGCTCGTTGCCGAAGGCAAGTCCATTATACTTATTACCCATAAGCTGAAAGAAATTATGCAGATTTCCGACCGTGTAACCATTATCCGGCGGGGCAAGGTAATTGATACCGTTAAGACCTCCGGCACAAATCCGAACGAGCTGGCCGAAAAAATGGTCGGACGCGGTGTTACCTTCAAAGTAGACAAGCAGCCGGCACATATTGGTGAAGGCATCCTGAAGCTGTCTGATGTCAGAAGTAAAAGCAAGGATGGGATCCCTGTGCTGAATGGCCTCAGCTTTGAAGTGAAAGCGGGCGAGATTCTGGGGATTGCTGGCGTCGACGGCAACGGACAAAGTGAGCTTATTCAGGCGATTACCGGTTTGCGCAAGATCGATTCCGGTTCAATTACAGTTTCGGGCAAGGAAATTACCAACCTCTCTCCGCGTAAGGTGTCTGAAATGAATGTCTCCCATATCCCGGAAGACCGACACAAGCATGGACTGGTACTTGATTTCACCGTGAGTGAGAATATGGTGCTGGAAACGTATTATAAGAGCCCGTACAATCAGAACGGATTCTTGAATAAGGATGTTATCAACAAGCATGCAGAAGATCTGGTGAAGCAATTCGATGTGCGTACGCCTTCAATTGAGAACAAAGCCCGGTCATTATCCGGCGGTAATCAACAGAAAGCGATTATTGCGCGGGAAATAGACAAAAATCCGACGCTCCTGATTGCAGCACAGCCTACACGCGGCCTTGATGTCGGAGCCATTGAATTTGTTCAGAAGCAGCTGATTGCCCAGCGTGACCAGGGCAAAGCCGTATTGCTGATCTCTTTTGAACTGGACGAAATTATGAATGTATCCGACAGAATTGCCGTTATTTATGAAGGGCAGATTGTCGGAGAAGTATTCCCGCAGGATACGAATGACCAGGAACTGGGTCTGATGATGGCGGGCAGCTTGAAGCGGGGAGGCCACGCGGATGTCTAGAATCAAAAAAATATTCGCTACAGACACCTACATTATTCCGCTTATTGCGATTCTGTTGGGTTTCCTGGTCGGCGCTATCGTTATGCTGATTGGCGGATACGATCCGGTTGCAGCCTACTCAGCGTTATTCAAACGTGTATTCGGCAGTCCATACGATTTCGGTGAAGCTGTGCGCGAGATGACTCCGCTAATGTTCACAGGTCTCGCGGTAGCCTTTGCTTTCCGTTCAGGGATGTTCAACATTGGCGCGGATGGCCAGGTGATGATCGGCATGACGGCTGCCTCAGTAGTCGGCATCAAGCTTGGCGGCGTATTGCCTGCATTCCTGCTTGTACCTCTTGCGGTGATTGCAGCGGGTGTATGCGGCGGACTTTGGGCGGGGATTGCCGGTTACCTGAAGGCCAAACGCGGAATCAACGAAGTTATTACTACGATCATGTTGAACTGGATTGCGCTCTTCCTGTCGAACTATATTGTCCGGACCTTCCTGCTCTTACAGGGACAGAACCGTTCGGAAGATAACCCGGCATCGCTGTCGATGACCTTTCTGTTCTCCACATTCGACAATGCCCGTCTGCACTGGGGAACGGTTATTGCCCTTGCAGCAGCTACATTCTTCTACGTCTATTTGTGGAAAACCAAGCAAGGTTACGAAATGCGTGCGGTAGGTTTAAACCCGCATGCTGCAGAATATGCAGGTATGAATGTAGGACGCAATGTGATCAAAGCGATGTTCATCAGTGGTGTGTTCGCCGGATTGGCGGGAGCTGGTGAGGTACTGGGTGTGTTCCATTATCAATCGGTATTCGCGGCATCACCTGGTTATGGATTCGATGGTATCGCTGTGGCTCTGCTCGGGCTGACTCATCCGCTCGGCGTCATTCTCGCTGCTATTCTATACGGTACGCTTACGTATGGTTCTGCAGGGATGAGCTTTGGTGCTGATGTACCTCCGGAGTTGATCCGTATTGTCATCGGTTCAATTATTTTCTTCATTGCTGCGCAAGGCATTGTACGCTGGGTGCTCAAACCGTTTTACTTCAAGCGCAAGAAAGAGAAGGTGTTATAGATGGAAGTCTTAGGCCAACTGCTCAATACAACGCTTGTTTTTTCCACGGCGCTTATATTTGCCGCCCTTGGCGGCATCTTCTCTGAACGATCCGGTGTCGTCAACATCGGACTTGAAGGCTTGATGATGTTTGGTGCATTTGCTGCAGCAGTAGGCGGGTACTATGCTCAGGAAGCAGGAATGGGTGAATGGGCGCCATGGGTTGGTGTGCTTAGTGCCATGGCTGTGGGTGTGATTGGTTCACTGATTCATGCGGTGGCTTCGATAACCTTCAAGGCCGATCAGACGATAAGTGGTACGGTCATCAACTTCCTTGCCGCAGGCAGTACACTGTACATGGTTAAGCTAATCTTCGACGGATCCGGTGAAACTCCGCTGATCGACGGTTTTAGCAAAGTAGCCATTCCCGGACTTTCCAAGATACCAGTGATCGGAGAAGGGATTTTTAATTCCTATCCAACGACCTACTTAGCGATTATATTGGTAGTTGTTATTTATTTCGTCCTGTTCAAAACTCCGTTTGGACTCCGTCTGCGTGCAGTCGGTGAACATCCGAGTGCAGCAGATACACTTGGTGTAAATGTAAACAAGATGAGATATATTGGTGTAATGCTTAGCGGCCTGCTGGCTGGTATCGGCGGAGCTACGATTACTTTGACAACTACCGGTACGTTTGCACACAATACCATCTCCGGACAAGGCTTCATTGCCATTGCGGCGATGATCTTCGGTAAATGGAATCCGCTCGGTGCTTTCGGAGCAGCCGTATTCTTCGGTCTGTCCCAGGCCATCCGTAACTATGTGCAATTGTTTGAATGGTCCAAGAGTATCCCGCAGGAATTCATTTTCATGATTCCTTATGTACTAACCATCATCGTCCTGGTCAGTGCAGTCGGACGTTCTTCGGCACCTAAGGCTTTGGGGGAACCATACGATCCGGGCAAACGCTAGGGTCGGTATCTCCTGTTTAATTCTTTTTCGTTGCAGAGCGCATTTCCGGTTATCCGGAAATACGTTTTTTTGTTAGCGGTGATGCTGCTCCTTCATGATTCGGGCAGGACAGATGTACAGGCAAATACCGGCCGAGGCGAATAGACTGCTTAAGAAACTCATTAGGAGGGATATTATGGCACAGCCGGTTACGAAAAAACAAGTCATGAAGCTGGTGGGTAAAAATATCGTTGCAGTAAAAAAAGACGGCTCCAAGGTGATGGGCAAGTTACTCCGTGTTTCGGGCAACCGTCTTGTTCTACAGCGTATCAGTGGTAAAAAAGTACAAACCAAAGCATTGATTCCGCTTGTATTGTTTGATTTGCTGGCTATAGGTACGGCTCCATATGGCTATGGCGGTGGAGGCTATGGCTATGGCGGTGCCCCATATGGAGGCGGTTATGGCTATGGCCCAGGGCCTGTTCCCGGTCCTTACGGCGGTTATGGTCCAGGTCCCGGTTATGGTGTCCCACCTATTGGATTCTTTTAAGCTGTAGAACAGCCTGAGTTCATCAGATGAACTGTTTTTCAAGCTCATAACAGTAGTTTTGCGGTTGATAACGGGCTACGCTGTAGCCCAGTTTTTCATAAAAGGCAAGACCGGCTGTATTCCCGGTATCCACAGAAACCTTTGCCCGCCGGCATGCACGTGATAGTGCAAACCGCTCCGCTCTGTCCATCAGCATATTCCCGTAACGCCTACGCCTTGCATTAGGCGCAATGGCGAGCATATCGATATATAACAAATCTCCATGCAGCATAAAGTGTACGAACCCCAGCGGATCACTCTCATAGTCAGGACAAGCCACGAGAGTAACGCCTTGCCCCAGACGGCGGGGCAGATCTTTTCTGACCTGATTGATAATCGTCTGTGGAAGATGGGATAGCGGGACAAGCTGCTTTTCAATCAAGTCAAAAATGACGGTGTCATCCTGCTTGGGTCTGCGGTAACGAATCATAAAATGCCCCCTTTCCACGCATTGTCGTACATCATATGCCCTGCCTGGTGTGGGCGTTCCGGAAAGGGTAGAACAACATTTTGTGAAGAATTTAATATATATCCGCAAGATGGGTATTGACTTACCGTGTGAGGAAATCATATAATGTGTCTAAACATTTTAACGAACATACATGTATCGGCGATGAAGAGGACGAAGTTTTAAGGGCTCTTTTGTTCAGAGAGTGAGAGGAACTGCTGCAACCTCCACCAAAATCCCTTATATACGAGCTCACCTCGGAGCTGTTTCCCTGAAAGGTCCATCAGCAAGAGCGGTGGAATTATTAGGGGGAATCGTTTAGTCCGCGTTAGGGACTTCAGGTTACAGAGATTTGGGCCCTGCCTACATCGATGGATTTTTGTATCCTGATAAGGCATTTCATCGTGAGATGTAATGCAAACATGGGTGGTACCACGGAAGCTAAACCTTTCGTCCCTCACGCGCTTATTCTGCGCGTGGGAGGCGAGAGGTTTTTTTGTTGAATAGGGAGGATTTACAGCCTGTTCGTCAATATTAAATGTTGTATAAAAGACGTCCTGTCATTTGAATAATGAATGTGAACAATCGAAGGGAGGAATACTGATGAGCGCGCAATTACCGGAAGAAGTGCGGTCTATAGAGCAGTTACGTGAGAAATGGAAAAATCCTGAGGTGATTACAGGTTCCGAAGTCCTGCTGCGCAGTCTAGTACTGGAAGGTGTGGATACTGTATTCGGATATCCGGGCGGGGCTGTACTCTATATCTATGATGCTCTTTATGGATTCGATGATTTCAAACATATTCTGACACGCCATGAGCAGGGAGCGATTCATGCAGCTGACGGATATGCCAGAGCGAGCGGCAAAGCAGGCGTATGTATCGCCACTTCAGGCCCGGGGGCAACTAATCTGGTAACAGGAATTGCTACTGCATTCATGGACTCTGTTCCGCTGGTGGTAATCACCGGGAACGTATTCTCCAGCCTGATCGGCACAGATGCTTTTCAGGAAGCGGATATTACCGGTATAACGATGCCGATTACGAAGCACAGCTATCTGGTACGGGATGTTGAAGACCTGCCGCGAATTATTCATGAGGCCTTCCATATCGCGAATACGGGACGCAAGGGTCCGGTACTGATTGATATTCCGAAGGATGTATCTGCTGCTAAGACATTGTTCACGCCGGTTCAGCAGCAAGGCGTTAACCTTCGCGGCTACAACCCGCGCACTGTGCCTAACAAGCTTCAGCTTGATAAGCTGGTGAAGGCCATTGCTGCTGCAGAGCGTCCGATCATTATTGCAGGCGGCGGGGTCATTTACTCCGGGGCGCATGAAGCGATGTATGAATTCGTGAAGCGTACAGAAATTCCTATTACTACAACACTTCTGGGTCTGGGCTGTTATCCGAGTGCGGAGGATCTGTGGATGGGAATGCCGGGCATGCACGGTACCTATACAGCGAACAATGCGATTCAACAATGCGATCTGCTGATTAATATTGGTGCCCGGTTTGATGACCGTGTGACCGGTAAGCTGGATGGTTTCGCTCCCAAAGCCAAGATTGTTCATATCGACATCGATCCGGCGGAGATCGGCAAGAATGTATCGCCTGATATTCCAATCGTTGGCGATGTCAAAACCGTGCTGGAAATGCTGATTCCTGATGTAAAGCGGGCCGCGAATGCGGATGCCTGGAGAACGCAAATCGCCCAGTGGAAGCTGGATCAGCCGCTGCGTTATAAAGATTCAGAGTCAGAGCTGAAACCGCAATGGGTAATTCAAATGATTAATGACACCACTAAAGGCGAGGCAATTGTCACTACTGACGTAGGACAGCACCAGATGTGGGCTGCACAATATTACAAATTCAATCACCCGCGCGCATGGATTACTTCAGGTGGTCTTGGTACAATGGGCTTCGGCTTCCCTGCGGCAATCGGAGCGCAAATGGCACATCCGGAGCGGCTGGTAGTCTCCATTAATGGTGACGGCGGCATGCAGATGTGTTCACAGGAACTTGCGATTTGTGCGATTAATAAGATTCCGGTCAAAATCGTTGTAATCAACAATCAGGTACTGGGAATGGTCCGGCAATGGCAGAATCTCATCTATGAGAAGCGTTACAGCTATACCGATCTTGCCGGCAGTCCGGATTTTGTGAAATTGGCTGAAGCTTACGGAGTTAAGGGTCTGCGGGCTACGAATAAAGAGGAAGCCGGAGCTGCGTGGAAAGAAGCCCTGGAAACACCTGGACCCGTCCTGGTAGAATTCGTTGTCCCTAAAGACGAGAATGTCTACCCGATGGTAACCCAAGGGTCAACCATTGATCAAATGCTGATGGGGGATGAATAGCGGTGATGAGACATACGATTTCCGTGCTTGTAAATGACCAGCCAGGTGTGCTGCAGCGGGTATCCGGACTGTTCGGCCGCCGGGGGTTCAATATTGAGAGTATAACTGTAGGCCAGTCTGAAGAGATTGGGCTGTCCCGGATGGTTATCGTTACTCTTGGAGACCAGCATACGCTTGAGCAGATTGAGAAGCAGCTCTACAAGCTGATCGATGTCATCAAGGTTATTGATCTTGGCTCCAAGCCCATGGTTGCCCGTGAGCTGGCGTTGATTAAGGTCAAGGCTGATCCGGCTGAACGGCCTGAGATTATGGGTGTTGTCGAAACCTTCCGGGCCTCGGTAGTGGATATCGGAACAACAAGCTTACTAGTACAGGTGGTTGGAGAGACCCAGAAAATTGATGCTATGATTGAGCTGCTGAAGCCTTATGGCATTAAGGAACTGTCACGAACAGGTGTAACGGCGATGATCCGCGGTAATGCGTGATCGTCACAATTTACAGCTTTAACGGATTACTGCTTGCTTGCATTAATTTATTAAGATATGGTTAGGCTTTCCCGCGAAAGAGCGGGGGCTTGAGGAGCACGGCAATGCATAGGTAAGGAAACACCGCGCTCTTGAAGCACCCGCTCTTTACGATGGGTCCAAATTAAAGGAGGATATTGACAATGGCAGTTACAACGTACTATGAACAGGATGCAGAGCTTAGCGTATTAAAAGGAAAGACAATTGCAGTAATCGGGTACGGAAGCCAAGGGCATGCTCAGGCACAGAACTTGCGTGACAGTGGACTTCAGGTTGTCATCGGCCTGCGTGAAGGCAAATCTTTTGAAACTGCCAAGAATGACGGTTTTGAAGTATTGTCTGTAGCAGAAGCAGTATCCCGTGCAGATGTAGTGCAGATTCTCATGCCGGACGAAACACAGGCATCCGTATATAAGAATGAAATTGAACCGAACCTGAAGAACGGCGCGGCTCTGATGTTCTCCCATGGCTTTAACGTACATTTTGGTCAAATCGTTGCTCCTAAGGATGCAGACGTGCTGCTGGTAGCACCTAAGTCCCCGGGCCACATGGTTCGCCGTACTTATGTTGAAGGCTTCGGAGTTCCCGGCCTGATCGCCATCGAACAGGATGCAACCGGTAATGCCAAGGCGATCGGACTTGCATATGCCAAAGGTATCGGCTGTACCCGTGCAGGAGTTATCGAAACTTCCTTCCGCGAAGAAACAGAAACAGATTTGTTCGGTGAACAAGCTGTCCTCTGCGGCGGTGTATCTGCACTGATCAAAGCCGGATTCGAAACACTGACAGAAGCCGGTTATGCTCCTGAGATGGCTTACTTCGAGTGTCTGCATGAAATGAAATTGATCGTGGACCTGGTGTATGAAGGCGGACTTGCCACTATGCGCGATTCCATCAGTAACACAGCTGAATACGGTGATTATGTAACCGGACCACGCATCATCACGGATGAAACCAAAAAAGCAATGAAAGAAGTGCTGTCCGATATTCAACAAGGTAAATTCGCCCGCGACTTTATCCTTGAGAACCAATCCGGCCGTGCCTTCCTGACAGCTACCCGCCGCAACGAAGCCGCTCATCCGGTAGAAGTGGTAGGAAGCCAGCTGCGTGAAATGATGCACTGGATTAAGAAATAGGACATATACTTAAGACTACATGAACCATAGGTGATTCTCAGATGCGGCCGTAATTTTGCGAGCCGCATTTGGGGATTTATGGACAATTTGCAGGAGGTGCTCAGCATGCGGAAAATATATGTGTTCGACACGACGCTGCGTGACGGAGAGCAGTCACCGGGTGTGAACCTCAACACGCGCGAGAAGGTGGAAATCGCCTATCAGCTGGAGAAGCTGGGAATTGACCGGATGGAAGCCGGATTCCCTGCGGCATCGCCCGGAGATCTGGCTGCGGTTAACGCAGTGGCCAGAGCCGTAAAGAACGTCACTTTGATTGGCCTCTCCCGTTCCAGAGAGAGTGATATCGATGCGGTTAAGGAAGCGCTGCAGGGAGCACAGGATCCTTGTATTCATATTTTCCTTGCTACATCACCGATTCACCGCCAGCACAAGCTCCGTATGGATAAAGCACAGGTACTGGAAACTGCGCAGTCGGCTATCCGTTATGCCAAGAAATATTTCCCCAAGCTGGAGTTCTCTTTGGAGGATGCCGGCCGGACAGAACGTGATTTCATGGCTGAAATGGTGTCGATGGCGATCCGTGAAGGAGCCAATGTGGTGAACATCCCTGATACTGTGGGCTATCTGAATCCTTCGGAATACGGAGCGATTTTCAAATTCCTGAAGGATACGGTGCCGGATATCGAACGGGTACAGCTCAGTGCACATTGTCATAATGATCTGGGGATGGCTACCGCCAATACGCTTGCTGCCATTCAGAATGGCGCGGATCAGATCGAAGGGACCATTAACGGCATTGGTGAGCGGGCAGGAAATACGGCTATTGAAGAGGTAGCGCTGGCGCTGGAGACCCGCAGCGAATTTTTTGACGCCAAAACTTCACTGGTCCTGTCGGAAATATCCCGTACCAGCCGCTTGGTCAGCAAGCTGACCGGGATGGTAGTGCCCGGGAATAAGGCCATCGTCGGGGCCAACGCCTTCGCGCATGAATCTGGTATTCATCAGGATGGCATGCTGAAGGAGAAGACCACCTACGAGATCATGACACCTGAAACGATCGGCCTCAAAGAAAGTAAGCTGGTGCTGGGCAAGCACTCCGGACGCCATGCCTTCCGCGACAAGCTCAGTGATCTGGGCTATGACGTCCCGGAGGAAGAGCTGAATGCCGCTTTTGCCAAGTTCAAGGATCTGGCGGACAAGAAGAAGGAAGTCTCGGATGAGGATATTCTGGCTCTTCTGGAAGAGAAGCTGATCGATACACCGGAGACCTTCAGCCTGCAGACAATATATGTGACTTATGGTAATGAAGCTACGCCAACGGCCAAAGTTATTATTAACGGGCAGGAGCCGCAGCCGATTGTGGCAGTTGCCGAGGGTAATGGTTCCGTAGACGCGATCTATAACGCCATTGATCAGGCTACTGGTGAGGAAGTCACCTTGGGCGACTATTCGATTAAGGCAGTCAGCAGAGGTAAAGACGCACAGGGTGAGGTTCATGTTGTGCTGTCCCAAGGCGAGATCGCAGCGCAGGGCCGCGGACTCAGTACCGATATCCTGGAAGCGAGTGCCAGAGCCTATCTGGATGCACTTAACAAGCTGATTGAGAAGCGTAAGACGCTGCTCCCGGCCGACCAAGCCAGCCTTTAAAACGGTATATATAGAAGCTTTCCACTAAAGTAAAACCTGAGTTTAAGCCATTGGGCCAGCAGAACATTCTGCTGGCCCAATGGCTTTTTTGTTTTTCTTAGGGGGATTTATGAGTTTATCAGCCGTTTGTCAGTGATTTATCAGTGACTTTAGTTACAATTTATCTTGTCATAATCACACCTTTTGGCACTTTCTTTGTCAATACTAAGCGGTTTATAGGAAATTGGAGTGAGAAATGGAGAAATTACTTAGCTGTTCAGAAATTGTTCATGTCACTGCTCTAATGTCTTATCTGATCATTCCACGACTGATGTAAGAACAAATTATACATATGAAAGAGGGAGAGGTCTTGAGATTAATGAAAAAGAAAAAATGGGCACTGGGGCTTGGAATAATACTGTTTATAACATCATTCGCTAATGCAATGGGTTTCTTCACCAATGTCAATGCGGATGCAATGAACACAGAAATTACCGAAGATATTGTTAAAACTGTAACACTCTCGGTATACGAAAATGGGACGCAGGTTACGGATAGTGTGTACAAGCTGGATTCTATGGTTAAGCTGAATTTGACTTATGAGCTTCCGGATGCAAAGTATGACGAAGGCGCTACGTACACGTACACCCTTCCTTCCCAATTAAAAATTAATCAAACGTACTCCGGTACGCTGGTTAATAGTGAATTCGCTAATGGAATTGGTACTTATACTGTAGGTGCAGATAATAAAGTCGTATTTGTTTTTAATGAAAATATTGAAGGGCTATTGGATATAAAAGGAACTTTTTGGGTTGAATCCACCCTAAGCTCAACTACAGTTACCGGCAGCACAACGCAGGTGCTCCATTTTCCGATAGCGGGAAATGCCAATAACTCAATTACACTCCAGGTTCAACCCAGTAACGGCAAAGCTATCACCAAAACCGGAACACCCATGCCGCAAAAATATAATGCCAGCAGTATTGACTGGACGGTTGATGTAAATACGCTTTTGAACAAACTTGATAATGCTGTAATTACGGACCCCATGCAGACAGGCTTGGAGCTGGACCCGGCTTCTATTGCTGTATATGCCTTGACGGTGGATGTTAAAGGAAACTTAACCCTTGGCGGGCAGGTCAGTTCTGCACTCTATGACACGACCGCAAGCGATCTGACCAAATTGGATCTGAGATTCAATAATTCAATAAATGAAGCCTACCGGATAAAGTTTACTACCAAGAACATAAGTACTACAGAGCAAACAAAGTTTAATAATACAGCTACACTGACTGCTAATGGCTCACCTCAAACTGCCTCTGCAGAGGTTAATATTAACTTGGGCAAAACGCTGGAAAAATCATCTTTGGGTTATAATTCAACTTCAGAGGAAATTACTTGGCAAATCAAATATAACTATAATGAAAAGGTAATAACAGCGGATAAAGCTGTTCTAACCGATACTTTCGACATCACTCAGGATTATGTTGCCGGATCAATGGAAATTTATAAAGTAAAGCTGGATCAAAACGGAAACGGTACGGATGATGGCGCAAAGTTGATATTAGGTACGGACTATACCGTAACCCAACTGGCTGACACTACTTCCAAAGCTGGGTTTGAGCTTAAATTCATTAACGACATACAGTCTGCCTACCGGATTGTATACAAAACAAAGGTAGCAGACCGCGTCTATACTACCGGGAATGTTACGAATACAGTCACCTATAACGGGGTGCCCGTAACAGCTACGACTTCGCTTACCCAACGTGTTTTAACTAAACAATCACCGTCAAACATAGATTATTGGAACAAAACCGTTAAATGGACGATTAAAATTAATGAAGACAAAAAAACAATGACCAATCTGGTATTGACTGATAAATTCGGAAATGCCGGATTGCAGCTGATCGGGAAGCCGGTTATTTCTCCTGCGCTGGTTGAGGGTACCGATTATGAGATTACCAATCTGGGAAATAGTGACTTCAAAACAAATGATGGTTTCGAAATTAAATTTTTAAAACCCATCACTCAGGCGTATACGATCACTTACAGTACCAATTTCGATTATTACAAGCTGAAAACTAACGCAACTACTTTCACTAACACTGCCTCGGTTGTATGGCAAGAGAAGGCTGTTGGCACACCAGCACAGACGTCCTCAGCTACTTTTGATCCGAACGTTAAAGTCAAGAATAATGGATTCAAGGAAGGCTCGTACGATACAGCCAGCAAGAGAACCACCTGGAAAGTTGGAGCCAATTATAACAAAAGAGAACTGGCTGCAGGTGCAGAACTAGTTGACACGTTTCCGGCAAGCCAACAGATGGCTGGAGGAGATACTGGGACTGTAGAGGTATATGAGTTAAATTACAATGTAAGTGGAAATCCTGAACAGGGAGATCCTGTGAGTCCTGCTGATTATGATGCAAGTGTAACTGCCGATGGACTTCAGCTGAAGGTTAAATTTAAGAAAGCTATTAATTATGCCTTTTATGTAGTTTTCAAAACAGAATTTATAGCAGGAGATGTTAGCGAGGGGACTCTCACCAATAAAGCCACCTTGTATAATGCGCAGGGCACGGCAGTCTCGGGAGTGCTCCAGAATTCCCCCCTCACTATACCGAATGGTGGACAATATGTAACTAAAACAGGTGTGGTTGATAGTTCAGATCAAACGTTAATAAATTGGACGATGACCATTAACGCTAACCAATCCGCAGTGAGCAATGCAGAGATTGTAGATACTCCGAGTACCAATCAGGTGTTATTGCCTGCAAGTTTTCAGGTCTTTAATACTACAGTTAACGCGGCTGGAACAGTTGCTGAGACTGGCACGAAATTAGTTCAGGGTACAGATTATACGCTCCAATTCACCACAAACCCAAGCGGGGTAGACATCTTTAAGCTGGCGTTTACGAACCCCATTACCAAACCCTATATTCTCAAGTATCAGTCTGTTATTACAGCAGTAGGAACTGTAGCTGTAACCAATAATGTTGCATTTAGCGGAATGGGTGCCAAGCAGGTAAGTAAACCTTTTCCATTCACCCAAAGCTTCACCATTGTTGATACCGGAGGTACGGGCAGCGGTGTGAAAGGCTCGCTTAAGGTGCTGAAAACAAATGCAGACCAAACTAAAAATCTTCAGGGTGCTGAGTTCTCCCTGGGTCGTATTGTAGGTACAGAACTGAAGGATACAGTGAGAGCAACCAGTGATTCAGCTGGCAATCTGGAGTTCACTAATTTGCGGGCCGGTAAATATGTTCTAAAGGAAACAAAGGCACCCACCGGATATGCACTGGATACTACAGCGCGGACAGTAACCATTAATTCTTCTACACCTGTTCTGCTGACCGTTACGAATGATTATAACGGCTCGCTCAAGCTGACTAAGGTTGCCCAGGATGATTCGTCCAAAAAACTTGCAGGTGCAGAGTTTGAACTGTATGATGCAGCAAATAAATTGGTAGGAACGGGAACTACCGATGCAAACGGCGTAGTGATTTTTACGAAATTAATGGGAGGAAGCTACACATACAAAGAAACTAAAGCACCGGCTGGATATAAGCTTAATGGTAATAGTGTTCCCGTAACTATTGATCCGGCTCAACAAAATGCTGTGACGGTTACTAATGAAGCACTTCAAGGTTCGCTTAAACTAATAAAGGTAGATAAAGATGATGCAACGAAGAAGCTTGCAGGAGCAAAGTTTGAGTTATACAATTCCAGCAATACTCTAGTGGCAACATCTACTACCAATGCCAGCGGGGAAATTGTATTCAGTAATTTGAAGTTCGGAACCTACTCCTATCAGGAAACTGCTGCTCCGGCCGGATATGAACTGGATTCAACAAAGCAGAGCGTTACGATCGACTCGGATGTGCAGAAGGTTCTGGAACCGATCAAGAACACAGCAACTCTGGGCTCGCTCAAGCTGGTTAAGGTAGATGCAGCTGACAGTACGAAGAAGCTTGCCGGAGCGAAGTTCGAGCTATACAATTCCAGCAATGCAATGGTGGCAGCGGCAACTACTAACGCCAGTGGTGAAATTATATTCGATAATCTGAAGGTTGGAGCATATACACTGGAGGAAACCAAGGCTCCGGCCGGATATGATTTGGATTCCACGGTGCGCAACATCACAATTAGTTCGAAAGTACAACAGGTGCTGGCTCCAATTACGAATAAAGAAACCTTGGGTTCGCTCAAGCTTGTTAAGGTAGATGCGGCGGACGGAACGAAGAAGCTGGCCGGAGCGAAGTTCGAGCTTTACAATTCCAGCGATGCTATGGTGGCAACGGCGACTACCAATGCCAATGGTGAAATAGTATTCAATGATTTGAAGCTCGGAGACTATACACTGAAGGAGACCGGAGCTCCAACCGGGTATGAATTGGATGAAACGGTGCGTAATGTCAAGATTGATTCGAAAGTACAGCAGATTCTGCCGTCAATCCCCAATAAAGCAACCACAGGCTCACTTAAGCTTATAAAGGTGGATGCAGCGGACGGAACGAAGAAGCTCTCAGGAGCAAAGTTCGAATTATACAATTCCAGCAATGCTGTGGTTGCGGCAGGGACTACCAATGCCAATGGTGAAATTGTATTCGATGATTTGAAGCTTGGAACGTACACACTGGAGGAAGTCAAGGCTCCGGCCGGATATGATCTGGATGGAGCGGTGCGTACTATCAAGATTGATTCAAAGGATCAGCTGGTGCTGGACCCAATCAAGAACACCAAAACCTTGGGCTCACTCAAGATAAGTAAGGTAGATTATAATAATGTGAATAAGAGGCTTGCCGGAGCAGAGTTCAGACTCACGAGTACCAGCACAAATGTGGCGGTAACGCGTGTTACGAATAACGATGGTGAAATTGAATTCACAGATCTGAATCTTGGGGACTATACCCTGGTGGAAACCAAGGCCCCCTACGGATATGATTTGGATGCAAGGGTACGCAATGTCAAAATTACTTCGAAGGATCAGCTTGTTCTGACCCCGATTACGAATATAGAAACCATCGGCTCGATTAAGTTTGTTAAGGTCGATGCAACTGACGCGACGAAAAAGCTTGCCGGAGCAGAGTTCAAGCTCACGAATTCCAGCAAGATTGTTGTAGCAACGAAAACTACCAATGCGAACGGTGAAATTGTGTTCGATGATTTGAAGCTGGGCACGTACACGCTGGAAGAAACAAAGGCTCCGGCCGGGTATGAATTGGATTCAACGCCGAAGGACGTCACAATCACTGTGAAGGCCCAGCAGGTGCTGGCACCGATTAAGAACGTGGAAACCCTGGGTTCACTTAAGCTCATCAAGGTAGACGCTGCTGACGCGACGAAAAAGCTTGCCGGAGCAGAGTTCAAGCTCACAAATTCCAGCAAGATTGTTGTAGCAACGAAAACTACCAATGCGAATGGTGAAATTGTGTTCGATGATTTGAAGCTGGGTACGTACACACTGGAGGAAACCAAAGCTCCGGCCGGATATGATCTTGATGGGACAGTGCATAACATCACAATCAGCGGGAAGGCCCAGCAGGTGCTGGCACCGATTAAGAACGTGGAAACACTGGGTTCACTTAAGCTCATCAAGGTAGACGCTGCTGATGACACGAAAAAGCTTGCCGGAGCAGAGTTCAAGCTCACGAATTCCAGCAAGATTGTTGTAGCAACGAAAACTACCAATGCGAACGGTGAAATTGTGTTCGATGATTTGAAGCTGGGTACGTACACGCTGGAAGAAACCAAGGCTCCATCCGGGTATGAATTAGATTCAACGCCGAAGGACGTCACAATCACTGTGAAAGCCCAGCAGGTGCTGGCACCAATCACGAACCAGGAGACCTTAGGTTCACTCAAGCTCGTTAAGGTAGACGCCGCAGACGCGACGAAAAAACTTGCCGGAGCAGAGTTCAAGCTCACAAATTCCAGCAAGATTGTGGTAGCGAAGACAACCAATGCGAACGGTGAAATTGTATTCGATGATTTGAAGCTGGGTACGTACACGCTGGAGGAAACAAAGGCTCCAGCGGGATATGATCTGGATGGGACAGTGCGTAACATCACAATCAGCGGGAAGGCCCAGCAGGTGCTGGCTCCTATTAAGAACGTGGAAACCCTGGGTTCACTTAAGCTCATCAAGGTAGACGCTGCTGACGCGACGAAAAAGCTTGCCGGAGCAGAGTTCAAGCTCACGAATTCCAGCAAGATTGTTGTAGCAACGAAAACTACCAATGCGAACGGTGAAATTGTATTCGATGATTTGAAGCTTGGAGTATACACATTGCAGGAAACCGTGGCTCCAACCGGCTATTATTTGGATTCAACGGAGCGCAGCATCATCATTGATTCGAAGGTACAAAAGGTGCTGGCCCCAATTACGAATAAAGACATACCGGCACCGACAGGAGCACCCGGAACGAACCCGGTGGTTACACCAACACCTACTCCGGTTAGTACGGTAACGCCAGGTGTAACTAGTACACCAGGTCCTTCCGCAACAGGAGTACCTGGCGTGACGTTTACACCGGGACCTACACCAATAGCGACCTTAAGTCCTACTGCACCTGCAGTAAGCAGCGCACCGACGCCACAGGCTACGTCAGCAACGACTGTTGAGGATATTCCAATCGATGGGGAGATTCCGCTGGGCGGCATTCCAAGCATTAGTGTGGAACCGTCACATGGTACAGTAGTCATTACACCAGACGGCAAATGGACTTATACTCCTGATCCGGGATATACCGGAAAGGATAAGTTCACCATTACTGTAACGGATGAAGACGGCAATGATCAGGATATCATTATTGAGGTGGGTGTTGACGAGGTGCCGACAGGTACGGTAACTGATACAACCTCCGGTGAAGATGGCCTGCCTGGAGATCTCCCTAAGACAGGGGAAGAAAGCCCGCTCCCATTGTATCTGATGGGTGGGGGACTGATCGTTCTGGGGATTATCCTGGCACGCAGATTCAAGACACGCAATAAACCGGAGTAATCAGAGATAGCATAAATAAGGTTATACTGGTATACAGACAACCCGCCCGAAGCAAATGCTACGGGCGGGTTGTCTTGTTCTTATATTCAGCAGAAGAATAAGATTAATTCACAGACTTCTGAAATTATGCTGCTTCCATTCCTCGTACCAGCGGGTTATATTTGCCGGCAGGCCAATCCCCAGTTCCCCGTTCCAAAGAGCTGTCATCGTGTTATATTGCTCCTCGACCCCTGAGCGTTCACCGATGATATCATACGTTTTCATAAGCCCGAAATATCCCTGTTCGAAGTAAGGCTGAAGACGGACAATACGCTGATATATCGTAACAGCCTCCGGGAGTTTGCTGGTCTCTATATAGAACGCTGCCAGACTCAGCGCATGATGCAGCCAGATCGTCCGGAGCCGCTGACGTTCACTCTCAGCCCACAAATAATCGTAGTCGGCCAAATAATCACCAGTGTAGAAATCCAGCAGACGCTGATGCTCTTGAATATTGCCTGCGCTGACCGGCTCCAGAGTAAGAAGGCCTTTCTCCCATTCGTAGCTGTCAATTAAAGCGCCCCCGGTCTCCAGGGTATAGCCTTCTCCGCCGCTGACATTATTGATGGGGAGATCGATTTCTCCCTGCTTCAAGCACTGCCTTACCTGATAAATGGTAGTGTACAGGTGGGTTGAGGCTTTTTTGAGATTGAAATCAGGCCACAGGAGATCGATCAGGCTGTCCTTGCTGACAAACCGGTTACGGTTATGAAAAAGATAAGCAAACAGCTCCTGGGCTTTCGAGGTACGCCAGCGAATATTGCTTAGCGGCTGTCCGCCGCGCTCGAAACGCAGGGACTGGAGGCTGCGGATCATGATTTGATGATCTGTAATTTTATTGTCGGGCTCCAGCTCGATCCGTTCCTCCAGACGCTGAATAGTCTTCACCAGCCTGCTTCTGCTTACCGGCTTCAATACATAATCAAGTGCGTTTAGCTCAAAAGCATCTACAGCGTAGTTATTGTATGCAGTCACAAATATGATTTTGGCACGGGGGCAAAGATTCTGCAGGATTTCACCAGCTTGAACTCCATTCATCTCGGGCATATCAATATCCAGGAAAATAACTTCCGGGTCCAGCTCCGGTGCTGCTTTTACCGCTTCATAAGGGTCTGTAAAGGCGGCAAGGATCTGTACTGACGTTAATTCTTCAAGCATGAGCTGAAGTTTTATAAGTGCAAGACGTTCATCATCCACTAGCATAGCTCGAATCATTTCTGTCCACCGCTTTCCTTATCTTTATCACTGAAACGCATACCATCCTCTTAAGGAGGAGCAGCCGTTTCTATTTGTATGCTGCCTAGCCATGATGATAAATGAATTCGACAAGAAAAAGGAATTCCCTTTCTGTAGAGGATAAGCCCCATGTAGGATATAGTAAAGTAAAATAGACTGCAAAAATTATTTTTTAAAAATTTCGCATGTCCTGCAGGGGGATCAGCCTGCCCGGCGTCTAACGTTATGTAACTGAAGGAGGGAAGAATTACTTGGAAGAGACGGAGTGGATTACTGCTGTGCTCAGCGGAGAGCATCAGGCCTTCGGGCACCTGGTGACACGCTATCAGGGCATGGTATACAGTGTATGCATCAAAATCACAGGAGAAGCCGAGTCGGCCAAGGATATGGCCCAGGAAGTCTTCATCAAGGCCTATAAGGCTCTTCCCTCCTTCAGAGGACAGTCTTCATTCTCCACATGGCTGTACCGGATTGCTTACCGGACCTGTCTGGACTGGAAACGGGCCAATGACCGGGAATGGCGGCACCGGAGCACTGCGGACTACACGGAGAATGATTGGGTGACTTCGCAAACGCCTGAGCAGGCGGCGCTCCGCAAGGAAGCCTCCCAGGAGCTCGATGAGAATTTGAACAGTCTGACAGAGCCGTACCGGTCGGTTGTGCAGCTGTACTATTTTCAGCGACACTCGTATCAGGAGATTGCCGATCAGAAAGGGATTTCGGTCAAAACGGTTGAATCGCAGCTGTATCGGGCCAGACAGATGATGCGCAAAAGCGGGGAGGAATGGCGATGAATTGTGCAACAGTAAAAGAATGGATGCCGCATTATATCGATGGCCAGCTGCCGCCTGAGGCGCAGCAGACAATCCGCCTGCATGCCGAGTCCTGTCCCGACTGCGCGCAATGGCTGGAAGAGGCACGCGGTCTCGCGGCGCTGTGGAATGAGATGGAAGCCGGGCTGGACGGCCTTGGCCAGGAAGCAATGCAGCCTATGGACTTCCCTGATCTTACAGCGGATGTGATGGCTAAGATTGACCGTATGGAGAATGGCCGCAGGGAACGGGTGATTAAAGCAACGATGTCCAGACGGCGTACCGCCCCGGGAACCTCCTGGATGCATTATGGCGTTGCCGTGGGGCTGACTTTTCTCCTGCTGCAGTTCGGTGTGTTCGAACACCTTGCCTACGGCATTACCGAAATTAATGGGCAAATGTCCACTTCAGTCAGCGCCTGGTTCGGCCCTCAAGGCAAATAATCCAACAATCCGCAGGGGCTATTCCGGCTAATTCATACTAATTAAAACCTGCGTACGATAGAAGCAGCTTTGCTGCAAAGAAGATTTCGAAGAAGCGGATGTTCCGCAAAACTCAGCATATGCTTTCGAAGCAGCTTTGCTGTAAAGAGAGTTCTGAGAAGCGGATGTTCCGCAAAACTTTTAGGAGGTTATTATATGATTAAGAAAAGACGCTGGCTCACTTTTCTCCTGGCGATGGTTCCGGGACTGGGCCATATGTATTTAGGCTTTAAAAAACTGGGTCTTGAGTATATGCTTGGAGCATCGCTGTGTATTATGTTCATTCCGTCGATGCCCACCGTATTTCCGTTCGCGCTGGCAGCACTCTGGTTCTATCAACTATTCGATGCGCTGCAAAAAGCGGCCTGGATGAAGCTCTCTGCGGCTGAGCATGAGCGGATGATGTTCCATCCGGACAGCTTCGGGGCACCTTGGACTATGGGAATGCCGGCACCTCCGGTGTATCCGCATGATGATGTTAATCCGGTATGGGTAGGCATAGGCTGTGTCATAGCGGGTATTATGCTAATGCTCATTACGGTATTTCCAACCCTCTGGAGAATACTCAATGACATGAACATCGGGGCGATCGTGCTGTCTCTTGCCTTGATCGGATATGGACTGAGAATGCTGAAGAACAATTCTAAAGTATAGTGAAATGGGGAAATGAATTATGGGGAGATGGAAAATCGGCAGCTTTACCGCCGCAATAGGCTGCATTGTGATTGGGGTCATTGTAGTACTTGCCCAGTACGATGTAATCACTTACGAGGCGCTGGGCTATATCTGGCCGGCACTGCTTATTCTGTTCGGGCTGGAGATGCTGCTTAGGCTCTTCATTAAATCGGATGTCAAGAGCCGTGTGAGCGGCTGGGCGATTGTGCTGATTATCGTGCTTGTCGCGGCAAGCGGGGCACAGACGGTGCTGGCCGGCGGCTCGCTGAGCAGTATCTTGGGCAATACAACGCTTGTCCCGGTAAGCGGGACGGTAGAAGTGAATCAGGAAATTAAGAATGTACGGATTGAATTGCCTGACGGCAAGGTTAAGATTGAAGGCGTACAAGGAAACACCCTGGAATATGAAGGAAAGCTGGAGCTGCCGGGCAATACGGACAGTGAAGCAGCAAGCGCACTAGAGCGTAAATGGAAAGTGACGACCGAAGGCGACACGCTTGTCATGGAGCTGGAAGGAGATTCCGGCTGGCTCGCGAACATCCAGTTCGGAATTAATGTCAAAGCTCCTTACCTGAATGTTAGCATCCCGCGGAATTTAGCCGCCCAGGTAGAGACCAGCGACGGATCCATCGAAGCTGCCGGTCTGACAGCAGGCATGGATGTGGACACCAGCAACGGGACAATGGATATCCATGATATTACCGGAGGCGTGGAGGCTCACACCAGCAATGGTACAGTAACCGTGCAGAATATACAGGGTAAAGTGGAGCTGGTCAGCTCGAACGGGGCGATTACACTAGGCAATATCGACGGCTCCTTATCTGCCAAGAGCAGCAACGGCAAGATTACGGTCAATTCTGCGGTGACAGGCGACTGGGAGCTGAAATCCAGCAATGGCAAGATTATAGTGGGCCTGCCGGCTGTTACGGATGCGACAATTCATGCGGATACGAGCAATGGTTCGCTTAAAGGGAATGTTACCTGGGATGGCGATGATAACAATGGAACAGCTGTGCTTGGCAGCGGAACCCATGAAGTTACATTGTCCACCAGCAATGGTTCTGTGACGGTGGACACTGCACAATAAATCGCACAAAGAGCTGTTTACCGGAATAATTGCCGGTGAACAGCTCTTTTTATGACCTGCTATAGAACAAGAATACGAGTCAGATCGGGGTTCTTAAACCCTGCTTACCAGGCATAAGCCTTCGGAGCAGCACCGCCGGGTCCCGGGAAAATCTCGTCCAGACGTTTCAGCACGGACTCGTCCAGAGTGATCTCCAGGCTGCGCAGCGCGCTTTCGAATTGTTCCAGTGTACGCGGTCCTATAATCGGAGCCGTCACCGCAGGATTGGCCAGCAGCCAGGCCAGTGCGATATTATCCTGCGGTTCGCCCAGCTCCAGACTCAGCTCCGCAAAGGCTTCCAGCTGGCTCTTATGCTGCTCTACACGTTCTGAATTGCCCCCGCTGCGGCTCCCCTCGATCTTCTTCAAGGCATTGCGGCCGAGGAGTCCCCCGTCAAGCGGGCTCCACGGGATAATTCCAAGACCGAGATGCTGGGCAGCAGGCAGAACCTCCAGCTCCGGCAGACGGCAGGTGAGGCTGTATTTATGCTGCTCCGATACCAGACCCAGGAACCCGCGGGCCTTCGCTTCCTGCTGGGCTACGGCAATATCCCAGCCGGCAAAGTTACTGGAGCCGACATAACCGATCTTGCCCTGGCTGACAGCAAGCTCAAAGGCGCCCCACAGCTCGTCCCACGACACGTTTCGGTCGATATGGTGCATCTGGTAGAGTTCAACATGATCGGTCTGCAGACGCTGCAGAGAGGCTTCCAGGTGCCTGCGGATAATATAGGAAGAGAGGCCGGCCTCATCGTTTGGACCATCCAGCTTGTCACTCATTGCGCCATAGACCTTAGTGGCGAGCACAACCTTTTCACGGCGTCCGCCGCCCTGCTTGAACCAACGCCCGATAATGGTCTCGGTCAGGCCGGAATTCTCACCCCAACCATACACGTTAGCAGTATCAAAAAAGTTGACTCCGGCGTCCAGCGCAGCATCCATGATGCGGAAGGCTTCCTTCTCGTCGGTAATCGGCCCGAAATTCATCGTTCCCAGACAGAGGCGGCTAACCTTCATACCGGACTTGCCAAGCTTAGTATATTGCACCTTAGTATCACTCCCTCATTAAGATGGACTAACGGTTATATACAACAATTGCATACTAATTGTAAACAACTTAAGAATCAAGAGCAAACTGCGGTGCAGTTTTTATCTGTGCAAGATACGGTAACCGTACTCCTATAGGCTTCGCCTATCAGTTCAATAGAATCTATATCTTTGTCCTTTGTCTGTTGTTATGATACAACAATATACAGAAGAACTATGTCTGCGAGCAGCAGGACTACCTAAGGAGTGACAGGAATGAGCGAGGTTAAGAAAATCGCCGTAATTGCCGGGGACGGTATCGGACCTGAAGTTGTGGCAGAAGCGGAAAAAGTATTGAAAAGAACGGAAGAAGTGTTCGGCCTAGCATTTGAAACGGAGCATGCCCTCTTCGGCGGGATTGCCATTGATGAGAGAGGAACACCGCTGCCGGAGGATACGCTGGAAATCTGCCGCAGTGCAGATGCCGTACTCCTGGGAGCCGTTGGCGGACCGAAGTGGGACAACAATCCGAAGGAGCTGCGTCCGGAAACCGGACTGCTGGGTATCCGCAAAGCACTGGGTCTGTTCTCCAATCTGCGTCCTGCAGTTGTCTTCGACTGCCTGAAGGATGCTTCAACGCTGAAACCGGAAGTACTGGAAGGCACGGACCTGATGGTGGTGCGTGAGCTGACAGGCGGTATTTATTTCGGTGAGAAGCTGCGCCGTCAGGGTGAACACGGGGAAGAAGCTGTGGATACCTGCGTATACAATGTAACAGAAGTAGAGCGCATTGTACGCCAGGCGTTCGAGATAGCCGGCAAACGCCGCAATAAGCTGGCCAGTGTCGATAAAGCCAATGTCCTGGAGACCTCGCGCCTCTGGCGTGAGGTAGTGAACAGACTGGCGCCGGAATATCCGCAGGTAGAGCTGGAGCATGTACTGGTGGATAACTGTGCAATGCAGCTGCTGCGCCGTCCTTCAAGCTTCGATGTCATCGTTACTGAGAATATGTTCGGAGATATCCTGAGTGATGAAGCAGCGATGCTGACCGGTTCCATCGGTATGCTGGCTTCGGCTTCACTGGGAGAAGGCAGCTACGGCCTCTACGAGCCGGTACACGGCTCTGCGCCTGATATTGCCGGCCAGGGGCTCGCGAATCCGATCGCGACGATTCTGTCGCTTGCGCTGATGTTCCGCATGACCTTCGGCTACGAAGAGGCAGCGGCTGCCATAGAAGCAGCTGTCGCTGAGGTGCTCGATGCCGGCCACCGGACCAGCGATATCGCTGTAGACAAGAGCAAGGCAATCAGTACTACAGAGATGGGCGATCTGATTGTTGCCGCTATCCGCAAAGCCTAGTTCTACCACATATGCCCTCCTTTGACGCAGAAAGAAGAAAAACTTCACAAAATGTTGCTTATTTATAATAATTATAAAAAAGTAATCAATGTAATATTGACTTTGATTTTGTACGATGATAACATTTGTTCTGTAGCAGCAACAATGTAACCATCCCATCAAAATCAAGAAAAGCATATTGCACCGGCTAACGGCACCGTAGTTGTTTTTCTTACATAATCAAAGGAGGATTTAAGCAATGGCAGAACGTTTGGTAGGTAAACCAGCCCCTGATTTCTTCATGGAGACAGTAACGGGCGACGGTAAGGATTTCGGTAAGGTTAGCTTGTCCGACTATCGCGGCAAATGGCTTGTATTCTTCTTTTATCCGCTTGATTTCACATTTGTATGTCCGACCGAAATTACAGCACTGAGTGATGCTGCGGCTGATTTCGCAGAACTCGATACAGAAATTCTTGGTGTGAGCATCGACTCCATCCACAGCCACAAAGCCTGGTTGACAACCCCTAAGGATATGAATGGCCTTGGTCCGGTTAACTTCCCGCTGGCGTCTGATATCACGAAGAAGGTTGCCAGCGATTACGGCGTCCTGATCGAAGAAGAAGGTATCGCACTCCGCGGATTGTTCATTATCGATCCTGACGGCGAACTGAAATATCAAGTGGTTAACCACAATGATGTAGGCCGCAGTGTGGAAGAAACTCTGCGTGTACTGCAGGCCCTGCAATCCGGCGGGCTGTGCGCTATGAACTGGAAACCGGGCGACAAGAATCTGTAAGCTGCCGGTCCTCATCAGCTGCGATCTTTGATATACGAAGAGAACCTCCTTGCGGGAGTATTTCCCGTCAAGGGGGTTTTTTGCACCAAAACGGCCCATCCTTAGCGGACAAGCCGTTTGAAAATGGGCGTAAAGGTTAATATATAGCTTCAAGGAGAGGAATCTCTCCTGCCATTGTGTAATATAATAATAGGAATTCAACGGAAAAAATCAAGGAGGGTGAACAAAAATGAGCTTTTGCTGTGGAGCGAGTATGGTTGGAACTAAGGGGACCCTAAAGCATTATCGCACGCAAGTCCATAATGTTCCCCTGCTTTTTTGTCCGGTATGCCACCGGGTAGAGGTACATTATAAAGTCGAAAATGAATATGAAATCCTGGCAGAATATGCCCATGGCGACGGAGTTACGGATGTTGATTTCCAGGATTATGTAATGGAAGATGAGGAAGCAATCTTCGAGAATGTGATAAATATGGAGAGCGAGGATCCGCTCGCTATTGTGCGCAGCCAAATCGACATGTCGCTTGACCTGCTGGCCGTAGCCAAACAAATTGGCGATACCAAATGGGAACGTGAACTGAAGAAGCGTCTGGCGGTTATGAGTCAGCGGCGTCACCGGCTGCAGCAGAAAGCCTGAATACCAAGCTTAATGCTTCCACGGAATGTCATAAAAGAGGAGAGTCTTCGCGAAATGCGGAGGCTCTTTTCATTGTATTTGCAGGAAACGAAACATTCTAACGATATTTAATGTGTCTTAAGAATCATTTTAAGAATATTTTTATCATTCGACAGTTTCTCCGATTGCGTTGTCTTCTTCTCTTGGATATGATTGGAATATAGTTGAAACGGTTGGATAATATAATACGATTTCCGAATGTTCTGGCGGCTTCGTCATATACTCATATACATAGTAATTTGATGTCGCTTAAGCGTCTTCGTCAATTGCAGTAAAAGGGGGAACTTCGTATCGTGATAAGCCAATATCAGGAAAGCTTGCTTTTACCGGCAAGAACGTTTCAATCCGGACCGATGGATACTACATATGAGGATGTACTGGAGCATATCGACAGCGGGATTCTGCTTTTTGATGAAGAGGGAGTTCTGACGTTTGTAAACAAGCAGATGTACGGCATATTGGAGCTGGGCCGTCATTCTCTGCTTGGCTGCACCCTGACTCATTTGATAAGCCATATTCAACTAAGCCGTTTTAAGAAGAAGCTCGTTTTGCGGAGCTACCGTGAAATGGTGGTCAAAGGTAAGCCAAGCTATGAATTTGTAGATGAATATGGCCGTTACTGGCGCGCCTCTCTCTGCAGCGGTGAGCAGATGAAGGGCTGCTACCTGTTCACGCTCAAAGAGATCTCAGACTTCAAGCTGATTGAACAGACAGCATACCAGAACGACAGTCTGGCGATGCTCGGCAGATTATCGGCTTCAATTGCTCATGAGATCCGCAACCCGCTGACTGCGATCCGGGGTTTTATTCAATTGCTGCATCCCCATCTTCACCTGCTCGGCAAGGAGGAGTATGCGAAGATTATATTGGCTGAGATTGATCGTGCCAATGACATTATTCATGAATTTCTGACTTCCTCCAAGCCTTCGGTGCCACAGGTCAGTATGATTCCTGTCTCGGCGCTCCTTAAGGAAGTCGTTCTGCTTACGGAGAGTGAAGCTCTGATGAAGGGCTGCCAGATTAATCTGCAGGTGCTTCAGGAAGATCTGTTCATCTCCGGAGACACGAAACAAATGAAGCAGGTCGTCTTAAACATGATTCGGAATGCTATGGAAGCGATCTCGGAGAGAGCGGATGATTCCATGGGCAGAATAGAGGTCGGAGCGCGCAAAGAAGGAACAGAGGTGCGGATTTTTATCTCTGACAATGGCAAGGGCATGGATATCTGCACACTGGATAGGCTGTTCAATCCTTTCTTTACCACGAAGGAGAATGGTACGGGATTAGGACTCTCGGTCAGTGACCGTATCATCAAGAATCATGGAGGCTGCATCTCTGTCAGCAGCCGGCTGAATGAGGGAACCCGGTTCGTGATTTCGCTTCCGCTCATTCATTAATCTCACAATAGACTCGGTATTTTCAGGCTTCCGGGTTATAATCAATATATTAAGGGCTGATTCCTGCAGTGCACGGTCATGTGCGGGAGATCAGCCCTGTCTGCGTTATTTGGAATAATACAGTGAGTCAGTGGAGGGGTGCAGCATGAATATTGAATGGAGCAGCGGTTCAGAGGCAGCTTCGCTGCAAGGCGATGCCTTATGTTTCATAGTCTCGGAGGCACAGGCGCAGGGAGAAGGACTTTCGGCGGAATGGGCGGAGAGGATCAGCCTGTTGTCCAGGGCAGGGCTGTTTAGCGGCAAGCTGGGGCAAATTTACCTGCTGCCGGTGACTGGCCGTCCGGAGCTGCCGGTTGTCATTCTGGCCGGAAGCGGCAATGGCAGCGCATCAGCCCATGACCTGCGGCTGCTGATGGCACAGGCCGCCAGGGCGGCTCACAGACTGAAGGCTGCTACCCTGATCGTGCAGATCCCCGATCAGCTGAACCAGCTGCCTGAGACCCTGAAGGCAGAGACAGCAGGCCAGGTCCTTGCAGAAGGCCTGGTCCTTGGGGCCTACCGCCGCAGACAATACAAGCTGGAGCAGCCGGGCTACGCCGGCTTAAGCGCCGTAAGGCTGCATATGGAGCGTCAGACCGAAGAGTCAGAGGATGAGCGCTGGAAATCAGGCGTGTTGCGGGGGCAGGCTTTTGGGGAAGCGACGAATCTGGCCAGGGACTTAACCAATCTCCCGGGTAATCTGCTGACCCCTTCAGAGCTTGCGGCAGCAGCCATAGAAGTAGCCGAACGCCACGGCCTTCCTGCTGAGGTGCTGGATGAACGTGAGATTGAGCTTAAGGGAATGGGCGGATTACAGGCCGTAGGCAAAGGCAGTGTGAATCCGCCGCGTATGATAGCCATTCGCTATCAGGGAACCAATCAGTGGGAGAATGTGGTGGGGATTGTCGGCAAGGGCATCACCTTCGACACTGGAGGTATTTCGCTCAAAAGAGCTCCTGGGATGGAGGATATGATCAGTGACATGGGCGGTGCAGCCGCAGTACTCGGAGTCATGGAGGCCTTGGGGCGTTTGCGCCCCCGGATCAACGTGGTCATGCTTATTCCGTCGGCGGAGAATATGCCGGCAGGCAATGCTTTTAAACCTGGTGATATTATAACCTCCCTCAGCGGAAGAACGATTGAAGTGCTGAATACCGATGCGGAAGGCAGAGTGGTTCTGGGAGATGCAATCACGTACGCGCGGGAGTGGGGAGCGGAACGGATTATTGATGTCGCCACGCTAACCGGGGCCGTCTTGTCCATTCTGGGCGATGTGGCTACGGGCGCTGTAACGAATGATGAAGAGTTCCTGGCGGAGCTTCTGGAGGCCTCCAGGCTGTCAGGCGAGCAGATATGGGCCCTGCCCGTCTATCCGGAATTCCGCGAGATGCTAAAAAGCGAGGTCGCCGATATCCGCAATGCTGCCGGAAGATACGGCGGAGCTACTACAGCCGGATTATTCATCGGCGAATTTGCCGAAGGTCTGCCATGGATTCATCTGGACATTGCCGGAACGGCATTTTTGTCGAAAGAGCGGGGAGTGAACCCCAAGGGGGCAACGGGTGTGATGGTGCGTACGCTGCTGGAATATCTGCTCCGCTTAGCTCCTGGCTCTGGATTCGAGGCAGATACTGCACAGTTCTCTTCATAAACTTGTTATGACCCGTATGTAGCTAAACAGCCGCAGTCTCCGGATTCCCGGGACTGCGGCTGTTTAAGCTTGGACTATTATTGAAAGAAGCGAGTTTAGTTTGAGTTACATCCTATTTTCTGGCTTTCATCTGTGCAGTAAAGGACTGGACCCCATTCATGATCTTGTCCCGCGTATTCTTATTCTTCAGCAAGTAGGCTGCTCCCAATGCTACCGTAGTAAACAATGTCTTTTTGGTGTTCATGGTAATTCCTCCTTGGTATGGTCTGGCTGTAATTGCTTATAACTAACATACCCGCATGCCAAGGATTCTAAACGAATTGTATTCTTTTCTCTAGAGACGCAGACGGATCTAGTGTTTGGGATCGGCTGTAGTTCCGCAGCAGGACAAAGGTGAATCCAGCGATGCGGCCGAACAGGTTTTGCTTTTGTCACAGCCGGCACAGGCGCCTTCTTTGCCCTTTTGAACATGACGGTACAGCATCCAGCCGGAGTACCCGAAGATAAGCGCTACAATCAGAATATTGACTATCATTGCTGCTCTCGCTTCCTCTCAGTAAATCTTGGACTTGCTGCCTCTACGACCATCCCAACAGCCGGCCGCCCTGGAAAATAACCAGTGACACGGCATACGCCAGTACCAGTGAATATCCCATGGAGAAAAAGGTCCATTTCCAGGATGCCGTCTCTTTCCTGATTACTCCGACCGTGGCCAGGCAAGGAATATAGAGCAGGATGAAGGCCATGAAGCTGATCGAACTAAGCGGTGTGAAGACTGAAGCAATTTGTCCTTCCAGCCCTGCGCTATCCGGCGCATGGTAGATGATATTCATGGTGGAGACCACAACCTCTTTGGCGAGGAAGCCGGGAACCAGTGTGGAACCGGCCTGCCAGGTGCCGAAGCCGAGCGGCTGCAGCAGCGGTGCGATCAACCCTCCGAATTTGGCCAGGAACGAGTGGTCCATCTCCACATTGAATCCGGCAGGACCCGCGTAGGACATTAGCCAGATAATGACCGAACCGGCAAGAATGATGGTTCCTGCTTTACGCAGGAAGCCTTTGCCCTTCTCCCAGGTGCTGCGGCCTAGTGTCTTGAACTGCGGCATCCGGTAAGGCGGCAGCTCGATGATGAAGATGGAGGATTCATTCTTGAACAGATGTTTGGAGAATAATTTACACAGAATCAGGGCGAAGACTACTCCCATCACATACATCGCCAGCACCGCAGTTGCTTGCCGGGCCGGGAAGAAGACCGCTGCAAACAGCAGGTACACCGGCAGCCGGGCTGAACAGGACATCAGCGGCATAAGCAGTGTTGTCAGCATCCGGTCTTTGGGCTGTTCGATACTGCGCGCAGCCATAATCGCCGGCACGTTACAGCCGAAGCCGATAATGAAAGGGATAAAGGCTTTGCCGTTCAGGCCCATCCGTTCCATCGTGCTGTCCATCAGCAGGCAGACGCGTGCCATGTAACCGGAATCCTCCAGGAAGGAGATCATCAGGAACAGAATGAAAATCTGGGGAACGAAGACAAGCACGCCGCCGACACCGCCGATAATACCATCGACAATCAAAGCATGAGTAAAGCCTGATGCACCGATCGCCTGCAGCAATGAGTTGGCTCCGTCACTGAGAGGGCCCCCAATGAAGCCGTCCAGAAGATCCGATAAAGGTCCGCCTGCCCAGTCAAAGGTCGTTTTGAACATAGCATACATAAAGACGATAAACAGAGGCAATCCCAGAAAACGGTGAGTCAGGATGGAATCCAGCCGCTCCGTCAGATTATGCGGCTTCTGCTTCGTCGCATCGATGGCCGCCGCGCATACACTGCGGATGTAGTCCATGCGGATGGAGCGGATCCATTGCGGGAGGGTAAGCGCCAGCTTCTGCTTTTGCAGCTGGGTCTGGCAGGCATCGCAGAGGAGCATCAGCTCAGAAGTATCCATACGTTTCTTGAGCAGCTCCAGTACTACCGGATTCTGCTCCATCAGCTGCAGGGAAACCCAGCGCAGGTTAGGCAGCCCGGAGATCTGCTGCAGTTGATTTGAAATAGAAGCTATCGTCGCTTCAACGAGTTCACCATAATTCAGATGGAAGCTCACAGGCGGAATATTAGCCGGCTTCTCCAGAACGCTGAGCACCTGGCTGCTGCCTTTGCCTGTTCTGGCAATCAGCGGTAACACGGTTATCCCAAGCTGTGCCTGCAGTACTTCAGGGTTGACCTGAATTCCGCGGGCATTGGCAACATCGATCATGTTCAATCCGAGTACAATCGGCTTGCCGTATTCGAGCAGCTGCAGGGTAAGCAGCAGATTTCGTTCCAATTGTGATGCATCGACAATATTGATGAGTGCTTCGGGTGATTCTTCGATCAGATATTGGGCGGCTACGCCCTCATCGCGGGAGAGCGGATGAAGTGAATAGATTCCGGGCAAATCGATCAGCTTGCCGGCTCCGTTCTTCAGGCTGCCGACCTTCTTCTCAACAGTAACGCCTGCCCAGTTCCCGACATATTCATACGAAGATGTGAGTGTATTGAAAAGCGAGGTCTTTCCGGTGTTTGGGTTCCCTACAAGGGCGATGGAGCTCATGAAACTTTCACCTCAATCATCGAAGCTTCCTTCCGGCGGATAGCGAATAATTGACCGTTGCATTCCAGCGTAATGGGGCCCATAAAAGGACCTTTACCCTTCAGGCGGATCATTACACCTTCGGATACTCCCAGATCGGCAAGGCGGCGGCGCAAGATGGGGTTCATGCCTTCGATTCTATAAATAGAGCCGGTAGTGCCCGGTTGTAAACGCAGCAAGGAGCAGGATGCAGAAGCCATTGTAATCCCTCCGAGAGAGATTGATAATCAATCTCAATTATTTCTTGTAATGTAGCATTTTGTTAGGAACTTTACTGTGACTAATATCATTGTATTGATCTCCTGAAATCTATATGGAAATTACTGAAATTTTCTTTACAATTTATTCTTCATTAAAGTATGATTGAACGATAATGTAAGCATAGTAAGTTTGTGGCCTTGTTTATTATGAGGATATAATATGAAGCTAAGCCCGAAGGGAGAACAGATTGTGAAGACTAATCATAGCAAAATTGTCGATTGTACCATCCGTGACGGGGGATTGGTGAATAACTGGGATTTCAGTATTGAATTTGTTCAGAAATTATACGCTGGTTTGAATGAAGCCGGTGTTGATTATATGGAAATCGGATATAAAAACTCACCGAAGCTGCTGAAAGGATCGGAGGGTGCCGGTCCGTGGCGTTTTCTGAATGATGATTTCCTGCGCAAGGTTATTCCGCAAAAAGGCCACACCAAGCTGTCGGCACTGGTCGATATCGGCCGTGTAGACGTGAATGATATCCTGCCCCGCAGTGAGAGTATGCTGGATCTGATTCGTGTAGCCTGCTACAGCAAAGATGTGGACAAGGCGCTTGAGCTGGTGCAGACCTTCCACGATCTGGGGTATGAGACTACGATTAATATTATGGCTCTATCCAATGTCATGGAGAATGAACTGCTGGAAGCGTTCGAACAAATCCGCGAAAGCGTTGTTGATGTTGTATATATCGTAGATTCCTACGGCAGTCTGGATCACAATGACATCCATTACCTGGTAGAGAAGTTCAGAACACATTTGCCGGATAAGCGCCTGGGTGTACATACGCATAACAATTTGCAGCTGGCCTTCTCCAACACACTGATTGCAGCGGAAAAAGGTGTCGAACTGCTGGACGCTTCCTGCTACGGCATGGGCCGTGCTGCCGGCAATTGTCCTACAGAGCTGCTGGTTACCCATTTGAAGAACACCAGATACACCCTCCGTCCCGTTCTGGATATCGTTGAGAACCTGATGATTCCGTTGCGCGAGAAGGAAGAGTGGGGATATATCATCCCATACATGATTACGGGAACACTGGACGAGCATCCGCGCTCGGCGATGGCGCTGCGTTCTTCAGCCGATAAAGACAAGGCGGTTGACTTCTATGACAAGCTGACTACACCTGAGGTTAATTTCGGGGATAAATAAACGTCCGGAAGAAGAAAGCACTGACCTCTATTTAGAGGAAGGTGCTTTTTTTCTGCCAGAGATGGCTTCTTTATAATATTGTAGGATGAACGATGTAACTTTACGGGGGTATTCAACCGATATTTATACATAGGACATAATACACATCGACTAGTTATTATAGATATCATTTTTAGACGCGAGGGACTTATGAGACAAGAAGAGAGAAAGACCATTCATGCGGCGGTTATAGGGGCTGCGCTGTTCCTTCTGATCCAGATTTTTCGTACACCGCTGGGCCATATAGAGGATAAAGATTTACTGCTGGCATTCTATCTTATTTCGGGCTGCTGCACTGTGGCTTTCGGCTTTGCGATTTTTGCCCAGGGCAGGTTGTTATTCTCCAATAAATTATCCAAAGCAAGACTTTATACATCCGCGCTGTTTTTGGGTGTAAGCATCTTTGATTTCCTGCATGTTCTCAGTTTTGTAGGCATTCCCGGAGTTGCCTCTTATATTAGTCCCGGACAGTCCCTATGGCTGCTGACCTTCTCGCGGCTTGCCAGTGCGCTGGGGATCGTACTTATCTTCTGCAGGGCAGATCGGCCGGTGTCGGTTGACAGCAAGCACAAGGTATTCCGGAATTCATTTATGTTAATTCTGCTATCTGCGGCAGCGTTTGGCGCCGGCAACCTGAGTATCCCTGGACTGGCGGGTTATCCGTGGGTGGAGACCGTAAGAGATCTGGTGAATATGGCCGTGCTTTTCGTTTATCTGCTTGGAGTGGGAATTATTGTATATCCGGGCAAAATTGAGAAGTCGGCTTCGTTGCTGATTATTATCCGCTCCCTTGTATTCTTTGCACTGGGCCAGGTCTTCTTCATGAATCTGTTCAGTGTCGGAGATATGGATTATCTGTTCGGGATGCTCAGCAGCGGAGTGGCTTATTATCTTCTGCTCACAGGTGTCTACAGGTTGACGATAGAGGAGCCCTTTGAGGAGAACCAGCAGGCAGAGGCCCGGATTAATTATCTGGCCTTCCACGATGATCTTACAGGTCTTCCGAACAGACGCCGCCTGATGCAGCGTATGGAAGAGATCGTGATCCAGAGTGAGAAGGACAAAAGCCGCGGATTCTCGGGCCTGGTCATCATGAACATCAATCATTTCAAGAATATTAATGACTCCCTCGGACATTATGCAGGAGATTTGCTGCTGCAGCTGGTCGCCCAGCGGATCGGGAATCAGGTTAGAGTGAATGAAGAGCTCTATAGTATGGGAGCGGATGAGTTTGCTTTTCTGATGACAGAACGGACCGGTCTTGAGAACTGTCTGGTCCGGGCGAATGAGCTGCTGCGGCTGTTCGAGACACCCGTAAGCCTCGAGTCCGGAGAATATCACATTTCGCTTAGTCTGGGGATGAGCATCTTCCCCGGAGACGGTGATACGGCAGAGCAGCTAATTCAGAACGCGGATACTGCTGTGCACAATGCCAAGGAGCAAGGGGTGGATATCCGCCGCTATATTCCGGCTATGCAGATGAAGGCGAAGGAACGCCTCAAGCTGGAGAATGATCTGCGCAGAGCCCTGGAGCGTAACGAATTCTATCTCGTCTATCAGCCTCAAGTACTGCTCGAGACTGAAGAGATTGTCGGCATGGAGGCGCTGCTGCGCTGGAATCATCCCAAACGCGGACTCGTCTCTCCCGTTGATTTCATTCCAATCGCAGAAGAGAGCGGGCTGATTGTTCCAATCGGGGAATGGGTGCTCAGAACGGCCTGCCAGCAGAATAAAACATGGCAAAATGCCGGTTATCGGCCCATTTGTGTCTCTATTAATCTATCGATGCGTCAGTTCCTGCAGCCGAATCTGGCTGGTAAGATTGGGGCAATTCTGCAGGAGATCGGTCTCGATCCCAGCTATGTTGATCTGGAGATTACAGAGAGCATGACACTGGATAAGGAGACTGCCTTTGACCAGTTGAACCGCCTGAAGAGACTTGGCGTATGTATCAGTATTGATGATTTCGGTACAGGCTACAGCTCATTGCATTATCTCAAGAACATGCCGATTGACCGGCTCAAGATTGACCGCTCCTTTGTCTCGGAAGTGATGGAGGACAGCAACAATGCGGCGATTGTCTCCACGATAACGTCCATGGCTCACCACCTGAAGCTTAAGGTAACTGCGGAAGGCGTTGAGAATAAGGAACAGCTGCAATTCCTGCGCCAGCAGCATTGCCATGAAGCCCAGGGGTTTCTGTTCAGCAAGCCGGTCAAGGCAGAGGATTTCGAACTGTCTTTTCTGAAGCCGCTGCTGGAAATGCCATCGTAATGTGATCTTGGAGATCCTGCTAGGGTTGCAATTTATTCGTAGTAATGCTACAATGTTTCTTGTACTCAATTTGAGTTGCGGGTGTAGTTCAATGGTAGAACTTCAGCCTTCCAAGCTGATAGCGTGGGTTCGATTCCCATCACCCGCTCCATATTTATATTTCAAATCCTTGTCCGCAAGGGTTTTTTTGTTGTTTGTTTTCGTTATACAACAGGCGAGAATAGGATTATAGGGCAGTCATACGTATCACGTATTATGATCCTCAAAAAGCCAGGGTCCCGATTCTCCGGGAGCCTGGCTTTGCTGTTGCAGCTATTGTGGATCAGCTTGGAAATTGCTGTGCCGGATTATACGGTCTTCAGGAACTCCACAATCGTCAGCAGGCCTTTATCGAAATTCTCCAGATTGAAATGCTCATCCGGAGCATGCAGGTTCTCGTCGTCGAGGCCAAAGCCCATCAGAACCACTGGAGCCTTAAGGATGCGGGAGAAGCTCTCCATGATCGGGATCGAGCCGCCGTCTTTGGTGAAGAGGGCGCGGGTGCCGTACACTTTGCCGTAAGCATCTGCAGCAGTCTGCAGAATTGGATGAGAAGGATCGATGTTGAAGGCGCGGGCTTTCTCCATCTGCTTCACATGCACTTTCGCGCCGCTCTGGATATTAGCCTGCAGATGCGCTTCTACAGCATCCAGGATATGCTGCGGATCCTGGTCGCCGACAAGACGGCAGGTAATTTTGGCATGGGCTTCCTTCGGAATAACGGTCTTGCTGCCTTCGCCCTGGAAGCCGCCGTACACGCCGTTCAATTCAAGCGTCGGACGTGCGCCAACCCGTTCTACGAAGCTGTAGCCTTCCTCGCCGTATAATTGCTCCAGGCCAAGGCCTGCTCTGATTTTGTCTTCATCTACGCCCTGCTTGGCGAATTCCTCACGCAGCAGCGGGGAGAGCGTAGGCACGCCTTCATAGAAGCCTTCAACGGACACACGGCCCTTGTCATCATGAAGCGAGCTGAGCAGCGACACCAGGGCATGCAGCGCATTGGGAACGCCGCCGCCGTAAGAGCCGGAGTGAAGATCTGTCAGTGCGGTATTCACAGTGACTTCAAGTGAGCACAGTCCGCGCAGTCCGGTGCAGATTGCAGGGCGTCCGCGTTCCAGCAGGGAGGTATCCGAGACAAGTACGGCATCTGCCGCAAGTTTGTCCTGGTTGGCTTCCAGGAATGGAGGCAGGTTCACGCTGCCTATCTCTTCCTCGCCTTCGATGCACAGCTTGATGTTGACCGGAAGTGTGCCTTCCTGCTTGAGAATGGCTTCGATGGCTTTGATGTGCATAAACACCTGGCCTTTGTCATCAGTGGCTCCGCGCGCGTACAGCTTGCCGTCACGGATCTCCGGTTCAAACGGAGGGGTAGTCCACAGATTCAGCGGATCAACCGGCTGTACATCGTAATGTCCGTACACCAGAATCGTCGGCTTGCCCGGGGCATGAAGATAGTCTGCATATATAACAGGATGGCCTGCAGTGGGATGCAGCTCAATATTGTCCAGTCCGGCACGCTTCAGGGTCTCTACCAGCCAGCCTGCGGCGGCGTTCACATCTTCCTTGTGGGTAGAGATAGCCGAGATGCTGGGAATTGCCAGCCATTGCTTGAGTTCGGTTAGCTGAGCCTCGCGCTCAGTCTGAAAATAAGTTTCGTAAGACATAGTAATTATGTACCTCCTTGGAATCGCTGCATAATGCCGCCAAGACCCGTATCATGCCAGGGCAAGATAACAGGTCCGGACGGCTTAGGTTCGGCAGTGTAATGCATCCATTATACTGGAGATATCAAATGGGATCAAAAAGGATTGTTCAAGCCCCTTACCAGAGGATGGTGGCCGGTGTAACACCTTGGGGGAATGTACCTTCGGCCTCGGTTCCGGCAGCGTACAGATTGTACCATGCATCGGCAATCAGATCCGGATCGGCCGCAGTTCCCGGCCTGATAAATGCGCCGATAGCCAGATGGGCTACATAAATGCCCTGCGGGGCCAGATCCGAGTGCAAATTCATCGCGTAGTTGCGCAGCCCGCTGAGTGCGATTCCCATATTGCCCATCATAGGGATCGGGTACAGGGAAGACAGGCCGGTTGTGAATAAAAGAGCGCCGGTTTTCTTCTCCAGCATCTCCGGCAGTACCTGCTCCACACTGCGGATCGCGCCGATGACTTGTGACTGGAACGCGTCAAGGGCAATTTGTTCCGTAACCTGCGTTGCCGGAGTCGGCGGATAGCTGCCGCTGGTTGGACTGAACTCCAGGACATCAATGAAGCCGTAGTTGTCTTTGATGTCCTGGAAGGCAGCGGTCAGCTGCTCTTTATTGTAGATGTCCGCCGGAAAGGCAGCAGCTTCAATGCCCAGTGCTGCGAGTTTCTCTACTAAATTATTTAATTTGTCCGCGTTGCGGGCGATCAAAGTGGCACGGAAGCCGTGTGCGCCAAACTTCTTGGCAATGGATAACCCCAGACCCGGTCCTGCGCCTACGATAGCGATTGTTTTCATGGTTCACCAGTTCCTTTCAGGTTGTTGATTACTAACAGTAACCATGATAGACTTAGTTAGCTTAAGCGGCAAGAAGGCACTATTAGCTGCTTAGGTTACATGGAGGTAACTACCTTGAACAATCAATCGAATGATGGATTACAAGCAGTCTCTCAACTGACTATGCTGGAGGATTGCACGGTTACCCGGCAGATCCTAGACCGTGTTGGCGATAAATGGAGTATGCTGATTATTGTGAACCTTGGTGTGCAGTCTTTGCGTTTCAAGGAACTGCAGCGCCGTTCGAGCGGTATCTCTCAGCGTATGCTGACCCAGACGCTCCGCCATCTGGAACGTGATGGGCTGGTCTGGCGCAAGGCCACCCCCACAGTCCCTTTAACTGTAGAGTACGGTCTTACAGCGCTAGGTGAATCTCTTCTTGGCCCGCTGACTTTACTGGTAGAATGGGTGAATGGAAACCGTGGCGAAATCGCCAAGGCAAGGATCAACTATGATAGCGGGCATGAGGATGTTGAACCGGCCGATAGCCCGGAAAAGTTGAGTATAGAATCAGAAACAGAAGCGCCGCCAGCGGCGGAAGCGATAGGAGCGGAATAACAGTGTCAGCGAATGTACCAGCAAGTCTTGAATATGAAGCACAAATGCCCCAGTCCGGAAACAGGTCTTATATCTATACGTACGCCCATTCTGAGGATGAGACATCCCTATGCGGTATGGAGCTGCGCTGCCTGTTTGGACGGGAGATCCCGCCGGCTATATTCTCAAGCGGGACCCGGGTGGACGTCAGCCGCAGCCCTTTTATCAAAGAGCGGATTGATGTGATGTATGAAGGGGACACGCTCCCGGAAATCTACCGGCAGACGGAGCAGGTGGAGCTGGAGGGGAAGACCTTTAAGGTTATTTTTGTGAAGACGAATGATCTGGCACCTGAGCATAAAATTGAATACGATGAGCGCAGAGTGATTGAACGGGAAATCGGCCTGCGGATTGAAGGCGAGGCGGATGTGAATCATCCGGAGCTGGTGTATGGAATTGTTACGGTGGGCGGACGCTGGTACTTCGGCGCTTATCATAAGAATAAGGCAACCTGGTTCCGGCAGATGAAAAAGCCGCGCAGCTACTCCATAGCACTCAGCACACGGGTGGCCCGGGCGGCGGTCAATATGGCGGTTCCCCGCATAGCCGGAGTGAAGATGATAGATCCCTGCTGCGGGATTGGTACAGTAATGGTTGAGGCACTGTCTATGGGGATTGATATTGTAGGACGTGATATTAACCCGCTTATTGCTGCCGGAGCGCGGACGAATATCGCCCATTTCGGCTTTGAAAGTGAAGTCACGCTCGGGGATATCGCCGACATTACAGAGCATTACGACGTTGCTATTGTGGATATGCCTTATAATTTGTATTCGCGGATTACCCCTGAGGAGCAGTTTGCCATTCTCGCCAATACCCGCCGGATTGCTGACCGGGTTGTGATTGTGGCGATTGAAGCGATGGATGAGATGATTCATTCCGCCGGCTTTACGATCATTGACCGCTGTATTGCGAAGAAAGGTGCGTTCTCCCGTCATCTGATGCTCTGTGAGTAGTGCTTATAGGATGAATGGAGCTGCTGGAGTTCAGTAAAAGTATGTTCTATCCCATATCTGATTAGAGGCGGTGTACTTATGGAACAGAAATGGTTAACCTGGGCCAAAGAAATACAGGGGATTGCCCAGACCGGTCTGACCTATGCCAAGGATGTATATGATATCGAACGTTATCAGGCGCTGCGGGAGCTGAGTGTAGATATTCTGGCTAACTATACGTATGAGAGCAAGGAACGCATCCGGCTCTCCTTCGCGGGAGAGGGCGGATACAGCACACCGAAAGTGGATATCCGCGGAGTCATTTTTCAGGATAACAAAATTCTGCTGGTACACGAGAAGCTGGACGGGAAATGGGCATTGCCCGGAGGCTGGGCGGACATCGGCTTGTCTCCGAGCGAGGTGGTTGTGAAAGAGATTGCCGAGGAATCCGGCTATCAGGCGGAAGCCGTACGTCTGCTCGCTGTGCTGGACAAGAAGTTTCACCAGCATCCCCCGGAGCCTTATCATGTCTACAAAATGTTCATCCTGTGCCGGATTACCGGCGGGGAAGCGGAAGCGGGTGTGGAGACAAGCGGGGTAGGCTTTTTTGCCGAGGATGCCTTGCCTGAACTGTCTGAGGAGCGCAATACGGCGGAGCAGCTGCACACACTGTTCCAATATCTACATAATCCTGAAAAGGCAGTACTATTGGACTAAAGTACTGCATATAATAGATGACCAGGAATTTATAAGTTTTAAAGTAGACAAAAATTGGTTAATATTATTTATGTAAGCCTTTGCATTAACAATCCGCTGAGCCTTTATATCTAAAAATTTTTCAGAAACACAACTTTTTGGGCCAGGCGGTCTACATTTTTTCCTCTGCTGTGTCGATAACAATTTTAGGAGGGGATCGCATGGAACAAGAAGAGTTAAGACTTCCGCTGACGCAGGAAGGTGTAACACGTCCTGCAGAAGGTAATATTGCCACAGGCCTGGTATGGGGCATCCTAATCAGTATTCCATTATGGATCTCGGTTATCGGCTGGATTACGGGCATCTGGAAATTTTAAGATTCAACGCTAAAGCTCTAACCTTATACTAACGTGCAACTATACAATGAAGGCTGCCTCTTCGGTTATGAAGAAGCAGCCTTTTTAAGTGCTGAGATTTATTGCTCTTGGTTAATGTGCACCAGCTTAAAGGTCTCGCAGATGACCCGCATACCCGGGTCGAATGGCTTACCTTCACCCTCAAGCTCTCTGGTGAAGAATACTTCATGGTTATAGCGCCACGATTCGAGGCTGCGGTCATCTTCCCCTTCTGAATACGCGAACTCAGCCGTTACATCCGCAAACGGAACAATCTCAACCTTCGTAGTCTCGATGATTCCGCGCGGCTGCCCCGTACTGTCCAGCAGCACGGATAGCCCGCCCGCAAAGGGCAGAGGCGTACCGCGTGCTTCATTTAACTCATAATTTTGTGCCGTTCCGGTCTTGATTCCAGCCAGGACCAGCTCAAGCAGTTCATCGGCCAGCCGGGGGTTGTCGCCAAAAGCCCAGGCGCTGTCGAAATTCTCCGCTGCCTCAGGATGGTCTTGCAGATAAGACTCCCAGTACTTTGCTATCGCCGGGGTTAATGTCACCTTGCTCACCTCTGTTATGGGATTAGAAATCAGTCTAAAGAATAAATGCAAAAGAATTAACATAAACGAATTAAGAGTTATCCGCTTCGCTTAACCAGCTGCTGTACAAGTCATCCAGCTTCTGCTGCGCGGCATCCCGTGCCGTCATAAGCTCAGCCAGCTTCCCGGAATCGCTGGCAAACTGCGGGTTCAGCATCTCGCCGTCGATAACACTGAGCTGAGCCTCTGCAGCAGCAATGTCCTGTTCCCAGGAGATGGCTGGACGGGGCTTGCGGGAAGGAGCGGCGGATGCGGCACCACCGGATGGGCGGGGCTTAATGACGGCAGCAGCCATACTACCTGCTGCAGCTGCAGCCTGCCGTTCGGCAGCCGCGACTTTCTCAGCCTGCTTCTCCTTGTAATATTCATAATTCCCTGAGAAGGATGAGAATTGTCCGCCATCAATATTCCATAGCTTTCCGAAGCAGCGGTTAATGAAATAACGGTCATGCGATACAGCCAGCACGGTCCCGGGGAACTCCTCCAGCGCCTCTTCCAGCGCTTCGCGGGAATCGATATCGAGATGGTTGGTCGGCTCATCCAGAATGAGCAGATTCGGACGGCGGTGCATCAGCACCGCGAAGCGCAGCCGTGTCCATTCTCCGCCGGAGAGATTGGTGATGTTCTTGAATACATCACTGCCGTAGAAGAGAAACCGGGCCAGCTGCCCGCGGGCCTCGCCTTCTTCAAGTCCTGCTTCCTCGCGGAAATAACGGAGCACGGATTGGCCGTTCTCCTCCGGTACAGCTTCCTGGGCCAGGTAGCCGACAACGGCTCTGGAAGCCAGCGTACAGCTGCCGCTGTCCGGGGCTTCCTGCCCGAGAATAATCCGCAGCAGCGTGCTTTTGCCTGCGCCGTTGCCGCCGATCAGTGCCGTAGTCTCTCCATATCTGAGAATGTCACTGGCTGCCGAGAAGAGCTTGCGCTCTCCGAAGGCTTTGCTAATCTGGTCAAGGATTACGACCTGATTGCCGGTCCGGTCATCCTGCTCCAGCTGCAGATCCATGGACTTGCGCTCCAGAACCGGACGTTTGACTCTGACCATCCGGTCCAGCGCCTTCTGCATGGAGGCTGCGCGGCGGGGGAACGAAACGTTCTGCGGATTCAGCTTTCCCCATTCAATCAGCCGCTTGATGCTCTCCTGCATCTGCTTAATCTTCTTCTGCTGCTCCTGATAGTCAGCGAACTGCTGCAGGAGTCTGGCCTCCTTCTCGACCTGATAGCCGCTGTAATTCGTATGGAAGGTGAAAGCTTCCCCGTCTTCGATCTCAATGACCTTTTTAACGACGGCATCGAGGAAATAGCGGTCATGGGAAATGGCCAGCACAGTGCCGTCATAGCTCTGCAGGAACTGCTCCAGCCATTCGATAGCATCCATATCGAGGTGGTTGGTCGGCTCATCGAGCAGCAGAATATCTGGACGGCGCAGCAGCAGCTCGGCGAGGCCAACCTTGGTTTTCTCCCCGCCGGAGAGGGAAGAGAACCGGCGGTCATACTGGCCGCTTCCAATGCCAAGGCCGGTGGCAATACGGCTGATGGAGGATTCAATTTCATATCCGCCAGCGGCTTCGAATTTCTCCTGCAGGTTGCCGTATTCCTTAAGCAGCCGGTTCCAGGCCTGTTCATCTTCACTTGCACCGGAAGCGGACATTGTCTGCTCCAGCTCCCGCAGGCGGCGCTGCCACTGCAAGGGCTCCGCGAAGCTGCGCTGCAGAACCGCATATACGGTTTCATCGTCACTCGCCTCCTGGATCTGCGCGAGCAGTCCGATGACGCTGTTCCGGCGGATGGAGATCTGTCCCTGATCGGGACGTTCTTCCCCGCTCAGCAGATGGAAAAGGGTGGTCTTACCGCAGCCGTTGCGGCCGATCAGGCCGATTTTTTCGCCTTGGCGGATATCGAAGGTGATGTTCTCCAGAACAAGCTGGGCACCGTGGTATTTTTGGACATTTTGGCATGAGATGATCATAGATATTCTCCTTTTATAGGAACGCCCTGACTACTACAAAACAACATAAAAAGGCCGCAGGGAAATTTCCCCGCGGCCTGAGTATTCTCCGGTTTATGAGATCCGTTGAAGTGTAGGCGAGAAAGGCATTTCACAATGTTGTAGTGTTATTAAGTTCGTGTAAATGGACAGAGTTCTCCCGTTGTGGGCATTTACATGAACGATGCCAGCCATAATATTAATCAGCCGGCTGCTAACACTATTGGTCCGATTGTGATCCATTCTCCTACACCTCCTTTTCTAAATTTAAAGTCATTTTAACCAATAAGCCGGGAATAAGCAAGGGGGAAATCCCCTTACTTTGGTATAAATCCATAAATCCGCAAGTAGTATGGACTATGGCGGAGGAGGAATTGCTGCCAATCTATTATAGGAAAAGGGGATTATGATGGCGATTTTTAACGGATTGCTGGGCAATGCTTCCCAGGTCCCGCTGGAAGATGTGAAGCGGGAATATGCGCAGATTCTGGCCCCGCAGGAAACGATCGAACGCGCCTACAAGCTGATCCGGGATATGTTTATTTTTACGGACAAACGCCTGATCCTCGTAGATAAGCAGGGGGTGACCGGCAAGAAAACGGAATATCATTCGATTCCCTACAAGAGCATCACCCATTACTCGGTGGAAACGGCCGGGCATTTCGATCTCGATGCGGAGCTGTGCCTCTATGTGTCCGGTGCGGCGGTGCCGCTGAAGAAAACCTTCAACAAGTCCGTCAATATCTATGAGGTGCAGGCGGTGCTGTCGCAATATATTCTGAAGTGAGCGTGGTCCCGGAGAAGGTTATCAGCTAAGGGAACGTGAGGGCCGGCTAGACCGTGTACTGAAGAACCAGCCCTCCATAGGCAAAAGCAGCGAGAATAACCAGCGCGGGGTGGAGCTTTAAGTGCTTCAGTGCCCAGAAGGCTATTGCGGCAATGATCAGGGTCTGCCAGATGCCGATGGAGTCTGCCGGGCCTTTGGCCATTTTGAAGGTAAGCACAACCATCATAATGGCGATAACCGGCTGGACAAGCAGCGTCATGCCTTTGACGACAGGCGACTGCTTGTATTTCTGCATCACGTTCAGCAGGATGATCAGCGCAGCAGCGGAGGGGACAATCGTCGCCAGCAGTGCAGCGGCCAGTCCGGGCCAGCCGTAGACATCGTAGCCTACATAAGCAGCGATTTTGGTGGCAATCGGTCCGGGCAGCGCATTGCCGAGCGCCAGCATATTGGAGAATTCTACATCAGTCAGCCAGCCGTAATGCGGCACGATCTCTTCGTACATTAGCGGAATGGAGGAGGGGCCGCCGCCATAGCCGAGCAGATTAGCCATGAAAAAGCCGTAGATCAGCTTGAGCCATTCCATTAGGCGGTTCCCCCTTTGTTCTGTTTCGCGAGTATCCGGTAATGGACCGTTCCATAGCCGAGGTATAGCACGATGACTATGGCCGGATGCAGATGCAGCACTTCAAGCAGCCCCAGGGCAAGCAGCAGGAAGCCAGCCCCGATCATTACACCAAGGCCCTTAAAAGCCTTCCGGGCAAACTCATAAGCCATCATTCCCAGCATAACCGCAATCACAGGGGAAACCGCAGCGATCATTCCGGCTACAACCTTGGAACCGCTTAAGTAATTTACGGCGGATAACAACGCGATCATCGCAATTCCGCTGGGGAAAATATGTGCCAGCACGGAGAGGATGGCTCCCCGGACGCCTTTTAGCTTATAGCCAAGGTAAGCGGCCATTTTGGTAGCGATCGGACCCGGCAGCGCATTGGCAATGGCAAGCGTCTCGCCGAACTCTTCATCGCTCAGCCAGCCATAGCGGGTTACGGCATCATGCCGGATCAGCGGGATGACGGACGGTCCGCCGCCATAGCCGAGGATGCCTGTTCTGGACATAGCCATAGCAATCTGGATGTATTCGTTACCGGTGGTTTTCATTAGAGGATAGGCCCCATTTCGTAAGTGGATTCCGCAGCGCGGAATGGTGCTTGGCCGCTTGATCAGCTTATTCTATACAATTCATATGCACGGTTCTATATTACAGGCTCTTATGGACGTAAAGTTTGTGCATGGCTCACAAAAATAACAGCGTGAATTTACGGTTTCCCGGAACCGATTGACAAAGGTTTCGGGCGTACTGTTAAATGACACTAACTTGAACGACACCGGAATGGGAGATGGTCAGCTTGACGACAGGACCTGTAATCGGCACGAAAACGATGGTGGTCAGTCCCCATTATCTGGCATCCGCCGCCGGAGCGCGCATGCTGGTCAAAGGCGGCAACGCCTATGATGCGGCGGTTGCAGTCAGCGCTGCGCTGGCTGTAGTCTATCCGCATATGACCGGGCTCGGCGGCGACGCCTTCTGGCTGGGCTACAGCGCCGGTGAAGGGCGCGTCCGGGCCTACAACGGCAGCGGACGATCCGGCTACGCCGTCCGCAGGGACTGTTACGCGGGGGAGATGGCCATCCCGCGGCGGGGTGTACGCAGCGCCATTACGGTACCCGGAATGGCGGACAGCTGGGAGGCCGTCCAGCGTGAGTATGGACGGCTGACCCTGGCTGAGGTGCTGGAGCCGGCAATCGGCTACTGCACCGATGGATTTCCGCTGTCACCGGATCAGCACGGTGGCAGCGTTCTGGCCGGAGCCGCGCTGTCTCCTGAGGCAGCGGCGATCTATCTTCCCGGCGGCCGGATTCCGGCGGCGGGCGGGAGGTTTGTGCAGCGGCAGCTGGCCGGGACGCTGCGGGCCTTGGCCGCCGGAGGCCGGGATGCTTTTTATAAGGGAAAGATCGCGGAAGAGATAAGTGAGTATATGCAGGCGTCGGGCGGATATCTCACCCGGGATGATTTCGCCGATCACCGGGGGAACTGGGAAGAGCCGCTGTCTACGGACTACCACGGGCACAAGGTCTATCAGGTTCCGCCCAACTCGCAGGGCTTCACAGCACTTATGGCACTCAATATACTGGAGCGTTATAACTTTGCCGACATCGGGCACGGCTCGTATGAGTATTATCATCTGCTGGCGGAGGCGCTGAAGCTGAGCTTCCGTGACCGGGACCGGGTGCTGACCGATCCGGCCTTCAGCAGGATTCCGCTGGATCAGCTGCTGGATAAGGGGTATGCAGCACAGCTGGCGGCATCCATCTCCCCGCAGCAGGCGCTGGCTATCGGCAGTGAGCCGGTCGGCCGGGATACGGCCTACGCAGCAGTCGTGGACGGGGAAGGCAACGCGGTTTCGTTCATCCAGAGCCTGTACTTCGAATTCGGCTCCGGGGTTGTGGCCGGAGATACGGGGATTCTGCTGCAGAACAGAGGCTCTTTCTTCTCGCTTGATCCCGGTCATATTAATACGCTGGAGCCGCATAAGCGCACGTTCCATACACTGATGCCGGCGATGGCCTGCCGGGACGGCAAGCCTGCCTATCTCTATGGCACGCAGGGCGGCGAGGGTCAGCCACAGACCCAGACGCTGCTGCTGACCCGGATGCTTCATTACGGTATGGACCCGCAGACGGCAGTGAATGAACCCCGCTTCGTCTGGGGCAGAACCTGGGGAGAGCCCACCCAGGAGCTGAAGATAGAGAGCCGGGTGGCAGCAGGCGTGCAGGCCGAATTGGCAGAAGCGGGGCATCTGGTCCGTGCGGTCGGAAGCTATGATGGTGTTATGGGCCATGCCCACGCCATCTCGATTGACGGCAACGGCTACCGCAGCGGCGGTACGGACCCGCGTTGTGACGGTTCAGCCATCGGCTGGTAGCGGATTAACGGTAGCTGTAAGGAAACAGAGGCACCCGGTCCGTCCGGGAAGAAAGGTGGGAACAGCATGGCTCTACATAATCATCACGGTGCGTTCAGAGTTCCGGAGCTTGCGGTTCCCGGCAGCGGACACGGAACTCTGTATGGCTTAAGCTTCACCGTTAAAGATGTATTCGCGGTAGCCGGACACCGTTCATCCGCCGGCAACCCGGACTGGCTGCGCACCCATGAACCGGCGGCTGCCCATGCTCCGGCTGTGAGCAGGCTGCTGCAAGCCGGAGCTGCGCTGCGCGGGGCGGCCCATACGGATGAGCTGATGTACAGCTTGGGCGGGGAGAATTATCACTACGGCACCCCGGTGAATCCGCACGGGGAGGGCCGGATACCCGGCGGCTCGTCTAGCGGTTCAGCGGTGGCGGTGGCCTCCGGCAGTGTGGATTTTGCTTTAGGCACAGATACCGGAGGCTCTGTCCGTGTCCCTTCTGCCTATTGCGGTGTATACGGCTTTCGGCCAACGCATGGAGCGGTTGATATAGAGGGTGTAATCCCGCTGGCCCCGGGGTTTGATACGGTAGGCTGGATTGCAGGCAGCGCGGAGTTGCTGCTGAAGGCTGGTGAGGTGCTCTTGGGACAGCCCGTGAGCGTGGAGGATCAGCCTGGTGAGATCCAAATGGGCAAGCAGACGGATGCTCAAACCGGTGAGCCAGCCGATATGAGGAACGGTATGAGGAACGATATGAGGAACGGTAGGCAAGCCGAGCCGCACAACATTAAGCCAAGCGGTACGCAAACCGGCAAGCAAACCGGCAAGCAAACCGACAAGCAAACCAATACGCACAGGCTGTCCCGGATGTTCATCCCGCCGGAATGCTGGTCATTAGCCGGTCAGGAGTGCGGCGGCTATCTGAAGCTGGGACTGAATAGGCTTCAGACAGGTTCCGCATTGCAGACTGCCGTGATGGAGATTGCCCCGGAAGGCTTGAAGACATGGATGGATGTCTTCCGTGAACTTCAGGGCGCCGAGATATGGGCAACGCATGGCGCGTGGATTGAGCGGGAGCGGCCGGTCTTCGGACCGGATATTGCCGCCCGGTTCACTTGGGCGGCGGGGCTGGCCGGAGCGGACCACAGCGGGGCCCGCTCCTTGCGCAGGGAGTTCACGGAGCGGCTGCGGGGGCTGCTCGGGAATGACGGCTGCATCGTCATCCCGACCGTGCCCGGCCCGGCGCCGCTGCGCGGCGGAGATCCCGCGCAGCTGGAGCTGAACCGCAGCGGCGCCATGATGCTCAGCTGCATTGCCGGACTGGCCGGGCTGCCGCAGGTTACGCTGCCGGTGGCGGGGCCCGGCGGCCTGCCGCTTGGACTGTCCATTATCGGCGGGTATGGGCAGGATCTCGAACTCCTGTCATGGGTGCAGGAGGTATGGAAGCGGTGATACGCTGAGTACTGGGAAGAGAGTAAGAGAGTAAGAGAGTAAACGAGGAATAAGAAGAATGTGCTGACCATGTGGACGATACTTAAGCAAACGGACAGCCGCAGAGTGAATCGGACTCTGAAGACCCTATTTTGCCCGAAAACCTATTATTCTGCCGGTTGCGGACTCAGGAGCCGTTATCTTGTTCATTGAAGCCCGAAATGAGGGGAAATGAGCTTATTAACGGTAACTGAGTCCGCATACCCTGTGGATGGCTTGATGGCTATAATTCGCCCCAATAAAGGCCCCAGTCCGGAACGCTTTACGGCTACCGGTTCATCCCCCTCAGCGGACTGCCAAACCGGCGCTTATTGCCGCCGGTAGCGTCCTGAAGGACGCCAGCTGCTGCGCACAGCAGCTAATTATCCATCTTAACATCACACTTGCATACAGCAAGCCTTAGTTCTCCAGACGAGGAGAAACAGGGCTTTTTCTATTTGTACGTCAGATTAAAACCTGTGCTTGAGGATTTACTGGATTGAAAATAAGTAATGATTTAATTTTCCTCCAGCAACCCAATCGTTAAAATTCTGTGACTTACGTGATATTACCTGACATTCATGGTTTATATTTTCACTTTCCTCTTTCCATGAAGGGTCATTTTATCTATAATGTTACATAAAGTAACATAAAGAAGAACTAAAGAAGATGAACCTATAGAAGGAGGGATGGCATGCATCTTACGGTTGAAGAAGCGTTGTCCATTTATCCTTTATCTGAAGCTAAACTCATTGCAGGCTCCAAAGGGAAACACAGGATTGTCAAATCCATCAACGTGATGGATGCCCCGGATATCTCGGATTGGATCAAAGAAGGGGAAATGCTGCTGACTACCGCCTATCTGATCAAAGACAGTCTCGAGGATGCCTCGGCACTGCTGCAGACGCTGAACCGCCGCGGATCGGCGGGTCTTGGCATCAAGCTGGGCCGTTTCTGGGATGCGGTGCCGGAGAAGCTGATTGCCGAAGCGGAAACGCTGAATTTCCCGCTGATTGAGCTGCCGTTCCAGTTCACCTTCTCCGATCAGATGAACGGCTTGTTCCGCGCCGAACTCTCGCGCAGCACAAGTGTGCTGCAGGGCATTATGGAGAAGCAGCGCAAGCTTATGCGCTTCGCCCTGCGTTCCGGGCGCAGCCGTCCGCTGCTCGAATCGGTCTCTGAGGTTATCGGCTATCCGCTGGCGGTGGTCAGCGTCCGGGGTGCTACAGTCTTCAATAACTCCGGTTATTCCGACAGCCAGCTGCTGGAGGGCTGGCCCTGGCAGAACCGTAATCAGCGCTTCCGCATCGGCGAATGCTCGGGATACCGGATTCCTCTGATGCAAGGCGAGAAATGCTCGGGTTATCTTCTGTACTGCAGGATTGATCCATTGCTGCTGCCGGTCGAGGAAAGCCTGTTCATCCAGGGTGCTGAACTTATCTCATATCATATCCATGCCGGGTTTGAGGATTATTTCGAGCATGCCGAGCACCGGGAATTCAGCGGGCTGCTGCGGCGTTGTCTGAACGGCGGGCTGTCGTGTGCGGAGCTGTCCCAGGCGGCGCTTAAGCTGGATGTGCAGCTGCTGCAAGCCCCGTTCCAGCTTCTGCTGACCGACGTAGCCGCTGCTGGGGAAGCAAGGCAGGCTGAGCTGTTGCGGCTGAAAGAGGAATATCTGGAGCATCCGGTGCTGCATGGGCTGCAGGCGGTTCATTTGATAATGGAAGAGGGATTGCTCTCCCTCTATCCGGCAGGCCCGCTAGCCCCGGAGCAGTTCCGGGAGCTGATTAATGAATGTTTTCACAATCTGAAGTTTGATAAAGGCTATTATCCGCGGGCCGCCGTCAGCGGAGTGAAGGTGAAGCCGGAAGGGCTGAAGGAAGCCTTTGCCGAGATTAAGGAATGTATGGGGATGGTCCAGCAATGGGGGGCACACGGAAATGTGGTGCATTACCGGCAGCTTGAGCTCCATCTGTTGCTGAACCAGATCCCGGCGGAGACGATGGAGAGATACTGCAGCGGCAGTCTGCGCGGTCTGCTCAGCCGTGAACCGGAATACGTCAAGGAAATGCTCCATACGCTGGAGGTCTATCTGGATAATGACGGCCATGTGAATGAAACTGCGAAGAAGCTGTTTATCCACCGCAATACCGCCACTTACCGGATTGAGAAGCTTAGTGAGCTGCTGGATGTCGATTTCAAAAAAATCAATGATCTCATGAGGCTGAAGCTGGTATTCCTGTTCCGCAGAATGCTGGAACGTGAATAGCTGTAGTATGCCTACAAATTAACGGAAGGAGTGGAGTGCACTTGAAAGTAGCCGGAATCTATCTGGCGGCAAGCCGGAGCAAGGAAGCAGTTGCCGGGAGTGGTTCTCTGAAGCAGCCGGGTGGAATAACGCTTGGAGCAGCCACGCTAAGTGAGCTGGAGCGGTGCGGTCTTGATCCGCTGATTGTGGTGGTCCGGGCAGATGATCCTCTGAAATGGATGCCTCCCGCCAGTTCCCGGAGCAGCAGACGTACGGAGACCTGCCTGACGGCTCATTTAGGGCTGTCCTTCTCTCTCCGTTGCGGCCTGAATGCCATTTCATCGCTGCAGCCTGATGCCGTTGTCATCGCTCACGCGGATCAGCCGTTTATTCCTGCGGCGCTGGTGAACCGGCTGACGGATGCCTTTGAGCAGAATCCCGGACTCGACTATGTGGCAAGCATAAATGAAGGTGTGGTGAATCCCCCTGTGTTGTTCGCACAATCTGTGTTTCCGGAGCTTCAGGCACTGGACAGCGATAGGGGGTTATCGGCTATTTTTCATTCTCCCGGCTACAAGGGAATGATGCTGCAGAGTGATTCCGAACGGGATTTCACGGATGCGGAGCTGCCGGTCAGCTTTGGGGAGATTCGCAGAGAATGGAGTGTGCCAAGGGACAACTGACAGCAAAATCGCCATTTTCCAAAATTATGTTAGGGAATATCACATATTTTAAGCATAATTCAAGGTATCCTAGTGCACAAAACACAAAAACGACAGCGATTCTTATAAAATGACACAAAGCTATGTTATATAAATTTACGTAACTGCTGTGTCTCAGTATAGTAGAGATACATTAATGGCTGGAGCCATTAGGAGAGATATCCTGGAGGAGGAGAATTATGAAAAGAAGGGGTCAGGGATTTAAATTCAGCCTGGTAACCATGTTCCTGTTAGCGGTGGTTCTGACGGGGTGCGGCAACAACAATACGGCGTCGAATACGAATGGGGCGGCCACAGAGGCGCCTGCGGTAACGAATGCGGCAGCAGCCACCGAGGCAGCAGCAACAACAGAGCCGGCAGCAGAGAAGCCGACGGTTGCTTTTGTATACATCGGGCCTCCGGGTGACGGCGGGTATACGTATCAGCATGATCAAGGCCGCCTATACATGGAGAAGGAACTGGGCATCAAAGCCGATTTCGTGGAAAATGTACCGGAAAGCGCCGATGCGGAACGCATCATCACTGAACTCGCCCAGAATCATGACATTGTCTTCACCACAAGCTTCGGATATATGGATTTCACCTTGAACGTAGCCGGTAAATTCCCTAACGTGAAGTTCCTTCATGCCTCCGGTTACAAAACAGCCGATAACATGGGTACTTACTTCGGCAAAAACTATCAGGCTAGTTATCTGTCCGGTATCGCGGCAGGCAAAATGACGACAAAAAATCATCTTGGTTATGTTGGAGCCTTCCCGATCAGCGAAGTTATTTATAACCTAAATGCTTTTACCCTGGGAGCACAAAGTGTAAACCCTGATGTCAAAGTGGATGTAGTATGGACCAACACTTGGTATGACCCTGCTACTGAACGTCAGGCGGCAATCAGCCTGCTGGATAAAGGCGCAGATGTTCTGCTGGCTTACCAGGATTCACCGGCTACGCTGCAGGCTGCTGCAGAACGCGGAGCTTTTGCCGGAGGAAATGACTCTGACATGAGCAAATATGCACCGGACAACTATTTGACCAACCCTGTATGGAACTGGGGCCCTTATTACGTAAAAGCCGTTCAATCCGTTATGGATGGAACCTGGAAGAGCGAGCAGTACTCCGGCGATATGGCCGATGGTATGGTTGAGCTTGCGCCGTTCGGCAGCAAGGTTCCGGATGATGTGAAGCAACTGGTGGAAGATGCCAAAGCCAAAATCATCAGCGGAGAGCTGGATGTATTCACCGGCCCGATCTCGGACAACAAAGGAAATGTAGTGGTTCAAGACGGCCAAAAGCTGACGCTTGAAGAAGTGCTTTCCATGAACTGGCTGGTTAAGGGTGTAGAAGGTACCATCCCGCAATAACAGCAGCTTTGAATTGAATACAGCACGGCCTTATGGGTGGGGCGGGTTCCGTATGTCGGAATCTTCCCCACCCGTACTACAACTATAAAGGAAAGGAGCTTCCCACAATGCAGGACCATTCGGTTGAAATGCGCGGGATAGTGAAGAAGTTCGGTTCTGTAACGGCCAGCGATCAAGTCGATTTTTCGGCAAATGCGGGTGAGATTCACGCGCTGCTTGGTGAGAACGGAGCAGGAAAAAGCACAGTCATGAGTATGCTGTCAGGTGTGTACAGGGCGGATGCGGGGGAGATCCTCATTCACGGCAAACCAGCCAAAATCCGTTCTCCGAAAGATGCGGCACTCCTCGGGGTAGGCATGGTATTTCAGAACTTCAGACTGGTGCAAAGTCTCACGGCAGCGGAGAACATCGTGCTTGGCGAAAAGTCGTCTTTCTGGCGTGGCAGCAAGTGGATCAAGCATAAACATGAAGAGATTGAGGCGCTTGGAGAACGGTTTGGCCTCAAATTTCCGGTTGACCGGCCGATCTGGCAGTTGTCTGTCGGTGAACAGCAGCGTGTTGAAATCGTCAAAACCCTGTACCGGGGTGCAGATATTATTATTCTTGATGAGCCGACCTCGGTGCTGACACCGGGAGAGGCGGAGCAGCTGTTTGAAACCCTCAAGGTGATGAAGCAGACGGGGAAGACGGTAATCATGACGACCCATAAAATGAAGGAAGTCATGGCTTCCTCCGACCGGATCTCGGTGATGCGCAAAGGGAAAATGATTGCTACTCTGGAGACGGCCAAGACGGATGAGCTGGAGCTGGCCCGGCTGATGGTGGGCAGAGAAGTGACGATCAGCCGTCAGGAGCGCGAGGCTACAGCAGGGGAACCGTTGCTGGTTGTTAAGGACCTGGATGTTGCTGCCGATCACGGGCGCAAAGCGCTGGATGCTCTGTCGCTCACCGTACGTGAAGGCGAGATCGTAGGGGTGGCCGGTGTCGCCGGCAACGGGCAGAAGGAGCTGGCCGAGGTGCTGACCGGGCTTAGAACGTGGAAGACGGGCGAGATTATTTTTGACGGCAGTCCTGTAAAAACAGCCTCGGTAAGAGGCGCCATCGATTCGGGAATCTCGCATGTGCCGGAGAACCGGATGAAGAGCGGTCTGGCCGGACGCCTGGGCTCCGTCGATAATCTGCTGTTCAAGTCCTACCGCAGTAATGAGCATTCGAAATTCGGCTTCCTGAAGGCTGCGAAGAACCGTTCCTGGTCGCAGGAGCTAGTCCGCCGCTTCAACGTGAAGACACCGGAGCTGGATACCCCGGTGCAGCAGATGTCGGGCGGAAACCAGCAGAAGCTGCTGTTCGCCCGCGAGGTCAGCCACCAGCCGAAGCTGATGGTTGCCGTTCATCCGACTCAGGGGCTGGATGTCGGCGCTACAGCCGGTGTCCACGAGCTGCTGATGGAGCTGCGGAGCTCCGGCAGCGGCGTGCTGCTGATCTCTGAGGATCTCGATGAGCTGCTGCAATTGTCTGACCGCATTCTGGTCATATACAACGGTTCAATTATAGGTGAAAGCGATCATGAGCATGCGGACCGGGAACAAATCGGACTGATGATGGCCGGAATCCGGAACATGGAGGGGAGCGCCGTATGAGTCCGGATACTGGAAGCAATACTGCAGTGCTGGAGCCCTCACCGGGGAAAAGCGGGAAATGGTACTCCCTCAGGCTGGAATACGATTCAAGCCGTACCCGTTCACCGTGGTGGACGCCTGTTCTGTCAGTTATTCTGGCGCTGCTGCTCTGTGCGGTGTTCATTGCCGCCAATGGCATGAGCCCGCTTGTGGTATACGAAAAAATGTTCCGCGGAGCCTTCGGAACCTCCTACGGCTTCACAGAAACCATGGTAAAAGCTATTCCGCTATTGCTATGCGGACTTGGTATCGCGGTGGCCTACCGGATTTCCGTCTGGAATATCGGGGCGGAAGGCCAGCTGACTGTAGGTGCTATGGCGGCTACAGCGGTAACGATTTATTTCCCTGATCTGTCTTCGTTCTGGTCAATCACACTAATGCTGGTCTTCGGTACGGCGGCCGGGGCATTGTGGGGTCTGATGACCGCCGTTCCGCGGACGCATTTCGGTGTCAACGAGCTGATTACGTCGCTGATGCTGAACTATGTGGCTCTGCTGGCTCTGGACTATGTGGTCTTCGGACCGTGGAAGGACCCGAAGGGCTTCAACTTCCCGGGTTCACCTATGTTCACCGCTGCACAGTCGCTGCCGGTTCTGGGAAGCACGCGGCTGCATATCGGGCTGATCTTCGGGCTGGTGGCCGTCCTTATCTATTATCTGATGATCAAATTCACCCGCTGGGGTTATGAGCTGCGCCTGATCGGTGCCAACCCAACAGCTGCCCGCTACGCGGGGATTCATATCAAGAAGCATATCATTATCGTCATGCTGATCAGCGGCGGCCTGGCCGGTATTGCCGGCATGGCTGAGGTCTCGGGGGTTACACATAAGCTGATGCAGGGGATATCACCCGGTTATGGCTATACGGCAATCATCGTGGCTTGGCTTGCCAAGCTGAACCCGCTGGGTCTGATTGTCACCTCCGTTCTGTTCGGCGGCCTGATCGTCGGCGGGTATAGTGTACAGACCATCGGACTGCCTTCGTCCATATCGGAAATGCTGCAGGGTGCGATCCTGTTCTTCCTGATTGCCGGCGACATGATTCACCGTTTCCGCATCCGCCGGAGCGCATAACAGCATTCGCTTAGAGAAGGGAGTTTACCCATGGATTTCACTACACAGTTATTAATAGCCGCCATATCCGCCGGAACACCGCTGCTGCTGGCTACACTGGGAGGCATTCTGACCGAACGGGCCGGAATCATTCAGCTCGGTGCGGAAGGGCTGATGCTGATGGGGGCGGTGACGACCTGTATCGTCTACATACGCAGCGGGAATCTGATCCTTGCCCTGCTCGCAGCTGTGGCCATTACTGCGCTTCTGGGTATGGTACATTCCTTCCTTACAGTTACCCTCCGGGCGAACCAGACAATGTCAGGTCTTGCCATGACGCTGTTCGGCAGCGGACTCAGCGCCTATCTCGGCAAGTCTATCAGCGGTATTCCGCTTCCGGGCACTTCACCCAAGCTGGATCTGGGGGCGTTGAAGTCGGTTCCGGTGATCGGGGATATTTTCGGCCGGATGGATTATCTGACCTGGTTCAGCCTGCTGCTTGTGCTGGTGCTGCATCTGCTGATCCACCATACCTCATGGGGGCTGCATCTGCGGGCAGTCGGAGACAATCCGGCTACAGCGGATGTCATGGGCATCCGTGTACAGCTGATCCGCTATGGCTACGTTACAGCCGGAGCTGCACTGATTGGTCTTGCCGGGGCAGACATGGTGCTGGCCTATGCACCGACCTGGAATGAAGGCCTTACGGCCGGCCGGGGCTGGATCGCCGTCGGGCTGGTGATTTTTGCCAGATGGAATCCGCTGCGTGCGCTCTTCTGCGCATATTTCTTCGGGGCACTCGATTCCCTGGGCTTCCGGATACAGCTGCTGGGCAGTGTGGTGCCGTCTTATTTCCTCAAAATGATTCCTTATGTCGTTACGATTCTGGTTCTGATGTATCTGGGATACCGCAACCGCAACAAGCCTTCCGGCACGCCGGAATCGCTGGGAACACCTTATGTCCGTGAACAGCGGTTCTGAGTTGCTGAATGCTGCATAGAAGGTACAATATAAGATAGTAAGTTTACGCGAGCAGGAAGTACTATAACTATCACGCGGATTTATGGAGTAACACAGGTATGGTCCATTTCATGCAGTTCGAACATCTTAAATCACTGAGAGATCGGTACTTCAGGTGCTGATGGCAAAGTAGATGGCTTGAATGCGGAAATGGGCTTTTTTTACCCTAAAGAATGTTTGAATTTAAACTATGCAAATTAGATGGATGGAGGATGAGCCATTGAATACACCTGCGGATATTGTGACACTGGAACAGATCAACAGCATGGGACAACCGGAATTTGTAGAGAGCCTTGGAGGTATATTCGAACATTCGCCCTGGGTTGCGGAAGGCGCCTATAGTGAGCGTCCGTTTGAATCCGTGCAGCAGCTGCATGACACTATGGTTGAAACGGTGCGTAAGGCGGATCGTAGCCAGGTACTTGCGCTGCTTAGAGCCCACCCTGATCTGGCAACAAGGCTGCAGGTCACTCCGCTATCGGCGGCAGAGCAGCAGGGGGCCGGTCTGGACCGGCTGACACCGGAGGAATTCAAGCAGCTTACGGAGCTGAATGCCGCCTATACCGAGAAATTCCAGTTCCCGTTCATTCTGGCTGTGCGCGGCAAAAATAAAGATGACATCATTAACGCCATCCGTGATCGGGTGGACCGCAGCCTGCAGGAAGAATGGGATCAGGCGCTGCAGGAGATCGGCAAGATTACCCGTTTCCGGCTGGAGGATCTGCTGGCGGAGGCATAGGACATAGTGCAAGAGGCCTCATATCCGATCCGCACTCTACAGCATACTTGCTTCTAACAAATCAGCAGGAGGTGTCGTTCATGACCGGAACCAGCGGCTTAATCCTTAGTATGGAGAGAAGAATGAACAAAAAAATAAGCAAAAGGCACAGCAGTCAGTATGCGGGAAAAAACGCAGAAATGCTTCTGCCGGAATCGGAAATCCGCTGCTTCAATAGATGCAGGCTTGGAGGATACCTGTCATGAGCGGGCGGTTAACGACTCATGTGCTGGACCTGTCGCTAGGGAAGCCTGCAGCGGGCATGTCGCTTCAGCTATGGAGATTCGGTGAGGTAATGCCCGCGCTGATATGTGAGGCTGTCACGAACAGTGACGGCAGATTGGACGCTCCCCTGCTGGCAGGGGAAGAGCTGCTGGCCGGAAGCTACGAGCTGGTCTTCATGGCCGGCGACTACTTCAGGAGTGCTCAGGCGGGTGCTGGCGGTGAACCGGTAGGGAGTGGCAGCATGTTCCTTGAGCATATCCCGATCCGCTTCAACATTCCGGACCCGGCAGAGCATTATCATGTGCCGCTGCTGGTTGCACCGGGAGGATACAGCACATACCGCGGCAGTTAAATGTAACGATACAAATACGAATACCATTACGAATACCACTAGACTGGAGGTGGCCGTTTCATGGAGGAATCCTATGAGCTTATTATCAGGAATGGGGATGTTGTACTCCCCGGAGAAGTCCGTAAGCTGGATATCGGTGTGAAGGACGGCAGAATCGCTGCCCTGGGCGAAGCGCTGCACGGCTCACCTGCCACTACAATTATTGATGCAGCAGGACAATATGTGCTCCCCGGCATGATTGATATGCATGTTCATTTCAATGAGCCGGCGTTCGGCCATTGGGAAGGCTTCCGCAGCGGATCGGCTTCCCTTGCCGCTGGAGGCTGTACCTGTTATTCGGATATGCCGCTGAATGGTAATCCGCCGACTGTAAATATAGAAGCACTCCGCTTGAAGACAGAAGCTGCAGCCGGGAATTCGGCGGTGGATTATGTGCTGTGGGGCGGACTCGTGCCCGGCAATCTGGAGGACCTGGAGGAGCTGGCGGCGGCAGGTGTTACCGGCTTCAAGGCGTTTATCTCGAATCCCGGCGGTGAAGGCGAAGGCCGGTTCCGCGAGGTGGATGACAATACCCTGTATCAGGGAATGGTCCGCATCGCCGCAATCGGCGGCATTCTCGCCCTGCATGCGGAGAGTGAAGAGATGACCTCGGCGCTCGGAGCAGCTGCACTCCGCGAGGGGCGGAGCACTGCGCGTGATTTTGCCGCCTCCCGCCCGCCCGAAGCGGAGCTTGAGGCTGTTGCCCGGGCACTCCTATATAGTGAACGGACCGGCTGCCGGCTGCATTTCGTGCACATCAGCACCTCCGCAGCCTTGGAGCTGATTCACGAGGCCAAGCAGCGGGGGCTGGATGTGACAGCGGAGACCTGCCCTCATTATCTGATTCTGAACGAGGACAGCATGGAGGAGCTGGGGCCGCTGGCGAAATGTGCTCCTCCGCTGCGCAGCAGCGGGGAGCGGGAACGGCTGTGGCATGCGGTGGCAGCGGGCCTGGTGGATCTGATTGCTTCGGATCATTCCCCTTGTCCGGCAGAATTGAAGCTGGCGCCCGGCTTGTCTTTTTTTGAAGCCTGGGGCGGAATATCGGGGGCGCAGAGCAGTCTGGAGCTGATGTTCCATGAGGGTGTGCGGGTGCGCGGCCTGCCGGTCACTCAGATCTCTGCGCTATTGTCGGAGCTGCCAGCCCGGCGTTTCGGGCTGGAGCAGCGCAAAGGCTCCATCACTCCGGGGCTGGATGCCGATCTGGTGCTGCTTGACCCGAATGCGAATTATACCCTGCAGGCGGAGGATTTATATTACCGCCACAAGCATAGTCCTTATGCCGGTATGACCTTATCCTGCAAGGTAACGGCAACCCTCTCCCGCGGCAATGTGGTTTATACCGCCGGAGAAGGCATTGTTGCAGCGGATGGCGGTGAATGGCTGCGGATCTCCAGCCGCCAGCCGGCCCGGTGAAGCTGCCGGTCCGGCATGTCCCGGCCGGAGAGATGCTGAAGCTGCTGGATGAACTCGCAGCCTTCAGTGCTCCCGGCCCGGGGGTTACCCGGCTACTGTACACGCCGGAGTGGTACCGGGTCCAGCATTTTTTGCAGGAGAGAATGTCTGGATTCGGACTTGAGGTCAGAACGGATGAGGTCGGAAATGTATACGGCAAGCTGGCCGGATCAGTGGTAACGGATAAAGTAATTCTAACCGGCTCACATATCGATACGGTGGTGAACGGCGGACGTTATGACGGTGCTTACGGAGTAGCTGCTGCTGTAACTGCACTGCATTATCTGCAGATGACCTTTGGCCAGCCGCTGCGGACGCTGGAGGTGGTGTCCTTTTGTGAAGAGGAGGGCAGCCGCTTTCCGCTGACGTTCTGGGGTTCCGGCAATGTTACAGGGCTCTACGACGGGAGTGAGCGCGAGAATTGTGCAGACGGCGAAGGGGTAACGCTTGGGGCGGCTATGGCTGCCTGCGGTCTTGGCGGCAGCATTGAAGCCTCCGGAGCTAGCCATTATAATACTTCAGAGAGTGGCGGCACTGCCTTCGGGCACAGTCCGGTCCGCAGTGATATTGCCGCCTACGTTGAACTGCATATTGAACAGGGGATTATTCTGGAACGGTCGTTCCAGGAGATCGGGGTGGTGCAGGCGATCGCCGGTCAGCGGAGATACAAGGTCAAGGTGTGCGGCACAGCCAATCATGCCGGAACAACGCCGATGGGACTGAGGAAGGATGCGCTGGCAGGCAGCGCAGAAATGCTGCTGGCACTGGAGCGTTCCGCTGTGGCAGAAGGGGACCCGCTGGTGGCAACAACGGGCAGGCTGGAAGTCTATCCGGGGACACCGAATGTCATTCCGGGCGAAGTGCAGTTCACGCTGGATATCCGGCATAGCGAAGCTGCGACACTGGAGCGTTTTTGCTTAGGGATGCTTGATAAGTTCACAGCGATTGCCGGCAGGCGCGGTCTGATTCTGGAGGTGCTGCCTCTGCTGGCTACAACTCCTGCACCTATGGATACGGAGCTATGCCTGTCGCTGGAACAAATTTGTGTGGAGCAGGGGCGGTCGTACCGGAGAATGGTCAGCGGGGCGGGGCATGATGCCCAGCTGTTCGCACCGCGCTGCCCGTCGGCAATGATATTCGTGCCCAGCCGGGGAGGGGTCAGCCATTCTCCTGATGAATATACTTCACCGGAAGAGCTGGCTGCGGGACTCGAAGTACTGACGGCAATCTTATATAAATTGGCTTATACAGAGAACTGAAGCTCAGGGGTTCTTGAGCTTAAAGAGCTTCCATAAATTCAAGGAATTCAAGAGATTTTAAAGATTCAGGAGATTCAGAGAGACGAGAGGGGGAGAGAGTGATGAAGCGCTACGAAGATTTGTCGCCGTCCTTGCGGTGTATTATGACTCCGGGACCGGTGGAGGTTGATCCGCGTGTGCTGCGGGCCATGTCTTATCCGGTACTGGGTCAATTCGATCCCGAGTTTACAGATATTATGAACGAGACGATGGAGATGCTCCGGGAGCTGTTTGCCACAGGCAATAAGTGGGCCTATCCGGTGGATGGCACATCACGCTCCGGGATTGAAGCGGTAATGGTCAGTCTGATTGCTCCGGGAGACCGGGTGCTGATTCCGGTCTTCGGACGGTTTGGACATCTGCTGCATGAGATTGCCGAGCGCTGTGGTGCTGAGGTGTTCACTATAGAGCAGACCTGGGGCAGCGTGTTTCCGCCCGAGGATGTGATCGCGGCCATCCGCAGCTTCAAGCCGGATGTGGTGGCGATTGTCCACGGGGAGACCTCTACGGGACGCGTGCAGCCGCTGGCCGAGATCGGGCGGGCGTGCCGTGAGCAGGATGCCCTGCTGATTGTGGACGCAGTGGCGACCATTGGCGGGGTGCCTGTGGAGACGGATGCCTGGATGCTCGATGCCGTGGTCGGCGGAACGCAGAAATGTCTGTCTGTCCCTTCGGGCATGTCCCCGGTCACCTATAACGAGCGTGCCGAAGCCAAGCTGCTGAAGCGCAAACAGGTAGAGAGGGGACTTAGAACCGGCGGCGATGAGGCAAGCGAGCTGCCGGTTGTCCGCAGCAACTACCTTGACCTCGGCATGCTGCAGGACTACTGGAGTCCCCAGCGGTTGAATCACCACACGGAGATGACCTCCATGCTGTACGCATTGCGTGAGGGGCTGCGGCTGGTGCTGGAAGAAGGGCTGGAGGCCCGTCATGCCCGTCATAAGCATCATGAGCGAGCCCTTGTGGCCGGCCTGACCGCAATGGGTCTGGAGCTGTACGGTGATCCGGAGAGCAAGCTGACGGTAGTCACCTGTGTGCTGATTCCGGAGGGAGTGGACGGGGAAGCGGTGCGTTCCATGCTGCTGAACCATTTCGGGATAGAGATTGCCAGCTCGTTCGGTCCGTTAAAAGGCCAGATCTGGCGCATCGGTACGATGGGCTTCAGCTGCCGGGAGAATAATGTGCTGCGTCTGCTTGGAGCTCTGGAGGCGGCGCTTGTACGCCACGGATTCGCCGTTTCAGCCGGCCAGGGTGTCCAGGCGGCACTTGACGTATACGAGTCAAAAGTAAGATAATCATAAAAATGCGCTAAGTGGTGAAAGGTAAGCAGCACAAGTTGCGATCCGGAGCAGCCGGACGGCTTGTATTTTAGCTAAGTACCTCTGTATAAGCATCGTTAAGCTCCGCTTAGATTAGCAGTCAGGTCTATCCTCCTGGCGATAGTTCAAACAACGGCTTGCGACCCGTGAGGGGCGTCAGGGCCGTTTTTGCTAAATAGAATATAAATATAGGAAACCAATAACCGGAAGGGAGTGTGTATTATGACTTATACAAGAAAACCACTCGCGGACTGCGTGCCCGGGCTTGTGGCTACAGCCCGCGGCGACCAGCCGGCGACACTGGTGATTACTGGCGGCAAACTGGTCAATGTATGCTCCGGAGAGATTCTGGAGGGTATGTCTGTAGCAGTACAGGGCGGACGTATTGCCTACGTTGGCAAAAATGTCTCGCATACGATCGGTGAGGGGACACAGATCATTGATGCGGCGGGCAAATACATTGCCCCGGGTCTGCTTGACGGGCACTGTCACATCGAGAGTACACAGCTGACGGCGACTGAGTTTGCCCGTGCAGTGCTGCCTATGGGCACGACCGGCGGATTCTTTGATGCCCATGAGATCGCCAATGTATTCGGGCTGAAGGGCATTAAGCTGATGCTGGATGAGATGCGTGAAACTCCGCTGGCGGCTTATATGCAGGTTGCCTCCTGCGTGCCTTCAGCAGGAGCGGAATTCGAAACGACCGGAGCATCGATCGGACCGGAGGAAGTAGCCGAGGCTTTTACCTGGGGTGAGGATGTCATTGCGCTGGGCGAAGTGATGAATTTCCCAGGCGTGGTGTACGGCGATGAGAAAATGCTCGGGGAAATTCAGGCGACCCTGCGTGCGGGGCGCTATGTGGACGGTCATTTCACCTGGCCGGCGGATGACTGGAGACTCCCGGTCTATGCCGCCGCAGGAGTAACCGGCGATCATGAGTGTGTGACGGCGGAGGATGTAATCGAACGCGTACGTCTTGGGATGTATGCCAAAATGCGCCGCGGCTCCGCCTGGCATGATGTGGCGAAGACCATCACCGCGCACACCGAGCATGGGCTCGACCCGCGCCGGATGATGCTGGTGACCGACGACCGCAGCTCAGAATCGCTGCGGGATGAAGGTCATATGGATTTTGTGGTGCGGCACGCCATCTCCCAGGGCCTTAAGCCGGTCACGGCTTTTCAAATGGCAACGATCAATACCGCCGAACGGTTCGGGGTAGCCCGTGATATCGGCTCAATTACTCCGGGCTCCTGTGCAGATATCATTCTGCTGGACGGAAATCTGGCTGATGTTCATGTTGTCATGACGATTGCGGCCGGAGTGGTCGTAGCGGAGAACGGGATCATGACCGCTGAGCTGAGTCCGTACACCTACCCGGAGGAAGTGCTGGCTTCCGTGCATCTGCTGCAGCCTCCGGCTCCGGAGGACTTCGTGATCCATGCGCCAATTGCTGAAGGTACTCTGGCCACACGGGTCATCAAAGTGATCGAGAATCATGTGGAGACCGGGGAATTGATCATCAATCTGCCGGTGGCTGAGTCCAGGCTGCTGGTTCAGGAGGGCTTGTGCAAAATCGCCGTCCTGGAGCGGCATAAGGGAACCGGCAACAAATCGGTTGGTGTGGTTGAGGGGATCGGCTTCCATGAGCCTGCTGCGATTGCCATGACGGTAGCCCATGACAGCCATAATGTGCTGGTCATCGGCAATGATGATAACCTCATGGCTAAAGCTGCGGGTGCAGTAGCTGAAGCTCAGGGCGGTGTTGCGGTTATTACCGCTTCCGGAACAACTCTGTTCCCGCTGGCAATTGCCGGACTGATGTCGGCAGAGCCGTTCGAGATTGCGGCAGCCCAGTCTGCGGCCATCAGCAAAGCGCTGTATGATGCAGGCTGCACATTGAATTATGCTTTTATGACCTTGTCGCTGCTTGCACTGGCTGTCATTCCGACGTTGCGGATCTCGGATAAAGGGCTGGTGCGGATTTCGCCGGAAGAGGGGATTCAGCTGGTTCCATTGTTTGTGAGCTAAATCCTGCGATCAGAAGCCGGCAAAAGTCTTGCCGGATCATACAGACATCACCGAAAAGGGATGCTGCCCGCTCATTACAGAGCCTGGGCAGCATCTCTTTTTTTGCGTATGATTTCTCTTGTCAGAATAGCCTTTACTGCTAAAATAATGACATTAATCCGGTGCGGGGCATATAATTAACCATTTCATCACAATTAGAAACATATTTTTTTAAAATTTTAATGAAAAACATTAACAAATTGTGAGAAATAGTCGATAATACTTTTAAATTAGTTAAAATTATTGTCGAATCGTGTATTTGCGGAAAAATACTGAAAGTCCAAATATAAGGAACGGGGTGTATGAGATGATGAGATTAGAAACACAAGACATCGTGAATATCACCAAGAAGCAAATTACCGGTATTTTTAAGATGGAGCCGGTGGAACTAAGATTTGTCAACGACTTTCAGGGTGAGCAGTATCTCTTGACCAATGATAAGCTGCATCTCAGCAACCAGCATTATTGGGCCAAAGTAATGGATTGTGTCTTCGACAGTCATGTCAGACCTGTATTAATGTGCGAGGTGCTCTACTTCCTGCGGAATGAGTTTCTGGAGAGTGATATCAAGCTGAAGTTTTCATATGACTTTGCGGATGGGGCAGATGGGTCAGCGGTTGCTACTGCTGAAATCAGCTTCAATGATTCGCCGGAGCTGCAGCCGGGAGAGATTGCCGAATTGATTGATTTTGCGTTGACATTGCAGGATAAACAGTGGTTCGAGGAACTGACTGCCAAATATAAACAGCTGACCGCTTAAATATTATGCGGAAGGATAAGCTGCCTGAATACAATTCATATGATGAAGCCGTCCGGGCCGCAGGGGAAGTCAGCCTGCGGACCAGGCGGCTTTTCTGTTGTATAGGAAATGATGATATTCGTCTGTTGGGGGGACTTAAAGGGATAAATCCCTCTGAATCCGCCGAAAGAAGGCGTTGGGGGAAACTTAAAGGGATAAATCCCTCTGATTCCGCCGAAAGTGGGCGGTGGGGTGAAATTAAAGGGATAAATCCCTCTAATTCCGCCGGAAGTAGGCGGTAGGGTGAAATTAAAGGGATAAATCCCTCTAATTCCGCCGGAAGTGGGCGGTAGGGTGAAATTAAAGGGATAAATCCCTCTAATTCCACTGTATGCTGCCCAAAGGAGGAAATGAGGAGCACTAGTGCCCCTGATTCCGCCGGATGCTGCTCAAAGGAGGAAATGAGGAGCATAAGTGCCTCTGAATCCGCCGGATGCTGTCCAAGAGGTAGTCTGAATGGAGCAATGCGAAGCGGCGCTTAATCTGCATAAGCTGCTCTAGCCGTATAAACTTGCACAGGCCGCATAAGCCCGGCTTTTACACGTTAGGGTGGTTTTTTCTTTAAATATAGAAGGAAGTATGTTTACGCCATACTTTATCCTTATATTTCCCGCTGGAACGGAAGCCTTCCCTCAAAGGACGGCATAGCCGCTTCCTCTTAGGTAATGAACGTCTCCGGAGTGGATGATTCCGCAGCTTCTGCAGCTGGGAACCAGCCTAACGCTGTGCGGTTCACCATCCGGGCGAGGAAGTCTATCCATTCCGGGTGGTCATTCAAGCAGGGGGCGACAGTTAAATTCTCAGCTGTTCCACCGCCTGAAGCGAAGAGTTCCCGGCCTTCTACAGCCAGCTCATGCAGCGTTTCCAGGCAGTCGGTTACAAGCCCCGGGGAGAAAATCATAGGCCTCCGGATTCCGCGTCCGCTGAGCTCTTTGAGCGTATCAGCAGTAGAAGGGCCGACCCATTTCTCGGGTCCGAAGCGGGATTGGAAGGAAATCTGCCAGCGTTCCGGTGCCCAATTCATAGCCTCTGCAAGCAGGCGGCCGGTCTCATGGCATTGCTGCGGATACGGATCCCCAGTCTCGGCATAACGGCGGGGAATTCCATGGAAGGACAGAATATAGTAATCCGGTTCTTCGTCCAGCTCGCCAAGCTTCCGGAGCAGCAGCGACTTCATCGCCAAGATATAGTCCGGCGCATCATGATAGGCTTCTATGAAGCGCAGAGCCGGCACGAAACGTTTGGAGACCTGCCCTGAGCGGCTATGCCGCCCCAGTGCGGCATAGCTTGCAGCTTCATAGACCGACGCAGTTGTGGTCGAGGAATACTGCGGGAACAGCGGCAGTACAATGATCCGTGTAATACCTGCAGCCTCCAGCTTGCGGAAGGCTTGCTGCATGTTTGGCTCACTATAGGCAAGACCTAATTCCACTTGGTAGCGGCTGCCAAGCAGTGACTGCAGCGCAGTCTGCTGAGCCCTGGAGTGGACGAGCAGCGGGGAACCTTCCTTCATCCAGATCTCCTGATACAGCTTCGCAGACCGGCGCGGCCGGGTGCGAAGGATGATGCCGCGCAGCAGAGGCTGCCAGAGCAGCGGATGATAATCAATGATTCTGCGGTCAGACAAAAAGCGCTTAAGATATGGACGAACCGCCTTGGCGCTTGGCGCGTCAGGTGTTCCGATCTGAGCAAGAATAACTCCTACGGGAGGCTGATTCATGAGCAGCAGCGGCTCCTTTCCGTGAACATGACATCGTTTAAAAATATCACATATAGAGGCAGAGTTACTATGTGTTGTATCACATTATTATCATATGACGGTGTAAATGGGGGAATTTGAGAGTTAGAAGAATTGTAGTTTTGAAGTTAATTGCGAAATAGTGATGTTTCTTATAGGGTGTGTGATTTTATATACAGAGAAAAGTGTTTCAATTTTGATACCATCAAGCCAGAAATTACCGATAGCAGCCTGAAATCATCTTATGTGAATTTATTCACCTTTTTATGTGAATTGTTTCACCTTTTAAAAGATTGTATAAATGGATGCATCTTTTTTGCACACGGGATGGGTCGCGCAGGAACGGGAAAGGGGGGATGACCTCTTATGAAGAGTCAGGGTACTCTTTGTAAGAAGGAATGGAATGAACGGGAGAAACGGTTTACAAGAGCTACATACTACTGGGGATATAATAAAGGAGAATACGCATTTGAAAAAACTAATTGCTTTGACTGTAAGCGCAGCCTTGCTGCTCGCGCCAATCGCCTACACGATTAACGCACCGGCCTTGAACCTGAAGGTGGATGCGGTTTCAGCAGCTTCGGAAGAAGCTCCGGCAGCTACTGCTAAACCAGCTCCTAAACCGACTGCCAAACCAGCTCCTAAACCGACTGCAAAGCCGGCAGCAACACCTAAAGCTACTGCTAAACCGGCAGCAACACCTAAAGCAACCGCAAAGCCGGCAGCAACACCTAAAGCAACTGCTAAACCGGCAGCAACCGCTGCACCTGCAGCATCCGCCAAAGCATCTGCTAAACCAGCAGCAACAGTTAAGCCAGCTGCTACAGCTAAGCCTGTTGCAACAGCAGCACCGGTTACTGTTAAAGAAGCCGTGTATCAAGACGGAGTCTATGTAGCCTATGGCGATGCTTACTCCAAAGGTACTGAAGGCGCTAAAGTTACAATCAAAGACGGCAAAATTGCCGACATCGAGCTGCTGAGAACCAGCCCGAAAATTATCGACCGCAACGCCCGTGATAATTACAGCGGCGTATGGGTGGCATACGGTCTGATGAAAGACAGACTGATCGGCAAAACAAGAGACGGCGCAGCAGCTGTTGATGCTGTATCCGGAGCAACCCGCTCCAGCAACGGCTGGAAATTGTCGGTTGACAGAGCGTTCGAAAGATCGCTGCAGGATAAACCGGCTGATGCTAATTATTTCGCCGGCGACCACATGGGTGTAGACCCTGAAGCCAAATACGCTGTATTCGCAAGCTATGATGCGAACAAGCTGACTGCAGTTAAGCTGTATCCGCTGACTGCAACTGGAGATTTCGCAGATGAGAAGACTTATACTGCTGAACAAACTGCAGCGATTGCAGCAATTACACCAGTGCTGTTGGCCAATGGTTCTGCGGCTAAGCCTGTAGCCGGCTTCGAAGCTGAATCCAAAGCTGCCATCAACGCATTCTGGGATGCTGAACAAAATGCCAGCATCAACAACACTTCCGCTTATGTGGACGGATTCTACTCTTCCTACGGTACAGCAAGAAGCGTAGGCGTTGAGAGAGCTGATGTTGTAATCCGTAACGGCAAGCTGGTTGATGTGAAATTGTTCAGACTTGGCACTAACCTGATTGACAGAGGCGCAACTGCTTATGCTGAAGTAGTGAAAGCTAATGCTCCTATGACTGCTAAATTGCTTGCTAACGGTTCTTATATCGCTAATTATGATGAGAAGGTAGACGGAATTTCCGGCGCTACTGAGAGCAGCCACGGCTGGAACCAGGCAGTAGAAAGAGCTTTCGAGAAGGCTCTGAAGGTTTCGCCAGAAGGTAAATACTTCGACGGAAAATTTGCCGGAGTGGATAACCAGTCTAAAGTTCTTCTGCTGGTAGATGTTGCTGACGATCAAGTAACTGCTATCAAACTGAGCATGTTCGGTACAGACGGCAAGATTATTGCTGACGATAAGCGTACGGATGCACAGAAATCCCTTGTGGATCAACTGACAGCCGGATTGCTTGCAAACGGCGTGGACACTGCTGATATCGCTGGCCAGGAAGCTGTATCTGCTGCAGCAAAGGCAGCCCTGACTGATGCCCTGACCAATGCTTCCAAAGTACAAGGCACTTATAAAGACGGCACGTTCACCGCTTACGGTGACGCTTATGACAAGGGTACAAACAAAGCTGACGTTACCCTGCGTAACGGCAAGATCGTAAATGTTGCTCTTTCCCGTGTAGGAATGAACATGGTAGACCTGGGTAAAGCCGCTTACGCTGAAGTTCAAAAAGCAATTCCGGTGCTGACAGCTAACTTCCTGGCTGCAGGCACAAGAGAAGGTGTAGCACAAGTAGATGCTGTATCCGGCGCTACCAGCAGCAGCAATGCACTTAAAGCTGCCGTTGACAGAGCTTACGGTAAAGCTGAAGTTGTTGAAACCGAAAAGGCCGCATATTTCGACGGGATCTTCATCGGTGCCAGTGCTGACAAATCCGTAAATGTAATGGTTACTACTAAGTTCAATGTTCCAGTAACTATGGTTGTTTACTACCTTGATGATAAAGGTAAAGTAAGATACAACCTGACGGAAGACGAATTGCTCGTGAAATACGAAATCGAGAATACTTCTAACGGCAAAGGACTGCACAAGTACGGATACCGTGCTGCAGCATTCGGAACGAATGCTGCTCAGAAAGCAATCTCTGCCAAAGCTATTGAAGCTATCAAAGCAGCACTTGAAGCAGCTGGCAAATAATTGAATCTAACCACAAAGGGGCGTCCTCGACCATGCAAATGGTTGGGGGCATCCCTTTTTTATTTTTGCACGAACGGGCTGCAAGGGGGGATGGACATAATTAAGAATGGATATCGTATAGTAATTTAAAGGGATTTCGGATGTGAATGTCTAAACTTTAATATACACCGCAGGTTCAAAGCCTGTAAGTAATAGGAGGCTCTTCATGACATTAATTAAACAGCTATCCCCACAGGATGAATTCACCGGCTTCTATCTGCTTAGGGAACTGGTGCTCAAACAGACAAACGGTACTCCTCCAAAGGATTATTTTGATATTGTACTTGGTGATTCCAGCGGCCAGCTGTCGGCTAAATATTGGGATGTAAGTGTAACGGATAAAGAAACTTTTTTCCCGATGGCCCTGGTGAAGGTCCGCGGGATTGCCCATACTTACCGGGAGAAGCTGCAGGTCAAAATAACCAAAATCAGACTGGCGGATGAGTCCGATGGCGTGTCGCTTACCGAGTTCATCCGTTCAGCCCCTGTGCGTCCTGTGGATCTGATCCACACGATTAAGAATGCAATGGCCAGTATAACCGACCAGGAGGTCGCATCGATCGTATCCTTCTGTGTAGGCAAGGTTGAAGAGAAGCTGATGCACTATCCTGCGGCCAAAACGCATCATCATGCTTATTTCGCCGGACTGGCTTATCATATGGTGCGGATGCTGGAGATCGGGGATTTCCTGTGCAAGCAGCGCCCGTTCCTGAATCCTGATCTTATGAGAGCGGGAATTATCCTCCACGATATTGCCAAACCGGAGGAAATGATCTCACAATTCGGCATAGTGTCGGATTATAGTGTGCAGGGCAAGCTGATCGGGCATATATCGATGGCGTCAAGCTGGATTACAGAGGCAGCAATCCGCACCGGCATTGATCTGGAGTCGGAGAAGGTATTGGCCCTGCAGCATCTGGTCCTATCACATCATAATCTGGGTGAATGGGGAAGTCCGGTGCAGCCGCAGACCGCAGAAGCAGTCGCTTTGCATCATATAGATGCCATGGACGCCAAGCTACAGATGGTGGAGGATGCTCTTGATACCACTCCGGAAACTGAGGAATGGACACCGTTCATCCGCGGGCTGGAGAATAAGGCAGTATACCGGATGAAAATTTGAGGCTGTGCTGTAACGCATAAGAGAATAACAAACACCCCCAAGCCACCATTGCGGCTTGGGGGTGTTTGTTCATGCCATAAGGGGCATGAATTCTATGATTTGCGGGCAGACGGAGGAATGCTGCCGGCTGTTCGTACTATTTCTGCTGTTTCTATTGTTGCGGCTGATTCAGCAGCAGACTCAGCCGCAGCTTCAGGAGGTTCCACCTCAAGACCATAATGATTACACAGGGCACGGAGTCCGCCCGGGAATCCCTCTCCAATGGCAACAAATCTCCATTTGTCCTTGTGCCTGTAGAACTCGCCTATGACTACTGCCGTCTCAAGGTTTAAGCCCAGGCCAAAGGGAAAAGAGGCCAGCCTGGTTCCCGTCTGGGAATCAATTAGTGAAGCGGAGGCGTTATTGATCTGGCCCGGGTTCTGGCCGGAAGCCTCCCCATAGAGTGTGAAGGTCAAAGCGATCCGCGTAATGGACGCAGGCAGCTTCGCCAGTTGAAGATGCAGATGTCCCGCGTTTGGAGCAGGCTTCGAGTAGAATACAGAACCGCTGGGGTCTTCCATGTTTCCATAGAAGACAAAATCCTGATCCTGTTCGCAGCGTCCTGACTCCCGGAGCAGGAAAGCAGAGGTGTCCGGCTCCATGGCGGAAAGCGTTGGATCCCACTCCGCAGACACGAGAATTCTCGAAGCACTGAGCTTGCCGCCGATATCCACCCGCTGGCCTCTCACTAGCACGGGTACAGCTTGAACTTCAGGGGCAGGCGGTGTTGCAGCCGGGAGACTTGCAGAAGAAGTCAGACGCTGAGTGGATACGAGGGGAGCTCCGCGATCCGGTACAGCCGGGCTTACGGGAATTTCCGTCTTTGCAGCAGTCTTCGGGGCCGCCGGTTTCTTGGCGGCTTTCTTGGGGGATGCCTTGAAGGCAGTATAACCGCCCGCATACATCGTGCCTGCCTGGTAGCCCTGGCTGCCGGCTAAGAGGAGGGGATCGAACTGCTGCCATTGCTCCATCAATTTCAATAGAATGAGTGCCGAAGCTCTGGCATCATCCAGCGCATCATGGTGCTTCAGCCTAATGCCGAAATGCTCGGAGACTACATTCAGTTTATGGGAGGGCAGCTCCTGAAGCATTTTTTTGCCCAGCAGGTAGGTACACATATATTTGAAATCCGGATAGCTGAATAACGAATCATCCAGGCAATAACGCAGAACGCTCATATCGAAGGAAGCATTATGCGCAATCACAATCTCGCCTTGCAGCAGCGGTTCAATCGTGGGCCACAGCTCTGCGAAGGTAGGTTTGCCTTTAACCATTGAGGGCGTAATTCCGTGTATCGCGATATTCATTCCGTCGAACCTCTGCCGCGGGTCAATCAGCCAGTCATATTCTGCGGTGACCACACCATTTCTAACCTGAACAAGCCCCAATGCGCAAGCGCTGGAGCGGCTGGAATTGGCTGTTTCAAAGTCTATTGCTGTAAAATCCATAGGTAAAGCCCCTTATCTATCATGTATAAGGTTCATATTAAAGGAGCGCAGAGAGAATTACAATCCAGCAGAATGTACAAAACGCAGCGGATATGGTATGCCTTATCTATGAACTGCTGGAATATGCTGCTATAACGGGGAGATGAGAGACTTGCAGCTGTTAAAAGGCCAAAAAGTAGATATCACCAAGGGAAAGGGCGTCCGTGATCTAACCATCCGGTTGCGCTGGAATACGGAGCATGCCGGAATCAGTGTGGATGCAGCAGCTTTTTTGTTGTCGGGGCAGAACCGGTGTGAACGGGACGAGGATTTTATATTTTACGGTAATCCGGTATCAAGGGATGGAACGGTAAGTCATACGGCAGAGGGGGAGAACGAGGAGAGCCTCTTGATTTCATTATCCGGAATTCCGGAGCAATATGCCCGGATTGCGGTGACGTTGACGATCTACGAGGGGGAGCAGCAGAATCTGCGGATGAAGGAGCTGTCCGGACTGCAGCTGTCACTGATGGACCGCAAGAACGGTGAGGAATTATACCGCTTCGATTATGGAACAGATCTGTCCGACGAGACAGCTGTAGTGGCCGGGGAGATGTACCGCCATCAGGGTGAGTGGAAATTCAGCGCGGTCGGCAGCGGTTTTAACGGAGGATTGGCTGCGCTCTGCAAGAGCTATGGGCTTGAGGTTGAACCGGAGGCAGGCAACGAAGCGGCAGCGACAGCCGAACTGGTGGAGAAGACGGAGAAGATCGAGGAGGTATTGGAGGCTGCGGAGGAGGGGGAGGTAGAGGAAGTAGAGAATGTGGGGAAGGCGGAGAAGGTAGATGAAGTAGAGAATGTAGAAAAGTCGGAGACCGTCCTTCCGAAGACTGCACCGGCCGCCGATGTCAACGTCCTGTCATCCATAGATTTGCGCAAGAAAATTGTCGGGTTCACCCTGGTCAAAAAACAGCTGACCGATGTAAAAGCCAGAGTGGGAATTGTGCTGGACATCACCGGCTCCATGAGAAACCTCTATTCCAGCGGTGTCGTGCAGGAAGTAGTGGAACGTATTCTGGCCGTAGCCTGCCAATTGGATGACAACGGTTCGCTGGATGTGTGGGTGTATGATACGGAATTCAGCAGGCTGCCGCCGGTAACGGAACGGGATCTCGGGAGCTATGTCTTCACTCATATTATGAACAACGATTCAATCCATAAGTTCGGACGCAACAATGAGCCGCCGGTGATGGAGGATGTGATTCGGAAATACACCCGCGAGGAGAAGGATACAACCCCGGTTTTCATTATCTTTATTAATGACGGGGGCGTAGTAAAGCCAACCAAAAAAGTAATTATGGCGTCTTCCTCGCTGCCGATCTTCTGGCAGTTTGTGGGGATCGGTGATTCTGATTTCGAGGTACTGAAGCAGCTCGACACGATGGGCGGAAGGCTGGTGGATAACGCAAACTTCATCCATCTGGACCGCATAGAAGAAGTGAACGATGAGCAGCTCTACGATCAGCTGTTGAATGAATTCCCGCAGTGGCTGAAGGCGGCGAAGGCGAAGCGGATTCTCTAGCAGCGAATACCAGTACGACGTACGCCTGTCGGTTTACACAGTATAGTGTTTATCTATAGCCGTCCTCACCTGTATGGAGCTCACAGTGGATAGCGTTTATTCATAGCTATTTACCCGTATGGCGCTCACGCTGGATAGCGTTCATTCATAGCTATTCACCCGTATGGCGCTTACGCTGGATAGCGTTTATTTTAGCCGTATATACCACTTAGCGCTCACCAATATTACCTTCACACTGTATAGGCATTATTGTTGTACTTTTTACAAGCCTGTTGATTCCCCATATTATGGTATGGATATAATTCCCAAAACAACCTTGTTCCTGAGCAGACTAAGTTGAACCTGCCACTCCAGCGGAAGACTAAATATACGCCAATGCTGCATAAATTCCCAAAGGGTCAGTTGAGCAAAGGCAGGCACGTTGGGGTGGATTTCATCATAAACACGTCTCAGAAGTACATAGACCGCAAGGGCCACAAACAATTGGCTGTATACTGCATTTTCAGTGGTTCCAAATAGACATGGCACGTTCAGATGCTGTTTAATCCAGCGGAAAAAGACTTCAATTTCCCAGCGTGCCTTATAGATTTCAGCGATCACATAAGCAGACTCTTTTCTCAAATCGGTCACGACCCGTACGACTTCCCCCCGGTCATTCTCAAATTCTACGACCCGGTGGCGCTTAGCGGATTGGCACTTCCCTTGACCGATATAACAAGTAATATCACGAACAATGTTCGTTTCTCCCTCTGCGGGTCGCTGGAGGTTTCTCGGCTTCACCAAATGGAGATTGTCTTTGAGTCGAATCACAAACGACTGGCCCTGAAGCACATATTGATCCAATCTGCTGATTTTTCCGTACGCCCGATCCTGTACCAAAATGTAGTCCGTATCTGCCAAGACTTCTCCAAACGGAGCGTCATTGCGCTTCGCGATCGATTCCTCCACGTTCACGGGTGAACGCTGACCCTGCGAAAGAGCAACATGCAGCTTAATGCCCCCTCTGAATTTTTTGTACGAGGCCCAAGGCATTCGGGAGTTCGCCGCCGTGACCGTAGTCGAGTCAATCAGCAGAAGATCTTTAGGCAGATTCAGATGCCGCCGGGTTTGACGGTTACATTTCGTGACGAGCATTTGAAAGATACGTTTGAAGATTTCGTAAGGGACTTCACCGGCCTTGCCGGAAAGGGTGGAGTAATGAATCTCAGGCAAGTCAAAGTTTGGGCCTAAGCGGGCACTTTGCCGGAAGCCGTCCCATTTGTGGTAGCAGGCTTGGACAAAGTAATCGAGTAGCAACCCGACGGTCATTTTGGTTCCTCTATCCACGTAGTCCTTGGTTTGTCCGGTCACCATTTCGACTTCATCCGATGTTAACACTTGTTTGAAAACAGCTAAGAATGGGGTATATTTATTCATGAGGTCGCCTCATTTCGGTTTGGTTTGGTCGTACTTACCATTACCCGAAATGGCGGCCTTTTTTGTCCCTTTTTTTGGGAAATCAACACGCCTATACTTTTTACAACTTTATCTCGCAGATAGGTGGGCGTTTGGGAAGATTGTTGTATGAAATACAACAATCTTCCCGCTAAGCGGCTTAGAGGAGGAGGAATGCTGTATTTTATACAACAATTTTGGATTAGGGCCGAGATTATGAGGATAATGTTGTATTTTGTGCAGGATTTTTTAATACCCCGGATTTCCATCATAATTAGCGGACTTGCATCATAATTAACAGATCCCCACCATCATCACCGGACTCCACTACTATCAGCGATTACATATCTGCGGCTAAAATAAACTAAACCTCCCCGCCTGGGCGGAGCTATAGGCTCCTGCCCAAAATAAAAGTCTGCCTGTCAGCGCTACGACCTATCAGCGCCGCGCCTGTCAGCGCCGCCGCCCGTCAGTTAGGCCGCCCATCAGCGCTGCGGCCAATCAGCGCCGCCGCCTATCAGCGCTGCCGCAATCAGCCCCGTCGCCTATCAGCCCCGTCGGCTGTCAGCGCCGCTGTCTATCAACTCGGCCGCCTATTAGCCCCGCCGCCTATCAGCCCCGCCGCCAATCAGCCTCGCCGCCAATCAGCGCAGCTAAGTACTCCTGCTCGGGTTTTATCTTGCAGGCGGGTTTCTTTCAGCACAATCCCCACATACTTTATCCTTATATTCCCGCTGGAACGGTTACCGTCCCCTAAAGGACGGCGGGACGTTTCCGCTCAGGCTGTGGAGGTGGAGGTTTGTTGCGTCTGCAGGCCGGCGGAGACGGGAAGCTCCAGGCGGTATCCTTTGACCAGCGTGTCCCCGTTCTTAATATCCGTTTCATAGGCCCGCCGGAAGCCGAGCTTCTCGTACAGCCTGATTGCGGATGCCATCATGTCCGAAGTGTGGAGATTCAGGCTGGCTGCTCCAAGCAGCACCGATTGTCTGGCGGCCTCGCTGATCAGCAGCCTGGCAACCCCGCGTCCACGGACAGCCGGAGAAACAGCGAGCAGACGGATGATCGGCGTGTGGATACCGAGCTCCGGTCTGCCGTAAGCGGCCTCTGAAGAGGTGAACAGCAGCACACTGCCTATGATCTGCCCATCCAGCTCCGCTACAATCCGCGAGACCGGAGCCTTGCCATGGACGGAATCAAGAATGGAGTCGCGGTACTCCACCCAAAAAGGTTCGGGCAGCACGGCTGAATATTCGCTGTAAGCCTCAAGCAGAACTCCTGCGATAGCCTCGCGGTCAGCCTCTGCGGCTTCACGGATTACAATTTGTGCTGAATGATTCATCGGGTACCTCCTGTTCAGAAATGGGATGTGACGCTTATTATAATCCATAATTCCGATGAATATAAGAGGAATTTAACAAAACCGATTAACAGATAGAAAAGTTCTATCTGTTTTTGTGATCTATGTAATGGTTTTTGCTGTATATTACACGATAAGTCAGTTGACAAAAAAAGGGCCGGTGACTAAGATATAAACAAAATCTATACACCCGTACGGCATTAATTCCTTGTTAATCAATTGGAATAGTTAATTTAAATAGAGTTGTGGAGGAGGACTACGCTTGAACATCGAGAATATTGAAGCCTTTGTCTACATCAACCACTACGGAAGCTTCAACAAAGCGGCAGATGTACTCTACATCTCCCAGCCGACCGTGACGGCCCGCATCCAGTCGCTTGAACGGGAGCTGGACTGCAGAGTGTTCGACCGGCTGGGCAAGCAGATTAACCTTACGGATAAAGGCCGCCAGTTCCTTCCTTACGCGCAGCAGATTCTGCAGGTCTACCAGAACGGCAAACATCAGATCCAGTCGAAGGGCCAGATCCCGGATGAATTAAGAATCGGCAGTACGGTATCGGTCTCTAATTATCTGATGCCGCAGCTCCTGCAGCACCTGAAGCGGAAATATCCGCATATCCGCTTTAAACTGACGACCTCATCCACCGATTCATTAATTGAGAAGCTGAAGGCGAAGGAGATTGATCTCGCTTTTATCCGCAAAGTGGTCAATCCGGCCATTCAGTCGTTCCCCTTCTGTGAGGATCCAATCTCGCTGTATGTATATGCCGGTCATCCGCTGGCCCGCCAGGGCCGTGCCTCTATCCAGGAGATCCGGGAGGAGACTCTTGTATTCTTCGAGTGCGGCTCGCTGGACTGGATGCGCCTGCACCGGGTATTCGAGAGCATGGAGCAGCCGCCGGACATTGTGTATCAGGTGGATAATCTGGAGACAGCCAAGAAGCTCGTGCTGAGGCAAGCGGGGATTTGCTTCCTTCCGGCCCTCAGTGTACAGGAGGAAGTGGAGGCGGGAACGCTGATCAGGGTGGATATCGCTGAGACGGAAGGGATTTCCCTGCGGACCAGCCTGATCTCGCTGAACGGGGAGAATGCGGAATTCATTGAGTCGCTGCTAGAACTGGCGGTGGGCCGCAGTAAGCCGGATCGACTTCTTGTATAACAGTATTAAAAAACTCTATTAGCGCATAGCTACATGCAGTGATAAAGTTAATTGCATATAATCACCACTAAACAGATAGGGATTATCTAAATTGAGAAACGGGGGCATGAAATGAGCGAGGTATACCGGCAGGCCGTAGAGAAGGACGCCCAACAGCTGCTGGATGTGACCTATCGTGCCTATCAGCTGATCCGCGAGCTTGGACTGCACTGGCCGGCGGCAAACGCCGATTTGGCTCTAATTCAGGATAACATCGCCACCAATGAGTGTTATGTGCTGGAGATCGACGGCAACGTGGAGGCGACGATCACCCTCTCGAAGAGCGGAGAGGTCAAGGCGGTAACTGATCTGCCTTTTGTGAAATGGTTCGCAGTGAATCCCGAGCGCAGCGGCAAAGGTTACGGCGGCAAGCTGCTCGACTGGGTGGAGGAGCATATTATTCACGGCAAGCTGGGTGCTCCCGCTGTAACCCTGGCTACGGCACAGAAGCATCCCTGGCTGGTTCCCATGTATGAACGCCGGGGGTATGAACGGATTCTGGAGCTGGATGCGCAGAATGGCGACGGCATTATGTATTTGATGAGAAAGACACTTACCGCTCAACCATACTACAACCTAAAGGGGATAGAGAGATGAAGAAGACCATTTCGCTCACAACTGCATTGGCATTGACGCTGGTGATCGCCGGCTGCGGCAACAATAACGCTGCAAACAGCAGTAGCAGCGGGAATGTGGCGGAAGCAGCACCGCAGACCAGTGCGGAGGCAACGACTGCAGCCGCAGAACCGGCAGAGGTGACCAAGATCGTGGTGGGCACAGGCACCGCTTTTCCGAATGTCTGCTTCATTGACGAGAACGGCAAGCTGACCGGGTTCGATGTAGAGCTGCTCAAGGAAATTGACAGCCGTCTGCCGGAGTATGAGTTCGAATTCCAGACGATGGACTTCAGCAATCTGCTGCTGAGCCTGGAGACCAAGAAGATTGATCTGGTAGCCCATGTTATGGAGAAGAACCCGGAGCGGGAGCAGAAGTATTCTTTTAACAAAGAAGCTTATGCCCACTGGAGAAACCGCATTATTGTAGCCAAAGGCAATGATTCGATCCAGACGCTGGACGATCTGCAAGGTAAAAAGGTGCTGACAGGCGCAACCAGCGCACAAGCGCAAATTCTCGAGAATTACAACAAGGAGCACGGCGCGGATTCGATCAAAATTGTCTATCAGAACGGTGCAGCCAACGATACGGTGAGCCAGATCGACTCGGGCCGTGTGGATGCCACGCTCGCTGCGGATTTCGTACTGCCGATTATTGATCCGCAGAGCAAGCTGCAGGCAGTAGGTGCTGAGCTGTCCTCCGCTGACATTCTGTATGTGTTCCGCAAGGATGATGCCCCGTCGCAGAAGCTGTCGGATGCCATCGACGGAGTGGTCGCAGAGCTGAAGGCAGACGGCACGCTGGGCAAAATAAGTACGCAGTGGCTGGGAGCTGACGTCACCACATCCGCGGTTCAATGATGAGGCTGCCGTTATAGCGGAGAAGGAGGGGCAGGATGGGAGCACCGTTTGATCTTAGTTTTGTATTCTCTTTTCTGCCTAAGCTGCTGACTACGCTGAGCACAACACTGCTGATCGTAGCCTGCTCGCTGCTGGCAGGTGTGATTGTCGGATTTATCATTGCCCTTCCCCGCCTGTATAAGGTGCCGGTCCTGAAGACCTGCGCAGAGGTGTACATCTCATTCTTCCGGGGGACGCCGATTCTGATCCAATTGTTCCTGTTCTATTACGGTCTGCCCGAGGTGCTGAAGCTGGTCAATCTCGATATGACGCGGACGCCGGTGCTGGTATTCGTAATTCTGACCTACGGCCTGCATACGGGAGCTTTCATGTCGGAGATGATCCGCGCTTCGGTAACGGCTGTCGATAAAGGCCAGGTGGAAGCGGCTTACGCCACGGGAATGACCTCTTATCAGGCTTTTACCCGGATCGTATTACCCCAGGCGCTGGGGATTGCCATTCCGGTGTTCTCGAACCTGGTCATTGCGCTGCTGAAGGATACTTCGCTTGCGTTCACGCTGGGCGTGATGGAGATGACGGGTAAGGCGCAGACTTTGGGCAGCGTGACCCAGCATTTTATTGAAACTTATATTGCACTTGCACTCATCTATCTCGTGATCAGCTTTACGATCGAGAAGCTGCTGCTGGTGGCGGAACGCCGGTTACTCCGGCATGAAGACCAGGGCAGTCCGGTGAAGCGGAAATTCAGCCTGCAGAAAAAAGCGTCCTACCGCCATATCATTGCGGACATGGGACCGGGTAAAGGAGGCGGCGCGTAATGAAGCTGGACCCATCGTTTATCTGGACGGCGTTCCTGCAGATTCTGGGAGCCATTCCTACAACGCTGTATATCACGGTGGTCTCGGTATTGGCCGGTTTCGCGATTGGAATTGTGGTGGCACTGGTCCGGATTTATAAAGTACCTGTCCTGTATCCGCTGGCGGTGGGGTATGTCACCTTCATCCGCGGTACCCCGATGCTGACGCATCTGCTGCTGATCTATTTCGGGCTACCGATGATTATCGACGGGCTTGCTGTACAGTTCGGATGGAGCTTCCGCTCGGTATCGATTCCGATGATCGGCTTCGCCTACATTTCCTTCTCCATTACAGCAGGAGCCTATATGTCCGAGGTGGTCCGTTCCGGCCTGCTGGCGGTGGACCGCGGTCAGATCGAAGCTGCCCATTCCATAGGGATGAGTACTCCCCAGGCGCTCCGGCGGATCGTATTCCCCCAGGCGCTGGCGGCGAGCCTGCCCAATCTGTCGAATTCCGTGATCGGAATGCTGCACGGGTCTACGCTTGCTTTTACCGTATCGGTCGTGGATATCAATGCCCAGGCGCAAATCGTAGCTTCGACAAACTGGAAATTCTTCGAGGCGTATCTGGCGGCGGCGCTGATCTTCTGGGGGCTGACCTTCCTCATTGAGCGGGCCACCGCCTTGATCGAAAAACGGATAAATCTGTATAACCGGGGTGGAGTCGCATGATTAAGCTGGAACGTATATCGAAGTCTTTCGGGCGCCATCAGGTGCTGAACAATATTGATCTGAAGGTGTCCAAAGGGGAAGTTGTCGTCATTCTCGGCCCCAGCGGCTCCGGCAAAACAACCCTGCTGCGCTGTGTGAATTATCTGGAGAAGCCAAGCGGCGGCGAAATTTCGATCGGTGAGTTCAAGCTGGACTGCCGGCATGCCCGCAAAAAGGATATTCACCAGCTGCGGCAAAAAACGGCCATGGTCTTCCAGCAGTACAATCTGTTCCGCCACAAAACGGCGCTGGAGAATGTGATGGAAGGGCTGCTGATCGTCAAGAAGCTTCCGAAGGAGGAAGCACGGAAGAGAAGCATCGCACTGCTGGAAAAGGTCGGCTTAGGAAGCAAGCTGGATGCCTATCCAAGCCAGCTGTCCGGCGGGCAGCAGCAGCGGGTCGGCATAGCCCGGGCACTGGCGCTGGAGCCGGAAGTGATTCTGTTCGACGAGCCGACCTCTGCACTCGACCCGGAGCTGGTAGGCGAAGTGCTTGCGGTGATCCGCAAGATTGCCAAGGAAGGGATAACGATGATTGTGGTGACGCATGAGATGGGTTTTGCCCGCGATGTGGCGAACCATGTGGTGTTCATGGACGGCGGCGTGATTGTCGAAGAAGGCACACCCACCGAGGTGTTCAACCATCCGCGTGAAGAAAGAACCAAGCAGTTCCTGAAGCGGATTACGCCGGAGCTGAACTATTCCATCTAGGAGGCATAACTATGGCGATTACAATCAGCGTTTTGGATCAAAGCCCGATTTATCCGGGAGAGACGCCGGAGGAGGCCTTCCAGCATACAGTCCAGCTGGCGCAGCTGTCGGAGCGTCTCGGCTTCCGCCGGTTCTGGGTATCCGAGCATCATGATTCCGAGCAGGTGGCCGGATCTTCACCGGAGGTGCTGATCTCGCATCTGCTGGCCAAGACGGAGAGCATCCGCATAGGCTCCGGAGGGATTATGTTGCAACATTATAGCCCGTACAAGGTGGCGGAGAACTTCAACGTGCTGGCTGCGCTGGCCCCGGGCCGTGTAGACCTGGGCGTCGGGCGCGCTCCCGGCGGGCTGCCGCGCAGTACGCAGGCGCTGCAGCAGGGGGGCGGCGAGGCTCCTTCATTGACCGATAAAATCATAGAGCTGGAGAAATATGTACATAACCGGCTGGAGGAGGATCATCCGCTCACCGGGCTGAAGGCTGGCCCGCTGCCGGGAACTCCGCCGCAGCTGTATGTACTGGGTGCAAGTGTCGCCAGCGCCGAAATCGCTGCGGAATTGGGGCTGCCGTATGTATTCTCTTTGTTCATCGGCGGCGATCAGGCCGTTGCCCTGGAAGCGGTGCGTGCTTACCGCAGCGGCTTCAATATCAGCAGCGGGAAGGAGCCGCAAGTGATCATCGCGCTGGCTGTAATCGTGGCCGATACGGAAGAGGAGGCCAAAGAGCTGGGCGGAGCGCATAAGCTGATCCGCATTCACCTCGCCAGCGGGAAGAAGCTGACGGTGGCTACCCGCGAGCAGGCGGAGGAGTTCACCCGCCAGAGCACGGAGCCCTACACCCTGGAAGAGCGGGAGCCTGAGGTTACCAAAGGAACGAAGGAATCGGTCCGCGGACAGCTGCAGGCGTTGGCTGAGGCGTCCGGGGTAGAGGAGTTCATTGTAACGACCAACGTGCAGCCCTTCGATAAGCGGCTGCGTTCTTTCGAACTGCTGGCTGAAGCGCTCGCCGGGGTTCCGGCGGAGGCCTCATCATGACAAGCACAGCTGCAGAATCCGCTGCACAGGCAATAAATACATTACCGTTCAATGAGCGGCTGGCCCAGATCCGCCGTCATCTGCACCGGCATCCTGAACTCTCTAATGAAGAATATGAAACTACGAAATATATCACCTCCTTGCTCAAGCAGGCAGGAGTGAGAATAGTGGATTACGGGCTGAAGACCGGAGTGATTGCCGAGATCGATGGCTTGCAGGGCGGTCCGGTGATTGCCCTGCGGGCCGACATTGATGCATTGCCGATTCAGGAAGAAACCGGGCTGCCTTATGCCTCACAGGTTCCGGGCAAAATGCATGCCTGCGGGCATGACTTTCATACGGCTGCGCTGCTGGGGGCGGTATATCAGTTGAAGGCGCAGGAAGACAGCCTCAAGGGAACGGTCCGCTTCTTGTTCCAGCCTGCCGAGGAGAAAGCCAAAGGCGCGCAGCAGATTATCGCTGCCGGAGCGCTGGATAATGTCCGCGCGGTCATCGGGATGCATAATAAGCCGGATCTGCCGGTAGGGACCATCGGTATTAAGGAAGGTCCGCTGATGGCAGCCGCTGACGGTTTCATCGCGGAGGTCCGCGGGTTCGGAACCCATGCGGCAGTGCCGGAGGCCGGTATAGATCCCATCGTGGCGGCCTCGCATATCGTAACGGCGCTGCAATCCATCGTCAGCCGGAATGTGAGCAGCCTGAACAGTGCTGTCATCAGCGTTACGCAGATTCACAGCGGGAACTCGTGGAATATCATCCCGGAGACGGCGGTGCTGGAAGGGACGATCCGTTCTTTCGATGAAGCGGTGCGCAGCAGAGTGCTGAAACGGTTCGAAGAGGTGGTGGCAGGTGTTGCGGCCGCACTGGGGGCGGAAGCCAGCGTGCGCTGGATCGGCGGACCGCCGCCGGTTATCAATGATGTGCTGCTGGCCCGGCTGGGAGAAGAAACGGCTGCGAACCTGGGCTACACCTCCGTGAAGCCGGTGCCCTCACCGGCCGGGGAGGATTTCGCCTTCTACCAGCAGGCGGTTCCCGGTTTATTTGTCTTCACCGGCACGGCCGGAAGCCGGGAATGGCATCACCCGGCGTTCGATCTGGACGAAGCGGCTCTGCCTGTAGGTGCCGGATTCTTCAGCAGCCTGGCGGTACGGGTGCTGGAGCATTTCGCGGCTGAAGGGGGTGCGGATCATAGCTGACCATCCCGTATATGATGTGATTATTGTCGGTGCAGGCTCGATGGGCATGAGCGCGGGTTATCATCTGGCCCGGCGCGGCGTGAGGACGCTGCTGATCGATGCTTTTGATCCGCCGCATACCGAAGGCAGCCATCACGGGGAGACCCGGCTGATCCGGCATGCCTATAGCGGAGATCCGGCCTATATTGACCTGGCACTACGTGCCCAGGTGCTATGGGAAGAAGCCGAAGCGGAGAGCGGGACGGAGCTGCTTGTCCCTTCAGGCGTGCTCAATCTGGCTGACAGAGGCGTGTATTCCTTCGCCGGCCGCCTGGAGGAAGCGCATAAGCGTAAGGTGCGGGCCGAGCAGCTGGATGCGGACGAAATCCGCCGCCGCTGGCCGGCGCTGAACGTTCCAGAATCCTTCGAGGCGATGTATGAGCCGGATGCGGGTTACCTCTATAGCGAGCGGTGCATAACAGCTTACCGGCAGCTGGCGCTGGCTCACGGTGCGGAGCTGTTGACGAATACAAACGTGCTGAATGTGACCGCCCGCGAAGGGAGTGTCACGGTTCATACGAAGAACGGTGATTACCATGGAGCGGCTGCTGTTCTCAGCGCCGGTGCCTGGTTTAAGTCATTATCACCCTTTGTCAGCCTGCCGATTAAAGCCATCCGCAAGGTAGTGGGCTGGTTTGGGAGTACGCCGGACTTCGAGGCCGGGAGGTTCCCCGGCTTCACGCTGGGTGCTGAGGAAGGCGGGTTCTACGGCTTCCCCGGCATCGGCGGGGCGGGACTGAAGATCGGCCGCCATGATACAGGCGAGGAATGGAGGCCTGGCGAACCGCTGGCACCGTTCGGCAGTCTGGAGAGCGATGAAGGCGACCTTCGCCGTGTGCTGGAGGCTTACATGCCCGGCGCAGCAGGGAAGCTCCTTAGAGGGTCCGTCTGTAAATATGAGCATACACCGGATGAGGATTTCATTATTGACCGCCACCCGGCCTACAGCAATGTGCTGCTGGCCGGAGGCTTCTCGGGACATGGCTTCAAATTCTCCAGCGTGGTCGGGGAGATCCTCGCGGATTTGGCCGTGCAAGGACATACGAAGCTGAATATTGCGCCATTTGCGCTGTCACGCTTCCCTGCCGGGCCTGACCAGCCGCAACCGAAACTTATATTGGAGGAGATCGAATGAGCAGTGTGGAGCTAACAGAGTACTTGAATACGCACGGGCAATTGGTGCAGGCACTGGAAGGCTTATCAGATGAGCAGCTGAAGTGGAAGGCGGAGCCGGCCAGCTGGAGCGTAACCGAGGTGCTGTCACATCTGGCTGATCACAGCATCGTGGTCTCCTTCCGTATCCGTGATATTCTGGCGGATACGAAGGTGCAGCTTCCGGCATTCAATCAGGATGCCTGGGTCAGCGGGCAGCACAGCAATCAGGGTAAGGCGACAGACAGCCTGGAGCTGTTCCGCAGCCTGCTGCATTACAATAGTCTCCTGCTCGGAAGACTGAGTGCCGCAGAATGGGAGAAAAGCGGGATTAATGTCAAGGGAGACACCATCCGGATTGCTGATATTGTCCGCAGCTTCACCGCCCATGTGCAGACCCATCTGGCCCAGATCCAACGGATCAGGCAGGGAGCGGAAGCCGGTCTCTCTGCACAGCAAGCCACTTTGTAATGAATACACAACCTTGAGGAGGAATGAACATGACTAAACCGAGACAATTGAAGCTGGGGGCACTGCTGCACGGGGTTGGAGGAAGCACCTCCATGTGGCGTCATCCCGATGCGAAGCCTGATGCCAGTGTGAACTTTGAGTTATACAAGGAATGGGTGCGCAAAGCAGAGGAAGGCAAGCTGGATCTGATCTTCATTGCAGATGGTCTGTTCATCAATGAGAAGTCGATCCCTCATTTCCTCAACCGCTTCGAGCCGCTAACGATTCTTAGTGCACTGGCGGCGGTCAGCAGCCGCATTGGTCTGGTAGGTACCTTGTCTACCTCCTACAGCGAACCGTTTACTGTGGCCCGGCAATTTGGCTCGCTGGATGTCATCAGCGGCGGACGGGCCGGCTGGAATGTGGTGACCTCACCGCTTGAAGGCTCAGCTCTTAACTACAGCAAGAAGGAGCATCCCGATCATGGCAAGCGGTACCGCATTGCCGCCGAATATCTGGAGGTAGCGCGCGGGCTGTGGGATTCCTGGGAGGATGATGCGTTTGTCCGCAATAAGGAGACGGGCGTCTTCTTCGATCCGGAGAAAGTGCACACGCTTGATCACCAGGGTGAATTCTTCTCAGTGAAGGGGCCACTGAATATCGCCCGCTCGAAGCAGGGGCAGCCGGTTATTTTCCAGGCAGGGTCCTCAGAGGTCGGCAAAGATTATGCCTCGAGCGTAGCGGATGCCGTCTTCACGGGTCATGACACGCTGGAGTCTGCCCAGGAATTCTATAAGGATGTGAAAACCCGCGTAGCTTCGTTTGGGCGCAATCCCGAAGAAGTGCTGATCTTCCCTGGAATAGCACCGATTCTGGGAGCTACCCCTGAGGAAGCGGAACGCAAATACCAGGAGGTTGCCGGTCTGGTGACGATCGAGAATGCGCTGAACTATCTGGGCAGATTCTTCGAGCATCATGATTTCTCGCAGTATCCGCTGGATGAGCCCTTCCCGGATGTCGGTGATCTGGGCCGGAACAGCTTCCAGAGCGGTACGGACAAAATCAAAAAGGATGCCAAAGAACAGGGCTTAACTCTGCGGCAGGTAGCCTTGCAGTCTGCTACGCCTCGCAGCAGCTTCATCGGCACGCCGGAGCAGGTGGCTGATCAGATTCAGACCTGGTTCGAGGCCGGAGCAGCCGACGGCTTCATGCTGGCAGCCGCCGTGCCGAACGGACTGGAGGAATTTGTGGATCAGGTCGTTCCGATTCTGCAGGAACGCGGACTGTTCCGCACCGAATACGAAAGCGATACGCTGCGGGGTAATCTCGGACTGCCAGTTCCGGCGAACCGTTATTCTAAGGCTTCTGAACCGGCAGGGCAGGTGTGACGCAAATGCAGTCCGGTGCAGACCGTCTGAAACCGGATCTTGAAGCCATGATGAAGTATGCCGGCGGGCTGGAGGCGGAGCTGATCGCGATCCGCCGTGATCTGCACAGCCATCCGGAGCTGCTCTACGATGTGGCCCGCACTTCCGGCAAGGTTGCCGAACTCCTCGAATCATGGGGCATTGAGGTGCGGCGGAATGTGGGCCGGCATTTCGGGATGGGAGTCACCGGGACGCTGCGGGGAACGGCAGGGAGCGGACCGGTAATTCTGCTGCGGGCGGATATGGACGCGCTGCCGGTTGCTGAGCTGAATGAGGTGGACTATAAGTCCAGGAATCCTGGTGTTATGCATGCCTGCGGGCATGACGCCCATACGGCGATGCTGCTCGGGGCCGCGCAGACCCTGGCGGCATTCCGCCATCAGCTGAGCGGCACGGTGGTCTTTGTCTTTCAGCCGGCGGAGGAAGGCGCAAGCCGCAGTTCGCTGGACGGGCGCCTGCTCTCCGGCGGCAGGGATATGATCGAAGACGGCATTCTGGAAGGTGTGGACCAGTGTTATGCGCTGCATGTGATGCCGGAGCTTGCCGTTGGTACGCTGGGCATTCATCCCCGGTATGCCATGGCGGCCTCCAGCCATTTCACCGTGAAATTCCGGGGCACCGCCGGACATCACAGTGCGCCGCATGAAGCGGTAGATGCTATACAGATGGCGGCACGGTTTGTTACCGAGGTGAACGGGCTGATGGCGAGTGGGATCAATCCGTCGGAAGCGGCGGTGCTGGCCTTCGGCACACTGCGTGCTGGAACAGCAATCAATGTCATTGCTGAGCACAGTGAGCTGACCGGCACCTTCAGAGCCTTCACGAAATCAACCGTCAGCCGGATTACGGAAGGACTGAAGCGCCACGCTGCAGCGATAGCCTCGGCTTATGGCGGCAGCAGCAGCCTGGAGCTGCGCGAAGGCATTGCCGTGGTGAACGACGGCTTGGCCGTTCAGCAGATGCTCGGCGCAGCGCGCAAGGTGCTGGGAGATGAGCAGGCGTATCTGCTGGAGCAGCCGAGCCTGGCCGGGGAAGATTTCGGCTGGTATCTCGATCAGGTGCCCGGGGCGTTTGCCTTTATCGGCTGCGGCAATGCGGAACGGGGGATAACCCATGCGCTACACCAGCCCCGGTTCAACATTGATGAGGCTGTGCTGGTACAGGGCGCCAGAGTATTGGTGAGGCTTGCTGTCGAGAGAGATTAAATCAGGTATATACAGGAAAAAGGCTGCTCCTTTCGCCAATACGGCGTTAGGGGCAGCCTTTTTATTTTTCCGAAAGAACGGGTTACATGTCCTTGGTCAGGTAATTGCCCGAACGGATTGCCTTTCCACAATGGAGTGGGTACAGATTTGACTCTTCGCAGGCTCCCCTGTTTCAATCATGCCGATCAGCTTCTCGGAAGCGATCATTCCAATGTCATATAGCGGCTGGCGCACGGTAGTCAATGGCGGATTGACCATCCGGGCTAACCGGAGATCGTCGTATCCCATGATGGAGATATCTTCAGGCACATTCATTCCATGCTTCGTAACGGTGGAAAGGGCACCAATCGCCATTTCGTCACTGGCCGCGAAGACAGCAGTAACCTCCGGTGTTCTCCGTAATATGGCTTCCATGGCTCTACAGCCGCTTTCGTATGAAAAGTCTCCATATACGAGGTAACGGCTATCAAAGGCGATACCTTGTGCTTCCAGCGCTTTGCGGTATCCTTCGATCCGTGGAGTTCCGGCGATGGGATCGCCCTTGGTTCCGCTGATCATGCCGATTCTGCGGTGGCCTTTGGTGATCAGATAATGGACAGCGTCATAGGCCGCCTGATAATCATCGACCTTCACATAAGGTACGTTGGCAAAATCCGTTTGGGAAGAGACCAGCACCACTGGAACTTTCATGCTCTCCAGCATGTCATAATACTCTTTCTTGAGCACTTCACTGGAAAAAATAATCCCGTCAACCTGCTTCTCGCGCAGCAGCTGCAAATACTTCAGCGTACGTTTGCCGTCCTGATCGGTGTTACAGACCATCACACTGTAATTGCGGTCATGGACGAATTCGTCGATTCCGTGGAGCAGATCGGAGGAGAAGGCGCTCGACACATCAGGAAATAACACGCCGATGGTTTGGGTACGCTTGTTAATCAGTCCGCGGGCGATAGCGTTCGGCTGATATTTAAGCTCTTTGATGGTCTGATCTACCTTTTGCTTCGTTTTATCTGAATATCCGCCTAAGTTATGCAGAACCCTTGAGACGGTGGCAATGGATACGTTCGCCTTTTGGGCAACATCTTTAATTGTGGGATTCATAGACTCTCCTACCTGTCGTTTAGCAGTAAACGCTTACTGAAAATATAAGTTCTTGCTTTTTCTTTGTCAACCGGAATTAAACATTATGTAAAATAAGCATTGACAAGGAAAAATAAACGAGATAACTTTTATAGTAAGCGTTTACGTAATGGGGATTTAGGATTGTAGGTACAAAAATACATAACTTACATTCAAGTGAACGTATAAATTCACACCATAGATTTTTTTGGAGGAGGTGGGGAAGATCTTATAAAGGTATGTTTTTTGCATATTTGAGTAAACGTTTACGTTAAAAGAAAAACAATTCTTGTGAAAAAAATTCATGGGATAAGGGTCACTGAGGTGACTCTTTCTTATATTAAGTTATAGAAAGGAGCATTATGAAAAACAGGAAAAACTCACTGGGTGTAAAACTGATTCAGCTGTCTGCTGCAATAACGATTCCGCTCCTCGCCGTTCTTTTTGCCGGGGGATATTATGCCAAGGGAATTGTGCTCGACCAGGTATCCAGATCCTATCAGAATCTGGTCAACTCCAATCTTAAGATGATGGAGAGCAGTCTGGAGGACATAACAATTAATCTGGTCGATATTGTCGATCATGATGTGAATTTTCTTCAATTGAACCAGCCGGGGCTGACAGAATCCGAATATTATTTTGCCCGTATGGGGATTATGCAGAGAAATCAGGCCTACCAGGCCTATTACCATAGTGTGGACATGTTTTATCTGTACTCCGGCGTTAATGATACCTTGACACTATCCAATGTATTAGGAACGACAGAGGATGATATGGACCGGATAAGAGATTGGATTACGAGAAACGTTCAAAATGAAGATCATCTGGAGCCGCTTCAGTACAAATGGACGATCGTTAAAATTGCCGGAGATTACTATTTAAACCGGACCGTCAGCAATAATCTGGGCAATACCGCCTGCATTGGCGCTCTGATCCGAATCGACTCTATGCGTTCACCGCTGGGCAATCTGAACCTGCAATCGGGCGGTGATGTGCTTATTGTGGATAATGCAGGGAATATCTTAACCCGTCCTTCGGCATCCATGGGCTACGACTTCAAGCTGCCGGGTGAGAAGATGAATCTGAATTCTTCCTTTTCTTTTACACATGATGGCCTGAAGTGGTTTGTGGTGTCCAGCCAGTCATCCGCCCTGGGAATCAATCTGTCTGTGGTCATCCCCGCTTCCGAGCTGCTCCAGGGACTCAATACCTTCCAGACGATTATTAATGTACTGCCCTTTATTATTTTGCTCATTTTACTGGTTTACTTATATTATTTCCGCCGTATGGTCATCCGCCCGATTCTGGATCTGCTGAGCGGCATTCACCGGATTCGCAACGGCGCCATGGAAACCAAGCTTCCCGATTCTAACCTGGTGGAGTTCCAGGCGCTGAATCAGGCCTTTAATAATATGGTTGTAGAAATTCAAGATCTGAGAATTGATATCTATGAGGAACGGATCAATGCGCAAAAAGCTGAAATGAAGCATTTGCAAATGCAAATTAATCCGCACTTCTTCTTGAACACGCTCAATATTATTTTTCAGCTTGCCGATCTGAAACGTTTCGAATTGGTCAAAAAGACAGTACGGCATCTGGTGCAGTATTTCCGCTTTATGCTTCAGGTCAAGGATAACCGCATTACTTTGGGTCAAGAGCTTGAACATCTCCGCAATTACCTTGAAATTCAAAAGTTGCGCTACCAGCAGTCGTTTGAGTTTCAGATCACCATAGCCGAAGAGCTTAGCCGTGCCTCCATACCCTCCTTGATGGTACAGCCCTTTGTAGAAAATGCCATGCTTCACGGCATAAGTCTGAAAGCCGGGATCTTTCATCTGGAGATTTCGGCTGGTCTCTCAGCAGAAGCAGCCGGTACCATGATCATTGAAATCGCGGATAACGGAAAAGGCAGCAGTGCAGAGAAGCTGCGGGTGCTGAATTCGCCGGATTACAACCCGGCCACAGATGAAGGGCATATCGGGATCTGGAATGTGAAACAAAGGCTGGCGATGATCTATCAGGGGAGAGCCGAAATTCACTTCAGCAACAATCAGCCGGCCGGATTCCGTGTGCGGCTTAGCCTGCCTATTGAATATACAGAAGGAGAACATTGAGAGATGCGATTATTGATTGTAGATGATGAACAATTCGCTGTGGAGGGGCTGCTCTACTGCTGCGACTGGAAGGCGTATGGGATTGAAGAGGTCTTGACGGCGAACAGGGCCGACAAGGCAAGGGAGCTGCTGAATAATCACAGAATAGAATTGCTGGTTTGCGATATTGAAATGCCGGATGAAGACGGACTTTCCCTGGTTGGCTGGGTGAGGGAGCACTCTCCCTGGACGGAATCGATTTTTCTGACCTGCCATTCCGAATTCTCCTATGCCAAGAAAGCTGTTAACCTCGGGAGCTTTGATTACTTGCTGAAGCCTGTTGACACGGATGAGCTGTTGTCTGCCGTATCGGGAATGATGGCTGCTATCCGCGAGAAGGAAGAGTATGAGTCCTATAACCAAATGTATCATAAGTATCTGAATCTGTGGCAACAAGAAAAGCCGAAGCGTGTGGAACGTTTCTGGCAGGATTTGTTGTCCCGCAGCATCCTGTCGTTCGGGGATTTCTTTGATAGGGAGCTGGCGGGTGCGGGGATAGGGTTGAATCCTGAGGATCAGGTACTTCCGATTCTGATCAGCATTGAGGAGTGGTCCAAACCGCTCAGCCCGCGTGATCAGGAAATCATGGAATATGCGGTGAAGAAAGCAGCGGAGGAATGTTTCACAGAAGAGCATCCGGGGGAGGCCGTCACCGATAAAAGCGGAGTTTTGTTCATTCTGCTGTATGCCGGAGGTGTGGAGGGAGAGCATGCAGCTAAGAAGGTTAGCATTCAGCAGCTCACGGCCATAGGTAAACGTTTTATCAAAGCTTGCCAGGAGTTGTTCTACAGCATCGTAACCTGCTATGTCGGCTCGTTCAAACCCCTGCAGGAGCTGCCGGGAATGTGCGAAAGTCTAAAGATCATGGAGCGTGACAATATCTCCCGGACCCAATCCGTACTCTTATACTTACCGCAGGACCAGATATTATTATCACCTGATTCTAATTCGGAGGATATCCTGCTGGATGATCTGATCTCTTATATGCTGAACGGCAAACGTGAGTCCGCTGTGCAGTTCATTCATAATCTGGCAGAGAAGCTGGAAGCCAATCCTTGCTTTCAGGGAAGACATCTGGACGCCCTGCATCAGGATACCCTGCAGATTATCTACCACTTCCTGCAGGTAAGAGGAATCAATGCGGGAAGCATAGTCCTGTTTACAGACTGGACAACCGCTAGGATACGGGGACTGCTTCAATACAGGCATTGGGCGGAAGGGATCGTATCGGCGGTCATGGAGGCGGAATTCGAGCGGCAGGAGAAGGGCGGTGTGATTGAGCGGTCCATCCGCTACATTCAGCAGCATGTGGAGGAAGAGATCTCCAGGGCCAGTGTCGCTGATTATGTGGGCTTGAACCCGGCTTACCTCTCCAGGCTGTTCAAGAAAGAGACCGGCCAGATCCTTATCGATTTCCTGATTTCAGTGAAGCTGGACCGCACCCGCGAGCTTCTGGACACCACGGATATGCCGGTCAGCGCAATCGCGCAGCAGGTAGGCTACAGCAATTTCTCTCATTTTACCAAAATGTTCCGCAAGCAGTTCAACGTCAATCCACAGGAATACCGCAAGGTCACAAAACGAATAGACTAAGGTTATAAAAACGGCAGAGCAGCTGCAGGCAACTCCTTATAATGAAGCCATAACCCAATAAGAAGGTGTGGAACTATGGCTTCGGAAAGCAACTCAAAATGGAAAAGCATATGGAAGTACAGGGCCTTGGTCGTGCTGGCTCTGCCTGGTGTGCTGCTGATGCTGATCAATAACTACCTGCCCATGTTCGGTATTTTCCTGGCCTTCAAGGACCTGAATTATACGGCAGGAATATGGGGCAGCAAATGGATCGGACTGGACAACTTTAAGTTTCTGTTTGCTTCGAACGACGCTTGGCTGATCATCAGGAATACCTTGCTGTACAACCTTAGCTTCCTGATCATCAATACGATACTCGCTGTGATGCTGGCACTTCTCCTTAACGAGGTCAAAAATAAGTTCGCCTCCAAGTTCTTTCAGAGCACAGTAATCCTGCCCAATTTCATTTCCATGGTCATTGTCGGCTATATCGTCTATGGATTTCTGAATCCGGAGCTGGGATTCATCAACAGATTCATTCTGGAGCCCTTCGGGATAGATCCTAGAAACTGGTATGCGGAAGCAGAGCATTGGCCTTATATCCTGACCCTTGTTAACACCTGGAAGGGTGTGGGTTACTCGGCCGTCGTCTATCTGGCAGCCATTGTCGGAATAGATTCTGAATATTATGAAGCAGCCGTCATTGACGGGGCCACACGCTTGAAGCAAATGACGAAAATTACAATTCCGCTGATTGCACCGATCATTATCATCATGACACTGCTGGCGATCGGCCGGATATTTAACGCTGACTTCGGTCTGTTCTATCAGGCAACCATGGCCTCCGGCATGATCAAAGAGACAACGGATGTTATCGATACCTATGTATACAGGGCGTTAATGGTTACCGGTGATACGGGACTCGCCTCCTCGGCAGGGCTGCTGCAATCGGTGGTTGGCTTTACACTTGTCATTACTGTCAACCTGGCCGTCCGTAAATTCAGCAAAGAAAATGCTTTGTTCTAGAAGGAGGACACCATGGAGAAAAAACGAACTAATCCCTTTATCCTTATCGTCCTGTCATTGTTCAGTCTTGCCTGCCTGATCCCGTTCTGGCTTGTATTTATGATCTCGGTTGCTGATGAAGACTGGGTGACTGCGAATGGATACAGCTTCTGGCCCGGCAAATTCAGTCTTGTCGCTTATCAGTATTTGTTTGAAGATGCCGGGAAAATATTGCGGGCTTACGGTGTGTCTGCCTCGGTAACGCTCATTGGAGTTGTCATCAGTCTGTTTGTGACTTCGGCCATGGCTTATGCATTGTCGCGGAAAGAGTTCCCGCTTAGAGGTGCCCTGAGCTTCTACATCCTGATCACGATGCTGTTCTCGGGCGGCTTGCTGCCCTGGTATCTTGTCTACACCCGGTTCCTGCATGTTCAGGATACGCTGATGGCGCTTATCATTCCGGGTCTGATCGGCGGCTTCAATGTGATCATCATGCGGACCTTCTTCACGAACAGCATCCCGCCTTCCCTGATTGATTCCTCTCAGATCGACGGGGCAGGTGAATTCCGGACATACTTCAGCATTATTCTGCCGCTGTCCTTGCCTGTAATGGCTACAATCGGGTTATTCACCACCGTATCCTACTGGAATGACTGGTTTACAAGCCTGGTCTTCATCCAGAATGAGAAGCTGTTCTCGCTGCAATATCTTTTGACCAAAACCTTAATGAACGCTTCGTTCCTGCAGACGATTGCCAATAAGGCTTACAGCTCAACCGCACAGGTCACAACGCCGCTTGAATCCATCCGGATGGCGATGGCGATGATTGCAATCGGACCGCTGGTGCTGGTATTCCCTTTCCTGCAAAAGTATTTCGTCAAAGGACTTACCGTAGGCGCTGTGAAAGGCTGATCCCGGTATATGACCGGATTAGTATAAGCAAGTTCAGAATGATGAGGCAGAATACAGAAGGATTCCAGGGAGGTCTACTATTTATGAAGTGGTTGAAAAAGAGTTCTGTTGTATTGACATCGCTTGTGCTGACTTCAGTTGTAGTAACCGGCTGCGGCGGGAATAATGCTGCAAATTCACCGGAGGGCACAGTCCAGCCGGGAGGTGCGGCCAGCTCCGGATTGAAGCCTTACGAAGTGGTAATGGTATTCCCCGATGCGCCGCAAAATGATAATCAGCGGGTACAGGATGCGATGAATGATTATCTGAAGAAGACTTATCCGGAAATGAACATGAAGGTAAAGCTGAATCCTATCGACTGGGGTGCCTGGAGTGATAAAACGAACCTGATGATGGCCTCCGGCGACAAAATGGACCTGCTGTTTACGGCGGATTGGCTCGGGTTCCAGCAACAGGTGACCAAAGGGGGCTTGCTGCCGCTGGATGAGCTGCTCGCTAAATACGGCCCGGACATCGAAGCTGTAGAGAAGGACTATCACGGGCCGGCTAAACGCGGCGGCAAGCTGTACGGTATTCATACCCACCAGGAGCTGGGCGGTGCACAAGGGGTCTACTTGAACAAAGAGCTTGTGGACAAGTACAACTTTGATCTGACTGCACTGAAGTCTGGTAAAGTCGAGGATCTGGAGCCCATGCTTCAAACCATCAAGGAGAACGAACCGGGGATTACGCCTTTAGTGGCACCGAGCTTTCCTCTCGAAGCTTACTATTCATCCACGAATTTGGATTCTATAGTGAGTATTGCAGCGATTAACACCGTGGGAACAGTGGCAGATGATTATACAGTCATCAATTCCTACACGACTCCGCGGTATCTGGAGCTTGCCAAGCTTACCAACAAATGGTACAAGGCAGGATACATTAACAAGGATGCACTGACACCTGGTCTGGATGCCTGGAAGAAGATTCAAGCGGGTAAAGGCTTCGCCTTTGTCTCTGATATGGATATTATCGCGGATATGGAGATCGGCAAAGCAGCCGTATCACCGAATGGTTCGATTAAAGCGGGCCGTGAGATGCTGCAAATTCCGCTCAATATTGACCGTTTGCAGACAGGGAAAATGACAGCAACCATGTATTCGATTGCAAAAAGCTCTGAAGATCCGGAACGTGCCATGATGCTGCTTAACCTTTTCTATAAGGACAAGGAATTGCTGACCCTCTTCAACTTCGGGATTGAGGGAACCCATTATGTGCTCAAAGACGGACAAATTGCGCTGCCGGAAGGCAAAACTACAGATAATGTCGGCTACTATCACGATATTATGTGGCAGCTCGGCAATCAAATGCTCAACTATACCCGTGTAGGCGAGGATCCGAATAAATACCAGAACTACGAGAAGTTCAACGAACAGGTTTCTTCTAATCCTTCACGGATATTTGGATTTGTCTTCGATCCGGAGCCGGTAAAAAATGAATTGATCTCGATCGACAACGCCAACAAAACCTTTGTTGACGGTCTGAAGTCCGGTCAGCTCGATCCGGAAGAGTCTCTTCCTAAAATGCTGGAAAAACAAAAAGCGGCTGGAGCAGACAAAGTACTCGCGGAAGTGCAAAAGCAGCTGGATGCCTGGCTGGCTGAAAACGGCAAGAAATAAGCGGAATGGCTAAGCTCAATCTACATGGAATGGAGTATTCATATGGACAATGGCGTATTGACGCATATAGATATATATCCAGATCAGGCCCAGTACAAGACCGGTCAATCAGGCAGCACTATCATTGAAGTGGAGACCCGGGAGAAAGCGGTTCTGCAGCTGGTTGTCGGCTTCTACAAGCTGGAGCAGCAGGTTGCTGAAGAAAGACTTAGCATCCTTACGGAACCAGGCTTGAGACAAAAAGTGTCCGTTCCCTTGTTCACTGAAGCTACAGAGTGGGCGGGTTATGGGGTCAAGGCTGCAGTTCTCTGCAATGAAGCTGTAGTCTCAACCGCATATACCTCATACGATATTGCCGATCATTGGGGCCGGGCGCCGCGGTATGGATTTCTAAGCGATTTCCGGAGTGAAGAATCCGGAAACACCCGTGACGTCGACAGCATGAACAAATTCCACTTGAATGTCATACAGTTCTATGACTGGATGTACCGGCATGATGATCTGGTTCCAAAAGAGGATGAATTTATTGATCCGATGGGCCGGACGATGTCCTATAAGGTGGTCCGTGAAAAGGTCACAGCCGTACACGATAAAGGGATGGCGGCCCTGGCCTATGGAACGGTATATGCAAGTCTTAAGGACTTCTTGCAGGAGCGTCCGGAATGGGGACTGTATAACCGCCAGGGAGAACCGTTTCAATTAATAGATCTGTTCTATATTATGGATATTACACCGGATTCGCCTTGGACCGATCATATTGTTGAACAGTTCCGTCAGGCCGTACAGGCTGGATTCGACGGAATTCATATGGATCAATATGGTTTTCCGAAGAAAGCTGTGCGCCGGATCGGGGGGAAAGAAGAACAGGTCGATTTGGCGGAATGTTATCCGGCACTGATCAACCGGACCCATGCGGCCGTAAAGGAAATCAAGGTAGAGGCCGGGGTTATTTTCAATAATGTGGGCAATTACCCTATCAACAAGACGGCTTCGGCGGATCAGGAGGCGCTTTATATTGAAGTATGGCCGCCTGTAGTCCGGTTGCGTGAGCTCAAAGGACTGATAGATAATGCGCGCTCACTGGACCCGCACAAGCCGGTGATCCTCTCCGCCTATCTGCCCTCCTTCTACCCGGAAGCCGGACATGACAAGGAATGGGCTGAGAACGGGGCACTGCTGACGATGGCCTCCATATTCGCCAGCGGGGGATATCACCTCTTGCTGGGTGAGGATCATGGAATGCTGACCATGCCCTACTATCCCGATTATGCAGTGATGCGGCCTGAATTTGCCATTGAGGTCAGACGTTACTATGATTTCATCGTGCGTTTTGGAGTGCTGATACATGATGCGCAATTGGAAGATGTGTCTTATACCTATACAGCCGGGGTTAACACCGAGATTACCTTCGAAGGCAATGTGCCTTTTGCACCGAACGGAGATATTGATTCTGTCTGGACGATCATTAAGCGCAAGCCGGGTTATCAAATCCTGCAGCTGATTAATCTTGCCGGGCTTGAAGATGATTATTGGGAGCATGGCAAGAAACAGCGGCCTGAAGCTCAAAATGGTGTAGTGTGCACACTATTAATCGAACAGCCGATTGAATGCATTTACACGGCCAGCCCGGATGATCAGGCCCAGGAAGTGATTGTCCTGGATTACGAGGTGGTTCCGCACGGGCAAGGACTTGCGGCCAGATTCACTTTGCCGTCCCTGCGCATCTGGTCCATGGTTGTAGTTAAATTTAGCATACAGGAGTGAATGGGTTGAACAATACGAAATGGTGGCAGACCGCTGTAATTTATCAGATATATCCCCGAAGCTTTCAAGACAGCGACGGGGATGGAATCGGCGATCTCCGGGGGATTATGAGCAGGCTGGACTATCTGGAGCAGCTTGGCATTACCGCAATCTGGCTTAGTCCCGTATACAAATCACCCAATGACGATAACGGCTATGATATCAGCGATTACCAGAATATTATGACCGAATTCGGAACCATGGATGACATGGATGAATTAATCGAGAAGGCCAGGCAGCGCAATATCCGGATTATTATGGACCTGGTCGTCAACCATACCTCGGATGAGCACCCATGGTTCATTGAAGCCCGTAAAGGAAGGGATAACCCGTACCGTGACTATTATATCTGGCGTGACCCGGTCAACGGCGGCGTTCCCAATTCCCTGCGTTCAACCTTCAGCGGATCGGCCTGGGAGCTTGACGAAGTCAGCGGCCAGTACTTTCTGCACTTATTCAGCCGCAGGCAGCCGGATCTGAACTGGGAGAACAGCAAGGTCCGTCAAGAGGTATGGGACATGATGAATTTCTGGCTGGATAGGGGCGTCGGCGGATTCCGCATGGATGTGATTGATCTGGTCGGCAAAATTCCCGATCAGGAGATCACTGGAAATGGTCCTAAGCTTCATGAATATCTGCAGGCGATGAACCGGGAGACCTTCGGAGCGCATGATGTTCTGACGGTGGGAGAGACCTGGGGGGCGACTCCGGAAGTAGCCAAGCTCTATTCCAATCCGGACCGCAAGGAGCTGTCGATGGTGTTCCAGTTCGAGCACATCGGTCTGGATCAGCAGGACGGGGGAGAGAAGTGGGATCTGAAGCCCCTGGATGTAAGCGAATTGAAGCAGGTGCTGGCGAAATGGCAGACCGAGCTGGGGAACGAGGGCTGGAACAGTCTATTCTGGAACAATCATGATTTGCCGAGAATTGTATCGCGCTGGGGCAATGATAAACAGTACCGTGTGCAGAGCGCCAAAATGTTCGCCATTCTTCTGCATTTGATGAAGGGCACGCCTTACATTTATCAGGGCGAGGAGCTCGGAATGACTAATTATCCGATTCAGGATATCAGCGAAGCGCAGGATATTGAGGCTATCAATATGTATCATGAACGGATCGGTCAAGGCTATGCCAAGGAAGCTATCATTCATTCCATTAATGTGAAGGGAAGAGATAATGCCCGGACCCCGATGCAATGGGATGTTACCCGTAATGCAGGATTTACAGCCGGAGAGCCATGGCTGCCTGTACATCCGAATTATAAGGAAATTAATATGGAGGCAAATCTGAAGGACCCGGATTCTGTGTTCCATTGCTACCGTAAGCTGATTGAACTGCGGAAGAACAACCCGATTGTGGTATGGGGTGATTTCGAACTGGTGACCGGCGTGCCGGATCAAGTGTTCATGTACTTCCGCCGCTATGAAGGACAGACCTGGCTGGTGACGGCCAACTTCAGCGGGGAGCCAATCACGCTGGAATTGCAGGAGCTGGGTCAGGCCGGGTTCATCATCGGCAACTATCCCAGAGATGATGTGGACTTTAAACAATTGCAATTACAGCCTTACGAAGCTTTTGCTGTCATACTCGCATAGACACCAAACAAGGATGCGCCCTTATGAAAAGGGAGGCATCCTTGTTGTCTTTGTTGTCTTGCTGACCTCACACCGTCAGCTTATTTGTGGTTACGCAGGCGCTCAAGCTCAGCCTCAACCGCGCTATTCAGCGGAGATTCAGGAGCGGCAGCAGCAGCTGCTGCCAGTCCGGATTGCTCAGCAAGGGCTTCCTGCATAGCAATCTTGTCCTCCATCCGTTCGAAGCCGCGGGATGCGCTGCCGGCGTTCAAGACCTGGCCGCGGCATCCGGCCGGGGAACCAGAGGCGCTTGCTTGAGCCGCCTGCTTAATCTCTGCCGCTTTGCGGGCACGTTCCGCCAGCTCTGCTCTTTTGGCCTTGAGGCGTTTATGTTCTTCCTTCACATTCGCCAGTTGAACCTCAAGCGAGGCGAGTGTGGCCTGAGTCTCCTGCAGTCCGGCTGTGCATTCCTGTCCGCTCTCCGTATAGCGCAGTTTAGCCATTACTGCAGCGCGGGCTGCCGGCTCATTGCCTTCGCTCATGGCTTGAACAGCTTCCGCTTCGCTGCGCTCCGCAAGCACCTGATATTCATAGATGCGGCGCTCCAGCACACTGGCAGCGGCTTTGAATTCACGCTGTTTGCTCTCGGCATCGGTGATTTTATCCTCCAGATCCCGCAGATATTGTCCGGTAAGCAGCATCGGATCTTCCAGTTTGTTCAGTCCCTCGTGGATAGCTGCTTTGGTTAACGTTGTGATTCTTTGGAATATACTCATGGTTATAATCTCCTTTTTAGTTAGGGTTGGGTATTCTGGAACGAGTGATTAGTAGTCGAAACCGTCAGTGAAGCCGCCGTAGGATTCCTGAGGGATAATGAGACTGCCGATGATATAGAGAAAAATAACAGTACCGAAGCTGAAAAACGTAGCGGCAACAACAAGCAATCTTACAAGGGTCGTATCAACGTTGAAATAGCGTGCCAGTCCTCCGCATAAACCTGTGAGCTTCTTGTCTGTTACGGAGCGGGTTAATTTATTTGTCATAGTGATATCTTCCTCTCTTCTATGGTGAGCGCCGGTTCGCGGCGTGTTCACTGCGTTGTCTATGTATGTATTGTACGAATTTATCCTGCGCAGCAAAACAGCCTGCAGACTGTTCTTTGTTCCCGACCTTAGTCGGGGATGCTGACCGCAATAGGACGGGGAGGGACCGGGAAATCACGGATGAATCGTGGAATACACGGACTTTTTACACAAAGAGGTCTTGTTGTTCATTCGGGGTTAATACTAGAGGATTAAACTGTACTCTAGCGGAGCCTATCATAAACATACGGGAGGACTGGCCTCATGGGAATTCACAAGTATTTTCGCTCACTGAATGAACTGGAACGCATTATCCGCTGTCCGGGCAAATTCAAATTCGAGGAGCACAGCGTAGCGGCCCATTCCTGGAAGGTCGTACAATACGCCAAAACACTGGCAGATATTGAAGAGAAACACGGTGCGGTGATCGACTGGAAGAAGCTGTACGAGATTACGAGCAGCCATGATTACGGAGAGATTTTTATCGGGGACATCAAAACGCCGGTGAAGCACTCCTCACTCCAGCTAAGGTCGCTGATTCAGCAGGTCGAGGAGGGCATGATCGACAACTTCATCAAGGAGCATATCCCGGATGAGTTCAAAAGCATCTTCTACCATCAGCTGCGCGAGGGCAAGGACGAGTCGATTGAAGGCTTGATTCTGGAGGTTGCCGACAAGATGGATCAGGTATATGAAGCTTTTGCCGAGCTGCAAAGAGGGAACACGGAGAAGGAATTTGTGGTGATGTACCGTAATGCCCTGATCAAGATCAAGAACATTGAGCTGAGATGTGTGGATTACTTCCTGGCAGAAATCCTGCCGGATATGGTGAATGAAGAAACATTGTCATCCATTGATATTAAAAGAATTACGGAAGAGGCGCTGGCTCTGTAGATGAGCTGTGGCTCTTTTTTTCTTATACATAAATGAATATGTGCCAGGCTGGATGCTGCTTTATATTTGGGTCATGGTATTGTAAGATAAAAGGGTATTATTTAAAATTTAAACTATACAGCTTGATGGACGGAGAAGGAGGTTCAACTTTGATTCAGAGCAGCTCTTCAAAAATTAACGAATCCCTATTAAATGTACTCAATGTAAGGCACAGAGCGATAGCCGAGAATATAGCCAATGCAGACACCCCCAACTACAAGAAGAAAACCGTTGAGTTCCAGGAGGAACTCAGACGCGCTATCCAGAATGACACTCAGGAGGACCTGGAAATAAAGCAGACCCATCACAAACATCTGCAGATCAAGGATGCGGATGCCCCCTTAATCCCTTACCGCATGATTACGAACAACCATACGGCGATGAATAATAACGGCAATAATGTGGACATGGATATGGAGATGGCGAATCTTGCGGAAAATCAGCTAATGTACAATTACCTGGCCGATCGGGTAAGCGGTCATTATTCCAAGATAAGAACGCTCATGCAGGATCTTAAATAATTGTTACTTCAAAAAAGAGTCAGCTGCGCGAGATGCGGTTGTACTCTTTTTTTGCATTTTATATGAAAAAGACAGCAATAACGCAATAACGCATGATTCCAGCAACAGCATAAGTGGTTACCCTCCGGTAGTAGTGAAAGTGTGTTCAGAACAATAATGAAGGAGACGAATGTTACGGCAGGGAGAACGGCCGGAATGCTATGGTTAAGGAAAAATAAGGATGGTGTTTCGTTCTTGCAGTATTTCAATCTGATACCATTTTCAATTACACTAACCTGGTTTAGCTTGCTGCTCCTGATCGTGTGGACGGTAGACTTCCTGCAGGGCGGCTCCCCGGTTCAGCTTCCGGCGGGCAGCCTCAGAGAGCGTACCAAATCCATACTGGCGGATATTCTTATCTTTGCCGGAATTAACGGCTTGCTTCTGTACGTTCTTCATCCGCTGAGGAATCCTCTGCTTATTTCACTGGCTGCCGCAGGACTGCTCGTTACGTATTGTCTGACATCCGGTATGCGCAAGCAGAGTTCGCCTTACCGGCCTTGGATTCTGATGATACATGTGCTGCTTGGCATAAGCTTCTATCTGCTGTTCGGCATGCTGCTGATGGGTAAGCTCATTGTTACCTACAACCTGAATATGACGGATCAGTTCGATATCCTCTATTTCGTCTACGGGCAGGACCGGGCAGTAGTGTATGCCCTGCTGCTGATCATGGTTACACTCTATTTCGTGATCGGCAAACTGCTGATGCGGCCGCTGTACAGCTGGTATACCGCGAATTATTTCCAGGCCTCCAGAATGAATATTAAGCTAAGCGGGGGAGAGATTCTAACCGGAGTGTATATGCTGCGGGATACGGATAGAAGGTTCGTGGCAGCGAGTGACAGCCTGAATCCGGGCCCGGACGATAAGCTCTACAGAATCAGCCGGGAGAAAATAGAGTACATGGAGAGAGACGGCAGTGAACGTTGACTCAATCTACTAACATAAAGTGGCCCCTGGACCGTAATGACGGCCGGGGGCCATTATGCTGTGGTCATATCTGTTTATAAGCGAGTGCTGGATTACAATGGAATTACAGAGCATGGAGAAAAAAAGGGAGAAAATAATTTTTGATTTTATAACATTATATGGTAAAAAGACTTGACAGTCATATGCTACAATTTATTTATAGGTGATTATAATCAAATGGCCTGGGAGCCGCAGATGAACTGAAATGGCCGGGTTTCCGGTCAATACTGGAGGACTACTATTGCATCAATATATAACGGTAAGCGGAGCAAGAGAAAATAACCTGAAGAATATCAGCCTTAACATTCCGCGTAATCAGTTAGTAGTGTTCACCGGAGTGAGCGGCTCGGGTAAATCAAGCCTGGCTTTTGATACGCTCTACGCCGAAGGACAGATGCGTTATGTGGAATCTTTATCATCCTACGCCCGGCAATTCCTGGGACTGATGGGCAAGCCGGATGTGGATGCCATTGACGGGCTGTCACCTGCCATCGCCATTGAACAGAAAACTACCTCGAGCAATCCGCGTTCCACCGTAGGAACGGTAACTGAGATTTATGACTATTTGCGGTTGTTATGGTCTAAGATCGGAACCCCGCATTGTCCGTCCTGCGGGCGGATCATACAGCGGCAATCCGTGGACCAGATTGTAGAACAGATTGCGGGGCTGCCGGAAGGAACCAAATATGAGGTGCTGGCGCCCATGGTCCGGAACAAAAAAGGTGCGCATCAGCATATATTCGAGCAGGCTAAGCTGGGCGGATATGTCCGTGTCCGGGTGAACGGCGTGGTCCATCATGTAACAGACCCCATTTCCCTGGACAAGAATAAAAAGCACTCCATCGAAATTGTTATCGACCGGCTGATCGTGAAAGACATGGATGTTCAGCGGCTGGCCGATTCTCTGGAGCATGCGTTTGCCCTGTCCGGGGATTTGGTGATCATTCACCAGAGTGCCAGCGGTGAAGAGGTAACGTATTCGCAGAGCTACGCCTGCCCGCATTGTGAAGTGTCTTTGCCGGAGCTATCCCCCCGCATGTTCTCTTTCAATAACCATGAAGGGGCTTGCCCGGCCTGTACAGGTCTGGGTTCACATCTGAAGGTTGATCCGGATAAAATCATGCCGGACACCAGCCGCTCCATCCAATCCGGCGGGATTATCGCGAACGGCTGGAGTAATGTGAAGACCAACTCTTTTTGCAAAATGTACTATGAGGCCTTGGGTGAAAAGTACGGCTTCGACTTCAGCACACCACTGCAGGAGCTATCATCAGAGGCCATGAACGTGCTGCTGTACGGGACTAACGGCGAGAAGCTTGAAGTGCACCATCCCGGTGATGCCCTCCGGAACTATGTCAAAGAAGCCTTCGAAGGAATCGTCAATAATCTGGAGCGGCGTTACCGGGAAACTCCATCCGAAGCGATGAAGAAGGAACTGGAGGAATACATGTCCGTTCTGCCTTGCCCCCATTGTCACGGTGACCGTCTGTCGCCTGTTGTGCTTGGTGTGAAGGTCGGCGGTAAAAGCATTGCAGAGTTCTGCCATTTACCGGTGGAGGCTGCAGTAGACTTTATTGCCGGGCTTAGCCTGACTGCTGCGAATGCGGAGATTGCCGGTACCATCCTGCAGGAGATTGATGCCCGGTTCCAGTTCCTGAATAATGTCGGACTAAATTATCTGACGCTCTCGAGAGCTGCCGGAACGTTATCAGGCGGTGAAAGCCAGCGCATTCGTCTGGCCACACAGCTGGGTTCCGGTCTTATGGGCGTCCTCTATATTCTTGACGAGCCGTCGATCGGCCTGCATCAACGGGATAATGACCGACTGCTGCTGGCTCTGAAGAAGATGCGCGACCTCGGCAATACGTTAATTGTAGTGGAGCATGATGAAGATACGATCCGCCAGGCGGACTGGATTGTCGATATAGGTCCAAATGCCGGAATACACGGCGGAGAGGTTGTGGCGCAGGGTACCCTTGAAGATATACTGGCCGAATCCCGCTCGATCACCGGCCAGTACCTGTCCCGGAGCAGACAAATATCCGTCCCGGAAGAGCGGCGGAGCGGGAACGGCAAACAGCTGACGATTACCGGAGCTGCCGCCAACAATCTGAAGGGGATTACGGTATCTATTCCGTTAGGCACGTTAACCTGTGTGACCGGGGTTTCCGGCTCAGGCAAATCCAGTCTGGTCAACGAAATCCTGTACAAGAAGCTGGCTTCTACACTTAATCGGGCTCATACGATTCCCGGGGAACATCAGAGCATCGACGGGATAGAGCATCTCGACAAAGTTATTAATATCGATCAGAAGCCGATCGGGCGTACTCCGCGTTCTAATCCTGCCACCTATACCGGGGTATTCGATAATATCCGCACCTTGTTCTCGCTGACGAATGAGGCCAAGGTTCGTGCCTACGGCCCGGGGCGGTTCTCCTTCAATATCAAGGGCGGCCGGTGTGAAGCCTGTGCGGGAGACGGACTGATCAAGGTGGAGATGCATTTTCTGCCGGACGTGTATGTGCAGTGCAGCATTTGCAAAGGACGGAGATACAGCCGGGAGACGCTTGAGGTGCATTATAAAGGTAAAAGCATCGCGGATGTGCTGGACTTGACCGCTCAGGAAGCCGTCCAGTTCTTTGGCAATATTCCGAAGATCCGTAAAAAGCTTGAGGCTCTTTGCATCGTTGGCCTCGGTTATATCAAGCTGGGTCAATCCTCCACGACCTTGTCAGGCGGCGAGGCGCAGCGGGTGAAGCTGGCGGCAGAGCTTCTTAAGCCCGCTACCGGCTCCACGCTATATGTGATGGATGAGCCAACGACCGGACTGCATTTTGCCGATGTTCACCAGTTAATTGATGTACTGCATTCCCTGACCGATGCCGGCAACACCGTATTGGTCATTGAACATAATCTGGAGCTGATCAAGAATGCTGATTACATTATTGATCTCGGCCCGGAGGGCGGTGCGGATGGGGGAGAGATCGTCTGTACAGGAACTCCTGAAGAGGTTGCGGTGCATGAGAAGAGCTATACGGGCAAATATCTGAACCAAGAGATGGGGAGAAGATGAACTTAATCCAGATGCAGGTTGAGCATAGCAAATATGGAGCGGGAACTGTCGTAGGTCATGTGGAAGAGCGGATTATCATTGATTTCTCCGGAGATACGGGCGAGAAAAGCTTCTTGTACCCGGAGGCTTTTGAGCAGCATCTGCGCCTTCTTGATCCGGTGCTGCAGGCTCAGATCGGCAAGGAAGTGCAGTTAAAAGCTGCGCAGCGGGCAGCAGATCAGCTCGTGAGGGAACAGCAGCGGGAGGCAGAGCATGCAAGACTTGCTGAAGAGAAGCTCCGAATAAAAAATGACAAGAGCAAATCGCGGCGGAAGGCTAAAAGCGTTCTATAATAGAGACGGAACATAATTTTAATAAGTGTCGGCGGTCTTTTCCGGGGAGTTCTCTGGTGAGGGCCGCCAAGTTTTTTGTACACAATAAATACTATATACTGGAGGGTTAACCCATGTATCAATATAAAGACCGCGAATTTACCCGTGTCCATTTTGACGGGCAGGATTTGCGTTATGGCGAGCTGATCAGCTGCACTTTTGAGAAATGCACGTTTATGAACACTTCTATGGAAGAAATTGATACCAGCTACTGCCGGTTCATTGAATGCGACTTCAAGGGTGTCAGCCTGAACTCCTCGATTCATAACGAATCCGCTTTTGAGAATTGCAAGTTTAACGGCGCGAATCTCTTTGTCTCCAAATTTATCTCCTGCAAAATGACCGGCTCGGACTTCTCCGGCGCCCAGGTGGACGGCATTACCATTGACGGGGGAGACTGGTCGTACACGAATCTGCGGCATGCCAATCTGAGCAAGCAGGACCTGCGCGGAGTGCGCTTCTTCGAGGCTGACTTTACCGATACCGATCTGACGAAGGCGGATCTAAGGGACTGCAATCTGGAGCGGGTATCACTGAGCCGGGCCAAGCTTGCAGGGGCCGACCTGCGGGGAGCGAATCTACAGGGTGTTGACCTGAAGGCACTGGATGTGAAAGGCGCGCGGATGGATCTGGAGCAGGCTGCTCTGTTTATGCGTTCCTACGGGGCGAAGGTGGATTGAACCTCGGACAGCAATTTTGTGCTATTTGTGAATCAATTTTACGGTGGAAACAGACAGGAATAGCCGATACAATGATTCTGTATCCACAATAAAATACAATTCATTCACAAATGGAGGTCACATAACTTATGAATCATTGGGAATTCGCCCCTACACCGCCAATGGGCTGGAACAGCTGGGATTGCTATGGTGCTTCGGTGACGGAGGCAGAGGTACGGGGGAATGCTGAATACATGGCCCGCAACCTGAAGGAGCATGGCTGGGAATATATAGTGGTTGATATTCAGTGGTATGAGCCCGGGGCTGTGTCGGACCAGTATCGTCCTTTTGTCCGGCTGGAGACAGACGCATATTCCCGGCTGATTCCTGCGGTGAACCGTTTCCCCTCGGCAGAAGGCGGTCTTGGGTTTAAACCGCTTGCTGATTATGTACATAGTCTTGGCCTGAAGTTCGGAATTCATATTATGCGCGGTATTCCCCGTCAGGCGGTTCACGACAATACACCCATCAAGGGAACGGCGGTGACTGCACGCGATATCGCACATACCTGTTCCTTCTGCGGCTGGAATACGGATATGTATGGTGTAGATGCTTCCAAGGAAGGTGCCCAGGAATATTACAATTCTTTGTTCGAGCTGTACGCGTCATGGGATGTCGATTACATCAAGGTGGATGATATCGCAGATTCCTGGTTGCATGGCGGCCCCCATCTGGCCGAGATCGAGCTGATCCGCAAAGCCATTGACCATACCGGCCGCAGCATTGTGCTGAGCCTGTCGCCGGGACCTGCACCTGTGAAGCATGCTGACTTCTTGGAGAACCATGCGAATGTATGGAGAATGACGGATGATTTCTGGGACCGCTGGCCGCTCCTCCTGGATATGTTCGACCGCTGTTCCACTTGGGAAGGCCGGCCTAAACCCGGCTGCTGGCCGGATTGCGATATGCTGCCGCTTGGGCGTATCGGAATACGCGGTGTGCAGCATGACCGCTGGACGAACTTTACGAAGGACGAGCAAGTAACGATGATGACCTTATGGACCCTCTTCCGTTCCCCGCTCATGTTCGGCGGTGAGATGCGCGATAACGATGAATGGACGCTGTCTCTTCTGACGAACCAGGATGTGCTGAACATGCACCGTCACAGTTATGGCGCCCGGCAGATCAGCCGTCGCGGGGATCAGGTTGTGTGGCTAGCCGAAGGTCCTGAAGGCGAGCGGTTTGTAGCTTTGTTCAACACAGGCGAGCTACTGGCGGAAGTGTCTGTAGCTATTGCCGATCTGGGAGTGGGCAGCGGGGTTAAGGCCAAGGAGCTGTGGACCGGGAAGCAAACCGGCCTGCTTGCAGATACACTGAGTGCAGCCATTCCGCCCCATGGAGCAGCGTTGTTCCGTGTTGCCGCAGAGTAAGCGTATATAGCAAAAGGTTTCACATTACGAAGAGACGCAGCAGGATGCTGGTCTCTTTTTTGCGTGACCGGGTTAGATAGAGAAAGTGTATAATCATATAAACATAGAATCTGCTAGGAAGGGCGGGAAGGTCACGATGGAACAAGAGATATTTAATTTCAGCTGGGTCGGCAGTAATGAGATGCATCTTGATAATCCGGTAACAGTTACATATAAGAGTACGGTGATCGGCCGTTACGGCGGGAACACGGCAGCAGGCGCTGATAAGAATGAGGATGGTGCTTACGTATTAAATGAACCAGGCGGCGGCTGGGAATTTGTCATGCTCCTGGATGCCCATAACACTGCAGAAAGCGCGGAACTACTGATCCGCACAATCGACAGTGGAGCTGGTGAAATCATAAGGCTGCTCTCGCTGCCGGTTCATCAGGCGTTTCATGCGCTGGAGGAATTTCTATTGTCTATTTTTAAGTCGGAGGATTTCATAAGGAAGTGCAGGCAGGTTACAGGGGAGACCGCGTGTCTGATTAGCGTGCGTATGGAGAATTACATCTGGTGGTTCTCTGTAGGAGATAATTCGCTATTCCTGCTTCATCCGGATCTGGCCGCCCGCGGGCAATATGCTTTGAACCAGCGCAATTACTATGAATGGATCGGATTCGTGAATACCTTCGACCAGCCGGTTGCCTGCTACTCTTCAGGAATCCGTGAGCTGCGGCAGGGCCACAACGTAATCGTGATGACTACGGACGGTCTGTTGGAGTTGGGAGCAAGAGTACTTGAGGACCCGCGCAGGCTTTATGTTGCTTTTGCAGGGGAAGAGGAGCTGGAGAAGTGTGTACAAGATGTATTGGCAGATGTGCATCAGCAGTTAGGCCGGGACAGCGCCACAGTTGTTGCCTGGAGTTATGATAATGGCAGGAAGGGTGCGATGCCTAGTGATTAGCTATAAATGATGAAGGTGAATTTTATACTGAGAAGGTGATTATTATGAAGATTACTATGAGAGCAATTAGAGACTTCTGCGGGACTGATTTTTATAACCGGGGGAAGTCTTATTATGAACAGGGGTGTGTCCGCAGCCTTACCTTTTACCCGGACGATAGCAGCTATGAAGCACAGGTGAAGGGAAGGAAAGTATACGAGGTGAATATTGATATTCATGATCGTACCGACACCTTCAAAGCAGACTGTTCTTGTCCTGCCTATGAGAACTATAGCTGCTGTAAACATGTAGCGGCAACACTTATTGCTATACACATGCAGCAGATTAAGAAGCCTGCCGATGCACAAGCTGCTCCATCCAGACGCGTAAACAAGTCCAAATACAACCAGACGGAGCAGCTTATTTCTTCTTTTCAGAAATCGGTTCTTAACCGTGAGAGTGAGCCTGTGCTATTCGGTCTTGCAGAGGCGCTGCAGTTTGAGTTCACGCTTAACGTTAATGGTGGTTACAGCAGCAGTCCGCGATTCTCCGTTGAAATGCGTGTGGGAATCAAACGCCTGTATGTAGTGTCCAAAATAAACGAGTTTCTAGAGCATCTCGAGCAGCGTAAGCCGTTATACTTCAAGAGTATATTTACCTTTGATGCTGAAAACCAGCACATTAATCCTGCGGATATGAAATTCCTTGAACTGCTGATTCTAATGAAAAACACTGAGAAAATTTATAGAAATGATCTCCCCAGCTATTATAATAACTCCTTAAAGGACGGGAAAACAATTGTCGTTACCCCGCTGGCCTGGGACAAGCTTAAACTGCTTTTTCCGGAGGTGAATGTCATTATGGGGGGATCGGTGAACCCGGGAATTCGGGCTGAGCTTGCAGAAGAGGCGCCTCCGCTTGAATTTACGATTGGACCAGGGAAGAGACAGGACTATGTTCTGTCAGCTTCAGCACTGGATCATCTGATGCTGTTTCCGGACTACTCCACTGTGATCATTAACGGGAAGATATATTCAATGAACAGTGATGTTATAAGCATGCTTTCACTATTGAAACAGCAGTTCACGGCATCGCAGAATATTGAGATCGCTCCCGGACAAATCGAATTGGTCGTTCAGCAGGTACTGCCAGCCTTAAGAAAGCTAGGGAAAGTAAGGGTGGAGCAGGCAGTAAGCGAGCGGATTGTGGAACCGGACATGCAGGCAAAGCTGTATCTGGATTATGCGGATGGCATATTGACGTTTCGGCTGGAATTCCATTATGAGGAGATTATTATCAACCCGCTGGAAGAGAAACCTGATGACGCAGTCCGCGAGCAGAAGATCCTGATCAGGAATGTTCAGCAGGAAAATAAGATCATTGCGGTTCTGGATAATTCTCCACTCAGGCGGGAGCGGCAGCACTGGGTTTCAATAAGTGAACCGGTTCTTTATGAGGCGCTATATGAGGTTATTCCAGTGCTGGAAGACTATGCAGAACTATTGGTTACCCCGGCTGTTCAGGGACTTGTGCTGGCGCGTAAATCTTATCCCAAAGTCAAAGCGAATTTAAATGAGGGCCTGGACTGGCTGGATATCTCGTTTGAGCTGGAGGGATTGGATGAACAGGAGACGGTTCGCGTCATGCAGGCTATTGTGGAGAAAAAGAAATATGTCCGGCTTAGCAGCGGGGCCTTTCTGTCCCTTGCAGATGAAAGCTTCAGCGAATTCGGTAATGTGGCCGAGCGGCTGAATCTAAAGCGGAAAGAGCTGAAGCAATCCGTGATACGCTTGCCTTCCGTTCAGGCGCTGCAGCTTCCGGAGCGGGGGCAGGGGTTCAAGCATACGAAGTGGGGCAAGTCTCTCCGGGTATTCCTGGAGCAGCTGCGGGAACCGGACAGTATGGAGTTCGAGCTGCCGGCAGCGCTTAAGCCTGTGCTCCGTGACTATCAGGCCAGAGGCTTCCAGTGGATGAAGACGTTGTCGAAGTTCAGATTCGGCGGGATTCTGGCGGATGATATGGGACTGGGTAAAACCATTCAGAGTATCGCTTATATCTGCTCCGAGCTGGCTGAGCTGGAGACTGAGGTGCAGGTGAAAGCACCGGTGCTGATTCTCTGTCCGGCCTCCTTGACCTATAACTGGGGGAATGAATTTGCCAAGTTTGCTCCAGAGGTTAAAGTGCTGGTAGCGGCAGGGCAGAAGGAGGAGCGCAGCGGACTGCTGGAGAGTACAGCCATGGAGGAAGCGGATGTGATTATTACTTCGTACCCGCTGCTCCGGAGAGATATTGACCTGTATTCCGGCACCAACTTTCATGCGTTAATTCTGGATGAAGCCCAGGCGATCAAAAATTCAGCGTCCCAAACGGCGCAGGCCGTTAAATCTATTATGGCTGGCCGGAAATTCGCCCTGACTGGAACACCGATTGAGAATTCGGTGGATGAGCTGGAAGCTATCTTCAGTACAGTATTCCCGTCGTTGTTTGCTGGACGTTCGACCTTTAAGGAGCTGCCTGCCGGACGCATCGCCAGTATCGTATCTCCCTTTATTTTGCGGCGGCTCAAAAAAGATGTGCTGGAGGAGCTGCCGGACCGCATCGATACCGTGCAGCGCACAGAACTGCTGGATGAGCAGAAGCAAGTGTATCTCGCATACTTATCCAGGCTCCGTGACGATACCGAACAGGATTTGCTAACTGAAGGCTACCAAAAGAGCCGGATGAAGATTCTGGCGGGGATCACCCGTCTGCGGCAGATCTGCTGCCATCCTTCATTGTTCATCGAGAATTATACAGGCGGCTCAGGCAAGCTTGCGCAATTGCTGGAAACTGTGCAGGAATGCCGCGATTCGGGCCGAAGCATGCTGGTGTTCTCGCAGTTCTCCAGCATGCTGGAGCTAATCCGGCAGAGCCTGGTGGATGCGGGTGTGGAGCCCTTTTATCTTGACGGCTCGACTCCGGCCAGGGAACGGGTGGAGCTATGCCGGCGTTTCAATGAAGGAGAAGGAGAAGTGTTCCTAATCTCGCTCAAAGCAGGCGGAACGGGCCTTAATCTGACCGGCGCAGATACTGTTATTTTATATGACCTGTGGTGGAATCCGGCAGTAGAAGAGCAAGCGATTGGCAGAGCGCACCGCATGGGGCAGCGAAATGTCGTTCAGGTGATCAGGCTTATCACAGAAGGCTCCATCGAGGAGAAGATTCTAGAGCTGCAGCAGCGCAAAAAGGATCTCATCGAAGAAGTCATCGAAGCTGGAGAGAACAAGACCACCCGGCTGTCGGAAGAGGATATCCGTGAGCTGCTCAGAATGTAAGGAAGCCCGTACCTATTTTACCCGTACATGCACTTCTAGGCATCTACCCACATACAATAAAAGGACCATGAACCCGTAGTTCTCGCTTGCAGATCGGTTTCATTGTACATGTGCGGGAGGTGTCGCCAAGTTGCCTGGAATCATAAGCACGATTGCGCTGCTGATCAAAGAACTGACGCTGCTGGTATCTTACGTAAGGAACAATGCTTTTCCCCAGCCTCTATCGGAGCAGGATGAGAGCAAATACTTAGGGATGATGGCCGAGGGGGACGCCAAAGCACGAAATTTGCTAATTGAGCATAATCTGCGGCTCGTTGCCCATATAGTCAAAAAATTCGACAACACAGGCGAAGACATGGAGGATCTTATCTCCATCGGTACGATTGGATTGATTAAAGCAATTGAAAGCTACCGTCCGAACAAAGGCACGAAGCTGGCTACTTTTGCTGCCCGCTGTATTGAAAACGAAATCCTGATGCATCTTCGCTCGCTGAAAAAAACCCGCAAAGACGTGTCCCTGCACGATCCGATTGGGACAGACAAGGAAGGGAACGAGATTACGCTGATTGATATCCTCGGATCTGAGGCTGATGATGTGATTAAAGAGGTGGATCTTAAGATCGAGAAGAGCAAGATATATCGGAACCTGGATATATTGGATGAACGGGAGAAGGAAGTCGTGGTGGGGCGGTTTGGGCTAGACACCGGCGGTGAAGAGCGGACGCAGCGGGAGATTGCGAAGGATCTGGGGATCTCGCGGAGTTATGTGTCGCGGATTGAGAAGAGGGCGCTGATGAAGCTGTATCATGAGTTTTATAAGGCGAAGCGGTAAACTCTAATCACAAGGTAATATCCGTTAACAATAGAGCATTTATAAAGCAACTTGTCTGCGGATGAGTTGCTTTTTGTTTTTCAAACTTAATTTTGAACAGGTTTTGTTTTACGGATATATCGTCCTGGAGATACCCCTTCTGACTTCGTAAATTGTTTGGTGAATGAATATATATCCCCGTAACCAAGACTAACGGCTACGTGTTTGATGGGAAGTCCGGATAGCAGCATCATTTTTGCCTGTCTCATTAAATGTTCAGTGTGATATCGCTTAGGGGAAATCCCCGTAGTCTCTTTGAAAAATTTCCGAAAGTTCTCGTAGCCCATATTCACGGCAGATGCCACTTCCTGAATATCAAAGTGAATATCATTGGAGACACTAATCAGCTCGCAGGCTTTTGTTATTTTACTATCATTTTCATTGCTATGAGCATTATGAATGCTACTGTGTAATCTGATAATCAAATCCTGAGACTTCATTAGCAGGGAGGGAAGACTTTCATCTGTTGCACTTTTCAAGGCTTTCAGCAAGGAAACAAAATCAAAGAAAAAATCATTCGTATACAGTGTCGATTGGACTTCCTTATCGGAATTAATAATTCCAAGTGTCTTTAAGTATGAATAGACAGGATACCCGACACTGATATAAAACTCGATCCAATTACCATCTGGTTCAATTGCAGTAGAGTGCAAACGTTCAGGTAAACGTTGAACAAGATCACCTGCTTGCATAGGAGTAACGGTACCGTCCGTAGAAATAAACGTTCCACTGCCTTGCAATACTACAAAACAGCTGTAATATCCTATCTTAAAATCATATTGAGAACGCTCTGCTGATCTTTTCCGCATAAAGCCGCAAGATACAATACCCTGATTAAAATCTTTGCCGATACATCGGTAGATTACATCATTTTCATTAATGTCTTCAAAATTCATGTATTCACACTCCTACCAAAATGGATAAATGTAATACCAGAATCAACATTTAATATAAGGGATTTTCCTTATATTATAGGGGTGTCTACATTGAAAGATCAACCAATTAGAACAATGGACGGGAGTGTTATTTAAGCCGATGAAGCTAAGCAGAGATTGGGAAAATCAATATGTTACTCAAAAAAACCGTTATCCCATGCATGAGCCCTACGGAGTATACGAAACCGTTGAACAGGCTTTAAGCGGAGACCGGAGAAAGTCTAAATACGTAAAAAGCCTGAATGGAATGTGGAAGTTTAAATTGTTCGGATCTCCCGATGAAGTAACGGATGAATTCTATAGTCCTGAACATGATGTGTCCCATTGGGATAATATTCCAGTTCCTTCCAATTGGGAGCTTTCGGGGTATGGAAAACCTGTATACACCAATATGTTGTATCCCTTTGTTCAAAAAGGGGAGGGCTCACGTCACGAAATTCAACTCAAGAATAATGAATACATTTTGAATCCGCCTCATGTGCCAGAGAGTAACCTTACCGGTTGTTACGTCCTTACGTTTGAAGTTGACGAACAGTTTAACGAAAGGGATATATTTATCGATTTTGGAGGTGTAGAATCATGTTTTTATCTTTGGTTAAACGGAAAAATGGTTGGTTATTCTCAGGACAGTAAGCTTAACGCTTCTTTTGATATCACGGATTACATTCAAAAGGGACAAAACCGTATAGCTGTTCAGGTTATGCGGTTTGGAGCTGGTACTTATCTGGAGGATCAGGATTACTGGCATCTCTCGGGGATCTACCGAGATGTTCTCATTTATGCAAAACCACGTATGCGCATTCATGATTATAAGATCGAAACCCTCTTTTCAGGGAATTACAACAATGCCGAATTAAAAGTGACGGTTGCACCTAATAATCAAGCGAATGGTTATGGTGAAGCCCATGTGCGGTTGTCCCTGTATGATAGCGAACAGAAATTGGTTACTGAGTTTGAAACGCCAAAGTTTGCGGATTGTGATTTCTACCTGCGAGAAAAATATGTAGCAAAGGTTACGAAAACCATTTCAAATCCTCAATTGTGGAGCGATGAGAGCCCTTATCTCTATAAATTAGTATTAGAAATGATTGATTTGTCTGGAAATGTAGTTGATATTGAGAGTGCGAATGTCGGCTTCCGTGAAGTGAATATCGATCGAAAAGGGATCCTGAGAATTAACGGGAAGCGTCTCATTATACGGGGAACCAATCTTCACGCCTTTTGTCCTGAATCAGGACGAGTCGTAACAACAGAATATATGCGCGAGCAAATCAAGGTCATGAAATCGCTGAATATCAATGCGGTAAGAACAAGTCACTATCCGCACGCAATCGAATGGTATGACCTGTGTGATGAACTGGGCATTTACCTGGTGGATGAAGCCAATATTGAAACACACGGTCTTGGCGGCCAGTTAAGCGCATCCCCCGAATGGACACATGCGTATATGGAACGGGCTACACGGATGGTTCTGAGAGATAAGAATCATCCATCCATTATTCTCTGGTCTCTGGGTAATGAATCCGGTTATGGAGCGAATCATGCTGCGATGTACGGCTGGATTAAGGAGTATGACAAAACAAGGTACGTTCAGTATGAGTCTCTGAATCCTCCGGCAAACATCTCCGATATTATGGCGCCTATGTATCCTCAGAAAGATTGGATCCTGGATGTCATGGCTGAAAGCGAAGATTTGCGTCCTTTTATTATGTGTGAATATGCGTACGCGAAAAGTAACAGTAACGGAAACTTTAAGGAATTTTGGGATCTCATTCATAAATTCCCGCGGTTTCAAGGAGGATTCATTTGGGATTTTCAGGATAAAGCGCTGGTTAAGCATGATAAAGACGGAAATAAAAAGTATGTCTATGGCGGGGCATTCCAGGAAGAAGTCACTGATCCTGCTCCTGATATGTGCCTGAATGGTATTGTTTTCCCTGATCTCACTCTCAAGCCGGCTGCGAATGAAATAAAAAATGTACAATCACCTATCCAAATGGATTACATGCCTGGGAATGATGGCTATCGAATTTATAATCATTACACGCATCGGGATTTAAGCCATTTGAATATGACTTGGGAGCTGGTTTGCGATGGCAATGTGATGGAAAGCGGTAGTTTGCCTAGATATCACACAGCACCCGGATCCGTTGATAAGCTTCAAGCGCCATACGATTCGTCTAAAGTCTCCGGGGAAGCTTTTCTTAATTTCTATGCTTATTTGGACGAGGACACCTTTTATTCTAAGAAGGGAACCTGTATTTATGCCTGCCAGATAGAGATTAAAGATTCTGTTAATAAAGTGCATACCGGAGATATTGAAAAGGATAGCTTGAAGTATGATGAAACAACAAATGAAATTCGTATATATAATGAAAATACAACGGTTCTTTTCTCGAAAGAAACGGCAGAGTTCATTTCTGTAAAATACAATCACAAGAATTATTTCACGGGAGGAACCAATAACTTCTATCGCCCTCCAACAGGAATTGATGGAGGTATTCATCTTGAATCGTCCAATTATGCAGATGAATGGAAAGCTCTCGGGCTCCATTCCAATGAGAAAGAAATCAAAAAGATTCGGGTATTTGCAGCACCGGCTGCTGTTATCATTCAAGTTCATGGTGTATATCATGGATGCATTGAAACCAAAACCAATTATACCGTCGGCGGCAAAGGTATAGAAATCACAAATACAGTTGTGAACAATGCCAAGGTCGACACCCTCCCGAGAATTGGGCTTAGCTTTAAGTTCTCTGATGCTTGGAAGAATATGAAATGGTACGGCCGCGGGCCATGGGAAAACTACGCGGATCGTAAATCTGCCGCATTCGTTGGAGTATATGAAAGCACTGTAGAACAGCAGCACGTACCCTATATCTTACCGGTAGAATGCGGTGGTAAGGAGGATGTCCGGTATTTATATTTGTCATCCCAAGAACAAGCAGTAAAAGTATCGGCAGCGGGACATTTCCATTTTGATATTCATGGGCACAGTATTGAGCAATATGACAACGCCGCCTATGAAGACGAGCTGGGAAATTCAGATTCTGTTTATCTTAATATTGATTACAAACATGCAGGTCTTGGTGGAGATACCGGCTGGACCAAAAATATTCACGATCCATATAAAATTAAGAAAGGTATCTATGTTTATACGGTAACTATAGAAATCATTTCTTAAAAATCGAAATAGAAGCATCCGCTGAAACCATTGTATAAACCAGACTAGAATGAAAGATCCACAGGCTTATCTCAAATAACCGGTATTCTAACTATGTAGGCAAAAAAAGCGCAGAAGCCGAATTCCGGTTTCTGTGCTTTTACTTAAGCTTAAGGGAGCAACGTGGAATTTCTCAAAACGACATAGCTTAGAGGAAAATGAGATAAATATAAGGACTTATAAGATAGAGGTAATATTTATGCTCTTTGATACTCATTCATTAAATTGTCGATAATCTGCTGTACGGACAAAATCTCTTTAATCTCATGAACTCTGGACCCGGCAAAAACCAATCCGTTCTTAACATCTCCTCTAAGGGAAGTAAGCAGGGATTCCATTGTACAGAAGCGATGTGAACAAACCTTTAGACAATCATAGCATTTGGCTATCTTTAATTTGGCATCATTACTGATCCGGTCCGTAAATTCATTTCGAATCGCTCTTCCTTCCAGACCCACAGTAGACTTGATTAGGACAGTATCTCCTTGCTGAGCATCTACATACCTTTGCTTGAAGGCTAAGGGAGCATCACACTCATGGCTTGCCACAAAACGGGTACCCATTTGAACACCAGATGCGCCCATCCGAAGGGCTTTTGCGATATCATCCCCTGTCAGAATTCCACCCGCAGCAATAACCGGAATCGAAACGGCCTCTAAGACTTCAGGAAGGATATCAAACATGGGTCTGTCTGTACCTAAATGTCCCCCAGCTTCGAACCCTTCCACAACGACTGCGGAGGCACCAAGTCTTTCGGAAATTCGGGCTAATTTGGCGGATGAAACAATAGTTACGACAGGAGTACCATATTCTCTACCCCAAGCATAAATATCTCTAGAAATTCCGGCTCCGGAAATAATAAAGTCAACCTTTTCTTCTAAAGCAACCTTCATTTTCTCGGCAAAGTCCTTCACTGCGAATAGTACATTCACACCGATATAGCCAATTCCTTTAGAGAGTTCTCTTGTTTTGCGAATATGCATTCTCAGCTCTTCAGCAGTGATCCCTGTACCAGAGATGGTGCCGATCCCACCCGCATTGGCTACAGCAGCGGCTAGTCCACTTAAGGATATGCCTACACCCATTCCACCTTGAATAACAGGAACTCTCGATTTAATATGTCCGAATTGGATTGTTGGAAGTTTCAATTACACACCTCTTTCGCAAGTTGAAGGAATACGATATATCGTAACACAGTTAAGTCTTTCCTGGATGTGACTGTAAACATGCTCAAACTATGTTAAATATCATGTCTTTCCACTTGTGATACAATATTTTAAATTGAAGTATTGCTTGTTAATGATGATATTCAAAGGAGATTTAGAATGAAACGCTTTCGCTGGAGCATTGCAGTTTATTTCGGCTGCTCGCAGAAATTGAACTCCAAGCAGGTAATAGCGAAACTGCTATCACTCATGCCAGGGAAGCAGTAAGCGCTTCGAGAGGCGTCCAACGTTATGTGTTACATAAGGAATACGAACGAACGTTACCGCAAGCTGTTGAAGCATAGTTTGAAAAAACGGGTATCATCCTCATTCAGGATGCTACCCGCTTCTGTTAGTTAGGATGCCAGTCTCACTGTCCCAAACAAAGCCGGATCAGATCATCGACATGGGCGGTAGCCAGACATTCTACGGTGTCGGCGGCGCCGTAATAGATTTTGACTTCGCCATCGTCCTCCAGGATCATGCCGCCGGGGAAGATGACATTATTGCGGAAGCCTCCGTCTATTTCGTAGGGGGCTTCAGGTGCAAGCAGCGGCGAGGCACTCATACCGAGAATCTTCTTCGGATTGTCCAGGTCAAGCAGCATAATACCTGCGGTATACCGTTTCTTCCAGGACGGCTCCCAGCCGTGCTTCCCTCTGGCGGGATCGATATCCACCGCATGGAAGGTGGTGAGCCAGCCTCGATCCGTCTTCACTGGCGGCGCTGCCGGACCGATCTTGTCATTGGCGAACGGTACCTGCTCCACCGACAGCAGCAGATCCGAACGTCCCCAATAGATCAGATCCGGCGACTCCGAGATCCAGGTGTCGAACCGGTCCTTGCCTCCGCGGCTGTATACGGTGAACGGCCGTTCCAGCCGCACATAGTTACCGTTGATCTTCTCCGGGAACAGTACCATATTCCGCAGGTCCGGCGTAGACAAGCTCAATATTTCAAAGGATTCGAAGTCATCCGTGACTGCGACCCCTCCCCGGATACCATGACGTGTATCTACAGCGAAGCACATGTAGCAACGGCCGTCGATTACCGTCAGACGCGGATCGTAAGCGCGCACAACCTCTTCGTCATGCAGCTTGAATACCGGCTTGGGCCCTGCCGTCCAGTGAATGCCGTCTTCACTGAAGGCGATACCCAGATCCGTTGTATTAGTCGGTTCAAGGGTCTGCTTGTCGAGTGAGCCATAGTCATTGCGGAATACCATCACATACCGGCCGCCGAACTTAACCACTCCTGCATTGAACACAAGTGCGGTGGGATAAGGGACCCGGGCCGCATCCAGCACAGGGTTGGCCGGATGACGGTGAATGAGCGGACTGGATGCCAAAGCTCCTATGATGGATGTATTTGTATTAGTCATCGTAGAATATCCTCCTTGGATTATGAACTGCGTGCTAGACAATGCTTCCATAGGGTGCGAACGGATAGTCGATCGTAATACGCCCGGCCTGGCAATCACCAACACCGCTGTACAGATCAGCCTTGCCGTCCCCCCGCATCACGATCCCCGAAGAAAAGACGCAGTCCGTCAAATATGGGAACTTGGCGGGCCCCGGCGGGTAGCAGGAACGGCTTCCAATCAAATGCAGGTCATGGGATTCCCGGGTGATGGGATCGAAGATAAAAGCCATATTCAAATATACCTTTAGAAGCTTGCCATCCTCATCCTTATGCTGATAACAAATATGGCCGATAATCCCGATCTTGCCGCTGTCCAGCAGATAAGCCTGATTGACGCCTCCCCATTCGCCTGCACCAAAAATACCATGAATGTAAGGTGCATTCTCAATGACGTCTGCAGTCAACTCTTCCAGCTTGTCAATAACGGTGAAGCCTATCATGGATTCGCTGCCGTATTGGCCTCTCATCTCGCTGCCCCGCGGGCGCGAGAAGACACCAATCCTGCCGTCCGCCAGAGCAACAAGGCGAATATCTTTCATTTTGTTAGGACCGGTAGTGAAGTAGTACAAATCGTGGAGGTCAGTCCCCCGGTAAAAATACCCGAAAAACGTGCTGTATTTGCCGCTTTGATACTGCACATGCGTTCCGCCCAGGACAAGCTCATCACCGATTTCACTGATAAACGGGTCCTCCAGCGTATAAATCATGCTATTATCTACCACGGTCCACTCATCGTGACCGGTCTCCTCGAAGAGGCGGACCCAGGAGCGGGCCCATTCTTCGCGGCGTTCTACCCGGCCGAACAAGTAACGTTTGCCATCCCGTTCAAAAGGAATCGAAATATTATAGACATCAAACCCTTCCACGTTTTTAAATGATAAGGTTGCGCTTTCATAAATGGTTTTTGACGCTTCAAATTCTTTTTTTTGCTGATGCAGGCTCAACATTTCCCCACTCCTTTATTGTATCAGCTCTTTTTATTGAAGAGAAGATTGATACTCCTGAAACTGTTTTTGGTATTCCGCAACTACCTTGTCCAGACCCGCTTTCTTCATTTTGTCCAGTGCTTCGGTGAAGGCTGTGTCGTAGTCCAGAACCCCCATATAGATCGGAGTAATGCTGGCTGAAGCCTCCGAGAGAATATTAGTATATTCGGTTCTCACATTCGTTGGATCAAAAATAAAGTTGGCCGCAATACTATTGACCGCTTTGGGATTTGGCTCAAATAAGACTTTGTTATTGTCAGGAATACTATTTTCCAGGTCAAAGCGCATAAAGTTCACATTCCCGTTCTGCGAATCGGAGCCCCTGTACCTTGGATTGTTATTGTTATTCGGATCTTTGATCGGCTTGAGGCCCTTTTCGCCATCTTTGGTGTAGTGCTCACCCTCTATGCCATATTGAACCAGATCATAATTGTCCTGACTGGCCAGCATCCAATCCATGAATTTAACGGCTGCCTCCGGATGTTTGCTGTTCGCCGGTACGGCATTTCCGTTCTTGAAGGAGAGGGGACGCAGATATTCTTTCTCCGGGTTAAACCATACCACTCCGATATCGTCTACTGTAGCTTTGGGATTGTATTTCTGGAGCCCGTTCAAGCTTCCGCCGGTTCCCAGGCGTACGAACCACTCCCCGCTGTCGAGCTGAGCATCTACCTGCTCCTGCTTCATAACTAAGATATCAGGATTCGTAATTTCCTTGGTGTACAGCTCGCGCATGAAGGCGGCATCCTTCTTGAATTCTTCCGTCTCAATCCAGGATTTGACCTCACCGTTCTGATTGACATAAAAAAACTTATCCTTAACGGTGAACGGGAAGCTGTCATAACTCCGGTGTAAGATAGAGGTATGCAGGGATATCGGGTCAAAATCGGCCCGGGTGCCGAGATAAGGCTTGTTTTTGCCCTTCCAGTTCTTCATCACAATCTCCCAGGTGCTAATCAATTCAGCCGGAGTTGTCGGCTCTTTCAGATTGTTCTCGCGGAGAATGTCGCGGCGGATATTGAATTGCCCCTCGCTAGCCATTTCAACCCAGTAGGAGGGGACGATATAATATTTTCCGCCGATGGTTGCCCCGTTGAATATATCCTCTGGAATATGCTTTTTGAGGTTTGCTCCAACCTTTTCAATTTCCTCTGAGATATCTGCCAGCGCACCCCGGGTATAGTAGTTAGAGAACGGAGTGCGGTCCTGCATGACATGAAACAAATCAAAATCTTCACCGGTGGACAGCATCAGGTTCAGCTTCTGGTCCCACGCATCCCAGGGGATGAAGATTTTCTCCACTTCAACGCCGACACCATCTGCAGCCAGCTTCTCATTGACTTTTTCGAACACCTTTTGGTAATCTTTGGGCTCGGTGCCGGGAACCACGTATTTGATCCGGACGACCTCAGAAGTATTATTATTGTCCGACTTCGGGGATGAAGCATTATTCTCCCCGTTTGCGGCAGGGCTGTCGGACGCCTTGCCGCACCCGATCAGTGTAGAAAGGGCAAGCACCACAGCACATAGAATGGCGTAATGTTTTTTCATGAATAATATAGACCTCCTCTTTTTATGCCTTATTTATGTTAACCCCTAAGGGATGACATCAGCCTTTAACTGAACCTATAACCAGACCTTTCACGAAGTACTTTTGCAGATACGGGTAGAGGAAGATGATCGGTCCGATCGTCACGATGGCTGTCGCCATCTTGACCGACTCCGAAGGAAGCGTAACGTCGCTTGTTCCGGCCAGCATGGCCATCTCGTTCAGCATACTGATCTCCGATTGCATCTGCAGAAGCATAAATTGCAGCGGATACAAATCTTTGGTGTCAATCAGCATGATCGCATTCCACCAGTTGTTCCAATAATCCAGTCCATAGAAGAGGGCAATCGTCGCGAGTACCGGCTTACATAACGGAAGGTAAATCCTAAAAGCAATCACAATATCACTCGCTCCGTCTATGGTGGCTGATTCCCGCAGCGAGTCGGGAATTCCGTTCATGAAGTTACGTACAAGGAAGAGGTTGAACGGGCTGAACAGGAGCGATGGAATAATCAGAGCCAAGATATTATTGGTTAATCCGAGTGACCGGTTCATCAGATACCAGGGCACAATCCCGGCTGTGAAAATCATGGTGATAAAGAAGTAAAGAGCCAGCAGATTGCGGTTCTTCACATTTTTGTTCGCTAGAGTATAGCCTGCCATAGAAGTAATCAGAATAGCCAGCGTGGTACCGACGATCGTGACAAAGATAGAAATTCCGTAGCTCTGAATGACTTGGGAGCCGCCCGTGAAGATCAGCTTATAGGCATAGAGAGAGAATTTCTCCGGAAAGAGGCTGTAGCCGTTCTTAAGAATAGCATCCTCATCCGTGATGGAGATCATCAGCACGAGCAGCATCGGAAGCAGGCAAAGCGCCGAATACACCGCAGTCAGCGTGTACATGACCGTCTTGCTGATTGACAATTTTTTCATAGTTACTCCTCCGGATTTAGTATAATGCGCCATCTTTGAAGAACCTGCGGGTAATGGCATTTGTCCCAAAGACAAGGATGAATCCGATGACCGACTGGAAAAGTCCAACAGCCATGGCTTCGGAGGGGTCGCCAATCTGCCGCAGGGACCGGAATACATACGTATCAATGATATCCGTGGTCGAATATAGGGTGCCGTTGTCACCAATGAGCGCATAGATCATCCCGAAATCGCCGTACATAATTTTGCCGACAGAGAGCATCGTCAGGATAATAACCGTGGGCATCATCAGCGGAAGCGTAATCCGAAAACACATCTGCAGGCGGTTAGCCCCGTCAATCTCGGCTGCTTCATACAACGTCTCGTCGATACCGGTAATGGTCGCCAAGTAGATAATGGCACTCATTCCGGCCCCCTTCCACACATGCATGACGGTAAGAATCGCCGGCCAGGACTGTGCCTCGGTATACCAGTTCACTGAGGACATGCCGAGCTGGTTCAGCGTTTTGTTCACAATTCCCATATCCATTGAGAAGAGCGCATACAGCACATAGCTAATGACGATCCATGAGATGAAATTCGGGAATAACATCAGGGATTGACTGATCTTCACAAACAGCTTCTTGCGCAGTTCGTTTAGAACCAGTGAAATGGCCAGTGCCATCAGCGTACCAAAAATAATAAAGAGTAAATTGAGGTAAATGGTGTTAAAGGTGACCGTAAGCGCTTTGTTGGACCGGAAGAAAAACTCAAAGTTTTTGAATCCCACCCATTCGCTATGAAATATTCCCTTGGTATAATTGAAACGCTGGAAAGCAATGACCATATAAGGATACGTCATATAGCCGAAAATAAACGTGTAGGCCATTGCCGGCAAAACCAACAAATAGGATGTACCATTCCTGCGGATGTCAGAAAGAATGCCTAATCCCGGACGCCGTTTTTTTCTCAATTCCTGTTCCCCCCATTTGTTATAAATGACGATTGCCTTGATTCCAGATTAGCCATCGCATCACAAAGTGTCTATTTCAAAACCAGGATAACGCTTTCAAATTCAAATTCAAGGCTTTCAAAAAAACGGAATGGCTTTCATTTTGGCCTGATTCAGTACCTTTTCGGCCCAAAATGTACTATAGTTTAGAAATGATAACGAGCAGTGTTGGGAGGAATTCAGCATGCGGACAACCATCAACCGGCTTGTTCGATACAAGGCATTTCAAAAGCTCACCATCTCATATTTCCTTCTCGTTCTTCTGACCGTAAGCCTGCTATCCGGTGTACTTTTCTCCCTGTTCTCCAGAAGTGCCATAAAGGAGATAGAACGTAATTCCCGGGCGATGTTATCCCAGGTTACCTACGCCTCCGATGTAGTCTATAATCAGGTCATCACTATAGGAAATACACTGCTTATTCAACCGGAAATCCTGTCATTTCTGAATGAGACGGTGGAGGACAAGGTAAGCAATTATCATATTTTTCAGCAGATCGAACAAATTACAAATGTGAACCCATATATACACAGTATCGGAATACATCGGCCTTCTACAGGAACTACCATTGATACAGCCGGGCTTCCGTTTGATTCTTCTCTTACCACCCTTAGCGCGAAGCAGTATATGGAGTTCAATCCGCGCAGTCTGAAGGCCCCGGGCCGCAACAACGGGAAGTCATTACAGTTCCTGACCTTCTTGCTGTACCCGAATTTCTCACCCCGGACCACAGGCAATCCGCTGATCTATATCAATGTGGAGGAGCAGTCGATTTTGACGACCATCCGCAAGATCAGCAACGCGGACGCCGCTAATAATGTTTTTGTAATCAATAATGAAGGTAAGGTGCTGTCTCATACCGATTCCAACCTGTTTCTGGAGGATTTATCCGAAGAGGAGTATGTGCGGAAGATATTAATCGAGAACCATAAGGAGAGCAGCTTCACCACAACGATTTCAGACCAAAGGAATCTGGTCACTTATGTAAAGTCAGAGGAACTGGACTGGTATTTTGTAAGCGTTTCACCGTATTCCGAGCTCATCTCTAACATTGACCAGCTCCGGGGGATTACGCTGCTGGTTACAGCCGGAATTGTACTCGCAGGTCTATTGCTCTCTGTCCTTTTGACCTCCAACATGAATAGACCCTTATCGGCACTGCTCGAAAAAGTCATGCCTAACCCGGCCAATCCGGCATCCGGTTTGGCGCCTATTGATGAATACAAGCTGATGACTGAGGTGTTCCAGTCCTATCATGAACGTGAGAAGTCGATGCAGTTTGTAATTACCCACTCGTCCCGGACCGTCCGGGAGCATTACCTGCATGCCTTGCTGCGTGGTCATTCACTGGAGCACTCGGTTTCGAACGAAATTATTAAGGATATCGGCGAGGAGGTAGCAGGGCCTTATTTTGGCGTTCTGGTATTCAAAATCAATGAGCTTGAACCACTAGGGGAGGGGATAGAGGGGAAACAGCAGTCCTTGCTGCGGTTCGCACTTGGGAATATCGCAAAAGAGATGCTGGAGCATATCGGCCCATGTGATGTTCTCATTATGGGAGGAAGTGAAGCTGTTGCCATCCTTCAATACACGGACAATCAGCTCCCGGAAGAACTGGGGCCTGCCTTGCGCAATATTCAAAGCTTCCTGAATCGCTACTTCAAGGTGACGGTATCTATAGGGATAGGAGATATATCCTGTGGAAAGGGGAATATTCCGTCCTCGTACACTTCTGCACAGCAGTATGTGAAATACCGGCTCATCTATGGGAAGGAAGCGATTCTGGATGCTATAGCGACACGCCGCCATGTGTTGACAGCCTTGAGTTACCCCAGCGCCTACGAGAAGAAGCTGATTGATGCTGTACAGGACGGCAAGCCGGAACCAATGGTTAGCGCAATCGAAGAATTTATAGATAAAATATCCAGCGGTTCCGTTCATCAGGTCATCACCTTTAGCACTCAACTCATGTTGTCTTTGCTTAAACATTTTGACTATTTACAGCATGTGCCGGATTCTAATTTCAATGATTACCTGCAAGCAATAACCGATATTGAACGGGCTGAAGATCTGACGGAGATCCGTAACCTATTCAACCGCTATTGCAGTACCATCTGCACATTAATTGAAGACAAGAATCACTGGCTGAATGCTCAAAAGCATAATATTCTCATCGAAAAAGCACAGAATTACATTCATGAACATTATGCCGAGCCTAACATCTCCCTCGATCTGGTGTCGAGCATCGCCGGACTGTCACCCAGCTATCTGGGGAAATTGTTCAAAGGAGCGACCCGGCAATCCTTCAGTGAGTACTTGAACAACACCCGGCTGGAAAAGGCAAAGGATCTGCTTGCTTCTACCTCTGAGACAGCGGCCAGGATCAGTGAATCGGTAGGGATATACAACATCACTTACTTCTCCACCTTGTTCAAGAAAAAGTACGGGCTGACACCTTCGGCGTTCCGGGAACAGGAGGCGATGAAGAGCACTATGAGTGATGAGGAGTGATATAAAAAACATCTGCTCTTCAGCAGATGTTTCTTCACTTGTTTACGGCTGCTCCGCATATCTCCACCAGGCAAAGGTTCCGGCTATTCCGATGATCCCTGTATACGCAAGTATCAATATACTGCTGAGCTGTAAGGAACCGGTGCTTTGAAATACCGACGGGATGGTCCAAGGGAAATAGGGTATAATCGCCAAACCTTTTGTGCACTCCGTCAATTAGTTCCCTTAGCGGTCAAAATCCGGAGACCAAGGCGACCGTTGCCGCTTTTCCGCGGGTCGTTCCGTCCTCTCCGCTGTTTAAGCGGGAAAAGGTTCTTCAAATCTTTCTAAAATCACAAAAAGAAACTGTCCTTTGGTAAAATGGAGGTACCACCCAATCACTTCAAAAGGAGCGTTTTCTTTGAGCAATGGGACCAAAAACAGAAAGCAGCGATTCTCCAATAACGGGAGAATCGCTGCTTTTTTAACGTTTGAAGCTTTTGAGAAATTTGAGAATCTGACTTGTCAGTAGAATATCTGCTTTTGGGACAGCCTCTTGTCTTTTATTCCTTGAGCTTCTTAATTCGCAGTCTCCAGTAATCTGGAGACCATTGTTGCAAACTCTGCTCTGGTAATATCTTTTCCAGGCTTAAAGGTACTATCCTCGTAGCCAGTAATAATATTATTGGATGCGAGTGCATCAATGGAATCATAATACCATGCATTTCTATTAACATCTTTGAAGGATGTGTTTCCAGTACCTGTAAGCTTAAAGGCTCTAGTGATCAGTGCCGCTAATTCACTGCGGCTTATCTTGCCGTTCGGACGGAAGGTTCCATCGCTATATCCATTCATCAGGCCTGCTCCGGCTGCTGCGCCGATATACGTATTAGCCCAGTGTGTTGGAGATACATCTGTAAAGCTGCTAGCCTGTCCTTCCAGCCCCATGTACGTTGCAATGACCTTGATGGATTCGGCACGGGTCAACCCTGAATCCGGACGGAAGGTTCCATCAGAATAACCCGTAAGTAATCCCTTGGCTATAAGCACATCAATGCTTGCTTTTGCCCAGTGATTAATGGTATCTGCGAAACTGACAACCTCCGGCGTAGGTGTTGGTGCTGCTGGTTCTGCAGGTGCTGGTGTTGCTGTAGGAGCCGGTGTTGGTGTGGGCGTTGCTGTTACCGGGGGAGTTACGGTACCTCCTCCAGGACTTGGATTGCTTGGTTCATTATCTACTGGATCAGGATTAGTAGGGTTAGAGACGTATTGAAGTGCTGGAGCATAGGCTGTAAGCAGTCTGGCTTGACTTTGTTGCTCAAGAGCATAGCCCATACCTAGAACTTTGGCATCGTCCCATGCTCTGCCAACAAGCTGCATGGAGATGGAATATCCGCTGTCGTTCGTTCCTACAGGAACAACTACCGTAGGGAGGCCGACATTAGACGTTAATACGCCCGTGTTGCGGTCAGAGCTTAATTGAGAGGCTGCTGCGTCATTGTTATATACGTCACTGATAAAACCTGCGTAAACCACAGCATCCACGCCATTCTCGTCCATCCAGCCTTTAATAACTTCCTTATAGTCCGTTCTATATTTGATGTAATCTTGTACAGCTTGTTCAGTCATGCGGGTAGGCTCTGTATATCCTCTTTGATTATAGATAAGCACCTTATCTGAAGCCAGTACACTTGCTCCATCAATGTAAGGGAAGTTCTTATGAAGCTCAATATAGCGCGCCCAACCTTCAGTAGATCCATTAATGCCTGAAGGACGGCTAGGCGCTGACGGTATTTTTGACATTTCAACCATTGTCGCACCCGCTGCCTGAAGCTCGGAGAACTTATTCATTACGGCTTGTCCGGTATCATCATCGGCATAACTAGAGACAAAGGAAGCAGGGATATATCCGATTTTCTTTCCTTTCAATGCATTAGTATCCAGAGATTCCTTCCAGTCAGCCGGACGCTTATGGTCTGCATCGGCAGTCACTGTGAAGATATCCTGTGGATCTGTACCCGTTGTAGCATTCAACATGATGGCCAGGTCAGTTACTGTCTTAGCAATGGGACCTGCATAATCCTGTCCCCAAGTGAGCGGCAATACACCTGTAGTACTTGCCATGCCGTCTGTACCACGGAAGCTTTTTAAGCTGGCGCCTGTAGTTGGTGCATAGAGAGATACCCCTGTCTGTGATCCCATGGCTGCTGCTGCAAAATCAGCTGCAACAGATACTGCCGAGCCGCCGCTTGAGCCAAAGGAGGTTTTCGATGGATACAGGGCATTCCATGTCTGCTGCCAGCCGCTCTCGCTAAAGCTTCCGCTGTTGGCGAACTCGGAAGTATTTACTTTACCAATAATGACAGCTCCAGCTTCCCGCAGCTTATTGACCTGGAATGCATCTGAATCAGGCCGCCAGCCTTCAAGCGCTTTGCTGCCGCCGGTAGTAGGCATATCCTTGGTATCATAGATATCTTTTATCGCAATGGGAATACCGAGCAAATCCCCCTTTGCACCTTGTGCGCGGGCGTTGTCAGCAGCTTGTGCCTGGGTAAGCGCAGTTTCAGAGACATGCAGGAAGGCATGGAAGCCAAGCTGGCCTTCATCGTATACCTTGATTCTATCCAAATAAGCCTGAGTAATTTGCACGGAAGTAGTTTTACCGCTAATCATATCCTGCTGCATTTGTGCAATGGATTTATTCGTAACATCATAGGGGGAAGAAGTGATGAATGCTTTAGCAGCAGGAGCCTCAGGAATCACCAGGGGATCTCCAGTATCCAGTCCCTCTATAGCAGAGATATCCCAGTTACTGATTGAACGGATTTGTGCGTTGGTTAATCCGGATATATCCAGCTGGCTATTAAGCCCGTTTAGCATCGTCACCAGATTCTTCAGGCCTTCTTCACCGGCTTCGCCCACTTGTACATAATGCACCAGGGATTTCGACTGACCCGGCTCAATATTTAATGTATTAATGAACCCGTAGAAATTCGCATCATTTCCGGACTTAGCCAGGGGTGTGGTAAATGGATTCTGCTGCTGATTGCCTAGGCTAGTTAATCCATTCTCAAATGGATGTGGAGACCCGACTGCAACGCCCAGCGGCTTATTGTCTTTGGCACTGCTGTCTACAACAATCCATGAATCATCCGTAGTCACCTCCAGATCATTGGAGTAGGTTGCCTTGACTACTGAAGCATTTGCTGCTGTACCATACCCCAGAGAGCCGCCGAAAGAGACATCAACCTTTACGTTCATATCATTTTTATTAGTAAAAGTATCAAAGAATCTCGTACGATTATTTATAGTATCGACATACACATCACGTGTAACCGTTACATTTCCCAGATTTACAGATTGAGTCGAAGTGAATCTATTCACACCATCGTATTTCAAGTCAAACCCGCGCATCATTTGACCATTCATCAGTGAAGCTGTAGGCGACGACACTTTAACGAAGATATTACCGAAGCCTTGTACTTGTGTAGTACCAACGGTACGTAAACTTCCTGTGTCTAAGCTAGGCGCAAAGACATCATGAATCTCCCATACTGTGCCGCTTGCTGAAGTAACCCGAGTTAAAGCATCAGCGGTCTGAAACGGAATGACACTCGAAGCGATAACAGATAATGCAATGGACGTAGCTATAAATTGCTTTTTACTCCAATTATTTTTTGCTGGTGAATATTCGGAGCGGGGGGAACCAGAATGATTTCTTTTAGTTTTACTTAGACGTTTCAGCTTATTCATTTCAGTAATCTCCTCTTCCTGTATGTATATTTATTAATTTATGTTAGGAAATATAACATCGTTATTTCTATCAGTCAATAACTATTAAAAATTTAATATATTTTTAGAGTTCTGATATAGATTAAATACTATATTTATTAAAATTTATAATATATATGGTAACTATCAGATATATTAACTAACATAGTGTGATATGTATGGTTCTGGATACCGATGTACCTCCGTTCGCTGAAAAAGACCCGAAAGGACGTGTCACTGCACGATTCGATTGGGACCGATAAAGAGGGCAACGAGATTACGCTGATTGATACTCTCGGCTCAGAGGCAGACGATGTGATAAAGGAAGGGGATCTGAAGATTGAGAATAGTAAGATCTACTGCAATCTCGCTATTCTCGATGAACGGGAGAAAGAAGTCGTGGTAGGGCGGCTTGGACTGGATACCGGTGGGGAAGAGTGGACGCAGCGGGAGATTACAGCCTGAAAGCGATTTGTCTGCAGAAGGTTTTTTAGGTGAACCAGATGAAAGCGGATTAGTAGTTGTTATAGCTGTGAAAAATTAAAGCCAGGGATTCACGGTGAAAAGGGTCTTTGAATCCAACTAGAGGATTCAAAGACCCTTTTTGATTAAACTCCAGATGCGTTCAAATCTGTCTTGGTAGTCTGGAAGATTCCAGGATTCTTTGAAGGACGGGAGGCTAAACACCGCAAATGCGGAGAGAATTGCCTCTGCCCGTTCGAAGCGGGGATCGTGATAGTCCATGAAGCCGTCAATAATTTGATAGGAATCCCATAGAACATCGCGTAACACCAGGGGATTGCTATCCACGTATTGTGTATTCAAGGCGAACATTTTGGGGTTTTCGTTATAGGCGCGTTTTTTGGCGTTAGCAAATGCCCAGAGCCAATCATGGAGCAGGTCCTGTGCATTCATCAAATTTGTATTATCTAGTTTTATTTGTTCTGAAATCATCCGGTTGAACCAGTTTTTAGACACGGCTGCCCAGAGCTCTTGCTTATTCTTAAAGTGTTTATAAAGCGCGGCATGGGTGATACTTAATTCATCCGCAATTTGTGAAAGGGTCACTTCGGATTTTTCCGTGCGTTCAATTAATGCCTCCGCTGTTTCAATAATGAGCTCTTGTGTGATTTTAGCCACCGCGCTTCCAACCCTTCTTTCTTCGATAAATTCCTTATCAATCGTTTATACACCTGTCTCTATTTTATCATATAAAATGTTAGGTAACAATTGTTGACTTTTGTAACCTTTGATATTATGCTTGATGCATAAGTTACAAAAACAATAAAATGTTACTTATTACTCAGCACATAGGAGGCTATTAATTATGAAAGCGGCGCAGATTACCAAGTATTCAAAAAAGTTCACGGTAGAAGTCAATGATATTCCAGTCCCGGAAATAAGTGAAAACGAGGTTTTGGTCAAGGTGAAAGCAGCGGCGGTTAATCATTTGGAATTGCTCATCGGGACCGGAAGCGTCAAGCTGATTCAGGATTATGAGTTTCCATTAGTACTCGGTAATGAGCTGACGGGTGTTATTGAAAAGGTCGGTAAAAACGTCCGGGGATTTGAAGTTGGTGAGGCCATTTATTCACGCCTGCCACTACAAAAAATCGGTGCCATTGCAGAATACGCGGCGATTCATGCGGATGCCATCGGGCACTTGCCCGCTAATCTGGATTTTGTGACCGGTGCTGCTGCTCCATTAACAGGATTGACTGCTTATCAAGGTTTGCATGAAGAATTGGCTGCCAAAACTGGAGAAAGCGTGTTTATTCCCGGGGGTTCTGGTTCATTTGGCCAAATGGCCATTCCTATCGCCAAAAGCATGGGGCTGAAGGTCATCGTTAGTGGAAATCCGCAAGCACGTGAACGGACAATGGCGGCTGGAGCAGACCAATATATGGATTACACGATGGAGAACTATTGGGAACAACTTCGTGATGTTGATTATGTGATGGATACCTTGGGACCAAGCGAATTTGATCATGAACTTTCGATTATAAAAGCAGGCGGTCGCCTTCTTTCCCTGCGGACCGGCCCTAACAAACGTTTCGCCGAGCATATGGGCTTGCCAGGCTGGAAACAAAAGCTCTTCACCATTGCCGGGGCCAAGTATGATCACAAAGCGAAGAAAAAGAAGATTCAATATCATTTCATTTTTGTTCGCAGCGATGGCGATCAATTAAAGAAAATTACGAAGATTATTGAAGATAACGGGATTGTTCCAGCGGTGGACCCCACAGAATTCCACATTGATGATATCAATGAAGCACTAAAGCTTGTTGCTACAGGTCATCCTAAAGGAAAAGTCATTATCCGATTTTAAGGGGTGTTACCTTATGAAGGCTGCACAAATTTCGCGGTATTCCAAGATACTGGAAGCACAAATTAACACAGTCGCTGTTCCATCCATCACACCAACACAGGTTTTAATCAAGACTAAGGCAGCAGGTGTTGATCCACACCTTGTCTTGGCGATTACAGGCAAAGTTAAGTTGTTTGATCATTACGACTTTCCATTGACTCTGGGCAACGAGCTAGCCGGAGTAGTGATCGAAGTCGGAGCCGGTGTCATGGATTTTAAGGTAGGGGATCATGTGTACACCATGCCATCGTTAGATAAGATGGGGGCGTTTGCCGAATATGTCGCAGTAGATGCGGCGATTGTGGCTAAGATGCCAGCTAATCTTTCTTTTAAAGAAGCAGCGGCCGTGCCATTGTCTGCTTTGACGATCGTTCAGGCGCTAGCTATTTTAGATACTCGTCAAGGCGGCAAATTATTTATCCCCGGCGGTACGGGAGGCTTTGGTCAGATGGCCGTTCCTTACGCGAAGTCACAAGGGCTGTTTGTGACCGTTAGTGGTAGTGGATCAGCACGTGCCTTGGCGGAGCGACTCGGGGCAGATGAGTTTATCGACTATGCAACGCAGGACTATACTGACATACTGACAGGCTATGATTATGTTATTGATACGCGGGGCGCCGGCGAATTTAGTAAACAAATTAAGATACTGAAGCCTGGCGGCAAATTACTGTCGTTAAATGCTGGTCCCAATGCCCGATTCGCGAATCAAAGCACAGACTTGGCAACGGCGAAGAAGATTCTCTTCAGTTTACTGGGAGCACCTTTTGATGGAATTGCCAAATGGCAAAAGAAAAGGTATGACTTCTTATACGTGCAGTCGAATGGTCAGCAATTAGCAGCTTTCACACAGTATCTTGAAAAAACAAACATTAAGCCGGTGATTGATTCCGAGTACCCCTTTGAACAAGTGAATGCCGCGATTGCTAAGATTGCGACAGGGCATAGCCAAGGGAAAGTCATATTGAAAGTAGATGATGCAGAATGAAATTAAAAAATAGAACGATATTGGTGACAGGTGGGACCTCCGGGATTGGTTTTGCTTTTGCTAAAAGTTTTCTCGGCATGGGAAATACTGTGATTATCACGGGGCGTTCACAACAACGCATCGACCAGATAGTAAAGAACAATCCCGGACTTATCGGGATGACGGCAGATGTTAGTAATCCCAAAAGCGTTGAGCAGCTTGCTAAAGACCTGACGATTCACTATCCGAAACTGGATATTATTTTCAATAACGCTGGTATTATACACGAATTTGACTTGTTTGATGAAACTATTACCTACGAGCACATAACCGCAGAAATCGCCACAAACTTGAATGGGACAATCTATATCACCAAGGCTCTGTTGCCACTGTTAGCCAAACAACAGGAGGCAATGGTTGTTAACGTTAGTTCACTACTTGCTAATATTACAGTTGCCAACGCACCGACTTATTCTGCAACGAAGGCTGGCATCCACATGTTCAGTGATGCATTACGTGAGCAAATCCGGGCCAAAGGAAAAAACATTCATGTGATGGAACTTTGTCCACCTGTTATTTCTGAAACTAATCTCACGGACACTTTTGACGAAGGTTTCATGAATAAGGTGATCTCTTTGCCATTAGCGAAGCTTGTTAAAGTCGGTATTAAAGGGATGGAAAAAAACAAAATACGCGTAAATGCAGGTTTTACTAAGGTTATGCGCTTTTCCATGAAGTTCGCTCCGGATTTCATTACGCATACTTGGGGTCAAATGCTTCTTAAATCAAATTAAACGAGAATAGTGTGAATTTAGTAGGGATTCTTAATGGTTTTTACCATTCATAAAATTCTTTACCGATCGTTCTCAATATGTTATATTGATTAACAGGGAGGGAATAGAATGGCAAGAAGCAAAGAATTCGAAGAGAACGTGGTATTAGAAAAGGCGATGAAGCTTTTTTGGGAACAGGGTTACGAGAAGACATCTATGACGGATCTGGTCAAGCAGATGGGAATCCATCGGAGAAGTTTATATGACACTTTTGGCGACAAGCATACGCTGTTTCTAAAAGCAATGGACCGATTTCGCGATAAAGTAAGTGCTGAGCTTGTAGGAGAAGTTAAACGCTCTAAGACTGCAACTGAGGCACTTCAGCTTATTTTTAGTTTCGTGATATGTGGTGAAGAAGATTCACCTTCAGGTTGTTTGATGGTGAATTCAGCGGTGGAATTGGCAATGCGTGATGCTGAGGTGGATGTAAAGACCACAGAATTGTTTACATTATCAGAACAGCTGTTCAAAGATATTATTCTGTGGGGACAGCAGGATGGAGAGTTTCGCTCAGATTATAATGCCAACGATCTAGCGGAACATCTGCATGCAGTTTATGTAGGGTTAAGGGTAATGACAAGGACCTCCATACGTAAAGAAAAATTACACCGTCTAGCCAATTTATCGATTAAACTTTTATCTAAGTAATTATTTATACTTAAGCTAATTTGAAGATTCAGCCTAGAAAGATATTAGTATAATTGCCTGTGTTTATTCTAGTATGATCGTTCTAGAATGAGAACGCCGTTCTATCCCTTGAATGAAGAATTGTAATCAAAACAAAAAGGAGCTAATACAATGAACATTTCTGAACAAGTAGCATTTGTCACTGGAGCAAACCGGGGTCTGGGCCGTCAGCTTACTCTTGAACTTCTATCCAGAGGGGCTAAAGTATACGCTGGTGCAAGAAATCCGGAGACCATTGATATTCCTGGAGTTACACCTGTAAAGCTTGATGTTACAAAACCGGATGAGGTTGCAGCAGCAGCAATCCTTGCTAAAGATGTTACGCTTTTAATCAACAATGCAGGATCATCTACAGGCGCTTCTTTGCTGGAAGGAGATGTGGGGAAAATACAATTGGAATTTGATACGCATTTCTTCGGTACGCTGTCCATGGTTCGTGCTTTTGCACCAATCATTGAAAAAAACGGGGGAGGATCGATTTTGAATATTCTGTCCGTACTATCTTGGTTTAGTATGGGAGCTTCCGGTGCGTATACAGCTGCGAAGGCTGCAGCCTGGGCATTGACGAACGATTTACGTTTAAACTTGTATCCTCGTAATATTAGAGTAGCTGGATTACATGTAGGCTTTATGGAGACAGATATGACAACCGGTATAGATGCTCCCAAATCCAACCCTTCAGATATCGCAAAAATAGCTATTGATGGCATCGAATCTGGCAGCTTTGAAATTCTTGCTGATGATAACAGCCGAATGATACAAGGTGGACTTGCAGGTGGTGTTGCTGCAATATACCCACATCTTACTTAATCATAATTTCTTGTTAAACAAATTTAAAGAGGAGTGTTAATAATGGAAAAACTGTGGACTAAAACAAAAGTTGGCAATCTGGAATTACCGCATCGCTTGGCGATGGCACCAATGACACGCAGCAGAGCAGAGGAAGATGGTACACCGGGAGAATTAAACTCCCTGTATTATGCTCAAAGAGCATCGATGGGACTTCTTATTACAGAAGGTGCACAACCATCCGATGATGGTCAAGGTTACTTAAGAACACCTGGGATCTATACGGAGAAGCATATTGAAGGGTGGAAGAAAGTTACGGATGCAGTGCATGAAGCAGGCGGGTATATTTATATTCAATTAATGCATGTCGGTCGTGTGTCGCACCCTGACAATACGCCTCATCACCGGCAGCCCGTTGCACCCTCTGCAATTGCACCAGGAGTAGAAACGTTTACGGCTACAGGCATGCAGGATATCCCCGTACCACGTGAGTTAAGTAAAGAAGAGATTCAAATAACCATTGCAGATTATCGTAAAGCTGCGGCCGCTGCTATTGAAGCAGGCGCTGACGGCGTTGAAATTCATGGAGCAAATGGTTATCTAATCAACCAATTTATCGGTGAAAATTCCAATAAACGTACGGATGAATATGGTGGATCAATAGAAAATCGAGCTCGCTTCGCGATTGAAGTAGCCAAAGCCATCATTGACGAGATCGGGGCAGAGAGAACCGGCTTCCGCATTTCGCCAGGGACCCCTCTTGGCGGGATTCAAGATGGCGAACAAGGTCCTGATCTTTACCGTTACTTAACGCAAGAATTAGCGAAACTGAATTTAGCGTATCTTCATGTGATGCACCTCGGCAATGAAGAATTGCTTCAGGATATACGTTCCTTGTGGAAGAATCCGTTGTTAGTCAATCGGGCTGGACGGGGACTGGAGAATATTGGTGTTGATATCGAGAGTGGTCTTGCTGATCTGGCACCTGTTGGGGTATGGTCATTGGCTAATCCGGATTTTGTGCAGCGACTTAAAGCAGGCGCTCCATTAAATGAAGCAGATCCTGCAACATTTTATGGTAGTGGAAGCAAGGGTTATACGGACTATCCTACGTTGAAAGAATTGGAATTGCAGAAGGGCTAATATTATATGGAAGAAAAATGGCGTACAACTTAAATTTGTGCGCCATTAATTTCTTTTAAAGGGTGAATATGAAGCAAGGTTATGAGAAAACCTCCATGCAGGATCTAGTAGATTTTATGGGAATCCACAGAAGAAGTATCTATGATACTTTTGGCGATAAGCACGCTTTGTATATGAAGGCACTTAAGCGGTATGAGTCTACTCAAAACAAGAAATTGAGATTATTAGTTGAAAGGCAAGAAGCCTCACTGGAGCCGGAGGCCATTTCTCATTATCTGATGAAGGCCTGGTTAGGACTACGGACGATGGTAAAAACAGCAACAGAGCAAAGGAAATTAACAAGTGTTATTCATACCATACTGAACACTTTGGATTGAATAGTTCTCAGTGAGGTCCAAAAAAGAGTTCAAAAAGCGACTTGTCTGCGGATGAGTTGCTTTTATTATATTAAAATTTATTCATACTAAAATGGTGTGAATAGTTGATAATTTGCTTTCTTGCAGTTATAATCCTATTAATCATCAATGAGTAACAACGAAAATACAAGTATCACTGAAAGGATGAATAGAGTGGCATTGGAATCGCAGCTTCTACAGCTTGAGTATGAATTCTTAAAGGCTCTGGGGAATGCCGAAGCTCCACTTGGTGCCAGTACCCTGGTACATACGCTAGGAAAAAAATATAATCTCAGCCAAGCTACCATCGGACGCAAGCTGATGGAATTCGATATCGAGGGCTACACGGCCCTTGAAGGGCGAAAAGGGCGTATTCTGACGGACAAGGGAAACGGTCGCGTATCCTATCTGGAAAAGCTGCTGCAGCAGAAAAATGTGAATTCTCAGCTCCTGCAGCTATTGAATAATTCGGGAGAATCCGCGCTGCTGGATGTGCTTGTGGCCAGAAGGGCGCTGGAGCGGGAAATTGCTTCACTGGCTGCACAGCGGGCGACAAAAGAAGAAATAAAGCTGCTTGAAGCTTCTATTGCCACCCAGCACGAACTGTTGTCTCAGAATATCATTCCGTATGAAGAAGACCGTGAATTTCATACTTTACTTGCGCTTGCAGCACGCAATGAGGTACTGCTCCATGCGGCTCAGCTGGTGTGGCAGACGGGGAGGGATTTCCTGGAAACTGCATATATCCGCCGCAAGGTGGGCAGCGAGCTTGTCGTGGATCACCGTAAAATTCTGGATGCCGTTGCTGCAGGTTCTGCTGAACAGGCGGAGGCAGCTATGGTGATGCATATTAATCAAATGATTGAGGATGTCAAACGTTATTACGCTATACAAAATCAGGAACAGCATAGCTTGTAAATGCCCTAAATGAAGGAGTGGAATTCGTGGAAATTAATTACCGCTTAGGCATCGATATCGGCGGAACCTTTACGGATGCCATCGTAACAGACGGACATGGAGAGGTTGTCGCTGCGCTAAAAACACCCTCCGTAGCCGATGCTCCCGAACAGGCGATTTTTCATACATTAGAGCAACTGCAGTCCAAGGGAGTAGATACCCGCAGCATCAAACTTTTCGTGCACGGTACAACACTCGGGGTAAACACGCTGATCGAACGCAGTGGTGCTGTAACCGGGCTGCTGGTGACCAAAGGCTTCCGGGATGTGCTCGAAATACGCCGCTTGCGGCTTGAGAATACCACTAACCTTTATGGGGATAAAACGCAGCCGCTTGTCCCCCGCCAGCTTGTAAAAGAAATTAATGAACGGCAGCTTGCAGACGGCAGAGTGCTGACGGAGCTGGACCCGGAGGAACTGCTTCGGGCGGCGGACGAATTGGTGAAGGACGGCGTTACAGCTCTGGCAATCAGTTTCCTGCACTCTTATGCCAATTCTGGACATGAGCAACAGGCTGAACAGCTGATCCGTGAGCGTCATCCGCAGCTGTTCATCTGCAGAAGCAGCGCAATCTGGCCGCAGCAGCGTGAATACGAGCGTACACTCGCCACGGTGATGAATGCTTATGTAGGCGAACGAATGGGTTCTTATTTCAACCGTCTGCAAGCCGGAATTGGACAATACGGAGTATCGGCTACGCTGCTGTCCACGATGTCGAACGGAGGAATGATGACTGCCGCCCGTGCTGCAGCTGAACCGGTAAGGACACTCCTGTCTGGACCCGCCTCCGGTGTAATCGGTGCAACCTATATTGCGGAACAGGCAGGGATCAGTCAGGTCGTTACCTTCGATATGGGTGGGACAAGCGTAGATGTCGCCTTGATTGACGGAGAACCTGCCTACTCTACGGAGAATCAAGTGGGTGATTTCCCGGTCATTATTCCGGCAATAGACGTGACCGCTATCGGTGCGGGCGGAGGTTCCATAGCCTGGGTTGATTCGGTAGGGGTACTGAAGGTAGGGCCGCGCAGTGCAGGCGCCAAGCCGGGACCGGCCTGCTACAACCGGGGCGGTGAGCAGGCAACAACCACTGATGCCTATCTCCATCTGGGCATTTTGCAGGCAGACCGCTTTCTTGGCGGTCAGATGCGCCTCTTCCCGGAACTGGCTGAACGGGCGCTTACACATTTGGGCAACCAGCTTGGGCTGAATGCCACCCAGACTGCGCAAGCTATTCTGGATGTGGCTACCGCCAATATGTATGCCCAATTCTCACCGCTGATGGCGCGAAAGGGAGTCGATCCCCGCGACTTCACTTTGCTAGCTTATGGCGGAGCGGGCCCGATGCACGCTTTTCTGATGGCGCGTGAGGTTGGCATCCGCCGGGTGCTGATTCCACCATCTCCCGGAACACTTTGTGCAATGGGCTGTACGGTTGCGAACCTGCGTAATGACTTTGTTTTCACGCTCCACAAGAGCAGCCGTGGACTGGCTGAGGATGAACTCAAGACCCGTTTCTCCTCGCTGGAGCAGCAAGGCCGCCGCTGGATCGAAGAAGAGGCCCGGGGCGGAGTGAAGCTGGAAGGTACCTATGTCATTTACAGTGCCGATATGCGGTATGAAGGACAGGCATTTGATCTGGAGGTCATGCTTTCCGAATCTGAGATTTCCAAACCTGAAGAAGCCAAGAATAAGTTCCACGGACAGTATGAGTCTGTCTTTGGCATCAGCCAGCCAGAAGCGGAAGTCATGTTCGTCAATTTGCGGGCAAGCATCGTCGGGCTTCTGCCGGGCAAGACCATGGCAATTCTTCCACAGGCAGAAGCGAGTGGGAAACCTATTGAAGCCCGGAGAATCTCATTTGATGGACAGGAATATCAGGCCAAGGTGCTGAGCCGGGAGCATCTGACAGCAGATAGCCGGGTTTCCGGTCCGGCTATCCTTGAGGAATATGATACGACGGTCTTTATTCCTTCCGGTTACACGATACACGGTGATCTTTACGGAAATATTATCGGGGAGGCAGATTAATGATTACGGATAAAGTCTTCCTGGAGATCTTCAACAACCGGATTCAGGCTGCCGTAGAGGAAATGGCTAACGTCGTGCTGCGAACCGGCTTTACCGCCTTTGTCAAAGAAACAGGAGATTTCGGTACTTATCTGTTATCCCCGGAAGGTGAGACGTTCGGTTCCCCGCTGGATACGGGATACAACCTGTCGCTGGGAATTCCTGCGGCTACCACCATCCGGGCAATCGACCATTGGCAGGATGGTGATATGGTCATCTGCAACGATCCTTATACCACGGGGGGGATGGTTACCCATCTTCCGGATATCCACTTGATTAAACCCTATTTCCATGACGGCAGGATTATTGCCTTCGGCCTCTGCTTCGTGCATTCCTCGGATGTCGGCGGCAAGGTTCCGGGAAGTGTGTCGCCAAGCGCGTATGACATTCATATGGAAGGCATCCGGATAGCACCGGTCAAACTGTATGAAGCCGGCCAGCTTAATGAGCAGGTGCTCCGGCTGCTGCTGGACAACAGCCGGATTCCTGAGCAGAACCTTGGAGATCTCAAGGCGCTTATGGCTGCGCTGAATAGAGGGGAGCAGCGTTTGAAGGAGCTGATCGTCAGATATGGTGCACAGCAAGTGGAACAAGGCATCGAGAATCTGCTTGAATATGCTGAGCTTAAAGCTCGGACGATCATTCAGGACATACCCGACGGCTCCTATGACTTCTGGGACTACCTGGAAAAGGGTCCTGGCGGCTATCCGATCCGGCTGCGTTGCCGGATGACAATTACCGGAACGGATATCCATCTGGACTTTAGCGGAACCGACCCGCAGGTTAGAGCCTCATTTAATATTCCGACGCATAACCAGCAGGGTCACTATATGCTTGTGCCTGCGCTGATCCGCTACTTCCGGACCCTGGATCCGACGATTCCCTGGAATTCCGGGATGGTAAGGATGGTGCGCAACTACGCGCCCCCGGCATCGGTGCTTAATCCGGAACCGCTGGCGGCGGTAGGTGCGAGAGCAGCGACCTTTATCCGGGTGATGGATGTCATTACCGGTGCGCTGAGCCAGGCGCAGAGCAGTAAAGTGCCGGCTGCGGGAGCGGGCCAAGCCTGTATTGTCATGATGGCGATGACCGATGCTTCCGACGGCAAGCGCAAAGTCGGTGTGATCCAGCCGGTCTGTGGCGGATCGGGGGCCAGACCGATGAAGGACGGAATTGACGGGATGGATTTTGCCGTAGGCCATTTGCGGAACATCCCGGCTGAAACCGTTGAGGCGGAGATGCCGGTACTGATTGAACGTTACGGCCTGCGGGCGGATTCAGCCGGAGCCGGCAAATTCAGAGGCGGCAGCGGCATTGACTTGCGCGTTAGAATCCTCAGTCCGGATACCGTAATGACCGCAAGAAATATGGAACGGATGGAATTCCAGCCCTGGGGCCGTCTGGGAGGCGGTGTAGGAGAGCATGGAGAAGCGATTTTGAATGAAGGCCGGGCAGATGAACGTAACCTTGGCCGGATTGACGAGCTTTTGCTCCAGCCGGGGGATACCGTGACTTTCCTCTCCCAGGGCGGCGGCGGATATGGAAGTCCGTATGAACGGGACCCGGCACTCGTACTGAACGATGTGCAGAAAGGGCTTTTGTCGGTGGAGCAGGCTCGTGAATGCTACGGTGTAGTGATAAATGCCAATACCATAGATGAAGTGTTCACAAGATTGCTGCGTGGCGGGCTTCATAATAATGGGGAGGCCTTCAGCTTCGGGGAAGCCCGGAACGAATTTGAAATCCTGTGGACGGATGAGATGCAGCTCGCCGTGAACGCTGCCCTGAGCAGCTATCCACTGGCGCTTCGGGATTATTTGAAGCGACAGACAATGGCTGAAGCCGAGCGTAGGGTGGCCTCAGGCCATCCGGTCTCACCTTCAGCAGTTCCAGGAATAATGGAAGAATTGCGCGGGGGAATAGGACTGCGCTGATGACTACAACCGCTGATGATCGTAAGAAAACTAAATTACACCAAATAGTAAACAACCTGGAGGAGAGAAACCAATGAGTATTCAAAAACCTAAGCGTTCTTATATCTTACCTGCCGTGTCGCTTGCCCTGATGCTGGCACTCTCGGCTTGCGGAGGGGGGACCAATGTGGATAACGCTGCCGGAAACAATGCTGCAGGAAGCCCGGACAATTCCCCGGCAGCCGGTAGCGGAGAAAAAGTAAAGCTGACCATGTTTATCTGGGCCGGCTCCAATCAGGATGTGGTTCCTAAGGAAGTCGTAGCCGAATATGTAAAAAACCATCCGAATGTTGAGGTGACCTTCGAGGAATCCTCCAATTCTGTAATGTATCCGAAAATGCTGGCAGGCAAGCAGGCCGATGCTGACAATCCGATTGTAAACTTCGGGTATTTCAATGCGGATGCTTCGGCGAAGGGCCTCAATGACGATATGTGGGAGCCGCTGGATCCGGCCATTGTGACGAATATGAAGGATATTCCCGAATCCTTCCATACAACAGACAACAAGGGTATCGTCTGGGGAGTATCCAGCTTTGCGCTGGTCTACAACAAGGATCTGGTGAAGACACCGCCCACAAGCTGGAACGATCTGTGGGGAAGCGAAGAGTTCAAAGGCAAAACTGCATTGTGGGATTACATGTTCTATTCTTATCTCTCCCCGCTTCTGGCTGTAAAAGGGGAAGAACTCGGCGCATCCTATGACAATCCTGAACCAGCCTTCCAATTCTGGGCAGACAACAGCGATCAAATCGGAACGCTGGTTACCTCGAACGATCAGCTTAAGGGTCTGCTTGACTCAGGCGACGCGCTGATTGCTCCATTCAGTGCACAGGTAGCACAAACATGGATCGAAGGCGGCTCCCCGCTGGCTGTAGCCTATCCTAAGGAAGGTGCGATTTCCTTCCCGTATTCCCTGCAGGTTGTCAAAGGCTCCACACCAGAGCAGGAAAAAGTGGCCAACGAGATCATTAATGAGCTTCTTAGTGCAGAAGCGCTGTCCCGGTATGCCGAGGTAACAGGAACTCCAGTTACAAGTACAGCTGCAGCGATTCCGGATAAATACAAGGATGATCCATCCTTCTCCGTTGAAGAACAGGGCAAGGGGATTAATCCGGACTGGGATACGTTGGCCAAGAACAGCTCTGCCTGGAAGGATCTATGGGACCGTCTGGTCAAAACAGAGCTATAATCCGGCAGCTGTCATCAACCGAATAGATAGGAGATGAGCACAATGAGCGGCGGAGTGGGGCCGATTGCAATCGAGACGCGGGACGTGGTCAAGCGTTATGCGGGAAGTACTGCCGTTAATCAGGTATCGCTACAGGTGAAACGGGGAGAGTTCGTCTCTCTCCTCGGGCCCAGCGGCTGCGGGAAAACCACGCTGCTCCGGCTTCTCGGCGGTTTGGAGCAGCCAGATGAGGGTGCAGTACTGCTGTCGGGACAGGATGTCTCAGGTATTCCGGCTTATGGCCGCAATACGAATATGATTTTTCAGCAGCTGGCATTGTTTCCCCATATGGATGTTTTCAACAATATCGCTTATGGCTTGAAGGTCAGAAAAACGCCGAAAAGCGAAATCAAACGGCGTGTTCAGGAGATGCTGGAACTGGTGCAGCTCGGTGATTACAGCCGGCGTGCCATTTCCCAGCTGTCCGGCGGTCAGGCGCAGCGTGTTGCCATTGCCCGCGCTTTGATTAACAAGCCGGAAGTTCTCCTGCTGGACGAGCCGTTATCAGCACTGGATATGCAGCTGCGTCTGGATATGCAGCGGGAACTGAAACGGATACAGCGCGAATTCGGAGGCACGTTCATTTTCGTTACCCATGATCAGAATGAGGCGATGAACATGTCGGACCGCATTGGTGTCATGCGTGGCGGCAAGCTGCTTCAATACGGGACGCCTGATGAAATTTACGAACGGCCGGTTGACAGCTTTGTAGCCAAATTCATCGGCGATACGAACCTGCTGCAGGTTAAGATAGTGGGTACTGAAGAAGGCCTGGTATGGGTTCAAGCAGGCGGTTTGAAGCTTGCCGTGCGGCCGCAGGAAGGACTTTCGGCGATTTCTGCCGGTAGCGGGGCTTCGCTGTCTATCCGGTACGAGTATCTAAGGATAGGTGCAGAGGCAAATAGCTGCGTCAACCGTCTGGAAGGAACCGTCACCGAGAGTGTGTATGGCGGTGCAAGCATCCGGTACACGCTGGATATGGGCGGTCATATCCAACTGCAGGCCAGCAGTCTGTATCAGCGGGGAGATGCCCGGTATGCACCAGGAGATTCGCTGCAAATCGGATTCAATCCCGAAGATGGACTGCTTTTGCCTATAGAGGCACCTGCCTACGAGGAGAGTTCCTTATGATGCGTGCAACTGGCAAGCTTATAGGGCTGTTCTCCCATAGGAACCGTACCTGGGCTGCACAACTGCTGTTGCTTCTGCCTGCACTTGTCCTAATGGGTGTCGTCTATCTGGGTGGTCTGCTGATCTTCGGCCGGTACAGTTTTGATCTCTACGAGAACGGGCGGCTGATCAGGGATTGGAATTTGGCATCCTACCGTGCTTTCCTTGGAGATCCCTATTATTGGACCTTGATAGCCACCACCTTTAGAGTTGCCGCCAAGGTTACCTTATGGAGCCTGCTGCTTGCCTATCCGCTGGCCTACTGTATTGCCGGACTGAAGCGGGCGGTACTCAAGCAGACCCTCTTGCTGCTCACATTTCTTCCGCTTCTGGTCAGTGCTGTTGTCAGATCATACGGATGGCAGCTGCTGTTGTCCAAACAGGGTTTCATAAACTGGCTGTTTGTTGAGCTCGGCCTAACGGATAACGGTTTTGAGATGATGTACAATGAGACCGGTGTGGTTGTTGCACTGGTACATATCTTTTTGCCGTTTATGGTATTCCCGCTCTTGAATGTGCTGACCCAGTCTGACGGTACGCTGAAGGCGGCGGCCCATGATCTGGGTGCAGGCAAATGGCGCACGTTTCTCACCATTACACTGCCCTTGTCCGCGCGGGGGATTGCCAGCGGAGTGCAAATTGTCTTCACACTTTGCCTGACCGCATTTACAACCCCGCAGCTGATCGGAGGCGGGCGCGTCATGACGCTTCCGGTATTGATTTATCAGCGTACATTGGATACGAACTGGCCTATGGCAGCCGTGGCGAGCCTCTTTTTATTTGTTTCGTCGATCGTCGTCTCAATGATTGTGAACAAGGGAGCCGACTGGCTGATGTTCCGGCGTACACGGGCAGGGGGACAAAGCCATGTCTAAAAAAACACGGAATTACAAGTGGGTTCTCTATGTAGGTGTCGGCGCGGTCGGGCTATATCTGCTGCTTCCGCTGTTGATGATCCTGCTGACTTCCTTAAGCAGCGGAACCTCCAGCAAGTTTCCGCCCGAAGGGCTGACGCTGGAATGGTATAGCCGTCTGGGAGATCAGAAGCAGTTCATGGAAGCCTTCCGGAACAGCATTCTCGCTTCAGCGGGTGCGGTTTTGTTGGCTCTCATTACAGGTACGCTGGCTGCACTGGCCATTGTTCATTATCCTTTTCCGGGCAGAGGGCTTTTGCGGGCCTTTTTTATGTCACCAATGGTAATGCCCAAAATTACACTGGGCGTGGCGTATCTGATTCTGTTCTCAAAGATGCATATCGCCGGAGGATTGTTTGCCCTGATTCTGGGGGAGGCGGTCATCGTACTGCCGTTTGTACTGTCTATTGTGGGCAGCGCTCTGGCCAACCTGAATCCGGCACACCGCGAAGCTGCTGCGGATCTGGGTGCGGGTCCATTTCGTATTTTTTTCACGGTTACGTTGCCGCAGCTGCGGCTTTCACTTCTTCTGGCAGGCTCCATTTCCTTTGTCTTCACCTTCGATCAGGTTGAGACAGCATTGCTTATTCTGCGTCAGGGAAATTACACCTTGCCTATTCAGCTCTTTCTGTATATGGAAAAATGGCAGGATCCTACGGTTGCCGTTGTTTCCGTCGTACTGATTGCCTTTGCGCTCGCTTTGTTCTTTGCAATCAAACTGGTCATCCGTTCCGCACCGGGCGTGGAAAACATGCTCGGCAGCAGAACGAATAAAAGGAGGTCTTGAACCTGATGGACAAGCCTATTTCGATACCTGTTTCCGGAGTGAACCGGACACGTGCTGCTGAATTGATGGCTGCCAGCAGCTTGGCTGCTCTTGTAGCAACCACACCGGAGAATATTAACTATATTCTAGGCTCTCAGCTGCGGGCCAGCAACTGGACCATGCAAATCTATGCGGTACTGCCACAGGAACCGGAAGCCCGTCCCTGTGTCATTATTCCGACCAACCGGCTGGGTGTAATCGCACAGATGGGGATTACCGGCGCGGATTTATATGTGTATAGCGACTTTTTTGTGGAGGGATCTATCGAAGGCAAGCCATCCACGCCGGATATTGATCTCTTTTACTCCTTGCTGCAGAATACGACAACCCATGCGGGACCGATTGAAGCCTTGGAGGCGGCACTTGAGCATCTTGGCCTCAAAGGACAAGCGGTCGGCGTGGATGAGATGAGAATTGCTCCGGATCTGCTTGCCAAATTTGCCGGTGGACTTCCCGGCGGACAAGCTATGCCTGCGTATAAACTGTTCCGTCAAATCCGCCAGATCAAAACACCGTTTGAAATCGAACGTCTGCGGCAGTCTGCGGTTCTGAATGAGGCCATTGAGCAGCAATTAATCGATCTGATCGCCGCAGGTGTGCACGAGAAAGAGTTGGCCGACCATTACCGGCTTGCCGTGATGAGAGCAGGCGGCACCCCCGCAATGACGGCGGTCGGTGCAGGGCCGCGCAGTGCTCTTCCCCTGATTGAGAATTATTTCCGCGTCATCGAGCCAGGGGATCAGATCCGTTTTGATCTGTGTCTCCAATTGGAAGGTTACTGGGGAGATACCGGCAGAACGGTTGTGCTTGGTGAAGCCACCCAATGGATGGAACATCACTTTCAGGCAGTACGCAGCGGCTGGGAGCAGGCACTTGAAACGATCCGTCCCGGTGTGAAAGCATCCGATGTCTTCCAGGCAGCCGTAGCCAGAGTTCAGAAGGAAGGGATTCCTCATTACCGGCGCCAGCATGTGGGACATGCCATCGGCCTGGAATTGTACGATGATATCACCCTGTCACCCGGGGATCACCGCGTTCTGGAGCCTGGAATGGTACTGTGTGTGGAAGTTCCTTATTATGAATTGGGTGCTGGAGGGTTTCAGATTGAAGACACCATTGTAGTGACAGCGGACGGTTATGAATTTCTGACACATATGGAACGCAAGCTGTTCCGCAAATAACAAGGGAAGGTTCCGGTCAACCGGTCCTGTTCCGACAACCGGAGCTTCTCCAGTGAAGAAGGTTGGAAGCAATGAAGATTCTGCAGGGTTCAAAATCGTTCCGCAACGTTAGCCTTGCACTGTTTGCCGGAGGGTTCGTCACCTTCGCGCTTCTGTACACCCTGCAGCCGTTGATGCCGGAAATCACCGGTGCGTTTGGAATCACACCGACAGAAGCCAGTTTAACACTGTCCGTCACCACCATATCCATGGCACTGACCATGCTGTTCATAGGTTCTCTATCCGATGCCGTTGGCCGCAGAGCTATTATGACAGTATCGCTTGTCGCCGCTTCCGTGATCGCCATTATCTCCGCTTTCAGCCCGTATTTCCCTGTGCTACTGCTGCTGCGCATCCTGCAGGGGATTGCACTGGCCGGATTGCCGGCTATTGCAATGACCTATCTGGTGGAAGAGATTGATCCTGCCAGTCTGGGTTATGCGATGGGATTATATATCAGCGGCAATTCCATCGGAGGGATGGCCGGCCGGATCATCAGCGGTTTACTCACCGACTGGTTCGGTTGGCGGGCGGCAGTCGGTGCGATTGGCTTGCTGGGCCTGGCCGCAGCGATGATATTCTGGCTGGTGATTCCGCCTTCGCGCCATTTCGTGAAGCAGACAGGCAAGCTTAGCAAGGTTATTCCACTGCTCTGGTCACAATGCCGCAATCCCCGGCTCTTATGCTTGTATGGGCTGGGTTTTCTGCTGATGGGCAGCTTTGTCACCTTATTCAATTATATTGGCTTCGAACTGACAGGTGAACCGTACAACCTTAGCCAGTCACTGGTCGGCAGCATTTTTGTCGTTTATCTGATGGGAACCTTCAGTTCCACTTGGATGGGACAGCTGGCTGACCGATATGGCCGCAGCGGTGTGGTCATGCTCGCGCTGGCCATTATCTTAACGGGGGCACTTTGCACCCTGCATCCCTTCCTGTGGGTCAAAATCATCGGTCTGGCGCTGTTTGCCTTTGGTTTCTTTGGTGGACACTCCATTGCCAGCAGCTGGGTAGGCCTGGTGGCCGATGAGCATAAGTCGCAGGCCAACGCACTTTATCTCTTTTTCTATTACGTGGGCTCCAGCTTCAGCGGTACGGGTGGCGGAGTGCTGTACGGAAATTTCGGCTGGGGAGGCATCATCAGTATGATAGCAGCTTATGTGGCTTTAAGCCTGTTACTATGCAGTTTCCTGGTGCGTAAGAGCCGGCTTGGACACCGGCGGTGAGGAGCAGACACAGCGGGAGATTACGAAGGATCAGGGGAGTTATGTGTGAAGGATAAAGATAACCAGCAGGAATGAGAGATTGAAGTCTCAATCCTGCTGGTTATTTGTATGCATTATGAATCGGGCTAAAAGCATTGTCAACGGCAATGTAACCATGTCTACTCGCGAGATGGATGCATCAGGACGGAAGGTCCCGTCTCCGTAGCCAATGATGATTCCAAGTTGTGTGAGCCGGGCAATCGCTTGAGCAGACCAGTCAGCTTGTACATCAGGGAAGGCTGCGGGAGCCGTTGGGGCTGGTTCGCCGAGAATTCTCCAGAGAATCGTGGCAAATTCAGCGCGGCTGTCTTCACCATTACCTATTGCCAAGCCGAGTCGTATTACCTGGCTACTCGCGGTCTCCTCTGAATATTTAAATGGTTTGATATTCCAACAGAATTCTACATCAAGAAGTTTTGGACGGTCAATATTATTTGGTATTTTATAGAAATTATTTTACATGGTTCTACATAATCTTCACAATCTCTACGAATTGTTTCTAGGAGAATCGTAATAGAGCATGCACAAGAAAAGGACATGCCGCTAAATGGTACAGATGATATGATGGAACTAAAGCTGTATTGAAATGAATAAAGATAAGGCTGAGAAACGGAGTAGATCCTCAAGATGAGAAAAATGCTGATGGGCCTGATTATAGTGGGCCTCGGATGTTTTGCTATATTATTCGGCCTAGTGAAAGCCTCTGATCATAAAGCCCAGAACCCCGCTCCCGCCCGGCATGGTGTACTGGATTTGAGCGCATGGAATTTTCAGGGAGAACAGGTCGTTTCGCTGGATGGACAATGGGAATTTTATTGGGATCAGCTGCTCAGGCCGGGGGGAGCACCTTCTGTTTCTCCTGGATATATGCAGGTACCCGGTTTTTGGAAGCATGCGAATGAAGACGGGGGTCTAAATAGCCAAGGAGCCGTTACCTACCGTCTGAAGGTTAAGCTTGAGCCTTCGGCAACGATGTATGGGCTTAGAATATCCAACATCCGCATGGCCAGCGAGATCTACGTGAACGGGGACAGGGTTGCCGGCAGCGGTAAGCCCGCGGAATCCGAAAGCCTGTATAGGTATGAGAATAAACCGTACAATGCCTTTTTTACGGTACAGGGAGATACGGCGGAGATCATTATCCATGCAGCGAATTATGAGAATTCGCAGGGCGGGATTCCTTATAGCCTTTATTTCGGGAGCGCCGGGGGAATTCTTAAGCTGAATACCCATACCACCATTCTCAATTTAATTCTGATTGTATCTCTCCTTATGCTCGGGTGTTATCAGCTTAGTGTGTTTATTATACGGAGAGAGGAAAGAGGACTTCTTTATTTCGGACTCAGCTGCATTATTATCGCCTGGTCTTTTGCCAGCAACGGTGACCGGATTCTGGTTGAGTATGTGAATCTGCCGCATGAGATTTATTATAAGATTCAAGCCGTATCGCTGTATCTCTCCCTGATCACGATGGTCATGTTTATTAAGACTATGTGTAAAAGCATGATTCCTGAGTGGTTAATTAATAGTGTTGTCGGTGTGACGGCATTGTACATCGGCTTTGTGCTGCTCACGCCGTTTCAATGGTATTCGCGTTTCAATGCGGTATTCAGCTATCTGCAGCTATTCATCTATGTCATCATTCTGGGATTGATGCTTCATTCATACCTGAAGGGCAGGTATGGAGAATTCAGCAAACGGACACTGCTCCTCTTTATATTGGCCTTAGGCGGATATGTAATAGGGCTGTTTGATTACGGGTTGTATCTGAGCAGCCTGACACCCACTTACACCATAGGATACTGCTCCATATTGATTTTTTGTTTTCTGGCCTCCTTCCTCCTGTCTTACCGGTATTCGGAAGCGTATAAGACGATAGAAGGAATGGCTGTAATGCTACAGCAGGCGGATAAGCAGAAAGACGAGTTCCTGCTGCATACCTCTCACGAATTCCAGACTCCGCTTCACGGAATCATTAATTTATCCCAATCCATGCTGGAGACAGGAGCCGGAGCAGAAGCAGAAGCCGGAGAACTCAGCGCAAGCCATATCCAGAATCTGTCCCTGATCAGAGATACCTCCAGAAGGCTCTCGGGACTGGTTCATGACATTCTGGATATGGAGAAAATCAAACGTAACGAGCTAAAGGTTCAACTAACCGGTGTGGATGTCCGTGTGTCTGTCTCCCTCGTATTCGATTTATTCCAGGGTTTGATTACTGGTAAAAAAATCAGATTTGTCAATGCCGTACCGGAGCATCTGCCCCTCGTCTATGCGGATGAGAACCGGCTCAGGCAAATCCTCCACAATCTGGTCGGCAATGCGGTGAAATTTACTCATGAGGGTATGATTACGATTCATGCTCAGGTGATAGAGGGTCAGGTCAAAGTTGTGGTGGAGGATACCGGAGTGGGGATGAGCTTATCTGACTGGGAGGCTATATTCCAGCCCTTTGAGCAAGCACACTCTCCAGAGGAGTACGGGGGAACAGGACTGGGGTTGTTTATCTGCAGGAAGCTGCTGCATTTGATGGACGGTACCATCAAGGTAGAATGGTCAGAGCCGGAGCAGGGGACGGGCATCGCTTTTACACTTCCGGTTGCCGAAGCAGCCCGGAATTCACTCCCGGATTACGAAGCAGCCAAGGAATCTGCCTCCATAAGCGAAGAATGGGGCATGGCGGAATTACCAGGCCGGAGCAAGAGCACCTTCACGCTGCTGGCCGTTGACGATGAACCATCCAATCTCCAGGTCCTGTCCCGGGTTTTTGCCAATGAGCCTTATCAGGTTATCTGGGCGACCAACGGGCTGGAGGCCTTGGAAATGTTGAAGAAACGCTCTGATATCGACCTGGTTCTGCTCGATGTAATGATGCCCAAAATGTCGGGGGTTGAAGTCTGCAGAGAGATCCGCGGGCAATATTCCCTATTTGAGCTGCCTGTTGTATTGCTGACGGCGCGTTACGGCAATAGCGATATTGCTGCCGGCTTCAAGGCAGGGGCGAATGATTATATCATCAAGCCGTTTGATGCTGCAGAGGTCAGGGCCAGAACGGAAACGCTCCTGAAGCTTAAGAAGTCAGTGGAAGAAGCTCTGAAGGCAGAGGTGGATTTTCTCCAGTCGCAGATTAAACCGCATTTCTTGTTCAATTCCTTGAACTCGATTATTGCCTTATGCCGGACAGACGGCGCGCGTGCAGAGAAGCTGATTATGCATTTAAGCTATTACTTAAGAAGAAGCTTTGACCCGAAGCCTGACAGCTTTGTCCGGATTGAGGACGAATTACAGCTGGTTGATGCTTACGTGCAAATTGAGGAAGCCCGGTTTGAGGAGAGGCTTACGGTTGTATATGATGTGGACCCGCAGGTACTGAAGCGAAAGATTTTGCCGCTGACGATACAGCCTTTGGTAGAGAACGCTATCCGGCATGGGGTAACGAAGAAAATGGAGGGAGGAACGGTCAGAATCTCCATCTCCCTGGACAAGGATACGGTTTATGTGGAGGTGTGGGATAACGGGGGCGGTATCAGTGAGACGGGAATCCAAGCCTTATGGACAAGCGAAAGGGCTTCTTCCGAAAGAAGGGGAGTTGGACTCGTAAATATTCAGCGGAGACTGAAGCATTTCTATGGAGAAGCATTACAGGTATCCAGTGAAGAAGGGGAATGGACAAGCGTGCGGTTTCAGTTCAAAATTCAGCATTACGCGTAAGCCTTAGAAGAGGGAAGGGTCATTCATGAGAGTTGCAATTGTTGACGATGAACGGCTGGCGGTCCAGCGGCTTGTACAAATCCTGGAGTGCCGTGACGATGTCGAAGTGGTTGGGGCATATACCAAATATACAGATCTGCTGCATGAATTCACCCGGCTAAGACCTGATGCGGTCTTTCTGGATATTGATATGCCGGGAATGAACGGTCTCGAATTGGCCGCTTCCTTAATTGAGCTAGACGAGCACCTGGAAATTGTATTTATTACGGCTTATGACCAATATGCACTGGAGGCCTTCCGCGTAAATGCTGCCGATTACCTGCTCAAGCCGGTTGACGAGGATGCTTTGGCACGTACCCTTCAACGGCTCAACAATTATATTACAAAAGATTTTCCATCGGTCGCAGCAGGAAAATCAATTGACTTGGACTCAGGTTTATAAATTATGAAACTGCAGATCAAACAGCAAAAAGATATAATAAGAGAAAACTGCCAGGATGATCCGGTTCGGATGGTTCCTAATCCATTGGAGGCTATTATGTTTCAAGTAACGGAAGCAACAGGGTGTCCTTTTGACAAAGGCTATTTAATGAAGGAAACGCATACATTTGATATCCGCAATTATGGGGCGGGTCCGGAGAATGCGCCTGTGGAGAATACCAAGGCGATTAACCGCGCTATTCAGGCAGCATCTGCAGAAGGCGGCACTGTGATAATTCCTGAAGGCAGCTTCAGGGTATACACGATTCGTCTCTTAAGCGGCGTCAATCTGTACTTGTCGGCAGGCAGCGTACTTTCTGCAGCAAGAACGGATATCCGTCATTCCTATGAGCAGCAGAACGGGGAAGGCGGCAATTATGAAGAGCCTGAGGTTAATTTATATGCTGGTCTGCAGGATCACGGTCATACGTACTTTGCCAACAGCCTGATTTATGGCGCGGATATCCAGAATGTGATGATTTATGGGCCCGGGCTGCTGGATGGACGTTCTTTGAATGATGAGGGAGAACTGGAGCAGGTTCTGATGGGCGGGGACCCGCATGAGCCATTGCGCCGGGACGAGCCCGGTCACCGCGGTGAATGGTTCGGCAATAAGGCGATTGCGATGGTGCGGTGCGAGAATGTCGCATTCTGCGACTTTTCTATCCTGGCCGGCGGCCATTTTGCCATTATAGCAACCTGTGTGAAGAATCTGCATGTCGGGCATATTCTTGTGGATACGAACCGGGATGCGTTAGATGTGGACTGCTGCGAGAATGTGACCATTGTTCATTCCACCTTCAATTCATTAACCGACGATGCTATTGTGCTGAAGGCCTCCTATGGCGGCGGAATCTTTATGCCGCTCCGCAATGTATTGATTGAAGACTGTGTGGTTAGCGGCTACGACACAGGCTCCGTATATGCGGGAACGTATACACAGGACAAGCTGATTGCAACAGACCGCTGCGGTCCTACCGCCCGCGTCAAGCTGGGTACGGAATCTACCTGTGGTTATGATTGTGTCACGGTCCGCCGCGTAGCGTTTAAACGGTCGAGAGGTTTTGCCCTTGAGGCCGTCGACGGGGCGGACTTAAGCCATATTATTTTTGAGGATTCCACGATGGAGGATATCAGCAGCTCGCCTATTTTCATCAAAATAGGAGACCGGGGACGTTTCCCGGTCACGGGGAATAGCACCGGGGAAGAGTTGATAGCGGCACGGGATGCAGCACCAAATGTAAGATTGGACCAGCCTAACTGGGTGCTGCCGGCCAAGGAATCGTATCAGGTGTATCCGGCAAGGCGCTATCTGCCAGCCTTTAACAGGGCGCGCAAGGTTTCTGCGGACGGTGTGTCTGCTTTTAATGTTGTAGACCCTGAGCAGCCTTGCCGGTTGAACCCTGCTAACTATCATGAAGAGGGCGGCAAATGGTTTGCTGTCCGCTACGATGAGCACTCGAAGAAGTATGTGCCTGACTACACTAAGGAATTACAGGAAAGCGAGCTGCAGCTGTATGGCAATGCCAATGGTAGCGGCCGTATAGCCAATGTTCACGATATTATCATCCGCAATATTACTGCTAAGAATGTCGACCCCCGCTATCCCATTGAACTGATGGGGCTGGTAGGCAACCGGATTAAGAATGTCTCGATCTCCAATATTCAAGTGGAGTACCGCGGTGGTCTAAGTCTGGAGCATGCGGTGGAACAGCGCCAGCTGAATACGAACTGGGAATATACCCGGTACGGCAGTCCGAAGCGCAGCATTCAGTTGCTGCCGTGGCTGGTGAACACCTTTTTCCTGAAAAATGAAGGGTTATTGCCCCGGGTGGAATGGAATCCAGGAGCAGGAACGTGGAAGGATGCGCCGTTCAACGTACCAGAGCTGCCGGAGGTATATCCTGAGCCCAGCAACTGGGGGATCCTGCCGGCTTACGGTCTGTATGCCAGACATGTGGACAATCTGTATCTGAAGGAGATTCAGCTGCGCTATATGACGGAAGATACCCGGTATCCCATTGTGCTCGATGATGTTGTAAGTGGCACTCTTGAACATATTCATGCCAGCCATGCGCAGGGGGTAGAAGAAGTCGTACTGGTAAGCAGCAGCTTCAAACGGCCCGCAGGCCTGGAATATGTGCCGGATTATCCGTATCAGCAGACTGCAGTTGAGAATGTGACAATGGACAGCAATCTGTCCGTCAAAAGGATAGAAGTGGAGGCGCCTGCTCCAGGCACGCCGAAGGACAGCTTGTATCCGTATGAAACTGTTGCAATTCCCGGAAACGGCTATACATATCCGTCTGCAACCGAAGATTATCCTTTGCCTCAAACGGTATTCCGGCCCTTCTTCACAGTTGTTCCGGCACAGAGCGTAAAGGTAGGTGAGACGCTATCCTTTGCTGTTGTAGCCAGACAGCCTGCATTCGAGACTTCGTCCCGGGAGACGGATGGCAGGATTTATAATGAAACCAGCCCGGATAAGGACCCGGCAGTAAAGGGGATTGCTGAGCCGATGACTTTAACAACGGGCAATCTGCCTGAGGGGACAACTTTTGACACTGCCTCTTTTATACCAGGCCTGGCTTGTATGTTTAGCTGGACTCCTGCTGCTGCTGCGGTTCGTGATGAACCTTACACTGCCACTTTTATTGCTGATGACGGGATAATCCCAGTCAAGATGAATGTCAGCATTAAGGTTGTAGGATGAACTATATGAAAAGATATATGAATTCAGTAGACCCCAAACGATTGATCATTATGCTTATCGGGAATGTTTTCTTAGGGATGGGCATCAGCATTTTTAAGCTGTCCGGAATGGGGAATGATCCCTTCAGCGGAATGGTGATGGCACTTGCAGACTCCAGCGGGTTCGCCTATGCGAATTTTCTAATCTTACTGAACCTGGTGTTGTTTGTAATCGAGTTTATCACGGGAAGGAAGTATATTGGAGCCGGAACTTTCGTAAACGCCATTTTGCTGGGTTACATCGCTACCTTCTTTCATAGTACCTGGCTGGAGCTGCTCGGCGAACCTCAGCTATTGTGGCAGCGGGTGGTTACAGTGGCGATTGGTGTGGTGATCTGCAGCTTCGGGGTATCCATGTATCAGACGTCGGATGTGGGAATCGCTCCCTATGACAGCCTGTCCCTGATTATGAGAAATAAGTTTCCGGCAATCTCTTATTTCTGGCACCGGATGTTTACAGACGCTTTTTGTGCTTTGATCTGCTTCCTGTTCGGAGGCATCATCGGTTTGGGGACGCTGGTGTCCGCACTGGGCCTTGGCCCGATCATTCATTTCTTTAATGTGAGTTTTACGAACAAGCTTCTGGCAAAAAAAGGTCCGCCAGCAAATGAAGATTCTATTTCGCTGAGTTAACATTAAACAAGGGTAGCCCGGACTCTGCAAAATATTGCAAGCCCGGCTACCCTTTTGTCGTATACTCAGTCCTTGGGTTCCCGTTTATCCTTGTGATCCGGTGCAATACCGGGAGCCGACACCTCCGGATCATCACCCATCAGAGCACCCACAATTTCGTCCAGCTTGCCAGCGGCCCCTTTTTCATCGTTCAGGCTTGAATCGGCTTCAGGTATAGGGTGAACGCCCGGCCGGGTGAACCACCAAATTCGCTTTTCCCGATTCACATCCTCCCGTTAAAAGCTTGTCACCTTCTTGGTTTTATGAATATCTTCCGTACCGCTGTCTAAGGCAGTCTTATAATAAGAGCATTTATGTTCGATGACTTCCATCGTTTTCTTCAGCTCCTCCATCTGTGCTTCAACTGAGGCTTTCCGCTCCAGGAACATGTCATATCTCTGCTGCAATGTGGAATCTCCCTCAGAGCACCACTCAATGAAATGTTTGATTTCCTTAATCGGCATCCCGGATGATTTCAGACATTCAATTATTTTTAGAGCTTCCATATCCGCTTCCTTGAACACGCGTCTTCCGCTGGAGGTCCTTTCGATAAAGGGCATCAGACCTTCCTTGTCATAGTAACGCAGAGTATGCGGTGTCATATTGAAATGTTCTGCAGCCTCAGTTATAGAGTATGTCTTCATCACGAATCTCCAGTCTCAATTGTATTTTGTGCTTGACTTAGAGTTAACTTTAAGTAATATCATATGGTTTGTAAAGTCGTCCTTACGGATTCTACTATGAACAAGAAGAGAGGTTACACCATGATACAAGTTAATGCACGCGCTACATTCAGCCAGGAAGGCCCGTTCAAGCTAACGACCATTGAGCGCCGGGAGCTTCAGCCGCAGGATGTTCTGATTGAGATTAAATTCGCCGGGATCTGCCACTCGGACATTCATACCGCCCGCGGGGAGTGGGGGCCAGTCAAGTATCCGCTCGTTCCAGGCCATGAGATTGCCGGGATTGTCAGCCAGGTCGGTTCCGGAGTTACAAAGTATTCCGTTGGTGACAGGGTAGGGGTGGGCTGTATGGTCGACTCCTGTGGAGAGTGCAGTAATTGCCATAAAGGCGAGGAGCAGTATTGCCTGCATGGAAATACGGGTACCTATGGAGCTACCGACCGGTACGGTCACTATACACAGGGCGGGTATTCCACCCATATTGTGGTGACAGAGGACTTCGTGGTCCGGATTCCAGACGCTATTCCGCTAGACGCTGCTGCCCCGCTGTTATGTGCCGGAATCACAACCTATTCACCGCTTCGCCATTGGGGAGCCGCTCCAGGCAAAAATGTAGCTGTAGTAGGTCTTGGCGGACTTGGACACATGGCTGTGAAGATCGCTCATGCTATGGGGGCTGAGGTTACGGTTCTGTCACAGTCACTGAAGAAGAAGGAAGACGGTTTGCAACTAGGGGCGGATCATTATTATGCGACTAGCGATGCGGAGACATTCAAGCAGCTTGCCGGTTCGTTCGACCTGATCATAAATACGGTAAGCGCGCAGATTAATATCGATGCTTATCTATCGCTCCTGGCGCTGGATGGTACCTTGGTCAATGTCGGTGCGCCTGCTGACCCGCTGGCCGTTAACGTATTCTCGCTGATCGGCCACCGCCGTTCATTTGCCGGATCGATGATTGGCGGAATCCGTGAGACGCAGGAGATGCTTGATTTCTGCGCCGAACATAACATTGCCTCTGAGATCGAGGTTATCTCTGCCGACCAGATTGATGAAGCGTGGGAACGTGTACTCGCCTCCGATGTCCGTTACCGGTTTGTCATTGATATCAGCACGATGGGTAAGGAATAAGGGGCGTATTGTTTAATAATATGTATCTTTTCTGCTTCAGTTAATATAGCGGCTGCATCCTTGCTGGGCAAGGGGGCGGCCGCTTTTTTTGTACGTTTAAGCAGCCGTATTCGTTCATGCTAACTGTCATAATATTTACCTAGAGTTATGGGTTTATTGTATAGACTTGGATATTTGTTTATTATATGATTCTATTGGATCGATGGACCTAATTTAAGATTATCTAGTCTGTCGGAATCACAGGGGGGAATTATGAGGAAAAGAATTTTGAGTGTTGTGTTAGGGATGATCGTTCTAGTGAATTTAGTTTTTGGAAGTCAAGGAATTGCACTTGCTGCTGCACCACAGTCAACTGACAACATGACTGATATTCATGGCAGTTGGGCAAGCAGCCAAATTTCTAGATGGTTGGATAAGGGTTTGATTTCGGGATACGTAGATCATACGTTCAAACCGAATGCAAGCATTTCAAGGGCTGAGTTTGCTTCGGTTGTCAATAAAGCGTTTGGTTTTAAGAACGAGTCGCAGGAAGCTTTTAAAGATGTAAGTTCAGATAAATGGTATTATTCCGAAATTGGAAAAGCGAAGTCAGCCGGGTATATTTCCGGATTTGAAGACAATACATTCCGGCCTGAGGCAGCAATTAGCAGGCAGGAAGCCGCAAAAATGCTGTACATGCTGCTGCAGCTTAAGGGTTCTAATGATGATTCAGCAATAAAGGCGTTTAATGATTACGGCGTAGTACCGGCATGGAGCAAAACCTATTTGAATGAAATTGTGAGTAAAGGATACATAAATGGTTACCCGGATGGCACATTAAGACCTATCCAGACGATTACGAGGGCAGAGGCTGTTGCCATACTGGATAAAGTAATGGGTACTCTTGTTATGGACAAAGGGACCGTTGGCGGAACAGAATTAACAACAATATCGGGAAATTTAACTATTAACACGCCAGGGGTTACCTTGAAGAATACCAAAATTGAAGGGGATTTACTGTTAACAGCGGGTATTGGTGCTGGTGAAGTGAACCTCGATCAGGTGACTGTATCGGGAAGAACAGTTGTAGCAGGCGGCGGGGAGGATAGTATTCATCTGCTGGACTCCCAACTAAACCAAATGCTTGTGAATAGGCAGCCGGGGAGAGTCCGCATAGTAGCTCAAGGCAATACCCGGATTGGTACAACAATTGTAAAAACAGGAGCCAAGCTGGAGGGGACCAATAAAGAATCCGGCTTTGAATCCATTGAACTGGATCTTTCAAAGGCAGATGAATTTGTTGATTTAAGCGGCAGCTTCAAAACTATAGCAATAAAGAAACCTTCAATAGTTAATGTTCTTGAGAAGTCTGAGATTGGTGCGCTCGAGGTAGCCAAAGAGGCGGCGGCGAGTACGTTGAATTTAGCTGAAAGCAGTGTGCTGAAACAATTAACCTTGAATGCTTCTGCCCTAGTAAAGGGAAAAGGCACGATTGCAAAGACATTCATTAATGCCAGTGGTTCTAAATTCGAACAGGAAATTAAGGATTATGTTGTGGCCAAAGGCTTTTCGGTTGTTATTAACGGCAAAGAAGTAGGCGCGGAGCAAGCTGCCGCACAGCAGCTTGCCTCAAGCGTACAACTGCCAGCTGCCCCAGCAGTAGGCGGTGGCGGTGGAGGCGGTGGCGGTGGCGGTGGCGGAACAAGCCCGAGTCCTACTCCTCAGCCGCAGCCCGTTGAACTTCCAGAAGTGCTGGGAGTGTTCTTGGTTGAAGATCAATTGTATGCCAGGTTTGAGGAAACTGGTAACTATAGTAAACTGCAATGGGAGTTGTTTGATGATACTGCTGAAACAGGTTATGAGACAACCTACAAGAATACGGCAGAACAAGTTGGGGTCTATACGGTAAAGGGAGGCACTCTCCCTCCGGCTGAATATATTGCTGCCATTTCCAATGATGAATACGTTGACTTTTTACCTACTCTATTGATTAGCAAATCACTTATGAATGGGTCCTATTATCCTGCTGTTTATTACACAGGGGTGCTCGATGTCCACTTCCAAGTAAATCAGAATGGTATTGTCCTGCATTCAGCTCAGGCTTCTGCGGACAACACTCCTTTGGTGGATGGTGATGTAATTAAAGTATTCTACGGGGATTATCTGGTTATAAAAGCAAAATGGGATGGTTTGGGCAAAAAATGGGTTTATCAGGGGATTGTGAATAGTTTACCGGCCCCGGCGCTTGTTTCCGCAACTGCTTCCTCCAAAACAGATATCAAAATTAAGTGGGATGCAGTGTCTGGAGCTGAGTACTACCATATTTTCACAAGCAGTTCAGTAGATGGAACTTATAGTCCTATTAGGGATAATTCAGGAGCCAATGTTCAGGTAACCGGAACCTCTTATACAGATAGCGGGTATGCACCGAACACAACGGTTTACTATAAAGTAATGGCAATGGCAAATGATACTGCATCGGCACTCAGCAGTTCCGTTTCAGCTACAACGTTTATGAATGAGCATATGCAATTAGATTTCAATGTTACTGATAGCGTTCAAGACCCGAGCAAACCAATTATATATGCAACAGACAAACAAAATAAGAAACTAGTTGCCATTAACTATGAGACCCGGGAGACAACTGTTATTCCGTTTGAATTGCCTCCCGAAAGTATAGCGTATGCGAATGGCAAATTGTATGTGGGTCTGTTGAAAGCGGAGCATTCTCCGTACATTTTTGATGAACAGCAAAAAGGTGCTGTCGCTGTTGTGGATACGGCAACTCTCAGCTTAAGCCATATCTACGATATCAATTTGGACCCTTATAGCATTGCAGTGGACCGTGAAGGCTACGTGTATATTTCATCCGGCTCAGGCCAGTGGACGAAAATCCGGTCTTATTCTGGAGATTCTTTTACACCCATCGGATCTTCTACCATTAGTCATGCAACTCACATTCTTATGCACCCGACAATGAATAAGCTGTACACCGTTAATACAAATTCGTTTCCAAGAGATATTGGAACATTTACTGCCAAATATGGCGAATTCATAGGCAGTTATGATTCTCCTTATCACGGAGATTACCCGCTGACGACGAAGATTCATTTATCGCCGGACGGAAAGTATCTTTTCAATGGTGCAGGAACTATATTCTCAACCACGTATGACAGATTTGGTGATATGAACTTTGTGTATAAACTGGATGGGAATTATGAGGATATGGTGTTCGATTTGAAGCATGACAGGTTCTATACTGTTCAAGATCATCTAATCAACTCTTATGACTACAGTAATTTCAGCAAAGTTGAGACTATTCCAGTAGATGGAGCCGGCCAGCGGATTTTTGACGGAAACAATCAATTGCTCGCATTGACTACCTTAGAAGGTAAGACGATTCTTGAATTTGCTGATAAACCAACTACGGAGGAAGTACCGCCGGTAGGTACACCGGGGATTTATTTGGGCGGAACGGTTGTAGACGCTGTATACGACTCTGCTGACACTAAGGTTTATGCTATTGATCAAGCGTTCAGAAAATTAATTGTAGTAGATACTGCAAGCCAAACCGTTATAGAAAAAGTATCTCTACCTTATAAGCCGGCAGGGCTGACTGTATCAGAAGATGGAACAAAATTGTATATCGTGAATAAGGACGCTGATAATCTGGTTACTGAGGTGAGCTTAAGTGATTATTCAGTCACCCGGACTTTGGTGTATCCGAATCCTCCGGATTCCCGGGACTTCTCAGATCGCCATATTTATAACAAGTCAGGCCATCTGTATATCGTATTAGGTGACTGGTCTCCAACGCTGTTGGTTTTTGATGAAGCGACTTTCCAGCTAAGCAGAGATAACATAATAACTGATGATGGTATCGGAGATATGGTATTCTCCAGTGATAACAGCAAATTCTATTATTGGAGTCAGTATGGATGGGATGCCGGATATGCCGGTTCAGATGTGTACGCCTACTCCATTAATGAAGATGGCAGTATCATCAAGGTTGATGAGTCCATTCTGGAATATCCGGGCCTAACCAGAGAACCGATGGATGCGCCGGCCTTATTAGTGGAAAGTCTGGGAATGATCATTGTGAAGAACAAGGCTTTTAATAAGGATAACTTGCAGGAAATTAAGGGGACATTCCCGGAACCAATTTATGCAGTGGATGAAGCGAGTAATACGGCACTGGGGAGAAACGGAATCTATGACCTTACAACCTTCCAAAAGGTCAAATCCATTAATTTAGCTGGTGCGACCAACATCTTCTATGATGATAAGGGAAACCTTTATTATTTATTTGATAACACTTTATTTATCAACTGAATCCAAATAACGGAATGATGAACCAACTGCAGTATTAAAAGCCCCTCTTATAGTGATATTGGAAAACTCTTTGAGTTATCTGATGGAACTTTAAGGGGCTTTTTTTGTATGCACAGCAAATGCTATTGACAAACCGGCCATGAAGTCATATATTCAATATATCGAAACGATATATATCAATATATTATATATAAACCCGCTATATGTCGTACTGAGGAAGGAGGGAATGAATGCTTATATATTTAATACTCGGATTTCTGTGTGAAAAGGATATGACAGGCTATGAAATCAAGCAGAAGATGATGCGCAGCACCTCCAACTTTATTGATGCCAGCTTCGGCAGCATCTATCCTATGCTCAAGAAAATGGAGAAGGGGGAACTGGTCAAGGCTGAAGAAGGGGTAGAGGAGGGCAGATTCAAGAAAGCCTATGGGATCACGGAAAAGGGGAAGGGTGAGTTTATGGAATGGCTACAGACACCCTGTACATTTTCCCCGTTCAATTATGAGTATTTAAATAAGCTGTTCTTCTATAAATATCTTGACGAGCATGAGGTTGCCCGGCTGATTGCCAGCTTCCGCACCACTGTCGCCAGTGAATACAACAAGCTTACTTTAATAGAAGAGAAGCACATTCAAGAGATGGGTGTATACGAACACGCGACGTTGAGGTTTGGCAAAGAATATTATCAGATGATTATGAATTGGCACGAGGAACTCATTAGCGAAATTACAGGAAAGAAGGAAGATAACAATGAGAATGACGAAGAAATTTAAATTGCAGATTGCAGCGGACAAGGTGGATTTGTACAAATGGGTGACGGAGATGACTCCAGGTGAATATGAATCATTCTCTAAGGGCCACAAGGCAATGGGCAGTTATTTTGAAGAAGGTGAGTTCTATATGGTTAATGTGGAGAATATGGGGAATGAGATGATTGTTCAGCATTATCAGTTAAAAGAGCATGCAGAGGATCATTTGCGGTTCTACTCTGACCGGACAGAAGCCTATATCATGCGGTGGATACCCGCCATTGTCGGAGTGCCATGGGAAATGAAGATTACGCCTATTGACCGTAACTCTTGTGAATTCAGCTGTACGATTGGTGCAGACTTCCCCTCACGGTTGCTGGCTATGGCAGCTTGGATAAACGGCCTTGGGGGGTTCTTTATGAGACAACATTTGGCCGGTGAGGGCGTGAAATTTGCTGAAAATATTGAAAAGAAGTTTAACAAAGCCAGTACACGCTAAGCTTGGGAGATAGTACATGTGTACACATACAATGTTCGACAATCTATGAGCAAATGACCAGACCGAGAACCCTATTTTATGGTATTATCATAGAACAGTATTTACGCAGGTAAGCTACTCTTCATCAATCTAAAGGTATAAGCAGAGAAGCCCAGTGTATGCTGGGCTTCTTTATTTTAGATAAATTTACCGTAGGAACAGGGGGCACACCATGAAAAAAACACCGATGATGCTACAGCTGGCATTGATTCTATTCTGTATCATGGCCATTCCGGCAGCGATCTTGACGTGGTATAGCGGGGCACAGATCATAGAAAACTCAGAGACAGCCATCGGTGAATCTGCACTTGCCGGTCTCAATGCCAACCGCAAGTTAAATGAGAATGCACTGGCCAATCTCGCCCAGGATACGGCGCGTCTGGCTGCAACCAATGTATTTGAACGCATCCGCAGCTTCGAGACGTATGACGAGGTGAACGCAAGCTACACTAACGTGACCAAGGCCTTGTCTGTGATGAATGAACTGCTGAACCTGAACCGCCGTGTAGACGGTGTTTATTCCTCATACTTTTATCTGAATAACTCCGATTATGTTATTTCTACAGACAATGCGGTTACGAAGCTGGAGCGGTATGAGCAGGTAGGCTGGACATCCGAAGCTCTGGCAGGCCAGAGAGGAATCAGCGGTGTGTGGGTACCCCGCGTGCTGGGCACGGGCGATCATGTGGTGTCCTATGTGTACCCTCTCAATCGTCTCTCCTCCACGACGGACGGATTGATTGTCGTCAATATGCGGGAGAGTCAGATCGGCAAATATCTGAATACGGCAGAGGCCGGGGACGGCCATTCCCTGCTCCTTGGATCTGACGGAAAAGTAATATCACACAGTGACAAGTCGCTGCTGCTCACCGACGGCTTTGAGCAGCCCTTCCTACAGGAAATCCTGGATGAGGGTTCAAGCGAGGGCTATACATTCCGCGAGCTGGACGGCAACCGGATGGTTTACGCATGGAGCCGCTCGGCATTGTCCGGATGGTGGAATGTAAGCTGGAGCTCGATGGATAAGCTGATGACCAAATCACGGGATATGCAGGGGAATATTATTTTGCTTACCGGAGCTATTATTGTGCTGGGAACGGTACTGGCGGTCTTTCTCGCTACCTGGATGTCCAGACCACTCCGGCAATTAGTCCGGATGATACGCTCGAAAAGTAATCTGGAGGTAGTCAATAAGAATGAGCTTGCCTTTCTGAATGTGGCGTTTAAGCGGATGCAGGAGGAGGAGGAAGGCCTGTTCCAGCTGCTGCAGGAGCGCGAACAGGACACCCGCAGCTTCGCCGTTCACCGCCTGTTGCGCGGAGAGATTCCGCCCCGGATTACGGAGATCTTCCCTGAGCTGTATTACAGAATAGCTGTGGTCTCCATCGACCAGTATAGAGTGTACGTTGGCAATACGAATCTCGAGACACGCAGCTACCACGGATACCTGCTGAACGCGAAGTACGAGAGCCTGTTCCCGGAGGGGGTTCTGGCCCGTTCTGTCTATCATAGTGACGGATGTATTGTGATTGTAATCAACTTTGCTCCGGGCGGGGATGAGCAGAGTTGTGACCGCATCCATCAGGCGCTGGACAGAATCCGGGAGGAGTCGCTAGAGCTGTTGGGGCATTCTGTCACCATAGGGGTAAGCGGCTTGGCAGATGCACCCGAAAGGGTAGCCCAGCGGTTGTTCGAGGCGATGGAATTGATTAAGCAGCGGATGATTAAGGGAGCCGGAAGCGTGATGTACTGGCAGGACGAAGAGGAGAACAGCCGTAAATATATGGATTCCGAGAGCAGTGAGCGGCGGATTCTCAACTTCCTGGATGCCGGCGATCTGAACGGGATACTTAAGGAGCTCCAGGTCATCCGCTGCCAGATCGGTTCAGCAGAGAATATTTCCTACGATAACATTATGTTCATTTATCACCAGCTGCTGGGTGCGACGATCAAGCATCTCCGTGAGAATCATATCAGTACCGGAAGAATGATTATGGGGAAAGGCAACATCTACACTCTTCTGGCATCGATGGATACGCTGGATGAGCTTGAGGAATATTTGCACGGGTTCTTCCAAGAAATCGTGCAGGACCTGGACCGGGGTACCCGTGAAGCCAATCATGGGGAACGGATCATTCAATATTTGCAGGATCATTACCGTGAAGAAATTGTATTGAAGGATATGAGCCATGATTTTGGCATCAGCTATTCCTATATGCGCAAGATTGTGTATGACTTAACCGGCAAGAGTATGATTGATTATCTGAACCAGCTGCGTATCGAGAAGGCCAAGGAATTGCTGCTGGATACCGACCTGACGATCAAACAGATTGCGGCAGAGGTGGGCTACTTTAATGTACAGAGCTTCAACCGGTTTTTCCGCAAATACGAGGGCATGCCGCCGAGCAGCTACAAAACAGCCAAGACCAAAAGCTCTTAAAGGCCTGCTTCTGGCCGTAATTATTCCATTCATGACTCTTAATGAAAACGTTTTAGCCTATCATATTTGATCATATTGCTGCTGCGGAGGCCTTATAAACCGCGTGGTTGTCAGTTTTAATGGCCAGCAGCATTACTCATCGTATTCAAAACCGGCTAATGGAGATAGCATAGAGCTCAGGCCGGTGGATGCAACTGGCACAGAGATAAAATGATGTAGGAGGTGAGACTTTGAAAGTTGCAAACGCTTCAAAGACAAATCAAAATGCTCTATTAAGAAAGAAACAGGGGCCCGGGTATTTTTTAAAGCGTGACTGGCAGCTCTATTTCCTGGTATTGATTCCACTGTCTTTTGTAATCGTATTCAAGTATCTGCCGATGACCGGACTTGTAATCGCTTTTAAAGACTACAAAATTGCAAAAGGCTTCTGGGGCAGTGAATGGGTGGGCCTCCAAATCTTCCAGGATATTTTCGCCAAGCCTGACTTTGCTCCTGCTGTCCGCAATACGCTGCTGCTGAATATTCTGGATCTGTGTTTCAGCTTCACGATGCCGATTCTGCTGGCGCTGCTGCTGAATGAGGTCAAAAGTATCCGGTTCAAACGCATCAATCAGACGCTGCTGTACCTGCCGCATTTCCTGTCCTGGGTCATTATCGGGGCCATCGCATATCAGCTTCTTAGTGAAGGCGGCGGTGTGATTAACAATCTGATTGAACTGATGGGCGGTACCCGCGTTCCGTTCCTGCAGGAAGACACGAACTGGCTGATCAGCTATCTGGCTATCGGTGTGTGGCAGAGCATGGGCTGGGGCACGATTATCTATCTGGCGGCGATGAGCGGGATCAACCCGGAGATGTATGAAGCGGCTACGGTCGATGGAGCAGGACGCTGGAGAAAGGTATGGAATATTACGGTACCTTCTATCCGTGCAACCATCGTAACCCTGCTGATCATGAATCTGGGGAAAGTAATGGAGGGCTCGTTCGAGCGCATCTTCGCTCTGCAGAACAAGGCTACCACAGAGTACACAACAACCATACCGGTTCTGGTATACCGCTGGGGGATTGAATCCGGTAATTTCAGCCGGGCGACCGCGCTTGGATTATTCCAATCTGTTATCGGAATTATTCTTGTAATAACGGCAGATCGCGTCGCTAAAAAGCTCGGTGAAGATGGAATATTATAGAAAGGAGGGAAACCATGAGAGCATCAACAGTCCGTTCGGCCTCACTAAGTAAAGGACGTTTGGACATCTGGGATGTGCTGATCCGCATCGTCTTAATTGTTGTTTCACTAATTTGTTTGCTGCCGTTCCTGCATGTCGTGTCGAAATCCCTGAGCTCTGACTCCTTCGTCATTGCCAATAAGGTCTTCTTGTGGCCGCAGGGCTTCACCATCGAAGCGTATAAGAAAATCTTCGCGGATGCCAGCATCCTCCGTTCCCTGTACATCTCGGTAATTGTAACCGTACTGTTCACGATTCTGGGAATGATTCTGACGATATGCGCTGCGTATCCGTTGTCGAGAGCCCAGTTCAAGGGCCGCCGGGTTATCACCTTCATTTTCCTGTTCACGATGTACTTTAGCGGGGGGATCATCCCGGATTACATGAACATTAATAATCTGGGACTGATGGATACGATCTGGTCACTGATTCTGCCCTTGTCATTCAGTGCCTTCAATTTGCTGATTATGAAGACATCGCTAACGCACGGGATTCCGGTGAGTCTGGAAGAATCGGCGCGCATCGACGGTGCCGGTCATTTCCGGATTCTGTTCAGCATCGTCCTGCCGTTGTCCAAGCCGATTATGGCGACACTTGCCCTCTTCTACGCAGTTGGGCGCTGGAATGCTTACCAGGATGCACTGTTCTACATCAAGCATGAGACTTCGCTCCGGCCGCTACAGCTGAAGCTGTATTATCTGGTCATTCAGGCGAGTGAAAGCTTCCAGCTGGAAGCCACCACAGTATCACTCAGCAACCCGGAAGTGCTTAAAGCATCCGTCGTGGTGTTTGCTACCCTGCCGATTCTCTGCGTGTATCCTTTCGTTCAGAAATACTTCGTGCAAGGAGTTATGCTAGGAGCCGTTAAGGAGTAGCCGTATGTTCCGCAAGCAGCAGTAAATAGCACCCGAAAATTAAAAATGGGGGAATTACGATGAACAAAAAAGGTTTTGCTTCATTAATGATGGCATCTGTCATGACAGCCGGCATGCTTGCCGGATGCTCCGGCGGAAATAATAAACAGAGTGCCGGAACGGACACGCCTGCAGCTTCCAGCAACCAGAGTGAGGGCTTTGCAGATTATTCACAAGGCTTTAAAGAGAAGGTTGCGATTGATATTCCGGTCTATGAACGCGCTTTCGAGGGCTGGAATGTAAGTGATAACTATTACACCCGCTGGGTTCAGGCGGAGTTCGGTGACAAATACAATATCGATGTTAACTTTGTACCTATCTCCCGCAGCAGTGAAGTAACTGATTACGAGCAGCTGCTCGCATCGCATAAGGCGCCGGATATTATTTTCCACTACGATATGCCTCAAGCGCTTACTTATTACGGCGAAGATGTGATGCAGGAGCTTGACTATTCAGAAATAGAAAATTATGCTCCAACTTACTGGGCAAATCTGGGTGAAACGATCCAGCAGTACGGCAAAGTGGACGATAAGAATACCTTCTTCTTCGCTGCACGTCCTGAAGCCGATAACTTCGTCAGTATCATCCGTAAAGACTGGGTGGAGCAGGTTGGCATGAAGGTGGAGGATTTGACCTCCCTGGAGAAGTATAATGAGATGCTGGCGAAATGGAAAGAAGCCGGACTTGGTGTGACTGCGGGGAATCTGATTAAGGACTTCTACAGCTATAACTATGCTTTTCGTGAATGGCCGGTGGATCAGGCATATCGTGCCCTGTATTCGGATGTAAGTGTTGCTGACTTCACCAGCGCTGATACCGAACGTTTCCTGCGCAATCTGAACTATCAGTACAATAACGGTCTCGTGGATAAAGAGTTCTATCTGCGCAGTGATGATAACAAGATCAAATCTGAATTCGTTGCCGGCAAAACGGGTAACTACGCATTCTATCTGACCAACAATGCCGATGTCTTCGCAGCTACGCTGGCCAACAACCCGGATGCCGAATTTGCGGTAATTCCTCCGAATGCAATGGTGCCGGAAGGTTACAAGCCTCAAGGACGCGCTTACTGGCCGTTCGGCTTCATCATGGGCATCAACTATGAGACTACGGATGAAGAGCGTGCTGCCGTCTGGATGTACCTCGAGTGGCTGAGCCAGCCGGAGAACCTGTTCAAATTCCAGAACGGTATTGAAGGCGAGAACTATACACTTGATGCTGAAGGCATTGCTGTGAAGAACCCGGATTACAAAGGCGAATCTGTCCTCTCCACGAACAACAATAAAGACTACTGGGGACTAGTGACTGAAATTGCACAATATCCGGATGCAGAGAAGACCCTCCAGTCGAATCTGCGTAACTGGTCACCGGCCGGCTATGAATATCTCGCCGAGGATATGGTGAAATACTACAACGAGGTTGCGGAATTCCGTACACCTGATGCCATGTTCAGTGTAGTGCTCGAAAAGGTTAATGAATACAAAGCGGATCTGAACTCGCTGTTCCAGGATCTGTATGTGAAGACCGTTCTGGCTCCGGAAGCTGAATTCGATGCAGCCTATGCAGATGCCAAGAAGAGCTTCCTTGATGCTGGATATCAGGAAATCCTTGATGAGAAGCAGGCAGCTATCGATGCGGGCCAGTTCCGTTGATTTGAAGTTATAACGACAAAAAGAGGCTGTTCCAAAAGCCATGAAATGGCTGCTTGGGACAGCTCTTTGTTTTGGAGTAGGATCAACGTGAGCACTTGGGTGGACGCTCCGCGAACGGACTGTTGTTCCAATCGCTGTGCTCTCCAGATTTTTTTCATTCCCCTTAGCGGTGAAAATCCGGAGACCAAGGCGAACGCATTCGCTTTTCCACAATCAGTCCGTCCTCTCCGCTGTTTAAGCGGGAAGCGTGTCTGTAATTTCACAATGCCTTCGTCATAAACACACTGTAAGGATCTTCAATGTAATCCGCAAACGGGCTGCAGGTCTCAAACCCGAATCGTTCGTATAATTTCCGGGCCGCCTCGAAGCCTTCCGTCGATCCGGTTTCCAGACTCAGCCGCACATAGCCTTGCTGCATAGCTTCCTTAAGGATGTGGGCAAGCATTGCAGAAGCGACGCCTTTTCTGAGGTGCCTGCCAGAAGTCCGCATGGATTTGATTTCACCATGATGGTCCCCAAGGTCTTTAAGCGCCCCGCAACCTAATAGCTCGCCGTGTTCCCAGGCACTCCAGAAGGTGATTTCCGGTGACCGTAATTTGTCCAAATCCAGTGCATGTACACTCTCCGGCGGGGATTGCTCAAACATGCTCTGTAAATGCTCGCTGATCAATGCTATGATTTCAGTTCCAGTCAAATTATCGATTCTAATCTCCATGTTATTCACTCCTGAGTGTAAGATGACGATCCAGGGCCATTCTACATTTGTTTTTTGTGCCAGAAACGCCATAATGAAATAACGATATTCATTAGTATATATAGATTTATTATTGTTGTAAATACAACATTATTGGACGGGCAGGTGATCAAGTGAAAGAGATACTGCGTGAGGTTGGAATGATTGCGAGGGCACTGGATTCTATAAGTAATATAGAGTTCAAGGAATTAGATCTGACTAAGGGGCAATATTTATATCTCGTCCGCATCTATGAGAATCCGGGAATTATTCAGGAGAAGCTGTCCGAAATGATCAAGGTAGACCGGACAACCGCCGCACGTGCAGTGCAGAAGCTTGAAGTCCAAGGCTTCATTGAGAAGAAGGATGATGAAACAAACAAAAAAATCAACAGGCTGTTTACAACTGAAAAGGGTGATCAGGCTTATTCTTTTCTGAAAAGAGAAGGGGATCATACGGACAGGGTTGCCTTAGCAGGGTTCTCCGGACAAGAATCAGAACTATTATTTCAGCTTCTGCAGAGAGTCCGGAAAAATATTGAGGTTGAATGGGAGTATGTGAAGAAGGGGAATAAAAGAGAGTACTAATTTGTCCGCCCGAGGGGAATTGTAGAGATGAGAACTCTCAAATTCGAATCAGGATGAGGACGGAATTCATGAAGCAAACCTCCAGTAAAACCGAAGAAGACAAGAAGCTTAAATGGTGGCAGCTCAGTTTATTGGGCATAGCAGGGACTATAGGAACCGGATACTTTTTGGGCTCGGGACTGGCCATCTCCATGGGCGGTCCTGCTGTGCTGCTGGCCTACATTTTGGCGGCTGGCGGAACCTATGTTGTATTTGATGCGCTGGCAAGGATGACGGCAGAACATCCGGAGCAGGGCTCCTTCCGGTCCTATGCCAAGAAAGCGTTCGGCAGCTGGGCAGGGTTCGGAAGCGGCTGGGTATATTGGTTCTCGGAGCTGCTGATTATGGGAAGCCAACTTACAGCGTTATCCATCTTCTCGCGTTTTTGGTTTCCGGCCGTACCGATGTGGGTTTTTGCTGCCGGGTTTGCCGCAGTGAGCCTGTTGATTGTGTTTTTCGGGAATAAGGGATTTGACCGGGTTGAAAATATACTGGCTGTCATCAAAGTGGCGGCGATCCTGATGTTTCTTGTGATTGCTGCTGCGCTTCTGGCAGGCTGGATCGGTGGGGGGAAGTTCACACCGAAGGTACCCCTTGGGTATAAGGCATTGTTTCCGTCAGGAGGTATCGGACTATGGTCGGCCTTTATTTTTGCTTTTTATGCTTACGGCGGCATTGAGGTGCTGGGGATTATGTCTTACAGGCTCAAGAAACCTGAGGAGGCTCCAAAGGCGGGGAAGGTCATGCTGCTCGGACTGGCTGGGGTGTATGTCCTGTCGATCGGACTTGCGGTGATCATGGTGCCGTTAAGCGCCTTCAACCCGAAGGAAAGTCCTTTTGTTCTCGCACTGAGCAGCGATCATCTGGCCTTTGTGCCGCATTTGTTTAACGGGGTGCTGATCATTGCCGGATTCTCCACGATGACAGCCTCGCTGTATGCCATTACCTCAATGATGATCACTCTTGCGCAGGAAGGCGATGCGCCCAAGTTATTCTCGAAGAAATGGAAGGATAAATATCCGTTCTACGCACTATGTCTGATTGCTGCCGGTCTAATAGGTGCTATCATGATGTCCTTGTGGCTGCCGGGAAAAGTATATGAATACATTACCACGGCTGCGGGCCTCATGATCCTGTATAACTGGTCCTTTATCTTACTCTCAGCCGGCCGGCTGCTTAAGCCCAGTCTTCTCAGCGGAGTGAAACGCTGGACGGGCCTGGTGCTGATTGCGGCTGCTGTAGCAGGGACACTGTTTCATGCGCTCAGCCGTCCGGGCTTCTACATCAGTCTGCTGATTGTTTCACTGATTGCGCTGAGTGACTGGATTGTTCAACACTATCGCGGCAAAAAAGGCGGTACCCATGAATCCCATTCCCTGCAGGGCGGTCCTGAGTTCCGGATCACAGGGATCAGGCTGCGCAAAAACAAGGTTTAATGAAAAAAGAGCAGCCGTGCAACCTGTACACCAAAATAAAAACCAAAGCCAATCAGCGACAGGCCGGACAGTACGGAGATCACCTGTAATACCCTGACCGTCAGAAACTTACGGAAGAGACTGGAGGCGGCCGCCATGGTTACGTCCCAGAGCAGAATCCCGAGGACGATTGCCCCGCTGTAGATCAGCAGCTGCTGCATCGGATAATTACTGGCAGCCTCAGCCAATATCGAGCCGTATATCCCCAGCCAGAACAGGATGGACAGGGGATTGAATAAGGACATCAGAAATCCCGACACATAAGACCTGGACAGTGAGGCATCGCTTCCCCTTAGGCCGGCCACTGAAATGTCTCCTGTATTCTTGATGCTGTCCACCCCTGTATAGACGAGGACAAAGAACCCGAACAGCCACAAGAATACTTTCACAAACGGATCGTCCAGCAGGTGAATTAGGCCGAAATAGACAAGCAGCATATAGATAATATCTGCGCTGACCGCCCCCAGGCCAACAGCCCAGGCAGGCATGAATCCTCCGCGGAGTCCCTTGTCCAGCTGTGCAGCATTAATGGGCCCCAAGGGTGCGGAAAGAGATAATCCCAGAAAGATATAACCTATAAATACGTTAATGTTGTCCTCCCCCTTTATACAGATAGCATATTCTGGTAAAGGCGGATATAGGACAACCAAAAGAAGGCCCGCGAAAGATCGCGGGCCCTCTTTATGGGATGTTGAGTGTAAACAGTTTACACTCTAACGGTTTCAGGTCTTTTAGTTAGAAGAGGCGGTGGAATCAGCCAGCCCTTCTTCTTATTCAAATGCAGAATTTTAACGCCTATGGCTGCTTTGGTAAGGTGGTATTTGGCAAATAAGGCCCCGATATCTTCGCGGATGGATTGCCCCATAGCCTGACTGCATGCTACCAGTCCTGTAGCGGTATCAGCAGCAAGTTTGGCAGCTATTTCAGGATCTGTGAACCGTGCCCCAACAGGGATATCCTCAAGCTTGGCATCCGGCCGGTCTGGCATTACCGGTGCAGAGGCAAGACCCTGCTCGGTGAGCAGAGTGTCGCACTCACTGATTTCCAGCTCTGCCTGATCAATTAATGTTCCTAATATTTTTTTGAGATCGTTATCGCCAGCGTGATACATATAAGCTCTGTAACACGACAATGCTCCCTTGGCTACCATCGAGGCTTGCCAGACCGTGAAGATTTCTCCATAGTGCATCGGTTCTTCTTTGGGGTTACCGCCTAAAATTCCTGTCATAAATAAACTCCTTTATTGTTGGATTTGAACAAGAACTAGCATGCCCGCAAAGAACATGGATGTTGCAGCATTTTCACCGATACAATCTAAATTCATAATATTGCTACATAATCTCAGCCGGACCTCCCTTTTTTGTTCAATGAACAGCATCAATATCTCCCTGCAGGGTGTATAAATAATGCTGTATGAACCACAATAAGCAGGATGTGATTACAAAGAAGGTGGTTCGCCATGAAAGGTTCAAAAGGAGCATTAATTGCACTTGCTTCCATCCCGTTAATCATGACACTTGGCAATTCCATGCTGTTGCCTATTCTGCCGCAGATCTCCAAAAAGCTTGGTATCAATGCTTTTCAGGTCAGTATGATCATCACGGTGTATGGCCTGATCGCCATCTTGATGATTCCGGTTGCCGGTTATCTGTCAGACCGCTTTGGACGTAAAATCGTTATCCTGCCCAGTCTCATCCTTGCGGCCATAGGCGGAGCTATTTGTGTTGCCGCTGCCTGGTTCTTAACCGGAGTAACTGCCTACTGGGTCATCCTCGGAGGGCGTCTAGTCCAGGGGATTGGAGCCGCAGGAGCCTTTCCGATCGTCCTTCCCTTCGTAGGAGATCTGTTCAAGGATGAGAAAGAGGTTAGTAAAGGATTGGGAATCATTGAAACCTCCAACACCTTCGGCAAAGTATTAAGTCCGATCCTTGGCGCGTATCTCGGTACATTGCTATGGTATGCACCCTTCATCGCGATTCCGGCCTTGTGTCTGATTTCCTTTGTGCTTGTTGTGTTTCTCGTCAAGAAACCAAAGTCAGAGGAGAAGGCCGAAAAGAAAAGCATCGGGCAATTCTTAACCGGCATTAAAGAAATCCTGCATGAAAGGGGCCGCTGGCTGTATGCCATATTTGCGATAGGCGGAATCTGTATGTTCGCAACCTTCGGCGTGCTGTTCTATTTATCGGAGACGCTGGAGGCGGAGTATAACCTGCATGGGGCCTCCAAGGGATTTGTACTGGCCATTCCCCTTGCACTTCTGTGTCTGGCCTCTTACGGAAGCGGCAAAATCATCGGCAAAAACAAGCTGTTAATGAAATGGCTCGGTTTCGGAGGTATGGCGGTGCTTACAGCAGCTATGCTGATAACAGGCTTTAGCCAGAATATATACTTCATGGTAGGCTTCTTAAGTTTAAGCGGTGTCGGGATTGGTGTGGTTCTGCCCTGCATGGATGCGCTGATCACGGAGGGGATTGAAAAAGAGAACCGTGGTACAATCACCTCCTTATACAGCAGCATGAGATTTATCGGGGTTGCACTGGGCCCGCCGGTCGTGTCACTTCTAATGAACCGGGGACATTGGGTTTTATTCGGTACTATGGCAGCCGTAGGGGCGGCTGGCGGGCTTCTGTCCTTTTTCGCCGTTACTCCAAGCAAAGGAGAGGCTGGAGGCGAGAACAATCTGAAGCAAACCAGCATGAAGCATAAAAAAGCAAATCCGATGCGCCAGCGTGTCCGTTAGAGCGGTTGATATCAAATCTTATCAAATTTCTCCTGTACAAACTTCTCCAGCACCCTGAAATCCTCGGTAACCCGCTTGAAGGGCAAAGCTCCCAGCACCTTATCCCGGTAGTCCTTACGGGCTCCGGCGGACAGGCGGGAATCGAGGATACTGAGCACACCCAGGTCCGTTTCACTGCGGATCAGACGTCCCGTGCCCTGCCTCAACCGGAGTAGCATGTCCGGGACGAATACGTCTTTCAAGGGGTTCTCAGCCAAAGAGGCCTTATATTCATAGACCGGATCGGCAGGGACCGGGAAAGGGAGCCGGACCACAATTAACTGCGATAAATCGGAGCCTGCGATATTTACGCCCTCCCAGAATACCCCCGTACTCAGCAGAACGCCTTTACTGGCCCGGAATTCAGCGATTACCCCATCCTGGGACGAGCCTTCCCTCTGCACATGCAGCGCCCAGTTAAGCTTCTCGGCGCTTAGCTTCTGATGAATGTACTTCATATCCTCTTTGGCCGAGAAAAGCACCAGTGTCCGCCCGTCCGTCAAATTGCAGAGTCTCAGCATCTCCTTGTACGCTGCTTCCAGATAAGCTTCCCGGTTGTTATGGTTATAGTAGGGAACGTTCCTGGCAATGTACATCAGGGTGTGGTTATCGTAATCAAACGGTGAAGCCTGGCGCTCCATATAATCTCCCCGGTATCCGAGCGACTCTGTCAGATAAGCATATTGTTCCTCCAGCGTATCTCCGGTCTGGCACAGGGTTGCTGACGTTAAGATGACAGAGGTCTTTCCGTTAAACAAGCTGTGTTTCAGGAACTGGCTTATGCCTTTGGGACAGATGCTGACCGTGCTCTCCCCCCGCGTATGGCTTGCCCAGATCAGATAGTTGTCCTCCGCTCCGGCGAGTACAGCAAAGAGGCCGATAAGTCCGTTCATGGCTTCAAAAGCATTGTCAATCTCCCGCTCACGCCGGGAAGTGAGGACGGACAGGCTGAGACTGAACTCTCTCAATACCTGAATTCCCCGCTGCAGCGGGACTCCTGTAATCACCGATACTTTGATCCGGTCATTGTCCTGCTTGGCTGTGTGCAGCAGATCCGCCTCTACCTGTCTGAAAATATCCCCGGCGCATCTTTTTATGAATTTATATTGTGCCATTAGCTCCTTATCTGCGGATTGCCTGAAAAGAATCTGTAAGGCGTCCTCCAGTATGCGGCAGGTTCCCCGGAAGGTGAATTCGAGCGTTCTTGCATCTCTGACCTTTGCTTCGAGATTATGCGCTTCATCTATTACGATCAGCGCCGGCCGTTCCGCAATTAAGCCCTTGGTTCCTTCCTTCTTCTTAATCAGGTCACGGATAAGCAGGTCTTGATTAACGATGATGAAATCCATGTCGCCGGGGCCGGCATTAATTTTGGCCCTCATCTCGTAGAACGAGCAGGTGCTCCGGTAATGGCATTGCTCAAATTTGCAATCATTCACACAAACGCCGGACCATACCGCGTCACTAACACCGCCCTCAATATCTGCCCGCTCATCGATCCCGTAATTCACAATACGTTCGGCAAGCGCAGACAGGGGGGAAGCAGCAGCATCCGGCTTGATTAGTTCAGCTGCCCTGTACCGGCAGGCATATTGCCCCATACCTTTCCCGACTACGGAGCGGACTGAAGTGAACCCGAGCCGGCTGCCGATGAACCGCAGATCTTTATGGATCTGTTCGGAGAGCTGGATGGAGGAGGTGGCAATAATGACCGGCTGCCGGGAGATCTGGTTAATGAGCAGGCCGGGGATAAGGTAGGCAAAAGACTTGCCGATTCCGACTCCGGCTTCAATCATCGCATTGTGGCTATGTACATAAGCATCCGCGATATCCAGAGACATATCCTGCTGGCCGAGCCTCTCTGTGAGGCCGATCCTCGGAAACCGGTCATACATCCGGAAGATGGCATTGACCAGAGCGGGTTCGATGTCCTTTTTCAGCTCCCGCTTCTGTAATTTATAGAGATCATTTAACCAGCTGATAACGACCGCCCCTTTTCTATAATCAATGATGTGCCTGTCCCGAATCTATTTGGGTGAGGTTGTTATTATCATAGATGAAGCGCTAACAGTCAAGGGTTAGAATGTAACAGATTCGCGGAATGCTCCAGTCTCTTTGTCAGACAGTTCTTGAAAACAAAAGGCGCGCCTGCTACTGTTACTGTTATAGAGCGGGAAGGAAGGTTTAAAGATGACAGAACACGCGCAAGTATTCAAACCTGCGGAGACACATGTGAAATTGACCGGCCGGACGCATTACAGCAATGATGTGCTGTGGCTGGCACTCTCCGGCAGCGGTATCGAATTTTCATTCTATGGCACCAAAGCGGAGATTACATTGAAAGCTGATACTATTGCCTTAACCGGTAATAATCTGGCCAGGATTGGCATCTGTGTAAACGGAGTACGGGTCATTGACGACCAGCTGGACACGCTGCTTAGAACGTATACGATATTTGAGAGCGAGACGGAGCAGGAGGTCAGGGTAAAGGTCACCAAGCTGTCTGAGGCGGCAATGTCCACGGCAGGGATTCAGGAGATTGCTGTCCATGCAGCCGATGGAATCAAACCCGCTCCGGCAAAAGTACATAAGATCGAATTCATCGGCGATTCCATTACCTGCGGCTACGGCGTGGATGATGAGGACGGGCTGCATTCCTTCTCCACAGCTACAGAAGATGTCACCAAAAGCTATGCTTATCTGACGGCCCGCCATCTTGATGCGGACTATAGTATGGTTTCGTATAGCGGCTATGGCATTATTACAGGATACACAGAAACCGATCAACGGCTGCTGACACATCTCCTCCCGGATTATTATGAACGGGTAGGCAAGTCCGAGGGTAAATTTGACGGCGTTCTGCTGCCCCAGGATATTCGTTGGGATTTCAACAGGTTTGTGCCCGATCTGATTGTCATCAATCTCGGAACGAATGATGATTCCTACACCAGAGACGATACCGGCAAGCAGACGGAATATGCCAGGGAGTATGCTGAATTCCTCAAAATGGTCAGACGCAATAACCCCCGCACACCCATTCTGTGTACGCTGGGCATCATGGGAGACAGATTGTATCCTTATGTCGAACAGGCAGTGAAGGGATATATGCAAGAAACAGGAGACAGCAATATTTCTGCCATGAAATTTGACGTGCAGGAGGCAGCGGATGGATACGCCTCCGACTCCCACCCTTCCCAAGCTACGCACAGTAAAGCTGCCCGGAAGCTGACGGCTCATATCAGGGGGCTTATGGAGTGGTGATACAGGGAAGCTTGATTGGGCAGAATAATATCTGCTCTGAATATTGCCTAAAGGAAGAAAGCGGCCCGTCTCCGGACGATCGCTTTTTTGTTTTTCCTACACTGGTGAATACATAGAGAACAATGGGAAAGCTATATGGGTAAAGCGAGTTTCGTTATTTGAAATTATGGGTATATAAGCTATATTTTCGAAATATAAACGTCAGCAAGCCACAAGTCGGAAAGTGAGGGTCCTCATGGATTTCCCAGTCAACATCCTTCTCGTAGACGATCACCCCGAAAACTTGCTTGCCATTGAGGCCGTTCTAAGCGGAGAACCCTACCATCTGTTCCGGGCATATTCCGGGGTAGAGGCTTTGCGCTGTTTATTGGAAGAAGAATTTGCTGTCATCGTAATGGATGTGCTAATGCCGGGAATGGACGGGCTGGAGACGGCACGCCTCATCCGGACCCGGGAGAAAAACAATTACGTGCCTATCATCTTTATGACAGCGACCAGTAATACAATGGAGGATATCTTCGCAGGCTATTCGGTCGGCGCTATGGATTATATGACGAAGCCCTTCGTCCCGCAGCTGTTTAAATCCAAAATCGAGGGGTACGTCAGCATGTATGAAGCTAACAAAACCCTGCAGATCCAAAGCGACATGCTCAAGAAACAAGCGAAGCAGATGGAGAAAACGAATCAGGAGCTCAGAGAGGCTAAGGAAGCGGCGGAAATCGCCTCCCGTGTGAAATCGGAATTTCTGGCCATGATGAGCCATGAAATCCGGACTCCGCTGAATGGGATCATAGGCATGTCCGATCTGCTGCTCACCTCCGATCTGCCGGAAGAATACGCTGAGATGGCAGGAATTATCCACACGAGCAGCAATGCACTGCTTTCGGTCATCAATCCTATTCTCGATTATTCCAAAATTGAATCCGGGAAGATGGAAGTGGAAGAGGCGCCGTTCTCCCTTCAGGACTGCCTGGCTGAAACGATTGATTTGTTCACAGCCAAAACCAGGGAACGGAATCTGGAGATGGCTGTGACCGTAGATCCTTCGGTTCCGCCTTATATAACGGGCGATATGACCCGCCTCCGCCAGGTATTGAATAATCTGGTGGGCAATGCAGTGAAATTCACCCATGAAGGCAGTATATACATAATGGTTAACAAGCTGTCCGAAGAGGCGAATACGCTTACGCTTGAATTTACAATTAAAGATACGGGGATCGGAATTCCCCCGGATAAGATAAACGAGCTGTTCCAGCCCTTCTCCCAGCTGGATGCCTCTACAACACGCAGGTTCGGAGGCACAGGGCTTGGATTATCGATCAGCAAATCTTTAGTTGAATTAATGGGCGGCAGCATCCGGGTAGAGCCGTCGAATGAACCAGGCGCCACCTTTGTTTTTACAATTGCAGTCAAACAATTCCAAGTAAATAATGCATAAGGGGCAGGGTTGATACTATGAGCGATCAGAACCAAAGCAAAGAGATAAGCGGAGATCAGATTGATGCCGGCGAATTGCTCAACGCCTTAATGGCGATGAAGAAAGGAAACTTCTCCCACAGAATGCCCTATGACCGCACGGGAATAGCCGGTAAGGTAGCAGATACCTTCAACGAGATCATGGATATTCAGGAGAGTCTGGTGAATGAAGTCCAGACAGTAGCCAGAGTGGTCGGTAAAGAAGGTAATCTGTCGCGCAGATTCGTGCAGAAGAATCTGGGCGGCTCCTGGGAGACCATTACCGATTCGCTGAACGGGATGGTTATTGACTTGATTCAACCGACCAGCGAGATGGTCCGGGTGATTAACGCCGTAGCCAAAGGCGATCTGTCCCAGAAGGTGGAGCTGGAGATCGAAGGGCGGCCGCTCACTGGTGAATTCCAGCGGACGGCAAGCAATATTAACATGATGGTGAATCAGCTTAGTACATTTGCCTCCGAGGTTACCCGGGTAGCACGCGAGGTCGGCACGGAGGGCATTCTGGGCGGGCAGGCAGATGTCAAAGGAGTATCGGGAACCTGGAAAGACTTAACAGACAGCGTGAATTACATGGCGACTAACCTTACGGATCAGGTGCGTAATATTGCGGCGGTAACGACTGCTGTGGCGAACGGTGATCTGTCAAAGCAAATTACAGTAAATGCACGGGGAGAAATCCTTGAGCTCAAAAATACGATCAACACCATGGTGGATCAGCTCTCCATGTTCTCTTCCGAGGTTACTCGTGTAGCGCGAGAGGTTGGCACGGAGGGTAAGCTTGGCGGGCAGGCAGACGTGAAGGATGTATCGGGTACATGGCGCGATCTAACCGAAAGTGTAAACTACATGGCCTCCAACCTGACCAACCAGGTGCGTAACATCGCGGTTGTGACCACTGCGGTCGCAAACGGCGATCTGTCGAAGAAGATTACTGCCGATGTCCAGGGCGAAATCCTTGAGCTCAAGAACACCATCAACACGATGGTGGATCAGCTGTCGACCTTCGCTTCCGAGGTTACCCGGATGGCGCGTGAGGTCGGTACGGAAGGGATCCTTGGCGGACAGGCAGATGTCAAAGGCGTATCCGGCACCTGGCGGGATTTGACGGAAAGCGTAAATTACATGGCCTCGAACTTAACCAATCAGGTGCGTAACATTGCCGAAGTAACAACCGCTGTCGCTAAGGGCGACTTATCCAAGACGATAACTGTCGATGCGAAAGGCGAAATTCTCCAGTTGAAGAGCACCATCAATATTATGGTGGATCAGCTCAGCAACTTCGCCTCTGAGGTGACACGGGTGGCGCGGGAGGTCTCCACGGAAGGAATTCTCGGCGGTCAGGCGGATGTGAAGGGCGTATCCGGCACCTGGAAGGATTTAACGGACAGCGTTAACTTTATGGCGGGTACCCTGACCGATCAGGTGCGTAATATCGCTGAAGTGACGACGGCGGTGGCCAAGGGCGACCTGTCCAAGCAGATCACGGTAAATGCGACCGGAGAAATCCTTGAGCTCAAGAACACCATTAACACGATGGTGGAGCAGCTCTCTACCTTCGCTTCCGAGGTTACCCGTGTGGCGCGTGAGGTGGGTACCGAGGGCATGCTGGGCGGACAGGCCCAGGTTAAGGGCGTTGCCGGGACCTGGCGGGATTTGACCGAGAGTGTAAACTATATGGCCTCAAACCTGACCAATCAGGTGCGTAACATTGCTGTTGTAACGACGGCAGTAGCGAACGGAGATCTGTCCAAGAAAATCACTGCCGATGTCCAGGGCGAAATCCTGGAGCTCAAAAATACCATCAATACGATGGTGGACCAGCTCTCGATGTTCTCCTCCGAGGTGACGCGTGTGGCCCGCGAGGTAGGTACAGACGGCAAACTGGGCGGACAGGCGCAGGTGAAGGGCGTCGGCGGAACCTGGAAAGACTTGACCGAGGGCGTAAATAATATGGCCCGGAATTTGACGGACCAGGTGCGGAATATTGCGGACGTTACGACGGCGGTAGCCAAAGGGGATCTGTCCAAGAAGATTACCGTAGATGTCAAAGGTGAAATTCTGGAGCTGAAGAATACGATCAACACCATGGTGGACCAGCTCTCGATCTTCGCCTCCGAGGTTACGCGTGTGGCGCGCGAGGTCGGTACGGACGGCAAACTCGGGGCGCAGGCGGAAGTTAAGGATGTTTCCGGTACCTGGAAGGATCTGACCGATACGGTCAACTACATGGCCAGCAATCTGACCATTCAGATGCGCAACATTGCCGGTGTTACGACAGCGGTAGCGAACGGCGATCTGTCCAAGAAGATTACGGTAGACGTTAAAGGCGAACTGCTTGAGCTGAAGAACACGATTAATACGATGGTGGACCAGCTGAATTCGTTCGCTTCCGAGGTTACGCGTGTGGCGCGCGAGGTCGGTACAGACGGTAAGCTGGGCGGACAAGCCCAGGTGCGCGGTGTCGGGGGGATCTGGAAGGATCTGACCGACAACGTTAACATTATGGCGACCAATCTGACGGATCAGGTGCGCGGGATTGCCAAGGTTGTGACTGCCGTTGCGAACGGTAATCTGAAGCAGAAGCTGACCGTGGAAGCCAAAGGTGAAATCGCCGAGCTGACCGATACCATCAATAATATGATCGAGACGCTGGCGACCTTCGCCGACCAGGTGACCACGGTGGCGCGGGAGGTAGGCGCCGAAGGGAAACTGGGCGGACAAGCCAGTGTGCCTGGAGCAGCTGGAACGTGGCGTGACCTGACCGACAACGTTAACTACATGGCGAGTACGCTTACCACGCAGGTGCGGGCCATTACGAATGTTGCCACGGCGGTAACGAATGGCGATCTGTCACGGGCCATCGACGTATCCGCCTCCGGGGAAGTCGCGACACTCAAAGATAATATTAACGAAATGATCCGGAACCTGAAGGAGACGACCCGGATCAATACAGAGCAGGATTGGCTCAAAACCAACCTGGCCAAATTCTCACGGATGCTGCAAGGGCAAAGAGATCTGTATGCGGTGAGCCGTATGATCCTGTCCGAGCTGGCTCCGCTTGTATCTATGCAGCATGGGGTCTTCTACATCAATGAGCCTTCTAACGGTGAAGCGGTTCTGAAGCTGTTCGCCAGCTATGCTTACCAGAGCCGCAAGCATCTGGCCAATGAATTCCGGGCCGGGCAAGGGCTGGTCGGCCAGTGTCTGATTGAGAAGCAGCGGATCCTGCTTACCAATGTGCCGGGCGACTATGTTGTAATTTCGTCCGCATTGGGAGAAGCTACCCCGCTTAATATTATTTTGCTGCCGATTATTTTCGAAGATCAGGTGCTGGCGATACTGGAGCTGGCCACCTTCCGCCCTTATAGTGATATCGACATCGCCTTCCTGGATCAGCTTACAGAATCCATCGGCATTGTGATCAACACCATGCAGGCGAACCAGCGTACGGAGGAATTGCTGATCCAATCACAGTCGCTCACCGAGGAGCTCCAGAAGCAGCAGATGGAGCTGCGGAGTACGAATGACGAGCTTGAGGATAAAGCGAAGCTGCTGGTGCTGCAGAAGGCGGAAGTGGAGAGCAAGAATCATGAGGTAGAGGTAGCCAAGCGTTATCTGGAGGAGAAAGCGGAACAGCTTGCGCTCACGTCCAAGTACAAATCCGAGTTTCTGGCCAACATGTCGCATGAGCTGCGAACCCCGCTGAATTCCCTGCTGCTCCTGGCAGAACAGCTGGCCGAGAACCCGGATGAGAATCTTCATGAGATTCAGGTGAAGTTCGCGAAGACCATTCAGGACTCCGGACTTGAATTGCTTAACCTTATCAACGATATTCTGGATCTGTCCAAAATCGAATCGGGCACGATTACGCCGGATTACAGCGAGGTTTCTCTGGCAGAGCTGACAGACGGGCTGGACCGTACCTTCCGCCATATGGTGGATGCCAAGAAGCTGGACTACCGGATCATCATTGATTCCGGCGTACCGGCCAGAATAGCAACGGATTTCAAGCGGCTGCAGCAAATTCTGAAGAACCTGCTGTCCAACGCCTTCAAGTTCACGGAGCAAGGGCAGATCATGCTGCAGATCCGCAAAGCAGGCGAGGGCTGGCATCCGGAGAATGAATCGCTGACGCGGGCCAAAACGGTGATCTGCTTCTCTGTAAGCGACACGGGAATCGGTATCCCGCCTGAAAAGCAGCAGATTATCTTCGAAGCCTTCCAGCAGGCGGATGGCAGCACGAACCGGGAATACGGCGGGACAGGCCTGGGTCTTGCCATATCCCGCGAGATTGCCGAGATGTTAGGCGGAGAAATCACCCTGTACAGTGAAGCGGGCAAAGGGAGCGTCTTTAATCTGTACCTGCCTACTGAAGCGGAATTCACCGAACCGGAGATCCCCAAGGCACATGTTCCGGAGGTGATCGATATCACCCCATCCAAACGCAGAAGTAATCTGGCTAAGCCGGCAGATGATACGTTCCTTGATGACCGGGATCAGATCGTGCCGGGAGACCGTGTCTTCCTGATTATTGAGGATGACCAGAAGTTCAATGAAATTATGCTGGATATGCTCCACAAAAAAGGTATCAAAGCCGTGATTACATCCAGCGGCTATGATGTGCTGGAGCTTGTTCATAAGTACCAGCCGATTGCTATAACACTCGATCTGCATCTTGGCGGAGACGCCGACGGCTGGCTGGTACTCGAGCAGCTGAAGAACGATATTGAGGTGCGGCATATTCCGGTTTGTGTGATGACGGTCGATGAGGATGAGGTACTGCTGTTACAGCGGGGCGCTCATGATTACTTCCGCAAACCGGTGACCAATGAAGAGTTGGAGAATGCGCTCGACCGTCTGAACCAGTTTGCGGATAAGAAGACCAGGAATCTGCTGGTGGCGGTCCAGAATGAGGAAGAGCGCAAGCAAATCATTGAGCTGTTAAGCAACCCTGATATCAGTCTTACGGCAGTGGACACGGCACGCAAAGCGTTGAACCAGATCAATACCAAAGAATTCGATTGTGTGGTACTGGACAGCAGCCTGCCGGAGATGAATCTCATCCGGTTTATCCGGGATATGTACAAGAACGCGAAGAACAAAAAGGTTCCCGTCCTGGTCCACATGAGCAGGAAGCTGACACCGGCGGAAGAAAGCGATTGGGATGAGCTGGTCAAAATGGCGGTGCTCAAAGAGGTGAAATCGAATCTCCAGCTGATCGATGAAACGACCCTCTTCCTGCACCGCAAGGCGGAGAACCTGCCGTCCGGTTCAAAGGATAAGCTGGTTAAGCTGCATCACTCGGATGAAATGATTGAGTCTAAGAAAGTGCTTGTAGTGGATGATGATATCCGGAACATCTTCGCACTCACTTCCATTCTGGAACGTCATCAGATGAAGGTCATCCCTGCGGAGAACGGCCAGGATGCCATCACTCTTCTGGAACAGACACCGGACATCGAAATTGTCCTGATGGATATCATGATGCCGGGGATGGACGGCTATGAAACGACCCGTGCCATCCGGCTCAAGCCGGAATTCAAGGACCTCCCCATTCTTGCGCTGACGGCGAAAGCGATGAAGGGAGACCGGGAGCTGTGCCTCGAAGCAGGCTGCTCGGATTACATTACCAAACCAGTCAACAGTGCACAGCTGTTATCTATGATGCGTACATGGCTGGATAACGGTAACTAAGACTTATAAAAACAGGAGCCGACCCCAAAGCCGTGAAAAGGCTGCTGGGGTCAGGCTCCTGTTTTATTAAAATGATTCATGGGAAGGTTCAAGCCGCAGGCAGGATGATCTTTCGATAAATAGCGTATCGACCTTGACCTTGGTGGTGACTGCAGACGGCCTTTGAATGGCAGCGGTTAACAAATCAACAGCCCATGCAGCCATCCGTTCTTTCTCTACATGAACAGTAGTCAGCTCAGGTGTCACGATAAGAGCTTCGTTGATATTATCAAATCCGATGACAGACACATCATCCGGAATCGAGAAGCCCAGTTCGCTGAGCGCCTTCATGGCGCTGATGGCAATATAATCACATTCACAGAAGAAGGCTGTGGGGAAGGGCTGTCCGCTCTCCTTTAAGTGCTGCAGCTTGTCCCGTAACGGCTCCTGGGAGGAGAACATGGTTGGGGGCACCGCCAGAATGTTGCTCCGGGATATCTCCACATGATATTCAGCCATTGCAGACATGAATCCCCGTTGCCGCTCATCAAAGTTATGGATCCGTTCCTCGGAAGCGATATAACCTATTCTCTGATGGCCCCGCTCTGCCAGATAGGTCCCCGCCTGATAAGCCCCCATGTAATTGTTGATCTCCACAAAATGGACAGGGAGCGCATCGAAGCAAGTGTCCAGAACGACCAGGTGTGGCAGCTTGTCCGCAATATCGGCAATTCTGGAGGCCCCTAAATTGGTGCCCAGAAGAATAACTCCGCTGGTCCGTTCCTCCATAATCGTCCGGATTCCCTCCGCATAGTGCTTCTCTTCGATCGCTGAGAAGATCAGGCTGTAACCGCCCATACGGCAGCGCTCTTCAATATAATGAATGAGTTCCCGGAAAAAAGGCTGCTGATAATATTGCTCATGGACAAGCCCGGCATTGGTGAACACCAGGAACCTCAAGGATCTGCCGTTCGGATCTGCGTGCGCCGCCCGTCCTTTACCTGTATATCCTAATTCTTTGGCCAGGCGGAGAATACGCTCACGTGTATCCTGTGAAACCCCCGGTTTCCCGTTCAGTGCCAGAGAGACGGCTCCTTTGGAGACCCCGGCCAATTTAGCAAGCTCCTCCATATTCAATGGATATTCCTCCATTCCCAACATGTTCAGTACGTTTAGTGTAAGGGAAGATATTAAATATAGCAATTGGACAGATTTCTTATGGGAACGACAAGGTGAGGTGTTAGGGGTTTCGACGGGTTATGCGTTTTGTTTAGTTATGTTTAGTTAAGGTTACTCCTGATTTAGCATTAATTTGCAGTGGGGAATAAGGTTGTTGACGAAGTTTACTTGCGTAGTGTAGGATTTGTTTATATAAACAATATTGATTTATATACATATTGTTTAGTTAATATTTAGTTGGTGTTGGTAAGTTATTTGCTTGTTATTTATCTTATGTTTCATACAGAAGGGAGCAGGTATTATGACTATTCAAGGGAGTGTCTCTATTTCGGTCCCGGACCCGGTCTTCCAATGGGGAGTATGTGAAATTGTACTGCATGGAGGGCTTGTACAGGGGAATCCGTATACGGATGTTTCATTGCATGCAGAATTCACACTCGGAGAACGCTCTATTCAAACTTCCGGGTTCTATGACGGGGAGGGAGTGTACCGCATCCGGTTCATGCCAGGCAGCGCAGGGAAGTGGGGGTTCCGGACAAGCAGCTCAGAACCCGCTCTTCACGGGATTGAAGGAGCCTTCGAATGTGCAGCGGCAAGTACAGGGAATCATGGGCCGGTCCGTGTCAGGAATACCTTTCATTTTGCCTATGAAGACGGGACGCCGTATCTTCCAGTTGGAACCACGTGCTACGCATGGACGCACCAGGAAGAAGAGATGGAACAGCAGACTCTGGAAACTTTGAAAGCGGCTCCATTCAACAAATTAAGAATGTGCGTCTTCCCTAAGTCATATTCCTACAACTCTAATGAGCCGGTGTATTATCCGTTCGAAGGCTCGCCTGAGGATGGCTGGGATTACAGCAGATTTAACCCGGCATTTTTCCGGCATTTGGAGGAGCGGATTGCCGACCTCGGTGAGCTTGGCATTGAGGCAGATCTCATTCTATTCCATCCTTACGACCGCTGGGGATACGCTGATATGGGCAGGGAAGCGGATGACCGCTACCTTCGTTACCTTGTGGCAAGACTCTCGGCTTACCGTCACATCTGGTGGTCTCTTGCGAATGAATATGATTTCATGGGAAACAAAACGCTTGAGGACTGGGAGCGATACGCCCGAATCGTGACAGATAATGATCCTTATCAGCACCTGATCTCCAACCACAATGGCTCGATATTCTACGACTTTGGCAAACCCTGGGTTACCCATTGCAGTATTCAGCGTGTTGACGTATACAAGACATCTGAGAGTACAGACGAATGGAGACAACAATGGAACAAGCCGGTAGTGATCGACGAATGTGCTTATGAAGGCAACATCGAACACGGCTGGGGAAACATTACCGGAGAAGAAATGACCCGCCGGTTCTGGGAAGGGTTCGTCCGCGGAGGATATGTGGGGCACGGTGAAACCTATCTGCATCCGGAGGAGAAGCTTTGGTGGGCCAAAGGCGGCCAGCTCTATGGTACCAGTCCTGAGCGTATTGCGTTTTTGCGGCGTGTATTGGAAGAAGGGCCTGCCGGGGGCTTGAACCCCTTGCCTTCCCAGTGGGATCTGCCTTGTGCCGGGGTTGAAGATGAATATTATCTGTTCTATTTCGGGTTCAATCAGCCTATGTTCCGTGATTTCAAGCTGAACCCGAATATCCGCTATAAGGTTGAGCTGCTCGATACCTGGAACATGACCGTGGAGACACTTGAGGGCAGTTATGAAGGCAATTTCCGGATCGGCCTGCCCGGGCGGACTTACATGGCGGTGAGAATGACACGTCACTATGGGGACAATCAGCAACTGGGGGAATCTTGTTAGAGGTGAAGCATATGTGGAAGATAGGTGTTGTGGGTGCGGGGTATTGGTCCGATAAGCATCTGAAGGCATGGCAGCGCATCCCCGGGGTTCAGATTCAAGGCTTATGCGATACAGATACGGAAAGGCTGCATAGAAAAGCACAGGAATACGGTATTCACGCCGATAAGCTGTACGCTACGCTGGATGAGATGCTGGCTGCTGCTGATGTAGATGTGATCGATATAATTACTGCGCCCGGTACCCATCCGGAGTTAGTAGGTTCAGCTGCCCGGGCAGGCAAACATATCATGTGCCAGAAGCCGTTTGCCCGTTCCATAGAAGAAGCCCGTGGCATGGTTGAAACCGCCAAGGCTGCGAAGGTGCGGCTGATGGTCACAGAGAACTGGCGCTGGCTGCAGCCGGTCCAGACCCTCAAGCAATTACTTGCTGATGGTGCAGCCGGAGATTTAAATATGATCCGCTACATCCATACCGATTATTATTCGCCGCGGTTTGCACCGGAGAATGAGCTTCCGCAGCCGTTCTTCCGGGAGATGCCGAAGCTGCTGTTCTATGAGATGGGTGTTCACTGGTATGATACATGGCGGTTCCTGTTTGGAGACCCCAAGCGGTTGTATGCGGAGATGAGACGGATCAGCCCGTACATTACAGGTGAGGATGCAGGACTGATTACTCTCGGATACGAGAATTATATGGGCTTAATGGATATGAGCTGGGCGACCCGGCAGAATCTGCAGGGCAAGCTATCGGCACCTGTGCAGCCTAATCATCTGGAGCAGCTGATCATCGAGGGCGATAAGGCAACAGTGAAGCTATACAGCAGCGGCACCATCAGCGTGATTGATAACAATGGTGTCGAGACTATAGTTTCGGAGAACAACGGCCTTGATTTCGAAGAGAGCCACTACCGCCTGCAGTCACATTTCATTCACTGCCTGAACACGGGCGGGGAATTCCAGACGAGCGGAGAAGACAATTTGAAGACGCTGGAGCTTGTATTCGAAACGTACAGAAGCGCTGAGGAACATAGGGTTATACATTTTTGAGCAGCTTTAGCGCCTTGATGTGTTCATTATGGATGATTACCAACACCCCAAACTACTCCGCCTAAGCGGAAGGCTTGGGGTGTTCTATATTTATACAAATATATATTTTAAAATTGAAATAAATATAGATTTGCTTTATTTTTAAGCAGGAAAATATAAACATATATTGAATACATCATGCAAAGAGGGAGGATGGAAATGGGATACAGTGAAAATCAGTTGCGCTCGTCATTAACACCGGCAGTTTCAATGATTCTGAACACTCATTATCACTCTGTAATCATGAAAAACCCCCAATCCGCCTGGTTCATAGAGACGCATAAGGAATTGCTGGATGCAACCTTCACTATGACCTTAATGTCTATAATAGAAGCATTGTTCCTGGGGCCTTCTGATTATGAGCAGTACCTGCATACACAGGAGCAAGAGGGGTTTACGCAAGGGGCTTATACTGCAGAGATATTTGGCGACCATTTTGATATTCTGCTTGAAATGAGCAAAGATTTGAACTTAACCGCCCAGAATATGATGTTTCGGACCATTGAAGCGCTTGTGGATGATTCGGCGAACCGGCTGTTTTTCTATAATCGGCTGATGGAATCCAACTGGACCCGGTTTACCGGCTTCGCTCAAGGTTATTTGTCTAATAAAAACCAGCAGATCGACAATCTGCATGAACAAAAAATTGCGGTTATGGGGCAGATGGCCGCAGGTATGGCACATGAAATCCGTAATCCGCTGGCTTCAATCAAGGGCTTCGCCCAGCTTGTGAATAATAGGCTTAATGAGCCTGAGATCAAAGCTAATGAACTGCGTGCCTATATGGATATTACAATTAAAGAGATCGATACGCTGAACGGCTTAGTTACGGACTTCCTGATGCTGTCGCGGAAAGGGGATCATGCGAAGAATAGCGGCGTAGTGTTTAATGTAATCGAGGTTATACATAGAGTGAACAACATTGTGAATCAGCTCATACTTAGCGGCGATATTATTCTGGCAGTGGATTATTCGGATGAAACTATTCTGACTTTCGGAAATGCCTCACAGCTGGAGCAGGTCTTCCTGAATATTTTGAAGAATAGCATTGATTCCTTCACCGCATGCCAAGGCAGGATAGATATTACAGTGACCACGGCGAATGAGACCCATGAAATCATGCTGATCTTCAAAGACAATGGCGAAGGGATACCGCCGGATAAATTAAAGCAGATCTTCGATCCGTTCTTTACCACCAAGCAAAAAGGGACAGGCATCGGCTTGTCCATCTGTAAACAATTAATTGAAATGTACGGCGGCCAGATTAGGGTGGATTCGGAACTTCAGGCAGGAACCAGCGTGAGGGTAACTTTGCCGTGGGTGTGCGAATCCAATGAGCGTGTGGAGGGTGGTCTGTTGAATGCCCAGTAGGGAGCTTTGGTGTGTTGGCTGTGGTCCCCAAGGGCATAATTCGAGTAGGTTAGGGAGTGGAAGATGTTTTCTATACTCAGTATGATTATTTTTTATATCTTCGTAGTCCCTTTATCTGTGTTCCTTCATGAGATGGGCCATGCCGCTGCTGCAATAGGTTTAACGAAGAAGGAAGTGCTGGTCTGTATGGGGTCAGATAATCCCAGCCAACAGGCATCATTGAGATTAGGCCGTTTGAAAATTCACTTCACCTGGGGTTTAACCGGTAGCGTTTCGACAAAGGATGAGGGAGCAGCTCTTTCAAAAAGGCAAATTATTGGCATCGCATTAGGCGGCCCCATCGTTTCGCTATTGTTAGCCGTTTCTATGCTCGTTGTATATCTAACTGTTCCAAAGAGTGCATTTATAGACAATCTAGTTTTTGCAGCCGGTATATTCAACGTCATTAACCTTGCTGTAACGTTAGTACCGGTGATCTATTCTGCAGGGCCTTATGCCGGTCGCCCATCTGACGGGTATCGGATTCTTGCTGCTTTGGGGAGAAGATAGCTCATTAGTATGTTTTCACGTACACTGGAAGGATAGAGCAATTATCGAACTGAGCTGCGGGGTGAGTGGAATGGAGAAGCTGATAGAACGGATCAAGGGTGAGTTATTGGCACAAGCAACGATAGAGAGTGTTGATCCACTGGAACCCGTGAAGGTCCGCAGCGTGCCGAAGCCCTGGAAGGTGCTGGGAACCGGGAATTACGCTGCCGTATTCTATCATCCGGAAGCTCCCGGTTATGCAGTGAAGGTGTACGCCCCGGGCAGGCCGGGCCTTACGGAAGAAGCAGAGGTGTACCGCCGCCTCGGCCGTCATCCGGCATTCTCCGAATGCTATTACAGCGGACCGGACTTTCTGATCCTGAAACGGCTGCAAGGAGTTACCTTCTATGACTCGATGAAACGGGGAATTCTCATCACCGCGCAGGCCATAGAAGATATTGACAGCGCGCTGGGTTATGCCCGGTCCCGCGGACTCCACCCGCATGATGTCCACGCCAAGAATGTGATGGTTCAGGACGGCCGCGGCCTGATCGTAGATATATCCGATTTCCTGAAGGATGAGGACTGCAGCATGTGGGAGGATTTCAAGAAGGCGTATTATCACCTGTACCGGCCTGTTGCCTCCCGCTGGATGTTTCCGGTTCCCCGGCCCATTCTGGAGATCGTCCGCAAGGGCTACCGGTTGTGGCGGCGGTTGAAGGAATAAGCTGGGCGGTCAATTATTTCTATTACCGGAGGATGGAGTAGTAGGCGACCGATTCGTCGATCAAGCGGGATAACGTCAACTCACGGAAGCGGCTGTTTACCGGGTATGGAGTAAAGGCGGCATGAGAGTTTACCTGATGCGCATGTCTTCCGTGCTCCGCGGTAACAGGAACCCTGGCCTGAAGAATGCCGGATAAGGCGGATTGCAGCAATCCAAGCTGACCTGTTGCCCACTCCTGCTCCTTGCGGCGCAAGGTTACCACTATCTCCTCCACTGTTGAATGGTGAATACATCTCAGAGGAGCCCCCCATTTCGTCAAATCAAAGGATTGTCCACTTCGTGTAATCTCGATCTCGCATGCCCCGTAATGAATTTGTTCTCCCCAGGTGAGCCGCAGCAGCAGATATAATGAACCGGCCCGGACCGGTCTGTCGGCGAACGAAGGAGTGGTATCAAATGCAAAGAGTTCAATCTGCGATAGCTTGTTACTATTCATGGATACTGCCCTCCTGAAGTTCCATAGGCACTATTGATGTTAAATGATGGGTTTGTTTCGCCCGGTCCAGATACCCCGTAAGCTGGGCTTCATTCTCGCAAACGGCCGCATGCTCCAGCCAGATACTATATTTAGTTTTACGGACAACAGACAGATGCAAGGGGAATTTGTCACGGGACCGGAGGACATACCAGCCGTCAGGCATACTTTTCCAGGGTTCCTTGAAGGCTGTCCACAAAGCCAGCCGCTTGCGCGTCTGCCAGTCACGTTCCTGCTGCTTGTCTCGGATGCTAGTGTAAATATTGTACAGCACCTGTTCATTCGAACAAGTGAAGGAGGCTGAGGCTCTGCAAAAGTGAAACAGCGTTTCGATCTGGTCTGCCCCAAATCCGTAACCTACAACATACCGTTGCTTGCCCTCTTCGTACCACAGTACCCCAAAGCTCGTATACTCCAGACTTACCGGATCCAGCATATGCGGATGAATCCCCAAATAATAGGTTTTCGCTGTCTGTATCTCTGCCACTCTTCAAGACTCCCTCCAGTTGCTCACAGGAACTCAGCACAGGTGTTAATGGGAATCATACACGCAGTTCTATTCCATGTAAAAAGCGTAACCGGCCTTAAAGGTCAGCCATAGCACATATCCCGGCAGAAAGTGAGAATAATCCTGCTTATTCTTGGTGTCACCATGGTTTTTCTTCCGTATACGTTAGTTTGTTGCCTTCTTAACGGGATCTTAACTGATGGCAGAATAGTCTTATAAGTTCTTAATCCCGGGGCGGGAGGCCGGAGATCATCTTGAACACCTTGCCGAAATGGGTGAGGCTCTCGAAGCGGGCAATGTCTATATTCTCCTAATCGGGTGACTTGAAAATTAAGGTTTGATATAGCCGGCTCCATTTACAATGGTAGGGATAGTTACAGCTAATTGAAAATGGACAGGAGCGCGGCCAATGCAGTATACCAACCCCGTAATACCCGGATTTCATCCCGATCCCAGCATCTGCCGGGCAGGTGACGATTATTATCTGGTGACCAGCACATTTGAATATTATCCGGGAGTACCCATTTTTCACAGCAGGGATCTTGTTCATTGGCGTCAGATTGGACACTGCCTTACAACGGCCGGACAGCTGCCTCTGGAGAATGCAGGGAGCTCCGGCGGAATATTCGCCCCGACGCTCCGCTATCATAACGGCTGGTTCTATATGGTGACCACCAACGTTAGCGGAATGGGCAATTTCTTCGTCAAGACACAGAACCCGGAAGGTCCCTGGTCACAGCCGTACCCGGTTGCGCAGAGCGGCATCGATCCTTCCCTGTTATTCGATGAGGACGGACGCGTCTACTTTCAGTCCGCCCGGGACGGTGAGCAGGGGAACGGGATCTACCAGTGTGAGATTGATATCGAAACCGGGTGTATGCTGACAGAGAGTATGCTGATCTGGAAGGGAACCGGCGGCGCTCATCCCGAGGCTCCGCATGTCTACCGGAATAACGGCTGGTACTATTTGATGATCGCCGAGGGCGGAACGGAATACGGGCATATGGAGACTATCGCAAGAAGCCGCCAGCCTTACGGGCCTTATGAAGCTTGTCCGCATAACCCGATTCTGTCCAACCGCAGTATGCACAGCAGCATACACGCTACGGGTCATGCGGACCTGATTGAAGCGCAGGACGGCAGCTGGTGGGCGGTTTGCCTGGGGATCAGACCGGTCTCTTATCCGATGGGGCATCATTTGGGCAGGGAAACTTTTCTGGCTCCGGTGACCTGGACGGCTGAAGGCTGGCCGGTGATTGGGAACGGCGGCCACATCGAGCCGGTTATGGACTCGCCGCTGCTGCCGGAAGTTCGCTGGCCGGAGAAGCCTGTGCGGGACCACTTTGACGGCACCGGGCTTGGCCTGGACTGGACTTTTCTGCGCAATCCCGCAGAGGGAAGCTGGTCGCTGGAGGAACGGCCGGGCCATCTGGTGCTGCATGGCCACGAGGCCACGCTGAATGAAGCGGCTGCGCCTGCTTTTGTTGGCCGCCGGCTTAGTCACTTCACGGCCAATATAGCAGCAGCGCTGGATTATGAGCCGCAGCATGAAGGAGAAGAAGCCGGGCTTACGGTGTATAAGAATGAGAGGCATCATTATGAGCTGGTCCTCCGCACTGCGAACGGCCGGAGAGTCGCCGTGTTCCGGCGGACGGTCGGTTCGCTTCGGGTGGAGCATGTAGAAGAATGTCCGGCCGGACCGGTTATTCTGAGGATTAAGGCGCTGCCCGGCAGCATAGAAGCCTCGGTTCAAAGCCCGGAGTCCGGGGTGACGGAACTTGGCAGCGGAGAGACACATCATCTCAGCACAGAAATCTCCGGAGGATTCACAGGCGTATTCGTTGCGATGTATGCAACGTCAGGGTCTGGGCTGGCTACTCCGGCGGCGTATGACTGGTTCGATTATGAGCCGCTGGATCAGCCCGCGGTATAGAGTATGGAGCAGCGGTTCATGCATATCTGCTGTATGGACCGCTGCAACTGCTGCCTTGGCGGCGGGGTCACCCGTCCCCGCTGGAGTTTAAACTATAACTGATTGAGCTTGCTTTCAGGCTCTTCATCATTTCCTACACGTTTTATATTATTTATGAAGAAATCATATCTTTTTTTATGGAATTTTCGGCCATCAGGCATTCCTGCTGTATGAGGAGTAAGGATCACATTACCCAGATTCCGGAGCTCACTGTCAATGGGAAGCGGTTCCGATTCAAACACATCCAGGCATGCGCCTGAAATATCCCCGTTTTTTAAGGCATCTATCAAATCTCTTTGATTGACAATCCCGCCCCGGGCTGTATTGATGAAAAGACTGGTATTCTTCATTTTGCTCAATGCCGCTTTGTTGATCAGCTGTTTGGTTTGCGGAGTCAAGGGTACATGTACACTGACTATGTCCGATGTGCTTAGAAGAGTATCGAAATCTGTCATTTTCACCAAACCGTCAGATTGAGGAGCAGCATGTCTCGCATAAGCCAGCACATTCATATCAAAAGCCCCGCAAAACGCAGCTACTTTTTTGCCGATAGCGCCCAAACCGATAATCCCAATCGTTTTACCGTTTAATTCACTCCCTATATAGTCCAATTGATGTTCATCCAGCTTGTTTTTCATGAAATGATCAAGAAACGGTATGTTTTTATAATAAGACAATATCAGTGCCATTACGTGCTCGGCCACTGCCTGTGCATTCACTCCTGCAGCATTGGCCACCCAAATACCAAGCTGTGTACAGGCAGGGATATCTACATTATCAAATCCTGCACCCGTCTGTACCAATTTTAGTTTTTTGGCGTTAGCAAGCAGGCTGTAATCCACTTTAATATGTTCAGGGATGAGTACCTGGCAGTCTTCAATATGATGCAGCATTTCTTCTCCGGGCGGTACAATAACCACGTTCCAGTCTTGCGGAAAATACCTTACAATATTTGATTTTGCGGTCTCGTTAAAATAGCCAACGATGAGAATCTTCATTACTTAACCACCTTTCATATTTTTAAACATACTGAATAATTTTGTAAAACACAAATACTACTGCTGATTGCGGTAAGCCTTCGGGGACCTGCCGTACGTTTTTTTGAAGAGGCGGGTGAAGTAGTTGCTGTCATTAAATCCGCACCTATAGGAGATTTCGGTAATGGGGTGTCTGGTTTGCCTGAGCAGAGAGCAGGCCTGTTCCAGCCGGAGGCGCTGAATATAAGCAATCGGTGTAGTCTGATAATACGCCTGGAAGATCCGGTTCAAATGCCGGACAGAGATATCGGATTTGGCGGCAATGGAATCAAGGGTAACCGGTTCATGATAGTGATCCTCGATATAGGAGATCGCACTGGCGAGGTGCATCAGGCTGTTGTCCACGCCCTTCTCCTGAGTGTCATAATGTCTGGACAGATAAACGACAAGCTCCATGAATCTGGAGGCGAGCATGGTCTGATAGCCGTGGTGCTTCTGCTCATATTCGGTAATCATGCCGGCCACAAGCGATGACACATATTCCAGGCTGACGATGGGGAGGTTCATTTTGCTTTTATAGGTGTTAATGCTGCGGTAAAAGGGTTCTAAGACAAACAGCGCCTGATAGCCGTTCAGCGTTCTTAAGTCCGGTCCGGCCAGCTTGAGCATATCGGCTTTGTACATAATGTTGCAGATCTTGAAATCATACGGGTCCTTATACGCATGCGGAGTACCGCCGTTAATGACGAATACATTGCCTTTCTTGATAAAGGCTTCCTCATCATTGACGATATGCGAAGCATGCCCCTTCAGCACAATCACAAGCTCCGAGAAATCCGCATGCATATGCAGATCCATATCTTCCTCGTGCCCGCCGTATTGAATAAAGAACGGGAAATGCTCATCGGTCGTGAACCAGTTCAAATATACATTGCTCATAAAGTCCCACCTCTGAAATACGTGTTTGTCTATATAATGCTAGTCTGCGACTTGAAAATCAAGGTTATCCGCCAACATCGGCGCTAAAATGAGACTGTAAACGCATTCAGCAAAAGGGGATGAGAGAGATGAAGGCAATACTTTCAAGAAAACTAGGCACGGCGCTTCTGGCAGGCACGCTGCTCATTTCGGCAGGCTGCAGCAGCAATGCGGGCAATAACGCCGGGAATGCTGCGAACGGGAATACTAGCGGAAATGATACAGCTCCGGTCACCTTTACTTTTTTTGGTGCCGATGCCAGTCCGAACTGGAACAAGATGCAGGATGATATCGGCAAAGAGATTACCGCCAAGACAGGGGTTACTCTGAATGCGGAATTCGATGTCGGCAGCGGCGGCGGTCAGGACAAAATCTCCATGATGGCAGCCAGCGGGGATTATCCCGAACTCATCTATGCCAAAGGCGAGCTGGGCAAGCTGGTGGATGCGGAAGCCGTCCTTGATCTGACCGATCTGATCGACAAATACGCGCCTAATATCAAAAAAGTAATGGGCGATAACATGAACCGGATGAAATACAGTAACGACAACCAGGCCATTTACTCGATCCCTACCAATGTTGGTGTGGATAACCAGAATTTTGATGCAACCAACGGCTTTCAGATTCAGCACCGCGTATTGAAGGAGCTTGGCTATCCGGAGGTCAGAACGGTGCAGGATTATGAGAATGTGCTTAAGGAATATGCGGCCAAGCATCCGACCACGGACGGGCAGCCGACCATCCCGATGACGGTGAACGCGGACGGCTGGAAGGTTATGATAACCGTCACCAATCAGGGGGATGTCACTACAGGCGGAACCAATGACGGCGAATATTATGTGAATCCGGAGACGTATGAGACGATGCTGCATTATAAGAAACCGGAGGAGAAGGAGTACTTCCGCTGGCTGAACCATATGTATAATGAAGGGCTGCTCGATAAGGACTCTTTTGTCCAAAAGGATGATCAATACAAAGCCAAAATCGCCAGCGGCCGGGTGCTGGGTCTCACTTCTGTAGAATGGGAGTATCAGGATGCGGAGAATGCCCTCAAAGCGGCCGGCAAAGATGAGTATACGTATGCGCATTTCCCGGTGACGCTGAGTGAGGAGTATAAGGATCATGCGATGCAGTCAGTAGGAGTGGACGGCTATGGCATCAGCATCACCACTGCCTGCAAGGATCCGGTCCGCGCAATTAAATTCCTGGACTGGCTGTCCTCGGAAGAAGGCCAGGTGCTGAGAAACTGGGGCATCGAAGGCAAACAATACAATGTGGACAATGGACAACGTGTCATTCCTGCTGACATTCTCGACCAGAAGGTTAACGATGCCGCAAATTTCACCAAGAATACAGGGATTGGCTTATATTCCATCCTGGGTGTCCGCTACGGTGACGGGGTGAAGGATTCCACGGATAATTACTATACCACGAACTTCCCCGAACAGATCCTTGCCGAATATTCGGATGCAGAGAAGGAAAGCCTGGCCGCTTATAAAGCGACAACCTGGAAGGATCTCTTCCCTGCGGAGGATGAATTCCCGGTCAAAGAGTGGGGCGCGCTGTACAACATGCCGGTGCCAACCGATGGGGACTATCAGGTCATCTATCAAAAAACACAGGATATCGTCCACAAGCGCATACCGGAAGCCATCCTCGCCAGCACAGCCGAGTTCGATACAATCTACGATGATTTCATTGCAGAGCTGAACAAAGCCGGTGCTGAGAAGATGGAGAAGGAATATACGGAGCTGGTAAAAGCGAGAGTGGAGCTGTTTACCGGGAAGGATGTTGAGTAGGAGCATATGAAGAAACAGCGGCAATCCGGGACGGGGAAATAAGGTCACGGATTGCCGCTGTTTGATTTAGCTGCCGCGCTCAATTTCTATGGCTGCGATTTATCGTTTAGAAATTTGACAACCTCTTCATAGGCGATTTGCGCAGGCTCCGTCTGTAGTTGGTAGATATAATCATGAGGCAATTTATTTCCGCTGCCTGTCCAATAAACACTTGTAACGTCAACACCCTTAGCTCTGAGAACGGCGTCCATTTCGTAGGTTTGAGGTTCCAGAGGATCAGCATCACCTGCGGTTATAAATGTTGCCGGATATTCGGAGGTGATATTTTTTACAGTTGAAAGCTCGTCTAATCTGGAGTAGTTTTCGTAATCTTTCTGTCCAGTGTAACTCCAGGCATATTTTCTAAACCCGGGGAAGTTATCCCGTGCTACAGTATCAAAGTCATATACACCATTCAATAACAGTAAGCCTTTCACGTTTGCAGCCGGTATATCCAAATTTACCCCGACTTGCTGTTCAAGAGTGGGATTAGTAATCATCGCTCCCAGCTGACTTGATATTTGCGCACCCGCTGAGTTACCGCCGATGAAGAGCTTTGCAGGATCTGCATTGTATTCCTCAGCATGAGTCTGCAGATAATGGATTGCTGCTGCGGCCTGCTGTATGGGAGCCGGATATCTGTACTCAGGAGCGAGCGAATAATCCAGGGAAGCCACAACATATCCTTCCGACGTTAAGAGTTTCGAGAAGGAACCCACTTGTTTCGCAGTACCTACGGTCCAGCCGCCGCCATGTATGAATAAAATCAGGGGCTTAGGCTTGTCTGATTCAACGCCAAAGGTATACATGGTTATCTGCGCATCGGGTAAACCCTCGACAGGAATACTGATTACGTCACTAACTTCAACATCTATGATTTGTTCAGCGTACGGACCCACATTTACAGCATTCTCCTGGGTACTAATTAATGCTCTAAAAATAGCCACAAAAGGACGCGGTGTTAGCTGGTTTACAACGACAATTGCGATGATCAGGATAGCTATAATACTTAATGTGATTCCGGTTTTCCTGCCGATCCTGAATTTTTGAACTGATATGTTCATGGTGCCCTCCTAATGAGATTTCTTTGGGTCGAACCGGAATTTAAAAGGTACATTAATCGTTGTGAAGGAATGTTAGCCCTTTGGTATTTTCCGGTAGCTTGAAGGAGAGAAGCCCGAAATCTTCTTAAAGAGCCGGGAGAAATAATAAGGATCATGAATACCCACGGCCGAGCTGACCTCTTTAATGCTCAGTTCAGTAAGATCCAGAAGATGACCTGCCCGCTGGATCTTGAGCCGCAGGAAATATTCAATCGGAGAGACTCCGGTTTCGGAATTAAACAAATAGATCAGATGCTGTTTCGATACTCCTACATGGTTAGCCAGCTCAATGAGTGAAATGGAGCCGCCCATGTGTCCATTCATGTATTGAACCGCCTGCTCCAGATAAGTTTCGCGTTTCTTCTCTTGTGCGGATTTCCCGGCGCTCAGGCCAATTCCGGAGAGCAGCTGCCTTACGGTCTGCGCAACATGTATATGTGTAGTCAGGGCATAAGTCCGTTCGGCCAGCATCTCAAAGGCAGGGACGAACCATTCAATTAAACGGGCTTTACCGCTTGGTGATAATGAGAGGGGAGCATTAGATAAACCGAACAGCTGCACCAGTCTATTCGCGTGGCTTCCTTTGAAATGAAACCAGTAGATACTCCAGGGGTTCTCCTGCATTGCCCCATACCTGTGTGCGGTTTCGGGAGGAATAATCATCATGTCTCCCTGCTGCAGGTGCATGCGTTCTCCATGATTCAGCTCGATCCAGCCCGCTCCGGCTTCGCAAAAGATAAAGATATGCGACGGGCTGCCTTCCAGGCGTTCCCTGAAATGATACTGGGCGTTAGGGAAATAACCGATGTCCGTAATAAATAAGGAAGCAGTCAGCTCCTCCTGCTCCAGCTCCTTCATCCAGTATTCCGGAAGCACATATAGCTTCTCCTCGACAAACCCTTCAGGCTTGCGAATATGGTCATGACTCATTTCTGCTGCCCTCCCCCTGTTAAGGGAATATATAGAATCACTAAGCAATAAACGAAAAGCGAATAGGAACGGAGGGGAAATTTGGAACTGTAGGAGCGGTAGCGACCGCCTTTGTCACCGGATTTCAAACCGCGGACAGCGGCAATAATCAAGAAATCTGGTGACAACAGCGGCCGGAAGTCCAAATGTTCACCGTAGTGACGAACACGCTTTAAGTTTAATGCTTTTGGGCTTCTCATATATTTTCGAATAAGAATATAATCCATCACTTCCCGCATTTCGTCAATTGGAACCTTCCCCGGCAGACGCTAAAGTATAACTATCAAGACTAGGGAGGCAGTTCAAGCATGAAGCAAGAAGCTGTAGAGCATACATTGGAGGCGGCTCCAGCCGGGTCTGGCGGAATCCAAGTTCAGGTATGGGAGACAAGTGTGTTGATTCCTACGTATGAGGCGGGAGAAGCTGACCCCAATCCTATGTTTCTGGAGAAAAGAGTCTATCAGGGAAGCTCAGGCCGCGTGTATCCTCACCCGGTAATCGAGTCCATCTCGGATGTGAAGGCCGATAAAAACTACAAGCTGGTGATCCTGGAGAATGAATACGTCCGGATTGAAATTATGCCGGAAATTGGCGGCAGAATCTACCGGGCTCTCGACAAGACCAATAATTACGACTTCGTCTACTATAACCGGGTCATCAAGCCGGCACTCGTTGGCCTGGCCGGGCCGTGGATTTCCGGGGGGATTGAATTCAACTGGCCGCAGCATCACCGCCCGAATACCTTCGGTCCGGTAGAATACCGGTATGAGCAAACCGAAGATGGAAGCGCTACAGTATGGGTCAGTGAAATTGACCGGATGTACGGCACCAAGGTTACCGCCGCCTTCAAGCTATATCCGGGCAAAGCTTACCTGGAGATTAATGCTCAAGTTTACAACCGGACACCTCAGCCGCAGACCTTCCTGTGGTGGGCGAATCCGGCGGTGGCGGTCAATGATCATACGCAATCGGTGTTTCCTCCGGATGTAACTGCCGTATTCGACCATGGCAAGCGCGATGTATCCCGGTTCCCGATCGCGACCGGCACCTATTACAAACAGGATTATTCGGAAGGTGTAGATATTTCCCGCTACAAGAATATCCCGGTTCCGACTTCTTATATGGCTTATAAATCCGATTATAATTTCGTCGGCGGCTATGATCACGGCGTAGAAGCTGGGCTGCTGCATGTGGCGAATCATCATGTTTCGCCCGGCAAGAAGCAATGGACCTGGGGCAATGGAGAGTTCGGCCAGGCGTGGGACCGTCAGTTGACCGATGAGGATGGCCCGTACATTGAGCTTATGACTGGCGTATACACGGACAACCAGCCTGACTTTACCTGGCTGCAGCCTTATGAGGAGAAGACCTTCGCGCAATATTTCATGCCTTACAAGCAAATTGGGGTCGTGAAAAATGCTTCAATTGACGCAGCTGTCAACTTGGAGATTGATGCTGAATCCGGTCAGGCATTGGTTAAGGTGTATGCGACCTCAAAGCTGGAGCAGGCAGTCGTAGAACTTAGCGGGGCAGCCAACTGCTACCTGCGTGAGACGGTGGATGTGTCCCCGGTGGATGTGTATCAGACAGTTATAACACTGGAGAACGGTGAGCAGGAGCATGACTTGAAGCTGTCCGTCCGGAATGCGGAAGGCCGACTGCTGATCTCCTATCAGCCGAAACGTCCGGATATTGAGCGTATTCCCGATGCTGCCAAGCCGCTCGCGGCGCCGGAAGAGCTGCGTTCAGCAGAGGAGCTGTATCTGGCAGGCCAGCATCTGGAGCAATACCGGCACGCTACGTTCGAGCCGGAAGCCTACTATCTGGAGGGCTTGAAGCGGGACAGCGGAGATATCCGGCTGAATGTGGCATATGGAATCCTGCTGCTGCGCCGCGGACTTTACAAGGACGGTGAGCAGCATTTCCGCAAAGCGATCGAGCGGTTGACCTGGCGGAACCCTAACCCTTATGACAGCGAGGCTTACTATCAGCTGGGTGCCGCACTTCGCGGCCAGAACCGTTTGGACGAGGCCTATACTGCTTTTCACAAATCAGTCTGGTCGGCAGCCTGGCAGGATGCAGGTTACTTCTCTCTGGCGCAAATTTCAAGTCACAAGGGAGAGTATGCGGAAGCGCTTGACCAGGCGGAACGTTCGCTGATCCGCAATTCACGCAATTACAAAGCCCGTAATCTGAAGGCAGCTATGCTCCGCAAGCTTGGATTATTGGAGCAGGCCAAGGCATTCGCTATGGAAACTATGGGTCTGGATATCGCTGATTTCGGTGCCTATAACGAGCTGGCGCTGGCACTGCGTGCACTGGAAAACACTGCTGGTGCTGAAAAGGTTCTGTCCGAACTGCATCTGCTTATGCGCAGGGACGCACACAACTATCTTAATCTGATCTCAGACTATATGGACAGCGGCCTGCTGCCAGAAGCCATTGAGATTGGCGAAAGAGCTGTTCCTGCCGGAAGCTCCGTGTATCCGGTGCTGCATTACGCTCTTGGAGAGCTGTATGCACGTACTGGGCAGCTTCAGAAGGCGGAAGAGCAGCGCCGTGCCGGCCAGTCCGCAGATCCAGCCTATTGCTTCCCTAACACTTTGTTTGAGCTGGCACTGCTGGAGAGCACCGTTGAGGCCAGTCCGGAAGATGACAAGGCGCATTACTATCTGGGCAACTTCTTTTATGATAAAAAACGCCCGGAGGAGGCTATCGCAAGCTGGGAGCGTTCACGGGAGCTTCGGGGGGATTACGCTACAGTTCACCGTAACCTGGGACTCGCCTATTTCAACAAGCAGGATAACCGGCAGGCGGCCATGGCTTCGCTTGAGCAAGCGTACGCCTGCTCACCGGAAGATGTGCGGATACTGTTTGAACTGGACCAGCTCCGCAAGAAGCTGGCCTGGACCTCAGCAGAGCGCCTCGCCATTCTTGAAACGAAGCGCGGCCAGGTGGAGCGGCGTGATGATCTTTTCGTCGAATATGTTACGCTGCTTAACAATCTTGAACGGTATGATGAAGCTCTCGCAGCCTTAAGCTCACGGAATTTCCACCCTTGGGAAGGCGGGGAAGGCAAAGTAACCGGACAATACAAGTTCGCCCATACGGAGCTTGGCAAACAGCATCTGCAGGCTGGACTTTACGGGGAAGCGGTTGCCCGCTTCAAGCAGGCTCTCGTCTATCCGCTGAATCTGGGTGAAGGCAAGCTGGAGGGTGCCCGGGAGAACAATATCTACTATTACCTCGGTATGGCCTACGAAGCTCTGCAGCAGAAACAAGAAGCCGTCGCCAGTTATGCCATAGCTTCACAGGGACTGGATGAACCGGCAAGCGCGATGTTCTACAACGATCAGCCGCCGGAAATGATTTTCTACCAGGGGCTGGCGTGGCTGAAGCTGCATAATGAGAAGGAAGCCAAACGCCGCTTCAATAAACTGATTGATTATGCGGAGAAGCATATTTTTGATGAGATCAAAATGGACTACTTTGCGGTGTCGCTGCCGGACTTCCTGGTATTTGAGGATAACCTGGACCGCCGCAATGTGATTCACTGCCGGTATATGCGCGGACTGGGATTGCTTGGACTCGGACGTACCCTAGAAGCTGCTGAGGAGCTGGAAACGGCTCTATCCATGGAGCCTAATCATCAAGGTGCGATGATTCACCGCCGCTTATGTGTACAGAAGTGAAGGGTCAGATCGGGTTAGAATACACAGGTGAAAGGACGTGGGTATCCTGATTAATGAAGGGCGTTACACTGCAAGACTGGAAGAGGGCTGGAAGTTCCAGCCCGGTCCTGTAACCCGAGGCGAGCAGGAAGGATGGCAGGCTTCAGGCTTGCCGTCCCCGGTTACGGTCTCCGTTCCGCATACCTGGAATGTACAGGAGGGTCTGGAGGAATACCGCGGGGCAGGCTGGTATGAACAAATGTTAACAGTCCCTGACGAGTGGAAGGACTGCCGGATACGGCTTTCCTTTGAAGGGGCTTACCGCGATACGGATATCTGGGTTAATGGTGTAGAGGCAGGCAGCCACTACAATTCCGGCTATACCCCATTTGAAGCGGATCTGACCCCATATATTCATGCGGGAGGCGGGAACCGGCTTGTGATTCGAGTGGACAACAGCAACAGTGACGTGGCGTTGCCCCAGGGCAACAGCTTTGACTGGGCCGATGACGGCGGGCTGATCCGGCCGGTAACGCTTGTCGTCACAGGATTGGCGTCCATTCAGCAGCTCAAGGAGGTTGATTTGTGGCATTTTGACCATCCGGACTTGTATGAGCTTGAGATTGTACTGCGCACTGGGGATCAGGTCCAGGACCGGGTAGTCCGCCCGTTTGGCTTCCGGGAGATTGTCGTGAAGGGACATGAGCTGTGGCTGAACCGCGAACCGGTCCGGCTGATGGGTGTGGAGTGGATGCCTGGTTCGAATCCGGCGGCTGGAATGGCTGAGAAGCAGGCGGATCTGATTGCGATGCTTGAGCGGTTGAAGGAAGCGAATTGTGTCATTACACGATTCCACTGGCAGCAGGGAAATGATTTGCTGGACTGGTGTGACCGCAATGGCCTGCTGGTTCAGGAGGAAATTCCTCATTGGCAGCAGCCGGCAGAGCCGGGGAAGGAGACCTTCGCGCTTGCCCTGTCTCAAGCCAGGGAGATGATTGGCAGTCATGCGCATCATCCGTGTATCTTTGCCTGGGGGATGGGGAATGAGCTGGATGGCCAGTCTGCCGTGACCCTGCATTATATGGAGCAGCTGAAGGCGGAACTTCTGCAGCTGGACCCGAGCCGGCTGATCAATTATGTAAGCAACAGTGTTCTTTATCAGCCTGACAGGGATGCCACTGGTGCGGGTGATCTGCTGATGTGGAACGAATATATCGGAACGTGGCATGGCGATTTGGATGAGCATAAGGTCATCCGGCAGATTATTGCCGATTACCCAGATAAGCCCATTGTTGTGGCTGAATATGGGCTTTGTGAGCCGGTGTTTGAAGGCGGGGACGCCAGAAGAACCGGGTTGCTTATCGAAAAAACAGAAATCTACCGCCAGTATCCCCAGTTCGCGGCGTTAATCTTCTTCAGCCTAAATGATTACCGTACGCAAATGGGCGAAGAGGGTGAAGGGAAGCTGAAGCAGCGGATCCATGGTTCTGTAGACATTTACAACCGGGTGAAGCCGTCGTTTGCTGCCTTGCGTGAGATCTCTTCACCGCTCTTGCTGGTAGAGCTACCAGTCTGGCACGACGGAGCGCTTGAGGTAACCCTGACATGCCGGAAGGATATTCCCAGCTATGCCGTGCGGGATTATTATTTAACGGTGTCCTCAGCAGGCGAGGAAGGAACCAGATTAGTCATTCCAGATATGCAGCCGGGAGATCTCCTGACCTTGAACCTCCCTGTGCAACCAGCGCCCGGACAGCAGCAAGTGCTTACCGTGTATCGGCCGAACGGGTTTAGTGTAGTTGAACGGGAATTGAACTAAGGAGAGTCAGACCTTTATGAAGAACTACCCGATCAAAGTAAATGATGATAAAAAGAATATATTCTCAGGTCATATTAAGCTTGGCGGCGTGAACCCTTCGGGCGAACGGATCAGCTTTACGAACTATTATATGGAGAAGAACGGGGAGCCGTTTTTTGGTGTGTGCGGTGAATTCCATTTCTCCCGGTATGATGAAGCCTACTGGGAAGATGAGATTATTAAGATGAAGATGGGTGGCGTTAACATCGTCACGACTTATATTTTCTGGAATTTGCATGAAGAAATCGAAGGCATATATGAATGGGCAGGCAATAAAGACTTGCGCCGGTTCATTCAGCTGTGTGATCAGCATGGACTTTATGTCATGATCCGCATCGGCCCCTTCTGTCACGGGGAAATGAGAAGCGGCGGCATGCCGGATTGGCTGTTCGGACGCCCGTTTGAGGTCCGCTCCAATGATGAAGGGTATCTGGCCTATGTAAGGAGGCTGTATGCGGAAATCGGTTTGCAGGTGCAGGCCTTGTTGTACAAAGAGGGAGGGCCGATTATCGGCACACAGATCGAGAATGAGCATAACCATTCCTCGGCACAGTGGGGCCTTACCACCGGCATTAACAATATGTGGCTGAATGGCGGCAGCGGCGGGAATGAGCACATGCTGCTGCTAAGAGATCTGGCGATTGAGTCGGGAATCGATACGCCTATTTATACATGTACTGGCTGGGGCGGCGCTACGACACCAGTACCGGATATGCTCCCATTATGGGGCGGATATGCGTACTGGCCGTGGATTTATTATGAAACAGACCGCTTCGACGGGATTAAGGAGCATCCGGCGACACCGGAGTATATTTTCCGCGACAAACATAATAACGAACTTCCAAAGAGCTATAATTTCGAGCCCTTCTACCAGCCGGAAGACTATCCGTATGCCTGTTGTGAGATGGGCGGCGGGATGGTTCAGTTCTATAAATACCGGTTCGAGTTTCCGTATAACAGTGTTCCGGCCATGTCTGTCATGAAGACAGCGGAGGGCTGCAATATGCTCGGATACTATATGTACCACGGGGGTAGCAATCCTAAGGGAAAGGTGAATCCGTTCACGAACGATCTGGCGACACCGAAGATTTCCTATGATTTCAATGCGATGATTGGCGAATTCGGACAAGTGCGCGAATCGTACAAGCGGACGAAGCTGCAGCATTATTTGTTCACCGGGTTCCAGAATCAGTTCGCTTTGACCAAGACGATTCTGCCGGGGGACACCTCCGGGCAAGATCCGTACGATGTGAGTGAATTACGCTATGCCATCCGTTCACATGAAGGCTCCGGCTTCCTGTTCCTGAATAATTTCCAGGATCATGTGGAGAATCATGATCTGCAGGATATGAACGTCAGCATTGAGCTTCCCGGTGAGACGATAACGATTCCCGCTCAAGGTGAGCTGACGCTGGGCAGCGAGAGCTTTGCGATTCTGCCGTATAACTTCGATCTGGCCGGTATTACGCTGAAATATGCAACCGCGCAGCTGATTACGAAGCTGGATGTGGAAGAAGAAGTGTATTATTTCTTCTTTGTGCCGGAAGGAATGAAGGGCAGTTATGCGCTGCAATCGGACGATGTGGCGGGTATTGAGACCGAAGTCGGTCATACCAGGCAGCTTGATGATCTGACGATCATTGAAGTGGAAGAGCAGACTTCGGGCATCGTGCGTCTTGTGTCTGCTGCAGGCAAGAAAGTTGTCATCTACACTATGACGGATAAGCAGAGCCTCGGGTTCTGGAAAACCGAAGTCCGCGGCAAGCAGCGTGTCCTGTTCACGGACTCGAATCTGCTCGTATCGGGGGATGAGATTAAGCTGGAATCCACGGATCGGGAGGAAGTCACGCTAAGTGTGTTCCCTGATTTTGAAGCTGGTTTAGGTTCGGTATCGGGCGGAGAGCTGGTGGAAGCATCAAAGGACGGTTTATTCACAACCTACAAACTGCTCGCACCGAAGAAAGATATTGCTTTTACATGGACGAAGGTCAAGGAAGAACGGGCGGTTCTTGAATTCGCATCCGGCTCTCTGGACGGTGTCAAAGAAGCCTTGCTCCAAATAGATTATACCGGCGATATCGGCTATGCCTTCATTGACGGTGATCTCATTAATGATAACTTCTGCAACAACACGACTTGGGAAATCGGACTCAAGCGGTTTGAAGAGCGGCTGGTTGACAAGGGAATGTATCTCTATGTATCACCGATCCGCAAAGGGACTGTCGTGAACAGTAATACGACAATGGCAGGCTGGAATGAGACCGCTGCTGAGCTGATTGCCTATATTGCTTCCATTCGTGCAGTTCCTGTGTATGAGCTTGTGATTAGAACGGAATAAGACGCGAATCCCCAAATTAGGAGTGATAATAATGAATTCAGTCATTCAAAAGTTACCGCGCAAACTGACCATCACCATGTGGGATTTCTCCTGGTACACGATGACCCTGCCCGGCGAGCCTTATCACGATTTGGCCGCACGCTTCCAGGAAGCGGTGGATAGAGGCTACAATACGGTCCGGATCTGTGCGATGCCGTTCTTATTGTTCACGGCGGAAGGTAAACGGCCGGGACCGCTGCATTTCGGCAGCCTAGGAGAAGTAGGGCAGCGGACACGCTGGTATAATTGCCGGGGCGGTGCCGAGCTGGACGGGCATGCCCACCTGCTGGAGCTGTTCAGGCAGGCCAAGGCACATGGCGTCTACATCATGCTGTCTTCCTGGGAATATCAGCAGAGTCCGAGCTTCCTGGCGTATCCCGCGCTGCGCGACGAACTGGCCGCTATCGCTCCTAAGGAACGATTTATGGCAATCGCCAGCTCCATGGATCAGCTCATCCGGTTGGTTAAAGAAGAAGGCTTCGCCAGTCAAATCGTCTATGCAGAGCTGCATAACGAGGTGGAATTCGGACAGCTTACCGCTGTCGGCGTGGAGCAGGGAATCGGAGAAACGGATACGCCTAAGCTGGTAGAAGCGATGCAGCCTTACATAGAAGAAGCGGTGGATTATCTCCGGGCACAGCATCCCGACATCCTGATAACGGCCAGCTATACGCTGAATGAAGCCTATCCGAAGGCTTATGTGGCCCGCAATATGCAGGTCGCCCATTATCATCTCTATATTAAAGGCGTATTAAATGAACTCATGGATGCAGCCGGATTAAATGATGAACAAATGTCATTTCCGAACGCCTTTGTCCGGTCTTTATTAAGAGAGGATGCACCTCCCTTTGAGAAGTGGACACTGCCGGCAGGGCAGGAATGGCGGATGGAGGGCAATCCGGTCGGGATGAAGCTCATCTACCTGCATGATTGGGCCGATCCGGACCGGTGGGACCTCTATTTATATGACCGTTACGGTGCCCATAAGCTGGCTATGCTGCAAAAAGCGGATATGCGCCTGGAAGAAGCCCATGAGTGGGCCTCGCATTCCGGCATACCAGTCGTTATAGGTGAAGGTTATGTCGGTTATACCCCGCTGCATGCAGGTTTCGAGGAAGGACCGGTCGGCAAATTCATTGCCGAGTATTCGCTGCGCAAAGGTATGGCGCTGGGCTTCTGGGGAATGACGTTATGCTCCAACTGTGCACCGCATCATCCATTCTGGAACGACATCGCCTGGCAGCAGAAGTGGAACCGTTTCATTCTTGAGGCGGAATAGCTGCTGCATATGGGCAGCCCTGCCTTGCTTGCTACGGTATTGCAATCTTACGGACAGCCTGTCACTGGCAGGGCAATTTGCCCCATGGTATATTGAGTGTACTAAACAACGGTTCGTTCCAGTATGGGTAACAGGAGGGAGACTAGATGTTGGAGCATTCCTGCCGGAGGTCAGCTGACCTTCCTTACTCTATATATCTTAAGCGCGTTTATGAGCCGGCTGCTCCGGGGGACGGGTACCGGATACTGGTGGACAGGCTATGGCCGCGGGGAATTACGAAGCAGCAGGCTGCCATAGACGAGTGGATGAAGGAGCTTGCTCCAAGCCCCGGGCTGCGCCAATGGTTCGGCCATATACCAGAGCGGTTTGCGGCATTCAGTAACAGCTATATCCGGGAGCTGGAGGAAGATCCGGCGCGGGGAAGACTTGCTGCGGAGATCGCAGAATTGGCGCTGGCGCAGGACGTTACACTGATATATGCCGCGAAGGACCCTATACACAATCATGCGCAGGTACTATATAAATGGCTGCTTTCCCGTCAATAAGCACACGGACCGCCCCGAATCGTAATGATTTGGAAGGCGGTCCGTGTGCTTTTTGGTATACCGGGTTCATGGGCTGCGTACTTAGCCCGCAATCTATCTGCTGCTCAATTGAAGTGCCGGTCCGAAGAACTCGTAATGAATCTGTGATTCTTCCATTCCGAGCTTGAGTAATTCTCCGATCATCGCTTCCATAAAAGGTACAGGTCCGCAAACATACGCATCGCCGGTAATGTCCACATAACTCTTCAGAATCTCACCTGTAATGACGCCGTCCGGACCGCCGGAGTAGAAGAATCTGGTCTTGACGCTGCTCATGGCAGCCGCATGTCTGTCGATATCCCGGCGGAAGGCGGCAAGCGCCTCGTTCCGCGCGGAATGGAGGAATACCGCCGGCCGGTCCGGTGTTACTGCGGCAACTGCCTCGAACATGCTCATCATGGGGGTAATACCTACGCCGCCGGAGATGAACGCTACAGGTGTGGTTTTGGTAACATCGAGCAGAAATTCGCCTGCCGGAGCGCTGACTTCAACAATGTCTCCTTCGTTCACCTGGTTATGAAGATAGACGGATACCACACCATTCGGATCATTCGTCTCTTCACGTTTCACGGAAATACGGAATTCATCTGCCCGGGGAGCCTGCGACAGGCTGTATTGGCGGATCATGGTGTATTGCTCTCCGGGAATCAGCACACGGATAGAGATGTACTGGCCCGGCTTGTAATCCGGTACGCCTAAGCCGTCCGCCGGCTTCAGATAGAACGATGTAATACTGCCGCTTTCCTGAACTTTACGCACAACGGTAAAAGGCTTGAAGAAATTCCAGCCATTGTCCTGTTCGCGCGCTTCCTTATACATGCTGTCTTCGACGCCGATAAAAGCGCCTGCAATAACTCCGTATGCTTCTTCCCAGGCTGTAAGAATCTCATCCGTTGCTGCCTCGCCCAGCACTTCCTTGATCGCCTTCAGCAGAAATTCCCCGACAATCGGATAATGCTCCGGCTTGATGCCGAGGCTGACATGCTTGTGTGCAATCTGCACTACCGCGGGCAGAATATTCTCAAGATTATCTATGTGGACTGCCGCTGCGTAGACCGCATTGGCCAGTGCCGCCTGCTGGCGGCCTTGCGCCTGGTTGGCATGGTTAAATACATTCAGCAGTTCCGGGTGGGCTTCGAACAGATTCCGGTAAAACACCGTTGTAATAGTGGTGCCGTGTTCCGCCAGGACTGGCGCTGTGGATTTGACAATGTCACGGGTTTGTTGTGATAAAATAACGGTCATCCCCTCTCCATATAGTACAAAATTAATATATACGCTTTTTAAGATAAAAGATATATTTAAAATACCACTTTAACAAAATAGACAAAAAATATGATATCATCTGTAAATAATATCACTTACATAAGGCGGAATCCGCGTTCTCTTTCTTCGCTTATGGATAAACAGCACTTAAATAATCACAATTCTTCAAAAGAGGCCAAACCGGCGTTATATAGATGCTGTTTTTCCACTTGCTTGTTTTGTTGCCGAGGGGACTTGCTAAACTTCCCTCTTGCTTGGACGTTGTATCTGTCCGTGTGACATCGAATTTCCTTGTAAAAGGCCGGCAAAGCCTGTTCTGCTTGATGGAAGCCGCTGTTCGCGGCAGCAATCCGTTGACTGCATTGCATTTGTAAACAGAATGGAGAGAAGAGATGAGGCTGACGTTATATACCGACTACTCCTTGCGAATCCTCATGTATCTCGGAGCGAAGCAGCGGGAAGAGCTGACAACTATACAGGATATCTCCAGCGCATATGGCATCTCCAAGAATCATCTGATGAAGGTCTCGCATGAACTCGGCAAGGCGGGCTATATTGAAACGGTCAGAGGGCGCGGGGGAGGGATCAGGCTTGCGCTGGCGCCGGAGAAGATCAATATCGGGGAGGTCGTGCGCCGGATGGAGGATGATTTCTATCTAGTCGAATGCTTCCATCCTTCAGGCGGCAGTTGTCCGATCTCCCCGGTGTGCGGACTCAAAGGCGTGCTGGGCAGAGCCCTGCAAGCTTATCTGCAGGTACTGGGCGAGTATACGCTTGAGGACCTGTTGATGAATAGAGATGATCTGCGTGCCATTCTGCAGGAGAGCAGCAGCCGTGCTACTCCGCGAACAGAAGACGTTCCTCATCCCGGCTATGAACCGCGTTCACTACCAGCAGTGCGTGGAACTGGTGAACCACCTCAGGAGTGAGACCTTCTTCTGCCAGCATTACTTTGACATCCTGAACTATAATCCGCAGTAAATCATGATCACGTGCAAGCTGCAGAACTGCGTCTTGCAGGCCGGGATGCTTCCCGGCCATCTCCTGATAGAATCCGTCTTCTTCCGCATCGGCGTGGCTGATAATCCGCGTCTCCCAGTACTCGATTAAATGCTCGGCGGCCTGGTGCGCCACTTCGAATTCCTTCGCTTCCAGCAGTTCCTCCATTTCTTCCGTCTTGGCTATAGCGCCGGAGAGCCCGCCCTGATGAATGGCATGGTGAGCGTGCAATTGGCGCAGTGAGGGTCCTGGCATGTTGCTTCATCCTCCCGTTTTTGTGTCAGTATAACACAGAGATTTGTAATGTAATTCCCGCTAAGGCATTCCCCGGACAAGAAAGAGGGAAGTCCCTAACAGGCCCCCTGCCGGGTACAATAAACGGCCAGAACCAAGCTTTTCTCCTCAGCGGGAAAGGCTTGTTTGCATTGGATTCAGATCGAGGGAATTCCCGAGGTTCAATAGGTGTTTCCCTAATGGGAAGCCGGGCCGGGGAGATCCATAATGGACTTAACTGAATAGATTTTGAAGGGAGTGTTCCTGAGCGATGAAGAAGAAATTCGGCCTTAACTTTTTTAAACCGGTGGAGAGCTATTCCGGGAACTGGTCCATTCTTGAAGAGAAAAACAGAGATTGGGAGAATATGTACCGCCAGCGCTGGTCTCACGATAAAGTAGTGCGCACCACTCACGGAGTCAACTGTACAGGCTCTTGCAGCTGGAAGGTGTTCGTGAAGAACGGAATCATTACCTGGGAGAACCAGCAGATTGACTATCCTTCCTGCGGGCCGGACATGCCGGAATTTGAGCCGCGCGGCTGTCCCCGCGGAGCTACCTTCTCCTGGTACGAATACAGCCCGCTGCGCGTGAAATACCCGTATATCAGAGGGAAGCTGTGGCGGCTGTGGCAGACGGCGCTCCAGGAGCATGACAATTATGTCGATGCCTGGGCCAGCATTGTTGAAGACCCTGAGAAGGCAAGCCAGTACAAGAAAGCGCGCGGGAAAGGCGGCCATATCCGTGTGGCCTGGGACGACGCGCTGCGGCTTATCTCCGCACAGCTGATCTATACAATCCGTAAATACGGCCCCGACCGGATCGCGGGCTTCACCCCGATTCCGGCTATGTCGATGGTCAGCTACGCCTCGGGGGCGCGGTTCATCTCCCTCCTCGGCGGTCAAATGCTGAGCTTCTATGACTGGTATGCCGATCTTCCTCCGGCTTCGCCGCAGATCTGGGGGGAGCAGACGGATGTGCCGGAATCTTCGGACTGGTACAACGCCGGTTACCTGATGATGTGGGGCTCTAATGTACCGCTAACCCGCACGCCGGATGCCCACTTTATGACGGAAGTACGCTATAAGGGAACCAAAGTCGTGTCGGTCGCGCCGGATCTCGCCGAGAACGTCAAATTCGCCGACAACTGGCTGGCTCCGAATCCAGGCTCGGACGCTGCGCTTGCCCAGGCCATGACGCATGTCATCCTGCAGGAGTTCTACCAGGAACGACAGGAGCCGATGTTCCTGAATTATGCGAAGCAATATACAGATATGCCGTTCCTGATTCTGCTTGACCCTCATGAGGATGCCCTGAAGGGCGGACGTTTCCTGCGGGCGAGTGATCTAGGAGATACCTCCCCGCACTCGGACTGGAAGCCGGTCATCTTCGACGAAGCAGCGGGTGAGATGATGGTTCCGAACGGTACGATGGGGCAGCGCTGGGAAGAGGGCAAGAAGTGGAACCTGATTCTCGAGCGGGAGGACGGCAGCAGGGTCGAGCCGGCCCTGACCATTGAGGGCCATGGGGAAGAGTGGACGGAAATCGTGTTCCCGTTCTTTGATAATGCGGGCAACGGCACGTTCAGACGGATGATTCCGGCCCGGACCATACGGCTCGCCGACGGCACAGAACGTTATGCCGCCACAGTCTATGATCTGATGATGAGCCAGTATGGCGTGGCGCGTACAGACAGCCCGCTTAATGCCAAGGGGTATGAGGATGAATCCTCTCCGTACACCCCGGCCTGGCAAGAGAAGATTACGACGGTGAAGGCGAGTGTCGTCGTGCAGATTGCCCGCGAATTCGCCCAGAATTCGCTGGATACGGGCGGGCGCTCCATGATCATCATGGGCGCAGGGATCAACCACTGGTTCAACAGTGATACCATCTACCGTTCCATTCTGAATCTGGTGGTGCTGACCGCTTCCCAGGGTGTTAACGGCGGCGGCTGGGCGCATTATGTCGGCCAGGAGAAATGCCGCCCGATTGAAGGCTGGTCAACGGTTGCCTTTGCCAAGGACTGGCAGGGTCCGGCACGCCAGCAGAACGCGACATCCTTCTTCTACTTTGCCACAGAGCAATGGCGTTATGAGGAGAGCGGCACTGATTCGCTGAAATCACCGACGGGCGGGGATGTAGCTTACCAGCATCCGGCGGACTATAACGTGCTGGCTGCACGTCTCGGCTGGCTGCCTTCCTTCCCGCAATTTAACAAGAACAGCCTGCTGTTCGCCGAGGAGGCTGCGCAGCAGGGGAAGAAGACGAATGCAGAGATTATCAGCCACACCGTGGAAGAGATCACCTCGCGGAAAACACGGTTTGCCGTGGAAGATCCCGGCGCACCGGAGAACTTCCCACGCTCCCTGTTCATCTGGCGCTCAAACCTGATCTCCAGCTCTGCCAAAGGGCAGGAATACTTCATGAAGCATCTGCTTGGAGCCTCCGATGGTCTCCTGGCCGAGCCGAATGAAGAGCAGAAGCCGGAGGAGATTGTCTGGCGCGGGGATGTGGAGGGCAAGCTCGACCTGATGGTTGCCCTGGATTTCCGGATGACCACCACACCGCTCTATGCGGATGTCGTGCTGCCGGCCGCAACGTGGTATGAGAAGACTGACCTGTCGTCCACCGACATGCATCCGTTTGTGCATCCGTTCAATCCGGCCGTGAATCCGCTATGGGAATCCCGTTCCGACTGGGATATCTACCGCCAATTGTCAGAGGTATTCTCCGAGATGGCGAAGTCGCAGCTGCCCGGCGTCTATAAGGATGTTGTGATGTCACCGTTGGGCCATGACTCCATCAGCGAAATTTCGCAGCCGATGGGTCTGGTCAAAGACTGGGCCAAGGGCGAAGTGCCGGCCATTCCGGGTAAAACTATGCCGAACTTCACCATTGTGGAGCGGGATTACACCCAGATTCATGACAAATACACTTCACTTGGACCGAATCTGGAAACCGGCAAGGCAGGCGCGCACGGCATCAGCTTCTCTGTCGCTGAAGAATATGAGGAACTCAAGAAGATCAGCGGCGTGCATTACGATGAATCGATTAAGAACGGACTGCCGAAGCTGCTAACCGCCCGTCAGGCCGCAGATACCATTCTTCATCTGTCTTCAGCCACCAACGGCCGCGTCTCCCAGAAGGCTTATGCTGCAGCGGAGAAGGATTCAGGTGTAGAGCTGAGGGATATCTCGGCAGACCGGGCGGCCGAGAAAATTACGTTCCAGAGCATTACCGCACAGCCGCGCGAAGTGATTCCGACCCCGGTATTCAGCGGCTCGAACAAGCAGGGACGGCGTTATTCCCCGTTCACCACGAATATTGAACGTCTCGTTCCGTTCCGGACCCTGACGGGAAGACAGCATTTCTACATTGACCATGAGATCTTCCAGCAGTTCGGCGAAGCGCTGCCGGTCTACAAGCCGACGCTGCCTCCGATGGTCTTCGGCCCGCGTGACAAGGCAGTGAAGGGCGGAACCGATGCCCTGGTTCTGAGATATCTGACACCGCACGGGAAATGGAACATCCATTCAACCTATCAGGATAACCAGCACATGCTGACATTGTTCCGGGGCGGTCCAACGGTGTGGATTAATAATGAGGATGCTGCGGCCCATCAGATTGCTGATAATGACTGGCTCGAGGTCTATAACCGCAACGGTGTCGTAACGGCACGCGCGGTAGTCAGCCACCGGATGCCGAGAGGTACCATGTTCATGTACCACGCCCAGGACAAGCACATTCAGGTGCCGGGTTCTGAAATTACGGATACGCGCGGCGGAAGCCACAATGCGCCTACCCGGATTCATCTGAAGCCTACCCAGATGGTCGGCGGATATGCACAGCTCAGCTACGGCTTCAACTACTATGGTCCGATCGGCAACCAGCGTGATGTCTACGTAGCCGTCCGCAAAATGAAGGAGGTCAACTGGCTTGAAAATTAAAGCGCAAGTGGCAATGGTAATGAACCTGGATAAATGCATCGGCTGCCACACCTGCAGCGTGACCTGCAAGACGACCTGGACGAACCGCAAGGGTGCGGAATATATGTGGTTCAATAACGTGGAAACGAAGCCCGGTATCGGTTATCCGAAACGCTGGGAGGACCAGGAGCTCTACAAGGGCGGCTGGCAGCTGCGCAAGGGGAAGCTGGAGCTGAAATCCGGCAATAAGCTGTCCAAGATCGCACTCGGCAAAATCTTCTACAACCCCGACATGCCGGAGATGAAGGATTATTATGAGCCGTGGACGTACAACTACGAGCATCTGACGAATGCGGGGGAACAAAAGCATTCCCCGGTGGCGCGGGCCCATTCCGCTGTAACCGGCGAGAAGATGGATCTGGAATGGGGACCGAACTGGGAGGATGATCTGGCGGGAGCCCATGTAACCGGCCCGCTGGACCCGAATATCCAGAAGATCGAAGAAGAAATCAAATTCAACTTCGAGAAATCGTTCATGATCTATCTGCCGCGCCTCTGTGAGCACTGCCTGAATCCAAGCTGTGTCGCCTCCTGTCCTTCCGGTGCGATGTACAAGCGGGATGAGGACGGCATTGTCCTCGTGGATCAGGAAGCCTGCCGCGGCTGGAGATACTGCATGACCGGCTGTCCGTACAAAAAAGTATATTTCAACTGGCAGACCAACAAAGCAGAGAAGTGCACCTTCTGCTTCCCGCGCGTGGAAGCCGGGCTGCCTACAGTATGCTCCGAGACCTGTACCGGCCGGATCCGCTATCTCGGGGTACTGCTGTATGACGCCGACAAGGTTCTTGAGGCGGCATCCACGCCGGACGAGAAGGATTTATACAAGGCGCAATGTGATCTGTTCCTGAACCCGCATGATCCGGAGATTATGGCGCAGGCGAGAAAAGACGGCATCTCCGAGGATTGGCTGGAAGCCGCCCAGAACTCGCCGGTCTATAAGCTGGCGATTGAGCACAAGCTGGCCTTCCCGCTTCACCCGGAATACCGCACACTGCCTATGGTGTGGTATGTACCGCCGCTTAGCCCGATTATGAATTATTTCGAAGGCAAGGATTCGCTGAAGAATCCCGATATGATCTTCCCGGCCATCGAGGAGATGCGCACACCGATCCAGTATCTGGCGAACATGCTGACGGCCGGCGACACGGAAACGGTCAAAGAAGCCCTGCAGCGGATGGCGATGATGCGCTCCTATATGCGCGCCCAGTCCACCGGCCGGGAATTCGATCTTACCCGTCTGGATCGTGTTGGCATGACCGCACAGCAGACAGAGGAAATGTACCGGCTGCTTGCGATTGCCAAATATGAAGACCGTTTCGTCATCCCGACCTCCCACAAGGAGCAGCACATGAATCCTTACCGTGCCCAAGGCTCGGCGGGTTACGGCAGCGGGATGGGAGACATGGGCTCCGGCTCCGGCTCCGGCTCCGGCTGTGACGGGTGCGGACCGGCCAGCCCTTCCGGCGACACCATGAAGACCGGCAAGGAAATGTATGAAGAGAATTTCTACGGGGGGATTTGGCGTGATTGATCTGATCAAACTGCATGATTACAAGGAATCCTTCGGTTATTTCGCCCTGCAGCTGATGTATCCGGAGAAGCTGGACTTTCATCCGGCTTTTCTGGAAGAGGCGTTTGACAGCACTCATCCGGGTTATGCCCACGTGCATGCCTATTGGAAGCAAATGCAGAGCTTCAGCCTGGATGAGATTCAGGAGAGCTATGCGGCCACCTTTGATTTTCAGAAGGACTGCGCGCTGTATATGACCTATTTCAAATTCGAGGAGGCCAAGGAACGGGGGCAGATGCTCGCCAAGCTGAAGCTTCTGTACGAAATGTTCGGCCTTGCCATGCCGGAGGGGGAGCTGCCTGATTATTTACCGCTGATGTGTGAATTTATATATGCCGCGCAGTGGCTGGAGGTCCCGGGAGCGCCGGAGAATTTCAGGATGCTGATGGCGATTCTTGAGGACGGCACCTACCATCTGCTCAAGGCGCTGGAGCGGAATGAAAGTCCCTATTACCATCTGGTTAAGGGATTGCGCGAAACCTTCAAAGCTTGTGTTGAACAGGAGGCCCTGAGTCAATGAATATGTCAGGTCAGTTTTTATGGGTCATTTTCCCCTATATGTGTCTGGTGGTCTTTATCGGCGGCCATATCTTCCGTTACCGTAAGGATCAATTCAACTGGACAGCTAAATCAAGTGAATTTATTGAAAAGAAACAGCTGAAATTCGGCAGCATTCTGTTTCATCTCGGCATTATGCCGGTTATTTTGGGCCATATCGGCGGGCTCGCTGTCCCGAAATCTTGGCTGGAGGCCGTCGGTGTGAGTGATCATCTCTACCACATCGGCGCGGTATATATCGGGGGAATCTTCGGCGCAGCTACCCTGCTCGGGATGCTGATCCTGACCTCGCGGCGCTTTACGCTGAAGAACGTCCGCCGGCTCAGCAGCGCATCGGACCTGATCGTCAACTCCCTCCTCCTGTTCATCGTGTTTATGGGGATGTACTCCACGATTGTAACGAATGCCGTACAGCCTGAGTTTGATTACCGTGATACGATTTCTGTCTGGTTCCGCGGTTTATTCATGTTCCGGCCGGACCCGTCGCTGATGGGTGAGGTGCCGTTTTCCTTCAAGCTTCACATTCTGTCAGGGTTTGCGATCTTTGCCTTTTGGCCGTTCACCCGGCTCGTCCATGTATGGAGTGTTCCGTTGAATTATGTAGGCAGAAGTTATATCCTATACAGAAGAAATAAATCGAATTAACGGAAAGAGCCGGGTGAATTTCTTTCCCTGTTCAAATGAGGAGAGAAACGATGAACAATAAGGTGGATTACCAAATCGAGCTTGACCGGATGCGCTTAGCTTTGGGATATGACTTCATGTCGCTGGCTTTTGCTGAACCGGCGGAATATGACTATGTCATCCGGTGGAAATACGCCTCAGGGAACACAACGGACCGTTACAAACGGATTGTCCTTCAATCCGGCAGAGGGATTGCCGGCATCGTGTTCAAGACCGGCAAGCCTTTCTTAATCCCGTCTGTGCAGACAGATGTGCAGCCGGACACCTTGTTTAACTATCCCATTACCAAGATGGAGAATCTGAGCAGCATAGGGGCTGTGCCGGTGTGGAATGATGCCCGTGTTGCAGGCGTGCTTCTTGGCGGTTTCAGGGGCGAACGGCAGGTAAGCCCTGACATGCTGGGGGACCTGGACAGGGCAGCGCGTAAGGGGATTGGAGACTTGAACGGAAAGGAATTGTTGCTCAGTTGATGACACCCGGAACGGATCTGCAGAGTCTGCTCATGACAAAGCTGTTTGAGAACAGCTCGGAGGCGATGTTCTTTTTTGACCGGCAAGGGAAAGCCCTGGCCATGAATCCGGCTGCCGAGAACATCGTGGACAAGGATATTCTGAAGCAGCTGTATCAGGGGAATCCTGAGGCGCTTTGCGGGACCTGCCGGGGATACACGAGTGAGACGGAGCTCCGTACCTGCCTCAATTGTTATTTTCATACACCGGACTCCGAGGAGTTCACCTCATACCAGGTATATCTGGAGACGAAGGATAAGGGGATTGTCCCTTATGCCGCCACCTTTCACACCATAGATGACGAGAAGGGTATCAGAGTATTTATGCTTAGGGATCTGACCAGACAGTTCAAGACGCAAGAGAAGTTCTACCAGAACAAAATGATGAAGCATATCATTGAGGCGCAGGAGAATGAACGCAAGCGGATCTCCCGGGAACTGCATGACAGCGTAGCCCAGGAGCTGATGAGTGCCGTGATTGATCTGCGTGTGCTGAAATATATGACAGCGGATGAGCAGCTGCTGAAGAAGATGAAGCAGACCGAGGTCTCCATGACCCGGCTTCTGAATGATATCCGCAACCTTTCGGTAGAGCTTAGGCCGGCGGCCCTGGATGATTTCGGTCTGGAGGCCGCATTCCGGTCACACTTCAAGCGGGTGGAGCAAACCTATGGCCTGGTGATTGATTATGAGTCCCGGCTCTCCGAGAAACGGTATGGGAGTGAGATCGAAACCGTCATGTACCGTGTGTGCCAGGAGGCGGTGCTGAACGCCCTGAAGTATGCGCAGGTTGACAGTGTTAAAGTTTCCCTTACCGAAAAGGACGGCGTACTGCTGCTTCGGGTAGAGGATAAGGGAACCGGCTTTAATCAGGGTGACGAGCCGGATGGAACCGGACTTGGCCTGTTTGGCATGCAGGAGCGGGCGGAGCTGGTGGGCGGCACCTTCAGCGTAGATTCAGAGATAGGCAGGGGTACGGTGATTATTTTACAGGTGCCTGTATGATTTGCGCGAGGAAAGGAATGAGCTTCTGATGAAGATCGTCATTGCAGACGACCATGCGATCGTACGCAGCGGATTCTCCATGATTCTCAATTTTCAGAATGACATTGAAGTGATCGGGGCGGCGGCAGACGGCAGGGAAGCTTACACCATGGTAGCCAAATTCCGGCCGGACATTCTGATTATGGATTTAAGCATGCCCCCGGGTGAGAGCGGGCTGACCGCTACCGGCAAGATTAAAGAGGATTACCCCGATACCAAAATCCTGATTCTGACGATGCATGATGATGATGAATATCTCTTCCATGTGCTGAAGAACGGGGCCTCCGGTTATGTGCTCAAGAGTGCGCCGGACGAGGAGCTGCTGCTGGCCATCCGGACCATTTATGAAGGCGGCACCTATATTCATCCCAAGATGGCAACCTCGCTGGTCCGTGAGTTCATTAAGCAGGATAAAACGGCAGGCACAGAGGATCTGTTCGAGCTGTTATCCAAGCGGGAGCTGGAGATCCTGCCGCTCATCGCCAAGGGATACGGGAACAAGGAAATCGCCGAGAAGCTGTTCATTTCAGTGAAAACAGTGGAAGCCCACAAGGCGAAAATTATGGAGAAATTAAACCTTAAGAGCCGGCCCGAGCTGGTCGAGTATGCTTTGAGGAAAAAAATGCTGGATTTCTGACCGGCGAATGGAGGTAAGCCTTGATGCCGGAACATGCAGGGCTCAAGTTTACGGTGCCCGCCATGCGCATTCTTGAGAATGAACACCGCTATTTATCCTTTCTGATGGAAGAATGGCATGAGATCGTACTTTGGTTTGAGAGGGAGCAGCCCGCTCCGGAAGAAGCCAGGGCTCAGCTTCATAAGCTGCGTAAGGCGGTTCTGGAGTTTACGGGCCCGCTGAAGAAGCATACCGTGAAGGAAGAAACGCATTTTTTTCCGCTGCTGGGCCGTTACATCGGTTTTGAACAAGGGCCGCTGGTCGGCCTCCAGGAGGAGCACCGCGAGATTGAATGGTATATTGGACATTTCCTGCATCACACAGAGGGCAATGCCGAACTGATGACGTTTGAGGATATCCGTGCTGCGGTGAAGGATGCAGGGGAAGCCTTTGAGGTGCTGACGGTACACTTTGTCAAAGAAGAGGCGGTTATCTTTCCGATGGCCGAGCACCAGCTTAGCACGAAGGACAAAGAGCGGTTAAGCCAACAGCTGAATACGCTTATTACGTGAGAATGCATGAATAGGCTGCTCCTATGTGGGGCGGCTTTTTTAGTGCACAGGAAATTAGACAACAAGAAATGTGGATAAATCGGGGGAGGCAGATTAAGTCACTTGTAACAGCATGGGTTAGGTTTAAATGCAGCTTCTTCCGAAAATAATTGGATTTTCTCCACTTGTTAGTGAACAAAGCCTACCCTGTCAAACAGCAGTTGGAAAAACAGCACTTAATATGCTGCAAACAGTCAGATTAGAGGAAATAAATAAAATTAAGTGACGTTTATCCAACTAATTCCTTTACATGATCCGGAATAATAAAATTAAGATACGTTTTTCCAACTAATGTAACAGAGGCCGAAGTCCGAAGAAGGCGAAAGAGAATATGTAAGATGTTTCGTTTGTGGCAGGAGTTGCAGGAGTGAATAAGGTCTGGAGCAATGCCCCGCTGTGCGGGGTTATTTTTTTTAGGGTTTCCCCTGTCAGGGAAAGGGGACTCCCCTATATCTGAGCCGGGGGACCGGCGGATACAATGAGTACAGGAAGTATTCATACGAATAATCAAGAGAATAAACGGCGAAAAGGTGAGTCGAATGATTAAAAAAGTGCAATTGCCGCTACAAACCTTAAACTTGATTACCGGATTCATGGTGTGGGTGATCATCTCTTCCCTGATGCCCTTTATTTCCGAGGACATCAGCATCCCTCCGGGAAGACTTGCGATGGTCACAGCGATTCCGGTGGTGCTTGGCTCGATTCTAAGAATTCCTTTGGGCTATTATGCGAACATTCTGGGAGCACGCATTATTTTTATGTCCAGCTTTATCCTGCTGTTGTTTCCGGTCTACTTCATCAGTGAAGCGTCCACGGTTACTCACTTGATTATCGGAGGCCTGTTCCTTGGAATCGGCGGGGCCGTATTCTCGGTGGGGGTGACCTCTCTGCCGAAATATTTCCCCAAAGATAAGCATGGTCTGATCAACGGAATCTACGGGATCGGGAATATCGGCACGGCGGTCACAACCTTCTCGGCTCCGATGGTGGCAGCACAGATAGGCTGGGCCCCTGCGGTGAAAATGTATCTGATTCTGCTGCTGGTGTTCATCGCCTTGAATTTCTTCTTCGGGGACCGTCATGAGCCTAAGCTCAAAACACCGATTATCGAGCAAATCAAAGGCGTATCCAAAAATGAGAAGCTCTGGCTGTTCTCCTTGTTCTATTTCATTACCTTTGGCTCCTTTGTGGCCTTCACGATTTATCTGCCTAACTTTCTGGTATCGAATTTCGGTCTGGACAAGGTGGATGCCGGGATGCGCACAGCCGGCTTCATCGCCGTTGCGACCTTCTTCCGTCCGGTAGGCGGCTGGTTTGCCGACAAGTTCCAGCCGTTGTTCCTGCTTACCGGCACATTCAGTATCTATACAATTGCAGCTATTATCCTGGCCTTTATGCCAGATATGGGATTATATACAGCCGGATGCCTTGCGATTGCGTTCAGTGCAGGAATCGGTAACGGAGTCATTTTCAAATTAGTTCCGCTGTACTTCAATAAGCAGGCGGGTGTCGCGAACGGAATTGTATCGATGATGGGCGGCCTGGGCGGCTTTTTCCCTCCGATCATGCTGTCGGTGATTTATTCGGCGACCGGGCAATATTCCATCGGGTTCATGCTGCTCTCCCAGGTGGCGCTGGCCAGTCTGGTGCTGGTCGTGTGGCTCTATTTCCAGGACCGGCTTGCGCTTACCTCTGAAGTGTTCAATTCTACCGGACAGGGGATTCTGGTTACCGATGTTTCCGGTTTGATTAAGACCGTCAATCCGGCCTTCACGAAGCTCACCGGCTATACGGAAGACGAGGTTCTCGGCAGACAGCCCAGCATTCTCAAGTCAGGCCGCCAATCCAAAGAATTCTACCGCGTCATGTGGGGGGAGGTCAGGGAGACGGGAATGTGGCAGGGTGAAATCTGGAACAGGCGCAAGAACGGGGAAGAGTATCTGCAGTGGCTGAACATCAGCGCTGTGAAGGATGACACCGGCGAGGATGTCCGGTATGTAGGCACATTCAGCGATATTACGCAGAAATAACCGGAGGAAGTGGCGTTGAACCGCTGCAGCCAATCCCTTTCCATACAGGACGGCATAGCCGATTCTACTGGGTCCGGCATCAAGTTAGGAGCAGATGAAGGTGGAAAAGACCAGAAATCCGGTTACCGTGGCGGAGGCTGTATTCCGGGTAACCGAAAGAGTGTGCTGCACAGGTACAGAAAGAGTGCCGCTTGCCGCAAGCTATGGACGCATCCTGGCGGAGCCGTTGACGGCAACCCATGATGTTCCGCATTTTACGCGGTCCCCCTATGACGGGTATGCAATTGCTTCGGCAGATTCAGTTGGTGCTTCCGGCAACAGCCGGATCAGCTTCACGGTTGTAGATCATATCGGCGCAGGGGAGATATCTCAGGTTACGCTTGGGGCATTCGAAGCCGTCCGTCTGATGACGGGAGCCGCGCTGCCGGCGGGTGCAGATGCGGTAGTCATGTTCGAACAGGCCTCGGAAGCGGGCCGGACGTTTACCATCCGCAAAGCCTTTGCCCCGCAGGAGAATCTGTCCCTGCAGGGTGAAGATATGCGGTCAGGAGAAAGGATCGTTCCGGCAGGCAGCTTCATTCATCCCGGAACTGTGGCGCTGCTGGCTACCTTCGGGTACGGGGAGGTGCGGGTCGGCAAGCGGCCGGTTGTAGGCATATTGTCAACGGGAACCGAGCTGCTGGAGGTGACGGCTCCGCTCGTACCCGGTAGAATCCGCAACAGCAACGGGCCGATGATCGCTGCCCAGCTCGCCCGGATGGGGATCCCTTACCGGATGTACGATACGGCAGCGGACAAGTTGGAAGAATGCCTGCTGACGGTCCGGCAGGCGATGACAGAAACAGACTGCCTGATCACCACAGGCGGCGTATCCGTCGGCGACTATGACTACTTGCCGGAAATATACAAGCGCCTCGGGGCCGATGTACTGTTCAACAAGGTGGCGATGCGTCCGGGCAGCGTGACTACAGTCGCAGTTGCCGGGGAGAAGTGCCTGTTCGGATTGTCCGGCAATCCGTCTGCGTGCTTCACAGGCTTCGAGCTGTTTGTCAGACCCGCCCTGCTAACGATGATGGGGGCAGATAAAGTCTATCTGCCGCGTACGACAGCAATACTGGCAGAGGATTTCCCGAAGGCCAATCCGTTCACCCGGTTTATCCGGGCTGTTCATGACCGGACCTCGGTGCGTCCTGCCGGCTTCAATAAATCAAATGCGGTATCCTCCATCGCACGCGGGAATTCGCTGATTGTGCTGCCGGGCGGGACAAGAGGTTATGCTGCAGGGGATCCTGTGGATGTACTGCTCCTCGGCGTTGAAGAAGGTACGGACGAATGGGTGCTGTAAGCTTACCGGAAGGGGGATAGACATATGACTGCTCATCCATTGCAGGACCAGCTGCGGCGGCCGATTCATGATTTGCGGATTTCGGTAACAGACCGGTGTAATTTCCGCTGTTCCTACTGCATGCCGAAGGAAGTGTTCGGAGAGGATTATGCCTTCCTCCCGGCAAGCGGGCTGCTTACCTTTGCTGAAATTCTCCGGCTGACGAAGCTCTTCGTCTCCCTTGGCGTAAGCAAAATCAGGCTTACCGGAGGCGAGCCGCTCATGCGGCGGAGCCTGCCCGAGCTTGTTGCCGGAATCCGCGCTATAAGTGGTGTCGAAGATATGGGGCTGACGACCAACGGGGTACTGCTGGGGGGGCAGGCAATGCCGCTCTATGCTGCGGGACTCCGCAGGCTGAATGTCAGCCTGGATGCTCTGGAGCCTGAGCTGTTCGGCAGAATGAACGGGCGGGGTTACAAGCCTGGAGCGATTTTAAGGCATATTGATTATGCCATAGCAGCCGGCTTTGAGGTCAAAGTAAACATGGTGGTACAAAGAGGGGTGAACGAATCGGAGATTGTGCCGATGGCGGCCTACTTCAAGGATAGAAATATAACGCTGCGCTTCATCGAATTCATGGATGCCGGCAACGACAACGGCTGGAGCTATGAGAAGGTCGTTACCAAACAAGAAATTCTGGAGCGCCTCCAGGGTACATTTGTGCTGGAAGCCCTGGAGCACCATTATTTCGGCGAGGTTGCGCAGCGTTATGGCTACAAAGGAAGTCAGGCGCAGATCGGCTTTATCACTTCCGTATCCGAATCCTTCTGCTCCTCCTGCACGCGGGCCCGGCTGTCTTCCGACGGCAAGCTGTATACCTGCCTGTTCGCATCGGACGGCTTTGATCTCAGGGCAATGCTCCGCAGCGGTGCGGATGATCAACATCTGCTGGCTGCCATCAGGGACGTCTGGGAGAAGCGCGCTGACCGCTATTCCGATGAGCGGACAGAACAGAGCGCGGGGAGCAGAACCAAGATCGGCATGTCCTATATTGGAGGTTAAGCACAGAACGCATTATTCAGCGGTTGAGCGGGCAGGAATGCAGCCTGTAACTACATTATATATGACGGGAGACGAACTGAACTTATGAACGGAGCACAGCTGCTGATTGAGATGCTGATCGAGAAAAAGATTGAGACCCTGTTCGGCTACCCCGGCGGTGCCGTATTGCCTTTATACGACGCGCTGTATGATTGTGACCGGATTCAGCATGTGCTGGTCAGACATGAACAGGCTGCGGTCCATGCTGCGGACGGATACGCAAGAGCGACGGGACGCCCGGGGGTAGCCCTTGTTACCAGCGGTCCTGGAGCAACCAATGCCGTCACCGGAATTGCTACCGCCTTCATGGATTCGGTTCCGTTAATTGTCCTTACCGGCCAGGTATCCACCGAGCTTATTGGTCTGGACAGCTTTCAGGAAGTGGATATTTACGGAATGACGATGCCGGTTACGAAACACAATTATATCGTTAGGGAGATCAAGGAGCTTCCAAGAATTATACATGAGGCGTTCCATGTGGCGACAACAGGACGGCCCGGTCCGGTTCTGATCGATCTGCCGAAAAATGTCATGAATGCGGAATTCACTGCAGCAGGTGACTTCTCCGTTCAGTCCTCCCCGCCGGTTATCCGGGGGTACCAGACCGATTATTTCATAGATCCTGCGGATATTCAGCTGGCGGCAGAGCGGCTGAACCGTGCGCAGCGGCCGCTTGTGCTTATTGGCGGAGGCTGTATTCAAGGGGAGACCCCGGCACTCCTGAAGGAATTCGCCGAGCAGCTGGGACTTCCTGTAGCCAGCACGCTGATGGGCCTCGGAGCTTTCCCGTCCGGACACTCCCTGCATCTGGGCATGGTCGGGATGCATGGAACAGTGGCTGCCAACCGTGCACTCCAGGGTGCTGACGTTGTGCTGTGTCTCGGTGTGCGGTTCAGTGACCGGGTAACGGGCAACCGTAAGGCGTTCTCGCCGGGTTCCTATAAAATTCAAGTAGATCTGGATACCTCCGAGCTGAACAAGAACATTCCCATAGATCTTGCGGTCACCGGTTCTTGTGCAGATTTCCTTAGCGGATTACGGGGACAAGTACAGGCAGCGGAGCATTCCGCCTGGGATCAGCAGATCATGGCCTGGCTGAAGCGTCCGGTGAAATCAGGCAAGGGCCAGGATGCCAAGATGACTCCCCAGGAGGTTATCAGATGCATTCAAAAGGCTACAGCGGGCGATGCGATTATAGCCACAGATGTCGGCCAGCATCAGATATGGACGGCTACGCATTACGAGTTCTCGGAAGCACGGTCGTTCCTGACCTCCGGCGGACTGGGCACCATGGGGTACGGCTTGCCTGCTGCAATCGGCGCCGCTGTTGCTTTTCCTGACCGCCATGTGGTTTGTATTACAGGCGACGGAAGCTTTCAGATGAATATGCAGGAGATTATGACGGCTGTTGATCATGGGCTGAACGTCAAGGTTGCGATCTTTAAGAACGGGTATCTGGGGATGGTAAGACAGTGGCAGCAGCTGTTTCTGGGCCGGCGGTATTCCTCGGTGCGGATCAGCTCGCCGGATTTTGTCGCTTTGGCGGAGTCCTTCGGCGCCCACGGGTTCCGGGCACACACGCTTGCTGAAGCGGAGCAGATTATTGAACTTGCGCTGCATACGGAGGGGCTTGTTGTTATGGAGTTCGATATTACCGAGGAGAGCAATGTATACCCCATTGTGCCGCCGGGATCGAGCAATCAGGATATGATTGTGGAATAGCATTACGCAGCAATAAGGAAGCTCCTCTACCGTGATTACCGGCAGAAGAGCTTCCTGATTTTATACGTTTGGGGTTATTTTATACGCTAGAAGTAGAGCACAAGCACAGACACATATAACATAACGGAGAAGCCGATCTCGATGATTCCGGTACGTTTGGCAGTGATGCCCGTCTTAGGCAGGATGGCCGCCCGCAGGAGCAGGATCAGCAGCGGAACCAGCAAAGACGGAAACAGGAAGAGTCCGGCTGCTGCAACCAGCAGATGATAGAGCACCGATCCGTAATAGAAGCGGTTATTGTTCCGTTCACGGATGACGGTTTTGACATATAATGCGGTTCCTGTGAAGTACAGCACGGCCAGCACGAACAGCTCGGTCGCAGTCTGCCAGCTCCCGCCCTGACCGACATAGAAGACCGGATAGATGATCAGGCAGAAGGCCACTATGGCCGAGATGTCATTGAGCAGGGCCCGTTCATTTTTGGTTCTGGCATAATAGAGATTCACAGCGAACAAAGGCACGAGCGGCAGAACAAACCATAACAGCACAGGTTCAGCTGCCACCAGATAGATGATCAAAGGGAGCAGCAGAATGCCATACAGCTTCAAGGGCTGGGCATAACGCTTGAATTTCCTTGTCTTCACCCCCTGCAGCAAAGGAAAGCTGAACAAATAGATCAGCAGCCAGCAGACAAACAGCGGAATATGTATAAGCTGCCCCCGGGATGCGGCTACCCCGAACAGAAAGGGCAGAACGAGCATCGCCCAGGCGCCGTGTTGGTTAGGGATATATTTCTTCATACTAAACATGACCTCCTACCCTGAACTATCATGGCATGTGAGGATGCCAGACTCCTTAACTATACTTTTTTTGATGGGGGACGCGGGTGATTTGAAGCACAAGATATGCGCTGCTCCCCAGGGTTATCACTGAACGTTATTATGACGAAGGAGAGGCTGCAACGTGACTATGGAATCTCATCATGCAGCAGTACGCGGACCGGTTCCTGTACTGCAAATTGTCGGTTATAAGAATAGCGGAAAAACAACCCTGGCCTGCCGTTTAATCCGCGCCTTATCCGCCCGTGGGCTGCGTGTCGGGTCGGCCAAACATGATGCCCACCACTTTGAATTGGATGATCCGGGCACAGACAGCAGCAAGCATCTGCTGCACGGTGCAGTTGAAGCTGTACTGACCTCGTCAGAAGCTACAAGAATCATGCGGAAATCCGAAACCTCATTGGAAGATATCGCAGCGTCTATGTACGGTAAGGTTGATCTGCTGGTTGCAGAAGGCTTCAAGTCTGCGGATTATCCCAAAATCGCATTGATCCGCAATGCAGACGAGATGAGCCTGCTGCGAAACCAGACTGCGAATATATGCCTATGGCTGAGCTGGGAGGAGAACGCGGTTGAGCATCGTGCAGCCTCTCCGGTCAGCCCGAATACTATCCCTGTACTGCCGCTGCAGGATCAAGTGCTTGTTGATGAAGAAGTTCTTTCTCTGGCTTATTCACTTCTCTAATCAAATGGAGCCGGAATACTTACGGGAGGTGCTTGATTTGCTGACTGGAATCATACTGGCAGGCGGACAGAATTCCCGGATGAAGGGCCGGAATAAAGCGCTCCTGACCTATCAAGGGGAGCGTTTCGTGGATAGACAGCTGAAGGAAATGCGAACCGTCTGCTCTAAAATAATTGTTGTTACGAACGATGCTTCTCCGTACATGGACTACCCTCCCCAAGGAGATATCCGGTATATTCCGGACATCTGTGCGGGGCTTGGACCGCTGAGCGGGTTTCATGCTGCTTTTGCCGGGGTGGAGACGGAATATGCCTGGGTTGTGGGCTGTGATCTCCCTAAGATTTCCGCTCCCGCCGCTTCGTGGATGCTTACCCGGCTCATGGAAGAGGACTATGAGGCTGTTCTTCCCCTGATGAATGGCAAACATCAGATGCTCCATGGAGTATACCGGCCGCACCGGATCCTGGCAGATATTATTGAAAGACTGGATACACGGCAGTACCGGCTATCCGGATTATTAGATTCGATGCACTGGTTAGGGGTAGACAAGGACGATCTTGCTGGTGCGGGTATACATGAGGATTTCACTGCAGATATTGATACACCTGAGCAATATAAGGACTTGCTGCACGCAGATATGGAAAGGGAGTGATCACTTGGGCAGTGCATTATTCGAAATTACAGACAACCCGATTCAGCCGCAGGCGGTCTCTGATAAAGTTCTGCGGAGAGAAGCGGGAGCGGTCACTTTATTCATAGGTACGGTAAGGGAGCTCACGCAGGGTAAGCGGACATTATATCTTGAATATGAAGCGTATCCGCTTATGGCGCTCACGCAATTGGAACGCATCGGGCAGGAGGTCAGAGAACGCTGGCCGGATACCAGGGTTGCTGTGACACATCGGGTAGGAAAGCTTGAAATTATGGATATCGCTGTGGTGATCGCTGTATCTTCTCCGCACCGTAAGGCTGCTTACGAAGCGAATGAATATGTGATAGACCGGATTAAACAGATTGTACCGATCTGGAAAAAAGAAACGGGCGAAGACGGCAAAGCATGGATTGGCGACCAGCTGAATCAATGTGCTTATCCGGAAGGGCGGCCCCTCTTGCCGGATATTCCTGTGGAAGACAGGAAGTAAAGAAGCCGCAATTCACTATCTGATGAACTATCGGATCGCTGATCTGAATGCATTAAGGGAGCTCCCGTAACGGGGCTCCCTGTTTTTGGGTATTCCGGATATACACAAAGCGGTGCAGAGATAGAGCGCGGATACCCGCAGGCTCTGCTTCTGCTTGTTACACATACTCGCACTTAAACTCCGTGAACTCCGCCGATGAACCTTCCCCGCATGCATACAGTCCGATCAGGACACCCGTGAATCCTCCGGCAACCTCGGAAGAGAGGTATCTGGTCTGGGCCGACCCGAGGGGGATTTCCCCGTGTTCATTACTAATGAAGAAGCTGTAGCGCTCCTTACCGGATTTGATCAACAGCGTGGCCTGATTGCTACTGCCCAGAGCCACTTCATGCTGGATGGATTTTACATCTCCAATATTGAGGCGCTCGATCACCCGGTACTGCGCTTCGTCTTGGCGGATTGCCAGATCATAATGATGATTCTCGTCCATATAGAGCGTGATGCCGGCTTCTCCGCCTGTCAGCGTTATGTTGCAGGTAATCACCGCGTCGAAATCCCGTTGGCGGAGGCCTATAAAGGTCGGGGATGCCGGAACATCCAGCGTTACCTCTGTACCTCGTAACGTCAGCTTGTCTTGTCCCAGTAGATAATTCTCTGTGGCCGGATGGCGGAGATAAGCCCAGTCCAGATTCCAGCCGGTATTCTCAAAAGTATAGCTCTTCTTCTCCTGCTGAACCACCGTGTCCGGAATGCGGTCAGTCTCGAAGCTCAGAAGCACCGTTCCGTTATGCCCGGCTGTGAACCAGCCGTCTTCGCCGAAGGTCACCGGAGTCAGGAACACTTCCCGGCCCAGATGGTGGTAAGTGAGCCAGCGTCCGGTTTGCCGGAATCCCAGATGCAAGAGCCACCAGTTCCCTGCGTCATCCTGGATCAGATCGCTGTGCCCGACACCCTGCAGCTCGTAACCGCCCAGATTGCGGTTGGTCAGGACAGGATTCTCCGCATAGGCCTCGAATGGGCCGGAAGGGGAAGTCCCCCGCGCATAAGTCGCCATATGTCCGTATTCGGTTCCGCCTTCGGCTGCGAGCAGGTAGTAGTACCCGTTGATTTTATAGAGATGAGGGCTTTCCAGATAACGTCCGCCCGTTCCCTGCCAGATAGACTGGCTCGGCGATAGCTTGCTGCCTGTCTCAATGTTAATTTCACACTGAATCACACCTGGAGTGCCGTTATCGTCCAACCCGTTGCTCATAAACAAAGTCTTGCCGTCTTCAAAATACAAATCCGGATCGATTCCGCCCTGATCGACATAGACCGGTTCCGACCATTCGCCGTAAATATCGTCCGTCCAGACATAGAAGTTCTGGCGGGTCGTGTCATTGGTAGTCACCATGTAGAAGCAGCCGTTATTGTGGCGGATGGTAGGGGCGAACACGCCGCCGGAGCTGCTCACCGTACCCAGCTGGATCTGGCTCTCGCGGGTCAGGCAATGGCCGATTTGCTTCCAGTTAAGCAGGTCTGTGCTCTCGAAGATAGGCACTCCAGGGAAATACTGAAAGGAGCTGCAGACCATATAATAGATGCCGTCTACTTTGCATACGCTGGGGTCAGGGTAGAAGCCTTTGATTACGGGATTGTTGTATTTCATACATACACCTCTTCTATAAATTCATATATATATAAATTCAATATGATCACTTCTAAGGAAATTAAACACCAACTTGAGATTCATAGCAATAGATTAAGCTTGTCTGCGGGATTTAAATCGGTTAAATTAATAGAAATATGAATTCAGTGATCAGGAGATAATCATGATGATAAAAGCGGACGGGAAACCGGAGTACATGCCTTTATACGAGGCGCTGGCCAGTGAAGTCAGGTGGAGAATTATGAGCCTTATTGCCGAGCGTGAAATGAATGTGAAGGATATCGCGGATAAGCTTGCGCTCAGCCCGTCCATCGTCACCCTGCACATCCGGAAGCTCGAAGCCGCCGGGCTGACGGGGAGCCGCAGGGTCCGGCTGAACGGGGGAACGCATAAGCTGTGCTTCCTCAAAGCAGCAAGCATTGATATCCAGCTGCCGTCTGCCCGCAAGGACGCGAAGATGCTCGAGCAGAGTATTTCTGTGGGTCATTATACGGCGTTTGAAGTTCATCCAACCTGCGGGCTGGGTACACATGAGATGGAGATCGGGGTGTGGGATGATCCGCGTTATTTTTTGGATCCCGAGCGGGTTAACGCCGCTATTCTATGGTTTGGCAGAGGATACGTGGAGTATAAAATGCCCAACTATCTGGCCGCCGGACAGACGGCGGACTTCCTTGAAATTTCCATGGAGCTGGCTTCGGAAGCGCCCGGCTTAAGGGACGAATGGCCGTCGGATATCGGCTTCACGTTTAACGGTGTGTTCCTTGGAGCCTGGACGAGTCCGGCGGATTTCGGCAGAGCGGCACGCGGCAGATACACGCCCGAATGGTGGCACCGGAATGTGAATCAGTACGGGCTGCTCAAGACGATCCGCATTGACGCTTCGGGTACTTTTATAGATGGAGTGCAGATGTCGGAGGTGACCATTCAGGAGGTGAAGCTGCAGGAGCCGTTCTGGACGCTTCGGTTCACTGTGGACGAGCAGGCAGAACATGTAGGCGGATTGACGCTGTATGGAGCGGGCTTCGGCAATCATGATCAGGATATTGTGGTTCGGGTGTATCTCCGGTAGGTTGCGGCAGAACGGGCAGTACAGTACAATTTCAGTAGCCGGTTATGCCGGTCAGGCTTAAGGGATTACTTTGAAGAGAATACTTCGGATAAAGGGAGTGTTATATAATGAATGCAGAAATGGTCATGCAGGAGCTGGAAGAGCTCGGCAAGGAACGAACCAAGAAAATATACAGCTCGAATGGCGCGCAGGAACCGCTGTTTGGTGTAGCTACCGGGGCGATGAAGCCGATCTTCAAGAAAACTAAAATTAATCAGCCGCTGGCTGAAAAGCTATATGCGACGGGAAATTATGACGCGATGTATTTTGCCGGAATCATTGCCGACCCTAACGGGATGACGGAAGCCGATTATGACCGGTGGATGGACGGGGCTTATTTCTATATGCTGTCTGATTTCGTGGTGGCCGTAACTCTGGCGGAGGCGGATATTGCCCAGCAGGTTGCCGATAAATGGATCGCGAGCGGCGAGGACCTGAGAATGTCGGCGGGCTGGAGCTGTTACTGCTGGCTGCTGGGAAGCCGCCCGGATAAGGAATTCTCTGAGAGCAAGCTGGCGGGTATGCTGGAGCTGGTGAGCAAGAGTATTCATAAGGCGCCGGAGCGTACCAAATATTCAATGAACAACTTCCTGTACACCGTAGCCGTATCCTATTCGCCGCTGCATGACTTGGCGAGTGAGACAGCGAAGAAAGTAGGTCCGGTAGAGGTGGGCAAGGACAAGCCTGCAGGCAAATCCATTAATGCCTACGACAATATTCAAAAGGCGGTCGAAAAAGGCCGCGTCGGATTTAAACGCAAGCATGTGCGGTGCTAGGCGGGTATCCGCTGATTCTGGTATTTTAATTAACATCTGCCTCCTGATGTGGGCAGGTGTTTTTTTTGTTGGCGCGAAGCTCACGATTGTATGCCGTCTGCAAAATACATTCCACTAAAGTTTAACTAACGTTCCACCACGTTAACCCTTTTCCACCCACGTCAACCCTGTTCAGCACATGCTCAACCCACGTTTAACCTGTTTTTTGCGCAGCTGGAATCCGGTTGCCTTAATAATCTTGCACAGAATACAACATTATCCTCTTAATCCCGGCCATAATCGCGAATTGTTGTATAGAATACAATAATGCTCCTCCTCCAAGCGGCTTTTCAGGAAAATTCTTGTATTTCGTACAACAATTCTCCCGAACTCCCCGGTTTTTGGGCGTCTGAGTTGTAGAACGTACAACATTTCCGTGCTAAGCTTCGGCGGCCGCAGCCATTGTCCGAAAGGATGGACGGATTATGCCTGCGGCTGCTCGCCCCGGGAACCGGGGAGCCGCCCGTGTAGTGCTATGGCTGGACCGCTAGTTGTAACGCATGGTTTTTACATAACGAGATCAACAGAGTCTTATCTGTTGGTCTCTTTTTTAACGCCTGAAACGGAAAAAAATGTCACGCAATCCCCTGCTCAAGTGTTATATCTATATTGATAGCAGAAAGGAGACAAACGTGGACTCTATAGAAGAGAAGATCAGGCGGATACAGGCTGGGGAAGCTTCCCTTTTTTCGGATATTATCAGGCTGTACCAGCAGCGCATTTACCTATACTGCTTCCGCTTGCTGAACAACAAGGAAGAGGCCGAGGATGCAGTGCAGGATGTCCTCATCAAGGCTTATCAGAACATCGGGCAGTTCAGGCCGCAGGCGGATTTCGTCTCATGGCTCTACAAGGTCGCTTATCATCATTGCTTAAACCAGCTGCGCCGGCAGAAATTTCAGCATCAGCTGCGGAAATTACTCAGGCAGGAGGTTACGGTGACAAGCGCCGAACAAACACTAGAGAACCGCCTGTTCAGTGAGCCGGTCTCAGCCGCTTTGGAGCAGCTTAATATGGAAGACCGGAATTTATTGATTCTGCGTATTTTTGAAGATAAATCCTTTGCGGAAATCGGAGAGATTCTGGGTGTCAGCACAGCTACGGTACGCAAAAGATATGAACGGACCAGAGGCAAGCTTAAAAAAGCTATCGAGCGGAGGGAGAAACAACTATGGGCAAGGGCGAATTGACCTCAGAAGAGCAATTTGTAAAAGATGGAGATCGTTCTGCTGAATTTCCGCCCGTTGATGTCCATGACCCTGTGATGGAAGCCATCGGGTTCGGTAAGGTACGCCTTACTGCCGATCTGCAGGCATCGCTGCATGATGGGGACGCTCCTGAGATTATGCAGAGGATAGAGACGGTAACCGGGATAAAGCGCAGCCGTAAACGGATATTACGGATTCCGGTTAGAGGCTGGGCAGCAGCGCTAATCCTGATTGTCTTACTGGGAGGCGGCTATTCCCTGTATTCCTCCGTTCCCCGGCAGGCAGCCAAATTCCAATATGAAGTGCAGCCCTATGAGCCGCTTCAGGCGACGGAGGAAGGCGGAACGATAGAAATAATGAAAATGCCTTTAACCCCCGGGCCTGATCTTCCCCAGGCGGAGCCTAGTAAAGAAGATGAGCTGATGAGTGCCAAATATAAGGAAGGCTACGAGGCGATCGGGAAATTATTGCTTCCCGGAGAATACGCTACATTCGTATTAAGACATGAAGGCGGGGACGGACGTTCTCAGATTGGCATATTTAGCCCGCTGATGATATTTACTGACTATTCCAGTTATGTGACCAGTGCAGAGAAGCACACAGCTCCGATTTTGAAGCAGCCTGGATATATGGCGGACGGGTATACTTTTGACCAGGCCTATGTTTCCCCCTCGTTCAAACAGATGAATGAGGAAGAACTGCTTGCCCTGTCCGGCGGAATTGAGCTTGAAGGCGGCTTCCGGGTGACCTGGAGACGGGAGCCTGCGGATAACATTACTTTTGATTCCGCTGCATTGGAGTATAAGAATGGTGAAAGTAAGGTAAGAATTAGCGCCAAACGTATGAAGCAGAATACCGGACCTGTAGAAACTCTGATGTGGACCAAAACTACAAACGTAGAGACCATTCATGTCAACGGAAAGCAGCTGATTTATCTTGAACCCTCCAATAACGAAGATTTCAAAATAGGCTATAAGTATAGACTTATCTGGGCTGATCCGGAAACGCGGATGATCTATGATGTGACTGCCCCACCGGAGAATACCACATTAACCAAAGATGACATTATCCATATTGCTGCCGGTATGATGAATTAAGTATTTGCAAATAGAGAAAGGTGGAATCTTAATGAATTACAGAAAAACAATCATGGCTATGACGAGTGCAGCGCTGTTGCTGGGTATAGGGTACGGGGCTTCCGGACAGGCATTTGCTGACCCTTCCAGGCTTCAATCTGCAGCAGCTTTGCCTGCCATCCAGGCGGACACTAAATATATGGCGCAAGTCAGTCAGGAGGAAGCCAAGGCGAAAGCGGAGCAGGAGCTGAGGAAATTCAAGAGTCTCCTGGACCAGCAGAAGAAAGCGTTAAGTGGTACTTATCAGCCTGGAGAGATCAGGTATGTGTACATTAATGACAAGGAATACCAAGCCAGTCCCAGCAGCTCGCCCTATGCGAGTAACTCTTATTCGCTTATATTCAGAAATTATGATGAATACACCAAGAAGAATGCAGCCGGCAAGACCGCAATGCCACTAGAGCTGAAAGAGCTCCCGCATGGCTACAACTTTACTCTGGCAAGAATTGCCCCCTATCAAACATCTTCCGAACAGAAGAAGATGTTCAACCAGGTGATTGCTGAAGGGAAGGCATCCGGCAAGAAAATATATGTTAAGAAGCTGCAGGAGAAGCGTATTTCCATAGAGCTAATCTATACGATGACCGCTCCGGTCAATGGAATAACAGGGGTCCTCGCTATCAGAGCCGAGCCCGCAGGGGCTGCAGGGAAGGCGGTTGAATCGGAGCCGGTACAGCCGCAGTCGGAGAAGCTGAAAGTCGATGGGCAAGAGGTGATATATACCGCTAACGATAAGCAGGAGCACAAGTCGGTGGTATGGATGAATGCAAAAACACATGTCAATTATATTCTCCGGGAAGACCGCGGGCATCTGAACAAGGAGGAACTGCTGGCTTTGGCGGGACAGGTTATGGAGGCATCGAAATAGCCGCAGGCTCTGCTTGCTTGACAATCACCCGCTCCGCTACGTGAAGACCTGCCGGATAGCACCTTCAAAATTGCCCCCTATCTCTAGGATGGGGGACAGCCTTGGAGGTTTTTTTGTGTGCACGCAGACTTCATTTCCGGGAGATTTTATAATAATTCGTGCATTGCTCTTATATGAACTTCAAATCCTAATTGTTACTATAACAATGTAGTAAGAGAATACAGATTTATACAGGAGGGTTAAAGATGTTGAAATGGAAGCGTTCTCTTTCGGTGTTGGCCATGACAGCTATATTGGGTACACTGGCTGCCTGCGGCGGCGGAGGGAATGGAGCAAACAATGCAGGAGCTTCTACTGCGGCACCTGCCAGTACTGATGCTGCGGCAACTACAGCTCCTAGCAGCGGTAGTGGTGAACCTGTCAAACTCCGGATTATGTGGTGGGGCTCCCAGCCGCGCCACGAGGCAACCTTGGCTGCGCTGGACTTGTACACGAAGAATCATCCGAATGTAACGTTTGAGCCGGAGTATTCCGGGATGGACGGATATCTGGACAAATTATCTACCCAGGCTGCGGCCAATAACGCTCCGGATATCGTGCAGCTCGATCCGGGCTGGATGCCGGACTGGATGGCCCGCAAGCAACTCACTGAATTGGCGCCAGAGGTGGATGTCAGCAAATTCGATGAGAAGCTGCTGGCCGGCGGCCAGCTGGACGGCAAACAGTATGCCGTTCCGCTGGGCTCGGTAGCCTTCGGTATGGTTTATGATAAAGCCGCTATGGATAAGCTGGGGATTGCCAATCCGGCCAACGGCTGGACCTGGGATGATTTCTTTGCCTTAGCCAAGGAATCCCAAGCAAAGCTGCCGGACGGCCAGTATTTCACCCTGGACTATGCTGGGAACTACTTCATGTATTCGGCTTACCAATACGCCAGGGGGAAAGGGCAGGTTATCACGGATGAAGGTCATTTCAATGTGGATGAAGCCACGTACCTGGAATGGACCCGGAAATTTGAGGAGCTGCGTAAAGAAGGCCTGGTTCCTCCGGCGGATGTGAATGCATCCGATAAGGAGAATGATCCGCAAATGGACCTGCTGGCAGCAGGGAAAGTCCTGTTCCGGTACAGCTTCTCTAACAACCTGGGAACCTGGGACAGTATTAAACCGGGGGCTTACGCCCTTGTAACGATGCCGCGTGCCGAAGAAGCCGGAGGCTGGCTGAAGCCGTCCATGTTCCTGGCCGTTTCGAAGAATTCTAAGCATGCAGAAGAAGCCAAGAAATTCATCAACTGGTTCGTGAATGATCCGGAGGCAGCCCAAGTCACCCAAACCTTCCGCGGCCTGCCGGCCAATAAGGACAATGCCGCCCTTCTGGAAGCGAACATGAGTGAACTGGATAAAGTAGGGTTAGGACTCCTTCGTGCTACCGAGCCGGATGGCCAGACCTGGTCGGCCGGAGCCGGAGGCTGGACCAACTTCGTGGATAAAGACTGGGTGCTTGTCCGTGACCAGCTCAGCTTCGGGAAATCCACGCCGGAGGAAGCTTATAAGCAGCTTAAGGAAGCAGCGCAATCCTACGAGAAATAGAAGGATTATTGATAGCATAAGGCATATAAATTCTATAGTTGAACGAAAAGCCCGGGACAGCCCTGTCCCGGGCTTTATTCCGGACTATTTTGTTCCCTGGAATTACCGTTATATTTTGAAAGAATTCGAGCATTCCCCTCATTTAGCCGGGTGTGGGCCAATTATATACTTGAGTTATCCAAATTGACCACGAGAGGTGATCACAGATGAACCGTTCCACAACGACTTTAGCCGAAGCGGCTCCATTGCCGAAAAAAAGCTCCTACTTTCGCAGCAGATGGAACGCTCCGCTTGCGGGCTATTTGTTTATTGCGCCCTGGCTGATCGGGTTTCTGGCGCTGACGGCGTATCCGTTATTCTTATCGCTGTACTATTCGTTTACCGACTACACTTTGATGCAGCCGATGCAATGGATCGGGTCCCGCAATTATGAGCGGATATTTACAGCGGACCCGAAATTTATACAATCTGCCAAAGTAACCGTCATGTATGTGCTTGCATCTGTGCCCCTGAAGCTGGCAGCCGCTCTATTCGTTGCCATGATTCTCAGCAAAGCAGTGAGAGGAATTAGTGCTTACCGTACGGCTATCTATTTTCCGTCGCTTATCGGCGGCAGCATCGGAGTTTCCCTGCTCTGGCGTAACATTTTCGGGGTAGAAGGGATTTTTAACAAGCTGATTGCTGTGTTTGGAATAGAGGGTAAAAGCTGGATTACCAATCCCGACACAGCTCTTGGCACATTGATTCTACTGACCGTCTGGCAATTCGGCTCCACCATGGTAATCTTTCTGGCAGGACTGAAGCAGATCCCGAATGATCTTTACGAGGCGTCCTCGGTTGACGGGGCCAGCAAGAGAACGCAATTCTTCAGAATCACCCTGCCGATGCTGTCACCGATCCTCTACTTCAATCTTATCATGGCTGTTATTGGCGCCTTCCAGATGTTCACTTCCGCTTTTGTGATTACGAACGGAGGGCCGATGAACTCCACCTATGTCTATGCAATGTATCTGTATGAGAGGGCCTTCAGCCGTTACGAGCTGGGTTACGCTTCCGCACTGGCCTGGATCATGCTGGTCGCCATCGTTGCTGCAACCGTCCTGATCTCCTACACCTCGAAGTATTGGGTATTCTATGAAACAGACACTGGAGGGAAACAACGTAAATGACAACATTGAAATGGAAGCCGGCAATCCGTCATCTGTTCATGATTCTCTTCAGCTTCGTCATGGTCTATCCGATTGTCTGGTGGATTGGAGCATCGCTGAAAGACAGCACCGAGCTTGGCTCACCGGGGATCTTCCCGGCGGTCCCGCATTGGGACAACTTCACCAAGGGCTGGAATTCGGTTCCCGGCCATACCTTTACGGACTTTTATCTCAACACCTTCGGGCTTGAAATTGCTGTGATTATCGCAACCCTGTTATCCTGCACGCTGGTTGCCTTCGGTTTCGCGAGACTGGATTTTCCGCTGAAGAATTTCTGGTTCTCCATTCTGATGCTGACCCTGATGATGCCCGGACAGGTGCTGATCATCCCGCAATATGCCTTGTTTTATCAGCTGGGCTGGGTCAATACGTATTTACCGTTTATCATTCCCCATCTGCTGGCGGGCGGGGCGGGCGGGAGCTTCTTCGTCTTCCTGCTGATCCAGTTCATCCGCGGGGTTCCAAGAGAGCTTGATGAATCAGCCAAAATCGACGGATGCTCCTGGTTCGGCATCTTCTGGAGAGTCGTTATGCCGCTGGCTTTCCCGGCGATTGTTACGGTGACCATCTTCTGCTTCCTGTGGAACTGGGATGATTTCCTGGGCCATCTCCTCTACATCAACACGGTGGATAAGTATACAGTAGGCCTTGCGCTGCGCATGATCAACGATTCCCAATCCGCGGCGGAGTGGGGCCAGCTGCTTGCTATGTCGCTTGTATCCATTCTACCGGCTACTATTGTCTTCATGTTCCTGCAGAAGTATTTCGTAGACGGGATTGCGACAACAGGAATAAAGGGATAAGATGTAAAAAAACATCCGTCACATAACGGTAAAGCGCCCGAGCCTCATTCGCAGCTTTACCGTTTCTTTCGTGTGAACCGGAAGTGAAGGAAGGTAAGGACTTGACCAATCCTTTTAAAAAATTCAGGATCGACCGCCTATTTTTCCACAGCTTTGCTATTGTGCTCATTCTAGTAATCGCAGTTACAGCTTGGACAAGCTACAGCAATTCATCCAAAGCCCTCGTGCAGACGACCTCCCATTACCAGCAGCGGCTGCTGGACGAACTGAATAATGAAATCACAACGCGGCTGGATATGATTGAGCAGATTTCACTGTCCAGCTCACGGGACAACGAACTGACCACTTTTCTCCGGAACAGGCAGGATGATTTCGAGCGCTACCGCAGGCGTGTAGGCGTAGAAAGTGCGCTCGCCAATCTGACCTATGCCATTCCTTTAATTCAGGGAATTGATCTGTATATGGATGAACCTATGCCGAGTGAGAGCCAAAGCTACATCCAGTTCCGGAATATTATTGATCTGGATAAGCAGGAATGGTCCAAGCGTCTGGTGAAAAGCGATTTCGCCTGGTCCGGGGAATATACCATTCCCAGCTTTCAGGGGGACGTCCCGGTGCTTAGCTTCGCCCGGAAAATCATGTATGAGAATGACTATCTGGGCGTGCTGGTCGTCCATATTAAGGCCAAGGAAATCCGGCAGCTGCTGACCGGCAATTCCTCCGGGTCAAACCGCATCATGGCCGACAGCGAAGGGAAGCAGATTCTGAGGATCGGGGAGACGCTCGAACAGAACGAGTGGTCTAAGTGGATCGATCTCAAGAGTAAGAAGTCGGGCTATGTGCATATTCCGGGCAAAGCAGGTTCCGGCAACACTCTGCTGGTCTATTCCCGAATGGATAACTCCATCTGGACGCTGATCGAGTTCACGTCATGGAAGCAGATTACGGCAAGCAGTCTGAAGCTCGCAGAGTGGATTGGCCTGATCGGTATCGCAGCGATCCTGCTGGTGCTGCTGCTGACTCACTATCTGAGTAAGCGATTTACCAAGCCGATCAAGCAGCTTGTAAGCGCTATGAAGATGTACTCTGTTGGAGGGCATAAAGAGGAGCTGCCCACAGATTATGAGAATGAATTCGGTTATTTATTCTCCGGCTACCGCAAGCAGAATGAGCGGATTGAGGAGCTGTATCTCTCGCTGGAACTGCGTTATGAGCAGCAGCGGAAAGCCGAGATTGAGGCGCTGCAGGCCAATATCAATCCCCATTTCCTCTATAATATGCTGGATCAGCTGAACTGGATGGCAATCGATGCCGGGCAGGAGGAGCTCAGCCGGATTCTGGAGCTGATGGGACAGATGTTCCGGATCGGCTTATCCAACGGGGCGAGCTTCATTAAGATCTCTGAAGAGCTGCTGCACATCCGGTGTTATCTCGAAATCCAGCAGCTCCGCTGGGGGGAAGGGCTGGAATACAAGATAGAGGCAGCCCCGGAGCTGCAGGATGTGTACATCCCGAAGCTTACCCTGCAGCCGTTCGTGGAGAATTCAATCGTACACGGCTTTAATAAGCAGAGCAGCGGTGTTGTATCTGTCTATATAGGCAGAGCGGAGGAGGCGCTGCAGATTATTATTGATGATAACGGAGCAGGCTTGAAGCAGCCGGAGGAGCGGCCGCGTAACCGCCATACCGGCGGCTATGGCATTCGCAATGTGCGGGAGAGAATTGCCGGATATTTCGGCAATGACTATGGGGTTACATTGAAGGAACGTGAAGAAGGCGGAACCAGAGTAGAGGTGAGTCTGCCTCTGCTTGCAGAGGCCCCGGGGCAGCGGATAAGCGAGCATAGAAAGAGCTAAGTGGAAGGCAGAAGTGGCAGCGCTTCCCTTGCTGTGCAGGGCAGATAACGTTGCAGCGGATAGTGATAGCAAGGAAACTTAAGGAGGCATAGACGATGTGGAAAATCGCCATTATTGATGATGAGCGCCAGGTCCTCCAGGGGATGAAGCGGGCGATCCCATGGGATGAGCTGGATGCAGAATGGGCCGGGGAAGCACTTAACGGGGAGGATGGCCTGGAGATGATCCGCGCAGCCTGTCCGGATATTGTGATCACCGATATCTATATGCCGGTGATGAGCGGCCTTACGATGATGGAGCATCTGAGGAAGGAAGGCTTCAAGGGCAAGATTATTATTTTGAGCGGATATTCAGACTTTGAGCATGCCAGGCAAGCACTCAGGCTTCAAGTAAGTGACTATGTCTCCAAGCCGATCAGTCTGCCGACGCTTAAGTCGATACTGGGCAAGATCATTGAGGAGCTGATCAAGGAGGAGGAGGAGCGGATCAGACAGGGGGAGCTTGAGCTGAAGATGCTGCTGTATGAGCCCTTTGTCGAGAAAGAATGGGTTCGTTCCGCAGCAGTCGGCACCTTGGACCCCTCTTACCGGAACAATACCCACCTGCCGCCTTCTTATCAGTATTGGCTGGAACGCAAGCATGCCACCATCGGTATTGAGCTGATCCGCGATGAGCGGGCCAGCTCCTTCTCTGTCTCCGACTGGAATCTGTTTCGCTTTGCCGTCAGCAATATTGCCTGTGAGGTTGCGCGCAGGTTTTTCACGGACATGGAATATACAGAGCTGAACAGCTATAGGGCATTATTAATTATTCATCCCGGGGAAGAATGTGCGGAGCAGCTGGAAGAGCTTGGAACCCGGCTGATCGATAGCATCAGCTCGTATCTGAGACTGGTAATACGTATCGGAATCGGAGGACTGAAGGAAACGTGGATGAAGATCCCCGAATCGACGGAAGAGGCCTTCCGTGCGATGGATCAGGGAGCCTTGCGGATGAATCCGGCTTATGAAGTGTATCAGTACCGGGAGAGCAGCAGCGGCGGGCAGGAGAGGGGGGCGTTGTTTCCGGTCAAGTTCTCCTATAAGCTGGCTGCTGCGATGAAGGCTACACAGGAAGCCGAAGCGCAGCAGCTTGTAAGCGAATATGTCACCGAGCTGCAGAAACAGCAAGGGGTCTCAGCCGGCTACGTGCAGATGCTTGGCAGTGAACTGTGGGGGATCATAACCTACTCGCTGTATGAATCGGGACTGGTGCTGGATGATCTGTTCACCAATGACCAGATTGCCAAAGAGATCGGCAATCTGGCAGTGCCCGACCAGCTGGCAGGCTGGTTGTCCGCCAAAATAACCGTGATCTGCGCCAGCCGGCAATGGAAAGGCAGCAGCAAACACAGGCAGGTTGTTGATTTCATGACCAGTTACATTCATGAGCACTATGCGGAAGAACTTACGCTGGCCGATCTGTCAGATAAGGTATACATCTCGCGGAATCATCTGTCCATTATATTCAAGAATATTACGGGTGAAACCTTCAACAATTACCTGACCCGGGTGCGGATTGAGAAAGCAAGAGAGCTGTTAATGGAACGGAAGATGCTGGTCTACGAAGTGGCGGAACGGGTAGGCTACAAAAACATCCCTTACTTCAGCACGCTGTTCAAGAAAATTACCGGCATGAACCCTACAGAGCTGATCAACTAAGTAAAGAGTAAATGTAACATTTGGAAATTCGGGAGCGTGAGAGATTATGATTCGCATAGCTATAATCGGTACGGGTTCAATAGCGGCTGTTCATCTGCAGGCCTTCACCATGTTTGCAGACCGCTGCACAGTAGTTGCGCTGGCGGACAACAAGGAAGAGCGGGCTAATGTGCTCCGGGACCGATTCCGGCTGGAGAGCAGGTTTGTACAGGATTACCGCGAATTGCTTAACGATGAGGAAGTGGATATGGTGTCCATCTGCACACCCCCTCATTCCCATGCGCAGATTGCTGCCGACTTCCTGCGGGCTGGCAAGCATGTGCTGGTGGAGAAGCCTATGGCACTGTCGCTTGAAGAGTGCGACTGCATGCTGGCGGCGGCAGCTGAATCGGACCGTATCCTGTCCGTCGTCGGACAGAACCGTTTCCTGGATTCCAATAGGAGATTGAAGGCTACACTGGACTCCGGAATATTGGGCAGGATTGTGCATGCCCAGGCGGATTCCTTCTGGTGGAGAGGGCAGAGCTACTATGATGTATGGTGGAGGGGAACCTGGGAGGCAGAAGGGGGAGGCTCTACGCTGGGCCATGGAGTACATCAAATGGATCTGCTGCTGTGGATGATCGGCATGCCGGAGACGGTTCAGGCAGTCATCCGGAATACTTCGCATGACAAGTCGCAGCTGGAGGATCTGTCAATCGCCATTCTGTCTTATCCGGGAGGCGGTTTGGCCCAGGTTACCAGCTCCATCGTTCATCACGGAGAAGAACAGCAGCTGGTATTTCAGGGGGAGAAGGCGCGTATCTCAGCACCCTGGAAGGTGTATGCCTCTACTTCGCGTGAAGATGGATTCCCGGAACGGAATACCGGGCTGGAGGAAGAGATCGGGCGGTATTGCAGCAGCATAGCCCCCCTGCAATATACGGGACATGCCGGACAAATGGACGATATGCTAAAGGCGATCGGGGACCCGGCGCGGCGTGTTCTGATTGACGGGCATGAAGGAAGGAAGACGCTTGAGCTGGTCACCGCCATCTATGAAGCCTCGATAACCGGGCGGCCGGTAACTCTTCCAATAACTAAGGACAGTATGCTGTATACGAGGGACGGTATTCTCGCCAATGCCCTGCGGTTCCCTCTCGGCAGCTGATAAGGGAGGTAAGATTATGACAGTGAAATTCAGCATTATCGGCGGAGCGGGCTTCCGCGCACAATATTTCCTCAGAATCGCCCGTTCCTTGCCGGAACGCTTTCAGATTAGCGGGCTTGTGGTAAGGGATGCTGCCAAAGGCAGAGCCATGGAAGAAGCATGGGGGGTTCAGACTTACCGTTCTCTTGAAGAGTTGCTTATGAGCGAAACCCCGGATTTCGTGCTTGTCTCGGTCAGCGGCCGGGCCTCTCTGGATTATTTGTACCGCCTGGCAGAGAGAGGCATCCCGGCGTTGACGGAGACGCCGCCTGCCGCAAGTCTGGAGGAGCTTGTGCAGCTGCACAAGGAACTGACTATGCACGGAGCGCGGGTTCAAGTAGCCGAGCAGTATCCTTATCATCCGGTGCAAGAGGCGCGGCTGTCGCTGATCCGTTCGGGCAGACTCGGACGGATCACGGAAACGACGGTGTCTGTTTCGCATATGTATCATGGAGCAAGCCTGATCCGCAGGATGCTTGGGCTCGGTTTCGAGGAAGCTAACATTAGAGCCATGCGGTTCGGGTCCCGCTGGGTTAACGGCCCTACCCGCAGCGGCCCTCCGGTTGAAGACAAGCTGATTCCTCTGCAAAGGGATCTGGCCTGGCTGGATTTCGGAGACCGGCTGGGGATTTACGACTTCACCAAGGATCAGCACCGCTCCTGGACGCGTTCGAATCACCTCTCCGTGCGCGGAGAACGGGGAGAAATCTTCGATAACCGTGTGCTGATCCAGCAGGATAACCTGGTTCCGCTTCAGCTGGAGCTGAAGCGCATTAACAAGGGGGAACAGGAGAATGCCGAAGGCTATTATCTTCAAGGGATAATCTGCGGGGAACAATGGCTCTACAACAATCCGTTCACCCCTGCAAGACTGTACGATGATGAGATCGCGATTGCGGCTTGCCTGGACAAGATGTCCGCCTATGCCACCGGAGGTTCCGGATTCTATGGACTGGACGAGGCTTCACAGGACGTGTACCTCGGGCTGATGATTGAGCAGGCAATACAGACCGGTGATACCGTGAGAACTGAGCGGCAGTGCTGGGCGGTTGAGAGATAACACGAGTTAACTTGATTCCACAAAGTCTGTATCAGCTAACCTATTCAATAAGAGATTTCCTTGCGCGGGTGTTGTAGCAATTTCCGCCCTGCGGGAATCTCTTCGTATTTTTAGGTCTGCCAGAGACTTCTGGTTGGCCTATTTTATTGTACTTTTGACACTGGTAAGATGCCTCTTTCTTAGCAAAGTGATTAAGACTAAAGAGTGAATCTGCGGTTAATCCAAAATTTTATATTAAATTTACAATTTTAAAGGAATAATTATCCAGAATAAGATATAATATGATCTGTGTTGTATTTCTCATTTAATAAGATGTGGAGGTTGAAATGATGAGGAGAACTGTCGATAAATGCATCCGTCTCTCTTTAATCGGAATCCTTATTGCGGGTGCAGCCAGTCTGGGTGTAAGTACTACGAAGGCCTATGCGGCGGATTATGCAGCGGATAACTTCACCCTGGCAGCAGGGAATAGCTCTGCCTTGTCCGTGACTCTGTTCGCTCAGCCGCCATGGCCGCCCAATGTAACTGCGGATGATGTTGCGAACACCATTACAGGTGCGAACGAGAAGATGGAGTATTCCACCGATGAGGGCTTGAATTGGACTGCCTATGATCCAGTCAACCCGCCGGTCTTCTACGGTGCGGTAAAGGTGCTGGTGCGGATAGCGGGAGACAGCGTGAATTACATTCCGGCAGGGTTCATCACAACGCTGACCTTTACGCCGGATTAATATCAGCTCCCCATCTAGTTCAACGTGAGACCCTCAAGTTCGACGCTCATTGGAACAGATTTCTGCGATACCGGAGCCATAAGGTGATAATGCTCTACCCAAAGAGATTGGCAGGCTTTATCGAGGCCACTGAAAAACTACCTTTTTTTCGAAAACACCAAAACTTTAGGGGATCAAATATGATTCCCGGAACGCGAAACGAACCTCAGAAGCGATTCTAGAGGCTCGTTTTTTTGACGTTTTTATAAAAAAGACTTTTTCAGTGGCCCCGGCTTTATCTGCTGATCTCTTTTTTTGCGGAGTAAGCAAGGATTTAGCCTTAGAAATTACTGCCTCAAGCACCATATCCCTAATCCGCAGCGGTTGCTATAATGTGGAAGCAGAGGATAAATTAAAATGTATTCACGAAAGGATAGATCAGATTGAGAACAATCAAACTGGTGGTTGCCGGACTGATTGCGGGTACGATTGCGGGTGCCGTCACACCGGATTATCCGGTTAGAGCGGATTCAGTGAGCTATGAGGAAACAGCGGATGACAATGACACGGGAGTCACCTCTCCTATTTTCCCGGATATTCAAGGTCATTGGTCGGAGCGGTGGGTACGCTGGGCGCTGGGGAATCAGTATATAACCGGTTATTCAGACCTGACTTTCCGGCCGGACCAGCCGATTACGGAAGCTGAATTTCTGAAGGTGTACTATCTCTCCTTCGGATATCCGAAGGCAACGATCTTTGGGGAAGAGTGGACCGCTGGACCTTATCGAATGGCGAAAAATTGGAAGCATCCCATCCCGGGTCTTCAGGACCCACAGGCACAAGCTGCGCCTATAACCAGACAGACAGCTGCGCAGTTCATAGCCTCTGCTCTGGGCAAGAACTATAGTGATAGGGATTCCATTATTTTTCTGCTTGGAAATCAGCTGCTTCCGCTTCCGGAAGAGCCTACTGTGGAGGGATTCAATGGGAATGCAACGTTAACCCGGGCAGAGGCGTTGGAGTGGATCAGGATGTTGAAGCTGAAAGGAAATATATTGAATCCCCGGCCGCAGGAGCTGTCAGACCGAGGGGGGCTACCCCCATTACCGGACAAGGGTACGGGAATAAAGGATTTCACAGCGGTACCTGTTACTGAGGCGGATTTCGGGATAGGTGATCCGGGCGGGAAGCTCATTATGGAATGGAGCAGCCCGAGGTCTCTGGTTGAACAATATTATGGAGCCTCCACCGGACAAGATGTGTTTAACAATGAGATGTATAAGGGTGTATTTGTCCATTATGATTCGTCAGGCAAGATGGATTCATGGTCGGTAAAAGCAGACGAAGACGCTGGGGAACCGGCTTTGACCGCTACCTTGCAGCATATCCGGCCCGGAGTAAGTACGCTGGAGGATGTACTGAAGGCGTATGGTACATATGCAGAAGTAAGCAACACATATGGAGTTATTCTAAGCTACACATTTGAGAATATGGACGGGGTGTTGATCCCGCGCCTGCTTCCAGGCGATAAGGTCAATTCCGATAGAGGATATGTCATGGCGTTTAGCTTCGATGAGGAGACGTTAAAAGTAACACATATGAAATTATCTACGCTCCAGCGGGCCATATACCCTGACGATAACTGATCAGCGATTCCGGCTGTTACCGGAGGCCAACGAGTTCATTGACGCGGGGAAGCAGCAAGAACTATAATCTATAAAACGGATGAAGCACATCCCGTACCCATGGATTTTTGGGTGCGGGATTTTTTGTGTGCATTACTCCGCCAGAAACTATAGGTTCTGGAGTCTACGCCGAGCAACCGGGCAATCAAAGAAGACAAGGCTCCTCTTTGCGGGGGGGGGCGGGGGATTTTGCAGAGGAGGAATAGAGGAATGGGGTTCGCTGAAGAGCATCACCAATGGCTGGAGTATCACAAGAAACGGAGAACCGGGGAACGTCTGGACCGGCTGGAACGGGGGCACCGGCATGGCGAGCAAATGTTTGTAGAGCGGGTGTGGTGGCCGATCTTTGGTAATATGGATGATCTTCACCCGGAGTATGAGGTTGCGGATTGGCGGGGAAGATCTTATTTTGTTGACTTTGTATGGAAGCCGGGTCAGGTTAAGGTAGCTATTGAGGTGAAAGGATACGGGCCGCATGTTCAGAACACAGACCGGACCAGATACCGCCAGGAACTTAATAGGGAAACATATCTGCAAATTGCCGGGTACCGTGTGGTTGCGATCCCTTACGATGATTTGGAGTCTGCACCGGAGCTGACAATCTCTCTGCTGAAAGCCTTACTTACTCCATGTTTGTTGAAAAATACGGATGAAGGAAGCCGGCAATATACGAGGATAGAGTTGGATATTCTGCGGATTGCCAGCCGTAAGAACGGGTTCCTCCGGCCAGTGGAGGTGGTGAACGAACTTGCGATTGATCAACGTACAGTAAAGAAATATATGAATTCTCTATGTGGAAAAGGTAAGTTTAAACCTGTGTTGGTGCAGGGGGGTAACAGAGTGTGCCGGTATGAGCTTATTCCATCTTTTATGGACATAGAGTTATGGTAGAGTACTAACGCTAGAGGGATAAATCCCACTAATGCCGCTCCAAGTGGGCGAAATGCTGAAATCAGAGGGATAAATCCCGCTAATGCCGCCACATTCGGTTGGAGCGCTGAAATTAGAGGGATAAATCCCACTAATGCTGCCCCAAACGGGCGGAATGCTGGAATTAGAGGGATAAATCCCACTAATGCTGCCCCAAACGGGCGGAATGCTGGAATTAGAGGGATAAATCCCACTAATGCTGCTCCAAGCGGGCGGAATGCTGGAATTAGAGGGATAAATCCCACTAATGCCGTCCCGACTGGGCGGAATGCTGGAATTAGAGGGATAAATCCCACTAATGCTGCCCCAAACGGGCGGAATGCTGGAATTAGAGGGATAAATCCCACTAATGCTGCTCCAAGCGGGCGGAATGCTGAAATTAGAGGGATAAATCCCACTAAATGCCGCTCCAAACGGGCGGAATGCTGGAATTAGAGGGATAAATCCCACTAATGCTGCTCCAAGCGGGCGGAATGCTGGAATTAGAGGGATAAATCCCACTAAATGCCGCTCCAAACGGGCGGAATGCTGGAATTAGAGGGATAAATCCCACTAATGTCGCTCCAAGTGGGCGGTATAGCGTAAAAGAGGGGCAGAAGTGCCCCAGAGTCCGCCGAGAGCGGCGGTCAGGTGACACTGAGGAGCAACTGCTCCGCCGCTGCCCTCCTCTTCCCCCGCTCTCCCCGCTCACTCTCCCGCAACCGGCAGCTTGATCGTAAACGCCGAGCCTTGCCCCGGCTCGCTGCGCACCTCAATGGTTCCCTTGCTTAAGCTGATGATGCGCGCGGTCAGCGGCAGGCCGAGGCCGTTGCCTCCGGCGGCGCGGGCGGGGTCGCCCTGGTAGAATTTCTCGAAGATATGCTTACGCACCTTCGGAGTCATGCCGATCCCGGTGTCGGAGATCATTACGGAGATCCAGGAGCTGTCCGCTTGAATGGAGACCGAAATTTCACCGCCTTCCGGCGTGAATTTGATCGCATTGCCAAGCACATTGAGCCACACCTGCATCATCAGCTCTTCATTTCCATAATAGCGCTGCTCCTCCAGGTCGAGATTAAGATTAAGCTGCTTGGCAGACCAGAGGGACTCCAGCAGCAACAGCGCCTGGCGGAGCTGCTCATCCAGAGGGTATTCAGCCAGCTCGGTAAGCATTTCCTGATTTTCGAGCTTGGATATTTTGAGGATATTGCCGGACAGATTGGACAGCTGACGTGAGCTCTCGATGATCATCCCGGTGTATTCGTCATGCTCCTCTTTGCTCAGGTTCTCTTCCTGCAGAAGCATGGCGTAGCCTTCGATAGCTGCAATAGGGGTCTTGAACTCATGAGACACATTGACAACGAAATCATTCCGCAGGGTCTCGATGCTGCGCAGCTCCTGGACCATGAGATTGAAGTGATGTGCCACCTCACTGATCTCATTGACGCGGTGCGACTCATTCAAATAGATGTCGAAGTTGCCGCCTGCGATCTCCTTGGCCGCTTTGCTGAAGTCCGTAATCGGGGACAATATTTTGCGGCCTACCATAATGCTGATGGTGGTCCCGATGACCAGACTGAATAACACCATAGTCAGAATAGGCGGAAAGGGGTTCCCGTGCTCCCAGGTGTTATTTTCTACCCGGAAATACAGGAAGGCCAGCACAGCCATAATAAAGACAAACGACAGAATGATGATAAATACCATGGATACAAAATACCACCACAGGCCGCTGTTTTTGCCGCTCCTCATCCCCGTTTCACCGCCTTATAGCCAAGCCCCCGGACGGTGACGATTTCAAAATCATCGCTATCCCTGAATCGCTCACGCAGGCGGTTAATATGAACCACCACCGTATGCTCATCGGATTCGGAATCCATCCCCCATATTTCATCCATCAGCTGCTGCTTGGTGAAGATTTTATTCGGATAAGAGATCATTTTGTAGAGAAGATAGAATTCCTTCTGCGGAAGCAGGATACTCTCAGGCCCCTGAATTACAGTTAACGTATCATAATCCAGCACGGTTTCTCCCCATTCGATTTTGCGCTCGCTGATGATTTTGGCCCGGCGCAGCAGCGCCCCGACACGCAGGATCATCTCATTCACATTGATCGGCTTGACCATATAATCATCGATCCCGACGAGGAAGCCCTGCTGCTTATCGGCAAAATTCTCCCGTGCGGTCACCATAAGAATGGGAAGCTGCTGGTTGTTGTCCCTAAGCGTCCGCGTCAGCTCGAAGCCATCCATCCGGGGCATCATAATATCGCAGATAATCAGATCAATATATTCCTTATCCAGCACGTCCAGCGCATCCTCGCCATTCACGGCCGGCAAGGCCTGGTATCCATTTCTGGTGAGCACGGTACAGAAGAGCTGGCGTAACTTGGCATCATCCTCAACCACAAGAATATTAAACATAAGGTCTCCTCCTGGAACGGTTCCATGTTATTCAACGTATAGCTTGTTTATATGGTTATGGGTTCCCCGCAAAGTACCGGAGTAACCCTCGAAGCCAAAGTACTTGTTTTAGTATACCTCATCAAGATCAAGCCAGTCTCAACTGGGAGTTTAGGTTTAGTTTATATTGGGCGGCTATACTGGGGTACAGTAAGACTAGAAGATTTCAGAGAGACTAATGATTACAGGGATGGAAAGGGAGATCGGACAATGCTGCAATTAAAAAACATCACCAAGAGCTACAAGACCGGCGAATTTACACAGGTTGCACTGGATAAAGTGAATCTCAATTTCAGGGAAAGTGAATTCGTTGCGATTCTGGGCCAAAGCGGCTCGGGCAAGACCACGCTGCTGAATATCGTCGGCGGGCTGGATCAGTATGACAGCGGAGAGCTGATCATCAACGGCCAATCGACAGAGCGCTTCAAAGACAGCGAGTGGGATGCGTACCGTAATAATAGTGTCGGCTTTATTTTTCAAAGCTATAATCTGATCTCACATCTGAGCATTACAGACAACGTGGAGATGGGGATGACGCTCAGCGGGATAGCTTCAGCCGAGAAGCACCGCAAGGCGCTTGAAGTACTGGAGAAGGTTGGACTGAAGGATCATGTGCACAAAAAGCCGAATCAGCTGTCAGGCGGACAGATGCAGCGTGTAGCGATTGCCCGTGCGCTGGCGAACAATCCGGACATTATCCTGGCGGATGAGCCTACAGGCGCCTTGGATTCAGAGACCAGTGAGCAGATCATGGAGCTGATCAAGACCATTGCGGAGGATAAGCTGGTGATCATGGTTACCCATAATCCGGAGCTGGCAGAGAGCTATGCAGACCGCGTCATCCGCTTCTCGGACGGTCATGCGATCTCGGACAGCAATCCGCTGGCCACGCAGAAGACCTCAAGTGCTTATAAGCTGAAACAAACGAGCATGAGCTTTTTCACAGCACTGAAATTATCCGGTAAAAATATCGCCACCAAGAAATGGCGTACGGGGTTGACCGCTTTTGCCTCAAGTATCGGAATTATTGGCATCGCGCTGATCCTGTCCTTGTCCAACGGCTTCGATAAACAGATCAGCTCGTATGAAACCGGGGCCTTGTCCAACTTCCCGATCTCTATTAACCAGACGGCGATTAATTTGCAGAACGCAGGCCCTCCGGGTCAAGAGTCAACGGAACTTACCTCATATCCGGCAGATAAAAAGCTCTATCCGTATGACCCGACCGTAAACTCAGCCATGCATACGAATGTATTGACCAAGGAGTATATCGAGTATCTGGATGGAATCGATCCGAAGCTGATTGACGGCGTCTCTTATACCCGTACCGTGAATATGAACTGGCTGGTTATGGATGGGGACAAGGCAACCACGCTGGATAAAAGCAATATCACTGTAGCCCCATATCCAAGCAAACAGGGCAGTGCCTCGGGAAGCTATCTGGAGCAGTACTACGATCTGCTGGAAGGATCATTCCCTACAGAGAAGACCGATCTTGTGCTCATCGTGGATGAATACAACCGTCTGACCGATGCAGCAGTGGATGCTCTGGGTCTGGATTATAAAGCTAAGAGCATCAATCTGAGCGATCTTGTCGGAACTCAATTGAAGCTGGTAATGAACAATGATTATTATAAGAAAAATGGCGAGCAGTTTGTTGTCAATGGAACAGCTGCTGATCTGACCGCTCTCTACAACAGTCCAGATGCCGTGACGCTGAACATTGTTGGTGTTCTGCGCGGGCAGGAAGGTTCCAGCATTTCTACGCTGTCTCCCGGCATTGTCTATTCCGATGAGCTGGCCGCAACGTTCATTGCCGATGCACAGAAATCTGAGATTGTGCTTGCACAGGAAGCCGCAGATATCAATGTGTTGACAGGGCAGGCCTTGTCAGAAGGGGTAGCCGGCATGGGTTCGAGTGGCGCAATGGGCGGTTCCCCCCTCATGAACGCTGGTATGGCAGCAGCAGGCAGTATGGCTTCCTTGACTAAAGACGATGCACTTGCCGCTCTGGGGGCAACTGAAATTCCAAGCGCAGTCTCGCTGTACCCGATTGATTTCAGTGCCAAAGAATCCGTTACAGCCTATCTGGACAAATGGAATGAAGGGAAGGCAACGGAGGATCAGGTGCAGTATACCGATCTGGCGGCTATTGTCACCAACATTTCCGGCGGGATTATGGACGGAATCACGATGGTGCTGATTGCCTTTGCAGCGATTTCCCTCGTGGTCTCACTGATTATGATTGCGATTATCACTTACATTTCCGTTATGGAGCGGACGAAGGAGATCGGCGTACTGCGTGCGCTGGGTGCCCGCAAGAAGGACATTACACGGGTCTTCAATGCCGAGACCTTCATTATCGGGGCTTGCTCGGGGATTCTGGGGATCGGCATTACCTACCTGCTGACCATTCCGGTTAACGCGATTCTGTATAACCTGACCGAGCTGAAGAATGTGGCTCAGCTTAACCCGCTGCATGCGCTCATTCTAGGCGTGATTAGCGTCCTGCTGACTATGCTCGGCGGTGCGATTCCGGCCAAGATGGCAGCGAAGAAGGACCCGGTTGCTGCACTGCGCAGTGAATAACCGCGCTTAGTCCTGATCATCTGAATGAAATGATGAAGAACCAAGGAAATCCGTTCCTTTGGTTCTTTGTGCGTTAATTGCCATTAATCACAGACAAGTAAGAAGTGTATGGGATAAAATAACATAAATGAGAGTTATTCAAGTGCACAGGAGGGATCGAATGAAAACGAGAAATATCATCCAAATCATTGCGTGTTTTGTTGGACTGGCGGCTGTGATTACAATGCATGATATGTTCAAGAATCAGAATCTGAGGATAGTGTTGTCTTTAGCCATCGCTGTTGCCGCTGCCTACCTCATTTCAAGAAGCGCCATTCCGAAGCAGGTATCCGCCAGAACCATGACCGTGGTATTAGCGTCATTTTTTGTATTTACTTGTCTGTATCATATCCTACTCTCCGCAGCATTAGGGCAGAGTATATTCGCTAATTACTTTTGGGGTTTCTTATGCGTGATCTATTTGCTGGCCTGGCTGCGTGTCCGGCAAGACCAGAAGGGGTAACTGCCGGGCTCTGGTTAAACCGATCAGCCAGGAAACGGGCTATTCCGCAGGCGGCAGCTGGGCGCGCGTGGACTTCTTTTTGTTAATCTCCTTGGACAGCTCTAAATGCTGCTGGGAGATTTTTTTGAGTTCTGCCTGTAATTTGGTGATCCGGCTCATTTTGCTGCTAAGTGCGCTGGGGGAAGTGCTTAATTTGCAGTCTTTTTCGATCTGGTTAATTTTGAGCCGGGTCTTGTGGGTCTTCTTCTGTAGCTCTGCTATACCCGATTCCATCTCTGTAATTTCCTGATTTAAGCGGTTAAGCATAGATTTCGTGAAGCTAATAGCCATCCGGGCACCTCTTACTCTTCTTCTATATTGTACAGCCAAGATATTATTGTACTACAAGCGTTTGGTTTATGCGAGGAGGCAGGCAGTACCTACTGTGACGTCAACAAAAAAGGGGCTATCCCAAGCAGCCATTTCATGGCTTTTGGGATAGCCCCTTTTGCATAACCTAGACTTCCTTGGCAACAACCGTCTTCAGCTTCATTTCGGGTTCTTTCTCCGAGGCCTGGCCTACCTTCTTGATGAAGAAGGAGAGCAGCAGGCCGATGATGCCGATACCCACGATGACCAGATACGCATCATTGATCCCCTGGATGGTAGCTGCTGTAATCATGTGTTCCTTGGTGTCTTGCACGCCACTGACCATCATATCCTTCATGTGGGTAGTGGTACGGCTGGTCATTACGGTAACCAGCAGGGAAGTACCCACAGCGCCAGCCACTTGTCTTACAGTATTCGAGATGGCTGTACCATGCGAATTAAGCTTGGATGGCAGCTGGTTCAGGCCCAGGGTCTGAATCGGCATGAGCAGCAGCGCCATTCCGATCCGGCGTCCGGTGGACATGAGCATCAGATAGGCATAGCTTGTCGAGTCGGTCAGATTCACGAAGCTCAGGGTAGCGAGGATCGTGATCAGCAGGCCGATAATGGCCAGCCATTTCGCACCGAAGCGGTCAAACAGCTTGCCGGTAACCGGCATGAGCAAGCCCATAATAACTGCGCCGGGAAGAAGCAGCAGGCCGGATTCCATCGCCGTGAAGCCGCGTGCGTTCTGCAGGTAGAGCGGCAGCAGCATCATATCTGCATACATCACAATCGTGACCATGACACTGATAACAGTGGTCAGGGAGAACATATTATATTTGAAGGCCCGCAGATCCAGCAGCGGGCTATCCGAAGCCAGCTGTCTCCATACGAACAAGCCGAGGGAAATCACACCTGCAGCAAGCGACAACAGCACCTCTGCGCTCGACCAGCCTGCGCTGGCCGCCCGGCTGAAGCCGTACAGCAAGGTTCCGAATCCGATGGTGGACAAGGCCACGCTGGTTAAGTCGACCTTTGGATAAGAACGCTCTGCTACATTTCTCAGATAAATAAATCCGCATACGATAACGATGACTGTGAGTGGAAGCATGCCGTAGAACATAGTCTCCCAAGAATAGTGTTCCATAATATATCCGGCCAGAGTTGGGCCGATCGCCGGGGCGAAGATAATGGCGAGCCCGACCATACCCATGGCGGCGCCTCTTTTCTCACGCGGGAACAGGGTTAAGATGACATTGGTCAGCAGCGGCATAATAATACCGGCACCGGCTGCCTGAATCATACGTCCGGTAAGCAGAATCGGGAAGCTTGTCGCCATAGCGGAAACGACCGTTCCTGCGAAGAAGATAAACATAGATGCCTGGAACAGCTCACGTGTAGTGAAACGCTGCATCAGATAAGCTGTGATTGGAATCAGTACACCGTTAACCAGCATATACCCGGTGGTCAGCCACTGGGCCGTTGCAGCCGTGATGTTGAAGTCATGCATTAACTCCGGTGTGGCAACGCTCATTATCGTCTGATTCAGTGTGGCCAGAAAGGCACCGAGAATCATTACGAAAAGAATAGGTCCCTTTTTGATGGAACTGTCTTTAATGTCTGTCTTGTTACTCACTATTCTCCATCCTTTCAAATCGCCGAATCATGGACTAAATTTACAGTGTGTTGTATAGTTTACAATGTATAAAGTAGATTATAGATGAAATTTTCATGTAATCAAGCAACGATTTCTGAAAAACTGTATATTAGTTTACGATTAAGACATTAATGTAGTTTATATAGGTGATAAACGACATTTTATTAAAAAGTGTAGTCTGCGATTTGAACGTTGAAGAATGGAGTGGTTAAAATGACGAAAGCTCCCCCGCACACGGACCCTCGTGTCCTGCGTACACGCCAATTGCTGAGAGATGCTGTAATTGATCTGATGGAAGAAATGAGCATTGAGAAAATTACGGTCAACCGTATCGCGGAACGGGCCAAAATTAACCGTGTGACCTTCTATCTGCATTACCGGGATATCCCCGATATGATGGAGAAGATGGCGGATGATATGGCCGAGGACGTGCTTCAAGTGGTAAGCGGTTATATGGAGAATCCGGAAGCGGCAGAAGGAGAACAATGGCCGATGCTGGAGCGCCTGCTGACGCATATTGCGGAGAATGCCAAATTCTATAAAATTGTGCTAACGTCGCGGAAGAGTACGATATTCACCGATCGTCTGTTCAGGCTGATGGCGGATATCATTTCCACCCGGGTGGAGAGAAGATTGGCTACCCGCAACGCTTCGGAAGTAACGGTTCAGAAGGATATTGCCGTATGGTACGGCTCAGCAGCCCTTATCGGTACGATCATCGCCTGGCTCCGGGAGGATATGCCGTATTCGCCGCAGTATCTGGCCAAACAGATCACTTCGCTGCGTTCGAGTTAAGGAAGGTCCATCGGTCCAAGAACCGCCAATTCATTCCGCATATATATAGTAGATATCACTGTGCATCGCGAATCTATTGATATGAGGTGGTTCCAAGTGAAGAGGCAGACAGGTCCAAAACGGAAAAGGGTGCTTCCTGCAAAGCGCCAGGCTGTGCCCGGAGTGAAACGCAGAATAAAGGCTCAGACCGTCGAATTTGCGGTGTTTGGCGACAGCCATGTAGGATACGGAAACAGCTTGAGTATTTTTAAAAGTCTTTTGCCCAAAGCAGTGAGTAGCGGCAATAAGCGCTTTTTCATCTTTGGCGGAGATAATGCACAGGCAGGAGCGGATCACGGGAACAATGCGAACGCGTATTACAAAGACTTCAAAGATTCAGTAACAAGCACACTTGGAAGCATCCCGTATAAGGCCTCTATAGGAAATTGGGAGGCAAGCACCCGGTCCCTATTTACGCAATACTTGGGGGCGGTTACCGGACAGATGAATTTCCCGGGCACACAGGGGAAGGTGAAATATGTATGGCTTGATTGTGCTCTGGGACAATTCACTCCGGCAAGTATCACTCTGCTGCGCAATCTGGATGACCGCTATTTCTATATTATTGATTTCCACTGGCCGCTAAGAGTGCAGGGAATTACGGTTGAATCCAGTCATGTGCTCAGCGCTGCGGAGACATCCAGGTTCTTCTCGGCGATTCCGGTAAAAGCCAGAGACAGGGTCCTGGCTATCTTCACACATCATGGACATAAATTCTACCGGAAGCTTAGCAATATTAATCCGGGATACCCACGGACGAAATTCTTCGTCTGCGGCTGCTCCGGGGATTATAAATGCAAGCCGGATGGAAACATGGGTTACTATAATGCCAAATTAACCAGCAGCGGCTCGGGATATAAAGTCGACGCTTATATTGCACACTGAGTCTGTTCCGGCTCCAGGTTATATTTAGATCGAAGAGCTACCGGGCGATGATCAGCGACATGAAGGTATGTGAAGGTATATGGAGGTATATATAGAAGAGAATTTCGATAATCCCGATCTTTCGCTTAAGCATCTAAGCGACCGGTTCCAGATCTCGGGCAAATATGCCAGCCATTTGTTCAAAGAGGAATTCGATATGAAATTCGTCGATTTCCTGACCCAGCTGCGGATGCAGCGCGCGGAATATCTGCTCGCGACAACCAGCGATAATCTGCAGGACATCGCCCTGAAGCTGGGCTATACCAGTTCGATTACGTTCGGCTGGGTCTTCAAGCGGGTCGTCGGGGTTACACCGGGCGACTACCGCAAGCACCGGATGAAGCCGGGAGCGGAGGATTAAGACAAAGGATAAGGGTGTCCGGTGCATCGCACGTAAGACTATAACCAGCAAGAGTACCAATCCATAGGTGATGGGAGAAGTCGTGCGCCTTATATAATTTGCTGATAATGAGATCCTCTCAAGTTGACGACTGGAGAATTGTTGTATATTTTGCAACTCTAGTCCGCAGATGTCGGAGTATTTGAGCTGATTGTTGTACGAAATACAAGAATTGTTTCATTAATCAGCTTGGATAGCGAGAATTGCTGCATTTCGTACAACAATTCCCGCTTACGGCCGTATTGACGGGCAGAATGTTGTATTCTATGCAGGAATTCAGATTGGCTCATTACTTTTGTCGGCAGTCACGGGGTCTCCGGCACATCCGGAGGGTTAAGTCGGTGATTCTTGTCTGTTGTCATTTACCGTGAAACTTCTCTGTGCCAGGCTTGACAGCCCTTTCATGGTTTGGGTATGGTAGTCTGGTCAGAATAGAAGGAGGTATAGCCTGATGTCAGGATTGCTTGGGAATCACTTCATTACGCAGATTGGAATTCTGGTGAATGATATCGAGAAGGTAAGCGCGGCATATGCGGACTTCTTTGGTATCGAGAAACCGGAGATCGGCATTACGGATACGGCAGATATTGCTCAGACTAACTATAATGGCGGGGCGACAGAGGCTCGGGCGAAGCTCGCTTTTTTCGATATGGGCTCCCTGCAGTTGGAACTGATTGAACCGGATCATCAACCGAGCACTTGGCGCGACTATCTGAATGAGCACGGGGAAGGGCTTCACCACATTGCTTTTGCAGTGGAGGGAATGAAGGAGAAGATTATGCTGCTCGAAGGCAAGGGCTTCCCGCTTCAACAGAAGGGGGAGTACACCGGAGGACGTTATGCTTATATGGATACGTTCAAAGAGTTGAAGGTGATCCTGGAGCTGCTGGAGAACGATAAATAAGTAAGAGTGTCATAGAGGAGGGATGATCTTATGAATATACTGATTACAGGAGCCGGACGCGGACTGGGGATTGATCTTGTTGCAATAGCGCTGGAACGCGGACATTCAGTCATTGCCGGTGTGCGTGATCTGAGCCGGGGACAAGAGGCATTGTCCGGGCTTGCCGCAGATTATGGAGACAAGCTGACGGTGGCGGCGCTCGATGTTACGGACGAAGAGGGGATCGCGGCGCTTGCTGCCAGCCTCAAGGAAGAGGGGCGGACGCTGGGCTCCATTGTTAATAATGCTGCCGTGCTGAATGCCTCGGATACTCCGCTTGAAGAGCTGGATATTGCCGAGATGCAGCTTGCGCTCGATATTAACCTGTATGGACCGATGCGGGTGGTCAAGCACTTCCTGCCGCTGCTTACAGAGCCGGATGCGTCGATCATCAACATCTCGTCCGAGGCGGGCAGCATTACGAATGCTTACCCGGGCAGCTACCCGTACACCATCTCCAAGACAGCACTTAATATGTTCTCGCAGAAGCTGCATGTTACCCTGAAAGAGCGTGGTGTACATGTACTCAGCGTGCATCCCGGCTGGATGCCCACCGATATGGGCGGAGCGAAAGCGCCAACGAGCCCGCGCACCAGTGCGGAAGGTATTCTCAGCCTGATTGAGCAGCGCACCGCGCCGGAGGGACACTTCATGTTCGTGGATTATACAGGCAAGGATATGGAGATTTAGACTTATATATATATTGAAAAAGAGATCAGCGGATCGTTCACCGCCGGTCTCTTTTTGTGTCCTGCCGTAATTATAGGTCATATCATCTGGTCTGAGCGCTGGAGCTCCGCTTGTTCGAGATAGGGATGATCATAACTGCTGCTCATCCCTGCTGATCCAAGCAGTACTTCTTCCAGCGCACCAAGTTCAATGGGCTTTAGCAGAGAATCGATGCCCCCCTGGCAGAAGGCCTTCAGGACAAATTCATGGCTGCTGGTGACGATGATTCTGCCGTGAGTATGCTGATCATACCACTGGTCGAGCGGCATATCTTCGCTAAGCAGCAGCAGCCTGGCATCTGTAATAATGAGTTCAGGCCTATGCTTCTGAATAAGCCGCAGGGCTGAAGGCTCGCAGCCGGATTCCAGAATATCCGCCGCTTCGGGGAAGAGCAGCTCCAGCATGTGCTTCAGGCGATCACGTACATGAGGGTTATCGTCAATGAGTAGTATTTGCATAGGAATTCCTCCTGTCAGGATGCCATCTGATGGGTAATCTTCTCTTCCGGGGAACGCTGCGGCCATAGCAGCAGTCCCAGTGAACATACAATAAGGATCAGGCACAGCCAGTAAGAATGCCGGTAGCCGACCCACTGTGCGGCTGCTCCGCCTGCCAGGCTTCCGGTCAGTCTGCCAATCGTTGTAGCATTGGTATACAGCGTTGATGCGTAGCCCGGGAGGTCCGGCAGCAGGTCCTGGATATAGCTGATTCCAATCGCTGAGATTACGGCTACGAAGAAAGCCAGCAGCACCTGTCCGGCAATGAGCTGCCACAGCTCTCCGGCTCCAAGCACCAGCAGGTAATAGACTGCACCGAGCGCGATTCCCCAGCCCATCAGCAGCTTGTTAGAATATTTGGCGGATAACAAGCCAAGCATGAACATGAACGGAATTTCCAGCAGTGCGCATATACTTGCAACCGAAGCCACATTCTGCGTATTGCCTCCAAGCGTATTGATGATGAAGAGTGAAATGTTCAGGTTGTTGGCCCAGTGTCCGGCATAGAGCAGGGTCAGGACGAGAAAAGGCACCAGCACCCGGGTATTCCGGTGCAGCCGTACCGGCTTATGTACACTTTTGCTGGCCTGTCTGACGGCTGCGGCTGCGGATAAACGTACGAAACTAAATACAAGCAGCGCATTGAGTAAGAAAATTATGGTGGTAGACAGAAACACACCCTGATAACCGAAATGGCCCAGCAGAACGGCTCCTGCCAGCGGACCGCTGATGAATCCGAGTGAGAACATAGAGCGTAAGGTAGAATTAGCAAAGGCATGGTCAGCGGACGCGCTGGCGTTCACAGCTTCCCTGCTACTAGCGAATAATTGCGGCATCGCCGGGGCACCGGCTGCGGTGAACACAGTCATATAGATCAGCAGCGGGTAGAAGTCATGAATAAATATATATCCGGCAAAAGCGATGGCATTAAACGTCATGCAGATGACCATAAGCTTGCGGCGGCTCAGGCCGGTATCCGAGCGTTTGGCAATTAACATACTTATAACGACACCGCTGATGAGCGTCACGGCAGTGAAGATTCCGAAGGTTCCGGCGGATACGCCAAGCTCTTCCGTGAAGTAGACAGCCAGGAATGGGGCACTGATTGAGATGGCCATTCCCTGAAGCAGCATGCAGAGCATGAATATCGGATAGGTTGGAATCAGAAGCAGAGCATAGGTTCTTTTCAACATGGAGGCAGTGGAGTTCCTTTCGGCATAAGCTTGCGGACTTATCTTTGATTTGGTTATAGTATAGTTAATTATTTGGGAATATTGAATGTTTTATCTGATCATAAAAATATACTATTTGGCTGGGATGGTGACGATTGTGGACGTGAGACTGCATGCCTGCGCGTATTCTTTTCATACGCTGCCCTTCAAAACCTCATTCACTCCCCCGCCGTTCTTCCTCTTCCGGCTGCAGGTGGTAGGCAGCTGCAAGGCGCTGGTCAACGGGAGAATGACAACCATTCAACCCGGCGATTTGCTCATCTATCAGCCCGGAGAGCCTTATCATCTGGTGGTGGAGGAAATGGACGGCAGGATTGAGAGCGGCGATTATTACCTGCTCTGTGAAGGCTCGTGGATTCAGCAGTGGTGGGAATCGCGGCCCCGTCTGCTGCATCAGCGGATCCATCTGGATGCCGGCATGCTGTCCCTGTGGCAGCAGCTCAGCATGGAGCAGCACCGGATCGTCCAGGACAGCCCCGAGCTGATCCGCCATCTGCTCTGCGCGCTCTGCCTGTCGCTTGACCGCTTGTCGGTGGAAGCCGCCAATGTTGAGGATGCGCCGAAGCGGTCCAATGAAATGGTGATGAGAATGCGCCGCTACATTAACGAGCATGCGCTCAGTCCGCTGCGGGTAGAGGATGTTGCGGATCATGCCGGGCTCAGCGTGTCGCGTGCGGTGCATCTTTTCAAAGAGCTGTCGGGGTATACCATCATTCAATACACGCAGGAAATCCGGCTGTCGAACGCCCTGGAGCGTATCCGTTATACCGACTTCAGTCTGGAGAATATTGCGAATGCCTGCGGCTTCGCGACCTATTCCTATTTCCACAAAGTATTCAAGGCCAGGTACGGCATCTCCCCCAAAGAGATCCGCAAGCGGCCGCTGGAGAACAAGCCGGAAGGGGATTATGTAATTACGAGCGGGGACCTTAAATTTACCGGATTGTCGGCCGATGCGCTGAAGTTTCATTATCCGCACGGAGATCCCCCGCAGCCCGGCAACTCCTGATTTCAGCTGGTGATTCTCTAATTATGAACTGATTTTTATGTCAATTGTTCAGGTGTTGCTGTAAGCGCTAATCTTTTATGATGGGGAAGGATAGAACAACCGGGCTGTGCGGAGGATTGTGAACGCCTGGCTTTGGATGAGATGAAACCGTTATCATAAAGATTGAAGGAGCGATTATTAATGGAAACAGCTACATATCCGTTTAGACAAATTGAAGTACAGCTGAATGAACGTGTTCAGGATCTGCTCTCCCGGCTGACGCTGGAGGAGAAGGTAAGTCTGATGCCGCAATATCAGGCGGCGATTGACCGTCTTGGTGTAGGCGGTTACAAGCATGGCACGGAAGGGGCGCACGGGATTTCGTGGCTGGGCAAAGCAACCTCATTCCCGCAGCCAAGCGGACTGGCCTGTACCTGGAACCCGGAGCTGCTGCAGCGGATCGGTTCAGCGATCGGTGATGAGGCCCGGGCGTTCTACCGGAAGAATCCAACCGTTAACGGCCTGACCCTATGGGCACCGACCGTGGACATGGAGCGGGACCCGCGCTGGGGCAGAACAGAGGAAGCCTACGGGGAAGATCCTGAGCTGACGGGACAGCTGAGCACCGCGCTTGTCAAAGGCATCCAGGGCGATCATCCGGTGTATTTGAAAGCGGTAGCAACCCTTAAGCATTTCCTCGGCAACAACAATGAAATTGACCGCGGTGTGGCTTCATCCAGCATTGATCCGCGGAATATGCGTGAATATTATCTGGAAGCCTTCAAGCCGGCCTTCAAGGAAGGCAGAGCACAATCCATGATGACCGCCTACAACTCCGTGAATGGCGTGCCGGTTATCCTGCACCCGGCCGTGATGGAGATTGTGAAGGGTGAATGGGAAATGGACGGGTTCATTGTAAGCGATGCCGGAGATCTATTCGGGATTGTGAAGGACCATAAGTATTACGATTCATTCGCCCAGTCGATGGCCGAGTCGATCAAGAACGGGATTGACAGTGTAACCGAAGAGACGGAGGAGACCATTAAAGTCATCCATGAGGCGCTCCGTGAAGGCCTGCTGACCGAGGAAGATCTGGACCGCGCGCTCACGAACACCTTCCGCATCCGCTTCCGGCTCGGTGAGTTCGATCCAGAGGAAGGTAATCCTTATGCGGCGATTGATGATTCCGTTATTCTCAGTAAAGCGCATAGCGACTTGTCTCTTGAAGCGGCCAAGGAATCCGTTGTCCTGCTGAAGAATGACAATGCAGCCCTCCCGCTGAATGCATCCGCCCTGTCCAAGGTAGCCGTAATCGGCCCGCTGGGGGACGAAGCCTTCAGAGACTGGTATTCCGGCACACTGCCTTATGCGGTGACACCTCTGCAGGGAGTGACCAAGAAGCTGGCAGGCAAGCAGGTCTCCTTCGAGAGCGGCGATGACCGGATCCTCTTAACCTCTGCGGCCAGCGGCCGGACGGTGGGCATCACCGGCGAAGATGGACGATTGGCTGTGCTGCATGACAAGCCGGAGCGCGGAGAATTGTTCCGCCATACCGCTTGGGGCTGGAGCGCTAATACCCTGGAGGCCACAAGCCGGGGCCAATATGTCACTCTGACGGATGCCGGTATACTGACAGCTTCCGCTGATGAGATCTACGGCTGGTATGTGAAGGAATCGCTGAATCTGGTGGCGGAAGCGGGAGATTTGGTATCGCTGCGGACCTGGAATAACAAGCCGCTGTTTATTAGTGGTGAGGACGGAACCATTCGCGCAGCTGAAGAAGAAACATCTGCCGCAGCTGAGTTATTCCATAAGAAAGTTGTAGTGAACGGCGTAGAAGCTGCGGTAGAAGCGGCCAAAGCCGCCGAGGTTGCAGTCGTATTCGTCGGCAACCACCCGCTGCTGAACGGGAAGGAAGAGATCGACCGGCCGGATATCGTGCTGCCCGTAGAACAGGAGAACCTGGTTAAGGCCGTCTATGCCGCCAATCCGAATACAGTAGTTGTGATTGTCGGCAGCTACCCGATCTCTTCCACCTGGATCGATGAACATATCCCGGCGGTGCTGTACACCTCCCATAGCGGGCAAGAGCTCGGCAATGCGGTGGCAGATGTCCTGTTCGGCGATTACAGCCCGTCCGGCAGACTGAATATGACCTGGTACCGCTCTGTGGATCAGCTTCCGGAATTCATGGACTACGACATCATCAAAGGCAAAAGAACGTACTTGTACTTCGACGGGGAGCCATTGTATCCGTTCGGCCATGGTCTGAGCTATGCACAGGTGTCTTACAACAAGCTGAAGCTGGAAGCAGAAGAAGTGCAGGAGGACGGCACGATCAGCCTGACGGTAGAGCTGGAGAACAGCGGAAGCGTAGACGGCGCTGAAGTGGTTCAGGTGTATGTGCAGTCCTTGTCGACCCGGATCAGACGTCCGCTCAAGCAGCTGAAGGGTTTTGACAAAGTCTATCTGGCCGCAGGACAATCGCAGACCGTAGCCTTTACTCTGCCGGTGTCTGATCTCTCCTTCTGGGATGTAAGCCGTGAGCAATACTGTGTGGAAGATGGAGAATATAACATTCTCGTGGGCCGTTCCTCCGGCGATATCAAGCTGTCGGCCAAGATTAGAGTACACGGTGACACCGTACCGGCGCGTAACCTGTACACAGCCGTCAAAGCCGAGAACTACGATGACTATGAAGCGGTATTCCTGGATGAATGCAAGGCAGGCGGAGCTTCAGTACATCCGGTGAAGGATGGGGCCTGGATTGCCTTCAATAATGTACAGTTTGCCAAAGGCGCAGCTGGCGTCGAAGTGCTCGTGTCCTCCGTGAAGGGCGGCAGCATTGAAGTCAGAACCGGAAGCCCTTCAGGCAAGCTGGCAGCAACGCTGGAGATCCCGGCAGGCGAAGCCCAGAAATGGCATAGCCAGTCCGCGATTGCGGGTGTAGATGCCGGAACCGACGATGTGTATCTGGTATTTACTGGTGAGGTATTGCTCAGCCGCTTTCAGTTTACTTTGTAAAAGGCAGCGGTTGGCAGATTATTACAGCTTAAGCTAACTATTATATGTGATGTCCAAAAAGCTTCTGAATTGCCTTCGTGCAGTTCGGGGGCTTTTTAATTGGATAGTAATTCCTTCCTTAGGGTACCCCTGTTCATGGGATAACTGTAATTTGTACAACTAAATCGAGCTATTATTGCTTCGGGGGAGGTTTAATTGCACTCTGTACACCTATATAACTCTCCTGTGCCATAAAAGGACACTTTTCCGTTTTTTAGCTGTACAGAATACAGTTATCCCTGCTCATGCGGTTATTCGCCGGTTTTTAGCTGTACGAAATACAACTATCCGCTATGCACTCCGCAGTGCCAGCTCAAGTACACCTTGCTTCCCAGTGGCCTGTCACTCATGCCCGGTACATTTTTAAGTCCCCCCAATTTAGATATATATATTAGGAGATAAGTCACTGTCTGTACGGAACGTATGTTCTATTATGGAGTGGTTGGATTAACTTTCCGGGAGGATGATAGTTATGATGGACAAGATTAAATTTCTGATAGAGGCCAAGCAAGCAACCTATGCAGGTAAGGGTCCGGAGTTAATCCCGTCCCGGCCGGCGTCTCATGATCTGGAATTTGTGCGCGGGAACTTGAAATACATAGACACCTACCTCGGTTCGGAGAAGTTTGCCGGAGAGGAAGCCTTGTGGGAGGATGACCAGCCGCTGTGGGCGATGAATTACGCCGGGCGTGTGACCGCGGAAGGCTTCAGCGGTGACTTCCTGAAAGCCGCTCTGTTCCTGGTGCGTGAGGATAAGCCCTTTCGCGGGCCGGAGCATTATACGGATGGCCGTTTCATCTATAAATGCTCAGTAGACGGGGACTTCTCCTGGTTCAACGGGTTAGAGGTGATTTGGGCCGGAGATACAATGGTCTATGAATGTATGTTTCATGGCGGCCTAATTAAGGAGTAGCACGCGGAACGTCCTTTGCTGCGTAATGCACGCCGATGCTCAACACAAAAAGCCTCCCAAGCAGCCCATTCATGGCCTATAGGAGGCTCTGTTATTCGGTCAATCGCCGCCACCGCCGCCGCCGGAATCCCCGCCGCCGCCGGAATCGCCACCACCACCACCGAAATCGCCGCCGCCATGTCCTCCATGACCGCCGCTGTCCCAGCCGCCGTGGCCGCCGTGATGGCTGCCGCTATCCCAGTTACTGCCGCCATGGCTGTGGTTATGATGCCCGTGATGGTGGCTGGCTCCGCTGTGCCCTTCATTGTGACGGTGATCATCGCTGCGGCTGTCCCCGGCAGAGCTGTTCGGATCAGCTCCCGTGAAGAAGTAACTGTCTGCAGAGTTATTTCTGTGCCCGTAATGCCTGTTCTTGCGTTGAAGACGATTACTGTGATTAATCCCCAGCACAGCGACATATACAACTACTCCAACAAATACAATGCTACCGATCATGCTGAATCGCTCCTTTGTAAGAAAGTATAAAAGCGTCCTTAACCGGATCATACCATAATTTTGCAAATCTATGCTGTGATTGTACGGCAAGGCAGAGCGCAGGCGCGGAATAACTCGGAATAATCAGAAGCTTATTTCAGCTGTCTGCTTAGGTGAAGCGGGAGAACCGCTCTGAATCCTGCTTGTATTGTCCGGGAGTGAGGCCCGTGTATTTCTTGAACACTTTGGTGAAATAACTCTGGTCGTTGAAATGCAGACGGGAGGCGATGTCCGACAGCGTAATGCCGGGCAGCCCCATCAGCCGTTTGGCTTCTTCGATCCGCTCCTGCCGGATATAATCGCTGATGGCGGTTCCGGTCTCCTTTTTGAACAGCTGGGATAGATAACTGGCGTTCAGTCCGGTGAATTCGGCCAGCCTGCTGAGCGGAATCTCTTCATATAAATGATTGTAAATATAATTCTGGCACAGCGCGGAGATACGGGAGAGCTTCGAACTGCGGCTGCCCAGCACCTGGTCGGCGAAGTCACAGAGAGCGGCAAGCTGGGCGCGGTCCACAGCCGGGATATCGTGAAGCTCTTCAATATGCTGGATGTGAAAGTCGCTGAGGGTATAGGCAATCTCCCAGAACAGCCCGCCTTCAATCGCTGCGCGTGTCGCCAGTGTAATAGAGGAGACGGCCAGATTTTTTTTGCTGCGCAGCTGGCTTTTCTTCGACAACCGTCCGTAGCTCTCTTCCGAGAAAGAAGCCTGGGTCCGCAGCAGCCCTGCCTTGTCCCCGTTCCTAATATGGCGGAACATCTCCCGCTCCAGCATCGGATCATGGTGCAGCCAGGTGTTCTCGCGGCGGTAGGACAGGTTCAGATCCGGGCTGTCATCCGGCTGCGGGACAGACTGCTCCGACTTGCCCGCAGCCAGCAGCAGCTCCGTAATGGACAATGCCTCACCGGTGGCGAGGGTGTAGAGCAGCAGCGCGGCATGATACCAGCGCATCCGGCTGAGCACAGGCAAGCTGCGGTAATACTGCAGCCAGCCATCCTGCTGCGCCGGCGGAATGCTGTAATCGCGCATCAGGCTTGCCGCGTTATCTCCGGTGACCGGTGCGCTTAGCACCGGACCGATGACGATGGCCCCACCGGCGCGATCTGCTTCAGGCAGCTGGAGAATGATGAGATTCTCCAGGAAGCCGGTGGTATGCAGATACGGCGGAGCAGTCGTGCGGGCGGCCTTCCCGGCAGCTGTTGCCGCAGGACTGCTCCTGCGGGCAATATCCATGACCTCTTGAAGCAGGGATTGAGCCCCCTGAACGGCCTGGCGGCATTCGAATGCCGGAGGCAGGGTCGCCCGGGGAGTGTCTGCGGCATCCAGCCACATGACCGGAACCCGGTAAGCCTCATATATCAGCTTGCAGATATATTCTATTCCTTCGCGTTCTTCCATTTCTCCGGGCATAATCAACACTTCCTTTTCTTATATAACCAAATTACCAAAAATCCAATTAAAATGCCATAAATGCCAGAACAAGTCGTATAAAATAAAGAAAAGAAAACGCATTCTTAGGAGGGCTACACTATGGCAACGGCAACAGCAGCGGATATCCGGCAGCTTATTTCACAGATGACACTTGAAGAGAAAGCCGGACTTTGCTCCGGACTTGATTTCTGGAATACCAAAGGCATTGAACGCCTGGGCATTCCTTCACTGATGGTAACGGACGGGCCTCATGGTCTCCGCAAGCAGCAGGGAAGTGCGGACCATCTGGGCCTGCATAACAGCGTACCGGCGACTTGTTTTCCGTCAGCAGCGGGTCTGGCTTCTTCCTGGGACCGTAAGCTGATTGCCCGGGTAGGCGAGGCATTGGGGGTTGAGTGTCAGGTCGAGAATGTCGCCGTTCTGCTCGGGCCGGGCAATAATATCAAACGTTCACCGCTGAATGGCCGGAACTTTGAATATTTCTCGGAAGATCCTTATTTGGCTTCGGAGATGGCCGCGCATCATGTGAAGGGAGTGCAGAGCCAGGGGGTCGGCACTTCACTGAAGCATTTTGCCGCCAATAACCAGGAACACCGCCGGATGTCCGTGGATGCCGTGATTGATGAGCGGACCCTGCGCGAGATTTATCTGGCCAGCTTCGAAGGCACGGTGAAGCAGAGCCGGCCTTGGAGCGTTATGTGTTCCTATAATCAAGTGAACGGTGAGTATGCTTCAGAGAGCCACAAGCTGCTGACGCAAGTGCTCCGCGATGAGTGGGGCTTTGATGGCTTTGTCGTGTCCGACTGGGGCGCTGTCAATGAGCGGGTGAAGGCGCTGCAGGCGGGTCTGGAGCTGGAAATGCCGTCAAGCGGAGGCATCGGCGACGCCAAGATCGTAGCTGCAGTGAACAACGGGGAGCTGTCCGTGGAGACTCTGGATCTTGCGGTAGAGCGGATGCTGGCCTTTATCTTCAAGAGTGCGGGCAGCCGGGACGAAGAGGCCGTCTTCGATCAGGACAAACATCATGCGCTCGCACGTGAAGTGGCCCGGGAGAGCATGGTGCTGCTGAAGAATGAGGATGGCATTCTGCCCCTCGCGAAGAGCGGCACACTTGCAATTATCGGCGAATTCGCCAAGACACCGCGGTATCAGGGCGGCGGCAGCTCGCATGTGAATCCGACGAAGCTGGATGATGCTTTCATCGAGATGCAGGAGGTTGCTGGTGATGCGGCAAGCTTCCTCTACGCACAGGGGTATGAGCTGGCCAGCGATGAGGTTAATGAGGAGCTGCTGCAGGAAGCCCGGGATACAGCAAGGAAGACGGATGCTGCCGTGCTGTTCCTCGGATTGCCTGACCGCTATGAATCGGAAGGATATGACCGCAGCCATCTGTCGCTTCCGGCGAGCCATCTGGCGCTGATCCATGCTGTGGCTGAGGTTCAGAGTAACATTATCGTGGTGCTTAGCAACGGATCTCCTGTAGAAATGCCTTGGCTGCCGCAGACGAAGGCCGTGCTGGAAGGATATCTCGGGGGGCAGGCTTTTGGCGGCGCGGTGGCCGATCTGCTCTTTGGTGAAGTAAGCCCAAGCGGCAAGCTGGCGGAGACGTTCCCGCAGAAGCTGAGCGACAATCCTTCATTCCTGAACTTCCCCGGGGAAGGCGATACTGTGGAGTATAAGGAAGGTTTGTTTGTAGGCTACCGCTATTATGATAAAAAAGAAATTGAGCCGCTGTTCCCGTTCGGCTTCGGACTCAGCTATACAGAATTCGAGTACAGCAATTTGTCGCTGGATCAGACCAGCATCAGGGATACGGACACCGTACAGGTTTCGGTCACTGTTAAGAACACCGGCAGCAGAACAGGTAAAGAAACCGTGCAGCTCTATGTCAGCGATGTAGAGAGCAGCGTAATCCGTCCGCTGCAGGAGCTGAAGGGCTTCGACAAGATTGAACTGCAGCCGGGGGAAGAGCGCGAGGTAACCTTTACACTGGATAAGCGCTCCTTTGCCTATTACAATGTGAAGCTGGCCGACTGGCATGTGGAGAGCGGAGTGTTCACTATCGCCGTAGGCTCATCCTCACGGGATATCCGCCTCACCGCAGAGCTGGAGGTAGTATCGACGACGAAGCTGGCCGTAAGGTTCCACCGTAACTCTACGGTTGGTGATCTGCTGGCGAATCCGCTCACTGAGGGCAAAGCCAAGAATTACGGCAGTATCTTCGGGATGGAAGAAACGATGGGAGATAATCCCGAAATGTTCCTGGCCATGATGAAATACATGCCGCTGCGCGCGCTGATCGGCTTCGGCCAGGGAAAATATACCGAAGCCGATCTGGCTGAGGATTTGCGTGAATTGAACGTGTTGGCCGGACAGGAGTAAGACGCAGCAGCGGTGCCGGAAGAATATAGGGGTTGCTTTTCGCAGCGCAATTTGCTAACATACGATGTAACTTAATAATGCTTTATTTGTTCTCTAGGGTTCCGCAGCTGTTGTGCGATGCTGGTCTGGTCCGAGGGAGAACGCACGGAGTGTACCATGGCCGTGTATACACGGAGGGATAAAAGCCCGGGAGGTATCGTCATACGACGATAACCTTCCGGGCTTATTTTATTTTCAGGAGGCAGAAGAGAAATGAGCAAAAATAACAACAGCAAGTCATGGGCAATGATTGCAGGTGCCGCCTGCTTTGAAGTGGTATGGGTAATCGGGCTGAAGCACGCTGTGGCCCCCTGGGAATGGGCGATAACGATAGTAGCAATATTGGTCAGCTTCTACGCCCTCATATGGGCCAGCGGCAGGCTGCCGGTCGGTACAGTCTACGCTGTATTTGTCGGGCTCGGGACTGCGGGAACCGTTCTGGCCGGAGGAATCCTGTTCGGTGAGCCGCTGCGTCCGCTGAAGCTGATATTGATACTGGTGCTGCTGGCCGGAGTCGTCGGTCTGAAGCTGGCCACGCCTGCGGATGGGCCGGATAAGCAAGCAAAGGAGCTGAATTAATATGGCATGGGTAATGTTGATTGCTGCCGGGTTATGTGAAATGTTCGGGGTGGCCATGATTGGTAAGCTGCATAAGAACCGCAACTGGCAGTCTGCAGGCCTGCTTGTGCTCGGTTTTGGTGCAAGCTTCCTGCTGCTTTCACTGGCGATGGAGAGCCTGCCGATGGGGATAGCTTACGCAATCTGGACAGGGATTGGCGCGTCTGGAGCGGCGATTATGGGTATGGTGTTCTATGGTGAGGCCCGCGATCCGCGGCGCATTTTCTGCATTGTGCTGATTCTTGGAGCTGTAGCCGGGCTAAAGCTGATCGGCTGATTTTGCTGCCTCTGCTGAAAGTTTATGATTTGGACACTTGCCGGATGTTTCGGGAAGGTTAATATGGTAAGTATAGTAAGTAGCAAGCCACACCATTCATCCTATAAGGAGACTTCCATTATTATGAGCAAACCTGTATCTGATACTATCCTTATGCCGGACGGAGCTGTGCTGCCCAGACTGGGCCAGGGAACCTGGACCATGGGCGAGCATGCAGCAAACCGCGCTGAAGAAATTGCTGCATTGCGCCACGGTGTTGAGCTGGGAATGAATCTGATTGATACTGCTGAAATGTATGGAGACGGCCGTTCCGAGGAGCTTGTCGGTGAAGCGGTGCGGGGAATCCGTGACAAGGTGTTCCTGGTCTCCAAGGTCTATCCGCATAATGCTGCAGGAGCCGCACTAATCCGCAGCTGTGAAGCAAGCCTGAAGCGGCTGGGCACCGATCATCTGGATCTGTACCTGCTTCACTGGCGGGGGACTCTTCCGCTTGAGGAGACTGTAGAGGGAATGGAGGCTCTGGTCGCTTCCGGCAAAATCGCGCGCTGGGGCGTCTCCAATTTCGATACGCCCGACATGCAGGAGCTGCTGCGTATTCCCGGCGGCAATCACTGCGCAGTGAACCAGGTGCTCTACCATCTCGGCTCCAGAGGCATCGAGCATGAGCTGCTGCCATGGCTGAGCGGACACAAAATTCCTGTAATGGCGTATTCTCCGCTGGCCCAGGCAGGAACCCTGAGAAAAGGATTGACGGAGAATGAGACCGTGCAGAGGATTGCCCGGAATCATGAAGCGACTCCGCTGCAGATTCTGCTCGCCTGGAGCATCCGTGAAGCAGAGGTGATGGCGATTCCCAAGGCGGGCACCCGCCAGCATGTGGAAGAGAATGCAGCCGCCGGCAAGCTTGTGCTTACGTCGGATGAGCTTTGGCAGCTGGACGATGCTTTTCCGCAGCCGTCATGGAAGGTTCCGTTGGATATGATTTGAGAACGAGAACTAAGTATGATACGCATGACAAACATCACAAGACAAGGCTGTCCTCATAAAGGGGGCAGTTTTTTTGTTGTTTGGAAATCATGATATTCTGCGAGGGTAAACGGGCCAAATGTATGCGAAAAACCGAATACAATGCGCTACTGCAAGCGTAACCGGACCAAATGTATGTGAAAAACCGAACAAAATGAGCTACTGCGAGGGTAGCCGGGCCGAATGTATGCGAAAAATCGAATACAATGAGCCGCTGCGAGGGTAACCGGGTCAAATGTATGCGAAAAACCGAACACAATGAGCCGCTGCGAGGGTAACCGGGCCGAATGTATGCGAAAAATCGAATACAATGAGCTACTGCGAGGGTTACTAGGCCAAATGTATGCGAAAAATCGAATACAATTTGCATCCCTAGAAGAAATGAGGAGCATAAGTAGCAACTGGCAATCCAGCAACTTTGTGCGGTTATTTTGTGCGGCGAGGCTGGCGGATATGATAAATAACGGTATTCGGGTGCATCCTAAAAGGGGAATGCGGCGGACAGAAGGTTTTGTCAACAGAGCGGAGTATCCTTATTAACAGGCCAGCAATAGGTCATTCGGAGTAGTGAAAACACCATACTTAAGCCCCTTGGCAGGAACTCTTAAATGATGTCAACAACATTCATGACGAAACCGTGTTTTCAATTTGGTGACAAAGAAAGCGCTTTGATTTACGATGTGTTCATAGGAGATAACCTTTCACAAAGAAGTAAACGAAGGGGTCTCATTCAATTAATTAGGGGGGCATTTTAAATGGCCACAACGGCAACTCAGCAAACTTCATCCGGTGGTGCGCGGGTAAAAGTCCAGCAATTCGGACGCATGCTCAGCGGTATGGTTATGCCGAATATCGGCGCATTCATCGCATGGGGGTTAATTACAGCATTATTTATTCCAACCGGCTGGTATCCAAATGAAAGCCTAGCAGCTCTGGTTGATCCAATGATCAAATATTTGCTTCCGCTGCTGATCGGATATACCGGCGGTCAGATGGTTCACGGCAAACGCGGCGGTGTTATCGGGGCAGTAGTTACAATGGGGGTTATTGTCGGATCCTCTATTCCGATGTTCCTTGGAGCTATGCTGGTCGGTCCGCTGGCTGGCTGGGTATTGAAGCAATTTGACAAAGCGGTTGACGGCAAAATCAAAGCCGGCTTCGAAATGCTCGTTAATAACTTCTCACTCGGTATTATCGGTGGCCTACTATCCGTTGGAGCACTTAAAGGTATTGGACCTCTGGTTGAAGGCTTGACCAACATATTGTCCAATGGTGTTGAGTTCCTGGTAAATCATAATCTGCTGCCGCTCATCAATATTATCATTGAGCCAGCCAAAGTATTGTTCCTGAACAATGCGATCAACCATGGTGTACTTGGACCAATCGCGCTTGAACAATCACAACGGGTAGGTAAATCTATTCTATTCATGCTTGAATCGAACCCTGGTCCAGGTCTTGGTATCCTGCTTGCTTACTGGCTGGTTGGTAAAGGCTCTGCTAAATCTTCCGCACCGGGCGCAATCATCATTCACTTCCTGGGCGGTATTCATGAAATCTACTTCCCTTACATCCTGATGAACCCGCGTCTGATCCTTGCCGTTATCGGTGGCGGTGTATCCGGTACATTCACCTTCCAGATGCTGGGTGCAGGTCTTGTAGCTTCTCCTTCTCCAGGCAGTATCTTTGCATACTTCGCGATGACACCTAAGGGCGGATATCTTCCAATGCTGGCCGGGGTTATCGTTGCAACCGTCGTGTCCTTCGCTCTTGCAGCCCTGTTGTTGAAGACTGTTAAGAAGAACGACGAAGAAGAAATGGATATTGAGGAAGCAGCAGCCAAGGTGAAAGACATGAAATCTGCCGGAACTGCAGCTCAAACTGCGGCAACTGCAACTACTGTAGCTGCTAATGTACGCACTAAAGCCAATGTGAACAAAATCGTCTTCGCTTGTGACGCAGGGATGGGTTCCAGTGCGATGGGCGCTTCCGTCCTGCGCAAGAAACTGCAAAGCGCAGGGGTTAACATTACGGTTGTGAACTCTGCTGTCAGTGAAATTCCTGCGGATGCCGACATCGTAGTTACGCAGAAGACACTTACTGACCGTGCCATTGCCGTGAATCCAAACGCTGAGCACATCTCGATCGACAACTTCCTGAAGAGCCCGAAATATGATGAGCTCGTGGAACGTTTGAAGTAAGACGCAGAAGTGTAAGATAAATTAATAAGCATAATGTCAAATAAGGAGACGCTGGCCGCCAAAGCCAGCGTTTGTCCCCAAATATAAGAAAGTATATGTTCCACTATACTTTACCTTATATTTCTTGCTGAAACGGATGCCGTCCCTTAGAGGACGGCATAGCCGTTTCTACTTGGTGTAGGGCGGAGGGTGTTCGCGGAATATGAGGAAAATTACCGCCAGACAGCGCCAGATTATATGGCTTCTGCTCGGAGTCAGCGGAGAAATTACGGCTGCTGAAATCGCTGAGGCTACCGGTGTGAGTGTAAGAACCGTTCACCGGGAGATGGAGGACATAGAGTCTGCGCTGAAGAATTTTGGTGTGAATCTGATCAAAAAATCGGGAAAAGGCATACAATTGAACGGCCCGGAGGCCGGTCTTGCGGAGCTGCGCCTGTTTTTGCGGGAAGAGAAGCCGGCGGAATATTCTGGAGAAGACCGCAAGGTGTATGAGCTCTGCGCCCTGCTGGAGGCGGAAGAGCCGGTGAAGCTGTTCACGCTCGCGCATTCACTTAAGGTAACAGTCGCTTCTGTAAGTTACGATCTGGATGAACTGGAGCAATGGGTCCGTAAATTCGGCCTGGAGCTGGTCCGCAGAAGAGGCTACGGCGTTGAAATCACCGGCAGTGAGATCGATAAGCGCCGGGCGATTGGCCGGCTGGCCGCCGAGCATCTGGATCTGTCTGATCTGGTTGGCCATGGCTCCCAGACCGAGAGCAACCCGGTCTTCCGTGTTCTGTTGTCTACGGTAGGGAAATCCAATCTCATGGAGGTAGAGAATACCCTGTGGGATATGGAATGGAAATGGACCGCTGAGCTTCCGGAAATTGTCTACATGGAAATGCTGCTGGGTCTAGCCGTGACGACCAGGCGGATTGAAATTGGCCGGAGCATTGACAGCGGTGAAGAAGCGGGGTATTCCAGAATGTCTGATCACCGCAACATTGCCGGGTCCGAGAACTTTGTCCAGCAGCTCGGAGCGGCGCTTGGGATGGAAATTCCCCGGGCAGAGGTCTTGTATATCGCTGGATTATTCGACCGGGTGCAGGATTCATTCTCTTCTGCCGGCTTTGCCTACGGCGATATTGAGTTAATGGAGATCGTCTACAAGCTGACGGAGAGTGTGGTCAAACGGACAGGGCTTCCTTTCCAGAGTGACCGTTCCCTGCGCGAAGGATTGCTGGAGCATATCGATCCCGCCCTGAAGCGGATTCGGGAAGGCACACGCATCCGCAATCCGCTGCTTGGGCCGATCCGCCGGGATTATGAGTATCTGTTCAACATCGTCCGTGCCTCCGTAGAGGATATGCAGCTTGAGCTTGAAATTCCGGATGAAGAAATCGGATTTCTGGTGATGCATTTCGGGGCTTCCGTCGAGCGGCTTAATCAGCTAAGGCGTAATGTCAGAGCCATTCTGGTCTGTGCCAGCGGACTCAGCTCCTCCCGTCTGCTGGCTACCCGGCTGACCAAAGAAATGCCGCAGATTGAGATTCTCGGCAATATTTCCTGGTATGAAGCCGCACGGCTGCCGGATGTGGACTACGACCTGATTATATCTACCATTGATCTGCCGATTGATAAGGAACGTTATATCAAAATCAGCCCCCTGCTCACAGGGGAAGAGATAGAGAAACTGCTGAATTATATTCAGAATACAACGCTGCGTGAGCGGGAATCAGGCCCATTAGGTGAGCAGGACCGGACTATGCGGGATGAGGCTTCACTGGAGCGGCTGAAGAGCTACAAGGGGATTCTTGATGAAATGGTCAGCCTGCTGGAGCGGTTCCGGTTCCATCCCATTGACAACAAGGATATGGATTTGTCTGCAACACTGGTGGAAATGCTGGCACTGCTGAATGGAAGCGGCGTAATTGGGGATGCGGACATTGTGCTGGAGCGCCTGCTGGAGCGGGAGCGGATGACCAGTCAGGTAATACCGGACACGGGGCTGGCGCTTTTCCACACCCGGAGCAGCCATATTCATCTGTCATCGCTTACGTTGTACCGGCTGCGCCAGCCTGTGATTCTGGAGGGAGACACTGAGGTTAGAGTGATTCTGCTTATGCTGGCTCCGCGCAGACTGTCCAAGGAGAGTCTGGAGGTGCTCAGCGAGATCAGCGCTTTGCTGCTTAATTCCGAACTGGTACAATTGCTGGAGGAGCGTACGGAGCCTGAGATCCGGGGATATTTGTCCTCGGAGCTGCTTCATTTTTTCCAAAATAAAATTTAATTTGAAAGTGAGAGAAACCATATGAGTATACTGTCAGAAAATAAAGTAATTATGCACGGTGCCGCTAAAGATAAATACGAAGCGATCACTATGGCGGGTAAGCTGCTTGTCGATGCAGGACACGTAACGGAAGAATATATTCCCAAGATGCTGGAGCGCGAGGAAGTGGTGTCCACCTACATGGGCGGAGGGCTGGCGATTCCCCACGGTACCAAGGAAGCACGGCCGTTCATCAAATCCACAGGACTGTCTGTAATCCGTTTTCCGGACGGTGTGGATTTCGGCGGGGATGAGCCGGCATTCATAGTGATCGGTATTGCTGCCGCAGGCGACGGGCATATGGAGGTCCTGACCAACGTGGCGATGATTTTCACAGAAGATGATGCCATTGAGCGCGTAATGAATGCTCCAACGGCTGCTGATGTGATCGCGATCTTCGAAGGAGGCATGGAATAATGAAGGCTGTCCATTTCGGAGCGGGCAATATCGGCAGAGGTTTCATCGGACTGCTGCTGTCGCAGGCAGGGTATGAAGTAACTTTCGTGGATGTAAATGAGGCGTTTGTATCCCAGCTTCAGGAGCGCGGCGAGTATCCGGTAACGCTGGCCAGCGATGGTCAGGAAACGGTAGTCGTCAAAAATGTAACTGCACTCAGCAGCGTAACTCACGGTGAAGAAGTTGCCGCAGCCATTGCTGAAGCCGATCTGGTTACCACAGCTGTCGGCGTGTCGATTCTGAAGCATATTGCGGGGGTTCTGGCTGATGGCATCAGCAGACGGGTAGCGGTCTCTTCCGCACCGCTGCATGTGATTGCCTGCGAGAACGCGATTGGCGGCAGTGCCCAGCTCAAAGAGCTGGTGTATGCCAAGCTTGATGAAGCAGCCCGCGCCAAAGCGGACGCTTCTGTTGCCTTCCCGAACGCAGCTGTGGACCGGATTGTTCCATTGCAGCAGCATGAGGATATTCTGAAGGTAGTCGTAGAGCCATTCTATGAGTGGGTCGTAGATTCCTCCCAGATGATTCCGGGCTATACACCGGTTGAAGGTGTGCATTACGTGGATAACCTGGAGCCTTATATCGAGCGTAAATTGTTCACCGTGAATACCGGACACTGCTCCGCAGCGTATCTTGGCTTCCTGCGCGGGTACGAAACCATCCAGCAGGCTATGGCAGATGAAGCTTTGACTGCACAGGTCCGTGAAGTGCTGGAAGAAACCGGCGCAGTGCTGATCCAGAAGCATGGCTTCGATCAGGCAGAACACAGCAAGTATATCGACAAAATCCTTGAGCGCTTCCGCAACCCGGCGCTGACCGATGAAGTGTCCCGTGTAGGCCGTTCGCCGCTGCGCAAGCTGTCGCCGAATGACCGTCTGGTGTCACCGGCTCTCCAGGCTTATGACAGAGGGCTAAATTATGCTGCCCTGACCCGCTCTATGGCCGGCGCATTGCTGTTCAATGTCAGCGATGACCCGGAAGCAGTGGAACTGCAGGCAGCGATTGCCGAGCTAGGCGCAGAAGCTGCTCTGGCGAAGTATACCGGCATTGCTGCTGACCATCCGGTTCATAAGTCCGCGATGGAGCAATATGCGAAGCTGAAATAAATCAATAGAAGTACAGCCGCAGGGGCAACCTATCCCTGCGGCTTTTTGCGCTTCCGGTGCGTATAATCACGGCATAACAAATACGGCGCCCCCTTTGTAAGAGAGGCACCGTAGTAAGTAAGGCTGGCATAACCATACCCGCCGAATTAAAGCACTGCTTAGCTGTTTTCAAGAATCGTCTGCAGTGTAGTGCGGTCCAGGCCTTCAACCAGCTTGACCAGCAGCTCCTTGGCTGCTGCATAATCATCGCTATGAATAATGGAAGTAGCCGTATGGATATAGCGTGAACAGATTCCGATAACCGCCGAAGGAATGCCGATCCCGCTGACATGCACCTGACCGGCGTCCGTTCCCCCCTGGGAGACGAAATACTGGTATTTAATCCGGTGAGTGTCCGCCGTATCCTGAACGTATTCAATCAGCCCGCGGTGGGTAATCATCGTAGGATCGAAGATGCGCAGCAGCGCGCCTTGTCCCAGGTGGCCGAAGGCCTGACGGTCGCCGGTCATATCGGCAGCAGCACTGGCATCCAGGCCGAAGAAAATATCCGGCTGAAGCAGATTGGCCGCGGTCCGCGCACCGCGCAGTCCGACTTCTTCCTGGACGGTGGCGCCGGAATAGACGGTATTCGGTAATTTTTTGCCATGTAATTCCTTCATTAATTCAATCGCCAGACCTACGCCATAGCGGTTGTCCCAGGCTTTGGCCATAATCTTCTTCGGATTGGCCAGCGGGGTGAACGGACAGACCGGCACAACCTGCTGCCCCGGAGCAACGCCGAAGCTCTGCGCTTCCTCGCGGCTGTCCGCACCGATATCTATGTACATTTTGCCGATATCGCCGGTCTTGCCCCGCTCCTCCGCGCTAAGCAAGTGGATCGGTGTGCTGCCGACAACGCCATTCAGCGTTCCTTTCGGGGTAATAATCTGCAGCCGCTGCGAAGCCACAGCCGAAGCAAGCCATCCGCCCAGCGGCGTGAACCGGATCATTCCGTTGTCCGTGATGCCGGTAACCATGAATCCCACTTCATCCAAATGTCCGGCGACCATGATCTTGGGGCCGTTCGCCTCACCGCGCAGTACGCCGAACAGGCTGCCCAGGCGGTCCTGCACGAATTCATCGGTGTAAGGCATCATCGCCTCTTTGACGTAAGCGCGTAATTCACGCTCGAAGCCGGGGGCTGAAGGAAATTCAGTCAATGTTTTGAACAAGTCGAGTGTTTCTGGATTCATACACATATCGCTCCTTTTTACACTTATATAGGATGAACTTAAGTTATCGATAAAAGATAAAAATTTATATGCTCCGCGCATAAATTATCCTTATCTTTCTCGCTGAAACGGTACCTTCCTAAAAAGGACGGCAAGGCCGTTTCCACTTGTCAGGATCAGGTGTTATTGCAGTTCCTTCTCGCTTTTGGTTATTTTCTTTTGTTCATCTTACCCAGTATGAACATTGTTACGCCGATTGTCCATGGCAGGAGGGCATATGAACACAGTGACCCGGGAAGCGAATACTATGTTGTAAGGGCTCTGCAGGCAGGAGCCGGGAAAGGAAGCGAGGAGAATGTGGCTATCAGGAAGCGTAGCCGCAGCAGGCAATCGGGGAGTGCCCAGGAAGGTGCAGGCCCGCGGGCTGCACAAGCGGTACCCCCGCCGGTACCGGCGGGACAATGAAGCTGTGCTGATACTGGTGCTGTTTATGCTGCTGATTGTTGTGCTGCTTTATTTTTCCTGAGCTTAAGGGGACATAACGGGGCCGCCTATAGTGAACAATAAGGAAAAACATTGTATTGAAGCACAACCCGGAGGGACGGGAAATGCGTATCCCGCTGCCCGCTCCCTTTCGTATCCTACAGGAGGTGTCTGTATTGCCGGCGAAAACAAAGAAATCAGGCGTCAAGCTGCGGCTTGATACTTTGACCCCGCAGGATTATCAGGAATTGGCCAAGCCTTATGTGCCATCCCGTCCTGTATTCAAGAATTGTATGCGAGCCTTCCTATCCGGCGGCTTGATCTGTGTGCTTGGACAAGGCATCCAGGAAGCATTCATGGCAATATTCGATATGACTTCCCGCGAAGCAGCCAGTCCAACAGTTGCTATTCTGATTCTGCTCTCGGTCATTCTCACCAGCTTCGGTGTGTATGACAAGCTTGCCCAGTGGTGCGGTGCGGGTTCAGCGGTGCCCGTCACAGGTTTCGCCAACAGTATGTGCTCCGCTGCTCTTGAACACCGGGCTGAAGGGCTCGTACTCGGCGTTGGCGGCAATATGTTCAAGCTGGCCGGATCAGTCATTGTGTTCGGTGTGGTTGCCGCATTTGTTGTAGGTGTAGTGTATGCCGTTATGGGCTGGGGAGGTGCACATTAAACGATGAAGCAGCTCGGCAGTCAGACCTGGGAATTTACCAACCGTCCGGTCATTCTAGGCTCTTCCGCAGTAGTAGGTCCGGAGGAGGGAGAGGGCCCGCTTGCTTCAAGCTTTGATTTTATCTACGACTCACTGGAAATGGGCGAGAAGACATGGGAGAAGGCAGAGCGCGCATTGTTCGAAAAAGCTTCCAAGCTCGCGCTCATGAACGCGAATCTGGAGCAGGAGAAGCTGGAGTTTTTTGTCGGCGGTGATCTAATGAACCAGATCATCAGCAGCTCCTTCGCCGCGCGGAAGCTTGGCGTGCCTTATCTTGGCGTCTTCGGCGCCTGCTCCACTTCCATGGAGAGTCTGGCTATCGCCTCCATGATTGTCGACTCCGGCGGCGGCAAGTACGCACTGGCAGGCACATCAAGCCATAACTGTACGGTGGAGAAACAATTCCGTTATCCTACAGAATACGGCTCCCAGAAGCCCCCAACCGCCCAATATACCGTTACAGGCTCAGGTTGTGCAGTAATTGGTGTTAATGATGGTACTGTAAAGGGCCCTCTTGTGGTATCAGCGACGCTTGGGCGTATTATGGACCTTGGCCTGAAGGACCCGTTCAATATGGGAACCGCCATGGCACCGGCTGCTGCTGATACCATTACAGCACATTTCAGGGATACGGGATTGTCGCCCGGCCATTACGATCTTATCGTGACGGGGGACCTTGCTTCCGTTGGTCTGCCGATTGCCAAAGATCTGCTGGCCAAAGAGGGCATTCCCATGGAGCAGACAGTCTTTAACGACTGTGGTCTTATGATCTATGACCTGGACAAGCAGAAATATGTCATTGCCGGAGGAAGCGGCTGCGGCTGTTCTGCGGTAGTGACCTACGGGCACATTCTGAGCCGGTTGAAAAAAGGTGAATTGAAACGGGTACTGATTGTGGCGACCGGAGCACTGCTATCACCTTTGTCTTATCAGCAAGGGGAGAGTATTCCGTGCGTAGCCCATGCGGTAGCCCTGGAGAGCGGAGGTGAAGGAGCATGATTTATTTGTGGGCTTTTCTGGTCGGGGGAGCCATTTGCGTTATCGGGCAGCTGATGTTCGATGTGCTCAAGCTGACGCCCGCCCATACCATGAGTACGCTGGTCGTACTCGGTGCGGTGGCCGATGCGTTCGGGATTTATGATCCGCTGGTGAAGTTCGCCGGTGCGGGGGCGAGCGTCCCCATTACCAGCTTCGGGAATTCCCTGGTCCATGGCGCGCTGACAGAGCTGGAGCGGGACGGATGGGTCGGGGTAGTCACCGGGATCTTCGACGTAACCAGTGCGGGGATATCCTCCGCGATTGTTTTCTCATTCCTGGCGGCGCTTGTTGTCCGGCCGAAGGGCTAGGGTGAACGGAAATGGTTTTGGGATGAGGATAAGTGAGAATAGGAAGGCCGCCTTTGGCGGTCTTTTTACTTTGGCATTAGCCTGTAAACCTGAACAAAGTCAACTGATTTTAAAGATAGTAACTATAAATTTGCGGTATGCGATTGCGGTGGAGAGTGGGTGGAATAAGGGAAGGGAGAGAGTCGCTTTGATATTCCGGGAAGTAGAGGTACCTTTGAGAGAAATTGAGATAGGCTAAGTGTTGGTATGTGAGGTGTAAGTACGTCTGACTGTGAGCTTGAGGTATAGGCTAGATGCTGGAATGTGAGGTAGAGGTAACTTTGAATTGGATTCAATAGGCTATTAGAGAAAATGAGGTGCCGCTGAAAGGGCTGGAAGTTGGCTGAGTGCGAGAATGAGAAGTGCTAATGAAAGGGCTGGAAGTTAGCTGAGTGCGAGAATGAGAAGTGCTAATGAAAGGGTATGAAGTGAGCTTAGCGTGCAAAAGTGGATATAGCAGTAACTCTGGACCGGCAGGTTAGCGGAGCGCTAAGAAGAACCGACAGAAATCTTTCACAAATTACAACAATTCAGAGATCAAATCTGCCGAAACGCAAAAATCTTGCAGGATATACAACAATACAGCGCTCTAAGCCGCCAAGTCGCCGGAAATGTTGTAAAAAGTACAACAATACCGGATTTGCCCCCTCTAAACGCGAGAAATCCTGCAAAAAGTACAACATTATCTATTTGCCTACGAACACACCAGCTCCCGAACACCCTAGCTCTACCCAACGCACCAGCGCTCCAAACAGATCACCCTCGAACGAACCAAACCAGCCCTACCCAACACCTCAGCCCCGAACGCACCAGCGCTAACGCACGTACCAGCCTTCCCGAACACCCCCAACTCTACCAACACCCCAGCCCTACCTAACACCCCAGCCCCGCCTGCTAATTCCGCCATGAAGTCAGTATTTCTTCGAACTCGGTAAAAGCGGGCAACCGCAACTAAATGAGAGATAGCTGTGACGCTCACCTTGCCAGTGGCTTCCCGGCGGGCTCTCCTCCGGGCTATTTGTCAGCAGCCGCCCTGCCGGCGGGACTGTCATCAATAGCAGACACTCAGCACGGGAAATGCCGCAGACGGAAGATGCTGTGTTTTGCTGCGCCCCATAAGTGTTTCTTTTTGACAAATCTCGTAAGCCGCTCTATAATTTCACGGCCCCTAACATGTACTTTCACTACTCGAATCATGTAAAATGTATATATTACTGCTTATTCTGACATAGGAGGTTTACCATATATGCCCGTACGTCAAGAATCTACGCAAATTATGAACGCTGTCCGCACTAATCTGGAATCCTGTATACTCGGTAAAAGCTTCGAAATCGAACTGCTGCTCACGGCACTCCTTGCCGGCGGACATGTCCTGATTGAAGATGTTCCGGGGACTGGCAAAACGCAGCTAATCCGGGCGCTATCCCGTTCCATGTCTGGTGAATACCGCCGGATTCAGTGCAATCCCGATATTCTTCCGAGTGATATTACCGGTGTATCTGTCTATCATCCGCGCGATGAGATGTTTCACTTCCGCCCGGGGCCGGTCATGACCAATATTCTGCTTGCCGATGAGATTAACCGGGCGACCACCAAGACCCAGTCCGCACTGCTTGAGGTCATGGAGGAGCGCAATGTGACGGTCGACGGGGAGACCTATCCTCTGCCGCATCCGTTCATGCTCTGCGCAACACAGAATCCGATAGACTTCGAAGGCACCTATACCCTTCCCGAGGCCCAGCTGGACCGCTTCATGCTGCGGATCAGCCTGGGTTATCCCGATGCCGAGACGGAGAAGAATCTGCTGATTACCCATCAGCAGGGCCAACCGGTGGACAAGCTGATTCCGGTCACCGGAATGGACACCATTGCCGCCATCCAGGAGGAGATCCGCGATATTTATATCAGCGATCCGGTCCTGAACTATCTGCTGGATGTAGTCCGGCAGACGCGGGAGCACCCGCTTGTACTCCTTGGCGCAAGCCCCCGGGCATCCTTGTCGTTCATGATGGCATGCAAGGCTTATGCTTTCCTGCAAGGCCGCGATTATGTTCTGCCTGACGATGTGAAGACCCTTTCACCTTATGCGCTGGGACACCGCATTCTGCTGCGGCCGGAATCACGCCTTGATAATGTCAGCGTGGATTCCCTGCTGCAGAAGCTGCTGCAGAGCATTCATGTGCCTGTAACCATGAGGCAATAAGATGAGGAGCATCCTAGCGGGAGCGGCCGCTGTCATTCAGCCAAGGAAGTTCATGGGCGTGCTTGCGATCTGGGTCATCACACTGCTCTATGTGCTGTTTCAGGGCGGCAAAACCTCGTTCATGCTGTTCATTATGGTATCGGTTCTAATCCTGTATCTAATCATTGGGGGACTGGGCGGCGTCCGGCGGGCCAAAGGCACCCGCAGCCTCTACTCGGAGCAGGACAAGCCTGATCTGCTCTACGCAGGCGGTTATCTGCGGGTGAAGCTGAATGTTAACATTCCGGGTTTTCTGCCTTTGCCTTATGTGGTGGTGCGGGAAATTCTGAAGCGCCATAACGGGGAATCCTGGGTGTTCGAGGAGAGTCTGGTCCCCAGCCTGAGAGGGCGGGGAGAGCTGCTGTTCCAGACACCGGTGCTGGAGCGGGGCTGCTACACCTTCGAGAGCACGGATATCCTCAGTGAGGATATCTTCGGACTGATGGAGCACAAAGGCACATTCAAGGCCGAAGGACGGTTCCGCGTGCTGCCCCGGGCAGTCGTAGTGCCGCGCTGGCAGCTGTATGAGCGGAGAGCGCGCCTGTCCGGGCCTCAAGCCTCGCTGCTCCAGTCCCGGCGCGAGACCACGCAAATCAACGGTGTCCGTGATTATGTCTACGGAGACCGGCTGACACGGATACACTGGAATGCTACCGCGAAGACAGGGGCCTGGAAGTCGAAGGAATTCGAGCATGAATCGGTCCCCCGGACCATTCTGGTGCTCGATGGCAGTGCAGGTGCATATTACAGCTCAGGACAGTTCGAGCTGGCGGTTTCGATTGCGGCGTCACTGCTCGGGTTCGGCATACGCGAGCGAATCGGGATCGGCCTGTGCTGCCTGGATAAGGATACGAAGGTGTTCAGTCCGGCAGAAGGCAGTGCCGAGCGGCAGAAGATGATCCAGTATCTGATTGATATCAATGCGGAGGGCCGGGGGCCGCTGATTACAAGGCTGGACAAGGCTCAGCGGATGTTCCCCAAAGGCGCATACTTTGTGCTGATCAGCCCGCAGAGCGGCAAGCCGGTGCTGGATACCCTGCGCTGGGCAGACAGCCGGGGGCTGACCCCTTCGCATATTCATGTCCGCAATCCTGCCGCGAAGAACCGGGGGGAAGAATGGGCGGAGGTTCTCAAATCACGCGGGATCACCAGCTATAATGTCAGCTCGCTTCATGAGCTCCCTGCGGTACTTGGAGGTGATCCTATACGATGAAGCATTGGATGAACGGAGTCAAATCCTCATGGCATCACGCTTTGACACTGCTCTGGCTGATGATCATCGCCTTACAGTGGATTTCCTACACTGAGCCCTTCTGGCTGGAGGAGACCACAGCCGCTGTATTGCTGACTCTTGTTGCAGTAGCCTTAATTGAAATTATTATACCTGTTAAATGGATTTACCGCCTCATGCTTGAAGGTGCGGCGATAGTGTATCTCGTGTATCGTATTCTTCTGCATTACGGGGAATATGTTCCGAATCCCTGGCTGCCCACACTTCGTGAACGGCTGCCGGATATCATCACACATATGAATCCGTACATCTGGTTTGCGCTGGGTGCCTGGGCGCTGATGCTGCTCTCATCCTGGTGGGTGAATGGCAAGGCGCGGATTCTCATGTTCATCGGGATGAATATTACGGCGTTCGCCGCGCTGGACTCTTTTACAACATCTGTATTATGGCAGGAAGTAGCCTGGACCGTGTTTGCCGGAATGGGCTGGCTGGTCACCAGGCATTTAAGAAGCTTCCAACTGCATTATCCGCGGGGCTGGACCTATCTGCTCCAATATCCTTTCAAAGTAGCCCTTAATATAGCGATCATCTTCTCACTTGTCATTATTGCCGGAGTAAATATGCCGGATGTACGCCCTACACTGACTGACCCTTATACGGTCTGGCAGGAGTGGAGCGGAAATACACCTTCCTCCGGAACTTCCGCCGGCGGCAGCGGTGAAAGTTCAAGCGGTGAAGGAACGGGAGGAGCAACCACCTCCGGCTACAGTCTGAATGATGATAATCTTGGCGGCGGCTTTAACTTTGATTATTCGCCCGTAATGACTGTGACCTCCGATTTGCGCACCTATATGCGCGGAGAGATCCGGAGTACGTATTCCGGAAAAGGCTGGAGTGACGATGATACATTCAGCCGGGGAACCTTCAGGACAGTCCAGGTAGGAGAGCCGCTGGAGCCTGTTGCGGCCCCTAAGACAGAGACCCGGACACTGACGCAGACGGTTAAGCTGCTGGGCGGCAACAACTATCCTGTGCTCTTCGGCGGCTACTCGATTGTAAAAGTGAATTCTGTGGATGGAGTGGCGGAGAGCAACGGGCTGTCATGGCGGGGTGAAGACAGCGAGCTGCTGTGGAACGCGGCGGGCAGTGCACGCTCTTACCCGCAGACCTATGTGGTGACCTCGGAGGTGCCAGTGGTACCGTTTCAGGAGCTGAGCACACAGACTTATGAACAGCTGTACGGAGATCTTGTTCTTGACCCGTATCTCCAGCTGCCGGGTAACTTCCCGGAGCGGGTCCGTGCGCTCGCGGAGGAGATTACTGCCGGAGCACAGACGCCGTACGAGAAGGTCATGCTGCTGCAGCAATATCTGCAGCAAACCTTCCCGTACACGAATCAGCCGGATGTCTCACGCGCAAGAAGCAAGGATATGGTTGAGAGCTTCCTGTTTGAGATTATGGAAGGCTACTGCGATTATTATTCCACTGCACTCGTCACAATGGTGCGTTCCCTGGATATCCCGGCCCGCTGGGTCAAGGGCTATGCGCCCGGGGAACAGGCAGAAATCCCGGATAATCTGGCGCTTCAGCAAGGCGGTCTGGTGAATAATAACTATACGATCACGAACGCAGATGCCCACTCCTGGGCAGAGATTTATTTCGGTGACTATGGTTGGGTTCCGGTGGAAGCCACGCCCGGCTTCAATGTTCCGGTGCTGACCCAGACGGAGGAAGACAGCGTAGCAGAACCAGAAGTGCAGGAGGAAGAGCAAGCGGAGCCTGAACAGGAAGCGGCAAATACGGCCGCCGGAAGTGAAGGATTCCATCCTGGTGTTTGGGTAGTAACAGGAGCGGCGGTTGTTCTTCTGCTCTGGAGCGGCTTCCTGCTCTGGCAGCGGCGCATGAGTCTGCGGTTCCTGATCACGCGTCTGCGCATCGGCCATCAGCTGACTCCGGTACAAAAAGTTGTGGCAGAAACGCAGCGCTGGGTAAGGTATGTCCGAAGTAAGGGTATGCTGAAGAAAGAGCATGAAACTTTGCGCGAATCTGTGGAACGCTGGAGCCTTGAACGGCCTGCGGCGGCGGCAAATCTGTCCACACTCCTGGGCATGTTCGAGCGGGCGAATTACAGCCCTGAGGTTATTGAAGACAAAGACTGGCACAGCGTGTATACTGAAGCTTTGCGGCTGCGAAAAAGCATGAAATCCGGCAAGTAATGCTCCAGTATCATAAAGTACCGCTAACAGGTGGATTTTGACAGTTGGATATAGCGCTGGATACAAGTTTTCCGTATGAAAATGAGGTGAAAGTATTGTTTGAAAGGTTAGTTCCCAAACTCCGGGTAAATACGGTATTTGATATTGATCTGGAAGAGCTGTTCCGTCAAGGATACCGCGGGATTATTACGGATCTGGATAATACGCTGGTCGGCGCCAAGGCGCCTCTGGCTACGCCTGAGCTGCTGCTCTGGTTCACGAAGGTGAAGGAGCTTGGCTTCAAGCTGATCATTGTTTCAAATAACAATATGGACCGGGTGTCGCGCTTTGCAACGCCGCTAAATATTGAATTTGTACATCAGGCCCGTAAGCCGAGCAATGCCCCGTTTCTGAAGGCGATGAAGCTGATGGATCTGAAGCCGGAGCAGACGGTGGTGGTCGGCGACCAGATGCTTACAGATGTATACGGCGGCAACCGGCTCGGCCTGTATACGGTGCTCGTGCTGCCGATCTCCGTCAAAGATGAAGGCGTGGGCACAAGAATCAACCGCAGGGTGGAGCAGATTGCTCTGACACGTCTGCGCAAGCAAGGATTGTGGCAAGAGGAGGATAAATCTTAATGAATGTAGTGAACGACGACAAGAAACGGCCTGAGAAATGCAGCGGCTGCGGTATCAAGCTTCAGACTGTAAACAAGGAGCTTCCCGGGTATATTCCGGAGACTGCTTTTGAACGGGAACCCGTAATTTGCCAGCGCTGTTTCCGGATTAAGAATTACAACGAAGCTTCTTCCGTATCGGTGAACCAGGACGAATTCCTGAAGCTGCTCAGCGGAGTGGGCGAGAAGAACGCACTGGTAATCCACATTGTGGATATTTTTGATTTCGAAGGCAGTCTGATCTCCGGGCTGCAGCGGTTTGTCGGCAATAACCAGGTTATTCTGGCGGTCAACAAAAGCGACTTGCTCCCTAAGGTGACCAATTGGAACAGAATGCGCAACTGGATGCAGCAGCGCTGCAAGGAAGAGGGACTGCGCACGGCGGAGATTGTGCTTGTCAGCGCGAAGCGTAACCAGGGCTTCGACCGCCTGCTGGAGGCAGTAACCGAGCTGCGCGGACAGCGTGATGTCTATGTCGTCGGAGCGACCAATGTAGGCAAATCTACGCTGATCAACCGGCTGATCTCCGATTACAGCGACCTGGAAGAGGAGCTGACTACCTCTCGTTATCCGGGCACAACGCTGGATATGGTCAAGATTCCGCTGGATGACGGCCATTACATTATTGATACTCCGGGGATTGTCTATCCTTGGCGGTACAGTGAACTGGTTGAACGTAAGGATCTGGGCGCTGTAATGCCGGAGAATCCGCTCAAGCCTGCAGTGTATCAGCTGAATGAGGGCCAATCGCTGTTCTTCGGCGGACTGGGACGTTTCGACTTCGTTCAGGGCGAACGCCAATCCTTCACCTGCTATATCAGCAGTACGCTGAAGATTCACCGCACGAAGCTGGAGCGCGCCGATTCGCTGTATCAGGACCACCGCGGCGAGCTTTTGTCGCCTCCGGGAACGGCGGATATGGATAAGCTGCCGCAATGGCAGCGTCATGAATTCCGCATCGCCAGGAATAGTGAGACGGACCTGTTCATCTCCGGCCTGGGCTGGATCAAGGTGAACGGTACGGCAGGTGCGGTTGTGGCCATACATGTGCCGCGCGGCATTAAGGTGCTTACCCGTCCTTCGCTGATCTAACTTAAGCGGATGCTGACAGAACCTGCAGGAGGGCGATACTATGGCTGAGACAGGCCTGAATGGTAAGGATGGACACCCGGAGCTTCTGCTGGGCGTAATGGGCGACCCGATTGCCCAGTCCAAATCTCCGCTGATGCACGGTGCGGCGCTGAAGGCGCTTGGACTCTCCGGCGCTTATGTGCCGCTGCATATCACTCCGGACAAGCTGGGGGATGCCGTGCAGGCGGTCAAGACCCTCGGCTTCCGCGGGGTGAATGTAACCATTCCGCACAAGGTTGCGGTGATGGACTATCTGGATAAGCTGGATGCCAGCGCGGTGGATGTCGGTGCGGTCAATACGATTGTTAACGACAACGGTGTGCTGACCGGCTTCAATACGGATGGAATCGGATATGTCCGTTCGCTCAAGGCGGAGGCTGCGCCCGAACTCGCAGGCACCCGTATTCTGGTGATTGGAGCCGGCGGGGCAGCCAGAGGCATTGTCTCGGCACTGCTGCAGGAGCGTCCGGCGTCTATCCTCATCGCCAACCGTAATGAGGAGCGGGCCCATCAGCTGGCAGACGGCTTCCGGAATAGAGGGAACGTAGCCGGAACGGGTATGGAAGCCGTTTCTTCCGTCATTGGCAGCATGGATATTGTGATCAATACGACCTCGGTAGGCATGTTCCCCCACATAGGGGAGATGCCGATAGATCCGGCTTGGCTTCATGAAGGAATGATCGTAAGCGATCTGATATACAATCCGCTGCACACCCGGCTGCTTACGGGGAGCCTGCAGCGGGGCTGCATCATTCACGGAGGGCTGGGAATGTTCGTCTACCAGGGTGCCTATGCGCTGGAGTACTGGACAGGACTCGCAGCACCCGTAGATATCATGCGGCAGACTATTGTGGATTGCCTCGGCGGGAGTGCCGGGGAAATGATTTCGGCGAAGTAAGGTAATAATATATGTTAATTAAGGAGTTTGTTCATTTATGTTAACTGGTAAACAAAAACGCTATCTCCGCTCTTTGGCCCATCATCTGGATGCTGTATTCCAGGTCGGCAAAGGCGGCGTCAACGATCATCTGATCCGTCACATTGAAGAAGCTATTGAGAAACGCGAGCTGATGAAGATCAGTGTGCTGAACAACAATGCCGATGATCCTAAGGAAATTGGTGCCGCGCTTGCCGAGCAGTCCGGTTCGGAGCTTGTTCAGGTAATCGGCAAGACGATCGTTCTGTACAAGGAATCACGTGATAACAAAACGATTGAGCTTCCCCGCTAAGGATTGATGCCGCAGCTCCCGCACCTGTGCGAGAGTTGCAGCCGGATGAAGTTCATCGGATAATAGGGGGAGGTAACCTCTTGAAAGTAGGAATAATGGGAGGAACCTTCGATCCTCTGCATATCGGCCATATGATGGCCGCGGAAACCGCGCGGGAGAGCTACGGTCTGCAGGAGGTCTGGTTTATGCCTTCGCATATTCCGCCTCATAAGCACGAGGCCGGAGCGAGCGGCGAGGACAGGCTGTCCATGGTGCAGGAAGCGGTTAAGGACCATCCTGCTTTTGGCATTCTCGACTGGGAAGTGGTCAGAGGCGGAGTGTCCTATACCCTGGAAACGGTGATCAGCCTGCAGGAGGAGTATCCGCAGCATGAGTTCTTTTTCATTGTCGGAGCGGATATGGTTCAGTATTTGCCCAAATGGCAGGGGATTGAGGAACTGGTGCAGAGGTTGACCTTCATCGGTGTCGGGCGTCCCGGGACTCCGCTTGATCTTGGGCTGCTGCCCGGTTTCATTGCGGAGCGGGTAGTGCTGGCGGATATGCCGCTGGTGGACCTCTCCTCCACAATGCTCAGAGCCCGGGCTGCCGAAGGGAAATCCATCCGCTATATGGTGCCGGACGCTGTGTTTGATTATGTTCAAAGGAGTGGATTATATGGGGTACAGCCGCGAAGCGCTGATTGAAGCGGTTTCTGACCAGATGCCGGACAAACGCTGGAAGCATACACTCGGCGTAATGGAATCCTCTGTGAAGCTGGCGCAGCGTTATGGCGCTGATCCTGAACGGGCTGAGACAGCGGCAATTCTGCATGATGTCGCCAAGTACTGGCCTGTAGAGCGGATGCGGGAGATCATTGAACAGAACGGGTTATCCACCGAGCTTTTGAAATACGACAAGCAGCTATGGCATGCTGAGGTGGGCGCTTTTGCCGCTGAGCATGATTATGGAATTACGGATATTGAGGTACTGGATGCCATCCGCTACCACACCTCGGGACGGGAGAACATGAGTCTGCTGGAAAAAATTGTATGTCTGGCCGATTATATTGAGCCTGGACGGGATTTCCCCGGTGTGGATGAGATACGCAGGCTGGCTAAGGTCAGCCTGGAGGAAGGGCTGGTAGCGGGACTGGATTCTACCATCAGCCTGCTGCTGGAGAAGCGCCGGATCGTGTTCCCGCTTACGGTGCTGGCGCGCAACGATTTAGTAAGAATACTGGAGGATAAAATATGAGTGTACAATCAAACAAACTTCTGGAGCTGGCGCTAAACGCCGTTCAGGACAAAAAAGCAATGAACGTGGTGGCACTGGACCTGCGCAGCGTGTCACCGATCAGTGATTATTTCATTATCTGCCACGGTAATTCGGATACCCAGGTGCAAGCGATTGCTACTGAGGTTCGCAAGGTAGTTCATGAAGCCGGAGGAATGATCAAAGGCATCGAAGGTATGGACGCAGCCCGCTGGGTACTGATGGATCTTGGGGATGTTATCGTCCATGTCTTCCACCGCGATGAACGCGAATATTACAACATCGAGCGTCTGTGGTCTGATGCCAAGGTTGTGGAAACGGTATGAGTCTGATAGCTGGAACTACGGTTACGCTTGAAGTGATGCGGGAGGTATCCCCTTACGGGTACTTCCTGAGCGCCGGTGACCAGGATATCATGCTTCACTACACCGAGCTGGTCGGCAGCAAGCCGAAGATCGGTGACAAGGTTGAAGTGTTCATCTTCTTCGATACCGAGGACCGTCCTGCAGCTACAATGAAGAAGCCTTACCTGACGCTGGGTGAAATGGCGCTGCTTGAAGTGGCCGATATTCATCCGCGTCTGGGCTGCTTCCTGGAGATGGGGCTTGGACGCCAGCTGCTCCTGCCTATCGGCGAGCTTCCGGAGCTGGTGGAGCTGCGTCCGCAGATTGGTGACAAGGTATTCGCCATTATGGAGCATGACAAGCAGGGGCGTCTTCGGGCCAAGCTGGCCGGAGAGCAGGAGCTGGCGCCGCTGGCGCTGCCCGCACCTGAATCATGGCAGGGGCAGACTGTAACTGCGCGGGTATACAAACCTCTGCAGATGGGTACCTTTGTACTTGTAGATGCTGGTGTACTCGGCTTCGGCATCATTGGTATGGTTCATTCCTCTGAGCGCAGCCGGCTCTTGCGTCTGGGTGAAGTGATTGAAGCACGGGTAGCGCATATCCGCGAGGATGGCCGGGTCAACCTCAGCATGGGCCACCGCAAGGAAGTGGGCCGTGATGTGGATTCAGCGGCACTGCTGGATTTCCTGGCTACCCGTCCGGGCGGCGGCATGCCGTATTCGGATGCAACGCCTCCGGATATTATCAAGCAGCGCTTCGGCATCAGCAAGTCAGCCTTCAAGCGTGCGCTGGGCAAGCTGATGAAGGAAGGGCTGGTTACCCAGAAAGAGAACTGGACCTATCTGGCCGGCAAGGAAGAGGCCGATTCGGAGCCTGAATCTGACAACCAATAGTTTATAGAAAGCGGTGTACGCAGTGTCCTCCTATGGGAAATTTGCTTATGTATACGATGAGCTGATGGCGGATATGCCGTATCCGGATTGGCTGACCTTCGCAGAGACAGCATGGAGTAAATACGGCAAGCCGCGTACAGTAGCCGAACTCGGCTGCGGTACCGGCAGCCTGACCATTCCGCTGGCCGCGGCAGGTTATCATATGACGGGGATTGATCTCTCTTCGGATATGCTGGCTGTGGCTCAGCGCAAGCTGGAGCAGCAGCCGCAGGGACGGCGCTTTTTGCGGGAAGGCAGTGTACGCTGGGTTAGACAGAATATGAAGGAATGGGAGATGCCGGAGCCTGTGGATTCGGTTATTTCCTTCTGCGATTGCCTCAATTACGTACTGGAGGAACAGGATGTCAAGGATGTATTTGCCTGTACCTATGCCGGACTTAAGCCGGGCGGAACCTTCCTGTTCGATGTACATCATCCGAATACGCTGACGCGCTACGAGGAAGAACAGCCCTTCGTGCAGGATGAGCCGAACGTATCCTACATCTGGACCTGTGAGCTCGATGTGCCGCGCCGTGAGATTGAGCATCACCTGTCCATCTTCGCCCGTGAAGAGGGCCGCCAGGATGTGTACCGGCGTTTTGAAGAGACGCATACCCAGCGCGCCTATGATCCGGACTGGATGAAGCAGGAGCTGCTGAAGGCCGGATTCAAGGACGTTAAGATCTATGCGGACTTCGAGTGGATCGAAGCGGATGATTCCGCCCAGCGGCTGTTCTATGTAGCTGTGAAATAAACTTTATGTACTGTGGTCCTTACCCGTAGGAGGGTGGGGGCCTTTTTTTGTTGTTTCCGTATATTGTGATAAAAGGAACCGGCCCGCAGCATCGTGCGGGCCGGCATCTTCCAATGTGCTTACCTGTGTTCGAACAAATCGATGGTGCCGAGTACAATATGCGCCAGACCAAATCCAAGAATGCCTGTTGCAGCCATCTTATATCTGCTGCCTAGAAAAGCTGCGCTGGAAGCAGTTACTACGGTTCCAAGAACGGCGGGTATTATACCTTCACGCATTCGAAACACTCCCTCACGGTAGTTTGAAAGACATTCGTTAGTGTGGGTTAAGGAGGGAACAATTATGCAGGGAGTTCTTTACCCGGCGGTCCGCATAAATAAAAGACCATCCTCCGCCCGGGAGGATAGTCTTGCTGATTGCAAAGCCAGTCAGTCTATGGCCCCCGCCGTTGTCACAGGGCGGGAGGGATCGTCCACCTCATGCACATTATAGAGCACTCGCGCCAGCAGATCCTGGCTGTAATTGCCGAAATGCTTGCCGTAAATGGTCAAGCCGCGTTTGTTGACCGGCTTGTCGGTGACGGCAATGCGGAAGGTCAGCTCGCTTTTGTAATCCAGCTTGATATCGTCAAGGGTGATGTCCGAGATGCGGCAGCCGTCAATGAAGCTTCCTTCATTGTTGATCCGGATCAGCTTCAGCATGCCGTACTGGTTAAGATGAGGCGGCCACCAGTCGGGATTGAAGGTACCGCGGGCATCTCCGAAGTCGCCGGGGCTGGTCCAGAAACCGATTTCGATTCCATTCACATAGAAGTACAGGTCTGAAGGATAGTTGTCGTTGAATCCGGGAGCCTCAGAGCCAATCTCCATGGAGAATTGAATCTCACGGAAGGTCTGGTTGGCTTTGAGATAGTTCGGAATCCGGTATTCCAGGAACCCTTCGGCCATCCAGATAATCTCGGAATCAATCCGCTGGGGATCGGCGAAATAACGCGGCTCGTCGAAGTCACCGATAATGCTGTCTTTGGTGGCCAGTCCGCAGGTAGGGACCGCCTGATAATTGCTGTAATGGCCAACCTGGATTTCGACCTCGTACAGATTGTCGACATCCTTGCTGCGCAGATCCACCATCAGCTTATCTTTATTCAGATAGCAGACCTTCTGGATGCCATGCTTGCCTACCGAGGTGTTGATCTCGATCAGGCCGCTCTCCTCCAGCTTCTTGATATGCATCGTAATTGCACCATTGCTTAGTTTAAGCTTCTTGGCAATTTCATTCAGGTTCAGCGCCTGGTTGGTGGCCAGCAGCTCGAGAATCTGAATCCGGATCTCGGAGCTGAGCGCCTTGAAAATATCAATCCCGCTCATCAGATCTTTAATGTAAATCATATTTAGGATACCTTCTTCCAGTGAGGTCGTTTAGAACAAACTATTTTATAAAATTATAAACCATTTGAGTTAAAAAGGAAAGATTTCTTCCTTTATTTGTAGTTTATAATTAAAAACTCAGCTAAATACGATTTAAAGTATACGTTTACTTTATACTTATACAAATGAATTAAGCTGTTATATTGCGAAAAACGAGGTTGTATTTCAGAAAACAAGCCATTTATTGATTTTAGTTTGAATATGTATGAATAGATTTATATTTTTCTGTTTACAGAGACCTTTACATATGTTATTTTATACCTGTAAGCGAATACATTCAAATGTTTTCTAATTATTTCACTATTATATGAAACGGTTGGTGATGATATGACTTCTGGTGCATTAAAGGCAACGCTGATTGTAGATAAATCCTTTGTAATTGCTGAAGTGGATAAGCGGATCTACGGCTCATTCATAGAACATCTGGGGCGGGCGGTCTACGGCGGAATATACGAGCCCGGACATCCCACTTCAGGCGCTTCCGGCTTCAGAGCCGATGTGAAATCACTGGTGAAGGAACTGGATGTGCCAATTATCCGATATCCCGGAGGAAATTTTGTATCCGGTTACAATTGGGAGGATGGTGTAGGTCCGGTAGAACAGCGTCCCAGACGTCTTGAACTGGCCTGGAGGACGGTTGAGCCTAATGAGGTAGGTACCAATGAATTCATGAACTGGGCCAGAGAAGCGGGTTCAGAGGTCATGATGGCAGTCAATCTCGGAACACGCGGAGTAGATGCAGCACGTAACCTGCTGGAATATTGCAATCATCCCGGAGGAACGTACTGGAGTGATCTGCGGAGAAGCCACGGAGTAGAGCAGGCCCATAAGATCAAGACCTGGTGTCTGGGCAATGAAATGGACGGACCCTGGCAGATCGGTCAGAAGACGGCTGTGGAATATGGGCGGCTGGCTTATGAGACAGGAAAGGCGATGCGCCTGGTAGACCCGGACATTGAGCTTGTCTCCTGCGGAAGCTCAAGCTCGGCGATGCCGACCTTCCCTGAATGGGAAGCGGTTACTCTGGATCATACCTACGACGTAGCCGATTATGTTTCACTGCATCAATATTACGGAAACCGTGATAACGATTCGGCGAACTTCCTGGCACGCAGCATGGACCTGGAGCATTTCATCAAGACGGTCACAGCCACCTGTGACTATATCAAGGCGAAGAAACGCAGCAAGAAGACGATGTATCTCAGCTTCGATGAATGGAATGTATGGTACCACTCGAACGAATCAGATACGAAGATTGATCCCTGGACCATCGGTCCGCCGCAGCTTGAAGATCACTACAACTTCGAGGATGCCCTGCTGGTCGGCAGCATGCTGATTACGTTCCTGAGACATGCAGACCGGGTGAAGATGGCTTGTCTGGCCCAGCTTGTCAATGTAATTGCACCAATAATGACGGAAGCAGGCGGTGCTGCCTGGAAGCAGACCATCTTCTATCCTTATCTGCATGCTTCCAAATATGGACGCGGTGTTTCGCTTCAGCCGATTGTGAATTCACCGAAGTACGATGCACAGGATTACACTGATGTTCCTTACCTGGACAGCGCGATTGTACATAATGCGGAGCAGGGGGAGCTGACTATTTTTGCGGTGAACCGTCATTTGGAGGAAGGCCTGCACCTGAAGGCCGATATCCGGGGCTTCGAGGGGTATACCCTGCTTGAGCATATCGTTCTGAAGCATGATGACCTGAAAGCTGTGAATACGCCCGCAGAACAGAAGGTACAGCCGGTGCAGGCTGCCGGTACCGTATGCAAGGATGGTTACGTAGACACACTTCTCTCCAAAGCTTCGTGGAACGTAATCCGGCTGAAGAAAAGCGCAGGCTTGTGAGCCGGACTGTAAGAGCAGTTCTTATATAACTGATATTTTGTACACAAATAAGGGAGGTTTAAGGATGAAGAAGAAGGGGTTTCTCGCATTAATGGTAGTGGCTATGGTAGTATTCCTGGCGGGTTGTGGAGGGTCATCGAAGGAAGAGGGCGGAGAAAGTTCGGTACTTAATGCCGGTGCCGGCGAGAGTGCGACTGAACTCTCCTACTGGACATTCGTTGAATTACACGGCCAGCATTTTGAGAAAATGCTAGAGAAATGGAATGCGGCCAATCCTGATCGTCAGATCAAGCTGAATGTTACAGTAATGCCTTATGACGATATGCACAACAAGTTATCGATTGCCGTGCAGACGGGCGTAGGCGCACCGGATATTGCCGATATTGAATTGGGTAAATTTCCTGACTTCCTGGCCGGAACACCACAGCTGGAACCGCTTAATGATGTAGCTGAGCCTTTCAAGGGTACAGTTGTGCAATCCCAGCTGGATTTGTACAGCAAAGAAGGTAATATCTACGGCCTGTCTACTCACGTAGGGGCAACCGTTGCCTTTTATAACACAGAAATTCTCGAACAGGCAGGAGTCGATTACAAGACGATCGTAACCTGGGATGATTTCAAGAAAGCCGGCATGCAAGTGTACGAAAAAACCGGCAAATACATGGGTACCGCTGACACAAGCGCTATCTGGCAAGAATCGCTCCTTTTGGCACAGCAAGGCTCTGACCTCACTGATGAAGCCGGCAATCCAAAGGTGAATTCACCGGAGCTGGTGAAAGCCCTTACTATGCTCAAGGATCTGCAGGACAACAATGTAATCTCCACCATCGCCGGAGGGCAGCCGGATACAGAAGAAGCTTATGGTGAATACAACTCCGGTAACTATGCAGCAGCCTTCATGCCGCTATGGCAAATGTCGAGATACACGAACTACATGGCGGACTTGCAGGGCAAGATTGCCATTGCTCCGCTTCCGGTGTTTGAGAAAGGAATGCCAAGATCGTATGGCGGCGGCGGAACCGGTACTGTCGTAACCAAAACAGCCAAAGATGTGCAGCTGGCTAAAGACTTCATTGCTTATGCGAAGCTTTCCCTGGATGCCAATATCGAAATCTGGAACACTCTCGGCTTTGACCCGATCAACATGAGCGTATGGGATATGAAAGACGTGACTCATAATCCTGAGAATCAGTTTGTGAAGTATTTTGTCAACAACCCGTTCGATGTATTAAATGAAATTAAAGACGAAATCCAGCTGATCAAATCCACATCGGCTTCACCGACCATCAATAATGTTCTTTGCACAGTTACCCTAAATGAAATCTTCGAGGACGGCAAGGATGTACAGAAGGCGCTCGATGACGCACAGGCACAAATTGAACAAGAGTTGAAATAACCGGATAGTTAAACTGGGAGAGCTACTCTGCGGGCAGAGTAGCTCTATTTAAAAATATAAGAATTTATATGTTTCACACCTTAATTTATCCTTCTATTTCTCGCTGAAACGATACCGTCCTTATGAGGACAGCAAAGCCGTTTCCACTTGAACTAAAGCACTATCCAAGTTCCACCATGAAAGGAGTAGAGCAATGTTTAAAAACTTTCTGTACTCGCAAAAGGTCGCTCCTTACGTGTTCGTGCTGCCCTTTGTGCTGGTGTTCCTCATTTTTTGGGTATATCCCCTGCTTAGCTCGTTCGGTATGAGTTTTCAAAAGGTAACACTAGGCCAGGAGGCGCAGTGGGTAGGAATCGATAATTATACTAAGCTGATGAGCGACACGATCTTCTTCAAGGCCGTCCGCAACAGCGGCGTATATATGATCCTGACACTGCTTATTCTCATTCCTTTTCCAATGCTGTTCGCGGTCCTGATCAACAATAAATTTATGTGGGGACGGGAATTCTTCAAATCCTCCTTCTTCTTTCCGGCACTGACCTCGGTGGTTGTAGCCGGTACGATCTTCAGATTAATGTTCGGTGAAATGGAGGGCTCATTGATCAACAGCCTTCTGGGCGTATTCGGTGTAGAGCCGGTTAAATTTCTGAAGGGGCAGGTCACGGGATTTATCGCCCTGGTCGCCTTGGCCAGCTGGAGATGGATGGGGGTCAATATGCTGTATTTTCTGTCCGGCCTGAAGAACATTCCGGATGATTATTATGAAGCGGCATCGATTGACGGAGCGTCAGCTTTTCAGAAATTCACAAGAATCACCATGCCTTTATTGAAGCCTACAACCATATATGTACTGACGATCAGTATTTACGCCGGTCTGGCCATGTTTATTGAGAGCATGATGTTATGGAACGGCAATAATTCCCCGAAGAATATAGGCCTTACCATTGTCGGGTATCTGTACCGCCAGGGAATTGAAAAGAACAATCTTGGATATGCGGCTGCGGTGGGTATTGTGCTGCTCTTGATTACCATGGTGATCAACCTGACACAACTGGCCTTTAGCGGCATGTTTAAGAAGGAGGATTAAGATGAAAAAAGAAACTGCAATCAAAATCGTCCTCTTTGCCTTCTTTACGGTAGTATGCATCCTGATCCTGATACCGTTCTATGCAGTAACGATTGCCTCCTTTAAGCCTGGTGAAGATTTGATCCGATATGGGCTGAATCTGAAGTTCGACCTTTCGGTAATGAATTTCGATAACTTCGTGTACCTGTTTACAGGCGATCATGCCTACTTTACATGGTTCTTCAATTCGGTGGTGCTTACGCTGGTGCAGGTAACGTTGACCTTGCTGGTAAGTGCCACAGTGGCTTATGGTTTCTCGGCATATGAATTCAGAGGGAAGAACTTCCTTTTTATATGTGTGCTTCTTATCATGATGGTTCCATTTGAGATTCTGCTGCTGCCTCTGTATACCTTGACCAATAATATGGGGCTGATGAACAGCTACTCTGCAATTATTCTGCCGGGGATAGCCGGTGCAGCGACGATCTTCTTCTTCAGACAATATTTAAGCGGAATTCCGAAGGAAATCATTGCTGCCGGCAGAGTGGACGGGGCCAGTGAATACGGGATTTATTTGCGCCTGATTCTGCCTATTATGAAGCCTTCATTCGCCGCAATGGCGATCCTGAACGGTATGAACAGCTGGAACAACTTCCTCTGGCCGTTCATGGTGCTTAGCAGTGAGCACAAATATACCCTGCCTATCGGACTCAAGACACTCCTGACTCCATATGGCAACAATTATGATTTACTTATTGTCGGCTCTTTTTTCTCCATTCTTCCCATTCTGGCCTTATTCCTGGCCTTCCAAAAGTATTTCATCGACGGGATGACCGCAGGAGCGGTGAAAGGGTAAGGCTTGCCTGTAATGTTCTTAGATGAATTCTTAGATAAAAAGATCAGATTAAAGGAGAAACCATGATGAGCACAAATAGAGAGTACAGTAATCCGCTTGTAGAGCAGAGGGCGGACCCTTGGGTGTACAAACATACAGACGGCTATTACTATTTCACGGCTTCCGTACCGGAGTATGACCGGATTGAAGTACGCAGAGCTGCAACAATTGAAGGGCTGAGAGAAGCGGTACCAGTCGTAGCCTGGCGCAAATATGAGAGTGGTCCGCTCAGTGCCAATATCTGGGCTCCCGAAATTCATTACATTGACGGCAAATGGTATATTTATTTCGCTGCCGCCCGGACCACCGAAACGAAGGAAGGGCTGTTCGACCACCGCATGTTCGTGCTGGAGAATGCTTCGGCGAACCCGCTGGAAGGGGAATGGGTAGAGAAAGGCCAGATGAAGACTGCCTGGGAATCCTTCGCCCTGGATGCCACATCGTTCGAGCACAAGGGAGTGCGGTACTATGTATGGGCGCAAAAAGACCCCGATATCGAGGGGAATTCCAACCTGTATATCTCGGCCATGGCGAACGGCTGGACGTTAACAGGTCCGCAGACCATGATCGCCACGCCGGAGTATCCGTGGGAGATTATTGGCTTCCGGGTGAATGAAGGCGCAGCAGTGCTGAAGCGCAACGGCAAGATCTTCATGAGCTTCTCCGCGAGCGCCACTGACTACAATTACTGCATGGGCCTGCTCACGGCGGATGAGGACAGCGATCTGCTGGACGCGGCCTCCTGGACCAAACATCCTGAGCCGGTCTTCAAGACCAGTGAGGAGAATGGGCAATACGGCCCAGGGCATAACAGCTTCACAGTGGATGAGAACGGTGAGGATGTGCTGATCTACCATGCCCGCAACTATAAGGAGATTACCGGAGACCCGCTGTACGATCCGAACCGCCACACCCGGGCCCAGCGCCTGCATTGGAATGAAGACGGCACGCCGGATTTCGGCGTGCCGGTGAAGGACGGCGGGAAGTAACGGACCGGTTCCCGTCCCGGAGCCGCAATGGCAGATGACTGGCCTGCGGATGCAGAAAGTTTCTGCTATATAGAGTGAACTTAAATTCAGCTTATGTAGACAAAAAAATCCCGCAACCCTGATAGGGGAGCGGGATTTTTTGCGTCTTGCTTTTAGTTGATGGGTTATAACTGTATTTAGTACAACTAAAGTCACCAGTTATTGCGCGGTAAGTATTATAGTTGTATTCTCTGCAACTATATTGACCTTTGTGCCGCATAGGAGCACTTTTCTATACTTTTAGTTGTACAGAATACAATTAAGAGGCCGAATTTGCTTAGGGGCCGTCTTTTAAGTGTACGGAATACAACTATCGGTGAGAGTAGCTACTCTTAAGATATTCTTGATAACCTGACGTTTGTGTGAGTGCTCTGAGTGGTCTATTGAATTCATGCGAGATCCTGCACAAAATACAACATTTTCCTCAGGATATTGGCCCTAATCCAAGATTGTTGTATGAAATACAGCATTTCTTCTCCGCCAGACGGTTTAGCCGGATAATTCTTGTATTTCGTACAACATTCCTCCCAAACATCCGGATATACAGGGGGCCAAGTTGTAAAACGTACAACATTTATGCCTAGGTGAAGCTCTGTGCCGCGAATTGTGGATTGAACACCGAACACCGAACACCGAACATAGGAAGCTCACTCCACTCCTGCTGCCCGGCGCGGCACTTCGGAGACAATAGTGTATTTCTAATGTTTCTTGCCATCTATAGGAACTGTAATGGTCTTGTTATAAGTCTTAATGTAGTGGTATCCATCCAGCAGCAGGAACTGCGGCGCATCCTCCGTATTGAACGAATAGGTCCGTTCCCACAGGATGTTGCCGTTCTTCAAGTCCCACGGACGGGACTGGGATATAGAAGCAACGGGAACTGTGGTTCCTCCGGCTTGAACAGCTAAAGTCTCTGTGTCGAGGAAGGTGAACTGCTTCCCGGCGATCACGATATCATAGCCGGTACCGGTCCGGGTAACACTGCGGATCCAGAGCTTCTCCTCGCCAAGCAGAATGGAGCGGTCAGAGGGTGCGGCCAGGGAGACAGGCTGTTCTATTTGCTCATATCCGGTGAAATTATCGAGTACCAGTTCAACGCTTTGCAGCTTGTCTGTCGGGAGCACATCGTATTCGATTTCAAAATCCGTGAGTCCCGTTTTGCCGGAACGTGCCGAACGCATGGACCAGTAATTCACTTCAATCCCATTCACATAGAGCTTGGTTACAGCCGAGAATCTCGGAGTCTCCCCATCTTCCAGTTCATAATGCCCCTTCACAAGGGTTGAGGTCGGAGAAGCTGTAATAGAATCATAGTGGACAGTTCCCTGATCAACCGGAACAGCTTGGGATATATCCGCTGTGAGCAGGCTTTTCATGGCTTGGTTCGCTTCAAATTTGAAGGAGACAGGATAGTGTGCCACTGTTCCATTCTCCAGCCACTCGCTGAATGTAACGGTCAATGTTCTGGAGAAGGGGCTGGCCGGCTCAAATTTGTATACTCCCTCGAAACGGGTACCGTCTTTGCTGCTGCCGCCGCTCCCCCCCAGGGGATCTGAATCCGTCAGGAACCCTTCCAGTTTATCTACTCCGTAACGGAGAGAATAGTTGCCGGCAGGGAAGTTGCCAGTATATACACTGCCTGAAGCCGGATCAATGCTGTAATACATCGTCAGGGCGTTGTCGTCCGCAATTACCCCGTTAATGGTAATAACCGTTCCGTCATCTAACGTTTTGCTTTTATGGACGCTTTGACCGTATCCGTGATCCGCCAATTCAGTGAAGGCCATGGTATCCAGTTCGCTTTTACTAAACAGCTTCCCGCCGTAATAAGCAAATGCAGGATATTGATAGATGCCCACCGTCAGAATAAAGGCTGCAGCTGCTGAGGCAACCCAGGTTCTCACTCTACTCCGGGTTCTTGTCTTCACAGGAACACGCTCAAGCGCTGTTCGAAGTCTGCCCTCAAGTTCTGATGGGGTCATGGTCTGCTGATGCTCCTGTAATCTCTCCTCGATCGTTCTCATAACGGTCACCTCCGATCATGGCTTTTAGTTTCTGTATGCCCTGCGAGATTCTTGACTTGATTGTACCGACCGGTGAATCGGTCATCTCGGCAATTGTCTGATAGGGAAGATCATGAACATAGCGGAGTTCAATCGCTTCCCGCTGCCGCGGGTTCAGGTGAGCAAGCAGCGCCGACATGTCCAGCTCAGACTCCGTATAGCGGTAGGGGTTATCTGCAGTCCATGCGGCAAGTGAAGGCTCCAGGTCGTCTTCACCGTCCAGAGGAAGATAACGCTCCTGCTTGCGGAGGACGGTCTTGCAGCGGTTCACGAGTATCGTTTTGCTCCAGCTGTAGAAGGCCTCCCTATTGTTCAACTGCTCCAGCTTCTCGTAAAGCGTAACAATCATATCTTCCATGACATCCATGGCATCGTGCTCATTGCCCATATAGCTGTAGGCAAGCCTGTAATAAGCGTCCTGTTCAGCTAAAATTAATTGTAATAAGGCTTCTTTGTTACCCCGCTGGGCTTGTCTCACAAGACGGCTTACATTCATGTTCTCACCTCTTTCATAGATAAGAGTCCGCAGAGGTTCTAAAAGTTCATCATGCACAAAAAAAATCTCCACAGCCTGTTCTCGGGGGAATGAGTAGCCCCTGGGAAGCCGCGGAGGAATTAGTATGATGAGCTTTCTTAATTCATTCGTAGAACAGCAGACGTTTGGCATAAGCGTTGCGGAAGTCGGTGGGGGTGAGGCCGACGATCTTTTTGAACGATTTCATGAAATTATGGCAATCCTTATAGCCGAGCTGCAGCGAGACTTCACTGACATTCTGGTTGGTGTCGGCCAGCAGGAATTTCGCCAGCTCCATCTTCTGCTGCAGAATATATTGCTTCAGGGAGATCCCGGAGATCACGGTGAACAGATGGGAGAGATATTTCTCATTGTAGCCGAAGTAGGCGGCGATTTGCGATACCTTGATGTGTTCACTGCGGCTCCACTTGATGTAGTCCACAATATCGTTATAGAGCTGCTCCTGCTTCGTCTTCTTGAGCGGGTCAGCATCGGCATTGCAGGTCTGGTTGTACAGCTCGCATAGAATCACAGTAGCCATGTAGTTGTTGAGTGTAGTCTGATTGTAGCCCCGCACCGAATCCTGCAGCTGCTTCATCATTACGATGATTTTCTCCAGGCTCCGGAGGGTTCCGTACTGGGGCAATAGAATCCGGTTATCTTCCTTGTCATAGGTGCGCGGGGAGAGATCGGTAACCTGAATCCCGCTTGTGGAATGAAAGTGCAGCCAGTAGAAACTGCATTCAGAGGACTTGTACCCGTATTGCTTGGTGAGCGGGGGGAGGAGCAGATACTCTCCTTTGGAGACCACGAATTGCTGGTTGTCACCGGCCAGGTAGAGCACCCCTTCGGTCATAACGATAAGCTCATAATCCTGCAAAATTCTGCTCAGATGGACCCATTCTGCAGAGGGGGCGACAAACTTGCCGGTAATCTCCAGATTCACTGGTTTATCCACAATCAGCTCGAAGGCAGTCATTTGCATGTCCCCTTTTTTCTGACTTTAGTACACTTCTTCTAACCTTTATTATTCCTTAATCCCGGCATGAAGTAAAGCGCTTCCCAAATAAAAAGTTTAGGTAATGACTAACCTTTTTACACATATTCGAACATTAAACTATTTATCCGAATTTGAAATAAGGGTAAGCTGTAGATAAGACAAACAGACAAACTTAACCCATATTCAAATAAAGGAGATGAGGCAAAAAGCTTGTGAAATATGGCATTTGCGCTACAAATGGCGAGGGCATATTTTTTTAGAGTCTTATGTAAGCGTATACATTTTTGTGCGGGCAAAAAGCCGGAAACAAATTGGATCAGAAATGTGTGAGGAAAAATCCGGAAAAACAGAAGCGGTTTCGGTTAATTTTAACAAATGTTGAAATATATCTTGCTTGACCATAGAGGCGGACAGAAAAAGGGAGGATACAAAATGAAGAAGTTACTAACGGGTATGCTCGCGCTTATGCTCGGTGCGGCGGCGTTATCGGGATGCTCCGGCGGCAACAATACAAATACAAATACAAATACAGATGCTGCCGGTGGCGGAGATACGGGCAAGAAGGTGAAGCTTACAGCAATTATGACCAAACATCCGCTGACCCAGGAATTCTCCAAAATGCAATGGCTGCAGGAGGCCGAGGAACGCGCCGGCGTTGAAATTGAGTGGCAGGAGGTAACGGCGGACTGGGATCAGAAGAAGGGCACACTGCTTGCCAGCGGCGATATTCCTGACCTGATTGTAGGCGTGAATTCCATTACGGATGCCGACTTCTCGCAGTTCCCGGGCCTCTTCGAGGATATGACCGGACTGATCAAGGATTACGGCCCTAACGTGCAGGCGATGTTCGATGCCAAACCGGAGACCAAGGTGATTGCCACACAGCTGGACGGCAAAATCTACGGCCTGCCCAAATACCAGAGATTCTGGCCGGAAACCACAACACGCCAGTTCATTAACCAGAAGTGGCTCGACAATCTCGGCCTGCAGATGCCTACGAACTGGGATGAGCTGTTCGATGTGCTGAAAGCATTCAAGGATGAGGATGCCAACGGAAACGGCGATAAGAATGACGAAATTCCGATGGATTTTGCCCCTACAGGAACTGTGGCGTTCGGAGCCTTTATGCCGACCGTGCTGATGGGCAGCGAAGGGATCACGCTGACGGATAACAGCGGACTGGGTTATTTCGTCGAAGACGGCAAGGTGAAGAACTTCTTCACGGATGAGCGCTACAAAACACTGGTCGCGTTCCTGAACAAATGCTTCAGCGCCGGACTGATCAATCCTGAAGTGTTCACCCAGGACTATACCAAATACCAGTCCGTTGCCCGCGGCAACGGTGAGACAGCAGCCGTCGGCTTCACCTGGGGCTGGGAGGTCACGGACAGAGTCGGTAATACGCTGGCTCCGCAGTATGCCTCGATGTCCCCGCTCAAAGTATCGGCTGATTCAACCAGCAAGATTTCCTGGAGCTATGATTACAACTCCCTGAACTATGGGGTGAATGCAGTACAGATGTCCGCCCAATCCAAACACAAGGAAGCGGCCATGAAGTTCATCAATGAATTGTATGATCCTACTGTAAGTATGCAGGTGCTATTCGGCTCCCTCGGAACGAATATCGGTGACAACGGAGACGGCAGCTACAGTATTCTGCCTCCTGCGGATGCCGCGATGGACCCTGGTACCTGGAAATGGACCTCCTCCTGGGCGGATAACGGAGCTATGTATATTGCCGATTCCCTTAAGCTGACGCTGGGTACGGATATGCAGTCTGTCGGCAGCCAGACAGAGCCGCTCAAAGCAGCGCTGGACGGGATCAATAAGGATACGGATGTGCTGCCGAGCATGTTCATCAAGTACAGCGCGGCGGATAACAACACGATGAGCTTGAATAACACCGGTATGATGTCACTCGCCCTGTCGAAATGGTCGCAATGGATTACCAAGGGCGGCATTGATGCCGAGTGGGATGACTATGTGAAGAATATCGGGAAGACCGGTGTGGACAAGAATATTGAGATCATCCAGAAATATTATGACGATTACAAAAAGAATCAGTAAGCGCAGATAAGCACCGTAAGTGCTATAAGAGAATCCGGGACCGGAAGAAGCGTCAGCGGACAATCTGGCTGAGACTGCTTGTTCCGGCTCCTTGATGGAAGGGGTGGTTCTGATGATATCGAAGAATCTGTATGAGCATCCGGCTCAGCCAAGGGCGCATAAGAAGCCCACCGTACTGAATACCTTCAAGCGGGATCATCAGCTGTGGATTATGATTTTTCCGGCCATTGTCGTGATTTTTATCTTCAACTATATCCCGATGTACGGCATTCAGCTGGCGTTCCGCGATTATGATTTCAGCAAAGGGCTCACCGGGGGCGCGTGGAGAGGACTGTTCTATTTCCGGCAGTTTTTTGACAGCTATATGTTTGCCGATCTGATGAAAAACACGGTAGCGATCAGTCTCGCCACTGTAATTCTAAGCTTCCCCGCGCCCATCATTCTGGCGCTGCTGATCAACCAGGTGCGCTGGAAGCGCGCCAAAAAAACACTTCAGACGACCGTGTATCTGCCGCATTTTATCTCCATCGTCGTTATGGTGGGTCTGCTGAACGTACTGCTCTCCCCGAATTCGGGGGTAATCGGACATATCCTCAGCTCGGTCGGATTGGGCGATGTCAACCTGCTGGGCTCGACGGGGACGTTCGTTCCGGTCTATGTGCTCTCGGAGATCTGGCAGCATTGCGGGTGGAACAGCATCATCTATCTGGCCGCACTGTCTACTGTGGACCCGCAGCTCTATGATTCCTCCAAAATCGACGGGGCCAGCCGCTGGCAGACGATCAAGCATGTCGATATTCCGGCGCTGATTCCAACCATTATTATTCTGTTCGTGCTCAGTATGGGGAATGTGCTCAGTACAGGCTTCGAGAAGGTGTTCCTGATGCAGAATGCCCTGAACCTTCCGGTGTCCGAGGTCATCGCAACCTATGTCTACAAAATCGGGATTATCAGCAACCAGTTCAGCTATTCCGCCGCCATCGGGTTGTTTAATACCGTGATCAACTTTGTGTTCCTGTACGCGATGAATATGATTGCCCGCAAGTCCTCGGATATCAGCCTGTGGTAGCAGAGCTTACGGAAGGAGTGGAGCAGCATGCAGCTAATCACTAACAGTAAAGGTAAAAATAAAACCGACATCCTCTTCGATGCTGTCGTATATCTGGTCTGCCTGCTCATCTTTTTGAGCATTGTGTACCCGCTGTATTTCGTCATTATCGCCTCTGTCAGTGACTCCACGCTGGTGTCGACAGGTCAGGTGACGATTTTCCCCAAGAATATAAGCTTCTTCGGCTATAGTGAAATCTTCAAGGATTCGCGGATCTGGACAGGGTATAGCAACACGCTGCTCTATACGGTGCTCGGGACGGCCGTGAACCTGCTATTCACCCTGCCTGCGGCGTATGTGCTGTCCAGACAGGAGTTCCGGGCCCGGCGGTTTCTGATGCTGACGTTCGTAATCACACTGTTCTTCAACGGCGGACTGATTCCAACCTACCTGCTGATGAAGGATATGCACATGACGAATACGATGTGGGTGTTCATTATCCCGTTCTGCGTGAATGTCTATAATCTGATTATTGCCCGCTCGTTCTTCGAGAATTCGATCCCGCGGGAGCTGTTTGAGGCGGCTTCGATGGACGGGTGTACGCATTTCAAATTCTTCCTGAAGGTCGCCCTGCCGCTCTCCAAAGCGGTGGTGTCCGTTATCGGACTGTATTATCTGGTCGCCCACTGGAATGACTTCTTCACCGGACTGATCTATATCCGCAGCAATAACCTGCAGCCGCTGCAGATAGTGCTGAGAGATATTCTGCTATCCAACCAGGTATTCTCGCAAGGGGCGGGAGCGGGCGGTTCTGCCGGAGGTTATGCCCAGCAGTATGCGGATCAGGTGAAGTATGGAGTCATCATCGTATCTACCCTGCCGATTCTGATTGTGTACCCGTTCATCCAGAAGTACTTCGATAAAGGGGTCATGATCGGCTCGGTCAAAGGTTAAAGAGGAGGATGAGTGATGAACACAGATACGAATAATAATGCGGCAGTAAACTCAGGCATGCTGTACCAGCCGGGTACGGTAAAAATAACCCCTGCTATGCAGGCCTTCGGCTACAGCCATGTCGCGCTTAAGCCCGGCCACTGGAAACAGCAGCAGGATGAGACCATCGAGATGTATCTGGGCATTCCGGATGAGGATCTGCTGCATATTTTCCGGGTCAAGGCGGGTGTGCCCTCGGAGGCTGACGGTTTAGCCGGCTGGTACGGGGCGGGGGCAAGCACCTTCGGCCAGAAGCTGGGGGCGTATGCGAAGCTGTACCGGGTGACCGGGGATTTCAGACTGCAGGAAAAAGCAGAGCTGCTCGCAGATGAGTGGATCGCCTGCGCCGAGCAGTCCGCTGAATTATTCGACAATGATACTTATGTCTATGAGAAGCTGCTTGGTGGCTTCCTCGATCTGTATGAGTACCTGGGCTATGAGCGGATTCTCCCTTATGTGCTGAAGCTGACGGAAGCTGCGATGAACCGCTTCAAGCAGGATATTGCCAGGGACGGTCTGCAGGACCACGGGCTGTGGTCCAGTCATATGATCGAATGGTACACGCTGCCGGAGAATCTGTACCGTGCGTATCAGCTGACCGGAGAAGAGAAGTACAAGGACTTCGCCAAGGTATGGGACTATGATTACTTGTGGGATAAGCTGAACAGCAGGGATTTCGCGATCGGCCCGCGTCATGCCTACAGCCAGGTGAATAGTCTATCCAGTGCAGCGCGCGCCTATGAAGTGACCGGGGATGAACGTTATATGTCGGCGATGAAGATCGCTTACGATGAGCTTACGGCCCATCATATTTTTGCCACCGGCGGCTATGGGCCTGCGGAATGCCTGTTCACGGAGAAGGAGGGCTACCTGGGGGATTCACTGAAATCCACCTGGGACTCTACGTTGTCGAGCCTGACCTATACCAATTTCGCCGGGACGGAAGTCACCCGCAATGACACCTGGGGCAGCTGCGAGGTCTCCTGCTGTGCCTGGGCCGTGTTCAAATTCAGCAGCTACCTGCTGCAATATACCGGGGAAGCCAAGTACGGCGAATGGGTGGAGAAGCTGTTGTATAACGGAACGGGTGCGCAGCTCCCGGTGAAGCCGGACGGAAGAGTGATGTATTATGCCAACTACTTTCTGGATGGTGCGGTGAAGACGGTAGAGGACCGGAGACTGCAGGAGGGCGGACATAACTTCGAGTGGCAATGCTGCACAGGCACCTTCCCGCAGGATGTAGCGGAGTATAGCAATATGCTCTATTATCACAGCGAGGATAGCCTGTATGTAACGCAGTATCTGCCCTCCCGGGTGAAGTGGGCCAAAGACGGCATGGATATTACGGTGGAAAACTATTCGCAGTATCCGGAAGTGGAGGGGCCGGTCAAGCTGCGGATCAGTCTGGAGGGAAGGGCGGAGTTCGGGCTGAAGCTGCGCGTTCCGGCCTGGGCCACAGGACTGAACAGCTTGAAGATCAACGGGGAAGAGGTGGAGACGGCGGTTGTGCCCGGTGAGTGGGCTTCAGTCCGCAGGGAGTGGAATGATGGAGACATCGTAGAGATCGACTTGCCGTTCCCGCTCTATTTCAGAGCTGCGGATGCCGCGAATCCCGGCATTGCCGCCTTGAACTACGGCCCGCTGGTGCTGGTAGCCGATAAGATGACCCGGTTCATCGGTGACACCGCCGACCCGTCCGGCTGGATACACCCGGTAGAAGGGCAGCCGTATACCTTCGAGACGGACAAAGGCCATGTGGCAGGATACACTCACCTGACCCGCAGCTTCCAGCCGTATTACAAAATCGGAGAAATGCAGTGGTATTATATGTATAACGAAATCCAGCCGCGTTAGCGGCTGGATTCTTTGTTGTGGTTATGAATCGTAATACGAGCGTTGCTAGATAAGCTGAACATAAAACTTTAACATGAAACCTGAAAAAACTTTAACATAAAACTTTAACATAAAACTTGAACATGAAATTTTAACATAAAACTAACCTTCACCTTGTGAATATTTGAACCTCCGGCGTAGCGTCAAGAAGTTTGTGTGAAAGAGTAGAAGTACCTCCCTGGGTATGGGTACGAGTATGGGTACGAGTATGGGTAGGAGTATGGGGATGGGTAGGGGTATGAGTACGAGTATGGGGATGGGTAGGGGTATGAGTATGAGTATGAGTATGAGTATGAGTATGAGTATGAGTATGAGTATGAGTATGAGTATGAGTATGAGTATGAGTATGGGTATGGGTATGTGTATGGGTATGTGTGAGGGTACGGGTTCGCCTGTTGTTGCAGGAAGCCCTTGATTCATCCGCTTTCTGTGGCAGAGATCAGCTGACTTGCACCGACTTATATAAAATCCTGCACATAATACAACATTTCCCTCGTCTTATCGGCCGAAATCCAAAATTGTTGTATCAAATGCAGGATTTCAGCTTTTCCCGGTGGTTTAGGAGGATTATTGTTGTATTTCCTACAACAATCCTCCCGGATACCCGGCTATCCATCAATCCAAGTTGCACAACGTACAACATTTATGTCTACAGTCCCTCCGAAGAGGTCTCTATTCTTCTGCAGGTCACGAATTAAGTACAGGGCATTGACGTATTCCGCCAGCCTCGCTGTGACTGACCGGTAACCTGCAGGTGTGTTGTCTAAAGTGCAGCTTATATAGCGTACTTATTCCTTCACGATTGTAATCACATATTCCTGCTCCGTCGTATGATCCTCTGCCTTAACCGTGAGGTTCAGCGTCGTGCGTTCCTCAGTCAGGTTAACCTGGCGAGGGAGCGAATCCTCGATCAGGATTCCGCCCGCATAGACCAGGGCATTCTTATGCTCTGGTGTGACATTCAGCTGTACACTGCCGGCCGCTTGCGGAACGGTTAGGGTATAAGCGGTTACGCCGCTGGTGAAGGGAGCCGAGAGCGTGCCTTCGCTAAAAGCAAGCTGGCGCAGCCCTGCGCTACGGCTGTAGCCGGTCATCATGCGCAGCAGATCGAATATACCATTTTCCTGCCCCGGAATGACGAATTTGACCTCCACTTCGGTCTTGCCGCTGATGACTTCAGCCGGGATAAGATAACTCCGGTTGTAGAAGCTGCGCGCCTGATCGGTGTGCAGAATTTCGCGGCTGATCAGTTCACCGTCCGCATAAATAGCGAGCTCCTTGCCGTTGCTGCCGGAGAAATAGGTAACCGAGAGGTAGTTGTCACTCTGTGGTGCCACCTTCAGCCTGTAGCTGAACCAGCCGGCATTCTCCGCCTTGCGGATATTGTATCCGTCCCATGTAGCCACAGAGGTATTCTCCCCTTGAATTCCGTGCTCCAGCTCGTATTGGTCATTGCCGACAGGCAGACTGTCAAGGGTGGCATCCTGCACACGCTGCAGGATTTTGCCCTGCAGAATATGCTGCTGCAGCTCCGCCGAATCGGCTTCCACCAGCCGCCAATAGATGCCGTAACGCTCATTATGCTGCTTATAATGGGGCGTAAATACCAGCCGGTTGTCTTCATCCGTTCCCTGAAGCGCAAACGCCAGTTCATTCTGCTCCAGGCGGACACAGCGGTCTGCCAACTTCTCCAGCCACATCTCCGGACTCTCGTTCACCGTGGTGATGAAATCCTTCACCAGCATATTGCGGGTCGGCACACTGACATCCACACCTGTGGCAGACACAGCCAGATCACTCCGGCCCAGTGCGGCGCTGAGCACTGCCGGCCCGTATTTGAAGGCTGCAACATGCCGGGCATCCGGGAGATTGAAGTAAGCAAGCTTCATCGGCAGCCGGAGCTGCAGAGTATCGCCGTCTTCCCATACTCTGCCCACTACAGCATATGTTCCGCTCTCATTGAATACAACATTGACCGGTTCCCCGTTCAATAGGAGCTCCGCTTCCCCGGCCAGCCAGTACGGCAGGCGCAGCTTGAGCGCAAGGGGGCTGGCCTGAGGCTGCAGGGTATTTATTGTGAATTGTACAGCATCGCTATAAGGCAAATTGGCCGATTGTGTCAGCTTCAGCCCGTGTTCACTGGAGTGGAGGGTGGAGCTTAGGTACTGATTGACCACAATGCTTGCGGCATCATAGAAATACAGGCTGTCATTCAGCTTGGTGAAGCTCTCCATGCCGGTTCCGGTGCAGCACCAGAAATGCTCAAACGGTGAGCAGTATACTTTGAAGTAACCCGTTGCCATAGGCTGAAAATACATCGTCATCCCGGTATGCGGATGCTGTGAGGACACGATCGCATTCAGGTAGGTATTCTCGTAAAACTCAGCGTATTTGGAGTCTCCGGTGATTTTGAACAGCTCTCGTGTCAGCTTCAGCATATTATAGGTGTTGCAGGTCTCCGCTGTGAAATTGGAGCGTTCCCGGTCCAGCATATCCGGATCGCCGAAATGCTCCCACTCGCTGTTGCCGCCGGTAATGTAGCTGTGATGATGCACAACCATATCCCAGAACTGCCCGGTGGCCTCCAGATAAAAGACCTCACTCTCCCCAAGGGTCCGGTAACGGTTCAGCGCCCCGAGGAACTTCGGAATGGTTGTATTGGCATGTTTGCCTTTGAGGATATCTTTGCCTTCATGGACTGGAGTGAACAAAGTCAGCTCATCAAAGCTATGAGCGGCGCTTAAGTGGTTAAAGTTGCCGCTGACTTTGTACAGCTCATAAAGGCAGTCGTTCATCCCGCCATATTCGACGGATAATACGCGCTGCTGTATTTCGTCAGACCAGGAAGCCGTACGGTTGTACACCCAATCCCCCAGCTTGTTCACTACGCTATACGCTGTTGCGCTGCCGGTGGCAGAGTAGGCGGCGGTGAGTCCGGCGATAATCTTGTGCATTGTGTACCAAGGCACCCAGGCAGGCTGTTTATTCTCGATATTATCGAACAACTGCTCATCGAACGCTGACAGGTAACCGCTCTCATGCTGGCACAACGCAAGCTCACTGAGCAAGTATTCCAGTCTGAGCGCAAGCGCATCATCCTGGGTGGTGGCATAAGCCTGGGACAAGGCAGAGAGATAATGGCCCAGCGTATGCCCGCGGATTTCGGTATTCTCCCAGCCCGGATACTTCTCGCTCTTCTTCGGGAGTCCCCGGTTCTCACGGAAGCCGGCCAGCAGACGGTCAGGTTCCAAGCTGGTGAGGTACGCTACTTCTTTGGCAAAGGCGTTGACGATATACGGATCGGCGATGGAAACCTGATGCATGCGGTACTCCTGATACATGGGTTTGCCCTGAGTCTGGGCCGCAGACTGCGTTTGGGGTGTAATTGTCACTTTTTATCACCATTCCTATGGATTCTATAATGTTAAAGCAAGGCTGGTATCCTATGAATAAGCTTATATTTAAAGGGCTTGTCGGTAAATAGTGATAGGTTCGAATATGTGTGAAAAGGTTAGATTTTCAAGGGGGAGTGGGACAAGAGAAAAGTACCCCCGAATCCCAAACCCCTGATGTTTGCTACTGCGTTGTCATCAATCGTTGGAATATGGGCATCCAAAACCCTATGCGGACTCCAGAGCCGTTATTTTCTTGAAACTAGCTATTTTCAGCCTGAAGCGGACTCCAGTTCCGTTATGCTCCAAATCATCGTCCAAATCTCTGTTTCCAGAGAAAATAAGCGATCTCCAGTCCGCGTGGAGGTGAAAACAGCGAAAATCAGCTGAATAAGGGATTCTCAGTCCGCTTCCCTGCCGATTCAACTCTTCGGAGCCGATTCGTGAATCCGTGGGGCGGAAGCTTTTTGGAGGTCAGGCTTTCTGTTCAGCCCTTCCGCAGAATCGTTAGGGCCGCTGATTGATCTAGCCGGCTAAAAAGCACACAAAAAAACCGCAGCTGCTGCTTAGGGCAACAGACTGCGGCTTGCGTGTGATAGACAATAAAGCTTATTGAACCCATATGTCTTACTTAAGGTGTATACTGCTGCACGATGGAGACGATCTGTCCGTTCTGGATGGTGATGTGGTAAGGAGATTGGCTTAGATCGAAAACATCAGTTTTGGCAAATTCCTGAGTGAACTGCTGCAGGCTGAGCGCCTCGTTCCAGTTAATGTCCAGTTCCTCAATATTACCAGTGTGGTCGTAGATCTGCATAGTTACTTTAGCATTAGGGGCTACCGGGTAGGAAGTCAGCGAATCGCTGTCATTCACGATATAGTAACCGTCGGGTACACCGCCGATTTCGGCTGCGGCTTCAGGCTCACGTTCAGCGAAGATAGCATCGGCCGCTGCGCCTTCGTACCATGTGATTTCGTCTCCGGTAAGGGTGGTTTGACCCTTATTGGTGTCGAGTGCGTGTATGTAAACCGTCAAGTGCTGGATATGATCGCTACTCTGGGCTTCTGCGGTCTTCATGGTCGTGCTGGCCGTAGTCACGAGGGAGAGGAACAACAGGACCAATACAGGAAACAGATAGACATTTTTGTTTTTTAACATTGTGGAATTTCCCCCTTGGCATAATATGACACGGTGTAAGTCTATATACCTAATTACCCTTCGGTATAGTTCTCAAACGTGTTCATACCCTAATAACGTTGATTTTCAAAAAATGTTGCAAATATATTTTCAGATCTCCCTGCAGGAGCCGATCCAATTATTGGGTTGCTTACCTCCAGCATCATCGCGTTGCCAGTTATCGTCGTATAAAGCCTTAATCCGGGGCATATTAAGTTATCCAACTATCGGCTGAGAGGTGACTGGGATTGAAGGAGATCTGGCAAATATACAAGAGGGATTGGCTGAGGCTGTTCAGGATACCTGTGGCCATGCTGCTGATTGCAGCGCTTGTTGTGCTGCCCTCAGTCTATGACTGGGTGAATGTGGCGGCCGTATGGGACCCGTACAGCAACACCTCCGGGATCAAAATCGCCGTAGCCAGTCTGGATGAAGGTGCGGCCGTGCAGGGTACAAGCTTCAATATCGGTGCGGAGGTACTGGAAAGCCTGCGGAGCAATAAGTCACTCGGCTGGAGGTTTACAGATGCGGAGGCTGCGGTGGACGGGGTGCGGCGGGGGGATTACTATGCGAGCATTGTGATTCCGGCGGACTTCTCTGAGCGGATGACCGGAATTCTTGAAGGTAAGCTGGAGAAGCCGGAGATTGAATATACCGTTAATGAAAAAATTAATGCGATTGCTCCAAAAATTACAGCCAAGGGTGCTTCCACGATCACCACGCAGATCACCGAGCACTTCACGGAAACGATCAGCAGTACGGTTCTGACCGCCCTGCGCGGGGTAGATGAGGAATTCCAGTCCGAGCTGCCCGCTATCCGCAGAGTGGAGGCCGGGCTGTTCAAGCTGGAGGCGGAGCTGCCGGAGATTGAGCAAGCCGGCAGGCTGGTACTGAAGCTGCAGCAGGATTGGCCGGAGATCTCCTCTTCTGCGGAGCGGATTGCCGGACTGGCCTCCAGGCTCCCCGAGATAGAGCAGGCGGGAAAAGCCGTGGAGCAGATCGACGAATATTGGCCGCAGATTACGGCTGCCGCCGGACATCTGGAGGAGCTGCAGGAGAAGCTGCCCCGGATTGAGCGTGCTGCCCTGCTGGTATCCGAGCTGGATTCGAACTTCAGCAAGGTGGATGGTGTGCTGGACCGGGCAGAGGCCCGGTTGGAAGAGGCCGCAGCCGCAGTGGACACTGCGGCCAAGGTTCTGCCGCAGGCTGACCGGATCACCGCTGCCGGCAGCAGCTTCGGGCTTGCGCTGCAGCAGTTCCTGGCCGGGAACGGCACAGCCTTTGCGGCTGTCCCCGGGGCCCTGCAGCAGAACTTGTATCTGCTGCAGCAGGCCGGGGAAGCGGCCGTGCAGTTGACCGCGCAGCTGCGGCAAGACGCCGCGCAGCCAAACGAAGCGCTGCGGCAAGGTGCCGCGCAGCCAAGCGAGGCGCTGCACCAGAGTGCGGTGCAGCAGGAGCCCGCGCAGCGCTCTGCTGCGCGGCAGCTGCAGCTTGCCTCGGCCCGGCTGGCCGCGGCAAGCGAAGGGCTCGCCCACACAGCGCAGCTGCTGGGCGCCCTGAACACACTTGCGCCCGGGACCGCGGGCGCAAGTGATCTCCGCGCCGTCGAAGCGGCGCGGAAGCCCTATGCCGCCGCAGCTGCGCAGGCGGCGGCACTGGCACAGGCTGCGCAGGCAGGCGCGCAGCCCACGGAGGCTGAGCTGGACCAGCTCAGCCTAGCGGCAGGGCAGGCGGGAGCTGCCCTGGAGGGGGTCATCCCGCGGTACAACGCGGGAATTCTGCCCGCAGCGGAGCAGGTGCTGCAGCAGCTGACTGCGGATGCGGGGAATGCTGCGGCAGCGCTGCAGCATATTCCGCAGCGGCTGGCCGCGCTGGACACCATACTGGAGGAGGCGGGGACCGCCATCCAGTATGGACAATCCGGCCTGGCAGCCCTGCGGCAGGATTTGCCGGCCATCCGCGAAGAGGTGCATAACGCAGCGGGGGGCATGACAGAGAAGATGGCGGCATTCAGCAATCTGGTCACTAACGTACTTCCGCGTATTAAGGAAGGACTGCCGGGGGCCGGGGCGCAGATTCACGAAGCGGCCGAATTTGCCAGAACCGGACTGCCTGCGGCGGAGGTGAGGTTCCGCAAGGCAGCGGATTTCATTACTGCCGGATTGCCGCGGGCAGACCAGGGAGTGGAACGTGCGGCGGAGCTGGTGCGCAGCGACTTGCCTGCGCTGATGGCATCGGTCCGCAAAGCGGCAGCAACACTCCGCGATATCAAGGAGGAGGTTGATCTGGAGGAGATTGCCCAGCTGCTGGGCGGCGATATCCAGAGCCAGAGTGATTTCCTGGCGAATCCGGTTGTACTGAAGCAGCAGACGTTATATCCGATTCCCAACTATGGATCGGCCATGACGCCTTTTTATGTCGTGCTGTCCCTATGGGTAGGCGGTACCCTGCTGATCTCGCTGCTGCGCACGGCTGTAGATACCGGCGGAATCCGCTACCTTGGGTATCAGCTCTATTTCGGACGCCTGCTGACCTTTCTTACAGTCGGTATTCTTCAGGCGCTGGTGGCAGTGCTGGGCAATATCTTCCTGCTAGGCTGTTATGTTGCTGATCCGGTATGGTTTGTCCTGTTTGCCGTACTGATCAGCGTGGTATTCGTGACGATTGTCTTCACGCTGGTCTCGGTGTTCGGCAGTATCGGCAAAGGGATTGCCATCGTATTTATGGTGCTGCAGTTCTCCAGCTCCGGCGGCACCTTTCCTATTAGTACCACCGGACACTTCTTTCAGGTACTGAATCCGTTTATGCCCTTTACCTATGCGATCAGCCTGCTGCGTGAAGCTGTAGGCGGTCTGCTGCCGGAGGTAGCGATCCGTGATGCGCTGCTGCTGGTCTTGTTCGGCGTGCTTGCGCTGCTGCTGGGTCTTACGCTGCAAAAGCCGCTACAGGGCTTCATCCGCAAAGCGGCCGCGCAGGCAGAAGAGTCGAAGCTGATTTCGTAGATAAAATGGGGATATATAACATTTATTCCGTCTTTGTCAACCTATTTTGAACCGTTCAAACCGGATTGACCTGTATAATTGGGGGACTTATTATATAGGAATATCTGGATTAATATTCGAATATATGGTTTTTTGAGGGGCGGTATTGGTTTGCATCATAAGACTACAATTCAAGCGGAGCTGGCCGCTTTCCTAAGAAATGAAGGAATGACGATTAATCAATTCGCAGGGGTATCCGGCGTTAACTCCGGAACACTGAGCAGTATTATTAACGGCAACCGTCCCATTGCCATGCAGCAGCTGGACCGGATTACCTCCGGGATGGGGCTGGCTGAAGGGGCGTTCTACGAACTCTATATAGATGAATGTGTCATTCATTCCACACCCGACTGGCGGCGTCTGGGCCCATTCCTCCACCGCTGCGCGGAGCTGAACAAACTGGAGTGTATCCGGCAGGTCGTCCTTATTATAATGGACAATATTACATATGCCCCTGTGCTGTTTGATACAGCGGAGCAATTCTACGGGCAAGGCAACTATCAGGCGGCGGCTCTGCTCTATGAGGGCGTTGCCGATAGTGAGAAATACCAGCATTCGGAGCGTCTGGCCTTATGCCAGTACCGGCTGTTCACCATTAGGGTCGGCCAGGACCGGGAGGCGGATTTCCGTGCAGCCACGCGGTTCGAATATTTCGTGGAGCGGCTGGATGAGAGCGATCAATTAGGCGCTTTGCAGCAGCTGGCCGATGTCTATCTGTCATTGCAGTACTGGGATAAGGTATGGCTGCTGGCCGAAGAGCTGTACCGTAAGACAGCGATTCAATATGAGATTAAGCATCACAAAGTCAGAAAGCAGAAAGAGCTGAAGGAACCTCCGAAGCCGTTATGCTTCTATATTTTATACGCCTACTGGTTGCAGTCCGTGGTATGTGACGGGCGGGGCGAATATGAGCGTGCTTTGCATTATGTAACTTTATATTCAGAAATGGACTGGATTGTGGAAGATTCAGAGGAAGTCCGGCAAATTAAAGAGTATTTCAGCAGTCAGGCAATAGTTAATACTTATCTGTTCCGTTTAATGTGCGGAGATTTGGAAGTGCTTCATAACTATGTGGAGTATATCGGCACGGGCGGCACCGGCCTGCTCCCCGGAATGCTGAAGGCCGTTCAGGCAGCCAACCGGTTTCACTGGAATGTGGATGAGCTGATCGGGCGGTTCCTGCCGCAGGTAGAGCAGGAGTGGTCTGCCCCGGGGCATGGCAAGCCGGGAGCGGACCTGCGGGATAAATACGCGGAATTGCTCTATGAACTGGCGGGATATTACCTGCGTGCCGGAGAACAGGAGCAAGGATTCCGCTACTTATTCCTAAGCCTGGAGGCTTCGGCGGAACTGGGCAGCGAGACCTGTGTGATCCGCTGTGTGCGATTGTTTGAGCAATATCGGCCGCAGGCTTCGGCTGCGCAGCAAGAGGATTATAAGCAGCTGATCAATAAAGTACAGACAGCCCATGCCAGCAGACACCTCGCGCCGGCAGGCAAATTGTAAGAGGAATATTATCGCTATAGGCTTGCAACTACTTAAAAGCACCGTCCCATTTCCGGACGGTGCTTTTAAGTGCAGGTATTTGCTGCAAATTGAATTGCAGGGCGGGCTATGTCGTATAAGAACACAATATGACATCTTCTCCTCCCGCAGGTGCTTATCTTGCAGGTGCAAAATCAGCCACCTGCGGTCATTCACACCATCGCCCATCGGGAAAAACACCTTGGTGCTAAGCACATAATCCGACCGTGTATAGGAGCGCAGGGCGGCGCCGACTGCTTTTTCACCTTCACCGCAGTTATAGGCATTAGCTGTATCAAAGAAATTGATACCGCATTCAAAAGCTTTGGCAACACAGGCATTCTGCCGCCTTCTGTTCCGCCGCCGTGCCATAAGTAAGCCAGCTGCCCAGGCCGATTTCACTGACTTTAAGTCCTGTATTGCCCAGTTTTCTGTATTTCATCTTCTTCCCATTCCTTTCATAGTTTTTTTGTGCACTTTTTTAGGTTGTCTCTGTGTTTTTTCTGTTATGATGAGGACCAGTCCAGTTGATCGTAACATATCCTCTTAATTAAGAGTAAGAACATAGAGAGTTTCCTATCTAACTTATCCCAATGGCTTATAATGCCGGCTCTGACTGGACAATCGGGCAGTGCAAGATGAACGGTGACAAATAGGAATAACGGGCAAAGTTCATACACTGTGGAAATTAAAAATAAGTAAAATAGTAAATATGGATTTTGGAATGGAGTTCTAGAAAGATGATGGAGAAGATGAATACCCGGAGTCCGGTCATTTGCAATTTAGAGGATGCTGCAGACCGGATGATTGAACTGCTAAGCCAGATTTTTACGTCAAATACGATTATGATTACGATTCACGGTTTAGGCTTGGTTCCCCTGCTGCGGACCTTCAACCGGGAAGCGCCTATCATGAAGGAGGAGGACAATTTCGCCCTTCTTGATCCTATTCGCAGTCTGGTTATTCTTAATGACAATAAGCCGACACTGGTCGCTGACACGCATAATCATCCCGGGTCCACTGCCCTTGAATTTATACATGCACGGGGCATACACTCGTTCATTGGCGTTCCTCTGATCACGGAGCAAGGGGAGTCTGTGGGGACGATCTGTCTGATGGACCCTGCAGCCGGCCTGCATACGAAGGAAGACCTGGATATAATAAGCGCCATGGCCTATTTTTTCACCTATATTATGAATTTGGAACGAAAAGTTGAATTCATAGAACGGCAGAGCCAATCCAAGCTGGACCTGTTTGCCATGCTCAGTCATGAAATCCGCACCCCGATGAACGGCATTATCGGCATGACCGATCTGATGATGACGACTGAAATGGACGAGCAGCAGCAGTATTACATGGAGATCATTGAGTCGAGTAATGCCAAGCTGCTGCAATTTTTGAATGATGTTCTGGATTTCAGCAAGATGGAAGCGGGCAAGCTGGTCATTGAAAAGGAACCGTTTGATATTATTACCGCACTGGAGGAGAGCGTCTATTTGTTCTCCACCAAGGCTTTTGAGAAAAATCTGGAAGTCATTCTGAATGTGGATTCGGAAATTCCCCTGTATGTTCTGGGTGATGCCCCCAAGGTACGCCAGATCATCATGAATATAGTAAGCAACGCCCTGAAGTTCACCCACGCCGGGGAAATCCTTATCGAGCTGAAATCGTTGCCTGTCCGCGGTGAAGAAATAGGGATAAGGATTACGGTGCAGGATTCTGGAATAGGTATTGCGGAAGACAAACTGAAGCTGCTGTTCAACAAATATACCCAGGTTCACCAGAGCAGCGAGCTTCATCATTACGGAGGCACCGGACTGGGACTGGCAATCTGCAGACAACTGGTGGAGCTGATGGGGGGAGAGATCTCCGTTGAGAGCCGGGAAGGGGTAGGGACGAAGCTGGAAGTCACTCTGTATCTCGAAAAATATACAAGCCTGCCCTCGATTCCCTTCGAGAAAGATGTGCTTGACGCAATTAAAATCCTGGTTGTTGATGATAATCAGACCAGCCTGCATGTCATCTCTTCGGTACTAGAGGACTGGAGTGTGGCAGTTACTTCCGCCGAGACTGCCAAGCAGGCAATGGACTTTTTGGCAGCTAACAACGATTATGATCTGATCCTTATGGACAAGGATATTGCGGGCACAGAGGCTACAGAGATTGCCAAGCAAATGCGTCAGCTTGCTCCGGACAGGAAGCTGCCCATAATTCTGCTTGCTCCCCTGGGAACGAATCTGGACGAGGAGACCAAAGCGCAGTTCGCCTCCATCATTATCAAGCCCATCCGCAAGGTGCATCTGCTCAATAACATATTGGCTTTGCTGAAGCACAGTAAGCCGGAATCCTAATTGCGCTTTCTCCTGATATAATTGAATCAAATTATAAGGCGAAAGGTGAGTATACATGTCTATATCCATTTCCGGAGCTAACAAGGTATTTCTGTTTCAAGGGGATTCCATTACAGATGGCAACCGTGACCGGGGCAATGATCTTAACCATATCCTCGGGCACGGCTATGCATACATAGTTGGCAGCAAATTAGGCAATGAGCTGGCGGAGCAGCGGCCGGTATTCCATAACCGCGGGGTGAGCGGAGACCGGATCTCCGATCTGTATGCGCGCTGGAATGAGGATGCGATCTATCTGCAGCCGGATGTGCTCAGTATCCTGGTCGGGGTTAATGATATCTGGAGAACGATGATGGGCGACCCGGGCGGCATCACGGACCGCTTCGAACGCGCTTACCGCCATGTACTGGAAGAGACACGCGAAGTGCTGCCGCAGACCCGGCTTGTACTCTGCGAGCCCTTTCTCCTGAAGGTAGGGGCACCGGCAGAGAATTGGCCGGAATGGCTGAAGATCCTGACTCATTATCAGGAGGTTGTCCGCAGCCTTGCGGAGGAGTTCGAGGCTGTGCATGTACCGCTTCAGGACGTTTTTGAGGCGGCCGCAGCAAGAACGGATGCCGTATACTGGGTCTGGGACGGTGTGCATCCAACGGCGGCCGGGCATGATCTGATCGCTGCAGAGTGGCTGAGAATTGTGGGGCAGAGCGGGATTCTGCAAGGGTAAGCCAGCCCATTCTCAGCTCCTCTTAGATAAATTCGGATTACAGTGACAACAGAAATAAGAGTAACACCAGTAAAGGCAAGAGTAAGAGTAAAAGTAAAGTAACAGTAAAAGCAAAAGTAAAGTAAAGTAAAAGCAATTGTAGGGTATTTGCAGCAAAGTATACAAATACCGCAGCACTAGAGCCTGTTTGAAGCCGGGATGTTACCGGAATTCAAGCGGGCTTTTTGGTTAGGTTACTGTAGGGAATCATGAGTTTCGCCTGTTGCGGATAAGTTTCATTGGGATGTGGAGCGGATCTGCCAGTCAAAGGGATAAATCCTTCTGAAGCCGCCGAAAGCGGGAGGCAGACGGGAATGAGGGGCATTAGTGCCCCTGAATTCGCCGAAAGCGGGTGGCAGGCGGGAATGAGGGGCAAAAGTGCCCCTGAATCTGCCGAAAGTGGGCAGCAGGCGGGAATGAGGGGCATTAGTGCCCCTGAACCTGCCGAAAGCGGGCGGCAGGCGGGAATGAGGGGCAAAAGTGCCCCTGAATCCGCCGAAAGCGGGCAGCAGGCGGGAATGAGGGGCAAAAGTGCCCCTGAATCCGCCGAGAGCGGGCGGCAGGCGGGAATGAAGGGAAAAAGTGCCCCTGAATCTGCCGAAAGTGGGCAGCAGGAGGAAATGAGGGGCAAAAGTACACTTGATTTCACCGGCGGCTGCCCGGAAGTAGTCTGTCTGGAGTGGCGTGGCGTGGCGTGGGTGGCCTTAATCTACTTAAGCTGCACAGGCTCCATCAACTCCATCAACTCCATAATTTTATAAGCTCCAGCTCAATTTGCCTTGCGGGTGATTTTTTTTCTTTGCCGGGCAGAAGCTGGCGAAATAAGCTAGTTACTAGTTACTAGTTACTTGTTGCTTGCTGGTTATTGGCTACTGGGTGCTGGCTGTTGCTTGCTGGTTGTTGGCTGTTGGTTGCTGATAGTTGGCTGCTGATTGTTGGCCGTTGCTTGTTGCTTGCTGGTTATTGGCTGCTGGTTGCTGGCTGGCTGCTGTTTGCTGTTTGCTATTTGCTGGCTGTTGCTTGCTGGTTGTTGGCTGTTGGTTGTTGGTTGCTGGAGCAGGTAAGCGTACCGTCAGCAGATGAAGCGGACTGAAAAGACCCTATTTTCCGGAAAACCCCTTTTCTGAGGTTTAAGCGGACTGAGAATCAGCTATTTTGTTCATTTGGGCATGAATTGGGCGGCGGGCCCATTAATGGAATCTGAGTCCGCTTAGCCAGCAAATCTGCCAGATTTGGGCAAATAGCGGATTTTCAGTCCGTTTGATTAGTTGGTTGTCCGGGCAGATGGGCTTTGATAAGCTCCGCCAAGCACTTGCAGAGAACATGCGGAAGTGCTAACATGCAAATCCGCTTCAGCCATAAAACCTCATACATTAGGGTGCCAACTCGACTTTATTTTTCAGAAAGAGGCTGCCTGCCGAAAGGAGAGGGAGAAATCCCTCTGAATCCGGCTGGGACGGGGAACTGGTGGAATGGGCGGGAACAATTCCCTCGAATCGGGTTGGAGCGGAGGAAATCCCCTCGAATCAGATTGGAGCGGGGAAATTGGTTCCCCTCCCCTTGTACATACGGTAAATCCATGCTCCGCATACGGTGATTTCACTGTATCTTAAGCCGCTTATTGCCCGGCCCCGGGTCCGGGTGACATAATCGAAGAGCAGGCATGTACAGAGGAAGGCGTGAAGAACTTGGACTATTTCCGGAAGCAATCGTTCCGCAGTAAATTAAAAACCGCATTCCTGGCTGTGATTCTCCTCTCTGTGCTGATGACCGGTGGACTGTCCTATTCCATCTCGGCGGCGATCCTGGAGAAGAATGCGCTGAAGCTCACCCAGGATACCGTCGTCAAATCGGCACAGATCATCGACGAGAAGCTGAACAAGCTGACACTGATTATGATGACCTTTATGATCAGCCAGCCTTTTCACGATATGATGAGGGATGTCGTCTCCGGGGACACAGGCAGATATTATACCCATCTGAATGATCTTGATAACGTTTTCTCGCAGGCGCGGATTGCCGAGCCGCTGATTCAGTCCATCTATGTGTCCACGCCGATCGGGGAGTTCTACCCGTCGTCGATGAACCGCAACCGGCTGACGGAATTCAAGGATACGTTTCTATATGAGCGCATTGAACAGGAGAAGAAGAACCTGTGGGTCGAGGGCCATGAGGATATGCTGTTCTCCGGCAAGGACCGGGTGATCTCACTGATTCTGGATCCCATATTCGATACTCCGGTCAGCGGTGTCTATATCGTAGTCAATATCCGCGAAGACGGCTTCCGCAAGCTGGTAAGCGGAGGTACCGGGGGCGGGGCGCGCAGCTTCCTGCTGAACGCTTCAGGTGAGCCTGTGTATTCTGTGAAGGACCCGCTGGTCCGGCAGGCGGTGGAGGGCAGTCATCTGACCGGTAGGATCAGCAGCAGCCGGGATCTCAGCAATACGTTCAGGCTGGGCGGTGAATCCTATCTGCTGAACTATGCCCATCTGGGCATCGCAGATTGGACGATGACCACAATCCAGTCCAAAGCCAGCGTGCTGAAGGATATGATCTATGTCAAGTGGATGCTTGTGGTGGTGGCCCTCGCCGCCTTTACAGTCACAATGATGGTATCCGGCGCATTTACCCGTTATCTGCTGAGGCCGCTGCAGGGGCTGATGAAGGTGATGAAAAAGGTGGAAAGCAACGATCTGACCGCCCGGTTCGAGAGCAGCAGCGGGGATGAGCTGGCTCAGGTCGGTATCCGGTTCAACCGGATGCTTGAGCAGATTGTGGTGCTGATCGGTGAAGTCACCGAGGCAGAGACGAATAAACGCTCGGCGGAGATCAAGGCGCTGTCGGCGCAGATGGACCCCCACTTCCTGTACAACACGCTGAATACGATCTACTGGAAGCTGAATCTGAAGCAGGTGGAGCAGTCGCAGCGAATGGTAGTGTCACTGTCCCGGCTGTTTCAGCTGGGGCTGAATAAGGGGCAGGAAATCACCACGCTGTCCAAGGAGCTGGAGCATGTCCGCCAGTATCTGGAGCTGCAGTGCAGCTGCTATGAAGGGTTGTTCCGTTATGAAATCCACGTAGAGGATGAAGCGCTGAATACACTCCCTATTCCGCGCATTCTGCTGCAGCCGCTGGTGGAGAACAGCATCCTGCATGGTTTCTGCGATCTGGAGAGCGGCGGAGTGATTGATATAGAGATATTGGATGAGGGAGAACGCTGGTGCCTTACTGTCCGCGACAATGGAGCAGGCATGGAGGAGGATCAGGTCCGTGCGCTGTTCTGGCGGGAATCCGATAAGGGGTATGCCGTGTCCAATCTGATCTGCAGGCTGCAGCTGTATTACGGGGACGGTGCGGTGTTCCGGGTGGACAGCGGGCCAGGCAAGGGAACGGCGGTCATCATTTCTTTACCCAAGAGAGAGGAGCATCAGGATGGACGATAATGGTGTGATCAGCTTGTGCATTATAGACGATATCAAAAGCGTAGTCGCAGGACTCACCTGCATGAATTGGGCGCAGCAGGGTATCCGGGTGACGGGTACGGCAGCCAACGGGGAGGATGGGCTGGACATGATCTCGGAGCTGCGCCCGGATCTTGTCATTACGGATATACGGATGCCGAGGATGGATGGACTGTCCATGCTGCGGGCCGTGCTGGAACGCCACCGGGACTGTAAGGTGATTCTGATCAGCGGCTATGCCGATTTTGAATATGCGCAGCAGGCTGTCCAGCTTGGTGCTTTTGACTTCGTCGTCAAGCCGTTTACGGAAGAGGATATTATGACGGCGGTGCTGCGGGCGAAGGCGGAGATTATGGAAGAACGGTCGAAGCTGCTTACCCTGCGGGAGATGGAAAAAAGATTGCGGGAGAGTCTGCCGGTGCTGCGGCAGGAATATTTCGCCCTGCTGGTCAGCCACCGTACAGCTTGGGAGCAGGCGGCGGCCCGCTGGGAATTCCTGAATATCGATCTGAACCCGCAGGGGTTTGTGGTAATGCTGCTTGAGATCGATCACTTTCAGGAGCGGGCAGCCGAGCTGTCCATCCGCGAGGTGGAGCTGATCCGCTTCTCGCTGCTCAATATCACGCAGGAGACGATTGCCGAATATGCGCGCTGCGTAGTCTTCCGCGCCAGACATAACCGCTATCTGGCGGTTATGAATGATTGCAGCGCGGTCAGTGCAGTGGAGATTGCGGAACGCTGCTGCCGGAATATTGAACGCTACACCAAGTTCACCGTATCGGTCGGGGTCGGAGGCAGGGTGGAGGAGACGAGTGAGTTGCCTGATTCCTATCTGCAGGCCAATCGGGCGCTGGCCTATCATCTGTTCACAGAAGGCAATGCAGCCATCCGCTATGACGATATTCTCCCGGCCGGCAGCCAGGAGCCGCTGTCCCTGGAATACAAGGACGAGCTGCTGCTGGCGCTGCGCTCCGGCAATGCCGGCAAGGCAGAGGCTATTCTGGAGGATATCTCGACAAGCCTCCAGAGTCTGGTCTCCCGGCAGAATCCGGACTATCTGCTCAGCCTGTACGATGAGCTGGCTGCCTCGGCGATCCGGAGCTTCTATGAGCTGATTCCTTATGCGGATATCCAGCCGCTGATCCAGAGGTTCAGGGCTGTTCAGGGAACAGCCGGACTGCCGCTGGCTTCTCTCCAGCGGCAGCTGCTGGAGTTATGCGTGGAAGGGGCCGCACTGGTGCGCAAGAACAGCCTGTCCGAGGGGCAGAAGGTCATCTATGCCTCACTCGATTATATTCAGAGCCATCTCTCTGAGGATATAACGGTAGGGGATTGCGCCGCTCACGTCCATCTCAGCGCGAGCTACTACTCCAGTCTTTTTAAGAAGGTGACCGGTATGACGGTCACCCAGTATGTGACCATGGAGAAGATCCAGAAGGCCAAAGCGCTGCTGGTAGAAGGGATGCCGGTGCAGGAGGTCGCCCTTGCAGCAGGTTACGAGGAGCGGCGGTATTTCAGCGAAATGTTCAAGAAGATCACCGGGCAGACACCTTCGGAATTCAGGGCAGGCTATCATCCTGACCGTCCGGAGGAGAAACCTTACCGATGACGAAGCCAGATCCGCAACGTTCCGGCGTCATTTATGCTAATTATTTCGCACACACGAAGCCCCACTCCGTTAAGTACGAAGAGGGGCTGACCTACTATCTGTTCCGGTTTCAGGCGGAAGGTACCTGCCGGGCGCTGGTGGCGGGCAATTACGAGACCATCATCCCCGGAGACCTGCTCATTTATCCTCCCGGTCAGCCCTACGGACTAAACGTTCAGCCCCGAAGCGTAACGGCATCGGGTGAGACTCAGCCTGCTTCGGACTATTTCCTGGCCGGCAAGGGGGAGTGGCTGGACTCGTGGTGGGCTAACACAAGCCTGCCCGTAAAAACGAATATCGGTTTTGACGATACGGTGCTTACGCTATGGAAGCATATCATCAGCGAGAAGAAAAAAATGATGCAAAACCTGGACGAGATCATGGACTATCTTCTGAGAACGTTTTGCCTGACCCTGGAGCATGTGATTGGGGTCAATCCGCGCACCAAGGGAGTGGATACCGCGTACAAGCTTAAGTTATTCATAGACAACCATGCCCATGAACCGCTTAGCCTGGAGCAGATATCGGCCTCGGCCGGGTTAAGTGTGTCCCGCTGCTCCTATCTGTTCAAGGCTGCATTTGGCCAATCCATGTTCGCCTACTGTATCAGCGTCAGACTGAAGCTTGCGCAGCAGCAGGTGCTGTACAGTGGTCTGACGCTTGAACAGATTGCCGACAAAACGGGCTTCCAGAGCTATGCCCATTTCTGCCGGATGTTTCGGGGACACTTTGAACATTCTCCGGGAGAATACCGGCGCAAATTCGGGTTCCGGTTCCATCCGGATGGATGCACAGATTAGACGTCTGTATACAAAACCTGATTTTCTTGAAGCAGGATGGAATGCAGCTTCTCCACCTCTACATTCTGAACAATCCCGTCCGCATCAAGCGCCAGCGCGGCAGCCGCAGCAGCCGATTGCCCCAGGATCATGAAGACTGGCTCCATACGGATCGAGCCGTAGGCTGCATGGGTAGCAGATACACATACCGGTACGATCAGATTGGTGCATTCCGTCCGTTTCGGCACAACCGCCCGGTAGCTGATCGGGTAAGGCGCAGCCAGCCTCACATAGAATCCGCCCTCTGTGCTTACATGACCGTCTTCGTTCACATAGTATTGGGTGTGGTGCGAGTCCATGGCGAAGGAGCCCATTCCGATGGAATCGGGCACCGGGTTGTCCAGTCTGACATCATGCTCAGTAACCACATAATCGCCGATCATTCTGCGGGATTCCCTGATATATAATTGGGGCGTCCAGTGGCCGCTGTCCGTGAATTCATCAAGCGGCAGCCCCCACGGCTTGTAGACCGCCCGGATGTCCTCCGGCACCCGCGGATGATTCTGCAGAGTCCAGACATAACCTTGCTGATAGATGCGGTGGGCCTCCCATATTGCTTCTCTTGCCGGATAATCCGCCTCCGCATAGCTATGGTTCATTCCATTGTAATCCGTTGAAATGCCGCTATTGTTATTGGAGTCCGTCTTCTCTGCAGTAACCCGGTTTAATTTGAAGAAACGGGAGCGCTGTCCCTGCTCAATGGCCCGGAACAGAATTTCATAATCGGCCTCGTTATACCCCTCAGGCTTTCCAATCTCCAGGCGGTTGCCGGGCTTGTCCGTCAGGCACATGCGGAAGTTATATGCCTGAAGCTTGTTGTCACCGTCACCGATGCCGCCGCCGCGGGTAGCATTGACACGCGGAAGCAAGCCGCTTGAAGGTACTCCTTTAATGATATAGGGATCAATACCGGCTGGAAGCTCATTCAGCTCGTCGCCGGGCTGAATACCGTTTAGCGTCTCTCCGTAAGCTGAATTCGGCTCCCGGCCGACAGTATAGGATACACCCGATTTGCCCATCAGATCGCCTTCATACGTAGCGTCAATAAACATCCTGCCCCTATAGATGTTCCCCGATTCCATGCGTATAGAAGTGATTGTCGTGCCTTGTCTGGTCACCCCCTCCTGAAGCTCAAGCCTATCACCGCAGACAACTTCGATTTGGTGTTCGGCTACCAGGTCCTGCAATACTTCGAGCGCCACCTTGGGTTCGAACAGCCAGCGTGCCCCGTCCTGATTATATTTCCGGGCTATCCGCCGGTAGAATTCCAGGGCCAGGCCGCCGACCGCCTGCTTCATTCCCACATCCGTATCTCCCAGACCTCCGCTGGTCAAGCCCCCAATACGCTGTCCCTGCTCGATTACCACCACGGTTTTGCCCATTTTTGCGGCTTGGACAGCAGCTGTAATCCCTGCAGCGGTTCCGCCGTAAATGACAATATCATACACTTGTTCCCGGTTCATAGTATGCCTCCTAATGCCTGATTTCACCTGCAGAAATTATCATAACCGCTGGCCGGCCAGGCGGGAATGATGGATCTTCCTTTTTGATTTGACGGATCTTACTGTTTTCATCCGGAAGCTGTTTTTAGAGCAAAAGGCTTTTGAAATCAGGGGTTTCGTATGATAAGGTGATTCCTGAAAAACGGGAAACGCCCTTATCGTATGATGTATAACAGGAGGAACTATGAAACTATGAAACCGAAGAAACCGAAATTCCGCTATTTGGACAAACCGGCTCTTGAGCCTGTACCAGGCTGTGATTGGGCGGATAAAATGGTGTTGAATCCGGCTATTATTAAAGACCCTGATTCTGATGAAATCCATATGCTATTCCGGGCCACCGGACCATGGACGCACAAAAGAAGAGAGGGCTGTCATGATCCGTATCCGATTTTTCTGGGTTATGCGTGCAGCAGGGATGCGGGAGAAACCTGGGAGGCGGACTTCTCTAGACCCGCTCTGGCGCCCGCACTGGGGTATGAGGAGCACGAGCTGTACATCACGGATATTTACGGAAATGAAGTGCGGAATTATGCCAATGGCTGTGTGGAGGACCCGCGTATCTTTTATGTCGAAGAGGAGTTATACGTCACGGTGGCCTGCCGGCCGTTTCCCCCTGGCCCCTATTGGCTCAGCAGCCAGCAGCCTCCGGTGCAGACGCGGTTTGAATATGTTCCCGATTGGATTTTTGCCGGAGATGAGGCAGACCCGTTCATTCAATCGGCCCGGGCCAATGACACCGTCAGTGTGCTCTACAAGCTTAATCTGGATAAGCTGAAGCAGGGTGAATATGAAAGCGCTTTTCAGTATGTAGGTCCGCTCACTGAGGGACAGGTCAGCGACAACCGCGACGTGTTTTTGTTTCCCCGGAAAATGAAGATTGCCGGTAAAATGCAATATCTTATGCTGCACCGGCCGATGAATGTCCTCCCCTTTGAAGGGGGAGAGAAGGCGGGTAAGCCATCGATTTATATGGCAGCAGCGGAATCCATAGCGGATTTGGCCTCGCCCAAAGCGGTGCACAGACTGCTGACTTATCCGGTCTTTGATTGGGAGGAGAACCGGGTAGGCGCCAGCTGGCCGCCGATAGCCTTGGGGAATAGAGAGTGGCTGGTACCCTATCACGCGAAGAAAAATGTACAGTTCGGGTACACGCAATCCTTCATGATCCTCAGGGAGCAGGATAATGATTTCCCGGCTGTTATTCACCGGTGCTCCGACCGTCTGATGTATGCCGAGCGGGATTGGGAAATGCCGGAGGATTACCCGACACCTTGCCTGTTTACGACCGGAGGCATTGTCTTGGGCGATGATTTAATCATGTCTTATGGCGCGGCAGATCAGAAGGCGGGGATATCGTGGGTTAATTTTGAAGAATTGCTGGCGTATATCCGGAAATACGATGAGGCTGGAAATCTGGCCGGACAAGGAACATCCAGTAGATAAGAACCATTGATTTCTGTCCCTAGAGAGTGAGTCTGCCGTACTCCTTTTGCGGGGGAGGGGGCTTATAATAAAAAACGAGCTCACAATACAAATGTTAATCAAAGGGGTAGAATGTATGCAGAAAAAATGGTTGGGTCTCAGCTTGAGCCTTATGCTGGCGGCAGGAATCGCAGGCTGCGGCGGCGGGAACAGCAACAAGGGTGCGGCAACTGAAGCACCTGAAGCGGGTACGGCAGCTCCAGCAGCAACGGCTGCTGCTGGCGGCAATACTGCCACAAGCGAGCCTGTACAGCTTAAATACTGGACGGACGACCGTCATGACCAGGAATATATCAAAGAGCTGATCAACAAGTTCAATGAGACGAACGGCGAGAATATCCAGGTGGAGCTGACGGTGATGTCCGAGAACTACGCGCAGAGCGTCGATATCGCTTTTACCAGCAATCAGGCACCGGATCTGCTCCGTCTGAAGAGCGGCAATACAGCCGAATTTGTCAAAAAAGGATATCTGGCACCGATTGACGGTTATCTTACCGATGACATCAAAACGAAATTCAGCAGCGTAATCATCGACAATGTTAACCGTTTTGACGGCAAGGTGTACTCATTAGCTAATACCGGCCTCACCTTGCGCCTGATCTACAACAAGGACCTTTTTGCTAAAGCGGGTATTGACAATCCTCCGGTATCGCTGCAGGAAATGGTCGATGATGCCCGCAAAATTACCGAAGCCGGCAAATCCGAAGGTGTCTATGGCTTCGCGCTGAATTTCAAAAGTCCGAAATCGGCTTTTGACCGTTCGATCCGGGAGATTCTGTCCTTGAGCGGCTATCAGGGACTCGGCTTTGACCTGAAGACAGGGCAGTTTGATTTCGCACCTTACTCGCAGACCATCGAGTACTTCAAGCAGATGTATGAAGACGGCAGCATTCTGCCAGGTGCAGAGACACTGGACATCGACCCGCTGCGCGCCCAGTTTGCGGCAGGCAAAATCGGGATGTACCTCTCCTTCTCGACAGAGCCGGGCGTGTATCAGGACCAGTTCCCGACTGAAATCAACTGGGCGGGTGCCCTGGCTCCAACACTGGATGGACAGATTAAAGGAACCTCTGAAATCGTATCCGCCGGTACCTGGCTCGGCATCAGTGCCAAATCAGCGCATCAGGAGGCGGCCTGGAAATTCATGCAATACATGTACGGTGACGATATTCTGAAGACGTATCATGAGAAGGGCTTCGGGATTGCCGTAGTGCCAACCATTGTAGAACAGGCCAACAATCCCGAAATTAACGGCATGGAAGGGTTCCTGGTCGGCGAGCATGACTCGCTCTGGCCTGCAGTGCCAAGTGTTACTCCTGAGGGCTCTACCTATGCGGATGCTTTCTTCAAATATATCCTTGCAGGCGGAGACGCCAAGGCCATTACTGAAGATTTGAACACAAGATACAATGCCGCCTTGACCAAAGCTGTAGAAAAGGGCGAGGTTACCGTTACGCCGGACCCTGCCTTTGATCCGCTGAAACCGCAGGGAGAATAACAGGTTAGGAAGGGGCTTGTACGGGATTCCCGGCGCAGCCCCTTTGCTTTCCCCGAAGGAGGACAACATATGATTTACAAATGGAGAAGGCTCGGGGAGAATTCCCTGTTCCTTGCGCCAAGCATTATTCTGACGATTACCCTTGGCATCTATCCGCTGTTCTGGATGCTGCGCTATATGTTCTATGATTATGCCGGATATGGCGAGGCACTGTTCATCGGGCTGGACAATTTCCGCCGGCTGCTGCGGGACGCCCTGTTCTGGGAATCGGTCCGCAATACCTTTGTCTTTGCCGGAGGCAAGCTGCTGCTGACCCTGCCGCTGTCCCTGCTGCTGGCGGTTATTTTGAATGGCAAACTGCGCGGGTCTAATCTGCTCAGGGGCATCTATTTCATGCCGACCGTGATCAGTACGGCAGTGATCTCCGTTGTTTTTTATAACATCTTCAATTCATATAACGGGATGGTTAACACGGTTCTGATGAAGCTGCACCTGGTCTCACAGCCGATTGACTGGCTTGGTCCGAAGCATGCGATGCTGACGGTAATTATCGTGGCGGTCTGGGGCGCGGTCGGCAACTATATGCTGCTCTTTCTCGCCGGGCTGCAGAGTATTCCGCAGGATCTGTACGAGAGCGCGGCCATTGACGGGGCGAACGCCGGAAGACGCTTCTGGAATATTACGCTTCCGATGCTGGCTCCGGTTGCCCAGATGGTCATTATGCTGGCGATTATCGCTTCCCTGAAGGGCTATGAGAGCATCATGGTCATTACAGAAGGCGGACCGATCGGCAAAACCGAGGTCATGTATCTCTATCTCTACAAGCTGTTGTTCCCTGTATCCACCGGTTCGCCGGTAGCGCAGCAGCTGGGCTACGGCAGTGCCGTGGGCTTCGCCTCCGCCGTGATTGTCGGAGCGGTTACCGGACTGTATTTCTTCTTCAGCCGCAAAATGAACAAGGTGTATTAGGAGGTTGATTCAAATGAACGAACATGTGATATCCAAGCAGCCGGCCGGGCTGAAGCAGTCCGTCCCCCGGGAGCCCGGCGGCCATGCCGGAAGAATAGCGGTCCGGACGGTGATGTGGCTGTTCCTGCTGGCAACAGCGCTCCTGACCCTGTTTCCGCTGCTGATGACGCTGGCAGGCTCGCTGAAGACAGGGGCAGAAATGATGACCGGCGGCAGCCTGCTTCCGGCGAAGCTGCAATTCGCCAACTATGCGGAAGCCTGGAAACAGGCCAACTTCGCCCGCTATACCTGGAACAGTGCTTTTATGAGTGTAATGGTTACGGTGGGGACGCTGCTGGTAGCCTCAATGGCCGCCTATGTGGTGGACCGGCGTGAGTTCCCCGGCAAACGGATATATGTCACGGTGCAGGCGTCCATGATGTTCATCTCGGTTGGTGCGATTGTGCTGCGCCCGCAGTTCGATCTGATGGTTGCGCTGCATTTGAATACGACGCTGTGGGGAGTCATACTGATTCTGGTCAGTGCCCATTCCAGTACCTTCTTCATGCTACAGGGCTTCTTCAAAGCGATTCCGAGAGAGCTGGATGAGGCTGCCATGGTCGACGGCTCCGGCTTCATCCGCACCTTCTTCCGCATCATTCTGCCGCTGCTGACTCCCGGCCTTGGTGTAGCCGGATTATTCGCTTTCCGCCATTCCTGGAACGAATACATCCTGCCGCTGGTATTCACGATGACCAATCCGAAGCTGCAGACGCTGACTGTCGGGCTGGCGAATCTCCGCTACGGCTCCTCGGCCGCGATGCAGATCCATCTGATGATGGCCGGGGCCTGCCTGTCCATCCTGCCGATGCTGCTGGCGTATATTCTGGCCAATAAAACCTTCATCCAGGTTACGGCCGGTTCGGTGAAAGGGTAGCTATAATCTTGTATGTGCAAAGGAGAATCTTCCATAATGAACGATCTGACGATAGGAACACTTACCTCAAGTCCGGTGATGGTCCGGCATCCGCTTAACCCCATTCTGAAGCCTGCGGATGTCCCGTACGGGCCGGCCATGGTCTTCAACGCCGGAGTGACGAAATTCAAGGGCAGATATGTTATGGTATTCCGCAATGACTACGGGGATCAGAGTAAGGGGATCGTCGCTCCCCACCATACAACGAATCTGGGACTCGCCTTCAGCGACGACGGAGTAAGCTGGGAGGTGCAGCCGGAGCCGTGCTGGTCCTGGCATGATGAGGAAGTGGTCCGGGTGTATGATCCGCGCCTGACCGTGATTGGCGAACGCTGCTATCTGTGCTTCGCGGTCGATACGCTTCACGGCCTGCGCGGCGGGATCGCCGTGACGGACGATTTCCGCTCCTTCGAGGTGCTGAGCCTGTCGCTGCCGGATAACCGCAATATGGTGCTGTTCCCGGAGAAGATCGGCGGCAAATATGTCAGGCTTGAGCGTCCGCTGCCGGTCTACAGCAGGGGAGGACTGGACCGCTTTGACATGTGGATGAGTGATTCCCCGGACCTGAAGTATTGGGGGAGTCACAAGCTGCTGCTGGCTGTCGAGAATGTGGCGTATGCCAATGACAAGGTGGGTCCCGGCGCCCCTCCCCTTAAGACGGACAAGGGCTGGCTGACGACATTCCATGCCGTGGATCTTGACCGCAGCCGGGGCAAGAACGGCTGGGAAGACAGCTGGAAGAAGCGCTATACCGCCGGGATTATGCTGCTTGATCTTGAAGATCCGGGCCGGATCATCGGCCGGGCGGCAGCGCCGCTGCTGGCACCGGAGGCGCTGTATGAGACCTCGGGCGGGTTCCGCAACGATGTGATTTTTCCCGGCGGGATGATCCTGGAGGATTCCGGGGAGGTCAAAATTTATTACGGTGCTGCGGATACGGTGGAATGCCTGGCGACTGCGCATGTAGATGACCTGCTCCGGCTGTGTCTGGAGAAGGGGACTGAATAACTAAACCGGCCTTACAAGGAGGACGATTATGAATCAGGAACATATGAATTACGGAGATATGAATTACGGACAGATTACCCTGCCATCTGCAGCTGTGCCGGTCTCCCGCGAGGTAGATGTGCTGGTGATCGGCGGCGGGGCGGCGGGCATTGCTGCCGCTATCTCCGCTGCCGAAGGCGGTGCAAGCACCATGATCGTGGAGCAGCGGGGTTATTTTGGCGGCATGGGGACTGTAGCGCTTGTACCTGCCTTCTGTCCCTACACGGACAAGGTCAAGCCGATTATCCGCGGCCTCGGCCTGAAGCTGATGGAGCGGATGAAGCAGGCCTGCGCGCCTGGCTATCAGGAGGAATACCGCGAAATGCTGGACTGGGTGCCGATTGATCCTGAGGTACTTAAGCGCGTCTATGACGATGCCATTCTTGAGAGCGGTGTGACGCCGCTGTTCCATACCTTTGTCTACGATGTTGTGCTGTCCCCGGATGGACAGAGTATCGAGGGCGTGATTATTGTCAATAAATCGGGTCGGTCTTTCATCCGCTGCCGGTATATTATCGACTGCACGGGTGACGGGGATATCGCTGCCCTGTCGGGCGTTCCGTTCCAGAAAGGCGGCGGGGAAGGGGAGCTTCAGCCGGGCAGCATGTGTTATCTGCTGGCGAATGTGGACCGCAAGGAGTTCAGCCGGTTCCTGGAAGAAACGGGGGATACGGGGCAGCTGCACCGGACGGTTGAGCAGGCTATGGCTGAAGGGGCACTGCCGGAAGGCCGCAAGTCCATTTCCGGCCTGGCCTGGGTGAGTGATTATCTGGTCGGGGTCAACTTCGGCCATGTGTTCGGGGTAGACGGAACGAAGGCCGAGGAGCTTACGCGCGGAGCCATCGAAGGCCGCCGGACCGTGCTGCGGCAACTGGAATTCTTCCGCAAGTATGTGCCGGGCTTCGGGGCGGCACATCTGGTGGCGAGCGGTGAGCAGCTTGGCATCCGGGAGACGCGGCGGATTCAGGGCGATTACATGCTGACCGTAGACGACTTCATTGCGGCGCGTTCCTTCCCGGATGATATCGCCCGCAATGCCTATTACATTGATATCCACCTGGCTACCAGCAAGAGTGATATGACCTTCAATCATCTGCCGCCGGGCGTCTCCCACGGCGTGCCTTACAGGGTCATGCTTCCCGTAGGCATCCGCAATCTGTGGGTGGCCGGACGCTCCGTGTCCTCGGACCGGGCGGTTCAAGGCTCCCTGCGGGTGATGCCGAACTGCTTCTCGATGGGCCAGGCCTGCGGAACGGCAGCATCGCTGGCGCTCCGGGATGGCGCGGATTCCCGCAGCATCTCGATCCCTGAGCTTCAGCAGCGTCTGCTGGATCAGGATGTATGGCTCGGGGAGGGTTTCGTTCCGGGCACCGGGGCGGCGGACAGCAGGGAAGCGGGGGAAGGGCATTGAAGAACCTTCCTCTGACGGATGAGTGGTTCCACGGCGCAGTTTCACTGGAGCACCGGGAGGAGGGGATCAAGCCCTGGCGTATTCCTTACCGGGATTATGAGTTGTATCCGCCGGACGGGATCGATGGCAAGGCGGAAATCTGCTCCGGTATCCGGCTGCGGCTGGCCACCGGCTCCAAGGCACTGGCCTTGTCGTTCAGTCCGCTTGCGGAGGCTGCCGCACTGGACTGTCTTATTGGCGGCGTGCTGTTCCAGAAGCTCCGACTTGCTGCGGGCGGCACGGAAGCCTTATTCACCGGGCTTCCGCCCGGTATGAAGGAGCTGGAAGTCTATCTGCCGCAGAATACCGGCATTACACTGAGCGGCTTGCGGATCGAAGATGAGGCGGCTGCTGAACCGCTGCCGGATCACCGGCCAAGGTGGATCACCTATGGAAGCTCCATCACCCAGTGTGTGGCAGCATCCAGCCCTTCGCGCACCTGGCCGGTCATTGCCGCCGGGGAGTGCGGCTATCATCTGACCAATCTCGGCTTCTCCGGCAACTGCCTGATGGAGCCGATGGCGGGCCGGCTGATCCGGGATTTGCCGGCTGAACTGATTACCTTGTGCGTAGGAGTCAATATATATGGTGCAGTAGCCTCCAGCCCGCGGATGTTCAAGCCGCTGCTGATCGGCATGCTCGAGACGATCCGTGAGAAGCACAAGGAGACGCCACTGGCCGTCATCTCTCCGATCTACGGGACGGAGCGGGAGACGGAGGAGAACAAGCTCGGCTTCACCCTGCCGCTCATGCGGCGGCAGATCGTAGAGACAGTGAAGCGGCTGCAGGAGCGGGGAGACCGCCATCTGCATTACCTGGATGGCCTGGAATGGTTCGGCCCGGAAGATGGGGAGCTGCTCACGGATGGCCTGCATCCGGGAGCCGAAGGCTACGAGCTGCTGGGAAGCCGTTTCGGCAGCAGGCTGGCGGCAGCGCTTCAGGTGGGGCGGGTGTAGCCAGGCGATGGAGCGCCTGAGCGGATTCATTGGGCGAGTATAACAGCAGGTGAAAGACAACTATAAAAGGCAGCAGCCTTCCCGGTTAAGGGATGGCTGCTGCCTTTCCTGTTGTATAGGAAATTCTGATATATGTCAGTTGTGGACAAATAAGTCCCTTGGAATTAGGAGCAGATCCGTAATCCCATTGAATCTCCTGGTAAGCGGGCCAAAGGTTGGCTAATGTACGCGAAAAATCGAACACAATGTGCTACTGTGAAGGTAACCGGAGCAAATGTATGCGAAAAACCGAACACAATGTGCTATCGCGAAGGTAATCAGGCCTAATGTATGCGGAAAATCGAATACAATGAGCTACTGTGAAGGTAACCGGGTCCAATGTATGCGAAAAACCGAACACAATGTGCTATCGCGAAGGTAATCAGGCCTAATGTATGCGAAAAACCGAACACAATCGCAATGAGCTATCGCGAAGGTAACCGGACCAAATGTATGCGAAAAACCGAACGCAATGAGCTATCGCGAAGGTAACTGGACCAAATGTATGCGAAAAGTCGAATAGATTTTATCCTTGTTAAGGCAATTGCATCATTTGTCGCTTGAACAATTGCTGATCACTCACACCTGCCAATGAAGCGGACTGAGAGGACGCTATATCTCCCAAAAGCCACTTTATGAGGCTGAAGCTAAAGTTCTAGACTGAGAAAGTAAAGTATTAGACTGGCAATACTTCATTAAGCGAACGGGCAGGATAGTTGAATGATTACGCGAATAACTTAAGTCATGACGAATTTACGAAGTTAGCAAAAAGATGTTAGCCGAAAGAAGTTCTTAGTTTAGGAGGAGTCTATATGATATTAGAAAAAGTTATAAATAGAATTGTAATACAAAGTGAATATAAGGATTTTGTTGATAAGTATATAGATAATATACTTACCGAATATAAAGATAAGATTCATAGCATTTATATGTGTGGTTCGATTCCAAAAGGAACTGCTAAACCTTTTAAGTCAGATGCAGACTTTACTATTGTATGTGTAAATCCCAAAGATATTGATTACGAAAGATTGTCAAATATTAAAGACAGGCTTTTGGAAGAATATCCAGTAGTAACTAAGATTGATACGACAATTTGCCCGATTGACGATGTATTAAGTAAACCAAATGAGTGGGGTTTTTGGGTAAAGATAATTTGTGTTTGCATATATGGTCATGACGTTGGTGAAAAAGTGCCACCGATAATTATTTCTCCAGAGTTCATTTTAGACTTAAATACAGAGACCAAGGAGGAAGTAGCTCGTATACATAGTTCACTTTCTAATGCTAGTGATAACACAATGAAAGCTAGATATATTAAAGGTTACTCTAAGAGATTAATTCGTGCATTATACTCTTTGGTTATAGAAGATACAGGTGTATGGCAAGATGACATTTTTAAGATGAAGAATGCCATATTAAACTATTGTGAGATTGACTCCGCTTTAGTTGATTATCTGTATGCTTGTTACTTGGATAGTAATGTACTTGTTGAAGAGTTTCTGGGAGTTGCAGATGAAGTATATAGCTATTTTGAGAACGCCTTAAATGCAATGGCTGCTTCCAGAACTTCCTTCGGCTAAAACCATATTGACGCTCCGGGTCACTCTGAGAAGCGAGTGACCACATCCAGCCCCCTAAGCCCGTCGGGACGTCACTGCGTTAGGTGTTCGGCAAGCCTCACAGCTATAAGCAGCGACTCTAATTAAAACATAAGACGATTAAGCTAACCGGAAACGTTAGTCGAACGACAACAGCGGCAGTCTAAGACTTTATTTATCAAGTCTTAGACTGCCGCTGCTTTTATTAATGGATCAGTCTAAGACTTTATTTTCACCGAACAACCGGTACGTTGACTATCGATGCGTAAGAGTGATTACTGGGGCATTAGAGTGATACCGGCACTGTTCCCTAGTTCGTCAACTGGTGCAGCACCATAGCGCAAGCGCCTGCTGCGACCGAGCGTTCACCCAGTCTGCTGCGGGTGAAGCGGACGTTATACTGCTCGCGGTAATAGGTCCGCTCAAGGGCGATCCGGGTCGCCTCCTGATAGAAATCATCGGCCGCGAGGAATAGCGGGCCGCCGAGGATGACTTCCTCGGGATGGAGGATATTGATCAGATTGGCCAGCCCGATGCCGCAGTAGACAGCCATCTCGTGGAACAACCGGACAACCTCGGGATCACGGGCATGGAGCGCTTCTATTAGATGGGCGAATTCCAGCTGTTCTGCACTCTCGGCCAGGCTGCGGAGCAGCTCGCTGCTGCCCAGCCGCCAGACTTCACGCGCCTGTCTCTCCAGGGTGTGGATGGACACATAGCTCTCCCACGCACCGGCGTTGCCGCCGGGAATATGCGGCGGCAGCCCGGAGCCTTCGATGATCATCTGTCCGACAGCCCCCTCGGTATCAATCATGCCATAGAGCAGCCGTCCATCATTCATGATGGCGGAGCGCAGGCCGATTCCGGCATGGAGGTAGAGCAGATGATGCTGCATCCGGTTACTGCTGGCCCAGTATTCGCCCAGCAGAGCCGTATTGGCTCCATTGTCCAGATATACCGGCACAGCCAGCCGCTGTTCCAGCAGCTCCTTAATATGTACCTGAGACCAGCCCGGCGCAGTGAATCGTGCCGGATTCAGGATAACTCCGGCCTGGCGGTCCAGCGGGCCGACTGCGCCGATGCCAAGTCCCGCGACCCGGCCAAGATCAATGGAGGCTGCAGCTAGCATCTGCAGTGCCTGACTATGTAAGGATTCCATCAGATGCTCCGGGGTAAGGGCGGTATCCATGTTCCAGGTATATTCGCCCAGCAGCTGCAGATGAAAGTCCATCAATACGAGCTTGGCATGGGTACGGGAGATCTCCAGTCCCAGCAGATAGGCATAGGCCGGATTAGTCTCATACAGGGTGGGGCGGCGGCCTCCGGTAGATTCGCCGAAGCCGACTTCAACCAGCAGCTCCAGGGACAGCAATTCATCCAGTATGCGTGTTAACGTGCTTATGGTCAGTCCGCTTTCGTCCAGCAGACTTTGTTTGGAGACGGTGCCGTGTTTTCTTACAGTGAAATAGATTTCCCTGGCTTTGGGATTGGCGATAAGTTCATGAATAAGCAGCAAAGACGGTTCTCTCCTTATGAATATACTAAACCTGATGAATAGACAAGACCTGCTTTTACAATGACACAAAAAGCAAGGTGCCGCAACTACCCCAAGGAGAGAATAGACTTGCAGGGTTCCATCCGGTTATAGCGGTAAATCCCGCCGTCTGAACAGCTGTATGCCGATCGTGAAACAGGCCAGCCCGATCATCAGCAGCCAGATGGAGACCTCTGCCCAGGCTGCTGTTCCCTGGACAATCTCGCCGGGACGGTAGAAGCTGAATAGGGTGAAGAAGCGCAGCACATCCAGCTTATCACTGATTTTGCCGAGAATATCGAGGGTGAAGAACCCGAAAGTGACCGCCCCGGAGATTCCGAGCGCCTTCTTCTCGTCATTGCAGGCACAGGAGACCAGGAAGCAGAATCCGCCGATGGCGAAGAACAGCAGAAATGCCACCAGGTTAAGCTGGCTGAACCGGGCAATTCCGAACTCGTAGCCGCTGCCGAGGAACCAGGCTTTGCCTGCGAAGCCGGATAGTGTGGTCACAGCCATTATGATGAACAGGGAGGTAACCAGCACCATCGCCTGGGTGATGGCCACCTTGCTCCGTGTTGTCGGTGTAGCCAGCAGGTAGGCCATCGAGCCGCGGTCCACAAGTTTGGCTACCAGCTGTGTGGACATCTGTACGCAGACTATAGCCAGAATCAGGACGAGAATCAGCCCGTAATATTCGCCCGAGATGAAGCCCTCCGCGCTTGAGAAGCCGTTATTCAGCCCGAAGGCCTTGCCTACGCCTTCCGGCATCGCCTGCACCAGATCGTTCAGCGCCTTCGTGTTATCTGCCAGGCCGGGGTAGAGCCAGATCATGAACAGAATATAAAAAGCCGAGCCCCCGGCGTAATTCATAATCCCCCGCAGGTTGACACGCATCATTTCCTTATATAGGGCCAGATTCATTGCACCTTCGCCTCCCGGTCATAATAGTCCATGAAGATGTCCTCCAGGTTCTGGGTAAAGATATCCATGCTGCGGACCGGATATTTCGCAAGCTCAGCGGTGAACGGATTATAATTGCCTTGCACGGCAATCCTCACCCGGTTGCCTGCGATAGAATCTATTATCAGGCCGGAGGCGGCGAACCGCTGTGCGTCTTCCGGGGTCTCGAATAGGATTTCAAACAGCTTGCGCTGCATGGATTGCAGCTCATGAATATTCTTCACAGCGACGATGCTGCCGTCTTTGATAATCGCTGCGCGGTCGCAGGTCCGTTCAATCTCCTGAAAGCTGTGTGAGGACATCAGGAAGGTGGTTCCGGCTGCTTTTTCCTCCAGCACCAGCTGGGTGAAGATCTTCTGCATTAGCGGGTCCAGGCCGGAGGTAGGCTCATCGAGAATGATTACTTCGGGGCTGTGCATGAAGGCGGCGACAATGCCGACCTTCTGCTTCATGCCCTTGGACATTTTGCGGATCGGGGTGGCCGCATCAAACTGCAGGCGCCGGATTAGCATCTCCCGTTTGGCTGTGTCCTTCACGCCCTGCATGGAGGCCATGAACTGCAGGAAGCTTGCTCCGGTCATGCCGTCGATGAAGCTGATCTCGCCCGGCAGATAACCGGTATGGCGCTGCACCTGGCCCTGACCCTTCCAGGCATCGAGGCCATTGATAGTTACCGAGCCGCGGTCTGGACGCATGAAGCCCATAATATGCCGGATCGTTGTGGATTTGCCGGCGCCGTTGGGGCCGAGGAACCCGAATACCTCACCTTTATTCACGGTAAATGAGACATTGCGAATCCCCTTGCCGTTTGAAAATTGTTTCGTTAAACCTTCCACTTGCAGCATGCTGCCACCCCCGACAGAAAATAATGAAATAGTATTGAATGGATATTTCAGATGTTATAATAGTCCCAGGCTACGCCTAAGTCAATATAATTATGAAATGAAAACATTCATATATTTCATTATTTTTTCGGGTAGGGAAACAGCCCGGCTACAACGTCAAGTTAGGGTGAAGGAAATGAACGGTTTTGAGAAGCGGACGGCTCTAATCAAGGACAAAATCATGAAGACAACGATCTCCATGCTAAACACCTGGGAGCCGAAGCGGCTGAGAATTGCGGACATTGCCCGGGAAGCCGGCGTGTCACAGGTAACGATTTATAATTATTTCGGGAGCAAAGAGGCGCTGATTAGCGAATCTTTCAAGGATTTTATCCAGCAGGCTATTGATGAGTTCAGGGAGGAAATGAGGCGGCAGCAATCGCTCAAGGAACTGATTGCCTATAGCCTTTTTAAGGAGAAGGAGACCTATTCCAGTCTGCCTCCGGCGTCAATCAAGGAGATTATGGTTGATGATCAGGAGATGTACGTATATATTCAGCGGCAATATGAAGAGCAAATTGTACCGCTGATGGTACAGATGGTGGAAGAAGGCAAAGCCCGGGGAGAAATTTCGGATAAAGTGTCAGTGAAGGCGGTTCTGCTGACCATACAGTTATATATTAAGAGCTCGGGAGAGATGCTGGGCAGCCTGGCAGGGCATGAGGATAAGGATGCGTTTCTGGAGGAGCTTATTCACATCTTCTTCTATGGCTTATGCGGCCGGGAGCCGCAATAGACGCGGCGCCGGCAACAGTCCCGTAAGGCAGCTTGCATAGCAGAACACAGCAGAACACAGCAGCTGGCTAGAGCAGAGCCTTGAAGGAATGGCGGATCACATCGCCGCGGCTGATGATGCCGACCAGCACACGGTTACGCTCAACGGGGACCTTTTTGATCTGCTTTTTACCGAGAATGGTGGCGATCTGTTCAATGTCCTCTTCGTAGTGCACAGTGACCACCTTCTTCTTGGCGATGGCCATGACGTTCAGATTGAGCAGCTTGCGCGTCCGTTCTTCAAACTCATCATTATCCCCGACGAATACATTGATCTGGAAAAAAGAATCCACAATCAGATCCTCATGCCTGCCGATATAGCGCATAATATCTCCGTCGCTCAGATAAGCGACAATCTCATTCCGGTCATTGACTACAGGCATGCCGCTGATCCGGTGGGTGATGCATTTCTCAATAAAAGTCCGTACAGTGTCTTCCTGCTTGACCTTGTAGACCTGGCGGATCATGAACTCATGGGCTTTCATATAGGTTCCCCCTGAAAAGTATCTCATGCACAAATAAGTTGCATAATGAAAGTATATACTTGTATTATACAAGTGGAAAGAACGATGTCAATGAAGAAAGAGAAGAGGATGGGACTGCATGGAGAAACGTTCAATAGAGACGATAGAGCTGGAAATGGCGGTTCTTGTCCGCCGTCTGACCTCACTTACCACGTACAAAAAAATCGGCAATCTCGACCGGGCGGCCTACCTGCTGCTGCATCAGATTGCTTTCAATAACGGAACTGCCGGAGTGAAGATGCTCTCCGATGAATTCCAGCTGGATATCTCCACCGTCAGCAGGCAGGCAGCTGCACTGGAGAACAAGGGATATATCATCCGTGTACCGGACCCTGTGGATGGACGGGCCTATACATTGCAGATTACGGAGCTGGGCGGAGAAATTCTGGATGAGAACCGGCAGATGCGGCAGGAAATTATGGGCAAGCTGCTGGCGAACTGGTCGGATGAAGAGGGAGATTCCTTCGGGGAGCTGCTGCGGAAATTCAATGCGACCTTTCTGGAAGAGGATTAACCAGGGCAACGCCGTTTCCTGAGTGGAGGGTTTGGGCTATTTTGGGCTATACTTAAGTTAATAAAGCTTATGGGGTGTACCGATGAACGAAGATAAATATGAACATATTGATGATTTAATAGAGGCTTTTCAGCAGTTTGCCCGGATGAATTGGCGCAAGACGACGCTCTGGGGACTGAAGCCGAGTGAAATCCGTGTGCTGGTCTCGATCAAGAAGGGCATGGAGCAGGAAGGCAACAAGGGGCGGACGGTTTCCGATATCAGCAAGCTCCTCAAGGTGACTTCTCCGACGGTCACGCAGATGGTGAACAGCCTGATTGCCCAAGGGTACGCTGTGCGCACGCCGGATAGCCAGGACCGCAGAATCAGCGACATTACACTAACGGACAAGGGTGCGCATCTTGCCGATATGGCGGTGGCGAAATCCCGGGAGACCTTCCAGGGGATGATTGACCATCTCGGCAAAGAACGAAGTGAGACCTTAAGCGAATTGCTGAACGGGGTATACGAATATTTCGAGCAGCTGAATAGCCAGCAGAATGATTTCTGAACAGTAATATTGGGCATTGTATACAAAAAGAGATGTCCCGCAGCTGTAGCTGTTCCGGGACATCTCTTTGCTGTTTATAAGGATTAACTTGCGGATCTGTTAATGCCCTGTTGGCGCAGTTTCCTTCCGCAGCTTGCTCCCCGCACCGGCTTCCTCTGCGGCAGCCTCTGTCTTGGATTCGCTGGAACGCAGCGGAATCTCCTTCAGGAACAGAACAAGCACGGCTGCAATTACGAGCAGCGCAGTACCGCTCAGGAACACTACCGTCAGGGAGTCGCTAAGCGCCCCGCGCAGCATCTCAATCAATTGATTGAAAAGCGGCCGGATCTGCTCCGGCAGCGTGGTATGCAGCTCCTTCAGCTTGGGCTGGTCGAGCAGCAGCTGCGGATTCATGAAGGCTGTAAGCTGCCCCGCGGCTTCCGGATCAAGCTTGGACAGGTCGGGACCTTTGCCGGAGGCCACTGCAGATTCCAGCTTATGCGTAAGAGTTGTGTTCATCACGGTACCCATAACGGCAATCCCGATAGTACCGCCAAGGTTACGGAAAAGAGTTGTGGTAGCTGTAGCTACGCCCAGCATCTGCGGAGCCACGGCGTTCTGCACGGTCAGCGTGAATACCGGCATCGCCAGCCCGAGGCCGATCCCGAAGACAATCATGCTGGCCACAGCCATGACGATGCTGTTCATGAAGGCCATCATTATCATTGCGGCGACCATAAACGGCATGCCGATCATGGCGTAGCGCTTGTATTTACCGGACTTGGATATCCAGCGGCCGGCCAGTGTGCTGAGCACAATCATCATCAGCGACATCGGCATGTTGATGAAGCCGGAATTGGTCGGGGACACGCCTTCTACCCCCTGCACGAAGAACGGCAGATAGATCATGGCGCCCATCATGCCCGCATTCATCAGGAAGCCGATAATCATCGAGATGGTGACAATCGAATTCTTGAACAGGGAGAGCGGCAGCACTGGGCTCTTGGCCTTGCGCTCAATCAGAATCAGAATGACTGCACCGGCAATGGCTGCCGCGAACAGTCCGAGAATCTCAGGTGAACTCCAGGCATATTTGGTGCCTGCCCAGGAGAAGCCGAGCAGCAGTGCGACGATGCTGAGGGACAGGAAGATGGAGCCCGGATAGTCAATCGTTTCGGAAGTGGCGCGTGTTCCTTTGGGGAACATTCTCCAGATCATGATGAACGCTACAATCCCGAGCGGCAGGAAGATCCAGAAGATCCAGCGCCAATCCATATGATCGACCATGAATCCGCCGAGGGTAGGGCCGATTACGCTGGAGAAGCCGAACATGGCCATCATAATTCCCGTCCACTTTGCCCTTTCCCGGGGAGCGAACAGGTCGCCTACGGCAGTGACGGTGGCCGACATCAGAATTCCGCCGCCGACACCCTGTATGCCGCGGTAGGTGATCATCTGATAGATGTTGTCAGACAAGCCCGACAGGAAGGCCCCGATGATAAAAATAACAATCCCGGCGAGCAGGAAGGGCTTGCGGCCGTAAATGTCGGATAACTTACCGACCAGCACCGTGGCAATGGTGGAGGTCAGCATATAGATGGTGATGACCCAGGTGTAATGCTCAATTCCGCCCAGGATGGCAATAATCCGGGGCATTGCGGTGCCGACAATTGTCTGGTTGATTGCCGCGAAGAACATAGCCGCCATTAAGGCGATCATAATGGTTACTTTCTTTTTTTGCGTGAGATGCTCCATGGCAGGGTACTCTCCTTTGATCCTGTACGTATTATAGTTTGGCCTTTTATGATATTCTAATTAGGTAGCCAAACTACCTTTTATGTATAATACACAACTATTTTAAACATCACAATAATTTTATTTTTTATCGGAAGATAATAGCGGTTTGTATTGATTTTCACATGTTAGGTAGGTAATCTAATGATATAGAACGGAGGTGTCTCATGAGTATCCAGGACAGTCAGGAAAGGCAGCTGCTTATCACACTGGAAAATATAAAACGCCTAACCCCCCGTCAGCAGAGCATGGACTCTATCCCGCATGGAGAATTTGTAACGATGTTTGTCATACATGCAGCTATGAAGCAACAGGAGGCGGATGAACAGGAACGGGGAGGCCCGTGCCGCGGCCTGATGGTCTCCAGATTAAGTGAGCTGATGCAGGTCAGCCGGCCGACGGCTTCACAAATGGTCAGTACGCTGGAAGAGAAGGGCTACATTGAACGTGTAATGTCCGAAACCGACCGCAGGGTTATCTATATCTGCCTGACGGCCAAAGGCCAGGAGGTATTCGGCAGCAGAATGGACCGTTATTCAGATGTGCTGGCCGAGATTATCGATAAGGTGGGCCGGGAGGAGATTGATCAGCTGATCTCAACCTGCGGCCGGCTGATGGAAGCCGTGAACGAGGTACGGCCGCGGGTAATGGGGAATGCGTCCGAATGAGCCGTAATCCGGGTAACTATAAACCTGTAAACTGTAAACATGGAAGATGTAAACCTGTAAACCTGTAAGTGATGAAGACTTTAAACCATAAATTCCACTTTTGCTAACCGTCTGATTTCAGGCGGTTTTTCTGTTGCTTGATGTCCCGCAGATTGTGCCAATGTCCTCTCCACAGCAGGCAATCTTTGTTTTGGCCAACGCAAAGAGAAGAAGAGAAGAAGAGAAGAAGAGAAAGCATGCTAAGTGGAAAAACGACATCTAATAACGCAGAAACCTCTGTATACGGTAGATTAGTTGGAAAAATAGCACTTGCTGCCACACGGATCGGAGAAAAACGAGGGAAGAGGGAAAATTAGGTGGAGAAAATCCAGCTAAAATCGGTAAGGCTACCCGTGAGGCCTTAGGAAGTGGAGGAAATCCAATTAATCCTGGGGCGCCATTTACCATCACAAGGAGCAATAACTGCAGGAAAACTGGATGCGCGCCTGAGTTTTGTCCCCCGCGAACAGGGGAAGCTGTACGCCGAACACCGCAGATGTACCTATCCAAGGAGGGCAGAACCCCTCTATGATCAACTCGTATGGAAAGCGCTGCCATTATTGGCCGTTCCACCATGGGTAAGCAACGAGCATGCAATGAGCATGCAGTGGGCAAGTTGCGGCAGAAATAGAAAACGCTTTATAAATTGCCGAGGGGAGCTGGGATATTTGAAGTCTTTGGGTAAGAAAATCGGCTTGTGCCTGCTGATGCTGATCATGACAGCAGCGCAAACCGGACTTGCGGGAACCAGGCAGAATGTGGCGGAGGCAGCTGACAAGGAGCTGGCACAGAAGCCTTATATGGGCTGGAGCAGCTTCAGTATGCAGGTGTATGAGCCTTCAGGGAACTGGATATCGGCGGACAGCATCAAGAAGCAGTCGGATGCCATGCATGAGAAGCTGCAGTCGCACGGCTATGAGTATATTAATATTGACGCTGGCTGGAACGGAAGTATGGATGAATACGGCAGGCCTATTCCAAGTACTGAGCGTTACCCGAACGGGTTCCAGGAGGTCATCGACTATGTCCACAACAACGGGCAGAAAATCGGAATCTACCTGATCCCCGGCTTGTCTATCGATGCCTATAATCAGAATCTGGAAATCTACGGAACTGCCGGTGAATGCCGGATGCAGGACATTGCCGTGCAGCCGCTCAAGATTGTGGATGCCTGGAATGCCTACAGCTACAAGATCGATTTCAGCAACCCCTGCGCGCAAAAGTATATTGATTCCATCGCCGATATGCTTGGCGAATGGGGGATCGACTTCGTCAAATTTGACAGCGTGACTCCGGGGTCGGGAATCAACAATCTGAGTCTTGATGCACGCGGTGATGTGGAAGCCTGGTCCAAGGCTTTGGCCCGGCATGACATATGGTTTGAGCTCTCCTGGGCGCTCGATCATAATTATGTGGACTTCTGGAAGAAATACGCCAACGGCTGGCGGATCCAGTGGGATGTTGAAGCCTACGACAGCAATGTGGGATTAACCCAGTGGGCCAATATCGCCCGGCTGTTCCCGGATGCTGCCGTATGGTGGCGGGATGCCGGTCCCGGCGGATGGAATGACTTCGATTCGCTCAATGTCGGAAACGGGGCAATGGACGGTCTGACCAAGGATGAACGGCAGACAGCCATGACCTTCTGGGCCGTATCTGCGGCGCAGCTCTATATCGGCAACGACATGACCCGGCTTGACGACTATGGCCTGCAGCTGCTGACGAATGACGAGGTCATTGCCGTCAACCAGTCCGGGCGTCCTGCTCATCCGGTGTCGATGGATACGAAGCAGCAGGTCTGGTACGCGAATAACGGCGACGGTACCTATAATGTGGCCCTTTTTAATCTCGGCAGCCGCAGTGCAGCAGTGGATGTGAAGTGGAGCGATATCGGACTCGAAGGCCCCGCTTCTGTCCGCGATCTCTGGAGCCACACTGAGCTTGGAACCTTCGAGGACGGTTACAGTGCAGGTGCGCTTGAACCGCATGCTTCGCGGATGTTCAAGGTGACAGCCAAGGAGGGCACCTCGATTGTTAATGATGATGATACCGGGCTGCGCTACACTGGCTCCTGGCAGCGTAATGGCGGGAAAGAGCAGGTTCCCGGCAGCCAGGATATGAATATCAGCATCACTGATACATCTCCGGCTCCGGGTGAGGGAGATCCGGGGGACGGCGGGCAACAGGGGGGCGGTGCTGGAGCAGATCCGATTGATCCGGGAACAGGCAGCGGAGCATCGGTTACTCGCTCGGTCTATGTCAATGACAGCAATCCGGCGATTGCCTACAGCGGCTCCTGGTCTTCCTCGACCGGCAGATCTGCCGGGGACCACAGGGCAGATGTGCACTATACGGAGCAGAACGGTGACTATTTCCAGTATACCTTCAGCGGTACGAGAATTGAGCTGCTGACGGAGAAGGACCCCGCACAAGGCGATATACTGGTGTATCTGGACGATGCCACAAGTCCGGACCGGGTGAGCACGTATACGTCCGGGGATAAGGAAGCCCAGCAGATCGTATATAGCGCTTCGGGGCTGGCGGAAGGTGAGCATACTCTGAAGGTGGTCAAGGACTCCGGCCAATATATGCTGCTTGATGCGCTGCGGATTACGGCAGGCCAGCTGATTAATCCGCAGGCAGGCAGCTTCGACAAGGCCCCTGGCAGCCAGGCGGATCTGGAGCTTGCACTGGCAGCCGGCAGCGACTCGCTGCTGGCAATCACGAATAATGGCGTTGCCCTGCTGCCGGGCGCCGATTACACTGCTGACGGCAGCACAGTCATCCTGAAAAAGGAGTATCTGTTCAACCAGCCATCCGGCCTTACGGAGCTGGCGCTTAGCTTCGACGGTGGAAGCAGCGAGCTGTTCACTGTCCAGATAACAGGCTCCTCTACAGTGCGCTACGAACAGATCAACAATGATGATCCGGGAATCACCTATAATGGCTCCTGGTCGCGCAGCACAGGAAGAAACATGGGAGACTACAAGGATGATGTGCAGTACACCGAGCTTAATGGTGATTCCTTTGAGTACGCCTTCAACGGGACAGGGATCAGTCTGTATACCGAAGTAGACAGCTCGCAGGGGGATATGGATATCTATGTCGATGGAGAATTCAAAGAAACCGTAAGCGCGTACCGGAACGGGCGGCTGGCCCAGCAGAATCTGTACAGTATTTCCGGTCTTCCGGAAGGCATTCATACATTGCGGGCAGTGAAGAAGTCAGGCCGGTTCATGCTATTGGATATGCTGAAGGTGGAAATTCCCGACCTCGTTAATCCTGTGGAAGCTGTCTTCGACAAGGCAGCTGCGGCTCAGGCGGATATAGACGTGACGCTGCTCCGGCAGCCGGGACTGTTCGGCGGCATCCGCCAAGGGTCTTACACGTTGGTAGAGGATACGGATTATACGCTCTCCGGCAGTACAGTCACGCTTGCGAAGTCCTATCTGGCCGCTCAGCCGGCTGGAACACTTACGCTGATCTTTGAATTCAGCGGTGATTATCAGAATGATGTGCACTACACGGAGAAGGATGGAGACTATTTCGAATATGCCTTCACGGGTAGCGGGATTTCGCTTGTAGGGCCAACAGGCCCGGAACTGGGCGACATTGAGCTGTACGTGGACGGTGAACTGCAGCAGACTGCCAGCGCCTATAGCGCGAACCGGCAGATCCTGCAGAGTATTGCCGTGATTACGGGACTGGAGGCAGGACCGCATGTGCTGAAGGCTGTGATGAAATCAGGCAGTCTTATGCTGGCCGATCAGGTAAGAATCACCTTGCCGGCTGCTGACGAGGGTCCGGGGGAAGAGCCGACGGCAACACCGGCTCCAAGTGCAACACCGGAACCTGCTGCAACGCCGGAAGCTACAGCCACACCACAGCCTGGAGCCACTGCGCAAACCGGAGGTAATCCGGCTCCGGCTGCAACCGCTTCGCCTGCAGTGACCGGGACGCCTACACCGTCTCCAGCAGTGGCTCCTTATTCTACGCCGGGCATGGTGGAGGGGCAGCATGCTGCATATGCCAAAGGGTATCCGGACGGCTTATTTAAGCCGAACCAGAAGATTACCCGCGCCGAGATGGCATCGCTGCTCTTCGCAGCCATCACACCGGAGGCCGGCGGATCAGCGGCATCGTATAGCGATGTAAGCGCAGATTACTGGGCAGCAGCGGCGATATCTGCTGTGGCCGAAGCCGGGGTGATGACCGGCTATAGTGACGGCAGCTTCAGGCCCGGGCAGCTGATTACCCGTGCCGAGATGGCGAGTCTTGCAGCCGTACTGATACCGGCAGACCCGGCAGACACGGCGGCAGGCCGCGGATTCCCGGATATTGCCGGGCACTGGGCAGAGGCAGCCATCCTGAAGGCGCAGGGTGCCGGAATACTGAGCGGCTACAGCGACGGCAGCTTCAAGCCCGGCAATCCGTTAACGCGGGCAGAGGCGGTTACGGTGATTAACAGACTTACCGGCAGAGGACCATTGCGCGGGATGGCAGTTACCCCGTGGCGGGATGTTCCGCTTACCCACTGGGCTTATGCCGATATCATGGAGGCTTCGGTGAATCATGCCTGGAAGCCTGCAGACGGAGGCGGTGAGCAGTTCAGCGGCTCCTGATTCCTGGATTTCTAACATCTGACTAATGTTAATCATCCGCTTGCACTGCCGCTCGCGCGAATCTCGCGCCGGGCGGCAGTTGTCTGCAGCGAGATCGGAATTACTAATAAAAAGCAGTGATGCCGGCCTGCATCGCTGCTTTTTATTAAATTCCCGATTGCCACCGTGCGGAGGCGCAGGACAAAAGCTTGACTGGACGGCAAATTGTTTTAAGCTAATATTATGATAGCGCTACCAATAGAGGAGAGAATCTTACCATGCCCAAGTACTCCAAGGTGTTCCGCAGATTTCTGATCTCCTATCTGGTCATCTTAATTATTCCCAGCATTGGGGGCTATATGTCGTACCACACCTCAATCTCTGTAACCCAGTCCATTTCGATTGAGAACAGCGTGACCCAGCTGGAGAAAAGCCAGGAGATTCTGGAGCGCCGCATGGCTGAGGTTGAAGGGCTTACCCGGCAGCTGGCCATTAATCAGGAACTGAATGTTCTGATGAATGAACAAGGCCGTGAAACGAATGTGTTCGGGATCTGGAGAGCGATGCGCAATGTCCTGACCTTCGGACAGACGAATGATTTTTTGCAGGACTATTATATTTATCTGGCCAATTATGATCTGGTGCTGACTGCCGGCTCCTCCTACCGCCCGGATCATTATTACGAGATCTATCACTACAAGGATCTCCCGCTGGAGGAGTGGAAAAAGGAGATTCTGGACCGTACGCACCGGAGTGAGATTAAGCCGCTGAGCGCTTTTGTGAGTAAGGGTACACCTACCTCGGTAATCACCTATATGCAGTCCCTGCCGCTGGATAGCTTCAATAATTCTTCGCCGGCTGTCGTGGTGGTTAATATTGACGAGAAGATTATCGCCAGTCTGCTGTCCGGGCTGACCGAGCGTGACGGCGGCTGGGTGCATATCAGCGATGCGGACGGCAATACCATAGTGCTGCAGGGGCAAAATAATGCTTACGTGGATAAGCTGGCTGCTGATCCCTTTTTTGACGCGGATAAGGTAAGCCAGTTCTACAGGGATGATCTCGTCATAACGACCCGCTCCGGCACGAATGGCTGGGTGTACCAGGCGGGGATTCCCCGCAGTGTGCTGATGGAGAACGCCAATAAAATTAAGCATATGACCTGGCTGATTACGGCTGGCGCCCTATTCCTCGGTCTGCTGGCCGGGCTGGTGCTTGCCTACAGAAACAGTATGCCGATTAACCGTCTGCTGGCCGTGATGAAGGAGCAGTTCGGCAAGGAGGACAGTCCGGAGCGTAATGAATTCGATTTCCTGAGCGGGAATATCGCCGATATGATTACGAAGAACAAGCTGCTGGAGACCGAGCTGAACCGCCAGCTGCCGCTGGTCCGGGATGCTTTTCTCAAACGGCTGATCGCCGGGGAATTCGAATCCAGGGAAGAGATTGTCTCGGCAGCCGAGCAGGCGGATATCGGACTGGGTGAAGGAACCGGGTATGCGGGAATTCTGCAGATTAAAGGGTATACCGGTATGGACAGCGTTGAAATTCTCAATGAGCTGAATGCGGCCCGGCTCCTGCTGAAGCAGACATTTGCCGAGCTGGCGGGTCCGCTCCCGATGACGGATATGGGCTCGGACAAAATAGTCATCCTGTTCTTCTCCAGCCCGGCTGACGGTGGCCCGGCGGGCAATGAAGATGGGATGGAACGCCTGATGGATCAGGGGGTTCAGCGGGTGTTTGAGGAATACCGCATTTCGGTGCAGGGCGGCTTCGGGGAGTATTTCTCGTCGGTTACTGAGGTTAGCCAGTCCTTCGAGCAGGCCAGACAGGCGCTGGAATATGCAGTATATACGAACCGTAAAGGAGTCTTGCGCCATCAGGAGGTGCAGATTGAGAATACGACCTATTATTATCCTCTGGAGACGGAGCAGCGTCTGATCAGTACGATCCGCGCCGGCGAGCTGGCCGAGGCGGAGCGGATTATGGAGGCTACTTTTGCACAGAATCTGGGGCCCCGCGAGCTGTCTATGGAAATGAAGCATCAGCTGATCGGGGAGATGAAGGGCACCTTCCTCAAGCTGCTGGATCAAAAAATATTCATGGAGTCCCCGCTGGGGGAGAGCGTCAAACGGCAGATTATCGACATTGACACCTCGGCGCCGCTGGAGAGAATCCAGACGGAATTCCTTGAGCTGACCGGAGAGCTGTGCGGATTCATCACCAACAAAAAGAAGGATGCGCACACCCAGACCATCAAGCAGATGTACCAGTATACTGCAGAAATGTACGCCGATACCGAGCTCACCCTGTACCGCGTCGCCGAGCATGTGGAGCGGCCCGAGAAATATATCTCGCAGCTGTTCAAAGAAGTGACGGGGGTGAATTATTCGGATCACCTGATTAAGGTGCGGATGGATGAGGCGGCAATCCTGCTGAGAGAGAGCCGGTACACGGTGGATGAGATCGCGGCCAGAGTCGGCTACAACAGCTCACATTCTTTCCGGCGGGCGTTCAAGCGGCTGACGGGCATTTCGCCGAGCACCTACCGACAATCGCATGGCGAATAGTATTGATTTCACATGCTTAAGCGGCTGCAGCTGTCCATGGTCCGGACGCGCGGCCGTTTTTTCTTGTCTGGTAAAGTACATCGTTTAGAAAAGAACACCATTAGGAAAAGAACACCATTCAGATAAATGTTGATAAAACAAATTTTCTCATTTTAAATTAGTACCAAGTTGAGTTAGCCGGAAATAGCAGCTGCCTTTAAATGCGCCGGAAAGTGGGCGGGACGGGAGGGTAAGAGGGATAATCCCTTTGAATGCGCCGGAAGTAGGCGGGACGGGAGAATCAGAGGGATAAATCCCCTTAAATGCGCCGGAAAGTGGGCGGGAAGGCAGAAAGAGAGGGATAAATCCCCTTAAATGCACCGGAAAGTGGGCGGGACGGGAGAATGAGACGGATAAATCCCCTTAAATGCGCCGGAAAGTGGGCGAGACGAGGAATTGAGGGGCAGAAGTGCCCCTGAATCCGCCAAAAGTGGGCGAGCCGAGGAAATGAGGGGCAGAAGTGCCCCTGGTTTGGACAAGGTATAAGCGGAATGCGGGATGTAAGCGTATGCAATGGACCCCGGAATCCGGGTGAACTGTACGCAAAATACGGAAATGTACCTGTTCAAGACCCGCCGCAGGACCTTATGATCGAGTCGTGGAGAAAGCGCTATCACACAATTTAGCCAGTCAAACTTAAACACCTGCTTCCGCAGCAAGTTCTGCTTGAAGCAATCCAAGTGAAGCAACTTAGCACAACCAAGTACCTGCTTCCGCAGCAAGTTTTACGCAAAATGAACTAACGAAGCCACACAGAAACCAATCACACGCTTCCGCAGCGATTTTTGCACGAAGTACAATCATGGGCACAAACCAACGCAGTACACGCTGGCACGACTTTAGGGGGGATTAATCTGGAGAAAAATCTGATATTAAACAACAAGCCGGCGCCCCGGAGGAAAGGCCAGAGCTGGCTCTCTAACGCCGGAAAAAGCATGCTGAAGCACTGGCAGCTCCATCTGCTGGTCATTCCACCTCTGCTGTTTTTTCTGATCTTCAAGTATTATCCGATGGCGAATGCGGTTCTGGCGTTCAAGGATTATAACGTCATCAAAGGAATATGGGGCAGTCCATGGGTAGGATTCAGGAACTTTGAACTCTTTTTCGAGAATCCGATGTTCTGGACGCTGGTGAAGAATACCATTCTGCTGAGCGGCTTCCTGCTGCTGGCGGGGTTCCCGATTCCCATCCTGCTGGCACTGATGATCAACGAAATCCGCGGCGGACGGTTCAAACGGTTTGTCCAGCTGGTCTCCTTCGCACCTTATTTTATCTCGACGGTGGTCATGGTATCGATTATTATGCTGTTTCTCGCTCCGCGCCTCGGCTTCGCCAATATTGCCCTGAATTTCTTCGGGCTGGAGTCGGTGAATTTCCTCGGGGAGCCCGGCATGTTCCGCTCGATTTATGTCTGGTCCGATATTTGGCAGACCGCAGGCTATAGCGCCGTCATCTATCTGGCCGCCCTGGCCGGCATCGACCCTACGCTGTACGAGGCAGCCAAGGTGGACGGAGCTTCACGGTTCCAGAAAATCCGCCACATCGACCTTCCGGGCATCGTGCCGACAATTGTGATTATCCTTATTCTAAATGTAGGCAATGTGATGGCGATCGGTTTCGAAAAGGTATATCTGCTGCAGAATCCGCTGAATATCGTCAATTCCGAGATCATCGCTACGTATGTGTACCGGATCGGTCTGCTGAATGCCAATTACAGCTTCGCCACCGCTGTCGGCTTATTCAATTCCTTAATTAATCTGGTCCTGCTGCTTACGGTTAACGGCTTGGCCAAACGAATCACGAACAACAGCATCTGGTAGGAAAGGAGTGCTCGTATGGCCGCTTCGGCAGCAGTTTCCCAAAAAATCAAAGAATCCACCGGTGACCGGATCTTCCTCACTGTGGTCTATGCGGTGCTCATCCTTGTGGTGATAGCCGTCCTGTACCCGCTTATCTTCATTATCAGCAGCTCCATCAGCAGCCCGGCGGCTGTAACCTCCGGCCGTGTGTGGCTCTGGCCCGTCGATATTTCCTTCAAGGCGTTCAAGGTGCTGTTCAGCACGCATGAGATTGTTTCCGGCTATGCCAATTCAATTTTTTATACGGCGGCTGGCACACTGATCAGCGTAACGCTGACGGTAATGATTGCTTACCCTTTGTCGCGCAAAGCGTTTTTTGGACGGAATGCGTTAATGATGGTAATTACGTTCACGATGATCTTCAGCGGCGGGCTGATCCCCACCTATATGGTGGTCCGGCAGATGCACCTGATCGATACCCGCTGGGCGCTCCTGATTCCGAATGCCATCTGGGTGTGGCAGGTGATCATCGCCCGTTCTTTCTTCCAGGCCTCAATTCCAGAGGAGCTCCTTGAAGCCAGCGAGATTGACGGCTGCAGTGACATGCGGTTCATCCGCAGTGTAGTGCTTCCGTTATCCAAGCCGATCCTTGCGGTGCTGGTGCTGATGTATGCCGTAGGGCAGTGGAACTCCTATTTCGACGCACTAATCTATCTGAAGACGGCGGATCTGTTCCCGCTTCAGCTGGTGCTGCGCAGTATTATTATCCAGAACAACAGCTCCGGAGCGATGGATGCAATGGCGATGGTGGAACGGCAGCAGATGGCGGAGCTTCTGAAATATGCGCTGATTGTTGTGGCTACGCTGCCTGTGCTGGTGATTTATCCTTTTGTGCAGCGTTATTTCGTTCAAGGGATGCTGGTCGGGTCCGTTAAGGGCTGAGGCCTGGCATGTACACCTGCAAAGGGGGTGAGTTCATCAGCCGGCAGCAAGAAATATCCACCCTGTTCAACTCAAAAAAAGGGAGTGATTGATTTTGAAGAAAAGCCTTATTAGTTTGTTAATGCTGGTAACGGTACTTACAGTTGTGATCAGCGGATGCTCGGGCAAAAATACAGACAGCCCTTCGGGCGCCCAGGCCACCAGCGGGAATGCAAGCGGAAATACACCGGCTGCGGCAGCACCTGTTGAAGTCAGCGTCTTTGCTGTCCAGGAATCGGGCATTGATATTCCAACCAATAAATTCACCACCTTCCTTCAGGACAAATTCAATATTAAGTTCGACTGGCAGATCAACCCGTCCGACGGGGCCAAAGAGAAACGACAGATCTCGCTGGCCAGTGGCGACTATCCTGATGCTTATCTGCTCACCGCTTATATTGATGAATTCTCGCAGGGCGATGTGCTGAAATACGGCCAGCAGGGCGTTCTTGTGCCGCTGAATGATCTGATTGACAAGTATGCACCGAACATTAAGGCAGCAATGGAAAAAACACCTGCACTGAAGACGCTGAACACAGCGCCGGACGGCAATATTTACGGGCTGGGTGCTTACACGGAATGCTTCCACTGCTCTTATCCGAATAAAATGTGGATCAACACCGAATGGCTTAAAAAGCTGAATCTGGAAGAACCGAAAACTACCGAAGAGTTCAAGCAGATGCTGGAAGCCTTCAAGACACAGGACCCGAACGGCAACGGCAAGGCCGATGAAGTGCCACTGAGCGGTTCCACTGAAGATTTCGGTGTACGGATTATTCCTTATCTGATGAACAGCTTCGTCTATGACGATGACCGCAATTACCTCAACCTGACACCGGACGGCAAGGTCGAATCGGCAGCCATCAAGCCGGAATGGAAAGAGGGCCTGACCTATATCAAATCCCTGTTCGATGCCGGGTTGATTGATCCGGGGGCTTTTACCCAGAATGCTGAAGCGTTCAAAAAAATCGGCGAGAACGCCGATGCGGAAATTCTTGGCGCCGGTGCGGGCATGCACCCTGCCATCTTCATCAATATTGACCCGGGCAACACGCGTTCAGCGCATTACAACCCGCTTGCTCCGCTTACCGGTCCTTCCGGCGTATCGTTCGCCACCCATGATGCAGGCGGTGTATCGCCGGGAGCCAAGTTTGTCATTACCAACAAAGCGAGTGAAGAAGCACAGATTGCTTTGATCAAAATGGTCGATTATATGTTCACCCCGGAAGGCCAGACCAACTCGGCCAGCGGAATGAAAGGCATTGACTGGACCGATCCGGGTGAAGGCGATGTGGCACTCGGCAAGGATTCGAAGCCGGTGATCAAGCAGATTCCGATGGCAGAAGGCGAAGCGCCGCGCAATGCGGGCTGGAGCGGAATGGGTCACTTCTATATGCCGAAGGAGTACCGCGATACTTTTGTCCAGGGAACAGATATCTATGCTTCCAACGGATATGAACGCAGACTCTATGATGCTACGCTGCTGTATGAGGGCCATGAACCGAAGGACCTGTTCCCGCTCTGGTCGATCTGGATTGACCCGAGTGACATCGACGAAGCCAGCATGCTGCAGACGAACCTCAGAAACTACATTGAGCAGAACGAGCTGCAGTTCATTACGGGCAACAAGGATCTGAACAAGGACTGGGATGCTTATGTAAAAGGTCTTAAAGACCTGAAGCTGGACCGCTATCTGGAGATTCTGCAGAAGGCTTATGATGTGTCAGCGAAATAAAGCCGGATAGCGCGGAAACGCGGGCGGCCTAACCGCTGCAAAACGGATGCCGGCCTCCTTGGCCGGCATTGCTGTTTGTAGGGACGTTCAAACACGTTCAAGTATTCACCGCAAGTAAGGCTAAGGCCTATTCATTTGGTAAAGAGGTGGAATTATGCAATACCAGAACAGCGGAGGCATTCCGGGTATTGAACCGCGCCGGGGACTGCCCGGGATGAGAAGCAAGCTTGCGGGGGCTGCCCCGCTTACAGCCGCGTTTCTGGGCGGCTCGATTACAGAAGGGGCAGGTGCTTCGGATGCGGAGGCCACCAGTTGGCGTGCACTGACCGGAGCATATCTGCAAAGGCTCTACGCCGGCCATCCCGTGAACTGCATCAATGCCGGGGTCGGCGGGACCACCTCCACCTTCGGTGCACACCGGTTGCAGGAGCATGTGCTGCGCCACGGGGAAATAGACCTGCTGTTTGTTGAATTCAGCGTGAATGACGGGGAAGACCGCGGGGAGTCCATCCGCGGTATGGAGGGAATTGTCCGCCAGTGCCGGCGTCTGTCACCGGAGACGGAGCTGATCTTCGTGTACACGGCAGCCGACAAGAACCTGACCGGCTACAAGCCTTTTAATATCGCCGTGCATGAGGAGGTGGCCGATCATTATGGCATCCCGTCGATTGACTGTGCGGCGAAGGTGTATACCATGATCCACACAGGTGAGCTGAATTGGAAGAGGTTCGCTCCGGACGGATACCATCCGCTTGATGCGGGGCATGCGCTGTATGCAGGGCTGGTGCAGGAGTACTTGCAGCAGGCGATTGTGCCATGCGGCGTTCAGCCGGGATGGCTGGAGGAAGCAGGGCCGGAAGCGGGGGTGCCTGGAGAGGAAGCAGAAGCACAAGTGACGGCGGTGCTGAAAAAGGAAACGGGGCGGGAAGCAGCAGTACCTGGAGAGGAAGCAGAAGCGCAAGAGACGGTACAGCTGATACAGGAAGCAGGAGAGGAAGCGCTGCTGCCCATTCCGCTGGATAGCCGGAATTATGAGTACGGCGGATTGCTGGATTACAGTGCCGCCGCCTATTCCGCAGGCTTCCGCACCCAGGAGCTGGAGCCCGGGGAGCCGCTGATGAATTGGCGGTTCTCTACAGAGCATGCCTATACTGATGATCCGCAGGCAGAATTCAGCTTCACGGTGACGGGACAAGGTGCCGGACTGGTGCTGCTGTACGGGCCGGACTCGGGTATTGTGGAATATTCGCTGAACGGCGGGCCTTACGCTGAAGTCAATCTGTTCGATGACTGGTGCCTGAATGCTTACCGTCCAATCCTGGCGTTGTTCCCGATTCAAGCGGAGCGCGGTATTCTTCAGATTACTGTCCGCAATACAGGGCACAAGGACAGCCGGAGTACCGGGACCGGTCTGCGGGTACTTAAGCTACTGCACAACTGATGCAGCACCGCAACTGAGCAGTCCGGCAACTCATGAGCCGTCTGCTTCATAACTATTCATCCGGGAGGTGTTTGATATTCATCACGAAGTTCATCCCGTAGACGATGATCAGCCGGTTCACCGGACTGTGCTACGGCTGACTGATTTCGGCGCCGTTCCGGATTCGGACGGGGATGCCCAGCCTGCGATGCGGCGGGCAATAGAAGCCGCAGGCAGGCTGGAAGGACCGGTGCTGCTGGACTGCCCGCAGGGCTGCTATCATTTCTACCCGGACGCCGCGCTCCGGGTTCCTTATTACATTACCAACACGGCCAGCGAGGAAGAGCTTCCCGATGTGACCAAAACCGCAGGGCTGCTGCTGAAGGGGCGGCGTCAGCTGACACTGGACGGGAACGGCTCGCTGTTCCTCTTCCACGGGAAGCAGACGATGCTGATTCTGGACGGCTGCACGGACATGGAGATCCGCAACCTGCATCTGGATTATGTCCAGCCTACAGTAGCCGAGATGACCGTGGAGCAATGCGGTGCAGACTTCTGCGAAGTCACCGTGCACCCGGATTCTCGGTATGAGCTGATCGGCGGCAGGCTGGACTGGACAGGCGAGGGTTGGCGGTTCCGTGAAGGCCCGATGCAGGTTTATGATCCCGTGCAGAACATAACCTGGCGGACGGAGAACTGGCTGGCAGAGGCCCGGCAGGTCGAAGAGATCGGCCCTCACAGGCTGCGATTCTGTTTCGGTTTCCGGCCGGAGGCTACCCCGGGGAATGTCCTGCAGGTACGGGACGGCATCCGGGATCAGGCCGGAATCTTCATCACGGAGTGCTCCGGCGTGACGTTTCAGAACGCAGGTGTGCATTTCATGCATGGGCTGGGGATCGTGGGCCAGTTCAGCCGGGATCTTCTCTTCCGGCAGCTGGATCTGTCGCCGCGCCCTGAAACCGGGCGGACTGTGGCCGGATTCGCCGATTTCATTCATCTGTCCGGCTGCAGGGGACAGCTTCTGATCGAAGACAGCCGCTTTAGCGGGGCACATGATGATGCAATCAATGTGCACGGCACCTATCTGCGGATTGCCGGGCAGTCTGCCGGAAACACGTTGAGGGTCCGCTTTATGCATCCGCAAACGTATGGGTTCATGGCCTTTCACCCGGGCGATGAGATTGAGTTCGTCCGTGCGGAATCCCTGACAGCTTATGCAGCCAGCCGGGTTGCCGGTGTCCGGCAGCTGAATCCGCGCGAACTGGAGTTAACGCTGGAAGGGCCGGTTCCGCCGGGCATCGGCGGAAATGATGTCATTGAGAATGTCACCTGGACTCCTGAGGTGGAGATCAGGGGGAATGTTTTCTCGCGGATTCCGACCAGAGGGATTCTGGCGGCTACGCGGCGCAGAACAGTAATCCGGGATAACGTATTCGAACGGATGCAGATGAGCGCCATACTGGTTGCTGCCGATGTAGAGTCCTGGTATGAGTCCGGTGTGGCCAGGGACATGACCATTGCCGGGAACCAGTTTATTGCCTGCGGCAGCAGTGAAGCTCCGGTCATCCACATAGCCCCGGAGAATAAGGAAGCGGACAGCAGGGCACCTGTGCACCGGAATATATGCATAGAGCACAACCACTTTGAGACTGGGGATGCCCCCGTTCTCGGTGCCAGAAGCACGCAGGGCTTAACGTTCAGACATAACCGTGTGGTTGTTGCGGCGGCAGATGCGGGAGATCGAAACAGGAAAATGGACAAGGACAAGGACAAGAGCATGGACGAGGAAAGGTTCTCAAGCCTTGAGAATGCTGTCCGGCTTACAGCCTGTAGCGGGGTAGACGTGACAGCGAATTCTTTTTGCATAGAGGAACAGTGAATGTAAGCGTGCCTTGAACCTGCTGGAGGCGGGCAGATTATGACAGACAGGAGAATGCGGTATGAATGATTTCAAATTATGGTATTCTGAGCCGGCAGTGAGCTGGGCCCAGGGATTGCCTCTGGGGAACGGCAGATTAGGGGCAGTCGTGATGGCTGCTCCGCACCGCGAAGTATGGAGTATGAGCGAGGTCACCTACTGGTCGGGGCAGAGCGACCCGGTACCTTCCTCCGGAGGGGGTAAGGCTGCGCTGGAAGAAATGCGCCAGCATTTCTTCAGCGGGGATTACGAAGGGGGCGACCGTCTGGCTAAGCGGCATCTGCAGCCTAAGAAGCAGAATTTCGGCACGAACCTCGGACTATGCGAGGTGGTGATTGATTTTGCGGAGCAGATGCAGAACCGGGAGCAGGAATCAGGAGATGGCGGACAATTCCGGCGGGAGCTTGATCTGACGAATGCGGTGGCCGGAGCGGTGCATCAGGGTAAGAGTTCAACGCTGCACCGTGAGGTTTTTGCCTCGCATGCGGGTGATCTGGTAGCGTCAAGGATCTGGGGCGGACTGCCGGGTACAGTGTCCTTTTCGCTCAGTCTGGTGAACGGGACGGGGCAGTTTAGAGCGACAGCCGTGGAAGGCGATATGCTGGAATTCAAGAGCCAGGCAACAGAAAATATACACAGCAACGGCACTTGCGGAGTCTATGCCAAAGGATGGGTCAAGGTGGTGATATCCGGCGGTTCGATTCATAGCGGTGACGGCCTATTGACTGTCAGCGGAGCGGATGAAGCCTGGATTTACTTCGCCGTCAGCACGAATTACCGCCGTACAGATGCGGACTGGGAATCAGAAAGCCGCAGCACCATTGATCAGGCGGCAGGCAAGGGCTATGAACTGCTGCGAGAAGAGCATATTGCCGATTACCGCAGCCAGTATGACAAGGTGAATATTCACCTGGGGCGCTCAGATAAGGCGGATCTCCCCACCGGTCAGCGTATTCAATCCCTGGCCCGGGGCGGCGGGGATGATCCCCAGCTGTTCGCACTGTTCCTGCAGTACGGGCGTTACCTGACGATCGCCGGTTCACGGGCCGATTCGCCGCTGCCTATGCATCTGCAGGGGATCTGGAATGACGGGGAAGCCTGCCGGATGGGCTGGAGCTGTGATTATCACCTGGACGTCAACACCCAGATGAACTATTACCCTACGGAGATTACGAATCTGGGGGACAGCCATCTTCCGCTGATGCGCTATGTTGAAGAGCTGGCACAGGCGGGAAAATCAACGGCAGGCAATCTGTACGGCAGCAAGGGCTGGGTTGCGCATGTATTTTCGAACGTCTGGGGATTTACGCTTCCCGGCTGGGAGACTTCATGGGGACTTAATGTTACAGGCGGACTATGGCTTGCCACACATCTGATACAGCATTATGAATATAGTCTGGACCGTGAGTTCCTGGCGCGCCAAGCCTATCCGGTGCTCAAAGAGGCGGCCGTATTCTTCCTCGATTACATGTGTATCCACCCCAAGCATGGCTGGCTGGTTACCGGACCGGCGAATTCACCGGAGAACAGCTTCTATCCCGGTGATCCTGGCGATGGCGCGCAGCAGCTGTCTATGGGTCCGGCGATGGACCAGATTCTGGTCCGGGAGCTGTTTGAATTCTGCCTGATGGCGGCAGCGCTTCTGGACCGGGATGAAGCGTTCCGGCAGATGCTCCAGGCGGCTGCAGCTAAGCTGCCGCCGCTTCAGATCGGCAGGAAGGGGCAGCTGCAGGAGTGGCTGGAGGATTATGAGGAAGCCCAGCCGGAGCACCGCCATCTGTCCCATCTGTTCGCACTGTATCCCGGCAATCGGATTACTCCCGGCCGGACACCGGAACTCAGCAGGGCAGCCAGAGTTACGCTGGAGAACCGGATGCAACAGAACGAGCTGGAGGATGTGGAGTTCACGGCGGCATTGTTCGGACTCGGGTTTGCCCGGCTGCATGACGGGGAGGATGCCTATAAGCATATTTCTCACCTGATCGGCGGCCTGTGCTTCGATAATCTGTTCACCTACTCCAAATCGGGTATTGCCGGAGCGGAGAGCAATATTTTCGTCATCGACGGGAATTTCGGCGGTACAGCGCTGATTGCTGAGATGCTGCTGCAGAGCCACGCGGGAGAGATTCATCTGCTGCCTGCCCTTCCTGCGGCATGGAGCACTGGAGCGGTATCCGGCCTGCGGGCCAAGGGGAATGCGGAAGTGGATGTTGCCTGGGATAACGGCCAGCTGACTGCAGCCGAGGTCCGTACCTTTTCTCCGGGAATGGTGACGGTACGATGGGGTGAGGTACGAACAGTCTTCCAGGCGGAAGCGGGCGGAAGCTACAAATTGGGCAGCCGGCTGGAGCTGTTGGCGTAAGAGAAGCGGGGGCGAATTTCGCCCCCGCTTATTTGCTGCTTTTGCACGATAACCGTGTGTTCTTGGCGGGAATGAAGCCTTAGGGGACTATGGCGCTATGGAACTGTCGACTGAATCGTACTACATCAGAGCTAGAGTAGTGAGTTCATTCAAACATTTCATACATGCAGCAATTTGAGTATTCAGTTCCAACGGGGAATTCCGTGATAGTTGTATAATGTACAACTAAAAAAGGCGAAAAGGGCTGCTCGCCTCTTATAACTGTAGTCTGTACAACTAAATTTGTCCGAATCGGTAAAAACCATCTAAGTACGGCAGTTTAATTGTACGGAATACAACTAAACGGATAATCCGTGCTAAATCAGATAATATAGTTGTACAAAGTGCAACTAAGATTAAGCCTGCCGCATATACCGTAATCCAGTCATTGCAAATCCTCAGCAAGCAAGTTGCCAAAGTGGCTTTTCCTAGTTTGTTCTCTGGCGATTGATTTGTTTAGGAGCTATCCCCCCGCTTTAACGATGCGGATAATTTCCCCGGCAGAAGTCTGCATATCCGCGTCCATACCTGTGAAGGTCTGCATCTCCCCGGAGGAACGGGTACATTCGGCCCCTTGCTCCCAAGGAATATAGAAGGATAACGGAGCTCCTGCTTCACTGAACACCTCGATTTGCTGCACTTCACCTGCCCGGATGGACGCACTGACGAGGAAGCCGCCTACCGCGCGCAGGCTGCGGAATTCTGCGCTGTCATGCTCCGGCCAGTTGGGGAAAAAGCGCAGCACGCCGTTATAACTCTGGAGCAGGCATTCGTTGATAACGGCGGGCAGTGCGAAATTCTCAAACCAGATACCCATGCGCGCCATGAAGCTGAAGTCGTCCGTATCGGAGTAGCGTCCGCCGCTCATCAGCACTTTATCTGTGCAGGTGCCGTTAGGCAGCAGGCAGTACCGGATCTGCCGCTTGAACCGCTCCAGATCAAGAATACCTAGCCGCGCCCCGGCCAGGGGCTGGAACACCAGCTCATTCCCGCCTTCATTGAGATGATTGCGGTAAGTATTCACCGCCGTCTGATACTCTGCCGGAGGAGAATGCAGACCGTGTTCTTCGCCGGGGAAGACAGTGGTCAGCGGAACCGGAACATTGTAGACGGTGTCCGGATTTTCGCCAGCTACGGATACAAATACACGGCCCGAAGCGGATTCGGCTTCCGGATACTCCGGAAAGTGATTCAGGATATCCTGTACTTCAGTCAGCAGGGCTCCTTCTGCTTCAATCTCACCCAGAACGGTACAGGCACTGATGAATGCCCGGAAGATAAATTTGGTCAGCGTCAGATCGATCAGGCAATCGCTGTTGCGGGCGAATCCCGGCGTGATCTCATACAACTCAGGCACCACCGTCGGGAAAATATGATAGCAGCCGTCCTTCCAGGGCTGACCATAAGCTTCGGGACGTTTCATATAAGCCGTCATGAACAGGACGGCTTCCTTCATAGGCATGAAGGCGCGGCTGCGCAGGAATTCCTCATCCATTGAATATTGATAATGCCACCATAAACTCTGTACAGTCCATGGAGTCTCGCATATTTCCCAGCCCCAATGCGGAACAGGGTAAGGCATCATGCTCATTTCTACAGGGTAGGCAGAATGCGGAAAATAGGCGCCGGGCAGTCTGTAATATTCGCGTGCCCATTTGCGGCTGACCGGCAGTACATGATCCACCATGTCTGCGTAGGGCAGATGCTTCTCCAGATGGTTGCTGGAGAACGTCACCCAGAATGGCTGCTGGGTGTTGTAGTTCATATGATAATCTCCGTGCCAATCCGCTCCGATGGAGCCGTAGCTCCAGTTGGCGAACAGGCCGGGGCAGGTTATTCCCGCTTTGACGGAGCAGTTCAGGAAGTAGAGATTGCGGTACCAGATCTGCTCCAGGAATTCATCCTCCAAGGTGATGAAGGAATGCCCCCAGTATTCCCGCCATGCTTCCCGGGTCTGCGCCAGCGCGTGGTCGTAACCGGCGCGTGTCGGCGCGTTCATCCTGGCAGATGCGCTAGGTCCAGGTTGAGCACAGATTACAGTTCCTGTGTCAGCTAAAGTCGCTATCTCCGCTGCCGGTCCCTCCCGCAATTCTGCGCAGGCCAGAAATCCGCCGGATTTCCCTGAGCTATCCAGACGGGCAATGCTGCCGCTGCCAATGAATTCTGCTCCAGGCAGCCGGACCGCCAGCCGGAACGCCTTGTCCCGCTCATGCGGAAGGTAAGGCGAAGCGGGGAACTCCATGTGCGGCAGAATTTGTGTAAAAGACATCAGGCCAGCACCAGCATCGTTTTCCCAAGACGCCGGAGGGAACTCCTGCGGTGTCTTGGGATCGGGAATGAGCCTGGCCTCATGGAACAGCGGAACCTGCGAACCGGTCGCCGTATCTGTTACCGACATCCACATCCGGTCCTGCTCCGCCTCCACAAATAGCTCGAACACCGCCGGCTTGCCGCTGATCAGGAAATCAACCGTGCAGCGTCCGTCGCCAATATGCACCGTGTGGCCGAGTACCTCCGCGCGGCGCCGGTCATACCGGAGCAGCAGCGAGCCGCAGGGCATCGGGCGCGGGTAGGGCTTGCTGTAGTTGTCTCCGGCCATTTCGCAGTATTCGCGGTACCACGGGTTGTCCGTAAGCTGGCCGAGATTAGCGGGAAGCGAAGCGAAGCGGTCGTACACTTCCTGGAAGGTCAGAATCTCCTCCGCATGATGCTCGGCAATCCGGATATCCCAGACATTGTTGTGTCCGAAGTGCAGTATAACCGCATCCGGCCGGGTGGTCACCACCACACCAAGCCCGCCGTTGCCCAGCAGCGCCCCTTCGAAGAAATCCGCCGCCGGACCGCTGAAGGTAATATTATGCCGCCCCGCCTGCTCTTGGGCATGAAGCAGACTACCTGCCGCTGCATAACCTGCTGCTGGTCCCGGTTCCGTCGCCGCTACCGCCTCTGCCATCTCAGTCACCGCTCCAATCACCTCCACAGTTTCCTCCACCACCATAGGGTCTGCCTCCATCACCGACGATACCGCCTCCACCATCTCCGTCACCGCAGCTACCGCCCCAGCCATCTCGAGCTCCACCATCACTTCCGCCTCAATCGTCGCCACCTCCGCCTTCGCCACCTCCGCACCCTCCGTCACCGATGATACCTTAGTTTTTTTCATCTTAGTTATGCCTCCTCCAAGCTGTATTGACCTGTTTTTCTAAATGTACTAAACCGTCTATAGGGTTTACCTGACATAAATCGTAGGCGAATCCCGCCGGAAAGTATTTAGCGTAGGGTCCGGTTGTTGCACGATCGGCGGGTGAATTGACGCTGGACTGTCACGCCCAGTCTGAACGGGGGAAAGGTACCCTGCTGCCGCAAGTGTACCTTTACGCTGAAATATCCTCCAGCTTATATTCAGCATAGAAAGCGCTATCAATAAGCGGTGTTAATTTTATCTAGGGGGATAAACAGCAATGGCTAAATCGAAGGTAAAACAAACAAAGAAAAGTTCCGGTTTCGCAGTTCCGGTCATCGTAATCTGTGTGATGGTGCTGGCTGTATCCGTAGCGTTCCTTAACCGGACCAGGGCGGCGGGCGGGCTGGACGGACTGCCCAATTATACGGAAATCCGCGGAGACTTCGATGCGAATGGCCTGAAATATGAGAAGCAGCCGCATCTCGGCAGCACCACAGCCAAAGCCAAGGTGATTGAATTCGCCGATTTCAAGTGTCCTGCCTGCAAGAAGTGGAAGGAGACCTATTTTGAACAGTTCAAACAGGAATTCATAGATACCGGCAAGGCAGAGCTGTTCTTCATTAACTTCGCCTTCATCGACCGGGATTCGATTATGGCAGCTAGCGCGGGTGAAGCGGTATTTGCCCTGGACAACGATAAATTCTGGGAATTCATGAGCAAGCTGTACGACCATCAGGGGGATGAGACGAAGATTTGGGCTACCCCGCAGTTTATGCTTGATTTCGTGAAGGACAACATCAGCGGCATTGATTATGACCGGTTCGCGAAGGATCTGCAGGCGCATACGTACATGCTTCCGGTCAAAGAGGATTTCAAAACCGCAGGGAATTACGGGGTAAACGGGACACCGAAGTTTATGGTGAACGGCCAATTGCTGCCGGGTTCATCTTACGAAGAGCTGGCAGCCGCCATTGAAGCCGCGCAGGCTTCGAACGTTACAGAGTAACCACCAACGAAAGGGAGGAAGGAGGGGAGGAGGAGCGTATGAACTTTTCCGCGATACATCCTTACGTCTATCTGGCTACCCGCTATCCCTTTGCCAAAGGGCAATCCAGCTCCCCGCGAATCTGCTATATGAGCTCGGTTTACCTGATCAGCGAAGGTTACGGGACACTGTTAACAGGGGGACATGCCCACCGGGTCAGTCCGGGAATGCTGATCCATCTCCCGCCCGGGCAGCTTCATGAATGGCGTGCGGACGCTGCCGAACCCATGGTTCATCTGTGCTGCTATTTCGATTGGCATCATGTGGACCGGGAGGGCGTCTTTGAATGGGCCTGTCCGATCTGCTATAAGCCAGAGCAGCTGCAGAAGGAGCTGCTGGGTCCGCTTTTCCCGTATCCGCTTCCGCAGTTCATGGACGCGGGGCTGCTGCGCGGGTGGACAGAGCGGTTTCAGAAGTTCTATAAGGCAGGCGAGTTCGACAATGAGCAGACCTTCATCCGTAATCTGACGATTCAGCGCCATTTCCAGGAGTTCATTGATGATCTGCTGCATCTGCTGCTGAGCGGCCAGCCCATCCCGGACCGGCGGATCAGCTCGCTGCTGGAACAGATGGAGCAGGATCTGCTGCATGATGTACCGAAGCCGCTGGAGGCATATTACAGCAGTCTTCAGCTGAGCCGGGGGCATTTCTTCGAGCTGTTCCGCAAATCTACCGGGGCCTCACCTGTGGAGTATATGAACCGCTTCCGGGTCAACCGGGCCAAGGAAGACCTGCTGCATAGCCCGCTGAGTATTACCGAGATTGCCGAGAAATACCACTTCAGCTCACTCCATTACTTCTCCCGCCTCTTCCACCGCCAGACCGGCCAGACTCCGCGGGAGTTCCGCACGCGTGGAGCTAAGCTTCCGGACTGAAGCGGAATATCGAGTCCAGAGGATATCCTGCACCTGTAATGGGGCGGGATATTTCGCTTTGAAACGATCCCGCTGAACGATCCCGCTTTATAAGGTCGGCAAAGCCGTTTCCACTTGTCCTGCGGGGATAAGCGCCGCTTATACCCGTATAAGCAACGTCTATTTAACAAGCGCACGGGCTGCCGTCTATAATGACCACAGAGATTAATTCCTAGTTATCTCATAGGAATATCTAAAAATCCCTGGACGGAGTGAGGTTATGGCAAACGGCAAAGACGGTGCTCACAGCAGCAGCAACAACAGCAACAACAATAACAACAACAACAACAGCAAAGCGAAGAAGGTAATGCTGCTGGGTCTGGACGGTGCAGATCCGGCAGTCATCCGCAAATATGTGGCAGAAGGCAAGCTTCCGGGCTTCAAAAGAGCGCTCGATGCCGGTGTAACCACCAGCGATCTGGGTATGCAGAGCGTGCTTCCGGCGATAACGCCGCCGAACTGGGCATCCATTGCTACGGGCGCGTATCCGGCGACCCACGGCATTACCTGCTTCTGGAACCATACGCTCGGCAATGAGCTGGATGTGCTGGATTATGGCTTTGACTCGGGGCTGCTGAAGGCGGAGACGATCTGGCAGGCTTATGCACGGGCGGGCAAAAAGAGTATTATTTTCAACTATCCAACGTCCTGGCCGCCGCAGGTGGAGGATGCAATCTATGTGGACGGAACGAGCATCTACACCAATCTGCGCGGTTACATTGACTATGAGAAAGTATATGAAGGCCGCGCGGAATATGCCGAGCTAATTGAAATCCCCCATGTCGTGGATAATACCGGGGCCAACTGCCGGTTTGAAGGAGAAGAAACGTCGCAGAAGGCCGAGATCAGCAAGGATACTTACGAAGGCTATGGCTATACCCAGCCGGGGCTGGTCACAACGACCCAGGATGGAGAGTTGTCTGCAGATGTGCCGACTGCGGATCAGATTTATACGCCGCTGAGACCGGCTGAAGGCTGGACTTCTGCTCCGGCAGGAGCGCGTGAGTTCGCGGTTCCGGTAAATAACGGGCAGGCCAGACGGTACGGTCTGCTGGTTGCCGATGATCAAGGGGATTACAGCCGGGTTCAGATTTATGCCTCCAAAACGGCAGCGGTGCCTCTCGGTGAAGCCGGACCCGGAGAATGGAGCGGCTGGATCTATGACACCTACAGCATTGAGGGCGCGGACATTCCAGTCGCCTACAAAATCCGTGTGCTGGAGCTGGACCCCGCCGGTAACAGCTTTAAGTTCTACGCCTCATATGTGCTCGATTTGAAGACGGGCAAATACTTTTATCCGCAAAATATCGGGGAGGAGCTATACAGCAAAGTCGGCCCGATGCTACAGCCCTCCAATTACAGCCGTCTGAATCCGCAGGCGGATCAGGTGCTGCTGGAATCGATTGAGGAAATGTACAGCTGGCATGTGGATGCGATCAATCATCTGCTGGATAACAATGAGTGGGATTTGTTCTACACTCACATGCACGGTATTGATATGTTCAATCATTTCTACCTGGACCATACGCTGCCCGCTGCGTCTGCGGAGTATGAACGTTATCAGGAGATTATCTATAAAATCTATGAGATCAGCGACCGCTTCATCAGCGCTCTCTTGGACCGGCTGGACGGCGGGACGGCGGCCTTTATTGTCTCCGACCATGCGGGAGTCGCGAAGAACCCCGAGACTGATCACCCGCTGATCGGCGACATGTGGGGCATCAACGTCGGCATTCTCGGTGACCTCGGGTACACGCAGCTTAAGGAAAACGGAGGCAGCTATGAGATTGACTGGAGCCGGACGACAGCTGTTGCTCAGCGCGCTACCTTCATTTATCTCAATGTAAAAGGCCGTGATCCACAGGGAATTGTTGATCCGGCAGACTATGACAGCACGGTAGCGAAGATCATCGATGATCTGTACAGTTACCGTGATCCCAAGACAGGCAGAAGAGTCATCAGCTTCGCGCTGAACCGCAATGACATGGAAGTAGTGGGTCTTGGCGGAGAGAACTCCGGCGATATTTTCTACATCCTTGAGGCTGACTTCACCCGCTGCCACGGCAACGGCCTCAGCAACCACACTCTGCTGGGGTACTCCATGAGAGCTTTGTTTATTGCCCTGGGAGCCGGGGTGAAGAGCGGGGAAGTCATCGGCCGCAAAGTCAAAGTCGTTGATATCGTGCCGACCATCTGCCATCTTACCGGGTCCCCGGTACCGGAGAATGCTGAGGGCGGGATCATCTATCAGATTCTGGCCGGTTCTGCGGAGGAAGAGATCCCGGCGGCAGGAAAACCCGCAGAGGCGGGAGAGCCAGTGACAGCAGGTGCGGGGGGCGGAGTGTAAGCATGCGCCCGGAAATTCCGCGCAGGCCGGTCTCCCATATTACGGACAGTGAATTCGAAGCGCTCGCTTTCGGCAGTGAAGGTCCTGTACTTGTCTTCTTCGGTTCCCGGCGCTGCAAAATCTGCAGGCAGCTGTTCCCGGTAGCCGAGGCCATAGCCCATGATTTCCAGGGCCGGATGAATGTGTATGGCGTAGATGCCGGCAAATACCGGCTGTTGTTTCAGAGTCTGCGCCTGCGGGGCATCCCGCAGCTGGTGCTGTTCCTGGACGGCGAGGTCAAGCTGCGTCTCGGCGGGTATCACCCGCTTCCGGTACTGGTGGAGCAGCTGGAGCAATGGGTGCCTTGAACACCGGCGCAGCAGGACGCATCAGGAGATGAAGCAGACTTTTTTCCTAGTAGTCACATTGGTTTTATAGTTATATAATGAGGCTATTAAGAATCAAGAGGGAGAAGCCATGCGTCTGGAACAGCTCTATCATATTGTGGCGATAGCCCAAACGGGCTCCATATCGACGGCTGCCGAGCGCTCCTACATTTCCCAGCCTGCGCTGAGCTCATCGGTGTCCAAGCTTGAGGTTGAACTCGGCATTCTGCTGTTTAAGCGGACTAACCAGGGGGTTCAGCCGACCGATGTCGGTCGGGCTGTAATCCAGAAGGCGATGGAAGCTATCGACCTGCTGGAAGACATCAAGGCACTGGCTGAGGAGAATACGCAGGCCATGACCGGGAGTATCCATCTTGCGGTGGAGCCGTTCATCAGCAACACGATCATGGTCAATGCGCTAACTACGTTCAAATATAGGCATCCGGGTGTCAATGTGCTGATGAAGGTCGGGGAATCGAACAATAATCTGCGCGACATTGCGGCCGGCAAGGCGGACTTCGGTGTCGTCATGAAGACCTGCGGACAACCGGAGGAGAAGGATCTCTGCATCAAAGAGCTGTTCCGCGACCGGCTGGTGCTGCTTGTCAGCAAGGATTCAGAATTGGCAGGCCGGGGGGCAGTTCCCTTGCAGGAAGCGCTGGCCCAGCCGCTGGTTCTGTATAATACGGAGTTCGCTACCGACTGCTGGGTGTCCGAGCTGCTGCAGAAGCACGGAGACTACAACGTAGCCTACCGGCTGGACAGCTTTCCGATGCTGGAGAATGTGATCGGCCAGAACCTGTGCGCCGCTTTTGCCCCGAAATTCATGAGTGATTATTTCCTGAACAAGGGCAGCATTGTGCCGCTCGATATTGCCGATACGGAGCTGGATGTGTCGATTGTCCTGGCCTGGACGAAGCGGCACCATCTCTCCTTAATGGAGAAAGAAATGATGGAAACGATCAAATCCTTCAGCTCCATGCTCCAGTTCATCGGCTAGACGGATAAGGAGAAGCACAGATATGAATGCACTGAAACAGACTTCTGCATTGCAGGACCGCAGCATGTCGGCCTGGTTCTATGTTGTTGCCGGAGGACTGGTGGATATCTTCTGGGCCACCGGGCTGAAATACAGTCAAGGCTTCCGCTTGTTCTGGCCGAGCCTGCTTGTCCTGTGCTGCATTGGAATAAGCTATACCTTATATGTAAAAGCCATGATGCGGCTGCCTGTCGGAACCGCATATACCGTATTTACCGGCATCGGGGCGGCAGGCACTGCCGCTGCCGGAATGCTGCTGCTGAACGAGCCCGCCGGGTTCTGGCGGATCTTCTTCATTCTGCTGCTGCTCTGTGGCATGATCGGCCTGAAGCTGACGGCTGGGGATGAGAGTGAGGCGCAGGAAGGCGGCGGTGAAGCAGATGCAGCGCTTCGGGGCGGTGAGCCTGGCCGGGCACTGAAGAAAGGGCACTTCCTGCCATTGTCAACGACGTCCCCGGCAGACCGTGAACAAGGAGGCCTGCGCTAGTGGGCTGGCTGCTGCTGATCATTGCCGGATTGTCGGAGGTCGCCAGTGTTCCTCTATTAAAATATTCCCGGGGATTCCGGCATCTCTGGCCCTCTGTTGCCGCAGTTGCCGCCCTTGCACTTAGCTTCTATTGCCTGTCGCGCTCGGTAATGACGATACCTGTCGGGACGGCCTATGCCGTGTGGACGGGCATCGGCTCCTGCGGAGCGGTCGTGCTGGGGGCCATGGTGTATAGAGAATCGCTTAGACCGTCCAAACTGATATGCCTGGCCATCATTATTATCGGCATGATCGGCTTAAGGCTGACATCGTAACGGGTTCAGAATAATAAATTCATAAATTCAGGTACAAGCCTACCGGACAGCCGGAGGCCTGATTAGCCGGAGCAAGGGCGGAAACTGCCCTGCTTGCCGGAGTCAGGCCTTTTTGTATGCCGGCAAGAGAGAGGAGACCCGCAACATGCAGAGCAATACACCGAAGGCAGCGCGTCCTGAGGAAGGGCAGAGTATCAGCGTTAGCGAACCAAAGGGCAACGGCCGGAATCCGGCTGAATCAACGGCATCCGCGTTACCGCCTGCAGCAGCAGGCTGGTCCAAAGAATGGCTGTACCGGGGAATTTCGGTGGCTTCCCTGCTTGCCGCACTGCTGCTGTGGTGGCTGGTCAGTGCCAGAGAGTGGGTGAATCCGCTGTTCCTGCCGGAGCCGCAGACCGTATGGGCAGCCTTCACCGATGTTCTGCATGAAGGGTACAAAGGCCAAACGCTGCTGAACCATATCGGCACCAGCATGCGCAGGCTGTTTCTGGCGCTCGCCGCAGCCTTTGTTACGGCTGTGCCGCTGGGGATTCTATGCGGCCGTTACCGGGTGCTGCGTGCGGTTATTGATCCTTTTATCGAATTCTACCGGCCGCTGCCGCCGCTTGCCTACTACACTTTGCTCATTCTCTGGTTTGGCATTACAGATGTGTCGAAGGTGCTGCTGCTGTTTCTCGGGGCTTTCGCTCCGCTCTTCATTACGGCTGTGTTCAGTGTGCAGCGGCTGAGTCCGGACCGGATCAACGGGGCCAGATCGCTGGGCGCACGGGGCTGGAAGCTGTATGCCTTCGTGATCTTTCCCTCGGTGCTGCCGGAGCTGTTAACCGGACTGCGGACCGCAGTCGGGGTAAGCTATTCCACGCTGGTAGCTGCGGAGATGGTGGCTGCAGTATCGGGAGTCGGCTGGCTGGTGCTGGATGCGAGCAAGTTCCTGCGCAGCGATATTATGTATCTGGGCATTATCATCATGGCACTGATCGCCATCGTGATTGATCTGATTATCCGCAGTTTAATCCGGCGTGTATCGCCTTGGACGGAGCAATGAATAACTATGGTTTTCATAAAAGGAGAGCAGAAAATATATGAAACAGCTTCATTCAAAGTTTCGCTTAGGGACCCTTCTGGCAATATTCGCTTTGCTGGTGGTGATATCCGGCTGCGGCAATTCTGCCAGCAATAGCGGGAACAGCGGCAATACAGCGAAAACGGCGGCTGCCACAGAGAACGCCAACGCTACGGAGGCAGCTGCGGCGGTGGCTGAGGAAGCTACGCCCGCACCTGCCGCGGCGGAAGAGTTGCCGACGGAAATCCGCATAGGCTATCAGGTCTCACCGAACGGAGAGCTGCTGGCCAAGTCCCTCGGCCTGCTGGAGAAGAAATATCCCGATATCAAAATATCCTGGCTCAAGTTCGATTCCGGCCGCGACGTGAACGTGGCGATTGCCAGCGGCGGAATCGACTTCGGTCTGCTGGGTACCCCTCCGGGAGCTTCCGGTGTAGCCCAAGGTCTGCCGGATCAAATCTATTATATTCATGATGTCATCGGCGAGAGTGAGGCGCTGGTAGTCAAGAGTGCTGCCGGAATCAGCTCCCTCGCCGAGCTCAAAGGCCACAAGATCGCTACCACCTTCGGCTCCACCTCGCATTTCAGCCTGCTGTCGGCACTGAAGCAGGAGAACATTGATCCTGCATCCATTACCATACTTGATATGCAGGCTCCCGACATCGTTGCCGCCTGGCAGAGAGGCGATATCGACGGTGCTTATACCTGGCAGCCGAGCCAGTCGAAGCTGGTGGAGGATGGCGGCAAGGTCATCATCACCTCAGCCGATGTGGCGGCCAAAGGCGGCATTACCGGAGAGTTCGGCGTGGTGCACAAGGATTTCATCGGGAAGTATCCGAATGCCGTTAAGGGCTATATCGCTGTGCTGGATGAAGCGGTGAAATATTACCGGGATCACCCGCAGGAGTCGGCGGAAGCGATGTCTGCTGAGCTTGGACTTAGCGCCGAAGCCACCCTTAAGGCGATGAATGAAATTATCGTGCTGGATGCCTCGCAGCAATCAGCCCCTGAATATATGGGCACGCCGGATCAGCCGGGCGCATTCGGACAGCTGCTGAAGGACACGGGTGATTTCCTTGTAGAGCAGAAGTCGATCACCGATTCACCGGACCTCTCGGTCTACCAGCAGGCTTTGCGGAGCGATTTGTATACCGGTAATTAGACCAGCAATGACAAGGAGGCGATGGCGCGATGATCTTGGAAGAAAAACTGGACGGTCCCGGTGGTACAGGTGTACTGAGTGCCGGGAATTACGGGGAGAGCGGACGCAGGGGGGCGGCTTCCGGTATGGCCGGAGCTGCTGCAGTACCGGTAACCTCCAACGGCAGCGGACAGGGTATCCTGCTGGAGAGCATCGGCCTCACCTATGGCAGAGGGGCCACAGCAAGGCAGGTGCTGCAGGAGGTTAATCTGCAGCTGACACCGGGCGAATTCGTTGTAGTCCTTGGACCTTCGGGCTGCGGCAAAACCTCCTTGCTGAACATTATCGCCGGGTACCTGAAGCCTTCGCAGGGCAGCATCGCCATTAACGGCAAACGCCATACCCGGCCGGATTCCGAGGTCGGCGTGGTGTTCCAGCAGGCGAACCTTTTTCCCTGGCTGACGCTAGCCCGTAACATTGAGTTCGGGCTGCGGATGAAGAACCAGCCCAAGGCTGAGCGGAGGGAGCGTGTCGCTTATTTCCTGGAGCTGATGGGCCTTACGGCTTCAGCCAGACTGTATCCCCACCAGCTCTCCGGAGGCATGAAGCAGCGGGCGGCCATCGCCCGCACTCTGGCTGCCGAGCCAGAGATCGTCCTGCTCGACGAGCCGTTCAGCGCGCTGGACGCCCTGACCCGCGAGAATATGCAGATTCACCTGCGGGAGATCTGGCGCAAGACCGGGAAATGCATGTTCTTCATTACCCATGATGTGGATGAGGCACTGCTGCTGTCCAGCCGCCTGATTGTCATGCATCCCGGACCGGGCAGAATTGTCGAGGACTTCGCCAATCCGCTCACTGAAGGCAGCGTCAGCCGCTCCTTCGCTGACATCCGCAGCGGCGGGGAGTACAGCAGCCTGCGCGAGTATCTGGTGTCGCGGATGGATGCGCCGTAGGAAACAGCAGGCGCCATGGACACAACAAAGTCCATGGCGCCTGCTGTTATTTTATAGAACATGATCAGGTTCTTAGAATTCCTATGGCCTTTTCTTTCAGATCATGACAAACACAACTTCATTTCCATCAGGATAGGTGTACATCATTCTTGCTCCTGTATAAATGGAGAGTAGATTATAGTGATTGACCTCAAGTCCGGTTTCTTCTTTAACTTCTCTAATCATGGTCTCTTCAATCGTTTCTCCGGCCTCCATTCCCCCGCCGGGCAATCCCCAATCCCCGTAATCAGACCGTTGTTGTAATAATATCCGGCCGTATTTATCTTTAATAATGGCTCCGCCTGTAACAATAATACTTCTGGTCATGATCTCAGTCCTTTTATTCGTAGTAGGCTGCTTCTTGCAAGAATCTCACATACAGTATCGTTTAGCGGCCTTCTTGTTCACAGGGGAAAAGTCACAGTTGATTATGGCAGGAATCATTTATGATAGGGCAAGAGATTAATCATCACGCTATTTTCAGCATCATCAGAGCCTTAAGCCAATCCCAATAAAATGGAAATGGAGATGAAACGGGACTATGCTGACAATAGCCAAAGCCGGGACAGAGCATCTGGAAGAAATGTGCCTGCTGCTGCAGGAGCTGTTTGAAATGGAGCAGGACTTCGCCGGTGCGGCTAACCTGGACAAGCAGAGGGCGGGACTGCGGCTGATTCTGGCGCATCCGGAACGCGGTCAATTACTGCTGCTCAAACAGGGAGATAAGGTGACCGGTATGGTGAATCTGGTGTTTGCGTTCAGCACGTTTGAAGGCGGGCCGGTAATTATGCTGGAGGATTTCATTGTAGCAGCTGAAGAGCGGAGGCAGGGCAGCGGCCGCTTCTTCATGGACGGCATAGTGGCTTACGCCAAAGAGCACGGATTTCTGCGGATCACCCTGCTGGCCGATGCGGAGAATGCGCGGGCGCTGCATTTTTATGAAGCGGCGGGCTATGAGTACTCTAATATGAGATGTCTGCGGCTGGCGGTGAAGTGATGGAGAACAGGGAAGCCTGCCCGGTCATTCTTTTGAATGAGCGTTGCTGGCACCAAGACAATGAGCGTGAGAGGAAGTATATGTAATGAAGCAGATGTTAAAAAGCATATTTCGCGGTCCGGGAGCAGCGGGATGGCCTGCTGGATTCCTTGTTATTCTTATGTGCTTTTTGGCGTAACCCCTGCGCAGGCTGCGGCCCCGCTAAGTGCTTCAATTATAAGGTTGTTCCGGCAGGCAAGCCTACATGATGATGTGAATTATGAAATGTAAAGTATTCCTGCCGGGACACCCTTTGCTATTAAGAGTAACCTTTCAATTCATATGCACAGTGAGCAACCTGAAGCTGCGTCTAGGCTAATCTGCATATTCATAATACTCAGCTAATCCGTTCATAGACAGAACTATGATAAATTACAGCCGGAAGCTGTAATAAGTGGATTTATGACACTTAATTTTTCGCGCCATCTGCTGAATCGGAATTAGGTGGATTTATGACACTTAATTGTGCCCAATATGCTCATATCAGCCAATATGCATGGAATTAAGTGTCGTTTATCCAACTAAAATCTCATATTCGCAAATTTCGAGGGAATTAAGTGTTGTTATTCCACTTATTAGTCGTATAGCCCTCGTTCCGCCAGCGTACATCGCACGCAGCCGCAGTCAGTCTGCATCTCGTCCAGCTTTACACACACAGCCTCAGCAAATACATATCAGGCAAACAACGGGTTCCCCTTCATTCCCACCCACAGCGGTGATTGTTCCAGACAAGCGGCCAGCTGAAGCAGCAGGTCCTCGCGGCCTTTGGAGGCCATGACCTGAACTCCGATCGGCAGCCCCTCTGGTGTGAGATGCACAGGAACACTCATCGCCGGCTGACCGGTCAGATTCGCCAGCTGGGTGAAAGGCGTATAGGCTAGGCTGGGCTCGAACATCTCGTAGATCATCCGCCGCTGAGCGTCTTTGGACAGACTGCTGACTTCCAGCAGCTGCTGAATCTCCTCAGGCGTCTGGGTCAGCTCTCCGATCTTCGGTGCGGAATCCGCATTCGCAGGCGTGATGTACAGGTCGAACCGGTCCATCAGCGCCGCCATCTGCGCGGCGGCCACATCCCATTCATGCAGACTGTGTACGAATTCTGCAGCTGAGACCTGTTTACCAGCTTCGGCCAGCACCCAGGTAACAATATCCACTTCGCTTGCCGCAATCGTACGGCCCATACCGCTCTCGAGCGACAGGAACATTGCCGATACCTCTCCGGCATTCATTGTATAGTAGTTATCCATCAGTCTGACCCCGTTAACCGGACTCAGCTTTTCCTCGACTGCATAGCCTTCCGATTCCAGCCACTTTACAGTGTTCATCACAGCTTGTACAGCTTCTTCCGATACCGGTGTACCCACCGGCGAAGCTGTAGTGTACGCAATTCGCAGCTTCCGCTGCGCAGGCTTCAGCAGATCATCCAGATAGACCCCCGGATACAGCGGGGTCTGAAAAGCAGCTTCCGGCTGCACCACCTGCAGCAGATCAAGCATCGCGGCACTGTCGCGCACAGTCCGCGTCAGGGCGAAGTCGATCGACGCGCCCTGCCACTGGCGGCCGACGCCAGGGCCGACCGGCGTGCGCCCGCGCGTCGGCTTCAGTCCGAACAGGCCGGTGAACGAGGCCGGTATGCGGATGGAGCCGCCGCCGTCACTGGCTCCGGCGGCCGGAACGATCCCTGCGGCAACGGCCGCAGCAGCACCACCGCTGGAACCGCCGGGGGAATAGGCGGGGTTCCACGGATTACGCGCCGGGCCGTGGAGCAGGGGCTCGGTAATATTTTTGAGGCCGAATTCCGGGGTATTCGTGTGTCCCAGCGGTATGAAGCCGCCGCGGCGGATACGGGCTACGTAATTGGAGTCCCGCTTGGCAATATTGTCCTTCATGAGCAGTGCACCCGAAGTCAGCGGTTCTCCGCCGATCGCCTGGGAGATATCCTTCAGCAGGTAGGGCACGCCGGCAAACGGCCGGGAAGTGTCATCATCAAGAACCGGCATCTCATCCGCTTCCTTCAGCGCTGCCTCCCGCCGGGTGCGGACTACTGCATTCAGCAGCGGATTCATTTCATCGAGCCGGGCAAAGGCGGTTTCCACGAGCTCGCGGGGTGAGACTTCACGTGCCTTGACAAGGGCGGCAAGCCCCAGAGCATCATGAGCGGAATAAGAAGACAACGACATGTGAACAACCTCTTTCTGGCAGGGTGTGCAGGCTATAATCGCTATAGATGCGTCTGCGAATAGTAATAGTTGGGACCAGCATCTCTAGTATACTTCGGGAGCGTCAGACTTCCCAATCGGCTGCTAGAATTCACCTGGGTCGATGCTTCTTCGCACAGCCTGGATATCCTTGAGCGGCGGGAGGCCGAACAGTCTGCGGTATTCGCGGCTGAACTGCGAGGCACTCTCATAGCCTACTTCCATGGCAGCAGCCGTGGCACCCATGGAACCGCTCAGCATGAGCCGTCTGGCTTCCTGGAGGCGCAGCTGCTTCTGATACTGCAACGGTCCCATTGCCGTAATGGCTTTGAACTTATGGTGCATGCCGGACACGCTCATATTATTGGCATCAGCAAGCTCATGGACGGTGAAGGAGCGGCTGTAATTCTGGTGAATCCATTCGATGGCCTGGCCGATACCTCCGGCTTTCTGGTCAAAGAGCACCTCCTGCAGGAACAAATGCCCGTAATCGCCGTTCAGCAAATTGAAGATCAGCTCATGCTTGATGAGTCCGGACAGATAGACGGCTTCCCGGGGACTGCCGTTGCCTGTGAGCTTCAGCAGCCGGCTGAACACCTCCAGAAGGCTGGAGTCGGCTTTGCCAATAAAGGCGGCATTATTCACCTTCTTGTTTCTGGGCTTTATGCTGATTCCAGCCTGCGTCATTACAGAGGCGATTTCCTGTGTAGTGATGTCAATGCGAAGACCGATATAAGGCATTTCCCTGGAGACCCCGGCAATTTGCGCGAAGGCAGGGAGATGGATCATGGACACCATGTAGTCTCCCGGCAGATATTCAAGACTGGTTGAGCCGTAGTGCAGCTTCTTCATGCCTTGTAGGATCAGACAAAAGGAAGGCGTTAAGACACTTGGAATCAGCGGGGTTATCCGGCAGTTGCGGGAAATCGAAAGATACGGGATCACAGTGGGATGGCGTCCGTCCGCAAGGGTGATTTTCTCAGTCTGCGCGATGATCCCGGCGATCTGCTCCTGATGATTACCGGTACTCTGTCCAGAAGCGGCGCGGGTCTCGAGCTGTTGCTCTGTCATTGTACATCCCGCCTTCCTGTTTATATAGGTTCAGTTCTCTCTAGCCTGTACTGTTAGTGTACAGTATAGCCGTAACTTGTACGGAAGCAATAGGCAGAATGGGGTGGTAAAAGATCGATTGCAGCTTTAGGCAAGTTTTAGGCAGAAACGGTCTATTATGTCCATGGCGGGCAAGCGATAATAGCCTTGAGATGTTATTCAAGGAGGTCATGGATCATGACAGTTAACCAGCAACAACCTATCGGCTCCGGTTTTGGAGCCTCCACAACTGCCGAGGAGATTCTGCACGGCACAAACCTCAGCGGCGTCACTGCCATTATTACCGGCGGGTACTCCGGGATTGGGCTCGAAACGGTGCGCGCACTGGCTTCCGCCGGTGCAGAGGTCCTTGTCCCGGCGCGGGATACCGCCAGAGCGGGAGCTGCACTTGCCGGAATAGACAATGTCAGAATTGAGCGGATGGATCTGATGGACCCGTACTCCATTGATGATTTCGCAGCACGGTTTCTTGCCACAGGCCATCCGCTGCATATACTGATTAACAGTGCGGGTACTATGGCTGCTCCCCTGGTGCGCGATAAGAGGGGATACGAGTCTCACTTCTCTACCAATCATCTGGGACACTTTCAGCTGACGGCCCGTCTATGGCCCGCTCTGCGTCAGGCCGAGGGGGCTAGAGTCGTCTCGGTATCTTCATGGGGACACCGGCAATCCCCGGTCATATTTGAAGATCCGAACTTCGTACACCGCAGCTATGACCGCATGTCCGCCTACGGCCAGTCGAAGACGGCCAATATTCTGTTCGCGCTGGCGCTGGACAAGCGCGGCAGGGACGAAGGTGTGCGCGCCTTCTCCGTTCATCCGGGCAGCATCGCCGGTACGGGCCTCGGGGAGCATCTGTCCTTCCAGGAACTTCAAGCCGCCGGTGTGATTGACGGAGCTGGCAACCCTATTCTAGATCCTTCGCGGAATCTCAAAACAGCACAGCAGGGGGCAGCGAGCAGTGTCTGGTGCGCGGTAAGCCCGCAGCTGGAAGGGATGGGCGGCGTCTACTGTGAGAACTGCGATATTGCCCCGCTGGTGGAGAATACCGAAGCTGTCACCCGTAACGAGGCTGCCCGCCGTATAGGCTCATTGGCACTTGGCGTGATGCCGCACGCAGTCGACCCTGAAGCGGCGGACCGCCTCTGGAGTCTGAGTGAGCAGCTGACGAATGTGGATTTCACAATTAAGGGAGAGCAATAATGACAGCGGGGTATTGACCGGGCGCTTGAGATTCAGACAGCGGCGCTTACCCGGTATCTCGGTATATGGAACGGTAGAACAAACCCCCTGCAGAGAGGCTCGCGCAGGGGGTTTACTATGCTCAATAACACTATGTGTCCATCAAGTCCGCTCATCCGTAAGATATTTCTTCACCGGAGGCGGGGTATAATCAGCGAGTTGCTGCAGAATTCCCTCCGCAGTCGTATCGTTCAGCATAATGGAATGCTGTTTCTCCTGCATGAACTTCTCCTGGACCATGTTGCCGAACAGGGCAATCAGCGGATCGTAATAACCGTTGACGTTCAGCAGCCCGCAGGGCTTCTGGTGCAGACCGAGCTGCGCCCACGTGAAGATCTCGAAATACTCCTCCATCGTGCCCGGCCCGCCCGGCATGGCAATGAATCCGTCGGCAAGCTCAGACATCTTCAGCTTCCGTTCGTGCATGGAGTCCACCATAATCAGTTCGGTTAGACGGGTATGCTCGATTTCTCTTTTCTTGAGAAAATGGGGCAGAACCCCGATCACGCGTCCCCCCGCCTGCATGACGCTATCTGCAATAGCGCCCATTAAGCCGACAGTAGCTCCGCCATAGATCAGCGTGATGCCCCGTGCAGCCAGCTCTTTGCCCAGAGCAACAGCATACTCTTTGTATACGGGCGAAGCGCCGTCATTCGAACCGCAAAAAACAGCGATACTCTTCATATTATGCTGACTCTCCTTTGCCTAAGTATCTAGAAATAGCTTCATGTATGATATTGCACCTGTATCTACATCAAAGATACCACACGATGTCGTGTGGTAGAAGGATATACTTAATGTTTAAACTCTGGATTACATTCAATTTACATAAGAGTCTTATGTACAACAGGAGCCAACAGAAGTTGTTGGCCCCTTTGCGGATGAGCTTAATGGACGGGCGTTAATTCGGCGACTAATTGTACGGCTTTAGCAGCATCGATGCGTCCAAAGCCATAACGGTCATGCCAGCTGCCCGACATAGGTCTTGCGGATTTGCGGAGAATCTCGTGAATGTCTTCACTGGATAAGGAAATGCCGTGTGCCAACGCTTCTGCGAGCATCAGGGCAATAATGCCGGTTACTGCCGGGGCCGCCATGCTGGTGCCCATCATAGGAGTAACACCATCTATTGATCCCGATTTAGCGGCCATAACTTTGAATTTCACAGGTTCATCTTGGGTTTCATTTCCTCCAGGTGCGCTGATCTCGGGCTTTTGTCTTCCGTCCCGTGTCGGGCCGGCGCTGGAGAAGAAGGAAAGTGGTGTGCCTGCTTCTTTGGCGCTGTATGAACCGACAACGATTGTTTTTTTGCCGCAGCAGATTGAACCGAGGGTATGGGTATTATCCAGTGGTTTTTCAAAATGGGACTGGCCAAAATCATCCCGTTCAATCCAGGCATGATATTTCCCCGACCGGATATTCTCTCCGCGCAGTCTAAGTGTCCATGCACCGGCCGGTAAACCTCTCTCCATGAAGATATTGATGACGTTGTCACCGTTGTTCGGATCTTGTTTCCGGTGGGAGATGAAGATCAGGATTTCATTCCGGTTCCCGACCGCCTGGTGAGTCGTGCCGAGCTTAACCTCACCGAGGTTCTCCCCATCCGGAGTAATTAACTGGCAGGAGAATTCATCTGCTGCATCGTACCAAAGCTCGATTTCATTAGAGGTACGGTCTGACTGTTCCACGATCCAGCGGAGATCCTTCACCTCATTCTGGCGGATTATGCCACTGGCGTGTATACCATGGGTATAAGAGTTGCTGGCGGCCAATACGATGGCCCGATTGTTAGCAGCAGTAAGGAGTGTATCGAATCCTACCTCAACCAGAGAAGTGCCGTCATGCGGTCCGCCATTGGTGCCCAGGCTTATATTGGTGACACACGGCCGGTTTCCGGCGAGCTTATAGATGTATTGCAGAGCCTCCAGCAGATGCGCCGAACTCCCGAAATCTCCTTTTACCGCGTCCGGTCCCGACCATGGAACATCCTCGGCATTCAATTGCACAAATACGATATCTGCCTGAGGGGCAGGACCGGGTGTATTGGTTCCGTTACCGTTGCCCGCAGCAGTATCCATAACGTGGGTTCCGTGCCAATCTTCAATATCATCTTTAGGGTCAGGAAGGTGTAACGCCGCGAACGGAGCATCTGTTTGCAGAGCACGGCTTAATTGCGCTTGAGAAAAGACTTTGCCGTATCCAAACTCGCTATTACTGGAATCAGGAAGCGTCTGATCCCAGTAGCTAAGAATACGGCTTGTCCCGTCTGAATGGATGAAGTTCTTATGGGTAAAGTCACATCCATAATCCACAATCCCGATGACGACACCTTTCCCGCCGTTGCTTTTAGTATTTTGATTCAGCAAATCCGCCCGGGCTTTAGTTTCTTCAATGGTCTTAAAGAGCTGGGGCTTTAACAATTGTGATGCCTTCAAGCTCATTACGGCCGGTGATTTGCGGATCTGCTCAATTTGGTCTGCGGCAATCCGGGCGGTGACGAGCCGTACATTCTCCTGCTCCTCAGGCACGCTGCCCAGGTCGGCAATTTGCCGGACTCCGGACAGATTTTTCCACGCCTCAATATCCTTTACCTTGGCGATAACCGCGATTTCACGGGCATCCGCTGTCTCCGCTGATTCTGCGTTGAACAAATGCGGATGAGCCTCTTTGTGTTCACTTTGATTGAAAGCAATGACCCGCTGCAGTCTTGGATCAAGGTTAGCGGGGATTTCATTCGTGGTTTCTTTGAGTTTCATGTCATGTCTCCTTTAGCTGGCTAGTGTGCTGGAAAATACAACGTCCATATACTTTCACAAATTTGAATTTTTATAAAATCCATTATATTCAAGCAGAGACGTCATAAGGGGTGTGATGAGTACAGCATGAAAATTATGGCCCTTTATACACGGTCATTCTGATTAAATACATAAGTAGATAATGACAAACAAACAAATATGTAAATAAAAGTAAGTATCATTGAGTGAACGTTTTCACATAACAGCTCCATTCCTTTTTGGAGGTACCAGAGAAAATATAAACAGTAAGCATCAACAATTCATTACTCTGTTCAAAGAGGCTAAGCTGCTGCTTGAGCAGGATATGTCCATAACCAAATGGGCACTTGAGCGGTTGAAGCAAGCACATACAACACAAACTACACACTAAAAAGGAGCGATTATTATGCCGCTGAATCCATACGGAGTGTTAAAAGGAAAGATCATCAGAGGAATACCTGCACCACCCACAGGTGACAGCACCCCGCATTATCATGCAGTAGTCAAGGCTGACGGCAGAGAATACAAATTAGCCATCAACGTTCAATCCAGAGAGCAGCCTTCAGAGCTGTTATACCTGGTCAGAGATAAATGCCGCGAATTTCACAGCTGAGTCGGTGCGGGGCGGTTATATGACTGTGGATGAAATCGATAATACATTGCTGCTGCTCAGCCGGCAAAACCCGGGGCTGGTCTCGCTGATCACTCTTCCTAACCGGACCTGGGAGGGCCGGACATGCCGTGCGGTTAAGCTCAGTGCCGCTCCACAACAAGCCAGAATGAAACCGGCCATTCTGATTACTGGCAATGTGCATGCGCGCGAGTGGGGGGGGGCGGACATTTGCATTAACTTGTTAACCAAGCTCACCCAAGCCTATACAAGCAGACAGCCCATCCAGTATGGCAACAAAAGCTTTGCCTATGAGCAAATTAAGCAGGCGCTGGAATCTGTAGACCTGATTATCTTTCCGGAGGTTAATCCGGATGGCAAGGTGTATTGTCAGGAAAACCATGAGCAGGATTCATTGAATGATCAGCTGGCGGGTAATGGCTTCTGGTGGCGGAAGAACCGCCGGCCTGATGAGAACGGGAGACCGATGGGCGTTGATTTGAACCGGAATTTTGATTTCTTGTGGGGGAGTACAATCGGTACCTCAGCAGATAAAAACAGTCTGATTTACCTTGGTCCAGCCCCATTCTCCGAGCCGGAATCGCAGAATATCAAGTATCTTCTGGATACGTACCAACAAATCCGTTTTTATGTGGATATTCACAGCTTTGGAGAGAAAATTATGTACAACTGGGGGGATGATAATAACCAAACCACTGACCCCGGCCAGAATTTCTTGAATCATCAGTATGACGGAATGCGTGGAACTACTGAGTTTATGAGGGACCGCTACAAAGAATACATTGCGCCGCAGGATGAGAAGCTGGAGCGTGATCTAGGGAACCGGATGAACGGAGCTTTACAAGCCGTACGGGGCAAATCCTACAAGGTTGAAGAGTCAGCCCAGTTGTATTATACCAGCGGGACGACACAGGATTATGCCTACAGCCGTCATTTAAGCGACCCTTCCAAGCCTAAGATTTACAGCTACACCTTTGAATTCGGTCCCACGTTTGTCCCTCCTTATGAGGAGATGCAGCTTATCATTGCTGATTTAAGTTCTGCGTTGACGGAGCTGACTTACGCGGTATCCCAGATAAATGCACTAGAGCCTGTTCGTCCGGGTAATTAGAACCCATTAAGCAAGACCCTGCGGCTTCAGTCCGCAAACAGGGTCTTGCTTTTTTTTACAGTTAAACCGTCAATAATGTATCACGGATTTCCGGTTATGTATCTTCTTTCTCCGCAGCAGCAGAAGAATTCCGATAGCAAAGCCCATACAGGTAAGCGAAGCCGTTGTGGCGTAGCTGTTAGTCCAGATCACCAGATTCACATTCAGCAGCGAGTGGACGCCCACTACGATGAACAGATTCCGGGTCAGGACATAGAGGAGTGCAAACAGCATCCCGAGAATAACCAGCTGGATAAAATCATACACAAATTCCATTCCGCTAAGTCCGCCGTAAATCCGGTTCGGGATATGCATGAGGGCGAAGACCGTTTGCGAGATGAGCAGCGCCTTAACTATGCGGGAAGAAGGCTTACCCGTTCCAGACAACCAATGATGGATCTGCACAAAAAGGAAGCCGCGGAAGATGATCTCTTCCAGCAAGGCATTGCCGAACAATTGCCCGAGCAAAGCGCCCAGAAACAGATTTGGAAAGTCGGCAAGGTCATGATTCCATGTAAGTGCTGTACCGGCAATGAGATTGATGCAGGCGCTCATTACATTGACAGCCATCCAGAACACAAATGTCCATAGGCATCCGGCCAGCAGCTTCTCCCGTCTCAGTCCCAGATCCCGCAGCGGAATCCGGACCATTGCCCATAAATAAATAATGACAATTACCATGAGACCGAGCAGCCCCGCGCATAACGTGGCATTTATCCACCCGTGGGTCAGCCGGTTAATGTCATCGAAGGTCCCCTTTTCAAAGAAAAGGAGGTTCACTGTCATCGCGAAAATAATCTCCAGAATAATAAGGCCAAAGATAAACCTGGCTGAAATACGTTTTCCTGTAAAAATCCCTGCATGTTCCCCTGTCTTAAGCTGCACCTAAGTTACACTCCTTTGGATGAAGAAATATTTACCAGTAAATCCCTCACTATTACTATATTGGCTATGAAAAGGATTCACTGTCACAGAAGTCACAACAGTCACAGAAGTATTGAAGTCACACCGCTGCACTGCCATAATCCTGCCAGTCATAAAAAGAGCGCTGCTATGGGCATAATTAGCAAAGCTGATTTCTGATACTGACGGTTGACACCGTTTTCAGCTTATGTTAAATTGTTTCCGAGGCTTGTTACCGGTAATGCGGGCAAAACCACAATGGGAATGATTGATTCGTTTCCGTTGTTGTTTTGCCCTTTTTTATTCCTCAAAATCAGGTGGGCTGAAAGTGATAATCAAACAGATTTTCAACAATAATATCGTCAGCACCGTAGATGACAAGGATCAGGAGCTGCTTATCCTCGGCCGGGGTATCGGTTTCCAGTTCCGGGCAGGGGACCCCATTGACGAGGCGCGGATTGAGAAGGTCTTCCGCCTTCAGGATTCCTCCATCTATGAGCGCTTCAAGGCGATTGTTACGGAAATGCCGGTTGAAATCCTGCAGGTGACAGATGATATTGTAAGTCTGGCGCGCATGCAGCTGAATAAGCAGATCAGTGACGGGATTTATGTATCGCTGTCGGATCATATCCATTTCGCTGTGCAGCGGATGGAGCGGGAGCAGATTGTCCGCAACCCGTTATCCTGGGAGGTACAGCATTTCTACAAAGCCGAGTACGATGTTGCGAAGGAAGCGCTGACGATTCTGCGGGAGCGGCTGGGGATTGATTTTCCCAAGGATGAGATCTGCAATATCGCGCTGCATTTCATCAATGCCGAAGTCAATGATTCGATGAACGATGTGACGCATCTGATGCAGCTGCTGCAGGAGATTATGAACATTATCAAATATCATTTTGGCGTGGATTTGGACGAGGACAGCGTCAACTATTTCAGATTCATTACGCATCTCAAATATTTTTGCCAGCGGGTCATCACCCATACCAGCCATGACGATACCGAGGAGTATTTGTACAAGGTGGTTAAGAAGAATTATCCGGACACCTTCAAATGCATCCGTAAGATTGAATCTTTTATCCTGAAGAACTACGAGTACGTCATGACCCATTCCGAGCAGCTCTATCTGACACTGCATCTGGAGAGGCTGATGAAAACCAAATAACAAGGGGCTTGTTACTGTTCAATCAGGCAAAACCCGAATGAAAACCGGCATGCACTTCTTTACGTATGCACGTGTTCATTCGGGTTTTTTTATTAGATTTTATGACCTACAATTTAGGGGGAAAGACGAATGAAACATCAGGAAACAGCACAGCAAATCGTCAAGTCGGTGGGCGGAGTATCCAATGTGAAGTCGGTGTACCACTGTGTAACGCGTCTGCGCTTCGAGCTGAAGGACAACAATAAAGCGGATCAGGCCGCGCTCAAAAAGCTGGATATGGTAATGGGCACCAACATCTCGGGCGAGCAATTCCAGGTCATTATCGGCAATGATGTGCCTAAGGTATACGACGAAATGGTTAAAGAGTACCCGGCGCTCAAGCAGACAGCGGAAGGAAATAAGCAGGCGGACGGGAAGAAACAGAATGTGATTCTGAAGATTTTTGAGACAATCGCCGGTGTATTCGCACCGATGCTGCCCGCAATCACGGCTGCCGGTATCCTGAAGGGGCTGCTCGCTCTATTCGTGACCCTGGAATGGCTGTCAGCGGGAACAGACACGTACCGTATCCTGTCTGCGATTGGCGATGGCGTATTCTACTTCCTGCCGATGCTGATCTCCTTCAGCGCAGCGCGTAAATTCGGCAGTAACCCGTATATAGCAGTTGGTGTCGGCGCGGCGCTGATGTATCCGGATATGGGCGCACTATTGTCCAGCGGTAACCCCGTATCCTTCCTCAGTATTCCGGTAACAGCGGTCTCCTACGGATCTTCCGTAATTCCGATTCTGCTCGCAATCTGGATTCTTTCTTACGTGGAAAAAACAGTGGACCGCTTCATCATACCCTCTCTCAAGCTGCTACTCGTTCCGCTGATCTCCCTCCTGGTGATGGTTCCGGTCACGCTGATTGCGATTGGACCTCTGGGAACCTTCGTCGGAGACGGATTGTCCGGCGGCATTAACTGGCTGCTGAATGAAGGCGGCCTGATCTCCGGGATCGTGCTTGGCGGGGCGATGTCCCTGATTGTTATGACGGGTATGCACTACGCACTGGTTCCGGTTATTATCAGCAATCTGGCTACACTCGGCTTCGATAAGTTCCTGCCGCTGACCTTCATTTCCAATATGGGTCAGGCGGGCGCTACTCTGGGCGTATTCTTCCGGGCTAAAGACAAGAAACTGAAATCCGTTGCCCTGTCCACCAGCTTCACCGCACTTATGGGTGTTACTGAGCCGGCCATGTACGGTGTCAATATGAAATACAAAAAGCCGTTCATCGCGGCGATGATTGGTAGTGCGGCAGGCGGCGGCTTCGCGCTGGCGTTCGGCGCCAAGGCATACGCCCTGGCTGGTAACGGCGGTATCCCGGGTCTGCCGGGATTGGTTGGACAGACCTTCTGGTACGCTTTCGGCGGGATGGTCATTGCCTTTGTAGTTGCAGCGGTTGTTACAGTGTTGCTTGGCTTCCAGGAAGAGGCTGATGATGCGGAGCAGATTTCCGGCAGTATCGCCGCTAAACCGGCAGATGTGACCCCGGCAGCTCCCGCACCGGTAGAGGTTGAGGTAGAACCGGCATCCGCTACCGCAGACAGCACAGCTTATGCACCAATGACCGGTAAGGCGATTCCGTTAAAAGAGGTCAATGACCCTACCTTCGGCGATGAGCTGATGGGTAAAGGCATAGCCTTCGTCCCTACGGTCGGCGAGCTCGTATCTCCAGTCAGCGGTACCGTAATGAATGTCTTCAAAACCAAGCATGCTATGGTTATCCGCAATACTGACGGCATGGAACTCCTGATCCACGTTGGGATTAACACCGTGAAGCTGCGCGGCCAATTCTTCGAAGCGCATGTGCAGGCCGGTGATCCGATTCAGGCCGGCGACAAGCTGCTTACCTTCGATCTGGCGCAAATTGCCCAGAATTATGATATTACGACCGCTATGGTCGTGACTAATACGGCCGATTACAAGCAGATTCTGCCGCTTAAGCTGGGCGAAGTTGCTTTCGGTGAGCCGGTGTTGAAGGCGGAGCTGTAAGGTTGCCGGTTTAGCTTTGGTCGAGCTTGGGTTTTTAGCTTGGAGCTTTAGCTGGGATCTTCGATTTGGACTTTCGATTTTGGTTTTAGTTTTCGGTCTTTGGTTTTTGTCTTAGTTTTTTGGTCTTAGTTTTTGGGTTTAGTTTTTGGTCTTCAATTTTGATCTTTGCTTTGGATCTTAGTTTTGACCTTCGATTTGGAGCTTAGCCTAAGTTATTTGCTAGGCGCCAGCTCCGGTCTTAGCCTGAGTTTGAGCTTAGTGATTTCGGAACGAAGCGATCGGGTTGGCTTAGAATTTTGTCACCTCCGAATCCGCTTCATCCTAACAAAAGGTATTAGTAACGGAGGGAAGTTTGAACTGTAGGAGCGATAGCGTCCGCCTGAAAGCTTTCCGCAGGAAAGCTCGCATCGGAAGCATAAGCTATGTTTGGATTTCTACCGCTGACAGCGGAATAATTCAGGAAATCCAAACATAACAGCGGCCGAAAGTCCAAACTTTCCCGCAGTTACGGCCCGCCTTTTAGCATTCGATTTTCAAAAAATGAGGAGATGACAAAATGACCACTTTTCCAGACGGCTTCCTATGGGGCGGAGCAATCGCCGCAAACCAGGCAGAGGGTGCTTTTGACGCAGACGGTAAGGGATTGTCCACGGCAGATATGGTGCCATACTATAAGAAAAAAGATTACACCAACCTCAAAGAGCTGATGCATGTCACCAGTGAAACGATCGAGCGCGGGATGCAGCATACTTCAGCGGAAGGCTACCCGAAACGGTACGGGATTGATTTCTATCACCGGTTCAAAGAGGATATCGCCTTGTTCGGCGAGCTGGGCTTCAAAGTGTTCCGCATGTCGATCAACTGGTCACGGATTTTCCCGAATGGGGATGATGCCGAGCCTAACGAGAAGGGCCTGCAATTCTACGATGATATGTTTGACGAGATGCGTAAATATGGCATTGAGCCGCTGGTTACCCTCTCCCACTATGAGATGCCGATGTCGCTGGTGCTGAATTACGGGGGCTGGAGGAACCGCGCGGTGATTGCGTTTTATGAGAAATATGCTGAGACTGTCATGACCAGATACCGCGACAAAGTGAAATATTGGCTGACGTTCAATGAGATCAATACGACCATCATCGAGCCGTTTACCGGCGGCGGGGTAGTAGAGGATACGGTGGATAACATCCGCGAGGCGTCCTATCAGGCGCTGCATCATCAATTCGTCGCCAGCAGCCTCGCGACCCGCAAAGGGCGGGAGATTAATCCGGAATTCCGCATCGGCTGCATGCTCGCGCGTATGATCCATTATCCGGCGACCAGTGATCCGGAGGATGTGCTGCAGGCCCAGATCGATAATCAGCTCAACCTGATGCATTCCGATGTGCAGGCGCGGGGAAGCTATCCTCCGTTCATGAAGCGTTATTTTGCCGACAATCATATTCAGCTTGTGACTGAACATGGCGATGAGCAGCTGCTGCGTGAGAACACGGTGGACTTCATTTCCTTCAGCTACTATACGTCGCTTATTTCCACAGTTACTCCTGAGAAATATGGTGTTACCGGCGGCAATCTGTTCAGCACCGTGAAGAATCCGAATCTGAAGATTACCGAATGGGGCTGGCAGCTGGACCCGATTGGCCTGCGGATTGTGCTCAAAGAGCTGTACGACCGTTACCAGCTTCCGCTGTTTGTGGTGGAGAACGGGCTGGGTGCAAAGGATAAGGTCGAAGAGGATGGTTCCATCCAAGATGATTACCGGATCGATTATTTGCGCAAGCATATTACCCAGGTCAAGGAAGCGGTTCTGGACGGAGTCGAAGTCATGGGCTACACCGCCTGGGGGGCGATTGATATTATCAGCGCGTCGACTTCGGAGATGTCCAAGCGTTACGGCGTGATCTATGTGGACCAGGACGATGACGGAAACGGAACGCTTGACCGGAAGCAGAAGAAGAGCTTCTACTGGTACCAGAAGGCAATTGCCAGCAATGGAGCGGATTTGGAGTAGGCCGTTCCTGGCTGGCGCTGCCTCTGCATTGACAACAATTTTAGAAGCGGCTATACTTTCTGTAATCTTATAGTTGGTATACGTTGAACGAGCCAGTAGCAGACTTGTCCCTGTTCCCAGAAAGCCGGGGGTTGATGGAACCCGGTATATACAATGGACTGCGAATTACACCTCGGGAGTATCTTGGGTAATGCCAAGCGGAGCTAAGCGAACGATAACTCGCGGAAGAGTGGTACGGACATGTTTGAATGTGATGTCTGTGCAATTTGGGTGGTAACACGGTTAATGATAATCGTCCCTGTGTCTGAATAGACAAGGGGCGATTTTTTGTTGCCCAAATTCAGAGATTGCGGAGTCACCCGTTAAGCTGGCTGCTTTTCAATGCATACCAATTACACACAAAACAAACCAAAGGGGCTGTACATGTTGAACATTATCGACGAGTTGCTGTGGCGCGACGCCATTAACCAGCAGACAGATGCGGACGGGCTGCGTGAATTAACGAATAGTAAGGCTGTATCGCTGTACTGCGGCGTGGACCCTACAGGCAACACTATGCATATCGGCCACCTGATTCCTTTTATGATGCTTAGACGCTTCCAGCTTGCCGGACACCGTCCGGTCATTCTGATCGGCGGGGCTACCGGAACGATTGGTGATCCGAGCGGACGCCAGAGCGAGCGCTCCCTGCAGACGCTGGAGCAGGTACAGGAGAATGTGGATGCGCTGACGGCCCAGATGAAGAAGCTGTTCATTACTGAAGGCGACAATCAGGTGCGGATGGTTAACAACTACGACTGGACCAAGGACATGAACGTCATCGAATTCCTGCGCGACATCGGCAAGAACTTCAGCATCAATACGATGCTGGCTAAGGACGTAGTCTCCAGCCGCCTGGACAGCGGAATCTCGTTCACCGAGTTCTCCTACCAGATCCTGCAGTCCATGGATTACCTGCATCTGTACCAGCATGAGGATGTGCAGCTGCAGATCGGCGGTTCGGACCAGTGGGGCAATATCACCAGCGGCCTGGATCTGATCCGTAAAAAAGAAGGCAACGAAGCCAAAGCCTTCGGCCTGACCATCCCGCTGATGCTCAAGGCAGACGGTACCAAGTTCGGCAAATCCGCCGGCGGCGCCATCTGGCTGGATCCGAAGCAGACCACACCTTACGAGTTCTACCAGTTCTGGGCGAACACCGATGACCGCGACGTGGTGAAATACCTGAAATACTTCACCTTCCTGAGCAAGGAGGAAATTGAGGCGCTTGCCGAGAAGGTGGCGACGGAGCCGCATAAACGCGAGGCCCAAAAAACACTTGCCGAGGAAATGACCCGCTTCGTCCACAGCGAAGAGCTGCTGGAGCAGGCTAAACGCATCAGCGCAGCGCTGTTTAGCGGGGATATCAGCTCCCTGACTGCCGATGAAATCGAAGAAGGCTTCAAGGAAATGCCGACCTTCACCGCCACTAAGGAGTCGAAGAACATTGTCGACTGGCTGGTCGACCTGGGCATTGAGCCATCCAAACGCCAGGCGCGTGAGGATATTACCAAAGGTGCAATCTCCATTAACGGCGAACGTGTCAACGAGCTGGAGACAGAGATTACCGCTGAGCTTGCCATCGGCGGCAAATTCATCATCGTCCGCAAAGGCAAGAAAAACTACAGCCTGGTGAAATTGGGCTAAGCCCTAGCTGCTGGCTGGGAAGTCCTTAGGTAAACAGGTAAATAGGTAAATAGGTAAAAAGGTAAATCATAAGAGGCTATCCCGCTGTGTCAGCAATGACGGGGATAGCCTCTTTTTTATAAGGTGATTAATTTGTTTTAGGGTGTCTGCAAAGTATCTGAGTTGTCAGCGTGGTAAGGAGGAGGTAACCAGTAGTCAGGGTGGTAGTGAGTGAGGTGATCAATTATCAGCGTGGTAGGGAGCGAGGTAGTCAGCGAGCAAAAGCCCCGCTCTTGTGGGGATAATTGGTTGGACTCGCCGGGCGGACAGTGCCTGCTGGACGAGAATCCTGCACAAAATACAACATTTTCTTCCTATGTCTGCCTCAAATTGAGAATTGTTGTATGAAATGCAACATTTCCTTTCTTTCCGGCGGCTTAGCCTGACAATTGTTGTATTTCATACAACAATCTCCTCAAACTCCTTGGAAACTAGGGGGCAGAGTTGTAATACGTACAACATTTCTGCCTGGACAAGGCTGTAAAGTGTAATCTTTGCTCAAAAACTCATTCGCTGCCGGGCAGAACGCTCGGAATAACGCTCAGCACGCCCCCAGCACTCAGCACACACAAAACGCCCAACACACACAACGCCCAGCACACACAACGCTCAGCACGCACCCAGCACTCAGCACACACAAAACGCCCAACACACAAAACGCCCAGCACACACAACGTTCAGCACGCACCCAGCACTCAGCACACACAAAACGCCCAGCACACACAACGTTCAGCACGCACCCAGCACTCAGCAGACACAAAACGCCCAACACACAAAACGCCCAACACACACAACGCCCAACACACACAACGCCCAGCACCCACCCAGCACCTACCCAGCACTCACCCAGCACCCACCCAGCACTCACTCAGCGTACCCAGCACCTACCCATCACACCCTAGCACACCCAGAACAACCCCATATTCCCCGCAGCAGCCGGAAGCCCGGCACCGAATGACTATCGGTTTGCTTGAGAAATCAGGTGCCTACTGCGGCGCTGCTGGAATCTACATCTTTTTGTCATTGATAATCATTATCACATGATCTATTGTTAGAGATAGAATCGAGAAGTGACGGTACTAAAATAATCGGCTTAGTCAGGCTTAGTCAGGTGTAATCAGGTGTAATCGGCGTAATCAGATGTAATCAGGTTTAATCCTCAAGCAGCGCCAGCTCGTCTTCGAGTTTGGCAATTTTCTCGCGGATAGCCTCTGCCCGGGCTTCGTCTTGCGCCTTTAATACCACCGCCAATTCTTCTGCAGCTAATTCGATCTGGTATTCCAGATAGGTGTAGTCCGATGCGGCAGCAGGGTGACTGGAACGCTGTGAATAAGTCATGGTCTCACACTTCCTTTCTATTACTAATGTGATGCCCGGCTCTGGGCATCGTATCCATCGTTCAATCGTATCTACAGTATGTTCATGATACAGCCTTTCTGTGAGCGGCTCAACCTTAGTCATCCGTGAAAGCAGTATTTTTGCGCCGGAAATAAGGCTTTGCCGATGGAATTGCGACATTATTCACAGACAGTAGGCCCGGTTCTGGTTTTACCATAAGAAGTATTGAAAATTAAAGCTTAATTTTTCAGTAACGTTTGCAGGGAGAGATCCCGCGAAGGAAGGTTGATATACATAATGAAAGCTTTATCTTTTAACACACCGGGCGAAGCCAGGCGGCATCTGGAACAACTCGATAGCAGCAGAGGCTTGGTGCTGTTCGCTTCCGCTGCGGCAGTCAGCGAATTGTACCGGTATGCACCCTCCCGGGCGGTATTGTGCTCGACCAAAGGCGAATATACCCCGCAGGGCTACCGCAGCGGCGTAGTCACAGGGTTCGAATACGAATCAGGGATAGCCGATATTGTGGAGATCCTGCATCCGCCCGTGCTTAGCGGCAATATACTACGTGCCTCATATCACAAAGTCCAAGGCAACGCAAATGCCTTTCTGCTGCTGCTATGTGACGGTACAGGCGCGATGGAGGAGACGCTCCTCTCCTCGCTGTTTTTCATTGCCCCGGAATTCAAGATTATCGGGGGAAGTGCAGCGGATGATGAGCATGGAGAGACTTATATTTACATAGGAAGCCGCCGGGTGCGGAACCTGGGAATTTTTTTCAATATGCCGGGCCGTACCGCACTGGTTAAAGAAAATATTTATGTTCCCACCGGGACAACGCTGCTGGTGACAGAAGCCGATGTGTTCGGCAGAACGGTGTATTCCTTCAACGGACGTCCTGCTGCGGAAGAATATGCGCGCGTGCTTGGTGTCCCGGAGGCGGACCTGGCAGAGCATTTCCTGAGCAGCCCGCTGGGCAAAAGATACGAAGACGATCTGATCATCGCCTCACCGATGACAATTAACCCGGATGGCTCTGTCACATTTTACAGCCAGGTTATGTCTAGTACTTATGTGGAGGTGCTGAGCGCGGCGGATCCGCTTGCTGTGCTGGAGGAGACGCTGGGCGGGAGCCCGTACAAGCCATCCTTTGTGCTCAACATTAACTGTACGCTGCGGGATCAGCTCTTCATCCGGGACGGTCTGTGGGCGGATTTTGACAGGACGATGCTCGGATTCTGCGGCAACACTACAGGTTTCATCAGCTACGGAGAGCAATATTATAAAAAGCATGCCAACCAGACCATGATTCTGCTGCTGGTTGAATAAGGGAGAGTAGATTGATTATGCAGTGGATAACCAGATTACGCACTTCATGGGGCAAAAGCACCTCTGCCGGAGGTGTTCAAAGTCATAATACACTAGCCGTTCTTGAAAAAACGGACAGCTCCGGACCATCAGCCGGGACGCTAAAGACAGCTGGAACAGCGGCAAATGCTCCTGAGCCTCCAGAGAATACTGGCGGGATAGCTGACGCTGCCCCCGCTTCGGCCACTGAATCCTATGGGATGCACGCCTATACCCTGGCAGGACAGATCCGCCGCGAAACTGACGAGATTCTCAAGGAAGAGGCACAGCTGGTAGAGGAGTTTGCGGCTTTACGGGCGGGCAGCGGTGAGCTGATCAGCCAGATCGGCGGGACCCAGCAGCTGCTGGAGCATCTGAAGACCAACAGCGGGCAGACCGAAGATCTCATCAATGAAATGTATGGCAGCCTCTCTTTTTCCTCCAATAAAATTGAATTCGCCAAAGAGTCCAATATCCAGATCTCGGCTGAAATGCAGAAGGCTTCGGCGGTATTTACTGAATTTGTCACCTTGAATGAGGACCTGCGGGGGCATTTCCGGAGCATCGAGCAGCTGGCGAAGATCATTACGGATATTGCTGAGCAGACGAATCTGTTGTCGCTGAATGCAGCGATCGAGGCGGCGCGGGCCGGAGAGCACGGACGGGGCTTCTCGGTGGTTGCCACAGAAATCCGCAAGCTGGCCGACAGCACGCGCAGTCATGTGAAGGAGATCATGGGCTCCCTTTCGGGGATGACCCAGGTGATGGAGCAGCTACACAGCAAGTCCGGTGACGGGACAACAGCGATGACAGAGACGAATGCGAAGATCAGCCAGTCCACGGTATATATGAACGAGATCGTGGAGGCGGAGGAAGAGGTGTTCCAGCATCTGGAGAAGATTCAGGAGTCGCAGGAGAGCAGCATGGAGGATGTGGAGCAGATCAATGGCGATCTCCTGCGCATTCTGGAGAAATCGGGACAGGATGCAGGGCAGTTCCAGAAGATGGTGCTTACCGTCCAGAAAAAAGCCGATCACTATCAGCAGCTGCTTAATCATCTGCACCAGATAGAGCAGCTGCAGCAGCTTGATGAAGCACAGAAGATGGGCGTATAAGCAGAAGCAGGTATCCGATAAAAAAGACTACAACCTGCAGAGGGAATGCTGTGGTGTAGTCTTTCGTATGATTAGGTCAGCCAGAACCTTCTGGCTGGCCTTTTTGGTTATCAGGCAGAGGATTGCGAAGATAAGGTACAGTGTGCTGGAGCAAGTGGTCGTCAGCAGAGTGAAGTGGACTGAAAAGCGCTTATTTCCCGGAAAACCCTAATATTGAGGCCGAAGCGGACTGAGAATCACCTATCCTGTTCATTCGTGCCCAAAATGATGGCCAGCTGGCCCATTAACGGAATCTGAGTCCGCTTATCCCGCAATTCAGCCTGATGGGCCCGATTAGCGGATTGTGAGTCCGCCAGAGCAGCTGATGTGCGATTAGGGCCTGGGCCTGAGGAGGCTGAGGAGGCTGAGGAGTGGCAGTAAACTCTGCTGCTTACTGCCGGTTTCAGATAGGAGCAGCTCCAGCCCGGATGAATTCTCCCCCTCCCATTTGGCACCTCTTGCCTACAACGCAATAAGTCTGTACCCGTAAGCACCGACCGTCAGCGGACCGGCTGGCACGTGCTCACCGCTCAGCACATCCTGTCCGCCCCGCGGCAGGGTTACACTGCCTCCGAGTCCGTCCATGTTCACGATCGTCCATAGTTCACCGGACGCTCCGTGTCTTGGACAGACGACCGTCCCCGCGGTGACATCGCTCCGCAGAGTCACACCGGCCCGGGCTGCATAATGATCGATCAGCGCGCACAGCAGCTTGTCCCCCGCTTCTCCGGAGGGCAGGGAGCCGAGCATTACGATGGCTCCTCGGCCATAGGGCTGCTCGGTCAGGAAGGCCAGGCCCGGCGTCCGGCCTGCCGTGATCCTGCCGGTCACGGTTGCACCGCCCGGCAGCGGCTCGAAGACCGCGCTCCACAGGGACAGCGGTGCGGAGAGGCCGAAGGCCTCGCCAATGCTGCCCGTTCCCTCCATCGGGTAGACATATCTGGTGTTTACCCCGGCGATGCGCTCCAACCCGCCCAGTGCAGCATCGGTATGCAGGGTATGGTCGGCTGTGCGGCCTCCGCTCAGCGGACCGGCGATCCAGATGCCGCCAGCCTCTGCAAAGCTGAGAGCCTTCTGCATATATTCCGGTGACAGATAATGCACAAAAGGGGTGAACAGCAGCTTGTAGCCGCTAAGCTCTCCGCCTTCGGGCAGCAGGTCACGGTGTATGCCCATATCGAGTACCCGCTTGTAGTAGTCCCCCAGCAGGGAGCGGTAGCTTAGCTTCCGGTGCGGCTCCGTCGCCAGGTACGCCTTGGTCCGGTCCGAGTAGGTAATTGCGACCTCGGCCTGCACCGGCCGGGTAGCCAGCAGGTGCGGCTCGATCAGCAGACGCGCTGCGGAGGCTTCCCGCACATTGTCATAGCCGAGCGCAGGCTGCCCCCAGGCGCTGATGATGGAGCTGTGCGTCTGCTCGCTGCCGGTGCGCTGCTGCCGCCACAGCCAATAGCAGAAGGCTCCTGCCCCCAACGCATAGGCAGACACAGCCTCAGCGGTGAGATAGCCGTCCGGATGGGGTTCGCCGTAGCTCATGAGCGAACCGGCATAGGCCGGGCTGGTCTCCAGCAGCCAGAAATCCCGTCCGGGCTTGATATTACGCCAGAGATCACAGTTCAGCAGATAGGCGTGCTTATTGGTCTGGGAGGCATAGGTGTCGTACGAGGCGAAATCGAGCTCCCGGAACAGCTGTTCATTGTCCACGTGGAAAGCGACGCTGCTGTTATGGGTTATGGGAGCTGGCGAATAGCGGCGGAGAACCGCTGCCTGCTCAGCCGCGAATCCGGCGGTTGTCTCCATCTGAAACAGGCGGTACAGGGTTACAAGAGATGAGTTATGCAGGAAGGGAGTAGCCACCGGCTGCGGCACCTGATCAAATTGCTGATAGGTCTGGCTCCAGACTCCCGTTCCCCAGGCTTCATTCAGCTTCCCGATATTGCCGTAGCGGCTCTTCAGCCACTCATGCCATAGTGACTTGCAGGTCCCGCACATGCATTCTGACACATGTGCCTTGAGTTCATTATCGAGCTGCCAGGCGACCAGACCCGGCAGCTGCCCCAGCTCTTTTGCCAGCTGTTCGGTGATTATCGCAGCCCGCTGCCGGAAATAAGGGTGATTCGTGCAGACATGCTGCCTGGACCCATGGCCCATAACCGCCCCGTCCGCCCTGATGACCAGGCGTTCCGGGTGCCCGTGTGTCAGCCAGACCGGCGGAGTGGCCGTCGGGGTGCACATTATGGTGTCGATGCCGTAGGCATGCAGCTGCCGGATATGCTCAGCGAAGGGCCGGATATCAATGGAGCCTTCCTCCGGCTCCAGCTCCGACCAGATGAACTCACCCATCCGGACGAGATTGATGCCGGTTTCCTTCATAAGCTGAAGGTCATGCTTCCGTTCAGCTTCCCCCCAGAGCTCGGGGTACCATGCAGCGCCGTAATATAGCTTATGATTCACTTGCTTTACCTCCCGGGGAGCCCATTATGAGCGTTTTGGTCTCCCGGCATCATAGTTGCCCCCCGTGCAGCAGGCAATAGTAAAGTTTTGCCGGCTTTGCACTTTATTGTAGCGGAGCGGATCAGGGCAGGACAGGCCCCTGTCCAAAAAGTCCGATTGCCGGAAAAATCTGCTGAAACCATAATAGGAAGCGCAGCCAAGGCACGGCAACGCAAGGCTGCTTATCTATGTGGAGGTGAATGTAATGAAGCAAGGAGCGGCAATAGGGACAGCAGATATACATGCTGCTGCAACCTACCGCAGCAGGCGGGAGCTGCGCTTCAGACGTCTGAAGCGGGACAAATGGCTCTACATCCTGCTGACCCCGGGACTCCTGTATTTTCTCGTATTTAAATATGTACCCATGTGGGGAGTGCTGCTCGCGTTTAAAGATTATCAGCCCTTTCTGGGCTTCTGGAAAAGCGATTGGGTCGGTCTTGAGCATTTCCGCACGTTTTTCCAGAATCCTGACTTCTTCATGCTGCTGCGCAATACACTCGTGTTGTCGCTGTATAATCTGGTGTTCTTTTTTCCGGCCCCGATCATACTTGCCCTGCTGCTGAATGAAGTCCGGCTGTCCTTCTATAAAAGGACGATTCAGACGATGATTTATGTACCGCATTTCATATCCATGGTCATCGTCGCCAGTATATCGTATGTATTCCTGACTACACAGGGCGGTGCTGTCAACGAATTCCTGTACTCCGTGACCGGGAGCAAGATCGATTTCCTGGCCAGCCCCGACTGGTTCCGCCCGCTGATCATCCTGCAGACCATCTGGAAGGAATGCGGCTGGGGGACGATTATCTTCCTGGCGGCGCTGGCCGGTGTTGATGTTGAGCAATATGAAGCAGCCGTAGTAGACGGGGCCAGCCGCTGGCGCCAGACCTGGCATATTACGCTGCCGGCGATCCGCAGCACCATTGTCATTCTGCTGATTCTGCGGATGGGAACCATTCTGGATAATGGGTTTGAGCAGATTTATCTGATGATGAATGCGCTGAACCGTGAGGTGGCCGAGGTGTTTGATACCTACGTATATGCACTAGGGATCACACAGGGGGCGTTCAGCTACAGCACCGCAGTCGGACTGTTCAAATCGGTGATAGGGGTTGTACTGGTGCTCGGCACCAACTGGCTCGCCAAGAAATCGGGCGAATCGGGACTTTATTGAGAGGGAGGCTGTGTGCGTGGCTAAACATTATAAGAGCCCCGGAGAGATTACGTTTGACGTATTTAATTATTTTGTATTGGGAGTTATCGGAATTGCCGCAATCCTGCCGTTTCTGTTCGTGGTCTCCGGTTCATTCGCAACCGAGGCGGAAATTACGAAACGCGCTGTCTTTCTGATTCCGACTACGATCTCGTTTGATGCCTACCGGTTCATTTTCTCCACGGATACCATTGTAAGAAGTATCGGGGTATCGCTGTATGTGACGGTGATCGGTACGGCGGTCAATCTGTTTTTCACAGTAACCATGGCGTATCCGATGGCCAAACGTTATCTGATGGGCCGCAATGTAATCCTCAATCTGGTTATTTTCACCATGCTGTTCGGGGGCGGGATGATTCCCACCTATCTGGTGATCCGCGAGCTGCAGCTGCTGGATACGCTGAATGCGTTAATTCTTCCGGGTGCGATCAGCGCCTTCAATCTGATTATCGTCAAAAACTTCTTCCAGGAGCTTCCGGTCGAGATTGAGGAGGCAGCCCGCATCGACGGCTGTACCGAGCTGGGGCTGCTGTGGAAAATCGTACTGCCGCTCTCCAAGCCCGTGCTGGCGACGTTCACTCTCTTTTATGCGGTCGGGCATTGGAATAACTTCTTCTCGGCGCTGCTCTACATTAATGATCCGTCCAAGTGGCCGCTGCAGGTGATGCTGCGCCAGATCGTTATGCTGTCCCAGTCGGCAGCTGGTGATCTCAGCTCGATGGACCCGAATTTCGTACAGCCGCCTGAGCAGTCGATCAAAATGGCAGTTATCGTGGTCGGCACACTGCCGATTATGTGCGTCTATCCGTTTCTGCAAAAACACTTTGCCAAAGGGGTGATGCTCGGTTCGGTTAAAGGGTAAAAGGGTATGCCAACATACAAAGGGAGGCTAAGTAATGAAGATTGCGCGTAAAGAAGGTTCCATACATTTGAAACGATGGTTGTTTATGTTACTAGCTGCTATTATGATTTTAAGTGTATTCACCGGCTGTGCCGGCAATAAGGAGAATAATGCTGCAGGGCAGAAGGAATCTGCCTCAAGTGAAGGAAATGCGCCTGGCGGAGCTGAAGCTGCAGAACCGCTGGATCTGACGCTGATGCTGCCGATTTTCAAAACGAATTATCCGAAGGACGGCAGTCCGGTTGCCGCTAAGCTCGAGGAGCTGACGAACACCAAGATCCATTTCGAATGGGTGCCGAACGCTTCCTATACCGACAAATTTAATATCACGCTGGCTTCCGGCAAGCTGCCTGACATTATCTATGTGGGCGATGTCAAAGCCTCAAGTTTCGTGAATGCGGCAAGATCGGGCGCTTTCTGGGAGGTAGGTCCGTACCTGAAGGATTATCCGAATCTGAGCGGAGCGAAGGAAGTTATTCTGAGCAACTCAGCCATCGACGGCAAGAACTATGGAATCTACAGAGGACGGGCGCTGGGCCGCAACGGCGTGGTTTTCCGCAAGGACTGGCTGGAGAAGCTGGGGCTTGAAGCTCCGCAGACCGTGGATGATTTCTACAATATGCTAAAAGCGTTCAAAGAACAGGACCCTGACGGCAACGGTCAGGCGGATACCTACGGCATGGTGCTGGTGAAGTGGACCGGCGGATGGGCCAGCGGCTTCGATACAATCAAGCTGTGGTTCGGTTCCCCGAACAAATGGGGCGTACAGGATGGCAAGCTGGTTCCTGAGCATGAATATCCGCAGTACTTGGAAGCGCTTAAGTTTATGAAAAAGCTGTATGATGAGCAGCTGATCAACTCCGACTTCGCGGTGATGGACAGCTCGAAGTGGAATGATCCGGTGGTCAACAACAAGGCCGGTGTCATTGTCGATGTGGTGGACAACGGGGCACGGCTCGATGACAAGATTCATGCTGCACTCCAGAAGGAAGGCACGGATGAGCCTGACCGTCATTATATGGATGTCATCGGCGGTGTGACAGGAACGGACGGAGCACTGCATACCCTTCCGACTTCCGGTTTCTCCGGCATGCTGGCTATACCGAAGTCGTCGGTCAAGACTGAAGCAGAGCTGAAGCAGGTGCTGACCTTCCTGGACCGGCTCAACGAAGAGGATCTGCAGACGATGCTGAACTACGGAATTGAAGGTGTCCATTATAATCTGGTGGACGGATATATTGAACGCTCAGGCGATACGGTTCTGCTGGAATCGGAAGTGGAAGGTCTCAACCAGATGCTGCCGTTCATTCCGGAGGACAAGGCGAAGCTGGTGAAGCAGACTGCCCTGCGGTTGAAGCAGACAGAGGTACAGAAGGCTAATGAAGCGACGATTGTGACCAATCCTGCCGAAGCGCTGATCTCTGCAGTATATACGCAAAAAGGCTCGCAGCTGGATAATGTAATCAATGATGCGCGCATTAAGTTCATTGTCGGCCAGATTGACGAAGCAGGCTTGAAGTCAGCTTTTGAGGTATGGCGGAAGACAGGCGGGGACGAGCTTGTGAATGAAATGAACGAACTGTACTCGAAGACGGGCAAGTAAGTCCGGCACTGCTCCAGGCACCAGCCGGTTTATACCCGTTATAGCCGTAAGGCTGCAACTCTAAACTATGGATTCGGCTGGTGAATGATATGGAGAATGGAACGGCAGGGGAACGAAAGGGATATACAGGGGGGCGTACCGGCCGGAAGGGCCGGTATTACCGCAATAATCTCATTATTGTGCTGATCGTTTCGTCTATCCCCGGCCTGATCATCGGGTCTCTGGTGTACTTTATGGCAGGGGGCAATCTGGAGAAGGAGCTGCTGGGTATGCATAACCGCCAGATCGAGCAGCGTGCGGACAACATTAATGACCAGCTGTCCAATCTGGAGCTGATGCTGGCCCACTGGGCGTTCGAGCCGAAGTTCGACTACAGCCTGAGCAACATGGATTTCACCCTGAATCATGAACGGGCCTGGGATATTACCAAAACCCTGGTGGTCATGCAGGGCTCGAATTCGATGGCGCGGCAGGTGGAGCTGTACCTGGCGGGCGATCAGCCGGTGCTGTTCGGCACGGAATACGGGACACTGGCGCCCGAAGAAGATGCAGTGTACGGGAAGCTGCTGGAGCAGGAGCGCAGCACCTATTGGACGGAATGGGCGTTTGATCCGGCCAAGCCGGAGCAGAAGGAGCTGACACTGGTGCATCATATTCCCGGCGGAAGCCTGGAGCCCTTCGGGGCACTGCTGCTGCGGATGGACACAGAGAAGGTATCCGCCATGCTGCGGACCATGACCCCGTACAACACGGGGGAAGTATTCATGCAGCAAAAGTCCGGGGGCCTGTTCATCTCCGGGAACGGGATCGATGCAGCCACACCGTTTGTTACTGCGCTGCAGAAGGCGATAGCAGACAGAGGCATTAAAGACAGCACATCGTTCCTGTATGACTGGGACGGAGTTACTTTCGCGGTGACCTACGGCGATTTCTCCCGGATTGCGAATGAATGGATGTATGTGTCGGCTTCTCCGATATCCAGTGTGACTTCACCGGTGGTGGGGTTATCCCGGATGATCATCCTGGTCAGCTTGTGCGCGCTGCTGCTTGCGGCAGTCCTCTCCTGGATTGCTTCCCGCAAAATCTACTCGCCTGTCCGCCGCCTGCTGCAGACGCTGCTTCCCGAGCATGCGGCCTCCGGGGGCCGGGTGGACGAGATGACGCTGATTGAGCGGCACTGGCAGAATCTTCACGGGCAGCGGCATGCCCTCCAATACACGCTTTCGGAGCAGCTTCCGCATGTGCAGCAGAGCTTTCTGCATCAATTGTTCCAGGGTTATCTGTATGCCTATTCCGAACAGGATCTGCTTAGCCGGATGAAGCAATACAAGTGGGAAGTGGACAATTGCGTTTTTGTAGTGCTGTATATTCAGCTTACAGGAATCTCCAGCCTGGAGGCCAAGTTCCGCAGCGGTGACGAGAGCCTGGTGTCCTTCGCGGCGGTAAACATTATCGGCGAACTGGCTGCTGAGCATTTCGGGCGGGCTGAGACCGTTAATCTGCATGACCTTACGTCGGGCATTCTGCTGATTGAGCAGGGAAGCGGCCCGGAGCCGGAGCGGGTTCAGGCTTTCGGTGAAGAACTGGCAGCCACGATCAACCGGATGCTTAAGCTGCAGGCAACTGTAGCGTACAGTGCAGAGGTGAACAGCATCTCCGGCATTCCGCGCTCGTTCGAAGCGGCGAAGCAGGCAGCCAGTCACCGCAGATATGGAGGCGGGAACCAGGTGATCAGCCTGGAGCAGCTGGAACGGGAAGGGCAAGGCACGCAGCTGCCGCAGTATTCGTTCGCGCTGGAGCGCGGCCTGATTCAGGCGCTGCGTACCGGCGAAGCGGAAGAGGCGGACCGGCTGCTGGAGGAGTTCCTGAAGACGCTGTCCGAGGGCGGCGCGAAGGTCATTGACGTGCAGCAGGGAATGCTGCATCTGCTCGGCGCGATCCTGCATGCGGTGCTTGAGGCAGGGATTGCCCCGAATCAGCTGTTCAAGGGCAAGAACCTGTATGCAAGCCTGTCACAGATTCATGAGCCGGGCCTGATCCTCTCGTGGTTCCGCGGGCATGTGGTGGCCCCCTTCCTGAAGGAGCTGTGCGAACGTTCTGACGCCGGCATCCGGCGGACGGTTGAACAGGCCATGCTGTACATTCAGCAGCATTATATGGACAATATTTCGCTGGACAGCTGTGCGGATTATACGGGAACCAGCCCTTTTCTGCTCAGCAAGTCCTTTAAACGGGTAACCGGAATTAATTTTATTGATTATTTAACAGAGCTGCGGCTGGACAAAGCTAAGGAGCTGCTGCGCGATACGGATCTGAAAATGAACGATGTCGCCCAGCAGGTCGGCTATCAGCAGAGCTATTTTAACCGGATATTCAAAAAACAGGAGGACATCACTCCGACACGCTACCGTGAACTGAGCCGGCATGAAGGGGAGAAGGAGAACGGAATCAGGTGAGACAGGTACCAAAGGGCTTCTCATTTGCCGTACACGAATAAGCAGCTTTCTCCGGCTCGGATCATTAGTCTCTGTGATCGGTGATGTCACATAAGGAGATGACCGTTTTGTCCTCAGCCATGCCAATACAATTACGCTGGTTGAATCAGCCAGCTGCTGCTGCGGGGGTTACCTGGGGCGTACCCTGGTCCAAGGGAGAACTGAAGCGCGGGGACCTGTCCGCCCTATGTCTTAACGGGACGGGGGAAGGTTCCAGTCTGCCGCTGCAGAGCCGCCCTGCCGCCTATTGGCCGGACGGCAGCATCAAGTGGTCGTTTCATTCGGCCGTATGCCCCGACGGGAGTACGGAGGGTTATACGCTGGAGCGGTCTGCAGTGCCGGGGGATATGCCGGCAGCCCTGCAGGTGTCCGTTCAAGAAACAGAAGAAGCCTATATTGTCGATACCGGCACCATCCTGTGTACCGTGGGCAAGCGGGGGGCGGGACCAATCTCCCGGATTATCCGCCGGGCTCCGGAGGAATCCGGAGGTTCCGGCAGCGATCATGGATATTCCGGAGCTGCGGAGGCTGTTGAAAGTGCGGCGTTGTCTGCGGGTGCAGGTGCAGATGTTGGCGCGGATACAGGTGCGGGTGCAGGTGCAGATGTTGGGGCGGATGCAGGTGCGGGTGCAGGTGCAGATGTGGGCGCAGATACAGGTGCGATTGCAGGTGCAGGTATGGGCGCGGATGCTGGCTTGGAGCAGCAGGGTTGCCGCTCAGAGCAGCTCCTGTGCAGCGGAAGTGAGCTGGTCTGCCTCCGCGAGCAGCGCGATACGCTCAGCGGTGAGCTAACACTGCGGCAGGAACGCTTTACAGGCGTGACCCGCAGGGCAAGCCTGGAAGAAGCCGGACCGCTGCGTGCTGTGGTTCGGCTGGAAGGCAGGCATAGAAGTGTGAGGGGAGCCAGAGAATGGCTTCCTTATACTTTGCGGCTATACTTCTATGCCGGGCTGGATTCCATCCGGCTGGTGCATACCTTTCATTATGACGGCAATCCGCAGCAGGATTTCATTAAGGGGCTGGGCATCGTGTTCAAGGTGCCGCTAAGCGGTCCGTTGTACAACCGCCATGTCCGGCTGGGTGGCAGTGAAGGAATCTTCAGCGAGTCGCCCAAGACGCTTCATACCCGCAGGACCAAAGGCAAATACGCCGTCATGTTCGCCGGGCAGCTGGAAGGAAAGCTCCAGCAGTTTGACCCGGGGGAGGATGCTTATTTCACGGGACTGCTTCAGGATTCTGCAGTATGGGACAGCTTCAAGCTCGTTCAGGATTCGTCCGAGCATTATGTAATCCATAAGCGGACAGGGGCGGGCTGCACCTGGATTAAGGGGGCAGAAGGCCGGCGGGCAGGAGGGCTAAGCTATGTCGGCTCGGAATGCGGCGGTCTGGCCGCCGGAGTGAAGAACTTCTGGCGTAAGCACCCGTCAGGGCTGGAGATTACCGGCACCTCCGGCAGTGAAGCAGCGTTAACGGTCTGGTTCTGGTCGCCGGAGGTTCCGGCCATGGACCTGCGCCACTACGATACGAAGACGCATGTGGAGTCCTCCTACGAAGGCGCAGATGAACTGCGTGCTACACCGTACGGTATTGCGGGCACCAACGAGCTGACCTTGTGGTGCACCGCGGAAACGCCGGGAACTGCACAGCTGCTGCAGATGCAGCAGGAAGCGGATGAACCGGCGCTGCTGGTCTGCGCTCCGGAGTATTATCACCGCAGCCGGGCGTTCGGCCTGTGGAGCCTGCCGGACCGGAGCACACCGGCCAAGGCCTGCCTGGAGGACCGGCTGGACGGCATCCTCTCCTTTTACCAGTCGGAGATCGGGCAGCGGAAATGGTACGGCTTCTGGGATTATGGCGACTTCATGCACAGCTATGATCCGGTCCGCCATGTCTGGAATTACGATCTGGGCGGCTGCGCCTGGCAGAATGCCGAGCTGGTGCCGAATATGTGGCTGTGGCTCAGCTTCCTGCGGACCGGGCGCGCAGATCTATTCCGTATGGCGGAAGCGATGACCCGGCATACCAGCGAGGTGGATGTTTATCATTTCGGGGAATATGCGGGCCTTGGCTCACGGCATAATGTCGTGCACTGGGGCTGCGGCTGCAAGGAAGCACGGATAGCTATGGCCGGACTGCACCGCTACTACTATTATCTGACCGGCGATGAGCGGACCGGCGACATCATGGACAGTGTGAAGGATGCGGATTATTCCACGGTGACGCTGGACCCGATGCGGGCTTATTTTCCGAAGGATGAATTTCCGACCCATGTGCGGGTAGGTCCGGATTGGGCGGCGTTCAGCTCCAACTGGATGACCCGCTGGGAACGGTATGAAGATACGGCGTACCGCGACAAAATCATAATGGGAATCAACTGTATCAAAGCGGCCAATCTGCGGCTGATCTCCGGTCCAACCTATGGCTACGACCCTAAGACGGGAATTCTGAGCGCTATGGGTGATGACAACTGGGGACGGCATCTGGCGATCAGCATGGGCGGGCCGCAGGTATGGTTCGAGCTGGCGATGATGCTGGAGGACCCGGAGTGGGAGGATATGCTCGCGGAATTCGGCGTGTTCTACAACCTGCCTCAGGAAGAGAAGGATGTCATTACCAGAGGAGCGATTACAGGCAGGCTGCGGTTTGAGCATCCGGTGCTGAGTGTGGCTATTGCTGCCTATGGCGCATGGTACAAGGATGACCGGGCTACTGCTGAACGCTGCTGGAACATCCTGCTGGAGAATCCGTTCGGAGCCGTTGACCTTCAGGCAGAGCAGACGCTGGTTACTTACCTGGAACCGCTCCATGAGATCGGCTGGATGAATACGAATGAAGCTTCGCAGTGGTCGCTGAACACGATCATTGCCCTGGAGCTGATTGCTGAAGCTCTTCCGGAGCGGGGAGCAGGAGCAGAGGCGGATGCCGGAAAGGCGGTGGCGGCTGAGTGACTGCGCAGCAGGACTTGACGCTGATTCCGGAAGGCTGGCGGGAGATCTACCGCAATACTTTGGAAGGACCCGGGCATGTGGAAGGTTTCCGGATGGAAGGCGACGGCATAGTTACCTTTCCGCAGGGACGTTTAAGGCTGGAGAGTAAACGGGATGCAAAAGAAGGGCAGCAGGCGAATGTGGTCTTCTGGTGCCCGGAGGTTTGTCCGGCGGAGCTTGCGGTATCGTGGAAGTTCCGCCCGCTGCGGGAACCCGGACTGGCTATTTTGTTCTTCGCTGCTGTCGGCGCCGGGGGCAAGGATCTGTTTGATCCGTCCCTGCCGGTCCGCACGGGGGAGTATGACCAGTACCATCATGGGGAGATGAATGCTTTCCACATCTCATATTTCCGCCGGATGTGGGAAGAGGAGCGGTCCTTTCACACCTGCAATCTGCGCAAAAGCTACGGCTTCCACCTTGTCGCGCAAGGCGCTGATCCGTTGCCGGATGTTGCCGATATGACCGGAGCCTACCGCATGCTGGTCGTGAAGCAGGGTCCTGCGGTGACCTTTGCCGTGGACGGATTGCCGCTGCTGCACTGGGTGGATGACGGTTCGTCCTTCGGCCCGCTGCTGGCAGGCGGCAGAATCGGCTTCCGGCAAATGGCACCGCTGATTGCAGAGTATAGTGATCTGGTTGTCTATGCTCCTTGATTGCCCGGCGGAACGAAAAGAAAAAAAGAGGCGATAGGGGAAATTTCGCACTGCAGGAGGATTGAACCGGTAATCTTTCGTATTAGCACCGGGTTCCTTGCTTGAAATGCTGGCTTTCTGTGACGCTCCCTTAGGGCCTAAGCTTTAACTGTATTTTGTGCAACTAAAGCGATCGATTATTGCACTGCGAGAGCTTTAATTGTATTTCATGCAGTTAAAAGTACTCATATTTGGAAAAGAAGACGTTTCGCCATTTTTAATTGTACAGAATACAGTTAACCCGGCAAAACCCGTGTTTTGCCGTCTTTTAAGTGCAGGAAATACAACTATATAGAGTGAGCTTAAGAATCTGACTTGCTGCATGGACGAAATCCTTGCTCCGCAAGGGGGGGCGTCCATCAACTGGCCATCATTCTATAACTGCTATCTGCTCCTCATTATTACACTCAACAGACCTGCTAGCGCAAGGTTCTGCAGAGGAAGTCTTTTACAAGTTCAAGCCATATAGTTCAGATCCTAAGTGTGTCTTATATAGATCTTCATTTTCATATGTAAAGGAGGCTTAACCGTAATGTCTGGAGTGTATTACTGCTATCCGCAAGGCCGGCATAAGGCGCTGACGATGAGCTATGACGACGGCAGACGGGCAGATGAACGGCTGGTCGGCCTGTTCAACATGCACGGAATCAAGGGTAGCTTTCACCTGAATTCGGGACTGCTTGGAGAAGGGGACCGCATTCGGGCAGAGGAAGTCGCCGCCTTGTACCGCGGTCATGAAGTCAGCGCGCATACGCGGAGCCATCCGACCCTGGCACGCTGCCCGCAGGAGTATATCGTTGAGGATATTATGGAGGACCGCAAAGTACTGGAAGGGCTAATCCGCCAGCCGGTCCGCGGAATGTCTTATCCGAACGGGTCCTATACGGCAGAGATCAAGGGGCTGCTGCCCCATCTGGGCATCGAATATGCCCGTACTGTCCAGAGCAGCGGCGGTTTCGCCCTCCCGGAGGACTGGCTGGAGTGGCAGGCCACCTGTCACCATAACCGGGATTTGCTTGCCCACGGGGAGACTTTTATAGGACTGCATAAGCGCCAGTATCTCTATCTGATGTATGTGTGGGGCCATAGCTACGAATTCGACAATGATAACAACTGGGAGCTGATGGAGCGCTTCTGTGCCATGGCCGGCGGCCGGGACGACATCTGGTATGTGAGCAACCTGGAGCTGGTTCATTATATGAAGGCCTGCCGGGGGCTGATTTTTTCTGCCGCACGGGATTTTGTATACAATCCGGGAGCTGCTGCCGTCTGGCTGGAGGTTGCCGGAACTGTGGTCGGGGTGCCTGGAGGACAGACTGTGGAGTTAGGCTGATTACAGGACTGGGATAGAGATAAGGAGGAATTACTGTGAAAAAAACGAATCAATCGCTGCACCGGCTGGCCGGAATCGATATTTCAGCCGCCGGTCCAAGATGTAAAATGCTGCTCGGTGATCTGGACGGGGACGGCAGGGCAGAGCTGCTGCTGGTTCAGCCGGATAACCGCCAGGATGTCCGTTATATTCCGCATCAGGTGCAGTGCCTGACTGCCTATGATCTGGAGGGCCGTCTGTTGTGGCAGACCGGGAAGCCGGATAATGGTGCAGGCAGCTCAGGGTCGGATTATCCGGCCCAAATCTTCGATATTGACGGAGACGGCGCGCTTGAGGTGCTGTGTGTGATGGATGACCGGCTGCAGATTCTGGAGGGGGCGACGGGCAAGGTCAAGTCGGTCCATCCGCTACCGGCCAAGGAAGCCCATGACTGTATCATTATTGCCGACCTGAAGGGCAGCGGACATCCTTCCGACATTATCCTCAAAGACCGCTATCATCAGCTGTGGGCACTGAACTCCAGCTTCGAATTGCTCTGGACCCATCAGGGCAATGTGGGGCATTATCCGTGGGTGTTCGATCTTGACGGAGACGGGCGTGATGAGATCATGGCCGGATATGATCTGCTGGATGCGGACGGAAACCGGCTGTGGAGCTGCCATGATCTGGAGGATCATGCGGATTGTCTGTGGGTCGGCGATGTGAATGGAGACGGAGTGCCGGAGCTGGTGATCGGCGGCAGTGTGACGGTGATGTATGACCGTGACGGGCATGAGCTGTGGCGGTATGAAGGCTCCATTGAATCGCAGCATCTGGCGCTCGGACGGTTCCGTCCCGACCTGCCGGGTCTGCAGATTGCCGGTCTCGACCGTATGGTCCGTGAAGATGACGGCAAGGGCCTGCGCGGTAAAGATGCGATGTTTCTGCTGGACCAGTCCGGTCAGGAGCTGTGGAAGGAAGAGCGCACCACGGACGGCTGGCTGACGATCGTTGAAGCCGTAAGTCATTTCTGGAAGGATGCGCCGGATTATATTCTGGCTTACCGCCGGGGCGAAGCTGTGCTTCCCGCGCTCTATGACGGCTATATGAATATCGTTGCCCGGTTTGCCGAGCAGGGATACGCCGTGCATGGGGACCTGCTGGGCAGCGGGACCGAGCAGGTCATTATTTATACGGATGAGCTTGCGGCCGTCTATGCCGGCGAACCGCTCCCGCTGCAGGCGGTGCATCCCGGGCGGCAGCTGCCGCAGCCCAAGCGGCTGTACAGCTCCACCCTCTATCCCGGCGGTGAGGTGGCGTTGTGATAGGCGGTGAGGCAGGCAATGGAAGGGTGACGGTGAAGAGTGGTGAGGCAGCGAAGAGCGGGCATACTGTGGAGGCTGGCGGGACTGTGAAGAACAGCAAGACTGTGGAGGCTGGTGTTCCGGCATATTTTGATCCGCAGAATTCTATCGTGCGTACGGCTGGAGAGCATACCGAATCCGTGCTTGCGATCGTAGCCAATCGCTATATCGGTGCCAATCCGCCGCAGCCTCCGGTGTACCGGGTGCATCTGGAGGACAGCTTTCCGCGGCTATCCGACTGCCGGTATGAGATGAATCTGAAGGAACGGCTGCCGGAGCTGCAGGACGGGGAATTTGTCTATGTCTGGGGCAAGCTGTGGAGCGAAGCAGAGAGCGATATCCCGCTGGCTGTCAGCTGCTTCGGTCCGGTAACGGTCTATGTCAATGGCTCCGCCGTGTTCCAGTCCAATCTGAACGACGATGTATTTCCGGACCGCAGGGCCTACTTCCGGACCGGGCTAAGCCAGGGCTGGAACCATGTGCTGCTGGAATTTACCGCAGTCGGCACGGGCTGCGGCGGCATCTTCGGCACGGGCAGCGTGAAAGGCGCACCGCTGCATTTCCTGGCCCCGACAGCCGGGCGCAGCGGCTGTGAGGGCTGGATTTACAGCGCGCCGCAGCAGAGCAGATGGATGCTGCAGCCGGAGTGCGAGCGCGCCGGCGTTCCTCAAGGAGGAACAGCAGCACTCCAGGCGGAGCCGCTGCAAAGCGCATTCCGCAGCGGCGCGGCCGAAGCGGCGCTCGCGTCCCGCTGTGCCTGGTATCCGCAGGCCGGATGGCCGGATACCGTGGCTTGCGCCGGGAATCTCGCGCGTATCTTCGGCGAGGTTCCCGGCGCGAAGGCGCTGGCCTGGAGCCGGCTGGCGGTGACAGCGCCGGGCTTCACTGACACCCGGCTGAGCCTCCGCAGCCGGGACGTGGCGGCACTCCGGGTCTATGTGGATGGCAGGCTTGCCGCCATCCAGCCCGGGGGGAGTGCCGGGCTTGAATGTGTGCTGCCGCTGGGCTTCGGCAGCCATGATCTGCTGGTCGAGGCCGTCTGCGATGGCCCGGACTGGGGCTTCCGGCTGGAAGCGGCGGACGCAGGGGGAGAAGCGGAAGCGGACACCGTGAACCTGGTCTTGCCGCATCCTGTGGAAGGGCAGGCAGGACCCTGGCTGTATCTGGGGACCTTCCTTGCATCGGCTGCACCGGAGGCTGCTGCGGCGGCTATGATGGATACTCCCTTTGGGGAAGGGGCGGAGAGCTGCTTCTGGCGGGTAGACCGCCCCGGCGGAGCGGTCAGGCCGTATCTGGAGAGCACGCTGTACGGACGCTGGAATTATCCGCTGGGCGTGACGTTATACGGGCTGCTGTGCACAGGGACAGTGCTGGATGATTCCCATTACACCGCTTATACCAGAGGCCATATTGAGCAGTGCACACGGCTTCATGAATATTCACTCTGGGACACGGGCCGTTACGGCGCTCCGGGAATTAATCAGCAGCTGGCGCTAATCGACTCCCTGGATGATTGCGGCTCATTCGGTGCGGCGATGCTGGCAGCGCACAGCGTGCAGCCGCTGCCTGGAGCAGCCGGGGCGGCAGAATACATTGCCCGTTACATTCAAGGGACACAGTCCCGTGACGAGGCGGGTGCGCTCTACCGCACCCGGGGCACGACCGATTTCATGCAGGGAACAATGTGGTGTGATGATTTGTATATGAGCACCCCTTTTCTGGTCCGGTACTATCAGCTGACCGGCAATGCTGCCTATCTGGATGACGCCGTGGCCCAGTTTCTGCATTACCGCGCGCGGCTGTTCCAGCCGGAGCTTGGCATTATGCACCATGTCTATGACTATAAATTCGGCAAGCCGAACGGTGTGCCTTGGGGCAGAGGCAACGGCTGGGTGCTGTTCTCACTGACCGAGCTGCTGGAGATTCTGCCGGAGCAGCACCCGCAGCAGCCGGAGCTGCTGGATTATTTCCGGGAGCTGTGTGAAGGGTATCTGCGGCTACAGGATGCTGCAGGGCTATGGCATCAAGTTCTGACGGATGCTGAATCCTATGCGGAGGCATCCTGCTCTTCAATGTTCGTGTATGCCTTCGCTAGAGGGGTGCGCAGAGGCTGGCTGCTCAAGCCGCACCCCTACGCCGCTGCGGCAATACGCGGCTGGCACGCCCTTGCCGAATACTGCATCGACAAGCAGGGGAATGTCTACGGCGTCTGCCGGGGATCAGGCTACTCCTTCAATAAGCTCTATTACAAGGAGCAGCTCACCTGGCAGCTCAACGATACTCACGGAATTGGCATAGTACTGCTGGCCGGTATTGAAGCGCTGGAGCTTACGCGGGAGCTGGAAGCACAGAAACGATAAAGAAATTATACTGTATTGATAATATTTGCCGGCCGGGGCTGTCTAGTAAGCAGATTCACTGCTTACTAGACAGCCTCTTTGCTATGTAACAGCACTGCTCCAGAGAAACGGAGCAAAAAGGAGTAAATCATCGGCCGCTTAAGAACGAAAGCAAAGAATACGCCTTCATTCATGCAGGGACGGCATTTTTGGCTTCTTTTGTCAACCGCAGCGTTTTACATTAAATGGCTGCAGGCGTAAGATTCAAATCAACAACCGAATGAAATTTAACTGTTCTCAAATGGCTGAATTCCAGTAATGGGAACGGGGGAACCAACGGTGATTACGGCTTTTGCTCAGATAGCGGCCGCTCACCTGGGGTGAATCCTTGCTGCATGCTGTAACGGTGCTCCGGCAAGGTAGGGCAATCTCGCTGCCCGAATCCGTCAGCTAACCCCGTAAGCCTCGAAGAGAGAGGATGAGCGCCATGATCGATTAACCGACCACGGAGAGCCCTGTTGCTGCTGTGGTCTTTTTGCTGTGCAGCAGCAGGGAAGACGGTCTGAATCAAAAATAACAATTCATATAACAACGGGAAAGTGTATTTATAATGTGATCTGAACTGCCTAAGGAGGTGATCGTTATCTTAACTATATTTATCGTGTGCTTCTGGGTCGGACTGCTCCTGCTCCTCAGCGGCGGACTTCACGGACATGGCCTGACGGGTCATCTGCATGCGGGGGGCGGTGACGCCGGGGGGCCGGGCTTTGTGCCTATACTCCCGCTGATGGTGTTTGTCACAGTCTGGGGCGGCTCCGGTTATGTGCTTATCCGCTTCAGCGGAATGGGCGTGCTTGCAGTAGTGCTGATCTGCACCATGATTGCCTTGCTGACAGGTTGTCTGATGTATGCAGTGCTGGCCCGGGTGATGACCCGGTATGACAGCAGCATGAATGAATTGGATTATGAGCAGGCAGGGCAGCTTGGATACATCAGTGTACCTGCAGCGGATGGGGCAGCCGGGGAAATGAAATATGTGCTGCACGGAACGATGCGCTCCATTGGAGTGCGGGCAGCAAGCGGCCAGCAGCTTGTGAGGGGCGACAGGGTGATTATTTTGAAGGTGGATAAGGGAATGGCGGAAGTAACCCTCTTCGAGAGGGAATTCGGAGAATTATAAATGACGGGGAGTGTCGGACCAAATGGTTATTCTTTATTTAATCTCGGGCATTGTTGTTGTTATTCTGCTGGCTTTGTTCAGTATAGTGACCGCTTATAAAAAAGTCCCGCCCAATCAGGCGATGATTGTATACGGTCTCGGCGGTAAAAGAGTGGTGCAGGGCGGCGGTACGTTCGTCATCCCCGGCTTCCAGAACAATAAGACCATCTCGATGATGCTGATGAGCTTCGATGTCATTCCGGCGCAGGCGATGTTCTCCCGGCAGGGCATCAAGCTCAACCTGGAGGCGGTCGCCCAGATAAAAATCAAAAGCGATCCCACCGCTATTCTGACGGCCAGTGAGCAGTTCATCGACCGGCCGGAAGAAGACCGCGAGACGATTATCCTGCATTCGGTGGAGGGCCACCTGCGCGGCTTGATCGGGCAATTGACGGTGGAATCCATCCTCAAGACGCCTGATGAAATCAACAGCAAGATGAGGGAGACCTGCTCGGAGGACCTCGACAAGATGGGGCTTGAGGTCGTCAGCTTCACCATCAAGAAAATTACGGATGACAAAGGGTATATCGACAATATGGGGGTTCCGGAAATTGAGCGCATCCGCCGCGATGCCAGCATTGCCAAGGCGGAAGCGGAACGCGACATTCAGATCAAGCAGGCCGAGGCGGAGAAGGAATCCTCCATTGCCAAAGCCAATGCGCATCAGGCCACCATTGAAGCGGGAACCGCCGCCCGCGCGAAGGAATCCCTGTTTGAGAAGGAACTGAACATCAAGCAGGCGGATTTCAAGCTGGAGACAGAAGTGAAGAAGGCACAGGCGGATCTTGCGTATGAATTGCAGCAGAACAAAATTAAGCAATCGCTCGTTACCGAACAGGTCAAAATCACGCAGATGGAAGCGGAGGCCAACCGCACAGTCCGGGAAATTGAAGTCGAGCTGAGACAGCGGGAGCTGGAGGCAACGGTGATCAAGCCTGCCCAGGCGGAGAACCAGGCTACGGTCATGAGAGCGGAAGCCGCCAAGCAGCGGCAGATTCTTGAGGCGGAAGCCGAGGCAGCGACAACGACCAAGCGCGGACTGGCCACGGCGGAAGCTGAGCTGGCGAAAGGGAGAGCGAATGCGGAGATTGTCCAGCTGGCCGGAGCGGCGGAAGCGGGAGCCCTGGAGAAGAAAGCCGAAGCGTACAAACAGTTCACACAAGCTGCGCTTACCGTGGAATTCCTGAAAATACTGCCGGAGCTGGCTGAGAAAATTGCTTCCCCGCTCGCCAAGGTGGATAAGATTACAGTGATTTCCCAGGATGGAGCCACCTCAGGCGTGAACAAAATTACCGGTGATATCGCCAAAATAATGGCCCAGGTTCCTGAGTTGACTCAGACGCTTACCGGTATGAATGTGACCGAAGCGCTCAGCGGACTGCTTGGCCGGGATAAAGAGCAGTAATTCATATACAGCAGCAATAAAGCCGCCGTTCTTTCGTTAATGGAGAATTGCGGATTTATTGCTTTTTTGTGTGCCGGTTTTTCTCACTGGTCACAGACGTGAAGCTAGATTTGTAGTAAACTGGAAGGAATGTACTGTCTGCTCGCAATTATTCTACAGAAAAGAATGTGATATATTTATGCAGCTTCAGGCTCGACTGCCGGCCAAAAAATGGCTGGAGAAGTACCTTTCCGGGGAAGGGATGGATTACCGGCAAATTGTAGCTTTATTTATTCCGATCCTGATTGACCAGGCTTTCATCATCGGGCTTAATCTGGTAAACACTGCGATGATCAGCTCATCCGGCATGGCGGCGGTCAGTGCGGTGAATATGGTAGATTCACTGAATATATTCCTGATCAACGTATTCGTTGCCATTGCTACCGGCGGGACAGTGGTCGTTGCGCAGTACAAAGGCAGCGGCAACGACCGGATGGTATCCCAGGCTACGGCGGGTTCGGTTACCTCGGTATCGCTGATCGCCGTGGGAATCGGACTTCTGCTCATGGGCTTCCACACGCCGATACTGAACCTGCTGTTCGGAACAGCTTCCGCCGATGTGCTGGATAATGCCCGGATCTACATGATCGGCAGCAGTATTTCTTATCTGGGGATCGCCGTGGTTCAGGCGGTGTGCGGTGCGCTGCGCGGCGTCGGCAGGACGCGGGCTTCGCTGATGCTGTCGCTGATCATGAATCTGTTATACGTACTACTGAACGTAGTCTTCATTAACCTGCTGCACATGGGTGTGCTGGGGATGACGCTGGCGGTCAATATCGCGCGGTATGCGGGCATGATCTTTGCCCTGGTGTACCTGTTCAAGATTGACACGGTACTGCGTGTGCGGGTCCGCGACCTGTTCCATGTTCCGGTCTCCATGCTGCGCAGAATTATGTTCATCGGCATTCCATTTGCAGCTGAGCAGATGTTCTTCAATGGCGGCAAGCTGCTGACCCAGATTTTTATTGTTAGTATGGGCACCTATGCGATTGCGACCAATGCTATTGCCGGCTCGCTGGCGATGGTGTTTCAGATTCCGGCCAGTGCATTGTCGCTGACGATCGTAACGGTGGTCGGCCAATGCATCGGGCGGGGGGATGTGGCGGATGCCAGAAAATTCATCAAGTCCTTCCTCTGGATCGGTTCAGCCTCGTATGCCTTGGTCGCCCTGCTCCTGATGCCGCTGTTCCATCCGCTGGTGTCAATCTTCTCTCCGCCTCCTGAGATCATTGACGACTTGTTTGTAGTCCTGCTGGTGAATGCTATTGCCCAGATTCCGCTGTGGGCGGTCAGCTTCATTCTGCCGTCCGCGCTGCGGGCAGCGGGGGATTCCCGCTTCACCTCTATCACCTCCATGCTGTCGATGTGGCTGTTCCGGGTCGTATTCGGTTACATTCTCGGGATCGTCCTAGGCTACGGTGTGCTGGGGGTCTGGCTGGCGATGAACTGCGAGTGGGCCGTCCGGGGATTTGTGTTTCTATGGCGCTTCAGAGGCGACAAATGGTTTGCGCATAAGCTGATATGAACGCTGTGGCTGCTGATCTAAAGGCTGTCCCGTAAGTAGTTTTCCCATAAATGTAAGACAACAGAGCAGCGTTGCCCGTTATTAAGTGGCGCTGCTCTGCGTTTTTTGTATCGCGTGCAGATTCCCTGCACGTGGTGTAATGAAGTGAAGGCTGGCGCGATATGATGTCGAGCCGCGTCGGGCTGTCCAAGTGTTCTCCGGTAGGAGTGAGGAGTGGCTTCTTCAGGCCAGCAAGTGGAAAAACGTATCTTAATTCGTCAATTTCTGAGCGATGTGCGGAAGCAAGTGGAAAAACAACATCTAATAGGGGTAGTTTTCACTACTTTGGATGAAATGGAGTGATTTAAGTGCTGTTTATTCAACTGCTGATTAAGCAGGGGGACATTCGCTCATCAGCAAGTGTAGTAAATCCAACTGCTATTAATCCGGCCTCTATAGCATCCGGCTTATAAAGTGGCAGACAGGTGCTTCTTAGTTCTGACACTCCAGTGAAATGAACTATAAAAAGCACGGTACAATCTTTAGTTTCGGGTAAGACGCTTTTTTTGCATTATGCTACGATTTGGGTTGAGAAGGGGGGCAGCTTTCACATAACTGTAAGCGCTTAACTCAAAAGAAACCCAAATTCATACAGAGGAGTGCAATGCATGAAGCGAATAATCAAGCAAGTCTCTCTCGTATTACTTGCAGCCGTCCTGCTTCTTCCGGCAGGCGGGTATATTCCGGCTGCTCAGGCAGCAGAGGCCCCGGCCAAGGTATACCACGAAAGCTTTGCGGGCGGCACAGGCAAGGCAGTCCAATCCGGAGGCGCCAGCCTCAGTGCAGTCACGGGAGTTCCTTTTGACGGAAATGCCGATGGAGCAGCGTTATACGTAAACAACCGGGTAAATAACTGGGATGCGGTTGATTTCAAATTCTCGGATGTCGGCCTCAAGAACGGGCACACATACACCGTCACTGCTGTCGTCTACGTTGACGCTAATGTAGCGGTCCCGGACGATGCGGCGGCGGCGCTCCAGACGGTGAAAAGCTATGGGAATTATACGGCAGTACCCTATGTGGCAGGCCAATCAGTCACACTGAAGAAAACATTCACTGTGGATACCAGTGCCGTGGACCCCGACAAGAAGGATTATGGCTTGCGCATCAATTCTAACGAGGCCGGGGCCGCAGTGCCATTTTATCTTGGAGATATTCTGTTCACTGAAGAGGGCACTCCAGGCGGCGGGGAAGAACCTGTCCGGGACCCGGCTTTACCATTCAATACGATCACCTTTGAAGACCAGACGGCAGGCGGCTTCACCGGCAGAGCGGGAACCGAGCTGCTTACTGTAACCGGTGAAGAGAATCATACGGCTGATGGTTCCTACGCGCTGAAGGTGGAAGGCAGAACCTCTACCTGGCACGGGCCTTCCCTGCGTGTGGAGAAATACGTGGATAAGGGCAGCGAATACAACATCTCTGCCTGGGTCAAGCTGATCGATCCTGCCAGCTCGCAGCTCCAGTTGTCTACGCAGGTGGGCAATGACAGTGGTGCGAGTTATGTGGCCCTGTCCCCCAAGACGATCAGCACTGCTGACGGCTGGGTGAAATTTGAGGGCAGCTACCGCTATAACAGTGTGGGCGGCGAATATCTGACCCTTTATATTGAAAGCTCCAACAACACAGCAGCCTCCTTTTATATCGACGATATCACTTTTGAGCATACAGGCACCGGCCCGGTGGATATTCAAAGGGATCTGGTTCCTCTAAAAGCAGCCTATCAGAATGACTTCCTGATCGGTAACGCGATTTCAGCCGAGGATCTGGAAGGTGTCCGGCTGGATCTGCTGAAGCTGCATCACAACGTTGCTACCGCAGGCAATGCCATGAAGCCGGATGCGCTGCAGCCGACTAAGGGGAATTTCACTTTTACAGCGGCAGATGCGATGGTGAACAAGGTGCTGGCGGAAGGGATGAAGATGCACGGGCATGTGCTGGTATGGTACCAGCAGTCGCCTGACTGGATGAACCTGACCACGGATGCGGCAGGCAATACCGTTCCTCTGGGACGTGCCGAAGCACTCACCAATCTTAGAACTCATATCCGGGAGGTTATGGAGCATTTTGAGGGCAGGGTGATCTCCTGGGATGTAGTTAATGAAGCAATGAATGATAACCCGTCCAACCCGTCCAACTGGCAAGGGGCTCTGCGTCAATCCCACTGGTATGATGCCATCGGTGCGGACTATGTAGAGCAGGCTTTCCTGGCGGCCAGAGAGGTGCTGGACGATCATCCAGAGTGGGATATCAAGCTGTATTACAATGATTACAACGATGATAACCAGAACAAAGCCCAGGCCATCTACAGTATGGTCAAGGAAATCAACGACAGGTACGCGCTTACTAACCCCGGGAAGCTGCTGATTGACGGTGTGGGGATGCAGGCACATTACAATATCAACACGAATCCCGATAACGTCAAGCTGTCGCTGGAGAAATTCATCTCGCTTGGGGTAGAGGTCAGCATTACCGAGCTCGATATTCAAGCCGGAAGCGACAATAAGCAAACGGAGAAGGAATTGGTCGACCAGGGCTATCTGTATGCGAAATTGATGGATCTCTACAAGGCACATGCCGCCAATATCGAGCGCGTTACCTTCTGGGGAATGGATGACCGTACCAGCTGGAGAGCTGTCTCAAGTCCGCTGTTGTTTGACAGGGATTTGCAGGCCAAACCGGCATATTACGGCGTCATTGATCCGGCAAAATATATGTCAGAGCATCAACCGAACACGACAGAGGCTAATGTGTCTGAGGCCGTTTACGGCACACCGGTCATTGACGGAACAGCGGATGAAATCTGGTCCTCAGCGCCTGAGATGGCAGTGAACCGGTATCAGCTGGCCTGGCAGGGTGCAAGCGGAACCGCGCGTACTCTGTGGGATGAACAGAATCTATATGTACTGGTCCAGGTCAGCGATGCCCAGCTGGACAAGAGTAACGCGAATGCGTGGGAGCAAGACTCGGTTGAGGTCTTCCTGGATGAGAATCTGGGCCGTACCACCTTCTATCAGGACGATGACGGACAGTTCCGGGTCAATTATGACAATGAAGCCTCCTTCAGTCCGGCAGCCATCAGTGCAGGCTTCGAGTCGGCAACCAAGGTAGCCGGAACAAGCTATACCCTTGAAATGAAGATTCCGTTCAAAAAAATCACCCCGGCCGGCGGCACCAAGGTCGGCTTCGACACTCAGATTAACGATGCCAAGAGCGGCGTCCGGCAAAGTGTTGCCGCCTGGAATGATACCACCGGGAACGGTTATCAGGACACGTCTGTGTACGGCATATTGACTCTCAAGAGCAGGGATGAAGAGCCGGAACAGACAACGGCACCAACGCCGACACCAGCAGCAACGACACAACCAACTGCGGAACCAACAGCAGAACCAACACCAACAGCTACACCAACCCCGGCACCGGTATCTGGCGGAACAAACTATGTCAATAGCACACCTACACCGAAGCCTGTGAATCTTGAGAGTAAGGACGGCGTGGTTACGATCAGACCGGAAATCAAGAATCAGGGAGGAGAGGCAAAGGCCACGGTTACGGGCGATATTCTGCGCAAAGCGCTGGAGCAGGCAGTCCCGGCAGCAGACGGCATGAAACAAATCGTGATCGACCTGCCGAAGCAGACGGGTGCAGCCTCATACGAAGTTGAACTGCCGCTGCAAAGCCTGAAGGGGCAGGCGAACTTCGTGCTTGTGATCAAGACAGGCCCTGCAACGCTCGCAATCCCAGGCGGGCAACTGGCTGGCATTACAGCAAACAGTGAATACATCTCCATTCATGTAAAAGAGTCCCCGGCGGCCAGTCCGGATGCGGCAGCCCGCAGTCTGACCGGCAGTCGTCCGGTAGTGGAGCTGAAGTTGTCGGCCGGAGGCCGGGAGATGGCCTGGAGCAGCCCGGATATGCCTATAACTGTTTCAATTCCTTACAAGCCGGCAATGGAAGAGCTGGGTTACCCCGATTCACTGCTGGTGCGCCAGCTCCGTGAGGATGGCCAGATGATTGCTGTCGTGAACAGCCGTTATAATGCGGCGAACGGATCACTTGTGTTCCAGACATCAGAGTTCGGCACTTTTGCAGCGGCGTATGCTCCATTGACATTCACGGATCTGGGGAATCTGTCTTGGGCTAAGCAGGCTGTCGCTGCTATGGCAGCGCGTGATCTTGTCCTGGGAACCTCCAGCGGCAATTTCTCACCGGCTGTTCCAGTGAGCAGAGCAGATTTCACCGCATCCCTTCTGAAGGTGCTTGAACTCAAAGCTGCTGCTGAAGCAGGTGCTGGATTCAGCGATGTCGGGAATAATGCGGAGCATTTCAAGGAGCTTGCCGCCGCGAAGCAGCTCGGCATCGTCACCGGCTATGCAGATAACACCTTTAAGCCGGACAGCACGATTTCACGTCAGGAGATGATGGTGATCGCCGCCCGCGCGCTGAAGTCAGCAGGGATAGCGGCACAAGGCAGCGGAACTCTGGATGCTTACGCGGATGCAGAGCGGATCTCCGCTTACGCCAAGGGCAGTCTGGAAGCTCTGCTGAAATATGGAGTTGTGAACGGTAAGAACGGCAGGCTTGCCCCGGACGATACTCTTACCCGGGCGGAAGCAGCGGTCATTCTGTACCGGATCTGGAAGCTGTAATTAGGACTTAGAATTTTCTTCTGATTGAGCGCAGCAACAGCCAGCCGCCGGGCGGATTCCCGGAGGCTGGCTGTTTATGCTGCAGGTTTATTTTAGTTTTTAGTATGCCGGCAATCAGCGTCCATTGTAATTCCGTACAAGTTCATCCATCACGCGGCTGGTACGGATAGCGGTATCGCCGGTGCTTAGAGCGGTGCCGCATCCCAGAAGCTCATCTACAATGGACTGGATCAGCGGCTGCTGGATATGGGGCGGGTGGGCGATAAATTCAGGGTACTCCCCGTTTTTGGTCCGGAGAATAACCGGCTGCTCCGCAAAGGTGGAGAAGGTGATACTGCCACGGCTGCCGATAATTTCAGTAACGTCTTCGTTAGTAAAGGCATTGAAGCACCAGATGCCCGTCCCATGAACGCCTGTCTCAAAGCGGTATCTGCCGGATACGGTATCCTCAGGTTTGTAGGGGCTTCCAAAGTTGGACGCATGTCCGTTGACATCTTCAATCGGGCCAAGCAGGAAATCGAGCAGGTCCAGCGTATGGCTGCCCACATCCAGCAATAACCCGCCGCCGGAAATTTCCGGGTCCACCCGCCAATTCTCCACACTTACCGCTGCGAGCGGCTTAGTCATATGCAGGGTGCGCACAAACCGGGGTTCACCGATCGCTCCTGTGTCCAGCCACTCCTTAACCTTGCGGAAGCGCGGAAGCCCTCTGCGGTAATAAGCGACGTACAGCGGAACCCCCGCCTGCCCGCAGGCAGCAATCATGGCTTCGCATTCCGCCGTATTAAGACCCATGGGCTTCTCCACATAGACTGGCTTTCCGGCCTGCGCTGCCGCTAAGGTGTATTCCATATGGGTGGACGGCGGTGTAGCGATATACACGGCATCCACGCCAGGGTCGGCTATCAGACCGGCTGCCCCGTCGTACCAGCGGGGTACCCCATGCCGCCGCGCATAGTCGGCTGCAAGTTCTCCGCTGCGCCTCATGACGGCCGCGAGCTGCGATCCTCCGGCCTTTTGCAAGGCCGGACCGCTCTTAACCTCGGTTACATCCCCGCAGCCGATAATGCCCCAGTGAATGATTTTGCTCAACTCAGTATCCTCCTCCGCATCTAGTCCTGCTTTTGGGTTTTGCTTTGAAATCCTGCATTAAATACAACATTCTCTTCATTATATCAACCATATTCCTGAAATGTTGTACGAAAGACAGCATTTTTGCGCCTCCGAGCGGCTTGGCAGGAGAAATCTTGCAGTTTCTGCAACAATTCTCCCGGACACCCTGGTATCTATGAATCCGGGTTACAGAGCTAGGCGAAATAATGCCCTTCTTCCAGATCGGCGATCAGTCCGGGCTGTACCGGCTGCCAGCCCAGAAGCTCCCGCGTTGCCAGGCTTGCCTGCGCAGTGTTGTATAAGCTTGTGATGTCGATTGCCGCGATAGCACCAAGGAAGCCGAAGTGGGCGGCGGCTTCTTCAGGGGTTATGCTGGCCGCCGGCACACTCAATTGCCGCCCGATGACTGCGGCGATCTCGCAGAGCGGAATGCCTTCATCGCCGGCGCCCAGCAGCCGCGAGCCCGCCGGGGCGGCTTCCAGCGCCAGGCGGTACAGCACCGCCGCATCCAGGCGGTGGACTGCCGGCCAGCGGTTACTTCCGTCGCCGATGTAGGCGGCGAAGCCCTTCTCCCGGGCGATGTCGATCATCATCGGCACAAAACCCCGGTCGCCTTCGCCGTGCACAGACGGTGCAAGCGAGACGATGGATGCCCGGATGCCCCGCTCTGCCATTGCGAGCACTGCAGCATCTACGGCATGTCCATTTGCGTGAGCCGTGGTAATAAACGGCTTCCCGGAGCCTTCCAGCGCCGCTCCCATAGCTTCAACGGCCCCCAAATCCAGGGCCAGCGCACCTTCAAAGTCGGAGAAATCATTGGTGAACGCCAGATGAATCACGCCGTCCGCAGCAGCAGCGCCGCTGCTCAGAGTCTCTAGATCATCCAGAGTACCGTACAGCGCTGTGGCTCCCGCCGCCGTTAGTCCCGCTGCTTTCTCTTCAGAACGGCAAAGACCCGTCACAGTATGTCCCGCACTGATCAATTCCTTGACAACCGCGGAACCGATATACCCCGTTGCTCCAGTAACAAAAACATGCATAATGATATCCTCCTTCATAAGTTGACTGCCTGATCATGTTAAGCATAAACTATGAAGTGAACTCTAGGGCAAGCGGTCCAAAGGAGAAATAATGATGAAAATTCAGGAACTGGCAGACAAGATGGGACTCACGATCCATACGATCCGTTTTTATGAAAAGGAAGGCCTGCTGGATGAACGGCATGTCCGGCGGGAAAGCAACAATTACCGCAACTATTCGGAAGAGGCTGTCCAGCGGCTCAAGCTCGTCAAGAAGTTCCAATCCATCGGCTGTTCACTGGCGGAACTGAAGGAAGCTCTGCAGGACCACGATTCCAATGCGCATACGAACCAGCAGATCATAGATTGGATTCGCAGCAAGAAGAGGGAGATCGAACGCAAGAAGGAAGAATACGACCAAATGCTGAATACCCTGAACTGGATGCTGGAGTACCGGACGTTGCTCATGACAGATCCGCAGCAGGCGCAGGAGATGATGAAAAGCTGGCAGGCGGGCTCATCTGATTGAGCGGCGGAGACATCAAATTGTATGTTGAAATCAGGCGAGAGTGAGATTTACGGCGAATTATTGGCGGCGTATCTCCTCTCGTTTTTCTATTTAGATAGGGTAATCAACGCTTTAATACGAGCGGCAGGAACACTTCGTCCACAATATTGGCAATGGTCTCCTCGGACATTGGTTTGTTATACAGCATTAGCTCATGGCGTGCCAGATCTGCCGGCAAAGTAAGCATCCGGGGCGTAACGGACTCGGCCGATACCTCTCCCCGTTCAACGGCCCGCTGCAGTACAATCGTCATTGTCCTGTTTTGACGCCCGTCTGGGAATATCAAGGAGGCAAGCGGCATGGCGCCGATTTCCGTTACAAGCCCGTAGAAAGCCTTCATCATCACTTCGATATTGTTCTGATTCATGGACCGGAGCACACCGCACACATCGTCCCTCAAATTCCCATTATCGGGTACCTCCTCCAGCGGCAGAGGCACGCGTTCCCGGACCGCCGCCAGTACAATCTCAGCACGGTTGGCCCATCGGCGGTACAGCACGGCTTTGCTTGTTCCTGACCGCTCCGCTACTCCATCCATCGTTAGATTAGAATAGCCTTGTTCATGCAATTCTTCCCGTACCGCCTGCAGTATAGCCGCTTCCAGCTCTTTGCCTCTGCGTCTGTTTTTCAATTTATCCTGATGTTGAGAAGTAGACATATGGGTCTCATACTCCTTTAGAAATTTTCGTTGCGTTTCATATGGGGATAGTATATCATAAGCGCAAATAAGAAACTTTTTGTTTCTTATTTCTCAATCTCAGGGAGGTAATCTATTTTGCAAAAACAAGATACCGCAGTGCTAGAATCGGCTGAACAGCAGGCAGCCGCGAAGAAATTATTGTGGATTCTCATGCTGGGCATTCTGGCCCCGTTATTCGACACGACGATCACGAATGTGGCTATTGATACACTGGTGCGGGAATTTAACACCTCGGTGTCAACCATTCAATGGGTGATGACCGGTTATCTGCTTGCGCTTGCAATGGTCATTCCTATTAGCGGCTGGGCGGTGGAGCGGTTCGGGGGCAAGCCGATGTGGCTATTTTCGCTAGGCATGTTCTTGCTTGGTTCTGTGCTGTGCAGCATGGCGTGGAATGTGGAGAGCCTGATTTTTTTCCGTACCATTCAAGGGATCGGCGGGGGATTGCTGATGCCCATTATGCAGACCTTGGCCGTACGCGCCTCCGGAGGACAGAATATGGGCAAAAGAATGGCCACGGTGGCTCTACCGGCGCTGCTTGGGCCGATACTCGGGCCAGTGCTGGGAGGCCTTATCATCAATCATCTGAGCTGGAGATGGATTTTCTTTGTGAATATTCCGCTCTGCATCGTTGCCATCCTCATGGCGTGGAAGGGATTGCCCAATGAAGAGCGCGGAACCCGGACACTGCGGCTGGATCTGCCGGGACTGATGCTGTTGTCCCCAGCTATCATTCTCATTATTTATGGTCTAGGAGAGGTAAGCTCGAGCCACGGTTACGGTCATGCCGCTGTTCTCGTTCCCGTTATAGCCGGGTTAGTGCTTTTAGCAGTGTTTGTCATTTATGCATACCGCAAAGGTGACGAAGCCTTGCTTGATGTTAAGCTGTTTCGGGTGCGTCCCTTTACGGTATCCTCGACACTGCTATTCCTGTCCGGTCTGACTACTTACGGGGCGATGCTGCTGCTGCCGCTGTACTTCCAGCAAGTCCGCGGCGAATCCGTGCTAATATCCGGTCTGCTGCTCGTTCCGCAAGGAATCGGGATGCTGCTGACAAGATCACTTGCCGGCAAACTAACCGATCAGATCGGTTCGAGACCCGTCGTTCTTGCCGGAACCCTCCTTACCATACTTGGAACATGGCCGCTTACGCAGCTTAGCGGAGATACGAGCTATTACTATTTGAGCGCAGCATTGATCGTGCGTGGGGCAGGATTAGGGGCTGTTTTTCTGCCGGTCATGGCTTCGGCCTATATCGGCCTGTCTTCGAAGCAAATTCCGCATGCCAGCAGCACCACTCGTATTATGCAGCAGATCGGCGGCGCCTTTGGCGTATCGGTTATCGCTATTATTTTGCAGAACGAGCTTAATTCAGTCCTGTCCCATGACCCGGCAGCTATGGCTGTTGCGTTCGATCATACGTTTATCTGGTCGATTGCCTTCGCTACACTGGCGCTGATTCCGGCGGCATTTCTGCCGAGAATAAAAAGATAAATCCGGGCTAAGTCACAATATAATTACGGTCAATTCATTGTCTCCTCCCGTACAAATCGTTTGTTTCGGTTCGTATTGGAAATAATGGAGGGAGGAGGGATTGCGCTATGCATGCTTATATGGATATTCTGGTCCGCACGATAATTTCCGTCATTCTGCTTTTGTTTATCCCTAAGCTGCTGGGCAAGCAGATGATATCGAACATGACTTCTCATAACTTCGTCACCAGCATCATGCTGGGGTCGATAGCCGCCAACCTGGCGTTCAATGAGAGCCTGAAATCGGTCTATTTGATTCTGGCCCTTGTCGCTGTTGCCGCCCTTTCTTTTCTGCTGTCGCTGATCGCGCTGAAAAGCCATAAGTGGAGAGCTTGGATCTCCGGTTCGCCCACGGTACTGATTGAAGGAGGAAAGATCCTGGAGGGCAACATGCGCAAGCTTAAATATACGATGGATTCACTGGATCAGTCGTTGCGGGAGAAAGATATTTTCGATATAGAAGAGGTGGAGTATGCCATTCTTGAAGATAACGGAAGGTTGTCCGTCCTGAAAAAGGAGGCCTTTCAGGGAGTACAGAAGAAGGATATGAAGCTGCCGTCCCATCCGCAAGCCTTCCCGGTGGAATTAATTATGGATGGCATCGTAATGGAGGATAATCTGAAGAATTACGGACTTACGGCACAATGGCTGGAGAACGAGCTAAGACGCAAAGGAAAACATATCTCCGACGTGTTCTATGCAGTGAGAGGAACGCAGCAGCAGCTCATTTTCGATTTCTACAAGGATGATATCCGCAATCCGCTGGATAAAGAGTGACATCATATGCATATCTAATTATTCCGTTCCCAGTTCTGGTCTTTGATTTCGTGGCGTCTTAGCGCCTTTACAAGCTCCTCGTGATTTATGCTATGGTTATGCTTCGCAATTGCCGGAATAATCAAAAATAAACAACGCCGTTCAGCTTTCCAGATGGAGGATGAACAGCATTGTTTATCATAATCCTTCTCTCCAATAAAGCCTCAACTTGCTCGTTTGTGGCTGGCTGGATTAACTGGCAGCCTGAATTGAAGGTACTCCTTTATGTGGAGAAAAAGATGTAATTGCCTTAATTGGTTAAGACTCATGCATAAACATACAAAGGATGATCATAAAGAGTCCAAACAAAAAACCCTTATAAATCAAGGGTTCCGGCACTAACTGTATGGTCGAGACGACAGGATTCGAACCTGCGGCCTCTTACTCCCGAAGCAAGCGCTCTACCAAGCTGAGCTACGTCTCGACATTTGAAATTAGTAGAATCTGATGCATAAAATACAATTGCTCCAATTCTTTGAGCATTCTCATATCACCAATAAACCCTAGGTATCCAGTTCAGCAATGTTCTAGCTATATTATTAAATAATACGCTCGTATGTAAGCGCTGTAAATATCATTTTACATAAGTTTCAGCTCCCCTTCCTGCAATTTTCCTGCCCGAGATTGATAGTGCCAAAGCCGCTGGATATACTGGAAATGTTAAAAATCAACGCAGAAAGCTAATTTCGGAGTGCGGGGAACAATCCCGCCGGGGGCACCCGTTAACAGCCGCGCAAGGCGATCGTCTGCTACAGTCCGTGATTCTGCGGAACAAGGCGAAAACCAGGGTTGTACCGCAATAATCATCGTCCCTGAATTTCATTCAGGGGCGTTTTTTGTTTTTGATTTTGGGTAACGTCAAGAATTACGGCCGGAGGGCCGCACTAATGATGAGACGGGAGCTGTACAAGAAGAAAGCAAGTGAAATCTGTTCCAAATGGCTGCAGTTTTTCAAGAGTAAAGGGCACCGCATTGAGCCAAGCGCCTCGCTCGTGCCGCACAACGATCCGTCGCTGCTGTGGATTAACGCAGGCATGGCACCGCTGAAGGCTAACTTCGAAGGCCGGGTGGTTCGGGACCTTGTACTCGCCCTGAGCGGGATCGTGCTGCTGCGGCTGCTGGCGTAGAATTCAGAAGGTTGTAACAATAGGCGCTACAAAGGGGCGTTACACCAGAATGGACAAGAGTCCCGTTCTGGTGTAACGCCCCTTTCGCACTCGCAGCACGTTAGTTTGAATCCAACTCTTCATCCCCGTCCGGATCCGGCTTCGGATGAGAGGTCACCTCCTTGGCAGCTGCCACACCTTCTAGATCGAAGGCCTCCAATTTACCCAGATAGGCTTCGTAGAGCTTGTCCAATTCCGATGGGAGTGAAGCGCTGCCGGTTTGCGCGGTATAAGCAGCTCTTGCCACAAGAATCAGATCGGGCTGTTTGTTTATGATTTCAACTAATTGTTCCATATATATTTCTTCATTTTTAAGTACTAAGACTCTAGCGAGACATTCTACGGCATCATTCAGCTCAACTAAATACTCATGGATGAGGAATTTATTCCAGAGTGAATCCGGATCTTTGGGTTCAAGCTCCAATGAAAGATTGTAATCATCAATCGACTTTCTATATAGGGCTTCTTTAGTAACTTCACTCTCTTCCGATTCAGCTTGTTCCTGAAGACAATAGGCTCTTCTAAAATATAGTTGCTTACTGTTTTCAAGAGATCTGCGTTTCCGTTCCTCGATCGCCTCACTTAATGAATAGATGGCTTTTTCCAGTATTGCATAATAATCATCCGAGTTATTTTTTAATATTTGGAATAATTTATAGCAAGAAAAACCTATATTTTGCTTATAGATGTGGTACCGATTCTCACCATGAAGTGAATTTTCAACAGCCTTCTCACACATCTCAATAACTTTTTCGTAATACTTCATATTCGCTTGATCATCGTCTTGATTATGGGCTTTAGCATAATAGCAAATCCCGATCAGATTATAATTGGATGCGGATATAAATTCCGATTTCGCCTGGTCCTCGGCGTGATTTGCAAATTCAAAAGCTTTATCATACATTTCCGCATTCCAGCAGGCTCTCCCCACCTTAAACAACCACTCACTATCGACTATGCTGGATTCCAGCAGCAGTTTCCCCTTGGCCTCCAGCTTGTTCAGATCCGGCTCATCCACATTAATGAGGTCAATCATCTCTTCGGCAGTGGCCAGCAGCAGGTCTTCGTTCTCATTCTCGGGAATCAGATTAACCATGCCGTCTTCGGAAATGATCGCAATGACACATTTCTGGTCACCGTTATCCTTAAGCTTATGCAGATAGCGATGGGCCGAGTTGAAGCGGGCGCCGCGGCTGGGATCGCCGATGTCCGGTTTGGCATTGCCGTCCAGAATCACTCCAAGCGCGTGGCACCGGGCTTGGGTGTCGAAATAGATCGCGCCGTCAATCGCTGTCAGAAATTTAACATGATCCGGATGAATTGCTTTTTCCTCAATGGGCGTGGATTGTTTGCTTAAGGTGGTAAGCTCCTGCTCGGCCGTATCGGGATTTGTAATAACGACCATAGTTCCGTGCTTCTGTTCCCTGGCCTTTCGGACAATCAGGTCCAGAGCTTTAATGCTGGATTGGTGGGCAGCAGTGGACTGCCCCTTCCAGAACGTATTCTCCAGCAGCTTCATGAACCGTTCAGAGCTGTAGCCTTCTTCGCCCAGTCTGGGATTCTTGGAGCTTAATGAAATCAGCGGTTGCTCTACCATGGCAAGATCTGAACGGTAGTAACGCTTGTCATTCTCTACAATGAGTTCCCCGCCTTTGGACAATTCAGCTTCGGTGTGAACCAGAACCAGCTTTAATTTGGATAAGCCGTTGAAATCGAGACGAACGGCAAGGGTGCTATGCTGCAGGTTCCAGTTCACTTCGCCCAGTCCGTAAATATGCCTATGGTCCGCAATGAGATACAGATCCTTATCTTCATTGGTCAGCTCCAGCAGCTTACGGATACGTTTGGCATCGTCCAGCAGAATTCGGCCCGTCTCCTTGAACTGGATGCTGAAGCGGATCAATCCCGGCAAGTCGATGGCCTGGCTGTTCAGAAACAGGATGGAGCCGAACGGGCTTGCATTCTCATAGGGGAGGCTGGAGATTTCGTCCATCTGTTCCATTAGGCTATGTATAGAATAATCAAACTTTAAGTCATTGTTGAATTCAGGAACGTCAGCAGATTTATTGCTAAGGATGTACTCCTGCATTTTGCCAAAAAATAAACGTGACATTCTTCGGTTGAACAGCAGGGGGTCCTCATCGAAGCGGCTCTGGATCTTGTTGTCTTGCAGTGTAATTTCTCCTTTGGGATTCACCGAGAAATAGTTACCGAAGAAATAGTCCAGCGACATCCGGAGGAACGAGAACTGAGGCCTGGAGAAGAATAGCTCCCGCGACACCGCATCCACATTCCTTATTTCCAATAGGTAAGAAAGCGTAACTTGTGTATTCTTGGCCCCAAGGTATTGAAAATGATTAGCATAGAGTAGCCTTGTATCTTCACTCTCTGGCTGCGCCTTGACCTCGCTTTCCTCTGTTTTGTCCTCGGCGCTCTTCTGTTTGTAATCCGCCAGGGACTTGTAGCATTGTTTATCCAGAAAGCACTTTAAGACCTCAATTGTAGCGGGCAGTTTGCCTTCATCGGCTGGAAGAATACGCAGCTCATCAAATACCGTCTGCAAGTCCACCTCCGGGAATATATCCTGGGCAACGCCAGGCTCACCATTGGAAGCGGGTACTGTTTTTTTGACACGAACGATTTTGGTGAGCTTGTCATTGTTGTCATACACCAGCGCATATAGCTTGAGGTGAATGCGTTTGTTCAGCTTCTTGAGCCATAGGTCCATATTCTTATAAATAATCTCATTGACCGTTGACAGTTCTTTTTTACTGATTTCCAAGAAAGCTCCCCCAGTGACAAATGGAATGAATTGCTAAATAATAATTTGATTATATTCGGACATGGAAGAGCTGTAAATCTCTTGATGAAGATTGACAGAACCAAAGCCGCTGGCTATACTGAAAATGTTAAAATGCAAATCGGACAAAACGTTGATGAAAACAAGTACGCCGGAGAATGGCTCCATCAGAGAACAGGTTCCTTTGCGGATTCCCCGCAATTGGCTGTGAGAACCTTGAAGACAGGCCGGCAGAAAGCTAGTTTCGGAGTGCGGGGACAATCCCGCCGGGGGGCACCCGTTAACAGCCGCACAAGGCGATCGTCTGCAATAGTCCGCTTTCTCACGGAACAAGGCGATAACCAGGGTGGTACCGCGATAATCATCGTCCCTGAATCTAATTCAGGGGCGTTTTTTGTTTTTGATTTTTCGGGTAACTTTTGGGGCAACAATGAGATTTCCGGCCAAAGTGCCGCATTAAATGATGAGACGGGAGCTGTACATGATGAAAGCAAGTGAAATCCGTTCCAAATGGCTGCAGTTTTTTGAGAGTAAAGGTCACCGCATTGAGCCGAGCGCCTCGCTCGTGCCGCACAATGACCCATCGCTGCTGTGGATTAACGCAGGTATGGCGCCGCTGAAGGCCTACTTCGACGGCCGGGAGATTCCTGAGAATCCCCGCCTGACCAACTCACAGAAATGTATCCGTACCAATGATATTGAGAACGTAGGCAAGACGCGCCGTCACCACACGTTCTTCGAGATGCTGGGTAACTTCTCCATCGGCGATTACTTCAAGGAAGAAGCGATTACCTGGGCTTGGGAATTCCTGACCGGCAAGGAATGGATCGGCTTTGACGGCGACCGGATTTCCGTTACCGTGTATGCAGAGGACGAAGAAGCGTTCAAGCTGTGGAATGAAAAAGTCGGTCTGCCTGCAGAACGCATCATCAAGCTGGGCGACGAGAACTTCTGGGACATCGGTGAAGGACCTTGCGGCCCTTGCTCGGAGATCTTCTATGACCGCGGCGAGGCTTACGGCAGTGATATGAGTGATCCTGAGATGTATCCGGGCGGCGAGAATGAACGCTGGCTGGAAGTGTGGAACCTCGTGTTCTCGCAGTTCAACCATAACAAGGACGGCAGCTACACACCGCTTCCTAACAAGAATATTGATACCGGCGCAGGTCTGGAACGCTTCGCTTCCATTCTGCAGGATGTGGACTCCAACTTCGACACTGACCTGTTCCAGCCGATTATCCAGAAGACTGCCGGACTTGCCGGTGTAACCTACAAGGATAATGTTGAACAGGATATCGCGCTCAAAGTCATTGCCGACCATGTGCGTACCGTTACTTTTGCAGTAGGTGACGGAGTGCTTCCTTCTAATGAAGGACGCGGCTACATTATCCGCCGTCTGCTCCGCCGTGCCGTGCGCTACGGCAAGACTCTGGGACTGGACCGCCCGTTCCTGCATGAGCTGACAGAGACAGTGGGCGACATCATGGGAGTGTATTATCCTTCCGTAGTGGAGAACCGTGAATATATTGCCAAAATCATCCGGTTGGAAGAGGAACGCTTCCACGAGACACTGTCCGACGGTCTGGCTATCCTGGGCGAGATCAGCGCCAAAGCCAAAGGGGACGGACTGAGTACCATTGCCGGCGCTGATGCGTTCAAGCTCTATGACACTTACGGATTCCCGTTTGACCTGACAGAGGACTTCGCTTCCGAGCAGGGGCTTACGGTAGACCGTGAAGGCTTCGATGCTGCGATGCAGGAGCAGCGTGACCGCGCCAGAGCAGCCCGCCAGGACAGCGCCAGCATGAAGATTCAGGGCGGAGCACTTGCCGAGCTGACGGTTAAAAGTGAATTTGTTGGATATAATGACACGGTAACCGAGTCAAAAGTGCTGGCGATTGTAGTTGACGGCGCACTTGCTGATGTCGTCAGTGAAGGCGCCCAGTGCCAGGTTATCCTTGAAAAGACTCCGTTCTATGCGGAAAGCGGCGGCCAGGTCAGCGACACCGGACTTTTGACCGGCGGCTCTGTGACTGCCAAGGTTACCGGACTCTTCAAAGCTCCGCATGGCCAGCATGTGCATCTGGTTACTGTCGAAGCCGGAGACCTGAAGGTTGGAGATACGGTCCGTGCGGAAGTGAACCGTGCCGAGCGTGAGGATATCGTGAAGAACCATACGGCAACCCACCTGCTGCACAAAGCGCTGAAGGAAGTGCTTGGCGGCCATGTCAACCAGGCAGGTTCTTTAGTAGAAGGTTCACGCCTGCGCTTTGACTTCTCGCATTTCGGAGCCATCACTCCGGAGGAGCTCAGCGATATCGAACAACGCGTGAACGCCCAGATCTGGCGCGGCCTCGATGTTGTCATTGAGAATAAGCCGATTGATGAAGCCAAAGCTATGGGAGCGATGGCGCTCTTCGGTGAGAAATACGGCAATATCGTCCGTGTCGTGCAGGTCGGCGACTACAGCCTGGAGCTGTGCGGCGGATGCCACGTAGCCAATACATCGCAGATCGGAATCTTCAAGCTGCTCAGCGAGAGCGGCATCGGTTCCGGTGTGCGCCGGATTGAAGCGGTGACTGGCCGCTACGCCTACCAGTTCACGGAGAGCCAGCTGGATCTGCTGAAGCAATCGGCAGCACTGCTGAAGTCCTCGCTGGGCGATGTGCCTAAGCGGATCGAAGCCCTGCATGCCCAGGTTCGTGAGCTGGGCCGCGAGAACGAATCGCTGCAGTCCAAGCTGAGCGCAACCTTTGCAGCTGAGCTGACCAGCAGTGTAATTACAGTTGGCGGCGGCACACAGCTGTTGGCAGTATCCGTGCAAGCCGGCAATATTGATGCTCTGCGCTCGACTGCCGATGAACTGAAATCCAAGCTTCCGGATGCCGTACTGGTGCTCGGCGCAGTAATGGATGACAAGGTGAACTTTGTGGTTGCTGTGCCGCAGGACCTGGTGAAGAAAGGCTTCCACGCCGGCAAGCTGGTCAAAGAAATCGCTGCGGTCTGCGGCGGCGGCGGCGGCGGACGTCCGGACATGGCACAGGCTGGCGGCAAGGATGCCTCCAAGCTGGGCGAAGCCCTGAAGAAGGCCGAAGAGCTTGTAGCTGCATTGGCTTAACGGATTGCCTGAAATAGCTGAGAAATTCCCCGGATAAAGATACAGCGGTACTGAGGGCAACATATCAGTACCGCTGCTTTATTCACAAAATGTATAATTTTTGGGGTTATTCATTATTGACCCGGGGCTTGCAATAGCTTAAAACCCAAAAAAACATCTATTTTTGTAGATAAAATACCAAAAAAAGCGCTTTTACAGTGGCAGGATTTCCTCGTTGGGCCATGAATATGTTATGATGAAGGCAGCAAGTAAGCTGTACAGCAGCAACTTTGCGAAGCCGCCCGAATAGGGGTGATTTTGCAGAAGGAAGGTGTCACAAATGGACTCCATGGACAAAACGGTCAAATTCAATGTGAAGGGCGACGAAAAGGAAGCTTCTCCCCAGGAAATTTTACTCGCCGTGTACGACGCGCTGGTGGAGAAGGAATATCATCCGATCAACCAGATCGTAGGGTATCTACTTTCCGGAGATCCGGCTTACATTCCGCGCCACAACAATGCGAGAAGTTTGGTCCGGAGAAAAGAACGTGATGAGCTGATTGAGGAACTGGTCCGGTTCTATCTGGCCAATCATCGGGTGGACCAGCCGAAATGATGAAGAAGCTGGGACTGGATTACGGCGACCGCAGAATCGGTGTCGCCACAAGCGATATTTTCGGGTGGACAGCGCAGGCTTTGGAGACTATTGAGCGGCGCGGAAACGGCAACGAATTCGACCGTATCCGTGAACTGGTCAAGGAGTACGAAATCGGTGAGATTGTCGTTGGGCTGCCGAAGAATATGAACGGCTCAGTAGGACCCCGTGGTGAAATTTGCATCGAATTCGCAGACCAGCTGCGGGAGCAACTTGATTTACCCGTACACCTTTGGGATGAGCGTCTGACGACGGTATCTGCTGAGCGGGTGCTGATTGAAGGGGACGTCAGTCGGAAGAAACGCAAGGGGATTGTGGACAAAATGGCCGCAGCCCTGATATTGCAAAATTTTTTGGATGCTAACAGTAAAAGGTGAGGGGTGTGCGGATATGACAAACGAGCAGATCGGCCAAGAAGAAGAACCGGAAATTATCTATATTCCTGATGAGGAAGGTAATGAAGAGGAATTTGAGGTCATCATGAAGTTTGAAGTCGACGGATCGGACGCGAAGTATATGATGGTGGTTCCACTGGATTCTGAGGATGAAGAGACTGATGAAGTCTATGCGTTCCGTTACGAAGAAGACGGCGACGACTTGCAGCTGTTCATGATTGAGAATGACGAGGAATGGGCTATTGTAGAAGAAACCTTCAATACTTTGGTAGACGAGCTGGATGGAGGAGCGGAGAATGACTGATTTTTCCGCTGATCAAGCGGTATGGACTTCGAAGCTTAAAGAAGTATACGGAGAAACAGTAGAACTGGAAGATGAGCAGGGCAAGTCTTCCGTTTACGATATTATTGCTGAATTTGCTGTCGGTGACCGTGCTTATGCTGTTTTGGCCGGTTCAGGAAGAGCTGCGGAGCAGGAAATTCTGCGGATCGTGGTTTCCCCTGACGGGCTTCCTGAGCTGGAGAGCATTATGGACGATGAAGAGTGGGAGGATGTTTCCGAGCTGTACGATGAGCTTACCTTCCCGGCTGAAGATACCGAATAAAGTCATAGCATTAGCACGGAAGAGGGCGGATTTTTTTCCGCGCTCTTTTTGCTTGGAATGCAGGAAATAAAAAAAGTGTTGAATTTAAGACAATACAATTTTATACTTTATAGTCGGAAAGTGAGGCGTAACATTTGAAAGCCGTGATCCGCACTGTGCTTATTATAATCCTTGTCCTGGCAGCTGCTGCAGGGGGAGGAGCATGGTATATCTGGAATGGAATGCAGCCGGTGGAGCCCGCAGGGCCGGCCGTGACGGTTACGATAGAGAAGGGTATGGGAAGCTCGCAAATTGCCGACCTGCTCGAAGAGAAGGGAATTATCAAGAAAGGATTATTTTTTAAAGGGTATTTAAAGTGGGTCCAGGAAGGCTCCAGCTTCAAGGCAGGAACCTATAACGTGAGTCCGGGCGACACTTATGATACCTTGATCAGCCGGATGAATGCAGGGGATGTCGTGAAGGAAGATACCGTTGTATTCACGATACCCGAAGGGTATACGGCGACTCAGGTTGCAGATAAGCTGGCTGAAGCGTGGAACCAGAAGGCAGAGGTTTTCCTGCAGTTGATTGACTCAGGTGCGGGCCTTGAGGCAGTAGGGACTTTAGGAATCCCGGAGAATAAGGAGCTGCGGCACCGTCTTGAAGGGTATCTGTTCCCGGAAACCTATGAGCTGGCCAAGGACAGTACTCCGCAGGAGGTCATTGAAGCCATGCTGGAGCAGCTGGTGAAGAAGCTTGACACGATCCCTGAGTGGAAGGCGAAGCTGGCGAACCGTGGACTTACATTGCATGAGCTGATGACGGTTGCTTCGCTCGTAGAACGTGAGGTGGTAGTGAACGAGGAACGTCCGCTGGTCGCCGGTATTATTTATAACAGACTGGACAAGGGGCAGAAGCTGGAGATTGATGCTACGGTCCAGTATTTGCTGGACAAGCAGAAGGAGCGGCTCTACGAGAAGGACCTGAAGGTGGACAGCCCTTATAATACGTACAAGCAGGAAGGATTGCCGCCTGGACCGATCAGCAGCCCGGGGCTTGCTTCTATTGAAGCCGCAATGACTCCGGAGGTATCGGAGTATTTCTTCTATGTCACCAAGAAGGATGGTTCCCAGGCGCATTTATTCGCCAAGACCTACAAGGAACATTTAGCCAATATCGAAAAAAGCAAACAAAATCAGTAGGAAAAGAGCTACAATAGTATTGATGCGATAGGCACAGGAGGTAACACAATGAATAACAAACCGGAGCTGCTGGCGACAGCAGCCTCGCTGGAAGAAGCGGCAGCTTTGCTTGCGGCAGGCGCAACTGCGCTGCTGATCGGAGATGACCGTTTCGGCATGCGGCTCGCCGGGCATTTCTCGCTGGAAGATACTGCAGCAGCTGTAAAGCTTGCACATGATGCAGGCGGTAAGGTGTACGTAAGCATAAACGGGCTGATCTCCAATAAAATGCTGGAAGAGCTGCCGGCTTACATCAAAGCAATCGGCGAATTGGGTGTAGACGGGGTCGAATTTGGAGACCCTGCTGTCCTGGCAACTGTGAAGGCTGAAGCGCCAGGGCTGAAGCTGCACTGGAATGCGGAAATGACCTCCACCAATTACGCCACAGCCAACTATTGGGGCAGTAAGGGAGCTTCGCGGGTTGTCTTGGCACGTGAGCTGAATATGGATGAAATGACCGAAATGGTACCTCATCTGCAAGTCGAGGCTCAGGTCCAGGTGCATGGCATGACGAATATTTATCATTCCAAGCGTAAGCTGGTAGCCAGCTATATGTCTCATCAGGGGCGGCCGGGTGATGGCGGCAGTCTTGGCAAGGAGCGCGGGCTTTTCCTGATCGAAGCGGAACGGCCGAATGAGAAGTTCCCGATATATGAGGATGAGAATGGAACGCATATTATGAGCTCGGACGATATTTGTATTCTTGAGGATCTGCATTTCCTGCTGAAGGCTGGTGTGCACAGCCTGAAGATTGAAGGGCTGCTGAAGCCGGTGGCTTATAATGTAGCTGTGGTTAAGGCTTACCGCCATGCCATTGACTTGTATTCCGCTGATCCGGCTGAATATGCTTACGATGAGGCCTGGATGGATGACATCCGGGCGCTGCAGGACCCTGAGCGTGAACTGTCGTTCGGCTTCTTCTACAAAGAACAGGTATATTAAAATATATAAAAAGCATTGTCTCAGCTTTTGCAATGGATTGTCTAGGCTACATTATGGTGTAAGCAGCGGAGGGGAAGTTTGAACTGGAGGAGCGCCAGCGTTCGCCTTTGTCTGCGGATTTCAACCGCTAAGCGGTATAAATGAAGAAATCTGCAGACAACAGCGACCGGAAGTCCAAACATTCCCCGCAGTTGCGCCCTCACACCAAATGCCGGCCGTTCAATCTTGCAGCAGCTGAGACAATTAGGAGGGAGAACAGGAATGGGAACTATGACCAAGCCCCAATTCAAGGGCAAACGTTACCGTCTGGACAAACCGGAGCTCCTGGCTCCGGCAGGAAACTTAGAAAAATTGAAATTCGCCGTGCATTATGGTGCGGATGCAGTATATATTGGAGGACAGAAATACGGCCTGCGCTCGGGAGCGGATAATTTCACTTTTGAGGAAATGCGCGAGGGCGTTGAATTTGCCAAGAAATATGGCGCCAAAGTATTCGTAGCGACGAATATCTATGCTCACAATGAAGACATCGCCGGAATTGAAGAATACCTGCGTAACTTATATGAAGCCGGCATTGCTGCCATTATTGTAGCGGATCCGGTGATTGTGGATACCGCGCTTCGCCTGGTACCGGGTCTTGAGGTACACCTCAGCACCCAGCAGTCCACGCTCAACTGGCAGGCAGTATCTTTCTGGAAGCAGGAAGGACTGCCGCGGGTCGTGCTTGGCCGGGAGACCAGCCTGGAGGAGATTGCCGAGATCAAGCAGCATGTGGACATCGAGATCGAGAGCTTCATCCACGGTGCAATGTGCTCCTCGTATTCCGGACGTTGTGTATTGTCCAATCACTTTACAGACCGCGATTCCAACCGCGGGGGCTGCTGCCAGTCCTGCCGCTGGAAATACGACCTGTTCGAAGATGGCCGTCCGGAAGGAACCTGGGTATCGGAAGAGGACCAGGCAGTGGCGCCTCAGGCATTGCAGCCTGGCGTAACCCAACTGCCGCTGCATCAGCCGGAGGATAATCCGTTCTCGATGGGTTCGAAGGATTTGTGCATGCTGGAGAGTATTCCTGAGCTGATCGAAGCCGGGATTGACAGCTTTAAGATCGAAGGCCGGATGAAGTCGATCCATTACGTGGCAACGGTGGTCAATGCCTACCGCAAAGCGATTGATGCCTATATGGCGGACCCGGAAGGTTATGTGCTGAAGCCGGAATGGCTGGAGGAGCTGCAGAAGGCGGCTAACCGACCGCTCAATACAGGCTTCTTCTACGATACGCCGGATCATGAGGATCATATTTATGAGCCGGAGGAAAAAGCGGCACCTTATGATTTCGCCGGCCTGGTGCTGGAATATGATGCGGAGAGCGGCATGGCACTTGTCCAGCAGCGCAATAACTTCAAGCCGGGCCAGGAAGTGGAATTCTTCGGACCGGATGACACCTTCTTCAAGCAGACTGTCGGCGAGCTGTGGGACGAGGCGGGGAATCCGCTGGACGTTGCCCGTCATCCGCTACAGCGGGTGCGAATGAAGGTCGACCAGCCGGTAGCTTACTTTGACATGATGCGTAAAAGAAAATAAAGTCATAGGAATGATTTAAAGGGATGCCCTTCTTCTGGAAGGGCGTCCCTTTTTGCGTATATTCCTTGGAATCCGCCGGAAAGCAGGCTGGTTCTGAATAAGGATGAATGTGGAATGAACTTTTCCGGCTGCTCTCCCGGGAGTAGAATGCTTCCTCTTCCTGAACCCGGACTGAGATGCCGTTATTTTGCTGAAAGCCTGCCTAATCTGGATGAAGCGGACTGAGAATTCTTTATCTTGTTCTTCTAAGCTTCAAATGAGCTGATTCAGAGCAATTAACGGAATCTCAGTCCTCCTCACAAGCCGATACGTCCATGGAGCGTCTGCCAGGTTCCGGCTGGAAAATCATGCAGCCGGGGAGCTTCATACGCTCCGGTTCGATTAACCCGTAGGGGGATTTTAGTTCTAGACCAAAATACTTATGCAGTTCGACAAAAACATAAAAATTCTGAAGTAATTTCTATCAAATACTAAGAAAAATGAGCCTTTGTGCCGATATATATCACAGGTAACGCTTACATACGTCTTCTAATCTAATTGGCAGGTGATTGTAATGGGGGCTCCAAATCCGGAGAGCGACAGAGACAAACCGAAAGAGAGAAGGATTAAAGTGGGAAAGAACAGTAAAAAGCCTAAGGTTATACAAAAGGCTGAGACAGGCCAAGCAGGTGATACCCAGTCAACAAGTAAAGCGGCAGTTCAAAAACTAACTTTAAAGAACGTACTGAATGGTTCAGTACGCCAGGTTAAGAGAGTTAACCCGCTGAAATCAGTTGGTGTTAAGCTTTTCCTGATATTCTTATCTTCTATTGTGATTGTTGTACTGTTCCTGGGGATTCTGTCTTACAACAAAGCCAAGAATACCATTAAGGATAATGTTTCCGAAGCCAACCGGCAGACGATTATCCAGACTTCCGAGAAGCTTGATATTACCTTGAAGCAGTATGAAAATTTGGCACTCCAGCTGTATTTCGATACGCAAATGCAATCGAATCTGACTGAGCTTGCCGCTGCTGCGAGCAGTTATGATAAATTTGTGGCTACAGATGCCATCAGCAAGAAGCTCTCGAGCCAGACTACAACAGATTCCAATATCGTAGCGATCTCACTGATTCCAGAGGATCCTGCGATGACGATCATATCGAGCGGGAGCTCCGGTCTTACCGTGGACGGCTTAAGAGATCAGGAATGGTACAAGACTGCTGTCAAAAATTCAACCTCATATGAGCCATACTATACCTCGGAAGCGAAGTCCGCACAGAACTACTGGTTCCCGACTTCCGTTGAAGGCGATGGCGGCAAGAATATCGCAATGGTCAGATCGCTCAAGAACCTGGGCTCCAATGCAGGTTATGTTGTTTTGCTTGAGCTTAAGAGCACTCTGCTTGAAGAAGCCTTCGAGAGCGTGAAGCTTGGGGACGGTTCGCGGATTCAGCTGGTATCACCGGAAGGAATGGTAGTTGCTTCTTCCGTACCGGCAGAGGACGGCAGAGTCTCAGAGCTTAACTTTATTATGGAGAGCAAGAAGAACAGCGAGAGTCAGGAAGCTAAGGATGCGAATGGCAAAGATGTCCTGGCTGTCTACAACCCGATGGAGAAGGCGGACTGGAAGCTTGCAGGAGTTGTTCCTACCGGCCAGCTGGTTAAGGCTGCCACTCCGATTCTGTTCACAACATTCATAGCGGCTGGAGCTGCAGCTCTGCTTGCCATTCTGGTCGGCTTCTGGATGGTACAGATGATTGCCAAGCCGTTGGCACGTCTGAAGGATCTTATGGTTCAGGGGGCTCAGGGTGACCTTAGCGTCCGTACAGAGTATGTCTCGAAGGATGAGATTGGAGATCTGTCCGCCTCCTTCAATCTGATGATGGGACGGATCACCGAGCTGGTTGCCCAGACAACGGAAACTGCGCGCGAGGTGCTTGAAACAGCCAATGATCTGGGCGACGCTTCCCGCAAGACGGCGATTTCTGCCAAGGAGATTGCTGCTGCTACGGAAGAGATTGCCGGCGGTGCCGGAAGCCTGGCGCAGGAAGCGGAACGCGGCAATGAGCTGACGGATCTGATTGCTACGCAGATGCAGAGTGTTATTGCTGCTAATGCCGAGATGGACCAGGCCGCCCGCGGAGTAGGGGAAGCCAGCGGACACGGTGCCAGCCAGCTCGAAGAGCTGCTGGAACAGACTGGCCGCACCGGTGAGATGACCAGCGCACTGGTGGACCGGGTCAACAACCTGAAGGACACGGTATATTCGGTGATTAAGGTACTGGATGTCATGAAGAATATTACCCAGCAGACGAATATCCTGTCTCTAAATGCAACGATTGAAGCGGCAAGAGCGGGTGAAGCAGGCAGAGGCTTCATGGTGGTTGCTGGTGAAGTCCGGCAGCTCGCTGACCAATCCAAGCAGTCTATCGCCCTGGTTGCCGGCATTACAGACAAGATTATGGCTGAAATGGATGAGACAGTAGCCGTATTGTCAGAAGTGGCCCCGCTGTTCAAGGAACAGATGAGTTCAGTCAAGAGTACCAGTGATATCTTCGTATCGGTGAAGGGACAAATGGAAGACTTCATTACCAGCCTGGAATCGGTCACCGGTGCCATCGACAGCCTGAATCATTCCCAAGGCGTATTGTCCGATGCCATGAGCAATGTAAGTGCGGTTGCACAGCAGTCTTCTGCTACTTCTGAAGAAGTTGCTTCCCTCAGCAATGAGCAGCAGAATGTTAGTGATCAGCTCGTATCGCTGTCCGGTAAGCTGCAGAGTGCATCGACACAGCTGGAGAGCAAGCTGTCACTGTTTAAGATATAGTCAGGCGGCAACGTACAATAACAAATTAAATCGTTCCGGGCATATATCCGGGCATATAAATTACTGCATTCCGCCGCTTCTTTCCATCCGGGAAGGAGCGGTTTCTTTATGCTTGTGCATCGGTTCGCGACCCCGTATAATTATTTTGTTAGCTAAATGTTATGATTTCCGAAAAAGTTAGCAACACTGAATAAAGCTCGTTATGCGAAACCGTGAATAGTATCTGGAGGTCTTATATATGGCTAAGAAAGTCACTATGCAAAAAATCGCCGACCATCTCGGCGTTTCCAAGTTTGTCGTGTCCAAATCCCTGTCCGGCAAAGGCGGCGTCAACGAAACTACCCGGGAGCGGGTCATTCAGGCGGCTTCGCAATTAGGCTATTTCACTCAAAAGAATGCCTATGTTCAAAGCATCAAACGTCCTCCGCAGTCTGCGGACAGTGACCGGAACAAACAGTCTGTGCTGGTGCTGATGCCTAATATCCGTTCGCAAACCCAGGATTCCCTGTATTGGGGGAAGATTGTAGACGGCATTGCACTGGCGCTGGACCAGGAAGGTCTGGGTATGGTCATAGTCTCTGAGCACCGGACGGATAACTTCGTCAATATTCTCAACCCTAACGGACTGCTCGGGCTGATTGGCGTGGGCCAGATCTCGACCTCACTGCTGCTGGAGGTGCACCGCATCGGCCTGCCGATGGTGCTGATTGACCATGAAGATCCGCTTATTCCAAGCGATACCGTATTCGCCAATAATACGGATTCCATGACCCGGCTCAGCAATCACCTGATGGGCACGGGGCATACAGAGCTGCATTTTATCGGGAATATCCGCTATTCCCGCAGCTTCCGTGACCGCTGGATCGGCTTCCGCAGCGCCCTGGAAGAGAATGGAATGAAGACGCCTGCCGGCGATGATGAAATGCTGCAGCTGGAGGGAATGGATGATGGAACTTTTGATGAGAGCTTTAAGCAATGGCTGCAGAGACGCAAGAAAACCAAAAGTCTGCCAACCGCACTAGTGTGTGCCAATGATTTCATTGCGCTCACCATTAGTGATGTGCTCAAAGCAGAAGGCTTTGTCATCCCGGGTGAAGTTTCGGTAACCGGCTTTGACAATATTGAGGACGCCACACGGGGGGTTCCCCCGCTCACTACTGTTCATGTTCCGAAAGAGGCAATGGGCCGGGCGGCTGTAGAGAAGCTGCTGAACCGTATCCATAACCCTGCCGCACCGCTGGAGAAGATCCTGATTGCTGCCGACATTGTCCACCGGGATTCGGTGGCTGGACCAAGAGCATAGTTGGAGTTATATTGTATTTCGTGCAGGATAATCGAAGGTAAAATAGGAAATGTCCCGGTTATAGTTTCTCTTTTTGGCCTGAGCACACGCCTATATAATTTGGACATCAGTTAAGAGAAGGGTGTGACGTTACACATGGCCGCGATTCCGCAGAACGAGCAGGCTCTGCACCGGTTCATTTCAATAATCTGTTCACCGCTGTCCATCGTTCAATATGTCCTTACGAAGCGTGATGCTCTAACCTACAAGCCTCCTGGAGAAATGATTCCTGTGCAGGATGCCTGCCTTCATGCCCATGTTATGGGAAAGGGAGAACACACCGTAATTCTGGAAGCGGGTATGGGCGGATCATCCCTGGACTGGTCAATGGTGCAGCCGGAGCTGTCGCTGTATGCCAAGGTAGTCTCGTATGACCGGGCAGGCCTGGGCTGGAGCGGGAGCGGCAGCCAGCCGGAAAGTGCAACCTGCAGGAAATACGTCCGGGAGCTCAGGGAACTGCTGAAGGCAATGGACTGCAAGCCTCCCTATATTCTGGTGGGACATTCCTATGGAGGCATGATTGTGAGATGTTTTGCGGGGGAATATCCGGATGAAGTGGAGGGGCTGCTGCTGGTTGATGCTGTACATGAGAGCCGTTATCTTACGGATGAAATGAGCAACCGCCGGAAACAGCAGCGGGAGGCGAACAGACGGCAATATAAGCTGGGTTATCTGTTGGCGCCTGCGGGGATTCCCCGCTTGCTTAGAAGGCCTGTAGGAGGGCGGAGACTCCCGGCAGCTATCCAAAAAAACGCCTCAAGTCTGGGATACCGCAAGAGTGCTTACCGGGCCGCATATGCAGAACTGCTCTGCGCGGAAGAGAGTGCCCTGCAGCTGAAGGCGGCAGAGCCGCTAAGCAGCAAGCTGCCCATTACGGTGCTTAGCGCAGGCAGTCCGGATGAAGAATGGAAGCAGGGCCAGCAGCGCTTAGCCAGGCTGACCCCAAATGTACAGCATATTACCGAAGAAGATCCCCGGCATTCCATTCCCATTCACAGACCGGAGACGGTCGTTAAATACGTCACCGAATTATTGAATACCTTATAGCCAGCGGCTCAAACGAATAAAAGGCAGTACCGGCAGAGCATTCTGCAGGTACTGCCTTTTTACTGGTATAAGCGCTTCGTGCAATCTGCCCTCAGACGGATATTACAGCTGTAATTACAGCTGGAGATTCCGGTCAATCAGGGCAATGCGCTGCTGGACACAGGCATAAGAGCGGAGCGGATCTTCAGGAGTATTCAGCACATAATCAAGCATTTGATCTACCGTAGTGGTAGCCACATGAATCCGGGTGTCGGAGGAAGCGTAGTAGATATAGATGTCCCCGTTGTCCCGGGCGATTATGCCGTTGCAGAATACAACGTTGGATACATCGCCGACGCGTTCTTCACCGTCCGGAGCGATGAAATGTCCGCCGGGAGTATGGGTTACCCTGTTCGGCTCATCCAGATCGGACAGGAATGCGTACAGTACATAACGTAGTCCCGCAGCAGTGTTGCGGACACCGTGGGCGATGTGCAGCCAGCCTTGAGGGGTTTTGACCGGCGCCGGGCCCTGGCCGTTTTTCACTTCCTTGATCGTATGATAATAACGCTGATCCATAATGGATTCGCTGGTAATTACAGCATTCTCAATGGTATCGGACAGTCCCCAGCCGATGCCGCCGCCGGAGCCTGCATCAATGAACCCATCCTGCGGGCGGGTGTAGAAGGCATATTTGCCGTCTACGAATTCAGGATGCAGCACTACATTACGCTGCTGGGCAGAGCCGGTCTTGAGGTCAGCCAGACGTTCCCAGGTCTTCAGGTCCTTAGTGCGGGTGATTCCGCACTGGGCAACTGCACTGGACAGATCGCCGTGCGGGGCAGCGGGATCTTTGCGCTCGGTGCAGAACAGGCCGTAGATCCAGCCGTCGGCATGTTTCACCAGACGCATATCGTAGACGTTGATATCCGGTTCTTCAGTTTCCGGCAGGACAACCGGATGATCCCAGAAGCGGAAGCCGTCTACACCGCTGTCGCTCTCGGCTACAGCGAAGAAGGATTTGCGGTCATTCCCCTCGACACGGGCCACAATGTAGAACTTGCCGTCCAGCTCAATGGCTCCCGGGTTGAAGATGCCGTTCACGCCGATCCGTTCAGCGAAATAAGGATTGGTTGCCGGGTTAAAGTCATAACGCCAGATCAGCGGCGCATGTTCCGCTGTGAGCAGCGGGTATTGATAACGGTCATAGGTACCGTTGCCAAAGGGAACCTTCTCATTTTTGCGGCCAATCAGTGATTCATATCGTTCTGTTAACTGCGCCTTGCGTTCTGTGAATAATGTGCTCATTATTTAGTCTCCTTTGAGGTTGTTGTCAGTCTTCCGATCATTTCAAAGCAGGCTCTGCTGTTATGATAAGGGCATTTCCAGGCACTGACCTTGGATGCATGCGCCAGCGGCTGCAGGGATTCATCAACGGCCCAGAACCACTCGCCTAATGTATGATCGACCATGTAGCTGTTAGTGAACGTCCAGGCTGCCTCAGCAGCATCGCGGAACCTCGGATCTCCGGATAGCTGGTAGGCATTATAGAAGCCGACGATCGCTTCGGCCTGCGGCCACCAGTCTTTATTCTTATCCAGCAGCCCGTTCGAATCCGCCTCATTCCAGATTCCGCCGTCAGCGTCAATGCCTTCAGCCAATGTTGCTTCGGCCATGGACAAAGCCACACTGCGCACCCGGTGCAGCAGCTCCTCATCCCCAAGCACTTCAGCCGCTTCGACCAGGAGCCAGCTGCCTTCGATATCATGACCGTAGGAGATATGGTCGGACTTGATATTCCACTCTTCATCCAGGAACAGATGGAAATGCTTGCCCTCCTTATCAATGATGTGGAGGAGCATGACCTCAATCAGCTCAGCCAGCCGGGTCCGCAGCTCTTCGGATTTCCACACACGGTACAGGCCGGTGTAGCCTTCCAGCACATGCAGATGGGTGTTCATCGATTTCTTCTCATTCATGTCCTTGCTGCTGAGACTCAAATTCTCTGTCATCTGCCACTGCTCAGAGAGGGCTTCGATATAACCTTTATTAAGCGGATCATAGCCGTATTGCTCGACCAGACGGAACAGTGCAACAGCCTGATCGAGTGCATCCTGGCGTCCGGTAGCATGATGGAACTCAGCCAGGGCGTAGATGGCGAAGGCCTGGCCGTAAATTTGTTTTTTGCGTTCGGAAGGGGCGCCCAGCGCATCTACCATCCAGTAATAGCCGCCGTATTCGGCGTCGGTGAAATATTGAAGCAAATAGGCGTGGGCCCGTTCAGCCATAGTCAGGTATTCAGCGTTGCCATACATGCGGTAAGCGCTCGCAAAGGTCCACAGAATCCGCGCGTTCAGCACCAGGCTTTTTCCGGCCTCCGGATTGATATTCATCTGGTTATCTATTTCACCTACGAATCCGCCATGCTTATCATCCAGGGTATGCTTCATCCAAAAGCTGAGGATATTGTCTTTCAGCTCTGCTTCCATTTCATTCCGCCAAATCTGTGGCGATTTCGTCATATGGTTGTTCACTCCTAAACAGTAATGGTAGATATTGAAATCAAGGCTATAAGGTAGGCGGGGATTTCGTCTTGGAACTGTAATACTCTTCAATAATGCCTGCCGCCGGCTTGCCGTACATGCAGTAATCATCGTTGCCTGTTGCTTCGTCCAGCGGATAGAGCTGTGCCGGCCAATCCCACAGCATGAAGCCCTGTACCCAGTCCCGCTTCCCGCAGGCGCCGAACATGGCAAGGTAGAACCGGCTCTGCTCTTCAAGATCCGGTCCGCCCTTAAGACTCCAGTCATTCGGGATGGCGGCACTGCCGGTCCGGCTGGGGCATCCCGCTTCCATGAAGAAGAAAGGCTTGCCGTGTTTCATGACCACCGCCTCAATCCGGTCAAGCTGTACTTCCCAGTCCTGCTCGGGATAATAGCCGCTCGAAGAGATTACATCAAGCGCATCCCACCAGCTCACGTTATCCTCCTGATACTTATCGCAGTTGTAGGTGATTACACCGCTGTATACCTTGCGGACTTCGGCAATCAGGGCACGCCATTCTGCGGCCCGCCGGTCCGTCTGGACCAGCTCACAGCCGACACAGAACATCTCGCAGCCGCTCTCTTCGGCAAGCACAGCATAATGAAGGATAAAGGCTGTATAGGAACGGAACCACTCTGACCATTTCGGCTCGCAGGGAACATCCTTGTCGAAGAAGTTGATATGAGCCCGCCATGTGCCGTCTGCACAATTCACAATGGGCTTCAGGCAGACCTTCAGTTCAAGTGATTTTGCCTGGCGGATGGCCCAGCGTACCTCTTCATCACTGACCGTGGGTTCTGACCAATAGGGGATCTCTGTAGATTGCGGGGTAGCTTGAAGTGCGCTGAATGCGATGGCGGTCCAGTTCGCACCGGTAGACCTTTTCATCAGCTCCATGGAAGACTCCGCTGCATCATTGGCCCAGGTTCCCCGTCTGCCCATGAACCCCCAGGTTACGCCTCCGATATACTCGCTAAGCAGTGACATGTGGTAACCTCGCTTTGCTGTAGAATGAACAAAAAATATAGTGTATAAAACAAAAATAATAATTTTTTTGTATTTTGTTATTATGTTATTGTTATTTAACGATAACAAGAATACAATTAAGTTATAACGCTTTTTATGAATGTTTTCAAGGGGGAATTGTGCGGGAAGCCTGAAACCGGCCTCTATGTATGTCCATTCTGCGGAGTGGACGGAATCATCAGTCAACTGCAGCCGCGGCTGCGCCAATCTGAAAGGAGACTATTGCTATGAGAGAAGTTCAACTGACCGGAAGTAACATTCCGAATATGCCTTGGCAGGACAGACCGGAAGGAAATGAGAATCCGGTATGGAGACACAGTGACAACCCGGTCATCAAACGCAATCCGGCCAAAGGGGTTGCACGTATTTTCAATAGTGCGGTAATTGCCTATGAAGGAAGCTTCCTCGGCGTATTCCGGGTAGAGGATAATACGACCCGCCCTCATCTGCGTATGGGCCATAGCCATGACGGACTGGACTGGAAAATTGAAGACGCTCCCATTCCGTTCATTGATGAACAAGGCAACCCCTACATGCCGAGATATGCCTACGATCCGCGTCTGGTTAAGGTTGAAGATACGTACTATATTATCTGGTGTACGGATTTCTACGGCGCCGCCATCGGTGTAGCCAGAACGCAGGACTTCAAGACCTTCGTCAGCCTGGAAAATCCATTCCTGCCGTTCAACCGCAACGGCGTGCTGTTCCCTAAGAAACTTAACGGCAACTTCGTGATGCTCTCCCGTCCAAGCGACAGCGGTCATACCCCGTTTGGCGATGTCTTCCTGAGTGAGAGTCCTGACTTCGTCTACTGGGGCAAACACCGTCATGTGATGAGCAGAGGCGGACAGGGCTGGTGGCAGAGCACCAAGATTGGCGGCGGTCCCGCCCCGATTGAAACCTCCGAAGGCTGGCTCATGTTCTACCATGGTGTAACTGGAACCTGCAACGGGCTGGTGTATAGCATGGGTGCGGTTATTCTGGATAAAGACGAGCCGTCAAGAGTCAAATACCGCTCAAGGAACTTCGTGCTTACACCGGAAGAATGGTATGAGGAGAGAGGCTTCGTGAACAATGTGCTCTTCCCGTGCGCGACCTTGAATGATGCCGAAACGGGCCGCATTGCCATCTACTACGGGGCGGCTGATACTTATGTAGGTGTTGCATATACGACAGTGCAGGAAATCGTCAACTACGTGATCGACACCCATGAAGAGGTTGGCGATGATGCGGATTTAGGGAAAATCTAGGCGAAATCTAGATCGGATAAGGCGGCAAAGGCCTTTTTCACCTGACACCGTTGGTCCGCATTCTATGGTACTCATCTCATACAACAAAATCACAGCGTTACAAGATCTGATGGTATATTATTAATACTGGCCTTGTGCGGAATCATTCCCTACAAGAATACAGCAGATCCGGCGGTGATTTTTTGAGCAAGTCAACAGTTCGCGGTAAAAGTATTCTTACTCGGCTGCATCCCTCCAAGTCGCTGGGGGTGCGGCTCTTTCTCGTGTTTTTCGTTGCGACGATGGGAATCGTCCTGTCTTTGGGCTATACATCCTACTCTGTTGCCAAACAAACAATCGAGAACAATGCACTGTCCGCTAATCAGCAGACAGTCGAGCAAACGGCAGAGAAGCTTGATGTAACTCTGCTGCGCTTTGAAGATAATCTGGGCCAGCTGTTCTACAATAAGGATATCCGGCAGGCAGTCTCGGAAGAAAGTACTGCTGCTGCAGGCGGGGGGACGGAACAGGCCGCTGTGATCAGCGGCCAATTGAACCATTGGCTCTCTGCAGTTACTAATGTGCAAGCGGTTTATCTGATTCCTCTTAATGAAGCGCTGCCTGCCGCGTCAGCGGGGGCTGTGGACAATGAATTCCTGGCGGGTGTCCGCGAAGCTTCGTGGTACAAGCAGCTGCAGGATAAGCCGCAGGGCTTGTGGATTACCGAGGCCCTGAAGCAAGGGGAAGCAGAAGGCGTGGTCCATTTCGCCAAGTCCGTAGCGGGGGAAGAGGGAAGCTTAGGATACATAGCGGTCTGTGACATCAAGACTACGGAGCTGGCCAGCCACCTCAGCAAAGTCGATCTGGGGATGGATTCTTATATCCAGCTGCTGACTACCAAAGATGAGATGATTGCCTCTTCCCAGCATCAGGAGACAGACACTTACTTGCGTCTGGGAGGGACCCTGTTCAAGGGACTCAGCGAGAGCTCAGGCTCCCTGCCGACCAAGGATGAGAAGGGCAAATCCATTCTTGCCGTGTATGGTACACTGCAGAGCTCGGGCTGGAGACTGCTTGGCGTTGTCCCTTCCGAGAATCTGATTAAAGATGCGGGCCGTATCCTTAACACCACTTACATAGCAGTGGCTGCCGCTGCCGTCATCGCTATTCTCATTGGCCTCTGGATGGTAAGGATGGTCTCACGGCCGCTGTCGCGTCTGCGGGACCTCATGTTCCAAGGGGCAGAAGGTGACCTGCGTGTGCGTACAAAGGTAGTCTCGCATGATGAAATCGGCCAGCTGTCAGGCTCCTTCAATATGATGATGGAACGGATCACAGAGCTGGTCGTGCACACCAATGAGACTGCACGTGAAGTACTGGAGACCGCAGATGCCCTGGGCAATGCATCCCGTGAGACCGCAGTGGCCACACAGGATATTGCCGCAGCAACTGAACAGATTGCCGGCGGTGCAGGAAATCTGGCGCTGGAAGCAGACCGCGGAAATGAGATGACCGCCCGGATCTCCGAGCGGATGGATGCGGTGATTGCTGCGGCCCAGGAGATTGGCGGGACCGCACATAACGTACAGGCGTCCAGCAGGGAAGGTGTCGTCAAGCTGCAGGAGCTGCTGGGCAGAACGCATGAGACCGGCGATAGGACAGGGAAGCTCGTCATTAAGGTCAATGAACTCAAGGATACCACCTCGTCAGTCATCCGGGTGCTTGAGGTCATGCAGAACATTACCCAGCAGACCAATATTTTATCGCTTAATGCTACTATTGAAGCAGCCCGGGCAGGCGAAGCAGGCAAAGGCTTCACCGTGGTCGCCGATGAAATCCGTCAGCTGGCTGAACAGTCCAAGCGTTCCATTGCAGTAGTGGCTGAGATTACCGACAGAATCATGAATGACATGCATGAGACTGTAGCCGCATTATCCGAGGTGGCACCGTTGTTTGGAGAACAGATGACCTATGTTCAGAGCACCAGCGAGATCTTCGTCAGTGTACAGGGGCAAATGAATCATCTGATCACCCGGCTGGATTCCGTGTCAACATCCATTGACGGACTGAACCACTCGCAGAGAGTGCTGTCCGAGACGATTGGCAATGTCAGCTCGTTTGCGGAAGAATCCTCTGCCGCCTCCGAGGAGGTTGCATCCCTCACCGGCGAGCAGGAGAGCGTAAGCGAATATCTGGTCAATCTCTCCGCCAAACTGGAGAATGCCTCGTCCAAGCTCAATGAACGATTGTCTAAATTTAGCGTGTAAGCTGCGAGTATTAACCGCTTTTCCTTCTGGGGAAGCGGTTTTTTTGCGGTTTGGGGTGGGCATAATAGAACCCATAGTTCCGCAGCCCACTTGATGGAGGAATAACACTTGCAGAAGCTGGTTCACAAACGTATATTTTGGAGTCTGCTGATCCTGTCTGTGCTCGTTGCAGGCTTGATCATCAGACTGGCCTGGGTCCAGCTGCTGCTGAAGAATCAGCAGGTAAGCAGCAGCGGGTACACGATGGCACAGATGGCTGAAATTCAGAGCGAGCGGGAGACAGTGCTGGACAGCGGACGGGGCCGGCTCTATGACAGGAACGGAGAACCGCTGGCCGGAGAGACTGTGTGGACAGCGGCGCTGTTTCCGCAGGAAGAGTCACTTCCGCTGCATACGGTTACCGGGGAGCCTGCCGGGGATAACCAATTGCACCGCCTGGCAGAAATTCTTGGGGTCAGCTACAACCAGCTGCAATCCAGACGCACAGGACTTAAGGAGCCGCTGCTCTGGCCCTCCGGCAAGGGGGACACTCCGCTGGCATTGTCGTTGTCAGAGGCCCGCGAAGTGGAAGAGCTGGGAATTGAGGGGGTTAAGGCGCTGCCCTTTGCCCGCAGATATGATGGAGCCGCTTCAGGGCGGCAATGGCTTGGTTATTTGTCTGAAGCTTCGGGTGAAGCCCTCCGGCAATCACCGACAGGTCTGCGGATTCCGCGTACAGGTACGGACGGGCTGGAGAAAACACTGGAGCCGCTGCTGCAGGGAGTGGGGCATACAGAGGCGGTTGCCCAGGTGGATGCCAGGGGCAACCGTGTTCCAGGCAGTCCGATTGTAGTCAAAGCACCGGGGAATCCTTATTACCCGCTGTCTTTATATACCACGATTGATAAGAAACTACAGGAGAGTATTGAGCAGCTGGCCGCAGAAGCAGGCGTGAAGGAGGGAGCCGTTGTAGTCCTGGATAGCCAGAACGGCGATATTGCCGCGATGGTCTCCTTGCCGTTCTACAACCCGGAGCAGATCTCGCCGCAAGGGGGCGAATGGAACAACCGGGCGCTGCAGGCAGCGGTACCCGGGTCCATCTTCAAGATAGTCACTGCCGCTGCTGCCCTGGAGGCCGGATTAACTTCACCGGAGGAACCGTTCTATTGTAAAGGAGAATACGGGAAATACGGATTAACCTGCCTGAACGGCAAAGGACACGGCGCCCTTACGATGGCGCAAGGGTTCGCCGTGTCCTGTAATACCGTGTTCGCCACGCTTGCCGAGCGGCTTAGTGGAGCACAGCTTAATGCTGCTGCTCTGGCTCTGGGCCTTGGCCGGGACATCGGCTGGCAGGCGGAGAATACGCTGGGCCTGCCGCTGCTCCGGCCGCTCTCCGGGGAGCAGGCGGGGACGATCTTCACCACGCTGCTGCCGGATGACGGCGGGGTCAGGGTGCAGACTGCAATCGGCCAGCGCGATGTGCGGATTACACCGCTGCAGGCGGCGAATCTCGTAGTCACGCTGCTGCATGGCGGGGAGGTTAGAGCGCCGCGTATTCTGCAGCGGGTTGCTTTTGCCAACGGCCAGATGCTGAAGGAGCTTCCGGGACATCTGGCCCCTGCGCCGCAGGGCAGAATATCCGGGGCAACCGCCCGCGTGCTGCTGTCCATGATGCGTAAAGTGGTGACAGAAGGAACAGGCCGGACGCTGCAGGGCCTTGAATGGCCGGTCGCCGGCAAATCAGGCACAGCGCAGACCCTGGTCAAAGGCGTGGCCCGCAATAATCAATGGTTCATCGGCTATGGCCCGGTAGACCATCCGAGATATGCTGTATCCGTTGCTGTCGAGAACGTGGCTCCAAGCAGTCCGCAGGCAGCTGTCAAATTATTCGGTCAAGTATTTGAGCTGCTGTCCGGGTCAACGGGGGCCTGAGTACCGACTGTGCCTGCTGTACCAGCCGAAGCTGTACCAGCCGTATTACCCGGTACAGGGCCGCCGGCTGTGGAGGGTTCAGAAGCGGCAAACGGAGACACGATGAATTCCTCCTGCGGCAGATAGATCCAGCGCTGCAGATACCCCTGCTGAATCAGCTCCTTGAGCAGGATCAGCAGGATCGGCGACAGAATAAGGCCAGCGATGCCAAATACAGAGGAAGACAGAATTACGAAAGATAACATCAGGAAAGCCGAGGAGACGCCGATCGAATTTCCGGTGATTTTGGGCTCCAGCAGCTGCCGTATAACCATCACCACTGCCAGCAGAATGATCAGACCGATGGCAAGTGAGGTATTGCCGACAATGAACAAATAGATAATCCAGGGGATCAGAATCGCCGGTACTCCGAGTAGTGGCAGCAGGTCGAACAAGGCGCAGATCAGAGCCAGAGTAAGAACATTTCCAGTCTGCAGAATCAGCAGTCCGGCGAGAACGATCACGAAGGTGATGCTGATCAGAATCAACTGGGCTTTTAGATAAGAACCGATAGCCTTGAACACATTCCCCTGCAGGAAAGCGTAAGCCGTCTTAAAGGTCTTGGGCAGCTTGTCATGGGCGATCCGGCGCCAGTCCTTAATCTCCATACTGAGGAAAAAGGCCAGAATAATCGCAATGCCGAAATTAGCCATAAAGGAAGAGAAGGAGCCAAGCACACCGATCATATATTTAAAGAAGGTGACCATCCACGTCGAGAGGACATTGGTCGCATCGGTGAAATAACCGTTCAGCTTATCTGTGAGATCGGGCGGGAGCGCATCAATTTTTTGCTGGAGATAGGTGGTAGCCTCAGTAAAATGCTGCTGGACTATGTATGTATATCTGGGCAGATTGTCCTGGAATTGAATGACCTGAGTCGTAATCAGCAGTCCGGCAGCAAATAATGCGCCAAGCAGGATCACTAAGAAGAGTACCACGGAGATAGCGGAGGCGAAAGGCTTAGCCATTCCCTTGCGGTTCAGGAACCGGGCCAGCGGCTCAATCAGCAGGAAGACAAAAAAGGACAGGAACACAGGAGCGGCCAGCTGATACAGCTTACTGAATCCCAGCATCACGAGATATAGCGTCAGAATAACCAATCCGATGTCGAAAAAAGTGCGCCAATATTTTTTGTACAGCGGCAGCATAGAGATAAACGACTCCTTTTTTAGATAAATTTACAATAATCACTTCAATTCATTGTACACGATTTTAATAAAAAAGCGTCTATTTCTTTGGCAGCTGTGTTAAAATAGGGGGTAACGTTTTTTTTAAATGTACTACTTGTCGCCACAACGGTATTGTCCTCTTGCAGGACAGCAGACGCTTCTACTTACTCTACTTGGCCGTATCACACGTAAGACGAGCCAAAGTCAACTCTGGAAAAGCGGGGAATTTACATGCAGACTTTGCTGCTCTGGCTATTTTACATTTCTACCTTTTATGCTTTCATTCCTGGAATGATCAGCCGTATATTTGGTTATCGTGTCTTTCGGAAGGGAATCGGGCGCACGGATTATGGCCTGACCTTTGATGACGGACCTGACCCGCATTATACACCGTTATTGCTGGATTTGCTTAAGCGCTATGGAGCTAAGGCGACTTTCTTCGTGGTAGGTGCTCATGCTGAAGCGCATCCGGAGATTATTAAGCGTATGCATGATGAAGGGCATCTCATCGGGATTCACAATTATGTGCACAAGACGAACTGGCTGATGCGTCCGGCAACGGTGAGGAAGCAAATTCAGCGGACCGATGATATTATCTTCAAAATAACCGGCGAGCGCAGTACCTATTACCGTCCGCCGTGGGGAATTGTGAACCTGTTTGACTTCTCGAAGCGGCGGCAGGTGCAGATTGTACTCTGGTCGGCCATGTTCGGCGACTGGAAGGAGAAGCTGGGGGCGGAACGTCTGACCGACAAGCTGATCTCCAAGCTGGGCCCCGGTGAAGTCATGCTGCTTCATGACTGCGGTACTACGCTCGGTGCCGATCCGCATGCACCGGAGCATATGCTTATTGCCCTGGAGCGGATGCTTCAAGAAGCGGATAGGCGGGGGCTGCGAAGTATCCGGATTGACAAGATGATCAAGGCGGTGCAGGAATCACCTATCACGCGTCTGTCTTTCGGCAAACGGCTGGTTGTCGGCTTATGGCTGGCCTGGGAACAGGTATTCCAGCTGTTGTTCCAGATCAAGACGATCTCTCCGGCAGATCCGTTCCTGCATTACCGGCTGCGTAAGTATCAGGGGAATCCCGTGCAGATGGATAACGGCGAGACCTTAAGCAAAGGTGACAAGGTGATTGAGCTGCATATCGACAACAGGCAGCTGTTCGAGCTGGGGGTGCATTCGCGTTCCTCGGCACAGCTTGCCATCCGCATGATCCGCCGCATGGAGAAGGATCTCCCGGTGCTTGCGGAGCGGATTGCCGGTGATGTGGATCTGGCGGAAGCCAAGGCACTCTACGGTGTGAGCATGCTGAACCGCGGGCCGGAGAAATTCGGATTCATGGTTCTGGATCTGCCAAGCGGCCTGTTCGCAAGTTCCACCAAATTCTATCTCAGTATTCTGCTCAGCGTCATTCATCCGTCAGGCGGAGCGAGACTTAAAGTCCGCAGTGAGCTGCTGGTACCAAAAATGATGCTGATGCCCGTGTCGCAGCTGCTCGACCAGATGAACCAGCAGCGGCCGCAGAAGCCGGTGAAGCAGCGGGAGCGGATGCGGGAAGAGGAGCATTCCCTTGAAGCTGAACTTGAACTACCCGGAGCAACGGTTGTTCATTGAATGCAGCAGGCAGACAGCACTTATAAATTTTGATATTTATCTATACCGCAACTGAAGCTGCTTCTTATGCTCCGCTGGCCTGAATGGGCTGGCGGGGCTTTTTATATATCTGGAGCTATTGCCGATATGTTTGCTGCCTGTGTCGGACGGAGATCCCGAGACCTCCATCCTAAGTCGAAATCCTGCACGAAATACAACATTTCCCGAGTTAAATCGGAGATTACCGGAAAATGTTGTATGAAATGCAGGATTTCACCTACTCCAGGCGGCTTAGCGGGAAGATTATTGTATTTCATACAACAATCTTCCGGAACAACCCTTTATCGATGAATCAAAGTTGCAGAGCGTACAACATTTCCCTAGCGAACAGCGATAGAGACAATTTGGGTGGTCCCTACATCTGCTGGAACTGTGCAATTCTAGTCGCAAATCGGTCCTTACATGTCAAAAAGAGCAGTCCCGCCGCATTAACGGAGGAGACTGCTCTTTCAGTTCGTTCTTTCTATCTCAGGCTGCGGCCGATTAGATCTTCAGCACGCCGCCTTTGCTTGCATTGGTAACCAGCTTGGAGTAACGGGCCAGGTAACCGGTCTTCACCTTCGGTTCGAAGCCTTTCCAGCCGCTGCGGCGGACAGCCAGGACTTCTTCTTCAACCAGCAGCTCGATCTTGCGGTTGATCAGGTCCAGTTCGATGATGTCGCCATCCTCGACAAAAGCAATCGGTCCGCCCTCAGCCGCTTCCGGCGAGATGTGGCCGATACTGATACCGCGGGACGCTCCGGAGAACCGGCCGTCGGTGATCAGGCCGACCTTGGCGCCAAGACCCATACCGACGATCTGCGAAGTCGGTGCCAGCATTTCCGGCATACCCGGTCCGCCCTTCGGACCTTCATACCGGATAACAACGACATGGCCTTCTTTGACCTTGCCGTTCGCGATCCCTTCCAGCGCCTGCTCCTGGGAGTCGAAGCAGATGGCAGGGCCCTTGTGGTAGCCGCCAACGGAAGCATCTACGGCACCAACCTTGATGATGGAGCCTTCCGGAGCCAGGTTGCCGTAGAGTACAGCCAATCCGCCTACCGGGGAATAAGGGTTGTCTATTGTATGAATAACCGACGTATCCTGAATCTCATGACCCGTGACATTCTCGGCCAGAGTCTTGCCGGTTACGGTCATGCAGTCGCCGAAGATGGCGCCCGGCTTCTTCAGCAGCTCGTTCAGCACAGCGCTGACGCCGCCCGCCCGGTCCACATCCTCGATGAAGATATCGGATGCCGGAGCCAGCTTGGCCAGGTAAGGCACGCGGTTGGCTACTTCATTGATGCGCTCCAGCGGATAGTCAATTTCAGCTTCCTGAGCTAGTGCCAGGGTATGCAGCACAGTGTTGGTGGAACCACCCATAGCCATATCCAGCGCAAAGGCATTGTCCAATGATTCATGGGTTACGATATCACGCGGCTTCAGATCCAGCTTGATCAGCTCCATTAGCTGGGTAGCTGATTTGCGGACGAAATCTCTGCGTTCTTCGGCAACAGCCAGAATGGTGCCGTTGCCCGGGAGAGCAAGGCCCATAGCTTCAGCCAGACAGTTCATGGAATTGGCTGTGAACATACCCGAACATGATCCGCAGGTTGGACAGCCGAATTGTTCCAGTTCAAGCAGTTCAGCGTCATTGATCTTGCCGACCTGATGGGCGCCAACGCCTTCGAACACGGATGTCAGGGATAGCTTCTTGCCTTTGCTGTCTACGCCGGCCTTCATCGGTCCGCCGCTGACGAAGATCGTCGGGATGTTGACGCGCAGTGCGCCCATCATCATGCCCGGGGTGATTTTATCACAGTTGGGAATGCACACCATTCCATCGAACCAGTGAGCGGAAACCATCGTTTCCACAGAATCGGCAATAATCTCGCGGCTTGGGAGCGAATAGCGCATTCCGATATGTCCCATGGCAATACCGTCATCAACGCCGATGGTATTGAATTCGAACGGAACCCCGCCGGCTTCACGGATAGCTTCCTTAACGATTTTGCCGAATTCCTGCAGATGCACATGACCCGGTACAATGTCGAGATAGGAATTGCAGACTGCGATAAACGGCTTGCCGAAATCCTCTTCCTTAACGCCTGCGGCCCGCAGAAGGCTGCGGTGTGGAGCACGGTCAAAGCCCTTTTTGATCATGTCTGAACGCATTTTCTTGTTTGCCATGATGAAATTTCCCCCTAAAAGTATTGTGAGCCTAACCTCTTGGAACGGTGAGAACAAATATAGTGCCGCATTAACGCATTGCAATCCCAAAAGCTGCGTGTCTGCGGTTTATAGAAGGTACAAGGTCCAGCTTCCTGCAGTAAACAGAAGTAGGGCGGAGCCGTTTCTATAAAACAAGCGGATTGGATACGAACGTTAATAGAGAGTCTATCACAAAAAACCTCATTTTTCTACCGGGCAATGTGAAGTTTGTCGCGGTAATCTCCCGGCAGACCAATGGAAACGGCTACACTGTCCTCCACAGGAATTCATACACAAAAAGCCTATCCGCGGCGGGACAGGCTTCTACATATTAATAAGGGAAGAGGTTTCTGTGAATAATTACTAAAGTGAACGCCGGATTGCGGCGCGCTGGAGCGAGATCATCCAGTCCACAGACGGCTCAACCAGCGGGTTCAGCATACGTCTGACAGCGGGCTGGGCCAGCAGCACCGTGCAGGATACTGCGCCTGCAATCAGAAGAGCGGCTCCGGCAGCATTTCCGATATAGGCATACAGGCCGGAAACGGCAGCCGCCCGGACAATGAATCCGTGAAGCAGGAAGACGTAGAGGGTGCGGCGTCCCAAGTCTGTCATGCGGCTTAACCCGTAAGGGACCAGGCCCAGAAACGCCAGGGAAGCGGCAAATTGCAGACCATACACAGCGAGCCGGAACACCCCCGCATACCATTCATGGGCACCGAGCTGCATATAGGTCATACTGCCGAACAGCCAGCCCATCGGGAGACCGCGTCCCGCTACGCCCATCACTATAAGCAGCAGGAGGGAAGCGGCAGCGGCAGCGGTTTTGACATATTGCTGATACAGCTTAACGAAAGCTCCGAATGAGAAATGAAATCCGATGACGAAAAAGGGAAGATAGACAAAGGTGCGGCTGATGCTGAACCAGATTCCATCCAACTGCAGATAACCTACAGCCACACCTGCGGCGATGGCGAAGGCAAACTGGGCGCTCTTGCTCCAGCGGCTCATCCCCAGCATGAGCAGACGCCAGAAGGCGTGGCTGGCCAGGAACCACAGCAGCAGGTAAGGAGCGAAGAAGGAATGCTGTATGTTATTTACATGGAATAAGGAAATGTCGAGTGCGGAGTAGAGGCTCTGAAAAATAATATATTGCAGTCCGATCTGCAGCAGCACCTTACGGCCGGCCGCGCCATTTAAGCTTTTACGGGCAAAGTAACCGGTCACAAGCACAAACAGCGGCATATGAAAGCTGAAGATCCATTGGTACAGGGTGTGGAGTCCGCTCATTTCAAGAATCAGGGGTTCGATCGCATTGGCCACAAAGACAGTTACAATAAGCATGAAGCGCAAATTAAGAAAAAACGTTTCTCCACGCGTGTCGAGCGAGCTTTCCCGGGTCATGACGTTACCTCCAATAAATGCGGTTTGCGCGATGCTTAATACTTTAATTTTAAAATACATGATTTCCGGTAAATAAATTGTGAAATACATCACAATGGTAAGCGCTCTCATGGCCGCCAGATGTGGCGAAGTGTTGAAGGTTGTTTGATTTCATTGATTACACTATAATTTTCTGTATGCAGTATCCGGGAGTGAATTCTATTGAGAAAAAGCAGTACCAAACGTAATGTGCTTATAGGAATTGTATTGATTCTGCTGGTGGCAGGGGTGTTTATATGGAAGTACCTGACTCCGTATCAGCCTGCTGAAAGAGCCGAATCCGCACTTGTCTCTGCCGGGGGAGTTACAGTAGAGCAGAATGACAACTGGATCTCGTTCGAGCCATCGGTTGCACTCGGCACCGCCGTGATCTTTTATCCCGGCGCACTGGTCGAGGCGGAAGCTTATGCTCCGCTTGCCAGGAAAATCGCAGCAGCCGGCCACCCGTTCTATATCGCAAGAATGCCGCTCAATCTGGCCGTGATCAAGGGGAATGCTGCCGAAGAGATCATCCGCGTGCATCCGAAGCAGTCCTTTGTGCTTGGCGGACACTCGCTTGGCGGGGTAATGGCCTCGCGCTTCGCCGCAGATCATGCCGACCAGCTGGAAGGCGTTTTTTTTCTGGCTTCCTACCCGGATGAGAAGGGCAGTCTGAAGGATACTACGCTGTCCGTATTGTCGGTGCTGGGTACGGAGGACAAGGTGGTTGATCAGGAGAGCTATAACGAAGGCAGGGCTTATCTTCCGGGCAACACTGTATACACGCCGGTCAACGGCGGCAATCATGCCCAGTTCGGGAGCTACGGCCCCCAGAAGGGTGACGGCATAGCCACGATCACAGAGGAAGAGCAGCAGGCACGCACTGCGCGGGCCTTGCTGGATTGGATAGGGAATCTGCGTCAGAGCAAGTGAGCACCGAATGACGGAAGTAACTCCGCCTGGGAGAGGAGTGTCAGTCTGAATGCCTGAATTGCATATTAATGAGATATCCGTTCCGTGCAGGGGCATCTTGTTCGACAAGGATGGAACGCTGCTGGATCTGCTTGCCACCTGGGGAAGCTGGGCTGATCTGATTCTGGAGGGGCTGGGCAGCCAGCTGGCATTCATCGGCGGCCTGCCGCGAGCCGGGCCGGAGCTTGCTTCTGTGCTGGGTACGGTTCATGATGCCAACGGCAAGGTGACCGGCTATGATCCCGCCGGGCCGCTCTCCATGGCGACCGCCGAAGAAACGACCGGGATTCTGGCCTGGCAGCTGTATGCTGCCGGCGTTCCCTGGAATGAAGCGGTAACGCGGGTGAATGCGATCTCCAAGGAAGCTATGAACGAGCTGCGCCGGCGGAGGGGGGCGGTGGCAATGCCGGGGCTGCCGGATTTCCTGGAGCAGTGTGCGGCCGCTTCGCTGAAACTCGGTGTAGTGACCTCAGACAATATGGCCACTACCCGTGAGCAGCTGGAGTGGCTTGGGATATCCGGTTATTTTCATTCTGTCGTCACCAGAGACAGAGTGAAGCACGGCAAGCCTGCACCGGAGATGGCCGAGACGGCCTGCCGGGAGCTGGGCCTGCTGCCCGGGGAGACGGTCATTATCGGTGACAGTAATGCGGATATGCAGCTTGGTAAGGGAGCCGGACTGCGTCTTGCTGTGGGTCTGTCTCCAGACGGGGCCGCAGCCCACCTGCTGGATGCGGATATTGTTGTTTCCGGCTATCCGCAGCTCCGGTTAACATTCTGATTTTATTTCTGTACAGAGAGGAAACGTGTGGACTCTATGGATCAATTGCAGCTACTGGCTTCCTGGATCAAAGACAGCGGGAATATTGTTTTTTTCGGCGGCGCCGGAACCTCAACGGAGAGCGGCATACCGGATTTCCGTTCGGCGGCCGGTCTTTACCAGACTCAGCACAACTCTCCTTATCCGCCTGAAGTCATGCTGAGCCGCAGCTTTTTCATGTCCTCGCCGGACATTTTTTTTGATTTCTACCGCAGCAAGATGATTCATCCGGAGGCGAAGCCGAACGGGGCACATAAGCTGCTGGCTGACCTTGAAGCGAAAGGCAAGCTGAAGGCGGTCATAACACAGAATATCGATGGTCTCCACCAACTGGCGGGAAGCCGCAGGGTGCTGGAGCTGCACGGCTCAATTCACCGCAATCACTGCATGGACTGCAATACCTATTACGGTCTGGAGCAGATTCTGGAGCAGACGGCTGCTGTACCGCTGTGCCCGGAGTGCGGCGGCATCATTAAGCCGGATGTGGTGCTCTATGAGGAAGCGCTTGATCATGATGTACTGGTCGACGCAGTGGCGGCGATTGCGGCAGCAGATCTGCTGCTGATTGGCGGCACCTCGCTCACCGTCCAACCGGCGGCAAGTCTGATCACCTACTTCCGGGGAAGGCATACGGTGTTGCTCAACGGTGATCCGACACCGTACGACCATCAGGCAGATCTGATCATTACGGACCGGATCGGCGATGTGATGGGCAGAATACAAGGGCTGCTCGGATGAGGATTTCAAGCTTTTTCCCGTGAGAAGATTACAAAGTCTGTCCGGAGTTTAAATTAGGGTAATGCAATAACTGATGAACCGAGAGGCAGGGATAAGCAATGGTATATGTGGCTAACGATGAACGGTATGAAGTCATGCGTTACAACCGCACTGGCAGGTCAGGCCTCAAGCTTCCGGCTATTTCACTGGGCCTCTGGCATAATTTCGGCGGTATCGATACCTATGAGAATGGCCGTGAGATGATCACCCGCTCTTTCGATCTCGGAATTACCCATTTCGATCTGGCTAACAACTATGGTCCTCCGGCAGGCTCGGCAGAGGAAATGTTCGGCAAGGTTCTCGCCCGGGATCTGGCTCCGTACCGTGACGAGCTGGTAATCTCCACCAAGGCGGGATATTACATGTGGCCCGGCCCTTACGGAGACTGGGGTTCACGCAAATATATACTATCCAGCCTGGACCAGAGCCTGAAACGGCTGGGACTGGACTATGTGGATATTTTCTATTCCCACCGTCCGGACCCGGAAACACCAATGGAAGAAACGATGGGAGCACTGGATCATGCCGTGCGTTCAGGCAAAGCGCTCTACATCGGCCTGTCCAACTACACGGCTGAGCAGACGGAGCAGGCAATTGGCATCCTGAAGAAGCTCGGAACACCGCTTCTGATTCATCAGCCGCGGTATTCCATGCTCGACCGCTGGATCGAAGGCGGGCTGCAGGATGTGCTGGAGGAGCATGGCGTCGGCAGTATCGCCTTTACCCCGCTGGCTCAGGGCCTGCTGACCAGCAAATACCTGAACGGCATTCCGGGCGATTCCCGGGCCGCCGGGCCATCCGCCTTCCTGAACGAGAGCCGGATTACGCCGGAGGTGCTGCGCAAAATCCACGCGCTCAACCAGATGGCGGTAGCGCGCGGCCAGAGCCTGGCCCAGTTCGCGCTCCTCTGGACGCTGCGCGGCGGCAAGGTGACCTCGGCGCTGATCGGCGCCAGCCGGGTAAGCCAGATCGAGGAGAATATTGCCGCTCTGGCGCATGGTGATTTCTCGCAGGAAGAGCTGGAACGGATTGAGACGATCCTTGGAACAGAGGATGAAGCCTGAGTAATCTATAGAATTGACAAGCAACAGCCCGCTTCCGGAACAGGAAACGGGCTGTTGGCTTAAGCGGAGTTCTGGTAGAACGCCGGATGCTCTCCTGAGCCTATTTCTCCCCGGGATTGGCAGTTGCCTGCCGGTAAGTGCTGGGAGACTGGGCACAAAATCGTTTGAACTGCCGGGAGAAGTACAGGGCATCGGTCAGGCCGACAGACGCTGCGACCTGCTCTACCGACAGCTCAGGGCGTTCGCGCAGCAGCTGGCGGGACTTCTCAATGCGCAGCTTCAGCAGATAGGTCACCGGCGAGAGGCCGGTCTCCTGCTTGAAGATGCGTGACAAATAAGCGCGGTTATAGCCCAGGCTGCCGCACATCTGTTCAATGGAGACCGGATGGGCATATTGGGATGTCATATAGTTAATCATTTGCTTCACTGTGCGTTTGACCTGCGACTCCGCCCCGGGCGACCTTAAGGAGGAGATCAGCAGACCGGATGCTTCGCCGATGATCAGGTAAAGATAGCCGAGCGAGGTCAGATGCGCGCTCTCCTTGCCCGCATAGAAGGCGGACATCATCCCGGCGAGTGCACCCGGGATCAGACTGCCTTCAGCCGTGGTCAGGACCGGCTTCTCCGGGGAGAAGCCGGCCTGCAAGGCGAGCTGCTCCGCCTCCGTTCCGGTGAAGGCAGCCCAGCGGTACCGCCAGGGCTGCTGCTGATCCGAGATGTAGCTCACCAGCTGGGCCGGGTGGATCAGGAAGCAGTCTCCCGCCCCCAGTTCATATTTGCGCTGCTCGGTCCGGAAGACACCGGAGCCGGACTCAATGTAGTGAAGCAGATAATAATCGTAGATCTTGGGGCCGGCCTGATGCAGCGGCAGCGTCTGGCTCTCCCCGGCGAACAGCACATGCAGAGACTGCTGATCGAAATACACGGGATTTGATCCTACGGAATAGGTATGTTCCAACGGCCATCCGCCTTTCTTGAATATAACGCTATCATAGCTTAGCATGAGGGGAAGCGCAGAAATGAATCTTTATCTCCAGTATATCCTCCCGGCTGCCGGAAGTCACATTTGTCCATGTATTGCACACATGATTGCATTATCAGGGCAAGTCTGATTTTATTATAATGTAAGTAGAAGGAAGCAAGTTGGAAACAAGTTGAAAGCCCAAGCACAAGCAGCGAAAGGATGGAGTGGCAATAATGAGCGTACAGGAACTTAACAGTAAATTTATCGAGAAATACGGGGAGAGCAGCGAAGAGGCGCGGGTATTCTACGCACCGGGCCGTGTGAATCTCATCGGAGAGCATCTGGACTACAACGGCGGGTATGTGTTCCCGGCAGCACTGGACTTCGGAACTACCCTTATCGTACGTCCGCGTTCGGACGGCAAGGTTCAATTCGCATCAACGAATTTCCCTTATGAAGCCTCTATCGACTACAGCGAAATCGGCAAAGCCAAAACCGGCGAGTGGGTTGACTATCCGGTTGGTGTTATGGTCGAGCTGGCCAAGAAGGATCTTCCGGTATCCGGAGGGTATGACCTCTTGTTCCACGGAGAGATTCCGAACGGCTCGGGCTTGTCCTCTTCCGCTTCCATCGAGGTAGTAACAGGTTATGCCTTCCTGACGCTGCTTGGCGGAGACACGGATACTGTAGAGATCGCCCTGCTGTCCCAGCGTGCGGAGAACCAGTATGTGGGTGTAAACTCCGGCATCATGGACCAGTTCGCTGTCGCCAACGGCAAACGCGACCAGGCCATCCTGCTGATGTGCGACACCCTGGAATACAGCCTGGTACCGTTTGTGACCGGCTCTTATAAGCTGGTTATCGGCAATACGAACAAGAAGCGCGGCCTTGTGGACTCCAAGTACAATGAGCGCCGCAGCCAATGCGAGGAGGCTCTGGCTATTTTGAAGCAAGAGGTGCCAACCCTGTCTTACCTGGCCGAGCTTAAACCTGAACAATTCGAGCTTCATCAGCATAAAATCACCGACGAAACCGTCAGACGCCGCGCCCGCCATGTGGTGGAAGAGAATCAGCGTGTGCTCGATTCGGTTGAAGTGCTCAAGAACAATGACCTGAAGCAATTCGGACTCTATATGAACGACTCCCATGTCTCCCTGCGTGACCTGTATGAAGTCAGCTGCGAAGAGCTGGACATCATGGTTGAAGAAGCACAGCGTATTCCGGGAACACTCGGCTCGCGTATGACAGGTGCCGGATTCGGCGGATGTACAGTATCTCTGGTGCATGAGGATGATGTGGAACGTTTCATTGCCGAAGTCGGCGAAGCTTACAAGAAGAGATCCGGTCTGACGGGCGAGTTCTATGTATGCACGATCGGCAACGGCGTTGAAGAACTGAAAGGAGTGAAGTAAGATGGCGATTCTGGTAACGGGCGGAGCAGGATATATCGGTTCCCACACAGTGGCGGAGCTGCTGGACCGGGGCGAAGAGGTTGTAGTTATCGACAATCTGCTGACAGGGCACCGCGAGGCGCTGCTGGGCGGCAAGCTGTATGAGGGAGACCTGCGCGACAAGGCACTGCTGGCCAAGCTTTTCTCCGAGAACAAGATTGAAGCGGTAATCCATTTCGCAGCGAGTTCCCTGGTGGGCGAGAGCATGAAGGATCCGGTAAAATATTACGACAACAACGTGTATGGTACACAGTGTCTTCTCGAAGCGATGCAGCATGCCGGAGTGGACAAAATCGTCTTCTCCTCCACAGCCGCAACCTACGGCGAACCGGAAAAGGTGCCGATTGAAGAAACGGACCGCACTGAACCTGCGAATGTGTACGGGGAGACCAAGCTGACCATGGAACGCATGATGGCCTGGTTCGACAAGGTACTCGGCATCAAATACGTAGCGCTGCGCTACTTCAATGCTGCAGGTGCACATGCCAGCGGCAAAATCGGCGAAGACCACCGTCCGGAGAGCCACCTGATTCCGCTGGTGCTCCAGGCTGCACTTAAGCAGCGGGAGAACATCGCGGTCTTCGGCGAAGACTACCCGACAGAAGACGGAACCTGCGTACGCGACTATATCCATGTCAGCGATCTGGCGGATGCGCATGTCCGTGCGGTAACCTACCTGCGCAGCGGCAGTGCAAGCAATATCTTCAACCTGGGCAACGGCCTGGGCTTCTCCGTCAAGCAGGTGATTGAAACTGCGAAGAAGGTCACCGGCCTGGACATTCCGGTTGTAATCCAGGAGCGCCGCGCCGGTGATCCGGCGGTACTTGTCGCTTCTTCGGCCAAAGCCCGGACGATCCTGGGCTGGGACCCGCAGCATGCCGATCTGGAAGGCATCATTCAAAGCGCCTGGAACTGGCACTCCGCGAATCCGGAAGGGTATGGCGGCTAAGCCTGCCAATGTACTTTGTTGTGAATAGTACGGAAGCCTGGCTTGAAGAATAAGCAATCCTAAGATGAACAAAAGAAAAATAAAAAGCCAGAAGGATAGAAGGGGGATTTTGGAACTGTAGGAGCGTTAGCGACCGCCTGAAAGCTTTCCGCAGGAAAGCTCGCTTCGGAAGCATCAGCAGTCACCGGATTTCTACCGCAATCAGCGGGTCAATCAAGAAATCTGGGGACAACAGCGGCCGGAGGTCCAAATATTCACCGTAGTGACGTCTATGGCTTAAGTTAATATCTTAAGTTCAGCTATACAGGTTGCAGCAAATAAGGAGAATTGAAATGCAGAACGATAATATTACGGCTGCAGCCTCTGAGAAGGCATTGTATGCAATTGAACAGCTGGTCCTGTTCGCGCAGCACAAGGGGCTGATTCAGCCGGCTGACGTTGATTACAGCCGCAATGAGCTGCTGGACCAGTTCGGCTTCAGTGAGCCGTATGCCGGTGAATTCACTGAAGGTCCGCTTGAGAGTCCGCAGGCCCCGCTGGATCAATTGATCGACTACGGGTTTGAGTCCGGGCTGATTCCGGAGAATACGGACACATACCGCGATCTGCTGGACGCCAAGATCATGGGCCTTCTGATGGCCCGGCCGTCTGAGGTAAATGCGGAGTTTGCCGCGATCCAGGCGGAGCAGGGCATTCAGGCGGCCACTGACCGCTTTTATAAGCTGAGCATTGATTCCAACTATATCCGTATGGACAGGGTGGCCAAGAATGTATATTGGCTTCAGGAGTCGCCTTACGGGGATATCGAGATGACGATCAATCTCTCCAAACCGGAGAAAAGTCCGAAGGAAATCGCCATGGCCCGGCTGCTCCCGCCGCCGGTCTATCCGAAATGCCAGCTCTGCCGCGAGAATGTCGGCTATGCCGGACGGGTCAATCATCCGCCGCGCCAGAACCTGCGCGTGATTCCGCTTGCAATGAATAATGAAAAGTGGTTCTTCCAGTACTCGCCGTATGTGTATTATAACGAGCATTGTATCGTGTTCCACCATGATCATGTGCCGATGAAGCTGACGAAGGATACGCTGAAGCGTCTGCTTAGCTTTGTTGAATCCTTCCCGCATTATTTCATCGGCTCGAATGCCGATCTGCCGATTGTCGGCGGCTCCATTCTGACCCATGATCACTTCCAGGGCGGACGCCACACCTTCCCCATCCAGAAGGCGCCCAAAGAGGATAGCTTCACCCATGCTGCATATCCAGGCGTTAGCCTAAGCATTGTGAAATGGCCGATGTCTGTGCTGCGGATGCACGGGGCAGATCCTGCCGTGCTGCTGGAAGCCGGCAACAGTATCTATGAGGCCTGGAAGACTTACAGCGATCCGGCAGCTGATGTCCTGGCCTTCAGTGAAGAAGCCGGGGAGAGCGTGCCGCATAACACGGTTACACCTATCGTCCGCCGGGCAGAAGACGGCGGCTATGAGATGGATCTGGTGCTGCGCAACAACCGGACCAGCGAAGAATATCCCGAAGGGATTTTCCACCCGCACCGGGAAATGCACCACATCAAGAAGGAGAACATCGGCCTGATCGAGGTTATGGGCCTGGCGATTCTGCCGGGGCGCCTCAAGGAAGAGCTCGATGCTGTCGCTGGCGTTCTGGCCGGAGACACCGCACTGCTGGAAGCAGTCCAGAGCCAGGGCGCTGATCATCCACTTGCGCTGCATGCTTCCTGGATCGCGGAGCTGGCCGGCCGTTTCGGCACTTCCCTGAGCCGCGAGGAAGCGGTGAAGACAGTGCAGAACGAGGTAGGCACCAAGTTCACGCATATTCTGGAGCATGCGGGAGTCTACAAACGCACACCGGAAGGCCAGGCGGCATTCCGCCGGTTCGTGAACAGCAGCGGGTTTAACTAAGACCGCTGTGTATTGTAAATGAGATGTCCCTGCCGGAGTGTCGGCGGGGGCATTTTTTGTTGCGCGGGAAACTACGATGCAATGATGTGTCCGCCGGAAGTGGACGGCAGGAGGAAATGAGGGGCAGAAGTGCCCCTGATTTCGCTGAAATCGGGCGATGGGAGGAAATGAAGGGCAGAAGTCCCTCTGATTCCGCCGAAAGTGGCCGGCAAGCGGAAATTAAAGGGAAAAATCCCTCTGATTCCGCCGAAAGCGGGCGGCATGGGGAAATTATAGGGATAAATCCCTCTGATTTCGCTGAAAGCGGGCGGCAAGCGGAAATTAAAGGGATAAATCCCTCTGAGTCCGCCGAAAGCGGGCGGCATGGGGAAATTAAAGGGATAAATCCCTCTGATTTCGCCGAAAGTGGGCGGCATGAGGAAATTAAAGGGATAAATCCCTCTGATTCCGCCAAAAGTGGGCGGCAAGCGGAAAATAAAGGGATAAATCCCTTTGAATTTGTGCTAGGCAGGCGTTAAGGGAACGCCGTGTCTTTTAAACACGACACCGACCTTTTGCCGCTCCTCTGTAGTCATTTGAATGCGGCAAGCCGGAGGTCTATAATATACAAGTGCGTCACATTCATATACTCATGGAGGTTTACCCATATGCGTAAGTTTGAGTTCTATAACCCTACCAAGCTGATTTTTGGACAAGGGACATTGCAAGCACTCCGCACCGAAGTGCCGAAATACGGCAAGAATGTACTGCTGATGTACGGCGGCGGCAGCATTAAGCGCAGTGGCCTGTACGACAATGTAATTGCTGAGCTGAATGCCATCGGAGCTGTAGTTACGGAATTGGCCGGAGTGGAGCCTAACCCGCGCCTGTCTACCGTACATAAAGGCGTGGATTTATGCCGCGAGAACGGGATCGAACTGATCCTCGCCGTCGGCGGCGGCAGTGTGCTGGATTGTGCCAAGGCTGTAGCTGTCGGTGCGAAATACGATGGGGATATGTGGGACTTCGTGGAGCGCAAAGCGGCGCCTCAGGGAGCTCTTCCGCTGGGGACTGTGCTGACTATGGCGGCTACCGGTTCGGAAATGAACAACGGCTCGGTAATTACGAATGAAGTGACCAAGGAGAAAATGGGCTGGGGCAGCGTGCATGCCTATCCGGCATTCTCGATTCTTGATCCTGAGAACACCTTCTCCCTGCCGCGTGACCAGACGGTCTACGGTATGGTGGACATCATGTCCCATACACTGGAGCATTATTTCCACACAGACGGCAACACGCCGGTACAGGACGGCTTCTGTGAAACCCTGCTTCGTACAGTAATCGAAACTGCACCGAAGCTGATCGAAGATCTGAACAACTATGAACTGCGTGAGACCATCATGTACTGCGGTACCATGGCACTGAACGGGATGGTCAGCATGGGCTTTGCCGGAGACTGGGCTACGCACAATATTGAGCATGCCGTATCCGCCGTTTACGATATTCCGCATGGCGGAGGATTGGCGATTCTGTTCCCGCAATGGATGAAATACAACCTCAGTACGAATCCTGCCCGTTTCCGCCAATTGGCAGTGAACGTATTCGGGATTGATCCGGCTGGCAGAAGCGATGAGGAAGTCGGTCTGGAAGGCATCGAGGCGCTTCGCAGCTTCTGGGATTCCATCGGAGCTCCGAAGACGCTTGGTGATTATGACATCGATGACAGCGAAATCGGCAATATGGCGGACAAGGCTGTCCGTTTCGGCCCGTTTGGCAACTTCCGCAAGCTGCAGCGTGAGGATGTTGTAGAGATTTACAAGCTGGCTCTGTAAGCTGCATTTACAAGCAGTTGACCATGTAAGCTAGCCCTGTAAGGCAGCTGGATAGACATGCCTGCAGTGGTTAACCCTAAATGCTGCACCCAAAGATCAGCCGTTCCCGTTCGCCGGGAGCGGCTTTTTAACATGGAAATCCCTTAATGATCTCTCTCCAGAGATACAATAATGAGATTAATACCCAACTTTGTGAAACCAAGGACATGGTTTCTGCGTTTAATCTAGTATGACAGTCCGGAAGTAAAGACGGGAGGAGACAAACATGCAAACGCTGTATTTGGGCTGTTTGGCGCTGGGCATTATTTTTGCCGTAGTCAGTGTACTTGTAGGCGACCTGATCGGAGGCGCTCTGCACGGGGTTTTTGACTTCGTATCCTTTGATTTCGTCAATCCTGCCATCTTGGCAGGCGGAGTAACGGTGTTCGGCGGAGCGGGGGTGCTGCTTAGCCGCTACAGCGGACTGGAAGATGGCGCAATTCTTGCCTTGTCCCTGCTGATTGCGGCTTTTATGGGAGTGGTGCTGCATCTTGTTGTAGTGAAGCCAATGAGGAACAGCGAAATGTCGAACGGGTTCTCCATGAATGATCTGCCGGGAAGAATCGGTGAGGTTATGGTTCCGGTTCCTGCATCAGGCTATGGTGAGATTATGGTGAAATTCGGTGCAGGCAACAGTCTGCATACCGCAGCCAGCTTCGAACAGCATCCGCTGCCGGCCGGCATTAAAGTTGTGGTGGTAGAGGTCCGGGAGGGCGTAGCCCTTGTGTCAGAATTCGAAGACAGAAGAGGAGTGGATTCTTAATGTTCGGTATTCCTGATTTTTTGTTTATTCCCGCAGTCGTTGTGGCTGTATTATTTGTACTGGGGATTGCATTCTGGGCCCGTTACAAAACGGTAGGACCTGATGAAGGTATGATCGTCACCGGTTCCTTCCTGGGCAGCAATCATATCTCAGATGACGGCTCCGGCCGCAAAATCAAAATCGTCCGCGGCGGCGGCGCGTTCATCCTGCCGGTCTTCCAGAAGGCAGAGTTCATGTCACTGCTCTCCCACAAGCTAGACGTGACGACCCCTGAGGTCTACACGGAGCAGGGCGTTCCGGTCATTGCCGATGGAGTGGCGATCATCAAGGTGGGCAGCTCGACCGAGGATGTGGCGACGGCAGCCGAGCAGTTCATGGGCAAGCCGATTGAGGCGCTGAAGAGCGAAGCCCAGGAAGTGCTCGAAGGCCATCTGCGGGCGATTCTCGGCTCGATGACCGTTGAAGAGGTCTACCGCAACCGGGACCGTTTCGCCCAGGAGGTTCAAGGCGTTGCGGCCCGTGATTTGAAGAAAATGGGGCTGCAGATCGTCTCGTTCACCATTAAGGATGTGCGTGACAAGCACGGCTATCTGGAAGCGCTGGGTAAACCGCGGATTGCTGCAGTGAAGCGGGATGCAGAGATTGCCGAAGCCGAAGCAGTGCGTGACGCGCGGATTCAGAAGGCCAATGCCGAAGAGCAGGGGCAGAAGGCAGAACTGCTGCGTGATACCAACATCGCCGAAGCCTCGAAGGAGAACCAGCTGAAGGTAGCGGCGTTCAAACGTGATCAGGATACCGCCAAAGCGGAAGCAGACCAGGCGTACCATATTCAGGAGGCGCGGGCCAAGCAGACGGTGGTTGAAGAGCAGATGAAGGTCGAGCTGGTCCGCAAGGAACGCGAAATTGATCTGCAGACCAAGGAAATCCAGGTTCGCGAGAAGCAGTATGATGCGGAAGTGAAGAAGAAAGCGGAAGCGGACCGTTACGCGGTGGAGCAGGCGGCGGAAGCCGACAAGGCCAAGCGGATGCGTGAAGCCGATGCGCTTCAGTATAGTATTGAGAAGCAGGCTCAGGCTACCTCCGAGCAGAAACGTCTGGAAGGGCAGGCGGTGGCCGATGCCGAGCTGGCCAAAGGTAAAGCGGAAGCGGAAGTTATCCGCCTGCGCGGTCTGGCCGAAGCGGAAGCCAAAGAGAAGCTGGCGGAAGCCTTCCAGAAGTTCGGCGAAGCGGCGGTACTCGATATTATCGTCAAAATGCTGCCGGAGCTGGCCGGAAAGATCGCCGAGCCGCTGGCTTCTATCGATAAGCTGACTGTTGTGGATACCGGCAACGGTGAAGGTGCGGCCCGGGTCAGCAATTATGTGACCCAGCTGATGGCGACAGCCCCCGAGATGCTGAAAAGTGTGTCCGGCATTGATGTTGAGGCTCTGATTAAAGGGCTGACCCAGACTAAGGGCAAGCCGGAGCTGGCGGCAGCTGCCGAGTATACCGGAGCGCCAGTAACCGCCCTCCCAAGCAAACCGAAACCGGCCGTAATACCACCGGCCGCCCCGGTTGAACAACCAGAGGAATAATAGCGTATCACCGAGGTATGGCCGGCAGGTTTAACCGCCTGTCATACCTTTTTTATAGAATTAGGGCAATAGGAAACGGAGGTGCAGGCATGGAGCTCATTTTGGATAATATACGGAAGAGCTTTGACGGTAAGGAAGTGCTGAAGGGAATTGACTTCACCTTCGAGCAAGGCAAGATTTACGGGCTCCTGGGACGCAACGGTGCCGGCAAAACCTCACTGTTCAACTGCCTCAGCGGTGAGATACGCATGGACAGCGGCGGGGCTTTCCTGCGGCGGGAGGAAGTGAGTCTTCCGCTTCGCGAAGAGGAGATCGGCTATGTCTTTTCCCTGCCGATTCTGCCGGATTTCTTAACGGGGTATGAGTTTGTGAAGTTCTACATGGATATCAATAAGGATAAAATTGAACCGGGCAGAAGTATCGAAGAGTATTTTGATATCATCCGTTTTGAGGAGGAGGACCGTCACCGCCTGATCAAAGGCTACTCCCACGGGATGAAGAACAAGATCCAGATGCTCTGCTTCATCATTTCCCGGCCGCCGCTGATTCTGCTTGATGAGCCGCTGACCTCCTTTGATGTAGTGGTCGCGCTGGAGATCAAGAAGCTGCTGCGTGAGATGAAGCAGAAGCATATTATTATTTTCTCCACCCATATTCTGCAGCTGGCTGCCGATCTCTGTGATGAGCTGGTGATTCTGAATAATGGCTCACTCCGTGAGATTCCCGCGGAAACGCTGCGCAGTCCGGAATTCGAGGAGCAGATTATCGCGCTGCTGAAGGATGGAGACCATGATTAGCACGCTGAAGGCGATCATGGAGATTCGCGGGATGTCCGGCGCTAACCGGCTGATATTCTATTTCAGAAAAATTCCCGTTATCGGCAAGCTGTTACCGGCCTCGGCCTATGCTGAGACGGCGCTTAAGCGGACTTTATCGGTAATTGTCTATATCCTCAAAGCCATCTGGGCTTTCTTGTCCAAGTTTGCCTATTTGGGGCTTATGGTTTATATGCCCGTCAAGCTTGCAGGCAGTGAATTAACCTTAACGCTTTCAGCACAATATCAGCTGTACCTGCAGGTCCTGCTCTGTTTAAGCTTTCTGGTCGCTGCAGTTTCCAGCGCGGTTATTCTAGAGCCCAAACGGGACAAGTATATCTTCGTGAAGCTGATGAGGCTCCCCGCGGAGAGATATATGCGTGTTACGCTGACGCTGCGCGGGATCAGCTTTGCGGTAACATTTATCCCGGCGTTGATGGTCTTCGGGAATCTTCTGGGGGCTCCGCTGTGGCAGGGAGGTGTTCTTGCTCTGCTGCTGACCTTCTGGCGTATTGCCTGCGAGGCCCTGCATTTGTGGATTTTTGATAAATACGGCATTGTCGTAGTCAAAAAAACAAGCTGGGTCTGGACCGCCATTGGTGCTGGTTACCTGCTGGCTTATGTGCCTCTGCTCCCGGGCTTTGCGTTGGTGGACAGTCACATGTTGTTCAGTCTGCCTCTGGTGCTTGGTGTCACTGTGCTGGGAGCCTTATGTGCGGTCTACATCGCCCGTTATCCGGATTACCGCAATGCAGTGGATGCCGTTACCAAAATTGATGATCCGCTGCTGGATATGGGACGCATGATGAAGGAGGCGCGGGTGAAGGATGTCGCAACCCGGGAGCAGCAGTACACGGCGGAGCAACTGAACCCCGGACAATTCGCAGGTAAAAGCGGGTATGCTTATCTTAATGCGATTTTTTTCTCGCGCCACCGGCGGTTACTCATTCATCCAGTGCAGCGGCGTCTGGTAATTATTGGCGCACTCTTCGCAGCTGCTTTGCTGACGCTGCTGTTCTCACAAGCAGCTTTTAACAGAATGGCCCATTATCTGATCAGTGCCTTGCCGACCTTTCTGATCCTTATGAATTACACCTCCATCGGTGAACGTGTCTGCAAGGCTATGTTCTACAACTGTGATCTCAGTCTGCTGCGTTACGGGTTCTACCGTGAACAGTCGGCGATCCTGAGCAACTTCCGGATCCGGCTGCTGCGCATCAGCCTGCTTAATCTGATTCCGGCGGCAGCGATCTGCCTGGGGGTGAATCTGCTGATCCTGCTGTCGGGTGAGAACTGGGGCGCAGCGGATGCGGTTATCTTTTGCGTGACGATTGTGGCACTGTCCCTGTTCTTCTCGGTGCATCATCTGTTCATGTATTACATCTTCCAGCCGTACAGTACCGAGCTGAATGTGAAGAATCCGTTCTTTACGATTGTGAACAGTATCGTGCTGGCAGCCGGTTTTATAGCCATACAGTTCAAGAGCGAGCCAGGGATTTTTGCTTTTATCGTAGTACTCTCTGCTGTTGTCTATATGCTGGCGGCCCTGATATTGGTCTACAAATTCTCAGGGCGGACGTTTCGGGTGAAATGAGCCTCCCGGCTCTTTGCCGCACACTTCTAATTTGAGATTCTTGATGTTATGATAGTAGCTCAAGGTTAATTTTCACATGCTGATACGTGTATCGTGCTGCCTTAATAGATCGGGTATTCAGAATTAAAAGAGGTGTCGCAAGTGAGCAGCAGCATAACAGTGGCCAAGGTACTGAATAACAACGTTATCATTGCCGAGCATCCCCAGTATGCCGAGGTAGTGGTCATTGGCAAGGGTATCGGCTTCAACCGTAAGACACGGGACCGGATCAACCTCTCTTCTGTGGAAAAAATGTTCATCCTGCGGAGCCAGGAGGAGCAGGAGCAGTATAAGCAGCTTGTGCCCCAGGTGGACGAGAAGCTGATTGAGGTGGTCCAGGAGATCGTCCTGCATATTATGCAGAGCAGCCGGCAGGCACTTAACGAGCATATCCATATCGCGCTCACTGACCATATTTCCTTTGCCATCCGCAGGAGTGAACAGCATATAGCCATACATAATCCTTTTCTGTACGAGACCCGGGAGATCTATCCGGAGGAATACAGGCTGGCCGAATATGCAGTGGACCGGATTAACGAAGCCATGAAGGTTTCACTGCCGCCGGATGAGATCGGTTTTGTGGCGCTTCACATTGTCAGTGCACTCAGCAACCGGCATATCTCGGAGGTTAAGCAGCATTCGCAGCTGATCGGGGACATGGTGGGACTGGTGGAGGATAACCTCGAATACCGCATTCCGCGTGACTCCCTGGACTATTCACGTCTGGTGACTCATTTGCGTTTTGTGCTGGAGAGGCTGCGCCGGGGGGAGACTGTACGTGAGACTTCCTCCCTTGACGGGCTGATGAAACGTGAATATCCCGAGATGTATATGCTTGCCTGGAAGCTGACCAAGGTTATCGAACAGCGCGTGCATATCCCGGTATATCCTGCCGAGGTGAGTTATCTGACGATTCATCTGCAGCGTCTTGCCCAGAAGAAGGAAGATGAATCCGGTATGGAACAGCAGGACAGCATTTAGCCTGTTAATTAATGCTTGCAACTTCAAATTATCAGTGCTACAATGATCCCTGTTATTAACAAAACAGAATACAAACGTGTAACTGATACGATCAGGCATGAGTGATTTACAGTATTATGGTTGTCTTGCCCCAACTCGGGGTACTCTAACGTTAGCGTTAGACGACAATCTGTGTGCTGTATTGCTCATGCCTTTTTTGGCTTCTGTTTTGAATGAAATTTAGGATTAGGAAGTGACCTCAATGTTCAAAAAGTTATTTGGCGTTTTGCAGAGAGTTGGTAAAGCGCTTATGCTGCCCGTTGCCATTCTGCCTGCAGCAGGGCTGCTGCTCGGGATCGGGAACATGCTCGTTAATCCGGATTTCCTGCAGTATGTGCCGGCACTGGAAAATCATGTAGTTCAAGCTATTGCTACCGTATTGATGAACTCGGGGCAAATTGTATTTGATAATCTCTCCTTGCTGTTCGCAGTCGGCGTAGCCATCGGGCTGGCCGGAGGTGAAGGTGTAGCGGGTCTGGCAGCTATCATCGGATTCCTGGTTATGAACGTAACCATGGGTACGGTTGTTGGCGTCAACGCCTACGTCCTGACCTGGAAAGATTTCGCCTACTCCAGCGTGCTGGGGATTCCTACGTTGCAGACAGGGGTGTTCGGTGGTATCCTGGTGGGGATATTGGCCGCATCCATGTACAAAAGGTTCTTCCGTATAGAGCTGCCGTCTTATCTCGGCTTCTTCGCGGGTAAACGTTTCGTACCGATCATGACTGCGGTAACTTCCCTGATTCTCGGTCTTGCGCTCACACTGGTATGGCCGCCGATCCAACACGGCCTGAACTATGTATCGCAGAGTATGATCAACACCAACCTGACGCTGTCGGCCTTTATCTTCGGGGTCATCGAGCGTTCCCTGATTCCTTTCGGCCTGCACCATATCTTCTATTCGCCGTTCTGGTATGAATTCGGAAGTTATGTGGACAAGGCAGGAGATCTGGTCCGCGGTGACCAGCGGATCTTCATGCAGCAGCTTCGTGACGGTGTGGATTTCACAGCCGGTACATTTACCACTGGTAAATATCCGTTCATGATGTTCGGACTTCCGGCAGCCGCCCTTGCGATCTATCATGAGTCCAAACCTGAGAACAGACGGGTTGTCGGAAGCTTGATGATTTCCGCAGCGCTGACTTCGTTCCTGACAGGTATTACCGAGCCGCTGGAATTCTCATTCCTGTTCGTGGCTCCGCTGCTGTTCGCTGTACATGCGGTATTTGCAGGTCTTTCCTTCATGACCATGCACATCCTTAATGTCAAAATCGGTATGACCTTCTCCGGCGGTTTCATCGACTATGTGCTGTTCGGCGTCATTCCGAACCGTACAGCCTGGTGGCTGGTTATTCCGGTAGGTCTGGTGCTCGCGGTGATTTACTACTTTGGATTCCGCTTCGTGATCCGCAAGTTCAACCTCAAGACTCCGGGCCGCGAAGATGCATCTGACGACGAGGAAGAAATAAGCACAGAGAGTGTATCGAAGTCGGGCGACGATCTGCCGCGCAACATTCTGTCCGCTCTGGGCGGCAAAGAGAATATTACGCATCTGGATGCCTGCATCACCCGTCTTCGTGTTGAAGTCAAGGATAAAGCGGGCGTTGATAAGAACCGGCTGAAGAAGCTGGGTGCTTCTGGAGTTCTGGAAGTGGGTAACAACGTACAGGCGATCTTCGGTACCCGTTCGGACACCATCAAATCGCAGATTCAGGATGTCATGAACGGAAGAACACCGGCTGCTGCTCCTGTAGCGCCGAAGCCGGAGCTTGAGAAGCAGGCCGGCGAGCAGGGTGAGGCTATTATCCCTGAGGATATCGTATCCCCTGTAAACGGCGAGCTGATGGATATTACACTGGTTCCTGATGCGGTCTTCTCGCAAAAAATGACCGGTGACGGCTTCGCCTTCCTGTCCGATGACGGCAAGATTGCCTCGCCGGTATACGGCAAGGTGTTCAATGTCTTCCCGAGCAAGCATGCAATCGGCATTATGTCCGACGGCGGCAAGGAAGTACTCGTGCATATCGGTGTCAATACCGTTAAGCTTAAAGGCCAGGGCTTCACGGTTCTTGTAGAAGAAGGCGATCTGGTAGCTGCCGGACAGCCGATTATGGAAGTGGATCTGGAGTATGTGAAGGCCAATGCACCTTCCGTCATTTCTCCGGTCATCTTCTCCAACCTGCCTGAAGGCTCTTCTGTCACCCTGAAGAAACCGGGCAAAGTATCCATCGGTGATAAGGATATCATCACCATTCAGTAAAATGTGCAAAGGCGAAGCGCTTCCATTATAATTAAAGGGAGCGCGGCCTTCACCATAAGCAACTATCCTAATTAATAGAAAGCGAGTTGGATATTATTATGCAAACAACTTTCAGAATCATTGACGAAGATGGAATTCACGCACGCCCGGCAACAGCGCTGGTAAATACAGCTACAAAATTCAAAGGCACTGAGGCTTTTGCGGAAGCCAAAGGTAAAAAAGTAACCCTTAAATCCATCTTGGGCGTTCTGTCCCTTGGCCTTGAAGCAGGAGATACCCTGACCCTTATTACTGAAGGCAGTGAAGAAGCTGAAGCCCTCAGCGCACTGCAGGAGATCATGGTTAAAGAAGGGCTGGGAGAAGTTCATGAGTAAAATTTCAGGAATCGCGGCTTCCGCAGGTATTGCAGTAGCCCGTGCCTTTATCCTGGAACATCCGGACTATACCATTACCAAAACAGCGGTCACTGATGTGGACGCTGAGCTTGCGAAGCTGACTGACGCCCTGGACAAATCCAGAGGCGAACTGCAGAGCATCAAAGAGCGGACACTGGCAGAGCTCGGCGAGAAGAAAGCAGAGATCTTCGAATCCCATCTGCTGATTCTTGATGATCCCGAGCTGATCACGCCTGTAATGGATAAAATCCGCGAGGAATCGGTTAATGCGGACTATGCCTTGAATGAAGTAGCTAATCAATTCGTGGAAATGTTCCAGAACATGAAGAGCGCGTACCTTCAGGAGCGCGCAGCCGATATGCGTGACGTAACCAAACGCGTACTGAACCATCTGCTTGGCATTCACTATGTGAGCCCGGCTGAAATCAGTGAAGAGGTTATCGTTATTGCACTCGATCTGACGCCTTCGGATACAGCACAGCTTAACCGTAATTTCGTAAAGGGCTTCACGACCAATATCGGCGGACGTACTTCCCACTCCGCAATTATGGCCCGTTCCCTGGAAATTCCGGCTGTTGTAGGAACTAAGAACGTATTGTCTCTCGTCAAAGCCGGCGATCTGATTATTGTCGACGGTCTGAACGGGGACGTGCTAATCAACCCTACGGAAGCGGAAGTCGCTGAATATACCGCCAAGCAGGAAGCTTACAATCTGCAGATTGCCGAGTGGAAGAAGCTCCGCGACGAACCAACCGTGTCGGCTGACGGCAAGCATGTAGAGCTGGCTGCCAATATCGGTACACCGAATGATGTAACGGGTGTAATCGAGAATGGCGGCGAGGGCGTAGGCTTGTACCGTACAGAGTTCCTGTATATGGGCCGCGACAAGCTGCCTTCCGAAGAGATTCAATACAATGCCTACCGCAGCGTGCTTGAGAACATGCAAGGCAAGCCGGTAGTTGTGCGCACGCTGGATATCGGCGGCGACAAGGAGCTGCCTTATCTGGATCTGCCGAAGGAAATGAATCCGTTCCTAGGTTTCCGTGCCATCCGTCTGTGTCTGGACCGTCAGGATATCTTCCGCACCCAGCTGCGTGCCCTGCTCAGAGCCAGTGCCCACGGCGATCTGCGTATTATGTTCCCGATGATCGCGACTCTTGGCGAATTCCGTGCAGCCCGTGATCTGCTGCTGGAAGAGAAGGCCAAGCTGCGTGAAGAAGGCAAGGAAGTATCCGATAACATCCAGCTGGGCATCATGGTTGAGATTCCTTCGACAGCTGTACTGGCTGACCAGTTCGCCAAAGAAGTAGATTTCTTCAGTATCGGTACCAATGACCTTATTCAATATACAATGGCTGCGGACCGTATGAATGAGCGGGTATCCTACCTGTATCAGCCATATAACCCGGCGATTCTGCGTCTGGTCAAAATCGTCATTGATGCAGCACACGCCGAAGGCAAATGGACCGGCATGTGCGGTGAAATGGCCGGCGACGCTACAGCGATTCCGCTGCTGCTCGGCCTTGGCCTGGATGAATTCAGCATGAGTGCAACCTCCATCCTTCCGGCACGCAGCCAGATTGCCAAGCTGTCTGCTGCTGACATGAAGGAAATGGCTGCCCAGGCGCTGCAGCTCGGCACTGCCGAGGAAGTAGCCGCACTTGTGCAAAGCCGTGTGAATTAATTCGTTTTTGGTTTTCTGTTTGAGGCAATTCCACTTTTCCAACTACTTTAGCCGGTCTCCGTTACAGGAGGCCGGTTTTTTTTGAATTGTGAGCATGCATCCACTTCAGCAAGAACGGAACCGCCCATTCCGGCAGCATTATATATAATGAGTCCATTACTTCCGAAGGGTGGAACCATTTTTGCAGAAATTCAATGCCTCGCAGCTGTATATGTTCATGGTTTTTATGATGTCATTAGCGGGCAGCACCATATTTACAACCTACAGCATTTATTACGTCACTGAGCTAGGGTTAAATCCATTTCAGCTGGTGCTGGTTGGAACGGTTCTGGAGATAACAGTGTTAGTGTTCGAAGGCATTACAGGTGTTGTAGCAGATACATACAGCCGTAAGCTGTCGGTTATTATCGGAATGTTCGTGCTGGGAAGTGCTTTTGTACTGGAAGGATGTATTGTCTGGATGATGCATCCGGCCTCCATGCTGCCTGCATTTGCCTGGCTGCTTATGTCCCAGATGCTGTATGGCATCGGCTGGACGTTTGTCAGCGGGGCGGACACGGCCTGGATTGTAGACGAGCTGGATGAGGAGCAGACGGGGGCAATTTTTATGCGTTCCAAAGTATTTGCGCTAAGTGCATCTCTGCTGGGCATTGCTGTCAGTGTAGGGTTATCACTGCTTGCGCCTAATATGCCGTTTCTGGCAGGGGGGGCTGTCTATTTCATACTTGGGCTGGTATTGATCCGTTATATGAAGGAAACGGGCTTTATCCGGCGTGAGCGGGAGCCGCACACCTCACCAATCCGTGAACTGGGCAAGACCTGGGTAAGCGGCGTATCCGTACTCAGACATCACCCGCTGCTTCTGCTGCTGACCGTTGTAACATTATTTAACGGGGCTGCGTCTGAAGGGTATGACCGCCTGTGGCAAATCCACCTGATCGATGAAATCGGCTTCCCGGATGCCTCCGTGTCAATGGCGGTATGGTTCGGCCTGATCAGTGCAGCGGCTACAATGTTGGGGATGCTGGCCGTGCGTTTTGCCGGGAAAAGAATGGACCTGCTCCTGGAACGAAAGGTCTCTGCCGCTTTGTTCATACTGACCTGTATCCGCATGGGCTGCATCCTGCTGCTTGCGCTTGCGCCGAATTTCTCGGCCGCGATCTTTGCGGTGCTTCTCCTGGGGGCGGCCGGCTCCGTGAGCGATCCTATCTACACTACCTGGCTGAACTCGAAGCTTTCAAGCCGGAACCGGGCAACAGTCCTGTCGATGATTAGCCAATCGGATGCACTCGGCCAGTCCGCAGGCGGTCCGGTTGTTGGTTATATAGGCAGCCGTTTTTCGATCAGGGCCTCCATTCTGGCTGCTGGCTTCCTGCTGCTTCCAATTCTGGCGCTGTTCGGAAAGGTCATGCGTAAGCGCTAAAGGAAGCAAAACAACATTTAACAGTTAGCTGTCAGAATTCCCCCACTTCTCTAAGTGGCGGGATGAATGTCAGCGGTCTTTCTCATAGACAAATACAACCTAAAATATTACAATAAAACTATTCAGTAGTATTATGAAATGGGTTGTGATATCCGTGGAATTAGACACAAATAATCATTCAGTATTCTCTCTTCATTATCATCTTGTTCTAGTCGTGAAGTACCGCAGAAAAGTAATAGACGATGACATTTCGAATCGGTTACAAGAGATATTTGAGTCTATTCAGCCTAATTACAATATCACCCTGCAGGAATGGAAGCATGACAAGGATCATGTTCACATTCTAATGAAAGCTCACCCCAATAGCGATATTTCTAAATTTCTGAACGCTTATAAGAGTGCATCCTCCCGTCTAATTAAGAAAGAATTTCCTGTAATTCGTCAACAGCTGTGGAAGGAATATTTCTGGTCCAGAAGTTATTGTCTACTGACGACTGGCGGTGCGCCGATTGAAGTCATCCGGAAGTACATCGAATCTCAAGGTCAGAAATGAGGTGGGCAGGTGTTAAAGGCTTATAAGTATCGAATCCATCCCACCTATGAACAAGAGCAGTACTTCACTAAAGTATTCGGCGCTGTTCGCTTCATCTACAATCGAATGCTTGCAGATAAGATTGAACATTACAAGCAAACGGAAACGATGCTCAAAACGACACCTGCGCCATACAAAAAGGATTTTGCCTGGCTGAAAGAAGTGGATAGTCTAGCCTTAGCCAATGCCCAGCTTCACTTAGAGAAGGCTTATCAGAATTTTTTCCGTGAACCGAACGCGGGATTTCCAAAATTCAAGAGCAAGAAGAAGAATAGCCATAGCTTCACAACCAATAACCAGAAGGGAACCATTGCCATTACAGAGGGAAGGATCAAAATTCCCAAACTAAAAACGAAAATCAAAATCGAGCTGCACCGTCCATTCGAGGGACGTATTAAATCATGCACCATTTCCAAAACACCCACGGGAAAATATTACACTTCCGTATTGGTGGAAACGGATATCATCCCATTGCCCCCACTCGAGACGAAGATCGGTGTGGATCTGGGGTTGAAAGACTTTGCGATTCCTTCACATGGCGAAATCATACCGAATCCGAAGTACTTGCGGAAGTCTGAACAACGATTAGCCAAGCTGCAAAAGGACTTGTCACGAAAGAAGAAAGGGAGCCGTAACCGGTATAAAGCAAGGCTGAAGGTCGCCAGACTGCATGAAAAAATAGCGAATCAACGGAAAGACTTTTTACACAAAACGTCCACCCAAATGATAAACGAAAACCAAGTGATCGTGATGGAGGACTTGCGTGAAAAGAACATGATGCAGAATCATAAGTTAGCCAAAGCCATATCCGAAGTGTCTTGGAGCCTGTTCAGAGACATGCTGACCTACAAAGCGAAATGGTACGGCAGAGAATTAATCATTGCTCCCAAACACTTTGCAAGCAGTCAATTGTGTTCCTGCTGTGGCTACAAAAATGCAGAAGTAAAGAACCTAGCCGTACGGGAGTGGTCCTGCCCTGCCTGTCATACGGAGCATGACAGAGACCGGAATGCGGCACTGAATCTTCTACAACTAGCCATGTAAATGGCCCTTAGCGGGTTAGGAACTAGCCTATAAGCTTGGGTAAACTTGGAGCAGTAGCTCTATTGACCAAGAAGCACCCACCTCTTAGGTGGTGTGTAGTTCACCAGTTGTTATTTGGCAGCAGGACAAGTATACTTCCGGGTAGATTCGCAGCGGTCACCTCATGAGCTTAAATACCCGGGACTTCATGCCGATATAGGATATAGCAAGCAGATGCAATTCTACCCTGTAACCCAAACCTGTGAACATAATGTTACATATTATAAGATGAACCGTAAGTAAGAATTCTCAGCAATACCCGCTTGCAGAGCCGTGCAAGTATTAGATTGGTGATATGTGGAAATAGCTTGGTTGTAATAGAGTGATCAGTTTTCGGCCGGATGGCAGAGAGCATTAGGATGGTGAATATGAATGAGCAGCAATTATATAAATGCAGAATCAGTAATGGAGACCTATGAAGGCAAAGACCTCGGCTTAACGTATTCTGCGGAGTACAGTATGTTTAAAGTCTGGGCGCCGACCGCGTTTGCAGTATCGCTGGTGCTGTATGCTACCGGCGGGAATGGCATCTCAGCCGGTCATACCGGAGATTACAAGGACAGCGGCCGGATTATCAACATGCAGCGCTCAGACGGTGGAATCTGGGAAGTCAGGGTTTCCGGTGATCTTAAGGGCAGGTATTATATGTACCGGGCTGTATTTGCGGACGGAAGCATCAACGAAGCTGCAGACCCTTATGCAACGGCTGTATCGGCTAATGGTGTGCGGACGGCGGTCATCGATTTGCAGGATACGAATCCGGCTGGCTGGGATCAGGACACTTCTCCTGCTCTGCCGCATCCGGCTGATGCTGTAATTTATGAGCTGCATGTACGTGATTTCTCGGCTCATGAGAGCTCGGGTCTTACCCATAAGGGGAAATTCAAGGCGTTCACTGAGTTGGGACTGAGGGATGCTGCGGGTCATGCACTGGGCATAGACCATCTGGCTGAGCTGGGGATTACGCATGTGCATCTGCTGCCGGTATTCGACTTCCAGACGGTGGATGAGCTGAAGGCTCCCGGTGAAGCACCGAGATCTCCGCTATTCACAGACTACAATTGGGGCTATGACCCTCAGCACTATAATGTACCTGAAGGCTCATATAGCACAGACCCGGCCAGTCCGCCTACCCGTATCCGTGAGTTCAAGGAGATGGTGCAGGCCCTGCACAGCCGTGGTATCTCTGTCATTATGGATGTGGTCTACAACCATACGTATTCTATAGAAAAAGGGCCCTTCCAGCCGCTGGTGCCGGATTATTACTACCGCCATGACTATAGCGGACGGCTCTCCAACGGCTCGGGTGTCGGCAATGAGCTGGCTACCGAGCAGCCGATGGTCCGCAAATACATTAAAGACTCCTTGTCCTACTGGGCATCAGAGTATCATATCGACGGTTTCCGCTTCGATCTGATGGGATTGATGGACAGTGTGACCATGCGCGAGATCACGGAAGAGCTGCGGCTGGAGATTAATCCGAATCTGCTGCTCTACGGTGAGCCCTGGACAGGCGGAGACTCTCCGCTTGCCACCAAGACCCTGAAGGGTGTGCAGCGCGGCAAAGGTTATGCCGTCTTCAATGATAACTTCCGGTCTGCTATCAAGGGAGACAGTGACGGCTGGGGTAAGGGCTTCGCTACCGGAGAATACGGTAAAGAAGGTGCGGTTGCTTCCGGGATCAAGGGGGCCATACATGAGTTCACCGATTCGCCTGTAGAGACAGTGAACTATGTAACGGCACATGATAATCTCAATCTGTGGGACAAAATTCTCGCTACCCAGGGATTACGCCAGGAAGCGCGTTTACTGGAGCTTGAGAATGGCAGGCTGCGGAGCGGCGGGGATCTGGAAACCGCTGTGGAGCAGGCTGACCCGTATTTCGCGATTGATACCCTTGATGTACTGGAGAATGAGACTGTACGGCGCTCTCTGCTGGCTAACGGGATTATCCTGACCTCGCAGGGAATACCGTTCCTGCACGCCGGTGATGAGCTTCTGCGCAGCAAATACGGGGACCATAACAGCTACCGCAGTCCTGACTGCATCAATGCCATCCGCTGGGAGAACAAGAAGAAGTTCATTCCCGTCTTTCAATATTACAAAGGACTGATTGAGCTGCGGCGGGGACATCCGGCTTTCCGTCTGCATGGACGTCAGGAGATAGAGCGCAGCCTTGAGTTCCTGCGCTGTGACAGCGGAGTCATTGCCTATGTGCTGAAGAATCATGCCGGCGGCGATGGTTGGAAAAATATTGTCGTGATTTACAATGCAAATATGGGACCGGTAACCCAGTGTCTGCCTGAATCCTCCGGCTGCTGGAATATCGTTGTCGATCATACCCATGCAGGAGCGGAGGCCTTCCGGCAGACGGAGAACGGCAGTATTGAAGTGGCCGGGCTGTCTATGATGGTGCTCTACGATAAATACGGCGAGCCTGAACCGAGATCCAAGGTAGTCGAAGTTCATTATGAACGGCCGGACGGCGATTACCGGGGCTGGAATCTCTGGGTATGGGGTACAGGCATTCAGGATGGACAACGGGACTTCCAGCACATGGAGGACGGTCACGCAGTAGCGCGGATCGAGGTGCTGACAGGCACAGCGTCTATCGGGTACATCCTCCGGCTGAATGACTGGGAGGAGAAGGACGGTACCGGAGACCGCTTCATCGACTGCTCCGGCAGCGAGGAGCAGGTGTTGAAAGTAACCATACGGGAACGTAAGCTGGAGCACGACGGTGAGGCGGCTGATCCGCTGCAGCGAACCAGTTAAATAGAATAAGAGCTGATCTGTATCGTCCCGCGGGGGACGGCAGATCAGCTTTTTTTATAAGGCACACCATGAAAATTCACTTATCAGGGAAGTCTGTCAAACTTGTTTTCTTGGGCATCGATTAAAGCGAGCTTGTAATTGATCTTTTCCAGCATTTTTATCATCCGTGTTAATTGTTCCTCCACTTTGCTCTTTTGGGTGAACAGCATCGTTTTTCTCAGGTGCAGTGTACGATCTCCGCGCTTGTACAGCTCAACGTATTGTTTTATTTCTGACAGCGGCAGCCCTGTCGAACGAAGAGCCTGAACCGTCTCAACGCACTCGATGTAGTGATCGTTGAATTGGCGGACCCCGTTTGTATCCCGGTCAACAGCCGGCAATACGCCTTCCTTCTCATAATAACGCAATGTATATGCAGTAATGCCCGTTTTCTCAACGATATCCCTAATCGTATACGCCATAAGATGTTTCACCGCCTATTGAATGTTAGAGTGACTCTAGTATATTCTACAATCCGGACTTGCCTCCAGTCCATATTATCCCTATATAAAAGGCTTGAATTGATAGATTTGACTTAGAGCCGCTTCAATCCGCTAAGCTGAGAGAGCAGCAACAAACTAATGAGGAGGATGTTCAATGCCCAAAACAGTGTTGATCACCGGGAGTTCGACCGGACTGGGAAATACAACAGCGAAGAAGTTTGCGAAGGAAGGATGGAATGTGATTGCGACGATGCGCAAACCGGACCAGCGCTTGACTGAGGAGAATCCCGAACGGATTTTCGTCACCGGGCTTGATGTTACTAAGCCCGCTTCCATCGAGGCGGCCATTGCGGCAGGGATCAACAGGTTCGGCCGGATCGACGCCGTCGTGAACAACGCCGGAGTCAGTATCCTCTCGATATTTGAGGCAACCCCCATGGACATTACCCGCGGGATTTTCGAGACGAATGTCTTCGGTGTCATGAACGTCATTCAGGCAATCACCCCTTATTTCCGCGAAGAAGGCGGCGGCACAATCATCAATATCACTTCAAACGTAGGTTTTGCCTCCAACCCGCTTCTGGCCGTATATGTCTCAACCAAGCATGCCATTGAGGGGCTGTCCGAATCACTCTCGTACGAGCTGGAATCACAGAATATCTCCGTCAAGCTTGTGGAACCCGGAGCCATGATCACTACGAATTTCTCATCGAACACCATGGCCGCAACTCAAAACCTGTCCGTTCCGCAAGCGTACCAGCCTTATTACGAACATATGATGAACTGTATGCTGGACTATCCGTTTGAGAGTTCAGATGAGAATCAGGCTGCAGATCAGGTGTATGCCGCTGCATGCGATCCGTCTGAGCGGCTGCGCTATCTGGCAGGTCCGGACGCTGAAGAAACAGCCGGGCTGAGATGGTCCCAGTCGGAAGAGAAGTACATGAAGACCATGCGGGAGCTGTTGGGGCAAACAGCGTGGCGAAATGGACAAGCCGGTATTCAATAAAGAATACTAATTCTGCTTCACAAAGGATGGTTGGACAATGGAGGATAAAGTACATCCGGAACTTCAAAATATGTTTGCTGCTCTACCAAAAGTTGTATATACGCGAGAGAATTTGGCAGCCCAGAGGAAAGAGATGCAGGAGTTTACTGCCGGAATGGCGGCATCTCTGCCCTTTAATGATGAAGTGCTGATCTCAGAAAGAAAGGTTCCAGGTGCAGAAGGAGCGCCGGATGTCCGCATCAAAATATACGAGCCCAGAGTGAAAAATCAATCTCTCCCGGGTGTCTTATATATTCACGGCGGAGGATATATTCTGGGGTCCGCCGATATGATGGACTTTACCCTGCAGCAGCTGGTATCAGAGCTCGACTGTGTCATTGTTTCTGTGGATTACCGGCTGGCTCCGGAGCATCCGTTTCCGGCTCCTCTCGAAGATTGCTATGCTGCACTCACCTGGTTCTCCGAAAACGCAGAATCACTGGGAAGCGATTCATCCAGAATCGCAGTATTCGGCCCAAGCGCCGGCGGCGGATTGACGGCTGCTCTCTCCCTGCTGGCAAGAGATAGAAACGGCCCTCCGATTATGTTTCAAATGCCCCTCTATCCGATGCTTGACGATCAGCTCCTTACAAGGTCCAGTAACGAAATAACAGATGACAGAGTATGGAACAGAGCCAAAAGCCAATTGGCTTGGGAAATGTACTTAGGAGAACAAGGCCAAGAATCCCCGTATGCCGCTCCGGCACGGGCAGACGATTTGTCAGGACTTCCGCCCACATACACCTGCGTCGGTGACTTAGATCCGTTTCGCGATGAAACGATTCAGTATGTGTTAAGGCTCACGCAGGCGGGTGTGCCGACTGAATTTCATTTGTACCCCGGATGTTTTCATGGGTTCGAAGAATACTTTCCTTCTGCGGAGATCAGCCAGAGAGTTGTGCAAGAATATTACACGGCTCTGAAGCATGCCTTATACAAATAAACAGCTGATTTCTTCAGCATAACAGATAGAGGGGGCGCATTCGCTATGGAATGCGCCCCCTCTATCTAAGGGCTTAGGCTATTTCGGCTGGCGGGTGTATTTTTCATCCACATTCTCGCTGTACAGATTGGCCTCATTGCCGCCATGATTCTTGGAGCGGTACATGGCCAGATCGGCGGCGCGGAGCAGATCATTGATGCTGCTGCCATGCTGTGGATAGAGGGCTACACCAATGCTGGCAGAGGTATGGAAGCTGGAGCCTTTGTTGACCGACCAGGATTTATTGAACAGCTGGAGCAGACGCGCCAGCATTTCATCTAGCATTTCCGGACTTGTGAACCGGTGCAGCACCACCGCGAATTCATCACCGCCGATGCGGAACGCCTGGCCTGAGCCCTTAACGGTCTGCTGCAGCTCCCGTGAGAGCAACTGCAGGAATTCATCGCCTGCCAGATGGCCCAGCGTATCATTCAGCTGCTTGAACCGGTCGCAATCCAGCAGGGCTACGGCAATCTCCTGCCGGCGCTCCTCCGGCTGGTTAATCAGATTCTCCATGTACATTTTGAAATGTGCCCGGTTGGGAATGGCAGTCAAATGATCATAGAAGGCCAGCTTGTGCAGCCGTTCCTCATATTGCTTGCGCTGGGTAATCTCACGCGATACCAGCATGAATTGTGCAGGGAAAGCCCGGCTTCCCGGAATAGGTGTGACTTTGGTCTCCAGCCATACCCAGTGCCCTTCTGCCGAACGCATACGCAGCTCGGAAATCCGCGGTGAAGCCTGAACTACACTCTTCAGCTTGGCCCAGGAGATCTCGGCTTCGCGGATATAATTGGAGAGAGGGGCGCCCTTGCTTGGAACATACCCAAGTACACTTGAATGTGATGGGGATGCGTACAGGATCAGGCCATTGTGATCGGTCAAAATAATGAAATCGGACATGGTTTCGCCGATCAGCTGGTATAGTGATTTCTCTTCCAGCATTTCATTCTGCAATGAGATGAGTCTGCGGCAGAGATAAATAATAACCAGGACCAGCAGGAACAGGAATACTGAATAGACGGCAAACAGCGAGCTTTTCAGATTCTTGAACTCGAGAATAACCTGCCGGGCATAGCTGTCAATCAGACCCTCGGCGGTATCCAGCGTCCCCCTTACCTGGGTGAGCTGGGTATGAACGGCCAGCGGGGAGTAGGCCGCGGGGTTCCAATCACTCTGGACCCGCTGCGAGATCAGTTCCCTTCCGCTATCCTTCCAGAGCTCTAGTGAGGTCTCGAACTGCTCCAGCTCACTTCTCAGCTCACCCAGCAGCAACTCACTCTGCTTCATTCCATTGTATGGACTCTCTACAGAATCCAGATTATAACGGGCAGTACTGACCCGCTGCTGCGCCTGGGCATTATTGTCCTCGAACTCCTGCGAGAGCACACTGCGCTGCGCATCGGTTATATTGCCGCTGAGCGAAGTCTGAAGCGCGATGGCAGACTGATGCAGATCACGGTCGGCATTCAGCACGAGCTCGGAGTTCTGGTATACATCACTGTATAAGGAATCCGATAGTTTATTCATCGTATAATTCAGATATAACAGGGAGGCAACGCTGACGCCAACCAAAAGAACGGAGATGGATGTGAATAATAGGATTAATCTGCGTGTACTTGTGATTTCGGAAAAAACTGCCACTGTCATCCTCTCCCCGCATAGAACTTTGCGAATCTCATTGGTGTACCTTGGGTGCATGCGGAATTTATCCTTATGCGGCAAATGGCTGTTTGCTGGCATGATAAAGAGAGTTTATGTTAGCGAGTCCTAAAAGCAGGGGAAGAAGGAGGGAAATGAAAGAAAAAATCCCGGTTTAACCGCGGTTTCTTTTCACCAGTATATAGGACTACCTTCATGCAGAGCAATTGCTGAAAAAAATAATAAGCCTCATCATCTCCTGCTGCCGGGTTTACGGGTCGTCAAGCGAACCGGGAAACCGGGAAGGAAATTGCTTGAGACATATAACGTGCTACTTATACGAAGATTTATGTATAACTGACTACTATAAGTATTCTACCCTTGAGACCTATTACCCACATTTATTGCAAACGATACCCTCCCGGGATCAATTAAAAGTTAATTTTGCTGAAACAGCTCCAGTTTACCCGGAGGGGTTGGATGGAACAGGAAAATCCGCCAGCCTCAACCAAATGTGAGACGGACGGATGGAGTAAATAAGATATAAGGCTCGTTAATACAGGAATGCTAATCGTTTCGCAGCGCGTAGATAGGCCGCATCCTGGCTGCCTTGTTAGCAGGGATCATTCCGAAGACAACTCCGATGATCAGGGAGAATGTGAAGGAGATCAGGACCATGTTCCAGGATGTCGCCACATTCATGGTTGTATATTTCCCCACGGCCCAGCTGGCACCAAGCCCCAGCCCGACTCCGATCAGGCCCCCTGTTCCGCTTAAGACTACAGACTCAATCATGAATTGCATCATGATGTTGATTTTTTTGGCCCCGATTGCCTTGCGGATTCCGATCTCCCGCGTCCGCTCGTTAACGGAGACAATCATGATATTCATGATTCCTATGCCGCCGACGAACAGGGAAATGCCGGCAATGCCGCCAAGTGCCATAGAGAGCGTATCACTGGTCTCGTTTACCGTTTCCAGCATTTCCTGAGAATCGAAGACAGAGTAGGAGTTCTCCGCACCGCTGAATTTGGCATCGAGCGTAGACTCCAGCTCGGTTTTTACATCCTCCACATTATCGTTGGAAGTAGTTGTGATGGTAATCGAGCGGACCCCCTTACTCTGCAGGAACCGTTCAGCGGTTGAAATAGGAATCAGAATCTTCTCGTCGCTGGAGCCGCCGCTGGTTGAGCCTTTGCTCTCCAGCAGACCGACGATTTTGAAGCTGCTTCCGTTGAGCTGTACCTTTTTGCCCACAGGGTCATCCGTGCCGAACAGATCCTCAGCCGTATCTGTTCCGATCAAGGCTACCTTTTGACGGTAATCTGTATCAATCTCCAGCAGAAACCGTCCGGATTGCACATGGAAATCCTGGACTTCCTCATAGGCAGGTGTTATCCCTTCAACGGATACTGAAACGTTCTCGGTCCCATTCTTGGCGGTAACATTCCCCGTGATTACGGGAGATACATTCTCCACCCCTTCAATCTCTCCAAGTGCCAGAGCTTCCTCGTAGGTTAAGGAAGTCGTTGCCCCGCGTCCCATAATGTTAACCGTCAGCTGGTTGGTTCCAAGAGAGCTTAAGGATTCCGTAATCTGCGAAGTCGTACCCTGTCCTACCGAGACGAGGGCGATTACTGAGGATACACCGATAATGATGCCCAGCATTGTGAGGAAGGCTCTGATTTTACTGCTGAGAATACTTTTAAAAGCCATTTTCATGCTTTGATACAACATCATGAGTGGGACACCTTCCGATCCTCAACGAGATCCCCGTCCTGAATCCGGATAATCCGTTTGGCCTGCTCGGCGATTTCAAGGTCATGCGTGATTAGAATAATAGTATGTCCCTGTTCATTAAGCGCCTTGATCATCTCCAGAACTTCCTTACCTGTCTTGGAATCAAGCGCACCAGTCGGTTCATCGGCAAGCAGGATAGGAGGAGTGCCGGCAAGGGCGCGGGCGATTGCCACACGCTGCTGCTGACCCCCGGACAGCTCGGACGGACGATGATCAATTCTGCTCTCCAGGCCTACCCTGACCAGAGCATTGCGGGCAACCTCTCGGCGTTCCCGGTGAGACATTCCCCGGTAGATAAGGGGCAGCTCCACATTCTCTACTGCCGATAATTTCGGCAGCAGATTGAAGTTTTGAAAGATAAAGCCGATTTTCTCGTTGCGGATCTGGGCCAGCTTGTTGTCTGACAGCTTGCGGATTTCCTGGCCGTCCAGGAAATAATCACCTTCATTAGCAACATCCAGGCATCCCAGCATGTTCATTAGGGTCGACTTGCCCGAGCCTGAGGGTCCGATGATCGCAACAAACTCACCGTAATCGATGTTGAAGGTCAGGCCCTTGAGTATCGCCATTGATTCTCCGGCCATGGTATAGCTGTGCTGCATGTTCTGAACCCGGATTAACGGTTCGGAGGTGCTCATCGTCCGCCACCGCCTCCGGAGAAGCCGCCTCCGCCGCCCGTCATTCCGCCCCCAGCACCGCCGCCAGTGAAGCCGCCGGTCATTCCGCCACCGCCGAAGCCGCCGCCCATACCGCCTTGCATCTGTGTCTGCTGGGTGGAAGTGTTGCCTGTAGAGATCACAGTAGGAATGATCACTTCATCACCTTCATTTAAGCCGCTCACGATTTCGATGCTGCTCTCATTGTGGATGCCTACCTCTACGGCAACCCGTTTCTGGCCGGATGCTAAGCTTGCTGCGGTTCTGCCGCCGGATGCGCCGCCCGGGAACTCGCCTCCGCCGTAGCCGCCACCACCACCGCCGCCGTAACCGCCGCTGCGCATGCCCCGGCCGCCGGTCTGGCCTTCTCCGCCTTGCCATTCACCGCTAGGAGGGCCGCCTGCCACATCACCGCTCGGAGCCTGACCGCCCGCCGCATCACCGCTCGGAGCTTGCCCGCCTGCCACATCACCGCCCGGAGCCTGACCGCCCGCCGCATCGCCGCTCGGAGCCTGACCGCCCACCAAATCGCCGCTCGGAGCCTGACCGCCTGCGGCACCGCTGTCCGTTGCCGCAGATTCTCCGCCTTCGGTCACAGGTACATTCACGTAGTATTTGCCGTTCACTTCGGATACCGCCTCGATCGGCACGGTCAGAATATCATTTTTCTCTTCAATGGTAATCGCCACTTCTGCGGACATGCCGACCAGTACTCCCTCAGAGTTATTCAAGCCTACAGTGACATTGAACAGGGAGACGCCGTTTGAGGAGGTTCCTTCCTTGGCGATATCAATAACCTTGCCGGCAAACTCTTTATCCTCAAGCGCATCCAGCGTAATCGTTGACACCTGATCCAGCTTGATCTGAGGAATATCCAGTTCATCCACCTGTACAGTTACGCTCAAATTAACGTAGTCAGTCATGGTGAACAGCTCTGTACCATTCTGAGCCTGTTCGCCGTCCGTAATATTTACAGCTGTAATCGTTCCGTCGATAGGAGCCGTTAACGGATCTGGCGGAACCATATCCTCATAGATGGCAGCAATGGAATCCTGTTGATCGGCAATATCGCTTTTGGCTTTATCAATAGCTGTTTTTGCCGATTCCAGCTCTTCATCTGTAGCATTATTCATCGCGATCGTTTTGTAGTTTTCCTGCTTGTTCGTAAGCTCGGTTTTGAGGTTCTCCAGCGATTTGTTGGCTTCCTTCAGCTTGTCGTTGAAATCGCCCGCCACAAAGGTAATCAGCACATCGCCTTTTTTGACGACATCGCCTTTTTTAACCATGACTGTATCCACTTCACCGGCTTCTTTGGTGCGGATGCTCTCACTGTTGATTGCCGAAACGGAACCAGAGCCGGAGACACCAACGAGGATATTTCCCTTGGTCACCATTGAGGTGTTCATGGGAGCGGCATTGACCTGCGGGTTCTGATCCGGCCATAATACATAGCCCAGAATACCTGCAATAGCAATAACAACAACGGCTGAGGCGATAATCATTTTCTTCTTCTTTTTCATTCCGATCCTCCATCTTACTCAAATAATATAAGGGGCCAGGTGTACCTGAGAATCTTACGAACCGCTTGCTTCGGTGCTGCCATTGCCTGCGGCCGCTGTAGTGCCGGTATCCGTAGTTGAAGCTGCTTTGGTCACAACATCGACGGAGTAGACCTGTCCGCCAAGCTCTGTCCGCTGGCCTTGGAATTCGTCGTACAGAGTGAGCTTGTAAGTGCCTCCGCTTAAGTTCTTGAACAGTGAGTTGGTAATGGTCGTTGTGTAGGAGCCATAAGTTCCTACTGCCAAATCCGTTCCAAGGGACAGCGTTTTCTCGAAATATTGTCCATACGGGTCAGTAATGTGCAGAATCAGCTTATGGTCGAATGGTCCCATCTGGTAAGTTGTATCCCGCGAGAGATTGTAGTTAAATGCCAATGCAAGACTGGTGGTGCCTGATGTAATGGTGCCTGTAGAATTTGATATGGCCAGCGTGTAAGGATACAGGGACACAGAAGTCAGGTTACCAGCAGGCGTAGGCACCACAGGAGCCAGTGTCAGTGCTGATGTATTCACATAAGCTGTAGCCGCGGTTCCGGCTGAAGTCAGCTTACCGTCTGCAATCTCCTGGCTGACATACAGCTGGAGGCCGTTTGTGTCCACGGCAGCCGGTATATTAGCCCAGAATGTAACCAGAGTCTTGCCTGCCGGACTTGTGGAACTCTCCGACTGGATCGCAGTTGCCTCGAAATACTGTCCGTCTGCGGTTTTGAATTGTCCATACAGCCGGGAGAGGTCAGTCTGCCGGGTTTCTTCACTGTTCATTTCTACTTCACTGTATATGAGGTTATTGCTGGTTCCGCTGTATACAAGGGTTGAACGTTCCTTCACGCTGGCTTTTTTACCGGTCGATGTAATCTTGAACGATTCACCCACAGCCAGAGGCGTAATACCGCTGCTAAGCCCATCCGTTGTGCCAAGAGAGAGGAACTGGGTAGTGCTGGTGCCGGAAGTTTCTTGAAGAATGATCTGGGCCTGGCTGAAATCGAGCGTATAAGGCACGCGGGTAAGAACCGAGACTTGCGTGCTGGCTCCAGGAGCAAGAACCGTGCTGGTACTCTCCGTATATAGCTGTGAGGACGAGCTCAAATCCGTCAGGTCCACTTTCAGCACACCGGTAAGTGCAGGCAGAGTAATTGTTTTGGAGGAATGATTGCTGATGGTGACCTTAGCCTGTACGATATCTTCGCTGCCCCACGGCAGACGCTGCAGGGAATTCAGTGTGACGCCAAAGGTGCCGTAGCTGTTGGTAATGCTGTTCTCTGTAGCGATGTGAGTATTGCCTGCCAGGGAATAAGGGATTTTGAAATAGGCTACAGGCAGTGTTACTTTACTTGAACTGGTGCTGGTCTCACTGCTGCCATTGCTGCTGTTGCTGCCGGTGCTACTGGTGCTACTGGTGTTACTGGTGCTGCTGCCCGCAGGGGCAACCATTTGCAGTTCGAGCGTATCCTGAGCCAGCTCAAGCGGAACGCTGGCGGTTAGTTCAATCAGCTTCTCTTCCAGCGGCTTTAAGGTAAGGGAGCTGAATGCAGTTGTTGTTACCGGGAAGGTATAGCCTTCAGCGGATTTGACAGCAAGCTCATACGCAGGCAAAGTCACTGCTTTGGTGCCGGCATTTTTAAGGGTGAGCTGATAACTCCATACGGCATTGCCATTGTCTGCATGCACACTTGCGTCCGCGAGCTTCATGTCTACAATATTGCTGTCGATGGAGATCTTCTTGGTATAGCCGGCCGCCACGGTGAAATCAGCTGTACCCGCAGCAGGAAGGGAATAGGAGGAGACCGGAAGATAGAGCTTCAGCCCTTCATCCAGCTTGGCGATCTGCAGCGTCATCTTGGTGACGTTCATGTAGGAGGGAATCTCAGTCATATAGTAGAGCGTCTTCTTCTCCTGGGGCTGAATCTTGTATTCGGAGCTGCTGTCATCCAGCGTGAGCGTGAAGGTAGAGCCGCCCGAGGATTTCAGGTACAGGCTGTAGCCCGGGTCTGTGAGTACTTTGGTGCCCAGATTCGTTATACTGAGTCCAACCTTGGCATAGACCTTGCCGTTATATTTGTAGATTTGTGCAGACTCAGCTTTGGTGTTGACCGGTATGCTGCCAAGTTCAACTTTGCGGGTCTCACCTGTAAGGGCGGACAGCGAGTAGTTAGAAGGAACGGTAAAAGTGCCTATGCGCTGTTCATAATTGGCGGCACTGAAGTTCCAGCCGTACATGTTGACTTTAAGCCCTTTGGCCGAGGCGGCTGTTCCAATATTCGCATAATATGTAATGCTGGTGCTCTGCTTCGCAGCGATCTTTTTGACAGCACTGTCTGCGCTGACCGGGATTCCCTTAATGATGCTGCCGCCGGCAGTCACGATTTTGGAGAAATAATTGACCATATTGACGCTGCTGCTTGCATTGTTAGTATAGGTGAGTGTATAAGTAAGAATATTTCCGCCGGTTTGGCTCTGAATGCCTACATTGCCCAGCTTCACACTAAGCGTGGTGCTGAGCTTGATTGCGCTGAGGCCTGTAAGACTGGAGACTTCCGTTACTGTGGCAGCTGTTTTGGCAGTGGTTGTACTGGCCGAGGCAGCAAACGCCGTGGTTCCCGCGCTCCCCGCGAGTTGACTTGCAGCAAATGTACTGAGTAACAGCAGAACAAATGCTTTTCTTCGTTTAAGCATGAATTTCCCTCCCTGTATAAAAGCCGATACTATTCAAAAGCCGCCCTGTTCTAATGAGGACAGCCAGGCTTATCTCAAAAGGGAAAATATCAAATTCGGCTGAACGTTCGCTGAAAAAAAGCCCCCAAAACCGCGCTGAAGCTTAAAGGAAGCTTAAAGGAAGATAAAAATTAACCTAAAATTGTGCAACTTGTCAAAAGCGCCGTTATTGCATATAATAAATAGACATATCTTCCGAACTGGAAGATCGAATGTATTTGACACAATCCGCATAAATGCATTGATGGAGAAGAGTACGTAGTGCCTGGCTTACAGGGAGGAAGCGCCGCAGATTGAGAGCGTTTCTAAGAGAGCAGAGCTGCCGAAGTTCACTCCGGAGCAGTTCCCTGAATTCCATTCAAGGCTTCCTTGAGGGACACAGTAGGGGATACCGGCCGCAGACCGTTATTTCTGTTAAAGTGAGACAGGTCTCCGCCGGTCCGAAAGAGGGAATATTGCTCTTAAGGGAAGCGTCGCAGCCGTCTAACAAGGGTGGTACCACGGTCTTTTCGTCCCTTTACCGGGAGGAAAGGCCTTTTTTTGTTGACAATACGAGATTTAAGGGGGCAGTACAAAGCATGAAAGAGAAATTGGAAGCATTGAAGGCCGAGGCATTGGCTAAGCTGCAGGAGGTAACCGATCCGCAGATTCTGAATGATTTGCGCGTCAAATACCTTGGCAAAAAAGGTGAGCTTACGGAGGTTCTGCGCGGTATGGGCGGACTCAGCGCGGAAGAACGCCCGGTGATCGGCCAGGTGGCCAATCTGGTGCGCAGTGCCATTGAAGAGGTAATCGGCTCTAAGCAGGAAATCTTCCAGCAGCAGGAGACACAGAACCGCCTGAATGCGGAGAAGGTCGATGTGTCGCTGCCGGGCCGCGGCCTGCCGCAAGGCGGTATTCATCCGCTGAACCGCGTAATTCAGGAGATTGAGGATATTTTCATCGGCATGGGCTACCGGATTGAAGAAGGTCCGGAAGTAGAGTCAGACTACTATAACTTCGAGGCTCTGAATCTGCCGAAGAACCATCCGGCCCGCGATATGCAGGATTCCTTCTATTTAACAGAAGATCTTCTGATGCGCACACAGACTTCTCCGGTGCAGGTCCGCACCATGCAGGCTATGAAGGGCGAAACTCCGGTCAAAATCATCTGTCCGGGCAAAGTATTCCGCCGCGATGACGACGATGCGACCCACTCCTTCCAGTTCCATCAGATTGAAGGCCTGGTTATTGGCCGCAATATCCGCATGAGCGACCTGAAGGGCACTCTGCTGCAGTTCATGAAGGAGATGTTCGGTCCTACAGCAGGCATCCGCCTGCGTCCGAGCTTCTTCCCGTTCACCGAGCCGAGTGTTGAGGTAGACGTGAGCTGCTTCAAATGCGGCGGCGAAGGCTGCCGTCTCTGCAAGCAGAGCGGCTGGCTGGAAATCCTCGGTGCCGGCATGGTACATCCGAATGTGCTGCGGATGGGCGGCTACGACCCTGAGATTTACAGTGGCTTCGCTTTCGGCGTAGGCGCAGAACGGATCGCGATGCTGAAGTATGGCATCGATGACATCCGCTACTTCTACACGAATGATATGGGTTTTGTGAAGCAGTTCAAGGGGATTTAGAGATTTGGCGGGTGTGCGTGGTGCGGGATTGGATATTGGCAAGCCGGATGGATGACGGCTGTTCTATAGAATTGACTGTAATAGAAGGACCGGAGGGGAATTTTGGAACTGTAGGAGCGATAGCGTCCGCCTTTGTCACCGGATTTCAACCGTGAAAAGCGGTATAAATGAAGAAATCTGGGGACAACAGCGGCTGGAAGTCCAAATATTCTCTGTAGGAACACTGCTTTACAGAAATTTTAATAGAACGAAGTTGGCATCGTGGCTTGTTCCTTATCCGTTTCCGCAAGCCAAGCATAGGGCGGCATGGAGATAAATACATCTGAAACAAAAGGAAGTGTGCGAAAATGAAAGTATCAACCGCCTGGCTGGCTGATTATATATCGCTGGACGGGGTGACCGCTGATGAACTCGCGGACAAAATCACTACCGCCGGCATTGAGATTGACGGAGTTGAACGCCGTAACAAAGGGATTTCCGGAATCGTAACCGGCTATGTGAAAACCAAAGAAAAACATCCGGACGCCGACAAGCTGAACATCTGCATCGTGGATGCCGGACAGGGCGAGGATCTGCAGATTGTCTGCGGTGCCAAGAATGTCGCAGCGGGACAGAAGGTTCCGGTCGCACTGGTTGGCGCTAAGCTGCCCGGACTGGAAATCAAGAAAGCTAAGCTTCGCGGCGTGCTGTCGCAGGGGATGATCTGCTCGGCCAAAGAGCTGGGGCTGAACGACAAGCTGCTGCCCAAAGAGCTTCAGGAAGGCATTCTCGTATTGCCTGAGAATACGGAAGTCGGCCAGGATATTCTGAAGGTGCTTGGCCTGAACGATGAGATCCTGGACTTCGATCTGACCCCTAACCGCTCCGACTGTCTGAGCATGATCGGTGCTGCTTATGAAGTGAGCGCAATTCTGGGCCGTGACCTGCAGCTGGCAGATCCGGCGGCAGAGCTTGTGGAAGCAGGCGGACGGGCAGCGGATTCCATCACTGTCAATATTGAAAATGAAGAATACTGCAGCCATTATGCAGTGCGTTATATTGCCGGAGTGAAGACAGCTCCATCCCCGCTGTGGATTCAGAACCGCCTGATGGCGGCCGGGGTACGCCCAATCAACAACATCGTCGATATTACCAACTATGTGATGCTGGAATACGGACAGCCGCTGCATGCGTTTGACGGCGATCAGCTGGCAGGCGGAACGATTGGTGTACGGTTCGCTCATGAAGGCGAGCTGCTGACAACACTTGACGGCCAGGAGCGCAAGCTGGAGCCGCAGATGCTTGTCATCGCTGACGGGTCAGGAGCTATCGGCCTGGCTGGCGTTATGGGCGGATTATCGACTGAGGTTACAGCAAATACCGTCAATATCGTATTGGAATCCGCCAAATTCGACGGCGGGACTGTACGCAAGACCTCGCGTCAGCTGGGTCTGCGTTCTGAAGCTTCCCAGCGCTTCGAGAAGGAAGTCGATCCGAATGCCGTCATTCCTGCACTTAACCGTGCAGCTGCTCTAATCGCCCGCTATGCCGGCGGCTCTGTGCATGAAGGTATTGTTCAGGCAGGCAGTGCCTCTGCCGGGGAGAAAGTACTGACCCTGTCGCTGGAGAAGCTGAATCAATATCTGGGTACCGAGCTGTCTTTGCTGGAAGTGAAGACCCTGTTCGGCCGTCTGCACTTCAAGTGCGGTGATGCTGCCCAGGGAATCGTTGAAGTTCAGGTTCCCACGCGGCGAGGCGACATCAGCTATGATGTGGATCTCATAGAAGAGATTGCCCGCCTGTACGGATATGACAACATCCCGACAACCCTAATTGAAGGGACTACTACACCGGGGGCACTCACCAGAGAGCAGTTCCTGCGCCGTGAGCTCCGCCGCCTGCTGGCTCTTGGCGGGTATCAGGAGGTTATGGGCTATTCCTTCATCCAGCCGGAACAGAGCAAGCTCTTCCCGGCACTTGCGGACGGCAAGCTCTCCGTGAAGCTGGCGATGCCGATGAGCGAGGAACGCAGCGTGCTGCGTACCAGCCTGCTGCCGCAGCTGCTGGACATTGCCCTCTATAACACCAACCGCCGTCAAGGCGATCTGGCGCTGTTCGAAATCGGCAATGTTTTCTTCACCGATGAAGAAGTGCTCACCCGCCAGCCCGGTGAACTGCCGGTACTTGGACTGCTGCTGAGCGGCACCCGTGCTGCCAAGCAGTGGAACGTAGCGGCTGAGCCTGTAGATTTCTTCGATCTTAAGGGGGCGCTTGAAACTGTATTTGCCCACCTTGGCCTTACGGACCGCATAATCTATGAAGGGGATGCTCCTGAAGGCTACCATCCGGGACGCTCTGCTTCGGCCTACCTGCTGCAGGCTGAAGGCCGCGATAAGATCGGTACCATCGGACAGCTGCATCCGGAACTTCAGCGCCAGATGGATCTGGAGGATACTTATGTAGCTGAAGTGCTGCTACAGCCGCTATATGATGCGGCGCGTGCCCAACTACAGTACAGTGAGCTTCACCGCTTCCCTGGGATGGAACGGGATATTGCGGTAGTTGTAGACGCAGAAGTTCCTGCAGGGCACCTGATAGCTTCCATCCGTGAACATGGCGGAACACTGCTGCAGAATGTGCAAGTGTTCGATGTCTACACCGGCGGCAAAATGGAAGCTGGAAAGAAGAGCGTAGCCCTCTCGCTGCTGTACCGTCATACGGACCGTACACTTACCGATGAAGAGGTTGTGGAAGTGCATGACAGAGTCGTTTCTGCTCTGGAGCAAACTTTTGGCGCAGAATTAAGAAAATAGCAGGAATTGTGCAAAGCCGCAGCGAATCCATTTAGAAACCGATTCGCTGCGGCTTTGCTGTACCCTTGTGAAGTACGGAGTCCGGTTTAAATCTATGAAATGAACACGTTTTTTTTGCCAAAGGTTAAGGAATAACGCTACAATAGCAGTAAGGAAATCAGCTTAGAATCCGCACACATACAAAGGAGGGCACAACTGTGGCTATGGACCGGACTCGTGTCGCCGTGGAGATATACGGAACTTCCTATAAACTTGTCGGAAGCAGCACTGAATATATGAAGCAGGTTGCCCGTTATGTCGATGAGCATATGCGTGCAATATCCAAATCACATTCCAGACTGGATACCCCGCGGATCGCGGTGCTTGCAGCTGTACATATGGCAGAGCAGGCTATCCAGGTTCAGGATTTCAAGAATGAATTGAATATGCTGACCGGTGAACGTACCGAGCTGCGCGTGGAGGTATCACGCCTTCAGGAGGCGCAGCGCGAACGGCAGGAAGAATACGAGAAGCTTGAAGCGGCTGCCAAGGAAGAAGCGGCGCGGCTGATTGCCGCCGTGGAAGAAGAACGCGCGAGGCATCTGGAGCTGCAGGAGCAGGAACGCCAGATGCACGCACAGCTGCTGGAGGAAGAGAAGCAGGCTGCTGCTTCCAGCCGCGGGCAGCTGACAGATGAACTGCAGGCGCGCGAAGCGGAGCTGAAAGCGCTGCGGGAGACTTACGAAGCAGAGCAGGCTGCAAGCCGCGAAGCTTCAAGACAGGAGCTGGAAGCGGCTGAAGCGTTACGGCTGCAGCAGCTTGAAGAGCTGAAGGACGCTCATCTGCAGGAGCTGGAGCAGCTTCGGGAGACACTGACCCGTGAGAAAGCGGAGACGTTGGCAGGTCTGGAGCAGGAGCTGATCCAGACCCGGGAGTCTATGGGCAGTGAGATTGTTGAGATCCGTACCACCTTGAGCAAGGAGCTTGCCGATACCAAGGCAGCACTCACCAGTGAGCTCAGCGGAGAGCGCGAAGCGCTTGAGAAGGAGCTGGCCAAGAATAAGGAGCTGCGGCAATCCCAGGGGACGCAGGAGCACAGGCACAAGCAGCAGCTTCAGGAGCTGGAGAAGCAGCTTGGTGAGCTGCGCGGCGGAACCGGGCAACTGCAGTCCCGGCTGCGCGCGGCGGAAGCCGGGCTCAAGGGCGAGCGCGATGCGCGCCTGACGCTGCTCGCGCAGTACGAAGCTGTGCTGAAGCGGGAAGAGCAGCTTGGCGAAGAGCTGCGCCTTGCGGCAGAGCAAGGGCAGCAGCATAGCGCAGAGCTGGAGGAAGTGCGCCAGCGTTACGTGCAGGCGCAGGATGAAGCAGCGGGACTTAACAGTGCGCTGCAGGAAACAGCGGACAAGCTAAGTGCAGCACTGGAAGAACTGCAGACTGCCAATGAGCTCAGCGGTCTGCTGAATGATGAGCTGGAGGGGCTGCGCCAGCGTTATGAGCTGTCGCAGGAAGAAGCGTCGTCTCTCCGCAAATCTCTGCGGGAGACGACGGATAATCTGAGCCGGACACAGGCGGAATTTGACCGTACCGCGCTCGAAGCCAGCTCCTGGCAGGAGCTGGCGAACAAGCATATGGAGGATATCGGCGAGCTGGAGATGAACCTTCTGGAAGCCGGGGAGAAATCGGCAGCGCTGCAGCGTGAAGTCGAGACCCTCCGCGGACAGGCGGATGGAATGGTGCAGCAGCTTGACCTGGAAGCCCAGCTTCGTGCTGAGGCAGAGCAGGAAGCTGCCCTTCATCAGGAAGCGGCAGAGGCAGCCCGTAAGGAACTGGCGGCGCTGCGCGGCCGCTACGAAGAGCTGATCGCCCAGTATGATGAAATTCTGCAGGATGGCGAACAGCTGAAGGAACGTTATGAGCTCCTGGAAGCTGAAGGCGAGGAAGCTGCGCGGCGTCTGGAAGAGCTGTACGAGGCGGGCCGCGAAGCTGCCGCAGCGGCGGCGGAGCAGCAGGAAGCGCTCCGCGAGACCAGGGAGTACGAAGCTTCATGGAAGCAGAAGTACGAAGAGCTACAGCAGCGCGAGCAGCAGTGGAGCGAGCAGGAGGCGAAGCTGCGTGAGGAGATTGAGATCTGGCAGCAGGAAGCCGGGGACGCTGAAGCCCAGGCGGAATCCGTGAGCCGCTCGCGCAGCGAGACCGCGCAGCAGCTTGGGGAGATCGGCGAGAGCTACGAGCTCGTCCAGGGCCAGTTGCGTCTGGTTCAGGCCCAGTTCGAGCTGCAGCAGGGTGAGCTGGACAAGCTCTCCCAGGAGCACCGCAGCCTGCAGGCGGAATATGCCAAGCTGCAGAGTGAATATAATGAATGGATTCAATTGATCGAACAGGACAGTTGAATGGCGGATGCATTAACGAAAGAGCTGTTTTAAGCAGGGTGCTGCTTGGAACAGCTCTTTTGCTGTTTAGGGGGAGTCCCACCGAGTCCACCTGAAGTGAATGGTAAGGAGAATCAAAACAACCTTGATTTCTTCAGAAGCGGACCAAAGGGCGGGAATGAAGAGCCAAAGGGCACCGGAATCCGCAAGTAGATAGGCGGCAGGCTAAGTAGATGAGCCGAATGTATGCGAAAAACCGAATACAATGTGCGTCCGAGAGAGTAGATGAGCCGAATGTATGCGAAAAACCGAATACAATGCGCCTCCGATAGATTAGATGAGCCGAATGTGTGTGAAAAACCGAGTACAATGTGCGTCTGAGAGAGTAGATGGGGCGAATGTATGCGAAAAACCGAATACAATGCGCCTCCGAGAGGGTAAACGAGCCGAATGTATGCGAAAAACCGAATACATTGAGCCTCCGAGAGGAGCAGAAGTGCCCCTGAATCCGCCGAAAGCGGGCATCAGGCGGGAATGAGGAGCAGAAGTGCCCCTGAATCCGCCGAAGGCGGTCGACAGGAGGAAAAGAGGAGCAGGAGTGCCCCTGAATCCGCCGAAAGCGGTCGGCAGGAGGAAAAGAGGAGCAGAAGTGCCCCTGAATCCGCCGAAAGCGGTCGACAGGAGGAAAAGAGGAGCAGAAGTGCCCCTGGATCCGCCGAAAGCGGGCATCAGGCGGGAATGAGGAGCAGAAGTGCCCCTGGATCCGCCGGAGGTAGACGGTGGAGGGGACTGAGGAAATCATAAATCCCTTTTGACTCTCGTAATGGGCAAGTGGAGATAAGCCAAACACTGGTGTGCCGCTTATTCCGTCATCGGGCGGGTTTGGCCGCGATTAGGCAACTCCCGCAATTAATGATTATGAATGTATAGGTTTCACATAATAAGCTATTCATAAATTAAATATTGCAACCGTTTACAACTCGGGGTAGGATGTTGATTGAGGTGAGCATGATGGATAAAAAATGGGTCAGCGGCGCGGGGGTTATTGTGCTTTTTCTGCTGCTGGCATATCTGTTTATAGACTTTGCCAATCATTCAAGCCGGGTGGGCAATATTGTCAATGAATTAAGCGGGCATCCCGGCGGGGATAATTCCGGCTATCATATTGTGCTGATCGAGCAGGAGCGGTACCATCCGTACTGGGAAATGGTCGAGAAGGGTGCCAAAGAGGCTGCTGCAAAATACGGGATTGATATCGAGTTCACCGGCCCGGTGCGCAATAACATGGAGGAGCAGATCAGCCTGCTGGAAAAAGCGATTGCCGCACAGGCGGATGCGATCATCGTGCAGGGGCTGAACGACGAGAAGTTCACCCCCGTAATTGATAAAGCCGTGAACCGGGGGATTCCGGTAATCACCATTGATACAGACGCTCCGGCGAGCAGGCGGCTGGCTTATGTTGGGACCGACAATGTTGCAGCCGGCGAGGCGCTGGGCCGGATGGTGGTGCAGACGACCGGCGGTAAAGGGAAGATCGGCGTGATCATCGGCAGCGAGCTGGCCAAGAATCAGGTTCAGCGTCTGAACGGCCTCAGTAATATTGTGAAAAATTACAGCGGCCTTGCAATTGTGGATGTCCGCAGCTCCAATATCTCGCATATGGAGGCAATCCAGCAGGCAGCCGATATGCTGCGGCTTCATCCGGAGATTGATGTGATGGTCGGCACCAGCTCAACGGATGCGCTGGGAGTACTGCAGGCCTCCAAGAGCCTGAAGCGTGTCCCGATGACGATTATTGGCTTCGATAACCAGGCAGAGACCCTTGCTGCCATCAGCCGCGGGGATATCACGGCCACAGTGGCACAGCAGCCTTATCTTATGGGGGCTACGGCCGTGCGGCTGCTCCATGATCATTTTCAGGGATTGCAGCTGGAGTCCAAATACTTCACCGGCGTGAAGGTGCTGGACAAGTCTAATGTGCAGGAGGGAGAGAGCCTATGAGTATCCGCCATAAGCTGCTCATCTGCATTCCGCTGCTTGTGCTGCTGATGAGCTCTGTCTCTTTTGTGCTTTTTGAGAGCGGAAAGAATGTGCAGGAGAGCTACCATCTGATGATGAACCGGATCATGCTGTACAAGGAAGTATCCTATGAGGTAGGGGAGAATATGCGCTCTCTGAACCGCTTCATTATGCAGGTGGACGCGGACAGCTTCCCGGAGGTGCAGAAGCATCTGAGCGCTGTGCAGGAGCTGCGGGCGAAGCTGGACGGAATGGCGACCATCGGGGGAAGCGGCCTTCCGCTGATGAACTACAGCCATATCATTGATACGTTTCTGGAGCAGGCCGGGCAGATGATTACAGAGATTGATGGTCAGGACTCCAACACACTGGCCGGTGCCTATATCGAGGCGGAGCAGACGCAGCGGTTCATCCGCGAGGAAGCACAGGAGCTGGTTGACCTGGAACTGGACCAGTACAAGCCGATCTATGCGGAGATCATGTCCACGACGGCCAAGCTGAACCGGCTGGGGAGCCTGCTGGTAATTACCGCTGCGCTGCTTAGTATCTGTATGGCGATCTGGCTGTCCGGGAGCATCACAGGACCTATCCGCCGCCTCGTGGCCACCGCCAAGCAGATCTCCAAGGGGAGGATGGATACGAAAGCGCCGGAGAGTGTTAACAACGATGAGATCAGCATCCTGTGCCGGGCTTTTAACGGAATGATCGATAATATCCAGGAGCTGATGAAGGAGAATATCAAGAACGTGGAGAAGGACCGGCTGGTCAAGGAGCTGGAGCTGAAAATGCTGCAGAGCCAGATCAATCCGCATTTTCTGTTCAACACACTGAATTCCATCGCCAAGCTGGCGTATCTGGAAGGAGCGGCAAGGACCAGCGATCTGACGGTATCGGTATCCCGCCTGCTCCGGTATAACCTGCAGAAGCTTGACCAGGCTGTACCGCTGCGCGAGGAAGTAGAGCATGTGAACGAGTATATTAACATTCAGCGGGCCCGCTTCCGTGACCGGATCGCTTTTGAGATGGATATTGATGAGCAGGCGCTCGGCGGAATGATTCCCTGCCTGACCCTTCAGCCGATCTTCGAGAATGCTTTTGTCCACGGGCTGGAGCAAATGGAGGAGGGGGCGGTGCTGTCACTGTCGATCCGCTACCGGAGCGGACTTGTAGAGATTGAGATCAGTGATAACGGTGTGGGCATGAACCGGGAGACTGTAGCGAGGCTGATGGGATCGATCGAGGAAGAGGCCCCGTATTTCAGCGGTAAAGGCCAGTCCACCGGACTTGGGACACATAATGTATTCAAACGTCTGCATCTGTTCTTTGACGGGCAGCAGCTGATCGAGATTGACAGCAGTGAAGGGCAGGGGACGGCGGTGCTGTTCAAAGTACCCTTCCGCACGTCTGCCTGAGCCGCAGGTGAGAAAGGAGATAGATTTACTATGTACAGACTGCTGATCGCCGATGATGAGGCGCTGGAACGGGAAGGGCTGGAGCTGATGATCCGCCATATTTTCCCGGATGGTTTTGAATTTCTGCATGCCGAGAACGGACGGAAGGCTATTCAGCTCGCGGAGGAGCACCGGCCTGATATTATCTTCATGGACATTAAGATGCCGGGCATTCAGGGACTGGAGGCCGTACGGCAGATTCTCACCAAGCTCCCTTCCGCGCAGATCGTGATGATTACCGCTCATGATTACTTCTCCTACGCCAAGGAGGGGCTGCTGCTGGGCGTGCGGGATTATCTGCTGAAGCCGGCCAGACGGGACGAAGTGGCGGATGTACTGAAGCAGCTGATGGCGGTGATCCAGGAGGAGAAGCGGCGCAGGAATGAGCAGCTGGAGCTGCAGGAGAAGCTGGCCCACCTGCTTCCGCTGGCGGAGAACGAGCTGACAATGATGCTCATGCTGGAGCATGTGCAGGACCTGGAGCTGGAACAAGTGGCCGGTCTGCTGGAGCTGCAGTGGGCCAAAGGCTATGCGATGGTGCTGTCATTCCCGAGGCATTCTAGCGCAGCTTGGGAAGAATTCCAGCAGGGCAAGCGGGAGATCTATGAGGCGGTCAAGCAGGTTGCCAGAGCAGGGCTCGGCTGCCTGTCCGGACCGCTGATCGGGCATCAGCTGGCGTTGTTTATTCCCTTGCCGCCGGGGCGGACCGGTTACTCACAGCGCGTCAGCTCCATGGATTGGGGGGAGCGGCTCCGCAGTCTGATAGAGCAGCGGTTCGGTCTGCCGGTCAGCATAGGCATCGGCTCGATCCGCGAGGGCTGGGACGGGCTTAGCCGATCCTACCGGGAAGCGGTCCGTGTCTGTGCGGATCACCATGATTCCTTCAGCGTGCACCACTATGATGATATCCTCCAAAGCTCCGGGCAGACGGCCGTATCCCTGGATGAGGAGAAGCGGCTGCTGGATGCACTGTTGCAGCGGAGCAAGCAGGAAGCCATAGAACGCTTCGGAATTCTGTATGCTGCTTTCGAGCAAGGCGGCGGGCGGCCGCTGCCCGAAGTGCGGGGAGAGGTGACCGGGCTCCTGCTGTTCCTCGCCAGAGGCGTTCACTCCGCAGCCGGAGCGGAGATCCTGGCCTCCTTGCATACAGCAGAGGATCCCATATCGCTCAGACTGAGCGCAGAATCCTGGCTGGAGCGGCTGATCCACAGTCTGGAGCAGGAACAGGAGCATAACCGTTCCCATGTCCATCAGCGGGCGCTGCTCTACATCAGCCAGAAATATAAAGAAGACATATCTATGGAGCAGACGGCTGAATATGTGAATTTAAGCCCGCATTATTTCAGCAAATTGTTCCGGCAGCATGCGGGTGAAACCTTCATTGATTACGTCACACGGCTAAGAATCAACGAAGCGAAGCGCCTGATCACCGGAGATCAGCTGAACCTCAAGGAGATTTGTTACGAGGTAGGCTACAAGGACCCGAATTACTTCAGCAGGGTCTTCAAAAAAGCGGCCGGCATGACGCCAAGCGAATTCCGGCAGCAGCATGAGAAGCAGGGTCCTTGCTGACAGAGCAAGGACTTTTTTGTGCTCCGGCCCCGGATAATCCTATGAAAGCGGCCGGGAAGAATTACATTACAGGAGAGGAGGACGGAATGCAGGCGGAGAGCAAGAAAGTGCTGGGAATAGCGGCTCCTGCGGCGGATGATCCATGCTACACTTTTTTTGTAAGCGCAATCAAATATGCGGCTAATGAAAAGGGGCGAAGGGCAGAGTGAGAAAATACGGAAGAGCAATTTCACTGGGGATGGCAGCGTTAGTGCTGGCAGCGTCAATGGCGGGCTGTGGGGTGGTCTCAAATGGTGATAATCAGAAGAAGGAGACATTGGGCGCAGCGAAGGACGGGGACAAAATTGTCATCGGCATGTCGATGGATACCTTGAAGGAGGAGCGTTGGCAGAAGGACCGGGATATCTTTACGGCAAAAGTGGAGGAGCTTGGCGGTGAAGTGAAGGTGCTGGCTGCAAACGGCGATGATGCTACCCAGTTAAGCCAGGCGGAACAGCTGATCTCCCAGGGTGTGGATGTGCTTGTGGTTATTGCCCATAACGCGGAAGCAACGGCTCCAATCGTAGAGAAGGCTCATAAGGAAGGCATCAAGGTCATTGCCTATGACCGCCTGATCAATAATGCCGAGGTAGACTATTATATTTCGTTTGATAACGTGCGTGTCGGAGAGTTCCAGGCGCAGGCGGTCATTGATAAGGCTCCTAAAGGCAATATCGTCTATATCGGCGGTGCCGATACGGATAACAACGCCCATATGTTCAAAGAAGGGGCGATGAATATTCTGAAGCCGCTTGAAGAGAAAGGCGACATTAAGATTGTCTACGACCAGTTCTCCAAGGACTGGAAGCCGGAAGAAGCGCTGAAAAATATGGAGAATGCGCTGACCGCGAACAATAATGATGTTCAAGGTGTGGTAGCAGCCAATGACGGGACTGCAGGCGGTTCGATCCAGGCGCTCACGGCTCAGGGCATGGCCGGTAAAATACCGGTATCCGGCCAGGATGCTGACCTTGCTGCGGTACAGCGTATCGCTGAAGGCACGCAGCTGATGACGGTCTACAAGCCGATCAACGCGATTGCAACCAAAGCTGCGGAAATGGCAATAGCAGCTGCCAAAGGCGAAAGTATTTCGACTGAAAAATCAGTTAACAACGGTAAAATTGATGTTCCTTCTGTGCTGCTCGATCCGCTAGCGGTCAATAAGGATAACCTGGACGTACTGATCAAGGACGGCTTCCACAAGCTTGAGGATGTCTACAAGAACGTTCCGAAGGACCAGTGGCCGAAACAATAAGGGCGGCCTGTCCGTCAAGCAGATGCGGCGCCTGTGGCGTTACCGCATCTGCTTGCAGGTTTAAGGGCCGGAAGGAGGAGCGGAAGGCATGAATGTACTTGAAATGGTAGAGATCAGCAAGACATTCCCCGGTGTTAAGGCGCTGGACCATGTGAACTTCAAGGTCAGGCAAGGGGAGATTCACGCCTTATGCGGCGAGAACGGCGCTGGTAAATCCACGCTGATGAAGGTATTAAGCGGACTATACCCTGCAGGGACATACGGCGGGGAAATCCTGATCAATGGGGAGAAAAAGTCGTTTCATAGAATAACGGATGCGGAGAAGGCCGGTATCGCGATTATTCACCAGGAGCTGGCACTCGTGAAGGAAATGACAGTCGGAGAGAATATTTTCCTGGGAGCTGAACCGGTCAGACGCGGGGCCATCCAGTGGAATGAGCTCTATCATCAGGCTTCGCTATGGCTGAAGAAGGTCGGGCTGAATCTGTCTCCGGACACGAAGATCGGCAATCTCGGCATTGGCCAGCAGCAGCTGGTCGAGATCGCCAAGGCACTCTCCAAGCATACCAAGATTCTCATTCTGGATGAACCGACGGCAGCTCTGACCGAGAGCGAGGTGTCTATCCTGATGGGCATTCTGAACCAGCTGCGGCGCGAAGGGGTAACTTGTGTCTATATTTCACACAAAATGCCTGAAGTGTTCGCACTGGCTGATTCGATCACTGTGCTGCGGGACGGGCGGACAGTAGCTACACTTGACCGCAGTGAGACAGATGACGACCAGATTGTATCCCTCATGGTTGGACGTGAGCTCACGGAGCGTTATCCGCGCGTGGAGCATTCGCCTGGGGAGAAGGTGCTTGAGGTCAGAGATTATAATGTATGGCATCCGGAGAAGCGCCGGCAGAAGGTGCTCCGCGATATTGAATTCAGCCTTCGTCAAGGTGAGATACTGGGTATCGCCGGGCTGATGGGCGCCGGACGTACGGAGCTTGTCAGCAGCCTCTTCGGTGCCTATGGGGGCCGGGCCGAAGGAACGGTGCTGATTGAAAGCAAGGCCATTAAGATCCGTTCCATAGCCGAGGCGATCAAGGCGGGCATTGCCCTGGTCACGGAAGACCGTAAGCGCCAGGGGCTGGTCATGGGGATGGATGTCAAACGTAACACCACTTTAGCCACACTGGGCAAAGTCGCAAGGCTGGGGGTCATCAATGAGAATGAGGAAATTAAGTGGGCAGACCGGTATGTGCACGATCTGAAGACGAAAACAGCTTCGCTGGAGACGCTGGTAGGCACACTGTCCGGGGGGAACCAGCAGAAGGTGGTTATCGGCAAATGGCTGATGTCAGACCCCAAAATCCTGATTATGGACGAACCTACCCGGGGCATCGACGTCGGGGCGAAGTACGAAATATATAATTTGATGAATCAGCTGGTAGAGCAGGGAGTGGCCATTATTATGATCTCCTCGGAGCTTCCGGAGGTACTGGGCATGAGCGACCGGATTCTGGTGATGTGTGAAGGACAGTTCGTACGGGAATATGATTGGCGGGAAGCGACGCAGGAGAATATTATGCTGGCCGCTACGGGAGGTAGATAGAGATGCAGCTGCAAAAAGAGCTTAGGGAACCTGAAGCGGTTCCGGCAGCCGGAGGATCGCGCTTACGCGGCTTGTTCGGCAAAATGGATATGCGTGCCTATACGATGGTGGGTGCATTAATACTGATCTGGGTGCTGTTCGGAGTACTGAATCCGACCTTCCTGACTTCGCGGAATCTGTCCAATCTGTTCACGCAGATGTCGGTGACCTCCATTCTGGCCATCGGCATGGTGCTGGTCATTGTGGCAGGGCATATCGATCTGTCTGTCGGCTCCATCGTCGGTCTGACCGGCGGCATGGCAGCTATTCTCAGCAACTGGCTGGAGCTGCCGGCTATTGTAGTCATTCTTGGCACACTGGCCGCAGGTGCCGTGCTGGGCCTGATTCAGGGCTGGCTGGTGGCGTATAAAATGATCCCCGCCTTCATTGTCACCCTCGGGGGAATGATGGTGTTCCGCGGCGTGCTGATGGGTGTGACGGAGTCGATGACCATTCCGGTATCCGATCCGGTGCTGGCCTTGCTCGGCAATGCTTATTTTGCTCCGGGCTTCGGTATCATCCTTGGTGTGATCGCAGTAGGACTGCTGCTCTGGAGTGCGTTCAATAAACGCCGTTCCCGCAGGAAATACGGCTTCGAAATCGCCCCGCTGGGCCTGGACATCGCCAAGGTGGCCGGACTTGCCCTGCTGGTGGTGGCCTTTGTAGCCGTGATGAATAATTACAAGGGGATTCCATTCCCGATTATTTTCGTAATTGTCCTGGCAGTCATCTTCTATTTCCTGTCGACTAAGACCACCTTCGGCCGTCATATCTATGCAATAGGGGGCAATATTGAGGCGGCACGCCTCTCCGGCATTAACATCAAGCGCAAATCCATGCTGATCTTCGTGTTGAGCGGATTGCTGGGCTCGATCGCCGCCATCGTGCTCACCTCACGCCTGGCCTCGGCCACCATCACTGCAGGTAATATGGCTGAGATGGATGCTATCGCCGCTTGCGTCATTGGCGGCACTTCCCTGATGGGCGGAGCCGGCACAGTCATCGGTGCCATTATCGGAGCGCTGGTGATGACCTCGCTGGATAACGGAATGTCGCTGATGGGACTGGAATCCTTCTGGCAGTATGTCGTCAAAGGCTCAATCCTGGTCATTGCCGTCTGGCTGGATATTTCCAATCGCAGCAAGGGTGTGAAGTAACGGCAGCTTCAGCCGGTTAACAACTTTCAGCAGAACAACCAAAAAGCCGGTCAAGGACAATGGGGTCAGTCCCACAGTTGTCCTTGGCCGGCTTTTTTGCTATGCGTATAGAGCTGCCTATTCAACGATAATCTTGGCGCTCATTCCGCTGTGGCCGGAGCCGCACATGATCGCGCAGGTGACCTCGAAGGTTCCTGCCTCCTCGGGGAGAATCACCTTGGAGGAATCATTGGCATCCAGCCGCAGCTTCATCTCAGGCACAAGAATGCCGTGGTTGCCGCTCTCGTTTTTGAAGATGATTTTGACAGGTACGCCCTTCTTCAAGTGGTATTCTTTCTGGTCAAAGCTGTAGTTGGTTGCTGTAATGACGATTTCTTCTTCCGCCGTAAGATTGGTGTCAGCAGCCGGGCTGTTAGCGCTGTCAGAATTGCTGCTGCCCCCGCCGGCTCCGCAAGCCGTAAGCAGTAGTGCAAATACAATGGAACAAAGAATAGCCGCCTTCCTGATCATAAGCATCCTCCTAAAAGGTTCGTGATGAATTGTGATAACAGATGACATTAGCATAGCTCAAATCCTGATAGTTGTCTTGGATAATCTGTGAGAAATTGTTTGACCGGAAGCTGACTCCAAACTTTGTCGAAAAATGCAAAAATATGATGCAAAAACAATTAAAATTTATTATAATTAAAGCTATTATAATTTTAACTTTTATATTATTTGGTTAGAAGTAGGGGATCCACATTATTTTAGCCCACGAATCGCAAAGTTCGGAGAAATGGCACCGCAGAATATTAACCGGATACTGGATTATTGTGCTCTGTATGCTGGCAGCCCAATTTATTTTTATGCTGTCCTCCCATTCCACTGAGACTAAGACCATCCTCATCCTCAGTAAGGGCCACTTGTTCATCGCCTGTAATCTGTTGATCATTATAGCTATGGCTTCCGCCGAGATTTGGCTGCGTAAGATGCAGCATTATCATAAGCAGGCCGTTGTGATCTGCGGATTCATCGTTTCTTATCTGATGTATTTTGTGCTGGAGCCTTTTGTAGATGGTGCCCAGATGACACTTATGATGCCGATTATGATTGCCCTGATCTATTTCGACCAGCGGCTGCTATACTATCTCGGGGTATTCAGCACGCTATTCTATAGCGGGATTTATTTCGGGCTGGAGCGGCCGCTGCTGGACAAACCGCTGCTGGAGTTTCTGATGGTGGAATGTGTGTTTATTGTGTTCGCCGTGATGGCGCAGGCTGTCATTGTCAGGGCCCGTGAGACCCGCGAATATCTGGAGCAGTTGACCAAGTCGGAGCAGGGACTGATGGTGGAACGGGCGATTTCCGACAAGCTGCTGAAGATCGATGCGCTTACGGGCCTGTACAATCACAAAACCTTTCATGAATATCTGGACTCCCTGCTGGAGCAGTGCGAGAGCAACGGGCTGAGGCTGCAGCTGGCGCTGTTTGATATCGACAACTTCAAGCGTGTTAATGATACGTACGGACACTGGGTCGGCGATCTCGTGCTTAAGGAGGTGGCAGCAAAGGTGAATGGTCTGATCGGGCTGAATGATTTCGCGGCGAGATACGGCGGGGAAGAGTTCGCGGTGATTTTTACGGATAAAAGCTTTCAGGAAGCCTATGCTGCCGTCGAGGAGATGCGGGTAGGTATAGCCGCTATGGAGCATCCGTATGCCGGAGGCAAGCCAATTACGGTCAGTATCGGATTCTGCGATTATCAGCTGGGGGACGGCAAGGAAATGCTGTTCCGCAAGACGGACGAAGCGCTGTACAGCGCCAAGCGGGGCGGTAAAAATGCTGTCGTCACGGCTGCTGTCACCCATGGCGATGATCCGGTTGTGTCCTATGCGTAATTTTTAGTTATAAAAATTTTTTAATTACAAAAAACCCCCAGTATCCGGTATAATCCGGGGATTGGGGGTTTCGTTGTGCGCTGAAACGGATACCGTCCCCTAAGGGTGGTTCAGCCGTTTCTACTTGGCCGCTTCAAACGGAGTGGATACCGGCAGGAAGAGGTCGATAATACCAATGACCAGGGCTGCGAGCAGCGCTCCGAGAATGGTGACACTGACTCCGCTCACAATGAACTGGGCAATCCAGATCACCAGGGCACTGACCAGGAAGCCGACGATACCGCGGCCGAAGGGTGTTGTTTTTTTGCCGAAAATGCCCTCAACCACCCAGCCGAGCAGAGCGATAACCAGCGCAAGCACAAGCGCGCTCCAGAACCCCCCGACCGTGAATTGCGGGACAATCCAGCCGACCACCATCAGAACGATTGCCGCGACCACGAAACGTACCACATGACCTAAGAATCTCACCTAACTAACCTCCTTTGGCGTTCGCGTAAGGATATGTGCGTTGTTATTGTGGCCCGCAGCCGCTTTTCTATGCCCAGAAATCATACCCAAATAGCGAAAATGGGCTAAATTAGGTATAATGTAACCATCTATGAAGGGAGCTGTGACAGTAATTGGACGACAAAATTTTGCATACGCTTGAATATCGCAAGATTTTAAATAAATTGATGCAGTATACGCAGACACCGATGGGACGGCTGACTGCCGAATTGCTGAAGCCCTCCGGGGATTTCGAAGGAGTGAAGCTGCTTCTGCAGGCTACGGATGAGGCTGCTAATGTTGACCGGCTGAAGGGAATTCCTTCCTTCCGCGGTGTGACTGACATCAAGCCCGCCCTGAAACGCGCTTCGATCGGGGGAATGCTGGGCACCACTGAACTGCTCTCTGTCGGCAACACGATCGGCGGAGCCCGCAGAGTGAAGCGGTTCCTCGGGGCGATGCACGAGGATGAGAAGATCCCTACCCTCTTCGCCCAGAGTGATCTGCTCTCGGAGCAGAAGCATGTGGAGGATGCCATCCGCCTGTGTATCGACGAGAATGCGGATGTCATGGATTCGGCCAGTACAGAGCTGGCCTCCATCCGCCGGGAGCTGCGCGGCGGCGAGACCCGCATCCGCGAGAAGCTGGATTCCATGATCCGCTCGTCTTCGGTATCGAAGATGCTGCAGGATCAGCTTGTGACGATCCGTGGTGACCGGTTTGTCATTCCGGTCAAAGCGGAGTACCGTGCCCATTTCGGCGGCATTGTTCATGATCAGTCCGGCTCCGGGGCGACGCTGTTCATTGAGCCGGAATCGATTGTGGCGATGAACAACAAGCTGCGCGAGACACGGCTGCGCGAGGAGCGGGAGATCGAGATTATCCTGCACCGCCTGACGGCACTTGTCGGCGATATTGCCGAAGAGATGGCTTATGATATCGATATTCTCGGCGAACTCGATTTCATCTTCGCCAAAGCGCGCCTGGCACGCGATATGAAGGCTACCCAGCCGCGTATGAATGACCGCGGCTACCTGCGTCTGCGCAAAGGGCGCCATCCGCTCATTCCCGCAGAGCAGGTTGTGCCGCTGGATGTGGAGCTGGGCAACCAGTACACCTCGATTATCGTGACCGGCCCGAACACCGGCGGTAAGACAGTTACCCTGAAGACCATCGGTCTGCTCAGCCTGATGTCGATGTCGGGACTGTTCATTCCGGCAGAGGAAGGCAGCCAGATGTGCGTCTTCGATGCGATCTATGCCGACATTGGCGATGAGCAGAGTATTGAGCAGAGCCTAAGTACGTTCTCCAGCCATATGACCAATATCATCTCCATTCTGAAGAGAATGACGCCGAAGAGTCTGATTCTGCTCGATGAAGTTGGAGCAGGAACGGATCCGGCGGAGGGATCGGCCCTGGCGATTGCCATTCTGGAGAATATCCACCGTACAGAATGCCGGATGGTGGCAACTACGCATTACAGTGAGCTGAAGGCTTATGCGTATGAGCGCAAAGGCGTCATCAATGCCAGTATGGAGTTTGATGTGGCCAGTCTGAGTCCTACCTACCGGCTGCTGATCGGTGTGCCGGGACGAAGCAATGCGTTCGCTATTGCCGAGCGCCTCGGCCTGCCGAATGCCATTCTTGAGCATGCGCGCGGCGAAGTCAAGGAAGAAGACATGCGCGTCGAGCACATGATCGCTTCCCTGGAAGAGAACCGCCTCACCGCAGAGAATGAGCGTGAACGGGCCGAGGGCCTGCGCCGCGAAGCGGAAGAATTCCGCAAGCGGCAGCAGCTGGAGCTGGAGAAGCTGGAAGGCCAGCGCGACAAACGCCTGGAGAAGGCAGAGAAGGATGCCAGCGATATCCTCGCCAAGGCGCGTAAGGAAGCCGAGGAGATCATCAGTGACCTCCGCCGCCTGGCAATGGAGGAAGGGGCGTCCGTCAAGGAGCACAAGCTGATTGAAGCGCGCCGGAGACTGGATGAAGCGGAGCCTGCACCGCGTAAGAAGGTTATTGCCCGCAGCAGCACCAAGGCGCCGCGGAAGATTCAGCCCGGGGATGAAGTCAAGGTGGCTAATGTGAATCAGAAGGGCCTTGTTGTAGAGCTTAGCGGTGCCAAGGAAGCCGTGGTGCAGTTCGGCATTATGAAGATGAAGGTCAACCTTGCTGATCTGGAGTTCCTGGCCTCTGCACCGGATGCGCCTCCGCCGGCTCTGCGCCGGGCTACGACAGTCAAGCGTACGCGGGATGAGAATGTCCGCACCGAGCTCGATCTGCGCGGGGCCAATCTGGAAGAGGCCATCATGGAGACCGACCGCTTCATCGACGAAGCGTTCCTCGGCAACCTTGGGCAGATTTCGATTATCCACGGCAAAGGCACGGGGATATTGCGGACGGGGATACAGGAATATCTGCGCAAGCATAAGCATATCAAAAGCTACCGGCTCGGGAATTACAACGAAGGCGGCGCGGGCGTAACCGTGGCTGAACTGCAGTAGCGTCCGGCAGAAAGAGGGAGAAGTATGCAAGATAATATTGATCTTTTGCTGGATCATCCGCTGGGAGCGCTGCTCGGCTACTTCACTGTGGCCATATTGGGTCTGGTGGTATTCCTGTCCTTCTTTGAAATGGTGACTAAATATAACTGCTGGGAAGAAATCCGCAAGGGGAATGTGGCCGTAGCGATGGCAACCGGAGGCAAGATCTTCGGCATCTGCAATATTCTGCGCTTCAGCATTGAAGCGGGAGCATCGATCTATGAGACGATGAAATGGTCGGTTGTGGGTTTCCTCCTGCTGCTGCTGGCGTACTTCCTGTTTGAATTTCTAACCCCCGTCTTTTCGATTGATGACGAGATTGCTGCGGATAACCGGGCCGTGGGACTGACAGCACTGCTGATCTCCGTTTCATTGTCCTATGTCATCGGCGCCGCTATATTTTGATTTAGGGAGCAGGAAATTATGAAGATTCTGGTTCGGGTTCTGTTCATTTCCGCTCTGGCGTTTATAGCGGCCGGGATTATTTATTTAATGTTGCATTGAAAGTGAACCTAATGTGAGGAACGAAGGAGATTATACAGATGGAAACGACAATATGTCCTTGGTGCCATACCGAGATTGTATGGGATGAGGAGTTTGGCCCGGAGGACACTTGTCCTCATTGCAATAATGAGCTTAGCGGTTACCGCACAATTACAATAGGCGCTGACGATCTTGAAGATGAAGAGCTGGACACTGAGGACGCTTCCGTACAGGAAGAGGTCAGCGACGAGGATCTGTGGGATGACGACGGTGACAAGGATAGTGTGGTTCCCATATTTAATACGCTGGTCCAGTTCGGTGATGACTATGATCTGACGCGTTATGAGCAGAGTGTCGCCAGCTTGCTGGCCGCGCAGCTGGAAGCACCGGAATGTCCGCAATGCCATGAGCTGATGCTTCACTCCGGCACTCAGCAGGTAAGCGGATTTACCCCGGCAACGCCGGAAGCGCTGGGCGGCGGACCGGTACTGAAGCCGCCGTTCTCGCTGAATCTGTTCGTATGTCCTTCCTGCTTCCATGTGCAGCACAGTCTGGCACAGGAAGACCGCATTCAGCTTGTGCGCAATCTCAGCACTGCATCGGAGTAAGCTTCCGATTCATGCTTTCCCTGTAATTTGGACATGTTATGTTTACATGAGATGTCCAGAATAGCAGGGAGGTATAGCATGAGGAGGTTATTACGGAACCAGGCGGCGCTGCTGCTCGCCGTGGGCGGGCTTTACCTGCTGGCTACGGTGCTGGCAGGTACTTTTTTGAACGTATATTTGTGGAAAAGCCGGCAGAACTTCGCCATGATCGGCTGGTTTACGGTTGCCCAGCAGCTCGCAGTCGGACTAAGCTTCTGGCTGGGCGGCAAATGGGTGAAGGAGCATAACAAAATGAATGCCCTGCGGCTGGGAATTGCCGTTTCGGGCTTTTTTTATTTGCTGGTGCTCTGGCTGCGCGGAGAAGCGGTGCATTATATCTGGCCGCTGGGACTCATTCTCGGTCTTTCCATCGGGTTCTACTGGCTGGCTTTTAATATTGTTTTCTTTGAGATTACCGAGGCGGACAACCGCGATTTCTTCAACGGCTGGATGGGACTGCTGGGTTCGCTGACGGGCATTGTAGGTCCGTGGGTGTCGGGTAGTCTGATCTCCTTGTGGCATGGGGACAAGGGCTACCGTATTGTGTTTATCCTGTCCCTGTGCATCTATGGAGTGGCTGCTGTACTCAGCTTTGGGCTGGAGAAGCGGCCGCGCGGCGGAACTTACCTGTGGCTGGAGCCCTGGCGCGAGCTTAGCCGCAAGGAGAGTCCCTGGCGGCCTGCTGCGGCGGCGCTGCTGTTCCAGGGAGTACGGGAGGGCGTATTCTCGTTCCTGATCGGACTGCTGGTCTATATTGCCGCCCGTGAGGAGAGTAAGCTTGGGCAGTTCGCGCTGATTACCTCGGCAGTTTCTTTGATCAGCTACTATGCGGCCGGCAAATGGTTCAAGCCTGGAACCCGCTTCAGGGGGATGCTGGCAGGCAGTCTGCTGCTGGCCGTTTTCATTCTGCCGCTTCTGTGGAAGGTGAATTACGCCACGCTGTTAATTATGGGTATTGGAACCTCGCTGTGCATCCCGCTCTACATGCTGCCGATGACGTCTACCAGCTTCGACCTGATGGGTGTCTCTGAAGAGAGTGCCGGCAAACGGGTGGAGCTGGTTGTGCTTAGAGAGCTGAGTCTGATGACCGGGCGGCTGATGGGGCTGCTTGTGTTCATTGCTGTGCTGTCGGTCAATCAGTCCCCGCAGGCTGTCACTTGGCTTATGCTGCTGCTGGGAACGGCTCCGCTGGGGGGCTGGCTGGTGCTGCGGCGGTTGCTTGATTTAAATGTTCACAAAAAGAACAATGTTAACTGATTTGCTGACGCACTTAAATCAAGGGGATTTTCATCAAGTGATTTAAAAACCATTGTGTTTGGAAAGATGATGCAGGAAATATATGAACGTTGGATTATCGAAGATTATCCGCATTTAGAATTGCCGGTACTGAAAAATACCAGTACAATGGGTTACTAAAAAAATGGTTGAAAGTAAAAATGGAATAATATAACAAAAAAAGGTGTAAATTAAATTGAATGGAAATGGACGATGGAATTAATCTTGCGATACAGTAGGAGGGGAACATGGAATTATATAATGAAATAAAAAAAGTTAGTGATAAAGATCTTTTTACAGAATTTATTGGTATGTTAATTAAGGATTTTAAATTAAACCCTGATGTTTGGGAAAATAGAGACATTGAGAGTTTTCTCGAAGGAATAAAGTCTTGGGTAGAGGATATGGAAGGTTATTATGAAAATAACAATTTACAAATACCTCAAGTTATAGATTGGAACTTTCTTGCGAATTTATTTTATGTCGGGAGGGTGTATGAATAATAAGTGCTAATAAATGTCTGTTTAATCTTGATTGGCTCACAGCCTTTCAAGGTACTTCTTTGGTGGAGTCTATCGATTACCGAATGATGGATTGAAAAGATATGTAAAATATATAGACTTAGCACCAGATGGTTCAATAGTATCGTTTGAGGAAGGTAAGGTGAAATCTGTGGATGATTGGAGAAATATAAAAATACCAGGTATTGTATCGATACGAAAGTGTGCATGAAGATGATTTTGAAATAGCTGACCCATATGATTTTTAATAAAACTGAAACCTTAAATGGCTTCCGGTCTATCAAGGTTTCTTTTTGCCTATTTGTCGTAAGGTCAGTCACCATGATGGCCTTTTTTTGTTATCGTATATCCAATCCTTTTTCCTAGCGAAGCAGTGAGAGGATATAAATAACTAATTGAAACTTCTGTAAGTCATCTAAAAGATTGAAAGATAAATTCCCTTCATGTACTGTTATTAGATCGGTAAATTCAGAATAGCGTGATCCAGTTTTCTAGCTTACCTTAAATAATTCTAGTCTTTGTAGCAGTTCATTGAAGATGAGGAGGCATGGGCATCCTTGGCCAAGAAAAAAAGCTATAGCCTAAGGACAACGGTAGCGGTGATGGTATCTGCTGTTGTAGTCCTGGTGCTGCTGGTCTTATATATTATATTCCGCAATCAGATTATTCCCCAGACCCGGCATGCGCTGGAGGATAAGGCCATTACGATTGCCCGCACGATTGCCCTGATGCCGCTGCTCTCAGAGGGCTTAAGCGAAGGGAACAGCAAGGGGATTCAAGCCTACACCTCCAAGATTACACGCCGTAATGATATATTGTTTGTAGTGGTGATGGATATGAACAGCATCCGGTATTCGCATCCGGATGCCTCCAAGGTAGGACTGCCCTTCGTGGGAGGCGGGCAGGAGGCTGCGCTGCGCGGACAAGAGAGCATCTCCGAAGGAACAGGGACGCTCGGGAATTCGTTGCGGGCATTCGTGCCGGTCTATGACGGCAGAGGGCATCAGCTCGGGGTCGTAGTAGCTGGACTGTCAATGGACAGGGTGCAGCGTCTGGTCAGGCAGAATGAATGGACGATTATTGCCATTCTGGTCTCAGGCGCGCTGTTTGGAGCAGGAGGCGCCTTTGTTCTGGCGAGGAGGATCAAGCAAATGATGTTCGGCATGGAGCCTGCCGATATTTCCAGACTCCTGCAGGAACGCAGCGCCATGCTGGAATCCATTCGCGAGGGGATTATTGCGATTGACCAGGAAGCGCGCATTACGCTTATCAATATGGAGGCGCACCGGCTTCTCAAGGCGGCAGGGATCAACGGCGCCGTTGTAAACCGGCAGATTGCCGATTATTGGCCAGAGCTGCGTCTGGAGCATGTGCTGGCCAGCGGGGAAGGCAGGCAGGACCAGGAGCTGGAGCTGGGCGGTATCTCCCTGCTCGTAAGCAGCCTGCCGGTCCGCGTAGGCGGCGAGATTGCCGGAGCCATCGCTACATTTCGTGACAAGACTGAGCTGGCAGTTCTGGCCGAACGGCTGTCGGGTATTTCTGTCTATGCAGACGCCTTGCGGGCAGGTGCCCATGAATTCATGAACAAGCTGCATGTGATTATGGGCATGACGCATATGGGCTTATATGACGAGCTGCAGCAGTATATTCTGGGAACGGCAAATAACTACCAGCAGGAGATCGGGGCCATCACGAGACAGATTAAAGATCCGGCTATGGCGGGTTTTCTGCTGGGTAAGCTGAGCCGGGCGCGCGAGATGGGAATTGAACTGCTGCTGACTGCGGACAGTTATCTGCCGGAATCGGCAGATTCGCAGGTTATTCATGAGCTGATTACGATTGCCGGGAATTTGCTGGACAATGCGATGGAAGCGCTGGGCGGCCCGGGGCCTGATGAACACAGCAGCGATGTATACAGCAGAGATGTACACGGCAGAGATGTACACAGTAATAAGCGGATCGGGCTTGCTTTTCACTATGAAGAGGGAAGGCTGCTGTGTGAGGTTAGCGACAACGGCCCGGGGATTCCGGAGGCACTCCGGGAGCAGATCTTCGTCCAGGGCTTCTCCTCCAAGGGGGAACACCGGGGAATCGGACTGTATTTGGTCAGGAAGAGTGTAGATAAACTGCAGGGACATCTTCAGATTGCCGCCTGCGGCGGCGGGCAGGGAACCACGTTCATCGTTGATGTGCCATATGCTGCAAAGGGTGAGGAGAGCCAATGAACATTAAAGTGCTGATTGTAGAAGATGACCCGATGGTAGCGAAATTCAACCGCCATTATCTCGAACAGGTCCAGGGCTTCGAGTTCGCGGGCTGGGCGGCTTCAGGAGATGAGGCCTTGAAGATGCTGGCGGAACAGGAGATCGATCTCCTGCTGCTGGATATCTATATGCCCGGTACCAGCGGGCTTCAGCTGTTGTCCACGCTCCGGGAGCAGGGAAGCAAGGCGGATATCATTGTGATCTCCGCCGCCAGCGATAATGCAAGCATCCGCAAGGCGCTGCAGAACGGGGCTGTGGATTACCTGATCAAGCCATTTGAGTTTGCCCGTTTTCAGGCGGCTTTGTCGGCATACCGCGAAGACTTTCGGTTAATGCACAAGGAGCATCTGAGCCAGGAACAGCTGGATAAGCTGCTGCGCCATTCCGCTCCGGAGGCTGAAGAAGACAAGACTGCGGCGCGGAGCCTGCCCAAAGGTCTTACCGAAGGCACACTGGAGAGCATCTGGGATACAATTAAGCAGCTGCAGAACCCGGTATTCTCCACTGAAGATATCAGCAGCCATGCGCCGATTTCGCGGATTTCCGTCCGCAAATATCTGGCTTTTCTGACCGATGCAGGCATTCTGGAGATGGAGCTCAGCTACGGCGCGGTAGGCAGACCGGTATATATGTACAAGGTGAAGCCGGAGGGGAAGGACTATATAAGTAAATATTTATAAGCGGCAAGCGTGTTAGCGGGGACCTTCGGGTCCTTTTTTTATTATTGCGGGTTCAGGTACGCGGAAGCTTCCCTCCATACTGCGCCCGCAGCTGCTGGAGCTTGTCAAGATTGCTCAGGTTATGATCCCGGTTGACCAGTCCTACACCGAGAATCAGATTCTCAATGATATAAATAGGGCCGACCATTGAATGAAACTCCCAAACCTCGCCTCTTCCGGCATACAACACGATATCTGCATCCTGTGAACGGGGATATACAAGTCTGTCAGTGATCAGAATGACCTGATAAGCTGCCTCCCGTGAATGGTCCAGAATCACCTCGATTTCAGGTAACAGCTGCACAAATCCAAAAACCAGTACCACATCCTGTTTGTCAGCATGCATTAGGGTCTCCAGCAGCTCATGGCCGCTCGGAGCCATCCGCTTCATCTGAAGACCAAAGCGCGCCATCCGGTAGATCATCAGTTCAGCCAGTCCGCCGCAGGGGCCGGGACAATAAACATATACAATCCGTGCAGCAGACAGACTGTTTACCGCGGACTGCAGCGACGTCTCATTCAAATAACGGTGTGTCTCCTGCAGATGGTGAAGGGAATTATTCAGCAGCAGCTGGGGGAGTGAACTATCATCGGATCGCTCCATTGCGTCACGCATTTTAACCGAGGGCGTAGATTCGAACCGGAACCGTAGCCGGTTTTTGAAATCCTTGGCATGCTTGTAGCCGGCTGCTTTCCAGAAACGTGAGACGGAGGCGATGCTCAAATGGAGCTCGTCAGCAACTTCCTGCTCTGTCATATAGACAACCCGCTGCTCATTCTTCTGGATAAAATCGGCGATGATCCGCTGGTTGGGTGAGAACGGGCGGTGATTCCAGTCTTTATACATATGCGTTTCCTCCGGATGTACTCTTTTTACACAATATAACGCTTGAAGATGTTGTAAATATTTTTACAGCGTTAAAAATTCTGAAAAAAATATTACTCCGGCTTAACAAATGGAAAAACCTGTGCTGACATGGCCTTTTTATAATAAAGATAAATTCCTGTAGGGAGGCCAACTGTTTATGAGCACGTTAAAGACCCGCTACACGCTGACCCAATCTCAAAAAATGATGATTTTTGTGCTGTCGATGTCGCTGTATGGTTTGTCTAATATGTTTACGGAGCTGGTACCTAGCATCCAGTTGGGTCCGGTTGAATTGTCGATTGAATATTTCGCTTTCATTCCTCTGACCTTATGTATGCTGTTTCACCCGTTGTATGCAGCTGTTGGAGCGGCTGTCGGCGAAGTGATCTTTGGTGAGCTGATGCTGGGTCAATTCGGCGGACTGGGCGAACTGGAGAAATTCATTACCTTCTCTCTTGCGATGTATACAGCAGGCCTTATGGTATCCGATCCGAAGAACCGTAGACAGGTAGGCGCAGCCGCAATTACCGGAGTGGCGATTCACCAGTTTTTTAGCTCAGCGGTAGATATCTTGAAGGTATGGGTCGGTGTGGAGGAACTGGAAGCGGTTAAGGGTCTGGCGGAAAGTATCGTCATCATCGAAGGTGTCGGATTTCTGAATGATGTGCTGTTCTCGGGCATTCTGTTCGCCCTTCTGCCTACGATGTATCTGGTTCCCCGCTTGTACGGCAAGATTGAGCCGCTGCTCGGCATGAAGCCGCGTGAGCGGAATATGAAATATGCATCCGGGGTCTGGCTGTCGCCAAAGCTTGTCATTTCAGGTACGATTCTGATCATGGTTGCGCTAGGTTCTGAATTGTTGTCGGAATCAGGCTGGAACTTCGGTGATTTTGAATTTGCCTGGGCTGAATCAGGTGAGGAAAAGCTGATCTGGCTGAGCATGCTGGTTGCCGTCATCATTGCGGTTGTGACCATTCTATCGCTAATCCGGCGTGCTGCACGCAGGCGTCAGGAAGGAGGACAGGCAGATGCATGAACTGGTCCTGGAGCTTAGAGGAGTGTCCTTTACTTACCCGGGGGCGGAACAATCTGTACTGCGGGATGTATCCCTGCAACTGGAGAAAGGGGATTTTGTTGCCGTGATCGGCAGCAACGGATCCGGCAAATCCACACTCTGTAAATGCTTCAATGGATTAATCCCGCATTATTACACAGGAGATTTCACCGGAGAAGCGGTGATTTGCGGTCAACCGGCGGAAGGGCGGAGTGTCGCTGAACTATCCAGGCATATCGGTTATGTCTATCAGGACTTCGAGAACCAGCTGGTGCGTCCAACCGTGCTTGATGATGTTTCTTTTACCCCGCTGAACTATGGTTTTGCGGACTACAAGGAACGGGGAGAACGGGCGCTGGCGTTGACCGGACTTAGCGAACTGAGAAATGAATTTATCTGGCAGCTTAGCGGTGGGCAAAAGCACTTGCTGGCTCTTGCGGGAGCACTGGCAATGGATCCGGAAATACTGGTCATAGATGAGCCGGTAGCCCAGCTTGATCCGCAGCATGCACGTCATATCTATGATATCCTGCGGCAATTGAATGAGCTGCACGGGAAGACCATCGTAGTCATTGAGCACCATGCCGAATTTATAGCAGAATACTGCAGGAACGTTATCCTAATGGATAAAGGATCCATACGCTGGCAGAAGCCGGTACGTGATGCTTTGTCCTCTGTACAAGAATTGCTGGAGCTTGGCATTTATCCGCCGGATGTGACCAGAGCTGTCTGGATGCTGGAGGAGAATGACCGGAATGCAGGACAGTTCCCTTTGACCCCTGAAGAGGGGCTTGACCGGATGATCCGCCGTAAAGGGCCGGCTGGGCAGGCCGGGTCCGCCTATCCAGTCTGCGGGCAGATCCGCACAGGCGTAGGAGATGTGGATTCTATCGTTAAAATGAAGGATGTTCACCTGTCGTACCGCACGATTCACAAGACACTTCATCCTGTTTTGAACGGGGTAAAGCTGGAGCTCAAACACGGGGAATCGGTAGCCCTTATCGGTAACAACGGTGCAGGGAAATCATCCTTAATGAAACTGATTTCAGGTATTGCCAGACCCTCCTCAGGAACGGTTAATGTGAAAGGCATAGAAGTCAATGGTGTGCCGCCCGAGCGCCTGTCCGGTACGGTTGCTTATGTATTTCAGAATCCGGAGGATATGTTTATCGAGGATTCTGTACGCAAAGAAATCTCCTATTATCTGAAGGCCCGGAAGTTAGCGGATACAGACCGGAGAGTAGAAGAGATGCTCCAGGCGTTCCGGCTTAGTGAGCTCGCTGAGCGGGATGCCCGTCTGCTGAGCGGCGGCCAGCAGCGGCGGGTATCCCTGGCAATCGGTGCCGCTGTCCGCCCTGCAGTTATGCTGCTTGACGAGCCCACCGCGAATCTGGATATTTCGACCAAGCAGGAAATGGTTAGCGTCCTTGAGACATTGCGGAGCCATGTGGAGACGGTGGTAATCGCCACTCATGATATGCAGCTTGTGTCTGAATGGGCCAGTAGAATTATTGTTATGCATCAGGGACAGATCATTGCTGACGGAACGAAGGATGAAATATTTGCTGACGGAATGCTCTTGAGGCGTGCCGGATTGGCAGAGACACAATTAATGAAGCTAAGCCGCATACTCGGCCTGCCGCGCATTTGCTGCAGCCTGGACGAGTTTGTGAGCCAAGTGGAGCTACAGAAGGAGGTGGCCGGAATCTATGGAGGCTGTTAAAAAAGCGCTGGACCGGATCTCTGTAGAACAGATCAAGCTGGAATTACTGGGAACCGCGTATAACAACAGCGCTACCTTTCTGGGCAGGCTTGACCCCCGGACACTGCTGTTATGGTATTTGTTTTTTGCCATCGTGCCCTGGTTTGTGCATAACCGGACAATCTTATTAGGAATGTTCGTGTTCATGGTCATAACAACTGTCCTGTCACGGGTTAGTCCGCTAATCATCTGTATCCTGTGCCTTGGCCTGACCGGCCAGATCGGCTGGATGTTCGTGCTGACGCTTTTTTTCGGAGGGGGGAGTGAATCCCTGCTGCCAATGTTAACGTTGACGCTGAAGCTTTCTGTCATTTCACTGGCGAGCATCACTGTATTCTCCAGTCTGGACCCCGAACGGCTTAGTGACGGACTTTTATCCTTAGGCATACCTGATGCCTTTGCATTTAGTTTATCTTACGGTTATCGTATTCTGCCTACTTTGCTGGAAGAATTCCACCAGATATTGTTGTCCTTCAGACTCAGGGGGCAAAGACCGCATCGTCACGGGGTGTTCTACTGGAGAACAGCTGCGTATTACTTGCGGATTGTGGTGCTGGTCTTCTACCCGCTCATGCTCAATACAGCCAAACGGTCGCGAACCACGATTGAAGCACTGGAGACACGCGGATTCAGCTACGGTCTCAGCAATCCGAAGGTGAAGAAGATCAAGCTGTCCTATTTGCGGATGAAGAGGCCGGACTGGGCTTTTTTATCCGGTTCAACGATTTACATTATACTGCTGTTCTGGTTTGGAACCCTGTACCCTGAGCTGGTGTATTAACCTAATCTGCAAACTTAAAAGGAGCCTAACCTATATGAATATTGATCTGCACACACACGGAAAATTGTCCAAGAAATCAGCATTTTCCCCGGCGTATTTCGCAGAAATGATGTCGGAAGCTAAAGTGAACGGACTGCAGGCAGCCGCTTTGACAGAGCATTTTAATACTTCTAATTTCTTCGCAATGTACGAGGCACTGGATCAGATGTATCCCTATAACGGACATTACTATGATGTGGACGGGCTGAAGCTGTTTCCGGGAATGGAAGTGGATATTGCCGAGACAGGCCACATCCTGCTGATCGGGCTTAAGGAGAATGTTCTTGCTGTCCGTTCTTTGCTGGAAGATTACACTGCTCAGTGTAGCTTTATTCCTTTCAAAAGACTGCTGGATCTGGCGGATGAATTCAATCTGTGGAAAATAGGGGCCCATCCGTTCCGCACCTCTACTCCACTTCATCAATTGGACCCTCAGCTGCTTAAGCGGCTGGATGCGTTTGATTTCAATGCTAAAGACATTTACGTGCAGGGGGCTGAAGCCTACAAGAACCTGATTACGCCATTTGCAGAGAAGCTTGGCGTTCCTGTGGTTGCCGGCAGTGACAGTCATCAATGCCTGCAGTATGGCAGCGTAATGAACCGGCTACATGTATCCTGCTCTACAGTTGAGGAATTGAAGGAGGCTATTAAGCAGGGGGACTATGAGATGGAGCTTTCACCGTGTCTCCATACCAAGGTGAAGGCTTCGGTCATGATGAAGAAGCTGCTGAAGCAGCTTGCCGGCGAAGCGCCTTCAAGAGATGAAGCGGAGATTGGCTATCTGGCTTAAAGCGGCCCTAAAATACTATGAAGTCATGTCCGGACTCCTCCGGCCATGACTTCATAGGTAATGTCTTCTATGCTTCCGGGGATGATTTACGCTACGTCTTGCGGTTTTAAGCAAAAGCCAGATTCAATGCCTGCGGATGGAAGGAACCCATAATTTTATAAGCTTTTAAATGCGGATTGTTCATATCATTATCGTAAATAATCATATGCTGCCTGCCCTTGAGAATGATATCAAACCGCTGCTTCCGGTCAGCCTGTACGATGGTAATATAATAGCTGTATTTGTTGTCTGTGCTTACATTCCGCGCTGATTTCATTAACCGGACGTCGGCGAAATCATCACATATTTGTTTGATGGCCTCCGGCTCCGTAACCACAATATCCTTCTGTTCACCGGGAACAGAGGACAGACGGGTGATTTCAAGGGAGGCGATATCCTCCAGCCGGATGGTTCTGGCCACCACTTTTTTGAAGGAAGTGTAACGGTTTGCTGTATAGGTCATTAGAGAAACACCAGCTGCGGTCAGGATGGCGCCGGCAAGCATATATTTTTTGCTTTTGTCCATGGTTCAGTTCCTCCCAGTCATACGATTGTGTAAGTCCCAATTATAAAACTATAAACATCCGCACGCAAATTCACTTACTTTAATTACTTAATGATTTCTTTAATTACGTAAGCTTCCAAGGACAGCCCTTTTGCGGATATGATAATTGTGAAAATATGCACAAGGGGGCAAGCGTTACTATGAAAAAGAGATATGCAGCGACTCTTATACTCGTTCTTTCCGTTATGCTGGTTATCGCAGGCTGCGGTAACAACAATGCTAACGGCAGTGTCAATGAGAGCAAGGGTAAGAATAGCGCAACCACAGAGCCTGCAGCAACCACTGCACCTAAAGAGACAGCCGAAGCCGTATCGGGAGCATCCGAAGCGAGCTATACACCGTACGATCAGTTAAAAGATAAATATGATATCATCATTGTCGGCGCAGGCGGTGCCGGAATGTCGGCGGCGCTGGAAGCCAAGGCTAACGGCATGAACCCGGTTATTCTCGAGAAAATGCCGGTTGCCGGCGGTAATACTACCAAATCCTCCTCGGGTATGAACGCTTCGCAGACGAAGTTCCAGAAGGAGCAGGGCATCGAGGATACCAATGATCTGTTCTATGAAGAGACACTGGCAGGCGGCCATGATACGAACAACAAGGAGCTGCTCCGCTTTTTCGTGGACAATTCCGCAAGTGCCATTGACTGGCTGGATTCGATCGGAATCCGTTTGAACAATATTACGATTACCGGCGGAATGAAAGAGAAGCGCACCCACCGTCCGGAAGACGGCTCAGCAGTCGGTCAATATCTGGTTGCCGGACTCGTAAGAAATGTACAAGAGCAAGGGATTCCCTTGTTCGTTAATGCGGACGTGAAGGAACTTACAGTGCAGGATGGCAAGGTGAACGGCGTCAAGGTGTTGTTCAACCAGGCCGATGAGAAAACAATTACCGGATCAGCAGTGATCGTAACAACCGGCGGCTTCGGCGCCAATATGGAGATGATTACCGAAGTCAGACCTGACCTCGAGGGTTATGTGACTACGAACCAGATCGGCAGCACCGGCGACGGCATCCGGATGATTGAACAGGCTGGCGGCACAACGGTAGATCTGGATCAGATTCAGGTTCACCCGACTGTACAACAGGAGAAATCCTACCTGATCGGTGAAGCGGTCCGGGGCGAAGGTGCAATTCTGGTGTCCAGCGAGGGCAAACGTTTCGGCAACGAAATGGATACCCGTGATAAAGTGACAGCTTCCATCAATACACTTCCGGAGAAATCAGCGTATCTGGTGTTTGATTCCGGCGTGAAATCCCGCGTCAAAGCGGTGGACCAGTACATCAAGATGGGTGTAGTCAAAACAGCGGATACCATCGAATTGCTGGCAGAACAAATGAACGTTCCGGCAGATCAGCTGAAGAAGACCGTAGATACCTGGAACAGCGCAGTGAAGAATAAGTCGGATGCGGAATTCGGCAGAACAACAGGCATGGATAATGATCTGTCCGGCGCACCGTATTACGCGATCCAAATCGGCCCGGGAATTCACTACACCATGGGCGGTGTGGTGATTAACACCAATACAGAGGTCTTGAACAAAGACGGCAAAGCGATCACAGGACTTTTTGCAGCAGGTGAGGTAGTCGGCGGATTACACGGCCAGAACCGGATCGGCGGGAATTCTGTAGCCGAGATTATTATCTTTGGACGGCAGGCAGGGATCAAATCTGCTGAGTTTGTAAAAGCACAATAAGCTATTATTCCATATTGTCAGCTTTATTATAAAAGGGATGCTCCGCAGCCATCAGGCTTGCGGAGCATCCCTTTCCTGCGTGTACTTGCTGCTGCTCCTGCCGTCTCCGGCAATTCAGGCTCCCGCAGGCTCAGCTGCTTACGCCTGAATTGCCGGAGACGGCGCAGGCTTCGCTGTACGGGTCAGCGAGAACAGCTCCAGCTCGGGGCGCACCTTGCCGGCAAGGGTATCTGCGAGCAGCTCGGCCGCGATCATGCTGTAGACGGTTCCGTTGCCCCCGTAGCCTTCAATGAAATAGCAGTGCGGGTACTCCGGATGCGGCCCAATATAAGGCAAGCCGTCACGGGTAGAGCCGAAGACCGCTCCCCAGGAGTATTCAGCCTCTATTCCCTGAAGCTCCGGGAACAGGGCCACAAGCTCCTCCAGCAGCCGCTGGCATTGGGAGAGCACACGGACATCGCGGCGCTCGGGACTGGTGAGCTGTTCATCCTTGCCGCCGGCAATGATCCGTCCGTCCGGTGTGGTCCGGAAGTACAGATAAGGCCGGGCCGTTTCCCAGAGCAGACTTTGCTCATGCCATTTGGGCAAGTCCGTAAGAGGCCTCGTCATGATGGCATATGTATTGATCAGCTCCGCGCCCCGGTCCTTTTTCATATCCTGCGTTTCATACCCCATGGCAAACACAACATTTTTCGCAAAAATCCGGCCATTCGCTGTATGGCAGACCACGCCGTCAGCACTATATTCGTAATTAAGGGCTTCGGTATGCTCGTAGACGCGGACTCCGCGGGAGTGGGCCTTGTCAATCAGGCTGTGCACAGTCCGCAGCGGATTGGTCTCGGCATCCCCTCGGGAGAAGAGCGCAGCCGGTTTGGAGAAGGAATAATGCGACCGTACTTTATCCTCATCCCAGAATTCAGAATCAAATCCATGCCGGATCAGGTTTTCATTTTCCAGCTTCAGGGCGGGTACATCTTCAGGGACGCTGGCATACAGCAGACTGCTGCGTTCTATGATCTGCGGATCAATATCCAGCTTGCCCGGCAGGTCGAGAATCGCGCGGACGCCCTGCTGGCACAGCTTATAGAACAGCACGCCGTTCTCTTCCCCGAAGGTATTCATGCAGGCGGTCAGCGACTTGTCGTTCGCGATCTGCAGCAGTCCCGTATTGGCGTGGGAGCTTCCGCTGCCCACTGCTCTTTTATCGATGAGAACGGTATCCGCTCCGCTGAGGGACATACGGTAGGACATCGTCGCCCCGCCCATGCCGCCGCCTACAATAAGACAGTCACAGGTAATATCTTCATTTAGTACCGGATACACCGGCGGTTGAAGCAGTGTATTCTCCCAGGGCAGCTGCCCGCTGATGAGTTTCATGGTATGGTCGCTCCTTTATATAATCCAGGTAAGGTATTGTTTGCAGTTTGGCAGCCGCTCATGCGCGGTATATAAGGTGTTAATCCGATTTTTGCAGAAGCAGCTTTGCGCTTTTTGGCACATAAAGTGTTCTGCTCTGCGGCATACTAAGGAACGCTTGAACATCCAGAAGGAGGGAATACTGAACATGCAATCTAACCAAATGCAGGCGCTTAGCGGAAAAGAACTGGAATATATCGCAGATTCCATTTCCAACGAAGATTTGCTGATTAAGCAGCTGGCCGCTACAGCCGGAACCACTCAAAACTCCACGGTGCAAGGAATCTGTGTACAGCAAATTCAAAGTCATACCCACCATATGGATATGCTTGTACAGCTGCTGCATCAGCATCAGCAATATGCACCAACCCAGCCGCAATAATTATTACTGGCCGCACACAAATTTGATGCCGGGAAGCATATCCCACAAACTTTAAGGAGGTTTTACTGTGTACGCACAAAACGGAACGCCATTCATGGCAGATGAGGATTTACTGAACACGGTTTTAGCTGATTTGAAGCGGACAGTCCGTGAATATACAACAGCAGCTACAGAATCGAATTGTCCTACAGTACGCCGGGTATTCAATGATTTGACGATGGATACGCTCAGACTTCAGGGAGAGCTGTATAACCAAATGTCACAAATGAACATGTATACTGCTCCGGGGAAAGCGCTGCGTCAGGATGTAGACAAGCAGATTCAGACTGCCCAGCAGACCCAGCAGAAATGCCAGCAGTTCGTGCGAGAGAAAACAGGCGGAGCCGGTGCCTACAATCAGGCCTCCAATGTTCCGCTGCATCAGGCCAATGTCCAGCACAATAACGGTTCTTACTATATGTAACCCTCACGCGGGGCGGATGAAGCATAGGACTGCCGTCCGCTGGTGTAGAGAAACACAAATAAAAAGATCCATTGTAACCCCGCCCAGGCGGGGTTATTTTGTTTGCAGAACTGTCATTTTCGTGTCATATTAATACTAAACTCTTTTCGCAGGCGCTCTGCCCTGATGCAGGGGTACCGGACTGGCGAACTATCCGGAGGGAAGGCATGAAGGAAATGAATGATTTGAAGAGGAAAGTGCTGGAACTGCTCAAGGAGGACGCGCGAAGCTCTACAGCTTTAATGGCAACCCTGCTTGGTGCGGAAGAAGAAGATGTCAAAACCGTAATTGCACAAATGGAACAGGATCATGTCATCGTGAAATATGCGACTGTGGTTAATTGGGATAAAGTGGACGATGAACGCGTGACTGCGCTGATCGAGGTTCAGATTACACCGGAACGCGGCCGCGGCTTCGAAGGCATTGCCGAGCGGATCTATCTGTATCCGCAGGTCAAATCCGTCTATCTGATGTCCGGCGCATACGATTTGCTGGTCGAAGTGGAAGGCCGCAATTTGCGGGAGGTCGCCAATTTCGTCTCCGAGAAGCTGTCGCCGATTGATGCGGTACTCTCTACCAAAACTAACTTTACGCTCAAAAAATACAAACAGGACGGTATCATTTTTGAAGAGCATGAAGAAGACAACCGTCTGATGATATCTCCGTGAAGGATGTAATGCCATGATTACGAAGTCGATGAATTCCTATTTGGCCCCGCTGGTCCAGCAGATACAGCCCTCGGGCATCCGTAAGTTTTTTGATCTGGCGGCAGGCAGCAAGGATATTATTTCACTGGGTGTCGGGGAACCGGATTTCAAGACTCCCTGGCATGTCAGGGAAGCCTGCGTCTACTCGCTGGAGCGCGGCTTCACCGGTTATACCTCCAATGCCGGCATGCCGGAGCTTCGAGAAGGCATTGCCGAATATCTGCAGACCCGCTTCGCGGTGCAATATGATCCTGCGAACCAGATTATCGCCACCGTCGGCGGCAGTGAAGCGATAGATCTGGCGCTCCGGGCCTTGATCTCACCGGGAGACGAGATTCTGATTCCCGAGCCTTGCTATATCTCTTATTCACCGATAACAGCAATCGGCGGCGGGATTCCGGTCGGTATTGAGACCTTCGGAGAGAATAACTTCAAGCTTACGGCGGCTGATCTGGAAGCCAAGATCACCCCGCGCTCCAAGATTCTTATTCTCTGCTATCCGAGCAATCCGACGGGTGCGATTATGAGCCGTGAGGATTGGGAACCGATTGCCAAAGTGGTAGAGAAACATGATCTCATAGTAATTTCCGATGAAATTTATGCTGAATTGACCTATGGAAGCAATCATGTAAGCTTTGCCTCCCTTCCGGGCATGATTGACCGGACCATTCTGGTCAGCGGCTTCTCCAAAGCCTTCGCCATGACCGGCTGGCGGATGGGATATGCCTGCGGTCACCCGGACCTGATCTCCGCGATGCTGAAGATTCACCAGTACACAGTCATGTGCGCGCCTTCGATGGGCCAGGTGGCTGCTCTGGAGGCATTGACCAATGGAATGGAAGAGAAGGACCGGATGGCGGATTCCTATAATCAGCGGCGCCGGCTGATCGTCAAAGGGCTGCGCGATGCCGGGCTGGACTGTCATGAGCCGCAAGGCGCGTTCTATGCTTTTCCGAGTATTCAGCGCACCGGGCTGACCTCCGATCAATTCGCCCAGCGCCTGCTTCTGGAATATAAGGTAGCTGCGGTTCCGGGCAGTGTATTCGGTCTGGGCGGTGAAGGATACCTCCGCTGCTCTTATGCAACCTCGGTATCCCAGCTGAACGAAGCGGTTGAACGGATTGGGGCATTTGTCTCACAGCTGGCCCGCGAGCGGGCAGAGTAATGCAAACAGAATGAAGTAAATTGAACTATAGCCGATAACTCTTCTATATGGTATTATTTTACTCTAAGGACAAGAAACACCTGTAATACACTTACATGGAGGTCTTATTCTAGAATAGGGCGCAGAGTCCGGATAGGAAGAGTTCAGTATCAGGTATCCGGATATCACGCAATAATACATTAGGAGGGATGATTGTGCTGAGCGCAGATTATTACTTACCTTCCTATGGCGGGGAATGTAGTTCCGGAAGCGGGATACATCCTCCCAGGGGTGATGCAAATGCACGCAGGCTCTCGCTGGAAAATGAAATACAGGTCCTCCGCAGCAGAATGGAACAGCTCTTTATACAGGAGAAATCCTTTACCTCGGATAATGTAATTGCCATCAGCAGCTTGCTGGACCTGAAGATTAATGAGTATATGAGAGGCCGCCACCGTAAGAACGATTAACCGGCTGATTTATATTGAAACGGACATATCCCATTGCGGGAGGTGTCCGTTTTTTATTGCGCCTCACAGTCGCACCGTGTAGGTGATTATGATTTTCGTAATTGGAAGCTATCCATCCGAAGGACAGAACTATTCTTGTATCAGGAATCCCTTTGAATCCGCCGAAAGTGGGCGGGATGGGGAAAATAAAAGGGATAAATCCCTCTGAATCCGCCGAAAGTGGGCGGGATGGGGAAATTAAAGGGAAAAATCCCTCTGGTTCCGCCGAATGCGGGCGGGATGCTGAAAATAAAGGGATAAATCCCTCTGAATCCGCCGAAAGTGGGCGGGATGCTGAAAATAAAGGGAAAAATCCCTCTGAATCCGCCGAAAGTGGGCGGGATGGGGAAAATAAAGGGATAAATCCCTTTGAATCCGCCGAAAGTGGGCGGGATGGGGAAAATAAAGGGATAAATCCCTTTGGATCCGCCGAAAGTGGGCGGGATGGGGAAAATAAAGGGATAAATCCCTTTGGATCCGCCGAAAGTGGGCGGGATGCGGGAAAGAGGAGCAAAAGTGCCCCTGAATCCGCCGAAAGCGGGCGGCAGGAGGAAATGAGGGGTAGAAGTGCCCCTGAATCCGCCGAAAGTGGGCGGGATGCGGGAAAGAGGAGCAAAAGTGCCCCTGAATCCGCCGAAAGCGGACGGCATGCGGGAAAGAGGAGCACTTCACAGTTTGCACGCAAAAGGAGGAAATGAGAAGCTCTGGCGTGTGATTTCGCCGAAGACTGCCCAGTAAATAGTCTGAGTGAAGCATCGCGATGTGGCCTTAATATCTACATAAGCTGCACTGGCTACATTGGCCGCATAAGCTTCAGATTGATTCACCAGTTAGGGTGAGTTTGTACTGAATATATGAATGAACTTATTTGCTGGATGCTATAACTTTTCTGCGGCAAAGCAGGTCTACTCTTTTAATTTACATAAATATCCTTTCACAGTATAATGAATGAACAGTCATTCATTATAAGGGAGATGGGAATCGTGAGTGATAACAGCAAGAGTGATAACAGCAAGAGTGATAACAGCAAGAGTGGTAACAGCAAGAGCGACAACGGCAAATTGCTGGAACGTAAATTCATTGAGGGTTTTGAGCTATTGGCTCCGGACAAGGCGATCCGGCAGATCATTTATCATGCTGTCGAGGTCTTCTCCAGGAAAGGCTATGCCGGGACCAAAATCAAGGATATCGCCGCCAGTGCAGGCTTCAGCCAGGGGTATGTCTATATGTATTTCAAATCCAAAGACGATATCTTCACCAGAATTGTTGAGCTGGCTTCGGACGGAGCAGGAATGTCGGTGCAATATGCAGCAGAGCTGGACGGAACCCCGCTGGAGCGGATTACCTGGCTGACCGAGGCATTCCTGTCGCAAGGCAGTATTGCCTTGCAGCACTTCCGGCTCATTCTTCTGCAGACGGCAACCTCGGAAGCTATTCCGGAGGCGGCTAAGCTTGTTGCGAAGGAGAAGATTATGAAGCCATTCGAGCATCTCGTTCCCTTGATCATCGCCGGGCAGGAGGCAGGGGAGATTATCCAGGGTGATCCGGTGGAAATCGCCGTCGCCTATTTCTCCTTCATCCAGGGGCTTGGTATAGCGAGGATACAGACCACAGCTGCCGCTCCTTTTCCCTCAACCGAACTGGTTCTGCGCTTCATGAAAAGAGATCATTAGCCCATCCCATATCCGAAAAGGTGGAATTAGCCATGGTCAAGGTATTTAAAAGTGATGCCGGCAAGGAACAGGTTCTCCGTTCCTATGATGAGCTGCTCGGGGACTGGGGGACGGAGGTTCGGGAGCTGGATATCGAGACTCCTTACGGGACAACACATTGTATAACGGCGGGAGAGGCCGGTTTGCCGCCCCTGCTCCTGTTCCATGGGGTAGGCGATAATTCGGCGGTGATGTGGCTGCTGAATATACGGGAGCTGTCCCGGCATTTCTGCTGCATTGCGGTGGATACGCTGGGAGGGCCGGGGAAGAGCCTGCCGGATGCCAGGTTCAATAAGCAGGATTTTAATCAGGTAGATTGGATTAACGGCGTAGCTGAAGGATTGAAACTGGAACAATTCTATGTGGCAGGTGTGTCGAATGGAGCCTACATGTCCTTCAATTATGCGATTAACGAGCCAGGAAGGGTGTTGAAGGCAGTCTGTATGGAAGGCGGGATGGTCACGGCTCCTTTAAAAAGCATGATCCAGACGCTGCTGATGATGTTCCCGGAAATAATAGTACCTACGCGCAAAAATCTGCTTAAGGTATTTAATAAGCTCAGTTCGCCGGAATCACGGCTTGCGGAAAAACATCCTAAACTGGCCGAGCATGTGGTGCTGCTCATGAAGAATCATAACCAACAGGCGATGTTTGTCCAGAGAACTGAGCTCTATGACAAGGCCCGCGCGGCTATAGTCAGGGATAAGCTGTATTTTCTGATCGGGGATTACAAGCTGCAGCATAAGAAGGATTTTATCGGCATACTTCAGGACGGGGATTTCCGCTATAAGGTGATCGGGGGCTCAGGCCATGGCATCAATATGGAACAGCCGGAGCGGGTCAACCGGGAGCTGATACAGTTTTTGCAGGGACAGGGGGGAGTGCGATGATTCCAGAGAGTATCCGGCAGCAGGTGTTCACAGAGCTCGGCTGTCCTCCTGAAGCGGTCAAGCATCTTGGAGGGTATAATGACAATGTATTTGATCTTGAACGGGCAGGAGCCGAGAATATCGTCGTCAAAATACTGGATCACAGCGTGGTCCCCAAGGAACACATTTTGCCGGAAATGGAATGGCTGAACTACTTGCAGGAGAGTGAAGTGAGTGCGATCCGCCCGCTGTGCCTGGAGTCCGGGAAGTATATTTACCCGGTGTCAGAGCCTTTTTATTATATTCTGTTCCATAAGGTTAAAGGTACACATGTGAATCGGGAAGATAAGACGGTTTGGAATCCGCTGTTATTCGAGCACTGGGGAGAGGCGATGGGAAGGCTGCATTCCTGTGCCCGGAGCTACCAGGCAGTCCATCCGCATCCACATTGGCAGGAGAATATAATTCTGCTGGCGGAGAGGATAGAAACAGACGCTCTTTTGTCGCAAAAGTGGAAGGTATACCAGGAAGAATTCAGCCGCCTTGGCACCTCCGGGAATGAATTCGGCCTGATTCATGGCGACCTTCATCCGCATAACTTCCTGGTGCATGATAGCTCGCTGACAGTGATAGATTTCGGGGATGCGGAATATCACTGGTTTGCGTATGATATTGCCATTGCCGTCTATCATATGGCCCAGACTGTGCCGGAAGATGCGGGCAAGAAGGACGCTGTGCTGGCATTTTATCACTCTTTTATGAAAGGCTACCGCAGGGGTAACACAGATACCGGGTTCATGGCTCAGATCGGCTACTTTATAGATTACCGGCATCTTTATTCGTATACCTATCATATGGTGCACACAGATCCGGGCGCGCTTACGGAAGGCCAGAAGGCATATCTTGCCCGAATGAGGCGGACGATCGAAGCCGGGGAACCTTGCCTGGGGTTCAGGCTGCTGTAATGCTTGTACGTCCCGGGGCGGAGGAGGAGGTGGACCCGGGGCCCGATGGAGGACTCCTGCGGCAGGGATATAATGAATACTCACGATGATTCTAAAGGTACGGGCTCTTCTGCAGCGTACCGGAAAAAGAGGATGATATTCATGTTACAAGCCGATATACTGCGGGACCCCTATACGTATGATGAGCTGAAGCTCGAAGGAACGGGAGCCGTTAATCCGGAGAGCGGGCGTAAGTACCCGTTGAAGCAGGGCTTTCTCGCCTTTTTGGGAGAAGCGGATGCCGAGGGCAGCAACAAAAAGTACCTTGAGCTGTACAACCGGATAGCCCGTTTCTACCGGCTGTCCAACAAAGCTTATTTCGCCCTGAAATTCGGCGGGGAACGAAGCTACAGAGGACAGTTTCTGTCTTCGCTTGAACTGCGGGAAGGTGACCGTGTGCTGGAGACCTCGGTGGGCAGCGGCGATAATTTCCCCTATCTGGGTGTACAGGCAGAGCTGTACGGACTGGATATCTCCAGCGGAATGCTGAAGCAGGCGGTGCGCAATCTGCGGCGCTGGAAGCTTCAGGGACATCTGTTCCAGGGACAGGCGGAGAAGCTGCCTTTTAAGGACAACGTCTTCGATTGTGTCTATCATGTCGGCGGTATCAATTATTTCAGTGATCCGGGAGCTGCGGTACTGGAGATGATCCGGGTGGCGAAGCCGGGCACCAGACTGATGATTGCCGATGAGACAGAGAAGCTGGTAAAGGGAACGTACGGGAAGGTGCCGGTGGTTAAGGGGTATTTTCAGCAGGGGGAGGAGTTGCCAGGGGTGCTTGGACTCATTCCGCAGGATATGCTGGAGATCGAGTATAAGGAGGTATGCAAAGGCCTGATGTACTGTATTACTTTCCGGAAGCCGTAGGCGGGGTGGGGATCGGGTACATTCCATATTAGCTCATTAGGGAGTTATTTACATGTCAGAAATGCTGATCTTTGTTTGCCTACATACATAAGAACGATTACACTATTACTATGTGATTTGCAACTTAGGAGGGAAATACTATGGCGATCTATACGCGTACGGGGGATAAAGGGGAAACCTCAGTCATCGGCGGCCGTGTGGGCAAGGACGATGTCCGCGTCGAGGCTTATGGCACCATAGACGAGCTGAACTGTTTTGTCGGCCAGGCACGGAGTCTGATGGAGGATGAACGGTTCGCGGATGTTAGGGAGCAGCTGCTGGAGATTCAGCATGAGCTGTTTGACTGCGGTTCGGACCTGGCGTTCGTGAAGCTGAGCGAGAACAAATATAAGGTGAAAAGCGAGATGGCCGCGCGTCTGGAAGGCTGGATCGATGTGCTGCAGGCGGAGAATCCGGTACTGGAGCGCTTCATTCTGCCCGGCGGAAGCCAGCTGTCCTCGGTTCTGCATGTCTGCCGGACGGTCTGCCGCCGTGCGGAGCGCCGGGCTGTGACCCTGGGACGCAGTGCAGATATTAACCCGGAGGCTGTTGTCTATCTGAACAGACTCTCTGATTATTTCTTCGCGCTGGCCCGTGCCGCCAATACACGGCTGGAGGTTGCTGAGGTAGAGTATGTGCGCAGCAAAAAGGTGTTCCGGAACAAATGACCAGCTACTATCCGCCGATTACCTATATTGTGCCGCCGGATGAAGACGGCTGGCTGCTCAAAACCATCCTGCAGAAGCGGATGGATGTCTCCCGTAAGCTGTTGTCCCGTCTGAAGATGACAGACCTCGGGATTACGCTGAACGGAGAGCGTGTCTATATCAGCGTCAAGGTAAGCAGCGGTGACCGTGTAGAGATCCGGATGGAGGAAGAAACGTCAGAGGATATCCTGCCGCAGCCGATTCCTTTTGAGATTCTATATGAAGACGGCCATCTGCTAGTCGTGAACAAAGCCGCGGGGATCATTGTCCATCCGACCCATGGCCATTACACGGAGACGCTCGCGAACGGAGTGGTGCATTACTGGGCGGAGAAGGGGGAGCGGGTCCGCTTCCGCCCTGTCCACCGGCTGGACCAGGAGACCTCCGGTGTACTGGTCATTGCCAAGAACCCGTACAGCCATCAGCATATCTCCGAGCAGATGATCGCCGGGACGGTGGACAAGCGGTATGCTGCTTTTGTGCACGGGGTTCCCGCTCTGCAGAGCGGCGACATCGCCGGTCCGATCGACCGCGACCCGCTGGAGCCGCACCGGCGGATTGTGACGCCGGATGGTTATCCTTCCTTGACCCGGTACGAGGTCAAGGAGGTCTATCCGCGCGCGGCTTCGCGCGTGGAGCTGAAGCTGGAGAGCGGGCGCACCCATCAAATCCGGGTGCATATGAGCTCGATCGGCTGCCCGCTGATCGGTGACGGCATGTACCGTCACCCTTTGTATGCCCGCGGGCAGGCGGCAAGCGGGCTCGTTCCGCCGGGCAGCGGAGAGCGGGAGGCCGGGCTGGTGCTGCCCGGCGGCGAGACGCAAGAAGCCAGACTGACGCTGCCGGGCGGAGAGAGCAAAGAGGCGGAGCTGTCGCCCGTGGAAGCGGCGCAGCTGGCGGAGATCGCGGAGCTGGACGCGTCCATTCCGCGCCAGGCGCTGCATGCGGTGCGCCTGTCCTTCCGGCATCCGGTCACGCATGCCGATCTGGTCTTCGAGGCTCCGCTGCCGCCGGATATGGCGCAGCTGCAGGCGAAGCTGCGTGAGACTGGTGCAGGGCAATAACTGTCTCAGCAGCCTGGCCGTGATATAAGGGGATGCTGAAGATTTCGCTGGCGGGTACAGCCAGGCGCCAGCGTGAGATTGTGAAATAAGTGCGAGGCTGCACTTATTCTTGGCTGTTTCGCCACTCTAAATCCAACAAGTGGAAAAAGTACAACTAATCTAAGAGGTTTGGCCGAAAAGTATCGAATGCGCTCAAATTAAGTGTTGAAAATCCAACTAATTCCTATTAAGCTGCTAATTCACGCTAAATAAATGTACAATTTCCATCTATTTAGATTGAACCGGGAAAATTCCACTGTGGGGATTAGCCGTGGCTGCAGAGAATGTTTGACTTCCGGCCCATCCGGCCCGTGAACGCGGCTGCGCCGGCAGCCCTAATAATCAGCGTACTGCAACATTGCCGCTGCGCTTATAATAAAAGGAGAACCATATGAGTCAATTGAAGGTGTATCAATATCCGAAATGCAGCACCTGCCGCGCCGCAGTGAAATGGCTGAAGGAGCAGGGGCATGAGCTGGACTTGCAGCATATTGCCGAGCAGCCGCCCACAGTGGAGGAGCTGCGCGTCCTGCTGAAGAACAGCGGACTGCCGCTGAAGAAGTTTTTTAATACGAGCGGTGAGGTCTACAAGGAACTTAATCTGAAGGACAAGCTGGCCGGTCTCAGTGAAGATAAGCAGCTTGAGCTGCTCGCCAGCCACGGGATGCTTATCAAGCGTCCGGTTGTCACTGACGGCAAGAAGGTTACAGTCGGCTACAAAGATGAGCAGTACGCTGAAGCCTGGAGCAACACCTAAAATTCGGTGCGATCCAGGCGATTAATGCAGCGTTCCATAAGATTTCCTTTTTTATTTCTTGTTTAAGCATTGCAGCAATACTGGATCCCATATCATGTTTATGTTTGGCTGCCCTTTCTTGTCCCCTTGCTTCGTATGATCACCGGAGCATCAAAAAGCAGCAAGGGGAAGATAACGGCATACGTACGAAACCTCCAGAATATCCCTTAGAACCAGTCCTAATTCCATTCGGAAAGTTGCAGGATTGCTATTGTAATAGTCTCCAGTCCCCCTGTTCGAAGCCATATACATTTTTGAAATTCTTTCCACACTTTGCCGCGCTTATATTGGATATCTTCCTCCAGCCCAAAGAAATCCCATTCCTTGTTTATGGATTCAGATCCATGCCCTCAAAGACTTATATATAAATTTTGATGCAAATTGTTTGTCTGCATATGAGCAATCCTGAATTTATTGCAAGGGTAATATGTATTTTGTATTAATTTATCAAACAGAAATTAAATAGCATATAAACATGTTATATAACAATTTGGATTTATAGTTAAAACAATATAGATTGTACTTGAGATTTTAGAGTGAAGAATCAGTCGCCACTGCGGTGAATATTTGGACTTCCGGCCGCTGTTGTCTGCAGATTTCATGATTATACTGCTGTTCGCGGTGGAAATCCGCAGACTAAGGCGATTGCTATCGCTCCTTCAGTTCCAAAATCCCCCTTCGTCACTCCTTCCTCCTCCTCAAGTTTCCAAGTTCAATCTATACATAGTGTCAATGATATTGAATGAATGGGGCGAGGAAATGACAGTACGGCGATTATTACCAGTAACGGATACAGAAGAAGTCGGAATTGTTGAGTTTCTGCTAGGCAATGATCTGTATTGTACGTATGTGCAGCAAGTAAGGGAGGTTATTAATACTATTCCGGTTACTCCAGTTCCATTAGCACATCCTTACATGGAGGGGCTGATTCAGTTCCGTGGAGAAGCCATTGCAGTCATAGACCTGGCTAAATGTTTCGGGTATCCTTCTGCAAGGAGAACTGGACAGATACAGGGCAAATATATTATTGCTGAGATGAAGAATAATAAGGCTGCCGCGTTTCATGTCCATGAGGCATTGAGAATCAATCAGTTTAATCCGGCGAAGATGAATCAGACTATTGAGGCCGTACAAGTGCAGCGCGGGTTTAGTCAGAGGATTGTGCAAGTCGAGGGGAAGCTGCTTGTTCTTCTGGACTTTGAAAAAGTGATAGAGACTATATCTGCTGACTAAGTGTTTGTAAAATATCAAACAAATGTTGAAATGTGTGGCATTTTGTCGAACGGTGTATATTGTTCGACATTTTTTGTATATAATCATGTTGATCTTAAAATTGCCAAATACAAACCAATAATGTATTTATAAGGTGGTAGTGAGTTGATTCGTGATTTGATTCTCAGTTTTTGCCTGTTGACGATTTTTACGTTTTTTTTCGAGCACTTTATGATGAGGGTAAACATTAATCTGAGGGTTTTAACAGGCTACACTTGGAAAGTGGGGATATACCAGGGCCTTGTGGGCGTCATTCTAATATATGCTGTTAGTCATCCCTTTAATAATTGCCTGATTGCGGACCTGAGTACCATCCCCATACTCATTGCTGCTTCCATTGGCGGCCCATTCGCATCAGCATTGGCGGCTTTGTTAATTATCCTTCCCCGTCTTATTTATGAGCCATCCATAAAGATGATGATAGTGGGGATTATTGATGTGTCCATCATTTTTATTGTTTGCAATATAACCATCCGCTATATTCACTCCTTCTGGAAGCAGTGGATCATCTTAGTCACCGTGACCAATCTTCTGTTGATATTATTTTATAATTATATTGACAACTCACATTCTTTATCCGCCAGTCTGCAATTTTTGGCCGTGTATGAGGCATCCGGGTTATTTATCGCGGCAAAGTTATTCTATATGTGCAATGCCCAGAGGCTGAAGCAACGGTTCGATGAGATGCAAAGCGATCTGTTAGAGATTCTTCATCTGCAACCTGGATTTATCTATAAATTGACCAGAGAAAATGAAGAATTCAAATATAAAATCGCCGGAGGTGCCTTGTGTGTTGAACTGGGGATTTCCTCCAGTGAACTCGTCGGCAAGACACTTGATAGACTGGATTTATTCCCTGAGGATCTAAGTATTTTTATGAAGATTCAAAAGGAAAAGGCCTGGGCCGGAGAACCGCAGACATTTGAAATATTATTTAAGGAGCATACGCTGCTTATCAATCTGAATCCAGTTTTCTATGACAACATCGTTGGCGCTATCATCGGCTCTGTTATAGATATTTCCCAGCGCATGGAATCAGAGAAGAAGCTTAAAGAGAGTGAGGAGTTATACCGTTCGCTTGTGGAGAGCACCCAGGATTTCATAGTGTGGTTTGATGTGCAGGGACGAATTACATCTGTAAATAATAAAGTGGCCGAGACGCTTCGAATATCGCCTGAGAGCCTGATTGGGACAATGATAACAGAACAGATGCCAGCGGGTGAGCATGTTGAGCAATGGCTCTATTACTTCAGACAGGTCATCTCAAATGGAACGATGGAGAGATTTGAATACAGCTTTAGATCAGCCAGGAGAGAACATCAATATGATGTCACTTTGTCTCCGTTCTTTAACATGAAAGAGGAAGTAATAGGGGTTATAACCACTGGGCATGATATTACCCATGTGAAGAAAAGCAGGGCGGCTGACGAAGCTAATAAGGCAAAAAGCGAGTTTCTTGCCCGCATGAGCCATGAAATACGTACCCCGCTTAGCGGAATCATAGGTCTCACGGAGCTTTTGACTAGACAGGAAATGTCTCCGGTGCAAAAAGATTATTTGAACAAAATTCTCTCCTCGTCCCATACCTTGCTTGGTATTATTAATGATGTTCTTGATCTCTCGAAGATTGAGGCCGGTAAAATTGAACTGCAAAAGGTTAATTTTAATCTGCATCAGCTGATGCAGGAATTATCGGATATTCTTGCCGTGCTTCTCGGATCGAAACAGCTAAAGTTCATTATTGATACATCGGCGGATATTCCGGAGATGCTCTATGGTGATTCTCTGCGCGTTGAACAAATTCTTATCAATATGATAAACAATGCCATTAAATTTACGGATAGGGGGCATATATACGTCAAGGTTGAACCCGTAAGATATGAAGAAGATATTATTCATTTGGAATTCTCGGTAGAAGATACGGGCATCGGGCTTACGAGCGATCAGATCGATCATCTGTTTGAACCCTTCATGCAGGTCAGACATTATTCCAGACAGATGGGTGGAGGAACCGGCCTGGGACTTCCGATCTGCAAATACTTTGTTGAACTGATGGGAGGAGATATTGAAATCAGCAGCGAGCCGGGACAGGGCAGTAAGTTTTCCTTTACCATTCCCTTTGAATATGCACGACCGGATGAATTGCTTCAGCTGGAGGAGCGGATGGAATTTTCACAAACCAAAGTTCTTGTCATTGAGAACAATGCTGCGGTTAGAAACGGGTTATGCTCTATGCTGGAATCAATGAACTTTGATGTTGCGGCATGTGAACAATCGGATCTTGTTTATTCTCATCTGCCTGTTGAAGTGATTGTGGTTGATTTAAGTATGAATGAGCGGGAAGGGTTGAACGACTGGCTGCAGCTTCAGAAAATACATCATACACATCCCGTTCGCTATGTTGCAATTTCAACGGCAGAGGTACGTGATGGGATTTCGAAATTGCCTGCGAGTCTGCAGCCGGATGCTCTAATTCTAATGCCCGTTAGCCGTAACGGCCTGTACCAGGCCATGTACACCTTGTTCAAGAATGAACCGGATTCACCGCATGAGATTAAGGGTAGCGGGAAGCTTTCCTTACCCGGGATTCAGCGGAAAATTCTGTTAGCAGAAGATAACGAAATTAATCAGCTTGTTGTCACAGAGCTTCTGACTTCATACGGCTTTGAGGTAACCGCAGCAAATGATGGTAAGGAGGCTCTGGCTTTACTGGAACATGGGGGATGGGACTTGCTTTTACTGGACATTCATATGCCTGAACTTAGTGGAATTGAGGTGACGAAGAAGATACGGCAGAACCGCGAGTATGACCACCTGCCCGTCATAGCCCTGACCGCAAATACTGTAAAGGAAGAGCATGAAATGTATTACCGCATTGGGATGAACGGTGTATTGACCAAGCCGCTTCAGGTCGATGCACTAATTGCGTTACTGAACAGACGTGTCAAAGGAATAGATTATCAATTGCTTTTGCAAAGAGTTAGCGGAAAAGAATATATTGTACGTTATATGTTCACTGTGTTTATTCGTGACTATAAGCTTTTTGTTGAACAACTGCGGGATGCCCTGAACAATGACGATTTAACTGGATATCATCGGATGCTTCATACCTTTAAGGGTGTGGCAGGGAATCTGTGTGCCGACCGGCTGCTGATAGCTGCAATGAGGCTTGAATTAGAACTAGAGCAGGATGCTGATCTCCAGAATGGATTGGACAATTTGGAGGATGAGCTTCTGGGGATCATCTCTTCTATACAGCACTATTTAGATAATGCATATCCTGGTGACAGCAAGGATGTACTTGATCATGAGAGGGTTTTATTATGAAAGTAATACTTATTGAGGATGACATGATTATCGGTGACATGATAAAGATGTATCTTGCAGAAGAAGGCAATATTGTTTACAGAGTAGATACAGGAACCGGAGGACTTGCTCTTATTGAGGAAAAGCAACCCGATCTTGTGATCATTGATTTAGTGCTGCCTGACTTAAACGGCATTGAGGTTTGCAGAGAGATTCGTAAAGAATCTGTGGTGCCCATCGTAATTATTTCTATGAATACCGAAGTCATGAGCCGTGTCGAAGCCTTAAACGCCGGGGCGGATGATTATTTATGCAAGCCCTTCAGCATGAAGGAGCTGTTAGCCAGAATGAATGCCATTTTACGGAGAGCGTATCAGAGATCAAATTATAAAGAGGCTGATGGAAGTCATTCAATTTCCAGACCGGAAGATAAAAGCATTGTTATTGAACATGAATACCGGTCCATTAAAGTTCAAGGGAAAATAGTAGAGACAACCTTTACCGAATTTGAAATTATGAAACTCCTTTATAACCATCCGGAGCGGGTGTTCTCGCGGGAGGAACTGATCATTTATCTGCGTGGAATCCATACATTAGTGAATGAACGCTCAATTGATGTGCATGTTATGAAGCTCAGAAATAAAATTGAACTAGATCCAAAAAATCCGAAATATATTAAAACAGTTTGGGGAATAGGCTATAAATTTTCGCTGAATAAATTCAATAAATATGAAGAAAAGACATAGATTCCTAATACTTTTACAAGAAATGTTTTAATACCTCTGCTCTATCATGAAAGGGAGATGTAAGTGATAGGAAGGGGATAGAACTGTGCGTAATCTAAAAGTAGCAACAAAACTGTTTCTGTTGATCGGAGTCTTTATTGTAGCCATGGTTGCACAATCTGCTCTTGGATATGTATCGTTGACAAAAATGGTTGATAATTCTAACGCGATGTATTTCGATCAGATGGTGCCGGAAGCAGATTTTCTAAATTACCGTACCGGCAACCGGGCGATGGAAAGCATTCTGTTCCAATCCATGCAGACTAGTACAAATCAAGAGGCGAAGGAATTAAAAATAAAATTCGATAGCCTAGTGAATGCGAATTCAAATATTCTGGATAGAATGCTTGTGAATGGGATCACCGAAGAGGAGAAAAAGCTTGTAAAAGATATTAAAACTGAATTTATTGTATACATCCGTTCCATGCAGGAAGCCTTTGCTTTGGGGGCTGTTAATCGCAATGTGGAAGCCTATGAATATTACAAAAATAATGTTGTACCCACAATGAATGTAATGCTAACTTTAGGTGACACATTGGAAAACAAACTTAAGGATAGTGCCGCTGCCATTAACACTTTGGTCCGCGAACAAGGGGAGCAAAGCATTCTGTTATCAAACATCCTGTCCATCGCTTTTTGTCTGCTCTGCACTGTTGTCGCAATTATCATCATAAGGATGATTGTAAAACCGGTGCAGGCTGTACAGAAGCTTATGAAAGAAGCGGAGAACAGAGATTTCACCGGAGAAGCAAGTTATCGTTCCAGAGATGAACTCGGGCAACTGACGCATTCTCTCAATACTATGCTCGAGGTATTAAGAAACCTGTTCGGGCAGATTACAGAGACTTCGCAGCAGGTTGCGGCGTTCTCTGTGCAGCTTACGGCAAATGCGGAACAGACCAGCACAGCCAGTGAAAATATTGCGGCAAACGTTCAAGAAGTAGCGGGAGGTGCAGATCAACAGGTTCATGCGGTTGAAGTAACGGCCAGAACAATGGAACATATGAAGGACAGTATTCAGCTTATTGAACGGAATGCTCAGAACATGTCTGAAACAGCCTCACAGACTTCAGATCTATCATTGGAGGGAAATGAAGCGGTCCATACAGCTGTGAGTCAAATGAGTTCAATCTATGCGGCGATTGAAGAGCTGAACAGCATTATTCATGGTTTAGAACAGCAGTCAGAAGAGATAGGTCAGATTGTAGACACTATATCAGGGATTTCAGCACAAACCAATTTGCTCGCGCTGAACGCAACAATCGAAGCGGCCAGGGCTGGAGAACATGGCCGGGGATTTGCGGTTGTCGCGAATGAGGTCCGCAAGCTGGCTGAGCAATCAGCAGGATCGGCCCAAAAAATATCTGTCCTGATCAGTACGATTCAGTCGGAAACAGGCAAAGCTGTCCGATCCATGGAACGCACGTCTAAAGAGGTTGAGAGCGGGATCGAGATTGTGAATTCGGCAGGGCAAGCATTTGCACAGATTGAAGAGTCTGTGGATAACGTCGCCGCCCAGATCAGGGAAGTCACAAATGAAGTTCAGGATCTGGCAGCAGGAACAGAAATAGTGTTTCGTTCGGTGGAAGAGATCAATACTTCTGCCAAAACTTCTGCCTCCGGCACGCAGAATATTGCAGCAGCAACAGAAGAACAGCTAGCATCAATGGAAGAAATATCAGCATCCTCAGCTTCCTTAGCCCAAATGGCCGAGGATTTGTACGACAATTTAAACGGTTTCAAGATTTATAGGAATTAAGGTAAAGAATATGCTGATAATAATTCTGAAATTCATTGTATCCGCCGGTATTTGTATTTATCTTTTTTTACGAGTAACTGCTTACAGGAAGTCATCTCGGAAACTTATCAGCAATGTCCCAAAAGCAGAGGAGCCTCTTTATCGGCAGCAGCTTGAGAAAGATCTACACCATGCGCTCGAAAATGAAGAATTTTTTCTCGTATATCAACCACAGGTCGATGTTCCCAGACAGAAAATTGTGGGCGCTGAAGCATTGCTACGTTGGGAGCATCCCACATTCGGAATGATCTCCCCCGAGATTTTCATTCCTATCCTTGAAGAGACGGGGCTCATTTGTCCGATTGGTGAATGGGTGCTCCTCTCTGCCTGCAGACAGTTGAACAAATGGGAGGAGCATTTAACGTCAGCAATTCGTATTTCAGTAAACCTGTCCGTCAGGCAACTGATGATGGATGATATTCCAAGTATCCTCTCTGGAATTATACGTGAAACCAACGTAGATCCTCGCAGGCTGGAACTTGAAATTACAGAAAGCGGATTTCTGACACATACGGAGAGCATGATAGCAACCGTAGAAAGTATCAAAGCAACCGGTGTGAATATCGCGATAGATGATTTTGGAAGCGGACAATCTTCTTTAAGTTATTTTAAGTATTTTCCAATAGATACACTCAAAGTTGACCGGATCTTCATTCGTGAAATGATAAGCAGCAATTGTGATCAGGCGATTGTATCATCTTTAATCTTCCTGGCACACAATCTGGGTATGAAGGTCATAGCTGAAGGGGTGGAACGAATGGAAGAACTAGAGCTTCTGTCTGATTATAAATGCGATGAGATTCAAGGATTCCTGTACAGTAAGCCCTTAGCGGTGAGAGACTTTGAAGATTTACTGGCGTCCGAAGGGATTTTTAACTATGATTTGGTGCTACAGTAGTTAATTCCGGCCGGGCCTCCCAATGATTGGAGCTGTGGGAATCTGGATGCACTCTTATAAGATTACTAGTTTTCTGATAGAATACTCCTAGAGGCGCAATGCAAATTGTATGCACAAGGAGAGGTTACACATGAGCACAGTAACAGAAACTAAGGGCCGGGTAATGATCGTTGATGGAATGGCTCTGCTGTTCCGGGCTTTTTATGCTACCTCTTATGGAGGATATATCCGCAAGACCAGCGCCGGGCTTCCGACGAATGCGGTGTATGGATTTTTGCAGTATTTTTTCGACGCGGTGAGTACGTTTGAGCCTTCACATGTGGTCTGCTGCTGGGATATGGGCAAGGGTACGTTCCGTACGGAGAAGTATGACGGTTACAAATCGAACCGCATTGATGCGCCGCTGGAGCTGATTCCGCAGTTTGACCTCGTGAAAGAGGTAGTGGCCGAGCTGGGCGTGCCGAATATCGGTCTGGTTGGTTATGAGGCAGATGACTGCATCGGTACACTGGCTTCGTGCTACAGCGGGGAGTCAGAGGTCTATATTCTCACAGGTGACCACGATATGCTGCAGCTGGTGAATGACAGCGTCAAGGTCGTGATTATGAAAAAAGGCCGCTCCAACTATAAAGTGTATGATCCGGCGGAGCTCCTTGCTGAACGTGGCCTCACCCCTGCACAGGTGATTGACCTGAAGGGCTTCATGGGAGACACCAGCGACAATTATCCCGGCGTTAAGGGCATCGGTGAGAAAACAGCCACCAAGCTGCTGACCGAATACGGCACCGTGGAAGGTGTCATTGAGAACCTGCATCTGCTGCCCAAAGGCGTGCGGGCCAAAATCGAGGCTGACCTCGATATGCTGCATCTCTCGCGGGAGCTGGCGGAAATCCGCTGCGATGTGCCGGTGGTCTGCGAACTGGCGGACTGTCTGTGGGCACTGCAGCGGGATACTGCGGCACGCAAGTTCAATGAGCTGGAGTTCGGCAGCCTGATGCATCTGATCGGCGGGATCGCCGAGGTCCGGGATGACCGGGGAATCGTACAGATTGAACTCGGAGATTTGGGCTGAGAAGAGCTTAGTTATAGGCTTAGGCAGGCCAGAGCCTCCTGAATAAGCAGAAGACCCCTCGCGAAAGTCTCGCGATAGGGGTCTTTTTGTGTTATCCCTGACAACTGAATACCATATGCCGGGCTCAGATTACAATTCCGTCGCAGTGATCGATCTCATGCTGAATGATCTGCGCCGCAAATCCGGTGAAGGTCTGCTTCTGCGGTTTGAAATTACGGTCGAGGAACTCTACCTCAATGGAATCATAGCGCATAGTTCTGCGTACGCCATCATGTGAGAGACAGCCCTCCTCAGCCTCATAAGGACTGTTACGCCCCGTGATGACCGGATTAATCATGGGGACATTCACTGGTCCGATACTGAACGCGATGATGCGCTTATTGACACCGATCATATCAGCCGCCATGCCGACACACCGGTCTGCATTCGCGCGCAATGTATCCAGAAGGTCATCTAACACCGGCAGATCCTCTTTAGTTGCCGGTGTGGACTTCTGGCTTAGAATCGTCATATCTTTACATATGGGTCTGATCATAGTATTCTCCATGTGTTTTATTTGGTTGCCACTGCCATAATATCATCTTTTGTATGGACAGTGAAATGAATCTTGCCGGAACAATAATGTAAAGCCGTCAGACACTTTCGGGTATTTGGTGGTTTTTTGCAGTGTATTGGGTTCGGTTCAGCAGGGGCGGTATATCGTGTATGGTACGGAATTACAGATTTACTTTGCTTATTTGACAAGACTACTGTAGAATTAATAAGATATAATGGTAAAAATTGGAAACAAAAAAAGAGGGAGCATGCGTATGAAACTAAAATATCTAGGACTCACCGCAATTGTGCTGGTTTTCACGCTGTCTTTTTCAAGGATTTTGCTGCCCGCTTCAGCTGCGGTAATAGAAATGAATTTGGGTTCAGCAGCCACTTTCGGACTACTTGCAAAGACGATGACAACGGTTGAGACTTCCGTTTCCGGAAATACGGGAGCTATTACTCAGACCGTAATTCCACATATAACAAATGGGAATAATTATTTAGATGATAGTGTTTATCATGCTGCTGACATTGATTTGGGTAATGCCATTGTGTATGCGAATTCACAGGTGCCTACTGTTAATGGAACGGCTGGAGCAGATCTGGGAGGCGAAATCCTGCTGCCCGGTATATATAATTATCCGGGTGCAGTTAATATCAGTGCTGATGTAACGCTTAGCGGTGATGATATTTTTATCTTCCAAATTGCTGGGACATTGGATACAACGGCCGGTACGAAGATTCTATTAACAGACGGGGCACAAGCCTGTAATATCTATTGGGTGGTAAACGGGGCCGCGACACTCGCGGCAAATACGGAGTTCAATGGCAGTTTATTGAGTCAATCTTCAGCAACAACGGTTGGTATTAATACTATTATAAATGGCAGAATTCTGTCACAAGATGCAGTTACATTCACTGGCCCGGGCCCGTCTAACATTACTGTTCCGGCTTGTGTACAGGAGCCGCCTGTGGAACCACCGGTACAACCGCCAGTACCAGCTACGGCAACGCCAATACCAGCTACGGCAACGCCAGTACCAGCTACGGCAACGCCAGTACCGGCTACGGCAACGCCAGTACCGGCTACAGCAACGCCAGTACCGGCTCCGGCAACGCCAGTACCAGCTACGGCAATACCAATACCGGCCACGGCAAAGCCAGTACCGGCCACGGCAACGCCAGTACCAGCTCCGGTAACGCCAGTACCGGCCACGGCAACACCAGTACCAGCTACGGCAATACCAATACCGGCCACGGCAACGCCAGTACCAGCTACAGCAATGCCAATACCAGCTACGGCCACACCAATACCGGCTACAGCAATGCCAGGCCCCGCTGCTTCACCTGTCAACACTCCTGCTGCTTCATCTCCTGCGGAGCTGCCGGCAGTGCCTGCTTGGATTGTTGAAACGGAATGGGTTAAAGTAGGCTTACTTCCGGACGGGGATATGATTATTGATGCAAAGCTCCCTGATAATCAAGAAGAAACAGGAGTGTGGAATTTCGATCTGGGGGGGAAGTTATACAATATAGAAGGAACTGAAAGTGTCAATTATAGGATCGCTAAAGCACCGGTAGGGACTTATAATATTCTGGTGAGATTCACTTCCCATAACGGAACAGTGTTTAAGTTTGAGGCGGTTCCCGTATCTGTACCTACAGTCACCGGAGGCCAGCTTCCGGCTACCGCGACGCCGTGGTACAACTTGCTTCTCTCCGGATCTCTATTAACCATAATGGGAGGAGTAATCTTATGGAGGAGAAAGCTTCGTGAATAAACGGCACACTGAGCATAAAGTAAAAGCCGGAAAACAGATATACATTATCTCCCTGGGATCAATGATTCTGGGGATCTTGTCTATCTCTTGGGCCCTGATTCATATCCAGGCGCAAACCGTTCCCGTTGATTATAATGAGAATACTGATCGAATCCCAATTCAGGCTGATCTGCGCAATAGTGTAAAGAGCAGCATCGCCGTTCCGGTAGAAGGAAGCGATTCCAGCAGCATACCGCCGCAGGAGGATATCCTTTATCCCATAAGGCCGCTTGAAGGCGATGTTATCGGAAAGCTGAAAATTCCGGCTTTACAGCAAATTCTTCCGATTATACACGGGACAGACGAGGATGAGCTGGAGGAGGGAATTGGACATTTCTCGGAAAGCGTCCTGCCGGGTGAGAATAACAATTCGGTTCTATCCGGACACCGGGATACTGTCTTTGCTAAATTAGGCGAACTGGAAATAGGGAACGAGCTTGTCGTTGATACATCAGCGGGTTCTTTCACCTATAAGATAAGTACTATACGGATTGTTGATAAAGATGATAAAACGATTATTGTACCTACAGACCACGCTGTCCTAACCGTAAGTACCTGCTATCCCTTTCACTTTATCGGCGCGGCTCCCGACCGTTATATTCTCGTCGCAGACCTGATCGCTGAAGTCCGTTCCCCCACAACATGAAGATCTTTCGGCTTACCCTTATCCTTTGACAGCTCGGTGTCAAGGGATTTTTTTGGAGGGAAAACGGGTCTGACCACCCAAAGCAGTACTTTATCCTATGCGCCACTGCAGCGATGGATGGAAGGATTCTTAAGAAACGGTGCACGAGCCACTTAATTTAAAGATTGACGAACCAGCGGAAGCCTGACTATAATATTAATATAAGTGTTAAATGATTAACAAATATATTAACTTAAAGAGGAGCGTTAACTGAAATGGCAGAACGCATTTTACTGAACACTGACATCCGCAAAGGCACAATTAACCGCAACATCTACGGACATTTCGCTGAGCATCTGGGCCGCTGTATTTATGAAGGTATCTGGGTTGGCGAGGATTCACCGATTCCGAACACGAACGGTATCCGTAACGATGTGGTGGAAGCGCTTAAGGAAATGAAGATTCCCGTATTGCGTTGGCCGGGCGGCTGCTTCGCCGATGAATATCACTGGAAGGACGGCATTGGCCCAAGTGAAGAACGCAAGCGCATGATCAATACCCATTGGGGCGGTGCGGTTGAGAACAATCATTTTGGTACACATGAATTCATGCGGCTCTGCGCCATGCTGGAATGTGAGCCGTACATCAACGGCAATGTAGGGAGCGGAACGGTACAGGAGATGTCCGAGTGGGTTGAGTATCTGACCTTTAACGGTGTATCGCCGATGGCTGAGCTGCGCCAGAAGAATGGACAGGAAGAGGCCTGGAGTGTAGCTTACTTCGGCGTGGGCAATGAGAACTGGGGCTGCGGCGGCAATATGCGTCCTGAGTATTATGCTGACCTGTACCGCCAATATCAGACTTATGTGCGCAACTATGGGGATAACAAGATTCACCGGATCGCCTGCGGTGCGAACTCGGATGACTATAACTGGACCGAAGTACTGATGCGCGAAGCCACCCGCTTCATGGATTCGCTTACCCTGCATTACTACACCCTGCCGACTTCGGATTGGGCTAATAAAGGTGCGGCTACCGGCTATGGAACGGATGAATATTTCAACACATTGAAGAAGGCGCTGTTCATGGATGAGCTGGTTACCCGCCACAGTGTCATTATGGACAAATACGATCCGGACAAAAGAGTGGGCCTGATCGTTGATGAATGGGGCACCTGGTATGATGTGGAACCCGGTACGAACCCTGGATTCCTCTACCAGCAGAACACGATCCGTGATGCGCTGGTTGCCGGTCTGACCCTGAATATCTTCCACAAGCACAGCGACCGTGTACGGATGGCGAACATTGCCCAGACTGTAAACGTGCTGCAGGCTGTAATTCTGACCGAAGGCGAGAAAATGCTTCTGACTCCAACCTACCATGTATTCAATATGTATAAAGTACATCAGGATGCGGAGCTGCTGGATCTGACGATCGACAGCCCGGTTTACAGCTATGAGGGCGTGGAGATTCCTGAAGTATCTGCTTCAGCTTCCGTAACAGCAGAGGGCGTCATTCACGTCAGCCTGTGCAACCTGAATCACGCTGCACCGGCAGTATTGCCGCTGGAGCTGCGCGGACTGGCTGGACAGTCAGCAGCCGTAAGCGGCACTACACTTGCAGGGTCTTCCATCGATGCCCACAATACCTTCGGGCAGCCGGAAGCGGTAGTACCGCAGCCGTTCACCGCCTTCCAGCTTGAAGGCGACACGCTTACGGTTGAACTGCCGCCAATGTCGGTGACAGTACTGGCAATTACTCCGGGAGCTTAACGGGAGGGAGCGCAGCATGACTACAACCTCAGCATGCAAGGGATGCCGGGAAGAGTACAAGGTGACGGAAGCGCAGATTGCCCGGATTCTCGCCTCCTCCATGTTCAATCCGGAGAATACAGCCCCGGACGAAGTATACGCCGAGCGGGTTGCCCTATGCGGAGCTTGTCCCAAGCTGCAGGATGGCGTAACCTGCATTGCCTGCGGCTGTATTATACCGGTTGTAGCCCGGCTGAAGGCACGCGGCTGTCCGCTGCCGGGCGGCGGCCTGTGGCAGCCGGTGACTGGTTAAACTGCAAAGCTGTCCTGCAATACACCCGTAACCACAACAGCGGCAGCGGGGGACCTGAGCTTAAGGTCTCCCGCTGCCGCTGTTTGCTGCACCATCCTGTTTGGGTCATTCCGCCAGACTGGCACTTGCCGAAGCATCAACTGCATCTGTATAAAAGAGCTCAAACACAAGATCCTCGTTATAGTTGCCGAACCCCTTGCCGAATAAGGTAAGGCCGCCGATATGCTCCGCATCCTCTTCCACAGAGACCTTGAACGTCCACTGCTTATCACGGATACCGACCTGCTCCAGTGTAACCTCTGACAGCTTCTGACCGTCCATGAACGTGCCCGCCGGAGTAATCCTCAGCTGCTTAAGCAGTCCATATTGGTTGGTGAGCGCAGGCCACCAGGCAGGAGTGTATTTGCCCGGGCTGTCCCCGTAGTCGCCGGGGCTGGTCCAGAAACCGAGCCGCTGTCCGTTCAGTGTGAAGGTGATGTCGGAAGGCCAGTTATTATTGATGGACGGGGCTTCGGAGGCAATCTCCATCGTGATGACCAGCTCCTCAGGCTTCTGGCTGGACAGCAGGAAGTTCGGGATTTTATATTCCACGAATCCTTTGCCGAACCACAGGATGCCTGCATTCACCCGCTCCTGATCCCAGAAATACCGCGGATCGTCAAAGTTGCCGATTACCCGCTCGGTTGTAGATAATCCGCAGGTCGGTTCAATCTGGAAATCAGAGTAGTGGCCCACGGGTATTTCCTTACGGTAGCCTCTGCGCTGTGTTCTGGCTTGTCCAGGGAAAATAATCTCAGCACTCTCGGCGGCCAGTGTACAAATCTTCTGTAGTCCGCTGCGCCCGGGAGCCATGTGGCTGCGGATCAGTCCGGCAGCTTCCAGCTTGCGCACATGCATCGTCATAATGGCACTGCTGAGCTTCAGCGCCCCGGCCAGTTCCTTGACGTTCATAGGCTGTTCGGACAGGAGCCGCAGCATCTGCAGGCGCACAGCACTGGATAACGCTTCGTACACGGGTAAAGATTGGTCGGTTAGATCAAGTTTCATGCGCTGCCTCCACGTTCAGGTTATATAGTTAATAATTATATTACTCAAATGACATTCTTACAAGCAAATGAACGCTGCCTTACAAGCAAATGAATACTGCGCCTCGCAGCCGCTCCAATTTTATCACAGACATGCAGAGCCTGTTCCGCTATGATGTAGGATGGATTAGCGATGTAACAAGGTGCTCTTGCCGGATCAGGCAAGGGATAACAGGGAATCGGGTGCAAGTCCCGAGCGGTCCCGCCACTGTAAGGAAGAGCTGAACTTCATGATGTCACTCGGGGAGAACCCCGGGGAAGACGAAGGATATAGCGCCCGTATTCCAAGCCAGGAGACCTACCTTGATTACGCACACCACGACTCTACGCGGATAGGAGCGGTGTACGGATAGGTTAATGAGATGAAGCGATGTGCCTGCAGGACCGGAGGGAATCTTGAAGATCAAGATCAGAGCCGGTTCAATGTTATGCAGACACAGCGTTGAGCGGCCCATGCGGAGCGACCGGGTGCAGAACCCCTTGTTGGCGCACGGCAGTGCTCTCTATCGAATCATACCTGCGTACATACACTCCCACCCTGAAGGGCGGGAGTTTTTTGGGTTTGCTATATTAAAGAAACTTGGAGGCTGACAAATGAAGAAACGCGGATTTTGGAGTTTTGCGGCGCTGATTGCCGGATTTACAGTGTACTTTATGCTGAATGAACCGGGAACGGCCCAGGCTATGCACATTATGGAAGGGTTTCTGCCGGTAGGCTGGGCCGTGTTCTGGTGGGTGGCGTTCTTACCGTTCTTCATACTCGGGATTATCAGGCTTAGATCGATGACCAGGGAGAATCCGGAGCTGAAGCTGCTGCTCGGTCTGGCAGGGGCGTTCACCTTCGTCTTATCGGCGCTCAAAATGCCTTCCGTTACCGGAAGCAGCTCGCATCCTACAGGTACCGGACTTGGCGCAGTTATGCTGGGACCGTTGCCGATGGGCGTGATCGGCTCGATCGTGCTGTTGTTTCAGGCGCTGCTTCTGGCGCACGGGGGGATCACTACGCTGGGGGCGAATGCGTTCTCGATGGCGGTCGCGGGGCCTTTTGCCGGATATGCAGTCTATAAGCTGATGATGAAGCTGCCGGACCGCGAGAAGCTGGCCTTATTCTGTGCAGCGGCGGTTGCCGATCTGATGACTTATGTAGTGACTTCCTTCCAGCTTGCGGTGGCTTTTCCGGCTGCGGATGGCGGAGTCCTGGCGTCTTTTCTCAAATTCGGGGGGATCTTTGCCGTGACGCAGATTCCGCTGGCCATCAGCGAAGGGCTGCTGACCGTATTATTGTGGAACTGGCTGAAATCGTACAGTCCGAATGAAATGTCGCTCCTGAAACGTAAGGTCAAAGGGGGAAATGCATAATGAGCAATAAATGGAAAAATGGATTGATGCTGCTGGCTGTTGTCCTGCTGTGTGTCTTGCCGCTGCTGTTCGTGAGTGGTGATTTCGGCGGGGCCGATGATGCTGCCGAGGGTGTGATCACAGAGATTAACCCCGAATATGAACCCTGGTTCAAGCCGCTGACCGAGCTTCCGGGTGAGACGGAGAGTATGCTGTTCGCATTGCAGGCGGCGATTGGCGCCGGGGTGATCGGATATTCACTGGGGCTGCTGAAAGGGAAACAAGGCCAGGCGAAGCAGAACAGCATCAGCAAGTGATCAGACGAATTGATGTCCTTTCTTATAATAATGCCTTGAGGCAGCTGTCTCCCATGTGGAAAAGCTCGTTCGCGGCACTGATGTTCCTGCTCTCCTATACCGTGCATCCGGTGCTGCAGCTTGTGATTACGCTGTGGATGATGTCCTGGTGCATCCTGCATGCCAAAATTCCCTATCGCGCCTACGGGCTGTTGTTTGGCACGGCGCTGCTGTTCTATTGCCTTAGTGTACCGGCGCTGCTCGTGGAATTCGGCCACCCGGCTGCCGGGGAAGCTGGCATATTCCGGATTTCGGGGCCGCCTCTTCCGGTGTATATCACGGCAGCAGGGCTGGAGCGGGCCGGTGAACTGCTGGCCAGAATCTCGGCCTGCATGAGCTGCTTCTTCTTCCTGATGTTCACCACCCCGTTCAGCGAGCTTCTGCAGGTGCTGCGCAAGCTGCGTATGCCGCAGATTGTGCTGGAGCTGATGCTGATCATGTACCGCTTCCTGTTCCTGCTGAATGATGCGGCGCACGGGCTGATGCTGGCCCGGAGGCTGCGCGGCGGCCGCAGAGGGTATAAGGCCAGGCTGCGGGAGACTGCGGCCATGACCGCGGCCCTCTTCGGCAATACGATGCACCGTTATTACGGATTGTCGCAGGGGCTGCTGACCCGCGGGTTCACGGGGGAGATCATTCTGCCGCCGTATACCGCGCGGCCTGTGCCGCGGCGTTATGCGGTCCGGGCGTATGCCGGGATCGCTGTGCTGGCGCTGGCGCAGCTTTGGCTGTGGCTGCGGGGTTGAATTTAAGATTTTAGTGCAGGAAATCTGCTGGCTTTGTTGAAATCATGCCCAAAGTACAACAATTTCCCCGGAATATCGGATGTATTCCAAGATTGTTGTACAAAAGGCAGCATTTCACTTCATTTAGTTGGCTCTGAGGGAAGATTGTTGTATTCCATACAACAATCCCCCAGAAGGCCGGAGTATCCAGGATTCAAAGCTGTAAAACGTACAACATTTATCCGATACCGCTTTGCCAAATCACATTAGAGGAGTACGTCATGGACATGGAATATAGTCTGGCTTTTGACGGGGTGGTGTTTCATTACCCGGATACGAAGGAAGCCGCGCTGCGTGAACTAACCATCTCCATTCCCAAAGGCCGCAAAACGGCGGTGCTCGGCCACAATGGTTCGGGCAAATCGACCCTGTTCCTGCATGCTGTCGGCATTCTGCGTCCACAGAAGGGTACGGTTCAGCAGGGAGGCAGGACATTGTCCTATGCCAAAAAAGAGCTGGCCGCGCTGCGGCGCAGTGTGGGTCTTGTTTTTCAGGACCCGGAGCAGCAGCTCATATTGAGCACACCTCTGGAGGATGTGTCCTTCGGGCTGCGGGGAACGGGGATGGACGAAGCCGCAATAGCTGAGCGCTGCCGCAGTGTCATGGAACTGCTGAACCTGACGGAGCTGAGTGACAAACCGGTTCACCAGCTTAGCCTGGGGCAGAAAAAACGCACCGCACTCGCCGGAGTAATGGCGATGGAGCCGGAGCTGATCCTGCTGGATGAGCCGACCTCGTATCTGGACCCGTTATCCGAGACACAGATGCTCCAGGGTCTTGATCTTATACATGAAAAAGGCACAACCGTAGTTATGGCTACGCATGATATGAACTTGGCGTACCGCTGGGCGGACTGGATTATCGTACTGGATCAGGGGAGGTGCCGGGCTGAGGGGACGCCGGAGGAGATTTTTGCCGGGGCGGAAGAATTGCAGGCCATCGGCCTCGGTCTGCCGCTGCTGGCCGACTTGTGGTACAGCCTGCCTGCACGGCACACCGCCGGCCAGCCAGCCCCCCGCACGGCGGGAGATTTCAAAGCTGTACTAAACAGGCTGCTGAATAGTTAATACAGGTATTCATGAACGGGGGAAGAAGGATGAAGAAACAAGGCAAGCTGCTGATTATCGGCTTCGGTCCCGGAGCGCTGGAGCATATTACCGGCCGGGCGCTGTCTGCTCTCGAAGAGAGTGAGGCTGTAATCGGCTATAACACTTATGTGGATCTGATCAAACCGCTGCTGCGGCATCAGGAGATTGTCGGCACCGGCATGACCGAAGAGGTCAGCCGGGCGCAGGAGGCCGTCCGCCGAGCCGAGGACGGCCAGACCATTGCCGTAATATCCAGCGGCGATGCCGGTGTATACGGCATGGCGGGTCTCGTCTACGAGGTGCTGATTGAACGGGGCTGGAACCGGGCTGACGGAGTAGAGGTCGAGGTGATCCCCGGAATATCGGCGATCCAGTCCTGTTCTTCCCTGCTGGGAGCGCCGATCATGCATGATTCCTGCACAATCAGCCTCAGCGATCATCTTACCCCGTGGGAGAGCATTGCCGCGCGTGTAGAAGCGGCGGGCGCTGCGGATTTCGTGATCGCCTTCTATAACCCTCGCAGCGGCAAGCGGACGCGCCAGATTGAAGAAGCACGCAATATCCTGCTGCGTTACCGTGATCCTTCCACGCCGGTCGGCATTGTCAAAAGCGCCTACCGTGACCGTCAGCAGACGATCGTCACTACGCTGCAGGAGATGCTGGAGCATGAGATCGGCATGCTCTCTACGGTTGTCGTCGGCAACTCCGCGACGGTGGTCTACGAGGGTCTAATGGTTACGCCGCGCGGATACGAGCGCAAGTACAATCTAGGTGCACAGACGCAGGCGCTGAAGCCGCATGAGCGGCTGCGCACTGCGGCCGAACCTTGGTCGCTGGCTGCGGCGGAGAGTGTGGCGGCTGAGGCGGGACGGTCTGAAGGGACAGCGGTGGAGAGTGTGGCTGCTGAGGCGGAGCGGATAGATGGAGCAGTGGCACCGGGTGCAGCTGCCGGTGAAACCGGACAGGTAGAGCGATTGGTGTCAGAGAGAATGGCTCCAACTGACGGGGGACGGACGGAGGAGGCTGCGGTGCTAAGCCTGGCAGCGTCTGCGCGCGTGGAGCGTCCACGTATTCCTGCAGTTCAGCTGGCGGAACACGCTGATGAAACCTTCGAGCTGGAGGTTTCTCCTGTCATCGGCAGCCGCAGATTCAGCGGTATCCAGATGAAACTGCTGGCGGAGCTGGCAGGCGATGAGGGGCAGCTGATCTATACGAAGGACGGACATTTTCTGCTGCGGAGCCATCCGGGTCACCGTGCTGAGGTGGCGGCGAAGCTTACAGAGGCAGGACTGAGCGTTAGTATACCCGGTGATTATGTGAAAGTAAAAACCTGCGGGTTCTGTGAATTGCGGAGAAGCGGCGCTTTAAGCGCGGCGGTCCGCCTGCATACCCTGCTGCACGGGCTCGCTGTACCCAAAGAGCTGCATATCAGCGTGGCGGGCTGCGGAATGGCCTGCAGCTCGGCTGTTCTGGATGACATCGGGCTGGTCCTTTCGCGGGGCAGCTATGAGCTCTATCTGGGCGGCAAGAAGTCGGGCCGGGGAGCGCATGCCGGCACTCTGGTCCGGGAAGGTATGGATGAAGATGAAGCCGTGGCTGCTGTAGCAGCGGCAGTAGAGCATTATACTGCGCAAGGCCGGGAGAAGGAGCGGTTTCATGCTTTTTATGAACGGATGGGCAGTATTGAAGAACAGGTGAACAGCACTGCAGGAAGTATAGATAATAATGACAGCATAGAGGGAGTACGCATGATGAGAACCGTATTACTGGTTGGACACGGCAGCCGGATTCAAGCGGGAAATGATGAGCTGCTGCAATTCACCAGCCAGCTAGCCGCCCGCAAGCCGGAGCTTAAGTTTGAGACCTGCTTCATAGAGCTAGCCTCACCTTCAATCGCGGGCGGAATTGCCAAATGCGTGGAGGGCGGTGCGACGCAAATTTATATTGTGCCGATTATATTGTTCGCGGCGGGCCATTCCAAGCTGGATATTCCTATGGCGATCGATGAAGCCAAGCTGAAATATCCGGGGGTGGAGTTTGTATACGGGCGTCCGCTGGGTGTTCAGGAGCGGGCTGTCGATATTGTGCTGGACCGGATACGGGAAGCTGAACCGCTTTCTGCTTCTGTGAAAGACAGTAATGAAGCCGGAGCTGCAGACTTGAGTTTGCAGGAAGCCCAAGCCTGTACAACATCTGCAGCAGAGGATAAGGATACCATCGTGCTGCTTATGGGGCGCGGGGGCAGTGATCCGGATGCCAACAGTGATTTCTATAAGCTGGGCCGGCTGCTATGGGAAAGAACGTCTTACCAAAGCGTTGAAAGCTGCTTCATCGCCATCACGAAGCCGTCGCTTCCGGATGGGCTTGAACGCTGCCTGGCACTGGGTGCGCGTAAGATTATAGTTGTGCCGTATCTGCTGTTCACCGGAGTGCTGATGAAGCAGTTCGCAGAAATGGTTTCTCATTTCGCCGCAGAGCATCCGGAAATTGAAGTGCAGCTCGGCCGCCAGCTCGGCACGCACCCGCTGCTTGTGGATATGCTTACAGAGCGCATTGAGGAGACGATGGAGGGACAGTCTTTCAGCAATTGCGATAACTGCAAGTACCGTGATGAAGCGGCATTGCACCACCACCATCATCATCACCATGGTGAGGAGGGGCATGGACATGGGGATCATGGGCACGGGCATCACGGGCATGAACATCATGGGCATGAGCACGGGGAACATGATCATGGACACCACGATCATCAGGAACACGATCACGGGGATCACGCACATGGAGGACATGGGCATGAGCATCACGGACACGGGCATCACGGTCATGGGCATCATAGGCATGGGCATCACGATCGCGCGGATCATGACCATGGGCATCAAGACCGGCATGATGTAACCGGAACAGCGGCTCCGGCAGACAACCGGGATCTGCGCCAGCCGCGATGATCTTCATGCTGTGCGGCACCAGCGATGCCCGGGAGCTGGCCCTGAACCTGTCGCGACAAGGCCTGCCGCTGCAGGCCTCTGTCGTAACGCCCAGTGCGGCTGAACGGCTGGAAGCCGCAGCAATCCGCTCCCGGGTCGGCAGGCTGGATAAGCCGGCCATGATCTCGCTGCTGCAGGAGGGCGGCTATCGTGCAGTAGTGGACGGCAGCCATCCTTTTGCGCTGGAGGCACACGCCAATGCTATGGGCGCGGCTGCAGCGCTGGGCCTGCCCTATTTTCGCTACGAGCGGCAAAGTCTTATCTATGACAGCCACCCCCGGCTGATCGTTGTGCATTCCTATGAAGAGGCTGCGCGCAAGGCCAGGGAACTCAAGGGTTCCGTTATGCTGACGACCGGCGGCAAGACACTTGAGGTGTTTGCGGAAGCGCTGCTGGGAGATCCGGATATCCGGCTGACGGTCAGACTGCTGCCCTGCCTGGAGAATATGGAGAAATGCCTGTCCCTTGGCATTGAGCAGCGGAATATTATTGCGCTTCAGGGCCCTTTTAGCAGAGAGATGAACGAGGCACTTTACCGGCAATATGGCACACAGGTGATGATTACCAAAGAGAGCGGGGCGGAAGGCTCGGTGGATGAGAAGCTGCATGCCGCGCTGGATATGGGGCTTTACGTCATTTTAATTATGCGGCCGGAGCTGAGCTTTGGAGAGAGCGGGAAGGTGTTTGACTCTTTTGACGAGATTACGGAGGCCGTGAGAACTGCGCTGCAAATGAACAAGGAGGGGTAACTGTGGATTTTGGTACGGATTTCAAGCCGGTGACAGTACAGCCGCAGGAAATAGAAGGTCTGAGTTTTCAGATGATTACTGAAGAGATTGGTGAACATTCCTTTAGCAGGCTGGAGTACAAAATAGTACAGCGGATCATTCATGCTTCTGCCGATTTTGAGCTGGGGCGCAGTCTTGTTTTTCACCCGCGGGCGATTGAGGCGGGGATCAGCGCCATTCTGCAGGGCAAGCCGATTATTGCCGATGTGCGGATGGTGGAGGCGGGCATTGCCAAGGAGCGGATTCAGCGGTACGGCGGGGAAGTCAGGGTTCATATTTCTGATCCGGATGTGATGGAAGAAGCGAAGGCGCTCGGGACTACACGGGCCATTATGGCTACGCGCAAAGCTTGTGCACAGGCTCCGGGAGGGATCTATGTGATCGGCAACGCGCCGACTGCCCTGCTGGAACTGATTCGTCTGGTAAAAGAAGGCACAGCGCAGCCGGGTCTTGTCATCGGCATGCCGGTCGGATTCGTCTCGGCAGCGGAATCCAAGGATGAGCTGCGCAAGCTCGACATTCCTTACATCACGAATATCGGCCGCAAAGGCGGAAGCACAATCGTCGTTGCAGCGGTCAACGCACTGAGTCTGCTGGCGGTCCGCCGGGCTGCGGGCGAATTAAATTAGGTCTGCGTCAGGTATAAGCGGGATCTGCGTTAGCGCTGGGCCAAAACTCTATAAGGTTGGGTCTGAGCGGGTTTTGAACAGGATATGAACAAGTTCTAATCCATATGTCTAGGCTTATGAGGTATGCTTAACTGCACTTTGTACAACTAAAACGTCTGATTTACAACCAATTATCCGTTTAGCTGTATTTCGTACAATTAAACTACTGTTTTTTGCTTGTTCTCACCCATTTGGGCAGATTTAGTTGTACAGAGTACAGTTATAAGATGCTAGCCTACCTTTTCGCTGATTTTAATTGCACATTATACAACTATTATGGAATTTTCACTTGGAACTGAATACATCAATGACTGCATTGTTGATTGAACTCGCTTATTTAATTGTTGGCGTGTCTAAATATATCTACGATGCTCCAAATAGGTTGCATATCATCACAAAGAGGGATTGCCATGAGCGAGGAAACAGCAGACAACCGGGCAGATCAGAATAGGAGGAAACGGAGGTGAAGCATGATAATGAGTCCGCGGCAGAGTACACTGCAAAGCGGGCGTCTGAGAAGAATGCGGAGTACGCAGCGAATCGCGAGCCTGAGCATGATGCGGAGTACGCAGCGAATCGCGGGCATGAGCATGATGCAGAGTCCGCAGCGAATCGCGGGCATGAGCATGATGCAAAGTATGCAGCAAAACGAGAATCGGAAAATATTGAAGAATACTGCCGTACCCTTGCAGGAGCTGAACCGCAACCCCAGCTGCAATCGCAACCTCAGCTGCAATCGCAACTGCAACTGCAACCGCAATTGCAACCGCAACCTCAGCAGCGACCGCAAGCACAGCCAACATCTCCTGCCCTATCCCGGCTGGCAGGGACGGACACAGCTGCGGAGTCCGGCGGTGACTCAGGAGGTGCGGAACCAGGCGGTCTGTCATCGTCACCTTCCGCTGCTCCTGCCTCCTCAACTCCTGCTGCCCCTCTGCGCAGGGGCTACACCACAGGTGCTTGTGCCGCCGCCGCAGCCAAGGGTGCGGCACTGCTGCTGATTACAGGCGACAGGCTTCCCGCTGTGGATATTGATCTCCCGGCGGGCTTCCGGCATTCCTTTGAACTTACAGGCTGGCAGTGCGAAGGAGCGGACTCGGCAATCTGTGCCACGGTCAAGGATGCCGGAGATGATCCGGATGCGACGCATCAGGCCTGGATTGAAGCAGCGGTGAGCTGGCTGGATCACCCCGGTGTGGAGATCGACGGCGGCCGTGGCGTCGGCCGGGTGACGAAGCCTGGGCTGCCGGTGCCCGTCGGAGCAGCGGCGATTAATCCGGTGCCGCGGCGGATGATACTGGAGGCGGTGTCCGGTGTGCTGGAGGAGCATGGCGCGGCGCGGGGGATGCGGGTGGTCATCAGCGTGCCGGAAGGCGAAGCGATTGCCCTAAGAACGCTGAACCCGCGGCTCGGCATCATCGGCGGCATTTCTATCCTCGGCACGCGGGGCGTGGTTACCCCGTTCTCCACCGAAGCCTACAAGGCGAGTGTGGTCCAGGCGATTTCGGTTGCGGCCGCGACGGGGAACGGGCAGATTATTCTGACCACCGGCGGCAGCAGTGAGAAATATGCGATGGCGATGTTTGCCGGGCTTCCGGAGGAAGCTTTTATCCAAATGGGGGAGTATGTAGGCTTCTCTTTGGAGCATGCCAAGGCCTATGGGATCAAGAAAGTTACCTTTGTGGGCATGGCCGGTAAATTCTCCAAGGTCGCTCAAGGTGCCATGCTGATCCACTCGAAGAACGCACCTGTTGACTTCGGATTTCTGGCAGCCGTGGCGGCGGAGGCCGGGGCAGATGACAAGCAGGTGAAGGAGATTGCCGCCGCCAATACTGCCTCGCAGGTGGTGGATATGATGACCGAGGCTGGGAATTCCGCTTTTTTTGAGAGCCTGTGCCGGCATGCCTGTGAACAAAGTCTGAAGCATATGAACGGGGGCATGGTTGTGGAAATGGTATTGATGACGATGAAGGGCCGAGTGCTGGGAAGGGCGGAGATCTGTGGGTAACCTGATCTATGTTATCGGTATCGGTGAGGATGGCGCCGGCGGCCTGACACCGGATAGCTTAAGCAAAGTGAATAACAGTGAGGTGCTGCTCGGCGGAGAACGGCAATTGAATTTTTTTGGCGGATATACCGGTGAGAAAATCATTCTGCAAGGCGGGCTGAAGCCCTTTACAGATAAGCTGGAGGGATTGTGGAGGGAGCGGCGGACCGTGGTTCTGGCCTCGGGGGACCCGCTCTTTTTTGGCATCGCGGGGTATCTTGTCCGCAAGTTCGGGCCGGAGCATGTTGAGGTTATTCCGCACTATAGCAGTGTGCAGCTCGCGTTTGCCCGGCTGGGGGACAGCTGGCAGGATGCCGAGCTGATCAGTCTGCACGGGCGCCCCATCCAGGGACTGGCCCAGCGCATAGACGGCAAGCACAAGGTGGCTCTGCTAACGGACGAGAGTAATACGCCTGCGGTAATTGCCGCTTATTTGCGTGAGTTCGGGATGATGGAATATGAAGCGTTTGTGTGCGAACGGCTGGGGGGAGCGGAAGAAATCTGCCGCTTCTGGACGCTGGATGAGATGGAGACCAGTGAATTTGCGGCGCTGAATGTAGTTATCCTGCGCAGAAAGCCGGGAACCGGCTCAACTTTGCGGCGCGGCTTCGCTTATCCGGATGAGCAGTTCCAGCAGCGGAAGCCGGAGAAAGGCCTCATCACGAAACGTGAGGTCCGGGCTCTCGTCCTGTCCGAGCTGAATCTGTCCGAGGATGCGGTGGTATGGGATATCGGCTCCGGCTCCGGTGCGGTTGCGGCGGAATGTGCGCGGATTGCCCGGCTCGGCAAGGTCTATGCCCTGGAAAAGGGAGCGGAAAATCTGCCGAACATGGAAGCGAACCGCCGGAGGTTCCGCGCCGATTTCCAGATCATACATCAAAAAGCGCCGCAGGGCCTGGAGAGTCTGCCGGATCCGGATGGAGTGTTCATCGGCGGCAGCGGCGGGGAGCTGGCGGATATTATCGCGCTCTGCGCCGCGAGACTCCGGCCGGAAGGGCGGATTGTCGTTGGAGCGATCACCATTGAGACGCTATATGGAAGCATGGAGGCGTTGAAGCAGGCAGGCCTGGATTGCGGGGTAACTATGCTTCAGGCATCACGCGGTAAGCCGATTCTCGGCATGACCCGGTTCGAGGGTATGAATCCCGTGTATGTGGTTAGTGGACGGAAGAGTTGAGGCTGATCAGAACAGAACAGATTAGATCAGATTAGATCAGATTAGATTAGATTAGATATTCAGATATAAGGAAGCAAGAAGCGAGCAGAAACAAAGGAGGAATACGCGATGAAGACCCATGTAACGGAGGCGAGTCAGCAGGCAGTACAGGCTGTGGACGGGCAGGAAGCACCTGAGGGAGAAGGAATTGCCGCTGAAACGCAGCTGGCAGAAGCGGCAATGCAGGCCGCAAGTGCGCTCTATGATGCTATGGATGAGGAAGAGCTGAAGCTGGAGGAAAGGCTGACTCCCCGGGCGATCGGGACGTTGTACGGTGTCGGTGTCGGCCCCGGTGATCCGGAGCTGATTACACTCAAGGCCTGCCGGCTGCTGCGGGAATGTCCGGTGATTGCCTACCCGGCAACCAAAAAAGGCGGCAAATCCTACGCCCACGAAATCATCGAGATGCATGTGAAGCCGGATGAGAAAATCATGCTCGGACTGATCTTCCCGATGACGAAAGATCCGGTGCTGCTGGCAGGCGGCTGGAACCGCACTGTGGAGCTGTGCTGGAGTGAGCTGAAGCAGGGCCGGGATGTGGCTTTTGTGACGGAGGGTGACCCTAATCTGTTCAGCACCTTTATTCACCTGGCCCGGTTAATGCAGGAGCTGCATCCCGGTGTACCGATCGTCTCCATACCGGGGATTTCCTCGGTGCTGGGTGCGGCTGCTGCCCTGGAGCAGCCCTTGGCGGACGGAGATCAGCGGGTGGGAATCATCCCGGCGACAGATGACCGTGAGGCACTGAAGGAAGCGCTGCTGCATCACGAGACGGTGGTATTCCTCAAGGTGGCCAAGGTGCTGGATCTGGTGCTGGATGTGCTGGATGAGCTGGGACTGTCCGGCAAAGCATCCGTCGTTACCAAGGTAACCTCGCCTTACGAAACGGTATGGCGCGATGCGCGGGATCTGCGGGGCAAGGAGCTGGAGTACTTAAGTCTGATGGTGGTGAGCAAATGACAGATATCGTGCTCGAACCTAAAGTATACATTGTGGGTGCCGGACCCGGCGATCCTGAGCTGATTACGGTAAAAGGCAGCCGGATTCTGCGCTCAGCGGACCTGGTGCTCTATGCCGATTCTCTGGTCAGTGAGGAGCTGATCCACAGTGTGAAGCCCGGTGCAGAGGTACTGCGAAGCTCGGGGCTGGATCTGGAGCAGCAGGTGGAGCTGATGGCGGCAGCAGTACAGTCTGGTAAAAGCGTAGCCCGCGTCCACACGGGCGACCCGTCCATGTACGGCGCGATTCTGGAGCAGATGTCACTGCTGAAGCTATGCGGCGTCCGCTATGAAATCGTGCCGGGTGTAAGCTCGGTCTTTGCATCCGCTGCGGCGCTTGGTGCAGAGCTGACCGTGCCTGATCTGACACAGACGGTAATTCTGACCCGTGCGGAAGGACGCACACCGGTGCCGGAGCGCGAGCAGCTGCGCAAGCTGGCTGAGCATCACTGTACAGTGGCGCTGTTTCTTAGTGCCTCCCTGGCCGGGCATGTGACCGGGGAATTCCTGGCTGCTGGCTGGAGCCCGGATACACCGGTAGCTGTAGTGAAGCGGGCGACTTGGCCGGATCAGCAGATTCTGCGGACAACGGTGCAGAATCTGGAAGCAGATCTGCGTGGAGCGGGCATCACCATGCATGCCATGATCCTGGCCGGCTGGGCGCTGGACCCCGGGCTGACAGACCGCGATCAGCACCGCTCCAAGCTCTATGACAAGGCATTTACCCATGGCTGCCGGGAAGGAATTGGCTCTGGTGAGTAAGCGGCGGTATGCAGCGGTCGCGATCACGCGAAACGGCATCGGGCTGGCGCTGAAGCTGGGAGCGATGCTCGGGGAGACGGAGGTCTTTTGTTATGCCAAGTATAGCGGCGGGCTGGAGATGCGGGCTGGGGAGATATCGCTTTTTGAGGGGCCGGTAAAAGATTTACTCCCCCGGCTCTTCCGGGATTATGAGGGGGTTATTCTGTTCTTCTCACTGGGCGCCGCGGTCCGGCTGATTGCTCCGCTGCTGCAGGACAAAAGAACCGATCCTGCCGTCATCGTCATTGATGAGCGCGGGGAGCATGTCATCAGCATGCTGTCCGGCCACCTCGGGGGGGCCAACAGACTGACGCTGCAGATCGCCGGGCTGCTCGGCAGTCATCCGGTAATTACAACGGCTTCCGATGTGCAAGGCACCTTCGCTGTGGATCTGCTTGGCCGGGAATACGGCTGGCACGCAGACAGCTTTACCGGTATGAAAAGTGTCAGTGCTGCGCTCGTCAACGGGGAAGCGGTAGCTTTTGTCCAGGAGAGCGGAGAGCCGGGCTGGCTGCCGCCGGAGGCAGTGCTGCCGGAGCATGTACGCGTATTCGCCAGCAGGGATGAGCTGCGAAGCAGCGGCTTCCGCTTCAGCGCAGCGATCGTGGTGAGTGACCGGCTGCCGGATCAAGATGAGCCGGAGGAGGCCGTGCTTGCTGAATGCGCTGTAGTCTATCGTCCGCGCAGCCTGGTGCTCGGTTTGGGCTGTAACCGTGGAACCACTGCGGAAGAGCTTGAAGCTGTAGTGCTGCATACGCTGGCAGAACTCAGGCTATCGCTCTACAGTGTGCGGAATGTGGCTACTGCCGGGATTAAGGGCGATGAGGCCGGATTGCTGGCTCTCTGTGCCAAATACGGCTGGGAGCTGGCGTTGTATTCACCGGACCAGTTGAACACGGTCACCCTGGACAATCCTTCGGAGGTAGTGTTCAGAGCGACCGGAGCGTACGGAGTCTGTGAGCCTGCCGCACTGTTATCTTCAGGTGCGCAGGTGCTCCTGCAGCGCAAACATAAAAGCGGAAATGTGACAATCGCCGTAGCGCGGGTTGTCTATGCCGGTTAGAGCGGGGGAGAAGCGGTGAGAGAGACATGGAATGAAATGAAGGACCGGGAGCCGTTCTTGCAGACACGCCCGCGTTTTGTAGTAGCAGGCACGGGCAGCGGCTCCGGCAAAACAACGGTCACACTGGGACTGATGAGGGCGTTTGCCCGGCGCGGCCTGAGGGTACAGGGCTTCAAATGCGGGCCAGACTATATCGATCCTGCGTATCATACTGCAGTCACTGGCCGTTCTTCCCGCAACCTGGACTCCTGGATGACTTCAAGCAGCTATCTGCAGGAATATTTCCTGCGCGTATCGGAGGATGTGGATCTGTCAGTCATCGAAGGTGTGATGGGGCTGTATGACGGCAAAGAGGACACAGCACTCACCGGATCAACGGCAGAAATCGCCATCCTGACGGACAGTCCGGTGCTGCTTGTAGTCGATGTCCGCAGCATGGGACGCAGTGCTGCGGCCATTGTGCTCGGCTTTCAGCAGCTGGAGCCGGAGCTGCGGATTGCTGCGGTTATAGTGAACCGCTGCGGCAGTGAGGGCCATTACCGGATGGTCCGGGCAGCGATTGAAGCGGCCTGCGGCATTCCGGTCATCGGCTGGCTGCCGCGCGACGGTGGTCTCGATATCCCGGAGCGGCATCTGGGTCTGCTTCCCGCTGTGGAGCGCGGAGAGCTGGAGCCTTTGTTCGAGCATGCCGCCGACCTGCTGGCGGAAGGCACCGATCTGGAGCGGCTGCTGGAGCTTGCCGCTGCTGCGCCTGCATTGCAGTATCCGCCGGAACCGGTTGCGGCGCTGCAGGCGCAAGGGCCCTCGCAGGGCTGCCCGGGTATACTGGAGCCGGGAATGCCGGGGTTTACGGCGACTGAGACTCCGGGTTTGGGCAGCACGCCGGCAATGGAGCCTGCATCACAGGAGCGGCCTGTGTCAGCAGGGCCAACCTTGTCTTCACCGGCAGCACGGATAATGCCGGCGGATACGAACAGGCCGGCACACCGTCCTGTCCAGCCGGTTATAGCCATAGCCCGGGATGCGGCGTTCAATTTCTATTACGCCGACAATCTGGAGCTGCTCGAGCGCGCAGGTGCGCGGCTGGTTATGTTCAGCCCGATGAGCGGAGAGGGAATCCCGCCGGAAGCCGATGGAATCTATATCGGCGGCGGGTTTCCGGAAGAATTCGCTGCTGTGATTGCAGCGAATTCGCTCTTCCTGGACGGCGTAAGAGCTGCAGCTGCAGACGGAATGCCGCTGTATGCGGAATGCGGCGGCTACATGGTGCTGGCCCGCAGCCTGACCGACCGCTCCGGCGCTGTGCATGAGATGGCCGGGATCATTCCGGCGCACACCGTAATGCAGGAACGCCGCGCCGCGCTCGGGTACCGTGAGGTGACAGCCCTTCACGATTGCCTGCTGCTGAAGCAGGGCGGGCGACTGCGCGGCCATGAATTCCATTATTCCGGCATGAGCTACATTCCCGGCGAAGCCAGGACTTATGCCTATGAGAGCAAAGGCAGAGGAGGGAGTCAGCCGGAAGGGTATATCAGCGGCAACATTATGGCTGCTTATGCGCATATTCATTTGGCGTCCCATTTCCCGGCCGCCGGGCGGCTGGTGGAAGCCTGCCGCACTTATCGGGAACAGAAGAAGCAAGCGGAGCAGCGGCTCAAACTTTAGCCCCATCTCTTCTACTCTAATAGATATAGATGGCTGGGGATTACCTCTTTTCTTTCTCGGATGTTGGTTTTTTAAGCTATATCTTTGGGGATTTTGGGAAGTTCTTCTTTTTATATGCTAAAAAACCAGTATAAGCAAGGCATACATTCCACCCGGTTGGCTTTACGATGGCGCAATGTACTTAGTTTTTTCGCATACATTCCTCCCGTTTGGCTTACGATGGCACAATGTACTCGGTTTTTCGCATACATTTTATCCGTTTGGCTTTACGATGGCGCAATGTACTCGGTTTTTCACATACATTCCCCCCGTTTGGCTTACGATGGCACAATGTACTCGGTTTTTCGCATACATTTCCCCCGTTTGGCTTGACGATGACGCAATGTACTCGGTTTTTCGCATACATTCCATCCGTTTGGCTTTACGATGGCGCAATGTACTCGGTTTTTCGCATACATTTCTCCCGTTTGGCTTGACGATGACGCAATGTATTCGGTTTTTCGCATACATTCGGCTCCTCTGTCTATTGTTTCCCTTCAATCCACTAATCGGGGGATGGATCAGAATAAATTCTGGCCACAGCCGTCTTTGATTGGTTATGCAGTGACCACAAAGGGCTCAAATTGTATAATCTTTTTTAACGGCATACAGTGTGTCAACCGCTTGTCATACATCTGTAAGCCTCGTATAATAGGATCAAGAGAGCGCTTTATTACCCTGCTGGCAGGTTACCGGCTTATTTTTTATCAGGGGATAGATTGGATTATATGCTGCTGAATTTCAAAGTCTGGAAGCAATCACTTAATGATGGTAATGGAGAAGGGAGCACGCTGCAGTGAAATTGTTGGGAGCGATTGAAGCAGGAGGAACAAAGTTTGTATGCGGAATCGGGAATGAGGACGGGACGATTATCGACCGGGTGAGCTTTCCGACCACAACCCCTCAAGAAACGATGGGGCTGGTATTAGATTACTTCTCCGCTAAAGAGGTGGAGTCCATTGGCATCGGTTCATTCGGACCGATTGACCCGGTGATCGGCAGCCCTACTTACGGATATATTACAACCACACCGAAACCCCACTGGGGCGGATATAATCTCGTTGGAGCCGTGACGGAGCAGCTTGATGTTCCGGTCGGTTTCGATACAGATGTGAACGGAGCCGCCCTGGGCGAGTACACTTGGGGAGCAGCCCAAGGGCTGGATAGCTGCCTCTATATCACAGTAGGCACCGGCATCGGCGCCGGTGCAGTGGTCGGCGGGAAGCTGATCCACGGGCTGTCCCACCCTGAGATGGGACATATTCTGGTCCGCCGCCATCCGGAAGATCACTATGAAGGCTTCTGCCCTTATCATGGCGATTGCCTGGAAGGTCTGGCGGCCGGTCCGGCTATCGGCAAGCGCTGGGGCAAGCCTGCGGGCGAGCTGCTATCGGATCATCCGGCCTGGGCGATGGAGGCCCACTATCTGGCCCACGCCCTGATGAACTATGTGCTGATCCTATCGCCGCAGAGAATCGTGATGGGCGGCGGCGTGATGAAGCAGAGCCAGCTCTTCCCGCTGATCCATACCAAGCTGCAGGAATTGCTTGGCGGATATGTGCAGCATCCGGCGCTGAATGAAGCCATCGGCAGCTATATTGTCCCTCCTCAGCTCGGGGATAATGCTGGACTCTCCGGTGCGCTTGGCCTTGCGAAGCTGGCGCTTGACGGACAGTAGAATATCCTATAAAAAGGCATTGACTGTTTCGCAATATGTGGTATCCTAGGTTTTAACAGTATAGCATTTAAGAGGAAGCACCTCTTTCACGGATTTTCGTGGGAGAGGTGCTTTTTTTTGTGCAAAGATAAGAATTTATAGGCTCCGTGCAATAAATGTTCCTTATCTTTCCCGCTGAAACGGTATCGGCGGGGGCAGGTAATCCGGTCCGCACAAAGCTCATGCATACTGTAAGACGATGAAGGTAGGGATTCATATGCAGATCGTATTTATGAACCGTTTGTCCAGAATGTCAGGTGTGGATCAGGAGGTATTTGCCCAATTGTGGATTGGAGAGGAGGAGGGGGTGTGGCGCCTGGGCTGGCGCGACTTCTCAGGAGAACAGGAAATGGGTGACAGCTTATGGTATGAAGGCGGTTCATGGAATGAAATGCTGAGTGTGTACCGGCATGAGCTTGCAATGAAGATGGGAGACGGTTACCGCCCCCTGATTGATGGTGTATTTCATGAAGATGAGCATCTTAACAGCCGAGGTCAGGAGCAGCTTAAGCTGCAGTATTACAGTGAGCAGTACGCCAATGAAACCGTATATGAGGAGCTGTGCTCCTGGCGCAGGGGGAAGGCTTCCAGCGAACGCAAGGCACCTTACATCCTGGCCAGCAACCGTCTGCTGCGGATGATCAGTGCATTTCTGCCCCATACGGCGGAAGAGCTGCTGCAGATTCCCGGCGTAGGTGAAGGTAAAGCCTCGCAATATGGCGCCGACTGGCTCAGTATTACCTCCGGTGTGCAGCGTGAGCATCAATATCCGCTGGGCTGGGTAAGTGATTCGATCGACGAAGAGAGCTTTGTTTCCTGGCTGTACAAACAGAAGGAACTGAAATACAAGAAGCAGCTGGAGCGGCTGAGACTGCGGCGTGTACTGCTTCAGGGGATTGAAGAAGGGCAGGGAATGGAGCAGCTTAAGGGGCTCAGCGGGGTCTCCCGCCGTGAAGTTCTTGAAGCTGTGGAGGAACTGGAGAAGGACGGTTATTCCGTCGAGAAGCTCATTGCTCTTGAACTCAGTGAAGTTACTTCCCAGGAACAGAACAATATATGGACAGCCTATGAGCTGATCGGTGATACCTTCCTGAAGCCCGTCCTCTATAAGGCCTATGGCGAGGATTTCTCCCCCGCAGAAGGCCTCGATATGTACTATGAGCGTCTGCGGCTGATCCGTATCCGCTTCCGCCGGGAGCAGCCGGCCGGTCTGGGGCTGGCGACGAACCTGTAGGAAGCAGCCTTCTTCCCGGAGCTTACCCTGAAGCGCGCTTCCCCCCTTCCCGTGAGGAAGTGCGCTTTAGGGTTTTATCTGCGGCCGGCAGTGCCTGCAAATTATTAGGAGAAAGGGGCGATTAGCGGTACTATACTTGTATGCAGTTAAAAAGGAGTGGGACATATGATAGTAACGTTGACGGTTAATCCTAGCGTTGATGCCAGTACGGGTATAAGTAAGGTTGTTCCCGATCATAAGCTGCGCTGCCGTGAAGCCTCGTATAAACCGGGAGGCGGCGGTGTGAATGTATCGCGGGCGATCCATAGATTGGGAGGGGATTCGCTGGCACTGTATGCCTCAGGCGGACTTCATGGTCAACTGCTGCACCATATGCTGGAACAGGAGGGCGTAAGGCATCAGGAGATTCCGATCAGCGGGCAGACCCGGGAGAATCTGATTGTCGTGGAGGAATCCACCGGGCAGCAGTTCCGGTTCGACATGCCGGGCCCGCGGTTCATCGAAGGCGACTGGAAGGAGTGTCTTGAGCAATTAACGGCGCTGCCGGATAAACCTGCTTATCTTGTAGCCAGCGGCAGTCTGCCCCCGGGCTGTCCCGCTGATTTCTATGCGCGTGTCATTGAAGCTGCGAAGCCCTGGAAGGCCAGGGTTATTATCGATACTTCCGGCGAAGCGCTGCAGCTTGCGGCTGATGCCGGTGTATATCTGCTGAAGCCGAACGCGCGTGAGCTGGAAGAATTGGTAGGGCATGCAATAACCGGTGATGAGGAAGTGAAGGCAGCCGCACTGCAGCTGATTGAAGAAGGCCGGACGGAAGTAGTGGTAGTCTCACTGGGCGGGGACGGGGCGCTGCTGATTACCAAAGACGGCTGCGAGCATCTGCTGGCACCTGAAGTTCCTGTACTCAGTGTAGTAGGCGCTGGCGACAGTCTGGTTGCGGGACTCGTGTACAGTCTGGAACGGGGCTGGCCGCTGCGCAGAGCCGTTCAGTTCGGCATCGCCTCCGGAGCTGCAGCTGTCATGAATCCGGAGCGTCAGCTCTGCAAGCGCGAGGATACGGAGCGGTTGTTTGCCGGCATGGATACCGGCGCAGCCGGACACATGTAGTTTTGTGGCCGCCATATACCAAAAAGACGAAGGCTTCCCTATACCAAGAGGTATCCGGTGCCTTCGTCCTGCGTATTCGTCCGTTTAGTTTCATAGCCAATCCTTCTTGCGGAAGATCACCAGCATTCCGCAGCCGAGCGTCACCATGACGGCGATGACTCCATAATAGCCGTACTGGGAATGGGTCTCGGGAATATTGTCAAAGTTCATACCGTAGATACCGGTAATAACGGTCAGCGGCATGAATATCGTAGTAATTGCCGTAAATACTCTCATGATTTCATTGGCGCGGTTAGCAATACTGGACTGATAAGCTTCACGTAAGTTGCCCATGAGATCGCGGTACGTTTCAAAGGTTTCAGAGATCTTGACCGCATTTTCATAAATATCGCTGAAATACTTCTGCAGCTGATCGTCGATCAGGCGGAGGTCTTTTTTGTTGAGCGTGTTGATAACTTCCTTCTGCGGGCCGAGCATCTTCTTCAGCCAGAGAATCTCACTGCGCAGACCGATGATCTCGCTGAGATGTGATTTCTTGGTGTGCATGAGGATATCCTCTTCCAGCTTCTCGATCCGCGCTTCAATCCGGTCACCGACCGAGAAGAAGTTGTCAACCACAAGGTCGATTAACAGGTACAGGAAACGGTCCGGTTCACTGACCTCCTGCTCCCACAGGACGGGCTTCAGGACGCGCAGCTCATGGATCTTCTGCTTCGTAACGGTAATGATGAAGTGTCTGCCCAGGAATACGTTGAGCGCGCGGAGGAAGATTTCCTCGTCATCAAACCGGATGCTGTTGACTACGATGAAATAATGGCTCTCATAGATCTCCAGCTTCGGGCGCTGATCCTCTTCACTGAGACAGTCCTCGACAGCCAGATCATGCAGATTGTACAAAGGCTGAAGCTCAACAAGATCCTGGGCATCTGCATCAATCCAGTAGAAACCCTCAGCGGGTGCGGTAAGTGTATCCTCAATATTGTCAATAGTCGTAAAAACCCCTGCGTTCACCAGCCGGATTTTCATCTGATTCACTCCTTCTGTCCCTGGTCTTCTCCAGGGATATGCTAATTAAAGCACAGAGAAAAAATCAGCTTGGCCGGTGGTACAATCATGGATGAAGGCCAAAAGACGGTCCGAGAGCATGAAGAAGAACTGCCCCCGCCGCCGGCAAGCTGATGTTAATCCTGTGTGGTTGTTCTTTCTGCACGCTTATTCGCGAGCCCGGGTCGCCTTCCATTCTTCTCTCACCTCTTCTTTTCGCCGTTTATGGTTGAAACACTTGTCTAGTATAACGCCGGGGTATGGCTCTTTCAAGAGAAATTCTTTTCATTCTCCAGGCCCCTTAAGCATTGTATGGACTTGACGAAAAGGAGGTTCATGATTTAAAGTGAATTTTAAGAAAAGTATCCGCGGATGCTTTGGAATAACCCCAACTGAATACAGCTAAATCTTATCAAGAGCAGGTGGAGGGACTAGCCCGATGAAACCCGGCAACCGGCGTGTGAACGCACGGTGCTAATTCTTGCGGAAGCTTTGCAGGACGTTATTCGTCCGGCGGAAGTTCTCTGGCAGATGAGAGAGGCGCATATGACTGCAGATATATGACCTTTCTCGCCCGAGAAAGGTCTTTTTTCGTTGTTTTACATCAGATTTAACCGCCAAGCGGAACCTAATTTCAGTTAAGGAGTGGAAACAGCAATGCCTATTAAAATTCCCGACAGTCTTCCGGCCAAAGAAGTATTATCCGGTGAGAATATTTTTGTAATGGATGAAAGCCATGCCTTTCATCAGGATATCCGTCCTTTGCGGATCGCCATCCTGAATCTGATGCCGACCAAAGAAACCACGGAAACGCAGCTGCTGCGCCTTATCGGGAACTCACCGCTTCAGGTGGACGTTGTTCTGCTGCATCCCAGCTCCCATACCTCGAAGAATACTTCGGCAGAGCACTTAAAGAGCTTTTACAAAACCTTTGATGAAATCAGTGACCGCCGCTTTGACGGCTTGATCATCACCGGGGCTCCGGTGGAACAAATGGAGTTCGAGGATGTCAACTACTGGGAAGAGCTGAAAGTGATTTTTGAATGGAGCAAGCAGAACGTAACCTCGACCATGCATATCTGTTGGGCCGCGCAGGCAGGACTGTACCACCACTTCGGCGTGCGTAAGGTGAGTCTGCCGGATAAATGCTTTGGAGTGTTTCCGCATACGCTGAGCCATAATAATGTGAAACTGCTGCGGGGCTTCGACGAAGTATTCCATGTGCCGCATTCCCGTCACACCGACGTCTCCCGTGAAGATATAGAGAATAATCCGGATCTGCAGATTCTGGCGGAATCAGAGGAAGCCGGTGTGTACCTGGTTTCTGCGCATGACGGCAAGCAGATTTTTGTAACCGGACATTCAGAATATGATCCGTTCTCCCTGAAATGGGAGTATGACCGCGATATCGCCAAGGGCATGGATATTGAGATTCCGAAGCACTATTATCCAAAAGATGATCCCACCCGTACACCGCCGGCCGTCTGGCGCGCCCATGCTAACTTATTATTCGCTAATTGGCTCAATTACTATGTATACCAGGAGACACCCTACGATATCGGAGCGTTTATTTAAAAAAATTATTTATATATAGAAGCAATGGTTACACGCACAAAACTTTTAGGAGGCAATGGAAATGGACGAGAAACTGAAAATTGAGAGCAGACTGGCACAGATTGGTTCGATGGAGGACCCCGCGACAGGGGCGATTAATTATCCGGTGTACAACGCGACGGCATTCCGTCACCCGAGACTCGGACAGAGCACGGGCTTTGATTACATCCGCACCAAAAATCCTACCCGCTCTGTGCTCGAAGATGCGGCAGCGGTACTGGAGTCTGGAGATGCCGGCTTCGCCTGCGCCTCGGGTATGGCTGCACTGACTACTGTGTTTGCTTTGTTTGGACAAGGTGATCATCTCGTTGTCTCGCTCGACCTGTACGGCGGAACGTACCGTCTGCTGGAACGGATTCTGTCCAAATACGGCATCAGCGCCTCCTATGTGGATACGAATGATCTGGATGCTCTGGAAGCTGCGCGCCAGCCGGGCACCAAGGGTGTATTCATTGAGACACCAACCAATCCGCTGATGATGATTACGGATATCGAAGTGGTATGTACATGGGCCCGCCGCCACGGGCTGCTCACGATTGTCGACAATACGCTGCTGACCCCGTTCTTCCAGCGCCCTATTGAGCTTGGAGCAGATATCATCGTTCACAGCGCGACCAAATATCTGGGCGGACATAACGATGTCCTTGCCGGACTTATTGTGACCAAAGGCGCTGAATTGTCTGCAGAAATGGCGATTCTGCATAATTCACTGGGCGCTGTCCTTGCACCAAACGACAGCTACCAGCTGATGAAGGGGATGAAAACACTTGCCTTGCGCATGGAGAGGCATGAGAGTAATGCGCTGGCTATCGCCCGTTATCTGCTGGAGCATCCGGCCATAGCCGAAGTCTTCCATCCGGGTCTGCCGGATCATCCGGGATACGAAATCCAGAAGCGCCAGTCCTCCGGCAACACCGGGATTTTCTCCTTCAAGGTGAAGGATGCCAGATACGTGGAGCCGCTGCTCCGCCATATCCGCCTGATTGCATTCGCTGAGAGTCTTGGCGGTGTGGAATCGCTCATGACCTATCCGGCGGTACAGACTCACGCCGATATTCCGGCGGAAATCCGGGATGCGGTTGGCGTAGATGACCGGCTGCTGCGTTTCTCGGTCGGCATCGAGCATGTGGACGATCTGATCGCTGATCTTACGCAGGCACTGGAGGCCGCGCGCACCGAGCTGGAATAGGCATCTTGGAACCTTAGCAGCCAGATAGAATCACTGTATACATTGAACAGCAGCGCCAACGGGTGCTGCTGTTTTATTTGGCGAAAGATTTTTCAAGCTCATCCGATTGTGATACGATGGGGGAACGAGTTTGTTTATTTTTTAAATTAAATTCATCTACTATACTTCATAGGATTAAGAGGAGGCTGCGAACGTTGAGTGCAATTGATCTTATTCTGGATAAGACACTTAAAGGTGAACGTCTTCAATTAGAAGACACAATCACGCTGTTCGAAAGCAATGAAATTGAGAAAATGGGCGCGGCTGCGGATATTATTATGAAGCGCTGGCACCCGGACCCGCTGGCTACATTTGTAATCGGCCGTAATATTAACTACACCAATGTATGTGATGTCTATTGCCGCTTCTGCGCCTTCTACCGCAGACCGGGTTCGGAGGAAGGTTATGTGCTTCCCGATGAAACTATCTATCAGAAGATTGCCGAGACGATCAGCGTGAACGGGACTGAAATTCTGATGCAGGGCGGAACGAACCCGAATCTGCCGTTCAGCTATTACACGGACATCCTGCGCGGAATTAAGCAGCGGTTCCCGGAGATCACCATGCATTCCTTCTCACCGGCAGAGATCATGAAGATGGTCGAGGTCTCCGGACTGCCGCTGGAGCAGGTCATGCGTGAGATTCATGCCGCAGGCCTGGATTCCCTGCCCGGCGGGGGAGCGGAGATTCTCGATGACCGCACGCGCCGCAAGATCAGCCGGCTCAAAGGCTCCTGGCGGGAGTGGATGGATGTCATGCAGACCGCGCACCGGATCGGCATGAACACGACAGCCACGATGGTGATCGGTCTGGGTGAGAGTATGGAAGAGCGGGCGCTGCATCTGCTGCGTGTCCGTGAAGCCCAGGACGAGTGCATAGCGAACAAATATGACTCCGAAGGATTCCTGGCCTTCATCTCCTGGACCTTCCAGCCGGATAATACGAACCTCAAGCTGGACCGGCAGACACCGGAAGAATACCTCAAGACCGTGGCAATCAGCCGTCTGGTGTTGGATAATATCAAGAACTTCCAGTCCTCCTGGGTCACGATGGGCCCTGAGGTCGGTAAGCTTTCCCTGCAATACGGCTGTAATGACTTCGGCAGTACGATGATCGAGGAGAACGTAGTTTCCTCGGCGGGCGCAACCTACAAGGTCAACATCGAGTCCATTACCCAGCTGATCCGCGAAGCAGGCAAGATTCCGGCGCAGCGCAACACGCGTTATGACATCCTGCGGACGTTCGAGGACGCCAATGCTAAGATTGACAATGACTTCATCATGCAAAACTAGAGGGTAGAACAACACCTGATGTGTTGTTACCCTACTAAGGTGAGAAAACGGGTAAAAACTACACTTTATGTAGTTTTTACCCGTTTATTTTTATTATTTTAACTACAACATTTGTTCAATTGAATATGCGTTCTTTGTCGTCTGGAAAAGGTTCGATTATCCATACAATCAATTATATGTTAATATTTGAATGTGAAATCACTTAAATAAGCTCATGGGAGGCTGAAGATGAAACGGATATCATTTGAACGCCCAACAGATCACTATGATGAAGGAATTACCGATATCGATAAAGAAATTTGTTCTTTGATAAAGCGAAGGAAGGAAATCTCTGGTAATAATCCAGGTTATCCTCCGTTTGAGTATATTTCTAAATGGTCAGAGACTTATGGACTCTATGAGGATTTCTTAAAGTCGTTATTTGGAAGTATGATGAATGAAAAACAATATAAACCATTAATTGAACCAGCGGGATTTAGACAACACATTGCAATCCTGAAGTCAGTCGTGATAGGGGAGCGGTTCTATACTCTAACTTCTATACGGCAATACACAAATGCAAGTGTACTAACACTTAGTATAGATTGGGACAATGAGCCGGAGATTGAATCCAAATCTCATCAACATAGCCACTATGAGCTATACATTAGCGAACAATATGACTCCCGGATGATTAGTGGGGGGAGCAGATCTGATCATGCTGCCTATAAATACGTTGTCTCCCCGCCATTACCTGACGATGCTTCAGGATTGCAATTGAGGTTCACACAATACATCAACCCTTTCAAGAAGAGCGAGACAGGCGACGAGATAGTATTTGAGATTTAGTAAAAGCGAAAGATAGCCCTTCAGCACATATTAGATGTGTAAGAGGGCTGTTTATCAATGTCTTTTTTCCATCTATTCCACCGGCACCGCTAGCATCAGCTACGCGAGCCAATTGTATTCGAAATTTCGAATACATTATGCTCATTGAGCCGTGGAAGTCAATTGTGTTCGAAATTTCGCATACATTATGCTCATTGAGCTACGTGAGAGCCCATTGTATTCGGTTTTTCGCATACATCAGGCTCATTTAGCTACGTGGAAGCCAATTGTGTTCGAAATTTCGCATACATTATGCTCATTGAGCCACGTGCGAGCCTTCGCTCAGCTTTTCCGGTAGTAGCACCAGCCCCCATCAACTCACCCAGACCTTAAATATAGTTTGACCTTCCCGGTTCTCTTCATCAGCATAGATATCATTAAAAGAAGCGTGGCCCAGAGTCTTCAGGCGTGTCAGGTTATAGACCAGCGCAAACGCCAGCTTAGGATCACCAGTCCAATAGCCGTCAAACTGGTCTCCGCCAATTTTATTATAGGCATCACTCATAACCCATTCTTCCGCTTCCCGTAAAGTATCAAAGGTGAGCATTTCCTCAAACCAGCGGATATCTTTCCGGTTTGTGCTCCGGTTCTCGTCTTTGATCCAGAATAATTCTTCATGTGTGTTCTTTCCCTCGTCCATAGTCAACCCTCTCCTTATAAAAATATGAATGCAACATATCCTTTTTTACATTTTACACAATTCGCAATTCTAGTTAACCCAGTTTGATAGATAGGAATAAGTTGATATGTTACGCTTTGACGGTCAATTTAAAGAGATTAACTGGGAGGGTATAAGATTCTATGGTACAAAAACGTTGGAATAAGCCTATTGCTTCAATATTGGCTACCGCTGTGATTACAGCGCAGGTGCTGGGCGGAGTCGTTGCCGGTTCAGTACTGGGAGCCGGGAAGGCAGCAGCTGAACCTGCGTCAGGCGCAATCAACCTGCGGCTGATGAGTACTACAGATGTGCATACCAATGTGATGGGCTGGGATTACTTTAAGAACCAACCGTCTCTGACGGTTGGACTGGACCGGACGGCTACGCTGGTGAAGCAGGCCAGAGCCGAGGAGAAGGGTGTTAATAACCTTTTGCTCGACAACGGAGATTTGATTCAGGGTACACCGCTGGGTACGTACGCTTCGAAGCAGGTTGATGCAGACGGCAGGACTACACAGATCAATCCGATGATTGCAGCTTTGAATACCATGAACTATGATGCTGCGACACTCGGCAACCACGAATTCAATTATGGGCTTCCTTATCTGGAGAGCATTACATCTGCGACTTCAGCCACATATGAGTATACAGATATTCCTTTTATTAATGCGAATGTGTATGCCGTAGACGGGGACGAGGATGATTCCAATAACCCGAACTATTTCACTCCTTATAAAATAATCGACAAGGCAGTTACCGACAGCAACGGAGCTACACAACATGTTAAGGTGGGCCTGATTGGTCTCGTTACTCCGCAGATTATGGATTGGGACAAGGTCAACCTCGATGGTAAAGTCATTACTAAGGACATCGCCGAAACGGCTGCTAAATTCATTCCTCAGATGAAGGAAGACGGTGCGGATATTATCGTTGCGATGGCGCATACCGGATATGATAACAATGCAGTACCCGGAACCAAATCTGAAAATGACATCAAATCACTAAGTCTCGTGCCGGGGATTGATGCCATTACGTTCTCGCATACCCATAAGGTATTCCCGGCTGCGACTGTGGAAGCGCTGGACGCATCCTTCAAGGATTCTACTGGCAAAGCAGTGCTGCCCGGCATCGATAATGTCAAAGGCCAGATCAACAATGTTCCAGCCGTTCAGGCGGGATTCGGCGGCGCCAATTTGGGTCTCATCGACCTGGCAATCGTTCCGGACCCACAGCGGAGCGGACACTTTATGGTGGACAAGGGCGCTTCGGTTTCCTCCACCCGTTCGATCTACAGAACGGAGAACAAAGTTAATATTGCTAACGTAGAGCCGGATGCTGAACTGGATGCAGTGGTTGCCGCTAATCACCAGGCTACGATTGCTTATGTCAATCAACCCCTCGGACGTACGGATGTACCGATGAACAGCTTTTTCGCTATGGTGCAGGATGATCCGACGGTTCAGATCGTAACCTATGCCCAGAAAAACTATGTCGAGAAGCTGATCAACAGTGATCCTTACCTGGCAGCTTACCAGGGAATGCCCATCCTGAGCGTTGGCGCACCCTTCAAGGCCGGACGCAATAACCCGGATGAGTATACAGAAATCGAAGCGGGAGATCTGACGATCCGCAGCGCAAGCGACCTGTATCTCTATGACAACACGCTCAAGGCCATTAAGGTCAAGGGTGAGACTGTGAAAGAATGGGTTGAAATGAGCGCGGGTGCCTATAACCGTATTGACCCAGCAGTGACTACGGAGCAGCCGCTGCTGAACTCCGCATTCTCCGTATTTAATTTCGATGTTATCGACGGGATTAAATACACGATTGATGTCACCAAAAATGCAAGATACAAGCCTGACGGCACGGTGAATGACCTCACTTCTGAGCGGGTTACCTCCATTACCTACGATGACAAGCCGCTGGATATGAATCAGGACTTCATCGTAGTGACTAACAATTACCGGGCAAGCGGCGGCGGGAATTTCCCGGGTGTCAAAACCGGTGCTGCCGGTCTTACGATGGTGCTGGATACCCTGGAAGAGAATCGTCAGATTCTGATGGATTACATCAAGGAAGCAGGAAACGTTAACCAGCCGGCCGATAATAACTGGTCGATCGCTCCGGTCAAAGGCGATGTTAAGGTTACCTTTACTTCTTCACCTAAGGCTAAGAATGCACTTCCTAAACATGATAATATTACCGACACCGGAACCCAGAATCTCCGGGGTGACGAGATTTACAATCTCGACCTGAGCGGAAGCGTCAAAGTCCATCTGCTCGGCATCAATGACCTTCACGGACAATTGGATACGACATCTTTTGTAACTGTGGGTACGGAGAGCAAGCCTGTAGGAACTGCGGCGATTCTGGCAACCTACCTGAAGAATGCCCGTGCCAAATACGATAACACCCTGCTAGTCCACAACGGGGACTCCGTCGGTGCTTCGGCTCCGGTATCTTCCATGGAGCGTGATAAGCCGACCCTGGAATGGATGAACATGATGAAGTTCGATGTGGGAACCTTGGGTAATCATGAATTCGACCAGGGTGTTGAAGCGTTGAAGGCACAAATTTTCGGCGGTGCGGACCCGGTTAACCCGAGCATTGTCCATGCACCTGTGAATTTCGATTACATTAATGCCAATGCGATTGACATGAAGACTGGAGAGCCGCTGATCAAGTCTTACACGATTAAAGAAATCGGCGGTGTAAAAATCGGGTTTATCGGCGTAGTAACCAAGGCAACACCAAGTAAGGTATCCCCTGCCGGTACAGCGGGTGTGAAATTCCTGAGTGCTGAGGAAGAAGTAGCTGCCATCGAAAAGTATGCTGCAGAGCTCAAAGGTAAAGGGGTCAACACGATCGTCGTGCTTGCACATGATCCGGCAACCACGAAGGTTGATGCTGCAACGAAGAAAAATGTATCCACAGGTGAGGCTGTAGATTTGGCGAATGCACTCCCGGCTAATTCTCCGGTCGATGTTATTGTGGCTGGTGACAATCATGCCTACGCTAATGATATGGTGAACGGCAAACTGGTTGTTCAGGCCTACTCTTACGGTACTGCCTATGAAGACATCCGCCTGGCTATCGATCCGGAGACCGGAGAGGTTAAGAGCAAATCTGCTGAAGTAATTACTACCTTCCAGGAGAATGTGACGCCGGATGCTGAAACCAAAGCACTGGTTGATCATTATCTGGCTCTGCATCCTGAGCTGGCTAAGCCTGTAGGGACTACAGATGGCACAGTTACCCGTACAGATGTATATCTGAAGGAAGCTCCCCTAGGCAACCTGATTGCGGATGCTATGCGTCAGGCTGATTTCAAAGACGGTGCTGCTGGTCCTGCTGACTTTGCATTTATGAATCCGGGCGGTATCCGTGCCGATCTTCCTAAGGGGAATGTTCTCTTCGGTGATCTGGCCAAAATCCAGCCCTTCGGCAATACGCTGGTGAAGCTGACGCTTACCGGTGAACAGATCAAAACCTTGCTGCAGCAGCAATGGGCAGTTAAGGCTGATGGAACAGCAGACATCAAGACACTGCAAATTTCCGGCCTGAAATATACGGCCAATATGTATCTGCCGGTTGCCAGCCGTGTGGCTAACCTGACCAAAAGTGATGGAACACCGATTGAAATGTCCAAGAGCTACACAGCTGTCGTCAATAACTTCATGGCTGCAGGCGGAGACAACTATAAGGTATTGACCCAGGCAAGTAAATCGCTGGCCGGACCAATCGATCTGGATGTATTCTATGATTATATTGTGAAGAAATTCAATGGCGGAGCTATTACTGCTGCAATTGAAGGACGGATTACCAACAAAGCTGCTCCAGAAACAGATCCAGGCACTAACCCGGGTACTAATCCTGGTACTGGCACAGGGCCTGTAGCAACGGCGACACCTAAACCGACTGCTTCACCATCAGCTTCTCCTAGTCCAGCCGCATCAGCTACTCCGGCTCCGGCTGCAACTACAGCTCCAACGCAGAGCCCGGCCGTTCCTGTTACTGCATTCAAGGATTTGGTTAAGGTCGCGTGGGCAGCGGAAGCTATTAATGCCCTGGCGGCTAAAGGTATTGTAAAAGGCATCGACGGCACGAACTTCGCACCCGTGAAGAGTGTAACCCGTGCTGAATTCGTAACTATGCTCGTTCGTTCGCTTAACTTGAGCAATACTGCAGCAACAACTACTTTCAGCGATGTGAAACAAGGTGTCTGGTATACAGATACGATCGCTGCTGCCGTAAACGCCGGTTTGGTGAGAGGTTCAGGCAACGGTAAATTTGAACCGGGCCGCGAGATCACCCGTGAGGAAATGGCGATTATGATTGCTAATGCCCTCAAGGATCAGCTGCAGCCGGTTGATCCTGCTGCTCTGAATAAATTTTCCGACAAGGCCAAGATTGCGGCTTACGCACAGCAGCCTGTGGCACAGCTGACCCAGCTGGGGATCGTCAACGGTGTAGACGCGCAGAAATTTGCGCCGAAGAGTATCGCGAACCGCGCCCAGGCGGCGGTCATTATCTACCGGATGCTGGAGAACAAAGCTTCCTGATTTCTATATGAATACCATTGAATCAGGCAAAAGGCCCGTGCACATTGTGCGCGGGCCTTTCCGTTTACGAGGATGCTCAGGCTTGTCCAGCCCAGACCATAATACGTCCCGTTATTTCACTGCAGCTTCCCATTTGCAGCGGATGGGGGAGACAATCGCATTTTCTTTTTTGAGCTCGGTGAAGGCCTTGTCGACCGCTTTGCGTTCCAGTCCCGAGAGCTTTTCGACTTCTCCAGCCGTTACAGGAGCCGGTGAAGCTTTAATGATTTCCAGTACTTGATCCTTAACACTCATGAGTTACACTTCCTTTGTTAGTTATGAATGGGTCTATCCTGATGCTTCGTAACATCCGTAATGTCAGACAAATTATAAAAGAAAAACGGCAAAGAGGCAGTGATTTTTTTACAATAGTAGTTTACAGTTGTATCCAAAAGTGATATCATAATTATATCAAATACATATCTAATGGAGGCATCTTTATGAAAGAGAAAACATTGCATCCTGTCAGCGGATTCTGGGTTGTGGCTCTAATTGCCATTTGTATCGGGGGCGGGATTTACGGTGCCGTTCAGGAATACGTGGCATTGACTGTCATCCTGTTTGTTGCAGCCGGTATTCTATGTACGAGTATTACCGTCGTTCAGCCGAACAAGTCAGTGGTCGTGACCTTCTTTGGCCAATATGTCGGTACGATTGCAACCAGCGGGTTGTTCGCTGTCATTCCGTTCAGCATCCGCAAGACCGTATCACTGCGGGTCCGCAACTTCAACAGCGTGAAGCTGAAGGTCAATGATGTGGAAGGTAATCCGATTGAGATTGCTGCGGTGATTGTATTCAAGGTCATTAATTCGGCCAAAGCGCTGTTTGATGTAGATAAGTATATGGCGTTCGTGGAAATCCAGAGTGAAACGGCGCTGCGTCATGTGGCAAGCAAATACCCCTACGATAACTTCAATGAGACTGGCATGTCCCTGCGGGCCAATGCCGATGAGATTGCCAAAGAACTGGCGGTGGAGCTGCAGGAGCGTCTGTCCTTATCCGGCGTAGAAGTGATCGAAGCCCGCCTGACCCATCTGGCCTACTCCACAGAGATTGCCAGTACGATGCTGCAGCGCCAGCAGGCTTCGGCCATTCTGTCTGCACGCCAGATCATCGTGGAAGGTGCTGTCGGCATGGTGGATCTGGCGATCCGCCAACTCAAAGAGAGCGGTGTAGTTGAACTGGACGAAGAACGCAAAGCGGCGATGATCAACAATCTGATGGTGGCGATTGTGTCGGAGCGCGGAGCGAGCCCGGTCATTAACGCCGGCTCGTTGTACTAAGGCGGTAATATTATGGCGGCCAAAAAAAGCTTTCCGCTGCGGATCGATCCCGAACTGCACGAAGCGCTGGAACGTTGGGCGGGAGAAGAATTTCGCAGCGTAAACGGACATATCGAATACTTGCTGCGTGAGTCTTTGAAGCGCGCAGGCCGCTTGCCGGGTAAGAAACGCCGGGAAGAAGAATGAACAGCCTTGGGCGGCGGCGCTTCAGACTTGTATGACATGCCGGTTCCACTTGACGGAAGATAAGCTGAGATTTATAATTACCGTAATTCACGTTATCAGCTTCGACAAAGATATGAATCGATGTTCAGGACCGCTTCAGAGAGAGGAAACCCCAGGCTGCAATTTCCTCCGGTACCGGCTTTTGATTTACCCCTTTGTAGCTGCGGTTATGAATTCCTGGGATGTCCGTTTACGGACATCATTACGCAGGATAGTAAGAACCGCCGGTTCATGGCCGTTATCTCCATGCTGACGAAGGATTCTATTCTGCAATGCCGCTGCTCTGCAGCAGCTTTTGCATAATGGCATCGAATTTGGGTGGAACCACGGGTGCAATCACTCGTCCCTTTGCGGGACGGGTGTTTTTTGTGTGCAGAAGCTAACTTTTAGGAGGAAGAAAAATGTCAGTAAATATCAAGCTTCCGGACGGTTCGGTCCGGGAATATGCGGATGGCAGCAGCATTGATGATGTAGCAGCCTCGATCAGCAGCGGACTGCGCAAGAATGCCGCAGCAGGTAAAATCAACGGAATCGTCGTGGATCTGTCCACTCAGCTGCAGGAAGGCGATCTTGTAGAGATCGTTACCCTGGATTCCCCGGAAGGCCTGGAAGTGATGCGTCACAGTACAGCTCACCTTATGGCCCAGGCGGTAAGACGCCTGTTCGGGACTATGGAAGTTAAGCTCGGAGTAGGTCCGGTCATTGAAGACGGCTTCTATTATGATATGGATCTGGAGCATCCGCTTAATCCGGAGGATCTGCTGAAGATTGAGAAGGAAATGGAGCGTATCGTTTCAGAGAACCTGCCGATTGTCCGCCACGAGGTGAGCCGCCAGGAAGCACTGGACAGATTCGGCGAGCTGGCTGATCCTTACAAGCTGGAGCTGATCCAGGCGCTGCCGGAAGACAGTGTGATTACAATCTATGAACAGGGCGAATTCTTCGACCTCTGCCGTGGTCCGCATTTGCCGTCCACTGCGAAGATCAAAGTGTTCAAGCTGATGAACGTAGCCGGTGCCTACTGGCGCGGAGACAGCAAGAACAAGATGCTGCAGCGCGTATACGGAACAGCCTGGATCAAGAAGGCTCAGCTTGACGAGCATCTGCGCCTGCTGGAGGAAGCGAAGAAACGCGATCACCGTAAACTGGGCAAGGAACTGGAAATCTTCACCTTCAACCAGCTGGTTGGACAAGGCCTGCCGATCTGGCTGCCTAAGGGCGCCAAGCTGCGCAGCATTCTGGAGCGTTATATTGTAGATCTGGAAGCCAGCCTTGGTTACCAGCATGTCTACACTCCTGTACTGGGTAATGTAGAGCTGTACAAGACTTCTGGACACTGGGAACACTACCAGGAAGACATGTTCCCTAAGATGACGATCGATAATGAGGAGTTCGTGCTCCGTCCAATGAACTGCCCGCATCACATGATGATCTATAAGAGCTCGATGCACAGCTACCGCGATCTGCCGATCCGTATTGCCGAGCTGGGTATCCAGCACCGTTATGAAATGTCGGGAGCCCTGACAGGCCTGCACCGTGTCCGTTCGATGACACTGAATGATTCCCATATCTTCTGCCGTCTGGACCAGATCAAAGGCGAGTTCATCCGCGTGCTGGAGCTGATCAAGCAGGTATACAGCGACTTTGGGATTGAAGATTACCGCTTCCGCCTCTCTTACCGGGATCCTAAGGATACAGAGAAGTATTATGCCAATGATGAAATGTGGGAGACTGCACAGCGCATGCTGCGAGAGGTTGTCGAAGAAGCCGGCCTGCCGTTCTACGAAGCCGAAGGCGAAGCTGCCTTCTATGGTCCGAAGCTGGATGTTCAGATCAAAACAGTATTGGGCAAGGAAGAAACACTGTCGACTGTACAGATCGACTTCCTGCTGCCTGAACGCTTTGAGCTGGAATATGTCGGTGATGACGGACAGAAGCACCGTCCGGTTGTCCTGCACCGCGGGATTCTAGGAACAATGGAACGTTTCGTAGCGTTCCTGCTGGAGAACTTTGCCGGATCACTGCCGCTGTGGCTGTCGCCGCAGCAGGTGAAGATTATTCCGGTATCCTCGGCCTTTGATGAATATGCGAAGGAAGTGGCTGCCAAGCTGCTGCGCAGCGGCATCCGCGCCGAAGTCGACTTGCGCAATGAGAAAATGGGTTACAAAATCCGTGAAGCACAGCTGGAGAAACTTCCATATATGTTCGTGGTAGGCGAGAATGAAATGAATGCCGGCAGCGTATCGATCCGCAAACGCGGAGAAGGCGACATCGGCGCCAAACCGCTGCAGGAAGTCATCGATTCGCTTGGACAGGAAATTGCGGGACGCGTAATCTAAAGCATACACAAGCTGTTAATAGTACGTATAATTACCAATAAATAACCTCTGTTATAAGCCGCATGGGACCGCTATTATCCGGTTTCAGGTATAAAATTTTGTGAAACGGGAAACCTTCGCTATATGGGGAGGTTTAACTAATGAACAAAATGGGCTTATACCAGAGGTTTTGGTGTCTTTTCGTCACCATCGTGCTTCTGCTGACAGCAGCCGGGATCTACCCGGATGATTCGCGCAAATCGGCACAGGCAAGAGGGACGGAAGACACTGCAGGACAACTGAGTGCAGTCACCACGAATTCTCAGGTTCAGCGTCAAGAAGCAGGTTCGGCATCCCGTCTGGGAGGCTCTTCGCGGTTAAGACAGCCGGTTACCGTCCAGGCTCCTAAGCCAGCACAGGTGCCGGAAAGTAAGCCGAAGGCGAAGGCAGCCGCCAAGCAGCCGGATTCGGTACCGGTAGCTGCACCTGCGCCGGAGCAGATCATCACTTCAATGAAAGTAACAGCGACCGGCTATACGGCCGGATACGAATCCACAGGCAAGACCGCGAAGCATCCGCAGTACGGAATTACGTATTCGGGTGTCAAGGTACGCCGGGACAAGAATGCCGTATCCACCATTGCTGCAGACCCGAAAGTTCTGCCTTTGGGAAGTATTTTATATATACCGGGTTACGGATATGCTATTGTGGCCGACACCGGTTCGGCGATTAAAGGGCGGAAGATTGACCTGTATTTCAGCACCACCAAGCAGGTGTATAAGGAATGGGGCAAGAAGACCGTTGTTGTCCAGCTCATCAAACGAGGCAACGGAAAATGCACGGAGAGTATGCTGAAAAGCCTTGGACATGCAATCCAGACCTATAATGCAGTGCCGCAATATTTGCTGGAAGAGGTTATTTAAGGGCCGGACCGGCCTCACTGAGTTTGAATTATTTTTCACGTAAGCATGCATAATACGGCGTCACATTTCCCATAATATCGACTGGGGCAAAGCGACTTGCCTCTTCCGATATAATCTTTTTCGTCAGCTCTGACGGGCTGTACTGAAGGAAAAGGGAGGTGATTTCCGTGGCTAATTCCAAGAAACCAAAGGTACAAGAGAACTACAAAACACCGAATGAAAAATACAATGCTGAGTTTGCCGTTGAGAACGACGGTGCAACTACTAAGAGCAACACGTTCTCCAAACCGGTACAAAAACCGCAGCAGTAATGCTGGGGTTGCCGGTATGAGCATTTGAAGCGTCAAGGCTGTCCTCTCAAGTCCGGATTATGGGCTGGAAGGGCAGCTTTTTTATGGGCATCATACAATTAACGGAATATTCCAGCCGTCTCGGTCTGGAGACTGAGGCCTGTTTCCTTCTCACGCCGCTGTTCCCCGCAGCTTTCTTCCTGTAGACTAGGACTATAAGCGTGAAGAAGCAAGAGTTACACTAACTACTGGGGGGAATGACATATGAAACGACGGTTCACCAGCCAGGTTCTCGGCGGACTGATCCTTATCGGTCTCGGAGGCCTGTTCCTGCTAAGACAGATGGGCTACACTGATTTCAGCCTGGGTTCACTGATATCTACGTATTGGCCGGTTATTCTGATTATATTAGGGGTTAAACGCTTTTTGTCCCCGGACGATGAGCATTCGAGATTCTCTGCAACACTTGGCGGATTTTTCTTTCTGGCCATCGGCGTGTTTTTCCTGGGACGGAATTTAGAATGGTTTGACTTCTCGGCAGGCGATTTCTTCAAAATGCTGATCCCGGTTATGCTGATCGGCGGCGGTTTAGCTGTTATTTTCAAGCCGCGGGGTACAACGCCGCCAGTTCCTCCTGCACCGCCTGTACCACCGAATTTCTATCCGCCCGGACCGGGCAAAAGCCCGCTGGATACGAAGCCTCCCGCACCGCTGGAATCGACGCTCGATGAGCAGTTTGAGCAGAAGTTCGGCAAATCTGCCGGTGCCGGCGGGCGGGACTGGAATGATTATCTGCACAAAGACACTGAGGATGAAGACGGAGAACAGGGAGTACCCTCCTCTTCTGCGGATGCCCGGTGGCAGGAGAAGCAGGAACGCCATGAACGCAGACGCCAGGAGCGCCAGGAACGCCATGCCCGCCGCCACGGCGAATGGCATGAGGAGTTTCAGGATTCCGGGCAGGACAAAGAAACGACGAACCGCTCGGCTTTTATCGGAGATGTCCATATGGGACGTGAGCATTTCCAGCTAAAGCAAACCAATATTTCGCAGTTTATCGGGGATACAGTGCTGGATCTGACCAATGCGCAAATTCCTTACGGTGAGACCAAGATCAACATTTCCGCTTTTGTCGGTGATATTAAGGTTTATATTCCGGATGATATGAATCTTGGTGTATCGGTTATCGGCAGCTCGTTCATTGGTGATATGCAGGTGCTTGAGCAATCGCGCAGCGGGTTCATGAGCAATGTACAGTGCAAGACGCCTTATTATAAGGAAGCAGGTAAAAAAGTCCGTATTAACGTCAGCTGCTTCATCGGTGACATTAAAGTCAAAACGGTGGGCTAAATGGGGACGATCTTCAGCAATACCAAGTGGATGCTGCTGGTGTATTTCCTGCTTAGCGGCGGAGTAACTGCCGGACTGATGTATGCCGGGACATGCCTGGGCTATATCCGGGTGGTGGATACCAGCATGTGGCTGTACCTGTGTCTGGGCATTGTGCTCTTCACCGTGACTATCGGCTATATTGCCGGACAGCGGATTCAGCGGCGGATCGACCATCTGGACCTGAATATGCTGCAGGTAGCCAAAGGCAATCTGTCCGTACGGATGCCGGAGAGCGAAGACCAGTCTTTTGCCCGGGTATATCACGAATTCAATATCATGATGGATACTGTGGAGAAGAAGATGAAACTTCTGCAACAGCTGGGTGAACAGGAAGTCATCGAGAAGGAAAAGGCGGCGGAGAGCGCGGTACTGGAAGAGCGGAGGCGTATGGCCCGGGATCTGCATGATACGGTGAGCCAGCAGCTTTTTGCGATTCACATGTCCGCTTCTTCGCTGCCTAAAGTGCTTGAACGGAGCGCAGAGCATGGGCAGACGGTCATGGACCAGCTGATCAGCATGTCCCAGATGGCGCAGAAGCAAATGAGGGCATTGATCGCGCAGCTGCGTCCGGTGGAGCTGGAGGGGCGCAATCTGTTCGAGGCGCTGGAGAAATGGTTCCCGGATTACTGTCGCCAGAACGGGCTCAAGGGAGTAAAGGAGCTTGAACTGCAGGGTGAGCTGTCCGAGGCGATTGAACATCAGCTGTTCCTGATTATTCAGGAGTCGATGGCGAACATCGTGAAGCATGCCGGAGCACGGGTAGTCAGCCTGTCACTGCGCGAGGTGCCGCGCCAGGTTGTGCTGAGCATCAGCGATGACGGTCAGGGCTTCGAGCAGGTGCAGCATAAACAGGGCTCCTATGGACTTACCACCATGCGCGAGCGTGCCGAGAAGCTCGGCGGCCAGGTAGAGATTATCAGCCGCAAGGGGGCGGGAACTACGATCCGCGTACATATACCAAAGTTTGTGCAGGGCATCCCGGAGCCGGTTGATGCCGAATCTGAGCCTGATAGGGGGAGTACAGAATGAGTCTCATTAAAGTGCTGCTGGTGGATGATCATGATATGGTGCGGATGGGTCTCAAAACCTATCTGATGCTTGATCCGATGTTTGAAGTTATAGGTGAGGCAGAGAACGGGCATAAGGCGCTTGGCATGCTGCGTGAACTGGGGCATGAGGCCCTGCCGGATCTGGTGCTGATGGATTTGATGATGCCGGTCATGAACGGGGCGGAGACAACGCGCGCAGTGCTGGCCGAATTCCCGGGTCTCAAAATTGTCATCCTCACCAGCTTCCTGGAGGATGATCTTGTTGTAGACGCGATCGAGGCGGGGGCAGTCAGCTATGTGCTCAAAACCGTCTCGGCAGAAGAGCTGATCTACGCGCTGCAAGGCGCGTACCGCGGCATGCCGGTGATGACCGGCGATGTCTCGCAGGCACTGACCCGGGGCATCCGCCAGCGTACCGTACAGGGCGACTCTTCCGGCTTGACCGAGCGGGAGAAGGAAGTGCTGCTGCTGATCGCTGAGGGCAAAACCAATAAAGATATCGGCGAGGAGCTGCATATCAGCATCAAGACGGTGAAGACGCATGTCAGCAACCTGCTGATGAAGTGTGAGCTGGATGACCGCACCCAGCTGGCTATCTACGCCCACCGTAAGGGCTGGGCGCAGAGTTAGCTCCTTCAGTTCAGTGAATCCTGCTCAAAATACAACATTTTCCTCTATATATCATCTATAATCGAAAATTGTTGTACGAAAGGCAGCATTCCACCTCTTTCGAGCGGCTAAACGGGGCAATTCTTGTATTTCGTACAACAATTCTCCCTAACACCCCTGTTATCTAGGAGCAAAGTTGCAATATGTACAACATTCATGCCTATTGTACGTATGCGTGAAGCGGTAACCTGCAATACCCCGGCGCTATAGCGCCGGGGTATTTATTTGTCCTCTACGTTCACCAATTGCCTCAACGGCCTCAACAACCGGATTTCCTGCGGTTCTCCCTCATATTCTCTTTTAATTGTTCATATCTTTTATCTCCGCTTAAATTGTTTTTAATGTGACCTTAAGGTTTAAAGTACAAAATAAGAACAAGAAAACAAATAACACTTTGCCGGATGCGGCAAGGCGCGGGAGGAAAGAAAACATGGACGATAACAAAAACAACTACAATCGTGAGAACAACTTTAATCGTGATAATGAACCGGGACCGCAGCGGGAATGGGACAGTAATGATAGCAGTAACTTTAACAACAATGGCAGTAACAACAGTAACAGTAACTCATCAACCGAAGCAGGATCTTCATACTACTATTCCTATGGGCCGTTCAAATCCTTGAACAATGATGAGATGAATGGTGAAGATCCGCAGCATTACAACCGCCGGGAGCCGGAACGTGTAGAGATTTCACCTCCGCAGCCGGTCAAGCCTTTACCATACAGCACTTCGCTCCGCACAACCGGATATGACGGAAATGGCGGACGCGGCGGTAACCCTCCTGAGGGAAGTAATGGCTGGCAGTATAACCGTAAGCCGAAGAAGCCGGTCAAGGCGGTACTTATCTCTTTTCTTGCCGGAATGATTGTATTATCGGGTTCGATGTTCATGGCGGACCGGGGCAACTGGTTCACAGGCGATCAGGCAGTTACAGCAGCCGTTACGAATACAGCAGCTAAGACAGCGAACGGAAGTGCTACCATTACGCCTTCCACTTCCACAGCAGCACTGGTTACCGGATCGGGTGATGTATCCAGCGTAGTGGATGGGGTGGGACCGGCAGTTGTCAAAATTGAGACGCTGGTTAAATCAAGCAGCAGAAGCAGCAGTAATCCGAATATGAGCGATCCGTTCTCCCAGTTCTTCTTCGGTGATCAGTTCGGCGGCAGCGGATCTTCCGGCTCCAATTCAGAATCCCAGCCGGAATCAAACAATTCGGATTCATCCCAGCTTACTCCTTATGGAATCGGCACAGGCTTCATTTATAATTCAGACGGTTATATTCTGACCAACCAGCATGTGGTGGATAATGCAGATGTCATTCAGGTTACGGTTGACGGCAATACCAAACCTTATGAAGCGAAATTGCTCGGCTCCAGCAAAGATCTGGACTTGGCAGTGCTCAAAATTGAAGGAACGGACTTCCCTACAGTGGCGCTCGGTGATTCCTACAGCATTAAGGTAGGTTCAGAAGTCGTAGCGATTGGTAACCCGCAGGGCTTTGATCACACCGTTACAGCAGGTGTACTGAGTGCTAAGGGCCGCAGCATTGATATTAATGAAGAAGACGGAAGCGGCACACGCAATTACAAGAACCTGCTGCAGACGGATGCTTCGATTAATCCCGGGAACTCGGGCGGGCCGCTGCTTAACATGAACGGTCAGGTCATCGGGATGAATGTGGCGGTTAGCACAGACTCCCAGGGTATCGGTTTTGCTATCGCGGTCAATACCATTAAAGAAGTTGTAGAGAAACTGGAAGCCAATCAGGAAATTCCGAAAGAACCGGTACCATTCATCGGCGCTTCGCTGATGACCATTACCGATGAAGTCGCTAAGCAAATGGGCACTGACCTTAAAGAAGGCTCCGTAGTCGCCGAGATTGTCTTCAAATCTCCAGCGTATACCGCCGATCTCCGCCCTTACGATATCATCACAGGTGTGAACGGTACGAACTATGCCACCAGCCAGGATCTGATTACTTACATCCAGACGCTCAAAGTTGGCGATCAGGTGACACTGAATGTGGTTCGTGACGGTAAGAAGCTGGATCTTCCGGTAACAATCGGCAACAAAAATGATTTTGATACGACTCAAACTCAGAAGCAATAAACACACCGGACGGTGAGCAGCGCAGCGGAAGGGGAGACCCTTCCGTTTTTGCTGCATAGGCTGCGGATAAACGGATTCATGATACAATATAGATATATGAACTGAACAATGGGGGCTGCTTGATGCGACCGAATATTTTAATTATTGATGACGATGAGAAAATTATATCCATGCTGCGCCGCGGGCTTGCCTTTGAAGGGTATGATGTCAAAACAGCCGCTAACGGGGCAGATGGGCTGCGTGCTGTTCTGAACAGTGATCCGGATGTGGTTATCCTGGATGTAATGATGCCGCAAGTGGACGGGTTCGAGGTCTGCCGCCGTCTGCGTGAGGGCGGAAGCAGTGTTCCGGTACTTATGCTGACGGCCAAGGATGAGATTGAACACCGGGTCAAAGGGCTCGATCTGGGTGCGGACGATTACCTGGTGAAGCCGTTTGCTCTGGAGGAGCTGCTTGCCCGGGTACGGGCACTGCTCCGGCGCAAAAGTGAGCAGGGCGGAGGCTCGGACCAGGCGGTTTCCTATGAGGATATCACACTGGATGTAGATTCGCGTGAAGTGACGCGTGCAGGCAAACGTCTGGAGCTGACGGCGAAGGAATTTGAACTGCTGCATCTTTTCATGCAGAATCCGAAGCGGGTGCTGTCCCGTGATCTGATTATGGACAAGATCTGGGGTTACGATTACAGCGGTGAATCCAACGTGCTGGAGGTATACATCGCAATGCTGCGCCAGAAGACGGAAGAGCATGGCGGCAAAAGGCTGATTCAAACGATCCGGGGAGCCGGCTACATCCTAAGAGGTGACTAATATGTCTATACGTTTGCGGCTGACTGCCTGGTATTCAGGGATTCTGGCCATTATGCTGCTGGCTTTGTCTGCTGCAATTTACGGGTTTGTATATTTTTACAGCTATGGTGACATCAAAGACCGGCTTAAAGAGCAGTCAAACAAAGTTGTTCTGGGACAGGCGTGGAGCGACGGAAAGCTGAAGCTTGTGATTGGCGGTCCGGAAGGGCAGAATCTGTTCGCACAAATGTATATATACGACTTGGAACGATTATTTACCAATGACAATATGGAGAATATCGAGCTTAAGTTTAAAATCCCCGACCAGACTGCAGTTAAGAATCAGCAAGGGTTTATAAAAGCGAGCTATGAGGGCAATCCCTTTCTGATCTATCAGATATCAACTGATGTGAGTACGACCGATGGAATGCTTCCTGCTGTACTTCAAGTTGCTGTATATACGGGAGAACAGGACCGGCTGCTGCTGACACTTAAGAATATCCTGCTGGTAGGCTCCTTTGCCACATTGTTTGCAGCCTTTACGTTCGGCTTATTCCTGGCCCGCAAAGCAATGAGTCCGATCGGCAAGGTCATTGAAGCTGCGAACGGGATACAGACGGGAACTGACCTCAGCTCGCGGATCGTATATGACGGTCCGCAGGATGAGATCGGGCGGCTGATTGAGACGGTGAACAGTATGCTCGGGCGGATGGAAGGCTTCTATACGGGGCTGGAGGAGGCCTATGCCACGCAGCGCCGCTTCGTCTCGGATGCTTCGCATGAGCTGCGGACACCGCTTACAACGATTCGCGGAAATATTGATCTGCTGGAGAAGATATGGGAGATGGAACCGGATGACAGCCGGATGACCGAGGCGGAAATCCGCCAGCTCTCCATTGAATCGGTGAAGGATATTGCCGATGAATCCAAGCGTATGAGCCGGCTGGTGGCGGATATGCTCTCTCTGGCCAGAGCGGATACAGGCCGGACCTTTGATATAGAGCCGGTAGCGCTGGAGCCGATGATGACCGAAGTAGCACGCCGTGCTTCCTTCCTGCCGCGTCAGGCGGAGTGGTCTGTGGGCGAAATGGGCCAGTTGAACGGCAAATATATTCTTGGCAACAAGGACTATCTGCAGCAGATGCTGTTCATCTTCATTGATAATGCTTTTAAATACACGCCTGCGGGTGAGGTTACGCTGGATGCCGTCTTTTATCAGAACCAGGTGGGAATCCGTATCTCGGATACCGGAATCGGGATGGACAAAGACGAAGTGCCGCATATCTTTGACCGTTTCTACCGTGCGGATGAATCCAGAGGAATTACCGAAGGGATCGGTCTGGGACTGTCCATCGCCAAATGGATAATTGATGAGCACGGCGGTTCTGTAGAGGTGGTCACACGGCAGGGGGAAGGGACGACTTTTGTGATCTGGATGCCGCTTCTCTTTGCCCCGCCGCTGGAATAGGGTATAATTAAACGGTTCCTATTACAGCAGTCATTGACAGCAGAAAGCGGTGAATCATGGAAGTCATCAAAATTTCTCCCCGGGGCTATTGCTACGGCGTCGTCGATGCTATGGTAATGGCACGGCAGGCCGCACAAAATCTTGATTTGCCACGGCCGATTTATATATTGGGCATGATTGTGCATAACAGCCATGTCACGAACTCCTTTGAGGATGACGGAATCATTACGCTGGACGGGCATAACCGTCTGGATATTTTGGATAAAATAGAAAGCGGGACGGTTATTTTCACTGCTCATGGTGTGTCGCCCGAGGTACGCAAGATAGCACGGGCCAAAGGGTTAACCACAGTCGATGCCACTTGTCCCGATGTAACAAAGACTCATGACCTCATCAAGGAAAAGGTTGAAGAGGGCTACGAGGTTATCTACATCGGCAAGAAAGGTCATCCTGAGCCGGAAGGTGCGGTGGGGATTGCCCCTGAACATGTCCATCTGATTGAGAAGGAAGATGAAATTGCCGGTCTCTCGGTCCCTTCCTCGCGTATTGTAATTACGAATCAGACCACCATGAGCCAGTGGGATATTAAGCATATTATGAAAAAACTGCTGGAGACCTTCCCGGGAGCCGAGGTCCATAATGAGATCTGTATGGCGACCCAGGTCCGCCAGGAAGCGGTAGCGGAGCAGGCAGGCCAGTGTGAGCTGGTCATTGTTGTCGGTGATCCGCGCAGTAATAACTCTAACCGTCTGGCACAGGTGTCGGAGGAAATTGCCGGCGTACCGGCTCACCGGATCTCAGATGTATCTGAGCTGAATAGGGATTGGCTGAAGGGGATTACCAAGGTGGGAGTAACCTCAGGTGCGTCTACGCCAACACCGATTACCAAGGAAGTTATCAATTATCTGGAGCAGTATGACGAAGCAAATCCTGCGACCTGGGAGATCATACGCACCGTGAATATGGCGAAGCTTCTACCGCCTGTGAAGAACAAGAGTGCGAGTGCTACCTGACTTGATAGCAAAAATGAACTTATAGAATAGGTATAGCGGCAGTGCGGCCTGTATTCAGGTGTGCTGCCGTTTTTTTCGTCCCAAAGCGGTTTTGTTATATATAGCCTATTGGGGTTGACTGGAACAGAAACTTGCGGTAAAATCACTTTAGTGCTTAAAAGCGTACACGCGTCGTAGCGAGATAGTATTAAATTTGATTGATTATACCCGTTTATAAGAATAAGTGTCCAAAAAGGGGAGCTATAATATGATCGTTATTACATCCAACCAAACACCGCAGGATCAGGTAAATGATATTATTGCCGTAATTGAAAAAGAAGGCTTGCAGGTACATCTCTCAAGGGGAGCAGATCATACCGTAATCGGTCTTGTCGGCGGCGTGACCCCGAAGCTGGCCGAGCATCTGCGCCAGATGAAGGGCGTCGAGAACGTCGTGAAGATTACCAAGTCTTATAAGCTGGCAAGCCGTGATTTCCATCCGGAGGATACGGTTATCGATATCCGCGGGGTGAAGATCGGCGGAGAGAATCTCGTCATTATGGGCGGCCCTTGTGCCGTGGAATCCCCGGAGCAGATTGATGAAATCGCACGGCTGGTTAAAGCTTCCGGCGGCCAGGTGCTGCGCGGCGGTGCTTTCAAGCCGCGTACCGGACCTTACAGCTTCCAGGGTGTAGGCGTGGAAGGTCTTACGATGATGGCCGAAGCCGGCAAGCGCCACGGCCTGCTGACCATCACGGAAGTGATGACGCCGGAGTATGTGGATATCTGTGCAGAGCATGCGGATATTCTGCAGGTAGGCACACGTAACATGCAGAACTTTGACCTGCTGCGCAAGCTGGGAACCTGCGGGCGTCCCGTCCTGCTGAAACGCGGTTTCAGTGCGACTTACGATGAGCTGCTGAACGCAGCGGAATACATTCTCGCCGGGGGCAACCGTGATGTTATGTTATGTGAGCGCGGAATCCGGACTTTTGAAACCTACACACGCAATACGCTGGATCTCTCAGCTATTCCTGTGCTGCAGAACCTCAGCCATCTGCCGGTGATTTCCGATCCAAGCCATGGCACCGGACGCCGTGAGCTGGTTGCGCCTATGGCCAAGGCTTCGGTTGCTGCGGGAGCCAATGGTCTGATCATCGAGATGCATACCGACCCTGATAATTCCATGACAGGTGACGGAGTACAGTCTCTGTTCCCGGAACAGTTCGACAGCCTGCTTAGAGATCTTGAGAAGCTGGCGCCGCTTGTTGGACGCAAGTTCTCTCCTTCACTGGAAGCAGCCCCGGTAGTTTAAATTTCAGAGTGCGAATTAGCTTCTTACAGGCTCTCTTCTCCCGCTTTGGGCGGAGGAAGGGGGCTATTTTTATTGAATATAGGACAAAGGTGACATGGGAATCGGATGAAGGGAGTTTTTTCACCAAAGCGTCAGAATATCTTACATTGTCGTAAGAAATACCTGACATAAGCATTGACGATGTTAGGTTTGAGATTTATAATGACGACAGCAAAAAAATAAAAACAAGAACATTTGATACTGTGAGCGGCCTAATGTTCGGAACTTGGGGAGGAATAAAGCATGTCGGTTGAAAAAGTATTGCAGACGATCAAGGAGAACAATATCGAATGGGTGGATTTCCGGTTTGTAGATTTGGGTGGACGTGCTCACCACATCTCACTGCCAGCATCCGCAGTTGAAGAAGAAACATTTGAGAATGGTGTAGCATTTGATGGTTCTTCCATTACAGGGTTCCGGGGTATTGAAGAGTCGGACATGGTAATGATGCCTGATCCAAGCACTACATACATCGATCCTTTTACAGCTCACCCAACGCTTAACATCATGTGTGATATTTTCACACCGGATGGCGAACGTTACGAGCGTGACCCGCGCGGTATCGCTGTGAAGGCTGAAGAGTTCCTGCAATCCAGCGGTGTAGGTACAGCGGCATTCTTCGCACCTGAGTCTGAATTCTTCATCTTCGACGATGTTCGTTATGAGAGCGGAATGAACAGCTCTTCCTACTTCGTTGATTCCGAAGAAGCAGCTTGGAACACTGGCCGTAAAGACGAAGGCGGCAACCTGGCATTCAAAGTTGGCGTTAAAGGCGGATACGTGCCTGTAGCTCCAGTGGATTCCCAACAGGATATCCGCAGTGAAATGTGCCGTTTGCTTGCTGAAGCAGGCCTGGAAATCGAACGCCATCACCATGAAGTGGCGACTGCAGGGCAGGCGGAAATCAACTTCCGTTTTGACACCCTCAAGAAAACAGCTGATAATCTCCTGACTTACAAATACATTGTGCAGAACACTGCACGCCAATACGGCAAGGTAGCAACCTTCATGCCAAAACCGCTGTTCGGTGATAACGGTAGCGGTATGCACGTTCACCAGTCGATCTTCAACGGCAGCGAGCCATTGTTCTACGAAAAAGGCTCTTATGCTAACCTGAGTGAATTGGCTCTGCACTACATCGGCGGTATCCTGTATCATGCTCCTGCATTGATCGCGCTGACTAACCCAAGCACCAATTCGTTCAAACGTCTGGTTCCTGGTTATGAAGCACCAGTTAACCTGGTTTACTCCAAGGGTAACCGTTCCGCTGCTGTCCGTATCCCGGTAGCTGCTGTAACACCTAAGGGCTGTCGTATCGAATTCCGTACACCTGACTCCACGGCTAACCCTTACCTGGCATTCTCCGCAATGCTGATGGCGGGTCTGGACGGAATCAAGAAGAAGATCAACCCTGAAGAAATGGGTTACGGTCCACTGGACAAGAACATCTACGAATTGTCTGATGCTGACAAAGAGAAGATCCGCAGCGTACCAGGTACACTGGACGAAGCACTTGACGCTCTGGAAGCTGACTACGAATTCCTTACAGAAGGCGGCGTATTCACTAAGGACTTCATCGATAACTACATCGCTCTGAAGCGTTCCGAAGCTCAAGCCGTTGCGATTCGTGTTCATCCGCATGAATACTCCCTGTACTTTGATGTATAAGATAAGTTAACTTGAATAGAGCTTGATGAAGAAGCCTCCGGGATCATTGGATTCCGGGGGCTTTTTCTGTTGTGTTCTGGATACCAAAGCTGTACCTGTCCCGCCTACCAGTTGTGCCGAGCTATTCTGTATCTATACGGGGAAGTAACTGGTATGGCCACAAATGATTGTAGGATAGCGGCATTGCGGAAACAGGGCGGTTGCAAAGGCGGGTTGCTGCAAAAACTGGGTTGCTGATCGGGCCGGGGCGGAGGATCATCAATGAACTAACGCGGACTGAGAGGACGCTATTTCGTCAAAAAGCCACCTAACGGGGCCCAAACGGACAGAGATTCCGTTATGTTGTTCATTCGTGACTGAAAGGAGGAGGAGATGCTAATTTAAGCGAATCTGAGTCCGTTTGACCGTGAATCCCCCGGATTTGTTCAAATAACGGATTCTCATTCCAGCTCACTAACTTAGGGAGCGTGGAGATCCCAGTCCGGCATGGTCTTATGAGTGGTCGTGATTTCGTGATTTTTCGTGTTATTTAATAGAATATATCCTATAAAATCTCAACTAGATTATATATAGCGCTTACATTTTGTATGTATTTTAGATGTGTAAAATTTCAGGCGTGTTTGTACTATGTTTAAGTCAGATTTATATAAAATATAAGACAGATAACGAAAGTGGTTTCGTGAATAGTGGGATTCAAATAAAGGCTGTAATATCAGCTTTTATGGTAACAATTTTGCACATCAAAGAACATGAAAAAAACCTTTACAAAGATTTATAACGATGCAATAATGAAAAACGAAACCGATTTCGGAAAGTTCCATTAAAATGCAATCTATCTTTGTAGTAGAGAGAGGATGAATACAGTGAATCACGATCACAAGATAAAATCAGGCTGGAGCTTCACCGGCAATAATGGGGATTTCAGACTGGAGCAGCCGGACCGGAGCAGTTTTTTATATTTTCCGCTGGTGAATGAGGGGGGCATGATGTCCTCGGTCAGCCCGAAGCTGCATGGTCAGGTGACTTCAGGTCATAATACATTCCTTACTCCGCCGCTCTCTGTGGAGGATCTGCATAATTCCCGCGCTTCCCGCAATTTCTGGGTATATATCGAAGGACAAGGCGCATGGTCAGCTACGGGAGACTCCGCCCGGCAGAATGCCGCAGTATATGGCGAGGGTGCTGATGAATCTCTGCTGGAAGCCGGACTGTTATGGCATAAAGTGACCCGGGGCAATAAGGAGCTGGGGGTAGGAGCACAGATCACGAGCTTCGTACCCTGCGGCAATGACAAAGTAGAGCTGATGAAGGTTGTGCTGACAAACAGCGGCACGAAGGAGCTCACGCTGACTCCAACGGCTGCCATTCCGCTGTATGCGCGTTCTGCAGATGATCTGCGGGATCACCGTCATGTTACTTCGCTGCTGAACCGGACTTATACTTCCGCTTACGGAGTGGAGGTACAGCCGGCACTTTCCTTCGACGAACGCGGACACCGGGTGAATCATACCTCTTACGGGGTATTTGGTGCTGCGGAAGGCGGAGCACAGCCGGTTGGCTTCTTCCCGGTGCAGGAGGAGTTCATCGGTGAAGGCGGAAGCCTGGACTGGCCGGAAGCGGTGGTGCGCAATCTGGCTCCGGAGATTGGTGAAGGGGGCGGAATACACAAGGAAGGGTATGAAGCGCTTGGCGGACTGCGTTTTGCCGAGATTACACTAGCTCCAGGACAGAGCCATTCCTATGTAGTTGTACTTGCGATTGAGAATGACAGAATCGGCGTGCCGGCTTTGATGGCCAAGTATGGCTCAACCGCTGCTTTTGATGCGCTACTGGAGGAGAATAAGACCTTCTGGGCAGAAAAAGTGAATACGGTAGAGTTCCATACGGGAGATCATGCTGCTGATGAATGGATGAAATGGGTTACTCTGCAGCCCGTGCTGCGCAGACTGTACGGCAACTCCTTCCTGCCTTATCATGACTATGGAAGGGGCGGCCGCGGCTGGCGTGATCTCTGGCAGGACTGTCTCGCTCTGCTGATCATGGAGCCTGCTGATGTGCGCAGCCTGCTGCTGAACAATTATGCCGGTGTCAGAATCGACGGCAGTAATGCAACGATTATCGGGCAGCAGCCTGGTGAATTCATAGCGGACCGTAATAATATTCCCCGCGTCTGGATGGATCACGGCGCATGGCCGTTCCTTACTACGATGCTGTACCTCGATCAGAGCGGTGATCTCGACTTCCTGCTGCAGGAGCAGTCCTATTTCCGGGATTCCTTCATGAGCCGCTGCAAGGAACGCGATACGTCCTGGGAGCCCGGAGCCGGCAGCAGCCTGCGGACTGCAGCAGGTGAAGTGTATACAGGCACCATTCTGGAGCATATCCTGCTGCAGAACCTGGTTCCATTCTTCAATGTGGGTGAGCATAACAATATTCTGCTTGAAGGCGCAGACTGGAATGACGGCCTGGATATGGCCGCCCAGCGGGGTGAGAGTGTAACCTTCACCGCCTTCTATGCCAGCAATCTGCTGGATCTCTCCCGGCTGCTGATCACGCTTAAGGAACGTACCGGGGGAGACACCCTGGAACTCGCGGAAGAAATGAAGCTGCTGCTGGATTCGCTTGGCGAATCTATTGATTATGAATCTATCCCTGCCAAACACGGGCTGCTGGACCGCTACTATGCCGCAGCACCGAATAAGGTTAGCGGAATCCGTGCCCAGCTGAAGCTGGAGCAGGTTGCAGCGGATCTGGCCCGCAAAGCGGAATGGATCTTCGATCACCTGCGCCGCAATGAATGGGTAGAAAGCGGTCATGGCGACGGCTGGTTCAACGGCTATTACAATAATGACGGGGAACGTGTGGAGGGTGAGTTCGCTGAAGGTACCCGTATGACGCTGACCGGGCAGGTCTTCCCGCTGCTGGGTCATGCTGCTGCACCGGAGCAGATTGCAAGCATTGTCTCGGCGGTAGAGCGCAATCTGTTCGATGACAAAATCGGCTACCGGCTGAACAGCAACTTCGGCGGTATTCAGCAGAATCTGGGCCGTGCGTTCGGCTTCGCCTTTGGCCACAAAGAGAATGGAGCCATGTTCAGCCATATGACTGTAATGTACGGCAACGCACTGTATAAACGCGGATTTGTTAAAGAAGGCCGTAAAGTACTCGATTCGCTGTACAGCCTGAGCGCGGACTTTGAAGTCAGCCGGATGTACCCCGGTATCCCGGAATATATCAACGAGCAGGGCAGAGGGATGTATACGTATCTGACCGGTTCGGCAAGCTGGATGCTGCTGACGATGGTCACGGAAGTATTTGGTGTCAAAGGCAAGCTGGGCGATCTGCTGCTGCAGCCGAAGCTGGTTAAAGAACAGTTTGATGCCGAAGGCCGTGCTTCTATCAAAACTATCTTTGCCGGACGCGAGCTGAAAGTCGTCTATACGGCTTCAGGAAGCGCTGAATACGGAGAGTACCAAATACATGCTGTGAAGCTGAACGGGGCTGAGGTAACGCTTCAGCGCGTCTCAGAAGGGGTTGTGATCTCGCGTAGCCTGCTGAGCGCCCTGCCTGAAGGCCAAGTCCATCTGCTGGAGGTTGTACTGGCGTAACGCCGGACGATAGGAATTTAAGACGCCTGCTCTGCCGGTCCGCCGGGAGCGGGCGTTTTCATATGAGATGCCCTATAAACGGTGCAGTAGCTGCGGAAAAGAGCGTAATTTCAGGAAACCTGCAGGAAATTGCAGCCGGAAGCTTGTGTATTCCCCGTAGTAACGGGTAAGCTTAGAATCCATAGGTTAAGCATAGGTCGATCATAGGCCAAACATAGAAAGTAGAAAGGAAGGGCATTAAGTGGCACATATTCTATCAAACGGAATACTTACAGTGGAGATAGCAGAGCCGGGAGCATATAGCGGCACCCGGTTTGATTGGAGCGGTTTTATTACAGGAGTGACTCTGGAGCAGGGGGGGCATACCTTTTGTGTGCCGGAGAGTCTGGTTCCGGGACAGGGCAGCGGAGGCATAGGCCTGTGCAATGAGTTCGCCATTTCCCGGGCAATCGGCTATGAGGATGCCGCTGCCGGTGAGTGGTTCCCGAAGCCCGGGGTCGGGCTGCTGCAGAAGCAGAGCGATGAAGCATACGATTTTTTCGGGAAGTATCCGCTTATTCCCTTCACCATAAATCAAGAGCTCAGCAGGCATTCGGTCACTTACACCGTCCAGCCGATGGAATGCCGGGGCTACAGTATGCGGCTGACTAAGACGATTACGCTGAATGAGGACCGGCTGGATATTGCCTACGGGATTGAGAATGTAGGGGACAAGCCGCTGCGCATAGAGGAATATATTCATAACTTTGTCGGAATCAACGGCGCGGCTGTCGGGGGGGAATATGAGCTGAGGCTGCCGGGCAAACTCCGGATTGAAGCGCCGGAATCCTCATATACGGACAATTTGCTAAGCGTGTCCGGTAACAGTCTTACATGGAAGGAAGCGCCGGACCGTCCCTTCTATTGCCGGCTGGAGGGCTGGGAGAACGCGGCGGCTGATCATTATTGGGAGCTCGTCCATAAGCCAAGCGGCGCCGGAATCCGGGAGAGCGGGGATTTCACGGCGGAACGGATCATTCTATGGGGGGAGAAACATGTAATTTCTCCCGAGGTTTTTATTGACATCACCATTTTACCGCGTCACAGCAAGGGTTGGAAGCGCAGCTATCAATTTTTTGCCTCCTGAAGCCTGTCTAGCTTACCTCCTATGTGAATAATTATACTTGCTGCTGTTTAATGTTATCTGCTATCATAGCGATATCCATATTCATAGGAGAGAAAGGGTGGGAGCAATTTTGAGCAAGAGAGCATACAATTTTAATGCCGGTCCGGCGGCACTGCCGCTTACAGTGTTGGAACGTGCACAAGCGGAGTTTGTTGAATTCCGGGAGAGCGGAATGTCCATTATGGAGATGTCGCACCGCGGGGCTATATACGAATCTGTGCATAATGAAGCTCAGGAACGCCTGCTTTCGCTCCTCGGCAATCCGCAAGGCTATAAGGTATTGTTCATTCAAGGCGGAGCAAGCACACAGTTCGCCATGGTTCCGATGAACTTCATCTCTGCAGGCCAGGTCGGCAGCTATGTTATGACAGGAAGCTGGGCGGACAAGGCCCTGAAGGAAGCCAAGCTGACAGGCGGCGGGCATGTTGCCGCATCCTCAGAGGATAAGAAGTTCCTGGCGATTCCGGAGCTTAGCAGCATCAAGGCTGCTGACAATGCCGCATATCTGCATGTTACCTCGAATGAAACGATTGAAGGGACACAATACGCAGAGTATCCGGATGCCGGTTCTATTCCGCTAATCGCAGATATGTCCAGTGACATTCTGAGCCGTTCCTTCGACATCAACAAATTCGGTCTGATCTATGCAGGTGCGCAAAAGAATCTGGGACCTTCAGGCGTCACTGTAGTGATCGCCAAGGAAGAGCTGATTTCCAGTTCTCCTGCGAATATTCCGACGATTCTGCGGTATGATACACATTATAAGAACAACTCTCTCTACAATACGCCGCCATCCTTCTCTGTATATATGGTTAATGAAGTGTTAAAATGGATTGAGGAACAGGGCGGGCTTGCCGGTACCGAAGCCAAGAACCGTGATAAAGCAGGTCTCCTCTATGACTATATCGACGGCAGTGACGGCTTCTACCGCGGAGTTGCGGAAGAAGGCAGCCGTTCCATTATGAATGTAACGTTCCGGATGCAATCGGAGGAGCTGGAGAAGCAGTTCATCAAAGCTTCCGAAACGGAAGGATTCGTTGGCCTCAAAGGCCACCGCAGCGTTGGCGGCTTGCGTGCCTCCATCTATAATGCGGTTCCTCATGAGAGTGTTAAGGCACTTGCCGATTTCATGAAGCATTTCCAGCAAACTCAAGGTTAATGAAAGAACGCTCCTGACCTTCCGCCTGGCGGTGGAGGGTCTTCTTCTTGCCCGCAGCTCAGGATTTCCGGGCTGCGCCTGTGCCTGGAACCATCATCAAGAATTCATTACAGGGCCAAGTACGTCTTTAGGACCCTACAGAGAGGAAGCATCCGAATTATGGCATTACACATTGTGCTCGTAGAACCGGAAATTCCGGCGAACACAGGCAACATTGCCCGCACCTGTGCGGCTACGGGAACCCACCTCCATCTCGTGCGTCCCCTCGGTTTCCGTACAGATGATGCAACACTGAAACGTGCCGGACTCGATTATTGGCATGCGGTAACCATTGAGTATCATGATTCCTTCAGTGAAGTACTTGAGAAGTATAAGGAGGGCCGTTTCTTCTACGCCACCACAAAGGCGGAGAAGCGTTATACGGATTTCACCTTTCAGGATGGTGACTTCTTTGTGTTCGGCAAGGAAACCAAGGGACTGCCGGCAGATATTCTGGAAGCCGGCAAGGAAACCAGAATGCGCATGCCGATGAGCGAAGCAGTAAGATCGCTTAATTTATCTAATTCTGCAGCGATTATTGTTTATGAAGCACTCCGGCAGATGGATTTCCCGCAACTTTTCTAAAAGTTGACATCAATTTTTATTTTTTTCAGCAGGATTCGACATTTTAGTAACGAAATAGTTAATTAGTGCCGAAATAAGTAGTATAGAAAGTGAACTTAAGAATGAGAGTTCTCATTCTTAAGTTTATCTTAGCAGCTACTAATTATCAGTTGAACAGGAGAGTGTAAGTTAGATATGAAACCTGCTGGCGTTGTACGTAAAGTAGATCAGCTGGGTAGAATTGTTCTGCCTAAGTCCCTGCGTAAAAGGTATTCAATGAATGAAGGCGACCCTGTAGAAATTCTGGTTCAGGGCGATCATATCATTCTGGAGCGTTATCGTCCGAAGTGTGTCTTTTGCGGAGGTATGGAAGGCGTAAGCGAATATAAAGACCGTTATATTTGTGCAAGCTGCCTTTCGGAAATGACTCAATTGCCAAGACACGCGTAAGTGCAAAACAGCATTACTATCTACATAGGAGAAGCGCTGAACGGCGTCCTGTAACAGGCTGCTGATTGGGTAAGGCTTTTCTTCACACCAAAAAGAGCGCCGCACATCAGTGCGGTGCTCCTTTTTTTGTAAACGCTCAGCGGACTCTTATAAGCCCTTGGTCTTGTCGTCGTTGTAGGAAGAAGTAAGGATGCCGGCCAGAAACAGCAGAAAAACCAGGGTCACGATCCAAAAAGTCAGGGAGAACGACATGCTGTGCACCTCCGTTAGTGACTGTTATTCGTTAATCTGATTATACGCTTTCATTCCGCAAAAATAAATGAAAATGTGATTTATGGCATTGACGAACTCCAGCTACTTACTTGAAGAACAGGAAGTTCGTCGGTACACGCCGCAAATTGCCGTCAGAAGGGTTATTGATGACCTTCCCCCGGAAGATCAGCGAGGAAGATCCGCCTCCATCGAGATTGTAGGCATCAATGACGCCAAGGTTATACAGCTTGTCCTGAAGCTCTGCCAGAGTAGCCCCGGAATTGCCGTTCTCGTCATAACCGTCGGCCACCAGAATGAGCAGCTGATCATCCTTGAAGTTGCCGATCACGGTGCGCGGTGCACGCTTAGGAGTGAGTTGCCATTTCTGCGGAATCACAGTCTTGGTGTGATTCTTCAGCAGAACCGGGACGAAGGTGGCGCCAAAAACGGGCTCCAGCTGATCCAGCTGTGCCCGGCTGCTGAACTTGCCGCCGATCAGCTGCCCGGACTTATTCAGGCCGACGAAGCTGAGATCCTTGTAGCTGGGTTCGAAGCCATACAAATACTGGCCGCCGACAATGGTTGTAGACAGCGGATAACGCTTGCCGTTCTGATCGGCGAACCCGCCGGCGTTGATGCCTGCGGATGCACCATAGCGGTTCACGGCCTGCATGGTGGTCTCGGATGCGCCAGTGCCGTCACCGGCCAGACTCATCTTCATGGCGGCAGGATCCTTCAGCCTGATCTTTAACGCGTATGCTTTATAGTTTCCGGGGTTCAGCCGGTACAATTCAATGGTAATCCGGTCACTGGTAATTACATCGGCAGGTATGCCCAGCCGGGAGGTAATCCGGTTATTGTAGATCCGCTCCGGGCGGGAGGTCTGGGCTGCGGCCGTACTGACCAGCGCATTCATGGCATTCGTGGTCTGCTTGTACAGCAGGGCACTGGCGCTGATCGAATCGATGGTGTAAGACGCATAGCTCTTGGCTACGGCCAGATCCTGCTTAAGCTTAGCGGTCTCACTAACAGGGCCGGAGACAGCAGTAAAGGGTCCGGTATCGAGCTTGAGGTCGAGCGGCGGCTGATACAGCCACAGGCAGAGCAGCAGTCCGAAGAGCGGCGCGGTCAGGAGCATGAAGAAGCGGTTTACTCTTTTGACAGGAGTCATCATTTGAGCAGATCCATCTCTTTCTTAAGCGCATCCAGCTGTTTCTTGACCTCGCTTAATTGTGTATACAGTTTGTTGCTGTTGTCCGTCTTGTTGCTGGCGTTATCTTTGGTGAAGGTCAATAATTCATTAAAGGTCTGCACCGTGCTCTGCAGTTCCTTCACCTGTTCGGTCAGGACGGCGATCTTGGATTCGTAATCGGTCTTCAAAACGGTAAGCTGCTGCTGGCTTTGTGATCCAAGCTCGCTCAGCACCTGATCTTTCAGATGGTTCGTGTAGCTGTACACGGCATAAACGCCGAGTGCAATCATCAAAATCCAGAACAGTAGAAACCATTTTACGGAAGGTCCGCTTCTCTCTGCGCTCCGGCGCGAGTGTACCCGGGTTGATTCCGCTAGCGGTTGCATTTTATCACCTCAAGCCATTTTTTTTCAAGTCCCCATTCTATCAGACTTTTACTATTTTCGCAAAAGTGAAAGAGCTTGTGAAAACAAGAAAAAGTAATTGCATCCTGTTAAACTACTGCGATACAATTTCTATAGATTGGAATATCTGAGGGGCGTATTCAAGGTAAAAGTAGGAAGAACAGACAAGACATCATAGTTCCTTGCTTGCGTGTTAACCGGAAACGCTTATCGCGCTTTCCATTCTGGTAAATTATATAGATAGCAGGAGGTCTGGGCATTGATGAAAGTCTGGCGGGTGGTCATCGTGGGATGTCATCCCACAAGTATGTTGGGAACAAAATTGATTCTGGAAGAAGGGGGAGAGCTGGAGGTTGCAGGTATGTATTCCACCTGGAGCGAATGCGTTTCCATGGTGCGCGATACCGGGCCGGACCTGGTACTCAGCGATTATCAAATGCCGGAAGGAACGGTAGAGGATGTTCTGCCAGAGATGAAGAAGAGCTCACAGAGCTCCCATTTTATAATTATGACCGAAGAGAATGATAAAGAAATGTTTCAGCCGCTGATTGAGCTTGGGGCAAGCGGAGTGCTGTCCAAAGGGGCGACTCCGAATCAGCTGCTGCAGATGATTAGCGGAATCCGTGAAGGCTTCCTCTCCATTCCGCTCGAATGGATTGAGAAGGGGTTACGTCCGGTGACCTCTTCCAGAGGACTGGATGCTGTAATGCAGCTGACACAGACAGAGATGTTTATTATGGAACGCATTGTGCAAGGAATTACATACGATAAGATCGCCCTGGAGATTGAAGTCAGCCGCCGCTCGATTGATAACTATCTGCGCAAGATTTATGTTAAGCTGGAAGTATCTACGAGGGCACAGGCGATCGAGAAGTTCGCCCTATTCTCAAGACAGAACAAGCAAATCTACGCCTGATCCCCGTATAACGACATAATGCCGTCCGGGCTGGAATATTCTTAAACCAGAGTAAAGGGGGGAGCGTATGAAGTATGAATTCTCTGCGCGCGCACATACGTTGTTGTCATCACCACTGCTGAGCATCCGTAAACAGACGCGGCGCGGCACGCTGATCTCGCTGGCGGAAGAGCTGCCGGCGGAGGAGTTATTCCCGTTGCCGCTGTTGTCTGAAGCAGCATCGACGGTGATATCGGCAGATGCCGGAGCTCTGCAGTACGGTGATCCCGAGGGCTATGGCCCGCTGCGGGAGTGGCTTACCGGAGATTGGCTGGGAGGCAAAGGGGTAAATGTGGCCGAAGGCGGAGTTCTTCTGACAACGGGAAGCCAACAGGCCATCGATTTGCTGGCCAGAGTCTATATAGATCCCGGTGACCGGGTGCTGGTCGAGAATCCGACCTCTCCGGGCATTCTGCAGGCGCTGCGGATGCAGGGTGCCGTGATCATTCCGGTGCAGGGGGATAAGGACGGCCTGCTGCCCGATCATCTGCGCAGCGGAATCCGCCAGCACCGGCCCAAAATGCTGTTTGCCACGCCGAGCTTTACCAATCCGAGCGGTGTGCTGTGGAGCCTTGCACGGCGCAAGGAAATTCTTGAGCTGTGCACCTCGCATAACGTGCTGATTATAGAGGATGATTCTTACGGTGATCTGCATTTCCAGCGATATGATGAGCATCCTTCCCTGAGATACCCTTCCCTCTACGCGCTGGAGAATGTCAGCGAGGGCGGGCATGTGCTGTATATCGGTTCATTCAGCAAAACGGTTGCGCCGGCGCTGCGGACGGGCTGGGCGGCGGGAAGCCGCGAGCTGATCGGGATGATGACCGCTGCGAAGCAGATGGCGGACTGGCAGTCCAGCTCGCTGAACCAGCGGCTGCTGCATCATCTGCTTAGTGTAAGCGCCTTTGATCTGCGGGAGCATATCACCCTGCTGAACCGGGAATACAATACCCGCCTGAAGCTGATGGCCGAGCTTCTGAAACGCCCGGCCTGGAAAAGCAGCGTGTATGATATGCCGGTTGGCGGGATGTTCCTCTGGGTGTCGCTGCCGGAGGGGCTGGATGCCATGGCACTGCTGCGTGTCTCATTGGCTAAAGGCGTAGCCTTTCTGCCCGGACCGCTCTGCAGTGTAAGCGGAGGCTCGGACCGGATCCGGCTTAACTTCAGCCACCCCGGCCGGGATGAGCTGCTGCTGGGCATGAATCTGATGAGTGAAGCGGTATCGGAGTTTACGGCGCGGAGCTGAGAGTGACGGGAATAACCGGAGCATGATATAGAAGAAGGATGACTGCTTGCCATGGAATGGCGGGCGGTTGTCCTTTTTTTTTGAACTGAATTTACAAAGATGTCTTTAGAATCGGAAAAATATGAAACTTATCGTGTTGTAGAAGGAACTATACTTGGGCTGAGTGTCAAATTTATTCCAAACCCAAGGAACCGGAGCTGAAAGAGAATGAAAATAAACAAAACATATAGGTTGGCAGCTTGCATTGCAGTATTGCTAATGGGAGGATGCAGCAGTAATCCGGAACCACCGGATGCGGCTGTACCCACCGAAACCGCTGAAGCCGCAGGACCTGCTGCTGGCAAAGGGGCAACGGGCCTTACGGCTTTAGATACTCCTGTATGTGAGGAACCGGTCAACAAGCTGCACTACAGCCGGAATCAGCTCCAGGAGATCCGGGAAGCGGCGCAAAAAGCAGGCTTGGCGAACGTATATATTCCTGAGATTGGCGGCGGTCCGGATGATTATTTTGAAGAGGCCAAGGTGGACGGAAACCGGTTGACCCTTCATTTCATCCGGATGGCGATTACTGAATCTATGGAGGAGCTGGAGCCTGGGGGCGGAAATAGAATGGTTACCAAGGTGCAGCTGTCCCCGCAATTGGAAGGAAAGTGGATTAGCGAGGAGGAAAGTACGGTGGAATATTTGTATGGTGAAATAGATAACACCCATTTTGAAATCTTCTCAGCCAGAATGTTTGACCGGAAGGATTTTGAGGATGCAGCGAAATCAATGATTCTGCTCCAGCAGAAATAACACACCTGTAAGTTTCCGATGAGCAGGAGTGATGTAATGGAGAACATACTGGAGTGCAGCAATTTGGCCAAAGGATACAGAAGGAAGGTTGCACTGGACGGCCTCAGCCTGGCCCTTCCCAAGGGGAGAATCGTAGGGCTGTGGGGACCGGATGGGGCGGGCTGCCCGCAAGCTAGGCAGTGATATGTACATTGCTGCAGCAATAGGGGCTGCGATTCTGCATCCAACGGTACTACGCTGCTGGGGTCTGGGGGGACGTTCTATCCATGTCCACAAGTATTACGGCCTTTATGGGGATTAGAGAGCCTGCTATGTATGGCGTAAATAGGCGTCTTAAGAAACCGTTTATCTCTGCCCTGATCGGCGGAGCTGTCGGCGGTGCGTTCCTCAGCTTGTTCAAAGTCAAAGCTTATGTCATCGGCGGACTTGCCGGGCTCTCCCGGATTCCGATGGTTATTGGAGCGACCTTCGTCTATTCGGTCATCAGCTTTGCAATTGGTGCTGCGGTTGCGGCTGTCGTCACTTATATTTTGGGCTTTGAAGATGAGCCTGAAGCTGCTGCAGCGCCGGTTGTGGAAGCAGCACCTCGGGCAGCAGCAAGCGTGACGGCTACGTCTGCTGTAACGCGGGTGGAACCGACGATGGTTAATGAAGAAGTGTTCAGTCCGATTGCAGGTGAAGTGAAGCCGCTGAGTGAAGTGAATGATCCGGCGTTCTCCGAAGAAATTATGGGTCAGGGTTTTGCCATTCAGCCCTCCGAAGGCCGCGTGGTATCGCCGGTCAACGGAACGGTGTTCTCGCTGTCGAAGAGCGGCCATGCGATTGGTCTGGTCAGTGACAGCGGAGCCGAAATGCTGACCCACATCGGGATCGACACCGTGAAGCTGAAGGGACTATATTTCTCGCCTAAGGTTACCGCTGGAACCAAGGTGTCTGTCGGCGATCTGCTGATGGAATTCGATCATGTTGAGATCGAGAAGGCAGGCTACAGCACAATTACGCCGGTCATTATCACGAACATCCAGCAAATCCTGCCTTCCGGCCGCTCCTCCGTTAAGGAGAAGGAGCTGCTGTATACGGTGCTTGCTTAGGCACGGTAGCTGGAAAGCTGAAAAGTTAGATAGCCGAAAAGCCAAAAGCATAAGGCGGGTGTGACTGCAAGGTGTGGGAGGATGTAGGGCTGAGACTTGTAAGTCTGGCGCGAAAGTAATGGAAGAACGACTGGAAGAACGACTGGAAGAACGACTAGAAGAACGATTACAAGAACAAGTGAAAGAACTAGGTTGGAAAAAAGGAGTTGTCTCGCCACGCAGGGGGTCTGCGTTCGGGATGACTCCTTTTGTATCTGTATGCGTATGCGTGCCTTTTTGCTCTGCCCAATTCTGCTCTGCCCTTCCTCACGGAATAGGTGGAAAAAGAGCATTTAATTCTTCTGAAACTGGAGATTTCAGGAATTTAAATGGAAATAATACATCTATTGATTCGGAATCGGCCATTCGATTCGAAATCAGATCAATTAGATGCTTTTTATCCAACTAAACCGTTCTGACGGGATAAAGTCATGAAGTTAAGTGCTATTATTCCACTTGTTGGGTGGCTGTAGAATAGGAATGAGCCTTCCTGCGTGAATTCTAGGCGCAGAAGCGCTGGAATAAAGCCGCAGCGTTAGGACGAAGACATACAAGCGCGAGCTTGGCGCTCCGTCCGGGATTGTTCAAGATGCTAAGGACGGCATCGCTGCTGCGGCGGGGCCGGAGGGTGGAGCGGTAATCATGGATTCGCGACTCCCCAGCCGAGGGGTAGCCGCGAATCCATAGTCCCCGCTCCAGCGGGGCAAGCCGCCTACAGCTTGCCTGCGCTGATCTCCGCGATCGCGGCGTATTCGATCAGCGCTGCAGTGCCGGCGGCCGTGAGCGTGTAGCGGCCGCGCCCGACCCGGAAGAACCACGCATAGTAGTTCTTCTGCAGGTAGGCGGCGGCGCCCGGCACGCCGCTTCGCTTGCGCAGCGCGGCGGGGGTCACGCCGCGCACGGCTGGGTCAGGCGCGCCGCCCAGCGGGGCGCGCCCGTCTGCGAGGCCGGCCGCGCCAGCAGCGGCTTCGGCCTCGAGGGCCTGCAGCGCGGCGGCCACGCGCAGCGCCTTCTCGCGGTAGGCCGTCACGAGCTTGACGCGCGTGCTGCCGCCGGTGTTGTAGTCCCCGCTGCGCTCGCGGAACTCGTAGAGCAAGCGCTCGCGGCGGCGTACAGCGCTGCGGGCCCGCGGCGGCGCCTCGCCCGGCTCCGCGAGCACCTCGACGAGCGGGGCCTTCGTCTTGTAGAAGACGACGGTGATCAGCCCGAGTCCGAGCCGGCGGCACAGCCCGCTGAGCTCGCCCCAGCGCTGGTTCACCGCGCCCTTCTTATCCCGCACGCGTTCCACGGCGAGATAGACGTTAGGGCTAAGGCGCAGCCGTTCCACCCCCTGCAGCAGCAGGGCGAGGTTGAACGATTTTTTCATCTCCACGATCAGTGGCTGATCCTCGTCTTCCCGGATGCCCACCAGGTCGCAGGTCCGTACCTCACCCTTGATGTCATAGCCCTGCCGCTCAAAAAAACTCTTCAAAGGAGCATACAGCTCCGTTTCCTGTTTGATCGCCATTGTACTCACTCCTGCGCTCTTAATGCAGCATAATTATTTAAGGGAAATCATGATTCTCTATTATAGCACAGCAAAAAAGAGGTCAACTATTCCGGGCTCGCCGCATAGGTATGTAATACACTTTCTAAGCTTGGTGGAGCAAGTAGGAGCGCAAGAGGAGGCAGCGAGCCATGGATATTTTTGAGCGTATAGCTTCGTATCGGGCTGAGAACGACCGTTTGGCGTGGAGCGGCACTTTCAAGGACTATATAGAACTGCTGAGACTAGATCCCTCTCCCGCAAAAACGGCTCATTCCCGCGTATACGACATGATCAAGTCACACGGCGTCGAGGACATCAACGGACGTAAACGGTATAAGTTTTTTGAACAGGAAATCTTTGGGCTGGACCGTGCGGTGGAGAAGCTGGTGGAGGAATATTTCCATTCCGCCGCCCGGAGGCTGGATGTGCGCAAACGGATCCTGCTGCTGATGGGACCGGTCAGTGGAGGCAAGTCAACACTCGTCACCCTGCTCAAACGCGGACTGGAGCAATATTCGCGTACGGATGCAGGTGCGGTATATGCCATCGCGGGCTGCCCGATGCACGAGGATCCACTGCATCTGATTCCGCTGGAGCTGCGTCCGGAGATCGAGCGGGAGCTGGGTGTACGCATCGAAGGCAACCTCTGCCCATCCTGCCAGATGCGGCTGAAGAATGAATACCATAGTGATATCGAACAGGTTGGAGTTGTCCGGGTGCTGTTGTCGGAGGAAGAACGGGTAGGTATCGGGACCTTCAGCCCGTCCGATCCGAAGTCGCAGGATATTGCCGACCTGACGGGCAGTATCGACTTCTCGACCATCACGGAATTCGGCTCGGAATCCGATCCGCGCGCCTACCGCTTCGACGGGGAGCTGAACAAGGCTAACCGCGGGGTAATGGAGTTCCAGGAAATGCTGAAATGCGATGAGAAATTCCTGTGGAATCTGCTGTCGCTGACCCAGGAGGGTAATTTCAAGGCCGGGCGCTTCGCGTTAATCTCGGCGGATGAGATGATCATTGCCCATACCAATGAGACTGAGTATAAATCCTTCATTTCCAATAAAAAGAATGAGGCTCTCCAGTCGCGCATGATCGTCATGCCGGTGCCTTATAATCTGCGGGTCTCGGAAGAGGAGAAAATCTACGCCAAGCTCATCGGCCAGAGTGATATGAAGCATGTGCATATTGCCCCGCATGCGCTGCGGGCGGCGGCGATCTTCTCAATCCTGACCCGGCTCAAGGAGAGCAAGAAGCAGGGCATGGACCTGATCAAGAAGCTGCGCATGTACGACGGCGAAGAGGTAGAGGGCTACAAGGAAGCCGATCTCAAGGAAATGCAGACCGAGTACCTGGACGAAGGCATGTCCGGCATCGACCCACGTTATGTTATCAACCGCATCTCCAGCGCTTTGATCAAAGGCGACCTGCAGTGCATGAACGCATTGGATGTGCTGCGGGCGATCAAGGACGGCCTGGACCAGCATCCTTCGATTACGAAGGAGGAACGCGAGCGTTACCTGAACTTCATTTCCATTGCCCGCAAGGAATACGATATTCTCGCCAAGAGCGAAGTGCAGAAGGCATTTGTGTATTCTTTTGAAGAATCCGCCAAAACGCTGTTCGAGAACTATCTCGACAATATTGAAGCCTTCTGCAACTGGTCCAAAATCCGCGACCCGCTCACGGATGAGGAGATGGAGCCGGATGAGCGGCTAATGCGCTCCATTGAAGAGCAGATCGGCATTTCCGAGAATGCCAAGAAGGCATTCCGCGAGGAGATCCTGATCCGCATTTCCGCTTATTCCCGCAAAGGCAAGAAGTTCGAGTACAACAACCATGACCGGCTGCGGGAAGCGATCGAGAAGAAGCTGTTCACCGACCTGAAGGATATTGTCAAAATCACCACCTCCTCCAAAACGCCGGATGAGAGCCAGCTGAAACGCATCAACGAAGTCAGCCGCCGCCTGATTGATGAGCACAACTACTGCCCGATCTGCGCCAATGAGCTGCTGAAATATGTCGGAAGCCTGCTGAACCGCTGACGGGGACGCAGCTTGACGGAACTTGGGGACTGCCGGAAGGTAGTCCTTTTTCCTGTCACGGCTAAATATGTGCTGTTCGTATAGAAGGGAATACCCGGCCATAATCATGACTTCGCTCGGATATTCCCCTTATAAAGATAGACTGGGCCCGGCTTACTCCTGAAGCTCCTTGGCCTCCTGATTCTTGCCGCCAATAGTAAAGCCTAATTGTCCGTTATATTTGCCTACCTGTCCGGTAACGCCTAAGCCTGCGCCCTGACCGCCGCCGAGCTGCGCCTTGGCCTGGGCACCGAGCCCATTGTCACCGCCGAGCTGCAATTGGGTCTGGAGTCCGGCACCTTGACTTAAGCCCAGATGGCCGCCGGCCTCTGCACTCAGACCATGTTCACCTCCGGCTTGCGCCCCCGTATGAAAGTTGGCTCCCTGGCCGCCGCCCAGCTGGGTAGCTGCCTGGGCAGCCAGCCCGTACTTGCCGAAGGCCTGGGCATCTGCATTAAGTCCAAGACCCTGGCCGCTGTCCAGATGGGTGTTACCTTGCGCCTGGATTCCATAAGAAGTGTTGCCGATGTGGCCGTCTGCATGCATACCAGCACCGGTGTATTTAACATTGCCGCCGGCATTTACACCGATGCCGTGTTTACCGCCTACTTCACCTCCGGCATCTACATGAATCCCTTGCCCGCTGCCGACATCTGCGTTCATATGCCCTTTTACGAATTCATTTTTTACACTTTGGTTTTCTGTTGCCGGAAGGGTGTGACCGGGTTCTGAGCGGACCAGATGGTGGTAGTAATGCGAGTAAGGGAAGGAAGTGTTACGCGGAGAATAAGGATAGGCGGATGGATAAGCTTGACTGTTCGGATATTCGTTATCAAAGGTCATAAGGGTACCTCCATTATTCAATTAATTACAACAGCCTATTCATCTCACCCTTGAAGTGATACGATTCAGGGGAGTTAAAAGTGTGTTGTAATGACAGCAGCGCTGTGCTACATTATGAATGAATTTAATATTATTCACTCAGGCGCGGAGGGCTTACAGATGGAAGATAAGAAGGCTGAGATTTTCAGATGCGGCAAAGAGCTGTTCAGTTCCAAGGGCTTCAAGGACACCAATATTTCCGACATTACCAAAATGTGCGGGTTCGCCGTAGGCACGTTCTACAATTATTACGCCTCGAAGGAGAAGCTGTTCATCGATATTTATCTGCAGGAGAACGAGAAGCTGAAGCGGAGCATCCTGCAGTCTTCGGTCAATCTGGATGACGAGCCTGCCAAAGTGCTCAAAGAAATCATGGCGCTTAATTACAGCGGGATCCATACGAATCCAATCCTGAAGGAATGGTACAACAAAGCTCTTTTCAGCAAGCTGGAGAAGGAATTCTATGAGCATGGCGGTATAGAGGGCATTCATGAAATGATGAACAGCGGCACGCTGGAATTAATCCGGCACTGGAAGACCAAGGGGAAGATCAGAGAGGATCTGGAGGACGGCATGATTCTTGCCTTGTTCAACTCCGTGCCGTATATTGACATCCACAAGGAAGAGATCGGGGTTAGCTATTTCCCGCAGATTCTGGATTATTTAGTCGAGTTTATCATGAAAGGCTTGACGGATACACAGCATTGACAAAGGTCTCCGGCTTCTTTTGGCGGCGGCAGAATACACTATTAAATGTTCAGTGGATGTACTGGGCATTTTATTCCGGTTTGAAATGAATGAATATAATTATGTTCATTCATATTTTAAATATAACGAATTGAGGCGTCATTATGAAGACTATCATTATTTACAGATCAGGCCGCAGCATGAACACACAGAAGATTGCAGCCGCTATGGCTGAAGTGCTGGGTGCAGATTTGGCCAAAGTGGAGGACGTTAAGCCGGAGATGCTGTCCGGATATGACCTGATTGGCTTGGGTTCAGGCATTTACGCCTCCAAAATCCACCGCAGGATGTTCAAATTCATCAAAAAGATGCCGCTCCGGGACAAGAATGTCTTTATTTTCTGCACATCCGGATCTGGGGTATTCAAGAATCAAGCGCTGGTTGAGGCAAAGCTGGCGGCTAAAGGCTGCAATGTCATCGCTGAGTTCCACTGTCCCGGTGAATTCAGCCCGCTGGGCTTCAATCTGGACAAAAAAGGGCATCCCAATGAGCAGGATTTCGCGGCTGCCCGCAGGTTTGCAGCTGGATTATTAGATAAGGCTTCCTTAATCCGCTAGAGTAATGCAGCAAAACTGGAACTGACCCGCTGGCTGCCGGTTGTTATAATGGAATCAGCTTTGTGTTAGGGAAAGGCTGGTGGAGCACCTGAATTACAGCAGGGAGATCGAGCGGAGTATTGATTATATTGAGGAGCATCTGCGGGAGAACCTGACGGCAGAGGAGATTGCCGCACAGGCGGGGTATTCGCTGTATCATTTTTGCCGGATGTTCAGCCGGTGCCGGGAGATGCCGGTTATGGAATATGTGCGCAGCAGGAGGCTGTCCCTGGCAGCAGTAGAGCTGTTTGGCGGGCGGCGGATTACGGATATTGCGCTGGAGTATGGTTTTGAGACCCCCGGCGGCTTCGCCAAAGCCTTTCGCAAGGCCTTCGGCTATAGTCCCTCGCAGTATGCGGCACGGATGGACGGGTATCTCCGGGACAGATCGGTATACCAAATCGGGGATTATATCAGGGAGCCCGTGATGGTGAGCAAACCGGCGTTTAGGGTGGCTGGTTATGGCATCGAAACGAACGTGGAGGCCGGAAGCTATACGCAGGACGTCGCTTCCTTCTGGTATTACTATGATGGAGACAATCTGGAGGATAAAATGTACGCCAAGCTGAACCCGCTGAAGCACGGGGAGGTTGGCTTATGTATTCCGGCAGACGATGGCGGCAACGCCGTCTACCTGCTGGGGGTTATAGTGGAGGACTTCAGCCTTGTGGCTGAGGAAATGCTAACCGCTGTTGTGCCTGCTGCGCAGTATGCGGTATTCACGACACCGCCGGTGGATCTCAGCGATGAGGAGAACCCGGATAATTTTGCCCAAGTGGTGAAGTCTACGTGGCAATATATCTTCGAGGAATGGTTCCCGGAAAGCGGTTATGTACATGACGAGGACAAGCTGAACTTTGAGTACTACGACGAGCGGTGCCATGCGCGGGTAGATACGGTGATGGAGATATATGTTCCGGTGATTGAGCGGCGGGGAAAATAGGAGCTAAATACGGCGGAGGCAAAGGCTGTGCGGTGAAGGGCGTAACTGCGGGGATTTTGGACTTCCGGTCGCTGCTAAGATTGGATTTCTTCATTTAAACCGCTGGGCAGCGGTGGAAATCCAATCTTAGCTTATGCTTCCGAAGCGAGCTTTCCTATGGAAAGCTTTCAGGCGAACGCTATCGCTCCTACAGTTCCAAAATCCCCTCCGTTACTCCCACCGCCCAGCCTTTGCCTGCTTATTAGTCCTGTTGTTCCGGCCGCTTGGTGGTGGCGGCCGCAAGGAAGGCCCGCAGCGCACATTCCAATGTGCAGGCGGGCCTGGATTTTGTAAACCGGTAAACCGCGGCTACACCCGCTGGCACTTCGTAAAGGGCGGGTGTGACCACAGCCACAACCAAAACTACAACCAAAACTACAACCAAAACACCAACCAAAACACCAACCAAAACACCAACCAAAACACCAACCAAAACACCAACCAAAACACCAACCAAAACACCAACCACTTACCACTTTATCATGGGAAATTAGCCGGAACTGACTGAATGCCAGCAGTTATGTGTTAGCACAGGTCATCACGCGAGCAAATTCCCCGCTGGGATTCCACTTTTACAAGCTGGTTGTACTTTGTACATTAGAAACCCCTATATTTGTTACTGAACTGCATTCTGTTGTATTTCGTGCATTAGATTTCTGCGTTTAGAGTAAAAAACAGCCTATTCTCTAAATTCAATTGTACAAAGTACAATAGATGCTGTTTTTCAGAGGAATTAGCATTATTCTTCTGCACAAAGTACAATTGCTAGTATTGTAATACCTCATAGAGTACTCTCCGGGCTCAGGTTGAGCTGTGCTAAGAGGACACGCTACATAAACTTCCGCTGCACCTTTTTGCCGTCATAGGTAAAAAGGGCTTTTTTGTCTTCCACAACAGTTTGCAGATGCACGGTGCGGCCCCACAATGAGTAGATATGCGGGAGGGTGCGTTCCAGGTACTTGAGATCCAGCTCGATGCTCTCGTAGCGGTGGGCGATCAGCAATTCGCCGTTACGCTCATAGTCGGCATCCTGGACAACGAGGTACGGTGAACCGCCGTTAACCCGGGCCAGCACAAGCTGGTCACGCACATTTTCCCAGGCTTTGTCGGTGATCTTCCATTCCGGGCCTTTTTTCTCGAAGACATAGAGGTCAAGGTCGTTAACCAATTGCTTCGACAGGTAGCTGCGGATAAAAGAAATGTCGGAATCCAGCTCGCGCACCTCGAACATTTTGTCCCGGTCCCAGCGGCGTTCGATATCCTCGAAGATCTTCAGCCCCAGGTAATAAGGGTTCAGGCTCTGGCGCGAAGGCTGGACTACGGATGAGTTGAGCTTGGCGTATTCCACCGTTTCCTCGGCCGTCAGATCCAGCTCCCGCATGATCCGCTGATGCCAGTAGGAAGCCCAGCCCTCGTTCATGATCTTGGTCTCCATCTGCGGCCAGAAATAGAGCATTTCGTCATGAAGCATGGTCATGATATCGCGCTGCCAGTCCTCGAGGGCGGTGGAGTATTGCTGGATGAACCAGACGATGTCCTTTTCCGGCTCCGGAGGGAAGGTTCGTTTGCCTGCAGTTTCCGGCGTTGGCGGGGCCACATCGCTCTTCTCCAGATCCCACAGCTCACTGTAGGCATTCGCAGGACCGGGACCGCCGGGAGGGGAGTCCTTGCGCTCTTTCATTTTGGCTTCGAGCAGGTGGGTCTTGCCCAGCTTGCGCGGCTGGATCAGGCTGGGATCAATATGCTCCTGAATCGCCAGCACAGAATCGATGAAGTTCTCCACCGTATCGGTTCCATAGGTAACCGAATAATCGGCGATCCGGTCAGCGGTGGCCGACATGCTCTCGACCATATCCCGGTTGGACATCGAGAAGCGCATATTGTTCTTGAAGAAGTCGCAGTGCGCCAGCACGTGGGCGACAATCAGCTTATTCTGCACCAGGGAGTTACCGTCGAGAAGGAAGGCGTAGCACGGATTTGAGTTGATCACCAGCTCATAAATTTTGCTCAGGCCGAAATCGTATTGCGACTTCATTTTATGAAAAGTCTTACCGAAGCTCCAGTGTCCGAACCGGGTGGGCATCCCGTAGGCACCGAAGGTATAAATGATATCCGCAGGACATATCTCATAACGCATCGGATAAAAATCGAGGCCGAACCCGGTAGCAATCTCCGTAATCTCGGCAATCGCCCGTTCCAGCGCTTTAATCTCATCACCGGGCATGCATCCATCTCTCCTTCCAGCTTGTGAACCGTTCTTCTTATGTATATGGGCGGAGGGGAGGGAGTATGATGGCGGGATATTGAACTTGTCTGTACGGCCGGGTGGAAATTAGCAACGATTCGTTTGAACATGGTACAATTAGTTAAAGCTCGTACACATAATCAGAAGGAGGCCAGACATTGTGTCAAATCCGGATGAGAAGAAAATTCATACCTATCAAGATTGGCTAACCTGGGAAGGAACCTGGGAGTTAATTAACGGCAAAGCCTATAATATGTCTCCAGCTCCGACCTCATTGCATCAATATATTGTAGGAGAACTTCATTTCGCCCTAAGGACATTCTTCCAGAACCGGAGCTGCTATGTGTTTGTGGCCCCATTTGATGTGTTCTTCAGTGAAAGTGAAGAGTATCAATCACCTGATCATGTCACTGAGCCGGATATTTCCGTTGTCTGTTCTAAGGACCAAATATCCAAGAGCGGCTGTAACGGTGCCCCAACCCTAATTATTGAAGTGCTGTCACCATCTACTGCACTTAAGGACTTTAATGAGAAGTTCAATTTATATCAGAAGCATGGAGTTCCGGAATATTGGATTGTGGATCCTGGGAATCGAACGGTTCATGTATATACTTTGGAGGATGGCAGTTACCAGGTACGTCATTTATATACGGAGCAGGAATCGGTTAAATCCATCGTCTTTAAAGATTTACAAATTCCAATGAACACGTTATTTAGTTTATAACAACAAATACAATCAGCCGGCGGGATATATCCTTGGCCGGTTGTTTTTGTACTCAGAATCGGGCCAGATATGATCTGGGAAAAATTAGGATATAGAAAAAGCCTAGCTCATATGCGATATACGCTAATGGGTTAGGCTATTTATAATGATCACATTACCGATTAACACCCAGTAGTATCCGTTAAACTCAAAACCAGGGAAGTCAGAAACTCCATCAGCTTTATATTTGGGTTCATCAGCCAAAACAGACTTAGAACGCCTAAAGACGTTCATAGGGTCTACTTTTAATTCCTTCATATGGGCAAGTGCTACCCGAGCGTAAGTAGTCCAGAGAACCTTGTATTGGTCAGATTTCATTCTGGGCCTCTTTCAGTAATTGTGCAAACTCCTCTTCGCTGTCACTGTATGTGGAAATCCCTTCCTTACGATCCTTTTGAGCTAGCTGTAGTTGAGACAGAACACCTTCATCTTTAAAAATAACTGAAGTCATTCGCTTCTTTTGTTCATCTGTAAATGTAGGCCGCTCATCTTTCCTTTGCAGAGTAACGTTAAATCCAAAATTTTCTTCAATTAGCGGGACCAAGTCTTTAAGGTCTACGTAAGATTTGCCCTGAAAGCTCTGTTCTAATTGTTCCTTGGAAATGGACATTCTGCTCACCTTACTTTCGCTCATTATATCATAAACCAATAGCAATCTTATTGTGTTAAGATTACATTTATTAACACTTGAATATCATGATTTTCTAGATCTAAAGGGGGCCAATCTGTATGAGCCAACACTGTTGTGAATTACATGAGATCGTCCATAAAATGACTCGGCATCATTTTCCCTTCGAGGACAACGTGATCCCCAGAAATGGGGTCTATTTGCTTTTTGAAACGGGGGAATACGGGCATGATGCGGAACGGATCGTTCGAGTTGGTACCCATACAGGCCTTAATCAACTTAGGTCGCGTTTGAAGCAGCATTTTGTTCAGGAGAATAAGGATAGAAGTATATTTCGCAAGAACATAGGTAGGTGCCTGCTGAACCGAGACAAAGATCCATACGCAAGTGTATGGGAACTCGATTTTACAACTCGGGAAGCTAAACTTAATAATGGTCATCTGGTAGATCCAGCATATCAGTCAAATATCGAGAACAGAGTCAGTGATTATATACAGAAGCATTTCTCATTTTGTGTGCTGGCTATAGAAGATAAACAAGAGCGTTTATCTTTGGAATCCAGGCTCATATCTACGTTATCGTTATGTGATGAGTGCGCTCCTTCTGTTCAATGGCTTGGGATGTCATCACCCCATGAAAAAATAAGAAGAAGTGGACTTTGGCAAGTGAACGAGTTGTATAAAGAACCCTTGAATAACCAAGATTTTGACAGAATCGAGGTACTCGCCAGTGAATCGAGATAAATCGCTTTGTATTATTCCCTGCGGTGCCGCGAAAATATGGGATAAACAGCCTTCAATTGGACCTGTAGAAGCGCAGAACGTTTATACAGGTGTTTTTGCCGTGGCCTGTCAAAGGTATGCTAAAACCTTCTTCGATCATTGGGTGATTCTGTCTGCAAAATATGGTTTTCTATTTCCTGAGGATATGATTCCAGAGGACTATAACGTGTCCTTCATTAAGCCTTCCAGTGAGACCATTCTTATCGCTCAATTGAAAGAGCAGGCTGAAAGCAAGGGATTATTCAAATATCAGGAGATTACGGTGCTGGGCGGCAAGCATTATGCGGATCGAGCTAAGGCTGTATTTAATCAAGGACAGGAATTGTTCTTTCCTCTAAGCGATTGTACGGGGATCGGCTATATGCTGCAAAGGTTGACCCGAGCGCTGGAAGGACATGAGGAGATATCTGGAGATTCACTGGAGTCACCGTCTGAAGTTAATGTACGGCCTACTTTGAAAAAGCATAGAGATCAGCCGAAGAATCTTATGGAGAATAACGTTGGGAAATACGTTTCACTCTATCGATATTTACTGAGTACCGAAGGTAAGCAAGTGATTATGACTATAGGCCAAATCGAGACGGTACTAGGTTTCGCACTGCCTGCATCTGCAAGTAAATATCGTCCGTGGTGGGCTAATGCTTTGACGAATACACAAGCTAAATCTTGGCTGCTCGCTGGTTGGGAAGTGGATTCAGTCACGCTTGGAGAGAAGACTGCATTCAGAAAAATAGGCGATGAGGTGTAGCTCTGTTGAAAATAGAAATCGGAGAATCCTTGATGCTCTCATGGCTGAGACATGCAAAGAATTGTCAGCTTGTTCAGTTGAATTGGAAGCCATCGGTGAAGTCGTGGGAGATTCATAACGAAGCGGTCGTCGAAAGTATGATGAAAGATTCAGACCTGTATTTTAAAGAGAAATACAGCCTTGATTTGTTTAAGCAAAACAGTTCATTCTCTCAACTACTCCAACAGGCGGAGATTGATGCTTTGGGTATGGAAGTTGGAGGGCTAAATGGTGTTGAGAGTATATACGGAATAGATGTAGCTTTTCATGAGTATGGCCTGAATTACGGCTCCAAGGAAGAAACAATTTCCAGAGTGCTGAAGAAAATGATTCGCACTGCTATGGCAATTCATGGGTATTTCAATTTGAATGCTGGAAATATTATATTTGCTGCTCCAAAAATATATGGAGCAATACGTGAACCGCTGCAACTCTACATAGCCGAACTCCAGGATCTGTTCCATGCAAAAGGTTTAGATTTTCGCTTTGAGCTCCTCTGCAATGAGGACTTCAAGGAGAAAATTTTCAATGTTGTAACAGCCTTATCTAATTCTGTGTCAGATACTTCGGAGCTGTTTATGCGAAGTATACAAATGTATAATCTTTTCGCGGAGGATAAACAGCCAGTAAACCTACCGAAATCGCCAGTGAAAACAAAGAAATTACCTGCTGATTTTAAAGGATCTGAGGAAATAAAGATTGGTGCTTTTGTTAAATCCAGTTTTGAACGCTTGATTGCGAATGATGTATTAACTGTGCAAGAGATTGAGCGGTTGCAGCGACTGGACTACTCGAAGAAAACATTTAACATCACTTATCCTGTATTGAAGAAGGTCGACCCTAACCTTTCCTTGACCGAACAGCGGAATATCAACGGACGACCCAGATTCTACGCTGATCCGTATTTGATCTATGGTTATGATTATCTATTATGTAATCATTGGGTGGAGAACCTCAGTAGAAGTTATTTCGATGCATGGCTAAGACGTATAGATGAAACAAATGTAGGGGACTCAATTTGAGTCCTCATTTTTTAATACTCCCCTTGTATTTAGACATGTTATTATGGACTTAGGAATATTTTCCTATGCATCATTTTACATTTCAAGAATAAATCATCCAGAGGTGAATGGTATGAGTAATAGCAATTTAAACTTTCTTGTCGAACCATTGGAACATTCTATCCGATCTGGCCAAAATGGCTGAGCGGAACGTTTATATTAACCCGAATACTTCTCTAATTAAGCAAGCTTGGTATGTTTGGGGAGAAACGATAACGAAATACATAGGTGAATTTGAGTTAACTCCAGGTATGAAGCAGAAGAGCTATAATTTAGGCAGACAGCTAGGCACCCTAAACCGTCAAGATGAAGCAGCGTTCAAAGATCCCAAGCTGGAAAGCTATCATTCGTCTACGGAGATCTTTGAACTCCCGACATTGGATGACGATGAGGCGTTCCTTCTGTAGAACAGTATAATTATAAAAATTTATTTGGAAGGACTGTTTGAATCTGTGGCTAATAAAAATGAAATCTTAAATATTGAAATTAATAATATTGAAACTGACTTTGATTTTGAAGAAATTGAAGGTTTTTTATCAAAACAGTTGGAAGAAAGCTTTTCTGATTTAGAGCTACTGGAAGGTGATAGAGAAAAATTATCTGATCCTGATTCTTTAGGGAAAATAGTCTTGGATGAGGTTTGGAAACAGTTTGGGAATCAAATTGGTCTCGACATGACTAATGAAACATTAATTCAAAAATATGATAGAGAGCATCCTGAAGAGTATAAGGATATTGCCGATTCCGTTATGCAAGATAAACGATACAAAGATGCCAATAAGGCAATGAAGGAGCAACAACAAACTGGAAATTTGAAGGATGAGTACACAGGAAAAGACTTGAAACTTGGAGAAAAGGCTAATTTAGATCATGTCGTATCAAGAAAAGAGCTATTCGATAATCAAAGAAGGAAGCAAGCAAATTTAGATGTAGCTAGCCTTGCCAACAAAGGGGAAAACCTAAAGCCGACAAACGAATCTTTAAATAAAAGTAAAGGAGCCAAGAGTAACAAAGAGTATACAGAAACCCGTGAGACTAGGGAAAAATCTCTGGTTGAACAAAACGAAAAGGCAAATAAAAAGATTGATGAATCAAATATGTCCGATGCTGATAAACGTTGGCAAAAAGAAGAAAATAACAAACGTTTTAACAATAAAATTGCTGCTGATGACGATCTTATGATGAAAGCTGATAACGGAGCAAGAAAAGCAATTAATAAAGATATTCGATTGGATGTAGCTAAAGAAGTAGGGAAAAAAGCTGGGAAAGATGCCTTAAAGACAATGGCTATCTCAGCGCTTTTTACACTGTTGAAAGAAATCATGAATGGTTTAGTCCGTTTTTTCAAGGGGAAATCTAAGTCGCTTAATGGATTCTTATCTAATATGAAAGAATCTATAAGATCATTCTTCTCCAAAATATACAGTGTTCTTCAGACGGGAGCATCAACTTTAATCGGCACAATAGTATCTGAAATTTTCGGACCTATAGTAAGTCTATTCAAGAAATTATCAAGTTTTATTAAGCAAGGGATATCGTCTGTTGTTGAAGCCGTTAATTTTCTTCGAGATAAGAAAAATAAGGAAAAACCTTTGTCCGTAAAGGTAGCACAAGTTGGAAAAATAATAACAGTTGGATTAGTTGGTGGTAGTGCAATTTTCTTAGGAGAGGTTTTTGAAAAGTTCTTATTTACTACAGTTCCTGGAATGCAAATTGAGATCCCACTGATTGGCACTCTTGCGAATATGATTGGTTTGTTTTTATCAAGCTTAGTGTCTGGATTAGTTGGCGCAATCGTACTAAATCTTATCGATAAATTTATCTCCAGAAAGGCAAAAGAAGAGATTGATCAGCAAATTATTTATAAGAAAAATAAGCTTATAAATCTTCAGCAGGTACAACTATTTGCAGCTGAAAGCTATGTAGCCGCAAGTAAAGAAAATGTTATGAGCGAAATTTCAGAGAATCACACATTAGCGAAGGACATAATGCAACAATCGCTTACTAAGATATTTGCTGGAGATAAGGCCAATGATAAAAAAAATAAAGAAATCATTAGTGATAATCAGAAAAGTTTAGTTCAAATGCAAAATGATTTAGAAGATTTACTTTGAGGTGATCAGAAATGTCAATTAAAACCGAGACAAAGCATAATCAAAATAAAAACCAGATAGCCATTATGAATAACAGCACCAATGATTTCAATAAAAAGAAAAATAAATTAAAAGAATTTAGTGAAAAAATACCTAAAGAAGAGATTTTACCTAGTGTTCCAGGTTCAAGGGGACCTTTTGGGTTGTTTGATTATAAAGTAACGGGTGATGACCTGAATAGGCTGACTCAAAATATTCAGGATAAAATGATTAAACAGAATCAAGTTCTTGTTAGAACAATTAAAGAATTCAACACTATCTACGATACGTTTTCCGCATTAGATAAAGAATATATTCATGGAATTTTGATCTCATTGAAAGCAGCTGAAGAAGCTAACGCGAAAGCATTAAAAGGAATCGAAGGCGTTCAAACAAATCAAAATGAGATCACACAAATAATTAATCAGCAGAAGCAAGTCATCCAAGTTTTGAAAAAATTCAAAGAAAAAATAGAGAAGATCGAACACTTAACCGATGTTGATATAATTTTCGGTAATCTTTCAACAATGCAAAGTAAACTTAAAGCATTTGAAACCAAGGTTGAGGCTCAAGATCTGACATTAGCCGATCTTACCGATGAAGTGAAATCATTCTTATCTTCACTTTCAGTTTTTCAAGATGATTTCAATTACTTAAAAGAATTTCAAGTTGAACAATTTCAAGCAGTTTCAAATCAAAATGAAAATATATCTAAAATCGAAGTAATAATTACAGAAAATAAGACTAACATCGAAACTCTAAACCAAGAAATTGATATTCATGAAGAGAAACTCATTGATATAAAACGATTAATTCAGGATGATATCCAGATCTTATCTGAAAAAGTCGTTCAAAACAATTCTGAGTTCGATGCCAAACTGGATTTAATGACTAACGAATTCACAACAAACAAGAAAGATATTGAAGATGCTATTCAGAAACTCAATAGTGGAATCGAGCAACAAGCAGAAAGTATATCTGCATATATCAAAACTCTAAATAAAGAAATTGATATCCATGAAGAGAAGCTCAATGATATGAAACGATTGATTCAGGATAATATCCAGATCTTATCTGAAAAAGCCGATCGAAAAAATTCGGAGCTTGATGCTAAACTGGATTTAATGACTAACGAAGTCATAACAAACAAGAAAGATATTGAAGATGCTATTAAGAAACTCAATGTAGGAATAGAGCAACAAGCAGAAAGTATATCAGCATATTTTGAATCTGAATTATCAATGGCCAAAAATGAGGTTGTTGAGCTTAATCTGTTGACAAGAAATTTATCAGAAACGTTGAAGATTACTCAAATTATTTCATTTACAACTATCACTATCATATGTATTCTAGTAGTTTTGATAATAAGTGAGGTTTTATGATGATTTCAGAGAATTACAAATACCAGCTGATTAAAGAAACAAAGCAGTTAGATGTTTTCTTGGGACAAACATCTGATTTTGAACGATTAGTTCGAGAAATAACTGATGAACAAAATGATAGGGCTGTTTTAGAGTTAATCAAAAACTTAGGTATCTTAACTAAGAAACAATCCTTACCTAACATGGAACAAAAGCAAGAAAAAATTGTTGAGATGTTATATAAATATCTTGGAGCATCAAAAGTTGATGGAATTTTCCAGGACTTAAAAGAGTCGTCCAATGTCTCACTAGATGTGCTACTTAACCAATTAGATGATTTGGTTGGTCTCGAAAATGTGAAGCAGCAAGTCCGTGATTTGATTGATTTTAATCAAGTACAACATTTACGGGAGAAAAACGGACTAAAGAAGTCTAACAAAACTTTACATATGGCGTTTCTTGGAAATCCTGGTACAGCTAAAACTACAGTGGCTCGTATTGTTGGGAGAATGTACAAAGCTATCGGATTACTGAGTAAAGGTCAATTCATTGAAGCGAGCAGGACTGATTTAATTGCTGAGTATCAAGGACAAACAGCAATTAAGGTGAAAAGATTAATTAATCGTGCAAAAGGTGGAGTCCTATTTATTGATGAGGCGTATAGCATAACAGAGAATGATCATAGCGATAGTTATGGGAGAGAAAGCCTTACTGAGTTAACAAAAGCTCTCGAAGATTATCGCGATGACCTAGTTGTGATCGTAGCTGGGTATACAAATTTAATGGGGAAGTTCTTTGAATCCAATCCAGGATTAAAGTCAAGATTCAATACATTTATTTCATTCAGTGATTACTCACTCGATGAGCTTGTTCAAATATTCAATTACACGTGCAATCAAAATGATTATGTTGCCCAAGAGGAGGCAATTGAAAAAGTCCGTAATGTGTTACAAATGAAATTAAATGAAAAAAATGATCACTTTTCAAATGGTCGTCTTGTGCGGAATTTGTTTGATGACATAACGCTGAATCAATCAAAGAGACTCTCTAGGTTGACGGAGCATATTACTAAAGAATCGTTGATGTTAATTACTAAAGAAGATGTCTCTCAAGATATAATATTTGGATAGTCGTAGTGATCATTGTAAACCAATTCCGATAGTTAGCTAATATAAATAACCACGTTTAATAAGAACTTCATAATATTCATCCAGATAAAATCAGACGGAAAGGACTGAGCCTATGGCAAAGAAAAATTTATCTGAGGAAGATATCAAAGCCAGATATATCACACCAGCAATCACTAATGCAGGATGGGATATAAAAAAACAAATTCGTCTGGAATATGCTTTTACGGCTGGCAGAATCATACTTCGTGGTAATGTCACAACTAGAGGCAAGAGGAAAAGAGCGGATTATGTTCTGTTCTATAAAAACAATTTTCCTCTAGCTGTCATTGAAGCAAAGGATAACAATCATTCAGTTGGTGCAGGTTTGCAGCAAGCCATTGCCTATGCAAAAGCACTCGACATCTATTATGTATATGCTTCCAATGGGGATGGATTTATTGAGCAAAATTTAATCACGGGTGAAGTAAGTGAACTAAGCCTTGGAGAATTCCCCTCGCCAGAGGACTTATATAGACGATACTTAAATGATAAGAATGTAACCGATGCAGAAGAAAAGGTGCTTCTCGAACCTTATTATTATGTGCCTAATTACAAGATCCCTAGATATTATCAGCGTATAGCTATTAATCGAACTGTGGATAATATTCCAGTTGTGCTTTCCCTTCGTCATTATCCCCTGTTATACGCATAATATATTTATCATTTGCAGCATACAAATCCTTGTTTGCATTAATTAGAGCTTGTCTCATTCGCTCTGCATGTTCAATATCCACACAGAAAACAATCGTTTTGCTAAATCTGTCTGTCTTCTTTAAAAACTCAGTAATCTTGGCTGCAATCACCCTCGTCCTGTCATCAATAACCAAGGTTCTGTCATAATCCTTGATATTATATTCTCTATCCTCAATTTCATAGCCATGTTTATTGACTTTCCCAATCTCTGGTCGATACCCTTCAAGGTCTTTATCAAGGCCAATTCTTATCACTTTATATGGGGCTAAATAGCCATCATCAATCCCTTGCTTTAAAGAATACTCGTAAATAGGCTCACCAAAGTAAGCTTGGCTTGAGGTTTCCTTCGTTTCAATAGGTGTAGCAGTACATCCTACATGAGTGGCTGATGAAAAGTAATCCAAGATTTTTCTCCATGCAGAATCCTCTTTTGCGCTGCCTCTATGACACTCGTCTATAACAATCAGATCGAAGAAGTTCGGTTGAAATTGCAGATAGGCTTCTTCTCCGTCATCACCTGAAAGCTGCTGATACAGAGCAAGATAAATCTCATAGGAACTGTCTAGGGTTCTGTTCTCAACCTTTGTCATTTTACCGCCAAATGGCTTGAAATCACCTGATATCGTTTGGTCTACCAATACATTTCTGTCCGCTAAAAATAATATTTTCTTCTTTAACCCACAGCGAATATGCTAAGAGGTTAGGCTATTTATTCGTTCTGGGTCTTGTTCAGTAACTGGGCAAACTCCTCTTCGCTGTCACTGTAAGTGGAAATTCCATCTCTACGATCCTTTTGAGCTTGTTGAAGTTGAGAGAGGACACCTTCATCTTTGAAGATAACCGAGGTCATTTGCTTCTTTTGTTCATCTGTAAGTATTCTGGTCATTGGAGCCACTCTTGGTCTACTAAAAGCACGAATCTCAACCTTCAAACCATCATTTCCGGTATGTGACACAATCACGCCATCCTTAGATTGTAGCTGCTCCTTAGTCGCTTCTTGGGGGTCTTGAATAGCACGGATCAGTGCGACTTCATTCACAAACTTAGTGTTGCCTTCGGTATGTGATGCAAGGATTTGCAGCTTAACGTATTGATTGGGATAAATCTTCCGAACCTCTTCCCATTGCATGGGCTGGCACCTCCAATTTGGTTTGTCCTTATATTGTATCAGAATATGATCCATAAAAAAGTTCTCCAAAACGATGTATATCGTTCATGGAGAGCCTTTTTGTGTAAGCACCTTAGAGATTCGAAGCCTATATAAGAAGCACTAAAGAAACTAACAAAAGCAAAAGAAGCGGAGTGGAAATTTGGAACTGCAGGAGCGGTAGCGACCGCCTTCGTCACCGGACGCGAAGAGCGGTATTAATCAAGAAATCTGGGGACAACAGCGCCGGAAGTCCAAATGTTCACCGCAGTGACGATGAAGCTTCAAGTTCAAGTCTTAAGTGCGTCTTATATAGCCTAAACATTCATTATTCTGCTTCGGTATAGAATATTTTAAGTAGAATATTCTGCGAATAATTTCCAAAGTGCTCCCCGAAAATAGTAAGTCCACCTTTGTTTTTAGAATGATCATCAATACTAATCTTCAACTTGATGAAGGGGGAATCTTCGATCTTTAAATTGGCAAGTGTAACCGATGATATTTTTTGACCGTCTATTCCGGTATCTTTCTTGGTGACTCTTAAATGTTTTAAAAGGCCGTACTGGCTAAGTTTGTTATCCCACCAGGTTGGTGTTAATTTTCCGCGTACATCTGAAAAATTTCCTGGAGCCGTCCAGGTGCCTAAAAAAACATCGTTTATATAAAACGCGATATCACTTGGCCAATTATTGTTGGATTCAGGAAACTCTGAAGAAAGCTCCAGGGATAACTCTAATAATTCTGCAGTAAAATTTTTGTTAAAATCATTCGGAATAATATATTCAACGAAGCCCTCCGCAAACCAAAGTAATGAAGCATCGATCCTGTCATTGGATACGAATGCCCGTTGATCATCTAACTTTCCGATTACTTTAGTTGGGCTAGCTAATCCACATGTAGGGGTGACTGAAAAATTAGAATAGTATCCAAGCTTGATTTCATTAGTAATCACATTAAAAGGAAGATGAAGTTTTTCTGGTAAGTTGATGGAAATATGATCAACAGCAAGAATAAAATTCTTCTTTCTGCTATCGGTAACCTCTAAGTTTTCCTGGAGCTTGATTATCTTGGCGTCCTCTAGTAATCGGATATGGCGTGAAACGATAGCTTTGCTTAATTTTAGTTTTTTGGCGAGCTCACTAACATTAAGAGGCGTATGTAACAATAATTTGAGAATTGAAGCTCTTGTGTCAGATGCCAGTGCTTTCAAAACAGAAATACCATTCTCATCGAGTTCTAAGAACATATGTACCTCCTCACTCGGATTTACTAGCGGAATCAATTCTCATAAATCTAGCTTCTCGCGGCTGTTGAACATTATAACTCACATTTCGTACCCCGCCAATACTTTCCGTATCTGAAAAATCAAGTGTATAACATATTGTTAACTTTTTTGTTTACAATAAAAGGTCTAGTTAAGCGGTGACTTTTTTTTGTATACCACAAAGTTGAAAATCAGAAATAACGTTGATACAAGCTTGAAATAACGTTTTCATCATGATAGTATTTGCTTGCTTGGACAAGTAAAACAAAGAAAAATAAGTTATTTGGAGGAGGGTTTACTGTGAAACACACAAAAAAGTTAACTATTATTGTTGCGGGACTATTAGTAGTTTCACTTCTTTCAGGGTGTGGGAAAACCAGTGATTCAGCTAGTAATGGTGGAAAAGAAAGTGGCAAAAAAGAAGAGCTTCGCATCAGTTGGTGGGGAGGCGATTCGCGTAATAAAGCTGTGCAAGAAGCTATAAGTAAATTTGAAGAAGAAAATCCTAATATTAAAGTTAAGGCGGAATTCGCCGGATATGCTGGTTATCAAGAAAAAATGACTACCCAATTGTCTGGAGGGACTGCTCCTGATGTTATTCGTTTAGATTCCATGTGGGTGGATCAATATGAAAATCAATTATCAGATTTGAAAGAGTTGGGCGAAGAACTGGGTCTTTCTAATTTTTCACAAAATGTGCTTGCGCCCTTAGAAAAGGACGGTAAACTGTTAGGGCTTCCCCTTTCAACTGTCTATAGACCGTTACTATATAACAAAACGGTGACTGATAAATATGGAATTGAAGCACCCCAATCTTGGGATGATCTTTTTGCAATGAGAGATAAGTTGCCAGAGGATCATTATCCGATGGCGAATTTGGTAGGGTCAAAATATGCGTCCCCGATCGTATTTTTCTCAATTTTAGCACAGCAAACCGGACTTCCGCTTTCTGATGATAATGGAAATTTAAATTACAAAGAATCTGATTTTGAGAACATGCTATCTTTCTATCGCGAATTGGTAGAGAAAAGAATTATGCCATCCAAAAAAGAAGTGGATAACTCAGGGTCAATAGAAGGTGCGACAGCAACAGAAATAATGGAAGGAAAGTGGGTTAGCTTATTCGAGTTTACATCGAATACGAATACCATACAAAATCAGCTAAAAGAACAAGGCTTTGATTTAGAGGTGGCTGGCTTTCTTTCAATGAAAGATGAAAAATCTACGGGTGTCTGGACGAAGCCTGCCATGGTATATTCCATTCCTGAAAAAACAAAACACAAAGAAAGTGCTGCGAAGCTAATTAACTTTTTAATGAATAGTGAAGAAGCAAATAAGATTCAAATGCTTGAAAATGGTGTTCCCGACAGCAAAGCGGGAAAAGAGGTGCTTGAAAAAAACAATCTGATTACTCCGTTAACAGCTGAAATCACAAAATTAGGCGATGAAAAAAATGATAGCAAGCTTTCTACTATGTTCAAATGGGATACAGCAAAGTTGAATGATGTGTCACTGGATGTAATCACTAAGCTGGATTATGGTGAGGTCGATACGAAAGAGGCTGCAAAGGAACTGTATGCGGCTTACAAGGAACAAAAACAAAGCTTTAAAAAGTAAACATAAATGAACACAATCATTTAACGCCCAAAATTATTTACATAAGTTTATTCCAATTTTGGGCGTTGAATGTCACGAGAGGAATGCGAATAGCCATGAATAAAAATAGGTATACAGGCTTATTCTATTTAACACCATGGTTAATAGGGATTTGTTTCTTTGTAATCTACCCATTTATCATGTCACTGTATTACAGTTTTACAGACTACTCCCTGCTGGATAAGCCTGCTTTTATTGGACTGGATAATTATTCACGGATGTTTACAAGTGACCCCACCTTCTGGACCTCGGTGAAAGCCACGATCAAATTTGTATTCTTTACCGTGCCATTTAAATTAGCATTTGCACTGCTTATTGCCTATATTATGAATGCTAAATTAAAGGGAATCGGATTTTTTAGAACCGCCTATTATATTCCATCTATTTTAGGTGCCAATGTAGCTATTGCAGTATTATGGCAGTTCTTATTTAAAAGTGATGGGTTAATCAATATGGCGTTAAATATGACCGGTCTGGAAAGCATCGGGTGGTTCTCTAGCACAAGTGGAGCAATGTTTACTATTGTTTTATTACGTATTTGGCAGTTTGGTTCTGCGATGGTGATTTTTTTGAATGCGTTGTCGGAAATCCCGCAAGATTTATATGAAGCAGCTTCCATTGATGGAGCTTCAAAGTTTAGACAGTTTTTTTCAGTGACAATACCCCAGCTAACCCCAATTATATTCTTTAATTTAATCTTGCAGCTTGTGCAAGCCTTCCAGGAATTTGAGGGGCCATTCTTAGTTACGGGTGGAGGTCCAATGAAGAGCACCTACCTATTACCAATGTATATATACGATAGTGCTTTTAAAAACTTTGACATGGGATATTCCGGTGCTTTGTCCTGGGTGTTATTTATTATGATTATGATATTCACAGCCATCCTGTTCAAAACGTCAAGTAAATGGGTGTTTTATGCTGACGGAGGGAAATAACATGGAGCAAGCAATGAGAAACAAAAATAACAGAAGTGAGTACCATAAAAGAAAAATCGCTTTATATTTCAAATATTTCTTTTTGATTATAGGGACCTTAATTATGCTTTATCCGATTCTCTGGTTATTTGGGGCATCTTTTAAGAGCAATACAGAGATTTTTAAATCAATATGGTTTATGCCTAAGTCTTTTGATTTCACACCTTATATCGAAGGATGGAAGACTTCTAGCCAGTATACATTTGGAACCTACTTTTTAAACTCTTTTTTGATTGTAATTCCAAAAGTGTTATTAACCTTGATTTCTTGTATTCTGACTGCATATGGATTTGCAAGATTTAACTTTCCTATGAAAAAAGTGCTGTTTCCGGTTATGATCGCTACTCTTTTTCTTCCAGGAATCGTTACTAGAGTACCGATGTATATTTTTTGGAAGAATGTAGATCTTTTGGACACTTATATCCCTCTAATTGCCAGTTCTGCATTTGCTTGTGATACATTTTTTGTATATATGTTGGTTCAATTTTTAAGAACGATTCCCGGGGAGCTGGACGAGGCAGCAACAATAGATGGGTGTAACTCTTTTAATATTTTAATTAAAGTATTGCTCCCTATTCTAAAACCTACCCTTATTACAGTAGCTTTATTCCAGTTCATGTGGACATTTACTGAGTTTCAGGGTCCTTTAATTTATATTTCTTCAGTCGAGAAGTATCCTGTTTCAATTGCGCTTCGAATGGCGATGGATACGACATCTGTTGATTTTAGCTGGAATAAAAATATTGCTATGTCAATTATAGGGTTAATACCTTCGATTATTGTATATTTCTCTGCTCAAAAGCACTTTATTGGCGGTTCTACAGCAGGCGGAATTAAAGGATGATAACAGATAAAGAACTGACCAATGCAACAACATATAAATGGATAGGAGATGAAGATAGGTGTCACATAGGATGGAATATCCGCGTCCACAGTTAGTTAGAGACGCATGGCTTAACTTAAATGGAGCATGGCAATTTGAATTTGATGACAGGAATGTTGGAGCTGCACAGCGATGGTTTGATCCAAGTGAAAATTTTAGTCAGACCATTCAAGTTCCTTTTGCTTTTCAAACCCCTGCAAGTGGAATACACGATACCTCTTTTCATGACTATGTCTGGTATAAGCGTAATTTTACACTTGATCCAGGTTGGTATAAGAAGCGTGTTGTATTACATTTTGGAGCGGTAGATTATAGAGCTTGGGTGTATGTGAATGGTCATTATATCGGCATGCACGAGGGAGGACACACTCCATTTTCTTTTGATATTACGCATGCATTAACCGGGCAGGAGGAACAGGTGACTGTTCATGTTGAAGATCCTTCACAGGATGAAACTATACCCCGGGGCAAACAGTTCTGGTTAGAGAAGCCAGAAAGCATCTGGTATACCCGCACGACAGGGATTTGGCAGACCGTGTGGCTGGAGGCGGTAAACCCTGTTTATATTCATCAGGTGAAGTTTGAGCCCGATTTAGATCAAGGGAGCATTGGAATAGAAGTTAAATCTGAGGGATATGGATCAGAGGAATTAGATTTGGATATTCGTATTTCTTTTCGGGGAGTACCTGTTATTCAGGATCAAGTACGATTGTTGCAGCCAATAACACGTAGAACAGTAGAGCTATTTGGTTTGAAAACATTCCGGACAAACTTTCATCATGCCGGCTGGACATGGACTCCGGAAACTCCTAATTTGTTTGATGTTGAAATGAAGCTGTACGATCATGGGGTTGAGGTGGATTGTATACAATCGTATTTCGGCATGCGGAAAGTTCATACAGAGAATGGTATGGTCTATCTGAATAACAAACCTTATTATCAAAAGCTTGTACTCGACCAAGGTTATTGGCAGGAAGGATTACTTACTGCGCCAACGGATGAACACCTGAAGAAAGATATTGAATTAGCTAAAGAATTAGGGTTCAACGGTTGCCGTAAGCATCAAAAGGTAGAGGATCCGCGGTTTTTATATTGGGCAGATCGAATAGGGTTCCTTGTGTGGGGAGAATGTGCTGCGAGCGCCTCTTTTAATAGTGATGCTGTGGCCCGGTTAACCAAAGAATGGATTGAAATTATTGACCGTGATTTCAATCATCCATCTATTGTTGCATGGGTTCCGCTTAACGAAAGCTGGGGAATTCCGATGGTGAAATCGAATAAGCAGCAGCAGTACCACAGCTTAGCCATGTATAGTCTTATTCATTCATTGGATGATACCCGATTAGTGATATCGAACGATGGATGGGAAATGACACGAACTGACATTTGTGCGGTACACAATTATCAGCATGGCAGAGCAGATGAGCCCGATAAGTATGAAGAATTTAAGCGGATTCTGTCCACGAAGGAAACGATGCTTGCTTCAAAGCCATCAGCCCGCAGTGTATATGCAGATGGTTATGAGCATCGGGGAGAGCCAATCTTGTTAACTGAATTTGGTGGTATAAGCTATAAGGCTGGCGCTGACGATGGTTGGGGATATACCAGTGCACAATCTTCAGAGGATCTTGTTCTAGAATATGAAAGAATTATGAAGGCTGTATACGCTTCTAAGATTATTTATGGTTATTGTTATACGCAGTTAACAGATGTTGAGCAAGAAATTAACGGTCTATTGGCATATGATCGAACACCCAAATGCGATATGTCGTTAATTAAAGAAATTAATAGTCAATGGCATCTACGGACAATTTAATCGGAATAAATTTAATGATAAGGAGTTTATGAATCCATGACAAATGAAATATTGCTTCAAAAAATTGGACTGGTAGTAGACAAGCTTATGAATCTGGGCGGTAGCGACTATGAAAAGGATAAAACCGTGGTTCAGGCCGATACAAAATTAGGGATTGTACAACGGGATTTCGGAATTGAAGAATGGGACTGGCCGCAGGGCGTCGGTCTTTATGGTCTTTACAAGCTGCAGAAGTATTACGGCGATCACCGCTATAAGGAATTTTTTCAGAGTTGGTATTCCCGTAATCTGGAGGTTGGACTGCCTTCAAAAAACATTAATACAACAGCTCCTTATCTGGGTCTGGTTCTGCTCCTGGATCAACTTGAGCCTTCCAGCCAACTGGAACAGCTATGCCGGGAACATGCGGATTGGCTCCTTCATGAGTTGCCCAAAACTAAAGAAGGAGGCTTTCAGCATACGGTCACTGCCATTGGCAATCGGGATGGAATTCACTTGCACAATGGACAGTTATGGATTGATACGCTCTTTATGGCGGTTCTGTTTCTGAACCAGGCCGGGCGCAAGTTTAACCGGCCGGAGTGGCAGCATGAAGCTGAACACCAGATTCTGCTCCATATCAAGTATTTGTTCGACAAACATACCGGCCTGTTCTTCCACGGCTGGAGCTTCGAACGCAATGATAATTTCGGCAGTATCTTCTGGTGCCGCGGCAATTCCTGGTTCACCTATGGCATCGTCGATTACCTGGAAACTTGCCAGGATACGATTAGCCCGGGCATCCGGAAATTTCTGGTGGATACGTATAAAGCTCAGGTCAATGCCTTGGTTTCACTTCAGGAAGCTTCCGGTCTTTGGCATACAGTCCTGCAGGACCGGGCCAGCTATGAAGAGGTATCCGGGTCGGCCGCAATTGCCGCAGGTATCCTAAAAGGCATTAAAGCCGGTATTCTGGATTCCTCATATCAGGCTGCGGCAGACAAGGCCATTCAGTCGGTATGTCAAAATATTAGCGGAGATGGAACCGTACTGAATGTGTCGGCCGGAACCGGGATGGGAATGGATAAGGATCATTACAAGAACATTACCCTCATGCCGATGGCATACGGACAGTCCTTGGCTCTTATTGCCTTGTATGAAGCTTTAAAATAAACCCTGCGTAAGCTCATTTATTCATCTTTTCTTGGATACAAATAGCCTAATCCTTGAGCATTTACGCCAAAGGATTAGGCTGTTTTATCTTCTTTACCCAGTTACTCGTAAACCCGCACCTCAATAATCTCCGCATACTGGCTTCCGTTAGTCGCCCCGATCACAACGCGCAGGCGATCAGTTGTTACAGCTTCGGCAAGTGTGTGCACATGCTTGCGCTTGTGATTGTCACTTCCTGCGGCGACTGCCGTCCAGTTGCCGTCCATGTAAGCTTCAATACGATAATCCTTGACGAGCGTTGGCAGGATTTCGTAAGGCGTGATGTGATGATGCAGATTGATCAGGTCCTCATTCACATCGTCATTGAAGGTGACTTGCACCTGGCGGATGGAGGCAGGTGCGCTCCAAGAAAGCTCAAGCCATTCCGGGCGGCCGGAGTTCATTTGGTCAGAGGACCACAGGTGCGGACCGCCGTAAGGACGGAGGTATCCGTCCGTTGCTTTGACCGCAGCGAAGGCTTGTGATGGCGCAGACAGGCGGATGCATGGTGCGGTGTGATCGAATTTCTTTTTGTCCCACAGCACTACAGGCTGTGCGGGCTGATTCTGGAAATCCAAGGATACTACAGGTGTGTTGCTATGCCCATAAGCGAGCATCCCTGAAGTCGGCTGATCTGCCATATGCAGGGTGATTGCCGCATTAGCCTTGATGATCAGAAAAGCATTGCGCGGCGTCTCCGGCTGCCAGCGCAGGTCAAGCTTCACCCATTGCTGCGTCCCGGAGTTGACAGAAGCCGATGCGGATTGCAGGTGCGCATACGGAACATAATTCTCGGGCCGGCCGGTCTCCCATAGCTGGACGGTCAGCTCCGCTGCTTCGCTCGCATCGATCAGCAGCTCAATTCCGTCAAGCAGAGGATCAACCGGAAGGGTGATGCCGATGTCAGTCGTAAGAGGGACACTGAATGCCGGATGCTCTACTGCGAACCGGCTCCGTTCGCTGGAGGCACTGACGGCTGCCTGGAGCGCCAGGTCGGATTCGTCTTCATTGCGCAGGCCGAGAACGGATGCATCCTGGCGCAGCATGGTCTGCTGCAGGTCTTGCAGGTGGTTCGCATGCAGTTCACGCGGCGTAATTCCCCTGGCCGCGCAAAGTGCAGCGCCGGTGCCTGCAGCTTCGCCGATGACCGCGCAGGTAGCCATAACGCGTGTCGTCCCGAACGCGACATGCGATGCGCTGATGTCGCGGCCGGCCATCAGCAGATTGTTCACATTCACTGAATACAGTGAACGGAACGGAATGTGGTAGCTGCCGTCGGAATACATATGCTTCGAGCCTGATTCGGTAGCATACACACCCTGCGGCGGGTGCAGATCGATCGACCAGCCGCCGAAGCCAATCCGGTCCGCGAATTCACGCTGCGCAAGGATATCGTTCTGGTTCAAGATATAATCGCCTACGAAGCGGCGGTATTCCCGTTTGCCCGGAAGCGAACCGACCCATTCCAGCGTCATATTCCCGGCATCGAATTTACCGGAATTCTTAATATAGTCCCAAATCCCGTAAATGATGGACCATAGCTCGTCGCGGATGGCCTCGTTATCATGAACGGTATCCTGTTCGCCGCCGAACTCAATCCACCAGTATGCGCAGCCATTGTCGCCGCTGCGGATGATGCGGTTCTCGGTGATTGACGTTTGTGTAATATCGATGGCCATAGCCGGAGCTATATATTTGACCGGATGACCGGCATCCTTGGTATAGAAGAGCAGGGTGCTGCCGAGAGTGATATCATCTGCAACCAGCGGTGCCCATTCTTCGCCCAATTCATCGCGCGCTTCGCGGCCCATCCGGAATTCTGCACCAGCCAGGAAGCCGACCAGCCCGTCTCCGGTGCAGTCCAGATAGACCGGGCTCTCAAAACGGATGCTCCGCTCTGATCCCATCATCCATCCGGTAACCGACCGGATCTGCCGCCCGCCGTCCGCTTCCTCACCGGCCTCGGCTTCATGCACATCCGTGTTCAGAAACAGCTGGATATTCGGTTCAGCCTGCACGGCCTCAAGCACAACCATATCCCATAAATATGGATTGCCGTCTTTGTTGCGGTACTGGTTCTCTACAAACAGCTCCCCCATTATCCCCGTCTCCCGGGCATACCGGTGAATGCCGTGTGAGGTAGCGCCGCACACCCATACCCGCACCTCACTGCTGGAGTTGCCGCCAAGCACTGGACGGTTGTTGACCAGTGCGACCGTCTGCCCCAGACGTGCCGCTGCAATCGCCGCACATACTCCTGCCAGACCGCCGCCTACAACGGTTACATCCGTTTTTACCGTTTCTTTCCGCATGGTTGAATCTCTCCCCTGAGTTATGATAATATATCCGTAATTTCATAATAAATCACCTGTATATCAAATAACATGCATATAATTTCTTTTGATATATACTTTATTTCATTTCGTTATTGCTTGGAGGGAGAGCTGTGCATGCGAAATAATTGGTCAGTTCATCCAGTAGCCTATACGTATTGGGAGAAGAAGGAACAGTTCCTGCTGGAGTATGACACGTATCCTGTGTGGACGATATTTGCGGTGGAACAAGGGCAATTCGCCTACCGGTTCGGAGATCATGAGGGAGAAGCCGGATGGGGGGATATCATCGTATGTCCGCCGGGTACGCCCTTTTACCGGAGAACGGTGACAACTTTAACCTTTCATTTCATCCAGTTCGAATGGGAGGAGAAGCCGGGGCTTGAAGAAGCAGCTGCAACGCTAGGCGGAAGGTGGACGGTCAGGGATGTGGAGCGTCTGCTGTCGACTTACCGTTATATGAGGAACATCGGAAGAAGCATTCAGGAGGAGCCGGGCTTTGGACGAATGAAGCATATGCTGGAGGATTTGTGGAGACTCCTTGATATCGAGCGCAGCTTTGCGGCGGAGGAAGAGCAATCCGAAGGGGAGAGTTCCGATCAGGATATGCAGAAGGCAAGGCAATGGTTGCTTGAGCATGCCTGCACCCCTATGACGATGCAGGAGCTGGCGGCCGCGCTTAGTATCACACCGGTGCAGTTAACACGGCGGTTCCGGGCAGCTTATCAGGCGACACCTTCAGAATTTGTGACCGGAATCAGGCTCCAAAAAGCCTGCCTGCTGCTTGAAGATTCCACACAGTCCATTGAAATCATCGCCCAGCAGTGCGGTTATGAGAATGGCTTCTACCTGAGCCGCGTGTTCAGTGCGAAGCTTGGTTTAACCCCCTCGAAGTACCGCAAGCTGCACCGGCTATAAGAATTCACCAAACAAACGCGACAAACGCGCCTCTCCGAATAAGGAGGGCGCGCTGCCGGTAGTTCATATTAAGGTTGTCCTAATCAGACAGCAGTAGAGCACAACTATACAACTCGAGCCATATTCTATTGCTGCTTCGCATACCATTCAGAGAACTGCTTCTGGTATTCGGCGATGTATTTGTCGATACCGGCCGCTTTTAACCGCTCAAGGGCCTTAGGGAAAGCAGAATCATAATCACTGAAACCGCTGCCGATCGGGGCCAGGTATTCGGTGAATACGCCGTTCAGCTTGGTTTCTTCATTCTTGACCGGAGTATTGTCGAAGTTGAAGCCTGCGCCCTTGGAGATAATTGCTCCATCATCCCATGCTTTGTAATCGGCAATGAAATCATCCGGTACGGTGTTGTCAAAGCGCATGAAGTTTTTGTTCATCAGCAGCCAATCGGGAATCAGTGAATCGGTATTGATTTTGGTCAGACGGCCGTTAGCGTCCAGCGTATAATCGGTTCCCTCAATACCATAGGCGAACAGGTCGTACAGCTCCTGGTTTTTTTGCAGCAGGTTGAAGAACATGACATAACGCTCAGGGTCCTTGGCCGCGGCAGAGACGAAGAAGGCGGTGCTGTAGGTGCCTCTGCTGATTTTTGGACGGCCGGTGCCCAGGAAATAATTGACCAGCTTGGCTTCAGGCACTGCCTGCGAGATGGTAGCTGCGCCTTCGAACGGACGTGCTGCGGTTCCTGCCCAGAACATTGCTTTGCCGGAGTTCCAGTCAGACTGCAGCTGAGGCACATTGGTTGCGGCGTATTTCGGAATGATCCCTTTCTCGTACCACCCGTGCATCAGACCGGCATAGGTCTTGAATTCTGGGGATTCGAACCAGCTGATAATCTGATCATCCTTGGCAGACTCATCGAGGGCGATGAAATCATTTTGCCAATACAGATTCTTGTCGGTGAAGTCATATTGCAGCATTCTGCGGGCGTCCGTGTTGGCGTATCCGATCAGCTCGGGATGTAGCGCATGGACTTTATCATAAAATTGCTCAAGCTCCGCAAGGGAGGAGACCTGTGTCATTCCTGCTTCCTCCAGCAGATCCTGCCGGACCAGCACACTGTAAAATTCAGCGGAATTCGGTTTGTTGCCTACAGGTACCGCATATTGTTTCCCCTCTAGCTGGAAGGCCCGGAAGGAAGCCTCGTCCACTGCCGCACTCAAATCCGCTGCTGCTGCAGAGATATAGGGAGTGAGGTCCGTGTAGAGCCCTTTGGCGACAGATTTCACCATATAGTTGGCATCCGTATAGGTCGCGAAATCTTCGCCGGTCGACAGCATCAGGTCCGTTTTGCCGCCGCCGTATTCCGTCCAGGGCAGGAACTGAAATTCAACCTCGGCATTGATTTCTTTTTTGATCACATCATAGAACTCCGTCTTGGCCAGCTCCTTCATCCGGTTCGACTCGTCCCCGTACAGCACGATCTTCAGCTTGGCCGGCGCCAGAGCCGTGCCTTCAGTCCCGCTGCCCGCCGCCGTTGCCGGTGCTGAGCCTCCATTGCTGTTGCTGTCCGTATTACTAGGGTTAGCGCTTTCATTATTGCCCTGCGAACAGCCGCTTACCAGGAATACAGTTGCCAGGAGCAAACTTAACCAGCCTTTTTTCTTTGTCATGATGAACACCCTCCTGAATTAGAATTAATCTGTGAGGCTTATATTGCCAAGGCGGTGCTCCCGTAAGCTTATTGTACAACATGTCGGAGCATGGGAGCACACACCTGATGCAACCAATATTAGGTCAATGTGTCCGGAGGATCAGCCTTTCACCGAACCCACGATAATACCTTTAACGAAGAATCCCTGGAGAAAAGGATACAAAATAGCGATCGGCAGAACGGTCAGACAGGTCATCGCCATCTTCGCAGTCTCCAGCGGCGGGGCAATAATAGCGCCTCCCACCTGTGCGGCATTGCCGGAGGCCAGGAACTGAATGTTCGCCATCATGTTGTACATCAGGTATTGGATCGTATAGAGATCCTGATTGTTAACCAGCATCAGCGGCAGATAGAAGTCATTCCAGAACTGGAGCGCATAAAAGAGTGAAATCGTCACCAGTCCGACCCGGCCGAGCGGAATCATAATACTGAAGAAAATCCGCAGATGGCCTGCCCCGTCGATCTGTGCCGACTCGACAATCTCATGCGGGATGCTGCGGAAGTAGTTGGCCATCAGGAACATCAGGAACACACTTAGCACATAGGGAATGAACAGGCCGAGCAGCGTATCGCCAAGGTGATAGTATTTGGTGCTCAGCAGATACCACGGCAGTGTGCCGCCGCTGAACAGCATCGTGAAGTAGGCAAAGAAGGCGAAAAAGTTCTTCAGCCGGAAATTCCGGACGGAAATGACATAGGCATAAGCGGTAGTCACCAGTACAGCGGTCAGCGTGCCGAGTACTGTTACGACCAGCGACATGGAGTAGGCCCGCAGAATCTGCTCTGCTTTGGAGCCAAACAGGAATTCATAGGTTTCGAACGTGAACCCCCGGGGCCAGAAGGAATAGCCCTCCACAGCAATTCTCGACTCTGTAGATAGAGAACCGGATACCGCCAGCACGAACGGCACCAGGCAAATGACCGAGAATACCGCAATACAGACATAGAAGAAAATAACCAGCCCTTTGTTTTCAGTAGTTTGCATCGTATCGGTCTCCTAGAATAGTTTGCTGTCTTTGTCATACCAGCCGGCCAGCTTGTTGGCTACCAGCACCAGAATGAATCCAAAGACGGATTGATAGAGCGTAATGGCGGATGCGAAGCCGAATTCACCGGAACGGATGGCCGTGCGGTATACATAGACGTCGATAATATCGGTAGTGGGCAGCAGCAGCGGATTAAGGAACGTTACGCCCATGATCATACTCAGATCGCCCTTCAGCATGCCTCCGATTCCGAGCAGTGTCATCAGGATGATTGAAGGAATCAGCATGGGTATCGTGATTTTGGTGATAATCTGCCAGCGGGAGGCACCGTCGATCCGGGCTGCTTCATAATAGGAGGTGTCCACTCCCTGTAACACCGCATAGTAGATGATCGCGCCGTAGCCGGCACTTTTCCAGATATTCGCCAGCACCAGGATCACTACGAACAGCCACGGGCTAGAATACCAGTCCATTTGCGACAGGCCAAGCGATTGCAGCAGCTGGTTGAGAATCCCTTTGTCATAGTCGAGCAGGGAGAACAGGATGGCTCCGATAATGATCCAGGAGATGAAATACGGGAAGAACATGACACTCTGGGTGATTTTGATAAACCACTTGCTGCGCAGCTCGTTCAATATAATGGCGATAGCCACCGAGAAAAAAGTGCCGGTCAGCATGTACAGCGCATTCAGCATAACTGTGTTGCGGGTCGCCCTCAGGGCATCCTCCATACTGGAGAAGAAAAACTCGAAGTTGGAGAAGCCCGCCCACGGGCTGCCGAAAATTCCGTCGTTAAAGTTGTAGTTTTTGAAGACGAGAATCAGTCCGCTCATCGGCAGGTACGCAAATAAAATAAGAATGATGATGCCCGGCAAGGCGAGCAGATACAGCGAGCTGTCCTTCCTCAGGGATTTGCGGAAGCGCCGGGCGCTGACAGTCCGCGTAGCCGGGACAAGCTGTCCCGGTGTGCCGGGTGTTGCCTCTTGCGTCATATACAGTCCACTCCTTTATGCTAGCGTTATCATTTCATCCCGTGATTCAGGAGAACGCTTTACAAGGCAAATCATAATCCGCCGCAGAATGTAAACGCTATCATAATAAACGGGAAAAAGTTAAAAAATGCGGAATAAGCGGGCTTAAAAAAACAGAAAAAGCAGAAGTTTTCTGAATTGGGATGGTTAAATGCCTGATAAAAGCGGGGGAATAGGGATGTGAAAGGGGGGAAGTGCCTTGTATGGAGATAAATACAACATCAGAGCTAAAGAGGTGAGTTCGTTCAATGCAGCAATTTATGTATTCAGCGTTCCAACTGAAAATTCGGAGATAGTTGTATTCTGTACAATTAAAACCAGCGAAAAGGTAGGCTTGCATCGTATAACTGTATTCTGTACAACTAAATCAGCCCGAACGGGAGAAACTATCAACAAGTGCCAGTTTTAATTGTACGAAATACAACTAAACGGAGATTTGGCGGGGAATCAGACGATTTAGTTGTACAAAGTGCAGTTAAGTCTAATGCATACAGGTAGCTGGTTACTTTAAACCGCAAACCGCAAACCGCAAACCGCAAACCGCAAACCGCAAACCGCAAACCGCAAACCGCAAACCGCAAACCGCAAACCGCAAACCGCAAACCACAAACCCTCACTAGGCAATTTGCCAATGTGGTTTTCATTAATTTATTTCTGACGTTATATTAGAGGCGAAGCTGTGGAGAATGAAATGGTGGATTGAAAAGTTAAATGATAGACTTGAGGAAGAAAGCATGGGGCTGGCGCGAAAATCCTGCATAAAATACAACATTTTCCTCAAAATCTCGGCTGTAAATCAAAATTGTTGTATAAAATGCAGCATTTCTCCTCCTCCGGGCGGTTTAGCAGGACAATTGTTGTATTTCATACAACAATCTGCCCAAACACCCGGGTATATAGGTCGCCGAGTTGTAATATGTACAACATTTAAGTCTTTACAGACCTGTACCGTGTAAAAGGTATGAGAGTTAGTTAGGATAAGCCGACAGATTTGGGCAAAATCCACAATCGTTCATAGGGAAATAATCCTTTTACGCATAGAAAAAGATAAATAATTTCAATTGTTTTAATTTGAAGGGAGATAAAATAATGAGAGGTCGTGTGCATACAGAGTATCGGCGTTTAGGGATTTTTGCTGTAGAGACTGAAGACCATGATTTCTCCATAATAGAGGTTCGGAGCGGGCTCCCATCCTTAGGTGACGAACTGGTTGGCGAGCTTAATTCACTTGGTGAAAAGCAGCTGTACAATGATACAACTCTAGAAAAATTGGATGTGTCTATTAAATCTATACATTTAATCCGTGATGATGTGAAGAGAGCTATTATAGATGCTGTAAGAGGGAAGTAGGAAGAAGACTCACATAACTGAAGTGTTTGTAATAGAAAATTTGATCAAGAACGCAGCTTTGGATCTGGCTAAGAATGATTGGAGTTTGGATAAGAAGATTATGTTGCAAACGGAGAATTTCCAATAGGTGATGAATATATGAAGAGGATGACCCAATCTCAGGAAGTCCTCTGCTAGTTGGTGCTCACTTAAAGAAGACGGCCTCGGATGATATTGAAGATTTTAACTTAAATTACCCGGGAGTAGTGAAGCAGTTTATAGTGTATGGTCTGGAAAATGGGTGGAATGGATCAAACAGAATTGAGTTCAGTGATGGGTTAGAAATACTTGAGAATATGGGGTATGACGTGTTATGGCTTAAAGCTGGACCTAGTCCGCAATAATTAATGGGTACTCTTACGCAGGAGGGCACTAGGAGCGTCGGATATGCAGAGGTAACACAAATTTTCAATAAACTATTGATAAAATCAGATTGATTCCATGAGCACTTATTATAAGAGGTGAGGATGATTAAAAAATCGGAAATTGAATTTAAAATGCGTCTAAGAGATGGTTATCCGGGACCCATACGTTTTGCGGACTTTATAGTTGACGGACATTCCTTATATGATAGGTATGCTAAGCATTATGACTTTGTATCATGTTTAGGGTGGGGCAGTGAGGATTTTCAGCAAAAACACATTTCAAGGTTGATATTATTGAGTCAGCCAGATTTCCCCAATGGAAAGAATTCAATATATATATGCCCTGCATGTGCTGATCTGGGGTGTGGGGCAGTATATTCATTTATTGAAATGAATAAAGACATTGTAACTTGGACTTTCATTGATGGCAGAGAACAGTTAATGAATAACTCAAAAACGTTTCACTTTGATAAACAAGATTATATTAAACAAATTAATAGTACATATGGATTAGGCGGGTTTAAATTCCCTTGGGAGAAGTAAACCTTATTCATAAGGAGTGAAAAACTTCTTTTAACAAACCAGCGGCAGCCCAGGACTTCATCCGTCCTTGGCTGCCGCTGGTTGCATTCCCCCTATCCATCCCTCTCCAGCCCCCACTACTCCTGCGACTGCAGAATATGATTCATTCTCCACTTGGACGGTGTGATGCCATAACGCTTTTTGAACTGGGTTGTAAAATAAGTGCTGCTGTTATATCCGACCCGGCCGGCAATCTCGCGGATATCGAGCGTAAGATCCGTGACCAGCAGCAGCTCTGCCTGCTCCAGCCGCAGCTGGTTGACGAAATCCGGGAAGCTGCTGTCCACCTCTTCGGCAATCAGCCTGCTGAGGTAGGCAGGGCTGACTGACAGCTTCTCGGCCAGCGCATTAAGCGACAGGGCGGGGTCGTTATAATGCTCCCTAATATAAGCGGCAGCCTCAGCGGCAATGCTCCGGGTCTGCACCGCACTCATACTGACAATCCGGCCCACGGCTGCGCTGCAGCTGTATTCAATCCACTCGCGCAGCTTGTCATAGCTCTGAATCTGCCAGACCTGCTGATAATCATCCAGAAAGCCGGAATGGCGGTTGCCCCCGCTGCTCAGATCTGCCGTACGGTTCAGCTCAAAGGCAAGCCTTGATACAGCAACGGTAGCAGACTCTGCACGGTAGCTGCAGGCTACCGCCAGCAGTCTTTCCACAGCCTGCGGGATGTGGCTGGCCAGCTCCGGCTGTTTTACCGCCTGCAGTACCGGCTCAAGCGCACTGTCTGGAACCGGGCTGCTGTTCAGATGGACGGTATCGTCGGCGAATATGATATTCTGCTGTGCATGGAATTTAAGATACTGCATGCAGTCTGCCGCTTCAGCGTATTTGGACTTCAGCAGGCCCAGATCACTTTCCAGCCCGCTGATGCCGAACGCGCAGCGGCCGCCGGACTTAAGGCATAGTGCAGCGAGCTCCTCCCATGTACTGCGGTAATGGGCATAATCCCCGAAGCTTCCGCTATAGAGCTCACTCAGAATAAGGACGGCCGACCCTTGATGGGGGCGGAAGATTTGAACCTCGGCCAGCTCCGAGAATGCAGTTTGAATCCGGTGAATGACTTCCTGTACAGGTTCCGGGGCATTCCCGGTCTGTCCCGGTTCCAGCACGGCCAGTACACAGATACAATAAGCACCTTCCGTTGCGCCGATGCCCATCATCGGGAGGACGCCGGAGGGGTCTGCCGCACCGCGCGGGGAGAGCAGCCAGCGCATCAGGGCACTGCCGTCGCTCTCCTTCTTGAGCTGTGCCAGCTTCACACCTATAGATTCCAGCTCCAGATTCACGGTATCCAGGTCACTGCCGGCCTTCAAGGCTTCTTCATTGCCGGAGATATTAGCGATGCTGCCAAACAGCCTGCCGATCGGTTTATAGATCTGCCGGGAAATCAGGTTGGCAGTTAGAGCAGCAGCCAGTATTAGAGCCAGGCAGAGGCCAATCATCAGATTGCGGGCATTTGCAAGCTCACGGATGCTGTCTTTATAGTACATCTCTGATACAAACCACAGCTTATCCTGCGCGGAATACACATAAGTAATCAGCTGCTTGTCTCCGTTGCCCTTATAGACGAAGGAGCCACTTTCAGAGGTGGAGGCAGCGACCTGCTTCAGCATCTCCGGATGTAAGGTGCTGCCGGAGAGTGTGCTGTGCATGAGAATTTCGCCATTCCGGTCAATGACGGCATAACGTGTAGTTCCGCCTTCTTTTTGAGTGAACAGATTGTTCTGGAGCTTGGCGAGATTGACCGTCAGCGCAACTGCGCCGTAATATTCGCTGTCTGCAAAGGCCCGGTCGTTATAAAAGACGGTCAGCAGGGTGACAGGCGTGCCGTTGTTCTGGGTGGTTTGCCACACAAAGGGAGATTCAATAATACGGCTGCTCCGCATCCTCCGGGCCAGCTCCAGCTTGGCTTCCGGGCTTAGCGGCATGTTCTCATAGATGACAGAAGGTTCCTTCTCCCCGAAGATATAGGCGTTCTCCAGATACTGGTTAACGACCAGCGCACCGCGAATCTGGCTTAAGACACTGTAGAGCTGGTCACTCCAGTCCGTCTCTCCGCTCCGCATCAGGGCACTGATGTTCGGGTTGGCATAGAAGTCCATCGTATAGTTCTGAACAATTTCCTTATAGTTCGTGAATACGGTTTCAGTATTTAACAGCACATTCTGGTTAGCCTTGTCGACATTATCAATCGAAATATTCCGGTACCAGTAGAATATCGCCATAGCCAGTACCAGAATACAGCAGACAGAGATCAGGGTCAGGCTCATAAAAAAGCGGGTATACAGTTTCTTTCTCTTTCCCAAGATGATCGCCCCTTTATGTAAATCCTACTACACCTATTCTAGTGGGACAAGCTATTCATTGACAAGAAGGGAGATAGACCAAAATAGCATGAAAGTATAAAAAACGGGAAAAAGAGCATAGAAAGAGCAAGAAAGTTAAACTTATACGAACTATAATTGGTTATGCTTACATTTTGCTCGTTTGAAGGAGGATTTCTGTATTGAGAACTTTCCGCAATCCGGTGCTGCCGGGCTTTTACCCTGACCCTTCCGCTATCCGCGTAGGTGAGGACTATTATCTTGTCACGTCGAGTTTTGAATTTTTCCCCGGTGTTCCTATCTTCCACAGCAAGGACCTGGTGAACTGGCGCCAGCTTGGCCATGTGCTTGACCGTCCGTCCCAGCTTAATCTGGACCACACGATTCCGTCGATGGGCATTTGGGCCCCTACCATCCGTTATCATCAAGGTCTCTTCTATATGATTACAACCTACGTGGACAATAATAAGGATCAGCATAATTTCTATGTGACTGCCGCCGATCCGGCCGGAGACTGGTCAGATCCGGTCTGGCTGGAGGATGCACCGGGTATCGATTCCTCCCTGTTCTTCGATGAAGACGGCAAGGTATATTACACCGGCAACCGTGTTCCTCCCGAAGGCCAGGATTATCCGAAGCATATGGACATTTGGCTGCAGGAGATTGACCTGGAGCAAGGCAAGCTGACAGGTCCGAAGCTCAGCATCTGGCAAGGTGCCCTTAAGGTGGGGCATGCGCAGGAGGGACCCCATGTCTACAAAATCGGCGGCTGGTATTATGTGCTGATTGCCGAAGGCGGCACCGGCCATACCCACGCTATCACGATTGCCAGAAGCCGGAACGTGACCGGCCCTTATGAAGGCCATAAAGCGAATCCTATTCTGACCCACCGCCATCTCGGCAGAGAATATCCAATCGTGAATGTCGGCCATGGAGAACTGGTGGAGACGCAGCATGGAGACTGGTGGATGTTCTGTCTTGCTTCCCGGACCTGCGGCGGCTATTACCGCAACCTCGGGCGTGAAACGTTCCTGACCCCGGTGAAATGGGAGAATGAATGGCCTGTAGTGAATCCGGGCAAAGGCGTGCTGGAGCTGGAAGCGGCAGCGCCTGATCTGCCGGAAACGAAGTGGCCGCAGCTGCCTGCGCGTGATGATTTCGATGCAGCCGGACTCAGTCTCATCTGGAACTTCCTGCGGACACCGCGCGGGGAATTCTGGAGCCTCACTGAACGTCCGGGACATCTGCGGCTGCAGCTCAAGCCGGAGCAGCTGACAGAGATCAGCAATCCGTCTTTCATTGGAAGACGCCAGCAGCACTTAAGCTTCAGAGCAGAAGCTGAAATGGTCTTCAAACCGGGGGCACCAGGTGAAACCGCCGGACTTGCCCTGATCCAGAATGCGGACAACCACTTCCGCTATGAATTGAAGCTGGAGGACGGGAAGCAGGTGCTGCAGCTGATTGTGCGCAGCAGAGGGGACGAGCGGCTGCTGGCATCGGCGCCTTATCCGCAGGACAAGGTGCAGCTTAAGGCAGAGGCCAGAGGACAGGACTACAGCTTCTATTATAGAGCCGACGAATTCGGCTCATGGACGGCATTGCATGAACGGGCTGACGGAAGAGTGCTCAGCACGGACCTGGCCGGAGGATTCACAGGAGCGTACATTGGCATGTATGCGAGTTCCCAAGGGGCGCCAAGCACCAATTATGCCGATTTCGACTGGTTCAGCTATGAAGAAATTGAATAGACAGGAGGGAAGTGGCCTATGAACAGCCAGCAGGATTCCAATCCTTATCCTGTACCTGAACTGCCGCGAATTCCGGAGCGGACGTTCAGGATTACAGATTATGGCGCAGCAGGCGGAGAGCTGCTGCGCACTGCTGCCATACAGGATACGCTTGATGCCTGCGCTGCTGCAGGAGGCGGAACGGTCATCATCCCGCCGGGAATATGGCGTACGGGACCGCTGACGCTGCACAGCCGGATTAATCTGCATGCCGAGCGCGGGGCACTCGTATGTTTCGAACCGGACTTCGCGCTGTATCCGCTGCTCTTCTCCCATTATGAGGGGAATGCCGGCTGGCGCTGTCAGGCTCCGCTGGATGGGGAAGCTCTCAGTGATGTAGCCATTACCGGCGAAGGGATATTCGATGGAAGCGGCGAGGCCTGGCGCCCGGTGAAACGCTTCAAGATGACGGAACTCCAGTGGCAGAGCCTGATTGCCTCCGGGGGAGTACTGGATGAGCAGAATGAGATGTGGTGGCCTTCTGGAGAAGCATTGGTGGGAGAGGCCTACTACCGGCGGCTGCTGGAGGAAGGGCAGACTGAAATGGAAGCTTATCTGCCTGCCCGGGCCTATCTGCGTCCTGCACTGCTAAGCCTGCGGAACTGCAAGCGGGTGCTGCTGGAGGGAGCCACCTTCCAGAATTCACCTGCCTGGTGCCTTCATCCTATGGGCTGTGAGCAGGTTACCGTCAGGCACATCCAGGTGCGTAATCCATGGTACTCACAGAATGGGGACGGCTTGGATCTGGAGTCCTGCACACATGCCCTTGTGGAGCATTGCCGGTTCGATGTAGGGGATGATGCCATCTGCCTGAAGTCGGGCAAAGATGAGGAAGGCCGCAGAGCAGGGATGCCCTGCCAATATATTACCATCCGGCATTGTACGGTATATCACGGACATGGCGGAGTGGTGATCGGCAGTGAAATGTCGGGCGGAGTGCATGCGGTCAGAGTCAGCGATTGCCTGTTCATCGGCACGGACATCGGGCTGCGCTTCAAAAGCGCCCGGGGAAGAGGCGGCATAGTAGAGGATATCCGGATGGAGAATATCCGGATGACAGGCATTATCCATGAGGCGGTTTCTTTCCATATGTTCTATGCGGGAGTTGAGGGCTCTGAAGGCTACGATGAGCAGTCCTTCCCCGTTACGGAGGAGACTCCGCAGTTCCGGAATATCACACTCCGGAATATCACCTGCCATGGTGCGGCAACTGCGCTGCTGGTGAACGGATTGCCGGAGATGCCGCTTGCTGAGCTGACGGTGGAGAATTTCAGCGCCATAAGCAAGCGGGGAATGGTTCTGCGGTACGCCAGCAATCTGAAGCTGGACCGGATCCGGCTAAGGACAGAGGAAGCACAGCCCGTGAAGATGCATAAATGCAGCCATGTAGAGCTCATCCGGTCCGGAGAACTCGTGATCACGGAGAGCCCAGGCTAATGTCCGGGAGAGGCACGCTATTCTTCTATCCTTCATTCAGACTTGGACGACGCCCGCGACCTGGATGCCTTGCGGTATTGGAGCGGAGTCAGCCCGGTTGATCTTTTGAAAGTTTTATTGAAGTGGGACAGATGCTCGAAGCCGACTGTGGAGGCGATCTCCTGAATCTTGGCGGAGGTTCCGGCCAGCAGGTGCTGGGCCTCACGGACTCTGACATGAACAATGTATTCACGGAAATGAAACCCGGTCAGGCGGTGAAAGACGCGACTCAGGTAAGACGGGCTGATGAAGAAGTGTCCGGCAGTCTCTTCCAGCGTAAGCGCTTCGCGGTGATGGCCCCGGATGTAAGTGGCGACATCGGTTACCAGATGATGCAGCGGGTGCTTCGTTCCGCCGGCCTGTGTCGTACTCTCCGAGCGCTGGAGCAGAATCATCAGCTCGGTGAACAAAGTTACGATGATGGCTTCATACAATGGCCGCTGAACACGTGCTTCCTCCAAAATACGGTTCAGCAGTGTCTCCGCCTCATTCTGTTCGCGCAGGGTCAGCCTGAACAGACGGTAGCGGTGGTTCTGAAACCACAAGGCTTCACCTTGCAGCACAAGGGGCAGCAGATCAGGGTCGTAATTGATCAGAATCCGTTCGAATTCGGCCATTTCGGAGCTTGCAGTAGCATGCAGCTCCCGGCCGGGAATCAGAATCAGCTCGCCCTTGTGAACCGTAACGACCCGGTCATCCACAAAGTATACGCGCTCACCCTCTGTCAGATAGTACAGCTCGGTGAGTTCATGGCTGTGGGGGCGCGGCATCGCAGTGATGCCTTTGCGCTTCATATGCTGAATGCTGAACCGTCCTTCTTCTATATGATATTTCGGATTAGGGCTAGTCACGCTGGTCATAAATCTCCTCTTCTCATATGAACCGTTACGGTTATTATAGAATAAATAGAGGTCGCCATGAAAGGAGCCGCACATGTTAATTACAGTATCGAAGAGTCCGGGGGAAGGATACAGCAGTCTGCAGGAGGCGCTGGATTCCATTCCGCCGCAGCAGAAGCAGGCCGTAACCATCCGGATCAAGCCCGGCATTTATGAGGAAAAGATTACAATCGTCCGTGAAGCCCCGCCCATTCTGCTGCTGGGGGAGGACCCGCATTCCACCGTGATTACCTGGAATGATAATGCCCACACTCTGGGAGCGGACGGTGAACCGCTCGGTACCTTCCGCAGCGGCACCCTGAATGTGTTCGCGGAAGGCTTCACAGCCGAGAATCTGACCATCCGGAACGCTTCCGGTCCGGGAACCGGACAGGCGGTGGCCGCCTTTGTTGATGCCGGACAGGCGGTGTTCCGGCGTGTTCGTCTGCTGGGTGACCAGGATACACTCTATACAGGGCAGGGCAAGCAATACTACAACGACTGCTATATTGAAGGCGATGTTGATTATATTTTCGGTGCCGCCACGGCGTTGTTTGAGGGCTGCCATCTGCACAATAAGCGGTCCAGAGGTTATATTACAGCCGCTTCAACACCGGAGGGAGCTGCATTCGGCTATGTATTCCTGAATTGCCGGATTACCGGCGGCGAAGGGGTCAGTGAGGTGTATCTCGGACGGCCCTGGCGGCCTTATGCACATGTAGCCTTCATCCGTACGGTTATGGACGAATCGGTTACCGGCGAAGGCTGGCATAACTGGGGGCAGCCGGACAGGGAGCAGACCAGCCGTTATGAAGAATACGGCAGCAGCGGGCCAGGGGCCTGTCCCGAGAGCCGCGCTGCATGGTCGCGCCAGTTAACTGCAGAGGAAGCTGCGGAGTACCGGGTTCTGACCGTTCTGGACGGCTGGCATCCTGAAGGCTATTAAGAACCAGGAGGAACCCTGATGGAATCATTGGAACAATATATGAAGCAATTGACCGCTTCCGCAGCGCAGGACGCTGCCTTCCGTGAGGACATTCCACACGGGGAGTGGCGGGCAAAGCTTACTGCAAGCTTTACCGGACGGCTTGGCGGCTTTCCGGAGGAACGGGCAGCGCTTGCACCTGTGCTGCTTGAGCGGGTAGCCTGTAACGGATATATACGTGAGCGTGTGGAGATTACCACTTATGAAGGACTTAGAATGGCTATGTATCTTCTGATTCCGGGGCAGCCGTTATCCTCTCCCTGCCCGGCTGTTCTGGCTATTCATGGGCATGGCTACGGCAGCCGTGAGATTACCGGCCTCAATCCGGACGGCTCGCAGCGGCAGGGTGACCCGGGGCTGCATAAGGATTTTGCCGTCTCGCTGGTGAAGCAGGGCTTCGTGGTCGCTGCTCCCGAGGTGCTAGGATTCGGCGGCCGACGGCTGGCAGAGGATATGGAGAGCGGTGAGCCCGGGCGTAATTCCTGCTTCCGCCTATCCTCCGCGCTGCTGATGGCGGGGCAGACGATGGCAGGCTACCGGATCTATGAAAGTATGCGGGCGCTCGACTATCTGCTGACGCGGGAAGAGGTTAACGGTGAACGAGTAGGCATTATGGGCATATCCGGCGGCGGGCTGGTCGCAGGCTTCACAGCTGCACTGGATCAGAGGCTCACCTGTGCGGTCGTCAGCGGGTATGCCAATACGTTTGCGGACAGTATACTGACGCGGAATCATTGTCTGGATAATTATATTCCGGGCATTTTGCTGGAAGCGGAAATGCCTGATCTGCTTGGGTTAATTGCACCTCGCGGCCTGTTCGTGGAGTCGGGAGATGCCGACCCTTTGTTTGGTCCGGCTGGCGCGAAGCAAGCCCTGGACCGGCTGGAGGCGATCTATAACGCAGCGGGGCATGGCGGACAGGTGGAGGCGGATTTTTTTGTTGGAGGGCATGAAATACACGGGGAGCCGGCGTATGCCTGGCTGCGGAAGCAGCTTGCCGGTGCCTGAGCTCAGACTTAGGCTTGGAACATAAGCGACAGGAGGAATAATGATGTCTATCACAGAAACAACAACGTCAGGTTTGTCCCGCAGAATCGCGGATACCTTCATCAGTCAATGCAATGAACACGGGGAACATGAGTATGTCCTGGAGCGCTGGGCCTATGTGCCCGGTATGCTGCTGATGGCAGTGGCCCGCGCCGGTGTGCAGCATGGGGAGTTCGAATATCTCTCCTTCATGCAGCGGCATATGGATAGCTTCATCGGGGAGGACGGCTCGATCCGCTCCTATTCGCTGGAGGAATATAACCTGGATCAGATCAACCAGGGTAAGAATCTCTTCTACCTGTACACGCAGACCGGGGAAGCGCGTTACGCTGAAGCGGCTCATCTGCTGGCGGCGCAGCTTATTGGGCAACCCCGAACTTCAGAAGGGGGATTCTGGCATAAGAAGGTGTATCCTTTCCAGATGTGGCTGGACGGACTATATATGGCTTCGCCGTTTCTTGCCGAATACGGGGCCGTATTTCAGCGTCCCGAGCTGATAGATGAAGCTGCTCTTCAGCTGCTATTGATTGAGCGCCGGACCCGTGACCCGCGGACCGGCCTGCTCTATCACGGCTGGGATGAATCCAAAGAGCAGGAATGGGCGGACTCGACCACCGGCCTCTCTTCCCACTTCTGGAGCCGCGCGATGGGCTGGTACGCCATGGCCGCCGTGGACTGTCTGGAGCATTTCCCGGTCACCCATCCGCAGCGGGGAACGATCATCGGGATTTTCCAGCGGATGTGCGGTGCACTGCTTGAGGTTCAGGACCAGGAGACCGGCCTGTGGTATCAGGTGCTAGATCAGGCAGGGCGCAAAGGCAATTACCTCGAGGCCACCGGCTCCTGCATGTTCGTCTATGCGATGGCCAAAGCGCTGCGGCTGCGTTATCTGGAGCCTTCGTTCAAGGAAGCGATGCTGAAAGGCTATGAGGGCATCCTCACGCATCTGGTTACCGAAGATGAACAAGGCGTTCATCTGCATCAGATCTGCCACGGGGCAGGACTCAGCAAGGACCGGAACGGTTCCTATGATTACTACATTTCTGAGGCGATAGTCTCTGATGCGCCAATGGGTGTTGCGCCATTATTGCTGGCTTCCCTTGAGGTGGAGAAGTACCTTGACGGGCAATAGGCTGCTGCTGTCGGAGCAGACGAATACATGAATACCGGTGAATTGAGCGTCAACATCGTTATAATAGCAGCCGATCCCGGTCCGCCTTTTGTGATAGTATAGGATATTGGATACTTCTAATAGAGGACATGCGGAGGAAGCTATGAATCAGGAATTGCACAGAATAGCTGAGTGGATTAACAGTCAGGCAGAGAGAGTGATCGTGGGGATTTCGGGTCATGGGGCATCGGGAAAGACGACGTTTGCCCATCATCTGATCACTCTTTTGGGGCAGGAGAACTTGAATGTTCTCAATACTGACCCCTACATTATCGGATCTGATCTTAGGCGGTACGCAAGGATTGACTACGAATATAACAATGAACAATATCGTGATAAAATGACCGCCTGTCACCCTGCCGCCCATAACGTGGCTGCTTTGGAGCGAGACATCCGTATGCTGCGGGACGGCTTGGATCTGTATACCATCGGTACGCATTATAGCAAGAGTGCGCTGTTATCTTCTGACAACAGGATTAATATTGTAGAGGGCATGAGCGTGGCTTTTACGGACCCAAGTCTGTATGATCTCAAAGTCTACTTATATACGGATGGGGAGACCGAGCTGAGGCGAAGGGGAATCCGTGATGTGGCTGAGCGGGGGACGGATATTCAGTATTTAATGAAGTCCCATGAACAGCGCAGAATTCAGTATGAATTATTCATGCATCCGTATCATGAGAAGTTCGATATTGTAATCAGGAATCAAGATTAAGCTTAGTTTCGGCGAAAAGAAAGTCATACACAGCTACGGCCCCAGCCTTCCGGTGAAATGGAGAGTTGGGGCCATTTTTTGCTTCTTGGAATGGAAAAAATAAAATCCGAAAATATTACCAATCATTGACCGGAATCATGCTATAATTTTAACGGATTAATAGGTCTTAAGTAATAGATGAGGGAAGGTAACTTATAATTTGTGCGCTTTTATAACTACATAGTCGGGGGTATTAGCTTGTTCATTCAAAAAAGGGTAAGGAACAAAGTAATCGCAGGAGTACTAGCTGTATGTCTATCCATACTGCCGGCCGGCGCAGCTTTTGCGGGTAATGTATCGGATCTCAGCGGAAACTGGGCGAAGGAGCACATCAGTAAGTGGATGGATCAAGGTCTGATCTCCGGCTACCCGGATGGTGAATTTAAGCCGGATCATCCGGTCACGCGGGCTGAATTAACGGTTTTGATTAATAGGGCTTTTGGGTTCACTGAGACTAAGAAAGTTAATTTCAGCGATATCTCCAGCAGTAAGTGGTATTATTCAAGTATTTTGCAGGCCAATGCCGCGGGTTACGTTCAGGGCTATGCGGATGGGACCTTTAAGCCGGACCAGAAGATTAACCGTCAAGAAATGGCTGTTATCATCAGTAAATTGCTCAAGCTGACAGCATCGGCTGCGGCTCCTGAGTTTAAGGATATTGCCGGAAGTCCTGATTGGAGCAAAAGTGCTATCCGGGCTGTAAGCGAGCAGGGGATCATGACAGGCTCCGGCGATGGGAATTTTCGCCCGCTTGCTTATGCAACCCGTGCGGAAACGGTAGTCATCCTGGATAGAGCTTTATCCTTGCCCGATGCAGATTCCGGGGAATATGTAATCATCTATGATTCGCCGGGTACATACGGTCCGATGTCGGGAATGTCCGAAGTAGACAGTGATGTAGTAATTAATGTGCCAGGTATCACACTCCGTAATATGAACATTACTGGAGATCTGCTGCTGGGAGAAGGCATAGCTGAAGGCGATGTGCATCTCCTGAATGTAACGGTAGGAGGTAACACCGCGATTGAAGGCGGCGGGGCGAATAGTATTCATCTTGCGGATTCGACACTGGGTTCTGTGCGTATTGACAAGAAGGATGGCAGTGTAAGACTGGTTGCTGAAGGAAAGACCCAAATCAATGATCTTCAGATCAAGTCCGCTGCAGCCGTAGAAACACTCAGCGGAGCTTCAATCAGCGCCCTCACGTTATCCCGTGAAATTCCAGCGGATGCCCGTATCCTTTTGACAGGTAACTTCAAGGCTGTGAATATTCTTGCATCACGTCTTAACATTGACATCAGCGGGGGCACTGTGGAGGCAGTCAATGTTGATAAAACAGCGGGCAGTAATAAATTGAGCAATAGCAGCAGTATCAAGTCTATGATAATGAACGCCGGTATACAAATTTCAGGTAAAGGCAACATCGGGAATGCAGTCGTCAACGCTTCGGGCATTACAATAGAGAATGCGCCAGAGAAAATTACCATGGGCAGCGACGTTCCGGCAGATGTGAAAATCAATATAGCCGGTTCTGATAAAACGGCTGCTGCGTCTTCTGTAACTCCAACAGCGGCCGTATTAGTTGGCGGCGGGGGTGGAGGCGGAGGCGGAGGCAGTGCGGCAGAAATGCCGGCGCCAACAGCAGCACCAACGCCTGAACCAACGGCGGAACCAACCGAAGAGCCAACGCCGGTACCAACGGTGAAGCCAACGCCGATAGCGACAGTGAAGCCAACGCTGGTACCAACAGCAAAGCCAACGCCGATAGCGACAGCGGCAGCAACGCCGGTAGCGACAGCGGCAGCAACGCCGGTAGCAACGGCGGCAGCAACGCCGGTAGCAACAGCGGCAGCAACGCCGGTAGCAACAGCGGCAGCAACGCCGGTAGCAACAGCGGCAGCAACGCCGGTTTCATCAGCTACACCAACAGCAGCGACTTCGCCGTCATCGTCACCATCGCCGTGGCCGATAGTTACACCGATATCCACACCGTGGTCAACGGTGGCACCCACACCGCCCATTGTAGATCATGGGGTTGTACAAGGGGTCATTGAGCGTGCAGACGGGAAGGCTGCCGATTCCGGTACCTTGTATTTGGAACGGGACAGCGATCATATGATTTACAGCACTGTACTAACGAATGGTGAATTCTCTATAGATTTGCCGGACGGGCCCTACAAGATTTACTCCATGCGTTCCACAACTACACAGGAGATTATTTCACTCTACTATATGTTTTACGTTATGAATGGCAAGGCAGATAGAGAGGTGCATATCCTCATTCCTGAGCAGCAGGCGGGCACGATGCAGTATTCGGACGGGACCGCGGTGGAGAATGGAGAAATTATTGTAAAGCGCTTAGACAGCGGACCGCTTGCCTGGTATAGTGCCGAAATCCAAGCAGGTAAGTTTAACTTATATTTGCCGGACGGTCATTATAATGTAGAAGTCTTAATCTATGGCGAAACTAACAAACAATTAACCATTAATCATTCATTTGAGGTCATTGACGGGAAAAGCAATTTGAATATAACATTGCCACCCAAAATTGAAGGAAGTATTAGCTTCGTGGATGGTTCCCCGATGCACGATGGCTGGCTGGAAATAAGTAATATGGGTGCAGTGAATACCGGGCTTTATAAGGTTGATGTTACTGCTGGTAAGTTCAATCTTTATTTGCCTGATGGCGACTATAGCATACAGACGCTGAACACTAAGGATTCAGAAAGTATACCTTTACGTACACAGATAAAGATTGTTAATGGTGAACCTGCCTCAGGGCCTATTGATATCAAAGTACCTTTAGCAATATCAGGCAAGATCTATAATGAGGACGGAACTCCATATGTTAATGGTATATTAGTGATCACAGAGGTTGGCACTGCTTCACCGCTTCTGTATGCAGCAACGATTAAGAATGGCCTGTATGATTTCTATTTGCCTGATGGCTCATACCGGGTACTTATTTTAGCGGAAAAAATGTACTCCATCTACAATGCCAAATTCCCGTATTATAGTTTCTCGGTGCTGGACGGGCAGTCTGATCCGCAAGAGCTTGTAATTCATTTGCCATCTAATAATGTTACCGGCACTTTGAAATATGATGATGGGACCCCGCTGCCGGACGGCTATATTGAATTAGGCAGTGGTCTTGGCGGAAAGGATTATCTCAAAACAGTTGAGCTGAAAAATGGGGTTTTCGGTGCTGATTTTCCGGATGGGGAATACGATGTATTCATCTATTGGGATGCCGAGCATCCTAATAGAATCGAAATAAATTGTAAATTTAAAGTTGAAGAGGGCCTGCTTGTTGATCCCCTGGACGTTACTTTGGCTAAGGAATAATAAACGAATACAGCAGTCTATGAAAAAACAGAGCAGCGCTTCCCGTCACAGGAGAGCCGCTGCTCTGTTGCGTGTAGCATTAATTCAGTATACAAACTTCCGCTGCGCCCAATAGCTGAATACGAAGACCGAGATTTCTGTCAGAATCTTGGCTGCAACCAGCGGGATAATCAGCTTCTCATTATAGAAGTAGAGCAGCCCGTAATTGAACAGCAGCACAAGGACTACGAGGGAGAAGTACTTGGGCAGTGACTGGAGGCGCGATTGTTGGCTGCCGCTGAATACATACTTCCGGTTTACCGAGTAGTTGAAGACTGAGCTGCATAATCTTGCGGCCGCGACAGCCAGGAACAGGTTATGGGTCAGGCTCTGGAACAGGAACAGCAGTACGAAGTCCAGCAGGCCTGAGATCAGCGAGGAGGTGCTGAACATCAGAATCGGCAGATAGATCCGGAAGGAGTCGATCAGCGGCCGGAAGTGGGAGGATTTATTATCCTCCAGATAGACGGTATCGATATACTCCTCAGTAATAGTATAACCCTCTTTGTGGGCGCTCAGCAGCATGTTCATCTCATATTCGAACCGTTCGCCGGGAATCCGGCACAGCCAGTCCAGCATCTGGAACGGGAAGCCGCGCAGGCCGGTCTGGGTATCATAGATTTTGGTGCCGGTAGTTAGTGCGAAGACTGAGCGTGTCACGGTGTTTCCGAACCGGCTGCGCAGCGGAATGGTTCCGCTGAACCGGCGGCTCCCGAGAACAATGCCGGGTTTGCTCTGGAGCAGCAGCTTTTCGGCAATCCGTTTGATGTCATGGGGCAGATGCTGTCCGTCACTATCAGCGCAGATCACATTACCGTGCAGTCCGGTTTCCTGGATATGACGGAAGCCTGTTTTGAGGGCGGCACCTTTGCCGAGGTTGGTCCTATGGGTCAGGAGGGTGCAGCCGAATGCCGCAGCCCGCTCGAAGATTCCCCGGTAAGCCGGGCCGCTGCCGTCATCGACCAGTATAATGGGTCCTAGCGGATATTCGTTCAGCTGCACAATTAAATCCAGCAGCCGTTCATCTGGTTCATAGGCGGGGATTAGTACAGTCATCCGGGTTCACTCCTTAATATAAAGTATGTCGCTGACGCCGCGTTCCTGGTTTTTGCCCAGCGGATTATTCACGACCCGGCCCATGAAGTACATGGTGGAGGAACCGCCGCCGTCCAGATTGTAGGCTTCTGCAGCTCCGAGGCCTTCCATCACATCAGCAAGCTCGGCAAGGGTCATCCCGCGGCTGTAGCCTTCCTTGCGTCCGTCAACTACAACGAACACGTAGTGGTTCGGGGCGATCATGCCAATGGCGGTCCGGGGATTCGCATCCTGAATCGAACGGTTGCCGAAATTGTTATCGATTTTGACACTGCTGAAATCACTGACGATCTTGCCGTCCTGAATCAGAATCGGTCCGAAGGACAAGGTGTTCGTAACCCCTTCAGCCAGCAGCTCAGACGAAGAGACTTCCTCCTCATCATAGGTCTGCATCGTTCCGTCTCCGAACAGAGCCATCGCATCCCGCACCGGATCATCCCGGTACACGGTTCCATTGCGGATAATCACGCCGTCTTCACGGAAGCCGTAGTAATCTCCGTTAATGGCGAAGATCGCATTATTAGCGGAGGCAATCACCGAGGTGTCCTCCGTAATATTCGTACCGAAGCTGTTATCGGCAAAAGCGGACCGCAGGCTGCCGGCATCCTTCAGGACCACATCTGCGACAAAATAAGTGATCTGGTCTGACCCGCTTCCCGTCTGGACCTGATCAATCTTTACCTGGATATCGTCACTGCTGTAGCTCCAGTCATCCGATGTTGCATTCACGTCAGCTGTTGTTGCTGCTGCTGTTGTTGTGCCTGTGCTGCCGGTACCAGCGGTTCCGGCGGTATCGTCTGTGACGACGACCTCAACATGCTCAATCAGATAACGGTCTGCCAGACGATATACCACTGCGCCAAGGCACAGGAGGATGACGAGGATCATAATCAATAATTTTCGTTTGCCGGTACGGATTGCAGTGTTGCCTGTATTGCGTGTGTTGCGTGACTTCATACCGAAGCACCACCTCTTCAATTAAGTTCTTAAGGCTCATGATAAGTGCCATTCCTTAAATGAATCTTAACTGGCGGTATCTGCGGGGAACGGAATGTGCGAGTAACCAAGGGTTGATCTGTTGATGATGTGTTAATCTGTTGAGCTGTATTTGCATTAATGTTGTACGTACTACAACTTGGCATTGCAAATAGCTGGTGTTCGGGAGGATTGTTGCAGGAAATACAACAATTGTCAGGATAAACCGCTTAGAGGAGGGGAAAAGCTGCATTCCATACAACAATTCCGGATTAAGGCCGCTTTTATGAGCAAAATGTTGTATTACGGGCATGATTTTATAAAAAAGTAATGTAGTAGAATCGCGTCCGCAGCATTGGTATACTTTAACAAAAGCTCCATCCGATCATGATTTCAGGGAGGTCATCAGCCGTGAAAGTAAAGCCTGTCTCAAAACTGCTGTGCAAGCTGAGAATAATGGTTGTACTGTTCAAAAGGTTGTCCAGGGCAGCTCTTCCGGCGCTACTTCTGCTGGTTCTGGTTACAGGCTGCTCGTTATTTGATGGTGGCGGCTCATCCGCCATCAGTCACAAGATTGACCAGCAGGAGGATGTCATATCCTCTAACGGCGGCGTAATCAGCAATTTGGACAAGCTGGACAGTTTCATGGAACGGGGAAGCGGCAGCCAGCGGATAGTGCAGTATACGATTGAAGGCGATCCGATCTTTATTGAAACGCGGTATAAAGGCGGACGGCTGGAGCTGAGTTATGATACCACTGAGGATGCCTTCGGACCCCGTGAAGTGAAGACTTACAGCTGTGATGAGCTTGTACGGACGGAGGAGAAGCATCAGTTGAAGTACTCCCTGAAGGGCTGCGAGGGAGAGGCCGTGAATCAGGATATACTCACTGTTGACTTCGATCTGGGCCGGCAGGATAAATTTGAATTTATCCTCAAATACGGGTTTAATCTCAGGAATGAGATCAATACGGTGAATCAGAACCTGGTAAAAGATATGCTGGACGGTACTGTCATCGAAATCAGCGATTATGGCTTGCCGGTTGAAGACCGACAGAGCATTTACCGGAAGCTGGTGCTGTCCAATTATCTTGGGGAGAAGCAGCTTAGTACAAGCTGCAACCTCAAGCCGTATGAGAGCTATGATCTGACGGTGCTGATCAATAGTGCCGAGCGGCATTATGCCTGGAGCGAATGTGATACCGGGAGGGATGGCAAGACCATGACGGAGGCCGCAGATTACATTATCGGGCTTGTAGAAGCCGGGGATAGTTACTTACAGCTGCCTGCTGCTACAGGCGGCGTCAAATAGGATTACAGGAGGTTCAATATGCTGCAGCGGGTGCTGCTGATTGAGGACGATGAGGCAATCAGCGAAATGGTAGGTTCATATTTGACTAAAGAGGGCTATGAGGTGGAGACGGCATTTGACGGGGAGGCGGCGGTGAAGAAGTTTGTGGGCGGTCCGTCATATGATCTGGTACTGCTGGATCTGATGCTGCCGAAGCGCAGCGGTACGGATGTGCTGCAGATGATCCGCAGCGGGAGCCTTGTGCCGGTGCTGATTATGTCAGCGAAGGACAGTGATGTAGATAAGGCGCTGGGGCTTGGCTTCGGCGCAGATGATTATATCACCAAGCCGTTCTCGATGATTGAGCTGGCAGCACGGGTGAAGGCGGCGATCCGCCGGGCCGGGTACGCAGCGCAAGGGAGCCAGGCTGCCGCCGGCAGTCAGGCGTCTGCCGGGGAGGAGCCGCAGCCGGCATCGAAGGTGATTAAGCTGCGTGGACTAACGGTCGATCTGGATAACTTCTCGGCGCAGAAGAACGGGGAAGAAGTGAAGCTGACCGCCAAGGAATTCCATATCCTGAAGCTGTTTGTCAGCAGCCCCGGGCGGGTATTCACCAAGGCGCAGATTTACAGTCTGGTCTGGGAGGATGACTACTTCGGGGATGAGAATGTAATTAATGTACATATGCGCAGACTGCGCGAGAAGATTGAGGACGATCCCTCTCATCCGGAATATATCAAAACGCTGTGGGGCATCGGCTATAAGCTCGGAGATATGCAGCAATGACAGCCTTGTTCATTATCATCATTGCGCTGCTTCTGCTGGTCCTTGTCCTGCAAGTAATGCATTCGCGGCAGCACGCACGCCAGCTGAAATATATTCATACCAAGCTGGAGAGTATTGTGGAGCGCGGCTCGCATGAACGGCTGCTTCTGATGAGCAGCAGTCCGGAGCTGCAAATCCTGCTGACCGATCTGAACCGGCTGCTGGATGTCAATCATAAGGGAGCTGTAGAACGGGCCAGGCTGGAGAAGTCTATGCGCAGTATGCTGGCTAACATCTCCCATGACCTGAAGACCCCGCTGACGGTGGTGCTGGGGTATATTGAGACCCTGCTGCATGATAAAGACATGCCAGCGGAAGAGCAGGAACGTATTCTGCGTACCATTCATGCCAAAGCGGGGGAAGTCATTACGCTGATGAACCGTTTCTTTGATCTGGCCAAGCTGGAGTCAGGGGACCGGGATATCCCGCTGTCACGTGTGGAGCTGGGTGAGGTCTGCCGCAGGAATATTCTTGCTTTCTACGATATTCTCAGTGCCAAAGGTGCTGATGTGCAGATCGAGATACCGGATGAGCCGCTCTATATGATGGGCAACGATGATGCGCTGGACCGCGTGTTGTCCAATCTGTTGTCGAATGCTATTGCCTACGGTGATGCCGGAGGGGCGCTGGGGCTGAAGCTGTACAGCGATGCCGGTCAGGTGTGTATAGAAGTGTGGGACCGGGGCAAGGGCATTGCCGAAGGCCATGAGGACAAGGTGTTCGAGCGGCTCTATACCTTGGAGGATTCACGCAACCGCGACTACCAGGGCAGCGGCCTGGGGCTGACCATCACCAAGCGGCTCACCGAGCAGATGAACGGCCGTATTTCCTTAAGCAGCAAGCCGTACGTCCGGACGGCATTTACGCTTTCTTTTCAGCGGCTGACCTTCTGAAATAATTCCGGTTCTGGCGGGGCGGTCTGCGTATCCTTACGCAGCTTAAGAATTTCGTAAGATTCAAGTAATAAAAAAGCAAACTCCGCCCTGTAGAATAAATACCAGGAAGACAAAGAAGAAGTCAAAGGGGATAACGGACATGACAACGATACTCCGGACATGGGATTTAACCAAAGTCTATGAGGATAAGGAAATTGTACGCAGCGTGAATATGGAGATTAAGCAGGGTGAAATTTACGGGTTCCTGGGACCCAACGGCGCCGGCAAAACGACGGTGATGAAAATGATTACGAATCTGGTGAAGCCGACGGCGGGCGAGATTGAATTTTTCGGAGACAAAATGACCCCCCGCTCTTATGAAATGCTAAAGCGCATGGGCAGCATCATTGAATATCCGGTCTTCTACGACAAGCTGAGTGCCCGCGAGAACCTGGCGCTGCATGGTGAATACATGGGATATTATGATGTTCAAGCGATGGAGGAAGCGCTGGAGCTGGTGAAGCTGAGTGCAGTGGACAAGAAACCGGTGAAGCAATTCTCCCTGGGGATGAAGCAGCGGCTGGGCATTGCCAGAGCGGTGATGACCAAGCCGGAGCTGCTCATTCTGGATGAACCGATCAACGGGCTGGACCCGCTCGGCATCAAGGAGCTGCGCGAGGTGTTCCGGATGCTGAGCCGGGAATACGGCATGACCCTGCTGATCTCCAGTCATATTCTGGGCGAGATCGAACAGATTGCCGACACGATCGGCGTGATCCGCGAAGGCGTGCTGGTGGAGCAATTGGCGATGGATACGATCCGTAACCAGAATACACAGTACATTGAGCTGATTACAGGCGAGTGCACCAAGGCCGTCTACATCCTGGAGCATAAGCTGGGCTTAACCAATTATAAAGTGCTCGACCCGCGCACCATCCGGATCTATGATGATATTCCGCAGCTGGAGCTGAGCAAGGCGCTGGCCGAAGCAGATGTGGAGCTGGAAAGTATGAGCAAGAAACATCATTCGCTGGAAGATCATTTTGTAGAACTGATGGGAGGTGCCCACAATGCTTAAGCTAATTCGTTTGGAGCTGCGTAAGAACAAATTCAATTTTCTCAAAAGTGTGCTGATTGCCGATCTCGCCATTCTGGGCTTCATGGTCCTTATCGCCTTTACATCGCTTAACGAAGGGGAATTCAGCACGTATCCTGATTTGTTTGATGGTGTGTTCGTTTTTGTAAAAGCAACATTTATCATCTTCGCCTCCGTATTGATAAGCAAGCTGGTAATCGACGAGTACAAGAATAATACGATCACTGTGCTGTTCATGTACCCGGTTCCCCGCAAGATGCTGCTGGCTGCGAAGCTGATTATCGTCTTTCTGTTTACGTTCCTGAGCATTTTCCTGTCTGATATTGCAATCAGCAGTATCCTCACCGGCATTGATTATTTCATGTCTGACGTGATTCAGGGTACTGTATCACAGGATCTGATCACCGCAAACCTGCTGAAGGCCGGAACGGATGCGCTCTACGCGGCAGGCATTGCACTGATTCCGTTATACTTCGGGATGCGCCGCAAATCCGTACCGGCTACCATTGTCTCCGCCGTCCTGATTGTCATGCTGATCTCATCCGGCTTCGGAAACGGGAGCTTCCGGATGGGCAATCTGATCTGGATTTCACTCTCGCTGGCGCTGGTCGGTGGGGGAATCGCGTATCTGTCGATCCGGAATATCGAGCATCAGGATGTTGCCTGACGGGCAAGGCTGAGCCGCTGTGATTGTATGAGATGAATGCCGTCCCTTCAGGGGCGGCATTGTTTCTGTTTAGTTGAACAAGCGCTCCAATCCGGCGTTTTTGTGGCGACCTATAGCGGTTTTTTTGTTATAATAGTAAATAATTCAGAGATTTCTACATAATCAGAGTTTCTCCGCAATCTACGGTCCTATAATATAGCAGGAATGAAGCAGCAGAGGAGGTGGGCCATGCATAAAGATTGGGCTTCTATCCTGGGCCGGGCACTTTCTGAAGAAAGTGCTTATAGAGCGTTGTTCGATCATCATCCGGATCTCATTATCGTGCTGGACAGACAGGGGCGTTATGCCGACAGCAACCGGACCTTAAGTGCAGAGGATGCAGCCAGGCTGATCGAATGCCGGATGCATCCTCCCGGCGAGGGCTATTTCGCATCTGCTCTGGCCGGTATTACATCCAGCTTCGGGTTAATGGTGGAAGCGGATGAAGAAAGCGGAGTAAAAGCAGGGAATTCCGGGGGTAATGCAGTTTCTGTAAGGTATGTGCCGCTTCATACAGATGAAGGCATTGCCGGTGTATTTGCCATCATTCATGATACCGGGAACCGGCCGCTCTCTCTGCTGCTGCAAAGCTGGGAACGCATGAGCAGACAGGAATCTGCCGGTGCTGAACGCATTGGACTTGAGTGCGCGGACTTCCCTCCCCTGACGGACGAGGAATTGCTGACAGAGGAGGAACTGCCGGTTTCAGAGTTTATTTTTGAGATGGCGGAGGATAGACGGCTTAGTCTGATTCTCAATTCCGTCTCGGCGGGAATCTTCGGACTGGACACGCTGGGCCGGACGATCTTCATCAACCGTGAAGGGGCCGAAATGCTGGGCTATGAGCCTTCAGAGCTGGCCGGACTGCCGATGATGGAAATGATTCACTATATCCGCGGGAGTGCAGCCCGGCATTCACCGCTGGAATGTCCCATCCGGCTCACCATTCAAGATGGCGTTACCCGCAGCAAGGCGGATGAAATCTTCTGGCGCAAGGACGGGACCAGCTTCTTCGTGAACTACCGGATTGCCCCGCTGCTGGATAAAGGCATGATCTGCGGTGTGGTCGTCTCCTTCAGTGATATTACGAACGAACGGGAGATTCTCCGGGCCAAGGAATCAGCTGAGCAGGCTGCACAGGCCAAGTCTGATTTCCTGGCGATGATGAGCCATGAGATCCGCACCCCGATGAACGGCATGATCGGGATGGCTGATCTTCTGCTGGAAACCAACCTGGAGGAAGAGCAGCGCAGCTATGCCGAGATTCTGCGCAGCAGCAGCTACAGTCTGCTGCAGATCCTCAATGATATTCTCGATTTCAGCAAGATGGAAGCCGGCAAAATGCCGCTGCAATCGGAGAGATTTGATCTGCGTGAGATGCTGGAGGGCATCATTGATCTGTTCACTCCCAAGGCGGAGGAGAAGAAGCTCGCCCTGCGCTGGTGGGCGGATACCAGCGTGCCGGATATTGTCACGACCGATCCCAGCCGCTTGCGGCAGATTATCGTCAATCTGGTCGGCAACGCGCTGAAATTCACCGATCAGGGCAGCGTGACTCTGTCGGTGAAGAATATTCCGCTGCCGGCCTCGCCGGAATACCTGCTGGAGTTCTCTGTCCGTGATACAGGGGTAGGTATTGCTGACAGCAAGCTGAACCTGCTGTTCCAGTCCTTCTCCCAGCTGCATCCGTCCATTAACCGTAAATATGGCGGCACCGGACTAGGGCTTGCGATCTGCAAGCAGCTGGTAGAGCTGATGGGCGGAACGATCTTCGTGGAGAGCGAAGAGAACCGGGGATCGATCTTCCGGTTCATGCTTCCTTTTGTGAAGGAAGAGGTTGAAGCGGAAGCGGGAGTTGAACAGGCTTAACCTAACAAACAGCAAGCCTCCGGGAGGAGACTTGCTGTTTGTTTTTGCGGCCGGCTTGCTAGCCTGATGTTCCAGGATATAGCGGGTTCAGCTGCCCCTCAATATGATCCGCAATCAGCGTGTAGAATTCAGGGAATCTCGGGTCCCCTGGACTCCTGATTTCTTCAAAGGTACGGATATATAGCCCCTGAGAGGCTACTGAAGTGATAATATCGCCCACAGTCCAGCCCCGCGTCACCACTTGTGCTAATCCGGACCGTTCCTCTTCGGGAAGCAGCTTGGCAAAGGCAACCTCACCTTCCTTGAGTGTATCGTCAAAATAATTACCCGTAGGATGCTGAAGATTCCGGGTTGTCATCCATGCCCTGGCGAACGGGTGGAAATCCGTCAGCATGAGCCGGCCGTTTGCCGTTAACCTTCTGCTGACCACAGAAAAAATAGCATTTAAATCCGTAAAGTAATGCAAAATCCCGAACTCCATCAGGACAACGTCGAAGCTTCCCAGAGCTTCCTCACCGGGGATATTTAAGACATCTGCACAGATGTAGTTCAGCTTAACACCCGCCGCTGCCGCTACTTCTCTGGCATACAGCCGGTTCTCTTCGGATATATCCACGACAGTCACCTCAGCACCCAGCAAAGCGAAACAAATCGCCTTCATTCCGTGAGAACCGAGCAGGTTCAGTACCTTCAATCCTGCCGGGTTGCCTATGTACTTCAGCCAATGCCGCAACGGGTGCCTTGGATCCTGCTTCAACCGCCCGGCAAGCTCCTCAGGTGATCCATGGTGCTGTATCCAGGCCTGATATGCTTTCGTTTCCCAAGCCGTCTTATTCGCACGTGCCATCTGCTCCTGCATATAATGCCTCCTTGATAAAAATGGAAATTGCTGCTTTCTGATTTTACTATACTTTTTTTACTATGCAACAACTAAAAACGAATCCTTATCTGCATTAGCTGCAGATAAAGATTCGTCTAAGGTAGAGCTTAATTATTCTAGTGCATATACATGAGACCCACTGTAGCAGGCCCGCAGTGGCTGCCGATCACGCAGCCGGCATGGATTACGGCAATTTCATCCACACCTGTCTGCTCTCGCAGTGCCTTCTCCAGATACCGGGCATCCTCTTCAGCAAGGGTATGGGCAACAATGAGCAGCTCCTTGTCCATGCCGGCTGCATTCGCAAGTGCGTGCTGAAGCATCTGTTCTACAGCCTTTTCCTTCTTGCCGCGGATTCTGGCAACGGGTACAATCGCCCCGTCCACCAGCCGCAGTACAGGCCGGATCTTCAGCAGGCTGCCGATAAAGTTCTGCATGCCTGAGCAGCGTCCGCCCATATATAAGTAATCCAGCGTATCGACGACAAACTCGGATTCCACCCGTTCACGGGAGGCTTCGATCATAGCGGCGATGTCGGCCGCACTGTGGCCTTTGGCTGCGGCGCGGGCGGCTTTCATGACCAGCAAGGCGATCCCGCCGCATAACGTCCGGGAATCCACAACATGTACCCGGCCTTCAGGGAACTCGCCTGCGGCCAGCAGGGCATTCTGATATGTAGAGGATAAAGAAGAAGAAAGACTGATATAGACGATATCTCCGCCAGCGCTCACGACCGGCTGAAAAGCGGCAATGAAATCAGCCGGGGAAGGGGCTGCCGTCTTGGGCAATGCACCATTTGCGGCGACACGGCGGTACACTTCTTCGGGTGTAATCTCTACACCATCCTTGAAGGTGCCGTCTTCAAAAACTACATATAACGGGACAATGCCGATATCATACGTTTCCTTCCAGCCTTGCGGCAAATCGGAAGTGCTGTCTGAAAAGATTTTTACGATAGACATGAATATCTCCTTCACCAATCTTGGATGACAATACACTATATTAAGACCCTATAATCTGTTTATTATACCAAGCCTACCTGGAATCTCAAAATAAAAAATGCTAGCTTGTGAGGTTTGCGGGGATACCGCTTCTTCAGTAGCCGATCTCAACTAAGCCTCCGCACATGCAAAAACGGCCTCATCGTCCTTGTAGGGACAACGAAGCCGTTTCCGGTACAGCCTGAACAATTATTTCTTCATTACAGGAATCCATATTTCGCAGACATAATCCTCTGCTGATGTATCGCCTGGCGGATACAGCTCAAATTCGGGTCCGCCTGTATGCTCGTAGCCCGTTCCCGGGAACCATTCCTGGAAAATGCGCTGCCAGACCCCTTGAATTGCATCAGGCATAGCTCCTACGGATTTGAATACCGCCCAGGTCGCAGCCGGAACCACTGTAGTCTCATACGCCTGCGGGTCAGTGGACGCGTCTGCTTCAACTCCGATCCAATAAGACAGCATTTCCGTCTCCATATTCATATTCATACAGATGCCGAGCCATTCTTCGCGTAAGCCGAACTCAATCAGCTTATCTGATGTGCCGTCTTCATTGCATTCATTCCAGAACTGCGGAATTCTGCGGAAATTCTCCCCGTCCTTGCAGGTAACCTCCATTGATTTGCCGATAACGGTAAAAGCTTCTTTATTCACGATTTTGTAATCCATTTCCTGATCTCCCTTCAATGACAGATGGAAAGAGAGGCGCGGGAAGGCTTTGAGCTGTACCCCGGGTTCGCGCGCGGCAGAGGGGGTAAGCCCATGCGCTTTGCGGAACGCTTTGGCGAATGACTCCGGGGAGTCATATCCGTATTTCAGTGCGACATCCAGCACCCGGATGTTTGAAATGGCCAGCTCTTGAGCGGCCAGAGTCAATCTGCGTTTGCGGATATAGTCTGCTACGGTGACGCCGGTCAGCATGCTGAACATGCGCTGGAAGTGGAAAGGGGAGACATATGCCACTGCGGCAATCTCTTCGATCCGCAGCGGTCCGGTCATTCTGCTCTCCATATAATCCAGCGCATTCTTCATTCGGATCAGCCATTCCAAGTTTGCCATCTCCCTTTAAGTTCATATTATCACGCGGCCTACGGGCTGGTCCTGTTATTCTCTGCTCATCTGAGACAGGTACAGTCAACGGCCTACAGTCTATGATCCTATGATGTCATATTTCAAGGGGTTTGTCAGCTTCCGGCAAAACTAGCCTAACCGGCAGACTCTCGCTTCATACGGACGCAGCGTACTGCGGTCCATGGGCGCCGGCTCCTCCGGATAGTTACCAATAATCGTTTCGGTTACGGCGTTCAGCTCGTCAGGCAGCTCTACAGTCTGCGGTGTGTCACAGAAGTTCAGCAGCACCAGCCATTTCTCACCGCCCAGTGTCCGGGTGTACGCGTAGATATATTCATGCTCCGGCAAAAGCAGCTCATATTCACCATACACCATGATCAGATGCTGCTTGCGCAGGCTAATCAGCCGCTGATAATAGTAGAATACCGAGTCAGGATCGGCCAGCGCCTGTTCCACATTGATCTCTGTGTAGCGCGGATTGAGCTTGAGCCAAGGTGTGCCAGCGGTGAAACCGGCATTCGTTGAGGCGTCCCATTGCATGGGGGTACGGGCATTATCGCGGCCTTTGGTGTGAATCGACTGAAGAACCGTCTCATGATCTCCGCCGCCTTCCGTAACCTTTTCCCGGTACATATTGAGAATCTCTATATCCTTGTAGTCCTCCAGCACAGGGAATTTCACGTTGGTCATGCCGATTTCCTCACCCTGGTAGATATAAGGTGTACCTTTGAGCGTGTGCAGCAGGGTAGCGAGCATTTTGGCCGAAATCACACGGTATTTGCCGTCATCCCCGAACCGGGAGACCATCCGCGGCTGATCGTGGTTATTGAGATAGAGGCTGTTCCAGCCTTTGTCCGCCAAGCCTACCTGCCATTTGTGCAAAATATCGCGCAGCCCCTTCAGTGTCCACGGAACCACATTCCACTTGCCGCCCGGGCCGGAGTCGACATCCATATGCTCGAACTGGAACACCATCTGCAGCTCATGCCGATCTTCGTCAGTATAGAGAATGGCGTCTTCTACAGTTGCTCCCGGCGTCTCGCCGACGGTCATTACATTATATTTGGAGAGAACTTCACGATTCATTTCCTGGAGATACTCATGAACCCGCGGTCCATTCATATAATACTCTCCGCCACCGGCCAGCTCACCGGGAGCCAGGCCCTCATGGTGTGCGGAAGGGAGCCCTTCTACTTTGGAGATCATGTTGATGACATCCATCCGCAGCCCGTCTACACCTTTGTCCAGCCAAAAAGCAATCATTTTATAGAGCGCTTCCCGCAGCTCCGGATTCTCCCAGTTCAGATCCGGCTGCTTGCGCGAGAACAGATGCAGATAATATTCGCCCGTCGCCTCATCCTTCTCCCAGGCCGGTCCGCTGAAGATGGAGCTCCAGTTGTTCGGCAGCGCGCCATCCGGTCCGGCGGGACGCCAGATATAATAATCGCGGCAGGGGTTATCCTTGGAGGCGCGGGATTCCGCGAACCAGGCATGCTCGTCCGAGGAGTGGTTAATCACAAGATCCATCATCAGCTTGATGCCGCGTGCATGCAGTCCGGCCAGCAGCTCCTCCCAGTCCTGCAGCGTACCGAATTCATCCATAATATCCTCGTAGTTGCTGATATCATAACCATTGTCATCGTTCGGTGATTTGTAGACCGGCGACAGCCAGACGACATCGACGCCCAGCTTCTGGAGATAATCCAGCCGGGAGATGATCCCCTGCAGGTCCCCGATTCCGTCTCCATTGCTGTCCTGGAAGCTGCGGGGATAGATCTGATAGACTACGGCTTCTTTCCAAAAGGCTCTATTCATTTGGGTGGGCTCCTTTGAGATTTTATTTAGAATTTGACCTAGAGATACTCCAATGCTGATGTTGGCCGTTACTGCGGTGATTTTCGGACTTCCGGCCGCTGTTGTCCCCAGATTTCCTGATTAAACCGCTGATCGCGGTAGAAATCCGGTGACAGCACATGCTTCCGAAGCGAGCTTTCCTACGGAAAGCTTTCAGGCGGACGCTACCGCTCCTACAGTTCCGAAATTCCCCTCCGTTACTTTCATCTTTTTATTGTCTTCACAAGTTCAACTTATAAAAAAAGCCCCGAAGAAGCTTAATGCCTCCGGGGCTGGGGAGACAGAGACTACACAGTTACCGAAGAGCCGTCAGCAGTCACACTGCTCAGTCCGTTCACCGTATACTCCTTGCCATGAATCGTGAGGGATGCCGGAACATCGGTTTCATTACTAACCGTAACCTGTACATCGGTAACTGTGACCTTCAGACGGGAACCGCGGAACATGATTTTGAACGAATAAGAGGTCCAGTGTCCCGGGTTGGAAGGGTTCAGGGTCAGCCGGTCGCCCAGCACCCGGAGTCCTCCGAAGCCGTGTACGATTGACATCCATGTACCCGCCATGCTGGTCGTATGGCAGCCGTCTTCCGTATCATTATTGTAATTATCGAGATCCAGCCGCGAAGTGCGCAGATACATCTCATAAGCCTTCTCTTTGTAGCCCAGCTCGCAGGCCAGAATGGCATGGATACAAGGGGAGAGGGAGGACTCGTGCACGGTGATCGGCTCATAGAAGTCGAAATTGCGCTTTTTGGTATCCAGATCATAGCGGTCTCCCAGGAAGTAGAGCCCTTGCAGCACATCCGCCTGTTTAATGAAGCAGGAGCGCAGGATGCGGTCCCAGGACCATTTCTGGTTCAGCGGCAGGTTTTCCGGCAGCACATCCTTCACCTGGATAATCTCCTTGTCGAGGAAGCCATCCTGTTGCAGGAAGATGCCGCGTTCTTCATCAGCCGGGTAGTACATTTTGGCGATAATCTCGTTCCACTGCGCCGTTTCGCTCTCCAGCAGCTCCAGCTTGTCGGCCAGCTCTGCATAACGTGTGCCTTCATTCTCTTGCAGGTACGCCAACGCTTCCAGGGTATATTCCATGGTCCAGGCGGCAATCCGGTTCGTATACCAGTTATTGTTGACATTGTTCTCGTATTCATTCGGGCCGGTTACACCGAGCATTACATATTTGTCCTTATGCGGCACATAGTGCACGCGTTCTTCCCAGAAGCGGGAGATCTCTACCAGCACCTCAAGCCCGTATTGGCCGAGATAAGCCTTGTCGCCGGTATAGTTCACATAGTTGTAAATTGCGTAAGCAATCGCGCCGTTGCGGTGAATTTCTTCAAACGTAATCTCCCACTCGTTATGGCACTCCTCACCATTCATCGTCACCATCGGGTAGAGTGCGCCTTTTTTGTAACCGAGCTTTAGGGCATTTTCTTTGGCTTTCTCCAGATGCTTGTAACGGTAGATCAGCAGATTGCGGGCAATCGAGGAGTCGGCGGTACTGAGATAGAAAGGCACACAATAAGCTTCCGTATCCCAGTAAGTGCTGCCTCCGTATTTTTCCCCGGTGAAGCCCTTCGGTCCGATATTGAGACGGTCATCTTCGCCCGTATAGGTCTGATTCAGCTGGAAAATATTAAACCGGATTGCCTGCTGCGCCGACACGTCACCCTCAATAATAATGTCGCTTTCCTTCCACTTATCGCCCCAAGCCGCAGCCTGTTCGGTCAAAAGCGCTACAAATCCGGCTTCACGCGCACTCTGCAAGGCGGTCCGTGCGGCGTCTACCAGCTGGCCCAGCCCGTAATTGCGGGAGGTGACATTGGCGGCATACTTATAAATAACCACCTGATCGCCGGACTGTACCGGAATCGTTACTTTGCTGCCTACATATTTCTCCTGCTCGATAGATTCTGCTTCTGCGGCTGTTGGTTCGCCGTTGACCAGAATGTCATAGACATAGGCTGAGGTTACGTGAAAATCAAGCTTTTTGGTCTTCAGGGTGAGGTGTCCGCCCGCCGGTTCCGCTTTCTTCTCGACCTCGTTCCAGAACTTCTCGTCGTAGTTGGAATCCTTGTTCTTGATATCGCCATCCAGATAAGGAGTCACGGTAATCTCACCGGAGAAATTGAGCGGCTGGATGGAGTAGCGGATCGCGCCAATCTCATGGCGGACCATGCTGACGATGCGGATGCTCTCCACTTTCACTTCTTTGCCGTCTGCGGTCGTGGCTGTGAAGCTGCGGGAGAGAGTGCCTTCCTTCATATTAAGTACACGGCGGAATTCGCTGACTGTGCAGGCTGCCAAATCGAGCGGAATGCCGTCAACTTCAACGTTGATGCCGATCCAGTTGGTGCTGTTGAGGACTTTGGCAAAATACTCCGGATAGCCGTTTTTCCACCAGCCGACCCGTGTCTTGTCAGGGTAGTATACACCAGCCATGTAGCTGCCTTGCAGGCTGTGCCCGCTGTATTGTTCTTCGAAGTTGGCTCTGCCGCCCATGTACCCGTTCCCGATGCTAAATACGCTTTCGGAAATTTCCTGGGTCTGCGGATCAAAGGATTCTTCGATGATGGACCATTCATCAATTTTGAGGTATTGTTTCATTGTTATTGGCTCCTTTTAGATGGGGGAATGAGGTATATAAAATGAACTAAACCTGTTGTACTAAAATTACGGTGCCTCCGTCGCCACTGCGCGGAATGTTTGGACTTCCGGCCGCTGTTATAATCAGATTTCTCTATTAGTAAGCGATATTCAGCTGATGAAATCTGATTATAAAGGCGGACGCTAACGCTCCTACAGTTCCAAACTTCCGCTCCGCGGCTTCATCCCCATAATTTTAATGACCATTTTCAGTTCTTTTATAAAGAGTAGGGCAGAAGACAAGGAATCATATTACGCAGCAGCTGTTAATATTCGTCAAACAGAGGCAAAAGATTCCCTTAGTGCGGCAACGCTGATCTGCTGCAACGAAGGGACCACCAGATTCGCTGCGCCCAGCGTCTCGGGCGAACCGATGCCGACGCTGCGCATGCCGGCACGGGTGGCGGCCAGGATGCCGGCTTCAGCATCCTCGAAGACTACGCAGTGTTCAGGAGCGATATTGACTGCCTGTGCTCCCAGCAGGAAGACCTCCGGATCAGGTTTGGCTGCGCTGGTGTGCGTGCCGTCAATGATCGCATCGAAGTAGGGGGTAAGGCCGGTATTGTTCAGGATGGTCATCGCATTCTTGCTGGCGGAGCCCAGGGCTACCTTGATGCCGTGTTCCCGGCATTCCTTCAGGAAGTCCAGCGCGCCGGGCAGAATCTCTGAGCTGTCCATCTTGGCGATGTATTCGACATAGCGGTTGTTCTTCTGCTCGGCTAGTCTTGCTTTCTCATCTTCTCCAGGCTCGATACCGCCGATCTCCAGCAGGATATTCAGGGAAGCGGCCCGGCTGACGCCTTTGAGCCGCTCATTATCGTGTTCGGTGAAGACGAATCCGAGCTCCTCCGCCAGCTCTCTCCAGGCAATATAGTGGTATCTGGCGGTGTCGACGAGTACACCGTCCAGATCGAACAGGCAAGCTTTGATTTCTGACATAATGAACCTCCTAAAATGTAAGTGGATATAATCTATTTTGAGAATCGCGCCGAATGGGCGCGTCACAATAAATGGGTGGGAATGCTGCACTACGTACAACAATCATCGGTGGAGCGCCTACGGCTGGCAGAATTGTTGTACCACGTACAACAATTCAAAAGAAAAGTTGGTTAAATTGCGGAAATGCTGCACCAGATACAACAATTCGTCAGCGAAACGCTCCAGTTGGGCGGAAGTGTTGCATAAAGTACAACAATCCTCGGCTGAGCGCCTACGGCTGGCAGAATTGTTGTACCACGTACAACAATCCAAAAGAAAAGTTGGTTAAATTGCGGAAATGCTGCACCAGATACAACAATTCGTCAGCGAAACGCTCCAGTTGGGCGGAAATGTTGCATAAAGTACAACAATCCTCGGTTGAGCGCCTCCGGCTGGCAAAATTGTTGTACTACGTACAACAACCCAAAAGAAAAGTTGGTTAAATTGCGGGAATGTTGCATAAAGTACAACAATCCGTCAGCGAAACGCTCTAGTTGGACGGAAATGTTGCACTAAGTACAACAATCCGTCTGCAAAACGCTCCAGTTGGGCGGAAATGTTGCATAAAGTACAACAATTTGTCTGCAAAACGCCCTCGGAAGGTGGAAATGTTGTACCACGTACAACAATCCATCTGCGAAACACCCTCAGCGCTCCCGGCGTGGGCTAAAGCTTGGCTAGGGCGGAAAATCCTATCCAAATGTGGTGCGATTCTATTTAGCGCAAACGTTTGTACAAAGCTCCAAAAAATAAATGAAGCGTAATTAGCTTCATTTATCTGCATGTAAAATCATTGCTGCTTGTGCATCATTGCTGCGTGTGAAATCACTGCTTACCCGGAGTATACATCGATGACTCCCGTACGATTAAACGGTGGGGAATGACAAAACGGTTAGTATATCCGTCATGATTATCCGGCTTCTGAATACTCTGAATCAGCACCTGTGAGGCCGTATAGCCCAGATGATAGATTCCGATATCAATACTGCTGATTGGCGGGCTGGACAATTCCGAGAGCGGAATATTGTTAAAGCTGACAATCGCCAGATCCTCAGGGACCTTGTATTTCAGCTCATTCAGTCCGCGCAATACCCCGAAAGAGACCATATCATCCACCGCAACAAGTGCCGTCGGACGGTTCGGGAGATTCATGAAGAAGGACATCGCCCGGTAGCCGCTGTCCTGCAGAAACTCGCCTTCGACAATCCATTCCGCCTTCATTTCAAGACCTTTATTCTGCATTGCCTTACGGTAGCCTTCCAGACGGTCGCGCGAAACGATAAGATTCGGCGGGCCGCTGACGAAGCCAATGCGTTCATGACCCATGGAAATAAGGTGGTTCGTTGCATCATAAGCAGCCATGATATTATCATTGTCGACTGACAATATATCCTCATAGCGGTCGCTTCGTCCAACCAGCACGAAGGGATAGCCGCCTGATTCCAGAAAATCGATCACCGCATCATCTTTACGGGAATACAGCAGAATAACGCCGTCCACGCGGCGTCCTTTGAGCAAGCGTGAGACGGCTTCAAGCTCTTCCTTCTCATTTGCCCCGGAGCTGATCAGCACATCATAGCCGGAACGGCTGGACTGGGTGACGATCCCGCGGATTAATTCCATAAAAAACAAATTGGAGAACAGCTCTTCAGCCGGTTTCGGAAGAATGATGCAAATACTGTTGGTTGTCTTGGAAACGAGACTTTTGGCCATCATGTTCGGGGTGTAGCCCATTTCCTCCATAATCACTTTAACCTTACGGGAAGTTTCTAGGCTGATTCTGGGATGGCCTGACAACACCCGGGAGACCGTGGAGGGAGAAACTCCCGCTTTCTTGGCCACGTCCTTAATGGTAACTGTCATAGAAACCTCCTTATGGAACCGTTTGCTTTACACAGTAATATTAATCGAAGTGCTGATGATTGTAAATAGATAAACCCGGTGTGTTGCACAATACTGGCATAGAAAGTGATGAAATGAACATTTTTTCTGCGCAGGCCACAAGCTTTCCACAGGGATTCACTGGATGTTTATGAATGGAGTGGTTTCCGTGGGGGGAGGCAGTTTGGAGGCATCCCGGACATTGCACCAAAACTGTGCAAACGTTGTTAGATTGATGCAGATGATGATATATCTAATTTATTTTCAATATTCCTTTATAAAATAAGGATTTATTTAGACTTTCTCAGCCTTTTTGTTATTAACGAAAGCATGTGGATGAATATGAAGTGTGCAAATTAATGCAATTAATGACTTAATTATTGTGCAACTATAAGCAAATATTTGAGAATATTCTGGAAAATTACTAGTTGACAATAACTTTACCGGCGGATTAGTATGAAATCGAAATGAAGCAAGCGTTTACAAAGTCCGGGTTTATGCAGAATATTTATGTCGCTGCCCTGAGTCAATGGATAAAGGTTTGTGCACAAATGATTGCAAACGTTTGCACAATGGGAAGGGCGAATTGAGGGCGTGATGGCACGATTTTGGAATTTGACAAGGAGGATCGGGGTCGGTTGGGCCTGACAAGCCATCTTTACAGCAGACATCCTGCAACCGGAGATTGGGATTCTGCCGTTCATGCGGTTGAAGTTCATAACATTCATGGGGGGATTGACGGAATGGAATTTGCTTTACGGATAAAAAAGGCTTTTGCAATCTTGATGGTTATCGCTCTTGTATGCTCGGGCTTTGGCATAAACCTGCCCAGAGTCAGCGCAGAAACGACAAAGGTTGTGCTGGTTGGTGACCTGCAGAGTAAGTTCACAGGGCTGGACCCTGCTGAAACGGCGGACTGGAACGAGAAATCGACCGTAACCCAAATGACTTACAGGGGGGAGGGTCTGTACACCTTCACCGGCATGCTGCCGCAGGGGACCTATCAATATAAAGTGGCTCTTAACGGTGCGTGGACGGAAAACTACGGATATGGCAGCTACACTAATCCCGCCGGGACAGATGCTGACGGCAACATTCAGATTACATTAAGTGAGGAGACAAGTGTAACCTTTTATTATAATGACATTACCAAAGCGATTGCAGATTCCACGTATTATTCACCGGTGCCTGCGGACCGTTTACCCCGGGTGACCGGCAGTCTGCAGACTGCGCTTGGAGATGAGCACAATGATTCCCCGGCAGATGCCCGTACACTGCTAACCGATCCTGACTTCGACGGGGTCTATGAGCAGATGGCCTTACTTCCTGCCGGCAGTTATACGTACCAGATTTATCTTCCGGGCGCTGACCCATCGGGTGGAGTCTCCTATCCGGATACGGCGCAGGAGCTTAAGCTTCCCTCCGCATTACCTGTAACATTCAAGTATAAAACGCAGGACAACAGTGTGTCTGCCCATTACACGGTTCCTTCTGAACCGGGTACGGCCGTGCCTGTTCCTGCCGGACATATAAGAGTTCATTACCACCGTGCTGCCGGTGATTATGCCGGTCAGGCTTTATGGACATGGGGCGATGTTGTATCGCCGTCCGTGAATTGGCCTAAGGATGCCGTTCCTTTCCCTGATGGACAAACCGATGCCTACGGCGCTTATGTCGATCTGCCTGTGAAGGATGGGGCGAAGACGATCTCGTTCCTCGTGGTAAACCGGACTACCGGGGTTAAGGAAATGGAGGACGGGGACAAGACCAGCATCATCAGTACTCCGCAGACCAATGAAGTCTGGATCACGGAAGGCTCGAATAAAGTAACCCCTTATGAACCGGTGGAGCTTCCGGCGAATACAGTGCGGATTCATTACATGCGTTCCGACAACAATCAGAGCCAATACGGCCTGTGGCTGTGGGATGATGTTGTGACGCCGTCTAATGTGTGGCCCAAAGACGCAACTCCTTTTGCGCCCGAACACAGGGATTCCTTCGGAGCCTATGCGGATATTCCGCTGAAGGAGAATGCCAAGGCTATCAGTTTCATCGTTATGAAGCCTGCAAACGGAGACAAAGACGGTCCGGCGGGCAATGAGAACAAAAGCTTCGCTTTTCTGGACCGTTACAATCAGCTGTGGGTGAAGGAGAATGACCCGAACGTCTATACTTCACCTTTTGGCGAGACACCGGTTGGGCTGTTATCCGCAGATATATTGTCCGCAAGCAAACTATGGCTCGAGTTTACGTTAACGGACGGGCTCACGGCGGATGCTTTAAAAACAGCCATTTCTATAAAGGACTCGGAAGGAGCCTCTGTTCCTGTTACAGGTGTGGCGGTTACTGGCGCAACTTCGGTTGAAGTGACTACCGGTGCATTTGATCTGAAGAAAATCCCGCTGAGTGTAACGTATGCAGGCAAAACTGTATCCGCTTCCGCCGGCTGGAGAATGATGGATGAGCTATATAATTACACAGGTGACGATCTCGGGGCCACGTACCATAAGGCCGGCAAGTCGGCAACCCTGAAGCTTTGGGCACCGAAAGCGAGCTCAGTAACTGCGGTGGTCTACGATAAAGCTGACGCTAATCTCACCGTAGGCCGCGCCGGACTGACTCTGGGTGACAAAGGAGTCTGGACGGCGGAGCTGACTCCTGCTGATCTGACCGGTGCACCCGGCGCAGAGGATGTCAGAGACTTCTATTACCAGTATGAAGTGACCAATGAGGGAGTAACTAAGCAGGTGCTTGATCCCTATGCCAAATCCATGGCTGTATTCACCGTGAATACGGCGGGAGAGGCAGGTGCAGGCGGTGATACGGTGGGCAAGGCAGCCATTGTGGATTTAAGCGCTACGGATCCCGAGGGCTTCCAGGCTGCAGACATTGCCGGCTATGAGGATCGTGAGGACGCCATTATCTATGAGGCGCATATCAGGGATTTCACCTCCGATCCGGCTATCCAGTCGAGTCTCGGCGGGGAACGCTGGGGGTCTTATGCGGCTTTTGAGTCAAAGCTGGATTATATCAAATCCCTGGGTGTCACCCACATTCAGCTGCTTCCGGTGATGGCCTGGTATTACGGGGACGAGACCGGGATGGAAGACAGGGAGCTGGACTATTCCGCTCAAGGCAATGAATATAACTGGGGTTATGATCCGCACAGCTATTTCTCTCCGGACGGGGCGTATTCCCGCAATCCGGCAGATCCGGAAGAGCGGATCAAAGAGCTGAAAGGCTTGATCGATGCGGTGCATGAAGCCGGGATGGGCGTCATTCTTGATGTTGTGTACACCCATATGGCCAAAAAAGAATTACTGAATGACATCGTGCCTAATTATTATGCCTTCCAGGACCCGGCGGGCAACTTCATCGGCGGCTTCGGCAACAATCTGGCAACCAGCCATAAGATGGCCGAGAAGCTGATGGTCGATTCCGTAAAATACTGGTTCCAGGAGTACAAAATCGACGGGATGCGGTGGGACATGATGGGCGATGCCACAGCAGATGCGGTACAGGCTGCTTATGACGCAGCGGCTGCCATTAATCCTAAGGCGCTGTTCATCGGGGAGGGCTGGATTACCTTCGGGGGCGAGGCTTCGGATCCATCCCTCAAAGGCAAGGCTGCTGATCAGAAATGGATGGATAAGACGGACAGTGTCGGCGTATTCTCCGATGAATTCCGCAATGAGCTGAAATCCGGGTACGGCTCCGAAGGAGATCCGCGGTTCATTACGGGCGGAGCGCGCCCCTTGACGACGATCTTGAACAATATCAAAGCGCAGCCTTCCAATATTCCGGCAGATGATCCGGGAGATATCGTGCAATACATTGAAGCGCATGATAATCTGACGCTCCATGATGTCATTGCCCTGGCCCTTCACAAGAATCCGCAGAACGCGGCGAATGAGCTGGAGATCCAGAAGCGGATCAGGCTCGGGAATATGCTGCTGCTGACTTCGCAGGGTACCGCATTCCTGCAAGCGGGTCAGGAGTACGGGCGTACCAAGCAATGGTTGGCTACGGGGATTCCCGAGCAGAAATATACCGAAGTCCGCGATGCGGCTGATCAATCGGTCAGTTATTTCATCAACGATTCCTACGATTCGTCGGATGCGGTCAATGCTTTCGACTGGGCCGCAGCAACGGATGAAGTGAACTTTCCGGTGCAGAATGCGACCAGAGAATACACGGCCGGGCTGATTAAGCTCAGAAAGTCTACCAACGCTTTCCGGCTGGGCGACATCAGTCTCGTGAATTCCAATGTCAAGCTTATCGAGTCACCTGAAATGCAGAAGGATGATCTGGTGATCGGTTATACAAGCAAGGCAACGGATGGAACCGGGATCTATTATGTCTTCATGAACGGTGACAGCAAGACAAGAACACTTTCTTTGCCGGAGAATTTGAGTGACGGTACTGTGCTTGCCGACAATGACGAAGCCGGGACCGATGCGATTTCTGCTGCGGACCAGAGCGGATTCAGCCTGACGGCGGATTCCATCACCCTCGACCCGCTCACATCTGTAATTATCCGCAAGGATGCAGCCGCAGCAGTAGTGTCTCTGCTGGAGACTGACCAGGCCAGCTATTCGCTGAAGGAAGGGGCCGCGCATCAGACTGTGGTCACGGCCAAATATGCGGATGGCACTTCAAGCAAAGTGACCGCCAAAGCGCTGTATGTATCCGATAAACCGGAAGTAGCCACAGTGACAAGCAAAGGGCTGGTGAAGGGGATTAAGGCTGGAACAGCGATCCTTACCATTACCTATGGCGGCGTGTCCGCGAATGTGACTGTAGAAGTAACCAGCCCGCCAGTAGAAACCAAACGGTATGTGCAGTTCACTTACACCCGGGAAGACAGGATTTATAAGGATTGGAGTGTATGGCTGTGGTATACCGGGGCAACAGACGGTGAGGTGAAGCTCCCCGAGCCCGCAGGAGATTCAGCAAGCTCGATGGTTCTGATTGAAGTAGGCAAAGACGCAACCCAGGTAGGCTTTGTTCTCATAAAAGGTCTGGAGTGGCCTGACAATAAGCAGGATATTTCAGATGACCGCTATATTGCTCTGACTCCCGGAGAGGCCTTTACCAAAGTCCATGTAACCAGCATGGTCAAAGAGCTGGAAATCACTCCGGGCATCAGCGGTCCGCTGATGCAGGATGAAGCCATAACCTTCCTGTACCGTGATGACGAGCTGTTCCGCGGCGGCGATGTGTCTGCGATAACAGACATTAAAGTGAAGGTGAACGGCAAAGAATATCCGATGGAGTATGATCCGGCCAAGGAATGGTTCAGCTACCGGCTGAGCGGTCTGGAGGAAGGCATTTATAAGTATACCTTCATCGTAACTAAGGACGGAGTGACCCGCGAGTTCAGCGACCCGCACAACACGGTGGGCGGAGAATCCTCCCTGTACTATCACAAACCGGAGGTTAACATTACGGCAACGGTGAATCCGACGGCTGTAACCTCCAATGAGAATGCTGTAGTAACGGTGAAGGCTGTCTCCACAGAGGAAGTGTCCTATAAAGACGCTTATCTGGATCTTACCGCTCTGGGAGGACCAGCCAAGGTCAAATTCGATACAGAGCTTATGCAGCAGACCGTAGCAGTGAAGGATAACGTGCCGGCGGGTATCAAAAGCATTCCAATCGTGCTTGTAGACCAGTATGGCAATCTGCACAGACAGTCTGCTGAAATCGAGGTGAAAGCCAGAACCTACAGCGGTTCCAAGCTTGATTTCGACTGGGATGAGGCGCGGATCTATTTCGCACTGACCGACCGCTTCAAGGACGGTGACCCTGACAACAATGAGAATGTGGACAAGGCACATCTTGAAGCCTATCATGGCGGCGATTTCAGGGGGATGATCGGCAAGCTTGATTATCTGCAGGAGCTGGGCATCAACACGCTCTGGATCACGCCGGTTGTAGACAATATTGATTTCAACCAGGGGTTAAGCTTTGGCGGCAAACAATATGCTTATCACGGGTATTGGGCCAAGGATTTCACTAAGCTTGATGAGCATCTTGGGGACATGGAGACCTTCAAGGAGCTGATCGAGAAGGCGCATGACAAGGGCATCAAGATTATGGTCGATGTAGTGCTTAATCATACAGGCTACGGGTTGAAGGAGGATGACGTCAATCCGCAGGTGGCTGCAGAGGACAAAGCGCGTTTTGCGGGAATGCTGCGTACGGACGGCGTTCAAGCCGATACGGATGTCATCAAAGGCGAGCTCAGCGGATTGCCGGACTTCAAGACGGAGGATCCTGCGGTACGCAAGCAGATCATTGCCTGGCAGACAGGCTGGCTGGATAATGCCCGGACAGAGCGGGGAGATACAATCGACTATTTCCGCGTTGATACGGTCAAACATGTGGAGAGCGCAACCTGGAAAGCATTTAAAAATGCGCTGACGGCTATAGATCCGGGCTTCAAAATGGTCGGCGAATACTTCGGCGGAACCGCCGATAATGACGGCGGCATGCTGCAGAGCGGGCAAATGGACGGTTTGCTTGATTTTAGCTTTAATGATCAGGCCAAGCTGTTCGCAGACGGCACCATTAATGCTGTGGATGCTTATCTGCAGGAGCGCGAAGCGAAGATCAGCAATACCGGGGTGATGGCACAATTCCTCAGCAGCCACGATGAGGATGGTTTCCTTACAGACTACGTGGACGGGGACAAGGGTAAGCTCAAGATCGCTGCCGCGCTGCAGATCACGGCCAAGGGCCAGCCGGTGATTTACTATGGGGAAGAGCTGGGCCGGTCCGGTAAAAATGCCGGGGATATGGCAAGCGGCGAGTTCAGCGAAAACCGGGGCGATATGCCTTGGGATCAGCTTACTGCAGAGCAGGGACTTCATGATCATTATCAGAAGCTGCTGAACATTAGGGCGGAATATTCGCAGCTATATGCCAAAGGTATCCGCACCAAGCTTGCGGGCTCCGATGATCTGGGATATCTGGCCTTCAACAAGCAATACGGGAACGATAACGTGGTTACGGTAATCAACACGAAGAAGGAAGGTCTGAGTGCAGAGATTCCCGTGCCTTTTGCGGCCTTGTCTTCTGTGAGAGATGAGTACAGCGGTAAGCTGTATAAGGTATCGGTTGACCGGAAGATTAGGATTGATCTGCCGGGCAGAGATGACGGGGGGACGGTGATTCTGGCGGCGGAGACAGTTGTAGTACCGCCAACACCAACACCAACACCAACACCAACACCAACGCCAACACCAGCGGCAGAATCCGAAACTAGTTCCGTTGTAAAGCCAACGGTAAAGCCAACACCAACGCCAGGGCCAACGGCAGTTCCGGCAGGTACACAGATTATAAGTGACCAGGATCTTCGAAATGGCAAGGATGGCAGAGTAGAACTCAGTCTGGATCAGGGCAAGACTTCCGTGCTGCTGCCGGTCCAGGCAGCTAAGCTGCTGGGGAATAACGGGCTGGTTATTCACTCGGAGGGGCTGTCCGTTACAATCCCGAATGCTGTGCTGGCTGATATTCAGGCCATGGTTACAGGTGCGGATGCGGACAGTTCACATATCCTGCTGGAGCTGACTCCGCTTAGCGAAGCTGCAGCGCAGGATGCAGTCAAGAGATTCAGTAAGGAGAACACGGCTGCTACTGCTGCATCCGGGGTATACGACCTTAAACTGCAGATTATCAAAAAAGACGGGACCAGCCTGCCTGTTACAACGTTCAAGCAGCCGGTTACTTTGACGCTTAAGCTTCAGGGCAACCCGGTTAAGGATTGGACAGGTGTGTTCTATCTGGGAGATAACGGTGAGCTGAAGTATATTGGGGGCGCAGCACCAGCGGATGGTTCACTTACTGCTGCAGTTACACATTTCAGCAAGTATGCAGCACTTCAGATAAATACAGTGTTCAAGGATGTGCCTGATACCCACTGGGCTTCTGCTGCCATTAAATCACTTGCAGCCAAACAGGTGGCAACAGGAGTATCGGCTGCTGAATTTGAACCTGCAAGAAACGTGACGCGTGCAGAGTTTACAGCATTGCTGATGCGTGCACTCGGACTGTCAGGGGAAGGGAGAGTGTTATTCGCTGATGTCCGGGCGGATGCCTGGTACTCCTCTTATGTAGCCGCTGCCGTCAAATCAGGCATTGTTAACGGGCGCAGCAGCACTGCCTTTGCCCCGGATGCTACAATCAGCCGTGAGGAAATGGCGGTGATGATTATCCGTGCTCTGGAGTTCAAACAGGGCAAGGTTCTGGCATCCTCAACAGGCCAGGTCTTATTCGCGGATGCCTCCAGTATCAGTGAATGGGCACATGCTTATGTGAATGCTGCCGTAGAGCTTAAACTTGTGCAAGGCAGAGACCATCATCTCTTTGCGCCGCAAGGACAGTTAACCCGTGCAGAGAGTGCGCAGGTGATTTACAAGCTGCTCGGCAAATAGCACGCGCAACGAATCAGATCAGAACATAAACAGGGTATTCCGCAAGCCATAACGGCTGCGGAATACCCTGTTTGCTTTGCCTGGAATATAACTCAATCCAATGAATGGAGCTCCTGAGACGGAGGCTAGGCCATATTAGCCTGCAGTACTGCATAACCGTAAGCCGGAAGCTTGAGCGACAGCTTGCCGCGTTCCGCACGGAGCGGTTCGCCGGTGAACAGGTTCTTCCAGGAGCGTTCCTGTACGTCTGCCCGGAAGGTCTGCGCGGTCTCCTCAGTATTGATCAGCACGAGAATAAGATCATCGCCCAGGCTGCGTTCATAAGCCAGCTTGGTGCCCCCGGGTCCGGCTTCCAGGAACGTGAAGCTTCCTGTGCGCAGTGCCGGATGGCTGCTGCGGATCTCGATCAGCTTGCGGTAATAATTGAACAGGCTGCGGTCCTGCATCGCCGGATTCCACTCCATGCACTTGCGGCAGTCCGGATCGCCTTCACCATCCATGCCGATCTCATCCCCGTAATAAATGCAGGGAGTTCCCATGAAGGTGAACTGGAACAGCGCAGCCAGCTTCAGCTTATTCTTGTCCCCATCCGCGAGCGTCAGCAAACGGGGGGTGTCGTGGCTGTCCAGCAGGTTGAAGGCAACCTCGCTGGCCTGCAGCGGGTAGCGCGACAGCTGTTTGCCGATGGAGTTGGCGAAGCCCTCCGCATCGAGCTTGCCATACACGAAGAAGTCGAGCACCGCATCCGTGAACGGGTAGTTCATCACTGCATCGAACTTGTCTCCTTCCAGCCATGGCGCGGATTCATGCCAGATCTCACCTAGAATATAAGCCTCGGGATTCGCACGCTTCACCACCTTGCGGAAGTCGCGCCAGAATTCATGATCGACCTCGTTGGCCACATCCAGGCGCCAGCCGTCGATGCCGACCTCCCGGATCCAATACTCAGCGACTTTCAGCAAATATTCCTTAACCTCAGGATTCTCCGTATTCAGCTTCGGCATCAGCGGCTCAAAGGCAAAAGCGTCATAATTCGGAATGTTATCCACTACCTGAAGCGGGAACTCGCGGACATGGAACCAGTCTTTATAAGCGGAGGCTTCCCCTTTCTCCAGCACATCCACGAACGGGGCGAAGGTACGTCCGGCATGATTGAATACAGCGTCAAGCAGCACACGGATACCGCGTTCATGGCAGGCGTCGACCAGCCTTTTCAGCGTCTTCACATCCCCGAAATGCGGATCAACCTGCATGTAGTCTTCCGTGTCATATTTATGGTTGGTGGTAGCTGTGAAGATTGGTGTGAAATAGATGCCCGTGATACCCAGCTCAGTAAGATGATCCAGATGGTCAATGACCCCCTGCAGATCACCGCCGAAGAAGTTGTCAGGCTTAGGAGTGCCGCCCCATGGCTGTACATTGTCCGGATTCAGACTGGAATCGCCGTTCGCGAAACGTTCAGGGAAGATCTGATAGAAGACAGCATCCTTCACCCACGCAGGAGGAATGAACACGTCACCGCGGTTGATATAAGGGAACTCAAACAGCCGGTTTGGATTGGCGGGACGTTCGGTTTGGAAATCGCTTTCGGTCATCCAGATGCGCTCATGGCCCTTTTGCAGCAGGAAGCCGTACTTCAACCGGCGGTAAAGGGGGACGGACTCGCACTCCCAGTAATCGAACATCGCATCCGAAGTGAAAAGAGTCATAGGAATCAACTCCTTGGTGTTGTCCCAGGCGTACTTGTCCCCGGCCCAGGCGAATACCTCGGTTAAATCCCCTTTCTTGGCACGCAGACGCAGGTGGATCGTTTCATGATCGTAGGCATAAGACCAATTGAGGCGCGGACGATGATACACAGCTTCTAACAACATACTAATTCCTCCTAAGGTTTAGTGAACCAAACACCCCTGAATAACACCGGGCAAACCAGCGCTGGCTCCGGAAGCAAGCATTTTACAAACACAGTCCTATATCTGGCAAGTGCATGATTAGCACAGCAGCTGTGCCACAATCGCACTAATCATTCAGATTCTGCGCATACCAAACAGGCACAACCGGCGCCGGGTAGCTTGTCCGAGGTTGTACCCAATTGAAGTAACATTGCCTTTGGATTATGTGAAGAACAGGGGCGTTCTTAATGTTTTGGATTATAGCATGGAATAAATTGAGGTTCAATATGTTTGTACAAACATTTGCACAAATACCGACAGGCAGGAAACCGATTTCCAAAGCCTGGAAAATGAGATTATATGGAAATTAAATTACATAATTCGCTAAAATACAGCAAAAAATGCGGTTTGTAAATTTTATTAATAAGATATACAGAGATATTTGAAGAAATCCTGTGAAATTAGAAGGAAATAACAAATCATATACATAAAATCATTGAATTTGCTTAAATACACTCTGTGCAAACGTTTTAACAATCTTGCCCGCTGATGTATTATGAATTCAGGAATGAAGCGCTTTCTAAAACTTGGCGGAGCACATAAGGAAGGGTCAATCTGCAAAACTTGAATTTTTTTTGAGTCTTCTGAAATCGTTTGCGCAAAGTCGGAGGCATCATGTTCAAATCAAGTGATATACAAATCGGGAGGGGTTAAAAGCAATGAATTTGAAAAAACTCATGGTTCTCACCGCATCGTTCTCTATGGCAATGTCGATTACGGCGTGCGGCTCAAACAACAATAACGGGGGAAATGCAGCAGCAACCAATGCTCCTGCGAATAATGCAGCAGCAACAGACAACGCTGGTACAAACGGCGGGAATGCTCCGGCAACAGATGAGATTGTACCTGAAGACGGCGCATCACTGGTGATCTGGGAGAGTAAAGAAGAAAGAGCATTTGCTGAAGAAATCGCCAAGCAGTTCACCGCGCAGTACAACGTTCCCATCAAAATTGAAGAGGTAGCACCGCCCGATCAGGTCGGCAAGCTGACACAAGATGGCCCGTCAGGTCTGGCTGCAGACGTTGTCCTCATTCCTCACGATAATCTGGGTAAGGCTGCAAGCGCGAGCCTGCTGCTTCCAAACGATATTTTCGGTGAGCAGACCAAAGCTGAGAACACAGAAGCATCCATCGTAGGCTCGTCCTATGAGGGTGAACTGTATGGTTATCCGAGAGCGGCAGAAACCTATGCCCTGTTCTACAACAAATCCCTGGTCAAAGAAGCACCTAAATCCTTCGATGACGTGATTGCCTTCAGTAAAACGTTCACTGATAAAGCCAAGAACAGATACGGAATTATGTGGGAAGTCGGCAACATGTACTTCAACTATCCGTTCATCGCTACAACCGGCGGTTACCTGTTCGGCAAAGACGGTACGGATAAAGACGATATCGGTCTGAACAATGAAGGCGCGATCAAAGGTCTGAGTGAATTTGTAAAGCTGAAAGAAATATTGCCGATTAAGAGCGGCGACATTAACCCGGACATCAAGCGCAGCTTGTTCAACACTGGCGATGTGGCCATGGATATCACTGGACCTTGGGAGCTTGCCGGTTATAAAGAAGCTCTGGGCGACAACCTCGGAATTGCTCCGATTCCTACCATCGACGGCAAAACGGCAATTACTTTCTCCGGGATTAAAATTTTCGGAGTCAACGCTTATAGTCAGTATCCGAATGCGGCTAAATTGTATGCCCGCTTTGCTTCCGGCAAAGACGCTCAGCTGACATTGAACAAATTGGTCGGTTCCGTGCCTACGAACAACGAAGCGCTGCAGGATGCGCAAATCACCGGCGACCCGTTCATATCCGCTTTTGCTGAACAGGCCAAGAACTCCCAGCCAATGCCTTCGATTCCTGAAATGGGTAACGTATGGAGCCCGGTAAATGCGGCACTTCCTGAAATTTGGGATAACAACGCAGATCCTAAGGCAGCTATGGACAAAGCAGTAGAACAAATTAAGGATTTGAATAACGGGGCATCTGCCCAGTAAAATCAGCTCTCCGGCAGTGTAATCATCAGCTGCCCTTGAGGCAACAAACAACCATCAGCACACAGTGGAATCAAATCGCCCGCCGCATAGCTCGCGGCGGGCAGTTTCCTGAATTCCGCGCGGAGAGGAGAACGGAAGGGAAATGCAGCGATACAAAGCTAGAGCCGCAGTACTGTCGGCCATTTTTATGGGATTGGGACAAATATATAACCGCCAATTCATCAAAGGACTTATTTTCATAGCTGTAGAAGCAGCCGCACTATTCTATTTCATTACCAATTTGGGCAGGGCCTTCTGGGGCATCACCACACTCGGGGAATCTCCAAGCCGCCTTGAGAAGGTTAAGGGCATCGCAAAAATGGTTCCCGGTGATCATTCCATCGTCATTCTGATTGAAAGTCTGATTACCCTGCTGTTCTTGGTTTTATTCCTGATTGTCTGGTACATGAATATTAGGGATGCCCTTAAAATCGGAGCAGAACGCGAAACCGGTCGTCCATCGAATACATTCAAGCAATCCGTACGCTATATTCTGGATTACAAATTTGCCCAGAGCTTTTTGCTGCTTCCGGGTATCGGTATTTTGTTCTTTACCATCATGCCGATTATTTTTATGATCATGCTGGCCTTCACTAACTACGCCGCACCCGATCACATCCCGCCGGCCAGGCTGGTGGACTGGGTAGGCTTTGAAACCTTCCGTAACCTGCTGGTGCTGAAATCCTGGAGCCAGACCTTTTATGGAGTACTTACCTGGACAATTATCTGGGCGGTTCTATCGACTGTAACTACTTACTTCGGCGGGATGCTCGTTGCCCTGCTGATCAATCAAAAGGGGATCCGCTTCAAGGGACTGTGGAGAATGATTCTGATCGTCCCTTACGCCGTCCCGCAGATGATCTCCCTCCTGCTGATGCGCAACCTGTTCAACGGGCAGTTCGGCCCGATTAACCAATATCTCAAATACTTCGGACTTGGCGGACTACCGTGGCTGACTGATCCGTTCTGGGCGAAGGTCACGGTTATCATCGTCAACATGTGGGTCGGTATTCCGGTATCTATGCTGCTCATCATGGGCGTGCTGACCACAATCCCGCGGGATATGTATGAAGCAGCCGAAGTGGACGGGGCTACGAATTATCAGAAGTTCCGGATTGTCACCCTGCCGATGATTCTGTTCTCTACCGCGCCAACGCTGATTATGCAATTTGCCGGAAATATCAACAATTTCAACGCGATCTACCTGCTGACCGGAGGCAGTCCGGTGAAAGGTGACTATCAGTATGCCGGGTCAACGGACCTGCTGGTAACGTGGCTGTATAAGCTGACGCTGGATCAGAATAAGAATAATATGGCTTCTGCAATAGGCATTATACTCTTCATCATTGTTGCCGGGTTCTCCCTGTATAATTACCGCCGGACCAAATCATTCAAAGAGGAGGATATGATTCAATGATCATCGGACGCAAGCTTACGGGCTTTATTCGTTTGGGCCTCAGCTACATCATTCTGGTTATCCTGGCGATTGCTGCGATCTATCCGGCACTCTGGATTCTTCTGGCATCCTTCCGTCCGGGCAAATCCCTATACAGCAAAACGCTGATTCCCGACCATTTTACACTGGCTCATTACAAAGAGTTGTTCACTTCACCGGTCTATATGTTCGGAACCTGGTACGCAAATACGCTCAAGATTGCCGTGTTCTCCATGCTGATCGGCGTGGTGCTGACGCTTTTGACCAGTTACGCCTTATCCCGGTTCCGGTTCAAAAGCCGCAAGACGACCATGTCAACCCTGCTGATCCTCGGGATGTTCCCGGGCTTCATGAGTATGATTGCAATCTATCTGCTGCTGAAGGAGTTCAATCTGCTGGATACCCATCTGGCATTGATTATCGTGTACGCTGCCGGAGCACCGCTCGGAGGGACCTTGATTGCCAAAGGCTTCCTGGATACGATTCCGCGTTCGCTGGATGAAGCCGCGCGGATTGACGGGGCGAGTAACTTCGGGATTTTCACACGGATTATCCTGCCGCTGTCCCGCCCGATGATCACTTATATGGCACTGACCCAGTTTGTCGGCCCATGGGTGGACTTCATCTTCGCCAAGCTGATTCTGCGGACCAAGGAGAACTGGACCGTCGCGGTCGGAATGTGGGATATGGTCAATACGATGCAGAATTCCAACTTCACGCTGTTCGCAGCGGGTGCAGTATTGATCTCTGTACCGATAATGATTCTGTTCGGCTTCCTGCAGCGCCTGCTTGTTGATGGTCTGACCGCAGGGGCGAGCAAGGGGTAAGCCTTTATGGAATTAGGATAATAAGAAATGCTGATCTCATTATGAATAACAGGTGCGGCCTTTATGCAGTCAACGAAGGGCTGCACCTGTATTTTTTATCGAACAAATAAGGGGAGAGCGGAATGAACCGGCAGCGGAAATTAAACTTCAGATCGGTTGGCGTCAAATTATTTGTGATTCTGTTCTGTACAATTGTGCTATTGTCCTCTGTGCTGGGCTTAACCTCCTATTATGCTGCTAAAAGAATCATTACCAACGAGGTAGCAGCGGCATCCTCACAGTCTATTGTGCAGGCGGCGGACAAGCTGGACTTCCTGTTTGCTGAATATGAAGCGCTTTCAAGACAATTCGCAGTAGACTCTGCACTAAAATCAGATATGGAGACCATCCATAATCCCGGTGCCGGAACGGTAGCCAAGGTGGCAGCTGAAGACCGGATCCGCCGTAAGCTGGATTCCGTCCGGGGCTCCGATGAGCGCCTGCTGGGCGTCCGGCTGGTCGAAAGAAGCATGGTGGATGCTGAATCCTACAAATCAACAGGCATCAGTGGTGTGCGCAGTGATGAAGGCGTTCTTGCCCGCATGAAGGCGATCGATAACGGCAAAGGCAACCCCGTCTGGTTCCCCGCACGGGCCAAAGGCTTCTTCGATGCTTACAGTGAGTCCTCTATGACAATGGGCCGTCTGCTGCGGAATATCCAGAACCCGGCAGCGGAGTATTATATGCTGATTGAGCTGAAGGGTAAAGCTCTGACCGACGTATTATCCAATCTGCATATCGGACTTGCCGGGGAGATCCGCATCCTTGACAGGGCCGGCAATATTGTGTACGGGGCGGATAACGGGCTGCTCGGACAGCCTTCTTACATACAGGCAGCGGATACCGGGGTTGAAGGGCAGAAGCAATCCTTCACTGCGGCTGATGAGCAGGGCAGCTCACAGCTTGTGGTCTATCAGCCGCTGGTGACAGCTGACTGGACACTGCTGGGTTATGCGCCGGTGAGTGATTTCACTAAATCGGCAGACCGGCTGCTCTATATTACACTGCTGGTTGTGCTGGCTGCGGCTGTGATTGCGCTGGTGATTGGTTATGTGCTGGTGCGGCTGATCGGCCGCCCGCTCGGCAAGCTGGCCCGGCTGATGGAGGAAGGCGAACAGGGGAATCTGCAGGTGCGGACGAGCTTCAAGGGCCAGGATGAGATCGGGCGGCTGGGACACAGCTTCAACCGGATGATGGAGCAGATCTCCCGGCTGGCCGGCCAGAGCAGCAGTTCGGCGGCGGCGGTGCTGGCCACGTCCGAGCAATTGGTGCTTGCTTCGGGTGCGACCCGTACTCATGCCAGGGAAGTGGCTGCCGCAACCGGCGAGATCGCCGGCGGGGCAGCCAGCCTGGCGGCAGAAGCGGAGAGCAGCAACCGCAAGGTGGAGCTGATGGGAGACAAGACGGACGAAGTAGCGGGGACGAATGCAGTCATGGCTGATTCCGCAGGAAAGGTCATGGCGGTAAGCGATCAGGGAGCGGAGCTGATGAAGAAGCTGGTGGATCAAAGCGAATCTGCCCTGAAGATGATGAATCTGATTCAGGAGAACTCGGCCATGCTGCGTGACAGCATGGTGCTGATCCGCAGCATTCTCTCCCCGATGATTGCCATGAACAAGCAGACGAATATTCTGGCTCTTAATGCTTCTATTGAAGCTGTACGTGCGGGGGCTGCGGGGAGGGGCTTTAATGTCATTGCCGATGAGATCAGGGGACTGGCTAACCAATCCAGCCAGTCAATTGCGTCTGTCTCCAGAATTACGGAGGAGATCAGCGGCCATATCGAGAACACGGTTAAGGTAGTGAGTGAAGCAGCACCGCTGTTCAGCGGGCAGATAACCTCGGTCCGGGAATCTTAGCTTATCTTTGAAAGTGTGCGGGCGGAGATGGAAGTGTTCAGCGGTTATCTAAGCCAGTCTTCGGCGGCGGTTAAGGAGCTGACCGGTTACCGGCAGCAGCTGGGGCAATCCATGGCGAGCGTAATCTCGGTCGTGCAGCAGACCAGTGCCTCAACGGAGGAGGTGGCCTCGATGTCTTCACAGCAATTCATAGTGAGCGAGGAGCTGGTGGCTCTGTCAGGCAAGCTGGAGGTGTTAGCGGAGAAGCTGAAGCAGTCGATGGTTTCTTTTCAGGGATAAGCCGGTGTGTAGTTGATAAAGTGAAGTACTATTGCCAGAACTTACACTTGTCGTTATAGTTGTCTGTAAAAAACTGAAGGTGATGTCATGGATAAGCACTTATTTCTGAATGGCGGGGGCCCGCCGTTTACGCCGGATCTGGCAAGAAAGTTTAAAGATATAGTGGGTGAAGGCGCAGGTCCTGTTGTTGTATTATTCGTGGAGCGTGGGGAGAGCTGGGAAGATTACGTGCCGGTCTATACGCGTCCGCTGGCTGATGCAGGGTTAACAGAGTTCCGTTATCTGCCGCTGCCCGCTACACCTGCGGATGTTGTTGTTCAGAGCATAGAGACCTGCTCGGGCATTATCATCGGAGGCGGGGATACGGACCTGTATGCCGATTATATTGTAGATACCGCGATCGGCGGCGCTATTAAACGGAGGTATGAGTCTGGCGTTCCGGTTGCGGGGTTCTCGGCGGGAGCTTTAATCAGCCCTGAACTATGTATTATTTCCGCTAAGGATAATGAGAGCAGGTTGTTTGATCACCGCAAGGGCTTGAATCTGATCCCTGAGCTGCTGCTGTCCGTACATTTTACCCAGTGGGATGACGAAGATCATTTAAGAACCGCCGTCCGTACGTTCGGTGAGCTTCCGAATTACGGGATCGATGAAGAAACAGGGATCTACCTGTTGAACGGAGCGCTGGAAATGGCGGAGGGCGGCGGAGTGTATAGCGTGGTGAATGATGTTCTGACTAAACTTCATTGATGATCGAAAACAAGGGTAGGGATAGACACTTAGATAGGATTATTGAAAACAAGAGTGGAGCGCTTCGTGCCTTTGCTCTTGTTTATTCTGCGTTCTTCTCTCTGCTGCACATAAAAAATAAGCGAAAATCCTGCACGAAATACAACAATCTCCTCATCAAATTAGCCTGAATGGAAAAATATTGTATTAAATACAGCATTTTATCTAATCCAATCGAATTAATGAACCAATTCTTGTATTTCATACAACAATACTCCGGACAACTCCCGGCTATATGAACTAAAGTTGTAATACTTACAACATTAACGCGAATAGAGAGTACTGAAAAAAATTTGATTATCTGCGAGGCGGGAGCTCTGAATCTATGTGATCCTCACCTGAAATTCTAATTTACATACAAGAATGATTAACTTATAAAGATATTTATTCCAGTATTGGACTTCGGCCAGCTTCTTGTCCTGGCGGAGCTCAAGGGATACACTTGTGCTATGAATACTGGCGAAGGAGGCATGCGGGATGCCGGAGTTGAACGGAAGTCTTTTTCAGCAGGCCTTGCTTGACGGGGATTACAGCCCGCGATTCCTGGCCTACTATTACAAGCAGTGGAGCAACTACACAATGGCCTACCATCAGCATAATTCCACCGAAATTATGTATCTCATCTCAGGCAGCTGTGTGGTCGAGGTGCGGGATGAATCGGGAGGCCATACCCCCTTCCGGCTGAAGCGGGGAGAAATGATTCTCCTGGATGCGGGCGTTCCGCACAGGCTGATCGTCGAAGACGGGTCCTCCTGCCGGATGCTGAATGTGGAGTTCGCATTCACAGAGTACGTCGGTGTAGCCCCCTCGGTAGGCAGGCTGGCCCGGGAGGAGGAGACGCTGGCGGATTTGCTGCAGAGTCCCTTCGATAGTCTGGTGCTGTCAGACCAGGAAGAGGTGTTTCATGTACTAAAGGCATTGGTGCTGGAGCTGGATCAGCAGGGCAAGAGCGGAAACAGTATGGTTCAGCTGCTGTTCTCGGAATTGCTGCTGCGTCTGTCCAGACTGCGGCGGGAATCGCTGCCGGCCAGCCAGCAGCCCTCACAGCTCTATGTACGGCGCGCGGTAGAGTTCCTGCACCAGAACTATGACCGGAGTATTCAAGTCAAGGAAGTTGCGCTCACTGTGAATGTCCACCCGGGTTATCTGCAGCGGATCTTCAGGACAAATACCGGCCAGACCTTAACCGATTACTTGAACAGGCTGCGAATGGAGAAGGCCCGGATGCTGCTTGGGCAGAGTGAGATTCCAGTCGCGGAGATTGCCGATTATGTGGGCATTAGCAGCAGGCAGTATTTTCATCTCCTGTTCAAAAAGTATACCGGCTGTACTCCGGTCGAATACCGCAACTCGCTGGACCGCCATTCCTGGAGTGAGGAATAGATGGGTTTCTGGATCTAAAGGTGAGAATTGTTGACACAATAACGGCAAAGTGGTCATGATATTGGTTACGCTTCCCGCAGCCTCCTTGCTACAATGGACAGGAACCCACTATTCTTTGCCGGAGGATGATAACGATGTCTTTTAAAGTAACCTTTATCGGGGCGGGCAGTATCGGATTTACACGCGGGCTGCTGCGCGACCTGCTTACAGTACCGGAATTCCGGAATATTGAAGTCTCATTCATGGATATAAACAGCCATAATCTGCAGATGGTCACCGAGCTGTGCCAGCGGGATATTAAGGAGAACGGCCTGGATATTGTGATCGCTCCCACTACGGACCGGAGAGAAGCGCTGAAGGATGCCAGGTACGTATTTTGCACTATCCGCATGGGCGGCCTTGAGGCGTTCGCCACCGATGTGGACATTCCGCTGAAATACGGCGTGGACCAATGCGTAGGTGATACGCTGTGTGCGGGAGGGATCATGTACGGACAGCGCGGTATGGCCGAGATGCTGGAGATCTGCCGGGATATCCGGGAGACGGCTGCGCCGGATGTGCTGCTCCTGAATTACTCGAATCCCATGGCCATGCTCACCTGGGCCTGCAATAAATATGGCGGTGTGCGGACCATCGGACTCTGCCATGGCGTACAGCACGGACATCATCAGATCGCCGAAGTCTACGGGCTGGAGAAGTCGCAGGTGGATATTATCTGCGCCGGAATCAATCACCAGACCTGGTACATCTCTGCGAAGCATGAGGGCAAGGATCTGACGGCCGGACTGCTGGAGGCCTTCGAGCAGCATCCGGAATTCAGCCGGACCGAGAAGGTGCGGATCGATATGCTCCGCCGCTTCGGCTACTACAGCACGGAGTCGAACGGACATCTGAGCGAATATGTTCCCTGGTACCGCAAACGCAGCGGCGAGATTATGGACTGGATTGATCTGGGCAGCTGGATCAACGGAGAGACAGGCGGATACCTGCGGGTCTGCACAGAAGGCCGCAACTGGTTCGAAACGGACTTCCCGAACTGGATGAAGGAACCGGCTCTGGAGTATACCCGGGAGAACCGTGGCGAGGAGCATGGCTCCTATATAATAGAAGGACTTGAGACGGGCCGCGTGTACAGAGGTCATTTCAATATGGTGAATAACGGGGTCATCTCCAATTTGCCGGACGATGCCATTATTGAAGCTCCGGGGTATGTAGACCGCAACGGTATCTCGATGCCGCTGGTCGGCGACCTGCCGCTGGGCCCGGCGGCTGTCTGCAATGTAAGCATCTCCGTGCAGCGGCTAGCCGTGGAAGCAGCCGTGCATGGCGATGACAAGCTGCTGCGCCAGGCCTTCATGATGGACCCGCTGGTCGGTGCGGTCTGTAATCCGAAGGAGATCTGGCAGATGGTGGATGAGATGCTGGTTGCCGGGGAGCCTTGGCTGCCGCAGTACAGCGCGGCTATCGCTGAAGCGAAGGAACGCCTAGCTTCCGGTAATCTGATCCCGACGAATGCCGGCAACGAAGGCGCTGCCCGGCTGAAGGTGAAGACCGTGGATGAAATGATGCAGGACCGTGAGGCCGCGAACAAAAACGCCGGGGAGTCCGATAAGGGCAAGGATAGAGAGAAGGTGCGTTAAATAAGTTAATTCGGCCGGAAGCAGCGCGTTTGCTTCCGGCTTTTTGTTGATGTTCGGGGACGTGAAGGTCACACAATTTAGATTGAAGCCGGAAATGAAAAAATTGGGGGGAGAGGCGGAAGAAGCGGTAGTGTAGGGAGAGGCGTGAGAGGCGGGAAAAATCGGAAGAAGCAGAAGATGCGGATGTGGCGGGAGGGCGGGAAAAAGAGAAAGAGGCGGGAGAGGTGGTAGTGGCGCAAGTGGGGGAGTTACTGGTGCAGATGGCGTAGTCGGAATGAAGCGGACTGAGAAGACGCTATTTTGGTCAAAAGCCTCATATTGCCGCTGATTCGGACTGAGATTCCGTTATCTTGTTCAAATGAGCCACAAATGAAGCCTGATCGGTCAATTAACGGAATCTCAGTCCTTTTCACAAGCTGAATGGAGCCGGAGTGGGGAACGCGCTGTTGGAACGCCCCGCCAACACCCGGATCATCACCGCAGAACGCCCCGCAACGGTCGAATCGTCACCGCAGAACACTCCGCCAACGCCCGGATCATCACCGCAGAACGCTCTGCGGAGCATTAAGGCTCACTCCCGGACCAGCTTGTCATTTTGCAGCTTGGTAATCTTGCGGCGGATAGGCATACTTAATGAAATGAAGAACAGGGCCAGAACGATGAGCAGCAGGCCCATAATAAGGTTGATTCTGTTGAGGGCGGTGGGATTGTTCACAAACATCAGGGATATATTAAAGACGCCAATGATCAGCTCCGCCACCGCGAGCGAAATCCATAACCGGAATATTCTCTGATAATGCTTAATTTTGGAATCGGTATCCGAATAAATGGTGAAGGCACCCTCCGCTGCTTTTCTTCGAAAGATTACCCAGCGCGGGTTGACATATACAGTCTTGCCCGACGGCTTTTTGCCGGCTGGCACACGCTCGGCTCCGGTCTCCTCCATGAACTGCAGGTATTCGGCAGACTTGGCTTTCTTCGGATCTTCCTCCAGCAGCTCAAGCCTGTAGATGTATTCCCCCGGGGCGCTCTCTTCAAATACATAACGGGCCCAGGAGTATTCGACAAGCGCAAGACCTTTGGCAGACATGTCATTCAGCCACTGCTCTTCCTTCTCAAAATCCGCGAAATATTTGCGTACCACATGACTCATTCCGGTTCGCCTCCTATTAGCTTTCTTCCATTAGACAACAGCTCATCGAGCCTGGTCATTTCGCTCAGCAGTGCAGATCTGCCTGACTCCGTAATCCGGTATTCCTTCTTGCGGGAATCCTGCCCGCCCGCCAGCGGCTCAATCCAGCCCCGCTCCACCAGCGTGCCAAGCGCGCCATACAGCGTGCCGGCGCCAAGCTCCACGCGCCCGTTACTCAGCAGCTTCACATTCTGCATAATTCCGTAGCCGTGCATCGGGGTGAACAGTGACAGAAGAATATAATATACGCCCTCTGTCAGCGCCCCGTATTCATTGCTTCCTGACAAATGCCTCACCTGCCTTAGTCTAGTATTAACGATTCGTTACATCAACTGACGTTATAGCAATCACCGTTACATCGCCTGACGCTATATCGTCAACCGATATACATATTATATCGGTCGCCGATATAGCAGTCAAGAGTATTTTGCGGAAAATACAAGCAAGCAAAAAGCAAAAAGCAAAAAGCAAAAAGCATCCCCTTGCGATGGATGAAAAGCTCGCAAGGGGATGCTTTTTGGCCTGGATAGCAGATGGAAGGGGGAAACAATGCCGGAATAAGCGTGCTGCATGACGTTGACAACTTCTTGTTGCTGTAAGCCATGGGAAACATCTTAGCTTATGCCCCGGTAGTTTTTTTACCGAAAAACGTCTTCAGCGCCTGATAGACTTCCTTCTTATCCTTAATGACATAATGCATGAACTGCTCCTGCTTCAGGTGGCGGTAGGCGGACATCAGTGTGCTGCTGCGGTTGTACTGGTTCACTTCACCATAGCCGAACATGTTGCTGCGCTTCAGTAGTTCACCGATCAGCTTGACGCAGCGTTCATTGTCGGAGGTCAGGTTGTCGCCATCCGAGAAATGGAAGGGATAAATGTTGTATTTGGCCGGCGGATAGCGGCTGTCGATAATCTCCAGCGCCTTCTGGTAAGCCGAGGAGCAGATGGTGCCGCCGCTCTCGCCGCGCGTGAAGAAGTCATGCTCGCTGACCTCTTTGGCCTCGGTATGATGAGCCAGGAATACAATATCCACCTTCTCATACTGGCGGCGCAGAAAGCGGGTCATCCAGAAGAAGAAGCTGCGTGCGCAGTATTTTTCAAAAGTACCCATGGAGCCTGAGGTGTCCATCATCGCAATAATTACGGCATTGGAATGGGGGACGGTAATGTCATCCCATGTTTTGTAGCGCAGATCGTCCGGGCTGATGCTGTGAATTCCCGGATTCCCGCTGCTGGCGTTGCGCCGGAGATTCTCCATCAGTGTGCGTTTTTTGTCGATGTTGGACATCATGCCTTTTTTGCGGATATCGTTGAAGACAATGGATTTGACCTCGATTTCTTCCTTGTCCTTCGGCTTCAGGTGGGGAAGCTCCATATCCTGGAACAGAATATCCTCCAGATCCTCAATATCCACTTCGGCTTCGACAGTATCCTGCCCGGGCTGATCCCCCGCCTTGTCACCTTTGCCCGGCTGGGCGGACTGCGAATCGCGGCCGAGCACATCGCCTACCTGACTCTCCCCGTCCCCCTGGCCGACATGCTTCTGCTTGCGGAAATTATAGATAATCCGGTATTCATCCAGACTGCGGATCGGCACCTTCACAATCTGCTTGCCGCCCGACAAAATAATGTTCTCCTCAGTAACGAGATCCGGCAGATTGTCCTTAATGGCTTCTCTGACCTTTTGCTGGTGACGCTCCTGATCCTGATGGCCTTTGCGGTGAAGGGACCAGTCTTCTTTAGACACAACAAAGGCGTATGGACCGGTTGGCTGGGGCAAGGATGACCACCTCCCATGATTCTCTGAAATTGGTACAGGCTACGCTTGTGACGGGTGCGGCTGGTTGTAACTAAAGTATATTCATGGGGATGGGGGATATGTGAGCTGTATTATTCACTGATTTCCTCAATGAGCAGTTTATAGCTGTTCGAGCGGGCTTCGCCGGAGTATCTTCGTCCGTCTATCGTGAATAAGTATAGGGCGGTCGAGGATCCCTGAAGCGATGTGCCCATATAATCAAGGTTGATTTTCACAAAATAAGTGAGGGTGACGGTCTGCCCGGGCTGTAGTGTTCCCAGAGCCACAGTTCCGCTGTACGGGGTTTCGGGTACAGTGATGGCGCTGATGGTAACGATATTCGGATCAATTACTGCTCCTTGCGGCACAATCCGGACCACAGAGACCTCTGCGGGATAATTCCCGCTGTTGGTGACAAGAATCCGGAATTCGGCAATGCTTCCAGGCTCGACAACCGGCGGCTCTCCTTGTATTTGAATGGAGACGATTGGCGAGAACAGCAGCGTAGTCACAGCATTGGTCCGGGTGATCTGCCGGACATTGCGTCCATCCGGAAGGGTGAATGTGTATTGGACACTGCCCTGGTTCTGAATGGCCGGAGTCTGGCGGATATCGGTGGCGCCCGGAATGGATACGAGACAATCAACCCTTACCGCCGAGCCTGCTCTTACCGTTCCGAGCGGAATGCCGTCCGCAGGCCGTATTCCCTTCTGGGGAACACCGTCAATATGAATGCTGTCCCAGATGAATAGAACACCTGCCGGAATGAAGTCGGTCAACAGAGCCTCTACAGCCAGATTTCCGTTGTTGCGCACGGTGAACTCATACCGCAGATTATCGCCGGGAGCGGCGCTGTAGAGATCTACCTTCAAGCTGGCGGATACTCCCGGCTGGACGATCGTTATGAGGACTGTATTGCTCTCAGCGGTATTCCTGTTGTCATTGACCTCATAGGTGACCAACGCCTTCGCCGGCAATACCGGGTCCGGAGGGATTGCGGCCACCCGCACACGGAAGGAAATCTCGGCAGCCGAGCCTGTACTCAAGGAACCCAGCCTGATGCCAAGGGCCGGATCGGCCTCGGGCTGGTAGACCCCGCCTGCAATGACGCTGCCGGGGATGAATATAGCACCTTCCGGAACCGGAATGGTGGCGATAATCACGGCCAGCGGCCGGGTGCCTTCATTTCTGAGCTGCAGTGTATACGTCACGGCATCGCCGACAAAGGTAGTGGGTGTGCTGGCAGAGAGAAGCGTGGACAACTGATAAGACAGCAGGGAGACAATCACCGGGTTGGAGCGGACTTCCCCGCGTACCGTTCGTCCTTCGGGTGTGGAGAAGGAATAGGTGCCGACTGCCCTGTTATGCAAGGCCAGAGAAGGCGGGAGCGATACAACAATGACCTGGAAGGCGATCGTAACTCCGGAATGCGGAGAGAGAGTGCCTACCGGTATGCCGGAAGACGGAGTGACCCCCGGAAGGGGGACTCCGTCTCTAAGCACGCTGTTGGCAATAAAGGATACACCCGCAGGAAGGACATCAACGATGGTGACCAGTGCGGACGTATTGCCGCTGTTCTTGGCGAATACGGTGTAGACGAGCGTCTCCCCCAGGGAGGCGCTCGTGTGATCCGTAAGCTTGAGAAGGGATAGAACAGGGCCCACGACGGGAGTATTGACGGTATTGGAATAGGTGATGGCGTTAATACCCTCTGCCGAGCTGAATAGGACCATAGACTGGTTGCTTACGACAGGTTGAAGCCGTGAGCCTTCTGTCATATTACAATGACCTGAACCTGGAAGGTTACTGTAGTGGACGCCCCGGCGGCAATCGTGCCGATGACTATACCGGCAGCCGGGTTCGCACCAGGGCGGAAGACTCCGTCTACGGCAACACTGCCAACGACAAATTGGCTGCCTGCCGGAATCGGGTCAACCAGTACAACATTGTTGACGGGAACGATACCGTTATTGGTCACAACAATGGTATAGGTAATAATGTCGCCTACTACCGCATCGATTGCAGGAGTGCTCTTGACTGCTGTTACGTCCGGTGAAGAGACAGGGATAATCAGCGTATTCGACAGTGCAGAACCTGAGAGCAGACGGCCATCCGGCGGTGTGAAGGTGAAGGTGGCGGCGGCCTGGTTCACGAGCTGCTGCGGAGAAGGCAGGGAAGCTACCGTGACCTGCAGGGTGACTGTCACGAGGACTGTAGCTCCGGCTGCAACGGTGCCGAGATTAATGCCGGTAGTCGGGTCTGCACCCGGAACAGGCTGGCCGTTGACCAGTACGCTGTTCGGAATGAATACAGCTCCCGGCGGGATAGAGTCTGTTAAGGTTACGACAGCTGGCAGATTGCCTGAATTGGTAACGCTGAAGGAATAGGTCACGGTATCCCCAACCGTCGCATTGGCCGTATCCGCAGCTTTTACAATGCCGATGATCGGCTGGAATACCGGAGTAATGAGATTGTTGGAATAAGATGCGCCAGAGAATGCACCGGAAGTGAAGCTTACCGAAGCCTGGTTGTTCAGGATGGCCGGATTAGGCAAGGAGTTGACCAGAATATTGAATGTAACCAGGACCGTCGCGCCCGGGGCCACTGTTGCCAGTGAAATCCCGTTAGCCGGATTCGCTCCCGGCAGCGGAGTACCGTCCACAACTACGCTTCCGGCAACAAAGGAAGAGCCGGCCGGAATCGGGTCACTCAGTACAACATTATTGATCGGCGCTATGCCGCTGTTGGTAACGCTGATGCTGTATGGAACGGTATCTCCCGGAACTGCATCGGTTACAGTAGTGCTTTTGACAACGAGTACATTTGGCGATGATACCGAAATCTGATTGATGTTCGAGCTGACCGACTGGTTGAAGGTCCGTCCGTCAGGAAGCGTATAGCTGAAGGCGATGATGGCCTGGTTGCTGAGCTGCTGGCTGGCTGGCAGTGTGGCAATGACGACAGAGAATGTTACCGCCAGCGATGCACCTGCAGCAACCGTACCCAGAGGGATTCCGGTGGCGGGATCTGCACCCGGTGCTGGGAAGCCGTTGATCAGCACGCTGTTAGGAACAAGCGTTGTACCTGCAGGAATCGTATCGGTCAGAGTGGCAGCAGCCGCATAGTTACCCGAATTGCTGACATTGACAGTATAAATAATGGTGTCTCCAACGGTTGCATTTACAGAGTTAGAGCTTTTGGCTGCCGCAATAATCGGCTGGAAGACCGGAGTGGTCACAATGTTCGAGAAGGCAACACTGGACAGTGCCCCGGAAGTGAAGCTGACCGATGACTGATTGTTAAGCACTCCCGAGACAGGGAGGGACGTTACAGTCACACTGAAAACTACAGTTACTGAAGCGCCTGGCGCGACGCTGCCAATGGTTACCCCGGTAGAAGGTGAAGCAGCCGGACGAGGGACGCCGTCTACCACTACACTGCCGGGAACGAAGGCCGTTCCTGCAGGTAAGGCATCTGTAAATACGACATTGTTAACGGTAGCGATCCCGTTATTGGTCAGACTGACCGAATACGTAATCGTATCGCCAACATTGGTAGCGGTGGTTGTGGTCGATTTGACGACCGCCAGATTCGGATTCGAGACAGGGATGGTCAGTGTGTTGGTGAGCACCGATCCGCCAAGGGTTCTTCCGTCAGGTAAGGTGAAGCTGTAGGCTGCCGTCCCCTGATTTACCAGTGTTTGCGGTGTAGGCAGTGAAGTGATCACCACCGAGAATGAGACAGCAACGGTTGCGCCCGGAGCGATGCTTCCGGCAGCGATGCCGGTGGTGGGATTGGCCTGCGGCAGAGGCAGCCCGTTGATCAGAACACTGTTTTCCTCAAAAGTAGTCCCGGCTGGGATGTTGTCCGTTACTGTCAGGCTTGCTGCGTAGTTGCCTGTATTGCTGACAGTTATAGTGTAGGTTACTGTATCACCCACCGTTGCGTTCGCGGTATTGGCGGTTTTGACAGCGGCGATATTCGGCTGGAAGACGGGAACCGCCACGGGGTTCGAGAAGGTGGAGCCTGTAAAGACACCGGAGGTGTAAGTTACAGTCGCCTGATTATCAATCGAAGTATCTGCTGGTACCGATGTTACCGTAACACTGTAGGAGACAATTGCGGAAGCACCGGATGCCAGTGTGCCAATGGGAATTCCTGTAGAAGGATGGGCATTTGGAAATGGCACGCCATTTACAGATACGCTGCCCGGCACGAAGGCTGCCCCATCTGGCGTTGGATCGCTGAGCACTACATTATTAACCGGGTCTATTCCGTTGTTCGTGATGCTTACCGAATAGGCGATAGTATCGCCCAGTGCCACCGAGGTTGAAGTCGTGCTCTTAACAACCGCCAGATTAGGAGCGGAGACAGCGATCGTTACAGTGTTGGAGACGGCGCTTCCGTTCAGCAGCCGCCCGTCCGGCGGTGTGAAGGTGTAGGTGGAAGCCGCCTGATTCACCAGCTGCTGCGGTGATGGCAGGGAGACAATGAAGACGGTGAAGCTGACAGAGACGCTGGCGCCGGGAGCGACAACCCCGACAGCAATGCCTGTATCCGGTGCCGCACCCGGCTGAGGGAAGCCGCCGACAATGACACTGTTTGGATCAAAGACGGTGCCGGCTGGAATATTATCGGTTAACGTTACATTGGCTGCAACGTTGCCGGCATTGCTGACAAGAATGGTATAGATGACCGTGTCGCCGACAGTGGCGTTCAGGTCGTTGGCGCTTTTGACCAGAGAAATTTGCGGCTGCGTTACCGGTGTGGTAGTGACGTTGGAAGATGAAGAGCCGGAGAAGACCCCGGAGGTGAAGCTGACGGTTGACTGGTTATTGACCTGTGAAGGAATCGGCATTGTTATCCTCACCTCGAATGTTACGGCAATTGAAGCCCCAGGGCCCAGACTGCCGATTGGAATGCCGGCGGACGGAACTGCCAGCGGCTGGGAGACGCCGCCTACAATTACGGTTCCGGGAATGAAAGCCGCATTCTCAGGCAGAGGATCGCTGAGAATGATATTGCTGACAGATGTAATACTGTTGTTGGTCAGCGCGGAGGTGAACGTAAGAATGTCGCCGGTTACGGCATCGATGGCATTCACGCTTTTGACCACACTGACATTGGGGGCAGAGACGGGAACAGTCAAAGCGTTCGATACGGTATTTCCGCCGAGCTGCCGTCCGTCCGGCAGCGTGAAGGTATAGGAGGCGGCCGCTGAATTGACCACCTGCTGGTTCGGCGGCAGTGACGTAACGGTAACCAGAAAACTGACGGTGACGCTGTCTCCGGGAGCAAGCGGGCCTACCGGAATTCCGGTCAGCGGGCTGAAGCCGGGCAGCGGCGTTCCGCCTACGCTTACACTGTTGGTCTCGAAGACCGTTTGCGGCGGCAGAATGTCGGTCAGATTCAGGGTTGCGGCAATATTGCCGGTATTGCTGGCGAATATGGAGAAGGATAGCAGACTGCCCACCGAGGCTTGTGCAGGGCTGGAGCTTTTGACTAGCCCAATCACCGGGGTGAAGACTGGAGTAAGTATAGTGTTCGAAAGAGCTGTTCCGCTGAATGCACCCGCTGTGAAAGAAGCACTCGCCCGGTTGTTCAGCTGAGGCGGGCTTGGAACAGAAGTGGCGTTGACCTGGAAGACTACAATACTCGTTGCTCCGGCAGCAAGCGTACCCAGGGCGATCCCGGCATTCGGATTCGCAGACGGTACAGCAGCCCCGTTCACCGTGACGGTTCCCGCTACAAAGGCGCTCCCGGCAGGGGCGGGATCGGACAGAACGACATTGTTAACCGCCACACCGCTGGGGTTGGATACCGATACGGTGTAGGTGAGATATTCCCCTACTGCTATAGCGGTGACATTGGCGCTCTTGAGGAGCGTGATGTTAGGTGCAGATACCGGAATGGTAACCGTGTTCGACACACTTCCGCCGGACAGGGCACGTCCGCTGGGCAGCTGGTACGTATAGCTGCTGCTTCCCTGGTCGGTCAAGGTTGCCGGAGACGGCAGAGATTGAACCGAAGTCAGAAAAGTCACCGTAAAGCTTGCTCCGGGTGCTACTGACCCCAGCGGGATTCCGCTAACGGGTGAGTCTGCCGGGCGGACAACGCCATTCACCGTAACACTTCCGGCAACGAAGACGGACCCGGCCGGAATCGTGTCGGTCAAGCTCACCGTTGCGGCGATATTGCCTGTGTTCCTCACTACCAGCGTATACTGCACATTGCCCCCGACCGTCGCGCTGCCCGGACTCGCGCTTTTGACGATACCGATTACGGGTTGAAATACAGGGGTTAGGGTTGTATTCGATTGGGTGATTGCATTAAATGCTCCTGAGCTGTACGAAGCAGACGACTGGTTGGAGAGCTGGCCGCTTCCCGGCACGGAAGTGACATTCACCTGGAACGTAACGGTTACACTGGCTCCGGGAGCGATGGTTCCGATGGTAATCCCGGAAGCAGGATCAGCAGTCGGCCGTGCACTACCTGCTACAGTGACACTTCCCGCCACAAAGGTGCTGCCGGGGGGGATCGGATCAGAGAGTACGGCATTCGTGACTGCGACAATTCCGTTGTTAGTGACCACCGATGTATACACCAGGGTGTCACCTACGGCCACATCCGGGAAGCTGGCGCTTTTGACAATAGCGACACTCGGCAGCCTGACCGGTATGGTCAGCGTGTTGGAGGCTGCCGTTCCGGGAACGGTCCGGCCGTCGGGAACGATAAAGCTATAGGCTGCCGTGGCCTGATCGACCAGCTGCGGAGGCGATGGCAGACTGTTTACCAGCACACGGAATTGTACAGTTGAGGTTGCCCCGGCAGCAATGGTGCCAATAGGGATGCCGGCGGCGGGATTGCCTGCTACCGGAGTGCCGTTGACCGTAAAGCTTCCCGGAACATAGGTGCTGCCCGCAGGAATATTGTCAGTGAGTGTAGTTGTGGCGCCGATATTACCGGTGTTTGCAATCTGGAGCGTATAGATAATCTGATCACCGACGGTAGCGTTGGTCGTATTTGCGCTTTTGACGATGCCAAGAACCGGAGAATAGACCGGCAGCGAGCTTGTATTGGAGGGAATAACCCCGCTCACAATCGGGCCGCCCGCTACGCTCTGGAACGTAAATGCGGCATTGGCTGTGTTGGCGACAATTTGTGTGCTTGGCAAGGATGTAACCCTGGCTTGATATGTAATCGTGATTGAAGTACCCAGGGCCAGAGATCCGAGAGGGATGCCGGATGTTATGTCAAAAGCCGGCCGGGAAACCCCGGCTACCACAACGCTTCCGGCCACAAAGGTCAGGCCTGGCGGCAGCGTGTCTGACAGTACAACACTGGCTGCGCTTGCCGTGCCGGTATTGCTGACGGTAACGGTGTACGTGACCAGATCACTAACGATTGTACCGGCGACATTGGAGGCCTTGGTTAATGAGATTCTGGGTGCATTGATATCAATCTGCAGCCCGTTAGCATTAACGACGTATGCATCGCCAGACGTAGTCAGTGTCAGCAAAGCCGAGGACTGATTGTTAACCAGGCGCGCGCCAACATCCACGTTCGTGATATCCCAGCCCTGCCGGCCGCCGACAATGTTGGAGCCGGGACTGCCGTTGGTCTGGTTGCGGTTTCCGAACGTACCGGTGGTATTCAGGTTGCCGGTATCATTATTGATCTGTGAAGCGAAGAAGTTGTTGGCAAAGTTGTTCGGGCCTGACAAAGCGACCTGGGTCGCGGAGGTGGGCCCGAAGAGCGCCTGATCTCCTGAACGGTTGGCATCTCCTTCCTGGGCACTGAACATGATGCGGCCGCCGAGTGCTCCTGTGACAGGTGTGGCAAATCCGGTAATCGTTGTGACAACCGGGGCAGAGGTGGACTGGACAAGTACGGCCCCCGCCCGCAGAGACATGTTGCGGAAAGGGAGTGACGGATTCTGGTAGATGACAGCAAGCGTCCACCCCGCATGATTAGCAGTAGCGTCACCGTTGATAACGATGGTGCCGACTACGCCTCCGGTGATATAGGTTCCGGCTCCAGAGGCTTGAATAATGCTGGTCACATTGGCGGAACGGACATAGGCGAGCGCTCCGCCTCCCAGATCTACGGAATTGGCAGTGGCTGCGTCGGGGGACACGCTGACCGTGTTACCGAGCGGTGTTATGAAAGAAACGGGATTGTTGATCGCCGCAGTGAGGTTGACGTTCCCGTTAACATAGGAACCGCCCCAGATCAGTTCTGCATACAGGACCGTGCTCCCCGCCGGAAGCACCAGGACCGCTGCTGAACTGTTGCTCTGGTACAGATTTGTAGTGCCAGCAGGATAAGTGCCGAATATGGAGGCTGTATTCACCGTGGAGAAGGCCCCGATACTATCCTGGGTACCCGGAACCCCAAGCGTATCGGACCGGCTTAACCCCAATGTATTGCCTGTAAAAGTAATGGCACCTGTTGCATTAACCGTAGACCGAACGACTAGAGGAATGATTTTCACCTCCTTTTGGGAGTGCTGAATTCAAATCGGAAGACAACGAAAAAAAGCAGACCGACTCCTGCTTGAGGTCGATGTGCCATCTTTCTTGTGTGGTATTAGCCTATGTGCGGTGCAAGGCATTATTGTATGTCCATTTGCGATTCTTTTTCATTAATTATGTCTGTTCTGCGACCGGAGCCGGCGTTCGAACAGCGCGCGCGGTTCCGGATAGACTTTTCTGCTCATGGCTTCCAGCTCTTCCCGGCTGATCTCCCGCTTAATTACGGCAAAATGATACATGATTTCATGGACGACATTGGACTGCAGCGTCTTGAGCACCTCCAGCTCCTCCGTCTCATAGAGCGAGTCGTCAAAAGGATACTGATAGAAAAGCTCCATCCGCAGCAGTCTGAAATCAAACGGCGGCGCAGGAGCCGGATAGTCCGGAATCTCCGGGGAGATTGGGCTGAGAGAAGGCTGAAAAAAGCTGCCGGTCAGATAACGGGGTGTATATTCGTCAAACTTCTGTTTGAACATAGGGTTGGAGATATGCGGAAAACTATGGGCATAGGGTGAGAGAATGCAGATGACCGCTTTATGCGTGCTGATTCTGTGAATCTCGGACAATGCTGCAAACAAGTCGTTTACATAGGGCATTACCCGGCTGGCCATCACGAATTCGGCGGTATTATCAGGCAGGGGAATGCCCTCGCAAATATCGCAGACAATATCCACACCGGGGTATAACTTGCGGTCGATTCCCAGATAACCGGATTCTTTGCCGGGACCGCAGCCGATATCGATTCTCAGGGGAAATCACTCCTTCAAGGTGCTGAATAAGGCTCTCCATCATTGTATTAAATCTGCGGTTCTGTGCGTACGGCGGATGCCCAGCCCCGTCCGGCAAGTTTATGCCCCCCGGCCTTTGGGGTAATCGTTAATAAGGTAAGCAGCACACTCAGGGCTTACCGCGAGATATGGAGGAGGTAAGGCTATGAGATCACAACGTTCGCTGCCTGCTATCGCAGCAGTCGCTGTACTAATGCTGGCCTTAACCGCCTGCGGCGGGAATCATCCGGCTGAAGCGCCGGGGCTACCCTCAGCAGGCCCGTCATCTGCACCTTTAGATAGCGCAGCTGCGCCGAGCCCCAGCCCTGCTCTCCCGCCAAGTCCTACCGGAGCTGCAGAGGCACAGGTTATTCAGGGATCCGGCGTATATATCGGACAGATTGATAATCATTCCGTAGAGATTGAGACTGAAGAAGGACCCACAGCCTTTGAGCTGGGTGCCGGCACGGAGGATGCGCCGGAGCTGCTCGAAATGGATGATGCCGTTGTTTTTGCGTATGTGGAAAAAGTGGTCGGAAGCGATGGGACCGCGGTCCAGCGTGTGTTGTCCAGCCTGTCCAAGGCAGAGGGCGGAGGGGCCGCACCGGCGGCCAGTGCGCTCCCGGATACGCAGACCTTCAGGCTGACACTGGAAGGGATGGAGGAAGAGAAGACGGCGGCACTTGCCGAAGGAGAAGGGTACTCCCTGTATGTATTCGATATCTTCAGCTTTGACGCGGCCAGCGGCAAGCTGGCGATGAAGGTAGACCCGGGGTATTACGCCGAAATTATCAAGCTTCCTGCCGATTTCGATCTGGATGCCATAGAGCAGGAGGGGAAGGCTGAACTTGCGGCTACAGGCAAGGTTACGGCGCTTACCCGGGAAGAGCGGGACCGGCGGATGTCCGGCATCCGCTTGTATCTTACCGCAATGGGCTCTGGCCTGACCCGCCAGGTTGCCGTGAAGGAAGTTGATGGCCAAGGCTATCTCATCAGGCTGAACATTCCGCAGCGGGAAGCTTCGGAAGGCTTCGGGCCGCATGTGTATGCTTCACTGGATTCACTGGTTAATCAGTGAAGCACGGAGCAGCGAAGCGGCAACGCCAGCTTACAAGATAAGAATGCATAGGCTTCGCGCCAACCATTATCCTAATCTTTACCATGGAAACGGTAGTGTCCTTATTAAAGGGGCGCCACCGTTTTCACTTGCCTGCGGCATGATTCAACCTCCAAAAGATTATTTTATTGTAACCGGTTTGCGAGAAACTTTTACCCGTGATTTTACGTCAAAGAGATAGAAATAGATGAGATTTTTTTCCTATCTGGGAGGATGAGTTTGTGAAGAAGTTATGGATTTCTATTGTAGTGGGGTTGCTGATAGTTCCGTTACTATTTCAAGCCCCGGCCAAGGCCGCAGTCACACCGATCCGCATCATTATTGACGGAGTCCAGTTGTCTACGGATCAGCCTCCGGTAATGGTGAACGGACGGACGATGGTGCCGCTGCGAGCAATCTTCGAAGCCTTCAATGCCGCTATCAAGTGGGATCAGAAGACGCAGACTGTAACGGCGGTGCAGGAGGATACAACGGTTATATTGAAGATCGGCTCCAAGACAGCTACGATTAATAATCGGTCTGTAAGCCTGGATGTGCCCGGTCAGAATTTGAAGGGCAGAACTATGGTTCCGACGCGGTTCGTAAGTGAAGCGCTGGGCCGGGAAGTGGGCTGGAATCAGACCACCAAGGTTGTGACGGTAACCACTCCGGTACCGGCCGGTGTTAATACTGCTCCGGTATCCGGCGTAACCACGCAGGATATCAGTGATTTCGGTGACGGACGCGACCTGCAGATCAGCTTCAACCGGGTGGCCGATGAGTCCCTGGTGGACCATTACCGCGTTCTGATCGTCAAAGCGGGAAATTCGCTTGATCTGTCGTCAGCACTGGCTATACCCGCATCTAATTACTCCTCAGTTATGGTAACAGGCGCCAATCCTGTGGTTAAACTGACAGCTGCTTCGAGAACGGCAGATGGAGAAGTAATTAAAAGCAGTCAAGGGTATAAAGCTTATGTCCTTACGGTAGGCAAAGGAAGTAACCTCAGCGCGCTATCCGGCAGTTCTTCCACCATTACTCTGACCAATAATATTGCACCGGTAATAAGCAATGTACAAGTGACCGATAATGGCGATTACGGTGACGGGCGCGATCTGTCCGTCAGCTTCAACAAGCTGGCAGATGAGACCAAGATAAGCTCTTACCGGATATTTGTGGTTAAAGCGGCGAACTATTCAGCCTTTAATCTGGCCAAAGCCAATTCTGTCGTCAGTGCCTATTACACACAAGTCACCAAGACAGGTGCTAATCTTACCCAGATTCTTTCCTCAGGAGCCAGGGATACAGACGGAGCACTGATTCAGACAGGGGTAAGCTACCGGGTATTCGCCATGGCTGTTGACAGCAGCAATACCGCCAATAATGTGTTATCCGCTGCTTCGTCTCCGGTTACCCTATCCAGCATCGGGATCTCGAGCCTGTATGTCACTGACGTTAACGACTATAATGACGGCCGTGACCTCAAGGTGTCCTTTACCCATGCCGCTGATGAAACGTATATCAGCCAGTACCGGATTCTGGTGGTGCCTACATCATACTACAGCAGCTACAGCCTGTCTGAGGCGAATAATGTATCGGGAGCCAACTATACTGCTGTGAGCACTTCCGGTTCTTCTACCAGTCTAGTGCTGACCTCGTCCACCAGAGATGTGCGCGGGACGCTGCTGAAGAACGGAATCAATTATAAAGTGTATATTTTATCTGTCAGAAGCGGGGGGAATGCAGGGTCCAATATTCTTTCTCCTGCCTCTGCCGAAATTACGCTATGGAATGATTTCAGCATGAGTGCTGTGACTAACCTGAGTGTGACTGACGTTAACGATAATGGGGATGGCCGCGATCTGAGGGTGTCATTCACCCATGCCTCAGATGAGACTTATGTCAGCCAGTACCGGATTCTGGTGGTGCCTACATCCTATTACAGCAGCTTCAGCTTGTCTGACGCGAATAATGTATCAAGTGCAAATTATTCCTCAGTAGGTACATCGGGCTCCACGACCAGCCAGGTATTAACTTCCTCCGCCAGAGATGTGCGCGGGAATCTGCTTAAGAATGAGATCAGTTACCGGGTGTATGTATTATCTATTGGAAGCGGAAGTTACGCGGGGTCTGGTGTACTTTCGTCAGGTTCATCGGTAATTACGTTATTGAATTCCTCAAGTGTGAGCGCAGTTTCCGGCCTAGCTGTCAGCGATGTTACCGATTTCGGTGACGGCCGTGATCTGAAGGTGTCCTTTACTCATGCTTCGGATGAAACCTACATCAGAGAGTACCGGATTCTGGTGGTGCCTACTTCCTATTACAGCAGCTTCAGCTTGTCTGATGCGAATAATGTCTCCACGTACACTTCAGCGGGTACATCCGGCAATAGCACCAGCATAATTTTAGACGCCTCAGCCAGAGATGTGCGCGGTACTACAATCAAAGATGGAATCAGCTATAAAGTGTATGTGTTGTCCGTCGGAATTGCGAATTATGCGGGCCCGAACGTGTTGTCCGGAGAATCGTCAGTAATTACCCTGGCCGGCAAAACCCCGCTCACCTCTGTTACGAATGTAACTTATAGTGTGGACAAAGGTAACCTTCTGATCGGCTTCACCAAATCATCGAACGAGGCTAATATCCTGGAATACCGGGTATATGTAGTCCCTTCCAAGCAAGGGTTTGGTGCAGCGGATGCGCTCGGAGTGCCGGCTTCACAGTATAAGGCGGTGGCTCCAAACGGATCGAATCCGACAGTTGCAGCTGCAGCCAGAGATGTGAACGGAAATGCAGTTGCGAGCGGGATTAAGTACAAGGTGTACGTTCTTGCCGTAGCCAATAATTATGGTGTGCAGAATGGCGGTCTTTCAGATTCAAGCGAGGAATTTGAGCTATAACTGCCCGGTTCTAAGCTGTAAATAAAGCTGAAAAACACAAACACAGCACGTCTCCAGTAAATGGGGAGGTGCTGTGTTTTTTGAGTAATTCATTACGCCTGCCTAGGCAGCGCCTGCATTCACCAGAACCATGGAAATCAGCAGCATGAACACCAGCAGGATAACGGCGTTAATGATGGTCCCGAGGACTGCGAATACCTTACGGCGTCTGCGGAGTGTAAGCCCGACAATGCCGGTGACAGCTCCAATCACATTAACAGCAGCCAGGATGAGCACGGATAAGCCCAAATACATAATCGCTTCCGCTGAATCGGCAATCAGCTTATTATTCTCATTCATGATGGAGGAAGCCTGTGCACCGACATACACAAACGCAATTGCATAACCGATCAGAGTAATCAGAGCGATGACAAAAGAAGCGATGCCGGGACCTGAGTGCTTGAAGTCGCGTTTGTTCTCCTGATACACGTATGCTGGATCAGCAGGTATTGGCTGTTCTGATGAGCCCCATTCTGCGGGCCGGGATGGTGCGGTTTCCGGTTTGGGTGGAGGATTATGGTCCATGGGCTGCACTCCTTGGGATAAAAGATTGATAGTACCACTTTTCCATAAGATGGCTCTAAAAGCAAGTATTACGGCAGAATTATCCGTAAATCCTGCTGCTGGAAATCAGCCATGCGGATACGTTAAGATAGGAGGAGTTCAAGAGACAAAGGAGCTGTATATCCATGCAACGAAGATTGGTAGCCTGGGGAGCTGTGCTGGCTATGCTGTCCGTGGGAATCGGAGCGTTCGGCGCACATATGCTGAAGGCTGTGATCAGTGAAGAGTACCTGAAAGTGTACGAGACCGGTGTCCAGTATCATATGGTTCACGCACTGGCTCTGATTCTTATCGGCCTGACAGCAGGCCAGTGGGGAGAGAGTGCCCGGCTTGCCTGGGCAGGCCGGCTGATTGGGGCGGGAATTATTCTGTTCTCCGGCAGCCTGTATATCCTCAGCACCTCCGGGATCAAAATTCTTGGAGCCATTACACCCATCGGCGGCGTATGCTTTCTTGCCGGCTGGATATGCTTTGCCGTGGAGGCTTTCTCGCGTAAGGACTAACAAACAAGCACCCGTTCCCGGAATCCCGGGCGGGTGCTTGTTTGGGTTGCTTACAGGAATTCGTCGATTTCATTGAGATTGAAAGTGTACACCTGCTTCTCGTCAACATGGTACACGCTTAGCGAGTTAGCGCCTTCATCAAAGTTCAGAATACGGCAGGGCATTGATACCTGCTTCCCGTGCCGGTTCGCTCTCAGCCGGACCAGCTGGTTATTCTGAATATATTGCCTGATCTTGCCGAACACGTCTGCCGGCGTTTCCGCCGGTGTCACAACAGGCGGTTTCTTGACGGGAGGTCTTTCGGCTGGCTTGTCCGCAGGCTTCTCTGGCAATTTCACTGAAACCGGCGTTGGAGTGTAAGATTCGTTTTTTAGAGCCAGCTTTGCCGAGCGCAGCAGAGTGTCTATAGTTCTTCCAAGCTCCAGACCGGAGTTAATGTTGAAATCTGTGATTTTATCGCTGTTGTTCAACATTTCAAGTAAGTATTGCAGTGCAAGCGGGTTAGTACGGGCATTAATCAGGATGTCAACATTGAAGAGATAGTTGCCGTCGGTGTGTTGTAGTTTCTTGTCCATTAATCCCCCAGCTTTATCGTTTAACACGATTCATTAAGTATTTATAAAGTATATAAACTATACCATTAAACAAGCAAAATTTATATACCCTCCGGCAGAGAATTAAGGACTTATGACCCCTCTAATTTATAAAGGAACTAGGACCATCGTCCACACGCCGTTGTAGCAGGACGCATAACTTAGATCGTGGAACGTGATAATAGGAGGTGCTGCAAATGGTAACATTGGAGCCTGTACAGGTGGGCGATTATGTCCTGGTCGGGGTTGAAGTGAAGCTGCCCAAAACTACGCTGCTCAGCATCAGCACAAGCCGGGGATATATCATGTGCGGGGCGCTGGATATAGGACTGCTCAATAATACGCTGAGTGACCGGCAGATTATTGCTGCACGGGCAGTAGGGGTGCGCACATTGCCGCAGCTGCTGGCTGCCCCGCTGGAATCCGTTACAATAGAGGCGGAGAAGCTTGGCATCGTTCCGGGAATGACTGGGGCGGAAGCCCTGCTTCTGATGGTGTAGGACAGCAGACTGGATTAGTGTTCAGCAGGGGGGCCGGCGGCCCTCCTTTTGTCTGAGGATAAGAATAATAATAATTCCTGTTGTTTCACATGTCCCGGAGCATAAGGCAAGGACTCTTGGCTCATCCTACGGGTTAGGACCGGAAGCGGCAGGACGCGGCGGGGAAAAAGCTGCTTGTCCCGTGTCCTCCTTTGTTTCGCCCTGCGGGCAGAAGGGTAAATGGAGAATAGACTACTGCATAGCCGGATGATGGACAAGCAGCCGGCAAAATATATGGATAAGGAAGGGATCAACTCATGGCTAAAGCATCAAACAAAGTAAATACCGCTTCATTGGAACAAGTACTTAACCGTCAGGTAGCTAACCTCAACGTTCTATATGTGAAAGTGCATAACTATCACTGGTATGTGAAAGGTGAGCAGTTCTTTGCCCTGCATGTGAAGTTTGAAGAACTGTACGATGATATCACGCTCAAAATGGACGAGGTTGCCGAGCGCCTTCTGAGTATCAAAGGCAGTCCTGCAGCGACGATGAAAGAATATTTGGAAATTGCCACTATTCAGGAAGCAACCGGCAAGGAAGATGCACGGGGAATGGTACAGGCACTCATCGAAGATTTCGCTACAGTAGCGGAAGAATTGACTGAAGGCATCGAACTGGCGGAAGAAGTCAGCGATCAGCCGACTGCCGACCTGTTCATCAAGATCCGCACTGATCTTGAGAAGAACCAATGGATGCTGCGCTCTTTCCTGGGCTGAGTGATAGCTGGTTAATCCTTGCTGTGTAAGTTTGAGACAAAAGTATAAACAAAGCCTCCCCTGGGATAATACCATGCGGGAGGCTTTGTTTATGCTACGAACTAAAGAAGAGAGTTCATTTAATATTGCTGCAATGAATGTATTCAATTCAGTTCCAAGTGGAAATTCAGTAATAGTTGTATATTGTGCATTTAAAAACAGCGAAAAGGGCTGCCCGCATCTTATAACTGTATTCTGTACAACTAAATCTGCCCGAATGGGTGAGAACCAAGGTCCAAAGGCAGTTTAATTGTACGAAATACAACTAAACGGATAATTGGCTGGAAATCAGACGTTTTAGTTGTACAAAGTACAACTAAGCATACGCATATACCGGAATAGGGTCACTGCAAGCAAACCATCAGCAAGCGATTTACAAAATTAGTTATTATTAGTTTAGATCAGATGCTGTTTAAGGAGCTCCAAATGTTCACCGCAGTGACGGTTAAGCTTCAAGTTCAAATCTTAAGTAAGCCTTATACTGACTAGGAGCTCTCGTCATTATTAATCATTGTGTCACTATGACTAATCACCGTTTGGATAAATTTCAGTGAAGCCTGCAGTTCCGCCTCCGAGAAGGTGTTCAAACCCTGAATAAAGCTCTGCTCAAGGCTTTCATGCATCTCGGCATGAACGACGAAGAGCTGCCTGCCTTTGGGCGTAAGGCTGAAATAGACTTCTTTCTTGTTGTCATTCATCCGGCTGCGCTTAATACAGCCTTCCTGTAGAAGCTTGCCGCTGATTTTTGTAATGCTTGCCTTGGACAATTTCATTTTTTCCGCAATCGAGGTGCTGTTTATGGGCTCGTGGTTGCCGATGCAATCAATGACATGAATGCTCGTCAAAGAGTTTGAAGTGAAAGTCAGCCCGTACTGGCGGGTAAGATCAGCGAAAGCATCGAGCTCGGATGCAAAAAGCTGTTCGTTTAGATGCGTTAAGTGGAGTAATCGGCCATACAGCAGCCGCTTAAGTCCTTCGGATGAGTTCATAAGGCTGGGCATCTCCCTGTTATGCAAAATTATCTTTATCCTACCCCGAAATTATTCACTTGTAAACTAACGTGCGATTTCACTGTTTAGCTATTAAAGCTCAGTCTATTTTCTAATAATTAGATTGACAGCTCTAATATTGCGAAATATAGTTTACTGGTAAACAATTTAAAATTGTTGAATGTTAACAATTTTCCGGGGAGGATAAGGATGGAGAATGTGTCTCAAGCGATAAGAGAACGGCGGACGATCCGGAAATTCAGCGCAAGGCCGGTCGAACAAGAAGTGATCGTTGCTTTGCTGAATGAGGCGGCAAGCCTGTACGAAGCTGAGGGGACGCCGCATTGGCGCTGTCTTTATTTCGGCACACCGGAGTCACGTGAAGAGCTGGCTGAGAGCATGATTGCCAAGGTGAAGGATAGTCATCTGGGAAAACTCCTTCCTGCCAGGATGACCGGATTTCTAAAAAAACAAATCACTGCTACTCCCGCCCACATCATTTTCATCGCTGAATCCGCCGAAACGCAGCGGCAGTGCGACGAAAATTACGCCGCCGTCTGCAGCATTATGCAGAATGTTCAACTGCTGGGCTGGGAACAAGGGCTAGGAATGCTGTGGTACACGGATTCCATGTTTTGCAGCGGGTCATTTTTTGAGAAAATGGGCTTGAAAGAAGGAGAACGGTTCGCCGGGATGCTGGAAATCGGATACTTTGAGAAGACGCCGAGGGCCCGGAAAAGAACGCCTGCAGAGGAGAGTTGGAGTATAATAGGTGAGGACGACAGATTACATCCGGATCTCAACACTGTTCCTGCGCAAAGCGTCCTGAAACTGCTCAACGAGGCCGTATGGGCGCCTAATGACGGAATGAGAGAACCCTGGCGTTTTATCTATGTAACGGGTGGTCAAGCTGCCCGGAAACTGCGATCCTCTGGAGAGGAAGCTTCAACACCATTCCTTATGGTCGTGGCCACGGAGGAATCGGATCTTCACCGGCAGGAAGAGGATTATGCGGCGGTGTGCTGTCTGATCCAGAACTTTCAGCTGCTGGCCAAGTCCGAGCCATGGAACCTGCGCCGCCTGATTCCGGAATGGATTTATGACACGGAGCAGTGCAGTTCGTTTGGAATTCGCCCCCGGGAACGGATCGTTGCTGTGCTTGAACTGGGGGGAGACAAGAGAGTCTCTAATGCCGTGTCTGCTCCAGTGGTTGTCGAACAGTACAGCAGGGGGAGCGGTCCCGGGCAATAATCACTATTATTAGCTGTAGATACAGGCGACAGAGTAATAAAATTATAAGTCGGTATTTGTAAAAATCGGACCTTTGTAATAAAATTAGTGAGAATCATTGATAATCAACCTGATTCAATTTATAATAATTACAATGTGATATAAAATCTAATTGCTTGTAATCAGGGAAATCCTGTGACAATACAACTTTCTGATTTCGCAAATCGATCAATGGAGGGAATAATAATTATGGCAGCAGATTTTGTCATTGAGGGACTGAAAGCGACGATTGAAGGAAAAGAAATTCTGAAGGGGATCAACCTTCAAATGAAAGGCGGAGAAATTCACGCCATCATGGGACCGAACGGTACTGGTAAAAGTACTTTGGCCTCAGCCCTGATGGGTCATCCGAAGTATGTGGTTACAGAAGGCACAGCTGTGCTTGAAGGTGAAGATCTGCTGGAGATGGCGGTTGATGAACGCGCCCGTGCCGGCCTGTTCCTGGCTATGCAGTATCCGAGCGAGATCAGCGGGGTAACCAATTCCGACTTCCTGCGCAGTGCAATTAATTCCCGTCGTGAAGAGGGCAGTGAGATTTCCCTGATCCGTTTCATCCGGCTGATGGAAGCTAAGATGAAGGAACTGGATATGAATCCTGAATTCCTGCACCGCTACCTGAACGAAGGCTTCTCCGGCGGTGAGAAGAAACGTAATGAAATTCTCCAAATGATGATGCTGGACCCTAAGATCGTCATTCTTGACGAAATCGACTCCGGCCTTGATATTGATGCACTCAAAATTGTTGCCGATGGTGTGAACTCCATGCGCAGTCCGGAACGCGGATTCCTGGTTATCACTCACTATCAGCGTTTGCTTAACTACATCAAACCTGATTATGTACATGTCATGATGCAGGGACGGATTGTGAAATCCGGCGGCCCTGAGCTTGCAGAACGTCTGGAAGCAGAAGGTTATGAATGGGTTAAGGAAGAGCTCGGCATTGAAGATGAAACTGTAGGACAAGAAGCTTAGAAACGCTGGAAGGAGGAAACCACTTATGACGACGCAAACCATTCTTCCCGTGGATGCCCTGAAGCTCGGCGAATTATCGCAGAGCAGCGGCGAACCGGGCTGGCTGAAGGACAGCCGCTTGAAGGCACTGGAGCTTGCCGCTGAGCTTGCCCTGCCGAAGCTGGAGAAGACACGGATTGACCGCTGGAACATTAACAACTACGGAGAGTACAAGGCAAGCCAAACTTTCACATCTCTTGGCGAAGCACCTGCTTCAATTGCCGATCTGATTAAGGATCAGGAGGAAGGCAGCCTGATCATTCAGCGCAATTCGGGAGCCGTATATGCCCGTCTGGCTCCTGAGCTGGCTGCGCAAGGCGTGATATTCACCGATCTGCAGACAGCAGTCAGAGAGCATGGAGATCTGGTGCAGCGTTATCTGCATAAGGCAGTATTGCCTGAAGAGCATTCCATCGCCGCACTGCATGCAGCGCTGTGGAACGGCGGGGTATTCCTCTATGTTCCGAAGAATGTCATCATCGAAACCCCGCTGCAGGCGGTGCTGTTAACGGATGATGCCGAGGCTGCATTTGTTCCGCATATTCTGATTGTTGCCGATAGTAATAGTTCATTAACCTACGTGGATAACTATGTATCAGATAAGTCCGAAGCGGGTCTGCATAATGGGGCCGTTGAGGTATTTGTAGGCGCAGGTGCCACAGTACGCTATGCCACGGTGCATCAGCTTGGGCAAGACACCACGGATGTTACCTACCGCCGTGCGGTAGTGGAGAATGACGGAACGATCGAATGGATCATCGGTGAGATGAACTATGGCGATACCGCCAGCGACACCAAGTCTGTGCTGAAGGGTAACGGCTCAAGCTCGGATGCCAAAGTAATTGCTGTAGGTACCGGTTCGCAGAAGCTGAGCTACACTACGCAGGCTCAGCATTTTGGCAGAAACACTCCGAGTGATATGATTACCCGCGCAGTGATGCGGGATTCGGCCACTTCCATTATTAACGGAATTACGAAAATCGAGAAAGGTGCGACAAGAGCGGACGGACAGCAGACTGAGAAGGTTCTGATGCTGAGTCCCAAAGCACGCGGCGACGCCAACCCGATCCTCCTTATAGATGAAGATGATGTAACTGCAGGCCATGCCGCTTCCGTAGGACAGGTCAATTACGAGCAAGTCTATTACCTGATGTCCCGGGGAATTACGCGGCATGACGCAGAAACACTGATCATATACGGCTTCCTGGCTCCTGTTGTGTCGCAAATTCCACTGGAGGGACTGCGCAATCAGCTCCAATCTCTTGTGGAAAGGAAGTTAGGCCAATGATTAGCAGCGGAGTTCGGGAGCAATTTCCCATCTTAAATCAGAATATTAACGGACACCCGCTGGTGTATCTGGACAGCGCGGCAACTTCACAGAAGCCGCGCCAGGTCATTGAGGCGGTCAAGTCTTATTATGAATGGGATAACGCCAATGTTCACCGCGGGGTGCACACACTGGGCAGCCGGGCAACCGATGCTTACGAAGGCGCCCGCGAGAAGCTGGCTAAGTTCATTAATGCCCGCAGCACCAAGGAAATTATTTTCACACGCGGTACTACAAGTGCACTTAATATTGTAGCTTCATCTTATGGACCTTCCGTCCTGCAAGAGGGCGATGAGATCGTAATTACCCAGATGGAGCATCACAGCAATTTCATTCCCTGGCAGCAGCTGGCCAAGAAGACAGGGGCAACCCTGAAATTCCTTCCTTTGCAGAAGGATGGTACAGTGACACTGGAGGATGCCGAGAAGACGATTACGGCTCAGACCAAGATCGTAGCTATCGCGTATGTATCCAATGTTATGGGGATTACCCATCCTATCAAAGAGCTTGCAGCAATTGCTCACCGCAACGGTGCTGTAATCGTGGTGGACGGAGCACAGAGCACACCGCATATGAAGGTGGATGTGCAGGATCTGGACTGTGACTTCTATGCACTGTCCGGTCACAAGATGCTCGCCCCTACCGGAATCGGCGCTTTGTACGGTAAGAAGGCACTGCTGGAGGCCATGGAGCCTGTCGAGTTCGGCGGCGAGATGATTGATGATGTAGGCCTGTACGAATCGACCTGGAAAGAGCTGCCCTGGAAGTTCGAAGGCGGGACACCGATTATTGCGGGTGCCGTTGGACTGGGAGCAGCAATTGATTTCCTGCAGGAGGTTGGACTGGATAATATTCACCGCCATGAGATGCAGCTTGCGGCGTATGCGGAGGAGCGGCTGTCAGAGATCAGTGATCTGACGATCTACGGCCCACGGAACCGCCAGGTAGGAGTAGTAACCTTCAATCTTGGCGATGTCCATCCGCATGACGTAGCTACGGTGCTGGATGCGGAGGGCATTGCTGTCCGCGCCGGACATCATTGCTGCCAGCCGCTGATGCGCTGGCTGGAGGTCAGCTCTACAGCCCGGGCCAGCTTCTACCTGTATAATACGGAACAGGATGTAGATTCGCTGGTTCAAGGCTTAATCAAGGCAAAGGAGTATTTCGCCTATGAACTTGGATGACTTATATAGACGCGTAATTATGGATCATTACAAAAATCCCCGGAACCGTGGTTCATTCGAAGATGATGCACTCAAGATTGAGCTGAACAACCCTACCTGCGGCGACCGCATTACGCTTCAGCTTAAGGTAGAGGACGGCGTCGTCAAGGACGCCCGTTATAGCGGCGAAGGCTGTTCAATCAGCATGTCGTCGGCTTCGATGATGACGGAAGCGGTCAAAGGTCAGACTGTAGCGCATGCGCTTGAACTGGCGGACAGCTTCTCCTCTCTGATGAAGGGTGAAGAAGCAGATTTCGGAGACTACGAAGATATTGAAGCCCTGTCCGGTGTTAATAAATTTCCGGCGCGGATCAAATGTGCCACACTGGCCTGGAACGCGCTACGCAAAGGCATAGATACGGAAGAGAATCACCCACAACATTAGAAACAAGGAGGCTGACACCATGGCTAAGAAAGCGCCTGATATGGAAGAGTACCAGTATGGATTCCGTGATGAGCACAAATCGATATTTCAGTCTGGTAAAGGACTCACGGAAGAAATTGTCCGGGAAATCTCCGCAATTAAGAATGAACCGGAATGGATGCTTAATTTCCGTCTGAAATCCCTGGAGCAGTTCCGCAAGATGCCGATGCCTAAGTGGGGCGGCAATCTGGACGATCTGGATTTCGAGGACATTCAATATTATGTAAGACCTTCGGAGAAGCAGGGTAAGACGTGGGAAGAAGTGCCTTCCGAGATCAAGGAAACCTTCGATAAGCTGGGTATTCCCGAAGCGGAGCAGAAATTCCTTGCCGGTGTCTCGGCACAGTATGAATCTGAGGTTGTATACCACAGCATGCAGAAGAACCTTGAGGATCAAGGTGTAATCTTCACAGATACGGATTCTGCACTTCGTGATCACCCTGAGCTGTTCAAGAAGTTCTTCGGTACCATCATTCCTCCGGCAGATAACAAGTTCGCCGCACTTAACAGTGCAGTGTGGTCCGGCGGCAGCTTCATCTATGTTCCGAAGGGTGTGAAATGTGAAGTGCCTTTGCAGGCGTACTTCCGTATCAACTCCGAGAACATGGGACAATTCGAGCGGACCCTGATTCTCGCAGATGAAGACAGCTTCGTGCATTATGTTGAGGGCTGTACGGCTCCGATCTATAGCACCAACTCCCTGCATAGTGCAGTCGTTGAAATCCTGTGCATGAAGAATGCGCGTGTGCGTTACACAACCATTCAGAACTGGGCACCGAATATCTACAACCTGGTAACCAAACGTGCGGTTGCTGAAGAGAATGCGACAATGGAATGGGTTGACGGCAACATCGGTTCCAAGCTGACGATGAAATATCCGGCAGTCGTGCTTAAGGGCCGTGGAGCCAAAGGTTCCGTATTGTCCATTGCGGTTGCGGGTAAGAACCAGCATCAGGATGCCGGCGCCAAGATGATTCATCTGGCACCTGATACCACGTCCACGATCGTCTCCAAGTCGATCAGCAAGCACGGCGGCAAGGTGACTTACCGCGGACTCGCTTCCTTCGGCCGTCAGGCAGAAGGCGCGAAATCCAATATCAAATGTGATACGCTTATTCTGGATAACGAGTCCACCTCGGACACGATTCCTTACAATGAGATCATGAATGATAACATTGTGCTTGAGCATGAAGCTACAGTATCCAAGGTCTCTGAAGAGCAGCTGTTCTATCTCCAGAGCCGCGGCCTGACTGAAGCTGAAGCTACGCAAATGATCGTTATGGGCTTCATCGAACCGTTCACCAAAGAGCTGCCGATGGAATACGCGGTAGAGATGAACAGATTGATTAAATTCGAGATGGAAGGCTCCATCGGTTAACAGGAGCTTCGATCTTCGATTATAAACACGCAATATCCAGTACGTGCCCACAGATTCTTGACGCAATATTGTCTAAGATCTGTGGGCATTTTTATGTGGTATGGGGAATTATACAATGTGAAATAATGTAGTGGACACAGGAGCAACCGTGTAAGTTATATCTTTCCGGTCTTAAGGAGGCCCCGATGAGAAAATTGGTCGTATCAGAGTTTATGACGCTGGATGGAGTAATGGAGAATCCGCAGTGGACTTTCGCCTATGGTAGTGAAGAACAGGAGAAATACAAGTTCGGTGAATTGAAGGATGCCGATGCTCTGCTGCTGGGCCGTGTGACGTATGAGGCATTTGCTGCTGCCTGGCCCAATATGCTGGAGCAGACCGGGGAATACGGCGAGATGATGAACGGTTATGCCAAACATGTCGTCTCCACAACGCTCTCCGAAGTCACCTGGAACAATTCAAGTCTCATTAAGGACAACCTGCTGGAGGAGATTAATAAGCTTAAGCAGCAGCCGGGCCGAGATATTCTGGTATTCGGCAGCTGTACGCTGGTCCAGAGCCTGATCAGCCTGGGTCTTGTGGATGAATTCCGCCTGATGGTATTCCCGGTGCTGCTTGGCAGCGGCAAACGGCTATTCGGTGAAGGACTTAAGGAGCAGGGACTGCACTTGACAGATACCCTGAGATTCTCCCCGGGTGTGGTTGTTGCCAGCTACAAGCCGGTTAAGGATTAGGATTAATGTTCAGGCAAATGGCGTAAAGAGATTTTGAATAAGTTTTACTAATAGGGTTAGCGGATAGACTTAGCGAATTAGCGCAAGCACCGGAGCATAGCTGTTATGCTCTGCTGCTTGTGTTTTTTTGTGTGTAGACACGATGATTGTGTGTGTAGTCACGATGAAGTGGACTGAGAAGCGCTTATTTGTTCAAAATGACCCATATTGTCGCTGAAACGGACTGAGATTCCGTTATATTGTATTTTCGCGCCTGAAAGGAGGGGCGCGCGATCAAATAAAGGAATGTGAGTCCGGGTGACAGGCGAATTCTCCTGATTTGCACGATTAGCGGAATGTCAGTCCGCCTCAGGCAGGAAGGGGGCCGTTAAAGGCTTACAGCGACGCTTTTGTAATATTAATACATAATATTCCTTTTAACGGACGGCCAAAAAGCAGTTTCGCAGGGTTGAATCTTGCTATATCTTAATTGAGCAGTATTTACGAGGAAATAGGAGGAATTAAAGCTATGGGAGGGCTTTACTACCTGCTTAAGCCTAGTTTTTTCCGAAAAAACAAGGAAAATGCTCATTTCTCCCCTTTGCCGCATTAAATCATGGGTGATAAACTGCTTAAAGTCCCTAAATTGAAAGCGCATAAAAAGGTGGCTTAAGATGTGAGGTTTGGGGCTAAGACCATGCTTACGAAGCGGGTTATACTTCGTAAAGCTAAGACCATGCTTACGAAGTAGCTTTACTTCGTAAAGCTTTAAGGAGGAGAGATATGGATGTTCTCAGGCAACTGCGGGGCTTTTATCGGGAGAAACTGCACTATTTGATTCTGTCGATTATATGTTTGGCGGCCGCAACTGCAGTGGGGCTTATTACCCCCAATTTGTTAAGGAGATTGATTGATGATGTTATTGTTCCCCTAAAGTTTACTGAGGTGCCCGTACTCGCTCTTAGTGTGCTTGCTGTAATTATTGTTAAGGCCTGCCTGCAATTTGCCCATGGCTTCTTCGGTGGACGGCTGGGGAATTTTCTGGCCTACCGGCTGCGCAATGCCTGCTATGAGAAGCTGCAATTCCTGTCCTTCCGTTACTATGATACGGCGAAGACAGGTGACCTGATGTCCCGGCTGACCGGGGATTTGGAAGCGATCCGGATGTTCATCGGCTTCGGATTTGCCCAATTGCTGAATGTGTTTTTCATGGTTTTGTTCGGTTCCATCATGATGTTCACAATCAACTGGCAGCTTACGCTGGTTACTCTGATCACTATGCCGTTCCTGGCTGTAGTTGCACTCAGATTCGAATCCAAGATTCACCCGGCCTTTCAGGAGATGCGTCTGGCGTTAAGCTCCCTGACAACGGCTGTACAGGAGAATGTCACCGGGGTGAGAACAGTCAAATCGTTTGCCAGAGAGGCTTACGAAGTTGAGAAGTTCTCACACCGTAATGAACGTTATAAGGATAATCAGATTTTTGCCGCCGAACTATGGAGTAAATTCTTCCCTGTGATGGAGCTGCTCGCTTCGGTCAGTGTAGCGATATTGCTGGGGGTTGGCGGTACACTGGTCATTAACAAGCATATGTCGCTCGGAGAACTCGTCGCTTTCTTCAGCCTGATCTGGTATATTATCGGCCCGGTATGGGGCCTTGGCTTCCAAATCAACAACTATACCCAGTCCAAGGCATCGGGAGAACGCGTGCTTCAAGTCCTTAATCAGCAGATTGATGTGAAGGATAAAGAGAACGCAAGTGAGCTTGTACCGTCCGAAGTGAAAGGCGAAGTGGATTTCGATCATGTTACTTTTGCTTACGGGAACAAGATGCCGGCAGTCAAGGATATTCACTTCCATGCTGAGCCAGGTGCGGTCATCGGATTCCTGGGAGGAACCGGCTCCGGGAAATCCACCATTACCCAATTGATGATGCGCGCTTATGATGTGAATCAAGGAAGTATCAAGCTCGATGGGGTGGATATCCGTGAATTCCAGGTCCGCAGTCTGCGGGCACAGATCTCGACGGTGTTCCAGGAGACGTTCCTGTTCTCCTCCTCGATCCGCAATAATATCTCCTATGGACTCAAAAATGTCAGCATGGATGAAATCATCCGTGCCGCCGAGCTGGCGAAGGCGCATGAGTTCATTATGGAGATGCCGGAGGGCTATGATACCGTGGTAGGTGAACGCGGGATGGGCCTCTCCGGCGGACAAAAGCAGCGGATTGCCATTGCCCGCGCGCTGCTGAAGAACCCGCGGATTCTCATTCTGGATGATGCGACCAGCGCGGTCGACATGGAGACGGAGCATGAGATTCAGGCAGGATTCCAGGAGGTTATGCGCGGACGTACAACCTTGATCATTGCCCACCGGATATCCTCTCTGCGCCATGCCGACCAGATTATAGTTATGAATGAAGGGAAGATGGTGCAGCAAGGTACGCATAAGGAACTGATTGAGGTTCCGGGACCTTACCAGGATGTATACCGGATTCAATATGCCGATTATTTGGCCAGGGATAATGAACTAGGGGCAGGTGATCCGGCATGAATCTTGAGACATCCAAACAGACCGCAAGTGCGGCATTAGAGAAGGATAACAGCAAGGCAGAGGAACAGACTTTGGAGGAGCGTTTCGTCTACAAGGATGATGACGTGATTGACAAGGCTTTTGACTGGAAGCAGTTCACCCGCCTGTTCGGCTATATGAAGCCGTATGCCAGGCAGATGCTGCCGCTCGTCGCGGTAATGATGATTCTGGGTACAGTGACGAAGCTGACGGTTCCGTTCCTGACAAGTATGGCAATCGATAAGGCGATTGCTCCCGAGGACGGCAACTCAAGTCTTACGCTGCTATACACGCTGACAGCCAGTGTTATTGTGCTATATCTGATTCAATGGATCGCCGGTGTGTACCGGATTAAGTATACGAATGTGATCGGGCAACGGGTCATTTATGATCTGCGTTCGGATCTGTTCCGCCATATTCAGAAGCTCTCCTTCAACTTCTTCGACAAAAGACCGGCCGGATCAGTACTGGTTCGGGTGACGAATGATATCAACTCGCTGCAGGATTTGTTCACGAACGGGGTCGTCAACCTGATGATCGACTGCGTCCAGCTGGTCGGCATTATGGTCATTCTGCTGCTGATCAACTGGAAGCTGGGACTTGCGGTAATGATTACTGTACCGGTTATGTTCCTGATCTCCACCAAGCTGCGGCAGCGGATCCGGATCGCCTGGCAGGATGTGCGGATGAAGAATTCCCGGATCAACTCCCATCTGAATGAGTCGATTCAGGGGATTCGCGTGACCCAGGCCTACACTCAGGAAGAAGAAAATATGCATTATTTCGATGCCATGAACATGGACAGCCGGAAATCCTGGAACAAGGCTTCGGCAATGAACCAGGCGTTCGGTCCGATTATTGAAGTCACCGGCGGCTTCGGAACGATGATCCTCTTCTGGTTCGGGGCTTATCTGATCCAGTCCGGTGAGCTTACCGTTGGTTTCCTGGTGGCCTTCAGTACGTATGTCAGTAACTTCTGGGACCCGATCAACCGCCTCGGCCAGATGTACAATCAGCTGCTGGTAGCCATGGCTTCCTCGGAGCGGATCTTCGAGTATCTCGATGAGCAGCCTGCGGTTCAGGATAAGCCGGGTGCAACGCCGCTGTCCAAGATTCAGGGAGACATTCACTTTAACAAGGTCGTATTTGAATATGAAAAAGGCCGCGCCGCGCTCAAAGGCATTGATCTCGATGTGAAAGCCGGCCAATCGATTGCCCTCGTCGGCCATACCGGCTCCGGTAAAAGCACGATCATCAACCTCATCGGCCGGTTCTATGATATCAAGAGTGGCGACATCACGATCGACGGCAGAGATATCCGTGATGTAACCCTGCAGAGTCTGCGGGAACAGATCGGGATCGTGCTCCAGGATACCTTCATCTTCTCAGGAACGATAAGGGACAATATCCGGTTTGGACGGCTGGATGCTACAAATGAGGAGATTGAAGAAGTTGCCAAGGCAGTGGACGCGCATGACTTCATTATGAAGCTGCCGGGCGGCTATGAGACCGAAGTTGAAGAGCGCGGCAGCGCACTGTCCATGGGCCAGCGCCAGCTGCTGTCCTTCGCCCGGGCGCTGCTCGCCGATCCGCGGATTCTGATTCTGGATGAAGCGACAGCCAGTATCGATACGGAGACGGAGATCAAGATCCAGGAAGCGCTGAAGCTGCTGCTTCAGGGCCGGACCTCCTTCATCGTAGCCCACCGGCTCTCCACCATCCGCCATGCGGATAAGATTGTGGTGCTGGATCATGGCGAGATCAAGGAAGAAGGCAATCACGCCGAGCTTACCGAGCGTGACGGCATTTATAACGGTTTAATTGAAGCGCAGTTCCGCTTCTTATAGCAGAATGACAGACAGCAGCCCTCCCCGGCACACTTTAATTAGCAGGGAGGGCTGCTGTTATTTTTATAGAAATTCACCCTTGCCGCTTGGCGGCTCTGCCGGTTACCCGGACCTCCAGCATCTGTGCACTGATCTCCTGCTGCCACTGAGAGTCTTTCGTATGTGCCGCCAGCATGGCTTCATTATTCAGCCGGGCCATTTCCCAGCAGTACACCGTGTTGACATGAAGGCAGTGCTGCTGCTCGTCACGTTCCGCTGCGGCCAGCGGCCGCTTCAGACTAAGAGTATACAGCTCCGCAAGGCGCTGATGAACTGCAAGCATAGGTTATCTCCTCCAAATGATCTTTTGCTATCAGCCTAGCCTTGGAGGCCGGGATTCAAACCGGGGAAAATAAAGTTCTTGAAATCGCTTTTTTTTATGCTACAATAACAGTAATACAGGATTGTGACCGGTAACGCGGGCAATGCCTAAGCTGATGCGAGTATCATTTTCTTAATGATATTGGGATCAACTTAGGCTTTTTTTGTACAAACTATATGGCGGGAGGTGAGATAGAGATGATTATCGAGAAGGTACTGAACAACAATGTACTTCTGACCAAGAATCAGAAAGGCAAGGAAGTCATTGTCATGGGCAGAGGGATTTCCTTCAACAAGGTGGCAGGGGATTATGTGGATCCGGCTAAGGTGGACAAGATTTTCCTGCTCAATGAGAACGAATTCACGGCACGGCTGACGGAGCTGCTGAATGATATTCCAGTGGTGCATCTGGAGCTGGCCAATGAGATCGTGATGTATGCGAACGGGGTGCTGGGCACAGAGCTGAGTGATAACCTGTACCTGACGCTGACGGACCACATTCATTTTGCGCTGCAGCGTTTCGATAAGGGAATCATGCTGAAGAACGCGATGCTGTTCGAAATCAAACGCTTTTATAAGAAGGAATATGAGATCGGGCTGGATGCCCTTAAGATTATCGAGCAGGCAACGGGCCTAGCGCTTGGTGAAGATGAAGCCGGTTTTATTGCCTTGCATCTGGTGAATGCCAGAATGGATGGCGGCAATGAGATGAGATCAACCGTCAAGATGACGGAAATCGTGCAGAATATTCTGAATATTGTTACCTATCACTACAAGCTGGTGCTTGATGAGACTTCGCTGAATTACTCGCGGTTCCTGACGCATCTGCAGTATTTCTCCATGCGGATCCTGAAGAAGGAGACCAATAACAGCGGCGAGGAGTTTCTGTATAACCAGGTGAGGCAGACTTATGTCAAGGCCTTCGAATGTGCAAGCAAGATCAATGAGTATCTGGAGAAATCCCATGGCCAGAGCTTAAGCAAGGATGAATATGTCTATCTGACCATTCACATCCAGCGGGTGACGGACCGTAACAGTCTGGAATAACACATTCCCTAAGCGAACCCTCTAACTTCATATTTTCCATCTTACAGGGTGTAACTGGTAATGCAGGCAAAACCTGAACTGATGGCAAAACTAGCGTTTTTTGACGCCCTTTTGCCCTGAGTTCAGGTTTTTCTTGTTTGCAGGGGGGGATAATAGAACTTGCTGGCACAACCCGCCTCTGCAGCGATGTTTAATCAATCGAGAAATATAAAGGAGCATACCCAAGTGAGCAATAAAGACTTATCCAAACAGATTATTACACTCGTTGGCGGAGAAGGTAATGTGAATTCCGTATTCCATTGTGCAACGCGCCTGAGATTCAAATTGAAGGATAACAGCAAGGCCAATAAAGCAGCGCTTGAAAAAACGCCGGGAGTCATTACCGTGGTGGAGAACAGCGGCCAGTTCCAGGTCGTCATCGGCAATAATGTCAGCCAGGTGTTTGAACAGATTATGAAGGAAACCTCTTTGCAGGATGCAGAGAAAAGCGGTAATGACGACAGCTCCGAAAGTACCAGTGTACTCGGCAAAGCGGTTGATATTATTTCAAGCATCTTCTCTCCGATTCTCGGGGCGCTCGCCGGCGCAGGGATTCTCAAGGGCCTGCTGGCTCTGATTCTCTCGCTGGAATGGATCAGCGGTACCAGCGGTACGTATCTGATTCTCAATGCAGCGTCGGACAGCGTGTTCTACTTCCTGCCTGTGTTCCTGGCAGTTACAGCGGCGCGTAAATTCAAAGCCAATCAATTTGTCTCCATAGCTGTAGCCGGGGCGCTGATATACCCTTCGGTAATTGCTGCTGTGGGTTCGCCGGACCCGCTGAACTTCCTGGGGATCAAGATTGTGCTGATTAACTATTCCTCCAGTGTAATTCCGATCATTCTGGCGGTATGGGTACAATCCTATGTGGAGAAATGGTTCCGTTCGTTCATTCATGAATCGGTCCGAAATATTCTGGTTCCCATGTTCGCGCTCCTAATTGTAATTCCGCTTACGTTCCTGGCCTTCGGACCTGTAGGCTCACTGATCAGTGACGGTTTGGCTTCCGGTTATACCTGGTTGTACAATCTTAGTCCTTTGGTTGCCGGAGCTATTGCCGGGGCATTCTGGCAGGTATTCGTGATCTTCGGCGTGCATTGGGGCTTTGTGCCGATCATGCTCAGCAACATTGCTACGCTGGGGTATGATACGATGCTGCCAATACTCTGCGCAGCAGTTCTGTCTCAGGCCGGTGCAGTATTCGGCGTATTCCTGAAATCCAGGAACCCGCAGCTCAAAGCTCTGGCCGGTTCTTCCACACTGGCAGCCATCTTCGGGATTACTGAACCGACAATCTACGGGGTTACCCTGAAGCTCAAGAAACCGTTCATCTATGCCTGTATCTCCGGTGCGATCGGCGGGGCGATTATTGCACAAGGCGGCGCAAGAGCACTGTCCTTCTCCTTGCCGGGACTGCTGGCCTTGCCGACTTATTTCGGAACCGGATTCATCTGGGTAATCATCGGCATACTTGTAGCCTTCGTACTCGCTGCTATTCTGGTATTTGTGCTTGGGTTTGATGACCCGGCAGCCGATACAGCAGCTTCTGTTAACTCAAGCGGACCGGTTAACCCAACTACGCCAACTATGATTGACAAAGAAATGGTGGTAAGTCCTCTGGCAGGAGCGCTGCAGCCGCTCGAAAGTCTGCCCGATGAAGCTTTTGCTTCCGGCGCAATGGGTAAAGGCATTGTCATCGAGCCGTCCTCCGGAAAGCTGACTTCCCCGGTGAACGGAACGGTAACCACGGTATTCCCGACAGGGCATGCGATTGGCATTACTTCGGATGGCGGCGCAGAGCTGTTGATCCATGTAGGAGTCAACACGGTGAAGTTGAAAGGGAAACATTTTGACAAAAAGGTACAAGAGGGAGATAAGGTCGTGCAGGGTCAGCTATTACTGGAATTTGACCTGGAAGCTATCCGTGCGGCAGGCTTTGTAACAGCGACTCCGGTCATTGTCACCAACTCGGCAGAATACCTCGATGTTCTGAAGAATACCGGAAGCGAAGTAACAAACGGCGAAGCTTTGCTAACCCTAATACACTAGAGCCCGTGCTCCAATGAGCAGGTACTTACGACTTATAAAAAGGAGATACACATGACTAATTTCAAACAGAAATTTCCGGATAACTTCCTGTGGGGCGGGGCTACGGCCGCGAACCAGCTGGAAGGCGCTTTTGATCAGGGCGGCAAAGGCCTGTCCAGTGCGGATATGGTAGCCTACGTGCCCAAAGCAGAGCGTAGCAATGATCATGCCATCGAAATCAGCTCCGAGCGGATCGCGCAAATTCTGTCCGGCGAATTCAACGCACGTTTCCCGAAACGAGAAGGGGTCGACTTCTACCACCGCTACAAAGAGGACATCGCTTTATTTGCGGAAATGGGCTTCAAGGTGTTCCGTCTGTCGATCAACTGGGCCCGAATCTATCCGAATGGCGATGATGCCCAGCCGAATGAGGCCGGTCTTAAATTCTACGACGATGTATTCGATGAGCTGCATAAATACGGGATAGAGCCGCTGGTTACCCTGGCGCATTACGAAACCCCGCTCGGTCTGACGCAGAAATACAACGGCTGGGCCTCCCGCGAACTTGTGGGCTGCTTCACCCGCTATGCCGAAACGGTGTTCCGGCGTTATAAGGATAAAGTGAAATACTGGATCACCTTCAATGAGATCAACATGATGACCCTTAGCCCGTTCACCGGCGGCGGTGTTGTCATTGACCGTGCCGGGAATAAGCTGCAGACGATATACCAGGCCCTGCATCACCAGTTCATTGCGAGCTCGCTGGCTACCAAGCTGGTGCATGAGATTATCCCCGGTTCCCGGATGGGCTGTATGCTGGCGCGGATGGAGAGCTATGCGGCTACCTGTAATCCCGAGGATGTGCGGCTGAACCAGCATGAGAATCAGCTGAACCTGTACTTTACCGATGTCCATGCACGCGGCGAATATCCGAAATATATGGACCGTTATTTTGCAGAGCACAATATTGAACTTCACAAAGAGCCGGGCGATGATGAGCTTCTGAAGCAGTACACGGTGGATTATGTGGCATTCAGCTACTATATGACCCTCACGCTGTCAGTTAGTCCTGAAGGAGAGCGGGCGCAGGGTAATCTGTTCGGCGGGATAAGAAATCCTTATCTCAAAGCCTCGGAATGGGGCTGGCAGATCGACCCGACCGGGCTGCGGATTATGCTGAACACGATGTATGACCGTTACCAGAAACCGCTGTTTATCGTTGAAAATGGGCTTGGGGCGTATGACAAGGTTGAGCCGGACGGCTCCATCCATGACAGCTACCGCATCGATTATCTAAGACAGCATATTGCCCAGATGAAGGAAGCCATTATGGACGGTGTGGAACTGATCGGCTATACAAGCTGGGGACCGATTGACCTGGTGAGTATGTCTACTTCGGAAATGTCGAAGCGCTATGGCTTCATCTACGTGGATCTGGACGATGACGGTAACGGGACGTTGGACCGTTCGAAGAAAGACTCTTTCTATTGGTACAAAAAGGTCATCGCCAGCAATGGTGAAGAGCTATAGCCTGCGTTAAAAGAAAAGGAGATTCGCTGACCCGTATCCGGGTTCAGGAATCTCCTTTTTGCATGAATGTATATGTAGCCGGCCTATTCCATATAGATCTCTATGACCGCAATTTTGCGTTCGCGCGACAGATCAAGGAATTTGCCTTCGCTCTGCACGAGCGGCCGGAAGACATCCAGCGGGTTGTTCATAATAATTACCCCCATATCTCCGGTGCTGAGCAATACGCGTTTGCCGATAAAATTAGGCATTAGATGCTGAATGAAGGCTTGTACCGGTTTGCCGTTCAGCTTGCCGAAGCTGAGCGAGTTGATCTCGCGCAGTACGGAAATCAGCTCCTGCTTGGACTGGTAGACCCGGTGGGAGGTCATGGCGCTGTATATATCGGCGACCGCTGCAATCTGGGCATAAGGATGAATATCGTTCTTGGTAAGCTGGTGCGGATACCCGGAGCCGTCTTCACGTTCATGATGCTGCAAGGCGACTAAAGCTGTGAAAGGATCATTCATGGAATTCTGAATGATTTCGTGCCCGTAAACTGTATGTAGTTTGATTTCGTCGAATTCGGCAGCGGTCAGCTTGCCGGGTTTGTTCAGAATATCAGGGGAGATCCGGCATTTGCCGATATCGATCAGGTATCCTGCACGGCCGATCTCATAACACTCCGCCTTGGAATATCCCAGCCAGGAGGCAATATAATAAGATAGCATCCCTACCTGCAGGGAATGGTTGTAGGTATAATTGTCTTCCCGGTCAAGCAGCAGAAGGAGTGAGACGACATCTTTGTGTTTGTCGAGCGTGGATAACGTCGGCTGGAGAATATCGTCTACAACGGACTGATTGAAGCTTCCCTTAGTGAGTGCTTCCATATATAGAGATTCAAAACCATCGATCATGATGTCGAAGCTGCCGGAAGCAGCCTGGATGATTGAGGATCTGCTTGAGGGTGCGGGTTCTTCCTGCACCGTTTCAATATCTACATAATCTACGCCATGCTGTATCAGCTTGGCGATCTCCTCCAACTGGAGCCGTGATCCTTTGGGGAGTACATGCAGCCCGCGTGAGCTGAAGGTATCCATCCGCAGATGATCACCCGGTTTTAGATCCATGACGTGTACTCTCAATGAATATGCCACCTTACTATAGCGATTTTTTCCAGCATAGCAACAAAGTCGGGAATATTCAATGGTTTAGGAGTACTGTTTATAGCTGGAGGATTCTTCAGCCTGGGGATCTTTCCCGAGCCACTGTGAGCCTGAATCCCGGATATCCTTTTTCCATACGGGGACTGAGGCTTTAAGCGCCTCAATGGCGTAACGGCTGGCCTTATAACAGGTATCGCGATGCGGTGCGGACACTGCAATGACAACACTGGCTTCTTTGATCCCTACGAGCCCGATCCGGTGTGCAATTGCGCAGTGAGCCTGCCAGCGTTCTTGAATCTCGAGGCCTATCTCCTGCAGCTTCTTCAGTGCCATCGGCACGTAAGCTTCATAATGAAGGGCGTTTGTCTGCTGATCTCCAGTCATCTCCCTGGTCGTGCCGACAAAGAGGAGTGAGGCTCCGTGGTTAACATCCTGTACCTTCTCCAGGAGCAGCTCAGCCTTCAAGGGCTGATCCGTAATGCTGAACAGGCCGTCTGCTGTCTCATCAGCGGCAGCTTCAGGTTCTCCGCCGGATACGGGCGGGATCAATGCCACCTCGGAGCTTTCGGCAATCTCTGTATCATCTGGGGCATATTCCCGGTCAACGGCAACCAGGGATACATTGATCTGCGGAGCAGCATCGGGATACGAAGCGGAGAGCAGTTCTTTCAGTTTGCCGGCTGTCAAAGGCGACTCATGGGCATGAAATGTCAGAGTAGAGGAGCCGATGACTTCGGCCAGACCCGCAAACAGTCGAATGGACACATGCATGATTAAATCACCTCGTAATTACATAAGTTAGGACAGCTTATAATGATTACAATATACCATAATGAGCCTGAAAATGTTATGCTAACTCTAGAAGAGCACAAGCCTGCCGCTTACACTATAAACGGCTGTACAAGTGGGAGGGAAGCAAGTTTATGAAGCCTGAGCCGCAAAGATTAACCATTCTTCATACCAATGACATACATAGCCATTTTGAAATGATGAGTCCTGTCGCGGCAGAGATTTCTGCAATGAAGGCTGCTGCAGGCGAAGGTCCGGTGCTGCTGCTGGATATCGGCGACCATATGGACAGGGCTGCCGTAGAGACGGAAGGCACGATGGGGCAGGCTAACATCGATATTATTAATCTGACCGGATATGATGCCGTAACTATCGGCAACAACGAAGGCCTTACCTTCTCACAGGAGATGCTCTCGGCTATATTTACCGGCATCCAGTGTCCTGTGGTGTGCTGCAACTTCCTGGAGTCTGCAACCGGAGAGCCTCCGCATTGGATGCAGCGCCATGCCATCCTGGAGAAGGACGGGATCAAGATCGGGCTGACTGGTGCCACGGCAGCGTTCACTTCTTTCTACTCCCTGCTGGGCTGGGATGTGCTGGACCCTGAAGAAGCGCTGCGTGAGCAGTGTGAACTGCTGGCACCGCAAGTGGATATCCTAATTATTCTGTCTCATCTGGGGCTGCCCGCAGACCAGAAGCTGGCAGAGAATCTGGAAGGTGTACATGCCATTCTGGGCGGACATACCCACCACATGCTTGAGAAGCCGCAGATGATAGGCGGCACGGCTGTATGCGGCGCCGGCAAATTCGGCCGGTACCTCGGACGGCTGGTATTTGAGCGGGATCAGCCTGACGGAGCCTTCCGGCTGGCTGAAGGGGAATGTACCGCAGTCAATGGCGCGCTGACTGAAGAGATCATCGCTCCGGCTGCAGCAATTCACCTGCAGCGCGGCCGTGAGGTGCTGCTGGAGACCGTTGCCATCAGCGACCGCGGGCTGCCGCTCGACCTGCAGGGCGAATCACCGTTTGGCAACCTGCTGGCACAGGCTGTCCGCCGCTTCACGGGCAGCTCCTTCTCGCTTGTCAATTCCGGGCAGCTGCTCGGCTCCCTGCCGGAGGGCAATATTACGGCAGGCATGCTGCATGCCCTATGCCCTTCCCCGATTAATCCGTGCATTGTACAGCTCACCGGCAAGGATATCCGCACTGCGCTGGAACAGAGTCTAATGGAGGAATACCGCAACAAGGTAATCTACGGCTACGGATTCCGGGGGAATATGCTGGGCAGTCTGGCTGTCGACGGATTAAAAATCTTGTACGATCCAAGGGTCATGCCGTATGATAACGGTATTGCGATTTTTGTCGGCGGAGAGAAGCTGGAAGACGAACGGGAGTATAGCGTCGGCACGCTGGATATGTTTACATTCCGCACAGGGTATGAGAGTATAGCGAATGGCCGGGAGCCTGTATATTTGCTGCCCCATTTTCTGCGCGATCTGCTGCGGATGGAGCTCCAGCGCCCGGGGAGTCTCGATGAGAGCGAAGTTGCCCGCTGGGTGAGCCTGGCCACCTGATACATCCCGTAATTCATTCAAACATTAGAAGTCATAGCTGCACCAGGTTTCATTGACTAGATCAGGAGGATTATATGGATACAATTACAGCAATAATTCTGGCAATTGTAGAAGGAATAACCGAGTTTATTCCGGTATCATCAACGGGACACATGATTCTTACCACGAAGCTGCTGGGGTTTGACGAGCAGGATTCCATTATGAAGACGTATGAGATTGTCATTCAGCTTGGGGCCATTCTGGCCATTGCCATTGTCTACCGCCAGCGGATTCTGAATCTCCTGGGGATCGGCCGCAGCGGCAGAAGCAGAGGCGGAGTCATGCCGGCATCACGCCTGAACCTGATTCATGTGCTGCTGGGTATAGTGCCTGCGCTCGCCGTAGCTTTTTTCGCCCGTGATTTCATCAAAAGCCTGTTCGGCGCATCTACGGTTCTCTGGGCACTGGTGGCCGGCGGGATTCTGATGATCATCGCGGAATGGGTCAACAAACGCAAGATTCGCGTGACCGCGCATGAGCTGGATGATCTGTCCTACGGGCAGGCGCTGGCGATCGGGCTCTATCAGATCATTTCCGTACTCTGGCCAGGGTTCTCCCGTTCCGGTTCGACCATCTCCGGGGGGATGCTCAGCGGGGTCAGCTACAAGGCTTCGGCGGATTTCTCCTTCCTCATCGCGATTCCGATTATGTGTGCAGCCTCGGGCTATGAACTGCTGGATTCCTACCGCAATTTCACGAATGATACGATCTGGTATTTCGCTATTGGCTTCGTGATTTCTTTCGTGGTGTCCTATGTGGTAGTTGTTCTGTTCATGAGGATGATCCAGAAGATCAGACCGACCCATTTCGCGATTTACCGGTTCATACTTGCGGCTGTCTTCTGGCTGTTCATTATGCGTTAAGCTCACCCGGCTTAGCATCACCGGGCAAGAGAGGCAGTCTTACATACATCCGCTTGTCCGGTCGCTCAAGGTAACGGTATAGGCACAGCGTTTGACCCAAGGATTCCGAAACAGAATAGCAATTTACCGTTAAAGGCAGGAGTGAGCCAAGGTGCGTTTAGTATCCGTGAATCGGCTTCAGGCGGGAATGAAGCTGGGTAAAAAAATTTATAATGATGAAGGACTGGTTCTGCTCGCTGATGGAGTAGAGCTTACTGATGCCCTGATCAAGCGGCTCGCTAGGATCGATATCGGCTATATCTATATAGAGGATTCCGTCACGGAAGATGTCGTGATTCCCGGAATGCTGCAGGATGAGACGCGAAATCAGGCGCTCAAGGTAATCAGAAATCAATTTCAGCAAATGTCCGGCGCTTCGGGAATTACCAAGGGCTTCTACCACCTGGATAAGAAATTCTCCAAAGTGATGGATTCCATACTGGACGATATGTCGGCTCAGGAAGATCCGATGATTATGCTGCTGGATATGCACACCGCAGACAACTATCTGTATGTGCATTCCCTGAACGTATGCCTCTACACACTGGTGCTTGGCATTGCCCATGGCTACAGCAAGGAAGAACTGCGGGTCATCGGACTCGGTTCGCTGCTGCATGACATCGGCAAGACACAGATTCCGGTCAAAATTGTTCAGAAGCCCGGGATGCTTAGTGAAGATGAATTCAAGCATATGCAGGCGCATACCGAGATCGGTTACCGGATTCTTAAGGAAGAGCCGAATATCCCGCTGCTCGCGGCCCATTGTGCACTGCAGCATCATGAGCGGATCGACGGTTCCGGCTATCCGCGCGGTCTGACTGGTCCGCAGATTCATGAATATGCGAAGTGGCTGGGTGTGGCGGATTCCTATGATGCGATGACCTCCAACCGGATATACAAAAAAGCCATGCTGCCGCATCAGGCGGTCGAGGCGCTGTACGTCGGCTCCGGCACGCTGTATGAGCAGAAGCAGCTGGAGATTTTCAGAGACCGTGTGGCGATCTATCCTCTGGGGCTTACCGTCAAGCTTAGCACCGGCGAGAGCGGTGTTGTGGTCAAGATTGATCCCAGCATACCGCACAGACCCGTTGTACGTGTGCTTAACGGCCCGGAAGGGGAACCGGTCACCCCTTATGAGCATGATCTTGGCAAAGCCCTCTCTGTGGTCATTGTTGATGTGACTGACGGGGGAGAGCTTATAGTGAAGAGCACTTGATTAGCGTTGTTAGCAGCGAGGAAAGAATACAGGTGTCCGCTTGGCTGCGGAGCTGTATTCTCAGCCTTGCTGTTTTTTTGAAATTAAAGCAAATAGGCGGCAGATGCGCAGTTTTTCGCTTGTCGTGGTATGATATAGCGTAAGTTATCGTTCTTTTTCAATTGTTTTGGGTTAATAATAAGGAATAAGCATTAAAGGAGCATTAAGAAATGAGTATATTAGAGCCATCATCATCATCAATACCTGTACAAGAGCTGTCGCCGGAGTACGATCCCTGGGATCCGATTACCTCTCTTCGCCAGCACGGGCGGCATGTGCTGACCAGCGTAGAGATGACGGTGACCAATCTGTGCAACATGCGCTGTGAGCACTGCGCAGTTGGAGACAGCCTGACTATGAAAGAAGGGGAGCTGCTGCCGCTCACCAATATGCTGCGCCGTCTGGAAGAGGTTGAGCATCTGCAGACCATCAGCATCACCGGCGGGGAGCCGATGTTCCGTGCCGGAACGGTGGAGAATACCATCGTGCCGCTGCTGAAATATGCACGTGAGCGGGGGATCCGTTCTCAGATCAACTCGAATCTTACCATGCCGTATTCCCGTTATGAGCAGCTGCTTCCATACCTGGATGTCATGCATATCTCTTTCAACTATGTTAACGGGGATGACTTCCATGAGGTGGGCTTCGCGAACAGCGGGCATCCGGTCTCGAAGGAAGCCGCCTACCGTCTGTATGACACCATGCTGGAGAATTCCCGCCGGCTTAGCAATGACGGTATGCTTATCTCGGCGGAGTCGATGATTAATTACCGTACGCATACCAAGCTCCCGCAGATCCACAAGCTGATCGGGGAGATGGGGGCAAGACGCCATGAGGTGCATCCGATGTATGCCTCCAGCTTCGCTTCGAAGCTGCCCGTATTGTCACTCCAAGAGATGAATGCAGCCATTCATTCCCTGCTGGATGCCCGGGACCCTGAGATGTGGATGCTGTTCGGCACGCTGCCGTTCTTCGCCTGCAGCTTCCTCGAGGAAGACCAGCAGCTGCTGCGCAGACTGCGCAGTGAGAAGAATGTTACTCTGCGCAATGACCCGGACGGAAGAAACCGGGTGAACGTAAATTTATTTACGGGCGATGTATTCGTAACAGATTTCGCCGATATTTCCGCATTTGGCAATATCAGCAGCACCAGGCTGGATGACATTTTCACCGAGTGGCAGACTAAGCATCCGCTGAATCAGAAAGTGAATTGCTACTGCGATGCCGCCGGCTGCTGCGGGCCCAACCTTCTGGTAGCCGATATGTATTATCCTGAGGTTGATTTCAAGACAAGAAAAGCGATCACTCTGTAGAAATGGGGCGTTATTATAGTGCATACGGAATTTGACATAGGAAGCTTAGTGCTTAATCTTTTGCTCGTTCTGGTGCTCGTATTATTGAATGGGATCTTCGTTGCGGCGGAGTTCTCGCTGGTAAAGGTCAGACAGTCACGTCTGACCCAGCTGGTCAGCGAAGGCAACAAAATGGCCGGGTATGCGCTGAAGGTCAATAAAAGACTGGATTCGTATCTGTCTGCCACCCAGTTCGGGATTACGCTCGCCTCGTTGGGACTCGGCTGGGTCGGAGAACCGGCGATCTCTGAGCTGCTGGTGGAACCGCTGATGTATCAGCTTGGCGTATCGGATCAGACCCTGATCTCTACGGTATCTGTGATTATCGGGTTCTCGATTATTACCTTCTTACATATTGTGCTGGGTGAGCTTGCACCGAAGTCCCTGGCGATTCAAAAAACTGAAGGCTCAGCGCTGCTGCTGTCCGCTCCGCTGATGTTCTTCTATAATGTGTTCCTGCCCTTCATCTGGGTGCTGAATGCGTCAGCTAATGCGCTGCTGAGGCTGGTTGGTGTTGAACCGGCCAGTGAAGCCGAAGCTGCCCACTCTGAAGAGGAGATCCGTATCCTGATGAATCAGAGTGCGAAAAGCGGGGTTATCGACAAGGATGAGATGAAGCTGATGGACAACATCTTCGAATTCTCCGATCTGCTGGCCCGTGAAGTGATGCTCCCGCGTACGGATATGGATGTACTGTACAGCAATCTCCCGCTGGAGGAGAATATGCGGATCATTACGGAAACGAAGCATTCCCGGTATCCGGTAGCCTTCGAGGATAAGGACCGGATTATCGGCTTCATCCATATTACAGATCTTCTCTTCGCACCGCTAGAGCAGCAGAATGACCTGGCTTCACTGGTCCGGCCGATTCTGAATGTTCCGGAATCGATGGAGATCAGCCATGCGCTCCGTCTGATGCAGAAGAACAAAGCCCAGCTGACCCTGGTCGTAGACGAATATGGCGGGACGGCGGGGCTGCTGACCGCCGAAGAGATTCTGGAAGAGATCGTCGGCGATCTGCATGACGAATTCGAGGATGAACGCCCGAGTGTGGAGTATAGCGGAGAATATATTTCCGTTGAAGGCCGCATGCTGATCGAAGACGTGAATGATCTTACTGGCGTCATCATCGAGGATGAAGAAGTGGATTCGATTGGCGGCTGGCTGTTCAAGGAGCTGGAGGGGAATCCGTCCAAAGGCAAACAGGTGGTGGTCGGCGACGTCACCTTTGAGGTAGAGGAGTCCACCCGGCTGCGGATTACCCGGATTAATATTCACCGGGCGAATCCGCCGGAGTCCGCAGAGGATGCAGAAGATACGGAAGAAGATAAAGAGTAAGCAGGGCAATTGCTGAAATGAAGCAGTTAAAATGTAACAGGGTACACTTGCGAACCCCGCTATTACGAAATGCTGGAGCTTGCCAAACATCCGGAAGGCCACCGTTATGCAAAAAGAGACCTGTCTCCGAACATTAACTTTTTCATGAATGTACCTGTAACGCCTGAGGGCGGGTTAACGTTTGAGGATGGCGTATCGGGACCAGGATGTTATGTGGAGCTCCAATCCAGCTGCCATTCCATGGTGCTGATCAGCAATTGCCCTCAATTGAACAATCCATGCAACGCCTATAATCCTACGCCGGTCCAAGTGCTTATTTGGAACGAATAGAGCAGCTGGATTATATTGCATACGTTAACGAATACATTTGGCAGCCAGTCTAAGGACGGGCTGCTTTTTGGCGTGACCGGTAAAGAACTTCAATTTCAAAAAATTAGTACATCAGGGCTGGCTACATTTTCTAGAGAGTGCCCTTCACCTTACGCACCGCTATCCACATAGACAGGAAGGATCTGTTTTAAGTGAATAATGTTAGCGTTGGCGAGCAGGACAAGCAGGACCATGATCATAATAATCGGTCCTAGGAATTCGCTGCAGCGGACAATCCCTTCGATCGATCCCGCATAAATAACTTATGTAATTAACAGGACCATCAGCAGAATAATTGGTTTTATAGGCGTTTCTGGAAGGGGATAAATATAGAGACCTTGACATTTGTTACATGCATCGTTAATATATCGATATATATAAATGTATTAATATATGGAAAGGGGGGCCTGCTATGAAGCTTGACGACAACACGCTAAAAAATGCGGTAAAAATATATAAAGCCCTCGGGGAGCCTACGCGATTGAAAATAGTTGCTCTGCTCAGCAAGCATGAGGAACTCAGCTGTTCCGGGATCGGGGAGCATTTGAACTTTCCGGGTTCAACTCTTTCCCATCATTTGAAGCAACTGCAGGAGTGCGGCCTGCTTGAACTGGTAAGAAAAGAAGGAACCTATCATATCTATAAGCTAAACCAAGCAACACTTAAAAATTATATTTCAGCAGAGTTTGAAATGTAATTTTTTTTGCTCAATAGATCGATATATTTAAATGTATTAAAGGAGGGATATCCGAGTAACCGTCCGCTTCATCTTATATCACTTTGGAGGTGTTCAAATATGTCAAGCTATACCTTAACAGCAGACAATAAGAAAATTACGTGGGGAACTTCTGTTGAGATTGCTCCGTTACTCCGTGCCAAACCTTCTATTCTTACAGTGCAGGAGGATGGGAGCGTAGATTGGCGTCTTGCCGAGGGAGTATATGTAGCCAAGGATATTGTAAGAGAACTGGATATTTTATTGGAAGCTGTGCTGCTTAGACTTGGTGAAGCGGCGGATCACAGGCTGCTGCTGGATAATCTGCAGGCTAATCTGGCGATTGAGGGCAGAGAAGCGGATTTGCCGCTGGGTCAGCTGGAACTTACAGGAAAAGCCGGAGTTGAAGTGACCCGCCAAGCCAGACAGATTGGGGAAAAGCTGTCCCTTTGGGCCCGCGAATATAATGTGGAGAAGTCAGCTGCCAGACAGCATGACCCTCAAACGCTGGGAAATGTGTATTTCCGAAGCCATTGCGAGAACCATCTTTGGACGCACAGAGTAGCGGATTTATTGATGGGTCCGGCTGGAGGACCTGTTGTTATGCAGATGTTCAATGAATATTTGCACCAGTTCATTCTCCTAAGAGATGCGCTGCTTCCTTTCGAGAATTGGGAAGAGGTTCCGATTGAGATCAGGCAGGGGGCAGGCAGCGACAGAGGAGTAAGATTTATTGAACAACCGCGTGCCAAGTTCCTCACGGCAATTATGAGCAAGAAAATCACGCACAAAGCGTTGGTTGAATACGCACAAGGCTGGTTAAGCCCAGAATTATCCGCTGTGGGATACGGGTTCCAATACCGGCTGGGGACGATTCTTCCGGCGAGTCTGAACGGACATCCGGGAACTGCCCCGGGCTATCTTCTTCAGTGGTATCCCGTATGGACGGTTTTGGCGGATGCTGCAGGTGCAGCTGTGCCTGTTGCTTTCCGCTACGGGGAAGAGGAGTATTTTGCGGCACCGCGAAGCCAGGTCCTTGAGGGGGAAGCATGGAATCTGGCTCAGCCTGATCCACAGCAATTGCAGCATGTTACCGAAGCACGTATCGTCCCGGTTACGGTTCAAGATCGTGTACTCCTTAACTATGATTTGGAGCTGGATGGGGTTACCTATCGGGTGGACCTGGGTCAAATCTTCAGAGGGCATCGCTTTATGTACCGGCCGAACGGTCAGGTTGAACCCGGGCTGCCAGCAAGCCCCGCAGAATATGCGGATATTACCGGACACCGTCCAGCAGATATTCTCGGCTTGCCGGGGCTGGTCACGGATAAGGAAGGCATCCATGTGATCTCCGCCGGAGGAAATCCGCTTGTGCTGTGGGCCTTGCTCGGGAAAATATACCCAGAGAATGTTGTTGTGTTAGACAGCCTTTCCGATCACGGGCTCCGGTCTGCCCAAAGTGCGGGAAAAGGATTTGGACCTAAATTTTTTGTCTTTTAGGAAATTCTGGACAGTGAAAAGTTCTTGTCGGCGGCTGCAGAAAGCGTAAGGTCAGATTTATCGAAAATGAACAAGACAATTTTGTTATGCCGTCAGACGGGGCTTTGAGTTGAGGGATTCACATAACTACATATTATCCGTATTCTTTTACCGAGCTCTGTCCATGACTAAAACAGACGCAGAGGAAAATAAAGATAAGCGAGAGAATCGTCGAAATAGCGGCTATATTTTAACGGGAACATAAAGAAGCCATAACAGGGCTGCTTGATGTTCCCTTTTTTGCGAAGGGGTTCTATTCCTCTCTGGAGCCGTCATAAATTAGTTAGGAAGGTGAGATCTGGAATAATAAAGGTATACCATTAATCTATAAGGAGGAATGATCATTGAACTCCCAGGAGCGTGTATGGACGCCGTACAGGGGACCGTTTGATCCTTGTCCGCCGGTGCCGTTCAAGACGTATGTAGTACCGCCGAACCAATTCATTAATTTTCAGCCCCCGAATCTGCCGCAGTTCTCCCTGCCGGAAGCGCTGAAGTACGGAACGCTGTGGCCCGCGCTGTTCAGCCCGTATGAGTCCAAGTCCAAAGGAGGGAAGTAGGCGATGGAAGCTAATCCTTGCGAACCCCGTTATTATGAAATGCTGGAACAACTGCAGGTGCTCGATTTCGCACTTGTTGAGCTGAACCTGTACCTGGACACCCACACGGAGGATCTGAAGGCCATAGAGCAGTTCAATCAGTTGACCTTCGAACGCACCAAGCTGGCGAACCAGTTTCAGGAGCTTTACGGACCCCTGCAGAATTTCGGGCGCGCCTACTCAAAGTGTCCATGGGAATGGAGCCAGAGCCCTTGGCCGTGGCAAGTCTGAACCGTAGGACGGAGAACATAAAAGTCTGAGGAGGGGGAAGCACACGAATGTGGATCTACGAGAAGAAGCTACAATACCCGGTGCGTGTAGGCAAATGCGATGTGCGGATGGCGCGTTACCTGATGGAGCAATACGGCGGTGCGGACGGGGAACTGGCGGCGGCCCTACGTTACATGAATCAGCGCTATGCAATACCGGATAAGGTTATCGGTGTGTTGACCGATATTTCGACCGAGGAATTCGCGCACCTGGAAATGATTGCTACAATGATATATAAATTGACAAAAGATGCATCGATCAGTGAACTCGAAGCTGCCGGGCTTGGCCCGAACTATGCACAGCGTGACCACGCGCTGTTCTACCAGAATTCAGCAGGGGTCCCCTGGACAGCTGCGTATATCCAGGCCAAAGGTGATCCGCTGGCTGACCTCTACGAGGACATTGCCGCCGAAGAAAAGGCCCGGGCTACATACCAGTGGCTGATCGATATGACGGATGACGTGGATCTGCAGGACAGCCTCAAGTTCCTGCGGGAGCGGGAAATCGTGCATGCGCTAAGATTTAAGGAGTCTGTGCAGATTCTGATTGAGGAACGGGATAAGAAGAAGGTGTTCTGAGGAGCTTAATCCTGCCCTAAATACAACATTTAGCTCATGAATTCGAGCCTAACCGGAAATTGTTGTACAAAAGGCAGGATTTCTGCTTGTCTACGCGGCTATGCGGGATCATTGTTGTATTTCATACATGAATCCTCGCGAACCCTCAGGTATCTTGGAGTCAAAGCTGCAAAACGTACAACATTGTTGATACATAACTAAGGGGCTGTTCCCAAAGCCATGAAATGGGCTGGTTGGACAGCCTCTTTTTCCTGTAGCTAACTCCCTGCTTAAGTGCTGCCTTGCCTCGACTCCGGTGCCAGATACCGTCATCTGTGAGATAATACTGCTACTGATAATCTATCTGGTGCAGGAAGCGGAGAGGGGGCGTAATGGTTATGGCATTTGAACGGTGGCGCGGGTTCATCCGGGCCTGGCGGGATTATCCCTTCCCGGAAGGGGCTGTAATTGGCGGGAATTATACAATAGAGGCATTGCTGGGAGAAGGCAGCTACGGGCTGACGTACCTTACCCGGAGTCCTGAAGACGGGACGCCTCTGGCACTCAAACAGTCCAGACCCAGTAAGAAAGCGGTTGGCCGGGCGATGCTTGCCAGAGAGAGTACAATTCTACGGGTAATGGAGCATCCTAACATTCCGGCTTGCCGTGATTATTTTGAATATAAAGGCTCGAATTGGCTGGTTACCGATTACATTGCGGGGAAGACGCTGGAGGATCTGATCTTTGATGAGCGGATTGTCTACGGTGAGCGGGAGTGTCTGGCCACGACACTGAAGCTGATGGAGCGGGTTGCCCATGTCCATTCTCGCGGATACGTTCACCTGGATCTGCGGATTCCCAATGTGATTCTCCAGAATGAAGACCTGTACTTAATTGATTTCGGATTGGCAGCAAAGATTGGAGAGGCGGATACCGTGCCTGGGCGGCTGAAGCCGAGGGAGAAAGGGCTGCCGGAACATAGGCCACCAGAGATCACCTCGGATTTGTACGATGTAGGACAACTGATGCTGTTCATGCTGTATTCCGGTTATAAGCCTGTACGGGGAGGGGCGGAGCGGAGCTGGCGGGAAGAGCTGGAGCTGTCGTCTGGAATGCTGCAGATTCTGTCCCGCCTGCTTGGAGAGCAGGAGACCTATCCGGACACGGCTGTGTTTATCCGTGAGGCCGGAGAATTGTATAAGAGTCTGCTGCGTTGATATCTGTTCAAAAAAAGGCGCCCTCAGCCAAATGCTGGGAGGCGCCTTATGAATCTGTAGGAAGTAATCAAGCTGACATCAGCTTGAACTGCCGTAACGGTTCTTATAGTATTTATGTCCGGTTCCTCCGCGGCGGGCATCTGAAGAGGAATGCCGCTTGTATCCGTGGCTGCTGCTTGAATGCCTTCTGGATACTGGCCTCCCTTTGTTGCTGCTCGAATGCCTGCGGTATCCGCTATGTTTGGACTGCTCTACGGAGTGCAGGACTTTACCAAGAATTTTCTTAAACATCTTGTTTCCTCCTCTAAGGTTGTAGTAGCCATTGCGGTGCGGCTTTAATCGTTAGTTACCCTTAACTACGGCCTCCGTACCCGGCAGGTTTCAATAAAAAAAGATAAACCCCGTCCATTTGCGGCGGGGTTGTTTGTATACCAAGCGTAATGAGCGCGATGATTATGTTATTCAATATAACTCTTCATTGCCTGATACATATTGACCGCGTATTCATCGATCTTATCCCGCGACATGCGCAGCCGGTCCACTGAAGTGCCATAGCCGATTTCCTGCAGTCCCTCCGCTAATCCCTGGAAGATTCCATCCGTGAACGCATCTAACGGTTCGCCGTGCACATGCAGCCCGCTTCCGCCGAGATCCGTATTTACTGCCGGAGGTGCAATCTCGATCACTTCTACAGAGGTATCAGAGAGCTGGAGTCTCAGGCTCATCGTGAAGGAATGGAGCGCCGCCTTCGTCGCTGAATAGATCGGGCCAATGGCAAACGGTGTGAAGGCCAGGCCGGAGGTGACGTTGAGGATAGCCGCCGCTTCCCGTGCTGCGAATAATGGAGCGAATAGCATAGCCAGATGAAGAGGGGCTTCAAGGTTAGTTGTGATTTCTTGATTGAAATAAGCCCAGTTGTTTCTCGCATCTGCTTTGAGTACATTGAAGCGCTGCTGGGTCCCGGCATTGTTCACTAACACATTCACTTCGGGATAGTTCGCAGTTACCCAGTCGAACAAGGCGGTACGCTCGGATTCTATATTCAAATCACTTACACGGGTAATCAGGCCGGGGAACTTGTCCTTGGCATCCTGTAGGACCTGTTCACGCCGTCCAGTAATGATGACTGTATTTCCGCCGCTGATGAAGCGTTCGGCAAAAGCGAGACCGATTCCCGAGCCTCCGCCAGTAATAAGGATTGTGTTTCCTGTAAGTTTCATTTTAGAACCTCTTCTCATTATTTTGATAAATAATTTGTATAACGGGCAATTTTCTTGTCGATGCCCTGCAAGGATTCTGTCATGAGTGCAATTTCCGCCAGCACAGCCTGCTTGTGCTCCTGAAACATTTTAAGCCGGAGTTCAGTCGTGCTCTCCCCTTCTAATATCCAGTCCACATATTGCCTGATACTGCTGATGGGCATATGCGTATTTTTCAGATAAATAATGATCTTAAGGAAAGCAATACGATTCTCCGAGAATATCCGCCTCCCGGCTTCATCACGCTCCATCTGTGGCAATAAACCCTTTTTCTCATAATAACGGATCGTTGATTCCGGAATCCCTAACTGGGCTGCAGCTTCGCTAATGGAAACATATTTCATCTGGAGACCTCCATGGGGTTGTTTACTTGTCGACAGGAATAGGATACGACTTAAACCATGGTTTAAGTCAACACAATTATTTTCATACTGCCGAAATATAGTTTTGAGATGAATTACCATTTTTGCTATAGTAAGAGAATGCGTTTGCAATAAATAAGAATTATCCAAAAATGGGAGGAATAATGAATGACATTAGCGGATTTCAATACTTACAAGTGGATGAATGAGGGGAACATCAGGTTTGAGGATGATGCTATTATATTAGAAGCCACTGCTAACAGCGACTTTTTCTGCAACAACGGTGCTATTGCCGAAGAAGGGCTTACCCCTGAGAGTCTGACGAATGCACCCTTCTTCTATACAGAAGTGTCCGGCGATTTCGTGCTGCGGGTGAAGGTTAGTCATGACTTCCGGGATACCTACGATTCCTCTTCCATTATGGTGATGCAGGACCTGACGGTCTGGGCCAAAGCCTGCTTTGAGCTGACAGATTTCGATACCCACGCTGTAGTCAGTGTAGTGACGAACCAGACCTCGGATGATGCGAATGGCTGTAATATCAATGGCAATGAGGTATGGCTGCAGGCTGCCAGATCCGGTAATGCCTTCGCTTTTCATTATTCGACAGATGGTGTAAGGTTTGATATGATGCGCTTCTTTAACCTACCGGTGGGAGAAACGATCAAAGTAGGATTATTGGCACAAGCCCCTACAGGCGAAGGCGGAGAGCGAATCTACCGGAATTTCACACTGGAGAACCGGACGGTCAAAAATATAAGAGCGGGTGAATAAGCCGTGAATAAGCTGTAACGAAGGTCTGGAAAATGTTTCAGCGTGCGCTGCCCTTTATCTGTCTGGGCCAGATGAAATAGGTAACGGTGATGATCAAGTCAATGCCGACTACAACGGACCATACCGTCAGAATGCTTAACAGCGCTTCCGTGCGGGCGGGATCGTCAATCCAGACGATGAGTCCATATAGAATGCCTGCGGCGAGCGCAAAAGAGAGCAGATGCTTCACCCAGCCTTTGAAATAATGGCGGGCATGCTCCATACCGTACCGTTTGACCGGCTGTGCCCCTTGCCTGGTGACATAGTAGCGGAAGCGTTCGTCGGCCCAGGCGATCATGCTTTTGCCGAACACGATGGATACTGAGATATACACAGCCGCAAGCGCATGCGCTGTCGTAGCGGAAGCTCCCCCGGCCAGATCAACACCGGAGATGATTAACAGAATAATATCCAGCACCGGAGTCAGCGCCAGAAAAATCAGGCCCAGCGTGTTGCGCTTGAAAATATAACGTGCCGTGAAACCGGCAAGAATGACCACCCAGAATAATACTTCGCACGTAACAATTGCCCATGCTACCAGATTCATAAAGCACCTCTTGTCAGGATTATTTGTGGTAATAACGGAAGTATAGCAGCGAAATTTAAACAATACAACCGTATTGTTTAAATTGTGTTTCGTATTCTGCTTATGCTACAATATGGGCATGCCAAAAATAGTAGATCATTCAGAGCGAAAATCTAATATTGCAGAAGCGACCTGGCGTGTCATTATTCATCAGGGAATCAAAGGGGCAACTGTGCGTAATATTGCTGCTGAGGCGGGTGTGTCTCTGGGAGCGCTGCGCCATTATTTCTCCACCCAGCATGAATTGCTGGTGTTTGCCATGAATCTGGTGAAGGAACGGGTCACTGCACGGATCGTGGACATCATGCAGACAGACCTTCCACCCAGGGAACAGGTTGCCAGGGTGCTGCTGGAGCTGCTTCCTACGGATGACGGCAGCATGGCGGAAATGGAGGTATGGTTCGCGTTTATCTTCCATCTCAAGTCCGCCGGGGAACATAACGATGAGCGTCATGACGCTATCTATCCCCTGGTCATCCAGCTGATTGATTATCTGGACCAGCATGAGCTGCTCCGGCAGGAGCTGGATAAGGACAGTGAAGCTGAGCGGCTGTATGCCGTGGTCGACGGACTGGCCCTGCACGCCATGCTGGAGCCTGAACGGCTGAATTCACAGCGGATGATCCGGGTGCTGAACGTTCATCTGGATTCTATTTGTAACAGCGGAGAGGCACAGTGATTTGCTATATTGCTAGAGTTATGTTATAAAAAGTAGTGTATATTTTTCGGGTTGTTACTGTTAAATCAGGCAAAACCGCTACCTTATCAAAGGTGTGGTTTTGCCTTTTCTTGTTTATTCTGCAGTAATAGCTGAAACCAAAAACTATAAAGAGAGTTGGAGAGAAGCATGCAAACAACATTCAGAATTATCGACGAAGACGGAATTCACGCGCGTCCGGCCACGGCGCTGGTCAATACAGCTACCAAGTTTAAGGACACTGAAGCCTTTGCTGAAGCAAAGGGTAAGAAAGTTACTTTGAAATCCATTCTCGGTGTATTGTCACTCGGACTGGAAAGCGGCGATACCCTGACCCTGATCACTGAAGGCGGCCAGGAAGCAGAAGCCCTTGGCGCACTTCAGGATGTAATGATTAAAGAGGGCTTGGGCGAGCTCAATGATTAAGATTTCAGGCATCGCGGCTTCTGCAGGTATTGCTGTTGCTAAAGCGTTTATCCTGAAGCATCCGGACTACACGATCACGAAGACCGCCATAAGCGATGTGGAGCTTGAGATTGTCCGGCTGGAGAGCGCCCTGGAGATATCCAAGGGTGAATTGGCGCGGATTAAGTCGCGTACACTGGCAGAGCTGGGAGAGAAGAAAGCAGAGATTTTCGAATCCCATCTGCTGATTCTGGAAGATCCGGAGCTGATCAGCCCGGTGATGGACAAAATCCGTGAGGAAGCTGTTAACGCGGATTATGCGCTGCAGGAGGTCGCTAACCAGTTCATCGAAATGTTCGAGAATATGAAAAGCACCTATCTGCAGGAACGTGCTGCCGACATGCGTGATGTAACCAAGCGTGTGCTGAACCATCTGCTGGGAATTTCCTATGTCAGCCCGGCGGAAATCAGCGAAGAGGTTATTGTAATTGCTGAGGATCTGACGCCTTCAGATACAGCACAGCTTAACCGTAAATATGTAAAAGGCTTCACTACCAATATCGGCGGACGTACCTCGCACTCGGCAATTATGGCCCGTTCCTTGGAAATACCGGCAGTCGTTGGAACAAAGCATGTAATGTCTGAGGTGAAAGCCGGAGACCTTATCATTGTAGACGGGTTAAGCGGAGATGTGCTGGTGAATCCCGGCGAAGCTGAAGTAGCCTTGTACATAGCCAAGCAGAAGGAGTACGACCTGCAGATCGCAGAATGGAAAAAGCTCCGCGAAGAGCCTACGGTATCCGCAGACGGCAAGCATGTAGAGCTGGCAGCCAATATCGGTACGCCGAATGATGTTGCAGGCGTCATTGACAATGGTGGCGAAGGTGTAGGCTTATACCGCACAGAGTTCCTATACATGGGCCGCGACAAGCTGCCTTCCGAGGAAATTCAGTATAATGCCTACCGCACCGTGCTTGAGAATATGCAAGGCAAGCCGGTTGTTGTCCGTACACTGGATATCGGCGGCGACAAGGAGCTGCCATACCTGGAGCTTCCGAAGGAAATGAATCCCTTCCTCGGGTTCCGCGCGATCCGGCTCTGTCTGGACCGCCAGGATATCTTCCGTACCCAGCTGCGTGCTTTGCTGAGAGCCAGTGTGCATGGCGATCTGCGCATCATGTTCCCGATGATTGCCACTCTGGGTGAATTCCGTGCAGCCCGTGATCTGCTGCTGGAAGAGAAGGCTAAGCTGCGTGAAGAAGGCAAGGCAGTATCGGATCAGATTCAGCTGGGTATCATGGTTGAGATTCCTTCTACTGCGGTACTCGCAGACCAGTTCGCGAAGGAAGTGGATTTCTTCAGTATTGGGACGAACGATCTGATTCAATATACTATGGCTGCTGACCGGATGAATGAACGGGTCTCCTACCTGTACCAGCCGTACAATCCGGCCATCCTGCGTCTGATCAAGAATGTAATTGATGCTGCTCATGCAGAGGGCAAATGGACGGGAATGTGCGGCGAAATGGCCGGAGATGCCACAGCTATTCCGCTGCTGCTGGGTCTGGGCCTCGATGAATTCAGTATGAGTGCAACCTCCATCCTGCCGGCACGCAGCCAGATTGCCAAGCTGTCCGCGGCGGAGATGAAGGAGCTGGCTGCCAAGGCACTGCAGCTGGGTACTGCTGAAGAAGTCGCTGCACTGGTGCAGGCTATTAAGTATTAAGTATTAAGTTTTAAGTATTAAGTATTTTCGCTTGCTGATGCTGTTCGTTTTTGAATCCACTTTTTCCAGTTCATTGTTGCCGGCATTCTCTTAGTGGAATGCCGGTTTTTTTCTGTTCAGACAGGATATGAAATCAATGATTTACAGCCTTATTTGCGCATGATAAAATGTTTATAAATCACAAATTATTCAAATTTGCAATGAAATACATCATATAGATTGGCTGTTCATTAACCGGGTGTCCTCTAAGTGCCGTTTGCTGAGGGCACCCTTTTTCTTGGATTTCTTAGCTGTCTGCCAGACATCACAGCTCATTTCATTGGGCTATCCGTATTCGTGAAGCACACTGGAGGATTAGGATGATAAGAGCGGTAATTATCGATGATGAAAAACCGGCACTGGATGTGCTCCATTACCTGCTGCAAAAGGATGGACGGGTAGATGTAGTCGGGGCATTTCAAAGGCCTAAGGAGGCACTGGAGCAAATACGGGTGCTGCAGCCGGATATTGTGTTCCTGGATATGGAGATGCCGGTGATGAACGGTGTGGATCTCGCAGGAATACTGCTGGAGAGCTTCAGGGATCTGGAGGTTGTTTTTGTGACTGCACATGATTCGTATGCCGTGGAAGCCTTTCGGATTGAAGCCCTGGATTATTTGCTTAAGCCGCCGACACCTGTGCAGCTTGACCGGGCAGTAACACGCTATCAGAAGAAACGGCGGCTGTACGGAGAACAGATGATGCCGCTTAAGCAGGCAAGGATTGTCAGCTTCGGGGGGTTCGATGTGCTGAATGCGGGCGGCCGGGAGGATACGGTCAAATGGAGAACCTATAAGTCCAAGGAACTGATGTCCTTCCTGTTTCTGAAAGGGCCGGCTTACGTTCCCAAAGGCCAGATTATTCAGGCGCTATGGCCGGAGTGCAGTGACGTGCAGGCTAACTCCAATCTGCATACCACAATCTACAAAATGAAGACTGCACTCAAAAAAGCGGGAATCCATGTGGAAATTCATTTCAAGGGCGGGAGCTACCGGATGGAGATTGCCGGTGCTGCCGGGGATTTATGGGAATTTGAGGATTTTGCCAGGTCGAATCCTCCCTTGACCCCGCTTAGGGTACCCAAATATGAATATATCTTGGAGCTGTATCAAGGTGAGCTGTTCGCGGATGATGATTATTTATGGAGCAGCTCGAAGAGAGCGGAGATGCTCGGATTCTACGTGATGCTGTCGAAGAGGCTGTGCAGATACTTTATCGCGGAGGGACGGTTGGAGGAGGCTATGCACCGGGTTCATCTGCTGCTGGATAAATCACCGCTTGATGAAGAGGCGCATGAGCTGCTGATGGGAATTTATTTCCGCCAAAAAGACCGGATCAGCCTGATCCGGCATTATCATGCGATGAAGGAACTGCTAAACTATGAGCTGGGGCTTGAGCCGAAAGAATCGGTAAGGCAGCTGTACAGTGAAATGCTCTCTAAACAATAGCTATGGGCTGGGCTCAGGTCCATTTGGCGGACCACAGCTTCATTTCATGAAGGATCTGATGCAGATCCGCACCTTTGGGGGTCAGAGTATATTCCACAGTAACCGGAACGGTCGGGTAGACGCAGCGTTCCAGTACACCATGATCTTCAAGATGTCTCAGGGTGCTGGTCAGCGCGCGCGGGCTGATGCCTTCGATATTGCGCTGCAGCTCGCCGAAGCGTTTCGTGCCGCCCTGCAGCTCTCTCAGCACCAGGAAAGCCCATTTTCCGGCTAGTACCTCCAATGTTTTTTCTATGTTGCATTCAATAGAGACGGGATTCTTAGGGATGTAATTACTGGCAGAATTGGCTGCTTTCAAGGGATTTCCTCCTGTTCCAAGGCACTATACCAGAGTATAGCAACTATACTGGATGACATATAATAAACTATTTTTCACTTCTTTCTATTATATACAATCTGTTCTAGAATGAACATGTGTATGGAGCAACCGGTTAACAGGGCCGGATTCAGAGAGGAGCAAGGATTCATGAAATACCGCAGATTAGGTGGAACCGGACTTAAAGTCAGTGAGATCAGCCTGGGAAGCTGGTTGACCTACGGAGGATATGTAGAACAGGACAATGCCGTTAGAGCCATTGAAACCGCTTACTCCCTGGGTGTTAATTTTTTTGATACGGCTAATGTGTATGAGAAAGGGGCAGCGGAAAAAGTGCTGGGTGCTACCTTGAGCAGCTATCCGCGCGAATCCTATGTGCTGGCGACCAAAGTATACGGCGTAATGGGTGACGGTCCCAATGACCGCGGCCTGTCCCGTAAGCATATTACCGAGCAATGTCATGCCAGCCTGAAACGGCTGGGTGCTGAATATGTGGATCTGCTGTATTGCCACCGGTATGATCCGGAAACGCCCATTGAAGAGACGCTGCGGGCGCTGGATGATCTGGTCCGGCAGGGCAAGGTGCTCTATGTAGGCGTAAGTGAATGGACTGCGGCGCAGATGGCCGAGGCCCTTGCGGTTGCCGACCGGTATCTGCTGGATCATATCGTGGTCAACCAGCCGATCTACAATATGTTCGAACGTTATATCGAGAAAGAGATTATTCCGCTGGGCCTGCGCAAAGGGATCGGACAAGTCGTATTCTCGCCGCTGGCCCAGGGGCTGCTGACCGGCAAATACAGCTCGGTCTCCGATATTCCGGAGGATAGCCGGGCCGCTAAGCTCGACTGGATGCGTAAAGGAATCACGGAGGAAAAAATCGCCAAGGTTCAGGAGCTGGGCACGATTGCCGCTGAGCTGGATATTTCTGTAGGTAATCTGGCGCTGGCCTGGATTCTGCGTCAGCCTAATGTAGCCAGTGCCCTGGTTGGCGCCAGCCGTCCGGAGCAGGTGGAAGAGAACGTGAAGGCTTCGGGTATCGAGCTCACCGGGGATGTATTAACACGGATTGAAGAAATTATCGGCTAAATTACCGGCTAAGAGAGGAAGGATGCAGGATGAAGGTTCTATTTATCGGAGGTACAGGACTCATCAGCCAGGCCGTATCCCGGCTGGCAGTGGAACGGGGAATAGAACTTTATCTGTTCAACCGAGGGGAGCGGAGCAGCTTCGTGCCGCAAGGCGCGCAGGTGATTCAGGGTGATATCCGCGATAAGGAGAAGTCGGCCGAGGCGCTGAAGGATTACGAATTCGATGTGGTGGTGGACTGGATTGCCTTCACACCGGAGCATGTACAGACGGATATTGCCTTATTTACCGGAAAAACAAAGCAGTACATCTATATCAGCTCCGCTTCCGCTTATCAGAAGCCGCAACGTAATTATCTCATTACTGAGGAAACGCCGCTGGTGAATCCGTACTGGCAGTACTCCAGGGATAAGATTGCCTCTGAACAGCTGCTGCTGGAGGCGTATCAGAACAGCGGCTTCCCGGTTACGATTGTCCGTCCATCCCATACGTATGGAGACACGGCCATTCCGGCGGCACTGACCAGCTGGAGTAATCCATGGTCGCTGGTGGAACGCATCCGCAAAGGCCAGCCGCTTGTTATTCACGGCGACGGCACCTCCCTATGGACGCTGACGCATAATTCCGATTTTGCCAAAGGGTTCGTCGGGCTGCTGGGTCACCCGGAGGCGATCGGGGAAGCGATTCATATTACCTCTGACGAAGTGCTGAACTGGAATCAGATCTATGCTGCTATCGGCGAGGCCGCAGGCAGAGAACCGAAGGTTGTGCATATCTCTACCGACTTCATCGCCGCGAACACACCGCCGGGGACGGCGGATGGGCTGATTGGGGATCAGGCAGTGAGCAGCGTGTTCGACAACAGCAAGATCAAACGCCTTGTTCCTGATTTCGAAGCAACCGTCCCCTTCGCCGGAGGGGTGAAGCGCTCGGTCGCCTGGTTCGAAGCTCATCCTGAATGTTGCACGGTGGATCAGGATTGGTCCAAGATGCTGGACGGACTGATTGCGAGGCACGGCGTGGATGCGAAGCTGATCACGTATTACGTTTAATGAGAAGAATAGTATCAGCTATGATTTAATAGTAGAAACAGGTGCCGTCCTTAAAGGGAGGGTGCCTGTTTTTTTGTGCAGAAGCGGCGGGTCCGTTATTCCGGGTATAGCATGAAATGCGGATTCGTGAATATACTCTCACTACCGAAATCCCCTCATAAAAGGAGTCCTGGTCATGCCGACACATCCATATGTCTCCCGTTTTTTTGTGAATACCGATGCACGCCGTGAGAAGCTGATTTATGATTTGCCGGAATCCTGGTGGAGCCGTCCCTATGAATACGAATGGTGCACCAACTTTATTTCACCGCATGATGTGGTGCTGGATGCCGCCTGCGGAATATCCCACCCGCTTAAATTCTACCTTGCCGGCTATAGCGCAGAGGTCTTCGCCTGTGATATTGATGCCCGGATTCTGTCACGGGAAGCGATTATGCAGGATATTGCCGATGATATCGGAGAATTGGCAGCCCAGCAGGTGCAGGCCAGAAGAACGAACCGGCTGCATCTGACCCAGGCGGATCTTACCGCACTGCCGTATGAGGATGAGAGCTTCGATACGATTTTTTGCATCTCGGTACTGGAGCATCTGTCCGTGCAGGATTCTGTGCTTGCGGTGCGGGAATTTCACAGGACTCTTAATGGAGAAGGTCTGCTCGTGCTGACCTTTGATTATCCGACCGTGAACCTGCCGCGGATGAATGAGATTCTGCTCCAGGCCGGATTTCAGTATTGGGGCGAGACAGATTTCAATCTTCCTGCAGATGCGGTGCATACCGATCAGTGGGGCGGCCTGAACTGCTTCCGGGCGGTGCTCAAGAAGGCGCAGGGTTAGTCCCAGCGTAGAACGGTAGAGGTATAATCCCCATCATTTGGTTGTTTCCTTCCGGTATAGTAGAATAGGCACAAGACGGAAGAGAGAAGGAGACAACTTCATGGGGATGATTGGTAACTACATCACTGTAACTGCGGAGCTGCTTCAGGCCATCCGGGATGAAGAGATCAGTCTGCACGGAATCGAAACTAAGCTGGATATCGATAAGGCCTGGCAGGCGCTGCACTATACACTAAGCGGCGGGGGTACAGAGGAAGATTCAGCCCTTGGAGCAGTTGTGCCAATGAATGGCCAGCATTATGCCGGCCACTATTCCGATGCCGAGGTATTTGTGATGGAGCCGGAACAGGTGAAAGAAACCGCTGCCGCCCTGGAGGGAATAGAAGAGTCGTATATGCGGGAACGGTATCAATTCCGGCAGATGCTGGACGAAGGGGTTTATCCGCTGGTGGATGATGATGAACCGGAAGAGTTTTTTGACTATATGTATACGTATTTCACGGCTATGAAAGAGTTCTACCGGACCGCAAGCGCTGATCAAGCGTATGTAGTATTCTATATCTCATAACCCATTTGAATTTGTGGAAAAGGAGCCAGACAACTTGCGCAGATACGCCATTATAATTATGATTCTGCTCCTATTAGTACCGGCTGCGGGTCTCAGTGCCGAAGGGGCTGCTCCGCAGGACAAGATTCAGCTTGCTTTTGCCGGAGATATTCTGCTGGACGGTTTTGTCGGCGAGCAGATTGCCAAATACGGGGTCAATTTCCCGTTCGTCAAAGTGGCGCCAGTGCTGCAGAAGGCCGATCTGGCTTTTGCCAATCTGGAGACACCGGTCTCGGTGCGGGGAGACGCCGCCGAGAAAATGTTTGCCTTCCGCTCCAAGCCGGCAGCATTGGCCGGACTGAGCTACGCCGGAATTGACGGAGTATCGCTGGCGAATAATCATATTCTGGATTATGGACAAACCGCCATGCTCGACACGCTGATCCATCTGGACAGAAATAAGATCGGACACACCGGGGCAGGCGCGAATATACAAGAGGCTTTTAAACCTTACATTAAGACGGTCAAAGGCAAGCGGATCGCCATGCTGGGCGTAAGCCGGGTATTGTCTGACCCTTCCTGGTATGCAGGCAAGAACAGTCCGGGTGCAGCTTCCGCCTATACAGCGGAGCCTCTGCTGAGTGCGATTAAGCAATCAGCCAAGGACAACGATTATACCATTGTCTATATTCACTGGAATCAGGAGTTCAAGGACTACCCTGAACAGTATGCCCGGACTCTGGCGAAACAGATGATCGACAGCGGGGCAGATATTATCCTCGGAGCGCACAGCCATTGTCTGATGGGGATCGAATATTACAAGCATAAGCCGATCTACTATTCGCTGGGCAATTTCGTGTTCAACCGCTCTACACGGGGCGGGGACAAGACGCTGCATTCGATGCTGGTCAACTTCACGGTCAGCAATTCCGGGGTGACGAGCAGTATTACTCCGGTCAAAATCATTGGCGGACAGCCCAATTTCATGGGTGAAGCCTATAACAAAGAGACCTACAAGCTGCTGAATGAGCTCTCCTTCAATGCGAAGATCACAGCGGGCGGAGCGGTCAGCGAGAAGCTCTGAAGCAACAGGGAGAGCTGAGGATATACTTCAAAAGCCCGGAGAAGCAGACTCTTCTTCGGGCTATTTGCATTGGAGCCAAGTCATATTCATTTTGTGCTATTCATTATTAGCATTGTACTAACGGCGTAAAGCTAATCTACTCTACAATATGAATATTAGTTCATCAAGGAGGTTTTTGCAGAAGTGAGAACGGGAACCGTTAGAACCAAAGTCAAGTTTGATGAGAACTGGGGCTTTTATAAAGGGGAGCTCCAGATTCCTTATGCAGTCAAGGGTGGAATGACAGGCGGTATTACAGATACGGGTGCTCTCCGGGAGGGGGAGTGGCTGGATATTGCTTTTAATGATAAAGGAATGGGTGAGCAGCAGCTGGAATGGACCGCACTCAGCCTGCCGCATGACTGGTGTGTGGAGCAGCAGTATGTTCCGGATGAGATGCTTGGCGCAAGGGACGGCAGCCATGGTTATCTGCCGGGCGGTACAGGCTTCTACCGCAAAACCTTCGAGCTTCCTGCAGACGCTGCAGGCAGTAAATGGACGGTACGCTTTGACGGAGTATCGGGCACCAGCACGGTATGGGTTAACGGGCATCTGATCGGCTCGCATCATGGCGGATATATAGGGTTCAGTTACGATCTGTCGGATGTTCTCCGCTATGGCGGGGAAGGCAGTAATGTCATTCTGGTCAAAGTAGATGCTAGCGAATGTGAAGGCTGGTGGTATGAGGGCTGCGGCATTTACCGTCATGTCTGGCTGGAGAATACGGACCGCCTGCATGTAGCCGAGTATGGAACCTATATAACGACACCGGAAGTGGCCAAAGAGCAGGCCGTAGTCAACATCCGCACACGCCTCCGCAATGATTATACTGAGTGCCTGCCGGTATCGCTGCGCACGGTGATTTATGATGCTGATGGAATGCAGATCTGCGCGCATTCGGCGGATGCCTTTGCGGACTGGCATGCTGAGACGGAGATTGAGCAGAGCTTTGAGGTGAAGCAGCCCATGCTCTGGGATACGGAATCGCCGTATTTATATAAGGCGGAATCGACTGTTATATATGAAGGGAAAGAGCTAGACCGGTATGATACGGTGTTCGGCGTCCGCAGCCTCCGCTTCGATGCGGAGGAAGGCTTCTTCCTGAACGGAGAGCCGCTGCTCATCAAAGGGACATGCAACCATCAGGACTTCGCCGGGGTCGGCGTAGCGCTGCCGGACAGCCTGATCGAATACAAGCTTAGACTGCTGCAGGAGATGGGCTCCAACGCCTACCGCAGTGCCCATCATCCGCCGACTCCCGAGCTGCTGGATATGTGTGACCGGATGGGGATACTGGTGATGGATGAGAACCGCAAGCTCGACAGCAGCCCGGATGGCCTGAGCCAGCTGGAGCGGATGCTCTACCGGGACCGGAATCACCCCTGTGTAATCATCTGGAACCTGGAGAATGAGGAGGTTCTGGAAGGTACCGTGACAGGTGCGCGGATACTGAAGACACTCGCGGATCGGACCCGCCGGATCGATCCGACCCGCCCGACCTCTGCGGCGATGAACCATGGCTGGAACGAGAATGGATATAACGATGTGGTAGAGATTACCGGCTACAATTATGGACACCGGGACACCCATAATATCGACATCCGTGACCACGGGCTATATCCGGAGCGGCTGATGATCGGCAGTGAATGTGCCAGTTACACGGCAACCCGGGGAATCTACGAAGATGATCCGGTCAAGGGCTACTGTTCCGAATACGGCACGAACATTCCTTCCTGGGGCTGCACTCCGCAGCAGGCGTGGAGCGATCTGGTGAATCACCGTTTTCTGACCGGCGTCTTCATGTGGACCGGATTCGATTACCGGGGGGAGCCGACCCCTTATCTGTGGCCGTGCATTAACTCGCATTTCGGGCTGATGGACACCTGCGGGTTCCCCAAAGACAGCTATTACTATATGCAGGCGGTGTGGAAGGAAGAGCCGATGGTTCATGTGCTGCCGCACTGGAATTGGCCGGGCTCGGAGGGGAAGCCGGTTGAGGTGCGCGTATTCTCCAACACCGAGACGGTGGAGCTGAGTCTGAACGGCAGAAGTCTGGGCGAACAGCAGGCAGACAGAACCGGGTATTTATCGTGGGAGGTCATCTATGAGCCGGGTGAGTTAAAAGCTACCGGTAAACGCGGCGGCCTGGCCATTGCCGAGAAGGCTGTAGTCACAGCAGGCCAGCCGTACCAGATCGCGTTGTTCCCTGACCGGCTGGAGGGCCGGGCGGATGGCTGTGATACGATCCCGGTCCGCGTGGCTGTCCTGGACAAGCAGGGTTATGTAGTTCCTGCGGCCGACAACGAGATCCGGTTTGAAGTGTCGGGAGCCGGAGGGCTGCTCGGCGTCGGCAACGGCAATCCAAGCAGCCATGAGCCGGACAAGTCTCGACTGCGGCGTGCTTTTAACGGCTGGTGCCTGGCCTTGATTCAGGCGTCACCGGAAGCGGGCTCCATCCAGGTACGGGCAGTGTCCATGGGACTGGCCTCTGCGGAAGTGGTGCTGCAGGTGACTGCGGAATAATCATAAGGCGCGAAGTGAACTTGTGGAGCGGCTATTTATTTCCGGCGGGTGGAACGATAATATATAAATAACGAATTCCATGCAGAGGATGTCCCGCGAATGATGCCTAAACTGAAGAAATACATGCCCTTCACTTATAAAATGATGATACCCTACCTGCTGCTGGTCCTGCTGACCGATGTGTTCATCGGCTACATTTCTTATTCCATGCTGACTGATTCGAGAACAGAAATGGCTGAGTCCAACATCAAGACGGGAATGGAGCAGGCAAGGAACAATATCCGCTATCAGATGGATGAAATTCAGCGGATGTCGGACAACCTGTTCGGCAGCCAGCCGTTTCAGCGTGCGCTTGAGCAGAAGGGGACACCGTTTGAGATCTATCTGACTATGATCGATGAGATTGTTCCCCAGATCACTGCACCGCTGCAGCTGTTCGGGAACAAGATCCGCTTCATGCTCTATACCCCGAACAGTGATCTTAATATTGTATCGGGCGATAATCTGGATGAGCCGATCTATGACAGCGATTATTATATTCTGCCCTTTGAGGATATCACCGACAGCGAATGGTACCTGTCGCTTAAGGATTCGAAGCGCGATAATCTATGGCTGCAGATTGATACCGACCAGAAGCTGGGTAATCTCTCCCACGTCCGCAGGCTGGTCAACTTCAGTGATTACAAAACGGTGATCGGCTATGTGCGCATTACAGTCTCCCTGGAGGATCTGTTCGGCGGCTTCGATACCTTCCCTGTGGAAGAGGGGATTACCCTGCGGCTGGTTGAACAGACTACAGGTTCGATTCTGTTCCAGCGCGGAACCGCCAATTATGACGATGGCCGGCAGAACTTCCTCAGTCTGCATGAGCAGATTCCGGGCAGTAATTTCGTTATTGAGGCGCTCGTCCCGCAAAAGTATCTGACCCAGGATGCCGGCCGTCTGCGCAAAGTCATTATTGCAGCCTGCTCGCTCAGCTTCCTGGTCATGACCCTGATCGGCTACGTGGTGGCGCGTATTTCCGGGCGCAAGATGAGCCGGATCGTAGGTTTGGTCCGTTCCTTCCAGGAGGGTAACTTCCAGAAGCGGATCCGATTCTCCGGCAATGATGAATTTGTGCAGATTGCGGACTCCTTCAATGATATGGCCGCCAATATTCAGGGGCTGATCAATAGTGTATATGTGCAGGGGATTCAGAAGAAGCAGGCGGAGCTGGAGGCGTTGCAGGCGCAGATCAATCCGCATTTTCTCTACAATACGCTCTCGACGATAAGCAGCCTGGCCAATCTGGGCGAAATCGGCAAGGTCACGGAGATGGTCCAGGGCCTGTCACGTTTCTACCGGCTGACGCTGAACCAGGGCAATGTGTACATTGAACTGGAGAAGGAACTGGAGCAGGTGGCGACTTATCTGGAAATCCAGCGGGTCAAATATGCGGATGCCTTCACTCTGTATGTTGATGTGGACGAGGAGATTATGCAGATGCAGGTCATTAAGCTGCTGCTGCAGCCTTTTGTGGAGAATATATTCAAGCATGCCTGGTTTGGCGAGTCCATTGCCATCCGTCTGACAGGCCGGAGGGTCGGTAATAGTATTGAGCTGAAGATTATCGACAATGGAATCGGCATGCGTCCGGAGGTCGTTAAGAAAATGATGCAGGGCAAGGGACAGTCCGGCGGTTACGGGGTGAAGAACGTCAATGAGCGGATCAAGCTCAGATACGGTGACGCATACGGTGTGACGATTGCCAGCTTCTATGGAGGAGGGACAACTGTCCAGCTGCTTCTCCCTGCCGGGGTTCAGGATCACGAGGACCTGTGAGGAATTTCGCTGACCGGTTACGGGGCAGAGCATCTTGTACAAACACAGGAGGAAATGATTGCGATGAGTATCAATGTATTGCTGGTAGACGATGAAGCTGTCGATCTGGAGTGGCTGCGGCGCAGGGTGCTGGCAAGCCCGCTCGATATTGCAGTAGTAGGAACGGCGAACAGCGGCTTTAACGCGCTTAAGATCATGGAGCAGGAACGGGTTGATATTATCCTGTCAGACATACGGATGCCCATTATGACCGGAACGGAATTTGCACGCAGGGCTAAGGTCATCCATCCCAAGGTCAAAATCGTCTTCATCAGCGGCCATGAGGATTTCAGCTATGCGAAGGAGGCTATTGAGATCAATGCCTCCGGCTACTTGCTGAAGCCTGTTGAAGATAAGGATTTGTACGACATGCTGGACTCCTTGTGCGCAGCTATGGAGCAGGAGAGGGAGCAGAACCGTTCCTTCAGCGAAGCCTTGTCCCTTGTGAACAAGGAGCTTATCCTGCGCTGGTTCGAAGAACCTTCGCCTGAACCCGCTGAGCCGCATCTGCGCAGTGCCCTTACCCCGCTTCTGGTGAAAGGGGCGGCGGCTGCATTTGTCGAGATCGATGATCTGGAATGGAAAATGCGTGATCTGTCCGAGGAGGATGCACGCGTGAAGACGCGGCAAATGGCGGGCTTGATCAAATCCTTCGTAGAGGATGGGAAGCTTGGCACGCTGATTCCTGTTCATCATCACCGGTTTGTCATTCTCTGCAGCCTCCCGCAGGACAGCTTCATGAACCTGCTGGACGAGCTAATCCGCAAGATGGCAGAGTCTTCACCCTGTACGCTAACCGTTGGTGTCGGACGTTATGCCCAGGACGAAGCGGGACTCCACGAATCCTACCAGCAGGCACAGGCTGCCCTCAGCGCGAAGTGGCTGCTCGGGAAGAACCGGCTGATCCGTGATAACATGGAATCTTCGCCGCGCGGGACGCCGGGAGCCCGGATGGAACAGACTGTGGTGAAGCTGCTGGAGGCAATCATTCAATATGATCTGGTGGCCATTGACGACCAGCTGCTGGAGCTGTTCACGAGTGCAGGCAAGAAGGATGTCTATGAGCTGATCATCCGCATCACCTCCAAGCTGCATGCGGATCTGCAGCAGCAGAACGAGAATCTGTATGAGCTGCTGCAGTGGGAGTCGCATCAGCCGGATATTCTGTTCCAGTTCGAGACAATTCACGATATCCTGTCCTGGATGCGGCGCAGATTCTTCGAGCTGTCGGAGCTGCTGTACGTGAAGCGGCAGCGGCAGAAGCGTAAGCTGATCGATGAGATTATGAACTATGTGGAGGAGAATCTGGAGAAGAAGATTACCCTGAAGGAGGTAGCCGCCCATTTCGACTTCACACCGAACTATCTGGGTTATCTGTTCAAGGAAGAGTACGGGCTTCCTTTCAGTGAATTCGTGAATGAGCGCAAGACCGGCCGGGTCTTCGAGCTGCTGGGAGATCCGACACTCAAAATCTATGAGATTGCCGAGCGCATGGGCTACAAGAACATTATCTATTTCAACCGGCAGTTTAAGCAGATCACAGGCATGACGCCGGGAGAATACCGCAAGAAACAGAAAATATAGCCTGCCAAACGTTGCCAGTCCGGTTATTACAACCGGGGGCAACGTTTTTTTGTTTTTGGGGAATGGTATATATTAACCGATCGTTGAAAAAGTATTACTTTTAGTTGCTAGGCCTAATCCACACCAGGAAAGCGCTTCTTTATAATAAAGCTATAGAGAAAAGGGATTGATGGAAAGGGGATTCAAGATGAAACAGAAACAACATGGATTCTGGGATGATGTGAAGAAGTACAGATCCTTGCTCCTCATGCTTGTACCGGCGGTATTGTTCTTCCTGCTTTTTGCTTATATACCCATGTCAGGCATTATACTGGCGTTTAAGCAATACGACTACACCGGCGGGGTCTTCGGCAGCCCATGGAACGGATGGGATAACTTCAAATTCTTCTTCAATTCCGGTGACGCCTGGCGCGTAACACGAAACACGGCGCTGTACAATATTGCTTTTATCGTTGTGAATAACGTGGTTCAGATCTTTGCGGCGATCCTGCTGTTCGAGGTTGCCGGCAAATGGTTCCGGAAAATTACTCAAACGGTATTGTTCCTGCCTTACTTCATTTCCTGGGTTGTGGTTGGTGCCATTGCCTACAACCTGTTCAACTTCGACGTTGGTACCATTAACGTATTGCTCAAGGGACTCGGCATGCAGCCGGTGGACATCTATAATACCGCTGCCTACTGGCCGGTAATCCTGGTGGTCGTATCCGCGTGGAAGACGCTGGGCTATGGTACAATCATGTATCTGGCGGCGATCACCAGCATTGATACCGAGATGTATGAAGCGGCTGAGATTGACGGGGCGAATATTTTCCAGCGGATTATGAAGATTACGGTTCCGAACCTGATGCCTACAGTGATCATTCTGGTGCTGCTGGCTATCGGTAACGTCTTCCGCGGGGATTTCGGGATGTTCTACAATATGGTCGGCAACAACGGCCTGCTGTTCTCGTCAACCGACGTCATCGACACCTTCGTGTTCCGCTCACTGACCACTTCCAATGAGATCGGAATGTCCGCTGCGGCCGGCTTCTATCAGTCCCTGCTTGGTTTCGTAACCATCATGCTGGCTAACTATGCCGTACGTAAATACGATAAGGATCGTGCTCTATTCTAGGAAAAGGAGGTCAACCGAAATGAGTTCAACTACTGCAAACATGAAAACTCCGGAGGTTATCCGGAAGCGCGGCAATAAAGACAAGATGATATTGTCCATTATCGGCTACGTAACGCTTACTGTGCTCGCTATATTCTGTATCTTCCCCTTCATTCTGGTCGTGTCCTCCTCTTTGAGTGAGGAGAGCACGATTATCGAAAAAGGGTTCCAGATCTTCCCGTCCGCTTTCTCAACAGAGGCCTACAGCCTGCTGTTCAAGTACCCGGAGGAAATGCTCAGAGCTTACGGCATAACCATATCGGTAACCGCCATTGGTACATTGTTCGGACTGTTCCTGACTTCAATGACGGCCTATGTGCTGTCCCGGAGAGATTTCAAATGGCGCGGCCGCTTCTCCTTCTTCTTCTTCTTCACTACACTGTTCAGCGGCGGTCTGGTCCCTTGGTACCTGATGATTGTCAACTATCTGCATCTTAAAGATACCTTGCTGGTGCTGATCCTGCCTTTGCTGATGAACGTGTTCTACATTATCGTCATGAAATCGTTCATGAGCAGCATCCCGGATGCCATTACAGAATCCGCCAAGATTGACGGCGCAGGAGATTTCCGGATTTTCATGCAGCTGATTGTGCCTTTGTCCAAGCCTGCCCTGGCTACCATCGGCCTGTTCATTGCTCTGGCTTACTGGAATGACTGGTACAACGCACTCTTGTTCATCTCCAAATCAGAGCTGATGCCGCTGCAGTATTATCTCTACAAAATGCTCGGCAATATGGATGGCATGCGCAAGGCGATGATGGCCTCCGGCGCCGTTGTAAATACGGATCTGCCTACGGAGAGTCTGAAGATGGCCATGACCATTGTGGCTACAGGACCGATCCTGCTTGCTTATCCGTTCATCCAGAAATATTTTGTAACCGGACTTACAATTGGTGCAGTCAAAGGATGATCACAGGGCAACCTGGTTATCAATATAAACCCAATACTATTTTGAATTAGGGGGAACATCGGTCATGATGAAAAATAAGACAAAGAAACTTACAGTTACGCTGGCAACAATGATGGCACTGGGTACCATTCTCAGTGCATGCGGCGGCAATAACAACGCCAATACAGGTGCGGAGGCTACGAAGGCTCCGGCAACGGCTACAGAAGGGGCAGCTGCGAATCCCGGCGCTCCGGACACTTCCAAAGAAGTGAAGCTGAAGATGCTGCTGATCGGCGGCCAGCCGGGGGACTACGATAAGGTGTTCGGAGAGCTGAACACGAAATTGAAAGAAAAAATCAATGCCACCGTGGAGACAGAATTCCTCGACTGGTCGGATTGGACACAGAAGTACCCGCTGAAATTTGCGGCTAATGAAGATTTTGACCTTGTGTATACTGCCAACTGGGCACTCTATAACGATCAGGCGCTCAAAGGCGGTTTCCTGGAGCTGACGGATGATCTGCTGTCGACTTACATGCCGCAGACTTGGGAAGCGATGCCTAAAGTGAATTGGGAGCAAGCTAAAGTGGACGGCAAGCTCTTCATGGTTCCGAACAACAACGTTGAGGTTACCGATAAAGTGGTTCTGTACCGTGAGGATCTGCGCAAGAAATACAATCTTCCTGAAATCAACAGCCTTGAATCCTATGCCACTTACTTGAAAACGGTTGCCAAGGAAGAAACTGGAATTACTGCATACGGTGCCAAACCTGCCGACGGCTGGAAATGGCATGAGCTTGACCAGGCTACGCTGGAGCAGAACAATGACTGGAACCTTGTAGATGCTAACCTGCTGCCGCTGGCTTACAAGCTGGATGATGCAACCGGCAAAATTTTCAACATCTATGACACACCTGAATTCAGAGAACTGCTTACCTACTACAAGGATCTTGCAGACAACGGCGTATGGTCCAAAAACGTAGTCAGCAACAAAAATGACGTATGGCAGGATATCAAAGCTGAAAAAGTTTCCTCCTACGCTCAGAACCTGGGTACTGTAGCAGCGAATGTATCTGAAATGCGCCGTGACAAACCGGATGTGGAGCTGGCGATTGCCGACCTTACTCCGGGTAAGAAGAAAATCGCAGCAATTTCGACTCAGAACGGTATGGCGATCCATGCTACTTCCAAGAACGTGGAACGTTCCCTGATGCTGATCGACCTGCTGCAGAATGACAAGGAAATTCATGACTTGACGATGTACGGCATTGCCGGAACCAACTATATTCCTGATGGCGACAAGAAATACAGTGCAGGACCCGCAGCTGCCAACTACACGGGCTTCTCGAACTGGGGCTGGAACTCCCCGCTGAACCGTCAAGATTCGGCGTATCCGGTAGAAGCAGACAACATGTTCAACAGCTGGCAGTCCAGCATCTATCACTTCCCGCTTGAAACCTTCGTCTTCGACTCCACACCGGTGAAGAACGAAGTAGCCAACATCGGTAACGTGATGCTGCGTTATGCCATTCCGCTGGAATACGGCTTGATTGATGATCTGGATAAAGGTCAGGCAGATCTGATCAAACAGCTGAAATCCGCTGGTATTGATAAGGTGCAGACAGAGCTGCAGAGCCAGATTGACGCTTTCCTGGCAGCGCAGAAATAATAGCTTAATAAGGTGAAGCTAATGTAACGGCTTCCGGGCCACTCCAGAGCATAGCTTTGGGGTGGTTTTTTTATAAATATTAACGAAGAGAACAAGCTAATTGCAGAGGAGCCGATCACATGAAGCATACGATACAAGCCCATATTGCCCCGAAGGAAATCTATCCGTCGACCCTGCGACTCGGGGGAAGCAACCCGGAGGGTGACCAGATCAGCTTCACTAATTACTACATGGCGCTGAACGGCAAGCCTTATTTCGCTATCTGCGGGGAGTTCCACTATTCGCGATATCCGGAAGCGGACTGGGAGACGGAACTCCGGCAGATGAAGATGTCAGGAATCAATGTGATCGCCACCTATATCTTCTGGAATCATCATGAAGAAATAGAAGGGGAATTCGATTGGAGCGGCAACCGCAATCTCCGGAAGTTTGTGGAGCTGTGCCACGATAACGGGCTCTATGTTATCCTGCGTGTCGGTCCGTTCTGTCATGGCGAGGTCCGTAACGGGGGACTCCCGGACTGGCTGTTCGGGCGGGAATTCGATGTCCGCTCCAATGATGAAGGGTACCTGAGTTATGTAAGACGATTGTTTGCAGAGATTGGCCGGGAGGCTGATGCGCTGATGTATAAGGATGGCGGGCCGGTGATCGGCATTCAGCTGGAGAATGAATTCAATGCAGCCGCTGCGCTCTGGGAACAGACGGCGAAGCAGGGGGACGAATATCTTAGCGGCGGATTAGGCGGCGAGGAAGGTGCAGCACATATGCGCCTGCTCAAGGAGTATGCGGTGGATTCGGGCCTGATTGCCCCGATCTATACCAGCACCGGCTGGGGCGAGGCGCCGTTCCTGGAAGATGAAGTCCTGCCGCTGTATGGCGGATATGCCTATACCCCATGGAGCATCAGTGACCCGGGTCAAACACAGACACCGACACCTGAATATGTATTTGTGAATTTCCATGATGATCAGGCGCCGGGGGGAGAGTTCAATCCGCCGTATCCCCGGACAAAATATCCCTTTGCCTGCTGCGAGATGGGCGGCGGCATGCAGACCTGGTATCTGTCCCGGTTCCAGGTAGAACCGGAAAGTGTACTGGCCATGACCCTGATGAAGCTTGCCGGCGGCTGCAACTTCATCGGTTATTATATGTTCCATGGCGGCACGAATCCGGTGGGCAGAACAGGTTACCTGAACGAGAGCACAACGCCTAAGCTGACGTACGATTTCCAGGCACCGATTGGCGAGTTCGGACAGATCCGTGAGTCTAACGGCCTGCTGCGCCCGCTGCATTATTTCCTCCGCCAATTCGCAGACCGGCTTGCCCCTATGGCAACCGTGCTTCCGGAAGGTGCAGAGGCTGTTACTCCTGATGATGCGCATACGCTGCGTTATGCCGTCCGCACGGATGGCACGTCCGGCTTCCTGTTTGTTAACAATTATCAGGATCATGTTGAGATGGATGGGCATGAGGAGGTTGTATTTGAAGTTAAGCTTGGGGAGGAGATGATCAGCTTCCCGCAGCGGAGTTCGCTGACCATCAAGCCCAAGGCTGCATTCCTGCTGCCATTCAACTTCGCACTGGATGGGCTGAATCTTAAGTATGCAACGGCCCAGCCAGTCACCGCAGTGGAATCTGCTGAAGCTGTCACCTATTTTTTCGCGATGCCGGAGGGTGTGGATGGGGAGTTCCTGCTGGATGCGCAGGATGGTATTCTCAGTGTATCTACAGATGCCGGAACGATTGAAGGAAGCGGGAGCAGCTACAACGTGCTTATTCCCCATCAAGTGTCCTCGATGATCGTAATCAAGCGTGACGTAGCCCGGGAAGTCCGGATTTACGCGATGAGTGCCAAGGATGCTGCAAAGCTGTGGGAGCTGGAGGACGGCGGTCAGAGCCGGATTGTGTTCTCGGAGGTTCCGCTTGTTCAGACCCCCGAGGGCATTGAATTCCTTAGCAGCGGGCAAAATGCCTTCACGTTCCGTGAATATGCCGGTGGAGCAGTGGTGCCAGCCGCGCAGTGGAGCACGGTGCAGGCTGAAGCAGCTATCAGCGGACGGACGGAAGGCTGGTTCCGGATCTATGATGTGCAGGTTCCTCTGAAGGAGATCGCGCTTACCACGCGGCGGCTTCATGACCATAAGCTTGCGCTCGGGCTGCCGGAGGATGTTCTTCAAGGAACCGGGGAAGTGCTGCTGAGTATCGACTATACAGGGAATGTGGGCTATGCCTTTGCTGGCGGGCAATTATTCCATGATCATTTCTACAACGGCCGGCCTTGGGAGATCGGCTTGTCCCGGTTCCGCAATGTCCTCCGCAGAGGCGAGATCATCCTGGAAACCACACCGCGCCGCACAGGAGCTGTAACCTTGGCTGCCGATGCCGCCATGGCGGTAGAGAAGGTATTCGAGGGTGAAGCCATTGCCGTGTTCCACAGTGTTACGGCTACACCGGTGTACCGGGTTGCGCTGAAGCTGCAGTAGTCGGCAGACGGGAGAACTAAGGGGTAAGGCCAAAACCGATATACGATATAGAGAAATGTGGATAAGAGCAGGACAGAGAAATGAACGGTGAAGTATTGCACAACAGAGAGAGAATGCTGGACGGAGTAAGGAAGGTAGAGGAGTAGAAAGAGCGGTTGGTTGTAGACTGTATATGAGGTGGATTAGCAAAGGTATGTAAAGTAGCAGGAATATCCGGCTGGTTGTCTGGAGTGGACGAAGCATGTGGACGGCGGTAAAAGATTTATGAGTAACATACGAACTATGGCTTCTATTGGGAAGCAACGATGGGGCGCACCATTCTTTTATACGTCCTTACTTAGAAGGCAAACGATGGGAGTGCTTGAAAGGGGAGGGAGTGGCGGAGGTCGTGCGGACTGTAGGGACGTTATTATACTCGAAAAGCTGCATTATCCGCCCATGCGGACAGAGAGCCGTTAAGTTCCTGATTCCCGCCGTTTCGGACCCGAAACAGCAGTATGAGTGCATCTGAGCCGCAACGAGAAAAAGAGGCCATTATTGGCGAAATAAAGTAAAGTCATCTGAGCGACTAGAATAAAGTCCGTTACGCCTTGCCGGCGGGCGGGCTTTTTTATGTATAGGGAATTATGATCTTCGTCTGTTGTGGATAGGATTCTTTGGAATTTCGAGCAGCACAGTTTGAAGGACGAGTGTGTGCCTGATCCGGCACAGAAGTCGGCAGCATGGGCAAATCAAAGGGATAAATCCCTCTATTTCCGCCGAAAGTGGGCGGAATGGGGAAATTAAAGGGATAAATCCCTCTAATTCCGCCGAAAGTAGGCGGAATGGGGAAATTAAAGGGATAAATACCTCTAATTCCGCCGAAAGTGGGCGGAATGGGGAAATTAAAGGGATAAATCCCTCTAATTCCGCCGAAAGTGGGCGGAATGGGGAAATCGAAGGGATAAATACCTCTAATTCCGCCGAAAGTGGGCGGAATGGGGAAATCGAAGGGATAAATCCCTCTGATTTCCCTGAATACGCGCCAAAGGAGGAATGAGGGGCATTAGTGCCCTTGAACTCCCCGAATGAGAGCCAAAGGAGCAAATGAGGGGCATTAGTGCCCTTGAATTCCCCGAATGAGAGCCAAAGGAGCAAATGAGGGGCATTAGTGCCCTTGAACTCCCCGAATGAGAGCCAAAGGAGCAAATGAGGGGCACTAGTGCCCTTGAATTTACATGAGCTGCACAGGCTCCATAAGCCGCATAAGTTCAGCTAGTTTCACCCGTCAGGGTGACTTTTTTGTTTGAGGTTTTTAGATGTTTTCCAGCTTGAAAACAGCGGAGAGGACGGAACGATTGTGTACAAGCGGCAGCGGCCGCCTGTAAGCTTTCCGCAGGAAAGCTCACTTCGGAAGCAGCAGCAGTGTCCAGATTTTCACCACTAAGAAGAATAAATAAAATCTGGACACAAGAGCGATGGGAACAACGGTCCGTTCACGCAGCGTCCTCACAAAACGCATAGGTAGATCCTGCACAACAGCAAAAGGCACGGCCCAAGCGAAATCCGCTTAGCCGTGCCTTATTTGTCTCCGGCGAGGGGGAGGAGCAGGATCAGGGATCAGCCCTTAACAGCTCCGGCAACTACGCCTTTGACGATGTACTTTTGCAGGAAGATGAAGACAACGATGGATGGCAATACGGCCATTACCATGGCGGTCATTGCATACTGCCAGTCCGAGGTATATTGACCGACGAAGGTGTAAGCGGCCAGTGTCAATGTCTTCGTATCCGGCGAGCCGTTAACCATCAGCAGCGGGAGCAGGAAGTCATTCCAGATCCACATCACATCGATGATGACGATGGTGGTGGTTACCGATTTCAGCAGCGGGAAGATGACGCTGAAGAACAGGCGGAAGCCGGATGCGCCGTCGATGGTCGCACTTTCATCGATCTCAGTCGGGATACCCTTCACGAAGCCGTGGTAGATGAATACCGCCAGCGGTGCGCCGAAGCCCCAGTATAAGAGGCCCAGTCCCCAGGTGCTCTCGGACAAATGCAGGTTCTTGGCCGTCTGCAGCACAGTCAGCATGATCGACTGGAACGGGATCAGCATCGGCATAATGCACAGGAAGTAGATCACACCGCTCCATCTGGTTTTGGTCCGTGCCAGCTTATAGGCAGCGATGGAGGAGATGAAGACAATGCCGAGCAGGCCGACGCCGGTAATCACGAAGTTGTTCAGGAACAGCCGCGGATAGTTGATGAATTTCCAGACATAGGAATAGTTGCTGAAGGTCAGGTGTTTCGGCAGCGCAATAACGTCGGTCATGACCTCGCTGAAGCTTTTCAAAGAGTTAATAATCGTCAGGAACAGCGGATACAGGAACAGCAGAGACAATATGACCAAAACAACTTCCAGTATGATCTTGCCGGCCTTGTTGTTGTTTGTTTTCATTATGCCTCAACCTCTCTCCGTTTGAAGACTGTCAGCTGGATGATCGTCACGACAAGTACTGCCAGGAACAGGATAAGAGCTTTCGCCGTACCGTAGCCGTACAGATTGTTCTGGAACGTATCCCGGTAAATATCATAAGCGATGCTGTAGGTGGTTCCGCCAGGACCGCCGCCGGTCAGCGACAGAATGACGTCGAATACCTTGATCGAGTTGGTCAGCGCCATGAAGACGGATATCGTAATCGATGGGGCAAGCAGCGGCAGCGTAATGCTGAAGAATCTTCTCATCGGACCTGCGCCGTCTACGGTAGCAGCCTCCTTAAGATCCTCCGGCACAGACTGCAGACCGGCGATGTAGATGACCAGATAGAAACCGATCGACTGCCAGATGGACACGCCTAAGATGGAGATGAACGCCAGTCCCGGTGTCCCGAGCCAGCTTAAGTCGAAGATGGCCCAGCCGGTGCTCTCACCGAGTGAGTTGAAGCCCTGCATGAAGATGAACTTCCAGATGAAGCCGACAATAACAAGACTGAGGATATAAGGGATAAAGAATGCCGCTCTCAGCCAGGAGGTGCTCTTCAGCTTCATGTCCAGCAGCACGGCCAGCAGAATCGCCAGCACGTTGACGATCACAATGTAAAGGATTGCATATTTAATCGTGAACCAGGCCGCATCGGAGAAGTTCGTATCCCCCGAGAAGATCTGTTTGAAGTTGTCCAGTCCGACGAATTTGGGATGCTTGGAAATCCCGTTCCACTTCGTCATCGAATAACGGATGGTCATGGCAAAGGGAATGTAGAATGCAACTGCGATACAGATCAGAACCGGGAGTGTGAAGATTCCGAATTCGAATTTCTCGCGCCATCTTTTGCCGAGTGTTTTTAACATGGATGCACCTCTTCTTGAGTTATAGGGTGGGAGTATTGTGCCTGGCTTGCCACACATAACCATTCCGGTTAGTCTATATTGTGTATTATAGATCAGACCCCTATACTCAAAAATGGATTTAAGAGTACAGTTAGGGGTAAAAAGGTGAACTGAGTCCGGATGACCAAAATGAGTCTGGGACTGAGGCCTGATACACCAGCGGGGAGACGGAGAACATGATTAAACGAACGCTGTACAAGCTGTTTGAGCCTTTACTGGAGCGCATTTCCCGCAGGCTGGCCAACAAACTGATTCTTTTGTTCACTATAATCATCATTCTGGTGGTAAGCTCATTGACGTACATTTCCTATGGAATGCTGCGCAAGGAATCGGTGAACAACAGCATTGCGAGCACGAGCAACAATCTGCTGCTGGTCGGACGCAATCTGGAGAGTTACCTGAGCGGAATTGAACAATTGTCCCTGCCGCAGATCTCATATGATGAGTTTGCCTATGCCATCCTGCATGAATCAGAGGACTATGGCTCCAAGATGTATGTGGAGGATTATCTGAAGAATCTGTATTTCTCCCGCAATGACCTGGAGGCGGTATACCTGTACGTGATCAAGGAGCACAAGTATTATTATGTCACCAAGGAGAACTATAATATTACGGTCCGGGTGACCGAACATCCGCCGATCGACAATCTGTCCTGGTATAAGCGGGCACTGGCGAGTCCGTTTAACCGCTCCTATCAGTCTTTTGTGGAAGAAGCCCCGGCTGCGGAGAGCAGTGTGGATTATCCCGTTAACAAGGACAAGGTCTTCATGGGCTATCACCGGCTGCTGCGTTCCATTGTGTCGAGGGAGCCACAGGCTGTACTGTCCCTATACCTTAACTCGTCGGTGACCGATGAGATTATGAAGGATATTCCGTTCAGCACCGGCCAGCATCTGATGTATATCAGCCCGGATAATGAGCCTTTTACAGTGGACGATAAGGAATTCTATCAGGGGAGCAGGAAGGCTGGGCTGCTGGACCAATTGATACCGGAGAAGAACGGGCGTGTGACGTGGTCGGATGAAGAACAGAAGTACCTGGTGATCTACGACATCAGTCAAAAAGAAGGCTGGAAGCTCGTCAAGCCGATTCCGTATACAGAAATCTATGCTGCGGCGACAACGACCCGTAAGCTGAATGTATTCATCGGCCTGCTGTTCCTGGTATTGTCCGTGGTGCTGGTCAGCGTCACTTCGAACAGAATTACGCACCCGCTGAAGAATCTGTCGCTGCAGATGAAGCGGTTCAGTACGGGGAGCTTCGATGCCGAGGCCACGGTGGAGGGCAAGGATGAGATCGCCTATCTGTCACGCCACTTCAATAAGATGGTCGAGAAGACCAATGAACTGATTAATGAACGCTATAAAATGAAAATCGTTGAAAAAAACGCGGTCCTCAAAGCGCTGGAGGCCGAGATTAATCCCCATTTCCTGTACAATGCGCTGCAGGCCATCTCTACCAAGGCGCTCAAGAACAACAATGATGATATCGTCGAGATGGTCGACAATCTGGCCATGACGCTGAGATATTGCATCAGCGGGCGGGATGTTGTGCAGGCCCGGGAAGAGCTGCGGCATATTGAGCGTTATCTGGCGCTGCAGAAAGCGCGGTTCGGCAGCCGGATGCAGGTCGTGTACGACTGGGATGAAAGCCTGATGGAGCTGAGGATTCCCAAGCTGTCGATTCAGACGCTGGTGGAGAACTGCATCAAGCATGCGCTGGAAAAGGTATCCACTACGGTTACCATCCGTATTGAGGCGCATGTTACCGCTACCCACAGCGTAATTTCTGTACGGGATGACGGGCCGGGAATCAATGAGGAGCGGCTGGAGCAAGTAATGAGCTCTCTGCAGATCCAGTGGGAGGACCGCGATTCGGATGCGGAGGAAGAGGATGGCAACGAGAGCATTGGGCTTAAGAACCTTAACACCCGGCTCAAGCTCTTATATGGAGAAGACGCGGGATTGGCCATTCACAGCAGTGAACACGGGACACAAATGGATATGCGGCTGCCGCGGGGAGGAGTAGGACAACATGTATAAAGTGCTGATTATAGACGATGAGGAGCCTTTGCGCGAAGCGATCAATATTCTGGGGGACTGGAAGGGGCTGGGTGTCGGACAGGTACTGGAGGCGACCAATGGCCAGGCGGGGCTGGAGATGCTGCGCCGGGAGAAATTCGATCTGGTGCTGGTGGATATGAAAATGCCGGAGCTGAGCGGTGCCCAGCTGCTGCAGATCGCCGAGGAGGAGTTCCCGGATCTGCTGCTGATTGTGATCAGCGGCTACAATGATTTTGAATATACGCGCCAGGCGATCCGCTCCAAGGTGGTGGATTATCTTTTGAAGCCGGTCAACCGTACCGATCTTAACCATGCACTGCGCAAGGCGGTGGATATACTCGAAGCGAAGCGGAAGCGGGAGAGCGAGTTCATCAACCGCAATATTACACTCAATATGTCTCTGCCGAAGCTGAAGGAGAAGATGTATTTGTCCATTATAGACCGCAGCTTCAAAACCCAGTCCAATGAAGCCTTCCTGCCGCTGATCGGTGCGGACGGGGCGGCCAGCCATTTCGCTGTAGGTATTCTGCGGATGCTTAATCTGGAGCAGGTGCGTAAAGAAAGATTCCATGAGGACCGGGATTTGCTGCATTTTGCCGTAACTAATGTAATGAATGAGAACAGTGACGGACAGTTTGAGTCGTTCAGCTTTGCCAGTCCCAAGGGGGAGCGGGAGTTTATCGCTATCTTTACGATGAAAGGCGGATATGGGGCGGACGCTGCTTTTCTGTCTCTGCATCATATGAAGAAGGCCGCATCTACGCTGAAGGAGCTGTTCGGCATCGTCTGTGCCGGTGGAATAGGTGATCCCTACAGCGATCTCCTGAGTATTGCCGGTTCTTATGAGCAGGCCAAAGAGGCATTGGACCGGATTGACCTGCTGAGCATGAAGGACAGCATGATCCTGCAGAGCGGCGGCAGCATGATGGAGAAGCCGGCGTCCAGGGACAATCCCTCACTGACCGGGCGGATGCCGCAGATCCGCAGCAGCCTGGAGAGCGGGAACGTGAACCATGCGCGAAACATTTTCAGCGAGTTTGTCTCCAAGTGGAAGAGTGCGGAGCATTTCACACTTGGTGAAGCGGACAGAACACTGCAGGAATTCATTATTCTCCTCAATGAGATTGCTGCACAGCTGGATGCAGTGCCGCCGCAGATCCGCAGCAGCAAGGATAAGGGGCTGAATGCCCTGGGCATCCGCAGCGATTTTGCCTCCTTTGAACAGTTCGAGCGTGTACTTAACCAGATATTCGACGTTTATGCCGGAGAGATCAGCCGGACATTATCCGGAGACCGCAGCAGCGTGCTGGAAAATATTAAAGCATACATTGATAACCATTATTTTGAGGATATTAAGATATCGATGTTCACGGATAAATATTTCCTGAGCAGAGAATACTTGATGAAGCTGTTCAAGGGGCAGTACGGATACGGCATTCATGAGTATGTGCAAAAGGTGAGAATGGACAAAGCCAAAGCACTGCTGTCCGATCCCGGCCTCAAAATTCAGGATATTTCCGAAATGCTGGGGTACAAGGATAAGAACTATTTCAGCAAGGCGTTCCGCAATTACTATGATTGTTCACCTTCTGAATTCCGGCTGCAGCTGCCTGGGGTAGAAAAGTGAAACGGTTACATGAACACACTTTTTTACCCTCATAAGTTCACTTATGTACATTCTTATCCTTTTTCTTTTTATTTAGAATGATGAGCAAGACCACAAGATGCATAAGGAAAAGGGGGCAACATCATGTTAAAACGATTTATGGCACTATCTGCGAGTCTGCTGCTCGTCGGCGGACTGCTGGCCGGTTGCGGCGGGAACAACACTAATAATGCCGCTAACAACACGGCTGGAACAAATGGAGCAGAGAATACAGCTACAGATTCTTCCAAGCCCGTCACGATTAATATGTTTACCGCATCTCCCGAGTATACAGACGCTTTCAACGCCTACATCGCTGAATACAAGAAGGTTAAGCCAAATGTAACGATCAATCTGGAAATTATGCAGGCTGACTACAATACGGTGTTAAAATCCAAAATTGCCGCAGGCAGCACGCCTGACGTGTTCCAGACTACCGCTGGCGGCGATATCGATACTTTCGCTGAATACAGTGCCGACCTCACCAATGAACCGCTGGCAGCAGCGATGACAGATGCTGTCCGCTCCAACATGAGCTCCACAGACGGCAAAGTACTGGGACTTCCGGTCAAAGGCAACCTGTTCGTTCTGATGTACAACAAGAAGCTGCTGGCAGATGCCGGCATCACTGAAGTTCCCAAGACTACCGCTGAAATGGATGACGCCATCACCAAGCTCGAAGCTAAGGGCATCACGCCATTTGCGAACGCCTACAAAGAGTGGTGGGTATGGAAGCATATCTTCCAACACTTCGTTGACGCTGCAGCAACTGATGCAGGTACTGACGCTAAGACACTCGTAGCTGATTTCATCGCCGGCAAAACGACCTTCGCAGATCATCCGGTGCTGAAGGACAACTTCTTCACTTTCATTGATACAACAGTAAAACACGGAACGGACAAGCCGCTGGAACGCGACAGCAATGCTGAAGTCAGTGACTTTGCCCTAGGCAAAACAGCATTCATGACAGGTAAAGGCGCATGGGATGAAGAAGCGATCAAGAAAATCACCCCTGACTTTGATCTTGGCATCGCCGGCTACCCTGTCAGCGACAAAGCTGAGCAGTCCCAGATCATCACCGGTGCCGACCAGGCGCTGCGCATCAACAAGGATTCTGCTGTAGCTGCTGAAACGATTGAATTCTTCAACTGGCTGTACACTTCCGAATACGGTAAGAGCTGGTTCTCCACAGTAGCTAAGGTTATTCCTCCAATCAAGGATGCACCGATGCCTGACCTGCAAATGCCTAAGGAAATGGAAGAAATTCTCAAAACCGAGAAATCCGGCGACCTGTCGGTGAACTACTCGCTGGATACGTTCCACCAGAAATTCGGTGAATTGATGCAGGCTTATATCGGCGGCAGCAAGACTAAGGATCAAGCGATTGATGAAATTCAAAAGGCCTGGATTCAATTCGGGTCCGCTCAATAAAAGCTTTAGTACCGGGAGGGCCTCCGAAGTAGAATTATTACTGAGGGGGCCTTCTTTATATGTAACGCGGATTTGTGGCGGTGGCGGGCAGAAGTGGCTATATGTAACTGCGGGATGTTTGGATTTCCGGCCGCTGTTAGGTTTGGATTTCCCGATTTAAACTGCTGGCCGCAGTAGAAATCCAAACCTAAAGGCGGACGCTGCCGCCCTCCAATTCCAAACCTCCCTCCGTTACTTCGCCACTTATGCAGCAGCGCAAGAAATCAGGAGTTACGAATATAAGAGAAGGCCTCATAATCAAGGGAGGCAGAGAAACCAAAGAAACCAAAGAGACTAAAGAGACAAAAGAGATCAAAGACAACAACATTTGTCAGGAGGCCAAATTACACATGAGCAGCAAGCTGATCGATATTGCCGAGAACGGACTTTATCTTACAATTGAAATAACGGAAGAACAGGATGTGCGGCTGCTGCATTTCGGGGCGGCGCCGCTTGAAGCGGGAAGGATTGAAGAGAAGAGCAAGGAGGGCTTCCGGCTGCTGGAGCTGCAGCTATCAGGGGAAGACCGGGCGGAGTATCACGGGCGGACGCACCGCGCGTCGTATCCGGGGCTGCGTATGGTGTATGGCGGGCACAGCGATACGATAAATCCTCTGGGACGCAAGCTGGAGATTACACTCGTTGATCCGCTGACAGGAGTGAAGGCGGTACAGCATTATCAGTTCTATACAGGCGTGCAGATTGTGCGCTCCTGGACAGTACTGCGCAATGAAGGGGACGCGGATGCTGCGGTAGAATACCTTTCTTCGTTTGCGCTTACGGGTGTGGATAAAGAGGGCAGCGGAGACCGGGGGGATAAAATCGAAGTAAGCCTTGCTCACAGCGGCTGGCAGAGTGAGCTGCAGTGGAAGAGCTACAGCCTGCCGGAGCTGGGCATGTCCCATCTGGCCGACCGCGGCTCGAAGCGGATTGCCGCCAGCAATACCGGCTCCTGGTCGGCGGCTGAGCTGCTGCCGATGGCGGTACTGCAGAACAAGGAGAGCGGGACAAGCCTGTTCTGGCAGATAGAGCACAACGGCTCCTGGCACTGGGAGCTGACGGATCAGTACGACCAGCTCACGCTGCTGGTCAGCGGGCCTACGGAGCATGACAACCACTGGTGGCTGAAGCTGGCCCCGGGTGAAGAGTTCACCTCTGTGCCGGTGGCCGCAGGCGCTGTGCAGGGCGGCTTCCAGGGCGCGGCAGAGCAGCTGACCGCATACCGGCGGATCATCCGCAGACCGAATGAGGACAATGAGCTGCTGCGGATTATTTTTAATGACTATATGAACTGCCTGTGGGGAAGCCCGACGACGGAGAAGCTGCTGCCGCTGATTGATGCCGCCGCCGATGTCGGCTGTGAATACTTCTGTATTGATGCGGGCTGGTATGCCCCAGGCGAGTGGTGGGACGGCGTCGGCCAGTGGGAGCCGTCAATCGAGCGTTTCCCGGAAGGCATCAAATATGTGCTGGACTATATCCGCAGCAAAGGAATGATTCCCGGACTCTGGCTGGAGCTGGAGGTTATGGGGGTCAACAGTCCGAAGCTGGCTGAGACCGACGACAGCTGGTTTTTCATGCGCCACGGCAAACGGGTGAAGGACCGCAGCCGGTATCAGCTGGATTACCGCAGCCCGAAGGTCATAGAGCATGCCAATGGCGTCATTGCCCGGCTGGTGGAAGAATACGGTGTCGGATATATTAAGATGGACTACAACATCAACGCAGGGATCGGCACAGAGACAGATGCCGACAGCTTCGGGGACGGCCTCTTGCAGCATAACCGGGCCTATCTGGCCTGGCTGGACAGTATCTTCGTCCGTTACCCGCAGCTGGTGATCGAGAACTGCTCCAGCGGCGGTATGCGGATGGACTATGCCATGCTCAGCCGCCACAGCATCCAGTCGACCAGCGACCAGGAGGATTATGTGCAGTACGCGGCCATTGCCGCAGGCTCCCCGGCGGCGCTGACGCCGGAGCAATCGGCCGTGTGGTCGTATCCGCTGCGCGAAGGCGATGATGAAGAGGTCATCTTCAACATGGTTAATGCGCTGCTGCTCCGCGTCCACCAGAGCGGCCATCTGGCCGAGCTTGCGCCGCAGCGCAGAGCCCTGGTGAAGGAGGCGCTGGATTATTACAAATCCATCCGTGCCCATATTCCGCAGGCGTTCGCCTTCTGGCCGCTCGGTCTGCCGGACAGCCGCGGGGAATGGGTCAGCTTCGGCCTGCGCCATGGCGACATCCGTTATATTGCCGTATGGCGGATTGCCGGAGATGCAGCGGGAATTACGCTGCCCGTCCCTGAGCTGAAGGGACAGGCCGCAGAGGCCCGCTGCGCCTATCCGCAGGCGCATCGCTCCGAATGGAGCTGGAACCCGGCGGAAGGCAGCCTGAGCGTCTCGCTGCCGCCGGGCAAGACCGCGAGGCTCTTCGAGCTTCGGTCTTTGGTTTAACCCGTAATAAGAAACGCCCCCTCAAGGGCTGGAGGATAGTACTCCAGCTATATGAGGGGGTATTTTTATTGATAGGGAAATCAACCGTCTGAGTCATCCGTCTGATTCCGCCGAACCCGTTGTTCGATTCACTTCCCGCGATTTTGTGTATAGACGAAGCAGACGTTGTAACGGTCCGGTAAATATAGGAAGTGGAAAAAGGTATCTTATTTTGCCCGGCATGATTTAAGTGTCATTTTTCCAACTCTTGTTCCGGCAGAGGGACTTGAGCCAGTATTAAGTGCCTTTTATCCAACTGTTCTCGAAGCGGATCATGGACAACAATAAAAGGTGGGGGCAGAAGAGCAGAAGAGTAGAAAGGCAGAAGGGCAGAAGGCAGATGGGAAACGGGAGCGGGAACAAGTATGAACATGTTCATGAACATGAACAGACATAGGAACGGAGTCGCAGCGGTTAGGCTAACCTGAAGCTCAAAACTACTAAAATTAAGGTTTTTTCTAAAATTTAAATAAAAAACTGTCAATCCGAGAGGAAATTGGATAAAATATGATTCAGGCTATTATTTTGTCGAATATACTCTAAACTTTGTCGAATAATTTGTCGATATATATCAAAAGATGTAGAAATAAAATTGACAGGAAAGAAATAGCACTTTACAATGCAGATATAGCATAATCATTTCTACTATTTAGAAGCTTTGATAGCTTTTAACACTGAATGATGAATCAAGCGTTATTTCAAGGGAGGATGCATAATGATGAAAGCAACAGGTATTGTAAGAAAAGTAGATGAACTGGGACGTATCGTGATTCCGATTGAACTACGCAGAACGATGGGAATTGACATAAAAGACCCGCTCGAAATTTTTGTGGATGGCGAAAAGATCATTCTCAGAAAATATGAACCTACTTGTATCTTCTCCGGAAGTGCCGAGAACCTGATCAACTTCAAAGGCAAAATGGTCAGCAAAGATGTTCTTGACGAACTGATTGCAAGCTTCGACCACGTATAAGTTTTGTTCTGAACCGCACCATAAATAATGACAGCAGGGACCGCAGCGCAGGCACTTTAACAGTGTTTGCACTCCGGTCCCTTTTAAATAGCATGAACAAAGACGGCAGTTCCCGGGCTTAGGCTTAGGGAGGACTGCCGTCTTGTGTTGTTTGCGGGTCTATGCGCGGCTATGCTGATAGTTCAGCTCTCCAGCGCACTCTGCACTCTTCGGATAAAAGCATCGTATTGCACCAGCCCCAGCTCAATACAGAGCTTCTGGGAGGGCGTCAGCTTGCCGATCTTGTCCAGCTCCTGCAGCTTATGCTCCAGATCCTCGTACATCTCCTGTTTGGCCCGGAGGGCTTCGCGGAGCAGGGTGTGCATCGTCTCTTCATCTGCCATGTCCCCGAAATACAGATGCATCAGGAAGTCGGAACGGAGCACATCCTTCTCCGCAGGCTGACGCAAATACTTCTGGAAGTGCAGTTCACCGTCAGGTGTAATTGTAAACAAGTTCTTATCCGGTTTGCCCTCCTGGCGTACCGCTTCCCTGGAGATCAGACCCAGCTTCTCCATCTTGCTTAAGGTGGGGTAGATCGTGCCGAAGCTGGCATCGAAGAAGAAGGAGAAATACTCCTCGAAATGCCGCTTGATATCATAACCGGAATGGGGCTTCTCACTTAGAATCCCGAGTATTACATCTTGAATGTTCATTAACGTCTGCCGCTCCTCTCTCTCCTTCCTACCATATCACATCTGTCCTGCCGGACTCAATTTGAACTGGCGAAGGTGTCAGGGCCAGAGAAGCTTCACAGGTACTCAGGCATTGGCTGCCGCTCCGGTCCGGACTGCGCGTTTCTCCCGGCGGAGCAGGGTAAGCAGCACACTGGCAGCGGTAGCAACAGCAGCGATATAGAGCAGCGCCGTCACGTCGTGCAGAATGCCCTCACCGCCTATGACGAGATCCAGCATGCCGTCCACAGCATAGTAAGCAGGGAAGAATTGACCGGCCGACTGGTAAAAGGGGGACAGTACGTCCCGGGGAATCGTAGCCCCGGAGCTCAGCATCTGTATGGACAGCAGCGCAATGTTCAGCCATGCTCCGGCATCGCCGAACAGCACAAGACTGAGATTGGCGACCGTCATGCAGGAGAGGATGACGACTAATTCGAACATCCACAGGCTGAGGAAGCCTTGCGAAGAGTGGATGCCGAGAACATGCAGCAGTGAAGCGCTGATGAGTGAGCCGGCAAGTGCAGTACCAGCCATCAGCACATACCGGGCGCTAAGCCTCTGCCATTTGCTGGCAGCAGCGGCCAGACTGGCAGAGGCTTTGCTCAGGTTCATGGCCAGCAGCATGGCGCCGGTGAAGGAAGCTGTAACGACCATTAGCGGAACCATGGTTTCAGCGAAGTTGGTAGCCGGATTCACAATCTGGATATCGGAGCTGATCCGGCTTGCTGCGCTGCTTCGAATCATTGCGGCTTCTGCCTCCGGCAGCTTCATGGCAGTGAGCACGTCGCCAAGTCCCGCAGCACTGCTCTTTGCATCCATGGCAGCAGTGACTTTGGCCGCTACGCCCTGCATGACATTAGAGACCATTTGCGGATTGGATTCGTTCAGATAATAGCGGATCTTGGCCCCGGACGAAGGCTCGCTTAGTGAAGCGGTGAAGCCTTGGGGAAGCTCAATAATCATTCGGAGGGATCGATGCCCGAGCCGGTCCTGCGCCTCTGCCAGAGAGAGGCCCTCCACCTGTTCGAAGTTAAGGGACGTGGATATATTGTCAGCGATGGACTGGGCTGCACTGCCGTCTCCGTTAACAATAGCGACCGGCAGCCGATCTACCCGGTCAGTGACATGATCGTAGCCGGTGATCCAGATGAGGCTGAAAAAGACCTGGAACAGCAGCGCAGTAATAATCCCGACGATGGTTACGGGTTGTTTGAGAAACTGAATGATTAATTTCATTGTGTAAACACTCCTTATACCAATGTGTTATATGGCAATATGTAATATATCATTATGAAATAATAAAATCAATGCATATTCTTGGGTTCGTAGACAATACGTGCTGCTTTCCTATATCATTAAAGCGTGTTATGGAAGCTCCAGATGAACTAGAGAGTCAGAGGCAGAACAATTTGGAAGGGATGGGTCACCTTATGAGTTATGAAGAAAAGACACAGGCAGAGCACGGGCAGCTGCCGAAATTGAACAAACCGGAAGCTATCGTATTCGATATGGATGGTACGCTGTTCCAGACGGAGAGCCTGCTATTGCCGGCCTATCATAAAATGTTTGATATCCTGCGCGAGGAAGGGCTGTATTCCGGGCCTACTCCGCCGGAGGAGCGCATTCTGGGCAGCCTTGGCATGCTGCTGGCGCAAATCTGGAAGAATGTAATGCCGGAAGCGGACGCGGCGGTGCACCGCCGGGCGGATGAGCTGCTGCTGCAGCTGGAAATTGAAGGACTGGAAGCCGGAGGGACCCTTCTGTATCCTAAGGTAGTGGAAACGCTGCGTGCGCTTCATGCGCGCGGAGTGAAATTGTTCGTCGCCAGCAACGGGCTGGAGGATTATATTCACAGCATCGTAGTGGTGCATGAGCTGAAGGAGCTGTTCGAGGGCTTATACAGTGCAGGCGGACAAGGAACGGCAACCAAGACTGAGCTGCTTGGACTCCTGCTGGACAACCACAATATCAGCAGTGCCTGGATGGTGGGCGACCGTTCCTCTGACGTGGAAGCGGGCAAGGGCAACGGGCAGACGGTAATTGGCTGCGGCTACGCCGGATTCGGACGGCAGGATGAGCTGAAGGGCTCCGACGTTATTATTTCTTCCTTCGATGAATTAATCGGGCTGTACGACAACAGCACAGCGCAAGACCTGTAAGGAAGCAGATCCCGGAATAGTTTGTACAAAAGCAAGTACACACGGATGTCTTTACTGCCGGATCACCGGCGTTAAGGACATCCGTTTTGGCATCCAGCGGGGACGGGTACGGATAAATCTCGAAATTTCATACCTTTTCTCGAATGTGGACCGTTTCTTTGGAGGTATGCAAAATTTATACTGATAGTGTAAGCGTTTCACCAGAAGTGAACCTCAGGAGCCCGGCGAAGGCGGGCGCAGAGGCCCGGACAATGTGGATGAGGAGGGATAGGCTTGCACAAGCTGTTTCTGGTTGAAGACGAAGCTCTGATCCGTTCGGGCCTCAAACATTTGATTGAGGAGGTTATCGGCGGCTTTCAGGTGGTGGGTGAAGCAGAGAACGGAAGACTTGCGCTGGAGGCGCTCAAGAGTGTGAAGCCCGATGTTCTGATTACGGATATACGGATGAATGAAATGAACGGTCTGGAGATGATCCGGCGGGTCCGTGACCAGTACCCTGACCTGTACATTCTAATTCTAAGCGGGTATGCCGACTTTGAATATGCGAAGCAGGCGATCAAATACGGCATCAGCGATTATCTGCTGAAGCCGGTTGACCGCACGGAGCTGGCCCAGGCACTGGGGGATTTCAGGCGCAAGCACGGAACCCGGAGCGGCCTTGCGGACCTGCCGGAAGAGGGCGGAGCAGACCTGAAGGGCAGGCAATTGATCCGTAAAGTGAAAGAACTGGTTGCGCAGCGGCTGGATCAGGAATTTTCACTGCAATATATGGCGGAGCAGGTGCATCTGAATCACCAGTACCTGTCGGTACTGTTCAAATCAGAAACGGGGCAGAACTTTACGGATTATGTCTCGCAGTGCCGGATGAACCGGGCCAAGCAGCTGCTGAAGGAAACGAATCTCAAAATCTATGAGGTAGCCAAATTATCAGGCTATCTAAGCTCCAAGCATTTCATGGCGGTATTCAAGGACTATACCGGCAGCACTCCCACGCAGTACAGGGAACAGCTGTAATGTAACCGTTAACTTAAAAGGGGACAAGGAGGAGCAATGATGCGGAAATATGAAGTTGTTGTAGCAGGCGGCGGGGTTTCAGGCTCGATCGCGGCCATCGCGGCAGCAAGAGCAGGCGCCGTAACACTGATCATAGAGGCAGGAGGTTTCCTCGGCGGAACTCTAACCGCTGCGGGTGTCGGGCCGATGATGACTTTTCATGCCGGGCATAAGCAGGCCATCCAGGGGATCACTGATGAGCTGATTCAGCGGCTTCAGGCGCTCGGCAAATCACCGGGACATATCCCGGATGCGACTAACTACACTTATTCGGTGACACCATTCGATGCCGAAGCGATGAAATACGAGCTGGATCTGATGCTGCAGGAGAGCGGAGGCGAGGTGCTGTATCATACGATGCTGGCCGGGGCCGAAGTATCGGGCAGACGCATTGAGTCGCTTACCCTGTGCAACAAGGCGGGGCTCAGCCGCATTACAGCGGATGTGTTCATTGATGCTACCGGAGACGGGGACTTGGCTGCCTGGTCCGGAGTGCCGTTCACCAAAGGGCGTGAATCCGATGAGCAGTCGCAGCCGATGACCCTGAAGATGAAGATGAGGGGGGTGGACACGGAGAAGATCAAGGCGTACATCCGCGAGCACCGCGAGGACTTCCCGCGCATGAACCTTGATATCACCGTGATGGACTCGGCGGCCAGATTATCTGTCGCCGGCTTCGACAAGCAGTTCCGGGAAGCCAAATCGCGCGGCGAGATCAGTATTCCGAGAGAAGATGTGCTGTTCTTCGAGACGAGCAATCCCGGCGAGATTATTATGAACACCACACGTATTCTGGGCAAGGACAGCACAGATCCGTGGAGCCTCAGCGAGGCGGAGATTGAAGGGCGCAGGCAGTGTAGGGAGCTGGAGCTCTTTTTGAAAAAGTATATTCCCGGCTTTGAAGAGTCCGTGGTAGTCTCCACAGGTCCGTCCATCGGTGTCCGCGGCTCCCGCCAGATCAAGGGTGTGTACACGCTGACCGCGCAGGATATTCTGTCGGTGAAGCCCTTTGCGGATGTGATCGCCCACTCCGGCTATCCGATTGATATTCACAGCCCGGACGGCGAGGGAACCGCAACGGATCATCTGGAATGGGGGGCGATGTACGGCATCCCTTACCGCTGCCTGATCACGAAGGAAATCGACAACCTGATTGTGGTCGGCAGATGTCTCTCAGCTACTTTTGAAGCCCAGGCGGCTGTGCGAACTACACCTACGGTGGGGGCAATTGGTCAGGCAGGCGGTACTGCGGGGGCATTGGCCGTGAAAGAAGGAGTCCCCGTGCAGCAGGTGGACTATAAGGAACTGCAGCATACACTCGTGGCGCATGGTGCTTATCTGGAGGTGTAACGGACGGAGCATGGTGCGCAAAAATAATGTCATGTACAGCTTGAACTGTTAATCTTTCGGATTAGCACGCCGTGCTCCTTGCTAGAGCCGCAGGCTGGTGGCTGTGACGGGACCGTGCCTAAGCTCTAACTGTATTTTGTGCAACTAAAGTGAGCGTTTATGGCGCTACGAAGGTTTTAATTGCATTTGATACAGTTATAATCCCCATATTCCTCAAAAGGGGACTTATCGTTATTTTTAGTTGTACAGAATACAATTATTCCGGTAAAACCGGCTTTTCGCCAGCTTTTAGTTGTATGAAATACAATTAAATGCTGTTGCTGCAGTTGCAGTTGCCATTGCTATTGCTAATGCTATTGCTGTTACTGTTGCTGTTGCTGTTGCTGCTGTTGCTGCTGTTGTTGCTGTTGCTATTTCTGTTTCTGTTGTTGCTGCTGCTATTGCTATAGCTCTGTTACTAGCTTCTTACACCCCACGCTGGTTGCTCTCAAAGACTGGGAAGCGCGGACGTGATACGGAAGGTTGTCATTTTCAAGATTAATCTATACCGTTCATTTGATTCCAAGCTTGCTTGGTTTCCGATGGTAATTAAGCACAATAATTCTTATAACAACGTATATTTCACAAAAATTTAGGAGGAATTGGTTTGGAAACTGTGCAGATTATCGGCATTTTACTTGTATTCATTGTGTTTGTGGGCCTGATGATGACCCGCAAGCTGACCACGCTGCTCGCCCTGCCGATGATGGCGATTCTGCTGGCGGCGATCGCGGGTATCCCGCTCCTGTCCGATAACCCGGATACCTTCACCATCACCAAGGGTGTGCTCGCAGGCGGGGCCATGAAGCTGTCTACCGCCATCGCCGGACTGATCTTCGGTGCCTGGTTCGGCCAGATTCTCAGCAAGGTCGGCATCACGAAGACCATTATCCGCAAGGCTGCGGAGCTGGCCGGTGACAAGCCGCTGGCGATTGCCCTTATCTTTTTCCTCGCCGCGTCTGTAATCTTCTCGGCTGCCAACGGGCTGGGCATGGTCATTCTCGTCGGAACGATCGCTATTCCCATTATGCTCACCGCCGGTCTGAAGCCGTTCGTCAGCGGCCTTGTTGTCCTGCTGGCCAATGCGGTCGGCGTGGTCTTCAACGTCTCCACCTGGGCGATTTATACCGATGTGCTTAAGGTGCCCACGAACACGATTGCTTCGTATTCACTGATCTGCGCTATTCCGCTGATTGTCATTGCCTTGATAATGATCGTCTACTATACCCGCAAAGACGGCAAGGTCCGCCGTGCCTGGGCCATGCCGCTCAAGCCGGAATTCCAGGCTCAGGATACCAAAAACGTAAGAGCCATTGCGCTTATCAGCCCGCTTGTTCCGGTGCTGCTGGTATTTTTCCTGAAGGTTGATATTGTCTCTGCAGTCTTCATGGGGGCGGTTGTCACATTGCTGCTCGCCACACCGAAGCGTCCGATCCATGTGCTGTCGAGTGCGCTGGTGGAAGGGATTCAGGATGTGGCCGGTGCGCTCGGGCTGATGATCGGGATCGGGATGCTGCTCAGCGCGGTAACTGCACCTCCGGTGGCGTTGCTGATTCAGCCGCTGATCGAAGGCATTATTCCAACCAGTCCGCTGATGTACATTCTCGTCTTCACTTTGCTGTCTCCGCTTGCGATTTACCGTGGACCGCTTAACGTCTGGGGACTCGGCAGCGGAATCGCGGCACTGATTGTTGCCGGAGGAATGGCACCAGTTGCGGCTATGCTGGCACTGCGTATCGTGAGCAATCTGCAGGCTGTCAGCGATCCGACCAACTCCCACAATGTCTGGATCGCCGACTACACCAAGACGGATATTATTGAAACGCTGCGCAAAACCCTGCCATGGATGTTCGCGGCTGTGATGATCTCGATGATTATCGCGGGTCTGACCGTTTTCTAGATTAAGCTCTGGTTAGGCGAATACAGATTGCAGATTAGAGACATAAGCTTCATGGAGAGGAGAACCTGCTATGAACAATAAACAAATCAGGATCGGCATCGATGTCGGGGGAACCTTCACGGATGCCGTTGCGATAGACAATGAGACCTTTGAGGTGTTGTCCAAGGTCAAAATGCCCACAACACATCACGATGAACGCGGAGTCGCCAGTGGGATTGTCCAGATCATTCAGCGGATTATGAGCGAGAACGGCATTCTTCCCGGTGACATCAAGTTCATCGCCCACGGGACGACTCAGGCCACCAATGCTCTGCTCGAAGGAGATGTTGCCCGTGTCGGCATCGTGGGGATGGGCACGGGCCTCGATGCCCGCAGTGCCCGCTCCGAGACCAATGTGGCCAATATTGAGCTGGCTGCGGGCAAATATCTTACCACGTATCACAAGTTCATTGATTCGAAGGAACTGACGCCGGAAACCATCGATGCGGCGATTGATCAGCTGCTCGCCCAGGGTGCAGAGGTTATTGTGGCCTCGGAAGCCTACAGTGTCGATGATCCGGCCAACGAGCTGAGAGTGATGGAAGCGGCGCGCAGCCGGGGAGTGTACGCCACCGGCGGACATGAAATCTCCCAGCTGTACGGGCTGAAGACGCGGACCCGAACAGCGGTCGTCAATGCGAGCCTGATTCCGAAGATGATGGAGACCGCCAACATGACTGAGCAGGCCGTCAAAGAAGCGGGGATTACCTCCCAGCTGATGATCATGCGCTGCGATGGCGGTGTCATGAGCATCGACGAGGTGCGCAAGCGTCCGATCCTGACCATGCTGTCAGGGCTGGCGGCCGGTGTCGCCGGCGCCCTGATGTATGAGAAGATATCGGACGGTATTTTCTTCGAAGTCGGCGGAACCAGTGTAGATATCTCCGTGATCAAGAACGGCAAGGTGATGATTGAGAATGCCCAGGTAGGCGGACATAAGACTTATCTGCGTTCGCTGGATGTACGGACGCTCGCCGTTGCCGGGGGCAGCATGATCCAGATCGGCGGAGGCAAGATCACGGATGTCGGCCCGCGCAGTGCGCATATCGCCGGTCTGGAGTACGAATGCTTCACCGGTAAGGAGAATCTGGAGCAACCTGTCATCGGTCTCGTCAGTCCGCGCCCGGGAGATCCGGATTACGTCACCGTCCGGGGTGCGGGAGGACATGAATATGCGCTGACCCTGGCAGGTGCGGCGAATCTGCTGAATCATGTGCCGGAGACGGACTATGCCCGCGGGAATATGGAGAGCACAAGAATAGCCTGGCAGGCGCTGGGTTCCCGGCTCGGCATGTCTGCGGAAGACGCAGCAAGGGCAGCAATGGATATTGCCATCCGCAAGGTGATGGCGGTTGTGAACCAGATGATCAGCGATTATGAGCTGGACACCGGGTTTGTTACGCTGGTGGGCGGCGGCGGAAGCGGAGCAGTGCTCGTTCCGGCAATGGCGGCGAGTGAAGGCTTCAAGCACCAGATCGCCAATAATGCGCCGTATATCTCCACGATCGGCGTTGGGATGGCAATGGTCCGCGAGCAGATCGAGAAGACTGTGGTCGGTGCGACAGAGCGGGATATCAAGCTGATCCGGGCGGAGATTATGGAGAAAATCGTCCAGTCCGGAGCGAATGAAGCCACGGTTGACGTGACGATCGAGATCGATTCGCAGCGCAATATTCTGCGGGCCATCGCCACCGGCTCGACCGAGCTGCGCTCGAAGGATCTGGCCAGCCGCGAGGTGCCCGTGAACGAGCTGCTGCTGACGGCGGCGGAAGCACTGGGCCAGCCGGCCGGCCAGACGGAGCTGAAGGCGGCCTCCGGCAGATGGTTCCTGTTCGAGTCCAGCGAAATCAAGAAGTCCATGTTTGGGCTGGTGAAGAAGAAGCTCAGCCATGTCGGCGTGCTGGACCGCGAGGGCGTGGTGCGATTTAAGAAGACGAATGCGTATCATCTGGCTTTTTTGAAGAAGAATATGGCCGACCGGTTTGCCTCGTTCCTGGAGGAGAATACAATCTATTCGGACGCTAATGCGACGATCCCGAAGACCTTTGTCTTCTATAAGGAAAAAATGCTCGATCTGACCGGGATGCAGACCAAGGAGCAGCTGTTCTCCATTCTCGAAGTGGAAACCCAGCTGCTAGAGGACAACAGCGAAATACTCGCTGTCGTCTATCAGTAGGAGGTGTACAGGATGATGAAGACAGCTGAACGGACGCTACCAAGCGATAGTGTGCTGGGATATGCCGAACTCACAAATGATCTGCTGTTTCACAGAATACCGCACAGCAAACGGCGTTATTATGTAGAGCGCCCGCTGGCGATCGGCAGGGAGCAGGCCACTTCATTCAAAGCCCGCTACGGCACGGATGTCGGGGCCATCTGCCGGGACCGCGGAATCAGCGTCAATCTCAATGAACGGCAGGGCACCATCGGGCAGATCCGCTTCCGCGCCCAGATTGAGCTGTCGGCCAAGGAGCGCGCCATTACGCTGTATAAATCGTCCATGGAAGAACTGCGGCAGTGTGCCGGTGTGCTGCTTCCCGGCCGTTCCTTCACGCTGAAGGAAATCACAGACATCCATCTCGCGCATGAGCTGTTCCACGATCTGGAGTTCACGGAGCTGGGATACACCAACAAGCGGCTTGACGACATCAGCAGCCTCTCCCTGGGTCCGCTGCGCATCCGGGCCAGCGTGACCAAGACCTCGGAGATCGCCGCGCATGCGTTCAGCCGTTATCTTCTGGATCTGCCCTGCCTGCCGAATCTGCTGGATTACGCTTATATGATTCACAGCGGTACGCTGACTGCTGCTGAATTCTGGAGGCAGACGGAGGTTTGGTCCGGAGAGCTTGAGAATAGCTGAGCGGACTTCTTCAGACAGCAGCCTTGTGCACGTAAGCAGACAGCAACCTTAAGGGGGGGGCTGTCTGCTGTATTTTTGTAGAGGAAGCTATTGCGCCAGCCAGGGAGAACGTCTCTGACTTCGGACTCGAATTATGCTATGTTGGAGTGGGTAACCAGAGTTTGGGGAGGCTGTCCGCGTGCCATTCAGAAAAGGGTCAAACAAATCAATATACGTGCCGTTGCGCACCAAGTTTATCGTATTGTTCTGCCTGCTGATTACGATTCCGTTTCTCGTGATCGGCACCATCAGCTATAAGAAATATACTGCCGGTGTGGAGCGCAGCACTGTGGAGCTATCCAATCAGGTTGTGAGCCAGATTAATATCAACCTGGAGCATTACATTAAGGAACTGGACCGGCTTACACTTACGCCGCTGTACGATGAGGATATGATGCAGATTCTCCGCAAGCACAGCGGCAGCGGCTCGGCGAACACTTATTTAACTACGGATGAGACGCTGAAGATGAATCTGTTTATTTCTTCGCTGGCTTTTGACCGGGGTGAGATTGAGAGCATTCTGGTGTTCACCAATGACGGAGGAATCTTCAGTAATCTGGACCAGAGCGTCAGGAAGCGGTGGGACCGCAGCATGGCAGACTGGATGGAGGCGGTTGAGCAGGAAGACGGTGGTCTTGCCATCCTGCCGCCGCATGCTGCGGCCTACTATACAGAGGCGAAGCAGGGGATTATCTCGGTGGCCCGGGTTATCCGTGAGCCCTATACGAATGACATGCTGGGGATCGTCAAGGTGGATCTGACGGCACGGGGGTTCGGTTCGATTGTATCCACGGTGCGTTCGAGCGGGAGCGGTCTGCTGCAGATTACCGGCAAGGATCAGGTTATGCTGTACTCAGGGCCAGACGGGCTTCCCGATTCAAGTGAATCCTATATTACAGCCTCTGCCCACTCTTCATATACGGGACTTAAGGTGACCTCACTGATTCCGCGGACGCAGCTCCGGGAAGACGCACGCGAGCTAACGAATTCTACCTTGATTGTCTCCATCGTAGCCCTGATGGCTGCTTATGCGGCGGCGATTCTGCTGTCGAACCGCCTGATTAAGCCGATTGCCCATCTGCAGTCGAAGATGAGGCAGGTGAAGCGGGGGCTGTTCCTGGAGCGGGCGACGGTCACTACGAGCGATGAAATCGGGCAGCTGACCGAAGGCTTCAATACGATGATCGGCGAGATCGACCGTCTGGTCAAAGAGGTCTATGAGACCCGGCTGAAGGAGCGGGAAGCCGAGCTGCTTGCGCTGCAGAGCCAGATTCATCCGCATTTTCTGTACAATACCCTGGAAATGGTGAACATGCTGGCCCTTCAGGGCAATACCCGGGAACTCTCGGGTGTGGTGACCAGTCTCGGGAAGCTGCTGCGCTACACGGTCGGCCATCAGGAGCAGATGGTGTATGTGCTGGATGAGGTAAGATTCGTAGAAGCGTATCTGCGAATCCAGGGTATGCGTCTTGGAGACAAGCTGCAGGCTATGATCCATATTGATTCTTCCTTCGATTACTGCGTGGTGCCGAAGCTGATTCTGCAGCCGCTGATTGAGAATGTTATTGAGCATGCCATGGGCCAGGATAAGCTGCAGCTTGCCCTGACGGCTTCGGTGGAAGAGGAAGACTTGGTGCTGTCCGTCACGGATGATGGTCTTGGCATAACCGGTGAACGGATGCAGGAGCTTGAAGAACAGCTGTATCAGAATAAATCCCGGCCCGGTACAGAGACGGAGCAGGGCGGCTTCGGCCGGATTCAAAAGGGATTTGCGTTGCGCAATGTCCATCAGCGGCTCCGGCTGCTCTATGGAGAGCCTTACGGATTAACTCTTGATCATACGGCAGAGCGCGGGGTAACGGTCTCACTGCGGCTGCCGATGAACTGGGAAGCCATGAACAATGCCGGTCCCGCCGGGGACAGGCAGGAGGAGGATTAATGATGCGGACAAGGCTGCTAAGCCTTATGATAGCGGTATTAATGGCTGCGGGCTGCTCTTCAGGGGCAGGAAGCGGGGCGTCTGTCGGGAAAGCCGTGGAAGGTGAAGAAGCAGGAGGAAGTGAGGCGGCTGCTGTGCAGGAGCCTGTGAAGCTGAAGTTCAGCATTTGGGGCAACGATGCGCAGAAGGCAATGGTTGAGGGCCTGGTGGATGAATATGAACAGCTCCATCCCGGGATGGAGGTAGAGATCATGACGATTCCGTTTGCCGATTATCAGCAGAAGCTGTCGATCATGCTGGCCTCCCGTACCGCGCCTGATGCCGGCTGGCTGGCGGAGCGGATGATTCCCCAGCTGCTGGAATCCGGCCAGCTGGTGGACATTGCAGCAGAGGTCAAAGAAGATCCCGGATATAACTACGCGGATATTTATCCGTCTACACTCGACATCTTCAAGCGGGAGGATCGGCTGTACGGAATCCCATTCTCTACGCCTCCGGTGCTGATCTACTACAACAAGGACCTGTTCCTTGAGAAGGGCCTGAAGACGCCAACGGAGCTGTATAAGGAAGGGAAATGGAACTACGAGGAATTTCTCAAGGCAGCGCGCAGCCTCACTGATTCACAGCAAGGCATTTACGGCGTGAAGCTGGTCCGCGACTGGAACAACTGGTCGGATGCGCTGCTGCCGCTGTTCTGGTCGCATGGCGCCGAGCTGTTTGACAGCAGTGCAACGGCTTTTGCGCTGAATTCTCCGGCAGGGAGAGAGGCGCTGCAGCTCTACAGTGATATGATGTTCAAGGACAAGGTGCATCCGCTTCCGGGCGATGAGCTAACCTTCGACAGCGGCCGGATCGGGATGTATACGGACCGTTACAGCTATACCTCGAAGGCCCGCGCGGTTACTGACTTTGATTGGGATATCGCTCCAATGCCGGCAGGTGTGAAGGGGACTGGAACTTCACTCGGCTATGCGGGAGTCTCTGTATTCGAGACCAGGCATCCGGCGGAAGCCGCGGAATTCCTGAAGTTCATCACCAGCGCAGAAGCCATGAGCGTTACCGCGCAATATTTCGTCCCGTCCCGGAAATCCGTGCTTGAATCGGATGTCTTCCTAAGAGCGGCTTCCAAGCCTTCGCCGGAGAGCATCCAGCTGGCCGTGCTCGACCAGATCGCGGACGCCCGGATCGCGCCGGGCCATAAGAACTGGCAGCAGATTGATACGAAGATCCAGAGGCTGCTGGACGGGCTCTACACGCAAAGCTCTACCGTGGACGGGCTGCTCGGACAAATGGAGGTTGAGGTGGGCCCGCTTATGAAATAAGAGGGGACTTCGTACACGTTAAAGACCGCCTTCGGCCCCCGCAAAGTGCCTGAGTAATCATCGAAGCCACAGCCCCACTTTGTGGGGTTATTTTGCATACGTGGATAGAGACTGGTTTGAGCAACGCGACTGCTGCAGGAAACGGAATGAATGCGAATTTGCTTAGACTTGATGCAAAATCCTGCACGAAATGCAACAATTATCCCGTTAAATCGGCTATTATTCAAAATTGTTGTATAAAAAGCAGGATTTCCTCCTCCACCAAGCCGATATATGAAATAATCTTGTATTTCATACAACAATCCTCCCGGGCACCCGGTTTATTCAGGAGCAAAGCTGTATTACATACAACAATTTGTAGCTGTCCGCACACTGTGAGCTGAGCTTTTGGCAGCCCGCTTTACTGCCGGAGGGACTGCTGAGGAACAGCGTACGTAATGCGTAATCACAACCCCAGACCGCCAAATTTACAACAATCCGGCTTGTGAACTGAGCTGCCTGACTTGCATGCCCGGATAGTGCAGGGGCGGATATTTGCCTAAAGATCGTTTATACTGAGTTTACATACAAATTTTATTTTAATAGCAGCGCTAGTGAGTGCAGACTTGGAGGTTTGATCGCTTGGAATTATTTGAATATATTTTGCTGATGCTGGCAGCGGTCTCGTTGTCCAATCTGGTGAACCGGTTTATCCCCTCGGTTTCCGTGCCCATCATTCAAATTGTGCTGGGGATGGCTTTGACCTGGCTGCCTTTGCATTTTGAACTGACGTTGAATCCGGAGCTGTTTCTGCTGCTCTTCATTGCCCCCTTATTGTTTAATGACGGCAGGCTTGCGGATAAAGTGGCGTTATGGAAGCTGAAGAAGCCCATATTGCTGCTCGCGCTGGGGCTGGTCTTCCTGACGGTAGGCGTCCTGGGTTACTTCCTGCATTGGCTGCTGCCTATTCTACCGTTAGCTGCGGCGTTTGCTCTGGCGGCGGCACTTGCCCCTACGGATGCCATCGCTGTAGGCGCGTTGGAGCAGAAGGTCAAAATCCCGCATCAGACGATGCAGATTCTCGAAGGGGAGTCCTTGATCAACGATGCTTCGGGTCTGGTATCCTTTCAGTTTGCCGTGGCCGCTATGGTCACCGGGGCATTCTCCCTCAGAACAGCCAGCCTTAGCTTCATTACCATTTCACTCGGCGGTGTCGTGCTGGGGCTGCTGCTCACGCTGATTAAATACGGGATAGTCCGATGGCTGCGCAGACTCGGGATGGAGAACGTTACGTTACATATGCTGATTGAGATTCTGACTCCATTTGCGATTTTTATGGCGGCAGAGGAGCTGGGGGTTAATGGAATCCTGGCCGTTGTCAGCGCAGGTATTGCCCATTCCTTCGGATATAAGCAGATGAATCCCGAGGTGGCTAAGCTGAGCATCGTGTCCAAAAGCACCTGGTCCGTCATTATTTTTGTCTTGAACGGCCTGGTCTTCCTGCTGCTGGGTACACAGCTGCCGGAGATCATACAGACTGTCTGGAACAATCCGGATATCGGGAATTTCCAGGTAATCCTGTACACGTTATTATTAACAGCGGCCGTTCTTGGCCTGCGTCTGATCTGGATGCTGATCATGGATATTCCCGAAGGGGAGGAGCCGCGGGGACACTGGAAGCTGGAGTTCAAGAAAGCCCTCATTCTCACGCTGTCAGGAGTCCGGGGAACAATCACACTCGCGAGTACGATGTCACTGCCGTTTTTCCTGGATGACGGTACCCGGTTTCCGGCCAGGGATCTGATTATTTTCCTTGCGGCGGGTGTGATTCTCTGGACCCTGCTGGCCTCCAACTATCTGCTGCCGCTGTTGCTCGGCAAAGAAAATGAAGCAGAGCATAATGCCGAAGAGGTTGAGGCCAAAATCGAAATTCTGCGCAACGTAGTTTCCGGTCTAAACGATCAGGCTACGGATCATTCGAGAATGGCCCTGAGCCACTTGATCAGCACCTACACCTCAAGAATCCGCATGCTGAAGAAAAATGAAGCTGCAGAGGAAATGGAGCGGATGCTGGGTGTTACTTCGCTCAAGTGGCAAAGAGAGTACACCCTGACTGCGATGAAGCAGCGGGAGGTGAATCCGTACACGGCCTACCGTTATCTGAACCGGCTGAACAAGCAGCTATTCATGCACACCCGTGATCCGGAGTACAGGAATGACCTGGTTCCAATCAAAAGCTGGGAAGAGATTGTAGGAGTGATCCAGCAGGTGCGTCTGAGCGGCCAGGAACGGCGTGAGGAATGGAACCGGCTGCAGTCCGCCAATTTTGCCTACGTCTTGAAGAAGCTGAGAGCGCTGCAAAGTAAAGGGGAGACCGAACCCGAAGCGGTCAGCGCCCTGATCATGCGCTATGAACGGGGGCAGATGAGATTGACCCGTACGGAGTCACTTTCCTCCACCAAACGGGAGTTTGAAGAGGCGCTGCAGGAGCTGTCCAGAGCAGGGATTCAGCTGGAGCGTGACAACATTCAGCTGATGTTCGAGAGCGGACGGATTTCCAGAGCTAGCATGAAGGAAATGAAACGTGATATCCTGTTTATGGAACATGAATTGAGGGAAGAAATGGGCTGATGAGTCCTCTTCTGTATTAAGGCTGAAATTCCACAAGGAGATGAACATATAGAGTATGCGTAAACAAATCGTGGCGGGTACATGTGCAGTTGTTGCGGCAATCGGAATCTTTATTTATGCCGGAAGCGGGGAACGAAACACGGCTGACGTCGAAGAGGCGCAGGGCAGCAGCCAGCCGGTTAGTCAGGCGGCCGCTCAGGACATTAAGCAGATGGTGTCTGATTACAGCTCGCGCGCGCTGACGTCCCAGTCCGCCTCCATCACCTCCACCCAGCTTATCGTGGACAGCGGCGGTCCAAACGAAGTCACCTATGCTTTGCCGGAGAACGAATTCTTCCTGTCGGTTGCCCCGTATGTGCAGAAGACGCATCCGTGCGCAACACACAGCCTGACCGGCTGCCAGGGGGAAATGGCAGGTCAGGAATTCGACGTATACATTGAAGACGCCGAAGGCAAGGAAGTGATGAAGCAGACCTTGAAGTCCCAGCCTAACGGGTTCATCGACCTATGGCTCCCGCGCGACCAGAAGCTTCAGATCACCGTCACGCATGACGGGAAACAAGCCAAGACCGAAGTATCCACCTTCGAGAGCGATGACACCTGCCTTACTACTATGCAATTAAGTTAATCTATTTCTATTAGGCTTACGGTCTCAGCCGTCTTCCGGGTACCGCTATTCTGCGGCAGGGAGGCGGCTGTTTGCTGTGATCATTTACTATTTTCACCATGCGAATCACTGGCCTCCGGCTTAGTAACACAACGCAGGAGTCCTCCGCTTTGATCCAGAGGCACCTTTATGAAATGCTGCACAAAATACAACATTTTCCTCGTGAGATCGATCGAAATCGAAAATTGTTGTACTTTTTGCAGCATTTCCACGTCTTCCAGCCAATCAAAGAGACTATTCTTGTATTTCGTACAACAATTCGCCCAAACACAGGGGTAACTGGCGACCAGAGTTGTACTCCGTACAACAATTATGCCTAATCAGCCCGGCGGGCTTAAGAAATCGGCTTCGCTGCGGCTACAACTCCCGGGGGGAGTAAAGAATAATCAGCTAAAGCTTATCCATACGTCTATCTTTCCCTCTCAATCCATCCCTCTATCTACCCACATATCCCCCCTAGCTCTGCTCACGCCTCCCCCGCCCAGTCAACCGCCTAAGGTCTTCTCCTCTTTTGAATATAAAACCTAATTTACTATTCCAGAACCCGGTGTTACGATGGGGTGGAGTTGAGGCAAATAGGGGGCAAACAGGTTACATGAAGCGGATCACCCGGGTTTTTCACAATTGGAGTGTGACCTCAAAGTTTGTTGGGGTATTTGTTCTGATTCTAACGGTCTCGTCCATCATCACAGGGGTCATCATTTATGTGCAGGCGTACAATTCAGCCATCTCCCAGGCGCGGAGCGTGATGGAACAGAATCTGCTGCAGACCAAAACCACGATCGATGAAAAGGTGGACATGATCGAGAACATTTCGGAGATCATCGCCTTTGATTCCAGGATTCAGACGCTGCTGGACAGCGCTTTTATTAATGAGAGCTTTCAGCTTCAGGACTACCGATACAACGTTGCCCCGATTGTAGACAACATTATGCGGCAGAATACGTACATCCACTCGATACATGTCTATATGAACAATCCGACGATCCCTGAGATCTTCGAGCTTTACGACGGCTTCTATAGTATGGACCGGATTCGCGGGGACGGGGAGTATGTACGGTTTATGAAGGATGTCCAGAACTCCACGGACTGGCGGGGACTGCATCTGGAGAATCTGCTGACAACGAGGCCTGATGTGAAGGCCAAAGCGGATGTCTTTTCGTATAACCGGAAGATTCTCTCCGGACGCAATAACGAGGTGAACGGTCTGGTCGAAATTGAGGTGACACAAAGCGTGCTGTTCCAGCCGCTGGAGGATGCCAACACGGAGGTTGGAAGCGTTCTCGTCCTCGACAATAATCACAAGGTTGCCTCCAATAACAACACTCCGCTGTCCGATGCGATGATCAAAGAGCTCACCGGGGGGATGCCCGGGGATAACATGAGGCTGAATATGCTGGCAACGGTAGGCGGGGTCAGGTCCATAGTGATCTCGGTCCCGCTTACAGGCCCGGATCTTCGCCTTGTGGGTGTTTTTCCAGTCAGCAACTTCGTGGATAAAGTGAACCAGTCGATCCGGACCAGCTTCATGGTGCTGATTGCCGCGCTCATTATACTGAGCCTGCTGGTGTATTATCTGACAGTGAAGCTGCTGTCCCGCATGAAGGTGCTGCTTAAGGCGATGAAGCAGGTGCGGGAAGGCTCCATTGACGTATCGGTGCCGGTTGTCTGGAATGACGAGTTCACCCAGATGGCACTGAGCTTCAATCATATGACTACCCGGATCCATGATCTGGTCGAAACCGTATACAAATCCGAGCTGCTCGAAAAAGATGCCGAACTCAAAGCGCTGGAGTCCCAGATCAATCCGCATTTTCTGTACAACACGCTTGCGACGATCTCCTGGGTGGCCCGCAAGGCCAAAGCGCCGGATATCGTGAAGCTGTCAGATTCCATGGCCAAGTTCTACCGGCTGGTACTGAACAAGGGGAATTCGGAGACATTGGTGGCGAATGAACTCGATATGGTGGGGGCTTATCTGGCGATTCAGAAGTTCAGGTTCGAAGACCGGTTTGACGCGGTTTTTGAAGTGGAGGAGCGGGTCAGGAACTGTTATACACTGAAGAATATTTTGCAGCCGCTGGTTGAGAATGCCCTGATTCACGGGATTGAGCCTAAGCGTTCACATGGTACCATTATCATCAAAGCAGCCCTCGAAGAAGATCTGGTGGTCATCCGCATCATCGACGATGGGGTAGGCATGCCGCGGGATATGATCGAGGATGTAATTGCAGGCAAAGTTCTCAATACACGGGGCAGCGGGTTTGCCATTGCCAATATAACCAAACGTCTTCAGGCTTTTTATGGGGAATCCCAGCATATTGAACTTTACAGCAGACAGGGGATTGGAACGGTAATTACCTTGTCTTTTGCAGCCAGGGGGATGAACAATGTTTAAAATGCTTATTGTCGAAGATGAACGCTGGGAGAGAGAAGGGTTAATCGAGTTTCTGGACTGGGTGTCGATGGGCATCTCTGTGATTGAGACCGCATCGGACGGCATCGAGGGATTGGACAAAGCGCTGGAGATCAAGCCGGATATCATCATCACGGATATACAAATGCCCGGCAGGAATGGAATCGAGATGGCCAAGCTTGTTCTGGAGCAGCTTCCCGGGGTGCGGATCGTTGTGCTGACCGGGTACGATGATTTCGAATTTGCCCGTGAAGCCTTGCGGTTCGGCGCGGTGGATTATGTGCTCAAGCCGGTGGGGGAAGAAGAAATGCTCAGCACGATGCTCAAGGTCGTCCAAGGCTGTGAGGATCAGCTGCTGAAGCGGAGTGAAGAGGAGCGCATGTGGCTGGAAAAAGATGCGGTGCACCACCTCTCGCTGCGCCAGCAGGTAATGGATTGGCTGCTGGGCCGGTGCGGTGCGGAGGCGCAGCAGCAGACGATTAATGAACTCCGGGACAATGGCTATCTGGAAGCGGGCGCCTTCTCTGTGTGGCTGTGTTCCCGGCCGGGCCTGCCGCCGAAGCCCGATACAATGGAGATGGAGCGGACCGCCGGAACTGTACTGGGGCGGCAAGTGCTTGTGCTTTCGGCCGGGGCGGGGGCAGGGCAGGGAGAACTAGCGGCCTTCGTCCTGCTCATCGCCCTGCAGCAGGATGAGCTCAGCGGACAGGCACAGCTTGCAGAGAAGCTGCTGCAGGTGCTTAATCTGCAGCCAGTGATCATGGAGGATACAGCCCGGGAACAGGTTGATCCAGCGGGGTGGATCATCGGTATAAGCTCACCGCGGGAGGATATCGGACTCATCCGCGAATCCTTCCGGGAATCGCAAAGTGCATTTAACTTCGCGGTGTTTAATGGCCTGAGCGGCGTTGTAGCAGCAGACGGGGAGCAGCTCGCCAGGAAGCAATTCACTAAGGACTCCGAGGTGTTCATCCGGCAGTTCCGGGAGCTGGCCAAGCGCTTGAGGTATGATCTCGGGAGCGGGAGCCCAACCGGACCGGTCATGGACGAACTGTTCGCCTTGCTTGCCGCGCATCCCGGGGCAGGAAGATCCTATATCGCTTCTTTGCTCGGCGGTGTGATCGAGAGCTGTTCCTCGCTTGCGATGCCCGCTGCCCAAGCTACCACAGCAGTTGCCGCCAATCATATGGAGGCGCTGCTGGCCAGCAGCCGTCTCCCGGACATGAGAGCTTATACAGCAGGCGTTATCGGTGAAATGTCGCTGCTGCTGGAAGAGAAGCGGAACCGTAAGGACGACTATCTGATTAACCGGGTCATCGTTCTGATTGAGGAGCAGTACGGGAATCAGGATCTGAGCCTGGCTTATTTAGCCGGCGAGGTATTCGTCTCCCCCAACCACCTGGGGATGATCTTCAAGAAGAAGACAGGCAAGACACCGAGTGAATATATCCAGGAGTACAGACTCGCACGTGCGGAGGAGATGCTGCGCACAACCAAGCAGCGCATAGCTATAGTGGCCGAGCAGATCGGCATTCCGAATCCATCGTATTTCGGGCTGCTGTATAAACAGGCCTATGGAATGACACCCGGAGAGTACAGGGAATTCGTACAGCGTTAAGGGTCAGATCCTTCCCGGACGATAATAAGTCAGCCTCAATCGCAGATGATGCGTTTGGGGCTTTTTTATTTAGATAGCGCTTACAAACTTCGTGGGATTCTGATACCCGCGTTCATTTTTGATATATAACCCTGGCAGGCGGCATTTTATAATTAACCCATAGGAAGATGAGAAGTCGAACGCAATCGAATGCAGAAGAAAGGATGTAGCTTATGAGCAGTTTGCCCTCCAAGCGGTTCTGGCAGCAGCGGTATCTGATGTTGCTGACCCTGCCGGCAGTACTATGGATGATCATTTTTAACTATATCCCGATGTATGGTGTGATTATTTCCTTCAAGGAATATACACCTTTTCAGGGGTTTCTCCACAGTCCCTGGACAGGGCTGGCGAATTTCCGGGAATTATTCAATGATCCGACGTTTACAGAATCACTGGCTAACACATTCAAGATCAGTATTGCCAAGCTGGTATTTGGTTTCCCGGCACCGATCCTCCTGTCGATCCTGCTGAATGAGGTAGTATTCAAAAGATTCAAGCGGATTGTTCAATCGCTGACGTATTTGCCGTATTTCGTATCCTGGGTGCTGGTAGTCGGCTTAATGTACACCCTGCTGGACCCGGAGACTGGTGTAATCAGCAAAATGCTGGTCAGCACCGGGATAATTGGAAGCGATACCATGATGATGGGCAGTCCCCATACGTTCCTGACCCTGGTTGTGTTTACGGAGATCTGGAAAAATATCGGCTGGAACTCCATTATCTATCTGGCAGCCATTGCCGGTATTGATCCCCAGCTGTATGAAGCGGCCATTGTGGATGGTGCGGGCCGGTTCCGGCGGATCTGGCATATTACATTGCCTTCCCTGAAGCCAACGATCATTATCCTGCTGATCCTTTCGGTGGGCGGGCTCATTAATTCGAACTTTGACCAGATGTATCTGATGCAGAATTCAATGACTCAGGATGCAGCCAATGTGCTGTCTGTGTATTCGTACAAAACGGGTCTCGTAACAGGCAGATTCTCCTACGGGACTGCGATTGGCCTGTTCCAATCCATCGTTGCTTTTGTGCTGATGTACATTGCCAACTATTCTTCACGCAAAATCACTAAAGAGAGCTTGTTCTAGGAGGCGGGACATCATGTTAACGTATTCGAAAAGGTGGCCGGAACGAGCCTTTGACATCCTGAATGTGCTGGTGCTGCTGGCGCTCTGTATTATGACCCTGTATCCGTTCTATAATATCGTAATTACTTCCCTTAACGATCCGACGGATGCCGCCCGTGGGGGGATCGCCTTCTGGCCGCGCGTGTTCTCCATGGAGAATTACAAAGTCGTGTTTCAGGATGAACGTATGGGGCACGCCTTTTTCATCACCATCGCCCGGACTCTTGCCGGAACAGCAACTGCGGTATTGTTTACAGCAGCCTTTGCTTATGGCGTATCCAAGACCGAGCTGATGGGGCGTAGGATTTTCCTCATGATGGCTATTGTCACCATGTATTTCAGCGGCGGTATTATTCCTTATTACCTCGTTGTAGCCAAGTATCTGCATCTAAAAGGGAGCTTCCTGGTCTACATTATCCCGAATCTGTTCAATGTGTTTAATGCCATCATTATGCTGACCTTCTTCAGGGGACTGCCCAAGGAAATTGAGGAATCGGCCAAAATTGACGGTGCCAACGATCTGCGGATTTTCTGGCAGCTGGTCCTGCCGGTCTCCAAGCCCGTGCTGGCGACGATCGCACTTTACAATGCGGTGTTCCACTGGAACGCCTGGTATGATGCCATGTTATTCGGTAATGATAACCTGCTGACACTCCAGCAGATTCTGATGCAAATTATCAGCTCGAACAGCAATGTCAGCCTGATGGCCAGCAACCTGGGACTGGGTTCAGTCTCTGCGCAATCGCTTAAGCTGGCTACGATGGTCATTACCACATTGCCGATTGTCTTTACCTACCCGTTCGTACAGAAATATTTTGTGCAGGGCGTGATGATCGGTTCGGTCAAAGGTTAATAACGGCTTTAACGGCTCCGGCCGTTTAAGTATATAGATTTCATTTTATGGGAGGTCAATGTATGAGAAAGAAAGGCGCACAAGGAATGGCCGCTGCTTTACTCGCCGTCACTCTGCTGGCAGGCTGCAGTTCTAATAATACCGGCAATAATGCAAATGGAGCGGCTGAGGGTAATGCGCCGGCTACTCCGGCAGCGAATGCTTCGGCAGAACCTGCTAATGCGGGCACAGACACCGGAAGCACGGAATCCTGGAAGCAAGACACCTCACCTTTTAAATTCACCCAATATTTCTACGGGAACTGGGCATCTGCATATCTGTGGAAGGATCAGTATGCGATGAAGCTGGCTACAGAAAAAACAGGTGTGACGATAGACCGCAAGCTGGCAACAGGGAACGATGACGATTACCTGAACACCATGATTGCTTCCGGGGATCTGCCGGATACCATCATGCTGGACTGGAACAATCCTGCGGTAAGCAAGCTGATCAATAATGGCATGGTCTATTCCATGGATGAGCTGATGGACAAATATGCACCGGAGCTGAAGTCCATGCTCGACCCGGACATGGTGAAATATCATTCGGTCAACGGAAAGCTCTGGTACTTGCCGAACCTGTTTGAAACCGCTGACAGACTGACCAGCGGGGTGCCGATTACGCCGATTCGTCCATGGTTCTTCCGCGACGATATTTACAAGGCTATTGGCAGTCCGGAGCTTAAGACGACAGATGATCTGATGAACGCCCTCAAGCTGGCAAAGGAGAAATTCCCTGAGATCAGTCCGGTCGGTGTGGAGAACTTCGATGTGGCCAAAAACAGCTTCGGCGGCAGCTTGTCAATGAACTTCCTGATCAGCTCCTTCTCGCCGAATCTGCTGGAGGAACGCATCAAGGATGATCAGCAGATCGTAGAATACCCGATGCGGAACAAAGGCTTCATCGATTCCTTCCGTTACATGAATCAGCTGTACCGCAATGGACTATTCGATTCACAGCTGCTGATCTATAAGCAGGAGCAGTATGAAGAGAAGCTGTATGGGGCGCAATATGCCGCAGCTTCGCAGTACATGTCCAATATGTACACCCAATACAATCCGAAAATTGAAAGTACGCTGGGGGCCGATCATAAATACTCGATTATCGGCGGACTTCAGGCGAATGGTCAGGACCCAAGATATGCCGCTTCCCGTCTGATGGGCTGGCAGGGCTTCTTCATCACCAAGAATGCGAAGAATCCGGAACGGATTATCCGCTTTGCTGAATATGCCTGGTCCGATGAAGGACAGCTTGATGCACGCTATGGTACTGAAGGCGAGACTTATGACATGGTTGACGGCCTGCCGAAATTCAAGCAGGAAATTATGGACTTGAAGCTTAAGGACAACAACGCTTATAACGCCCAGTACGGCTTTGATGATTCGACCCTCCTGATGCGGGCAGGTAAACTGTGGGATGATGCGTCCGCCCGTGATTTCCAGGAGCAGCAGCCGGAGCAATTCGCCGGAGCGAAGCTGCTGGAGAAATACAACTTCGACAGCTATTCCCTGGGCATGGACAATCTGGAGCCGGACGGCTCTTCACCTGAAGGTGTGATCAACGGCAAAGTGAAGGATCTCTGGAACAAAACCATTCCGAAGCTGATCCTGTCCGAAACCGATGCTGATTTCGACAATGCCTACAACGATTTCATCAGCCAGATGGACAAAGTCGGTGCAGAGAAGGCCGAGAAAGTGATGTATCAGCGCCATCTGGAGGATATGCAGAAGAAGGGCGTTCAATAAAGGATAGTGGGTTAGAGAGATTCGAGGGGGGCCGTGTTTATCACGGTTCCTTTTTTGTCGTTCTGTTGATCTACACAAATCATGGGGAGAATCCGATAACTTGGGATAAAGGGAAAATATTCAATAGATTCCTGATATTATATCTGGTTGATGAGGAACAGTGACCAAGCCAAAGGAGCGTAATATGATTATCAGTTTGATTTTCGTTGCTTTAAGCGGATTAATGGGAGTAGGGATGTACTTTCTAGTCATCGGCATAGTTTTTTCTGCTGGCGGAGGCGGTTTATTTTGGGCAGCAACCGACTATACTCAACTGTCGTTTTATATTGTTCTATTGTTAGTGTGCCTGGTAATCTGCTTTTTCTTCGCAAAACACTTATTAGAGAAGAACCTGCATCTTTTGCTTCTGATCTGTTTTAGCACGACAGTGCTCTTTTTCTTCCTTGCGCCTTGGCTTACATAATTAGAAATTCCAGATATACATTCAAAGAATAATCATTTTGCCTAATACATGTTAAGCAAGGGAGATAAACAATGGAGAAATCCATAAAGACAGTATTCCAAGTCATTCTATATATGTTAGCAGCAATTGCAATACATTTGATCTTAATCTATTTTCTCGGGATAAGAATTGAGGGAGGAGGGGGCACAGAGTTAATCATTTTACTGAGTACAACGTATGTTCTTCCCCTCGCCATGTGCTTTCTCAACGGTTTATTGTTTAGTAGGGCGAAGAGAGTCAGGGACCGGATCACCTGGTTCGTATTTACGGTCATTCCAAGCAGCTTACTTCTGTTTCTTTTCGTGGAAATGCAAAGTGCTGGAGGCAGTGAAGATGCGTTGGTATTTATTACAATGCCGAAGTATTCGGCTGAAATGATCTATCTGCTTCCAATAGTTATTATAATCATCCAATTAATTATGACTATATACTATCTTATTAATGTAAGGGTATGGAATAGGAATTAATGTAATCACTATCGAATGAAATGATTGCCGCACCTGTTGTGCTGGCTTATAATTAACTCAGACGAAGAACGTCCCAAGCTGCTGCTGGCAGAGGGGCGTTCTTTTTTGCGTAAATGAGAGAGGGAGGTAACTGATTATGGAGTTTGAAAATGCACATCAGCTGCTAATGGACCAGCATTTATCGGTCAGAACAGGGGAGCGCAGAGGCCGGTTGGCACGGGGGCATCAATATGCCGAGAAGCTATTCCTGCAAAATGTCTGGTGGCCGCTGTTCGGCAATCTTGATCATCTGCATCCTGAATATGAGGTGTATGACTGGAACCGCAAGTCGCAATTTCTTGATTTTGCTTTTCTTCCGCCGTACGGGAAATTCGGTCTGGAATGCGATGGGTATCAGAGCCATGTGAAGGATATGGACCGGGAGAGGTTCAGCTATTCGCTTAACCGGGATACTTTTTTGAATGGACTGGGCTGGAGGATTATCCATTTCTCCTTCGATGATGTGCAGAACCGCCCGGAGATCTGCCGCATGCTGCTGCAAATGGTCATCGCCCCTTCATTGATCCGGGTTCCGTCCGGGCAATCCCTCTCCCCGCAGGATAAGGAAATCGTTAAACTGGCTTGGAGCCTGGACAAGGGACTACGTCCCAAAGACGTGATGCTGCAATACAATCTGAACTTTCGGACGGCGCGTAAGCAGCTGCAGGAGCTGGTGCGTAAAGGGCTGCTCCGTCCGGTGATGCAGAATTCATACATTTGTTATTACGAGCCGGTGGAGGGAGTACCTGATATGTTCGTGTAGCTGTTTGTGTAGTTGTTTCTGTAGCTGTTTATGTAAGAGCTGATGAATTGTCCGGGAAAATATGCTCTGAGCTTTCAAGCAAGGTTTGTAAGTTAGGCAAACTGCTTAGAATGTGCTGTTGTCTCAGAGCTCCGGCCTGTAGCAGCGAATGGGATTCTTAAGTTCGCGGCTGTATAGGATAAAATGTTGTATGAAATACAACTCGGTTACATGCATACCCGGCTGTTTTGGAGGATTGTTGTACGAAATACAACAATTATTCCAATAATCGGCTTGGAAGAGGAGAATTGCTGCATTTTATACAATAATTTTCAATTTTGACCCTTTTAAGGAGGAGAATGTTGTATTTAGTGCAGGATTTTGAGTAATAGTGACCTTACTCCGCTCCATTCGCACCATCCGCACCATCCGCACCATGAGGATGCATGCGGACCCAGGCAGGATTACTCTATAGACATTAAGAAGTTTATCGACCTGTTCGCCCACGGATTTGCGCAGATGAACCTGCTCATAGATTCGTGTAATGAACCTGCTCATGGACAGCTTATAGTCTTGTTAACGTTCTATTCACAATACTCTGTTAGTCTCTATAAGTGTCAGGCGGATGATTATCCGGCCTACAATATGTAAGATGATGCGGAGGATAATATGGTAATAACTATGCAAAAAAGGCTGGCCGCTGGTCTGACGATATTAGCTGTAATCGGGTTAAGCGTGAGCCTTATATTTCCCGGGAAACATGCCATGGCCGAGACGGCTCAAACCCAGCCAGCGGTACCTCAGACTGAAGCATCTGCCGCCAATCTGAAGGATATCGCGGGTCTGACTGCTTTCGTTGACGGAATCATGGAAGAGGATATGAACCGGCTGCAAATTCCGGGAGCGGTGATCTCCATCGTCAAGGACGGCAAGATCATTTTGGGCAAAGGGTATGGCAGCTCCAATCTGGAGCAAGCGGCTCCGGTTGACCCTGCAACCAGCATGTTCCGTATCGCTTCTACGACCAAGCTGTTCACCTGGACTGCTGTAATGCAGCTCGTTGAACAAGGTAAAATTGATCTGGATACCGATATTAACACCTACCTGAAATCCGTGAAGATTCCTGCTACTTATCCTGAACCCGTCACCATGCGCCATTTGATGACCCACACAGCAGGATTTGAAGAGGGCGGAGTCGGTTATCAGATCGTCACTGATCCTGCCGGATTGCCCGGTTCCATCTCGGAGACACTCCATAAACATATGCTGGCCCGGATCAGACCGCCCGGTGAGATGAGTGCCTATTCTAACTATGGAGCCACGCTTGCAGGTATGATCGTGGAGGATGTCAGCGGTCTTCCTTATAATGATTATATTCAGAAGTATATCTTCGATCCGCTGGACATGAAACATTCGACGGTTGTGGAGCCATTGCCGGAGTCATTCGTCCCTTACCAGGTGGTAGGGTATAATAGCGAGAACGGCAGCTTTATTCCAGGCACGCCTACTTTCGAGGGCGGATTTCGTCCTGCCGGCTCGGGCACCGTATCTGCAGTAGACATGGCACATTTCATGATCGCGCATCTGCAGAACGGGAAATATGGTGACGGGCAGATTCTGAAGCCTGAGACTGCTGCATTCATGCATTCAACAGCGTTCCAGCTCGATAAGCGCCTGCCGGGAGTAGCTCTCGGTTTCGCAGAGAAGCGGGTGAACGGGGTAACATTAATCTCTCATGGCGGCTCCGATCCCATGTTTAATACGGAATTGTATCTTGCACCTGCCAAGCAACTGGGGATTTTCTTATCCTACAATGGCGGTAAAGGCAGTGAATCGGCAGCAAATCTGGTCCAGGCTTTGTTCAACCGCTATTATCCCGCTCCCGAAGTGAAGCAGCCGGAGTTCTCCGCTTATGCGGAATCCGTGCAGAAATATGCCGGCTCCTATCAATTTACACGCCGCAACATGAGTGATATCGACAAGTTCTTTAATTTTTTTGCCCAGCTGAATGTTACGATTGCGGATAATAAGCTATCCTTGGGAAGCGGCAGTGAACAACAGCTGTACAGAGCCATCGGTCCTAACCTGTTCCAGCTTGAAGGAGGGACCGATCAGATCGGCTTCCTTACGGATGAGTCCGGCAAAGTTACACATATGTTCCTGGACATGGCTCCGGAGATGCCGCTGGAGCGTACGCCACTTTTGGATCAGAGTAAGTTTTGGCTTATCCTTCTTGGTGTCGTAGGATTCATTTTCATCACCGCTTTGCCCGGACCCCTCTTCTTCAGACGCAGGTTCAAGGCGATGACGCTCGCAGAAAAGCGGGCCATCCGATTATCTGCGGGAACTGCCGGCTGGGCGCTGTTATCTTTTATTACTCTGTTTATGGTTATTATGTCCATGGACATTATGCAGAAGCTCAGCGGTATCAGTCCTTTGCTGTCTGTCAGCTTGGTTATGCCAATCATTATGGCGGGCTTGACCTTAGCAATGTTGGTCTCGGCTATATTGGTTTGGAAAAATAAGTACTGGACCGCCTTTAAGCGGGTGCATTACACGTTAGTGACGCTTTCGGCTGTCGTACTGATGATCTTCTTCTACTATTGGAATCTGCTCGGCTGGCAGTTTGGATAACGTTTAAGAGAGAAGGATGATCGTGGCTACTATACTTATCGCGGATGATGATGACAATATCCGGAAGCTGATGTCTCTATATCTGCGCAAAGAAGGGTTCGACCTCGAAGAAGCCGGGGACGGCACCAAGGCCTTGTCCATCATAGAGGACTCACAGATCGATCTTGTCATTCTGGATATTATGATGCCGGGACTGAATGGCTGGGAGCTGTGCAGGGAAATCAGGCGTTCGGATGCCAACCTCCCCCTCCTCATGGTGACGGCCAAAGCGGAATCTGCCCACAAAGTGAAAGGATTTCAGCTCGGAACGGATGATTACCTGACCAAGCCGTTTGATCCGGTGGAACTGGTGATGCGGGTAAAAGCGCTGCTCAAACGCTCACTGGTAGTTACTTCCCAGTCCGTGCAGCTCGGCAATGTGGTGCTCAACCGCCGGACCTTTCAGGTTACACGCAGTGGGGCACCGGTCACGCTTCCCTTGAAGGAATTTGATCTTCTGTTTCTCCTGGTCAGCCATCCCGGGCAGATCTTCACCAGAGAACAACTGATTCAGCAAGTCTGGGGACTCCATTATGAAGGGGACGGGCGGACTGTAGATGTGCATATCAGCCGGCTGAGGGAGAAGTTCAGCGGCAATGGCGAGGGTTTTCAAATCGAAACTGCCCGCGGTCTGGGATACCGGCTGATCCCTGAGCCATGATCAAGACACTGTATGTTCGGGTCATTCTCACGTTCCTCAGCATCATCATCTTCAGCCTGATCTGTTCCTTTTTCATCGGCTTGTATGTTTTTCAGCAGCAAATAAGCTATAAGGGACAGAGCGAAATGCTCGCAGTGGGCCAGGAGATCATTCACCGCTATGATGACGCCAAGCCTACAGATACGGACGAGTTCCTGAATAGTATGGTTAAAATATCGGCACATCCCATTAACCTGTACGATCCATCCGGAGAACATACTTTTTACGGGCTCATAGATAGCCCTGCTGTACCCATCACCTCAGAAGCTGTCCGGCAAGTGCTGCAGGGGAAGGTCTATCGTTCCTCCAAGGAAGATAAGGATACGTTCATCGGAATGCCCTTTATGCTCAAGGGGGAGTGGCATGCAATGTTCCTGCAGTACTCTGCAGGGAACGAGGCTATCGTCAACCGGATGGTACTCTTTGTGCTGCTGCTGGTGCTTGTGCTGGGAAGTGTATGTATCGTTGTTGCTGCCAGATATCTGGTGGAGCCGATCAAGGCTTTGACGAATGCTACCAAAAGACTGGCCAAAGGTGACTTCGAGGTGGATCTTAAAAGGAACCGAGTGGACGAGATCGGGGAGTTGACACAAAGCTATGTGGAGATGGCCGGAGAATTGAAGCAGCTGGAGCAGATGAGGCAGGACTTCGTATCGAGTGTTTCGCATGAAATTCAGACACCGCTTACGTCTATTTCCGGCTTTGCCAAGGCGCTGCAGAACAATGATCTGATTGCAGAGGAGGAACGCAAGGACTATCTGGATATCATCATTGCGGAGAGTGGGCGTCTGTCGAGGCTAAGTGATAATTTGCTGAAGCTTGCTTCCCTGGATTCCGAGCATCATCCCTTCATAACAGGCTCCTTCCGGCTTGACGAGCAGATTAGAACCATCGTTGTAACCTGTGAGCCGCAATGGTCAGCCCGAAGCATCGTTATTGATCTGGAGCTGCCGGAAGCTGTCCATATCATTGGGGATGAAGATCAGCTGAAGCAGGTATGGATGAATCTGCTCAGCAACAGCATTAAGTTCACGCCTGAAGGCGGGAAGATCCGCATCTCTTTAGACAGCAGTGCAGCAGAAGTATCCGTCACCATCAGCGATAATGGCATCGGGATTTCCCCGGAAGAGGCTGGCGCCATCTTTCAAAGATTCTATAAAGCTGACAAGTCGCGCAGCGGAAACAACAACGGGAACGGTCTGGGGCTTGCGATTGTCAAAAAAATCGTCTCCCTGCATCAGGGGAACATTGAGGTGGAGGGAGCACCTGGAGGAGGGACGACGATGATTGTCAGGTTGCCCGTACGCCAGACATGATGAAATCCCTAAATTGCCGGTCCGCTGCCCGGTCTTCCTCCGTAACCAAACCGCCCCGCTGATGAGTAAGAATCACGGCTTTTTGCAGGTACATGAAATACAGGTGGGTGGACTTCTGCAGAATGGGCATGGGGATACAACAATCCGGAATAATTGGGAGGTAATAAGACCATACCTCGGGGTATACCGGTTCAGGTCCAAGGCGTAAGCGAAGCGACTGCCCAGGCAACAAGTAAGGAAACAGACAATGCCTCAACGAGTGCCGGAACAATATGGGTATAGGGAAAGCAGTACTAAAGAAACACCAGGGTCAACGAAAACGACAACTCCGAAAGCCATTCAACTAACGGGACTGACAGATATCACGAGCATAACTGCGAATGCAAATAGCTCAGCAGAAGTTCTTGCAGTTGATAAAGCTTGAATATGAATTTAGAAAATTCTTAACTGTGGTAATTCTGTCGCATTACAATGAACAAATGTCCCTCCGGTAGCTGCGGAGGGGCATTTGTTCATGTACAGGAAATTAAGCAAGAAGAAATATTGTGAAAAAGACGGTGAAGAGACGGCTAAAGAAATTTAGATGAGTATTGTTAGAGCCTGGGTGTCCGGTGTTCCTGAAATAAATGGATTTTCTCCACTTGCTAGGAATCGGAGGAGTGACAGTCCAACAGCAGTTGGAAAAACAGTACTTAATTGGCAGTAAATCGGTCAAAGTAAAGGAAGGATGAGAATTTAAATGCCATTTATCCAATTAAACTCCGAAAATAATCCAAAATGATAAAATTAAGATATGTTTTTCCACTTAAATTCTTCAGAGGTTGACCTAACCAACATCAGCTAGCATGAGTAAGCAGCTTGCTTACAAGGAGATCCTTCGCTGGAACAGAGAGCAGCAGCAGGAGCTATCGCATGGCAACCCGATAAGTTTGCCTGGAGGAAAATTTTGTTCGTTGCAGAGATAATCCTCTATTCCTCAACCGTCTTCGCCGTACTCGGCGTATTCTTGTTCTTATACACCCACATCGCGTACTCCAGCGGGCGCACCAGCGCTTTGCGGTAGGTGCTATTGTCGCCGGAGCGGGCGAAGACCTCGCGGGCCGGCTTGGGGTTGACTTCCAGCACGTAGATTTTGCCCTCGCGGTCGATCGCGAGGTCGAGTGCCAGCTCGCAGAGCGCGCCGAAGCTGTCTTCGAGATAAGCGGCAGCTTCGAGCCCCAGCTTCTCTGCGTTCCGCATGGCCTTGTCGGCCCGCTCTTCGCTGCCGAGCCACTGCTTCAGCAGGGCCTCGGCCCGCATCGCATGCCCGCCGCCATGAAGGTTCGAGGTGACGCTGCGGGCAGCGCCTACCCGGCCGGCCATGCCGGTGAATTCCCAGACGCCCTGGCCGTTCTTCTGCACGAGCATCCGGTAATCATGGAACCGTCCGCTGGGCAGACGCAGCGGAATGCCCTGCTGGATGAGGAACCGTCCGCCGAGGCACCACTGGCGCACAATCGACTCCAGGCGGTTCAGCGACACCTTGCGGGGCGCGATGATCTGGCGGCTCTGGCGGCGTCCCTGGATATCGTAGAGGTGCTTGCCTTCCCGCTGCCGTTCAATCCGCAGGATGCCGCGTCCGCCGGTGCCGTTAACCGGCTTGACGTAGACGACCGGACTGATCTTCAGCATCCGGTGGAGATCGGCGGAAGACTGATATAGAAGAGTCTCCGGCATATGCTGCCGAAAACGGCTTTTCTGTGAAAAGGTCTGGTGAACCGTCCACTTATTACGCAGCGGGCGGTTCAGGAAGGTCAGGTGGTCGTACCGCGCGCGGAAGCGCATCAGCTGCTGGAACCGCTGGCTGCGCTGAATGCGGCAGCGGTCATAGATCATATTGGGGAAGGAGCGCCACCTGCGCGACCATGTTCCGCTTTTAACATCATAGACAAGCGCATGGATCTGTTCCTTGCTTACATGCACATCTGCGGGGGTAAAGACAAAGACATCCAGGCCAATCCGGCTGCCTTCAATAATCATCCTCCGGTACACGCTCTTCTCCTCAAGCTGTTTGGCGTCATTCAGATATAGCGTGAGGATGCCTAAGACGGGCTCTGGCACAGGAGTTCACCTTCTTGTGGGAGAATAGTAGGTCCGGCTGCAGTCCGGGGAGACCGCAGCAGCAGCGTGGGTTTGCCCGTAGGGCCGTTAACCAGGTCTACGGCGGCAAGCCCGCTGTTGAAGCACATTTTCAGGCTGGCCGGGTTATCGCAGGCCACATGGCATTCCAGCTGTCCAAGACGTTCCAGCTGCGCGGTAAGCAGGGCTGTGCCGGTATGCCTTTTGCGGTACAGGGGATGAACGGCTACTACACAGGCCTCCTTGCCGTAGCCGGAGACGAAGCTGACACCTGCGAGCTGACGGCCGTTCTGACCCCGTACAGTGGCAACGAGCAGCGAAACTCCCGGCAAGGCAAGCTGCTCCGGCGTCAGCCGGGCCAGCTCCCTGCAGCCGCGAAGCGTAATCCGCTGCTCCCCATACTCCCTCAGGAACTCAAGCAGTCCGGATAGTCTGGAATTCCACTGCACCGGGTTGCTGTCGTAGAGTGAGGATATCTGCATGGTGTCACTTCCTTTACGGGTTTAATTAGGGCTTGGTCTGGCGGGACAGATGCTGGCCATAATGAAAAATGCGTTCCAGCGACAGCTTGCGGATCGCCGGCTCATCGAATTTCATCGGCCGGGAATTGGCCTCGAAGAACCACAGCCCGCCTTCTTCATCGACGCCGAGGTCCATTGACATCTCGCCCAGCATGGTGGCCGAAGCCCGTTCAATCTGCCGGGCAATCAGCAGCGCCGTAGTGGGGACATTCTTCAGGATGGCCGCCGCCTGCTCCGCCCCGAAGGTTCCCTCCAGCATGCTGGAGGGCTCTTCAATGCTGCCGCCGCGCGGCACATGGGTAGTGATGCTGCGGGCTCCGGCCAGCCGTGCGCCAATGCCGGTGACCGACCAGGCGCCCCGGCCGTTCTTCTGCAGCAGCACGCGCAGATCGAAGGGACGCCCGTGGTGCGCAGCAAGCACAATGGCCTGCTGCACGATATAGCGGGATACTCCTTTTTCCCTGACGATTCTGGCCCACAGGCGTTCGAGGGACGCGGCTTTGTAGGTCGTGTTCTTTTTGCCGCTCTGGATCTGCAGCCTGTAAGGCAGCATAGCATCCATCCGGTATCTCAGCCGCATAATCCCTTTGCCGGCTTTGCCGTTCTCCGGTTTGAGGTAGAGACTGTCGTGATTCTTCAGCATGGCCGTCAGGGTTGCTGCACTGCGCAGACGGCGGGTCTTGGGCACATGCTTTGAGGTTGCTTTGGATTCCTTGAGCCACTCGAAGAGATTCCATTTATTGAAAAAGCTCGGGTTGTACAGCTGGATCTCAGGATGCTCCAGACACTCCGCTATTTTGCGGGCGACCGGTGCTTTCTCCTCTTCAACGCGGTTCGGAATCCGGTTATAAATCACCTGCGGCAGCGGGACAGGAATGGAGTACCAGAGCTTGCCGCTGGCAGAGGGGACGAAGCCGTTCACCATCCGCTCCTCCAGCTTCAGATCGCGGACGGTTACAACATATACCAGATAACCCATTTCTTTGCCGGTGCGGATAATATCGCGGAAGTTATTGCGGTTGCCGCGAAACTGCTTCAGCCGGTCACTGGTAGTCAGGATGGCGATAACGGGCTTGCCGGGGTCGGGGATACGGCTGTTCACAAGTCATCCCTCCTGCGGAATTTGCTGAGATACAGACAATGCTCCAGGATGTGCTCAATGGAAGCTTTGCCCTCAGCGCGCAGGGAGGGGTGGCGGAAGATAGAGCGTCCCGGTTTGGCATTGGCCTCGAACATCCAGATATCCTCATCCTGGTCAATCCCGAGATCAAACCCAATCTCACCGAGCAGATGCCGGTGCTGGATTTCCAGGGATTCGGCCAGCTTGACGGCTGTTGTTTTGGCGCGCTGCAGCACTTCATCCGATCTTGCGCCGAAGACACGGCCCAGTGCCTGCTGCGGTGTAAGCAGGGCGCCGCCGTTCTTCAGGTGGGTGGTGACACTGCCCCGGCCGGCTTTCTTGGCCCCGATGCCGACAACTACCCATTGGTTGCTGCCGTTCTTGTGCATATGGAAGCGGAAATCAATCGGGCAGCCGTCAATCTCAATCAGCCGGATACCCTGCTGAACCACATAGTTCTGCAGGCTCTGTCCGTGACGGCCGCGCAGCATGCGCATCAGGCTGTCGAAGCTGGTGAAGCGCAGCAGCACATTCTTGCCGCTCTTACGGTAACGGGCGAAGTACCCCTTCTTCGGCAGGTAAGTTAGGCGGTAGATGCCGTGTCCAAGACTGCCTGCGGAAGGTTTGTAATAGACAAAGTGGTGGCGGTCCAGCATATCGCGCATCTGTTCTGTGCTGGGGTTGCTGTGTGTTTCAGGCACGAAGCGGTTGGCGGCACCGTCATTCTCCAGCAGACGGTATACATCCGATTTATTGAAGAAGCTCCAGTTGAAATAAGGAATCTTCTTGCGACCGAAACGCTCGCGCAGCTGGTTGATGTATGGGGAAGTCTCCGCCCTGCGGCTGGGCAGACGGTTGTAGACGACATCCGGAAGCGGCACTATTTTACGCTCGAATTTGCCGCTTGCACTCAGGAAATAGCCGTTGACCTGCTCCTGCTGCCAGTCGATGTCACGCGGCATGAAGGCGAAGATATAGCATTTGTTGCTGCCTTCGCGCAGCAGCTGCTTGATGAAGCCGGTACGGGAGCCGAAAGGCTGTGCCGCGGAGGCAGGCCCGTCGGAGAGTACGCCGACCAGCGGTCCGAGCTGGACCTCATCATTCTGCAGGTTGCGCAAATAAATGCCACCTGATTTCGGAATCTTGATTGCGCTCTTCACTCCCGAGGCCAGGAAGAGATGCTTGCCGGCGCGTTTGATCGGCTTGATCATCGCCGGTATGGCATCCTTCCCAAGGCGCAGGCGGATGTTTTTCTTGCCGGATAATTTCAGGCTTTTCATCAGTTCACCCGAGACATAGACCACTCGTTGGGGCTGCTTGGTGAAATGAACATTGCAAAAAGTGAGACCCATTTATGAATCCTCCTTAGGAACCATTGATATCATTCTCCCGTTGAACGGAACTGCCTTTGAAGCAGCTTGTGGTTTGCTGCCAGGGTGCAAGCAGCAGATGACGCGCATAGCGCAGCGGATTCTCAGCGGCGAGCCTAGCAGCCCGGCGGTCGCCCGTCAGCCGGAACACCGTGCGCCCTGGTTTGGAATTAGCTTCAAGCAGATACAGTCTTCCTCCGGCATCGATGCCGAAGTCTAGACCGAGCTCTCCCAGTCTCCCGCAGGATTCTTCCAGCAGGGGAGGCAGGAGTGCGGCGGCTGAGATCAGCTCCTGATACAGGTCCCGGCCTGCTGCGCCGTATTCGGCTAGCAGGAAGGGCAAAGCGGGAACCGCGGTTCCCCCGCCGTGCAGATTCGAGGTAAGAGATCCCCGGCCCCCCAGACGAACGGCCATGCCGGTCAGGGTCCATGCGCCGGTGCCGTTCTTTTGCATAAGCACACGCACATCGAACGGCTGTCCCCCGCTGCCGGTGAGATGCAGATAAGGCTGTATGATATAGCGGTGCTGGCCGATGAAGCGGTGGATCCAGTTCAGGCCTTCGTCCAGCGTACCGAAAACATATTGAAAAGGTTCATTCATCCGGTCTCTTCCCCGCACACTCACTCCGCAGCCTTCGTGTTTGCCGAGGAGTACTGCATGCAGGGTGCGTTTGCCGTGGGAGCCGGTTTTGGGTTTCAGGAACACACCGTATTCCCTTTCGGCCAGCAGGTTGCCGAGCGCCTTCCGTCCGCTGTAGACCAGCGTTTCAGGCAGCAGGGCAGCGGCTGCGCGGCTGCGCCGCAGAATTTCGTATACCCCCCATTTATCCGGCAGTCCGCGTGACCAGGGAAGCGAACGGGATAATACAGCCAAGGCGGCAGCTGCAGATTGCTTCTTCTCCGGAGTCCGGTAGAAGCAGCGGTTATACAGGATGTCAGGCGGAGGCGCCTGGGCAGGCACCCATTGTCCGCCTTGCCAGAGATATCCGCTGACTGAAGCGCCATCCTTCGCAACACCCTCCGGATGAAAAACAAGGACCTTCAGATCATACAGCGGGGCCGCCCGGCATAGATGACTGCAGAACTCCGGCTCTGCGATGGGAGGATTCCCGTGGCGGCGGTCTGTCATTATGCCAAGGAACCCCATTGCTGTTTCTGTCATGATGTCCTCCTTACAACCCGGCCAGATAGCGGCAGTATAGAATCATTTGTTTGACGGAGGGTCTGATCTTTTGGTCGTTCAGCGGCGTGTTGTCATTCTTGGACGGCTTGGAGTTGACCTCCAGCAGCCAGATTCTGCCGGACTGGTCCAGCGCAAGGTCGATGCCCAGCTCCCCGAAATGCGCGGGGATATAAGTCTCTACGCCTCTGGCGATTGCCAGTGCAGCCCGGGGGAGCTGAACCTGGGAGCTTTCCTTCGCCCCGGGCGGGAGATTGCTTTTGCCGATGGCTTCGCGGACCGTACTGAGCGTCCCGCCCCGGGCGAGATTAGAGACAAAGTGATTACTTCCGGCGGTCCGGGCCACAATGGAGGTGACGCCCCATTTGCCGGTACCGTTCTTCTGTACGAGTGCCCGGAAGTCCACCGGCCGCCGTCCAAGCTCCATCAGGGGCAATCCCTGCTGAATCTGGTAGCGGGTCGTTTTCATCTTCGGGGCAATGGACCCAAAAAGCTTCGCCAGACTGGGATAGCTCTGCTTGCGTGTCCCCAGCGGTGTTGTTGACAGCAGCCGGTAGCCGCCGCCGTCTTCTTTGGAGATGCGCAGAATGCCTTTGCCAAGGCTACCGCGTACAGGTTTCAGGAACACACTTGGGTAATTGCTGCACATTCTTTTCAATACGGCGAAGCCGTTCAGGGCATGCGACTCCGGCAAATACCGCTGCAGGGCGGGATCTTGCGCCAGCGCTTCGAATACCTCTGTCTTGTCAAGGAACTTTTCATTGAAGAAATGAGTTCCGTAGCGGGATTTTACATCCGCCAAAAAATGCTGTACGCTAGGTTTGTTCTCTACCTTTCGCGTCGTCAGCCGATTGTTGATCACATCGGCCACAGGAAGACTCAGCTTCCGCCAGCCCTCATCGTATACCCAGCCCTGGATGGTAGTGCTGCGCGTTTCCAGCGCTTCCGGGGTAAAGAAATATACATAGGCGCCCTGTGCATGGCAGGCATTGGTCAGTTCCCGGCAGAACATCGTGATCTGGCCGAACACTCTGTCGGGATGCTCGGGATGGTCCCGGCTCACCAGAACTCCAATCAGCGGCCCCAGCCGCAGATTGCGGCTGCCTGAACTATAGGAAGCGTTAAGCTTGAGGCGCTGCCTTAAGCCCAGCCGCCGCGCCAGCCCTTCGCTTACGCGCAGGCTGTCGGATTTGGGAACCGGAATAACGGTAACCTCCTGCCGGAAAGAGCCGAAGGTAAGCTGGATTGTTCCGTGCGCCGGTATTTTGAGCCTCTTCATGGATTTGTCGCCTAGCATTACAGCGTTTTCCTGCAGGATGCCCGAGTGGACCGTTTGGACCGGGATCTTGAGTTGGGACATCGTGGATCTCCTTCCGGTAGGCAGCATGATGCCGGCAATATGAATCTTAAGGGTTACATATCATTCATCATATGGAGACATCTGACCCTTGGTGATTGACCTATTCTTTAAAAAGCCGTGCCGGACGGATTAAATGTCCGGCAGCGGTGAAACCATTCGGCAGGCGGAGTACAGGTGCAGGCTACAGGTGCAGGCGCACAGACAGAAGTCTGGCCGCTGGAGGGGAAATAACGTGACCGCGAAATTTGGGCGGATACACAATGCTTAACCGAAGTGAGTTTTGTACGAAGTAACTCAGGAAATGTAGCTCACAACAAAACTTTTAGGAGGATTTATAATGAACGTAATTGACAAGGCACATGAACTGGCGAGAGCCATTAAAGACAGCACCGAGGTATCGGATATCACCAGCGCGATGAAAGTGATCGAAGCAGATCCGGAGAGCAAGCTGATGCTCGACAACTTCCGTCAGAGCCAGATCGAGCTGCAGCAGCGGATGATGAGCGGAGAGATGCCTCCGCAGGAGGAAATGGAGAAGATGGAGAAGCTGTTCGAGGTGCTTAACCTGAATCTCGGCATCCGCCGCCTGTTCGACGCAGAGCGCCGCCTTAGTGTAGTGATCGAGGATGTGAACAAAATCATCACCGACAGCCTGTCCCAAATGTACGGCGGACAACAATAAGCGCTATAGGAGGGGAATCCTCCTGATAATAGCAAGAGGGTGATTTCAGGGCCATTTGGCTCCGGAATCACCCTCTTTTTGATGCTAAGGCCGGTTATTTCTAATCCTGTTTGCCTTCAATGGCACAGAGCAGAATCGCGGCAGCTACGCCAATACGTCTGTCGAGCACACCTTTGCGGTCCTCGGAGAAGTCGGCGATGATTTTGGTGACAAAAGGGTTGAAGTTCTGCCGGAAGGCCGGGATGACCATGCCGCCGATCTCCACATTATATTTTTGCGGAATTAGAGTAATGACACGCCGCAGCAGCGCCATGAACACACTGTCCTCTTTAATGAATCCGATCTCGTTATCGCCGGTGTCCAGAATCACCCATTCATCTTTGAAGATGGACTTCAGGCCTTTGCGGCGGAGTGCGCCCAGAGATTCCCCGGTCTCCGAATCATAGACATCATAGGTGGCGCTGAGATCTATCATTTTGCGGGCTTTAATGCGCAGCAGCTCTCTCTCCATGCTCTCGTCCGTGTACAGGGCTATATCCTCTTTCAATTTGAACGCTTTCATTTGCGAAAAGAGCACCAGCTCCTCCGAGCTGTTGTAAATATGCAGCTTCGCCCCCATGACGGAGAATACCTTTTTGCGGATTATGTACTCGGACTGGCCCCAAATGTTATTCAATGTAAATTCCTCCTCTTCGTGGCTCCATCATCTCACACCCCCGGCATTCAGGCTAGACTAAACCCGGAGGCAGCGAAATCAGCGGGATGAAAAATTAGCAACTTGTCTCATAATCCGGACCTGAAGTTCATAGAGTAGAGATATAGATTCAGATTCAGCCTGACAACCCTTTAGAACGAAGGAGCGGTTCGACAATGAAAAAAAGAAACAAATTCAAGCATTCCGTGTATCTGCTGGCGGCTCTGGCGATGCTGCTGTACGCGCTGCCGAAGCTGTCTTTTCAGAATGGCTCCGGCTGGGTGCTGGGCTTCGGTATTATCTGGTGTGCGTTTGCCTTCCTGGTGATTGCCTCGCACCTGCACTTTATCATCGGAGTGGATGAAGAGAAGCAGAAACGCCTGGAGGCGGTCCGCAAGGTTAAGCTGGAGCAATGGCAGGGCCAGTGGAACGAAGAAACCCGGGTGTCCCAGAGATTATAGAATTTGGCCGGGCCTATAGGCAAGGTGCAGCGGCTCGCCCCCTGTTTCGCGAAAGCTGCGGACTGGGGGTTTGCTGTGTTTGCAGTAATGTGGATGTGCGGATATACAGTGTATTTATGTCTTGTGAAATGATGTGTTATAGCTATATTCAAGGCTGTACTCATGCATGCATTATATGTGTGTGGGCATAAGCGCGGCTGTACCTTAATTGCCTCTGGCATCGCTTGTCATACGGCTGACATATCTCTTGAAAGAAGCATACCCGTTCTGTTGTACTCCGCTGTAACCAGCGTTATAATGGGTACAGAATAGTACAGATCGGGGTATGGGGGTGTAACAGTTGGAAGGTCAAGGCGATAACATTACAAAGCATGAACAACTGCTGCAGCATATTGAAAGCCTGAAGGTGGGAACGAAGATTTCCGTCCGCAAGCTGGCCAAGGAAATGGGCGTCAGTGAAGGTACAGCTTACCGTGCGGTGAAGGAAGCGGAGAACCTGGGAATCGTCATTACCAAGGAGCGGATCGGTACGGTCCGGGTAGAAAAAAAGCCGCGCAATATTTCTGATCAGCTTACGTTTGGGGATGTAGTTGACATTGTCGAGGGACATGTCCTCGGCGGAGCGGAGGGTCTGAACAAACATCTTCATAAATATGTGATCGGCGCGATGAAAGTGGATGCTATGATCCGTTATATCGATGCCGACAGCCTGCTGATCGTGGGTAACCGTGATGATGTGCATTCACTTGCACTGGAGCAGGGGGCAGGGGTGCTCGTAACCGGGGGCTTCGGTACCAGCCGCGAGGTGAAGGCGCTGGCGGATGAACTGGACCTGCCGGTGATTTCATCCCGGCATGATACGTTTACAGTAGCTTCGATGATTAACCGGGCGATTTTTGACCGGCTGATTAAGAAGAAGATTATGCTGGTGGAAGATATTGTGGAGGGCAAGCCGCGCCTGAATACGCTCAAAATCTCCAGCACAGTCGGCGAATTACGCGAATTGTCCCTGGCGAGCGGCGAGCAGCGCTTCCCGGTGACCGATGAGTGGAACCGGGTCATCGGCATCGTGGGCCGCCGCGATGTGGAGGATCTCGCAGAAGGGCAGAGCATCGAGAAGGCCATGATCCGCAGCCCGGTGACCGCCGCACTGCAGACCTCGCTGGCTTCGGCGGCGCAGATTATGATGTGGGAAGGGATCGACTTCCTGCCGATCGTAGACCGCAACCGCAAGCTGGTCGGGTCGCTGACCCGCAGGGAAGTGCTGCAGAGTCTGCGCGATGCCAGCAACCAGCCGCAGCTCGGGGAGACCTTCGATCATCTGATCTGGAACGGTTTCGCCGATGAGCGTGATGAGGAGGGCAAGCTGTTCTTCCATGGCTTCATCACACCGCAGATGGCGACGGATCTGGGCACGATCTCGGAAGGGATATTGTCCACGCTGATGACCCTTTCCGCATTCAAAGCGGCCAAGGACATCACCGGCAATGACTATGTGCTGGACAACATGTCCACCTATTTCATCCGCCCGGTGCAAATCGAGCATTCCATTATCGTCATGCCGAAGCTGCTGGAGATCAGCCGCCGTACCTGCAAGCTGGAGATTGAGATCAGCCATATGGAGACCATTGTGGCCAAGGCCGTCCTGATGCTGCAGTCGATTGACCACGGCTAAACCGCTCAAGTATATACATTCAGCAATAGTGCAGGCATACATGCAGTCTTCGCACAGAAAATGAATACAGGACGAATACAGACGAGTCAGAACCCGAACATAAACGAATACAGACTAAATAGACCAGACTATCCTGTAATTACCGGGAGAGTACTCTGGTCTATTTGGCATTAGAGACTAATCGGGGGAATTGCGGCAAGCCATGGAACAACTGGTTGGATTATGGCTGCGAGGCTAGGAAGCTGAACAGCTGAACAGCTGAATACTATATGAGCGAAGGACTGGACATCTCGTTACATGGGACACTAAGTGGGCGAAGGACTGGATATCTGGTTACATGGAGACTGAGTGGGCGACGGGCTGGACATCCGGTTACATGGACACTGAGTGGGCGACAGACTGGACATCTGGTTACATGGACACTGAGTGGGCGACAGACTGGACATCTGGTTACAAGGATACTGAGTGGATAGGTCTCTCTTATGAGCAGCGGGAGGTAAGTGGAAAAAGGGCATCTATTTGTCCTGGACTTCCCGATTTTGGAACAATAAGTGGAAAAAGGACAACTAATCCGCCCGAATCTGCACCAGGGGAGGAAAGCGGACGAAATAAGTGCCTTTTTTCCAACTGCTTCCCTGAAAGGTACGGCTTGGCCAGAAATAAGTGTACAATTTCCACTTCGCATAGATTTTACCGGAGAGCCGGGTGGGGAGATGCAGCGAATTAGCTAGCGATTCAAAGATAAATACCGATTCAAATAGCGATGCAAAGATTCAAATAGCGATTGAACTACCGATTAATAGCCGGATTAAAATTCCCATTCAGATACCGGTTCGGACACCGTAAACACTCAGCTTCCGCTCCCGCTGCGGAGCCGGCTGTAGTACCCGTGGCTGCGCAGCCCCGAGAAGATGTTGAAGATACCCAGCAGCAGAAAAGCTGCTTCAATGACAACATTAAGCGTCGAGCCGCGAAAGATGAACATCGACATTAGTGAGAGCGTTACCAGCATTGCGCCGAGCAGCACGTTCATAATCGATCGCTTAAGCCCTTTGATGAGCGGGTCTACGGCCCTGCGGGAGGAGAAACTATACATCGCGGCGCTGATCATAAAGACAACCAGCAGAACAAACAGCAGATACTTGATGAGCATAATCATGGACAGACAGCTCCTTAGTGGAAGGTGGGAAACAGTGCTTCGGCCTATCTCTACAATTCTATGATTTGCCCACTATTGTACCATGATTAGGACTCAGGTGCGCTTATAAGGACCGATCTCCACCCAGATTTGCAGCACACCCTCCATAACGAGCATAGTGCGGATTTTGACGGTGTATTCCTTCTCGCGTACAATGTAGATTTTGCCGTCCAGCAGCAGGCGTGCCAGCTTCCCGTCGGAATCGATTTCAAACATGCTGCGCCCGCGCATCGGCTCCAGATCGCTGACCAGCTTCCTTAGGATTTCCTTAACAGTTACTGTGTCCAGCACAGCGGTGCCTTCCTTAACTTTGCTGTCCTCGGTGCGGACCTTAATCTCCCGGATTACGGTGGAGGTATTGTTGTATTTTTTGAGCGTGTCAATGTCATCGCGGTACTCCTCGATCTGTATCCGGAGTTCCTGATTGCTTAGCCAGAGCACGTTATACCCCATATGATAAATGGCGTTATATACCACGGCGCCCACAATCATTCCCAGCACAAAAACGGCAGCAATCTGCGAGAAACGCCGGTAGCGGTGAAACGGCGGCAGGCGCATGTATCCATCACCCCTTTAAATATAAGAATGTATCTGCTCAGCGCTATCCATTATCCTTCCGTTTCTACTTGCCGCACACCCATTTGACTAGTTCACTGCCCATATGAGCGCCCAGAAAGGCGAAGACCAGATAGAGAATCTGCTTGATGGCGGGGGAGAGGTTGCCTCCCAGCATGTTACTCTCAATGACCCGCATCGGGTCGATCGTTCCGCCGACGGCGGCGGCCAGCGCCCAGATTTTGATCCGGTCAGCGATATCCAGCATGGTGTGCGTAGGCGGCTGCAGGGAGACCACGGCTCCGATCCCGCCCAGCAGGGAACCGCCCAATACAATGCCGAAGGCGATGAAGAAGTCGAGGACGGCTTTGCTCAGGAAAATATTCATCATAAGGCTCCTTCCCGGTCCAGGCAATTACTTATCCGCTGCCTGTCCTTATGCTCTTAATCCATTCTATGGGCGGTTCCCCCTCTAATATGATAAAATAGTTTCATCTTATGTTTTGATTTTGGAACTGAAGGGAAGTGGGGATAATGAGCCCTTTCGTGCATTTGCATGTGCACAGCGAATACAGTTTACTGGACGGGGCGGCGCGCATTACGGATCTGGTGCGCCGGGCCGGCGAATACGGCATGAAATCGCTGGCGCTGACGGATCATGGAGTGATGTACGGGGCTATCCCTTTCTATAAAGCTTGCCAGGAGAACGGCATCAAGCCGATTATCGGCTGTGAAGCTTATTTAACCGCAGGCTCGCGCCGTGAGCGGGGCAGCCGCAAGGATCAGCCGATCTATCACCTGATTCTGCTGGTGAAGAACGAGATCGGCTACCGGAACCTGATGAAGCTGATCTCCATCGGCCATCTGGAGGGCCAGCACTACAAGCCGCGGATTGATATGGAAGCACTGGCGGCGCATGCCGAGGGCATCATCTGCCTCAGCGCCTGTCTTGGCGGAGAGGTGCCGCAGCATCTGCTGCATGGGCGTGAGGAGGAAGCGCGTAAGGCGGCGCTGCGTTACAAGGAGATTTTTGGCGCGGACTTCTACCTGGAGCTGCAGGATCATGGGATGCCTGAACAGAAGCGGGTGAATCCGAAGCTGATTCAGCTTGCTGCCAAGCTGGATATTCCCCTGGTGGCTACGAATGACGTGCATTATATGGACAAGGAAGATGCCGAGGTTCAGGATGTGCTGATCTGTATTGGCACAGGCAAATCTGTGGATGATGAGGACCGTCTGAAGATCGGCACGGATCAGCTGTTCTTCAAGAGCGGCGAGCAGATGGCCTCGCTGTTCCCGCATGTGCCGCAGGCGCTGGAGAATACGCTGCGCATTGCAGAAGCCTGCAATCTGGAGCTGACGTTCGGCAATCATATTCTGCCGGAGTATTCCCCTCTGCCGGAAGGGCTGGATGCCGCCGCTTATTTGCGTGAGCTGTGCCGCAGCGGGCTGGAGGAGCGCTATGCGGATACGCCGCTGTGGGCATCTCCGGAGCAGAAGGAAACGGCCGAGAAACGGCTGGCCTATGAGCTGGGCGTCATTGAGAGCATGGGATTCAGCGATTATTTCCTGATTGTTTGGGATTTCATCGCTTTTTGCCACCGGAATGGTATTATTACCGGCCCCGGCCGTGGTTCCTCGGCAGGCAGTCTTACAGCATATACGCTGAAGATTACGGATGTAGATCCGCTGAAATACAATCTGCTCTTCGAGCGTTTCCTGAATCCGGAGCGGATTACGATGCCCGATATTGATATTGACTTCAGTGACGAACGCCGTGATGAGGTTATTGCCTATGTGGTGGACAAATACGGCAAGGAGCATGTGGCGCAGATCATCACCTTCGGAACGATGGCGGCAAGAGCAGCTGTACGGGATGTAGGCCGTGCGCTGAATCTGCCGTATAACGAGGTGGACAAGGCGGCGAAGCTGATTCCGGGCCAGCTCGGCATCAGCATCACCCGGGCGCTGGAGAGCACGCCAGAGCTGAAGGCTCTGTATGATACCAATCCGAAGACCCGAGGGCTGCTCGACATGGCGATGAAGGTTGAAGGCATGCCGCGTCATGCCTCAACGCATGCTGCCGGAGTGATCATCTCCAAGGGGCCGCTGACCGATGCCGTTCCGCTCCAGGCGGGCAGTGAGAGTACAGCGCTGACCCAGTACTCCATGGAGCATCTGGAGAGTGTAGGCCTGCTGAAGATGGACTTCCTGGGGCTGCGGACCCTGTCGATTATTGAACGCTGCATGAACTGGGTGAAGGAAATGACCGGCAGCGTCCCTGATTTCCGCTTCATCCCGGATCATGATCCGCTGACTTACGAGATGCTCGGGGCAGGCGAGACCACCGGCGTGTTCCAGCTGGAATCCGCGGGTGTACGGCGGGTGCTGAAGGATCTGAAGCCCAGCGGTTTTGAAGATATTGTCTCCGTGGTGGCTCTGTACCGTCCGGGTCCGATGGAATTTATTCCGAAATTCATCGGGGGCAAGCACGGGGAGTTCGAGGTCGTATATCCTCATGCTGATCTGAAGCCGATTTTGGCTGATACTTATGGCATCATTGTCTATCAGGAGCAGATCATGCAGATTGCCTCCCTGATGGCGGGGTTCTCGCTCGGCGAAGCCGATCTGCTGCGCCGGGCGGTGTCCAAGAAGAAGCGGGAGACGCTGGACAAGGAACGCAGCCACTTTGTGGAGGGCAGTCTGAAGCAGGGCTATCAGGAGGCAGATGCCAATGAGGTGTATGACATGATCGTGCGGTTTGCCAACTACGGCTTCCCGCGTGCCCATGCTGCCGCCTATGGCGTACTGGCGTTCCAGACTGCGTATCTCAAGGCGCATTATCCTGTGCAGTTCATGGCAGCAATGCTGACCGCAGTTATGGGGACGCACCGCAAGGTGGCAGAGTATGTACTGGAATGCCGCCGCAGCGGGGTCGGCGTGCTGCCGCCCGATGTTAACGAGAGCGGCGTGCTGTTCACCCCTGTACCCGGCGAAGGCAGCGGGCATATCCGCTTCGGACTGGCAGCGGTCAAGAATGTCGGGACGCTGGCGGTGGAGAATATTATGGCGGTCCGCAAGGAGCGTCCGTTCGACAGCCTGCTTGATTTCTGCCGCCGTGTCGATCTGCGCGTCTGCAACAAGCGCGTGATTGAATCACTGCTGCAGACAGGCGCCTTCGACCGGCTTCCCGGCCACCGGGCCCAGCTGCTGGCGATGCTGGATGAGACAGTCGATGCGGCAGCGAAGTGGCGCAAGGAGCGCGATGAGCTGCAGATCCAGCTGTTCGACGATCTGATTGAGACGCCGAACTGGGAAATCCGTTATCCGGATATCCCGAAATTCTCCGTGACCCAGCAGCTGGAGCTGGAGCGTGAGCTGCTGGGCCTGTACCTGTCCGGCCATCCGCTGGACGACAGTGCGGCTCTGCTGGAGGAGCCGGGGATGCAGAAGCTGATGGATCTTGGCGAAATGGCAGACGAGAGTATGACGGTAACAGCCGGCATGGTCGTGTCGGTTAAGGAAATTACGACAAAGGCCGGCAAGGCGATGGCCTTTGTCGAATGGGAAGACCAGATCGAGCGCTGCGAGGTCGTACTCTTCCCAGAGGTGTGGAAACGCAGCCGCGGCCTGATCGAGAAGGGCGCGCTGCTGGCCCTGCGCGCCAAGGTGCAGCAGGAGGACGAGGGCTTCAAGCTGCTGGCCGAGGAGGTGGCACCGCTCACCGCGGACAGCGTGCGCGGCCTGCTGCAGCGCCGCAGCGCCGCAGGCGCCCGGCCCGCCTACGCGGGCCGGAACGCCCCCGCAGGAGCGCCTGCGGCAGCTCCTGCAGCCCGTACGGGCGCCGGAAGCCCCGGCGCCCGCAGCGGCAGTGCAGCTGGCGCAGCCGCTGCACCGGGCACGCGCACACCGGCGGCACAGCCGCCCGGTGCGCGCGCTAACGCGGCCGCTGCGCAGGCCGCGCCCCAATCCCCGGCCGCGTCAGCTACGCGGCCGGGAAGCCCTGCCCCGCTGCGCACGGGGCAGCCTGCACCTGCTGAGCGCTCCGCAAGCTCAGCGCAGAGCACCCAGCGTGTCTTCATCAAGATCACGCCGGGCGCTGAGCTCAAAGGTCTGCTTCCGCGCCTCCAGGCACTGCTGCAGACCCATCCGGGACCAGCCGCGACGCTGCTGTTCTACGAGCGCAACCAGAAGGTGCTGGCGCTCAGCGACAGCTACCGGATCGAGCCCTCGGAGGAGCTGTTTGCGGCAATAGAGAGCATGCTGGGAGCCGGAACCGTCAGAATCAGGTAGGAACGGCTTGCCGTCCGCTAAGGAGGCTTTGCATCCGAAGCAGCAATACAACGTATCCCTTTCAGGTATCCGCTTCAAAGGTATGTGATTCAACCCAATAATTAACGGATCAATCGCCGTGGGGTTAGCGGATTACGTTCATTGCTTACACTAGATTCGCTGCCGGCAGTATAGAGACTTCCAGGTAAGCACTGCAGACAAGAATGTTGTACGTTTTGCAGCTTTGATTCATAATTAGCCGGGTGTACGGGAGAATTGTTGTATCAAATACAGGAATTCTCCCGCTAAGCCGCCTGGACAAGAGGAGTTGCTGCCTTTTGTACAACAATTTTGGATTTTCATTCATTAAATGAGGAAAATGTTGCACGTTGTGCAGGATTCTGCAAAGTATTCCGGTCTCTGCCGCAAAAAGCGGATGAACCGGGAAATTCCCATACAGCTTAAACATATTTTCTTATATTTAAAATAAGCACATTTCCGCCCTTTTCCGCATACATTAGGGAACCACAGGGCATTGTCCCGTGCGGAAAGGGGAATCACATCATGTCCTATCAATTGGCAGCAGACCTGCTGGAGCGCCGGGGAGTTTCGCTTGATTCTATCGCTGAGATCGTATATATTCTGCAATCGGCCTATTATCCCGATTTGACTGAGGAAGAGTGCCTCGTAAGCGTCAAGGCGGTGCTGGGCAAAAGAGAAGTACAGTACACGCTGATGACAGGTGTCGCGCTGGATGAGCTGGCGGAGAAGAAGCTGCTGCCGCAGCCGCTTCAGGCAGTGCTGGAGGCGGATGAATCGCTCTACGGGGCGGACGAGACTCTGGCGCTAGGCATCACGGGTGTATACGGGATGATCGGGCTGACAGGTTTCGGTTATCTGGACAAAATAAAGCTTGGAATTATCGGCAAATTGAATGATGATAAGGGTAGCATTCATGTATTTCTTGATGATCTGGTAGCCGGGATTGCAGCTGCGGCATCGGCCAGAATTGCCCACCGCCACGAAGGGGCGAAGGTCTATTCTCCTGCCTCCGGAGAGGCATAATTGCAGCTCTTGCATTTGTTGGAAGCGGCCTCCCGGTCCAGCAGCCATCCTGCCGAGCCTGTTGCGGGAAAAAAGAAAACTGTGTTATCATGATTCCATTATATACAGGATACGGCTGGGATTTGAGATTAGGGAGGCCTTGCAGGGCATGTGGACGGTAATCTATATAGCGCCGACCGCCAAAGTGGCGGAGATGATTCAGAGGAAGCTTACGGAAGAAGGATTTCTGATAAAATGCCGTCCGATTAATATGTCCAAGCAGCAGTTTGAGATTCTGGTTCCTTCAGGAGAGCTTGAAGAAGTGCAGGAGGTCCTGAATCTGATTCTGCATCCTTGAGATTTACAACTTAGAGATACATGAGCGGTCATGACAGCGGCAAGCTGCTATCTACGCAAATAAACGGCTGAAGAGGTGCGACCCTTGTTCAAAGATTTATTTCAGAAAAAACGGAAGTACGCGATCATTCCTTCAGAGCGTCTGGAGCGAAGCGGCGGACCGGCGGAAGGCGAGCGCCCCAAACGTGAGATTCCAGAAGGACTCATGAACAAATGCAACAAATGCGGAACGATCCAGTACAGCAAGGAACTGGAGAAGAATTTGAAAATATGCCCTTCCTGCGGCTATCATATGCGCCTGAACGCTTCGGAACGGATTGCGATGACGCTGGACCCTGAAGGGTTCATTGAGTTTGACAGCGAAATGGCGTCCGTTGATCCGCTGCAGTTCCCCGGCTATGCCTCTAAGCTGGAACAACAGCAGTCCAAAACTGGACAGGTTGAAGCTGTAATCACCGGCCAGGGCACTATTGGCGGCCATCCGGTGATTGTAGCGGTGATGAACTTTGAGTTCTTCTCCGGGAGCATGGGGTCCGTAGTCGGCGAGAAGATTACCAGAGCGGTTGAAGAAGCAACAGAGCGGAGACTTCCGATGCTGATCTTCTCCACCTCGGGCGGAGCGAGAATGCAGGAGAGCATACTCAGTCTCATGCAGATGGCGAAGACAAGTAGCGCACTGGCCCGGTTCAGCGAAGCCGGAGGCCTGTATATTTCCGTAATTACTGATCCCACAACAGGCGGGGTGTCGGCGAGTTTCGCCAGCCTGGGTGATATTATTATTGCCGAGCCCGGTGCGGTATTCGGTTTTGCCGGACGGATTGTGATTGAACAGACGATCCGCCAGAAGCTGCCGGAAGATTTCCAGACAGCAGAATTCAATTTGCAGCACGGCCAGCTGGATATGGTTGTGCACCGCAAGGAAATGCGCTCCACGTTAACCAAGCTGCTGGAGCTGCATGATGTGAAAGGGGGATTTTAGGTTGGCAGGAGAGTTGCCTTTTGAAATGCCTCTGGTAGAAATGCGCAAGAAAATTGCTGAACTGAAGCAGTTTGGCGAAGAGAAGGGTATTGATTTCAAAGATGAGGTAGCCCGTCTTGAGGAGCGTTACCACATCCTTGAGAATGAAGTGTATTCGGATATCTCCCCGGCCCAGAAGATGCATCTGGCCCGGCATCACGGCCGTCCGACCTCACTGGATCTGATCGGACTTATCTTCACCGATTTCATGGAGCTGCATGGCGACCGCCTGTATGGTGATGATCTTGCCGTAGTCGGCGGAATCGCCAAGCTGAACGGCCGTCCGGTCACCGTAATCGGACAGCAGCGCGGCAAGGATACGAAGGAGAACATTCTGCGTTTCTTCGGCAGCGCGCATCCGGAAGGCTTCCGCAAGTCACTGCGTCTGATGAAGCAGGCAGAGAAATTCGGCCGTCCGATTATCACCATTGTCGATACCAAAGGGGCTTATCCCGGCAATACGGCAGAGGAACGCGGACAGTCCGAAGCGATCGCCCGGAATTTGTACGAGATGTCTCAGCTGGCCGTACCGGTCATCTGCGTCGTTATCGGAGAAGGCGGCAGCGGCGGTGCCTTGGCTTTGGCCGTGGGCAACCGGGTCCTGATGCTGGAGCATGCCATCTATTCGGCGATCTCCCCCAACGGGGCGGCGTCCATTCTGTGGAAGGATGCCACCAAAGCAGAGCAGGCAGCTGAAGCGATGAAGATTACGGCGTCTGACCTGCTGGAGATGGAAGTGATCGAGGAGATCATTCCAGAACCCAAAGGCGGAGCACACCGTGACTACGAGGCAACGGCAGCGGCAATCAAGGATGCGGTATGGCGTCATTTGCAGGAATTATCTGTGATGGATTCGGCAGAGCTTAAGGAAGACCGTTACCTTAAATTCCGCAAAATCGGCGAGTTCTCGGAGTCCCTCCAGGAACAGGATGCGGCTGAAGAAGAAGTGCAGATTGTAGAGTAATCCACACTTATCATTTGCACTTTCTGACATATTCCAGTGTATTCCTGTCCGTAAGCCGCTCGGAATACTTTTAACCATTTATTTCCACTACGATCATCCCGCAGACTTTGCGGGGTGTTTTTTATTTTGACGGCATTCTTATAAAATTCGACTTTAATTTACAGCAAAAACAGGCACTAACATTGATTTTGTCTTCAACTTGCAGTAATATTCATAAGGGCGCAATAAAAGGTACATGTGACTACATGTGATAAAGTTCCTATACAGAGAGCAAGCCTTATAGTAGATTTTGTAGTTGGAAAAAGTGAGACAGAGAGAACGAAAAAACGGAGGAAAACCTAATGCGGAAAAGTAAAATTGTATGTACGATCGGACCTGCAAGTGAATCGTTGGAGAATATCAAAAAATTGATTTTGGCTGGTATGAATGTGGCCCGTCTGAACTTCTCCCACGGCGATTTTGAAGAGCACGGTGCCCGGATCAACACGATCCGTCAAGCTTCCAAAGAACTTGGCAAGACTGTTGCCATTCTGCTCGACACCAAAGGACCTGAGATTCGTACTGGTAAGCTGGAAGTAGAACCGATTGAACTGGTTCAGGACGAATACCTGACATTGACTACGGAAGAAATCCTGGGCGACCAGAACCGTATCTCCATCACGTATAACAACCTTCCTAACGATGTTCAAGTTGGATCGACTATCCTGATCGACGACGGCCTTATTGGTCTTACTGTTGTCGACATTCAAGGCACCGAAATCAAGACCCGTATTGTTAACGGCGGTACAATCAAGAGCAAGAAGGGCGTTAACGTACCAGGAGTATCCATCTCCCTGCCGGGTATTACGGAAAAAGACACCAATGATATCGTTTTTGGGATCGGACAGGACATCGATTTTATCGCCGCTTCCTTCGTTCGCAAAGCCAGCGACGTTCAGGAAATCCGTGCATTGCTTGAGAAGCACGACGCTTCCCACATCCAAATCATCTCCAAAATCGAGAACCAAGAAGGTGTCGATAACCTTGATGAAATTTTGGCAGCTTCCGACGGCCTTATGGTTGCCCGCGGCGACCTTGGCGTAGAAATTCCTGCTGAAGATGTGCCTCTGGCTCAGAAGCTGATGATTCAGAAATGTAACATCGCCGGCAAACCGGTAATCACAGCTACCCAAATGCTGGATTCCATGCAGCGCAACCCGCGTCCTACCCGCGCTGAAGCGAGTGACGTAGCGAACGCTATCTTCGACGGAACAGATGCAATCATGCTGTCCGGTGAAACTGCTGCCGGGAAATATCCGGTAGAATCCGTACTCACAATGTCCCGCATTGCTGAGAAGGCGGAATCTGCCCTGAACCACCGTGAAATCTTCATGAAGCAGCAAATTGCTCAAGAAACTACGGTAACTGAAGCGATCAGCCAATCTGTAGCGATTTCCGCTCTGGATCTGAACGCTAAAGCTATCATTTCTTCGACTGTAACTGGCCACACTGCACGCGTGGTTTCCAAATACCGTCCTAAATCACAAATCATTGCTGTAACTACCCAGGAAAGAACTATGCGTCAGCTGGCGCTGGTTTGGGGCGTAACTCCAGTATTCGGCAAAGAAGCTACTTCGACTGACGAATTGCTGGAAACTGCACTTCAAGGCGGTAAAGCTTCCGGTCTGGTAAAAGCCGGAGATCTTGTAGTCATTACTGCAGGTATCCCGCTGGGCCGTTCCGGTTCCACTAACCTGGTGAAGGTAGACACAATTCCAGCCGACTAGGATTTGGAAGAGGTTCTGCAGCATTAACAGAATACACCTATTAGAGCAGTGGCGTTCTTAGCCGCTGCTCTTTTTATTGTGCAGGAAGGCACAGCCGTTTCCGCTTGCGGGTTGATATAAACGGTGCAAATGTATATATTGAATTGAGAGTTTTGAGAAACCGGGCAATCAGGTTCTTGTAAATATAGGGTTTCTGGAGTACACAGCAGGATGGCTTTTGCGGTAGATCCGCCGGACCGAGAAGGAATCGCCGCGGGGACCCGGCAGAGTCGGCACGGCCAGCAGCGTTTTGTTCTGGACCATAATGCCGCCGTCTTGAGCCTTGAGCTTGGGACTGCATCCGTTAACCCGGCAGCAGGTGAATCTTACCAGTGATACCTTGGACAACGGTGCGATATTCTGTCCCACCTGGGGAGCTTCCATGATCCATTCGGCAGAGGTTTGCGGCCCCTGATAGCGCTGGACAGTACGGAAAACCCAGTTTTTGCTGAGATTGCGCAGAGTGATACACCATTTACCCGGACTGAGCTTGACGATGGAAGCACGCATATGGTCTCCGGGAGATACAGGCAAGGGGATAACGGTCTCGGCAGCGGGCAGAATTTCCCACCAGGCATAGTACCGGACGGTTCCGTTTACCGATTCATGGCCGGTTCCGGTCTGAATCAGGCTGCTGTTCCGGAAGCCGTCGATGCCGATCCAGGCCGAAGAATACGTGGCTTTGACCGTAGGTTTTACATAAGGGACAATCCAGTCGGCCGATATCCGCCGGTAAGTGCCTTTTTTGCCCGAGATGGCATAACCGCTCCAGTTGCTGGATGTCCAGCCGAAGCCTGAGCTGACGGCTCTGCCTGTGTTGAGTTTATCTTTCAGACAGGGTTTGCTGCTTAGCAATCTATTGACTTGGCCCACTTGTCCACCGCCTCATAATATGTTCTGCTCTATTTAATGCAGTAAGAGGCTCTTAAGGTTGGGTATTCTGTTAAAAAGGAAGAGAGAGGACTTATAACTCCAATGGAAAAAATATCGAAGCTGCGCGGGTTTTATCTGTTTCTGGGACTCGCCGGGGGCTCCTTCGGCTCTTATTTGTCACTGCTGCTCAAATCAAACGGACTTAACGTCAGCCAGATCGGCATGCTGATGGCTACGGGCACACTGATCGCGATCTGTGTGCAGCCCCTATGGGGAGTGATCTCTGACAGATATAACCAGGCGCGGCTGGTGCTTCTTCTGAGTGTGGCGGTTCCGGCGCTGCTTGCGGTGCTGTACCGGTCGGAGTATTTCATTGTGCTGATGCTGGTGTACACGGTATCCACGATCTTCTCCTCCACACAGGCTCCTATTGCCGACTCTTACGCCATAGCAGCGGCGAACAGAGCCGGATCGACTTACGGCAGCATCCGGATGATGATGAGCATAGGAGCCGCTGTAGGAGCCATAGCCGGGGGGCAATATGTATCTAAATTCTCGGTATCCACGATCTGGCTGCCGTTTCTGCTGCTGAATGCCGTTGCAGTGGCCATTGCCTTCACCCTGCCGAAGCAGGCGGAAGAGAATCACATGATGAGCCAGTCCTTCTCCCAGGGCGTCAAAAAGCTGCTCGGCAACCGTATATTCCTGGCCTTTCTCGGGGGAAGCTTCCTGGTGAACCAGACGATGACGGCGTTCGGTACTTATTTCGTCCTAGCCTTCCAGTCGGTCGGCGGCTCGACCAGCTATGCGGGGATCGCCCTGTTTCTGGCGTCGATCACTAACGTACCATCCATGTTCTTCGCCTCTAAGGTTATCCGCAGGCTGGGCATGGAGCGGACGCTGCTGCTGGGTGCGCTGATCTATGTGCTGCGCTGGGGGATTCAGGTGGCCTTCCCGTATCCATCGGTCATGATTGGGGTACAGGTGCTGCACGGCCTATCCTTCGGCTTCTTTTATATTGCTGCAGTTGAATATGTATCGAAGATTACCTCTGCGGAGATGCAGGCGACGGGACAAAGCGTATTTAACATCGTATTCTCCGGCTTTGCCGGTATTCTGGGCAATCTGCTGAACGGAATGCTGCTGAATCAGGGCGGGGTCGGCCTTATGAATCTGTCCTGTATGCTGAGTGCGGCGGCCGGCGCGGCTCTGCTGTTCTATGTCGCCCGGAGCTCACGCAGCAAGCTGCCGCTGAAGGCCTCTTCCGGCGGAGTCAGCGCTTAGCTGCCCGCCTGCCATTACAGAAAGGAGCATGAATATGAATTCACATAAACCGGGGTGGTCCAGCCGCTGGCATGAAACTTCATTTCGTGTGCGTTATCAGGAAACCGATCAGATGGGTGTGGTCTATCATGCCAATTATTTGACCTGGTTTGAAAGCGGGCGTACGGAGATGTTCCGCGGACTGGGCTTTGCCTACCGCACACTTGAGAGCCTGGGGCTGTTATTGCCTGTGACCTCTGCAGATTTGCAATTTAAAAGCCCGGCGCGATATGATGATCTTATTGCCGTGTATGCACGGTTAACAACCTTCTCGGCGCTAAGGGTTGTCTATGAATATGAAATCCGCCGTGTGGCGGAAGAGCACGGGGAAGGCGGAGCGTCCGGAGCCTCCGGACGCTCCGGGACCCGTAAGGCGCATCCGGCGGACAGTGAACCTCTTCCCGGCGAACTGCTGGTCAGCGGCACGACGAGCCATGTCTGGCTGAACAAGGAATGGAAGCCTGTGCGTATCGACAGGGCGCAGCCTGAGCTGTTCCGCGCTATCACTACGGCGCTTAAGGAAGAAGAAGGAGGAGCAGTATGATCAGGAACAAATGGCTGTGGGCTGCATTATTTGCCGTCCCGGCCGTGGAATTATTCGGTTTCATCTATGTCTCAAGTTTTCTTGGAGCGCCCAAGACCCTGCTGATCATGCTGGCCACTTCGGTCATCGGTCTGCTCATGATGCGGTTTGAAGGCAAAAAAGTGCTGCAGGACAGCAGAACACATATGCAGGAAGGACGGGTGCCCGGACGGACCATGCTGGACGGCTTATGTATCTTTTTTGGTGGTCTGCTGCTGATTCTGCCGGGCTTCGTCACGGATCTGATCGGCTTTACACTGGTATTTCCGCTGACCCGGCCGCTATACCGGGTTTTTCTGCTGAAATGGATCGAGAAGAAGATGAAAAACGGCACCTTCACCTTCTACCGCAGGTAGAGGCGGGGGCGCCGCAAGGACAATGAGGTTTGGAAAAGCGTTCGGCTGCTGGACAATGCGGCTGAGCGCTTTTCTGCTTGCAGCCGAACCGGATGTAGCGCAATGTTGAAGATTATGCAGGAGTATGCGGTGGGAAATGCGATGAACAAGGACCGGGCCCGATGTATGCGAAAAACCGAATACAATGTGCGGCTGACAGCGCAAACGGACCTAATGTATGTGGAAAACCGAATACAATGTGCGGCGAATAGAGTAAATGGGCCCGATGTATGCGAAAAACCGAATACAATGTGCGGCGGATAGCGCAAATGGGCCCAATGTATGCGAAAAACCGAATACAATGTGCGGCGGATAGCGCAAACGGGCCCGATGTATGCGAAAAACCGAATACAATGTGTGCCGGATATCGCAAACGGACCTAATGTATGCGAAAAACCGAATACAATGTGCGGCGGATAGAGTAAATGGGCCCGATGTATGCGAAAAACCGAATACAATGTATGCCGGATATCGCAAACGGGCCCGATGTATGCGAAAAACCGAATACAATGTGCGGCGGATAGCGCAAATGGGCCCGATGTATGCGAAAAACCGAATACAATGTGCGGCGGATAGCGCAAATGGGCCCAATGTATGCGAAAAACCGAATACAATGTGCGGCGGATAGAGTAAATGGGCCCGATGTATGCGAAAAACCGAATACAATGTGCGGCGGATAGCGCAAACGGGCCCGGTGTATGGGGACGGGGTCCAGACCGTACCGGCTATTTGCTCTACTGGTATTCAAGGAGCTTGTGAGGTGTTGGCGTATAAAGCTAATGCAGCCGGCCGCTGAGGATGTAGCTGCGCAGTGCGCGGAACACGCCGGCGCGGCCGAACGCGTCCAGTATGACGAGCAGCACCGGGCCGAGGATCAGGCCGAGCATGCCGAACAGCTGAAGTCCGGCGAACATGCCGATCAGCATGGCGAGCGGGTCAAGCCCGATGCTGCTGGCCAGCACCTTCGGCTCAAGGACCTGCCGGGTGATCAGAATGATGCCATACAGCACCAGAAGGCCAACCGCCAGAGCCAGGTTCCCGGTCATGTAGGAATACAGCGCCCAGGGGAGGATCACGATGCCAACCCCGAGATAAGGCACCAGATCGACGATGCCGATGGTCAGGCCAATGGCGAAGGCAGAGTCTACGCCCAGCAGCAGCAGGCCGATGATTACGATCACCGCAGTTACGGAGATCAGCACGAGCTGGGCACGGAGGTAGCCGAACAGCGCCTTGCGCAGGTCCTTCCAGATCTCCGAGACCGGCCGCAGCAGCGGAGCGGGGAGGAGTGAGAGCAGCTTGGCGTTATGCCGTTCCCAGCCGGTGCTGAGGAAGAAGGCGGCCAGTACGATCACGATCAGAATCGTGCCGAGGCTCGGCAGCGAGGAGATCAGCCCCAGAATCATGTTGAAGAATCCGGTAATCAGCTGTGTCATGGCGTGGCCTACAGTTTCCGTGGTTCTGCTGATATTACTGTCAATCGTGGCATGGTAACCCGGATTGTCGTGGTAAAACTGGTTGATCTGGTTAATAATATTCTGAATGCTGGCGTTGCGGCTAACCTTCAGCAGCAGCTCGCGCCATTGGTCTGTATGGAGGTCGAAGGTCTGGAGCAGCACAATGAGCTCCTTCACCAGCCGGGTAATCAGCGCGGTCAGTACGAGGCCCGTACCTCCAATATAAAAAAGCAGTGAGAGGGCCACCGCCAGCCAGCCCGGGAGCTTCAGCCCCCGCAGGATCAGCACCAGCGGATGTATAAGGTAAGCCAGCAGCCAGGCCAGCAGCAGGGGATAGAGGAGCGGCAGCAGTACATAAACAGCCAGCAGGATCACGGCGGCGGCAAGCACGACCCACAGGCCGCGCAGCACTCTTTTGAGTACAAGTGTATCGATATCCGGTCCCTCCTACTCTAACGGGTGTACAAGGAATAACTGCTCGTCTTATGTATATTCATAGAGCATGCGAAAAGACTAGCAGGGACGGAAAAGGGCAGAATGGAGAAGCTTACTAACCTGAAAGCGTAATCATGAAACAGGTTTTTCGTTAGTTTTTTTCTATCTCTCCGATAAAATCATTTGATCCGCTGCAAAGCTCCCACGTTGTTCACATAACCGTCAAAATCCGGTATGATTATTACAGGTTAAACAGCAGAAATATAGTTGCAATCTTCAGCCCCTGTCCTAACGCCTTTTGCGGAGAATTGAAATACTTAAAAATGTAAATGTTTTCATGAGGTTAGAACCAGCATTATATACCCTTGTTGGCAAAGGAGAGAGATACTATGACAGCTACTAAAGGACTTGAAGGCATCGTTGCAACGACCTCATCGATCAGCTCCATTGTGGATGGAGTGCTCACTTACCGCGGTTATGATATTGATGATCTGGCGGATAATGCCACCTTTGAGGAGACCGCTTATTTGCTGTGGTTCGGCAATCTGCCGACGGTACCGGAGCTTGAAACGCTGCGCCGCGACCTGAGCGCTTCAGCCCAGATCCCGGATCAGGTGCTTGCCCAGATGAAGCTGTATCCGAAGGAAGCCAACACGATGGCGGCCCTGCGCTCCGCCGTATCCGCCCTGGCACTGTACGACGAGGCTGCGGATGATATGAGCCGTGAAGCGAATCAGATCAAAGCTGTGAAGCTTCAGGCACAGATTCCGACTGTGGTTGCCGCATTGGCACGCATCCGTAAGGGACTTGAGCCGGTAGCACCGAAGGAAGGCCTGACCATCGCCGAGAACTTCCTCTACATGCTGTGGGGAGAGCAGCCGGATATCGTATCCGTCAAGGCGCTGGATACAGCCCTCGTGCTGCATGCAGACCATGAGCTGAATGCTTCCACTTTTGCCGGACGGGTAACTGTGGCTACACTGTCTGACATCTATTCCGGAGTTACTTCGGCTATTGGCGCGCTTAAGGGGCCGCTGCATGGCGGTGCGAATGAAGCCGTGATGAAGATGCTGGAGGAAATCGGCACGCTCGATGCCGTTGAGCCGTATGTCCAAGGCAAGCTGGAACGCCGTGAGAAGATCATGGGCTTCGGACACCGTGTATACAAGAACGGAGATCCGCGGGCCAAACATCTGATGAAGATGTCCTATGAGCTGGGCACGATGAAGAATGATACTACGCTCTATGACATGTCGGTCAAGGTTGAAGAGCTGATTACGGGGCAAAAAGGGCTCAAACCGAATGTCGACTTCTATTCGGCATCCGTCTATACACAGCTGGGTATTGAACGTGAGCTGTTCACTCCGATCTTCGCGATCAGCCGGACCTCGGGCTGGACTGCGCATATTCTGGAGCAGTATGAAGACAACCGGATTATCCGGCCGCGTGCGGAATATACCGGCATGTCCGACATGAAATACGTCCCTGTAGACGAACGATAACAAGGCGGCCCCTTGCGGGCCGCTCCACCCCTTTAGTACAATGAACTATAATATATGCAGCAACTGCTTATTGATTATTGCTTGTACATCATACTTTTAGGAGGAATTCCCACTAATGTTGAAACTGGAAAAGTACGATCTGCCCACAGAAGGCGAACAAATTACAATCGAAGACGGCAAGCTGCTGGTTCCGGATCAGCCGATCATCCCTTTTATCGAGGGTGACGGTACAGGCCGTGACATTTGGAAAGCCTCCAAGCGGGTGCTGGATGCGGCTGTAGAGAAAGCTTACGGCGGCACGAAGCAGATTGCCTGGTACGAAGTTTTTGCCGGCGAGAAAGCCTTCAATACATATGGTGAATGGCTGCCGAATGACACACTGGAAGCAATCCGCGAGTATATTGTAGCCATCAAAGGCCCGCTGACAACTCCGATCGGAGGCGGTATCCGCTCTCTGAATGTGGCGCTGCGCCAGGAGCTGGACCTGTATGTATGTCTGCGTCCGGTACGTTATTTCGATGGTGTTCCTTCACCAGTGAAGCATCCGGAGCTGGTGGATATGGTTATTTTCCGTGAGAATACTGAAGATATCTATGCCGGGATTGAATATCAGGAAGGTTCCGCTGAAGTGAAGAAGGTTATCGAGTTCCTGCAGAAGGAAATGGGCGTGAACAAGATCCGCTTCCCGGAAACTTCCGGTATCGGCATTAAGCCTGTATCCGAGGAAGGCTCGAAGCGCCTGGTGCGTTCTGCGGTTGAGTATGCCATCAAGCACGGACGCAAGAGCGTAACGCTGGTACACAAAGGCAATATCATGAAATTCACCGAAGGTGCATTTAAGAACTGGGGCTACGAAGTGGCTGAACAGGAGTTCGGCGACAAGGTCTTCACCTGGAACCAATATGATGTCATCAAGGAACGTGATGGTGAAGCTGCAGCAAATGCTGCCCAGAAGGAAGCCGAAGCAGCCGGCAAAGTTATTGTCAAGGACGCTATCGCCGACATTGCTCTGCAGCAGGTATTGACCCGTCCGACCGATTTCGATGTCATCGCGACGCTGAACCTGAACGGGGATTACCTCTCCGACGCACTGGCTGCCCAGATCGGCGGCATCGGTATCGCTCCGGGAGCGAACATTAACTATATTACTGGACATGCTATTTTTGAAGCTACTCATGGTACAGCACCTAAATATGCGGATAAGGACGTTGTGAATCCGGGTTCGGTTATTCTCTCCGGCGTTATGCTGCTTGAGCATCTGGGCTGGCAGGAAGCGGCTGACCTGATCTATAAGGGAATGAGCACCGCGATTAACAATAAGACGGTTACTTATGACTTTGCCCGCCAGATGGAAGGCGCTACAGAGCTGAAATGCTCCGCCTTTGCTGACGAGATTATCAGCAATCTATAAGCAGGCTAACTGGTATATAACAAGTATAAGCTGCACATACGTGCAGCTTATACTTATGCTTGTGCATCTGCCAGCCCATTCAACATCATTGGTTCATGCTCCGGGGCAGTCTTGCGAAGTGAAATGAACGAAGTGTATGCTATCCAACCCTTAGGAGGTCTTCCCGTGGCCATCAAACGTTATAAAATCACTGTCGTAGGTGCCGGATTCACCGGTGCGACTACGGCGCTTATGCTTGCCCAGAAGGAGCTTGGCAATGTAGTGCTGCTCGATATTCCCCAACTGGAGAATCCGACCAAAGGTAAAGCGCTTGATATGCTGGAAGCCGGACCTGTGCAGAAATTCGATGCCCAGATCACCGGAACTTCAAGCTACGAAGATGCAGCCGATTCCGACATCGTCATTATTACGGCAGGGATTGCACGCAAGCCCGGCATGAGCCGTGATGATCTGGTCAATACCAATGCGGGCATCGTCAAGTCGGTCTGCGAGAACGTGAAACGGGTAGCCCCCGAATCTATCGTGATCATTCTGAGCAATCCGGTCGATGCCATGACTTATGTGGCTTACAATGCACTCGGCTTTCCGAAGAATCGCGTAATCGGACAATCCGGCGTACTCGATACAGCGCGTTACTGTACATTCATCGCCCAGGAGCTTAATGTTTCGGTTGAAGATGTACGCGGTTTCGTACTGGGCGGTCATGGGGATGATATGGTTCCGCTTGTGCGTTATTCCAGTGTTGGCGGTATTCCGATCGACACGCTCATCCCTGCGGAACGCATTGCTGAGATTGTGCAGCGTACCCGTGTCGGCGGCGGTGAAATCGTCAGCCTGCTGGGTAACGGCAGCGCTTATTATGCACCCGCCGCGTCACTGGTTCAGATGACGGAAGCAATCCTCAAGGACAAGAAACGGATTATTCCTGTAATTGCCCTGCTTGAAGGTGAATATGGTTACGATAATTTATTCATGGGTATTCCGGCGCTCCTCGGTGCGGATGGCATCGAGAAGATTTTCGAGCTGGAGCTTACGGCAGAAGAGAAGGCTGCTCTGGATAAATCAGCCGATTCTGTCCGTGCAGTCACTTCAGCAGTAACTGTGTAAGTAACGTTAGCGGGCGGCTGCTGAAGCCCCTTTTTGCAGGCAGAGATTGGGCTTTGCTGCTATTTAATCCTACAATGTAATCGGAGGAGATTGATATGGACCGTATTTTCTTTTTCCTGCATATGATCGGCACGCTGGCGCTTGGCTTCTATCTGGTATTGCCGTTTATTCTGAGCGGGACGGCGAAGCTGTCCGCCCCGGCGAAGGAAGGTACCTTGAGCGCCATCGGCGGCTTCAACCGCTTTGCCCAGTATGGACTAGTTATCCAGCTGTTGACCGGAGGCTATATGATGACCAAGGGTGACTATTCTGTCGCCTGGATGATCGTTGTTGTTGTGCTGCTCCTGGCGATGTTTGCGCTTGGCGGCATAATGAGCGGACCCCTGCGCCTGGCTGCGGCCGGAATGCGGGAGAACCGTGATGTCTCTGCCGAAACCGCCAAGATCCGGACCATGAGCCTGCTGCTGATGGTCGTGCTGGTTATCATGATCTTTTTCATGGTGTACCGTCGCCTTATTTAAACCTGGCTCCTGATTTATAGGGAGGAACGCGAGTATCAAAGGCTCTGGCAGCTTAGGCTGCCAGGGCCTTTTGTTGTGTAAGACACTGAAGCAGATCCGTTTGAAGGACGATGTGTTCTTGTCCTCAGGAATCCCGCTGAATATCCCGGAAGCGGGAGCGGATGAGGGGCAATGTATGCGAAAAATCGAATACAATGTGCCTCCGAGAAGGTAACCGGGACGAATGTATGCGAAAAATCGAACACAAGGTGCCTCCGCGGAGGTAACCGTGCTGAATGTATGCGAAAAATCGAATACAATCAGCTTCCGGGGAGGTGATCAAGCCGAATGTATGCGAAAAATCGAACACAATGTGCCTCCATGGAGGTAACAGGGCCAAATGTAGTTGACGGATGCGCAGAAGGCGGTGCTGGAGGTAACGGCGGCGAACAAGATTATTGCGTTGAAGGCAGTGGCGGATCAGTTGTAGATAGGACTGCCGGGAACCATACAGGGCACTATAAATTGAAAAAGGCCGCTTTCCTTGGGAAAGCGGTCTTAAATCAAACAATATAACCCCCTATTTCGATACGACCCTGCCGTCCATCATCACAAATCTGACTTTCCGGAGATTGTCTATATCCGTAAGCGGGTTGCCCTCTATCACAAACAGATCCGCCTTTTTGCCCGTCTCAATCGTGCCAATCTCTTCCGCCAGATTGCATATCTTTGCACCGGTTGAAGTGGCGGCTGTGATAATCTGCATCGGGGTGAGACCCGCCTCGCCCAATAAACGAATTTCTTCCCATGGCATTCCCAGCCTGTACCACGGGCTTTCTTCTTCGATGAAATCATCCCCGAGGCCAATCTCTCCGCCTGCCTGGATGAATCTCCGGACATTATCCAGTCCTTGTTCTAACAGAGGGGCGCCGAATTTGTCCTGAAACATCTTCAATACAGTGAGTGTGGGGACGATCCGGATATTGGAGGCTGTCATTTGCCGGATCAGGTCATCGTCCAGCCGGTCGTAAATCATATGCGCAGCATCGTTAATCCCCGCATTCACCAGAATCTGAAGGTTGCGTGCACTGGTTACATGAGCTGACACATAAGCCCCCATCCTCCGGGCTTCCCTGCAGATACTCTCCAGAAGCTCCTGATTCAGCTGTGGCAGTCCGATTGTACTGGAATCGTAACCGTCTTCAAGCGCTGTTTTGATACAATGTATCCCTTGTTCTAATACCTCGCGGACCTTCAATCTGGCTTCATCCGCACTTCCAACTCCGATAGGGGCCTGCCCGCCATACCCGCCGGGAGCCGTGAAGACTTTGCCGGTTGTGATTATTCGGGGAAAAGATCCGCGGTCCAGCGCTTGTGTGTGTGCCGTCACATCGTCAAGCGTTGCGGCTGTAGTCATCCCCTCGTCACGGATCGTGGTTATTCCTTCTGAGAGACAGGCGGCTAAATATTCCTTATGGTACCCGTGAAGAGGCTCGTTCTGTATAAATTTGAAGCTGGTGTGTGCATGGGTATGAATAAATCCCGGCAGGACCACAAGCCCCTCAAGATCTATCTCCGTTACTGAGTCATGCTCCAGCCCGCTGCTCCCTGGCCCGGCAATCATGCCGAACCGGCCATTAACAATTTCAATGCTTGCATTGTACAGCGGCTGGCGCCCCGTTCCGTCGATTAACGTCGCGTTAGTCAATCGTATAATCTCATTTTCATTTCCCATGGCAGATAGTGAACCCTCCAGTGAAGATGGTTGTCTTCCAAGAGAAAGTATAGGATATAAAAATGTCCGGATATATATAATATTCTTGTAGAAACCGTTCATTACTTACCGTAACAACCCTTCCAGCTCAAAAATGCCGTGCTCCTGAAAGTCAGCGATAATCTGCGGCGGCAGCAGGGCGTTCATTTCGCTCACGGTGCACCAGCGGTAATCGGTATGCTCTTCCGAGAGCTGGATTTCGCCACGGGCTGCGCGGCATAAATAGGTGATAATCACTACCTGTCTAGCAGGGTCAGTGAGCAGGGTCACCGCATAAAGGATACGTTCTGTCGTAACCGCCAGTCCGGTTTCCTCAAGAATTTCTCTTTCCAGTGCAGCCTCCAGGCTTTCACCGAATTCGATTTTGCCTCCGGCACATTCCCAGCTTCCGGCACCTGCAGAATCGGCGGCAGCCCGCTTGACGATGAGGATTCTGCCCTGATACAGGATGACACCTTTGACGGCAACGATGATGCTTTTTGATTTTTTGGACATGAGGATAACTCTCCTTCTGCAGGCTCTAAAATGGAGCGGGAACGCGTTGGACTCAAGATTTTCTGTTTGGCCGGCTTCCCTATGTGGTAAGTAAAATAACGTAAAGCGATTTTTGCTAGGCAAGTATGATGCATAAACACCAGACTTTTAGCCAACCTAACATGATTAGTAAAAACAGTATAACGGTACAGCGAAAGGAGAATGGATTATGCCAGACACCAGCAAACAACCCGTCAAAACCCTGCCTCCGCAGGTACAGGACCAGCAGCCCGGAATTGAAAGCGAGATGAATCCGCTTCCGGAGTTTGAAACCTCAGCTTACAAGGCAGCAGGCAAGCTGCTGGGCAAGGCCGCACTCATTACCGGAGGGGACAGTGGAATCGGTCGTGCGGTTGCCGTTCATTTTGCCAAAGAAGGCGCAGATGTAGTGATATCCTATCTGAATGAGCATGAAGATGCGGAAGAAACCAAGCGCCAGGTGGAGCAGGAGGGGCGGAAGTGTATTCTGATCTCCGGTGATATCGGGGTTGAGGCCTTCTGTCAGGATCTGATTAATAAAACCATTGAGGGACTCGGCAAGCTGGACATCCTGATTAACAATGCGGCAGAGCAGCATCCGCAGGAGACCATTGAGGACATTACCGCCGAGCAGCTGGAGCGGACGTTCCGGACGAATATATTCTCCATGTTCTATCTGACCAAGGCAGCGATGCCCCATCTCAAAAAAGGCTCCACGATCATCAACACTACGTCTATCACGGCGTACCGCGGCAGCCCGCAGCTGCTGGACTATTCGTCCACCAAAGGAGCAATTCTCAGCTTCACCCGCTCCCTGTCGATGAATCTCGCAGACAAAGGCATCCGGGTAAACGCGGTAGCACCGGGCCCGATCTGGACGCCGCTGATTCCGTCTACGTTTGACGCGAAGAAGGTCAGTGAATTCGGCGGCACCCAGCCGATGAAGCGTCCGGGACAGCCCGAGGAGCTGGCACCGGCCTATGTGTATCTGGCTTCTGACGATTCCTCTTATGTAAGCGGTCAGGTCATGCATGTGAACGGCGGCGAGATCGTTAACGGCTGACCATTGGCACTGCTTTGTAAGCCGGATAAGTTTATACTGTTTAAAGAATCAAACGTTCAACAGATGAAAAGTCAGCCGGAAGGCTGGCTTTTTTGCCGCTTAAACCCGCTGGACTTAATAATTGAATCTATTAAAGAATAGCTCTTACAGGAATAATATGCTAATATACAAACTGCAAGAACAATAGAATATGAACGATCACTAGGGGTGCCGCAAGGCTGAGACGAACATATCTGTTCGGACCCTTTGAACCTGATCTGGTTTATACCAGCGTAGGGAAGTGGAGAATGAATAATGCAGCGGGGGTAACGGCTTACCCGGTATTCCTGCTTATATTCCGGACTGCTTCCTGATACAGGGGGCGGTCTTTTTGTATTTTCCGGAATGCCGTATAGAAGGGAAGGTGAAGGTGCTGAAAGAAATCCATTTGATCTCGGACGGGAGGCTGAATCCGGAGCAGTTTGCCGGACTGGCTGCTGCTGTACATACCATGGTGGATTATATCCATCTCCGGGAAAAAGCCCTGTCCGCACTTGAGCTTCTGGCTGCCGCAGAGCGGTTGCTGCAAGCGGGGGTTCCGCCCTCAAAGCTGGTTATTAATGACCGGATTGATGTGGCTCTGGCAGCAGGGGCAGCCGGCGTCCAATTGGCCTGGCACAGCCTGCCGCCTGCCAAGGCGAGCGGTATTGCCCCGGGCCTGCGGCTGGGCAGGTCGGTGCATTCCCCGGAGGAAGCGGCACGCGCCGGACAGCAGGGAGCGGACTTTTGTCTGTATGGACATGTATTTCCTACGGCCTGCAAGCCCGGACAGCGGGAACGGGGCCTGGAGCAGCTGGAAGTGGCTGTCCGCTCCAGCAGTATACCGCTGATTGCTATCGGAGGCATCACACCGGGCAATACCGGAATCGTTCTGTCGAAGGGGGCTGCCGGAATAGCCGTAATGTCCGGGATATGCGGAGCGACGGATCCTGCTGGCGCCGCTGAGGCTTACAGATCATCCGTTCAGGCCGCAGCATATGCTGAAGTCCTGAATGACCCCCATACCGGGCAAAGGAGGTGAACTGGAATGAATTTGACCGTTAACGGACGCAGAGGAAGGTATGAAGAGAGCTGCCGGACGCTGGCTGATCTTCTGGCCCGGCCTGAGTGGACCGGGAAGCTGGTTATTGTGGAGCTGAATGGTGAGCTTGCCGGCAGAGAGGTTTATGAAGATACATTGCTGAATGAAGGTGACCGAGTTGAGCTGGTTCATTTTGTCGGCGGAGGCTAGGTAACTGGTAACTGTGCGTGCGGCAGATGCAAGAATGCCAATACGCCAATACGCAATTAAGATAAAGGCAGCGACTTATCACAGGAGGCGATATGATGCAGGATCCTTTGATTATTGGAGGAGTTACTTTAACGAGCAGACTGTTCATCGGGACCGGAAAATACAGCCGCAACACTCTTATTCCCGAAGTGATCGCCCGCTCGGGTTCACAGGTCATTACGGTTGCCCTGCGCCGGGTAGATCCGGAGAGCAAGGACAATATTATCAGCCATATTCCTTCCCACATGACGCTGCTGCCCAATACCTCCGGTGCGCGCACCGCAGAGGAAGCGGTACGCATTGCCCGGCTGGCAAGGTCAGCGGGGCTGGGAGACTGGGTGAAGATTGAGGTTATCAATGATCAGAAATATCTGCTGCCTGATAATACCGAGACGATCCGAGCCACGGAAATCCTAGCTGCGGAGGGTTTCGTAGTTCTGCCCTACATGAGTCCTGATCTGTCAGCCGCACTCCGGCTGAAGGCGGCCGGAGCTGCAGCCGTCATGCCGCTGGGAGCGCCAATCGGCTCTAACCGCGGGCTGCAGACCAAGGAGCTGATCCGGATTCTGATATCAGAAACGGGTCTGCCCATCATCGTGGATGCCGGTATTGGCAGACCCTCCGAGGCTGCTGAGGCGATGGAAATGGGCGCAGCCGCTGTGCTGCTGAATACGGCAATTGCCACCGCCCGGGACCCGCAGCTGATGGCGGAGGCATTCCGCGAAGCGGTGTCGGCGGGGCGGAAGGCCTATCTGGCCGGGCTGGGGCCGGTGGAAGAGACAGCCGCAGCTTCTTCGCCGTTGACCGGATTTCTGGCATGACTGATGCTGTTTATGAAGAGGGGGGAAGGACATGAGCTTTTATGATAGGCTGACACGGCTGGACAAGCTTCCCTACGAGGGGGCATGGAAGCAGTATACTGCGCTTGATGTGAAGCGGGCGCTTCGTCTGGAGCGGCTGGACGAGGACGGGGTGATGGCTTTGCTGTCACCGGCAGCGGAGCCTTACCTCGAAGAGATGGCGCAGAAGGCGCATAGATTGACACGTACGCAATTCGGTCATGTGATGCAGCTGTTTACACCGATGTATCTGGCTGATTTCTGCGTCAACCATTGTACCTACTGCAGCTTTAGCTCTATCTATGATTTTCCGCGCAAAAAACTGACACTGGAGGAGGTCCGGCGGGAAGCGGAAACAATCGCAGCCACAGGGCTGCGCCACATTCTGATTCTGACCGGAGAATCCCGGAATGAAAGTCCGGTCAGTTATCTGAAAGACTGCGTGGAGGTGCTCCGCGGCTATTTCTCTTCAGTCAGCATTGAAGTGAATCCGCTCACTACCGAAGAATACGCTGACCTCAGACAGGCAGGAGTAGACGGTCTGACGCTGTATCAGGAGGTCTATCATCAGGAGACTTACCGCCAGCTGCATGTGAAGGGTCCCAAGCGGGTGTACCGCAACCGACTGGATGCGCCTGAGCGTGGCTGCCTGGCCGGATTCCGCTCGGTAAATATCGGAGCCCTGCTGGGAATGTACGAATGGCGTCAGGAGGCCCTCGCGACTGCACTGCACGCCAGGTACTTACAGGACAAGTATCCGGAGTGCGAAATCGGTTTGTCCATTCCCCGTTTTCGGCCGTACCTGGGGGAATTTAATCCTGCGAGTGATGTAACCGACCGTGCGCTGGTGCAGATTATCCTGGCCTACCGCCTGTTTCTGCCGCGTTCCGGTATTTCACTGTCCACGCGGGAGCCGGCAGCCCTGCGCGATCATCTGGTCCATCTCGGCATCACCAGGATGTCTGCAGGGGTATCCACCGAAGTAGGCGGACATTCTCTGGAAGGCGGCACCCCGCAGTTTGAAATCTCAGACAACCGCAGCGTGCAGGAGATTAAGGAGATGCTCGAGGAAAAAGGGCTGCAGCCGGTGTTCAAAGACTGGGACAGCCTGGATGAGCCGTTAGCCATGCCTTAACTTGATGCAAATAACCCGCCGTGAGGCGGGTTATTTGCATTGCAGGGCCAAACGGACGGTGCGATGCTGCATTCTTCAAGAGGCCGCACGGTTTCCGGCTAGTCGGCGGGCTTCTCCGGACTCATGCTTGAAGACAGCTCGTCCAGCGACAGCTCGAAGCCCGGAGCCATATGGGTAAGGAAATACTCCATCTCCGGCAGGGCGAGCCCGTGCAGCTTCGCGGCCGTCTGCTCCCGGGCGGCCGCGAATTCGCGGTTGCCTGCGGCGGTTTCCCAGACGCATTTCAGATAGGCGTCGAGCACATCCGCCGCCTTGACGTAGCGGAGCAGTCCGGCATCCTCGGAGCCGGGCGGGCTGTCCTGCGGCTGCAGGAGCGGCGCATAGACTGCGCTCAGCTCCGGCGGGATCATCGCCGCGAGGCGCTCAGCGGCGACCCGCTCCATCTCGCGGAAGCTGGACAGCAGCAGCGGGTTGTTATGCTTCACCGGCGTGGCGATGTCGCCGGTGAATACCTCGGTGGCGTCGTGGAACAACGCCATTGTGGATGCGCGGTCGGCGTTCAGCGACCGGCCGAAGTGGACATTGCCGATGGTGCACAGCATGTGCGCCAGCAGGGCCACCTGGAACGAATGCTGCGCCACGTTCTCAGGGGCGGTGCTGCGCATGAGGCTCCAGCGCTGGATATATTGCAGCCGGTAGAGATAGGCAGAGAAATGGTAGTTCAATTTTTAAGTAACCCCTTTCATGAGCGGCTTAATATGATATGATAATAACTAATTGTAACAGAGTTAGGGCAGCTTGAAACAGATGGAGAGGAGACTGAATGAAGATGCAGCATTTTGAAGACAGCATTTATAATCTGATCGTAGAGACCTCCACGAATTTACCGGGTGATGTACGCCGGGCGGTCGCCAGAGGGCGTGCGCTGGAAGACAAGGCGACCCGCTCCGGACTGGCACTGACCACGATTGCCCAGAATATCGGTATGGCTGAGCTCCAGGTATCGCCGATCTGCCAGGATACAGGGATGCCGACTTTTATAATTCATACGCCGGTAGGCGTGAATCAGATAGAGATGAAGAAGGATATTCATAGCGCGATAATCCGGGCGACGAAGAACGGCAAGCTGCGGCCCAATTCCGTAGATTCCCTTACAGGCGAGAACAGCGGGGACAATCTGGGTGCAGGCACGCCGGTGATTCATTTCGAGCAGTGGGAAGAGGAAGGCATTGATGTAAGGCTCATTCTGAAGGGCGGCGGCTGCGAGAATAAGAATATTCAGTATAGTCTCCCGGCAGAGCTGGAGGGTCTGGGCAAAGCCGGACGTGATCTTGACGGCATCCGCAAATGTATTCTTCATTCGGTCTATCAGGCGCAGGGCCAGGGGTGCAGTGCAGGCTTCATTGGCGTAGGCATCGGCGGTGACCGTACAACGGGCTATGAGCTGGCCAAGAAGCAGCTGTTCCGCAAGGTCGAGGATGTGAATCCCACCCAAGATCTGGGCAAGCTGGAAGATTACATTATGGAGAATGCCAACAAGCTCGGGATCGGAACGATGGGCTTCGGCGGTGAAGTTACGCTGCTGGGCTGCAAAATCGGAGTGATGAACCGGCTGCCGGCGAGCTTCTTTGTCTCGGTGGCATATAATTGCTGGGCCTTCCGCCGTCAGGGGATACTGGTAAATCCGGCAACCGGGGACATTAAGGAATGGCTCTATGAGAGCGGCACAGGCATTTCTGTAGAAGGGGAAGAAGCCTTAGTGCAAGTAACTGAACCGGTAGCTGTCTCTGCTGCTGACGGCATTTCGCAGGGCATGATTCCAGAGGATGCAACGATTCCTGCGGCTCCGGCCATCTTGTCAGGAACTGGGGAAGCTGCTTCTGATGCTGCTATCCCGGGTAACGGCAAGGTAATCGAACCTGCTGCCGCAGGCTCCGCCGTATCGGGTGGTTCGCGCGAAATCCGCCTGACCACGCCGATCAGCGAGGAGGATATCCGCAGCCTGCGCGTTGGTGATGTAGTTATTCTCTCCGGCGAGATGCACACCGGCCGCGATGCCCTGCACAAATATCTGATGGATCACGACGCTCCCGTCGACCTGAACGGTGCGGTCATCTATCACTGTGGTCCGGTTATGCTGAAGGATGATGAGGGCTGGCATGTGAAGGCTGCTGGTCCAACCACCAGCATCCGCGAGGAGCCTTATCAAGGCGATATCATTAAGAAATTCGGCATCCGTGCCGTAATCGGCAAAGGCGGAATGGGCCCGAAAACGTTGAAGGCATTAGGCGAACACGGCGGCGTCTATCTCAACGCCATTGGCGGTGCAGCCCAGTACTATGCAGAATGCATCAAGAAGGTTAACGCGGTTGATTTCATGGAGTTCGGAATTCCGGAGGCCATGTGGCATCTGCAGGTAGACGGATTCGCTGCAATCGTCACCATGGATGCGCATGGCAACAGCCTGCATGCTGATGTGGAGAAGGATTCCGCGGCCAAGCTGGCCCAGTTCCGGGAGCCGGTATTTAAATAAACAGCTTAGCAATCTCACTGTGACAGTGATTTTTTGGATGATATGAATCAAATAGTATATTTATTCAGTGATAGTAAGACCTCTTTCTGCTTGATGAAAGGGGTCTTTTTGCGGTGCGCCTCTGAAAGAAATCGAAACCGGTGCCTGTCCGCGGAGGTGCATGCTGCCGGATGATGCTAAACGGGGGATTTTCTGCGTATTGCAGAATCGTTATCCTATATGGGATACGGGTTCTAAGGAAGATCAATTTATATGTCTTGACAGCGCATACAAGTCCATGTTAATTTTTAGTGGGGAAACCGGTTTCCCTGAAGTGAGTAAGATGAGGCTGTAGACGGTAGCTTGTTCTTTTTGGCAGAAAGTGTTGTGCATACGCATTTATGAGAGGGAGATGAAGAATGAAACGTAAACATTGGCTTATCCCCGTACTTATCACATCCATGGTTCTTTCGATCACGATGAATTTATTTGTTCTGCCTCCAGTTAAGGCTGAAGCGGCCAGTATCGGTACGGTTACAGAGAATGACACGATTTATCAGATTATGGTTGACCGTTTCAATGACGGAGACTCCTCCAATAATGCCACAGGAGCCGCCATCCGCTATGGAGAGACCTCTGAAGAGGATTTCCGTTATATGAAGGGTGGAGACTGGCAGGGAGTTATCAATAAGCTCCCCTATATTCATAATATGGGCTATACGGCGATCTGGATCTCTCCGGTTGCCGAACCGCAGATGACCAACCGGGAGAATAACGGGACAGGGAAGAACACAGCCTACCACGGCTACAATGTCAAAGATCCCAATGCGGCCAATCCTTATTTCGGTACAAAAGAGAAGCTGAAGGAGCTGGTAGATTCAGCGCATGCGCTCGGAATCAAGGTCATCATCGACGTCGTTCCGAATCATATCGGCGACTATATGCTGGGTACCCAGGCTTATTATGATATACCTGCCTTGCAGCCGGTCGCCCCTTTCAATAATCCGGCCTGGTATCACCATAACGGGGATATCAACTGGTCGCTGGCAGACGGAAGATATGATCAGTGGGCCCAGGATTATTTGGAGAATCACGATCTGGGCGGACTGGATGATATCGACTTCGATGTTCCTGCCGCCAAGCAGGCCATCTTCAGCTCGATTAAAGGCTGGTTTGATTATACAGGTGCAGATGGTGCCCGCGTTGATGCCGCCAAGCTGATGAAGCCGACGGATATCGGGGAGCTGCAGACACTGCTGGGCGTGAACACCTTCGGAGAGAATTTTGACGGCAATGCCGAATTTGTCTCCCGCTGGGTCGGCAGCAGCAAGGAATGGGGGATGCTTGATTTCCCGCTGTTCTTCTCTGTGCTGAATAGCTTTGCTTACGGACAATCCTTCGATTCCAATATTAAGAGTACACTGGCTCTCGATTCCTATTACAACGGCAATGCGAATCATATGGTCACCTTCATTGATAATCATGACCGCAACCGCTTCCTGACAGAGGCCGGAGGCAGTGTAGAGAAGCTGCAGAATGCCTTGTCCTTCATCTTCACTGTGCGCGGAACCCCGGTGGTGTTCCAGGGTACAGAACAGAATAAAGGCAACGGGAACGGCCAGATTATGACTGGCGGTATTGCTGATACGTGGAACCGCTGGTCTATGGTGAAGCGTGATGCAAGCGGCAACGTGGTGGAGAATTATTTCAATGAGAACGCCAGCACCTACAAGCATGTAGCCAAGCTTAATGAAATCCGCAAAAACAACCCGGCTCTGCGCACCGGTACCCAGCGTGAAATGTGGTCTGCCCAGAACCTGTACGCGTTCTCCCGCCGGATTGACAGCGGGACCAATGTGGGACAGGAAGTCATCTCCGCGTTCAGTAATGCTTCGGGCGGATCGCAGACCGTTACGATTCCGCTGCGCGCCGAAAGTACTCTGACTGTGGGAACAGTACTGATTAACCAGTTGAACACCTCAGACACGGTAACCGTACAATCCGGCGGGGCAACCGGGAAGCAAATTACAGTCACACTCAGTGCGAACTCCGCCAAAATCTACTCCAAGACGCAGCCAATAGTTGATACCCAGGCGCCGTCTGTTCCGGCGAATGTAACAGCCACTGTGCAGAATGCCTCCAGTGCGCTTGTGACCTGGACGGCTTCCATCGATAATGTCGGGGTTACAGGTTACGAGATTTACCGCAATGGGGTCAAGATTGGGACCTCGGCAACTACCTCTTACACAGACAACGGCTTATCTGGCAGTACGAACTACTCGTATACGATAAAAGCGTATGACGCCGCCGCCAACCTCTCGGCATTCAGCGCGGCTGCACTGATCGTCACGCCTGCCGGAAATAGTGTGACGATCTATTACAAGCAGGGCTACACCACACCTTACATCCACTACCGCCCGGCTGCGGGAACCTGGACGACATCGCCGGGCGTAGCAATTCCTGCGGCTGAAGTGGCAGGTTACAACAAAATCACGATCAACATCGGTGCGGCGACCCAGCTCGAGGCTTGCTTCAATAACGGCAGCGGCACCTGGGACAGCAACGGCGGCAGCAATTATCTATTCGGTACCGGTACCTGGACGTATATTCCGACAGGAACGATCCAGGCAGGAGGGCCGGCTGTTCCGACCGCATCACCGACTGCGACACCAACGGTGACGCCAACGCCGACCGCAACACCAACACCAACAGCTACACCGACCGCGACACCGACAGTGGCACCTACCGCTACGCCAACAGCCACACCGACCGCGACACCAACGGTTACGCCTACAGCGACTCCGGTGCCAACCGCCACTCCGGTAGGGAATACAGCGACGATCTACTACAAGAATACGGCCTATACCAACTCCTATATCCATTACAAGCTGGATGGGGCAAGCACTTGGACGACCTCGCCGGGCGTGCAGATGCAGGCATCCACATTCAGCGGCTACAAAGCGATTACCATCGAGCTCGGAACCGCGACCGGACTTACTGCAGCGTTCAATAACGGCAGCGGAACCTGGGACAGCAACGGCGGCAGCAATTATCACTTTGGCGCAGGCAGCTCAAGCCTTGTGGGGGGAAGCCTTACCACCGGAGAGCCTCAGGCGGACAGCGTGACATTCCGGGTCACTGTTCCGGCCACCACTCCAGCGAGCGGGCCTGTCTATCTGACCGGGTCGTTCAACAGCTGGAACGCGGCTGACCCCGCATACCTGCTGACCAAGGGCAGTGACGGTGTATACTCCATCACCTTGAACCTCCCGGCAGGAACGGCAGTGACGTATAAGCTGACGCGCGGCAGTTGGGCTACGGTAGAGACCGCATCCGGCGGAGCAGATATTGCGAACCGTGCGCTCACACCGGCGGGCGGCGCACAGACCGTCACGCTGACCGTGCAGCGCTGGAAGGATCAATAGGGAGTGACAGGGGGCAAAGGATGAATTCCGGCGCCCCCGTTCTTTTGAATAAGCTGATGTGGTTGAAAAGAGAGGAGCTGGTTGCTGATGAAGAAATCCAGGTATTGGCGCAAAATCACAGCCCTGCTGCTGGGCATGCTTCTGATTGTTCCGGCAACAGTCACCAATGTCTCGGCAGATATTGCCGCTACGCATGTGTACCATAACCATATGCCGAATTTCTGGGCGTACTATGATTTGAACTCCTATAACGCTGCCCCGGCAGGAAGTCCGATCCGCTATACGTATGATGGTGAAGTCATCCAGTTGAAGCAGAACCCTCCTGCGGAATATACCTATTATTTGCCGAACGGTTCCCCGATGCCGCATGATGATCTGGTCTCCTATTATTCACATCACGCGAAGACAGGAGCCTATCTAACCTGGCCCTGGAGCGTGGCTAACACGCTGCACAGCAATTATCCCCAGGCGCAGATGCATGTTACAATGTCCGGCTCGGTTGTAAATAACGTGAACAGTATTATTCAGCAGGGTAATGTAAGCGGATACAATAATCCGGCTTGGGGTACTCCCTGGAAGAACGCCGTCGATCAGCTCAAAACAACAAACGGCAGCAATATGCTCGATCTGATCCATTTCTCCGGGCATCACTCTATGGGTCCGCTGGTCGGCAACGACTATTTGCTCAAGGATATGATCTATCATGGAGCCACATTGGCTCAGCCTTATTTTCTCGGAAGCAGCTACAAGTCCTCTAAGGGATTTTTCCCGACAGAGCTGGGTTTCTCTGAACGGATAATTCCCGTCCTGCAAAAGCTCGGCATTCAGTGGTCCGTAATCGGCAACAACCATTTCTCCCGTACGCTTAAGGACTATCCGCTGCTGAACAGTCCCGGCACGGATACGATGGTCTCACCGCCCAACCGCAGTGATCTGCAGAATGTCAGCACCGTAGGCTCCTGGGTGAATGAACCGATGTTCAACGAACAGCAGGTTGTCTATAACAAGTATCCTTTTGCCTCTACAGCCCATTGGGTCCGTTATGTGGACCCGGCAACCGGGGCAGAATCCAAAGTGGTCGGCGTTCCGGTTGCACAGGCGCAGTCATGGGAAGAAGGATATCTGGGCCAGGTAAAAGCAGATGTGCTTAAGCCGTATGAGAATCTGGTCGCGCAGAAGCAGATTTTTGTGGTCGCGCATGACGGGGATAATTCTTCGGGCCGGGCAGGTTCCGAGGAGACCTGGCGCAATGCCGGGAATGTGACCTATGCCAGCAGCGGTGTTACCGGTATGGGAATTGACGAGTATCTGCGCAATAATACACCAGCCGCCTCCGATGTAGTCCATGTTCAGGACGGCTCATGGATTGATACCCGGGATTCCTCCTCCGATCCGACCTGGTACCACTGGCATCTGCCGTTCGGCATCTGGAAAGGCCAGTTTGCCAGCTTCAATCAGGTGAACGGCACCTCTTATGCGCCGAAGAAGAATCTGTCCGGTGTCGAAGAAGGCATGACCGTATCCTTCGAGAAGGGGTACCACTATCTGGAGCGTAACTTCGCCCTGCTGCAGGCTTCCCTGAATTATGCCAAGACAGCCGAGCAGATCTGGCTGGATGAGCATCCGAATTACTGGAAGCCGGTCAATCCGATTGACCGCGAGGTGACTTACGAGGGCAATCAGCTCAACCCTTGGATGATCTCTTATCCGGTCAAAGGGAACACCGCAAGCGATTATGCCGGCGGCGCCAATCCGGCTGAATTAGCCTGGTATTTCCTGCTCCCGGCGATGGACTCCGGCTTCGGGTATTACGATGAGAATGTGGATGACAGCGTGAAGCCGGCACTGTCCTTCAATCAATCGCTGTATTTCTCCAAGCCTTATGTTACGCAAAAGCTGGCCAAAGACAAAACCGGCCCCTCCGTATGGTGGCCGCAGCGTTACCCGTACAATCCGGGCAGCGCGAATGTCAGCAAGGCGGAGGGCTGGACGCTGCAGCATTTCAATAATGTGTTCTCCATTTATACCTACGCCTTCGACACCAGCGGTATCAGCGATATCAAGGTGAAGGTCCGGGCACACCGCGACAAGACGGCAGATGCTGCGGACAATACTTTTAAGGTCTATGACCCGGCGGGTCTGGCCGCAGCAGGAATATCCAATATTGACCCTGCCAAGGTTGGTGCCTGGACGGAATACCCGATGACGGTCCGCGACCTCAGCACCGATATCAACGGGGTCGACTGGCAGCCAAGCAGCAAGGCCATCATGCAGAAGGTTCCGGCTACGGACATCGGCAATCTGTATTTCAGTTATATCTCGGATTATCGTGACCAGCTGGTGGACTACTATATTGAAGCCACAGACGCTAAGGGTAATGTAACGAAAAGCGATATCCAGCAGGTCTATGTCGGAGCCGGCAAATACACATTGGCAAACGGAAAATATACCGAGAGCATGCAGGGAACCGTTGAGGGAACGCATCCGTTTATTACCGATGTGCCTGCAGTTCCGGACACGGAAGCCCCGTCTGTGCCGGCTAATCTTCAGGCAGCTGTGGTCAATGCCTCCTCGGCCTTGCTGACATGGAATGCAGCTACCGATAATATCCGTGTGACAGGGTACGAGGTCTACCGCGATGGCATTAAGATCGGTACATCACCGTCTGCTTCTTATACAGACAGCGGCTTGTCCTCCTCTACGACATATGAATACAAGGTCAAAGCGTATGACGCTTCGGGCAATCTGTCCGGACTGAGTGCAGCAGCAGTGGCCACAACTCCGGCGGGGAATAATGTGACGATCTATTACAAGAAGGGCTACACCACACCGTACATTCACTACCGTCCGGCTGCGGGCACCTGGACGACGGCGCCGGGCGTAGCGATTCCTGCGGCTGAAGTGGCAGGCTATAACAAAATCACGATAAATATCGGTGCAGCCACCCAGCTTGAAGCCTGCTTCAATAACGGCAGCGGTACCTGGGACAGCAACGGCGGCAGCAATTATCTGTTCGGCACCGGCACCTGGACCTATACCCCTACCGGGCAAATCCAGGCGGGCGCCCCGGCTGTTCCGACGGCTACGCCGACCGCGACGCCAACGGCTACGCCTACAGCGGCGCCAACGGCTACGCCGACAGTGACGCCGACGGCTACGCCGACAGCGGTGCCAACGGCTACGCCGACAGCGGTGCCAACGGCTACGCCTACAGTGGCACCGACGGCTACGCCGACAGCGGCACCGACGGCTACGCCGACAGCGGTACCGACGGCTACGCCTACAGCGGCGCCAACGGCTACGCCGACCGCGACTCCGGTGCCAACTGCCACGCCGGTGGGCAATACGGCCACGATCTATTACAAGAATTCAGCCTACAGCAATTCGTATATTCATTACAAGCTGGATGGGGCGACGGTCTGGACCACCTCGCCGGGCGTGCAGATGCAGGCATCCGCATTTAGCGGTTACAAGGCGATTACCATCCAGCTCGGAACTGCAACAGGCCTTACTGCAGCTTTTAATAACGGCAGCGGAACCTGGGATAATAACGGCGGCAGCAATTATCACTTTAATGTTGGCAGCTCGAGTCTGACTGGCGGAAGTCTTAGCACCGGAGAGCCGCAGGCAGACAGCGTAACCTTCAGAGTGACCGTTCCGGGTTCTACACCAGCATCCGGGCCAGTCTATCTAACGGGGTCTTTCAACAGCTGGAATGCAGCAGATCCGGCGTACTTGCTGACTAAAGGCAGCGATGGTATATACTCCATCACCGTGAGCCTTCCGGCAGGAACAGCAGTGACGTATAAGCTGACGCGCGGTAGCTGGGCTTCGGTAGAGACAGCATCCGGCGGGGCGGATATTGCGAACAGGTCGCTAACTCCGGCGGGCGGTGCACAGACCGTCACGCTGACCGTTCAGCGCTGGAAGGATCAGTAATGGACGCATTCCGTGCTTACACCAAAAGTTGGTTCATCTATTAGAAGCGGATATGATCTATCCTAACTACACTTTAGTTAACAATCCCACAAGTTGCCAGTAATCGCTGGTGGGATTAGCGCAATAATTCATTTCTCTCTTCACACCTGATTAGTTACCGGCAGAATTGAGACTCTGAAGAAGCTCTGCAGGCATAATTGTTGTACGTTTTACAACTTTGATCCCTAGATATCTGGATGTGCGGAAGGATTGTTGTACGAAATACAACAATCCTTCCGTTAAACCTCTTGTAAAAGAGAAAATGCTGCATTTGGTACAACAATTTTGAATTTGGGCCAATATAATGAAGAAAATGTTGTATTTTATGCAGGATTTTATAAAAACCTTTCTGGTCTGAGCTACAATAAGCGGTTGCATCGGTATTTGTTGCTGATTAATAACAGTTAAAGGAAGAATATTGATCTATAGACTATAATGTGTGTTAAAAGAATCGCTCCTTTTAAATGGTGTGTGGTCCAGCCATTTAAAAGGGGCGATTTCTTGTCTTCTATTATTTTATGGGGGGATTAAGGATTGGAGGGTTGATGGTTGATGGTTGATGGTTGATGGTTGAGGGTTGAGGGTTGGAGGGTTGGAGGGTTGGAGGGTTGGAGGGTTGGAGGGTTGAGGGTTGAGGGTTGAGGGTTGAGGGTTGAGGGTTGAGGGTTGAGGGTTGAGGTGTTGAGGTGTTGAGGTGTTGAGGTGTTGAGGTGTTGAGGTGTTGAGGTGTTGAGGTGTTGAGGCTGAAGCATTCAAGGGTCTACAGGTTTGCCGTAACTTCCCCCTCTTAAACAGCGGAGCGGACGGACTGATTGTGGAGAAGCGATAGCGTTCGCCTTTGTTCACGGATTTTCACCGCTAAGGAGAATAAATAAAATCCGGGAACAACAGCGATCGGAACAACGGTCCGTTTGCGGAGCGTCCACAGCGAGTTCTAACGTTGCTCCTACTCCGATCGGAACAACGGTCCGTTTGCGGAGCGTCCATCCAAGTGCTAAAGCAGCTTTTACTCCAAGACTATAATATCTGTTCATGCAACCCATTTTACACTCCGTTGATAATCGCTGCCGGATCTGGTATTTTGACGAAAATGGAGGTAGGATGTTCACAAGGACACAATGATAAGGAAGAGGACTACTACTGATGAAACCGTTCCGCGTTCGGCTTACATTCATACTCATGGCCCTGATCGGGATATCCATGACCGGGGCTGGCATTACTATGGCCCAGCTGTTTAAGGACTCACATATTTCCGTACTGGAAGAAAACATGTCCCGGGAAATAAATCTGCTCTCCGGCACGTTTACGTTCAAGGATATGCACAGTCCGGACGCCATGGATTACTATACAGACCAGGCCCGGACGATATCCACACTGACAGGATCGCGCATCACCTTCATTACGAAGGAAGGCCGGGTGATTGGCGATTCGGAGCGCAATCCGCTGGAAATGGACAACCACTCTACCCGGGAAGAGGAGCTGCTCGCCGCGAAAGAAGGGATTGGCCGGGCAATCCGCTACAGTGATACGCTGGACCGCGAAATGCTCTATGTAGCTGGTGCGGTAGTCTCTGACCAGGGCTTCGACGGATATATCCGGCTCTCCATGGGACTGGATGCAGTGACGGAAGGACTGAACCGGGCGTGGATGATTATGGCTGGGGGACTCGTGCTGCTGTTTATTGCGGCCACTTTTGTGAGCTATAAGGTAGCCTCCAGCATGACCTCGCCACTTGAGCAGATTACCAGAGTCGCGCGGCGTATCACCGATCTGGATTACGATGCCCGTGTGCCGATGAAGCGCAAGGACGAGATCGGCCAGCTGGCAACAGCGATCAACGCGATGGCAGACAGTCTGCAGGCCCAATTGAAGACCATCCGCGACAACGAGGATCTGCTGCAAAGCGTACTCGATAATATGACCGGCGGGATCGTGATGATTAACGCCGAAGGGGAGATTGCCCTGCTCAACCGTGCGGCAGAACGGCTCCTTGATGTGAAGAACAGCGAGATGACCGGGCATTCCTACAAAGAAATCAAACATCATTATGAGCTGACCCGGCTGATTGAAGAAGGCGTATCCCGTAATGAACCGGTCCATGAAGAGCGTATTATCTATAATCCGGTGGAGCGGATTGTACGCCTGGACGGAGTGCCGATGATTCAGGACGGCTCCACCCGGGGAATGCTGTTCCTGCTGCAGGAGGTGACGGAAATCCGCCGTCTGGAGAAAATGCGCAGCGAATTCGTCGCGAATGTCTCCCATGAGCTGAAGACACCGGTAGCTGCGGTAAAAGGCTTCGCCGAAACCCTGCTCGGCGGAGGCGTTACGGATGAGAAGACCGCACGTTCGTTCCTGCAGATTATTTATGATGAGAACGAACGGCTCAACCGCCTGATTGGAGATATTCTGGAATTGTCCAAAATCGAATCCAAACGCGTCCAGCTGGACTGCTCGCCGGTTCATTTGATCGAGTTCTTCGATTCTGTGCTGGAAACACTCAGCAAGGTGGCGGAGAAAAAGAAGATCACCTTGAGCTCGGATGTACCTGCGGAGCTGTTTATCGAGGGGGATGAAGACAAGCTGCGCCAGATCTTCATGAATCTGCTCTCGAATGCGATTAACTACACGCAGGACGGGGGAAATGTAAGGGTAACCGTAGCCAACGTTCAAAAGGCAGACGGAACGGAGAGTGTGCGCTTTACCGTGAGCGATACGGGCATGGGGATTCCGCGCAAGGATCTGCCGCGGATCTTCGAGCGCTTCTACCGGGTGGACAAAGCCCGCTCCAGAAGCTCCGGCGGAACCGGCCTGGGCTTGTCCATCGTGAAGCATCTGGTAGAGCTGCACAGAGGATCAATTACAGTAGAGAGCGATCTGGGCATCGGCAGCTCTTTTATCCTGGAACTTCCGCTGCTGCAGGAAGAGAACGAGTAACCTGCAAGCAACGATTCAATTCTGGCAGGACATCCTTCTTTAGCCCGTGGATAGGGCGTATGTCCTGATTTGATTGTATGCTGGCAAAGGGGTAATATTAAATTCGTAATTTTACACCAAGTTAACATTGTGGTGCTATGATGTGCATGTGTGCAGTTTTGTAAATTTAATAACCTATGAAAAGACGGGGGAACCTATGGCACAACGATTGCTTGTCATTGAAGACGAACCGACACTGGCCCGGCTGCTGTCTTATAATTTGACACAGGAAGGCTATGAAGTGACGGTGGAGGATCATGGAACGGCAGGATATGACCGTGCGACTAGAGAACCTTTTGATTTGATCGTACTGGATCTTATGCTGCCCGGCATGAACGGCATTGACATTCTGGATAAATTGCGTGGACAGGGCATACGTACACCGGTCATTGTACTGACGGCCAAGAATGCCGAAGAAGATGTAGTCCGGGGCCTGAAATCGGGGGCCGACGATTACATAACCAAGCCGTTTGGCGTCTCCGAATTACTGGCCCGTGTCAGCGCGGTCCTGCGCCGGATATCCGGTCTTGCCGAGGAAGCCCCACCGGAAACGGCGGTATCTGCTTCGACCATTATCCTGGGACAGCTGGAAATCTACCCGGAACGTTATGAAGTCTCTCTGGGCGGACAGAGCATTAATCTGCGTCCCAAGGAGTTTGAAGTCCTGCTGTATCTGGCCCGGAAGCCGGGTGTGGTTCTGACGCGTGATGATCTGATGAATGCGGTCTGGGGTTTTGATTATATCGGCGGCCAGCGTACTGTAGACGTTCATGTCAGCTCGCTGCGCAAGAAGCTTGAGCTTGATCCTGAATCCGTGCATATTGATTCCATCCGCGGGGTCGGCTATAAGCTGGTCGTGAACAAGAAGAGAACACCAGTCATTTGATATGGCGGTGTTCTTTTTCAGATACACCTGTCCTGCTGAATTTTGATTTTACACAGCGTTAACAATTCTCTGGAGCTCTATTTACACTGAAAGCTTATCATGGGGAACGAAGATGATGAGAAGGAGACAACAGAAACTAATGAAATCCATCATTGACATAGAGAAACTTGATCTCTACTATGAGTCATTTCACGCGCTGAAGAATGTGGATCTGCAAATTCCGGAGAAACAGGTTACCGCTTTTATCGGTCCTTCCGGCTGCGGAAAGTCCACGCTGCTGCGTACCCTAAACCGAATGAACGACATGATTCCCGGAACGCGTATTGAAGGAACAGTAAACATCGGCGGTAAAAATATTTACAGCGACGAGATTGAAGTGGAAAGTCTGCGCAAGCAGGTAGGTATGGTGTTCCAGCAGCCCAATCCTTTTCCCAAGTCGATTTATGACAATGTAGCTTATGGTCCGCGCCTCCATGGGGTGAAGGGCAAAGCCGAGCTTGATGTCATTGTGGAGCAAAGCCTGCGCCAATCCGCACTCTGGGAGGAAGTGAAGGATTTCCTCAAAAAGTCTGCACTCAGCTTGTCCGGTGGCCAGCAGCAGCGTCTCTGCATCGCCAGAGCCCTTGCCGTACAGCCGGATATTCTGCTGATGGACGAGGCCACCTCCGCACTTGATCCGGTGTCCACGCTGAAGATTGAGGAGCTGGTACAGGAGCTGCGGGATAAGTATACGATTGTAATGGTCACGCATAATATGCATCAGGCCGCCCGGGTGTCGGGGCGCACCGTATTTTTCCTGAACGGCGTTATCGTGGAGGCTCAGGATACGGAACTGCTGTTCTCGAATCCCAAAGACTCCCGCACTGAAGATTATATATCCGGACGCTTCGGTTAAACGGCAGAGGAATCCGTTCCCGGAAGGAAATCAGCGGTATAAGCTGAACTTAAGAATGCTTTACGGCGTATTCTTAAGTTCACTCTATATGACCATATGTTTTTGAGGAGGATCGTTTTCAATATGATTCGCAGAAAAGAATTCGATAAAGATCTGGAAGAGCTGCGTAGTCTGCTGGAGCAGATGGGCGAGCATGTTACGGATGCGCTGGAAGGTGCAGTACTTGCTTTGCAGAATCTGGACACCGTACGGGCACAGGAAATTGTTAAGAACGATTTACGGCTGAATGCGATGGAAGACCGGATTATGGAGATCGGCTCACGGCTGATCATCACCCAGCAGCCGGTAGCCAAGGATCTGCGCCGCATCATTGTAGCCTTCAAAATCTCCAGTGACCTCGAACGTATGGGCGATCTGGCACTGGATGTGGCTAAGGTAACGATGCGGATCCAAGGGCAGCAGCTGATTAAACCGCTTGTGGATATTCCGCGGATGGCCGAGATTGTTACGGTAATGATCTCAGAGGCAATTCAGTCCTATCTGGATGAGAATACGGATCTGGCCTACAAAATGGCCCAGGACGACGATCAGGTCGACGGGCTGTACAGTGCAATGATTAATGAACTGTACACTTACATGGTTCAGAAGCCCGAGTCGGTTAATCAAGCTATGCTGCTTACGCTGGTTGGCCGCTATATTGAGCGTATCGCGGATCATGCGACCAACATTGGCGAGAGCGTAGTTTATCTTGTAACGGGCAAACGTCCGGATCTGAATCAATAAAAGCATCAGGCACGACAGCAAGCCTTCATCCCCGGAGGCTTGCCTTTTTTGTTTTAAAGCGCTGTCTGATTGGAAATCCTGCTTAGGATGCCATAAGCTGCAGACCCCGCGTGAATCCGGCGGGCTTCATGAATAGGCTTCACTAAAATCAATCATCCTTATGTTTCAACTTGGTGCGGGGCATATGGTACTATATAAGAAGTAAGCAAGATAAAGGCGAGGTGCTAGAGTGGACAAGCTGATACTGATTGATGGAAATAATATCATTTACCGGGCGTTTTTCGCGATGCCGCCGCTGACGAATACAGCAGGACAGCAGACGAATGCGGTGTACGGTTTCACGACGATGCTTCTGCGTTTGATTGAAGAGCATAAGCCGAGTCATATGATTGTGGCCTTCGACGCCGGGAAGATTACCTTCCGGCATGAAGGGTATGAAGACTATAAAGGCGGACGCCAAAAGACCCCGCCGGAATTGTCCGAACAGTTCCCGCTGCTGAAGGAATTGCTGCAGGGATTAGGGGTGCCGCAGTTTGAGATCGGCGGCTATGAAGCTGACGATATTATCGGCACCATCTCCCGCGAGGCGGATGCCGCAGGGCGGCAGGTAATGATTGTGTCCGGGGATAAGGACATGCTGCAGCTGGCGTCAGAGCATACAACCGTCGCGCTGGTCCGTAAGGGCGTTACGGAAGTAGAGCTGTACGGGCCGCAGCAGATCCGGGACAAATATGATCTTACCCCGGAGCAGATCATCGATCTGAAAGGGCTGATGGGCGATGCCAGTGACAATATTCCCGGTGTGCCGGGAGTAGGGGAGAAGACAGCGCTCAAGCTGCTCCAGCAGTTCGGATCAGTAGAAGGGGTACTGGCCGGAACCGGTGAGCTGAAGGGCAAAATGAAGGAAAAGCTGGAGGAGCATGCTGACAGCGCCATCATGAGCAAGAAGCTGGCGACGATCTACCGCGAAGTTCCGCTGGCGCATGCCTGGGAGGATATGGTCTTCAGCGGTATCAATACGGATACGGCTGGTCCTGCACTCGCTAAGCTCGAATTCAAATCCCTGCTCGAACGCCTGTCACTGAGCGCTTATTCGCATGCGGCCGATGGCAGCAGTTCAGATCCAGCAGCGGTGGAAGCGGCAGCGCTTAATATCACTATAGTGGATGAAGCCGGATTGGCTGACCTGATTGCTGCGCTGCCGGGCATTTCGGCGCTGCATGTGGAATCGAATGGTGAGAATCCGCACCGTGCAGAGGTCATTGGTCTCGGGCTGTCTTCGCCGGATCAGCACTACTTCGTGCCGTTTGCCCTGCTGAAGAGCGCCGCAGCGGCGCCGCTGCGGGACTGGCTCGGCGATGACAAAGCGCCGAAGAGCGGGTATGACCTGCACCGTGCCGATCTGGCGCTGCATTGGCAGGGGATTGCTTTTGCCGGAGCTGCTAATGATGTCCAGCTTGCCGCATATCTGCTCGACCCGACGGAAGCGAACCAGAATCTGAATGACCTCACGAGCAAATACGGACTGCCCCGCTTATCGCCTGATGAAGATGTATTCGGCAAAGGGGCCAAATATAGAATACCGGAGCTTGAGATTCTCGGAAATCACGTAGCCCGCAAGAGCGCAACCGTGCTCGGCATCGTGCAGAAGCAGCAGGAGGAGCTGGAAGAGACCGCGATGACCGGACTGTTTCAGGATCTGGAAATGCCGCTCTCGCGGATTCTTGCCGATATGGAGAAGCAGGGCATTGCGGTTAACAAAGATGACCTCATAGAGCTCGGCAAAGAATTCGAAGCACAAATCTCCCGGCTGGTAGGAGAAATCTATTCGATCTGCGGAACAGAATTCAATCTCAATTCACCGAAGCAGCTGGGGGAAATCCTGTTCGTGAAGCTCGGCCTGCCTGTCGTGAAGAAGACGAAGACCGGGTATTCCACCGATGCCGAGGTACTGGAGAAGCTGGCTCCTTACCATGACGCTGTGCGCCTGATCCTGCAATACCGTTCCATTGCCAAGCTGCAATCCACCTATGTGGAAGGCCTGCTGAAGGAAATCTCGCCGGAGACCGGCAAGGTCCATACTTTCTACCGGCAGACGATTGCCGCAACGGGACGTCTCAGCAGCCAGTTCCCGAACCTGCAGAATATTCCGATCCGGCTGGAAGAAGGCCGCAAGATCCGTAAGGTGTTCGTGCCTTCCGAACCCGGCTGGTCGATTCTGGCGGCGGATTACTCGCAGATTGAGCTGCGGGTGCTGGCACATATCTCCGGCGATGAGCGGATGAAGGAAGCTTTTGTAGAAGACATGGATATTCACACGAAGACCGCTATGGACGTATTCGGCGTTACAGCCGATATGGTGGACAGCAATATGCGCCGTTCTGCCAAGGCGGTTAACTTCGGGATTGTGTATGGCATCAGTGATTATGGCCTGTCACAGAACCTGAACATTCCGCGCAAGGAAGCGGCCCAGTTCATTGAACAGTATTTCGAAGTGTTCAAGGGTGTCCGCCGCTATATGGATGATATCGTGGTCGAGGCACGCAAGCAGGGGTATGTGACCACATTGCTGGAGCGCCGACGCTATCTGCCGGAGATCAATGCGAAGAACTTCAATCTGCGTTCTTTCGCCGAACGTACCGCCATGAATACGCCGATCCAGGGAACGGCTGCCGATATTATCAAGCTGGCAATGGTTCACATGGACAAGGCCCTGTACGAGCGCGGGCTGAAGAGCCGCATGCTGCTGCAGGTGCACGATGAGCTTGTGTTCGAGGTGCCGGAAGATGAACTGGAGCAGATGAAGCAGTTGCTGCCGGAGGTTATGGCCGGAGCGCTGAAGCTGTCCGTTCCCTTGAAGGCAGAGGTAAGTTTTGGCAGTAACTGGTATGAAGCGAAATAGGCTCCCCGCATCCGCTGGATATCCGGTATAATGGAATGGAGGTGAGCCATTATGCCGGAACTGCCGGAAGTCGAAACAGTCAGAAGAACACTTAATGATTTAATTACAGGCAAGCAGATAGAGCATGTCACCGTCCGGCTGCCGCGGATTATTCAGCGGCCGGATGATATTCAGGCTTTTGCCCATATGCTGGCAGGCCATAGCGTAGTAACGGTTGAGCGCAGAGGCAAGTTCCTGCGGTTCGTCTTCGATGGACTTGTGATGGTCTCCCATCTGCGGATGGAAGGCCGTTACGGGGTGTACCGGGAGGGCGAGCCGCTGGACAAGCATACTCATGTGATTTTCCATTTCACCGATGGTACGGAGCTGCGTTATACCGATGTGCGCCAGTTCGGAACGATGCATCTGTTCCAGCCGGGTGAGGATCTGCTGCTGAAGCCGCTGAATAAGCTGGGACAGGAACCGCTGGATGCAGATTTCACCCTGGAGCGTTTCAAACAGATTGTCTCGCGGAGAAGCACCAAAATTAAGCCGCTGCTGCTGAATCAGGAATATATCGTCGGTATCGGCAATATTTATGTGGATGAATCCCTGCACCGTGCCGGTATTCATCCGGAAGAAGCCGCAAACTCTCTCTCGGAGGACCATCTGGCCAGGCTGCATCATGCGATCGTTGCAACCTTGACAGAGGCGGTGAATGCGGGAGGCTCCTCGGTGAAGTCATATGTCAACGGCCAGGGGGAGAGCGGGAATTACCAGGATCAGCACCGCATATACGGACGCAAGGATCAGCCTTGCGCTACCTGCGGAACGTTGATTGAGAAAAGTGTTGTCGGCGGCCGGGGCACGCATTATTGTCCGAACTGCCAGCCTGTACCGGTGCAGATAAGGTAAGCATTCAGCCGGGCTTATGAAGTGGATTTATAAGGAAGTTCTAAGCGGTGTTGTCCATGCTTCATCAAAAGGCAGGCACTCACTGCCCGTCCCGCCCATATAATGTGTGAAGATTGCTGATTAAGGCGAACGGAACCCGGCTGACAAGGCCGCCAGGTTCCGGTTCTTCACGGGAGGGATTGCGGGTGCTGAGCCCATTGTTGTCATTGCTGCTGCTTGCGTTTGCTCTTAGTTTGGACGGATTTGGTGTAGGCATTACATATGGACTGCGTAAAATGAAAATTCCTTTGCTCTCAATTATGATTATCTCGCTCTGTTCGGGGGTAGTCATTTGTGTGTCTATGCAGGTCGGCGTGCTGCTGGCCAAGGTGGTCTCACCGCATGCCGCTTCCAGTATCGGAGCGGTTATTCTCGTCTTGATGGGCTGCTGGTCGCTGTTCCAGATGCTGACACAGAAAGAGAAGGAGCAGGGGGAAGCAGGGCTGGGAGCCGGAGACGGGTTGCCAGACCGGCAAGCCTTGCTGGAGACGGCTGCTGCCGCTGCGATTGAGGCAGAGGCAGAGGTGCTGAAGCCGGCTGTATTCTCACTGGAGCTCCGGCATCTGGGAGTAGTCATTCAGATCCTCCGCACCCCGTCTTCCGCCGATATGGATGCTTCCGGGAGTATTTCCTCCATGGAAGCTATGGTCCTGGGCATTGCGCTCTCGCTGGATGCCTTCGGCGCCGGTCTCGGTGCTGCGCTGCTCGGGTTCAGCCCGGTGTCGACCTCGCTGATGATCGCTGTGTTCAGCGGAACTTTCCTGCTGCTGGGGATGAAGACAGGACTAAGATTGTCAGGCAGCTACTGGATGAAGCATGCGGCTGTTCTGCCGGCGTTATTATTGATTGCAATGGGTATAATGAAGCTATTATGAGGTGAGTACATGATTATGGGCTTAACCGGAGGGATTGCTTCCGGAAAAAGCACCGTGTCCGCACTGTTTGTCGCTAAGGGAGCTGCTCTGGTGGATGCCGACGTCATCGCCAGAGAGGTTATGCTCCCCGGACATCCGGTGCTGGCCGCTGCTGTACAGGCTTTTGGAGAGACGATTCTGCAGCCGGACGGAACACTGGACCGGGCGAGGCTGGGGGAGATGGTTTTCCGGGATCCGGAAGCACTTCAGACCTTGAACAATCTGACACATCCGGCGATCCGCACAGAAATTAAGGACCGTATGTATGCGTTAGATCAGGAAGATCCGCAACGGCTGGTTATTGTGGATATTCCGCTGCTCTATGAATCACAGCTGGACAATTTATTCGATCAGATTATTGTGGTATATGTGCCCCGCAGAGTCCAACTGGCCAGGCTCATGGCGCGGAACGGAATGACGCTGGAACAAGCCGAGAACCGGCTGAAGTCGCAAATGGACATCGAACTGAAGCGCAGGAAAGCCGACTATGTGATCGACAACAGCGGTGATCCCGGAGCTACGGAGCGGCAGGTTGCCGGCCTGTGGGACAGGCTGGGCCTCTCATGATGAAGTGGCTGCGCAAAAAAAGAGTACTGCTGCTGCTGTTTATCGGCTTTACAGCGATCCTGTTCCTGGGTACCAATTGGATGTCGTGGTTTTATCCGATACATTATAAAGATGAGATCCGCAAACACAGCCTTACTTATGAGATGGACCCGTTCCTGGTGGCGTCAATTATCCGCGTTGAGACCAATTTCAAGACCGGACGCGAATCCAAAAAGGGTGCACTCGGACTGATGCAGCTGATGCCGGATACCGCCAAGTGGGCGCTGGAAAAGGCCAAGCTTCCCGATGTGTCTCTTGAGCGGCTAAAAGAAGAGCCATCCTCCAATATCGAACTGGGCACCTGGTATTTGTCTACGCTTTCGCGGCAGTTTGAGGGCAACCGGACAGCGGTTATAGCCGCCTATAATGCCGGACCCGGCAAAGTACAGAGCTGGCTGGATGAAGGCCGGTGGGACGGAACAGAAGCGTCTGTGAAGGATATCCCGTTCGGCGAGACCCGTCATTATGTACAGCGCGTCATTTATTATTATGACCAATACACGGAGCTCTACAGTGAATTCTGAGGCTCTGCTTTAAATATTGCATTTGTGCCGACATAAAAAGAAGCATCAAACGGCCCGGAGGCCGTTCAATACTTCTTTAGGCAAGCTTATGGAGACAGGTTATTTGTATTGACCTGCCAATTGCTGTTCAGCCAGGGTTACAAGACGTTTAGTGATGTAACCACCGATCGAACCGTTTTCGTAAGAAGTTTTATTGCCTTGGTATCCATCTGGGGAGAGGGTGATACCTAGTTCTTGGGCAACTTCGAATTTCAGTTGTTCCAAGGCACCGCGTGAATTTGGAGCTACCAGGTTATTGGAGCTGTTGTTTTGGCTCATTGCTGTTCACCTCCTATCGGTTGGTAACTGTATTATGTGCCGGACTTGCCATATTCATAACAACAAATAAACGGTGATTTCTGGAAATTAACATATCCCCGTGTAGCCTGGGTTTTCAGGAGCGGGGCATACCCATTCTTACTATGAGGAAGTGATGAAGCTTATGAAATGCCCTTACTGTGATCACACCAATACCAAAGTGCTTGACTCCCGTCCAGCCAATGAGAATAAGTCAATCCGCCGCAGGCGCGAATGCGAACTGTGCAGCCGCCGCTTCACCACCTTCGAAATGATTGAAGAGACCCCGCTGATTGTCATCAAAAAAGACGGCAGCCGCGAAGAGTTCAGCCGTGACAAAATCCTCCGTGGCCTCATCCGCGCCTGTGAGAAGCGTCCCGTTTCTGTAGAGCGTCTGGAAGTCATCGTATCCGAGGTTGAGAAAAGCCTGCGCGGCATCGCCCTGGCCGAGATCGAGAGCCGCCAGATCGGCGAGCTGGTCATGGAGCAGCTCTATCCTGTAGATGAGGTAGCTTACGTCCGCTTCGCGTCCGTGTACCGTCAGTTCAAGGACATCAACATGTTTATGAAGGAACTGAAGGGACTGCTCTCTAAGGGGACTGAGGAGCTGGACGGGCTGTAGGAGGCTTTGTGAAGAGGTAATGTGCCATTCCTGGCATAAAGGGGCTAGCCTTGATATTGTGAGGCTGGCCTCTGTGTGAAGCGCCTCTGCATAGAAATTAATTAATTTTATAAAAGTGTTGACACTGATGCTGAATTTCTGTATTATATAGAAGTCGCCTACGAAACATAACAACTTGAAAGCGACTTGAGCGAACCGCTCAAAATGGATTTCAGAATACATAATGTGATTCGAAATCAAGCGTATGGGGAATTAGCTCAGCTGGGAGAGCGCATCGCTGGCAGCGATGAGGTCAGGGGTTCGAGCCCCCTATTCTCCACCATACTACGGACTCTTAGCTCAGTTGGTAGAGCAGTAGACTCTTAATCTATTTGTCCAGGGTTCGAGCCCCTGAGAGTCCATCACAGAAGAAACGGCAGAGATGCCGTTTTTTTGTTGTTTCTTCATACCATATATATAGCTGTAGACGGATATCAAAAATTATCTATTCGTTCTTACAGCATGTTCCTCCGGGGACTTTTCTATAAATCAAGGGAGCATCTCTTCCCAGGCGGGTGATACTACACCTGGAATATCGAATGTTGAAACTAATTTCCCCAAAAAAGATAGTTGGTACATAGTTCCGAAGAACAGCGGCGAACTGGATGTTTCCGTAAATGCTACAAACGTTGAAACGATTCTTTTTTTTGGCGGTCCCAACGGGCACAGAAGCTTGGGGAGAGAGAGAACTTGTCGGTTACGATATAAATGGAGAAGATGGTTGGAATCTAACCTGGAATATATCTGGGATGTCATTAATCATCGAATTGCCATCCAAGCATTAGGGAGCGATGGAAGAACAATCACCGATGAAACGATACAAATTACTAACGAATAGATCACGATTGGATAGCCGATTCATTTTCAAATTGCGATTTGATGAAGAGGGGCTGGGGTGCACCAGCCTTTACTCAAGGATAGTTTCCACGCAGTGTACTCTTCGCGGCTAGTCAATGATTCTTTAAGAAGGGAGTAATTCCATGATCATTGATAATCAGGAATACCTTGTCAAAGGTTTAAACTACACGATCCGTTCAGCAGTTAAGGCAGATGCGAAGTCTCTGTCCGGGGTAAGGCTTCAGCTTGACGGGGAGACCGAGCATATGGACCGGGTGCCGGGAGAAGCTTTTATTGATGAAGCCGGATTTGAAACAATTATTGAGAGGGATACGAACCATCCGCGGAATATATGTCTGGTTGCGGAAGCGGACGGCAGAATCATTGGCTATTCCCGGTGTGAAGGACATGATCTTCAGCGGTTTAAGCACAAGGTGGAATTTGGGGTAGGAGTCTTGAAACAATATTGGGGCTTCGGAGTAGGTAAAAACCTTCTGCAGGCGTCCATTTCCTGGGCTGACGCAAACGGAATAACCAAAATCATTCTAAGCGGCGTTCTGGAAACCAATGAGAAGGCTATCCGCTTGTACCAAAGCCTTGGTTTTGAAGTTGAAGGGATACTGAAGAAGGACCGTATCCTGTCAGACGGCAAATATTACAGTACATATATAATGGCGAGATATACAGATTAGGCCTGAGAGTAGAATGGCTTGATTATCCCCAAGAACGGCAGAGCTGCTGTTCTTTTTTATTTGTCTCGGGTATCTGAGCCCCCTTTTCTATTTACAAACCGATGGTCGGTATGTATAATCATGATAAATTAAAGTCAAAGCAGAACGAAGGAGGAGAATCGCCATGAAGAACTCAGATCGCCGGAAGCAGACCATCCGGCAACTACTGGATGCAACCAAGGAATTGTTGCGGGATAAAAGCTGCCATGCGATCACCTTAAAGGACATCATGGAGCAATCGCAATTATCGAAGGGTGCAATATTCCATTATGTAAAAAGTAAGGATGAGATTTTTGCCTGGGTGCTGGAGGAGCGGCTTGAAGCTGTGAATGAACGTTTTGAGGAAGAAGTGGCAGGCGGCCTTAACAAAACATTCGACGGGCCGATGCTGGCCATCTCCAGGAGCCTTGCAGGATTGGAAGACAGCCATGAAGCGACCAATAAGGTTCTTCTATACTTGCTGGGCAAGGAGAATGAACCGGCGGTAGCGGAAGTCCTTGCGCATTTTCATGAGCGGTCGGTATCAGTCTCCAGGCAGTGGATTACAACGGGTCAAAGGCACGGGGTGATCAAAGAAAACGTGAACCCTGATGAGACGGCGGAATTGTTCGTACTGCTGTCACTGGGTCTGCGTGTGCGGGCATCCCTGCGCCCATCATCTAAGTCTGTTGCAGCGAAAGAGGTATCGGACTTTATGGCAGGAATTCTAAAAAAATAAAGTTAAGGGAGGATTATGAAATGGTTCCTTTTATAACGCTCATCTTATCCTTTTTGCTGTTTCGGGTGGTTGGTTTCCTGGGCGTGACTTATTGGAATGACTGGCATACCTCCATTCAATGGGCAGTATCCATAATGCTCCTAATGGGTGCTTCTGCTCATTGGGGGCGGCGGCGGTCTGATTTGGTAGGAATGGTGCCGCCTGCTTTTCCGCAGAAAGAATGGATTGTGACGGTTACCGGGATCTTGGAAATTGCCGGAGCTATCGGTATCCTTCTGCCCGCTTTCTCACCAGCTGCTTCAGTGTGCCTCGTTTTGCTTCTTATCGCAATGCTCCCCGCCAATATCTATGCCGCCCGCAACAAGTTGACAACCGGCGGCAAGCCTGTGCCGAAATTGCCGGTGCGCATAGGAATTCAGATCATATTTATCACTGCAGTACTGCTTGCCTCCCCAGTGTTCTATCTACCCGGTTAGCGGGGGGGAACACTCAGCCATCCGCTACAAGCAACAAATTAAGCTGCTGCACCTCTTGCCCGCCCACTCACACGCCTCTACCTGCCACGACCGGAGCGACATAGTGCCATTTGTTGTTGCATACAACACTATTATTTATAAACCATTCCCTAGTTTTGACGCCAGGCAACCATTCCTCCCCTAAAGATCGTTATAAGAACAGATCAAATTATCAGGCAATTTAGCATGCTGCCCACCCCTGTTACTTAGTTAAACTCTTAGCTTATAGGCACGATTACGCTGCTGCCCGCCGCTTGCGATATCCAATCTAACATCAAGATCTCTGGCATGAGGTCCTTAGCCCTGAATCTCAATTCCGCCCTTTATACCTCCAGGCATATAAGCCAAATCCAAATGTCGGTACCCGTTATTGAAGTCGCGCACTTCCCATTCCGGAAACAAATGATCCAGATTCCCGATTGCCGGAAACCATACTGTGCGGAGGAACTCAACGGTTCCATGGCCTAATCCTTTACCGAGTAACTCCTTTCGCCAGTGGTTACTTTCATTCTCAAGATTGTTTTTCGCGGTGCTCCTCCTTGAGCGCTATTTTCCCTCGCCAAAAAGCCGCCTTAATACTCACCTCTTCCTTAAATCAGTCTCGGATGGGGGAGAGCATTAAAAGCGGCGTGTGCTTCAAAACCTATGTCTTCTATTATAACGCGAAGTGAAAAGTGAATTCAATTTATTTCGTAGGAGTGTGTAGTAAGCTGAATTATCGAATTGCCTTTTTGATAATCAGCATATTTTGCCGAGCTAACGGACCATACGGTACTTATCCCATGGCATCTGGCAATATTTCACCCGAATATCTGCAAATAAGTACATCTGTGTCCGTAAGAAATACGAAACAGGGTTTCTCAAGGAAATAAGAACTCTCTGGTCCGCAACCGAGCCCCTCTATTTGCTCCCGGCTTCCCATCTCAGATTCCAGTTATAGTGCTGATCTAATTCCTCGTGTCCGGCGAAATATTCTACGAGCCGCTCCACGCTGAAGGTCTCGTCCTGCTGATTACGAATCATGGCGATGGCACACATTCCCTTATTATTGTTATGCTCATCCAGCCGGACCTCGATCTCAGGCCCGTTCTGCTGCCTGATAGTCACACGGGCGTCAGCCTGCGACCAGTTCGTGATTCCCTCATAGATAAAGGCAAAGACAACAATCCGGCTGATCTCGGAAAGATAATGGCCGTTAATCCGCAGATTCTCACCTGTGGCGATCGATCCGGTGCGGTCATCCCCGTCCAGGGAAATGTAGGGCGGCCTGTTCAAGCTGCCGAAGGACTCACCGAGTGCCTGGACAGAGCCCTTAAGCCCGTTTTTTAATTCAAACAGACAACCGAGATCAAGATCGATACCTTTGCTGCCGAACCAGCCGGATGATTGGGTCTGCACCCAGTTCAGGTTAATCAGAATCTCGCCTAGTGATCCTGCCCCTTTCTGCAGATTGATCCGCTCCCCGCGTTTCTTGAGCAGGAGGGTACCCGGATTTAATGGAGGGGCTGGCGGTGCTGCTGGCGATGCTGGAGGTGAAGCTGGTGAAGAAGGAGGCAAATTACCCGCCGGTTTAGGCCGTGACCTCAGCTCAGGGAGAATAAGGGGAGACTGCTGCGGCTGAACGACCCGGCTGGCGTTCTGAACAGACGGCAGAATGTCATTGACCCGAATCCCATAACTTTGGCATAGGGCAGCTAAACCGCCTGCATATCCGGAACCCACTGCGCTGAATTTCCATTCATTCTGGTATCTGTAGATTTCTCCGGCGACAATCGCGGTCTCTACAGTGAACGCTTTACCCAGCCTGTAGCGGAGAAGCTCAGTTCCATCAGCAGCATTGATGATCCGTAAATATGCATCGTCCAGCAGCGAGAAGCTGTGCTGCCGCTTCTCCGCCTCATAGATCGTTAGTGCAAATGCAATCCGCTCGTATTCTGCAGGAATCTGACTGAGACTGACAGCGATTTGTGTGTTATCGGTTAACCCTGCGTAGGCTTTTTTATCAGACTGCAATACACATACAGATTGGTCCGGAGTAGAAGGGTTGCCATAAAAAATTAGGTCCTCATCTTTTGAGACGCTCTGGGATGGCGTAAGCAAAAAGGCGGAAAAATCAACCTCAACCGCAGAGCCCGTATTGTGCCAGCCCATTCCGACGATGATACGGGTAAGGAGAGGCGTATCTTTTGTTAAGTTGCATTTTTGTCCCTTTATCAGCTGAGCGGTCATTGGAACCAGCCTTTCATAAGATTAGTAGAATTGAATGAATACGTGAAGGAGCTTAGAATCTGCCGCGTCTTCCGGCATCGAGGTTCGGACCATTCAGACTGGATAGCTTATCTAAAGAATGTTCGTAGATACGTACAATATCCTGCACCTTTTGGAATTCCGGATCAGAGGGGCCCAGATTGTCCATGAACATCCGCTGCAGGATTTCTCTATAAAAGGAGATGCGGTTCTCGACGAGACTACATTCGTAATCAATGACCTCTTCCACCGAGTGCTGCTGAACAAATTCCATAAGGTCATCAGCCGGGTTATCGTAGGACTCCCGCTCATTGCGCGCGGCAACCGGAGTGTTCACATTATCGAGGTTAACAGTGGAACGTATATCGGTGAAAAGAATTCCCTCTTTTGCCAGCATGACCTGGAAAGGCTTGTGCTTGAACAGCTCTTGGGCGACAAGAGAGCACATTGCCGGATTCCTCAGCAGAATGCCGTCAAAGGGGTGAAGCACCCAGCCTCTGTCATCCCGGTACAGGCTGAACGTGAAGTACTCGCCTCCATACTCATATTTCAGATTAATCGTAGTCTCTGAAGTAAGCTCATATTGAAATGCATCCATTCAAGTTCGTGCCTCCTGCTTCTTATTGGGATTTCTATTAGCATAGCAGAAGATGGGGAATCTTGGGAGAGCACGGTTGATTATTTATATCAGATTTAGTAGTTTAGTAGTGTGGTGATGAACGATGAAGAATAATGAAGGCATAGCCTTTAAAATAACTTTAAGCGACAGGAACGGTGCGGTTCGTGGACGGCCTTTCCGTAATATAGTCATTGCTGCCGAAGACTCATTGTATGCTCTGGCGGAAATTTCGATTGAAGGCTTTGATTTTGATCTGGATCACGCCTTTGGATTCTATGATAATATCAAAAACTGGACACGCTCTGAAAATGGCTACGAGCTGTTTGCCGATATCGGTGAGAAGACGAATTTCGGAGACGAAGAAGAATATAAGGACGAAGATGAATAACCTGCCGGCATGTAGTCCGCGAAATCCTCATTGTAGGTTTTGTACTGAACACGTCAACACGACTCTCTGAGCAATAGCCGCTTTTAAGGGCGGAGGCTTTTAGGTGCTACGGGCAGAAATAGACCGCATCCTTTGGACTAAGGCGGTCTATTTCTTTTTGAGGTAGTTGAGCAATGCAATAATGAACATGCCGAACATGATCATCAGAGTTAGGTATACGGAGAATACAAATGTTCCTGAAGCGCATGTGAGCGAAAGCTCCTTGCGTTTTTTTGTTTTAGACATTTTTTTCGGGGAGGAGAGTTTTTTTTCGCTTTTTCGAGAGATTTCCCCCATGTAGGACCTGGTGAGGCGTTTTTTGTCGAGAATTGTTAAGAGTTTGTTTAGAGCTGTCTGATAGAATGGACCGCAGATATGAAAATTTCTAGTTAGATTTAATTGTTTTTTGTCCGCGGATAAGCAAGATGAAGGGAGAATGCGGGAGCTAAGGGAGCGTATACAAACTGCAGCAAAGCTTGCTATACAGCGGACGGAAAATGATGAATGAATAAGGGGGAGCGATACATTGTTAATGAGCAGGGGATTGAAGAAGTATTTCTCGTTGTTACTCGTAATCAGTTTATTTGTGACAGGAGCATTGCCCGCATCTGCAGGTACGGAGAATACAGCTCCGGTAAGCTGGGAGAACCTAAGCCCGCTGCCAAGCGGCAACAAAGTAATGGGAGTAACTATAGGCGCAAATACAGTCGTTGTGGTAGGTGAAGGAGGAAGCGTGGGTACGTTCAGCAACTACACGACCTGGGCGATCCGTAATTCAGGGGTAGTTAATGACTTGAACGATATTATAAATATAGGCTCAGGGGCTAACGCCAAATTTGTTGCTGTAGGCGACAAGGGAACCGTCATAACGTCAACAGATGGTGCTTCCTGGACCACTCAGACTACAGGCATATCTGAAAATATATCTGAAAACTTGAATGCAGTTGTTTACAGCGGCAGCAGATTAGTCGCAGTCGGCGATTCAGGCAAAATAATTACGTCTAGCGATGGCGGCGTCACTTGGGCTGCTTCAACCTCAGGCGTTAGTGTGAATCTGAACGCTATTGCTTATGGTGACAGCAAGTTTGTAGCTGTTGGCGATGGCGGGAAAATTATTAACTCTTCGGATGGGCTGGCCTGGACGCCGCAGACTTCCGGTTCTACTAATGATTTGAACGGCATCAGCTATGGCGGCAATGTATTTGTTGCGGCCGGAGCTGCAGGTGAGATCCTAAGCGCCCCGAACGCTTTGGGCACATGGACAAAGGGAACGAATAGCATTAAGTCGGATTTCAATAGTGTATCTTACAGAAACAACAGATTTTTCATTGCCGGCGATGCAGGCAAACTGATATATTCAGCCACCGGAACGAGCGGTTGGAGCAGTTCAGTTTCAGTAGCCGGAGCTACGGATAATCTGATGAAAATCAAGGCTACCGATTTTGGTTATTTTATAGTTAGCTCAGAGGGTACTGTATTTTTCGCGACAGCAAGTACTGGCGGAACGAGCAGCTGGGAAAAATTCAGCTCCCCCACCTCCAGTGCACTGAAGACGGTAACCTACGCCAATAATACCTATATTACCGTTGGTACGGATGGATTGATCGGCACTTCCACCGACGGTAAGGTCTGGTCGAAGGTTGCTAGCGGCACTACTAATGCTATTAACGGCATTGCTTATGGCAACAGCAAGTTCGTAACGGTCGGCTCGAACGGCCAAATCCTGACCTCCAGCAACAAAGGTACTAGTTGGACAGCCGGAACCTCAGTGGACGCTATTACACTTAATAGTATTGTTTACGGCAGCGGCCTTTTTGTTGCAGTAGGCAATAGCGGGAAAATTGTAGTGTCTTCAGACGGAGTCAACTGGGCGAGGATCTCCGACAGTAAGACCGTGAATCACTTAAATGCTGTTACCTATGGCAACGGCAAATACGTGGCTGTAGGTGCTGGCGGTACCATCGTAACTTCTTCCAATGGAGCGGAGTGGAAATCGGAAGATTCCAAAACGAACGGTAAATTGTTGAACGGCATCAGCTACGGCAGCGGTTTATTCGTGGCGGTCGGCGCGTCCGGAACGGTCGTAATCTCTGCGGATAGCTCAAGATGGTCGGCCAGAACCATTGACGGCCAAGTGAATCTGAATGGAGTTGCATCCGGAAGCGGCGTATTTATGGCAGCGGGAGACAGCGGGAATGTCTACTACACCGCTGATCCAAGCCAGACTTGGCACCCTGAGACTACAGGCACGACTAAAAAACTTAACGGCATCGGGTTTATTGCCGGGCAAGATCGTTTTATCGCAGTCGGTGACCCCGGCGTGATGATTGTGTCCTATCCGGTTCTCAACATTCCGCGGGTTATAAGTCAGTCTCCAGAGAATGCTGAGAAAGATATACCAACCGATGCTGAGCTGGTTCTGACTTTCAATCAGAAGGTGACAGCAGCCAGTGGAAATATTAACATTTACAAAGCTTCGGATCTGTCAGCTCCGGTTGAAACCATCCCGGTGGACGACAGCATCAGGGTAACCGTACAGAATAATACTGTAACGGTTAATCCGGAAAAGGATTTGGATAAAGGGACTAAATATGCAGTCACAATTGACAGCGATACGTTCTACAACGAGAGTGAAATTGGGAATGTAGCGATTGAAGGTGATGCCTGGAGCTTTACGACAGTAGCCGTGCTGGATGAAACAGCTCCAATTGTAACTGCTTATTCTCCTGATAAGGGAGAAACGGGAGTAGCCATTGACGCGGATCTGACGCTTACATTCAGCGAGGATGTAACGAAGGAGAGCGGCAACATTGAGATTTACGAAAGTACGGATAGCGATGTACCGGTGCAGATTATTCCGATCTCTTCTAATAACGTAGCGATCGATGGCAGCGTGATTACTATTGATCCGTTTTTCCCGTTGAAATACAATACAAGCTACTTTGTGAATATTGGAGCTGGTTCATTCATTGATCCGGCAGGCAACTATTATGCCGGAATTACGGACAGCGGGACCTGGCAGTTTACAACAGAAGAGGCGCCGGATACTACACCACCGGTGGTGAGCTCTTATTCGCCTGAGGATAGAGCAACGGAGGTTGCCACTGGCGCGAACCTGACCCTTACCTTCAGTGAGAATGTAACGAAAGGTGAAGGAAGCATTGAGATTTATAACAGTGCGAATAGCATTACCCCGGCTGTGACCATTCCTGTCACTTCCGAAATTGTAACGGTCCAAGGCAACGTGGTAACGATCAATCCGGAGGATAAGCTGGACTACAGCACAAGCTACTTTGTGAAGATCGGGTCCGGGGCATTCAAAGATACGGCCGGCAACAATTATGCCGGCATCGCGAACAGCACAACCTGGCGGTTTACAACAACCGGTGAACCGGATACGGCTGCACCAACCATAAGCGCGTATTTACCTGCTAACGGTGCAACAGGTGTAGGGGTTGAGACCAATCTTGTGCTTACTTTCAGCGAGAATGTATCGGCGGGTGAAGGCAGCATTGTGATCTACAACAGTGCGTCTGACAAGGCGGTAGCTACGATTTCCGCCAGTGACCTGACCATCCTGAATGATGTAGTGACGGTTAATCCGGCTGACAATCTGGAGTATGGTACCAGTTACTTTGTTCAGATCACGGACGATGCATTCACAGATACAGCGGGCAACTACTTTGCAGGCATCTCTGACAGCACAACCTGGCAGTTTACAACAGCTGCTGCACCAGATACGACATCGCCAACAGTAACCGTGTTTTCACCTGAGCCTGGGGCAACGGAAGTGGGGATTGATGCCAATCTTATCCTTACCTTCAGCGAGAATGTAACGGCGGGAGAAGGCAACATTGTGATCTACAATAGTGCCAATAATGCACCGGTAGCTACAATTCCCGCTGCTTCCGGAAATGTAACCACCCAGAATCATGTAGTGACGATTAATCCGGCTGACGATCTGAAGTATAGTACAAGTTACTATGTACGGATTGGAACCGGGACGTTCAAAGATACTTCAGGCAACAGCTATGCTGGCATCAACGACAGCGGAGTATGGAACTTTACAACAACCGGTGTACCAGATAGAACCTCACCAACGGTGAGCACGTATTCACCGGAGCCTTGGGCAACGGAAGTAGCACTTGGCGCTAATCTGGTTCTTACCTTCAGCGAGAATGTAAAGAAAGCGGAAGGCAGCATTGAGATTTTCAAAAGTACAGATGAGATTCATCCGATAGTGACGATTCCCGTCGCATCAGACATCGTAACGATTCAGAATAATGTTGTAACTATTAATCCGGCTGACAATCTGGAGCATGGTACAAGCTACTTTGTCCGGATTACAGAAGGCGCATTTAGAGATAATGCAGGCAACAGCTTTGCCGGTATTGCAGGCATCACAGCCTGGCGGTTTGTAACAGCCAGCGGGCCTGATACAGCAGCGCCGCTGGTGACAGCTTATAGTCCGGCAGACAATGCAACCCAAGTATCCACATCCGCTGCGCTCTCATTGACCTTTAACGAGAATGTATTAGCCGGGGATGCCAATATTGATATTGTGAATGCGGCGGATGATATGATCGTAACGACGATTAAAGCGGGTAATCAGGCGCTTGTCTCCGTTACGAATGCTACCGTCAGCATTAATACAGGCGGTATATTGAAGCAGGGCGGCAGCTATTATGTATTGATTCACCCGGGTGCATTTACTGATGAGTCAGGGAACAGCTTTGCGGGGATTGCGGATAAAACCGTCTGGAACTTCTCAACCGTTCCTGTACCCGTCACGCCAACAGATCCTCCGGCATCGGGTTCTGGAGGTTCCGGAGGAGCGGCACCTGTAGCAACACCAAGCACGCAGACCGAAACCATTAATCTAAACGTTGAAAACGGCTCAACCCAAGGCTCCAATGTATCCTCCGTTGTCGTTAGCCGTACGAAGGATGCAAATGGTGTGAAAAGTGATGTTATTACGTTCGCATTGGATCAAGCGCTCAGAGCGATTAATGAGCTTAAGGCGGCTGGCTCCAATATTGCCAGAATCATCGTTCCTGATGCCAATGATGAGGTTGCGGAAACTAGAATGACTATTCCAGCCGCTTCAAGCAAGGCGTTTGCCGATAATCAAATCAGTCTGGACATCTTCACGGTTAATGCGGAAGTGAAGGTGCCGGGAAGCTCTCTGGTTGGGTTTGGTACAGATATTTATTTCAACCTGGTACCCTTAAAAACGCAGCAGCAGAGTGCAGATGCTGAAGCGCGTGCAAAAGCACAGGTTCAAAGTCTGTCCGGCGGTGGGGCGGTGACGCTGGTAGGCCGTCCGGTAACGATTGATACCAATCTGCAGAGCCGTCCGGTGACGCTGGTGCTGCCGATTAACAACACTTCGTTAACTGCAGAACAGCTGAAGGCACTGGCGGTCTTCATTGAGCATAGCGACGGCACCAAAGAACTGGTTAAGGGCGAAATTGTACCCTTCGGCCAAACCGGCAAGTCCGGAATTCAATTTAATGTCAATAAATTCAGTACATTTACAGTTGTTCTTGCGCAAGATCCTGCGGTACAAGTGAAGGCTTATATGACGGGTTACGCTGACGGCACCTTCCAGCCGGGCAAGAGCATTACCCGTGCAGAAGTTGCCAGCATCATTGCCCGTACCTTCAACCCGTCAGCCAGTACTTCCGGCGTTGCATACACAGATCTTGCTGCCGGCCACTGGGCAACAAATGCAATTAATCTGGTGAGCAGCAGCGGTATTATGAAAGGTTACGCTGACGGAAGCTTCAAACCAAACCAAACGATCACCAGAGCCGAAATGGCGACCATTCTGTCCCGTCTGGTTACTAACGGTCAGGGGAATGCAGTCAGCTTCAGCGATATTGCCGGCCACTGGGCACAGGCAGCCGTTGAAACGACGGCCAAAGCGGGCATGATCACCGGTTACGAAGATGGAACCTTCCGTCCGAACCAAACGTTAACCCGAGCGGAGGCCGTAACCATCGTCAACCGTGCCCTGGGCATCACGCCGCTGACAAGCGCGGCACCACAATGGTCCGACGTCCCTGCGCAGTATTGGGCATTTAGCAATATCCAAGCGGCATCGGTGGATCACACAGCAGAATAATCACTACAAAAACAGCCCTTCCTTCCGTCTTCTGACGGGGGGAGGGCTGTTTTTTGCAAATTCGTTTAGACTGCCGGCGACTATTTGCTCATATCGAAATCCGGCATGCCGATCGAAGAGAACCACTGACGGATCTGTTCCTGATCCTTGGAGAAGGTGAGGCCGAGCTGAAGCAGGATTCTCGCTTTCTGCGGGAGCAGGTCGCCTGCGCCTATGATTCCTTTGGCTCCAGTGTCATATACCGCCCCTGAGCCCGCGCGAGTCGCGCTGACGAACAAAACGCCCTTCTCGATTGCCGCTGTGCGGGCGGCTTGCTGCGCGGTGGAGATACCGCCGGCACCGTGACCCGCAGTTACAATCCCTTTAACCCCTTCATCGGCCAAGGCAGTGATGGGGGTTGCGGAGGCTTCCGTGTAGCTGTATACAACGTCAACCTTAGCCAGGTCCTCTGGCTGGATCGTGCTGAGATCAAATGGAGTTTTCCACTTATCCGTTCCGGCATCCTTGACGCGGGCTGGAGCACGAACGGCACGAATCCGGTTCTCGTCTACCGTTCCCAGAGCGCCGTACCGGCCCCCGTCAAAGGTATCCAGACGCAGGGCATCTGTCTTGGTGACTTCTCTTGCGGCGAAAAATTCATCGTTCATCATCAAAACAGTGCCATAATAGGCTGTTTTTTGACTTGCTGCCAGCCGGATAGCATTCAGCAGATTGGCTTCCCCGTCGAAGGAGATAGTATTGGATTGTCTCATGGATCCTGTGAAGATAACGGGCTTTGGACTGCGGACGGTGAGATCGGTCCAGTAGGCCAGCTCTTCCATGATGTTGGTGCCGGTAGTAACAACTACTGCATTAACAGCCGGATTGGCCAGTTCCTTATCGATAGCGATCGTGAGGTTATATAAGTCCTTGGAGGTGGTTTGCGCCGAACTGATGTTGCTAAGCTCAGTGCTGGTGACATTAGCTACTTTGGATAGCTCGGGCTGTAATCTTTGGATAATATCATTAATCGGTACCTTGGGTGTGCCGTAAGTCTGAAACAGTTCTCTGGAAGGCGAAGTGGAGGTGATCGTTCCGCCGACGCCTACCACTACGACATTAGGAATAATTTTCCCGGGTACGCTGACTTCGGCGGCCTTCGTGATGGAAGGGAATGACAACATGGTGAAGAGAACAAGTAGGGCGGTGAAGAGACGTAGACTTCTTTTGTGAATAAAATTCATAAGTGACCTCCTTTTATTTTAAATTCAATGTAATTATATATGACATAAATCATAAATGTCAAAATGATATTTTTACTTTTATGTAAAATAAATCAATAATTATGCATTAATCATGTATAAATATTAAATAAATTAATTTCAATGTTACTATATATAACACGATAAGCATATTTGGCTCCGATAACCTGTTGCCGGTGCCAGCGTGGATGTCATGAGCGGGCTTCGCAAAGTTCATTGCGGTCGGGACGGGGCCGAGAAGCTGGCGTCCGAGCTGGCTGCTGTGAAGTAAGAGGTTGTCCCGAATACAACAGAATGGGCCGATCACATCCCTGTGACGGCCCATTCTGCTTTTGTACATTAAGCTTTCGCATTCTCATAGATATTCATGACCACCTGCTGGATCGGCAGTTCCTTGACGGAGATGTCGGAGAACTGGTGCTTCCGGGAGATATTTTCGATGAAGTCACTGATAGAAATCCGTGCTGTATCCACCTCAAGCGTAATCTGAAAGTCAGACGGCCGTTCGATGACCTTGGTGTAGGTGTTGTCGAAGTCAGTGCCCTGTGCAGATTCTACAAAAGTAAAACTAACCTGTTTCTTCTCCCCCAGGAAAAGCTTCAGCCGTTGAAGCGAATCATCAAACACCTTCTCCCCATGGTTAATGACAATCACCCGGTGGGCAAGCTCTTCCACGTCCTCAAGATCATGGGTCGTCAGGATACAGGTCATATTCTGTTTCTGATTCATCTGGCGGATGAATTCGCGGATCTTGACCTTGGCGATTACATCCAGGCCAATAGTCGGCTCGTCCAGAAACAGGATGTCCGGTCCATGCAGCATCGCCATGACGAATTCGCATTTCATGCGTTCACCGAGGGATAGCACCCGGGTGGGCTTTTCGATCACAGAAGCTATATCCAGCAGCCCGGTCAGTTCTTCCAATCGGTTGTTGTAATCCTTAGTGGTAATCCCGTAGATGGCTTTGTTCATGTTGAAGCTGTCGATCGGCGGAATATCCCAGATCAGCTGGGATTTCTGGCCGAAGACGGCCCCGATTTGGCCGACATAACGCTTCCTGTCCCGGGCAGGCGAATAACCCAGTACCTGAATTTCTCCACTTGTGGGGTAGAGCGCGCCGCAGAGCATTTTGATAGCGGTGGATTTGCCCGCCCCGTTGGGCCCCAGAATGCCGCAGATTTCACCTTGCGCAATGGAGAAGCTGATATCGCTTACGGCCTGAACTAGGACTTCTTCACGCTGGAATAAGCTCCTGAAGGTCTGCCCCATGCCTGCGCCACGCCTATAGGTTGTATATGTCTTGGTCAAATGCTTCACATCAATAACCGGCTTCATCCGCCTACCCCCTCGTACAATCTGATCATATGCCGGTATACCCATACGGCTGCTGCCATAAATAAAAAGCAGGGCACAATCGCCGCGAAATCGCTCGCTTGCACCCGTCCCAGTAAAGCGGACGCCGGGAGGAAGCCTACCATTCCCACTGGAATGATCATCGTGGCTACGGCCTGAACAGCCTGAGGGAATATCGGCAGCGGATATTTGCCGACCTGCAGCACGCTGTCCGCAAGCTCGGAAATTCGCGAATTGCCTACCCATTTGAAGGACATCGCGGCCATCATCAGAGATAATCCGGCCAGGACAGCTGTCCCGGCGATGAACATGCCGGCGAACTGCAGCCAAGCGAGCGCAGAAATCGCGCCTACATGCAGGGCTGAGAAGATGAACAGCGCCACACCGCCCAGGAACAGGCCGATACTTTCGGTAGAAAATGTCGTGGCCACAATGAAAAACAGCGGGTTCAGCGGTTTAAGCAGAATCACCTCGAAGCTGCCCTCGCGAACATGCGACATGGTTGTCCAGAGAACCCCGCCGAAGACAAGGCTGGAGAGGCCGCTGGACATGGTGAACACAGACTGGATCAGCAGTACTTCATACAGGCTCCAGCCCGGAAAGCTGGTGCCTGCCCTGTAGATCAGCAGGGTCACCAGCGGAAAGAGAATGTTGCCGGCCAGCGTGATCAGGCTGCTGACGATGAAGTTCATCCGGTAGGCCGCAGCCGATTGAACAGCGGAGTACATACACTGCTTATACACTTCCAGATACCGTTTCATGTTGAGAATTGTCCTTTCATCAGGGCATTCACGCGCCGACAGCCGTGAATTGCTTCATGGCCTGGCGGCGGATAACCTCGTTAAGTCCAAAAGTAATCAGCACTGCCACGGCCTGCAGTCCTACCGCCTGCGGAATGGACAGCTCCAGGCCGCCGAGCGAATAATACCCGGTGAACACCATTGCCGGCATGTAGGCGATGTATTGGAACGGCAGGAAGAACTGGATGACCTGCAGCCAGTGCGGGAAGAAGGCGAGCGGAATGAGCGCCCCTGAGAAAATAGCCGACACCAGCATGAACGCGCTGCGGATTCCGCCCGACTGCACTAGCCAGAATGAAGTCAGGCCAATCGTATAGTTCACATAGAAATTCATCAGAAAGGCAAGCAGCACAGACAATAGTGTCCACGGGAGGCTTGCCGGCCGCATATCGATTCCGAATATAAAAATAAAAATGAAAAGGCAGGGCACAAATTCAAACAGGAAGCCCAGGAAGCGGTGCCCGAGCTTCTGGAACAAGGCGAAGGAACGGTGATGAACCGGCCGCAGATGAAAGGTCAGAAACTTGCCGGTGCGCACGAGCATGGACAGGTTCCAGTCGGCAAAATCCATAATCAGATAACCGATCAGCGCCGTTGCCCCGAAATAGCGGATCATCTGGTGGAGATCCATTCCCCCCAATGTAGCTTGCCCGCCATATACCGCTGTCCAGATGAAATATTGCACCATGAAATATACAGGGCCGACGATAACGGAAACCAGGGAATGGGTGCGGTAGGCACTCCACTCTTTATAGGTCACCTCCGCTACCGAGCGGCAAACAAGCCAGTTATGCTTAAGGCGGTTCATTTAGATCAGTCCTGACCAGATAATATTGGTTACATTGAACAGCCCTTCCGCATACCAGTTATCGTCAGTGAAAGGCACGAACCATACCGCAGCAAGCTGCTCTGCAGGGTCGATAGCCATGCAGCAGGCACCTGCACCTTCATGGAAGTAACTGCCCTCAGAGTAGAGGAAGGCAGGACCTTGTCTCATATCCAGTCCAATCCCGTAGCTCCGGTCTTTGACATTGTTACCCCAGCAGTAATCGGGCACGCCATAGAGGGTGCGGGTGGTGAGCTTCTCGACGGCCTTGCGGCCCACAATCCGGGTATCGCCCAGCGTGCCCATGCCCAGCAGCATATTGGCGAACAAGATAAGATCGGCGGGTGTAGAGACCAGGCCTCCGCCGGTACTGGACACCGTCTCCCACAGCTTTTCTGCCGGAGAGAGCTCTGGCTGAGTACCATGGATCAGGTCATGGAGCCGCTTTTCTTTTCTTTCGTTTCTTATAATGAAGCGTGCAGCCAGCTCCGGAGTCGGTTCCCACATCGTATCCTTCATTCCGAGCGGCTTCAGAATCTGCTCCTCTATGTACTGCTCGGCGGTAACGCCAGTGATTTTCTTAATAATCTCACCGAGGATACAGAAGCCGAATGAGCAATATTGCCACTCCTCGCCAACCTTTTTATTAACCCCGCAGCTCAGTGCAGCTGAAATCCAGTCGGGCTTACCGTCCTCAGGATTATACTTGTCGAAGTACTCTTCGATCAGCTGCCAGTAAGACTTATGGTAGGGGATCATGCTGCCGGCACAGTCGGGAAACAGGCCCGAGGTATGGGTCAGCAGGCTGTAGATATCGATTTTGCTGAATGGCTCTACGTTAAAGGGCTCCAGAATCGTCCCGACAGGAATGTCCAAGCGGATGAATCCGTCCTCCACAAGCTTAGCAATGGCTACTGAGGTAATGGCTTTGGTAATGGATGCGATATTATGGACCGTTGCCGGTAAAAGCGGTTCCGTCCGGTCCTCACGGTACGAGCGGGGGCCTATGGCACCGTGCATGAATGTTTTGCCGTATCTGGATACGCAGTAAGAGGCAGCCTGGATCTTCTTGTCATCGATCAGATTCTGGAAATGGCTGTGCAAAACACCGATTCGTGAAGCGTCATAACCTACCTCTGCCGGTGAGCAGTCGGTATTACCAAGAGTGTGCAGCATAATATGCCTCCTTAAAATTTAGTAGTGCCGTGTATGGCTCAAATAAATATCTAAGCGCTTTCACTGTGACAAGCACATGCCAATCAGGATGGCAATGGCTACTGGCACGATACGTCTAAGTATATTCCAGGGATTGGATGTTGCAATGGGGAGTTTGTTTATAACCAAACTTGACTTAGTGAGCTGCTGTTATGGAATAACAAGAATGTGATATAGTGGTGGGAAATTAACAGGGAGAGACAGGATGGCGGGGAATGTTCGTGTTGAACATATATTAAAGGAGTGAATCACCTATGTACGAGCAGAAAACGAAAGAGACTGAGCAGAGCGTCACCCAGTTTATTGAACAAATAGAGAGTCCGGGGAAACGTGAGGATGCTTATAAATTATTAGATATTTTCAGCGAAACTACGGGTTATCCGGCGAAAATGTGGGGCCCGAGCATTATTGGTTTCGGAACGTACCACTACAAGTATGCGACAGGGCATGAAGGGGATGCACCGCTGGTAGGCTTCTCGCCGAGAAAAGCGAAGATCAGCCTATACTTTGCAGCGGGTGATACCCAGCGGGAAGAGCTGCTGCAGAGGCTGGGGAAGCATACAGCGGGCAAAGCCTGTATATACGTAAATAAGCTGGACGATATTGATGCCGTTGTCCTGAAGGAATTCATTCAGCAATCTGTGAAGTTCTTAAGAGAGACTTACGGAGCTTGAAGCCTGCAAGTGACAGCAATGTCACATGAGACCTCTTAATTAGCAGGTGAATCGCACGACAGTGCTTACCCGAACCCCTACAATGAAGGAGTTGGCTGGAACGGACACTTCACTCCGCCCTTTGGAACTCCAAATTTAAGGACATTAGGGAGAGGCTGCAGTTGAAACAAGGTAATATCAAAAGGAATAACAAAAGGGATAACACCCGTATCAAGTCCGGCATTCTAAGCGCTCTGCTTATACTGGGTTGTGTTAATGTGGGAAGTGCCTATGCTCAGCAGCCGGAATCTTCAGTGAGTCCAGCCTCTATCGAACTGCATGCCGAACTCAGCCGCGCATCCGCTGCAGATGTACAGAATGGCCCCCATGATGCGAAGGAAGTCGAGGCGTTTCTGGATGGTTTTTTTGCCAGAGCGGATATTAAGGCGAAAGCCGGAGCTGCTGCGGTCTCAGTCGTTCAGGACGGGGAAACCCTCATCTCGAAGGGATATGGGGTAACCGGCAAATCAGCGAAGTCAGGGGTAGATGCAAGCAGGGATACGTTCCGGATCGGCTCCGTGTCCAAGGTGTTCACTGCAGCTGCCATTATGCAGCTGGCCGATCAAGGGAAGATCTCACTTCAGGACAATATTGAAAAATACCTGGACGGCTACACGCTAACGAGTCCTTATGATACTCCGGTAACGGTGGAACATCTGTTGACGCATACGACAGGTTTTGAAGTACGCGAACCTGCCGACGCCAGCTATCTGTACGACACTTCCCGTAAGCCGGTTTCTTTAAAGGATAGCATCTATGATGTCTTTCCTCCTGTGGTCCGCGAGCCGGGAGCCTCTTACATGTACGATAATTTCGCTTCCAGACTACAGGGTTATATCGTGCAGCAGGTAAGCGGAGAATCCTTCGGGAGCTATGTGGAGAACCATCTGTTTAAGCCGCTTGGCATGAATTCAAGCAGCTTCCGTGTAACTCCTGAATTGGCATACCGGCTCGTGCCTTCCTATGACGGGGAGGGCGGCGCTATACCGCTATACGGCTTCTCTCCGGCGGAGTGGCCTGAAGGCAGCATGTTATCAACCGCATCTGATATGGCGCTATTCATGGAAGCTTTTCTGAATGGCGGCAAGGCTGCTGACGGTACGGTAATCCTGTCCGGGGAATCGGTTAAGGCGATGTCTTCCTACCGGATGGTTATTCATCCCGATCTGCCGGATACGACCTATGGCTTTGAATCACCTGTAATCCCGGCCCGGACGAAAGGGGAGAAGGTGATCTCCAAAGGCGGAGACATTCTAGGTTACAGCTCTTTGCTGTGGATTCTGCCTGACCGGCATACTGGAGTGTTCGTATCATACAATACCAATCAGGATTTGCGTAATGATCTGTTCACCGCATTTATGAATCACTATTATGCAGGGGGACAATCGCCGTATGAACCGAATGGGTATCAGGTGCAGGCTGCGGAGGAACTGGCCAGGTTCGAGGGCTTGTACTCCGATCTAAGAATTAAGCTGCTGACGAAAGTTCAAGCAAACGCAGACGGTACCCTAACGGTGAGTGATGTGCTCAGCCGTCATCAGTTGAAGCAGATTGGCGAGCTGCTGTTCGTGGATGAGGAGGGGAATCCGCTGGCCTTCAAAGCGGATAATGAGGGCCATATCCTCTATATGAAATACTCCAATCTATATAGCTATGCGTCCAAACTCCCGGAGAATCCAGCCGGATTTCCGGATGTGCCGGCCAATCATCCGTATGCCGGCTATATTCTGAGCCTGCGGTCACTGGGCTTCTTGACAGAGGAGCTTTCGGAGCCGTTTGAGCCTGAGCAAAAAGTTACCCGCGGAGCGTTCATCCATACGTTTAATACGATATGGAGCATCCCGGAGTCATCGAATCCGTCCTTATTCAAGGACACCGGTAATTCACCATACCAACAGGATATTCAAGCTGCGGTCGAGGCTGGCATGCTGAATGGAACCGGCAACGGGTTGTTCGAGCCGGACCGTCCGATTCTGCGCGAAGAAGCGGCAGCAATCGTCTACCGCCTGCTTATAGCAACGGGGATCAGGGTACCGGGTTCTACCGCCGGGCTTGCACCGGGTACGTCGAAGTGGGCTGCCGATGCTGTCCGTTCAATCGTTAGCTGGAAGCTGCATGGACCGGAGGTTACGGAGTCGGACGGCATGTCTGACTACGGTTCACTACGTGCGCTGAGCAAACAGGAGATGGCGGCTCTGCTGTTCCGCATGCTGCTTCCGCAATAAGAACATACAGGGAGAAGGGGCGATTCATTCGCTCTTTTTTTGTGCTGCAGGTAATTTTCACATTGCCTGTTAACTTTGTAATGGTATTTCTTATTATTCCATGCGACAATGCCATTCTGGCTATTATTTTTCTGTAATGGTGGAAGAATTTAATTACCCTCATCAGAAATTTGTCCTGTGCAATAGGGGAGTGCAGAGTTGAATTTAGCCTGGAGGACGTTTGATAAATAAAAACCTGAGAATGAAAGGACAATGAATCACATTATGAATTCGAAGCCGTTAACCAAAAGTATCACCTTCATGCAAGCCCTGGCCCTTGTGGTAGGGATGATTATCGGATCGGGGATCTTTCTGAAGCCCGGGATTGTGCTGAATAACGCGGGAACTCCATGGATGAGTATCCTGGCCTGGGGTGCCGGGGGGATTATTACACTGGCTTCGGCGCTGAGCGTGGCGGAAATTGCTGCCGCGATTCCGAAGTCAGGAGGTTTGTATACATATTTAAGTGAATTGTATGGCGGGGTATTCGGCTACCTGCTCGGCTGGGTGCAGGCTGTGATCTCCTATCCGGCTTCTGTTGCCGCGCTGGCGATTGCTTTTGCCACATACTCCGGCTACTTCCTGCCGTTGAATCACTGGCAGCAGAAGCTGCTGGCCGTGGGTATTCTGGCTTTCATTCTGCTGATAAATGTCATCGCCACAAGGTTCGGCGGAATCATCCAGACTGTGGCAACTGTGGGCAAGCTGATTCCGGTAGCGGGCATCGTGGGCGTAGGCTTGTTCTCGGATCTGGCTCCCGGCTTTGGAGGAATCAGTGCATCAGCGGCAGGCGCGGGCTTCGGGGCGGCGGTTCTGGGCACACTCTGGGCGTATGACGGCTGGATCAGCGTGACCAATATGGCGGGTGAAATCAACAATCCGGCCAAAACACTGCCAAAAGTCATTTCGATCGGCGTTATATTTGTAATTGCTGTATATGTACTGTTCAACATTGCAGTGTTCAAAGCGCTGCCCTATGATCAGATTATTTCCTCCCAGACTCCGGGTGCAGATGCGGCAGAAGCGCTATTCGGCAGCGGCGGCGGAGCTTTTATTACAGCAGGCATCATTGTCTCCGTATTAGGAGCGCTGAACGGGTATCTGATGACCGCTGCGCGGGTGCCGCAGGCGATGGGGGAGAAGCGGCAGATTCCATTTTCCCGGGTGCTCAGCAGTATTCATCCGAAGTTCCAGACCCCGGCGAATGCGCTTATTTTTCAGAGTGTGCTGGCGGTGATCTACATCTTCTCGGGAACTTTCAATACGCTGACAGACCTGCTGGTGTTTGTCCTGTGGATTTTCTTTACGATGGGTGTGTTCGGCGTGTTCATCCTGCGCAAGAAAATGCCGTATGAACCAGGCCGCTACCGCGTGCCGCTCTATCCGTTCACCCCGATACTTGGCGTGGCAGGCGGAATCTATATTCTGGCCAGCACGATCATCAGTGATCCGCTGCGTTCGCTGGTGGGGATCGGCATTACGCTGGCCGGACTCCCGATTTATTATGTGATGATCCGGAAGAACCGTGTGTAGAGTAAGTCCACAGATTGTCCGAGGGTAAGCTGAATATGAAATAAACTGCGCAGTGCAAGGTGCTTCAGGGCTTTGTACTGCAGCAGTTAACGGCTGAGCAAGAGGAAATATAATTATTTGTTGACAAGGGGAGTTATATTAAGTATACTATGAAAGTATCTTTTGAGCGGGCGTTCACAGCTTAGAGATTATCGTCTTGTAGATCAGAATACATAGACACATACGGACTCTTAGCTCAGTTGGTAGAGCAGTAGACTCTTAATCTATTTGTCCAGGGTTCGAGCCCCTGAGAGTCCATCACACAAGAAACGGCAGAGATGCCGTTTTTTTATCGTTTAAGGCGTGAATAATAAAGTTGGAATATCGCTGAAGAGGCGGCTAAGGCATCCGGGAGCAGCGTTGGCGAGGGTTGGGCTGAATCAGCGCCGGAAATAGTTGGATTTTCTCCACTTGCTGATGAATAGAGAAGCCCTCGCCGGACAACAGTTGGATAAACAGCACTTAATTTGCGGTAAAGGCCATAAAGTAGAGTGAATGTGAGAAATTAAGTGACGTTTCTCCAACTAAAATCCTGAAATTAGTCAAAAGAGCGAAATTAAGATACGTTTTTCCATTTAATACTCTATGTACTGGGTAAACTACGGCGGCGATCTCTAAGCACGACTCATTAATTAGCATTAGCCTATACTCAATTACCGTAGTTTGCTGATTCGCTTGAAATTAAACTTGATCATGCTTGTCAGAACAGGAGCTAGCAATGCTCCGCAATCTGTACTTCGAAGCCGTCCGGGTCTAGAATGTAAAAGAACCGCAGATGCGGATTCGGCGAGACGGGTCCGCGTGCTACCGGAATTCCCTCGTTACTAAGCTCCTTCATAGCCTCGTCCAGTGAACCTGCCTCGAAACCTACTGAAATACCGCACTCCGGCTTTAGCGCCGGATCACTTCCCTGAATAAGCTCGATCTTCGGTTGTCCTTCTGCACCCAGCATGACAATTTGCCTGCCTCTGCTCTCAAATCTGCGCTCAATGGGAAGGCCCAGAATCCTGTGATAGAAATCAAGGGAAGCCTCCAGATCGCGCACTCTGAGCGTAATCCAGTTCATACTCAAGTTCATGTTTCTCATATCCTTTGCTGTGAATTTTGGTAGTGTCTATTATACGCTATGTGTACGGCTTTTTTAACATACACAGTCTGCCGGGTAACGTTATAATCTATCTGGAATGATTCTGTTATATTGCCGGAGGCCGGAAGATGAGGAAGTATGTGCTGCTATTGATATTTCTAGTACTTATGGGACTGCTGGCCTTCATAGGAACGATATGGCGCGAGGGTCCGCAACAAGAGGTGCCTGAATTAACAGCGGCACGGAAGCGGGAGGATTTTGAATATCTGGCCAAGCTCGTGAAGGAGGTTTATCCGCTGGATAAGGCGCTTGAGCAGGATAAAGGTCTTGAGAATATGGACGTAATCAGTCAGGCATTCATAACCCGGGCCGGGGAATCTGCCGATAATGCTGAATTTCTCCGGCTGTTCTATGAATACATGACATTCTTGGGGCAAGCCGGCCATGCACAGGTGGTCTTTGATGAGCCGTACAATCCTATGCTTGCTTTCTTCTATAACATTGATAAACAAGCCTACCGCTCCAGAGACTACTGGCTTAACATGGCGGTCGGTGTGGAGATGTATGTGCACAGCAAAGCAGACATCCACTATGAGCAGGGTAAATATGTGCTGGCGCAGGATTATCAGGCGAGAGAGACTCTTTTTCCGCAAGGTTCAATAATTGAGCGAATTAACGGTCTGGATGTTGAGGATTATGTTAAGTCTTTGCAGACACGGCTTCATCTAGTTTGGGATGCTGCGCTTCATCGGGTATACCTGCAGACGCTACTTAGTGCTGATCCGGGGAACGGTGCTTGGATGATTGAAGCGGTCCGCCCGGATGGCACGATGGCCAAGGGGGATTTCTTGGTGTACAAGGGATATGCGGCGCCATACCGGAATGAACAGCCTGACAGCAATGTTATCCCCGTTGAGCTGGATGACCAGACCGGATATATAAGGATTTTTAGCTTTGCAGATATGTATAAGGAGCAGGACCGACTGGTTATTCAGGATTTCATGAAGAAGTCGGGAGGGAAATACAGTAAGCTGATTATTGATCTAAGGAGGAACGGCGGCGGTGATGATGATTATTGGGCGGATAATCTGCTGAAGCCTTTGTTAAAAGCGCCCGTGGATTACGAGCAATCCGCAAGCGTGAAGAAATCATTCGGTGAACGTTTCGGGCTGCGGTTTCGCCTGTACAAACAATTCGTCAGCTCTACTCTGACCAATAAGGACAGATATGACGTAACAGAGGTTAAGAAAGAGCAACTCCCGGGAGTAGACTCTGCGGACTGGGACACTTATACGGTGACCAAGTACTGGCAGCCGGAAGATTCTTTTCTCTTTGACGGAAAGGTATATGTGCTTGCAGACGGTGACAGCTTCTCGGCAGCAGACAACTTCACGGCCGCTGTCCGCAAGCTGGGCCTGGGAACGGTGGCCGGAACGAATACGGCGGGTGGAGCCTGTGTCTATATGGAGCCTTACAGGTACGCTCTGCCGAACAGCGGGATTATATTTAAACTCGAAACGGACCTGAACAGCAACGCTGAAGGCCGGATTAATGAAATCTACGGGACTGCGCCGGATGTGCTGATGGACGAATCCCGCTATCCAACGACCTATCCGGAGAGTTATGAACCTGAGGTTTTGAAGAATGAGGAGTGGATCCGCAAGGTCATGCTGAGTCTATAATGGAATGTGAGTTCTAAGTACATATTAGGAGGATTTGGTAATGAATATAACACTAGTAGTAAACGGCGGAAAAACGATAGCCGTAGTGAGCGGCAGCGAGACCTTAGTCAGTGATGTCCAGGATGCGCTGGATCTAATGGCAACGGTACGGTATGAAGTCGATTGCGACCGGATAGTCATACATAAAGCTCTGCTGAGTGAAAGATTTTTTGATTTGAAGACCCGGCTGGCCGGTGAGATTCTACAGAAGTTCATCAATTATCAGCTGAAGGTGGCGATCGTAGGAGATTTCAGCGGATACACGAGCCGGAGTCTGCGTGACTTCATTTATGAATGCAATAACGGGAAGGATGTTTTTTTCCTGGCGGATGAGCAGCAGGCGGTTGAGCAGTTAAGTAAGGTTTAGAGATACGCTATAAGAAACAACTCAAACTCCGATCCGGCTGGATCGGTTTTTTTTGTATTTTCCAGTGAGGCAAAAGAACAATATGCGCTAAAAAGGCATTACGTCTATACCTTCACTATTAAATTCGAATACTACTATATTGAAAAATTGTTTTATATCAATCTGAGTGAAAGGGGAGTGGTGACGATGAGCTTATTATCTACGGGACCGATTGAGAACAATGTCTCAGCCTCAACCGGGGTAAGGCCTACGCAGCAGGTGACAGTCAAAGTCGATAATAGAAGCAGTGTCTCCAGTTCGACGGTTGTGGTCGAAGGCTATTTTTTGGATGGGACAAGAACATTATATGTGAGTGAAACTCTGAATCTGTCCCCGAATCAAGTGATAACCAGAACTTATTACGCGGATTTGAATGCCTTTGAATTTCTTTTCACCACATCTGCTTCCGTGAACGATGAGATCCGGATTTCTGCATGGGGAAAAGACGCTACGGGTAATTTGGTGACGGCGCACAGGCTGGTTTCCGCTGAATTATTAGGAGCAGTGACGGGGGTGACGGGAGCCACGGGAGCTACGGGAGTGGCTGGTGCAACGGGTGCGAATGGAGCTACGGGAGTGACAGGAGTGAATGGGGTGACTGGAGCCACGGGAGTGACTGGAGCTACGGGAGTTACAGGAGTTGCGGGAGTTACAGGAGCTACGGGTGCGAGTGGAGAGACCGGAGCCACAGGAGCCACAGGAGTTACCGGAGCTACCGGATCAGCGGAGCCCGCCTCGGTTAATCTGATGTACGTGACCAACAACGGCGGCGACAATATTTCTGTGATAGACGGGAATACGAATGCTGTTGTAGCTACGATTGCAGTTGGTGCGGGGCCGTTTGGTGTAGAGGTGAACTCTGTAACCAACCGGATTTATGTAGCCAATGAGGATAGCGGGAATGTCTCGGTGATAGATGGAAGCACTAATACGGTTATAGCTACTGTTACTGTGGGGACTACACCAAATGGGGTAAGAGTAAATCCCAATACCAACCGGATTTATGTTACGAATTCAGGGAGCAATAATGTCTCGGTGATTGACGGGGGCAGCAATGAAGTGATTGCCAGTGTGGCCGTAGGAGCCGGGCCATTCGGTGCGTGGGTGAACCCGATCACCAACCGGATCTATGTAGCAAATACAGGCAGCAACAATGTCTCTGTCATCAGCGGAATATCCAATGCCGTTATTGCTACGGTTGCTGTTGGGGCTGTTCCTGTAGGAGTAACAGTGAATACCCGTACCAACCGGATTTATGTGACAAATTCAAACAGCAGCAATGTTTCGGTGATCAGCGGTTTGTCAAATACCATTATCGCTACGGTTCCGGCAGGTATAGTACCAAGCGGCATCGGATTGAATCCTAACACTAATCTGATTTACTCCGCCAATCAGGGCAGTAACAATGTGTCCGTCATTAACGGAAGTACCAATACCGTTGCCGCCACCATTCCAGTGGGGATCAGTCCGCTCGGTGTAGCGGTAAATCCTCTGACCAATGGTGCGTATGTGGCGAATGCCGGGAGCAATACGATCTCCGTTATCGACGGGAACAGAAATACTGTCACTTCCAGCATAACGGTAGGTACCACCCCTTTAGGAGTAGGGATCAATCCTTAACAAGAGGTGAGCGCGATGATTACAATTAGTCTGTGCATGATCGTGAGGAACGAGCAAGCTACACTGGAACGATGTATACAATCTGTACAGGAGGCCGTGGATGAAATCATCATTGTGGATACCGGATCAACGGACAGCACCAAAGAAATAGCCGGGCGATGGACGCCTCATGTCCGGGAGTATAAGTGGAAGCATCATTTCGCCGAGGCACGGAACTATTCATTTGCGCAAGCGGCAATGGATTATATCCTATGGCTTGATGCAGATGATGTGTTGCTGCCTGCGGAGCTGCAGAAGCTTTTGGAGCTCAAACATTCTCTGTCTCCTGACATTGATCGGGTGTCTATGCCTTATCACTGCGACTTTGATGAATACGGGAACGCCACATTAAAGGTCCGGCGCGTAAGGCTGGTCAGACGCTCCCGGAATTACGAGTGGACCGGGGCGGTGCATGAGGATTTGTCGATAGAAGAAGGCTGTCTGGACAGTGATATTGTGATTACTCATCTGAAGAATCATAGCCGTTCAGATACTAAGCGGAACCTGAGAATTTATGAACTGCTGTTGTCCTCCGGGGTGGAATTTACAGCACGGGATACTTTGCATTATGCCATGGAGCTGCATCAGCATCGCTTCTATGAACAGGCAGTTCTCTTTTACCTGCAATTCATAGACTCTAATCAGCGTACAATAGAAGATATAATTCATGTCTGTTCGAAATTGGCAGATTGTTATTACCACATGGGAAACCGGGACAAGGAGCAGGAGTGGATTTTCAAATCGTTCACCTATGATATTCCCCGTCCGGAATTCTGCTGCCGGCTGGCTTATTTCTTTTTGGAAAAGGAGCAATTTCATCAGGCGGTGTACTGGTATAAGCTGGCTATCGAATCGCCGCCGCCTGTTAATCCTTGGGCCATCTCTAATGATGTGGCCAGAACCTGGCTGCCCCACATGCAGCTGGGCCTGTGTTACTACCACCTTAATGAATATGAACTATCCTATCATCATAACAAGTTAGCCTCCGGATATCTCCCGGATGATCAGAGCATCCTCAACAACATTAATCTGTTGGAAAAAGAAATTCTTAAGGTTAAGGAGCAGGCCGATTTGCGTTTGACAACCTTTCCATGTTGAAGCACAATAAAAAGGTGATGATGTAAATTTAAGTGGTGCAGGGAGAATAATACATGAATAATAAATCAGGACGTCAGTCCTTCCGGGAAAGACTGGATTATATGGTAAGCAAGCTCCGAACAGATATTCTTAGCGGTATTCTGCAGCCGGGAGCGTATCTTCCTGCCGAGAGCCTGCTGGCCAAACAGTTTGAGCTCAGTAACAAATCCGTCCGCAGAGGACTGGATGTCCTTGTACAAGAAGGTCTGATTCTGAAGATTGACCGTGTGGGCAGCGTGGTAATGGAGTCGGTCAGGGAGCGGATTCGCATCCATTTCGGCTGCAGCTCTTCCCTGACCAAGGACTTCAAGCTGGACGATCTCATAGCAGAATTCCACCGGCTGCATCCCGGGATTCATGTTCTGCCGCTCGCCTTGAATGACTTCGATCATGTGAATTCGGCCTTGGAGCTGATGAATAACGGAATGCTGGATGTGTTGTCCCTCAACAGTACCCAGTTTCAGGAGATGGCCGAGAACGGGTCCGCAGAGCTGCTTGAAGCGCTGGAGCCCGATCCGGGGCTGTATCCAATTACCAGCGAAGCCTTTTTGCATGAGGGACAGCTGTTTGCTTATCCGATTTCCTTCTCTCCCGTGGTGCTCTGCTACAACAAAGCCCATTTCCGTGAGGCTGACCTGCCTGAACCGGACAGTTACTGGACCTGGGATGATCTGATGGAGTCGGCACGGCAGCTGTCGGAGAAACGGGGGCGCCATGCCGTGTATTTTGTACCCGCCTCCGAGAACCGCTATTCGGTGTTTCTGCTGCAGAGCGGAATCCGGATCACGGAGGACGGAGGACACCATCCCACACTGAGTCCCGAGACCGCCAACAGTCTGGATATATACAGCAGGCTGGTGAACAATCATCAGATCTTCCCCAAATATCTGGCTGGCAATCACGAGGATGAGACAATATCGCTGTTTGTGCAGGAGCAGGTATCGATGATCCTGGCGACCTACTACAATCTGAACGAGTTCAAGGACCTTCCCCTGGATTATGACTTGGCCCCGCTTCCAACACTCAAAGCCAGGGACCCGCAAAAAACACTGCTCGTCACCATCGGTGCGGCGGTTGTGGGGAATTCCCGGCAGAAAGAGGCGGCACGGCAATTCGTCAGCTTCCTGGCTTCGGCAGAGGCGCAGCGGATGATCCGCGAACGTTCGGTCAGTATTCCGGCACGCAAACGGATTGCTGAAATGACCGTGGATGATCATTTGAACCGTCCTTCGAGATATCTGATGTACAGAGAGCTATTTCCAACATTTTCATACCTCAGAGATCTGGGGCTTCCTATTGCTGTACTGCAAAGCTTCCGCAAGCTCTTGAATGCGTATTGGTCCAGAATGATTGATGAGACCTCTATGTATGAGGAAATGGGCCGGCTGATTGCTGAAGAAAACAGGGCGAAGGCGGATAGGGCAACGGACACGCTCACCTGAGCGAGGCTGCAGCGGTTCTGGATCGGTGATTAAGCGTAATGATGGCAGGATTCTGCTATTATTACGCTTTTTTTGCTGTGTTACTGCTAGAAGTGGTGTAAAAAGAAAACATGAAATGAAAACAATGAAATATTTCATATCAAATCATGTTAGCTTTTTCACAATATTATGATGAGAAATTCGATTGATGAAATATCAATGTGATGTATAATTACATAAATGCTGATAAATAGTCAAAATTTAATTGACTTCAATGGAAGGTGAAAATATAATGTATACATCAGATGTATATCAGTAATGCGAAAATATAGATCTGAATAGCTTGGATATAAATCAAAAAGAAGTCAAGATTGAGAAAAACGTCACAATTATTGAGAAATGTACAGGCTGAAGGAGAAAATCAAGAGGAAAGGCGCTGATAGCTATTCCGTAAAAACGAAATGTTGATGTACTGTTGATTCCCTTATCGTGTGTTAGTAAATATCTCATAGGAACTATCTTACTTTTACTTATTAATAGGGGGCTGAATTATGAATGTTGCTAAAAGGAAGCTAGCTCTGCTGTTGCCGGTCCTGACACTGCTCGTTACACTGGTGTCAGCCTGTGGAGGGTCAAACAATAATGGAGGCAACGCCGCTGAACCATCGGCCTCTTCGGGTACTCAGAGTGAGACGGCTGCTCCTGTAGAAGGAAGCCGGTCCGTTGGCGGCCTTCAGGTGCCGATTGTGGCGGACAAGCTGGACCTGTCCCTTTGGTCCCCAAGCGGGGGGAATTTCCGGGGAACCGATTTTAATGAGAAGTACTCCTTTCAGCAAATGGAAGAGAACACCAACGTTCATATCAACTTTCAGCACAGTACAGAAGCCAGCGCAGAAGCATTCAGTCTGCTGATGTCCTCCGGCAAGCTTCCGGATATCATCTATAACGATCTGTGGGGGACGGACTCCGGCAAATACGGCGCTCAGGGAGCGCTCCTTCCACTGGAAGATCTGATTGACCAATATGCACCAAACTTCAAAAAGCTCCTCGATGACCACCCGGATATCCGGGGACAAATCACCTCGCCTGAAGGGCATATCTATTATCTGCCGAACCTCGTACTCGATTCCCAGGATTTGACCCAAATGTTCCCTCAGGTCCGCAGTGACTGGGTGGAGAAGCTGGGACTCCAGATGCCGCAAACTACAGAAGACTGGTATAACATGCTTAAAGCCTTTAGGGAGCAGGATCCCAATGGTAATGGCAAAAAAGATGAAATTCCGCTCGTCACCGTCAATTTGGAGAACATTATGATGCTGTTCGCACCGGCCTTTGGTGTCGAATACGGGTTCTTCGTGGATAACGGTGAAGTGAAATTCGGGCCTAATGATCCGCGGTTCAAGGATGTTGTTGCCTATCTGAACCGTCTATATGAAGAACAGCTGCTGGACCCGAACTATCTGGTGGACACAACGTTCCAGACGCTGACCGAGAAGGTTACCACGGATGTGGCCGGTGCCTGGTTCGGCTGGTCGGGGTCCTATATGGGGAACTTCACAACGCTGATGGAAGGCAAGCATGACACCTTCAAAATTGCAGCAGCCATTCCTCCAAAGGGGCCTAACGGTGATCAGCGCCATGTCTCCTTCCGCTGGCAGGCTGCAGCCCATGGACTTGCAGTATCCTCAAAGACTGCACATCCCGAAGAAGTGATGAAGTGGCTGGACTACCAGTATTCCGAAGAAGGCATTCTGCTGAACAATTTCGGGGTGGAAGGCAAGTCTTATGATCTGGTGAACGGCGAGCCGGTATATAAGGAAGAGGTTACTCATCCTACGAACGGGCTGACCAATACGCAGGAGCTGCTGAACCATACCATCGGCGGCGGAAGCTGGGCTACAGTGGCCGATACCCGTTATGCCGAACAGATCCGTGAAGCGAACGGGCAAACGGAGAATCCGCTGGAGATTTACAAGGATTATATTGACTTTGACGCGAAGCTACCGCCAGTACAATTCACGGCTGAAGAAAATGAAATTGTGGTTCCGCTTATGGCTGACATTCAGACCTATGTGGCTGAAACGATCAATGCCCAGATTATGGGACGCCAGAGCTTCGAGGATTATGACAAAGTCATGAAGCAGCTGGAGCAAATGGGGATTGGCGAGGTGCTGAAGCAGTACCAGGCTGCATATGAGCGTTTTAAAGGGAAATAAGCGGAGCAGGGCTGTCTTAGCCGGGCGGGCTGCGGAAATTCCGGCAGCTCCCTGGCACTAAGATAACCGGTACCCTCGCCTCTGTCCCGGAAAGGAGCCCCCTATGGCAGTACCCGTAAATGCAATCAAGGCCAAAAGCAGGAAACAGCGGACGAAACGGAGTTCCCTTTCGCTGAAGCGTATGATGGCTAACCGTTATCTCTATCTCATGCTGCTGCCCACTGTGCTGTATTTCCTCATCTTTGAATACAAACCGATGTACGGGGCGATAATCGCCTTCAAGGATTTCAATCCTTTCGCAGGAGTGGCCGGCAGCCCCTGGGTGGGCTTCAAAAATTTCGAGAAGTTTTTTGAGAGCTATTATTTCTTCCGTTTGCTGAAGAACACCTTCCTAATGAGCTTTTATTCGCTGCTGTTCATTTTTCCGGCTTCGCTGGTCTTTGCGCTTTTACTTAATGAGCTGCGGATCAAAAAGCTGAAGTCTTTCCTGCAGACGGTGTCTTATCTGCCGCATTTCATTTCATTAATTGTCATCTGCGGCATGATTATTGACTTCACGAAGCCCGGAGGCATTATCAACAGCCTGCTGCTCGGCATTGGAATCATCTCTGAGCCGATTCAGTTTCTAATCCTGCCGGAGTGGTTCCGCACCATTTATGTCGGTTCAGGCATGTGGCAGAGCCTGGGCTGGAACTCTATCATCTATCTGGCAGCCTTGTCCGGCATTAACCCAAGCCTCTATGAGGCTGCAGTTGTGGACGGGGCCGGGCGCTGGAAGCAGCTTACCCACATTACACTGCCGGGAATTCTGCCCACAGTGCTGATCCTGTTGATTCTGAATGTCGGGACCCTGCTGAATGTGGGCTGGGACAAAATTATATTGCTGTATAATCCGGGAACCTACGTCACGGCAGACGTCATCTCCACCTTTGTCTACAGACGCGGTGTCATGGAAGCCGATTACAGCTTCTCGGCGGCGGTGGGACTGTTCAACTCCGTGATCAACTTTACGCTGCTGGTGCTGGCGAACCGGATCAGCCGGAAGACCACCGAGAGCAGCTTATGGTGAGGGGAGCTATGCTTCCGAAGCCAGTTTAATTGCGCTGTTCACACAGGAAGTATAGCTCCATTAAACTCTGGCGTATGCTTCCGAAGCTAGTTTTGTACGAAGCTGATCAGTGAAGTCATCCTAACAAAACTCTTAGGAGGGAAGACAGTGGTAATCAAACGCAGCATTCCGGAACTGATATTTGACAGCTGCAATGTTCTGTTCCTAATCTTCTGTTCCTTCCTGTTCTTGTATCCCATGTGGTATGTACTGGTATCCTCATTCAGTGATGCGCATGCCATCGCCGCCGGCGAGATCAGCTTCTGGCCGAAGGGCTTTAATGTGGATGCGTACAAGCTGGTTTTTGAGGACCAGCGGATCTGGACCGCTTACGGAAATACGTTCATTTATGTCATCGCGGGCACTTTTATCAATTTGGTTCTAACCACTCTGGGCGCTTATCCGCTGTCCAGAAAGAATCTGGAGGGGCGCAGCCTGATCATGGCGTTCATCGTGTTCACGATGTTCTTCAGCGGGGGGCTGATTCCGGCCTATCTGAATGTGCGTGAGCTCGGACTGTACGATACAAGATGGGCGCTGCTGCTGCCGGGCGCGGTCAGTGCTTTTAACCTGATCGTCATGCGGACCTTCTTCCAGTCCATACCTGAGAGCCTCGTTGAATCGGCCAAAATCGACGGTGCCCATGACTTCCGCATTCTGCTGCGGATTGTGCTGCCGTTATCGATGCCTGTACTGGCGGTAATGACGCTGTTCTATGCGGTGGGACACTGGAACAGCTGGTTCTCGGCGATGATCTATTTGCAGGACCGTGATCTGTTTCCGCTGCAGCTGATTTTGCGGGAAATTCTGATTCAGTCCTCCGCGCAGAATATGCTGGCCGGCGTTACGCAGGATGAGGTGTTCCGCATCAGTGAATCTATCAAGTTCGCGACGATTATTATCGCAACGGTGCCTATTTTGATGATCTATCCGTTTTTGCAGAAGTATTTCGTCAAGGGCGTTATGATCGGAGCACTGAAAGAGTAAGCGGACAATGGAGCAGAACAGAGCAGTAATAGAGCAGAAACACAGCAGAAACAGAGCATAAATAGAGAAAACAACATTCGCACCGTAATCTGCGCGAAGCAGTCGGGAGGAGAGAGGCTATATGAAGGCGGTACTATCCCAGAATGGTGAAATTAACGTGGCTGAGATTCCCGCTCCGGTGCTGGAGGACGGATTCGTGCTCGTTGAGACAGAATATTCGGCCATCAGCCCCGGAACAGAAATGATGATGAATGGTGCTCACCGCCCGAAACCTATAGTTCTCGGATATAGTGCGGCAGGGATCATCCGCTCCCGTGGACAGGGAATGGAGCATTGGCCAGTTGGCCAGCGGGTGGCCTGTTACGGGGGGCCTTATGCGAAACACGCGGAATGGCTGCTGATGCCACAGCATCTCATGGTGCCGGTTCCGGAGCATGTCAGTCCGGTGGAAGCGTCAACGGTGGGTCTTGGAGCCATCGCAGTGCATGCCGTAAGGCAGGCTGACCTGCAGTTCGGCGAGACGCTGGTGCTGATTGGAGCAGGAATTCTCGGCCAGCTGATTGCGCAAATTGCCAGGGCTGCCGGCTGCCGGGTCATCGTCTATGATCTGCTTGAAGCGCGCTGCAGTATCGCCGAGAGCCTTGGCATCCGCCACATTGCAGTGAGTCCGGAGCAGGTCAGCTCGCATCTGGAACAATTGACGGCGGGAATGGGAGCGGATGCCGTAATGATCTGTGCCGGGGGCAAATCCGGCGGGCTTGTCGATCAGGCGCTGGAATGGGTGAGGAACCAGGGGAAGGTGCTGCTGGTCGGAGATGTGAAGGCGGACTTCTCGCGGGAGCTGATGTTCGGGAAGGAAGCGCAGGTACTGATCTCCAGAGCAGGCGGTCCGGGCCGTTACGATCCTGTCTATGAAAAGCAAGGGATTGATTATCCTTACGGCTACGTCCGCTGGACCGAAGGACGCAACATGGCGGAATACATCCGGCTGATCGCTGAAGGCGATATTCAGGTAGGACCGCTGATCAGCAAGGTGTTCCCCCTGGAGCGTTCAGCCGATGCGTTCTTACAGTATGCACAATCTCCTGCAGAGCTGCTGGGAGCAGTGCTCGCCTATCCTGTAACCGGTGTTCAGGAAGCAGAGCCTGCTGCAGCCCAAGCCCGGGAGGGGCAATAATCATGGAGGCGCTGAGGATCGGCGAGCCGCTGAACGGGCTTGCGGTATGGGCATCGGCCTATGGCAAGCGGCAGGGGCAGGACCGGATCTATGCCGTATCCTCCGGCAGTCCCTGCATGCTGTTTGTACTTGATCCTGCTGGTACCGAGCCAGTGCAGCAATTCGCGCTGGAAGGCTCGGATCATTGCTGGGGAGTGGTTGCGGCGGTCAGCGGAATCTACATCGGCGGCAGCGGGATTCTATACAGATTTACGCATGAACAGGGCATCGAGAACCTGGGGGAGATGATTCCAGGCGAATTCTACACCTGGCGGCTTGCCGCCGACAACGCAGGCAACATCTATGGCGGCTGCTATCCCGGCGGCAAAGTCTTTCAATATAACCCGTCCACGGGACAGTTCAGAGATTACGGCGCCATGGTGGACGGAGAGCAATATGCCCGGTGCATGCAAGCCTGGGAGGGCAAGCTATATGTGGGGGCTGGAACCCGGTGTCCGCATATTGTGGAACTGGACACAGAGACAGGTGAACGGAGTGAAATCAGCCTGCCGGAAGAGAGCCGCACAGAGCAGCTGGTGTATGATCTGAATATTGTACACGGGAAGCTGATAATTCGGATAACACCGAGTTCTAGATTATATATCTATGATCTGAAGCTGCGCCGGTGGGAGAATTCTATCGATCATGTAAGTGGACTCAGTGTGTCGCTGCCTGACCGTCACGGGAACATCTATTTCATCAAGGATGATGTTCTGCAGCGTTATGCATTGGCAACGGGCGTGCTTACCCCTACTTCATTTGCCATGCCGGAACCGGCAGGAGACTACGGCTGGCTGGAGGGCCATCCGCTGAATCCGCAGGGAAGCTGCCTGGCAGGTGTGCGCAGGGACGGGACCTGCTGGATCTATGATCCGGAGCATGACCGGCACACGGTCATGGATTTCATGCTGCAGGGGCAGCCGGTTCACCTGCAGTCCCTGGCCTGGGGGCCGGAAGGGAAGCTGTATACCGGCGGTTATTTCGCCGGGGGATTGGCCAGTTACGATCCGGCCACCTCGGAAATCGTTTCCCGCCGGGGGATCGGGCAGATCGAGGGCATGATGGAAGCCGGCGGCATTATGTATCTGGGAGTGTACCCCAAAGCGAATATCTTCGCCTATGACCCGTCACGGGAATGGAATCCCGGCCTTAATCCCAGGCTGGCTTTCTCCCTGCAAGGCGAAGAACAGGACCGTGCTTTTGCCTGGACCCGGGCGGGAGAAGAACTGGCTATCGGAACCGTACCGTCCTACGGCCGTCATGGAGGTGCATTAACCCTGTTGCATCCAGAAACCGGGGCGCGGGAAGTACTCAGGGGGCTGCTGCCGCAGCAGAGCATCGTGTCACTGACTGCAAGTGAAGACCTTTTGTTCGCCGGAGGCTCTGTCTGGGGAGGGCTCGGCATAGCGCCGGAGCGGACGGAAGCGTCCCTGATGATCTGGGATGTGAACACCCGCCGCAAGGTGTGGGAGGGCGTTCCGGTACCGGGAGAAATGGCCATCCCGGCGCTGGCGCTGGATGATGAAGGCAAGGTATGGGGACTCACTGCAGGGCTGCTCTTCCTGTTTAATCCGTTCACGCTGGGGACTGAAAGGACGATTCGGGTATGCCCGGCGGATTGGGAAGAAATGACCCACTTCTGGCGGGGAGGCAACGAGCTGCTGTACAGGGAAGGCATATTGTACGGAACCGCAATGAAAACCCTGTTCCAATATGATGTGCGCCAGGACAGGCTTGAGGTGCTGGACGACGATGCCCGGCTGCTTGCGGTGGACGGCGAAGGGGAACTGTTTTTTGCCAGAGCAACCGCGCTGTACCGGATGCAGGCCTTGACGGCAAGTCAGGAGGAATCATGAAAATCCTATATTTCTACAAATTTTGCCTGCTGGGCGGAGTCACCACGCAGCTGGCGAACAGGCTTAAGTTTCTGCGCGGCCGTGCGGAGGTGCATTTTGCTTTTCTTGAGGACTACGGCGGGGCCGGCGCTTTTGAAGGCTATGTGCATGTCCGTATCCTCGGAACACCTGATGAAATCAGGAGCTACATTAAGGTGCATGACTTTGACGTAATCATCACCATTGATACCTATGAGCTGTATGAAGCGCTGGGCCCGGCGGAAGAACGGAAGCTGATCATTCACGAGGTGCACACCACCTATGAAGAGCCCTTGCGGAAGCTGGCTGAATCCAGGGATACCCTGCCCTTTCACTTTGTCATCACGCCCTCTGCCTATATGAAGGAAATGCTGGAGGGAATCGGGATTACAGATGCTTGTCATATCAATAACTGCCTGGATACGGAACTATTCAAATACGAACCCCTCTCCGGCGAGCGGCCGCCTACCATTCTGTGGGTAGGCAAGCTGGACCGGCATAAAAACTGGGAGTCCTTCATGAACATAGCAGGCAGGCTGAATGCGCAATTCCCGGACCTGCAGTTCCTGCTTGTCGGCGGTTACACCGCTCCCGAAGAAATTACCGGCAAACTCCGGGCGAGAGTGCAGGAGCTGGGAATCCGGCATTTTGAGTGGCTGCCCAAAGTGGATTATGAAGAGATGCACCATTATTATTCTGCGGTTGCCGGGAGTGGCGGGGTGTATATCAGTACTACCAGCAATGAATCCTTCGGGATGACCGTCCTGGAGGCGATGGCCTGCCGGTGTCCGGTTGTCGTGCCGGAGGTCGGAGCGTTGCCTGAGCTGCTGGATGATGAGCTGAGTGTATCGCTGTATGCTACCGGAAATGAAGAGGAATGTGTCCGGCGTGTGGCCCTTCTGCTCGAACAGAACGCCCTGCGGGAACGCTTGATGACCTTGGGCGAGCAGAAGGCAAGAACGGTGTATAGCATTGAAGAGGTTGGAAAAGCATACATGGCGCTGCTGGAACATTTCGTAAGGGAACGTGCATACCACAGTTAATCTAAGTTGTCCGCAGGCACAAGGGGGCGTTCATTAACTGCTATATAGATTGAACTTAATAATATACGGACTGGGAAAAGCGGCGGAAGGGAATTTGGAACTGGAGCTGTATGAAGGTAGCGTCGCCAGAAAGCTTTCCATAGGAAAGCTAGCATCGGAAGCATAAGCTGGCTGAGATTTTCCACTGCGAACAGCGGATTAGATCAAGAAACCTGGGGACAGACAGCGGCCGGAGGGCCAAATATTCTTTGGAGTCACGGCAACCCATGACCCGATTACGGCATATGTCTGGGCGTTTGCGGTAAACGGTAAACGGTAAGCGGTAGGCAGTAGGCGGTAAGCGGTAAGCTGTAAACGGTAAACGGTAGGGCGGTATGCGGTATGCTTAATTGCACTTTGTACAACTAAATCACCTGATTTTCAACCAATAATCCGTTTAGTTGTATTTCGTACAATTAAACTGCCTTTGTTCCTTGGTTCTGGCCCATTCGGGCAAATTTAGTTGTACAGACTGCAGTTATATGATGCAAGCATCCCTTTTGAGCTTTTTTAATTGTACATTATACAACTATATACAACTATCCCTGAATATCCATTTGGAACAGAATACATTAGTTGCTGCAAGTACTAGTTAACCCAAGTCTACGCGGGCGGAGGTGCAGAGATGAAAGAGCTGAACATTGGTATGGTGGGCATGGATACCTCACACAGCAGAATCTATGCTTCGCTGCTGAACCGTGCGTCCCATCCGCTGCATGTACCCGGCGGGAGGCTGACTTGCGGGTATGCCGGGGGCTCGGCGGATTTCCCGTTAAGCGCCTCACGGGTGGAAGCGATCAGCAGGGAGCTGCAGGTGCACTATGGTGTCGAGCTGGTGGCTTCCATTGCTGAAGTAGCCGAAAGAACGGATGCGGTACTGCTGACTTCTGTAGACGGAAGAGTACACCGTGAACAGTTCGCGGTTCTGGCACCCTACGGCAAGCCGGTGTTCATCGACAAGCCGCTTGCGCTCACCAGCGCGGATGCCCGGGCCATCATGGAGCTTGCTGCAAGCTACGGGACACCCGTGTTCTCCAGCTCGATGGTCCGGTTCGGCGGGCCGCTGAATGAGGCGCTGAAGGATGAGAGTGCAGGCTCCATTGTAGGAGCAGACTGCTGCGGTCCGCTCGAGCTGCAGCCGACCCAGCCGGGATTATTCTGGTACGGCATTCATACCGCAGAGATGCTGTACGCGGCACTTGGCGGAGGCTGCATATCGGTGAGAGCCCAGAGTAATGAAACCCAGGAATGGGCAGTCGGGCAGTGGAGGGACGGACGGATCGGCACCATGCGCGGCAACGTAACCGGAGGCACCGATTTCACTGCTGTGCTGCACAGGGAACGGGGCAGCACAGCAGTAAATGCGCTGGGCGGGCACTATGAAGCAGGCCATCAGAATCTGCTAAGGCAGTTTCTGTTGATGGCGGGGGGAGCGCCTCCGCCCGTAAGCCCGGCGGTGACGCTGGAGCTGATCCGCTTTCTGGAAGCGGCCAATGAGAGCAGGGTAACGGGGCAGACCGTGCTTCTGTAAGGAGCTTAATCGTACCCGATGATACGGACAGGCTGTTCTTTTGTAATAAGGAGTTACATTCGGAAAGGGGAGAAACGGAATGCTCAAGACAGCAGTGATCGGCTGCGGCGGTATGGGGAACATTCATGCGGACAGATATATGTCCATGCCTGAGGCTCAGCTCATCGCGGTATGCGATATCAACGGGGAAGCGGCCGAGAGGCTTGGATTGCTGGCAGGTGTGAAGTATTACCTGTCGGCACAGGAAATGCTCGAACGGGAGAAACCGGAGGTGGTCAGTATAGCTGTACCCACCTATCTGCATGTGCCGATGGTACGGCTGGCAGCGGACTACGGTGCACATGTGATCTGCGAGAAGCCGCTGGCGCTGACCTCCGCGGAAGCCGAGGAGGCGGTCCAATACTGTAACGGTAAAGGTGTCCGGTTATTTGTCGGACATGTGGTCCGCTTCTTCCCCGCCTACAGCCAGCTTGCGGAAGGAATCAGGCAGCATGGCGGAGGCGGGGGAGGCATCTTCCATGCCAAGAGAGCAGGCTCGCATCCCGGCCAGGTTCAGGAATGGTTCCGCGACCCGGAGCTGAGCGGCGGCGTGATTGTGGACCTGATGATTCACGATATTGATTATATCCGCGGGACCTTTGGCGAAGCGGAGGAGGTGTATGCCTTCGAGCACCGGACGGAGACGATGAATTATGCTTCCGCGACCTTCCGCTTCGGGAACGGAACGCTTGCTCAGCTGGAGGCCTTCTGGGGGTATCCTGGCGCGTTTCATACTGCGTTTGAATATGCCGGTGCAGAAGTCATTATCTCGGGCGGAACCCCGGACGGGGAAAGCGTGCATATCCGGCGGGCAGCTGCCTCGGGGTCTGCTCCGGGGTTCGTGGAGACTCCGGCAAGCGTGCTGCTGAAAGACCCCTACTATGAAGAGCTGGAGCATTTCCTGCGGTGCATTGCCAGCGGTGCGGAGCCTAAGGTCACGGCAGAAGATGCCGTTCAGGCTGTACGCTGGGCGGAAGCTGCCGTGAGCTCAGGGGCAACCGGACTTCCCGTTAAGCTCGATGCCAAAGGAGGGATTAGATGAGACGTCTCAATGTGGGAATGCTCAGCTTCGCCCATGCCCATGCCTATGATTATCTGGTCTGTCTTCAACAGATGCCGGAGGTGACGGTAGGCGGAATCGCTGATCCCGTGCCGGAGCGGACAGAGGAATTGGCCAGGCGCCATGCCATCCCTTACTACAGCGATTACCGCGAACTGCTGGCCGATGCGTCGATAGATGCGGTGATCATATGCTCGGAGAATGTTCATCATGCGGAGCATACCCTTGCCGCTGCTGAAGCAGGCAAGCATGTTCTCTGCGAGAAGCCGCTTGGCCTCTCTGCCGGGGAGATGGAGCGGATGATTGCAGACTGCGAAGCCAAAGGGGTCCAGCTGATGACCGCTTTTCCCTGCCGCTTTCTAACCCCGGTGGTCCGGGCCAAGGAGGCATTTGACAGGGGGGAGATCGGAGAGATTATAGCTTTTAAAGGAACCAACAGAGGCTCGTTCCCGGGTCCGGCGTGGTTCGCCGAGCCTTCGCTTTCGGGCGGTGGCGCTGTGCTGGATCATACAGTACATGTGATGGATCTGATGAATTGGTTCACCGGCTCACCGGTCGAGCAGGTCTATGCCTATGCGGGAACCTTATTCGATCCTGAGCACAAGCGGACGATTGATGATTCCGGCATGGTGCATGTCACTTTTGCAAATGGCGTGTTCGGCGTTCTGGACCCGAGCTGGTCGCGTAATCCCGGATTTCCCACCTGGGGGGATGTAACCCTGCAGATCATCGGGACAGAGGGAGTCATCTCCATCGATGCCTTCAATCAGAAGAACAATGTGTATGGCAGAGCATCCGGCAAAGGCAGCTGGTCCTTCTGGGGAGACGATATGAACGGACTGATGCTGCAGGCATTCGTGCAGGCACTGCTGGAAGGCACGCCGGTACCGGTGACCGGACTGGATGGTCTCAGATCGGCGGAGGTCGCATTGAATGCCTACCGTTCCGTACAGGAAGGACAACCGGTTAAGCTGCACAGGTAATGCCAGGATTTGAAGGTATGTAACCATATTAAAGAGGCGGGATGAACAATGGACGATCAGAAGCTATTCGATACGATGTGTGAAACGCTCTATTCGGCGGTTATCTCCGATACGCTGGATCAGCTGGGCTACCGCAATCAGGTGATGCGCGAGAATATCAATCCGGTCGATCCCTCCTGGGTGGTGGCCGGACGTGCCAAAACCATTCTGTCGGTGGATATCCACCATCTGCCCGAAGATCCCTACACTAAGGAAATTGAAGCGGTAGACAGCGTCAAGCCGGGAGAAATTGTGATCGGCTGCACGAATGAATCCAGGCAGAATGGCCTGTGGGGGGAGCTGCTGTCAACGGCCTCCAAGATGCGCGGCGGGCGGGGAGCGATCGTGGATGGCTTAATCCGGGATACAGCCAAAATTCTGGAGCTGGGCTTCCCCGTCTTCGCTACCGGCACCAAGCCGGTAGATTCGCAGGGACGCGGGATCGTTATCGACTACGATATTCCCGTGCAGTGCGGAGGTGTGCTGGTGCAGCCCGGCGACATTATCTTTGGCGACCGTGACGGTGTCGTGGTGATACCGGGCGCCATCATTGATGAAGTGTTCGCACTGGCGACGGATAAGGCGACACGCGAGAATCATACACGCGATGAGCTGCTGGCAGGCGTTACGCTGCGGCAGGTCTACGATAAATACGGAGTACTCTAAACCACGAAGGCGGGGTGTCTACATCATGAGGCTGGCTGGAAAAAGAGTGCTGGTAACCGGCGCGGGGCGGGGCATCGGGCTGGCGATTGCCCGCCGATTCCTGGAGGAGGGGGCCCGCGTGGTCCTGCTGGACCGCAGCGAAGCAGAGCTGCTTACTGCCGCTGATGAACTGGCAGACTACAGCGGAAGCTGGACCACGGAGGTCTGCGATCTGCGCGACCCGGCACAGCTTGAGGCGTCTGCGGCCAGGGCCTTCGCGCATTTTGGCGGAATTGACATCGTTGTGAATAATGCAGGAATTGCCTATAGAGAATCCTTTCTCGATATTTCCTTGGAGCACTGGAATGCAGTCTTCGAGATCAATGTCCGTGCGGTGTACAGGCTTGGCCAGCTGGCTGCGAGGCAGATGATTGGCCAGGGCGGCGGCGGTGCAATTATTAATATGAGCTCCAAAAACGGGATATCGGCCAGCGCGGAGCTTGCCCATTACAATGCTTCCAAGGCAGCCGTTATCCTGCTGACAGAGTCTATGGCGGTAGAGCTGGCTCCGTATGGAATCCGGGTCAATGCAGTGGCACCGGGCTTCGTGGATACCCCGCTGGACCGCAGGCTGCGCGAGGAAAGCGGACTGCCGTCCCATTCGGAGCATACTCCGATGAAAAGGGCAGCGGCTCCAGAGGAGGTTGCCAGCGTGTTTCTCTTCCTGGCCTCAGACGAAGCTTCGTATGTGACGGGAGAAACGGTCCGTGTAGATGGCGGACATCTGGCTAACGGAAGTGAATTATAGCTTGAAGGAGGTGCAGAGATGATTTTTGATTCCCATACTCATTTGTTTGGACCGGGAATGGTGGCCGGACCTACGGATGCCGCGATCAAGCGCGCCTGGGGCCCGGATATGAATATTGAGGCTACACCGGAGCAGCACCGGGGCAACCTGGAAGGATTCTCGGGAGCCATAGTACTGGCGATGGCGGCGTCTGCCACCGGGCTGGTGGTGCCGAATGAATATGTGGCGGAATACTGCCGTACGGACCCGGGAAGGCTGTTTGGTTTTGCCAGCGTGGATCCGAATGATCTGGACTGTGTAGGCAAGTTCGAAACGGCTGTCCGCGAGCTGGGGCTGAAGGGACTGAAGCTGGCCCCGATCTATCAGAACTTTTATCCGGAGGATCCGAAGCATATGGCGCTCTATGCTAAGGCGGAGCAACTGAACGTTCCGGTTCTATGGCATCAGGGAACATCCTTTGTCCCGGAGGGATATCTGGATGCTTCCCGCCCGGCGATGCTTGATCCAATTGCCAGGGCTTTTCCGAAGCTGAAAATGATCGTAGCCCATATGGGTCACCCCTGGGTGGATGAATGCATCTCGCTGGTGCGCAAGCATCCTAACCTGTACATGGACGTGTCTGCACTCGGCAGCCGTCCGTGGCAATTCTATAATGCACTGGTCTCCGCTGCGGAATACGGGGTGCAGGACAAGCTGCTGTTCGGCTCGGATTATCCGTTCTTCGGTACGCAGCAGATGCTGGATGCCTTGTACCGGATCAATGATCCGGTGGAGGGAACCAGGCTGCCGCGTGTAGCGGAGGATTTCATTGAAGACATTATTCACCGGCCGACACCGGAAATCCTCGGGCTGGTCTAATTTGTACAACAGCAGGCTGGAAGCCAAAGGGAGATGGAGCATGGAGGAGCATACGGAAACCAGCCGGGCGGACAGCGCCGGGAGCGGTGCTGCCGGACGCAGACTGAAGAGTGAAGCCTATTTCCAGGAAAAAGATCTGTGGGGCTTCATTCACCGTTCGTTTACGAAGTCGATGGGCTATACCGAGGAGGATCTGCGCAAGCCGGTCATCGGCATCTGCAATACCTTCAGTGAGCTGAACAAGTGCCATTCGCACTTTAATGAGCTGGTGGATTATGTGAAGCGCGGGGTCTGGCAGGCTGGCGGGGTGCCGATGGAATTCCCGACGATATCGATCGGCGAGCCTTATGTCAAGCCGACGACGATGCTGCTACGCAACCTGATGGCGATGGACACGGAGGAAATGATGAAGGGCCATCCCATAGACGGGGTGGTACTGCTCGGCGGCTGTGATAAAACAGTGCCTGCCCAGCTGATGGCCGCCGCCAGTGTGAACATTCCGGCCATTGTGCTCACGGGCGGGCCGATGCTGAACGGCCGCCTGGGCGGACGCAGCCTGGGTGCCTGCACCGACTGCTACGGCTTCACGCTGGAGCATAAAGCGGGAAATATTACGGACGAGGAGCTGGCGGTGGCGGAGGACGCCATCTGCCGCAGCGACGGGCACTGCATGGTGATGGGCACAGCCAGCACCATGGCCTCGATTGCCGAAGCCATTGGCATGGCGCTGCCGGGGTGCGCGGCGATCCCCGCGCCGGACAGCCGCCGCAGGCATCTCTCCGAGCGGACCGGCAAGCAGATTGTGGAGCTGGTGCGGCGGGATATCCGCCCGCGCGACATCATGACGGCAGAGGCAATGGAGAATGCCATCACGGTCACGATGGCCAGCGGCGGCTCCACGAATGCCATCATCCATCTGGTGGCGATTTCCCAGCGGCTGGGCCGGAAGCTGCCGCTGGAGACATTCGATGACATCAGCCGCCGGACGCCGTTCATTCTGAATCTGCGGCCTTCGGGCAAATATCAGATGGAGGAGTATTTCGAAGCAGGCGGCGTGCCTGCGCTGATGAAGGAGCTGGAGCCGCTGCTGCATGGCGGCTGCCTGACCGTAACCGGGCGGACGGTTACGGAGAATCTGGTCCAGGCGGTCACGCTGGACCGGGAGGTGATCCGCAGCGTGGCGGAGCCGCTGGACAGAGAGGGCGGAATTGCCGTGCTGCGCGGCAATCTGGCCCCGGATGGCGCGCTGATTAAGCAGACTGCGGTATCAGCGCATCTGAAGCGGCACACCGGGCGCGCCGTGGTGTTCGAGAGCCCGGTGGATCTTCAGCTGCGGATCGACGACCCGGAGCTTGCGGTAGATGAGCACAGTGTACTGGTGCTCAAGAACGCCGGCCCCAAAGGTGCACCCGCGATGCCGGAGATCGGGCAGATCCCGATTCCGCAGAAGCTGCTGGTGCGCGGCATAAGAGACATGGTCCGCATCTCTGATGCACGGATCAGCGGCACCTCCTACGGCGCCCTGATCGTGCATGCGGCGCCGGAAGCGGCTGTAGGAGGAACGCTGGCGCTGGTACAGGACGGCGATGAAATCGAGCTGGATATTGCAGCGAGAAGACTGGTCCTGAAGGTGCCGGATGAGGAGCTGGCCCGGCGGCGGGCTTCCTGGAAGGCGCCGGAGCCCCATTATGACAGAGGCTACGGCCTGCTGTTCCATGAGCGCGTGCTGCAGGCGAATCTGGGCTGTGATTTCGATTTCCTGCTGCCGGCAGAGCTTCGCCGGGAGCTGCTGGACGGAGCCAAGCAGGACTAACCATAAATTTTATCCACCTAAAGGAGAATTCTTATGCAAATGCCAACGCAAGCTGTGATCCGGTCTGTTCAGGAGCTGGAAGACCGGCTGGCCCGTCCGTCTGCCGCACTGCTGGAGGAGCTCGCCCGGCTCGACGGGGATATCATGCTGCTCGGAGTAGGCGGCAAAATGGGCCCGAGTCTGGCCAGGCTGGCCGTAAATGCCATCCGGGAGGCAGGGCTGGACAAGAAGGTGATAGGCGTCTCCCGCTTCTCGAATGAGGCATTGAAGCAAGAATTAATTGAAGCCGGAGTGGAGGTGATCGCGGCGGATTTGTCTGACGACAGCGCGCTGCGGGCACTGCCTGACACGAAGAATATCCTGTACATGGCCGGCAATAAATTCGGCACAACAGGCAATGAGCATTTCACCTGGATGATGAACGCCTATCTGCCGGGGCGTGTGGCGGAGCGCTTCCGCGATTCGCGGATTGTCGTCTTCTCGACAGGCAATGTCTACCCGTTCACGCCGGTGGGCCAAGGCGGAGCAACAGAACGCACCTCACCGAATGCGAACGGCGAGTATGGACAGTCCTGTCTGGGGCGTGAGCGGATCTTCGAGCATTTCTCGCATAAGAACAATACGCCGATGTTCATCTACCGGCTCAATTATGCCATAGACCTGCGCTATGGCGTTCTGCTGGAGCTTGCCCGATCCGTTAAGGAGCAGCGGCCCATCGATCTGACGATGGGACACGCCAATGTCATCTGGCAGGGGGATGCCAATGAGCTTGCCCTGCGCGCCTTGCTCCGCTGCAGCTCGCCGCCGAATGTCATGAACATCACCGGACCGGAGACGGTGTCGCTGCGCTGGGCGGCCGCGGAAATCGGCCGCAGGCTGGGAACTGAGCCTGTCTTCACGGGTGCTGAAGCCCCGGAAGCCCTGCTGAGCAATGCTGCGAAGGCCGCGGCTTCCTTCGGATATCCCCGGGTATCGCTGGCACAGATGATCGATTGGGTGGCGGACTGGGTGGCTGCGGGCAGTGAGACCTGGAACAAGCCGACACATTTTCAGGAACGGGAGGGCAACTATTAATGGGAGCGAGCAGACAACCGTTAACTCCGGAGCTCTATGAAGCGCTGCATGAAGGTCTGGCGATTCCGGCGCATCCTCTGGCCCTTACGGCAGAACGCAAGCTGGATGAGCGCCGCCAGCGGGCATTGACCCGTTATTATATCGCCTCCGGGGCAGGCGGAGTTGCTGTAGCCGTGCATTCCACGCAGTTCGAAATCAGGGACCCCGGGATCGGGCTGCTGGAGCCGGTGCTCAGGCTGGCTGCGGAAGAAGTGGAGCGTGCCGGCCTTACCCGTCCTTTCCTGAAGGTGGCAGGCATATGCGGAGACACGGAGCAGGCTGTCCGGGAAGCGCAGCTCGCCGCAGGTCTGGGCTATGAGGCGGGACTTCTCAGCATGGGCGGACTGCAGGACTGGAGCGAGGAGCAGCTGCTGGAACGCACAAGGAGAGTGGCGGATGTGATTCCCGTCTTCGGCTTCTATCTGCAGCCTTCCGTGGGCGGCCGGATATTAAGCGTTGACTTTTGGCGGAGCTTTGCAGAGATTGAAGGCGTTATCGCGATCAAAATGGCACCGTTCAACCGTTATCAGAGCCTCGATGTGGTCCGGGCGGTGATGGAGTCCAGCCGCAGCAGCGAAATCGCTCTCTATACCGGCAATGACGATAATATTGTTACGGATCTGCTCACCACCTACCGCTTCAAGGTTAACGGGGAACCCATGGAGAAGAAAATTGTCGGCGGGCTTCTCGGTCACTGGGCGGTCTGGACAAGCAAAGCGGTTCAGCTTCTGGATACGATCCGGAAAATGCGCAATGAGGCTACCCTGTCATCCAGCTGGCTGACCCTTGGCATTGAGGTGACCGACAGCAACGCGGCCTTGTTTGATCCGGCCCATCAATTTCACGGTTGTATTCCGGGCATTCATGAGGCGCTGCGCCGCCAGGGACTGCTTGAAGGCTTATGGTGCCTGAATCCGGAGGAGCAGCTCTCACCCGGGCAGCTGGAGGAGATCAGCAGAGTCACCAGGGATTACCCCCATCTCACGGATGATGAATTCGTGGCAGCGCATTTGGAGGAATGGCTCCGTTAAAAGAGGCGTCTGCACATTCCCCAGTGGAACCCGAAAGCCCGGATATGATAAGCTCATGGCATCAGGCCAGCCCTGAACCAAGGAGGGAAATATATGAGCAGCTTAATCACAGGCCAAGTCTATTCCGGGTTTCAAGTCATGCATCAGGAGTATATCCGGGAAATCGAATCCTCGGTATATACGCTGGAGCATCAGCAGAGCGGCGCAAGGCTGCTATACGTACAGAATCAGGATGATAACAAGGTGTTCAGTGTCAGCTTTCGGACTCCGCCTGCAGACAGCACGGGAGTGTTCCATATTCTGGAGCATTCGGTCCTGTGCGGCTCGGATAAATATCCGGTAAAGGAACCATTTGTAGAGCTGCTGAAAGGCTCAATGAAAACATTTCTGAACGCCTTTACCTTTGGCGACAAGACGATGTATCCGGTGGCCAGCCGGAATGAACAGGATTTTGCCAACTTGATGGAGGTTTATCTGGACAGCGTGTTCCAGCCGAACATTTACAGCCAGCGGGAGATTTTTGAGCAGGAGGGCTGGCATTACGAGCTGCCGCGCTCCGGGGATGAGCTGATCTATAAGGGTGTCGTCTACAACGAGATGAAGGGCTCTTATTCCTCACCCGTCACGGTATTAATCGACCGGATCAAAAAGTCGCTCTACCCGGATACGGTATACCGGCATTCCTCCGGCGGAGACCCGGAACATATCCCTGCGCTGACCTATGAGCAGTTCCTGGAGGCGCACAGCCGTTATTACCACCCGTCCAACAGTTATTTCTATCTCTATGGAGACTTGAATATCGAAGCGAGGCTGCAATTAATCCACGAGGAATATCTCAGCCGGTATAACCGCAAGGATATCGATACGGGGATTGCCCTGCAGCAGCCGACAGGAATAACCGGGCTTACGGCGGAGTATCCCATTCTGGAGACCGAAACCGCCGCTGACAAGACTTACGTGAGCCTGAACTATGTAATCGGAACCTCCCTGGACCGGGAGCTGAATCTGGCCTTTGCCATTCTGAAAAGCATGCTGATGGACAGCAACGCCGCTCCGCTGAAACAGGCTTTGCTGGAGAGCGGACTCGGCAAGGATGTGGTTTCTTTTTACTCCGACAGTATGGTCCAGCCTATGCTTGGCATTGCCTTGACCCATTCTAATCCCTCCGCCAAGGAGGCCTTCGTGAATCTGGTCAGAACGACGTTAAGCCGCCTTGCCGCGGACGGCCTGGATGAGAAGCTGGTGCTGGCTGCGGTGAACAGCAAGGAATTTGAACTGCGCGAAGCAGACTTCAACCAGTACCCGAAGGGCCTGACCTATAATATGGAAGTGATGAAGGCCTGGTTGTATGACGGCTTGCCGTCCACGTATCTGGAGTATGAAGCTGCAATTGCGTCTATCCGCGAACAAAGTGCTAACCGGTATTTCGAGCGGCTGATCGAGACCTACCTGCTGAATAGCGATCACTGCAGCGTCGTTGTCCTGAAGCCTTCCCAGACCCTTGCGGCAGACAAGGAAGCGGCGGCCCGAAGCCGTTTGGCTGAATATAAAGCCTCGTTGACGCCGGTACAGCGCGAAGAGCTGGTGCTGAATACGGAGAAGCTGCTGGCCCGGCAGAACCGTCCGGATGCCGCGGAGGATCTGCAGAAGCTTCCGAAGCTGTCCCTTCAGGACATTGACCGCAGCGCTCCGCCCGGGGTGCCCACTAAGGAGCATAGACTGGATGGAATCAAAGTGCTGCATCATGAAGCGGCTGCGGGAACCATCGCCTATATTAAGCTGTATTGGGACACCCGGGTTCTGGCGGCAGAACAGATTCCTTATCTGGAACTGCTGGCGAGGGTACTGGGGCAACTGGAGACTGCGGCTTACAGCATTGAAGAGCTGACCAGTGAAATCGGGATCACAACCGGCGGCATCCGCTTTCAGAATGAGATATTTGGGGCCGGCAAAGCTGGCGAAGGAAGCTACCAGCCCAAATTCAGCGCCCGCATCAAGGTCATGCAAGGCAACATCGGCGGTTCCCTGAAGCTGCTGCACGAGCTGCTCTACAATAGCAACTTGAATAATTTATCCAAGCTGCAGGAGATTGTCCGCCGGGAAGCCTCCTTCATGGAAGCAATGCTGAACCAGAAAGGCAATGAAATCGCAGCCGGCCGGGTGCTCTCTTATTTCACGGATAGAGGGATGTATGAGGAGCAGCTCGGCGGTATGGCCTATTACCGCTTCATCAAAGAGCTGGCCAGCCGGATTGACCAGCAGGCTGAACTGCTTGCTGACACTCTGAAGGAAATCTGCGGGCTTCTGTTCAATACGCAGAATGTAACACTGTCCGTAACCGGAACGCTGGATACGTATGCGGAATTCACTGCACACCTGGCGCAGCTGGATCTGCGGGACCAGCAGGTTCAGTTCTTGCCGCTGCTGTCTGCGCTGGACCAGGCGGGCAACGAAGGGTTCATGTCTGCCAGCCAGGTGCAGTATGTGGTCAAAGGGTATGACTTCACGAAGCTGGGGTTTGCTTATTCCGGCAAGCTGCAGGTGCTCAAAAGAATCCTCAGCCTGACCTACCTGTGGAATGCTGTCCGGGTCAAGGGCGGAGCTTATGGCGGCAATCTCGTTCTGCGCAGAGACGGTGTGCTCCTGTTTACTTCTTACCGTGATCCGAATTTGCAGGAGACACTGGAGATTTATGACCGGGCATATCTGTTTGCCGGGGAATTTGCAGCAGATGAAGAGGAGATGACGAAGGCGATCATCGGTACGCTGGCGATGGTGGACCAGCCGCTGAGTCCCGGTGCACAAGGACGGCAGGCGGACCGGCATTATTTCGAGCAGATTACCGCTGCAGACCTGCAGCAGGAACGGAATGAAATTCTGTCAACAACCTCAGGGGATATCAGGCAATATGCCGGCCTGCTTCAGGCAGTGACGCAGCAGAATTACTTCTGTGTGGTCGGCAATGAGTCGAAGCTGAAATCGGTCCGCGATCTATTCGGCAGCCTGGAGGAACTGGTGAAGTAATTGGCGTATTCTTCTGCAGTCCCGGTTAACATAACCGGGACTGTTTTCAGGTTATAGAGTAGCGGTGATGTATCTCCAGAAGGCTATTACAGACCACCGGTTATGCCGGACTCGCCCTAGGTTAATCAGTAAGGCAGCCCAAGGCGGCGGAGGACTCGGGTTTTTTGCCGCGCGGAAATTTAGTTTTTGAATATTTAACTATTTAGATTTAAAATATAAGGATTACTGACTATGCGTATGCTTTCGAAGCAAGTTTTGCTAAGGGGACTCCCATGGAGCAGATGCTAACATAACTTTTAGGAGGAACAACAAGTGGAACTTGGAATAAGCACCTTTGTCGAGACAACGCCTGATGTGAATACCGGTGAGACCCTGAGCCACGCGCAGCGGCTGCGTGAAGTGGTGGAGGAAATCGTGCTCGCGGATCAGGTGGGACTGGATGTATACGGCGTAGGTGAGCATCACCGGCCTGATTTTGCAGCTTCATCGCCTGCGGTTCTAATGGCTGCTGCTGCACCGCTGACGAACAGAATCCGTCTAACCAGTGCAGTCATGATTCTCTCGTCAGCTGATCCGGTGCGTGTATTTCAGGATTTCGCCACACTGGACGGGATTTCGAACGGCCGTGCCGAGATTATGGTAGGCCGTGGCTCATTTGTGGAGTCATTCCCGTTATTCGGCTATGATCTGAAGGATTATGAAGCACTGTTTGACGAGAAGCTCGATTTATTGCTGAAGCTCCGCGAGTCGGAGAAGGTGACCTGGAGCGGGAAGCACCGCCCAGCAATACATAATCTGGGGATTTACCCGCGTCCGGAGCAGAATCTCCTGCCTGTATGGATTGCGAGTGCCGGAAGTCCGGAGTCTGCGGTCCGTGCCGGCACACTGGGCTTGCCGTTTGCCCTGGCGATTATCGGCAATGTGAATCCTTCGGATTATGCCACGCATGTACGGCTGTACAAGGAAGCAGCGGCCAAGGCCGGTCATGATGTGTCACAGCTGCCGATTGCCTCGCACTCCCATGGCTTCATTGCGAAGAGCAATGAGCTGGCGCTAGAGAAGTTCTTCCCGTCCACTCACGCGCGGACGAATGTCCGGGCGGTGGAGAAGGGGCTGCCGCCTTATCACCGTGCGGATTATGAAGCGGCGAGCAGCTTTGACGGAGCGTTATATGTTGGCGATCCGGTGACGGTTGCCCGCAAAATCATCCACCTGTACCAGCACGTGGGGATCACGCGGTTCCTGCTGCATGTGCCGCATGGCTCCATGCCGCATGCGGAGGTCATGGAGGCGATCCGCCTCTTCGGAACTGAAGTAGCGCCACTTGTGCGGGCGGAAGCCGCTCGTTTGAAGAACGTATAGCTGCTGTTTCCGCGAGAAACTTCTCATTGATCGCAAAATCCTGCACAAAGTACAACATTTTCTTCACTAACCCGGCCATAATCGGAATATGTTGTATGAAATACAGCATTACTCCTCCATCAAGCGGTTTAGCGGGAGAATTCCTGTATTTCATACAACAATTCACCCGTAGCCCCAGGCATCGCAGGCTCAAAGTTGCAATCCTTACAACATTTTAGATTTATTCCGTTCCGATGGACCTTTAGCGATGGGGCGGTTACTGCTTTGGGATTAGTCTAGTCGTATGTTTGGCTTATTTAACAAAGAGACCCCGGGACATTAGTCCCGGGGTCTTCGTCTGCTAATCAAACAACTCTATAGATTGGGTGGGAAACTTAAGAGAAAAGGCGGAGCAGCGGAGGCTTCAAGTTATGGAAGCCTCGTAGATTGCAAGGGTGGACGCAGCAAGTATGCTATTAAATTCATCGTCACTCTGCTGATCGCTGAGGCCCTGGGACAAGGCGCGCGAGAAGCTGGCGATGAGTCCATGCTGGCGGGCCAGCTTCTCATTCGCTTCTGCCTGGGTATAGCCACCGGATAATGCCACGATGCGGACTACATGCGGATCTGCGGCGAGTTCGCTGTACAGATTATCTTCAGTTGGAAGAGACAGCTTCAGCATGACCTTGACGCCCTCTTCCAGAGCGGATAATTGGGTGGCTAGTTCGCGCTTCAGCAGCAGCTCGGACTCTGCTTTGTCCGGGCTGAGAATGTCTACCTCCGGTTCGATAATCGGAACCAGCCCGTAACCGGCGATTTGCCCCGCGACAGCAAACTGCTGTTCTACGACTTGCCGGATACCCTCCGCGTTAGCTTCATGGATTACTGAGCGCATCTTGGTGCCGAAGATATTCCTCTTGACTGCCCGTTCCAGCAGGTCATCAAGACCGGGAATGGGCTTCATGAGCTGAACCCCATTTTCCTGCGCGGCCAGTCCCTGATCGATTTTCAAAAAAGGCACGATGCCTTTCTGTTCCCATAAATAATCGGCGGTTAATTGTCCGTCTATGAAACGGTCCATCGTGTTCTCAAAAAGAATAGCGCCGAGGATATGCTCCGAATTAAATGCGGGACTCTGAATAATGCGTGTTCTCATCCCGTGGACCATCGCGTACATCTCTTCGTCACCGGAGTAGCGGTCTTCCTTAATGCCGTATTGCAGCAGCGCTTTGGGTGTGCTTCCCCCGCTCTGATCCAGAGCAGCTATAAAGCCCTTGCCTGTGTGAATTCTGTCCAATTGTTTCGTATTCATGGATATTTGTCCTTCCCTTCTACGAAATGAAATGGTGACTCCATCTGTTTAGTATAGCACTTTTGGTTGGGGACATACATTTGAGCCGGCAGAGCTTTCCATTTGAGTTGAGAGATATGGTATGTTACCTTGTTCAATAGGATGGTATGATAGGAAGCGGGGTGAAAATAATTATGACAAATGAAACAACCAATGAGACAGCCAGTGAGACAACTAATGAGGCAACAAACGGTGAAGCAGAAGCTGCCGAGAAGGTCATGACCGAAGAGAAATGGAACGAGCTGCTGAAGGCTGTTTTTCATAACGGCATTGTAGCTCTAAAAATGAGTTTCAGTGAAGTGGAAGGCCAGGTTCTGAATTTGGATACTTACGGCCCGGTGTTTGTGTATCGTGTCAAGGACAGTGCCAATGATGATTATTACTGCGGGTTCTTCCTTCGTGAGTTGGCCGGCAGATTCCAGTCCGGAAGCAGTCCGGAGATCTGGATGGCCTCCTTCTTCCACGAATTGATGAAGACCAAGGGAGGCAACTCCTTGCCTAAACCTCTTCCGAATGAAGAGGAAGCCAAGGCCGTTGTTGATAATGTGCTGGTTCCCATGTGCATCGCCGCTGTCCGTGAAGAGTTCGCACCGGAGCAGGTCCATGCAGGCCTCGCCTTTAACCCGGAGCACGGCCCGGTCTTTGAAGCAGGATTCCCTGCAATCACTGACGGGAACAACGTATGCGCGATCCCGCTTCATCTGTTGCTGACGCATTTGCAGCTGAACCGCGATCCTTCGGAGCTGCTGCTGCAGGGCTTGTACAAAATCCGTGAAGAGCACGGAATGGAGTAGAAATGCAGGTAAGAGCATAAGATAAGCACAGGCCGCTCCTCTATGGAAGCGGTCTTTTGCTGCAAAGATAAGATTGCATAGGTTCCATACGGTCACTTCTCCTTCCGTTTCTGCCGGGTTCGCTGAATTGTCAAAATTACAGTTCTTACCGGGAGTAAAAACGATATATATGGGGTGTAGCGGATGAAGACGTTCTCAAATGCCATTTTCGAAACCGGTTGGGTTAGGTTTCAACTGCACGAACGTACGCGTGCATTGAAATAGGATGGGCAACCTTGAATAGCAAAGAGGAGGACAACGATGTTGAGAAGAGGAAAAGTCTTAAGTTTGTTTCTGCTGTTCACGCTTTTGATCGCACTGGTGCCTACGGGGAATTCCAGCGCAGCTTCAACCTGGAATCTGGCCTGGAGCGATGAGTTCGACGGCTCTTCCCTGAACACCGCCAACTGGACTGCCGAGACCGGCACCGGCAGCGGCGGCTGGGGAAACAATGAATTGCAATATTATACGAACCGGGCACAGAATCTGCAGGTTACCGGCGGCAACCTTGTAATTACAGCGCAGAAGGAATCCTATGGCGGCATGAATTATACCTCAGCACGGATCAAGACTCAGGGCCTCAAGAATTTCACCTACGGCAAAATAGAAGCCAGAATCAAGCTGCCTTCAGGTCAGGGATTATGGCCTGCATTCTGGATGCTGGGCTCCAATATCACCACGGCCGGCTGGCCGGCCTCCGGGGAAACGGATATTATGGAACGGGTGAATAATAACGCCTTCGTCAACGGTACAGTGCATTGGGATGCAGGCGGGCATGCCGAATATGGGCAGGTGTCCGGAAGTCTGGATTTCTCCCAGTATCATGTGTACAGCGTGGAGTGGGATTCGAAATATATCAAGTGGTTCGTGGACGGCAACCAGTTCAATCAATTCTATATTGAGAACGGAACAGGCAATACAGAGGAATTCCAGAAACCGTTCTTCCTGCTGCTGAACCTTGCGGTAGGCGGCAATTGGCCGGGCGCACCGAACAGTGCTACCAGCTTCCCGGCACAAATGCTGGTTGACTATGTGCGTGTGTATCAGGAAGGCGCTCCATCGAGCGGCATTGTCAGCGGCGGAGTATACACATTAATGTCCAAAGTAAGCGGCAAAGTGCTGGATGTGAAGGATGTCTCCACGGCAGACGGGGCCAAAATGCACCAGTGGACTAATTATACTGCCAGCAACCAGCAGTTCAGAGTGGAGAGCACAGGGGATGGCTTCTACAAGCTTACTGCGATGCATAGCGGCAAGGTGCTGGATGTTCCGAATGCCTCTACTTCGAGCGGAGTCCAGCTGCAGCAGGCCAATGACAATGGCAGCAATGCCCAGCGCTGGAGCATCATCGATGTAGGCGGCGGCTACTACAAGCTTATATCCAAAGCGAGCGGGCTGGCTATGGATGTCTCCTCGTCCTCTACAGCGGATGGTGCGGCAGTACAGCAATGGACCGACAACGGAACAGATGCCCAGAAGTGGCTGCTTACCAAGATTAACTAGGGTAGCCTGGCTATAACTCTAAGGCTTATACCATCTTCCCGCTCATCAGACCGGGATGCGAATGGAGATTATTGACAGGGGTACGAAAGACCGCGGAAGCTGCGGTCTTTCGTGCTTGTATATGCTTGTACGTGCTTGTACTAGAATAATATTATTCAAAGCGGATATTCTTGCTGAAGCGGACTAAGTTCCGGCTTGATCCAGCTCCAGCCGGCAGAATAGTCATACCACAAACATTCATTGATATGATAATGTTTATTGTAAGCGTTATTATTCGGTGGGATAAATGGAATATTGGAGGCGATTTATGCAAAGCCGCGGAAATGCCAGGTCTAAGCTAAAGGTGCTAACGATGCTAATCATGCTAATATGCTGCATGTCGCTTGTGAGTTGTTCTTCCGGTACAGATTCAGCGGCCGTCCAGACAGCTTCCCCGGAAGCGTCCGCAGCCGCAGCCGAAGGGACTGCGTCAGCAGCACCGCTGCAGACCCCCGGAATTCAAAATTTAACATTCCACAGTGAGGCGCTGGATCAGAAGATGCGGCTCAGTATTTACCTGCCCGTAGGGTACAGCACGGAGCAGCATTACCCGGTCCTCTATCTCATCCACGGCTATGGCGGCAAAGAAACGGATATGATCGCTGGCCTCGGGCTGCATCTGAATGCAGAAAGGCTGGACCAAGCCGGTCAGATCCATCCGCTCATTATCGTCTCCCCGCAGATGGATAACAGCTATGGGCTGAATTCTTCTCCTACCTATGCAGTGAACGATCCGGGTGATCCCCTGACGACCTATAACGGGATGTATGAAGATTATCTGGTGAAGGATGTTGTGAATTATGTGGATTCGCATTTCAGCACGATAGCTGAGCGGGATTCGCGCTATATTGGCGGTATTTCAATGGGCGGCTTTGTCAGCCTGCATGCCGCGCTGCTGCACAGCGATGTCTACAGCAGGGCAGGCGGGCATAGTCCGGCGCTGTTTCTGGATGACTGGTCTTCGGTGGGCGGTGAATACGGCCTGATCCGATTCCTGTATCCGACAGAAGCGGAGCGGCAGGAGCGTGATCCGCTTATTTTGGCGAAGGATAGGGATTTAAGGGGTCTGGCAGTATACCTGGATTGCGGGGAAGAGGACAGCTACCGGTTCTATGAAGGTGCAGAGCAATTATATACACTGCTTAAGGATAAGGGCGTGCCGGTTGAATATCACTTAAGAGCAGGGAAACATGACGGGGAGTATTGGAGAGCCCACCTGGATGAGTATTTGATTTTTTATGCCGGAAGGACTAACTGACGATGATGCTTACGAATTATAAATTGAATTTTGAAAAGCTATGTGCTACATATAACTTGGGGTCACTGCGCACTGAGCCGGAGCAAATCTTCGGCGGGTTCCTGCACCGGATGTACCGGATGACCACGGATCAGGCAGAGTACGCAGTGAAAGCGCTGAATCCGCAGATTATGCTGCGGGAATCGGTGATGAATAACCTGACAGCCGCCGAGAAGGCCGCGGAGCTCGCAAGCAGACATGGAATCAATGCTCTCCCGGCTCTGCTGCATGAGGGGAGCTGTATGCATGAAGTGGACGGGCAGTATTATCTGCTGTTTCCATGGATTCAAGGCCGCTCTATATCTGCAGGCAACGCGGGGCTGGAGCACTGCAGCACTATGGGGGAAGCTCTCGCGGCTATACATGCCACAGACTTCTCTCCGCTCCATAATGAGCTCCATAGGGATAGCACAGCGGAACAATTGCAGACCGATTGGAAAGGGTATGCCGTACAAGGTCAAGTGATGGATCTTCCATGGTCCGCTTCCCTTATGGATGCTCTGGACAAGCTCTACCGCTATGAGGAATTGGTGAATGCTGCTATGCCGATCCTTAATGGCAACAGGATTATCAGCCACCGGGATCTGGACCCGAAGAATGTGCTATGGGATCATGACGGCCGGCCCGTTATTATTGACTGGGAGGCTGCGGGCTGGATCAACCCGGCGCAGGAGCTGGTTGAAGTGGCACTCTATTGGTCAGACTTTGAGAGTGGTCACATCCGCAAGGAGGCCTTCTGTACGCTGATTCAGGCTTACCGTAATCATGGGGGAGAGACGCGTGACCCCTGGCCGGAGGTGCTAAGCAGCGGTTACCACGGGAAGCTGGGCTGGCTGGATTACAGCATCCGGCGGTCGCTGGGGCTGGAAGGCCCGGATGAAGCGGAGCGGGAGCTTGGGACAAGCCAGGTGCTGCCTACGCTGCAGGCGCTGAAGGATTATGAAGCGTTCATTCCGCTTTGCCTGCAATGGCTTACGAACTTAAGTATGAACTAGAAGGAGTTGGGCCCCGATGGAAAAGAATAAAGTCACCTATGAATCTGTCGATCAATATATTTCCGCCTATGCACCAGAGGTCCAGGAGATTCTCCAGACCTTGCGCAAGGTCATCCGGGAGGCAGCGCCTGAGGCAGAAGAGAAGATCAGCTATCAGATGCCGACCTTCTTCCTGCATAAGAATCTGGTGCATTTCGCCGCATTCAAGAATCACATTGGATTCTATCCGGCACCGCAGGGAATTGAAGCGTTCAAAGAGGAACTTGCGAAATATAAAGGGGCCAAAGGCTCTGTGCAATTTCCGATTCATGAGCCGCTTCCGTATGAACTCATTACGAGGATCGTTAAATTCAGAGTGGAAGAAAATCAGCAGCAGGCAGCGGGTAAGGCACAGAAGAAGAAATAAGTAGTTTCAGGCAGAACGGGAGGCTGAACAAAACATATGATCAGGGTAATGGCAAGAGCATGCCTGAAGGATTCAGGCGAAGCGGGCAAGGATTATTTGCGGTCCGGCGGCGAAGCGGCAAGGCTGATCCGGGAGGGCCGCCTGATGACGGCTGCGGGATTCTGCTGGAATCACAATGTGTTCCTCTACTATGAATGTATGGAGGAAGCGATCCTGCCGGAAGAACTGCTGCCGCAGGCGGCGCAGTATCTGGCCGACTGGCCGGGAGAAGCTCAGCCCCGCCAATGGATTCCCCTGACCGATGTGTTTCACTTCAATGCGCCAGCGGATGCTGCGCACTGGCGGCGCAAGACCAAGCCTGAGCAGATGGTCGGAAGAGTGGCGCATCTGAAGCCGGAGAGGGTAGCGAGCTATGTCTATTACCACTATCAGCTGCAGGAGGAACAGGCTTTCCATGGACCGAAATACGAGGTGATCGGAATACATGAGAACCTCCTGTTCGGCTATCAGGAGTTCCCGGCAGTGGTGGAGGTACCCGTACTGCTTGGGAAGCTGGCTACATCCGGAACTCCGGAAGTGTGGGCGGACTCGCGGATGGATCTGCATTTCCAGCCATGGCCGGACGGCCATCTCTACTTCAAGCCGGTGGAGACTCTGTTTGCCCTGCAGGAGCCGCCGCTGGAATAGAGCTGTTATACATAGATTACATCCAAAAAGCACTCCGACGCTGGTACTGGCCGGGAGTGCTTTTTGGGGTTTGGGGTATAGCTTGGCTACCTGTTTCCCGAATAAATTATAAGCCTGCAAGCCATGCGGCCAATTCTTCGGTCTGGCTAAGAATAGCTATCGGGTCCCAGTAACCGGAACGTTCGCTTGTCCATAAGAACACATGATTATTCTTGACTGCGGGAAGTGCTCCCCAGATCGGGTCCGCCTGAAGTTCATCCAGCGTTTCCGAATCGGAGGTCAGAATAATATAATCTCCCGCATACTTGGGCAGGACCTCCGCAGAGAATGAAGCCCAGCCGGGATCGGCCATTTCCGCTGCAATCTCCGCAGGCGGCTTGAACCCGAATCCGTTGTATATCGGGTGGCCGCCTTTGCCGAAAGAGGTTCCGACGGCCATCAGGCTATTGTCGCCCGATTCAATAACGGAGAAGGTGCTGTCGGCAGGTATGACTTGGAGCACCTTTTCTTTGGCTCTGGCGGTACAGGGTGGAAGGCACTTTATAGGAGAGCGGGGATTCACCAGCCCTGATTGTGACCCGGCGGATATCTATGACCTTGCAATTCGCCTGATTCCATAGAGTGATTAGATCGTTGATGTCCAAACGCAGCCTCGCCTTCCCCCTGTCCTTAAGGACTTTTGAGAGTAAGCATAACATCTTCAGTGAAGTAAGCAAACCACTCAAGACAACGGAGCCACTGATAAACAATCCTATTCTAAAAATTGAAAAATGGGGGAGCACATTTTCCCGGAATGCAAAACGAGCCTTGGAAGTGATTCCAGAGGCTCGTTATTAGAATCTTTTATTTAAGTTAATTGTTCAGTGGCTTTGTTGCCATAGGAGATTCCCTGCTTACAGCGCCTTATCATCAATGCTGTTCAGCCAGCTCTCAATATCCCCGATGACGGAGCTGACGCAGCCGTCCTCGAACGGTGAGATCAGTCCGGCGAGCTCTACCAGCTTCGTGAAGGACTGGCTTCCTCCAGCCTTGCAGAGGCGCAGATAATCCGACCATGCGGATTTGAAATCCTCATTCGAGCGTTTCCAGAACTGGAAGGCGCATAGCTGGGCCAGCGTATAGTCAATATAGTAGAACGGGGAACGGTAGATATGCGCCTGCTTTTGCCAGAAGCCGCCCTGCTCCAGATAGACGTTGCCGTCATAATCACGGTGGGGCAGATATTTCTGCTCGATTTCCCGCCAGGCCTGCTTACGTTCAGCCGGAGTCGCCTCCGGGTGCTCATAGACAAAATGCTGGAACTCATCGACAGATACACCATAAGGAATAAACAACAGACTCTCTGCCAGGTGGTTGAAGCGGTATTTGTCCGCATCCTGTTCGAAGAACTGGTCCATCCACGGCCAAGCGAAGAATTCCATACTCATCGAGTGGATTTCTGCGGCTTCAAAGGTTGGGAAAGCATATTCCGGAACACCGGAGTTGCGGCTGGAATACACCTGGAAGGCGTGCCCCACTTCATGGGTCAGCACATCAATATCCGCTGAGGTTCCGTTGAAGTTGGAGAAAATAAACGGTGCCTGATAGTCGCTGAAGTAGGTACAGTAACCGCCGAATTGCTTGCCCTTCTTGCTGACCAGATCCATCAGCCCGTTGTCCAGCATGAAGGTGAAGAACTCATCGGTTTCCGGTGACAGCTCCTTGTACATCTTCGCTCCGTTTGCCACAATCCAGTCAGCATCGCCCTTGGGTGTAGCATTCCCGGAATTGAAGCTAATGCCCTCATCGTAAAATTTCAATTCATCCAGACCCAGACGCTCCTTCTGGCGCTGCTTCAGCTTCGTTGCAAGAGGAACGATATTCTCAAGCACCTGCTTGCGGAAATTAGCAACCATCCCGGCATTGTAATCCGTACGCATCATCCGTTCATACCCCAGCTCCACAAAGCTGCTGTATCCAAGCTTGGCAGCTATGCTGGCCCGTACCTTGACGAGCTCATCATAAATCCGGTCGAGTTCCGGTTCATGCTCTGACATGAAGGCATATCTGGCTTCAAAAGCTCCCTGGCGCACAGAACGGTCAGTCGATGAATCATAAGGGATCAGCTGGGCCAGGGTACGCTCTTCACCGTCAAATCTAATTTTGGCTGAGGCGATCAATTGGGCGTATTCGGAGGACAGCTTGTTCTCAAGCTGTAAGTCTCCGATAACTTCAGGGCTGAAGGTACGCAAGGAAATTTCGGCCAAGCTTAGCAGCTGCGTTCCCCATTCCTGTTCAAATTCGGCTCTGTACCTGGAATTTACAAGTGCTCTGTAATAATCCGTTATGTACTCCTGGACCACCGGACCGATCTCGTCCATGTAATCCTGTTCAGCCTTGTAGAACTCATCCTCGGTATTAATCGAGTGGCGGACGCTGACCAGTGTCTCCATCGTACCAAATTTGCTGCGGAGCTCATTCATGGCGGCAACCGCAGCCTTCTGCTCCTCCAGACTGCCATTCTCCAGGCCTTTCAGCAAGGTTGTGAAATCGGTCTTAAATTGCTCCACATCCGGACGTTCATAACGGTATTCTGAGAATTTCATTGGATTATCAGCACCCTTTCTTTACCATATAAACCCCATTATATAATCGACTCCCGCAAAAAACCAACTTTTAGACAGTAAAGTTTAATTATATTTAATTTCTCAAGGCGAAAGGACAGTGAAACTTCCACGTTGTGTTACGGATAGTATTATTTTAGAATAGTAATGATCTGCATCCATAAAATGTAACTGTTACGGCGGCGCTCAGCGCTGCCCTGGGAGGTGAAGGACCATGTTTAGAATGAACCACTATGTGAACGGCACGCTCCATGCAAAGCCTGTGGAATAACTAAGGCGAAAGCTTGGCATGGAGCGGATAGTATTCGCCTGAAGTAACAGATAGGTACAGTTATTCATACAGGCTTTGCCCTTAAAAGATCAATTTTATTTTAAGGAGCGGGCCAAAGATGAAATGTGTAAATGCAGCAACGTTATTGCCAGATCACCTGCTGAAGGAAATTCAGCAATATATTCATGGGGAAGCCTTGTATATCCCCACCCGTCCGAGCAGCCGCAGAAAATGGGGCGAAAGCTCCGGTGCAGCCGGTTACTATAAGATCCGGAACGGGGAGATACGCAAATGCTTCCGTGAAGGCGCGGACATGAGCCAGTTGTGTGAGCAATATGGATTATCCATAGACAGCATCCGAAAAATCGTATATTCCAAGAACCCGCAGAGCTGATCTGCGGGTTCTTGCTGTGAGATAAAACAATTCTAGAAGAGCTTGGTATATAATGTTCTCTGCCTGTTCCGTAGAATGAAGGCATGACAGAGCCTCTGGAGGACGAAATGACTAAGAGAACAGGGAGAGCAGAATATAGAGCCTATACTCCGCAAGATATGATGAAGGTGCGGGAGTATATTTCGCGGGTCTACTCCAGGCTGAAACGGCCGAACAGCTGGTCCATTGCCCGCTGGGAATTTGAAGTATTCTTTATTCAGAAGAGAGCGGGCATGTTGCCCGGCTGGGAGCAGCATATAGGACTGTGGGAAGATGAGGCGGGTGAGCTGGCCGCCGTTGTCTGCCGTGACGGGGACTACTATTTTCAGCTGGATACGCTGGAGCCGCAGGAGGAGTTACTGAGCGAAATGTTCGGATTCATAGAAAAGAGTTCCAGTCCGGACAGCCCTAAGCTGGCTATTCCAAAATTCATGCCCGCGCTGGAAGCGATGGCGCGCAGCCGGGGATATAAGCTGCTGCGCAATGAAAGTGATAATATCATTTCGGTCGCGCTGGATCAGGAATTCCGGGCAGACCTTCCCTATGGCTTCACCCTTTGCTGCGGGGATGAAGTCAGTGACCGTGCGAAGGCGCAGGGGCATATTATGGCTTTTGACTATGCAGGCACGAAGAAAGCGGAGCAGACGCTGCAGCATTATGGCGGACTTCGTGAAGCACCGGGGTACCTTCCCGGGCTGGATCTGTCGCTGGTGAACGCTGCGGGAGAGGTCGTGGCCTTCTGCAATATTTTTGTGGATGAAGCGAATAGGATCGGCATGCTCGAACCGGTTGGAACACATGTGAATTACAGAAGACAGGGGCTGGGCAGAGCCGTGATATATGAAGGCCTGAACCGTCTGCGGACGCTGGGCATGGTCAAAGCGTATACGGGGCCTATGCAGCCCTTTTACCGGAGGATTGGCTTTGCGCTGGAGGAAGAGATGACCATCTGGGAGAAACAACGCGGGTGAAAATGCGGGAATGAAATTGCAGGAATGAAATTAGGGAGAATAGTGTGGACTCTCTCCTGGGGAGACTTTTGCAGCCCAGGCTCAATTGTAGGATAACCTTTGATAAGACGGGATTTGAAACAGTCAAGATGTTCAGCGGGGCAGGGACGGGTATCTGGCGCCACTTAGCGGTTGTAGCCGAGCTGAAAATCATATATAGAGAGTACAGTAGTTGAATTTGTACAGTGGCCGAAAGCCGCCGAAAGCCGCGGAGAGTCGCGGACTGAGATTCCGTTATTTTGGATTTATGGACGGTTTTGGGTTGTTCGCGGACTGAATGCCATCCAGTGCGAGTAGACAATGCCGTCTGCACAGGTCTTTGAATCTTCTGACATCCTGGCATGAGGGCCGAAGCCCTGGATCTCGATTCCGCCTTTTGCTCCACCGGGCATATACGCCAGATCCAAATAGCGGTAGCCGTTATTGAAATCCCGGACCTCCCATTCCGGAAAGAGATGATTGAAATTTCCGATAGCGGGAAACCAGACAGTGCGCAGAAATTCTCTGGTTCCGTGCCCTAGGCCTTTTTGGAGCAGCTCCAAGCGTATTGCACCTGTCTCCGCATGAATCTGTTCCTGCAGCCATTCTTCATAAAATCTCGACATTGCCGTATCTCCCCTTGCGAATAGTTTGTCCCCTGAGTTTGAGCTGAGCTGATCCGATCCGAAAAACAAGAAAAGCCGCCGCAATACAACGTATCCGGTAGGCTAGCTCCAGACAAACGTTCTATTGCGGCGGCGTGTGCTTCACGACCTATAATGGTTATTATACCTCCCCATATTCAGGCCAGAAAGCGACTTGGATCATACTTGATCTTCCAATGATGTGATAAGGTGGGAAATCAGGACTTGGTAAAATACTAAGGAGGATTCAAGATTGAAGAAACACAGAAGCAAGCGGAGAACCGCTTTGCGGATATTGATGATTGGCCTGCTGCTAATCGTCCTGCTAATTGGAGTGGGATTCGTCTTTCCGACATGGACTCCAGGTATTAAAGGAAGCAACAGTATAAGTACTCTGCAGCAGATTAAGATTAACGGCGCCAGGCAGGAAGTGATGATACGGGGGAAGGACCGGAGCAATCCGCTGGTGATTTTTGTACATGGCGGGCCAGGGGTCCCGGAGACTCCGTATGTAAGGAAATATCAGAATCTGCTGGAGCAGAATTTCACGGTTGTCCAGTATGATCAGAGGGGCAGCGGGAAGTCCTATCATTTCTCCGAGGATTATTCGAATTTGACTTCAGAGTTATTGGTTGAGGACTTATTGGCCCTCACTGAATATCTTGAGCGGGAGTTTGACCAGAAGAAAGTGCTGCTGATCGGCCACTCCTACGGTACATACATAGCAACACAGGCGGTAAGCAAGGCGCCGGACAAGTTCAGTGCCTATATCGGGATTGGCCAGACGGCCAATTGGGTTAACAGCGAGCTGGAAAGTCTGCAATTCATGATCGATCAGGCGAGGCTTGCCGGCAATAACGCAGAGGCGGAGGAATTGGAGCACTTGAGGGAACCGGTTAGAACAGGAGACGCGATCAGTCCCCGTGACAAAATCAGCAAATACGGCGGTTCAGTAAGACAGATTGACGACATCACCGATCTTTTCAAAGGTTTACTGTTCGGAACGGAGTATAATTTGCTGGACGCCGTCCGCTTTTTCAAGGGGAATTCGATCTCGGAGCTTAAACTGCAGCCAGAATTGTCAGAGCATGATATGACGGAGCTGGTGGATCACATGGATATACCCGTTTATTTTGTCATGGGGAAATTTGATCTGATGACCTCGGTGAGCGAGGCGCGCAAATACCTGGATGAGCTGGAGGCGCCGTATAAGGAGTTCGTGGTGTTCGACGAGTCGGCACATTATCCGCAGTTTGAAGAGAAAGAGAAGTTTGCACAGTGGCTGAACGAGACATGGGCTAAATTACCGCAATAGCGTACGTTCTCTGGGCGGTACATTAGCAATTGCAGCGGAAGCCGAGATTGAACGGCGCACTATCCTAATCCAAAGGACGGTGCTGCCGTTTCTTTTTTGTATATAGTATCCTGACCTGCAGAAATTGCAGCTTGAAGCCGCTGTAGCGCAGCTTGCGCAAAGGCCATTGTATAAGTCTTTTAGCAAAAATATACTGTAACTGTAAGGAGAAGCGCAGGAGGCGATGGGCGATGAAAATTACAATTGAGAACGTTCCGGAGGGCGGTGAGCCTGAAATTATTCTAAGGTGCAACGACCCGGATGATTCCTTGCTGAGGCTGATCTACTCTGTGAACTCCAGCTCCAGAAAGCTGATCGGGATGAGCGATTTGCAGCTGCATATCATTAGTCCAAGGGATGTGTATTACTTCGAGGCGGTGGATCATAAGGTGTTCATTTATTGCCACGAGAAGGTGTACGAATCCCGGCTGAAGCTGTATGAGCTGGAGATGGATTACGAGCATGGGGATTTTTTCAGAGCATCCAAATCGACCATCCTGAATGTTGCCCGAATCAAATCACTCAGCCCGGTACTCTATGGAAGATACGAAGCGCTGCTGCAAAACGGTGAAAAGGTCTATATCTCCAGACAATATGTCCCTGTGCTTAAACAAAAATTAGGGTTGTAGCGGATGATTCGTGCTGGAAGAAATGAGCTGCTTAATATTCGGGAGGGAATATCATGATTACAACCGGTAAATATATATCTTTTTTCGTGAAAGATCTGTTAACGGCCTGCGGATTTTTGACGGTACTTGCGGCGGTTGTGCTGGCTCTGAGTTCTACGGAGACGATCAACGGCTCGCTGTTTATGCAGCTGTTCCTGGGGGCCTTGGCATTTACCTGCTTCCGCTATGCACTGGTGAATACCTATGAGGTTGATAAAAAAGTACAGACAATCAGCTTCTACATTTGTTTTATCCTCGCCGATGTTTTTGTGATTCTATGGCTGTGGCTGTTCGCTACAGGTCCCCGGCTGCTCGATAACGGAGTACTGGTGCCGTTCGTCATCGTAATTCTCGTAGTCAAAACCATGGTTTACACAATGATGCACATTGACGGTAAAAGGGAAGCCAAGCAGCTGAACCAGAAGCTGGAGGAGTATAAGAAGGACGGGGATAAATAAGCAGTAAGAAGTTAGCAGATAGCCTCCACACGTGCAGCCTTATAAGCGAATATTCGAAAGCCGCCTTGGTGCCGGATCTGCCAGGGAGGCTTTTTATTTGGTTTATTGTATTTAGAGAACACAAAAATCCTGTTACCATTCTGCAAATTAAGCGTAACTAAGACGGTGTTATACATAATCTTCCATGGAGCTGATATCATGCTGCTTAACAGATCATCACTGATAGAGATGATGAATGGTACGGGTGAGCCAGAAGTCCGGCTTGAGAAATCACTTAATTTGTACCTGGAGCGGTTCGGTCAGCTTGAGCCGCAGATCCGCGCTTTTGTTCCTGAAGCGTACGCTGAACAACGGCTTGGCCGGGAAAAAGCGCTGCTGCTGCATACTTACAGCGAAGCTGACAGCAAACTGCCTTTATTCGGCATTCCTGTGGCAGTTAAGGACTTGCTGCATGTGAAGGGATTGCCTACCCGGGCCGGTTCGCAGCTACCCGCTGATCTGTTGACCGGACCAGAGGGCTCTTTGGTCCTAAGACTCCGCTTCCTTGGCGCATTGATTGCCGGGAAGACGGTAACCGAGGAATTTGCCTATAACGGGCCTATTGCAACGCGTAATCCGCATAACACCGCGCATACTCCCGGCGGGTCAAGTGCAGGCTCAGCCGCTGCGGTTGCTGCGGGAATCTGCCCGCTGGCGGTCGGTACCCAGACACTGCGCTCAGTCATCGCTCCTGCATCCTTCTGCGGCGTGGTCGGATTCAAGCCGAGCTATGGCCGGGTTCCGCTGGACGGGGTGCTGCTGCTCTCGCCTTCTTTTGACACCATCGGCTTCTTCACTCAAGATTTGCCTGGTATGGAGGCCGCCGCAGCTCTGCTTGTACCGGATTGGGAAGCCATTCCCGCTATATCTGACCGCAAGCCGGTCCTTGGCGTTCCCGCCGGGGTGTACATGGAGTTAATGAGTCCGGAAGTAAAAGCTGTCTTCATCGCTCAGATAGGGATACTCGAACAGCTGGGCTACCAAGTCCGCCACGTGGATATGCCCTGGAAGGATGAATTCATCTATGGAGATGCCATGATTCGGTTTATCGAGGGAGAACTGGCGCGGGAGCATGAGCATTGGTTCGCGGAGCATAGGGAGGAATACGGACTTCCAGTTCAGGAAGCTATCGTTAGAGGCAGGCAGATTCCGGATGAGGAGCTGGAGCAGTACCGGGGACAGCAGATGATTCTGCGGCGTGATCTGAAGGAACTTATGGTTCAGGAGGGCATCGACCTGTGGGTGTCGCCAGCCCAAGGAGGCACGGCACCCAAGGTAGAGGAGAATAATACAGGCTGGGCAGGAATGCCTGCCATCTGGGGATTCGCCGGATCGCCGTCAATCAGTCTGCCGGCTGCAATGATCGGGAGTATGCCGCTCGGCTTCCAGTGCATCGGCACCCATGGAGAGGACGAGACACTGCTGGCTTGGGTGCAGGAGCTTTGGCCTCACTTATGCACAAGCGCATAAGCCTCCAGCAATTTCTCCACAGGGATATCATTAATCCGCAGGCTGGATATTTCACATTGCGAGATATTTACGCCGGACAGATCACAGCCGCTGAACTGACTTCCTGCCAGATCACAGCGTTCGAACCGGGCGGGATTACCGGAAGCACCCAGACTCGTATCATGGAAATGCACACCATCCAGTGCCACCAGCGCAATTTCGCTGCCGCTTAATCTGGAGTCGGCAATCAGGACGCCGGTCAGATTGAGATTGGTGAACCGGGACCCGCTCAGGTTGCAGTCACTAAACAGGCTGCCGTGCAGATTGCTGTTATTGAAGCTGGCCGTCGCAAGATTTATGTTGTAGAAATCAGCCTTATCCATTGCACAGTTCTCAAACTCCGCTCCGGAGAGCCGCTGATCTTCAAACTGGATTCCCTGCTCCTCTGGAGCTGGCAGGGATCCGGTTATATTCATATAGCCGTATTCATCCGGGGATTCGTAGATTCGCATATACCCGGATTTTTCATAGAAATAGTGGTTGCTTAGCTGTTTGCTTGAGGTTTCCAGCTTCCATGTACGCATTGCAGGATACTGCTCTTCAAGGAAGGAGAGAATCTTCGAACCATAACCCCGGCCTTGATAGGAATGATCGATGTATATTTTGTCAACCCGGGCATGTCTGCCTACTATATGTACGTTTGCACCACCAATGATCTGCGAGCCGTCTTCAATTACATAATAATCAGTTTCTCTTATGGCATACCTGTGTTGCTCAATTGAATCATAACCCGGCGGGCGGAGATTGTTGTCCTGCAGCGCTTCCCCCGGCAGCCAGCGCTGCATTTCCCGGTCAAATGTTCTTTTCATAACCGCAGCCAGTTGTTCGGCATCTTCGGCCATAGCTTTGCGAATATTAATCATAGACCCTCACTCCAGTTGGCTAATAGAATTATCTACAATTATAACGAAGCCTGCAGCGGAATGCCGGACAGAAATTGCGGATGTTAAATACATACTCAGGAGGGACCTATGGAAATAAGAAAAGCTGTTGTAGCTGATGCGGCGGTCATTTTGGAGAATAGGCTTGTTTTTATTGAGGAGGTTACGCATGCCGTATTGCCGGCAAATTTCAAGGAAGAGACTTATGCTTATATTCAGGAGAATCTCGCCAATGGGAGGCTGGTTTGTTATATCGCTACTGAGCAGGACAGAATCATCTCCATTGCAGTCATGAGCACCTATGAAGTTCTGCCCACAGTCAGCAACCCCTCCGGTAAAAAAGGATATCTCTATAATGTGCATACTGCTGCAGCGTTCAGGAGACAAGGCTTGTCTACCCGTGTGCTCCATACACTAATTGAAGAGGCTGAACGCCTCGGTATAGCTGAAATATTCCTCGATTACACCGCAGACGGGAGAATGCTGTACGAGAAATTAGGGTTTAAGCATTTGGAGAAAGAAATGGTTCTGAAAATACGTTAACGGATGAAATAATTAAGTGAAAGGATTGAACCGTCTGTAGGTTGTATAAGTTAAAATCCTGCACGAAATACAACATTTCCGCTAGAATATCGACCCAAATCCCAAATTGTTGTATAAAATACAGAACTTTCTTTCCGCCAAGCTAATTAACGGGGAGATTATTGTATTTCGTACAACAATTCTCCTAAACTCTCAGGTGACTCAGCATTCGAGTTGTAATCCGTACAACATTTAGCTACCTCCCGTTTAACCGCGGGCCGTTCACTGTTGCTTTGGGATAAAAAAAGCCCTTAAGCAAAACGGAAGCGGGCTGCTCCCGTTATGCTAAAGGGCTGCTTCCGTAAGCTAAAGGGCTGCTTCCGTAAGCTTAAGAACTGCTTCCGTTACGCTAAAAGGCTGCTTCCGTTATGCTAAAGGGCTGCTTCCGTTACGCTAAAAGGCTGCTTCCGTACGCTAAAGGGCTGCTTCTACTTGCCGCCAGGCTTAGCGCAGCGCTTCAGGAAGCGCACATCGATCTCGCCGCTGCCAGCAGTATTAGGCTTCAGGCCAAGGGAGAAGGCGTTCCGCTTCAGCAAGGACTTCACCTGGCCGGGCGTCAGGCAAGGGCGGAGCTGCAGCAGCTGCGCCGCTGCACCGGACACGATCGGCGTAGAGATGCTGGTGCCGGAGAGCTTGAAATACTTCCTGCCAACCTTGTTTCCCGGCAGTTCGCGGACCAGCTGGGAGCCGGGTGCACGCAGGGAGATCACCGAATCGCCGGGGGCAACAAGATCAGGCTTCACCTTACCGCCGGGAGCCGGTCCTCGGCTGGAGTAGACGGCGATACGGTCGTCCTTTTGCGTCACCGTCCGGCGGTCATTCACGGCTCCGACGGTGATGGCGGAGGGACTGATTCCGGGCGACTCAACCGTTCTGCGCCCGGGTCCGCTGTTGCCGGCTGCGATGACTACTGTGAGTCCGGCTTTGACGGCTTTTTCGACGGCCTGGACGAGAATATCGTCTTTAGCTGACGGATTTAACGGTCCGCCAAAGGACATGGACAGGATGCGCAGCTTCAGCTTTTTGCGCCGGGCAATGCACCATTCAATGGCTTTAATGATGGTGGAGTCATAACCGTCTCCGTTTTTGTCCAGCACCTTAATTCCGACGATCCCTGCTTCAGGTGCCGGCCCTCTGTATTTACCTTTGCTGGACCAGCCGTTCCCTGCGGCATCGCCGGTAATATGTGTGCCATGCCCGTTATCGTCATACGGACACTTCCGGTGATTGATATAATCCTTGAAGGCAATAATCCGGTTCACAGGCCGGGTCAGATCGGGATGCGGATACACACCGGTATCGAGCACGGCGATATTGATGCCTTTGCCGGTAAGCCCTCTTGAACGCTGCACGGTGGTGGCACCAATGGACGGGGTAGCGATATTTAAGGTGGTTTTTTTGATGCCATCGAGATAGACCTTATGGACCCCGTTCCAGCAGCATACCTGCTCCAGACATTTCAGCGTAATATGTGAGGCAACTGCACGGTGCAGGGGCAACAGATGTTTAACCGGAAAAGCGTGTGTCCCCAGATGCTTCTGCAGAGCCTTCATTCTGGCTGGAGTCAGCGGATGCTTGAACTGTATAATGACCGGAATGGCAGCCGGTTTCACGGTGGATGTATAGGATTTGCGGATCTTTTGCTTCAGCGGACGGTTAAGCTTGGCGGCATGATGCTGAACCCATAACATATCAGTCATTAATGTGATCACCTCTATGGAAGCATAGTATGCGGCCGGGTGATCAGTGGGTACGAATCTATTAATATAGGACAGTGCTACATTTCTATGAATACCAGGCAATAACGCGTGTCAGCCGGTTCTTCAGTTGCATTTACTACTGTATTCCAACAGAAAGTGGTGAAGCAATTGAAAGAATCAGAGAAGAAAGCACTCATGGCAAAACGTCTCCTCATGGCCAAAAAAGCAAAAGCATCGGCGGTAGTAAGACCCAAGAGACGGCGGATCAAACAGGTTCTCACCAATTTCATCGTGCTCGCAGTAAATAACAACAATGTTCCTTATGAAACGCAAGGCTGGACGGCTACGTTGACCAGAAGCTCAGGCACGGTTACCACCGCACAGTTCGATGAATTCGGTGTAGCCCAATTTAACACAATCAGCACTTTGACAACTATCAGCTACACCCTTAGAATTATTGATGCGGATAATGTTCAGCGTACTCAGAAATTCGTCCCTGCCAACCGTGAGTTCTTTGTAGCCCGTTTCTAAAAGGCCGGCGCGTCCTGTTCTATACGGGGCGTGCCTTTTACTATACAGAATAATAGAGATGATTCCTTGTACGTTTAAGCGAAATGTGAAATTATAGAAAAAAGAGTTTTATCATACATAGCAGGGGGAACAACGATGAAAAGCTATTTTGTTCATAATGGAACTGCTTTATTGCATGTGATGGAGAGCGGGATGCCGGGTGCTGAAACACCGTCACTGCTCGTGGTCAGCGGATTGTGGGAGCCGGCGGAGCGGGCGATTCCGCTGCTCAGCCATTTACCGGGTCATGTAGTGGCTTTCAGCTTCCGCGGCCGCGGCTTAAGCTCTACACCGGATTCAGGTTATGATCTGGAAGATCATTTATCCGATATTGAGGCTGTAGTTAACCATAGCCTTCTTACAAACTATATTGTACTCGGCTTCTCCCGGGGCGCTGCCTATGCTCTTGGCTGGAGCCTAAGGCATCAGGATCAGATGAGGGGCCTTATCCTGGTTGATCAACCGCCGGTTCACAGGGCCATGTCCCTTGAAACGTTGGAGTTCTGGAGCAGCCTTGTCTATCAGCAGGTGCCTCTTCTGAACTATATCCGCCGGGAGGCTTTGCAGGGAATGGGGCGGGAAGCCCGTGAAGTGGACTTCTCGGCACAACTGCCGCAGCTTGCAATTCCCGTCACGCTGTTTGCCGGCAGGAATCCGGAATCTATGATCCCATCGGATATATCAGATGAAGTAATGGAGAAGTACCGCACATTGGTGCCCTGCTGCACTGTAGTCGAATTTACACAGTCCGGGCATATGATTCCGGATGAAGAGCAGGCGAAGTATATAGCTGAGGTTGAGAGATGTATGTCTGAGACTTTTCGCTAAGAGGAGGTAAGTCTGTGTTTAACTGGATCCAGAATTATACGAGACTTGAGTATATCACGGAGCTGGAGCCTTTCGATTTCAGCAGCGTGACGGAGCAGGAGCGTATCCGCAGAATGGAGCCGCAGGAGCAGCCTGCTGAAATGACTGCACTCGCGCAATATTTCATAGCTGCCAGTGCCTGGCTAACGGAGAATATGTCTATTACGATCCCTATGCGCAATGAAGAAGCCGCGAAGCGGGTGCTGGAAGAGGTTAGCCCGCATTTCAACAAGGTTCTGCAGTACACTGCTGCGGACAGAGGAAGTGGGATGGTTCTGCAGAAGCTGAAGCCGGCGTCCAAAGCACTCTTCGGGGCTGCACGCACCGCAGCGCTGCCGTTAATGGAAGATCTGTACCGGCATCATGATATCAGTGTATGGGATGCCGGCAAGCGGAGTATTGTGAATTATACCGTTAACCGTGCGGAGCTTGAACCCTGTGAAGGTCCGGAAATAGAGAAGCTGCAAGCCCTGCTGCATAAGCTGTATCTTGATCCGCCAGGGGAGGACTTTGGGCTGGCCCCGCTGGGCTGGAAGTTTGAGGATTCCCTTAAGGATTCCCTGATGCTGCGCTTCCTGGCAGGATTCACACCGCATCTGACGCTTGCTGTGGATTCCGGCACCCTGGAAGTCATTAGCATTCATCTGTCCCAGGAGGAATTCAGCCGTCCGGTTCTGCTGCGCTCGGGATGGCCTAAGCCGCCGCGCAGGAATGGGGATTATCTGTATCTGGATCTCGGCAGGAAGCTCGTATATGTAGTCGATCTAAGCAAGCAGGCCAAGCTTGAGAACTGGGCTGATCTGCATGAAGAGGCCCGGGTGTACCATATCCTGCCGGACGGGGATTTTGCCCGCTTCAATCACCTTACCGCTGAGCCGAAACCGGCTGGTGTGGGCTTATTCTTTGATACAAATACGATTGGCAGAATGCTGGAGACAATCAACCGTGAGCTGAAGTCTTTTTGAAATAATAAATACTATAGAGGATCAGCGGAATGACCAGGAAATTGGCCAGCTGAATATATAGCAGATAGTCGAGCAGCTTGAACATATCGAACAAATCCCGTGAGAATAGGTACGAGAAAAGTATCGTCAGCGCGCAGACATAATGCTCCTTGAACCGGATCTTCAGGCCCGACAGCCGGATCAGCTCCATCAGTGCAAAGAAGCAGACGATATAACGGATGAACCAGCCGGCGACCACCTGCAGCATGACGAATAGCTCACCGGCCTCCAGGAAGCCGAAGGCGCTGATAATCTGGGTCTGTGTCAGCTTGGGAAACAGCAGGTTGACCGCACGGTCCGGCCCGAAGGTAGTAATGACGCCAAGCATCGAGAAGATCTGCATCTGGATAATGAACAACAGGGCAATCGACGTATGCAGGAGCAGCTTGGATTTGTCCCGCACACTGTCCAGGTAAGGGATCATAATGGTGACACAGCTCAGTGCGCCGAGAATCTTCAGGGTGCTCAGCAGCAGTGCAGGGGTTACTCCATGCTCCAGGATCGGATAGATATACTTCATGTCTTTGTATTTATGAGTCAGGAAGGCGAGCAGCATACCGGACAGGCTGATGAAGAAGATCACCACAATTGTCGTAATCGTTACGGAAGCAATCCCTTTTTTGACCACATAGACCGTCGCTACCGCAGTCACCAGTATAAAGACCCATACAGGCGTGAACAGCTGGAAACCGGTGTGAATGACACTGGCCTCGGCGCCCGCACTCTCAAATATAGTTAATAGAAGGGTCAGCAAAAACAGCACGGAAAAAAAGCCGCCGCCCCATTTGCCGAGCGATTTTGCATAGATGTCGAGCAGGTTATAATTTTTAGTCCTCTTCTTAATCGTCAGAATAACCCACATGTAAACAAGAATACAGGCTGAAGCAGCAATCATCGCAATCCAGGTATCTCTTCCGCCTAGCCGGATGAATGACGAGGGGAAGGTCTTAAGAGTGACAATCGCCAGACTGCAGATGATGAAAAACAGATGTTTGGAGTTCATACTTCCCACTAGTACGCCTTCTCTCAGAAAAATCTAGACTTAACCTCTAGTATGGTCCGCTGTAAGGAATATTATTCCGGGAATCCGGCATACTATCCCTACCACTTAAGAAGGGCGGGAACCCGGATGACCGTACAGGCGAGTGAGCTTTCCTCTATACTAAGCGGCTGCTTTGATTTCATTAAGCGGGATATCGTGATGAACGATGCTGTCATTACTCTCTTTTATATAGAGACTATTTGTGATTCTACCTATATCAGCCAATATATTATCGAGCCGCTGTCGCAGGCGTCAGGGGGGATTACCAGCAGGGAAGAGGTGGGTAAGGCCATCTATGCCGCTAAATTCGGGGAGGTCCGGGATGCGGACGAGGCGCTTGAGCATCTGCTGGCAGGTGATCCGGTGCTGATTTTTGAGCAGCTCCAGTATGCTGTTTATTGTGACGCCCGCAAGCTGGAATCCCGTCCGGTTGAGAAATCGCAGTTCGAAGCGTCGCTCGTCGGCTCGAACGAGAGCTTCAATGAGCTGCTGGTCAACAATGTCAGCCTGATCCGCAAACGGATGGCTACGCAGACGCTGAAGATCGAAAGCCATATTCTGGGCAAGCAGTCGAAGACGCAGGCGGTTCTGCTCTATGTGGAGGGGACGGCTCCGGAGGATCTTGTCGCGACTGTCCGCCAGAAGCTGGAGGCTATGGACAATGAATTCGTGCTGGGCGCACAGTATGTTGCGGAAGCCTTAAGTCCGGGCAAGACGCTGTTCGATACCATAGGATACACCGAGAAGCCCGATGCGATAGTCGCCAAGCTGTTTGAGGGCAGAATCTCCGTAATTGTGAATGGTACGCCGTTTGCACTGACCGCGCCCTGTTTCTTTTTTGAGAACCTGCAGTCCCCGGATGATTATGCCACCAACAGGCTGTTTGTTACGCTGCTGCGCTGTGTGAGATTCGGCTCGGTGCTGGTATCGCTGCTTCTGCCGGGATTCTATGTGGCGCTGACAACGCATCACTTCTCGCTGATTCCTTCTGCGTTTGTGTTCAAGCTTGCCGTGTCCCGTTCGGGAGTGCCTTTTCCGACAGTGGTGGAAGCGGTCCTGATGTTCCTGTTCTTCGAGCTCTCCCGGGAAGCGGGACGGCGGCTGCCGCATCAGATCGGACAAGCGCTCAGCATTGTAGGTGCCCTGATTCTGGGCGATGCCGCTGTCGGCGCCGGACTGGCTTCCCAGGCTACAGTGGTCGTGACAGGGATTTATGCCATTACCTCGTTCATTAATCCGCGTCTGACCTCGGCCATTTCTGTATGGGCAGTGTTCTCTATCATCATGTCTGCCTGTTTCGGGCTGCACGGCTTCTATCTGGGATTCATCCTGCTGGTGGCCCATTTGGGATCGCTGAGATCCTGTGATTATCCGTATCTGTTCCCGCTGGGCACCGAGAAATCGTTCCGCGCCGCCAATCTGGATGTGCTGGTCCGGGGACCGCTGAGCAAAGTATCGAAACCCTTCCTGTACCGGGGCAGAAAATGATCAAGGCGCTCCGCAGAAAAGTACTCGTCACACTGATGCTGGCGGTGCTGCCCCTCCTGCTGGCTTCCTGCTTGGGCTACAGGGATCTTGACCACATCGCATTCGTGACCTCCATTCTGATTGATCAGGATGAGGAGGAGAATCTCGTTTTTTATTTTGAGACGCTGAACTCCATCCGCAACTCCTCCAAAGAGGCGAACCAGGAGGAACGTATTGTATATAAAATAGCGACCCAGAATCCGGGTGATGCAATCAACCGGCTGGAGACCCACACCAGTGCCCCGGTTACCCTTGCCCACAACAAAGTAATCCTCTTCACGGAACGCTTTGCGGCGGGCGGGCTGGACCAGGCATTTGATATTTTTGACCGGTGGCAGGAATCCAGCACACGTACACTTCTGGGCGTGTATGTAGGAGAGACAGAGGATTTCATCAAGCCCAACCACGAGGAAGAGGTTATGACCGGCCTTTATCTCTATGACATGCTGGGCAACAAAGCATCCGTAACCTCCTATGGCGTCAAGCTGAACATCAAGGAGTTCATGAATCAGAAGATTATCGGCGATCATGTGAATTCCATGTCGATCATGAATGTGTCCAAGGATAAGGATACCAAGGGTCAATATTTCCTGGACGGACTGGCGCTGATTAAAGAATATAGAATGGTAGGCAGACTGAGCAGCGAGAAGTCCATCTACTTCAACTTCCTGCTCGATAACGAGGTATCGGGCAATATCAATACACAGAATCCCGAGGACCGGACGAAGACGGTGAGCCTGCTGCTGCAGAATAACCGCTACAAGTCCAGGCTCGATTATAAAGACGGCATACTAAAGATGGAGATCATCCTTAAGCTGAACACCGATGTATCCTTAATCCAGGGGAAGCTGAAGCTGAATGAGGAGAATATTGCGAAGCTGGAGGCGTCCATGGCAGCGAAGATCAGAGCCGATTGTCTGGCGCTGTTTCAGAGATGGAAGGACAAAGGGACCGATATTTTTGATATCCAGGAGAAGTTTGACCGGAAATATCCTAAGCTCGCCGGCCGGAATATCATCGGGAGTACAGAGCTCGATCTTAAGGTTACGGTAGATATTAACGGCACGACAACGCTTAGGGATGCGGAATAGCAATATGATAATTATAGAAGCTGTTATCACGGCCATAAAGGCTGAGGTTGCAGCTTCTTTTTGTTATGACAGATTTCATGCCGCGAATAAGCGGCTTGCACGGGCTGTTGTATCTTTTGTCAAGATTTAATGCGTAATATTTATAAAATATTGTTCGATTATACAAACCAATCCGCAAATTTTAGCTATAATGACAATAAACCTGCCACGAACATTTCAAAGCCGGTGCATTAAAGATATAATGTGGCCATAGGTATAGGTATGATACAGTGCGGAAATGCCCGTAATTACGCAGCCTAAAGATGCCAGCGAAAGGTCTGAGGATGATGAGCCTGGAAGCCTTGAATGAACGTGTGAAGACCGATCTTTCCTACCTTGCCTATGGCGGCACGGACTGGGTACGCCCTCTGGAGCATCCCGAAGGCCATGTCTATGATGTTGTGATTGTGGGCGGGGGGCAGAGCGGATTAGGCGCAGCCTTCGGCCTGCTGCGTGAACGGATATCCAACATTCTGATTATTGATGAGAACAGTGACGGGCTGGAAGGTCCTTGGGAAACGTACGCGCGGATGGTGACTCTGCGCACACCCAAGCATTTGACCTCCATTGATCTGGGCATTCCATCGCTCACCTTCCGCTCCTGGTGGGAAGCGCAGAAGGGAACAGCGGCCTGGGATGAATTAGGCAAAATCCCCCGCGGCGACTGGATGAATTATCTGCGCTGGTACCGGCAGATTCTGCAGCTGCCGGTGATCAATGAGGTGCAGCTTAAGCTGATCGAGCCTGGTGAGGACGGGATCTACCGGCTGCGGATTGCCGGAGCGGGTGCCCCGTCCGGTCTGCTGCTGGCGCGTAAGATCGTACTGGCCACAGGTATCCAGGGCGGAGGCGAGTGGCATGTCCCGCCGATGATTGCGGAGCATCTGCCGGAGCATCTGTATGCACATACCTCGCAGAAGATTGATTTCGCCGCTCTCCGTGGCAAGCGGGTAGCGATTCTCGGCGGCGGGGCCTCGGCCTTCGACAATGCTAACTTCGTCCTTACTGAAGGAGCGGCGGAAGCGCATGTGTTTGTCCGCCGCGAACAGCTGCCGAATGTCAATCCGATCCGGCAGATGGAGGTTTCGGGCATGATTGAACGGTTCCATGCCTTAGCGGATGCAGATAAATATGCGGTGATCTCGCATTTCTTCAATTATAATCAGCCGCCAACGAACGACACCTTTGCACGGGCGGCGGCCTGGCCCGGCTTCCGGCTGCATCTCGATTCTCCCTGGCTTAGTGTGGCGGCTTCCGGAGAAGAAGCGGCAGTGACTACGCCTAAGGGTGAATTCAGCTTCGACTTCCTGATTGTCAGCACCGGGCTGCTCAGTGATCCCGCCCTGCGGCCGGAGCTGCAGCAGGTCCAAGCTCATATTGCCCGCTGGCGCGACCGCTATGAGGCGCCGGCCGGAGCGGCGAATGCGCTGCTGGATGCGCATCCGTACCTCAGCCCGGGGTTTGCGCTGCAGAGCCGGGATGAGGCAGACCGCAAGCTGCTGCATGGAATATTCATCTTCAATTATTCGGCCCTGGCCAGCTGCGGCTTATCGGCATCGGCGATCTCCGGCCTGAAGAATGCGATACCGAAGCTTGTCTGTGGTGTAGCCGACCAGTTGTTCATGGATGACCGCCAGCAGACCCTGCAGGCGTATTATGATTACGACGAGATTGAGTTTACCGGCAAATAATACAAGAAGAGGCTGTACCGGGGGTCAGGAAGACCTTTGGTACAGCCTTTGTGCTGTGGAGCGTGTCCAGAGAAGTGGCCTGGTGCTTACATGCTGCTGCCTGGCAGCCGGGTCTAGGTTGTGATCCTGGCATACACCGCGAAGAACAGCGCCAGCTCGCCCATGATCAGCACATTCGGAACATGGATTACGTGATCCAGCACGTAGAAGCAGATCAGGATAGCGGTGAGCAGCGCCAGATGCTTAACCCCCAGCCGGTGCTGCTTATGTCTGTAGACATGGAAGACCAGTGTGGTCGAAGCGAAGTAGAGCAGGACTGAGCCGAAGAGCAGATTCAGCATCAGGTCATAATGAAGCTTATTCAGGAAGAGCAGCTGGATCGATGCGGCAAGCATACATAACGACAGATAGATAAACAGATGTCCGTAGATAATGGTCTGTCCGGCCGTTTGAATATGCATATCGACCTTCTTCTCCAGGTTGTCATAATACTGCCACCACATCGCGATAATCAGCACGAAGGTGAGGGCGGCGAAGCCGACAGATTGTCCGGTCCAGGTACTGGACTGCAGTACGGCAAGAATGCTGACGACAGATTCACCCAGGAGAATTAAAGCGAACAGTGAGAACCGCTCCAGCAGATGATGCGTATTGGCGGGAGTCTTCACAAGAATCCGCCGGCCGGTCAGCGGGAGGATAATGTCCAGCGTAATCCCGGCGTACAGCACGGCATACCGGAGCCAGGAATCGAAGAACAGCGAACACGCCGAAATCACCAGTCCGATCCAAAAGCGTGTTCCCAAATAACGGGCAGTATTCCGCAGATGGCCGCTTTCTTTGGAATGTGCGTAGTGATACTGGACGGCGGTCATGATCCGGAGTCCGAGATAGCCAATCAGAAACGGCAGATAGTTGGCATCGAAATCCACTGACAGGCTGGCTGTCATAATCAGCACGAAGAATAATTGGATGATCAGAAAAATCCGGTGCGCCACCGTATCCTGTCCATAACGGTTGACGAAAAGCGTCTGGCCTACCCAGGCCCACCAAATCGGAATGAAGATCAGTACGAATTTGCCCAGTGTCTCCAGAGAGAGAACCTCGTCTTCTACATGCAGAAGCACATGGCTGGCCTTGGAGACCGCAGCGACAAACAGCAAATCATAGAAGAGCTCCAGCCAGGTTACTTTTTTGATAATCATTCTGCAAGTCTCCTTTGCCGTATGTTTACCGGAGCAGTCCGGTTAACAAGTATAATAAAGGCTCTGGATAGAAGAAGGCAAGACAGCAGGTGGATTAACCATGGTTCATTCCGGCAGCAATTGACCTGGGCTGCGCTCTCACGGATAATATAGAGGTTCATATTCTTTACAGGATCGGGGTAGAAGCATGTCATATCGTAATATGGAAGAATGCATTATTGACTTGGAGAAGCACGGACATTTAATTCGCATACATGAGGAAGTTGACCCGCATCTGGAGATGGCTGCGATCCATATGAAGGTCTATGAAGCGGGCGGTCCCGCGCTGCTGTTCGAGAATGTCCGGGGCTCGAAGTACCGCGCGGTATCGAATCTGTTCGGAACGATCGAGCGCAGCAAATTCATCTTCCGGGATACCTGGCAATCCTCCCAGGATGTTATCGCTTTGCGCAGCAATCCCATGAAGGCGCTAAAGCAGCCTTTTAAATACATTGGAACCGCCCTTGCAGCCAGAAAAGCACTTCCGCTGAAGAAACAGGGCAGTGCTCCTGCCGGTTTCGAGGAGATTCAAATCTCCGATCTTCCCCAGATCAAGCACTGGCAGGGAGACGGAGGGGCATTTGTCACGCTTCCGCAGGTGTATTCGGAAGATCCGGACAAGCCGGGGATCATGAACTCCAATCTCGGGATGTACCGGATTCAGCTTAGCGGCAATGAGTACGAGATGAACAAAGAGGTCGGTGTACATTACCAGATTCACCGCGGCATCGGCATACATCAGTCCCAGGCCAATAAACGCGGCGAGCCGCTCAAGGTGAGCTGCTTCATCGGCGGGCCTCCGGCACATACGCTCTCGGCGGTGATGCCGCTGCCGGAGGGCCTCAGCGAGATGACTTTTGCCGGGCTGCTGGCCGGACGCCATTTCCGCTACACCTATGTGGACGGATTCTGCATCAGCAGTGATGCCGATTTCGTAATTACCGGAGAGATCCATCCCGGTGAGACGAAGCCGGAAGGTCCGTTCGGGGATCATCTGGGCTACTACAGCCTGACCCACCCGTTTCCTGTGATGAGAGTGCATAAGGTCTACGCCAAGCGAGGGGCCATCTTCCCGTTCACGGTCGTCGGCCGTCCGCCGCAGGAAGACACCGCCTTCGGAGAATTGATTCATGAGCTGACGGGCGGGGCAATTCAGTCTGAGGTTCCCGGCGTTAAGGAAGTTCATGCCGTAGATGCCTCAGGAGTGCATCCGCTGCTATTCGCCATCGGCAGTGAACGCTATACGCCTTATCAGCAGCTTAAGCAGCCGGCGGAGCTGCTGACCATCGCCAACCGCATTCTCGGAACCGGACAGCTCAGTCTGGCGAAATATCTGTTCATCACCGCAGAAGAGGACCAGCCGGTCAGCACGCATGATATTGAAGGTTTCCTGACGTATATCCTGGAGCGGATTAATCTGCACCGCGATATTCATTTCCAGACGAATACCACCATAGATACACTGGATTACTCCGGCACGGGAATCAACAGCGGCAGTAAGGTGGTGTTCGCTGCGGTAGGCGAGCAGAAGCGGAGGCTATGCACGGAGGTGCCTGGGATTCTGCAGGCACAGCAGAGCTGGGGACCGGCGGCGATGATTATGCCGGGTGTTGTGGCGCTGCAAGGCAAGCCGTTCGCGGATTACCAGTCAGCAGCAGCGGAAATCGCCGGCCTGTGTGCCGCCATTGCAGAGCAGGGGCCGCCCGATTCCTGCCCGATGATCATTCTGTGCGACGATAGCGGGTTCATGTCGGAGCATCTGAACAATTTCCTGTGGGCGACCTTTACGCGGAGCAATCCTTCCCATGATATCCACGGGGTGAACAGCAGGGTAGAGCATAAACATTGGGCCTGCGATAATATCATTATCGATGCCCGGGTGAAGCCGCATCAGGCGCCGCCGTTAATCCCCGATCCTGAGGTGCAGAAGAATATACAGCGGGTATTTGCTCCCGGAGCCAGCCTGGGCGGTATACGGGGATAGAATGGGGCTTACTCCCTGACGGGCACCTCGACTTTAATGTATTCACCTTCACTGTTTAAGACGGCGATTGCTTCTGCTGTAGGGATATCATTAATGGCGTATAACTTGCTGCCTTCAGAGAAAGTAGTGGAGAAGTTGTTGGGAGTATCTGCGATAGGCTCCAGGGACTGTAATGTGATTTCGCCGATTTGTTCCCCTACATCAGTAACCTGCGTTTTCGTAATTTGATAAATCCGGTCATTCCATTTGACACATGGAAAGGCAATGGACCCCGCAGTGCGGACCTCTACGTGTTGACTAGAGGGACCCGGCTGCGGGGTTTGTACTTCTTGGCCGGCAGATGAGCAGGCAGCGAGGAAAATTACGCTTGCGGCAACAATGAACTTCTTCATTCGTCTGGTTTACTCCTTTCAGTAAGCTTTTAGATGGAAAAACGTCACTTAATTATCTTGGCGATACCCAAACAGTAACATTAACTGGAAAAACATCACTTAATTCTGCCCATATCTCCGATATCCCGCAAGATGGGTTAAATTAAGTGTTGTTTATCCAACTGCAGCTCCATTTAGGAAGATTTCCCCGGAATTAGTTGACGTTTATCCACTTGTTAGCTTGTCTTGAATTTGTTTTATTCACTCTCGCTGTCAGGCAGTGTATAGGTATGCACAGTTTCTTTGCTGCCGTCCAGATAGTTAACAGTGAAGGTGAACACATTGCCCTCACGCTTGGTGAACTTAATATGGTCCCCGGGGAACATATAATCTATTTGCTCCACATCAAGCTGCCCTTCAGCACTAAGCAGCTCTTTGTACAGCAGGGTTTGCTCGCCGGTAGTACGATTGACGAGTGTCAGGAGGGCTGTATCCAGAGGGCGGACCAGCAGGACATCCTTGAAGACAGCTTCGACATTATAGTAGACATCTTTCGTGACGGTTGCACCCATCAGGTGCGGTAAATTAATTGTTTCACTGACCGCTCCCGTTCCATCCTCAATCAGCCGCAAAGTCTGCCCGTCATTCAATACCAGCTTCTCCTCAGACCACTGGGCGGCTGTGCCGAAGGAGGTGTAGGTATCTATATGCCCCTGACGAATGACACTGCCATTTTTCAAAAGATAGGTGTAGTACCCGGCATGCAGATGCGGTTCGCCGTAAACATTGCTTACACGCAGCAAAGTCAGGCCTGCAGGTGTATGCTCGAAGGTGAAGTCAATAACATCCAGACCTCTGCCCAGCGTAGCAAGCTTGTGCTTCGTGTTCTGCTTGGTGGTGAGGTACAACTCACCGCTGTCAAGGGATAGGGAATACACTCCGCCCTCGAAGGTTTCCGAATAGCTGCGGTACATATGCAGATGATTGATCAGCAGAGTCTTCTTTGCAGAGTCCCACCGGACAGGTCCCCCTTCAAGTGCCGCTGCAATAAATTTAACAGGTACATACAGCTCTTGTTTTGACATATACGGAGTGCCGCCTAGCGGAACCTTCTGCCCGTCGAGCACACCGGTGGAGCTGCCCAGCTGCACACTGAAGCTTTTATTCCAGCCGCTGAATGCCGCAGTTTTAGCCGCATTGTTCCACAGGATCTCAATTCCGGTAGCTTTCACCAGATTGGCAGGCATGTAGGAGATTCCATTCTTGATCTGTGCGTTCCCCGCTGAACTCCCCGATATACCGCTCTCACTGCTATAGGTAAAGTAGATCTTTACCTCAGAAACAGACTTGGCGGAAGCCGGGACTGCCGGTGTGCCCGTTGCCATTGCAAGCGCAAGTGCGGGGAGGAGTAATATTTGCCGGGTAATCTTCATCGTTCCCATCCTTTCAATAAAAGCGTAATTGCCATGGCTCTGGCATTAATCTTCTGTTCCATATAGACGAATATATAGACGAATATAACCATGGAAGGTTTCGGGTGTTTGTAAAAATATGGACGAAGTGATATTGAGTATGCCTAGTCTCCTGTGGATATGCTACTATGTTGTTTAGAGTGGCAGAATAGCGCTTTCATCCGAAAAGGAGCGAATCATATGACCAAAGAGCTTTGGCTTAATCTCCCTGTAAAGGATCTTAACCGTTCGCGGGAATTCTTCGGCAAGCTGGGATTTGCGTTTCATCCGCGGCATGAAGGCAGTGATGAGATGGCGGGACTAGTCATCGGGGATCAGAAAGTACTGGTAATGCTGGTTCCGGAAGCAACGTTCCGCAGATACACCGGGCAGGAGATTGCTGACACCTCTCAAGGGACAGAAGTTCTCTTCTCAATCGATGCTGCCAGCCGGGAGGAAGTAGACGAACTTGTCCGTAAGGCGGAGGAGGCGGGCGGACATGTTTTTGGCAGGCCGAAGGCGGCGGGCGGAGGCTGGATGTACGGCGCAGGCTTCGCTGATCCCGACGGACACCGCTGGAATGTGCTCTATATGGATATGGATCAGATACCCGAAAGTTGAAATTAGGGAAAGTATACACTGCATGCAGGGGGAAACAAAGATGGATGTATTAGAAACGCAGCGGTTACTCTTACGGAGCTTCAGAGCAGAAGACGGGGACGATCTGCATGCCTATCTCTCGCAGGAAGAGGTTGTGAGATTCGAGCCTTACGGCGTATATGACCAGGCTGCAAGTAAGGCCGAGGCAGAGCGGCGGGCAACCGATCACGCCTTCTGGGCCGTATGTCTGAAGGACAGCGGCAGACTGATAGGGAACTTGTATTTCCAACAGCAGAACCCGCCGCAGTTTCAGACCTGGGAGCTGGGCTATGTGTTCAACAGTAACTATCAAGGAAAAGGCTATGCGGCAGAGGCTTGCCGTGAGCTGCTGGCGTACGGCTTCGGTACGCTTGGAATCAGACGCGTGACCGCGCATTGTGATCCGGATAATCATCCGTCATGGCGGCTGCTGGAGCGGCTGAAGCTGCGCCGGGAGGGGCATTTTCTGCAGACAGGTTATTTCAAGCCTGATGAACAGGGCAACCCGGGATGGCATGATACCTATGCCTATGGTTTGCTTGGGAGTGAGTGGATGAGTATGAACCAAAGGGATGATGTTACCGGCAGATCGTTGTGAGGCTGGCGGGATACGTTCATTCCCTATACTAGATTCGTTTCCAGCAGGATAGAGACTCTTAAGTAAGCACTCTTGGCATAAATGTTGTACATTGTGCAGTTTTGATTCCTGAATATCTGGGTGTTCGGGAGGATTGTTGTATGAAATACAACAATAGTTCTGCTAAACCGCCAAGTGGGGGAGAAATGTTGCATTTTCTACAACAATATTGGTTTTTGGACTGGTATAGTGAGGAGAATGTTGTATTACGTGCAGGATTTTACAAAATCTTCGAAGTATAGCCCCCACAGCCCCACTGTGTGGGGCTATTTCACGTATACGGCAGCGGCTTTACATTCAGTTTATGTAAATCTTCAAGTGAGCAAATACTCGTCTCCTATAGTAGTTAAAAAAGTAGTTAAAAAATAAACTATAGAGTACAGGAGTGACAATCACTTGAATTCATCCAGTAAAGCCATCCTTTCTCTTCTCCTCGCCGCAGAGCTTGCGGCCGGATCCGCATGGGCAGCAGGCCCGGTAGCCGCCGCCCCTTCGATACAGCCAGGCACTCCTTATAATGCTTCCGGCAGCTATGATGTTGCCGTTCCGCACATTGTCGTCAACCAGATTTACGGCGGCGGTGATGCCGAAACTACAGAAGGCTACTTCTCCAAAGGCTTCATTGAGCTATATAATCCTACAGATGCGGATGTGAATCTGAGCGGCTGGTCGGTGCAGTATTCCGATCCCGGCATGAACGGTGCCTGGAGCAAGCTTGCCCTGACCGGTACCATTAAAGCACATGCCTCCTACCTTATTACGGACGGTAAAGTGAATCCCGTCTATCAAAGTGACCTCAGCGGCAAGGGGGATCAGAGCTGGGACGAACTTCTTTTTAATAATAAAGGCATGAAGGTGGTCCTTCTTAGCAGTTCCGCTCTGCTGGAGAATGCTAATCCGTTCCTGGACAAGTCGCCGGCTTATGTAGATATGATCGGCACAGCTGGCAATGACAACGGTGCTACGATCGATGGCTATGAGGCGGATTATCCGACGGGCAAAACCGGCGGGACCTCCAAGCAAAAGTCAGTGCGACGTACGGATTACGTGGACACGGACAACAATAAAGCGGATTTTGCGCAGATTTCATTCGATAAGCTGGATGGGGCAGCGATGAATCAGCTGAAGCCGCATAACAGTGCCGATGGCGCCTGGGGGATAACGGCTCCTGCCCTGGGCATAGCGACCGCTTCCTTGCCTCAGGCGACTGCAGGGGCGCCCTATTCCGTATCGCTCTCGGTATATGGCGGAACACAGCCGTATTCCTACACGGCAGCGGGCCTGCCTGACGGGCTGAGCATAGACTCCGTATCCGGTGCAGTTAGCGGTACTCCGCTGAAATCCGGAACGGCAACGGTGAGTTTCTCTGTATACGACAGTGCAGCTCCTTCCAACAAGGCTGAAGCGATGCTCCCGCTGACGGTCCAACCTGAGGCTGCTCCGCCTACGGAGGATGTCATCAGCATCACCAAAATTGGCGGGTATGCGGTTGGTACGACCAGTGAGGATGGCGGTGTAGCCGAGATCATTAAGTACAACCGTGATAACGGGAGATTCTACCTTGTCAACGGCTCAACCCATCCGGCATCGGTGGACATCGTGAATCTGAAGGATGGCATTCACCCGGAGAAGGAAACCAGCATCAATGTGGAGCAGCTGTCAGAAACGGGGGGCTTCAGCTACGGTGACTTGACGAGTGTCGATATCAACACGGCCACCAAGCGGATTGCTGTTGCTGTACAGGAAGAAGATGCGCTGAAGAACGGTAAAGTACTTGTGCTGGATTATGACGGCAGGCTGCTGGAACAATATGAAACCGGCGTACAGCCGGATATGCTCAAATATACGGAAGACGGCCGTTATATTCTTACGGCAGACGAGGCCGAGCCCCGTACACTTGCAGGTGATCCCGAAGGCAGTGTAACGATCATCAATACGGCTACCAAAGCAGTGAACCTTGTGAAATTCGACGACCCCGCGGTTATTGATGACCTTGTGCATATCCGTGGTGCTGTTGACCCTAAGACCAAGCTGATTACCGGGAAAGGGAGCAAGGCGGATGCCATACGCGATCTGGAGCCGGAGTTCATCGAGCTGTCCGGGGATCAGGCAACAGCGTATGTCTCGCTTCAGGAGAATAACGCGATTGCCGCGGTTGATGTTGTCTCCGGGAAGCTGTTGTGGGTCAAGGGCCTTGGATTCAAGGATTTAGGCAAGCCGGAGAATAAGCTTGATTTGTTAAATGACAGCACGATCCGTCTGGAGAATGTGCCGTTTAAAGGGGTCTACATGCCGGACGGCATCAGCCAATACACAGTAAACGGCAAAACCTATTTGTTCACAGCCAACGAAGGGGATGCCACCGAATGGGACAGCAAGGAGAATGCAACCAAGATCAGCAAAGTGAAAGGCCTGCTGAATCCGGATTCTGCTGCGGCCAAGTTCCTGAACGGCACCACGAAATATGACGGGGTAGAAGTGATGTCGGATATGGGCAATGAGGACATCTATCTGTACGGAGGCCGTTCTTTCTCAGTATGGGATGCGGCGGACATGACGCAGGTTTATGACAGCGGCAGCGATTTTGAGCAGATTACTGCGGAACGTCTGCCCGGCTATTTCAATGCAAGCAACAGCAACACGACACTTGACAGCCGCAGCTCCAAAAAAGGGCCGGAACCTGAATATGTCAAGGTAGGCATGGTCGGGAAAAGGGCGCTGGCCTTCACCGGACTAGAGCGTATCGGCGGTCTGATGACCTACGATGTAACCAATCCCGGGCAGCCGCAGTTTGTGAATTATATCAATTCCCGTGAATTCACGCCTAAGAATAATCTGGAGACCGACACCGGGCCGGAAGGGATTGATTTCATCCCGGCAACGGCCAGTCCGACCGGACTGCCGCTCGTGCTGGTCGCCAACGAGGTTGGGGGAACGGTTGCCGTCTACCAGCTGAACGTGACGAAAATTACACTGGACCAGTCCTCGCTGTCTCTGACAGCCGGAGGAACGGCAGCAGTGCTCAAGGCGACGGCCCAGGCCGGCGGAGGCACGGAGGGCGCGCTCAGCTGGAGCTCTTCCAATGCTGCTGTCGCTTCTGTCAATCAGACAGGCAAAGTAACACCGCATGCCGCGGGAACAGCTGTTGTCTCGGTGTACAGTGCAGACGGCTACGGTGTAGCTGAATCTCAGGTGACGGTTGCGGCTGCTGGTCCGGTTGCCAGCTTACCGGGGGCGGGTTCTTCCGGTGGAAGCGGAGCCTCACCAGCTGCAGCAGGGGCTGCAAACGCAACTGCTGCAGTTACTATAGAAGGCGGCAAAGCTGTCATGGAACTGAAGGGACAAGCTGATGCAGAAGGCAAACTCAGCTTGTCGGTAACCGCTGCTGAAGTGGCAGCAGCACTTGAGACCCTGAAGACTTCAAGTGCAAGGGAGCTTGTATTGCATATCATTTCGGGTCATGCGGCCGAAGCGGTGTTGCTGAAGATTCCAGCCGCAGCATGGGCTCAGATTGCCGGCAGTTCACTGGAGGCAGTGAGTGTGACCGGAGGACCCGGTACAGTTACCTTCGACCGGGCTGCCTTCTCCGCCATTCATGCGGCGGCAGGCAACGAAGATATCAGCCTGACCCTTGCCAAAGCCGAGCTCGGCAGTACCTTGACCGGTCAGGAAGGGGCAGGTTCAGCCAGCATCATTGGCAGCCGGCCGGTGCTAAGTCTGATGGTTCAGGCCGGAACGCAGACGCTTTCGAGCTTCGGTGAAGGTAAGGTGGAAGTTAGCATCCCTTATACACTGGCGTCCGGTGAAGATGCCAATGCGGTTGCTGCCTATCAGGTGAGCGCAGGCGGCGAGCTGGTTGTCCTTCCGGGCAGCAGCTATGATCCGGGGAACGGCCTGCTCTCCTTCCGCACGAATCATTTCTCGGTGTACGCGGTTGGCTACAATAAGCTTGCATTCGCGGATACGGCTAGCAGTTATGCCAAGGATTCCATTACGTACCTTGCGGCACGCGGCATTGTTACCGGGGTCTCCGCCAAGAACTTTGGCCTGAAAGACAAGCTGAGCCGCGGCGATGCCGCGCTGCTCCTGGCCCGTCTGGCCGGGGCAGAGCTGGAGTCCTCAGCTGCCGGCAGCTTTACAGATGTGAAGCCGGGGGACTATTATGCGGCCGCTGTGGATTGGGCGAATCAGAGCGGAATTGTCCAAGGAACGGGAGACGGAAGATTTGAGCCCAAGGCACCGGTCACACGCGAGCAGCTTGCCGTGATGATGATCCGTTTGTCAGATTCATTAAAATGGAGTCTGCCGGCAAACGGCGGCTCAGCGGCCTTTGCAGATCAGCAGACGATTAGCCCTTATGCAGTGGAAGCCGCAGCTGCTGCAGTGCAGGCCGGCATTCTTTCCGGTCAGGCGAGCGCTGACGGCAGTGTCAGCTTCGCACCGAAGGCAGCCGCTACACGTGAGGAAACGGCGCATATGTTAGCCAAACTGCTCAAAGCAGTGCAGTAATAAACCATTTTAAATGATTCCTGAGGGGTGTTTAGAGGCCGTGAAGCGGCTTCTGGACACCCCTCTCGCCGTTAATGGGAGCGGTTAGATGCATCATGGAAAAATCCGGGGCTTCAGGATAAGCTACAAGGGACATATGAAGATGAGGATGGAGCGTGGAGCTGACCATGAAGATTAATCGTTTGCTGGGCATCGTAGTCTATCTGCTCAACCGGGAGACCGTCAGCGGGCGGGTGCTGGCCGGGAAGTTCGAGGTCTCGGCGCGGACCATTCAGCGGGACATTGAAGCGATCAGTCTTGCCGGGATTCCCGTAGGTTCGCTGCAGGGGCTGAACGGGGGCTACTACATCATGGACAGCTTCAAGATGAACAGGCAGCTGCTTCAGCCGCAGGACTATGCGTACATTCTGGCAGCGCTGAGAGGTTTCGTGTCCGGCTATGACAGCAGGCAGGCTCAGGATACGGTGGAGAAAATGGTTGCGCTGTCGCCGGATAATGCGGCGGTTCCGCAAGCTTTTCAGCTGAATCTCGGGGTGCTTCAGGAGGGTGTGGGGACCGGCGAAACCATCGCTGTACTTGAACAAGCCATCCGTGAGAAACATGCTGTCCAGTTCCTGTATACGAATGCCCATCTCAAGGCTTCCTGCAGACGGGTAGAACCGCTGCTGTTGACGTACAAGTGGTATGCCTGGTATTTATTTGCCTATTGCTGTGAGCAGGAGGATTACCGCCTGTTCCGGTTGTCGCGGATGCGTGATATCTTGCCTCTGCCTGAACCATTCAATGCGGTTCACCGGGATGCGGAGCTGCTGCTGGCTGGGCATGGTGACAACCGGGTCTATATACATATTAAGCTACTCTGTCCGGTAGAGTACCGGGTACTGCTGGAAGAGGCTTTGCCGAATGCCAGATTGCTGGAAACACGCGGGCAGAAGCTGGTGATGGGCTTTACGGTACCCGGGGAGGAGCAGGGCTGGTTCGGCATTATCCTGCAGCACAGCCATCAAGTCACTGTTCTGGAACCGGAGTCACTCCGGGAGAAGCTGCTGGCCAGGGCCAGAATAATTCTGGATACCTATAGCTGAATGGCGACATAATGCTGTCTAATATAGCCCTCTATAATGGATTTATTCCATATCATAAGGAGAGCTTAGCATGAAAATAGAAATATCAGATCCTTACGTAACCAGTCCGGTGTTTGAAACCAAGCGGTTCCGGCTCAGACAGGTGCAACTGAAGGATGCAGAGGATTTATTGGGCTGTTACAGTGACCCTGAAGCCAGCCTGCTGTTTAACAGTGACAATTGCCGCTCAGATTTCCGGTTGAACACCCTGAAGGATATGCAGAATATTATCGGGGTATGGCTCGGGGAATATGAGAAAAGAGCCTATATACGCTTCAGTGTTGTGGATAAATTAGCGGGCACAACTGCAGGGACCGTTGAATTTTTCTGCAGAAGCGGAGTGGACGGGGATGAGCAGAGTACAGGCGTATTGCGGCTGGATTTGGCCTCACGCTATGAGACAGAAGAGAATTTGTGCGAGCTTATCTCTCTAGCAGGAGAACGTTTCCGTGAATGGTTTGAATTCAGCGGGATTGTGACCAAAGCAGTGCCGCAGGCAGAACGGCGGATTCGTGTGCTGCGTCAGGAGGGGTACCACCGCTTAGAGCTGAACGGAAGCTTTGGCTATAGCGATTATTATCTGAAAAGATCCAATTAAAAGTAAATGAATAGTATTATTTGTCTCAGCCCTTTTTGTCTCCCCTTTGGAGTACAGGAAGGGCTAAATTTTTTGCTGAACAATGTCGAAAAAAAGAGTAGAGCTACGATGACATCTGCGTATAGAATAGATAAGCGCAGATTTCTTTTGCAGAATGATAAATTGATTGAGGCAAGGGTGGTAACGTCAGATGGATACACATAAAGCCAACACATGGTTAGGAGGATTGGCCGTCTACATTGTTGCCTATTTGGCAGCGGTGCTGCTGGATAATCATCTGATGTTTGGAATCGTCACAGTCATAGCGCCTATGCTGGCCTGTCTGTATTACCGGATATCCGGACCGCCTCCCGCGCTGCTGAGAAGGCCCTTCCGGCTGATCAGTTACGGGTTCTTCCTGTGGGTGATCTGTGATGCACTGCTGCTGACAGGGTTATACGGCTTCCATTTCTCAGCTGACGACACGTCAACTTTTACCCTTACCGCACTTACGCTCTATTCGGTTACAAGAACGATTATTCTTGTTGCAGTCCTGCAGATGTATGGAATCTTCAGACAGGGCATCAATAAATTACAGGTGCTGTGGGATCAGATCACAACGCTGGAATGCATTGTGGGCAGTATCTGGTTTGTTTTTTTTCAGGACGGGTCATTCCGTTTGGCGGATATGAATTACCGTACCCTGATCCTCTTCTTCTATCTGCTGGCCCCCCTGCTGACCCTGGCCTCACTGATGCTGATCTGGGTGTACATGAAGCGGGAATACCGTACAACGGGCTTCAAGCTGCTGATTGCCTCCATTGCCCTGGTATCCTCCGTGGATCTGGTCCAGGCGCTGAATAATGGGATTATGTCCGGCTACCTCATAGACGGACTCTATAAATTATCCATTGTGTGCATAGCCGCAAGCTGGATTCTGGTGCGCCAGTATCCGATACAAGCGGAGCAAGGGCTTGCCGAACCCCAGCCCGTAACGGAAAGCCGGACCTTGAAGAGCGGAGTGCTGTTCATGGCGTATCCGGCACTGATTTTTATACTCAAAGGATTCTCTGTATATGTGTTTCTATATTTCACCATCATTATCATGGCTTATTTCATCGTCCGGCTGTATGCCAAACAGATCGCCTATACGAGAAAATTGCTGGACACCGAAAGGGAGTACAGCGAGAAGCTGCGGCTGTACATGGATGTGGTTGAACAATCCCCATTGTCTATAGTAATCACCGATATGGATAGCCTCATAGAATACATAAACCCTTATTTCACGGAAGTTACCGGTTATTCCAAGGAGGAGGCCGTCGGCAACAAACCGTCGATTCTGAGGTCGGACAAGAACCAGGCTGAAACGTACCGGAATATGTGGGAGACGCTGATAATTGAAGGCAAATGGCAAGGGGAATTCATTAACCGTAAGAAGAGCGGGGAAGAGTACACGGAAGCCGTCATTATCTCTTCTATTAAGAATGAACGGGGCCAGACCACGCATTATGTGGGCATTAAGGAGAACGTCTCGGAATATAAGCGGATCAAAAAAGAGCTGTCGGACCAGCTGTATTTCACCTCCCAGCTGGTGGATACTTTACCGCATCCGCTATTCTATATGGATGCCGAAGGGAACTTTCTCGGCTGTAATACGGCCTATGAGGAAGCGTTCCAGGTATCCCGCAGGGTCTTTACGGGAACGCCAATGAGCCGGCTGCCGCATCTCTCGCAGGAGGGCTTCGGAATTCTGAGTGAGATGAAGGATGAAGTGACGGCCAGCGGACTGCCGGCGACCCGGCAGATCCAGCGCAACTTCGCCACCGGGGAAGAGCATGATATTCTCTATTCCCTGTCTGCTTACCGGTTATCTGACGGTACAGTGGGCGGTTACCTGGGGATTCTGACAGATATCAGTGATCTGAAGCATAAAGAGAAGGAGCTGCTCAACAGCCGCAATTTCCTGGATGCGATTATTAACCATATTCCGGTCATGATTAACGTCAAGGATGCGCAATCCTTGAAGATATTCAAGGCAAATCAGGCGGGAGCGTCCTTCCTCGGTATGACTCCGGAGGAGCTGGAAGGCAAGGATAATTACGATTTGTACCCTGAAGAGCTGGCGGGCAAGCTGAACGGCAGTGACCGGAAGGTACTGGAGACGGGCAGGCTCTTCAGCGAAATTGAGATTGTTACCGATGATGCCGAGCTATGCAATCTGAAATATGTGCTGGCTTCGAAGGTGCCGATTCTGGATGCAGAGGGGAAGCCCCTCTATCTCCTTAGTGTGTCCGAGGATATTACTGAAGTGAAGCGCAAGGAGGAGGAGCTGAAATATGCGCTTAATCTGGCGGAAGAGGCGACAGCTGCCAAATCGCAGTTCCTGGCGAATATGAGCCATGAGATCCGGACGCCGATGAATGCCATTATCGGGATGGCTTACCTGGCGCTGAAGACAGAGCTGGACCCCAGGCAAAGTGACTATATCTCCAAGATTCATAATGCCGGAACCTCACTGCTCGGTATTATTAATGAAATCCTCGATTTCTCCAAGGTGGAGTCGGGGAAACTGGAGCTGGAGAATATTGATTTTGAGCTCCCGGATGTGATCGGGAATGTGGTGGATATCTCAGGACAGACTGCACTGGACAAGGGGCTGCAGATGTCCGTTCAGCTCCCTCCGGATGTTCCGCGCCAGCTCAGCGGCGACCCGCTGCGGCTGGGGCAGATTCTTACCAACCTTCTGAGCAATGCCGTTAAATTCACCGAGAAGGGTGAAGTGGTTATTCTGGTAGAAAGAATCAGCATGATCGACAGCATGACGAAGCTTAAATTCAGTGTGCGGGATACAGGGATCGGCATGAGCAAGGAGAGTGAAGGAAAGCTGTTCCAGGCGTTCACGCAGGCGGACAGCTCTACTACAAGAAGGTTCGGAGGCACAGGACTGGGTCTGGCCATCAGCCGGAAGCTGGTGGAGATTATGGGCGGCAGCCTGTGGGTCGAGAGTGAGGAAGGGCAAGGGAGTACCTTCGCCTTCACCACCTGGTTCGGAATTTCTGCTGTGCAAGACTCAGGGGCAAGGGCAATGAGAGATGAAGCAACTGGTGTGAAGGACAAGGATTACGGCCTGTCCGGTGTACGGGTACTGCTGGTGGAGGATAACGAGATTAATCAGCAGATTGCGGAAGAACTGCTGCTAAGCCAGGGAATGATTATCGACATTGCCGGCAACGGAGCGGAAGCCGTGCAGAAGATTGAGGAGATGTCCGCGGATCAGCCTTATCAGCTGGTGCTGATGGATCTGCAGATGCCGGTCATGGACGGGTTCGAAGCGTCGCGGAGGATCAGGGCGGCAGAAGCTGAGCTGCCGATCATTGCCATGACCGCTAGGACCATGCAGGAGGAGCGGGAACGAAGCTTCGCGGCTGGCATGAACGGCCATGTGGCGAAGCCGGTCGATCCGGATATCCTTTTTGCCAAGATTAGCAGGTGGACATCGGATGCTTCCAGGGAGGAGCAGCCGGATTACGATGAACGTGAGCACGGCCGTCCGCAGGAGGCGCAAGGGACTTCCGGATTCCGCATAGAAGGTATTGATACGGAGAACGGCCTGAGACGTGTCGGAAATAATGAGGCGTTATATATACAGCTATTGCTGAAATATTCAGAGAGCCAGCGCGATACCGCCCGGAAGCTCCGCAGCTTCATTAAGCAGGGGGATGAGGAAGCCGTGTATATGCTGGCTCATAGTCTGAAGGGAGTTGCCGGGAACCTGGGGGTAAAAGAAGTGCAGAAGCTTGCCGATTCGCTGGGCAGATTGCCGAATTATCATGAGCAGCCTGAGAAGCTTGAGGCGCTGGTGCTGAGGCTGGAGGCGGCTGTGCTGGAGAGCTGTACAGCGATTCGCGGGCAATGGGGGTCTGACGAGCCTTCTGCCGCCCTGATGGCTGAGCTTGATCCGGAATCGGTTGCACAGCCGCTGGCTCCTATGGCCGGGAAGCTGCTCGGAATGCTGATGGACAGTGACAGCGAAGCCGTTGATTATTTCATTTCGGTGCGTAGCCAGCTTGCAGGATATATGCAGCCAGAGCAGCTGGTTCAGCTGGCTGACTGTCTGAACCGGTTCGAATATGAGGCCGCCATAGAAATGATTGAAACGGTAATACAAGAAAGTAATTATGAACAGAGGTTGATATAAATGCTGGACACTAGACCTGTAATCCTGGTAGTTGACGACACGCCGGACAATATCGCACTTCTCAGCGGGCTGCTGAAGGAGCAATACAAAGTAAAGGTAGCCACCAACGGGGAAAAAGCATTGCAGGTGGCCAAAGCCTCACCTCCTGATCTGATCCTGCTGGATATTATGATGCCGGTTATGGATGGCTATGAGACCTGCCGCCGGCTTAAGGAAGACGGGGAGCTGAGAGAGGTTCCGGTAATCTTTTTGACGGCCAAGGAAGAGGTGGAGGATGAGAATCTGGGATTTGATCTGGGGGCCGTAGATTATATTACGAAACCGATCAGTTCGCCGATTCTGCTATCCCGTGTCAAAACGCATCTCACCCTGAAGCAATCCAAGGATTTCCTTGCGGACAAGAATGAGTTCCTTGAGGCGGAAATCTCCCGGCGGATTAAGGAAATCTCGCTCATCCAGGAAGTCTCGGTTATGGCGATGGCGGCGCTTGCCGAAATGCGTGACTCGGAGACCGGCAATCACATTCAACGGACGAAGCTCTACATTGAAGAGCTGGCCACCCAGCTAAGCCGGACGGGAAAATATGCGGAGGTGCTGAGTCCGGAGCATATTAACCTGATTGTGACTTCCGCGCCGCTGCATGATATCGGCAAGGTAGGCATTCCTGACCACATCCTCCTGAAGCCGGGGGCGCTGACCCGCGAGGAATTCGAAGTGATGAAGACGCACACGACACTCGGCAGGGAAGCCATTCTGCGGGCAGAACGGCTTATGGACAAGCCGGAGACTTTTCTGCGCTTCGCCAAGGAAATTGTCTATTCCCATCATGAGAAATGGAACGGAACTGGATATCCCGAGCAGATTGCCGGTGAACAGATTCCCCTGTCAGCCCGGCTGATGGCGGTAGCCGATGTCTACGATGCGCTTACGAGCAAGCGGGTATATAAAGATGCAATGCCGCATGAGGAGGCGGTCGGTATTATAGTAGGCGATGCCGGAATACATTTCGATCCTGACATCGTGAAGGTATTCATGAAGAACAAGCATAAATTCAAGGAAATCGCCGAGCGGTATACCAGCGAGCTGGCAGGATGACCGGTCATGGATTGGCAAATAGTGAATAGCGAAAAGAACCGGATCACCCCGCATAGAAATTACTGATATTTTAAAGTTATACAGATCAATCTGGAGGACCGTCCGCTGCATATACGGATTGCGCAGATTGTTTATTTTGAGGGGGCGCTGGCTTCGTATGTGTAGGTTGGCGGTATGAAATAAGCAAAAGGCTATAAGCTATAAGCAATAAAGATCTTTTTCCATCCCTTATGGGGTGGAGGAGGGTCTTTTTTTTAGAAGCGATTTGGAGCATCCGACCCTGGGTACAATCTGCTGCTTCGTACGCCTTGATTAGGGGCTTAAGAGAACGAGAGTGGAGATGAGCCGAATGTATGCGAAAAACCGAATACAATGTGCCAATGGTAGAGTAGACGAGCCGAATGTATGCGAAAAACCGAATACAATGTGCCAATGGTAGTGGAGATGAGCCGAATGTATGCGAAAAACCGAATACAATGTGCCAATGGTAGTGGAGATGAGCCGAATGTATGCGAAAAACCGAATACAATGTGCCGACGATAGGGTAGATGAGCCGAGTTATTTTACTTTTGAGGTGCCGCTTGATTCGTCCTCCGGGCGATTTTGTTATTACTTTGGAGATTAAGCACCGTTATCTTGGGGGGAGAGGGCTGGAGGCGGAAATGTAGGGGATAAATGAATGCTTGCTTTAAAGTGCACTTTAAGGATTATGATGGTTCATGAAGGCGAAGGCGCTGAGGCAGGTGAGTTTGTCGGTTCCTATTAGTTATGTAGAGCGGGTAGCCGGCCATGCGCCTGGAAAGAAACTTTACTTAGGAGGTACAACTATGCACAAGTATATAAATAGCAGCGCAACACCCCAAGCTCCGATTGGGAGCAGTTTTGGTGCCGGGACTACGGCGGAACAAGTAATCGGCAACCTCGATTTGAGCGGAAAAATAGCCATCGTAACCGGCGGATATTCCGGCATTGGCCTGGAAACTGCACGTGTACTCGCCGGTGCCGGAGCTACAGTCATTGTACCGGCACGGACACCGGACAAGGCCAAGGCTGCAGTCGCCGGAATTCCGCGTCTGGAGCTTGAAGCCCTTGATCTCATGGACCCTGCTTCCATCGACAGCTTCGCCCGGCGTTTCCTGGATTCAGGACGGCCGCTGCATATACTGGTTAACAGTGCCGGCATTATGGCTGCACCGCTGGCGCGGGATACCCGGGGCTATGAATCCCAGTTTGCCACCAACCATCTGGGGCATTTCCAGCTTACGGCCAGGCTCCTGCCGGCATTGAAGCAGGCAGGCAATGCCCGCGTTGTATCCGTAACATCGCGGGCACACCGCCTGGGCGGTGTCGATCTGGACGATCCTAATTTCATCCACCGTGAATATGACAAATGGACCGCCTATGCCCAGTCGAAGACGGCAAATGTGCTGTTCGCCATAGCATTGGATGAGAAGGCTAAGGGTCAGGGAATCCGGGCCTTTGCAGTGCACCCGGGATTAATTCCATCCTCCGGCATCGGGCGTTTCTTGGAAGCGGAAGAGCTTGGCGTCAAGCCGGTCCCGGAGGCGCAGGATGTGAAGCATGAACAGCCGGCTGGCAGTGCCGGAGCAGACCGGATGAAGACAGTGGAGCAGGGCGCGGCAACCGGCATCTGGTGCGCAGTAAGTGAACAACTGGCAGGTATGGGGGGAGTCTACTGTGAGGATGTTGATGTGTCCGAAGCTGTCCCGGCTGGCAGTGTGCAAGGCTCCGGGGTATGGCCCTGGGCGGTAGACCGGGAGAATGCGGAGCAGCTGTGGACGCTCAGCGAGAAGCTGACGGGAGTGGGATTCGCGATTTAAGCGGATATTCTGCTGCAGGAATTCAGCGGACGATCCGCAGTTGAGAAGCTAGGGGAAGCACAACGCTGGCTCAGGGCACCCAGGTACTCAAACGCTCAGCTTGACTTAAAGTGCATTTTTACCCCTATACTATAAGAAAAACTTGATCACTGCCGTGATCTGAGGGAAGTGACTGCTTTGAGTATATTGATCAAAGAAGCTGCGGCCAAGCTGGGGCTCCCCGCCCATACCATCCGCTATTATGAGAAAGAAGGGCTGCTGCCTTCTCTACAGAGGGACGGGCAGGGGAACCGTGTTTTTGAACAGGGTGATCTGGACTGGATCTCGCTTATGACCTGCTTCCGGGCCACAGGAATGCCAGTGGCCGGACTGAAGCAGATCGTTAACCTAGCCGCAGAAGGAGATTCCACGATACCCGAAAGGCAAGCAATTCTGGAAGCCCACAAGCTCGAGCTTCAGCGCAGACAGGAGGAGCTGGACCGGGCTTTTACAGCGGTAAATATGAAGCTGTCACGGTATGAGACAATCCTGAAAGGCCAGCCGGACCCCGATGCAGGTAACCCTATGGGATTGTGCTGAGCCTAGCTTTTATAGGGCATCGAGCTTCTGAATCCAGTCAAATATAGCTTCACCTACTGCCTGCGGCTGCTCTTGTCAATATAGTGGAGACGGTGGCCTGTCACTTCCGCGTAATGCGAGTCGAACGGGAAGTCCGCGCGGATAGGAGGGATGTCAGAACGAGCTCCGCCGGTTGATTAGTTGCTGGCAGTTCCACTATACTTTAAATTTAAGTCTATTTCCGCAAAAAAGACACTCCCGGGTCCGGGAGCATCTTAGGAGTATCGTTATACTATTTTCTTAATAATAATATTCAAATATATACAGACCTAACCCTCACCCGCACCATGGCCCATAGTAGAAATTAATTGGGAGCTATTCAGATCTGTTGTGAATCCGATACCTCCAACCGGTAACATAATTACAAGTAGAAGACTAAACGAAGTTAGAAACGTGATAAACTTTTTGGTCATTTGGATCCTGCACCTCTCTGATTAGAAATTTATACTGCACTTGCTCTTCTTCGCTGGCCTCATGCCGGTGCTGCTCAAACAAATTTACACATTTAATGATTAGGCTTTCATTATTGATTCTAACGGATGATTCCAAACTTTTGAGTATTACGCTAATTCCATCGTGCCGTTTGTTGTGCAGATTATACATGGCTAGCTCAGTGAGGAATCTGGCATGCTGGTCTGCAATAATCTGATGATTATATTTGCCGAAGCCGGAGTTGTAAGGTTCATAAGGAACATGCTTGGAAAACCTGGCAAGAATGTAATCTATATTCCATCCGTAGCGGTTTGCTGATTTAATAATATTATAGACAGCTGTAAAAACCTGCCCCTCGTGGTTAGAGATATAGTCTACATAATCCTGCAGCCCCTCATATTGCCCGGCCATTACACGGTAGAGGTGGGTGTTTGCCGTTCCCCAAAGCTTAAATTGAGCTAACGTCTCCCGGACCTCATCACTGTCTTCCTGTATCCAGTCTGCCTCCATATATTGTGGAATAAGATTCAGAGCCGCTGTATAGTCCCCATACTCTTCCTGCACACTGGAGCGCATAAGATAGGAATATAGAATGTAGAAGTATAACGGTTTCTCAGGAGCTTTCTCGCTTCTGTCCTTGCGGCCGGAGGGATGCTGGAAATTGTAGCTGAGCGTAGCCAAACGGAGCATCTCCAGTGCCAGCTCATCTACCTTGTCCCACTTGTGCAGTGAATAATAGACATGCATCAGGTGTTTCAGCCCATCCAGCTGATCCGCTACCTCTAACCGCTCAATATAGCATTCAAAAAGAAGAGCCGCCTGCAGATTGAGGACTTGGCTGTCACCAATGGAAATGCGGAATAAGCGGTATTGGCATATAGCAAGCCGTTCGGAATGCTGATACTTCTCACTTGCACTCACATTCTTGTACAGAACCGCTGCTGCCTGCCATTGGCCCTCCTGAAACAAGCCTTCGGCCACTTCAAACAGCATGGGTGCATAGATTAAATTGTCGAGCAGATTCCTAACCACAAGTTCAATACAGTCAAGCCGCCCAAGCGCTGCTGAACTCAGAATGAACGGGCGCAGTCGCCGCCAGGTTGGTGCTGAATGATAGAAGCATTCGTCCACATACAAACTATAGAAATGGTCCTCCGGTACTCCCATCCCCCGGGTAATCAATTCCAAATGACTCATGGCGATCGGCTGCTGGCCGTTAAGCAAACGGCTGAGCGTTCCCGAATTAATGCCGGTCTGTATGGAGAATTGATTAATGGACATATGCTGTGCAGAGAGATAAGCCTCTAAATGACTGCGAATCGTGGCTGCAGGCTCCAAAGAAACACCACCAATCCAATACCATAATTTAGGTCCTTAATGTTATAAGTGTATAATATGCGCCATTATACCACCGGTCAAGAGTGTGATTGGTAGAAACAGTGAACAACAGGAAAAAGCATCCCCAATGTAACAGGAACGCTCTCCCGAATTATTGCAGATGGTGGTAAGAGATGCTTAGCTTCCGAAGCTGGACTAGGCAGTGAAAATACCCGCCCCTCCTTTGCTCTTCCGGCTCTCGATCACCTCTTCGTAATCCTTGATCAATCCGTCGAAAATATGCTCCCAGGAACGTCCGAGCGCGAGGCGCCGCCCTTCCCGGCCCATAGACGCCCGCAGTGCATGCTGGGCGGCTAGGATACTAATCCCGCGTGCCAGCGCTGCCGGATTACGGGGTTCGAACGGATTCCCGGTGATACCGGGAACGACCAGATCCCTGGTACCGCCAGCATCTGCGGCGATGACCGGCAGCCCCGAAGCCATGGCTTCAAGCACGACATTCCCGAAGGTTTCCGTGCAGGAAGGGAAGACAAACAGGTCGGCTGAAGCGTACAGCTCCGCCAGCTCTTCGCCATGCTTCGCACCGGTAAAGGTTACGTTGTCCGGTGCCTGTGATCTGAGCTCAGGCAGGAGCGGCCCGTCTCCGACAATCAGCAGCTGCACACCGGAGCGTACGGATTCCGGCAGGAGCTGCATGGCGAGCAGCAGGGTGGCTATATCTTTTTCCGGGGCAATCCGCCCGACATAGAGCATAACCAGAGGCGCGCGCATACCATACCGCTCCCGCAACTCTTCACTTCGTTTCTCAGGAGAATAGAGAGTGCAGTCGACGCCTCTGGACCACAGGCGCAGTCTCATGAAGCCCTCTGCGCGCAGCGAGGCTAATGTCTCCTGGGAAGGTGCCAGCACAGCATCGCAGGAACGGTGAAACCACTTCATATATTTCCAGTAGAGCGGGACAATTCTTCTCATTTTGTAATATTCCAAGTATCGGTCGAAGTGGGTGTGGTATGAGGCAACATGAGGGAGCTGCTGCTTGCGGGCATAGCGGAGGCCGGATAAGCCGATGTTGAACGGGGTGGCCAGATGGATCAGATCAGGGGCGAAAGCCGTTAGCTCACTTTGAATAGAGGACATGCCCGGCAAGGCCAGCCTGCACTCGGGATACAGAAAAAACGGGATGCTGGCGATGGGGCGGACGGGATCTGGGTAGCTGCTCTCCGGTGCGGACTTAGGGGTAAACAACAGATGCTCAATCCCCCTGCGGTGCAAATGGCCGGTTAACCGGCTAAGCGTGCGGGCAACACCATTGGTCTGCGGAAGAAACGTGTCCGTGAATAGAGCCAGACGCATCGGAATCCCTCCCTGTATTCTTGTTGCCTTGAGCTTAGCAGGCGAATATTTCATGGAGATCAACCGCAGGTTAAACATCTGGCATAGAGGAAGATTGGGGAGTTTCGAATCTGCTTTTTTTCAAGAAGGGGTGGAGCGGGTATACATAGGTATCAGGAATGAAGGAGGTAAGAGGATATGAATAAAGATCTGCCGCCAGAGGTTCCACCGAAGGTTGTACCCGAAGTGAAGCCGGACATGATCCCTGAACCGGGACCGGTTGTAATTCCGCCGGAGGTTCCTCCACAGGAGCAGCCGGAAATTATTCCGCAGACCCCGCCGGAGATTATTCCGAGGGAGCCTTTGTAATTGTTGATATAAGCCGGGCATGGAACGGCATCGGGATAAACACGACATTGGGATAATAGGAACAACATCTGGATGATAGGAATTACATTGGGATGATAGGAACAATACGTGACAATAGGAACAGTACGTGATGATAGGAAAAATATAGGTTGGATTACAAGGAGCGTCCGGGAAACCGGGCGCTTTTTGGCTGCTTGGGAGATTATACATTTGGAATATTGCGATAACTCAGTTTGGAGGCGCCGGAAGCGGGCGGGATGATGTTGTTCCAAAGTAAACTTTGTAGTTGCTTCGCGCCAGTAATATGATTTGTCCTTTTCGCTGAAGCGGACTGAGATTCCGTTATTTCAGCAAAAAACCTCCATATGAAGAGTATGCGGACTGAGTCCGGTTGGGCGGGAAATCGGCTTGTTTTGCTCAAATAGCGGATTTTCAGTCCGCATCATCAGCTGACGGGTCATTAAGTTACTGTGAGGTGCCGCCGGGAGCGGCGAAGTTGCTGCGAAGCGCCGCCGGGAGCGGCGAAGTTGCTGCGAAGCGCCGCCGGGAGCGGCGAAGTTACTGCAAAGCGCCGCTGGGAGCGCCCAAGTTTCTGCCAAGCGCCCACCCGTTCCCCGCGCCGCCCCCTGGGCGGCTTCATTGCCCGGTTGAAGCGGCGGCAGAGCCGGATGAGACGCTGACTGCGATCAGCTGCCAGGCAGGCTGGTCCAGATGGGCTCTGCATATTGGTTCTGCAGGTTCATGCTGCATTCCTTGCCCGTATCATAAGAGCGGTCGCCCAGTACTGTGATGAACTGATCGAGCTTGTGCCTTGCCGCGGCGGCGTCCGTACATTCCAGCCAATCGGCGAGCGCGGTGAGCACGGTCCGGCCTTCCTCCAGCGCCTGCTCCCACAGCTCCCAGACAGATTCCGTCCGGACCTCGGAATACAGTGCGGAATGCCGCCACTCGGAGTGCCGGTCATTCAGATAATCCAGCTGCTCTTCATGGGCAGTCAGCTTCCGGGAGAACAGACGGCGGGTACGGCCCCAGGCTAGGGCCTTCTTCCAGCCCTTCGGATCATAAAGACATCTGTGAGCCAGCACCATATCCCGGTAGGAGCTCTGCCAGATCTCGGAGGGCAGCTTGCCTATGGCTTCCGGATAGTGCCGGAGTGCAGTGTTGTGAAGAATATGATGAACCGGCTCAGGCAGCCGGGGACCTGCGTCTATTCTTGTCCAGGCGGCATTCTGCCAGGTATTGACGCCCCGCAGCCGTTTCATGAACAAGGTATCCAAATCGATTTCGAACCGCTGGTGATCGCGGAATTTGTAGCCTGCCTTCCAGTTAATGTACGGATGCAGGTTCCGGTCCAGCAGATGATGGGTCAGGAAGCCAAGGAAGTAGAGCCGGGCCTGGTCTGCCTCTGGCGCTTCGAGAGTCCGCGCAGCTTCCCAGCAATCAATAAGCACAGGCCCGCAGTGCTGCGTATGCATCAGATCCCCGAGATGAAGGGCCCCCGCATCCTTGCTCCAGGGCAGGAAACTGTGATACAGCAGGAAATCCGGGCCCTGACAGCCGAGATTATACAACTGTTCCTGCTGCTGCAGATTATGTAAGAACGGGAACCGGCTGCGGAATTCCCCGGCCAGCTGTTGCCCGTATTCGAGATGCATCCAGATATTGGGCATGATTAATCCTCCTACAGGTTTTGTGAGCACACTTAGTTATGATCTGAATCCATTGTAACGCCTGCATGTTAAAACAAAATGAGAAATGTGGATGAATTTCATTCCATCTCTAGACATCGCAACGGGCATAAGAGTATTCTTATATGGCTTTAATACAACCACAGCTATGAATTTACAACTGGCAAAAGGAGGTCCGTACGTATGAAGTCCCGTCTCTCTGACCTTATTAAAATACCTCCGGGATTCTGGGCAGGCATAAATCACTTAGGAATTGCCTCCCGCGACGTGGCCCGCCATGCACAGCTGCCTGAATCGATAACAACGGAATCCTCAGTCACCACTGCCCAATATTTCGCAATCTGGCAGGCGTATTCCGAGCTCACCGGGGACACTGCAGAGGGGATCATCAAGCTTGCAGCCGCCTTTGAAACCACGCAGTATCCCCCCGCCGTCTTAGCAACGTATCACGCCCGTGACTACCGCGATGCTCTGAAACGTATGGCCAGATACAAGCAGCTGTGTCCTCCTGAAAGCCTGCGGATCACGGAGGAGAACGGGCATTGTACAGTTGAACTGGAATGGCTGAATACCGAAGCATCCGGTCCTCCGGTGCTGGCGGGGATCACTTTGGCCTTTCTTCTGGAGCTTGGGAGGAAGGGGACAGGCCGCCCCTTGAAGGCACAGTCCGTCGAATTTACGCAGTCCATGGGCGATGAACGGGTTCTCGAAGCCTACTTCGGCTGTGCAATCCAGGCAGGCGGGCAATGTAACCGGCTGACGCTGCATCGAAGTGATCTGGACCTTCCCTTTGTATCGTATAACGAAGAGCTGCTGGAGATCCTGACACCCGCTCTGGACCGGTCACTCGTTGAACTGCATGACAACCGCTCTATTACCGGAAGAGTCAAAATGGTCATTAAACACACCCTCGCAGGAGGATGCCCCGGCATTCAGGCTGCTGCGAAGCAGCTTAAGATGAGCGGCCGGACCCTGCAGCGCCGGCTGACTGACGAAAATACGACCTTCAAGCAGCTGTTGACAGAAGCACGGCATGAGCAGGCCCGAGAGTATTTGGCAGACCCTTCGCTTGATATTAAAGAAGTAGCTTACCTGCTTGGCTACGAGGACCAGAACTCCTTCTACCGTGCTTTCCGTCTGTGGGAGGGGGACACTCCTTCGAAGTGGCGTGCTGAGCATCTTCCGGATGCCGGCATTTTGTGAGCAGTATTTTTTTGGCGTGTTAAACAAGAAGTTTGGCACATGGGGCTAGTTACTGAATAATCCCGGCGGGGTACAATAATCACTATCCGGAACACAGGAATGTTCGAATAAGGAGAAGTGGATTATGGATATGGGATTAAACAACACAACAGCATTAGTTACAGGATCTACGAAAGGCATAGGAAAAGCCATTGCTATAGAGCTTGCCAAGGAAGGCGTTAACGTATTGGTCAATGGACGGAATTACGAAGAGGCAGAGCGGACCGTCAGTGAATTGAAGATGAATTTCCCGGCCACCACTCCTCAGAATGCCGCTGCTGATATAGTGGACGCTGCACAAAGACAAGCTTTATTCGCGAAATTCCCCAGCGTTGATCTTCTGATCAACAATATGGGCATTTATGAATTGATGCAGTATGAGGATGTTGACGATGACATATGGGAGAAGTATTTCCGCACGAATGTGCTTGCTGCAAACGGATTAACGAAATTATATATCCCTGGAATGTTGAAACAAGACTACGGCCGTATCCTCTTCATCGCCAGTGAAGAAGCCGTCATGCCTTCAGGACAGATGCCTCAATATGCAATGACCAAATCCATGCTGCTGTCCTTGTCCAAGAGTCTGTCCAAACTGACAGCAGGAACTGAGGTTACGGTTAATACAATCATGCCTGGACCTACACTGTCTGAGAATGTGCAGCAAATCATTGACGGGATGTATCCTGACGAGAAATTGACGTTTGCAGAAAAAGAGAAGAAATTTATGGCTGCAAGTCTACCGCAATCTGAATTACAGCGTTTCATCAAGCCTATGGAGATCGGCAGGCTGGCTGCTTTTGTATGCAGTCCCTATGCGGCAGCATTTAAAGGCTCTCCAATCCGTATGGATGGGGGAATGGTGCCGGTTATTTACTGAAAGAGGAGGATGTATGGATAAACGGTTAACATTCAATGAGGATGCGGCGAATTACGATAAATGGAGACCGGCTTATTGTGCGGAATTATTCCGGGACATTATAGCGTATTCCCGGATCGGGCAGGGCGGGAAGGTCATTGAAATCGGGATCGGAACGGGCCAGGCAACCCGGCCTTTTCTGGAAACGGGCTGCGAATTAGCGGCCATTGAACTGGGGGCAGACCTTGCGGAATACTCACAACTAAAGTTCCGGGAACACAAGAATTTCAGAGTGCATAATACGACTTTTGAAGAATTCACAGGCCCGGACGACAGCGCGGACCTCATTTACTCCGCTACTGCATTTCATTGGATTCCAGAGGACGTTGGTTACCCGAAGGTTCGTGAATTGTTGAAGAAGGGCGGAACAGTGGCCTTATTCTGGAACCGGCCTTTTGCAGCGCGGGAGGATGACGAATTACATCAGCGTATTCAGCGTATTTATCAGAAGTACAGGCCTTCAAACACTAAATTGATCGAACATGATACGGGAAAATACCAGGCCATCTCACAGAATCTGCGTACCTACGGGTTCAAAGATATCCAGTTCAAGTTGTATCACCTAACCAGAAGCTTCTCCTCGGCGGATTACATTGCCCTGCTTAATACATATTCAGACCATAGAAGCATGCCGTCTGCTATTAAAAAGCCGTTTGAGGAAGAGATCAGAGCGGCGATTATGAAGTCCGGTGATGTGTTAACTATTTATGATACAATCGACCTGCATTTGGGCAGAAAATAAAGGATTTCCGATTATCGATTTCTGCTAGCTCGGCGGAATAGGTCATCTGCAATGACAATGAAACAGCGGCAGTTCAGGGACATTTAGGTCCTTGGCTGCCGCTGTTTGCTGTATCAGAGGGGCGTTTAGTCGATACTGATCAAGTCGCGGAATACACCGGGAAAAGAATCAGGGACCGCAATCGCGCCGACAGTCTTCTCATAGAAAGGCACTGCGTCCACGACCCAGCCGATGATTGCGTAGCCGTAGCCGTTCCGGTGCATCGCGGACAGGCATTCCAGCAGCAAGGCCTTCCCGATGCCCAGTCCCCGGTAATCCTCCAGCACGCCGGTCGGGCCGAAGAAGTTCTTCACAACAACATCGTGACAGGCAAAGCCGATCACTTCGCCCTGCTTCACGGCAATGTAGCAATGGACGGGCAGATGCGCGAAGGCTGTCTCGCATTCATTCCGCCAGCTATTCGTGAAATGGCGGCCGACAAAATCCACAATGGCCTGCTTATCCCCGGTCATTGCCCGTTTGATGGCAATTCCTTCTCCCCGCAGACGTTCCAGCAGCGCACTATTGTCAGGCAGATCATATAACTTAACGAGCATATCAGGCATCAGCTATCCCCCGCTTTCTGTTCAATTATCTCAAGATCTGTAATCATCCCGCGCAGGTCTGCTTCAAATAATTCCGGCCGGTAGAACCGGGAGCGGATGAACAGCTCCGCCATCTGCGGCGGGAGCAGCTCTGCAAGCACGCTCTGCATCCGCTGCTTGGCTCTGAATAAATCGCCGTATCCGCTCCTGTACTTATCCCGGAGGAAGGTAATGACTTCCTCACTGCCCGGCGACATCGCTCCGCGGAAGAGGAACGTATGCAGCGGAGAGCGGCGCTGCGCCGGGATCTCATACTGAATCATCGCATCAATCAGCTCGGCAGTAAGGCGGTTCTTCTTCACAGCCGGAAGCAGCTGCGGAATCAGGGCATAATAGTCGGTTACCGCATAATCTGCCCATTCTTCTCCACTCAGCTGGGCCGTATCAAGCCCGTGGAACTGGTGCAGAAAACGGGCCAGGAAGGATGAAATATCCGCCTTGGCATTCCAGCTCTGCTCTGCGGCAAAAAACGCCGGATAACGCGAGGTCTCGAACAGGCCGTAGGGACTGCCCAGTGAGAACGGGCATCCCCAATTCGTATGAATGATCCCGTCCAGCTGCTCCGATTGCGCCAGCTGAATCCAGTCTAGCACATTCTTGATCCGGTTATGAATGACCGGATAATTCTGGTCGCCGTTATCATCCCAGCAGCGGACAGAGGAGGCGCCGATGGTCTCGATGCCGGCGTCGCGCAGCTTGTGGAGAATGAGCCGGGCATCCGCCTTCATCCGGTGCCCGCCGTAGATCCAGACCACCACTACGACACGCTTGTCGAGTGCGGCGATCTCGTTCAGAGTGGCGTGCATGATCATGTCATGCCAGATCATTGGTGTTTTGCCGAGGCTGAGCGTCTTCTCAGCCAGCTGATTGACAAAGCGGATGAAGGAGGCCTCCGGAGTAAGCCCGGAATTCCGGCAGTCTTCACAGGTGCCGAGCGTCCAGACTTCATCACAGCCCAGATGGAGATAATCGCTGTGCGGATGAAGTGCAGCCACTTCCTCCAGAATGCCGGCCATCATCTCGAAGGAGCCTGCGCGGTGCGGGCATAATTCCGAGACTGTCTCCGGGACCTCACGCAGTCCGATATAGACTGGATGCTTCAGAATATATTCCAGATGTCCGAAGGACTGCTGCTTCGGGATTACCGTAACGAAATGGTCATACGCCATCTGCAGCAGCACCCGGTGCTCTTCCTCGGTGAAGGCTAGCCCGGGATGGCGCAGGAAGCTCAGCTTGCGGAACGGCAGCTTGTCCTCATATTCGATGATCAGCGTATTAATCTTGTAGCTGGCCAGCTCCGCAATATACTCCAGCATATGCTCATAGGTCGGATAGACGGTGCGCAGATCGAGATAATCGCTGCGCAGCCGCAGATCCGCCCAGTCGGCCACCGTCAGTGCAGGTACGGCGCCTCCGCCGGTATCCAGCAGCTGCTCCAATGTTCTAATCCCGTAGAAAAGCCCGGAAGCGCTAAGTGCGTATAGTTCAACCCGGTCTGTATCTGTTACCAGTACGTATCCGTCATGCTTGCCTTCTACCCGCCGGGCCATGCGGGGATTGAAGCGGGTTCCCTCCGAGACCAGCGCATATACTGCGCTGCCTCCAGGCTCCTGAACCTCTGTCACCCCCGCGAATATTCCTTGCGCTGCCGCCAATAACCGGACATCATTCCCGGGACTCCATAGCTGCACCGACCAGCCGCGGATGCCGCTGACCGGTTCCGGTCCCCGGCTCTGCACCACCTGAGGCTGCGGAATCAATGGAATGTTCATAGCCAGCGGACCCGGCCCTTGAAGCGCTCAATGAAGCGGTTATTCCATTCATCCCCGCCCGGAGCGTTGCCGCTGCGCCAGACCGGCACCTCAATCCCTTTTTCCCCGAGACAGGCAGCCGTGGTCATCATCAGTGAATTTAGCAGGAAAGCGTTGGCGAAGGTTGAGGTCGAGCCCATCTTCGGTTCAATTCCCTCAATATGCAGTGCAGCATCGCCCGGCTTGACCTTGCTGTCCAGAACATAGTCGCATAGCTCATACAGGTTCTGCCCCGAAGGATGGCGGGCAATATGATTCTTGGGGGTTGCTTCGGCATGGCCGACAGAGGTAACGGCAATCGTTGTAACCCCCCGGCGCCGCGCCTCCAGGGCAGCATCGACACAGGCGGTGTTAATGCCGTAGGCATTGGCAAGGATCAGGATGTCATCTTCGCCCAGCCGGTTATCTTCTATAACAAGTGTTCCGTAGCCGGGAGTACGTTCAACGGCCATCGAGCGCAGAGCGCCGTTCGAGATCATCGTGCCTTCATCTAATATAGCGCTGATATGCATCAGGCCACCTGCGCGGAAGAAGACCTCGGTAGCATTCATGTTGGAATGCCCGCCCGGACCGTACAGATAGACCAGCTTATCCTCTGCAATATGATCTGCAAGCAGCTCCGCCACCTGCACCAGCTTCTCCCTCGGCTCACTCCGTATCTCATTCAGCAGCTCCACAATGCTTTCCATATAAGCGGACATAATATCTGACTTTGCGTTCATTTACATTCCTCCTAAAAGTTTTGTAAGCATAAGCCCCCTGAGTCTCTTCGCAAAACTGGCTTCGGAAGCATACGCTTTAAGTTTTGTAAGCATAAGCTTCCGCTTGCCTAGAAGATAACAAAGCGGGCAGGCGGAGTAAATCAACTATTTTGCGCAAATCCGCACCGTTTTTGACTGATTTGGCCAGCAGCATGCCATGATGTGTACAAATCGCTGATTGGGACAACGGCAGGTAAAAATTTTTCTGAACGGGTCAGGATCGTGACTTATGTAAAATTCTTTGCTTTTCTATAATGAGAGATAACATCACGCAAGAGGGGGGACAGAGCCTTGAAGACGTCAGTTGCCTTGCCACAGTCCCGGGAGAATCCGGTCATCCGCCGAAACAAACGGAAATGGAAAGAAATATGGATGGGTTATCTGTTCACCGGGCCCATGCTGCTCGGAGTAATTGTATTTACGCTGATCCCTATGATTTTCTCCTTCATACTCAGCTTCACCAAGTGGTCGTTCGTCACCGGGTTTGACAAGATCCGCTGGAACGGACTGGACAACTTCCGCCAGCTATTTCAGGATGAAGTGTTTCTGAAGTCGCTGGGCAATAATTTCATTATGCTGCTGGCGGTACCGGTGGGAATGGCTATAGCGCTGATCCTGGGGGTGATTATCACCAATCATGTCTACGCGCCGGGAGCGTTCAAGGTCATCTATTTCATGCCCCAGATTTCCAGTGTCGTCGCTGTCGCAGTAGTATGGCAGGTTCTGTTCCATCCCTCCTACGGTCCGGTTAACGGTTTCCTGTCGGCACTCGGAGTGGACAATCCGCCCAAATGGCTGGCCGATCCTTCGTATGCGCTTCCATCGGTCATGCTGCTGATGATCTGGATAGACCTCGGGGTCTCGCTGATTATCTACATTGCGGGAATCAAGAATATTCCTGCCGATCTGTATGAAGCGGCGACAATCGACGGTGCCTCGAAGTTCGCCCAGTTCCGCTCCATTACTTTTCCGCTGCTGACGCCGACGACCTTTTTCCTGCTGGTGACCGGAATTATCGGCAATTTCAAATCCTTCGCGCTGGTCAAGGTGCTGACGGAGGGCGGTCCGGCCAACTCTACTTCCGTTGTGGTTTATGACATGTATCAGACCGCATTTGTGGATCTCCAGACGGGTTATGCTTCTTCTATGGTCATGGTTCTGTTCGTTATCGTACTCGCCATCACCGGCTTGCAGTGGCTGGGACAGCGCTATTGGGTCAATTACTAGAAAGGGAGGGACCCCTGTGAAATTAAAGAATCTGGACTGGGGAAAAGCGGTTATCACTCTACTTATGGCGCTGCTGGGCATCGTATTCCTGCTCCCTTTTATATGGATGCTGTCCGCTTCGCTCAAGCCGGAGGCTGATGTGTTCAAATATCCGATCGAATGGATTCCGCAAACCTGGAGGGCAGCGTTCAACTACCACTCTGTGTGGTTTGGCAAAGCGAACTTTACCCTGTATTATTGGAACTCCATCAAAGTCACAGCACTCACGACACTCCTGTCCGTAGCCGTCTCCAGCATGGCCGCCTACGGCTTCACCAAAATCCGCTTCCCGGGCAGAAACGCATTATTTGTGGTGGTGCTGGCCACTTATATGATTCCTGCGGAAGCCACGCTGGTGCCGCTGTTCATCATGTTCCGCACCATCGGCCTGTACGACACCCATCTGGGCCTGATTCTGCTGGGCGGGTTCAGCGTACTGGGAACCTTCCTGCTCCGCCAGTTTTTCGCCTCACTCTCGAATGAATATATCGAATCCGGGCAGATCGACGGGGCGGGCCATATCCGTATTTTCCTCTCCATTCTGTTTCCGCTGGTCCGGCCGGCGATTGCCACTTATGCCATTCTGCGGTTTATCTGGACCTGGAATGATTTTCAGACGCCGCTGGTCTTCCTGAACAGCAAGACGCTCTATACCCTTCAGCTTGGCATGAATGCCTTCGCTGACCGGAACGGCGCATTCTACTCCCTCATCATGGCGGCTTCCGTCTCGGCAATTGTACCGCTGCTCGTAGTGTTCATCCTCGGCCAGAAGCAGGTCATCGAGGGCATTTCCTTGGGGGGGGTGAAGGGGTGAAGGCTGGCAAGTTCCCGGAAGTTGCATAACCGGAGGTGGATGGAGCGGACGTGACTGTCAGTGAGTGTACGGGCTGAACAAAAGAAAGCAACAGAATGCGAAAGGATCGTAGGGGAAATTTGGAACTGTAGGAGCGCTAGCGACCGCCTGAAAGCTTTCCTATGGAAAGCTCGCTTCGGAAGCATCAGCAGTCACCGGATTTCTACCGCGAAGAGCGGTTTAAATGAAGAAATCTGGGGGCGGGCAGCGGCCGGAAGTCCAAATGTTCTCCGTAGTGACGCTTAGCATTAAGTTAACAGACTGGTTCAGCAAATACACATCGATAAGGAACAGCTGCCGGACAAGCTTCATAGGCAGGGAGAACTCACATTAGAAGGGGTGTTATTAATGAAAAAGAATGTATTCGCGTTGGTATGGATCACCGTGCTCCTTGTAGCCCTGGCGGGCTGCGGCAATTCGAACAACACTAATAATGCATCTCCCACTAATAGCAGCACTGCTGCACCGGATGCGGCGGAGAGTGCTGCACCTTCTGCAGAACCTGTCACGATCAAAGTCGCCAACTGGTCACCTGCGGCGGATATGGAACCTATTCTGCAGGCGTACGAGGATTCCCATCCGGGAATTACACTGGAATACGTGGAGCTGGCTGACAACGGCGATTCCGTGGCCGGGATGAAGAAGCTGGATCTCCTCGTTGCTTCCGGCGAGAACCTGGACGTTGTGTTCATGCCGGGTGCAACCGACTACTCACAGCGTGCGGGACTCGGACTGCTGGCTTCGCTGAATGACCTGATAAGCAAAGAAGGCATCACGCTGGCGGATGAATATACGATTGATCCATCCGTAGACGGACAGGTGTATGCACTTCCCGATACACTGGAGAATTATTTCGTCCTGCTGAACAAGGACAAGCTGGATGCGGCTGGACTGGCTGTGCCTACGGAATGGAGCTGGGATGACTATCTTGACTATTCCGCCAAGCTGACCAGCGGTACCGGGCCGTCCAAGACCTTCGGCACTTATTTCCATACCTGGGCGATGTACTGGGAGCTGGCCATTATCAACCAGGAGAAGGACAACAATCTGGTCAATAACGGCATCGTAAATATTGACAGTGCGGGTATCCGCCAATCGCTGGAGCTGCGCAGCAAGGCAGAGGAATCCGGAGTGGCTGTACCTTATGCAGATACCATCTCCCAGAAGCTGGCTTACCGTTCTGAATTCTTCACCGGACATGCTGCGATGATTGTGACCGGCAACTGGATGATTGGAGAAGCGGGCGGATCGGAGGAATTCCCGGCTACGTTCACCACTGCCTTTGCACCGATGCCTTCCAACAGCGCCGGACAGCCTGCCGGAGTCAGTATTGCCAACGGCAACTATGTGGGCATTCTGGAGAAATCGCAGCATCAGCAGGAAGCCTATGATTTCATCCGCTGGTATTCTACAGAGGGCGAGCAGATGCAGAATGTATACTCCGCCTGGAAGAAGCAGGATGTCGATCAATACATCGCCGGAGTGAAGGCATCCGCCATGAGCCCGGACAAGATTGACGAAACCTCACTGGCCTACGTAATCAAGAATGCCAAGCCAGCTCCGCTGAGTGTACCGCCGACCTATCAGGGCGAGCTGGAAACTGCTTTTACCAAAGAAACCGAGCTGTACATCCTGAAACAGCAGGATCTGGAGACTACGATCAGCAAAGCGCAAGCTGAACTGCAAAAGATCGTGGATGCCAATAAGTAAATAAAGCGAACCGTCATATTTTGTCGAAATATTACTGGGAAATGAATTGCTGGAGGCGGAAAGCTGATATGATAGAAGCAAAGAAAACGATCGTCTGATTGTGAAGGGGGGATTGCCATTGCTGCCAAAAGGATGGAAACTCGGTTTTCGCAACAAGCTGCTCGTAGCTTCCTTGCTCTGTCTGCTGCTTCCCGCCTCCATTACCCTGTATATTTCCAATTCCTATACCGAGCACATCCTCCGCTCCCAGGTGATTCAGAATGAACGCCGTTCGCTGGAGCAGGAGAGCATGTATATCTCGAACCTTCTCAGCAATATGGTGCTGGTGTCGAATTACATTCAGTTCGATCCCGGGATTACGCTTATTCTCAAAGAAAATTGGCAGCGCAGTAAGCTGCATCAGCCGGATACAGCCAAGAATGTACTGGAATTCAAAGAGGTTACCGAAAAGCTCGAAAGCGTGACCTCCATGATGGAGAAAACATTTGTCACCGTGCTTACCTCAGACGGCCAATATTATTCGAATTATCCTTACGCCAAGCTGGATGTCGGCGCCCTGCTGCAGCAGCCCTGGATGGAAAAAGCCCGTCAGCAGCCTGTCTTCGATCTCTACTGGGCAGGTGTGCTCGATAACTATATTCCTACCGTTGCCCAGACCAGCCCGCAGGTGCTGACGATTGCCCGCAATCTCAAGCTGTCCTCCAATTCCACTTATGCGACGGTCATTATCAGTATCGCCGAGAGCCGGATCAGCCAGATCTTCAATGATAACCGTAAAGGCCAGGAGACACTGCTGATTGCACCTGACGGAACGGTACTGGCCTCCCGGGACAAGACGCGCCTGGGTCAGCCGTTTGCGCTTGCGGATGAACTGAGTGGTACAGCGGATTCACGTTTCATGGACTACCGGAATGAACAATATCTGCTCAGCAGCCTGGATATTCCCTATGGAAATTACCGGATCGTCAGCCTGTCGCCTTACCGCGAGGCGGTCAGCCAGATCAGTGCAACCCACCGCTGGAGTACAGCCGTGCAGATCGTATCGGGAGCGTTCTTCCTGCTGATCCTGGTCCTGCTGGTCCGTCAGTTCACGAAGCCGGTAATCAGGCTGGACAGCGTAGCGGCCAGAGTGGAGCAGGGTGAGCTTGGCATCCGTTCCGGCGTGCGCGGGTATGACGAGATTGGGCGGCTTGGCAAGTCCTTTGACCATATGCTGGACCGGGTGGAGAAAATGATCGAACAGATTAAGGTGGAGCAGGCGCAGAAGCGCAAGGCCGAGCTGGCGATGCTGCAATCGCAGATCAATCCGCATTTCCTGTTCAATATTCTTAATTCCATCCGCCTGCGCATTATGATGCGGGGGGATGAGGAGAATGCTGAGCTGCTGTTCTCGCTGTCCCGGCTGCTGCGGATGACCATTCAACAGCGCGATGAGTATACTTCTCTGCATGATGAGCTGCATATTGTCAGGAGTTATGTGGAGCTGCTGAATTTCCGCCAGGCCGATGAAGTTACGCTGGATACAGACTGCACCTCGGAGAGCCTTGGGGTAAAAATCCCGCGCTTCCTGCTGCAGCCGGTCATCGAGAATGCTTATATTCACGGCCTGCGCCAGGAGAGCGGACGCATTCTGATCCGTACCTGGACTCAGGACAGCCGTCTGTTCATAGCGATTGAAGATAACGGCCGGGGCATGGATGAGGTGACTCTGAACCGGCTGCGGGCAGAGGTTGGCTCCGAGCCGCCGGAGCTGGAAGCCATGCCGTCCAGCAGACTGGCTCATATTGGAATGTCGAACGTATACGAGCGTCTGTATCTGACATACGGTTCAGCCTTCCAGGTTACCATTGACAGTATCCCTGGACAAGGGACAACCTTCCTGTTTGTGCTTCCTGAAGAAATTCCGGATCAAGGTTAGGAAAGGGAGAGTGGGAACGATGTATAGCGTGATGCTGGTGGATGATGATTATCCGGTACTGGACTTTCTCTCGGCAGTAATTCCCTGGAACGAGCTTGGACTGACCCTTCATTCGGCCTGCAAAAATGGTCTGGTTGCCCTGGAGAAAGCGCAGGCCGGTATGCCGGATATTGTGATAACGGATATTGGCATGCCTTATATGGACGGCATTGAGCTGATCCGCGAGCTGAAGCTGATGAACGAGGATTTACGCGTTGTGGTGCTGTCATGTATGGATGATTTCACGTATGCGCAGCAGGCGGTGAAGCTGATGGTGAGCGATTACATTCTCAAGGAGATGATCAGCCGCGAGCTTATTACCGGTCTGCTGCAGGAGATTGGCGATGAGCTGCGGCGCAGGGATGCGGACAAAGCCCAGACGCTGAAATGGAAAAGCATGGCGGAGAATCAAAAGGTGCTGCTGAAGCAGAGTGTGCTGCGGCGGATTGCCGCCCGGGAGCTGCCGGACACCGAATGGCTTCGAGATGCCGCCGAGCTGGGGATTGTACCCGATTTGACGGCAAATGTAGCCGTTCTATGCCGGGTCAGCGGCAGTACCGGGGAGCCGGTCCGGGATGATCTTGCGCTAATGGCACTGGTGGAATCCGCCGCCGAAGCGGTGCTTCAGGATGGAACGGCCGCCGTATGTCTGCCCTACAGCGGGCGGGACTGCGTGCTGGTCTTCACCGGAGGGATGGGTAATGGCGCAAGTGCCGGCCATATCTCCATGCTCGGCAAGCTGCGTTCTGCGGTTCAGAGCATGCCGGGGGTAGGGGCATCCTTTCAATATCTGTGTATTCCGCCCGGCAGCGGGCATTTCCGTGAAGGGATTATAACGCTGCTTACACAGGGGCGGGAGAATGCCTTTTATCTGAAGCCGGGCGAGCTGACCGGGCTGAAGGAGCTCCAGCCGTTCACCGGCGAGGATCTGTTTCTGCATTACACCGAAGCCTCCCGGGAGATCCGGGATGCGTTCCTGGAGGAATCGGCCGGGCGGCTGGAGGAGCTGCTGTCCAAATGGATGGATTATATCCGTGTGAAGCGCTTTGCTCCGCGCCAGGTCAAGGAATGGGTGCTCAAGCTGCTCTATGATAACCAGATGCGGCTGATGGCCCGTCAACAGTTCCAGTCGACCTTCTCTCTGGAGATGCTGCATGACACTATCACTGCCATTGAGCATATTGACAGCCTGGAAGAGTGGTCCCTGCAATTCTTCTTTGAACGTCTGCCGGTGATCCGGGAGATGTACCAGGAGACACGGCGGGATGAGATCAAGAAGGTGAAGCAGTATGTGGACCGGCATCTGAACCGTAAAATTACGCTGGAGGAGGTAGCCGAATACACTCATCTGAATTCGAGCTATTTCAGCCGCTTGTTCAAAAAAGAAACCGGGATGAGCTTCATTCACTATGTCACCCACACCAAGATGGAGCATGCCAAAGAGCTGCTGGACCAGTCTCCGCAAAGTGTGGAGCAGGTCGCCGAGCAGCTGGGCTACGAGAACAAAAGCTATTTCACCAAGCTGTTCAAGCTGCATACAGGCTTCACTCCGGGTGAATTCCGGGGTGAGGAAGGAACAAGGAACGGACAACCACAAGGCACAGGGAGGAACTACTCATGCTGAAAGTGACACCAATCCATACCGAAATGGCAGGTTCCATGCTTGTCCGTGTGTTTGAGAACCGGCAGCTGCTGGGATCTGCGGCAGGGCGTGAAGCAGCCGCGGCGATCCGGGCGCTGCTGGCGTCCAAGACCTTCGTAAGAATTATTTTCGCCGCCGCCCCTTCCCAGAATGAATTCCTTGCCGAGCTTGCCGCAGCCAAGGATCTGGACTGGAGCCGGATTACGGCCTTCCATATGGACGAATATCTCGGACTCCCGGAAGGCTCGCCGCAGAGCTTCGGCAGCTTCCTCCGGGAAGCGCTGTTCGACAAGGTGAAGCCGGGCAGGGTTCATTATATCAATCCTGCCGCAGAGCTTGAGGCTGAATGTGAGCGTTATGGCAGGCTGCTGGCGGAGGCTCCCATCGATATTGTCTGCCTCGGCATTGGCGAGAATGGCCATCTGGCCTTCAATGACCCTCCGGTTGCGGATTTTCATGATCCCCGGCTGGTCAAAGCGGTGACCCTCGATGCCGCCTGCCGCACCCAGCAGGTGAATGACGGATGCTTCGCCAGTCTGGAGGAGGTCCCGCAGCAGGCGCTGACTTTGACGATCCCGGTGCTGCTCTCCGCCAAGTGGCTGTTCTGCATGGTCCCGGGTCCGACTAAGCGCGGAGCAGTTACCCGCACGCTGCATGAATCTGTCTCCACGGCCTGTCCGTCCACAATCCTGCGCAGCCACGGGGATTGCCGGCTGTTTGTGGACACGGATTCCTTCGGAGCGGTTGTGCGATGATTGTGGATGCGCTGCATTACCGTACAGGCGAGCCGGTCCGTATCCATCTGGAGGGCAGCATTATTGCTGCCATTGAACCGTTGGATGGACCGCTGCTGCTGCCGCCGGACGAACTGCTGGAGCTGCCGGTAGCTGCGCCCGGCCTGGTAGATCTGCAGATCAACGGCTATGGAGGCCATGACTTCAATCATCCGGTGCTGACCGCGGAGGCTGTCAAGGAAGCCATCCGCGCCTTGTGGACCGAAGGCATAACCACCTGCTATCCGACCGTGATCACCGGTGCTGCGTATACGATTCACGGCGCCATGCGGGCGATTGCCCGGGCCTGTGAAGAGGATGCTGCCGCCGCTGCCACGATTGGCGGCATCCATCTGGAGGGGCCATTTCTCTCAGCCGAAGACGGTCCGCGCGGAGCGCATAGTCTGGAGCATATCCGTCCGCCGAGTACGGCCCTGTTCGACCAGTGGCAGGAGGCGGCAGGCGGGCGGATCTCCATCGTGACGATGTCCCCGGAATGGGAAGGGAGTGCGGAGTTCATCCGCCACTGCGTGCGGCAGGGCGTGACGGTCTCCATCGGGCACACCTCGGCAAGCCCGGCACAGATTTCGGAGGCGGCCGCTGCCGGAGCACGGCTGTCCACGCATCTCGGCAATGGGGCGCATGCCATGCTGCCGCGTCATCCGAATTATCTGTGGGCCCAGCTCGCGGAAGATGAGCTGTGGTGCACCCTGATCGCCGACGGCTTCCACCTCCCTGATGAGGTGCTGAAGGTTGCGATGAAGGTCAAGGGCAGCCGGGCGCTGCTGATCAGCGATGCCGTTGCCCTCGCCGGCCTGCCGCCCGGCAGCTACGACACGCCGGTCGGCGGCCGCGTGGTGCTGACCCCTGAGGGCCGGCTGCATCTCGCCGGCCAGCCCGGGCTGCTGGCCGGTTCGGCGCAGATGCTGCTGCGCCACATCGCGCGCCTTAGCGCCGCGGGCCTGGCCGATCTGCCGGACGCCTGGGACATGGCGTCCGTGCACCCGGCAGGCTTCATGGCCCTGCCGGAGGCCGCGGGCCTGGCCGCCGGCGCGCCGGCGGATATTGCGCTGCTCCGCCGGGGCAGCGCGGGGCCGGCGCTGGCGGCGCTCTGCAAAGCCGGCGAATGGGTGTACCGCCGGGGCTGATGCCCGGCGGTAGTTTTTTTGCCGGGAGGTGCTGCGGGGTGCTGCGCCCGCCCTCGCACCTGCACTCGCGATTGCATCTGCATCAGCACCTTAACTTACATCAGCACCCGCTCCCGAACTAGCTAACGCACCTGCCCCCGCATCCGCACTCGCACTAACTAACGCATCTGCAACTGCCCCCGCATCCGCACTAGCTAACGCAACTGCACCTACATCTGCATCCGCACTAGCTAACGCAACTACACCTACATCTGCACCCGCACTAGCTAACGCAACTGCACCTACATCTGCACCCGCACTAGCTAACGCACCTGACCCTACATCTGCATCCGCACTAGCTATCGCACCTGCACCTGCATCAGCCCTCGCATCGCACCCGCCCCTGCGATCGCACCGCCATCCGCAACTTTTTGCCTGAGACAAGTTCATGCTATAATGGTGCGGAACACACTCCATGGATGCAGAGGTGATTAGAAAGTGGGATATAAGGCAGGCCAGCTTTTTGTTAATTTGCCGGTGAGTAATCTGCAGGATTCGATCAACTTTTTTACCGCACTCGGATTTGAGTTCAACCCGCAATTCACGGATGAGAACGCAACATGTATGATCATCAATGACAATACGTTCGCCATGCTGCTGACCAAGGAATTCTTTAACACCTTCACTTCGAAATCAGTTGTGGATACTGCCGGACACACGGAGGTCATCCTCGCCTTCTCCGCAGCAAGCAGAGAAGAAGTAGACGAGCTGGTGCATAAGGCACTTGGGGCCGGCGGCAAACCGTTCAATAATCCGGTCGACCATGGATTTATGTACAATTGGAGCTTTCAGGATATCGACGGACATCTGTGGGAAGTCATGTATATGGATGAGAACGCGCAATAGCATAGTGGGATATAGGTGTGCATGAGGACAGGCTTCCGGATGGGGGCTTGTTTTTTGTTCGTTTATACGAGGAACCTTTTGAGGTTGGCAGTGACGCTATTATGGTATGCGGAATGCGGTGCGTGGTATGCTTAAGTGCACTTTGTACAACTAAATCGCCTGATTTTCAACCAATTATTCGTTTAGTTGTATTCCGTGCAATTAAACTGCCCCTTATAGATGATTTACGCCGCTTCGGGCAGATATAGTTGTACAGAATACAGTTATAGGAGGCGAGCCTGCCTTTTCGCGGTTTTTAGTTGTACAATGTACAACTATCCTTTAAGTTTCCAGTTGAAGCTGAAACCGAACACATAAATTGCTGCATGAAATGAACTCATTTCATTAGTTCTGAGATTGTACCAAGCCGGGCATTGTAGAATGGCGGAGGCATACCTGAAAGACAGATTACTGGTGGTGTTCTGGAGCGAATGGTCGCCAGTGTGGCAGGACCGTTAGCTCAGCAGATGGCGATCAGCAGGGGAATGCGGACTGAGAAGACGCTATTTTGCCCAAAACACTGCATTCAACGCCCAAACGGACTGGAGAATCAGTTATTTTGTTCATTCGAGCCTAAAATGTGGAGCTGGCAGCCATGTAAGCGATTCTGAGTCCGCAAGACCGAAAAATCACCTGTTTTGCCCAAATAGCGGATTCTCATTCCTATTCACGAGCGTACACGATCGTGAAGCTATTCATCCCCCGCCCAGCTCACGCCGTGTCCCGCCCAGCCTCGCCGAGTTCCGCCCAGTCCTGCCGAGTCCTGCCAAGTCCCGCCCAGCTCCCGCCGTGTCCCGCCCAGCCTCGCCAAGTCCCGCCCAGCTCACGCCCGGCCTCGCCGAGTTCCGCCCAGCTCACGCCAAGCTCCCGCCCAGCCCACGCCGAGTCCCGGCCCAGCCCCACCGAGTCTCGCCCAGTCCCCGCCAATCCCCATCAGCTCCTCCTAAAACACTCCCCCAACAACTTCTCCGAATACAATTAGTACAGCAGGACTTCACCTAATACTCCAGCAGGCGCCCGTTATCATGCCATTGGCCGTACATTGTATTGGCTCTGGTGTTGGCGATGAATTTCTCCAGTCTGCGCTGATACACTTCAGGCTGATGGATATAGCTTTGTATGGTATCTATCCGCACCCGCCGGTAGAGCGCCGGAAAGGCCATGAAGTTCTCATACACCTGCGTTTCCTCTTTCAGCTTCTCTTCGATAACCTTGTCTATTCTGAAAGAATTGATGTCCATATCAGGAAGAACCCGCTGTCCTTCCTCACGCATCAAGCCCAGCTTCTCCAGGCGGCGGACACGCTCTTTATTAAGCTCAGTCCATGAGCTCCGCTTGCTGCGGGGAGACAATCTCTGGACCAGCTTCGCTTCAGCGTTCATCTTCTTCACTCCATCGATCCAGCCGAAGCACAAAGCTTCTTCAACGGCGTCCAGGTACAGCAGCGTACCCGGGACTGGCTTCATAGTGGCTTCGACCCAGCAAAAGGGTTCAATCGTGCTGTTCACCAGCAGCCAGTTCCGCAACTCTTCCCTTGATGTAGCCGCAATCCAATTTTCAGTGCTCATAGTTACTGTCCCCCCCCTTCTGACAACTGTATAGCCCGAACAGGAACCTGCACGGACGATTTACATGAATGGCAGTTTGTATGGCGGGAAGACTCCCGCTTAAGTGCTAACTGTAGTTTCTCCTAATCCGGTTTGTACAGTTATAACGAGCTGTCCCTGCAAGATATTCAACTATCCGCTAGGCGTAACCCGCTTGAGAACGGTAGAACTAGCTCATAATTGATTGCACTTTCTGCAACAGATTCTGCGTTATCCTGCGCTAAAACCAATTCTGATGTATTTCATACAATTGATTTCCAGCTATCTGCCCAAATTCACCTATTCCATAGAGTTCTGTTGTACGAAGTGCAATAGACAATAGATTTCAACCTGGCTCTCACAAGAAGACCAGGCAGCTTAGCTTAAAGGTGAAACAGTGTTGGAGAACCGATCGTGGTTCGTTGAAGTAATCCTGCACGAAATACAACATTCCCCTCGTCAAAACCGGCCCTGACCGAAAACTGTTGCACAAAAGGCATCAATTGTCCTTCACCAAGCGGCTAAACGGGGAAATTGTTGTACCGCGTACAAGAATCCTTACGGCTACACCAGTAACAATGAATTAATGTTGCAAAACGTACAACAACATCGACTTTTCAACTCATCGCTACAAGAATTATACTGACAATCAGCCCGGACAGGAAAAAGTAGCTCCCGCTAACCAGTCCGTAGACCAGCGGCCGGGGGATGTTGGGGTTAATCCCGGTATTCACGGTTGTGGCCGCCAATAGTCCTGCTCCGACAATCCCGCCAAAGATGAGAGCATCGGCAAGGGTTTCGATCTCGAACGCATAGAACAGTACCGCCATCGCCACCGTTGTTACCAGTCCGCATACGAGGGGACCCAAGATGAACCGGAGCGCCGGTTTTTCTTTGGAAATAGAAGGGTTCATATGTTGCTTCGTATGATTAACATTCCTTCCATTTCCCGCTGAACCGATACCGTCCTCCTTAAGGACGGCAGCGCCGTTTCCACTTGGCGAATGCTCTTTTCCCAGAGCGTAGGCATACGCCTTGCCCCAAACCACAGTGAACCATAGGCCTCCCACCAAAGACAACGCCAGCGTCCCGAGCACAACAGCCAACCCATTGATCTCTTGAATTACATTAAACATAATGTCCTCCTCGTGTGTTTAAGTCTGCTTACATCATAAAAAAAGAAGTTTGACAACAGCGTGTCATACTTCTTCATAAGGTTTGAGTGCTTTTTGCAGATGCTCTTTGATGATGGCGCGCAGGGGGATGGGTTCGAGGACCTCGGCACCGCTGCCGAAACTGAGTAGAATGGCCCATAACCAGCGTGCACTGAGCGGCTGATATACCGGAATGCGCATCGTCATACTTCCGTCTTCGTGAAACTGTTTGTCCATCTGCTGAAACTGATCCAGCGCGTCGGCTAACGCTTCCGGCCTTACCCGGATCACTACATCCTCCAGTTGGTTCTGCCGTGCGTGCTCTGAGGGAGCTGTCTCTTCCGGCACCTCCGGGTGCGGTCCGAAAGTATCCCCGGTCAGCATCAAATTCATCAGCCGGGACAGGCGGAACTCGCGGTAAGCCTGGCGGGTGCGGCAATATCCGTAAATGTACCAGTTCCGGTATTTGAAATGAAGCCGCAGCGGCTCGATGTCACGGGCCGTACGTTCATTCATGGTGTCGATATAATCGAAGCGGATCACTATGCGCCCGGTGATGGCAGTCCGTATATGGCGCAGCGCATCGGGTTCCGTCCGCAGGGTGTCGAGGTCTACGGACAGACTCTGCGTCAGATGCTCCGGTCCGATGGTCTGCAGCCGTTCAATAGTCCCCTGCGCACGCCCGTCTTCAAACACGGTAGAAAGACTGCGGAGCACAGTAATCAGGGCGTTGACGTCATAAGTGCCGAGCAGACTTTTATCCATTTTGTAGCCGTCCATCATACCATATCCGCCTTTCATCCCCTGATACGATACGACCGGGAACCCCGCCGCACAGATTACATCGATATCCCTGTAGATGGTCCGCTGTGATACCTGAAACTCTTCAGCCAGTATGGCCGCAGACAACACCTCGTGATTCAAAAGCTTATAGATTATAGAGATCAGCCGTTCCAGTTTCATAGGTATACATCCCCGTCCAATGGTTCTATTTCCTTAAATATTGACGTTTTGTTAACAGTTTCGCAACATATTCTTTACGCTCAGCATACACAACCTAAGAGAACAGTTAATATCCGGCTTCTACAATGAGGATATTAGCAGAATATACCTATTGTAAAGACAAGCTAGATATGAAGGGATGATACTTTTGAAGGGGAACCTGCTGCACTTTTCGATGAAATGGAAGCTAATCTTAAGTTTCTCGGCAATTACGCTCATTTTTCTGGGCGTGGCTCTGTACCAAGGACATAAAATTAACCAGGTAGAGCTATCTATGGAACAGCAGAAGAGCGAAATGGAGAAAAGAATTACAGTCTCAACCATCACCCAGCTGCTGCAGGAGCTGAACCGAGCGGAGACTTCCTTCGCTGAATCCAGTGATTTGGAGCTGGCGGAGCCATTACAGGAGAAACAGCAGCAGATGTTGGCTGAACTTGCCAAGGTGGAATTTGAGCAGGACACACCAGCATTCACTATGCTTGGACTTCTGGGCACTCAGGCCGCAGAATATGGGAAATTCATTACGGAACTGCTCGGAGCAATGTCGGATGAAACACTTGATCCACTAACTGTATTGGAACAGATTGATGATATACATACGAAGGCACTTGCGCTGAATCAATCCATGCTTGAGACAAATGGTAAGCTGTATACGGCAGCCGCCGACAATGCAGAGCAGGCGCAGGGGGTTTCTTTTAAACTGCTGGATGATACGGTCTCAATCGTGGCCTATGCTGCAGGCGGAGTGTTCCTGTTCATGCTGGTGCTGGCCTGGCTGCTGATCCGCTCGTTCCTGTCGCCGGTCGGCAGGCTGCAGGCTGCACTCAGGCAGATTGCCGACGGGGATCTGCGGCAGCAGATCAACTCCCCGTATAATGATGAGCTGGGCCGGCTGAGCCATCACTTTGATCATATGGTGGGCAGAGTTCAGGGCATGCTGCGGCAGACCTTGTCTGCTGCGGGTTCGCTGGCTGACTATTCGCATTCTTTTCAGCAGTCATCGGCGATTACCGCGCATACGAACCGCGATATTGTCCGGACGATCCAGGAGATTTCGCTGGGTGCCGACCAGCAGGCTGTTCAGTCTGAGCAGAGTACGCTGCTGCTGGAGGAGCTGGCCCGCGGGGTTCAGGATATTACCGAGTATACAGATGTGATGCTGGCGACCAGTGAAACGGCTAACCGGAATACGCAGCAGGGTTCAGATACGGTTACTGCCCTGCGCCAGATTTCACAGCGTTCCCGGGAGTCGATCAGCAAGGTTTATGTGGCGCTGGAGCAATTGGTGAACCAGTCCAAGGATATTTCACGCATCACCAATTCAATTACGGAGATTTCGAAGCAGACGAATATTCTCTCGCTCAATGCTGCGATTGAGGCAGCGCGGGCCGGGGCATCGGGAAAAGGCTTCGCCGTTATTGCCGATGAAGTCAGACACCTGTCTGTGCAGACGAATGATTCCTCCGTGCATATCAGCCGGATTATCCAGGAGCTTCAGGCCGGCATGGCCGATTTCCAGGGATATATGATGGAGACCAGAGAAAGTCTGGAGCAGCAGGATCACCAGGTGGCAGAGACATTGGCATCCTTCGGGGCGATCGATGAATCCATTGCGGGCATCAGCACACAGATCGGGCAGATTCACCAGAAGGTGGAACAGACGCGTACGATCAACTCACGCCTTGCCGAATCTGTGCATTCCGTAGCCTCCGTGGCGGAGCAGACAGCGGCCGGGGTACAGGAAGTGAATGCCTCCAGCACCCAGCAGGATCAGGCGATCAGCGACATTGCACGGCAGGCGGAGGAGATTCATGAAATCTCGCAGCGGCTGTTCCGGGAGATCAATGTGTTCAAAATTGCGGACGGGCCTGAAGTACAAGTGGCCGACAATACAGCTATAAAGGCTGGAGCAAAGATAGAAGCGACAGAAGTTGCGAGGACGAATACGTATACGAAAGAAGTGGACAATACGGTAGAGAAGACTTTGGAGAAGACTAAGGAGCAGACATCGGAGAAGCCGGAACCAAAGTCAGAAGCAGGAACATTTGCGGAGACTGAAAAAAAGACCGGAGCCGGAATTCACCGGCCTCAGTCTGGAGTATTACGGGTGATGGAGGAATCCGCATCCGCAGACGGGCGGAGTGAATCGGAGGCTGATTTACTGGTGCTGGCGAAGTGAATGATTCAGCGATGTGACCAGCTCCGGGAACCAACCGGATAATGACAGGAAGCTGAAGCCCGCGGAGCGGGCTTTTGCCGTATCCATGACCCATGATTCTTCGATGCCAAAGGGAGAACTGTCCGAATCTGCGGTTTCCCGCCGGACCATGGCAGGTTTACCTGTTGCCGCTTCAACAATGGAGATAACTCCGCCGATGGTCAGTGTACCGTCCGAGCAGGCATTCACCGGACCCGTCAACGTGGAGCTGCCCAGCCAGTGCAGGAAATCAGCGGCTTCATCGGAACGGATGAACGAGATCTCCGCTTGCGGATTCGGGATGCCGATCGGCTGCCCTGCCTGTACATGCTCTATATGAAAATGCAGCCTGCGCGTATAGTCATCCGTGCCCAGCACAATTGGAAACCGCACCGCGGCCACCGGGAAGTCCGCCGTCTGCAGCAGAACGGTCTCGGCCAGTCTTTTGCCTTCCTGGTAACTGAAATCGGCCTTCCCGCCCAGCTTCAGCGGATAGTGTGCAGGATCGAAATCCGCCTCAGTTAAGATATCCGGCTGCGGATTATAGACAGACAGGCTTGAAGTCAGAATATACCGCTTCGCCCGGCCGGCAAATATCCGTACCGCAGCCGCAGCCTCATCCGGCGAGAAACAAATATTATCGTAGATGATATCCCAGTCTATATTCCTTACAGCATGCTCCAGCGCAGCTTCATCGGTGCGGTCCACGGCTAGCCGGGTTACCCGGTCACCGAAATCATCCTCTGTTACACCACGGGTCAGAATGGTTACCTGGCTGTCCCCGTCCCGGAGCAGCAGCTCCACCAGTCTTTTACCAAAAAACCGCGTTCCTCCGAGTACAAGTACCTTCTTCATTTGGCTACACTCCTAAAGTTTTGTGTGCGGGCTAAGATTCCAATGAATAAAGTTAAGCTGCCATCCGCAGCCCGGCATAGGTGCTGCTTCCATTCAGATAGGAGAAGCTTCCGCTTCCGGAATACAGGGCATGCACTGTGGTGGTGCTTACAGCAACAGTTACTTCTGCAGCAGTCTCCTGGCGGAGCAGCTCCAGCATCAACGGAATTTGACCCTGCTCATAGGCATGGGCCAGCGCCCGGAGATAAGCCCGGTAATCAGCATCCGGCGGAAGAGCGGGCCCCTCATTCTCAGCCAGTTCTTCCCGGACCCTCGATAAAGCCAGGCGTGCCCGGTGCAGAGCCGCCTTGACTGCCCCTTCGGTAGTGCTTAAGGTTCCGGCTGTCTCGGCGGCTGAATAGCCCAGAACATCACGGAGTACGAAGGCGGTCCGCTGCAAAGGGGAGAGATGCTTGATCAAGGCCTGAAAGGCCAGTTCGATTTCGGTGCGATCTCCTTGCGCAGCCGGTACAAGGGCTGAATCTGCCGGGGTTTCTGAACGTTCAAGCGCACGGATCAGGGAGCCTTTGCGCCGTGCGGCATCAATCCACGTATTCTTGGCAATCCGCAGCAGCAGGGCTTCAGGATTGGGACTCAAGGTGAACTTGCTGTATCCGAGTGCCTTGGTCCAGGTCTCCTGGGCCAGATCTTCAGCGTCGAATGGGGAACGGGTCAGCGACAGGCAATACCGGTGCAGCGCAGTCCCCAGCTCCTGCAGGCTTTGCTTATCCATATCCGCCCTGTCCGGCATACGGTGATGTTCAAGAATCGTCATCTTGGCCCTCTCCTTTGTGCTTTTTTGTTATTTTCTTGTATTCAGCTTATATAGCCATTGCTTCTATTATATAAACGAATGGCACTTTGTAAAAGATACGCTATCCTTGTATACCCGCCGAATTCCGCATGCCCGTATCTTTAAGCTTCCCTGGTCCGTCTACAGGATATATACACTAAGACAGATCAGAGGAGGCACAACCTAATGAGTATTATACCTTATGTCATTGAACAGACTTCCAGAGGCGAACGGTCCTACGATATTTATTCCCGGCTGCTGAAGGACCGGATTGTGTTCGTGGGTGCGGCAATCGATGACGGGCTGGCCAACAGCATTATTGCCCAGCTGCTGTTCCTGGCGGCGGATGAGCCGGATAAGGATATCCAGATGTTCATCAACAGTCCCGGGGGCTCGACTACCGCCGGCTTTGGTATTTATGATACGATGCAGGTAATCAAACCGCAGGTGAATACGATTTGCACCGGTTTTGCGGCTTCTTTCGCTTCGCTGCTGCTGCTGGCAGGAGCTACAGGCAAGAGATCCGCGCTGCCGAACAGCGAGATCATGATCCATCAGCCGCATGGCGGCGCACAGGGCCAGGCCAGTGATATCGCCATCAGCGCAAGACGTATTCTGCAAATCCGGCACAAGATAGTCCAGATTACGGCGGAACGTACCGGCCAGCCGGCGGAGAAGGTGGAGAAGGACATGGACCGTGATTATTTCATGTCAGCTGAGGAAGCACTGGAATACGGGATCATCGACACGATTATTACCCATCTGTAGACGAAGGAGCGGATTAAGATGTTATCAGCGTTGAAAGGGCAGGAAGTAACGATTCATTTTTTGGATGGAACCAGTGTCAGAGGAGGAGTTCTGGAGGAGCTGGATGAGAGGTTCGTGAAGTACAGCACGGAGTACCAGACCCTCTACATTCCAATCACCTCGATCCGCGCCGTAGACGTGCAGACCAAAGAACGGGAACGTCCGCGTGTCGGTTTCGGGCAGTAGACAGTACATCCTGGTAAAAGCAATCTAAACCCCCGGTTCTCCGCTTTATCAGGGAGAACCGGGGGTTTTTGGTTTGGCATAGTGGAGTTGAAGCTGATATTGCTGCTGAAGCTGATATTGGGCCTTAATATCTGCTTGAGGTTTATCCTCAGCCAGCCGCAGGGCTGCTGCGGTGTGATGGCAGGATGAGTGCAGGAATCAATGCGATCACGGCAAAGCCAATCGACCACCAGAAGGCCGCATCGTATGCCCCGGCAATGCTCTGGAGACTTGAGGCTGATTGCCCGGCCAGCTGGTGCTGGGATACAGTGGCCAGAATCGCTGCCCCGAAGGCGCCGCCGATCGTCTGGCAGATCCTCATGGAGATACTGGCATGGGGGATCTGATCCTTGCGCAGCCCAACATATGCGGATACCATTACCGGAATCAGGAGTCCGTTCAGAGCAGCCCCCCGGACTACCAGTGCGGCCGCGAGCAGGATCAGATTCGTATCCGGACCGGCGAAGGCAAAGGGAAGTGTCGCGAATATAGTGACCAGCAGGCTCAGAATGACGATGATCCGCGAACCGATGCGGTCGGACAGACTGCCGATCCAGCTTCTGGTGAGCAGCATACCTATTCCTTGGGGAATCATCATCATTCCGGTAGACAATACACTTTCACCGCGTACCTGCTGATAGTATAATGGCAGCAGGAGTAAAGCCCCGTTCATGACCATGCCGGACAGGAATACGGTGACATTCGATGCTGAGAAAATGCGCGACTTAAACAGACGCAGATCCAGCAGCGGTTCTATGCGCGTCCGCAAAGCGTAGACAATGAACGCGGCCATGAGGACAAGGCCAATCACCAGGGGAATCACCACTTTGCTGCTGTGCAGCCCCCCATAGGTGCTGATTTGGGCGATCCCGTAGATGAGGATAGCAAAAGCAGGGGACAGCAGCAGCAGACCGGTAAGGTCAAGCGTCTGTTTGCGTGTGGACGGCTCATCCGCCGGAATGCCGCGCCAGGCCAGCAGTATTGCGATGAGGGTAATGGGAATGTTCACGTAGAAAATAAAGCGCCAGCCCAGGCTGTTGATAATGACCCCGCCCAGCACGGGACCGAGAATGGGCCCCAGCAGGGTGGGAATGCTGATGATGGACATGATCCGTCCGATGTTGCGGCCCCCGGCAGTCTGGACAAGCACGGTTTGCAGGGTCGGAATTAATATTCCTGCGCCTACGCCCTGCAGGAGGCGGAAGCCGATCAGGCTGCCGGGATTCCAGGCCAGGGAGCAGAGGACCGAACCGGCCAGGAATACGGCGAGTGAGAACATGTATACTTTTTTGCCGCCGAAACGGTTGACAGCCCAGCCGGACACCGGAATTGCCATACCCATGGTCAGGACGTAACCGGTAATGACCCACTGGATAACGGCAACGGAGCTTTGCAGGTCTGAAGTAAGTGTCCTGATGGCAACATTGATCATCGTGGAGTCGAATAACGGCGCGAGTGCACCGAAGACGAGAATGAGGGCTACTTTAAGAATGGCGGGATCAAGCTTCTCTTTCTGTGCTTTCTTGGGCTTGGTTCTTTGGTCTGACATAAAATTGCTCCTCTCAACATAATAAGGTACGGTACGTTGCGTACCTTATATGAATAAGATAGAGTAAAAGCAGCCAGAATGCAACAAGAGAATTTTCTGCCCATTTTGTCCGCCAGAGGCAAGCCGCGTCTATACTGAAATATCCCGAAAGTAGGAAATGACATGGACGATATCAAACAAGAAAATCAGCCCAAAGGCGGACGCCGCCGCGGGGAGGTTCTCGAACAAGCCATTTTGCAGGCTGCCTGGGAAGAGCTTGGCGAAGCGGGTTATGCCCGCCTGACGATGGAGGGGATTGCGGTCCGGGCGCAAACCAATAAAACCGCACTCTACCGCCGCTGGCCGAATAAAGCCAAGATTGTTGCAGCCGCGATTAAGAAGCATATGCCTAAGACTGCTCTGGCCGCTCCCGATTCAGGCGATCTGCGTACGGATATGCTGCAGCTGTTTCAGAGCTTCGCCCGGCCTTTGCAGGGCTTAGGCGCTGAGACGATCCACGGCCTGCTGGTGGATTATCACGGCGATGATCTGATTGCGCTGCTGCCGAAGATCATGCCTCCCAAAACCGGAGGCAAGCTGAACGCGATCATGGGGACAATTCTGGCTAATGCCGAGAAACGGGGTGAGGTGCGTCTGGACCGCATTCCTGAACGGGTAATTCTGCTTCCCCTCGATTTATTCCGCTACGAGCTGCTTACCACCCATGAACCTGTTTCTGATGAGACAATCACCGGTATTATTGATGATATCTTCCTGCCGCTGGTCCGGATCAGCTGATGGGTCCCCAAGAGCGCAAACAAACCGCCGTTTACCGGAATGATGTTCCGGTATGCGGCGGTTTGTTTGTGTTGAAGGCTGAAGCTGGTGAGGAAGTTCATTCACAGCGGAAGCGGAGATGGAAGCCGCTATCTCGGGGGCAGTGAGAAGGCAGGGTCCAGGCGGTGCACACCTTTGGGAGTATATCCAAGCGATGAGCTTACACCGCACAGGTCAGCCAGCAGATAGAGGATGCTCAGCCACATTTCGGTTCCCTGCAGACCCGTGTCCTGCTGCTGTGATAACTGGAAGGCGAAGCCGCGCTGTGGAACCCAGAATTTCAGCACTTCGCTGAGCATATTCTCCGCCCAGCTGCGGATCTCTCCACGGCGGTAATCGGTCTGCTTCAGGCAGAGCCAGAGCGGATGGACCACATCCAGCACGTTGCAGGCGTTAAGCACCTCTGCACGGAAGAACCGGCGGTCCCTGCTGTGGGCCAGCACGGTATCGATGCTGCGCTCCGGATACGGCAGAGGAAGGCCGAACTGCGCATAGGTCGCGCGGGTGAGCCGGTAGAAACCGTTCACCGGCTGCAGCCAACCTTCCTCTGCGGTAGGGAGGCCCCAGAGGCCGGAGTCCCGGCGGCAATGGGTCGCCAGCCAGCCGAACAGATCATCCGGCCGTTTGCGGGAGCCGAATGTCTTCAGGTTGTGGTACAGACCTGTGGCATAGCAGTCGATCCAGTCTCCGCCGCCCCAGGCGTTGTCCTCCCATGGCAGGTCATTCAGATATGGATACAACGCAGCGGTTTCCATATTCTCAGCAACGGTAACCGGATGGGGCAGGGCAGAACCGAGCACTTCCAGCGCGTACCCTACAGCGAGAAGATGATACCGGGAGAGGTGGTCGGTTAACAGCTCAGGCAGATCCTCCGGTCCGGGCGGAGACCACGGGTCGGGCAGCAATCCTGTCCCGGCATCCTGGAATCCCTGCAATACAGCGGTAAGCTCTGCCCGCGTCCAGCCGGGCGGCAGACTGCCGAACATCGCGGCAATCTCCACCGCATCGCAGTAAGCTCTAACCGTCCGCTTATATCCGGGCCGGTCGCGGAAGAAGTTCTCTTCCCCCGTTGATTCTGAGTAGTACTCCAGCAGCGGGATCAGCTGGTCTCCTGCCAGCCTGCCGAAGTCAGCCAGCTGCTGTGAGAGCAGGCTGTATGGCGGTACACTTTCAGTAACTGGTTTCGTGTTTACGGCAGTGTCCTTATCCGCTGTAACAGCTGTATCAGCCGCATTTGTACCCGTACCTCCTTTCACTGCTGTTCCTCCAGGTTGTGCATCCATTGTCATCCCTATATCCTCCTTTTGTTCAACTGCCGCGGCAATTGCTGCTGTATCCCCGGCCAGCCGGCTGCGGATGAGCCTGGCCGGATTGCCGCCCACAATACTGTAGGCCGGCACATCTCTGGTAACTACGGCACCGGCGGCGACAATGCTGTGCGAACCGATCTGCACACCGTCCAGAATAACGGCATTGGCTCCAATCCATACATCATCCCCGATGATAATCCCTTGGACAGTGCAGGGCTGGCGGAAGACCGGGATATCGGTGGAGGCGAATCCGTGATTGAACCCGTACATACTTGCATGTGAAGCAACTCTTACGCCGTTTCCCATGGTAATATCGCCTGAAAGTACACTGTAGCTGTTGAGTGAGCAGTCGCTGCCCATGACGAGCCGGGCACTGCGGACAATCGCTCCGCCGGCAATATAGCTCCGGTCGCCCATCTGAAGCTGATCCGGCAATACCACCGCCTCCGGTGAGACATAACAGGCTTCTCCGAAGGTACAGGAGTATTCAGTAGTTAGCTGCTGCTGGTATAGGATCTGCTCTTGCTGATCCTGTGCGGAGGGGCCGATCCAGGGCATGTAATCGAGCGCCTTCCGTGAGGCGGAACGTTGTTCGGACATCTCAGTCTCTCCTCTATAACATAAGTCATTATTTCCTTAAGTGTAGCAGTAGAGGAAGGGAAGGGACATGGCATAAAGAGCATGATTAGCTTGTCAAAAACGCTTCAACATCTTAAGCTGATTTCAGAGATGCTGCAGAAACGGGGGAGTCAGAGGGTGGAGAAGATTGTACAGAATCTGGCCATAGATATTCACTGGATTCACGATAAGATCACGTTCCCGCACTGGAGGGATATCCGCCAGAATATCAATGTACATAGCTTCTACTGGATTCAGGAAGGTCAGGGGATCTTCCGTACGGACCAAGACTATCCGGTATCGGCGGGAATGCTGTTCTATCTGCAGCCGGGGCTGGCTATGGACATGAGCTGCGGAAGGGAGGAGCCTCTGCGGATCACAATGATCCTGCTTTCGCTCTATACCTTGTCGCCTTCGGCGGATAATCAGGGCAGGATAGAGCCGCTGGATGTGCTGCCGCTGCAGTTCATGCTGAAGCCGGAGGGGGAACAGGGCAAACAGCTTGGTCATATGTTCCATAAAATTGCTGCGGATTGGGTCCCCGGAAGCACCGGGAGCCAGCTGATGACCCAGTCCCTGCTCTATGAGCTCATGTACGAATTGCTGCAGGTTCAGGCGAATGCCCAGCTGGGCCGGGGGCAGGGCTATGAGCTGTTTTTGCGGATCAAGGATGATATTGAACGCCGTTACAGTGAACCTTTGCTTATTCACGAGCTGGCGGTGCGTTACGGGATTTCCTCCTCGTATTTACGCAGTCTTTTTCAGCAATATCTGCACAGGAGCCCCAAAAGCTACTTAAGTGAAATCCGTTATGAGCATGCAGGGAAGCTGCTGCTGTACACCAGATTAACCTTGAAGGAGATTGCAGCGGCCTGCGGTTACAGCGACGAATTTCACTTCAGCAAAAGCTTCAAACAACAGAACGGGCAGCCGCCTTCGGCTATGCGGACTCAAGACCAAGGGAAGAGCGGATAATGCTTACCGGTAAAATAATTCCTGTGACATTGCCAATGAGAATGATTATCAATATACTAAGGGTAGTTTTCATAACATTCGTTCAGATTTGGTGGTGTGCACTGTAATGGAACTTATCCAACAGAGAACTTCTATAGATAACCAAGATGATCCGGTCGATTGGGACCGGTTGTCTTTCCGGCTTCTGTCTTTACAGGCGCTGAAGGGAACGGGGGAGGTCCATCTCGCTCAGCAGCTGCTTTTCTCTTATGCCCTTGCAGTCGTGACCAGAGGTTCCGTCCAGTTCATTAGTGATCACAACCAGTATGAGCTGGCGGCAGGTTCAGCGGTGCTCTGCCTGCCGGATCAGACCTGCGGAACGGTGCAGCCGGCCGGGGGGCTGGAGATGTATATTTTCTATTTCGATGTGTACTGTTATGGCAAATCAGGCGATAGCGGAAGTTGTCTGCCGGTTAAGGATACCCGGTTATTCCAGGGGGACGGCAGGCTGCCGTTTCATCCGTCGAAAGAGATGTCGGCCAAATGCAGCAGGCTGTTTCTGCTCTCTGAACAGGGTGAACAGAGCATCGGCTTCCGGGCACAGCTTGATTTTCAGGAGCTGTTGTACGATCTCCGCGCGCGCAGCCTGCACCGGCCCAGAGATACGAATTCGGCGCTGGAGCAAGCGAAGCAGTACATAGAGGCCCATTATACAGAGGCGTTAACCGTAGAGCAGGTGGCTCAGTCCGCCGATTTCAGCGCCAAATATTTCGTTGACCTGTATAAGAAGAAATATGGCAAAAGCGCGCTGGAATACGCAGCCGAGCTGCGCATCGGGCAGGCCAAGCGCCTGATGGCGGAGAGCGGCGTTAAGCTGCGGGACATCGCCCACAGGGTTGGTTATGCCGATGAATTCTATTTCAGCCGCAAATTCAAGAAGATGATCGGCATGCCGCCCGCAGTCTATATGAAAAGCCGGCGGCGCAAGCTGGCCGCCTACACGCCCGGACTGCTTGGACAGCTGCTGCCGCTGAATATCACTCCATATGCGGCGGCACTGCATCCGAAATGGACCGAATATTACTACCGGAACTACCGCGCCGATATTCCTGTCCATATCAGCGCCTACCGCAACAATCAGGATTGGCAGGCCAATATTGAAGTGCTTAAGCAGTCTAACGCAGAACTTATCCTGGCCCCGGCAGGTCTGGCAGATGATGAACGGACAGCGCTGGAGCAGGTTGCTCCTGTGAATTATCTGACCAGCGACAGCGCAGATTGGCGCGGGCAATTTCACGAATTATCACGGCTGCTGGGTGAAGAGTGGCAGCGCGAGCAATGGCTTGCTGCCTTCGACTGGGAGGTGAACGCCGCTAAAGACCGCTTGCACGAAGGGCTGGGCCAGCAGACGGTTACAGTTATCCGTATGCTGGGCAGCCAGCTGTTCCTGCACTGCAACGAGGGAATGGCGAGCATATTGTACCGTGAGCTGGAACTGCACCCGGCTTATGAGTGTGAGGCAGAGGTATATAATGTTCCGGTCACTCCGGCGATGCTCGCGGAGCTGCCAGCGGACCATTTACTGATGCTGATCCGTCAGGAATATGACACGCTAGGGGAGTGGAGGAAGCTGCAGAACGACCCCCAGTGGATGAAGATTCCTGCAGTCCAGCGGCATCACGTACATGTCCTGAGCTCTGATCCCTGGCGTGAGGATTCCGCATATGCGCAGCTGCGGATGCTGCGGCAGATCCTTCAGCTGCTTCCGGCCAATCGTCCATAGTTGTTCCGCATTTTGTCCATGGTGCAGGGGACCCCGCTTCGTTATACTCGTAATTGATAATCATTATCAATACAAATGTACATAAAGAGTGGGATGACATGAAATGGACAGGCGGAATTAAGACGGCCTCCCTGCTGGTGCTGGGGGTTGTCCTTATCATTATTATTAGCGTGTTATCTGTAGCTTACGGAACGAAGCCAATGAGTTTCGGTACGGTGCTGAATGCCATTTTCCACGCCGATCCTGAGAATATTGATCATGTTATTGTGCGGACGTCGCGTATTCCGCGCACAGCAGGAGCGCTGCTAATCGGGGCATTCCTGGCGGTGTCGGGAGCCCTGATGCAGGGGATGACGCGGAATTATCTCGCTTCTCCATCCATTATGGGGATCAGCGACGGCTCAGTGTTTGCCGTTACGCTGTGCATGGTATTCCTGCCGGGCGCTTCCTCCATGACCATGATTGTGTATTCGCTGGCCGGCTCTGCGCTGGGGGCATTGCTCGTCTTCGGTACGGCCAAGCTGCTTCCCGGCGGCGTATCACCGCTGACACTGGCTGTGCTCGGCACGATCATCGGCACCTTCCTCGGCGGAGTCTCGCAGGCGCTGGCTGTCTACTTTCAGGTGTCGCAGAATATCAGCTTCTGGTACAATGCCCGGCTGCATATGATGGACCCGGCTGTGATCAGACTTGCGCTTCCGTTTGCCGCCGCCGGTCTGGTGCTCGCACTGCTGATGGCAAGACCGGTGACGATGCTCTCACTCGGAGACGAAACGGCCGCAGGCCTTGGACTTCGGGTGGGAACCATCAAGATGCTGACGATGCTGAGTGTGGTGCTGCTGACCGGGATTTCCGTAGCGATAGCCGGCAAAATCGCTTTTATCGGCCTCATTATTCCGCATATTGTACGCTTTCTGGTCGGGCAGGATTACCGCAAGATCATTCCGTTCACTGCTTTTGCCGGAGCCCTCTTCCTGGCCTTGTGCGATCTGATCAGCCGGTATATTAACTTTCCGTTTGAGACACCGGTCGGTGTGGTTACCGCATTGTTCGGCGTCCCCTTCTTCCTCTATCTGATCAAAACGAGAGGGGGAGGCCATCATTCGTAAACATTCCAAGGATTCGAACAATTCTAAGGACGCGAAGAACTCGCTGTTAATGAAGCCCAAATCCAAGGCACTGGCCTTCTGGGGGCTGTTCCTGCTGCTCTCTGTTCTGATTGTCTGCGGGATGTATGTCAGTCTGACCAATGGCACCTTTGATATTTCGGCGAAGGATGTCGTGCGCACTCTGCTGCGGATTCATCCTGTGGCGGATCATGATCTCGTCATCTTCGAATTCCGGCTTCCGCGCATTCTGCTCGGGGCACTGGTCGGCTTCGGGCTGGGAATCGCCGGGGCTGTACTGCAGGGCATTACCCGCAACTCCCTGGCAGACCCGGGAATTCTGGGCATTCATGCCGCTGCCGGGGCTTTTGTCGTCGTGTTCATGTTCTTTGTTGGCGGTACCATGAAAGCGCCCGGCTGGATCTCGGTCATGAGTATGCCGATGTTCGGATTCATAGGGGGCCTGTGCTCCATCGTTCTTCTCTACCTGTTCGCAAGAAATCAGGGGGAGTTCCACCCGCAGCAATTAATTCTTGTCGGGATCGCTTTGGCCTCCGGTTTCGGTGCGGTAACGCTATATGTTTCCCTGCGAATGGACCCGGAGAATTTCGAGATGGCTACCGTCTGGCTGGCCGGGAGCGTGTATAATGCGAACTGGAGACAGGTGCTCTCCACACTTCCGTGGCTGCTCATTCTGACTCCGGTAATCTGGCGCCGCGCGGCGGTGCTCGATCTGCTGCAGCTGCATGAGGTCAGTGTCAAAGGCGTGGGCGTGGCGGTGGGCAGGGAACGGCAGATTCTGCTGCTGTGCTGTGTCGGACTGGTCAGCGCCTGTGTGTCCGTGTCGGGCAGCATCGGCTTCGTCGGACTGATTGCTCCGCATATTGCACGGCGGCTGATCGGTAATACCTACAGGTACATCGTGCCGTTGTGCGGCCTGATCGGAATGCTGATGGTGATTATTGGTGATTTTATCGGCAAAACCGTATTCGCTCCCGTTCAGCTGCCGGTAGGCATTGTAATCTCCATCATCGGTGTGCCATATTTCATATTCCTGCTGTTCAGAAACCGTGCCAGATAAACGCACCGCTTGCTGACGGAGGCCTAAAGGGGAAGTCACAGGATGGGAATAAAGTATATTCACATAGAGGTTCACGGCTGGAAATTGACTATACGTTTGCCATTCAGCTACGGTACAGAGCACAGGCGGTTTCCGGTAGCGTACCTGCAGGACGAAGGCAGTGTAATGAAGCATACGGCGAATTACCTGGACCATTTGTTCAGATCGCAGCAGCTGAATGAGCTGATCCTTGTCGGCGTTGCATCCAAGGACCGGAATCATGATTATACCCCGTGGCCGCTGCCGGAAGTGACTCCTGGAGCACCTTCGTTCGGCGGCGGTGGAGACGATTATCTGCGGGCACTGGCCGAGGAGATCAAACCTTATATCGACAGCCATTATCTAACGTTACAAGAAGCCCGGTATACGGGGATTATCGGATACTCTCTCGGCGGACTGATCTCGCTGTATGCCTCTTACCGCTATCCTGAAGTGTTCGGGCGGATAGGCCTGTTATCGGCATCCTTCTGGTATGAAGGTATCCTGGATTACATGCGCGACCATCCGGTAGACAGAGCAGGGCAGCGGATATATATGTACTACGGAGAGCTGGAAGGCTGCTATAAGACCAACGCGCAGAAGGAAATGGCCGGACGCTCCAGGGCGGCGCATCAGCTGCTGCTGGAACAAGGCTTCGGCGGCGGTGATTTACTGCTGGAGTGTGATCCGCAGGGGACCCATGACCTGATGTTCTTCAGCCGGCAGTTCCCGCCGGCGCTGAGGTGGCTGTTTGGCGGAGGGGAAGCCGATCCGGTTCGGGGGAACGCTGGGTGAAGCGGCAGACGGACCTGCTTGTTTATAATAACTGTGATGAATGGGACGGCAGAGATGCCGTTCCTTATTTTTTTTATTCCTGTACTTATTTGCTTGGAGCGGATAATTGTATTTCGTACACTTAAAAGACGGATAAAAACCGGATTTGGGTGGTTAACTGTATTCTGTACAACTAAAAACAGCGAAAGATGATTTTTTGAGACAGGTCAGCTAATATAACTGTATAGAGTGCAATTAAACTTGTTATCTTACAGCGGATGGTGAATTTAGTTGCAGTAAATGCAGTTATAGTCTGGCGCGTTAGCTTCAAAAGATCACCAAGCTCCAGTCCTGCACTCTCTTATCTGCTATTGGCATCAGCCTTGCGGTGCTCTGGCTTTTGCAGTTGTACTTTTTCTTATGGCGACAAATGTGTTGGGCGAAATTACGCATGCACGGCAAATTTATATAAAAGCATAATGCCCCTCGGACTCCTGGTCTGCGGGGTTTATTTCTGCGTTCAGAGTATTGGATTACCTGCGTTACACATAATAACCTCATGGAGCTGCTGCCGGCACTTCCTGACGCAGCTGTGCCGGTCAAGCAGTTAGTGCGGCGCGAAAAAGGGGTAAGTTACTATAATGTGCGGTATTTGCAGTTTTACACAAACACTTGGAGGTGAGCGGATTTCATCGGAATAGAGAGGGCAGACCAACCGTTTCCACTTAATTTTAAAATAAATCGTATGAAGATTTCTTCTGCTGTGATACAATTATCCGGTTGGCCTTGTACATGGTTAATCGTCCGGTGCTCCTGATGAGCCCGTGATTGAATGAAGCTAATAAGCGCAGGAAAACGAAGCATTCCAGTGTATTGCAGTGAATTACAGAGTATTAATGGAGAAACCAACAGATTTTACACGGAACATATCAATTTTTGTCGTTTTTTATTGATTTATTGAAAAGGTTTCTGTATAATCAGCCTTGTTGATTTTTCATAGGATGTAGCCTGTTCAGCTTGATGAAACGAAACGACTGACAACGAAACGGATCCAGAGCAGCAAGGCTAATAACTAATAACTTAAGCAAAATTAGGGGGTTATTAATTTGGGAAAAGCGTTAATTATTGGCGCTGGCGGTGTAGCGAGCGTTGTTGTTCATAAATGCTGCCAGAACCCGGATGTATTCGAAGAGATCTGCATTGCCAGCCGTACGGTGTCAAAATGCGATGCTCTGAAGGAGAAACTGGACGGGGGCCTGACGAAGATTTCTACGGCCAAGCTTGATGCTGACAACACGGAAGAAGTCATTGAACTGATCAAGAGCTTCCAGCCGGATGTCGTGATTAATGTCGCTCTCCCATACCAGGATCTGACGATCATGGATGCCTGCCTGGCTACCGGAGTGCATTATGTAGATACAGCTAACTATGAACCGCAGGATACCGCGAAATTCGAATATTCCTGGCAGTGGGCGTACAAGGAAAGATTCGAGAAGGCCGGAATTACGGCGCTGCTCGGCAGCGGTTTTGACCCAGGCGTAACCGGTGTATTTACGGCGTATGCGCAGAAGCATTATTTTGACGAAATTCATACGATTGATATTGTGGATGCAAATGCCGGTGACCATGGTTATCCGTTTGCGACCAACTTCAATCCTGAAATCAATATCCGCGAAATTACAGCGAACGGACGCTACTTCGAGAATGGCGAGTGGATTGAAACTGCACCGCTGTCCGAGAAAAAAGTCTACGATCTCCCGGAGATTGGTCCGAAGGATATCTATCTTTTGTACCATGAAGAGCTGGAATCCCTGGCTGTTAATATCCCTGGCGTGAAAAAAATCCGCTTCTGGATGACGTTCTCGCAGAACTACCTGACTCACCTGAAGGTGCTTGAGAATGTTGGCATGACCTCGATCGAGCCGATTAATTATGAAGGTAAAGAGATCATTCCTTTGCAGTTCCTGAAGGCCATTCTGCCTGACCCGGCTTCCCTGGGACCAAGAACCAAAGGTAAAACGAACATCGGCTGTATCATTCAAGGTACCAAAGACGGCCAGCCAAAAACTTATTATGTCTACAATGTCTGCGATCACGAAGAGTGCTACAGAGAGGTTGGCTCCCAGGCCATTTCCTACACTACCGGCGTTCCTGCAATGATCGGGGCTATGATGATTATCAAAGGCATCTGGAACAAACCGGGCGTACACAACATCGAAGAATTCGATCCGGATCCGTTCATGGATGCACTCAACAAACACGGGCTGCCTTGGCAAGAAGATTTCTCGCCGACGCTGCTGGATTAGGGCTTAAGTCATGAAGAATAAAGATATAGATATTGATATCAGCGCGCTGCCGTCCCCTGCCTATCTCGTGGACGAGCGTCTGCTGACGAAGAACCTGGAAACTCTGAACTATGTGCAGGAGCAGAGCGGAGCGAAGATTCTTCTCGCGCAAAAAGGCTTCTCCATGCATTCCATGTACCCGCTGGTGGGTAAATACCTGCATGGCGTAACCTCCAGCTCCCTGTTCGAAGCCCGCCTGGGCTTCGAGGAGATGGGCAAAGAGGTCCATGTGTATGCGCCGGCTTATGTAGACCGCGAGTTCGATGAGCTGCTCGGTTACACCGACCACATTGTGTTCAACTCGTTTGACCAATGGAGCCGGTTCAAGGAACGGGTGCAGAACGCACCGAAGAAGATCAGCTGCGGCATCCGCGTCAATCCGGAGTACTCCGAGATTGAAGTTCCGCTGTATGATCCTTGCTACAATTACTCCCGTATGGGCGTAACCCTGCCGAACTTCCGGCCGGAGGAGCTGGACGGCATCGACGGGCTGCATTTCCATACGATGTGCGAACAGAATTCAGACACGCTGGAGCGTACGCTTAAGGTTGTGGAAGAGAAGTTCGGCCAGTATCTGCACGGCATGAAATGGCTGAACTTCGGCGGCGGGCATCATATTACCCGTCCCGACTATGACCTGGAGACGCTGATCAAGTGCATTCGGCATATGAAGGAAACTTATGGCGTGGAGATTTACCTGGAGCCGGGCGAAGCAATTGCCCTTAACACCGGTTACCTGGTGGCGACAGTACTCGACACGATGCATAACGGTATGGATATCGCGATTCTCGATACCTCGGCCGAATGCCATATGCCGGATGTGCTGGCGATGCCTTACCGTCCAGGCATCATCGGTGCCGGAATGCCGGGCGAATTCGCCCACACCTACAGACTCGGTGGCATGACCTGCCTGGCAGGGGATGTAATCGGGGATTATTCCTTCCCGGAGCCGCTGAAATACGGTGACAAGCTTATCTTCCTCGACATGGCGCATTATTCCATGGTGAAGAACCATATGTTCAACGGCGTGAACCTGCCGGCCATTGCTTCCTACAATGAGGAAGAAGGCATCAAGGTCATCCGCGAGTTCGAGTATAGCGATTTCAGCAGACGATTGTCTTAAGTTAGTATAGAAGCGTTCCATCAGCTGCGGCTGATGGGGCGCTTTTTTGCGGTTTGAGGGGGGAGAGGCTCAGGTGCCAGCTGTGGTAGCCTGCTATCTGCTGGTTGCTGTTTACTGTTTGCACACTGCGTATTGCCCATCAAATGCTCACTATACTACTACTTACAGCCAACATACAGCCCACGATACAACCTATGATAAAGGTCAGCGTACAACACGCCATACTGCTTACCATACAACACATCATATTACTCAACATACAACCACCATACGATCCACGATAAAGCTCAACGTACAACACGCCATACTGTTCACCATACAACCCACGATACTACTCAACATACAACCACCATACAACCACCATACAACCACCATACAACCCACATAAAGGTCAGCATACAGCCCACCATACAACACACCATACGACCCACGATAAAGCTCAGCGTACAACACGCGATACTGCTCACCATACAACACACTATACTACTCAACATACAACCTACGTTAAACCTCAGCGTCAACACGCCATATTGTTCACCGTACAATACATCAATACAACCCAGCGTACTATCCGCTACTTACAGCCCACCACTACCTGCTGCCCCCTAATCCGCCGACCTACCGGAAATGTTGCATAAAATACAACAATTCGCGGCGCGAATCGGCTAAATAAGGGGAATCTTGCACAAAATACAACATTTTGAAGCTCAGATCGGCTGATCAGCTTACAATCTTGTAAAAAGTACAACAATTCGTGAATGCGACAGCCAAATGGACGCAAATCTTGTAAAAAGTACAACAATTTCTGTATGCAGCCGCCAAATGGGCGAAAATCTTGCGAAAAGTACAACAATTTAGCTCCGTTGAGCTCCAAAAGGAAGCGAAGGAAGCGAAGGAAGCGAAGAAAGTGAAAGAATCAAAAGAATCAAAACAGTCAAAGGAAACAAAAAACCTAAAAACTCCCTAAAGTGAGTTTTTGCTGCGGGAGAAGGGACACTGCTGATGTGAAGTGTTCTGGCTTCTTTTCGGCGAGATTTACTTGTAAAACATACTTAAAAAAGTTTGTTACATTGCCCTTAATCTGCATCTGGCGTAGCATTGAACAGAGAATGATTTGAACGTGAAGGGAGTGAGCGGCATGATTAAGATCAGCCGGGTTATACGAACGGGCAGCTGCTGCAGATGCGGTGAGAGAAGCGCAAGACAGAAGAAGGAACAGCGAAGAACAATGAGTAAAGATAAAGGACAGAGGATAGAGACAGAAAGCTGAAGACTGCGAGCCCAAGAATGGTGATTCAAGTTAATGCTGCGTCTTCCTCTGTTGACTAACCTATAGGGAGCTGCTATGCATGCTGAAATTACAATATCTACACAAGAATGAGGAACTGGCGGCGATGCTGCTGGGGAATTGGGAACATGATCCGGAGTCGCTGCATCTGTTCCAGTATTACCGGATATCTTCTAATGCGGTGTATCCGTTTGAGAATGCAGGGCATAGCCAATTGCTGCGGTTCGCGCCAGTAACTGAGAAGCAGAAGGAGAATATACTGGCAGAGCTTGAGTTCATCGCTTACCTGCGTGAGCACGGGTATGGTGCGCTTGAAGCAGTATCCTCGCGTACAGGATTGGAGCTTATTGAAGCACAGACCCCGTGGGGGCCATACTACGCTTCCGTGTTTAAGCGGGTAGCTGGGGTACAACTGGGCAGCACAGAGCTTAGTGATCACATCGTATATAAATATGGTGAAGCGCTGGGCCGGCTTCATCAATTGTCCAATGAATATACGCCTGTACAGCCTGGCAGATGGACGCACAAAGCTGTGCTGGAATGGATTCTGTCCGTACTGGCTGATTTTCCCGGGGAAGAAGCGGCTGTGGCCGAGGCAAGGTTGCTGGAAGAATATTTTGACGGACAACCTGTCACGCCTGAGAATTACGGGCTGATCCATTATGACTTTGAGCCCGACAATGTGTTCTATGACGAGGCCTCGGATAACATCAACGCCATTGATTTCGATGATGCGATGTACCACTGGTACGCTATGGATATTGAACAGGCACTGGATAGCCTGGAGGGAGAGGCAGCGCCGGAGGAATATGAGCGCAAGAAGCAAATATTCATGAACGGCTATATCAGCCGCCGCCCGCTGCCGCAGGACGGACCCACCATGGCAGCGTGCAGACGGTTCGCCGATTTGTACGGCTACGCACGGATCTTGAGATCCGCAGCGGAGCTGGGAGAGAATGAGCCGGATTGGCTGACTTCGCTGCGGAGCCGGCTGGCAAATGCATGTGCGGCTAGGGCTTCGCGGTTTGGCGGGCCTGTCGGGTAAGCACAATCTGAAATTAAGCTGACCTGTACAACGGGCCGGCCCGGCTGAGTGGTGTCAGCAGATAAATCAGTAATAGGCTTACCTGGAAACTGAAACAGCGACAGCAAAGGACGGGGAATTAAAGTCCTGGCTGTCGCTGTTTTATTTAACTACCATTATACTACGTTAGAATTCATCTATGATTTCGACGACTTTGATTATACCGTTAATCAGCAGCTCAGGAAGCTGGTTATGGTTATTGCCTTTCCAATATTCCCGGGCTTGTTCGATTTTGCGGGAGAAAGGGAGGCCATCCTCCTTTGGCAAAAGAGTACCGTCACCTTCAAAGATCCTCCCGTTCACGCGAAGTTGAACGATCTGCAATACTTTTCGATGATGAGATACGAAGATTTCTTTCCATTTCAGAGCGTCTTCATAGCTCTTCGCAGCATATAAGCACGACAACCGGGAAGGATATTCAGGATATTCCTGCAATCTAACCATTTCAATGAGTGCTTCTCTTATCGCCCGGATGGTCTGGTCCGCATATCTAATAACGACATCTGCATTCTCTTTATCCATGCTTAATCCGTCATTTGTATAGTGACCGTGCAAAATTTGCATAAAGTCTTCACCCTTGGAGTTCATCTGTTCCTTCTCAAAAAAGAAGTGATATAAGGTGTTTTTTTGGTTACTGTCAAAGCTGATGATTTGCCCAAGGTCCATTTTGTTCCGGGTTACAATGTGATAAACATACCATTCGTTAACTTGCATAGACTGCTGCTCCCCCTATTTCATACTTATTGTAATTCTGCTCTCCTGCGGCAGCCATTCAACCGTGGCCCCGAGCTGTTCGCTGATGAAGCGCAGCGGCAGATAGACTGTACCATTGACTACAAAAGGCGGGGTAAGCAGCGTAACGCTTTTACCGTTTACTGTCGTGGCTCCGCTCTTAGTATTAATCACAATGGATAGCGGCGATTTGCCCTCCGCAGTGCCGGTGATGGTTGCTACTTTATCCATAGAATAGCCGACGGTGGCCCCCATCTTGCTGAACAACGAGCGCAGCGGAATGAAATTCTGCCCGTTCCGGGTAATTACCCCGTTCGTGAAGGCGACGGATTCACCATTCAGGGTGACAGAAATCGGTTTTTGCATCGGGACGGGAGCAGGGTAATTAAATTCATAGGTACCATATCCGAGCTGAGCATTCTTGTTCACACCCCAGCCCCAGAGCGTTCCGTCTTTCTTTTGCATAATAATATGTCTTCCGCCGCCCTTCATGGACTGAACATCGGAAGTGAGCTGAGTGAACGGAGCGTCCGGGGACATCCGGGTCGTCTCAGTAGAAGCCGCATATACCTTGCCGTCTGAGGTCAGCGCAACAATAGAGTGTTCGACGATGTAAGCATCGGTCACCTTGCTGATTCCTGAGAAAAGGACGGGAACGGGTTGATCCGCATAAGTAGTTCCATCGGAGTATCCTGTAACCGTTGAGCCCCAGAACCATAAACGGGATTGCCCGTCAATGGCGAGCCGGGTACGTCCGTTGTTGCGCAGAATACTTACGCTGGATAAGGCGGGCATGCGGGTGGCTGTAAGCTTAGAAGCATCGCCTAGAGTCTCCGGTTGATAAAAATTCTGGATAGGCCACGTCCAGACGCTGCCGTCCTTGCGGAGTGCGTAATTCTGTTCAAGCTGGGTGATGTCCGTCAGACTAGCTACAGGCGTGAGGGTGGCAAATTCGTCAAAGGTGGTCCATACCGTACCGTCCGTCTTCAAGAACAGGAAACGCCGCCAAGAGCTTTGCCCGTTACTCTCGCTGTATCCGGAGACAGCAGCAACTTGATCTATACCGGGGACTGGTGAAAAAGAAGTCGTCTCCGCACCGTCAGGTGTCGTCACAGCAATAAACACCTTGCCTTCTCCGGTGATTGCTACACGGCGGCTATCCAGGCTTAAGAAGTCCGTCATATTCGTTAATTCAGCGATCGGAGTCACTTCTATTTCCAACGTCCGGGCGTTGGTCTCCCAGTTCCAGACAGAGCCGTCCCTGGCCGTAACCAGCGCGCTGTTCCACAGGGGAAAAGAAGCTTGTACATCACTTAACCCCTGAACCTGTGTAGGGACAGATTTGGTGTCACCCCAGACCCAGAGGGAACCATCATCCTTAATCAGATAATTGGCTCCATAAGAGGCGACCCCGGAAGCACTTGCAGCTGAGCCCGTCTCAGGATTACCAATGCTCAGAACCGCGGTCAGACCCATGATCAAGCTCACAAGCAGATTTCTTTTTTTCATAAAAGCACCCTCTACCTTCAATGTTATTTTTACTGATATAGGTAAATAAAAGAATATATTTCCTTCCATATAGACGCTGTATGAGGGCGGAAAGTTTCTTTGAAAATTAACCGTTCATAGCCGGCTCTCCTGTGTTACAATGATTTAGTCTGTTTTTTGTGGAATTTGATTTGTGCACCGATATTTAATAAGCTGTACCCGGCATTGTCCGTATTTGAGGAGGAAATCAGCGTTAATGAAACATGCACCTTTTATAGCCGTGGAGGGCCCAATTGGAGCCGGTAAAACAACCCTCGCCACGATGCTCGCCAGCGAAATGCAGCTTCCGGTCATTAAAGAAATCGTGGATGAAAATCCGTTTCTGGACAAGTTCTATCAGAATATGGACGACTGGAGCTTCCAGCTGGAGATGTTTTTTCTCTGCAACCGGTTTAAGCAGCTTGAAGACACTACGACCCAGTACATAGATAAAGGTAAGCCGGTCATTTCGGATTATCATATTTATAAGAATCTGATCTTCGGGGAACGGACATTGAAGGGATCGAAACGGGACAAATACCGGGAGATCTATCATATCCTGACTGATGATTTTCCGAAGCCGGATATCATCTTCTACATTCGTGCCGATCTGGATACGCTGCTGGCCAGAATTGCCAAACGCGCCCGTACGTTCGAAGAGATCATTGCGCCTGCTTATCTGCAGCAGCTGATCGAGGATTATGACGATGCGATGGCTTCACTGGCCCGCCGCGAACCCTCTACGGTCATTATTACCATCGATGGCAACAAGGTGGACTTTGTAGAGAACCCGGAAGACTTCGCCGCAATCGCGGAACAATTAAAGGAGCTTATGAAATGAACTCATACAACATCCCGGACAATGCAATTATCACGGTAGCCGGCACGGTGGGCGTCGGCAAATCGACCCTGACCGCAGCACTGGCGGAACGCCTGCAGTTTCAGACGTCACTTGAGCAGGTAGATCATAATCCGTATCTGGAGAAGTTCTACCATGACTTTGAGCGGTGGAGCTTCCACCTGCAGATCTATTTCCTCGCGGAACGCTTCAAGGAGCAGAAGAAAATGTTCGAGCTGGGCGGAGGGTTCGTGCAGGACCGTTCGATTTACGAGGACACAGGGATTTTTGCCAAAATGCATGCCGATCAGGGCACGATGTCAAAAACCGACTATGAAACTTACACCAGCCTGTACGAGGCTATGGTGATGACTCCGTATTTCCCGCATCCTGACGTGCTGATCTACATTGAAGGCAGTCTGCCTTCAATTCTGACCCGGATCAATGAACGCGGGCGCGAGATGGAGATTCAGACCGATGTCTCCTACTGGGAGCATATGCATGGCCGGTATTCCCAGTGGATTAACGAGTTCAGTGCCTGCCCGGTGCTGCGGCTGAACATTGACGAATATGATGTGAAGGATGCTGCCTCCATGGCGGATATCCTGCATAAGGTAGGCGCGGCAATTGGCCGGGCTCCGGTAGGGAAGTAAAGGTTTTATTTTAGCGGATGGTTTGTGGGATCGATAAGATATAGGGATGTTAGGAAGCGGCACCAGTTCATCTGGGGCTGCTTTTTTTGTGTTTTTAGACATTTTTTTTAAAGAAAACGCGACTTTTTTCATATTTTCGGGACATTTACCCTATTCAGGACCATTTGAAACGACTTTTGTCGAGAATTGTTAAGAGATTGTTTAGAGCGGCCTGATAGAATGGATCGCAGATATGATAATTGCAGTAATTAGAATTTAATTGTTTTTGGTCCGCGGGAAGGCAAGCGAAAGGAGAATGCGGGAGCTAAGGGAGCTAATAGAAACTGCAGCGAATCTTGCTACACGCCGGACAGGAAATGATGAACGAATAAGGGGGAGCATCACATTGTTAATAAGCAGGAGATTGAAGAAATATACCTCGCTAAGTTTGATTCTCAGCATGTTGTTGTCGTTAATACCCGGCTCCTTTAGTGGCCTGGCAGAAGCTGCGGGTGATGATTTTGAAGTAACGTTTAAGAACGGAGCGCATGTGGGGAATCTGAGCTACCCTGCAGAGAACGCCTTCGGTAACTTTTACAACAATATGGAAGAAGGCTTCGCCCAGACTGAGACGGACAAAGATGCCAGAATGGATTGGACAACCGGTGATATCTATGCCGGTCTCGATGATAATGAAGCAACGGTCACGTTCGAGGTTGACGTAGCCAAAAATCCGTTATTGAAGGCCATGGCGGAGAGCGGACAAGCAGAGATGATTACAGGTTTTGCGGTTCTGCGGCGTCACTCCGGGTTCCTGTGGACACGTCATTCGGCAATTACGGTGACCATCGACGGAAGGGATATTATCAAAGAAAGAACCGGCAGTAGCCAGAAATATAACAAAACGGCTACAGCCCGTATTACACCTACCTCCAAAATTAAAGTATGGGTATATGGTGAAGGCGATGACGACGGTGAAGCAGCAGGGGTACGGGGCTTCTATCTCAAGTTCCAGGATCTCAAGCGTCCCGTCATTGACAGCTATACCTTCACCGGCAACGGAGCAGAACGGCTGAACGAGAATATTAATCAGCAAGAGCTTTATGTCAAAAGAGATGAGAACATCACACTCAGCTACAATTTCAACGAGCCCGTCAGACCGGCTACGGTAGTGAAAGCAAACTCCGATTATTTCCTGCGGCAAAAGCTGTTCATTAATGATCCGGACACCGGACTTCCGGCTGCCGGACAGCAGCAGTATCTGCAGAATATTACCTTTAATGAGGACAATCTAACTACGTATCAGAAAACACTTTCCTATAGATATACCGGAGTTCCTTTTCATAACAGCGGCAATCTACCCCTGAAACCGCTAATTACCGGGGGGACTACCGGCGGAGCACCAATGGATCTGTCACTGGAGAATAAATTGAAAGAAGCCGTGCTCAGGGATGCGGCAGGGAATAAAGCTACTATAAATCTCAACACTGTGCCGAGCAAGAGCAGCAATGCCTGGCTGAACAATAAAAGCGGGAACCCGTTTGATTTCGATCGGGGCGGCTTCCGCGTTATCGTGGATGCGGTGCGTCCGAAGTATTCCAAGACTGCTAACGGCATTCAACCGGAGATTCTGACCGGTGTTACGCTGAATAAGGGAGATGTTATTGATTTCACCCTGCAGATGACGGAAGAGGCAATTGCCAAAACCGGCTGGGATGAGAAGAAAACCTTTATTCTTTTCAATAACGGAATGAAAGCCTATTATGTTGCAGGCAAGAATACAAGAAATTGGACCTTCCGCATGACAGTACCTGGCGGACTAACTGTGGAAACACCGTTGCTCAAGGCCGTTGCCGTATCTAATGATGCCAAGGGCGGCAGCTTGCCTATCAATATGGATACGGATGTAATCCAGGATTACGCAGGCAACCTGATGATTCAGCCCGCTAACTTCGATGGAACACATGAAGAGAAAATTGATCCTTACGGCAGTGACTTCTCGCTCGCCAACTCTAAGATAGACTGGGCGAACCTGTTCATCGACAATACAAAACCGATTATCGGATACCGGTTCGAGGCACAGGGCGCGAGTGATGTAGCCTATTCGAAAAAAGGTAAGGTAACGATCGATGCCAATGATCCTTCGATTAAAGTACCCCACCTTGATCCGACTGAAGCAGACCGTGGTGCAGAACGGCCGAGCCGCGGAATCTACCGGCCTTCGAATATGAGTGCGGAAGCATCACCTTCCGTTGGACTTGTCTACTACTGGTGGAGTCAGGATAAAGCGGATCCGTTTGCTTCTGTATCCGGAGACAATAACGCGGCACTCAAGCGTTACGCGCTCTCTGCCAAACAACCGTCGGAAGAGCTGTATCCCGGAGAATTCCAGAATGTACAGCTGTCGGTAGTGAATAACAAGACCAACCTGCTCTCTCCTCCGCCTGAAGCGTTCGAGGAAGGAAACAGCGGGGAATGGTACCTGCATACCTGGACAGCGGATATGACCTGGGATTCAGCCAGAGAATTGATGCAGTACGAGAAGAAAAAAGCTTATGTGGCGAGCCATCAGGCGCAGTATGATGCCTGGATTGCAGAAGCACCGGGTTCGAAGGCAGATAAAATCTTCTATGCTGACAATCAGGCGCTGGCCGCTGTTGGACAATACGGCGACCTGAGTGTCTGGAAGGTTGACGATTTCAAACAGGATGATTCCAACTGGACCCATGAAGTAGGTATCCTGAAGCTGGACAATCAGGGACCTGCCATTACAATGGCCGCCGAGGACAGCACCACTGTGCAAGCACTTGTAAAGGACCCGCATAGCGGCGTCAAGAGCGTGCAGTATCAATGGGTGAAGGACGGGGATTCACCACAGGACATTAAGTGGGCCGATACATCATACTCCGGGAATACCGTAACCCGGTCTACCTATGAGGATATTGATGAGGATGGCGTTTACTGGCTCTATCTGAAGGCACTCGATAATGCGGGCAACGAAACGGTCAAGACACCACAGGAAAAGGCGGTTGTCGTGAGTTCAGAGGCTACGATTCCGACGCAGTTCACACCGGAAGCTAATCCTGACTACGTTCGGAGTCATGATGTTATGTTCCAGATCAGCGGAGTGACCCCGGATTATGTGGGCTATGCCATCAGCAGCAGCTCTATTCATCCTGAGTCCGACAATGAATATAGAGGCCTTGAAGCAAGTACGGAGCTGATACAACCTCTGTCCGTGGACAATTCTTTAGGCAGCGGGGAAGAGACTCCCCAGCCTGAAGCTCCAGCAGAGCCGAATGCTCCGGCAGAACCGGAAGTTACGGCAAACATCGGACCAGTGGCTATCCTTAAGCTCCTGTCCGAAGGACCGGTTCAGCCTGAACTGACCCCGCTGGCGGCTGAACAAACTCCGGCACCAGAGAGCGGTGCCGAGCCGGCAACTACACCTGCTGCTTCAGCAGGCGCTACTGAACCGGCAGCAGATGCCGCAGCGGAGGCAACAGAAGATAACACGGATTCCAGGCTGTCAGCGATGGGACTTAATGCTTCTGTAAGTGAAGCCACCTATAGCTATGTTATTCCGGCTAAATCTGAACTGAACGGAACGCAATACATTCATCTTATGGTGAAGCACAGCGACAGAACGTATTACTATTCGAAAGCTTATTATTTTGACAATGAAGCACCAGTGGTGTATTTCAGCCCTGATGCTATTGCTTACCCGTTGCCGCAGCAGAAAACGCGGATCAGCGTGTCGGAATTCTATAGCAAAACAGGACTTGTCAGCAAATATAAATGGGTCAAACAAGAAACAGGTGCAGAAGTACCTACAGAGTCCTCTACAGAATGGAAGGACGTTCCGTCAGGCGGTTCGGTGTCCATAGACGACAAATCGCTGGACGCGGGACAAATTGCTGAATACCGGTTATATGTACTCGCGGTTGACGGGGCAGGCAACAGCTCTGTGACGGCAAGCGGAGGAACCTTCAAGGTATCAGCATCTTCCAAACCGGAGGCACCTGTATCCGATGCGAAGTCTTCTCTTATCTATCTGTCCGGTGATGCAAAGGATGGATACACAGCGATTGTGAAGCTGAGCCTCGAGACAGAGGACAAAACGGGATATGAATATTCGGTATCACCTGATAACGGTGCAAGCTGGATCAACTGGAAGCCTTATACCAACTTCGTAGCCGTGAAGGTTCCGACTGGTGATCCGACACAGCTGCAGGTGTGGGTCAAGTACAGAACACCGGGCGGGTTGATCAGTGAAGCGGCCAAGCTTGATATCGAAGGCGCTTCTACAACCGAACAGCCCGTCTATGCGCTTGCAACGCTCAGCGTGAACAGTCCGGTAAATGCCACGGTTGGGGCAGATATTGAGTTCACGCTTCCGCCGGGTATCCGCGTGATGCCTTCGAAGATTAACCCTTCGGTGCCTGTGCGGACCGGAAACTCATTCAAGATCTATGAGAATGGCTATTACAGCTTCGATCTGACCGATCTCGGTGATCCGGACCGGACAGATACCCTGTATCTGGTTGTAAAGAATATTGACGGTACGCCTCCAGAGGGAACGGTTGAATACTCGAACATGGAGCGTACGAACGGTAATGTGGTTGCTTATCTTCAGAGCACCTCTGAGCCTGTAACGATTACTAACAATGGCGGCAAAAATGCCTACACCTTCAAGGAAAATGGCACCTTCGTCTTTGAGATTAAGGACGCGGCCGGGAATACAAATACCGTCGAAGCCACGGTAAAGAACATTAACAAAGAAGCTCCGAAGGTGAAAGTGGTCCGTTCCTACCAATATGGCCTGAACGGCAGCAGCACCTTCAATACCGTGAAGGATAATAACGGCAATGTACTATTCTCCACCGGCACTACAGTAACGGTTGAGAAGGCAGATGCCTCGGCTAAAGCTATTAACATTATCAGTCAGGCCAAGAGCATTACACTGACTGAGAATGGAACAGCCTCCTTCACAGTTGTAGATGAGTACGGCAATACGACAGTCATTAAAGAGAAGGTTACGAATATTCTCTCCGCACCGCCTGAAGCTGATAAAATTGCCTACACCTTTGTAGATGCGGATGGCAAAGCGGTTCCGGCAGATCAGATTGTTACGATCGGCGGACAGAAATATGCCAAGGGTAAAGTGAAGGTTACGATTAGCGGCAGCGTCACAGCACCTAATAAAATGTTCTTCGGAGTAAGACCTATTGAGGGCGGAGCGGCGTATTCGAATCAGATCAGTAAAGCTGATGGAACGTTCAGCTACTCACGTGCCTTTGAGAGCAGCGGGTCAGCGGTAGTCGCCATCTCGGATCTTCTGGGCAATGTGAACAAGGTTCCGGTTACAATAGCGGGTCTTGATAACACACCGCCTGAGCTGACACTGAATAACGAAACAGCAGGTATTGTCCAGAACAAGAAGGACTTTAACTTCCGCGCAGATCTCGGCGGCTTCACAGTTTCCGATAATGTATCGGAAGCAGCGGGTGTGAAGGTATCGGTCAGCGGGCTGGATCTGAGCAAGCTTGGACGCCAGCGTGTAGCTTATACGGCGGTTGACCAGGTAGGGAATGAGACGGTTGTTTATCAGGATGTGGTGGTCGTGAAGGATGGCGGACTGCTGATCTTCGGTAACGATACCTTAATCTCGGCATCCTCCGGCGAGTCTGCACTGTTCAATACCAATACACTTACCTTTAAGGTATCAGGCTACAACAATATGAAGGTAGCCGGAGTAGACAAGGTCAATCAGGCAGGAACATTTGATATTCTGTATTACCCTGGTTTGTACCGCGAAGGACAGCTGAAGCTGGTGAAGCAGAAGCTGACTTATGACGAACTCGTGAGCAGTCAATTTAAAGTCACCTTCCCGAAAACAGGCTGGTACACGATTGTCGTGAGAACACAGGAGCGGGACCGCGAGTTTGCCACCTTCTTTATTGGCAACATGAAATAAATGAAAGATAAACAGGGGGAATACATGGTGAAGCTGCTCAAACGCGCTACCGCGCTCATGCTCACAATAATCATGGTATTTCTGTCCACCTCCGAGAGCTTTCATGCGCTTGTGGAGGCGGCCAGCAGTACAAAGACAACTGTTGTAGAGAATAACTTTATTAAGGTTACTGTGGATAATGAAACCGGACGCTACGGGATTCGGACCGTGGATGGCCAGCCCATCCGCAAGAATGACAACAACGTAAACTTGCTGTTCCAGGGAGATGATCCGGAAACGTCGTTCACGACGTTCCGGATTGACGGAACTGATTATATTTACGGGAATAAGTACAAGTTTGACAACAGTCATTATTCAGAGACTACTACACCCAAGGTGGTAGAGAATTCGAATGGCACGAAGCAGCTGGAGATGATCTGGAAGATTAAAGGCGTAGAGATTAAGCAGATTCTGATGCTCTACACCGACAGCAAGGATGCTGTCAATTCCGGAAATGTCAACATCCGCTATGAAGTGAATAACCGGAGCAATGCGCAGGTAGAGATCGGAAGCCGGATCCTGCTGGATACGATGGTCGGCGGTAACGACGGGCCGCAGTTCCAGATTGGAACAGCTTACAAGTCACCGCTGCAGGTAGAGCGGAAGCTGGTGCATAATCCGGAGGATAATGCCGGAATCCCTGAAGAGGACAGAGCTTACTTCAAGATTCCTTCTTACTGGGTAATGCGCGACAAGCTGGATTTGACTAATCCCCAGGCAACCAATGTCGTTGCCTATGGCTTCAATAACTTTGCCGAACAGAACATTAATATTGTGGATGAAATGATTGTCGGTCACTGGAACGGCCTGGCGAATACGAAATGGGATTATGAAGTACATCCCAACCTGGACTTCACCAGAGACACCAATGATTACGGCACGGCGGACTCCGCCGTTGCCTTCTATTGGAACCCGGATAAAGTGGCAGCCGGAGGCTTCCAGAGCTTCGAAACTGTCTATGGACTTGGAGAAATAACTGCTCCGGATAAAGTGTTCTCGATCCGCTATGTAGATCAGGTTCAACAGCTGGCTACGGCTGCGCTGGAACAAGGGGAGACGGTTCCGTCGAAGTACGTGGATAACGGAGTCTTCACGATCACAGCCGAGGTTGAGAATCTGCAGGCCTACAATATGGAGCACTCCAAGATCGAAGTGGAGATGACGCTGGAGAGCGGTCTCAGCTTCGTCAGGCAGGATGAGAGCGGCAAAGACGTCCTGGACGCAAATGGCAAGCCAGTCCTGGAGAATGACCGCAGCAAAATGCTGGAATTCAAAAAGTCAGCCTCTCCTGAGGAAGCTGCATTGGGAATTGAGCCGAAGTACAAGCCGGGTGATGCCATCACTGCGACTTTCCGTGTTCAGGCTAAAGGCAGACCTTGGCCGGTAACGCGGGATTACATGATTTCCGCGAGAAGCCCGGAAACACAGGGCAAGATTGAGGGCATTGAGGATGAAGGCATCAAAGCCCAATATGAGTCGAACCGTACAAACTTCATTCTGCTGCCGCCGGTAGGCGAAGCAACGGCTACGTATTCATACGCTCTGTCACCGGCAGAGCTGTATAGCTCAGATGTGAAATATCTGACTGTGAATCTGTCGAACATTGAAGCCTATAATACGGGCAATGCAACCACAGCACCGAACTTTGACCTGTACCTCAAGGATCTGGTATCCGGAAGCCGGTACAAGGTGAATGTGCAGGATGCAGTGGTTATGCAGCCTACAGACGATGGTTTCTCAGGTGCCATGCGGATTACTTACCGCGGCGGGGAACGGGTTGATGAAGGCGGCAATGTGCTGGAATCCGGACTGGGACCCGAGCTGCCGCTGGGTGAATACGCAGTGGAGATCGACTATAAAGGCGATGCGGGAGGCGACGAGGAAGTAGCAGCCCTTTACGATATTACTACCCCTCAATCCTTCCTGGTTACAGATAATGATGAGACGCGGATCCGTGAAGCCGGAGTTATGGCTGTGTACAGGGAAGCTGTGGATATCAGCGGCCTCGCGAACGGCGCCTCTGTAAAGGATGACTTGCTGGATCAGCTGAACTCGCTGTTCCCGGGTGAGCCATTTAAGAACGGCTCGTTCCTGTACTCTGCTGTCACCGAGTATAAGAAGACCAAGGCCTTGTTCGGAGCAGCCAGCAAGGCGGTTGATCCTGAATTTGATATCAGTGAATTCATGGATGATGAAGCGCTCAAAGAGACTCCGCTGTATGCCTACAAATTGTTTGCAACAGAAGAGGATTTTGAAGCCTTCCAGGAAGAAGCAGAATCCGAGGACCCGGAATTCGACCGTGAGGTTCTGGTTACGGTCCGCGGAATGATCAAGCAGGTCGGCACGGGTGATGAAGAGCAGGTCATCGTGGATACCAAGACAGAACCGGCAATTATTAATGATGCTGTTGCCTATACAGGCAAGGATCTGGCTTTTGTACGCGGCAAGCTGGACATCTTCGGAAACAGCCTTCCGGGCGATCTTCCCTTCCTGGATACCTTGTTCATCAAGGGTGACGGAACGCTCAGTGTAGCGAGCAGCGGCTTCGTCTTCCATAAGGGCGAATGGACGCTTGATTTCTTCAACGGCTTCTCCAAATCCCTTGGAGATGAGAACTACAATCCGTCCAAGGTGGAGACGCCAGAGGATGACGATGAAGAGGAAGAAGGCAGTAAGGAAGATAAAGGAAATGACGGTAATCCGGAAGACGACAGCCAGAACGGCAGTCTGAAATGGGCTATCGGCGGTGTGGGCGACAGACTGAATCCGCTGCGCCAGGTCATGATCGGGGATGTGTACTTCAACAAGCAGTCTTTGTTTGGGGCTCCAAGCTTCGCGATTGACGGCTTTGGCTTCTCCTTCAATGATTTCATTCTGAGAGAGAATGGGATTTCCTTCGGCGGCTCATTGTCCCTGAAGATCATTAACTCAGAAATTAAGAATGTCATATTCAACAGCGCAGGCTTCTATGGCGTAGATGCCTCACTCGGCTTCGATCTGAATCAGGAGATGGGCTTGTTCGGACCGGATAAGAAGAAAGACGCGGATAAGAAGAAAGGTCCGGATGCTCCCAGCGGTAAGGTTACCATCAAGCATGCCGTGCAGGGCGGCGGAGTTGGTAATGAATATGGCCTGGAGTTCGCGGCACAGCTGAAGAACATGCTGGGTGTGGAGATTGAATTCTCGCTCAAAAAGGTAAAAGACGGCCGGATTCTTCCGGATGTAATCGCCTTTGGGGCTGAATTGCCGGCTCCGGGTATTATTGTCACCGGTGCAACCTATCTGACCGCTGTACGCGGTGCAGTGCGCGAGCTGGCGGATACCATTGCCGGCGGTACGGCGCAGGACCCGTTCCCGCTGACGATTGAAGCTGGCGTAGGCATGCGGTTCGGGATTGCCCCGGCGTATTTCTTCGGGGATGTTGACCTGACGGTGAAGCGTACCGGCCTCAAGGTGGAAGGACGGCTTGACTTCTCCGCAGACGCAGAAGCTGAGAAGGATGACCGGCTTCCAATGCTCACCAAAGCGCTGCTTGAAGCGCAATGGGTGACTCCATGGTTCGTGCGGGTAGAGGCAGCTATGGATATCGGCGGCTGGGATATCATCATCGGTAAGGCGGGAATCTTCGTCGGACAGAATCTGGAGAAGAACCGCACTGACTTTGAAGGCTATATCGGCTCCAAAGTACAGATTCCGAATAGTGTACCGGTTGTCGGTGGAATGCCGCTGTCCAGTATGTTCCTCGGGGTCAACAATGATAAGGTATGGGGCAGTATCGGCATTCTCTTCATCTCGCTGGGTATTACCTACTACTGGAGCGGAGGCATAGAGTTCGGTACATCAAGCGATCAGCTGCCGGAAGGTATGATTCATCTCGTAGTGGATGATCCCGATAATGGACCGCGCCTGATGGTTATTGGTGAAGGTGTAGAGACTCTTGCCACTTCGGCCGCCCCTGCTGCTGAGGAAGAGAATCAGGAGATTATCTACCGTGAAGTAGCAGAAGGTGTGAAAATTGTTGAGAACGGATCGGTTAATGTCGGCGTAGGCGGCATTACGGTCAAGAACGGCGGCAGAATCCATGAGATTCCTATGGGGGCTGCAACCGGTAATGCCATTATCGAAATGGAATACAGCAGTAAGGATATGCCGGAATTTAAGCTGCAGGATGCAGCGGGCAAGGATTATCCGGTGGTATTCGAAACCTTTGCGAATCCGGACAAGCCTAATCCTAAAGCTAATGCTTTTACACAATATATTCCTGCAAGTGATGTATCACCGGATCCATCCAAGCTTAATGCTGAAGTGGATATCCGCAGAGCTTACATTATTATTCCTGAGAATGAAGCTAAGAAAGGCGGAACCTGGACGCTTACTGCAGTCTCGGCTGTAGAAACCAAGCTGATGAATGTTCCAACCCTGCCTCAGCTCAGCGAAGTGAATCTCGCGAAGGATAACTCGAATGTCAATAAATTCACGGCATCCTGGAAAGTAGCCAACGCAGCAGAAGGAGATACAGTGAATCTGTACCTGGCTGAAGATGCGGTAACCACTGAAAAGACTATCGTGGAAGGGCAAGAGGTGCTGTCACCGGGAGATCCGGGGATGCTGATTGCCAAAGATGTGCCGGTTGGCGCCGGCGGTTCTGTCAGTGGTGGCATAACCAGCGGCAGTACAGTAATTGATGTAACGAATGTATCGCTGATGGGCAATCCCGAGGATATCCGCGGGCTGCTCAGACAAGGCAATTATTATCTGCGGGCCGAGCTGAAATCCAGCGCAACCTTCGGCACGAAGACTTCACCGCAGCGATTCGAGCTCGTTGATCCGCTTGCACCGCAGGTTGTCAGTGACGTCTCGGTTGTACCTGCCGGTAACGGACTGTTCTCGCTCTCCTTCAAGCCGGGAGCCAAAAAAGCGGGACATAACGCTTACGAGCATAGCTTCGTCATTGATGCTCAGGTCCAAGTGAACGGCAAGCTGGAGACTTATTCTCCATTTGGCGAAATTTTGTACACCGAAGAAGAACTTCAGCCTTACTGGAATGCAGCAACCGGTAAATATGAAGGTATTCTGATCGGAGGCTGGAAGGCCCTATCCACTTCGGATGAAGTGAATACAACCAGCCTTGAAGGAACGGTTACGGATGTGACCAAGGTGAAGTATACCGGTCTGGAAGTTGGAACGGAGTATGTTGTCGGTGTCACTGCCGCAACGGTTCCAACTGAAGATGCGGACAAGAATCAGAACTATCACTATGCTGAGCACCAGAACAGCAGCAAGAAGCTGCTGCCGGTTCCAAGCCTGCCAAAGCTTACTGTGGCAAGCGGATCTGGTACCGTGCAGGATACCGGAAATTACATTAACCTGCTGACCAGTGAAACGAAGCAGAAGCTGACGCTCACTTCAGACCAGTCCAATGTGACGGTGGAGGTCTTTAATGCTGAGAAGTCCATCGGGTCGGTAGCTTTGACGAACAAGGCCGGCGGCGGAAGCCAAGGCGTTCTGAATCTCGACCAGTTCCAGACAGACGGACCGTTCGCTCTTGAACTGAGAGCCAGAAACATGACGACCAAGGATATCTCGGTCACGATGCTGTATATGACTGTAGATACGATCGCTCCGGTTCTGTATCTTGATCAGCCGGTAACGGGTGAACGTACCGCAAACGGCGCTGTTCATGTAGCAGGAACTACAACAACAGGAACTGTGCTGACAGCGAAATATACAGTGAACCAATTGCAGCCGGATGGCAAATACAAGGAAGTGGAGATTCCTACTACCCTTAAGGTGGACCCGCTGACGGGGGACTTTAATGGAACTGTGGAGATCAAATCCGATGAGCCTTCCGTGGCACTTAACATTGTTGCCTCCGATGAGGCAAAGAATCTGAACACAGCGGTTGTGGATATCACGAACGCTGGTTACAAGGTTCCTGTAGCACTGGTTTTGAAGGGAATGGAAAAGGACCTGGAGCCAGGGCAAACAGGCAAAGTTAAGGCTTATCTCAAGGTCTCGGATGGACAGGACGAGAATACCGGCAAGCCGAAATTCAAGGATGAGCCAATTGCAGATAAGAATCTGCAGAAATTGACTTATACAGTCGCCGTAGGCGATGCAGTGTCCTTGTCGGCAGAAGGCAGTGTTACGGCGCTTGCCACAGGCTCCAGCTTAATTGAAGCAGAGTATAAGGTGTCCGAGGGTGTAACGCTCAAAGGCATGGTTGCGGCCACAGTAGCCGTACCGAAACCAGAGAAGCTTGGTGCAATTCAAGCCAGCACTTCTTATATTTATGCAGACAGCAGCCGTACCAAGATCACCATTACTTCCTCCGGGGATATGACCGGACAGCAGATTGCGTATAAGGTTTATCGTTCCGGCGCTGTGCAGCCGGCCTTCGATGATAATGTCAGCTCTTGGCCGCTCCTTCCGCTGGACGGTATAATCAGCGCTTCATACGGTGATGTAATCGTGCTCGCTAAGCGGACATCTACCGATAAGCTGGTTAAGGCAGCGGGTCAGGTTACAGCAACTGTATGGTCCAGCAGCGGTGCTGGAACAGGCGGTGGCGGTGGCGGCGGTGGTGGTGGCGGAGCTGCCACACCAGGCGTAGTAGAAGAGCAAGCACCAGATACAGCCGCACAAGTAACTGTTAACGGACAGCCGGTTGTCACAGAATGGAATGGGCTTACAGCGGTAATCCGGATTACGGATAAAGAAGCCGCAGCGGGCAGCGATCTCACGGTTAGTTCCGCAGATCCGGCTGCAAAAGCATTCAGTATCCATGTAGATCAGAATGTTGTGAAGCAGGCCGTTGCAGCGAAGAAGAAAGTGATTATAGAGGTGCCGATGGGTCGTTTGGTTCTTGAACCTGAGAATCTTACCGCATTAAATGGTGAGCTTGTGGTGGGCATTGGCCAGAACAGCACTGCCGATCAGCAGGCCATGAAGACCATAGCCGATCAGCAGGGCTTCACGCTTATGGCCGCAGGACAGGGTGTTACGGTAACGGCTAACCTGCCAGCAGGCAGCTGGACACCGGCACTTGCAGCCAAGATCGCCATTCCTTCGCCGCTTGCAGCAAACGAAATTACAGCAATTGTGCTGAAGGATGCAGCCGGTAACTGGACTACTGTGCCATGGAAACTGGACAGCAGCGGTACGGCAGTGAATGTGCAATTGACCGGAGAAGGCAGCCTCTACTTCATCCGCAATCAGAAGATCTTCAAGGATATGCCTGCAGGCTGGGGCAAGGACGGTATTGCAGCAGCCTCCGCCAAGCTGTTCGTATTAGGCAAATCTGCAGATACCTTTGATCCGACCGGCAAAGTGACCCGAGCAGAGTATCCAACGATTCTGCTGCGCGTCGCAGGTCTGATGAACAAGCAGGCACCTTCTGCAGGCTTCAGTGATGTCGGCAGCAGCAGCTGGTATAACCGCAGCGTCTCCATTGCTGCACAGCTGGGTATTGTCACCGGATTCGAAGGCGGCAAGTATGCGCCTCAGGGTACGCTGACACGAATGGAAGCCATGACGATGCTGGGCAGACTGCTCACCCTTGTCAGCCCAGGCACTGAAATCAGTGATGCAGAAGTAACAGCAATTCTGGCTGGTTTCACCGATAAAGATAAAGTTCCCGCATGGGCAAGACAAGCAGTAGCATTGAGCATCAAGAACGGCATTATCCTTGGGGAAGGCAACAAGGTGAATCCGTCCAGTCCGCTTACGCGTGAACAGGCGGCAGCCATTGCTATCAGACTTGATCAATTGATTACAGCCAAGCAATAACAAGAATGTGCCCGTACCGCCTATTGTGGAGTGCGGGCACACTCTGCTGGGAATTCATAATACTATTTGGGTGGTGTCAAAATGGCTTTGAAGCGGAAATCAATTATAGGGTATTTAATAGCGCTGGCAGTGGTTGTCGTTGCGGCAGTTGCCGGCGGAATCATGGCTAAGGCTGATCCGCAGACCTGGGACAGCATGGCAAAGACCGAATGGTATATATCTACCAATGATACCTTCAAAATTGATAGTGAGGATAAGCTTGCGGGTGTTGCCAAGCTGGTTAATGAAGGCACTGGGAATGGTCTGCAAGGCAAAATTCTTGAAATTACGCGAGACATGGATCTCAAAAACTATCAATGGATTCCCATTGGTACAGCCGAACATCCATTCAAGGGTACTCTGATCACTGAGGGTGGTCTAATCAAGAAAATCTCCAATATGAATGTCGTTACAAATTTGTCCTATCAGGGTCTGGTAGGAAATATGGAGGGCGGGACAGTCGGCGGTCTGACTTTTGAAGGGTCTGGCTCCATCACTGTTACCGGTGTAACCTATGATGTATATGCAGGCTCTGCAGTAGGTAAAATGAGCGGCAGCAGCATCGTTTTCGATATTACCAACAATATCAGTATCAGCACTCACGCTTCTCCGTACCGCTCCTTCACGGGCGGAATTGTCGGAATGGGCGAAGGTATGATCTCTAACTCTATCAACAACGGAACCATTACGGCGCAAGGTTCAGCTGATATCGGCGGGATCCTAGGCTACGGCACATCCAGAGGCATCATCATCAAAAAAGTGGTCAATAATGCAGCAATTCTCGCACAAGGTACTGACAGTGCCGTTCTCACCACAGGCGGGATTGCTGGTCATACTACAGGACCGCTTAGTCTGAATGATGAAGATACTCCGATCATCAATAATGCTTCTGTCACCATCGCCGGCGGAAACCGGGTTGTGGCAGGCGGAATTGCCGGTAAAGTGGACAATACCGTAGTATTCTCTAACATGACTACCAATAAGGGTGCAGTTACGGTTAATGCACCTGCGGCAGAAGGCTCGGCAGCCGGAGCGATTGTAGGAGCAACGGGTACGGTGGTCAGTCCGGAGGTTGGGATTACGTTTGTAAATACCGCACCGGTAGTGAATAACGGCGGCAAGAATGTATACACAGGAGGAATTGCCGGATACACCGGCAGCAAATTCACCTGGACACATGCTTACATCAACACGCAGCCGATTACAGCTACAGGTACACAAAATGTATCCACTGGCGGATTTGTCGGACATGCTGCAGGCGGACTGGTAACCAGCAACGTTGCAGCAGGGGTGTTTGAGAATAAAGCGCTTGTCTCGGTTAACGGAGGAACAGGAATCTATACTGGCGGGATTGCCGGTTATGATGCCGGCGGGAATATAGGCCAGGCCTCCTCCACAGGTGCATTGAATGTAAAAGGGACAGCGGATGTATACACCGGCGGTATCGTAGGGTATGAAGCCGGCGGAACGATTACATCATCAGTAACAGGCAAAACCGCAAGCGATCTTCTGGCGATAACTTCGGATGGTACAATCGGCGGAATCGCCGGTTATCTGGAAGGTACCCTGAATGATTCTTCTGTTAAATATGCAACACTTCAGGTAACTTCTGCAGGCGGGATTGCCGGGGGAATTGCCGGTAATGCACAAGGAACCATGAACAACATAACTGCCGGAGATGCTTCCTCGGCAAGCTACAGCACGTTAATTCTGAAAGCTGTGGTAGCTGCTCCGGCAGACGGCCAGGATAACATCACGTTCGGCGGAGTTGTAGGCGTGAACACTAAGCCACTGGTTCTGACGGGTGGTAAGGCTGCCCGGATCAGCTTCCTGAATGAATCCGGCAAAAGCGGATATACCATCGGCGGCGCAGCCGGTAAGCTTACTGCGGATGCGGTAATCGGCACTGTCGCCGTGCCTGCGGAAGTACAGGATTTGCTGGTTGAACTGAAGGCCGACAAGGTCAGCTTCGGCGGCGGCGCAGGGCATAACTCGGCTGCCCAGTTCAACGGACACACGAGCCGTACTGAAATTAAAGCTACAGGTGCTTCGGTAAAAGCTGGCGGAATGTTCGGTGAGAACCATTCGGCAGCAGCGGCTCCGTTCAATCATGCGGAGAATGTAGTCATCACTTCAACGGGTGCGGATAACGTACTCGGCGGTAATACCGGTCTCAATACCGGTCAACTGGTTAACGCTACAGTTACCCGGCTGTCTATTGAGGCGAATGGTGTACGTGCTGAAGCCGGCGGGATTGCCGGACATTCAGAAGGACCGGCAGCTCCTGCTGACCGGGCGGGAATGAAGTCAGCTGTGCTGAATGTTCCCGGGTATGACCCGATGATTACGCTGACTGCTGTGGAATCCAAAGCAGGAGCGATCGTTGGGGCTGCGAAAACTACGGATATTACTAATCCGGAGGTGAACGCAGCGGATGACGCGCAGGCGTTCATCCAAGCGCAGGCAGCTAAACCGTCTGTCGGCGGCTTGGCGGGTACACTGGAGAACAGCGCTATCTACAGTGACAGCAAAATAGTGAACTTGGAAAACATGTTGATTCTGGTAGCGCCAGCCGCTACAGATGCCTATATTGGCGGTATTGTCGGCTACAATGAAGCCTCCAAGCTTGACCGTCTGGTAGGTACAACGGTTAATCTGACGATTAATGCACCACGCGCTACTGCAGGCGGGGTGGCAGGGTACAACCACGGTAGTTCTTCAGGAATTATTGCGAACAGTTATATAGGTGCTCTGAATCTGAAGGCTAACGCCGGAGCGGTTTCATCTTATATCGGGGGGATTGTGGGCTTGAATGATGCCCAGACAATTGATCCCGTATTGAATCCGGCCACAGCGGTTAGTACGATTCAGAATACGCGCACACTTGGAACTGTATCCGCTGTTTCACCTACTGCAATCGTGGGCGGGATGGTCGGCGAGAACCGCACTCTGATTGCCAATAACAGCATTACTGATAAAATCACAGTAATCTCCAGAGGCAATTCTTCCATCATCGGCGGCTTGGCCGGGGTGAACACGGCATCAGGAACTCTCTACTATACGTACTCCAATGCCAACTTGACCATTGAGGGTGTAGGCACACTGGCTGGCGGCTTGGCTGGTGAGAATGCAGGGGCAGTTCTCGGCTCCTATGTAGATATCGACGTTACAGGCAATGCAACTGGAACAGCAAGCGGTTCGGTCTACCTGGGCGGACTGATCGGCAGAAACACAGCCGGTACGGTGGAGCAATCTTATACCTCCTCCAAGGTTACGGCAAACGGCGTATATTCGAATGTTGGCGGTCTGGTCGGGGAACACTCCGGCGGTACCATCAAGAACTCTTATGTAGCCAAAAGTGTAGCAGCTGCCAAAGCCAATTCTTACGTTGGCGGTTTCATCGGCAGAATAACTAACGGTAAAGTGAACAATGTATACTCGGCGGCGGAAGTTACTGCTGGTTCGGGCGCTTATGCCGGCGGCTTCGCCGGACGTTATGACAATGCAAGCAAAGAGCTGCTCTACAAGTCTTATTACATTAAAGATGAAGCGCTCAACATCAACTCTGACCTGCCTGATTTCGCAGAGGGCAATCACCGCTGGCTGAATGTGCATGTGCGGCTGACTACGATCCTCTCGGAAACGCTGAAGGACAGAACGGTCTTCCCGGGCTTGTCAGGCTGGGACTTTGAAGGCGCATGGAAATATGGCTCGTTTAACGCAGTATACCAATATCCTGAAGTAAACCGTGCAGCCAATACCGGCGGTGATATCGGCAATGATGTCAATGCCAATATCAACTGGTACATGAAGGATAAGGATGCTATCAACTTCCAGATTACTACGGAAGCAGAGCTTGCCGGTCTGGCAGCAATTGTCAACGGCACGATTGCCGGAGCCGACAAATTCGACTTCACGGACAGAACCGTGACGATCATAAATCCGATCCATATCCAGTCCAAGCAGTGGGTGCCGATCGGCAACAAGGAAGCCAATCCTTTTGAAGGAACCTTCGAAGGAAACAATCACTTGATCGATGGCTTAACCTTGCAGCCGGTGTACACTCATTCCGGATTGTTCGGAGTCATCGGTACGAAGGCGATCGTCCAGAATATCAATCTGGAGCCGCTCTCTGTTGCCGGCAACCAGTATACCGGAGTCCTTGCCGGGATGAACCTGGGTACAGTGAACAATGTGGATCTTAAGCTGCTTGGCGGCGTGAAGGTCAGCGGCGGAATTGTCGGGGGGATGATCGGCAGCAACTCGGGCAGTATTACCGGGCTCCACCTTACGCTGGACGGCGGAAGCCGGATTGAGACGGTTGCTGACCACGGCATTGCCGGTGGACTGATCGGTGAGAATACAGCAGATTTCACAACCGGGACTTATACCATTAAGGATATAGACGGAAGCACCGGCAGCGCTGCTGATCATGCGATTGTCGGCGGACTTATCGGAGTCCAGACGGGCGATGTAACAGGTCTTGGGCATGAAGTGAATTCGCGGTACCGGGTTTCGGCTACGGGAATGGAATCCACTGTCGGCGGACTCATTGGCCAATTCACCTCGGGCCAGGCGAAGGATATTACGCTGACCTTCGCTGACGGAACGCTTGAAGCACGCGGACTCGGCTCGATTCTCGGCGGCATCATCGGCCAATCGGATGCCGGAAACAGCATCAGCAATGTCACAGTGACAGGCTTCGGAAGCGGTGTGCAGTTGACCGCCAACGGTACTGCCGGTGGTGTTGTAGGTGTTAAAGAAGGCAAGCTGGGCGGAATGTTGGCCCGGTCCATTGATCCGGGAAACAGCTTTGACATTGAACATGCAGCAGTTGAAGGCGTGAAGCTGTCTACTACGGGCGACAGCCTGAAGGCTGTTATCGGGGGGATTGCCGGATCGGCTGTCCATACGGCGATCCATGATGTCCGGTTCAATGCTTCTCTGCAGGCCGCAGGTGAAGAGATTACTGCGGGAGGTATCCTGGGAGAGAGTGTGAATTCTATCCTGTACCATGCAGAGGCATCACCTGATCTTCAGGTTGCAGCGAAGAACGGCGATGCAGCAGTCGGCGGGATTGCCGGAACAGTCTCTGCGGATGATATCCACCGGGGCTATGATTTCGGCAAAGCCTATCCGCTGTACAGCGGCATTTACATTGCCAAAGTTCAAAGCGGCAAGATAACGGTCACTGGAGCAGACAATAGTGCTGATCTCTATGCGGGCGGTGTGGCAGGCAAGAACGACAATGCCTCAATCTATAGTTCAGAGGTTGCTTCCGGGCTGAATGTAACCGGCGGCAACACAGTAAATGCAGGCGGAGTTGCCGGATACAGCAGCGGTATCATTGTAGATACCATCGTGAAGACCGGTCTGCATGCGGATACCAGCAGAGTGTATAATGCCGGCGGACTTGTCGGCTGGGGATCAGGCGGCGAGATTCATTACAGCAAGGTGATCGCCGGATCTGGACAAGCTCTGACGGTTGGCACAGCGTTAACGCTGGGTCAATCTGTACCGGCGACACATGCCGGCGGGGTAATCGGTATGGGGGATACTATCAAAATTACGCATACCCATACGGATATTCCGGTACAAATCACCGATACCAATCAGGACAATACCATCTATGCGGGCGGTTTTGCCGGACTTCTGGGTGATAATGGTACGCTTGCAGGACAAATTCAGAAATCCTATGCAGCAGGCAAGCTGAATGTCAGCGGCAGATTAGGCTCTTATGTCGGCGGCTTCGCGGGTTCTGTAGATCATTATTCGATTACGGACTCTTATGCTTCCGGTGACATCAGCAATACCGGCTTCGACACACGCAGCGGCGGTTTCGCAGCAGCGGTGGAGAGAAGCGGCAGCATCAGCAATTCTTACGCATTGCAGAACAAGATTTCTACAGTCGGAGTGAAGTCTTCAACCCGTTCTTACAACGGCGGCTTTGCCGGTTATAATGACGGGACTCTGACAGGCGTCTATGCCAATGTTCCGGAGATTTCCGTTAATGTAGCAGGCAATAACGTCTCTACAGGCGCACTGGTCGGCTATAACTTCCGGGACGGCAAAATTTCCGGTTCGTCGTATACGACAGGTACGCTTACGGCTGGACTGAAGGCAGTAGGCCACAATGCAGGTGCGGCGGCTGGCGCCGTGAGTTCAGCAGCGGTTAATCCGCTCAGCTCAGGCACATGGATTATGGATTATGATACCTCCTTCCTGAACGAACTGACAGACGGAACAATCACGGTTCAGACTCCGCTGCAGCTCTCGGGTGCAGTCATGTTCTATAACGAGACAGGCCTGAATTATTACAAGCTGTTCAACAGAACAGCTGACGACAAACCGGAGCTGGCAACCATCCTGCTTGGGGCGGATATTAATCTTGCCGGAAGCACTTGGACCGCATTCGACAGCTTTAAGGGAGTATTTGACGGTCAAGGCTATACGATTAGCGGACTTTCACTGAAAACCCCAGAGCAGCAAACAGCCGGATTCATAAAAGAAAACTATGGCCAGATTCTGAATGTTAACTTTACCGGAGCGGATATTTCCGGCGCAGTAAATTCCGGTATTGCTGCAGGGATCAATCACGCAGGTGCAGTAATCCGCAAGGTTAACGTCAGTGGTTCTGTAGCTGGCAGTGCCACGGCAGGCGGAGCCGCAGGTGTGAATCTAGGCCTCATTGAGAAGGCTGCTAATGACGGAGTGACTCTTTCGGGACAGGGCCGTAAAGGCGGAATTGCCGGACGCAACGCCGGAGTGATTCACCAGGCAGTGTCCAAAGGCAATATTGATGTTACTGCCACACTGGCAACCGGCGGCATTGCCGGTGAGAACAGTGCGGAAGGTACAATTTCTGAGTCGATTGTCTATGGCGATATCCATGTGGCTTCGGCCCAGGCTATAGCCGGAGGGATCAGCGGTCTGAACGCGGGAGAGATCAAGAACAGCTATTCTGCCGGGGCCATTTACGCAGAAGGAATGTCTACAGCATGGGCTGGCGGTATCGCCGGTCTGGCGGAGAGCGGAGCGATTACTTCTTCCCTGAATACCGGAGAAGTGAAAGCTGGAGTGAAAGGCAAAATTCTTCCGCTGCAGGCCTTCTTCGGAGGGATTGCCGGACAGAAGTCTGATCATGCAACCATCAGCCAATCCTTGTTCAACAGACAAATGCTGAAGAATAATATTGCCTTCTACAATCTGGATGGCCAAGCAGTGGCTGGCAACAGCAGCAGTGCAATGGGGCTGCTTGGCACAGAGCTTACCAGCCCGAATCTTCCAGCAGGTCTGGATGCCGGAATCTGGACAGCACAGAACACATTCTATCCGGTACTTCTGGCCTTTGACGGAACAGAAGAAGGAACTCTTGCTTCAGCGGCTGTTATACTGAACCCGCAGGATCTGATTAACCGTGTAGGTTCGGCATTCAGCTTGAGCGGCAGCGGAGCACTGGTATGGAGTGCAGATCCGTCCAAGGCTGATGTGAACGGTGCTGCAGGAAGCTTGAAACAGGGCGGCAGCGCAGTGCTGAAGGCAATAGCCGGAGGACAGAGCAGAAGCATTACAGTTAATGCGGCTGCACTGCAATACCCTGGCTCGGCAGCTGCACCAACTGCAACACCTGCGGAGCTGAGCTTCTCGACGGAAGTGAAAGTAGAGCTGACAACAGCGGAGCCGGACGGCCAAATTTATTACACGCTCGACGGCACAGATCCTACGGAAGCTTCTCAGCTATACAGCGAAGCGATTGTGCTGAAGGACAAGACGACTGTTAAAGCCGTCACCATTGTTCCGGGCAAAGAATACAGCAAGGTATCGGCCTGGACCTGGACGCTGTTAGTTTCCAGCGGTGGTGGAGGCGGCGGCGGTGGCGGTGGCGGTGGCGGTGGCGGTGCAGTTGTGCCGACCCCGACCCCAACACCAACTCCTGTTCCGGTGATTACCGCTATTGCCGGTACTACGACGGTGAATGGAGACAGTGAAGCTCCAGTGAAGATTGCCAAGAACAGCAAGCTGAAGCTGACAGCTCCGGAAGGGCAGACGATCTACTATACAACGGACGGAAGCACGCCGACAGTAAACAGCACGAAATATACCGGTGAGCTGTTGATTACCAAGACCATGACGATCAAAATGATCACAGATAAAAATGATACTGTGACTACCATTGAATATGTAGCGGAGAATGCCAAATACAGCCTGAAGAGCAATGCGGGAGAAATTAAGTATATCGCTGCTTATCCGAATGGTTTGTTTATGCCTAATGCAGCCATTACCAGATATGAGCTGATCCAATCCCTTGCTCCGCTGCTGGATATGGAAGACGTGAATGTAGGAAACCTGTTCAATGATGTAAGTGCAGGCAACGAGGCTTTGACCGGATTCTTCGCTTCGGCAGGCATTATTGAAGGCTATCCGGACGGCGGCTTCGGCGGAACGAAGGGCTTGACGAGAGCCGAGTTCTCCAAGATCATGACTACAGTGCTGAAGCTGGATGTTACAGATACCGGAATTACGAAGCAGTCGGATCTGAAGGGCCACTGGTCAGAGAATTATGTGAATGCCCTGTCCAAAGCAGGTTATGTGCAAGGCTTCCCTGACGGCACATTTAAACCGGGATCACCGATTACCCGTGCTCAGGCTGTAGTGCTGATCAACCGGATTGCCGGTACGAAGAAGCTGGCTGTAACAGCAGTACGCTTCAAGGATCTTCCGGCAACACACTGGGCTTACAAAGACATCATGTCGGTTGTGCAATAATTTGTAATTCTTTGATGAAGGAGATTGGCGGATGAAAACAAAACTGCTTGCCGTAAGCCTGATCTTCTCGTTGATCTCGGCAGTGCTCTTCTATTCAGACACTACCAGCGCCGACACACCAAGTGTGTATAACGCTGAACAGAGCTACGGAATTGCGAATGAAGCCATGTTTTATCTGCGGGTACTCAAAAGTGACGGCACCGCAAGTTCCACGGGGACAGGAATTATCCTGTCTCCGGCAGGAACAGCAGCAACGGCGTATCACGTGGTCAAAGGTGCGGAGCGGATGGAAGGGGTGATGGCGGATGGTAGTATTATCAGTCCGATCAAAGTCACGAAATTCGATGAGCTTAAGGATGTGGCTGTTCTTGAATTGCCAAGTCCTGCTGCTATGAAGCAGAAGGGTAATGCGTATGCTTATCTTCCGCTGCGTAAGGACGTCCTGAAGCATGGAGAAGCTGTATTCGCACTGGGCTATCCGCTTAAGAATACAGCGATTATCACCGAAGGGATTGTCAACACGCCTGCTGCGGAGATCAATGGAAGAAGCCGGATTCTGACTTCGGCCCAGGTGGCAAGCGGGATGTCAGGAGGTCCGCTGCTGGATACACATGGCCAGCTTGCGGGAATTATCTCCGGTTCGCTGCGGACCATGAACAACATTCATCTGGTTGTAAATATGGAGGATCTGCGGAGCCTGCTGCCGGCGTCCTTCAAGTAGAATTCATTTCAGAAGCAGCTCAGACAACAATGAAGGCTGCAAAATAATAATAACAATGGCTGTCCTCTGACGTTTGGAGCAAACGGGGGACAGCACTTTTTTTAGACACCTGTACCGATAGACGACTGCGTAATTCACCCGTCCGGAAGGAGGAGGAACCCGAGTGATCAAGGCATTTCTGCTGGATATGAACCAGAAGGATCTCTATAAGCTGTCTTCCATGCTGCAGCATACAGGCAAGGTGAATGTGATTGGAATGTCGGCCTATCCCGAGAATGTTGTAGACAAAATTGTTCTGCTGCAGCCTGATGTGCTGTTTCTGGATCTTCAGCTGCCCGGCCAGCAGGGAATGGTTGTAGCCGAACGGGTAAAAAAGAAGCTGCCGGATATTCAAATTGTGATTGTCACAGAGAGCAAACAGCATGCCCTTTGGGCCTTCGACCAAGACATTGTGGATTATGTGCTGAAGCCGCTGGAGGAGGTCCGCCTGGGCCAGTCACTCGAACGGCTGCGTAAGGGAAGCTGAAGCGTATGCCGGAGTAAACCCGAAGCCGCCAGACTGAATCAGGATGCCGGAAGTTTCTCTCCATGTTACAATAAACGGACAAGCAGAAAGGATGGGTGATTTAGTTGAAGTATGATTTTAACCGTATCATTGACCGCCGCAATACCCGCTCATACAAATGGGACCAGTCCGAGAAGCTGTTCGGAGACAAGGAGATTCTTCCGCTTTGGGTCGCGGATATGGACTTTGAGAGTCCCCCTGCCGTGAAGGAAGCGATTCTGCGCCGTGTACAGGAAGGGGTGTACGGCTATAGTGTGACGAGTGACTCCTACAAGGAGGCGATTGCCGGGTGGTACCGCAGCCGTCATGACTGGGAGATTCAGAAGGAATGGATCACCGATTCTCCGGGAATTGTGACCTCGCTCAGCCTGTCCGTAGAGCTGTTCAGCCAGCCGGGAGATCAGGTGATTCTGCAGTCGCCGGTCTACTATCCTTTCTATGATGTAATCCGGATGAATGACCGCAAGGTGGCGATCAACCCGCTGAAGCTGGAAGAAGGCCATTATGTTATGGATTATATCCAGCTTGAAGAACTGATGGCCGGCGGCGCCAAGCTGCTGCTGCTGTGCAGTCCGCATAATCCTGGCGGCAGAGTGTGGGAGCGGGAAGAGCTGCTGCGTCTTGGTGAGCTGTGCCTGCGGTATGGTGTAACGGTAATCTCGGATGAGATCCATTGCGATATGGCAATGCCGGGCTACAAGCATATCCCGTTTGCGTCCCTGTCGCCGGAGCTGTCGGATATTACACTGACTACGCTGGCAGCGACCAAAACCTTCAATCTGCCGGGCCTGCAAACCTCGTATATCGTAACCTCTAGTCCCGAGCTGAAGCGGAAATTCGAGTACAAGCTGAAGGCACTCAGTCTGCATATGTCGGCATTCTTCACGCCGGAGGCGGTTGAAGCGGCTTATAATGAAGGCGGAGAATGGCTGGATGAGCTGGTGCAGCATATCAGCGGCAATGCCGAGTATGCCATCAGCTACCTCGCAGAGCATTTGCCGCAGGTGAAGCCAATGAAACCCGAAGCCACCTATCTGCTGTGGATCGATTGCCGGGCCCTGGGGCTGGATGCGGACGGACTCAAGAACCTGATGTACCGCGAGGCCAAGGTGGCTTTTAACGAAGGCTCTGTCTTCGGAACGGAAGGCCAAGGCCATCTGCGCATCAATCTGGCCTGTCCGCGTTCCGTTCTTGCCGAAGCGCTGGAGCGGTTCACTCAGGCTGCTGCCCCTTATGTTCAGCAATAAAGCTTATACGTATGCTTGTAGCTGCGGCATATAGTTGTATACTGTGCAATTACAAGCAGCGAAAAGGTAGCGTACCATAAATCAGACGCTATATTAAAACATTTACAGCGATCAAGAAATCCGCGCCCTTAGGGGTAGCGGATTTCTTGTTATACCGCTGTCTGCGAAGATTGAAGGTGTCCCGCCAACCTCGCGGTGAACACCCCTTGCTGCCCCTTCCCGGCATGCGCTTCAACCACAACCGCTTATTGAGCAGACCGCAGACCCGTGTTAAGATGGGCAGTACGGCTGATAGAGTAAGTATATATAGAGAGTGGGAGAGATAGAGATGAGTAGCAGCAATACAACCCGGATGATTATTGATTGTGATACAGGAATAGACGATGCTTTGGCTATTCTATATGCCCTCCGCACACCGGAAGTGGTAGTTGAGGGGATAACGACGGTGTTTGGTAATATTGATGTGCAGCAGGCGGCGGATAATACCTTGCGGCTGCTTGCACTCGCAGATCCCGGATACGACATTCCGGTAGCGCTTGGAGCGTCCAAGGCACTGGTGCGCGAACTGACAGGCTTCTCGACCCATGTGCATGGGGAGAATGGGATTGGCGGCGTTCAGCTTCCCCCTTCCCGGCAAGTGCCGGTGCAGGAGACAGCGGCGGAGTTCATTGTGCGGATGGCGGATGAGAACCCGGGTGAGATTGTGCTGGTAACGCTCGGACGGCTGACCAATCTGTCGCTCGCGCTGGATTTGGACCCGCAGTTGACCTCCAAGCTGAAGAAGGTAGTGGTCATGGGCGGCACGGTCTTTAAGCCGGGCAATGTGACTCCGGTGGCCGAAGCTAATCTGTGGGGCGACCCGGAAGCGGCTGACCGTGTATTCACCTCTGGGCTGCCTGTGCTGATGATCGGGCTGGACGTTACACTGCAGACACGGATTACCTCAGAGCATCTTGAGCTGCTGAAGCGCCATGGGCGCGAAGAGAACAAGTCCATCATAGACTTCATGGAGGAGTCACTCGAATACTATTTCAGATTTTACCGGGAAGCCAATTATCTGATCAACAGTGCGCCGCTGCATGATCCGCTGGCCCTCATGGCTGCGCTGCAGCCGGATCTGGTGACTACGCGCCGGATGAAGGTCCGCGTGGAGCATCAGGGAGAGTTCACCTCAGGTATGGTCGTGGCAGATTTGCGGCCGCAGCCGAAGGTCGGACATTTCATCGAAGTGGCGGTGGATGTGGAGGCTGAACGGGCGGTTGGCGTCTTTTTGAGCGCGTTTATGTAAGTGTGAAGTAAGTGGAATGGAATTATGCATCAGCTACCCTACTTCAATAGCAGACAATTGAATCTCCCAATAGTTACAATCTCTTAATTTGCTATAATTTCCTGGTTTGGTAAAATGGTAGGGGATGTAAGATTGAGAGATTCATAATCTATCTATAAGAGAATGGGGAACTTATTAATGAAGCATCTGGCTAAAATAGTATTATGCGCAGCGATCTCACTGGGTAGCTACTCGGCACTCCCTGCAAGTGCTGCACAGGCGGCACCAGGCGGTGTCAGTATTCTGCTGGACGGCTATCCGCTGCCCTTTCCGGTAGAACCGGTAGTCATGAGCGGAACGACAATGGTACCTTTCCGTGCGATTTCTGAGGCACTGGGCATTGGGGTGGAATGGAACCAGGCGGCCCGCCAGATTACCGCGACGCAGAAGTCCGCTGCTGAAGCATCTCCGGCAAAAGTTATCCTGACCCTGGGCAGTAAAAATGCATCCGTGAACGGAACCGTAGTGAAGCTTGATGTAGCGCCGCAGAATATCCGCGGGACGACGATGATTCCGCTCAAGTTCTTCAGCCAGCAGTTTGGAGCGGTTGCTTCCTGGAATCAGGCTTCCAAGACCGTATCCATTACATCGCCCAAGCGGGATCTGTACACTTTAGGATTCTATGCGCAGAAGGCCTACAGTGAAGTGTCGCTGATTCCAAGCTTTGATGCGGTAGCCTTTGGCTGGAGCCGGATTGACCCTACCGGTCAATTCACTACAACCGGTAAGGATTTCTGGTGGCCGGAGGCTGCAGGAGAGGTAACGCCGGAATCCATTGTCCAGAATGCAGCAGCGGGAGGTACAGCCCCGTATCTGATGGTTTACTCCAGTGACTCAGCTCTGGAACTGAGCAAGAATCTGGCGGACCCGCAGCTGCAGCAGCAGACCATCGCCAGCATCGTGGATCTGGCCTCGCAGAAGGGATTCCAGGGCATTGGACTGGATCTGGAAGGACTGGGCTTGACCGGAGATAAGGCGCTTGTGCAGAGCCAGTATAATGCTTTTGTCAAAAATCTCTCCGTGGCCGCACGCGCTGCCAGTCTGAAGCTGACGGTGATTCTGCATCCGCTCAACAGCTCCTACAAAGGTTATGATTACAAAACGCTTGCTTCTCTCGCTGACGATCTGGTCATTATGGCCTATGCCTACGAGGGCGAGAAGGGGCCGGAGCCGATGGACAAAGTGGATGAAGGTATCCGGCTGGCCCTGCAGCAGGTCAGCAAAGACAAGCTGATTCTCGGCATTTCAGTATTCAGCGAGAATGATTCCTCCGTCAACGCGAAGATTGGCCTGGCCAAACGTTACGGTCTCAAAGGAATTGCCATCTGGCGTCTGGGTCTCATTGGCCAGCCGGTGTTCAGCAGAATGGGAGAATCGGTAGAATTGTAGAATGTGCAGCAAGTATTCATGCAATGATAGCTAAATTTGAATCTGGCTGAAGAGAGACTGCCGTATGGTGATATTGACCGCGCGGCAGTCTTTTTGATGAATATATGATTGTAAATCTTTCATTATATGAGTCCTCCTCAGGTCCTCCTTGTTATGCAGCATCTTGTATATTCGGGCTGGCGATATCAAATGTCACATTAACCTGACGGGCAAACCTGTATAATTTTAAAGGTTGACCTTTAAATTGACGATTCTAAATATAGGAGGGACTATAGAGCATGAGTACGAAATACAAAGCACTGGAACTGGATAAACCGATGACTTATGAGCTGGAGGGGCTGGAAGTCGGGGTCACCTCGAACTGCAATTTCCGCTGCGATTACTGCTGCGCTTACAATAGAAATGATGGACAGAGCATTAACGGCAAGGAGGTTATCCGCATTCTGGAGGAGCTGCCTAATCTGAAGCGTGTGCGCCTCTCGGGCGGTGAGGTGACGCTGAAGTTCCAGGACTGCGTGGACATTGTGGCTTACTGCACCTCCCGCGGGATTCAGACCCAGCTGAACTCGAACGGCAGCCTGCTGAATGAAGAGCGGATCGGGCAGCTGGTGGATGCAGGACTGACTACGATACATATATCCTTCAATTTCACTACTGCCGAAGCATTCTCTGCTTACTACAATATCCACACAAGCGTTTATAACAAAATCAGAGAGAACATCACCATGTTCGCCAAAACAAATGTAAATGTTGTGCTGGAAACGCTGCTGTTCAACGAAACACAGGACAATATGCGCGAGATCAGCGATCATGTCTATTCCATGGGTGTAAGAACGCATGAGATCCAGAACAGCATTATTATGGGGCATACCGGCTGGAAAGCGATCGCGGCCCGGGAACAGCTGAAGAATGCCGTGAACGAGCTGATTGCCCGTAAACCGGCGGATACCACCCTCTATTTCACATGTATGGACCGGTTCATGGAGGCTATGGGGTTCGAGGAACAGCCGGGTGTCTACTTCCCGCACTGCATTGAGGGCATGAAGCAGCTTCACCTGCACGGCAATGGCGATATTCTGATCTCCGAGCTATGCCACCCGGTTATTATCGGCAATATTTACAGCGGTACCTCGCTGAAGGATCTGTACAGCAACATGCCTGCACCGCTCGAAAAGTATCTGGAGAAGCGGCCTTGCCCGGCGCTGGATGCGCTTTTCCCGCAAGGGGTATAGTCCGGACGCTGCAGCAGAAGAGCTTATGAGCGGAACTTATTATTGTGCATTATATCAGGCAGGATTGCAGCCCAACCGCTGTGGTCCTGCTTTTTGCTGGGAATGACTTTGAATGACAGGTATTTCTGACTTTATTTCAACTATGAATGAAAACTTTCATGTATAATCATCAGCATGAACTGTATAACAATGCAGAAACCTTCTGCTTCATTACTATAGAAATAGAGATAACACATTTGGACTGGGAGGATTTCATCATGATTTACGGGTTTTTACTATTGCTGCTGGCCTGCTGCTTCCAAGGCAGCTTCGGGCTGGGGATGAAGAAATACCAGCCGTTCTCCTGGGAAGCGTTCTGGACGATTTTCTCGCTGGTAGGGATATTAATTATTCCGGTTGTCTGGACTTGGATCGAAGTGCCCAACTTCTTCAGCTATATCCGGCAGACGCCTGCTGATGTGCTATGGACGGCTTCCTTCTGCGGTTTCCTGTGGGGCATCAGCTCGATTATGTTCGGCAAAGCGATTGATTCCATCGGTGTCTCGCTGACCTATGGTGTTAACATGGGGATATCGGCATCGCTGGGTTCGCTGATTCCGCTGTTCATCTTCGGCAATATCCCGGCGGCTGGCTCATTTACGGTACTGCTGACCGGCACAGCAATTATGCTGGCTGGCGTTGCCGTGATTACCAAGGCCGGCCTGCTCAAAGAAAAGATTATCACCGCTTCCGGCCAAGGGACAAGCTCCGGTACTAACCTGACCAAAGGCCTGATTATCGCTTCAGCTGCCGGGCTAGGCTCTGCTGCGATGAATATCGGCTTCTCCTATGCGAGTCAGGCGGCGGATATTGCCGTTGCCGATGGAACAGCCAGGATTAGCGCCAATCTTATTTCCTGGGTAATTACGCTGTCCGGCGGCTTCATCGCCAACTTCGCGTATGCTTTTATCCTGTTAATCAAGAACCGGACCTATAAGGATTATTTTGCCAAAGGTGCAGGCCCGGCCTACGGTAAGGCACTGTTAACCGCTGCGGTGTGGTTCCTGGCACTCGGTGTCTATGCCAAGGCAACCGCATTACTCGGTCCGCTAGGCTCCGTCGTGGGCTGGCTTGCCTTCAACGGATTGTCGCTGATCATCAGCAATGCGTGGGGACTTAAGGACGGAGAGTGGAAAGGGTTCGCTGCTCCCAAGAAGCTGCTGCTGTGGGGGAATATAATATTGATTCTGTCCTGGATTGTAGTGGGGATCGCCAATAGCATGGCGTAGGATATTCCGCAAATTGGCAATTTTCCACTCTTCCGGGCGGCTTGGTTCTGTTATGATTTCATTAGAGGTGTTAACCAAGACCAAGAAATCTGCAGAGAAGGAATGTGTGGCCCGCCATACATAGAGGGATACAACATGCTTAGTGCAAAAAGACGCGGATTAATATCTTCCAATGTTGTGCTTGAGAAAATAATGCCGCTGCTCACACCTACAGCCATTGTGGTTGGTGTGCTTAACGAGGCGGTGCTGCTGCCGTTTACCTGGCTGGTGCCGTGGATTTTTGCTTTTATGACGCTGATCGGCAGTCTGAAATCTAATTTCCGTGACTTGCTGGCAGTGTTGGCTAAACCGCAGAAGCTCATCATCCTGCTGATTATTCTGCATATTGTGATGCCGCTGATCGGCTGGCTGGCAGCGATGGCCTTTTTCCCGGGAGATCCGTATACAGTTACAGGGTATGTGCTGCTGTTCGCCATTCCGACCGGTGTGGTCAGTGTGGTCTGGGTGTCGATGCATGGCGGGAATGTTGCTCTTACGCTGGCGCTGATCCTGATCGATACACTGCTTTCGCCGCTGGTTGTACCCGGCACGCTGTATCTGCTGATGGGGGCGAGTGTGCAGATTGAGATTGGGGAGATGATGCGGGGACTGCTCTACATGGTGGTGCTGCCGTCCGTAGCGGGGATGCTGCTCAATCAGTTCAGCAAAGGCAAGGTTACGGCAGTCTGCGGACCGCCGCTGGCGCCGTTTGTCAAAGTTGGCCTGTTCATCGTTGTGTCGATCAATGGCGCCAGCATTGCACGGTATCTGAAGCATCCGGATGGCAAGCTGGCCCTGATTATTGCCGTTACTTTCGTGACTGTCGTATTGGGTTATATCATCGGTGCTGTAGTCTCACGCAGCTTCCGCTGGGATTATGAGAATACCGTCGCCGTTCAGTTCAATTCCGGTATGCGCAATCTGAGTGCAGGTGCAGTACTGGCAGTGAAATACTTCCCGCCGGCCGTCGCCCTGCCTGTGATTTCCGGCATGCTGTTCCAGCAGATTCTGGCTGCCTGCTCCGGCATGTTCATCCGCAGCCAAGTGAAACGTCTGCACCAGGCGGAAGCCCTGACTCCAGAAGGGCCAAAGGCCACACCGGCCGAGAGCCGCATTTTGTTATAGGATATCCCGGCAATCCCGCATATTTCCCCCCATTTTGAGTGCCGCTGTCTGCGGCTGGGGAATTGCGGGTTTTTCAGGCTGAATATAAATAAAAATAGCTATATTTCACTATGATTCGACAAAATGCGATATTATTTCCGAAAATTCGTCTAGAAATATTAATTATTTCTGTGGGAAATCCGATAGTAATTGTAATAAATGTTACAGTTTTTAGCTGTTTAGGTACTAGTGGATTAGATAGAGGCGGAAGGGTGTAGAAAACTATGAAGATTCGTATGAAGCTATCGGTTATGATGATTGTCGTTACACTAATTTCTACAGCATTAATGGGGATTTTTACGTACAGCAAGTCCACTGGCACCATCATGAATCTGACTGAATCTTCTATGGAACAGGTGAACACCAACAAAGCGCAGACGATTGCGGCAATGATCGATAAAGAAAAGCGCAGCATGCAGCTCGTTGCAGGTGAAAGCGAGATCGCGGAACTGCTGCTTCAGGCCGGAAAAGGCGAACTTACTAACGGGGATGCGCTGCAGAATGAAGTGAATGTGAAGCTTCAGGGCTTAGTCAAAGATGCAGGCAACCTGGAGCACATGTTTGTGGCTGATATGAAGGGAATTGCGGTAGCTGACAGTGACACCAAGCTGGTCGGCACCGATTTCAGCGAAAGAAACTACACGAAGAATGTATTCAAGACAGGTGAAGCTGTTGTAAGTGAGACCTTGAAATCTAAATCTACCGGAGCCTACGTATTAGCCTTTGTCCATCCTGTGAAGAGCGGGGGCAAGATGATTGGTTTCGTCGCTTCGGCGGTTAATGCTAACAGTATTATTAAATATTTGGCCGATGCCAAGGTGACTAATGCGCCTTCATCTTACGCCTATCTGGTGGACGAAACCGGCAATATCCTCTACCATCCGGATGAAACGAAGATTGGTTCAGTGGTTGAGAATGAATCAATCAAAGCGGTCGTGGAGCGTGTGAAGGTGGGCGAGACCGTACCGGATGGAACGGTGCAATACACGTATGAGGGCGCTGAGAAAAAAGCGGCATTCACCGTTCTTCCGGAGACCCACTGGACCCTGGTGCTGACCGGAGATCTGGAGGAGATCATGCTGCCTGTGGACGAAATGACGAACTACATTTTATTGCTCGGACTGGGAAGTCTGCTGCTTACGCTGTTGATTGGGGTTACTGTAGCTACCCGTATCTCCTCACCGATTATCAAGCTTACCCAGCTGATTAACCGCACAGCAGAGCTGGATCTGAAGTATGACAACCAGTATGAATATTTAACTAAAAATAAAGATGAGACAGGCACCATTGCCAAAGCGATGTTCCATACCCGCGCCGTACTGCGTGAGATGGCCGGAAGCCTGATCTCGATTTCCTCGAAAGTGCTGGACAATGCGGAAACGCTGGAGAAGCTGTCCATCGACGTCAGAGAGAATGCGCATGATAATTCAGCCACTACGGAGCAGCTGTCGGCAGGAATGGAAGAAACGGCGGCATCTACCCAGGAGATGACGGCAGCGATTCATGAGATCGAGAATAATGTCAGAATGATCTCCACCCGGGTAAAAGAAGGCTCCGGTGTATCCGGGCAAATTACGGAGCGTGCATTGGCGCTTCAGCATGATGCGGTAACTTCAACCGAGAATGCCAAACAGATCTACGGCTCGGTCCGTGGTGAGATGCAGAAAGCTATAGAGCAATCGGGAGCCATCAACGAGATCAATGTGCTGGCGGATACGATTCTCTCCATTACAAGCCAGACCAATCTGCTGGCACTTAATGCAGCGATTGAAGCTGCACGGGCGGGCGATGCCGGGCGTGGATTCGCCGTTGTGGCGGGTGAAATCCGCAAGCTGGCCGAGAAGTCGTCGGAGACTGCGGCAGGCATCCAGGGCGTCGTCAAGAATGTCTACAACTCCGTAGAGCAGATGATTGAACATTCCGAGGCCATGCTGACGTTCATTGATCAGAATGTGCTGGGCGATTATGAGCGGCTGAACGAAGTCAGCCAGCAGTATAACAGCGATGCTTCAACGATTAATGAGCTGATGAACCAGTTCGAGGAGGCAGCCGATCACCTGAACGAAACGGTGTCCAGCATCGCCATCGCCGTCAATGAAGTGGCGGCTACTGTGAATGAAGGCGCGATCGGTGTGCAGGATATCGCCGAGAAGACGGCGGATATTGTGGAGAAGACCTTCCATGAGGCCACCATGGCTGATGAGAATACGCAGAGCGCCAAGGAGATGCAGGTCCTGGTAGAGAAGTTCAAAATCTAAGCCGGTTTCAGCAGATTTTTACCCGCGCTTCATCTGATTTTAAGCTTCGGGGTATATATTAATCACATAACCCCCCTTTAATATAACTTAGACCCCGCCGGACGCTGGCGGGGTCCCTTTTTTTGCCTGGGATTCCGGCTCACCCATTCCACATTCCCAAGACTCCGCAAATGGTGAATTATGGTGTAAACTGGGTTGTAGCGTTGAATTTGGAGTGGAGGCTAGGGTAGCTGTGGGAAAAATTGAAGAATTATATCAGCATATAGGCAATAAGCTCGTAGGAATCATTCCTGATGAGTGGGACGAAATTCATCTCTATGCTGAGATATTGCCCGGTTCAAGAATAGTCTATTTTTATTACAAATCTACCCCCCGGAACGAGTTGATATTTGGTCATAATATTCCTGAAATTTATGGGGTAGATGAGCGCATTTATGACCGCCTGTGTAGTGAATTAGAAAAGTGCTTTGTTGATCTTAATGCGGAATCCAGCAAAAACAATCCTCAACAATGGACAAATTTAACTATGTATTTAAGTCAATCAGGCAAATTTAATATTAATTATAATTATGATGCTGTTTTGTATTCCCCTTCACAACAGCGTACAATTTGGGAGTATGAAATTCTAGGACTACATCCTACAGATGGCTTTCACCAGAAGTATTTAGATGAATATCTCAAAACAAAAACGAATTAATCCCCCAGAGGTGTCCTGTCAGCTATTCAATGGCTGAATGGGGCGCCTCTCCTTGTTTATCAAGGCATGGAACTTTTAGCGGGAAATCGCAGTTTCAGTATGCTATATTAAATATAATCCAAGTCAGATAATGGAAGGAGGACGCTTCATGAGAAGATTAATGCTCAGCTCTACGCAAAGTCTATGGACGACATGGCAGTGGTTGTTGTGTAGAGCTGATAGCAAGTCTCCGCTGCAACGATTCGCCGCTTAAAATGGTCTGTTCTATAGACTTTGCTGCCTTTACAAGTTAACTACTTTAAAGGAGCGGAGCTATATGAAATATGTAAATGCAGATCTGGTATTACCGCAGCAGCTGCTGCAGGAAGTACAGAAATATATGCAGGGCGGGATGCTCTACATCCCCAAGCCCGAGGGACAACGGAAACGGTGGGGGGAGAACTCAGGCGGCAGAACCTATCTGACGGCCCGGAACCAGTCCATTCGTGACCATTATGCCGGAGGCTTAAGCGTAACCGAGCTTGCCGAGCAATTTTGCCTGTCGGGTGACAGCATCAAGAAGATTGTTTATGGAAGCAAGCAGATATGAGCAGCGCTCATATTGAATTGAGAGAGAAGGAGTCGAACAGGACTCTTTCTTTTTTTGTGCAAAAAATGAATTGCAGCTGTTTATTATCTATGTCCATCCGGTGAGCCGCCCATATAATTACAGACATACAATGCGGGAGGCAGGAAGATGACGGAAGATAGTTTATACAGCGGCAGTACGGGTGATTCATCGCGGGCCCTCTGGAGATCGGGCAGGAATATAGCACTCAGGGCATTGGCAGAGTATGATCTGGAATGGAACAGGATTGAGCTTATCGGGATGTCGGATAGCGTCACCTTCCGGATTGAGACAGAAGATTCCGGCAGCTTTCTGCTGCGGATTCATGGTGAGCGCTTCAGCCGGGAGGAGATCCTGTCGGAGCTGGAATGGACCCGGTATCTCAATCAGACGGCGGGCTTTGTGGTCCCGCAAGGATTGGCCAGCTCCGGCGGCGGCTATATCCTGGAGACTGGATGCGAAGAGCGGCGGCTTGCCTGGGCAACGGTGATGCACTGGGTGGAAGGAGAGCCCGTAGAGGTCAATCTGCCGGATGATCATATCTTCAGGATGGGGAACATGCTGGCCGGTATGCACGAAGCGGCCACAACGTTCGTTCCGTCTGCCGGCTTCACCCGCCCGGTATGGGGAGCAGACAGCTTCAAGCTGGAGTGGAGCAAGCTGGAGGAGCATCACGCGGTAATGGTAACGGAGGAACAATGGAAGCTCTATCAGGCTGCTGCCGCGAAAATACGGACTGATCTCGAAGCCATGCAGCCTGACGCCAGTAGCTACGGCTTGATTCACGGCGATTTGCATAGCGGAAATATAGTTTTTGACCAAGGCCAGCCGCGTGCGATCGATTTCGGCCGCTGCGGATACGGATATTTCCTCTATGATATGGCTGCCGCGCTGCTGGAGCTCTCCCCGGCACAGCGCGGTAGCCTGATCCAGGGATATAGCAGTGTCCGGGAGCTGGAGCCGGATTATGAACGGAAGCTGGAATGCTTCTTCGTTATGATCATGATCGGAAATTACAGCCATCACATCTCTAATCCGGATGAAATCCCCGGTCTGCGGGAAGAACAGACGTATGCACTGGCTTACCTGAGAGAATATCTGCAGGGTGAGCGTTTTTTGTTCAGCCGCATCGAACCCTTCGTGATAGAGTGAGGGCAGCGTCCAGTTGTACTTAATAAATAGCAGAGCCCTTTGCGGTCTGTTTCTTCAACATCAGCTGTTCCCCGGTGATTATGCCGGTGGGGCAGCTTTTTTTTGATGTATTAGGAGATATCTGATCAACCGTTTTTTTGTGCAGTTTAAGTAATTATGCTGGGAAGTTATGCGATGTATTAATGAGATTCCCGCAGTGAGTTATGGAGGAAATGTGCTGTAAAAGCAATGTGTCACTGTGAGAGGAACTGAGCCCAATGTATGTGAAAAACCGAATACAATGTGTCGCAGCGAGGGTAACCGAGCCCAATGTATGCGAAAAACCGAATACAATGTGTCGCAGCGAGGGTAACCGAGCCCAATGTATGCGAAAAACCGAATACAATGTGTCGCAACGAGGGTAACCGAGCCTAATGTATGCGAAAAACCGAATACAATGCTTCACTGTGAAAGTAACTGAGCCCAATGTATGTTAAAAACCGAATACAATGTGTCGCAGCGAGGGAATAGGGTGGAGGAAATCCCTTTAAATTACCGGAAAGGGCAAGTTGCGTTAATTGAACTTTTGTTGTGCTGCTTGATCGCCCTCAGGGCGATTTTATTCTCCGGGAGCCGCCGTTGGATTCGGACCTCTGAGCGTTGAATTCATACGTTAGACCCCGGCAACGTGCCCGCCAATCTGTAAATATGTCCATTGATCCTAGACTGAGGACATTTTTTGCGATCCCTTGGGGCGGTAACATAAAGACATCAAAGCGCAGCCAGCTTTGAATTACCGGGTAAAAGGGGAGTACACAGATGAAACGATCCATGCAAAAAGTAACATCACTATTACTGATGGTTATGATGCTGGCAATGGTAGTAACCGCCTGCAGCGGGAACAATGCGAAGAACAACAGCGCAAACGCCGGCAACAGCGGCAAGGAGACGCAGGGAGAAGGCAGCAGCGGCGGCAAGAAGACAGAGCTTCTGTTCTGGTCACCGTTCTCCGGCTCGGATGGCCCGTTCATGAAGAAAATCGTAGATAAATACAACAGCTCCCAGGATAAATACAAAGTGAATTTCGTGATCCAGCCCAATGGTGAGTATTACAAGCAGCTGGATGTTGCGCTCAGCACCGGCAAGGAACGGCCGGACCTAATGATTATGCACGTGGATCAGGTGCCGACCTACCAGAGCAAGGATCAGCTGCAGGCTGTGGATGAGCTGGCGGCAACTGCCGGAATTAATCCTGCTGATTTTGCCGAAGCCCCGGTGAAGTACGCCACCATCGACAGCAAGCTGTACACCATTCCGCTCGATATTCATCCCGTAGTGATGTATTACAACAAGGATTTGTTTGAGAAAGCGGGAGTCACCGCCCCGCCAACAAACCGTGCTGAATTCGACGCTGCCGTAGAGAAGCTGACGGATAAATCCAAAGGAGTCTACGGATATGTAGTTCCTACCCTTTGGCCTCAGCAGTTCATCTTCCCGTCACTCGTCTGGCAGAATGGCGGAGAGCTGTGGAACGGAACAGATGTAGCTTACAATTCCCCGGAAGCTGTAGAAATGGTGCAGTGGCTACGCGATATGGTCGACAAGGGCATCTCCCCGGCCAATGTTCAGCAGGATGGCGAGAACACGCTGTTCCTGCAGGGCAAGAATGCAATTCAGTTCAACGGACCGTGGATGAAATCACAGTTTGATGAAGCCGGGCTCAATTATGGCGTAGCCGTTATGCCGCAGATCGGCAAAGCAAAGCAGGCTATTTATGCAGGCTCCCACGGCTTTGTGGTTCCGAAGGCTGTGACAGACAGCAATACGCTAGCCGGCATCGGTGATTTCCTGAAATATGTCTCCGGCAACTCGCTGGACTGGGCCGAATCCGGTCAGGCGGTAGCTTCCAAAACTGTTATGGACAGTGCAGAATTCAAAGCTATGGAGTTCCAGAGTACCGTATCCCAGAGCTTCTCCTCCGTACAGTTTGCACCGAATGTGCTGAACTGGGGCACCATCGTCGAGCCGGTGTGGAGCGAGCTGAGCAATGCCATTCTTGGCAAAAAATCACCACAGCAGGCCATGGATGATGCTGTAGCCAAATCCCGTCAGGCGATGAAATAGCACTCATGACGAAGTGAACTTTTCGGTAAGCAAAAGCGGGAGCGCGGAATAGCTTCCCGCTTTTCTTTATACGAAGGAATGGAGGAATCTCTTTTGATAAGCACATGGACTTCCCGCTTCACCTCATTTCTGTTCATACTGCCCTATCTTGCAGCCTTCGGATTGTTTCTGCTGTTTCCGATCCTGTACGGTGTTGTGATCAGCCTGCAGGACTTTGAGCTGCTGTCTGCCGCGCATCCCTTTGTGGGACTGCGGAATTATATAACGATTTTTACCCCGGGGACTTATGAGAACAGTATCTTCTTCCGCGGGCTGTGGACGACTTTCCAGTTTGTCCTGTACTCCGTGCCGCTGCTGATCGTTGTGGGGCTGGGAATGGCGATGCTGGTCAATGCACTGCCGGCGAAGCTCCGGGGGCTATTCCGGACGTTCTATTTCCTGCCATATGCCTTGTCGGCTTCGGTTATGGCCGTGATCTGGCTGATGATGTTCGATACCAATGCCGGATTCATTAACAGTCTGCTGCAAAAGCTGGGCCTGACGGGGATCCCGTGGCTGACGGCTACGCCTTGGGTGTGGATTGCGCTGGTGCTCACGACGCTCTGGTGGACGATCGGGTTCAATATGATTATTTTTGTGAATGCGCTCAACGAAGTGCCTGAAGATTATTACGAGGCTGCTGCTATTGACGGGGCGGGCGCGTGGAGCAGGTTTGTGTCGATTACACTGCCTTCGATCCGCCCGGTGATGCTGTTCGTGATGATTACCTCAACGATCGCGTCCTTCAACATTTATGCCCAGCCGTTTCTGCTGACACGCGGAGGGCCGGGAGACACCACCAAGGTGCTGCTGATCAATGTGCTGGACCAGGCATTCGTGCGCAAGGATATCGGCTCAGCTTCCGCGATGGCGATTCTGATGGCGCTGCTGATCATGATGGTGTCCATCGTGCAGTTCCGTCTTACGAACCGGAAGGAGAAGGTATAAATGGGAAAAGCCAAAAAAACCGGCCTGCTGCTGCTGGCCATTCTGATTGCACTGTTCGTGCTGCTGCCGCTCGTGTGGATGCTGTCCACTGCGTTCAAAAATGACTTCGAAGCCCTCTCCGGGCGGATGAATTTCTTCCCGCAGAAGCCTACCCTTGATAATTTCGTTCAGGGGCTGAGCGGGGAGCTGATGAATACGCCGATTCTGCGCTGGATCATCAATTCCCTGTCAGTAGGGATTGTGGGCACAGCTATCGTGCTGCTGATTGATTCGATGGCGGCGTTTGCCCTGGCCCGGCTGCCGGATCTGCCGCTGCGCCGTACGATGCTGTCCATGTTCATTGCCTCGCTGATGATTCCCAGCGTGCTGACCTTTCTGCCGATGTACATTGAGTTCAATACACTGGGGCTGATCAACACGTATCAGGCGCTGATTCTGCCGGCTACAGCCGGGGCGTTCGGCGTGTTCCTGCTGTATCAGTTCTTTGTCTCCTTCCCGAAAGAAATCGAAGAGGCTGCCCGGATCGACGGGGTGAACAAATGGGATCTGTATGCCAGGATCCTGCTGCCTTCCGCAGTGTCGATCATGATGACGTTGGGCATTTTCACTTTCATGGGGATCTATAATGACTTTGTCTGGCCGCTGTATGCAACCACTTCACCGGAGATGCGGACGATCACCGCAGGGATTGCTATGATGGCTACCGGAAGCTACACCCAGAGCTACGGCAAATTAATGGCCATGACTACCATCGCGGCGCTCCCGGTGCTAATTATCTTCATTGTCGGCCAGAAGTCGTTCGTTAAGGCGATTACGAGCTCGGGTGTGAAATAACGGGTGATAGAACAGGAGATATAAGCTGTACTTCATAAATTAACATAAAGCTCAGGCGTCACTACTGTAGATATTTGGACTTCCGTCCGCACTTAAGATTTGAACTTGAAGCAAATTCGTCACTACGGTGAACATTTGGACTTCCGGCCGCTGTTGTCCCCAGATTTCTTGATTAGAACCGCTTTTTCGCGGTGGAAACCTGGTGACTGATTATGCTTCCGTAGGGAGCTTTCCTGCGGAAAGCTTTCAGGCGGTCGCTACCGCTCCTATAGTTCCAAATTCCCCATTCGTTCCTACCTGCTTTTTGTTAATTTCTATTGTACATCTTATATAAAACTGTTCCATAACCCTTGGAGGGAAGCAGATGGAAATGAAATCAGCGAAACCGCACAAGGCATGGACAGGTAAAAACTCACGTAGAATAGTCTACTCCCTTGCGGTGGTTCTGTTACTTATATTGGCGGGAGGTGCATATTTAGTGCAGCAGCACAATAATAGCAGGATAGATGTAGTCTATAACGGGCATGGCGGAACGTTTAAGAACACACTTGCCGGGATCGATACGCCTGATCCGAGCGTGATCTACAAGGATGGATATTATTACATGACCTTCACCCATAACGGAACGGATATTATGGTGATGAAGTCACGTACCCTGGATTTCCGCCAGGCCGAGCGGAGAGTGGTATGGTATCCGCCGGCGGAGACCGCCTACTCGGCGAATCTCTGGGCGCCCGAGCTCCAGTACATCCGGGGCAGCTGGTATATCTATTTTGCCGCAGATGATGGAAATAACGAGAATCACCGGATGTATGTGCTGCAGGGGGACAGCGGTGATCCGCTGGGCGATTATACCTTCAAGGGCCAAGTCACCGACGACACCAACAAGTGGGCGATCGACGGGCTGGCAATGGAAGTGGATGATGAGCTGTATTTCGTCTGGTCCGGCTGGGAGGGCGATGTCAACGCTGCGCAGAACACCTATATTGCGCCAATGAGTGATCCGCTGACAATCAGCGGTCCGAGGGTGCTGCTGAGCGAGCCGCTGCTTCCGTGGGAGCAGGCTGGAGGTCCGCCGTACATCAATGAAGGCCAGTCGGTCCTTCATCATGACGGACGCGTCTTCATTGTCTATTCCGGCGCGGGCAGCTGGACACCGCATTACAGTCTGGGCCTGCTGGCCTTGAAGCCCGGCGGCAATCCGCTGGAGGCGGCAGACTGGACCAAGACGGAGCAGCCGCTGCTGGCAATGGATGAAGCCGCCGGAGTGTACGGGCCGGGGCATAACTCGTTTACGGTGTCGCCGGATGGCAGCGAGCAGTGGATTGTCTATCACGCGACTACTGGAGCGGCGGACGGCTGGAACAACCGCAAAGCACGGTCCCAGCCGGTCAACTGGGACGATGGCGGCCAACCTGTGTTCGGGAAGCCGCTGGCGCTGAGCACGGCGCTTGAGGTTCCCGCTGGAATGGGAGTATTCCAGGCTGAGAATGCCATCCGCAGCGGGAACCGGCTGGAGTTCCCGTCTCTGCCGTCCACAGTAGATAGCGATACTCCGCTGCTGGCGCATTATGTGAATCCGGGTGGAGAACCGGCGGAGGCGGCAGTTTCAGTGAATGCTGGAACGCCGTCAAAGCTTCAGCTGCCGCCTACCGGGGGAGGCCAAACCGGATACGCCTATCTGAGCATACCGTTCACAGCCGGGATGAATACAGTAGCCTTTGAGCTGCCGGAGGGAAGCGCAGTTGAACTGAAGGCTATTGAAATTCCGCGTTATGAAGGTGAAGCCCAGACGCTGGAGGGGAATGCTGATGCGGAGGATAACCCGTATGCCTCGGGCGGGGCAGCGGCAACCCTCAGCGGAAGTGATGCGGCGCTGCGTTTCAGCAACATCCGTCTACCGGGAAGCGGGACTTACACTGTCTCCGTAGCTGTCCTTAACGCTTCACCGGATGCGAAGCTGGAGGTAGGGGTGAACGGGGATTCTACGATCGTATTGACCCCGGAATCTCAGGGACGAAACCGGGTATCCTTCATTGAACTGGAGCTGGAATTACAGGGCGGTGCGAATGAAATTATTCTTTTTGACAGACAAGGCAGCTTCGGTATAGATTATATGGATATATGGCAGAAGAGTGAATAAGCCGGGTAGATTCATAGATTGCATGCTTGACGGGGGCTTAATCATATGAGAGATACGGGACGCTTTAGCGGACACAAACGGAACAAACTGATTGCGCTTTCAATTCTGCTGCTGGCTATGCTTCTGGTGCTGGTGATGGGCGGCTGCGGTACAGACGGGGCAGAGGAATCCCCACAGTCTGCCGCTGAGCCGGTAACTCTGGAGTATTGGACTCCATTCAGCGGCGGAGATAACATTTTCATGACCGAACTTGTGCAGCAATTCAACCGGGAGCACGGGGATATCCGGATCGATCAGATCAATTCCCGGCTTGATGATTATTATTCGCGGCTGCGTACGGCAATTCTGTCCGGTAATGCACCGGATCTGGCGATTATCCATGCTACCAATCTGCCGCAATTCGTACAGAACGGTTATATTGAGCCGCTTGACGGACTCGCTGCGGATACCGGGCTGGACTGGGGCCAGTTCAATACTAGAATCGCTGAGTCCACGGTCTACGGCGGTGCCCATTATGCTGTACCCCTAGATACGCATACGTTAGTGCTCTATTACAATAAGAAGTTTTTAAAAGAAGCAGGGCTGCTGGATGCCGGGGACAAACCGCTGATCGGCAAAGGAGAGCAGGGATTTACGGAGTTCCTGCAGCAGTTGAAGGCAGAGTTACCGCCAGGTGTGGCTCCGCTGGCTCTGCCCAGCACACGTATTGATTCCGTGTGGCTGTGGTGGAGCCTGTACAATCAGATGCAGGGCGGTGGTGTCTTTTACAATCCGGAAGGTACGCAGGCTGTCTTTAACAACACGGAATCGCTTCAGGCACTGGAGTTCGTGAACAGCCTGTATCAGCAGGAGCTGATTCCGCCGGATATTAATGATGCGTTCAAGCTGTTCTATGACGGGGAGGCCGCTATGCTGATTACGGGTGTGTGGGGAACCGGCGCTTTTGAGCAGGATGAGAACCTGGAGCTGGGCGTGGTGCCGGTTCCGGTCATCTACGACCATCCGGCGGTCTGGGGAGATTCGCATACGCTGGCTATTCCGGCCAAAAGTGAGATGAGTGCGGAGAAGCGTAATGCTGCTATGATTTTTACCCGCTGGGCGGTGGAGCATGGAGTGATGTGGGCGGAAGCAGGGCATGTGCCGAGTTCCCGGAAGGTCGTGGAGAGCGAAGCTTATGCTGCACTGAAGTTCCGCAGTGATTATGCCAATACCGCCAACTCCGTAGCCTACTGGCCGAGAAATGTGAAGCAGTGGAGTATTAATGAAGAGATTATCCGGCAGTTTGAGAAAATGATCTACAAGGAGCAAAGCCCGGAGCAGGCTCTGCAAAATGCGGTGGACAGCATTAACCTTCAGCTGAAGAAATGACTGTAAGGGGATCAAAGGGGAGAATGCGGTTGAAATCATTTCGCGGCTGGTTCAGGAATCTGGCGCTCGCGCGCAAGCTTATTCTTATCAATGTGGTATTCATTGTGCTGCCGCTGGGGCTGATGGGCTATTTCGCCTTCGCACGCTTCACCGAAACAACGGAGCGCAAGGTTGGCGATTATCAGCTTCAGACGCTGAAGCAGCTTACCCTGAATATCGACACCTATATGAATGAGCTGAACCGGCTGACCGTGATGCCCTATCAGTATCCCAAGGTTACCGACTATCTTGCAACCAAGCGTGCTCCTGGCGAACCTCTGACACTGGATGAGATTAGCGGACTGAACAGCTTCGTCACTCAGGTGTTTTTGAACGGCCGGGTAGATATTCTGGGTGTCTCATTATACGGCACCGGCGGTGCCTCTTATGTGGTCATGCCGGAGAGCCAGTATGTGACGACCTATAAGCTCGATGAAAATGTCAGCTGGCTGAACAAGTTCAAGGGTCACTACGGGCAGCCCGTGTATGTTGCTACACATGACTTAAGCTCAAGCGGCGGAAATGTGTATCAGGCGTTCTCCATTGTGCGGGAGCTGCGCAGCTTCGATGACGGGGTGACTCTCGGGTACATTGTCATTGATGTGGACCCCAAGTTCATCAGTGAGATTCTGTCCAAAGTAAAGCTGGACGCCAAGGAGCTGCTGTACATTACGGATGATTCCGGCAAACTGGTCATCGGTAAGGATCATGGACTGCCACAGGCAGCGCCTTCCCTGTCTCCGGATAATGCCAGTGAAGGGGTAAGGCATGTGAAGTCGGAGGGGGAAGGGCTGCTGATGGCCCACGTAACTTCTGAAGTGACCGGCTGGACCACGGTGGGCGTTGTACCGGTCTCCAGTCTGATGAAAGATACCGAGGTTCTGCGCACATACATTATTCTTATTGGCATCATCTGTGTAGGCCTGGCCCTGCTGCTGTATGTGTTCATCGCCTACCGGATCACCCAGCCTCTGCGCAAGCTGAGCCGGCTGATGCGCAGTGTCGAGCGCGGTGATCTCAGCAGGGCTTTTCCGGTGAGCGGTACGGACGAGGTAGGAATGCTGGGCCATTCATTTAACGGCATGCTTGCCAAGCTCAGCGAGCTGGGGTATCTGCTCTATGAGACGGAGATCCGGGAGAAGGATGCGCAGATTGCCGCGCTGCAGAGCAAGATCAATCCGCATTTTCTGTACAACACACTGGGTTCCATCAGCATGTACGCCGAGCTAGAGGGAAGTCCGGAGATTATTACAATGTCCAACAATCTAAGCAAGCTGCTGCGCTACAGCCTCAGCGGACGCAAGGAGCATGTGACGCTTCAGGATGAGCTGGACCATGTCGGCGGATATATGGCAATTCAGCAGATGCGCTATGAAGAACGCATTCACTTCACGATGACCATCGAACCTTCGCTGCTGGATTGTGAGGTCATTCCTCTGATGATCCAGCCGCTGGTGGAGAATGCAATTAATCATGCACTGGACAAAGGTGTTGGCCGGGGCCGCATATCGCTGACTGCAGACAGCAGCGATCAGGTGCTTAGAATCGCCGTTGAAGATGATGGCATCGGCATGAATGCGGAAGCGCTTGAGGCGCTCCGGCTGCATCTGCGGAATACGCAGGAGCTGGGAGGACGCTCAGGCAACGGTCTGCTGAATGTTCACCGCCGGATTGTGCTGCATTATGGCGATGAATATGGTCTTTCGCTGGAGAGTATGCCTTATCAGGGTTTCAAGGCAGTGCTCAAGCTGCCGGTTATTACCCATCAGGGCAGAGCAAGGGAGGATGACGGAGTTGCCTAAAATACTAATTGTTGACGATGAATCTGTCTTCCGCAAAGGTCTGCGCAAAATGATCACCAGCCTGGAGGGGAACTGGGAGGTGGTCGGTGAAGCCACTGACGGCTATGATGCGCTTGACAAGCTGGCCGAGCTGTCGCCTGAAGTGCTGCTCACTGATATTCGAATGCCGCGTATGGACGGAATCCAGCTGCAGCAGATGGCGGGAGGACGTTTCAAGGATCTGATGACCGTCGTGGTCAGCGGCTATGACGAGTTCGCTTATGTGCAGCAGTCAATGCGCCAGGGAGCGAAGGATTATCTGATGAAGCCGGTCGAACGCCAGGAGCTGGGGCGTGTGCTGGAGAGATTGGGGCGGGAACTGGCCGAGCGCAAGGCGCTTCCGGCGCGTAAGGAAGAACTGTGGCAGGTCCAGCCTGTGCTGAAGCGGCATGTGGCCGGTCATCTGATCGAGAGTCTGCTGAAGGGCAAAACAGAAGACAGCGACCTGCAGCTGCTGCGGGAGATGGGTTTTGCCTTCGGGCATCCCTACTTCATCTGCATGGTGATCAAGCTGGATAAGCATTCGGTGGAGAAGGAGCGTTATCAGCGGGGCGATGCCTCCCTGTTCCTCCTGTATATCCAGCAGGTAGTCCAGGAAATGATTGACCGCCATGCTACAGGCATAAGCTTCGTGCTATCGGATACCGAGGTCGTGGCTTTGCTGAATATAGCTGAGCCGCAGCATTCCTTATCGGCACCGGGAGCTCTAGGCGACCTGATTCGCAGACAGATACGCTCTTTGTCCAACCTGACGGTAACCATCGGGGTCAGTAATCCGGCGGAAGGACTGCCGGGTATTCCGAAAGCTTATAATGAAGCCGGAATTGCCCTCTTATACCGGTTAATCGAAGGCGGTGACAAGCTGCTCGATTATGCCCAAATGACAGAGCGCCCCCATTCCGGAAGCGGACCCTTGAAATGGTCATGGGAGATGCTGGAGAAGTCGATTACCGGGGGCAGAGTGGCCAGCATCGGCCCGATTGTTGAACATATGATTGAAGAGCTGTGCAGTATGGCAGAATCGCCGGAGAGCATTCATCAGCAAATCTGCAAGCTGCTGCTGTACTACTACGAATTATCCGAAGAGCTTAATGTTACCGAATCCTGGTTGGGGTCAAAGGATATCCGCAAGGTGCTGTTCGATGTGTGCAGCCTGTCTTCGCGGCAGGAGCTGGCCGAGAAATGCCGCGGATTGCTGCTTACCCTGACGGGTTGTATTGCGAAGTCCAGAGAGGTGAAGGATCTCGATCCGGTTGCCGCCGCCCAGCGCTACATTTCGCAGCATTATGATCATCCGCTAAGCCTTAAGGAAGTGGCGGACAAGGTGTATTTGAACCCGGCATATTTCAGCAATCTGTTCAAGCAGAGGACCGGCGTTACTTTTATCGAGTTCCTGACACATATCCGGATAGAAGAAGCCCGCAAGAAGCTGGCCTTCACAGGTGAGAAAATCAGCAGGGTTGCTGAGGAGACAGGTTTTGGCAATGTGCGACACTTCAACCGGGTGTTCAAGAACTGCTGCGGTCTCTCACCCAAAGAATACAGGGACAGCATACGCAAGGCACAGGCGGCTTCTATGGATGGCCGGGAGTGACAGTAAGGACTAATAAGGGTTGCAGCAGCAAGGCCGGATGGCAATGAAATTTAATCACACGGGAAACTGGAGGATGAAATAATGACAAATCAGCAACGTGCGGAATATCCGCGTCCGCAATTTGTACGCGACAATTGGGTGAATTTGAACGGGGAGTGGGAGTTTGCTTTTGACGATGACAATGTAGGCAGCCGGGAACAGTGGCATCTGGGAAATAAACCGTTGGCTCAGCGGATACAGCTTCCATTTGCTTTTCAGAGCAGCCTGAGCGGGATCGGCGATCCCGGATTTCATGATATCGTCTGGTACCGGCGGGAGCTGGAGATTCCGGAGGCTTTTGCAGGTAAGGAGATTCTGCTGCATTTCGGTGCTGTCGATTATGAGGCCTCCGTCTGGGTCAACGGAATACTGGTGGCGAAGCATGAGGGCGGGCATACGCCGTTCCATACCGGGATCAGCGCCGCACTCGCGCCTGTGGGTCAGCCTAACATTCTGGTGGTCAAAGCTGTGGATTACAGCAAGGACGTAACTCTGCCCCGGGGCAAGCAATATTGGAAGAGCGATTCAGCCAGCATTTTCTATACCCGCACAACGGGTATCTGGCAGACCGTGTGGATGGAGGCGGTATCCTCCGTCTATCTCGGCAAGGTGAAGCTGACGCCGGATATTGACCACAAAAGTATCGAAATCCGCTCCTTCATTAAAGGTGCGCTGACCAGTAATGGAGAGCTGAACAGTGATTCCCTGAAACTTCAGGTGGAGATCACGTTTGAAGGCCAGCCGATTTCAAGTGATATGTACTCTGTGCGCAACCCGGAAGAGTCCCGGAGCATTACCCTCAGTGATTTCAATGACCATGGGCACGGGCACTGGTGGTCGCCGGAGCAGCCGAATCTCTATGATGTCACTTTTACCCTGCTGGATGGCGGGAAGGTGCTGGATCTGGTAACCAGTTATTTCGGTATGCGCAAAATCTCGGTCGAAAGCGGCAGACTCTGCCTCAACAACCGCCCTTATTTCATGAAGCTGGTGCTGGATCAGGGGTATTTTCCGGACGGCAACCTGACACCGCCCAGCGATGAGGCGATCCGCCGGGATGTCGAGCTGACCAAGGAGATGGGCTTCAACGGTGCGCGCAAGCACCAGAAGCTGGAGGACCCGCGTTACCTGTACTGGTGTGACAAGCTGGGTCTGCTCGTCTGGGGCGAAGCGGCCAATGCCTATGAATACTCGGAAGAGTATGTCCGCCGCTTCACCCAGGAATGGCAGGAGAGCATCGAACGGGATTACAACCATCCTTCCATTGTAGTCTGGGTTCCGCTCAACGAGAGCTGGGGCGTGCCGAACATCGCCGCCGACAAACAGCAGCAGCAGCATGCCCAGGCGATGTACCATTTGACCAAGTCGCTGGACGGGATGCGGCCGGTTGTCTCCAATGACGGCTGGGAGCTGGTCGCCACAGACCTGTTCAACATCCACGATTACGAGTGGCGGCGCGAGGTGCTTGAGCAGCGCTATTCCTCCGTGGAGCTGGCCGTCAGCGGCCTGCCGGGTAACCGCAAGTTGGCGGTAGAAGGCTTCCCGTATGCGGACCAGCCGATTCTCATCACAGAATTCGGCGGTGTCGCCTACAAAAAAAGCGACTGGGACGGCTGGGGCTACTCCGGCGCAGAGAACGACGAAGACTTCGCCGCGCGTCTGCGGGCGGTGATACAGCCGCTGCTGTTGTCCGGGGTGGTGCAGGGCTACTGCTACACCCAGCTTACGGATGTGGAACAGGAGATAAACGGCCTGCTGACGTATGACCGCGTACCGAAGCTGCCGCTGGAGCTGATCCGGGCGATTAATGAGGGGAAATAGGCGTAGGAATAGTTAGGCGAAGCTCATGCTGTTAAGTCCAGGCTATAGAAAAGCTGCCTTCCGGTACGGAAATCGTACGGAGGCAGCTTTTTAACTTTTTTAGCACGGAGCTATGAGAAATCCTGCACTAAATACAACAATCGGTGCTTTTTAAATCCCGTTTAGGGAATTGTTGTACGAAATACAACAATCGGCGCCCGGGATGCGCCAATCTGAAGATAATCTTGCAAAAAGTACAACAATTTGTGAACGCAGCCGCCAACTGAGCGGAAATCCTGCAAAAAGTACAACATTTTTCGGCTCGGCGCACCCGGCTGACGGAAATCTTGCACAATTACAACAATGAGTTGTCCCAGAGGTCGAGCTTATAGCAACCTGCAAAACGTACAACTATCAGCCGCCGGCATCTGTATTCAGATACTGGTGAGTGGAGCGTATGCAAACTTGTCTGTCTGACAGTGAATTTGGACCTGGAGCAGACTCAACAAGCTTTACCCGGCAATCAACTGAGCCGCCTCCCCCACCGTAACCAATCTCTCGCTCCCCAGCGTCATATCCTTGAGCCGCAGCTTGCCCTCAGCCGCCTCGCTCTCACCAACCATAATCACATACCGTATACCTTTAGAACTCGCTGTGGCCAACGTTTTTTTGAGCTTGCGCGAGCCGGTGTCTACACCTGTGCGGATGCCGGCGGTCCGGAGCGCAGCGGCGGCAACCAGAGCCTCCGGCAGATATCCGCCGATCGGAATGATCAGGACCCCGGAACGGGTCGCCGTATCCGCCGGACGTTCGCCCAGCAGGGCCATGATCGACTCCATCCCGAAGGAGATCCCGACTGTCGGGTACTCGATATCATCACGCCCGACTAGCTTCCCGATGATCGCATCATATCTGCCGCCGCCGCCCAGGCTTGAGGTATAGCTGCCGGATGCGTCGAAAATTTCATAGACGGTCCCGGTATAGAACGAGAGGCCGCGCGAGAGAAAAGGATCGAAGACGCACACTGTGCCAAGGCCAATCGCATCAATTAGCTGTTGCAGCGCGAGTACTTCAAGCGCGCCGGGCTGGCCTTCAAGCTTATACTTCTCCACCAGCTGCCCGAACCCCGGGTTATCCAGCTCCAGCAGCTCCGAAATCAGCCGAACCGTGTCCGCAGTCAGCTGCTTGTCCGTCAGCTCTGCCAGCACCCCGCCGCTGCCGATCTTGGCCAGCTTGTCGAGGGTCAGCATCACGGACAGCTGCTCCTCCGCCGGAACGCCGACCGCGCCCAGAATCTCGCCCAGGAACCGGCGGTTGTTCCACATCAGAACCACCGGAATATCCAGTCTGCGGAAGACCTCCGCTGCCAGCTGCATTAGCTCCGCTTCAGCCTGCGGGCCTGCAATGCCGACGACGTCCGCGTCACATTGCAGGAATTCTCGCAGGCGGCCTTTTTTGACCGGCCCATCGCGGAACACCTTGCCGATCTCATAACGCCGGTATGGGAACTCGATTCCCGGATTCATGGCAATCACCTTGGCAAAAGGGATCGTCAGATCGTACCGCAGCCCCAGCCTGCGCCCGCCCTGATCGGCCAGCTGGTACATCTCGCGGAGAATTTCGTCGCCCCCGGCATATTTGGAGGTCAGCAGCTCCAGCTCGTTCAGCAGCGTGGTATCCATCGACTCGAAGCCGTACAGCTCGAACAGCTCCTGGAGTGTGGTCCGGACATTCTGGCGGATGGCCTGTTCGCGGCCGAAATAATCATAAGTTCCTTTAATATTTTGCATCATTAGCAGCTCCCTTGTTATTGAATTCCGGTAAAATAAAAAACGCGCCGGACCCCGTGGTCCCGCGCGCTTCGGTATGCCGCAGGGAGGTCAAACGCGAAATGCGTTAGCCCTCCCTGAATGAATTCAGGTGTGTGCTAACGCTGCTTGTGATGATGAAGTTGATTCGGTATGATGGACAGGCAGTTCATGTGAATCAATTCCCTTCAGCTTTTAATTACTGCACATTATAGCGGATCAGGGACAGCTGTGCAACACCATATCCCTATTTTTACAAAGGAGCAATCATAATGAATCATACAGAGCTTATCACAGAAGCAGAGAACTTCGCCAAGGAGCAACTGGGCCAGGATACCACCGGCCATGACTGGTTTCACACTAACCGCGTGCGCAATACAGCGGCGCTGATCGCAGGGATGGAAGGGGCCAACGTGGTGATCTGCACAATCGCCGCGCTGCTGCATGATGTGGCCGACGAGAAGCTGAATCCCTCCAAAGAAGCAGGACTGCTCAAAGTACATACTTGGCTGGCCGCACATCTCCCGGATGAAGCTGCAAACAAGCAGATTATGGAGATCATCGGGACGATGTCGTTCAGCGGCGGCGGTGGCGCACCGATGTCTACGCTGGAAGGACAAGTGGTGCAGGATGCGGACCGTCTGGATGCGCTGGGGGCGATCGGGATTACGCGTACAATGGTCTTTTCAGGAGCGAAGGGCCGTCCGGTCTATGATCCGGAAATTCCGCCAAGGGACGACTCGCTGAAAGAGGAATACCGCAACTATTCCAAGGGAACGGCGGTCAATCATTTTTATGAGAAGCTGCTTAAGCTGAAGGACCTCATGAACACCTCTTACGGCAAACAGCTGGCGGAGGAGCGGCATCAGTTTATGCTGATTTTTTTGGAGCAATTTCATAAGGAATGGAATCAAGGGGCAGAGTAGGTGTTATAATGGAATAATGCGCAAGATGGATGGAACGCGGGAAACCCCGCTTGAACCGGAACAATCGGCATAGAAGAGGTTGGATACAATATGAGTGAAGTACAAGTACAGTTTAGTGATTATGGTTTGAATGAAGAGCTTATCCGCGCGCTGGAGGTTCTGAAGTACGTAGACCCCACCGAGGTGCAGCGGAAGGTCATTCCGGTAGCGCTGAAGGCGCAGGATCTGATCGTGAAGTCACAGACGGGCAGCGGCAAAACCGCAGCCTTCGCCATCCCGCTCTGTGAGCTGGTCGATTGGAATGAGAACAAACCCCAGGCACTGGTGCTGACCCCAACCCGGGAGCTGGCCCAGCAGGTGCGTGAGGATATTACGAATATCGGGCGCTTCAAGCGGATTAAGGCGGTAGCGCTGTTCGGCAAGCAGCCTTTTGCCCCGCAGAAGATCGAGCTGACTCAGAAGACGCATGTGGTCGTTGGCACGCCGGGCCGTGTGTTCGACCATATCGACCGCGGAACGCTGAATCTTAGCCGGATTAAATATCTGGTGATTGATGAGGCGGACGAAATGCTCAGCATGGGCTTCATTGAGCAGATTGAGAAGATTATCAAGCAGCTGCCGAAGGAACGTGTAACGATGCTGTTCTCGGCGACGCTGCCGGAAGTGATTAAGAATCTGTGCCGTAAGTACATGACGGAGCCGGTGGATATCGAGATCGAAGCCAGCGGAATTACGACGGCGTCGATTGAGCATGCGCTGATTGAAGTGAGACAAGCTGCCAAGTTTGGACTGCTGAGCGACCTGCTGACAGTGGAGAATCCGGATAGCTGTATTATTTTTTGCCGCACCCAGGAGCAGGTGAATGCCCTCTTCCGCGGGATGGCGGATCTGGAATATCCGGTGGACAAAATCCACGGCGGCATGGAGCAGGACGAGCGTTTTGAGGTCATGAATGCTTTTAAGCGGGGCCAGTTCCGTTATCTGATCGCCACCGACGTTGCAGCCAGAGGGATTGATATCGAGAACATCACCCATGTCATTAACTACGATATCCCGCTGGAAAAAGAGAGCTACGTCCACCGCACCGGCCGGACCGCCCGCGCAGGCAAAAGCGGTAAAGCGATCACCTTCGTTACGCCGAATGAGCACAAATGGGTCAAGGAAATCGAAGGCTACATCGGCTTCACCCTGCCGGAGATGAAAGCTCCTTCGGATGATGCCGTGGCCTATGCCAAACCGGCCTTCGATCTGAAGCTGGGCAAGCAGCAGGTCCGCAAAGCCGGCAAAACCGAGGTCATGAACCAGGACATCATGAAGCTCTACTTCAACGGCGGCAAGAAAAAGAAGCTCCGCGCGGTCGATTTCGTCGGCACTATCGCCAAGCTTGAGGGCATCACGGCTGCGGACATCGGAATCATCACGATCCAGGACAACGTAACCTACGTCGATATTCTGAACGGCAAGGGATCGCTTGTGCTGCAGGCGATGAAGGAGACAACCGTGAAGGGCAAGCTGCTGAAGTGCCATATCGCCAAAAAATAAGCCGTTTCAAAGAGCTGTCACACCAATTGTTATACGGGGTGGCGGCTTTTTTGCGATGTATGAGAGCCTGCGAACAAATGTATGTGAAAAACCGAATACAATGTGCCACGAATGGAGCAAACGGGCCAAATGTATGCGGAAAACCGAATACAATGTGCCGCGAATGGAGTAGATGAGCCAAATGTATGCGAAAAACCGAGTACAATGTGTCACGAATGGAGTAAGCAGACCGAATGTATGCGAAAAACCGAATACAATATGCCTTCGATAGCTGGGGAAGCCGATCATCCGGGAAATGTTGGAGGGGAAGAAGCTGATACGTTTAGCGGCGCCAAGGTTTTGTCCTGAGTGATACGTATGCTCCAGGACAACGTGACTTTTGCGGCTGCAAAAATCACGGAGATCACGTAGATTTCAACATAAGTTATTTGCACGATCTGGATGGGCGTGCTGTAAACTTGGCCGAAACGAGGATGAACTGGACTGAGTTGAACTAAATTAAACTAAATTAAACTAAATTGAACTGAAACTACCTAACCAAGGAGGATGTTGAACTATGATCAATGTGAGAAGCCGCGAGTTTGCCGTGCCTCTTCTGCAACGTCTGATCCAGGTGGATACCTGTAATCCCCCCGGCAATGAGCACAGGCTGTCTCTGCTGCTGCAGGAGGTGTTGCGGGAGCTGGGCATATCCAGCAGCATTACGATTGTGGAGCAGGGACGGAGCAACCTGGAGGCGGTGATTGCCGGCTCCGGCAACCGGAAGCTGATGTTCTGCGGCCATCTTGATACGGTCAGTCCGTGGAGCGCAGCAGCAGGCAGCTATCCCCCGCATGGCGCGGTGATTGAGGGGGACCGGATGTATGGCCGGGGCACCTCGGATATGAAAAGCGGCCTGGCCGCCATGCTGCTCGCCGCAGCTTCCCTGCAACAGGACGGCATCCGGCTGGCCGGTGATCTGCTCATCCTGGCGACAGCCGGGGAAGAGGTGGACAGCTGCGGCGCACGGCTATATGCCGAGCAGCACAGGCACGACCTGCCGGAGCTGGACGGCCTCGTCATCGGCGAGCCGACATGCAGCCGGGTGGCGGTCGGCCACAAAGGCGCCCTCTGGCTGCGCATTTCCCTCTTCGGGCGCAGCGCCCACGGCTCCATGCCGCAGCTTGGACTCAATGCGGTGGAGGGCATGATGGAGGTAATCGCGCTGCTGCACCGCCATGCTCTGGAGTGGCAGGCCACAGATCCGGTTCTTGGTTCAAGCAGCCTGTCCGTGAACAAGATTACCGGTGGTGTACAGACCAATGTGGTCCCGGATTCCTGCACCATCGATGTGGATATCCGCACCGTTCCGCCGCTGGAGCATGGTCCGCTGCTGCGGGAGATTGAGGACAAGCTGCAGGAGATTCAGCAGTTTCATCCGGACTACCGTTATCAGGTAGAGCAGCTGTTGGACCGCAGTGTGGTCTATACTGATCCCGGCCAGCGTTTGATTACTACGGCTTTGGAAATTGCTGCGCAGCAGAGGCGGCAGGGCCAAGCGGGAGGCCCTGCTGAAAAAGCAGAAGGTGATGCGGCAAGAGACGTAACTCCAATTCAAGGCGTACCCTATTACACGGACGGCTCCGTGCTGCATGATAACGGCAGGCTTCCGGTGTTGATCTACGGACCGGGCGACCACCGCCTTGCCCACCAGCCGGATGAGTGGGTGGATATTGAGGCTTACCTGGAATCAATCGACTTTTATAGAGAGCTGGCGATCCGTTTTCTGGGCAGGACTGATGATTAGAACACTTAACGCTGATGAGCAGATGCCAATCTTAAACGAACAAACTGGGGCATAGGTAACCTTGCAGTTTGGTTGATTGTACTTTATAGGCCGTTTCTAAGGTTGTAATAAACTTCGGATTTCGTCGCCGACAATTCTGGTATCCCAAGGCGAAAAGAACACATTCACACCGTCATCAACAAGAGAAAAGGAGAAGGCAAACGGCCCGCCGGTATATAGGACTACCTGATAATATTCCGGATCACCGTCCTTATTCTGAGGGCTGTAATTTTGCGTGTTTTTTCCGCTTTCCAGCAAGTGAATGAAGCGCTTGGTTTCATCATCGGTTAGAGTTTTGTAAGGCTTCACATCATCCTGATGATATAGTTCAACCCGCTCTATATTGTGTTTAATGACGTCGTTATATCGCTGCTGCAGGTTATTGGAGTAATCATCCTCCACATATAAGCGGTATCCGCCGATGCGTGTTTCATCTTTAGCGGCAATAACTTCGTCTGTCTTAAAGCCTTCAATGCGGTATAGCTTAGTTCCTTTTTCCAAAAAGGCAGCATCGCCATCCTTCGTCTGGTAATGAGGATTAGTAACGACATCCGCGACTTTAAAGTCCACTTTACCAACAGTCTCAGTGGTGACTTGATCCGGATTCTTAATCACGTTTTCCCAAGATCCGGTGTAGGAATGTCCATTCAACTTTAGGAAATCCACCCAATCAATTGCAGAGCCGCCCTTAATCCGAGTACTACTCGAGCAGCCGCATAGGACTATAACAGCCGTTAGCAATATGAGTATTTTTATTTTCATCCTAAGACCCCCGCCTTTCTTCAGTTGCATTACATATACTAATTGACGAAACTGTTCACGGGAGGTTGCGGGAATGAGGCCCGTGAACGAAAAAAACCTTGCGAAGTGCAGCACGCAGGCCGCATCTCGCAAGGTTTTTAATGTGTACTCCTAAGCATTATACTGCGCCTGATACAGGCGGCTATAAGTGCCTCCGGCGCCCACCAGATCCTCATGGCGGCCTTCCTCAGAGATGCCGTCCTCGCTGACCACGATAATCCGGTCGGCATTCTTGATCGTTGTCAGGCGGTGGGCGATGACAAGGGTTGTGCGGCCCACGGACAGGTCAGCCAGCGACTGCTGAATCGCCGCTTCGGTCTCGGTGTCGAGGGCCGAGGTGGCTTCGTCCAGAATCAGAATCGGCGGATTCTTGAGGAACATGCGGGCGATCGCCAGGCGCTGCTTCTGTCCGCCGGACAGCTTGACGCCGCGTTCCCCGATAACGGTATCCATCCCGTTCGGCAGGCTGTTGATCAGCTCTTCCAGGTGAGCCTGACGTGCGGCCTGCCAGATCTCCGGCAGCTCTGCATCCAGCTTACCGTAAGCGATATTCTCACGGATCGTGCCGGAGAAGAGGAACACATCCTGCTGCACGATCCCGATCTGCTTCCGCAGCGAGGTGAGCTTCATATCGCGGATATCGATCCCATCGATGGAGATGGCTCCGCCGGTCACATCATAGAAGCGGGGAAGCAGGCTGCAGATCGTTGTTTTACCGGCGCCGGATGGTCCGACGAAGGCAATGGTTTCACCGGCGTTTACGTTCAGGCTAATATCCGCCAGAACCGTACGGTCCGCTTCATAGCTGAAGCTGACATTGCTGAAGCTGATATCCCCGCGGAGTGAGCCTACTTCTACAGCATCCGGCTTGTCCGCGATATCGGGCTCGGTATCAATGACTTCAAGATAACGCTTGAACCCGGCAATCCCCTTCGGATAGCTCTCGATGACGGAGTTGATTTTCTCAATCGGGCGGAAGAAGACGTTAGCCAGCAGGATGAAAGCGACGAATTCCCCGATCTCAAGCTCTCCCTGAATGAAGAACCAGGCGCCGCAGACCATTACTACAATGGTAATCAGACGGGTCATCATATAGCTGACCGAGGAGCTTTTGGCCATCAGCTTATAAGCCATCAGCTTGGTCTGGCGGAACTTCTGGTTGTCCACAGCGAACAGCTCTTTCTCATATTCCTCATTTGCAAAAGACTGAACCACACGAATCCCGCCGACATTGTCCTCGATCCGGGCATTAAAGTTACCCACATTGCCGAACAGACGATGGTAAGTTTCCGTCATATTGCGGCCGAAATGGATGATGACCCAGGCCATAACCGGCACGATGATGAAGGTGATCACAGCCAGCTGGAGATTGATATCCGCCATCAGAATAAATGCACCGATCAGTGTCATGACAGCGATGAACACATCCTCCGGCCCGTGATGGGCCACTTCGCCGATATCGTTCAGGTCATTGGTAATTCTGCCGAGCAGATGACCTGTTTTGTTATTATCGAAGAAGCGGAAGGACAGCTTCTGGATATGATCGAACATTTTTTTGCGCATATTGGTCTCAATGTTAATGCCCAGCATGTGCCCCCAGTAAGTGACAACATAGTTCATTGCCGTATTCAGCGCGTAAATTCCGAGCAAGACCACACAGGCAATCAGAATCAGCGGCCAGTCCTGACCCGGCAGCAGATCATCAATGAATTTATTGACCGCTACGGGAAAAGCAAGCTCCAGCAGACCGGCACCTACCGCACAGGTGAAGTCGAGGATAAACAGCTTCTTATAAGGACGGTAATAGGAGAAAAAACGACGCAGCATCTCTTGTTCACTCTTTTCTGTAGTGTGTTATGTATCTGGTTATTGAGATTGATTCTCAAGTGAACCTTATTCTTAGGATACTAAAGAGGGTTACATGATTTGTCAACGGTAAGATGTTTAAAATTACATGTAATTCATCTGATTTATTGCCGGTTCACCCAGTCGCGAATGGCTTTTTCCACATAGTTTAACTGTATTCAAGTATAAAGGAGGAGTTAACATGAGCGAAAATGTTGGGGGATACGGCGGAGTATTCACTTCCACTGGCGCGATTCTGGTTCTGTTCATCCTGCTCGTAATCATTACTAAATCCTTCTGGATTTAATTAAGCCTCACTTATGTGTGCCGCCGCCGGTCCCCGGAGACCGGCGGTTTTTCCTGCTGCGGATGATGTTCAGACGTATTGTCAACCCTCGGAACTAACTTAAATTTGTGCAGCCTCCAGCGTAAAGAGATATAATGGCGACATGTGCCATGGATCTGAAAGTCTACTACATACAGCAGCTTTATTCCCTGACAAGCCCCCGGCTTGACGGGTGTTTTGCTGCGGCCTTGGAGGAACAACATGAAATTCAGCCGTCAAAAAAGCAACATAGCGGAGCCAGGTTTGCCCGCGCATGATTCAAATACCGCCAGCCGGTGGATGCTCATCACCGGCATAATTTGTGTCGCTGCTGCGCTGCGCGCCCCGTTCACTTCAGTCGGACCTCTCCTGGAGACAATCCGGGATGACCTGGGATTGTCTAATACCCTGGCCGGAGCGATCACGACCTTGCCGCTACTGGCCTTTGCGCTACTATCTCCATTCGCTCCACAGCTAGCCCGCAAAGTGGGACTTGCCAATATCCTGATGCTGGCTATGCTTACGCTGTCTATGGGAATACTCGTCCGTTCGGCTTCCGGAACCGTCACCTTGTTTGCGGGTACGGCAATGATTGGCCTGTCCATTGCCGTCTGCAATGTGCTGCTGCCGGGACTGATCAAGGGGAAATTCCCGCACCGCATCGGCCTGATGACCGGAATCTACACGGTCTCGATGAATATATGTGCAGCTGCTGCTTCAGGAATCAGTGTTCCTTTGGCCTCCCATGCGGGGCTTGGATGGAGGGGAACCCTGGCTTTGTGGTTTATCATCTCTGCGCTGGCTACACTGCTCTGGATTCCGCAGATGAAGAGCCTTAGCCCAAGCGGTACAGGCGCCGTGCGGTCTTCGGCTGTGCGCGTATGGCGCTCCCCGCTCGCCTGGCAGGTTACATTGTTCATGGGGCTGCAGTCGTTGCTCTACTATGTCCTGATCGCCTGGTTTTCGGTTATTCTCGGGGAGCGGGGAATGTCCTCCAGCCACGCGGGGTGGATTCTCTCACTGATGCAGCTGGCACAGCTGCCGTTTACATTCTTTGTACCGCTCTGGGCCGGACGGATGAAGAACCAGCGTCTGCTGGTAGTTATTACTTCTATCCTGTTTATCATTGGCATCCTTGGAATCTGGCTGGGCAGCACGGAGCTGATGGCGGTATGGGCGGTATGCATCGGAATCGGCGGGGGATTTGCTTTTGGACTGGCGATGATGTTCTTCAGCCTGCGCACCCGGACTACGCAGGAAGCCAGTGAGCTGTCGGGCATGGCCCAGTCGGCCGGTTATCTGCTGGCCGCGATGGGACCGGCACTGTTCGGTCTGCTGCATGATGCTACGAACAGCTGGAACACACCGCTGGCACTGCTGGCGGCAGCAAGCGTGCTCTTGTTCGCGGCAGGAATGGGGGCCGGACGCGACAGATACGTGGGTGACAGGGGATAGCGGATTATAATGAACACGGATATATTTATTATTTTCATGGATTACCTCACACATTCCATTTACAAACGGATGGTATATTAAGGATATCCTCAGCTTGTATGTGCTATATATGTTTATGAACTATGGACTCCGCCGCTTGCTGGCGGGGTCAATTTTTTTAATAACTACAAGAATTTATATGTTTCACAGGATCACTTATCCTTCTATTTCTCACTGAAACGGTACCGTCCATACACAAGGGCGGCAATGTCGTTCCCGCTTACAGCTAAATTCAATACGCTTAGTTTGTATAAGATTTTGGCAGAGAAAGTGCATTGAAAGCTGATCAGGACATGCTACTATTGTCATTAAGATTACATGAGAATGATAATCAATGAAAACAGACATAGGAGTGAAGAGAAATGACAAACCGGGGCCGGAAGTTTATCTGGACAATCGTACTTATGCTGGCAATGTCCGCTTTGGCGGCTTGCGGGACTGCTAACAAGGCTGCGGAGGGCAACGCTGTCCAACCAGGGAATACAGCGGAAGAGGCAGCAGCAGCCAGTGCAACTCCTACAGAGAGCAGCAATAATGCCTCAGAAGAAGGAGCGACCCGTACGATTACCGGAGAATTCGGAGATGTAGAAATTCCCGTAAATCCTAAGCGGGTGGCGGGGATCTATGTAGAAGATTATCTGAAGGCACTAGGCGTTACTCCAGTGGTGCAGTGGTATCATCCAAGCTGGGGCAAGCAGGATTATCTGAATCTGGATGTGCCTGAATTCGATATTAGCGGCAGTATGGAAGCGTTGCTCGACAAAAATCCCGATCTGATTATTACCGATGGCGGTGCAGATGCCGCTAAGTATGAACAATATTCCATGGTGGCGCCAACCTACCGTCTGCCGGAGAGCGTGCTGCAGGATTCAAGGCTAATGCTCACAGCGATTGCCGATGCGCTGGGTATTCCGGAGAAGGGTGAGGCTGTGCTTGCTGAGTATGACCAGAAGGTAGCCGATGGTAAAGCCAAGCTGCAGCAGGCTCTGGGACAGGAAAAGGTAGCTGTAATCCGGCTTAATGTCGCGGACAAAACCTTTGCTCTTTTTGGAGTTAAAAACCGCTTTACCGGTGTGCTCTATGATCAATTCGGTCTGACTCCTGTCCCGATGGCTGCTGAGATGACGGAATATCAGTCCATTATTTCCGAAGAAGTGATACCAGCGCTTGAAGCGGATCACATCATTGTATTCCCTGACAATGGGGACTGGGATACTGCGGCTAATCAGGAGGCGATCCAGATTCTCGATGGCCCTCTGTGGAAGAACCTGCCTGCGGTGAAGAACGGGAACATCTACAGAATGGAACGTTCCCACTGGCAATCCGGTGCAATCACGGCAAATACGATGAAGCTCGACGATCTGCTGAAGGTAATGGTGAAATAACATAATTTTGATGAAGCAAGTGAAAAGAAGGTCTATCAGCACAGTTGATAGATCTTCTTTTTTGTTTTACACTGAGTTGGTGATAATGATTCTCAATAAGGAGGGGTGGAATGGCGGATCTAGTACAGGAAAATACCGGAAGAAGGCTATTCTATAGCCTGATTAACATAGAAACCGTTGCCCAGTCCCCGTCTGGAAATGAACCGACAGATGTGTACAAGGAACATACATTAATTATAGTTTCGGAAGGGCAGGGCTGGCTCAAAGCGGATGACAGGCAATATCCCTTGGAGAAAGGTGCCGCATTTCTGATAGAGGCCGGATCACTAAACAGAATCCGGGCCGGAGAGCGGGGGCTGAGCTTTTACCGGATAGGCTTTGAGGTTATTCATACCGGAGACAGCAAACCTAACGGAGTGGAAAGGGAGTCTGGAGATGGCATGCTCCGGCCGGGATTCCTTAACTGCAGACCTTATTCGCAGTGTGTACTGCTGCTGGATTCCATTTATCATAGCCGCAGGAGTTCCGAGGATATTGAATGGTTTGCGGCTCAGACCCGTTTTCAGGAGCTCCTGCTGCTGCTCATGCGGGCGAATTCTCCGGCGATGAAGACCAGGGATGATCATGAGGCGGTGGAGCGTTCGATCCGCTATATGGAGGACCATTTCAATGAATCCTTATCTGTCGACCAGCTGGCTGAGCTTGCAGGGATTGGCCGTGCGCGTTATACCCAGCTTTTTAGAGAAATTACCGGTCAGATTCCCTTGGAGCACTTGAATGGACTGCGTATTGAACGGGCACAGCAGCAGCTGCTGCTGACCAGGGACCGCCTGCATGATGTTGCACTGGCTGTCGGCTACAGCAATGAGTATTATTTCAACCGCCGCTTCAAAGGAACAGTTGGAGTAACTCCAGGCCAATACAGGAACCTTCATCAGGAGGGAGTCCGCGTATTTGCCCCTTTTCTGGAGGATTATCTGCTGGCATTGGGGATTACTCCGGTGGTGCAATATTGTCATGCCCAGTGGGGGAAGCAGGAGTATCTGGGTCTTGATCAGGTTCCTGCCTTTGATATTTCGAGCGGAGACTGGCAAGAACTCTCCCGGTATATGCCTGAGCTGATTATACTGGATGACGGCTTTCAGCGCTGGCAGCTGGGGGAATGCCGCCAGGTGGCCCCGCTGCTCCGGCTTCCGTTCCATCAGGAGGACTGGCGGGCAACGCTCCGCTCCGCAGCTGCTGTCTTCGGCAGAACGGAACGGGTGCAGGAAGTTATCGGCCATTATGAGCAGCAGGCCCGGCAGGCCAAGCGGATGCTCAGCCGCAGCATCCGGGGACAGACGGTAGCGTTACTGCGGATATCCGCTTATGGAGTTGCTCTGTATGGCTGTGATGAGCTGGGATATTCAGCAAGCGTTCTGCATGAGGATCTGGGGCTCCAGCGGCATGGATTCGTCAGCAGGCTTACCCGGGGACAGAAGCGTGTGAACCTGAGCCGTGAAGAATTGTCTGAGCTGACTGCAGATCATCTGTTTATAACTTTTGACAAGCAGGAAGGTGAAAGCCGGGAGCTGCTCGATACACAGCTATGGAGAAGCCTGCCCGCTGTGCGCAACCGCTGCGTGTACGAGGTTGATTTCATGGCCTGGATGAATTATGGTGTGCTGTCCCATCAGCGTAAAATCGAGGATGTGCTGAAGGTACTGGCGTAGGCACCAGTCACAGTCTGCGGATTGGTGAAGCAACAGCAATAAGCACCTCGATCAGCTTGGCGGCGGCGGCCAGCAGAAATACTGCACCGGGGGCCAATGCACCGCTCATCCAGCCGCCGAGTAATGCACCGGCCGGCATAGCCGTGCGGGTGACGACTCTGGAGAAGCTCAGCACTCTGCCGAGCAGCTCGGGCGGAACCTGCTCCTGGCGGATGGAAGCGGACAAGACGGACCAGGAGGTGTTGCAGGCAGCAACCAGGCCGAAGCCGATTCCCGGCGCCAGCCAGGAGTCGCCAAAGCCGGCCAGCACAAATCCGCAGGTTCCGGCCAGCAGCAGCAACGGAATCAGGCGGCCGCGCCTGAAATGACGGTCAAGATATATAACCGCAAGGCTCCCGGCGACTCCTCCGGCAGCGAGCAAGGTATAAGTCATGCCCATTTGACCTGTAGTTAAATGAAGATTGGTAATCAGGTAGTAGGTCAGGGTGGCATACGCTGCACTGTAGCCGAAGTTGCCGATGGCTGCCTGTACAGAGAGGGCCAATTGGACCGGGCTGCGGATCAGCCAGAGGAAGCCCTGGGACATTTCGGCGGCAAAAGCAGGCTTGGCGCTGCGTGTCCGTGCGGGTTCCTGCGGAAGCCGATACAGAACGTAGAGAATGACCGCGAAGGAAGCGACATCCAGCCACAGGATGGAGGTAATGCTCATAAGCGAGGCCAATCCGCCAGCGATTGCCGGTCCCAGCATATCGGCCAGCTGGCCTGCGGTCTGCACTCCGGCATTCCCCCGGGTAAGATTCTTCCCGGACAGCGCCGGAATGAGGGTTACAACCGCTATATCATAACCTGTTGATACAATGGATAAGAGCAGAGAAATGACGTACAGATGCCAAATGGCGAGCAGTCCGTAATGTGCCAGTATAGGAATGAGGGCAATGAGCCCCATTCGGATCAGATCTGCGCAGAGCATCAGCCGCTTGCGATTGAACCGGTCGAGGATCACTCCGGCAAAAGGGGCGAACAGTATGACCGGCAGCACACTGACGGCAAACAGCGAGCTCATTACCAGCACAGACCCGGTCAGCCTGTAGGAGAGCAGCGGCAGACAAAAGGTGTATATGGCGTCTCCGATTCTGGAAATGAAATATCCGGCCAGGAAATGCACCAGCTGGAGCGGGCTGTGCGGCCGGGAGTGACGCTGTTGTTCTTGCGGCAAAGCAGAGGCTGGATTAGCAGAGGAACCGCGGGCGGTCTTCATAACAATTGCCCCCAATAAGTGGACAATACGGTGAAGCTGCCGTATAAGCTGAACAGAACCAGTATGATTGCGGTGCCCAGGCTCAGGAACCGGCTGAAGCTGCCGGACAGCCTGCCCCTGATAAGGGCGATTAGGCCGGATAACAGCAGCCACCAGGCGAAGGAGCCCAGAGCAATACCTGCCGGAAGAAACAGGGAGGCGCTGATTGACTGGCCCAGGGAAGCGGCAAGCGCCATGAAGGACAGAAGTGTTGCCGGATTGGCTAGTGTCAACAGGCAGGCGGAGGACAGGCTGTAGATATTTCCGTTGCGCACGGCTGCTGTTACCGGTTCTGCCTTGGCCGGACCCGGCCATATCGCCTTCAGCCCCAGGTAGCCGAGAAACAGGCTGCCTAGCAGACGAAGCGGAAGGGCGTAGGTGGTGGTGAAATCATTCACAACCCGGAAGCTGGCAACGGTCACCAGCGCATAGAAGGCGTCAGCGAGCGCTATTCCGGCGCCCGTGGCGAGACCGGCAGTGAAGCCGGACTTCAGTGTACGGTTCATGCACAGCAGAGACATCGGGCCGACAGGAGCGGCAATAATGAAGCCGAAGCTGAGACCGCTTAACATGGCCAGCCATATATTCATCGTGTGCGTTCTGCCGGGGGCAGCGGTACATGCGGAGTTTCTTTGACCGTTCCGAGGATAATCGTAGTGCGGGTCCGCACGATACCCGGCAGGCCTTTGATCTCATCGCTGATGATCCTGTCCAGATCCCTTGTTCCCCGGCAGCGCAGCTTCAGGATGTAATCATCATCCCCGGCAGTGTGATGGCATTCCTGAACCTCCGGCAGCTTCATCACGAGTTCTATGAAGCCTTGCCGGTGTTCCGGCCGCTCCAGCGATACGGCAATCAGTGCAGCCAATCCGTAACCGGCAGATTCCGCGTCGATCAGCGCCGTATATCCGGTAATGACACCTTGCTCTTCCAGCCGCCGAACCCTGTCTGCAGTGGCAGGAGAAGAAAGGCCCAGCAGTCCGGCAAGCTCGGACCAGGTGATCCTGCCGTTGTTCATTATTGCTGAGATGATCTTGTAATCTAAAGAATCCATGTTATTCCTCCTTATATTATTAATCCATATGAGGAATATACATTATAATAATAAGTATTTCAATAATATTCCATGCATATTATTTGCGGGTCATTGAGTGGATAGCAGGACTTTCATAGTGCTGTAATAATCACCAATAAATAATGCTTGCAATTTATATTTAAAGAGAGTATATTCTTAATTACGGTGATTGAATCACTGAACTACATAATATGCGGTCATGGCGGAATTGGCAGACGCGCTGGCTTCAGGTGCCAGTGATAGCAATATCGTGGAGGTTCGAGTCCTCTTGACCGCATCCGTTTTACAAATATGGCTCGTAATTGCTCAGGCAATTACGAGCCATTTTGATTTTTGAGCTAATGGGTGGAATGTAGGCTGGAAAGAGGCTAGGTGGGTGAATGAGGGGCAGAAGTGCCCCTAATTTGCCGGAATTGGGCGGCAAACGGAAATGAGGGGTAAAAGTGCCCCTGAATTTGCCGGAATTGGGCGGCAAACGGAAATGAGGGGTAAAAGTGCGCCTGAATTCGCCGAAAGTAGGCGTTGTGGGGAAATCAGGGGATGAAGTTCCCTCTGAGTCCACCAAAAGTAGCCAGATGAGCGGGATGTATGCGAAAAACCGAATACAATGCACCAGCGATAGGGCAGATGAGCCGGATGTATGCGAAAAACCGAATACAATGCACCAGCGATAGGGCAGATGAGCCGGATGTATGCGAAAAACCGAATACAATGCACCAGCGATAGGGCAGATGAGCCGGATGTATGCGAAAAACCGAATACAATGTACCAGCGATAGGGCAAATGAGCCGGATGTATGCGAAAAACCGAATACAATCGGAGCAATGCACCAGCGATAGGGCAGATGAGCCGAATGTATGCGAAAAACCGAAGACAATGCACCAATGTTAGGGCAGATGGGTCGGATGTATGCGAAAAACCGAGTACAATGCACCAGCGATAGGGCAGATGGGCCGGATGTATGCGAAAAACCGAATATAATGCACCAACGCTAGGGCAGATGGGCCGAATGTATGCGGAAAACCGAATACAATGCACCAATGTTAGGGCAGATGGGCCGGATGTATGCGAAAAACCGAATACAATGCACCAGCGATAGGTCAGATGGGACGAATGTATGCGAAAAACCGAAGACAATGCACCAATGTTAGGGCAGATGGGCCGGATGTATGCGAAAAACCGAAGACAATGCACCAATTATAGGACTGATGTGGGCGGGATGAGAAACGTGAAGCCGCAAAAGATGCTACCCGGTAAGGGGAGCATCTTTTTTTGCGTGATATGCGTGATATGCGTGATATGCGTGATATGCGTGATATGCGTGATATGCGTGATATGCTTGATATGCGTGATATGCGTGATATGCGTGATATGCGTGATATGCGTGATATGCGTGATATGCGTGATGTGCGTGATATGCAAGTATGCGTGATGCGTGATATACGTGATGTACGCTATGTGAGGCGAAGCCGGATGCACTTAACTTCATGCCGATCAACTTGCGTAGCGCGATGGCCTCTTTAAATACCTTATTCACTGCCCGCTTCCGTGCTCCTGCTTCCGCAGGAACAGACTCAATACAACCCCGCAAAGTGCCAGACTCAGCGGAAGCAGGAAGGTGTCGTGGAACCCTGCAACCATCGCTGCAGTATGGGCAGAAGCTGAAGCGGAGCTGGCCTGGCTCATGTGCTCAGCGATGTTGGAAGACAATAGACCGGAGATGATGGCAATGGCGAAGGAGCCGACAATCTGCTGGGCGGAGGTGGTCAGCGGGGTTACCCGGCTGATCAGGTCTTTGGGTGCCGACTTGAGTACATGGGTGCCGAGCTGCATGGTGGTGAGGCCCTGGCCCAGTCCCAGAAGGGCGAAGGATCCAATCATCGCATAGATCGTCGTATCGCTGTCCAGCCGTGACAGAAGAACGAGTGCAGCCGAGAGCAGCACAAGACCGGAGAACACAGGAATCCGTGCTCCGTATTTGTCGAGAAGTCTGCCCCCAGCCATAACGCCGGCGAAGCTGACCAGCGCTTGCGGAATGATCATCATCCCCGATTCAAACGAAGAGAAGCCTCTAACCTGCTGGAGGTATAAGGGAATGAGCAGTATCGAACCGAATAACGCGATCTGGTTAATCCAGACCAGAATAATGCCTTTGGTGAACTCGAAGGAACGGAAGGAGCGCAGCTCAAGCAGCGGCTCCTTCTGTCGCAGCTCTACAACAATAAATAATGACAGAGCAACTAAGCCGAAGGTAAGCGGCAGCAATGTATAGAAGTCTGTCCAACCCTCCGCGCCACCTCTGTGCACTCCGAAGACGAGACTGGAGAAGGCCAGCGGGGACAGGATCATTCCCCAAATGTCCAACTTGGCGGAGGTTCCTTTTTCGGAGACCGGAAGATACTTCATCCCTAAATAGATTGCGATCAGGCCGATAGGCAGATTGATCAGGAAAATCCAATGCCAGCTCACATATTCAAGCAGCCATCCGGATAACACGGGGCCGAGCAGCGGAGCGATCAGCATGGGCATGGCGAGGAAGCCCATCAGCTCGCCTCTCCGCTCAGGCGGGGCGATTTTGAAGGATAAGGCCATGCCGATAGGAGCCACCATGCCGCCGCCAAGACCCTGCATAATCCGGAAAACAATCAGCTGAGCCGGGGACTGGGCCGCTGCACACAGCAGGGAGCCGACAGTGAACAATAGAATAGATACAAGAAAAACACGCTTAGCGGAAAATATGTCCGAGAACCACCCTGCGAGCGGAATGATCATGGAGGTAGCCAGCGTGTAGCCGGTAATCGCCCATTGGATGGTCTTTAGGCTGGTGTGAAATACATTCTCCAGCTCAGGTATGGCCACATTCATAATGGTATTGTCCAGCATAACCAGCAGCATTCCGGCAATGAGCGAGAAGAGTACAGGGATAAGCGGTTTGATCGAAAAAGGCTTGCCGCCTTGCAGGGCGGCTTCTGTTGCGGATGGATTCATTGCAGTACACGTCCTCTTAAAATTAATATGGGTCATCCTGCGAAGCTTGAATAATGATCGGAAAGCAGCTGACCCCTCCGGCCGGTAAGGATCTCTGCACCCTCAATCTAACGGTGTGAGATTAATATAGCACTGCCTTTTTTAACTGTAAAGGAAAATATCTAACGATGTAAGTTTATTCTGCCGCATGAATTATCTAACGATGGTAGACCCTGTTTGCAGGATCGCTTAGAATAGAAACAGCTTGTACTCGGGAGGGCTCGTATGAGAATCAAAAATCTGCAAATTACCGAACCAAATATCATCAAGGCAGCCTGGGAGCTGCTTGACCAAATAGGCATTGAGGATTTCAGTATGAGGAAGCTGGCGGATCTGCTGCATATCCAGGCCCCTTCGCTGTATTGGCATTTCAAAAGCAAGCAGAGCCTGTTTCAGACGCTCGCCAATGAGGTGGCGAAAGAGGCCCTGCAGTCTGCTAAGCTCGAAGGAGAGTGGGAAGAGCAGCTGTTTCAATGTGCATCGATGATCCGCAGCGTAATGATTAAGTATCCGTGTTCCGCCCAGCTGTTAATGAGAACGGTACCTTCCGAGCCGGACTATCTGGCCTTAATCAACTCGCTTCTGCAGATCGTGGATCATCTTCCCGTCAGCGACAGCGACAAGTTTTCCTCGATTGCCTGCCTGCTGAACTATGTGATTGCTTTTGAACTCGATAAATATGAGCAACGCAGAGTCGATACAGCCATGAAGAAGGAAGCGGAGGACGGAGCGCAAGGAATGTTTATGGATTCGCTTGCACATCTGTCCGGAGAAGGACCGAACGTGGTGCAGCGTATGCACCATAATGGCTTATTCCGCGAGCTGGGTTCGGATAACATGTTCCGTACAGGCCTGAAAATAATCATTGCAGGAATCTCACAGCTGGCCCAGCAGCAGGCGTAAGCCATAGTCTGCTGCTCCATCCAGCTTCTTGAAGAAACGACAGCCCTCATTAGGACGGCATTACCGTTTCTGTTGTAAGGATAATTTTTGTTTTGGGGTCCCCACTTAGTGGGGTTATTTTTTGCGGACAGACTGTAACCTTTTGCCGGAGGTAAACGAATAACCAGTAGATGGCTCAGCGGGAGAGGAGGCGGCGTAAGACGAACGGAAACGGAAGAGAACATGCGGAAGACCCTGAGTCAGAGGAAGCGAAGGATAATTCCGCGGAAGAAGAGGCTGTACTGGTCAGGTTCCGGGACGGAAGCCTGGAGGCTTTTGAGTGGCTGGTGTGTAAGTACAGGAAGCCGGCGGTACGTTTTGCGTACCACTTGACCGGAGATTATCATACGGCCGAGGATCTGGCGCAGGATTGTTTCGCTTATCTGCTGGTGTATCCGGAGAAGTATGATCACCGTGCATCCTTCCAAACCTATCTGTTCACGATCCTGCGCAATAAAAGCATTGACTCCATCCGCAAGCGCAGCAGACAGCGTACCTTGACCGCGGAAGAGAGCCATAATCCTGAAGACCGCAGGTCACAGGGTGATGGTCCGGCAGACCGCGGCGGATTCGAGAGATACGGCTGCGTACATACACAGGGAACAGACGATCCCGAGCGGCTGGCTATTATCCGTGAAGAAGACCTGGAATGGCGCAGAAGGCTGCGCCAGATGAAGCCGGATTACTGCCAGGCGGTCTATCTGGTGGATGTGGGACAGATGTCTTATGAGCAGGCGGCAGCAGTAATGCGACGCAATATGGTTAGCTTCAAGGTGCTGCTGCACCGGGCGCGCAAGAAGCTTAGGCAGATTTACGAAAAGGAGGAGTGGGATTGTGAGGTCAAACGAACCGGAACAGTTATTTCTGGATGAGGTCTACCGCAAAGCGCGTCTGCTGGAATATGACAAGCGTGATGCAGAGAAAGTGCTGCATAACCGCAGGATGCTGGCCAGGCGCAAGGCAATGACAATATCATGTGTCACAATCCTAACGGCTGTTTTTGCCCTGATGATCTCGATTGGAAAGATTGATAAGGAACTATGCGTGGCGCTGTCGCTCCTTCTGATCGCAGCAGGTCTGCTGATTGAGAAGCTTGAATTGTCGTGGAGTCCGGAGAATGACGGGTGAACAGGGAATTGTAAGAACGGGGGAGAAGACTGGGATGGAGCTAATTATTAATCATTTAACCAAGACCTACGGAAACAAGCAGGCACTGCAGGATATCAGCTTCCGGGTGGGCGAAGGCATTCACGGCCTGCTCGGACCTAACGGAGCAGGTAAAACCACGCTGATGCGTCTGCTTGCCACCTTGCTGGAGCCTACCTCTGGAACGGTGGAGATTGGTGGTGTTGCCTTGAAAGATAAGGCCCGGATCCGGGAACTGGTTGGCTATTTGCCGCAGGAATTCGCCTTTTATCCGGGGATGACGGTAGTGGAGGCGATGGATTATCTGGCGCTGCTATCGGGCATATCCGGCCGTGCAGAGCGGAAGCGGAGAATAGACAAGCTGCTGGAGCTGGTTAACCTTACCGAGCAGCGCCGTACGAAGGTGAAGGCATTATCCGGGGGAATGAAGCGCCGGCTCGGCGTAGCCCAGGCAATGGTGCATGAGCCGAAGCTGCTGATCGTGGATGAACCGACTGCAGGGCTGGACCCTGAAGAGCGGATCCGTTTCCGGCGGTTGCTCAGCCGGTTTGCCGAAGGCAGAATTGTTCTCTTGTCCACGCATGTCGTCGAAGACGTGGAGTCCACCTGTGAGCAGATGACCGTGCTGCATAAGGGGCGCCTGCGTTATCACGGCAGAATAGGCGATTTGACTGCCGCCGCCGCCGGCCGTGTCTGGATAGCCGAGCTTGACCGGGTGGAGTGGGAACGGGACCGCGACCGGTTCCCGGTTCTGTCTGCTGTGCCGGAAGGAAGGAATATGCGGGTGCGGGTGCTTGCAGATGAACAGCCTTATGCAGGGGCACAGCAGACCGCGCCGTCGATTGAAGATGCTTATCTGCATCTCATGCGCAGGGAGGAATCCTTCGTATGATGGCACTGATCGGCAAAGAGATGCGCATGACGCTGCGCAGCCTGGTTTTTTATCTGTTTATTATCGCGAGCGTGTTCTTCTATTTCACCTCTTATGCTACGGAGGAAACCTGGGGCGAGCTGGGTTCCCCGGTTATAAGTACGCCGCAGAATGTAGGTACTATTGAACACCCGTATTACGGCTGGAAGCAGCCGGCGGATACCCGCGATTTGGCCGAACAAATGAGGAAGGAAATGGGCTGGAATCTGGATGCCGGAACCAGCCAGAAGATCAGGCTGGGTTTTCCATTCAAGGTTAAGCTGAGCGAGAAGGAGAAGACAGCCCTGTCTGCAGCGATCTCCCAGCTGGATGAGGTTCTGAAGAATCCGGATAAGTATACTATGGATGAGGTATACACTATCGCTGAGTCAGTGAACAATCAATTGGGCGGGAAAAGTATATACCAGCAAGGGCTGGGGGAATTCGGTTCTGCCATTGAGTCTGTTGATGAAGCCATAAAGGCGCAGGAAGCGGATCTTGCCCGCTATAACGCTAAGGTGGATGCAGGTGAATTGCTGCCCGGAGCCGCACGCTACTTCAGTGATTATCTCTCGCTGCCAGCAGGGATCTTTCCGGTCTTTCTGTCTGCCTTTCTGCTGCTCCGGGACCGCTCAAGCCGGATGAATGAATTGATTTACAGCCGCAGGATTTCGCCTTGGGTGTATGTCGGTTCGAAGTTTATTGCACAAGGTGTCATGCTCTCTTTGATCTACCTCATCCTGGCTGTCATCGGCGGCTGGCAGACCGTATATTCACTGGGGCTTACCGGCCAGACGGGACAGGCTGTTGTAATCTTCCTTGGATACACAGCATGGTGGCTACTGCCGACGTTATGGGTTTCCGTTGCCTTCGGGATGTTCGGCTCGATGCTGTTCCGCCGGGGGATCGTACCCATCGCCCTGCAGATTATCTGGTGGTTCGTATCGGTACTGCCGTTGTTGGGCTCTTATGGGCTGAACCGGCTGTTCATCCGCTTCAACTCGCCTAATGACTACGAGTTATACTGGAAGTGGACGGATGAGATTGCACTTAACCGTAGCTTCTATTTAATACTCTCTGTATTATTGGCTGCAGGAGCCGCCTGGTTATGGGAAAGAAACCGCAGCCGGCTGGATTCAGCCAAAACGCTGAGCAGGAAGACAGCTAAAGGAAGTGTGGCGGCATCTGCAGCGGAGGCGCTTAGATGAGCCGGCAGATCATCCGCCCGCTGGCCGGGTACAACCTCAGGCTGACTGCACATTATTCATGGCTCCTGTCCGCAGTGCTTCTGGCTGTCGTCCCGTTCTTCATGGAGCCGGCACTGATGAACAGGGTTCAGGCTGCGAAGCTGGGGGAACAGCTGATCAGCTTTCTGGGATTGATTGTCTTCCCCCACCTGGGCCTGCTGGAGGATGGCGGGATTGGTGAAGTGCTCTATGCCAAGCGGGTAAGGCATCATCCGGTATTTCTTTTCCGCTGGCTGCTCACCGTTCTCTATATCTTCCTTGTGGTGACTGCCTTATTCACATGGATGCATGGGAGCGGTGCTGATTTTGAACTGTGGCCGATGATCGGCGGGACAGTGATTACCGCAGTTGCGATAGGATCAGCGGGAATGACGGCTGCGCTCTTAATCGGCAACATCTCTGCCGGATACATTGCCGGGTTCTCCTGGTATCTGCTTGATTTCATGACCAAAGGGAAGCTGACCGGCCGATTTTATTTATTCGGCCTGATAAATAGCGAATGGGATAACGATAAATGGCTGCTCGCAGGCTGTTCTCTTGTCCTTGCCGTGTTCTGTGCCTTCTGGCTGCCGCGCAAGAGGCTGGACTAATAGAGGCCTGCCCTGTCTTATATCAGGTACAATCCAATATTATAAAAATCATATAACAACCGCCTTGACGTCATTTATTTGACCGGGGCGGTTTTTTGACGCATTGAATATATTGCCTGATTATTGGTGTGACTTCAGAGCTGGAGCATATTTTCCGAAATAAAGGTATACTGATAATAATTTATGTCCCCCACTTTCACAGAGGAGGCTCGGAGCTTTGTCTGACACACTTTTTAAGCATTTGTATTTACGTTCTTCCATAGGCTATGCGGTAGTATCCATTGACAATGGTACAATGCTCATGGCCAATCCTGCCTTTTGCGGGATGTTCGGATATACAGAGGATGAACTTAAGGATCTGCGTTATCTGGATATTGCCTATCCGGAGGATGAGCATACCGTGGATCACGGCGTGATTATGAAGTATTTGCTGCGCAGTCCCGGCGCGGCTGTAGATAAAGAGAAACGGTTTGTGCGCAAAGATGGGGAGATCATCTGGGTGGCGCTGCATCTATTTTTAATTATTGATGAATCGACAGGCAGGCCCCTGCAGCTGATTGCGGAGATGACTGATATTACCGCACGCAAGGTAGCAGAGAAGAAGATTGAGGAGGATCACCAGCTCTACAAGCTGATTACGCAAAATACTCCGGACATGATCTCCTTTGCCGATCCGGATGGAACCTTGCGATATGTTTCTCCCTCTGTTGAGAAAGTGATGGGTTACTCCGCAAGTGAGATGATCGGCAGGAAAAGGCCGGAATATTATCATGAAGTTGACGCGCTAGAGATGACCGAGCAGGGCAAGCTATACTCGGACAACGATGTCTTTACCCGCCGGGCAAGGCATAAAGACGGCCATTACATTTGGATTGAAAGCTCGTTTCAGGTTATGCGGGACCGTGAAGGTGAAGTGCAGCAGGTACTGACCATTGCCCGTGATGTTACAGAGCGGAAGAAATATGAGGAGATGCTGGCGTCTGCGCAGGAGCTTGGGCAGATGGGTTCGTGGGAATGGAATTCGGTCTATGCGGAGTTGACGGTTTCCAGCCAGATGCGGGCTATTTTTGAAATGGGCGGCTGCCAGGGCAGTCATACCCGGATTGATTATCAGCTGCTCCTGGATTGTGTGGTGAAGGATGATCTGGGGGCGCTGCGTGAGGAGCTGCATCATACACTGAAGTCAGGCACCCAAGGTGAGGCGACCTTCAGAATCAGGAATGGCAGCGGCGGGCGTAAAGTGATCTATGCGCACTGGGAGGTTATCCTTGATGCGACAGGCAAGGTTCAGCAGATCCGCGGCATTGTGCAGGATGTTACGGAACGCCACCGGATGGAAGAACAGCTTCGCGACAGCGAACGGAATTACCGCCTGATCTCGGAGAATTCTCAGGACTTTATCTCACGCAATGCGACAGATGAACAGGCGACATATCTGTATGCTTCTCCGGTCTGCCAGCAGATGTTCGGATATACTCCGGAAGAAATGGTCGGCACGAATGGGATGGATTATATCCATCCTGACGATTTTGCCTGTGTGCAGGCTTTTCTGGACGACAGTAAGAAGGGCTTGAAGCTGGAGCCTATCGTCTTCCGTTATCTGTGCAAGGACGGCTCTTATCTGTGGGTGGAGACTACGCTGCGGCATACGGAGACGGGAACCCCGGGAATTACAGAGATGATTGGGGTTACCCGGAATATCTCTGAGCGCAAGCAATATGAACTGAAGCTGCTGGAAAGCGAGAACCGGTACAAGTCGCTGTTCGAATATAATCCGTCCGCGATCAGTGCAATGGATCTGCAGGGCTGCATCCAGTCGCTGAATGCCAGTCTGCAGCAGCTCACCGGCTATTCCCGTGAAACACTGCTGCATTCAAGCTACAGTGAGATTATTGATGCGGATGAGCTGGCATTTGTGAATAACCGTTTTCTTGCCGCTGCCGGGGGGATGGCCCAGACCTTTGAGACCCGGATCATCCGCCGTGACGGGCAGACGGTTGAGGTTGGCATGATTTATGTACCTATTCTGCTGGACAGCCAGGTGGTAGGCGTGTTTGCGATCACGAGCGATATCACCGAACGCAAACGGCATCTGGAACAGATTGAGAAGCTCAGTTATGAGCATGCGCTGATATTGAATTCGGTTTCGGAAGGGATCTTTGGCATCAATCTGCAGGGGGATACGGTCTTTATTAATCCGGCGGCTTCCATTATGCTGGGTTACGCTCCCGGGGAGCTGGCCAGCAATATCAAGCTGCAGACGATCGCCCAGACCTGGATGGACGGGGAACTCTACCGCGGAGGGCATAGGACCCTCGCAGAGCTGCTTACGACTAATCTCTCCTATGAGCGGGAGCAGGAAGGGATTTTCTGGAGACAGGACGGTTCCAGCTTCCTCGTTAAATACCGCATGACGGCATTATATGATAACGGGGAACGCAAGGGTGCGGTAGTGGTATTCCGTGACATTACCGAGGAGAAGGCGGTTGTGCGTGCCAAGGAATCAGCGGAGCAGGCCGACCGGGCCAAATCAGAATTCCTGGCCATTATGAGCCACGAGCTGCGCACTCCGATGAATGGGATTATTGGCATGGCTGATCTGCTCTCGGGGACAGAGCTTACGGAAGAGCAGGAATACTACACGCAGATTATTAATAAAAGCGGCGGAGCACTGCTGCATATTCTGAATGAGGTGCTGGATTTCAGCAAGATTGAATCCGGTATGATGACGCTGGATCTGCAGCCGGTCGATGTCCGGCAAGTGATTCAGAATGTATGTGAACTCTTTTATCCGCGGGTCAAAGAAAAAGGGCTGACCCTGCGCAGCGAAGCAGACCCGGAGATTCCCGGTCTTGTAATAACGGATGAAATCCGGCTGCGGCAAATCCTCGTGAATCTGGTCGGCAATGCGGTGAAATTCACGGAAGAAGGGGAAGTCGGTATTTCCGTGAAGCTGGAACCTGTACGGGAACCCGGGTCAATGATTCTCAGATTCTCGGTGACAGATACCGGTATTGGAATTCCGCAGGACAGCCAGAGCCTGTTGTTCCAGTCGTTCTCCCAGCTGCATCCTTCCATTAACCGCAAATACGGCGGAACCGGACTGGGGCTGGCCATAAGCAAGAAGCTGGTCGAGCTGCTGGATGGTGCGATCGGTGTGGACAGTACCGAAGATGAGGGCTCGGAGTTCTATTTCACGATTGAGGTTATGCCGTCTGGTGAGGTTGCGGGGCCTCCGTTGCCCCTGGAGATCCTTGCAGCTGAAGAGTATAAGAACGGAATTTTTGATATGGATTATCCGGAGGGGCAATATGGTCCGCTGTCGATCCTTATTGCCGAGGATCATCCGGTGAATCTGCACCTGCTGCAGAAGTATTTGAATAAGCGCGGCTATACCTCGGATGTGGCCCTGAACGGGGAGCAGGCGGTTCACGCTGTGCTCACACGTCATTATGATCTGGTGTTTATGGATATTCAGATGCCGGTGCTGGATGGTATTGAGGCTACAGGGCGGATCCGCGAGGCGATGGGATTATCTCCGGTTATTATTGCGGTTACCGCCTTTGCCCGGAAGGAAGATAAGGAAATGTGCCTTCGAGCAGGGATGCAGGACTTTATCTCCAAGCCGATCCGGGTGGAAGAGCTGGACAGGGTTCTGCGGGAATGGTCGATTAATCTCCGGAATTAGCAGGCAGAGCCTTGAGGAGGAGCAAACAGGAATGAGATGGATCATCTATATTTTATTTGCCATACTCTATGGGCTGACAACGCTATATGGGCTGGGGCCGGTGCTGCTGGCTGACGGATCGTTCCGGGAGCGGATGCTGACACTGGCCATTGTACTGCTGATCTATGCCGGAATTACCTGGTGGCTGCGGAGTTTGCTGAAGCGGCTGGGCAGACGTTGACAATCTTCCCCTGGCTAAACTATTATTTATAGGGATCGTAATTTTTACGATTATAAAAGAGTCAGCGAGAGGGTTACGGCATTGAAAACCATGAAACGTGGCGATTTCATCATGATCCTGGTCGTATTGCTTGCCGCCGGTTCCATTTACGGCTATAAGTGGTTCTCGAATCACAATGAGCATTATGCACAGGGAGATCTGAAGGCTGTTATTACAGTGAACGGCAAGGCGTACAAGACGGTAACCCTGACCAAGGAAGAACAGATTATAGACATCCGTACCAAGTTCGGTCACAATACCCTGAAGGTGTTCGACTATGGGATACAGATGACTTACTCGGATGCTCCCCTGACCATTGCGCTGGATATGGGGTTCATCTCCAGGCCCAAACAGCAGATTATCTGTATTCCGGCCCGGCTTCTCATTGAGGTCGTAAATCCCGGTTCATCCATTGATGACGATGATGCGCTGGATGCGGTGATCTAAGCTGGCACTCAAGGCTGCAGCTCCTCCCAGGCCGCTGCGGCGTCGGCACTAGTGTATACATAAGGTGTGGACGGCTCAGGAACTGCGGTTAGGACTTCCGGAGTAATCTGCAGTGTCTCCACTCCCTGATAGAGCACCACATGAAGCTTGCCCCGAACCTCAATCCAGGTATCGGCGGGCAGGCTTATTTGTGTTCCCGGCTTCAGCAGAATACCGAACGGAGTGGCATCCGCCGTGCAGCACTGGACGAGGAACCGGCTGACCGCATAGCTGGACTGGCCCGCACCCTGCGGCTCGCGGTAGAGGAAGCCGGATACCGAGATTTCCCTGCCCTCAAACTGTGATTTATACAGGTTGATTGCGCCCAGGGTCTCGGAGAAAATCTCCGGGTATACAGGAATAACGGACTGTCCGTACAGCTTGCCGGCCAGCTCGGCAAATTCCGCCTCATAGGGGTTAGAGGGAGTGAACTTCGCGCCGCTGCCGGACTCTGAAGCTGTATAAGACAGGGTGAGGCCTTTTCTGGCCGCTGCAGCACTGCCCAGTGCGCGGTCAGGCAGGAGAAACCCTAGCAGCAGCGGAAGCAGGAACAGGCTGTACAGTGCGGAGCTGCCCAGCCCGGAACGGGGGAGGCGGTGCTCACAGTCGCACAGGACACTGCTTTTGCCAAGGACGGCTTGAAGCCCGAGGCTCAGCGCCATCAGGGAGAGCGGAACCGGACACAGTCTGATCCAGCGGGCCAGCTTGGGGGCAACGTAATAATGAAGCGCGTCCTGCTGGACCAGATGTCCGATATAGAGGGCGAAGGCGAGCAGAATAACCGCCCTCAGTAAATAGTGAAACCGGATGCTCCGGGCGTTATTCATACGGAACCTCCTAAGAGTTTGTGAGGGTTGCTCCCTGAGTTTCTGCGGACAAACTGCATCGGAAGCATATGCTGAGTTTGTGAGGGTGCTAAAGCCAGAGTGAAGCCAGCACCGAGCCGGTGAAGACGGCCGAGACAATCAGGAAGAACAGATAAAGCGCGAATCTGGTTTTGAACAGCGACAGCAGCATCAGTGAGTTTTTGAAGTCGAGCATCGGGCCCAGCACCATGAACGCCAGCAATGATCCGGCCGGGAAGGAATGCAGGAAGGTAGAGGCGACGAAGGCATCTGAGGTGGAGCAGAGCGAGAGTACAAAGGCCAGCCCCATCATGAACAGGTAGGAGCCCAGCGGGCGCTCTCCGATAGCGGCCAGGCTGCCGTGATTCATGAAGGTTTGGATACCGGCGGTTAACAGACAGCCGATGATCAGATATTTGCCCATTTCAAAAAACTCATCCGACGTATGCACAAAGACTGCGACTAAACGCCCGCCGCGGGTAGTGCGGTGATGCTCCTCGCCGCCCTCGCGGGGGATGGATAGACGCAGCGGTGATTTGCGGACGGTGGCATAGATGACAAGGCCGATTAGGGCGGCTACGGCAAAAGCCAGTCCCATCCGCGCATAGGCCAGTTCCGGATGGGAACGGAAAGCCGTCAGGGTGGCCCCGTAGACGACCGGATTCAGGATCGGACCAGATAGAATGAAGACGATGGCGACGTAGAGCGGCATGCCTTTGTGCATTAACCGGCGGACAAGCGGAATCATCCCGCATTCGCAGACGGGGAAGATGATCCCGAGCAGGCAGCCGAATAGAATAGCCGGAACCGGATGGCGCGGAATCCAGCGTGAGATCATCTCGTCCGGAACAAAGACGCGGAGCAGTGAGGAGAGTAGCGCACCCAGGAGCACGAACGGCAGGGCTTCGAGCAGAATGCCGAGAAACGCTGTTTTGAAGGTGTCCACATACCCGTTGTTAAGCAGCTCCGGATGACTGGGGAGCCAGAGAATGCAAATCGTGAGCAGGAAGGCAGCGGGAATGAGCAGCGGCAGTATTTTGAACGGAGAAAAGGTTGTCAAAGGCTTCATAGGCTCCTTCCCGCGCCTGATATTAGCTGAACAAGGCTGCCCAGCGGCGGCTGACCGCCCTCTCGTCCAAATTCAGGCCGATGCACACAATGTAAGGCTGGCCCGGATAACGCGAGGCTTCCCAGGTTGTGCGGTGTCCCGCATATTGCACGAGCTGTACGGAATCCTGCTCCGCAAGCTGGACATGACCTTTGGCTCTAAGCAGACTGTCTCCCCATTCCCGGAAAAAAAGCTCCAGCTGCTCCCGGCGGATACTTCCGTTTCCCCCCTGCGGAACGGTCAGCGTAACTGCCGCTACCTGCGAGTAGGAGGTGCTTGGGCCGGACTCGGGCTCCTGCACAGCAGTCGCGCTCCCCCCGTAGCCAGGACTGGTTCGTTTAAGCGATGTGCCGTTTATAGTACCCGGTCCGCGCTGCGGCGCAGGCCTCCGCAGTTCACGGGCGGCGATGCCTGCCAGCAGCGGGGCCAGATTAATCTGGCTGTAATGGGTAAAAACAATCTCAGATTCAGAGTTTTGCTTATAGACCATTTTCTCGATTTTCCATAGGGTTTCCGGTTCGACCAGATCGCTTTTGTTCACGATAATCAGATCGGCCACCGTGAGCTGCTTGCGCAGAGTGCGGACCAGCTGTTTATCGGCGGAGAAGCGGCTGTTATAGTCCAGCGCATTCTCGGCGTCGAGCAGCGTGATGGTAAAGTGCAGCTTCAGCCGGTCTGCTAAAGGCATCTCCAGCAGCGATTTGGCAATTTCATCGGGGTCCGCTACGCCGGTAAGCTCGATGTAGATGATATCCGGACGGCGCGCCAGCAGGGCGGCCAGGCTGCGCGGCAGCTCTTCCTTGCGGCTGCAGCATACACAGCCGTCCAGCAGCTTTTCCACACTAGTGCCGGTATTCTCCTGCAGAATATAGCCGTCGACATCCTTTTTCCCCAGCTCATTCATGACTACGCCGGGATTCAGCCCCCGCCGCTTGCTCTCCTTCAGCAGACTTAACAGCAGAGTAGTTTTTCCGCTCCCCAGAAATCCGCTCAGTATGATCACAGGTATCTTCATGGCTCACTCTCCCGCTTCGTTCTTGGAATTGCAAGAATCATATTTTCTTTGTAATACAACCTTCGATGCATCTCACCAGAGCAACCGTCTGTTTCCTGCTGAAACGGCCCCGCTCTTGAAGGAGGCCAAGCCGTTTTCACTTGTAATTCCATCTATACGTAATTCCTCCGCAGGAAAGACCACAATTCTAAGAGAGTTGAAATTTTGCGGATCACCAGTTGACAGCGGACAGGCGGACCATGTAGAATGTGTAAATCGTAATAATTACGATTAAATAAGAGGGAGTTGAATTCAGTGAGAGTAATCGTTACCTTGGCCTGCACAGAGACTGGCGACCGCAACTACACCACTACGAAGAATAAGAGAACCACGCCCGGACGGCTTGAGATGAAGAAATACTGCCCGCGCCTGAAGCGTGTAACGCTGCACCGTGAGACCCGCTAAGCATGCTGAGCCGTACCTTGGGAAGGAAGAAGTTCTGATAGACGGGCGGCGGGTGCGCTGCTGTCCTAAACTAAATTTGTGTAAGGAGTAAATCAATGAAGAGAATTCCTGTTACTGTACTCAGCGGATACCTCGGTTCCGGCAAAACCACACTCCTGAATCACATTCTGCATAACCGCGATGGCCTGAAGGTAGCGGTCATTGTGAATGATATGAGTGAAGTGAACGTGGATGCGGGCCTGGTAAAATCCGGCAATACCCTCTCCCGGACAGAGGAGAAGCTGGTGGAAATGTCCAATGGCTGCATCTGCTGCACGCTTCGCGATGATCTGCTGCGGGAAGTGAATAATCTCGCGTCGGAAGGGCGTTTCGATTATATTCTGATCGAGTCTTCCGGCATCAGCGAGCCGGTTCCGGTAGCCCAGACCTTCACCTATGCGAACCCGGAGCTGGATATTGATCTTACTGAGCTTGCCAGACTGGACACGATGGTTACGGTAGTCGATGCCAACCGTTTCTGGCATGATTTTGCATCGGGGGACAGTCTGCTTGACCGCAATATGACTGCGGGCGATGGCGACTTCCGGGATATCGTTGATCTGCTGATTGACCAGATTGAGACCTGCGATGTGCTGCTGCTGAACAAATGCGATCTCGTGGACGAGCAGGAGCTGAACAAGCTGGAGGCTGTGCTGCGCAGGCTTCAACCGCGCGCGAAGATCATCCGTACGGTTAATGCGGAGGTCGACCCTTCAGAGATCCTGAATACGGGTCTGTTTGATTTCGAGCAGACCAGTCTGTCCTCCGGCTGGATCGCGGAGCTCGGCAAGGAGGAGCATACACCGGAGACGGAAGAATACGGCATCACCTCCTTTGTCTACCGGCGCAGAACGCCGTTCCATCCGCAACGGCTGAGCTTCTTCTTCAGCAACTGGCCGGCCGAGGTAGTCCGGGCCAAAGGTCTGGTATGGCTGGCCGCGCGCGGGGATCTGGCCGCAACCGTCAGCCAGGCGGGACCGTCCATTCAGTTCGGTCCGGCCGGTTATTGGCTGGCGACGATGCCGGAGGACCAGCAGCAGGAGGTGCTGGCCGCCGAGCCGGATGTGAAGGCGAAGTGGGACGGGCAGTGGGGCGACCGGCTGAACGAGATCGTGTTCATCGGCGTCAGCATGAACCGTGCAGACATCGAAGCCCGGCTGGACCGCTGCCTGCTGAGCGCGGAAGAAATGCAGCTGGACTGGAATGAGTTCAACAATCCGCTGCCATGGCCGGCAGACGAGCTGCTTGCTGCCGGGCAGGAATAGAGGGCTGAGGAGGAGCGTGCAGCGGGCGGAAGGTTAGGGTTTAAGAATTGAACTCGGGTGATACAGGGGATTTATATCCGGGTGGAATACAAGACAGGCATCTGGAGTTACGGTGGTATGCAAGAAGAGCATCTAATTTCGCGGAAGAGCCGGAATCGGGACTGTCGGTTCCGGCTTTTTGCTGCCTAGATTACGGTGTTAATCAGTTTGTTTACGATTAATTTTCGGTTTTGGGTTTACAGATCGTAATTATTACGATAATATCAATGGAGTCAAAACGTAATTATTACGAATAAATTCATTATCTGCTAATGTTAATAGACTTTGCCGGTGCATCAGCTCCGTCTGAAGTTGAATGAAGAAGGGAAGACGATACGCTATGATTTTGTCATCCATGCGGGATGTTGTGTTCGGCTACGGGAACGAGCCGGTCATTGACCGCTTGTCGCTGGATATTGAAGCCGGGCAGTTCATCGGGATCACCGGCCCCAACGGAGCGGCGAAGACAACGCTGCTCAAGCTTATGCTGGGCCTGCTGAAGCCCTGGAGCGGAACGGTCTCCCTGAACAAGGAGCTTACCGTCGGGGGCGGGCTTGTGATCGGCTATGTGCCGCAGCAAGTTGCCTCCTTCAATGCCGGATTCCCCAGCAAGGTCATCGAGCTGGTCCGTTCCGGCTGCTACTCCAGGCTGGGATTGTTCCGCCGCTTCACGAAGGAACAGGAAGCGCTGGTGGAGAGCAGCCTGCGTCAGGTCGATATGTGGGAGTACCGCAACCGCAGAATCGGCGAGTTGTCCGGCGGGCAGAAGCAGCGGATCTGCATCGCCCGGGCGCTGGCCCAGCAGCCGCAGGTGCTGGTGCTGGATGAGCCGGCAACCGGCATGGATACTGCCAGCCGCAGCGGCTTCTACAAGCTGATGCGGCATTATGTCAGCCAGCATGGCCGCACCGTCATTATGGTTACACATGGCCTGGAAGAGACAAGATCCTATCTGGATACGGTGATCAGCCTGGAACGGCAGGAACAGGAGGGCTGGACATGCTTGGTTACGAATTCATGCAGCGTGCATTTTGGGCAGGAGGCCTGATTGGCATTATTGGTCCGCTGCTTGGCGTATATCTGATGCTGCGCAGGCAGGTGCTGATGGCGGACACCCTGTCCCATGTCTCACTTGCAGGTGTGGCCCTGGGTTCAGTCCTGCAGTGGAACCCGGCCATCAGCGGTTTCGCTGTGGCCGTAGCCGGAGGGCTGGTTATCGAGCAGCTGCACCGTTCTTACCGTACATACAGTGAGCTTCCGGTAGCTATCATTATGACCTCCGGCCTGGCGCTGGCCGTCGTGCTGATGAGCCTGAAGCAGAACCTGACCAAGAGCTTCAGCTCCTACCTGTTCGGCTCCATCGTTGCCGTGAGTGATACCCAGCTTAAGCTGATTGCCATCGTGGCCGCTGCCGGACTTGTCTACTTCATTGTGCTGCGCCGGCCGCTGTACAACCTGACATTTGACGAGGAAACCGCCAGCATCGGCGGAGTCCATACCGGATTACTGTCCTTCTCGTTCGCTGTTCTTACCGGCATGACCGTTGCCGCAGCCATGCCTGTTGTAGGTGTGCTGCTGGTATCCGCTCTTATTGTGCTCCCGGCATCCATTGCGCTGCGGGTTGCGTCCGGTTTTACCACAGCCATTCTGATTTCAGTCGCTGTCGGCTTGACCGGCGTGTTTAGCGGCTTAACGGCTTCGTATTATATCAACACGCCTCCCGGAGGCACGATTGCACTTATTCTGCTCGTATTTTTGCTAATTGCCATTGCTGTGCAACGGCTGATTACCTTGAAAAACCGCCGCAACATTCATAAATCTACTACCATTTAAGAAAAGAGGTCTCCGAAAAATATGATAAATTCCAAATCAAAGTCCAAATTCAAAATCCGCCACCTTGCTGTCTTGTCTCTCACCGCTATGCTAATTGTCTCCGGCTGCGGAAACAATACTGCAGGTAATGCTGCTTCTACCGGCAGCCCTGCTAACGCACCGTCCTCTGCGGCTGCAGTTACAACCGTACCTGCGGCGGACAAGCTGAATATTAAGGTCAGCTTCTATCCGATGTATGAATTCACGAAGAATATTACCGGTGAGCTTGCGGATGTGGAAGTCCTGATTCCGGCCGGCACCGAGCCGCATGACTGGGAGCCGACCGCTAAGGATATGGCTGAGATTTCCGATGCGGATGTGCTTGTCTATAACGGAGCCGGTATGGAAGGCTGGGCGCAGCAGGTTGTGGACGGGGCTTCCGGCAGCAAACTGATTACCATTGAAGCGAGTAAAGGGCTGGAAATCATGGAAGGAACGGAAGAGGAAGAGGGACATGACCATGACCAAGAGCATGCCCATGAAGAAGGCACAGTGTCCGGCGAGGCTGATCACGATCACGAACATGACCACGAGGACGAACATGGGGAAGAAGCACATGCCGGAGATGGCCATGATCACGGCGGCCTTGATCCGCATGTGTGGCTCGCCCCGGCTATGGCGATCCAGGAGGTCCGCACGATTGAAGCGGCTTTATCCGCAGCCTCGCCTGAGAATGCAGCAGCCTTCAAAATGAATAGCGAAGCCTATATCGCCAAGCTGCAGCAGCTGGACCAGGAGTTCAAAGACGGGCTGAAGGATACGAAACGTAGGGACTTTATTACCCAGCATGCCGCTTTCGGATACCTGGCCCGTGAATATGGCTTAACTCAAGTGCCTATCGCCGGGTTGTCACCGGAGCAGGAGCCTTCCGCTGCTCAAATGGCAGAGATCGTAGAATTTGCCAAGGCGAATAACGTAAAAACGATCTTTTTCGAAACTCTGGTATCCTCCAGTGTGGCTGACACTATTGCCCAGGAAATTGGAGCCAAGACAGCTGTACTGAATCCGATTGAAGGACTGACGGAGGAAGACACCAGGAATAATCTGGATTACTTGGGCGTTATGCGTCAGAATCTTGAAGCGCTTAGCGCGGCGCTGAACGAATAAGAAGAAGAGAGGCTGATCCATACAATGGCTAAGAAATCGAAGGTTGTCAAGGAACTGAAGCGGCAGGAGCTGGTAGCGAAATATGCGGACAAACGCAGAGAGCTGAAAGCGGCGGGAGATTATATGGCGCTGCAGAAGCTGCCCCGTGATTCCTCGGCTACCCGTCAAAAAAACCGGTGCACCGTCTCCGGCAGACCACGGGGGTACTTAAGCAAATTCCATGTTTCCCGGATCGTCTTCCGCGAGCTCGCACTCCAGGGACAAATTCCCGGTATCACCAAGTCCAGCTGGTAGACCGTTAACTTCATAGATGCTCTGCCGCAAGACGGCTGATTCTCTGGGATACAGGGGACCAGCCGTTTTGCCGTATTCATTGACTTTGCCTGATGCAGCGGAGTGAATTATGATAGAGGAAAAAGATATTCCGCAGCTGAAGGAGGCTTCTAAATGAGCTATACCGATACTTTTATCCGTGTTGCTGAAGATTGCCCGGCAGAAATTGGCACAATCCCGGTCTCGGGACGGCCGCTTCCGCCCGCTCATGTCATTCAATACCAGCTACTGGCAGGTGCTCCTTACCAATATAACCATGAAGAACTGCTGTATCAGGTACATGTGCGGCACAAAGAAATTCCAGAAGAGGAGCGGGATTCACGCCGGGAGGAGATTTGGGCAGAGCTGTTCGCGAAGAATCATCCTTGCCTGCGGGCCTCCATGCTGCCCAAGAAGTACGGCTGGGGAGTCCACTATGATGCTGAAGGCAAAATCGCCTTGTACGCCAAAGAGTCTCCAGAGTACGATTATTATACTTCCAGCGGTGAAGCCGGGTTGAAGCTGCTGAATGCTATGCGCAGTAAGCGCCGCTGAGCAGGGAAACGGGAGCGGGGAGCCCAAAGTACCATCACAATTTCCTGGATAGAAAGAAGGAAGCGTTATGTCACAGTATTGGAGTCAGCGGTTTGCCCGGGAGGGGATGATCTGGGGGAACCGGCCCAGTCCGACTGCCGGGTGGGCCAAACAAAGGTTTATGGAAGACGGGGCGTCTTCCGTCCTGGTTCCGGGTGCCGGTTACGGGCGGAACACCAAAGTGTTTGCCCCCGAATTTACCGTTTACGGCATAGAATTAAGTGAAGCCGCGCTGGAGCTGGCCGCAGAATGGGATCCCGGGACAACCTTTATCGCCGGATCTGCGCTGCAGCTGCAGCTTGAACATCCGGTGGATGCCGTGTATTGCTATGACGTGCTGCATCTATTCCTGGCGGATGACCGCCGCAGGCTGATTGAAGCGTGTCTTGAGCAGGTGCGCTCCGGAGGACTGCTCTATTTCACCAGCTTCTCCGATGAAGATCCTAATTATGGGTGTGGGAAGGAGCTTGAACCGGGCACTTATGAATATAAGGCAGATAAGTATGCCCATTTTTTCAGCGACGGCGATTTAAGAGGGCATTTTGCCGGTACTGAGATTCTGGAGACGGGTGCATTTACCGAACCGCTGGAGAGTCCGCAGGGCGGGACCCATGAATACATACTAAGGTACATTCTGGCGCGCAAAAAATAAACAGGTGCAGGAGCGCACCATCAAGAGGCCCTTCTCCAAACAGGAGGAGGGCCTTATTCAGATGTTTATTCAGGCGGTTACACTAGTGAAGCTCACAATCGGCGAACAGGATATGGCGCGGAATCCGGAAGAAATTCTCGGCTTTCTCCTGCAGCGCCAGCGTAGGCAGATGGCATTGGTGCAGCCACTTGCGGAACGTGCCGGGATGGACACCGATCCAGATGCTGACATCGGTTACCGAGAAGTCATACACCATGCAGAGTCCGGTCAGGATGGCATTGCTTTGCGGTGAACGGGCAATCGTTCTTTTCATGAAACGGGACGGGGTCGGCTGGCACACAATCGGACTCTGCCGCAGAAGAGCTTCATTGAACAAGATATGGGACGGATAACCGAGCAGGCGGCAGACCTTGTCCAGATTGGTTCTGGAGGGAATGCGGCCTTCATACACCCATGCGCTTACGCTGCGCGAGGAAACGGAGAGCTCTTCTGCAAGTCTGGAGAGCTTCATGTCCTTAGCCATCAGAATGGCCAGCAGAACGCGGTTGCGGATCTGGCTGCGCTTTGGCCGGCGGAATCTTTTGACACGTACACCTTGTCCAAGATATTTGCGGTTGATCAGAGACCAGGCCTGAATTTTATGTGGTTCTTGCTGATTCTTAGGCATAATTCCTCCGATATACTGAATTAATGAAGTGGTAATTCTTCTAGTTTAGCTGTATATGACTTTAACATTACACCAATGCTTTCGTCCAGATCAAATGCCTCCGTTTCGTGCAGCGCTAAGTTTCTTTCAGTAATGCTGCTGTTTATGATATATTTTTAGTAATCAAATTTATATTAATCAAGAGCTGGGAGCGAGATAGATGATCAAGCATATTGTATTCTTCAAATTAAAGGACCGGTCCCCGGACAAAGTACAAGAGACAGTAGCCGTTCTACGCAACATGGAAGGAAGAATTCCGCAGCTTATCTCTATTGAAGTAGGGGCTGATCTGATTCACTCCGAGCGTTCGTATGATATTGCCCTGGTTACCGTTGTAGCCTCCATGGAAGATTTGCAGGCTTACCAGGTTCATCCGGCCCACAAGGAAGTTATCGCCCACATTAACGAAGTCAAAGATGTTTCTGTGGCTGTGGATTACGAGATTTAGGCAGCAAATGATCTGCAAGGCTGGAACCCATTAAGTACGGAAAGCGGTGACGGTTATGCGTGAGCTTGAGTATCCAATGGAAGCGTTAACGTATCTGGTTGTATTTTTGGCGGCTTGCTTCATTATGCTGTTCTGGCTGAAGCGCCGGGGCAAACGCGGGAAGTAGCGGCAATTATGGAGTGGCAGGACAAATTACTGCAGGGTGGAGGGTCATCTGTGTATTATGTCAACCGTAAGCAAATTGAAACGATACTTGAACAAATCCCTGATCTGAATAACGGTCTCCGGCACGCGGCATCTTCCTGGGATGGCAGTACGATACTTGGTCTTGTACAGGAACGCTGCCTGCATCTGGCGGTAGAAGTGGTTACCGATGTGGGCAGCTGTCTGATCGACGGGTTCATTATGCGGGATGCCGGGAGCTATGAAGATATTATTTCCATTATTCATGAGGAAAAGGTGCTGGGTGACAGCGGGATTTACCCTGATCTGACCTCGCTGGTAGCCCTGCGCAAGCCTCTGGTTCAGGACTATTATGTGTGGGAACGGAAGGCGCTGCATCCGCTGACGCTGGTGCTGCCGGGTGTGCTGGAACAGTTCGCCTCCGAGGTGCGCGGCTATCTGGACCGGGAGCTGGGAATTGAAGTAACGGTGTAATCATAACGTAAAGTATGTAGTCAGACAGAAAGGAGGTCCTTTATGGCGAAGAAGGGTCAGGAAAGCGGTTCGACAAGGCGGATGATTATGACGCTGCTGAAGATGAAAGGGCCGCTGACAATCGGCGCTCTGGCGGAAGAGCTGGGCATTACCGAAATGGGCGTCCGCCGCCATGTACTTCAACTGGAGCAGGAGTCGCTTGCCAAGACCAAGGTGGTGCGCCAGGCCATGGGACGTCCTATGCATGTATACTCGCTTACCGAGCGGGCGGAAGATCATTTTCCCAAAAGCTATCACAATCTGGCGCTGGAGCTGCTGCGGGAGCTGGATCACGGGAGCGGGCTGGATGCGGTTAATGTGCTTTTTGAAGGCCGCAGGCGGCGTATGCTTGCCCAGTACACCCCTATGATGCAGAACCGCGATCTTGAGCAGCGTGTTGCCGAGCTGTCAGCGATTCAGAATGCCGGAGGGTATATGGCGGAATGGAGTAAGGAAGAGGACGGTTCATATGTGATGCGTGAATTTAACTGTCCCATCCGCCAGGTCGCTACCCAGTACCGCAAGGCCTGCCAGTGCGAGCAGCATTTGTTCGAGGAATTGCTGGATGCGAAGGTTACCCGCAGTGAATGTATGGCGGAAGGCGGCCAATGCTGCCGTTATGCAATCACACCGAACAAAAAGGAGAAAACTTCGGAAATCTCCAAATGATCAGTCACAGGACAAACTCTCTATGCTTATGATATACCAGAACTAGGCGATCGCCCGGGCGGCCGGGCAGAGGCACTTTGAATCCAAAGGAGAGATTGATGATGAAAAAGGATACCAAAAGCTTGCTCTGGGGTGTGCTTGCCGGCAGTGTGGTCGGAACGGTGACAGCATTGCTGTTCGCGCCTAAACCGGGTAAGGAGCTCCGTAAGGATATTGCCGAAGGAACGACGGAAGCAGTCGATAAGGTCCAGGAAATCGCTGTTCAGGCCAGTGAGAAGACTACAGAGATCTACGGCAAGGCTAAAGAAGCTGTAGTTTCGGTCGTCAGTGAAGTCAAAGAATGGAGCAAAGCCGTCACAGATACAGTTGAAGAAGCTAAGACGGCTACCGTAAGCGGAATTGCTGAAGAGGCTGTGGAAGCCTCAGAAGCGGATGAAGTTGCTGAAATTGCTGAGGCTGTGCTGGAAGAGGAAGCCATTGAAGCTGAGATCGAAGCTGAATCAGACACGGATATTGCTGTAGCTGAAGAGGTTGTTGACGGCAAAAGTGAAGGCGAGCTTTCCTAAGCTTACCAAACAATAGAGGAGCCGCTTTCCGCAGACTGGCGGGAGGCGGCTTTTGCCGTTCCTGTCCCTCCCCAGGTCGGGCCTGTTCCGGCCCGGGGCTGTGCCTGATGAATCCCTTACTTGAACTAAGCCGGTAAATGGGGTATTATCTGCAATTGGGGCTGAAATCCTGGTACACTTTATTCCGGCCTTACATAAGCTACACAAAACAAGTTAAAGGATGCGGTGTGTTCGTGCAGCAAGCAATAGCTATATTAGACTCAGGTGTGGGAGGATTGACCGTTGTCAAGGAAGTGATGCGACAGCTCCCCAGGGAGAAAATCATCTATTTCGGCGATACGGCGAGAGCTCCGTACGGACCCCGTTCGACTGAGGAAGTGAAATTGTTCACTGAACAAATCGTGGACTACTTAATTCAATTTAATCCTAAAATGATTGTTATTGCCTGCAATACGGCAACAGCGGCAGCTCTTGATTATATCTCCGCCAAGGTAGCCATTCCTGTGATCGGAGTCATTCACCCCGGTGCCCGCGCAGCCATCAGCGCTTCCAAGAATGGCCAGGTCGGCGTCATCGGTACCATCGGTACGATCAAAAGCGGTGCATATACGGCGGCGCTGAAGCAGCTGTCACCGTTCGTGCAGGTGGTCAGCCAGGCCTGCCCGGCGCTTGTCCCCTTTGTAGAACAGGGATTGTTCCGCTCGGAGGAGAGTCACCTTGCCGTAGCAGAGTCGCTGAACGGCATCAAATACGAGCCGATTGATACTCTGATTCTGGGCTGTACCCATTATCCGTTCCTGGTCGAGCCGATCGGTAAAGTAATGGGGCCGGGAGTCAAGCTGATCAGCTCGGCAGACGAGACGGCGCGGGAGATCAGCACCATTCTGTATGACAAAGGCCAGCTGGCGCGCGGGGATGAAAGCCCGATCCACCAATTCTTCTGCAGCGGCGATGCAGAGATGTTCCAGCGGATCGCCCGGGACTGGCTTGGCGAGCAGATTAGCCGTACCCCTGTAGTATGGCAGGTATCCTCGATGTAGGCTGGGATGCTCTCTGTGGTGAATTGAATAGGGACAAACCCCCAGGCATCACGGGGCGGATGTTACAAGCCGGGAGCGGGATTCCCGGCTTTTTGTATGTTCAAATCTTTCATGACATGGAGCTGCTGCTCATATACTAGGCTAGGGCTGTGTCCCGCCTGTATTCGCGGAGAGACCCGGACAGGCTGGAGGGGACGGCGGCTCAAGAGGGCCGGGAGGATGAGACATATGCAGCAATATATTGCCCGCAGGGGAGATACCGTAAGCCGTATAGCCGCAAGACAAGGACTGACACCGGAGCATGTCATTCAAGGGAATCCATGGGCTGGAAGCCAGCCTTATTTATATCCGGGGCAGGTGCTGTTCCTGCCGTCTGCTCCGCGTAAGCGTTATGCGGTGCAGGAAGGGGACGATGCACACAGCATCGCTTCCCTGTTCGGTGTGGGAATTGACGAACTGGAAATGCTGAATCCGGGAGTAAGCTCGGGGCGCATATGCATACCGGGCAAGGTGCTTGTGATTCCGGCCGCAGCCCGCCGTGAGGAAGTCTATCTGCGCGGTGAATACGGACCGGCTGACCTGGAGGCGGATACCGCCAGGCTGGCGGGCAAATATCCTTTTGTCAGCACTGAAGCCATCGGCACCAGCGTGCTCGGCAAGCCAATCACTCTGCTGCGGATCGGCAGCGGCGCACGGCATCTGCATGTGAATGGCGCGCTGCATGCAAACGAATGGCTGACAGCGCCTGCACTGATGCGCTTCATTGAAGAATACGCAGCAGCTTTTGCTTCAGGCAGCGCGTGGCATGGCCATCAGCCGGCGGACTGGCACCGGGACTGGACGCTATGGGCGGTGCCGATGGCGAATCCCGATGGTGTCGAGCTGGTGCAGGAAGGTGTGCTGCCGGACCATCCTTATTACGATGCGCTGATGAAATGGAACAGCGGCAGGCGCAGCTTCCGCCACTGGAAGGCCAACATCCGCGGCGTGGATCTTGGCGATCAGTTCCCTGCCCACTGGGAAGAGGAACGCGACCGGCGGCAGGTTCCCGGTCCGGCTCCGCGGGATTACAGCGGGCATGCGCCGCTCTGTGAGCCGGAGGCAGCGGCGCTGTCGGCTCTGACCGAGCGGATTCCCGGCGATGCGGCCGTATCCCTGCACAGCCAGGGTGCAGAGATTTACTGGAACTACCGGGGCTACGAGCCGCCGGAGAGTAAGCGGTGGGCAGCGGGGCTTGCGGCGGTGAGCGGCTACCGGGCCGTCGAGCTGACCGGCAGCGATGCCGGATACAAGGACTGGTTCATCCAGCGCTTCCGCAAGCCGGGATTCACGGTAGAGCTGGGCATAGGCAAGAATCCGCTGCCTGCGGCTGATTTTGAGGATATGGCCCTGGAGACCGGACTCATACTCGGGGCGATACTCTCAAATTTGAAATAATAATGAAACAATCTCTGCAAATTTGCGTAAGATAGCAGCAAAGGGCACGGCCGCAATCCTCCCTATCGATCCTCCGCGGCTGTATCCTTTTTTATTGTATTGCGGGTTGGAGACAAATCGGGTCCATGGAGTCGTTTAAGAGTCGCAATAATAAGCGCAATAATAAACGCACAAAGAAATCGTTCCTTAAAGAGCGGGCGGGCTGGCCCCCCGACGCTTAAGGGGCGGTTTCTTTTTGTATTCGCTGGGGAGAAGGGGGAAATGAGGAGCAGAAATGTCTCTGATTCCGCCTGGAGTGGGCTGGGTGAGTAAATGAGGAGCAGAAATGCCCCTGGTTCCGCCTGGAGTGGGTTGGGTGAGTAAATGAGGGGCAGAAATGCCCCTGATTCTGCTGGAAGTGGGCTGGGTGGAGTAAATGAGGGGCAGAAATGCCCCTGATTCCGCCGGAAGTGGGCTGGATGGACGAATAAGTTAAACTAATTTTTCCGGAGACAGCCGCTTGGGTAGTGGCTTGCCAAAATTGGTTACTGGTGATGCAGGAGTGGGCACTCTAATGGAGAGACGCGGACTGAGATTCCGTTAATTTGTTCATTCGGGCTCAAGATGGGGGATATTCTGACACATAACGGAATCTGTGCGTTTGACAGGCGATTTCGCCTGATTCCATCATTTAGCGGAATCTCAGTCCTCATCACTAGTTGAACCTGGCAGAGGTTCTGCTAAGTATACGCAAAGACAATGCACGCTCGCAGAGCATACATACGTCCATTCCTCCACATCCCCCCACACAAGGTGCTAACGTTACTCCAACGGCCTATACCAACTCCAGCTCCAGCTCCAACTCGGACTCCAGCTCCAACTCGAACTCCGACTCCAACTCGAACTCGAACACCAGCTCGAACACCAGCGTGAACTCCAACTCCAGCTCCAGCTCTAACTCAAACTCGAACCCAAGCTCGAACTCGAACTCTAATTCCAACTCTAATTCCAACTCCACTTCGAACGCCAACTCCCCAACTCCAACTCCAACTCCAACTCCAACTCCAACTCCAACTCCAACTCCAACCCCAACCCCCCTGAGTCTCCCGCCTAGGCATTTTATAGTCAAAATAATGCACATCAAGGCGTATGAAAGCTATACCGTACTCGCAAATGTCTCTTGCTAAAATTAGCGTATAGAATAGTGGCGGACGGCTTCACGGAAAGAGGGCCGGCCGCCGGGAAAGTGAGGGCCATATGGAGAATGATACGTATACGCTGAAAAGTAAACAGATCCCGCTGAATTCCTCCTACGATGTCATTGTAGTCGGAGGCGGACCTGCGGGCTGCACTGCCGCAGCTGCGGCGGCAAGAGAAGGGGCGCGGACGCTGCTGGTCGAAGCAACCGGGAGCCTGGGCGGAATGGGAACCTCCGGCCTGGTGCCGGCCTGGTGCCCGTTCTCGGATAAAGAGAAGATGGTCTACCGTGGTCTCGCGGCCAAGGTATTCAATACCTTAAAGGCGCAAATGCCGCATGTCCGGGAGGATGCGATGGACTGGGTGCCGATCGAACCGGAGAAGCTCAAGCGGGTGTATGACGATCTCGTAACGGAGTCGGGTGCGCATATCCTGTTCCTGACCGCGCTTGCGGATGTGGAGAGAGACGACCACGGCAACATCACCACACTACTCCTCCTGAACAAAGGCGGCCTGCAGGCCTTCCGCGCTGCCGTCTATGTCGATTGCACGGGAGACGGCGATGTCGCCGCATGGGCCGGCGCCGAGTACCAGATGGGGGACGAAGAGACCGGCGAGCTTCAGCCGGCTACCCATTGTTTCATCCTTGGCAACGTGGATGATTACGCGTATTTGAACGGGCCGAAGCTGCATGCGGAGAACCCGCACAGCCCGATCCATGAAGTGGTCCGTTCGGGGGAATACCCGGCAATTCCGGACACCCATCTGTGCAACAACATGGTGGCTCCGCGTGCCGTTGGCTTCAACGCCGGACATCTCTGGGGTGTCGATAACACGAATTCCTTCTCTGTATCCGGGGCGCTGGTTGAAGGACGCAGGATGGCGGCTGCCTACCGGGACATGCTCGCCGCTGTCCACCCCGCAGCCTTCGGCAACGCGGTGGTCATGAGCACAGGCACGCTGATCGGAACGCGGGAGTCCCGGCGGATTACCGGCGATTATGTCCTGACGGCGGAAGACTACATCTCACGCAAAAGCTTCGACGATGAGATCTGCCGCAACAGCTACTTCATTGATGTGCACGGCACACAGAAGGAGCAGCAGAGCGGCACCGGGTCCAGCCAATCCATCACGCTCTACGGGCCGGGTGAATCGCACGGCATTCCGTACCGCTGCCTTACGCCGCGCGGACTGCGCAATGTACTGGTCGCCGGCCGTTCCATCTCCTGCGACCGCAGGGTGCTCGGCAGTGTCCGGGTGATGCCGGTCTGCCTGGCGATGGGCGAAGCAGCCGGACTCGCTGCCGCACTGGCTGCCGCTCAGACCTGCGGCGACGTACATGCCGTTGATGTCCCGCGTCTGCGCACCCGTCTCCGGGAAGAAGGCGGCTATCTGCCGGACAACCAAGCTGAAACTGCAGGGGAGAGAATGCAATGAGTGAATCTGCTGTTACCCGTAAGACAACCGGGGCTGAGCCCAAAACTTACTGGACACGCAAAAGAAGGGAGCAGCTGGCGGGGTGGCTCTTTATCGCTCCCGAAGTGATCGGTATGCTGGTGATCGCCGTGTTCCCGCTGCTGTTCAGCCTTTTCCTAAGCTTAACGGAATGGAATCTGGTCGGAGGCTTGTCCGCCATCCATTTTGTCGGCCTGGACAACTTCATCGAGCTGTTCCGAGATAACCGCTTCCTGCTGGCTCTGAAGAATAACGTGCTGTTTACGATCGGCACGGTGCCGGTCACGATGCTGCTGGGGGTGGTGCTCTCGGCGCTGATCCATAAGAAGCTGTATGCCAAAACCTTTTTCAAAGTAGCCTTCTTCGTGCCCTACATTTGTTCAACCGTCGCGATTGCCGCCGTCTGGCAGGCGCTTTATCACCCGTCCAAAGGGCCGATCAACCAGATTCTGATGCAGATCGGCTTGTCCGAGCCGCCGCGCTGGCTGGTCGATACCAGCTTCTCGCTGATCGCCATTATGATTATTTATGTCTGGCAGCTGCTGGGCTATCAGATCATCATCTTCCTGGCCGGCATGACGAATATTCCGGAAGAGCTGTATGAAGCCGCAACGATTGACGGTGCGAGCGGGATCGGACAGTTCCGGCGGATTACGCTGCCGCTGCTGGGTCCGACTACTTTTTTCCTGGCCATTACCAGCACAATTTCGTCCTTCAAAATCTTCGATATGATCAAGTTCCTGACGGACGGCGGTCCCAACTATTCCAGTACGGTAATCGTGTACCAGATTTATGAGGAAGGGTTCGAGCGCTTCAAAATGGGCTACGCCTCGGCAATGTCCTGGGTGCTGTTCCTCATCATCATGCTGGTTACGTCGATTACCTGGATGACACAGAATCGCAAAGTCCATTATTAGTCTACGGCGAAAGGAACTAAAGGCAATGACAATGAGAAAATTTAAGACAGGCAATCTGATCTTTACCGCCCTGTTCGCCCTGCTCTCGGTATTCTTTCTGATGCCGCTGGTCTGGATGCTGTCCGCAGCCTCCAAGACGGAGAAGGAGGTCTGGACCTTCCCGATTCAGTGGATTCCGACCGACTGGAATCTGATCGCTAACTTTAAGGCCGTGTGGATGGGCGACGTCGCGTTTGGACTATTTTATATGAATTCGATTAAAATCGCCCTGATATCCACCATAGCTACAATTGTGATATCGGCCATGGCAGGCTATGCGCTCGGCAAGCTTGATTTCAAGGGCAGAACCCTGATCTTCACCCTGATGCTGGCCTTCATGATGATTCCGGAGCAGGCGACACTCGTTCCGCGCTATATTATGATCAAGGAGCTGGGACTCTACGATTCGCATGCAGCGCTGATCCTGATGGGGATGTTCTCCAGTTACTTCACCTTCCTGCTGCGCCAGTTCATGATCGGCATTCATAATGATATGCTGGAAGCTGCCGAGCTCGACGGTGCCGGATTCTTCCGCATCTTCTGGAGTGTTGTGCTGCCGCTAAGCCGGCCGATCCTGGCTACGGTAGGGATTATCAAGTTCATCTGGACGTGGAATGATTACCAGGGACCGCTGATTATGCTGAATTCGACCAAGCTGTACACCATTCCGCTGGGGATGCAATTCTTCAAGGAAGAGTTCGGCACGCAAATCTCCGTCATGATGATGGCTTCCGTAGCTGCGATTCTGCCGCTGCTTATCTTGTTCCTGGCCCTGCAAAAGCAAGTCATTGACGGCATTGCCATTGGCGGAGTCAAAGGTTAAAGTAATGTCTCCGGGTAGATAAAGCTGCCCGGACCGGAAGGTCAAAAAAGTGTACGCGCACACCGCAAAGCTGTACACGGTGTGCGCGGGCCTTAGATTGTATAATGAGCCTGCAGACAACAAATCAAGGGGGAATTGCTTTGAAAAAACTATCTTTAGTATTAGCAAGTATGATTCTTATGCTCTCCGTTACCGCATGCGGCGGGAACGGAAACAGCACTAATTCGGCGGCAACAGACGCGCCGGCTTCGGCTGATCCGGCTGCCGGAAGCAGCAGTACAGACCAGCCCGCAGGCAAGGCGAAGATCAAATTCTACACGTTCAAGGCCGATAAGCCGGAAGAACCGATCTACCAGGCCGTTCAGGCGTATAACGAATCCCAGGATAAAGTGGAAGTCGAATATGAATCACTGGTTCAGAACAGCGACAGTACTGATTTCATGAAGAAGCTGGATATTCTCGTAGCCGGCGGAGAAGTGGTCGATGTATTCATGACCGGCAATGAGGATGAACTGCTGGAGCGTGCTTCACGCGGTGTTGTGGAACCGCTTAACTCCTTCTTTGAGCAGGAGAGTATTACACCGGAGGATGAATATTCCAAGCTGCTGAAGCTGGATGACAAGGTATACGGCATTCTGCCGAGCTCTACCCAGTGGCTGACAGTCTTTAACAAGGATCATCTGGAAGCAGCCGGGCTGTCTCTGCCTGAGATGGGCTGGACCTGGGATGACTTCCGCGACTATGCCAAGAAGCTGACGACACCTGAGCACTACGGAACCTACTTCCACACTTGGGGTGAATATCCGAACATCATCGCTTACACCGAGAAGCCGCATCCGCAGCTGAGCGCAGATCTGAAGCCGATTTTCGATGATCCGTCCTTCGAGTACTTCTTCAATCTCCGCCGCACTATGGAGAAGGAAGATAAGAGTGTTGAACCGTATGCCGATGTGCTTGCTTCGAACTATCATGTGCTGCAGCAGTTTTTTGCCGGAAATGCCAGTATGCTCGCTGTACCAAGCTATGCTGTCCGGGCGGCGCTGAATCTGGAGAAATTCCCGCATGAGTTCCAGACGATGTACGCTCCGCTGCCGCGCTCCGTGGATACGGAAGAGCTGGGCATGACGAATATTTCCGGCGGCGGCCTCGCTATGGGCGCGAAATCGGAGAATAAGGAAGCCTCCTATGATTTCATCCGCTGGATGTCCAAGGAATCCTATAAATTCACGAAAGAAATTCCGGCATTCAAGGGTGTAGACGGAGCAGAGCTAATCAACGGCTTCTTCGGCGAAAATACAGATTTGATCGACACCGCCTCCTTATCCAAAACGCTGTTCGATCCGAATATTCAAATGCCGGATACCTTCAGCGTTCCTTACGGAAGTGAGCTGAAAGCGATTGTGGAGAATGGCTTCGCCAGCTTTATCCTGGATAACCGCAGCTTCGATGAGGTCAAGACTGAAATGACAGCCGAAGTGGAGAAAGTGGTTCAGGCCAACCAGAAATAATGAATTAAGCTAAAGGCGGCAGCGATTATGGATTATAATAGGGACGTTGAATTTACATTACAGTACAAGGTGGATACATTATGAAATGGTTAAGCCGTTTTTCTTTCCATCGCAGACTGCAGTTCACGTTCCTGATCCTGATCCTGCTGCCTTTTATTGTCGTTACCTTCTGGTCGTACACCTCCGTGAGAGAGAATGTGAGTGATAAAATCTCGCGTGCAGGCGAAGAGACACTGAAGGTTATCGGGAGTCAAATCGAAAAAACCGTAGACAGCATCTCGTTTGTCTCGGTTTATTTCTCTGAGGCATATGATCCGGCCGTGCTGGAAAGTCTGCGTTACCTAAAAAACACCGGGAACTTCGGGAACTACGGAGTGTATACCCACTACAATAAACTCAAGACCACGGCCAATATATTGTCCGTGCAGTCGCTGGATGCCGATCTGCAGATTATGCTGGTCAACCGGGAGAACCGGATTCTGATCGGCAACCAGAATATTCCTGTCTTTTCGGGCCTGCCGGAGCAGCTTCTAGAGGAGAGCAGCAAGCTGAATGAGCAGGAGAAGATCTCACTGCAATGGTTCCCCTACGGCGGCGACCCCTCTGCACCGGATTATTATTACGCTGTACGCTTTATTACCGATCCGCTGAATCAGGAGAAGCTGGCGACGCTGTACGTGGGCATTCCGAGCCATTATTTTCATAACCTGCTGGATACGGGCAATAGCGCCAACGTTCTCTCCCTGGCTGACGGGCTGGGCAGAAGCATCGCGGTCACGGGCGGAGCGGATACCCCGAAGGAGAGTCAGATGCTGGTCAGCGAGGTCCGTATTCCAAAAGTGGGCTGGCTGCTCACCAGCAAGACGCCGCGCAGCTCCATCGACAGCCATATCAACCGCGAGTTTCTGGTCTCAATTTCGATCGTCGGTCTGTTCTTTCTGGCGTTTCTGATCCTGTCCATGCTGTGGGCCGGATATATCAATAAGCCGATCAGTCTGCTGCGGGCAAGCGTCAAGCAGTATGTCGGCGGCAACCGCGCGGTGCGGATTCCGGTCCGGGGCAAGGATGAAGTGGCAGTGCTGTCCTCAGCCTTCAACCAGATGCTGGATGATATGAATCAGCTGCTGCAGCAGGTCGAGAGTGAACAGGAGGAGAAAAGGCTGCTGGAGCTTCAGGCCTTGGCGGCGCAGATCCGGCCTCATTTTCTGCTGAATACGCTCAACTCGATCAAGGTGGATCTGCTGCTCTCCGGGGACCAGCCCCATGGCGCGATGATCGATGCGCTGATGAAGCTGCTGCGCGTATACGTTCATGTAGATAAGCCGCTGGAGCTGGCGGAGGAGTGCAAGGTGCTGGGTAGCTATGTGCAGGTGATGCAGATCCGCAACCGGCTGGATATCGCTTTTGAATGTGTGCTGGACGAGAAGGTAGGCGAGGTTATGCTGCCAAGGCTGCTGCTGCAGCCTATTGTCGAGAATGCCATCAGCCACGGCTTCTCTGCACGTCCGGCGAAGCCGGCGATCCTGCTCGAGGCAGCGTTTGAAGACGATATGCTGAAGATCAGCATCAGCGATAACGGCCGGGGGATGCCGGAGGATAAGCTCCAGCGTCTGAACCGGCGGCTGCAAGGAAATGAAGACACGGCCCTGTGGCCGGAAAAAGGGGTCGGACTCGTGAACACGGCACGCCGGCTGCAGGTGCTGTACGGATACCGCGCGCGGCTGAGCGCGCAGGCAAGAACAGATGATGATGGCATGACTTTTACCCTATATATCCCCATAACCAGTGAGAAGGAGGCGGTTCCCCTTGATGACCCTGATGCTGATTGATGATGATGTCCCGATGCTGGAATATGTAGAATATCTGCTCGGGTCACTGGGACTGGAGCTGCAGCTGGTGGCTTCGGCCTTCAGCAGTGAGGATGCGCTGGAGCAGTTTCATGCGGCTCTGCCGGATGTCGTCATTATTGATATCGGCCTGCCGGGCATGGACGGGCTGGAGCTTGCGGATGCCTTCCGTATTACGAAGCCGGAGGTGCGCCTGATCTTCCTGACCTGCTATGAGGATTTCCATTACTCGAAGCGGGCCATCCAGCTGGAGGCGGATGATTATCTCATTAAGGATGAATTATCCCCTGAACAGCTGAAGAGCAGCCTCAGCAAAGCGATGAGCCGCTTCAAGAGCCGTGAAGAGCTGCTGGAGCGTTATTCCTTCCGCCAGGCGATTGAGCGCAATAAGGAAGTGCTGAAGCAGAGCTTCCTCAAGCAGCTGCTGTCCGGTACGGCAGATCAGGAGAATACGCTTGAATTCGGACAGCGCCTCGGGATCTCCTGGAAGCATCCTTATCTGCGCCACGGGTTTATCCATATGGATGCCGCCTCTGTAACCGAGCGTTACCGGTACAAGGATATTCCGCTGATTCATTTTGCCGTGAACAATATAGCGCTGGAGCTGTCCGCCGGAGAAGCTTCCATTACACCAATTATGAGCAGGGACGCAGACATTTATCTGGTCTGGAATGTAGCTGAACCCGGCTGCCCGGGGACGGGGCTGACTGATTTTATGCAATCGGTGCTGGACAAGGTAGAGCAGTACCTGAAGATTACCCTGTGGGGGTTCTATTCAGGGGCTTCCGTGCCCTTGCGGAACTTCGACTCGCTGTATAAGACGCTTATGGACAGCCGCGATCACAACTTCTATCAGGCGGTTACTCCTATTGCTGTCCTCGATGAACAGGCGGATTTCGGGCAGACCGCCGAATGGCGCGGAGATAAGGAACGCGGGATGCTGTCGCTGGCGCTGGAAGAAGGGCATGCCGCCTGGATTGATCTGGCAATCAATCAATGGACGCAGCAGGTCACCACGGATAGGCTGCTGCCCCGGCTGGTGAAGGAAGCCTGCGGCAATTTTGTGCGCCAGATGGCCTTTGAAGCCGGAGGACTTGCCGAGGAGGACTTCTTCACCCAGCTGGAGCAGACGGTTCATATCCAGGAGGCTGCCCGCCTGACCAAGCGGGAGCTGCGGAATCTGTGGAGACAGCATACGCTGGCACCCGTGGCGGCGCAGGAGAAGGATATCCGGCTGCAGGAGGTGGACCGCTTCCTGGAGGAGCATGTGGACCAGATGGTGACCTCGACCGATATGGCGGAGCATCTGCATCTGAATGCCAGCTACTTCTCCCGCTATTTCAAGAAGCTGTCCGGCATCAATTTCACCGATTACGTCAATCAGTACAAAATGAATATGGCGATCACGATGCTGGCACGCCCGCATGAGACGGTGGAGAATGTAGCCTACACCCTAGGCTTCTCTGACCGGGCTTATTTCTCCAAAGTGTTCAAGAAGTACAGCGGCAGAAATCCCAGTGAATACAAAGCCGGGCCGGCTGAAGAGGGCGCGGGCGAGGAACGAGCAGACTAGACAAGGGAATGAACAACATCCCCATTGGAATCAATTCAACTTCAATCTATATAGGCTTGTATTAAGGAGGAATTGTAATGAGTGAAATTACGTTTAGATTACCTGCGGAAGAAATCGCCGTTTCGCATGAAGTGGATGTGCTGGTTGCAGGCGGCGGGCCTGCGGGCGTGGCGGCTGCGATTTCCGCCGCCAGAAGCGGAGCGCGGACGCTGCTGATTGAGCAGCGCGGCTTCCTGGGCGGCATGGGCACCGTTGCCCTGGTGCCGGCCTTCTGTCCCTACAGTGACGGGGAGAAGGCGGTGGTGCGCGGCATCGGCCTTCAGCTGCTGGAGCAGATGAAGGCGGAATGTGAACCGGAATTCCGCGAACGCTTCGGCACTGAGCTGGACTGGGTGCCCATCGATCCGGAGGTGCTTAAGCGTGTATACGATGATACTGTGGCAGAGAGCGGAGCCGGGGTGCTGCTGCATACCATTGCCAGCCAGACTGTGATGGACGCAGACGGGCGCAAGATCGAAGGTATCGTCATCGTCAATAAATCCGGCCGGAGCCTCATCAAGGTGAAGACGGTGATTGATGCGACAGGAGATGCCGATCTGGCCGCCCTGGCAGGAGCGCCGTTCCATAAAGGCGGGGAGGCAGGTGAGCTTCAGGCGGCGACGATGTGTTACCTGCTGGCTAATGTAGACCGCAAGCGATTCCTGGATTATCTGAATGAAAGCGGTGACACCGATCAGATTCATCGGGCGGTGCAGCAGGCCCAAGCGGACGGGAAGCTGCCGCAGGGCCGGGATTCGGTCTCTGGCCTGTCCTGGGTTGCCGATTATCTGGTCGGCGTCAACTTCGGCCATGTCTTCGGCATCGACGGCTCCAGAGCGGAGGATTTGACCCGGGGCGCCGTGGAAGGACGCAAGCTGGTCCTCCGCCAGCTGGAATTCTTCCGCGCGTACGTGCCCGGCTTTGAACAGGCCCACCTCGTGTCCACCGGAGAGCAGATCGGTATCCGTGAGACGCGGCGGATTGTGGGCGATTATGTTCTGACACAGGATGATTTCATGAATATGGTGTCCTTCCTGGATGATATTGCCCGCAACAGCTATTTCATCGATATCCATATGGCGCGCAGCAGCGGAGCCATGCATATTCACCATCTGCCACCCGGCGAATCCCACGGCGTTCCCTACCGCTGCATGCTGCCGGTTGGTCTCGATAATGTGTGGGTGGCAGGACGCGCTGCCTCCTCGGACCGTGTGGTGCAAGGCTCGCTGCGCGTGATGCCCAACTGCTTCGCTATGGGGCAGGCGGCGGGAATGGCGGCAGCGATGGCTGCCGGTACGGACAGCCAGAGCCGGAAGGTAGATATCACCGCGCTTCAGCGCGGGCTGGTTCAGCAGGGAGCCTGGCTTGGTGAAGCATTGGCAGCGTTATAACTAATTGCGGGAGAGTGATTAGAATGACAAATAACCATGTGAAACATAATTCAAGCAAAAAAAAGCCGGGCAGGCTGACCATCCTTGGCATCGTCGCATTTCTGCTGTTCAGTCTGGTATCGGGAGCATCAGGACCTATGGCCGCCGCCGCAGGGACGACGTATTACGTCGATTCTGCCCTGGGCAGCGACAATAGCTCCGGTACCAGTGAAACGGCCGCCTGGAAGACGCTGGGCAAAGTGAACAGCACTACCTTCAGCCCGGGTGACCGGATTCTTTTGAAGGCAGGCAGTGTGTGGACTAACCAGTATCTTGATCTGCAGGGCTCAGGAACTGAGGGGAATCCGATTACGGTGGACCGCTATGGGAGCGGGGGGAAGCCGCTGATAGATTTCGGCAACACCGCCATGGGCGGTGAAGGCTTCGGGGTCAGATTGCGCAATGTCTCCTACTGGGAGATCAATAATCTGGAGATTACAAGCGGACAGCAGCCCACGGATATGCGGAGAAACGGCGTGCTCGTTGTGGGCGAAGGAGCAGGGGCGGGGAACTTCCGGCATATTTATATCCGCAATCTCGACATCCACGATATCTTTGGCACGGACCGCAGAACGGGCGGAATTAATGTTCATGCCCGGGGAGCCAATACCGCACCGGAGAGCACCTGGGACGATATTCTGATCGAGAATAACACAATCATCAACGTGGCGGATACCGGGATTCAGACGATGACGGATGCTTTTTTCAATAGTGCATGGACTCATAAGTTCGATGCTTTCAGTAATGTCGTGATCCGGGGCAATGTGGTGGAGAATATCCACCGGGACGGCATCCTGGTCAGAGCCAGCGCCTCGCCGCTGATCGAATACAACAAGACGAAATCCATCGGAGAAGCCACCGATGTGAATACATCCATCGTCAATTACCTTGAGGATATCACTGTCGTTGCGGCGCAGTGGGCATATTATACCAAGGGTGCTATTTTCCAGTACAACGAGGCCTCCGATACCCGGATGCTGGGCGGAGACGGCCAGCCGTGGGACTTTGATATTGAGGTGCACGACAGCATCTACCAGTATAACTATAGCTATAACAACGAGGGCGGCACACTGCTGGTCATGAACAACACGAATAATAATATCTTCCGCTACAATATCAGCCAGAATGATAAGGATGCTAACGGGGTGTTCCATCTGGTGAACGGCGGCGGCAATCTGTACATCTACAACAATATCATCTACCGTTCGGGAACGCAGAATAAGGCGCTGACCCATGCAAGTAATACAGGAATGGCCTATTACACTAATAATATCTTTTATAATGCTGCCAGCGGTCAATACACGAACAGTCCGAGAATGACATATGATCACAACAGCTTCTATGGGCTTAATTCGGGTGTTCCCAGCGATCCTAACAAAATCACCGGCAATCCCGGCTTCGTCAGTCCAGGCACGGCCACAGGACTCGCTTCGGCAGACGGTTATAAGCTGGCGCAGACCTCTCCGCTGATCAATGCCGGGGCGGTGGTTGCAGGCAACGGGGGTCTCGATTACTTCGGAAATACACTGTATAACGGCGTGCCGGATATCGGTGTATACGAGTTCCAGGGTACAATCACACCGTCGGTTACGCTGCTTCAGGATGATTTCGAGGATAACAATTACAGCGGCTGGACGACTTCAGGCGGGGCGTGGAGCGTAGCGGATGACGGTACGAAAGCTTTGACGCAGACATCGTCGTCAGGGGAAGCGCTGGCGTATACCGGCGATGCCTCCTGGAGGAACTACACGTATTCGGCCAAAATTAAGCTGCTGAATGCCTTCGGCAACGCTGGACTGCTGTTCCGGTATGCGGATGCCTCGAATTATTACATGTTCCGACTGAATGATTCAGGCGACAAAGCGGAGCTGTTCAAAAAAACAGCCGGAACGCTCACGATGGTAAGCAGTGCCGATGTTGCCGTTACACCCGGACAGTGGACGGAGCTGAAGGTGACGGTCAGCGGCAGTACGGTTACGGCTTTTGCCGGCGGTACCCAGCTGATCCAGTGGACCGATACGGCGGCGCAGCCGGCCGGAGGGAAGATTGGCATCCGGATGCATTCCAGCACCGCCCGGATCGATGATGTCAAGGTTACGGAATAAAGTTTAGCGGGATGATCCGGTCAAATTTTAGTTAAAAATGAAACGATTTCTGCAAATTTGCGTAAGATAACAGCAAAGGGTATGGCCGCAATCCTTTCAACGGGTGTTTGGCGGCTGTGCCCTTTTCTCTTTTCTAATGATATAAGCAAATGAAGCAGGGAGGACTACTCAATGAAATTCAGAAAACTGTTGTCGCTCAAACAATGGTCTCATATCTTCCGCAGCTCCTGGCAGTATATCATTTCACCGAACGTCACTATGGGAGATAAGCTGCTGTTCACTATTCCGGCGCTGCTGTACTGGGTGCTGCCTGACTTCATGCCGTTCATACCAATAGATGACATCGGGGTAACGATGCTGCTGATGGGCTGGTTCGTCTCGCGGATGGACCGCAAATACCCGGCGCTGAAGAGCCTAAGATGACGGTTTTACGACAATTTTGACTGCTCTATCTGATGTATTTCAGCAATATGGTTGCTTTTACATCCTATATTCCTTAAAATGAATTATTGAGTATTTAAACTATAGATGCCCGGGAGATGGAATCGAATGAACGTCAAAATTACCCGCAATGCGGCTAAAGTGATAAAGAAAACTATGGAGCTTGAAGGCAACAGCGAGCTTAAACTGCGCGTAGCGATTACGCATTCCCACGGTGACCATGCCCACTACGGCCTGGATCTGGACACGCCTAAGGAGAACGACGTAGTCATCTCCACCGACAAAGAAATCGATGTTATTCTTGATCCGAACCAGCCGCTGCTGGACGGTGTGAAGATTGATTATCTCTACTTCCCTGAGGAAGGCTTCGTTATTACTAATCCGTCTAAAGGAAATCATGGCGATCACTAATTGATCCGCCCGTATTTTACGGACATAAAGAAGGGTTGCTTCATGGCTAACGATATAAGATTATGTGACGAGTGCAATCATATCAAAATGAAAAGCATCGTGCCCAAGCTGCTGAAGATGGCGCCTGACGCCGAGATCAAAACAGGCTGTATCTCCTACTGCGGACCTTGCGGCAAACGCCCGTTTGTCTATATCAACGGCCGTTACATCAGTGCTCCGACAGAAGATGAGGTGCTGGCCAAAGCGGAAGCTTTCGTCAAACAGCCGGCAGTGAAGAAATAGATCAGGTCTGGTAGAATTGTTTTGATAGTGTGATAGAACAAATACAGCCTCCGCATAAGTTTGCGGGGGTTGTTTTGTTTGAGATATGAGCGTTTGTCTATTTTAGTTCCCTGCACAGTACCTAGTATCTGAGTAATCATGTGGAGCTAAAGCGCAACTTTGCGGGATTATGTCGTGTGTGGGGGGAAGGTACTGTAAAAGGTGGCCGATAGATAAAAATCTTGCACAAAATACAACAATCGCAATGGGCAGACGTCCGAAACTCGGAAATCTTGCACGAAATACAACAATCTGAATTAGTGAGAGCTCAGTTAGGCTGAAATGCTGCATTTTGTACAACAATCGGGGTCCGAGTGGTGCCGTTCCAATGATAATCTTGCATTCTGTACAACATTCCGAGCCAGCTCCTAGGCTTGCAGTCCATGCTGAGTTATTCCTATGGCAAGCCTGCATATTGCAGCACTATTGGCGTAGCGCGCAGCAGCAGTGAAAACCGAAACAAGCCTTAAGTCCGCAGCACAGACCGGCTGCATGGAGCTTAAGGCTTGTTATTAGTTTGTTTAAGTGCCACCTCTGATAATCAAATCCGTACCGCCACTGCTAATTACGCGGAGGCAGCGGACCGAGGTATTGATAGTATTGGCATTCAATCCGGCCGTTGTAGAGCTTGCGGCGCTTGTCCGCTTTACGTCCGTAGTATTGCTCGAATTCCTTATACGGGCTGATGGCGAAGAAGGACCAGGTTGGCAGATAGAGCATCATCTCGCCGAATTGGCGGGTCAGCTTCTCCACTTCCGTATCGTTACTTATCCGCTCCCCGTATGGAGGGTTCGTGATAATACAGCCATACTCGCCTTCCGGGCGGGCCTTGGCGGCAGCGATATGCTTGAAGGTGATCTCACCGGAGAGTCCGGCGCTCTTGGCGGCGGCTTCGGCAATCTCAATCGCTGCCGGATCAATGTCGGTGCCGGTCAGCTGCAGCGGATAGTCGTCGCGCACAGCGTCGAAGGCTTCCTCGCGGGCTTCCTCCCACAGGCGCTGCGGGATCTCCGGCCAGTGCTCGGACGGGAAGGAGCGGCGCAGACCCGGTGCGATATTCCAGGCGATCATCGCGGCCTCGATCAGAATCGTACCGGAACCGCAGCATGGATCGTACAGCGGCCGGTGGCCGTTCCAGCGGCTGAGCTGGATCAGGGCTGCAGCCATGGTCTCCTTCAGCGGCGCTTCGGTGGCCTGGCGGCGGTAGCCGCGTTTATGCAGCGCCGGTCCGGTGGTGTCCAGGGTGATCAGCGCGATGTCATTCAGCAGAATAACTTCAACCACATAACGCGGCCCGTTCTCAGGGAACCACTCGGTATGGTAGGACAGCTTCAGCTTCTCGACAATCGCCTTCTTGACGATCCCCTGGCAGGCAGGAACACTTGTCAGCTGTGATTTGTGGGAGCGGCCTTCTACCGGGAATTCGCCGTTCTCGGGAATCCAGTCCTCCCAGTTGATGGCTTTGACGCCTTCGAACAGCTCATCGAAGGTTTTGGCCGGGAACTGGCCCATTTTGACCAATACACGGTCAGAGGTGCGCAGCCATAAATTGCAGCGGCAGATGTCGATGTAATCTCCGCTGAATAATACCCGTCCGTTCTCGACCGTGGTCTCATAACCCAGTTCGTTTAATTCACGCGCTACTACAGCCTCCAGCCCCATGGGGGCGGTGGCGATCAATTGTAATTTGCCCAAATGCTCTCAACTCCGTTTAACTTGTGGATAAATACGCAAAGCCAGTACAATAAGAGAAGCTTGCTCTCCATGTGAATGTGAACCATTAGAACGTTCAGATATCAGTATAGGGTAATGAAGAGATCTACACAATGCCCGTTCACGCTACACAAAATGAAATTTGAAGGAGAATACATATGCAGAATCAGGAAGAATACAGTGAACAGCTATATACAGAGGATGAATTACTATTAAAAGTCAAACAGGCCATCGCAGCAAACGGAATGCCGGAGGTGTCCATCGCTCCAGGCTACGGCAGACTGCTGACAATGCTGGTTACCCTTTCCCGCGCCACCCGGATACTTGAGATCGGTGCACTGGGCGGCTACAGCGGAATCTGCCTATGCCGTGGTTTATCGCAGAGCGGCAGCCTGACTTCCCTGGAGCTTAACGCTGACTATGGCAAGCTTGCACACGGCCATCTGGAGCAGGCGGGCTTCGGGGACGCGGTAGAATACAAAATCGGCCCCGCACTGGACAGCCTGAAGCAGCTCGAAGCGCAGGGCCAAAAGTATGATTTCTTCTTCATCGACGCCGACAAGGAGAATTATCCGAATTATCTGGAATATGCGATCCGGCTGGCATCGCCGGGTGCAATCATTGCCGGGGACAATATCTTCCTGCGAGGCCGCACGCTGAATACGGAGAAGAACGGACCTGCCGTTCAGGCGATGCGCCGCTTCAATGAGATGATTGCCGGCGATCCCCGCCTGACCAGCACACTGCTGCCGGCCTACGACGGACTAGCCTTGGCGATGGTTAAATAGCCTGTCCTCTGCAGGCGGAGCCCATACGCTCCACGCATACCAAAGTCTGTTAACGGAACAACCTGGGTTCTGTCTTCTTATATAACTTGAGCCTTACCCAGACCGTATTAATCAGCAGGAACGCGCCGGAGATGATGAACAGCCCTTCGATCCCGATATATCCGGACAGGAAGCCGCCGATGACTGCGCCCAGCATATTGCCGAGTGCCAGTGTGCTGCTGTTGAAGCCGAAGGCCCGGCTCTCCTTGCCGTCGGGCGTATAGGAACGGATGAGGGCGTTGACGCTCGGCAGCAGGCCGCCCATGAAGACGCCCATCAGGAAGCGGACGAGGATCAGCTGCCACACGCTGGTCACGAAGGCCTGCGGGATGAGGAACAGCGCCGCGCCAATCAGCGCATAGGTCAGTATCCGGTGGGCGCCTACCTTGTCGCTGAGCTTGCCGAGCAGCGGAGAAGCCAGCATGTTCGAAATACCGGTGACGGCACTGACCATGCCTGCCCAGAAGGCAATATTCACAGCGGAGCCGTGCAGCTTCTCCACGTAGAGCGGCAGCAGCGACATCGGGCTGATCATGGCGAACTGCAGCAGGAACGTTACGCCGAACAGTGCCGGCAGCTGCGGAACCTTAGCCAGCTCCTTGAAGCCTTCGAGCACAGAGACCTGCGGCACCTGCGCAGCTTCCACCCGGTCGAATTTCTCCTTGACCAGGAATAACGCCAGCAGGGAGGCGACGAACAAGAGCGCACCCACGACATAAAAGATCGGGCGGAACCCGATCCAGTCCGCCAGCAAGCCGCCGATCAGCGGACCGAGAATCGTACCGGCTACAGCGCCGGACTGCATCAGTCCCATCGCGAAGCCCATACGCGGCTTCGGGGTGGTTCCCGAGACCAGCGCGATGGAGGCGGGGTTGAAGCCGGAGATGGTTCCGTTCAGCAGGCGGAGCAGCAGCAGCTGCATCGGGGACTGCGCGAAGCCCATCAGCACGATAACAATTGCCATACCGAAGCTGGAGCGCAGCAGCATGATTTTGCGGCCGTATTTGTCGGCAAGCTTGCCCCACAGGGGCTGAAAGATAAACGAGGTCAAGAAGTTTGCGGCAAAAATAAGTCCGGCCCACATCCCGATCGCGTGATCTCCGGTCACACCCAGGTCTTTGGCGAGATAAAGGGACAGAAAAGGGGTAATCATAGTCATGCCGGCATTCACCAGAAACTGGCCAAACCAAAGCACCATGAGGTTGACTTTCCAGGTCTCCCAATTCTTCAAAGTGCTTTCACTTCCTTTCAGGGGATTCAAAGATAAATAGTTCACGAAAAATTGACATTATATCAGTATATCATAGTTTTTTAGCTGTGCAGTGCAACACTTGTCATAGTAATGTCATGGGATTGTCATTCCCTTAAGGGTGAAGCGGTTGTTACCCGCTGGCAAAAGGGGCATAATAATGATATGTGTTTTCTAAATATACTATCAAATCTAATGGAGATCTTATCATGACCTACAACGACACTTTTATCCGCGCCTGCAGACAGCAGAGCACGGAGCACGTTCCCGTATGGTACATGCGGCAGGCCGGCCGTTATGATCCCGAGTACCGTAAAATCAAGGAGAAATACTCGCTGCTGGAGATCTGCAGACAGCCGGAGCTTGCAGCTGAAGTAACCTTGATGCCTGTGCGCAAGCTGGGTGTGGACGCGGCCATCCTGTATTCCGACATTATGAATCCTGTAGCTTCCCTTGGCGTGGCCTTCGACATCGTGAAGAATATTGGCCCGGTCATTGAGAATCCGATCCGCTCGGCGGCGGATGTCGACCGGCTGAAGCCGATTGATGTGGAAGGGGATCTGGGCCACATTCTGGAGACGATTGCCCTCCTCGACAAAGAGCTGGACGTGCCGCTGATCACTTTTGCAGGAGCACCTTTCACCATCGCCAGCTATCTGATTGAAGGCAGGCCCTCCAAGAGCTATCACCGCACCAAGGAAATGATGTTCAGCCAGCCCCGCGTGTGGGAGAAGCTGATGGAGAAGCTGGGCGATATGGTTATCGCATATCTTCGCGCCCATGTCGCAAGCGGCGGCAAGGCGTTCCAGCTGTTCGACAGCTGGGTTGGCGCGCTGGCCCCGCGTGATTTCGAAGCATATGTGCTGCCGACAATCACCCGGATTTTTGCCGAGCTGTCTGATCTGGACGTTCCGAAGATTTATTTCCCCGGTGTCAGCTCAGGGGAGCTGCTCCCCAGCCTGGCCAGGCTGCAGGCCGATGTGATCGGACTGGACTGGCGTGTAAGCCTGACCGAAGGCAGACGCAGAACGGGCGGAGGATTCGCGATTCAAGGCAATCTGGATCCTTATCTGCTGACCGCACCAATGGACGTATTGAAAGAACGGACGAAAGAACTGATCGATGAAGGCATCAGACAGCCGGGTTATATTTTTAATCTGGGCCATGGATTATTTCCTGAAGCTTCATTGGACACACTTAAGGAATTAACGGATTATGTACATGAGTATTCGGCAGCGGCATTGAAACAGGCAGCAGGACCGCTCGCGTAATTAAAGCAAGGTACATGAGATAGCAGCAATTGCTGCTCTCTTTGTTTTTTATGAGCATAATGGAATTGTGAAATGAGCAGGCGCAGGACATTATTCGTAAAAGGGGATGGAAACCGTGACCACCAAAATTGGAGTACTCGTGATGTCGTATGGCACGCCTGAAAGTCTGGAGGATGTGGAGGCGTATTACACGCATATCCGCAGAGGCAATGCACCTTCCGCTGAACAGCTGAAAGAGCTGAAGGACCGCTATGAAGCGATCGTAGGAGGCGTGTTCCCGCTCAGGGAGAATACAGACCGCCAGGTGGAGGCCCTGCAGGCCAAGCTGAACAGCGGGCAGATTCAGTATGTCTGCTACCAGGGGCTGAAGCATGCCAGACCTTTCATTGAAGATGGTGTGGAGGCGATGGTCCGGGATGGGATTACCCAGGCGATAGGCATTGTGCTGGCCCCTCATTACTCGGTGATGAGCGTTGGAACCTATATCAAGCGGGCCAAGGAAAAAGCGGATGCCTGCGGAATTAATATGGAATTTGTCGAGAGTTACCATATGCATCCGGAGCTGATCGATGTGCTTAGCCGCCGGGTGACTGCGAAGCTGGATGAATTCGAGGAAACCGGAGCGGCGAGGGATGAAGTACGTGTACTGTTCAGCGCACACAGCCTGCCGGAACGCATTCTGGCTATGGGCGATCCGTACCGTGACCAGCTGCTGGAAACTTCCAAAGCCATTGCCGATCAGGCAGGTGTGGAGTCCTGGCAGTTCACCTGGCAGAGCGCGGGCAGAACTGCAGAGCCGTGGCTGGGTCCGGATATTCTGGATACGCTGCGTGAGCTGGCCGAAGCTCAGGTGAAATATGTGCTGTCTGCTCCCATTGGCTTCGTATCTGACCACTTAGAGGTGCTGTACGATCTGGATATTGAGGCGCAGGCCTTGGCTTCAGAGCTGGATATGCGTCTGCTGCGGATTGATTCGTTGAACAGCGATCCGGCGTATATGTCTGTGCTTAGCGATGTGGTGCGTACGAAGGCCGGGCAGTTACAGGTGAAGCAATCATGAGCGGTTCACCGCGCAAGGTAGTAATTATCGGCGGAGGCCTCAGCGGCCTCAGTGCCGCTTACTACGTCCGCAAGTTTTACCGGGAAGCCGGGATTCAGCCGGAAATTATATTGATCGAGAAGGATAAATGCCTTGGCGGCAAAATCGAGACCCTGCACCGTGACGGCTTCGTCATTGAGAAAGGCCCGGACTCCTTCCTGGCCCGCAAAACAGCCATGGTTGATCTGGCCAGAGAGCTGGAGCTGGATCACGAGCTGGTGACCACGAATCCGAATGCCAAGAAGACTTACATATTGCAGCGAGGCAAGCTCCACCCGATGCCCGCAGGGCTTGTTCTGGGGATTCCTACGGAGCTGAAGCCGTTTCTGAAGAGCGGCCTCGTCTCCTTCGGCGGTAAAATGCGGGCGATGATGGATTTCGTACTTCCGCCTCGCCGCAGCTCCGAGGATGAATCGCTCGGTGACCTGATCGAGCGGCGTCTGGGTACAGAGGTGCTGGAGAATATGACAGAGCCCCTGCTCGCCGGTATTTATGCCGGTGATATGCGCAAGATCAGCCTCCAGGCTACTTTTCCGCAGTTCGGCGAGGTCGAACGCCAGTACGGCAGTCTGATCCGCGGGATGACGACCGGCAGGAAGCCGGCGGAGACCCATACCGGAACCAAGAAAAGCGCGTTCCTGACTTTCCGTCAGGGGCTGCAGAGCCTGGTGCATGCCCTGATCCATGATCTGCAGGATGCCCAGCAGCGGACCGGAACGGGAGCGGTGTCCATCAAAGTACGGAGCGGGGCGGGGATATCCGCAGAGGCCTCTGCTGCACCGCGCTATGAGGTGGAGCTGGACAACGGTGAACTGCTGCAAGCTGATGATATCTATGTAACCGTGCAGAATTTCGCTGCCGCAGAGCTGCTGCGTCCGCATGTGGATGTATCCGCGCTGGATGCTGTCAATTATGTGTCAGTGGCTAATGTGGTCATGGCGTTTACCAAAAAGGATATCGTTACCGAATATGACGGATCCGGATTCCTGGTCCCCCGCAAAGAGGGGCGGAACATCACGGCCTGTACCTGGACTTCTACGAAATGGCTGCATACCAGCCCGGATGATAAGGTACTGCTGCGCTGTTACGTCGGACGGTCGGGGGATGAACAGAATGTAGACCTGCCGGATGAGGCGCTGGCTGAACTGGTGCGCAAAGACCTGAAGGAAATTATGGGGATCACTGCAGCTCCCCTGTTCACCGAGATTACCCGGCTCAGGCATTCCATGCCGCAATATCCGGTAGGCCATCCAGGCCGGATCGCCGGCCTGCGAAGTGAGCTGGAGGAGAAGCTGCCGGGTGTGTATGCTTTTGGCGCCGGCTATGACGGCATCGGCATGCCGGACTGCATTAAGCAGGCGAAGCTTACGGCTGAGACTGCTGCAGCCCATTTAGAGAAGCTGCCGGAACAACCGGCGGCTGTAACGGTATAACGGAAGCGGTGGAGCGGAGCAGTGGCGCTTCACCCTTTTTTTATTGGGGAATTTATAAAGTGCCGGAATAATCATTGAAGCCAAGGCCACGCTCCGCGGGGCGGGAAGACTATGGGTTACTTTGGAGCGACACGGAAGAGATATGCTATAATAGAAACACTTTAAGGGTAAAGGAGATTACCAGTACTCATGTATCCGCCGAGGTCACGCAGTAGACAGAGCAAGAAACATAGCAGCAAAAAGAGGCGCAGAACGGTCTGGGCATGGTTTAATGTAGTGTTGCTTCTGATGATTACCGGCCTGCTGGCCTATTCTTTCATGGATAACAAAGAGAAGGAGAGTTCAGCTCCTCCGGTAGCAGTGACTGAGCCGTCACCTTCGCCTGAAGCTTCTGCAACAGCGGCAGCTCCTGTGGAGGTGGCACCTACAGCAGAGGCTACAGCCAGTCCGGAGCCAACACCAGAAGCAACACCGGAGGCCACTGCGCTGCCTACGGAGACTGCGGAAGCCGTGATTACGCCTGTTCCAACGGTTAAGGAAGCGGCAGCAACGGCTGAACCTCAAGCGACAACGGGCAATCCTGGCGGCCTGATATCAGGCTTGCCTGAGAACTCTTCCGGCGGTACGGTGAAGCTGAATTTTGCCGGAGATGTTATCTTTGCCGGTAAGGTAGCGGAGCTGCTGCAGAAGAAGGGGTACGATTATTCTTACAGTGCACTTGACGGGATGTTCAAAAAGGATGATCTGACCGTGGTCAACCTGGAGACGCCGATCACTACTGGCGGTGTAGGTGCCGCGAACAAGCAATTTGTATTCAAGGGTGCCCCCGAAGCGCTGGATGCACTGAAATCAGCTGGCGTAGATGCGGTCAATCTGGCTAATAACCACACCCTGGATCAGGGGGAAGAGGGCTTGCTGGATACCCTGAAGCATCTGAGCAAGCGGGGCATTCCCTATGTCGGAGCAGGAAAGAACAGCAAGGAAGCTTACTCTGCGCAGTATTTTGAGCGGCAGGGTATCAAAATAGCCTTGCTCGGGTTCACACGGGTGATGCCGGTGATCGAATGGAAGGCCGAAGCAGGCAAGCCGGGCCTCGCCTCTGTCTATGACAGCGCAGAAGCACTCAAGGCCATTGCCGCTGCCAAGCAACAAGCCGATCTTGTCGTAGTCGTTGTCCATTGGGGCAAGGAGCGGATGGAGCAATATGACAAGACCCAGCAGACGCTGGGGCATAGCTTTATCGATGCGGGAGCCGATCTGGTGATGGGCGGACATCCGCATGTGCTGCAGGGGATTGAGCCCTACAAAGGGAAATGGATTGCCTACAGCACAGGCAACTTTATCTTCACACGTTCCAGTCTTCCGGCAACCTGGGAGACGGCTGTATTCCAGGCGGAATGCAGCAAGGAGGGACAATGTTCCCTTAAGCTGAGTCCGATGGATGCTGAGCTGGGACAACCGGTGCCGATGAATGAGGCGGACGGACAGCTTTTGCTGCATAAGGTTGAATCCTTATCTTCCGGTCTGGTCAAGATCCGCAATGATGGTACCGTTGTGCAGTCGGCCCAATAAATCCTACTTCTGCTGGAGGTGCCAATGATGATGAATAACATGTGTGTCGCCCACCGCGGATTTTCCGGCAAAGCCCCCGAGAATACGCTGGCGGCCGTCCGGATGGCGATAGCCCTGCCTTTTGTGCGGTGGATGGAGATTGATGTGCAGCTGACGAAGGACGGCGTGCCTGTGGTCATCCATGATTATTCGCTGGACCGCACGACCAATGGACACGGCAAGGTGAAGAACATGGATTATGAACATATACGGCGTCTGGACGCGGGGAGCTGGAAAGGGCGTGCTTTTCGCGGAGAACGGGTGCCCTCCCTGGAAGAAGTGCTCAGCCTGGCTTCAGGCAGACTGCGGCTTAACATTGAGCTGAAGACCAGCGGGGAGATGTACCCTGGCCTTGAGCAAGCGGTCATCGATCTGGTGAATACCATGGGAATGCGCGAGGATGTGGTGCTCACCTCCTTCGACGCCGGTGCGCTGCAGCGGATTAAGGAGCTGGACCCGCGGTTCCGTACCGGTCTGATCTATGATTCCAGGTCCGGCGATCCGGCCAAAAAGCTGAATGAGCTGGGCTGCTCCTTCTTATCCATCAGCTCCGACCGGCTTAGCCCGGTTCTGGCGAAATCCCTGGCTGAACGGGGCGTGAAGATCATGGCCTGGACAGTGAATAAAGCTAAGGAGATGCGGCGCTTATCCGCCATGCATTCGGATATCATGATCTGTACGAACCGCCCGGATATTTGGGGCGATATCTTTCTGCAGGCCTGACTTAGGATATAGACTAATCCATTAAAACGATCTATTCATTCTAATAATCTGAGAAGAAAGCGAGCTGAACGATCAATGAGTAGAGCGGTCAATAATGTGTACTGTGTGGGACGCAATTATAAATTACATGCGGAGGAACTCGGCAATCAGGTGCCGGCCGAGCCGCTGATCTTCCTGAAGCCGTCACATGCTGCTGTTGCGCTTGATAAAGCGATCATCCATCTGCCCAAAGATGCGGGACTGATCCATTATGAAGGTGAGCTGGTGCTGCGTATTGCGCGTGATTATGTGCCGGGGATGAGTGTGGAGGAATTGGTGGATGTGATGGCGCTGGGCCTCGACTTCACGCTCCGTGATGTGCATAATGATCTGCAGAAAAAAGGCCTGCCCTGGACACCAGCCAAGGGCTTCAAGAATGCGGCTCCGCTGACTCCCTACATTGCATTTCCGGAGCAGGAGGAGCTGGAAGCAACGGATTTCACCGTCCGCAAGAACGGAATTGAGGTCCAGCGCGGGAACGTGCAGAACATGATTTTCTCGCTGCAAAAAATTGTTGAATTCATTGCCTACCGCTACGGACTCGGCAAGGAAGATATCATCTTCACCGGAACTCCTGCTGGCGTGGGACCTGTAGTGCCCGGCGATTCGTTCGAGCTGTTCTGGGGCGATACGCTAATGGGCACCTGCCTGATCGGTTAGGGCGATGTTATCAGGACTTGAAGTGCTGCAATGGCTGATCGGGGCCTGCGGTGCGCTGCTGGTCGCCGGGGCCGCTTACTGGAAGCAGTCGCTGAGCCTCTCGGGCATGCTGGCGGCGATAGTGATGGGAACCATCTACTTTGGGGCAGGCAATGCCTTCTGGTTCGGCATTCTGCTGCTGTTCTTCATCTCCTCCAGCCTGCTGTCGAAGCTTCATCATGAGAATAAGGCCGAGCTTGAGGCCACCTATGATAAGACAGGGCGCCGGGATGCCGGCCAGGTCTTCGCCAACGGCGGACTTGGCATGCTGCTGGTGCTGCTTAACGCGATTTATCCGCTGGAAATCTGGGGCTTTCTGTTTATCGGAGTCATGGCTACCGTGACCTCCGATACATGGGCAACAGAGATTGGGACGCTCGCTAAGCGGCCTCCCCGGTCTGTACTGACCGGGAAGGTGCTGCAGGCGGGCACCTCCGGCGGCGTATCGCTCCCGGGGACGCTGGCCGCTGCTGCCGGGGGTGCGCTGATCGGCGCGGCCTCCTGGCTGCTGCGGGCAGCCTCCGGCATGCCGCCGCATTCTCTGCTGACGCTGGCGCTTGCCGGACTGCTGGGCGGACTTGCCGGAGCCTTTGCCGACTCGGTGCTGGGGGCAACGGTGCAGCGGATGAACCGCTGCGCAGTCTGCGGCCGCGAGGTGGAAGCCTCGATGCACTGCGGTAAGCCGACCGTGTACGCCCGGGGCTGGCGCTGGATGGACAATGATACCGTGAATGCTGTAAGTTCAATTATAGGCGGCGTGGTGGCCCTGCTGGCCAGCTACATAGGAGCGGGATAGGAGATATGCGGGCCTTAGTTACGTTATCCGGCTACAATTTTATTATACAAGGTTGGGAGGTGAACCGTTGAGCAGCGCATCCGTACACAAACATGCAGCTATTCTGGATGCCGCTTACGAGCTTTTCGGTTCAGGCGGCTTCTACGAAACGAAGATGTCGGAAGTGGCAGAGCGGGCCGGAATTGCCAAGGGCACGGTCTATTTATATTTTAAAAGCAAAGAAGAGCTGTTCATGGCGGTTACCCGCCGGGATTGTGAAGGGTTCCTGGAGCAGCTTGAAGGCAAGCTGGGCACCTGCTCCAGACTGGCGGATAAGCTCTCCGTTATTGCCGAGCACCATCTGTTCTATTATTATGAACGCAAGCAGCATACGAAGCTGTTCTTCCGCGCACCCAATAATAATCCTGAGCTGGTAGACTATATGGCGCAGTTCATGGAAGCCTATATGCAGGCGGTAGTGAAGGTGCTGCTGGAAGGCGGGGCATCCGAGCCGGAATTGATGGCGCAGTCTTATATCGGTATGCTGGACCGTCTGAAGATGGATATCCTGTTTAACCCCGGCTTTGCGGAAGAAGATGCGTATAAGCGGGCAAAGTTTGCTGCGAACCTCTTCATCACAGGGGCGCTGGGCAGCTTGAATTCGGCACTCAGTGACCTTCCGTTTGAATAATCCTAAGAGATACAGCCAGACCTGGTTTATAAATATAAGGCAAGCGAGGACAACTGATGAATATTATGACCGTGGAACACCTCTCCAAGAGTTACGGGGAGAAAACATTATTCCTTGATGCATCCTTTGGCATGGACGACAGGGACAAGATTGGCGTCATTGGTGTCAACGGAACGGGTAAATCGACCTTTCTGAAGATTATCGCCGGGCTGGATACACCGGACGCCGGACAGATTGCCATCGGCAATGACGTGCGTGTACAGTATCTGGCGCAGAATCCGCCGTATGAGCCTGGCAATACCGTGCTGCAGCAGGTGTTTGCCGGAGATGATCCGGAGCTGGCCACGATGCGGGAGTACATGGAGATTATGTCTCTGCTGGAGCAGAATCCGGGCGATTCCGGGCTGGAAGCCAGACTCGTGCGGATCGGGCAGGCCATCGATGCCGCCGGCTCCTGGCAGTTGGAGAGCGAAGCCAAGATTGTCCTGACCAAGCTTGGGATCACACAATTTGATGCCCGGATGGAGAACCTCTCCGGCGGTCAACGCAAACGTGTAGCGCTTGCCGCAGCGCTGATTACGCCTTCAGAGCTGTTGATTCTGGATGAGCCTACCAACCATATCGATACGGATTCCGTAGCCTGGCTGGAGCAATATTTGCAGAAACGGCGCGGCGCCCTGCTGATGGTTACGCATGACCGTTATTTCCTGGAGCGCGTAGCCAGCGTAATGCTGGAGCTGGATGGAGGGAGCCTGTACCGCTATGAAGCGAACTACTCCCGCTTCCTGGAGCTGAAGGCTGACCGCGAAGAGCGCGAAGCCTCGGCGGAGCAGAAGCGCAAGAATCTGCTGCGCACCGAGCTGGCGTGGATCCGCCGGGGGGCCAAAGCACGATCCACGAAGCAGAAAGCGCGTATCGACCGCTTCGAGAAGCTGAAGGAGAGTACAGGTGGCGCTTCATCTGCCTCGATGGATATTTCCGTGGCTTCCACCAGACTGGGCCGCAAAATCATTGAGATCCAGGATCTCACGAAATCCATGGACGGCCGGACCCTGATTAAGGACCTGACCTATATCGCGGTGCCGCAGGACCGGGTGGGCATTGTCGGCAAGAACGGCAGCGGGAAGTCGACCCTGCTCAACCTGATCGCCGGAAAGCTTACGCCGGACAGCGGCGAGGTTCAGCTGGGGACAACCGTTAAGCTCGGCTACTTCACCCAGGAGCATCAGGATATGGATCTCAGCATGCGCGCGATTGAGTATGTGAAGGAAGAAGCGGAAATCATCAAGACTGCCGATGGCAGTGTCATCACCGCCGGGCAGATGCTGGAACGGTTCCTGTTCCCTCCGGCGATGCAGTGGACCCCGATCTCCAAGCTCTCCGGGGGCGAGAAGAGACGCCTCTACCTGCTGCGCGTGCTTATGGGAGCGCCGAATGTACTGCTGCTGGATGAGCCGACGAATGATCTGGATATCGGAACGCTGGCCGTGCTGGAGGACTATCTGGATGAATTCCCCGGCGTAGTCTTTACCGTATCGCATGACCGTTACTTCCTGGACCGTACCATAGATAAGCTGATTGCCTTCGAGGACGGATCGATCCGGCTTCATGTCGGTGACTATAGTGAATACGAAGAATGGCTGGCAAAGAACGTACCTTCCGGAAGTGGGGGCTCCGGCAAGTCTGAAGGCGCTGGAGGCCGCAGTGCTATTGCAGCTGTAGAGCAGAGCGGGAATGCGCCAGCAGCCGCGCCGTCACGCGAGAAGCTGAAATTCACCTTCAAGGAGCAGAAGGAATACGAGGGCATCGACGAGGCCATCGAACAGGCCGAGCAGCATCTCGTAGATATCTCGGCAGAGATGGAGGCGGCCTTTGCCGACTCCGGTAAACTCCAGGAGCTGGTGGATAAGCAGCGGCAGGCCGAAGCGGAGCTGGAGCGCCTGATGGAGCGCTGGACGTATCTGAATGAGCTGGCGGAGAAGATCGCGGGTAAGGCGTGAGGTTTGAAGCGCTTCGGGCTGGGTTAAGGTTGTGACCAACCTATCTCTGCTGCTCTCCTTCGTTGCGATATAAAATCCTGCCCAAAATACAACATTTCCCTCATTTTATCGGCCCAAATCCCCGATTGTTGTATAAAAGGCAGGATTTCAACTTTTTCAAGCGGCTTGGCAGGATTATTCTTGTATTTTGTACAACAATCCGCCTGAACAGCTTGTTATTCATGAATCAAAGTTGCAAAACGTACAACATTTATGTCCGCACTGCTGCTTCCTAACTCTAAGAAGTTTCAATTTAGCCGGCAACGAATCAAGTGTGGGGAATTGACGATTGTCGTATCTCCGCCAGTCTCTCAGCAACTGGCCGGTAATTTGAAGGGTTGTTATCTAAAGAGCAGTTATATAGTTATTAATTTCCCCTGTCAGAGTTAAATTGTAGAAGGAGGTCGCTGCCGGTGACAAATACTCTCGAAGCTGCCATTGCGCTGCGGACCTCCGGGCAAGCGGAGGAAGCAAGAGTCATGCTGCTTCAGCTGCTGTCAGCGGATGACAGCAATGCCGAGCTGTACTATCAGCTGGCCTGGACACATGATGTGCTCGGCATGGAACGCGAGGCCGTGTCCTATTATGAGCAGAGTCTTGCTCATGGTCTTCCGGATGAGGAGCAGAAGGCAGGTGCAATGCTGGGACTGGGAAGCACGTACCGGACGCTTGGGGCGTACTCACAGTCCCGGGAGCTGCTGGAGCAGGGCGTGCTTGAATTTCCGCATCGTGCGGAGTTCAAAGCCTTCCTCGCCATGACACTGCATAATCTGGGTGCGCATGCAGAGGCAATGGAGCTGCTGCTTAAGCTGCTGTCCGAAACCTCTGCCGATGCAGGTATTCATAGTTACAGCAAGGCTATTATGTTCTATGCAGATAAGCTGGAGCAGGTATGGTGATATAAACGCGCAATAGGAAACCCGGCACCTGAAGTTCAGAGGCCGGGTTTCTTTTTTTTGCGCTGTGGAAGGAAATACAACATTAGATTTCCCAGGAATAGCTATGTACTATACAAGACGCACAAAAAAAACAACTAGCGAAAGAAGCATAATCAGTCACCGGATATCCACCGCGAACAGCGGTAATCATCAAGAAATCTGAGGGCGGGCAGCGGCCGGAAGTCCAAAGGTTCACCGCAGTGACGACTAAGCTTCAAATTCAAATCTTAAGTGCATCTTATATAGTAAATTTATGGTAGAATATTTTTGTGTATATGTGCTTAAATATAGAATAATTGTGGCTTCGATCTTACTGTTTGCGGAGGTGTGAATGATGAACATACGACTGAGAGAGATAGGCTTAAGTGTCATGTTTGTTTCTGCTGTTTTCTTCTTCGGAAGGCCGGATGTGACCGATGAAACCAATGAACACATTGAACACAATGTAGAGGCGCTCAAATATTACAAGAATACCTCTGCACCAGTTATAGCTCACCCTATTTCAGCTGATAACAAGCTGCCCCGCAGGCATGAGGAAACTTCAGAACAGAATCTGATTATAGCTGAAGTTGACTCCGGCAAAAGCCCCGTGCAGCTCATCCCGGTCTATAAGAACGGGGATGTGCCGCGAATTGAGCTTGTGCCATCCCGTTAAATTTCAATACATTACATTCTACTGTTGGATCAATTGTTAATAACTCAGACCTGAGGATGAAGCGGACTGAGATTCCGTTTTATACTATTCATTTAAGCCCGAAATGAGGCATAATCGGTCATATAAGGGCACTGAGTCCGCTTGGACAGCGAATCCGCTGGATCTGCTCAAATAGCGGATTTTCAGTCCTCTTCACCCGAAAATTATTATTCTATAGTAAAAAATTGGGAGACGTGTCTCCCGCAGATACTTTCCTTAGTTCAGCTTATCTTATACAGTTAACAGAAAGAGTGCTGTGCCAGTTATGAATGGAACTGGCACAGCACTCTTTGGTTATTACGCTATAGCATAGGTTTAAGCGCTATGGCAAGCAGGAAGGCCCATGGCCGGATATGGCCACGGGCCCCGGTTATTTCCCGCCCGCCACGGCAATCATCTGCACGACCGGCCGCGAGTCGCCGGTCAGCACCACCTCGTCAGCGTTCATCTGCGATGAACCGTCTCCGTCGAGGAAGATCCCTTCCCGTCCCTCGCCGGGGACGGCCCGCTGCACGGCGGTGCGGAACTCCGCCGCCGTGCAGCGCGAATTCGTGACGAGCAGCCACAACTTGCCGGACTGGTCATAGACCAGCCCGGAGCGCAGGCGCCGCTCGCCCTCAAAGGGAAGATGCTCTGCGGCCGCCGCAGCTGCCCACAGCTCTTCATGCTGCAGGTTCATGCTGATCCCGCCCTGCGCCCAGTAATTGCCGCGGTCACTCACCGCCAGGTCGCCGCCGGAGGCAACGACCTGTACGCTGAACGCTCCCGCGGCTCCATCCCACACCAGGGTGCCACGCTCGTACTTCGCGTTGAACCAGCCGGAGCCGTAGCCCTGCGGTGCGCCGTTCACCGGCACGTCGTTCATGATGGCGATGGACAGCAGGTCATCGCCATAGAAGAAGCCGCCATTGATCCCATAGGCGGCAATCTGTCGCAGCGGCTGCCCTGCGCGCCGCAGCACGATATCCTCCGGCTTCACCGCCATCATATGCAGCTGAATCTCGCCTGAACTCTCGGCATAGATGTAACTATGAGGGAGGCCGTCAAAGACCTCATGCTCATCATCATCCGTCAGCCTAAGCGCAGCCAGGATGACCGCAAACAACACCAGCAGCACTGCGGCAGCAACAATCCACCACCTGCGGTGCCCCCGCAAACTCTGCAGCCATCCCCCAAACTCAAATCGCACCGACACAAGCATCCCTCCGCAAACTCCGCAGCATGGCATTAGTCTTCATAGTCTCTATGATTCAGTCCACACAGCCTAAGCTCTCCGTAAACCCCGCAGCATGGCATTAGCCTTCATAGTCTCCATGATTCAGTCCGCACAGCCTAAGCTCTCCGCAAACTCCGCAGCCATTTCTCTAGTTCAGTGCGCCCCAACATAAGCGGCAAGCAGCTTAGCAGTATTCAGCACGGCCTGCTTGTGTGTGCGCTCCATGGAGTGGGAGGCATGCACGCCCGGACCGATCAGCGCGGCCCGGATGTTATTCCCGCCACGCAGCGCCGCTGAAGCATCGGAGCCATACTGCGGATAGATATCTACCGCAAAAGGAATCGCCAGCCCGTTAGCGAGCTCAATCAGCTTACTGGTCATGGCATAGTCATAAGGTCCGGAGGAGTCTTTGGCACAGATGGAGACATCGGTCTCCTTGCAGCTCAGATCGTCACCCATAGCGCCCATATCCACAGCGATCATCTCGTTAATCCCGCCCGGAATCCAGGCTGCGCCGTGTCCGACTTCTTCGTAATTGGAGATCAGCAGGGACAGGTTATGGAGCGGCTTCCAGCCTTCGCGCCGGATGCTCTCCAGGAGGCCGAAGATGGCCGCTACGCTGGCTTTGTCGTCGAGATGCCGGGACTTAACATAACCGCTTGGCGTCAATACCGCACGGGCGTCAAAAGAAATGAAATCACCCACAGCAATGCCCAGCTTCAGCACATCATCTTTAGTGGAGACCACTTCATCAATACGGATTTCCATGTTCTCTTCTACGCGTTTGAAATCGCGCGCATCGGCATACACATGCACGGAAGGGTGGCTGCTCAGGATTGTACCGGTGTAGGTTAATCCGCTGCGCGTATGAATCGTGCAGTACTCATTCTCGATACTCTGCATGCTGAATCCGCCGACAGAGGTTAAGCGCAGGGAGCCGTTTGGTTTAATGGAGCGGACCATTGCGCCCAGTGTATCTACATGGGCACTGATCCCGATGGTGCGCGAAGGATCAAGTCCGGGAACAGTCAGGATCGCCCCGCCTTTCTCATTCCAGCTCAGCGGAATATTCAGTGCAGCCGCTTCTTCGGCCACAAGAGTCATCACCTGGGCGGTGAAGCCGCTGGGACTGGGGGTGTCGAGCAGTTTTTTGAGCAGGGTAAGGATATATTCTTCATTAGGCTGAATGTTAAGCAATGGGTGTTCCTCCTATTCGGTGTATGGTTATATCTGGGCTGATCCTTCTGAAGAGAGGACATCATTTGGGACAGTCAGAGAATCCATGGCATTGCCTGCATCACGGAGCTTGGTTAGCTCTGCGTTCAAGCTTTTAATCTGCTTCTGCAGCTTATATTGGCGGAAAATCCCGTAGGAACCTACAACAACGCCGCCGATCAGCGCGCAGCCAAGAATGACAAGAATAAGCGGGATGCTGACAACGTCGAAGCCGAAATTAACCGGTACCGTATCCACGTTCATGACAGCGAAAACAGCGGTCAGCAGTGCAAAGAATAAACCTAATATAAGTGACCATTGAAATTTCATAGTACTTCCTCCTCGGGCCATATTGACAATACAAATCCCCTGCCCGCAAAGGGCAAGGGATTACTGTAATACTAAGCTTTCTGCCTTACTTGGTCAACTGTTCCATCTGTTCAATCACACTTTCAAAGACGCTCATTGCTTCGCGGATCGGTTCAGGTGAAGACATATCGACGCCGGCTTTGGTCAGGATATTAATGGAATAATCACTGCCGCCGCTCTTCAGGAAGCCCAGGTAACGGTCTACCGCCGGTTTGCCTTCCTCCAGAATCTGTTTGGCGAAGCTGGTCGCCGCCGAGAATCCGGTAGCATATTTGTAGACGTAGAAGCTGTTATAGAAATGCGGAATCCGCGCCCATTCCATCTCGATATCCTTATCCACGACCATATCCTTACCGTAATACTTCACATTCAGGTCGTAGTAGATTGCAGAGAGGTCCTGAGGAGTAAGCGATTCGCCTTCTTCAGCACGCTGGTGAATAATCTTCTCGAATTCGGCGAACATCGTTTGCCGGAACACGGTAGTGCGGAACTGGTCGGCATAATAGGTGAGCAGGTACATTTTTTCCTTCGGATCGGTCGACTTGTTCAGCAGATAATCCATCAGCAGGGCTTCATTGGTGGTCGAAGCAACCTCTGCCAGGAAAATGGTGTACTGGGCATCCCGGTATTTCAGCGTCGTGTCTGAATAGTAGGAATGCAGGGCGTGGCCCATTTCATGCGCCAGTGTGAACATGCTGTTGAGGTTGTCATTATGGTTCAGCAGCACGTAAGGGTGGGTGCCGTAAGCTCCCCAGCTGTATGCGCCGGTGCGTTTGTTCTCATTCTCATAAACGTCAATCCAGCTTTTGTCGTAGCCTTCCTGCAGCACGCTTAGGTAGTCCTCGCCGAGCGGCTTAAGGCCTTCCTTAGTGATCTTCTTGGCTTCCTCAAAAGTAATATTCAGCTTGTATTCGTCCACGAGCGGGGCGAACAAATCGTACATATGTAACTCATCTACTCCAAGCAGCTTCTGGCGCAGCTTCATATAACGGTGCATCAGCGGCAGGCTCTCATGAATGGTGTCGATCAGATTAGTGTAGACTTCCTTCGGAATATTATCACCGTAGAGGGACATTTCCAGCACGGAAGGGTATTTGCGCACACGCGAGTAAAATACATTCTTGTTCACATTCGCACTAAGCGTAGCGGCGATGGTGTTCTTTTGCTTGCCGTAAGTCTCATAGACCGCTTTGAAAGCATTCTTGCGCACTTCACGGTCCGGGCTTTCCAGGAACTGAATGTAGCTTCCGTGGGTGAGCTCAACTTCCTCGCCATCTTCATTCTTGACCTTCGGGAATTTCAGATCCGCATTGTTCAGCATGCCGAACACAGTCTGCGGAGCCTGGGCAAGAGTGCCAACCTGAGCGAGCAATGCTTCTTCCGCTTTGGAGAGGACATGCGCTTTCTCACGCTTCATTTCCGTTAAGGTGAAGGTATAGTCAGAGAGAGAAGGATCGGCAATGAACTGGTCCAGGGTTTCGTTTGGCAGGGCCAGAATTTCCGGTGTGACAAAAGAAAGAGCTTCCCCGGCTTCAACGCCCAGCTTCTTGGCTTTTGAGGAGAGTGCCTGGTACTTAGGAGCCGCCGTATCTTCATCCTGGCGCATGTGCGCATATACATAGAGGCGTTCGGTCAGCAGGGACAGCTTGTCGTCCAGCTCGAAGCATTTCTTGAGGGCCTGAGGAGAATCAAGCTTGCCCTGGAAGTCAGAGGCGCTTGTGATTAGCTCCTTCACTTCCTTGTATTCGGCATCCCATTGTTCCTCTGAAGCAAACATATCTTCAAGCTTCCAGCGGTTCTCGGCGGGTACTTCACTTCTCTTAGGTAATTGTTCCATAGAAATCCTCCTCGGTTGATGGGATGCAGCAGACATAGTCTCGGCTTGCGGCACTGCTGCGGACACATTTCCCGGCAGCAGGCCGAGAACAAGCAGCAGCGGGAGGGATTTGGAAGTAAACGACATGACAGCAGCCTCCTGAATCTTAAAGTAGGCTTAGTATGTCCTGCCAAATCCTGATTATTAATCTTAAAGTACTTGCGGTGAAATTATGCGAGCATGCTGTAAATAATGAAGACAAAAGCGAGTGCAATCATGATGACTGCAGTTAAGGCCATGCCGCGTTTCAGACGCGGCGGCATCTTGTCCTTGCTCATAACGAGCACGGCACCCATACACAGAACGACAATTACATAGATTACAAGGCTCTCATTGTTCATTCCCGCTTATACCTGTTTGAAGGCAGCGATGATATTCTTGTACTCTTCTTCATTGTCTTTGTAGGACTCTTTGTTGAAGCGGTTGTTGACCCACTGCATCATGGCCGGACGGCTCATGAAGGTATGTGTTTCTTCTCCCCATTGATCGGAAATTTCACGGAGGATAATATAACGTCCCTGAACTTCCACTGTCATCATATTCCATTTGTCTGTTTTGTATATTTCATGTTTTTTGATCATTATCATTACCACCCTGGCGATTTTTGGCTTTTGGCTCAATGATAACGCACCGGAGAAGGGAAAAGCAAATTAAATCACGAATACAGGGAAAAGATGGATTGCTTTACAAGTATAGATGGAGTATAATGTAAGCATACGCCATATATGGCGGTATTTTTAGGAGGTTGTTCATTTGAAAGGTACAGTAAAATGGTTTAACGCAGAAAAGGGTTATGGTTTCCTTCAAGTAGAAGGCGGCGAAGATGTATTCGTTCACTTCTCAGCAATTCAAGGCGACGGTTTCAAGACTTTGGATGAAGGCCAAGCGGTTGAATTCGATGTTACTGACGGTAACCGCGGTCCACAAGCAGCGAACGTAGTTAAATTATAAGATACGGTCAGGCAGCGCTTCTGCCAGCCGCAATATATATTTGATGCAACACGCATTTGCATGAGTAGCAACAAGCAACTTAAGCAGCACACAGTTCTCCCGGGAACTGTGTTTTTTTATTTCTTCTATAGAATGATGAATCCAAACAGCCATGCCGCTCCCGGCTCCGGGATGGCATGGCTGTTTGGATAATTCCTACAATACAATACTCAGAGCGGAGTCCTGGCTTTTCTCCGGAGCGGCCGGTCGGGGCCTCCCCCCACATCCATCAGATGCTTGGACAGGAAGCCGATAAAAGCAAGAATTGAGAATCCGGTAGCCACCATATAGAATACAATCCGTCCGGCATCCTGATAGATCAGGCCGCCGAAGGTACCGCTAAGCAGACCGGCACCGCTGGACCATACAACCGTGAACAGTGCCATTCCCGTTGCCCGGAGATGATCCGGGATAATCCGCGTGATATAACGGACGGCGGTTACATAATAGATGCCGAAGGAGACGCTGTGCATAGCCTGAATGGCAACTACAGCTCCCGGCTCCTGAGCCAGTGACATGAACAGGAACCGCAAGGCAAACATCAGGCTTGCGAAAGCAAGCAGCGGCAGTTCCTTGAACTTGTCGCCGTATTTGCTCAGCAGGAAGAAGATCGGGATCTCACTAAGAGCAGAAGCCAGCAATGCCCAGCCGATAATCTCATCCCCGGCATTCATTCCCTTGAGGCTGATGGTCAAAAAGGCTTCATTCATGCGGTAACCGATAGCGAGCAGAAAGACACAGCTGAAGAACCACAGCACTTCTTTTTGTAATAGAATTTCTTTGAGTCCGCCGCCTTTAAGCGGTTTGCCTGAAGCGTCCCCGCTTACATCTGCGGGAGCTGGCTCGCTGCGTTTCACATCCTTCAGTCCGAAGGTAATAAGCAGTGCGGTCACGACAATCACGATACAAATGCCTACGCTATATTCAGGACCAAGTGCTCTCAGCACATAACCGATCGTTAGGGCGAAGAACGAATACCCGAGCGAGCCGAATACACGGATTGCAATGAAGTTCCGGCCGTGACGCTGGGCAATTTTGATAGCCATGGTGTCCGCAAGCGGAAATACAGGGTAATAGAAGAAATAGAAAACGGACAAAATAAGCATAACACTCGAGAAATCTGCGGCTCTGGCGAGAATGATAGCGGTTACCAGCTGGCCTCCTAGCAGGAGGGCCATGATCTTCCGGACAGTGCCCAGACGATCACTCATCATGCTCCAGAACAGATTGGAGAGAATGGAGATCAGCGGGCCGACAGAGTAGAGCAGACCCATCTGCGGGCTGCTGAAGCCCAAATGTGAATAGAATAAAGGGAAATAGGATACAACCAGCACGCTGGTGCCGTATAAGGTGAACATAAAGGATCGCAGCCAGTTTTGATCGCTATATTGGCCGCCGCTCCGTCCTGCATACATGAACCTGCACTCCTCCGGATATGAAATAAGCCTAATCTCATACATTTAATGTCGAACGGGTAATAGTATAGCATAAAGCTGGTGAGGCAGGGGTTACGTTAAAAAACGTTTTTCTGAATCTTTCAAGGTTTTGCGAAAGTGATTTTGTTGTTTGTACAAATACGCTCTGCATATTATAATAATGATGATTTGGATAAGGAGACAACAATGTGGAGGCACTGTCATTGAATGAATTTGAGCAAGGCCGTTACCTTAGTCCGCGCGGTCCCATTGGACTGATGAACAGGGTCTACAAGTACGTGCTGCCGGAAGTGCGGGCATGCCTCGATTTCTGGCGCCAGGATGCAGAAGGGATTCCCGATCCCGAGCTCCGCAAGCAAGCGCTTGCCAGCATTGAAACGAAGCAGTTTCATTGCGAAGGCGGCGGTATTTATGCCGCCGGCAATTTGTCGATGAGACATATACTGATTCCGCTAATTGTTGCTTATCAGACGATCAGTGATTATTTGGACAACCTATGTGATCGCAGTACTTCGCTTGACCCTGCCGATTTCCGGCTGCTGCATCAATCCATGCTTGATGCTATTAACCCAGAGGCGGAGCCGGTGAATTACTACGCGCTGCGCAATGAACAGAATGACGGCGGATATTTGTACAGGCTGGTCCGCAAATGCCAGGAGATGACCTCTCAGCTTCCCGGATATGCCGCCGCCGCAGCTGAGATTCATGATCTGGCCGTATTGTACACCGATCTTCAGGTCTATAAGCACATTCGTCCGGAGCTCAGGGAAGCCGCCCTGAAGGAATGGTGGGAGAGAGAGGGCCATCGTGCACCTCATCTCGGGTGGAATGAGTTTGCAGCCGCAACCGGTTCAACCCTTGGCGTCTTTATGCTTTTTTTGGCCTCATGTGATCCCAAGCTAAGCCTAAGCGCATCGGCTTCGATTCGTGCTGCTTACTTTCCGCATGTGTGCGGACTGCACATTATGCTGGATTATCTGATTGACCAGGACGAAGACCGGGCAGGCGGTGACCTCAATTTCTGCAATTATTATGACGACACTGATACCATGCTGAATCGGATCGCTTCCATCGTGGAGTGGGCCCGCAAGGATGTCCGGACTCTTCCCGAGACCTCAATGCATCGTATGGTCATCGAGGGGCTCTTGGCACTTTATTTATCCGATCCAAAAGTCAGCGAACAGCGGGAGGTTCGCTCTGTATCCAAACGGCTGATGAGAAAAAGCCCGCTGACCCGGCTATTCTTCTTCGTTAACAGCCGCTGGATACGCAAACACATGTATTAGTCGCACTAGATGCTGCCGGGGCTCATTCTGACACGGAGGACATCCGGCGCAATTTTAAGGAGGAACAAACAGAATGGCAAACGTAAAAAAAATCGCAGTACTAACCAGTGGAGGAGATTCACAGGGCATGAACGCCGCTGTACGTGCGGTTGTCCGCAGTGCGATCTACTTCGGAATTGAAGTGTTCGGCATTCAGCGCGGGTATCAGGGTCTGCTCAACCGTGATATTTTCCCAATGGATCTGCGCAGTGTGGGTGACATTATCCAGCGCGGAGGTACCATTCTGCAATCTGCACGCTGTCTGGAGTTCCTGAAGCCTGAAGGCCAGCAGAGAGGTGCTGACATTCTTAATGAAATGGGCATTGACGGCCTGGTAGTCATCGGCGGTGACGGTTCTTACAAAGGAGCCAACAAACTCAGCAAGCTGGGTATTAACACCATGGCTCTGCCGGGTACCATCGATAATGATATTTCCTTCACAGATTATACGATTGGCTTCGATACAGCCGTAGGCGTTGTTGTAGATGCGATTAACAAACTGCGTGACACCATGTCTTCCCATGAGCGTTCTTCGATCGTGGAAGTTATGGGCCGCCATTGCGGAGACATCGCGCTGCATGCAGGTCTTGCCTCCGGTGCAGAAACGATTCTTGTGCCTGAAATGCCGTATGACCTGAATGAAGTAGCAGACCGGATGAAGGACAATTTTGCCCGCGGCAAACGCCACAGTATTGTAATTGTTGCTGAAGGCGTAGGCAAAGGCGAAGATGTGGCACAGGCGCTCAAGGACCGCCATGCTTCTCTGGATGCCCGTGTAACGGTTCTGGGACATATCCAGCGCGGAGGTACACCTACTCCTGGTGACCGCAACCTGGCCAGCCGTCTGGGTGACTTCGCAGTCCGCAAGCTGATTGAGGGCGAATCGGACAAAGCATGCGGAATTATCAAGGGTGAACTGACTCTTACTGATATTGATAAAGTTGTGAACACTAAGAAAGACTTCGACACGGATCTGTATGAATTGGCTTCCCGTTTGTCCCAATAGGAACTATTATATTGCCTTTAAGACCGCCTGGAGACAGGCGGTCTTTTTCCTGTGATCATAATTAGAAGGATATGCTTAACTCGATATTTCTTTGCTCTGAGCTGGAAAAGATAAATAGTATTATTCCATATACGGGTGCCATGACCTACAGCAAAACATCTTTTTCTCACTTGACTATATACCCCCACCCGTATATATTTATACCCGTAGGGGTATTATTTTATAAGGGGGAACTAGAAGTGGGAAGAACTATTGTCATTATTGGCGGAGTAGCAGGAGGAGCGTCAACTGCTGCACGTTTAAGAAGATTGAATGAGGAAGACCGGATTATTATTCTGGAACGTGGAGAGCATGTTTCCTTTGCCAACTGCGGGCTGCCCTATTACATCGGAGAAACTATTGATTCCAGAGAAAAGCTGTTTCTGCAGACACCTGCCGGTATACGGGCCCGGTTCAATATCGATGTGAGAGTATTTACTGAGGCCACGCAGATTGACCGTGAACATAAGCGGGTAGAGTGCCGGAATAGTAAGACCGGAGAGGTTGAACAAATTCCATACGATATTATAGTGCTGTCTCCGGGTGCGCGGCCGATAGTGCCGTCTATTGAGGGTATTTCTGCAGCGGAGAATCTGTTCACCCTAAGAAATATTCCCGATACCGACCGTATCAAAGCTTATGTAGACCGCCGAAAGCCCCGACATGCTACAGTTATCGGCGCAGGCTTTATCGGCCTTGAAATGGCGGAGAATCTGCGGGAGCGGGGTCTTGAAGTAACTGTAATTGACCGGGGACAGCAGATTCTCAATCCGCTCGATCCGGAAATGGCCCGCCCGCTGGAAGAGCATATGCGGCTGCATGGTGTTGAAGTGCGGCTGAATGAAGGTGTAGAGGCTTTTGAACAACAGGGCAGCCTGCTGCGCCTCTCCTCCGGTGAAGTGCTCAGTACCGATATGGTGATTTTGGCAATTGGTGTCAGTCCCGAGAATGATCTGGCACGCAGCAGCGGGCTTGCACTTGGTGTCCGTGGAGCAGTTAAAGTAAATGCCCAATTACAGACCAGTGATCCGGCCATCTATGCCGTTGGGGATGTCATTGAAGTCAAGGACCGTATTCAAGGGTTTGATACCATGTTTTCTCTTGCCTGGGGGGCGAACCGGCAGGGCCGTCTCGCTGCAGATCATATTAATGGGCGCGAAGCTTCATACAATGGGGCAATGGGAACGGCGATTATTAAGATTTTTGGTTTAACTGCCGCTCTTACCGGTAATAACGAGAAGACGCTTAAGTCTCTTGGGGTACCTTATGAAGCGGTGCATATACATCCGAATTCCCATGCCGGATATTATCCCGGTGCTGCACCGATAGCCATGAAGCTGTTATTCAATCCGCAGACAGGAGCCATTTACGGAGCGCAGGCGGCGGGCAGCACCGGTGTTGATAAAAGAATCGATGTAATTGCCACAGCCATCCGCGGCAATCTTAAGGCTAATGAGCTGGCCGATATAGAATTGTCATATGCTCCTCCATACTCCTCAGCCAAGGACCCGGTAAATATGGCAGGCTACGTAGCCTCCAATCTGCTGGAGGGACTTGTAGCAAACCTCCAGTGGCATGAGGTGGATGACTTTTCGCACGGCGGCGGACTTATCATTGATGTGAGGGAAGAAGTGGAACGGTCAGCAGGCTATATACCCGGCTCTATAAACATTCCGCTGCCAGAGCTGAGAGAGCGTCTAACGGAAATCCCGCGGGATAAGGAAATTGCGGTATCCTGCCAGGTAGGGCTGCGCGGCTATATTGCTGCCAGAATACTAAGCCAAAACGGTTATCAGGTAAGGAATGTTGACGGTGGATATAAGACTTATGCTGTGATGGAAGAAAGTCAGCTGCAGAGTACCGGGAAGCGCAAGGCTTCGTCCGGTTCAGCGGCTCCTGCCAATGCCGTGAATAACCGGACAGAACACGGGAATGAACAGCGTCTTATACTGGATGCTTGCGGTTTGCAATGTCCGGGCCCTATACTCAAAGTATATGAGACACTAAAGTCAATGGAAGATGGCCAGAGGGTTGAGATTTCTGCAACGGATTTTGGTTTTGCCGCTGACATCAGGCAGTGGTGCAGCAAGACGCATAACACCCTGGAATCTGTAGATGTATCTGAGGGCAAAGTGAAGGCGCTGGTACGCAAAGGGTCATGGAATACAGCAGATGATGTGTTTCAGGTGCAGAATCCCCAAGTCACAGAAGGGACGACCATGGTTGTCTTCAGCGGCGATCTGGACAAAACCATTGCATCCTTCATCATTGCCTCAGGTGCTGCCGCGATGGGGAAGCAGGTAACGATGTTCTTTACTTTCTGGGGGCTGAATGTGCTGCGGCGCGGGCAGACCCCGCAGGTGAAGAAAGCCGGACTCGACAGAATGTTTGGAATGATGATGCCGCAAGGGACACGTAAGCTACCCTTATCAAGAATGAATATGGGCGGGCTGGGTGCGCGGCTGATCCGCTACACGATGAAACGCAAGAATGTAGATTCACTGGAGCAGCTTATGCAGGGGGCACTTAATGCCGGTGTGAAGCTGATGGCTTGTTCTATGAGTATGGACATCATGGGTATATCACAGGAAGAATTGATAGAAGGGGTAGAGATCGGCGGTGTTGCCAGCTATCTCGGTGCCGCAGAGGATTCGGGAGTTAATCTGTTCATTTAAAGGGGCGAAGAAACCGTGGAATATGACAAGGCAATAATAAACAGATTGAAGCGTATAGAAGGTCAGGTTAGGGGTGTTCTCAGCATGCTGGAGGAGGGCAAGGATTGCCGGGAGATTGTAACCCAGCTGACCGCGATCAGAACCGCCGTAGACCGCACTGCTGGTGCAGTTATTGGAGACAATCTGGAGCACTGCATTCAGGAGGAGCTGGCAAAGGGAAATACTCCGGATCAGGTCATCAAGGAAGCAGTACAACTGCTTGTGAAAAGCCGGTAAAATAGAACAGCCGCAGACAGGAGGATTAACCTCTTGCCTGCGGCTGTTTTTCGAATATAAGCTGTAAATTACTCAAGCCTTCTCAAGAGCGAATCTTCGCTGCACCCGAATGAGCCGCGACAGCAGCAGAATAGCTCCAATAGCCAGACCCGTAATCAGCCCGATCCAGTAGCCGTAAGCGCCCAGATCCGTATAAGTGGCGAGCAGATAGCCAACCGGAAGACCAATTACCCAGTATGCAACGAAGCAAATGATGAAGGCAGGGGTAACATCCTTATACCCCCGCAGAACACCTTGAATTGGAGTTGCGATAGCATCGGAGATTTGGAAAAAGATTGCATAGATCAGGAAATGCTGAATTAGCGATATCACTTCAGGTGCATCCGAATATAGCCCGGCGACATGGCTGCCGGCAAACAGCAGCACCAGCGCGGTAAGCAGGGAGAGGACCGCTGCCGTACCAATGCCCATGAATCCGTACTGGCGGGCATCCTTAAGCCGGCCGGAGCCGCTCTCGAAACCGACAAGTATCGTCAGACTCATACAGATGCTCAGCGGAATCATATACAGGGTGGACGCGAAGTTGATCGCTGCCTGGTGGGCTGCAATAGTAACCGTATCAAAGCGGCTCATAAGCAGCGTTACGGCTGAGAAAACCGCAGTTTCAAAAAAGATTGAGAAGCCGATAGGTACACCGATCTTCAGCAGTTCCTTAAAGCTGCCCAGCGACATGGCATGGAATTTGCGGAAGAGCTGCAGGCCTCTGAAGGGCTCGGCACGATAGATAAAGACCAGGGAAATCAGGAAGATTACCCAGTATGTAATGGCTGAGGCTACACCGGCACCTACTCCGCCAAGGCGGGGGAATCCGAAGTTACCGAAGATCAGAAGGTAATTGAGTCCCACGTTAACCGGAAGAGCAATCAGTGTGATGAACATCGAGACGCGGGTCTGACCCAGTGCGTCAATGCAGCTGCGGACTACGGTATAGCCGAACAACGGTATGATGCCAAAAGAAATCGCCCGCAGGAACCGGAATGCGATATCGCGTACCTCTGGCTCCAGGTTCATGAAATTGAGTACCGGCGATAAGGCCAATCCGCCCAGAATGAGCACCAGCACCGATACGAGCAAGGAGAGCCACATGCCTTGCATGACCTGGTGGGCGACATCTTTATTGCGGCGGCTGCCGATCAGATGGGAGACAATCGGCGTAATTCCCATTAGAATCCCGCTTAGTCCGGTCTGGATCGGAATCCACAAGCTTGTGCCGATAGCAACACCGGCGAGATCGTTCGTACCGAATTTACCGGACATGTTCGTATCGAAGAAAGTAATGGCTGACAAGGCGATCTGAGTAATAAGGATCGGAAGCAGGATATGCAGAAACTGTCCGGCTTTTTGTTTAATGGAAGAAGTCTGTTTCATAATAGTGGGTGCCCCGTTATCTTAATAGTAGTTGTAGGATGTACTTGCTTAATTCTCAGTAAAAAACCCGGCAGCTGCCGGGTTCCGGATCGTCTTATGGTGATGTCTTATGGAGATTGGATACATCAGATAATTGCTGTAAGCTTATTGTTCGTAATCCACTTCCGAGGTATAACGGTTATTGGCATTCCAGAGCAGGAATTCATCCACGTTCTCGTCTTTCAAGGCCCGGATCTGGTCTTCAACCTGCTTTTTGCCGTATTTGACATAATGGCCGCTGCCGAGCCAGCTGGCGGTGAAATCCTGTATCCATGGACGAATTACCGGCTTGTAGCTGCCGAGCGGATCAAGCTTCTTGTGCGTATCGACCATTGAGCCTTTGATTGTAGCATAAGGGTCCTTGTCCGGATCTTTGACGTCAAACCAGCCGGTAGAGTAATGGCTTGGATAGACCATCGGGCTGATGACATCCACATTCTTCGATATTTTGACGAAATCCTGGCCAATGCCCTCTGCTGCAGGAACTGACGCTGCATAGCCGAAAATATCAACAGATACACGTACGCCCAGCGGCGCGAGCTCTGCTTTGGCATATTTGACAAAGTCGGCAATGATTTCTACACGCGGTCTGTCACTCTTGGTGTATTTCAATGTATCTGCACGTTTCTCGAAGCCTTCAGGGAAGCGTACATAGTCAAATTGAATTTCCTTGAATCCGAGCTTCGCGGCTTCTTTGGCAATATCCACATTGTACTTCCACACCGCTTCATTATAAGGATTCACGAAGCTGTCTCCGCCTTTGTTAGCCCAGACTGAGCCGTCGGTATTTACAAAGGATAATTCCTTGTTCTTCTTGGCCAATACAGAGTCCTTGAAAACAACAATCCGGGCAATCGGATATACGTCATGCTCCTTCAGACGTGTCATCAGCTTGTTGATGTCTCCAATGAACGGCTGGGGATGTCCCATTTGCTGGAGCTCTGTGTTATCCGTTTTGTATGTGATGTAACCCGCGTCATCCTTGATATCGATGACCATGGAATTCAGTTCCGTCTTGTCGAGCAGAGCGAGCAGGGTTTCCATGCGTTCGCCCCCGGCGCTGTAGGCTGTTACATAAATCCCCTTAACCTTAGGTGCATCCGGCTGCGGATCGGTATGAAGTGCTGCGTCTGGTGTTGCGCTTGGTGAGGGTTCAGGTGCTGCCGTGCTGCCAGCTCCACCCGGTGTAATCGCTGTTGCCTCTGGATTCGTAGTGTGTTCTGCGACGATGGGGGGATTCATGGCGCTCTGCAGTGCTGCTGCCACATCAGCGTCGTGGCCGTTATTCGGCACTCCAACGCCTCCCAGGGCCATCATCAGTAATGCCCAGGTGATGTTCATTCGTTATTCGCTCCCTTTATGTACATTCCCTTAAAGTATAAAGTAACGGATGCACTCAAAAAGAACAGACTTGTAACAATACCCGTAATTTTTGGTGTCATAAAAAACCGCTCTTGTTGTTTATAAACGGGATGTACGGATTTTGAACCGCTGAATTAAAAAGTAAATGCCGCTCGGATCCGGCACGAAGGCCGAATCCGAAGCGGCAACTATAAAAACTTGCTCTTAGGGCAGCTTGCTTAGTGAAGATACGCAGAATTCTGATGCTCGCAAATGCTGTAATGGATGATATCCATGGCATCTGCCGGTTCCAGAATGCTTAGACCGTCACGCAGAACGATTACAGAATTGAGTTCGTCCTGCTTCAGAAACGGTATCATATCGGGATACCACCTCATGACGATTGCTGACAGTTTTACCGTTTCCATTTCCACAAAAATCACCCTTTCCTTTTTCGAATCGAACTGAATTAGAATTCAGGGTCCACCCGGAAAAACGAAGTGCCTGGAAAAAAGAGGGGTAAATCACAATCTTCATGAAATTGATAAGGGTCCTGCGTGGTACTAATATATCACAATTTTAAAATATGCGCATTTTTTTCGGAGCCTATCTTTTGCGGAAAGACCCCATAACCCCGACTGTTTCAACGATGTTCACAAAAGCCTGCGGGTCGCTTGTTTTGATGATCCGTTTGAGCTCTGCGAGTTCGTACCGTGTGGTCACTGTCATTAGCATGTCCCGTTCCACATGAGAATAAGCACCTTCCGTCTTAATCTTTGTGACACCGCGCTGAAGCCCCAGCAATTGCTGCAGAAGCTCATCCGTCCGGGTTGTTACTATATAGACGGTGACTTTGATGTGGCTGACATGAATCAGATCGACGACCTTGCCGCTTACATAAATGGAGACCATGGATGCAAGTGCCAGGTTCCAGTTGTTATCGAAATAAGCTGCGGCCAGAATAACGAGCCCGTTAAGGCCGACCAGGACATTGCCAATCGGGAAATCGCGGTAACGTGTAATAATCGAGCCCAGAATATCGAAACCGCCGGACGAGCCGCCCACACGGAAAGACACTCCGGCCCCGACACCTACAAGCACCCCTCCGAAGACGGAAGCCAGCAGCATATCCGAGGATACCTGATGCACCGGCACCAGGGTCATCAGCCAGGTTGTGGCTCCGACAGAGAGGATACTGAGGATAATGAACCTCCGTCCAAGCTGGAACCAGCCGGCGGCAAGCAGTGGCACATTAAAGAGTAAATACAGCAGGCTGATGTTAAATGGAGTGAAGTAACCGACCAGCATGGCCAGGCCTGATACTCCTCCACTGAGCAGTCTGTGCGGGATCAGGAACAGATTGAAGCCGCAGGCAATCATCGCAGAACCGAAGATTACGGCCATATAACTCCCGAATAGTCTGAGTTTCAACAAACAAATTCACCTCTATGTTTAATGTAAGTAATGAAAGAAAGGAATGTACTGGTATTCCTGATCCGGTTTGTGATATAATGTATAGGATATTCTTGAGTAGGACGTTACAATGGTATTTTTGCATTGCTTAGAATGCGAAGTTACAGTTGTCAGGTATATGTAGTGGCCTGATCATAGGACATTTTTTTTGTCCCAATACGCGCTAAACCATGCAGGAAATACGGCATGATTGGACAGCCTATAAATGTGTTTACCGCTACTTAAGAATACAGACAAGCATGTGGAATGTCCACTGTATAGAAGGAGCATGAATAATTTGAAAACATTCGCAGAATTCGGCTTGGAGCCAAAAGTGCTACAGGCAATCACTGAACTAGGATTTGAGGAAGCAACACCCATTCAGGAGCAAGCTATCCCTCTTGCAATGGCCGGATCGGATCTGATCGGCCAGGCACAGACGGGTACAGGTAAGACCGCTGCTTTCGGGATTCCCCTCATTTCCAAGATCGCCCGGGAAGAAGAGAAAATTGTTGCATTGATTATGACGCCTACACGCGAGCTTGCTATCCAAGTAGCAGAAGAAATCGGCAAATTGACCCGCTTCAAGGGACTTCGTTCACTGGCCATCTACGGCGGGCAGGATATCGGCCGTCAAATCCGCGGACTTAAGAAGAAACCACAGATTATTATTGGTACTCCTGGACGTCTCCTGGATCATATCAACCGCAAAACCATCCGTCTTGATGATGTACAGACCATTGTACTTGATGAAGCTGATGAAATGCTGGATATGGGATTCATGGAGGATATCCAGACGATCCTCAAGCTCGTTCCGGAAGAACGCCAGACGATGCTCTTCTCGGCTACTATGCCTCCTAACATTCAACGTCTTGCCCAGCAGTTCCTGAAGAACCCACAGCATGTATCCGTAATTCCTAAGCAAATCAGTGCACCGCTAATCGATCAGGCTTATATTGAAGTTCCTGAACGCCAGAAGTTTGAAGCGCTCAGCCGTTTGATTGATATGGAGTCCCCTGATCTGGCTATCGTCTTCGGCCGTACCAAACGCCGGGTAGACGAGCTTGCTGAAGGACTGCAGAAACGCGGATATTCCGCTGATGGCCTGCATGGTGACTTGTCGCAGAACCAGCGCGATGCTGTAATGCGCAAATTCCGCGACGGCAGTATTGATGTACTGGTTGCTACAGACGTTGCAGCCCGCGGTCTGGACGTTTCCGGTGTAACTCATGTAATTAACTTTGACCTTCCGCAGGATCCGGAAAGCTATGTACACCGTATCGGCCGTACCGGCCGTGCCGGTAAAGAAGGAACTGCATGGTCCTTCGTAACTCCTCGCGAAATGGATCACCTGCACCTGATCGAACGTGTTACCCGTCACCGCATTACCCGTAAACCGCTTCCTACTATGGCTGAGGCTATTGAAGGCAAACAGCGCATTACAGCTGAACGTCTGCTGGCAATGGTTGAGGACGGCGGCGAACTGAACGAATACAAAGGTATTGCCATTCAATTGCTGGAACAATATGATTCTGTACAGCTGCTATCCGCAGCTATGAAGCTTCTTACCGGCGATAACAAGGATGCGCAAATCGAGCTGACTCCTGAAGATCCGATCCGCGCGAAACGCCGCGGAGGCAAGAACGATATCCGCAGCGGACGCAAGCCTAACGGCGGCGGCTATGGCGGCAACCGTACAGGCTCCGGAACTGGCAGCAGCAGTGGCGGCGGCTATCGCGGTAACCGTGATAATGCCAGCAGCGGCGGAAGCACGCGTGGCGGCTACAGCAGCGGCTATGGCAGCAACAGCGGCAGCAGCTACGGCGGCGGCTACAAAGGCAACCGTGATGCGGGAGCAGGACGCGATGGCGGTGCAAGCCGCAGCGCAGACCGTAAACCGTCGGCCCGCCCAAGCAGCACAAGCACCCGTCCGGCTAAACAGGATTACGACGTTTAAGCATTGTGTTTGACATAGGAAGAAGACGAGCGACCGCGAGCGGTTCTCGTCTTCTTTTTTTGCAGAGATAAGAATTTATATGCTTCGAGTAATACCTTATCCTTATCATGCACGATTAGATGAAAGTGCGGGTAATAATGACGAGCAGGATGAACAGGACCAGAATGGTGCCGGTGGAAGTCCAAGGATTGCAGCAACCGGGTGCGGACATGGGATTAACCTCCTTTAAACAGTGGTTGTTGTGGTTACGATTCTAATATATGGACGAATCACAGAGCTTGCGTAGACACTTACCTATAACTTGTAAACTTGGGCGCTGGAAAAGTCCGGGTCAAATAGGGTATAGTTAAGATACGCAGTATGCGCTAGATAGACAGGAGGAAGGGAATTGGAGTTTAAGGGAGCAATGGGCGGTTTATACCGCATCACAGAATGGATATCACGTATTGCCTTCAGTAATATTTTGTGGGCACTGTGTTCGGTTCCATTTCTGTTCGCAGGAGTTATGAAGATGATTATGCTGGGTTCGGAAGCAGGCGGACCGAATGAGCAGATCACGCTCAACTGGGTACTTGGCGTACTCGCGCCATTCACTGTATTTCCCGCTACGGCGGCGTTGTTTACAGTGGTGCGCAAATGGGTGATGGGCAACACAGATGTAAGCACATTCCGCACTTTTTTTCAGGGGTACAAAGAGAATTATTTCAAAAGCATGCTTGGAGGTATTATCTACACCCTGCTGTTCGTGATTATGTACGTTGATGTTACCGTATACATGACACAAATGGCCAATTTCAAAATCGTCGGTATCCTGATGCTCGTGCTGATGATTATTTTGTTCGTTTCCATGTTCAATTTCTTCTCGATCGTGGTTCATTACCAGATGACCTTCAAGGAAGTGGTGACCAACTCCATTCTGTTGACCATCGCCCGGCCGATCCGTGTATTCTCAACACTAATTGGTTCAGCGGTTCTTCTCTATATAGGTCTGCGGTATCCGGTGCTCTACGCTCTTTGTATTCCTACATTCATTGCTATGCTTGCTTTCTTTAACTTCTATGCAACGTACAACAAGCTGCAGCTGCAGGTGGAGAAGAAGAAGCTGGCTGAAGAGCAGGCGGCGCTGGAAGCAGCCGAGAATGAAGGCATGCCTTCTGACGAGGATGATGAGGAAGCGGAAGAGGGTATTAACCTCAAGAAGAGTTAACATTCCGGTAACCGAAAGATCAATAATTTTGACGGAAATTTATTCCAGTGTTAATTAAAGCGCATACAGGTTTACATTTTCGTTAAAACGCAATATAATATTAATAAATCCTGCGATGTACGTTATGGTTGCTCGTTGTTTTGAACCAATGATAATGTCTTGGGAGATCTACATGAAGCGCGGCTGAACAGCCCTGTCTATACGACTTGGGGAATTCAAAAACGACTTCTGCGGTCACCCACCTGCTATAGCAGGTTCAGAAGACACTGCAGCCGGACGGCATAGGCGGGTTTTCTACTGTTTTTGACAAGGCACCCTGTTACCTGCTCACTGCAGGAGTAGGGTGCCTTTTATGGTGTGTGTTCCGGTTTTTTTGTGAGCACTTGTAAGTGCATTGCTGTTCCCGCCAGCTAATGGAAGCGGGATGTTAGGACTGCCCTGTCTGGCCGGGCTATTTACCCGGACAAAGTGCGCTATGCTCTTTTGTTCCGGGGATAAGAGTGTTACACTTAGAGTAATGAACTTGGGATTTGAAGAGGGGGAAGAATTTTGTCGTTGAAAAGAACCTTGGTCGGTTTATTTCGCAGTCATGACGGAACAAGCGACCGTGCAAAAGATCCGACACTCAAAACACGTTATTACACTCTTTCAAGAGACAAGGCGTGGGATGAAGTATCCGCAACGCTGAAGAAGATTCCTGGATTCAAAGTGCTTCACGAAGTACAGTCTGTAGGGGAGATCACCCTGGAGAAGAGAACGGCGTTCGGCCGCACACTGGATATCACCGTATCTGTGCTGAGTACCTCGCCGGTACGCTGTGCCGTAGATATGTATTCCGCATCCAGAGGATCGCTTGGCGATTTGGGTGCCAATTACCGTGTCATTCAGCGTCTGTACCAGTCACTGGATAAGAAGCTGGGCAAATATAAGGCTGACTAAGAGCAAGCTGCACTTTTCTGTCCAGAGATTGTATGCGGTTTCTAAGCGCGGTACAGGCCGTGCCGGGCATTAATAAATAGGGCTCATCATACGCAAAAAGCGGGAGAAGGATGACCTTCTGCCGCTTTTTTTCACAAAAGTAAGACTGAAAATGTATAAGTATGGTGCGCTTGCGGTTACAGCAGTGCCCGAACAGCAGAGATGGCAGCTTCATAGTCCGGATGCTCCGCCATTTCGCTGAGGTATTCAACATAAGCCAGCTTGTCATTCTTGTCCACAACGAAGATGGAACGCATATCCAGACGGAATTCCTTGATCAGTACGCCGTAGGCTTGTCCGAAAGAGGTTTCCTTATGGTCGGAGAGTGTAATTACACTGTCAATGCCTGCAGCGCCGCACCAGCGTGCCTGAGCGAAAGGCAGGTCTGTGCTGATAGTGAGGATAACCACGTCATCGCCGAGACCGGCAGCCTCGCTGTTGAAGCGGCGGGTCTGTGCATCGCACACGCCGGTGTCGAGGGAAGGCACAACGCTGATCAGCTTTATTTTGCCGGCATAATCACCGAGTGAAGCATCTTCCAGCAGATTCTTGCTTACCACGAATGCGGGTGCGGAATCTCCTGCCTTCAGTTCAGGTCCTACGAGAGTAATGGGATTGCCTTTAAAAGTAGCTACGCCTGTTCTTTCTTGCGTCATGTCCTTGTTTCCTCCTTGGATTGCAATATTGGATTGTTACTGCCACAATAAATTATAATCTTTTTAGAAGCTGAATGTCGAGCCGGACAAACATACATAAAAGGATGGGTGCTATGATTTTCATACGATACGAGAAGTGGAAAAGTTATCTCCGGTATTATCCGGTAACCTGTGTGCTGATTCTGGCCAATGTGCTGATGTTCATTGTACTGTCGCTGAATGGCGGCTCAACGAATCTGCAGACTCTCGTGAAGTTCGGGGCAACGGTAAATGTCGGACCGGAGAAAGATGAGCTGTGGCGCTACGCTGCGGCCATGTTCCTGCATAACGGGTTTGCCCATCTGTTCTTTAACAGTTTCGCCCTGCTGGTATTTGCGCCTCCCCTGGAGCGGCTGATGGGCTGGTGGCGGTATGCGCTGCTGTATCTGGCCGGCGGGTTCCTGGCGAACCTTCTGGGGGTTGCCATCAGCGGCCGCGGAGTAGTAGAGATCGGGATTGTCTCTGTAGGCGCCTCTGGAGCCATCTACGCCGTTTATGGAGCATTCCTCTACATTGCGTTACTGCAAAGAACGATGATGGACGAGGGCTCGCGCAAGACGCTGTACGGCCTCCTGGTGATGGGGATTATTATGTCGTTTGCCACACCGCATGTAGATTATATGGCCCATATCGGCGGTCTGATAGCCGGCTTCTTCATTTACGGACTAATGATCCGCGTGTTCAAACGAAACCGACGATAAGAGAGGGTGTAGATGTGGAGCTTAGACAGCTGCAGTATTTTCTAAAGGTTGCCCAAAAGGAACATGTCACCAGAGCGGCGGAGGAGCTGCATGTCGCACAATCTGCAGTAAGCCGCCAGATCCATCAGCTTGAGCAGGAGCTCGGTGTAGATCTGTTCATGCAGAAAGGGAGGAACCTGCAGCTTACTCCCGTCGGACAGCTCTTTTGCAAAAGAGTAGAGTCGCTCCTTAATGAACTGGACCGTTCAGTGGCGGAGGTTCATGAATTCCTTGATCCGGAGCGCGGGGAGATCCGCATCGGCTTCCCGCATAGTCTCGGGACCCATCTCATTCCTTCCATTGTTGCGGAATTCCGCCGTCATTATCCGCATGTTAAATTCCGCTTTAAGCAGGGGGCCTATCCGTCGTTAATTAAGGATGTGATTTCGGGTGAGGTGGATCTGGCCTTCATTTCTCCATTTCCGGAGAATGACGGGCATGTGGCCGGAGATATTGTGATGACTGAAGAGTTGTTCGCCATTCTGCCGCAGAATCATCCGCTGGCCGGAGAGGAAGTGATCCGGCTGGAACAGCTGCGGGAAGAGAAATTTGTCTTATTCAGCCAAGGCTACTCACTGCGGCCGATTGTATGGCAGGCTTGTCTGCAGGCGGGCTTCAAGCCGCAGATTGCTTTTGAAGGCGGGGAGACAGATACGATCCGCGGTCTGGTAGCTGCCGGGATGGGAGTGAGTCTGCTGCCGGAGATGGCGTTCTACCAGACCAATCCGATGCAGCCGGCGCAGGTCCGGGTCGTTGAACCCTCGGTTACAAGAACGGTGGGGCTGATTCACAGGGCGGACGGCAAGCTGCCGCTGGTGGCCCGTTCATTCCGTACCTTCCTGCTAACCTATTTCAAAGACAGACAGCAAAACAATACCCCGGTCGGCTCATAGCCTACCGGGGTATTGTTTGTAATTATCTAAGGGTCTGCTCTTAGTCGCGGTTCCCCAGGAACATGAGGATCAGCCGGATAAGCTCAAGCAGCGAGACTAATGCTGCTGCCACGTACGTGAGTGCTGCGGCATTCAGGACCTTGGCGACCCCGCGTTCCTCTTCATTGCGGATGAAGCCTTGCTGGACCATGATCTGGCGTGCCCGGCTGCTGGCATTGAACTCAACAGGCAGCGTGACAAGCTGGAAAGCTACTGCGGCCGAGAAGAAAATGATCCCCAGGCCAATAAGATTCAATGAGCTGAAAATAAAACCGGCCAGCAGCATAAAGGGTGCAACACCTGATGCGAAGTTAACAACCGGGAACATCCGGTGGCGGAGTGTCAGCATCGGATAATGTTCCTTATGCTGAATCGCATGGCCAATCTCGTGACAGGCGACAGAAACCGCTGCGATGGAGCTTTCATAATATACGGGCTCAGACAGCCGGACAACACGGTTGATAGGGTCGTAGTGGTCGGAGAGGGTGCCCCGTACCGGTTCAATGGGTACATCGTATAATCCGTTGGCGTCGAGCATGCGGCGTGCGGCTTCATATCCGGTCAATCCATTCATGTTGGGCACCTTGGCCCATTTCTTGAAATTACCCTTGACCCTGAACTGCGCCCACACGGAGAAGATAAAAGCGATAATTAATAATAGATACATTAGGGGCATCATATGTCTCATTCCTCCACTTTAAGTTACAAGCTGTTACATTGGCGGCCCCTGCGTCAGCAGAAGCCGGATCGCTTCCATGCAGGCAACACCTTGCGGAATTAATGCTGCTAATGCCCGGTTGGCCTGTCCGGGCTTCAAACCGCTAATTACCGGTTCAAGAGCCTTGACCTCGCGCTCAAGCTGCTGCATCTGAATCTCAAGCTGAACCAGTTTGCCCGAGACCTCGGCTTCCGGTGTAGCTGCGTTCCATTTGCCCATCAGGGATTTGATTTCTTCCAATGTATATTTCTCCTGCTTTAGCTGATTAATACGTTGTAAATTGATCAAGGTTTCATGACTGTACAGCCGGTAGTTCTTCATGCTTCTTGATCCGGGTGTAATAAGTCCGAGCTTCGTATAATAATCAATGGTACGTTCACTTGTGCCGGCCGCCTTGGCCAGCTCACCAATCCGGTAAAGGGTCATATCTCCAAGTCATCTCACCTCGTTCGAAGCGGCAGGCTGTAATACAGCTATGTGCTCTGCTTCATTTATTATTCTTATAATTAATGATACCAAATCGCAAACCATACAGTCAAACGTCACACTTACTTAAAGTATATGCTGTAATTTCTGAAAGATTCGCTGTTTATTTATATGAGGGATACCTTCTTTGCGGAGTGCGGGAGCACAGATTTCCATAATGGTGGGGATTCAGACAGGGAAGGCAAGATTAATATATAACACGACATGTGATGTATAGACTTAAGAACCCAAAATATCCCGGATATTATACTCAGCCGCTTAGGAAAAGCGGTTAAACATATTTTATATTGAAGATAAACAAGGGTGATGTCAGGCAAAATCCGGCATGAAATGGTATGTTTACTAACTGATGTTAATAAAAATACATAATGAAAGATCTAGAATCCTACACGAAGTGTATGCGCTTGCATCCTTGACTGGTATGGAAGTTGGCGGTTTCTGCGGATTATCTGCGATCTGGCGGGGGAATTGTCATACGGTGAATAAATCGTGAGCTTCCGATAATAAATTAAAACATTCAAAAAAATAGTCTTGTCAATTTCCCTGACTTCTGATTATAATGACATTAAGAGTTTCACGCTTTGTTAGAAAATATAACATTGGGGAGTGGGGTAAAGTATGAAAAAAAAGATGTTGATGATGTTCCTGGCCATGGTTACACTGATGATCTATCCGGTCAGCGCATTTGCAGCTGAGGGTCCGGCAACACCGGATCTGCAAATCGGACTTGACACTGCGTTTACGTTCCTGGCATTTATCCTTGTATTCTTTATGCAAGCTGGTTTTGCAATGCTTGAAGCAGGTTCGGTCCGGATGAAGAATGCCGGCCACGTTGCCGGTAAGACGGTATTGACACTGGCCATTGCAAGCTTGTGTTTCTGGGCTCTGGGCTTTGGTCTTGGCTTCGGTAACGGCAATAGCTTCTTCGGTACTACAGGATTCTTCTACGGTGGAGATACAACGGCTTCCTCGTTCGAATCCCTGTTATTCTCCGATGTCACTCTAAATGTTAAATTCCTGTTCCAAATGGCTTTCGCAGCGGTTTCTCTGGCGATCGTATCCGGTGGTATGGCGGAACGTGCGAAGCTGAGCGTATACATCATCTTCGGAATTCTTTTCTCAGTAGTGATCTACCCGGTTGTAGCTCACTGGGTATGGGGCGGCGGCTGGCTGGCTGAGCTGGGCATGCAGGACTATGCAGGTTCCACAGTTGTCCATCTTACAGGTGCAACTGCAGCTGTTGTGGCTACAATCCTCCTTAAACCCCGTCTGGGCAAGTTCAATAAAGAAGGTAAACCGGTTATCATTCCTGGTCACAACCAGGTATTCACAGTACTCGGCGTTATCATTCTCTGGTTCGGCTGGTTTGGCTTCAACCCGGGTAGTGCATTGTCCCCGATGGGCGGATTCTTCGGCCACGTGGCACTGACAACGAACCTGGCTGCTGCGGCAGGCGGTCTGGCGGCACTGATTGCTTCTTGGCTGTACTTCGGCAAGTCGGATATTCCGGCAATGCTGAATGGTGTTCTGGCTGCACTCGTTGCTATCACTGGTGCCTGTGCATTTGTAGAACCTTGGGCAGCAATTCTTATTGGATTTATCGCTGGTGCATTCACGTTCATGACATCACAGTGGCTGGAACGTGCAGGTCTCGACGATCCGATCTACGCCTTCTCCGTTCACGGTATTGCAGGGATGTGGGGAGCCATTTCTACAGGCTTGTTCGCAACACCTGAGCTTGTTGAAACTGTTGGTGTCGGTAAAGCCGGTTTGTTCTACGGCGGCGGGGCACATCAGCTGGGAGTACAGGCGCTTGGTGTCATCGGAACCTTTGCTTTCGTAGCGGTGATGTCCTTCATTATCCTCTACGTGATGAAGATGGTTATCGGACTTCGTGTAACGGAAGAAGAAGAATTGATGGGTCTGGATATCAGTGAGCATGGTACTTACGGTTATCCTGAACAAATGAAACTGATTACAGAATCGGAATCCAAACCCTTGAAATAATTATATCTTCTACTCAATAGGGAGGCGGACCGAGTGGCTTCGATGGAGACAGCAGACTGGAACGAAGATGAAAGATACTTGTCCATCGTAACGGCCGGTTCGCCGCAGGAGCTTAAGGCCAGGCGTACCGCTTGTCAAAAAGTACTTCTGGAGCAATTAAACGTTATTCCGGTTGAGGAATGGATGTGCCGGGTGAATGCAATGCATGATCAGATTGCAAGAACCGCGGTACACATATGTGAGGCGCAGATGAAGGAGGCGGGCTATGGCCTGCCTCCCTGCGCCTATTCCTTTATTGTATTCGGCAGTGCAGGCAGACAGGAAGCTACGCTGTGGAGTGATCAGGATAATGGTTTGATTGTAGAAGGAGAGCTGGATGGGCTCAAGAAAAGCTATTTCGAAGCCTTTGGAGCCATGTTGTCCGATGTGCTTGAAACTACAGGATACGAGAAATGCGATGGCAAGGTGATGTGCTCAGAGCCTTTGTGGCGTAAAACACTGCCTGAATGGGAGCATCAGCTGGCGGGATGGATGGAGCAGCTGGAATGGGAGCCTGTCCGTTACCTGATCATAGCTTCTGATATGCGCCATGTGGCCGGCAGCGTAGAATTGTCCGCGAGGTGGAAGGAAGCTTTTCATGCCGGTTTTGCAGACAATCACAAACTGGCGATGGCTGTGCTGCGCAATACCGTGCGTCATAAAGCAACGCTTAATCTGCTTGGACAGGTGCTCACGGAACGGTTTGGCGATTATGCCGGCGGTTTTGATGTCAAATACGGGCTTTATATCCCGCTTGTCAATATTGTCAGGCATTTGTCGCTGCTGCACGGGATAGAGGATTCTTCGACGCTGAAGAGGCTTGAGCATTTGGCTGGACTGGACAAATACCAGCATCTTGAAGAGATCCGGCGGGCATTTCTGACTGCCTTGAAGATGCGTGTGAATACGCCTTATACGGTGGAGGACGGTTTGCTAGCAAGCAGTGATTACTATGCCGAGAATGATTTGAAGAATAAGCAGCTCAGAAGTGAGCTGCGGGAAAGTCTGCTGCTGGTCAGGCGCCTGCACAAGGCCCTGCAGCGTCAGCTCCGGTCCGCGGAAAGGAGACAGCCATGAAGGAGCCGAACAAAGGCGGAGGGTTCTGGAATAACCTGAGACAAGGCGGAATGCCATCCGCCATCGCTTCCATGAGAGGCGGAGAATCGGCGCAGCAAACCGCACAGCAGATGGCTTTTATCCGTTCTCTTATGCGCGAAAAACGGCGTCCGGAAGTGCTGCACACGCCGCTCTCTGAGCTGGAGACCGTTATATTTGATCTTGAGACTACCGGCTTCTCCCATCAGGGCGGGGATGAAATTATGTCCTTCGGGGCGATCCGTGTGGTAGGGGAAGAGATCAAGGAAGACGAATGTTTCTATACGCTCGTGAATTGCGGGACAGCTATTCCTGATAATATTACCAGGCTGACCGGGATCTCAGAGGAAATGACATCCAGTGCCCCGTCTTTGATGGACGGACTGCACAATTTCATGTCCTTTGTAGGCCAGAGAGTACTGGTAGCGCATGGAAGTGCACATGATAAATCTTTTCTGAATGCCGCCTTATGGAAAACCTCCAAGGTCCAGCTGACCCACCGGGTACTGGATACGATGATGCTGGCCCGCTGGCTGGAGCCGCACCGTAGTAATTACACGCTGGATGAGCTGCTGGCCATCCACGAGATCCCGATTGAAGGCCGTCATCATGCGCTGGAGGATGCCAAAATGACGGCGAAATTATGGGTAGCGTATCTCCGGCAGATTTCCCAGAAGAACCAGGTGGAGACACTGGGCGATCTGTACGCTTATCTAAGCAGGACTTAAGGGCACATGCTGTAAGGCAGGTGTCTGTGCAGAGCCATTGCTGTCCGTACGCTGTATTAGGAAGCCGTTCAGCAGCGGAGTACCGGTATGGCCGGTTCCCGGAGAGCCGATCAGGTATACCTTGAACTCAGGCCCCAGCGAAGACAGGCCGTTCAGATCGGCAAGAGAAGGCCAGGGCGCAGCATGCGGATGGGAGTGGAAGAATCCGACAGGTGCGGGTTCACGGTATACGGCTCTGATCCACTCTCCGGGATCAGGTACGAAAGAATGCAGCGGGTCAGGCGCTACGTTGCGTACCGGCACATAGTTGTCGATACACATGCCGCCCGCTGCGGCAGCTCCCAGCAGGATTCCGCAGGCTTCCTGCGGATAACAGGATAGCAGATGCTTCCCCAGCATATGCTGTACGGAAGAGCTCAGTCTGATCGACTGGGGGATTCCCTGGCTCGCTGTCATATCTTCACCCCTCTCTCTTCATGGGATTTCGTCTTTGACGGAATCCTCTTTTTTTATTGCAAATAACGTTTGAAACTGCAGCAGGTGGGGGTACAATAGAGGAAAATCCTCTAAGCAAAGGAACTGACTCCTATGAAAGCAGTCCATAAACGGAATTTGACTGTTCTGGCCCTGATTGTTTTTCTGGCCGTTCTTGCCATAGAGCATAGAAGCAAGGCTGAACCGAAAGCGGTCGCGGTCCTTCAACAGCAGGCGGAGCCGGAGACAGGTGCTTCCGCAGGCTTGAGAGCTCCTTCATTCATGCTGCAGGAAGGCGACAAACGGTATGAAGTCGGGGGAGCCAGGGAGAAAGCGGTAATGCTGAATTTCTGGGCCTCCTGGTGTGATCCCTGTCAGCAGGAAGCTCCGGAGCTGAACAAGCTGGCAATGAAATACAGCGATGTGCTGGATATTTACGGCATCAATGTTACCAGCCAGGATTATAAACCGAACGCAGAACGGTTTGTCAAAAAGTACATGCTGGCTTTTCCGGTGATGTATGATCTGAAAGGCCAGATCTTCGATAAATATAATGGAGCCGTATTCCCGACCAATGTACTAATTGACAAGAAGGGTGTAATTAGCGAGATCATTCTGGGTGTCCTGACCGCTGAGGAATTGGAGCAGAAGATTATCGCCTTAACCGGCTCCTGACGAGGCCGGCGGCAAGGTGCTGCAAAGCCCTCCGGTGCGGATGTACTTCCGCACCGGAGGGCTTTTGATTTTGAACAACCTATGGATAAAGGCAGTTAGTGATTGACTAAGCCTCTCGGCTCACTGCTGGCCTGGGTGCCATGATCCAGCGAAATCTGTCCGAGCAGGGCATAGCGCATAGAATCGACCAGTGCCTCCCAGCTTGCTTCAATCACGTTGCTGGATACGCCTACTGTGCTCCAGGTGTCTCCGTAGTCTTTGGATTCAATGAGTACGCGAACCTTCGCTGCGGTCTGGTCCTGCTCGTCAAGCACCCGGACCTTATAGTCGGAGAGGTGCATATCCTTAAGCTGCGGGAAATACGTCTGCAGCGCCTTGCGCAGCGCGTTATCCAGCGCATTGACCGGACCATTGCCTTCTGCGGCAGTATACAGGTTCTCGCCGCCGACCTTCAGTTTGACGAAGGCTTCAGAGACGACGGGGCGGCCGGCAGTTTTCTCTACCAGCATCTTGAACGACTCGAAGGTGAACAGCTCGTTCATCTCCCCGGTAGCTTCCCGGAGCAGCAGTTCAAGCGAGGCATCCGCCCCTTCGAACTGATACCCCTGATGCTCCAGGTCCTTGATCTTATCAATAACCTTGCGGGCCTGTTCGCTGCTTGGATCGAGACTGAGCCCCATCTCCTGGGCTTTGGACAGCACATTGCTTTGTCCTGCGAGTTCAGAGACAAGCACACGCTGTTTGTTGCCGACCAGCTCGGGAGCGATATGCTCATAGGTGCGCGAATCGCGCAGAATGGCCGAGACATGAATGCCGCCCTTATGGGCAAAAGCCGCGGTTCCGACATAAGGCTGGTTTACCGGCATGTTCACGTTGGCGACTTCGCTGATGAACCGGGCGGTGTTGGTTAATTGGGGTAACGAGTCTCCCGGGATACAGTGATACCCCATCTTCAGCTGCAGGGTTGGAATGATGGAGCACAGATTGGCGTTACCGCAGCGTTCGCCGTAGCCGTTGATGGTTCCCTGGACCTGACGTACACCCGCACCGATTGCGCTTAAAGTGTTAGCTACCGCAAGCTCGCAATCGTTGTGTGTATGAATGCCCAGAGCAGCACCCGGAAGCTGGATGCCCATGCCGGAGACCATCTCCTGAATTTCATGCGGCAGGGTTCCGCCGTTGGTATCGCACATTACAAGCCAGTCGGCTCCGGCTTCGCGGGCACGGGCGAGTACGGCAGAAGCATATTCGGGATTGTTCTTATACCCGTCGAAGAAATGCTCCGCATCGAAAATGACCTCCAGTCCCTGACGTTTCAGGTAGGAGATGGAGTCGCCGATCATGGCAAGGTTCTCTTCAAGGGTAGTCTGCAGCGCAGTATGAACGTGGAAGTCCCAGGACTTCCCGACCAGGGTCGCTGCCGGAACGCCGGCATCAATCATTCTTTGCAGCCCGTCGTCGTGCTCCGCTACCGAATTCTTGCGCCGGGTGCTGCCGAATGCCGTGATTTTGGCATTCAGGTGGAGCTCCTGGACTCTTTTGAAAAATTCGATGTCTTTATTGTTGCTTCCCGGATTGCCGCCTTCAATATAATGGACACCCAGATCGTCGAGTTTCCGGGCAATCTTCAGCTTGTCATCCGCCGACAGACTGATCCCTTCGCCTTGAGTGCCGTCGCGCAGGGTAGTATCGAAGATGGAGATAGACTTAGACATGAGTGTCCTCCTAAAAGTGTTGTTTGGCATAACTTCCTTGAAACCGCTTCGTGCAAAACTGGCCTCGGAAGCATTAGCTTAAGTTGTAGTTGTAGTTAGCATACACATATATGAAATTAATTTTTATATTATAGCATTTTTACGCGGGAAAGTAACAAAGAACTTTTCACTTAAACGCCACATGAGGCTCTTCTGCAAGTTGACCTCCCGCTAGGTGAAGAGGTATGCTGACAATAACAATGGAACCCTGAAGATAAGAAGGTCGATACCATGCAGAATGTGGATCAGTATTATCCGGCAAGCGGCAGGGTTATTCTACATGTGGATATGAATGCCTTTTACTGCTCGGTGCATGAGGCGGAGGATCCGGAGCAGTATAAAGGTAAAGCGACGGCCGTTGCCGGGAGTGTGGAGTCCAGACGGGGGATTATCGTCACTTGCTCCTACGCCGCACGCAGGCTGGGCATCTCAACCGGGATGCAGGTGCAGAAGGCGCTGCGAATCTGTCCATCCTTAATCCTTATTAAGCCGGACTTTCATTTATACCGCAAGTACTCGAATGCATTTATGCATATTGCCTACAGCTATACTCCGCTGCTTGAAGCGGTATCGATAGACGAATGTTATCTGGATATTACCGGTTCGCGCCAATTCGGGACCCCTCCGCAGATTGCCGAGGCGCTGCAGCGGCGTATTATGGAAGAGCTGGGTCTGCCCTGCTCCATAGGGATTGCCCCCAATAAACTGCTGGCGAAGATTGCCTCTGATCTCAAAAAGCCGAATGGCATATCCGTGCTGCGGCTGCGCGATGTGCCGTCCATTCTATGGAACAAACCCTGCAACGAGATGTTCGGAATCGGCAGCAAGACGGCCGAGAAGCTGAAGAAGCTGGGCATCTACAGCATTGGACAGCTGGCGGCAGCGGATGAGGCGATGCTGGTCGGACATTTTGGCGTGATGGGCTCGTGGCTGAAGCGGGCCGGCAACGGGATCGATCACGGGGTAGTGAACCCTGAGCGGGAACAGAGCAAGTCCATCGGCCACACGACTACGCTGCCGCGGGATGTGGTGGGGCTGGCGGAGGCGCGTCCAATCCTGCTGAATCTCAGCGATCAGGTGGCGCGGCGGCTGCGGAAGCAGGGTCTGGTCGCTGCGGGAGTGCAGCTAACGATCCGTACACCGGATATGAAGACGATTACCCGTTCGCGCCAGCTGGAGGCACCTACAGAGAGCGCTGAAGACATCTATAAGGCTGCCCTGGATCAGTTCGCGCGCCACTGGAAGGGCGACAAGCCGGTACGGCTGCTGGGGGTGACCCTTCAGGGGCTGACGCTCAAGGAGGATTCCGCCATTCAGCTGGACTTGTTCGATTACGAACGGCAGCCGAAGAAGGAATCGCTGAATAAGGCGATGGATATGCTGCGCAACAAGTTCGGCGAGAATGCGGTGCTGACAGCAGGGATGCTCACCGACAGCCACTCGGCGCGGCTGCGTAATCACAAGGAGCGGGGGACTTCACTTCAGAAGGACAATCTTAGCGGCGCGGACCGGGATACCGACTGAGATATTGGCCCGGAATAGCAGCATGATGCGGCCGGTTAATAGGGCAATACTGTAAACACATTGAAAATTCATTGAAATTGTATCCTATTTATATTAATATGAGAAAAATAACAGGCTGCTACTGCAGGCTGTATTGTTTAACGGGAGGCAGAGATAAAATGGCTAAGTACACTTGGGTCGAAAAAGATACATGCATCGCTTGTGGTGCTTGTGGCGCGACGGCCCCTGATATTTTTGATTACGATGACGAAGGTTTGGCAGAAGTGATCTACGAGAATGACGGTAACCACGGGAATGTAGTGATTCCGGACGACTTGTTCGATGACCTGCAGGATTCCGCTGACGGATGTCCAACAGACTCCATTAAGATTGCGGATGCGCCGTTCAACAAAGAAGGCTAAGTCCGGACTTCAATTCATCAGTACCTAATGTAAGGATCAGATATAGGGTGATACTCGTATTTGATCCTTACATTAACATAAAGGCATCTCCTGACCGTGATAAATGCGGCTTGAGATGTCTTTTTTTAATGTCCTGACCGATATAAAATATAAAGAAACTAAGTTGAATCATAGATTCCCGGAGGCCAATGTGAAAAATTCGCAGCATCTTAAAGCATATGTGCAGATGCATCCTGATAACAAGATGGCATGGTACTTGCTCGGTAAGGAATACTATAAGAACGGTCAGCAGGGAAAAGCCAATTACTGCTTCAACCAGGCCGGCGAAGTGTATGAAGCTTTTGAGCACAGCAAGGTGCCGGCCGATATGCTGAAGCAATATGAGGATGGGCTGCTGCAATCCGCCCGGGAACGCCAGGCAGGCAGGCTGCGGAAACGCCGTGTGCTGCTGGCCTTGATGCTTCTGCTGCTGTTGCTGATCCCGGCTGCAGTGGCACCGGGGGTAAGCCAGGAAAGCTCTGAAGCACCGGACGGGGAGAATGCGGCTGTTGCCCTGGCTGAGCTGCCGGCATCAGATGAAGAAGAGACCCCGGCAGTTCAGCCAAGCCTGTCCTTCACCGCTGTAGGGGCAGATGCCGTTTCCGGCGGCCAGGGACTGGCGGGTATCCTGCAGAAGGCACAAACGCCTTCCGCCACGGCGATGCTAAGCATGGAGCGGGCGGGCAAGTGGCTGGTATGGAAGAAGAAGCTTCCGCTGGCGGCTACGCTTGCCAAGAGCGGGGACGGACGCGTAGTGTACCAGTCCTATAATCCGGTTGTCTGTGACTGCCAGCCGCCTGATCCGGCGGAAATCAAGAAGCAGGCGGGGCTGTGGCAGGAGAAGCAGGAGGAGCTTGCCGTGCTCTGGAGTGCCATGCGGGCCTATAAGACGGGCAAAGGAGCCCTTCCCGGTTCACTGCAGGAACTGGTGAAGCCTTTTCCGGCCAACTGGCTGGGCGGCACGACACCGCTCATGAAGGAAGAGTTCAGTCCGCTCCGCGGGGCAGCAGCGGGACTTGCTGCAGTGCCAAGCCCCTCTCCGCAACCTGCCGTAACACCGGCCGCCGGTTCACCGGGGCAAGGTCAGACAAGCGGGGGCAGTACCGAGGCGGGCAGCGGAGCCGGCGGGGCAGATATGCCCTTTTTTACAGCACCGCTCACAATTATTGTGGATAAACAAAAACACCGTCTGGCAGTAACCAGCGGCAATATTATTCTGCGGAACTATGCAGTCGGATTGGGCGGGGAGAAGACGCCTGAGGGTAGCTTCGTGATCCGGGATAAAGTGGTCAATCCGAATGGACGTGATAACGGTGAATTCGGCAGCCGGGGCATGCAGCTCTCGGACAGTAATTATGCGATACACGGCACGAATGAACCGGAAAGCATCGGGAAGGATGAATCACTGGGCTGTATCCGGATGAGCCGGAAGGATGTGGAGGAGCTGTTCGCGATGGTGCCGATGGGCACGAAAGTGCAGATTAGTAAAGGGGTTCTGCCTGAGGAGCTAGTCGTGCCGGAGGACCGGTTCCCTTCGGATGCGCCCCCAAATCAGACCAACCCCCATAAGGTCTACCATTGGTTGAATTAGTTCCCTGCTACGAGAAACAAAACGACAATGAGAAGAACCAGCAGTACCAGACTTGCACTGATCCATAGGATTGCCTTGCGGTTAACCTCTTCTTTTTTCTGCTGCAGTGTAGGAGGTTTGCGTTTAGTTGACATATTGTCATCCTTCTTTCTCTCTTTATCTGTGATTACCCTTACATTGTAATGCGTTTACAAGAAAATTACTATACTCTGAGGGACAGGCTGGAACAATCGCTGCGGCAAAAAACTTTTCTTTTCACCCGGAAACGGATAAAATTAAGAAGAAACCTATAGATACGGGAGTCGCCCTGCGATTTGTGGTTCCCTTGAAGGAGCGAGAACGGTGCTGTATCGACATTTTGGTAAACCAATTTTCTTTAAAATGGACCCGGAGAAGGCGCACCATCTCGTCATAGGCGGACTAAATAAAGCGAATTTAGTTCCCGGCGGAAGTGCGGCGATGCGCCTCATGTACGGTGTTCCTGAGACTGCTGATCTGGCAGTGGATCTGTTTGGCGTGCATTTCCCCACACCGGTAGGCTTAGCTGCAGGACTGGATAAGAATGCTGAAGCGGTAGGAGGCTTCTCTTCAATCGGCTTCGGATTTATGGAAGTGGGCACAGTGACGCCGCTGGGCCAGCCGGGCAATGACAGCCCCCGGTTATTCCGCCTATTGCCCGACAAGGCGCTGATTAACCGGATGGGCTTCAACAATGAAGGCGCAGCGGCAATGGCTGAACGTCTGAAGGGGATGAAGAAGCGCAGGATTCCGGTAGCGGTCAATATCGGGCGCAACAAGGCCACCCCGAATGAATTGGCGCATGAGGATTACCGCCAGTGTATCCGTACGCTATATCCGTACGGTGATTTTTTTGTGGTCAATATCAGCTCGCCGAATACGCCGGATCTCCGGAGTCTACAGCACGGCAGTGAGCTCTCGAACCTGCTTAGCCAGGTGAAGGAGGAAATGGAGCTGCAGCGGGTGAAGACCGGGGAAGCCAAAGGGCTGCTGGTGAAGATCGCTCCCGATGTCAGCGACGCCGAGCTGGAATATATGGTACATACAATCACAGAGGCTGGAATGGACGGCGTGATTGCCACCAATACGACACTCGTCCGTGAAGGGCTGAAGAGTGACAAAGCCGGTGAAACGGGAGGACTCAGCGGCCAGCCGCTGCGTGACCGCTCCACAGAGATTATCCGCAGAATCTACAGCCAGACCGGCGGCAAGCTGCCGATTATCGGCTCGGGCGGGATTTTTACAGCCCAGGATGCTTATGACAAAATCCGGGCAGGCGCAAGCCTGGTCGAAATTTATACAGCACTCATCTATGAAGGACCGGAGGTTAACCGCAAAGTGCATGCCGGATTACGGCAGCTGCTGCGGCGGGACGGTTTCCGCGGGCTCCTAGAAGCGGTGGGCGCTGATCATCACTGAAGGATGAATGGACAGGAGGACAAGGCGATGGACGTCAGGGACTGGGGAACTTTTCTACTTCCATATGAACAGACTGTGGAGGAATTGAAGGTTAAATTTAAAACAATGCGCTCGGAACTCAAGAAAAGAGAAGAATATACACCGATTGAGTTCGTAACCGGACGTGTCAAACGGCTGTCGAGCATACTCGAAAAGGCTAAGCGGTTAAACGTGAAGATGGAGGATCTGGAAACGGGCATTGAGGATATCGCCGGCATTCGCATTATGTGCCAATTCGTCGAGGATATCCGCAGAGTGGCGGAGTACATCCGCGCCCGCAAGGACCTTGAAGTGTTATATGAGAAGGATTACATCACCAACTACAAGGAAAGCGGATACCGCAGCTTCCATATGATCATCAGATACCCGGTACAGACTGCACTTGGACAAAAGATTGTACTGGCCGAAATCCAGATCCGCACGCTGGCGATGAATTTCTGGGCAACCATTGAGCATTCGCTGAATTATAAATACCGCGAGAGCCTGCCGGATGAAATGCGCGTCCGCCTGAAGACGGCAGCGGAAGCGGCATCGATCCTGGACAGCGAGATGTCCAGTATCCGTGAAGAGATTCTGGAAGCCCAGAAGACCTTCGAGGAGAACTCGAATACGACGACTCAACTGCTCAAAGCCATCCATCAGCTGTATTTCTATCACCTCGTGAATGAAGCGATTGAGTGCCAGGAGCGGTTCAATGCCATCTGGCAGGTGCAGGATATGGACGCTATGCGGGAGCTGCTGGATCATGTGCGGGAGCTGCTCTCGAATGCCAAGAAGGGCAGCCAGCCGGATGGCCTATGAGCCGCTGTACCTGGAGTATCTGATCTATTTCAACCGGGACAGGGATTACTTCGAATGTCATGAGGTGCTTGAGGAGCTATGGCTGGAACAGCAGCGCGACCCGCTCTACAAAGCATTGCTGCAGGTAGCGGTCGGGCTGTATCATTTCCGCAACGCCAATGTGCGCGGCGGACGGATCATGCTGAGGCAGTCCTATGAAGTACTGCGTGGATATCCGGCGGTTACCTTGGGGATTGATCTGGCGAAGCTCGTGCAGGAAGTGGGAGAGTATGCCGCCCGGCTTGAAGCTTATGAAGAGCAGCCGTTTCCCTATTATGACCTGACGATCCGTATTGTTGACCCTGTGCTGGAAGAAGCGGCGGGAATGACTGCGCAGTCTCTTAAGCCGCAGCTTCCCCAGCGGCGGGGGCCGCAGCGGCCGGATAGACCCAGGCATAGAGCGGATTGAATATAGCAAGGCAACATTAGGAGCACCCGCAGGGGTGTTCCTTGATTATTTGAGCAGGAGGACGGCATCATGGCGGCACAACTGCCCGGGCTTTTCATGGAGCGCATGAAAGAATTGCTGGGAACTGAATACGATCAATTTGTGGATACATATAAGCAGTCCCCCTACGGAGGAATCCGCGTAAATACGCTGAAAATTACTGTGGACGAGCTGCGCGGACGATCCCCTTTCGGGCTGGAGCCTATTCCCTGGTGCCCTACCGGTTTCTATACCGGAGAGGGAGCCAGACCCGGCAAACACCCGTATTATCATGCCGGGTTATACTATATCCAGGAGCCCAGTGCCATGGCACCGGTCGAATTGCTTGGCGTTCAGCCGGGTGACCGGGTACTGGATCTGTGTGCCGCGCCCGGCGGCAAATCCACGCAGATTGCCGCCAAGCTGCAAGGCGAAGGTCTGCTGGTTACCAACGACCTGCATCCGGAACGGACGAAGGCACTTGCCAAGAATCTGGAGCTGTACGGCGTGCGTAACGGAATTGTACTGAATGAGAGCCCGGAGCGGATTGCAGCCGCATTCCCCGGGTTCTTCGACCGGATACTGATTGACGCGCCTTGCTCCGGTGAGGGCATGTTCCGCAAGGACGAGGATATGGTCAAGCAGTGGGAACCGGAAACTCCGGCCAAATATGCGGGTATGCAGCGGGAGATCCTTGCGGCGGCAGCGGCAGCGCTGAAGCCGGGCGGAACGGTCGTATACTCGACATGTACGTTCGCCTTGGAAGAGAACGAAGAGATGATTGACGGTTTCTTATCCGGTCATCCGCAGTTCTCGCTCGTACCGGTGGGCGGCAGCGGTTCTTTTGCTGCCGGATTAGGTCCATTGCCGGGAGCTGCGCGGCTGTGGCCGCATAAGGTCAAGGGCGAAGGACACTTCATGGCCGTGCTGCGGCATGACGGAAGTCCTGATATAGCTGGAGTGGCAGATATAGAGGCGAGAGCAGACTTCATAGAAGCAAAGACAGACCTCATAGAAGCAAGGGCAGACTTCAAAGAGGCGACCGTATCCGTTTCTCCGCGTAACCGGGATACAAGGTCCGCTTCCCCTGCCAAAGCTTCGGCAGGCAAAGCTGAGAACGGGCGTGGAGGTAAGGGCGGACGGGGGCCTGGCAAAACTGGAGCTGCTGCCGGACGGCAGGTCCAGGGAACCGGAGAAGAAGCATCGCTTGCGGTGTATGCTGGTTTTATTCAGGAGCTGCTTGGGAAGCTGCCCGCCGGATATCCGGTATGGTTCGGAGATCACTTGTATATCTCGCCGCTGCCGCGTGAAGCGCTGGACGGACTGAAGACGATCCGTCCGGGCTGGTATGTCGGACATATGAAGAGCGGCCGGTTCATTCCCGGGCATCCGCTGGCAACAGCCTTGCATCCTGCGGAGAGCAGCCGAAGTGTGTCGCTGTCCAGTGCAAGCGGTGAAGCTGTCTCCTACCTGAAGGGAGAGACCTTGTCGATTCCGGAGGAACGTCTGTCCATTAAGGCCGGTCATGCCTCCAAGGGTTACATGCTCGTCTGCATTGACGGCTTCAGCGCAGGCTGGGGCAAATGGCAGGACGGTATGCTCAAGAACGAATATCCCGCTGGCTGGAGGTGGACATAGATTATGAGTGGAGCAGGAAATACGAATAAGAAGCAGCGGATTGATAAAGTATTGTCCCATATGGGCATTGGCTCACGCAGCGATATCCGCAAGCAGGCGAAGCAGGGGCTGATTACGGTGAATGGCGCTGTAGTCAAAGACAGCGGCTTTCATGTAGACCCCGGGCAGGATGTGATCGAGGTTGGCGGTGAGCCGGTTCTCTACCGTGAATATATCTATCTGATGATGAACAAACCGCCGGGCGTCCTGTCCGCGACTGAGGACAAACGCGATCGTACTGTTCTGGATCTGCTTAAAGCTGAGTATGCGCTGTTCGAGCCGTTCCCGGTGGGGCGGCTGGATAAGGATACCGTGGGTTTGTTGCTGCTCACCAATGACGGCAAGCTGGCTCATGAGCTGCTGTCCCCGCGCAAGCATGTACCCAAAACCTACGAAGCTACGGTCGAAGGTGAGGTCGATGCGGCGGATGTGGCCGCTTTTGCAGCCGGTGTGGAGCTGGAGGATGGGTATGTGACACTTCCGGCAAGCCTGAGGATTCTGAGCAGAGAAAGAGGCAGCAAGGTGCTGTCGTATATCTCGCTCACGATCACGGAAGGCAAATTCCACCAGGTGAAGCGGATGTTCGTGGCGGTCGGGAAGAAGGTTGTCTTCCTGAAGCGCGTATCGATGGGGGAGCTGAAGCTGGATGAGAGCCTGCCGCTTGGCGCATGCCGGGAGCTGACTGCTGAAGAGCTGGAGCTGCTGCGCCGGGGCGGGGCGGAGGAATAAGCAGGCGGGTAAAGTGATGCAGCGCCATATCCAGCAAATGAAGAGCGGACCTGGCAGATTGCCAGATCCTAAATGGTGGAAGGCTAATACAACTTCGGCGGACCGCCGGGGCTTGGGCTTGCATGCAGTATAGCTGAAATGACTGTACGCCGGACCGTAGCAGATACTAGCTAGTGCAACTTCAGAACTGAAAAGTGAGTGTATTCAACAATGCTGCTAGTGATGTGTTCAGTCCTAATGAAGATTCAGAGATAGTTGTATAATGTACAATTAAAAACAGCGAAAAGGGATGCTTGCGTCTTATAAGTGTATTCTGTACAACTAAATCTGCCTAAATGGGTGAAAACAAAGGTGCAATGGCAGTTTAATTGTACGAAATACAACTAAATAGTGTATTGGTTGTAAATCAGACGTTTTAGTTGTACAAAGTACAATTAAGCATATTGAATGCCGTAATCGGGTCAATGCAATGGCTCGCTTACCGTACCTACGAGACTCACGTACTATTCAGCCGATTTTGGGCAGCTGCGCGGGTGAAGGATTTACACAACCTTTGATATAAACGAAATCGTAGCTGATGGGGTACAGGTAAGCTTTTGATATAAAGTATGTGCAGCAGATTATACAGAGAAATAAGGATGGTGGAGTATGAAATACAAGCTGATAGCACTTGATGTGGATGGAACGCTGCTGAACGATGATCATCACTTGAGTGACGAGAATAAAGCGGCCATTGCCGAGGTTACCCGCCAGGGCGGCCAGATCGTATTGTGTACAGGACGCAGCCCGCAGAATTCGATTCCGTTCATGGAAGAGATGGGCTTGTCGGGGTATGTGCTGGGGCATAACGGAGCGGTGACGGTGAGTGTGAAGGACCGCAAAGTACTACACCAATATGGAATGGATGCCAGGGGGCTCGATCCGTATATCGCGTATTGCCGCGAACATGATATCCATTTCGATGTTAACACTGCATTCGATATGTATGTCGATAATGTCGAGAACTTGACCAAGGAAGCCAACTTCATGTATGAGCATTTCCGGATTATGCCTGCATCGCTGCCGGCCTGGGAGGATTTCCGCGAACCGATTGTGAAATTCACCGTGTTCACGCAGTCTGATATTCTGGATGAAGCGCAGCGGGAATGGTCTACCTGGGGAGAGCAGTACAACATTCTGCGCAGCGGAGAGTTCTTCGTGGACTTCATGCACCCGGAAGCCTCCAAAGGCAATGCCCTGAAGAACCTGGCCGCAGAGCTGGGCATTCCCCAGGAGCAGGTCCTGTCGATCGGCAATTATTATAATGATATCTCTATGCTGACGTATGCCGGCCTGGGTGTTGCTATGGACAACTCACCGCTTGAAGTCAAAGCAGCAGCAGATGCGGTTACCGGAACGAATAATGACAATGGCGTGCGCGATGCGCTGGTGAAATACTGCCTGTCTTCCTGACTTCTGTCCTGATTGGCCCCGGCGGTGTACTAAGTGGAAAAACGTCATCTAATTATGCGGAAATCTCAGGAAACAGGGCAGCAGTTGGAAAAAAGACACTTAATTCCGCTCCCTCTGGAGAATATCGGGAATATGGGCGGAATTAGTGACGATAATCCACTTATTATTGGCAAAGCAGCAGAGACGGAATGATTAAGTGTTGAAAATCATAACTATTCCCACAACCCGGGCTGCTTCGTCGCATTCAGGATCAGTGAAGCTTGCAGAAGACGAAGACCACATAAAGCATGGTTCAGTGCCTTGGCGGCTCTGTGCTGTGCTTTTTTTGTGGAGTTCCCCGTTCAGATAAAAAGAAATACGCAAATAAAAAGTGGAAATGTAAAGTGAAAATGTAAAACGCAAATAAAAAGTGCAAATGAAAAGTGCAAATAAAAAACGCAAAAAAGCAGCCTTGCCGCTCCTGAAAGGAACGGCCGGGCCGCTTGTGTCTATACGCTATGCTGCTTAAGCGGAATTAGACAAACAACGAACGGGAAATGATAACGAGCAATATGAAGAGCACCAAAATCGCACCGGTCGATGTGAAGCCTGGAACTGCACCCATGTCTGATTCCTCCCTTGACTCATGTCTGTTCCCATTGCCGCGTTAGTAGTTCAGCGGAGCTCCATGGGATAATGACATCATATGCGTAAGGAGGCTCCCTGAACTGGTCAGCAGCCTAAACCTCATCAATATGGGCTTTCAGTATCCGCAGGCCCTTGGGCAGATGATTCTTCAGCTGGCCGGAGCTGGCTTTGCCCCAGCCTACGGGCAAGCCATCCACACTGACCAGTGTCCAGCCATGCAGGCTGGCCGGAACGGGCAGACTCTCTCCGCGCAGCCAGGCCTGGATTTCCGGACCCCCGGCAGGCATATCATAGCTCCGCGCCGCCTGATCCGGTCTCAGCGCCATGGCAAGAGCGTGGGCGGGTTCAATCCGGTTTTTCTTCAAGTGGGCAATATGCAGTCCGGCACGCGGAACCTTAAGGCCGTCGAGCAGGCCGGTGTGCAGCCGGTCATTGAATGCTTCGGGCAGCAGATACAGGGATTCACCGAAGAGAAGCGGTACGCCGCTTCCGGCAAACCCGGGCAGTTCTACCAACGACCAGCTTATAAACTGCTGGTAGGCATCCCGGAGCGAGGAGCTTACTTTCGGACTGTTCTTGCCGCGGTCTCCGCGTTTGCTGCGGCCCTGGCGCTGTGCAGGTTCGGCATCTTCCTCTCCAGCTGCCTTGCGCAGCAGGGCTACGAAATGCCCTTCACCTTTTTCCAAATGAGGCCAGAGCCGTTTCGTAACGATCAGCTCCATATCGGGATAGCTCTGTATGAAGTGTTCGATCGTCTCTTCGTTTTCTTTGCGGTTAAAGGTGCAGGTCGAATAAGCCATACTGCCGCCCGGCTTAAGCATAAGGTAGGCATCCTGCAATATATCCCACTGTCTGGCAACACACATCTCCACATGCTTCGGTGACCATTCGCTTACGGCAGCGGGATCTTTGCGGAACATTCCTTCACCGGAGCAAGGGGCATCAAGCATAATCCGGTCAAAAACTTCAGGGAACCGCTTGGAGAGTTCCCCCGGGGTGGCCGAGGTGACAAGCGCATTAGCTATCCCAAGCCGCTCTACGTTTTCTGCGAGTATTTTGGCCCGTTCCGGGTGGATTTCATTGGATATCAGCAAGCCTTGTCCCTGCATCAGCGCGGCAATATGGGTGGTTTTGCCTCCCGGTGCGGCAGCCAGATCGAGTACAGTTTCCCCGGGAAGCGGTCCAAGCAGCTCAGCTGCGGACATTGCCGAGGGCTCCTGAATATAATATAGTCCGGCGGTATGGTAAGGATGTCTCCCCGGCCGTGCAGGCTCTTCATAATAAAATCCTGCCGGACACCATGGCACCGGAGTCAGGCTAAATTGGGATATTGCTTGTTCCGCTGCGGCGCGGCCCGGATCTGAAATGCTTTTTAAACCATTGAACCGCAGACCCTGGGTCCGCCGTGCATGATAGCTCTCCAGAAAAGCGTCTGCCGTATCCCCCAGCATCTCTCTAATGTCAGCGGTGTAAGCGGCAGGCAGCCGTTCTTCATTCATACTTCATTCTCCTCTAGTCAAAATCCAAGATAAGTAAAGCTGTCATCTTAGTTGCTGTTTCAGGTAGATACCGATAAAATCAAAGTATGGACCTTAGCGTACCTGTAATTGTACTTCTACATATACACAACTATATCATAATTGCCGGGTCTCACCGTAATCAGGGCAATTGTAAAGGGAGATGTACCTTATGAACTTGCTGCAAGCGCTATTCTTCCCGCCGGAGCAGCCCGGTGGTGTATCTTCTATGATCCCTTATCTGCAGGAACGCTTCCGGTCCAGCCGCTGGGAGATGGATTTGTTCTGGCTGCCCAAACGGATCCGGGGCAAGGGACGCGAAGAAATTGTCTTTGAAACCTTTGACTGGACGCAATATGGCGAAAGTCCGGTTGTGCAAAAATATATCCAAACCTACCGCGATTATATTTGGTGGACGAAGCTGCGGATGAGCAAAAGCTATGATCTGATCCATGCCCATCACCCGATTGCCGGGCTGGCGATGAAAAGAATATATCCGGAAATTCCTTTAATTCAAACGCTGCACTCCAGCTATGAACGCGAGCTGATTCTGAATGGAGCCATCCAGGAGGGCGGCCTGGAGCATCAGTTTCTGGTCTCGATTTACCGCGAGCTGGAGCATGTCAGCGACAGGCTGATGACGGTTTCGCGCGCTTTTGCCGAATATTTAACTCCTTATATTGATCATCCTGCGAGCATCGGCGTCATTCCCAACGGGTTCGACGAGAAGAGATTCAAGCCTGTGCCGCATGACAATGATATTCCGCAGCTGGTCACTGTTACCCGTCTGGTACCGGCCAAAGGGATAGATACACTGTTCAAGGCTTGTGCCGAGCTCAAAAAGCGGGGTCATGAATACGTACTGCATATTATCGGGGACGGACCGAGCCGGGCGGAGCTGGAGCAGCTGGCGCAGGATTTGGGGATTTATAATGAAACGATCTTTTACGGCTATACGCTGCATCCGGAGGAATTCATGCCGTTCTTTGATATTTTTGTCCTCCCTTCGCGGGCGGAGGCATTCGGCTCAGTCTTTGCGGAAGCTGCACTCAGCTGCCTCGCACTTGTCGGGACAAATGTCGGCGGGATTCCCGAGCAGATTGAAGATGGCGTCAACGGGCTGCTGGTGAATCCGGATGATGAGCTTGGACTGGCAGATGCCCTTGAGAAAGTGATCAGTGATCCCGGCTACCGTTATGAGCTGTCCCGTTCGGCCTGGGATAAGGCCAAAAGCCTCTATTCCCTGACCCGGGTAGCCAATGAACTGAAGAAGACTTACCTGCAGTTTCAGCCGGGAATGAAGGGGTGAGGGTATGATTCCTTTTCGATTCCTGCATGCTGCGGATCTGCATCTGGATAGCCGCTTTGCAGGGCTGTCCCATCTTCCGCAGGCCATACGCTCCTATCTCCGGGAGTCCACCTTCGCCGCCCTCGGGCGGCTTGTTGGCGTAGCTATAGAGCAAAAGGTAGATTTCGTTGTCATCAGCGGCGATGTTTATGATGTCTCCGATGCCTCTCTCCAGGGTCAGCTCCGGTTCCGGGAAGCGCTGGAGGAACTCGGGCGGCACGGGATTCAGGTGTTCCTGATTCACGGAAATCATGATCCGCTGGACGGGCCGCGTCTGGTAGAGGCACCGCCTGATCACGTTACGGTGTTCGGCGGCAATGAGCCGGAACAGGCTATTGCCCGCAGCAGAGAGGACGGCAGGGAGGTAGCCGTGATCAGCGGGATCTCCTATCCAACTGCCAAAGTGACTGAGAATACGGCGCTGCGGTATAACCGTCAACCGGGCAGCAGCCTGTTCCACATTGCCCTGCTGCACGGCAATGTGGACGGGGATCTCCAGCATGAGACGTACTCTCCGTGCAGCCGCAAGGATCTGATCGGCAGGGGCTACGACTATTGGGCGCTGGGGCATATTCATAAACGCAGTATTCTGCACGATCGTCCGCCGATTGTCTACCCGGGAAATATTCAGGGGCGAAGTATTAAAGAGACTGGCCCTAAAGGCTGCTATATCGTTTATGTGGATGCAGAAGGTGCTGCGTCGCTGACCTTCCATGAACTGGACAGTGTGCGCTGGCAGGTCCGTGAGATCCCGGTGGAGGGTCTGGCGGATGAGGCTGAGTGGACGCGGGCCGTTGAGAATGCGGTTGAAGACCTCCGGGAAGAAACACCGCAGCTGATGTCTGTGGTAAGATTCCGCCTGACCGGGCGGGGGGCTATACATAAGGTGCTGACGGAGAAGGGGGCTGCGGATGATCTGCTCGCCGAGCTGCAGCGGCGGGAAACGGTCCGTGCGGAACGTAAGGAGTATGCAGGTCTCGTGTGGACCGAAGGCTTCGCTATAGAAACGGGACTGGCTATTGACCGGGGCCGTCTGCTGCTGGAGGACAGCTTTCTCGGAGAAATGCTGCGTCTTGCCGGACGTAGCGGCGGGAACGACGAGGAGCTGGAGGAGCTGATCTCCACTGCGCTAAGGCCGCTAATGGAGAATCAGGAGCTGCGCAAACTGCTCATGTCCACAGGGAGCGAAGAGAAGCGGGACTGGCTAAGCAGTGCTGCGGAGCTGGGCATTGTGCTGCTCAGCGGAGTAGAGGAGCAGGCTACTGTGCCGCAGAGTCCTGCGGCAGGAGAAGAGGTTGTGTCTGCCCGGGCCAACGGACCCTCGGAAAGAGACGGAGCCGGCGGATCAGCGGTGAATATGGCGATGCCGGAGGAAGAGGACAGTGACAGGGAAGCGGCGGACCTGACTGTATGGCGGGAGCGGGGGGATGCTGAATGAAAATTGAGTCTTTGCGGATTGACGGCTATGGCCGTCTGGCCCGGCGGGAGATGAAGCTGAACGAAGGGGTCACTGTGCTCTTCGGGCGTAATGAAGCCGGCAAAAGCACTACCCTGCAGTTTATCCGCGCGATGCTGTACGGCATCCCCGGCAGGGCGTATCCTGCCGAGCGGTATGAGCCGCTGCAGGGCGGAACACATGGCGGGGTGCTGAATGCGCGTGATGATAGAGGCGCCCTCTGGACGATCCGCCGGTTTGCTTCCGGCGGTGAAGGACCTGGAAGAGGAGAGAAGCTGCAGATTACACTTAGCCATCCGGATGGAAGCACTGAGGAGCTGCAGCAGGCTGAGCTGGAGCGCCGCCTGCTGGGCGGCATCTCGCGGAGTATGTTCCGCCAGCTGTTCGCCGTCTCGCTGGACGAGCTGCAGGAGCTTGGCGCGCTGCAGTCCGGTGAGATGAGCAGCTACCTGTTCCATGCCGGGATGGGCGGCGGCGGTGAGATTATGCGGGCGGAGAAACGCCTGGTCCAGGATGCCGAGAAGCTCTATAAGCCACGGGGCAAGGTGCAGGATGCTGCCAAGATTCTGCAGTCTATTGAGAAGCTGGAACGGGAGGTAGCGGAGAGCCGTTCCTATCTGCCCAGATATAATGAGAATACCCTGGCTCTGGAAGCGGTAGAGCAGAAGCTGTTACAGATGAAAGATAGCCGGGAAACCGCGGCTGGCCGGCTGCTTAAGCTGCGGAAGGCGCAGGAGATCCGTGAGCTGTGGCTGAAATGGTCTGAAGCCCGGCTTGAGCTGGCAGAGCTTCCGCAGATCGATGCGTTCCCTGAAGCTGGAGTGGACCGCTGGAAGGCATTGGAGGGTGATCTGCGGGGGTTGCAGGGCGCAGCGTTCCGCCTGGAACGGCTGCAGGCAGAGCTTGCGGCTGAGCTTGCCGCGAACCCGCCTGATTCCCTGCTGGAGCAGCAGGGGCCGGTTCTCGAAGCGCTGGACCGCAGACGGGGCAGCTATGAGGACAAGCGCACGGAGCGGCAGCGGCTGACGGGTGAGCTTGCCGCGCTGGGCGAACAGCTCCAGCGTATCCTGCGCAGCATTGGCGCGGGCTGGAGCGCCGCTGAGCTGGCGGGCTTCGCAGCCAGCGCGGCGGACCGGGAAGCCGCGCGGCGCTACGCTGCGTCATTTGCCGGATACGACCGGCAAATGGAGACCAGAGGCGCGGAGCTGCTGAGCCTCCGCGCCAGAACGGCCGCCGCCGGCGCTGCGCTGCAGGCGGCCGAGCGCCAGCTTGCGCGCGAACACGCAAGCGGCGCAGCGGACTTCGCGGGCCTCGCTCCGCGCAGCCCGCGTGAACTGCTGCAGCTGTGGGACGAGCTGCAGCAGGCCGCCGAGCGCTGGCGCGAAGCGCTGCTCGGCGGCTCTGCAGGCGGCGCGGAGGTCCCGCGCCGCAGAGGCACTGCCGCCGGGGACAGCCGCCCCGGCGGGAACGGGCGCCTGGCGCAGCGCTACCGGCGCCTCCTGCAGGCGGGCGCAGCGCTTACGCTGCTGCTGCCGCCTGCGCTGCTCTTGACCGGCGCGCCGCCGGTCAGCGCGTGGTCCGCGCTCGGCCTGCTGGCCGCAGCGGACCTTGCACTGCTCTTCGCTCTGCGCGGTGCAAGCAGAGCAGACCAGACGCCGCCTGCGCCGGGCGGCGGGGAGGCGGGCAAGGCCGCAGCGGAGATGCTGCGGCTGCGCGGGCTTTTGCTCTCCGGGGCGAAGCCGGAGAGCGGCATACAAGATGCCGGCGGGCTGGAGGCCGGGATGAAGGAGCTGCGCCGCCTGATGGAGGCGTGGAGTGCCTGGCGCCAGCGCGTCGAACGGCAGACCGCTGAGGTGGAGGCCTGCCGCACGGAGCTCGCGGTGCTGGCCGGACAGGAGCGGGTACTGGCAGAGGAGCTGGACCATGCCGAAGCCAGCTTCACGGAGCTGGCCGCTCGTTATGAAGAATGGCTGCGCCAGCGGGGGCTGCCGGAAGGGCTCTCACCGGACGGCCTGCCGGATATCTTCGCTCTGGCGGAGCAGGGCAATGAACTGCTCCGCCAGCAGGGCAAATTATCCCTCCGGCTCAGCGGACTGGAGTCAGAGTGCGCTGCTTATGAGCAGGAAGGGATGATTCTGCTTAGAGATACTGAGGCTGCTGCCGAGGCCCGCAGGGATCACTCCTCTGTTACTTTGATGGCTCCCGCACATCCCGGCTCACAATCAGGCCCGCAGCCGGAGCCCCAAGCTGAACCTCCTGCCGGAGCCCGGGCTATAACTCAAGTTTCACCGGACTCTCTTTCACTGCTAACCTGGCTGGAGCTGCGGAAGCGGGAATGGGAGGCGCTGAAGACAGAGCTGCTGCGCAGGGAGAGTATAGAAGCGCGGCTTACCCAAGTTCGTGAGGAACTGGCTGCGAACCGGAGAGAGCAGGAGGAGCTGAACGGGCGGAGCAGCAGGCTCCTTCAGGAAGGCGGCGCTGAGGACGGTGAAGAATTCCTGCGCCGTTCATCGGCCTGGCTGAGGCATAGTGAGCTGACGCGGTCGGTACGTCAGTGGGAGCTGGCGATGTTTGGCGGATGGGAGCAGGAAGGCAAGGCAGAGCTGCTCCGGCTGCTGGAGCATCAGGATGCCCGGGTGCTTGAACAGGAACGCTTGGCGGCGGAAGAGGCGGTATTGAACCTGGAGGAAGAACGCAGTTTCCTGCTCCAGCAGCGCGGCAAGCTGCTGCAGGAACGGGAGGACCTGAGGGGACGGTGCATGGAGGACTCGGTGCTTCAGCAGCTGGAAGAACAGCGGGCGGCGCTGCGTAATCTGGCCGGGCAATATGCGGTAACGGCGCTGGCGGCAGAGCTTATGGGACGGACGAGGCGGATCTATGAACAGGAGAAGCAGCCGCAGGTGCTGCAGCTTGCCTCTGTATATTTCTCCAAGCTGACGCATGGGGAGTACCGCCGGATCGTAATGACTCTCGGGCACAAGGAGCTGATGGCGGAGCATAAGGACGCCGGACTGCTGGACAACGGACTGCTTAGCCGGGGGACGGCGGAACAGCTGTATCTGGCGATCCGGCTGGCTCTTTCGGAGACCATGAGCAGTCAGGTGAACCTGCCGCTGTTCTTCGACGATTTGTTTGTTAATTTCGATGAACACCGCTTGCATGCGGCTCTTGAATTACTTGGCGAATTGTCGGTATCCAGGCAGATTGTGATGATGACCTGCCACCGGCATGTGGCCGAAGCGGTGGCGGCGATCATACCTGCTGCTGCGGTTATTTCCGTGTAGTCCGGATCACCGGCTTAACCGCCACAATGGTGATGCCCTTACCTCCGCTTCCAGAGGCAGGCGGACCGCTTGGCCGCGGCGGTTGCGACATGGGAGCGCGCATCAGCATGACCGCCCACACCAGGCACAGGGCGCCGAAGATCGGGTAGAATACCCCGAGCAGGGAACTGAAGCCGAATTGGCTGAACACATAACAGACCAGCATCAGCAGCGGGGTTACCAGGGCTGGAGCGACCGGCAGGCGCTGCTGCAGTTGAACGCTAACCCCATAGATGTCAGCGACGAAGGTACTGAAGATTTCCATGAAGATCAGCAGCAGAAAAATCGTCTGCACGATGGGACCCAGCCGGAAGGCGATGCTGCCCATCGGAATCTCGAACTGCAGAATTCCCGGCATCTGTGAGCTCATGGCAAAATGGGCTGCCAGCAGCATGAACCCGATTCCGGCTCCGCCCAGAATCCCTCCGCGTACAAGCGCCTGCTCGTCTTCGGTATGCCGGGCCAGCGGAACAAGCACAGCCTGGGCCATGCCGAGATTGAAGGCGGTATACAGGAGCGGAGACATCCAGGCACTGAAGAAGCTGTGGTCTGTCGGCAGGAACAGGAATCTTTCTGCACCGGGTACACCCAGCGTATTAAATACAATAATCAGCGACAGAGTAAGCATCAAAGGGACCACCAGGCTGTTGATTTGCAGGATTCCGGAAATGCCGCGCTTCAGGAGCAGGTAGGACCCGAGAATGGTGAGCAGCAGCCCCGCCTGATAGGGCATTCCGAGATGCTCCTTAAAAATAGCCCCGGCACCCGCCAGCATGATGCTGTTCACGCCAATCAGAATAATCATGGTGAACAGGCTGATACTGGCCCCGGCCTTTTCTCCAAACAGATGGCGGTTGAAATCTTCGTAGGAGTCTGCCTCGATCCGCCGGGCGATAATCATCATTTTGGTGCCGAGCCAAATAAATATCGCGGTGGAGAACAGGATGGTCAGCAGGGCCCAGTGGCCGTATCTTGTGAAGAAACGGAGAATTTCCTGGCCGGTGGCGAAGCCGGCACCCACAATGGTGCCAATATAGGTAAAAGCGATCTGCAATGTGCGGACTCGGGACTTCATGGCTCTCCTCCTCTGAATGCTGCGAAGATTTAAATAGCGGTGCGGGCAGGATTGCCTTGTGCAGTCCGCATAGTACAGGTTATGATGAGGAACAGAAGGACATGACTTCCGCCTTGTGAATAAGCTGGTATTACAGTGGAACGTCTGGAATTATAAAGGTAATGGAGGTTCAAAGTCATGGAAATATTGAAACAGCGGATTTTGGAGGAAGGGGTCGTCATTTCGGATCAGGTGCTGAAGCTGGACGGTCTACTCAACCACCAGGTTGATCCGATGCTGACGATGGAAATGGGACGGGAGTTTGCCCGCAGATTTGCTGAGGCTGGAGTGACACGCGTAGTTACCGTGGAGTCTTCGGGTATTGCCGTGGCATTTGCCACCGCTTATGAGATGAAGGTGCCGCTGGTCTTTGCCCGGCGCAAAAAAACGCTGCTCGCTGATCCCGATGCCTTATGCGAACGGGTGCCGTCTTTTACCAAAGGGATCGTCACGGACATTATGCTGTCCCGCCAATACATCTCGGAGAATGACAAAATCCTCTTCATCGACGATATTATCGCCAACGGCGACGCCGCGCGCGGCCTGATCAAGATCATCCAGCGTTCCGGTGCCGAACTTGTGGGTCTGGGCGTAGTGGTCGAGAAAAGCTTCCAGGCTGGCGCCCGTACAATCCGGGAACAGGGTATCCGTCTGGAGTCGCTTGTCGATATTACCTCACTTAGTGAGGGAACGATTACTTTTGGGTAAGAATAAAGTGACAAATACAGGAACATAGCCTATTTTTGAAACATCTGCTTTTCACCCTATAAGTTTTCCTTTATAATAAAAATTAGACATGAGAGAGGAGGCGTCACAATGGGGAAAGAACCGGTGACAGAGCAATTTTTTATTGATAAACTAACCGAGGCTAAGGATCACTTCGAACGTGCGCTGGATTGCAAACATACGGAGTTCGACGATTTGTATCCCTATATGATCGAACATCCTCAGTTTTTCTGGTACAAACGCTACGTAGCTTGGTCGGAGCTTCTGACAATCACAAGTTTGTGTGAAGAGCTGTCCTTCAACTGGAGACAGAAATTCACCGATCATCAGGTAGAATATCTGGAACAACGGGTGATGTCCGCTAAAGTTCTTGACTTCTGGTTTGAGAAGAATGAAGCGCTGATATAAGAACTTCATAAGACATACAGACTTACCAAGATCGTAACTAGACCCGGATGATTTATCATTTGGGTCTTTTTCATGATTCGATTTAGGCAAATATTGGACAAGCTAAGGACAGAGAGGGGAGTAGAACAATTATGATCAGTGATGAACAGCTGGATGCCTACCGGATTTCCGGTGAAAGAATACGTGTTGTGCGGGATGGACTGGAGAGCAATGATGTCAAGGGGATTGTGCTGGCCTGGGATGAGTCCCAGGTAATGATCCGGCGTCCGAATAAGCGTGTTGTGAAGCTGGACCGGAACTACCTGTATCAGCCGTTCAGCGAGCCGAGACCGGAAGCAGATACTTTGTAAAAAGCAAACGGGATACGCTAGATGCCGTTTTTAAATACAGCTTTACACTCAGCTGAGTACGCTGCAGAGCGTACTTTTGCTGATTTTGCAGGACCCTTACATTGAACTGCCTAAGGAGGAGCATATGAACCATCAGAATAAAATCTCTGTCGTCACCGGCGGTGCTAACGGAATTGGACGCTGTATTACGGAGGAGCTGCTGGAGGCGGGAGCGGTGGTTGCCTGTATAGATACTGATCTTGCGGCCGGACGCTGGCTGGAGGAGCAGTATGGGGCGGAGCGGCTGTTTTTCTATCCGGGAGATATTGCTGAGCGTTCGGTCATTGAGGATTTCACCGCACAGGTTATCAGCAGATTCGGACACGTGGATTACCTGATTAACAATGCCTGCATTAGCAAAAAAGGCCTGCTGTCGGAGTGCAGCTACGAGGATTTCGAATATGTGCAGCGGATCGGGGTAACTGCGCCATATTATTTGACACTGCGGCTTAAGGAATATTTCGCTCCGGGAGCATCCATCGTGAATATATCTTCAAGCCGGGAGCGCATGTCCCAGCCGGATACCGAGAGCTATACGGCCGCCAAAGGCGGGATTGGCGCGTTGACCCATGGCCTTAGTGTAAGTCTGGCCGGTAAAGTGCGGGTGAATGCGATCAGCCCCGGTTGGATTGATACCACTGCCTATCATGGTACGGGAGAAGCAGTGGACCCGGTTCATTCAGAACCGGACCGGCTGCAGCATCCGGCCGGACGGGTCGGAATACCGCCGGATATCGCGGCTGTGGTGCTTTTCCTGTGCAGTGATGCTGCGGGGTTCATCACCGGGGAGAATATAAATATCGATGGCGGAATGTCCAAGCTGATGATCTATCACGGGGACGAAGGCTGGACGTATGAACCGGGAGGTCGGTCATGAAGCTGCCTGTAATTAAGAATGCGCAGGAGTTAGCTGATCTGGTGCGTGAGATCGGTTTCCTTCCGTTATTCCGCTGTGAGATTGATGGTTTCTCCCTGCAGGAGTGTACTCCTGGGGGCTACTGGTTCGTGAAGGATGTGGAAGGTCCGTGGGAATGGCGTGAGGAAGTTGCGGCAGGGGGCGAGATCGCTTATGCGAAGCTTTTTAACAAAAAAGCCGGGTTTATCAGCAAAGCATGGTACCCTGACTTCGCCAATTACCGCAGGGACGGATACGACTTCGACGCCAGATATGATGATGGACTGGCCTCCATGCCCAGCAAACAAATTATGGATGTGCTGATGGAACACAATGAGGGACTGCTCTCCAATGAGCTCAAGCAGCTGGCCGGCTTCGGGAAAAACGGGGCCAAGGGCTTCGACACCGCAATGACGCATCTGCAGATGCAGACCTATATTACAGCCAGCAGATTCGAATACAAGCATGATAAAGAGGGGCGTCCGTACGGCTGGGGAGTCGGGCGGTATGCGATGAGTGAGCATGTATACGGGGAAGAATGGGTTACCTCGCGTTACGCTGATAAGCCTGCGGAATCGAAATCACGGATTGCTGAGCATGTGGCGAAGCTGTTCCCGGATGCGGGGATGAAGGAGATTGAAAAGGTCATTAAGTAGAGGAGCGCTGGGCGCGATACAGATTGAACTTTTAAATTCTTGGTTATGGTTTGCCGTGACTACAGAGAATAGGTGAACATCCGGCTGCTATTGCCACAAATATTTCTTATCCCGATATTTGTACCGGAGATCACATTGCTTATTAAAATCCTGCACAGAATACAACATTTCCCTCCGTAATTCGGCCCTAATCCAAAATTGTTGTATAAAAGGCAACATCTCTCTTTGTTCTAGCGGTTTGGTGGAGGAATTATTGTATTTCATACAACAATCTGTCCGAATGCCCAGGTATCGAGGTATCAAAGTTGCAATACGTACAACAATTATGCCTATGTAGTGTTAATTTAACAATCTCAGGCTCGCTCTGCGGACAACGGGACAGGTATGAGGAAATGGAATGGTTCCGCTTTTGTTCAAATTCAAACTATATGGAACCTCTAGGAAGTGTAGGTACACAAAGAGCCTCGTCCAGTAAATAGGACGAGGCTCTTTGTGGATTAACCAGTAACTGCCTAGAAGGACAAGGCCATCTGTTCCACCCGTTCTTCTCTGGGAAGAACGGAGGCAAGCTCGGCACCCAGCCCGAGATAAGCGCGCATGCGCAGCATCATTTCGTTGCGGAAGCCGGGCCAAAGGATATGGATATCCCCGGAGTATCCCCGGCAGGTATACTCGGCCGTAACTCCGCGCTGATCCTGGCGGATGGTATTGATCTTCAGCTGATGCGAAGTAAGCTCACGGGTAACCTCCTGCAGCATCAGCGAAGTCTTCTTCGTGGCGCTGGAGACGAGCTCCATGTAGAGCTGTGGAGTCTTGAAGAGACCGCTCTTACCAATAACTCGGCAATCGCGCTCAAACACTTTATGGATAAACGTTAGCAGCAGATAGCTTCTGACAAGGGACAATTCGTCTTTGGTTATATCTTCAGGAAGTGTTGGTGTGATTAGGGTGTTTCTCTTGGTAGTCGCCATATAAATCACCTCATTTATAGTATGCGAACCTTTGTTCTCATTATACATCTTTTGGGTAAGTAAATGCAATATTCATCTTGAAAATTATTGGAAATAATCAAAAATTAAAAAAAGATAAAAAGGTTGACTCTGAAATCCCAGCATGATAAGATCTATCTTGTGACTGCGTAAGCAAGTCAACCTAATATGCGGTCATGGCGGAATTGGCAGACGCGCTGGCTTCAGGTGCCAGTGATAGCAATATCGTGGAGGTTCGAGTCCTCTTGACCGCATCATATTTAATAAATACAGGTTCTGAATCGGCTGTTTATAGCTGGTTTAGAGCCTGTTTTTTTAGGGCAGATAGCTGAGGACGTTGCTCATCCCTTGGGCCGATGATACTTATGCCATTCCCGAAAGCTCCCCCTTATCCAAGAGGCGTCCCCTCCAATGCAGTGACGCTACCTTTCATATTCAACATTTCCCATAGTTCTATCTCATGTTGGCCGGATAATCCAATTACGATTTGAATACCGGCTGTTTGCCGAATAGATCGCTCAGCGTGCTGGAAATATCCTGCGAATCATCTTCACTAAATTGAGTGATTGCGACCCTTAGCGCAGTAAAGAGCATGGCTGCCCGGATGTGTATGAAATACTGCCAGCTCCTGTCGTCCATACCAACAGCTTCTTTAATAAAGTTCAGTTTTTCTCCGATTACAAAGGATAACCGGGTTTGAAACTCCCCATACAGATTTGCTTTTACCAAGGATAAAAAGAGAGCTTTTTGGGGAAGCCAGATATCAAATAAAGCTTTAACTACTATACTGGAATCGGTATGCGGCCCCATACGCCGGATTAATTCATCGAATACTGACTCCATTTGGTACAGCACAACATCTGATTTATCGTCAAACAGCCGATAGAAGGTTGCTCTGCCCACGCCGGACGTGTTGATAATCTGTGTGATGGAGATATCTTTATAATCCTGTATTAGCATCAAATCTTCCATGCCTTTGCAAATAAGTTTTGCGGATTGTGTTTTTCGCTTATCCTTTCCGATACGATACATTACGCTCACTCCTGTTCCACTTCTGCATTTCGGGTTTTTTTCATTTGTATTTATGATACATTTGTATCACAGGATCGTTTTTTTTAGCAAGCTGAAATTGATACCGATTAGTCGTCATGCACAGTGATTCTATCCAGCATAGGTATACACAAGTGGAGGAGTGGCTCTATGAATAATTCATCGCTTATTCTAAAAGATAACGATCCCCGCGTCCTCAAGGCACGGAATGCAGAACAGAAATTGCTTGATTATTATCAGTTTGACGCGGAAATCCGCCACATTCCGTTCGGCAATTTCGGATATACAATCAGAGTGACCGAGATTGGACACGGAGAGCCTGTTGTTCTTGTTCCCGGCAATACCGGCGATACCTTTCCGCTGATTCCCTTGATGGCCCATTTGACCGGCCGGCGTTTAATCGCCATCAACCGTCCGGGCGGTGGAATGAGTGACGGCATGGACCACCGGAATATTAACTTCAGAGAATTTGCGGTTCAAACGGTTATAAGTGTGTTGGACGAGCTCAAGCTTGACCGGGTTCCGATTATAGCTCATTCCATCGGCGGGCACATGAGTATTCTGACAGCGATCGACCGTCCGGAACGTGTATCCAGTCTTGTACTGCTAGGCGTACCAGGGAACCTGATTAGCACAAGACCGCCGGCCGCGCTGCGTGCACTTTCCATACCTGGTCTCAACAATGTCCTGTACAAGCTGGTTATGTCCAAGAAACCGGATAAATCGTTGGAAAGCCTGCGTTTTATGGGGCATTCTGAGGAAACACTGGAGAAGCTGCCCAGTGAACTCGCAGACTGCTACTATTATTTTCAACAGCTTCCCAACTATAAAATTTCGAGTCTCAGTCTCATGCGCCGTATTAACACCATGTGGGGCTCTCAGCCGGATGTCATGCTGCAAAAAGAAGAGCTGAATCGTGTGCAGCAACCAACGATGTTCCTGTGGGGTACAAATGATCCGTTTGGCAGCATTGACATCGGAGAGGAGGTTGCCTCTTGTTTTCAACGGCCGGAGTTTCATGCCTTGCAGAATGCCGGGCATCTTCCGTGGCTGGATAAGCCGGAGGAATGTGGTTCGCTTGCCATGAAGTTTATGGAACAGTGCAGATCTTGAAATCTTGATAAAGAAAGGGATTGCTTGCGATGGAGCAAAATACAAAAAGAAAACTTCTAAGCACCATCGGATTTGGGCTATTATTTGTTCTTGTTTTTGGAATTGTACTAGTGTTGATGATCAGCAGTGATGAACGCTGGTATGGTTATCTGATTCTGGCTGCCTGCGCCGGCTTCCTCATTACCCTGAGAAGAATGAAATTATGGCATGGATGGCGAGTTCCGCTATATTGGATATTAGCGCTTGTCATCGTATGGAGCGGCTTGTATGCTGGCCAACCTTCGATGAATATTCAGCCCTACACCGCTATGAATCTGGAACAACCAAGCGTTCCATATCAGCTATTGCTGAATCATGTAACCATTGTGGATACACAAAACGGTCAATTAACCTCTAACATGAGCATCCTGACTAAGGATGGGACAATCATCGACATTGCACCGGCTGGAAGCATTAAGACAGGCGAAGACACGAAGATTGTTGAGGCCACCGGGAAGTATGCGGTGCCCGGGTACCTGAACATGCACATGCACGTGCTGGGAGATGAGAAGACCCCTGAAGTTATGTCTCTGCTGCTTGCTAACGGTGTTACCGGCTTCAGACAGATGAGTGGTTCAGCCGACCAGTTGAAGGAATGGAGAGCCGGTGCCTATACCAGTTCTACGGAAGAGCCGGCACTGCTCGCGATGCCTGGCGATGTGTTAACACCGATCAACGCGCCTACGCCAAAGGTTGCAGTGGAATTCGTTCGAGAGCAGCAAAAGGAAGGGGCTGGCTTTATAAAAGCGGGGGCTGTTACACCAGAAGTATTTGATGCCGTCCAAGCGGAGGCGAACAAATTAAATCTTGCGTTTGTAGGCCATGTGCTTCCGGATTTGGACTTGAAGGAGGCTTCGAAAAACGGATTTTATAGTGTCGAACATTTCGGAATCAACAACGGGGCGCTAATCTCTACCTCAACTGATGAGAACAACTTGAGAGCAGAGGCCACAGGACTTCCCTCCATCACGTCAAATCCAGTCTTCGTGCAATTCATGAAGATAAAGGGTGTTAGAGATTTTGTGAACGAGCAAGTCGTCAAGTTAGCTATTGAGACTTCCGGGGGCGAAGAGGATTCCGCAGTACTGCAACATTTGATTGACACTTACAGTGAAGAGAAGGCCATTCAGCTTGCCGGTGTATTCGTTGAAAACAACACATGGCAAACCCCGACTCTGGTACGTATGCATTTAGGTCTATTCTCAAATGATAGTGATCCAACCATTGCACAAGGGCTCTACGATCTTTATTTGAAATTGGCAAAGACCTATGATTCCAAAGGCGTTAAGATGATGGTTGGCACAGATGAAGGCGGCGGAGTTAATTGGCGTAAATGCAGGTAACTCTATTCATCAGGAATTTGATGAACTCGAAAAAGCGGGTATCTCACCTCTTCACGTTCTCCAAATGGCTACCCTTAACGGAGCGGAGTTTCTGGAGCGTTTGGATGATATGGGCACAGTGGAGGCAGGTAAGAATGCGGATTTAGTGATATTGGATGCCAATCCCTTGGAGAGTGTTCAGAATCTTCATAAGATAGATGCTGTTATACGTGCAGGTTCTTATCACGGACAAGAAGAGCTGAATTCTATTAAGAAAAATGAAAGGCCAAGTGACAACTGAAGGAATACGAAATCGATAAACTCCGGCATAATTACCCGTTAGGGGTATTTTATGCTTTTCTTTTTGTGTGAATAAACACAGAATGATGGAAAGTACGCTTTACATATTAGAAAGTGAGTGATACTATGATGGAAAGTTAACTTTACATATGCGAGGTGAAGGTATGGATAACAGGCTGGAGCAGCTTCGGAAGGAGCGGGGAATTAAACAGGAAGAGCTGGCTGAGGCGCTGGAGGTCTCCAGACAGACTATCGGTTCGCTTGAGAACGGGAGGTATAACCCGTCCATCATTCTGGCCTTCAAAATCGCCCGCTATTTCAAACTGGCCATTGAGGATATTTTTATCTATGAGGAGGAATCCGAATGAAGGTGAACAAGAAGATCTGGCTGTTTTCTTTTCTGCTGCTGCTTGGGGGGATTCTGGCTGCTGCCGGGCTTCTGACGATGAATGAAAGTACAGAGAGACTAGCCGGGTTAGGTCTTGGTATAGGCTCGGGGCTGTTCAGTATGAGTGCCGCCCAGCTTATCATTCAGTGTTATTATGCCAAGCACCCCAAGCTGAGGAAGCAGGCTGTCATTGAACTGCGCGACGAACGCCATACGGCCATCCGGATGAAAGCGAAGGCCAAAGCCTTCGATGTTATGATTGTGGTTATGATTGCGCTGCCGTTTCTGTTCATATTTGGCGGGACCGCTCTGTGGGTAGTGCTGTCGACCATCGGACTATATGTTTTCGGCTGTTTCCTGCAGCTGTTCTACATCCGTAAGTACAGTAAGCAGATGTAACCGGACTAGTGGAAGAGTAAGACGATGTTCTATATTTGACTGGAGGAATTTCTGATGGATGTGCCTGTTAAGAACAGGATGCATTGGGAGTTAACCTATATTTTCCTGCTTACTGGTCTCATCATACTGCTGGCAGCTGCCGTTCGCGGATGTTCAGAGCAGATGGCTGTTGCAGGATTTGCAGCAGCCTTAGCGCTAAATTGTTGGGTCTGGAAGCAGACTGTCAGCCGGACTGTGGTCTATTTGCATAATGGCTTGAACATCATCTGTGCAGTTCTGCTGGCGTATCTGCTGTCAGCCTACGTATTCGTCTCGGACAGTACGGTCATTGGCGCTGCCTTCGGAGTTGTAGTCATGGATGTGTTCAGCTTCACCAAGAGAGGCGGCTTCACGCTCAACGCCAGATTAATGGAGCGTAAGAATACAGCCGTCCGCCTATCGGTCTGCCTTCCGGTTCCCGGGAAGCGGGGGCTCATTCCGGTCATCGGTACAGGGGATCTAGTCTTCTATTCATTGCTGACAATAGTTCCCCTGCAATCCGTCAATAGAGCAGGACCACTCATTGCAGTCTTACCTATCCTGGCAGGCCAGCTGCTGAACCTGGCAATTATTGCGGCCTTGAAGAATAGAGCAGGCTTCAAAGGGTTTCCTGCTACCCTAATGCCGGGCTTGCTGTTTATTGCTGTAGTTCTACCGGGCATTCAGCCTTAATAAGCAGTACCCAGCCCCTGCGGCCATGCCGCGGGGGCTTTCTCTGTTCGTGCTGAAATGCTGCCGTTCTTACCCGCGCCTGACTTCAAAAACAGCTGAAATTCGCAGCGCAGAATTGTATTGACGCCCGAGCAACTAACATGTTAATATTTTCCCGAGACAAACTAACATGTCAGTGAGGCTATATAGCATGTTAGCATGTTATTCATATATTCCTATTACAGGAGGTTATTTTGTGGATGTGGCTAATGTTGTAATCGGTTTCATTATGGTTTTATCATTTTTTGGATTGGTGTGGTATTGCGTCAAGGGGTATAACCTCATGGTGGGTTTCTTCGTCATGTCGGTCCTGTGGACCTCGATTGCCCTGATCGGCAATTCTATTCATCCAACCTCCGTTATGGAGGGCAAGACCTTTATTGATGTCCTGACGAACGTCTTCCAGACGGGTCCGGAGAACTACGGTAAAGCGATTCTGGTTAACATCTTCTTCGGCGCCTTCTTCGGCAGAGTCTTGATCGACACAGGGATTGCTGCAACGCTGATCCGTAAGGTGGTAGAGCTCGGCGGAGACAAACCAAGAATTACGATGTCGCTCTTATGTATTGTTACTGCGGTAATCTTCACCTCTATGACCGGTATCGGTCCGGTAATCTCCATTGCCGTAATCGTATTGCCGATCATGCTGTCGCTGGGTATTCCTTCACCGATTGCCTTGTTCTCCTTCATGGGCTCCATTATGGCGGGTATCTTCGGGAACATTGTTAACTTCAAGCAGTATCAGGCTATTTTTGCCACAGCCAATGAAAGTTATGCCAGCTACGACTACAATACATATTTCAAATTCGGCATGATTGCGATGGCGGTCTCCCTGATCGTTGTTCTGGTGGTATCTAACCTGTCCATGAACAAGAAGGTCTCCCGTGCCTGGGCAGCCACTCCGGATGCCGGAACTACGGTTGATGCCCCTGCAATCTCCTGGATTTCCATCATCCTGCCGGTAATCGGTGTGGTGGTGTTCAAGCTTCCGATTATCTTCGGATTTATCGTTGCCGGTCTGTTCGCCTTACTGACCTGCGGCAAGTTAAAGGGTGGTTTTGCAAGCGTTTGCAGAATGCTGTCTAAGCAATTCGCAGACGGGGCTATCGATGTGGCGCCGATGATCGGATTCTTGCTCACATTGTCCATGTTCAATAATGCGGCAACCTATGCTTCCCCTTATTTCAAAACCTTGCTTGACGGTGCAATGCCTCAGACGGCGTTATTGCTCTGTATCGTATTCGCCATCCTGACACCGCTTGGCTTCTTCCGCGGCCCGATGAACCTGGTCGGTTCCGGTTCGGCCATTCTGGCAGTAGTTGTGGCTACCGCAGCCTGGCCTGTACAGTTCCTGTATCCTTTGTTCGCCATCACTACAGTAGCGCCGCAGCATTTGGACGTTACCCAATCCTGGGTAGCCTGGGGCTTCGGATATACGAAGGTTCCGGCCAAGGAATATATGAAGATGTCCATTCCTACAGGCTGGATTATCGGGATTATTCTCTGCGCGATTGTATTCTTCATGTACGGCAATTTGGTGTAGCATCGCTTACGTCCAATCAGAACCGGCTGCTGCGCCTATGTCCGTCAGGAGCCGGTTAATCAACCTTCAGTACAATTTAATGAAGAGAAACGGAGAAATCATATGGGTAAAATGGTTAGAATGGGGATCGACGTCGGTGGAACACATACAAAAGCAGTTGCCATCGACAACGAAACACATGAAATTATCGGGAAATCGTCCGTCAAGACTACGCATGATCATGCGAGAGGTGTAGCCGCCGGAGTTGTGAAATGTTTTCAGAATTGTCTGAAGGAAAATAACATCAAGCCGGAAGATGTAGTCTTCGTTGCACACAGCACAACGCAGGCAACCAATGCGCTGATTGAAGGTGATATCGCACAGGTTGGCATCATTGGCATGGCTAAGGGCGGTCTTGAAGGCTGGCTGGCCAAACGTCAGACCAAACTGCAGAACATCGATCTGGGCAACAGCAAAGAGATCAAAATCTACAATAGCTTCATTAATATTAAGAAAATGTCCGAAGCCTCCGTGCTGCAGGTCATCGATGATCTTAAGCGTCAGGGTGCACAGGTGATTGTGCCTTCCATGGCTTTTGGCGTAGATAATGGCAGACCTGAAGAGCTCGTCTATAAAGAAGCTGAGAAAAAAGGCATTCCGACCACCATGGCATCCGATATCACCAAATTGTACGGACTCACCCGCAGAACGAGAACGGCAGCGATCAACGCAAGTATTCTGCCCAAGATGCTGGATACCGCCAATTCAACCGAACAGTCCGTAAGGGAAGCCGGCGTCCATGTACCTCTGATGATCATGAGAGGCGACGGCGGGGTTATGGAAATCAGCGAAATGAAGAAACGTCCTGTGCTTACGATGCTGTCGGGTCCCGCAGCCTCAGTTATGGGGTCTTTGATGTATCTGAGAGCCTCTAACGGTGTGTATTTCGAGGTGGGTGGAACCACAACCAATATCGGGGTTATCAAAAACGGCCGTCCGGCCATTGACTATTCCATCGTCGGCGGTCATCCGACCTATGTCAATTCACTGGATGTGCGCGTCCTCGGTGTTGCTGGCGGCTCCATGATCCGGGCGAACAAAAGCGGAGTAGTGGATGTCGGCCCCAGATCGGCACATATCGGCGGATTGGATTATTCGGTATTTACCGACCCGGACAAGATTAAGGGCGCCAAGGTGGAATTTTTCTCACCTAAGCCGGGTGATCCGGCAGATTATGTCGCCATCCGTCTGGAGAACGGGGGGCGTGTGACGATCACGAATTCCTGTGCTGCGAACGTGCTGGGCCTTGTGAAGCCGGAGCATTTCTCCTACGGGAATGTGGAAGCCGCCAGACGGGCGATGCAGGCATTAGCCGATTATTGCGGAACCACGGTCGAGGATATTGCGAAGCAGATTATGGAAAAAGCGTATGCGAAGATCGAACCGATCATCCTGTCGCTGGCCGAGAAATACAAACTGGAGAAAGACCAGATCTCCCTGGTGGGAGTTGGCGGGGGAGCCGCTTCGCTGATCGTCTATTTCTCTGAGAAAATGGGTCTGAAATACAGCATTCCTGAGAATGCAGAGGTGATCTCGTCCATCGGTGTTGCCCTGTCCATGGTGCGGGACGTGGTAGAGCGGATCATTCCGTCACCTTCCAAAGAAGTGATTGCCGCACTCAAAATGGAAGCGATGAACAAGGCGATTCAGAGCGGAGCCACTCCGGAAAGCATCGAGATCCATATCGATATCGATCCGCAGACCTCCAAGGTTACCGCGATTGCTACCGGTTCCACGGAAGTGAAGACGACCGAGCTGCTGAAGGAATGTGATGAAGCGGAGCTCCGCGAGCTGGCCGCGAAGGATATGCGTATTTCCATCGACCGGACACAGCTGCTTGAGAAAACGAGGTATGTCAGCATTTTCGGCGAAAAGGTTGAGAAGGCCGGTGAAGCGGGTGCAGTCCGCATTCTGGACACCAAAGGGTTCATTAAGGTGCAACGAGGCCGGGCGATGGCCCTTAAGACAACTGCCGGAGATTACCTGAATGCCGTCAAAAAGCTCTGGGAGGCTATGGCCGTCTACCAGACTGAACTGATTGCCCGGCCGGACTTCTATCTGTGTATCGGTGCCCGGGTGATGGACTTTACCGCTTCCGATTTCGAACAGCTGGAGCTGCTGATGGATATCGAAATTTCCACGTTTGAGCCGGATACGGAGGTTATCGTTGTCGCTGCCAATGTCAAGCAGAGCTGACGCTAATCTATTGAAATTATTCATAGCCATATTAATGAAGGAATGAAGAATGGGGGCAGCATGCAGGTGCAGATGAAGCTGGGTGTAATGATGCGTGATTTGCTGCAGGTAGAGGATGAGGCTTGGGGGCTGTACGCTTTTTCCAGGGACATTCTGAACCGGCGCATTCTGCCTGAAACCAAGACAGAGATGGTTGCCAAAGCTAATGCCTGCGGCAAAGCCTATGCACAGAGGATCATCCGTGAATACGGAACCCGTGATGTCCGCGTGATCGCGGACAAATTGAAGCTGAAGCTAGAATTTCAAAGTGCGCTTATGACAGGGAAACGTGTGCTATTTGCCTGCTATACGCCGCCGTACACAATCGAAATTATGGAGGAGCCTGTGCGCAGAGCGGCGGAGCGGGTCCAGGAGGAAGAGCCGGCGCTAGTTGAACTTTTTCAGCAAGCTGGTATAATGAATACTATCCTTGGACACGAAATTTTTCATTTTGTAGAAGACCAGTTTGCACATGAAATCTACACCCGGACTGAGAAGATTCTGCTATGGAACCTGCTTGGGTTCAAGAATTATTCTACAATACGCACCTTGAGTGAAGTAGGAGCCATGGCCTTTACACAGGAACTGAATAGACTCAGCTACCCGCCGTTTATTCTGGATGTTCTGTTGTATTACAGCTATGATGCTGCCAGTGCGGAGAAAATATATCGTGATGTACTAGGAGTGAGTTCAGGAAGGTGTAGGGAACCCGTTGAAGATTATTAATAACAGTAATTCACTAAATGATGTAACTTACAATAAAATAAGAGAAGACATCATGAATATGACGTTGGAGCCGGGAATGGATGTCAGTGTGCAGAAGCTCTCTGAACGCTATGGCGTAAGCCGGACACCGGTACGGGAAGCAGTAGTCCGCCTTCAACAGTCTGGACTGGTGGAAATATATCCTCAGCGCAAAACAGTAGTCTCCAAAATTGATCTGCAGCGGGTCCGCGAGGAATGGTTCATCCGCACATCGCTTGAATCTGCCGTGATTGATGAATTCATCCGCAAGTGCAGTGAGCTTGTAGCAGATACGATGCAGGAACTGATTAACAAACAGAAGAAATATATGGATAAGAAATATTTCCGGGAATTTTACTTCAAGGATAATCGTTTCCACCAGCTGATCTTTCAGACGGCCGGGGAAGAGCTATCCTGGTTCACGATTGAAGAGGTAGCCTCGCACTATAACCGTATCCGTCTGCTCTATGGCAAGATGGAGGGCGTGCAGCAATCCGATATTGATAAACATGTGAAGATGGTAGCGGCCACCCGCAAGCGTGACGTGGAGGGAATGCGCAAGATTGTGATGGAGCATTCCAATACATTGCTGGAACGGGTACAGGTGATGTCCAAGCAATATCCGCAATTCTTCTGAAATAAGGTAAAGTCTAAATGCTTAAGGCGTATCCTTGAAGCCTGCTCCGTTTGGAGCATGACTTCCGGTATACGCCTTTTGTTGCGGTGCAATAACTACAGCTTCTTAAGCCGCCGGTAATACAGCCAGGTTCTGCCTGCGAACGAGCCGAAGAGAAGGATACAGAGGAACATAAGTGAAGTATTCCATGCCCGGGAAGCGGTGATTCCGTCTTGCAGCATGCCGTCAATAAATGCCGTCACATTCAGGCTGTAGAGCAGAATCGTCGGAAGAAACAATGCTGTATAGCTGATGGCAATTTTACGGGCATGCTTCAAGCGGTGATACGGGTCACTGTAGATTTCCGGTTGTTCAGCACGATCCAACTCCTCCCGGCTCCAGAGGGTCCATTTCTGCAGAGAAGAGGATGAGCTATATACTTTATGCCAGCCTGCCTGCCGGTGCAGCTCGAAATACTCTTCATCGCCAATGACCTGATAGTCGGCGTGATACTTCATTATACGTGGACTGCCTTGGCTGAAATGGAACAGGGTGCCTCCAGGGCCGACTTTATACAGATTCCATCCCAGCCGTTCCTTATCCTCCAGCCATTCCTCCAGCCGGTCAGGAGCGTACATCCAGCCTAACTTCAACCTCTTCATCGTAACACCCGCTGGCTTCTGCGGATCGTGAGACTTCTTGAATTCCTCATGATTCAAGAGTAACCCCTTGCTGGCTGCCCGGAGTTTAATAATCGAATAGATTGCAAGTACGAGCAGGATCACAGCCAAGGCTGCTGCGGCCCAGGTAACCGCCCACATAGGGCTTTGCTGTACCTGAAGCGGAGCATCCTGGGTCAAGGAGAAGCTTAGAGCAATCAGCGGAATCATTGCAATGAGCAGCAAATAAAGAAGTATTCCCATAAAAATATATGAGATTGTGCGGTTTCGCCTCAAGACATCCTTGCGGGAAGGGGAGGCCTTAATCTGTGACGGCTGCTGATCATTCTCGTAGACGCTCCACTTGCCTTGCTGCAGGCGCTTGCTCCAGCCTTCAGCAGCAAGAGAGGAAGACATGGAAGGCTGGGAGGATGGTCCATACCCGATCTGATAGGAACGTTGTGCCGGTTGATCTTGCCGGAAGGTGAACCGCCGGAGCAGCAGGTTCCACTCCGTCAGCACCCAACCCTGACTCGCCATATCGGCCAGCCAGGCTTCTGACTTGGGCAGGTCGTAGCTCCAGAAGGGCCGAAATACCCTCTTCATACAAATTCCTCCTCACTGGTAATGGCATTGCGGTGAAGTTCCTTTAATCTGCTGATTTCTGCGCGCATTACTCCTTTCCCCAGATCTGACACCTCGTACACTGTTTTTCTCTCTTCATCGGCGAATACAACAATCAGTCCATCCTTGTTCATCTTCGTCAAAGTTCCATATACCGTACCGGAACCCAGTCTAAGCCGTCCTTCAGAGAGCTCATCCACATGCTTGATGATTCCATATCCGTGGCGGGGTATGGTTAGGGACAACAGAATATAGAAAGCCGTCTCTGTCATCGGCACGTACTTTTTCAGCACTTTATCCATTGTGGACAACGCATTCACCTGCTTCGCCAGTTCATTGTGCATAACTCATGGCCTTCAATATAATATGTCTTGCCGTGACTATGTCATAACGTGACTATATCACGATGCGACATAAGTTTCAAGGCTAGCGGCAATTAATGTGCCGTCAGAGTCAGCAGTTGACATACAGGCTGCCAGATCTCAGGAACCAGCTGCGGCTCCGAACAATAGACCGTCTGCAAATACCGGCTGAGCGGGGATATTTGTCCTTCGACCAGCACTTCCTTGATCTCCGATGGTTTGGTGGGTATCGCCTGCCCGGTTGTTGACATGAACTCTGCAATGGGCAGCAGCATCCCGCAGCTTTTGCGGTAGGACATCCGGTGCGGGAATCTGGGCGAGCTGCCGGAATCATATTTGGAAAGCTTGATCCGGTCAAACTGTCCGGTGAGCAGCTCGCTGGCGTTGAATTTCAGGATGGCAAAAACTTCGCCGGGCTCTCTGCGGGAGTACATCGCCGCCATGGCTAGGCAATCCCGCCAGGTCGGCCACAAGAAGACATGGCGGTCAAGGCAGAGACGGAATTCTTCAGGGGTTGTGTCCGGGTCCATTGCTTCAGGTGTGATCTGCAGATGGGAATTCAGGACAACCGGCTGCCCGGCGTATTGTACCTGGAGGGCTGTAGTCCGGCGTACTCCGGCTGCATGCGCCGGACTCAATACGGATGAGGCGTACAATGCGTCAAGTGCAGCCATGGCGGGCAAATTCCGGGCCCGGGTGAAGTGGTATAACGAAGTGCGGAGCGGGCTTTTGGTAATGGCAGCAATCAGTGAATGTTTCATAGTGTTATTTTATCCTTTGCGGGAATTGAATACTTTGTTATTTTAGAAAGGGAAATGCTGAAAGGGAAAGGATGAGAAAGATGAAAGCTGAAGCACTCAAACAGAGCAGAGTGGAGGCGTTTTTGAATTTTTGCCGGAAGCACCGGGACGAACTGGATGATTCTTACCTGATCGATGAGGAGCTTGCCGGGTTCACGCTTTCCCCGGACCATCCTACATATATTGTTGCCAATTCCTCAGGTCAAATTACCGCAGCAGTCTCGCTCATCCTGAATGATTACAGCCGCAGAGGGCGCAAGGCCAGATTTAGAATCCTTCATGCGGAAACCGAAGATGTAAATGTATACCAGGCTCTGCTTGAGGCAATTCTGCCCCATGCTGCCGGAATGGATAAGCTGAATCTATTTGTTCCCGCGGGAAATACTGCGGCGATGGAGGCGTTGGGGGCTGTGCGGTTTGCGGTGGAGAGGTATACCTATGTCCTCGTAAGAGAGGAGCCGCATATTCCAGAGGTCAGCTTGCCCGCCGGTTACGAGCTCATTCCCTTCCGCGCCGGAACGGATGAAGCCGTCTGGTGTGAAGTACGAAATGCCGGTTTCGCTAAGCTTCAGGGCAACGAGACGCCGGCCACACCAGCGATGGTGAAGCAGATGATCAGCGGAGCCGACTATATCGAAGGCGGTTTACAGATACTGTACCATAACGGCAAAGCTGTGGGAATTGTACGCGGCTGCGCCGATGAGTATGAGGATGAGCCTGCCATGAGTATTGGGCCGCTGGCAGTATTGCCGGAGGCTCAGGGGAGAGGACTCGGCAGAATTCTGCTGCGGGCAGCACTCCGGTTCGCGGCAGAACAGTCGTATGCGCGCACCGTCCTGTGTGTGAATGCAGAGAACGAACGGGCGCAGGCTTTGTATATTGGGGAAGGCTTCAAGCAGGCGGAAGCCCTTGCCTGCCTGGCTTACACGGTGAGTGAAGAGGGGTAGCGGGGGGCTTGATGCTATATGCTATGGAGTGGAGGCGCTGATCGGGGGAGGGGAGTTGCGATTGGTGATGTAGAGTTGAGATGCTGATTGCTCCCATCCAACCGTGACGGACTGTAGGGACCTTATTTTGCCGGAATCAGCCAATTTTGAGATGAAGCGGACTGAGAATCGCCTATTCAGCCTAGAACACCAGAATTAGACCCATTATTCAGGGCATAGCGGAATCTCAGTCCGCGAAGCCGGCAAAACAGCTGTTTTTCCCAAAATAACGGATTCTGAGTCCGGGTGGAACGGCTGTTTGTGCTGCCTGTGTGCTGTTATTCGTGGTCTGCTTGCATCATCGGCCCCTTATTTATTGCCTTCTTGCAGGAGATGCACTTTGGATGTAGAAATTCAGGTCAGCAGGTTATTCAATCCAGTAAAAACCATTTACTCTCCATATGCACCATTATATTGTCAAACTCCGTCTAACCTGGACAGATTCAATATTGAAGGGGACAAGGAAATGAAAAGACTGGTGATTGTGGATGATGAGCCTTCGGTGGTGAACGGGCTGCGGACCTATGTGGACTGGGCGGCACAGGGGATTGAGCTGGTTGGAACCGCAGATGACGGGGACACTGGGCTGGCGCTGATCCGGGAGCTGAAGCCGGATATCGTGCTGACGGATATCCAGATGCCGTCAATGGACGGCATCCGCATGGCGGCTGAGGTCCGGGCGCTGCTGCCGGAGGCCAAGATCGTCTTCATCAGCGGCCACAACGATGCCGGATACCTTAAGTCCGCGCTGCAGATGCATGCGGCGGATTATATTTTTAAGCCGGTTAGCCGCAAGGAGCTGTCGGTGGTGATGGGCAAGGTGACTGCTGCGCTGGATGCGGAGACGCAGGAGCGCAAGCGGATCAAGGAGATGCAGGTGAAGCTGACGCAGAGTATGCCGCTGCTGCGCGAGAAGTTCCTGCTGTCCGTAATCAGCGATGGTGTTCATACCGCGCATATTCAGGACAAGCTGGAATTTCTGGGCTTGCAGCAGCTCGCGGCTGACAGCTACATCCTCATGGTCATTCTGCTCGATGATGTGCCGCAGGTGCTGGACACCCGCAGCGAGCAGGACAGACAGCTGCTGTCCTATACGGTGCTGAATATCATCCAGGAGCTGATTGACAATCAGATGCGCGGCGTGACCTTCGAGAAGGAGCCGGGAGAGTACGTCGGGATTCTGCTGGCCGGACAATTGCAGCCGCAGGAGTTCAGCGAATCTCCCGAGAATGACCTGCTGGTGCTGGCAGAATCAATCCGCAGCAATCTGCGGCAATGGCTGAAGCTCAGTGTAACCATCGGTGTCGGTGAGGGGGTTGAGCACTTGCCGGAGATCCCGTCCTCCTATAAACAGGCGAGGGATGCAGCTGACCAGAAGTGGTATCTGGGCAAAAACCGTATTCTGACCATGGACAATATCGTGTCCGGAGAGCGCGGTGAGAATCTGCGTTACCGGTACGAGCCGGAGTGGGGGGAGCGGGTGTGGTCTGCCCTGAAATCCGGAGACCGCGGACGTCTGCAGACGGAGCTTAGTGACATCTTCAGTCTGCTTGGGCAGAACCGGGGGCAAGGGGCGCGGTATGCGCAGAATGTCAGTCTGCATCTGATTCTGCAGTCCGGCCAGGTGCTGCTGGAGCTTGGCGGAATGACGGAGGAATGGGAAAAACGTGAGACGGCCGCCTGGAAACAGGTTGCGCGCCAGGAGACGATGCAGGATCTGCTGGGATATACAGAAGCCTATTTGCTTGAGGTCTGTGATTTCGTCGGGATGAAGCGCAGCGGCAAGACAAGCGAAGTGATAGAACGGGTCCGTCAGCTGATTGGAGAACGGTACCCGGAGAATCTGGCAGTGGCGGATATTGCGGCAGGCGTCTATCTCAGTCCGACCTATGTCCGGCTCCTGTTCAAGCAGGAAACGGGCGAAACGCTGTTCGAATATTTGACCAAGGTCAGAATCGAGCAGGCGAAGAAGCTGCTTAGAGACCCGCAGAACAAATTCTACGAAATCTGTTATGCCGTCGGCTACAGCGATCCCAGCCATTTCAGCAAGCTTTTCAAGAAAATAACCGGAATTACCCCCAGCGCCTACAGGGAGCAGAGTCTATGAGCAGGGGCAATCCTATGAAGATCAGGCCGCACAGGAATGTAAGCATGCCATATAAGGAGGCTGTGCAGTGAAAAAGGGCTGGAGCTATTTGACCGGACTGGGCCAGGGGATTCTGGCGGCGAGAAAGTGGCTGATTGCCTATGTGATACTCATTCTGCTGCCGGTATCCGTCATGCTGGCTTCCTTCTATCAGCGGTCCAGTGACATTCTGGAGCAAGAAGTCACCAGTACGATGCAGCTGACCCTTAAGCAGGCAGGGATGAATCTGACCTATAAGCTGGATCATATCCGTGACAGCAGCAATTCGGTCTTCATGAACCAGGTGCTCTACAGCAATCTGCAGCAGAAGGACAGCATCACCGATGAGCTTAACCAGCTTAAGGAGCTGCGCAATTTAGCCGAAACCGCCCAGGAGAATGAGGATATTTTCCGGCTGCGGTTTTTTGTTGATCCTTCCCGGATGTACGGAGGGGACCGGGTGAATCTGTATCCGCTATCTGAGATAGAGCATTATCCGTGGTACAGGCAGGTGCTGGAGGCCGGGGGCGGTATGGTCTGGACCGGGGTGTATGAGGAGAGTTATATCGATTTCGGTGACAAAAAGATTTTCTCTGTCGCAAGGATGCTGCGCAATCCGAAGGCATATGAAGAGACCATCGGCATACTGGTGATGGATGTATCCCAGGATCTGATCGCAGAAGTCATGTCAGAGCTTCATTTCTCGGACAGCTATCCCCCTTATCTTCTGGATAGTGAGGGCCGGCTGATCTACAGCACCGGAGAGAACGGTCCGCAGGAAGTCAGCATGCTGCCGGAAGAACTGCTGGATACGATTAAGCAATCGGAGGAGGGAATCGTTAAGCGGACCCTTGGGCGTGAAGAGGTTAATGTGGTCTATACCACGATCGGAACTTCAGGGTGGAAAATGATCTCCCAAGTCTCTGAATCAGAGATTTCGCATAGGGCAACGGCAATGAACCAGTTCACCAGCATTGCCACGCTGGCAGGGATCACGGTCATGTTCCTGGTACTCGTGTTTGTGCTGCTGATGTTCCTCGTGCAGAACATGCAGCGCAGAGTACAGATGATACTGCGGATGATCCGCAAGGAGGGCATCGGCTGGCTGGAGGACAGAAGGACGATGCCAGGGGGGGATTTCCGGCTGCTGGAACGCAGTGTGGACCACCTGATTCACAAGGTCAACATTCTGATGGAGGAATCCTATCAGGCGAAGATGCAGGAGCGGGAGGCGCAGCTGAGAACCCTGCAGGCCCAGATTAATCCGCATTTTCTCTATAATGCGCTGGATATGATCAACTGGTCGGCAATTTCGCATGATGCGGAGGATACCAGCCAGATGATTGAGGCGCTGGCCCGCTATTTCCGGCTCAGCCTGAATCAGGGCCGCGACAATGTCAGCCTTGCCGATGAATTGAATCTGGCCAAGGTGTTCATGGAGATTCAGCAGAACCGCTTTCCGTCCACCTTTACCTTCAGCGTCCAAGTAGAGCCGGGACTTGAACAGTATATGATTCCCAAGCTTACCCTCCAGCCGCTGGTGGAGAATGCGCTGCTGCATGGTATCCGCAAAACCCGCAGGAAGCAGGGGAATATCGCCATAACAGCCCGCCGGGAGCAGGAGGATATCCTTCTGGCGGTGTCCGATGACGGGATCGGCATGAGTCCGGAGCAGGCCAGACGGCTGCTGCTGGAGCCTTCCTCCGAGCTGCGCAGTGACGGGATGCCGGGCTCCTTCGGCCTCTATAATGTCAACGAGCGGATTCGATATTTTGCCGGCAACCGGTGTGGCTTGTCCATTGAAACGGAGCCCGGCCAAGGAACTGTGATCAACATCAGAATTAAAGCGGTTCCATTAGAATAAGCAGATTGCCTGATATACAGTCGCGTAAGACCAGAAATAATCAGATTACCACCTACAACCGCCCCCCGGTTTCTCAGTATAATCAACTCACAAACAGATGGGGGTGAATGAACTTGGGTGGGAGTGTCACGGATTTGGACCGGAAGAGCAAACTTCAGGCAACGAGAATCAGGTCCGCCAGCAAGTGGAGGCTCGCCTGGAGAAACAGGGATTATTATGTGCTGCTGATACCCGGTCTGCTGTTTCTGCTGCTCTTCAAATATACACCGCTGTACGGAGTGCTGATCGCATTTCAGGATTTCAACATTTTCGAGGGCATCAGAGGCAGTGAATGGGTAGGGCTGGAGCAATTCCATAAGCTTATCCAATCGGACGAATTCGGAAGGGTATTCATGAATACACTGCTTATCAGTGTGTACAAGATTGTCCTGCTGTTCCCGGTGCCGGTCCTCATCGCGCTGGTGCTGAACGAGGTCAGGCTGATGTTCTTCAAACGGACGATCCAGACGATTATTTATCTCCCGCATTTTCTGTCCTGGGTGATTATTTCCGGATTGTTCGTCACCATCCTCTCCACCTCGGGCGGACTGGTCAATAATATCATTCAGTGGTTCGGCGGAGAACCGGTCAGCTTTTTTGTCAGCAATGATTATTTCCGCAGTGTGGTTGTCTTTACGGCCGGCTGGAAGGAATCAGGGTGGAACGCGATTGTCTTCATTGCCGCCATTGCCGGGATCGATCAGGAGCAATACGAGGCGGCTGCCATTGACGGGGCGGGGCGAATCCGCAGAATGCTGCATATCTCACTGCCGGGTATCCTGCCGACTGTGGTGCTGATGTTCATTCTCCGGCTGGGCTCGGTGCTCGATGCGGGAACGGAGCAGATTCTGACCATGTACAATCCGGTAGTCTATGAGACAGCGGATGTGATCGGAACCTTCGTCTATCGCATCGGGCTGGGCAAAATGGATTACAGCTTCAGCACCGCGGTGGGCCTGTTCAACTCGGTAGTAGGCTTCATCCTCATCGTTTCGGGAAATTATATCAGCCGGAAGCTGCTGAACCGCGGAATCTGGTAGGCGGGAAAGGAGACAGTATAATCCATGACCAAACGAACCAAAGGCGACAGGCTGCTTGATATCTTTGTCTACCTGTTCCTGATCACACTCGGAGTGATGATGCTGCTGCCGCTGGTTAACGTATTATCGAAATCGGTCAGTGAGGAATGGGCGATTACTTCGGGAAAAGTAGGCATTCTGCCGGTAGGCTTCCAGCTCGACACCCTGCGGGAGGTTATCTCTTCCTCAATGTTCATCCGGGCGTTCTGCGTATCCGTAGGCGTCACGGTAGTGGGCACCCTGATCTCCATCTTAATGACGGCACTTACGGCCTATCCGTTATCCAAACGGAATCTGCCGGGCATCTCCTTTTTCATGGTGCTGTTCATCTTCACGATGCTGTTCAGCGGCGGGCTTATTCCCAATTATCTGCTGATGCGCCAGCTGCATCTGATCAATAATCTGTGGGTGCTTATCCTGCCCGGAATGATCAGTGTGTTCAACATGCTGGTGATCAAAAGCTACTATGAGAGTCTTCCCGAAGCCCTGGAGGAGTCCGCACGGATTGACGGAGCCAAGACGTATACGATTCTGTTCCGGATTATTCTGCCGCTCAGTATGCCGGTGATTGCCACGATTGCGCTTTTTTATGCCGTCGGGTACTGGAATGATTACTTCGGGCCAATGATCTACATCAACGATACCGCGCTTAAGACCCTGCAGCTCTATCTGCAGGATGTGGTGATGGATGCCAGTGCCGCCAATGCCATCAATAAAAGTGTGGATGATCTGATGAACATGTCACCGGAAGGCATACGTGCGGCAACGGTGGTCGCTTCGACGGTCCCGATTCTGTTCGTATACCCGTTCCTGCAGAAGTATTTCATCAAAGGTGTGCTGATTGGCTCGGTTAAAGGCTGAGGCGGATTTTGTACGAAGTAAGACTGGAAGCTTAAGCTCACAAAACTTATAGGGGGTTATCTTAATGAAACAGACGAAGTGGCTGTCACTCCTGCTGAGTACCGGGCTGCTGCTCGCTGCAACTGCCTGCGGTTCTTCTAACAACACGAATAGTAACGGGGAGAACGCTTCAACAGCAGCACCAGCTTCTGCAGAAGCAACTGCCGCACCGGCAACGTCAGAGAATGCTGCCAAGCCGGAGCTAAAATCGCTTAATCTGTGGTCGAAGGATGATTACAATACGTATCCGCTGGCCAAGGTGATCGAAGAGCGGACCGGCTATAAGGTGAAGTATGAGATGCTTCCCGCCGACAAGGCGATGGATAAGCTCAATCTGCTGATCTCCTCTGCCGAGCCGTATGATGTCATTACCATTTCCGGTGAAAAAGCCGTGTATACCGATTATGCCAAAATGGGCGCACTGGTGGATCTGACCCCGCTCATCGAGGAGTTCGGCGATAATATCAAAGCTTCCATCTCCCAGGCGTCCTTCGATGCAATGAAAATTGACGGCAAAATCTATGGTATTCCCAACAGCTCCTCACAATTTGCCGGTGCCGATCTGATGATCCGCCAGGACTGGCTCGATAAGCTGGGGCTGAAGACCCCGACTACGCTGGATGAATTCACGGAAGTGCTGAAGGCATTCAAGGAGAAGGACCCAGGCGGAACCGGGAACAGCGGCGCCCCGATGTCAATCGATGGTGCACTGGCAACAACGGCGAATATTACAGGTGCCTTCGGAATAGGCACGAGCTGGAATACGGTGGACGGCCAGCTGGTTCCGGCCCCGCTGCATCCGGGCTTCAAGGAATATTTGACGTACATGTCCGATCTATATAAACAGGGTCTGCTCGATAAAGAATTTGCCGTGAACAAGGATGCTACTCTGAAGGAGAAATTCACCAGCGGCAAGATCGGGGTTATTCAGCTGCCTTGGTATGATATTCCCGGAATTGCCGATGCCCTGACCAAGAACTTTCCTGATGCCAAATATGCTTATCTTCCTGCCCTCAAAGGCAAAGACGGTCAAATGGGCCTCGGCATGAGCGGCGGGTTCGACCGCATTACCTTCATTCCGAAATCTGCGAAGCATCCTGAAGATGCGATGAAATGGATCAACGCCAAGCTGGAAAAAGAAACCTTCAAACTGATTGCCATCGGTGAAGAAGGCAAACATCATACGTATAAAGACGGCGTATACAGCCCGATCCTGCCGCTGTTCACGGACGAACGCGGCAACGCCAGCAATTATCTGACCGGTATAGACGAGAAGCTGTACCCGATCTACTGGCAGGCCCGGGTGCAGAAGGATGCACGCCTGTTTGCAGGCTTCTCTTACCTGAACAATGAGCTTCCGGCGGAAGCAAGAATTGCCGATCCGCTGGCGCTGGCTCCATCCCTGCCGGAATATTCGAAGAACAATGCTTCGCTGAATCAGATGATTAATGATTTCGCCGTCAAAGTCATTGTCGGTGAAGAGTCCCCGGATGCCGTGGCTGATTTCGCCGGGAAATATAAAGCCGCAGGCGGAGAGGCCAGCACCAAAGAGGTGAATGACTGGTATGCTACAGTGAAGAAATAGAGTCAAAGAAGACTTTTTAGGAGGCAAAAGAATGAACAGCTACAGGATGCGGAGTAGTGAAATTCCGCTGCAGGATTCCTGGGATGTCATTGTTGTGGGCGGCGGGCCGGCCGGTTGTACGGCGGCCGCTGCCGCAGCCCGGGAAGGGGCAAAGACACTGCTGATCGAAGGAACAGGCAGCCTGGGCGGAATGGGCACATCGGGACTTGTGCCGGCCTGGTGCCCGTTCTCGGACATGAAGACGATCATCTACCGGGGACTGGCGATGAAGGTGTTTGAAGCTTTGAAGGCGCAGATGCCGCATGTAAGCCAAGAGGCGATGGACTGGGTTCCGATCGATCCGGAGAAGCTCAAGGTCATCTATGATGAGCTGGTAGCCGGAGCCGGGGCAACGGTGCTGTTCCATACGCAGCTGGGTTCCGTGGAGGCGGATGAGGAAGGTAATGTGCTGGCGCTGATCACTGCCAGCAAGAATGGACTGCAGGCGCTGAAGGCTAAGGTCTATATCGACTGCACGGGCGATGCCGATGTAGCGGCCTGGGCGGGAGCGGAATATCTCAAGGGTGATACGGCAACCGGTGAGCTGATGCCTGCCACGCACTGTTTTACCTTGGGTAATGTCGATGAATATGCTTATCTGAACGGTCCGCTGCTGCATAACAATAACAAAAACAGCCCGATCTTCGATATTCTGGGCTCCGGCAAATTCCCCTTAATTCCGGACTCGCATATCTGTAACAATGTCATTGCTCCCCGGACGGTGGGCTTCAACGCGGGACATCTATGGGATGTGGATAATACGGATGCCTTCTCCGTATCCGCTGCATTAATGCAGGGAAGGAAGCTGGCCTCCGTCTATAGGGATGCCCTGGCAGAATACATGCCTGCTGCGTTCGGCAGCTCTTACGTAGCCAACACCGGCTCGCTGATGGGGGTACGGGAGACGCGGAGAATTACCGGAGACTATGTGCTAAGTGTGGATGATTACGTTAACCGCCGCAGCTTCGCGGATGAAATCTGCCGTAACAGCTACTTCATTGATATCCATGGGACGGAGAAGGAAGAGAAGCAGGCGGGAGGCAAGCCGGAGGTCATTAAACGCTACGGTCCGGGAGAATCGCACGGCATTCCATACCGCTGCCTGACGCCGCGTTCACTGAAGAATGTGCTGGTCGCGGGACGTTCGATCTCCTGTGTCCGTGAGGTGCAGGGGAGTGTCCGGGTGATGCCGGTCTGTCTGGCGATGGGCGAAGCGGCCGGGATTGCCGCAGCACTTGCTGCGAATCTGCCGGATTATGACGTGCATGCAGTGGATGTAGCTGTGCTGCGCAAGCGGCTGAAGGAGGAGGGGGCTTATCTGCCGGATGCCACAGAAGGAACAGTATTTGGTGATCCGGGTGCGGCGGCAGGAGAAGAGGAAGAACCTGTGAGGTATCACTGAGAGACGAAGCCAAATAATGCTAGTTAGCATATAGTTGTTGTTTCCAATTAGGCAATCCCCCGGTCAGCGGGGGGTTGCCTGTCTTGTTGTACAGGAATCGTACACCTTGCGAAAAACCGAATACAATGTGCCCATGACAGGGGAGATGAACCGAATGTATGCGAAAAACCGAATACAATGTGCCCATGACAGGGGAGATGAACCGAATGTATGCGAAAAACCGAATACAATGTGCCCATGATAGGGTAGACGAGCCGAATGTATGCGAAAAACCGAATACAATGTGCCAATGATAGGGTAGACGAGCCGAATGTATGCGAAAAACCGAATACAATGTGCCCATGATAGGGTGGACGAGCCGAATGTATGCGAAAAACCGAATACAATGTGCCCATGACAGGGTGGACGAGCCGAATGAGGCTGCATCCCTCTGATCCCAGCGGATGCAGCCCCAAGTTAGTTGCTGTTAAAAATATTGATAATCCGGTTATTCTACCGTTGCTCCGTCAACCTTGCGTTTGAGTAGGATCGCGTTGATCTCGCCTCCGGCGAGGATAATAATCGAGCTGATATACAGCCAGATGAGCAGAATCATAACGCCTCCGAGACTGCCATAGGTTTTGGTGAAATCACTGAACTGATTGACGTAAATGGAGAATAGAACTGATGTAATAATCCAGCCGAGGGTCGAGAACAGCGCACCGGGGACCACCTCACGCAGAGCCAGCCTGCGGCTTGGGGCGATCCAGTAGAGCAGGGTGAACACAATGAACATGACCAGCAGCGGCACGGCGTATTGCAGCAGATCCCATAGCTTCTGGAAACCGTAAGGCAGATCGGTCAACAGGAAGACCTGTGTCTTGAGCCAGGTACCGAGGACAAGCAGCAGAATGCTGAGCAGTACGACAAAACCGATAGTCAGGGTAGCGAGGAAGGCGATCCCTCTAATTTTCCAGAAGGCCCGGCTCTCATCAATGTCATAAGCGCGGTTAAGCCCCTTAATGATTGCATTGACCCCCTTGGAAGCGGCCCAGAGTGTAGCCAGCATCCCGAAGGATAACAGCGCCTGACTGCGTCCCTCGGACACATCCTGCAGAATCTCTTCTATAATAGAGACGGCTTCGGCAGGCATCACCTGTTCCAGCTGCTGGATTTTGTCCTCCAGGGAAATATTCGCGTACCCGATCAGGGTCATAATGAAGATCAGAAAGGGAAACAGCGACAGAATCAGATAATAGGTCAGCTGTGCGCTGATCCCCTGGACATCATCGGCTTTGATTTTTTGCAGCAGCTGTTTGATGAATGTGAATGTGCCGCCGGAACCGGCAGTCCTTCTGCTCATATAGCCCTCCTTCACTTATTGCGGTATAGGCTTGTTTATGAAAATATATCCATATATATGTGTCCCGCACAAAATTATCCTTAGGTTCAGCAAGCTTGGTCTTATTTTAACACAGGGGGAGGTAAGAAACAGAATGGCAGTGGACTATTAATTACGGAACAAGTTAAGGCATGACCTTGGGAAGACGCAGCCGGTCCGCCAGCTTCTGCATTCTCTCATCAGCGTAAGCGTAGATGCGCATATAGCTCTGGCAAAAATAATCTGGACCGCTGAGGCCTTCCTCCGTGTTCCATTTCCGGTTCCGGGGGCATCCGCCATAACATAACCGCTGCCATTCGCAGGTTTGACATTTGTCCGGGAGAGCGGGCTTCATCCGGTGGAACCGCCTAAAGTTGGGATGGGCAAGCATATCCGCAATGGAATCTTCGGCAACGTTGCCGACCTTCCACTCCTCATTGATGTAGAAATCGCAGGGGAAGGCGTCCCCGTTCTGCTCCAGCACCAGGCTTGAAGGACATGCAGCGCGGTGTACACAGGATTCCGCTTCCCCGCCCAGGTAGACGCTGAGCATATTATCGAAGAACCGTACCGATATTTCGGGCTTGCCGTCCTGATACCATTCGTCGAAGGCTTCACACAGGAACTCCCCGTATTCGTCCGCTGAAATTTCATATTCCCCCGGCTGATCAACCTGCTGGGCTCTGAAGTCCATGCAGGGGATAAACTGAATGAACCGGAAGTCCTGCTCCCGGTAGAACGCCATCAGTTCCCGGGCTTTGCCCACATTTCCTTTATGAATTACTGTCAAAATATTAAAGTCAACCTGGTGCCGGCGAAGATGGCCGATGCCGTTCATTACCTGACTATAACTGCCTTTGCCTGCGGCATTCACCCGGCGTGAGTCATGAATCTGCTGCGGGCCGTCCAGACTGACTCCGATCAGAAAATGATAAGTTTTGAAGAAGGCAGCCCACCGCCCGCTGATCAGTGTAGCGTTGGTCTGCAGGGAATTACTGATAACCGTATGCGGCGGGGCATGCAGGGCCTGGCGGTATACGACTTCTTCGAAGAATTCGTGACCTGCCAGCAGCGGTTCTCCGCCCTGCCAGGCGAAGGTGGCACTGCCTGAGCTGTGCCGCATATAATCCTGGATGAATTTATCCAGAACGAAAGAATCGATCCGGTTAATTGCCGGTCCGGGCTTCCCTCCACAGGTACTGTAATAACAATAGTCGCAAGCCAGATTACAATCCTCTGATACCGTCTTCCACATGACACCTAAACCGGACTGAGAACCGGCAGCGCAATTGAGAGACACAGCAATCCCCTCCTGTCTTCCTATTTATTCCACATACCAGTCATTTAGCAGCATGATGGCCGCTCCGGTGGCTACGGCCTCTTCTTTAAGATATCCTTGCGTAAAAAACGGACTGTTCTCGGGGGAGGGATAAGTGTTCTTCCTGGCGACCTCAACCGAAGTGTCGAACACAAGCTGATGTGCCCGGACCAGGGGGCCGCCCAGAACGACACACTCCGGATGAAGGGTATTAATCAGATTAGCCAGCCCGATCCCCAGATACGCAGACGATTCCGTGAATTGTTCAGTAACGAGCTTGTCCCCTTGCTGGAGAGCTTCAGATAAGGAGGCAAAGGTGACCTGTTCCGGAGAAATTTCCGCTAGTAAGCTGCTGCGTCCAATCTTTAACTGTGTGCGTACACGCTCTTCCAGCGCCGGAACAGACACGAAGGCTTCAAGGGCTCCGTAGTTTCCTTTGCCGTGCAGTCTGGGGCCGTTGGTCTGGATAATCATCTGACCCAGCGCACCCTCTGCGCCGGAGGCTCCCCGAACGATATGGCCGCCGGACATCATCGCGAACCTTATAGTTGTTCCGGCATGTACATACAGGATGTGCTTATAATTGTTGGACTTGAGAGCCCGGTGCTCACCGATGAGGGCGCAGTTTGCGCCATTGTCAAGCTTGACCGGTATTTCAAGCCGTTCCTCCAGCATTTCGCAGATGGGGACATTTGTCCAGGAGGCGGCCGGAAAGTGCTCCGGCTCCAGAATAATCCCGCGTTCTGAGTTCAAGGGACCAACAGCGCCTATCCCCAACCCCAGAACGCTGCCTGGCGATATTCCGTGCTCCGACAGAAGAGCCCGGGCACTGTCCGCAACATGATCCGCGAGCAGCGGGGGCGTCATGCGATCATCCATTATCCACCGGGTCATAGACAGCAGATTGAAATGCATATCATACAAGCCAAGTGAAGAATGAATGCGGGAAATTTCCAGCCCGAACAGATACCTGTATGCCGGGTTACACTGGAACAGGATGGGCTTCCTCCCGCCTTTGGAGGTTCCCAGCCCGGAGGCAATAATTAACCCCTGGGATGACATGTCATCAAGAAGACGTGTCATACTGCTGCTGGTCAGTGCAAAATCATTCAACAAATCGGCTTTGGAGGCAGTTCCCAGATAGGATATGCGGTCATAGACCTGTTTTTTGATAGACGCATTAGGGTGGGGCAGCATCAGGCTTATCTCCATTTCCAAGTTTATTAGTAGGAATACCTAAGATAATTCCAAAATGATTTTTATTCAACGAAAATAAGACTTTATACACTCTGATTATGAAGTATTAACAGAATATTTACAATAAAATTCATGACTTTAATCCAAAATGAAATTAATTATGCTAAAATACAAGTGACATCTCTTGGGAGAGCAGAAAAGAATGTAAGGGTGAACTGGAATGAAGCAAAGAGCGGGCAGGAAAATGAATTTGCTTTGGAGTATTTTTTGCGTATTTTTCAAAATTGGACCCTCCACCTTTGGAGGCGGTTATGCCATGATTGCAACCATCGAAGAAGAAATTGTACGAAAAAAGGGCTGGATGAACGAAGAGGAAATGGGTGACATGATATCCGTGTCCGGTTCCGCTCCCGGAGGGGTGGCCGTCAATAGCGCAACGTTTATCGGCTATCGTCTTGGCGGAGTGGCGGGAGCCGTGGCTGCCGTCACTGCAATAACCCTGCCTACCTTTCTGATCGTGTTCCTCCTCAGCGGGCTCAGGCTTTTATTCAAAGACAACGTCAAGGTAGAAGCTGCTTTGAAGGGCATTCATGCTGCGGTAGCAGCCTTGATTATTGTTGCGGCCGGCAAGATGTGGAAAGCTTCTGTTCTGGACGCGGCGACGTTTGTGCTTGTAGCTGTATCGCTGGCCTTGCTGTTGTTCACCCAGATTCATCCGTTTTATCTGATTGTGGGCGGGCTGACAGCCGGAGTCCTGGTGGTTCTGTACAAAAAGAAACAGGGGATGAGCGTAGTTACGGAAAAGGTGCGAACGGAGGAACGCCGTGACCTGCAGTTTCCTGAATACTACATCTGAAGGGTGATTATCTTATGCTGTGGGAGCTGTTGCTGGTTTTTATTAAAGTGGGGTTAGTTTCTTTTGGGGGCGGTTATGCGGTTATAACGCTGATTCAGCGGGAGGTTTCCGAAAAAGGATGGATGGGCAGCGGCGCTTTTCAGGAAATTGTTTCTTTGGCAGGGATGGCTCCGGGCTCTATCGCGACGAATACCGCGACCCTGATCGGATACTCCAAAGCAGGGCTGGGGGGAGCGATAGCGGCAACGGTCGGCATTATTCTGCCATCGCTAATTATCGTCATTTGTATCGCTGTCTTCTTTCTGAAGCTGCAGAGCAATGACTGGGTCAGATCTTCATTCTACGGACTGCGTCCGATTGTAACCGGCTTAATCCTCTACGCGGCGGTTCATTTCGCATTTAGCGGACAAAGCGGATCCTGGTTAAGCTGGACAATGGCGGGCTCGCTGCTGATCTGCGGCGGATGCCTCGTTCTTGTTGCCAAATATAAGATGCATCCGTTTGCGGTGATCCTCCTGTCGGCGGTAGCAGGCATTGTTATTTTCTGACTAAATATATTATTCTGAAAAAAGCGTGAGCGAAGGGAGGAATCCTTGCTCACGCTTTCTTATTTCTCCATGGACCGGCCTGCTTCAGGCATGATGAATTCTCGGCATAGGCAGCGGTTCCTTGCCCAGCTCCGCCCAAATATATTTCAGCAGAAGCTCAGTCTTCAGCTGCCCGTGTTCCGGCTCGTCCCACAGATTATGAAGTTCGTGCGGGTCCTGCACTAAATCGAAGATTTCGCCGTACTGCTGATTGTAGTAGACCGTAATTTTATATCTTGCATCAATATAAGTCTTCTGGTGAATGGTCGTAGGCTCATGACGGAATTCGCAAATGGCATGGTCACGCGCCTGATTCTTGCGGCCCAGCCATACGTCCTTCTGATCCACACCAGTCATCGACGAAGGAACGGGAAGATTGGCAAATGATAAGAAGGTAGGCGCCAGGTCAACGAGTGACTGGATCGCATCCGTCTGTCTGCCTGCCGGAACATGCCCGGGATATCTGACGATGAACGGAAGCTTAATTAAATCCTCGTAATGAAATCCTCCTTTGGCCTGCAGACCATGTTGTCCGAAGAAATGCCCGTGATCAGTTGTAAAGACGACGAGCGTGTTCCCGGCGAGTCCGAGTTCATCGAGCTTATCCAGAATGCTGCCGATATACTTATCCATCATGCTGATCATTCCGTAATAGACCGCTACCAGTTTCTTTTTGTCGTAATCCGTCAGAAGCGCTTTATCCCCGTATTCATAATACAGGTGGGAGCGGTACCCGTGAATGCCGAAGCCGGTTTCCATGAACTGCGAGAAGTCGGGGTTGTCTTCCTGTGTCATGCCGAAATGCGGCGGATTCCGGTCATGTTCCCCGGCCGTCAGTGAAGGAATAGTCAGCGTGTCAGGGTTATACATCGAATCCCAGGGCTCCGGCACCAGATATTCAGGATGCGGATCAAAGAAGCTGGCCCAGAGAAAAAACGGATCTCCTGATTGTTGATGCTCTTCCAGGCGGGCCTTGCTCCGCTCTGCAATCCAGGTGTTGTAATGATATTTCTCCGGAATGGGCCATGTGTAGGTTGCAGACGGGTCCATTGTCCCTGTTGGAGGGAGGAAATAATCCCGCCAATTGTGACAGCCCTGTTCTTCCAGCCATAAGGCATAATGCTGGCCGACATGTGCTTCGTTCGTATGGTTCCGGGCAAGCTCCACATGGTCGAATCCGTAGAAGGACTCGTGGAAACTGCTCCAGTAATCCAAATCCTGCAGCAGCGGGTAAGCTTCCTTCGATTCATATTCCTCCGTGGACTTCAGGGGCTGAAAATGGGCTTTGCCGATCAGCGAGGTCTGATAACCCGCTTCACTGAAGTCTTCCCCTACCGTGTGGCGGTCCTCCAATAGCTTCGTTCCGAGTGTCCATGCCCCGTGCTGGCTCGGGTACATTCCCGTGATGATAGAGGAACGGCTTGGCGTGCAGGTGGGATTCGGGCAATAAGCCCGGCCGAAGGTTGTCCCTTGCTGTGCCAGCCGGTCCAGATTCGGGGTGGAAATCTCGGGCTGGAAGGCACCGATGGTATTCCAATGCTGTTGATCGCTGGTAATTAGTAAAATGTTAGGTCTACTGGACAATGGTTATCGCCTCCTATTATGATAATATTGAAAAAACAACATTTTTTAAATAGCCTGATGTTAGATTTGAATTGTCATTTTGTTAGATGGAGGGAGTGGGGATATGTCAGGAGTGTTGCAGAATCTGCAGGAATACGAATATGAATATGCCGAGTTTATCTACTATTCACCCGGATATTTGGATAGGGAGGGGCAGCTATGGCCTGTCCGTGCCGGCCGTAGTCAGGCTAAGCCGAACTACAGGGTGGGTCCCAAAAGGATCGAGTGCTACAGCCTTCATTTCGTGTATGAAGGAAAGGTTGGCCTTAACTATGGAGATGAGCACATTGAACTGCAAAAGGGCGACATGTTCTGTCTGTTTCCGGATCAGACGTATCATTATTACATCATTCCCGCGGAATCACCGCTGCAGATGAGCTGGCTTGCGCTGGATGGAAGCAGAGTGATGCCGCTGCTGAAGCTAACCGGGATGGTGCCTGAGAAGCCGTATGCTCTTGGTAAGGTGACATCCCGCATTAAGGAAGTACTGGAACGCATATTCGGGGCAATGACAAGGTACGGGCGGTGGGACCCGGCTGTGTCCTTGGAGCTGCAGGGACAGACCTGCGAATTGCTGGCCGTCCTGATGCCCGGAGCATTCCCGGCTGATACACCATCACCTTCAGGCTGGGTATCGGAGTGTATGGAATTTATGAACCTCCATGCTACTGAAGGGATATCCGTTCAGCAGGTTGCCTCGTATGCGGGTGTACACCGATCCTATTTCACCAGTGCTTTTACAAGCCAGACCGGCGTATCTCCGCAGAAGTACATCCAGAACATCCGTATGGGCAAGGCTAAACGGCTGCTTGCTGAAACCGATGCTTCAATCACGGAAATCGCCTTGTCACTCGGCTATCCCAACCTGTATACGTTTACCCGGGCATTCAAGTCCTACTACAAGACTTCCCCGCTGCATACCCGTTCAGCTGGAGGCGGATAACGGCACGGTTTTGTTTTCTGATAATATGATAGCGCTTACTGAAAGTCATTTCCCTCATGTGAAGGAGAGACCGAGAATGAGATTTACAGCTCTGCGCAATAAAATATCACCGAAGCTGGGGATTCAGGGGAAAATATTCATCGCGTTCGGACTGCTCAGTCTATTCTCTATTGTAACGATCACCTCCATTATCTATCTGAATATGCGTGAGACGATTAAGCATAACGCCATTACTTCGGTTGCGGACAGTATCCGTCAAGCCGACGAATCCCTGAATCTTATGTTTGAGGAGATCGATCGTCTGAACACGGTTGCCGTTACGAATAAAAATACGGTAATCGATATATTGCTGAGCCCCAGCGAGGAAATCAGCTATGAGTGGTTTCTGGAGCAAAAGCGGATTAATGAATTTCTGTCAGGTCTGATCGGCTATAAGCCTTATATAACACGCATCGCTGTAATTGGCCTGAACGGTAAGGTTTTCTTCACCGGGGGACCTTGGATTGACCGTAATTTCCTGCAGACGCAGGCGATGGACTACATGTTAAACAACGGGGAACGCCACGCTTATTTCAAACAAGAGGGCAGCCCGGATGTGATTTCCGTCGGCCGTGTCATCCGGTATAACAGGGAATCCATTGGTGTGGTGATGGTGGATTTGAACTATGATTTCATCCGCAACACGTATGGCGTCAAGCCGACAGCGGACAGTGTCCTGTATGTACTGGATGAACAGATGGAGCTGGTATACCAGTCTGATTCTGCCCCTGCATCACTCTCGCCGCAAATGACAAGAACGATATATACCGCTCCGCAGCTTGCGGGAACAGCTGTTCAAGAGGCGGCAGAGCAGAAGATTGACGGTAAGTCCTATATTGTCGTCAGCCGCCGCTCCGGGCACACCGGCTGGATTACCCGGGCGCTTATTCCTCTGGATTCTCTCGTGAGTGAATCGGTGAAGGTCCGGAATCTGATGGTTGAAGTATCAGTTATCGTCTTTGTCGCAGTTTTGCTGGGAGCCATGCAGATGTCCTCCAGGACTACACTGCAAATCCGGCGGCTCAAAACGATGATGATGCGGGTGAAGGACGGTAATTTATCCTTTCCGCGTATGGAGATTAACTCGAAAGACGAAATCGGTGAACTCTACACTGTGTTCATCAGCATGATTGATGATCTGAAGCGGCTGATGCAGGATATCCGGATTAGCGAGCAGGCGAAGCGTGAAGCTGAGCTTACGGCACTGCAGGCACAGATCCGTCCTCATTTTTTGTACAACACGCTCAATACCATCAAATATTTGGCTAATCTGAACGGTGTGCCGAATATTGAAGAGGTCTCTGGATCTTTAATCGAGCTTATGCGCGGGGTGCTGGGGAATTCAAGTGAATTTCTTACCGTCAGGGAAGAGCTGGATTATGTGAACTGCTATATGTCGATTGTGAAATACAAGTATATGGAGCCGATAACGGTTCAGGTTCAAGTGGAAGATGATGAGTTGCTGGAATGCCGGGTGCTTAAGCTGATGCTCCAGCCTATTGTGGAGAATGCCATCCTGCACGGGGTTGTCCCGTCGGCCAGAGGCGGACTTATTCTGATCAGAGTATACGGGGAGGGCGGGGATCTGTTCATAGAAATCATGGATAACGGGCCGGGGATGTCGCGGGAGAAAATGCGGCTGCTTCTGGAATCCGGCAGGGAGGGAAGCGCGTCGCGCTTCAGCGGAATCGGCGTGCGGAATGTGCATGAACGAATCTGCAGAATGTACGGGGAGCCGTACGGTATCACGCTGTTCAGTGAAGAAGGATTGTATACCAAGGTGGTCATTCGTTTGCCGGAGATTCGTACGGATGAACGATCCGCAGAGGAGGCAGGTTGAATGTTGATTCAAGTGCTGCTGGTGGATGATGAACCGCTGGTACATCATCATCTGTCAACGATGACGGATTGGCGGAGTCATGGTTTTGAGATTTGCGGAGAAGCCTATAGCGGTCCAATGGCGCTCCAGGCTCTTGAAGAATTGCAGGCGCATATCGCAATTATAGATGTGAATATGCCGGGCATGAATGGTGTGGAGCTGCAGCGGACCATCCGGGAGCGGTATCCGGCTGTAAAGACAATTATGCTCAGCAGCTATGATGATTATGATTATGTGCGGGAATGCCTGAGGAACGGGGCTGCAGACTATTTGCTGAAGCACCGCCTGAATGACCAATCCCTGATCGCCATTCTGAAGAAGGCTGCCCGGGAGCTGGAGGAGGAGACCGAAACATCGGGTCTGCGGCTGGAGGACGGGAGCCTGGATACGGGCAACAGAACTGAAAGTTTACGTGAGCAGACGCTCCAGCTGCTGGCCGGCAAGCCGGAGGCTGCCGCCATACTTGAGAAGAGCATGCGCCTGAGCGGACTTCTGCCTGGTGTGGTCTGTTATATGGCCGCCGCTGTCCAAATCGTTCCCTTCCTGCTGTTGACCCAAACACGCAGTGATGTGCAGATTAACGGTCTGGTCCGGCAGGCGGTAGAACTAATGCAGCAGAGTCTCGGCGATCTGCCCGAGCGGATGGCCGTTTATGTAGAAAATGGCCGTTTGGCCATCCTGTTCGCATTCAGAGAACGGAGCGAGCAGGCTGCCGCCAGCGAAGCTGGCCGGCTGATGAGCAATGTCAGCCATTCGCTTGAGCTATTCCTGAATTTGAAATGCACTTATGCTATAGGCCATATGTGCAGCAGCCTGTCCAAGCTCGAAGACAGTTACCGTTCGGCTGAACGTGTCCTCGATAACGCTGCTACACGGCTGGAGCCGGATAGCAGTCTTAACGATCCCCGCCTCCTGATGACGATCGGGAATCAGAAGCAGCTGCTTCTAGCCATTGAACGGCTGGATATGGAAGAGGTAGAGCGGTCAATTACCAGTGCGTTCGCCTCTGTCCAGAAGCATCCGCTTCATTCGCCAAGTGTGCAGATGATTGTCAGCGAGCTGCTGGCCATAGGGGAAAAGACATTAACAAGAGATGAAGCTGCAGATGGCGGACTGCCTTCCCGGGAAGAACTTGGCAATATCAATAGCGTAGCCGGGCTGGAACGGTGGCTGATAATTTATTATGAAGGTCTGCTGGGCCGGCTCCGCCGGAGACAGGCGCAAGGCTCCTATTCGAGACATGTGTCCCAGGCGGTTCAGCTTATTCTGGAACGTTACCAGAGTTACATTACGCTGGAGCTGACCGCTGACCTGATCGGGCTCAACCCGTCTTATTTAAGCCGGATTTTCAAAGAAGAGACGCGGACGACCTTCTCCGAATATTTGAACCGTGTCCGTATTGATGCAAGCTGCAGACTGCTCGAAAGCGGAAAATACACGGTTAAACAAATTAGTATTCAGGTCGGGTTCACTACGTACAATTATTTTTTCAAAGTATTCAAGGAGCTGACCGGCACGACGCCGCATGCCTTTGTGAGCCGTCCGCCTGCTGCGAAATGAAACGGTAAGATAAGTGTAGTAAAAAGTCATATATGTGGAATTCCCCTCTTTGCGTGCCCGGCTATAATAAAGTCACATCAAGGGAAGCGCTTACAACGATGGGTTGAGCGAGATCTAAAAGGAGGTTATACAGACATGCGTAAACAACGGACTAAAACGGCGCTAAGCCTGATGGTCATTGCCGCACTGGCAATGGCGGGGTGCAATTCAGGAGCAGGCAACGGCAATGAGGCTGCACCTAAGGCGACCGCAGACCAATCGGTGAGCAAGGACGGATTTCCGATCGTGCAGGAACCGGTGAAGCTGAGTATGTTCACCCGGATCGCTCCCGTCAACGGACCCTTCAAGGATATGCCGGTCTTTCAGGATTACGAGAAGCTGAGCAATGTGCAGGTGGAGTTCACTGAAGCACCAACCGATGGCTTTCAGGAGAAAAAGAATCTCCTATTCGCCTCCAATGAGCTTCCAGATGTGATGTACCGCTCCGGAATCACCCAACTGGAGGCCATCCGTTACGGCTCGGGCGGCCAGCTCATTCCGCTGGAGGATCTGATCCGCGACTATGCCCCGAATTTCAACAAGCTGATGGATGAGTATCCGGAGATCCGTGCAGGTATCACGACGCCGGAAGGCCATATATATGCGATTCCGGGCATTGTTACCCTGGGCGCGGCACGGACGGACAAGAAATGGATCAACCAGGCCTGGCTGGAGAAGCTGAACCTGAAGGTGCCGGAGACGACGGATGAGCTGTACGATGTGCTGGTCGCCTTCCGCGATCAGGACCCGAACGGCAACGGCCAAAAGGATGAGCTGCCGCTGACCGCGCGCGTCGGCCTCAGTATCGTGACGATGATGAGCGGTTCGTTTGGACTGGACCAGCAGTTCGGCTACAACATCAACATCAAAGACGATAAAGTCGAAATCTGGATGGGCAGCGAACAGAACAAGGAAATGCTCATGTACTTGAGCAAGCTGTATGCAGATAAGCTGCTGGACCAGGAAGTATTCTCCCATACGGAGGCCCAGTTCCTGGCCAAGCAGGGCTCAGGCAAAACGGGCATGTTCTTCGACCAGACGAATAACAATTTCCTGCCGATCTCGGATCAATATATCGGCATTGCGCCGCCGGCGGGTCCGCACGGAGACCGGATGCAGAGCCAGACGGCTCCGATCCCGCGTGACTTTGGGGCGTATGCCATTACTTCAGTCAATAAATATCCGGAAATCTCCATGCGCTGGGTCGACTATTTCTATAGCGACGAAGGCTCGACGCTGCTGCGGTTCGGGCGGGAAGGCGAACATTATGAGCTGAAGGACGGGATTCCCTATTACAAGGAAGAGTATTCTACTTCCGAGACCCAGCCGAAAATCACTCCGTACGCCGGCGGAGGGGCGCCGCATCTGATCAGTGAGCATGTAGCTTCTTATATCAATCCGCCTCAAGTGCAGGAAGCGCAAAAGGCGCTGGATCCGTACATGCCGGCAATCCGCTATGCCGCTCCAATGTTTGACGAAGCAACGGCCCAGAAGGTGAACATGCTGCGCAATGACATCGACAAATATTATGAAGAACAAAGCACGAAATTCATCGCGGGTGCGCTCAGCTTCGACAAGTGGGATGAATTCCAGGCAACCCTGCAAAAGATGAATGTCGAAGAGCTTCAGCAAATTTATCAGGAAGCCTACGACAAGATGGAGAAATAGGCTGATCCTATTGGATAGGAGCGGATGTTCATGAATAAGGCGGAGATTCATAATAAGGCTGCAGTGCCCCGGTTCCGCCGGGAACCGGGGCGCCGCCTGGTCAGGCAAATTGCCAGAAGATACGACTTGTATCTTATGCTGCTGATTCCGGTCACCTGGTATTTAGTGTTCCATTACGGACCGCTGTACGGGCTGCAGATTGCCTTCAAAAATTTCAATCCGGGCAAAGGAATTCTCGGCAGCAGCTGGGTGGGATTCGAGCATTTCCAGCGGTTTTTTGACTCCTATTATTTCTGGAGACTTCTCTGGAATACGCTGTCCATCAACCTGTTCTCCCTGCTGATTGCTTTTCCGGTTCCGATTATGCTGGCACTGCTGATCAACGAAATCGGCAGCAAGAGATACAGTAAATTACTGCAGAACGTCACTTATATCCCGCACTTTATCTCAGTTGTTGTTATCGTGGGCATTCTGACAGTGCTCCTGTCACCGAGCGGCCCGGTCAACATGCTGATTCAGGCGCTTGGCGGTACGCCGACCCGCTTCATGGAATCGGCCGCATGGTTCAAAACAATCTTCATCAGCTCAAATATTTGGCAGAACATGGGCTGGCAATCCATTATATACATCGCTGCGCTTAGCGGAATTAATCCGCAGCTGTACGAAGCAGCCAAGATGGACGGCGCGTCCCGTATCCGGCGTATCTGGCATGTCTCTCTGCCCGGAATCATCCCGGTTATCGTTATTTTACTGATTCTGGATATTGGGCAGTTCATGAACATCGGATTCGAGAAGATATTGCTGATGCAGAATAATTTGAATCTTGAAGCAAGCGATGTAATTTCCACTTTTGTATACACTACCGGAATTCTAAAGGGCGAATACAGCTATACTGCGGCAATAGGGCTTTTCAACTCCCTGATTAACCTGACGCTGCTCCTGCTGGTGAACCGGTTTGCGCGCAAAACGTCGGATACGAGCCTGTGGTAATGGAGGAGGAGACGGGCAATGCCTAAGGATGTAATTATAAAAGCCCCACCCGATGAGAAGCGGTTCGACGTTATCGTATACCTGCTCGCAGCAATAATCATTATTTTAGTGCTCTATCCATTACTATTTGTGGTCAGCGCTTCGTTCAGTGATCCCGCCAGGGTACTGAACGGGGAAGTATGGCTGCTGCCCAAAGGCGTGACACTGGAAGCCTACAGCAATATTTTGCACAACGATAAAATTTGGACCGGATACCGCAATACGCTGATCTACACAGTTGTTGGTACAAGTGTCAATATTATGATGACTCTGCTTGCCGCATACCCGCTGTCCAGACCGGATCTTCCCGGACGCAAGCTGCTGATGCTGATTGTGACCCTGACCATGTTCTTCAGCGGAGGATTGATTCCCAGTTATCTGCTGGTCAAAAATCTCGGGATGGTCGATACAATGTGGGCGCTCATTATTCCCGGGGCCATTTCTACGTACAATCTCATTGTTATGAGAACTTACTTTGAATCCAGTATCCCGTGGGAGCTGCAGGAGGCGGCGCACATCGACGGCTGCTCCAACTGGAGGCTGCTGATCACTATCATTCTGCCGTTGTCGAAGCCGATTATTGCCGTAATGGTTCTGTTCTATGCCGTGGGACACTGGAATTCATTCTTCAATGCGCTGATTTATATCCGCAGCGAGGACCGGTACCCGCTGCAGCTGGTGCTGCGCGAAATACTGATGATCAGCCAGGCTGCCTCTGTAGACGGGGGGAATGTCGGGCTGGAGGATAAAATCCTGCTCTCCGAGAGCATTAAATACGCGGTCATTATCGTATCCAGCCTGCCGGTGCTGCTGATGTATCCTTTTGTTCAGAAGCACTTCGTTAAAGGGGTAATGATTGGTTCAATAAAAGGTTAATCGGAAACGGAGGATTGAAATTGTCTAACCAAGCAACGATAACGATCGACTGCAGCCAGCCAAGCGGGCATACGGTCAACCCGTACCTGTTCGGACATTTCGTGGAGGATATCCGCGATCATATGGAAGCCATGCTGGCGTATCCGCTGAAGGATATGGATTTCGAAAGTGAGCCGGGGAGTACGGCAGGGGTGCCGGGAAGCTGGTATGCCTATACGAATGGACGGAATACCGGATATGCACTTGAAGCGTCTGCCCCTAAGCATTCGGGCCGCGCCCAGCGCATCCGGCTGCTGAGTGATGATGAGGCCTATGCCGGCATCGCCCAGAGGACCGCTCTCCAAGAAGGGCGGTATACGGTCAAGCTGGTGCTTAGAGCTTCCGTTGAACTGGACTACATTATTATAGAAGCGATAGACAGGATTACCCAGGCACGGCTGGGGCTTGAGCGTGTCGGACTGGCGGGCCATAATTGGCAGCAGTATGAAGCCAGGCTGTCTGTCAGCCGGGACAGCGCAGATGCAGAGTTTCGTGTGTATGTGCCGGCCGAACACCCCAGATGGAGGGATCATGTATCTACCGGCATGTTATGGATTGATCATGTCTCTCTGCTCCCGGAAGACCACATCGGCACCGTAAAACGTAAGGTGGTCGAAATGACGAAAGACCTGAACGCCGGGATGATGCGGCTGGCGGGCAACTATATCAGCGCCTATCATTTCGAGCACGGCGTCGGTCCGGTGCTGGAGCGTCCGGTCATGTTCAATGAGGCATGGGGAGGATGGACCAGCAAATATTTCGGTACGGATGAATTCATCCGGTTCTGCCGGGAGCTCGGTGTGGAACCGCTCATCTGTGTGAATGACGGCTCCGGCTCGCCGGAGGAGGCAGCGAGGTGGGTGGAATACTGCAATGGCGGGATCGAAACTCCCATGGGAGCGAAGCGGGCCGCGAACGGGTATGCGGAGCCCTATAATGTGAAGTATTGGGAGATTGGCAACGAGGTGTGGGGACCCTGGCAGGTCGGAACAACCACGGCGGAGCAGTTCGCCAAGCGGACCGTGTCCTTCATTCAAGCCATGGAACAGGCAGATCCCTCCCTTGTTATTCTGGCCTGCGGACATACGGATCAGGAATGGAACCGGACCGTACTGGATATCGCAGGTGAGCAGATCGATTATTTGACCCTGCATCTCTATCATGGCTACTACCGTTTTGCAATGGACCATGATACTCCGGAAGAAGAACGCTATAAAGCCATAGCTTCATTCCCGGAATGGACCCGCTACAATATAGAACAGACGGCGGGACAGATCCGGTCCAATCCGAAGCATGGTCATGTGAAGCTGGCAATTACCGAATACAATACGATGTATTATCCCAACACGGTACGCAAAGGGCTGCCGGACGAACACACGCTGGGCGCTGCGGTAGCCAATGCTGCCAATTTGAACGAGATGCTCCGTGCCAGTGAGATGGTACATATCGGCAGCTTCTCCGATCTGGTGAACGGATGGCTCGGCGGCTGTATCCGGGTGGGGGATTATTATGCCGATCAATACTGCGGCAAGCTGCCGGGCTGGAGCGGGCACCCGTTAACCGTCTATGGCACGCCAACCTATGAAGTCATGAAGCTCTATGCGGGCCGTGATATTTCCCGCCTGCTGCCCGTGGATACGGAGTGCGGCACTTTCTCCGTAAGCTCCGGCAAACCGGCGCCGATCAATCTGGACGCCCTGCCGGAGCTGGATATCGCAGCGTTCACGAACGGGTCCGGCGATACAGTCACCGTGTTTGCCGTTAACCGGAGTCTGCAGGAAGTGAAGGCTTCCTTCACACTGCACGGATTCGAGGCTGACGGTACTGTAGTTGTATATGAAATAACGGGAGAATCTGAACGGGAGATCAATTCTGTCTTTGCGCCAAGCCGTATCTCCTGCAAGGTTAACGAGGTTTCCGCTGAAAGATGGGCGGAGGACTGTCTGCTGCGTCCGGCATCGGTCTATGCACTGGAATTCAGAACCGGGTCTGACACACGGGACGGGGGAGCACCATGACAACCAAGGCGTATATCAAGGATTATCCCAGACCGCAGTTCGTCCGCAGGGAGTGGCAGTCTCTTAACGGTGAATGGGGCTTCCGGTTTGATGACCAGAATACCGGAGAAAGCGGGAGATGGCAGGAACAGCTGAACGCAACCCATACCATTACCGTTCCCTATACTTACGAGACGCAGGCAAGCGGAGTCGGTCTTCAGGAATTTCATCCCCGGGTGTGGTACAACAAATCCGTGTCCATTCCGGAGGCTGCTGCCGGGAGACGGGTGATCCTCCACTTTCAGGCGGTGGATTATCACGCCAAAGTATGGGTGAACGGCATCCTGGCAGGCAGTCATCAGGGAGGATATGCTGCTTTTTCCTTCGACATTACCCCCTATCTTGTATCCGGGAAGGATAATAACATTACGTTAAAGGCAGAAGACAGTAATGACTGTACCCAGCCCCGCGGGAAGCAGCGCTGGACGAAGGACAATTTTGAATGCTTTTATGTGCAGAGCACCGGAATCTGGCAGACCGTCTGGCTGGAATATGTGGAAGAGCAGAGGCTGGATTCTGTAAAAATCACTCCGGATATCGACCGCTCCAGCGTCTCGTTCGATGTTCAGGTACACGGACTGGAGACGGCGGCAGGAAAGATCCTTCTGGAGGCTGCAGTTACTTTAAAGGGAGTCCCGGTTAAGACCACAAGCCAGATTATAGACCGGCCCCGCCAGACGGTGGAAATCGATTTGCTGCATGAGGCAAGCGGTCCCTGGAAGCGGAGCTATTGGTCACCGGCACAGCCCAATCTGTATGATGTCGAGTTTATACTCTATGTGGACGGCAAAGTCGCGGACCGCGTGCATTCCTATTTCGGGATGCGGAAGGTATCGATCCGGAACGGCAAGGTGCTGCTTAATAATGCGCCAATCTATCAAAGGCTTATTCTGGATCAAGGCTACTGGACAGAGAGCCACCTGACACCGCCGAGCGAGGAAGCGATAGTTGCAGATATTGATTATATTCTGGCGCTGGGCTACAACAGCGTACGCAAGCATATGAAAATTGAAGATGCCCGCTTCCTGTACTGGTGCGATGTAAAGGGCCTGCTGGTATGGTCGGAAATGGCGGCAACATTCGAATTTCATGACCGCGCCGTTGAGAGATTTACGAATGAATGGCTGGAGATCGTCCAGCAGCAGTATAATCATCCAAGCATTATTACCTGGGTGCCGTTCAATGAGTCGTGGGGCGTCCCGAACATTCTGCACGACCAGAGGCAGCAGAAATTCACAGAAGGTATTTATCACTTAACCAAAGCGATTGACCCCTACCGCCCGGTGATTACGAATGACGGCTGGGAGCATACCGTGTCGGATATTCTGACCCTGCATGACTACGTTGAAATGGGTGAAGGCTTCTTAAGCAGATACGGTGACAATAAAGAAGCCATCGTGAATAAAGAGACCACCTGCAATCAATGGAAATATGCATTCGCGGAGGGGTATGCGTACAGAGGCCAGCCCATCATTATATCGGAATTCGGCGGGATCGCCTTCCAGTCCGATAAGGGCTGGGGATACGGGCATCAGGTGGCATCGGAGGAAGAATTCCTGAACCGCTTCGCAAGCCTGACTCAGGCGATCAAGAGTGTGGATTATATCTGCGGGTACTGCTATACCCAGCTCACCGATGTGCAGCAGGAAATCAACGGTCTGCTGACAGAGGCACGCGAGCCGAAAATTCCGCTGGATAAGATTAAAGAGATCAATCTGAAGTAATCGAATGAATAAGGACTGACCCGGAGCCAGGGAATGGCCGGGCCGGTCCTTTTTGCTGTCCGGCAGTAGACATATGGGCATTTGGGAAGAGATATCTGTAAACGGACCGACTCCAGGGAAGCCAAAGCTCAGGTTAGATAATGACAACAGCAGAGTCTGTAATGAATAACCGGGCGCCGCAAACCCAGCAGCAGCAAGGCTTCACACAGTGGTACTAAGATGACTATAGACGGCAATTCAAAGGCTCCTCTATATTGGTGGCAGAGCAAGCAGCTGCTGCCTGAACCTGCTGGACCGGAGAAGTATGTCTCTATCCAGCTGCGAAATGAATACGCTTTCCATTAGATGTATACCGTTCTATTGAACCATTACCATCCTGAGGAGGCATGATTAATGAGATTCCCGACTAGCTTCAAATCTGCAATGATCTGGCCGGTCTGTGCCATTCTGTTGATTGCACTGCTGACCGGCGGAGCCAGTGCGAAGGCGGAGACATCGTCTGGAGCTGCCGTTTCCACTCCGTTGACGGCGGAGGAAATGGCCGGTCTTATGGGCAGGGGAACCAATCTGGGCAACACGTTTGAAGGGAACTGGAACAGCCAGAGTTACGATGATGTGAAGGCGGCCGTGGACGCTTTTATTGCGGCGGGGTACACCAACATCCGGATTCCGGTCAACTGGGGCGGACGGGGTGATAAATATGCTTCGACTGCGGATGAAGCGGGGCATTTCTCCTTCAGCGCTCCGAATGTGGCGACAGTGAAGCGTCTGGTGGACTATGTCCTGAAGGATGTGAACGTTCAGCGGGCTTGCGCAGGCAAGCCGCCTGTCATTCTGATTGTGAATGCACATCACGAGGAATGGGCAATGAACGCGGTGCAGGGCGAGCCTGCCTTCGAAACGAACATGCAGCGGCTGGAGACCATCTGGACAGGAATCGCAGAGCTGTTCAAGGATGAACCGGACACGCTGGTGTTCGAATTGTTCAATGAACCGCATCTGAGCCTGAATACGGGGGCAGCTGCCAAAGCGAGCGTCATTGAGCTCAACAAGCGGGCGTATGCGGCGATCCGCGGTTATACCTTCGGCGGCATGCAGCCGCATGCCAAGCGGATTGTGATCTTCGGCGGGTACAACTACAACAGCGGCTGGGGGCTGTACGATACGTACCGCAATCCGCAGGACCTGCCGGGCGGGGGGACGGACCGCTATATTATGGGGACTTATCACTCGTATTTTCAGAATCTGGCGGATCATCTGAAGCGTGTGGACGATGTGAAGCGGGAATTCGCCGATGTGCATGACATTCCGGTGTATCTGGGCGAATTCGGGTACGAGCACCGGGGAGTCATTACGGACACACTTCTGGATTCGTACCGTCAAATCGCGAACAAGGCTATTGCTGGACAGTTTGCTTTCTCCGTATGGGATGACAATGGCTGGTATCAAATTTATAACCGGGCAACCGGGCAATTCAATGCACTGAAGGATCAGGTTCTAGATAAGCACTAAAGAAATAAACAAAAAGCAAAAGAAGCGGAGGGGAAATTTGGAACTGTAGGAGCGGTAGCGACCGCCTTTGTCACCGGATTTCTACCGCTAACAGCGGTTCAAAATTAAGAAATCTGGAGACAACAGCGGCCGGAAGTCCAAATGTTCACCGCAGTGACGATGAAGCTTCAAATTCAAATCTTAAGTGCACTTATATAAACAAAAATAACTGATCCAAGGGTGCCGGAAATGGGGAAGGAACATGGGAAATCCATTAGCGGCTTCGAAGCCGTCAATGTCTGCTGTATTCCGCAGGCAGAAGCTGAAGCGTCTGGCCCGCAACCGCTGGCTGTATATCATGCTGCTGCCGGGACTGCTGTATTTTATCACTTTTAAATATGTACCGATGTATGGGATCCTGCTGGCCTTCAAGAACTATCAGCCCTTCCTGGGGTTTGTCGACAGCCAATGGGTGGGGATGAAGCATTTTGACCGCTTTTTCGGGGACCCGCTGTTCTGGAAGCTGCTGAAGAATACGTTCGTGCTGGCGGCCTACAATATTCTGTTCTTTTTTCCGCTGCCGATTGTGCTGGCACTGATGCTGAATGAATTAAGATCGCAGACGTACAAGAAGACAATTCAGACCCTGGTCTATATCCCCCACTTCATGTCCTGGGTGGTTATCGTCTCCATTGCCTACCTGTTCTTCACAACCGAGGGAGGGCTGGTCAATGAAGCGATTGCCTCTGTGGGCGGCGAGAAAATCCAGTTCCTGCTTAGTCCCGGCTGGTTCCGGACCTTCATCACCGGTGAAGTTATGTGGAAGGAAACGGGCTGGGGAACGATCATCTTCCTGGCCGCGCTGGCGGGTGTAGACACGCAGCTCTACGAGGCTGCCAAAATAGACGGAGCCGGGCGGATGCGCCAGCTATGGCATATTACACTTCCGGCGATCCGCTCGACCATTGTGATTCTGCTGATCCTGCGGCTGGGCAATTTCCTCGATACGGGGTTTGAACAGATTTTCCTGATGCTGAATCCGCTCAACCGGGAGGTTGGCGAAGTCTTCGATACCTATGTGTATACCACGGGGATCTCGCAGGGAGAGTACAGCTACAGTACTGCGGTCGGACTGTTCAAGTCAGTTGTCGGGCTGGTGCTGGTCTTCGGCTCCAACTTCCTGGCCAAACGGTTCGGTGAGGAAGGAATTCTCTAGGAAAAACAGCGAAAGGAGGTAGAATTGTGGTAAAAGAAACATCATGGCCGAGCCGCCTGTTTGATCTGTTCAATATCATCGTGCTGGCAGTCATTGCGCTCATTACTATTGTTCCGTTCATTTATGTGGTTGCCGGTTCATTCGCAACGCAGCGGGAGCTGCTTGAAAAGGGGTTTATTCTCTTCCCTACAGAGTTTTCACTGGAGGCGTACAACTATATCTTCTCCACCAATACGCTGATGCGAAGCCTGGGAGTAACCATCTTCATCACAGTCGCAGGTACGCTGATCAACATTACACTGACCTGCCTGATGGCCTATCCGTTATCCCGCAGGGATATGGATTTCCGCTCTCCGATCCAGCTCATGGTCATCTTCACGATGCTGTTCAGCGGCGGGATGATCCCCACCTTCCTGGTGGTCAAAGAGCTGGGGATGCTGGATACGTACTGGTCGCTGCTGCTGCCGGGTGCCATCAGTGCCTTTAACCTGATTATTGTCCGCAGCTTCTTCCAGCAGCTTCCGCCGGATCTGGAGGAATCGGCCAAAATCGACGGTGCCAGCGATCCCGGCATTCTGGTGCGGATTGTCATACCTTTGTCCCTGCCGGTGCTGGCTACGTTCTCGCTGTTCTATGCAGTAGGCCACTGGAACACTTACTTCAGCTCCATTCTCTATATTAACGATTCAACCAAGTGGCCGATTCAGGTGCTGCTGCGGCAGATTGTAATGCTGTCCCAGGGCGGAAGTCTGGGAGATACGTCTTCGCTGGAGAGTAACTTTATCCCACCGGACCAGGCTGTCAAAATGGCGGTCATCGTAGTCTCCACGATTCCGATTCTGATCGTATACCCGTTCCTGCAGAAGCATTTCGCCAAAGGCGCTTTGCTGGGATCGGTGAAGGGCTGAGGTCTGAAGGTTCATGAAGGGCAGGAATGCGGAGGGGGAGTTTGATACCGCCGGTGAGCTGGACAATAACAATACACGTTACCGGTCAGTCGCTGTGATACTGGCAGCACGGAAATTCAGTACACTTCGGAAATTTAGTACGCTTGATGCGTACCGGCTGATTTGAGTCCTCTTAGGAGGCAGCGTAGAGAGAAATGTTGTACGTTATACAACTTTGATTCACGGATAGCCAGGTGTTTGGGACGATTGTTGCACGAAATACAATAATATTCCGGCTAAGCCGCTTGGAAAAGGTGAAATCCTGTATTTTGTACAACAATTTTGGATTTTGACCGATTTGGTGAGGGAAATGTTGTATTATGTGCAAGATTTCCAGAGCGTTACCGGATTGCTACGGAAGCCTCATCAGTCTGCGGATTCCCACCGCGAAGAGCGGTGCAGTTCAAGGAATCTGCAGACGGGCAGCGGCCGGAGGGCCAAACATTCCCCGTAGTCACGGCCCTGCACTTGAAATTGCTATCACACACCCAAATAAGGAGAACTTGAGAAAATAATAAAAGGCAGTAGTGCGGAGGGGAAGTTTGGAACTGTAGGAGCGGTAGCGTCCGCCTTTAGCTTTGGATTTCAACCGCAGCCAGCGGTAAAAATTCAGGAAATCCATACCTAACAGCGGCCGGAAGTCCAAACATTCCCCGCAGCCGCGACCAAGCCGAGTATTCCATTTCTCAAGTTCGACGCATTACACCACCCACCTCATATTAAGGAAGGAACATCAATCATGAAAACAACCAAAGGGGCAAAAGGCTTTAAAAGTCTGGCGCTGACGACATTCTCGGCAGCTCTGGTGCTGGGTGCATTAGCCGGCTGCGGCAGTAACAGCAATAAAGAAGAGAATGCCGTTCAAGGCGCAGACGGAACCGCATCACCTGCCGGGCCTTACAAAATGTCCATGATGCTGACCAGCTACAATCCGGAGCCGATGGACCCGGAAGGTGAAATCTACAAACAGCTGGAGGAACGGACGAATACTGATCTCAAAATCACCTGGGTCCCTTCGACCACCTATTCGGATAAACTCAGCGCCACCATCGCATCGGGCGAGCTGCCCAGCACCGTGCTTGTGCTCGACCAGAAGCTGCCCTACATTGTCAATTCGGTACGCTCCGGCATGTTCTGGGAGCTGGGTCCTTACCTGAAGGATTATCCCAACTTAAGCCGGATGAACGAAGTAGCCTTGAATGCTATTTCCATTGACGGAAAAGTGTACGGGATCTACCGCGAACGGGATCTGGCACGTGACGGCCTGATGCTGCGCAAGGACTGGCTGGAGAATCTCGGGCTGCAGGAGCCAAAGACGGTGGATGATTTCTATAAAGTGCTGCAGGCATTCGTGAAGGAGGATCCGGATCAGAACGGCAAAGCCGATACGATCGGTCTGGCCGAGCAGCAGGTGGCAGCGGGCTGGCGGGCTATGCTGACCTGGATGGGCGGTCCGGCGGACTGGGAGATCAAGGACGGGAAGGCGAGTCCGGCTCATCTGTCCCCTGCCTTTTTGGAAACGATGAAATTCTACAAAAAGCTGTATGATGAGAAGCTCATCAACCTGGATTTCGCTGTGGTGAAAGACGGCAAGCAGATGATTAACGCAGGCAAAGCAGGCTCGTGGATTGCGAATCTGAATGATGCCAACGGCATTGAAGAGAGTGTGAAGAAGGTTACGCCAGCCGGTACGATTACGATGGTCAACGCGCTGGAAGGTCCGGAAGGACTCCGCAGTCCCGGCGGTTCAGGCTCATACGGCATCTTCATGATTCCCAAGACTTCGGTGAAGACAGAGGAAGATCTCAAGGCCGTTCTGAACTTTTTTGACAAAGTGTCGGATGAGGATATGCAGAATATGCTGGTCAACGGGCTGGAAGGACGCCAGTTCACCCTGGATAACGGGAATTATGTCAAGACCACCGACTCCAAGCTGCTGGCTGAATACGGCATGGGCGATTCCTCCCAGCTGGCTGTCCTAAGGGATAAAGTGGTGACCTATGGTAATTCGCTGGTGCATTTACGTGATGAGATGTGGAAAAAGAATGCGGAAATCGCTGTGGTCAACCCGGTTCAGCCGTTCATTTCCGATACCTACAGCGAACGGGGCTCGGAGCTTAGTAAAATTGTTGATGATGCCCGGGTCCGCTTTATCATGGGGGATCTGGACGAGAACGGGTGGAATCAGGCTGTCACGAAATGGGAGCAGGACGGCGGGGCGAAGGTGATTGAAGAATATACTGCGGCCTACAACAATGCGAATGCGCAATAAGCGTGCCTGAGAATCCCCATATGCTAGAATAAAAGCAACATACGATTGCGGGGGTAGTAAGTCATGCGAATACGGATATCCAGCTATTTATTGAAACTAATCATTCTTACCTTGGTGATCGGTGCTTTTCCGGTGCTGATCTTAGGGTGGTATTCCTATCACTACTCCTCGCAGTCGGTGCTTCAGCAGGTTGAAGAACGCAACTCCCAGGTACTCCGGCAGAGCCAGCTGCGGGTGGAGCAGACGCTTAAGATGATTGATTTCTCCACCACGCAGCTTCTGGGGCTGCCGACAGTGACCAATGCAATTGCGACTAAACTCGGCATTAAAGATATGGAAATGATCCATGAGCTGTATAAAAATCTCTCCTCGATCCAGACGTTCGAGCTGGGGATTAAGGATGTCTATTTGTTCAGTCTGGAACAGGACTGGCTGATTACCAATTCCGGTATGGATGCTTACAGCCAGCCGGGTCTGAAGGAGAAGCTGCGGCCGTTCGCCGGAATGCCTAACGGATCGGTGTGGATCAGCGGCAATTCAGCCAGCATCCAGGGGGCCGACGGCATGGTTGAACTGAACCACGCCGTCATTAATATCAAGAAATGGCCGATTAATTCGAGCAGACCCCGGGGTATGATCGCGGTGGTGCTGTCCTCCCAGCAGCTGAACGATCTGATCGCCAATGAGCCGGGCATGGGCAGCGTATTCATACTGGATGAGGATGGCCGGGCGATTAGCCATTCCAACCCTTCGCTGCTGGATAAGGATCTGTCAGCTGAAGCTTACATCGCTGCAATCCGGGACAAGGAAGATACCGCCGGAGTATTCAACGGCATAGCCGATGAGAGCAAGGCCTCCATCTCTTACCGGAAGTCAGCTTATAACGGCTGGACGTACGTATCGGTCGTTCCTACCCAGGCGGTTACCCGTCAGGCTACTGCCATTGGCAGGACCTCGATCCTGATCAGTCTCTGTGTGCTTGCTGCCACAGTGTTTACAGCTTTGATCGGCTCGCGCCGGATGTATAGTCCCGTGCGGCATATCTACTCGTCCTTGCTGCCTGATAAGGAGCAGAGACCCCGAAAGGATGAGTTCATCGCCATCTCCGACCGGATACAGGGCATTCTCTCGGATCAGACCAAGCTGCAGTTTGAGCTTGAAGGACAGCAGCAGCAGCTGGCGGAGTTTCTGGTCCGCAAAATGATGCTGGGTGAAGCGCGATCCCAGGGTATTCAGGAGCGGCTCATGGACTATGGTTACGGGCACACCAGCCAGTGGACAGTCATGCGGGTGCTGCTTGTGCAGATAGACCGGCTTGACAGCAGCCGGTTTACAGAGCAGGACCGGGATCTGCTGCTGTTTGCCATCAGCAATATCGCGCTGGAGGTGGTCCCGGAAGGAGACCGCCTTCCGCCGATTGTCATCCGGGAGTCCGTGGTGATCCTGACTGGCACAAGTACGCAGTCCGAAGAAGCCTTCAAGGAATCCGTGTATGCCAGGGCTGCTGAAGTACAGGCTTCCGTGAAGCGTTATCTTGAGCTGCAGACCAGCATCGGCATTAGCCGCTCCTGTACAGCCTGGCCTGAAGTGGGCCGGGGGTATGAAGAAGGGGAGAATGCGCTGAAGTACCGGGCCCGTCTCGGGGAAGAGGTCATTCTGTTCATTGAAGATGTGCAGCCGGCAAGCCGTAAGGAAATTGTCTATCCTAAGAAAATTGCCGATGAGCTGTGCGAAGCGATTAAATCACATGACAGCGGCCGGGCAGAAGAACGCCTGTCCCAGGTGATGAATGCGCTGGCCAGCGAGGAATCCGATCATCAGGAATATCAGATGTCGCTGGTCCGGCTGCTGATGGATCTGATCCGGCTGCTGCAGGACGCAGGCATCTCCCACCATCTGCTGAGGGCAGGGGAGGATTCCCTGTTCGAGGAGCTGCTTGGCATGCATAGTCCCGGTGATATAGAAGCCTGGTTCGGGAAGGTCATTGTTTGTCCGGCTATCGGGCTGCTGAAAGAGCGGCAGGAGACGCAGTTCAACAGTATCTCGGAAGAGGTGAAGCAGCTGATTGCTGAAGCCTTCGACACAGATCTGACGCTGGAGAAATGCTCGGCCAGGCTGAATTATCATCCGCAGTATATCAGCCGTGTGTTCCGTCAGGAGACCGGGACCAGCTTCACCGATTATCTGGCGCAATACCGGCTTACCGTGGCCAAAAGATGGCTAAAGGATACCGATCTGACGATCACCGAGATCGCAATGAAACTGAAATACAATAATCCGGCGAACTTCATCCGTTATTTCCGCAAGATGGAAGGGATTACTCCGGGCCAGTACCGGACCAACCTGGTGGAATAGCAGCTTGTGTTGTGTAGGGCAGGGCAGCAGGAGCTTAAGGAGAACAGGAAAGGTGTGTAATTCATTTGAACAAAAGCGGTGCTTACGGGTATTTCCGGAATCAGGGGAGAGATTATGTCATTACCACTCCCCGGACACCGGCAAGATGGTTCAACTATTTGTTTAACGACACTTATTATATGGAGGTATCCCAGACGGGGCAGGGGGACAGTATTGCATTTCAGCCCCATAACCGGACGATCAGCAGAGGCTTCCGCTACTTTTATCTGAAGGATCAGGAAACGGGGAAAGCCTGGTCGCCGTTCTATCAGCCGCTGAAGACAGAGCCGGAGGCGTATGAGTGTATTCATAGCCTGGGGAGTACCGAGATCCGCTCCGTATCCCAGGAGATAACATCCTCTATTCATGTCTTTGTACCACGCACGGGCCAGCAGGAGATTTGGACAGTAACGCTCACGAATACGGGCGTTAAGCCGAGGAGCTTATCGCTGTTCACGGCGTTCTCACTGGAGAACGGGGGCGTGATGGGCAGCAAATGCCGGTTCGATCAGGAATCGCAAATCCTGTCCTCCTATTCCTTCCCTTATCATGTCACGTATGAACAGAAGGCCGGATGCGATGACCATACCAACGTGGTGTACGTGTACTCAGATTATCCGGCGGATTCCTATGACTGCAGCCAGCGTGCATTCTTCGGGGGCGACGATATGTACGAGCTTCCGGCAGCCGTGCAGAAGGGGCACTGTTCGGGCCGGCAGGCAGAGGCGGAGAATCCGCTTGGAGCCCTCCAGCAGATCATGACTCTTCAGCCGGGTGAACAGGCAGTGCGTCATTTTGTAGCGGGCTGCGCCTCTTCCCTGGAAGAGATCCGCAGCAGCAAGGCGGAGCTGGCCGTCAAGGGATATGCTGTTCTGCTTCAGGAAGCTGAGGACTACTGGGAAGGAATCACCGGCATGTTCCGGGTGGAGACACCGGATGCGGATGTGAATGCATTCATGAATATCTGGCTCAAAAAACAGATCGTCATGCAGACCCGCACGAACCGCATGTCCAGCTATTGCCCGGTCCGCAATCAGCTTCAGGATGCCCTCGGCTATGCGCTGGTTGATCCTGCCGGGGCGGCAGAGTATATGATCTCTGTGCTTCAGGGCCAGGAGAGCAGCGGCTTCATCCAGCAGTGGATTATGACCGACGGCTCCCCGCCCAAGAATCTGTGCCTGCTGAAGCATACGGACGGCCCGGTCTGGCTGGTTATCTGCATGACGGCACTGCTGAACCAGTGCGGAGATCCGGAGCTGCTGCTGCGGCAGGTGGGCTTCAAGGGATCTTCTGATAGCGCTACCATCTATCGGCACCTGCTGCTGGCGGTGAATTATATGGCCGGTGAGACCGGAGCGCATGGACTGTGCCTGATGGGTGACGGGGACTGGAATGACCCGATTAACGGACCGGGGCGGCTGGGCCGCGGGGAATCAGCCTGGAATACGATGGCGCTGGTCTATGCCATTCAGGCGTTGCTCCCCTTCTGCGGGCGGCTTGGCGATAAGGAGAATACAGAGCATCTGAATACTCTCGCCGGGCAGCTGGCGGATGCCGTTAACCGCACCTGCTGGGATGGAGGCTGGTATGTGGCCGGATTCGATGATGACGGTATACCGTTCGGAACCGCGCAGGATGAAGAGGGCAAGCTGTTCCTGAACACCCAGACCTGGGCGATCATGAGCGGTATTGCCCGCGGGGAGCGGCTGGAGCAATGCCTGGCTGCGATTGACAGCCTGGATACACCGTTCGGACCCCGGCTGCTGGAGCCGCCGTTCAGCAGCTGGAATCCCAAATGGGGCCGGATCAGCCTTAAGCTGGCGGGCACTACCGAGAATGGCTCCGTCTATTGCCACGCGTCCATGTTCAAAGCGTTCGCCGACTGCATCGTAGGCCGGGGAAGCGAAGCCTGGCAGACGATCAGCCGGACGCTGCCGACGAACCCGGGCAATCCGCCCGGGCAGAACGGGCAGGTGCCGATTTTTGTGCCGAATTATTATTTCGGCCTGGCGGATTCCCCGAACTACGGCAAGTCCAGCCATCATGTCTCTACCGGAACGGTAGGCTGGATGCTCTGGACTACGCTTGAATATGCGCTCGGGATCAGAGCTACGGCTATTGGACTGGTTATCGACCCCTGCATTCCAGCGGAATGGCCGGAGTATACAGTGGAGCGGAAATACCGGTCCGCCTCGTACCGGATTCATGTGCTTAATCCCGCCCGGATTAGCCGGGGAACGGTGAAGGTAACGGTTGACGGAGAGGACTGGATGGATGCCGTGCTTCCTTATGAAGCAGGAAGAGAGTATCGGGTTACTGTTCGGCTTGAGCAGTGACGCCTGTTCTAGCATGGGCATGAGTCTGAGCATAAGTGAAAGTCAGAGATAATATATAGAAGATCGGAGTGGACAAACCATGCTGTTTCCAAAGGATACATTGACGCGCGAAATCAAGGATCTGTCCGGCATTTGGCGCTTTAAGGCAGATCCCGGCAACCGGGGGCGGGAAGAGAAGTGGCATAATCAGCCGCTTCAGGATACCATTCCTATGCCGGTTCCGGCCAGCTACAACGATATCACCCAGGATGCGGCGCTGCGCGACCACATCGGTGACGTGTGGTATGAGCAGACCTTCATCGTCCCCCGTTCCTGGTCCGGCGACCGGATGATGCTCTGGGTCGGCAGTGCCTGCCATCATGCGGTTGTCTGGGTCAACGGAGTGGAGGTGGCCTCCCACAAAGGAGGCTTCCTGCCTTTTGAAGCGGATATTACAGGGATTGCAGTGCCCGGGCGGGAGAACCGCGTAACGATCGTGGTCAACAATGTGCTTAACTGGCAGACACTGCCGCCGGGACGGATCAAGACCTTCGAGGATGAGAAGCATCCTGAGGGTTACCGGGTGCAGGAATATTTTCATGATTTCTTCAACTATGCGGGATTACACCGGCCTGTGAAGCTGTACCGGACTTCCGGAATGTTCATTCAGGATATCACGGTAACTACTGATGTGCAGGGGGAGTCAGGGCTTGTCAGATATTCGATGGATTGCTCGCAGCCGGAAGGAGAGGTAAGGGTCAGGCTGCTGGACGAGGACGGCAAGGAAGCTGCCGCCGGGAAGGGAAGCTCAGGCATCTTGCAGGTGGAGAGCGCCAGACTGTGGAAGCCGCTGGACGCGTATCTCTATACACTTCACGTAGAGCTCCTTCATCCTGACGGACAACTTGCTGACCATTATCAGCTCCAGACTGGCATACGCACGGTTAAGGTGGAAGGGACCCGGTTCCTGATCAACGGTGAGCCGTTCTATTTCAAGGGCTTCGGGAAGCATGAGGATAGTGATATCAGGGGCAAGGGGCTGGATCACGCGGTCAATGTGAAGGACTTCAATCTGCTCAAGTGGATTAATGCCAATTCCTTCCGCACCTCCCACTATCCGTATGCCGAAGAGCTGCTGGAGCTGGCAGACCGTGAAGGCATCGTGGTGATCGGCGAGGTGCCGGCTGTAGGCTTCACTTTCTTCAATTATAACGACAAGGTGTATACACCGGATCAGGCTAATGAGGAGACGCTGGCTCATCATCATGATGTTCTCCGCGATCTGATTGCCCGCGACAAGAACCATCCATCCGTAGTCATGTGGAGTCTTGCCAACGAAGCGGCCACCTTCCAGGACGAAGCGGTGCCGTATTTCCGCCAGCTGGCTGATACCGCCCGCAGGCTGGACCCGCAGCGTCCGATTACGATTGTCCAATGGCCGCTGCCGGATAAGTGCAAGGTGGCGCATTTTTTTGACGTCATCTGTGTGAACCGTTACTACTCCTGGTACCAGGACCCGGGTGCCCTGGAGCTGGTGGAGCATCAGGTGGAATGGGAGCTGATGAACTGGTACCGGAATTTCGGCAAGCCGGTCATCATGACGGAATATGGCGCCGATGCCATCGCCGGATTTCATCAGGACCCTCCGGTGATGTTCACCGAGGAGTATCAGGAAGAGCTGCTCACCCGTTACCACAATGTGTTTGACCGGCTGAATTTCGTGATCGGGGAGCATGTCTGGGCTTTTGCCGATTTTGCCACCAAGCAGGGCATCACTAGAATTAACGGCAACAAAAAAGGCGTGTTCACCCGCCAGCGCCAGCCCAAAGCCGCCGCCCGTATGCTGCGCAGCCGCTGGGGGGAGATGGGGGGATATCCGGAGAAGCTGTAGGACTTATCTCAGCGGCTCGCCATAGCTGATATGCCAGTGCAGATGCTTCGAATCCTGATAGTTCCCAAGGTTCGTGCTCACTCTGCAAGCCCCATACTCTCCGGTTACCTGGGCGGCCACCTGCTTAATTACTCCGATAAGCTCAAGCAGCAGGTCATTTTCACTGTCTTGAAGAGTCATAAGTGAGGAGATATGCCGCTTAGGGATAGCCACAATATGAACGGGATAAAAGGGCCTGGTGTGGTGGTAGGCTAGCACATTGTCCGTTTCGAATACTTTTTGCACAACTGTTTTGCCGCTTAATACTTCATCACAGTAGAAATCTTCAGTCATATGTATCCTCCTTGGCAATGAGTGTCCTCTTGTATTTTACTGGAAATCTCTTAGAATTATATGTGTGAAATCATAGCACTTGCTGAGAGCCGGTTCATTACTATTTTGCCAAAAGGAGATTGTTCATGAAGCTGCTACTGGAGGATTATGAGGTTATACGGCGATGGATGTACCGCAATGCCCGCCCGCTGGACCTGGCGAGATGGAATTTTCACTTTGAAAAGGGCGGAATACCGCCTGTGCTGGAAGCATTATCAGCCTATCAGAATGAAGACGGGGCTTCGGACATGCCCTGGAAGCGGATGCCTGGAATCCGGATTCTACACCTGTCATGGCGGGAACGGCTGTGGAGAGACTGCTGGAATTGGAATTTGAAAATGGCGGCCATCCGGTGGTGCAGGGCATTCTGAAGTATCTGGACAGCGGTGCGGACATGGAAGACCGGACCTGGAGGAATGTGGTAGCCTCTAACAATGATTACCCGCATGCTCCTTGGTGGCACACGGATTCGAACAGTACCGCACGGAGTATCTATAATCCGACAGCCATATTGGCCGGATTCATCCTGAAGTATGCTGTCAGGAACAGTGCACTGTATGAACGGGGGATGGGCATCGCCCGTGAATTGACTGATTTATTCCTGCAAGATCCCGCACTTGAGATGCATCCGCTGAGATGTGTTGCCACGCTGTTGGAATGTATCGCCTGGGCGGAGCTGCAGGAGCAGTTCCCCTACGTTTCCTTGAAGGAAGCGGTCAAGGTGCAGACCATTCAGCTCATCAGCCGCGATGAGGGGCAATGGAACGGATACAGCTGCAGACCGTCCTTTTTCCTGAAGTCGCCGCAAAGTCCGGGTTATGCAGAGCTTGCCGGGCTGATGCACCAGGAGCTGGATCATATCGTGGAGACCAGAAATCCCGAAGGGGTCTGGAACCTGACCTGGACCTGGGCCGGTTATGAGCGGGAGTTTGCCATCAGCGAGAACTGGTGGAAGGCACATATTGTTATAGAGAATATGCTGCTGCTGCGGGAGTTTGGACGGATAGCTGAGCATTAAGGGACCGAAAGAGCAGCTGATCCTGACGAAACTTCCGGAGGCTTTTTCCGCTTAAACAGCGGAGAGGACGGACTGATGGTGAAAAAGCGGAGCGTTCGCCTATGTGCTCACGTTGATCCTGCTTAAAAACAGAGGGCTGTCCCGAGCATCCGTTTTATGGATTTTGGGACAGCCTCTTTGGTATTGCAGCCTTCCCAATGAATCAGGAGCTGCTGCCGGCCGTGCGGAACTCCTGCTGATAAATGGTCTGGATGTTCTTCAGAATAGTGCTGCTGTGCTCTGTGAATTTAAGCGGGGTCACCTGATTCTTGATCAGGAACACACCGGGCTTGCGGCTGTGCTCGCCGAGTGCGGCCTGATATAACAAGCCAGCTCCATGAGTGGGTTCCGGGAAGAACATACGGATAACCGGTCTCAGCCAAAAAGGAATTCCGGATTTCTTGCCTCCGCGAATCGTATTGTTGCCGCCTGGATCGGCACTGCGGATCAGGATGCCTTCCGCCGCAAGCGCCGGGGCGATCTCACTGGTCCACAAGGACAGGGCGAGCTTGGTGTCCGCATAAGGCCCGGTTAGCTTTTGGAACTTGGCAGGATGCTCCAGGGCGGCCGGATCGAATTTGCGCTTCATCATAAAAGCGTTGGAAGAAGTGTTAATCACTGTGCGCATTGTGCCTTTCAGGATCAGCGGCTTCAGCTCCATCGTGAGGATATACGGGACAACCGTCTGCAGCTCATAGTGCAGCTCACGTCCCTGCCTGGAGAAGCTTAACTCCGGGAAGCTGCCGCCGGCATTATTGAACAGCAGATCAATCTGCTTTTCATGGCTAGTAATATCCTGCAAGGCACGCTTCAACTGGGCGAAATCGGAGAGGTCTGCCTTGTACGTCCGCAGCTGTCTGCTGCTGAGCGCCTCACGGATAAGGGAATCGTCCTCTGGAAAAGCTGAACGGATGAGCGAGATAATCTCCCAGCCTTCGCTCAGCATTCGGCGGGTCAAGGCGAGTCCGATTCCATTATTCGCGCCGGTGATCAGCGCAGTGCGTTGTGCTTGTTGTATAGTCATAATAAGGGCTCCTTTGGAAATGTAATGGTGAATGGTGCCCATTGTATAACTTGGAGCCGACTCCAAGTCAAGGCCGGAAATTAACGATTGACTTGGAGCTGACTCCAAGTTATACAATAGAATAAACTGAAGACCATACAATTCAAATGAGGTGGGCCTATGAGTCTGGCTGATGCTAATATCATTCAGGGATATTCGATCAAAGAAACAGCCGAGCGGACCGGGATCCCGGAAGATACCATCCGGTATTACGAGAAGATCGGACTGCTGCCCCGGGCGCAGCGCAAGGGAAACAGCCACCGCATCTACAGCGATCAGGATCTGGAGATGATGAAGCTGATCAGTTGCCTTAAGAAGACGGGGATGTCGCTGGACGACATGCGTCCATATCTCAACCTGTCTCTTGATTCAGACCTGTCCGAATATCCGGAGCTGCATGAGATGATCCTGAATCATAAACAGAAGATCCTGGAACAGATCGCTTCGCTGCAGCAGATTGTGGATTTTATTGACACTAAGATTGAGCATGGCAATCTTGGACCGCAGACATGTGAGCTGACCGGCGATACCCGCAAAATGCCTGAACGCCGCAAACGCTGACCTTATTACCGCACAGCCTCATTCCAAATCACTTTGGAGTGGGGCTTTTTGCTAATATTACGCAGGCATGCAGCTGTTTCACGTGATAACTCACCTATCAGGAAATAATACAATGGAACAATGTGTATAACTCCTATGAAGCGGCTAAAGCGCCGGGAACAGCAGCATTAGTATGGACTTGCTAAGTCGGCAGCAGGAAATAGGTGGATTTTCAACACTTGCTCATGACCGGAAGAGCCCTTACCAGACAACAGTTGGAAAACCGGCACTTAAAATGCGGCAAATCGTTCAGCGTGGAGGGAATGCATGAGATTAAATGACGTTTATCCACTTACTTGCCTCAGATGGTCCAAAAGATCGAAATTAAGATACGTTTTTCCAATTGCTAATTTTGCAGCCCTGTGACTGACATTTTATATAACTGCTATTTATGTATCTGCAATTAACATAGGGATCAGCGGAGTTTGGTCATTGCTGGATTCCAGATTCTTCCTTAGAATGAAAAGAATTAGAACAGGAGGAATTCATCATGTCACAGATCATCTATTCACCGTCAAAATATATTCAGGGCAGCGGGGAGATTACGAGACTGGGGGTGTATTGCCTGCAGATGGGGGCGAGAGGAGCCTATGCCATTGTAGATCCCTATATTCTCTCCTTGTACGGACAAGAGATCAGCAAGGGCTTCGCGTCGGAGCAGATTCCGCTGCTGCTGCGTGAATTTAAGGGCGAATGCAGTCTAGTACAGGTGGACCAGATTGTGGCGGAGCTGGGTAGCAGCGGTGTGGATGTCATCGTGGGTATTGGCGGGGGCAAGACACTGGATACGGCAAAAGCCGTCAGTCATTTCGCCGGGCTCCCGGTGATGCTTGTGCCGACCGTAGCGTCAACAGATGCGCCTTGCAGCGCCCTGTCGGTCCTCTACAGCGAATCGGGCGAATTCGACCGGTATCTGCCGCTGCGCCGCAGTCCGGATATCGTGGTCGCGGATGTGGAGATTATCGCCAAAGCTCCGGTAAGACTGCTTGCTGCCGGAATGGGCGATGCCTTGTCGACGTATTACGAAGCAAGAGCCTGCAGCAGATCCGGAGCAGTTACCAGCGCAGGAGGGACAGGCACTCTCGCGGCCCTGGCACTGGCCCGTACATGTCTGGATACGCTGCTCGCCGACGGCGCGCAGGCGCTGCAGGATGCAGCTGACGGACGCGCGACAGCCGCAGTTGAACATATTGTCGAAGCCAATATATATCTCAGCGGCATCGGCTTTGAGAGCGGCGGACTGGCAGCGGCCCATGCCATTCATAACGGGCTGACGCTGCTTGAGGAATGCCGGACCGTGCTTCACGGGGAGAAAGTGGCGTTCACCACACTGGTGCAGCTGATCCTTGAAGGAGCAGCGGAAGCCGAGATTACCGGGGCGGTGGATTTCTGCCGGGGGGCAGGTCTGCCTGTTACGCTGGCGGAGCTAAGGTTAGCGGGTGTTGCACAGGACCGGCTGCTCTATGCCGCTGAGGCGAGCTGCAGCGAGGGCAGTCCGATGGCCAACATGCCGTTTGCCGTGACACCGCAGCAGGTGCTGGAGGCGATTCTTGAAGCCGACCGCCGCGGGGCAAAGGTTTCTTAAAAGATAATTTATATGTTTTGGGGAGTTAGTTTAAGCCTTGTTAATTATTGCGTAACTTCAGCGTACATATTTATCCTCCGTGAGCCAAACAATGAGAACAATTGTTGAATCACGAAGGAGGTGTTCCATTTTGGAGAAAAGCAAGCACAGCGTAAAGCACATCATTCTCTATCCTTTGGCCGCCGTAGTTGTTCTGATGACCACGCTGATTCCGTCAGCGCCTCAGTCCGTATCTGCCGCATCGCAACCTGGTGGGCACTCTGCCCGTAACCTTGAAGCTGCAGTCTCCACGCTCCGTCCGGTAACTGATACGCATGCAGACAGCAGCGGAAACAGCGGTTCAGTTGACCGGCAGGCGGAGAATAAGAAGTTGCCCAACCGGGTGGCCATCATTGTCGATGATTTCGGCAACAACATGCGGGGCACGGAGGAGATGTTCAAGCTGCCGGTCAAGATTACCGTTGCGGTGATGCCATTCCTGCCCTCGAGCGAGCAGGATGCACGCCGTGCGCATGAGCTTGGCTTCGATGTCCTGGTTCATCTGCCGATGGAGCCGCGCCAGGGCAAGCCGGAATGGCTTGGACCGGGAGCGGTGCTGACCAGGATGAGTGATGCAGAAGTCCGCCAGAGGGTGGAGGCGGCGCTTGAGAATGTTCCTTATGCGATTGGCATTAACAACCATATGGGCTCCAAGGTGACCGGTGACGAGCGGGTGATGGGTATTGTGCTCGCGGTATGCAAGGAGCGCGGACTTTTCTTCGTAGACAGCCATACCAATTATCGCTCAGTTGCCGGTAAAATAGCCCGGGAGCTGGGGCTCCCGCCAGTGGAGAACCACATTTTCCTGGACGACGTGCATTCTGCGAGCCATGTGGTTAAGCAGATGAAGCTGGTCCAGGAGCGGGCCCTGAACCAGAGATACTGCGTGACGATTGGCCATGTCGGCATTCAAGGCAAAGAAACCGCAGCGGGCATCCGCAGCGGCATTGCCGGAATGAAGGACAGCGTTGAGTTTATCGGAATCTCCGAGCTTGTCCGGGAAGAGTGGAAATGGAATTCGCAGGTCACACTTCCATAAGGTACGCCGCAATTCCGTTGGCAACCGCCTCGGCAATCTCTTCCTGACCCTTCGGGGTGCACAGCTTCTCGCGGTCCGCCGGACTGCTTACAAATCCCGCCTCGACGATAACCGTTGTGGCGGTTATTTTGTTGAGCAGGTAGAAGGGTTTGCCTTGTCTGGGGTCATTCTTCATTCCATACAGCCCGTTCAGCTGATCCTGAATCAATCTGGCCAGCAGGAAGCTGCGCCCTTCCTGGCGGTACAAGACAAGCGGACCATGCTTGGAGGGTGACTTTGCCCAATTGATATGAATGCTGACCACGACATTCGCCGGCAGCGTTTCGGCCAGTTCCTTGCGCTGGGCCAGATCACGCAGGTGCCGGGATTTACTGCGCAGCCAGAGATTCTCATCGCTCGGCGCATAATCGCCGGTCCGGTTCAATATGGCATCGAAGCCGTCACTGCGCAGCAGGAGAAACAGCCGGCGTGAGATCGCCAGGGTAATATCCTTCTCCAGGATGGTGCCGTGTGAGGTTCCGCCGTCAATCCCTCCGTGTCCGGCATCAATCAGAATGATCCGCTGGTCATGACCGAGCATATGCTGGCGGTCTGACGGGTTGTCGGTTAAGTGGTTTACTCCCGGTGTGGCGGCCAGGATGGTCCCTGCATGTCCAGCTGTCAGCAGAGTCAGCACCGCTATCGAAGCCAGTATCCTCCGCAGCCTTCGCCCTAGCCGGAAATGTTGCCCAGGACAGCAGGCCCCTCCTGCATGATCTTCTTGTAAATGTTCCGAAATTCTCAAGTGAATAACCTCCCTGCCGGAATCATCATCAGTATCTTAGGTGGAATCTCTGTTAGATTGTGCCTTAACAGCCAAACCTATACGAAGGTTAGCGGTTCCGGTTTAGAGAGCGGGGATTTGGAGCACACTAAAGTCATGGAGAAAAGGCAGGGCAGCAGGCGGCGACCCGCCAGCGCCTGCATGGGAGGGATAGTAATGGCATCCAGCGGAGATGATCTGGTCAAATACATTACGGAGAAAGTAGTCATATATATGGAGGACCCGCGCGCCGTACATGCACGGCGGAAGGCAGAGAAGCAGCCCTGGGCCGAGAAATGGTTCGGCACGCTGCCGCTCGCCTGGTCCGTCTGGCGCAGCAAATGGAGCCGCAAGGATCGGGAGTAGCCAGCCTAGCAGCGCCGCAGCTCACCCGAATTCCGAAACAGCCTTCCCTTAAAGCCGCTTGACACGGCTGAAGGGAAGGCTGTTTGGCATGTACAGCTGTATATAGGATTATCGCTGAAACCTTCAATATTAATGCGGCGCCGCGCCGAGCGCCGTTCCTCCTGATAGCGGCAGCGGCGGCTTGTGGAAGGTTCCGTACTTCTGGAGGGCCGTGAGCGGAAGGTACCGCTTCGCTCCTGGACCGGCAGCGGCGTATATAACTGCTGGTTCAGCACCCGCCTTACTTCCGGCGGAGGCCGTAAGCCAGCTCTGGCAGCCTGTAATCATGAACGGAGCACCCAAGGCATCATTGCGTCCTGTCGACTGGAAGGCAAGGCTGCCCCGGTTTTTAAGCAAAGTATTTAAGCTGGCTTCGCTGATATTCTTCAGTTCAGGAGCGGTCAGCCACTGTAAATCTGCATACGGGTCATCCTGACCGCTGCTAAGCAGAGCGGGCAAGGGAGCGCGGACTTGTTGTCCAGACCCGGTGTACACCACCAGGGCATTAGCATCAAGCTGGCCGTCCAGGATACGGTTTGCCTGGCTAAGGCTCCAAGGCAGTACCTGCAGTACTGAGGCATTGAGATACAGCGTCTTGTCCGCAAGCGTGAGCTTCCAGACCGGCAGCAGCGGAGCGTACAGCGCCGATAGTTCTATTTTACCTGAATAAGAGGAGGTAATCAGTCCTTCCTGCACCAGATACTGGCGCAGATCACTCATACTATAAGGGAGACCATAGGTACCGGCTCCGTATTCACTCAGCAGATATTTGCCCCCGTCCGCAGCAGAAATAATGAGATATCCGATCCGCTGCTCCCCGTTCATCACATTGACCAGCCAGCTGCGTGTGCCCGGCCCGAGTGGATAGACCTCAGTTCCGGCATTCTTCCATTCCTTAAACGGAGCATCCGCCGACAATTGGCTAATTGTGAGACGGGTGAAATCCTGCAAGCTTTCAGATGCGGGCGCCTGTGTCATCACAAGTCCGGGTAGCAGCTCCTGCAGGACGGCTTGTGTGACAGTGGCCCGGCTGCCTACAGACGCGAGCGCCGGAGGCGGGGAGGCGCTCGCGGCGAACAGAGTCAGCCCGAGAGTCAGACAGAGGAGCAGGCGGGTACGCCGCCCTAGCGGCCCCTTCTGCTTCGCTTTGATTTTCATGTTATCGTTCACCTTTCCTGTTCCAAAGGTTAATCGCAAGAATTACCGTCCGGCAAGCCGGAGCCCGGGAGGTTCTGCTTCATACTTTTAATTGTAGGGGACAAGCCTTGAAAAGGCTGTTGCTTACTGTCGCGGCAGCCTGCAGGAATTCCGCTGTTTTTTTGTTTGCTTTTAGCGAGCCGGGTCGCATTCTATGTGCTGCGCAGGTGAAACAGCCCGTACGTTACGGCAGAAACTGCAATCTGCGGCTCATACTGCCAGGTGGTCTCTTTGCGGCGGCGGTTGTATTGCTCCTCTATGCCGAGGCGTTTCTCCTCATCCTGCTCCTTCAGCAGCTCCTCATAATAGATATCCACGATGCTCAGCTCTAGACGCAGGCGTTCGCGGGCTTCCTCGGCCCAGGTGTAATCCAGCAGAGCCAGCTTCGAGGTCAGATATCCCTCCAGCCTGTCGGCTCCGGCAGTAACGGACAGCTCGGAAGGCTGGATGTGGATATTCTCCGGCAGCCTTGGCGTAAGCTCCCGCGAAGCCAGCCGGGCCTCGAAGTCCGGAACAATCAGCCCGGAGGTCAGTGACACCGCGATGAAATGCAGCTCTTCACGCTTAAGATCACAGGTCATCTCCACCTTATAGCAGACGGCAAGCCAAGGCTCGTAGGCGGCTGAGAACAGCGTGGTCCGCTGCCGGAGTCCCGGGTCCTCGAACAGCTGCAGGCATTTGCCCTCATCCCGTGCCGCTGACCAGATCTGCCGCAGGCGCTTGCTGCCGTAGGTCACATCCTCGCGGCGGATCATGCCCGGCCCGATGCGCGGCAGCTGCGGGACGATGCCGAAGTACCGGGCGAGGATGCTGTCCTCCGGATCAGCGGAGACCCCGGGCGGCACCACGCCTCCGGGTGCAGCTGCCGGTGCGGCGCCAGGCTCCGCGCCTGCCTCAGCATCCGCAGCACCCGCCGCGCCGATGCCGCCCGTCAGAGGTCCTGCCGCCGGGCGGACCGCCCCGCCGCGCGGACGGGCCGCAGGCGCAGCTGCCTGCGCGGCCAGTTCATCGTACTTCTCCGGATCGAAGACGAAGCTGAAGGACAGGGTCTCCGGATCTACGCCGGTGCGCTCCACGAATCCCCAATAATAAGGGCGGTCCGTCAGCATCCGGTCCGCGCGCGGCGAGAGCTTCACCGTCACATGCAGCGGAGAGGATTCGAGAATCGTACACTCTGTCGCTTCCAGGTAATCCATGACCTGTTTACGTACTTCCACAGGGGTCAGCATTAAGGAGCCACCTCGCTTTCATCCAGATTGGCATGGGTCAGCTCGCTGAGTGAATCGCCGATCTGATCCAGCTCGCTGCGCAGCTCCTCGTCGCTGCGGGCTTCGAGGACGATTTTATATAAGCTTTTCTCAAGCGACTCCTTCTTCTCGAAGCGTTCCAGGATAACATCCAGCCCGCCGATGACCATCTCGAACATATTGATTTTTTCGTGCAGCAGGTGAAGAATATGCTCCTCGATCGTGCCTTCGGTAGAGAGATTGTAGATAACTACATCGTTCTCCTGGCCAAGCCGGTGTACCCGGCCGATCCGCTGCTCTACGCGCATGGGGTTCCAGGGGAGGTCGAAGTTGATCATATGGTGGCAGAACTGCAGATTGATCCCTTCGCCGCCTGCTTCCGTAGCAATCATTACCTGGGCGCGCCCGCGGAAGAGGTCCATCATCCAGTCCTTTTTGCCGCGGTTCATCCCGCCGGAGTAAGTGACACACTGCAGTCCATGCTCACGGAAATATTGCAGCAGATATTCCTGGGTCGCGCGGTATTCGGTGAAGACGATGACCTTCTCATTCATTTGGCGGATCAGCTCCATCGTCTTCTCCGCTTTGGTATTCGTCTTAACAGTACGAATCGTCTGGAGCAGCCCCATCATGCGCTCACGTTTCGGTGAATCCGCCGGAAGCTTCTTGATCAGATTCACAAGCGTGACGAACACCGCATCCCGGCTGCTGCATACCTCGCGCTGGAGCGTAACCAGGGAGAGCATGCTGCTGAGATTGCCGCCCGCTTCCTGATATTGGTCTTTGACAAAGGCGGTGACGCCGTCATATAATTCTTTCTCCTCTAAAGAGAGGGTAAGCGGGATATTGCGCACTTTGCGCTTCGTGAAGTTCACGGGACCCTCGCCGCGGCGGTTGCGGATCATCACCTTGGAGAGCTCGCCCCTCAGCTGGACTTCGTTCTTCGGCTGGCGTTTATCGACCACGAAATTGGTGGCAAAATCCCCCTGATTCCCGAGCTGTCCCGGCTTCAGTAATGTGATCAGATTGAACAGCTCGCCGAGATCATTCTGCACGGGAGTGGCGGTGAGCAGCAGGCAGTACTTCTTGCGCAGCTGCTGTACGAACAGATAGTTTGTTGATTTCTTATTCTTCAGCTTATGGGCCTCGTCGATAATCAGCATGTCGAATTCCTGGCTCAGCAGCATCTCCTTGTGCGGATCACGCTTCGCCGTATCCATGGAGGCGACAACAATATCGTTGCCCCAGGAGTAAGCTTTCTTCTGTGCCACGGCTGAAATACCGAATTTACTGTTCAGCTCGCGCACCCACTGCAGGACCAGAGACGCAGGGACAAGGATCAGAACTTTACTTACGAGCCCGCGCACCAGATATTCCTTGAGGATCAGTCCGGCTTCTATCGTCTTGCCTAGCCCTACTTCGTCTGCCAGAATGGCCCGGCCTGACATTTCAAACAGCACCTTATGGGCGGTATCCAGCTGGTGGGGGAGCGGGGATAACCCGGACAGATGCTTCAGACACTGCAGCTCATCGAAGCTCGTAACGAGTCCCGATTGCTCTCCTTGTATGGCCAGCCGGGATAATCTCCAGTCTCCCCAGGGTCCGCCTTTATCGAGCTTCGACTCCAGGTCCTGCAGCCAGTTACGCTCAAAGGACAGAGGAACAGGCAGCAGCGGGGCAGGCGTACTTCCCCCTTGCGGCAAGGAATTGCGGAATAATTGCGTCATGTTGCAGCCTCCTCCGGCGCGGTTTCATATCGAAATGCGTAGCAGTAGTATGCGCGTAAAAGAGAGATTTCATAACCTGCTATCCTCCGGCTGCTGCCGTGGAGTAATCTTGCGGAGCCTTGCGGCGGTACTGCTGCTGGTGCTGCGGCGGCTTCGGCGGATCTTGAATATCCGTGGCGGAATCTGTCTTCCGGGCCCGGAAGCTTATCAATCTGGAACCTGTAAAAAAGCGAGAAAGAGGGAGAAAATCCACTATCTTTTACCGTTTTTCCGAAATTCCCGCCATGGGCCGCTTTTTTGGAAAAAGAACTCTGATACAATATGTGGTATAGTTGAAAAGCTGATGTATACAATATATTGTTACAAAAGCTTGAAAATTTGATTATTCGCGGGTTTTTGCGGTTATTTGTTATTGACAAGAGGAACTTCCGCTGTACATGCAGGCTGCGGCTACCCTGCCGCTGGAAGTTCTTGTTGTGGGTTACAAAAAGTCTAAGCCCACACCAAGGAACGGAAGTATTACCTATCAATCATCCGGGAGGTTTTTCTATTGAGTACAGTGGAACGCAAGCAGCGTCTTGAGGGGCTGAGTGAGAAAATATTTTTGGACCGTTATGCCTGGAAGGACGCGGACAGCAATAATGCCAAGGTAGGCGATGTGGTGCTTGTCCTGACGAAGGATGATCCGAAATTTCCAACCAAGGAGGTTGGCGAGATTGTTGAGCGCACCGGCCGGATTGTTACGGTGAAGACCCGCAGCGGTGAACTCGTGCAATCGGATGTGGAGAAGCTGACACTGAATATTGAGAAGACCCCGGAGGAAATGTGGGACCGTCTTGCGGCAGCCATGGCTTCCGTAGAGCAGACTCCCGAGCTTCAGGAAGAGTGGACAGGCAAGTTCCGCTCTATTCTTGATGACTGGAAGCTGGTACCGGGCGGTCGGATTGCGGCAGGTGCCGGAGCAAGCGAGGAGCTTACGCTGTTCAACTGTTATGTTGTTCCTTCCCCGAAAGACAGCCGCGGGGGCATCATGCAGACGCTCTCCGAAATGACCGAGATTATGGCCCGCGGCGGCGGTGTAGGTATTAACTTATCCTCGCTGCGCCCGCGCCGCGCGATTGTAAGAGGCGTGAACGGATCATCCAGCGGCTCAGTGTCCTGGGGCGGTCTTTTCAGCTATACGACCGGACTGATTGAGCAAGGCGGAAGCCGCCGCGGCGCGCTGATGCTGATGATTAATGACTGGCATCCGGATGTGGTGGACTTCATTACCGTGAAGCAGACGATGGGTCAGGTAACCAATGCCAACCTGTCGGTATGCGTGAGCAATGCCTTCATGAAAGCCGTCAAGGAGGATCTGGACTGGGAGCTGGTCTTCCCGGATACCACCGATCCGGATTACGATACAATCTGGGACGGCGATCTGGATAAATGGAAAGCAGACGGCCGCCGCGTCATTCCTTACCGTACCGTAAGAGCACGCGATGTGTGGCATACGATTATCGAATCGGCCTGGAAGTCGGCTGAGCCGGGTGTAGTGTTCATGGAATATTACAACCAGATGTCCAACAGCTGGTATTTCAACCCGATCATCTGCACCAATCCATGCGGTGAGCAGGGTCTGCCGGGCTGGGGCGTGTGCAATCTGTCGGCCGTCAACCTCTCCAAGTTCTACGATGCGGAGAATCACGACGTGGACTGGGCAGATCTGGCGACAACGACCCGCTATTCCGTGCGTTTCCTGGACAATGTCATCGACAAGACACCGTATCATTTCCCGGAAAATGAAGCCAACCAGAAGCTCGAACGCCGCGTAGGACTCGGCACAATGGGATTGGCTGAGCTGATGATCAAGCTGAATATCCGTTACGGCAGCCCGGAATCCCTGGAGTTCCTGGACAAGCTCTACGGCTTCATGGCGCGCGAAGCTTATCTGGCTTCTGCTGAGATCGCTGGCGAGAAGGGTTCTTTCCAGGCTTTTGATACCGATAAATATCTGCAGAGCGGCTTCATGCGTAATATCACCGAGGTCTATCCGGAAGTCGGCGAATCCATCCGTAAGCACGGCATGCGCAACGTTACAGTGATTACCCAGGCACCTACAGGTAGTACTGGAACCATGGTCGGCACTTCGACCGGTATCGAGCCTTATTTCGCATTCAAATATTACCGCCAGAGCCGTCTGGGCTATGACGAGCAGTTCGTGCCGATTGCCCAGGAATGGCTGGAAGCCCATCCGGGTGAAGAGCTCCCTGAATACTTCGTTACTTCGATGGATCTGTCCGCTAAGGATCATATCCGTGCACAGGCTGCCATTCAGCGCTGGGTGGATAGCTCAATCTCCAAGACGGCGAACTGCCCGTCCGACTTCACCGTAGAAGAGACTGCCGAGCTGTACGAAATGGCCTTCGACCTGGGCTGCAAAGGTGTAACGATCTACCGTGACGGCAGCCGTGACGTACAGGTATTGGAAACGACTAAGAAGGAAGAAAAGAAAGACGCTCCGGCGGCAGTTGAGACTGCTGAAGCTGAGCCAGCGGCAGCTGAAGCTGCTCCGGCTCCAGTCACAGTAGCAGCAGCGCCTGCACCGCAGCCTGCGCCTAATGTAGTGGACAAACAATACAAGAAACGCCCGCAGGTTCTGCGCGGCGCTACCTATAAGATCAACACGCCATTCGGTATGGCGTATATCACCATCAACGATCTCGACCGCACGCCGGCCGAAATCTTCCTGAACGTCGGCAAAGCCGGCTCCGACGTCTTCGCCATGGCGGAAGCTCTGGGCCGCGTCTGCTCGCTGTTCCTGCGTTACGGGGATCACGGCGAGAAGGTCGAGCTGCTGATTAAGCATCTCAAAGGCATCGGCGGCTCCGGCGCCATCGGCTTCGGTGCGAACCGCGTCGAGTCCATCGCCGACGCTGTAGCCAAGGCGCTGGAGACCCATGTGCTGAACAACGCCCATGACGATCACGTGCCTGCACCTATCGCAGCTACACTGGAGCTTGATTTCAATGAAGCGCTGAACGCCGAGCTGAAATCAAGTGTTCCAGCTACGGCTACTGATGATGGGCACGGGGGCCATGGTGCGCATAGCCATGCGACTGCTTCGCGGGATCTCTGCCCTTCCTGCGGAAGTGCATCGCTGATTAATATTGAGGGATGTAAGACTTGCGGGAATTGCGGGTATAGCCGGTGTGGTTGAGTAGATTATTGGCATGATGACTCATTAAAATGTGGTGGATCACGAAAGTTGAAAAAACGGCCACAAATGATGATAAAAATGGCTCGTGAAAAATGAGGAATCAATGAATATTCATTTTGTTGCATGAACATTCAATAGAGCATATTTATGCTGAATTTTGCAATGCTATTCACTTTGTTTTTCTTTTGTTTCTAAGATTAAATACAATATAGTTGTATTCTCAGAAATTTGTATATGGAAAAATAAATAACTATTCAAAAAGTCCCGATTAGGAATTTCCTATATCGGGACTTTTTGAATGTAATAAATTATGTTTGGCATTTTTTATTATATCGAATATCTTTATTGGAATTATAAGTAAATGAGTCGATGGACTCTCATATTAGGGAGGGAGCCGCAATTTGCTTATTTGGAACCGTTTGATGGTTGTGAGCAGGTTATCCCTAGTGGAGAGCTAGAAGAAATAAGCGAGCAGAGATTAATAAAGTGAGATACAGAGAAAATAACTTCTGTAGAAGTAGCCAATTTGAGCGTCAGAAAAGCCATTTAATTTGCCCAATCTGTGATGAGCGAGATTTTTTCGTATCAATGAAATTTATTGCGGTATTTATATAAGTTGATGATATAGATGGAACATCAAGTACAAAGGGCATTTTAATGATGATTGCTCCATTGGACTGTAGAAACAATTCCTGTGGATGTTTGAGGCTGTCGAGTGTGAGGCTCGAAGATCTAAATGTATTTTCCCGTCGGCCTGCTCCCTTAAGGGAGCATTTTTTGTTTGGTATAGCGTCAAGATATCGGGATTGAAAGGACGCATTACATACCGTATAGAGAAGTTGCTGTGAGTTGCAATTCAAATTATCATCGTTTGAAAAGCACGTATTGGATTCATTCAAGACATAGTCTCTCTGCGATCCGCAGGCTGAGCGTCAGTTGCAGAACGTTCTTTATCTCATTCTCAGTCTACTACATATTTTTTCAATGCTTATTTTTCGTGCCCAAAAAGCTGATGAAATCAACTGCTCCAGTTCACCTCTTTATTTTCATAACATTTTTTTGTTTTGCCTGGGCTTACTCTTCACAGGAAAAGCCCATTTATACATATAATGCAGCAATGATAGCAGGGAGGTAAATCACTTGAGCATAAACAGCAATATTGACATCGTCCAAAGAAAGATCGCACCATGCACAGGACCTTTGGTATGTTTTACATTAATCGGTAAAGGTGATTATAAGATCGAAGCTGTAGTTGAGCTTTATTCGCTGAAAGGCAGTGAGGTTGACCTTGCAAGAGTTAAATTCAGGATCGGAACTTCATACATGGTCATTGAAGGATCATCGATTGACCGTGTGCTGTCGGACAATAAATGTCTAGAGCAATCCACCTGCTTTGTATCCGGGATACATGGCTGTCCGCAAAAGTTCCATGTATGCATCAGTTACGTGCCAGCGGTCGACCGCCAGAGCGGAAAAATATATGTCCAGGGATTACTTACAGATCGATATGGCCACTCTCCCAAATCCGTTTCCTATTTAATCGCAGAATGGCAGGGAATGACGAACCTCTGTATCACGAGGCTATGCGGCGCTCCTATAACAAGCTCTCCGATATGCGGTCCGCTGAGAATGGATATTGAACTTTCGAAAGATTTTGTGAAGGAGGCCAATTCCTGCCCAGCAATTAATGTGGCTTCCATATCTTTCGTCGATATAGCAACAGGTTTAGGTTTGGTTCAAGCCTACAAGGTGGGAAGGAGACAAAAGGACCCAATCTTTCTGTTCAATCAAAATCTGGAAGAAAAATACGTCGCATTATTTCCGGCAGGAGGCCCTTTTTCAGATAGTGTTGTTAAAGAGATCAGGATTAACAGTCTTCGCATGACCATTCCGAGTGCAGAAGTGTATGGGAGCTTATGTATAGATGGATATTACTTAGCGCAAAATAAATGGCATTGCATAGAGCCGAATTTGTTAAAACAATGGACTTAAATATTAGTGAATGAACTCACATCAACGGATGAGGTGATATATCATTGTTTTATAAAAAAATGAGCAGTCGAAGCTTATTTGAGGCCCAGGATGACCCTTCTGTTGGTTGGAGGGGGTATCGACCTCGTGAGGGGACATACGAGCGGGATACTCTGAGTTTGGTTGAAGCTTGGGGCGATAAGGGAATATTCCTGTTTGCGGCAATTCGTCCGCAAGAAGATCAACTTTTAGATGCTCTGGAAGAGTACGAGCGAAACAGAAGAGACTCCGATGAAATCCAGCTTATCTGGCTGAACACTATTGAGCTTGACAAATGTAGTATCCTCAAGATCGTATCTGGTATTGGGGGAATGAAAGTAAAAGAAAATCTAAATGTAATGATAGGAAATGGCGCCTATGAATTAGATATTGATATGAGCGTAAAAGTTAACTTTTTGTACGAGGACATGAGACTTGATTTATGCAATACCACCTCTGCGTTTATTGATTTTATGAGCAATGATAATGCAAGCATTGATGGAGGAGTGATCCATCTACCGTTTGCCGGCAAGGACGCCGGGACCTTTCGATTTCGCATCGAAATACCCTCTGATTCTATGTTTGATGAGAACGGGAATTTTAATGTCGGACTTAAATATTTTTATGCACAACAGAATGGGCATACCACCGCAACTGAGGAACATAACTACCCGGTTTTTGAGAAACAAGATGGGAAGTGGCTTCATTATCTGGTGTCTCTGGATGAGCTTGATCCATTTAACCGGAATTATGAGACTCTGCCTGATTTAGGTCTTCGGTCTTATCTAGCCTTTGATCCATCGACGGATGCATTGCCCAGTCATTTCCGAACCCCATTCGGTCATACTATAGAACTCCAACCAGATGTCCGATTGGAACCAAATGTTGAAGGGGTACTGCCGCGGCCGTTGCCTGGCAGTGGATTGCTGGTGTTATCTCCGAAGTATAAAATAGCGGCATTCGAACCGGCATATACGGTCCCACAAGGGAACTTTTACCTTTCGGTCTCCGATGCAGAACCGTTTGCAGGAGCTATGCGCCTGCTTTGTGGCAGCACTGGAACGGAAACCATTGCTTTTGTACCTCAAGGCAATGGTTACAGAGGTGACCGCATGGAGTTCATACGAGGCAAACCTGCTTTCTGGCCCTCTGATCCAGCCGGCAGCGAAACTGAACAACCTCCAGAATTAACGGATGAGGCTTATACGTCCTGGATAGCGGTACGCCCGAGCGACAACCGTATTTTCGAGGCTCCGCCAATCACTTATTCGGCACAGCCTGAGGATGATCCTCATTACCGCCCGGCGGCTGAAAGTGTTAGTCACTTTCATGAACCGGTTATCTTCGATTGGACAAGGGATACAGAAAACAGCATACCTCTGGTTCCTCTTCTCGGGGTTCAACGGAATGATGAAATGCAGCTCACACAGGCGCTTACATTGGAGCGGCGAGGAATTGCCCCGGATCGCAAGCAGCGTATGAACCAACTCTCAGCGAGATCAGCCATCAACAGCACTGCCTTTACAGATGGCCTTTCGAGCACACCGCAAGGCTTGTTTGTTCAAGAAATCGCCGGACAGTGGTCGGAATTAATTATCGGGCAGAACATCCGAAACGCAGCAGGTCTCGTTCCGGGGGCAGCCGAAGCATGGGACATGCTGAAATTTACTAACCCTTCGGCGACTTTCCGAAATGCCCTCTTGTCCAGCAGGCTCTTTCTTGTCGTTTCAATGAATCCCACGGCTTCGCCGCTATGGGAAAAGTTTGATGACCTGGTGACTATATCGGGTTGGCCCTTCAAACTGACAGTACCGGGTGGTACGAATTACCAGAATATCCTCATCTTCAAATTTTGCCAGGGATCGTTGTTGGATGGCATCGAGCAGCCCGGACGCTGGACGGATGGTGAAGCATTCAATCAAGCAGGGCAATTGGGCATATTATCAAAGTGGTTGAGCGATTACTGTATGGGTGGAGCGGCCGAAAATGAGGTTCCCCCAGAATTGGTTCCATTTTACCGGATGTGCCGTGATCCGAAATGGAACGGAATTCTTGCTCTCAATGTGGATATTATACCGGAACAGATGCCGGATGATTTGATAGGTCTTATTGGCGGCATTAAACCAGGAGGCCTGCGCGCACACCATGTGGGCCTCGATTCCAGCCTGGTGGAGTGGGATGCTGCTGCCGGCCTGAAACTGGACAAGCCAAGCTCGCTATTCGGGTATGTCAAGTACGAGGATCTGGATACTGTCGATTGGGACATCCACACATACAAATTTCGCATTACCGAGCTGAAGGCCCGATTTGCAAACACAAAAATTGAATTGTTCCACGCCAAAATTGAGCTGCTTGTGAGTACATTATACGGGAGTCCTGTAAAAGTCAGCGAGGATGGTGGCCATGAGTTTCCAAAGCCTATCCTTACTTTATATGGAACGATGGAGCAGCATGAAGGTGTACCTACCTATGTCTTTCAAACGAAGACACCTGTGCGTGCAGCTCTCCAGGAACTGGTTCTCCCACCAATATTACAAAACATGCGCTTAGACAAAATCAGCTTCCAGACGCTCGACGCTTCGGATAAACAAAATATAAAGACTGTATTTTCCATATACGGTTCGAAAATTTTTCTTGATAAGTTGAATCCAGAGGTTGATCAGGTGATTGATTTGTTTGGCTATGGAGTCGATGAGGGTTTGTTGGGTCTCTTGTTTGGCAACTTAGGGATCACAATGGATTTTGACATTAATGACCCCATAAATTCCGGTAAGTTTGCCTTTGATATTTCACAAGTCTCCCTCGATCCCGCCAAAAGCAACGGACGCCCCGGCAGCTTAGGGGCCAACTTTCCGCTCCGTCTACGCTATCTGGTATCCGCAGAATCTGTGGCTGATTGGAATAAGCTTGGTTACCGTGATGTGCCCATTGCCGGATTGCCAAACCATAGTGCTGCAAACGGACCATGGTACGGACTCGTTTTTGACTTCGAAATGGGTACTCTTGGCAAGCTGTTGCCCGAGGGCATGCTTGTCGGAAATTTGATTGCAGGCTGGAATGCGGAGGGGAAATTTTATTGCGGGCTCAAAATACCAGGGCTTGATCTGGATAAGGAAAAGGGGCTACTGGCTCTGGAGGAAATGCTGGATCTGAAGCTGCCGAACGATCTTCAGCTTGCTTTGACCAGTGATGGTTATCTAATGAGCACTCAAGCTGATATACGTTTGTTCGGGACAAGCTACACGACTCAATTTACGATCTTTCAAGCCAGTAATCAAAAAGGACAGATCGGCTGGTATCTAACAACAAATGGTGTTTGAAAGGAGCGCGAAAGAGCTTGAGTGATCTGTTTGCAGGATTAGGACAATTTGTAAGTTCAGACGAGTTAACAGCTGATATGAAAACCCAGGCAACGGTCAAAAAAATAAAAGACTTATTTAAAGTGATGGATGATGGCCATTTACCGAATGATCTATTTTATAACCCCAACGCCAGGTGGCTCGCCGGTATCCAGTTCAAACCGGTTCCATTCGTTGATCTTGCCGCTTTATTTCAGGATGAGCATAACCGTTATGGCATTTTTGTTCAATTACTTGGAGATGGGGCAGGTCCCTTCGCTGGATTGAACGGTGATTTCAGTTATGAAAAAAGAAAAGGCTCCGTTGGGCGGTTCACCGGAGCTATCAGTCTACCTGATGAACAGCGGCGTATCGAGATGGGCGCTGTAACCGTGATCGTCCCCGAAGTTGCACTCGATCTCTACCGAAACGGAGATTTCAAGATCGATGTCGGTTTTCCGGTCGGCTTGGATTTTAGCCGTTCATTATGCATAGAGGCTTCGCCGTATGTTGGATGGGGAGGCTTTTATTTTGCCCGCTTAAGCGCTGAGACGTCTGCGTATAGCAGAGTTCCAGAAATTAGTGCGACAATAGGTACTTTCAGTTCAATTATTGAGGCCGGACTAGCTGTCAATCTGGGGTACGGCAAATACTTCAAGCGGGGAGTGCTTAATGCCGGACTTAGTTTGACGGGGATTGGAATCCTGGAAGGAACGAATGCAACGTTTAATGCGAATTGCGACCCTTCCAAGAATGGAGCAAAGTTCAGCTGGTACCAAGGAACATTGGGACTATCCGGCAAAGTTTTTGGAGAGGTGGATTTAAAGGTACTTAAGGCCGTAGTGGATTGCGAAGTCAACGCAACGGCCAACATGATCATTGAAGCCTATAAGGAAACGAATATCGATTTTGTGCTGGAAGTCCATGCGCATGGAGAAATAGAAGCCGATTTCGGTATCGCAAAGGGGAAGATATCACGAAGCTTTCACGACAAAATGAATATGGATTTTGTAATGGGCAAAGAGACTACAGCTCCATGGGATACATGCTCTCCCCTTCAATCCCCACACCATTCATTGACTACGGACAATCTGGTCTGGTGGCCGGTTATCGTTCCTGTGCTGGAACGGCGCAAATTAACGCTCTATTGTATGCCGCAGCTTTCCGTCGGAGAAGAGGGCGGCAGTAAGAAGGTTCAGTGCTCAGCCATGTTGTACATGATTGACGATCCTCTTCAACCCGACGGATTTAAGGCATGGGCTAAGGGGGTACTGCTATGGACGCTGAATGCTTACTTGAACCGTAATTCTAGCTCAGGTACTCCCATCGACAGGTTGCTTCAACAGAACATTACTAAAGAAGAATTAAAGAGTATTGAAAGATACACAACAGACGGCCAATCACCGATTATCTATAATCAGAGTGGTACAGGTATTGTATCGTTTCTGGCTGAATATTTTGAGATTTCGATATGCCATCCGGAAATAGATTGCAGCGGAACGCCGGAAATCAAACAATTAGTATTTTTTCCGGTCTTCCCCGATATCGAACTGACAGTCGAACAGACACTCTTTGGGGTAGCAATTCCGCAAACCTCAAAAATTGATTTCACAAATAACCAAACGATCTCTACGGATAAGCTTGAGTATATAAGACAACATTCGCGTCGGATGATGGCCGAGCCGGTCCATGAAGATAAGTGTGAAGTAACTAACTCTCATCCCGATCCGCGACCATTGCTTAGTATAGAGCCATCAATGGCTACCTTGTGGATTCAGGATGTTGTAACCTTGTGTACGCGTGCCCTGGCCAGAGAAGCCGTTGATCAATCTGGATTAGATTTGCCAAGGGATATGATATTAATAAGCGATCTTGTTGATAAAGTGGTCGACAATAACGTTCGGATGAAAATAGTCGCAGCAAGCATCTCCCAATTCACTTTGTTCGGACTCCGGGTGAAACTGAATGAGTTTGCGGAGCAAAAATCTGTATATAGCGAGATTGGGCAGCAATTTCCGTTAGCCGACTCGTTGACTGGACTTACCATAAAACTTGAGCGTCTGCCAAGCAATTTGCCGGTAACAATGAACAATTGCACAGAGCCTCACGGTGATCCGTCTACACTCACAGTCGTTTTTCCCAAGTGTGAGCTGGATCGGATAACAGCGTTGCAGCATACTGATTTACCGGATGATGATTGGTCATGCGTCCGTCCGCTCAGGCCTTTTGTCGACGTACCCAACACCTATTCGGGGAAACAGCCGCAGATTTGGGAAGACACCCGTTCAGTGACAGGATTCAGACGGAAACTGAGTGTGTTCACGCCAGCGCTTGGTCATCGCTTGGCCGCACAGACAGGAACACTTGGATTATGGAAAATGGACAAGCTTCAAACTTGTAAATTAGATTCTGCCAGCGATGAATATCGACTTGCGACATTTGTGGAAGTCCGGTTGTGGCCAACGAATGTACCCAATATGTATGAGTTGAAAGGCGCGAGTGGACACGGACAGCTGCTTCTTGAACGGCTTAGCTGGGCGATCGCAAATGAATCAAGTACAGGTCCGGTAGGTCTGGAGAGTGTTCATGTACTTCACTTGCGTAAAGAATCAGATGATCAGGTCATTTGGAGTTCGGACAGCAATCTGCCTCTGGTTCTCAGTAGTAATCTGACAATGTTCACTGAACCTCCAGTAAACAGCTTGTCTATGGCGGTAGCCCAAACTCCCGCAACATTCGCACAGCTACTGTATACAAGCGGCAATGTCCGATCTGGAGGCTTTTGTCTCTGGTATGAGAGTCGATTTGACCAACAGCCGCCAGACCCGGAAAATCCCATACTTGCACAGATACTTTTCCGGTATGTTAACAACGCGCCTCTCGCTGCATACGTGAATGCGGCGGATACGGTAATAGGTCCCGATTCTGATGAATCCTTTTATTTTCTGGATACCCTCCAAAGCAGCAAACCCGCATTTCCTTCCGGTCATGCAGGTATCGAGGTATACCGTCCTGCAGTCATGGAGTCAACCGATCTGAAGGCGTATTTGCGCAGGATGTTTTATCTGATCGGTACAAAACTGGAGGGCAGTCTGGCATTCGCTGAGCAGGATCTTTCAGACGTACCCATCGCACCGGTTGGGGAAGTAGATGTACTGCCCTGTGAATTACCCACAGATCCCTCCAGGTGGCTGGGACCGTGGTATCAGTATCGGCCTGTATTGCCTATTGTCAAGCATGCCATACAGCCGCCGGAGACTGTAGAATGTGGTACACCCGCTGACAACCCATATACCGGGCTGGGAGAACAAGTAGTAATAACCCTATATCCACGGGACGTTCTTGGAAATACACTGTCCAAACCAAGATACAATTACACTATACCAGTGCTTTACCGTGATTTTGTTGTTCCTCCTCACCAGTGGCCGGGGACAACTCTGCGCTACAGTCTGGATCTGAACGGGCTTGTTGTAACTCTGGCTTTTTCTGCGGACGGTCTGACAGATGAACAAGCCTGCGCTGCCAAAGACAGCTATGCGCTGGCTTATCATCAGTTGTCGCAGGAGTATGTCGAAGCAGGAGTGACCTTATCCATCGATGAGGCAAAGACGCATGATGTGAGGGATATCCTGATTGAATATGTCCTGGAATGCTGGCGTTCGCTTTGCAAGAAGCTTTCCGGCGAGCCTTATAATCCGGTGATAAAGAAGTGTGAAATTGAACCTTCAGCGATAACACTCACCAAGGAGAAGCCTCTCTATGAGCTGACCCTTGAATTGACAATATTACGCGCATTCGAAGAGCATATAGATCCTGACATGAACTCCATTCCAGAGGCAGTCAGTGGCACCAGCCGCATCCAGCATGAATCGTCAACCAGAATTGCTGGAGCGCAAACGATCGAAGCGTTCGCCCGATATTTTGAATTGGCTTTTGATCGAAAGATAGGTATGGGTGCATGGCGTGACAGCGAGGATAGCAACCGACTCTGGGTTGTCGGTATAGGTACCACAGCCGCAGCTTGTTTGAAAACAGAACGACAAGCCGCTGAATTCTTCTACGGTGCAGCACCGTTTGAGGCCATGAAGCGCAGCCGCACATTAACCGTTCAGCCGTATGAATTATTCTCTGCCACAGGCGGTACAGTATTGGCTGATGCTGTGGAGACGGAATCCGTGGAAGACTTGGATATTTGGGTTCAGCAAGTGTTCGCTTTCATAGACGAAATGCTCGACAAGGATTGTCTGAGTGTGATAGGCAAACATGATGGAGCCATACAACTGGAGAGTCTTCGCAAGGCAAAAAGCGACATAGCCGAAGCATATGCGAGCAAAGTCAGTCATCTGGGCAAGCTGAAGGTTTCCGATAATTCCGATTTGGCCGCTGCCCGTGAACGATTCAAGCAGCAAATGCTCGTCCAGCTCGCCGAAGCCTATAAGCAGGATACAGTCATACAGCAGCCGTTTAACGTGGAAATCGCTTGCGGTGATCCGGGTGAAATGGATCAAGTGAGTTTTTATGGGCCGGTTGAGGCAGAAAGCTTCATTGGATTGTCTGATGAATGCAAGGCAGAACCGGGAATTGAGACTTACGTCCAGGCAAGCTTTACTCCAGCTAAGCTGTCGCTTCACAGAGGCACACAACAATTGACCTATTTGTTTGATGTTAAGAACACCGGTCATTTCCCGCGGTATCAAGCCAAAGGTGTGAATTATCGGGTCACTCATTTGGAATATGCGCTTGTGGAGAAGGGGGTTGTTTCATCAGCTTGGATATCGTTGATCGTGCCGTATGATCTTCCATTAGGAGATATGGTTATCCCTGTAGCGATAAAAGGACATCCGGAACCCCCGTTGCTTCTGCACCATGGCTATATCGACCAGGAAGAACCGGATATTGCCAATGCCGGGACTCTTCTTGATTTGGCTAAAGAATGGAAGTATACGTATACGTATAAGCTTCGGCAAGAAATGACAGCGCAAGATCGGCTGAAGCATGAAATCGTCTGGAATGAAGAACCGCCAGTTGCAAAGCGCGCATTCGCAGATGAACTGCCTCAGACTCTGGCCCAGTTCATCCATATCATGCCGGATATACGCAAGGCTTTACAGCCCGGAGCTGATTCAACAGGAGTTCCCAAAGCGGTGGAGAGTTTGAAAAAATGTATGGAACAGATCGCATCGAAATGGAGCTCCTGGTTACCCAAAGCGGCATTCGGAGTGAACAGCAGCGAGCCCACCACATTCGATACTTTGGAACAGCAGGATAGTTCTTCCCGGTTGAAAGTAATGCTGGATAAGTTGACAGGTCCGATCTCGGTAGGGGATTTCTCCATGCAGATAGGTAAATACCAATCAGAACCCGCCGGCCCGGGAGCATTTCTCTTCTATTTTGTGGAGGCAGACGGGAACCGGGAGTATTTACAGTTTGATCAGCGTATTCTGCCGGAAAATACGGAGAGAACCGTTCGAATCGAGAAGTTCAACATTTTCAGACTCCAGAGATCCCGGATAAGTCTCTATGAGACACGCAATGAGAACTTAATGAAATGTTGTAGCTCCTATGAGGAAGAAACGGTGGAAGAATTTGTTTACCGGTCGCCAAAAGTCAGCCTCACGGACTCCATTGCACCCCGTTTAAGAACGACCAGGGAGATTGATTTTTCAACACTCTCCGGGACCATGGAGCATCCCATTGAAGAGCATGTAGGCACCTTATTGTACCGTTTGTTCGAAGATGGAGGCACTCCGTTGCTGCCGCATTCGATAGTATGCTCAGCATCTTATAAGTTTGCATACCTATCCGTGAAAACAGATGAAAATGAAGATACGGGGGAGCCGGCTGAAATCTCAGTTCCAATCTGTTTTAAACATGTGAGTGTGTATAACGAGAATGAAGGGGCGGTTGCGGAATTCTGCAGACAATTAAATGAATGCATGAAACGCAAGGATGGACCTCTGAACAAACAAGGAAGGTTTGTCATTCAACTCAGCATTTACCCGGGAAAAGCAGTTAATGCTAATACACTTCCTGTGCTGGTTATTGAAAAGCTCATATTGCCGCTTAATAAAATCAGCATTGTGGTGTAAGTATAATTATGCAAGAGGGAGGAGGGGGTCCCATAGACCCCCTCCTTTTTTTGTAGAGTCAACGTGAGTACTTGGGTGGATGCTCCACCAACAGACTGTTATTCCGATCGTTATGCTCTCAAGATTTCTTTCATTCGCCTTAATGGTGAAAATCCGGGGAATGAGACGACATTTCGAATGGTTGCCAGGCGTGGTCAAGATTTTGGTAGGAGTAAGAGGGTTTGATTATGGATTTTCAAGTGGACAAACTGTAATAGAGAGCGTTGTTGATCAAGGGGAAAAGGTAGCTTTATTAGTATTTAAAGTTCTTGATGATAAGTTAGACAAAATTATATTTGACCAAGATCTAGATAAATGGATTTTGATGATGAAGGAGAAGTCACCTATAAAAGTGAAGATGGAAATTAATGGAAGAGGTTAGTATATTAAAAACGTGGTAGTTTGTGACTCTATGTTTGCTCTTTAACCATCATAACAATTATTCCGGGATATCTGGGCATTTTAAACAGAGTATTCATAAGCATAAAACTTACTGTATTATCATGAATAGTATGTATATTATACAGTTTTGCTGTTTGGAGGATTTAGCAACTTCTATGAGTCATTATAGGCGTTGTTAAATAATTTTAGACTTCTTTTTCAACTTTGGCGAGACATAATTCTGATGGAATTAGGCTTTTCAATCTTTATTTGTGCAGCATTGATGATCCATCACATAAAAATGACTACTTTCGCAACGGATTCTGCCAAGTGCTTTAAATAGGAGAAATATTTAATGATTCCCGGTGAGGCAATTCCCTCATCGGGAATTTTTGTGTGGAGCAGCTTTCTCGAAATACTAATAGTGGTTGTGAGTAGCTTTAGTCTCACATCAAAAAAGCACCGCTTCTTATTAGAAACGATGCTTTGATCTGCTAGATTTTATTTATTGAATCAATTACTAATTTTATTGATTTTTTGGGCGGTTACTTGTGCCGGATAAGAATCATCACTTGCAGTATAGGTTATTTCAAGCTCATCCCCTTGTTTGAATTTAGAGGGAGAAACTTTACTCACCCAAATGATCTTAGCGTATTCACTAGAATTGAGAAGTTCTTTGTAACTCTTCTTCAAATCCTCTTCTTTTAAGCCAGATATAACTAGCAGTCTTTTATTTTCTATATCTATTGTGTGTACAGTTCCAATAAATACTTCAGCATCCTTATTACAAGAAGTAAGCAAGAACAAACATATGAAAATTAAGATAGGAATCTTATTAAGGATAGTATTTTTAAAGATAGTGTTTTTTTTGACCATTGATTTCTCCTTTAATTTATGACATTTGAGGAGGGATATATACTGGATTTCTGTTAACATCAGAATGTTCAGAAGCAAATGCTGCAAATAAATGAAGAATTAGAAATAGCGCAATGATTCTAGTAACTGATCGTTGAAGACTCCTAACCTTTGGTATATAATGAGTAAAATAGCAATTATATAATTTCTTTTCTAATATGTTGATTATAACAAGTTTGGGCATTCATTCATCGGAAAGTCCGCCTGTCTCTAATCTTTTACTATTGGGGGATATTATGAGCTGGTACGTATTATTCGTTCGAAACGGCTGCGAAGACCGTGTGAAGTCATCTCTGCAGCGGCTATTTTCCGGAGAGATGCTCCGCTGCGTCGTTCCCAAGAAGCAAATTTCGGAAAGAAGAGCCGGTCAATATGATTTAATTGAAAGGCTGTTATTTCCGGGCTATGTGTTCATCCAGACTCAAATGAATTACTCTACCTATTATATCCTTCAGAAGAACCCCCATGTCTACCGGTTATTAAACTACTGCAGCCGCAAGGATCTTATCTATAAGCACCAAGCTATGAATGATTTGGAGAACTCTGAGGAGCAGTATTTTAAGCAAATACCGGAAGAGGAGATTAGTCCTATATTGGGGCTGCTCGATCATGACGATGTGGCGGAGAATTCTAGGGTGTATTTTGAGAACTCCCGTATGAACGTCGTGTCGGGCCCCTTAACTGGAAAAGAGGAGCTCGTCACCAAAGTTGACAAACGCAAAAGGCGCGCGAAGGTCAGTCTTCAGTTGTTGGGCGGTGGGAGAACGATCGATTTAGGAATTATCCTTTTGGAGCCGGAAACGAATCTTGTACAGGAATAACTTTAGCTAATGAAACCGGAAGCTGTATAACCGATGTTTCGGCACGTTATATGGCAACCGATGGACATAGGATAGAAATGGTAGTGCCTTCCGGAAGGAAGCATGAAAGGGCGAAGCTGTCGACATTATGAATTCCAAATTTCAATACATATATGTAAAGACTAGACACACCTGTGTCCGGTCTTTTTATTTTGTCCGGGAAAGGGGAATGCGGCAGTATCGTTCCGGCAGTGAACCCTAAGGGGGCCCTGTCAAAGGAAAGGAGGCGAGCAGCTCTGTCACCATAAGTATGATTTGGAAGCGTAAGGCGTTACGGATGGGGCTCGTCATGCGCTGCTGCCCGACCGGGCTCTAGCGTAATGAAAACGGCTATATGTCTTAGCAGATAGGAAGAAACTTAAAGCAGAGAGGGCGAGGAATAGAATGCCTGTCGGAATTGAAGCGTTGAATATCTATGGAGGCTCCGCCTTTCTGGACGTGCTGCAGCTGGCCAAGCATCGCGGATTGGATACAACCCGGTTCGACAATTTGATGATGAAAGAGAAGGCTGTCGCGCTGCCGTTCGAAGATCCGGTCACCTTCGGCGTGAATGCGGCGAAGCCGCTAGTTGATGCGTTGCCGCCGGAAGCAAAGGATCGGATTGAACTGCTTATCACCTGTACGGAATCAGGCATCGACTTCGGCAAGTCGATTAGCACCTATATACATCATTATTTGGGTCTGAACCGGAACTGCCGGTTATTCGAGATCAAGCAGGCCTGCTACTCAGGCATCGCGGGCCTGCAGACGGCCATCAGCTTCGTGCTGTCCCAAGCATCACCGGGTGCGAAGGCGCTCGTTGTCGCGACGGATATCTCCCGCTTCATGACTGTGGAGCCGGGGGAGGTGCTGACGGCTGATTGGTCGTTCGCCGAACCGAGTGCCGGGGCCGGCGCTGTTGCTGTGCTGGTCAGCTCCCGTCCGTATGTATTTCAGATCGACGTAGGGGCGAGCGGATATTACGGCTATGAAGTGATGGACAGCTGCCGCCCGGTTCCCGACAGCGAAGCCGGCGATGCCGACTTATCCTTGATGTCTTATCTGGACTGCTGCGAGCAGACATTCCGGGAGTACAAAAAAAGGGTGCCGGAAGCCGATTACAGGGAGACCTTTCAATATCTCGCTTTCCATACCCCTTTCGGGGGAATGGTGAAGGGCGCCCACCGTTCGATGATGCGGAAGCTGGCCCAGGCGAAGCCGCCTGAAATTGAAGCAGACTTCCAAAGGCGGGTTAGGCCCGGTATGGTGTATTGCCAGCGGGTAGGCAATATTATGGGCGCGACTGCACTGCTCTCGCTGGCGAGTACGATCGATCATGCAAGTCTCGATACGCCGGGCCGAATCGGCTGCTTCTCTTACGGCTCCGGCTGCTGCTCCGAATTTTTTAGCGGAGTTGCTTCAGCTAAGGGACAGGAGCTTCAGCGCGGTTTCATGATCGGCCAACAGCTCGATGAGCGTTATCCGCTATCGATTGACGAATATGAATTGTTGTTCCAGCCTGCGAACGCGCTTCGGTTCGGCACACGCAATCTGAAGATTGATCCGGAAGTACTGCCCGGCGCACTGAAGTCTGCAAGCGGGAGTGCACGCCTTGTTCTGGAGGAAATCCGGGAATATCACCGGGAATACAGGTGGACCTCATGAACTATGACACGATTAAGGTCCGGGTTGAGGGGCAGGTCTGTTATCTTCAGCTGTACCGTCCGGAAGCCGGCAATACGATAAACGACCGGTTGGTCGAAGAATGCTCACACGCGCTGGCGCAATGTGAGGAAAGTGCGTCGGTCATTGTACTGGAAGGCATGGACGGTATTTTCTGCACAGGTGCTGACTTCAAGGGTATACATGCGAAGCTGACGGCGGGGGAGCCGCTGGGGAATCGTCCGGAGCCTTTGTATGCCCTGTGGCAGAAGCTGGCGACAGGTCCATTCATTACGATTGCCCATGTCAGAGGCAAAGCGAACGCCGGAGGGGTAGGCTTCGCAGCCGCTTGCGATATCGTGCTGGCAGACGAGAAGGCGGAGTTCAGCTTGTCCGAGCTTCTGTTCGGGCTTTTTCCTGCTTGCGTATTACCGTTTCTCATTCGGCGGACGGGCTTTCAGAAGGCTCATTACATGACCCTCACAACGAAGCCGATTCCGGTACAGGAAGCGCATGCGTGGGGGATTGTGGACGGGTACGGCCCGGACAGCGAAATGCTGCTCCGCAGGCATTTACTCCGGCTCAAGAAGCTGCCGAAACCCGCGATTGCGCATTACAAAACCTATATGAACGAGCTGCGCGGGATATTGACGACATCCAAACCGTTAGCTTTGGCGGCTAACGAGAAGATTTTCGCGGACCCCCGGAATCTGGAGAAGATTTACCGCTATGTGGAGAAGGGACAATTTCCTTGGGAGGACGAATAATCTATGCTGACGATATTGAACGATTATAGTAATGGCTATGTAGCCATTCCCGTCATTGCAGCATGCAGCAAGCAGGGACTTTTCGCGGAGCTGTCCTTGACGGACCCGGTTTCTTTTCAGGAGCTTTCCGGGAAACTGAACGCCAACAAGGGTTTTTTACGCATCGCGCTGAACATGCTTGAATCGATGCATTGGGTGGAGAGAAGCGAAGGGGACGCTTATATCCGCACGGCTTCGGCCGATGTTCATGAACAGATGCGGGAGGAAGGCTTGCCGCTGTTGTCTTTTCCGATGAAATCATATTTAAAAAGAAACCCATCCAAGCTCACACTGGAGCATTGGATCGAGCGGTCGGAGCGGCAGTGGGATATGCAGAACCCGGTCATGGCCCGGTTTATGGACGGCTTGCTGGTGATTCCGCTCCTCCTGGCACTGAAAGAAAACGGCCAGCTAAGCTATGGGCAAGACGGAAGCAACACGCTGCTGCTGAACAACGTAGGGGCGCGCGCCCGTAAGGAGATTAAGCGTTACTTTTCACATCACGGCTGGCTGGCGCAAGTTAAGGAAGAGGATTGCCTGACTGATACGGGCCGCTTTATGGTAGACCGTATTTTCATTACCGCGGCGATGGCCGCCTACCGGCCGATGCTCATGAGTATGGACAAGATTCTGTTCGGGGATTCCAGGGCGGTCTTCGGACATGACGGGGAAGGGCATGAGCTGCATATCGACCGGACGTTGAATGTCGTGGGCAGCGGATTTCAGCATGAGAAATATTTCTCCGACATGGAGGAAATCGTCCTGGCGATATTCAACCGTGAGCCGCTCGTGGAGCAGCCGAAATATATCGCCGACATGGGATGCGGGGACGGCTCCCTGCTGAAGAAGATGCATGCCATCATCCGGGACAAAACGGTCCGGGGCCGGCATTTGCAGGAATATCCGCTTAAGCTGATCGGCATCGATTATAACGGGAAGGCGCTGGACGCGACAAGCCTGACCCTGCAGGGGACGGAGCATCTGGTGCTCAAGGGCAATATTGGAGATCCGGCCCAGGTGATCCGGGATTTGAGGGAGCTGGGGATCGGGGACCCGGAGCATATTCTGCATGTCCGTTCGTTTCTCGATCATGACCGCCCCTACCTGCCGCCGGCAGATCAGGTCTCGGCCGCTGCCCGCTCGCGGGTCCGTTTCGACCAGCCGTATACCGACTCGGAAGGGAATGAAATTCCGGGAACCGACGTGTTTCAAAGCCTGGTGGAGCATCTGGAGCGCTGGGCATCCGTCATGGGTAAGGACGGTATAATCATCCTGGAGGTACACGGCCTGGAGACGCGGACTGTACGCGATTATATAAGCAAATGCGAAAGCTTGCATTTCGATGCCTACCACGCTTTCTCCCAGCAGCTTCTTGTAAGTGCAGAGCAGTTTCTAATGGCCGCATCCGAGGCGGGCTTGTTTCCGGATTCTAATTATTTCCGCAAATACCCAAAGATGATGCCCTTCGGCCGTATTACCTTGAACCGGTTCGAACGGAGAGACTATAGAATCCGGTATGCCCGTCTGGACGATATGCCGGCTCTAGAGGAGCTGGAGGAGGCATGCTGGGAGCCGGATCTTCGGACACCGCCCTCCTCCATCCGGAGCAGATGGGAGCAGGACCCGGCGGGTCAGCTTGTCCTTGAAGTGGATGGAAGAATAGCCGGAGCGGTGTACTCCCAGAGAATTGGAGCATCCGGGCATCTGAGGCAGGCTTCCTTCGGCCGGTTGGAAGAGCTGCAAGAGGAGAATGGACCGGTAGTCCAGCTGCTTGGACTGAACATTCTGCCCGGGATGCAGCACCGGAATTTGGGGGACCAGCTGCTGGAATTTATGCTGCTGCGATGCAGCCTGATTAGCGGAGTACATACCGTAGCAGGCATTACCCGGTGCAAGAATTACTCGCGGAATTCCGGGGTCCCGCTGGAGGATTATATCCGGCTGCGCAACGAGCATGGCAGCCCGGCGGACCCGAATTTAAGATTTCACGAATGGCATGGGGCGGGAATCAAGCAATTGATACCGGGCTACCGGCCGCTCGATACCGCGAACGAGGGTCAAGGCGTCTGGATCGAATACGATTTGCAGCACCGGCATCAGAAGCTTAAGTATGCAGCATCGCCTTCGCCTGAAGAAGTGAAAGCGTTACCCGCAGTGCAGATGCCGCAGCCGGCCAGAAATGTCCCATCCCGAAACGGCTTGATCCGCGACTACGTGACGAAGGTTATCGGTCTCGTCCTGGGGGGCGGTCAAGAATTCTCCATGGACCAGCCTTTGATGGAGATGGGACTGGATTCGGCGGATCTGCTGGAGCTGAACGAACGGATCAGCCACGAGTATTCTGTCCGATTGGAGCCGGCCTTTTTCTTTCAATATAATACGCCGCAGCTCATCGTTGCTTACTTGGAGGAGCAGGCTGTCCCTCAGGAGCCGCAAGCCGAAGAGGAGGTTGCCGCTGTGAAGCCCGTTGATGCTCCGGATTGCACGGATAGCGGGAACCTGCGTCAAGCTGCTGCCAGGATTGGCGAAGCGGCACCGGATAACGGTATCGCTATCGTTGCCGCCGCCTGCCGGTTTCCCGGAGGCGTGTCCAATCTGGATGAACTGTGGGAGCTGCTGCAGGAAGGAAGAAACGCCGTCGGGCGTATGCCGGACGGCAGATGGGAGTGGCCGGATTCCGTCGATACGGCTCAATCCCATAGGGGGATCGATAGGGGCGGTTTTTTGGACGATATTTCGGGCTTCGATCCTTCGTTTTTCCGGATCTCCCCGAAGGAAGCCGAATGGATTGACCCGCAGCAGCGTCTGCTGCTTGAGCTTGCCTGGGAATGCTTCGAACACGCAGGTTATCCGGCCAAGGAGCTGGCCGGTAGCGATACGGGTGTGTTTATCGGGGCCAGCGGCTCTGATTATCAGAGGCTGCTGGATAAGCACGAGGTTTACTACGGTCCCGGCGCTTCTATGGCGGCCCTGCCGAACCGCCTTTCGTATTATTTTAATCTGCATGGTCCGAGTCTGTTGATCGATACGGCCTGCTCCAGCTCGCTTGTAGCCATACATGAGGCCGTACGTTCCATGACTGATGGAGAATGCGGGCAGGCGCTTGTGGGCGGCATCCATCTGATGTGCCACCCGGCCAACAGCATCACCTATTACCAGGCGGGGATGCTGTCGAAGGACGGCGCCTGCCGCACGTTTGATGCCGAAGCGAACGGATACGTGCGCGGGGAAGGAGCCGGTATGGTGCTGCTGAAGCCGCTTGATCAAGCGCTGCGGGATCAGGATACCATCCTTGCCGTTATCAAAGGCACGGCTGTTAACCATGGAGGCCAGGCCAGCGGACTTACGGTTCCGAATCCGGCCAAGCAGGCCGATCTGGTAGCCGCCGCTCTTCTTAAGGCTGGCTTTGCTCCCGAAACGGTCGGCTATATCGAAGCGCACGGAACGGGCACTTCGCTCGGTGATCCGGTGGAGATCGGCGGCTTGAAGGAGGCGTTCACCAGGCTGTCCGGCGGTAAAACGGAGGATTCCCCGCAGCCTTACTGCGGTTTAGGCTCGATTAAGACGAATATCGGACATCTCGAGGGAGCTGCGGGGATCGCCGGGCTGCTTAAGCTTGTGGTCAGCATGCGGAACCGGAGTATTCCGGCTTCACTGCATTTTCATGTGCTGAATCCGCATTGCTCGCTGGACCAGTCCCCCTTCTTCGTTGCCTCGGAGCAGCAGTCCTGGCCTTTGCCGGATGGTCATCCGCTGCGCAGGGGAGGCGTCAGCAGCTTCGGGTCCGGAGGTACGAATGCCCATGTGCTGGTGGAAGAAGCGCCGGAGCGAAAGATTCTGTCCCCGCTGGACCGTTCACACGAACTGCTGTGCATCTCCGCTAAATCGGAGCAAGCGTTACAGAACCGGGCGAGAGATTTACTGCTATGGCTAGAACGGAATGGAGGATCGTACCGGATCGCCGAAGTATGCGCCGCATTGCTGAACGGCAGGGAGCATTTCGCAGGGGCACGGGCCGCCTTCGTCGTTCAGAGCGGGGAAGTCATGAAGGATAAGCTTGAGGCGCTGCTTGAAGGACGCGATTCGGGCGGGTATTTCAGTGCCGGGCACCTTGGTGTGAATGGGAAATTCCGCCGTCAACCGCTCTTCGAAGAGCTGGGACAGGGCATTATCAGGGAAATAGAAACGGTACGGGGCGCGGCCCTGGAGAACGGCCTTCATGCGTTGGCGGAGCTGTACGCCGCAGGCTACGATCTCGATTGGCAGGCGATGTACACCGGCGTTCCCGTTCCCCGGATTGGACTGCCGACCTACCCGTTCCAGCGGGAGAGGTATTGGATTGGTGACAGAAGGGGCAAAGTGGCCTCGGATCAGCAGCCGAAAGCGCCGGACACTGCGCCGGTTGGGTACGAGTCCGGTTCATATCCGGCGGACTCCGCTCCGGCCGCGGCAAAGCCGCATGTAGAGCCGCAGACGGCTACACCGGCTGAAGCACGCACGCAGGAAGTTTCGGAGCTGCGGGGGATAACAGCGTTGCGGCCCGTAACCGAATACGGGTCCAAGAGCACAGTACAAGCGGCAGACCGTTCCAGACCGTTCATCTCGCTCAAGCCTTCCTCCGAATTGCTGCCCCCTGCCGCCGGAGCGTCCAGCGGCAGGGAGCCGCAGTGCAGGCCGGACCTGCGCGAAGCCGGTAACGAGCACGCGTTACAGGAAGAACTGGCACTTAGCTTGGCTGAGGCGCTCTACATGAAGCGCAGCGAGATCGACCCGGGCGGGAAGTTCGTTGATTTCGGGCTGGATTCCATTATCGGGGTCGAATGGATTCAGACCCTTAACAAACGGTACGGCACGAAAATTCCGGCAACGAAAGTGTACGAGTATCCGACACTACGGGATTTTTCTAGCTATTTGGTCCAGCTGATATCCCCGTCATCCGAGGGGCGTATTGCTGATCTGCCGAAGGAGGAAGGGGTCCTTCACCCGCCGGTGTCCGCTCCATCCGCAAGGCCGTCCGATCTGCTGAAGCAGCTGGCTGTAAGCTTGGCGGAAGCTTTGTATATGAAGCCTGAAGAGATTGATCCTTCCCGGAAATTTGTTGATTTGGGGCTGGATTCGGTCATCGGCGTGGAATGGATTCAGACGGTTAACCGCCTGTTCGGTACAGCAATAACGGCAACCCAAATCTACGCCTATCCGACGCTGTATGATTTTGCGGAATACGTTCAGGAAACGCAGGCAGAAAAGGAAGGTCCGCCTAACGCGGGCACAGCTGAGGCCGAGCTGTCGGTCGACGAGATATTGGAAAAGGTATACACGGGGACGCTCGACAGCGGCCAAGCCGGTCATTACTTGCAGCAGCTTCGCTATACGGGAGCTTCAAAATAAACGATGGGAGTGCGATACGATGGTCTCGGTTGGAATCGAAGCGATGAATGTGTACGGCGGGTCAGCCAGCCTGGATGTTCTCGAGCTGGCCAAATTCCGCAGCCTGGACACCTCCCGGTTCGAGAATTTGCTGGTGAAGGAAAAAACGGTGGCGATGCCCTACGAGGATGCCGTTACGTTCGGCGTCAACGCCGCCAAACCGCTCCTCGATGATATGACACCGGAGGAGATCGGGCGGATAGAGCTGCTTGTGACTTGCACGGAATCGGGCATCGATTTCGGCAAATCGCTCAGCACCTACATCCATCATTATCTGGGTTTAAGCCGGAACTGCCGGCTATTCGAAATCAAACAGGCCTGTTATTCCGGTACAGCAGGATTCCAGATGGCCGTCAATTTCGTATTGTCGCAAACCTCGCCCGGAGCCAAAGCGCTGGTGATCGCGACGGACATCTCCCGGTTCTCGGCAGCTGACGCCGCCGAGGCCGAAGGGGCGGACTGGTCGTTCGCTGAACCGAGCGGTGGCTCGGGTGCAGCAGCGGTGCTGGTCGGCGAGAATCCGGCTGTATTCGAAGCCGATATCGGAGCGAACGGTTATTACGGATATGAAGTGATGGATACCTGCCGCCCTGTTCCGGATACGGAGGCGGGCGATGTGGATCTATCCTTGCTCTCCTACCTGGATTGCTGCCAGCAAACGTTCCAGGAATACAAAAAGCGGGTAATCGGCGCGGATTACCGGAGTACGTTCCAGTATCTGGCCAGCCATACGCCATTCGGCGGAATGGTCAAGGGTGCCCACCGCACCATGATGCGAAAGGAAGCGAAGGCGGGTCAAGCTGAAATCGAGGAGGATTTCCTCCGGCGTGTCATGCCGGGAATCAGCTATTGCCAGCGGGTAGGCAATATTATGGGGGCGACGCTGTTTCTGTCTCTCGCCGGCACCATCGACCAGGGCAGCTTCGAGACGCCGGGGCGAATCGGCTGTTTCTCTTACGGCTCGGGATGCTGCTCCGAGTTTTATAGCGGTGTCGTGACGGCGGCAGGCCAGAGGCGGCAGCGGCGTTTCGGCATCGAACGGGCGCTGGGCGAACGTTATCCGCTGTCAATGGCGGAATACGATGAGCTATTGCGGGATACGCAGGCGATCAAATTCGGAACCCGTAATGCGAAACCCCATTCACAGCTGATCCCGGAGGCTTGGCAGGCACTGCGGGGTAAAGGCCGGCTGGAGCTTGTACAGGTCCGGGATTATCACCGTGAATACAGCTGGGGGGACTGATGGCAATGTTCTCTTCGGTCGTTCGGCTGGATGAAGCGGAAGCAGGCATTTTCCAAATTACGATGGAGGACCGTGCTAACCGGAATATGTTCTCCGGAGAGCTGATCGCCGGGCTGCGGTCGGCCTTTGCGGAGATCGATGCCAATCCGGATGGCAAAGCGGTCATTCTGACCGGATACGATAGCTACTTCGCCTCCGGCGGTACCCGAGAGTCACTGCTAAGCCTTCATGAAGGCCGCGCCCGGTTCACCGATCTCGATGTGTACAGCCTGGCCTTAAATTGCAAAATTCCGGTGATATCCGCCATGCAGGGTCACGGAATTGGCGGAGGATTCGTGCTCGGGTTATTTTCAGATATAGTCATTCTTAGTTTGGAAAGCGTATACAATACGAATTTTATGAAATACGGCTTTACGCCCGGCTTCGGCTCCACGCTGATCGTACCCCGTAAGCTGGGCATGAGCCTGGCGCAGGAAATGCTCCTCAGCGCAGGCAGCTATCGGGGCGCGGAGCTGCAGAGAAGAGGTATTCCGTTCCCTGTACTGCCAAGGAATGAAGTGCTGGAGCATGCGTACGGCGTAGCCAGACAGTTAGCGGAGAAACCAAGAATATCCTTAATAACGCTCAAAGACCATTTGACCGCTTCTTTGCGCAGGGAGCTTCCGGAAGTTGTGCAACAGGAGCTTGACATGCACACCAAGACGTTCTTTCAGGATGAAGTGCGGGACCGGATTATGAACTTGTTCGGGAATTGAATTTATGGCAAAAGAGGGAATGCCGATGAATGCGGAACATATATTGCAGGCGCTGATGCGAAAGGAAATCCGGCCGGATGAAGCCAAGGCGCTTCTGGCATCCGGCAAAGGACAGACAGCCGCAGCCGAATCGTATACGAACATAGACGGGCGGCGGAATAAGCCTGCGGACCGGACGGTTGCCGGCCGGGAAGCCATCGCGATTGTCGGAATGTCCGGCAAATATCCGGAGGCTGACGATTTGCCGCAGTATTGGGACAATTTGTCGGCGGGAAGGAATTCCGTCAAGGAGATTCCCCCGTCGCGCTGGAATACGGGCAACTACTACAATCCGCATCCTCAAAAAGGAAAAATTTATGCCAAGTGGCTGGGAATGCTCGAAGACTTTGCGGATTTCGATCCGCTCTTTTTTCATATATCGCCGACGGAAGCGGAATGGATGGATCCGCAGCACCGGTTGTTTTTGCAGGAAGGGTACAAGGCGTTTGAGGACGCCGGGTATAGCCCGCAGCGGCTGGACGGCATGAAGTGCGGTCTATATCTCGGCATCATGAGCAGCGAATACGGGGCGCTGTGCAGAGAGAGGGGAAAGGCGGACATGTCTTCCGGCTTTGGCTTTGCCCATACGACAGGAAGCAGCTACGCCATAGCTGCCGCCCGCTTGGCCTATTACCTGAACCTGAAGGGGCCGGCGATTCCGATTGATACGGCTTGCTCCTCCTCGCTTGTTGCCGTTCATCTGGCCTGCCAGGCGTTATTGAACCGGGAAATCGACATGGCACTGGCCGGCGGCGTTAGCTTATATTTGACCCCGGAAACGTACGTTTCAATGTGCGATGCGGGCATGCTCTCACCTGACGGGCAGTGTAAAGCCTTCGATAACAGCGCCAACGGGTTCGTACCCGGCGAAGGAGTCGGCGCCATCGTCCTGAAACGGCTGGGAGACGCAGAGGCGGACGGTGACTCCATTCATGGTGTCATTCTCGGATCGGGCGTCAATCAGGACGGGAGAACGAACGGCATCACCGCGCCGAGCTTGAGCAGCCAGATGGAGCTTGTGCGGGATATCTATGAGAAGTACGGCATTGATCCGGAGAGCATCGGTTATGTGGAGATGCACGGAACCGGCACCAAGCTGGGCGATCCGATCGAGCTTGAGGCAATATCGGCCGTATTTAAGGAACGAACGAGCCGTAAAGGCTATTGCGCTATCGGCTCCGTGAAAAGCAATATTGGCCATACATCCGGGGCAGCCGGCATCGCCGGCATCCAGAAGGCCGTGCTGCTTATGCGTCATAAGAAGCTCGTCCCGACGCTGCACTACCGGGTGCCGAATGAGCATTATTCCTGCGAAGATTCGCCGTTCTATGTGAATACGGAGACGAAGGACTGGGAGAGCCGCGAAGGTGCGCCGCGCCGCACTGCGGTCAGTTCGTTTGGCTTCAGCGGAACCAATGCCCATCTTGTCCTTGAGGAATATACCGACAAGAGACCTTCCGCCGGGACGGGCGTTCAGCCGTTGTTCGTGCTGTCGGCCAAAAGCGGTGAGCAGCTGGCGGACTACGCCCGAAGCCTGGCTGTTGTGATCGCTTCCCGGGAGCAGATCGATTTGGCCGATGTTGCCTATACGCTGCAGACTGGCCGTGATGCAATGGACGTACGGCTTGCTTTTCAGGCGGATTCCAGAAAAGCGGTTATTGATGCATTGAACAGTTACCTGTCTGCTGGCGGGGGAGACGGTGTGATTACAGGCCGCGCACTCACCGACCGGCGCCTGCTGGAGCAGGATCTGACTCCCCTGATGAACCGCTGTATCCGGCAAAGGAAGGCTAAGCCGGCGCTTGAGCTGTGGGTGCAAGGGGCGGCGGCGGACTGGGACGCATGGTATGGGGACTGCAAGCCCCGGCGGATCAGCCTGCCGACGTATCCGTTCCTGAAGGAACGGTACTGGCTGCCGCCTGTACAAGGTGCCGGGGACATCGCGGCGGCGGAACAGCACCGGCAGGAGGCGGAGCGTAATGGCGAAGACGAGCCTGCCGGGCGCAGTCTGCGGATGCTGAGGAAGGAATGGGAGCCTTGCCCTCTCCGGGCAGAGCCGGGCAGCAACCGCGGAACGGTCGCCATTCTGGCGTCGGAGGAGACGAAGCCGTTAGCGCTGCTGCTGTCGCATAAGCTTGCTCCGGCCCGGATCATCGGCCCCGAGCAGCTGTGCGGCGAGCTGGACAAGCCCGCACCGGAGCAAGCGGCCTATTCGGGACTCATTGATTTAATTGGCTGCGGGAAGCAGCGGAGCGATGAGGCGGAAGACTGGATAACCCTGCTTCAGCGGCTGGTCGAATTCGGGAGCCGGGACGGTATGACGCTGATAGGCGTAACCCGGGGGCTGGAGGCGGAGGATGGCCCGGCCAATCTGCCGGGTGCTGTGCGGGCCGGCTTGTACCGTATGCTGCAGAGCGAATACAGTCATCTTCGTTCACGGCATGTCGACTTCGGGCCGGATTGCGGCGAGCCTATTATGGCGGAGACGATTGCCGCCGAGCTGCTGGCGGATAGTGAGGAGGCCGAGGTGCGCTACCTAAGCGGGACGCGGTACCGCGCCTGCTTGGGTGAGCTGCCTATGGATATCGGAGAAGCTACGCCCGTCTCGTTTCCGGAAGGGCAAACGCTGTGGATTACCGGGGGCACCCGAGGCATAGGGGCGCTCTGTGCGAAGCACTTCGTCAACCGCCGGGGTGTTAGGCGGCTGGTGCTGACGGGGCGGGAAGCATTTCCGCCCCGTCAGCAGTGGGAGGCATATGAGGCGGACGCAGACAGCGCGATCGGGCGGAAAATCCGGGCCGTAAGAGAGCTCGAGGCACTGGGGGCCGAGGTGAAAGTGCTGTCCCTTGATCTGACCGATGAGGAGGCGGTGCGCCGCTGCTTCGATGAAGTCAGAGCCGCCTGGGGCCGGATCGGCGGCGTGCTTCATTGCGCCGGGATCGTCGATCAGGAGACGCCGGCGTTTATCCGGAAATCAGGCAGCGGCATCCGGGAGGTGCTGGCTCCAAAAACAGCGGGGCTGGATGTATTGCTCCGCTGCATGAAAAGCGAGCCGCTGCAGTTCTTCATGCTGTTCTCGTCCGTGTCGTCCATTGTGCCGGCGCTTGCATCCGGACAGAGTGATTATGCAATGGCGAATGCTTATATGGATTACGCGGCACAGGCATGGTGCGGGGAAATCCCGGTTGTCAGCGTCCAATGGCCCAATTGGAAGGAAACGGGCATAGGCGAAGTGAAGAGCCGGATCTATCAGCAAAGTGGTCTGCTGTCGCATACGAATGACGAAGGCTTAAGGCTGCTGGATCGTATTCTAGCCCGGGGCCTTGGACCGGTCGTGCTGCCGGCCGTCATCGATCCGCAGCGCTGGAAGCCGGAACAGCTGCTGCTGCGCAGCCTGGGGAGCGGGCAGGGGGAACCGCAGTCTCAGCCTGTGCGGCAGGGGACGGCCCATAATAACGGACAAGACGGGAGAGAAGGCCTTCTGTATTCCGCGTCGGCACTCTTGACCGGCATCTTTGCGAAGGAACTGAAGCTTGCACAGTCGCGGCTTGATCCCGATACGCCGTTCACCGAATACGGCGTCGATTCCATAATGCTTGCCCAGGTGCTGCGGACCGTACGGCAGTCGGCCGGCATTGATCTGGACCCGTCGGTACTATATGAATATCCGACTATCCGCCTGCTGTCGGAATGGCTGGCGGATAAACACGGCGCATCGTTCTCCCTGGGGGCAGCAACGAATCCGGAAGAAGAAGCTTCGGATAAGGACAAGGGTATTCTCGGAGCGACGCTAAACGGCCGGGAGAAGCAGCCGGTTCAACCGACTCCCGAACCAAAATCAGACCCCGTTCCTGCCACGGCAGTGAGGACAGGAACGGGGCCGGCCGATATCGCGGTCATCGGCCTGTCCTGCCGTTTCCCGGGAGCGGAGACACCGGACGGCTACTGGCGGCTATTGTCAGAAGGAAGGTCGGCGATCCGAACGGTAACCCGGGATAACTGGACGGGTGGAGCAGCTGATTATGCAGGGCTGCTTGACTGTTCGCGCACGATGCCTGCCTCACATTTCCGCCTGTCCGAGGAAGACGCGAACGCGATGGACCCTCAAGCGCTGCTGCTGCTCGAGGAGAGCCTGAAGGCATGGCATCATGCAGGCTATGTGCCGGAGGAGATCAAGGAGCGCAGCATCGGAGTCTATATCGGCGCGCGGAGCCGGCATGAGCCGGACGAAGCCAGCCTGCTCCAGGCCCGGAATCCGATTCTGGCGGTCGGAACGAACTATTTGGCGGCTAACATTTCGCAATATTTTGACCTTCGGGGTCCGAGTGTGGTCTTGGATACGGCCTGCTCGTCGGCGCTCGTCGGCTTGAACGTGGCGGTACAGGCACTGCTTGCCGGCGAGATCGAATGCGCGCTTGTCGGCGGTGTCAGTCTGCTCGTATCCGATAAATCGCACCGGCTGTTCCGGCAGCGCGGCATCCTGAGTCCTGAGCCGCAATTCCATATCTTCGACGGGAAAGCGAGTGGCGTGGTGCTGTCGGAAGGAGCAGGAATCGTACTGCTTAAGCCTGTAGCGCAAGCGCTGATAGACGGAGACCGGATTTATGCGGTCATTAAGGGAGTTGCCGTGAACAATGACGGACGGACAGCGGGACCGGCCGCGCCGAATTATACGGCGCAGACAGAAGTGATGCGCCAGGCACTGGCCCGGAGCGGCAAGCAGCCGGAGGAGATCGGCTACATCGAAGCGAACGGGTCAGGATCGGAGGTGAACGATCTGCTGGAGCTGAAGGCGACCCAAGCCGTGTACCGCAAGGCAGGCGGACCGCCTCTTTGCATCGGGTCTGCCAAGCCCAACATTGGACATCCGCTGTGTGCAGAAGGCATCGCCGGCTTGATTAAGCTTGTCTTGATGCTGGACCGCCGGGGGTATATTCCGTTCCTGTCCGGCCATACGCCGATGAAGCATTTCGATATCGGCGCTTCGCCTTTTTATTTCAGCAGGGAGCATCAGGAGTGGGCGGGTCCCCGTACCGCAGCGCTGAACTGTTTTGCGGACGGAGGCACGAACGCGCATATCATCCTCGAAGGCTGGGAGGAGCTTCGCGGGCCGGATGCGCTCCGCCGTCCGCTGCCGCTGCCGGCTATGGAGCCGGATGGAGGGCCGGGCGTCACCATCGGGCTTGAGGGGACTGACGATTCGCAGCCGGGTGAAGCGGAGAGCGAACCGATCATCTGGGAATCGTACGCCTAAAGGAGGATCACGAATGAAGCAGCAGCTGGTCTTTAATCAAAATAATCCGATGATTCGGCATCATCAGGTCTGCGGACAATCGCTTCTGCCAGGCCAGGCCTATATCGATATACTGTATCAAATCTTCCGGAAGTACAAATACCGGTTCAACGAGCTTGAACTGCGCAATCTGTCCATCCATCAGCCATTGACCGCCCGGCCCGGCGAGGATATTGTGCTCACCATCCAGGTGACGGAAACCGCGGAAGGCCGCTGGGCGGTACGCTTCGGGGGCGAGAGCCGGCGCAGCGGAATATGCTCCGGTGAGGAAATTTTATATGCAGCGGCAGAAATGCACCGGACCGGACCGGTACTGTTCAACGATAAGCTCTATCCGGACGAATACAGGTCGGCCCCGGCACGTTCCCGGGATCTGGGCAGGATGTACGAGGAGTGGACGCAGCGCGGAGTCTTGCATACCGGTTTCATGAAAGCTGCGGGAACGTTATGGGAAACAGACGAAGCCTATATCATGGAAACGGCTGTCAGCGGGGAGGCGCTCCTGACGGCGGACAAATTTATGTTCCATCCCGTACTCCTGGATGGTAGCGGGGCCGGGATTCTCGGAGGCTTGTTCAAGGGTGGATTACAGACCGGTAAAGGTCTGCTGCTGCCGTTATTTTACGAATCGTTCCGCGCTTCGGGACTGCTGCAGACCGGCTGTTCCGCCAAGGTACTCTCTTCATCCGTCCAACAAAGGGGAGAGCTGCTGTCGATGACGATCAGTTATTACGATAATCAAGGGAGTAAAGTAGCTGAGCTGACGAACTTCACAATGAAGCTGATTCGCCAAGACAATACAGGAGCGGAAATTATTATCGGGGAGTCTCGCCCGGACGGACAACAGCGGCAGAGCCATGCGGCGGGGGCTGCGGCAGCGCTGAAGCTCGTGCGGAAGCTTCTGGCGGAACAGCTGCAGAAGACGGAAGAGGAGCTGAATCCCCATGCCGGCTATTATGAGCTGGGTCTGGATTCGGCAGGCTTGCTTGCCATTGCGAATGCCATCGAAAATGAGATCGGAGACGCTGTGCCGCCAACGCTGCTGTTCGAGCATACGACGGCCGTGCAGCTGGCCGACTATTTGGCATCGGCCTATTCTGGTCGTTTTGGCAGGAAGGATACGTACGGGAAGGAGGCGTACGAGAAGGAGGCGTACGGGAAGGATACGTACGGAAACATCCCGTCCTTCAGGTCCGCCGGCGAGCCGCAAGGCGGGGAACAAGCGGCAGCGAACGCCCTGCCGTCGCCAGATGCCGGTGCAGACGGTAACATTGCTATTATCGGGATGGCCGGAAGGTATCCCGATGCGGACGGGCTAGCCGCCTTTTGGGACAATTTGAAGTCGGGCAAGGATAGTATCCGCCAGGTTCCGTCCACCCGCTGGCAATGGGAAAGCTATAAGGATATTGTTTCGCCTTCGGGCAAGCCGGTGTCCCGCTGGGGCGGCTTCATCGACGATCCGGATTGCTTTGACCCGCAATTTTTCCGGATCTCCCCAAGGGAAGCGGAGACGATGGATCCTCAGGAACGTTTGTTTTTAACAGTCTGCTGGGAAACGGTTGAGGATGCGGGGTATACACCGGGTACGCTCGTTCAACCCCGGGGCCGCCATAAGCGGCAGCCGGTCGGTGTATTCGCCGGCGTGATGCATAAGGACTATGCGATGCTTGGAGCGGAAGAGGCGGCGAAGGGCAATAGGTTTCCTTTGTCGCTCAATTTTGCGCCGATTGCTAACCGGGTCTCTTATTTTTGCAATTTCCACGGTCCCAGCATGACCATCGATACAGTATGCTCCTCTTCACTGACGGCGGTTCATCTGGCGGCAGAGAGCATCCGGCACGGAGAGTGTGAGGTTGCATTGGCAGGGGGTGTGAATCTGTCCCTGCATCCGAATAAATACGTCTCCTACGGCCTGATGGATATGCATGCCAGCGACGGCCGATGCCGTACATTCGGCGAGGGCGGGGACGGATATGTGTCCAGTGAAGGCGCCGGCGCCGTGCTGCTCAAGCCTCTTTGGAAGGCGGTCCGGGACGGAGACTCTATCTATGCTGTTATTAAAGGCAGCGTCATCAATCACGTAGGTACGGTCAGCGGAATTACAGTGCCCAGTCCGGTCGGCCAGGCTGAATTGATCAGCGAATGTCTGGACAAAACGGGCATCGACGCGCGGACTATCTCTTATATCGAGGCGCACGGGACGGGGACGTCACTTGGTGATCCGATTGAAATGCAAGGGCTTGTCAAGGCGTTCAGGGATTACACATCCGACACCGGGTTTTGCTCAATCGGTTCGGTGAAGTCCAATATCGGACATGCGGAATCGGCAGCCGGCATCGGCGGGCTGCACAAAGTAATTTTGCAGCTGTACCACGAGAAGCTGGTGCCCTCACTCCATGCGGAGGAGCCGAATCCGTATATTGATTTTGCCGGCTCACCTTTTTATATTCAGCGGACATTGAAGCATTGGGAGCGGCCGAAGGCCGTTATCGGCGGCAAGGAGACGGTCTTCCCGCGGCGCGCTGGTATCAGCTCGTTCGGGGCGACCGGATCGAATGCCCATATCATCCTTGAAGAATACATGCCGGAACCGGACATGGTGAAGCCAGTAAACGCAGCAGGCCTTGAGCCGGGAGAACGGCTACATTTGATACCGCTGTCAGCCAAAAATAAGGAGCGTCTGCAAGCTTATGCCGCCAAGCTGGCTGCTTTTCTGCAAGCCTCCTTGCCTGAACAGAAGGCGGCAGCGGGCGGGAAGCAGCATGGCGCCGCTATTCTGGAAACGGCTGAGCACCGGGTATGCAGCATCGTCTCGGACATCATTCAGATGAAGGACGGAATCATCGATGCGGAGCAGGACTGGTCCGAATACGGACTGGAGCCGGTCCATTTCATCCAGCTTCACGATAAATTAAAGACTGCCTTCGGCATAGAGCTCGGCAGCGAGACGATCCTGGCGCTTCGTTCGGCTGCCGCCGTGGCGAAACGGATTGCCGAAGGGACGGCGGGTATAGAAGAGGAAGACGCTTCACCCGCCGTTGAAAAGTCCGGAGGTTCAGGCCGGCTGGATGCAGAGAACCTTGAAGCTATAGCCTATACACTGCAAGTGGGACGCGAGCCGATGAACGATCGCGTGATTTGCGTTGCCCGCAGCAGCCGGGAGCTGATCCTTCAGCTCGAACAAATTGCGCAGGGGAAAGAGAATATTGCATCGGTGTTCCGGGGGGCGGTCAAGCCAAGCAGCGAGCTGGCTTCCGTATTCCGGGCGGATGAAGATTTCGGCGAGCTGCTGCAGCGGTGGCTGAGCAAAGGACAGCTGGAAAAAATCGCGCAGCTTTGGGTAAACGGCGTCGGTATTGAATGGAAACAGTTGTATGGGAGCAATGTTCCGAAACGGCTCAGCTTGCCGTCTTATCCGTTCGCGAAGGAACGGTACTGGCTGCCTTCAATGGCTGTTCCAGACGATCATGCAGTTGGACAACAGGGATGGCCGCCTATGTCTGCCCGCCGTGATGGCGGGGCTCTACCGGCCGAGCGGAGCATGCGGATGCTGCAAAAGCAGTGGGAGCCGTGTTCACCGCCAGCATCTATCTGCAGCCTGTCCGGAGCTGTGGCTATTCTCACGACGGAGGAGACAAGACCGCTTGCTCTCCGGCTTGCCCGGCAGTTGCCAGCTGCCCGGATACTGGGCTCCGAAGAGCTTCGCTCTGAGCTGGATGAGCATGTCTACTCATACGTCGTCGACTTGACCGGCTGTGGGAAAGAACAGACTGACGAGCCGGATGGCTGGATTCCCTGGCTTCAGCGGCTGATAGAGCAAGGGACGCGTGACGGCATGATGCTTCTGGGCGTGACCACGGGTCTGGAAGCAACGCATGGGCAGAAGCAGGGCCCGGTCAATCTGGCCGGGGCTATGCGGGCGGGTTTATACCGGATGCTGCAGAGTGAATACAGCCACCTGCGTTCTCGCCACGTCGACTTCGCGCCGGATTGCGGGGGGCACGTTATGGCGGAGACGATTGCGGCTGAGCTGCTGACAGACAGCGAAGATGCCGAGGTACGCTATCTAGAAGGGATGCGGTACCGCGCCAGCCTGGCTGAGCTGCCTAAGGATTGCGGAGAAGAGGTGCCCGGCCCGTTTCCGGAGGGGCATACGCTATGGATTACAGGAGGCACCCGCGGCATTGGGGCCTTATGCGCGAAGCATTTTGTCAGAAGCCGGGGTGTACGCAGGCTGGTGCTGACAGGACGCGAAGCCATTCCGCCCCGCGAACAGTGGGATGACTATACGGCGGACGAGGCCAGTCCGACCGGGCAGAAAATACGGATGGTCCGCGAACTGGAGTCGCTAGGGGCTCAGGTGAAGGTGCTGGCCCTTGATTTGACCGACGAGGCGGCCGTACGCCGCTGCATAAGCGAGGTGAAGGCGGCCTGGGGCGGGGTCGGCGGCGTGCTTCATTGCGCCGGACTGGGCAATTTGGACACGCCGGCATTTATCTGCAAATCAGGCGGCAGGATGGAAGAGGTGTGGGCGCCGAAAGTGAAGGGCCTTAATGTCTTATACCGCTGCATGAGAGAGGAGCCCCTGCAGTTTTTTGTGCTGTTCTCGTCGGTGTCAGCGATCGTGCCGACACTGGCGGCGGGGCAGAGCGATTATGCGATGGCTAATGCGTATATGGATTACGCCGCACAGGCATGGAGCGGGGAATGCCCGGTGGTCAGCATCCAGTGGCCGAGCTGGAAGGAGACGGGCCTCGGCGAGGTTAAGAGCCGTGCTTATGAACAGACGGGAATGCTTACGCATACGGATTCCGAGGGCTTACTGATGCTGGACCGTATTTTGTCCGGCGGCCTGGGACCGGTTGTGCTGCCGGCCGTGGTCGATCCCCGGCGCTGGAAGCCGGAGAGGCTGCTGCTGCGCAGCCTGCGTGAGCTGGGGGACGCCCGGATTGAGGCAAGGAAGCCTGTGCCGCAAGAAGAGCGGGATGCAGAAAGTGTGCTGCCGGCGGTAGGGGCATTCGTAACAGGCGTATTCGCGAAAGAGCTGAAGCTTGATCCGCTGCGGCTTGATCCCGACCTGCCTTTTGCCGAATATGGCGTGGATTCCATTATGCTGGCGCAGGTGCTGCGAATCATTAAGCAGGAGGCCGGCACTGAGCTGGACCCGTCAATCCTGTATGAACACCCGAGCATCCATTCCTTATCGGCGTGGCTTGCAGACAATCACGGTGATTCGTTCACTGCACACAGCGGGGAGGCGATGGAGCTCCCGGGCCAAGGGGACACCCGCCCGGTTCAACCGGCTGCCGCTCTGAAGCGGCAGCCGGTACCGTTATCAGGACCGCTGCCGCAGACTGCTGCCGCAGGCCGAATGATAGATTCGGGCACGGATGCGCCGAATATCGCGGTTATCGGCTTGTCCTGCCGCTTTCCCGGAGCGGAGACGCTGGACGACTACTGGCGCCTGCTGTCAGAGGGAAGCTCCGCCATCCGCCTTGTTCCGGCGGGGCGCTGGCCGGGGCCGGAGCTGTATTATGCCGGTCTGCTCGGCCGGCCGCGGGCGATGCCGGCTTCTGTATTCCGCTTATCGAATGAAGATGCGCAAGCGATGGACCCGCAGGCACTGCTGCTGCTCGAAGAAAGCCTCAAGGCATGGCATCATGCAGGCTATACGCCGGAGGAGATCAAAGAGCGTTCAGTTGGCGTATACATCGGTGCGCGCAGCAAGCATGATCCTGATGAAGCAAGTCTGCTTCAAGCCCGGAATCCGATTCTGGCGGTCGGGTCGAATTATTTGGCCGCCAACATTTCGCAGTATTTCGATCTCCACGGCCCGAGTCTCGTCCTGGATACCGCCTGCTCTTCGGCGCTTGTCGGCCTCAATCTGGCGGTCCAGGCCTTGCGCAGCGGAGAAATCGAATGTGCGCTTGTCGGCGGAGTCAGCCTGCTGACCTCCAGTAAGATACACCGGCTGTTTCAGCAGCGGGGCATCTTAAGCCCGGAGCCGAACTTTCACGTGTTTGACAGCCGCGCGCAGGGCGTGGTGTTGTCGGAAGGAGCGGGAGTCGTGCTGCTCAAGCCTGTAGAGCAGGCGGTTAAGGACGGGGACCGGATCTACGCGGTCATTAAAGGAACCGCCGTGAACAATGACGGGAGGACGGCAGGTCCTGCCGTACCGAACCTGCAGGCACAGAAGGAAGTGATGCGCCAGGCGCTGGCCAGAAGCGGCAAGCGGCCGGAGGAGATCGGTTACATCGAGGCGAACGGCTCCGGATCGGTAGTGACCGATCTGCTGGAGCTGAAGGCAATTCAGGCCGTGTACCGCAAGGACGGCGGAGTGCCGCTTGGCATCGGGTCGGTCAAGCCGAATATCGGTCATCCTTTATGTGCAGAAGGAATTGCCGGATTGATCAAGGTGGTGCTGATGCTGAATCATGGAGAGCAAGTTCCGTATTTGTCCGGCCAAAGGCCGATGAAGCACTTTGATATCGAAGCGTCACCTTTCTATTTCAGCAGGGATTGCGCCGAATGGCCGGGCCGCAGAACCGCTGCGCTGAACAGTTTTGCAGACGGAGGCACGAACGCGCATGTCATCATGGAGAGCTGGGAGGAGCTGCGCGCACCGAGTGCCGTCCGCCGTCCGCTTCCGTTGCCGGAGGAGGCCATTGAACAGCATGCCGGCGCAGGCGCGGTTAAGCCGAACTGGTGGCTGAAGCAGACCAAAGCGGCTGATGAGATTCGAGGATGAGCAGAGAGATTAAGACTGGAGGGTTAAGCGGGATGACAACAACAGAATTCCGGTTTCAAAGCGATCATCCGATCTTGGCCCATCATCAGGTGATGGGCAGCGGCATCCTGCCGGGATTGGCTTACATTGATATCTGTTACCAATGGTTCAGGGAGCAGGGATATGATTGCGCAGAGCTGGAGCTGCGCCAGGTTACCCTCTTCCGCCCCGTAACCGTCCGGGAGAACGAGGAGATCCGGCTGCAGCTTCATTGTGTGGAAGCGCAGAAGGGACAATGGCAAATCCGGGTGGAAGGCGAAATTACCGGGACGGAGGAAGAGTCCGCCGGGCCTTTCATGACCGCCGAGATGCACCGCTGCCCGCCGGTGCGGTTCGAGCATTCGGTCGATGCGGACCGTATCCGTTCTTTGGCTGGCAGCAGGACAGATATGGCGCTGCTCTATGAGCAGTGCCGGGCTCTCGGACTTGTACATTCCGGATTCATGAAGGCGGAAGGAAGGCTGTTTGACGAGGCCGATTCGCTCTTGCTGGACCTGGATCTCCCGCAGGATAGCCTCGGGGAAGCAGATAGCTTCATGTTCCACCCGGCACTGCTCGACGGAAGCTGCGTCGGGGCCGGGGCACACTTCACGCAATTGGCGGAGGACCGGCGGCTGTTTCTGCCTGTCTACATCGAATCATTTTGTGCTGCGGAGCTGATTCAAGCGAACTGTATGGCCGTAGTCAAGCATTCATCGGTAATTCAACGGGATGGACTATTGTCGTTTACGCTGGCGTTTTTTAACCGGGATGGCCGGCAAATCGGCGAGCTGAAGAATATTACGAACAAGCTGGTCCGCGGCGGGGAGGCAGAGGGCCCTGGTCAGCTCCTTCCCCGGCAGCCGCAAGAAGCTTTGCCGGACGTAACGGAAGCGGCTCAGAGCGCGGCTGCCGCCGCACGCCGTTTTCTCGTCAGCCTGATTGCGGAGCGGATGGACCGGGACGAGAAACAGATTGATGTGCGGGCGGGCTATTTTGAAATGGGGCTTGATTCGGCCTCCATGCTTACACTGGCCCAGGCTGTGGAGAACCGTCTCGGGACGGCCATCTCCCCGACGCTTCTATTCGAGTACCCGACGGTTGAACGCTTAGCGCAGTATTTGGGAGCTGCCTATCCGGAGCAGCTTCGTCCGGAGGAGCCGGAGCTGAGCACGAATCTGCCGGCTGCAGACGGCGGCGTATGGCCTGTGAATTCCGGTGCGGCTGAACCGGCAGCGCACGCGTCTGCTCGCGGTGATGACATCGCGGTCATCGGCATGGCCGGGCGATATCCGTCCGCTGCGAACCTGGAACAATTCTGGGCGAATCTGACGGCCGGCAAAGATTGTATCCGCGAGGTTCCGTCTTCCCGCTGGAAGTCAGAGCGGCTGGCGGGCCTTCGTTCCGCCTCGGGGAAGCCGATGTCCCGCTGGGGCGGATTCATCGACGATCCGGATTGCTTCGATCCGCAATTTTTTAGAATTACGCCGAGAGAGGCGGAGACGCTCGACCCTCAGGAGCGGCTGTTTCTGGAAACCTGCTGGGAGACCATCGAGGACGCGGGCTATACGCCGGATTCATTGGCAGTACCGGCAGGACCGCATCAGCGCCGCCGCGTCGGGGTATTTGTCGGTGTGATGCATAAGGATTACGCGCTGCTCGGGGCTGAAGCGGCGGCGCAGGGGCACCCGTTTCCGCTATCGCTGAACTATGCCCCCATAGCGAACCGCGTGTCGTATGTTTGCAATTTTCATGGACCCAGCATGGCCGTCGATACGGTATGCTCCTCCTCGCTGACTGCGGTTCATCTGGCCATGGAGAGCATTCGGAGCGGAGACTGCGAAGCCGCATTGGCAGGCGGCGTCAATCTGTCGCTCCATCCGGCCAAATATGCCACTTACGGCATGATGGACATGCAGGCCAGCGACGGGCGCTGCCGCACGTTCGGCAGCGGCGGAGACGGCTACGTGTCGGGAGAAGGAGTCGGCGCCGTTCTGCTCAAGCCGCTCAGCAAGGCGATTGCGGACGGTGATCATATTTATGCTGTTCTGAAAGGAAGCATGATCAATCACGGCGGCTCGGCGAGCGGCATTACCGTGCCTAACCCTGTGGCCCATGCCGATTTGATCGGTGAATGTCTCCAGAAGGCCGGTGTCGGCGCGAGGTCGGTTTCGTATATCGAGGCTCACGGGACGGGGACGCCGCTGGGCGACCCGATAGAGATGGAGGGACTCGTTAGAGCATTCCGCTCCCATACGGACGATACCCAGTTCTGTTCGGTCGGCTCCGTAAAATCGAATATCGGCCATGCAGAGTCGGCTGCCGGCATTTGCGGGCTTCAGAAAGTCATTTTGCAGCTTTACCACCGGATGCTGGTGCCTTCGCTGCATGCGGAGGAGCTTAATCCATATATCGATTTTGAACGGTCTCCTTTCTATGTACAGCGGAAGCTCGCGGCATGGGAGCGGCCAGTTGTGACGGATAAGGGCAAGGAGATAAGCCTACCGCTGCGGGCGGGCATCAGCTCGTTTGGAGCCACCGGCTCCAACGCCCATCTCCTGCTTGAAGAATACGACCCTGCGGCTCACGCGGCAGGCACGGTCCCGGTCAATCCGCCACTTGGTGAGAACGGCCAGTGTCCCGCGCTTGTATTGCTCTCCGCCAAAAACAAGGAACGTCTTCACGCATATGCCGGCAAGCTGGCCGGCTATTTACAGCCGGATTCGGATTACCGCGCCGTTGATCTGCATGCGCTGGCCTACACGCTTCAAGTCGGCCGTGAGGCGATGGAAGAACGCGCTGCCTTCCTGGTGAGGGATTTACCGGAGCTTGTCGCTGGGCTGCGCCTGCTGGCAGTGGGAGAAGAGAGCACCGGCTCAGTATGGCTTGGCCGGTCGGGATTTGACGCGGCTGAGGACCGGCTCGTTCCGGAGGCGGCTGCTGAAAGCTTGGCTTCCGCTGCCGCCGCATGGGTCCACGGACGGGAAGTCGACTGGAAGAGGATGTACGGTGAATCCGTACCTCTTCGCCTGAGCCTGCCATCGTACCCTTTTGCCAAAGAACGGTATTGGGTACCGGTATCCGGCCATCCAGCGGGTGCCAGGCTGTCCGCTTCGTCCTTGCTGCATCCGCTGCTCCACGAGAACGTCTCGGACTTCCGGGAGCAGCGCTTCCGGACGGTCTTTACCGGCAGCGAGTTTTTTCTGGCAGATCATATTGTGAACGGACAGCGTATGCTTCCCGCCACAGCATACCTGGAAATGGTCCGGGCCGCTGTGGCGATGTCTGCCGGCGAAATGCCGGAAGGGCCGCTCCGTATCCGGTTGAAGCATATTGTCTGGTCTAACCCCTTCATCGCAGGCGAAGGAACGGCAAGTGTCGATATCGCGCTTTTTCCTGAGACGGACAATGAAATTACATTCGATATCTTTAGTCATGCGCCGGGAGAGGAGCCGGTTGTGTACTGCCAGGGAACTGCGGTAATTGCTTCCGGCACCGTAGAAGCCGCCCGGATGGATCTGGACCGGGTTCGCTCGGAATGTGCGGAGGATAGTCTGGATGCGCCAGCACTATACGGGCTGTTCCGGTCGATGGGAACCGAATACGGCGCAGCCCACCGCGGAGTGGACAGGCTTCAGCTAGGCGAGGGCCAGGCGCTTGCGCGGCTGACGCTGCCGGCGGAAGCGGCTGCTTCAGAGGCCTATGTCCTGCATCCAAGCTCTATGGATGCGGCACTGCAAGCCTGCATCGGACTTGCTCCGGCGGCGGGGGCGGCAGGGGCGGCAGGCAAGCCTTTGGTTCCATTCGCGTTGGAAGAGCTGGTTATTCACGGTGCCTGCACGGAACGGATGTGGGTCTGGACCCGCTATAGCCCGGGAAGCGGGACTGGCTCTCCGCTGCTCAAATATGATTTGGACCTCTGTGATGATCAGGGCAGTATGCTCGTTCAGCTAAAAGGCTTATCCGTTCGTCCGCTGGAGCTTGAAACGCTCACGGGTACGAAGACAGAACCGGCTTCTACTCTGCTGCTGCATAAAGAATGGGAAGAACGGCCGGCTGCCTTCGCGCATAGTTTATCCGGCCCGGACGTTAAACATCTCGTTGTCCTTAGCGGACAGGAGGCGTTCGATTTAGCCGCGCTTCGTGCCAATCTGGATGGTGCAGAATGCGTCCAATTTCCTCATGAGGAGGAGGGGACGGCCGCCCGTTACCGCAGGGCTGCGGCCGCTCTGCTCGAGCATCTTCAGCGCATAGGCCCAAGCTCTCCGGCGGAGAGGCTGCTTATTCAACTCGCGGTCCCGAACCAGGGCGAGCTCCGGCTGTATGCCGGACTTTTCGGAATGCTGAAAACGATGCAGCTGGAGAACACTGCTCTGGCCGTGCAGCTGATTGAGCTGGAACCTGGGGACAGTGCCGGTTCCCTCGCGTACAAATTGAAGCAGGACAGCACAGATTTGGAGTACGAACATATCCGTTACGAGCATGGGAAGCGGCATGTGGCCATTCGCCAGGCGGTTGACATTTCCGGCGGAGATGCTCCTCATTCGCTGCCTTGGAAAGATGGAGGCGTCTATCTAATCACCGGCGGAGCGGGCGGGCTTGGCCTGATTATTTCCAGGGAAATTGCACATTCTGTTACCGCTCCGTCAATTATACTGGCTGGACGCTCCGAGCTGGACAAGGCAAAGGAGGCGGAGCTTGACGAGCTGCGCAGAAGCGGTACCCGCGTCTGTTACGTGAAGACAGATGTCAGCGACTTTACGGCAGTTTGCAGTCTAATGAACAGCATACGCTCCGAATATGGCACGCTGAACGGCATTGTACATAGCGCGGGCCTGGTTCGTGACCGTATGCTCATGCACAAAACAGCTGCGGAGCTGCAGGAGGTGCTGGCACCGAAGGTGGACGGGCTTGTTCATCTGGATGAGGCCAGCACCGGTTTTCCGCTCGACTTTGTTATCGCCTTCTCATCGGCAGCCGGGAGTCTAGGCAATTCCGGTCAAGCGGATTATGCGGCGGCCAACGCTTTCATGGATGCTTATGCCGGGTTCCGCAATACGCTCTACCAGTCCGGCAAGCGGAACGGCCGGATGCTGTCGGTTGGCTGGCCGCTGTGGGCGGAAGGCGGAATGAGGCTGGAGGCACAAGCGGAGACAGCACTGCTTGGAAGCAAAGGCCTGATTCCTCTGCTGACGGCCTCCGGCATCCGGGCATTGTACCGGGCATGGGCTGCACAGAAGGATCATGTACTGGTACTTGAGGGAGACGCTGCCCGTATGCTGGACATCGATAAGCAGCAGTCCGCCACATGGGAACAACAGACCGGCGCCGGTGCGGACGGGACTTTGGCCGAAATAGATGTGCTTTACGGCTTTGCAGTACGGTACCTCACCAGGTTGTTGGCCGAAGTGACCAAGCTGCCGGTCAGCCGGATTGATGACGTCACCTCCTTGGAGGAGTACGGCATGGATTCGATCGTAGCGATGCAGCTGACTGCTGAAATGGAGAAAGGATTCGGGACACTGCCGAAGACTCTGTTCTTCGAATACCGGAATTTGCAGGAATTGGCGGCATATCTGACCAAAGCTTACCCGGGCAGGATATCCGCATTGTCAGGCGAACCGGCCGGGCTGAAGGAGACAGCAGCCGCCAAGGTTCCGGCTGAGACTGCAAAAGACGGCACGGTGAAGAGGCTCACGCCCCGCTCCCGGCCATCCGGCAGACTGCACCGCGGTAATAGCGAGGATACCGCTGCAGAAGCGGCGGGTCTGCCGGCTGCCGCAAAGGATATCGCCATTATCGGCTTGTCGGGACGTTACCCGGGAGCATGGGACTTGGAGGAGTTCTGGCAGGTACTGAAGGACGGCAGGGATTGTATTACCGGAATTCCGGCTGCGCGCTGGGATAACAGCCGCCACCGCAAAGGGAGCGAAGGCCGGAACGCTGAACGTTGGGGCGGTTTTATCGATGGCGTCGACGAATTTGATCCGCTATTCTTCAACATCTCCCCGCGCGAAGCGGAGATGATGGATCCGCAGGAGCGGCTCTTTCTGGAGCGTGTCTATGAAGCGATGGAGGATGCGGGCTATGTGCGCCTGACAGGCGGAGCCTCCGCCCCGTATCATACGGGCAGTGTGGGCGTATACGTCGGGGTCATGTACGAGGAATATCAGCTGTATGGTGTTCGCGAGCAGATACAGGGAAAAGCGGTGGCACTTTCGGGTAATTCGGCATCCATCGCCAACCGGGTGTCGTATTATTGCAATTTTCAAGGACCGAGTATGGCGGTTGCCACCATGTGCTCGTCCTCTCTGACGGCGATTCATCTGGCATGCCAAAGCTTGCGGCTGGGCGAGTGCAAGATGGCCGTAGCCGGCGGTGTCAACGTATCGGTTCATCCGAACAAATATATATTGCTTGAGCAAAACCAGTTCGTGTCGAGCAAAGGCCGATGCGAAAGCTTCGGTATCGGGGGAGACGGCTATGTGCCCGGCGAGGGAGTCGGTGCCGTGCTGCTTAAGCCGCTCGATCAGGCAATTGCCGACGGCGACCCGATCTACGGCGTGATTAAAGGAACGGCCGTCAATCACGGCGGCAAGGTGAACGGCTACACCGTCCCGAATCCGAACGCCCAAGCGGAGGTCATCGGCAAAGCGCTTAGGGAAGCGGGACTCGATGCCCGGGAACTCACGTATATCGAAGCGCATGGAACGGGCACTTCGCTGGGCGATCCGATTGAAATCGCGGGGTTAGCCAAATGCTTCGGGACCTATACGCAGGATAAACAATTTTGTGCGATCGGGTCGGTCAAGTCGAATATCGGCCATTCCGAAAGCGCGGCCGGCATTGCCGGACTCACCAAGGTGCTGCTGCAGCTGCAGCATAAACAGCTCGTGCCATCGCTCCACTCGGAAGTGCTGAATCCTAATATCGATTTTACGAATACGCCTTTTACCGTTCAACGGGAGCTGGCAGAATGGCCAAGACCACTGCTTAACCTGGACGGAACGGCGAAGGAGCACCGGCGGACAGCGGGCCTGTCATCGTTCGGCGCGGGCGGCTCGAATGCCCACATCATTATTCAGGAATACGTACCGGCCGGAACGGAGGCAATGTACGGGGAGTCTGCGGGTACACCGGTGCATCCTGCGCTTATTCTGTTATCCGCAAGAGATGAGGAGAGGCTCCGGGAGCAGGCGAAGCGGCTTGTCGAGGCGATACGCTGCAAAGGACTGTCTGATACGGATTTGCCGCATTTGGCGTATACACTTCAAGTCGGCCGCGAAGCCATGGAGGAACGGCTGGCGCTTGCGGCGGTGACGATGGCGGATGCGGTGCAGAAGCTGACGGCTTACGCAGAGAACCCTGCGGCAGCCTCCCTGGACATATACCGGGACGGGATCAGACGCAATAAAGAAATGATGGCATTGCTCGCCCAAGATGAAGATATGGCTGCTGCAGTGGATCATTGGATGGCAAAAGGCAAATGGAACAAGCTCCTCGGGCTCTGGGTGAGGGGCGGGGCAGTGGAGTGGTCCCGGCTTTACACCGGTTCGGGCTTCTTGCCGCGGCGGTTGCGGCTGCCTTCCTATCCTTTCGCCAGAGAACGGTATTGGGTTGCCGGCGGACAAGAACATGCCGATGTATCCGGCGGCAGTGCCGGGCAAGCTTATCTTCATCCTCTGCTGCATGTAAATACATCTGATCTGGCAGAGCAACGGTATACTTCTTTGTTTACGGGGGCGGAATTTTATCTGGAGGATCATGTGGTGAACGGGCAATCCATGCTGCCTGCCGCCGCTTTGCTGGAGATGGCACGTGCTGCCGTAGAAGACGCGGCTGCAGGCGTGACGGACGAGCCGACAGCCATCCGGCTGTCCGGCGTAACGTGGCCCCGCCCGCTTATCGCGGGAACACAGCCCGTTCAAGTGCATATCGGACTCCATCCCGGTGAGCGGGATGAAATTATGTTCGACATATACGGGGACGGGGAAGACGGCAGTGCGCCGGTCTACAGCAGCGGCCGGGCAGAGCTGTATGCTGTAGAAGATGCACCGCATCTAGACCTGGACGCCCTTTATGCGGCCTGCAGCGGGCAGCAGTTCGATGCCGGTACCGTGTATGAAAGCTTCCGCTTAAGGGGGATCGGGTACGGGCCCGGCCACCGGGGGATCGAGAGGCTGCACACCGGCCGAGGACAAGTGCTGGCCGAGCTTACGCTGCCTGACTTTCTGGCGGGGACTGAGGATACCTATATGCTGCATCCGAGCTTGCTCGACTCGGCGCTTCAAGCGTCGGCAGGACTGCGCCTCGCTGAGGCTGACGCAGGAAAGGCAGCGGACGCCCAGGGGCTCTATCTGCCTTTCGCTTTGGAGGAGCTGGAGGTGACGGGAGCGTGCGCTTCCCGGATGGTTGCCCATGTCCGTTACAGCGATGGAAGCCCGGCAGACGGTAGCGCCGACAAATTCGATATTGATTTATGCGACCGGAGCGGGAAGGTCTGTGCCCGGTTAAAAGGGTTCACGGTTCGTAAAACCGGTCCGGAAGCGCTGCGCCTGCTGGAAGAAGGAGCGGCAGCAAGCGAGTCGAAGCCGCAGATGCAGACATTAAGCCTGCTGCCGGTCTGGGATGCCGTTAAACCTGAAATGAGGCAGGACAATACACGGGATGGGGAAGGATTATTAGTGGTCGGAACACCCGGGGTGATACGCGACCGGGTGATGCAGCACTTTGCCGGCGCTACCCTGATGGAGCTTATGGGGGGAGAAACGGCGGATATGATTGCGCAGCGGCTTCAGGCGCAGGGTCCGGTCCGCCATGTGGTGTGGATTGCGCCGCAGAATACGATCGAATCTCCTGCCGATGAAGCATGGATTGGGGAGCAGGAGCGCGGGGTGCTGCAAGTATTCCGCCTGATCAAAGCGTTTCTTCAATTAAAATATGGCGGCCAGCCGCTGGAATGGACGCTGGTGACGGTGCAGTCGCAGCCCATCCATTCCTGTGACCCGCTGAAGACGGCACATGCCGGGGTTCACGGACTGGCAGGGTCAATGGCCAAAGAATATCCGGGCTGGCAGATACGCGCTGTCGATCTGGAAGCGGGACGGGAGTTCCCTGTTGAAGACATGTTCAGGCTTCCGGCGGAACCGCAAGGAAATTCCTGGGTCTACCGTACGGGCGAATGGCACAAGCAGAAGCTCGTCCCGATTCAGGAAGCCGCTTCCGAACCGACGCTCTTCCAGGAGGGCGGCGTGTATGTGGTAATTGGAGGCGCAGGCGGCATCGGCCAAGCGTGGAGCGAATATATGATCCGTACCTACCAGGCCAATGTGATATGGATTGGAAGGCGGGAGAAGGATTCCGGCATTCAAGCCGGCATCGACCGGCTTGCGGCTCTGGGTCCGGCACCCGGATATATTACGGCAGATGCGGCCGACCTGCAGTCTTTTCAGCGCGCTTATCTTGAGATCAAGCAGCGCTATTCCCGCATTAACGGCATTGTGCATGCGGCGCTTGTGCTGCGGGATCAGTTACTTGCGAACATGGACGAAGAACGTTTCCAGGCGGCCCTTGCCGCCAAGGTAGATGTATCTGTGAGGATAGGCCAAGTATTCCGGGACGAGCCGCTCGATTTCGTGCTGTTCTTCTCCTCCATCAATGCGTTTGCAAGATCCGCAGGACAAAGCAATTATAGCGCAGGCTGCGCTTTTAAGGATGCATATGCCAGCTATTTGGCAGGAGTGTGGCCGTGTGCCGTCAAGGTGATGAACTGGGGATATTGGGGAAGCGTCGGAGCTGTCGCATCCCGGGAATACAGCGAGCGCATGGCTAACAGGGGAATCGGCTCCATCGAGCCGCCGGAGGCAATGGCTGCGCTGGAGTCGCTGCTGGCCGGTCCGGTGAATCAGATGGCACTGGTCCGGACGGCGAACCCCGGGACTATGGAAATGATCGATGTCCGGCAGGCAGCCTCAGTCTATTCCGCACAAGCGGATGCTTCACCGGGCGCCGGCATATTCCATCACATGGCGGAAGATATCCAGGAAGGGCAGACCCGGCAGGCCAAAGCGCTGAGCAGCCCGGCGGCCCGTGAGCTGGAACAGCTGATAGTGCGGCTACTGCTCAAGCAGCTTCGTACAACCGCTGCCCCCCTTGCTAACGGCAGGCTGGAGCGGCAGGCGATGTTCGGTAAGTGGCTGGAGGCAAGTGTACAACTGCTTGCGGAGCACGCTGGAGTGTCCGATCCGCTGAATGAATTGCCTGAGGAGGAGACGGCTGCACTCTGGCAGGAGTGGAGCGGCCGCAGGCAGGAATGGCTGGACACCGAAGGGTTAGAAGCACAGGTTATCCTGGCGGAGACGATGCTGCGCGCGCTGCCTGATATTCTAACCGGGCAGCGGCCGGCCACAGATGTCATGTTCCCGAATTCCTCCATGCATCTGGTCGAAGGAATATATAAGAACAATCCCCATGCCGATTACTTCAACGGCGTATTGGCCGGCACGGCTGTCGCCTATGTGGAGCAGCGTATCAGGCACAATCCGTCCGCAAAGATCCGCATTCTGGAGATCGGCGCAGGGACCGGCGGAACGAGCAGCGGGGTGCTGCGCAAGCTGGAGCCTTACCGGGACCGGATCCAGGAGTACGCCTATACGGATCTCTCACGGGCGTTTCTTCAGCATGCAGAGAAGGAATACGGCCCGCGTTATCCTTATCTGGCTTATGGCATCTTTAATGCCGAGAACGGCATTCAGGAGCAGGGGTATGCGGCCGGCGTCTACGATGTCGTCATCGCGGCGAATGCTCTGCATGCGACCAGAGATATCCGCACGGCGCTGCGCAATGCGAAGGCGCTGCTGCGGAGCGGGGGCATTCTGCTGCTGAACGAAATCACGCGCAGCGATTTGTTCACCCATATCACCTTCGGTCTGCTGGAAGGCTGGTGGGCGTATGAAGATGCTGCGCTGCGCGCGCCGGGTTGTCCGGGGCTTGCTCCAGATACGTGGCAGGCTGTTCTCGCCGGGGAAGGGTTCGGGCGGATCATCTTCCCGGCCGGTGCCGCCCATGACAAGGGGCAGCAGATTATTGCGGCGCACAGTGACGGGATCGCAAGGCAACGTCTCCAGGCCCAGCCGGACGGCAGTCCAAAGGTTCATAAGGAAGTAAAGGCGATTCATGCGGCAGCAAAAGTTGAAGCCGTTAGCTTCCAAAGGAACCAACCTGCGGCTGCTGCGGAGGCTGCGGATACCCGTGTGCCTGAGGAGGAGCTGCGCGCGCGAAGCCGCAGCTATTTCAAACGGCTGATCGGGGACGTGCTTAGACTGCCGGATCACCGGATCGACGCCTCAGAACCGTTCGAAAGCTACGGCATCGACTCGATTCTGGTCGTTCAGCTGACGGATTCGCTGCGCGGAGTGTTACCTTCGGTCAGCTCAACCTTGTTTTTCGAGCACAGGACGATTGATTCGCTGGTCGAGCATTTCATTCTGACACAGGAGGACGGATTGCGGAAGCTGGTCGGCATGGAGAACGGCATTGCGGTGGCAGCCGGATTACCGGAAGCTTCTGCGGCCGGTCCGGGAGCCGGTTCCGCGCCTTCTGTGCATTCCGCGCCGCTTCGTCCACCTACGGCATCCTTGATGACCAAGCGCCGGTTTGTTTCCAGGACGGCAACGGAGCCGGAATCGATACCGAGGCCGGTATCAAATTCGGAATCCAAGCCATCGTACGTGCAGGACGTCGCGGTTATCGGTTTATCCGGCCGGTTCCCGATGGCCGGCGGGGTGAACGAATTCTGGGAGAACGTGAAGCAGGGAAGAAGCTGTATCTCTGAGATTCCGCCGCAGCGGTGGGATTGGCGAAGTTATTATAACGAAGAGAAAGGCAAGAGCGGATCGATGTATACCCGGTGGGGAGGCTTTCTTGAGGATATCGACGCTTTTGATCCGATGTTTTTCCGCATATCGCCGAAGGAAGCCGCCCAGATGGATCCTCAGGAGCGGCTGTTTCTTGAATCTGCTTACGCTTCCGTAGAGGATGCGGGCTATACGCCTGCGAATCTTAGCACCAGCCGGAAGGTCGGAGTATTCGCCGGGGTGATGAATGGCAGCTATCCGACAGGGGCCAGCTACTGGTCGATTGCCAACCGGGTCTCATACCTGCTGAACTTTCAGGGGCCAAGCATGGCGGTCGATACAGCCTGTTCGTCTTCCTTGACGGCTGTGCATCTGGCGCTGGAGAGCCTCTACAGCGGGATGAGCGAATGCGCCGTCGTCGGCGGTGTTAACCTGATCGCGGACCCGGTCCATTATCTGAAGCTGTCGGCTGCAACCATGCTCTCCCCTGGCGATACCTGCAGGGCGTTCGGTGCGGGAGCGGACGGCTTCGTCGATGGCGAGACCGTGTGCACAGTCGTGCTTAAACCGCTGGAGGCCGCCCTTGCAGACGGCGATCATATCTATGGCGTTCTGAAGGGAAGCGCCTTGAACGCAGGCGGGCGGACGAACGGCTACACGGTTCCCAGCCCGGATGCTCAGCGCGGGGCGGTCTCAGAAGCGCTGCGGCGCTCAGGCGTTCCGGCCCGAACCGTTACGTATGTGGAGGCGCATGGCACGGGGACGGCGCTCGGCGATCCGATCGAAATTTCCGGTCTTACCAAAGCGTACGAACGGGAAACGTCCGACAAGCAGTTTTGCGCTATAGGCTCTGTGAAGTCCAACATCGGCCATACGGAAAGCGCTTCGGGCATGGCAGGGCTGGCTAAGGTGCTGCTTCAACTGAAGCACCGCAAGATTGCGCCTACTCTGCATGCGCAGGAGACCAATCCGGATATTACATTCGGCGAGACTCCGTTCTTCGTTCAGCAGGAGCTTGGGGAATGGCAAAGGCCGACTGTGGAGCTCGGCGGCATCCGCAGGGAATTTCCGCGCCGTGCGGGCATTTCCTCCTTCGGAGCAGGCGGAGCGAATGCCCATCTGATCGTTGAAGAATTTGTTCCGGAGGTTCGGAGCGAAAGACCCGCAGCGGCTGCACCAGGCCGTCCGTTCCTGATTGTGCTGTCAGCGAGAAACGGGGACCGCCTGAAGGAGAGAGTCCAGCGTCTGCTAGCGGCGGCCGAAACGAATGGCTATTCTGATGCCGATCTTGCGGACATCGCCTATACGCTGCAGGTCGGACGCGAGGAGATGGAGGAACGGTTAGCGTTCACAGCGTTATCAATGGCCGACCTGCACCTGCGGCTTCACGAATATCTGCGCGGGGACGGCTATCAGCCAGAGCTGCACCACGGTCATGTGAAAGCGAACCAGGAAGTGCTGGCGGCGCTGACGGCGGATGAGGATATGCAGGAAACCGTGGACAAATGGATTCGGCACGGCAAATTCGCCAAGCTCCTCGACCTATGGGTCAAGGGCTTTCGTCTGGATTGGAGCGGGCTGTATGATGGTCTGCCGGCTAAGCCGCGGCGCATATCGCTGCCGACCTATCCTTTTGCCAGAGAACGGTATTGGATGGAGGGAAGTCCCTTCCCTGCGGCACCTGCCATGGACACAGCCGGTGCGCAGCTGGTACTCCCGAAGAACAGTCAGGCCGAAAGGCCGAATCGTCACCCGGCGCCGCAGGAGCAAGACGAACCCATGATCTTTGAGGAAATCTGGGAGGAAGAGACCGGGGCAGAAATGCCTGCTGCCGGGCAAGTTCAGCTTGAAACGGTTGTGTGCTTCCTGTCGGACCGCCGGAGTCAGCAGATTCTATCCAATGCGGTGAGGCTTAGCTCACCTACTGCACGCATCGTCTTCGTGAGCGAACAACCAGACGGCGGCGAGCGGCTTGAGGATACGTACAGGGCCCGGGGAGACGATAGCGCCTCCTTGGCTGATGCTTTCCGTGACATAGCCGTCAAGTATGGTAACGCTGATGCGCTGCTCTACATGTGGCCGCTCGAAAATCCGCAGCATATTCAAGATCCGTCTGCACTTGTTCATACCATTCAGGCACTTGCCTCTACGAAGTTCGAGGTGCGGAAATTAATAGCTGCGGCTGCCTTTGCGAACGGGCTTGAGCGCTGCTATGCCGAATCGTGGATCGGGATACAGCGCTCGCTTGGGAATGTGCTTCCCGATACGTCTATGGGGGTATGGCTGGCGGAGGCCGGATTACACGGGCAGGACGCGGGCATGAAGGATTGGCTGGAGCAAATAGGCGCAGAGCTGCGCTCTTCCAGCGTACGGAATGTGCTGTATGTTGAAGGTAAGCGTAACGTCTGCACAGTACGCAGGGCAACAGATCATGTCTGTGTTCAGCCGGTATGGAAGAAGGGGGGCACCTATTTAATTACAGGCGGCTGCGGGGGACTTGGTTATCTGTTCGCCGAGCACGCCGCCAGGACGCACGGGGTTCAGCTTATTCTAACCGGACGTTCGGCTGTGGATGACACAATTAAGAAGAAGCTCGGGACACTGGAGGCACTGGGCAGCAGTGTCGAATACGTGCAGGCAGACCTATGCAATCTTCCGCGTATGCAGGAGGGAATCGCCCGGGCCAAAGCACGGTTCGGCCCGATTAACGGAGTTATTCACGCTGCGGGTATCCAGGTGAACCGCAGCGTTATGGAGAAGAGTGCGGAGGAATTCCGGCAGGTGCTTCTTCCGAAGACGGAGGGAACGGCTATCCTGGACGAGCTGCTGCTGGAGGAGCCGCTTGACTTCTTCTGTCTGTTCTCTTCAACCTCTGCCGTACTGGGTGACTTCGGTTCCTGTGACTATGCCGCCGCCAACCGGTTCCAGATGGCTTATGCGGATTACCGGAACGCCCTGCGGAAGCAGGGGCTGCGGCGCGGCCATACGGCTGCCGTTGGCTGGCCTCTATGGAGAGACGGGGGCATGGGCTTCTCGGAGGAAGAGCAGAGCGGCATGTATCTGAAAGCGAGCGGACAGCGGTATCTTGAAGCGGAAGAAGGGCTTGCTGTATTCAGTGATCTCATCTCTAGGGCCGGCGGCCGCTATCTGGTACTTGCCGGGGACAGCAGAAGAATCGGGCGCTTTCTGGGCACCGGTACCTCTTCAGCGGACTTCGTGCCTGCATCTTTCGTCCGCTCAGGGAGCTCAGCGGAGTATGCGCAGGGTCCTCTCCGACTGGAGGAGTACATGGAGCGTGATCTGAAGAATCATATCGGCAGCCTGCTCAGCATTCCGCTGAATAAGCTGGATTCCGGGGAGAATCTCGTAGACTATGGCTTCGATTCCATCTCGCTCACGCAGTTCGCCAGGCTGCTGGCCAAGCAGTATGAAATCGACTTCGGGCCTTCGTTATTTTACGCCTATCCGACGATTGAGAAGCTAAAAGAATATTTGCTTACGGGCCATGAGAATGCTGTCCGGTCCTATTACCTGCGCGCTGAAGAAGCGGATGTGCAGGCAAGTCTGGAACCTGTTGTCAACGAGGTGTCCGGTGAGGTTTCCGGTGAACAGAAATCTGCCCTGGTATCCGAATCGTCCGGTTCGCCGCAGCCGGAGGCGCAGGTGTCGAAGGGCGCTTCAACTGCCGGTATTCCGGAGCCGGTTGCAATCATCGGCATGAGCGGGAGGTTCCCCGGCGCATCCGACATTGACACCTTCTGGAGCAATCTTGTGACGGAAACAAGCGCCATTTCGGAAATACCGTCCGAACGATGGGATTGGAGGAAATATAGCGGCGATCCCCGCAAGGAGCCGGGAACCAGCGTGTCCCGATGGGGAGGGTTCATCCCGGATATTGACCGGTTCGATCCTTTGTTCTTCGAGATCTCGCCCAAAGAGGCGGAGCTGATGGACCCTCAGCAGCGGCTGTTCCTCGAAGAAGCCTGGCATGCTCTGGAAGATGCGGGCTACATGGGCGAAAGGATCAGAGGGAAGCTCTGCGGTGTGTATGTGGGAGCGGAAGAGAGCCAATATGCTGATGTCACCGGAGGGGAAGGGCAGATCAGCTCCAATCAGAATGCAACCTTGTCGGCACGGATCGCATACAAGCTGGATTTGAAAGGGCCGAATTTCACGTTGACGGCTTCTTGCTCCTCCGGCCTGGTAGCAGTGCATCAAGCCTGCCTGGCGCTGCGGAGCGGGGACTGCGACATGGCGGTGGCGGGAGGCGTCAGCCTAACCGTATCGCCCCGTATGTATGCCGGACTCGGCAAAGCGAACATGCTGTCGCCGGACGGTACGTGCAGCGTATTTGACGGCAGGGCCAACGGACTCGTTCCGGGCGAGGCAGCGGCAGTTGTCGTCCTCAAGCCGCTGTCGAAGGCAATCGCGGATAATGACCGCATCTACGGCACGATCAAAGCAAGCGGTGTCAATTATGACGGCCAGACGAATGGGATTTCCGCTCCGAACCCGTTAAGCCAGGAGCAGCTGATTAAGCAGATTTATGAACGCAGCGGCATACGTCCCGAACAAATCGGGTTTCTGATGGCACACAGCGTTGGCGCGAAGATCGGAGACTCGATCGAAATGGAGGCTCTTTCGTCTGCATTCCGGAAGCTTAGCGATGTGAAAGGCCACTGCGCTGTCGGTTCCGTCAAGCCGCTGATCGGTCATACCTTCGCCGCTTCGGGGGTTGTCAGTCTAATCGCAATGGTGACGGCACTACACCGGAAGACGATTGTGCCGGTGTCCGGCTTTGAATCGCTGAGCGAGCTGATTTCATTCAAGGAAAGCCCGTTTTATATTGCGCAGGAAGTGCGGGAATGGACATCCCGGCCCGGCCAGGCCAGACTTGGAGCGGTATCCACGACCGGAATTAGCGGGACGAACGCGCATGCCGTGATTGAAGAATATATTCCTTCATTAACGGAGCCGCAGGGGGAGTGCCCTTCACCGGCGGCTTATGCCGTTATTTTGTCCGCGCAGAACGATGAACGCCTGCAGGCGGCGGCCCGGCAATTAGCAGATTATATGGACAGCGGCCGTTCGGCTGACGTCGCTTTGCGCGACCTGGCTTATACGCTGAGCGTGGGCAGAGAGGCGATGAAATGTCGTCTTGCGATAGTGACACCATCGAAAGAAGCGTTGGTGCAAGGCTTAAGCGCTTATATCGACGGAACGGCCGCAACGCTTCCCGGCGGGCTTGCCATCTATGGCGGAAGTTCGGGAACTCACGGACATCAGACGCCTGCATCCGCCACTGCCGGGACAGCCGGTAAGGCGGTGAGGGAGCGCGACCTTCTCCAGCTCGCCTCGCTTTGGGCCGGGGGGATGCAGGTGCCGTGGGCTGAACTGTACGAAGCCGGAAGCGCCAGAATCGTTTCAGCTCCGGGGTATCCTTTCAGAAGAAGAAAATGTTGGCCGCAAGAGAACCGTAACATATCCGTTCAGCATATGGCTGGCAGCCTGCCTCCTTCGGGGCCGGACGGCGGCAATAAGGCGGCGGAGCTGTACTCGTTCAACACCGTCGACCGCTCGGCGGAATTTCAGGAAGAATATTTAACGTTTTGCCCGTTCGAATCGCGGATTCCCGGCTTCTCGATGAGCAGGGTGATGCTGAATCCGGAGCGGTATCCGGATGAAGCAGCCCTTGTCAAGGATAAACAGATCGAACTGCGGCAGGTATTGTTCTATAAAGCGGATTTCCGCCGTGTCCGCTCCGTACTGGATATCGGCTGCGGCCATGGTACCGATGTCATTCAAATCGCTTCGCTGTATCCAGATATCCAGGCGCACGGGTATACCATTTCGAAGGGACAGGCGGAGCTGGGCAACAAACGGATTGAAGGGCTGAATCTAAGCTCCCGTGCAGCAATTTATCACCGGGACAGCACGGTTGACCGCTTCCCTGACTGCTACGATCTCGTCATCGGGATTGAGGTGTGCTGCCACATCCCGGACAAAACCGCCTTGTTCGCGAATATTGCCGCTTCCTTGGCGGAAGACGGCCAAGTGCTGCTGATGGATTTCATCGCGAATCTGCGCGGGCCGATCGTAGATGCGGACATTGGCATTGCGATTGCGACTGCGGCGGAATGGGCCGGCGTGCTGGCGCACTGCGGCCTGGCTATCGAGGAGATTATCGACGTTTCGTCCCGGGTCGCCAATTATTTGTACGATCCGGATTGCGAGCGGAACACGGAAGGATTAGTTCCGGTCGCGCGTGATTCGCTGCGCAGCTACGCCAATAACGCCATCTCGCTCGAGCGGGGCTGGACCAGCTACTGCCTGTTCAAGCTCTGCAAGGAGACGGCGATGACCGAAGCGGAGCTGAAATCGTTCAACGAAATCAGAATCGCGCACAAAACCCCGTACGCGGAAGCGCTGAACGAAATGAAGCATCTCGGGCAGAAGAGCTATCCGCCGGCGTCTATAACGCAGCAGGAGAGACCGTTGAAGGGAGCAATCTTATGATTTCTGGGAATAGGCCGGATTCACTTGAAGAAAGGCTGGATGTTGTTAGAGAAAGCTTGGTGCTCGTATTCGGGCAGGTCCTTGGTTTGGACCGGGAAGAATTGCTGGAGGCGGAATCGCTGAAGGAGCTTGGCATCTCGTCCGTTAATTTGGTCGAATTGCTGGAAGCAATCAACGTACGCTTCGATTTGTCACTCCCGACCAGCATTCTCGTCGAATGCCATCATTTCGAAGCGTTGGCCGTTTATGTCGCCGGGCAGCTGCACGCAAGCGGTGCTCTGCCGTCCGCCGGGCCGGTAACGAAGGTGCCATCAGAATACGCGGCAAAAATAACGGGTCCCGCGGTGGACTTCGTTCCGGTTCCCGGACCGGCCGGAATGCCTGCCGGTGCACCTTCCCGCGAGGAGAAGGTGCAGCAATCGCAGCAACAGGGGAGTGTACCCCGGCCGCCGGAGACGGACCCTGCAGGGTCCGTCTCCGGCGGGATCGCCGTCATCGGGCTGTCGTGCCGGACCGCCGGGGCTGCTAATCAAGACGAGTTCTGGGAGATCGTTTCGCAAGGAAAGGACTGCATCCGGATGATGGACAATCCGGAGTGGATCGCTTACATCCAAGCGCATTCCTCCTCGCCTGTGCCCCTCCGGTATGGCGCTATGGACGGTATCGAGCACTTCGATCCGCTGTTCTTCAATATATCGCCCAAAGAAGCGGAAGCGATGGATGCGGCGCAGCGCATCGTTCTGCAGGAATGCTACCGTGCGCTGGAAGATGCCGGATATGCCCGCCAGGGCGGACAGGTCGGCACGTTCATAGGCTCGATGGGGTATCCCTCTGCGCAGGATTACTCCCACCATACTATGCTGGGCACCGACACGAGTATTATGGCGGCCCGCATTGCGTATTGCCTGGATCTCAAAGGTCCGGCGCTTGCGGTCAACACGGCATGCTCTTCTTCCCTGGTCGCCATCGACCTTGCTTGTGAGAAGCTGCGGAATGGCGCTATTGATCTGGCCATTGCCGGCGGAATAACGATCTATACCCATCCCGGTGCCTTTCTGTTCATGAACAATGCCGGCATGCTGTCTCCTACGGGAATGTGCCGCCCGTTCGATAACGATGCGGATGGCATCGTCGTCGGTGACGGCGCAGGCATCGTCATTCTAAAAAGGCTTGAGGACGCTCTGCGCGACAACGATTCGATCTATGGAATTATTCGCGGGAGCGGCACCAATCAGGACGGTCAAACTTCAGGCATTACGGCGCCGAGCTTCCTCTCCCAGAGCAAGCTGCAGCAATCGGTGTATGAGCGGTATGGAATCAACGTGGAGGATATTCAATATACGGAAGCGCACGGAACGGCCACGAAGCTGGGCGACCCGGTTGAAATTCATGCGCTGAGCCATGCGTTCGGCAAATTTACATCGAACAAACAGTATTGTGCCATCGGCTCGCTGAAAGGCAATATCGGGCATACGACCGCCGCCGCAGGCGTGCTTAGCTTAATAAAAGTGCTGCTTAGCTTCAAGCATATGCAGATGCCGCCTTCGATCCACTTCCGCAAAGAGAATGAGCATATCGATTTCGCAGGCAGCCCTTTCTACGTGAACACCTGTCTGCAGGAATGGCCGCTAAACGCGAAATCGTCGCGGCTCGCTGCGGTAAGCTCGTTCGGCTTCAGCGGCACGAACGCGCATCTCGTCGTTGAGGCGCATGAAGTAGCCGTGCCGTTGGCGGATGACAGGCCGGCTGCCGTGGAACAAGGCTTGTTCATGCTCTCTGCGGCCAGCGAGGCAAGCTTGCGGGAGTACGCCCGGTCTGTGCATGCGTATTTACGTTCACACCCTGACGTGGACACCGGGAGCTTCCTGTATACGTATCAAGCCGCCAGAACCCCGATGGAATACCGGCTTGCGGCCGTAACCGGCAGCGTAGCCCAGCTTACGCAGCAATTGGAGGAACTGGCCGGGGAGCACCGGCTTGCTCCGGCACCGGCACTGGGCCGTTATGCCGGAGCGGCCGGCAAGAAGGAAGGCACCGATCTCGCCGACACGGCGGAAGGCAGACAATTCCTGCAGCAATTGCTGACGGGCGGGAAATACAAAAAATTGGCGGAGCTGTGGGTTGGCGGAACCGATGTGGGACAGGCTGTCCTCCAGTACCGCCATACGGCCGCCCAGCGGCTGGCGGGATTGCCGACACATCCTTTTGCCCGGGAAAGGTTTGCTATTCCTGACATCAAGCCCGTATTGAGCACAAGCTTGGCGGATAGGCTTGGTCCGGCAGCGCCGGGTCATCCTTTGCTGCAGCACAATACGTCCGATCTTGCCGGGCAGAAATTCACCTCCGTGTTCACGGGGGACGAGTTTTTCTTCAGGGATCATGTCGTCAACGGCCAGCGGCTCCTGCCGGGATCGGCCTATCTCGAAATGGCCCGGGCCGCATTGGAGAAGTCGGCAGATGCTGCCGCACAGCAATCGCTTCGGGCCGGAACGGCAGGAATCCGGCTTCAGCATGTCTCGTGGTCCCGTCCTCTCGCCGCAGGGGAAGAGCCAGTTCACGTTCATATCGCGCTGTATCCGGAAGAGGACGGCAGCGTATCCTTCGAGATCACCGGCTCCTCAGCCGAATCCGGGGACATTGCGGCCGTACACAGCCAAGGCCGGCTGATGCTGGAGGCTTCATCCGAAGCGCGGAGCGTGATCGATTTGCATGCGATCCGCTCGCAATGTGGTACAGCGCGGATAACTGCCTCCGAAAGCTATGATCGGTTCGAAGCGATGGGAATCCGGTATGGCCCGGCCCACCGGGGATTGGAAGAAATGTATATCGGCAAGGGACAGGTGCTCGCCAGGCTGAAGCTTCCCGAAATGGTATGGGGAACGGGCGATGCCTTCGTTCTGCATCCGGGCATGCTGGATTCCGCTTTACAGGCGTCGCTCGGGCTGCTGATCGGGGAAGAAAGTCGGGCGCCCCTTCGCCCGCTTCTCCCCTTTGCCGTGGAGAACGTGGAGGTGATCAGTCCATGCCTTTCGTCGATGTGGGTATACATCCGCTCAGGTGAAGGAGAGGTGTACGGCGGCGTTCGGAAGCTTGATGCCGACCTATGCGATGAACAAGGAGCCGTATGCGTGAAGATCAGAGGTTTCTCCGTTCGTGCTTTGGATCACCCGGCGGAAGAAGATTCAACGGAAACGCTGCTGCTTGAGCCCGTCTGGGAAGAGCAAACAGCGGGCCAATCCGATCAGGGCAGCAGAACGGCACCGTTCGATCTTCATCTCGTCATGCTGTGCGGGCAGCAAGAGCTGGCAGACAGCCTGGATGCTTGCTGGAACGGCAGGCCGCTTAGCCGCCGCTGGCGCATTTGCAATCTGGTTGCTGCGGAGGAAGAAACCTGTCTGCGTTTCAGCCGGTACGCAGCGCTGGCACTGAACGAGCTGCAAGCCGTTGCGAACGATTCTTCCATCGGCTCGGCTCTGGTGCAGCTCATCATCTCCGGCAAGGGCGAAGAGCGGCTGCTGTCTGGATTGGCAGGAATGCTGCAGACGGCCGCCCTGGAGCATCCGAAGCTTGCCGTTCAGCTGATCGAAGCGGAAGCCGGAGCCGGAAGCAGTGCTCCGGACTTCGCCATTCAGCTGCAGAACGACGGCGGAAGCCCGCAGGACACGAGAATCCGCTATCAGAACGGCATCCGCTATGTATTACGGTGGGATGAGCTTGAAGCATCCGGCGGGCTTGCGGCTGAGCCGTGGAGAGAGAATGGAGTGTACTTAATTACAGGCGGCACAGGCGGCCTCGGCCGGCTATTCGCCAGAGAGGCAGGCCGGCAGGCCAAGCAGGCAACGCTTGTTCTGACCGGACGGTCTCCGCTCGATGCGGATAAGGAGGAGCAGCTCCGGCAGCTTCGCGCCACAGGCGTCCGGGCAGAATACCGGCAGGCCGACATGAACGACAGGCAGGCCATGTTCGGCCTTATACGGGATATCGGGGAACGCTTTGGCAAATTGCATGGTATTATCCACAGCGCGGGAATCGTGCGTGACAGCTTGATCGTGAATAAGGGCATACAGGAGCTTGCGGACGTACTGGCTCCTAAAGTAACCGGTTTAGCCTATCTGGATGAGGCGACCCGCCATCTCGAGCTAGACTTTTTTGTGCTGTTTTCGTCCACTGCGGGCAGCATGGGGAATGCCGGTCAAGCCGATTATGCGGCAGCCAATGCCTATATGGATGCATTCGCTGCATACCGCAGCGAGCTGGCGGCAGCCGGGCAGCGCCAAGGCCGCACGCTGTCTATCAATTGGCCGCTTTGGAAGGACGGCGGGATGAGCGTGAGCGAAAGCACGGTGAAGAGGCTCCGGGAGACGTTCGGCTTCGTGCCGCTTCAGACGGACAGCGGCTTCTCCGCCTTTTATCGCGCCTTCGCTTCAGAGCGAAGCCAGGTCATGGTCGTCCAAGGCAAGCCGACACAATTGCGGAGCGCCTTGCACAAGCTGGCGGCTAGCTCAAAGGTTGGGGCAACCCCGTCCCCGGCGCCAGCTCCTGTGAAGCGGAATACGGATGGCGATACGAAGCAGAAGATTCTCGCTGCCGCAGTCCGTGCCGTATCCGGGTTGCTCACCGTCCCCGGCAGCGAGATTCATATCGATACCGATTGGGACGAATTCGGCTTCGATGCGCATCAGATGCAAACTGCCGCAGTGAGCATAGGCGAGGCCGTCGGGTTCAAGGTAACGCCAGTCGAACTGCTTGAATATCCGACCATTCGCCAGCTGGCAGAGCATTTAGCGGAACGTATGCCTACTCCAAGGGAAGCTGAACCACTGGAGGCTCCTGAAGTGCATGCGGAAGGGGTTTCCTCCGCGCCTGCCGACTTGCCGGCCGCATTCCGGGAGCAGGCGGTCCAATATTTTAAAAAGCTGCTCTCGTCTGCGATCAAGCTGCCGTCCCACCGGATCGACGAGCATGTCCCGCTGGAGAAGTACGGGATCGATTCAATTATGGTGATGGATCTGACCGGAGAACTGGAGAAAGTGTTCGGCCCCTTGTCCAAAACGTTGTTTTTTGAATACCAGAACCTTGCCGCCTTAACGGACTATTTCCTCGGGGTGCATCAAGCCAAACTGAAGGAGCTTCTGGGCTCCGGCAGACCACCTGCGGATGATAACAGAGCTGCTGCCAAGACAGCACCTCCGGTGACCGGGCTTATCCGGCCTTCTACAGGGAGGCAGCCCCGTTCCCGGGTTTCACCGGCGTTGGCGGCGGCAGGCAGCCCTTCCCCGTCATTAAGGCAGCACGGGCAGGGCGGTCCAATCGATATTGCCGTTATCGGCATAGCGGGACGTTACCCGGGAGCGCCGGACGTGGCGGAATACTGGCGCAATTTGCAGCAGGGACGGGATTGCATTACGGAGATCCCGCCGGAAAGATGGGATCACTCCCTTTATTTCGACGAAGATAAGAACAAGCTGGGCACCACTTACAGCAAATGGGGAGGTTTCCTGGACGGGATGGATCAGTTCGATCCGTTGTTCTTCCAGATTTCGCCCCTGGAGGCAGAAGTAATGGATCCCCAGGAGCGGCTGTTTCTGCAATGCGTCTACCATACACTGGAGGACGCCGGTTATACGAGGGAATCGGTTGCGTTCAACCGGAAGCTGAACCGCCGGATTCCGGTGGGTATTTATGCCGGCGTCATGTATGAGGAGTACCAGCTGTACGGGGCGCAGGAGCAGCTTTCGGGCAGAAGAATCGCTTACGCCGGCAGCCCGTCTTCGATTGCGAACCGGGTGTCCTATTGGTATAACTTCCAGGGGCCCAGCATAGCCGTCGATACGATGTGCTCTTCGTCCTTGACCGCCATTCATCTGGCCTGCCAAAGCATCCAGCAAGGGGAGTGCGGCGTAGCCGTTGCCGGAGGCGTCAACCTGTCGCTTCATCCGAACAAATATCTGATGCTTGCGCAGGGGAAATTCGTGTCGAGCAAGGGCCGCTGCGAAAGCTTCGGCGAAGGCGGCGACGGCTACGTGCCCGGGGAGGGCGTCGGCGCGGTGCTGCTCAAGCCGTTGTCCGAAGCGGTTGCGGACGGGGACCGGATTTACGGCGTGATCAAAGCAAGTGCAATCAATCACGGCGGCAAAACGAACGGGTACTCGGTTCCGAATCCCAATGCCCAGGCTGAAGTGATCAAGCAGGCGCTGAGCAGGGCGGGGTTCGACCCGAGAACGGTCAGTTACATCGAGGCTCACGGTACCGGGACATCGCTCGGCGATCCTATAGAAATCGCGGGCTTGTCGGGCGCGTTCTCGGCATATACGGATGATAAGGCATTTTGCGCCATCGGCTCGGCCAAGTCTAATATCGGCCATTGCGAAAGCGCGGCCGGGATTGCCGGCTTGACGAAGGTGCTGCTGCAGCTGAAGCATGGGCAGCTGGCGCCGTCCCTGCATGCCTCCGTGCTCAATCCGAACATCGATTTCTCCTCAACGCCATTCGTCGTACAGCGGGAGCTGGCGGAATGGAAGCGGCCGGTCCTGCGTGAGTCCGGCTCGGTGCGGGAATATCCGCGCAGGGCGGGTATATCGTCCTTCGGGGCCGGGGGTTCCAATGCGCATTTGCTGGTGGAGGAATATATTCCTGCCGCAGAGGCGGGTGCGGATCCCGCGGCGGCTTATCCGCTGCCTGCGGTGATCGTGCTGTCCGCCAAGAACGAGGAACGGCTGCGCGCGCTTGCGCAGGCGCTGCTGGATGCAGTTCGTGAAGAAGCGTTCACCGATGCCGACTTGGCCAGTATAGCCCATACGCTGCAGACCGGCCGGGAGGTGATGGAGGAACGGCTCGCGCTTCTGGCAGACAGCATAGGCGAGGTTGAGAGCAAGCTGGCCGCTTACCTGAGAGGAGACCGTACGACAGGGGATCTGTTCTACGGCCGGGGAAGAATTAATGACGGCGCAGCGGCCGTCTTAACGGCAGATGAGGATTTGCAGCACACGGTCGATGCATGGCTTGCCAAAAGAAAGTATACGAAGCTGCTCGACTGGTGGGTGCAAGGGCTTTCGGTCGATTGGAGCAGCATGTACCAGGGACGGAAGCCTCGGCGGATTGCCCTCCCTCTATACCCGTTCGCCAAGAACCGGTACTGGTCTCCGAAGCCGGGGGCGGATGCGGGAGGCGGTCATACCGGCTCCGCAGGCGAGGGAAGCGGGTCTGCTGCTCCTGCCGGTGAGCTGCTGCATCCGCTGCTGTACGCCAATACATCCGACTTCTCTGAGCAGCGTTACAGCTCGGCCTTTACGGGAACCGAGTTTTTCTTTGCCGATCATGTCGTCAGGGGGCAGAAGGTGCTGCCCGGCGCGGCGCAGCTGGAGATGGCCATTTATGCTGCGGCCCAAGCCAGCGGAAGGAATGAAGGCATTCCGGTGGGCCTTCGGCTGAAGGAGGTGGTCTGGGTGAGACCTTGCACAATCAGCGAAGGGACGTCGAACGTTCATATCGGGCTGCGCCCGCAGGAGAGCGGGGACATCGCATTCGAGATCTACGGCGGCAATGCAGGAGCAAGCGGGGATAACATCTATAGCCAAGGACGTGCGGAATGGAGCGGCAGTGAAATTGCTCCTGCACTGGAATTGGCGTCCCTGCGCGCAAAGTGCGGCATTCGCGTTCTGACGGCCGATGATTGTTATTCGGCGTTCCAAAGGATGGGGATTGAGTACGGCGCAGCCCACAGGGCTGTTGATTGCGTGTATGCGGGTGACGGGCGCGCGCTTGCGAAGCTGGTTCTTCCTGCATCGGCCATCCCTTCGGCGGACCGGTTCATTCTGCATCCGAGCTTGACGGACGCGGCGTTCCAAGCTGCGATCGGTCTGATGGACGGCATCGGGCAGGAGGACGCCGGCTTGAAGCCGATGCTTCCGTTTACACTTGAGGAGTTGACCGTTTACGGCCGTTACTCCTCCGTCGTATGGGCTTATGTCCGTTGGAGCGGGGGCGACACGGCCAGCGGCAAAGTACGGAAGATGGACATTGACCTGTGCAATGAGCAGGGTGGTGTTATTGCAAGTCTGAAGGGCTATTCGGTAAGGGGGATGGATGGCGATGCCGTAACCGCTGTACGGACGGAGCCGAGTATTATGGCAACGGCGGCAGCGGATAGACAGACTCATTCCGCTCTTATGACGTTACACCCCGTATGGGACACCGTGCCTGTCGAACGGGTTCAGGAGTGGCCGAAGCCTGACAGCCGCATAACGATTGTCGGCGATGCCGGTCCTAAGAACAGTTCGGCTTTGGAACAGCTGCTTCCACACGCGCAATCACTTAGGTTCCAGCCGGAGGATACGATCGAAGAGATCGCCCGGCGGCTTGCGGACGGAGGGATGCCGGAGCATATCGTTTGGATTGCGCCGGATGCTGCCGAAGGCTCGCTGCCCGGTGTTTCGCTGACCCGCGCGCAGCAAGCCGGCGTCTTCCAGCTGTTCAAGCTGATCAAGGCCGTACTGCTTGCAGGCGGAGGAGGCAGCAAGACCAGCTGGACGGTCATTACCGGACACACGCAGAGCGTAGGCCGGAGAGAAGAGGCCGATGCGGCACACGCAGGCGTGCATGGGCTGATCGGCTCGCTCGCCAAAGAATATCCGAACTGGAGCGTACGGCTAATCGATCTGGAGTCCGGCGGTCAGTGGCCGCTTCAGGAGCTATTGTCGCTGCCCGCAGACCGGCAGGGCAACGCCTGGGCTTACCGAAGCGGCGAGTGGTTCCGCCAGAAGCTCATTCCGGTCAACCGGAGTAACAATAATACCCCGGAACGGATTTTGTACAGAAAAGGTGGCGTCTACGTGGTGATCGGCGGAGCCGGCGGCATCGGCGAGGTATGGAGCGAATATATGATCCGCACCTGGCAGGCGCATATCGTCTGGATCGGACGACGCGAGAAGGATGAGCTGATCCAGGCGAAGCTTGACCGGTTGGGTGCCTTCGGTGAAGCACCTGTCTATATTTCCGGGGACGCATCCGACCGCAGCTCCCTGCAGCTTGCCTACGACGCGGCGAAGAAACGGTTCAGCCGCATTGACGGTGTTGTTCACTCGGCCATCGTGCTGGCGGACCAAAGCCTTGCGAACATGGACGAAGCCCGTTTTCGGTCCGCGCTTGCGGCCAAGGTCGATACAAGCGTCAATATGGCGGAGCTGCTCGCCGGGGAAACGCCCGATTTCGTTCTGTTCTTCTCGTCCATGAATGCCTTCATGAAATCGGCGGGTCAAAGCAATTACGCCGCCGGATGCACATTCATGGATGCTTATGCGCATCAGCTTGCCGCCCGCTCGCTTTACCCGGTCAAAACGATGAACTGGGGTTACTGGGGCGGGGTTGGTGTCGTTGCTTCCGATGCTTATCAGGAACGCATGGCACAGATGGGGATAGGCTCCATTGAGCCGGAGGAGGCGATGGAGGCGCTCGGCGGACTTCTGTCCGGCCCGCTGAATCAGCTGGCTCTGCTCAAGACCACTGGGGGCCTTACGATCGAGGGCATTTCGCAGGACGAACAGCTATTCCTGCATCCGGACAATAGCGTTCAATCGGCGGAGCAGCTTGCCCGCGTCCTCCCTGACCCGGAGGCTGCGACGGCAGGACTTACCGGAGAAGGATATGCGGCGCTTCAGGACATGGAGTCGCAGCTCTGCCGGATGCTCGAAGGGCAGCTGCTTGCGTCCGGCATGTTCAGGCGGGCAGCGGATAATACCGGTTTCGTGCAGGGAAACGGCGTACATGGCCGGTATTCAAGATGGCTTGATGCGAGCATTGCGCTGCTTAGAGAGCGAAAGGGTGTGCAGCAAGACAGTGCCGGCAAGGGGCTGTATCCAGCCAATGTCAGGATGGAGGCGCTGTGGTCCGACTGGGACCGCAAAAAGAAGGAATGGCTCGCCTTCGGCGGAATGGCGGCGCAGATTGCGCTCGCGGAGACGGCGCTGCGTGCACTTCCGGATATTTTATCGGGCAAGCTTCCGGCAACGGATATTATGTTTCCGAATTCATCCATGGAGCTCGTAGAAGGCGTCTATAAGCATAATCCGGTGGCGGACACTTTCAATGAAGTGCTCGGCGATATCGTTGCCGCTTATGTGAAGCAGCGGATTCAGCTAGATCCGTCCGCCCGCATTCGCATTCTGGAGATCGGGGCGGGAACCGGCGGCACGAGTGCCGGCGTCCTGCGCAAGCTGAAGGCATATGCGGACAACATTCAGGAATATGGCTATACCGATATCTCCCAAGCCTTCCTGATCCATGCCAAGGAGACATATGGACCGGACCATCCATTCCTGACTTATCAGCTATTCAATGTCGAGTCACCGCTATCCGGCCAGCAGATTCTTCCGGGCGAATACGATATCGCCATTGCGGCTAACGTACTTCACGCTACGAAGAACATTCGCCACACGCTGCGCAACGCCAAAGCCGTACTCAAAAAGAACGGCCTGCTGCTGCTGAACGAGCTGCACGGACAATCCATGTTTACGCATCTGACCTTCGGGCTGCTCGATGGGTGGTGGCGGTATGAAGACGCCCGGCTTCGTATACCGGGCTCACCCGGTTTATCGCCGGGGATGTGGCTGAACGTGCTTGAAGACGAAGGATTCCGTTCGGTCCATTTTCCTGCTGAGCCTGTCCACGCATGGGGCCAGCAGATTATTATGGCGGAAAGCGATGGCGCGGTACGGCAGCAGGTGAAGCCCGTTCAAGAGAAAAGCGAGCCGGCGGACAAGGAGAATCGGGTTAGCGTTCTGCCCGTCCAGCCGGTGAAGGCAGGGGCAGGAGAGCGTTACGCAGGCACGCTGAGGGAGAAGACAATTGCGTATTTGCGCCGGCGCATAGCGGAGGTGCTCAAAATGCCAACCGGACAGCTCGATCCGAGGGAGCGGTTCGAAAACTACGGAATCGACTCCATTCTGGTTGTGCAGCTTACGAATGCGTTAAGTGAAGAGTTCAGCAGCGTGAACAGCACGGTGTTCTTCGAATATCAGACAGTCGAAGAGCTTGCCGGATATTTCTTGACGGCCCATCAGGAGACGCTCGCGGTGCTGCTCGGACCGGATGAATCCGGGACCGGCGGGGCACGGCCTAATGACGGCGGTATCCAAGGGCCACAGCCGGAGCCGGCCCTTGCAGGCGCAGCCGGAAATCCGCGGCCGGGCAGCCGGTTTGCTTCGATTCCGCAGAATACTGCCCGGACATCCGCCGCCGTAACGGCGTCAGCCGATATCGCTATCGTTGGGCTGTCGGGACGTTATCCGGGTGCCGGAAACATCCGTGAATTCTGGGCGCAGCTGAAGGCGGGAAGACACGGCATTACCGAAATTTCCAAGGATCGCTGGGACTGGGCGGATTATTATGAAGCGCAGCGCGGCAAAAGAGGGACGATGTACAGCAAATGGGGCGGATTCATTGAAGGGTCCGACCGGTTCGATCCGCTGTTCTTCGGCATCTCGCCGAAAGAAGCGAAACAGATGGACCCTCAAGAACGGCTATTCCTCGAAACCGCTTATGCAAGCATAGAAGATGCGGGCTATACGCCTGCTACGCTGTGCGCCAGCGGCAAGGTAGGCGTATATGTCGGGGCGATGAACGGGAATTATCCGACAGGTGCCAGTTATTGGTCCATCGCGAACCGCATCTCCTATTTGTTCAATTTCCGTGGCCCGAGCATGGCGGTCGATACGGCCTGTTCCTCCTCGTTAACGGCGATTCATCTGGCCATTGACAGCCTGAACAACGGCACAAGCGAATGTGCAATCGCCGGCGGTGTCAATTTGATTCAGTCTCCGAACCATTATTTAAGGCTGTCGGCCATGAACATGCTGTCCTCCGGGGATCAATGCAGGTCGTTCGGTGCCGGAGCGGACGGCTTCGTTGATGGGGAAGGCGTAGGCGCCATTGTGCTTAAGCCGCTGGACAAAGCGGTGCGGGACGGCGACCACATCTATGGCGTTATTAAAGGAAGCATGCTCAATGCGGGAGGACGGACGAACGGTTATACGGTCCCGAACCCGCTGGCCCAGTATGAGGTCGTTACAGATGCGCTCAAACGGGCCAATGTCCATGCCAGAACGATTAGCTGCATAGAGGCTCACGGGACTGGAACCGCGCTTGGCGATCCGATTGAGATCACCGGATTGACCCGGGCGTTTGAACGGGATACGCAAGATAAGCAATTCTGCTCTTTAGGATCGGTGAAGTCCAACATCGGGCACTCTGAGAGCGCAGCCGGCATCGCCGGGCTGACCAAAGTGCTGCTTATGCTCCGCCACCGGCAGCTCGTCCCTTCTCTGCACGCAACAACGCTGAATCCGGGCATCGAGTTCGGTAACACGCCGTTCGTCGTCCAGCAGGAGCTTGCCGATTGGAACCGGCCTGTCCTTACCATTGACGGCACCCGGCGGGAATATCCGCGCCGGGCCGGCATCTCTTCGTTTGGGGCGGGAGGCGCCAATGCGCATCTTGTCGTGGAGGAATATATGCCGAATCCGTACACCGTGCCGCAGCAGAGAACGGATGCATCCAGGCCGTGCCTCATTGTGCTGTCGGCCAGAAGCGGGGATCAGCTTAAGCTGATCGCGCAGCAGCTTGCGTCTGCCATTCAGGAAGGACGGTATAAAGAATCAGACTTGAGCCGGATCGCTTATACGCTCCAGACGGGGCGGGAAGCGATGGAAGAAAGAGCTGCCTGCGTTGCCGGAACACTTGAAGAATTAGGCGCAGTGCTGCAGCTTCTCGGCAACGGTGTTTCGGAGGCACCGGGTCTATACCGGGGACGGGTTAAGGAGAACAAAGACACAATCGCCGCACTCAGCTCCGACGATGAAATGCAGGAGGTTCTGAGCAAGTGGATGCGGCAGCGCAAGTTCGACAAGCTGCTGAGCTTGTGGACCAAAGGCATGCAGCTCCATTGGTCACAGCTCTACGACGGCCCGCATCCGCAGCGCATCAGCCTGCCGACCTATCCGTTCGCCAGAGAACGGTATTGGTTTACGGAGGGCGGAGGGGGAAGCAGCCAAGGTCAGCCACTGGCAGAAAATCCTCAGGCGGAACAGCCGCCGGCTGAGCCGCTTGCGATCCCGGTCCCGCATAAGGATGAACCGGCAGCCGCGGGGCTCATGACGGCAGGAACCGGGACCCCCGGCATGCTGGCGTCAACAGCTGCAAGCGGCTTGAGCAGCGATGTATTTGACAGCAGCTTCTATGGCAAGCTGCTGGATCGGATCATGGACGATTCCATCAGCATCGACCGTGCGGCCGATGAGATCCAATCGAATATAAGAGACGTGATCCGTCAAAGGAGGACCTATGGCTGAATTCCTGCAATATGTGTTGAATGAGATGAAACAGCATCGTCTGGCCAAGGCCGAGGCACTTGATTTGCTGCGGCAATTTCACGGCAATGTGCTTGAAGAGCCGAACGGGGAGCTGTCCACAGCCCGTTCTTACTCTCATGAGGCTGTGGCTGGTCACCAGGTGCAGCGGTTATCACCGGAAGCAGAGCCCGCAGTGTCTCCCCTGGCATCCGCGAAGCCGGGCGGCATTACGCTTCGCCCTTTATCCGAAGCCTTGCTGCCGGGCATTGCAGATGAAGGCCACTCCCGCGCTGTAGCGGGAACCGCAACTGCGGAGAAGCTGAGGGAAGAGCTGGCGGTAAGCTTGGCCGGCGTTCTCGACATGTTGCCGGGGGATGTGGACGCGGAGGAGCCGTTCACCCAATTTGGGCTGGACTCCATATCGGGGGTCGAATGGGTCCGGGACCTTCATAACCGGTTCGGCGTCCCGGTTACCCTGGAGGATATCCATGCGCACGCGAGCCTGCGGGAGCTTTCGGTATGGCTGGCTTCCGCCGTGAACGCAGAGGCGGCCGTGGTCCCTGCGGAACATTTCCCTATTGTCACGTTGCCCATATATGAGCCTATAGAAGAAGTGCATGCAACTGCTCAGGCAGCCCCAATTAAGCTGCATGAGCGCTCTGAAGCCGCCGGCCAAGCCGCCAGCCAAGCCGCCAGCCCACGGCCCTTATTTTCCGAGCTGATTGCGCTCAACCACCGCACTTCCGGCCGTCCTGTGTTTTGGATTCACGGAGGAAGCGCCATCGTCAGCGGCTACAAGCCGATCGCTCAAGAAGCTGAGCGTCCGATGTACGGCATCCAGGCCCGGGGCTGGATGTCCAGCCGCAAGCCGCTGCACGGCATTCAAGCGATGGCGGCGTACTATGTCCATATCATCATGTCTGTTCAGCCGCACGGTCCGTATGACCTCGGAGGTTTCTCGCTTGGCGGGCGCATCGCTTACGAAGTTGCCCGGCAGCTTCAAGAGCTTGGAGAGGGCGTTCAGACAATCGTCATGCTCGATTCTTATTTGCACACCCCTTACCGGGAAGCGCTTCAAGACGAGACATTCTATAGAAAAACGATTGCGCTGCAGGCGGTGAACTCGGCACTCTTATCCGCGTTATCACCGGAGCCCAAATCATGGGCGGGCCGTCTTATCCATCAGGACGAGGCCCGTGCTTATTTGCACGAAGATCCAGAGTTGTTCCTGGAGCAGTTGCTAGAGATGGCCGGTGCACGGGGGTTGAACGGGGCCGAAGCAGCGTGGCGCGAGCGGCTGAAGCAAAGCATTCGGGTTCAGGAGGCTTACGGGCTTGACCGGTACGTTATTGCGCCATTGGATGCACCGGAAGAACCGTCCTGTTATTATTTCCGCTGCCGGGGCGGGTCGTTCTATGGAGAGCTGGAGCCTTATTTTTGTCTGGATGACAACGGGACAGGACCGGCTGACGCTATCCCTTACTGGAAGGCGTGGGAAGAATGGCTGCCCCGCATGTCGGTTATGACGGCCGGATCGGACAGCCATTACCGGATGTTGTCCGATCTGCGCGCGATGGAAGCGGTACGAACCTTTTGCAGAATGCTGTACCGTATGGAAGGTCCGCCGGCCGAGGCGATCGCTGCGTTAATTGAAGAGAATCAAATACAGAGGGCGAATCATTAGAATGGGGGACTTACTCATGAGCAGGCAGCATTATAAGGTATATTCCGAAGGAAGAATCGGCAATCTCGTCATGAAAAACCGGCTGGTGCGCTCTGCTACAGGTGAGAGCCAAATGTCGACGGACGGGAGAATATCGCAATCGGTTCTGCAGGTGTACAAGGATCTGGCGCTGGGCGGAGTCGGAACCATCGTTACCGGCGCCATGGCGGCAACGCCGACGGCCAAAAGAACGGAGGGCCAATATTGCATCTACGATGACGAATTCATTCCCGAGGTAGCCAAAATCGCGCACACCGTTCATGAGACCGATCCGGACTGCATCGTCATCGCGCAGTTAAACCATCCCGGCCGGCAGGTGCATCACTATGTAACGGCGGACTGCATCGCGCCCTCGGCTGTGGAGTCTCCGATTCTGATCAAAAAAGCCCGGGAGCTGCAGCCGGAAGAAATCGGGCAAATCATCCGGTATTTCGCCAATGCGATTGTCCGGGTTCAAAAAGCCGGGTTCGACGGTGTGCAGTTTCATGCGGCGCACGGCTATTTGCTCAGCTCCTTCCTGTCCCCTTATACGAATCGGCGTACTGACAGGTACGGCGGTTCGGTGCAGAAGCGGGCGAACATTATCCGGGACATCGTTGCGCTGGCGAGAGAGGAAGTTGGCGACTTTCCGATCCTCATCAAGCTGAACTGCGACGATCACGTAGAAGGCGGCATTAACAAGGATAACTTCCCGGAGCTGCTGGACGAAATCGCAACGACCGGCGTCGACGCCATCGAGGTAAGCGGGGGCATGTGGGATTGTCTCGTCCGGTCCGAGGACGAATTAGGCTTTACACCGGTCCCGATTCCCGAAGCAAGAACGAAGATTGGCGGGCTTGCCAAGCAGTCGTATTATTATGATTATATCAAGGATATCCGTCTCTCCATTCCGCTTATCCTGGTAGGCGGACACCGTAATATCGAGCGGATGGAAGAGATCGCGCAGAACGGAAACGCCGATTTCCTGTCGCTGTGCCGTCCGCTTATTTCCGAGCCGGATTTGCCTAACCGCTGGCTGCACGGGGAAGGACTCACCAGGGCGGATTGTATTTCCTGTAACGCTTGCCTGCTTGTACTGCGTAAGGAATTTTGCTGTCCGTATAAGAAATACGGCAAATTGAAGGAGTTATATCTCGCGACGAACGCAGAGAATTGGAGGGAGACCTTCAAGTAGGCATCAAGCCCGGCCGGTGACTGAAATGCCTGAATGCCTGAGCCTGTTCATAGGGTTCAGGCTTTTTTTGTATACATGGGCGTATGTCAATGACTACATTGCTGGTTAATGTTAAATAGTTGCCTCATACTTATAGTATTCAGAAAGCAATCAGACTCTATGACATAGGAGGAGACGGGGATGACGGAGCTTTTTATTAAGCAGAAGGTGTTCAGTCTAAGAGAGAAGTTTACGGTGAAGAATCAGCAGGAGCAGGATGTCTATTATGTAGAGGGCAGTTTTATGCGGATTCCAAAGACATTCTCCATTATGAATACAGCTGATGAGGAAGTCGCACTGATTACCAAGAAGGTATTCAGCTTTTTACCGAAGTTTTTTGTGGAGGTGGACGGCCGGGAGGTGCTTACGATTAAGAAGGAGTTTTCTTTCCTGAAAGCACGCTATACGATAGATTCGGCTGACATTGAGGTGCATGGGAATTGGTGGGACATGGATTTTCAGGTCATCCAACGCGGAGCCGTCATAGGTGAAGTCAACAAGAAGTGGTTCACCTGGGGCGATAGCTACAGTGTTCAAGTATTCAAAGAGGAGATGGAGGCCATCATCATCGCGATTGTGGTCGCCATTGATTGTGTGAAGGCTGACGATGCCGCGGCTTCCCAGCAGTGACTATTACCGTGCAGTTATCTGAAAGCTTTTCTATACTCTCCTTCAATCTGGACAGCGATAACGGAAGCCTCGTCCTGGCCCTCAACTTCATAAAATGGACTCCCCTTCGGGGCAATGGTTGAATCGCCATCCTGCTCCGGCAAGGATTTGTCCGGGTCGATGTACCTTTTTACAGTTCCGATTTCTTTGCCTATCCGCTCTGCTGCTATTGTGTCATCAGTAACTACGTAGGCTTTGTTATTCCATACAATAACTGGTGGGTAGGGAAGTACGGGATATTCGGTAGTGTTATCCTTAAGTGAACACCCTTGAAATATAATGATGAATACAATCAAGATGAAGGTTTTTTTTGAAATTTCATCCACCCACTTGTCTATTATTGAGAGTAATTACCAAATATTTTACGCGTTAACTTCAGAAACAGGAGATCAGGAAGCAGTGACAGCCGAACGTTGTGAAGTGAACTCACTGAAAGGGTGGACTAGATGAGTTTGACAGTTAGTCTAATTGAAAAAAGAGGTATATTAATAGATACTAATCTCCTGGAAGCTCAGGTACCAGCACCACACAATGATTTATTTGGTTTCGAGTCATGCAGAAAAACGCTCTGGGGAAATGAATTAATTAGTGAACTTGGGTGTGAATTAGTACATTCTTTAAAAGATACAGATATTTATGTATTTAATGAGGAGATAGAAAAGCTGAAAAGTGAATTCCTCATTTTGCTAGATAATTTAGATATTATAAGCCAACACACTGACTATATTAAAGACTTTATTGAATTCAGAATAAGAAATGCGCTGGAAATGATAAAGGTAGCACTTCATGAAAAAGATAAGGTTGGAGTTTGGATTGGGTAGCTATGAGTGATAAAGCAATGATTACCAGCTACAAAGCATATTTAGCGGCAGCCATGGATGTAATAATATCCTTGACTGCCGCTGTTTTTTTGAGCTAATGTTCTACGTGCTGTACATCCTTGTGGCCGCCATTAACCACGTTGACTTGACTTGCTGCCTACAAAACGGTTACTTGCTGCTCCTATGCCGACTATGAAGAGTAGGACTGAAGCTCCAAGCAGAATGAAGAGCGGCAGGTTCCAGCTGTTTGTGGCATCATGCAGATAACCGATAAGGGCAGGGCCGATTGCGGCAAGTAGGTATCCGACCGATTGGGCCATGCCTGATAGTTCTGCTGCCTGATGCGCGTTATGAGTACGTAACCCGAAAAACATCATGGATAAGCTAAAGGCGAAGCCTCCGCCAATTCCGAGTATTATAATCCACAACAAAATGATATTGGAGCTTCCATAAAGCATTCCTAGCGTTCCTGTCAAAAGTAAAATGGTTGTGATGACTACCAGGGAACGCTGGTTTGACATACGCCCGGCTATAACAGGGACAATAAAGGTAAAGGGAAGCAGCGCTAATTGCATAATTGAGAGATACCATCCTGATTGGTTTAAGTCAATGCCTTGCTGTTGTAGAATTTCAGGCAACCAAGCGATCAGTACATAGAAAATCATGGACTGCGTACCCATAAACAGCGTCACTTGCCACGCAAGAGGTGAACGCCAGACATTCACATCATTGCCAGCCTGCTGTTGGCCCGTCAGGGTTGTTTGCTTCGTATGATTTCTCATTTGAGGTAACCAGCAGAGAATCGATATAAAGCTTAGGATTCCCCATATTCCCAAGGACCCCTGCCATTTGAAACCAGCATCCGCGGCTAGCGGTATACTGATTCCCGATGCGACGGCTCCGGATAAACTCATTGAAATTGCAAAAATACCAGTCATGGAACCGATTTTGTGAGGAAAATTACGTTTGATTAGACTCGGTAATAATACATTACAAACCGCAATGGCGAATCCGAGAATTGCTGTTCCAATATACAGATTTACAGCGCCAGATAAAGAACGTACTCCAATACCAACAGTCAAAAAGATCAGGGCAATCAAGATTAAAAGTTCTACTCCATGCTTCCGTCCCAGTTTTGGGACTAGAGGCGATAATAAAGCAAAGGTAAGCAGAGGTACCGTTGTTAAGAGGCCCGCTAAAGTATTGGAAATATGAACGTCATCCCTTATAAGGCTTACTAAAGGACCGACTGAGGTTAAGGGAGCACGTAAATTAGCTGCAATAATGATAATGCCGAGTATTAGCAGCCCAATAGATGATGGTGAATTTTTTTTATTCGGCATTCTTCATTCTCCTACCAGAACAGTATAGTATAATATCCGCGCGGACAACGAAAGTATAATATAATATATTAAAATTGACAATAAGTATTTTATAATTAACGATTTTAAGGAATTTAATTCCTGAATATTTAAAATTATTACATTCGTTAAAAACAAAAATGCAACGCTGCGTTCCCATATATAAATGGAATACAGAGTTGCATATTGTAGTGGGGCTTTGAATTTTAGAAACCATATTTCAAGGCTATATGGAGTACTGTTTCGCTATTCGTATTATTGGTATAAGAGTGAGGACTATCTGCACGAAAACTGATTGTATCATATTGATTCAAGGTGTAACGCTCTCCATTGACCTGAATTTCAATAGAACCCGTCATTACTGTTGCAATTTCAGTTGTATTTACATGATGACCTTCAGGATGGTACGAACTATTAGGGTTTAAATAAGCCCGGCACATTTCAATATCGTTGCTGGCATTTTTGAAGACGGGCTCTATGCTCCAATTCTTATTGTCATTCGAAAACCGGAGCCCTTCGCCTGCCCGGTACAAGCTGACGGGGTCCTCTGATTTGAACAAAGCCAACAGCGGTAATGAGATGCCCTTTGAAATTTTCCATATCATCGCCAGAGTCGGATTGGTCTCTCCGCGTTCGATATTACCCAGAGTAAGTTTGCTTACGCCCGTTGATTCCGCTAAATCCTCCAGACTCATGTTTTTTTCTTTTCTGTACCTTTTCAAGGCACTGCCGATTTGTAATACAAGTTGTTTTGATTCATCGATTTCATCCATTGGATATTCACCTCAACAAATAACTGTATAGCTAGTATATTGTTTATTCTGACTCTTTTCCATACGAGCAGTATTTGATGGTGACTATCTACACTTTAAATTTGTTGATCTGTCCCTGCAATTCTTCTGCCATCTTAGAGAGGAATTCTGCCGACGCTGCAATCTCTTCCATGGAAGCGAGCTGTTCCTCGGTTGCAGCAGATACATTATGAACCCCGCCGGATGCTTCCCCGGCAATGCTGGAGATCTGGCTTATATATCCGACCACTTCATCTGCGCTGGCTGACATTTCTTCTGAACCGGCAGTTACTCCCTGAATGTCATCAGCGACCCTGTTCACGGCTTCGTAGATATGCTCGAATGCTTCTCCAGCCGCTGTAACAATCTCAATTCCGGCTTCGGTTTCATTGCTGTTCACCTTCACAGCCAGAATTGCATGGTTCGTATCATTCTGAATCAGCTGGACAAGATCGGTAATTTTTTGCGCGGATTTCGAGGATTCCTCGGCTAGTTTACGTACTTCTCCGGCTACAACAGCGAAGCCCCGGCCGTGTTCCCCTGCACGTGCAGCCTCGATAGCCGCATTCAATGCGAGCAGATTGGTCTGACTTGCGATAGTATTGATTACCCCGGTAATACTGCCAATCTCAGCAGAGCGTTCCCCCAGACCGGTAACCAGCTCGGTCAGTGAGGATATGGAAGTACGGACGGAGCCCATTTGGTCCACTGCCTGCCGGATAACCTTATTGCCTTCAGCCGATTGATTCGCGGCATCTACAGCGAGTACGGATACGCTCTGGGCAAGGAGGGCGATCTGCTCCGAACCATCGGCCATCTCGCTCATTGCCTGTGAAGAATTATTCACCATCTTCACCTGATTAGAAGTACCAGAGGCTAGTTCCTCGACGGTTTCGGAGATTTGCTCGGAGGCTTTCGTATTTTGCTCTGCACTCGCCAGCAATTCTTCCGAAGAAGCGGCTACCTGCTCGGAAGTCATGGAGACGGATTGAATCATCAACCGCAAGTTACCAGTCATGGTATTGAAGGAGGCAGCCAATGTACCGAGCTCATCCTTGTTTTTAAGTGTGATGGTTTCACCGGTTAGATCCCCGTTCGCTATAAGCAACGCCGAAGCATTCATTTTCTGAATGGGTCTTGATATCATGGCTGCAATGAAGAAGGCTATAAATAAGGCAATCAGGAAGGAAATAATCGTCACCGCCAAAATGATAATGAATGCACGATTGGCCTCTGACAGTGAATCTTTTGTAGCCTGTCCCGATAAATCACTGCCCATGGCAATTAACTGAGCGAGTGTGTCATTGGCTGTATACCATAACGGGTAAGCCTCTGTATGCAGCCTGCTGGCATCCTCAAAGTTGTTAGCTAACCCAAATTCGATAAAGGCAGGCATTTTCGCCATATAGGCATCATAGTTGGTGCTGAAGGCATCATACATTACCATCGCTTCGTCACTGCCCTCAATGAGGGTAAACAGCTGTTTGCGCTCATCCTCAATTTTGACTTTGAGCTGCTCCAAAGCTTCATTCATCTTCGCAATTTCACTCAGATCCGTCTCAACGATGACGGCAAGAGCCAGCCGCTCCACATCTGAAATGTCACCATTCATCATGCCAAGTAAGCTGACGCTCGGCATCCACTCCTGATCGATTTCCTCGGAGGTTTCGGACATTACATAGATCTGATTTAAGGCATAGGTGCTTACGAAGGCGAGCAGTGCAACCACAACCAGAAATCCCATCAATAATTTCATGCGAATCGTCAACTTCATGCTCCCCAACAGGTTTCTCTGTGTGTCTTTCATGTTTCCCACTCCTCAATATGCTGCGCAAAAATAGGTGTCAAATGTATATCGACAGCTTTTGGCATTAATTGAAGATATGAAAATTATAATCATACAAATTTAATGTAATTTCCTGCGTAACAAAGGGAGACACGGAGTGGAAGATTGGATTATGATTGCCTACCCGATTTGCCTGAACGTATTCAGGTCATTCTAGGTAATAGCTCTAAGAAAGCCCGGGTCGCCGACGATAGAGGGACTCCCCGCAGCGTCGCAATTCCGATCCGCCGTTCAGGAACCGGTGGCTTCAAAGGGATTTCAAAGAGCTTACCGGACTTCAGCTCCTCGGTGATGTAATTCCGCACGACAAAAGCAAGACCAAATCCGCTGCTGGCGAATTGCACGAGAAGATCCACGCTTCCCAGCTCGAATTCAGGCTCCAGCTTTACTCCACATGAAGCGGCATAATGATCCAGATAACGTCTTGTGCTGCTTCCCGGCTCCAGGATCAGCAGAGGATAGTGATGGAGGGCTTCGATGGCAAGCGGGCCTTCTGCCGCCAAATTCTGAAAGTCCTTTCCCCCGACAAGACTGTCCTGGATCGGTTGGCTCTCGTAGAATTCGACCTGTTTGTCAGAGGCAGGCAGACTGACTATACCGAAGTCGATTTTTCCTTCCTTAAGCAGCGTTATTGTCTCTGGTGTCGTCCGGTTAGTGACCCGGATTCTGATCCGGGGGTGCAGGGCATGAAACTGCTCCAGATACGGTAACAGGAAATATTTGCACAACGTGTCACTTGCCCCGATTGCGATTTCTCCGCTGTTCAAGTTATTCATCTCTGCAAGGGCCTTTTCTCCGATATCTACGAAATTGAAAGCCTGCTCCAGGTAATGAAACAGTACCTCGCCTTCCTTGGTCAAGATGACTCCTTTAGCAGTGCGGAAGAACAACTGTCCACCAAGGGAGTTCTCCAGCTGTTTAATGGTATGGCTGACAGCCGGTTGAGTGATATGAAGATGCTCTGCTGCCCGCGATAAGCTGCCAGTTCTGGCAATCCAATAAAAGACTCGGTACCATTCCAAATTGATAGACATTCATATTACCTCTCTTTATACCTAGTATTACTAATATGCATTATTCTAATATACTTTGCTTAGATTATCATTAGTTTTGTAAGCAAATTAGGATTGGAGGCTATGAATATGACAGTAACAGCAATCGTGGGTGCAAATTGGGGAGATGAGGGCAAGGGGAAGGTGACGGACATGATGGCAGCTGCTTCATCTTATGTGGTGAGATATCAAGGCGGAAGCAATGCAGGACATACGATAATTAATCCTTTCGGGAAATTCGCGCTGCGGATGCTTCCTTCCGGGGTTTTCTATTCCAATGTGGTGAATGTTATCGGCCCCGGAGTGGCTGTGGATATCGAAGTGCTGCTGCATGAACTGGAATCATTAACCGTTAGAGGAGTCCCGGCCCCTCAATTACGAATATCGGAGAGAGCCCAAATTGTACTGCCAGTGCACCGGTTGCTGGACGAGCTCGAAGAGAACCGGTTAGGAGGCCGCAGCTTCGGTTCGACGAAACGCGGGATTGCCCCGTTCTATTCCGATAAATATGCAAAGCTTGGAATTCAAATCTCCGGCTTATTCAACAAGGCTTATCTTCGTGAACGTTTGGAAAATCTGTTGGAGAGTAAAAATATACTGCTCCGGCATCTTTATGGACAGTCAACGATTCAGGTAGAGGAGTGGTTAGCCAAGTTAAGCGAGCAGGCAGAGGCTATCGCTCCTTACCTGTGCGATACAACAGCGTTGTTGCATAATGCCTATCGGAATGGAGAAGGGATTCTGCTGGAAGGACAGCTTGGGGCGCTTAGAGATCCTGACCATGGGATATATCCTTTCACGACTTCATCCTCTACACTTGCCGGATATGCTTCAGTAGGGGCCGGGCTTCCGCCGTATTCGATTGAGAAGATCGTAGCGGTAACAAAGGCTTATTCCAGTTGCGTCGGTGCAGGGCCATTCGTTGTGGAAATGGAAGACAGCAAAGGCGATGAGCTTCGAAGCCGGGGTGGAGATGCCGGTGAGTACGGAGCGGTAACAGGACGGCCTAGGAGAGTAGGCTGGTTTGATGCGGTCGCGACGCGATATGGCTGCAGAATCCAGGGAGCAACCAGCGTAGCGCTTACAAACCTGGATGTCCTGGGTTATTTAGATGAGATTCCGGTATGTGTGGGATACGAGATCGGGGGGGAAGTCGTAGACGAATTCCCTTACCAGGATAAGTTAAGCCTGGCCAAACCCGTATATAAACAGTTTCCGGGCTGGAAATGCGATATATCGCAGATTACAAAGCTGGAAGACTTACCGGAAGCCGCAAGAGATTATATCGATTATATAGAATCAGAACTGGGAGTGGGGATTACGACGGTATCTGTCGGCCCGAACCGGGAGCAGGTTATCCTCCGCCAGTCACAGGTGCATAGAGGGTAGGCTAATCCGGAGTATTGCAGCTCAGCAACTAATTCACAATACTCGCGTCTAAAAGAATAGATTCCAGTATCATCCATTCGGAGCATTTCACAGGGGGATTTATTCTATGTACTCACATCGTTCGTTTATTCAGAATCACCGGCTGGCGGCAGTTTTGGCAGCGGGTTTGTTCGCGCTGGCCGCTTTCTTCGGGCTTGGCAGCGCATATGCCCATGCGGACCGCTGGGAGGTGTTTGACCAGGGCGAGCATTTATTTTTTCCGGAGGGGCCAATTGAGATTGACGGAGTGGTTATGGTGCCCCTGCGCCCGATAGCGGAGCGGTTTGGCTATACCTTTGTGTCCGTAAGCAATAAGGAAATTGTGCTTAAGAATGCGGAAGGGCACAGAGCCGTAGTCCGGCTGGGCACCAAAACAGCTTTGCTCGATTATGACGGCGGTTCGAAAACGCAGCTGATGGCGCAGATTCCCCGCAACTACAACGGTGCATGGTTTATTGATCTGGCGCTGGCAGGAGCCATGGGCGGTCAAGGACACTCTACAGTTCCCGGGACAAATCTGATTCAGCTTCGTCCCGTGTCAGGCGATGCCCAGGAGCAGCTGGAGCAGAAGTATTGGTTCAACTTCATGGATAAGGGCAAAACGGTATTTGTTAATAATCAGGGGCAGGAGCAACTACGGACTTCCAATACTCCGGTGTATGACTTTGGTTATGAAGAACTGCTTCCGGTGAAGACATCCGCCTATACGGCTGGTTTCATGAACCGGGCAGGAGAACTGGTGTTAGATACGCCGCATTATCAAGTGGGACAGTTCTATGAGGGGCTGGCCTGGTTCAAGGATATGGTCAAGACGGGAAGCGGCGGCTTTTCAGTGAAAATGGGCTTTATGAACCGTGCAGGCAAGATCGTCATTCCGGCAATCTACAGCCGTGTGTATGATTTCTCGGATGGGCTCGCGAAGGTAGCCGGAGGCAAAACCTTGTACATCGACCACAGTGGAAAAATAGTTATACCAGGCGTATCCGGGCTGCAGAATAGCGAGTCGTTCTCGAATGGTCTGGCGCTCGTTACTGTACGTACCACAAGCGGCGGTAAAAGCGTCATCCGGACCGGCTTTATCGACAATAAAGGGAATTGGGCAATCAAGCCAATCTATGACTCTGCGAGTTCGTTCTCCGAAGGCGTTGCTACCGCGGCATTGAACGGCAAAAGCGGTCTCCTCGATACCAAAGGAAAGTTGATTCTGAAGCCTGAATTCAGTACTGGTAATGGGTTCGTAGGGCAGTTCCATGACGGTTATATTGTGCTGACGCTGAGCGGGGGCGAACACGATTACAAGCAGCGGCTTGTTGATGCTAATGGGAATATTATTGCTATTCCGGGTGCCGAGCAAATTAATGGTTATGGCGATGGCATGATTTCTTATAAGGACGGCGGGTACGGCTTCAAAAATGTGGCAGGTGATGTGATCGTAAAGCCTGCTTTCTCAGAGGTACGGGATTTCAAAGCCGGAGCAGGCAAAGGGTTCACAAATATCAACAATGAACAATCCGCATGTCTGATCAATAAAGCAGGAGAAATCGTCTGGAGTAGAGAATAAAGGTCGTATATCCTTATATTTGAAAGGGAAGATGACTTTGGAAACAGGCGGAGTTCGCCCGGGTAAGCTCAATGCGATAGTGTATGTATTATTTGGTTTGCAGCTTCTGTTCACTCTTTTCAGTAACCGGTTTTATAGCTTTATCGCTTATATCGACAACAACCAAAGTTCTAGCGGTAGTATGGCTGGCTTAATATCGATAGTAGCAGCCATAGCTGCAGTTGTATGCGTGATATGGTTTGGGAGAAGGCATAGTCTGGTGCTGATGTTTCTGTCCGTGGAGCTGATATCTATTCTGTACCAGCTATGCCTGCACCCGTCGCAGATTCTACGGCCAACCAATCTGATCTATACAGTGGTTGTCAGCGTGCTGACGGTATTGTTTCTGGTTAAACTGCCGCCGGCAGAACCTGAAGAACCGGCCGGGAAGGCGGAGCAGGAGAGCGTCAAATTGTCTTCCGGCAGTAACCATGATTCCGGCCCAGTGGTAACCGCTAAGCTAGGTATGATTATGCTCTATATTCTGGCGGCGGTACCAGTTCTGTACAATATTTATTCCAAGTCTGGCGGTTATGAATATACAATGCTGGTGGGTCCGTATCTGAAGTTGTCCTACTTCTTTGTCATTCTCAGTGTTATTTATTTATTCATCACGAATACATATTTGCAGGATCATTTGAAGGTGATTCTTACACTCATTGTTGTTTTTACCCTTATAAAATTCGTACTGCCGCTGTTGTATTTCATACCGGGCATCAATTATATCACTTTCTATGCCGGATACTATCTGGTTTACATTCTTCTTGCCGTTCTAATTATCGCTCCGGTCTACACGCTGCTGCGGGGAAGACGGCTGCCGCTGCTGTCCTGGCTGGCAGATCGAATATCTTTTTAAGCGGCGGATTTCCGGAATAACCACTTCCTCAGCAAAATCTCCTCACGGAAGCCAAACGCACGAAGACATCTGTAAGATGTTCTTACGCGCCGGCTTACCCGTTGGGGGATTTTTTTGTGGAGCCATAAACTCTGATTCACTCGAATGTTAGAATACATCAAATATGATTTGGCTTAGATCATTGTTTTAGATGGGGCGGTAAATTAGAATTTCAAGTATAAGTTAATGAAAACGAATTCATCTTCACAAAGGAGCCGGTAACATGCTTAGAATAGTAAAAGTCGAAAACGGGACAGTCCAGGGACTGCCGGCAGCCGATCCCCGGATTACAAGCTTCAAGGGGATACCCTTCGCTGCTCCGCCTATAGGCGACAACCGCTGGCGGGCGCCGCAGCCGGCTGCAGACTGGGAGGGTGTGCTGCATGCTTACCAGTTCGCAGCGGTCTCCATGCAGGTGAGGCAAGAGCTGGATGATAATAACATCTATACCCGCGAATGGGCCGTAGAACCGGACATCGCAATGAGCGAGGATTGTCTGTACCTGAACGTATGGACACCAGCTAAACTTCCGGACGAGAAGCTCCCCGTATACGTATGGTATTTTGGCGGAGGCCTGCAGGTAGGCCATCCGGCTGAGATGGAATTTGACGGTGAACGTATTGCACGCAGAGGCATAGTGGTAGTGACAATCAACTACCGCCTGAATGCCTTCGGATTTCTTTGCCATCCGGAAATAACAGCGGAAGCGCCGGAGGCGCCCGCCAACTTTGGCAACCTCGATCAACAGGCAGCGACCCGCTGGGTGAAGCGAAATATTGCGGCATTCGGAGGCGATCCGGACAATATCACCATCGGCGGACAGTCAGCCGGCGGCGGGAGTGTCATGAGCCAGCTCACTTCACCACAGAACGAAGGTCTATTTCAGAGGGCGATTGTTGAAAGCGGGATTTTCACAAAGCTGTATCCGGGAACCCTGCTGCCTCCTCACCGCAGTGATCTGCAGGAGGCTGAGCATGACGGTACCCGGTTCTTCAATTACCTGGGCGTATCCTCACTTGCAGAAGCCCGGCAGCTGGATGCGGTCTATCTTCGGGACAAGGCCGTAGAGTACGGGGGATTCTGGGGCACGGTTGCAGACCAGAGATTCCAGACAGGCAACCCGTTCGAATTGTTTCTTCAGAACAAGCGCTTGAAGGTACCGGTAATGCTGGGTCATACCTCCTCGGAGTTCTTTAGTACCCCGGACGCCGGGACATTCGACGAGCTCAAGAAGCTGGCCGCAGACATGTTCGGTGAGGATGCCGGTACATTCCTCGAGCTTTGCGGAGATCAGACCGTTCCAATAGAGGAAGCCAGACAGAGAGCTTCGGTTAGCGGAATAGAATATGCGATTCGCATTGCTGCGCGGGCCAATGCCGACACCGGCAGCGAAACTCCGCTTTACTATTATAATTTCGATGCTGAAATACCGGGCTGGGATAATCCCGGCACCTTCCACTCTGTAGATCTCTGGTTCTTCTTCGAGACGCTCGCCAAATGCTGGAGGCCTTTTACCGGCAAGCATTATGATTTGGCCCGGCAGATGTGCAATTATTGGGCCCATTTCATCCGTTCCGGAGACCCGAACGGCCCAGACTCCACAGGAGCGGAATTACCCCGGTGGGAGCCGTATACCCCGGACGCGCCGTACGGGATGCTGTTTGCAGACAAGGCGGAGTTTTCCGGACAACAACCGGAGGCCATGATGAATTTCCTTGTTCAGCAATATTTCAGGAACCGCGAATAAACCGGTTTGATTGAAGAGCTCCAATTCTAGCGTTTGGCCTGCTTCTGGAAATTTCTCGGCGTATGCCCGGTCATTTGCTTGAACTGCCGGCAGAAGTGTTCCACATTCTGATATCCGCACCTTGAAGCCACATCGGCAATGCTCTGGGCATTGTGAATGAGGTATTCCTTGGCCATACGGATCCGGCTGCTGATGACATCATCCATGCAGGAGATTCCGAATGTTTTTTTGTAAATGTTCTGAAGATAGCCCGGGCTAATGAGGAGAAAATCAGCCATTTTTGACACGGTCCAGTAATCCCCGGGGTTGCTCTGAATAGCCGTGCGCAGCTTCAGCAATTTGTAATATTGAGGTGTAATATTATCCTGGAAATAGGATTCCCACAGTTTGTTGAATAAGGTCCGGAGCAGATAATCGATGGAGGATTCTTTGCAATTCCGGTTGAAATTGTGTTCGCTGACCATCAGCTCAAGCAGCTTTTGGCAGTAGTCAGGGTCACTTAACGCAAAGGGCACACCAAAAGGAAGCGGAGATTCCGTGATATAAGGTTCATCGGATTCGAAGCGGAGCCAGTCATTGACGAATTGACCGGCGCTGGCCCGGTAATAGACTTTTTGCTGTGGACGATAGAGGATTACATTGTGAGCGGGATAGAGCTTAAGTCCGCCATGTACCCAGAACTCTGCTGGAGTCTTGGTAATAACAAGCAGCCAATGAGAGCCTACGGGAACATCAATAACAAAATTACCGGCGTGTGAAGTATTGCACTCAACATAGTGTATAAGGGCCATCGCGTTCTCCTCCTGGCAGACATGGCGTACTAGCATAGCGAATACAAGAACCCGCCCCTGTCAGGAGCGGGTTCCCTGTCTATCTATAAATCCGGTAGTTTCCGCTCAGCGCCAGCATAGTGAAGAAGTACAGGCAGTTGTCGTAATACCGGCGCTCCCCTGTACGAAGCGGCGTATGCCAGAACAGCTTGACGAAAGGCCCGGCATCCGGTCCATCGGCTGCAAGCGAGGCCATAGCCAGTGTAGCCAGCAGGCCGACCGGATGCAGGGAAAGCTCGTCAAACGGCTGCCCGTCAATGGTATAACGCCGGTAATCCTCAGGCTTGGTGTCACGGAAGAACGCCTGAATCCGGTTAGACTGCTCCACCTGCCAAGGGTCACAGCGGAACCATTCATAGTCCAGCCCGATGTTGGCGGCGACCCGGTATGCATCGCTGAAGAAGTGGCGGAAGTCACCGTGCGGCTGGGGTTCAGCCGGAGTCCCGTCATAATTGGCGTATTCCGGCGACAGGCCGGTTTCGGGATGGCAGGCCTTGTGCAGATAGGCTCTGCTTTGGGCTGCCGCATCCTTCCAGAATGCCCGGTCCGCTTCATCTGCCTGCAGAGCGAATAAATCATAGAAATGCGGTAAATGGTAGGAAGGGTCGCTGAATGGGGTCTCGGGAATGAACTTAATCAGCCGGGTTGCAGGGTCCCACATGGGATCGCCTTCTCCGTCTTCGCCTTTGTGTACACAGGCGCGGAGAATGATTCTGGCCTGCCCGGAATAGTTGAACGGCTCGGCGCCGTCGCCCCAGCGCGCCGATGCAAAGAACAGCGCCATGGCGAAGAACTCTTCACCGTCCGGCGCCGGACCGGGAGACAGCCGCGTGCCGTCCAGCTTGCAGTGCCAGGCAAAATAATCCTTGTAACGGCCTTCCGTATGCTGCATATAGACCTTGGCGAACTTCCAGAGCCGGTCGAATTCCTCCTTTTTATCCATTTGAACCGCCATCATCATCCCGTAGGACATGCCTTCGGTACGCACATCGGTATTGCCGGTATCTACGATATATCCCTTATCGTCACCCATAGGATGGTAGATTCGGACCCCGGGAGCGCCGTAGAACAGCTCGTTCCAGGTATCTTCAAGCCTCTGGGAGATCGCCTCTGCCTCCAGACCGTTCTCAAGGAACAGGTTTCTGTATTTTCCCGTATAAAAGGAGCCTTCTGTGAAAAAATTCATAACAATCCTCCAATGGATAGCATTTTGCCCAAAGTATAACATAACCGGAAGTATAGAAATTAAAGCGTTTTCCTTGAAATTTATAGGTGAGTCCGGCCGCGTCCAATCATCTAAGGATAGATCAATCTTAGGTGTCTATATGTCATGGACTTCGCTAAAGCGGCTTCTCTATACTGAAAGGGATAGGGACATACAGGTGACGGTGCTGGCGTAGCCCGACATATCCATGTATATAACGAACAACTAGGGGGACAACAGAAATGACGCAACAACAGGGATTCAATCCGTATTTGCCATCCTGTGAATATATTCCGGATGCTGAACCTTATGTATTTGAAGGCAGAGTGTATGTGTATGGCTCACATGACCGGTTTAACGGACACGCCTTCTGTCTGAACGACTATGCCTGCTGGTCTGCTCCTGAGAACAATCTGGCCGATTGGCAGTATGAAGGTGTGATCTACCGGACTACGGATGACCCGCTGAACCCGGAAGGCAGCATGTGCCTCTATGCACCGGATGTGACGAAGGGGCCGGACGGACGGTATTATCTCTACTATGTACTGGACAAGGTTCCTGTCGTATCGGTGGCTGTCTGCGGCAAGCCGGGCGGCAAATATGAATTCTACGGCTATGTAACCTACGGTGACGGTACGCGTCTGGGCGAACGGGAAGGCGACGAGCCGCAGTTTGATCCGGGGGTATTGACCGAAGGAGACACCACCTACCTGTACACCGGCTTCTGCGGATACGGGGACAAGTCCAGACACGGCGCCATGGCTACCGTGCTGGGTCCCGATATGCTTACGATTATTGAGGAGCCTGTGTTCGTAGCGCCGAGTCAGCCTTACAGCGGGGGGACAGGATTTGAAGGCTATGAGTTCTTCGAGGCCCCGTCTATCCGCAAAAGAGGGGATATCTACTACCTGATCTATTCTTCGATCTCGATGCATGAGCTGTGTTATGCGACCAGTAAGCATCCGACCCGGGATTTCGTCTATCAGGGAGTCATTGTAAGCAATTGCGACCTGCATATTGATACGTATAAGCCTGCGGACCAGCCGATGTATTATGGCGGCAATAACCACGGCAGTATCGTAGAGGTTAATGGAGAATGGTATATCTTCTACCACCGCCATACCAACGGGACAGCATTCTCCCGCCAGGGCTGCATTGAGCGGATTGAATTCCGCGCAGACGGCACGATCCCCCAGGTGGAGATGACCTCCTGCGGTCCGAACGGAGGCCCGCTCCAAGGAAGCGGCGAATATCCGGCCTATCTGGCCTGCCATTTGTTCTGCAAGGATCAGGAGATGTACACCGGAGGCTTCGGCCCGATTGGTGCCTGGATGGACAGCCGGTTCCCGAAGATTACCCAGGACGGCAGGGATGGCGATGAAGAGACCGGCTATATTGCCAATATGACCGATTCTGCTACCGCCGGATTTAAATATTTCAAGTGTGAAGGGGTTACCCGGGTCTCCATTAAGGTGCGCGGTTATTGCCACGGCGAGTTCGAGGTGAAAGCGGCCTGGGACGGCCCGGCACTCGGACGTATCCCGGTAGGGTTCACGAATGTCTGGAAAGAATACACTGCGGAAGTGGCGATTCCGGACGGCGTTCAGGCGCTGTATTTCACGTACACCGGCAACGGCGGCGCCCAGCTTGCTTCGTTTACGCTGAAATAACCCGGAGAATATGCTGAATATGGCTTGATGCACAAGCAGCACTTGGAAGTTCCCGGGTGCTGCTTTTTGTTGCTGCAAGCTGTGAGCAGGAAGCAGGGAGCGAGCCGCTATGAAGGTAGCTAGGCTAAGCGCACTACCGCTACACCCCGGAAGAATAACGGGCCTTGTAGTCTGAAGGCGTCATGTTCATATAATGCCTGAACCACTTCGAGAAGTAGCTGACATGCTGATAGCCTGACTCCAGTGCAGCCTCCAGCACGTTGTATGATCCGCTGCGGAGCAGACTGGCCGCCTGGCTGATGCGGATATAGTTCAAATACTCCATTGGGCGCATGCCGGTCTGGGCTTTGAAAAACTTGCAGAAATGCGAGCGGCTAAGCGATACAACGGAGGCAAGCTGATCCAGCTCCAGCCTGTCACGGGAATGCTGCTCCATATAGCTCAGCACTTCCCTGATTTGCCGGTTGTATTCGCGCCTGTGGCGGGGTTCCGGATCCGGATTCTGTCCGGTGAGCCTGTATTGATGACTGTCTGCAATGAACAGCAGCAGGAGAGCCTTCAAGCTCAGTTCATACGCCGCAGACTGATGCTCATAGCGGTTCAGCAGCTCTTTTATCAGATAGAGCAATGGAGTATGAGTATCATCTGCAGCAGATAACAAGGCGGGCAGCCGGGTTGTCCCCTGCAATAGAGGGTCTAGGAACAACGACTGCACCCGGTCCGGATACGGTGAAGAGAGCCAGGAGCATTTGAACACGATGGAGTAATAACAGGTGCCGCCTGAGACGGTGTCCATGCCCGAATGAAGTTCCCCCGGGTGAACGATCAGGGCATCGCCTGCCTGAATGGTGAATTCCCGGCTCTCGACTTGGAAGGTAGCCCGGCCTTCCGCCAGATAAATGATCTCCATCTCATTATGCCAATGCACGGGTAGAATCGAATGAACGCAGGCCTGATGCTCTACCCTGTAGATATGAAGCGGGAATTCAGGCTGACCATGCAGCTTGTTCTCACGGTAACGGTGTTCGTACATGATTACCTCCTGCGAATCGCAATATTGTGCTTATAAATCACAAATATATGCTAGATAACGGATATTAATAATAATATCATTATAATCAAAGAAGTCATAATGAAGGGTGGAACTATTGTGAATCTGATCGCTACACACTCCGGTACAGATGGCGTAAGGCTGGAGACTACAGAGGGGATTATGCATATCGCCATGTATACGCCAGGCATTGCCAGAATCCGGTATACCCTGAATGCGGAGCTAAGCGGGAAAGAGAGTCTTATGGTAGTGAGCCGCCCGGAGGCGGAGAGTGTAGAGTGGACGGTTGAGGAACACTCCGGCCATCTGGAAATTTCGACAGTGCTTCTTAAGATTAAGGTGGACAAGTTAACCTGCGCGTTCAGTTATTGGGATGCGGATGGCAGGCTGCTGACACGGGAGCCGTCCAGAGGCGGCAAAACCCTGGAGCGGACAGAGGTCTATCATACGGTCTTCGATGCTTCGGCAGATACGGTTGAGACCGGTCAGGGGGCCGATGGTCTGCGCGCGAGAGCCGAAGGGGTCAACCGCAGGCTGGACAGAGAGGCTTTTCATACGAAGCTGGAATTTGAATGGCAGGAAGACGAAGCCCTGTATGGACTTGGCTCCCACGAGGAAGGGATGATGAACCTCCGGGGCCGGCAGCAATACTTGTATCAGCAGAATATGAAAGCGGTTGTTCCGGTGCTTGTATCTACGCGCGGTTACGGGATTCTGGTAGATTCGGGGTCGTACATGACCTTCCATGATGATGCCTTTGGCTCCTATCTCTGGAGTGATGCCGATGAAGAAATGGATTATTATTTCATTTACGGGCCCGAGTTCGATCAGATTACCGGGGGAATCCGTTACCTGACAGGGGATGCGCCGATGCTTCCCAAGTGGTCCTTCGGTTATGTACAGTCCAAGGAAAGGTACATCTCCCAGGCAGAACTCATTGCCACCGTGCAGGAGTACCGTGAGCGGTCGCTTCCCCTCGATTGTATTGTGCTTGACTGGCAGTCCTGGACGGGGAATCTGTGGGGGCAAAAGACCTTCGATCCCGAACGTTTCCCTGATCCCTCGCAGATGATGAACAGCCTGCACGCCATGAATGCCAAGCTCATGGTATCCATCTGGCCGATTATGGGCGCGGGCGGGGCCAACCATGAGGAGATGAAGGAAAGCGGCTTCCTGCTCGGCAATCAGGCTACTTATGACGCCTTCCGGGAGGAAGCGCGCGAATTGTACTGGAAGCAGGCCAATGACGGGCTGTTCTCCCACGGGGTCGATGCCTGGTGGTGCGATTGCACGGAGCCTTTTGAGGCGGACTGGAAGGGTGCGGTGAAGCCGGAACCGGAGCAGCGCCTGCTGATCAACACCTCGGAATCCAAACGTTATCTCGATCCGGGGCTGATCAATGCCTATTCCATGCAGCATTCCAAAGGTATCTATGAAGGCCAGCGTGCAGCGACCTCAGAGAAACGGGTGATCAATCTGACACGCTCCGCCTTCGCGGGGCAGCACCGGTACGGCACGGTTACATGGTCAGGCGATATCGCGGCCAATTGGGAGACGCTGAGGAAGCAGATTGCTGACGGCCTTAACTTCTGCCTGACAGGTTCTCCGTATTGGACACTGGATATCGGCGCTTTTTTCGTGAAGAAGCAGAAGGAGCAGTGGTTCTCGAACGGGGATTATGACGAAGGGGTTGCCGATCTCGGATACCGTGAGCTGTACGTCCGCTGGTTCCAGCTAGGGGCCTTCCTGCCGATGTTCCGTTCCCATGGGACGGATACGCCAAGAGAGGTGTGGCGGTTCGGAGAAGAGGGAGAGCTGATGTACGATACGCTTGTGAAATATCTGAAGCTCCGTTATAGGCTGATGCCATACATCTACTCACTGGCCGGAGCCGTCGCACACCGCAGCTATACCCTGTTCCGTGCGCTTGCCTTCGACTACCGGGAAGATGTGCAGGTCCATTCGATCGGCGACCAGTTCATGTTCGGTCCGGCCTTCATGGCAGCTCCCGTAACGGAGGCAATGTATTACGGTCCCGGCTCGCGTGAGCTAGAGGGTGTCTGTAAGCAGCGCAGTGTCTACATGCCGGCGGGGGAATGGTACGATTACTGGAGCGATGAACGGATAGAGGGCGGCCAGACGATTGAAGCCAATGCCGGTCTGGAGACACTTCCGCTCTTCGTCCGCGCCGGCTCGATTGTTCCGCTTGGCCCGGAGATTCAATATACGGATGAACAGCCGGATGCTGTGATTAGCCTCAAGGTATACGGCGGCAAGGATGTCTCCTTCACCCTGTATGAAGATGAAGGGGATAACTACAATTATGAGCACGGCTCCTATTCCATGATCTTGATGACCTGGAGCGAAGCGGCCCGTAGCTTGACCATTGGGAAGCGGGCAGGAGATTATGCCGGTATGCAGGCGGTCAGACAATTTACTGTAGAGATCGCCGGACAGGCCGGAAGCTGTATTGTAACTTATGAGGGTGAAGCTGTAACCGTCCGGGAAGCAGACCTGAACCCTTGACTTTGAAGCCCTCAATGCGTTCTGCTGTTTCTCCGGTAGGCGGCCGGCGTCACTTTCGTGATCTTTTTGAATGTACGGTAGAAATGGGGCATGCTCTCGAAGCCGCAGGCCATAGCGATCTGCTCGATGGTATAGCTTGATTGCAGCAGGCAGTCCTTGGCGGCAAAAATCCGTTTGGTCGCGATGTAATCCGTCACATTCATCCCCAGACGCTGCTTGAAGACCCGGCTGAAATGGGCCGGAGAGATCGCCGCCCGCCCCGCCAATGCGGACAGCTCCAGCGGCTGATCCAGGTGGTCGTTGATATAGCTGAGTGCCTCACGGAACCAGTCCGGCAGCAAGGCGCTTGAGGTTACCGGCTCGGCAGCCTGCGGGAGGCAGTAGCGGTTCAAGTGAAGCAGCGTGAGATGGAGCAGCAGCGTCAGGGCTTGTCCGCCGTCCGGACGGCTCTGCTCCCGTTCGCCGTGGATGACATCGATATCGTTTTGTAAGATTCCGGCGTGTTCAGGAGATAGGGTGTACTTGTACTGCTTATTCTTCTTGGCCGCGTCAAACAGCTTCAGATAAGCATAAGATTCGCTGTAGGTATGGTTAAGAACAAGACCCGGGCTGAAAAATACGGCAGAAGAGGTCACCGGCTCCTCCTTGTCGGGGAATCCCCGGTGCACCGTGTTTCCGGGAACGACGATAACATCCCCCTGGCGCATTTCATAAAAGGTCTGATCGATGAAAAAGGTGCCTTTGCCGCCGTATACGTATATGAATTCGTACCAGTCGTGCTGATGGTCGGGCAGCTCGCGCTGCGGGCTTTTGGTCTCCTTGTAGTCCAGAAGCAGAGAGAACGGCAATTCATTGTCGAAATGCTTGCGGATCGGTTCCATGACGCGGCCTCCTTAGCTAAGGCTATGAATTCTTATCCTTATCATATCAAAATAAGGTATAAATTTGTTTGTTTAAGCTATTTTTATTCCTTTATCGGATGTTTAAAATAAGGTGGAATGGAGGTGCTGAGATGTATATTGATGCTCATCAGCATTACTGGAAGATAGACAGGGACGATTACGGATGGATTACACCGGATATTCCGGTGCTGTTCCGGGATTATCTGCCCGCTGACCTTGAACCGCATTTGCACAAGCACGGGATTAGCCACTCGATTGTGGTACAGGCTGCGCCGACCTTGGAGGAGACGGAATACATTCTGGGACTCAGCGAGCAGGCGGATTCCATAGCCGGTGTGATTGGCTGGCTGGACCTTGCGAGTCCTTCCTTCAAGGAACAGTATCAGCAGCTTTGCAGGCACCGGAAGTTCACCGGTCTACGCGTGATGATCCAGGAGATGGAGGACCCCGGCCTGCTTTTGACCCGTCCATATATAGAAGCGCTCACATTTCTTGCGGACGAGGATGTCCCCGTGGACCTGCTGGTTCTGGCAGATCAGCTTCCGCAGCTCATAGGGCTGCTGGATCGGGTTCCGGGTCTAAGAGGGGTCATCGACCATTTGGCCAAGCCCCCGATTGCAGCGGGCCAATTAGAACCATGGCGAAGCCGGATGGCGGAGATTGCGAAGCACCCCGGTATCTGCTGCAAGCTGTCCGGGATGGTAACGGAAGCCGGTCCAGAGGGCTGGACACAGGAGGATTTCACGGCTTATATCCATGCGGTGCTGGAGCTGTTCGGACCGGAGCGGGTGATGTTCGGCAGCGATTGGCCCGTGTGTCTGATGGCGGCAACCTATGATGAGGTGCTTCAGATCTTGCGCACGGCACTGCAGGAGCGGCTGTCACCGGAAGAGATGGAGCCGGTCTTTGGAGCGAATGCTGTGAGATTTTACAAGTTGAATTCACTATAGTAAGAAGCACTAAAGAAATAAACAAAAAGCACAGAAGCGGCCGGAAGTCCAAATGTTCACCGCAGTGACGATGATGCTACAAGTTCAAATCTTAAGTGCAATATCAAACTACAGGAGGTAGAACGCTATGAAATACAGAAAGCTGGGGAATACAGGGCTGGAAGTCTCCGTATTAAGCTACGGGGCATCGTCGCTGGGAAGCGTATTCCGGGATGTTCCCAAGGAAGAAGGAATCCGCACGGTTCATACGGCGCTTGATATGGGGATCAACCTCATCGACGTCTCTCCCTATTACGGCCTGACGAAAGCGGAGACTGTTCTGGGAGAATCGCTGCAGACTGTACCGCGGGACCGCTACATCCTGAGTACGAAAGCCGGACGTTACGGCCAGGATGAGTTTGATTTCTCCAGAGAGCGGATTATCCGCAGCGCCGAAGAGAGTATGGGCCGTCTGGGGACGGACTATTTGGATATTTTGCTGCTGCATGATATTGAATTCGGCTCTCTGGAACAGGTAATGGAAGAGGGAATTCCAGCGCTTGAGGAGTTGAAGCAATCCGGTAAAATCCGTTATTCCGGCGTGACCGGCCTGCCCCTTCCTATCTTCGAGACCGTGTTGTCGCAGACCGCTCTGGATGTCATCCTGTCCTACTGCCACTATTCGCTGAATGACACCGCGCTGCTTCAGCTCCTTCCGCTGCTGGAGAGCCGCGGCACGGGACTAATTAATGCCTCGCCTATCTCCATGGGCTTGCTCAGCAACCGTAAAGTGCCAGACTGGCATCCGGCGAGTGCAGAGATCCAGGCCGCGTGTCAGCGCGCCGCTGAATATTGCCGGGACAACGGAGAGGACATCGCCAAGCTGGCGGTCCAGTTCTCTACAGCGAATGAACAGATTCCGACAACGCTCGTAAGCACCGCGACACCGGAGAATATCCGCAACAATATTAAATGGACGGATGAGCCGATGGATGAACAATTACTGGCAGAGGTACGGGGCATTCTGAAGCCTATCGACGGGGCAACCTGGCCGAGCGGCCAGCCGGAGTGGAACGTGATGCAAGGCCGGAACGGAGATTTCTTATAATGAAGGGAATTATTTGTGAGGAGATCGGGAAGCTCGTATACAGGGAAGATTTGCCGGAGCCGGAGCTTCAGGACGGAAAAGCCATTGTAAGCATCCGGCGGATCGGAATCTGCGGCACAGACCTGCACGCCTACCGGGGCAATCAGCCTTATTTCACTTATCCGCGTGTGCTTGGGCATGAGCTGTCCGGGACGGTTGAGCGCATTGGCGACAATCCGCAAGGGCTGCGGGCCGGTGATCAGGTAAGTGTGATTCCTTATCTGCATTGCGGAGAGTGCCGGGCCTGTCTGAGCGGCACAACGAACTGCTGTCAGAAAATGAGAGTGTTCGGCGTTCATTTGGACGGCGGAATGCGTGAGCGGGTGAGCTTGCCTGTAGGCAATCTATTGAAGACAGACGGACTGACGCTGGATCAGGCGGCCATGCTGGAGCCCCTGGCTATCGGGGCGCATGCCGTGCGGCGTTCGGGTCTGGGATCAGGTGATCAAGTGCTGGTTATCGGAGCCGGACCTATCGGACTGGGTGTGATGGCGATGGCCAGATATGCCGGTGCGCAGGTGATTGCGATGGATGTCAACGATGAACGCCTGGAATTCTGCAAGGGCTGGGCGCAGGCGGAGCATACAGTGAGCGCCTTGCGCGAACCGAAGGAGCAGCTATCCGGGCTGACAGAAGGCAACTTCCTGCCATATGTCATTGATTCCACCGGCAATATCTCCTCGATGGAGGGTGCTTTTGGCCTGGTTGGGCATGGAGGGACGTTGACTTATGTCGGCTTGGTCAAAGGAGATATAACCTTTAGTGATCCGGATTTCCATGCGCGGGAAATGACCGTGCAGGGGAGCAGAAATGCGACCCGGGAGGATTTTGAACAGGTGATTCGGGCCATTACTGACGGTTATATTGAGGTGGACAGCTATATTTCCCACCGCTGCTCATTCGAAGATATGACCGGCCAGTTCGAGAGCTGGCTGAATCCGGAGTCTAAGGTAATTAAGGCACTGGTAGAGCTCGATTAAATACGAAGGAGCGGAATAGCGATGACTAGCAAGGAACAGAGCCAGCGGTTATGGTACAGTGAACCGGCGCAGGAATGGAATGAGGCGCTGCCGATCGGCAACGGGCGGCTCGGAGCGATGATCTTCGGCAGGGCAGCCGAGGAGAAGCTGCAGCTCAATGAGGATTCCGTATGGTACGGAGGTCCGCGTGACCGCAACAACGAAGACGCGCTGCCTCATCTGCCCAAGCTCCGCAAGCTGATCCTTGAGGGGAAGCTGAAGGAGGCGGAGGAACTCGCCGCGATGACGATGACGGGACTGCCGGAAGCGCAGCGCCATTATCTGCCGCTGGGCGAGCTGCTGCTGTCGTTCAGCGGGCATAAGCAGCCGGCTGCGGATTATAGACGGGAGCTTGATTTGGAGCGCGGCGTATCCCGGGTGAGCTATTCAACCGGCGGGGTCCGGTATACCCGTGAGCTGTTTGCGAGCTTCCCGGATCAGGCCATAGTGGTTCGGTTGACCTCCGACCGGAAGAACGCAATCTCCCTGAAGGCCAGGTTCAACCGCCAGAACTGGAGAATGCTGGAGAAGACGGAGAAGTGGCAGAACAGCGGACTGGTGATGGGCGGAGAATGCGGCGGCCGCGGAGGCAGCTCCTTCGCTGCCGTATTGAAGGCAGTTACGGAAGACGGCACCTGCCGCAATATCGGAGAATATTTGCTTGTGGAGGGGGCAAGCTCGGTTACGCTGCTGCTTGCCGCAGGAACCACATTCCGCCATCCCGATCCGGCGCTGCATGCCAAGATGCAGCTTGAAGAACTGAGCCGGGTTCCCTATGAAGAGCTGCTGGCCCGTCATATTGCGGATTACCGCAGCTTGTACGGGCGGGTTGCGCTGACGCTCCCCGAGAACCCGCAGCTACACGGGCTGCCGACCGGCGAACGGCTGAAGCGGGTTCAGCAGGGGGAGGAGGATCACGGGCTGATCACAACCTATTTCCAGTATGGCCGTTATTTGCTGATCTCCTCCAGCCGTCCGGGTTCTCTGCCTGCGAATCTGCAGGGAATCTGGAATGACAGCTTCACCCCGGCCTGGGACAGCAAATTCACCATCAATATCAACGCGCAAATGAATTACTGGCCTGCTGAAATCTGTAATCTTGCGGAATGCCATGAGCCACTGTTCGATTTGATTGAACGGATGCGGGAGCCGGGACGGGTGACGGCTAGGGTGATGTACGATTGCGGAGGCTTTACGGCGCATCACAATACGGACATCTGGGCAGATACAGCTCCGCAGGATACCTATCTCCCGGCGTCCTTTTGGCCGCTGGGTGCGGCCTGGCTATGCCTGCATCTGTGGGAGCATTACCAGTTCAGCCAGGACCGTTATTATCTGGCGCAGGCGTACGATACCATGAAGGAAGCTGCGCAGTTCCTGCTGGATTACCTGATAGAGGATGAGGCTGGCCGGCTGATTACCTGCCCGTCTGTCTCGCCGGAGAATACGTATCAGCTGCCTGGCGGAGAATCGGGCGTGCTGTGCGCCGGAGCCTCCATGGACTTCCAGATCATTGAAGCGTTGTTCAAGGCCGTCGTCCGCAGTGCCGAGATTATCGGCCGGGACGAGGCATTCCGCGAAGAACTGCGCTCTGCGCTGGACCGGCTGCCTGGACCGCAAATCGGGAAATACGGCCAGATTCAGGAGTGGATGGAGGATTACGAAGAGGTGGAGCCGGGACACCGCCATATCTCCCATCTGTTCGCCTTGTACCCCGGGGATGCCTTCACGGTGGAGCATACACCGGAGCTGGCGGCAGCAGCCCGGACTACGCTGGAGCGCAGACTCGCAAGCGGCGGCGGACATACCGGCTGGAGCCGGGCCTGGATCATTAACTTCTGGGCCAGACTACAGGACGAGAGCAAAGCCTACACGAATGTACGGGCATTGCTGGAGCATTCGACCCTGCCTAACCTGTTCGACAACCATCCGCCGTTCCAGATTGACGGGAATTTCGGAGGAACCGCGGGAATTGCCGAGATGCTGCTGCAGAGTCACACGGATAGCATCAGACTGCTGCCCGCGCTGCCTGCAAGCTGGAGCGAGGGCAGTGTGAAGGGGCTGCGGGCAAGAGGCGGCTATACCCTCGACTTCTCGTGGGCCGATGGACTCGTTACGGAAGCGGTGGTATCATGTACCGTATCCGGTCCTTGCCGGATCGAAGGCCCGGGCCTGGATTCCGTTTTCTTCATAGGGGAAGCGGGAGGCTCTTATACGTTTACCCGGTAAGCGTGAGCCGGAAGCTGCCAGAGTGGATAATTGTAGAAGATTGTGGAAATAAGATACGGTCAGAGTGGATGATTATAGAAGACTGCGGAAACAGGAAGCTGGCAGAGTAGCTGATTATAGAAGACTACGGAAACAGGATACGGTCAGAATGGATGATTATAGAAGATTGTGCTGGGATTGGCGCATTTGCGCCAATCCTTTTCTGTGATTGCGTGCCCAGAGGCACGCATTATCTAGTTGGTGAAAGTCCAACCCAAGGAGGGGCCAAGCCACCTTGGTAGCTAGGATGCTTGCGCATGGCGAAATCTGTGTGTAAAAGCGCATCGACGAAAGTACCGGTCAGAGACCGGGCGAGCAACGATCCAGGCCGCAACATGAAGTGAATCCTGCCGCGTCGTCAAAAAGGCCCTGCGAAGGGGAAAAGAGGGTGCCGAGTCTCGAGTCATTAGACGAAGGCCAAGGAAACTGTACAGAACTTGGAGCAACAGTGAAGAATCCTCCGGCGTATAGGGAACGGCATGGGTTGAAAGATAATGCAGTGAACTGGGGAGACCCTCCCCCACACGGGATTTTTTTTTTAAGAAACCCTGTAAAGAGACGCTCTATAAGTCCAAAAGATGAAATGAATCGTCTGTGGAAAGGGAGTCCGAGGGGCTCATAGTACCGAAGAACTTAAGGACAACATAACCCTAGGGAGGGAAGGAGCCCTGCTTTGTTTATGCTTTTGGAGGAGGTACGAGTGAGTGAATGCCAACCGGCTAACGACACCCAAGGAAAAAGTTCAAGAACTCCAAGAAAAGCTAGGTCATGCGGCCAAGGAGAACAACAAGCGTAAATTCCATGCGCTGTTCGACAAAGTCTACCGCTGGGATGTGCTAGGCGAAGCCTGGAAACGGGTGAAAGCGAACAAGGGGGCTGCGGGAGTAGATGCCGTGACACTCACTGAAATCGAGGAACAAGGAGTCACGAGATTCCTCAAAAGCTGTGAGCGAGAACTGAAAGAAGGCAATTACCATCCGCAGCCCGTACGGCGGCACTATATCCCAAAGAAAGACGGGAAACCAAGACCGCTGGGCATACCCACCGTGCGCGACCGAGTCATACAGATGGCAACCAAACTCGTCATTGAACCCATCTTCGAAGCAGACTTCGAAGAGGCATCCTTTGGATTCCGCCCGAAACGAAGTGCGAAAGGAGCGCTGGAACGAATCCGAAAATCCTGTAACCGTAAAGGGAATTGGGTAGTCGACGTCGATATCCAAGGTTACTTCGACAACATTAATCAAGAGAAGCTCATGAAATTGGTACAAATGCGTATCAATGACAGGCGGATCTTGAAGTTAATACGGAAGTGGCTTCAAGCGGGAATCATGGAAGAAGGAAATGTAAGGCGTTCTGATTTAGGGACACCGCAAGGTGGTGTCATATCACCACTGTTGGCGAATATCTATCTGAACTACTTTGACCGATTGTGGGAGAAACACGGAAGTGGAGTGGGAGAACTGACAAGGTATGCAGACGACTTTGTGGTGGTCTGCAAAACCAAAAAGGACGCGGAACATGCGTATGAACTTATACGCAGAATCATGGAACGTCTAGAGTTAACCCTACACCCGGCCAAAACCCGCATTGTAGGCTTATGGACAGGAGACGAAGGATTTGACTTTTTAGGGATGCACCACCGAAAAACGAAAGCAGAAACGTCTCAAGGGAAAGTGTACTATACCACGCAACAGTGGCTAACGAAGAAGGCAGAGGAACGCATTCGGGGTGTGGTCAAAGAAAGATTAGCAGCACCCGGTATGCGCTGGAGATCGTTCGCGGAACATGTGAAATGGCTCAATCCAAAGATTCAGGGATGGAGAAATTATTACTGCACGAACTACAGCCAAAAGAGATTAGCGAAACTGGATTGGTATATTCTGCAGCGATTAACCCGGTGGTACGCGAAGAAGAGACAACGCGGGAGATGGATGAGTTCATTACCTGAGGTTAAGTATATTGCCAACATGTATGGACTAAGAACGCTATTGTGATCTGCATGCCCATGAATGACAAACATCGGAAAGCTGTATGAGGGAAACCTCACGTACGGTTTGATGAGGAGGGACTGGGTTGCACCAGGCCTTTACTCTAGATGCAGGAAATTCTGCGTATAAAATAGACCCGCCCGAAGTTGGCTGTACGCGGAAATGAAAGGGATAAATCCCTCTAATTCCGCCGAAAGTGGGCGATGCGCGGAAATGAAAGGGATAATTCCCACTAATTCCGCCGAAAGTGGGCGATGCACGGGAATCAAAGGGATAAATCCCTCTAATTCCGCCGAAAGTGGGCGATGCACGGGAATCAAAGGGATAAATCCCTCTAATTCCGCCGAAAGTGGGCAATGTGCGGAAATGAAAGGGATAATTCCCACTAATTCCGCCGAAAGTGGGCGATGCACGGGAATCAAAGGGATAAATCCCTCTAATTCCGCCGGAAGTGGGCGATGTGCGGGAATGAAAGGGATAAATCCCACTAATTCCGCCGAAAGTGGGCGATGCACGGGAATCAAAGGGATAAATCCCTCTAATTCCGCCGAAAGTGGGCGATACGCGGAAATGAAAGGGATAAATCCCACTAATTCCGCCGAAAGTCGGCGATGTTCAGGAACGAAAGCGGGCGACAAGAGGAAACGAAGAGCAAAAGTGCCCCTGAATCCACCGAAAGTCGGCGACAGGAAGAAACGAAGAGCAAAAGTGCCCCTGAATCCGCCGAAAGCCGGCGACAAGAGGAAATGAGGAGCAAAAGTGCCCCTGAATCCGCCGAAAGTCGGCGACAAGGAGGAAATGAGGAGCAAAAGTGCCCCTCAATCCGTCCGATGTGCGCAGGCAAGAGAAAGGTGTAAACTATCTGTCTTGTTCTTCATTTATAGCTGCAGCCGTGTAATCGCCAGCGGGTGCATTAAGTCATTTGAAATGCCGGGAGCGGCTCAACAACCGCTGGCTGCTCCTGTACTAAAGAACGGAAATTCAGTTGCCGCGCAGCAAGCAAGCGTTTTCTTTTTATCGAATTTTCGGGGGGAAGTACTATAGTTTATGAATTGTAAGCGCATTCTGAAAACGTATAATTAGAGATGTCAACAAGAGAATTTATAAGCATAAGCGATTAGCCAAAAAGGGGAGGCATAACAACATGCACAAAACGGCAAAACGTTCAGCCAAGGCCGCGGCAGCCGGTGTATTAGCACTCACACTGGCACTTACAGGCTGTGGTTCTGGCAACAACAGCAGCAACACCGGAAGCAAAGATAACGCCAGTGGAGGAAACGCCAGTCCGGCGGCAGCCGGAGACGATAATGCTCCGGTAACATTCTCGGTATTTATGAGTGGTCCCGGGCAGCAGCCTACGCCTGACAACAAAATTCTCAAACTGATGAAAGAAAAAACCGGGGTCAGCTTCAATATGGAATTCCTGGTCGGCGACCTGCAGCAGAAGCTGGGTGTCATGATTGCCGGAGGTGACTATCCGGACATCATGTCAGGGGACGACAAGCTGATCAATGCCAAAGCTTACATTCCGCTGGAGGATCTGATTGAGAAGTACGCGCCCAACCTGAAGAAGCATTATGCCGATGTGTGGAACCAGATCAAGGATGAGAGTGACGGCCACATCTATGTACTGCCAAGCTATGGCGTATATCAAGGTAAAATTACTGAACCGACTTACCAGGGACCAGGCTTCTGGCTGCAAAAGAAGGTGCTGGAGGAAATGGGCTATCCAACGCCTAAGACCCTTGATGAATATTTCGATATCATTGCCAAATATAAAGAAAAACACCCGGATGTCATCGGGTTCGAATCGCTCAACTTCGACTGGCGTGTGTTTCCGCTGCAGAATGCGCCTGAGCATCTGTCAGGACATCCGAATGACGGAGCGGTTATTGTAGACAACAATGTAGCGCAGATTTTTGCCGACAAGGATATGTCCAAGGATTACTACAAGAAGCTTAATGAGATTAACGCTCAAGGGCTGATGGATAAGGAAGCGTTCGTGCAGAACTATGACCAGTATCTGGCCAAAATCGCAAGCGGCAAGGTCGTCGGTATGTTTGACCAGCACTGGAACTTTCAGGACGGTGAGACTTCCCTGATCTCCCAGGGCAAAATCGAAGATACGTACATCGGCTTCCCTCTGCTCTATCCGGGTGCTGAGGAATGGTACCGTGACCGCGGAGCAGTCGGCACCAACCGCGGCTTCGGCATTTCGATCAATGCCAAGGACCCTGAGCGCATTATCAAATTCTGGGATCAGATGATCACTGAGGAATGGCAGAAGACGATCCAATGGGGAGTCAAGGGCGAGGATTATGAAGTGAATGCGGACGGTTCGTTCTACCGGACACCGGAACAACGGGCAAACGCTGACAAGACAAGCTGGCAGGTAGCTAACAAAATCACAGGTATGCACGGTTATATGCCTAAAATTCAAGGTACGTACAGCGACGGAAATGCAGCAGATCCGGGTACGCAGCCACAGGAATTCTTCGACAGCCTGAAGCCGTATGACCAGAAGATTCTGAAGGCGTACAACAAGAAATCCTGGTCTGAATTCTTCAAGGAACCCAAAGAGAACAATATCTACTTCCCGGCGTACTCCATCGTGCTTAAGGATGGTTCGCCAGCTCAGCTTGCACAGTCCAAGCTGAATGACCTTCAGGTTAAATTCCTGCCCAAAGCCATTATGGCCAGTCCGGATGAGTTCGAAGGTGTATGGCAGGATTATGTGGACAAAATCCACAAGCTGGACATCAAGGCCTACGAAGACCGGATTAATGAAGGTATCCAGCAGCGTATCGAAAAATGGAGCGTCAAGTAAGCGGCACTAAGGGTTGAAACGGAGCGGGAAATGAACTTTCCCGCTTTTCCTAAATAGGAGTGGAGAGAACGATTACACAGGAGGGAATACTACATGTCTGATGCCGTACTGGACAAACAGGTCAAGAAACAGAAGACCCGTAGAAGCAAAGTCGATCCGGAAATCGGTGTGAGCCTCAGCTGGAAGACGCTAAAGATACAGAAACAGCTTATTTTCATGTCTGTGCCGATTGCCATCTATCTAATTATTTTTAACTATGTACCCGTTTGGGGCTGGATTATGGCCTTTCAGAATTACCGCCCGGCGCTGTCCTTCGGCCAGCAGGAGTGGGTAGGCTTCCAGCAGTTCAAATTCTTATTCTCCGATGAGACCTTCATGCTGGTGTTGCGCAACACGGTTGCCATGAGCTTCATCAATCTTGTACTCGGTACGGTGACGGCCATCGGCCTGGCTTTGCTGCTGAATGAGATTAGACTCAAGTTCTTCAAACGTATCGTCCAGTCAATTTCATATTTGCCGCACTTTCTGTCCTGGGTTATCGCAGCGGGTATTGTCGCTACCTCCCTGTCGATTGATGACGGGATTGTCAATGTCATTCTAATGAAGCTTCACCTGATCAAAGATCCGATTATGTGGCTCAGTGAGGGCAAGTATTTCTGGGGCATTGTCGGGGCTTCCAACGTGTGGAAAGAAGTAGGCTGGGGCACGATTATCTATCTGGCCGCGATTACCTCCATTGACCCTTCCCTGTATGAGGCAGCATCCATCGACGGCGCTACGCGTCTGCAAAAAATGCGTTTTGTCACTCTTCCGGGAATTAAAGCAACCTTTGTGATTCTGCTGATTATGAATATTGGACATATTCTGGATGCCGGCTTTGAACTTCAGTACCTGCTCGGCAACGGTCTTACTATAGACTATTCGCAGACCATCGACATCTTCGTCATTAAGTACGGGATCTCTATGGGGAACTATTCTCTGGCTACGGCAGCAGGGATCTTCAAGACCATCGTCAGTGTTGTTCTCGTCTTCATGGCCAACTATACTGCCAAACGTCTCGGCGAAGAGCGGTTAATCTAAAGGAGGAAGCCCTTATGAAAGCTGTAGCAAAAGGATCAAGCCGCATAGAGCCGGTTGTGTTTCATACACTGAACACGCTGTTCATGCTCTTTGTGGTTGCTGTAACCCTGTATCCATTCCTCCACACGATGGCTGTTTCGTTCAACGACGGCAGTGACACGCTGGCCGGTGGAATCTATCTCTGGCCCCGTTCGTGGACGCTGGAGAATTACAAGGCGGTCTTTGTTTCAGGGACGATCTACCATGCCGCATTTATCTCGGTATCCCGCACGGTCATCTCAACGCTGCTCGGTGTTTTTCTCACCACTATGCTGGCTTATGCACTGGCGCAGCCACAATATATTTTTCGCAAAAAAATCGGCCTGCTGTTCATCCTGACCATGTATTTCAATGCCGGACTGATTCCGAACTACTTCCTGATCAAGAATATGGGCCTGCTGCATAGCTTCATGGTCTATATCCTTCCGAGTCTGGTCAGCGCATTCAACCTGATCATTATGCGGACCTATATCCGCGGTCTTCCGTTCAGTCTAACCGAATCGGCGAAGATCGACGGGGCGGGGGATTTCCGGATTTTCTGGAAAATCATCTTCCCGCTGTGTACTCCTGTACTGGCAACGGTTGCTTTGTTCATTGCGGTAGGTTCATGGAATGCCTGGTTCGATACCTTCCTCTATGCTTCCTCGGATCTTAAGCTAAGCACACTGCAATATGAAATGATGAAGCTGCTGGGTTCCACGATGAGCACGAACAATGATCCTTCCATGCTTGCGGGAGGCCAGAATAATCAGGTGCAGGCCCTGGTTACACCGGCTTCCATCCGTTCCGCGATCACGATCGTTACGGCTGTCCCGATTTTGTTCGTCTACCCTTTCTTGCAGAAGTATTTCGTGGTAGGGTTGAACCTGGGAAGTGTGAAAGAATAATTGTCATTTAGAATGATATAAGAAAAATATGGATAATATAACCGTTTCGGGTGAAGCCGAAGCGGTTTCTCCTGTTCAATACTGGTCAGCCTTGCAGAACTCAAAATACTTAAATAAAGAGGGTGATCCAATGCTTAAGGTACTGTTTGCCGACGATGAGCCGCTTATGCTGGAAGGGCTGCGATTCCTGGTAGACTGGGAGAAATTAAACTTTGAAGTATGCGGTGAGGCTCTGGACGGGGAGGACGCGCTGGAGCTGATTCACAGCACCCGTCCTGATCTGGTTATAACTGATGTGCGCATGCCGGTAATTGACGGTCTTGAACTAATAAAAAGAGCTTCCAAAACCGATTTCCGGCCCAAGTTTATTATCTTCAGCGGCTACGCCGACTTTGAATATGCCAAGCGGGCGCTTAAGTACGGGGTATCCAACTATTTGACCAAACCTCTGGATGAGAAGGAACTGACAGAGGCGCTGCAGATCGTAACCGACCAAATCCATAAGGAGCGCAAGGTGTCCTCACGGCGCGAGGCTCTTTCGGCTCTGATGCAGGCGGATACGGTATCCCGGCTCCTGATGCGGGAGAACACGGAAGAGGAGCGGCAGAAGGGGATGAAGAGCCTTGGGATCACCCCCGCCTCGCGGATATGCTGTATACTGGTCCATGGAACAGCGCCTGACAGTCTTCAGCTGCGTGAGCAGGTCTCTGCCATGGGCGGCAAGGAGCCGCTGTGCAGCCTGAGCGTCTATCCGTTCACTGCAGGAAGCGGGAAGCATGGATATTTGCTGGTGTCCCCGCAGGAAGGACCGGAGCTTGACCCGGCCATGCTCACAAGCTGGATGGATGAAATACGTCCCTTGTACAGCACTCCGGTCTGTTTCACGGCAAGCCTTCAGCATCACGGACCGGAAGCTCTGAATTCGGCTTATCAGGATGCGCTGGCTGCTGAGCTGTGCAGGCCGGATGCCGCGGAGGGCGGAGCGACCGGCTTCTTCGAGAAGCAGGATAAGACTCAGATGGCGATGCTTCCGGCAGAGCTGAGAAGATCGCTGCTGCAATCCGTCACTGAAGGGAAGCTTGAGCACCTGAGCGGGCAACTCCGCGATGTGTTCAAGATATTCTCGGCGGAGGTGGCTTCAAGCTCATGGATCGACGCTTTTCTGGCCAATATCAAAGCTGAGCTGCTACGTGAAATTACTGCCAGAGGGGGAGACTATGCGCAGTGGGTGAAAAAATGGTTTCCGTCCCGGTATACGGCCAGCTGCCTGCCTCTGCTGGAGAGGCAGACGGAGGAGGAGCTGTGCGAGGCTGCAGAATGGTTCGCAGCTGCTGCGGACGGCAGGCGGGAGGACCAGATAGTGTCTGCCGTGACGGAGTATGTCCGCAGGCATTATCAGGAGAAGCTGAAGCTGCAGGATATTGCGAAAGTTCTGCATGTGAATTCCGCTTACCTGGGACAACGGTTCAGGAAGCATTACGGCAGCTCTTTTAACGACTATCTCCATGAATACCGCATTGAAGAAGCCAAGAAGCTGCTGCGCCGGACCGATATGGGTATTTCCGATATCTCAAGCCGGGTGGGCTATGCGGACGCTGATGTGTTCGCTGCCAAGTTCAAGGCGCTCAACGGCGTTACGCCTACCGTATACAAGAAGAGCTAAATCAAGGGGAGGGGGGGACTGCATGAAGCATAAACGGAAGCCGTCTGCCTTCATCAATGATATTCCGCTCAAATACAAGTTTTTGTTTATCTACTTACTGTGTGTTCTCGTCCCCATACTCAGCATCAACGCCCTTTTTTATGTGCAGATCAGCCGCAACGTGGAAGTACGGGAGAGGGAGAATCTGGGGATTTCGGTAGACCGGGTGGTCTATGATCTGATGCAGATCGTGAATGAATGTGTGGCGATCAGCAATACGGTGGCTGCAGACCGGCCCTATATGGAGATGATGGATTATGCCTACCCGGATAATGAGGCTTATTATGATGCCTATAACGATTTTCTCAAGGACAAGCTGCGGCAGTACAGCAATCTCCACTCCTATATCTACTGGATGGGCATATATACCTCCAATCCGACGATCCAGAATGGCAGCAGCTATTTTATTCTGTCAGACAAGGATAAGCAGAGTGAATGGTACCGCAAAATATCAAGCAGCACAGACAAGGTATTGCTGACCTCCTATCAGGGGACCAACCCGCTTAATCCGCCCCAGCAGGAGGTGTTTGTCAGCCTTATCCGCAAGCTGGATAACTTTACGGGCCAGCCCTACAATAAGTATTTGCGGATTGATCTGCGGCTGAACAATGTGCAGGAGCTGTTCCAGAAGGAGCGTGATTATCTGGATTTCAAGCTGCTGGATGAGAAGAACCGGATCGTGCTGGCATCGGGTCAATCCTTCTACTCGCTGGACACAAATGCTCTGCTGAATGTGGACACAAGCCTGGATCAGCCATCCAAGCAGATTGTCCGTACGCTCAGCAGTGCAGCCTACACCAAGGGCTGGCGTCTGGTCGGAACTCCGGAGGGCCGGAAGGTGAATCATGAAATGGTCCATGCCCTAAGGATCTCACTGATTCTTGCTCTATTAACTATAATTCTCCCTACCCTGCTCATGATTGTGATTATAAGGTCCTATAATCTGCGGGTCAGATTGCTCTACAAGCATATGAAGCTGGTCAAATATGAACAGTTCGAGAGCATTGATATGTATGAGGGGAAGGATGAAATCGGCGGACTGATCCGCAGCTTCAATCTGATGACCGGGAAAATCCGCAATCTGATCAATGATGTCTATAAGCTGGAGATTCAGAAGAAGGACCTGGAGCTTGAACGGGTACGGGCGGAGCTGAAATATCTGGAAAGCCAGGTGGACCCTCATTTCCTCTTCAATACGCTTAATGCCATATTGGTCATCTGCAAGAAATATAAGTATGAACAAGTCACGGATGTCATCCGCAATCTGGCTCTGATTATGCGCAGGCTGCTAAGCTGGAAGGATGATCTTATTACTGTAGAGGAAGAGGTCTCTTTTATCGAAATGTATCTGCAGATTGAGAAGTTCCGCTTTCAGAACCGGTTCTCATATGTGCTGGATATTGAGCCGGAGGTGCTGAAATGCCGGATTCCCAAGATGAGCATACAGGCCTTGGTGGAGAATTCCTGCAAGCATGGCCTGCAGTCGGTCAAATGGGCAAGGGAAATCCACGTGTCCGCGGCGAGGGATAACGCTGGCCTGCTGATCGTAGTGACGGACAATGGCAAGGGAATCGAGAAGGAGAAGCTGGAATGGATCAAGTCCCATCTGGAAACGGAGCAGGATTCCGGACAAAATGTCGGGCTTCGCAATGTGTATAAACGCTTGATGTTGTACTATAACGGCAGAGCCAGGTTCAGCATTGAGAGCACCGAATATGAACAGACGGTCATTACCATCCGGATTCCCGAGGACTTGAGCCTGGATCTGGTAGTGGAGGGATCTCATGTATAAAGTGGTACTCGCGGATGATGAAACCATCGCATTAGAGGGATTGCGGACGCAGACGGATTGGGAAGAGCTGGGCTTTGAAATCTGCGGAGCCTGCGAGAATGGGGAGGAAGCGCTGGCTGCGATTGTACAAAACTCGCCCGATCTTGTGATTACAGATATCCGTATGCCCGGGATTGACGGGCTGGAGCTGATAAGGCGCGTACGCAGCCTTGAGATGGAGCAGCCGATCTTCGTCGTTCTCAGCGGCTACGGCGAATTCGAATATGCAAGAACTGCCATTCGTTATGGGGTAAGACACTATCTGCTGAAGCCGGTCGTTGAGGCCGAATGGGATAAGGTGCTTACAGACATTACGGATGAGCTGGAGCTGCGCGTTAAGCAGCGGATGCAGCAGAGCATGCTGGCGAGCCGGCTGCTGCCGCTGGCGATTGCGCGCATGCTTGAGGGCCACTGGGCCGAGCCTGAAGAGGAGGCGGCCGAGCAGATGGACCGTCTGGATGAGACCGTCACGGGCTGGACGTATCTGCATGTGGAGGGCGATAGCAGCAATATCACAGACCTTTGCCGGGAGCTGGCCGGACCGGCAGGTGCCCTGTTCATTGACCTGCCCGGCGATCAGGCCGGACTGGTTGTGGAGAGCTCGGCGGGGGCGGCCGGGCTGGCGGAGCAGCTATACGCTGGGCTGGTCCGCAGCGGTGTGAAGGGCTCCGTCAGCATCGGGCCGAGTGTGCAGTCACTCCGCGAGCTGCCTGTCTCCTACAGGGAAGCGGCAGGGGCTGCGGCCCGCCACTATTTCTATTCAGACGGAAGCGGTCCGGTGCATTCGGCCATTGAGGGCGAGGGCCAGGTGAACTACAATCTCCCTGCCACAGAGTTGCTCGAGGAAATAATAAGCGCTGTGGAAAGGCTGCAGGAGCAGAAGGTTCAGGAGAAGCTGAACGAAATGTTCAGCGTGTTCAAGGAGAACCGGACAGATCCGGGAGTTGTACAGATGACCAGCATGGATATCATGCTGAGAAGCATGGAATTGCTGAAGGAATTCGGCGGAGCGGACGATCAGTGGATCGGTTCGCTTGATTTTTTCAGAACGGAGCCCAAATCGCTGGAAGCCCTGCAAGCCACCCTTCAGAGCGCGCTGGCAACAAGTATGAATTATATCCGGCAGCACAAGGAACGTAACTCAGAGCATCCGCTTATCCGCGTAGAATGCTTCTTGCGGGATCATTATTCCAGGCATTTGACTGTAAAAGAGATTGCCGAGCACTTCTATATCAATCCGGTGTACCTGGGCCAGGCCTTCATCAAAAAGCATGGGATCAGCATTCTGGAATACATTCACAATCTGCGTATAGAAGCAGCCAAAAAGCGGCTGATCGAAACCCGCGACACAGTCAGGAGCATTGTGGAAAGTGTGGGTTATGTGCACTATCACCATTTCCTGAGAGAGTTTGAGAAACGGACGGCACTGAAGCCGGTGGCATTCCGCGAACAGTCCCAGTCTGATAAAGGATAGATCCATTAATTTATTAGGGTCCATGTATTTAGTATGGTAATGGTAAACGCATACAAATTCGCTATGATAGAGATAGCTGTCCAACAATGCTGTTATTCACAGGAGGTCCACGGCATAGGCATGCAGGCCCATTGGAATATCTATGGCCCGTCCATTGAAGAAATCCGCAGCGCCCTTGAGCTGTACGCTTCTTTTGGGGCTCAAAATCCTGATTACGGAGCTGGATATCTCCATGTTCCGTAATGAGGATAAGCGCACGGACTTGAAAGCGCCAACATTAGAAATGCTGAGGCTCCAGGAGGAGCGTTATGCGGAGATCTTCGCCCTTCTGCTGGAATACAAAGCTTCCATTGATTCGGTGATCTTCTGAGGCGTGGCCGATGATTATACCTGGCTGGACGGTTTCGCAATCCTAATTGTTATAACCATCTTATCGCTAACAACAATGGAGGGAATTAAATGACAACTCAATTGAATCAGGCTACCGGAAAGGTACCCCCTAACGGTAATCCGCTGGTAGCGCACAGATACGGAGCCGACCCTTATGCCCTGGTATTCGGGGACAGAGTCTACCTGTACATGACCAACGACGCGCTGGAATATGATGAGAGCGGTGTGGTGAAAGAGAACTCTTACAGCAGTATCAATACCATTACCGTCATCTCCTCTGCCGACCTGGTCAACTGGACCGATCATGGCGCGATTGCCGTGGCCGGACCGGAGGGCGCTGCGAAGTGGGCTACCCAATCCTGGGCACCGGCAGCAGTTCATAAGGTGATTGGCGGCAAGGACAAGTTCTTCCTGTACTTCGCCAATAATGCCAGCGGGATTGGGGTTCTCTCAAGTGACAGTCCGGTGGGGCCATGGGTTGACCCAATCGGGGAAGCGCTGATTCTGCGCTCCACACCGGGGGTGGCGGATGTGACCTGGCTGTTCGACCCGGCGGTTCTGGTCGATGACGACGGCAAGGGCTACATTTACTTCGGAGGCGGTGTCCCGGAAGGACAGTTCGCAGAGCCGGGCACAGCCCGGGTGATGAGACTGGGTGAGGATATGACCAGCGTAGTGGGTACTGCTGAAGTGATCCCGGCGCCATTCATGTTCGAGGATGCCGGGATTCATAAGCGGAACGGTGTCTACTACTATACTTACTGCTCGAACTTTTATGACGGGGAACGGCCAGAGGGCAGCCCTCCGGCGGGGGAGATCGCCTATATGACGAGTGACAGTCCCATGGGTCCTTGGACATATCAGCGGACGATCCTGAAGAACCCGGGACATTTCTTCGGAGTCTCTGGGAACAACCACCATGCGGTGTTTGAATTTCATGACAGCTGGTATATTGCTTATCACGCCCAGACCTTATCCAAGGCACAAGGGATTGCGAACGGCTACCGCTCCACGCATCTTAACCGCCTGACTCATCTTGAGGACGGGTCCATTCAAGAGATTCATGCGGACTATGAGGGCGTGCAGCAGCTTGTCACACTGAACCCGTATGAACGCATTCCGGCGGCAACAATGGGCTGGAGCGCGGGGGTGAAGACAGAATTTCTCACTGCCGGGGGAGAGCAGATCGTAACGGATATAGAGAACGGCGGCTGGATCGGATTATCCGGAGTGGACTTCGGGAGCCGGGGAGCAAAAGCGTTCCAGGTTTCGGTTCTGGGCCTTGAAGCCGGCGGTGTACTGGAGCTGCATCTGGATGACCCGGCTGGCCCGCTCGCCGGCAAGCTGTCCGTGCCTGCGGCGAACGGGGCAGAATGGACGGAGCTGAAGACGGAGGTCCATGGAGCCATAGGGGTACATTCACTCTATCTGGTATTCACAGGCGCGAGCGGCAAGGACTTGTTCAAGCTGGCAGCTTGGAAATTCACGACAGAAGCATAACTAACTTCAAGGAGGCCAAAGCATTGAATACCGCGATCATTACCAATCCTGTAATGTGGGCAGATGTCCCGGATGTGGATGTTATCCGGGTCGGCCCTGTATTCTATATGGTCAGCACCAGCATGCACTCCATGCCGGGCTGTCCGATTATGAAGTCAGAGAATCTGTACGACTGGGAAATAGTGAATTATGTCTATGGCACCTTCGAGGATCATGAGGCCCACCGGCTGGAAGACGGCCAAGGGATATACGGCAGCGGTTCTTGGGCGGCCTCTCTCCGCTATAAGGAAGGAATCTACTATGTATGCTTCTCCTCCAATGATATGGACCAGTTCTATATCTACCGGACCGGAGATATTGAGCATGGGCCCTGGGAGCGTTCGGTGATTCCGGGACTTCATCATGACCCGGCTCTGCTGCTGGATGAAGATAACCGCAATTATGTGATCTATGGGAACGGGGACATCATGCTCAAGGAGCTGACAGCGGATCTGACGGCTGTGAAGCCCGGCGGAACGGATCAGCTGCTGCTGGAAGGCGAACGGGAAGACATCGGTCTGCGCATTGAAGGCTGTCATGCGCATAAGCGGAACGGCTATTATTATCTGTTCTTCATTGAATGGCCGAGAACCGGCAATCAGCGCAGACGGCAGCTATGCTACCGTTCCCGTGAGCTGCCGGGTCCTTACGAGCGGAAGGTTATTCTGGATGATGATCTGGGCTACCAGAATAACGGTGTCGCGCAAGGCGGCATTGTCGATACACCGGACGGTGACTGGTACGCGGTGCTATTCCAGGATCATGGGGCTGTCGGACGGATTCCCTGCGTCCTCCCCGTAAGCTGGGAGCAGGATTGGCCGGTGATCGGGGAGAACGGTGAAGCACCTAAAGTGTTCCGGACGAAGCTTCCTGCGGGTGAGCCGAAGCCGCTGGTGATCAGTGATGAGTTCGATTATACCAGCGGCCGGCTGGCGCTGAACTGGCAGTGGAACCATAATCCCGACAACGGGCTATGGTCGCTCACCGAGCGGCCGGGTTATCTGCGTCTGCGCACCGGACGCACAGCAGACAGCATTCTGCGGGCGCGTAATACACTGACCCAGCGGACCGAAGGTCCGGCGTGCAGCGCGGAGACGCTGATTGATCTCTCAGGCATGCAGACCGGCGACAAGGCAGGTATGGTTGCCCTGCAGAACGGGTACGGGACGGTCGAGGCTGCGGCCTTGAAGCAGGGCGGGTTCAGCGTGAATATGTGCGTCAACAGCGGAGACGGCTATCCGCAGACGGTGGAGAGTATTCCATTCACCGGCAACAGGATATATCTAAGAATCGATTTCAATTTCGAGGATAGCGTGGACCAGGCCCATTTCTTCTATTCGGCGGACGGGGCGGTCTGGAAGGCGATTGGCGGGACGCTGCATATGAAATATACACTGGATCATTTCATGGGCTACCGGATTGGCTTGTTCAATTATGCAACCCAATCAGCCGGCGGTTATGCCGATTTCGATTATTTCCGTTATCGCAGACAAGGCTAAGTCCGGGTCTTGAAACCGAACCCGGAAGCCTGGGATACTGAAGGCGGAGGGGGCAATTTAAGAATACCTGCCAGAGGCGGCCACAGAGTAAAGGTGTGCAAATAGTGGCGTAATCAACAAATGAGGGGCATTGGTTAATGCTTCTCATTTGCTTGTCGTCTAGCCCGCACCCGCTCCAGCAAAACTGCCGAGATAACTACAATTGCCTATTCTTCCTGCCGGGTTTCAGCCTGTTTGGAAGCAAGCTTCTCGCGGTAGGCCCGGGGGGAGAAGCCGGTAAGCTGCCGGAACTGCCGGCAGAAATGCTCGACATTCGCATAGCCGCAGAGTGCGGCGATCTCCGCAATTTTGTGCTGGCCATAGCCAAGCTTCTCCTTGGCCAGCCGAATCCGGCAGTGAATGACATCCTCCATGCAGGAGATGCCGAAGGTGGATTTGTATATGGTCTGCAGGTAGCCTGTACTTATATGCAGATGCCCGGCCATAGAGGACACGGTCCAAGGGTGGCCGGGGTTGCTGTAAAGCGTCTTGCGCAGCTCCAGAAGATTATAATATTGCGGAGTCAGCTTGTCCTCGGACGCCTCGGACAGCTTATTGAACAAGAGCCGGAACAGGTAGTCAATGGATAGCTCCCGGTAATCGTTCTGGAAGGAGTTCTCCAGTGTCAGCAGTTGAAACAGCTGATGACAATAGCCGGGGTCCGGCAGCGAGAACGGAGTACCTACCGGTAAGACGGTCTCTGTAATATAAGATTCATCCGCATCAAAGCGGACCCAGTCATTCACATACTTCCGGGAGCAGGCCCGGTAATAGATGCTGTGCTTAGGCGGATACAAGACAGCAGAATGAGCGGGGAATTCCTTCAATTCCCCATTGACTTCAAACAGTGCCGGAGTCTGTGTCAGTACAAGAAGCCAGGCATCCAGCCCTTCCGGAATGCTGTACACGAAATCATGCTGATGCGCAGCGTCATATTCAACGTAGTGTATTGTGGGCATTGGCTTCTCCTTCCTTCGGATAGATCAATTAATGGTCAGTAAATATCATTGTTAGAAATTCGCTCAATCTCTATAATTTATAGTGTGTATCACGAGCGTAACTGAATAATGACAGTGGAAGGTGTATTGCTGGTTATTAGAAATTATCAATAAGAAGGAAGGTTATTGATTAATGATACCACAACGAAACGAGGATCGGAATCAGATCCTTTGCTATACAAGGCTGCCGCAGGAGGATATGGTGTACGCTTCAAGGCTTGCCCACAGCATGCACTTGGCTTACAGCACAGACGGGCTTCTGTTTCAGGAATTGAATCATAACTCGGGTGTTCTGTTCGCCAAGGCGACGGAGAATGAAGACGGGACACTCCGGGCCAAGAGCCTGAATCATCCGTATCTTTTCCACTTGGCTAACGGGAATTACGGCGTAATTGCCGTGCGTACTGAGGCAGACGGTGAAGCCGAGGAAGAGAGTAAGGGGAAGGTGCTGTTGTTCTCCTCTGCCGATTTACTGCAATACAGCGAGGTGGGACTGCTGGAGCTTAAGGCCGATACCTTTGTAAGCGATGTCTACTGCCAATACGATCCTGAGCGGAACGGTTACCTGATCAGCTGGATAGATGAATATGGTCAGGGGTATGAGAGCTGGATGACCGACATCATGAGCCTCAAAAATGTCTCGGCTCCGGAAAAAGCAAAGCCGTTCACTCTGGATACCGTGCTTGCCGATATTGAAGGGATTCTGCCGCGTAATGTGATCTCTGTCTCCGCAGAGACAGCCCGCAGACTCTTCTGCAAGCTTACTGTTCCAGAGAACATTGCTATCGTGGTACCGGACCGCGTAAGTGCGGCTTCGGTAGAGGAAGTGAAGGCTGTGCGGGCAACGGCCTTATACAGCGATGGTACGCAGGCGTCCAAAAAAGTGGATTGGAATATGGGCGCCATCGACTGGAGCCAGTCGGGAACCTACAGAATTACCGGGGAGATCCATCAGGAGCATTATCCGTTTCCAATCGCACTTGACCGTGCAGACCCCTGCATTGCACAGTGGAAGGGGAAATATTATTTCATTGCCACCAATGATGCGGATCAGAATCATACGCTGTATATGAGGGAAGCGGATACTATTCCCGGACTGGTAACGGCTGAAGAGGTGCTGATTCTCGATTCGTCCACCCATGAACAGATTCGCGGTCTGCTGTGGGCGCCGGAATTCCATGTCATTGAAGATGAGCTGTACATTTTTCATGCGGCAACCTCTGGTGGATTCTTCTATGAAGAGTCGCATGTGATGAAGCTGCGGGCAGGTGGTCATCCGATGAACGCGGCGGACTGGACCATCCCGGAGCGTGTAGTGAAGAAGGACGGCACATATTTGTGTGAAGCAGGCAAGACGATTTCTCTGGACATGACTGTCATCCGGTGGAACGGCAAGCTCTATGCGGCATGGTCGGAGCGCCAGTTCGTGCCTGTCGATCTGGGGGCCTGGGTCTATATCGCAACCATCGATCCGCAGGAGCCGTGGAAGCTGACCAGTGATCCGGTGCTGCTGACACGGCCCGACTATGGGTGGGCCAACAATCATACCTTTGTAGATGAAGGGCCTTTTGCCCTGTATTCGGATGACAAGCTCTACGTGACCTTTGCCAGCGCAGCGGTGGATGCCACCTATGTTGTCGGTCTCCTGACTGCAGATAAGGGGGCGGATCTGCTGGATATAGAGAGCTGGACCAAAGGCAATTATCCGCTGCTGACCTCCAGAAGTGTGCCGGGAGAATACGGTCCGGGCCATAATTCTTACGTGACGGACGAGGATGGGGTCATCTGGAACGCCTATCATGCGAGACCGGGAATTGACGGACCGCGAAGCTCCGGCCTCCGCCGTGTGCATTTTGACATTGACGGTGCTCCGGTTCTGGATCTCACAGAGGATAAGGACCTGAATCCGGAGCTGAAGCAGGTATCCATGGAAGTGAACGTAGGCTAGCTAGTGGGTCTGTTATCCGCATCAGCGTCTCCCTGGAAGAGTGAACGCAAGAATGAACGGGATCATCATTGTGGACGATAACGCCCTTAATATGCAGAAGACTTGCAAGGAAGAGGAGGAATTGATTATGGAATATCATGTTGCCATTCAAGGGAGCGATCAGGCGCCGGGTACGGCGGAACAGCCATTCTGCTCCGTTTCCCGTGCTGCGGCTCTTGCGGTGCCGGGAGATACGATTACAGTACATGCGGGGATATACAGGGAATGGGTCAGCCCGGCCAATGGAGGTACAGAGGAACAGCGGATTGTATATCAGTCTGCCGGGGATGGGGAAGTGGTTATCACCGGTGCTGAGCCTGTGGCCGATTGGACGGATGAAGGGGACGGCGTCTGGAGTACGGAGGTACCGAACACCCTGTTTGTTGTCCGCAACCCCTATAAGGTTAAATTGCACGGGGACTGGCTGTTTGAAGGCGCGTTCCAGCCGCATTTGGGAGAGGTATACCTTGACGGCAAGTCTCTATATGAATGTGATGGCGTTGACAAGCTGCGCAATCCCCAGGTTTGGCCTCAGGCCAAATATGCGGAGGACTCTCTGCTGCAGTGGTATGCGGAAGTAAGCTCCACGGCCACCACAATATGGGCGAACTTCGGCGGCAGGGACCCGCGCAAAGAGAATGTGGAAATCAATGTGCGCCCTTATTGCTTCTGGCCGGAGAAGACCGGCCGCAGCTACATAACTGTCAGGGGCTTCACACTCCGGCAGGCCTCACCCCAGTGGGCTCCGCCAACAGCTTTGCAGGAAGGGCTCATTGGCCCCCATTGGAGCAAGGGCTGGATTATTGAGGATAATCTGATCAGCGAGTCCAAATGTACAGGCATCAGCCTCGGCAAAGAAATCACCACCGGGCATAACGAATGGTCGGAGAACCGGATCAAGGGCGGAACGCAACGGGAGCAGGAGGTTATTTTCCGTGCTTTGCGCAAGGACTGGCACAAGGACCGGATTGGAAGCCATATTGTCCGCAACAACGTGATTCATGACTGTGAACAGGCTGGAATCGTAGGGCATCTAGGAGGTGCTTTTAGCCAAATCTATCAGAACCGCATTTACAATATCCATCATAAACGTATTTTCCACGGTGCAGAAGTCGGAGGCATCAAACTCCATGCTTCACTGGATACCCAGATTTGCGGGAATGTCATTTACAGCTGCTACCGGGCACTTTGGCTGGATTGGCAGGCGCAGGGCACCCGTATCAGCCGAAACACCTTTTACGACAATTTGTCCGAGGATCTCTTTGTAGAGGTCTGTCACGGCCCTTATATGGTGGATCACAACCTGTTCCTGTCTCCGATGAACTTTCGCAATATGGCTCAAGGCGGTGCGTTTGTTCATAATCTGTTTGCCGGCAGGTTTGTGGTGCGTTCCGAGCTTACCCGTTATACACCCTACCATATGCCTCATGAGACAGCTGTTGCCGGGTTCAGTAATATCACGGGTGGCGACGACAAGTATTATAACAACCTATTTATAGGTGATGACGATCCGCGCAACGAGCCGCTGCCGATGACTTTTTTCGAGCATCTCCCACTCACTCCAAGAGAAAATCTGGATGATAGCGGTACCCGGGTAATGGACGGTATCCCGGATAACTCCCGCTGTTATCTTCATCCTGTGGGGCTTGGCGGGTACAACGATTACCCGGACTCCATGCACAAGCGGTGGTGGGAATACACCAAGGAAGAAATTGCGGCGATGGAGGAAGCCGGAAAGCCGTTCCAGCCTGATAGGATGGCACTTCCTGTCGCGATACAGGGCAATGTGTATTTGAAAGGCGCGGTCCCCAGTTCTCATGAGCCGGATGCAAGGGCCTATGTCGACAACGGTGTTGAGATCGAAATCGATCCAGCTGTAAACAAGGTGCAGTTGTATATTAAAAGCCCTGAAATGATGCATGCTGCAGCTCCAGCGGTAGTTACGACTGAGCTGCTCGGCAGAAGCTATCACGCGGAGATGCACTACGAGGAACCGGATGGCTCCGCCTACCGTTTTGACCACGACTTTTTTGGCAAACAGCGCCCGGATCAAAATATGACGCCTGGACCATTTGAATTGCTAGATGATAGTCCGGTGAAAATTGTGCTGTAACGCAGAATAACGGGCAAGGCTCCCACACTTGGTTTATTAAATAAACTAAGTATGGGATATACATAAATTCAAGGAGAGGGATGAGGTACATTGAACGGGAATAATCCGAAGTATTTAACACAAAAGCCAGGGTATGATCAGGAGCGGGAAGGGATCAAGCGTGGCGAGATCACGATGATAGAATACCCCTCTGCGACAGTAGGCAACACGCGGAAGGCCCGGGTGTATACACCGCCCGGATATTCCAGTGCAGAGAAATACAGCGTCTTGTATCTGCTCCACGGCATTGGCGGAGATGAGGACGAATGGTATACCCACGGCAAACCGCAGATCATCCTGGACAATCTGTATGCCGATCAGCTGCTGAAGCCCATGATCGTTGTGCTGCCTAACGGCCGGGCGATGCTGAATGACCGGGCGGAAGGCGATATTTTCGCCCCCGACAAGGTGCAGGCCTTTGCGACATTTGAATCGGATTTGCTGAACGATCTCATTCCTTATATAGAAGCGAATTATTCAGTCCTGACGGACCGGATGCACCGTGCCCTGGCCGGGTTATCCATGGGCGGTGGGCAATCGCTCAACATGGGTCTGAGCCAACTGGACCGGTTCGCCTGGATCGGGGCGTTCTCCCCGGCTCCCAATACGAAGGAGCCTGAGCTGCTGGTACCGGACCCGCAGCAGACGTCCGCAGCGCTTAGCCTGCTCTGGTTATCCTGCGGCGATCGGGACAGCCTCAAGTATGTCAGCGACCGGACGCATGCCTATTTCGCGGAGCATGCGGTGCCGCATATCTGGGTTGAAGAACAGGGTGATCATGATTGGCCGGTCTGGAAGAACGGCTTGTATCAGTTCTCGCAGCTTATTTTTTAAATGGTTAGGGGCGTTCGGAATGGGCACCTCGTATGCCGCTGGAAGTGCTGCTATTGTAGCGGCGAAACGTCCTGCCGGACGTACACTGATTGTCCGTTGAGCAAGCGTTGATCCAAGCGCTGACCGTGTACTGATTGAGTACTGATTGAGTACTGATCGGGCATTGATTAAGTGCTGATTGAGTATTGATTATCCGCCGTTTGCCCATCAATCGCCCACTAAAAAAACACCCAACGTCCGACGAACGCCAACTAATCAGCCTCTAATCACTCACCTTTCGTCCACCGATCGCACAAGACTGCACTGCACTTAATTCATTGCAATTCACCTTAAATGGAGAATACAGCAAAATTAGATGCTCTTTTTCCACTTGCTTGCCTGCAAACGCCGGAATCCGCTTAATTAAGATACGTTTTTCCACTTGTTTCCTGACGAGGGCGATTGGTTGGATAGGAGCAGGCGGGTTGGCCGACGAGGGGCTCAATTGGCCGGAATTGGGCGGCAGTAGGCTGGAGAAGTTAGCTTATATATACTCACTTAAGCGCGAAAAAGGAAGCCCCAAGCCATGTACATGGCTCCGGGGCTGCCTTTTCTTTTATACCTGGCCTTGCCGGTCAACGCTTATTTATTCGCAATCGCATCGGCACGCATTTTAACAATTTTGTCTGCTCTTTCTTTGTCGACAGCAAAGACATCATTCCAGCCGAGACCTTCGACATCGCCCTTGAGCTTCGTCCAGAGCTGATCGAATTCGCCCTGATCCTTGGCAAAGATCATTTTCCAGGAGGTGTTCTTCACATAATCCGAAATCTGGCTGCGTTTGTTCTTGACGTCTGAAGAATCGGAGCCGAGACTTGTATTGATGTTAGGTACAATATCGATCATATTGTTCTTCTGATAGTATTCGGTCGGAGTGATCGCGTCATAGGTTTTCTGCCAGTCTGTAGTCAGCGCTGTTTTGTTGGCTTCAATGGTGGAAGCCCAATAGGTGCTGTTGTAGAACTCCTTGGTTTCCGGGTCGACTACGAAATCACTCATAATCATCGAGTTTACCTTACTCTGGCCATCCTGATAACCGCCGCCGCCGTACTCATCAGGTACAGGGGTATTCTCCTGAAATGCCGTTTGGCCTACCTCGGTCAGCTTGAATTTGCCGTCAGGCGTCTTTTCATAGTTGAAGCCTTCGAAGCCGTTGGTGTAATAGCGCAGACCTTCAGGGGAAGACATCCAGTCCATCAGTTCCATGATTCGTTCCGGTTCTTTCGCTTTGGAGCCGATGGCAAAGACTCTTCCGTTCCCGAAGTAAGCATCACTGTTCTGGATCAAGTGGGTGTCCGCAATCGGAACCGCAACGTTGCCGTCGCCCTGATTGCCTCTTTCAATCGTGTTGTAGAAGCCTCTCTGCCAGGAGTACCACAGGAGAAGAACCTGTTTGTTGGTCAGCTTTTCGGACACCTTGTTCCAGTCCTGGGAAGGAGAGTCCGGGTCGACAAGGCCCATCTTGTTAGCGTCATAGTAGAATTGCAGAATCTTCTTGTACATACTGTTGTCGTCTACGATCGGAACGATATCGCCTTTGGCATTCAGTTGAATGGTTGTAGTCCCGTTCGGCTGCTCGTAGCCATACCAGTTGCTGAGCCAGCGGACATTCTCCATGCTTCCGCCGTCCCAGTCCTTCCACAGCGTGATCGGAACAATAGGCTTGCCATCCGGAGTCTTCGGATATTTGGCCTGCATGTCCTTCAGGGCGGTCATCAGATCGTTCAGATTATTCAGCTTCGGCGCGCCGATTCCCTTGTAATAGTCCCAAGGCAGAATCGGGCTGGAGTATGGCAGCTCTTCCGAGAAGGTGGTTGGCGAAGTATCGGCGGTGAAGGCCGGCAGGGCATAGATTTTACCGTCCGGATTCTGCTTCTCGAAGGCAACATTGAACGGCTTGAAGTGATTGTCTACATATTTGGACAGATGCTCTGTATTCTTGATCAAGTCCGTAAGATCCATAATCATCCCCGCCGGAATCAATTCCTCGAGCTGGCTGTTCTCAATAATCAGAAGGTCCCCGAGGTCTCCGGATGCCGATCGGGTCTTGTACAGCTGATCGCCGGCCACCTGCGGAGCCAGAATGTTCAGCGTGATATTGAACTTGTCTTTCAGCAGTTTACCGTACCACCCGGTCTGCTCGCCCTGGTAGTTAGCTGCGTTGTTAAATACCGTAAGGGTCAAAGGTTTGCTGTGATCAATGCCTGTACCCGAATCGGATGACTGGGCAGGTGTCCCTGGTTCGGCCGTCCCGGCAGCAGGTCCTGCATTGTTGGAATTTCCACTGCAACCGCTTAGTACCGTTGTTACCAGAAGAATGGTCGACCCGAGTAACAGCGCGGACTTTCTTCCCAGCTTAATGTGTGTTCTCATGTGTAGCCCCCCGAATGATTAATGTATCATAATGGCGCAGGCGCACTAACCTTTGACTGCACCAATTATAATTCCTTTGACAAAAAATCTCTGGAAGATCGGATAGACCAGCAGAATAGGTGCGACTACGATAATGGTAACCGTCATGCGGATGGAGGTAGAGGTCTGCTTGGTCGCCAGCGTTGCCATCGCCGTTGATCCGGCATTCTGCAGATTGACCATAGTGGACAAGGAGCTTGCCTGATTGATGTAGTTATACAGAATGAACTGCAAGCTGTACAATTTGCTGTCCGTCACCAGCAGCAGCGTGTCCTGGAAGGAGTTCCATTGGTTGACTGCCGAGAAGATGGCAACGGTTGCAAGGATCGGCTTGCTGATCGGCAGAATGATTTTGTAGAAAATCGTGAAGATCCCGGCACCGTCAATGCTGGCCGCCTGCTGCAGCTCTTTGGGCGTAGCTTCCACGAAGGTTTTGACCAGGATGATGAAGAATGGAGCTACCACGGACGGAAGAATATACGCCAGGAAATTGTCGGTCAGATGCAGGGTTCTCATGGTCAGATACCACGGGATGATCCCGGCATTGAAGAACATCGTAATGATGGTGAAGCGGTACCAGAATTTCTTGCCCCACATATCCTCCTGCGCGAACATGAATCCCAGGAAGGCAGAAGCGCCGACAGTGAGAAGGGTACCTATTACCGTTCTGGCCAGCGAAATGACAAAGGCATTGCCGAGGCCCGGTATTTTGAATACATCGACATAGTTCTGGAAATGAATCCCCTTAGGCCAGAAGATAATCTCACCCTTGGCACTGAGATCGTTCGCGCTGATGGTATTGATAATGATCGAATAGAACGGATAGACACAGATGAAGGCGAAGAGGGAGAACAGGATATAGATGACGGTGGAAATGATTTTGTCGGTGGCGCTGACCTGCATTTTGACCGTTTTGGAGATGTCTATATCCCGGCTGTTTGGCGTAAGACCCGTCTGGCTGTCACTCATACGATGCCCTCTCCTCTCAACAATTTGGACAGTCCGTTTACCGAAAAGAGAAGCACCACACTAATCAGGCTCTTCAGCATACTGATGGCAACGGAGACGGAATAACTGCCGCCGCCCATGGCGAGGTTATACACATATAAATCGAGAACCTGTATAGTGTCCTTGTTAAACGCATTTTGGAAGACAAAATATTGCTCCAGTCCATTGTTCAGGAAGCTTGCAATCTGGAGCATCAGCAGCACGAAGTAGGTCGGCATCATGCTTGGCAATACGACATGCCGGATCACCTGCATCCGGGTTGCACCATCCACATAAGCCGCTTCATACAGCGACTCGTCAATACCCATGATGGCGGCGATATACAGGATCGCTGACCAGCCGAGTGTCTTCCAGGTAGCCCAGAACCACATGGTAAGCCAGACATGATCCGAGCTCTGAAGGAAAAGGACCGGAGAATCGGACAGCCCCGTCATGTGGAGGAAGCCGTTGACCATACCTTCACTGGAGAACATGGAGAAGGCCAGGGAGTAGACGAGGACCCAGCTGATAAAGTTCGGCAGCGTGGTTACGGTCTGAATGAATTTGCGGAAACGCACAGCCTTGATCTCGGTCAGGAAGATGGCGAAGATCATCGGGAGCCAGGAGAAGAGAATGCCCAGACCGCTAATGCCGAAGGTGTTCTTGATGACCTGGAGCAACTGGTCGACCTTCACCTGATTCTCAACCAGAGAGTGGAACCACTTCAAGCCGACAAACGGCGATTGGGACAACGGAATGGGCGGGGTATAGTCAAAGAAGGCATATACCCATCCGTAGAGCGGGTAATACGCAAAGACAGCAAGTAAAACCATAAAGGGCGAAATGTAAAGGAATTTCCGGAAAGAATTGCTTCTAATGCTCTGGCTGCGCATCGTTTCACTCCTCTTCGTATTCTCTTTGTATAATTGCCTCGTTGAAGCTTTCCAGGACTGCTATTCCTGGAAGTCTAAGTCTGCCTGTCATCCCCCTTTTTCAAAAGCAATTTCAACGGCCCCGAGGAGTGCGCTGTTCGTTGTTTCCCCTATTGTTTCCCCTAACCCTTCTATATTGATAACGCTTTCATATATGAAATCTATAATAAATTATCATCTACCTACTAACAATGACCGATCCTCACCACTTATTGATCTATTATGAGGTGAAATCCGGATGGGATCATGAGCATGTCCTCTCCGCAAAAGAAGTGGAAAAAGGCAGACTGTTGAAAAAGTCGATTTTCAAGCTGCTACATTCCCGGGAATTCCTAAATAGTGGTTAAAATCAGAAGATCTATCGTTTTTCATACCCAAATGAAAAACGCAGGCCTCCTTTTTAGCTAAATGCCGGGCTATTTTCTTCAGGTTCTGCGTAATGGCTGTCATCAACGCCTGCTCCTGTGCCTTGGCTTTGCCTCGCATCCGGCATCGACGGTACCCATGGAGGTTTTTGGCATCAGCAAAGCTACGCTCAATGGTTTGAGCGCGGTACTTGTAGATCTTTTCGCCTTCCGGGCTTTTCTTGTTTTGCTGCACTCTTTCTTTAAAGTCCTCCCATACATGCCGCTGAATCAAACGCTGGTGCTTCTGGTTTTCGGTACATTGCGTCAATTTCGGGCAGGTCGCGCAGTGCCCTTTGGCCGAGACATACTCATCATAACCATAGCGGTTTGTCGTTCGGTACGTGAGTTCTTGTCCTAAGGGACAGACATATACATCTTTTTGCGCATCATACGTGAAGTCTTCTTTCGTATAAAAGCCAGGTTTGCTAGGTGGTTTACGCTCGGCAATGACCGTCATCCAGGAGATCGTTTGCTTGCAAATGTGGGGGACCATGTAGCCTGAATCCAAGGCGATTGCCTCAAGCGTGTCGCCAAAACCAAAGGTCTCCAGTTGCCGTTTTAAACGTTCCATATACACCGTGGAATCATTGACATTGCCTGGCGTCACATACACATCTGTAATCATATTGTATTTGTGGTCCACCGTCCGGTGGTCCAGGTAAAAGAACCCTTCCGGTTTGTTCTTCCGGCTCATGTAGCCGCTCTCGGGATCGGTTAGGCTCGCCTTTTCCTTTTTCGGTTGCTCCTCTGCCGCTCTTTTACGTAGAGGAGCCAGGGGCTTTTTTCCATGAGCCTCCCGGCTTTCCTGGACAGCCCGGTCCAACTCCTGCAGATAGGCCTGAGGCGACCCGCTTGTGATTTGCTGCGTGTAGCGATTGTTATTGGCATTGGCCTCGATATGCGTCGAATCGGTGATGAGAAGCCGTCCCGCAATCATGTGGTGAGAGATCGCAAGCCGTACTACTTCGTCGAAAATATCCTGGAAGACGGTCGTTCCCTTGAATCGTCGATTGCGATTCGAACTAATCGTGGAGTGGTCCGGAACGGGGTCGCTAAGGCCCAGGCCCAAAAACCAGCGGTAGGCCAGGTTCACACCAATGTCTTTCTCCAGAATCCGTTCGGAGCCGATGTTAAAGAGATAGCCAACCAGCATCATTTTGAATAGACGGATGGGGGGGATCGAGGGTCGCCCTTGGGATTCGCTGTAATAGGGGCGCACGATTTCGGTGATGAACGAAAAATCCACATGCTTTTCGACCAACCGAAGGAGGTGATCGGGGGGGACCAATTGGTCTAAACAAACAAGCTCCATTTGATATTTCCCTCTATCTCCGTGATCCTTTTCGTTTAACATAAGACACCGCGCTTTCCAATAAAGTTACCTATATTATACTAAATTAACGCGGTGTCGTGTGAAATAAAGACTTTTTCAACAGTCTGAAAAAGTACAACTAATAAATCCGATATCCTGGTTTATGGCATAAACAGGATAATTAAGTGCTGTTTTTCCACTTGCTGCCGGACAGTAGCGTTAAATCATATAATTAGTTGTACAATTTCCACTTACGTTCCATGTCAGCCTGTTCTGCAATCCGTTGATTTCCACGTTTAATAAAAGCAACATTCGTCGATATGAAAGCAACGTCAAGCTATAGATTACAAGGTTCGTGTGTGATTAAATACATAAAGAATACAGCATTTTCTCTGGAACCTACATTTGGAATGATGCGAAAGGATGAATACGAATTATGGACAAACAACAACAGCTCGGCTTGACGCCTCCGATGGGCTGGAATTCATGGAACACCTTCACTTGGGATATTAACGAGCAACTGATCCGGGAAGCCGCCGATACTCTGGTGGCAGACGGCTACAAGGATGCGGGATATGATTACATTGTCATTGACGACTGCTGGAGCCTGAAAGAACGGGACAAGGATGGTAAGCTGGTCGCCGATCCGGTTAAATTCCCGAGCGGAATGAAGGCGCTTGCAGATTATATTCATTCCAAGGGACTGAAGTTCGGCATGTACTCTTGTGTAGGCACACATACCTGCGCCGGGTATCCGGGGAGCTTCGAGCATGAATTTCAGGATGCGGAATCGCTGGCCGAATGGGGCGTGGATTTTCTTAAGTATGACTATTGCTTCAAGCCCAGACATATGTCGGGAGAGCTGCTGTACAAGCGGATGAGCTTGGCGCTTAAAAACTGCGGAAGAGACATTCTGTTCTCCGCGTGCAACTGGGGCGAGGACAACGTCTATCAGTGGATTCGTGAATCCGGCGCGCATATGTACCGTTCTACCGGAGATATCCAGGACAGCTGGGAATCCATCAAGACCCTGGCTCTGTCGCAGCTGGATAAAGCCGCCTACACCGGCGCCTACTGCCATAACGATCTGGATATGCTGGTAGTCGGCATGTACGGAGGCAGCAACAGCGACTTCATCGGCAGCCAGATCGGAGGCTGCACGGATGTGGAGTACAAGACCCACTTCTCACTATGGAGCCTGCTGGGTTCTCCGCTGATGATTGGCAGCGATATCCGCAAAGCTAACGAGGCTACCAGGAATATTCTGCTGAACCCGGATCTGATCGCGATCAATCAGGATGTGGAGAGCCGCGGGGCTTACCGCATCAAGCCGGAACCCCAATGGTTCCATGCAGATGATGTATTCATGCTGGTCAAAGTATTGTCGGACGGAGACCTTGCGATCGGCTTCTTCAACCTGAGCGATGGACAGAGAGAGATGTCGCTGCAATTCTGGGATTTCGGACTTCCGTATGCCTCCGGCAAATCGCTGTCCCTGTATGACTGCTGGGAGCATAAAGAGCTTGGCGTATTCAGAGAAAGATATGCTCTGGTCGTTGCAGCCCATGATTGTCTGATTGTGCGGGCTAAATTGGTGTAGAGAAGAGAAGGGCGTGAACATGAATAGAACATGCAGACAATGCGGTGTTCCCCTGATGACGGATGATGTGGCGATTTACCTGAAGCTGGTCACGCGCAATGCCCAGGATTTCCTGTGTATCGATTGTCTTGGAGAGCAGCTGAAGTGCGGGCGCGAGCCGATTGAGCGGCTGATCAAATACTTCAGGGAGTCGGGGAAATGTGTGTTGTTCCGTTAAAACGCGTTACCTCCGCTGCTTTATGTTTATCTATATAGCGAGAGAGTGTAAAGTGGAAGGGAAAGGGTGGATGGGGCAAATGGTTAAATACAGAACGGCAGCTCCGCATGAGCGCGAGGAATACATAGATTTGGCCAACCTGGCATTCCGCTTTGATTTTGAAATCCTGATGCCCAAGGCTTATGACAAAAGTGTAGATTCTTCGGCCATGCATAAGGTTGCTGAGGATGAGCAGGGCAGGCTGCGCGCACTGGTGGCTGTGTTCCCCGAGTCTCTACGGGTAGGTGAGGATACGTTGCGGACCGGCTATCTGGGGACCGTATCGGTCCATCCGCGTGCGCGCGGTGAAGGGCATATGAAAGCGCTTATGAATCTGTGGATTGAAGAGCTGCGGGGTACATGCGATATGGTTGTATTATATGGGCAGCGGCAGAGATATGAGTATTTCGGCTTCACGCTTGGCGGTGTCAAGTTCAAGTATACTGTGGCAGAAGCCAATGTGCGCCATGGCTTAAGAGAGGTGGATGACACCGGTATATCCTTCAGTCCGCTGTTTGAGATTGAAGGAGGAGCAGAATTTGCGCATAACCTGAACATCTCGCGCCTTGCTTATGTTGAACGTAACTTAGAGCAATTGCCGCTGATTTTCAGCACCCTCTGTCAAAAGGCACTTGGCGTTCTGGATCAGGGTAAGCTGATCGGCTATCTGGTTGTCAACGAAGCGGGCGATGATATAGCTGAATTCGCGCTGGAGAAGGCGGACGACATTCTGCGGACGCTTAAGGCATACATGGCCTATAGCAGAGCAGGGCGAATAACGATGTACGCGCCGGAATATGAGATTCCGCTGAATAAGGCTCTTGGCGGTATTGCCGAAGACTTTGTGACCGAGAACTCAGATATGTATCATATTCTGGATTTCGCCAATGTCCTGAAGGCTTATCTGACGCTGAAGCTCAAGACTACAGGTCTGGTCCCGGGGGAATTCTCCGCAGTGATGGACGGACAGCCGGTGACGGCGCGGGTGGACGAAGAGGGCGTGAGCGTTGAGCGGTCTGCCCGGCCGGGAGCTGTGGTCCTTGACAGGCTGCAGGCTCAGACGCTTCTGCTGTCACAACACAGCCGTTGCATGGAAGTGGATGCGCCTACAGGCTGGTTCCCGCTGCCGCTGTTCTGGTACAAGATTGATAAATTCTGAATAATTCCATGTCTTATAATAGAGCAACGCAAGCCTTCTACTCCTGGAGGCTTGCGTTTTTTTTGGCGTATCTTCCAGGCGAGATTCCGGTAATCTTGGTGAAACTGCGGATGAAGTTGGCATAATCGCTGAAGCCCGAAAGCTCACAAGCTTCGGCGACTGAGTTGCCGGCAGACAGGTGGCTTTTGGCAAGTGATATGCGCTGATCGATAATGTAAGAGCGTACCGTAAGTCCGGTATGCTCCCTGAACAGCCGGCTTATATATTTGCTGCTGTAATGAAACTCCTGCTCCAGCTGCTCAGAGGAGATAGCTTCGGCCAGATGCTCCTTGATGTAGGTCATCGTATGGCTAACCAGCGCCGGCATAAGATTGTTCGATGAGCAGGTAGATGACTGATACAAGGTGTTGATGAACACAAGCAGGCGGGTTGCATAGGACTCTGCCAGCAGATCCTGTCCGTATGCCTCCGAGCCCAGGCAAGTAATCAATTGGTCTGCAAGGCGGCAGTACAACACCGTCTGCTCCCGCGAGAGCCGGGTAAGATTGTTCTGTCCCAAGGGATGGGATTCAAAGCAGGCTAACAGATTAGAGCGGCCGCTTGAAAGTCTCTCCAAAGCTGACTTCTTGATATTCAGCCCTATCCGTTCATACATTTGATTGTCAATACAGATACAACGGTGCATTTCGCCGGGGCTGATAATGATTAAATCGCCGGGGACCAGTTTGTAGCAGGACTGCTCCAGATACATATAAGCATTGCCTCTCAGAAATAAATAGATTTCGTAAGCATCATGGCGGTGATAAGGCAAGGCCGGGTTAATGAGCTCGGTATCTGTTGTTTTATGAAAGCACAGCAATTCTTCCTGAATAGGGGTGAAAATATAGTGTATGTCCCGATCCATAGCTAACATTCCCTTTAATGTAATTTAATGTAATAATAGGCATTCGCGCAATATATTATCGTTAATATGCAAGGATTATACAGCGAATAATTTATATAATACAGTTAAAGGAAGCGTTTGCAAGTATTGTGAGAAAATTGGACAAGCATACGAGTGGTACAGCTGCGCTTCGACCGGACTGGAGGTGATAAGAACAAGGTTTGGCCGAGATTACACGAAGAGGAGATGGAATTAATGATTTCAAGGGTAAAAAAATCACTGTGCACCTTATTGGCCTGTGTAACTGTGCTGTCTGTTATGATGGTACCCGCACCTCCCAAGGCTTCAGCAGCAAGCGATGTGAACGTGAATTTGTCAGCCGAGAAACAGGTGATCCGCGGCTTCGGAGGCATCAACCTCCCTGCCTGGATAGGCGATCTGACCGCAGCGCAAAGAGAAACGGCCTTCGGCAATGGTGCGAACCAGCTGGGATTCTCTATTCTGAGAATCTATGTGGATGACAATAAGAATAACTGGTACAAGGAATTAGATACGGCGAAGGCAGCTATTGCTAAGGGAGCCCTTGTTTTTGCTTCACCCTGGAATCCCCCAAGCGATATGACAGAGACCTTCAACCACGATGGCGATACATCGGCCAAACGCCTCAGATACGACAAGTACGCAGCCTATGCCCAGCATCTGAACGATTTCGTTACGTACATGAAGAATAACGGAGTGGAGCTGTATGCGATTTCGGTTCAGAATGAACCGGATTATGCCCATACCTGGACCTGGTGGACTCCCGCAGAAATGCTTACTTTCATGAAAAATAATGCCGGATCTATCAACTGCAGGGTTATAGCTCCTGAGTCATTCTCTTACCTGAAGAATATGTCCGACCCTATTCTTAATGATTCACAGGCGCTTGCCAATATGGATATTCTAGGCGCGCATACGTATGGAACTTCGTTTAACAACTTTGCTTATCCTCTTTTCAAACAGAAGGGGACAGGGAAAGAGCTGTGGATGACAGAAGTCTACTACCCCAACAGCAATAATAACTCGGCCAATCTTTGGCCGGAAGCACTGGAAGTAGCCTATCATATGCACAACGCGATGACAGAGGCGGATTTCCAGGCCTATGTGTGGTGGTACATCCGCCGTCAATACGGTCCGATGAATGAGGATGGCACGATCAGCAAGCGCGGAGACAGCATGGCACAATTCTCCAAATTCATCCGGCCCGGATATGTAAGGGTAGACGCCACCAAAAATCCCAATACAAACATCTACACCTCGGCCTACAAAGGGGATAACAAGGTGGTCATTGTGGCCATTAACAAAGGCACTTCGGCTGCAAGCCAGAGCTTTGTCCTGCAGAATGGCACGGCAGCGAGCGTATCCGCCTGGATCACAGATGCCGGCCGTAAGGTAGCCGCCGGGACATCCATTAATGTGTCGAACGGTTCCTTCACGGCCCAGCTTCCAGCCCAAAGTGTGACAACCTTTGTAGCTGCACTTGGCAGCGGAAGTGGCACCGGAACGGGCACCACCTATGAGGCCGAGACAGACACAGCATTGACGGCTGCTGCAGCAGAAACGATCAATGCAGGCTACACCGGCAGCGGCTACGTCAATTTTAATGCCGCAACCGATGCCGCAATTCAATGGAACAGCGTGTACTGTGCGGTTGCAGGGACCAAGAATGTGAAATTCCGCTATGCGCTGGAGTCAGGTACAAGAAATCTGGATGTATATGTGAATGGCACCAAGGTCATCAGCAATACCGCCTTTGCAGCAACGGGGAGCTGGTCAACCTGGGCAGAGAAGACGGTTCAGGCAGCCATGAATGCCGGGACCAATACGGTAAAAGTGGTGACTACCGGTACGGAAGGACCGAATGTAGACAGTATCAATGTATCTGCCCAGTAGGGTGATGCAGTGTCAATATGGAACCCCGGGCCCTCCGCTTTTTGGAGGGCTAAGGCTGTTCACCAATGATTGTAATTTCCGTATTGATCCATTTGGCTACAGCTATGCCTTTGGCCCTTAGCAGCAGAGTGTTGATAATATCCTCTCCCCAATTCTGCTCATTCTGTGAGATCACCCGCGTAATCTGCCCGTTGTCCATCGCCTGCTTCAACGAAGGCGTGAGGCCCAGAGCGATATTATAGCGCGTCAGGCCTTTGGCTTTCCAGACCAGGACAGAGCTTGAGCTGGACACGAAATCCAGACTGACCAGAGCGCTGAAATGGGGATGGGCCGAGATCATTTGCTCCAGCTGCAACGCTGCGTTGTCCTCACTGCCGTCATTATGACGGATTTCCAGTACATCTATCTCGGTATGCTCCGCCAAATAATCCTGCAATCCGCGCAGCCGTTCTTGAGTGCCCCGCATGCGGGACATTCCAGACTCGACCAGAATCATCCCTTTTCCGCCAAGCAGGCGTTCCACAGTCTGTCCAATAGTAGCGCCGGTTGCTCTATTATCAGCCCCGATGAAGGCTTCTCTGCTGCTGGCAGACGAATCCGACTCAAAACAAACCACGGGAATCCCCCGGGATACCGCTTTGTTAATAACGCTGGTAAGCGCCAGGGAATCCGCCGGGGCAATGGCGATTCCGTCTACACCCCGCTTGATCATCGTCTCCATAATCCGGATCTGCTGCTCCAGATTGGCTTCGTCAGGCGCTTGAACCAGCAGCTCTACATTATGCTTTTTTGCCACAGCTTCTGCTTTCTCTGTTATCATTTCATAGGTGGCGTTCACCATGGGATAGATAATACCGAAAGTCAGCGGCGGCTCCCCGCTCCGACTTGATGAAGAGTCCAGGGCTTCCTCCGAAGGAATATTAGTGGCTCCGGAGGAACGGGAGCAGCCGCCAAGGATGAAGCCTGCTGCCAGCAGCAGGATAAAGACATTCCGGATCCGCATTCTGGAAGAAGTCACTAATTCCCCGCTCCTTTACGGCTGGGCTGAAGCTGGTCCCCGGAATTTCCGTGCTTGCGATATTCCATAGGCGTCATCCCCGTTACTTTCTTGAACAGATTGGAGAAGTAATGCTGATCGTTGTAGCCTACACTAAACGCAATCTCAAACGTTTTATGTCCCGTTGACTTCAGCAGCTCTTTGGCTTTATCCATGCGTGTGGCCGTCAGGAATTCAGTGATCGTCTGTCCGGTCGCCTGGCTGAAGGTTTTGCTCAGATGGCTGGGACTGACCCTGACCTGACTGGAGATGTCGTTAAGGGAGAGCTGTTCTTTGTCATAATGCTCACGGATATAATGCTTAACTTTGTCAATCAGCTCACGATATTTATCTGCCCCCTCGGATCTCCATTCCCATAGCCGCTCCAATAGCCGGTTCAAATAATGCAGACCTTCATCTGTATTGGAAATATGCTTCAGCTGTGTCTGGAATTCCTTAATGAGCTCCTCAGGATTTGGGGCCGCGCGAAAACATTTCTTAGCCGTCTGCACCAGCTCCAGGGTGATGTCGTTCATCAGGTAATAGGCGTACACGGATTGCCAATTCATCTGCTGGAGCTCCGCAGAGAGCTCCAGCAGAAATGCGGGAACCTGTTTGTGGTCACCCAGCTTCAGAAACTGGATCAGCCGGTTCCGGTCGAGCAGGATACCGCTGGCGGATGGATCGAAATATGCATCAAGCAACGCTGCTGAATTCAGTCTGGACATCTTCTTGAACATCCGGTCATCCTCGGCCTCCAGATAGGAGAGATGAATGCCCTGCAGCCGTTCCCGGACATCACCCAGACTGACGGATAGCTCCAGGCCGCAAGCCGCTCTCAGCTTCTGCTTCAGAATCCCGCAGATCTCTTCCAGGGCGATGCTCATCTGGGCCGGATTACTGCCTTTATAGATCAGGACAGTTTCAGTGCGGCTGCGCTTATAAATGAAGCCTTCTGCCAGCTCCTTCAGCAGGCCTGCGAGCAGCTCTTCGGCATCCTGCGGCGCACCTGGGGAACCCGTTCCTGCATCGCTATCCAATGGATTTAACGTAAATATGGCAGTTGCATAGTAAGGGGCCATAATCATCAGCTCTAGCTGTTCCGCCGATTCGATGGCGGCAGCGGTACTGATCAGTCCTCCGCACAGATCGGCGAACAGATTCTCGGGGGTATAGGCTTGTTTTTGTTTCATCCGCAATTCTTCATCAATCCTGGAGCTGACACTATGGAGCAGCTGCAGCAGATCCGCAGAGCTGAACGGCTTCAGACAATAATCCTCAACCCCAAGCCGTAGCGCCGCCCTGGCGTATTGGAAGTCATCATGACCGCTTAGAATTATGATTTTGATCTTTGGGAACTTTTGCCGGACGACAGAGCTCAGCTCCAGCCCGTTCATAAAAGGCATTTTGATGTCGGTAATGAGAATGTCGGGGAGCTGTTCTTCGATGACCGGAAGTGCAAGCTCACCGTCGGGGGCGTCACCGCAAAAGATAAAGCCTTCTTTCTCCCAATCTACGGATTCCCGTATACTTTCACGGATCAGGATCTCATCATCCACCAGCATAACCTTTTTCATCTTCGGGTCCCCCTGTTCTTGGGTATGCGAACGGTAATTTGTGTGCCATAACCTTCTGAACTGTCCAAGCGGATTCCATACTCGTCTCCGAAATACAGCTGCAGCCGCTGATGTACATTCTGCAGACCGAATCCGTTCTGAGCGGTATCCGTATCCTCCGATTGAAGGGGATGCTCTATATATTCTCTGAGCAGCGTCAGCCGTTCTCCGGGAATGCCAATTCCGTTGTCGGCTACGGTGAGCATGATGGAGTTCGCGTCTGTGTGTCCAATAATGCTGATCAGCCCTTTGCCTCTTTTATTTTTGATTCCGTGATAGAGGGCATTCTCTATCAATGGCTGCAGCGTCATATTCAGAATCGGATATCCCTGCAGCTCCTCCGCAACTTCAATCTTGAACTCCAGAATGTCACGGTAACGCATCTGCTGGATAATCAGGTAGCTTTGGGCATGGGCGAGCTCAGAGCGGATCAGTACCCAGTCGCGCCCTTTATTCAGGCTAAGCCGGAAGAACCCGGATAGCGCTTTCACGATCCGGATGACCCCATCGTTATTCCCCGCTTCAGCCATCCATACAATGGAATCCAGTGTATTGTATAAAAAATGTGGATTGATCTGCGCCTGCAGCGTCCGCAGCTCCGCCTTTTGCAGCTGCTGCTGCTTGCGGATGCTCTGCTCCAGCAGCGCTTTGATCTGCTCGACCATAATGTTGAAGCTTTGTCCCAGATCGGCAATTTCATCATTGCCGTCCGGTTTGACCTTGGCTTCCAGGTAGCCGCTTGCCGTCAGGCGCATCTTGTGCTGCAGCAGCTGGATGGGCCTGGTCAGCCGCCGCGTAAGCAAATAATTAAGCGTTATCGCGAAAATGATGCTTAAGCCTACGCTGACTATAATCAGCTGCCTGATCCGGTTGGCTTCGGCAACGATCTCCTGCAGCGGGGCCATGCCGATAATCTTCCAGCCCGTCGATAGGGAGGAGGTATGGACAATGAACCAGGGCGGGCCGGCGGTCTGAAGCACAAAGCTCCCGCTCCCGCTTAGTTGCCCGGCAGGTAATCCCGTTTCTTGAACCAGGGCCACAGCCGCTTCTTGAACAGGCGGCACATAGATGGGGTTGTTCTGCTGATCGAGCAGGTAGAAGAACCCTGTTGTACCAATCGTCATCTTGTCGCAGAATTCCTTGATGAAGGAATCGTTCAGATCCACAATGATGAATCCGATCACCTCATGCGTGATCCGCTGCTTGACGGCTGTCATGATCGATATGACGCCCTGATCCCTATAGGTGAAGCCATCAACCCGGTCATAACCGGAAATCAGGGGCGGAGGAATCCGGAGAATGAGCTCAGGGTTCTGGGACAGTGTCTGGAAATGCGGATTGCGCAGCGGATTAATATTGGATTGAAAAATGCCCCTCCGCTCGCTGATCCCCTTGCCGTACAGATTAATCAGGCTGATATTGAGTACATCCTCATATTTGTAGGTGTCCCGGTAGAGTGTGAAGGTCTGCAGAATTGCCTTGGCCTCTTGATAGGTTTCAGATTGTGAGAAAAGAAAATGGATGACCTGGGGGTTATTGCTGAGCTCCAGCAGCCGCTCGGTATCTTTGAACAGATTATCGATATTCGTTCCCAGCATGTCAGCCTGAAGCATACTTGAAGCCTTGCTGTGACTGGAAATGGAAGTATAGGATTTCTGGTAAGAAATGAGGCCGACAGCGATCAGCGGTATCGTGGACAGCACAATAAACAAAGCCAGCAGTTTGGCCCTCAGACTGGAGGAGATCCAGTGTGTGATCCGCATCATCGGAAGTTCCCTTTCGCAAGTAGAGTAGATTTGGCTTCAATATATAGTTTATAACAAATTCTGGGATGCCGATACCCGAAAAGAAAGCGCAATCAAAATTCACACCTTTTAAATAAAAAAATACACAAAATCCTCCCGTGGACAGAACAATGCCAAAAATAGAAAGCAAACGCCAAAGGCTGCCCGTATAACGGACTTTTGTAAGCGGTTTATAATGGGCAGAACACCAGAACCTGGTGAATGCCGAGGGGGAGGAATATATACGTATGAAGAGATTCGGGAAAATGGGAGCAGTACTTGCACTAACCTTATCTATGGTCATGCTTGGAGCATGCGGCAACAATAATGGGGGGAGCAAGGCGAATACCGGAAAGGCCGGGAATGCGGCAACAGAAGCACCGGCGGCGAATGGCGGAACCAAGACGGAGGCCAAGGACATTACGCTCGGTTTCTCGCAGGTGGGTGCAGAGAGCGGCTGGCGTAGCGCCAATACGAAGTCCATTCAGGATTCAGCCAAGGAAGCAGGCTATACGCTGAAATTCTCGGATGCGCAGCAGAAGCAGGAGAATCAGATCAAGGCCATCCGTTCCTTTATCCAGCAAAAGGTGGATGTGATTGCCTTCTCCCCGGTCGTGGAATCCGGTTGGGATACTGTACTTAAAGAGGCAAAGGCTGCAGGAATTCCGGTGGTTCTGACCGATCGTGCGGTAGATTCCAAAGACACCTCGCTATACGTTACTTTCCTCGGCTCCGATTTCGTGGAAGAAGGCCGCAAGGCGGGTGAGTGGCTGTCTGAGCAGTATAAAGACGCTTCAGAGGACGTTAATATTGTGGAGCTGCAGGGAACAACAGGCTCTGCTCCAGCCAATGACCGTATGGCAGGGTTTGCCGAAGTCATCAAGAGCAATCCGCATCTCAAGGTCATTGCCTCTCAGACCGGCGATTTCACCCGGGCCAAAGGTAAGGAAGTTATGCAGGCGTTCCTGAAGGCCAATAAGGATATTGATGTGCTGTACGCCCATAATGATGATATGGCACTCGGGGCGATTCAGGCGATAGAGGCGGCAGGGCTGAAGCCGGGCGAGGATATTAAGATAATCTCTGTCGATGCGGTGAAGGACGGAATGCAGGCAGCCAGCGAAGGTAAAATCAATTTCATCGTTGAATGTAATCCGCTGCTTGGACCGCAGCTGATGCAGGTGGTGCAGAAGGTAGTTGACGGCCAGGCGGTTGAGGCCCGGATTGTGACTGAGGAATCAACCTTCACTTCCGAGCAGGCCAAGGAAGCGCTGGCTGGCCGGGAATATTAATCAGCAAGCCTAATAGAACGCGGCTAAGGCGGCAGGACAACCACCTTGGCGTTTCTATGGAGAATGAGGAGTGGATGCAACCATGAGCACGCAGCTGCCCATACTGCAAATGACCGGGATTCATAAACGGTTTCCGGGTGTAAAAGCATTGACTAATGTGAACCTCCGCCTGTTCCCTGGTGAGGTTCATGCCTTGATGGGGGAGAATGGTGCCGGCAAGTCAACGCTGATCAAAGTATTGACCGGCGTCTATTCCATTGATGAAGGCGGCGTAGAAATGGAGGGTGCGCCCATTTCCCTGCACAGCCCGCAGGAATCGCAGGCTGCGGGAATCAGCACAGTATATCAGGAAGTCAATCTGTGCCCCAATCTGACCGTTGCCGAGAACATCTTCATTGGCAGAGAGCCGCGGAGATTCGGATGCATTCTATGGAAGGAAATGAATCTGCGCGCTGCGGAGCTGCTCCGGGAACGGATGAATCTGCAGATCGACGTTACCCTTCCGCTGCATATGTATTCCGTAGCGGTTCAGCAGCTGATCGCAATCGCCAGAGCGCTGAATATTTCAGCCAAGGTACTGATTCTGGACGAACCGACCTCAAGTCTGGATCAGAATGAAGTGGAGCAGCTGTTCCGCATTATGAGGAAGCTGCAAAAGGATGGTTTGTCGATATTGTTTGTCACGCATTTTTTGGATCAGATGTACGAAATCTGCGACCGGGTAACCATCCTGCGGGGGGGTGAACTTGTCGGTGAATATAGGGTTAAGGAGCTAACCCGGCTGGATCTGGTCTTAAAAATGATCGGCAAGGAGCTTAATTTGCTGGAAGAGCTGCCGGGTCTGGCAGCAGAATACAAGGATGCCCTGGGTGATGAGCTGATCAGGGCTGAAGGGCTGGGCCGCAAAGGCGGGATTGAGCCGTTCGATCTGTCGATCCGCAAGGGTGAGGTAGTAGGGCTGGCAGGACTTCTCGGTTCAGGGCGGACTGAGGCAGCCCGGCTGTTCTTCGGTGCCGACAAACCGGATTCCGGGCAATTGAAGCTGGCGGAATCAGGAGGTGGGGTACATTCGCCGCGGGAGGCCATTGGACGGCGGATCGCCTTCTGCTCCGAGAACCGCAAGACAGAGGGGATTATCGGCGATCTGACGGTAAGAGAGAATATTATCCTTGCGCTGCAGGCCAAGTACGGCACGTTCAAGACCATCTCCCGCAGGCGGCAGGAGGAGATGGCTGGAGAATATATCCGCATGCTGAATATCAATCCTCCGAATCCCGACCTGCTGATCAAGAATTTAAGCGGCGGAAATCAGCAGAAGGTTCTCCTGGCACGGTGGCTGCTGACGGAGCCTGAGCTGTTCATTCTCGATGAGCCGACACGGGGCATCGACATTGGAGCCAAGGCGGAAATTCAAAAGCTGGTGCTGACGCTCTCACGGCAGGGCATGTCATTCCTGTTCATCTCCTCCGAGCTGGAGGAAGTGCTGCGGGTCAGTGACCGGATCGCTATCTTGCGCGACCGCCGCAAAGTGAAGGAAATTTCGGATAAGGACATGAGCCAGCAGCAAATTATGCAGGCGATTGCGGGAGGCTGACACGACCATGAGCCAACTGGTAAAACATCATTTATTCTGGCCGCTGTGCGTTCTGGCTGTACTGCTGCTGTTCAACCTGTGCTATTCGCCGGACTTCTTCTCGATTACAATCCATGACGGACACTTATACGGAAGCCTGATTGATATTCTTAACTTCGGAGCACCGCTTATTCTGGTGGCCATTGGGATGACACTGGTAGTGGCAACCAAGGGCATCGACCTGTCTGTCGGCTCCATTGTCGCTATATCCGGCGCCATTGCCTGCCTGAGCATCAGCCAAGCTTCAGACCCGAATGCCTTGGGTCTGATTCTAACCTCGGTGCTGCTGGCAGCAGGTTTGTCGCTGATGCTTGGCGCATGGAACGGTCTGCTCGTCTCCGGGGCCGGAATTCAGCCGATTATAGCCACGCTGATTCTGATGGTTGCAGGGCGGGGGATCGCCCAACTGGTTACAGGCGGACAGATTATTACGGTAACCAGCACGAAATATGCCTATATCGGGTCCGGCTCACTTGCTGCGCTGCCATTTTCAATATTTGTCGTAGCCCTGGTTCTGGTCATTGCCGTGCTGCTTACCCGTAAGACAGCGCTGGGCCTGTTTATAGAATCGGTGGGCTGCAATCCGGCGGCCAGCTCCATGTCCGGTATCCGCGCCCGCTGGGTTATTCTGTCGGTGTATGTATTCTGCGGTTTATGTGCCGGCATTGCCGGACTATTGCTCAGCTCGAATGTTTCCAGCGCTGACGGCAATAACGCCGGACTCTGGTATGAGCTCGACGCTATTCTGGCAGTAGTCATTGGGGGGACGTCGTTGAACGGCGGACGTTTTTATCTTACAGGTACCGTAATCGGTGCGCTGATTATCCAGACGCTGACCACAACCATCTATATGATCGGCGTCCCGCCGGAAATTACACTGGTCGTCAAAGCTTTGGTCGTGCTGGCGGTCTGCCTGATCCAGTCGGATACCTTCCGGGCCGCTATTGCCGCCCGCTGGAAGTCGCGGCATTATCCCGCAGAGAAGGAAGTGACCCGTCATGTCTCTTAACCGTAAGTTTATTCCGATTGTGGTCACCATCGCGCTGTTCCTCGTCATGTTCGCCGCCGGTTCCTTCCGGTATACCGGATTCTTCTCCCTGCAGGTGCTGATGAATCTGCTTATCGACAATGCCTTTCTGCTGATTACGGCCGTTGGCATGTCCTTTGTCATTCTGTCAGGCGGCATTGATCTCTCGGTCGGCTCTATCATTGCCTTGTCGACCATGGTCTCCGCAAGCCTGGTGCAGCAGCAGGGGTGGCCGCCGGCTGTTGTTATTCCGCTGGTGCTCCTGATGGGTGCGTTGTTTGGCAGCATTATGGGAGCGATCATTCATTATTTTGCAATCCAGCCGTTCATTGTAACGCTGGCGGGAATGTTCCTGGCCCGGGGTTTATGTTATGTAATCAGCATTGATACCATTACCATTGATAATTCCTTCTATACCGCCATTGCCCAGACGAGAATCCCGCTGCCGGGCGGCAGCTTTCTCTCGATCAGCGCCATTATTGCTCTTGTTGCCGTTGCTGTGGCGATCTTCACCGCCCATTACACCCGGTTTGGCCGCAATGTGTATGCGCTTGGGGGCAATGAGCAATCGGCTCTGCTGATGGGGCTTCCGGTGGCAAGAACCAAGGTGCTTGTCTATACGCTCAGCGGATTGTGCTCGGCACTTGCAGGAGTGGTCTTCACCTTTTATATGCTGTCGGGTTATGGGCTTCATGCCGTAGGCTTTGAGCTGGATACCATCGCGGCTGTCGTCATTGGCGGAACACTGCTGACCGGCGGTGTAGGTTATGTGCTGGGCACCTTCTTCGGTGTACTCATCCAAGGTGTGATTCAGACCATTATCAGCTTCGAGGGCACACTCAGCTCTTGGTGGACCAAAATTGTTATTGGCCTGCTGCTGTTCATTTTTATCCTCCTGCAGCGGGTGTTAAGCTCAAGGCGGTTGACTCTTAAAGAATAAGAAGATTGGATGGGGAGACAAAAAATTCTTGTCTCCCCATGTTTTTGCTATATAATTGTAATCGCTATCATATGAAGGAGGGGTCCTGTTGAGAACGGCCAAGGGGTGCCTGGTTCTGCTGCTGTTACTGCTGCTGGGCGGCTGCTCAGGCAGCGGAGGCAACAATACGCAGGCATTGATGATGCCTCATCATTCTCCTGCAGTGAATCCCGGCTTGCTGCCGCCGGCAGATAGAGCCATGGCCAAGCCGATTGTGCTGGGCTTCTCCCAGCTTGGGTCGGAGAGTACCTGGCGGGAGGCCAATACCGCTTCGATCCGGGAAGCCGCCGGGGAGGCGGGGATTACCCTCATCCTGAAGAACGCCGAACAGGATCAGCAGCAGCAGTTCGATGCCATTCGTGCCTTTATCCGGAGCGATGTTGATGTCATAGCGATTGCTCCTGTGGTTCAGACCGGCTGGGAACCGATTCTTCTGGAAATCAGGCAGGCAGGGATTCCGGTTATTATTGTGGACCGTTCAGTCAACGTGGAGAACAGCTCGCTCTATGTCACTTTTATCGGTTCTGACTTTTATGAAGAAGGGGTAAAGGCAGCCAAATATGTGATTGATAAGATGCGCCATCATAGCGAAGCCATCCATATCGCAGAATTGCAGGGTACCGTAGGCTCGACACCGTCGATTGACCGTGGGCGCGGGTTCCGGAAGATGCTCGGGGATAAGCAGGACCTCCGGATTACAATGACTGCCCCGGCAGATTTCACACAAAGCGGCGGCCGTGAGGTAATGCGGACTTTTTTGCAGCAGCCGAAGGAGCAGTGGCCCCGGGTGCTCTTTGCACATAATGATGATATGGCTATTGGTGCGGTGGAGGCTATGAAGGAGGCCGGTATTGTACCGGGAAGCGATATTATAATAGTTTCAGTGGACGGCACACGGCGGGCATTTGAGCAGATGGCGGCGGGAAGTATTAATGCTGTTGTCGAATGCAATCCGATGCTGGGTCCCCTGCTGATGCAGGCAGTCAAAGAGATTATGGCTGGCCGGACGCTGCCCAAGCGAATGGTAACGCCGGAGGACATTTACACGCAAGAACTGGCTGGTAGGGAGATAGATAACCGTAAATATTGAAGAAGCAGCCTGGCGCTTTTGCTCCGGCTTTTTTTTTGCAGATAAAACGCCAAAAAAATTCAACTTTTCAAACAAAAAACTACATTGTTCCAAGCCGGAATCTATATTAAGATGATCTCAGATAACAAATATTAGTAGATTTGTACAAAGAATGCTAGAAGGGAGGGGCTGCCGGGCGACCGTTATTTGTGCGGCAGCCGATTGAAAGGGATTACCAATTAATCTTAATGGAGGTATGCCGATGTTTAAAAAGCTCTTGGTCATTGCAGTAACCCTTGTGTTATTCCTGAACGGTCTGCCCTTGATGTCTGTGTCTGCTGCAAACAATGCCACGGCCAAGCAGCCGGGGAATTCCAATCCCCTGATGGATCACAAGCTGGGTGCCGATCCTTTCGCACTGACGTATAACGGAAGAGTCTATGTCTATATGTCCAGTGATGCTTACGTCTATAACAGCAACGGAACCGTGAAGGACAATGATTTCAGCGCCCTGAACAAAATCAATGTCATCTCCTCGGCGGATATGGTGAACTGGACAGATCACGGCGCCATCCCGGTGGCCGGAGCCAATAATGTCAACGGCAGCGCCGGCATTGCCAAATGGGCCTCTCTCTCCTGGGCGCCTTCGGCGGCGGTGAAAAAAATTAACGGCCAGGATAAATTTTTCCTGTATTTTGCAAACGGTGCATCAGGCATCGGCGTGTTAACGGCGAATTCTCCGATTGGCCCCTGGTCGGACCCGCTGGGCAAAGCGCTGGTGACAGGGGCTACACCCGGCATGTCCGGGGTGACCTGGCTATTTGATCCGGCTGTCCTGGTGGACGATGACGGCAGCGGATATCTGTATGCAGGCGGGGGTATCCCCAACACTTCGGACCCGGCATCCATAGCCAATCCCCGGACAGCCCGTGTGCTGAAGCTGGGTGCGGATATGACGAGTATTGTTGGAAGCGCATCCACCATTGATGCCCCTTATATGTTCGAGGATTCGGGCATTCATAAGTATGGCGGCAAATATTATTACTCGTACTGCTTCAATTTCTCCGGCACACACCCGGCTGCCTATCCGGCCGGTGAAATCGGGTACATGGTGAGCAACAGCCCGATGGGGCCTTTTACGTATACCGGACATTTCCTGAAGAATCCGTACACCTTCTTCGGAGTAGGCGGCAACAACCACCATGCGGTATTTAACTTCAACAACCAATGGTATGTAGTGTACCATGCCCAGACCGTAGCGAAGGCTGTACTCGGCGATGGCAAAGGCTACCGCTCACCGCATATCAACAAGCTTGTCCATAATGCGAACGGGAACATTCAGGAGGTTCAGGGAGACATGGCGGGCATTGCCCAGATTGCCAATCTGAATCCGTTCACCAGAGTGGAAGCCGAAACCATCGGCTGGAATGCAGGCATAGCTACTGAAGCTACTCAGGCTGCAGGCGGCCCTGTAAGCAATATGAATGTGACCAGCATTAACAATGGGGACTGGATTGCCGTAGGCAACGCGGATTTCGGTTCCGGGGCAAGCAGCTTCAAGGCTAATGTGGCCTCCGCCACAGGCGGCAAAATTGAAATCCGGCTGGATAGCGCAACAGGCACACTCGCAGGCACGCTTGATGTACCGTCTACCGGAGGCGCGCAGACCTGGAAAGAGGTTGAGACCCCTGTCAGCAATGTGACAGGTGTTCACAGACTCTACCTGGTATTCACCGGATCAGGCTCGGGCAATCTGTTTAATCTGGATTACTGGCAGTTCTCCACGGGCACCACTGCTCCCGGAACGGGAAGCAAAGTGGAAGCAGAGGATATGACCCTCAGCGGCACTTATGCGGGCAAGATCACTTCTCCGTTCAGCGGGGTAATGTTGTACGGGAATGATGATGCTGCTGCGTTCAATCAATATTTTGCCTATGGTACCCATAATATCTCAGTCCGTGGGGCTTCCAGCAGCTCCGCCGCAGCCAGGGTCGATTTGCAAATTGGCGGGGTGACCGTTGGCTCCTTCTACTTCAGCGGAACCACACCTACCGTGCAGACCTTGTCCAATGTGGCCCACGGCACCGGAAATCAGGAGGTTAAGCTGATCGTAACTACGGACAATGGAGCCTGGGATGCTTCTGTGGATTATATTGAATGGAGCTTATAATCGCCAAAGGAGATGGATTCAAATTGAAGAACAATATTAAAAAGCTTGTAGGCGGGCTGGCTTTAGCCAGTGTCCTGCTCACCTCTGTCATGGCAGGCAATGCCAGCGCAGCACTTACCAATGGGCCTAAGTTCCTGGGGAATATCATTGCAGGCAGTGCTCCTGCGAGCTTCGCCACCTATTGGAATCAGGTGACGCCTGAGAATGCAACTAAATGGGGAGCGGTTGAAGGCAACCGCAATAATATGAACTGGGGCGGTGCGGATACTTCCTATAATTATGCGGTAAGCAGAAACCTCCCCTTCAAGTTCCATACACTGGTCTGGGGAAGCCAAGAGCCTGCATGGGTTGCCGGCCTGTCGGCGGCAGAACAGAAGTCGGAGGTCAGCGCATGGATTACCGCAGCGGGACAGCGTTATCCTAAGTCGGCCTTCGTGGATGTCGTCAATGAACCGCTGCATGCCAAGCCCTCTTACCGCAACGCCATCGGCGGCGACGGAAGTACTGGCTGGGATTGGGTGATCTGGTCCTTCCAGCAGGCCAGAGCCGCGTTCCCGAACGCCAAGCTGCTCATCAATGAATATGGCATTATTGGTGATCCAAGCTTGACCGATAAATATGTGACGATTATCAACCACTTGAAGTCCAGAGGTCTGATCGACGGCATCGGCATTCAGTGCCATCATTTCAATATGAATACAGTTAGTGTCTCTACCATGAATACTGTGCTTGGTAAACTGTCCGCAACAGGCCTGCCTATCTACGTCTCCGAGCTGGATATGACCGGTGACGACAATACACAGCTGGCCAGATATAAGGAGAAGTTCCCTGTGCTGTGGGAGAATCCTGCGGTGAAAGGCGTGACCCTCTGGGGCTACATCCAGAATCAGACCTGGGAACCGAATACGCATCTGCTGAATTCTAACGGATCAGAGCGTCCGGCGCTGAAATGGCTCAAGCAATACCTGGGCGGCTCGTCGGCTCTCATGGAAACAACGGACAGTATGGATATCACGGATAGTGTGATCCAGCCGGACAGTATGGTCGAGCCAGAGCTTCAACTGGATCTCCAACCAGTGCTGGAACCCGTTCCGGCTGAGTAAGCTGAAGCAGGCCTTCAGCATAAGGGCTGTTGCCAAAGTGTGAACAAGGCTGTTTCTGATGCGTGAATATGGCTGCTCCCCATGCGCGGTAAGACGCGCCGGGAGCAGCCTTTTTGTGAGATGGGCAGTACGGAGGCGCGAGGGCCGAATGTAAGCGAAAAACCGAACACATTGGGCAGTGCGGAGGCGTGTGGGCGGAATGTAAGCGAAAAACCGAACACATTGTACTTGTGTAGCTGGACCATAAGGTCTTCTGAGATCTTCATCTTGCGTTCGCTGACCAAAAGTGGCACACTAGTAATAGATGCAGTAAACGTGGCAAAGAATGCCCCGCTCCCTTCTCTTTAAGAAGGCGGCGGGGTTTTGTGCGTTTAGAGATTAATTTTATTGCAGAGCGGGGGAATTGGAGTGGGATTTACAGAAGAACATGACCATTGGTTAAGCAATCATTTGAAACGAAGAAAGGGGGAGCGCCTTGATGCGCTAAAGCGGGGACACAGCTACGGTAACCGCTTATTCGTGGAATATGTGTGGTGGCCGCTTGTTGGATATTTTCAGGGACTCCATCCGGAATATGAAGTTAAGGACTGGCGTGGGAGATCGTATTTTATTGATTTACTGTGGAAGGTCGGTTCCTCGCGTATTGCATTTGAGATTATGGATTATGGATCGCATGGCACGGACCGGAGCAAATACCGGATGGACTTGAATCGCGGTCTCTTCCTGCAATCACAGGACTACATGGTTCTCTATATCTCGCTGGATGAGATGAAAGACAATCCGCCTTTTGTTCTCTCCACAATGCGGAACGTTCTGGCTCCTTATTTGTCGGCCGGAACTGCTAATAAAAGAAAAGACAAATCCTATTCTCGAATTGAACGAGATCTGATGCGGTTAGCCATCCGTAACCACCGTGTCCTCCGTCCGGGTGATGCCGCGAGAGAACTTGAGCTACATAACACGACAGTTATTAAATACAGCCGTATGCTGGTGGATAAGGGGAAATTTCGCCCTGTAGCGAGAGGGATATCTCCACGGGTTACATACTACGAGTACATAGGTACCATTCAAAGCCCGGATTTGGTCTGAAGAATAGTACAACCCGGGATGTAAGCGAAAAACCGAACACATTGGGGAGTGCGGGGGCGTGCGAGCGGAATGTAAGCGAAAAACCGAGCACATTGGGCAGTGCGGGGGCGTACGAGCGGAATGTAAGCGAAAAACCGAACACATTGGGCAGTGCGGAGGCGTGTGGGCCAAATGTAAGCGAAAAACCGAACACATTGGGCGGTGCTGAGGCGCGTGGGCCAAATGTAAGCGAAAAACCGAACACATTGGACGCTGCGGAGGTGTATGGGCCAAATGTAAGCGAAAAACCGAACACATTGGACGCTGCGGAGGCGTGTGGGCCAAATGTAAGCGAAAAACCGAACACATTGGGCGGTGCTGAGGTGTATGGGCCAATTGTATGCGAAAAACTTAGCACCCGCACCAACATCGCTCACCCGCACAGGTAAGTTATCCCCGCGCCCACCAAGGCATCCGCCAATCTCACCCCCCACCCCCATCCGCCGGAGGAAGTACATTCCCCTCCCTATACACCTTCCTGTACTGTGACGGCGTGTAAGAAGTAACCTTCTTGAAGATCTTAGAGAAATACAGCGGGTCGTGGTAGCCGACCGAATAAGCCAAGGATTTCACAGATAACCGGGACTCGCCCAGCAGCCCGCAGGCCCGCCGAATCCGAAAGGCGGTGAGATAGCCTGAGATGGAGGTGCCCGTCTCTTTCTTGAACAGCCGGAACAAGTAGCTGCGCTCGATTTTGACATAATCTACAACATCCAGAACCGACAAGGCAGATTTCCAATAGTTCCTCTCCACATATGCCTTGGCTGAACCTACATAGTCTTTCTTGAGGGAAGCCTGTCCGCTTGGATAATACTCCATGTAATAGGTTAACAACAGGCGAAATCCGGCATCCGACCGCTCCCGTTCATACGGCTCGATTGCATTCGCCTCGACTCTATCGAACATGGGCTTGAGGTCCTGCGGAGCAGCCGTTACAACGGGGTGATCCGGTGATATATGAATCATATCCAGTAACCGCAAAGCCTCCGTTCCGCCACATTCAATCCAGCAATACGCCCACGGGTCTTGTGGATCAGGGTAATAATACACCTCCATCTGCGGGAAAATCACAAAGCTGTCGCCGGCCTCCAAAGGAAAAACCGCCTGGCTTGTCTTCAAATAGCCCCTGCCGCTTACGATATAATGCAGGGCATATACATCACGGACGCCCGGTCCCCATCTGTGCAGATTGGGTGGCTTATACCCGTTCCCCTTCACCAGCGGACCCTCGCTGAGTCCGTATTCCTTAGCGTTCATAGTCAGCACCCGTATCCTTCAACAGTATGATACTACTAGGGTAAAGCAATCTGATGAATAAAGATAGATCGCTGAGCCGGTACCGCACTTTAAATGGATAGCCACGCCGGTTCAATAACCGCATGTAAAAATGATAACGCTTTCTTAAGAATGTTGGCTTACGCCCTCCCTGGGCTCGAAGGTAAACTAAAGGTACGAGGGAGGAGCGAATATGGAATTGCAAACACAGGTTAGGAGTCCCGGGACCGGCGGAAGCCGGCGGTCGTTTTTATGGAAGCGTTTCAAAAAACAGAAGGTATTGCATTTGTTCGTCGGGTTGGGCATGATCTATCTGCTGATCTTCGCCTATACTCCAATGTTTGGTATTCTGATGGCCTTCAAGGATTACAGCATCTCCGGCGGGATTAAAGGGATCTTCACGAGTGACTGGGTCGGCTTGGAGTATTTCGATGAATTCGTGCATGATTATCAATTCGGCAAGCTGGTCCGCAACACGCTGGTCCTTAGTCTGCTGAAGGTCATCTTCGCCTTCCCGGCGCCGATTCTGCTGGCGATCATGCTGAATGAAGTGAAGCACATGGCCTTCAAGCGGTTGGTGCAGACGATCAGCTATCTGCCGCATTTTATCTCCTGGGTAGTCGTGGTTGGCGTATCCTATGCCTTCCTGTCCGCCGATGTCGGTGTGGTCAATAAGGCGCTGATGGCTATAGGCTTCACGGATGAGCCGCTGGCCTTCCTGACCAGTCCGAATTACTTTTGGGGGCTGGCGGTAGGGAGTGCGGTGTGGAAAGAGATGGGCTGGTGGACGATTATTTTTCTGGCGGCGATATCGGGGATCAGTCCTTCCCTCTATGAGGCTGCAGAGATTGACGGGGCCGGAAGGCTGGCAAGAATCCGCTATATCACCCTGCCGGGAATGAAGGGAACCATTGTTGTTGTGCTGGTGTTGACCATCGGAAGTATTCTCGGCGGCGGACTGGTGGGCTCCAACTTCGAGCAGGCCTACCTGTTCGGCAACAGTATCAATAATCCAACCTCTGAGATTGTCCAGACCTACGCATTCAGGGTGGGGCTAAGCGACGGGCGGTTCTCCTATGCAGCGGCGATAGATTTAATTCAATCAGTGATTTCGGTAGCCCTGATATTCTCCAGTAACTATATTGCCAAACGGGTGTCAGGCTCAAGTCTTTTTTAGAGAGAGGAGGAAAGGCTATGCTGAAGAGTCAGCGGCAGAAGGATGTTGTTTTTGACAGCGTGATCTATGTGGTATTGTTCATTATTATGCTCACGATGCTGTATCCGTTCTATTATGTGTTAATTGCTTCCTTCAATAAAGGCTCGGACTCGCTGCTGGGCGGTGTGTATCTGTGGCCCCGGAACTTTACCCTGGAGAATTACCGGGTGTTCATGGATGATCCCAAGTGGGTGAAGGCATTCCTGGTCTCCGTACTGCGGACGGTTTCCGGCACCTTGCTCGGACTGCTGCTCACCAGCATCGTCGCTTACGGCCTGTCCCATCGTGATCTGTTGTTCAGCAAGGTCTATTTCACAGTGATCGTATTCGCCATGTACTTCTCCGGCGGACTGATCCCTTATTATGTGGTGCTGCGTTCACTCGGCTTGCTTAATTCCTTTGCGGTGTACATTGTCCCGTCCATGCTCAGCACGTTCTTCCTGCTCATTGCGATCTCGTTCTTCCGCGAGATTCCTGCTGAGCTAAAAGAGTCTGCGCATATAGACGGGGCCGGCGAGCTTACGATATTCTTCCGCATCATCCTGCCGGTCTCAACACCGGTGCTTGCGACCATGGCCTTGTTCATGGGGGTCGGGCAATGGAATTCCTGGCTGGATTCAGCCTATTTCGTCCAGTCCGAAGAGCTGCGCACGCTGGCCTTCCGCATGATGGAGGTCATCAACAAGAGCAACTCTCCGATGGATTCGCTGGCGGTAGCCAACAGTGTCTCGGCGGGTGTCACCAGCTTCTCCTTGCAGGTCACTTCAATGGTCGTGTCCATTGTTCCGATTATCTGTGTGTACCCGTTCCTGCAGAAGTATTTCGTACATGGCATCATGCTGGGGTCGGTAAAAGGTTAGACCATTATTAATTCAATCATGGAGGGATTAGCTTGAACAAAAGCAGAAGCTTCAAGATGGTTGCAGCCGCACTCTCAATTGCCGTATTATCCGCCTGCGGCAGCGGAGGAAATGCCGTCCAGGTCGCCCCGTCCGTCAGTCCGGACGCAGCAGTAGGCGGGAATTCTCCGGCCAAACCTGCGGAAGTGAAGGAATTGAGCCTGTTCATTGATGCGTCGTGGTACCCGGTTACGGAATGGAAGGGCCCGGTCGCCGACATGATTACCGAGAAGACGGGAGTGAAGCTCAAGGTTACGGTCGCTACCGATGATAAGCAGCTTCCACTGATGATTGCCTCCGGTGACCTGCCGGACCTGGTGTTCACCTCTTCCAACATAGACCGGTTATCCGACTCGAAGCTGTCATATTCCTGGAATGAGCTGATTGAGAAATATGCGCCGGATTTCAAGATTGACAAGACCCGGATTGCCATCCATACCATGGATGACGGCAAGTTCTATACCGTGCGGAATTCCTTTGCGACCCAGGAGGAGATGAAGAATAGTAAATATTCGTTAGGCAGCGACGGCAACCCGGGCATCGCGGTACGGGAGGATATTCTGAAGGAGCTGGGAAATCCGCCGATCAAGACCCTGGATGATTTCGTCAAGGTGCTGGGCATGGTCAAGGAGAAATATCCCGAGATGGTCCCGCTGATCATGGACAAGGACTGGATTGAACAGTATTTCCTGGCCCAGTTCGGTACGGAGACCCTGCTCGACGGCTGGTATGAACAGGACGGCAAGGTGGAATATGCGATCAGGCAGCCCAAGATGCTGGACTTCTTCAAGTTCATGAATAGCCTGTACCGCAATGGCTATATCCTGGCTGAGAATTTCGCACTGGCCAATGACCAGATTGATGATCAATATGCTACGGGCGGCAAAGCCTTCGCCCATAGCCATACCGTATCCACCGCAGATACCGATAACATCAAGATCAAGAGCAATCAGGGGAACTTCTCCTTCAAGATGCTGCCAAGCGTATTGTCGAAGGATGCCAAGGTAGTCAGCTCAGGACTCGGCTTCTCCGGAACCTTCATCACCAAGAAGAATAGGGACCCGGAGGCCTCCATCAAATTCATCCAGTATCTGGCCAGCGACGAGGGTAAGAAGCTGACGATGTTCGGAGTCGAAGGGGTACACTGGACCTGGAATGAAGAGGGCCACCCCGACTTCAAATATAATCCGTCCGATGCCGATTTTGTGAACAGCAACGGGATTAAGTGGTGGTATCTCTATAACGATGGGGTTACCGAGGGCATGCTGTCTTATGTTCCTGAGCTGCAGAAGACGCAGGCGCTGATGGATCTGAAGTCCGTCAGAATCTATAAGCCGGAGATCGGGCTGATCCAGACCCAGCCGGATTCACAGGAGAAGACCATCAAGACGAAGATTGACGAGATGGTCAAGAATGAGAAGGTCAAGATCTATCTGGCAGAATCGGAGGAGGCGGCAGTGGCAGCCTATGAGAATATGCTGAAGAATGCAGAGAACATAGGGCTGCAGAAGCTCACCGACTGGGCGAATACAACCTATCAGAAGAAAAAAGAATTATTCAAGTAAGGGAATTCCTGCCGGTAGAGACCTGTCTCTACCGGGTTTTACATGTTCATGGTAGGATTAGAAAAAAAGAAGTCGGGCACCGGGGGGGACAGGCTGCCGTGAGCATTGTACGCAAAATGATATTAGGATATATCCTGCTGATTTTTATTCCGGTCGTTACCTTCGGCTATTATTATTACAGCAAGCTCTATGACAGTGTAAGCAGACAGTTTGTGGAGAGCCGTCAGAAGATACTGGAGCAGGCCTATTCCAATATGAAGGCGGATCTGGCCCGGATCGATTCCACCCAGCGGATGCTCCAGTACAACCCGTATGTCACTGACTATCTGGACGGCAGCTATGAGACGGACTCAGAGAGCATATATGCCTATAACCGTTATATTAATCCGGTGATTCTGCAATCGCTTAATATCAGTCCGGAGATCGACACGTTCAGAATCTATATAACCAAGCAGGGCGTGCTGCCCATTACTGACCGGCTGCTCGAACTATCAGCGCTGGATGAACAGGGTGCCGAGGCTACCCGTATGCTGCGGCCGGGACAGGGCAAATGGATACTCCCCGACTCCAAGGTCGAAGCACCCCCGCTGGTGTTCTATCAGAACATATATAATCATGACTTTACCGAGATTGTCGGACTGCTGGAGCTGCGGGTCGGCAGTGAGCTGATCCGCAAATTCTACCGGGCGACAGGCGGAGGGGATTGGACCGCGCTGCTTCTACCGCCGGAGAGGGAAGGCATTCCCTCGGCGGTTGATCCTGCAACCTGGGCAAGAATGGCATCGGAGGAGTCGCAGACGTATTTCATCAACCGTAAGGTCATCGTCAACCAGCTGTTCATTCAGGAGCTGGGTGTCCGGGTCGCCGTGATCGGCAAGGTATCCGAGGTGTTCCGTTCGATCAGGAGCCAGGAGATCGTGATGATTACCACCTTCGCCGTCCTGCTGGCGTTATTGTCTTTTGCTTATTACACGCTGGCTGCGACGATCACTAAGCGCGTCCTCCGGCTGGCCCGGCATATGCGCAACCTGAATGATGATAATCTGAAGCAGTCGATCAGCAAGGAAGACAAGCCGGGCCGCAAGGATGAGATCAGTTTCCTCACCGAGACTTATAATTCCATGCTCCTGCGTATGGATGAGCTGATCAACAATGTCCACCGTGCGGAGCTGCGCAATAAGGAAGCCGCTTACAAAGTCCTTCAGGCCCAGATCAAGCCGCATTTCCTCTATAATACGCTGGAGACGATCCGGATGCTGGCGGAATCCAACAACGACCAGGAAGTGGCTGAAATCTCGTACTGGTTTGGCAAGCTGATGCGGTACAGCCTGTCCGCCCAAGAGGATCATACGGTCCTCTCCCAAGAGATTGAGACTGTGGTCTTCTACCTCAATATTCATAAAATGCGGCTGCAGAAGAGACTGACCTATGAGGTCGATATCGCTGTGGCTGCCGAGCAGATGAGCTGTCCAAGGTTCATCCTCCAGCCGCTGGTCGAGAATAGCATCATCCATGGAGCCTCCGTGACGCTCCGGCCTGTCCATATCCGCATTCAGGCCGCCGAGACGGAGGACGAGATCAGGATAAGTGTGTCGGACAGCGGCATAGGGATTCCCGAAGACCGGTTGCAGCAGATCCACAGCCGGTTATCCCAGGGAGATGAGGTGAAGCCCCGGGAGGAGGCGGAAGGAGGCGTGGGGCTGTATAACGTCAGCGAGCGGATTAAATCGTTCTATGGCGGAGCTTCCCGGCTGGTTCTGGAGAGTGAGGAGGGCAAGGGTACCTGCTTGACTATTATCATAGCGAAAGGGGCGGCGAGCGAGCATGCGAATCTTAATAGTAGACGATGAGCCGATCATCCTTGGAGGACTGGTCAAGGTGATTGGCGCAGCCGCGCCGGTCGGAACTGAAATCCGGGAGGCCGGCGACGCCTTCGAGGCTCTTGGGATCATGAAGGAATACATGCCGGATGTTACGGTAACCGATCTGCATATGCCGGAGAAAAACGGGTTTGAAATGATGGAGGAGGCCAAGGAGAACGGTTTATGTGAGCGCTTCATTATTCTTACGGGATATGATGATTTTGAATACGCCCGCCGGGCGCTCCGTTACGGCGTGGTGGACTACCTGCTGAAGCCAGTGGACAAGGAGGAGGTGTCCCGTCTGCTGAGTCAAGTGAACCGGGATCTTCCCTCTATGGACAGCACGGACTGTCCTCCTCATGCCAAACGGATTCTTGCGTATACCCGAATGAATTATATGAACGACCTTTCCCTCGATCATCTGGCCGACCTGATGAAGCTTCATCCCAACTACATCAGCAACCTCTTCAAGAAGGTGACCGGCGATACGTTTGTGAATTATCTGAATGCCACCCGGATCAAAGAAGCGCAAAAGCTGCTTAGTGCCCACCGTGATCTGCCAGTTAGCGAGATCGGGCGCCGGGTCGGGTATGAGAATAAGCATTACTTCAATAAAGTATTCAAGAAATATACCGGCAGTACACCGGGTGCCTACCGGGAGGCGCATTGAAGCCTTAGCCCGGAGGGGCGGCGAGCAGAATGCGGGATTCATGCTATCATCTCATCCCGCGTTTTGCCTTCATGCACTTCAGATTATAGGTGCGGCCGTAGGCTTTGGCGTATCTGATCATTTGGTCAAGCATACGGGTGTCCTTAAGTTTGGTGAACGGGCAGGGATCGGGGGCGGTATTCACTTCCAGAATCCATGGGCTAAGCCGCCGGTCTAAGGCGAAATCTACGCCGATTTCATTCAGCGCCGGATAGGCAGAGCTTAACTGAATGGCAGACTTCACGCCAAGTTCGTTCATTTGCGTAATCAGAGCGCTGTGCTTCTTCAGGCTGGTGTGAACGCCAAGCAGTTCCTCGACCGGATATATGGTCCCGCCCTGACTTCCATTCGTAACCACCTTCTGCGGATGCGCGACGCGTCCTGCCGCTCCTGTAGCTTCCCACTTTCCCTGAGGATTGCGCTGCACCATTACGCGGATATCAAACGGCCGCCCGCCGTATGTCAGAAGACGGATACCCTTCTGTACTAAATAGGATTTCCCTCCGGTCTCCTCCATGATTGCTTGATATGCCTTGTCATAATCAGCGAATGTGCTCACCCGTGTACCTGCCTGATAGCGGTAGGTGCATTTTTGCGTCACGACAGAATCTCTCCCGCCAGAGCTGCCCCGGCTTGCAGGTGTCCTCTGTTCAACCCGGATAACCCCCTCGCCAAGTGAGCCGCAGCAGGGCTTAATATATACCATCTGGTATTTCTGCAGCATTGCATGCAGAACACTCCGGCTCATTCTTCGTGTGTCCGGGATATGCCTCTTTAATTCCGGCTTCTCCGCCAGTACTCTTGTCTTCGTCAGTTTACTGGAAATCCGGCTGATCTGCTTCTTCATCGTAACCCTCCGTCCGGTAGCTTCTTATAGGCCATAGTACGGCAGAGAGCGGGCTTTTGATTGGGCAGACGTGATGGGCAGAACACACCGGGAGATTGCTACATATGTTATTGAAGGTGTGAATCCAAGAGGCTGCGGCATGCAGCCGGAGCAGGAGGCATCCATGATGCTGATGGACAATTGGCGGGATAAAGTACTTGAAGTCATCGGGCAGTTTCCCTGGTACAAGGGGCTTATTAGCAGCAGTGAGACTATGAATTACAGTCTGCAGAACCTTCCCCTGATGACCTCGGACATTCTTGAAACCCATTATTATAGCAGCTCACCCGATGCTTCGCTCGCCGTATACCGGACATCGGGTACAAGTACAGGCCGGCGTAAGGCTATAGTCTACTCAGAAGAAGATGACGCCCATTATATCAATATCAAAACCAAGCTGTTCGGTGAGTTGATTGCAGGAAGCGGATGTACTAGGGCGCTGGCCGATATGGGAACCGGACATGCTGCGAATACGGCGCTGGCCATTTTCGAACGGCTGGGACTTGTCAACAGCTCAATCCCCTTCGAGCTGCCGATAGAGCAGCATATCGGGCGGATTCAGGCATTTAAGCCCGACCTGCTGTATACGATGCCCTCTATTCTGGACCATATCGTATATGCTGCTGAAGATCCGCGTTCGCTCGGAATCCGCAAGATCATTCTGGTTGGTGAGATCGCTACAGTGGAGTGGCAGCGGAATATGGCCCGGCTGTTCGGCCTTGAGCCGCAGGACATTACCGATACGTACGGGTCTATTGAAATCGGCACAATCGCGTACTATTCGCATGATCTGGGCCGGTATATCTTTGCTGACGGAATTGTTGCGGAAGTCATCGGAACTGAGGCATTAGGGGAAGGGCTGGACCCTCTGGGAGTTGGCGAAGGCATCCTGGTGCTTACCTCAGCTGTCCGCAGGCTGCTGCCCGCTATCCGTTTTGTTACCTATGATGTCGTAAGGGATTTCAGGACAGTGAAGATAGACGGGACGGAGAAGCAGAGCTTCGGATCTATCGTCAAACGGGTGGGCCGCGAGCTGAAGCACGGGGAGAAGATCAGTATCTACGATATTGAACAGGTGGTCTACCGTCATCTCCAGGATGCAATGATCCGGGTCCAGGTCAGCAATAATGCTTTAACTGTGTATATCCAGAGCAGATCTGCGGTTCCATCCGCAGTTCCGGCGATCAGGGAAGAAATCAGGGAATGCATTCCGGAAATCGGTCTGATGATCCGCAATCATCTGCTTGACGATATTGACGTCATTCTGGCAGCAGAGGACGGGAAGCTCCAGACCGGACAGGTGAAGAACAAGAAGCTGTATTATCAGAAGGATGGAGTCAATGACAGGGCAGAGCTGAACCTGGACACCGGTATCTTGTCGGCCATCGGCAAGACGCCTTTGATCAGGCTGGACCATCTGTTTCCGCGAGGCGGGTTCAGCGTATACGCGAAGATGGAGCTGATGAACCCGGGAGGAAGCGCGAAAGACCGTCCGGCACTGTGGATGATCCGGGAGGCTTGGAAGGAAGGGCTCATCGGGCCGGGTACAGTCATCATTGAATCAAGTTCGGGAAATATGGCGATCAGCCTGGCTATGATCTGCAAATATCTGGGAATGAGCTTCATCAGTGTTGTGGATTCCAGGACGACAGAGATGAATCTTCAGATTCTGAGGGCCCTGGACGCAACCATCGATTATGTTGCCTGTCCCGATCCCGAAACAGGGGAATTTCTGCCGGCCAGACTGAAGCTAGTGCAGCAGCTGCTCGCGGAGGTGCCGGGCAGCTACTGGCCGAACCAGTATGCGAACCCCAATAATTATCTGTCCCATTATCATACAACCATGAAAGAGATCGTGACTGAGCTTGGACAGGTGGATTATCTGTTCTGTGCTGTCAGTACATGCGGGACGATCCGCGGGCTTGCAGAATACGTGAAGGACAACGGGCTGCAGACCCGGATTGTGGCTGTTGATGCGGCGGGCAGCGCAATTTTTGGCGGCAATCAGGAGAAACGGCGGTTCCCCGGACTTGGTGCCGGCATTGTGCCGCCTTTTTGCAGAACAGATTTGATTGACCATATTGTGCATGTTAACGATTCCGATATGGTTCAGGGCTGCCGGGCGCTTGCGCGGAAGGAATCCATTCTGGCCGGAGCGTCCTCCGGGGCAGTTCTTGCGGCCATCCGGCAGATGAAGCAGCAGCTCACTCCCGGAGCTGTCTGCGCCGCTATTCTGCACGATAAGGGTGAACGTTATCTCGATACGGTATTCTCGGATTCCTGGGTTCAGAGCCAGTTCGGACAACAGCTGCCGCCAGCAGATGAAGAGTTCCTAACTTGAGCGCATAAGGAGGAGACAGGTTGCTGTACTTAAATGACCAGGATCTGCGGGCAGTGGGCCTGAATTGGGCTGCTCTTGCAGAATCAGCAGAAGCTGCGGTGCACCTCATTCATACCGGTGATTATGTGCAGCCGGTAAAGCCCTACCTGAGGTACAAGAATCCCCGTAACCGGATCATTGCCATGCCGGCTTATGCCGGGGGGAATGTCAATACAGCCGGGATCAAATGGATTTCCAGCTTCCCTGACAATATCAGGTCGGGTCTCCCGCGTGCGCATAGTATCATCGTATTAAATGACCAGGGTACGGGCCAGCCCTCAGCTATTCTGAACTCGCCGCTTCCCAGCATCGTCAGAACGGCTTCTGTCAGCGGGCTGATGATCCGCCATGTGCTGCAGAGCCGTTCAATGGAGCGGATTCAGCTTGGCATTATCGGCTGGGGGCCTATCGGGCAATATCATTGTCAGATGGTTATGGCTCTGTTCGGAGACCGGATTGAACGGGTCCGTATCTACGATATACGGGGAGCAGACTTGTCAGGAATTCCATCTCCATACATGGAGCGTATGGAAGTGGCAGAGACGTGGGCGGATGTCTACTTGTATTCTAATATTCTCATCACCTGTACAGTGTCCGATCAGCGGTATATTGATATTCCCCCCGCCAAAGGCATGCTGCTGCTGAATGTTTCACTGCGTGATTACAAGCCGGAGGCGCTGGCTTCACTGAAAGCGATCATCGTCGACGACTGGGAGGAAGTATGCCGGGAGAATACGGATATCGAGCAGCTTCACCTGGAACAGGGGCTGACCCGTTCCGGAACACAGACGCTTGCCGATGTCGTCTGCCGCCGCAGCCTCAGTACATTCGCCGCCGATGATCCAATCCTTTTCTGTCCGATGGGCATGGCTGTTTTTGATATCGCTGTGGCGGTGCATTATGTTAAAAAGGCGAGAGAAATGGGGATTGGGACTGAGCTGGCTTAAACGGTGAATGTCCTGGATCTATGCATAATTTCGTCCCCTCCAGCAAATACCAACTGGAGGGGGATGGATGCCGCATGGAACAACAACAAACAGCCAAAGAGCATAATGAGCCAGAGAGATTGTATCCGGATCTTGCATTCAACGTAGAACGGATGGAGCTGGAGTTTCTGGGTTGCTCTGATATTATGTACCGGAATTGCAGCATTGACGGGACCAACCGGGCAACACTGATCTATGTGGACGGGATGTGCGATACGCATGCCGTGGATGAATTTGTGCTGCAGCCGCTGCTGGAGCATTTCCGCAGAAGCACTAAGGTCAATGAAGGCAGAGAGGCAGAGCTGAAAGAGGTCTTTATTCCGACGCTGCAAATCCGCATAGTCTATGATACGAAGGAAGTCATCCAGGCCGTTCTGCGCGGGGAGACGGTTATTTTCACAGAGGCCAACGCTTTTGCGATGGTGGCCAGCCTGATCAAGATGGAGAAACGTTCGATTGAGGAGGCTACTTCGGAGAAGGTTGTCCGCGGCCCGCGGGATGCATTCATGGAAACGCTGCGGACCAATACCTCCCTCCTCCGGCGGCGTATCCGCTCCTCCAAGCTGAAGCTGGAAAGTATGACACTCGGCAGTATCACGGAAACGGATATTGTAATCGGCTATATGGAGGGTATCGTCAAGGAGAGCCTGATCAAGGAAGTGAGAGCCCGTCTGCAAAAAATCCAAATTGACGGGATCATTCATTCCAGCAATATCGAAGAATACATTGAGGATAACGTGTTCTCGCCTTTTCCGCAGATTCAGAATACCGAGCGGCCCGATGTGGCGGTCTCCAGCCTGCTGGAAGGCAAGGTTATTATTATTACGGACAACACGCCGTTTGTGCTCATCGTTCCAATGACCTATTGGTCCGGGCTGCAGGCTGTAGATGATTATACCGACAGATTTATGTATGCCTCCTTTGTGCGCTGGATCAGATATACCTTCGTCCATACTTCACTTTTATTGCCTTCCCTTTACGTGGCATTGACCACTTACCATCTGCAGGTCGTGCCTACACCGCTCGTGGTCAGTATTGCCTTTGCCAGAGAAGGCGTTCCACTTCCGGCAGTGTTTGAGGCTCTGATTATGGAGTTTATCTTCGAGGGTCTGCGTGAAGCAGGGATCAGGCTGCCCCAGCAGGTAGGGCCTGCGGTGAGTATTGCCGGAGCCCTTGTTATTGGACAAGCGGTAGTAGCTGCGGGAATCATATCTACACCCATGGTAATCATTGTGTCTCTGACGGGGATCGCTTCTTTTGCTTTTCCGCTGTATAACCTGGGAGCTGCCTACCGGATGCTCCGGTTTCCTCTGCTCATTGCCGCCGGAATTCTCGGCTTCTATGGAATTGTATTGTTTCTGATTATGCTTTCGGTGCATATGGTGACGCTGAAGCCGTTTGGGATACCTTATATGGCGCCTTATGCGCCGCTGTCTATGGAGAATCTGAATGATGTGCTTGTACGTGCACCCAAATATAAGATGCGCAGGCTGATGCCATGGCTGGCCAATGGCAAGACTGAGCGGTTCCCCAAACGCACCAAATAACCGGCAGGAAGGGACGGGGGCATATGTTCAGGAAAATAAGCTCTGTGTTCCTCGCCTTATCCCTGATTCTGACCGGCTGCTGGGACCGTCAGGAATTGAACGACCAGGCGATTGTCCTGGGCTGGGGCATGGACTTGATGGAGAACGGAGAATATCTGGCTACGGCCAATCTTGTGCTGCCGCTGGTATCCAAATCAGGCGGTCAGGAAAGCGGAGGACAGAGCAGCACATCCGGGTTCATGACCGAAAGTGCCTTCGGCAAGAACAACAGGGATGCCGAACAGAATATGCAGAGAAAGCTTTCGCGGGTACTGTTTCCGGGACACCGGCGGAATATCCTTATCGGGGAGAAGCTGGCGGAGAAGGGGGTCTTCTCCATCATGGACGAGTATGGCCGAAGCCCGATGGTCCGCCCGCGGTCGAATATTTTTGTTGTCAAGGGCGGGACTGCGCAGGAGGCGATGAGCATTGCTTATCAGCTTGAAGCCAATCCGGCAATTGCCGTGCAGAAGATTCAGGAGAAAAGCGGGGCACCGATCAGCCGCTCACTGCTGGACTTCTTCATCATGGCCAATGGCACCGGTTGCGGCGTCATGCCTGCACTCTCGATTGAAACTCCGGAAGTTAATACGGACAAGAAGACACCGGAGGACAGCCCGCCGCAGACGACCTTAAGCTTATACGGGGCGGCTGTTTTTAATGAGAAGCTGAAGCTGGCGGGATATCTGAATTATGATGAATTCTGGGTCAGACTCTGGATTACGAACCGGCTGGCCTTCCGGAATTTCACTACAATTATCAACTCTATTGATGCTGACAAGCCGGGGGGAGCGGCAGCGGATGCCCTCTCTGGAGCAACCAGAGGCAAGACCGTGAGCATTAATGTGGACACCTTCAAGAGTCAAATTACGCCGGTTATGACCGGAGCTCTGCCCAAATTCCGGATTCTGCTGGAGGGAAAAGGGTTCATTGAAGAGAATAATTCACCGCTGAATCTCTCGAGGCCGGACAATGTGCAAAAGGTCGAAGCCCGGATGAATCAAGACCTTGAAGCGAGGATTAAGAAAGTCTTAACCAAAGTGCAGAAGGATTTCAAATGCGATATCTTCGGTTTCGGAGATACGATTCATCACCGCCATCCTTATCAGTGGAAGAAGCTTGCTGCGGATTGGGACACGATCTTTCCGGATATTGATATGGACGTTACCGTTAAGCTGAACCTCACCGGAACAGGCCTGACAGGACAATCGCTGCTTCCAACGAGAGACGGCGGTGAAGGGAAATGAAGATCAACAACCGGCAGCTGTTCTGGATGATTATGATGCTGGAAATCGGGATCAACCTGCTGATTTCGATGACAGCAACGATTCTTTATGCCAAGCAGGACGCCTGGATTTCCTACATTCTGGCTGGAGGCGCGGGTCTGGTCATTACCTATATTGCGTCCAAGCTCAGCTCCCGGTATCCCCGGCAGACCTTGATAGAGTACAGTGTGACTATTCTGGGAAAATGGGGCGGCAAGCTGATTGTCATTCCGTTCATTCTCCAATGGTTCTGGGTGATCAGTCTCATTCTGCGCGATGAATTCTTGTTCATACGCTTGAGTGTCCTCTATAAAACACCTGCCTGGGTAGTCATCGGAACGATGCTGGGCGTAGTTATATACACGGTCTATCATGGAGGCATTGAAGCCATCGGCAGAGTCAGTGAGCTGTGGGGGCCGATTCTGATGATTATTCTTGCGCTCACCTTTGCGCTCACCATCAATAATCTCAATGCGCCGATGCTGCTGCCCGTATATGCAGATACCGGACCGGGACCAATCCTGCAAGGAGCCCTGGCACCGGTCTCGCTGCTGGGCGAATCCGTTCTGCTCATGATGCTGTTTCCCTTTGTGGAGCATCCCGGCAAAGGAACCCGAAAAGCGGTGCTGCTGGGAGTGGCCTTATCCTCGGTAATGCTGCTGTTTGGCGTATTGTGGGTCATTATGACCTTCGGTCCGGCTGTAAGCGGACGGCTGCAATTTCCTTTTTTTGAGATGGTCAAGCTGGTCTATCTGATGGAGTTCATTCAGAATATGGATATATTTGTGATGGCGGTGTGGCTGGTCTGCATATTCGTCAAGCTGTCCATCTATATGTTCATTACCAGCTATGGCGTGGCCCAGTGGACCGGCAAGACCGGCAGCTGGAAAAAAATATCCCTGATCGTAGCCGCAGTCTCGTTCATCCTCACCATGCTGGTGATCATTCTGAATCCTCCGGCCGGGCTGCTGCTGAAGGGGGTATGGATCCGTTATGTGCTGCCTGTGAATATGATCGGAATTCCGCTATTCCTGTGGCTGGTTTCTGCTGTGAAAGCAACCCTTCATACAGATATCCGGCGCTAGTCTTACTGCGAAGAAGAGAAACGCAGTAAAATCCAATAAGATTGAACAAAGTCGCGAAATTTGCGACTTTTTTGTTTTATTTACGTATATGTATCTCTATATAGACTTAAATACGTAAAAAGGAGCGATGCATCTTGAATTTCATGAATGGGGATGGGAATAATCCGATCCCGGGACGCAAGCTTCCCGAGCTGAAACCGGGAATGTACAAGAAGATTGGATTAGGGGTAGCCGCTGCCGCTGTGTTGATTTATATTGGCGCAACTTCATTCTATACCGTGCAGGAGCAGGAACGTGCAGCTATCCTGACCTTCGGCAAATACACCAACGAGTCCTCGGCAGGACTTCATTTCAAATGGCCTTATCCAATACAGGAAGTGATAACAGTGCCTGCGGAGCTGACCCAGCGGATACATATCGGGTACCGCCAGGAGGCAGATGGAGCTGTAGCTGTTGAAGATGAGGCGATGATGATAACAGGCGATGAGAACATCGTATCTGCCGATGCTGTAGTACAGTGGAAGATCAGCAATGTCCGCAATTATCTGTATAACATTGATGACCCGGACAAATTTCTGCGTAACTCGGCCAGCTCCTCCATCCGTGCGGTCATTGGTTCCGAGAAGCTGGATTATGCCATTACAGACGGAAAGACGGTTATTCAGGATAAGGTCCGGGTGCTGCTCGTCGATCTGCAGAAGAAATACAACACCGGTATTCAGATCATTGATATCAAATTCCAGGATATTGAGCCGCCGAGCGGTCAGGTAGAAGAAGCCTTCCGCGAGGTTACCAATGCCCGTGAAGAGAAGAACACGAAGATTAACAACGCCAAGAAATATGAGAACGATATCATCCCTAAGGCACGCGGTGAAGCGCAGGCGCTGATTGAGAGAGCCGAGGGCGAGAAGAAATCACGTATCCTGAATGCGCAAGGCGATGTAGCCCAGTTTAACGCCATATTTGCCGAATATAGCAACAATAAGAGCGTAACCGAAAGCCGGTTGATTCTGGAGACACTGGAGACTATATTACCTAGCGCCAAAATCTTCATTACCAACTCGGATAGCGATACTGTGAATTATCTGCCGCTGAATGAGCTGATGCGCAGCACTCCGGTCAGCCCGGCAGCTTCGGCCACGCCGCAAGGAGGAGATGCAGAGTGACAAGAAACCAGATCATCGGACTGATATCAACTATTGTTCTAGCTATTCTGCTTGCAGGCTCTATGTATGTAGTGAAGGAGGGTGAATACAAGGTAGTCCTGCGCTTCGGTGAAGCGATGCGTACCGTTGAGGAGCCTGGACTGAGGCTGAAAATCCCTTTTATCGAGAATGTCTCAGCTCTCCCCAAGTATCAGATGACATACGAAAGCTCACCCACCAGCATTCTGACGAAGGACCAGAAGCCGATTGTGGTTGATAATTACACCGTCTGGAGAATTACCAATGCCTCGCAATTCCTTAGAACCGTACAATCGGTAGGCGGCGGGATTCAGCGTATTGATGAAGCGGTATATAACTCCGTGCGGCGCAAGCTGTCGGAAGTCAATTATGAGAATATTATCAGTGAAGACACCGGACGGGGCAATATTAACGATGAGATCACCAATGATGTCATTGCCGCCTTAACCCGTGATAATTACGGGATTGAAGTGATTGACGTACGGATCAAACGTACGGATCTGCCGGAGGAGAACAAACAAAGTGTGTACAACCGGATGATATCGGACCGCCAGTCCATTGCCGCGCGTTATCTGTCCGAAGGTGACGAGGAATCCAAGAAAATAACCTCCAAGGCCGACCGCTCCTCAAGAGAGCTGATGGCCCAGGCCGAAGCCGATTCTAAGAAAATCATTGCTGAAGGAGAAGGGGAAGCCGCCAGAATCTATAACCAGGCCTATGGAAAGTCTCCCGAGTTCTATAGCTTCTATCGTACGCTGGAGAGTTATGTGACCACGCTGAAGAATGAGCCGGTTATTATGATACCGATTGACTCGCCATATGCCAAAATATTGATGGGGCAATAACCTCATCTGATCTATTGGCGGGATGAAATATGAGAGGCCCATGCGGTTTGCGCATGGGCCTCTTTGATATGCTGCTGAGTGTATTCACCTATTTTTATTCACAGCCTACGCCGTCACCATCCCGATCCAGTTTGCGCGAGTACCCTGGTTCTCCGGCACGGATGGGGTCAGCTCCTGCCGCCCGAACAGCATCACAATTCTTGTAATATACATCCTGGACAGGTGCTTTAGTGGCCGCAGGTTTGTTGGTGGCCTTGGGTTTTGTTGTGGTGACAGGTTTGTTGGTAGCCTTGGGCTTGGTTGTGGTGACGGGTTTGTTGGTGGCTTTAGGTTTGGTTGTAGTAACGGGTTTCTTAGTTGGAACAGGTTTCTGTGTTGGAATGGAGGCAAGTGTATTTCTTGAGACACCCGGTTCCTCTGTTGCAACAGACTTCGTGGTGGCCCCAGGAGCTGGTGAAGGTGAGGGGGCTGCCGCGCTTAAAGTCTGATCTTCGGTTTTGGGAATAATAACGATTGCAATAATGAAACAAAGGAGCAGCTGAATTCCTGCGTACTTTGAAACCTTCTTCCGGTTACGGTGATCCTCATTCCCCCACCAGATCACTTTCTGAGGGAAGATCATTCCGAATAACCAGACAGGGATGGCGGCGAGGGCAAGGAAAAGGAAATTGAAGGCGATTACTACAAGGAAAGGGAAGGATAATAGCAGGAGGATTTCAAACAAAATAACAATTGCACTAATGATGAGAGCTTTTTTTGAACGTGACATAATAAACCCCTTTAATGTATTAGTTGACTCCAATTAGTTTAACAATTAAAGGGAATTTTTTCTATATAAAACGACCCCATCTTTCGACAAAAATGCAAACGATTTTGGGGGTTATTTTGATAGAGAATTACACGAATGTACATGCTATACTGATGGGGTGTCTTCAACTATCCCTATAGAATCAAAGGGGATATCACTTATTTTGTAAGGGGTATGTTATGCTTGTTAATTTGCTCATCAATTTTTCATTGCTTACTACGTTTATCTTTTTCGGGGATATGATATTGGCCCTCTTAAAAGGAAAGCGGGCGTTCTCCAAGCTTCAATTACATGCTTTATACGGAATCGGGTTTGGACTGTTTGGCATTGTTCAGCTGTATTTTGCTTTTCCTTTAGGCGATGGCACCATTATAGACTTCCGGCAAGTCTCAATCCTGGCATCCACATATCTTGGCGGGCCTGTTACCGGGATGATTTCGACAAGTTTAATTGCTTTGTTCCGGCTTTTTTTCCTTGGTCAAATTAATGAAGCGACCCTGTTGGGTGTTGTAAATATCGTGATTACTTTTCTGGTGGGCGTTTTTGCTTTTTCGCTTAAAATCCCCGCATTTTACCGGTGGCTGGCTGCAGCTTGCGGTATGGTCATACTCTCCACCTGTATACTGCTTCCGCTGGTAGGCTGGACTAACATAGGCACGATTCTTTTATTTGACATGATCTGTTTCATGGCATGCCTGTTTAATTATCTGCTCATTAACCACCTGGAGAAATCCCATGACGCATTAGAAATGTTTAAAGAGGCGGCAGAGCGGGATTTTCTTACGGGACTCCATAATCCCCGGTCCTTTAATCTGATTTTCAAAAAAACGGCGGAAATAAGCGCGCTCCAGAATGAACCGTTCTCTCTGCTGTTAATAGATATCGATCATTTCAAGGTTGTTAATGATACATACGGGCATGCGGCCGGAGATGTGGTCCTGTCCAAACTCGCTGATATTCTCCAGTCCGGTATCCGTATACGCGATTATTGTGCGCGCAAAGGAGGGGAAGAGTTCGCGGTTCTGCTTCTGCGGTGTACGGCGGATAAGGGCATGACGGTTGCCGAGAAGCTGCGTTCCTCGGTTCAAGACAGCATCTTTGTACTCCCTGACCAGTCCCAGCTAAGGATAACGATTTCTGTAGGGGTTTCTTCTTTTCCGGAATCTGCCCCGGCAGAAATGCTGGAGAAAGCCGACGAAGCTCTATATGAGGCTAAAGGAAAAGGCAGAAACCAGGTATGCTATGCTGAAGCGCTTCTTACATAAACTCGGTGATCAGTCAGGCGGTTAACGGACGGGCGTATAGTGGAGCACCACGACGCCGGAGCCGAAGGTTGTGGTTCCGCTCAGCTTCAGATCCAGCCGGTCACGGATTTCCCCCAATAACTTAGGACCGTGTCCGGCAACAATTGGCTGTACCAGGAAGTGATATTCATCCACCAAGTCTAGCCCTGCCAGAGTGGAGCCCAGGCCGGGACCGCCGTTAACGATCAGGCTCTTTCCTTCTGCCGTAAGCTGCTGCACTTCCTCTAATACGGTCCCCGTTAGCAAAAAAGAGTTCTGCCACGACAAGTGATCCAGCGTCCGCGAGAAGACATACTTGGGTTTCCGGTCGAGCTTATGTGCAAAGTCGACCATAAATTGGGGTCCTTCACCGCTAATAGCAATGGCTGGCCAAGCGCCTTCCATCAGCTGGTAGATTTTACGTCCCATAAGCAGGCCATCGGCCTGGTCCATCAAATCCGCCGTATACTGGTGGAGCTCCTCATCCGCTATCACCTGCGTGTGGTCGCAGCAACCGTCCAGTGTCACATTCATCTGCAGAATTACACGTCCCATATGCAGCCTCCTTATGTTACATTTTAGCCCGCTAAATACAGCTTTAGTTTAACGGACGAGGGGGGATTAAACAAATCCGCCCTTTAGCATAATTATCAGATTAACAGCTATTGACAATCTGCTACTATGTGTTACTATGTAGTGGTAGTAAGTAATACTGAATACCAGTCATACAGAGTAGTGAGGAGGAATTGTGCTGGATAATCTGACAGAAATGCTCAAGGGCGTACTTGAGGGCTGTGTCCTTGAAATTATAAGCCGCAACGAAACCTACGGTTACGAAATCACAAGGCAGCTGAATGCCCTCGGCTTCACCGATGTTGTAGAGGGAACGGTGTACACCATCCTGATCCGGCTTGAGAAAAGCCAGCTGGTCGATACCACTAAGAAACCTTCGGATATGGGGCCGCCGCGAAAGTTCTTCGCGCTGAATGATGCGGGGCGTGAGGAGCTGCAGAAGTTTTGGGGGAAATGGGAGTTTGTATCATCCAAAATGAACGAGTTAAAGGAGAGAAATCAATGAATTTTTGGGATAAGATCACCGGCAGAGATATGACCAAAGAATTCCAGGCTTTTGAGTTGCGGGTAAAAAAGCTCCCGCCTGATTATCAGACGGCCTGGGAAAAAATTAAAGCCGAGCTTTGGCCGCATTCTGATTTCACCGGCCGTAACCTCATGCCCATTCTTGACGGTGTGCTTGGCCTGCTGGAAGAAACGGCGGCGGACGGCCAGAATGCCCGGGAGGTATTAGGTGATGATATCCGGGGCTTCTGTTCAGCGCTGGCGGGTGAAGAAGGGGCAAAGTCTTACCGCGACAAGTGGCGCCAGCAGCTTAATGATAATATTGCCCGGAAATTAGGGAAGTAGGAGGAGGATACAATGAAAATACGGGATATGATCGAGGGGAAAAAAGAGTGGCGGGCGCATGTTGCGCGTGTCAAAGCACTGCCGCAGGATTACCAGATTGTCTATAAAGAGCTGCAAAAATATCTGTTTAAGGTCGGTCCTGTGGAGCTGACGGAGGGGAATGGCTTGCTCTCGGGGATTGTCGATCTTTTTGAGGAGGGCGCTGCACTGGGGAAAGGGGTGCTTGAAGTGACGGGCAATGACGTAGCGGCGTTCTGCGACGACCTCATCAAAGATTCCAAAACCTACGCTGATCTCTATCAGGAATCTGTGGACCAGGAAGTAGCCAAGGCCATGAAAAAGGCAACGGACTAAACAAAGTGAACGGGGGAAGCAGAAATGGGCAATGCCATTGAAGTGAAAGGTCTGCGAAAGTCCTTCAATAATATAGAAGTTCTGAAGGGCGTCGACTTTGAGGTGCGGAGCGGCGAAATTTACGCTCTGCTCGGTTCCAACGGTGCGGGGAAGACAACAATTGTCAGAACCCTAACTACGCTGCTGAAACAGGATGGGGGAAGTGCAACCGTAAACGGCTTTGATGTCGCATCGAAGCCTGATCATGTACGCCAGTCGATCAGCCTGACCGGACAATTTGCTGCCGTGGATGAGATATTGACCGGGCGGGAGAATCTGATCATGATCGCCAGGCTCCGGCACCTGAACCATCCGCTTCAGCTAGCAGACGATCTATTGAAGCGGTTCGGCCTGACTGAAGCCGGGAGCCGCAGAGTATCAACCTATTCAGGCGGGATGCGCCGGAGGCTCGACATCGCCATGAGCCTTGTGGGAGAACCGCAGCTTATCTTCCTCGACGAGCCGACCACCGGACTTGACCCCGAAGGGCGGATCGAAGTCTGGAAGACAGTCAAAGAGCTTGCCGCTAAGGGCACGACTGTATTTCTGACCACGCAGTATTTGGAGGAGGCCGAACAGCTGGCCGATCAAATCGCTATTCTGCATGAGGGCAGGATTATTGCGAGCGGCACACTCACGGAGCTGAAGAAGCTGTTTCCGCCTGACAAGGTGGAGTACGTGGAGAAACAACCCACATTAGAAGAGATATTCCTTGCCATCACCGGTAATAGGGAGGGAAAGTAAAATGGAAATGACAGCGAGACACTTCTTCAGTGATATGAGCGTTATGCTTGGACGTTCCATGCGCCATATTATCCGCAGCCTGGATACCATCATCACAGTCACCATCACTCCGATTGCCATGCTGCTGCTGTTCGTTTATGTGTTCGGCGGGGCCATTCAGACCGGCACGGACAACTATGTGAATTACCTGCTGCCCGGCATCCTGCTGATTGCAATTGCCAGCGGCATCTCCTATACGGCCTACCGGCTGTTCATGGATATGCAGAGCGGCATCTTCGAACGGTTCCACTCGATGCCGATTGCGCGCTCGGCGGCGCTCTGGGGGCATGTGCTGACCTCACTCGTGTCCAATGCGATTTCGGTTGCCGTCATCATTCTTGTAGCGCTCCTTATGGGCTTCCGCTCTCCGGCTGGCGTATTATCATGGCTTGCCGTGGCCGGTATACTCGCACTGTTCACGCTGGCCCTGACTTGGATCGCGGCGATTGCCGGACTGTCCGCCAAATCGGTAGACGGCGCAGGCGCCTTTTCCTACCCGCTAATCTTCCTTCCCTTCATCAGCTCCGCATTTGTGCCTACTGAAACTATGCCGCGGGCTGTCCGCGCCTTTGCCGAGAACCAGCCGGTGACCTCCATAGTGGAGACTATCCGCGCCCTGTTGGCGGGGCAGCCTGCCGGACATGACATCTGGACTGCACTTGCCTGGTGCCTGGGGATACTGGTTGCCGCATATCTGTTTGCGATGCGCGTATACAAACGGAAGGCGGCGTGAACGGCTGCCCGGTTTCTGATATTAAAAGCATGGCGCCTTCCCGGACCTTCCGGGACAGGTGCCATTTTTATGTGCGGACTAGGTATTGTCCCGGCGTTTCAATTGCTGGTGTTCTTAGACGCCTTAGCTGCGGTTTTACCGTTTCATCGGCTTTCTGTGGCTGATTTCTGATAACTTGTCATGAAATCCTGCACAGAATACAACATTTCCCTTCTGATATCGCCCCAAATCCGGAATTGTTGTATGAAATGCAGGATTTTACCTTTTTCAAGCGGCTTAGCCGAATTATTCTTGTATTTTATACAACAATCCTCCCGGAAACCTAACTATCAATGATCAAAAGTTGTAAAACGTACAACATTTATGTCGACAGTGTTTACTGAAAAGTCTCCATTCTGTTGCAGCGCCCTCTGCCCGTGTATTCCGTGAATCTAGTGAGCTTAATCTATATTTTTCACCCTATCCTTTGGTAATTCAGGTTATAATGACCATGTATATTGCAGGATATTAGGAAGGCTATTGCCACTAAACCAGAGATTCTGTGATTTTACATCCCATTAACATGCTTCATATGTTCGCGTGATATAACTGAAACAATCGGTTATTGGAGGAGAAGATTAGATGAAGCTGAGTAAAGAGGAGAAATCATGGATTCTGTATGACTGCGGTAATTCTGCCTACTCGATGGCGGTGACTACGGCGCTTTTGCCCATTATCTTCGGCATGTTCACCACTGTGGGCAGCAGTATGGATTTGGGCTATTTCAATTCCATTGCCAGTATTCTGGTGGCGGTGCTCAGTCCGATCCTGGGGACGATTGCCGATTACAAGGACAGGAAGAAGCGCTTCTTTATCTTCTTCGCTGCGGTAGGCGTGCTTGCTACGGCTTCCCTGGCCTTCGTGTCACCGGATAGCGGACAATGGCAGCTGCTGATTGCTTTTTACATTCTGTCAGCGGTCGGGTTTGCCGGGGCTAATATCTTCTATGATTCCTTCCTGGTTGATATTACAGATGATGAGCGGATGGATAAGGTATCCACAAGAGGGTTTGCCTTCGGTTACATCTTCAGCTGTATTCCGTTCGGAATCAGTCTGCTGCTGATCTTCATGATGGGGATGGATAAGGCCATCGGCTATCAGATTGGATTCATCATCACTGCACTATGGTGGGGGCTGCTCACTGTGCCTATGATCAGAGATGTGAAGCAGCGCTACTACATTGAGCCTGAACCTAATCCGGTTGCAAACAGCTTCAAAAGAATGGCGAACACCTTCATGAATATCCGCCGGCACAAAATTGTATTTGTGTTCCTGATTGCTTATTTCTTCTATATCGACGGGGTAGATACCATTATTAAAATGGTGGTGCCGTATGCGACTTCGGTACTGGGCGGGGATTCCCTGGACACTTTCACCCTGTTGGGAATTCTGCTAATCATCCAGATCATTGCCTTTCCGTGTGCGATCCTCTATGGTAATCTGGCCAAAACCCACTCTGCCCGCAAGCTGATTATCTTCGGGATTTTCACTTATATCATTTCCTGTATTGCGGCTTTCTTCATCACCTCAGTGTGGCATATCTTTATTCTCGGCGCGCTCATCGGTTCGGCCCAGGGCGGCATCCAGGCGCTCAGCCGCTCGTATTTCGCCAAAATCATTCCGAAGGAGAATTCCAATGAATTCTTCGGCTTCTATAATATCTTCGGCAAGTTCGCGGCAATTCTCGGCCCGGCGCTGATGTCACTGACTACGACGTTAACGGGCGAGGCCCGCTTTAGCATTTTATCCATCATTCCGCTGTTTCTGATCGGATTCTTCATCTTCATCACACTACCTAAGGGGAACTGACATGGAACCGACAACGCCTCGCGCGCCATTAGCTAAACATCTGATCGTCATTTCCTACGATGCCTTCTCGGAGGACAACTGGGAACTGGCCAGCCGGCTGCCCAATTTATCCAGACTGATTAAGCAAGGTGCCCACAGCAACCGCTTGCGGAGCGTATACCCCACACTCACCTATGTAGTTCATACCACCATCGCTACCGGCGTTCATCCGGACAAGCACGGCATTCACCACAACAATCCGCTGCAGCCGTTCGTGAAGGAGGAGGATCAGCGCTGGTTCTGGTTCCGTGAGGCGGTCAAGGTACCGACAATTTATGATGCTGCACGTAAGGCAGGGCTCAGTACCGCCGGACTCCTCTGGCCGGTTTCGGGCAAGTCCTCGATCCGGTATAATATCCCGGAAATCAGGGCGCTGAAAGGTGAGAATCAGGCACTTAAGGTGCTGAGAAGCGGCAGTCCCGCCTACTGCATCCGGATGGAGCTGAAATACGGCCGGATCAGGCAAGGGATTACCCAGCCTTATCTGGATGACTTTACAACGAAGTGTGCGATAGACACGATTAAGCGCAACAAGCCTAATCTGCTCATGATGCATCTGATTGACCTGGATGATGCCAAACATCTGTACGGGACAGACAGCGAAGAGGTGAAAGAAGTCATCCTGCGCATGGATAACCGGCTGGGTGAGATCCTGCAGGCTGTGGAAGATACCGGGATCAGGCAGGATACGGTAATTATGGTGCTCGGAGACCACGGCCAGTTCAATGTGCGCTACAAAGTGCATTTGAACAAGCTTTTGCAGGCAAAGGGTCTGATCTATGAAGAGGGCGGCGTAATGAAATGGCGGGCATACTTCCAGTGCGGCGGAGGTTCAGCGTACCTGCATGTCCGGCCGGGAGACGAAGAAGCAGAGCGGCTCGCGCTCACGGCTATTGAAGAATGTAGGCAGAATGACATGTCAGGGGTTGAAAGCGTATACCACAGAGAGACATTAGACCGTCTTCATGCAAGCCATTCCACAAGAGTAATGCTTGAAGCGCGGCGCGGCTATTCCTTTGATGAGAGTCTGGAGGAGCAGCTGGTTGTCGATTTGCAGACACATGGAATTCGTTATGCTACGCATGGTTATTCTCCTGACAAAAGCGGCTACCGGTGCAATTTTGTCGTCTCCGGCGGCATGATTAAACAGGACTATTCCATCGGCGACATCGAAATGGTCGATATTGCGCCAACGCTGGGAAGAATTCTGGGGATCGATTTCGGGCATGGCGACGGGAGAGTGCTGGAGGAGATTGTCCGGGAATAAAAAAGTGCAAAACCGGCAAAAGAGTCCGATTGTCTTCTATAGCCGGATGAATTAGTGTAGACGGGAAAAGAAAGGTGGATGCCCGTATGATATTTAACTATTCGTTTGTACCCGCATTGGATAGCCTGTATGACATGGAACAGGGTTATGGCTTTGCCGCTGCGCCGGCAGGCTCGAAGAATGAGGAGCTCAAGGATTCATGGCCCGGAGATTATTTCTCTCCTGCGGTGCCGACACTGCTGATGGATGTGCCGAATGGCAATTACACCGTAACGCTGGAGATCGGTTCACCGGACACCTCCGCCGTTACTACCGTAAGAGAAGGACTCGGCCGGCTCAGACTGCTTGAGCTGAAGACCGGGCCCGGTGAGATCACCACCCGCAGCTTTGCTGTGCATGTCGAGGATGGTGTGCTCAAGCTGGCTTTCGGCGGTGCTGCACCAAGTGTGCGGCAGGTGACGGTTAACCGGGTAAGCTCCATCCCTACTCTATTTCTTGCCGGAGATTCTACCGTAACGGATCAGGCCTCGGGGCAATTCCCTTATACAGGCTGGGGCCAAATGATCGGATTGTACCTGGATGAAGACATTGCTGTGGCGAATCATGCACGTTCCGGCAGAAGCGCCAGAACCTTTATTGAGGAGAGCCGTCTGCTGCGGATAGCCAAAAGACTGCGCAAGGGCGACTTCCTGCTTGTACAATTTGCCCACAACGATGAGAAGGAAACAGAAGAAGGTGCGGGTCCGTTCACAACCTATCAGCACTACCTGAAGCAATATATTGATCTTGCGCGGTCAGCCGGCGCGTATCCTGTGCTTGTAGCACCCATGCACCGGCGGTTCTTCGAGGAGGATGGGGCCATCCGGAATACCCACGGGGATTATATTGAAGCTATGAGGCAGCTGGCCGTCCGGGAAGCTGTACCCTTTGTGGATCTCGCTTCACTCAGCAAAGTATATTTTGAGGAGCTTGGTGAGGCTCGTTCCAAGCAAGTATTTCTGTGGGCGGAACCGGGCCAATATGCTAACCTTCCTGAGGGAGCAGAGGATAACACGCATTTCTCGGAAGCCGGGGCCATAGAAATGGCCAGACTGGTAGCGAAGGGGCTACAGCAGACAGAGGCGGACAAGCTCAAGCGGCATCTGATCAGCGATATAGGGGATTCCTTGATTTAAGTCAGATATTCGAGTTTATTTGTGTTTATTTATATTCAATAAAGTTCACTTGTGCTTTATAATGTTCAATATAATAGTTCATTTAAGTTATAACTACACCCCTATATGTCTGGAGAGCTGAACAGTGATTAGAAAAGCGAGTGTTATGCATGTTTATCCCGATGCTTATGAGGAGTACAAACGCCGTCATGATGAGCTTTGGCCGGATATGGCTGAAGAGCTGAAGAACCATGGCGCACATAATTATTCTATTTTTCTGGATGAAGAAACGGGCAGCCTGTTTGCTTACGTAGAGATTGAAGACGAAGAGCGGTGGGATCAGATGTCGCAGACGGAGATTTGCCGGAAGTGGTGGGTGTATATGGAGCCGTTAATGGAGACTAACCCTGACCACAGCCCGGTGTCCAAGAATTTGAAAGATGTATTCTACTTAAAATAACCGATAGCCAAGAGTGCCCTGTGATATTGCGGGGCACTTTTGTATTGTACAAGAGAGTGAAGCGGACTGAGAATCGCTTATCTTGTTCATACTGACGATTCATGCACAATAACAGCAAGATATAGACATTCAAATAACAATGCCAAGCACGAAGCCGTCGTACCCCTTGCTGCCTACCGTCTGCAGTGCAGTGGCCTCTATCCGTGGTTCCGCGGAGAGCAGGTCTATAAACTGACGGATGCCTTGTACGCGGTCATCTGTACTATGCGCTTGAATGACTTCACCATCACGCACTACGTTATCGGCCACAATTACCGCTCCCGGCCGGGCCAGCTTCAATGCCCATTTCAGATAATGGGGATTGTTCGGTTTATCGGCGTCAATAAAGATGAAGTCAAAAGGGCCATGACCCCGGGCTTCAAGTGTCGCCAGCGTCTCAAGTGCCGGCCCCTCAATCACCTCCGTTTTATCCGCTAACCCTGCCATTCTCAGATTATCCTCAGCGACGACTACATGTTCATGCTCGAACTCGAGCGAAACCAGTCTTCCTGCTTCCGGCAACGCCCTGGCCAGCCAAATGGTGCTGTAGCCGCCCAGCGTGCCGATCTCCAGAATATTAACGGCACCTTTCATTTTAGCCAGAAGATACAGCAGCTTCCCCTGGTTCGGAGCAACATCAATCGCCGGTAATCCTGCACCTTCATTAGCGCCCAGAACGGCGTCCAGCACCGGATCTGCCGCCAGCAGCTTGTCATTGAAATACGCGTCAACCTTACTCCATTTGTTCTGTTCTTTCATGTGAATCCCTCCGTTTGGTTAAGTGTTGTATTGGATCTGTTTTAAATATAAGGTAAAATAATTCATAAAACTAATATATGTTTTTATAGTTTGCATATAATTTGATTATGAATCGAGGCGATCTGCATGAACCTGCATGCACTAAGGCTATTTTATTATGTTGCCGAGACGGGCAGCGTCACGAAAGCGGCTGCACGGCTCAATATCAGCCAGCCGGCGGTTACCAGCCAAATCAAGAAGTTCGAGAAGGATTTGGGGTTGCCTTTGTTTAACCCCAGCGGCCGCGGTATTTCACTTACTTCCTTTGGAACAGAACTGGCGAAGCAGGCAGGGAATCTCTTCACCTATGAGGAACAAATGGATGAATTTGTAGAAGACTACCGCCAGGGCAAAAAAGGGAAGCTGCGTATCGCCGCTACTTATCTGCCGGCTAATTTCCTGGTTCCCGGCTGGGCTGCCAGATTCAAAACGGGACATCCCGGGATTGAGATCGAGATTACAACAACGAACTCCCAGCAGGCCTTTGAGCAATTGCAGCGGCATGAAGCAGACGTTGCCTTCTATGGGGGCGGAGCCAAGGAGAAACCGGAGGATGTCGAATGGCTGGAGCTTTTCGAGGATGAGCTGTGGTTCGTGGTAGCCCCTTCCCATCCCTATGCAGACCGTACGGTTTCACTGCCGGAGATGATGCAGGAGCCGTTCATTATGCGGGAGGAGGGCAGCTCAACAAGAGAGCGCCTTGTCTCGTTATGTACGACTTATGGCCTGAAGCCGCCAGAGGTCGCACTGCAATTCAGCGGACTGGGTGAAGCCATCCGTTCAGTAATCGCGGGGTATGGTGCAAACTTCATCTCCTCTCTCGCAGTGCACGAATATGTGGAGTGGAAGCAGCTCTCCCGTGTGCATGTGGAGGGGATTCACCTAAGCAACCATATTGCTGTCTGCACGCGTAAGAATGAATCCCTGCCTGCCGCGCTGCAGCAGTTTATTGATATCTGCCGCCAATGAGTAACAGATAAACAATAATTAAATATCATGTTTCAATCTAAATATATTGATAAACGATAAATTATGTGGTAAATTAAACTCACAATTCTGAAGTGAGGTGCTTTTACAATGAAACGCAAACCAGGGTCGACCACTTTTTTGAAGGCAGTGATTGTGCTGTTTGGATTGGCTGCACTTGCTCTATGTGTATTTGTAGTGCCGGAGATCGCGGGGTTTGCAGCAGAGCTGTATCCGGATATGGCTTACATACAGGCTCTCGTGATGATCGATCTGTACGGGGCGGCACTGCCTTTTTACATCGCACTCTATCAGGCCTTTAAGCTATTAGGTTACATCGACCAGAACAAGGCATTCTCGGATACCTCTGTACAGGTGCTGAAGAATATCAAGAACTGTGCAGTCGCCATCAGCGGTATGTTTGTTATAGGCATGCCCCTGTTCTATCTGATGGCGGAGAGGGATGATGCCCCGGGGATTATCGTCATCGGAATGATCATTATCCTGGCTTCCATGGTGATCGCTGTATTCGCTGCAGTGCTCCAGAAGCTGTTGAACGAAGCTATTGAACTAAAATCTGAAAATGATTTGACAGTCTGAGGTGATGACCATGGGGATTATAATCAATATTGACGTGATGCTGGCGAAACGGAAAATGAGTGTAACTGAGCTTACGGAGAAGGTGGGCATAACGATGGCTAACCTGTCTATACTCAAGAACGGCAAGGCGAAGGCGATCCGGTTCTCAACGCTCGAGGCAATCTGCAAGGCATTGGATTGTCAGCCGGGAGATATATTAGAATACACTCCGGAAGCTACAGAATAAAAGGGAGCGGGGAACGAGGAGAGGACGATATTGAAATCATTGGTACGGCTGCTGCATTTCGGCTATCATCACGCGATGAGCTGCATTTTTCCCGTTGCGATCTTTGGAACCCTGATACTTACCAGTAAAGTAGAAGTGCCCTTCATCCACCGGTATGATGCCATTCTGCTGATCCTGCTGACCGTGCAGTACCTTATGTACCGCAGCGGGCTGGAGACCCTCGATGAGATCAAGGTAATCTGCGTATTTCATGTGATTGGTCTGGTGCTGGAGATTTATAAAATAAGAATGGGCTCATGGGCATACCCTGATCCGGGATACACGAAGCTGCTCGGGGTACCGCTGTACAGCGGATTTATGTATGCCAGCGTGGCAAGCTATATGTGCCAGATCTGGCGCAGGCTGAAGATGGATATGACCGGCTGGCCGGGGCTGGCCTCTGCGGGATTGCTGGGCGGAGCGATCTACCTGAACTTTTTCACGCACCACTTTATTCCGGATTTCCGCTGGTGGCTGACGGCGCTCGTGGTAATTGTTTTTTGGAGGACATGGATCATCTACCGGGTGCAGGAGCGGACGTACCGGATGCCGCTGACGCTGGCTTTTTTCATTGTAGGCTTCTTCATCTGGATCGCTGAGAATATCGCTACCTTCCTGGGTGCCTGGAAATATCCGGACCAGCATGAAGCCTGGCATCTGGTGGGCTTCAGCAAGATCAGCTCATGGTTTCTGCTAATTATCATCAGCGTCATTATTGTGGCTCAGCTTAAGCATGTTAAGGCAGGGCGTTCATAATTCAGGACGTTCATAATTCATAATCAGCACTCTTCACTAATCGGCTAAATGTGTCGATAATAATTCTAAACATTCACATTTAGGAGATGCTTATGGATAACTTGGCAGCATTGGTCGCAGCAGCACCTTTCTTCAAACAGATTCACGCACAGGATATTATGATCGGCATTACGGACCGGGAAATATTCCATTATTATGCACCCAGTAAAGTGCTGGATTTCGGCTTAACCAAAGGAAGTCCAGTTTCGCCGGATGATCCGTCCCTCGGCAATGCCCTGGCCGGACGCGCCACGACAAACCGTCTGTCACCTGAGCTGTATGGAGCAACTGTAATTTCTTCGGCAGTCCCGATTTACGGTACGGAGGGAGAAGTGATCGGGGCTTTCGCAATTGCCTATACGCTGGAAAATGAAGATAAAATGGAACAGCTGACGGAAAGCATTAATCAGATCAGCGGCCAGCTTGTGGATATGGTTCAGAATGTGGCGGCCCAGTCTCAGGAGCTGTCGGCGACAACCGCGCAGATTCTGGACAATTCCCGCAAGACGGTGGAAGAGTCCAAGCAGGTGAATAAGGTTGCCGGATTCATCCGGGAGATCTCCGAGCAGACGAATCTGCTGGGCCTGAATGCGGCGATTGAGGCTGCGCGGGTCGGAGAGCAGGGGGCAGGCTTCGGTGTGGTGGCGACAGAGGTCCGCAAGCTGTCGGTACATACGAAGGAAGCTACGAAGTCGATTGAGGATTCTCTTAGCACGGTACAGCGCTCGATCCGGGAGATGGAACAGGAGATTGAGGCAATCGCCAAGTCTTCCTCGGCGCAGGCTGAGCTCGTTACCCAGTTCAGCGATGTCATTGAGAAGCTGAATGAGACCAGCGGTGAGATGGCCAGATTCATTTCATCCGTAATCCAATAAAATATCATAAACAAGGCGGCCGTTAGGTTAACGGCCGCCTTGTTGTATTCAGGAAGGCGTCAGGAATTAGAACTGCCCGGAGGATTGGCATTCAGGTGATCGATCTGCTGCTCCAGCACTGCGCCAGCTTTGCCCAGAAACTGAGTAATCAGCAGGAGCTCTTCTTCCGTATATGAAGCAGCCAAGGCAATCATAGCCGAATGAAGTGTGGAATATGTCTCTATGACATCCGCTTTATGCTCATACAGCGGAACGATAATCACCTTGCGGCGGTCACCCGGGTCATTTTCTCTGCGGACATAGCCGGTTTTCTCCAGCCGGTCGATTAATGCGGTGACGCTGCCGGTAGTCAGTCCGGTTAGCTTCGACAGTTCTCCGGCGGTAATCGGACCTTTTTCACGCAGGATATCTACGGATATGAAGTCATTATTGTATAGTCCGAGGGCGGAGGCCACATTCTGCTGGTATTGTACTGTCCGGGTTCCCAGTCCGCGCATCAGCAGGGTGAATTGTTCCTGGAGCTCTGTCGGCTGAACGGGTTCTTGGCTGGACATGAGTAGTCCTCCTTAGGGAGAGATAGATAGCTTGGACGCGCCAAAATTGCATATTTAAGATGTTTGGCGGACGGGTTAATGATTCATTTTATTGTAGCGAATCGCATCATTATTTGCAAAAAGAGAATCTATCGGACAGTACTCCGCGTCCAGAAAGTGACGCCGTTCAGAGGGTAGGACATACTTACGCCGGTTCCGGCCTTCCCTGCGGATACCAGTGACAGACGGTTCCCGTCCGGCTGAAGTGTGAATAACTGCTCAATATGATAGACACCTGACGGAGGTGCAGATTCGTAGAGGTTAAGGATTACACCAGCGGCAGTTATTGCAGTAATGTCTGCTTCATGTACACCTTCTACTCCATATTCTATTTGCATGGGCTTGCCGTTCTTCAACCCATAGGCATCCACTTTAACCGCGAAGCGTGCCGAGCCGAACCTGAATTTGCCGAAAGCCCGGACAGCAAAGTTACGGCAGGTTCTGTTCCGCAGCAGCGCAGGCAGACCTAATCTGCGCAGCACAGCAACAGCGGAGGTAGAGATGCGGGAATCGAAGCAGAGCCGGGTGGAAACAGATGGAACGCCTAAAGTTACAGGCAGAGTCTGCTGATCAGAGAAGGGAAAGCGGTAGGCTGTCCGGGTCCGCAGATCAAAGCCGAAGTCGGTGGACTTGCTCCCGGTGAAGCTTGAAGCCGTGCGCGCTTTGCCGTGTTCAGTAATCTCAAAGGCTGCACCCAGATTATCCACTGTCCACTCCAGTGCAGCTTGTCCGTGACTGTCTCCAAGCCCGAGCATTATGGAGATGTCAACGGACTCGGTATGCTCCAGTTCCTGCATGGCCCGTGCCGCGAGCAGGTTGGTCAGCCCTGGAGCCAGACCGACACTCAGCAGGGCTGCAGCCTGGAGGCCATTCTTCACCGGGGCCAGCTTCTGCAGCTTGCTGAGGAACTCGCCGTTCGCCGAGACATCTACATAATGCGTGCCGCTCTGTAAGCAGGCTTCTGCCAGCCGGGTATCCTGCTGGTCCAGGCACATCACAACCAGCTTCACCCGTTCAAGCAGCCTCTGGTCCAGCGGCTCCTCTGCCGCCAGACGCAGCGGCTTCACATAACCGCCGGTACTCCGGGAGAATTCTTCGGCACGTTTCAGGTTTCTTCCCGCCGCATAGACCTTCCCGGGATGCTTCCCGCCAAGAAGCCGGCAAATCTGTGACCCGACATGACCATAACCGCCGATGACTATAATATCTGTTTTCATTGTATCTTCTCCGTCCTTGAATATTGAATGTAAGCTTACCTGCGATATAATAGGAATTATGTTTCATTATCGGGATTTCAAGGACGGGAGACCATCCCACATATGTGGGATTTAGAGAGGACACCAAGATGAACGAGGCGATGAAAAGCATTCTACAGCTGGACCCGGCCCGGGGCTGGAGAGTTATGAATTCACAGCAATACAGGGAAGCGGTTATTGCTAAACTCCGTTCTATTATCCCGTTTGCCGCGGCCTGCTGCACAACAGTAGATCCCCATACGCTTCTAACCACCGGGGCGGTCACGGAGCAGGGGCTCGCAGCTGTGCACTCTGTATTGTTCGAATATGAATATCTGCATGAGGATTATATGAAGTATGAGCACTTGGCTGAGGCGGAGCTTCCGGTAGCCTGCTTAAGCGGAGTTACCGGCGGAAGCCTTGAGAAGAGTCAGCGTTACCGCAAAGTACTGCAGCCCGCCGGGTTCGGAGATGAGCTGCGCGCAGCGCTCATGGCAGGCGGGGTCTGCTGGGGCTTCCTGACGTTATTCCGTCCGCTGGATAGCCTTCCGTTTCAAGCGCAGGAATGTGCCCGGATCGCTTCCGCTGCTCCGCTGATTGCTGCCGGACTGCGCAGTTACGCCACATCGCAGCCCGGCAAGGATTCGGACAGCGGGGCGCCGGAAGATAACGGAATTATGATGCTGAATGAGCGGCTGGTTCCGCTGAGTGCGAATGCAGCGGCGAATTATTGGCTGGAGCAGATGCAGAAGTTCGAACGTCTGGATACGGGAGTATTGCCGGGTCCGGTACGGGCCGTGTGCTTACGGGTCGTAGCGGAGGAGAGAGCTTCCGGTACTGTCCCTTCAAGCGCTAAAATATGCCTTCAAACCGGGGATGGGACTTATCTGACCGTTACAGCCAGCAGGCTGGACGGTCCGGAAGGCATGCTGGCCGTTTCATTTGTAAATGCCAGATCCTCCGATGTATTCCGCCTGCTGGCCGATGCCTTTACCTTAACCGCACGCGAGAAACAGCTTGCAGAGATGCTGCTGCTGGGGTTATCCACCAAGGAACTGGCGGAGTCGCTCCATATCTCTGCTTATACCGTTCAGGATCACCTGAAGTCAATCTTTGCCAAAGCAGGCGTGTCCAGCCGCCGGGAGCTGATCAGCAGGCTGCTGTCACGATAAGAAGAGCGGGGGTCCTGATGAATCATCTTAAAGATAGGATTAGACTTGTGCGTATGCGTATGGATGGAGGTATCGGCTGAACCTATAACTTCGGCCCGAATACAAAATTGTTGTATAAAATACAACATTTTCCTCATGATTTCGGCTCAAATCCAATAATGTTGTACAAAATGCAGCATTTCTCCTCCACCATGCGGTTTAGCGGGACAATTGTTGTATTTCTTACAACAATCGGCCTGAACACCCGGGTATATACCAATACAAGTTGCAAAACGTGCAACATTTATGTCTACAAAGCTTTTTATGTCTACCAAGTAGTCTCCATTCTGCCGGCGCCATTCCCGCAGTGCTTGGAGCAACAGTCTGTTCGCGCAGCATTCTCACATAGTTCCGCTATCTTATCTATCCATCCATCCATCTATCTCAATGTAAAAAGGGGTCTCAATAGCCATTTCTGGCGGTTGAGACCCCTTTACTCCTTTATTAATGATAATGTTGCGTTGCCATTACCCTTTATTTACTGACGCAAAGTCTTCAAGGCGCCGCTCCAGGCCAGAACCTGATCGAGCATGGCGTTAACGTTGGCGGTATGCAGATCGGCCGGTTTGAAGACGGAGCCGTTCTCGAAGTCAGTGAACAAGGAGAGCAGAGGGTGTACGCGGACATCCGCTACGGACAGCTCGCCGAGAATTCCGCGTAAATGCTCAGCGGCGCGGACGCCTCCGGCTGAACCATAGCTTACGATACCGGCTGCCTTGTTGTTCCATTCTTCACGGGCGGAGTCCAGGGCATTCTTGAGTGCTCCGGTAAGACTGTGGTTATATTCCTGTACGATAAACACGAAGCCGTCCAGTGTTGCCAGCTTGGCTGCCCACGCTTGGGCTTCCGCATAGCTGTCGGTTTCACCGAGAAGCGGCAGTTTGAAGTCGGCAATATCCACGATCTCGTAATTGGCATCTCCGCGTGCATCTGCAATACCTTTCACCCATTCGCCTACCTGTGGGCTAACGCGGCCTTGGCGGGTACTTCCCAGAATAATTCCGATGTTTAATGTTGTCATTGTAATTCCTCCTCGAATGTGTTGTAAGTTTTTTGAAGTATCTCTTATATTTTTATTATAGCTTATAACTTAAATAAAGCAAGTTATTTTTAGAAACTATTATTAGCCGAATCTTACTAGACAGATATAATTGAAAGCACCCGTTCATCAGTGTGCAAAGCGGTACCATTCACAATGCTGTATGTATTGCAGCTTAAGGTAGCGCACCTGTTAACTTTTGCGGAGGATGGCCTGAATATACATCTATTAAGGTTTTGCCCCCATTATGTCATGATGCATAACATTGACAGGTGTATTTTAGGCGAAATTACAAAAGGAATGGATTTGTAATTGATTTTAGTAGCGAAATCAGTTTAAAATATACACAACAAGTTAGTTATTCTAACATATAATTAAATCATCTTATGCATTCATAGCGAATTGAGAGGTGGAGCGGTCATGATAGAGGAAAAGAAACGGCAGGAACAACTGGAGCTCCCGCGTGATTGCACCTTCTCGCCAGAAGACTGGCATATTCTGGCCCAGTACTGGTATCCGGTGGCGAGGGCAGATGAGGTTCAGGATAAACCTGTTCCAGTGAAGCTGCTGGATATGAAGCTGGTATTGTACCGCAGCGAAGGCAAGGTGGTCATTGCCCGGGACCTCTGCTTCCACCGTGGAGCGCCCTTAAGCAAGGGCTGGGTTGAGAACGGTGAGATTGTCTGCCCGTATCACGGCTTCCGGTATAACTGTGAAGGAAAGTGTACGGCGGTGCCGGCGCATCCAAGCAGCAAGATCTCACCCAAATTGAAATTGATTGTCTATCCCGCCGTGGAGCGTTATGGCCTGATCTGGACCTGCCTTGGTGGCGCGCCGGAGCAAATCCCATCTTTTCCGGCCTGGGATGATCCCGACTACATTAATATTCTAATTCCGAGCTTTGATATTGCCGGTTCCTCCGGGCGGCAGATGGAAGGCTTCCTGGATGTATCGCATTTCGCTTACGTGCATACGGCAACCTTCGGTGACCGCAACAACACAGAGGTCCCCCAGTATAAGGTATGGCGTGAAGGGGATACGGAGCTGGTAGCGGAGTATTGGAGCACAGTCAGCAACTACGGCAAAGGTCAGGAGAACCCTGCACCCGAAGGGTTCATGTGGCTGCGCGAGTTCCGCGTCTTTGCACCGTTTGCCGCTTCGCTGACTGTCTATTTCCCGGATGAGGGCAGGCTGAAGATTCTGAACTGTGCATCCCCGGTATCCGCCCGCTATACCCGGCTGTTCTGCCCGATCTCCCGTAACTTTGACAAGAGCGCCCCTGTAGAGGATACGATCAAGTTCAATCTGCAGGTGTTCCAGGAGGATGCGGAGATGGTGGAGTCGCAGACTCCGGAGGATCTGCCGCTCGATCTGCAGGCGGAAGCCCATATCCCGGCAGACCGGACATCGATTGCCTACAGACAGCTGCTGACCAGCCTGGGACTGGGCAAGAATTATACGTCTTAACCGCAGGTGTAATTCCTTCGAACCGTTGTTTATACGAATAGAAAGCAGCCCGATGGTCAGCGAATGACCGGGGCTGTTTTTTGTGTTTAGTTATTATATTCTAATTCACTGATGTCGCAGCATTCTGGAAATTGGAAGTGTGCTATATTGAAGGAATAAATTAGGTTTGAGGTGAGCAGATCTATGGAAATCGAATTGAATAGACTATTCGCAAGAAAAATGGGGGTTATGCTTGAAGCCAGGCTTATCTGGTACAAGCATTATTACTTCTTTTGTGATGAAATAATTGAACAGATGGATAAACCGCCATATTGGATTATGGACCTGGCAACCCAAAAGTACATTGGGGACGCTATAAGAATAGTGAATACGTACGCATTCTCAGAACCCTTTGAGGCTTTTCCGGATACTGTATACGATCTGCATATTGGCTGTCTCTATTTGCGGTATGAACGTAAGGAAATCTCATGGGCCTCCTTTTTGGCGGACTCCGGTAGATTTGCTGACAGTTACCAGGCAGTGAAGCAACCCTGTGAATTTTTTTATTATATGCTTAATGATTATGAGGATCATGAATACTGGAGCCCGTTAGAGCTTGAACAGGCGGAGAGTGTGGAAAGAGAGTTTCAGAGTGCTATTGCTGAGGCGAAAAGGCTGTATAGCCCATTTGTTGATTATTTCCGTAACTATGTTGCCGGCCAAAGGGGGAAGTGAATCTCAAAAAAGCTTCAATAAGCTGGCGGATGACTGTATAGAAGCGGAATGAAATAAATGGCAGTAAAGTTTGAATATATAAAAACTATCCATGGAGCTTGAGTGGTTGCTATAGGTAAAATATGGTGGTTGGGATTCCGGTACAGGAAATCGCCGCGCAAATTAGATTTGGAGGAGATATCATAAACTATATTGAGGTTGCCCAAAAAAGTACTGCACACTTACTTCCCCTGGTATCAGAGTTGTACGGGTTATACGGCTATGAGTTCGGGCAGATTGAGGCGCATGAGGGTGGGCGTAATATTGTATACACCTGTGAAAAAGCAGGCGCCAGCCCCAAAATACTCAGGTTCGCTTTCCTGCCTGACCGGAGCCGCGACGATTTCCTGGGTGAACTGGAGTATGTCCGCTACCTGTATGAGCATGGAGGCAGCGTCGCGAATGTGATCAGCTCCCGGAACGGGAATCTGCTGGAAGAGATTACTCACGATAATCACAGGTATTTTGTCAGCCTGTTCACTAAGGCCGCAGGAAAAATGCTGGTGGAGCATCATTACCGGTACAGGGAAGGTGTGCCCATTACCGAATATTATTATAACTGCGGTAAAGTACTGGGGAAACTGCATCAGTTATCCAAAGAGTACACGCCGGTCCATCGCCGGTATAGCTTTTTTGACAAATACAATCCCGCATATCTGGATGAGCTGATTCCTGAATCCCTGGCCTTGCTTAAGGGGAAGCTGATTGAGCTGCTTAGCACCCTGCGAGAAGTGGAAGCGAACGGGGAGACTTTCGGAATGCTTCATTTCGATTACAATGACGGGAATTATTCAATAGATTATGATACCGGACAAATTACCGTATACGATTTCGACAATTGCTGTTTCGGCTGGTATATGTTTGAGCTGGCAGCTCTCTGGACACATGGAGTGGGCTGGATACAATTTGAACCCGATCCCGGTAAACGTAAGGAATTCATGGCTGATTACTTTGCAACCGTTCTCGCAGGGTACAGGTCAGAGACCCGGATTGAACCAGCGGTGCTGGATCAGTTGCCTTTATTCATCCAAGTTACCCTGATGGAAAGTGTTGTGGATGCCTTCGAGGTCATGCGGAATAACGGCGGGGAACCGGAATGTGGCGGGCGGCTGTCTTTTCTCATTAAATGCCTGGAAGACGATATTCTATATAACGGATTTTTCGATGAGATTTACTCGTGCGACGATCCGTTCGAGTATGAAGGATGAAACAGATGCCGTCCCTTGGAGGACGGCATTGCCGTTTTTACCCGCCTAATTAAAATAGGTTGATAACCTACGTAATTTGTGTTTTAATTCAGTAGTACAATTTATGCCTACAACAAATGTGAGGAAGTGACCAATCGTTAGTCCTTCTATGGCAACAGCTGGAGCAAAGACCTCTTGTTATGCATATTATTGAAACGTGATGTAATTCTTTCTGAAATACAAGGAGCTAGAGACCACTTATGAAAAAATCATTTGATATCCGCAACAAGCCTATATTGCTGTTCACTTTTCTCTTGCTGCTCAAGAGTGGGGTGGCGTGGTATGTTGTTTTTAATGACGGGCCTAACTGGGGCACCATGTTTACGGAAATTCCATTTTTCCTCATTGTATTCAGTCTCATCGAGTGGCTGGCACGCAAGCGGAAGATTCTCTATTATATGGTGGCCAATCTGTTTATAACGGTCATTTATTTCGCTGTGCTGATGTACTACAAGTATTATGGCGTCATTGCGACATATCATGCGCTGCAGCAGGCCGACAAAGTTACGAAGGTTGGGGAGAGCACCTATTCCCTCATCACTCCTTATTATCTGTTTATCTTCGTGGACGTCGTGTTCTTCCTGTTCCTGATGTTCCGGCCGAAATATATTTCGCGCTGGAAAGAAAGAGGTACAGTGCGGATGAGCCGGCCGGTGCTGACAGTGATCACTGCTGTCTCCATCGGACTGTGTATCTTCAATATCTGGCCGAACCATGCGAGCATGAATGAGATCAAGAAAGCCGAGAGTATGGGCATCCTCAACTACGAGGTATATACCCTGTTCGCAGATTCTACGGAGAAGGAAGAAATCATCGACAGCAAAGAGATTACGCAGACGGCTGTGAATGAATTGAAAGGCATTACCGTGCCAGAGTCCCCCCAGTATTTTGCTGCCGACCAAGGCAAGAATCTGATCGTGGTCCAGATGGAATCCTTCCAGAACTTCCTGGTCGGCCTGACCATTGACGGACAGGAAGTTACGCCGAACATTAACAAGCTGGTGAAAGACAATACTTATTTTAATAATTTTTATACGGATGCGGGTCAAGGTACAACCTCGGACGCGGAGTTCGTAGTGAATACTTCTTTTTATGTGCCCAAGAATGAGCCGGCGACTTCTTCCGATTATATGAACAAAGCACTGCCGAGTCTGCCGGGTCTGCTGAAATCAAACGGCTATCATACGTATACCTTCCATACCAACAGCGTGGATTTCTGGAACCGCAAAGAGCTCTACACAGCCATCGGATTCGACAAGTATTATGATCAGAGCTTCTATGGCGACGATGACCATATTGCTTTTGGTTCTTCAGACGAAGTGCTGTTCGCCAAAACCGTTCCCGAGCTGGCCGCTCTGGATGCGAAGGAAGAGCCGTTCTATGCCATGGTTATCTCCATGAGTGCTCATCATCCTTTCCGTCTGCCGGAGGATAAGCTTAAGATGACTCTGCCTGTGCAGTATCAGGGGACCTTGCTTGGCGACTATATCCAATCCCAGAATTATGCGGATTATGCGATGGGGCAGTTCCTGGATGAACTTAAGGCCAGCGGAGTGTGGGACGACAGCCTGATTGTATTTTACGGGGATCACCAGGGCGTACCGCTTTATGCGCTTGGCGATAACGAGAAGGATTGGCTGAAAGAGCTGATCGGGTATGAGTACGGTTATACCGACATGTTCAATATCCCGTTCATTGTGCACTCTCCGTCCGGAATATTGCCTGCCGAGATCGGTCATACCGGAGGACAGATTGATATTCTGCCGACTGTAGCCAATCTGCTGGGCGTCTCCGTGCAGAATCAGCTTCACTTCGGGGAGGATCTGCTGAATCAGGAGACCAATCTGTTACCGGTCCGGCATTTCCTGCCGACGGGCTCTTTTATCAATAATTCAAGTATTTATGTAACCGGAGAAGCCTACGCGGACGGAACCAACTTCAGCCAGAAGGATAATTCTGTGATTGCTGGCGGATCGACTGAAGCGCAGTTCAATAACGTGCAGAAGCTGCTGAATATGTCTAACAGTTACCTTGAGCAGCTGCCGGACCGTCCGGATGTTCAGTCAGAAGAATAGGTTTAGGTTTGAAAAAAGGCAGACCCAAAAGCCGTAATGGCTGGCGGGTCTGCCTTTTTTGTAAGCTACACAGTATAATTCTCCAGGGAAACGATCCATTTGCCGTCCTGATGCTCGATGGTGTGCAAGCCGGTATAGGAAGCCGGGAATTTACTGCCGCGGTTGTTCCAGTCTAATTCTTTTATAATATGATAGATAATATTAATGACTCCGCCGTGAGTAACAATCATGAGGTTACCTTCCGGATGGCGGTTGGCCTGTTCTTCGCATAAGCGGCCGAACGCTTCCTTGATACGTGTGAAGAACTCCAGCGGGCTTTCGCCGCCGGGATAGCGCTCGTCCATCCGTAAACCGGAGAAATACAAACCCGGAAACCGTTCATTTACGATTTCGTTCGGCATGCCGGCGATCACGCCATTATTCATTTCCCTCCAGTCCATACTGCGCTCGAGCGGCAATCCGAGCTCTCTTGCCAGCTCACCAGCCGTATCCAGAGCCCGCTGCAGATCGCTGCTGACAATACGCTTTATGTTAAATGAAGACTGGTTATCTTGAAGATAGCGGCCGAGCTTCTCGGATTGTCGGTAACCTTGCGTGATAAGTCCCCGCTGGCTCCATCCGCCACGGAATCCTTCATCATCTTTGCCGTGTCTTACCCAATAAATCGCCAATTTTCCTTCGGCCTCCTGTTCTGTAGAGAGTAAGCATGCTTCCTTATGCGGGATGCCCTGCTAAGTTTATCACTCACTTTCCAGATTTATCAAGAGGAGAAGTTACAACCGGGATAACAAAGCTTGACAAAAGCCGGACACGGACCTGCTTATACAATTCAGGTCAGGGAATTACTTAATTCGCCGGCGTGAATACTACCCGCTGCTGACTGCCTGCCGGAGTATTCCACACTTCTTCAATCTTGGACAGCGGAAAAGCAATAGGGTTCGCAATGAGCTTGCCTCCAGCAATCGCATCGATGAGCGCCGGGAATTCGGCCAAGTATCCGGCTGGAGTCACAGACCCTTGACCGCTGCCGATGATCTGGAAGTTGGCCGAGCGGAGTGCGGCAGAAGGGATAGCGGCATCTGCTCCGGCAACGGAACCAATCTGGATCCAGGTCAGCAGCCGGCTGCGGTCAGACCGGCGGGTCAGCAGCGGAATCATAGCCAGTCCGGCAGGCTCGCCCCACAGATAGTCAAGAACGATATCCACTTCCGAAGCCGCCTCGCCGAGGCGCCGGGCAGCTGCTTGCGGATCACCCGCAAGTGACACCGTTACATCCGCGCCAAGCGGCGTAAGCGAACGGAGACGCTCCGGGTCCCGCCCGGCAGCGATAATCTGACTGGCCCCCATAAGCTTGGCGATCTGGACCGCCATCTGTCCGGAATTGCCGGTTGCTCCCAGAATGAGAACCTTGAACCCCGGCTGTGCCTGAACCCTGCGGCGCAGGGTCACCCAGGCTGACATGGCCGGATTCATAGCGGCAGCGATGAGCACAGGATCGGCATGAGCGGGAATTGGCACACTGCGCCGCAGGTCAATTACAGTTTTGTCGGCAAAAGAGCCTAGAGCAGTATCTGTTGTAACGAAATAGACCAACTGACCGTCCGACAGCCTGCCTACCCCGTCAACACCAGGGATCAGGGGTAATTCATCCGTACTGGTGTAGTGAGAACCATTGGCTTGTGCCCGTACCCGGAGATGCAACCCGGCTGCAAGCACATCAACTAGAGCTTCATGTTCTCCAGAGGGAACCGGAGTATCGTGAATTTCATATTTCGGATCTGAATCGAAGGATCGTACAACAACAGCATACATAATATTGGCCTCCATTTGCCCCATGGGCGAATTTTGTTTGTGACACAAACTAAAAAGTTTGTAATACAAACAATATAGTTTGTTTCACGTACAAAGTCAACGGCGATTATGATACAATGTGGACAGCAGGTTAGATAAATGATGAATTCCGGAGGGGCGAATATGAGCAGTTACGATGATTCTTTTGATAAACTGGATGATCTGTCGATTGTGGACAGTCTGGTGCAGCTATCCTTCCTGATCCAGAACATTCTCGCCAGAATAGGGGCGGAGCATGATCTCTCGATCATTCAGATCCGTCTGCTGGGTATCCTGAGGGACCGGGAACCGGGTATGCTGCAGCTGGCCAAGCATCTGGGACTTGATAAATCCAGTATTACCGGACTCGTGGACCGTGCCCAGCGCCGCGGACTGGTGGAGCGGACCGTGTCACCGGCCGACAAGCGGGGATTCAACGTGAGGGCAACTGCGGCAGGGTGGCAGATCATTCATGAAGTCGGAGAGCAGATTGAACGTCAGATTACGGAGGTAACCGCAGGTCTTACTGAAGCGGAACGTGCACAGACTATTGCTCTTGCCAGTAAGATTCTGATTACTGCGCCTGGGGCGAGTCGCTGAACAGAAAGAAGGCCATCCGCAAAGGATGGCCTTAGAAATTTCAAAGGATAGCTCAGATTATTTATAGACTCCCCGATAGCCTTCGGGTAATAATTCTGCTATTTTTTTCATTATGTATGAGAGGGTGGACTCTTCATATTCTTTTTTATCCTGCTCCTTCGCCCGCTGAAGCAATTCGAATTGTTGTCCGATCTGGATATGCACATCTGCCTTATTGAACGTTTCCGCCTTCATATCGCCATCTTGATGAATAGGTAAAAGCTTCTCTGTCCCATATAACCCGACAGGTACAATGGGAGCTCCGGTTAATCTTGCTATAAGAAGGATACCTTTCTTCGCTTCAATCAAACTGCTGGCTCTGCTTCGGGTTCCTTCCGGGAAGATCAGTAAGCTTTCCCCTTGTTTAACAAGCTTGATTATCTTTTCGAGACCCTCTTTGTCAGCGGTATTGGGCTTAATAGTTGTAGTCTTAATTACATTAACACCGATGCTGGTCACTGCATTATTTGACAGCTTTTCACCTGCTACAAAAGTCGGATCAATCGCTTTTAGAGCTTTGTCCAGCACTAATCCATCCGAATTGCTTAGATGATTACATACAAAAATAGTCGGTGTTTGTATTTCTTTTAAGTTTTCACTGCCGGTTATATGTATATTTGCATATTTGTTGAGGTAATTATTAATAATATTTCTCGATATGGATGTGACCCATTTATCCGGCAAAAAATTTATGATTCTTGCCGCTGTAGCGGTAATCATATACGTATCCCCCCAATATTCACCTGTCATCAAGGATACCATATCCTGACATGAAGATTAATATCTATTGGAAGAACGAATAAAGGCCGCCATCACTGGAAGCCTCTATGTATCCTACTCCATCTCCATAGTGCCTTTAACCCTTGCTAAATATTCAGCATAATAGAACAGCAGTATACCCAGGAGAAAAAATCCGCATCCAAGCAAACCCTCTTCGGCCATCCGGGTAAGGATGGTTGTAAATTCATTATCCCCGGTACGAATAAGCAGTTTTGTCGCTTCTACACCTCTTGTCAGCGGGAAGAATTCAGATAATGTGTACATCCAGTCCGGCATATAAGAACGCGGGAAGCTGGCTCCGCTGAACAGGAGCAACACGCTTGCAAGCAAATTGGACCAGATATGCATCGAAGGCGACCAGAGCGCAAAGCTTGAGATCACAAACCCAAGTCCGCAGGCGGCGGAAATGGATACGGTCCACACGAGGCCAAGCCATGCAAGCTGCTCTCCCGAGAAGGTAAGCCCAAAGATCAGCATTCCGAAAGCGAGTCCAAGTGCTGCCGTGAACAGGCCGCTGACAATATGAAAGATAGCCCGGGCAAAGAAGACGGCTATTTTGCTGGCAGGGCTTGCCACTACCAATTGCAGTGTACCCATCTGGCGGTCAGAGTTAATAACGGTCATCATGCCGAAGACAGCGTTCATCACGCATAACAGAAGCGCATTCGAAACCACATAACCGGCAAGATTGCTTCCCTGGAAAGCGTATTTGGCCAGCATTGCGAAGAAGAGCAATTGGCTTAACGGGTTAATGACCATAACCATCAGGTAGACACCGGGATTAAGCCAGCCGAACAGTGCTTTGAACGACAGGTGCGCATGCCGGTAAAACCGGGCAACAGATTCCATTTTAGAACACCCCTAAATTTCCATTTATTCTGGCTCGTTTCTCTACAAGCCGGTAGTAGGCAAGAGAAATAACGAGATAAAAGACGGTTAACAGCAGCAGTACTCCCCAAGCAACAACAAGCTCATCCTGTTTCATATCCTTCCTGCTAATGATTCTTAGTAATTCAATGGCCCAAGTAGGGGGCAGCACCCAGGATAAAGGCTTGACCCAGTCTGGAAGTACGGAGACCGGAAACATAAAACCGCATATGAGATACACCGGATATTCCAGCATGTTCATCAGGGCATAAGCCTGACGGGACAGCGTAAAAGACATGGCCAGAAAGAAGGAGAAGACCGACAGAGCGCATAGGACAAATAGGTAAGCGAGTATGAATTGCAACGGATGCCCGATAATCACTGGAACGCGGTAAATGACGATTAAATAAAAATAAGAAATCAGCATGGATACTATTCCCCATAGAGTGTTGGCAATAATTTTGCCGGCCAGCGTAAGCCCGAATGGGGTAGGGGCTGTGAACAACAGCTCTAAAGTTCCATAGTACTTCTCACGGTTAACATCACTGGCGGAAGAGAATACGATGGAGGACCAAAGGGTAATGAACCCGGAGCCCAGCACAACATACTGAAAAATTTGCTCCGCAGAGGAATTTCCATATACCAATATCGCTATGGTCGAGAACAGGAATGGCATCAGGAAGATAATAAACTGGAACATTGGACGGGCGAGTGAGAGCTTCATATGTACTTTAATCGTATGGAGTAAGGATCTCAGATCCGGTGTAAGGGTGTAACTCATGAGGCATCCCCGCCTAATATTTGAATATAGACATCCTCTAAAGTAGGCGTTGTAATCGACAAATTCGCCATTCTTACCGGGCCTGCAATATGATACAGCTCCATGATGAGCTCTTGGGGAAGTCGGGTTTGAATTCGCAATCGCAATCGCTGCAGCTGCTCCGGCTGATCAATTTGCAGATGGAGGGTTGCCGGATGCGCCGTGATTATCGCCTGTTCCTCCTCCGTAAATTCAGTGATGCTGCAGGTTACAACGGAAATTTGATCGATTCGCTTCTTAAGCTCCTCTGGAGTGTCCAGTACAGAAATCAGCCCTTTATCTATAAAAGCTATCCGGTCGCAGAGCTCATCCGCTTCAGGCATGTAATGCGTAGTGAGCAGAATCGTCGTACCTTGCCGCTTTAAATGATGCAGAATATCACGCAGCTGCCTTGCGCTCACCGGGTCAAGCCCGATCGTCGGTTCATCCAGGAACAGAATTCTCGGCTCATTCACCAGACCGCGGGCAATCTGCAGCTTTTGCTTCATGCCCTTGGAGAAGGTTTCGACTCTGCGGTGGGCAACTCCGGTCAAACCTACCAGCTCCAGCAATTGTGGAATCCGGCTCTTCTGCACCTGGCGGGGGACTTTATATAAATCTGCAAAATAAGCGAGATTATCATAGGCCGATAACCGCCAATACAGATTGCGCTCTCCACCGAGAATAAAGTTGATCTGTGAGCGCAGCTTCTTGAATTCCTTCACAGGGTCAAGCCCGAGAATACGGACCTCGCCGGATGTCGGCGTTAGCAGCGTGGTCAATATTTTTATCGTTGTTGTTTTACCAGCGCCGTTCGGACCTAATAACCCGAGAATCTCCCCTTCACGCACAGAAAAGCTGATACCCTGAAGAGCCTCGACAACCTTTCGCTTTCTTCTGAAAATGCCTTCCTCGGTTTGATAGGTCCGCTTCATATTATGAACCTGGATGATCTCTATGCTCATGTAAGATAACCACCTTTATAATATAAGATAAACGTCTAATATTAAAATACCATCCCATTTCTATTTTAGGCAAGTACATTTTTTATGATGAAATGAAAAACGACCACCCGGTTAACGGGTGATCGTCTAATTTACAGCTATTCCATTTGCACAAATGAACTCAGCTCTTGCAGCAGCCTGTTGAACCTGGAATGATCAAGCTCGAAATATTTAATGTTGCCAACCTTCTCCTCAACGATCAGACCGGCTTGCTTCAATATTTCCAAATGATGCGAGATTGTCGCAGTCGTTAAATCGAGTGTGTTCGCAAGCCTTGCCCCGTACTCCTTATGCTGATGCAGAATTCGCAGAATCATAATGCGGTTACGGTCGGATAATGCCTTCAGCTGCTTCTCCAGCTCCTGGCTCCGCTCCAGGGTATTCAATGGAGTGTTATAACAGCCATAAATGACGATGCAGGTATGATTATCGAATATCCGGATATGACGGGGAGTCAGGAAATAGGAAGGGATGAAGTAGAACGTCTGATAGTTACTGACTCTGCGAAACGATTTTTCCATCAGCTTTTGCGCCAAGTGAAGCGGCTCCAGCCCGAAAGCCTGGGCTTCTTGGATGGCAGCTTCATATAAACCTTGCTTAGTGTTCAGGTGCTCCTGAAAGACAGCCGAGGTTGTTATCTCCTGCAGCAAGAGATTGATGGATACACGAATCGGCTTTATATCAGTGAACATGACCTTTATAAATTCCGGCTTATCGCCAAACATGGAGGCCGGATTAAGGCCAAAATCAGCAGTTGTATCCGGATGGAGCAAAGCTTCAGCAATCTGCTGCTGTGGCACTTCCCCGCCAAAAATATAGAATAGATAAGACTCGTCAGACAGCCCGGAAATTTCATCCAGGAATAAAGCCATATCATTGAAATGGGGAAACGGAATAAAAAACTCATACAGGTACATGAAATCCCAACGGCTGCTTATTCTCCAGTTAGTAATCAAGGCAATGGCCTCAGCAGATAACGCTTGATGCAACAGCTCATGCTCATGCTGTGCATAGGAATGCTGGTCAGCCTCGGTATAACTTGATAATAATGCAATAGCTTCCGCTACAGAAGAGATTGTATGTATAACTGTCTTAGTAATGCTGTTCTCACTCTGTTCGAGCGCCAATGGACATCCCCCTTTACTCTCATTTCAACATAAGAGATGAAACTTCTTTTGTCAAATTGCTGGTGCGCGCTTATATCTTGACAGCAACAATTCAAACATGATAACTTTACGGTAGATTAATAAAGGCAATGTAACCTAAGGGTTCAACCTCGCTGAGAAGTGGGGTTGGGCCCTTTTTGCATTGCCGGACCAGAGGAGGATTCATATGCGGAGAACAGAATTGCTGCTGCAGCGGCTGGACGAAATCGGTAAGTCACTGGAGCGTACGGGCGATGCTCTATTATTATTAGGTGTTGGTTCCGTTGGGGTCGAGACGGCACGGATGGATGAGTATTCAGATTTGGATTTCTTCGTTATTGTGAAGCCGGGAGTGACCCGGAGATATATCGACCAGTTGGATTGGCTCGAAGCCATACAGCCTCTTGCCTATGCTTTCAAGAATTCGGACCTTGGATATAAGGTGTTGTTCGAGGATGGGATTTTCGCGGAATATGCTGTATTCGAGGAATCGGAGCTGGCGGACGCCGCTTATACGGAGGGCCGGGTGATATGGAAGAACCCCCTGTATGCCAATACGGCAATCGCCAGACCTTTAAGACCTCTCCCTTCTCCGAAGGAGGATTCCCTGGACTTTCCTTTGAACGAAGCCTTAACCAATCTATACGTAGGCCTCGGACGTTATGCAAGAGGTGAGCGTCTATCCGCTACGCGGTTTATTCAGGGATATGCTATAGACAGGATTCTGTCTGTACTCCATCTGCTGGAGGACGAGGTTGATTATTATCCCGACCCGTTTGGAAATGAAAGACGGCTGGAGAAGAGATACCCCCGTTTTGCAGAGATTATCGGCGGGATGATTCAGGGATACGATCATGTGCCCGAATCGGCACTATGCATTCTGGATTTCTTGGAAGAGGTGTATCCGGTCAATCCAAGGTTAAGTGATGAGATCAGGCGGTTGGCCAAGCTAATGTAAAGTAACGGACTTGCTTCCTGTTATGGGAAAGAAAGGTTCTTGAATTTCTTTCCCGAAATGCAGCCGGGGTGGAATTTGTGGTATCTTATTTCCGTCCAAAGAAATAAACGATTAAATGAAAAGGGATGATTTCCGTAGACCAGGAACTTGTGGCTGCTCTTGCCATCGAATTTAGGAACTCGCTCAAGGTGCTGAACGCGGTCGGAGATGAGACCCGGCAGGCCATCCTGATGGCCTTGCTTCAAGGGCCGCAGAATCCCGGTATGCGTGTAGGTGAGATAAGGGTGGAAACCCACTTATCCCGTCCGGCCGTTTCGCATCATCTGAAAATATTGAAAGAGGCACAGATTATAAGCGTCCGGAAAGAAGGAACACGCAACTATTATCGTCTGGACACCGGAAGCAAGCTGATGTTGTTGAAAAGCTTAGTAAGCGAATTGGAGAAGGCCCTTGCACAATGTGACAGGTAATCATCGGAGCCGTAATCCGGAAGAAAAAGGGAGGGGACCGTCAATGAATCAGACAGTTCAAGCGGTGAACGGAGTAAACATTCCCCAACTGGGGTTTGGGCTGTATAAGATCAAGAATGGGGAAGCCTTTGAGCGGACGGTAGAGAATGCTATCCGGAGCGGGTACCGCCATTTCGATACAGCGAAAATATACGGTAATGAAGCGGCACTGGGCCGGGTCATCCTGCACAGCGGCATTGACCGCGAGGAGTTCTTCATTACCTCCAAAGCCTGGACGACGGATCTTGGGTATCATGCGACGAGAAAGGCGTTCGAGCAGACTTGCCGGAAGCTGAACGTAACGTATCTCGATATGTATCTGATACATTTCGCAGGCCCTCATTATGTTGAGGCCTGGAAGGCGATGGAGGAGCTGTACGATGAAGGCAGGATCAAAGTCATAGGTGTTGCCAATTTCGGTATCCGGCATCTGGAGCAGCTCAAGAAGAACGCCCGGATCCTGCCGATGGTGAATCAGATCGAAACTCATCCGGAGTTCCAACAGAACGAATTGTATGACTATATGGTTCAGAACCGGATTCTTCATGAGGCGTGGGGGCCGCTCGGGCAGGGAAGCAAGGTGCTGCTGGAGCATCCGGAGCTGACAGCCATCGCTCATGCTCACCGCAAGTCGGTTGCGCAGGTCATTTTGCGCTGGCATCTGGAGCGGGGGAGTATTGTTATCCCTAAGTCGTCCAATCCGCAGAGGATCCAAGAGAATAGCGAAATTTATGACTTTGCATTGAATTGGGAGGAAATGGAACGAATCCGGAGGTTGGACACGGGGAAGAGGTATTCCGTAAACCCGGAAGGTCTTATGGTTAATCCGGTGTACGTGACATTCATGAAGCTCTTCATTCCAAGGTGACTCCGCATATAGACAATGAACATAGAGAAGAGGCCAGCCCGCGAGGGGCTAGGCCTGGAATTTCCCGTGAATTACCCGTAATGATGTATTGCGGCAGCCGTATCTTAAGTAGTCAGGGTGTTTTCGTTCTCTCCGCCAGTGTAGTAATTGACTTAATATCCTCATCGGTTAACTGGTCCAGAAAATGCTTGCGTATTGCCTTCGAGACTATGGGAAGGGCTGCCTCCAAGGCGGAGCTGCCGGCGGAGGTGATGATAATTTGTACACCCCGGTCTGTGTCCAGCGGTTTTCTTAGCACGAGACCCCGTTTCTCCATCCGCGTCAGATGATGGGATAACCGGCTTTTATCCCAGTCCATAGAGTCAGCCAGCTCCTGTTGGCGAAGCTTGCCCTCCCCGAATTGTACTAACCGGTCTAATACTCCGAAATCGCCCTCGGATAGCCCGGTATGCTCAGACATCTCTTTCACAACCCGGCCGAAGATACGTTTGAAGGAGCCTTTCCACATATTCCATAATTGCATTTCATCTTCGTTTAATTCGCTCATATTGTCCATAGAAGGATCATAGCACGGTTGACGTATCAACCACAAGATGCTATTGTGTGTTTATTGGTTGACATGTCAACCTAAAGATTCATAAACATACTAGGAGTGTGACTGTTCAATGGAATATGTGAAGCTTGGACGAAGCGGCTTGGACGTATCGAAGTTAAGTCTTGGAACCATGAGCTTCGGGGTACCTGAACGCGGCAATACCCCGTGGTCGTTGAATGAAGAGAACAGCAGACCGATTATTAAAAGAGCAATAGAATTAGGCATTAACTTTTTCAGTACTGCTAATATGTATTCCGACGGCACAAGTGAAGAAATTCTCGGAAGGGCAATAAAGGACTTTACCCGCCGGGACGAAGCGGTGATTGCCACGAAGGTGTTCGTACCGATGCGTAAGGGTCCCAATGCAATGGGCCTTTCCCGTAAAACCATAATGACCGAAATTGATAACAGTCTACGACGGCTTGGAACAGACTACATTGACCTGTATCAGATTCACCGCTATGACCCGGATACGCCGGTCGAGGAGACGATGGAGGCTCTCCATGACTTAGTGAAGGCGGGCAAGGTGAGATACCTTGGAGCATCCTCCATGCTGGCATGGCAGTTTGCGAAGGCGCAGTCCACCGCAGAGCGAAACGGCTGGACAAGATTTATGGCTATGGAAAACAGACTTAACCTGCTGTATCGGGAAGAAGAAAGGGAAATGCTCCCGCTATGTAAAGATCAGGGGGTAGGGATCACACCTTATCTGCCTCTGGCTGCGGGCCGGTTAACCCGGGATTGGGATCAGCTCACGGAACGATCAGAGAAAGACCAGATAGCCAAGGCGATGTTCACAGGAACGGAGGAAGCGGACCGCAAGGTTGCCCAGAGAGTTGCTGAGGTTGCTGCGAACCGTGGGCTTCCGCGCGCACAGATTGCGCTTGCCTGGCTGCTGCATAAGGAGGAGGTTACAGCTCCGGTCATCGGGTCTACCAGGATCGGCCAGCTTGAAGATTCGGTTTCGGCATTGTCTGTTCAATTGACACCTGAAGAAATCACAAGCCTGGAAGAACTTTATATCCCTCATCCATTCATCTAAACAGCCTGAAGTTTTAATTAAAATGTGATTCCCGCTATATTTGCAAGAAGAAGGGCGCCGGAGCTGCGCCCTTTTTTCCTGTTTGTAACATTTTTAACGCGACAGCTCTGCAAAAGCATGTTATTCTATAATCAATTACCGACAGACAGTCGGTCGGTACAATTTAAGGAGAACTAAACCATGAGAATTGTAAAAGAAGCCGAAATACGCAGAAATGAAATTCTTGACGCAGCGGAAGAGCTTTTCGGCCAGAAGGGCTTTGACGGAACCAGCACGGGCGATATTCTGGGCAAGGTCGGGATTGCACGGGGGACGCTATATTATCACTTCAAGTCCAAGGAGGATATTATGGATGCGCTGATTGAACGGACGAATGCCAATATTCTGGGGGCTGCGCAGCACATTGCCGCTGACAAGAGCATACCTGTCATTGACCGGATTCTCCGCGTGGTTATGGCATTGAACATTAGCGGCGGAAACGGAAGCAGCACGGAAATCATGGAGCATATTCACAAGCCGCAGAACGCGCTTATGCATCAGAAGATTCAAAAAGCGATCATCAGCGGTGTTCCGCCGATCCTGACACCGATTATCTGCGAAGGCATTGAGCAGGGAATATTCAACACCCAGTACCCCTATGAATGTATGGAAATGGTTGTGATCTATGCGAACACGATTTTTGATGATGATATGGTTGAAATGACGGATGAGGTACGCATGTCACGGGTACTGGCGTTTATTTCGAATGTAGAAAGGCTGCTCGGGGCCGAAAGCGGAAGTCTGATGAGCGTAATGCAGATGTTCGGTAACGGAGAGGAAGCCAGAGATGAAGACGGCGAATAGATCCGGCAAAGGGTTCAGTAAATTTCTGCTGCTCTGGTCAGGGCAGCTGATTTCAGCAATAGGAAGCGGGCTTACCTCGTTCGGGCTGGGGATTTATATTTTTCAGCAGACCGGTCAGGCATCCGCCATGGCACTGGTAACTTTGCTGGCGTTTATGCCTTCGCTGCTGTTGAGTCCGCTAGCGGGGGTGCTGGCGGACCGCTATGACCGCAGGCTGCTGATGGTACTGGGCGACAGTCTTTCCGCAACAGGACTTATTTTCATTCTAATCTGTTTACTGAACGGAGAAGCGCAGCTGTGGCAGATTTGTATAGGAGTGACTATTAGCTCGGTGTTCTCCTCGCTGCTTGATCCGGCTTACAAGGCTACGGTTACGGATCTGCTCAGCGAGGAGCAATACACGAAGGCTAGCGGTTTTGTTCAGGTGGCCGGTTCGGCCAAATATCTGATTTCGCCTGTCATCGCCGGATTTCTGCTCGTTGTTTCAGATGTGAAGCTGCTGCTGGTCATCGACATCTGCACATTTTTCGTAACTGTTGCTGTAACACTTGCTGTACGCAGCGGTCTTTCCCCGAAGAGCTCCGGGCATGCACAACCCTTTATCCGTGAATTCAAAGACGGCTGGAGAGCTGTTTCCGGTAACCGGGGCGTGCTCGTGCTTGTGGTTATGACCTCTGTAATGACATTTTTTATTGGTTTCATTGAGACCCTGTCCATGCCGATGATCCTGACTTTTTCGGACAGTGCGGTATTAGGGACGCTTGAGACTATTATTGCTTCGGGGATGCTTGTGTCGAGTGTGATCATAGGAATGCTGCCGATGAAGAAGGGTTTTGTCAAAATCCTGTCAGTGTCGCTCTTTTGCTCGGGAATAAGTATGGCGGCTTTCGGACTCCGTGAGAATATTGTGCTGCTTGGCATTTCAGGATTTCTCTTTTTTGCCATGCTGCCATTCACGAACACAGCCCTGGATTATCTGGTCCGCACCAACATCGATAATTCCGTTCAGGGAAGAGCCTGGTCACTGATTGGACTGGTGTCACAACTGGGGTTTGTCGCCGCTTATACGCTATCCGGTGTGCTGGCTGATTATGTGTTCACTCCATTGCTGGTGACAGGCGGAGTGCTTGCCGGCAGTGTGGGGAGGGTCATCGGCACAGGCAGCGGGCGGGGCATGGGACTGCTTATTATTATCGCAGGGCTGCTGTTAAGCTTAGCCTCGCTCATCATTTATCATTTGAAATCAATTAGAAGCCTTGAGAACAGAGGTGACATATGTACTACCGAATAATCCGCAATGATATTCTCAAAAGCAAAGGGATTACCCTGACCACGATGATATTTGTGGCTGCCGCAGCGATGCTGGTTTCTCTGTCAGCAATCCTGGTCGTCAATCTGTCCGGGGCCATTGATACGCTCATGAAGCAGGCCGGAACACCGCATTTCATGCAGATGCATTCCGGTGAACTGGATAAGCCGCGGTTTACCGCCTTTGCCGAGCAGAACAGCAAGGTTGACGAATTTCAGGTGCTCGATTTCCTCAATGTTGAAGGTACGAGGATTGTGATTGACGGCCAATCGCTTGCGGACAGCGTTCAGGATAACGGCTTCAGTACGCAAAGCGGGAAATTTGATTATCTGCTGGACCTGGACGGGAACGTGATTACGGCAGCTGACGGTGAGGTCTATGTTCCGGTTACCTATATGAAGAACGGCTCAGCAAAGGTTGGGAGTACGCTCGCAGTGGCCGGCAAGACTCTCACTGTAGCAGGTTTTTTGCGTGATTCACAGATGAATTCGCTGCTTGCCTCGTCCAAGAGATTCCTCGTCAGCGAGCATGATTATGCAGAAATTAAGGATTCAGGAAGCACCGAATATCTGATTGAATTCAGACTCAAGGACTTGTCCACGCTTGGCGCATTCGAATCAGATTACACCGCAGCAGGTCTTGAAGCCAACGGACCGACCCTAACCTATCCGCTATTCAAAATGCTTAATGCCATATCCGACGGACTCATGATTACAGTCATCCTCCTGGCAAGCGTGCTGGTGGTTGTTATTGCATTTATGTGTATACGCTTTACGCTCCTTGCAACCATAGAAAGTGATTACCGCGAGATCGGTGTGATGAAAGCCATCGGATTACGTGTATCTGACCTGAAGAAAATCTATCTTGCGAAATACGCAGGTGTGGCGGCGCTGGGCAGTATTCTCGGATTCGCGCTTTCGTTCGTATTCAGAGGTCTGCTGCTTGAGAATATCAGGTTATACATGGGGGAGAGTGAGAACTCTGCGCTTGCCTTAGCCTGCGGGGGCATTGGTGTTCTGCTTGTATTCCTTGCGGTTACCGCTTATGTGAATAGGGTGCTTACACGCTTCCGGAAGATTTCCCCCGCAGAAGCCATCCGCTTCGGTACTTCACAGGAACAACCGGCGGGCTCGAAGCGTTTCAATCTGAGCGGGAACCGGCTGCTGAATACGAATGTTTTTCTAGGCGTCAAGGATGTCCTGTCGAGGAAAAGTCTATACGGCACAATGCTCGCTGTACTCGTGATCTCTGCATTTATTATGATTGTTCCCCAGAACCTCTACAACACGATTGCCTCCAAAAGCTTCATCACCTACATGGGAATCGGGGACAGTGATCTGCGCCTGGATATTCAGCAGACCGGTAATATTGCCGTGAAGGCGGCAGATATTGCACAGGCTATGGAGCAGGATGCAGCCATCTCCCGCTATGCAGTGCTGACAACGCAGGCTCTCAAGGTGAAGCTGGAGGATGGATCGGAGGAACGGTTAAAGGTTGAGCTTGGCGATCATTCGATCTTCCCGGTGGCTTATTCCCAGGGAAACAGACCGGCTGCGGAGCATGAAATTGCCCTCTCCGCTGTGAATGCGGATGAACTGGGTAAAAAGACCGGAGATGCTCTTAGCCTGATGATCGACGGGGAGGCCAGGGAGCTCACGGTAAGCGGCATTTATTCGGATGTGACCAATGGCGGGAAAACAGCCAAAGCGGTGTTCACTACGAGATCGGCTGAGGTTATGTGGTCCGTTATTTATGCGGAGCTTGCAGATCCGTCGCTAACCGGCAGTAAGGTAACCGAATATGCGGACCGCTTCAATTATGCGAAGGTGTCGGGCATTGATGAATATGTTACACAGACCTTCGGCTCTACCATCAGCTCAGTCGGTAAGGCCTCCCGGGTAGCCATTACCGTGATGCTGTTCATCAATGTACTGATTACGCTGTTGTTTATGCGGATGCTTGTGGCCAAGGACCGGCATTCCATTGCTGTCATGAAGTCACTCGGGTTTACAAATTCGGATCTGACTGTACAGTATTTCTCACGTTCGGTATTCGTGCTGCTTATCGGGATGGTTCTCGGCACACTGCTGGCAAACACGCTCGGGCAGGTACTAGCGGGGGTGCTGATTTCCTCGTTTGGAGCTTCATCGTTCAAGTTCGTGATCAATCCGCTATCGGCGTATGTGTTATGCCCGCTGATGATGGCAGGCTCAGTGCTGATCGCCACGATTATTGGTACAGCAGGAACAGGGCGAATTCAAATATCCGGGAATATTAAGGAGTAGGTTATGGAGATGAAGATGATGATTACCGGTATAAATATAACCAAACATTACGGCTCCGGTGATGACAAGTGTAATGTTCTGGGCGGAGTGTCTATCGAAATTAAAGAAGGGGAGTTCGTGTCGGTTATGGGACCTTCGGGCTCTGGCAAGTCGACGCTGATGTTTGCGCTGAGCGGAATGGAGCGGATTGACGGCGGACGGGTTACTTTTGACGGCAGGGATCTGGGGACACTTGCGGAGAATGAGCTTGCTGACCTGCGCAGAACGGGAATGGGCTTTGTGTTTCAGCAGCCGACATTAATGAAGAACTTGAACATCCTGGATAATATTATCCTTCCGTCCATGCGTGACAACAGGCGCAACGCAGCAGGGATTACAGAGAAAGCAAGACAGCTTATGCAGAAGGTGGGAATCGCGGAGCTGGCGAAGCGGGATATTACGCAGGCCTCGGGAGGGCAGCTTCAGCGTGCAGGGATATGCCGCGCATTGATGAGCAGCCCGGGCATTATTTTTGCTGACGAGCCGACCGGTGCACTTAACCAGGCAGCGGCTCAGGGCATAATGAACCTGCTGTCAGAAATTAACGCGGAAGGTACTGCGGTCATGCTGGTCACTCATGATGCAACGATTGCTGCGAGGACGGAGCGGATTATGTTCATGTGTGACGGCAGAATCGTCAGCGAGATGCGTCTGCCGAAATATAGCGGCAAGGACATAGAGGGCCGGGTGGAGATGATTACGGTGAAAATGCGGGAGATCGGGATTTAGTGATCGCAAATGAACGATTAGGGAGGGCTGTACGTATTATATTTATTTGCAGACACCAATGAAGAGGTGAGAGAACATGCTGACGATTAAACATTTTACGAAGAGCTATAAGGGCGGGAAGAAGGCGGTAGATGACTTAAGCTTAGTGGTCGAACGGGGCGATATCTATGGCTTCATCGGACACAACGGGGCGGGCAAAACAACGACCATCCGCGCTGTAGTAGGTGTTCTTGATTTTGAAGAAGGGGAAATAGAAATTGATGGAATCTCCATTAAAAAAGATCCGGTAGCCTGCAAGGCGAATATTGCCTATATTCCGGATAACCCCGATCTGTACGATCATCTTACGGGCATCCAGTATTTGAATTTCATCGGCGATCTATTTCGAGTATCCAAGGCCAACCGTGAGCGGCTTATTCAAAAATACAGCGATGCCTTTCAGCTTACGGCTAATCTGGGCGATATGATCTCCTCGTATTCTCACGGGATGAAGCAGAAGCTTGCGATTATCTCTGCGCTTATTCATGAGCCGAAGCTGCTGGTGCTGGATGAACCTTTTGTAGGCCTGGATCCCAAAGCTGCGCATACGCTGAAAACCATCATGGCTGAGCTATGCAGCAGCGGCGGGGCGATCTTCTTCTCGACGCATGTGCTGGATACGGCAGAGAAGATTTGTAATAAGATCGCGATCATTAAGGCAGGCCAGCTCATTGCTCATGGCAGCACTGAAGAGGTGAAGGGCAAGAACAGCCTTGAGGAAGTATTCATGGAGCTGATCGACAATGATTAATATCTGGAGATTGACGAAGCTGCAGCTGCTGTCCTCCTTCGGGCTGAATAAAGCGCTGCATACGAAAGACCCGGCAGAGAGACGCAAGGCGCTGCTGCTCAGCATAACGATTATGGCCGGTGTGCTCATGATTGGGGCGTTCTCCTTCAGCTACAGCTTCATGATGGCGATGGCATTTGAAGAGCTGGGGCGGATGGATCTGCTGCTGGCGATTATGATGGCCGTTACTTCGATTGTCGGGTTCTTCACCACGGTCTATAAGGCCAGCGGGGTATTATTCAGCTATAAGGATTATGATATGATCATGTCGCTGCCGGTGAAGACGAGTCATGTGGTGGCAAGCCGTGTGCTTCAGCTGTATGTGATGAATCTGTTTTTTACACTGCTGGTTATGCTGCCTGCGGGTGCGGTGTATGCGATACAAGTGAATCCGGGAGTGCTGTTTTATCTGTTCTTTCTAATGACGCTCTTATTCATCACCTTGCTGCCGATTATAGCGGCAACGATCATTGCCGCACTCATCAGCTGGGTGTCTTCGAGATTTAGAGCAAGCAAGATGATTAGTGTAGTGTTCACTTTCGCCGTCCTTATTCTCTTCATGCTGGGTTCATTTAATCTGGATGGAGACCAGCAGGAGCTTGCTGATATGGGGGCAGGGCTGGGTGATGCGATCTTTAAGCTGTATCCCCTGGCGTCCGTGTATGTCGATGCGGTCTGCTCGTACCAAGTAAGTTCACTGATCTTCTTCATTGCCCTGTCTGTCCTTGCATTTGTACTCTTCTCCGCCGTGCTGGCAACCCGGTACAAAGCCATTCATACAGGCCTTATGACCAGCCGCTCAGGCAGCAAATATACCATGAAGCCGCTGCAGGCGAATTCTGCTTTTAAGGCGTTGTATCTCAAAGAGCTGCGCCGCTATTTCAGCTCAGCCAATTATGTGCTGAACACAGGCATCGGTATGGTTCTATTGCTGGTTATGTCGGTTTCCTTATTGTTCGTCAGCTCAGAGAAGCTTGGGGTCGTGCTCGACATTCCGCAACTATCGGAGTATTTGAGCACGCTGAGTCCGCTTGTGGTTTCTTTATTTGTGGTTCTGAGCTGCACTACGGCGAGTTCGATTTCGCTTGAAGGGAATCATTTGTGGATTTTACAAAGCTCGCCCGTCTCTAAACCCGCCATTATACTCAGCAAAGTAGCTGTGAATCTCACCATTACGCTACCGGTCATTGCCGTGAGCTGGGTGCTGCTTATCTATACACTGCGGACCGGATGGATGGAAAGTATATTAATGCTTGTGATCCCGGTGATCTACGCTTGTTATTCTGCCATGCTGGGCGTTATTGTGAACCTGAAGCTGCCTAAGCTGGACTGGACAAGTGAGGTAACAGCGATCAAGCAGAGCGCAGCGGTGCTGGTATCGATGATTCTGGGGTTCATCAGTCTGGTTGTTCCGGCCGCGCTGTTCATGCTGCTTCGTTCGGTGAATGGAAATCTCATCTTGCTGGGCTACGGTGTTATTATGGCAGCGGTCTGCGCCGGGATGTACAGATATATACGGATTAGCGGGGAACGGTTGTTTCTGAGGTTGTAGCCATTGTTGTCTTGAGCAGGATCAACGTGAGCACTTGGGTGGACGCTGCGCGAACGGACTGTTGTTCCAATCGCTGTTGTCCCCAGATTTTATTGATTCTCCTTAGCGGTGAAAATCCGGGGACAAAGGCGACCGCTGCCGCTTTTCCACAATCATTCCGTCCTCTCCGCTGTTTAAGCGGGAAACGATTTTATACAAAAGAAACCACTCTTAAAGTAGGATTAAACCTTTTAAAGAAGTGGTTTCTTTGTGCTGTCTATGACAATAGCTCACCAAGACTAAACGGAATGCTATAGTACTCTATTAAGGTTTGGTGCCGCAGGCCATAAAAAATAGCATCATCGCATGCGCATCCGGGGAATGGTCGAATTGTTCATAGGCTCTGTTCAATTCCTCATACTCATATTCCGTAATGATCCCTTTCTTATAGAACCCGGTGAACCGGTTAATATCAAATTGACGTTTGAAGCCTTCTATACCATGCAGATCGCTATGCTGGAGGATGGCATCCATATCTACATCTGTATAGCCGGAGCCGGATAACAGGCGCGGCAGGCTTCGGCCGATATTGCGGTTACCGCCTCTTGAAGCCTGCTGCTGGACCAGCTTTTGGATAATAGCAGGCATAACTCGGATCTCAGGCTCGATTGCCCCGAAGACACCGTCGTCCACATCAATAATGACTAATTTGCCGCCTGGTTTGAGGACACGTCTAAGCTCTGCTGCTGCCTGCTGCGGGTTATGTAGATGAAGAAAGATTAAACGGGCAATAACAAAATCGTATTGATTGTCGGGCAGTCCAGTCTCATACACCGAAGCATGGGCGAAGGTAAGCCGTGATTCGGGGATGTGGCTTAACCTGAGCTTAGCCTCTTCTAGTAAAGCATCATCGATATCAAGGGCTGTGATTTCACTGTGCGGGAAATGCTCCAGCAATTGGGCGGTAACGAATCCCGGACCTGCACCGGCCTCCAGAACCTTCATCCCGTCTGCCAATCCGAATTGCTGCAAGGTGCGGTACTCTTTGTTCCAGCCCATCGAAGCCTGTTCCTGCAGGCGCAGCAGTTCTGATTCTGCCCCGTTACTGACATTCTGGAAATTATACGTGGAGTTACGTACGTTCATAGCTATTGCCTCCCAACCGGCTATTTGTAAAAGTTTGAATTTGATAATTTTACCATACCGTCCGTTTGAGTTAAACTCCGCTCCAGGGAGCTTATTTAAAAACGCCCGATCTTCGCTTTGACCTGCGCAAGCAGAGGAGCAGCTATGGCTCTTGCCTTCCGGGCACCTTCACTCAAGATCGCGTCGATCTGCTCTGGCGCTGCCATGAACTCATTGTATTTCTTCCGGGGTTCATCCAGAGCAGCATTAATCACCTGGAACAGCTCCTGTTTGGCCTCACCCCAGCTAATGCCGCTTAGATATTGCTTCCTGAAATCCTGTACTTGAGAGGGAGCCGCAAACTCTTTGTACAGCAAGAAAATATTTGACGTATCCGGGTCTTTCGGCTCCTGGGGAGGCGTAGAGTCCGTTTTGATTTTGCTGATCAGCTTCTTCAGGTTTTCTGGTGTTTCGAACAGCGGAATCGTATTATTGTAGCTTTTGCTCATCTTCCGCCCGTCCAGCCCTGGAATCACGGATGTGTTCTCATCGACCCTATAATCAGGGAGCTTGAAGGTATCTCCATAAATCCGGTTAAAGCCCTCGGCAATATCTCTGGCGATCTCCACATGCTGAATCTGGTCCTTACCGACAGGGACCTTGTCAGACTGGAACAGCAGAATGTCCGCAGCCATCAGCACCGGATAAGTGAACAGGCCCATATTGACTCCTGCATCTGCATCCACGCCTAATTGAATATTTTGTTCATGAATGGCTTTGTACGCATGGGCTCGGTTCATTAGACCTTTGGAAGTCAGACAAGATAGAATCCAGTGAAGCTCGAAGATCTCCGGCACATCAGATTGCCGATAAAAGACTACCCGCTCCGGGTCCAGTCCCAGTGCCAGCCATGTAGCTGCGATACCGTAAGACAGATCACGAAACTCGTCTCTGTCCTGAATGAAAGTTAATCCATGATAGTCAGCGATAAAATAAAGTGCAGTACAATCACCGGCCCCGGCGAGTTGCAGGGCAGGCTTGATTGCTCCGATGTAGTTTCCCAGATGGACTTTGCCCGTAGGCTTAATTCCGGTTAATACAATTTCCTTACTCATGTTATCCCTCCGTTTATGTAATCAAAAAGGGGTCCTCTCATCCTGAAAAGGACGAGAGAACCCCGTGGTACCACCTTAATTAGCCCGGATTATGATCCGGACCCGCTTAAACGTATCGCGACATCGCTATATGCCCTGAATACGCGTCTCTTGTAACGATGAGACCTTCGCCAAAGCCTACTTCCTGAAGGTTCGGTTTGGATGCTCAGAAGCCCACTTCGGCATAATCCCTACACTGATTCGCAGCAATCATCAGCTCTCTGGAGTATTCGTTATGCGTACTCTCTTCGTCATTGCAAAGTTGTATACTATTGTATTACTGTATTTTTACAATACATGCGGGCGAAAGTCAATTTTTATTATTGGATTTATGGAAACACCCCTTGAATTTGACGCGGCGTCAAGTGATACGATAGCTATGAGATCTCAGAGAGGAGAGCGAAATGAACAGATCTGTTGCTATACAAGAAATGTCGGAGCAGCTTGGGCTGACGAGCCGCACGCTGCGCCACTGGGAAGCGGAAGGGTTATTCCAAAGCGGTAGAGATGTTTCCTCGGGATGGCGTGTCTACGATGAACATGCGCTGGCATGTATTCGGATCACGGCAGTGCTGCGGAAGATGGACATACCGATCAAAGAAATAAAGTCAGTGATTATTGCGAATTCAGTAGCCGGGCTTAGCAAAGTCATAGTGAATAAACTGAATTCTATCAGGAAGCAAAGGGAAGAGATAGGGGTTGTTGAACGGCAGTTAAACCGGGTCCTGGAATACCTTGAGCGGCAGAACGAAGGCAAGCTGGACTTGGATAATATTCTTACCGAGACGGAGGCTGTATTTATGAGCAGTTTAACGGAACCGCATGTATTCAAAATTATCGATTTACCTCCCATGAGAGTGGCTTTTCATATTGTTGTGGACGCAGCTCCCGAAGACAAAGCGATGGGCTTTTTAATGGACTGGCTGAAGTCAGCGAACCTGCTGGGTACGGCGCGGCTCTTCGGTGGTAATATGAAGCCCATGCCAAGCAGTGCGGGCAAACCCTATGGTTACGGGATGTGTGCGTCAATTCCAGCGGCCGTCGTTGTTCCAGAGCCTTTCAAGGAAATGCAGCTGCCGGGAGGATTGTATGCCATGCTTGGTAGCAGTGACGACATCGGCGGTTCCTGGAAAAGTCTGATGAATCAATTATCGCAAAGCAAGAAGTACCGTTCAGATCGCGGAAGGCTCTGCCTCGAAGAGCATATCCGTAACGATCATCCGGAGGGCAGCGGCAACCTGTATGATCTGAACCTTCTGGAGCCGGTAAAGGCGAAATAAGTGTAAACAGGCGGGCTTCCTTAGTGAAGTTCTGCCTGTTCGCGTCCAATCACTTACATGCAATATGTCATGGTAGAATGATGTAATTCAATGTAATGTTTGGAAGTGAATTAAAGAGGAGCTGGCGAGGAGGCGAGGCATGGGTATTGAATTTAAGAAGGTGAGCAGTTTTCAACGGGGAATATTGTTTGAATTATTGAAAGATGCCTATGCCTTTGATTGCCGGTATGAGCAAAGCTGCCTTGCTGAATGGCGGGAATTTGATAACTTTTTCTTTGACAATCCGCCGATTGCAGATAAATACGGGTTCATCACAACGCTGCATGATGAAGCTGTCGGCTTCGTTTCCTGGGACCCGAGGAACCTGCCTGAGGTTGCGGAAATCGGCCATAACTGCATTGCTTCAGCCCACAAAGGTAAAGGTTACAGTAAAATGCAGCTGCAAGAAGCAGTGAATAGAATCCTCCAAAATGAAGTCCGGAAAATTATTGTAACAACAAATGATGATCTGGTTCCTGCCCGGCGGATGTATGAGAGTATCGGATTCACCATGTATCAGACAAGGCCGAATCAACATATTGCAGGGATGGTCGGCGAACACTTGGATTATGTATATTTTGTATAAAATCTGGAGGTACATAGGATGGAAGTTACTTTAAGTAAAGCGGTAGCAGAAGATGCGGCAGCGATTCATGAGATGCAGACCCGGGCATTCCTGCCCTTGCTCGAGAAATATCAGGATTATGGTACGAACCCTGCTAATGAGACTGTAGACAGAGTAGTGGAGCGGCTCAATCAAGCTTGTGTAGATTATTACATCATCCGGAATGCGGGTGTTGCGGCAGGCAGTATCAGAGTCAAGAAGACAGATGAGCAGAAATATTGGCTCGGCCAAATATTTATCTTGCCGGAATATCAAGGTCAAGGCATTGCCCAGCAAGTTTTCAATCAGATTGAGCGCATCTATGCTGACGCCAAGTCTTGGGGGCTGGCTACCATCGTGCAAGAGGAAAGAAACTGCTACTTGTATGAGAAGCTGGGTTACAGAAGAACAGGTGAGACCAAAGAGATCAATGACAAGCTGACTTTGTGCTTCTATGAAAAAACGCTTATTTAAGGCTCACGTTATAAAACTATAAAATGCTGTATATATTGCAACTTTGATTCATAAATACCTAAGTATTCGAGGGGATTGTTGTATGAAATGCAGGAATTATCTCTTTCAGCGGCTTGGAGGAGGCGGAATGCTGCATTCCGTACAACAATTTTCGATTATGGACGTTTTTGGGAGGAGAATGTTGTATTTTGTGCAGGATTGTAAATAGTAAGAGAGATAGACAAGTGCTTGACAAGCGGAATAATAAAAAGTAAAGTGAGAATATAAATTATCTTAACTTAAAGATAATATTTAACCTAATATCTTAAAGTAAAGATAAAATATTAATCTAAGCTAACCAAATTTAATTAGGAGTGAATTTAAATGAACAAACAAACTATGGGCATTCATCATATCACCGCAATTGTCGGCCATCCGCAGGAAAATATGGATTTTTATGCAGGTGTGCTGGGACTCCGGCTGGTTAAGCAAACGGTCAATTTCGACGATCCGGGAACATATCACTTCTACTTCGGCAACAATGGCGGCAAGCCGGGGACGATTATTACTTTCTTCCCGTGGGCAGATGCATATCAGGGTAAAATCGGCGGGGGGCAGGTCGGCGTTACTTCATATGTGATTCCGGTAGGGGCGATGGCTTTCTGGAGAGAAAGACTGACGAAGTTCAAGGTTGCTTTTACCGAAATGGAGCGGTTTGGCGAGCAGTATCTGGAATTCGATGATCCCCACGGTCTTCATCTCGAACTGGTGGAACGGGAGGCTGGAGAGCGTAACGAATGGACCTTCGGCGGGGTAACTCCGGAGGTTGCGATCAAGGGCTTCGGTGGTGCGACACTGCTGTCCACGCATCCGGAGCAGACTGCTGAGCTGCTGGAGAAGGTGATGGGACTTACATTCGCAGGACAAGAAGGCGATATCGCCCGTTACCATTCCACTGCGGACCTCGGAAATGTGGTTGAACTGAAGGTAACAGCGGTACAGCGCGGCGAAATGGGTGTCGGCACCGTGCATCATATTGCCTGGAGAGCGAAGGATGACCAGGATCAGCTTGAATGGCAGGAATATGTGCATGATAATGAATATGGAGTAACGCCTGTTCAGGACCGGAATTACTTCAATGCTATTTACTTCAGAGAGCATGGGGAGATCCTGTTTGAGATCGCTACTGATCCTCCTGGCTTCGCCCATGACGAAACGCCGGAAACGATGGGCAGCCACCTGATGCTGCCGGCACAATATGAGCCGCACAGAGAACAGCTTGAGCAGGTATTGCTGCCTTTTACCGTAAGAGCAGTAGATTAACCGACTTTCAGAGAAGAGGGGATGCTAAGATGATTTCAATTGATCCACTGCAGAATAGCGAGCGGGATAATTATAAGCTTCTGACCGGGAGTATTATCCCGCGGCCGATTGCTTTTGTGACGACGATGTCGGGAGAGGGGATTTTGAATGGTGCGCCGTTCAGCTACTTCAATATTGTTTCCTCCAACCCGCCGATGATCTCCATTTCGATTCAGCATGCTGCGGGCCAGTCCAAGGATACGGCGCGGAATATTATGCAGACGAAGGAGTTTGTCGTTCATATTGTGGATCAGCAGAATGTCGGGCAGGTGAATATCACCGCAGCGCCCCTGCCACCGGACCAGAGTGAAGTTGCTTTAGCCGAACTGACGCCTGTAGATAGCCTGCAGATTACTGTTCCGGGGGTTAAGGAAGCGAAGGTGCGGATGGAATGTACACTTGAGCATTGCCTGGAGCTGCCTAATAATGACCTGATTATCGGCAGGATTGTACAGTTTCATATCGATGAGGATATTTATAATCAGGGGAGAATTGATCCGGTACAGCTGGGAGCGGTAAGCCGCCTGGCAGGGAATAATTATGCGGGGATTGGTGAGGTTTTTACCATAGAGCGCCCGGTTTAAGGCTGTGCTGGTAAACAGGCAGCCGTAGGAAGTCTGTTATACTCAGTTTCTTATATCTGAACAACAAAACCCTGGCGCAAGCGCCAGGGTTAATTATGTATCGGGAAGTATTGCATACAAAGAAGTAATATGTTAATGTTAAAGAACTGTTGACTTTTTTAAAAAAGAACGGAGGTAATGCATCTTACTTATATTTTAATTATAGCAAATGGACATCCGGTTTGTCAACCCGCCAGTTTGGGATTATTGCAGCGGGGAAGATAAGGAATATCATTCAAGAAAAGGGAGTGGTCGGGTGATGGAGAAGATAAGCAGCTGGGAGCAGGAACAGGAGTGGCTGGAGCAGGTAAAAGAAAAGCTGAAATCGGGGATTGCTAACCTGGAGCCGGAGGTTGGCCGGTTAAAGGAGCAGGCAACAGATATCCGCAAAAGATTCTGGGAAGAGGTAACGGTGAATACCAGCACCCAGGAAGACTTTGAAGAGAGCTTCTTTACCATAACTCAGCAGGATGCCGTCTTATCTGAGCGGGAACGCAGCCACGCGCGGAAGCTGCAGCAGTGGAAGAATATGAAGCGGCTGCTGCCGTCCCCTTATTTCGGGCGGATTGATTTTCATGAGGATGGGCAAAGTGCTGAAGAACTGGTCTATATCGGGGTCTCCTCCTTCGTCGATACAGACGGACTGAGCTTTGTGGTCTATGACTGGCGTACTCCAATTGCGAGCCTGTACTATGACTATCCGCCGGGAAAAGCAGCCTTCGACACACCGGGAGGACGGATCAGCGGAACAATGAGTCTGAAGCGGCAGTACCAGATCCGTAACGGCCAGCTTCAGCATCTGTTCGATGCGAATGTAACGATCGGCGACGAATTGCTGCAGCAGGTGCTCGGCAAGGGTGCGGATGCCCAAATGAAAAGTATCGTGGCAACCATCCAGGCGGAGCAGAATGCGATCATCCGCAACGATAACAGCCAGATGCTCATTGTGCAGGGAGCCGCCGGCAGCGGCAAAACATCAGCAGCGCTGCAGCGTGTAGCTTACCTGCTGTATAAACACCGCGAGCGGCTATCGGCGGATCAGATCGTGCTGTTCTCCCCTAACCCGATGTTCAACAGCTATGTGTCTACTGTTCTTCCCGAACTGGGTGAAGAGAATATGCAGCAGACGACTTTTCAGGAATATCTGGAAACTTGGCTAAGTCCGGAATTCCGGCTTGAAGATCCGTTTGATCAGATTGAATATGTATTGACCGGGGAGCAGGACAGGAGTTATGGCTCCCGCCTTCAGGCTATTGAATATAAGGCATCGGAAGCCTTCCTCCGGGCACTTCAGGGCTATTCGCAGTGGCTCAAGCAAGAGGGCATGCTGTTTAACGACATCTGTTTCCGGGACCGCGTGCTGATCTCAGGAGAGCAGATCAAGACCAGGCTGTATAGCTATGATCCTTCGATTCGTCTGCCGAACCGCGTCACCCTGGTGCAGAAATGGCTGCTGGAAGAGCTGGCCAGACTACAAAAGGAAGAGCAGGGAGCGTCCTGGGTAGAGGAGGAGATGAATTACCTCGATAATGAGCAATACGCTAAGGTATACGGCATGCTGCACAGAGAGAAGGGGGTGTTTGACTTTGCCGAGAAATACCTCCGGCTTCAGGAAATGCTGGTGCACAAGCGCGAGCTGGATGAGAGTGATTTTGATTACGCCGAACGTGAGGAAGAGCTGCTGGGCCAGATGATCGTGAAGGAGCAGTTCAGACCTCTGAGACGGGGAATCAAGCGGTTCACATTTATCGACATGAGCGGGTTATACCGCCAGCTGTTCACTGATGAACGGGCCTACAGGGAAATGACAGGTGAAGCGGAGGTGCCGGAGCTTTGGCCGGAAATCTGTGCGCAGACGAAGGAGAAGCTGAGCGGGCAGGAACTCTTTTATGAAGATGCGACACCCTATCTGTATTTAAAAGAGCTGATCGAAGGCGTCCGGACGAACACGCAGGTGCGGCATATTTTCGTTGATGAGGGCCAGGACTACTCCATGTTCCAGTATGAGTTTCTCAAAAAGCTGTTTCCCCGCGCCCGTATGACGGTTCTTGGTGATTTCGGCCAGGCAATCTTCACCCAGGCGACGAATTTGTCAGGTGCGGGTTCACCGCTGGTTCAGCTGTATGGAGAGGCGGAGACTACGCAGTATCAGCTGGTCCGGAGCTACCGGTCAACTTATGAGATCGTGGAGTTCACGAAGCCGCTGTTGCCCGGCGGTGAGGCGATAGTCCCTTTTGAGCGGAGAGGCAGAAAGCCTGTTCTAACTAAGCTGGAGAGCCATGAGATGAAGGCGGAACGCATAGTGAAAGATCTTGCCACGCTTCAGGCGGAAGGGTACACTTCAATTGCCGTGATTACGAAGACTGCGGCTGAGAGTATAGAAGCTTATAAGAAGTTGACCGCTGGAGGCGCCGCTGAGCTGCGGCTAATCACGAAGAACACGCCTACTTTTGAGAAAGGGGTACAGGTGATTCCTGCTTATCTGGCCAAAGGCGTGGAGTTCGACGCTGTGCTGATCTATGATGCTTCCCCGCAGACGTACCGGAGGGAGAACGAGCGGAAGCTTTTTTATACCGCATGTACACGGGCGATGCATGTGCTTCAGCTGTACACGACGGGGGAATGGACGCCTTTCATCCGGGAGGAAGACCCGGCATTGTATGAACTGGCGGAGTGATAAGCGCAGGTTATACCCTGAGATTTCTTGAAAGGAGTGGATGCATGCTTATTTCCAGTCATTTGAACAAGTATAAACAGACGATTCTTGGGCTCCCGGAAGATAAAATGCTGTCCAAAGCGGAATTGCTGGCCAGTGACTTGCTCATGAAGCGCAGCGGCCTGCTTGAAATGTATTATGCTCCGCACAACGAGTATGTCAATCCTGCTGCCAAAGTAGTGATTATCGGAATTACGCCCGGATGGACACAAATGAGAATAGCGCTGCAGGCAGCCAAAGCCGGCCTTAAGGCCGGACTCTCCGATGAGGCAGTGTGCAGGCTGGCGAAGGAAGCGGCCGGCTTTGCCGGAACCATGAGAACCCATCTAATTGACATGCTGGACGCGCTTGAACTGCACCGATATCTGGGTGCCGGATCTTGCGGAGATTTGTTTCAGGATCAGCATGAGCTGCTGCACACCACTTCTCTGCTGCGGTTTCCGGTTTTTGTGGCGGGGAATAATTATAACGGAACCCATCCCCCTCTGCTGACCAACCCTTTTCTGAACCAGACTGTCTTACGCTCATTGCAAGATGAACTCAGTCTCATGAATCAGCCGTTAATCATACCTCTGGGCAAAAATGTAGAGCAGGTGCTTCAGCGGCTGGTAGCGGACGGGATGCTGGATGCACGAGACTGTCTATGGGGATTCCCTCATCCTTCCGGCGCCAACGGACATCGACATAAGCAGTTTGCCAGCCATCAGGAGTCCATGCGAAATAAGATACGTGCACTTAGCGGTAAATGAAGAACGCTCTGAATGCCATATCATAGAGAAAATATGAACAGTAACCGACCGGCTGCGCTGCAGCTGGTTTTTTATTATATGTGTTTCCGCGCCTCATTGGTTGCTGGGAGACCTGGGATTCTTCAGACAATGTGGCTTAAATGTTGTACGTAATGCAACTTGGCTAGCCAGAAACCTAGGTGTTTGGACAGATTGTTGTATGAAATACAAGATTTATTCCTTTAAACCGCTTGCAGGAGGAGAAATCTTGCCTTTTGTACAACAATTTTGGATTTAAGCCGGGATCTCGAGGGAAATGTTGTATTATGTGCAGGATTGTTTATGGCGGGAATACCTTAAATCATTCCCGGCATATGAACGGTCCTCAAACACCGGTATGATTAAGCTGTTTCGGAATACCTAAAGGGAGCGGGATTATGAAAGCGAAATTGCCATTATTCATTATCACTGGAGCCAGCGGCGTGGGAAAGACTACGGTTATGCACGAACTGAGAGGGCGGATGCCTGAATTTGTGCTGTTCAGCACGGATAACGATAATTTCGGGACAACGGCTGGGAAGCTGGAATATCAGGACCGGTATAACGTGCTGCTGCACTGTGCCCATGCGGTCGCCATGTCGGGAAGAGGGACCATTATATGTGGAACGTTCATGCCCTGGGATGCCAGGAAATGTGATGTCTACAGTACATTTAGTGAACTGCACTTTATTAATCTGCACTGTGATGATTCTACCCGGAACAGCCGCCTGCGTACCCGTGAAGATGCAGCGATGTGGAATGACGGTATGCTGAAGCGGCATGAAGAGTTCGCCCGGTGGCTGCTTGAGCATGCGGATACAGATTATGATCCGCCGATGCCTACGTTTGACTCGACTTCTACGCCGCCAGCCCTGCTGGCGGAGCAGATCAAGGAATACATTGGGTTAAAATGGCATGAGAGCGTTGGTGAGGAGAAGAAGGGGACGGGTGTATGAACGTGAAACTGGAGGCTCCCAGGAGTTCATCTGTCCGGTTTATAATGCAACGGGAAGATAGAAAGGAGCCAACGGACAAATTGCCGTTGGCTCTAAAAGTTTTTGCACCCGATAAGGTGAATGGAGTGAATTGGATAAGCGCAGAGGGGAGGGGAAGCGGAATTAGTTGGATTTCCTCCACTTGCTGATGAACGAATGGCAGCATCTAAACCAACAGTTGGAAAAATAACACTTAAATCTGCCCATTTCATCCACAGTAGCGAAAACTAACTAGATTAGATGCTGTTTTTCCACTTGCTTCCGTATATCCCGCGGAACTGGGCTAATTAAGATACCTTTATCCACTTGTTTGCCGCTGAAGAGGTAATTCAGGGGTAAAAGTGCACCTGATTCTGGTGGAAGTGGGCTGATGCCCGTAAGCAGCAGCTTAAGGATTCATGCTGTTCCACAGCGCCTGGAAAGCGCCGGATTCGACCTCGAAGAATACCGGAGCATTGCCGTAGCGTACCAGTCCCTGGCCGAACAGGGTCAGCTCCACCCGGGCCTTGTCATCCAGCTGAAGGTAGATGATCTTGCGGTCTTCGCTGTCATAGATGCCTTGCTCCGTCAGCGGCTCTGCTGCCAGTGGTTTGGCGGCATTAAGTGCGCTCAGGAAGCCATCCAGCGCGACACCCTCCGGCAGCGGCAGATACTGCTGCTGGCCATTATTCCAGCTGCTGAAGCTCTCCCACTGGGCGGAGGCAATGCGGCCTTCCAGATTCAGCTTGCCGAACAAATCAGCGCCGCTGCTTACAGTAATACCATTCGTGTGTTCATACAGCTCCGCATATACCTGGCCGTCAATCTCCGTATAGGACATCAGCAGGAATCCGGAATCGTATCCCTTTACGGCATAGATATCCGCTTCGCCAATATTGGAGGCCAGCTCGATATAGTCATCCTTGCCGCTCCATTCATCAATGCCGCCGGACGTCCGGCCCAGCTTCTCGCCGCGCAGTGCTGCAGCATCAGCCGCATCGATACGGGTCGCCGCTTGAGTATAGATGTTGCCCTTATATACGACAAGGGCGATCATATCTGCTGAAACACCGGAGCTTTTATCCGGCAGCTCTATCTTGGGAATGACGATGCTGGCGGAAGTACCCGCAGCAGGTGTGCCCGGGTCTACCTGAGCCACTTGACCCGGGGAGGCCGTTCCATTCAGCTGCTGCATAATGCTTGGTCCGGCTAAGCCGATTCCGGCGGCGAGCAGTACGCTTGCTGCCACATAGACCATTTTACGCGGACGGCGTTTCTGCTCCATTTTATCGGTTAATCCTTGTTTCATGGTTTCACTGGATTTCATTGAATTCACCGCTTTCTTATAGTTTGTGCGAAAATCTTCTTCCTTCACTCGGGTCCGCTCCTTCCAGCTCCAGTTTTAACAGCTGACGTCCCCGCTGAAGTCTCATCTTCACGGCAGACTCGCTGATTTGCAGAATCCTGCTGATTTCCTGGATGGGGTAATCCTCGTAATAATACAGATGGATCACCGTTTTATACTTTACCGGCATCGCCAGCACAAGCTGCAGGATCGCCATATCCTCGGGGGTGTCGGCCGCAACCGGCTCAATACCCTCCAGCTTGACTTCGCGCTTGCGCCAGCCTCTGCCCAGCAGATTATTACAATGATTGGTGATTACCCGGATCAGCCATGCCTTCTGATGTTCGTCATCCTTAAATGCGGGAGCTTTCTCCATCAGCTTGATGAAGGTGTCCTGCGTGGCTTCTTCGGCATCCTGGCGGCTGCCCAGATGGATCAGGGCAATCCGGAACAGCATATCTGAGTAGACCTCGTAACTTTGTATCACATGATTGCCCGGCCGGGTCATGGGTTGCTGCATGAGGTTATGCCCTCCTTTACCTATAACACCCTTAAGGACGGCATTTGGTCACATTTTGTTTCCGCAAAATTTATTTGGGCTGCATTACCGGCCCTTGAGTGAAATAGAACAGGGGATGGGAAAGTCCTAAGACTTCCCCATCCCCTGTATTAGCGGTCATATGAAGCGGCCATACGTTCAGCCGCTTATCTGTGCCAGGATGCTCTTCCTACTCCGGGGTTCCTTGGGTCACCCCATGCACATAAGTCTGCCATGGGGAATCCAGCGCCCCCTGACCCGGATTGTAGGTGAAGAAGTATTCCACGGTATCACCCTGCTGAAGGTTATTTACCGCGTAGGTGTAGTTGCCGTTGCCCGTTGAGGTCATGGCCACGTTCTGCTGTCCGCCGTTGTTGATTTTGTAATGCAGGTCGGCGAAGGTTGCCTCGTTCACATAGAACAGCAGGTTATTGCCTGTTTTCTTCAGGCCGCGCACCTGATCGCCGATCACAATTACAGTTGCAGGCTGGGGCACCACGGTAATCGTGCTGGTGGCTGTTTTGTTGCCATCTGCCGTTGTGGCCGTAACGGTTGCTGTACCCGGGGCAAGACCGGTTACGAGACCATTCTGGTTCACGGAGGCAGTACTGCTGTTCGATACGCTCCAGACAACCTGTTTATTAGTTGCACCAGACGGCGCCACATTGGCAGTTAACTGGACGCTCTGTCCGGCCTGCACCTGGGCGGTGGAAGGAGTTACGGAGACACCGCTAACCGGAACGTTGCCCGGGTTGCCGGGATTCCCGCCGCCGCTGCCTTCCTTGTAGACCCGTACATAATCTACCTGCATCGTTGCCGGGATGTCAGACGGAGCGGGGGAGAGCCCGCCGTCAAAATGTCCGCCGACCGCCAGATTCATAATCAGATAGAAGGGCTGGTCGAAGGGGGCATTCGGATTGTTCGGTGCTGCTACGGAATACCATTGCTCTCTGTTGACCTTGAAGAAGAATTTGCCGTCCACATACCATTTCACATTGTCTTCTTCCCAGACCATGGAATAGACGTGATAATCGTTCGCGAAGGTCTGCCCCGAAGGGAAGTGATACTCACCGGCGATATACCGGTTCACAGGCCATTGTCCGCCGAAATGTACGGCGCCGCTGGTCGTGCCGGGAAGCCGTCCCTTGGCTTCCATAATATCGATTTCACCGGATGCGGCCCATGCCCCGTAAGCGGCATCTTCCGGCAGCATCCACAGTGCAGGCCAGATGCCATTGCCTGTAGGCAGCTTGGCGCGGATGTCCACCCGGCCGTACTGGAAGGACAGATGGTCCTTGGTGTTGATTTTGCCGGAGGAATATTGCGCATACCGGCTCGGGTCCTGCGGGAAGGACTTTGGTTCATTAATGGCCTTGATATTCAGCTGTCCATTCTGGACAAATACATTCTGGGTACTGTTGGTATAATGCTGCAGCTCCGCATTGCCCCAACCCCAGCTGTTGGGGTCATTAGTGATATAGTACCCCTGTTCATAATTCCACTTGCCGGTGTCGAGCGCTGTCCCGCTGAACTCATCCTGCCAGAGGAGGTTCATCCCGGCCACAGCCGGGTCTGTTGGTGTTCCCAGCGTAATATCTTCCTGGTCGCTTTCATCGGGACGCGGGGCATTGGGATTACCGGTGAAGGTGTAATAGACATAATTGCTGCCGACATTTCCGCCTTGCTGCCCGTTCAGCGGATACCCGATGCGGATTTCCATATTCACCTGGATCGGCTGGAACCACAGGCCATAGATGTAATCGGCCCAGTAGCCCCACTGGTTGGCAGCGGACATATTATTATAGCCATTGCCGGCATAGACGAATCCGCTCTGGCTGGAATCGCTGAGATCCACCCACTGGCCGCCCGCTTTGATCTGATAGACGAATTTGCCAAGCTCGCTGCCAACCGGTGCGCCTCCGTCTATTTTTGGGAGAGGGAAGCCGATGGAGCCGTTGTTATCCGCTGTGTAAGCCGTACCGTCATATGCCGATAGGACATATGAATTCCGGACCGGCTGATTGAAGGTAATCGTATAGATGAGACTGGCCGAAGAGGTCTTGGATGCCAGCTTGACATTGATGGATTCCGTAACGGTGAACCAATAGCCTCCGCCGCCATCGGTGAACTGGCCAAAGTTGCTGTCATAGATCCAGCCGCTGGCTGCGTTATTATCGATATCAATCCAGGTGCTGCTGTTAACAGGCTTCACGTATACTTTCAGATCATCCGCCACGGATTCATAAGTTAAGGCCGGATCATTATTGAAGGTAGGGTAGGTAAAGCCTGCGCTGCCTGTAAAGCCTGCTGTAATCTGCGGCCCTTGTGTAGGCGCCATAGCCGAGATGGTTGTTGTGTTCAGGTTCTGAAAGGCCAGTGTGTAATTAAGAGTGACCGCGCTATTAGCCTTGGAGTAGAGCTGAATTTCGGTTGTAGCGGAGAGCGTGAACCAGTAGCCGTTCATCCCGCCGTCGCTCCAGTGCCCCCAGTTCTGGTTGTAGACATAGCCGCCTGCGCTGTCGATGTCTGTCCAGTTGCCGTTTACTTTGACTTTGACGCCTACATCATCCGACACATCATTCCAGGTGGCAGAGCCTCCGTTGAACACTGGCATGACGAAGCCAAAGCTCGCTTGTCCAACCCCTGATTTGGAGATAACTGGACCGTCTGCTGCTGAAAAATAGGTCATGGAGCTAACAGTGATACCTGCTGCTTCCGCCGTCTGAATTCTCGAAGCAGGCAGCAGGCCGATGCCGGCCAGCATCACTAAGCTCAGGAACAAACATAATACCTTCTGTTTAAATCCGATATCCCTAAGGTGAAGTCGCTTCATACTTGCCCTCCTTTAATTAAATGGTAGTGAAGGTAACCGCTTACATATGAGAGAACATCTTTATTCTATCGAATCTAATATCGCGCTTAAAGGGACAATCCTTTTTGTTATGACCCAATTTTTTGGCTTTTGCTTTATAGGCAGACGCTATTGCGCCTACAGTTCAGAACCTAAGAAGTGAGTGTATTCAACATTGCAGCAATTGATGGAGTTCTGTTCTAAGTGAATATTCAGTGATAGCTGTATAACGTGCAATTAAAAACAGTGAAAAGGAATGCGTGACTCTTATAACTGTAGTCTATACAACTAAATCTGCCCGGATAGGTGAGAACCAAGACAAGTGGAGGTTTTAATTGTACAAAATACAGCTAAACGGATAACTGGTAGCAAATCAGACATTTTAGTTGTACGAAGTACAATTAAGCCGCCTACCGCCTACCGTCTATGCTCATGTACCATAACGATAATCGTGGCACGGCAAACCCTCTGCAAGTATTTTGCCAGCGTGGTTGTCGATGGTCTAAATCTGACACTGTATTGGTGGACTTATTTAGTGAAGTCTTGCTCGATTTGCAGCCCGCTGTCCCGGTAATCGCCCTCCTTGCCATGCCTGCGGCGGATCAGCTGCCGGTATTCCGTGGGCTGCATATGCATCACATCCCGGAAGGCCCGTGTGAAGCTTTTGTAGCTTTCATATCCGACCATTGAGGTAATCTCGACGATCTTATGGTCAGTTTCTGCAAGCAGACGCCGGGCTTTATCCAGACGCACATCACGCAGGTATTCGGCGAAGCCTTTGCCGATATTCTTCTTGAACTGGTTGGAGAAATAAGCGTAATTCAGCGACACATGGTTGGACACCATCGCGAGATCCAGCGGCTTGTGGTAATTCTCGTGGATGAAACGGATGGCTTCGTTCAAGTCCTGAGAGTTGCGGTAGCTGCACTTGTATTCATAATAAAATTGGTTCAGCCGGAGCAGCTGCTGCTGCAGCGCCTGAATATAATCGCGGATGCCCGGATAGTCGAACAGGTTGCGCAGAGAGTCTAAGTCCAGCGCTTCTTCTCCCATGTACGGGCGGATTACACGCTCATATTCCTCCATCATCTGGACTACGGCCCGGCATAGCTGCTGTGTATATCGAATGTGATACCGCTGCAGCACATCCTTGTGGAATAGGCTGGAGATCCCTTGGGTGATTCTGCCGCTGTTCTTGGTGCCGGTTAACTGGAACAGGGCATACAGCTCCTCATAGGGGAGCTCCCACTGCTGCGCCAGCCGCTCTATATGCGCAGGCAGGAGACAGCGCTTATCCGGAAACAGGAAGCTGTGGCGGTACAGCTCCAATACCAGCGTATAGCTGCCCGGAAGCTCCCTTAATCCATGCTGCGGGCTGGTCATTGCAGTAATGGCCTCCATCTGCTCGGTTTGGAGTGCGGCAGGGAAGATTCCCGGATCTACGGCTGCATCAACCGCCAGGATCAGGTGGGGGCGGTGCTGAAGACAGATACAGCCGTGTCTGCCATATACGCGGTAAGCAATAGATTCTATGCTATGGCTGCTGCTGGCACCCGGCTGGTTAATCCACAGCTCCTCGCGCAGCAGGCAGAGCCGGTAGCTGCTCCATAGCTCTGCGCTCTGCTGCTCAGTCGCGTCAATCCACGTTTCATCACCCGCCGCGCCTTGCATATACATGCGCAGCTCCTTACGGTCGGTCTCCATGGCGCGGCGGGACAATTGCTCAAGATTACGCGAGAGCGACATTCGCGTCTGAATTTCCTGCCAGACATGCTCCACCGAGGACTGCAAATCCTCCCGTTTCACAGGTTTGAGCAGATAACCCTTAGCCCCAAGCTCAATGGCCTTCTGGGCATAGGCGAAATCGCTGTAGCCGCTAATAATCAGATAATCAACCTTAATACGTTCCTCTTTGGTCTGAGCCATCAGCTCCAAGCCATCCATATCAGGCATCCGGATATCGGTAATCACCAGCTGGATGCTGTGCTGACGCAATAGCTCCAGTGCCTCAATCCCGCTTACAGCGCTGTATATATGGTCAAGCTGCAGAGGGAATTGGCGCAGCATGGCCTGCAGGCCGTCACGGATCTGCTTTTGATCATCCACAACCAGAATATTGATCATGCTACCATCCTCCAAGATTCACATTTTCCCAAGGGAGCCGTATGGTTACGCAGGTATAGGCGCTCTGCACGCTGTCAATCCAAAGTCCGCAGCCCTTGCCGTAATGCAGCTGCAGGCGCTTATGCACATTCTCCAGACCCAGCCCGTTCTTGCTGGTAATAATCGGCGTATCCGAGTCGCCCCGCAGCACAGACTGCAGCTTCTCCAGCATCTGCGGATCAATGCCTGCGCCGTCATCGCGGACCTCGATCAGCAGCAGGCTGTCATTCTCTACCCTAACAGTAATTTGGATATGTACACTGCCGCCTGCAGGGGCTGCGTGATGCACGGCATTCTCGACGATAGGCTGCATGCACATTTTGGGAATCGTATAGTGCTGCACCTCCGGGGGAAGAGCGGCCGACAATTCAATGCTTCCGCCTTCCATGAAGTTGATGAACCGGATATAGCTGTGGATGTTGGCAAGCTCTTCACTGAGGGCAACCGTATCGCTGCGCCACTGCATGCTATAACGCAGCAGTGAGCCTAAAGAGACCAGTGCACCAGCAATAGCTGGCTGCTGCTGGACCTCCGCATGCATCCGGATCGACTCCAGGGCGTTGTACAGGAAATGGGAATTAATCTGTGAGTGCAGGGAGTGGAGCTGCGCGTTCTTGGCGATAAGTTGTTTATCCACCACCTGTGTCATCAGATGCCGGATTTCGTCCAGCATATTATTGTAGCTGACGGCCACGTAGTCGATTTCGTCACCGGTTTCGTTATGCCGGAGTCCTGTTTCAATCTTCGCATCCAGTTGCCCCCTGCGTACCTTGCGCATGGAGACGAGCACCTTCTCCAGCCGCCGGAATATACGCCGGGTCATCTGTGAAACGAGCAGCAGCATAAGCAGCAGCACACAGGAGGTGACGGCGATCACAATCAGGTACCAGTTCCGCGGGCCCTGCATCAGCGCCTGACGGGAGGCGATATCGACCACATAGGCGTTCAGAGGAGCGATGTAGCGGTACATCGCGTAGTAGGTTTGATCCCCGGAATGAATCTTAACCGGGTTATTCTGCTGCAGCACATCCAGCTGTTCATGAACCCGGCTAAGGATTCCGTCCAGCTTCTCCCCGGCATTCTGCGGGAATTCATGCCCCGGATTGTATACATTCCGGAAAGCACTTGTTCCGTCCATTACAACACTGAAGAAATCACCACCCGTGTCTTCAAGCAGATCGCTGAAAAAAACACTGTGCCTGGCGCGGATTTCCATAATGGTGGGGAGCTTCTGCTGCTGGCCCTGAGGCCGCACCAGCCTGTAGTAGGATAATGTATCCTCGCCATCCTTAAAGGCGGATAAGCGGAAGGCGGCCCCGCCTTCATCCCGGAGCGTCATCCAGTAATCCTGCGGCCAAAACTTGCTGTAATGATAGATTTCAGGCCAGATTTCGTATACATCCGGGTTATCGACATAGAAGCTTAGCTCACTTATCAGCTCATGGCTTTGAATGATATTATGCATCTGCTCATACTGGTTTTGCTTGAATTTCACGAGCCGCAGGCCGTCCCCGCGCATATTGGTATGAATGAAATCCACAAATGCCTTCTGGGTCAGAGCGGTGGAGGAAGCGTTCTCAAGAATATCCATCCGGCTGCGCAGCCGTTCATTCAGGCGTGCGACATGATTGCTGCCCTCCGCCATAGCTTCCTTGTAGAGCTGGCTTTCCTGCGTACGGATGAATAAAAAGGAGACCACGATCGCAGGTATGGCAATCATGAGGCTGAAGGCCAGAAACAGCTTGGTTGAGATGCGGGAATTCCGGTAAAGCTTCCTCATCGTAGTCAGCAAATACTTCATCTGGTTAACCTCCCATCCCTGTAATATACCATATATTACAAACCGGCTGGTAGGTAATAAGGCGCTGCGGCTTAAGGGGAGAAACCCCTCTAAGCAGGGAATACCGGCCGCCATTCCGGCCGCCGGCATAGTTCAAGACATTATTCCGCCATTTTGGCTTTGCGTGCATCCAGCTCCGTCTGGCGGTATTCCTTCACCTGCTCGAAGCCGTAGCTGTCGCGGCGGGACAGGAAGCTGTCGAAGATTTTGTCAAAAGCAGCTTCGTCCTTGGCCGTAATCAGCTCAGGGAGTACTTCTTCCCAGTTCTGAGAGATGCGCGCCCAGGCCACCGCTACATCCGAATCGCCAAGCGGGTCCAGTCCTTTATAGATACCGCTGTCGATATCGGCCTGTGCGTTCGCGAAGTCTTCCATCTGCTTGATCACAGGCGCTTTCTCCGGTCTCCACTGGTTGACGATAACAGGGTTGCGCATCATCCAGTAGGTATCCAGTATGCCGTATTCCTTCTCCAGCTTCTCAATATTGCTGCCCAGCATGTCAACGAATTCAGTCTTCAGCTGCGGTTTGCCGTCCACCGTATCCCAGGTTTCGCCTTCCTTGCCGAGGAACAGGTCTCGCTGGCCCTCTTCACTGGCGAGGTAGGTCAGGAAGCGGATCGCACGCTCCGGATTCTCTGTGGATTTGCTGATCATGGTTACCATCCAGCCGTCCATGTTGCCGGGGAACAGCTTGGCGCTGCCGCCTTTGCTGTTCTGCGGCCCGTCAACTGCGATGTAGTTGGAGTCCGGATTAGCACCCGCAGCCAGCATCGGATTGACAGCGGTCATGCCGGTCCATTCGCGGATCATCATGAAGTAGCGGGCGTTGTTCGTTTTCTCTTCCACCTGGGTATCGGAATCCACCAGGAAATCCACGTTAATCAGTCCGCGCTCGTAAGCGGTACGGAAGGTTTTGAGCCAGGCGATATAATCCGGGTCGGTCACACGGTCATATACGCTGCCGTCTTTCTCATGCGGAACGGCCAGCAGATTCTGCAGATATTCCGTCATCCCGTAAGGGACATTTCCCTGGGCGAAAAAGGGGCTCATAGGCTGACCCTTATACTCGGAATACTTATCCTTCAGCAGCTGCAGCGCACCAAGGAAGCCCTCCGGGGTACTGAGGTCCGGACTGCCCATTTCCTCGTACAGATCTTTGCGGACCAGGAAGGTCTGATTGGCGGCCGTCATGCCGGTCTCATGCATCAGGTTGGGGCTGTAGGAGTCATTCGGAACCCCATACGTGTTGCCGTTCTCCTGGCGGTACCACTTCAGCGTACCGTCACCTGCTACCTTGTAGAAGTAAGGGTCGTACTGATCGGCCAATTCATTGAGGGCATAGACATGATCGCCTTCCCACAGCTTTTTGACAGCGGTTTCCCAGGAACCCATAGAAATGAGATCCGGCAGCTTGCCCGAGGTCATCATTAGAGTAATTTGCTCGTTAGCTTCACCGGAAGGGACCTCCAGCTTGACATTGACACCCGTTTTCTCCGTCACATATTTGGAAGCCAGGCTCTCGCCCCAGGTGTGTGCATACCAGTTCGCTCCAACAAACCAGGTTAAATCGATAGGGCTGGTATCGAGCTTCCAGGCGGGTTCATCAGGATTCTGAGTGGCTTCTGCCTGAGGCGCCGTTGTAGTATCAGCCTGCGGCGCAGTTGTGGGTGCGCTTTCCTTATTGGCGGAATTGTTGCTGCAAGCGGCCAAGGTTAACGTCAGGATTACGGCCAGAATCATGGCTAAGAATGGTTTGACAGATTTGCTTTTCAAGGCATAATCATCCTTTCTGTATGTGTGTAGAATGGTTCATTACGGCTAGCCTTTAATAGCACCTATCATCACACCTTTGACCAGATAGCGCTGGATGAAAGGGTAGAAGATGAGGATAGGCAGCGTAGCCACCATCATGGAGGCGAATTTGATCGAGTTGCCGGGTAATCTTGCACCGAATTGCGCCATCGCCTGCTGCTGCATGAAGGACATGGAGTTCTCGGCAATGATTTTGTACAGCATGGTCTGCAGCGGCAGGAGCTCCTGGGAATGGATATAGATGACTCCCTGATAATAGTCGTTCCAGTGATAGACTGCAGAGAAGAGGGAGATGGTGGCAATAACAGCCATGCTGTTGGGCAGGACAATCCGGAACAGGACGCCATAATCCGAAGCCCCGTCCACCTTGGCTGATTCCTCCAGGCTGTCTGGAATGGTGCGGAAGAAGCTCATAAATATAACCATATTAAAAAAAGTATACATGGAAGGGATAATGAATACCCAGAAACTATCATACAGGCCCAGCTTCGTCATGAGAATGAAGGAGGGAATCAGCCCGCCTGAGAACAGCATCGTAATCAAAGAGATTTTGAGATACAGCTTGCGGCCCATCAGATTGGACTTGCTCATTCCGTAAGCTACGATAGCGGTGAACAGCACATGCACCACAGTCCCTATCACCGTACGCATGGTTGTGATGTAGAAGCCGTTCATCAGCGTTCTATCATTAAAGGCTACACTGTAGCTGGCCAGCGAGAGCTCTTTGGGAAACCAGTTGACGGTACCCAGCGAGGCCTGCGCCGGTGAATTCAGCGAGTTGACGAGTACAAACCACATCGGGTACAGCGTCAGAAAGCAGACCGCCAGCATCAGCAGGGTATTGCCGACCTCAAAAGCGCCAATCCGCCGGAATCTTCCGCGTCTTGCCATGAATCTGTTGTCTCCTTTCCAGGTGGAGTCGGCTTCGCCGCTCATAATTCCGTTTCTTCTAAAAAATACTGTCGCCGGTCAGCTTCTTGGAGGTCTGATTGGCCAACAGCAGCAGCCCCAGCGCTACGATTGAGCGGGCAAAAAGGACGGCGGTGGAGAAGGAGTGACGCCCGGAGACCAGCCCCATGTTGTAAATGTAGAGGTCGAGACTCTCCGCCATCTTCATGTTCATGTTGTTCTTCAGCATGAAGATCTGCTCGAAATTACTGCCGAGTATTCCGCTGACCGCAAGAATGAACAGAATAGCGATCGTGGGGCGGATGCTCTGTACCGTGATATGCCACATCCGCTGCCAGCGGTTCGCGCCGTCCAGCTCGGCTGCTTCATATAGCCCCGGATCAATGCCCGCTATGGCTGCTATGTAGATAATGGCGCTCCAGCCGGTTTCCTTGAGCGTATCGGTGAAAAAGGTAATCCACCAGAAGTACTTAGGGTCGCTGTTAAACAGGATTTCCCGGTCCTGGAACCCGATCGCCATCATCAGCTGGTTAATGACACCGCCCTCCCCCAGCCAGTTGAGTGCGATTCCGCCAAAGATCGTCCAGGCGATGAAATGGGGCAGGTACGAGATTGTCTGCACCGTGCGCTTAAACCGCAGACCCCGGATTTCATTAAGCAGCAGGGCGAATAGAATGGGGATTGGAAAACCTAGTACGAGCTTAATTGTACTCATCCCGAGGGTATTGCGGATCGAGCGCCAAAACCGGTCATCCGTCATAAAATCCTGAAAATGCTTCAGCCCGACAAACGGCGACTCCAGCATGGGCTTCGCGATGCTGAAGTCCATGAAGGCAATGATCAGCCAAAACATAGGGATATAACAAAAGATGAACATCCAGATAATGCCCGGTATTACCATGCTTTGCAGCTGCCACTGCCTGACAAGCGCTTTCATTTGTTCCGTTCTGTATTGGAACATGTGCTGTGCCCCCTTCCTCTTTCATCGTATGAGAAAAGGGCAGAGGAAAAAAGGCCATGATTATTGACCCTATCCCAATTTTTTGGATTCCACCCACCGGGCCTGGAAATTAAGTATGCTGTGATTAACTGAAGGGAGTGTGCGAAGGATGAACAAGCTTATATGGGAGCAGGATTTCCTAAGCGGAAATGCGGATTTGCAGAGCTGGAATATCCGCCTGGGCAACGACTTATTAGACAATGACGGGAAGCCGGTGTATCCGGGCTGGGGGAACGGGGAGCAGCAGTTTTATACGGGGAATCCGGGGAATCTGTCTATTGGAGAAGAAGGCCTGCAGCTGTGTGCGCGCCGCGAAACTTTGGAGCAGGATGGACGCAGCTTCGCGTATACTTCAGCCCGCCTGGATACCCGGGACCAGTTCTCTTTCTGCTACGGCAGGCTGGTCGTGCGGGCCAAGCTGCCGGTGGGGCAGGGAATCTGGCCCGCCATCTGGCTGCTTCCGCAGGATCAGGCTTACGGGCCCTGGCCCGCCTCCGGGGAGATCGATATGCTGGAGGCGAAGGGACGCCTGCCCCGGCAGATTGCGGGAACGCTGCATTATGGACCTGATCTTGCGCATAAAGTCGTCGAAGAGTTCACCTATGAGCTGGAGAACGGAACGATTAATGAGTTCCGGGAGTATGCGCTGGAATGGGAAGCCGGTTCCATGCGCTGGCTGGTCGACGGGCAGTGCTTCGCTAAGCGGAGTCTGGAGCCGGGGGTGATGCCCTTTGATCAGCCTTTTTATCTGCTGCTTAATCTTGCAGTGGGCGGCTGGTATGACAATGTGGCGGTGGACGAAGCTAGCCTGCCGGCGGTGATGACGGTGTCAAGCATCCGGCTGTATCAGCACTGAATCAGCTCAAATTCCGGCGAAAATATCCTCCAGTTGGTCCCAGTTGGCGGCGACCCAATTATTTTCGTGGCGGAACCGGATGAGCGGTGTGAATTCATCCTTTTGGGGAACCGCAATCCATTCGGCTTCCCTCCACCATGTTAATTTAATGGAACGGATCAATTTGTCCACGGATAATGGGATATGCTCGCGGTAGCCGGTCACAAAGGCATGGACCCGGTCCAGTCGGAGCTGGCTGCCTGACAAGGTACAGGACAGGATGGGGCGTGATATATCGAACTCCGGGTACACGAAATGCAGTCTGTCGAAGTCAAGGATAGCGGCCACTTCATCGGCGCTGAACAGAATATTATCGACGAACAAATCCCAGTGCCCCCAGCCCCGCTCGCAGTCTGCAAAGATACCGGTATCCATTCCATCAATAATTCTCCGCTGAATCTCAAGCGCTGCAACCGTTTCGCCATTATGAAGGGTGGTGGCCTGAAGGTATCTTTTGTCCCAGTGCTTCACCATAGCTTCTTGGGTCCGTATATTCCAGTGCAGGGGCAATGGAGTCAGGTCCGTGTTCAGCAGCTTATGCATCCGGCCGACTACGCTCCCCAGCGCATACATTTGGGGCTCACTTGCCGAGCCCGGCTCAACACTGCTTCCGTCACACAGGTTCATCAGCACATACCGTTCCTGCGAAGGCGTTCGTAAGACATATTTCCCCTGATGTGAAAATAACTTCGGAACCGGGATGCCCTGCAAATGCAGCTGATCCTGATGAGTCAATGAAATTTCAAGTCCGTGGGTGAGGTGCTCCGGGTAACGTATCTTGCTGTATTGCTTCACGAATAAACGTCCGTGATCACTTTCAAGCTTCCATTTCAGATTCAGGAAACCCTGATCAATCTGCGTAGCCTTAGTAACGTGTACCCCGAAAATCTCTGAAATGGAGCCTAAGATTTCATCCCGGATGGTTGCGGCTGTGTCGGACATATAATATCTCCTCACCTGGAAATATAAATGATGAATGTATTCAGGGTTAACACTAGTTTAATCTCTGTAATGCTGCTATATGACTTTATTTTCACCGGAGTGAAGGGATTATTCAAGATAAATATTTGCTGAGAAACTGAAGGGGACGCAGCCATTTACTGCCCGGATAGTTCAACTTCATAGACCAGTGAATGCTGAATACGGGTGCTTAAATTTACACTGTAAAAGCTTAAATGTTGTACGTATTGCAACTTGGTTTCGCAGAAACCTGGGTGTGGGGATAGATTGTTGTATGAAATACAACAATTGGGCTGCTAATCCGCTTGGAGAAGAGAAAAATGTTGTATTTCATACAACAAAAGTGGATTATGCCCGGAATTATAAGGGAAATGTTGTATTTTGGGCATGATTTTTAAAAAATGGTTATTACCTCACAAGCATCCGGCAGAGAATTTTATTCGCCAGGGCGCATGAGGAGGATTGAAGCTCAATTTCGTGCGGTGAGGCTTAGTTCAGCAGTTGATGGGCAGATGATGAGCAAGCGAAAAGAGGTGTCCCAAGCCGCAGAACCGGCTGCCGGGACACCTCTTTATTGAAAATATAACATGTTTCACATGCTAACTTATCCTTCTATGCCTCGCTGTTCAGTTTGTGAGGCAACTTAAACGAGTGAAAGCGTGAAGCGGAACGAATACGCACGGTTAGCAGGCAGGGTGAACTGCTCATGGGTCGGGGCGCCCCAGCTGTCGTCACCGCCGACGCCCATCTGCTTGTAGTTCACGCGCAGCACCGTTTTGTTGGATACAGGTAGCTTGTAGCCATGATCGCTGGCTTCCAGCTCAGCTGCACTCCAAGGCAGGGCGTTGACTTCGATAGGCAACGCGCCTTCTACATGCAAGCCGTGTCCATCACTGCCTGCAGTGACAGAGGCATATCTTACATCCGTCTTGTTGCCGCATTCCTGCGGACGGAGATACGGTGTGTATTGCCCGCTGACCGAGCCGCTGTAACGTCCCAGCGGAGCTCCGGACTGCCGGTCCCAGTAGTTCTCATGCGGGCCGCGGCCGTACCAGGAGATGGTGTCGAGGCTGCTGTCCAGCTCGAAGGCCATGCCGAATTCCGGAATCTCCGGCAGCTTGCTGCTGCCCGGCTGAAGCACCTGAACAATCTCTACCGAGCCGTCTGTGCGGATCTCGAATTGAACACGCAGCAGGGATTTCGGCTGGGTATCCAGCAGATACTCAGCAGTCACGAAACCGAGACTGCCCTCTACACGGCAGCTGAACCCGGTGAGCTGACGGCTGTAAGAGACTTCCTTCCAGACTGCGCATCGCTCGGGATGCTTGTTGCCGAGGTCATTGTCGGTTACCGCTCTCCAGAAGTTAGGTCTTGCCGGTGCAAGCAGATGCTCTTTGCCGGAAGACTGGTAAGAAACCAGGGCGCCGGATGCCGTGTCGAACGATATTCCGAAGCTGCTGCCTGCAAATGTCACCAGCCCGTCTTGCTCATTGACCTGCAGCTTACTCCCTGGATTAACAGGAGTGGCGGCCGGAATATATGGGGACAGAATGAACTGTTCCCAGGCGACTTCGTGGCCTGCACCTGCCCAGGCTGTTTCGGCCTGCAGGAAGAACGAGACCGTAAGTACAGCTTCTTTGCCGGTTTCAAGCAGGCTGTGATCGTACGGAACGGCAATTTCAGCGGTTTCACCGGGTGCTGCGGACAGAGGCAGCGTTCCCTCCTGGACGGCTTCTCCATCCAGCGCCAGCTTCCATTGCAGCTGATAGTCTTCCAGATCCGTAAACAGGAAGTTATTGCGAACCTGCAGACGTCCGGTGTTCAGGTCCAGCGCGGTGAGGACAATGCTCTGATAGCATTTTTTGACCTCCAGCAGCTTGGGAGTAACCGTACGGTCAGCAAACAGCAGGCCGTTGCCGCTGAAGTTGCCGTCATGCGGATTTTCCCCGAAATCACCGCCGTAGGCCAGATAGCTTGTGCCGTCAGCTGTAGTAGTGCGGATCGCCTGATCTACCCAGTCCCAGATAAAAGCGCCCTGAATGATGTCATACTTGTCAAACAGCTCGGTGTACAGATGCAAACCGCCGCAGGAGTTGCCCATAGCATGGCTGTATTCACAGAGAATGTATGGCTTCTTGGGATGGTTCAGCGCATATCTCTCAACATCATCCGGTTTGATGTACATGGTGGATTCGATATCACTTGCGGCTTCCGATGCTCTGTAATGGAAAATCCCTTCGTAATGCACCGGACGGGTCGGGTCGGCTTCCCGCAGATAGTCGTGCATGGCCAGGAAGTTATCGCCGCCGAAGGACTCGTTGCCAAGCGACCAGATGATGACCGACGGATGATTCTTGTCTCTTTGCATCATGGAATTGCAGCGGTCAATGACATTGGCGCGCCATTCCGGCCGGCTGGCAGGGACATTGTGCTCATGCAGCTCCTGCTGCCCGTATTGCCAGGAGCCATGGGTCTCCAGATTCGTCTCGTCGATGACATAGAGACCGTATTCGTCACACAGCTCATACCATACGGACTGATTCGGATAATGGGAAGTCCGCACAGCATTGATATTATGCGATTTCATGAGCTTGATGTCGGTGATCATATCTTCTCTGGAGAGCGCCCGGCCGGTGTCACAGGAGAATTCATGACGGTTGGTACCCTTGAGCACGATCCGTTTGCCGTTGATCTTCATCAGACCATCCTGGATCTCGAAGGTACGGAAGCCTACCTTGCAGCTGACCGCTTCCAGCACTTGTCCCTGATCATCCGATACAGCAATAACCAGTGTGTACAGATAAGGCTTCTCGGCGCTCCACTTCTTCGGGTTCGTCACTGCTGCGGACAGCTCTAGCTGCTGAACTCCGTCCTGACCGAAAGCGACAGAGGCGGAGACAGGTTTAGCCCATATGGGCTGTTCCTTACCGTCATAGAGCTGGACCTGTACCGAATGGGACTCAATCACCTTGTCAAAATAATTCTCAATCGTCAGATTTACATTCAGCTGCGCATCGGTAAACTTCTCATCCAGATCTGTGCGGACGTAGAAATCAGCAACCCGCACAGGCGGTGCAGTACACAGATAAACATCGCGGAATATTCCGCTCAGCCGCCAGAAGTCCTGATCCTCCAGCCAGCTGGCATCGCACCATCGGTAGACTTCTACAGCCAGCTTGTTGACACCGGGTACCAGATAAGCGGTAATATCGAACTCGGATGGCGTGAAGGTATCCTCACAGTATCCGGCCAGCTCGCCGTTCACCCAGACATAGAAAGCGGATTCAACCCCCTGGAAGCTGAGGTACACCGGCTGCCCATCCCAAGTCTCGGGTACGGTGAAGGTGCGGATATAAGAGCCTACCGGATTGTACACGGTCGGGGCAAAAGGCGGCTTCAGCTCCGGCTCGGACACGGCCCATGGATAACGGACATTGGTATATTGCGGATAATCATATCCCTGGAACTGCCAGTGGGAGGGTACGGTAATATCCGCCCAGTCTCCGGAGTCATAACCGGCAGTATAGAAATCCTTGATCCGTGCTTCCGCAGTTTCGGCGAATGTGAATTTCCAGGTTCCGTTCAAGGATTGATAACGGGAGGAGGCTTCTTTAGTTCCCTGCAGGGCTTCAGCCACTGCCGGGAAAGACATCATGGAGGCATGCGCGTCTATCCGGTTCAATTGAAATAGCTCAGGATTATTATTCCATTCCGGATATCCGTTTGCAGGCTGCTGGTATGAGAGCTTATGGCGCAAGTTAACATCTCCTTATATTGTTATATTCATATTATAGAATGGAGAATGTCTGGGGTATATATAATGATATTCATCAAATATATCAAAATATGAAACAAGAATAGACTGGAATTTGAAACTGCGGGCCGTTATGATGGAGAGGCGGGACAGGAATACCGGCGGTTAGAACCCGCTGGGCTTTTACAGAAAGGGGGACGCCTGTGAGAAGTACAATGATCTTCAGCGAAATGGAAGAAACGCTTCCGCTGCCGCTCTATGCCACAACCATCGGGTATTGGGAGCATCAGGAAGAGACTCTCCGGCCTACGGGCTTTCCGGATTACCAGCTGCACCAGGTACTTGGCGGAAAAGGCGAATTGACTATCGGGGATAAACGTTATACTGCAGGTCCCGGTGATATCATGTTTCTCTATCCGGATGTTCCCCATTCGTATGCACCGCTGAGCCGGGAATGGGAGCTGGCCTGGATCTCCTTTAACGGGCGGGAAGCGGCCCAGATGCTGCTCTATGCCGGTATACGCGAGTCAGGAATGGGGAGCTTAAGAGAGCAGCCCATCCTGAAACCGCTGGAGGAGATGCTTACCCTTTCATACGGCAATGAGCTTCAGGATAATCTGGAACGTTCGAAGTTATTGTACTCGCTGCTTCTGGATCTGAAACGCAGCCTGCTTCCCGCCTCGAATGAGGATAATGAGCTGGAGCGGATGAAGCCGGTGCTGCAATATATAGAGCTCCACCTGCACCGTCCGCTGCTGCTTAAGGAGCTGGCCGAGGTGGCTGAAGTGTCGCCGCAGTATCTGTGCCGGCTGTTCCAGCGCACCGTCCGCGAGCGGCCGGTCGCCTACATTAACAAACAGCGGGTGAACCGGAGCAAACAGCTCATGTTCAGCAGCAGAGGGCAGAGAGTCTATGAAATCGCCCAGCGGGCAGGGTTCGAGAATGTCAGTTACTTCTGTGCTGTGTTCAAACGGATGACCGGTATGCAGCCCGAAGAGTGGAGGCGCCTGCATGGTCTGGATTAGGGGCCGCCAGGCTCCGGATTCGGATTCGGATTCGAATTCGAATCTGTATCATAGACTCTCCCTCAGCCGGGCGAACATCCAATTCGCGATTTGGCGGTAATCTGCAGCCGGCTCAGCAGACGCTGCGGATTCAACAACCGGCTTAGACTCATGTGTCTGCAGTACCGCCCACATCGCATTCCAGAAGGTGACCACGTAAGACATCTGTTCAAGGCTATGCAGGAGATCTGCATCATAATGCCCGAAGTAGCAGGCAAGGAAGGTTTCCTTCTGTGGCAGGGAATACGCCGAGCATACACATGCCAGATCAAACATGATATCGCCCATTCCCGCATATTCCCAGTCAATCAGCCGCACCGTTCCGTCATCCAGGAAGTTGTTTGTAAAAAGATCATTATGGCACAGCCCAAGCTGCTGCTGTCCGTTTGACGCCCTGGCCTGCTGAATGGCCGCAAGCTTCTCCAGGAACTCGTCCAGATCTCCGGGAAGCCCGAGCTGGTGCCGGGCGGCAAATTGTATCCGGTCTGTAATATCCTGATAAGGCGAGAATGCATAGGGAACCGGCGGCAGGGCATGCACTTTCCTCAAAGTATCGGCGATCCGCTTCATATTCACATCGGTGCCGGCATCTGCGTCGTTCCATTTCACGCCATCAATAAACTCTGTGACCATATGACCCGTCTCCGTGGAGAAATACACTACCTCTGCACCTATCCCTAAGTCTGCCGCCGCCTGCATAGCGGCAAGCTCTGCTTCCCGCTTAATGCCAAGCCTGTCCGCATTCCCGCCGCTAATGCGCAGCGCCAGCTTACGGATACCGTTCGTAATAATATAATTCTGATTCGTCAAGCCATCCTGCTGGTATTCAATGGTTGTATCCGCAATATCCCACTTCAATTTTTCCTCAATAATCTGCTTCATGGCTTCAGTCCATCCGCTCATGCTGGTTATTCCTTCCGTTGTGAAGAGTAATAGGTAAAGATCAGGCAAGCTCTAGCTTGAACACAACCGGCAGGGCGCTGGCCACCGCTGTGGTGCGGATCGTTAACGCTTCTGCATTCCGCTCCCAGGCAGGCTGTTCATCGAAACCGAGCACGGAAATTTTCTGGATGATACCCTCGAAATAGGGGGATTTCTCCCTAAGTGATGTAATGCGCACAGCGCCATCCTCAGGGAATACCAGGACGGTTGCATACAGGCAGCTCCCCTTCACGGTGAAGCGGATGTCCTCAGAGGTGAACACCTTGGCGCTGCCGTCGGTGAACTGTCCCTCTTCAATGCGTGTCGGCCCTTCACCGAATGTGCGCCAGAAGGAGCTCTCATAGATGGCTTCACCATTTGTGCCCAGCCAGCCGCCTATAGCAGCCAGTATCTCCTTATCTTCATCGGCAAAGCTGCCGTCAGCCCGCGGCCCCACATTCAGCAGGAGATTGCCGTTTTTGCTGACGATATCCACCAGATCGCGGATGATCTCTCCGGCAGATTTGAAGTCATTATTCTCCGTATAACACCAGGAGTTTCGTGCGGCTGCTGTATCCGTCTGCCAGAAGAACGGCTTCAGCTCAGCGAATTGCCCCCGTTCTACGTCGGGAATGGCTGTGCCGAACATGAAGGCATCATGTTTGTAATTAATGGCAGCCGTAGTTCCCCGCTGAGCAGCCCGGTTGTAGTAATAGGCGGCGAATTTTTTCAGATACGGCTTGAATACAGCATTCTCAATCCACCAGTCGAAATAGAAGACCTTAGGCTGATACTGGTCGACCATCTCGCAGCAGCGGATCAGCCAGTCTTCCAGATACTCTTCAGACGGGGGAGAGCCGTAGAGATCGTGATGATCAGGTTCCGGCATGGACGGCCAGTAGAAATCGCCGCGTTCCAGCGGCTCATGGATATCGGAGTCGAACTCTTTGCCGTGGGACATGAAGAACCAGTGCTCTGCACGGTGGGAGGAGACGCCCAGCTCCAGATCATGCTTCCCGAAGGCGGCCTTCAGCTCGCCGAGAATATCCCGCCCGGGCCCCATCTCGTACGTGTTATAATGGGAGACAGCGCTTTTATACATCTGGAAGCCGTCATGATGCTCTGCAACGGGAATGACATACTTGGCGCCGGAGGCTTGGAATAAGGCAGCCCACTCGTCCGGGTTGAACTGCTGCGCCGTGAACAAGGGAATAAAATCCTTATAACCGAAATCCTTGTGGTTCCCGTAGACAGCCAGATGATGCTCATATTCCTTCGTGCCTTGGATATACATATTGCGGGAATACCACTCATTACTGAAGGCCGGAACAGAATACAGCCCCCAGTGAATGAAAATGCCGAATTTGGCCTGGCGGTACCACTGCGGCACCTCATACGTACTTAGCGAATCCCAATCATCCTTATAGGGGCCGTTCTTAATGGTCTCGTCGATAAGGTGCAAATAATCAGTCATGTTCATAGTCAGTTTCTCATCCTCCCGCGATTAATATAACGCTTTCATTGTACCGGGCCGCAGGGGGATTAAGAATGTACGGGATTAACTTTCTGATGTACAAAAATAACCTTTAAGGCGGTCTGAACGATGGATCATCACGCATTGCTCACCAGCTACTTATCCAATCTGAAGGTCGACCTGCTCATGGCGGACTATAACCAGTGCACTACACAGTGGAGGGATCTGGACTACACTCCGGACTACAGCAAGTTCTATTACATCTGCGGCGGTGAAGGTTGGCTGAAGATCGGGGATAAGGAATATTATCCGCAGCCGGGGGAGCTGATCCTGATGCCTGAGGGTGTGAAGCAGTCCTACTCATGCATCAGCGAACGCCCTTTTCTCAAATACTGGTGTCATTTCAGCGCCAAGGTCGGAGAGATTAATCTGTTCCGTATCCTGGAGATGAGCCATGTATGCATTCCGGAGAATCCTGCTGCTGTCGAGGCGGCGTTCAAAGGGATTACCGGGAGTGCCCAATCGGACGCTGTATATGCCCCGCTGCTGGCCAAGAGCAAGCTGCTGGAGCTGATCTCCTATTACATCATGAACCTCAGGCTGGATGAAATCTCTTATAAGAATCTGGGCTCCGCCCGGAAGCTGACAGCCGTTCTGGATTACATCGCCGCGAATATCGAACACAATATTACCATTCATGACCTTGCCGAAATTGCGCATATGCACCCTAACTATTTCATACGCCTGTTCAAGCAGCAGATCGGCGTGCCCCCCATCCAATACATCACCCGGCAAAAGATTGAAAAAGCGAAAGACCTGCTGGCAGCCACCTCCGGTTCGGTCAGCGAGATTGCCGACCAGCTCGGCTTCGGCGATCTGTTCTATTTCTCCAGGCAATTCAAGAAGCATGCCGGGCTTGCGCCCACAGAATTCAGGAAACAGGAAACAGGAGGTGTTAAACTATGATCAGCGAACCATACAGCGGTTATCAGATCCGGTTAATGGATGAGCCGGCAGCCAGAGAGATTCTGAACTGGAAATACGAACCGCCATATTCTCTGTACAATATGCTGGATGATTCTGCTGGAACGGAGGATATCGAAGAGCTGATGGACGGCTCCTACTTCGGCGTACGCACTGCGGAAGGGGAATTGGCCGGATTCTTCTGTTACGGGAGGAATGCCCAGGTGGGAAGAGGGGTAGAGCTGGGATATTATCTGGATGGTACAGCGCTTGATATCGGACTGGGATTAAGGCCGGACCTGACCGGCGCTGGAAAAGGGCTTGTTTTTCTGCAGGCGGGTATGAAGTTTGCACAGGGGACCTATGACGCGAAGCGGTTCCGGTTGTCGGTTGCGGCCTTTAATCTCCGGGCTATTGCCTTGTATAAGAAGGCGGGTTTCCTGCCCGGGCAGAGCTTCATCAACCGTTATGGGGACAGCGAAACGGAGTTCCTGCTGATGGAGACGCCGGGCCTGTTCTGAGCATCTATAGCCAGAGTGGAGAATACAGGGCGAAGTCTGTTAAAATAGAATTATGGCATCATACATATCAAAGGAGAACTGAATGTGAACGATAACTTGAAGCAAGCGTACGCGCGGCTAGGATTAACTGAAACCGTAACCAGAGAGGAATTGAACAAACGGTTCGATTTGCTCCTGAAGCGCAGACGGACCCTTTCTACGGATGAAGAAATAGCGGACTATGAAGCGGATTTCCAGGCGTACAAGCTTATTCTGGATACTTGGGACGAGCAGGAGATTCAGGAAGCTGAAGACCAGCGTCTAGCCAAATACGGGCGGTTCTCCGGGACTGCAAGCAAATGGGAACGCTTTATGCGGCTCTACAAAACGCATGTTATCCTGTCCATCGTCGCAGTGCTTGTGCTCATTTTTGGCGGGAAGGCACTGTACGATAACTATCAGCACAGACAGTATCTTGCTTCGCTGCCGCCGGTGGATGCGACCATTATGTTCGTGGGTAATTTCGGGGCCAAGGACAGCAGCGGGGATACAGCGGCATTGGAGCAAGCGGTCATTGACGCTTATCCGCAGTGGAAGCGGGTAGAGGCGACCATTGTGTATCTGCCCAAGACCGGAGAAGGTGCTGATACGCTGGATATGAACCATATGCAGAAGGCTGTGGTCGAGCTGGCGGCCAACCGGCCGGATATCGTCATTATGGATGATGCGACCATCGAGTGGATCGGCGGACAGGCCGGATTCCAGAATCTCGAACCCATTACGGCGGACGGCAAGCTGGCTGCTGACGATACACGTATGAGATGGGGAACGAATGAAGATACCGGCAAGCGCGAGCTGTATGGTGTGAATATTATGGACTCTCCGTTTATCTCTGCGCTGCCCATTGACTACAATGTGAAATCGATCATTATCGGTGTGCTTGGCGAAGACAATAAGGATAAGACGATTGAGTTTGTGAAGCATATTGCGGAGGAACAAGCCGCGAAGTAAATAGAATACAGAGATCAGCATCTCTGAAAATAACAAAAAAACTCTCTTCGAATGGTTGTTCACACCCATTCCCGAAGAGAGGTTTTTTGCTGCTGCGCCGTTATCCGGCAGACTGGCTGTTCCTAGTTCTCCAGACGGTAGCCGCCGTGGAATACAGGGCCGACATACTGGTTAAAGGCATAACCGTTGCGGATGGCTGCGGACACGAAGTCCTTCGCTTTCACTACGGCTTCCTTCACCGACAAACCGTTAGCCAGGCCGCCGGTAATAGCGGCAGCGAAGGTGCAGCCGGCTCCGTGATTGTGGGCGGGTTCGATCTTGGCCGTCTCCAGAACGAGATATTCGCTGCCGTCGAAGAAGATATCGATCGCCATGTCGCCGCCCAGTGCCTTGCCGCCTTTGACGACAACATTCTTGGTGCCGAGCTGATGGATCAGGCGGGCCGCTTCTTTCATCTCTTCAAGAGTAGTCAGCCTGCCCAGTCCGGAGAGGACACCTGCTTCGAACAGGTTCGGTGTCGCTACAGTAGCCAGAGGCAGCAGCAGATCGCGGATCGCATTGGCGCTCTCCGGATTCAGTACCTCATCTTCGCCTTTGCAGACCATCACCGGGTCAATAACCACGTTAGTCTGCAGATTGTCCTTGATCGCCTGTTCGGTAACCTGCACGATCTCCACGCTGCCCAGCATACCCGTCTTCATCGCGTCTACGGGACCGCCGGCGAAGATCGTTTTGAGCTGCTCTGCGACGATTGCGGCATCGATCGGATATACATTATGGTGCCAGCCCCGGTCGGGGTCCATGGTAACGATTGTAGTCAGTGCGCTGAAGCCATAGGTGCCGTATTCCTCAAAGGTTTTGAGGTCAGCCTGAATGCCCGCGCCTCCGCTGGAGTCACTGCCGGCAATGGTTAAGGTTTTGATGATTTTTGACAAAGGTAACGTCCCCTTTTTGTATATGGATGGTATGGAGCCTGTTTTGGGTGCAACTTTTTAAAAATATAAGCGTTTATATGTTTCACACGATAACTTATCCTTCTATTTCTCGCTGAAACGGTACCGTCCTTTAAAAGGACGGCAACGCCGTTTCCACTTGCTCTACGACATTATAACAAAAAACACTCTAGCTGTCCGCATGACAGTACTATTTTCAAAGATAAGAATTGAGAATAACCTATGTGTGCAGCCGGGATAAGTGATGCGGGAGCAAATAAACGGAATCTCAGTCCGTTTCAGAGGCGGATCTGCCTTCGAGGCTGCGCAGCGCCAGCTTGATGGCCTTGTCATAAACGTAGGGCTCCGCACTGTCCCCGCCCATCCAATACACCACAAGGAATTTCCCTCCCCTGAAGACATGAGGGTATATCCGAGCTCCTCCATCATTTGTCGTACGGTTAATTTCCAGCTTCAACGCAGCCAGACCTTCGGCACATTCCAGGCTGTCAGCATAGGTATAGACGGACAACCGGTCCGGCCGGGCCGGTGTATCGGTCTTATCGATCAGCAATTCTTCAGGCCAGACACCGGCCAGCTGCTTGTTGAACATGAGCTCAGTGGTATCCGGGACGAGACTGAGCTGCATGCCCCGCTGTTCCAGCGCCAGGTAGAGAGACTGCGTAGTATACTCTGCACTGCCTGCGGCAGATTCCGGATTCTGCACTGCAGGAAGGAGGAGCGGGCCATGGTTGGCTGCAAAAAATCCCTGGATGCTGTCAATCACATCCTGCCCGTCAAAGGCTGAAGAGGTGGTCATCTCCAGCTTGCGGAACAGATACCCCCATTCGCCTTCATCATAGTAGGCCGTTCCGGCTGTTTCATACCCCCTGGCTTCCGCGGGCAGAGAATACCGTACAGTGCGTGCATCCGCTCCTCTGGTTCCCGCCATATACTGTTCGGTGAACGCAGGAGGAATAATGGTCAATCCATACTCATCCGCCCATTCTGCCTTTCCGGGGAAATAGGTCCCGATGCTGCCGACTGCACAGCCCTGACAGCCCCAGGCATTATCGGTATATTGCAAAGTTTGCCCCGGATTTTCCGGGTCCTCAAATGTCGCCCCAAGGGAGCCGTTGGCTCCGGTAACGGCCGAAGCTTTCCAGCCGGCAGGGGCCAGCAGGATATAAGCACTGCCGGTATCGCCCTGGAAGATGAGGGCCGCCTGCAGCTTGTCTTCCATGCCGGCCGGCAGCGGGAAGGTCATTCTGGGCAACGGGGGCGGAGTGACATGTGCAGGACTGTTACCGTCGTCCAGAACGGGAACTGAAAGGATGGCAGTCAGCGGGATCGATACTTCAGCCCTTTTGTCTTCAACAGAAGGGAAAGGGACTTCAGCATTATAAATGCTGCGGATGCCAACCGCATAATCATTGCTTGGAACGCTTTGGCTATTGCCGGTGGGAGCGGGGGAGAAATCCGCAGCTCCGGTTTCCCGGGGCGGGGGAGCTTCCGATACCAGGGGAGTTATCCGGCCGGCAAGCTTGCCGGGTTCCAGGCCGCTGTAACCGAACCATAGCAGCATGGCCATGACCGGCAGCAGTACCGCTGCGTAAGCAAGAATCTTATAACGCTTGCGCTTGGGCTGATACCCTCCCAGACGCTGCTCTATCTTCTTCTGCATTTGCGGAGTGAAATTCATGCCCTCAAAAGGCTTCTCCTTCAACTGCTGTTCCCATTCCTCCGGTAATTTGCTCATGATCTGTTCAACTCCTTTTCCTTTTTCCAGTATTCATTGGCTTGCTGCCTTGCGCGGTGCAGTCTGGATTTGGCTGCAGATAAGGATATCCCCAGCATTCCGGCCAATTCCTCCATGCTGAGTCCGTAGTGGGCATAGAGCATAAGAACCTCCCTGGCGTTACGAGGCAGCTGCAGGACTACCTTAAACACCTCACTGCTCAAGGATTGCTGCAAAAACACCTCTTCAGCGGATGGGCTTGAGCCGGATCTGCCAGCGTGAGCTTGTAAGGTTACCCGCCGGATGAAGCTGCTGCTGCGGTAGGACAGCCAGCGGTTGCGGGTAATCCGCAGTAGCCAGGTTCTGACTGAAGCTTCACCGCGAAAAGTATCCCTGTATTTATAAGCCCGGATGAAGGTCTCCTGGGAGATATCATCAGCAGCGCTTCTGCTGCGGGCCAGGTAGTAGGCATAGTTCCATACATCCTCGCCATAGTCTTCCATAAGTGTCTTTAACGCGGCGGCGTTCATAGTATTGGAATCCTTCGTTGCACCGTACATACGGTCCCTCCCTTTTCTCTCTACTGTATTGACCTCTGCATCCTCCGGAAAGTTTCTTTTGTGCTGAATAAAATTATATAGAGGGCATTAAGGGCGGCAGATTGGGTAGGAACGGGAGTTCCAATTGGAGGGGGCTGCATATTTATATAAGAGGATAACGATTAGGAGGCTGCCATGATAGAAATCAGCTTATGCATGATTGTCCGCAATGAAGAGAAGAGCCTGCCCCGCTGCCTTACTTCCATTGGAGCGATTGCGGATGAGATTATCATTGTGGATACAGGCTCGACGGACAGAACCAAGGAGATTGCGGAAACCTTCGGAGCGGTGATATATGATTTTACCTGGATCGAAGATTTCTCTGCTGCCCGCAATTTCGCCTTCAGTAAGGCGACCAAGGAATACATCTTCTGGTTGGATGCGGATGATTATCTGAAGGATGAGGATCATGCGCGGCTCAGGGAGCTGAAGCACGCCCTGCCGGAGAATGTGGACAGTGTGAACATGCAGTATAATCTTGCTTTTGACGGGGAGGGGAAGGTCGTTACGTCCCTGCGGCGCAACCGGCTGGTCCGCCGGTCCTGCGGGTTCAAATGGATCGGCCCGGTGCATGAATACCTCGAGGTATACGGCCCTTCTTACAGCAGTGACGTCTGTATTACCCATGAGAAAGACAAAGCGTATACGGACCGCAACTTGCGGATCTATCGCAAGCGGGTGGCTGAGGGGGAAGTCTTCTCTCCGCGCGATCAATATTATTATGCCAATGAGCTGCGCGATCATGGAATCCATGAGGAGGCCAGCCAATATTACGAGCAGTTTCTGAACGGAGGCCAAGGCTGGATTGAAGATAATATTCAGGCCTGCCTGCGGCTGGCCGAATGCCGGGAGCGGCTGGGTGACAAGGAAGCGGCGTTCACTGCGATTACCCGGACGCTCCAGTACGATTCTCCGCGTGCCGAGTTCTGCTGCCGGCTCGGTGCCTGGCATGTGGAGCAGGGCAAGCTTCACCCGGCTATCTACTGGTATGAGCTCGCTGTTATGCTGCCGCGGCAGACAGAGTCTATGGGCGTGAAGAATGAAGCCTTCGCCACCTGGATTCCGAATCTGCAGCTTGCGCTCTGCTACGACCGGCTGGGCCAGCATGAACGGGCTAATATGTTCAATGAAACGGCACTGCGTCACCTTCCCAGTCATCCCAGTATGCTGTATAACCGGACCTACTTCCAGAAGCTCCTGGGGGACAAATATGTTTCGCTTCAGCCGCAGGAGACCGCCGGGGAGAAGAAGGAATAGCAGGGTTACTTGACAGCGGTACAGAAGCGGCGAATAAATGCAGACCGGCCAAATGAATAAAGGCGCTCCTCAAGCCGTAGCTTGGGAGCGCCTTTATGTGTTTTTTATTGGAACAGCAGGGTTTGAATCGCATGGGCCGGAATTGAACCCTCCGCCAGCTGATCCCGGAAATGCAGGGTGTATGGAAGCCCGCTGTCCGTGCGGTTAAGTACGACTACGGCATAAGTGCCGTCTGTATTGCGGAACGCCGTAGTTTCGAATTTGTCGGTATATCTGGAGGTGCCTACACGGACGGCGCCCGGACGGATATACTTGCTGAAATGCCCGATGTAATAGAACGAGCTCTCATAGATTACTTCATCCTTCAGGGTATCGCCGATAATCGGTGCATCGCAAAAGTTGCCTACATGATTCGGGCCGCCCTGCTCATCAAGGACGATATTCCAGTCCGTCCAGCTGGACATCCAGTTGTTCAGGTTGCCGATGATATCATGGCCGTAACGTTCACCGGTGTTCCAGGAGCCGAGGTGTACGCCGCCCTCCTGGCAGCCTTCGCTGAAGAACAGCTTTTTGTCAGGAAAACGCTCATGTACAGCGCTCAAGGCTTCGAAATGATCACCGGAATACCAGTGGAAGCAGATGCCCCAGATATACTTTGCTGCTTCCTGATCTGTAAAAGCGGTCTTCGCCCGGTCATAGACCCGTTCTTTATTATGATCCCAGATCATGATTTTGACATGGCCTAAGCCGGCTGCTTCCAGGGCAGGACCGAGATAATCGCGTACGAAGTCCTTCTCTTCTTCAGCAGTATAAATGCAGGAATCCCAGATCTGCTTGGCTTTGGCTTCATTCTGCACACTGACCGCCCAGATATCGATGCCGGCTTCAGCGTAAGCCTGAATGTATTTCACGAACAGATTAGCCCAGGCTTCCCGGTATTCCGGCTTCAGCTTGCCGCCGTTATTCATCTCGCCGTTCGTCTTCATGAAGGCCGGAGGGCTCCATGGGGAGGAGAACAGCCGGAAGCTCCCGCCCACAGCATCAGCCGCGCGTTTGATTAACGGAAGTATCGACTCCTGATCTCTGGAGATATTGAAAGTAGCCAGCTCCGGGTCAACGCCATCTACATAAGCATAGTTGCCTGTTGAGAAGTCACAGCTCTGGATATGTGATCTGCACAGGGTGTAGCCGATTCCGTGCTCCGGATGGAAGTAGGCATCGATTATTTCCTGCTGCTTCTCCGGACTAAGCTTGGCCAGCGTGACTGCAGAGGCTTCCGTCAGCGCACCGCCGAAGCCTTCAATTTCCTGATATTCCAAATCCTCATAAACGTTAATCAATTCCATTTCCTTCTCTTCGGAATCGGGCCGGAAGGACAGAGGCTGTAATTCTGTTAACCGGTCACCGGTTTCTTTGGCTGTCTGGATTACGCGGACTGTAGGGCTGCTCATAGGACTTATGTTACCTCCTGAAAGTTTGTAGGAATAGTCTCATTATAGAAGGTATTCCGCTGCACTTTGAAGAAACAATATGGTTAAGAACCTCAACGATCTGGTCATGAGGCAAGAGCAAGGAAGGGTGATCCAGGATGGGTACAACCGGGGTAGACATTCATCTCAGCTCATTTTCCCGGCATATCCAGCCGTTCTGGCATTTGTTCCGGGAAGGGCTGGATACCTATATCATCAGGCTCCAGGCAGAAGGGGAATGTGAAGCGCTGATTGACGGGGTGATGGTCACGGTGATGCCGGGTGATCTGCTGCTGTTCCGTCCCGGCGAGCTCTACGATCTGCGGATTGGCGAGAAAGAAAGTCCGCTGGGCTTCAGCGCAGACTACTATGTCATGTGTACAGGTGAATGGGTGGATGAGTGGTGGAACAAGCAGGTGAGGGCTAAGAAGTCCAGGATTGCCGAAGACAGCAAGCTGCATAGCATCTGGCAGCAATTAATTCTGGAAAAGCGGCGGATCGACGGAGGCAGCCCGGAGATTCTTGAGGCGCTGTTCAAGGCCCTGTGCCTGCTGCTGGACCGGGCTATCGCCGAAGCGCCGGCCTCCTCCTCCTCTTCACTCCTGCAGGGACTGAAGATCAAGAATTATGTGGAAGAGCATGCGACATCCTCCATCCGGCTGGAGGATGTGGCCCGCCACGCAGGAATCAGCGTCACCCGGGCGGTTCACCTGTTCAAGGAACAATTCGGGTATTCGGTGATGCAGTATGCGGTGCAGGTCCGTCTGGCGATGGCGCTTCGGCTGATGGACAACAGCAACTATACACTGGAGCGTATTGCTGAGGAGACCGGCTTCGGCAGCTATACCTACTTCCACCGGGTATTCCGGGAGCGGTACGGCGTTGCACCGGGAGTGTACCGGAGGCGTTCATAGCCTGTGACGATAAAAAAGGGGTGTCCCAATCCGCCGTTGCGTGACAATGGCGGATTGGGACACCCTTATGTATGGAGCCCGCAGGGGCTGCACTGATATTTCGGTTTTTTGCTAGACCTATATTCCGCTTGTCCGGAAATCAGTGTCCCGGCAACGCCGAATTGTCCAGCAGAAGCTGCGGTTCGCTTGTGCGGATGAAATCCATGACCTTATCATAAATAATCCGGTGGCCCTCCCGGTTGGGGTGGATTCCGTCCCGGCAGATAAACTTGGTGTAATCCGGCTGCTGCAGGAATGCGCCCCGGACATCAATGATCTTGGTCTTGGTGCTCTCGGCGACCTTGATAATTGCGGAGTTGTACCGCTCCTGCCACCAGTAAATCTTGGTAACGCTGCCGAGGAATTTCAGAATGTTCAGTTCGGTGTCCGGATTATTGCCGCTGACCCATTTGAAATAGTTGTCCGCATTCAGCGGGGGCAGACTCATCAGAATAGGCGTAATCCCCTGATTCTTGAGGTAATCAATCATATCCAGCAGCATCCGCTCGAACGCCGGGAAATCAGTTTTGGGGTTATGCTCTGCTTCGGGATTGCTTGCAATTTCTTCCCAGTGATAGTCGCAGTCATTGCCTCCGTATTCAATCAGTACCACATCCGGTTTGTCTTTCAGCACATCGCGTTTCAGATTGCCGAAGCCCTTCATCAGCGTATTGCCGAATCTGGCGGTATTACGCATAGCTCCCTTAAGCTTGCCCTGCAGCAGGGACACGTAGTTATCCTCCAGAATGACATACCTGCTTCTTGCTTCATCATAGACAACACCCTTGGAGATCGAATCTCCGCTGACCATGTATTTAAATTCAAGCCCCGTGGCTTCCTTCTGCTCTTCGTGCGAATTCATTGTCCCACCTCCGATAACCCTAGTGTATATAGCTTTAGTGTAAACCATACATGGAGCAGTGACTATGCATAGATGTCATGGTTTCATGCGGGCCGATGATGTGCCGGAATGGTGTTAGTCCAATCAGTAAGTTAAATTCACCATATTATATACGAGATTGAATTTGTAACTGGGAGGTTAGGGGATGACCCAAATTATTGATTTCAGCAAAAGTTCACTTACCAGCTTCAGCCAAACGATTGCTATACCGGTTCTCGCTGCTCCGGCCAGCAATACGCTCACCCAGTTCGGGCTTGCGACTGCTCAAGGCGGGAGCGTACTGCTTAATGCTTCTATAGGTGTGCAAACCGTGTTAGGCAGTCCCAACCTGTTATTTACTATTTTGCGTGCAGGGGCGCCCGTATTCACACTCCGGACCACGGCGCTTAGCACCGGGCAATATGATCTGGTCAGTCTTTCTTATGTGGATGCCAGTCTTCCGGCAGGGTATTTCGCTTACACCTTAACGGTCTCACTTGTGAACTCCTCTGTTCAAAATGCTGTTAATCTGATTGGTCCCGTGGATTTCTCGGGCCTTTCCCTGGTGTGAGCAATAATGAACATTATTGATTTCGGCAAAAGTGTCCCGTCGAGCTTCAGTCAATCCGCCACCCTTCCCGTAATGAGCCTGCCAAACAGTACTGTCCTGGGACAATTCGGGGTATCTGTCGGCGCTAACGGTTTAGTACTGCTGGAGGCAACGATCGGCCTGCAGAACAGCAGTCCCAGCACTTCGGATCTGATCATTACCATTGTTCGTAATGCAGTACAGATATTCACTGCAAGGTCCAGCTCCTGGACCGGGAGTAATTATGAAGCCATCCATCTAGCCTTCACCGACAGTGGGATTGCCGCCGGTTATTATGGATATGCTCTCATTGCTTCCTCGATTAGCAGCGTGAATCCGCCGACCATTATAGGCCCGCTTGTGTTCTCGGGGCTGTCGGTTTCTTAGCATAAAGCCGGGGATGGAGTTCCCCGGCTTTATTAGCTGATCACTCACCCCTGCCGTCGAAGCGGACTGAGAATCGCTTATATTGTTCATTGGAGCCCGAAATGCGGCGTAACGGGACCTATAAAGGATTCTCGGTCCGATTGGGCAGTGAAACCGCCTGATCTGCTCAAATAGGGGTTTCTCAGTCCTCCTCATTAGCCAATCACAACCTTCTTACATATATTTGCTCATTGGACAAATAACGGTCTACATATACATAGAAATGGAGAGATATGCAGCCTGTTGTTAAGAGAGGAGAAGAGAAAGGCTAATCATGAATGCTCTGCTTGACAGAAGCCGGGAAGGAGTACGGGAATTATGCCCTATACAACGGGAGCGGTATACAATCCGCCCGCCGGAACGTCACATATCGACCGGATTCAAATTTCCTGCCTGAATGATTCCATTATCGTAGCCATTAATATTAATCTGCAGATCTTTCATTTCATCGGCAGCAGCTTCACGCGGGTACCAGTGGGTGAGGCTTTGTTTCAAGTGGATCCCCAGCAGCTGGTTGTGCAGACGTATTCGGTGAATGCTGCTAACTATTACGAAGCACAGATCAACTTTTATAGTGCAGTCAACACAATCGTGAATGTATTTGCACTAGATGCTGCCGGAAATATCATCGAGCAAATCCTTCAGCCTGAGCTTACATACATTGACCGGCTGTCCATTATTCCTACTTGAAGTGAGGTGATATTTATTGGCGAATGTCAATATTACCGCAGGACTGCCAGGCAATCATATTGAGCCTTCAATCGCGGTTAATGAACTGGACCCTAATATTATGTGTGCGGTAGCGGTAGATTCCAGTACCGGTACAGCTTTGACCGGCTTCTACCGTTCCATAGACGGCGGAGCGACCTGGTCAGCGACAATTCTGCCGCAGGCTCCGGGATTTATGAGCGCGGAGGCACCGACAATTGATTATACGTTTCCGAATACGTTTATCGTCGCTGTCCACTTCTTTAATGAGTTCAATGACGGGACAATCGCAACGTATACCACCTTTGACAATGGGCTGACCTTCAATCCGCCGGTGATCGTCCAGCGGGGGTATGGTTTATACGTTCATAACGACGAACCCTTTCTTGCGGTCGACCGTTCTCCCTCCAGCCCGTACCGGGGTCATGCTTATGTGGGCTATACGCCGCTGTATTATTTGGCGACCAATGCCGCCATCTTCTTCCAGCGTTCGCTGGATCAGGGCATGAGCTGGGAGCCGCCGCAGCGCATATCCGATCCAAGGGGCGACCTGGAACGGGCAGCTCTGATTGTCGGGCTTGCGGGCCAGGTATATGTGGGCTATATCCAGCTCGGGCCAGGCCCGAAATATGCCTATATCCGGGTCTCCCAGGATGGAGGCGTTACGTTTAGCCCTCCTGTAACCCGGGGAGCTACCTTCCTGGCGAATACAGTCCCGGTACCTAGTCCGCTGCCTGTCCCGAATTATGCCTTCCGGGTACAGACGAATCTGGCCCTTGGAGCCGATATTTCGCCGGGACCCTTCGCAGGTTTCGTATATGCGGTGTGGAATGATTTCCGGCTGGGCTATGCGGATATATTCTTCTCCCGCTCACCGGACGGCCTGCTATGGTCGCAGCCGGTCAGCATCACCGGCGCACCGCCGGGGTCGCAGAACTTCTCGCCTGCGATCACCGTTTCGCCGTCCAATGGAACGGTGCGTGTAATCTATTATACGAACCGGCTGAACGGCTTCCTGCTGGATGTGTTTGTGGCTGAATCCATCAACAGCGGCTTGTCCTTCGCGAACCGTAGAGTGTCCGATGTATCCACCAATCCGAATGGAAGCTCACCGATACCTTCAGTGCTGATTGGTGACTACATTACTGCGGCAACGATCTTCCCGGATACACTGGCGGCGGTGTGGAATGACACGCGGCTAGACAAACAGGATGTTATCTTCGGAAATTGAAGCATACTTTAAGCGGATGCAGACATACAGAAGAGGTCCAACTCATGTGCTTCCAAGTTGGGCCTGTTTCTGTATTTCCGTGTCCGGAGCAGGATTACTTCCTGCGCAATCTGAAGCCGCCTAGTCTTTGCAGAAGCGCTGATTTGGGCGGAGTGTTTATTGGATTTCCAGTCAGGAAGCCAAGCGCGGTCTGCTCCATAATCCTGACACTGTTCTCCCAGGTCCAGGCCCGGGAATCGGCTTCCCCCCGGGAGGCAAGGCGGACACGGAGCGCAGGGTCCTGAATCAGCCGGATGACATCCTCCGCAATCCGGTTCTCGTACCGGTAGGACAGCAGGCAGTTCTCTTCGTGGCGGGCATATTCCAGATTCCCTCCCGAGTATACGGACACAAGCGCAGCACCGCAGCGCATGGCCTCAAGGCCCGGCAAAGATCCGGTATCGAAAATACTGGAGCTGACAAAAATATCGGCCCCGTTATAGTGATAGCAGAGTTCATCATCATTCAGGGGCGTGAAAAAGCGGTATTTGCCGCTGGCCTTCATTTTTTGCAGTGAATCCGAACTGTAGAACTCATCCGGCGGACTGATGAAATTGATATTTACCCCCGGAACATTATGCTTCACGATATCAAGCTGCTTCACCAGATAATCCTGTTCACGGTGCCAGGAGAAGCCGTTCTCCACTTTGCGCAGGATGGCGGTAATGTTCAGCGGCTCCTGAAGCTTGTGGCGGATATGCATATTTTGAAAAGAGGAGCTGATCCCTACAGGCACAATGCTTCCGCTAATGCCGTGACCAAGCTCAATTAACTCCTGCTGCCACTGGGACAGAACAATCAGCTTATCGGTGGTATGATAGGAGGGAAAGGATACCTCATTCTGCGGCAGAAACAGCGGTTCGTAACACAGGGACAGGCGGATATGGATGCCCTTGCCATTCTGGCTTGCAGCCTGTGATACCGGAACCGTTGTATAAAAATTCGAAACGATAATATCGCTGACCGGGAAATCGGATTCACGGAGCAGCGTATAATCGGTAATCAGCAGAGTGGAATGGACTTCATAAGAAACATCGCCTCCAAGCGGCATGAGGATCACCACCTGATGCCCTCTGGCAGTAAGACCATTCGTGAGCTCCACGAGCATGCGTTGTGCCCCGCCATGGCATAAGGTAAGAATGGGGAAAGTGAATCTCATGTATGATCCCTTCCTTTCTGGCTCGAGAATCGCTTGCGAACCTGCGGTATGTATACTATTTTATTCAGCAGTTAGCGAAAAGTACCGGATATACGGCGTATTTGCAGCAAATGGGGGTTATGGAGTGAGGCTCAGGAATGGAGGGCTACAGCTGGAGTATATAAAAAATACTGGCCGGTACAGCAGAGGGATCACCCCTGACATACCGGCCGGATTGTAGCGCTGCCAAAGTCACTGCAGGAGGATGAAGCACGTCTCCTGAACTGGCAGCTTATGATTAGTGGCGCAGATTGCGCAGCAGGGTAACAGTGTCCTTAATATCTATGCCAGTTACTTCTTCCAGCGAAACGTCGATCATCGGCTTGTGTGCCTCCAGCTTGTTCAGGAACTCTGTGGTGTGGAACAGCCCTTGCCCTGAAGCGCCATGGCGGATCCGGGTTCCGTCCTTATAGATATCCTTGAGATGGGCCAGAATGATCCGGTCGCCGAACAGGCTGAATGCACTGTCTACGATCTCATCCTGCAGATGCACCTCTTCGCCAATCAGGTTGCAAGGGTCCAGTACCACACCGATGGAGCTGGAAGGAACCTCGTCGAGGATACGGCGCATTTTGGCCGGAGAGGACAGCGTATGGGTGCAGACTCCTTCAAGCGCCAGGAATACACCCCATTTCTCGGCTTCCTCTGCCAGCTCCTCGACCGTTGCCTTGAGGGCGTCCCAGCCGATTTCTTCATACCGGTAAGGATCGAATTCCTGAAAAGTCGTCAATGCGCCGGTCTCTGTAGCGACCATAGGTGCACCGAACTGGCGGGCATAACGCAAATGCTCCTTGAAACGGTCAATCTCTACCCGCCGGATGGCAGGATCGGGATGAATGGGGTTGATATAGCAGCCAAGTACGCCAATGCGGATGCCGGCTTTGTCGAACTGCTCACCGATATAGGAGGCCAGGCCGGGGCTCAGCTTGCCGGGAGACAGATCGATATCCTGAATGGCTTTGGCCAGGGCGAGCTGTACGAAGTCAATATCGTAGGTCTGTAGAGTGGCGGTCAATTCTTTGAGCGGCAGGCAGCCCGCTGTATGTGCCAAGGTTCCGTAACGAATGAATAACATCTCCTTTGGAATTCTATGGATTTATATTTATAATATTAAATGCGCTTACAGTGTCTTGCAATGATAAAGAAGTTTATGAGAAACAGGAGGAACCGATGAATGAATGCTATTGAGCAACGCAAACAGGAGCTTGAGAATTGCCGTCCAGAGCCTACGCTGGACCCGGAAACGATTGACGAATTCTGGAATGATCTGCTCGCCGAAGATGAGGAACTGCCGCTGGATGTTACAATAATCCCTGAAGAAACTCCATATCCGGGCATGGAGGTTAGCAAAGTAAGCTATACAGGTTATGGGGAAACGACCATCCATGCCTGGTACATCCGGCCTGCTGCTGACACAAGTGAGCGGGGAGATCTGCCGTGTATTGTTACGTTTCCCGGTTACACCGGCGACCGGGGGTATCCGGAACGGTATGCTCACTTTCTAATGCTTGGCTATGCTGTACTCGCGGTGGATGTGCGTGGACAACTGGGAGAGACCGGCAATCTGCTGCCGCAGGAAGAAGGTATAGTCAGAGGCTGGATCACCCAGGGGCTGCTGGAGAAGGAACGTTCCTATTATGTGGCTGTAGCGATAGATACGGTTCGTGCCATTGAGACCGCAGCGCAGCTGCCGGGTGTTGATCCCGAGCGTATTGCCATTACCGGGGGAAGCCAGGGAGGCGGGATTGCGCTGTTGGCCGGGGCACTGAGCCGCCGGGTTGCTGCAGTGGCTGCAGACATTCCGAATCTCTGCCGCCTGGACTTCGGAGTGCTGAATTCAACCAGCTCTCTCACAGAGATTGCCGATTACCTGAAGCGCTATCCGGAGCATCTGGAGCGGGTGCTGCAGAACCTGGCTTATTTCGATATTGTTAATCTGGCGCACCGGTTCACCGTACCAGTTCTGATGTCCGCAGGCTGGAAGGATACTGTGTGCATGCCGGAGACCATCTATGCTGCCTATAACCGTATCGGGTCACCCAAGCAGATGATGGATTATCCGTTCTCCGGGCATGAGGTCAGCGAATACCAGCGCAGGCAGACGGTGCTCTTTTTCCGGGAGCATCTGGGTTAAAAGATTAGTTACCGGAAGGCTGATTAGCGGCGGGTGATTGGTGTAAAGGTTATAATGAAGGTGCTAAGCTGTCAGAATGCGAAGGCAGCCTAAGGAAAGGGAGGGAATGGCAGATGAATAAGGATGGAGACAAGCTTCCCGCGGAACTGGTCGTGGAGAATTTCGAATACAGCCAGAAGAATGAGCAGCTGGTGAAGAAGAGCTTCTGGAGCAAAACGAGGAAAGCGGCGGGCAAAATCCCGTTCACCAAAGATGCGGTTGCCATGTATTACTGCGCCATTGATGCCAAAACCCCGTTATGGGCCAAAGGCATAGCATTCGGTGCGCTGGCCTATTTCATCTCTCCAATTGACGCGATTCCCGATGCGCTGATCGGACTCGGTTTCACGGATGATGCAGCGGTCATTGCCGCAGGCATCCGGGCGATTGCCGGACAGGTGAAGGAGGAGCATAAGCAGAAAGCCGAGAATTTTTTTGAACAACCGTGAGGTAACGGTACAAAAAAAGTGCAGCGGGTTGCTGCACCGGATTCATTATGCTTCTTCCTCTAAATGTCCATTTCCAGGAGGGCAGCGGTCTGCGGATTGCTGTTTCGCCTGGTATTCTGTGCCCCAATCCCTCATCAGCTTAATGATCGGAATCAGCGTCCGGCCAAATTCGGTCAGCGAATATTCAACCTTCGGCGGAACCTGATGATACACCTCGCGGTGAACCACGCCATCCTCCTCCAGCTCACGGAGCTGAAGTGTCAGCATACGCTGCGTGATGCCGGGACAGATCCGGCGGAACTCGTTGAAGCGTTTCGTTGAATCCATCATATGGTATAAAAGCACACCCTTCCACTTGCCTCCGATGACGTCGAGGGTGAATTCAACAGGACAAGCGGCGCCCTGGCCGTCCGGACAAGCTCCGAAACCGCCTTTACGGTCACGCATAACCGAACACGCTCCTTAAGTATCATTTTGTATACTACATAACAAAAATGTGCGTACTTCACGAATGGTTATCTATCCACTACTATAAGCATGTGAGCAGGATAACGTCAATTCCAACCTGAAGGATACACTGAAAGGGAGTATGTGAAATGGATACTACAGTAAAAGAAACCGCAACAACCAAGCAGGAAATTCTGGCCGCCTATGCATACAGACACGCTACCAAGGTATTCGACAGCAGCAGAAAGATCAGCGATGAGGATTTCGGGTTCATCCTGGAAACAGGCCGCCTGTCACCGAGCTCCTTCGGCTTCGAGCCCTGGAAATTCGTTATTGTCCAGAGTATGGACATCCGTGAGAAGCTGCTTCCTTATGCCTGGGGTGCACAGAAGCAGCTGCCGACAGCAAGCCATTTCATGCTGATTCTCGCAAGACTGCCGCGTGATATGGCTGCGGATTCGGAGTATATTCAGGGCATAATGCGGGATGTGCAGAGTCTGCCGCCGGAGGTTGCCGAGGGTAAGCGGAAGGTCTATGATGTGTTCCTGAAATCCGATTTCGGACTGGAAGGCAATGAGCGGGCGATATTTGAATGGGGTGCACGGCAGACCTATCTGGCTCTGGGGAATATGATGACTGCTGCGGCGCAGATTGGCATCGACTCCTGTCCGATTGAAGGCTTCGACAAGGCAAAGATCGAGCAGGTGCTTACAGAGGAAGGGATAATGGACCCGGCACATTTCGGAATTGCCTGCATGGCGGCCTTTGGTTACCGGGTTAATGAGCCGCGCGGCAAAACCCGTCAAACGGCCGGTCAGGTGGTTCAGTGGGTCTAAACGCAGCCGCGTCAGCAATTTGGGCGAAGTGTGAGCCAATTAAAAACAGATGCCATCCTTATAAGGGCGGCATCTGTTTTTTTTGACGAGTTATGAAAATACATAGAAGCTTCGAAAAAAGTTTGAAAACTTGCTGAAAATTCTGATACTCTTAATAAGTCAGCTTGTTACTAACAACAGGCTGCTTGTGACCGCCATTTCAAGATTGAAGGGATTCCTGCAATATGAAAATCATCCGCGTTATCGCTGAAGTCTGCTTGCTGTATATGTTCTTCCTGGCCGGAGATTACTTGCAAAAACTGCTGCATCTGCCGGTTCCGGGCAGTATCGTAGGGCTGCTGCTGCTATTCGTCCTGCTGCTGCTCAAGATTGTTCCGGTGAAGCTGATCGAGAACGGCTCATCCTTTATTCTGGCTTATCTGCCCATGTTCTTCATCCCGGCAACCGCAGGCATTATGAACCATCTGGATATCTTCAGCGGAAGAGGGCTTCTCCTGATTGGCATTCTGGTGGTCAGCAGTGTACTGACCATGGTCGTCACGGCACATTCCAGCCAGTGGATTGCCAGCCGCAGCGCCAAAAGGCTGAAACGCCGGACGTATCGTGCGCACAGCCTGCAAGGGAAGGGGAAGGAAGCATGAGAATTCTGCTGGCCGTTGGGTTTGTCCTGATGAATGTTCTCATCTATCTCTTCATGTCCATGTTATACAAACGCTACCGTCTTCCTGTCCTGCTGCCAGCACTGACCGCAACGTTCACTGTAGTCGTGCTGCTCATGGGCTTCCATATCTCTTATGAGACTTATATGATCGGCGGCGACTGGATTAACCGCCTGCTTGGACCGGCGGTTGTATCCCTGGCCTATCCGCTGTACAAACAGCGTCACGTACTGTGGAAGAACCTCCCGGCCGTCCTTGGCGGAACGGTGACCGGACTGCTCGTCGGAATGTTCAGCGGTCTGCTGCTGGCAGCCGGACTCGGCTTCTCCAAGCTGTATGTGCTCTCCATCCTGCCCAAGTCAATCACAACCGCTGTAGCCATCCAGATCTCCAGCAATCTCGGCGGGGATTCCTCGCTTACCTCCGTATTCGTAATGATCGCCGGATTCACAGGGGCCATCGGCGGGCCGTATATTATTAAGCTGTTCAGAATCCGCGGCGAGTCCGGCATCGGCATCGGCCTGGGAACAGCTTCCCACGCCCTTGGCACAGCCAAAGCCCTGGAGTACGGTGAGCAGTCGGTGTCCATGAGCTCTGTGGCCATGACGGTATGCGCCATTGTCGGCTCCATTGCCGGACCGTTCGTTGCCTGGATCATGTACCATTAATGCAGGGTATTACCCGTTGACACGCAGCCGGATAACATTCCATGAAGCTGCCGGAAGCAGGGCGCTTACCCGGCCGCCGTCAGCGGCCGCCGTTCCGCGGTTATGCGGGAGCACATTCGCCGGGTTCGAGCGGGTGTTCGCCGCTTGGAGATCCTCATGCTCAAGGATGGTATGCTGAATCACCTCAACGGCACCGAAGCTGCGCAGATCGACGGTCAGCTCCATACCTTCGCCCAGATGACGGTTGACAGCAAAGACGGTAACCTCGTTCACCTCTTCGTTAAATACACTGACCGCTTCCAGATAAGGGACGTCGGTGAAATCCCGGGAATCATATTTCGGACTGGTAATCAGCGGGTGCAGCACCGTTCCCCGGCCATAGATTGATGCGTGCATGTAAGGATAATACGTGGTCTGCAGCCAGAGGGGCCCCCCGTTCTCAGTCATAATAGGGGCAATGACATTGATCAGCTGGGCAATGCAGGCCATCTTCACCCGGTCCGCATGCTTCAGCAGGCTGATCAGGCAGCAGCCTACCACAAGTGCATCCTCAAGGTTATAGACATCCTCGAACTCCGGCGGGGCAATTTCCCAATGCTGCTGCGCGCGGCTGGTCCCCTGCGTTTTCCACACATTCCATTCGTCCAGAGACAGATAAATCTTTTTCTTGCTTTTCTTCTTAGCCTTGATATAATCACATACTGCTGCTACGCTGTCGATGAACTGGTCCATATCGAGTGAGCGTGCCAGGAAATTGGCCGTGTCTCCATCATTATTGTTGTAATAGGTATGCAGGGAGAGGAAATCTACGTTATCGTAAGTGAGATCCAGCACGGTTGCTTCCCATTCGGCAAAAGTATTCATGGAGCTGCCCGAGCTGCCGCAGGCGACAAGCTCCAGGGTAGGGTCAACCCAGCGCATGGCTTTGGCGGTTTCATTCGCGAGTCTGCCGTATTCGACGGCTGTTTTGGCTCCGATCTGCCACGGGCCGTCCATTTCGTTGCCCAGGCACCAGGTGCGGAAATTGTGGGGAGCCTGATACCCGTGGGAGATCCGCAAATCGCTCCAGTAGGAACCGGAAGGGTGGTTGCAGTATTCCACGAGGTTCCTTGCGGCATCGATCCCGCGGGTGCCCAGATTGACCGCCATCATGACCTCTGAACCGGCCTGCTTGGCCCAATCGGCAAATTCATTGGTACCCATCTGGTTCGTCTCTGTAGTCCACCAGGCTAATTCAAGAGAGCGCTTACGACTCTCCTTGGGACCTACGCCGTCTTCCCAGTTATAACCCGAGACAAAGTTACCTCCGGGATAACGGATGATCGGCACGCGGAGAGCCCGGATGGCCTGCAGGGCATCACCCCGAAAACCGTTAGCGTCTGCGGTAGGATGTCCCGGCTCATAAATCCCGCCATAAACGGCCCGGCCCAGATGCTCGATGAACGATCCGTACAGTCTCGGGTCTACCTCGGCCAGCTTGAAGTCCTTGTCGACAATCATCTTGGATTGAATGCTCATTGTGTTAAGCTCCTTTTGTAGTGAAGTCATATTACGATTAATGAAAATATTAATCTAGTATCCTGAATTATGATTCCATCATACGAATTACAGCGTCTACTAAGCAATGAAAATATTTAGGATTAATAAAAATGCTAATTCAAAGAGTGCGGAGGTTAGAGGATGTATTTAACAACGGATTCCGAATCGCTGAAGGTGTATGAAGCATTGGCCAGTGAAGTGCGGCTGCGGATTATTGATCTGCTCAGCGCGCGGGAGATGCATATCAAGGAAATCGCTGCCCGGCTGTATCTAAGCAGCGCCATTGTCAGCTCCCACGTAGCCAAGCTCCAGAAGGCAGGCATCGTCAGCTCCCAAATGAAGCGGATTGACGGCGGCACGTATAAATACTGCTCGCTTTCCGCTAATTTTCTGCAGATTAAATTGTCTGGAGCCAAAGGCATTGCCCGGAAGGTGGTTGAGGTCTCCGTGCCGGTGGGGCATTATACCGATCTTCAGGCTTCACCGACCTGCGGCATTGCCACCACCGAGAAGCTAATCGGATATTATGATGATCCGCGTTATTTCCTGGACCCGGAGCGGGTCGATGCCGGAATTCTCTGGTTCGCCAAAGGCTACGCCGAATATAAGGTGCCGAACTATCTGTTCATGGACCAGACGGTACAGGAGATTGAGATTTCGATGGAGGTCGGCTCGGAAGCGCCGCACGTCAATGAGAAATGGCCTTCAGACATTGCGTTTACGATGAACGGAATTCCGCTTGGCAAATGGACCAGTCCCGGTGATTTCGGTGTGCAGCGCGGAAGGCTGACTCCGGCCTGGTGGAATTCCGATGTGAACCAGTATGGGTTGCTGAAGGTGCTGAGGATTAATGCAGGGGGAACTTACATAGACGGCCAGCAGATTTCTGCAGTCACCATTGATGAAGTAGGCTGGCAGCAGGACCAGTGGAGCTTCAGGTTAACTGCAGAAGACACCACCCGAAGGCGGGGCGGTTTAACCTTGTTCGGACGCGGGTTCGGGAATTACGAGCAGGATATTGTTTTTCGCGTGTATTACGAATAGTGAAACTGTATGGATGAAGAGTATGCTGAGTGATAAAATATCTTGCCCGCCGCAAAGAGCTTATTTATTGTTAAATAATGGTCTTTGCGAAGCTTTTTACAGGGGATGTGTGCCGGTTTGAGACAATTGCTCTACGGCTGTATTGCTGTACTTATTCTGGCAGGAATTATTGCTTACGGCTTCCTGAGTGCACCCAAGGTGATCCGGCTGGACCGGGAAATGCAGGTGACCGCCTATAAGCTGCAGGATGCGGATTATGCGAAGACAGTGACTGTGACCCTGAAGGGTGCTTATGCCGAAAAAACCCGCTCCTACACCGGTAAGCTTGCTGTTAACGGGGTTCAGTACGAATACTGTGAGTTGAATCCGGAGCTGGGGTTCATGATCTGTGCGCTGGAGGGAGCGCGGGGTGAAATCAAACCCTTGGGCCAGGTTTATGCAGATTCCGGCAGTGAGACATGGAGTCTTGCCTTGCAGAAGGGGGAGAAGTCTCCCGGTTATGCAAGTAACAGCTTCTACTATGCAATTTACGGGGAAGATGATCCTGGTGATGACAGCATCATTCTCAGCTATCCGGCAGAAGACAGGAACTCAGCGATTCAGCAGTATGAGTCCCTGCAATCAGTCTGGCAGGATCAGTGGGAGCGCCGTGTGAAATAACCTCCAGCCAAAATGTTTGCAAAACAGGTCAACGGGTAACTATAACTAAGTAGTTCAAAACCTGCACAGCTTGCATAAGGAGGAGTTCAGATGCCAGATCATATCGAGAATGAAGCAGACATCCGCAACAAAGAGAATAAAGACGGTGATTCACTCGCGGAACGCAAAAAGATGGAAAATGGTGTGGACATTGAACCGGAAGCCGATGACTGGGTTGCCAAACCGGCAGAATCCGCTCATCCCGACCCGCTTCCGAAGAATTAGAGCGTCAAATACATTGCGCATGGATGCAGCAGACTGTTCCTAAGGGACAGTCTTTTTTCACATTGGTAGGACGCTCTCCTTACGAGGAGGGTATCGGGTTTTTGATTGTTTACGCTTATGTACATGGGCATATTGAGCTTGGTTTAGTAAATACTGTATACTATAGAGAAGTACAACCTCATCACGTCTTGATTCTCCAGATCATCGCAGGTTTACAGGTCTCAGGCAATTCAAATTGCAGGGAGGAAACCTAGTATGCGTAGTCGGAACGAGAACGGCCGGTATCGGCAAAAGCGCGGTGATGCCCTGACAGGCAACCTCGAGAAGAAGTACGGATCGAGCTTCGGTGTGCGAAGCGACATGAAGCTGGAAACGCTGAGAAGCCAGCGTGAGGAAGGTCCGCCCTTAATGCAGATGCAGAGAGAACAGCAGCACAAGGAATGAACCCTGAAGGCTAGTGTGGTCGTTATTCGGCCCTAAATCATTAACTCCTATAAAAGACTGCAGTTCCTAACCGGAACCCTGCAGCTTTTTCTTTGTATAGGAAATTACGATATTCGTCAGTTGTGGATAAGCTTCTCTGGAAATTGTAGCAGGTCCGTCTGAAGGACGAATGTGTTCTTGTATCTGGAATTCCACAGAATCCCCGGAAGTCGGAGCTTGGAAAATCAAAGGGATAAATCCCTCTGATTCTGGCGAAAGTGGGAGGCAGGAGGAAATTAAAGGGATAAATCCCTCTGATTCCGGCGAAAGCGGGCGGTAGGAGGAAATTAAAGGGATAAATCCCTCTGAATCCGCCAAAAGTGGGCAGCAGGCGGGAATGAGGGGCAAAAGTGCCCCTGATTTTACCGGAGGCTGCCCCAAACAAAGCATTCAGAATAGAGCAATGTGAGATGGCTTAAAATCTACATTAGCTGTAAGGCTGCATAGCTCGGGCTGATTCACCCGTTAGGGTGATTTTGTTCTTCTTGTGAGGACCGCCAGAAATTACCGTCATAACCTCCGTTTCCCGGAGGCATACTAGCTTCCATTAGTGAAATACTGGGGCTGGAGGCGGGAGCGAACACGATGACAACGGTACTCTTGCAAGATAGTTATAATGCACTGGCAGCTGTAAGTCCGTATTTGTTCTATTTCACCGTATATTCTTTCCTCGGCTGGGTGCTTGAAGGCAGTTATAACCTCTACAGCGCAGGCACCTTCCGCAAAGAAGGCTTCTTGAAGGGGCCGTTCAAACCCATGTACGGCTGTGCGCCGCTGCTGCTGCTGACGGGACAGGGTATTGGGCTACCGCTTCCTGTATTCCTGATGCTTGCCCTGATTGTTCCGTCGGCAGTTGAGTTTGTCAGCGGCTGGCTGCTCAAGGGTATTTTTCGTAAGCAGTGGTGGGATTATTCGGGAATGCCCTATCAGCTGCAGGGACATATCTGCCTGAAATTCTCGCTGTACTGGTGGGGGTTGTCTATTGCCTGTATCTATGGTTTGCAGCCGCTGGTTCATTTCCTGTATCTGCATGTTGAGCAGGTATGGACACCGGTGATTCCGCTGGCTATGCTGCTATTCTCGGCAGATCTGCTGTGGACTTTCCGTACCCGTCGGCGCGGGCTGAGGGAGCTGGATCCTACGGAGCAGCTGGAGCTTGGTGAGGGATGAATGTCCCACAGCAGTAAAAAACTGAAGCTGGCGTATACGAGCAATAACATAGAGCAGCGATTCTCCTATAACAGGAGAATCGCTGCTTTCTGCATTTATGAGGCCGCCTTCAGTTAATTGAGCGGGTTGCGATTGCTTAAGCGTTAATTTACACAATGCCTTTGAATCATTAACACCAGGTCATCAAAACTATATTGATGGTTCACCATATCAACTGTAAAGTCTTCAGATAATTTCTGCTCCATCTTGAAGCTCAAGCCATTGTAGCGTAAAAAAATGACAAGAGCAGTAAACGCCGTGCGTTTATTCGCATTATGAAACGGATGGTTTTGACCAAGCGATTCGAACAGGGCGGCTGCTTTCTCAAAAATAGTAGGATAAGCATCGTCACCGAATGCGGATGATTGAGAACGAAAAACTGCAGATTCCAACAAGCCGGGATTCTTTACTCCTATCTGCTCTCCAGTACTATATCTCTGTATCATTGCAACATTAATAGCTATAACTTCCTGTATGGTCAAATAACGGATTTCTTTCATCTATCCTTTAGTCCTTTTAAAGTTTCATCATATTCATTTATAACATCCGATAGGCAATCCATGAAATCCTCACTAATTCCGGCAGGCAATGTGACTTTAGTTGATTTTCTGATAATAATCTCACCGCTGGAGGGGTGTACATCAATTTGAACAGTATCACCCAAATCCAGGCCGATTTGTTTTAAAGCTTCGGTCATGGTTATTCCCAGACTATTACCGAATTTAGTAACTTTCCGTTCCATTTCAATCACCCTATTCATTTCTATTCCTCCTTATCATACTATTCAACTGTTATAACAATTATACATTAGGCTTTCTACTTAAGAAATATTTATATCCAAAAATATAGGAAGTGGACTGCGTTACGGGTATGTTCGGATTACGTACAGACAAGGAATATCTTACAACCGTGTCAAATATAGAGGTATACGGGTTGCCCAATATACCCCGGAGCGGGAGGGAATATGAAGAGATTCAAGAAATACTATCTGGCTATTATCGTACTGGAAGCGCTGATTATAGTTTTACTCGCAGGGTTTTGGATACGGGAAATCAATAAGCCAGTCCCTCTGGCCAGGGATCAGCGTAACTTGATTACGCATTTTGATCAGCTGGATTTGGACAGAATTAGAGAAATGATACATAGATTTAAGGAAGGCAAAGGAGACAATCTTACCATGCTTGAGTGGGGCACCGACAGCGGACCGTATATTCATGATTTCTATGATGACGGCAGAGAGCTGCACTGGACGGTGGACAGCACCCGGGACTGGGCCGGATACAACGGGAAAATCGAATATGTCTGCCGGGAGATCCAGCTTACGGAGGTCGAAGAATTCTACAAGGTAGAATTGTCTGATTGTGAGAATCAGCCGGAAGACTTCAAGGTTAATCCGGTTTCTTTTCGCAAGGATGAGCTTTAGGCCGGAATGAAGGGTTATAATAAAATGCTAAATCAATCTTAGGAGGGAATTTCATGCCAATGTCAGAATATTACCGGGAGCTGCGCGGGAAGGCCGGCAATGGACTGCTGCTGATGCCGTCAGTAGCGGCGGTAGTGCGGGATGAACAAGGCAGAATTCTGCTGATCCGCAAGAAAGATGAGACGCTGTGGGGGCTGCCCGCAGGGGCGGTCGAGCCTGGAGAAACACCATCCAGAGCGCTCCGCAGAGAGGTGTTCGAAGAGACCGGCCTGATGGTCACCCCTGAACAGATCCTCGGAGTATTCGGCGGAGAGAAATTCAGGTATGAATATTCCAATGGTGATCAGGTGGAGTACACGGTGATTGTGTTTGAATGCGTCATCGTCAAAGGACATCTGAGAAGTGTGGACGGGGAGGCGGAAGAACTGGAATTCTTCAAGGAAGATGAACTGCCTGAGTTAGCCATCCCGTATCCCCCGAAGCTGTTTGTGAGCGATGCCTCTGATACACGGAAAGTTATTTTTGAGTAGAGCACTGCCATTTAAGCAAAATGAAGATATTGTTCCCATAGGATTCAGCAGTTTCAATACAAAGGAGTAATTCCATTGCATAATCCGGTAATAAGATCCAAACTGATCTACTGCGGCGCAGTAATGCTCGCTGTTATGCTGGGCCTTGGGACCAGAGCATACGCTGACCAGCTGCCGCGCTTTGTCAGCGGACATTTTGGGGATGCGATCTGGGCAGGGATGATATATCTTGCCTTCCGGGTGCTGTTGACCCGGTATCCGCTAAAGGTGTCGCTTATACTCAGCCTGTGCTTCAGCTTCGGGATTGAGTTCAGCCAGCTCTATCAGGCAGAATGGATTATACATGTACGCTCGACAACAGCAGGCGGACTGATTCTGGGCCAGGGCTTCCTCTGGATTGATCTGGTCCGGTATACGGCCGGAATTCTGTTCTGCTATGTAATTGACCAAATCTTACAAAATTGATTCTGGAATATACAGGAGGAAGAATATATATTAAGTGAGGCGATGCCGGTATGTAATAATTTGGAATGAGACTGCCGGTAATCAGCCGAACGCTGCCTGATTTGGAGATGAGTAACTGCAAATGACGAACAGTTTAATCGTGGTATGCCTGCTGACCTTGATCATTCACACTGCTGAGACGTTATCGTATTCGGTACGGTTTGCCGGAGTGAAGCTGAATAAGATTGCCATCGCCTTATCCCTGACCGGTATCATTGTGCTGGTCTCCAGAACGGCTAATATGGTACAGGCTCCCTTAACCGCCAAATTCGTAGACTATGGCAAAATAGATGACAGCTTTCCGCTGCTCAACTATCTGCGGATTATTATGCTGGCTTCTTCACTGGGCACATTAATAGCCATCGCCTTGTTTCCTACCTTCGTAGGGCTGTTCGGAAGAATCATCTCCAAGCTTGAGATTGAAGGCTCCATTCCGAAGCTCCTGACCAGCGTAACCGTCGGCCAGCTCAAGAATACGCGGAAATATATCCGCAGGCCGAAGGTAAGGCTGCGCAGCTTCCGTTATCTGGGTATTCCCAAACGGTTCATTGTAATGAATATATTCGTTACGGCCTTCTATACCGTTGGGGTGTTATCCTCCATGTATGCAGCCAAACTAATGCCTGACTTAAGCACAACTGCATCCCAGGCTTCGGGTCTGATAAACGGGTTAGCGACGATCCTGCTGACAGTGTTCATCGACCCGCAGCTCGGAATCATTACCCATAAGGCGACTGAAAATGTGGAATACCGTGATCAGCTGGGCAAAATCTATGTTCTGCTGATGGGCTCACGCTTTCTGGGATCACTGCTGGGTCAAGCACTGCTTGTTCCGGGAGCCTACATCATTTGCTGGCTGGTGAAGCTGCTCTGATTCTGCGGGACAAGTTACTTCGGCAGCTTCAATTCTGCGGAACGGAGTGCTGTACTGATCTGCTGTTCCCAGCTGTACATACGTCCGGTCATTGTCCGGATCTCACCCATTTTGCTGTAAGACAGCTTCATCGCAGCCGCGGCATTGGTGGCATCTCCCGCCTTGACGGCGGCTTTGTAGCGTTTGTCAGCTTCGCTTCTTTCGGCTTGCATGGCTGAGTACAACTTGTTCTGGGCGGTGATCTGTTTCTTGAGATTTGCAATGGGTGCAAGGGCATCCTTAGCAGGCTTATTTCTTGCAGCAGCAAGCGACTTGGCTTCTGCTAGTGCAGAGGTTGTGACCTTTACCTCAGCCCGCGCTGCAATTGCGGCCGGCTTAAGCTTATTGCGCTTGATCTCAAGGAGCGTGGCGCTCTTCAGGTTATTGGCCTTGCGCGCAGCTGCCGCCTGTTTACCAAGTGAAGTGTATTGCTCCAGCACTGAGGCATGCTTCTTCTGCATGGCTTCGGCTGCAGCACGCAGCTTGGCAAGCTGGGCGGCATCTGTGGATTGCAGCTTGGCATTAACCGCTGTGAGCGCCGTATTATTCTGCTTGCGCAGCTCCTGATTCCGCTGAATTTCCGACTTTAACACTACTTGCAGTTCCGTATAAGCCGAATAAAGATTGTGAATCTCTTCAAGTGCTGAATCCCAGTCTGAAGCAGCAGAAACCTGAGGGGCAACACCAGGCCAAAGTGTCAGCAGGATCAGCATAACCGTGATTCTCTTTACAAACTCGCTGGTAAAACGGTTCAATTTCAACATTCCATTCCGCTCCTGTCATCATTAATTTGCCAATACAACACCATAGGACACAAAGAAGCACCTCCAAGAAAGGCATGAACTGCCGATCCTGCGAGGTGCTTCTCCCGCTTAGCGTGTGTTATTGTTTATTTACTATAACCCTGAAGGAATGGATAGTCAAGGAAAATGAAGAACGTTAGTTCTTATTTGTGATATGCTTCTTTTTATATGACTTGGCCAGGAAATCTAGTAGAATATATCTATAGTTTACAATAATATATAAAGTTCGACATCTAGGTACTCATAGGATAGGGGATGCAGGATGCAACTTAGACATGTAAAAATAAAAGGTACAGGCAAATATCTGCCGGAACGCCAGATTAGTGACGCGGAGCTTGATCTTGTCCTTGGCACACCTGCGGGCTGGGTTAATAAAATTACCGGAGTAGGCGTCCGTCACTATGCCGGTGAAGGTGAAACTGCTTCTATGATGGGGGCAAAAGCTGCGGAAGCAGCATTGGCCGATGCAGGCTTAAGCTTTGAGGACATCGATTGTCTGGTCTGTACAAGCGGGACCAAGGAGCAGCCGCTTCCGAGTACGGCAGTATTTATTCAGCAGGCGATGGGACAGGCAGATTCCGGCGTTCCGGCTTTTGATATCGATGCGACCTGCCTGAGTTTTCTGGTAGGTCTTGATGTTATGTCATATATGGTTGAAGCGGGAAGATACAGGAATGTACTGCTGGTTGCTACAGAAATAGCATCGGCAGGGCTCAACTGGGAGGATAAGGAGAGCTCGGCACTGTTTGGTGACGGGGCGGCGGCAGTCGTTATTGGTCCTACAGAAGCCGGTGATGCCTCAGGGATTCTTCATACTTCACTCAAAACCTACAGCAGCGGCGCGCGTTATTCGGAAATCGCCGGGGGCGGCACAAGGCTGCATGCCCAGAAATTCACTGCGGAGAATGCGGTGCCTTATTTATTCCATATGGACGGGCAGGCCATCTTCCGCAAGGCTTCGAAGCTGCTTCCGGATTTCATCAGTGAAATGCTTACAGCTACGGGTAATCAGATGAGTGACTTCCGTCTGGTCATTCCTCATCAGGGCAGTGCCATGGCTATGCGGCTGCTGCGCAAGAAGCTGGGAATTGCCGAGGACCGGTTCCTCGACAATACAGCAGGACATGGCAATACCATTGCGGCATCCATACCGATGGGACTGCATGAAGCGATAGGGCAGGGCCGGATTACCCGCGGAGACCGGATTATGCTGATTGGTACAGCGGCAGGGTTGTCTTTGGGAGGCATGATTATTGATTATTGATCAGAATATTCTGATTACCGGCGGACGCGCCCCGGTAGCGCTGGAGCTGGCAAGGCTGTTCAAGGCAGCAGGCCACCGGGTCTTCGTTGCGGAAAGCTCAGAGTATCATCTGTGCCGGGTGTCCTCCGCTGTCGAGGCCAGCTTCCTTGTGCCTTCTCCCCGGCATCAGCCACAGGCTTATATTCAGCGGCTCGCCGGATTAACGGAGGAACTGAATATTAACTGTCTGATTCCCACCTGCGAAGAGATATTCTATATCGCTGCTGGACTTGAGCATATAACCGACTGCCGGGTGCTTGCTCCCTGCCGTGAGATCCTGGCGCGGCTGCATCACAAGGGGGAGTTCATTGACTGGGTCCGCTCTCTTGGATTTGCCGTCCCGGAGACTACCCTAATTAGCAGCGCTGCCGAGTGGCACCGGACCCAAGAGATTGCTGCGGCGGAAGGTAAACAGCAGGTCTATAAACCGGCCTTTTCCCGGTTTGCCTCTAAAGTGATCCTGCCTGGTAACGGTGATGACGCAGGGTCCCGGAGCCAGAAGCAGCGACAAATCCCCCCTCCGTCCGGTATTTCCGCTGCTGCACCCTGGGTGGCACAGCAGTATATCAAGGGCAAGGCAGTCTGTACTTACAGTATCGTGCATGAAGGCTCGGTAGTAGCGCATGCAGCGTATGACAGCAGGTACCGGACGGGCCGGAGCGGTGCGAGTGTATATTTCGAGCATCTTGACCACCCAGCGGCACAGGAATGGGTGCAGCGGTTTGCCGGAGTTATTGGCTTCAGCGGCCAGATCGGGTTTGATTTTATAGAGTCGGAGGATGGAATTCTGTATCCGATTGAATGCAATCCGCGTGCGACCAGCGGGATTCATCTGTTCACCCCGGAGGAAGGGCTAACGGAGGCTCTGCTGAACCCCGGTATGCTTGTGCAGACCGGAGAGGTATTGATTCCGCGCTCAGGCCGAAGAGCTATGCTGACTCTGCCCATGCTCGGCTGCGGACTGAAGCCGGGGCGCGGGGGCTGGAGCAATTGGCGACGGGCATTGCGCGGGGCAGAAGATGTAATCTGCCGGAAGGATGACCAGCGTCCTTTCCGCGAGCAGTTCCGTGTGGTCTATGCCGCACAGAAGACTGCCTGGCGGCACCGGATTTCAATTACAGAAGCGCTGACAGAAGATATAGAATGGAATGGTGAAGGATGACAAAAGCACTGGTGACAGGGGCGACCGGCTTTCTGGGGCAGCATACCGTACGCAGACTGGTTAAGCTGGGCTGGGAGGTCTACGGGCAGGGACGGAATCCTGAGCTTGGGAGACGGCTTGAGAAGGAAGGAGCGGTATTCCTTCCCGGGGACCTGCGGAATGCTGAAACGGCAGACCGTGCCTGTCAGGGGATGGATTTCGTATTCCACTGTGCGGCGTTGTCTTCGCCTTGGGGGAAATACCGGGACTTCTATGCATGCAATGTGGAAGCGACAGGCCATATTGCCGAGGGATGCAAGCGGCAGGGTGTAGGGCGGCTGATTCATATCTCTACACCAAGCGTGTATTCCAGCCAGCGTCACCGCTTCGGAATCCGGGAGAGTGACCCGCTGCCCGGGAAGCCGGCCAATGCTTATGCCGCGACGAAGCTTATGGCCGAGCGGGTAGTGGAGCAGGCAGCAGGGCACGGGCTTACAGCATTTATGCTCCGGCCGAGAGCGATCTTCGGCCCGATGGACAATGCCCTCTTCCCGCGGCTGCTTGCGGCTAATGAGACCAAGGGTGTTCCGCTGATGAACGACGGAACGGCAAGAATTGATCTTACCTGTGTGGAGAACGTAATCGATGCCATGCTGCTCTGCTGTGAAGCCCCGCACTCTGCCTCCGGGCGGGCCTATAACATTACCAACGGTGAGCCGGTCATGTTCAGGGACCTGATGACCAGCTTGTTCTCCCTGCTTGATATTCCTCTGCATACCAGGCGGCTGCCGTATGCTGCCGCTTATGCCGCAGCAGGGATGATGGAGGGTGTCCACAGGCTGCTGCCTTTCCTGGGAGAACCGCTGCTCACCCGTTATTCGGCAGCCGCGCTGGGAATCTCCCAGACACTGGATATTTCGGAGGCCCGGGAGCAGCTTGGCTATCACCCGCGCGTGACCTTAGACGAAGGTCTTCGTAACTTCGCAGAATGGTGGAGGGAACAGCAATGATTACAGAGATACCGGTTGGATTATCTATATTGTCTGCGGGATATTGCCTGCATCCTGAACTGCTGACACTGCGGGGAGGTTCGCTTAAGCCCGCCCGTTTTCCGGCAGGCTATGCCTTGATCCGGCATCCGCAGCATGGCCCAATCCTGTTCGATACGGGCTATAGTGCCCGGTTCTTTCAGGAAACAGCGCGTATGCCGGCTTCGCTCTACCGCCGGATCACGCCAGTAGTGTATACAGATGAAGAGAGTGCTGCGCGGCGGCTCCAGGAAGGCGGGATTGCTCCGGAGGATGTTCGTTATGTTGTGCTGTCTCATTTCCATGCCGATCATATCGGCGGGGTGCAGGATTTCCCGCAGGCGAAGTTTATCTATTTGCGTAAATCCTACGATGCCGTAAGCAGACTGGGTCCGGTCCGGGCAACGAAGGCAGGATTTCTGCCGGGACTGCTGCCGGATGACTTCAACGTCCGTTCGTTGCCCGTAGATGAGTATTCGGCTATGCGCCAGCTGCCGGAAGGGCTTCCGTTCACGGAGGCGTATGATCTGCTTGGAGACGGAAGCCTGCTGGCGGTGGAGATGTCAGGCCATGCCGCCGGCATGATTGGCTTGTTCGTCTCCACCGGGGAACATGATTATCTGCTCTGCGCGGATACGGTCTGGTCCAGCCGGGCGTTCCGGGAGAACCGCAAGCCGCATCCGTCAGCCGGCCTGATCATGTCCAGCCGTGCGGAGTACAAACAGAATTTTGAACGGCTGCGCCAGATCCATGAGCGGTTTCCGGATATCCGGATCGTACCGAGCCATTGCCGCGAGGCGCTTGCGCTCTGGGGAACGGGAAGTGTGAAATGAAGCGGATGAGGCTAGTCATTACACATTATATTCTCACCAAATGGGGCCGGCGCTGGAAGAACCGAGCAGAGCTGGAGCAGTGGCAGGAGCTGCGCATCCGGCGCCATGTGGACAAGGTAAGGGAGAGCTCACGGTTCTACAGGGAGCTGTGGGGAGGCATTCCGGCGGCTGAATGGCGGAAGTTTCCTGTGATTGAGAAGTCACTGATGATGGGGAATTTCGATGACCTGAATACAGCGGGTATCACGAAGGAACAGGCGTTTGCTGAAGCCTATGAAGCGGAGAACAGCAGGGATTTCAAGCCTACCCTTCAAGGCGTCACTGTTGGTTTGTCCTCAGGAACCTCGGGCAGCCGGGGGATCTTCCTCGTCGGAGAAGACGAACAGGCAGCCTGGACCGGCACCGTGCTGGCCAAGCTTTTGCCCGGGGGACTGTGGAGACGTGCGCGGATTGCCTTTTTCCTGCGGGCAAACAGCAATTTGTATGAATCCGTGGAGCAGGGCCGGCTGCAGTTCCAGTACTTCGATCTGCTGGAGCCGCTTCCGCAGCTCATGGCCCGGATGGAGCAGTACCGCCCGGATATCTGGATCGCACCGCCTTCCATGCTGAGACTGTTAGCCGAAGCACGGCAGTCAGGCAGCCTGAATCTGCAGCCGCGCAGAATCATCGCTGTCGCGGAAGTGCTGGACCCGCTGGACCGGGAGCATATTGAGCGTACTTTCGGACAGAAGGTGCATCAGGCTTATCAATGCACCGAGGGCTTTCTTGGCGCTACCTGCAGTCATGGGACACTGCATCTCAATGAGGACATCGTACATATTGAAAAGGAAGTACTTGATGAGGCATCCCGGCGGTTCATACCGGTCGTGACCGATTTCTCCAGATCCGTCCAGCCTATAGTCCGCTACCGGCTGAATGATATTCTGACCGAAGCGGCTGAGCCTTGTCCCTGCGGTTCACTGTTTACAGCGATCGAGCGGATTGAAGGCCGTTGTGATGATATCCTGTATCTGCCGCATGTTTCAGACGGCCAAATGGTCACGGTGTTTCCGGATTTCATCACCCGGGCAGTACTGGCAGCCTCTGCAGATATTGAGCATTACCGCGTTATCCAGCATAGCTTGCTTGAGCTGGAGATCTCGTACCGCACACGGCCGGGCAGCACGGAAGATACGGAGCCGCTGATTGCCGGCGAGCTGTCACGTCTGTTCGCTCGGCTGTCCTGTATTCCTCCGCAGCTGAAATTCAGAGCGTACAGCTTCACTCCCGGCAGGCAGAAGCTGCGCCGGGTGGAGAGGGGCTGGAAGCTGTGAACAGCAGAGTAATTCAATATGACCGCCATTCGGTGGATCAGCTGGAGTGGCCGGATACAGAATATGGGCGTTATGCCCGCGAGTATATTACTCCGCTGCTGGAACGGGATACGGAATATTATATCTCCAACGTCCATACCATCGTTAAGGTGCTGACAGTGGACGGGATCCCGGTTCCGGTTACGGTCAACGATGGCAATTATGATAATTCATATGTGTGTTCCCCCTATACACATTATGTCAGTTATGCGCGCGAGGAGCTTGCTCTGCTGAACAACCGGATGCTTGAAGGCACATTATCCATCATGCTGGGGGGAATGGGCTGGCTGCTGAGACAAGGCCGCTTCAACCGGGTAATCCAGGTTAATAACTGGCTGCTGTCCACCAATCTCTATCCTGCGCTCAGCGCCAGTCAGCTGACGGATGTGCTGGAATATCTCCGGCAGGCATATCCGGGTTATACAATTATGTACCGCTCGCTCAGCATGGAGACTTCAGGAGACCTCATCGGCAGTCTGCGCGGGTACGGCTGCAAGCTGGTGCCAAGCCGGCAGATTTACCTGCTGCACCAGAACAGCGCCGGCTCCAAAGCCAAATGGCTCGTTAAACGCGACCGGAGTCTGCTGGCCAAACACGGGTATACCGAAGTATCCCCGGCTGAAATTACACCAGAGGATATTTCCCGGATTGTGGAGCTGTACAGGCTGCTGTACATTGACAAGTATTCGGCGTATAACCCGCAGTTTACAGAAGCTTTCATTGCCTTGGCACTGGAGCGGGGGACGCTGCAGATCTATGGGCTGCGGCATGAACAGGAAGGAAGGCTGGATGCGGTACTTGGCTTCTATGAGCGGGATGGTGCAATGACAGCGCCGCTCTTCGGCTATGACACGGCTCTGCCCCAGTCTGTCGGACTCTACCGTATGCTGTCTGCCGTTCTGATCGGGCTTGCCGGAAGCCGCGGTCTACTGCTGCATGAGAGCTCTGGTGTAGGCCAGTTCAAGCGTAACCGGGGAGCGGTGGCCGCTATAGAATTTTCTGCTGTATACGACCGCGGCACTTCCTGGCTGAACCGCTGCGGCTGGTCATTTCTGGAGCTGCTGCTCCGGCGGATCGGCATGCCGCTGATTCAGAAGCTGAAGCTGTAGTCTGTAACAATGAATGATTAGGAGGCAAAAGATGAATCTGGCTAACCGTATCACCTTATTCCGGATATTACTGATTCCCGTGTTCATTGCACTTTTTCCCATTTATCCTGATGCGTTAATCAGCAAATCGGTGATCCTGCAGCATCTTGAAATACATGGGGTTTTCTATGCGGCATTGGTCTTTATTGTGGCTTCTGCCACAGACAAGCTGGATGGATATATCGCGAGAAAATATAATCAGATCACAAATTTCGGGAAATTGCTTGATCCTCTGGCAGACAAACTGCTCATTGCCGCTGCGTTAATCCTGATGGTAAGCCTGCATTTGATCGCTTCTTGGATTGCTTTTATAATCTTGGCCAGGGAAATTGTAATGATGGGCATCCGGATCGCTGCTTCAGCGCAAAGACTGGCTCTATCAGCTGACAGATATGGCAAGTGGAAAATGGTGCTGCAGGTTGCGGCCATCTCGGCAATCCTGTTGAATGATGCTCCGTTCAGCCTGTTCACTTCGTTTCCGGTCGGCCAGACACTGATGTATGGCGCTTTGGGCATGACTGTATACTCGGGATATAACTATATTAAGAACAACTATCTGGCATTGCAGCTAGGCCGCTAATAATCACCTAACTAAAGGAGTTGCTTATGGAACCTATTTCCAATTTGCCCCATGGTCATGATCCAATCGCACTCATTACCGGCACTTCCAGCGGTTTCGGGCTGCTGACTGCACTTACACTGGCGCGCAGAGGCTATAAGGTAATCGCAACCATGCGGGATCTCAGCCGCAAAGATGAGCTTGTTCAGCAGGCTGAACAGGCAGGTGTTCTGGAGCGTATTCATCTGATGACGCTGGATGTGACGGATGAATCTTCCGTTGCTTCAGCAATCCACGCGGTTACTGAGCTGTTCGGAAGAATGGATGTGCTGGTGAACAATGCCGGATATGCTGTAGGCGGCTATGTGGAGGAAGTAAGCATGGAGGCGTGGCGGCGGCAGATGGAGACGAACTTCTTCGGCCTGATAGCAGTAACCAAGGCGGTACTTCCCATCATGCGCATGCAGCGCGCGGGGCTGATTATCAACGTAAGCAGTGTCAGCGGGCTGACCGGTTTTCCCGGATATGCACCGTATGCCGCCTCCAAGTTTGCAGTGGAAGGCTTCAGCGAGAGCCTGCGGCAGGAGATGCTTTCTTTTGGCGTCCGCGTAGTACTGGTGGAACCCGGCTCATTCCGCACGCCGATCTGGGGAAAAGGCATTGCCGGAATCCATAGCAGCGAAGGCTCTCCTTACCAGGCCAGGCTGGAGGAGGTGCTGCGCTACTCCCGGCGGACCGCTGAGACAGCGCCGGATCCGCAGGAGGTTGCTGAGCTGATCGGGCGGATTACAGAGAAGCGTGCACCCAAACTGCGCTATCCTGTCGGCAAAGGCTCACGGGTCCTCATGCTGGGCAAAATGCTGCTTCCCTGGAAGGTACTGGAGGGCATCATTGCAAGGTCATTGCGCGCGATGAAATGAATGACAACCTGAAATAGCTGGGAGCCGCAGCCCAAGGATGAGGATTGCGTTCTGCCGGAATTTCCCTTACAGTTTAGCTATGGCGCTGACGCCGGGAATTGTCTGGAAGATCACATTTTGAACTTGAACAGAGGAGAATGGTCATGCATGAGCTGAATGGAGCTAATCAATGGCATATCAGCATTGGCGGAGATTACGGGTTGAACTTCGCATCATATGTAGGCTGTTCAGTCGGGGCATTGCGCGGACCTGGAGGGCAGCATGTGTGGCCTGCTTCCGGCTCTGACCCGGGTCTTCCGGACTCCGATTCGCTGAAGTTGGCTTATGAACAGTGGTGGCTGGAGCTGGTGCGTTATAAAACGGATTGCATCCTGGCGGGGAGACATCCGCTGCTGCATCAGCCTCCGGGGTTTGAGACTGTGGCCGATCCGGCACTGCGGCAGACCTGTGCCGGACTGTGGCCGGCTTTTATAGAATGGTGGGAGATGGAGGTGGGGGGGCAGACTGCTATGCGCTTCTGGGAGGCTGCACCGGACATCTACAATTATATTAACGAGTTTGAGGTGCAGACAGGCAGAAACATCAGTACCTTCACACTGAGGATTGATCTGGTCTATGGTATTACGGAACCCGTGAAGCCGGTCCATGGTTATCTTCTGCTGCCGCCCGGTTATAAGTATCTGGTGAACAAGCAGTGGTGGATAACGCTTTTGGAGGAGTATTGTTAGCTGTATTTCTTATCTTTGCAGAAGCAGAACTGGGGTGTATGCATTGCCGGGAACAGTAGGATTACATATTTGCTTTGATGAGCGTGGCCGTGAGATTGAGGTTCTGGATGTGACTCCGGTTGCCCCGGACAAATACCGGATTGAAGAAACGCCGATTTTTAACCCGGGGATTGCTCTTGGAGACATTATCAGAGTGAGAGAACAAGAGGGCATTGCCTATTATGTAGAAACGGTGCAGAAATCCGGGTTCGTCAGGTATGCCTGGCTGCTTAGCAAAGAAGCGGCTGCTTCGCAGGAGATCCGCAGCTTCACTGAACGGGTTACGGAGCACGAGGGGAGATGGGAGCAGATCTTCGGCGGTTTGCTTGTGATTCATCTGCCTAAACATTCTGCTGTGGATGCAGAGCTGGAAATGTCACGGATTATCGGACGTTTTGAAGCCTAATTATACTAATTCGAGGTGGCATATTATGAAGAAATTCTTGAGACAATGGGTGCCCAGTATTGCAATCGGCATTATTCTATCCTTATTTATCCGGACTTACGTGGCCGAAGCGATGAGAGTACCGACCGGCTCCATGATTCCGACCATTGAGATTAACGACCGCCTGGTTGTGGACAAAATGCTCTGGAACTCCTCGCTGAAGCATGGCGACATTGTTGTGTTCTATCCCCCGGTAGCCGGAGATGAGCATAAAAGATATGTGAAACGGCTGATTGGGCTGCCGGGAGATGAAATTGAGATTAAGGACGGTACCCTGTACCGTAATAATGAGGCGGTTGACGAGCCGTATCTCCAGGAAGCGATGACCTACACCTTCGGACCAGTCACCGTTCCTGCAGACCACTATTTCTTCCTTGGCGATAACCGGAATGTCAGCTATGACGCGCATTTATGGAGTACTCCGTTTGTAGCCAAAGACAAACTGATTGGTAAAGTGCTGTTTGATGTGAATAATCTTTTCTGATATAAGCTACGGGCGAACCGGGTAATCTACCACGACGACATTCTCCAGAATCCCCTCCAGCCTTGCCACAAAAGCACGGTGCGCCGGATGCGGCCCGTATTGACGCAGGGCTTCCTGATCTGTAAAGGTCACGCGAAGCCCCAGCGTATAGCCGTGGATATTCTCTGTTTCCTCCGTCATGTTCACTCCTGCCGTAATCTCCACAATTCCCGGAATCTGATCCTTCAGCCCCAGCAAGGCTGCAATCAGGCCTTCTTCACTGCCCGGTTCGAAATGCTCATTGAATTGGAAAGCTACCAGATGCTCGTACATAATTGATCCTCCTAAAAGTTTTGTAAGCATAAGCTCCCTGTGATCACTTCGTCAAAACTGACTACGGAAGCATAAGCATCGTTTTGTAAGCATAACGGAATTATACTATAAATTTGTTCAATGGAAGGAGAACACAATGCCTGAATACTCCGCCGGCAGCAGAATCAAGGCCCCCATGTCCCTTCGGACATTGATAGGCATCCTTCTCCCGGGGCTGCTCGTGGCTCTGACTCCCATAACCAACGCAGATAGGCATCCGTATATCTACTATATCCGGGTGTTCTGGTTGAGTGCCAGCCTCCTGGCTTTTCTGTTCATTCTATTCAACGCTTTGCGGAAGGCCAGTAGTCTCCAATGGGAGACAGATGCACTTATAGTTCGCAACCGGAGTTACTCCGGCAAGGAGATTAAGGCAATATACATAGATGGTCCGTTAGTAGGAATATTGCCCGAAGGTAAAAGGATTGTCCCGGTTAATCTGTGCTTCAGGTTCATCGAAGACCGGGAGGAGGACATGAAAAGACTGATGAACTGGACGGAAGCCAACGGAATCAAGCTGAAATATAAGAGATTTGTGAAGTGGATGTGAATATTTAATGGAAAGGCGGCTTAAGACAGGGATTCATTTGAACTATATTAAGGGCAGATTGTGACTTTCACCGGATTGTTACTTTGGGGTCTATTGACTATGATCAAGTGGAGCATAACGGAATATTCCTATAAACTAAAGGAGTGCTGAAACTTGAAAGTACATGTCACGGATCTCAAACACGGCGATTGTCTTATGACAGACACTTTCAACGGTGTAGGTCTGCATGTTCTCCCCAAGGGGACGCATGTTGAACGGGAGGAGATTAGTATCCTCATCCGGCACAAAATTCATTATGTGGATATTGAGCCGCGCAGTATGCAGCAAACGGGCAGTGAAGAAGAGCAAAGTCACGGATTGCATGATGATTTCGATCACGCTATCCTGAATTATGAATCTATTTTTCTGGAAGCGTTGACCCAGGGGAGCTTCTCACAGTCCATGGTCGATGATACATTGAAACCGCTTCTGGAAACATTGGAGGGGCAAAAGGACGTAGTCTCCCTGCTGCTTCTGCTGGACCGGGATGACATTGATACATACCATCATTCTTTACAGGTTGGCTTACTATCATATTATATTGCATTATGGATGGGCTACTCCAAGGAGGAGCGTTATCTGATCAGCCGCGCGGGCTACCTTCATGATATCGGCAAAAGCCAGGTTCCCCTGTCTATCCTGAACAAACCGGGTATTCTAACCGGTTCTGAAATAGAGGAACTGGCACGCCACACCTCCTATGGTTATGATCTAATCCGCGGCTCCAAGCTGGATGAGGTTACAGCACTCGTGGCGCTGCAGCATCATGAATATGAGGATGGCTCTGGATATCCGAAGCAGCTGCTCAAAAATAATATTCACCCTTACACCCAAATTGTTACCGTAGCCAACATATATATGTCCTTGACCACTTCAACCTTGAACCGTCCGAAGCAAGGACTGGTTACAGTACTGCGCAAGGTACATGAGATGGGCTTCGGCCAGTTGAACGGAACGGTTGTACAGGCACTTACCGGACATTTGCTGCCAAGCTTCGTAGGTAAGAATGTTCAGCTCAGCAACGGCGAAATGGGTATGATTGTAATGAATAACCCGCTGGATCTGTTCAAGCCGCTGGTAAAGGTAGACGAGGGCTTCAGAGATTTGTCCCGTGAGCGCAGCCTGTCTGTAGTTGAAGTCTTTAATTGATACGCCGGATAAGCGGCCTCTCTGGAGAGCGCCCGGTTCTTATGAACGGATATACCGTCCCCCCGGGATGGTGTATCCGTTTTTTGCGCAACTAGAAGAAGGTATAGCTTGCCGGTTTGTATTCCGGGAATAGATTGGCTATGATTAATGAGAGATTACTATAGCAATTCTGTGCAGCAGCATAAAGGAGAAATTACAATGAATGCCGACAATCAATTAGAGAAATTCAAGCAGATTAAATATGAGCTTACCCGGTTTATGATGATTTACAAATTCGCCCTCGCCGAAATGGAGACCAAGATTGAGATTCTCAAAGAGGAATTTCAGCTGCTCCACGACTACAGTCCGATCGAGCATACCAAGTCGCGGATTAAATCCCCGGAGAGCATTATGAATAAAATGCTGCGCAAGAACAATGAGCTGTCACTCGCACAGATCAGATCCAGCATCAAGGATATTGCCGGACTGCGCATCACCTGCTCGTTCATTTCGGATATTTATCAGGTCAGTGCCATGCTGCAGAAGCAGGACGATCTCAAGGTGCTGGCGGTCAAAGATTATATCAAGAACCCGAAGCCGAATGGTTACCAGAGCCTGCACCTGCTCGTAGAGGTTCCGGTATTTATGTCTGACTGCCAGGAGCATGTCTGTGTAGAGGTGCAGATCCGTACGATTGCCATGGACTTCTGGGCCAGTCTGGAACATAAAATTTTCTATAAATACAGCCAGGCGGTTCCCGAGCATCTGACACGTGAACTCAAGAATGCGGCAGACAAAGCGAACGCACTCGATTTGCAGATGGAACGGCTGCACCGTGAGATTCAGGAAATCAAGGATGCCCAGGAGGACGAGGATTCCTTCTCCGGACTGCGGGAGATTATCCTCAATAATCAGCAGTTTAACCTGCCGGCAAACTTTATTAAGCTGTTAGGGGAATAGCCATTCCGAAGTCGAAGGGTGGAAGGCTCATGCACAGAATGGCCTATGTTACAGATCTGGATGGAACCCTGCTGAACTCGGAACAACAACTCTCTGCTTACACAGTGCGGGTAATAACGGAAGCGATGGAACAAGGAATGATAATCAGCTTCGCTACAGCTAGAGGGTTCATCAGTGCAGACATCGTAGCTGCGGATATTTCCTGGAAATATCCGCTTATTCTTTATAATGGGGCACTTATCTATGACAGCATGACGCACAAAGTGATTGCCGGTTACTGGCTGGACCCCGTTATTTCCGGGGAAATCATCAACATCGGACGGCAGGAGGAATTGGCCCCGCTGCATCAGAAAGTGCTTGACCGGTTCGGTTCAGAGGTACATATTCATTTCATGAAGGATATATACATAAAAGATCATTATTTCCTGGAATTCAGCCATCCGGATGCGAATAAGAGCCAGGGGCTGAAGCTATGGGCACAGCATATGGGGCTGGATACAGCGGATGTTGTTGTCTTCGGCGACCATTTGAATGATCTGGGGCTGTTTGCTGCAGCGGGAACAGGTGTCGCGGTGGAGAATGCCCATGAGGATCTCAAAGCTGTCGCACATCGGATTACCGCATCCAACAATGAGAATGGTGTTGCAGTGTTTCTGGCAGAAACTATGAACAAGGGAGAGATGACAGGTGAGTGAACAGCGTCTTCGTACCATTACAGTGAACCAGGCGGGTTATTCCAGTGCAGGGGAGAAGCTTGCCCTATTTACCGGAGAGGTGTCCCGTTTCCGGGTAGTTGATCTGCAGACTGGAAGCGTTGTATTTAGCGGACAGACAGGGGAAGGAGTGGAGGATAAGGCAAGCGGGAGCCGTGTACATACCGGTGTATTCTCCGCCGTGACGGCTCCGGGCAAGTACCGGATTGAAGGTGAGGATGGACAGGCTTCGGCTGCGTTTATGATTGCAGACAAGCCTTACGGGGAGCTGCAGCAGGGTTTATTGAAGGCCTTCTATTATTACCGCTGCGGAGTGGAGCTAAGCGGAGAGTACGCCGGACCCTGGGGACATGAGTCCTGTCATCTGGCAGCAGGAACGGTAATCGGCCAGCCGGAGCTGAAGCTGGACAGCTGCGGAGGCTGGCATGATGCCGGTGATTACGGGAAATATTCAGGGCCCGGAGCCAAGGCCGTTGCCGATCTGCTGCTGGCCTGGGAGCTGTATCCTGCGGCATTTGCCGGTGTATGTACACTGCCGGAGAGTGACGGCGTGATGCCGGATGTACTGCTGGAATGTAAAGTGGAGCTGGACTGGTTGTTCAAAATGCAGGAGAGCGGCAGCGGTGCTGTGTACCACAAGCTGACCACACAGAACTTCCCTGGGCTTGATGTGATGCCGGAAGAGGATACGGCGGAGTTGTATTTCTCCCCGGTGTCCGCTACGGCTACAGGTGACTTCGCCGGTGTAATGGCGTTGGCGGCGCGGGTCTATAAGCCGTTCGATGAAGTCTATGCTGCCCGGTGCCTGGAAGCTGCGGTGGCTGCCTGGAGCTGGATGGAGGCACATCCGGCGGAGCCGGGCTTCACTAATCCGCCGGGTATTACGACCGGGGAATACGGTGATGAGGAAGATCACGACGAGCGCTTCTGGGCAGCGGCGGAGCTGTTCCGGACTACAGGCGGTGAGCAATACCATAGCGCAGCCAGAGAATTGGCGAAGCTTCCATTCCCGAAATACAGCCTCGGCTGGGCGGATATGGGCGGCTATGGCACACTGGCATACCTGTTGAACGGGGAAGAGCAAGCTGAGGCTTCTCTGTATGCGGAGCTGAAAGAGGGGCTGGTGGCTGAAGCCGCGCGCCTCCTCCGGCAGAGCCGGGAGGATGGTTACAGAATCTCGCTGCGGGAAGAGGATTATATCTGGGGCAGTAACATGCTGGTCATGAATAATGCCATGCTGCTGCTGGCGGCGGAGCATTTCAGCGGGGAGACTGAATATGCGGCCTGTGCACTGGATCATCTGCATTATCTGCTCGGCCGCAATGTGCTGGGCATCAGTTACGTGACCGGCTTCGGTGAACATGCGGTCATGCATCCGCATCACCGCCCATCCGTGGGAGACAACATAGCAGAACCCGTTCCGGGTCTGGTCTCAGGGGGACCTGACTGCGGGCTGCATGATGAATATGTGCAGGAGCACTTGCAAGGCAAACCGGCGGCCCAATGTTTCGTTGATCATGAAGACAGCTACTCGACGAATGAGGTCACCATTTATTGGAATTCACCGGCGGTGTTCGTGACGGCAAGGTTCAATTCCTGATCAGAAGAGGAGACGGGTCCATGCAGACATTCAAGGTTATTAGTCTGGATATGTTCCAGACTCTGGTGAATATTCAGGGGAGGCGGGCAGAAGTCTGGAAGCCGATTCTTAAGCAGGAATTCAGCGAAAATAAGTCCCGGGAGCTGGGCAGCAAGCTGCTCAGCCACTATTTCGCTGTATCAACCGAAGCACGGGAGGCGGGCAGCTTCATCAGCAGCAAGGAAATATACAGCAGAGGATTTCAGCAAGTATTCATGCAGTATGGCTTGGACTATGATTGCTCTCAGGCTGTTGATAACCTGTTTGCCCAGCACCGGCTGTCCGCAATGTATGCGGACACCGATGCCTTCCTACAGCGGATCTGCGGGGAGTATCAGGTCTGCATTGTCAGTGATACCGATGAGCTTATGCTTCCGGACTTCTACCGGAGTTATCCTATCTCTTTATTCACTTCCGAAAGGTACCAGTCTTATAAGAATGACAGTCATAACCGGATGTTCACTGAGGTTATCGCCCATTATGGTGTGGAGCCGGAGCAGATTCTCCATATCGGAGACTCGGCATCAGATGTGCTGGGAGCAGCCCGGGCGGGAATCAAATCCTGCTGGATCAACCGGGAGCAGCTCGCCTGGAAGCATGGGGTGAAGCCGGATTATACAGTGGGAACCCTGGAAGAGGTCTATGAATTTATATCGATAGCGAGTAGTCCGATATCCATTGATTAATAATGAGGAGCCGTGAGGGAAATGAACCACAAACCGACAGAGCAGGAACTGGAGTTACTGAAGTATCCGATCGGGAAATTTACAGCTGTGGAGAGCCGCACGGAAGAAGCGCGGCAAGAATCCATACGGATCATGAAGCAGCTGGCGGCTGAACTTAGGGAGGCTGTAGGGCCGCTAACGGCGGAGCAGTTAGACACGCCTTACCGTCCGGGCGGCTGGACAGTGTGTCAGGTCGTGCATCATCTGGCGGATACCGGCATGTATGCCTATCTGCGCTTCAAACGGGGGCTGACAGAAGAAGCACCGCAGGTACCAAGCTACAGACAGGATCTCTGGGCGGAGCAGAGCGATTATACGGATGAACCGGCGGAGTCCTCACTTCAGCTGGTGGAGCTGCTTAACCGGAGATTCGCAACCCTGCTTACTTCACTGAAGCCGGGTGATTATGATCGAAGCTTCGTAAGTGCCGGTCTGGGCACGTTGACGCTGGATGCCGCAATTCAAAGATACATCTGGCATAGCCGCCATCATCTGGCCCAGATTACTTCACTAATCCGGCGGAACGGCTGGTAAAACATATTCATATTCATCAAAAAAAGAGCAGATGGAATGGGGTAGCCCCTTCCATCTGCTCTTTTTCAGTTGTTCGTTATCTCTGCATCATACGGTATCCTAATGAAATCTACTCCCGGCTGGCTTGAACGATTTTGCCGGCAATGGCCGCAGGCTTGGTATGCACAGTAGTCAGATGATCTCCTGTTCCCTCTATATAGCGGAACATACCCAGGTGGCCGGATTGACCCGGATGCCAGCCTCCTGCAGCTCCCTGCGGCAGGACCATATCCTCGGTCAGGAACAGATAGCTTTTGGGAAGATCGAGACTGTAGAACTTCTTCAGATCCAGCTTCTGAAAAGCCGGACCGGCAGGCTCGGGAATGACTTTTTTATACAAAGCCTGTGCTTCTTCAGTAGTAGCTGTATTCACAAACACATCACGGAATAAGGGGTAAGGGAGCATGATCGTATTGTTACCGGAGGCTTTCCGCAACCCCTCGAACAGCAGCTGTACCGGAGCAGGGAACTGGTCGGCCACACTCTGCCCGTCCAGCGGTACAAAAGCATCAAAGAACACAAGCCGTTTAACCCGTTCCGGAACCAGCTCAGCGGTCTTCTGAACAACAGAACCGCCAAAGCTGTGCCCGAGTAAAATAATATCATGCAGATCCTTCTGCTTAATGAAATCCGCTACGGACTTCGTTACCTGTTCGTGCGTGACCATAGTATTCTTGTCCCCGCCGTGACCCGCATATTCCGGAGTATAGACGGTATGGCCCATTTTGCGGAGTTCTGCCGCCGTTTCATCCCAGAAGCTGGCATCCACCCATGCACCGTGGACAAGCACGAAGGTTAAGTTTTGCTGATCTCCCGGCGTACCTTTTGCCGCTGCTCCTGCGGGTGAAGGGTGGAACGGCAGGAATGCGAGAAGGAAGAGCAGGGCAACCTTCCCGGTTAGCGCTTTTCTGATTCGTTGATTATTCATATCGACTCTGGCCTCCTGCAATGTGATCGAACCTAATAGACAGGATGCCCGGATCCTAGCGTAAAGATGTAATTTCAGGGAAGAAAATGGAACTCAAACTGGTTGTGTACTCCATTTCCCAATCGTATATAATTAAACCATATGGGCTCAGGCAGACAAGGAGGTTGAGGAATGCCTACACCAAAAGGAGCAGAACATAAACCTAAAAGGAAACTCAGTCTAACATTGCTGCTCATGGCCCTGGTGACCATGGTGTTTCTGCTCACAACAACGATTCTGTTTGTTGGCTCTTACCAATCCAAGAAGAAATCCCTGATGGCTACCACGCTTAGTCTGAATTACTCCAATGCAGACAGAATGAGCAAAACGGTGGATTCGCTTATCCTTTCAATGCGCAGCAGCTTGATTTATGGTGCAGACAAAATCTCCGGCATGGAGTCAGCAGGGCCGGAAGCTATAGATGAATATCTTGATTTAATGCGCAACAGCAGCAATTACTTTAATTCAATCATCCGGGTAGATGCCGGAGGGAAGGTGCTGAATAATTCACCGTCTGCCCTTGGAATGATAGGCAAGCAGATTATGTCACCTCCGGTGCTGGAAGCGCTGCGGTTGAAGAATGAGTACCTGTCACCGTCCTATACTTCGTCCACGACCGGCAGAATTCTTTTTTTCATGAGTGAACCGCTGTATAACCAGGACAAACAATATCTGGGTCAGCTCGGGGGTACAGTCTATCTCCAGGATTACAATATCCTGAACATGATATTCGGGAACAATACCGTCGATGAATCGGGTTCCTATTACTATATTGTCAGCTCGGAAGGGCATCTGCTCTTCCATCCCGACAAAACACGAATGAACGAGGATGTAAGTGACAACGAGGTTGTGCAGCTGATGATGCAAGGGAAGAGCGGGGAAATGATGGGGCGTAATACCAAGGGCGTGTTGATGCTCGCTGGTTATTCGGCAGTTCCGGCTAACGGCTGGGGTGTTGTTGTGGTGTCACCGGTCAAAGTCATCAAGGATCAGCTGCTGGCCCATTTGCGCAAAATCGTAACGTATACCGTGATTCCGTTTATTATCCTGCTGCTATGCGTATTTGTGCTGGCTCACCGGCTGGCGAAGCCTTTTGTGGTGCTTGCAGATCTGGTGAACCGTATAGGCAAAGAGAATGTTGAGCTCCCCGATCTGAAGCCCCATTGGAACCGGGAGGTGGACCTGCTGACCAAAGCGGTGGTCATTGCCTGGACGGACATCCAGAAGCAGACGAACCAGCTAACCCAGGAAGCGATGACGGACCTGCTGACAGGACTTACGAACCGCAGATCCCTGGACCTGAGTATGAGCCAATGGATTGCCGCCCGGGTACCTTTTTCCGTCATTGTTCTGGATGTGGACAAATTCAAATTCGTTAACGATACTTACGGCCATCTGGCCGGGGATGAGGTACTGCGGCAGGTCGCTGAAGTTCTGACCGCAAATATCCGCCCGGGTGATGTGTGTGCCCGTTACGGGGGAGAGGAATTTGTGCTGCTGCTTCCGCGGACCAGACCCGAGGATGCCTACAATGTGGCCGAACGGATCCGCCAGACGCTTGAGAAAAGCAAGGTCCCCTTGCCGATGCAAGTGACCTCTTCCCAGGGGATTGCCCATTATCCTACGAATGGCCGTACGCGCGAAGAGCTGCTGGGGAAGGCGGATGAAGCTTTATATACTGCGAAGCATACCGGCCGGAACCGGACCGTGATTGCCCGCGAATAGGGAAAAGGAGCATCTCCATCATGGAGGTGCTTTTTAGGTTCCACTCCTGCAGCTGAAATTAATCGTCACCTGGGCCTGGGCGGATACATATCCTACCTCAGAACGATAAAAAACGGCCCCGATGAAAGGAAGGATTCGCGTGACCTCTTATATGGATTACACGTCACCTAATACACAGTTTACGTTTGACATGAATTGCAACACATTGTTTAAGAAGGATGACTGCAATTATATCAATGTACTGGGTATCAAGAATTTGAACACCCTGGAGAACACCTCGCTGCTTGATATCTATCTCAGTAAATCCAATGTGGTAGAACCGCATTATCATCAGAATGCTGCAGAGCTGGTGTATTGTATATCCGGCTGTGCGGTGGTATCGCTGATCAACCCGTTCACGAATGAGCTGCTGCATTTCCCCATATCACCGGGCCAGGTAGCCAATGTGCCGCAGGGCTGGTGGCATTATGAAGTGGCAACGGTGGATTGTACCCATCTGCTGGCTATATTCAATGCGCCGACGCCGGAGGTCATTCTGGGCTCGGATATTCTGAGCAAGACACCTGCCAATGTCCTGGCTCATACGTACTGTCTGAATGAAGCACTGGTTAAGGAAGCGCTGGCTCCCGTTAAGCCCCAGACCTTCATTGGTCCGCCGGCAGATTGCTGCGATCCCTCGCAGGCGGCTGCTGCGAATATGAAGGGTACGAAGCTGGCTCCCGTCAATATGGCGCCTATGATGGACAATGCCAATATGCCTCCGATGATGGCAAATGCGAATATGGCGCCTTATAGTTATCAGCAGGCTCCGCAGTCTTTCGGATACCAGCCTATGCCGGTCCACGGCTACTATACCCAGCCGTATGCCCAGCCTTACCGCCAGCATCCATATGTCCAGTTCAATCCGAATGCGGGTAATGCCGTGAATGAGACCGGAATCGAATAGCAGAAAAGGGAATGAAAGAAGACGGCAGCGAATTCTGAGGATTCAGAATACACTGCCGTCTTGTTATATATATTAAACTGAAAAATTAACGAGGGAACAGCGCCGGGAAATTATGGAACCTAGGACAGGCGGACAAGCACGCGGCCCCGTGTATTCGACTTCAGAATATCCTCGAGTGCAGCAGGCAGCTCCTTCAGGGTAATCTCGCGGTCCACCAGCTCCTCCAGTACGGCAGGCTTCATGTCGCCGGCCATACGCTGCCACAGCTTCGCCCGTTTCTCCGCAGGGCAGGAGACGGAATCAATGCCAAGCAGGCTGACTCCGCGCAGGATGAACGGCAATACCGTTGTTGGAATGGCAGTTCCTGCAGTTAAGCCGCTTGCGGCAACTGCGCCGCCGTATGCGATTTTGCTCAGCACAGCCGCTAGCGGTGTGCCTCCTACAGAATCTACAGCAGCCTGCCACAGCTGCTTGTCGAGCGGCTTAACCGTGCTGCCGGCTACATCCTCGCGCGAGATTACTTCAGCTGCGCCCAAGGCTTGCAGATAACCAGCTTCGTCTGTTCTGCCGGTGCTGGCGGTTACCTGGTAGCCTTGCTTCGCCAGAATGGCCACAGCAGTACCTCCGACACCGCCAGTTGCACCGGTGACAAGTACTTTTCCGTTATCCGGAGTTAGTCCGTGAGCTTCCAGCGCTTCAATAGACATTGCAGCCGTGAAACCGGCCGTTCCGTAGATCATCGCTTCCCGCAAGGTTAAGCCCTCAGGCATGGGAACAACCCAGTCTGCAGGAATACGTGCATATTCACTGAAGCCGCCGAAGTGCGATACGCCGATGCCATAGCTGGTGGCAATAACGGACTGGCCTTTCTGGAAACGGCTGTCGGCAGAAGAGACCACGGTCCCAGACAGATCTATGCCGGGAACAAACGGATAATTTCGCACAATGTTGCCATCCGGGATACCCGCTAGTCCATCTTTATAGTTTACACTGGAATAGGCTACCTTAATTAGGACTTCACCGGCCGGCAGGTCTTCGAGTGACAGCGGCTTGACCTCTACAGAGAAAGTGTCAGTCTTATCTACCACCAAAGCTTGAAAAAGATTAGTCATATCTTATATTCTCCTTAACCGAACTCTATTTGTACATCTGTTATATAATATTTATTCTGACCGGTCAACTTTTTATTGACTATGATATAATACACATTATTCTTACTTCGCGGAGGTCCTATGGTACGTTACAAGAAATCTGAAGAGAAGCGCAAGCAGATCCTGCACGCTGCGTTTCGGGCATTGTCCGAGCGGGGCTACGATGCTGTAACCCTGCAGACGATCGCCGATCATGCGGAGGTCAGCAAGGGTGTCGTCCATTATTATTTCGAGAGCAAGGAAGCCGTGCTGGTTGAACTCCTGGAATGGCTGACCGGCAGAATCTCTGCCAAGGAGCAGGCCGCTGTGGGGGAACAGCATACCGCAACGGGGAAGCTGACGGCTTACATTGAGTCTGCATTTCCGGGTCCGGCGCAGAACCGTGCCTTTTACCGTGTCTACCTGGATTTCCTGGCGCGGGCCAGCCGCATTCCGGTGTACCGGGAGATTAATCAGCGTTTCTATGACAGCTGTGCGGGAATCAGTACGGAGGTGCTGACACTCGGGCAGCAGGAAGGTATTTTCTCCAAAGAGCTGTCGCCAGACAAGACTGCCCCGGTGATCCGGGCGATTATTGACGGCTGCCTGATCCAGTGGCTGATGGCCGATAGGGACGAGCTGCATGAGGTATTCAAGGATTCCTGTTACACGGCAATTATGAAGGTGCTGAGTGTGTAGATGAGAGTATGCAGAAAACAGGGGAAGGTTGATAGTATTTGGGGAGAAAATGGCGAAAAATCGTACTAATAGCTGTGGTCTGTCTTGTTCTTGGCGGGGGAGTGTTGTATTGGCTATACGGCACCGGATTCGCTCCTGGTCACAGCAGACTGCGGATTAGTGAAGGTGAACCTGTACAATATCTGCAGGGAAACGGGGTAGTGGTTATCGATCAAATGGAGCTGTCACTTGGCCATCAGAGCCAACCCGACGGCTACATCAGTATCTATAATCATTCGGAGATATTGTGGAAGAAACCGGTCACGATTCCGGCAGGAGAAGGGCAGCTGATCAAGTTCACACAGGGAGGGAGTGCTGTATTTCCTGCTCCTGAGGTTATTTATTATTGGCTATGTATTCAGCGTCCCGGCAAACATGCGGAGGATAACCTTGTAACCTACTATATTGAAGCCAAATTACTTGGTGGAGATGAAGATGCTGCGGAAAATAAGCTGCTGAAGCTTGCGGAGAACTGGGAGGTTCCGGATTGAGCAGTATACGTTGTCTCGTTTTGAAATATCTGATTGGTGAAGATAAGTCAAATTAGTTAATTTTTTGTCGGTAATTGTTGTATTTCCATGGATTATTTTAAGAATTGAGGAGGATGGTGGGAATGAGGTGGCGAATATGTAGTTTTGAAAATGAGTCTGGTTCATGTTTGAAGTTGGTTTGGACTATGTGTTTCTTATAAATCCGCTGTTCAGAAAGGATTTGAAGAACGTCTTCCTAAACAGCTCACTTATGACCAAATAACTACGAATTATTTGGAGGTTATTATAGTCTATGACAACCGAATTATATAAATTTCAAATAAAGGTAATAGATATTTTAAAGCGAAAATTTCAAATTGAAGGCATTGTGAATTTAGTAGGTACCTCATTAAGCGGAAGAACAACTATTATAGAGAATTTTCAATTGAATGGATATGAAAAACATGTAATTACAGGAAGAATTGATAATAAATTCGAGGATTTAGAACTTTTCAGGAAATCGTCCTTGTACTCCAAATTGCGAAAGATAAAAGGGCCTTTAAAAGAAGTAGCTTCAATTGTTACTTCTTTTTTGGGGCAGGAATCTTTCATAGAAGGAATTGATGGATTAGTTGGCCTCATTCAAACACCAGATATTACTTACTTGTTAGAACGACTAAACAAAGGGAGAATTTTGCTCGTTATAGATAATATTGAATTAGTTGATCAAATGTCCATTACCTTTATCGAATATATTATGAGCTCTGTGATTAATAAAAAAATGCCTAATTTAAAAATATTACTAGTGATGAATTCGTTAGAACACAAGACTGCTTTTAGAGAAAGCAGTTATCATTCTGTTCTTATTGAAGACCTTACTGATGAGGATTACTACACATTAAATCTAACTGAACCTGCTAATTTTAAAGGCGTTCCGATTGGAATCATAAGAGAATTTGTAGCTAACCAAGAGGAACGGTCAATTAATGATTTTCGAAAAAATGATTTTGAAAAAAAGTATAGTCTAATTGTTAATGATACAGATAAGAAACTGATTCTAAAAACTATTTTGTTATATGGGGAAATCGCAGAAAATAGATGGATCAAATTGGATAATGTTCAAGGGTATTTATTACAAAATCATACTTATGATGTTCAATTCAATCTAGATTCATTAATTAAAGTTGATTTTATTGAGATGTCTAATAACAAACAGTACGTCTCTTTACACAATAAGTATTTGGAGTACATAACTAAAGAATTAAGAAATATAAGTGATAACGACCGTACATTTATATATTTGGATTTTCTCGAAAGAAATGCTCCTTTTATGTATTATGAGAAATATTTAAGTTATGTACATATAGGGAATATTGACCTTGCACTGAAAAACGCAATGCTTGCATATTCACAATTAATGAGAGAACAAGGGATTACATCTACTACAAATCAATTATTACGTTTTATTGAAAGTACCGGGAGTTTTGAAATTAAGGAGATACTGGAACAAGTCTTTACTCAGTTTGTACACCATAACTATCAAAATGCTTTTCACATTGTGGATTCTTTTATAGAAAATTTACAGGGTAATTATTACGCTTTTTCTGTAGAATTTATAGCGGAGCTTTCCTATATTCGAGCTTTATCACTGGCAAGATCTATAAATCGAAAAACTACAGGTGACCGTCATATTTTCGAAGCGGATATTACCCATCTGGAGAAAATATTAGGTTCCTTAAATGATATTAATATAGATTTATCAACTAGACTACAAGAGGCTATATTAGTACTTTCTAATGATATCTTAGATTCTAATAAAGTTAATGAACGAGAGAGCCCAACCAAGATCTTTGATCAACTATATAAAATATATCAGAAAAAAATATCTGAAACATCTCCGAAATACGTTGAGTTTTGGCAAATCAGATTAGCTGTACTTCTTTCAAAGATTGAAATGGTCCAAAGTGAACATACCCAAGATTTAATACCTGTACTCCAAAGATCATATTTAATATTAGAACAGTATAAACATAAGTATCCAAAAAATTACCTTGGAATTGCGTGTAATTATTCAGGAGCTAATTATTGGAAGGATCCCTTTAATAATGCTTTACAAGTGTTAGAAAAAGCTATTGCCTTTATAGAAGAAAAAGATTTAACCCCGAATTGGGGTGTTATCTATCAAATGGATACCATGCTAAGAATCATCAGAAACAAAGGTGATGAATCTGCTGTTAATTTCTATACTTCAGAAGTATGGGAAGTGGAGTGGATAAGGAATAAAATGCACGAACAGTATATATGCATTTCTAATTATTCGATTTTCTTATTATCAACTAGCACTATAGAGAACATTAACAAAGCCATAGAATATCTTGAACTTTCTTTACAGAATAGCCCGGATGATCCTTATGATATGTATCTGTTAAAAACGAATTTAGGGGTTGCAAAATATTTGAACGGTGAGAGAACCATCGCACTGGAAATTGAAAATGAATGTCTAACTCTAATTGATGGAGGTGAAATAAAATATTTTGACAACAGATTATTGAAAGTGAGAAATAGATTATTACAAAATCTCTATCAGAATCAAAGTGAACAACTACATGTTTTGGATGTTTTAAATCTTAACGAAATCATAGATTGCAAGCAATGCGTGGATAATTATTTAAGATTAGGTTTATTTTCTGATATATCCTACTGGGCAGATTAGATTAATTGAATCAATTTTGCTCCTATTAAAGCTTTGTATAAAGCATGCTTATTATTAGGAAATGAATGAGCAAATGAAGTGTAGCAAGAACTATGTTCAGTTATAAGAGGAATTGCAGCAATATCAAACAACCATGGTTCTCCAAATTCATCAATAATAAAGTCCACACGGCAAAGTCCTTGGCTCTGCAGAGTAGTAATCACTTTCTCAGCAGATCTTTGAATGTTTTGGATATTATATTCATTTGATAATATTTCGAAAGAATATTTTTCATAATCCACTTCTTCCTGAGATAAAATTTCATGTTTTTTATTTATCCTTATTGGATGCAAGGCTAAGGCTTTTCCGTTTTTTACAATAACAGGGACTTCTACTTCTATCCCTGCCTTAAATTCTTGAATTAGAATAGGTTGTACAAATTCTAAATACAGGTCAATTACTGTACTCTTGGAACCATTACTATAAATGATATCTTTTACCCCTCTAGCCGAACATTCGATATTAGGTTTAAGAATGTATCTACGATTGGTAAGTTGTTCAAACACACTATGATCCTTTCCATTAAATAGAAAGGTTTTTGGAACATTGACATAATTTTTTGCCAACTCATAATAATGTGCTTTATTCTGCAGTAAAGATAAACTGTAACTATCACAAGTTAAGTTGAAAATATTATGTAATTGCGCGAAGTTAGGGATAAAAGAACGACGATTAACATCTACTCCTATTTGAGCAGCCGAATAAAGAAAAATGAATTTGTTTTTATAATGTAAGAATTTATTTAATACAATATCGCCTACAAAAGTGGAAGGGTTATTATAAAAGTAGAAACATTCGGAGGTCATTTCAAAGCTTTTAATAATTTCTTCGGCTTCTTTTTTTTCTAAATATCCAGAATTAGCTTCAGTGTATTTTTTATCCCCATTAATAAATATTATAACAAATTTTTCTTGATGCTTTTCTGTAAGAGAGATTAATTCTTGAATTTCCAATATGTTGTCTGTCATAATAACCTCCAAATAATTCGTAGTTATTTGGAGGTCTCAAGCCGGTTGCGCGGATTAAATTGAGAAAGTACATCTTTCTTTCGTTTTACTGATACTTCGGTGTATATTTCTGTGGTGCTCACGCTAGAATGACCTAAGATTTCCTGGACAGCTCGTAGGTCAGCTCCATTCTCCAGTAGCTGGGTAGCAAATGAATGACGGAGATAGTGTGGGGTTGATTTTTCATTAATACAGGCCAGCTTTCTGTACTTAGCAAATATATCTTCAACACCATAAATGGATAGAGCTTGACCATATTTGTTAAGAAAAAGAGTATCGCTTTGTGGACGGAATAACTCCCTTACAGCTAACCAATTGTTGAGTTTGTCAATGAGTTCAGTGCTGGATAAATATAACAACCTCTCTTTGCGTCCCTTTCCGAATATAATAACTACTTGATTTTTTAAATCAATATCTTCCAGTTGAATTTGTGCAAGTTCGCCAATCCGGATTCCAGTTGAAAATAACAAATCGATAATGGCATCATTACGAATAGATAAGCGGGTACGGAAAGGGGATGCAAAATGTTCTCTGTCCTTCAGAGGTGATTGCAACAATCGTTCTATTTCTTCAACGGCTAGTGTTTTCGGAATTCGTTTTGCAGTTTTGAATTTTCTTCCGAAGTTGTTGAGCGGGGATTGGTCAATCCAGCTTTTCTGGACTAAGAATAAAAAGAAAGCTTTAAACGTTATGTATTTTCTCTTAATTGTGGAATCCTTAAGGATTCCTGCGCTGTTGAAGCTGTGAAAGTAGCTATGCAGGATATCGCTTGTAATTGCCTCTACTTTATTTTCTTTCAGCCAGTTATGAAGTCGGTTTAAGTCTGATACATAAGCCTTGATAGATTTAGGTGAAAGGTTTTTTTCGATAATTAGAAAAGATATGTATTTTTCAATGTATTCATCTAATGCTGAAACGGAAATTGCCAATGATATTCCTCCTGATGTTTAAGTATCTTTAAAATGGATGTTCAAAGTATAACAAAGCCTTTCGGTAAAGGGGGAAATAAGAAATATATATTTATATAATCAAATAGACGAATGTGAATGTTACAGCATATAAGTCACCTATCCCTTATGTATGATTGGATTTTATTATGTACAATCTGTGAACTGTAGTATATTGGACTTAGATTCGTCTGATGAGGGAGGCATATTCTATGTCAATTGCAACAACGATGATTATCCGGCTGGAGATCCGCAAGTCTGAAGCGTCTTTCGGGGATGTGGCAGCAAGGCTCGCGTCTGCGGGCGGCGATATCGTGGCGATAGACGTCATCCGTGGTGGTAAAGATGTGACAACCCGGGATCTTACAGTAAATGTGCAGGATGCGGCCAATGAAGAGATAATAAGTGTGCTTAGGAATATGCCGGGTATAAAAGTCATTAACGTCTCCGACCGGACCTTCCTGGCCCATCTCGGCGGCAAAATTGAGATTACTCCGAAGATGCCGATCAAGAACCGGGAGGATCTGTCCCTGGTCTACACACCTGGTGTGGCCCGTGTCTGTATGGCGATTGCCGAAGATCCCGCAAAGGCCTATTCGCTGACGATGAAAAGAAATACGGTAGCTGTCGTTACCGACGGCACCGCAGTGCTCGGGCTTGGCGATATCGGACCGGAGGCGGCGATGCCGGTGATGGAAGGGAAGGCCATGCTGTTCAAGCAGCTGGCGGATATTGATGCTTTTCCGCTGTGTCTGGACACGAAGGACCCGGATGAAATCATCCGGATTGTGAAAGCGGTTGCTCCCGGCTTCGGCGGAATCAATCTGGAGGATATCAGCTCTCCGCGCTGCTTCGAGATTGAGCGGCGGCTGTCAGCCGAGCTGGACATTCCGGTCTTCCATGATGATCAGCACGGCACCGCAGTGGTAGCGCTGGCCGGTCTGCTGAATGCACTCCAGGTAGTGGACAAGGCTATAGCCGATTGCAGAATTGTTGTCGTCGGCATCGGCGCGGCTGGTGTGTCGATCTGCCGTCTGCTGCTGGCAGCAGGGGCGAAGCAGATATATGCTGTGGACCGGGCAGGGATTCTGAACCGGGACGTAACCTACACCAACTCCGAATGGAGCTGGCTGGCTGAGGCTACGAATCCGGAGAATATGAGCGGAGGTCTTGACGAAGCGATGCGCGGGGCAGATGTATTCATCGGCGTATCCGGCGGAGGGATTCTTCAAGTGAAGCATCTGCAGACCATGGCGCCGGACAGCATTGTGTTTGCTATGGCTAATCCCATCCCGGAGATTGAACCGGAGCTGGCTGAGCCTTTTGTCCGCGTGCTGGCTACCGGAAGAAGCGATTATCCGAACCAGATTAATAACGTTCTCTGTTTCCCGGGGATCTTCCGCGGAGCGCTGGACTGCCGGGCGAAGACCGTGAATCTGGAGATGAAGCTGGCGGCGGCACAGGCCATCGCTGCAGTTGTCCATCCGGATGAGCGGAATGAGCAGTACATTATTCCGAGTATTTTTAACGAAAAGGTAGTGGAGCAGGTACGTCTTGCTGTTATCCAGGCAGCCATCGCTACCGGCATAGCGCGGCGTATTCCGCCGGATATTAGCTGAGCGGAGATTGCTTACCCGGACAGCGACTTGAATACTGGCAAGGCAAATGAAGCTGCGGCCACTATGGCTTGCGGCTTTTTTGTGTTGGTTGCGGAGATATTTATGTTAAATTAACAAATTTCGACAAATATCTCGGTATTACTGTGGTACCATTCGTCTGATAATCAATAATCAGCTGGCTGTTGCATATGGAGGTCTATGATGCACGATGACAATAACTATCGGGTAAGAGAAAGAAGAGTTTCTAAAGATGGTAAACAAGCGGGATTCGGAAAATACGGCTGCGCAAGCATTATACTGCTTATTATGATTGGGCCATTCCTCATTTTGGGATTGAGTCAGCTGATTGATACGATCAAAGTAAGCAATCGACATGAAAGTAAACTTGCCATTCAGTATCTCCAAAGCAAATATGGCGAAGCGTTTAAGGTAGTACGCGGAACCGTGAATTATAACACTCCTCTTCAAATGATAACGCTGAAGGCCTCGTCGGAGGCTGAGCCGGACATCATATTTTCAACTAAAGCCTATATAGGGGGAAGTGAGCGATTTTACTGGGATGATCTCCCTGTCCAAAGAGGATTCGACCGGATTATCTCCCATTATTTTAATAGAGATGAGTTCTTCTATACAGTGAGTTCATTTAATGAAGACAATTTGGGGAGTTCAACGTTAGCGCAAGAACCGAAAAAGTATGTTGACGAATGGACAGGATATCTTGAAATGTTTAGAGACAAAGAATTCAACGTTTCATTATACACCTATTGGAGCTCAGATCCGGTTGTCAATACAGCAAAGTTTGCAGACATGAACAGCTTCTTTCAGGCGCTGAAAAAATATTCATTAAATGATTCTAACATTTTATTAAATTACGATTTTAGAAATACTAGTGGAGATAAGGGGGAATTCGATCGGCTTGTAGAATATTTGAGAAAAGAGCAAAAACATATGAAAGTGAAGAATTCAGAAGTAGTTGAATACGAAAGCTGTGATATTCCAATTACATATATTAATAGCAAAAATGATCTTGAAAAATATATACTGGATAACTGTTCTTATGTTCGGACCAACATCAACATGGTAAAATATACAATTGAAAACATCTATTCAATTATTCAGGAGGCGCTATGAACCGCAGAATTCATATTATGGGAGCTTCCGGAGCGGGGACTACCACACTTGGCAAGGCGCTCGCGGCAAGGCTTCCGCATGTTCATCTGGACAGTGACGATTATTTCTGGGAGCAGAAATATAGTAAGCAAACTCCGGTTGCAGCGCGGCTAAGCAGATTGCGGGCCGATTTGGAGCGGCAGGAGCCGTGGATTCTATCCGGTGCGGTCTGCGGATGGGGAGACGGGCTGCGCGATACTTTTGATCTGGTGATTTTCCTGTGGATACCTGAACAGCTCCGGCTGGAACGTTTGCGGGCGAGGGAATATGAGCGATATGGCGATGAGGGGCTGCCTGGGGGAAGCAAATATGAGGATGTGAAGACCTTCATGGAGTGGGCGGCGCTCTATGATACGGCTGGACCGGAGGTCCGGAGCCTGGCGCTGCATGAGGAATGGATGGCGGGGCTGAATTGTGATGTTGTACGTTTAGAAGGAGATATGCAAGTGGAAGAACGGGTGGCGGCTGTAATGCACCATATGTCCCGGTAAATCCCGGCATGACCGGATCAGGCTTGTTTTTTCACAATATAAGCAATGGAAAAGAGGGCTAAACATGAAGAAGATCGTGCGTGCGCTGCTGCTTCCCGGAGTCATGCTTATGCTGCTTACGTCCTGCAATACGGAAACTACTCATTTCAATTATACTTTTAAAGGCGAGAGTGAAACCTGGTCGGCTGTATATGGGCAGACAGCAAGCCAGAAGCTGATCATCAAAAATGACCGCGTGAAGGATTCCGAAACCAGCAAACGGTATACATTTGATCTTCATTACAAAGGAGAACAGTCAGACCTCGGAGAGATCAAACAGTTCAAATACAGCTATAAAGGGACAAGTGGCGGTGGCAGCCGGACTCAGGAAGGACCCGTTAGGCTCGACATGCTGCATTCAGGAGGGGATGGAACCGGTGCATTTGAGCGGGAGGATTCCGTCATTAAAGTAAATGTGGAATGGGACGGTCACAGTGAGGAGTTTGAACTCAAAAATGATAAGCAGGGCAATTAAGAGCTAATTCCACGGGGAACTGATTAGGAGAGGCTGCCCATGATGAAAAAAGAGAGGGTTGCGGTGGAATGAGCTTAGGGCTGGTAAGGCATTTCAGAGTGCAGCACAAGCCGGAGCGGACCTGGCTGACTGGAGAGCAGTTCAATCTATGGATACAGGGATATGAGACAGCCCCAATTCAGCAACCGGGACATAAGAGCAATATGCAGAAGTGGGATATTTGTCTGTGCAGTGATCAGGCGAGAGCGGTACATACGGCAAGTTATTTTGATGCTCAAGAGTTCGTATATACAGAGCAGCTAAGAGAAATTGGTATAGCAGCCCTGCAGTTAGGTGAACTTAAGCTAAGCGGACTGCGCCTGCCTCTCTCCTGCTGGCTCGTACTTGCACGTTTGTCCTGGACTGCCGGTCATCCCTCTCAACCGGAGAGCAAAGCGGCTGTTCTGCAGCGTGCCCATATGGTAATAGATTCTCTAGCGGCAGAAGCTGAAGCAGCTGCACCGGAAGGACGTGTGCTGATCGTCAGCCATGGAGCGTTCATGAAGGTACTGGACAGGGAACTCCGGCGCAGGGGATATAAGGCAGAACGGATGTTTTTTCCGCGCAATGGGCAGTTATTTCTGTATGAGAAGAACTAAAGGATTCACAAATATATGAAAGCGGGGCACACAGACTATGGTAACAATCGAAGAAATCGGCATTGAATCGCTTAAGGCGCTAAACACGCTGTACGAAGAGCTGATTGGCGGACCGACAGATCCGGTGAAGCTGGAGACGGCATTCCGGTCCATCCGGGAGGATAGCCGGTATGTGTTAATGGGTGCTTTTGTAGACGGGGAATTGCTGGGCTCTATGATGGGGATCGTCTGCCAGGACCTCGTTGGGGATTGCCGCCCGTTCATGGTGATTGAGAATGTAGTGGTCTCTTCGCGAGCACGCCGTCAGGGCATTGGCAAAAAACTGATGACCGCCCTCGAAGACATCGCCCACGAGCGGGACTGCTACTATATTATCTTCGTGTCGGGAGAGAAGCGGAAGGAAGCGCATGTTTTTTATGAGAAGATGGGCTACAAGGAAGAGCGGGTGGAGGGCTACCGTAAGCATTTGAGCTCGCATTAGGTGGATAAGGTGCAAACGAGTAGAGGGAAGCTCACAAGCGTAGGAAATCATAAATTGTATAACATTATCGAAGGTAACAATAAGGGTCTGCCCCCCGTGGTATTTGAGCATGGCTGTGGTTCATCTGCCTTGTTATGGTCGCTTGTAGCCCCCGAAGTTGCCAAGGTTACACAAGTCATCGTATATGATCGCGCAGGTTACGGATGGAGTGAACCAGGGCCGTTCCCGCGTACCAATGAGCAGTGTATATCAGAGCTTTATGAGCTGCTGCTGCAGGCTGGAGTTGAGGGGCCTTTTATTTTTGTGGGTCATTCCTTCGGAGGATTAAATGTAAGGCTGTTTACCGGGAAATATCCGCAGCTCGTGGCAGGGGTTGTGCTGGTTGATTCCATGCATGAAGATGAAATAACAGACCGTTTTCCGGAAGAACATGTTAAGGGACAGCTTATGGCTGTTAAGTTCTATTCTGTATTAAAAGTACTGTCTAAGATCGGAGTATTGAAGATTCTTTCGAGCTTAAAAAAGTTCCCCGGGTTCTCTGCAACCATTAGCCCCTTTTCAAAGCAGACCCGGACGCTTTTATGGAAGACATCGTTTCAAAAAAAGACTATTGCGGCCATGCATAGTGAATTCTCCAACGTGCAGGATGGTTACCGGAAAGTCAGGGAGTTGCCCGCAACAGATATTCCCTTGATTGTCATCAAATCAGGTGTAGTCAATGAATTCTATCCGGGGACTTCAGAAGATACGAAGAGAATAATCAGAGCGAAGCTCCTGGAAGCGGCAAATGATCTGAAGAACTGGTCAGTCAACGGGAGGCTGGTTGAAGCGTCGGGCAGCGGACATAACATACATATTGAGAACCCGCAGATTGTTGTTGATTCAATTGTTGAGATCCTCGGAAATACATCTCTGATTAAGGTTCGATGAAGCTTTCGAATCAGTCATAAATGGATTATTCTGTAAAGCTGGGACGTCCACGTTCCAGCTTTATTGTATTTGATACAACTAAAAAGAAGGATTGGGCTTCCAAATGTAATTTAGTTGCATTCTCTACAACTAAAAACCTGCTTATTCTCTTAGGGAGCACTTTTCTTATTTTTAGTTGTACTGAATACAGTTAAACTTGGAAAATCCGGCTTTGCCTCGTTTTTAACTGTATGAAATACAATTATCCCGCTAAGCTATACTTTGTATTAGATTTCATCCCCCGTAGTAGCCTTAATATTCTTCTCCAGAGCGCATTATCACCTCTCCCCCCAAAATTACCGTTTGACCATCCCGATGACAGCGCTTTATAATCCCTTCATGAGTGGCGGACCAGTGGTCATGACTACAGAAGGCGGGGGACAACTGTGAATCAAATATGCAAAGTGCTGATTGTGGACGATGAAATTCTGGTCCGGCAGGGGATTAAATATGTGCTGGACTGGGAACGCGAAGGATTTCAGATTGTAGGGGAAGCGGCCAACGGGCAGGAAGCGCTGAATTCGCTGCAGACCCTGCAGCCGCATATCATCATTACCGATATTGTAATGCCGGTGATGGACGGCGAGGAATTAACACGCCTAGTGAAGCGGGATTATCCGGCTACGGAGGTAATCGTGCTTAGCAGCTTCAGCGAGTTCCATTATGTGCGCTCCACCTTCCAGAATGGGGTGGCCGATTATATTCTGAAGCCGAAGCTGGAAGCCGGGTCGCTGCTGCAGGTGCTGCGGAAGACCCGGGAACGTATCCCGGGTCTGGGAGCCGCAGCATCTGGAGTTCAGCCGGAAGCGGCACCCCAGCGGCTGGATGCCCTGCTCAGCCGTATGATCTCAGGCTACCGGTTGCAGCCCGAAGGCGAGGAGTTCGTGAAGCAGCAGCTTCCGCAGGACTGCTTCAGCTTCCTCGGCTGGGAGACCGGGCGGACCGGACCTGCCGGTGCTGTTGATGCTGATGGCGCTGCACTCGCAGCTGGTGCCACTAACGCTAACGTTGCCGCAGACGCAGACGCATTAACAGCCATCACCGCAGCTGTAACCGGGGAGCTGGAACGGACTGTTCCAGGATTGGTGCAGTGCATCATTCCTGGCGGCGAGCCGAACGCGGCACTGCTGCTGGTCAACCTGCAAGAAGAGCAGTGGCCGGCGCTCTTGCGGGCTGTGAATAGGCTGGCCCACGCCTTGGCGGGACAAGAGCCTGAGCTGCGCCTGACCCTCAGCCGGGCCTTTGGTTCGCTTAGCGGGATGGCAGCGGTCTATCAGGAGAGTGTTCTGAAGCTGAGGCAGTACCGCTTCTTTTTGCCGGATCAGGTACTGCTGGTACACGATGAGCTGCCGCAGCGGGAAGCGCAGCTGCCCAAATTTAACCTGACCCAGTTCACGGAGCAGTTGAAGCGCCAGCAGCTGGAGGAGGCGTTCGGCGATCTTCATCAGCATGTCGATGTGCTAAGCCGGCAATATGACGGGGATGTGTTTCAGTTCAAGTCCTTCCTCGGCAATATTATCTTCAATGTGACGAATCAGTTCAGCCACCTGGGAGAGCTGGAGGAAGGGAAATACGGGCTGTTCCGGGCCATAGATGAGGCGGGCTCTGCGGATGGAGCCGTGCGGATTCTGGATCATTTTCTTGCCCGGGTCATGGAGTTGACCTCATCGGCAGCACTGACACCAGGGAGCAATGCCAATATGGCCAAGCTGCTCCAGTATATGGAGGAGCACTACGCCGAGCCGCTGAGTCTTACGGAGCTGGCCCGTCATTTTCATTTCAACCCTTCCTACCTGTCCAGTCTGTTCACGACCTATAACCAGGAGGGCTTCAAGGAGCATCTCAATACGATCCGTACGGGCAAGGCGGCAGAATTGCTACGGGCAGGCGAGGCGCCAATTTCCGAGATTAGCAGCATGGTCGGATATGGCGATCACAGCTATTTTTGCAAAGTGTTCAAGAAATACACCGGCCTGTCCCCGAGCGGCTACAGACGTCAGCATTACGGACAGGAGTAGAGCCTATGCGCAGATATTGGGACCGCTTCAAATTCCACAGCCTGTTCATCAAAATATTCATCGTGATGCTGATCAGCATTATTGCTGTAGCCATCGCTTCATCATGGACCACCGTCCGCATGTCGGAGAAGCTGTTCATGAACACCTTCAGCATTACGAATACCAAGGTGATCAGCCAGATTAAGGCGAGCTTCGAATCGTTTCATTATTCCATCGTTACTGCAACCAACAACACACAGCTGAGCGGCACCATTAAGAGCTTCCTGACGGAAGAGGACTCGAATTCCCTGCGGGTGCTGCGGACCTATTACAATATGACGACCCAGATGAAGAAAATCCAGTCTACTCTGGACTCCTACCAGGTAGGGATCAAAATCATGGGCAAAAACGGACGCAGCTATTCCACCAATACGAACAATCTGCTGATGAGTGACCAGGAGCTGCAGCAGCATGAGCTGACCAAGAATACCTTGGCAGAGCCGAAACGGCTGATGTACCAGTTCTATGAGGAGAGCAGCAAGGATTCCCCGCAGAAAGAGGCTGTGATCGTAGCCAGCAAAGCGCTCATGGAACGCACAACAGGCGATATTTATGGAACCTTGTATTTTACCATTCATGAGCAGGACTTCCGCCCCTTCTATGCAAGCTTTGTCAGTACCGGGAATGATGTGGCGATTCTGAACAGGGATGGAGTCATTGTCTCGAGCAACCGCAGTGATCTGATGGGCCAGCAGGCTGAGGATTTACTGCGGTTTGCCAAGGAGATCGAAGAGAAGCAGCTGGATTACAAAAATGTTGATTTCCGCGGCACGGATTCCATTCTGATTGCGGATTATCTGTCTTCATATGATTTCTATATTGTGAATCTGATTGATAAAAAGACGGCTCTCGGCCAGATGGTCAACGGTAAAATGGTGGTGCTGATCTGCTCAGCCATCGTCATCGTAGCGCTGATCGTCGTGTTCCTGATCTTCAGAAGGCTGACCCGGTCGCTAACCCTGCTTACCCGGCAGATGTCCAAGATTACCCAGCGGGGCTTCCATAATTACATTACGGTAACCGGCAGCTTTGAATTTCAGGAGCTGGGACATGCCTATAACTATATGCTTGATGAGCTGAATGATTATGTAGAGAAGCTGGTCGAGACCCAGAAGGAGCAGCGCAATGCAGAACTGGCTGCCCTGCAGCATCAGATTAACCCGCATTTTCTGTATAATACGCTGGCCTCGGTCAACTTCCTGGTGCAGCAGGGCAGCCAAGAGAAGGCGGTTCACACGATTCATGCCCTGATCTCGATGCTGCAGAATGCGCTGAGTAACGTCAGTGAGAGCATCACGGTAACGCAGGAGCTGGAGAATCTGAAGTCCTATGTGTTTATCAACCATGTACGTTACGGGGAACAGATCAGAGTGAATTTCTTCATCTCACCGGACTGTATGGACTTCCATCTGCCGAAGCTGATCATTCAGCCGTTTATTGAGAATGCTTTTTTCCATGCGTTTACGAAGAAAAGCGGCGGGTATATTCATATCCTCATCTCCCAGGATGCCGGTTCCCTGCTCTGTGAGGTTGTTGACAATGGAGACGGTATGGATACCGGAGAAGCCGATCTCTCCATGTCCGGGCCTGCGAGCAAGCGCCAGCTATTCACCGGGATTGGAATCAAGAATGTGCATGACCGGCTTGTGCTGATGTATGGCGAAGAGTACGGGATTACTATTAAAAGCGTCCCTGGTGAGGGGACAGCCATTAGAATCCGCCTGCCGCTGATCCCGGGACAAAAATAATACCAATATCTAAAAAAAGAACAAATTGCAGATAGGTAGCGCTTACAATAAGGCGATAAAATGACAAATCCCTATAAAGTAAGTTCTAACGGGTCCTCTTACGCGGATGATAAAATTACTTATGTAATAAATAAGCGCTTACATGGAAGCGGAACTCATAAAAGCGCATCAAAGGGGAGGATTACAAATGAAAAAAGGCATTGCGTTATTGCTGATTTGCCTGCTTATGCTTACTGCCTGCAGCTCCAATTCGAACTCTAACTCCGGCTCCAAGAACACAGGGAATGCAGCTGCGGACACCGGAACAGCCGGAAACACAGCAACCACAGAACCTGCTCAGGCAAAAGAAATTACAATTTGGGCCTGGGACCCTGCATTCAATATTGCCGCACTGGAAGTGGCCAAAGCGGAATATGCCAAAACCAACCCTGATGTAAAAATCAACATTGTAGAATATGCACAGGCTGATATTATCCAGAAGCTGAACACTGGGCTGAACTCTGGAACAACCAAAGGCCTGCCGAATATCGTGCTGATTGAGGACTACCGTTCCCAGAGCTTCCTGCAATCGTATAAGGATTCCTTCTACGACCTGAGCGGCTCGATCAAAGGCTCTGACTTCGCGGATTACAAAAGCGGTCCGACCAGCCTGGACGGCAAGCAGTACGGAATTCCTTTTGACTCCGGCGTAACCGGACTCTATGTCAGAACCGATTATCTGGAGCAGGCAGGCTACAAGCTGGCCGATCTGCAGGATATTGACTGGAACAAATATATTGAAATCGGCAAAGCCGTGAAAGAGAAGACCGGCAAGGCGCTGATTACACTGGACCCGAACGACCTTGGACTAATCCGTGTGATGATTCAATCCGCCGGTGAATGGTATCTGAAGGAAGACGGCAAGACGCCGAATATTGCCGGCAATGCGCCGCTGAAGGAAGCGTTTGAAATCTATAAACAAATTATGGAATCCAATGTGGCTAAGGTGCATGCGGACTGGAGCCAGTTCGTAGCTGCTCTGAACAGCGGGGACGTCGCTTCGGTACCGACAGGCAACTGGATCACTCCATCGATCACAGCTGAAGCTACGCAATCCGGCAAATGGGGGATCGCACCGCTTCCCAAGCTGACTGCGAATGAATCGGTTCATGCCTCGAATCTCGGCGGAAGCTCATGGTATGTGATGAATGTGGACGGCAAGGAAACTGCAGCTGACTTCATGGCAAAGACCTTCGGCTCCAATGTGGAAATGTATCAGAAGCTGCTCACAGACATCGGTGTTATCGGTACCTTCAAAGCGGCAGCGGGCGGAGAAGCTTACAGCCAGGCCAATGAATTCTTCAGCGGCCAGAAGATTGTATCGGATTTCGCCGCCTGGACAGAGCAGATTCCAAGTGTCAATTACGGTATCAATACTTACGCAATTGAAGACATCCTCATTGTAGAAATGCAGAACTATCTGAACGGCAAGGACATTGACAGTGTGCTGAGCGATGCCCAGGCCCAGGCTGAATCACAGATTAAATAGCTGAGTCTTGCACACAGGTAAACCTTGGGCGTGGCCGGCGGCTTCCGGGCTTTCAGGAGGGCGGGGCAGCGTCCGGGGTTTATTTTAAAAGATAAGAATTTATATGCTCCGCGCATAAATTATCCTTATCTTTCTCGCTGAAACGGTACCGTCCAAAAAAAGGACGGCAAAGCCGTTTCTACTTGAATACCATGAAGGGGCTGGGCCGATGTGAAAAAAACAAATGCGAGCGTGAGTATCCGTACCAAAAGCGTATTGACCGGATGGTCCTTCGTCCTGCTTGCGGTCATTCTGATCTTCGTCTTCTATTTCTACCCGATGCTCCAGGCGCTGATTCTGTCGTTCCAGACAGGAACCGGCAGCAATCTTACCTTCACCGGATTCGATAACTATACACGGCTGCTCTCAGACAAAACATTCCTTACTTCCGTGAAGAACACCTTCATCTATCTGCTGGTTCAAGTGCCGCTGATGATTGTACTGGCGCTGTTTATCTCAGTGCTGCTGAATGACAGCAAGCTGAAATTCAAAGGGTTTTTCCGGACGGCAATCTTCCTGCCTTGTGTAACCTCGCTGGTTGCCTATTCGGTAGTGTTCAAGTATTTGTTCGCCGGCAACGGGCTGGTGAATACCATGCTGCTGAAGCTGCATCTGGTCAGTGTCCCGATTGAATGGATCACCGATCCGTTCTGGGCCAAAATTACGATTATTATCGCAATCACCTGGCGCTGGACGGGCTACAATATGATTTTTTATCTGTCCGCCCTGCAAAATATTGATAGCTCCATCTACGAGGCCGCCAGAATTGATGGGGCTTCGGCGTCACGGCAGTTCTTCGGAATTACTGTCCCGCTGCTGAAGCCGATCATCCTGTTTACCTCGATCACATCCACCATCGGTACCCTGCAGCTGTTCGATGAGGTCATGAATATTACGAAGGGCGGTCCGGGAAATGCAACACAGACGATCTCCCAGTACATTTATAATTTGTCGTTCAAATATTCAGCGGACTTCGGCTATGCAGCCACTGTATCGTATTCCATCGTGATTATGATTGCGCTGCTGTCGGTCATCCAGTTCAAAGTGGCAGGTGATAAAAATGGCTAAGAGCAAACGTTTCTTTATGTATCTGTTCCTAAGCATCGCGGCCATTGTCTCGATTTTCCCGTTCTTATGGATGGTGGTCAGCTCCACGAACAAGTCGGTTGACGTCACCCGCGGACGGCTGCTGCCCGGAACACATCTGCTGGATAATTTCCAGAAGCTGCTGGACACCACAGACCTGCAGTTATCCCTGATCAATTCTGCTAAAATCTCGATAACCACCACCCTGCTGGCGCTGCTGATTGCATCGCTGGCCGGTTATGGCTTCGAAGTCTTCCGCAGCCGCTCGAAGGATATTGTGTTCAACATCCTGCTGCTGTCGATGATGATTCCGTTCGCCGCGCTGATGATTCCGCTGTACCGGATGTTCGGCAAAATCTCCAATGTGTTCCCGTGGATGGGCATTGATACAATGACTTCGGTCATCCTGCCTACGGTCACGACGGCATTCCTGATCTTCTTCTTCCGGCAGAGCACGAAGATGTTCCCGAAGGAGCTGCTGGAGGCTGGACGGATGGATGGTCTCAGCGAGCTGGGCATCTTCCTGCGCATCTATCTTCCGACCATGAAAACCACTTATGCCGCCGGGGCAATCATCACATTCATGTCGAGCTGGAACAATTATCTCTGGCCGCTGATCGTGCTGCAGACCCCGCAGACGAAGACGATGCCACTCCTGATCTCAACTCTCGGTTCGGGCTACGCCCCGGACTACGGAATGATTATGATCGCAATTGTGATCGGCACGATCCCGACGGCGCTGGTGTTCTTTGTGATGCAGAAGCAGTTTGTGGCTGGGATGATCGGGTCGGTGAAATGAACAGAAGAGTTCACTTGGGGCGGGGCGTAGCTACGGTGGATATTTTGGACTTCCGGCCGCTGTTGTCTCCAGATTTCTTGATTCTAGCCGCTTATAGCGGATGAAATCCGGAGACAAAGGCGGACGCTACCGCTCCTACAGTTCCAAAAATCCCCCTCCGTACGCAAGCCCTGTTGTGAAATTCTTAAGTTCATTTATGTGGGGTGTGGCAGGGGAGAATCGCGAAAGAGGCAAGCAGCAGAAAGGATGCTGCTTGCCTCTTTCGCTTGCTTATTTTACTAGACGAGGGTTAAATTAGGGGGGGAGGGATAAGATGAGTTGCTTAAATGCGGACATTCAACCCAAATTTGGCGGCTGGAGCGGTGTTCGCTCAAGCGGAATTCAGCAATAGTTGTATTCTGTACAATTAAAAACAGTGAAAAGGTAGACTCGCCTTTTTTAACTGTAGTTTGTACAACTAAATTTGCTTGAATGGGTGAGAACCCATATACATGGACTCATTAGTTGTACGAAATACAACTAAACGGAGAATCGTTTGTAAATCAGACGTTTTAGTTGTACAAAGTGCAGTTAAGCGTAACGGAGGATATACCGTAATCGGGTCATGTCAAACCTCAGCAGGCGATTTACCAAGGTTTTGTCACTAGGTTTAACCTGATACGGGTACTAGTTTAATAGTTGCATGCGTTAACTTAACAAGAAATGCAGTAGCTGGAGCGATACATTCCAAACAAAGTAGGGAGTGGGGATGATATATACTATGAAGCAGACAAAGAAACTTCTGGTGGTGTTGCTGCTGGCAGCGGGAATGAGCTTGGCGTTATTAATAGGGGGTAGTGCGGGGAAGGTGCAGGCCGCAGCCAAGGAATATCCGGTGCTGCTCAAGATCAACGATTATTATGTGGTCTATACGGCACCGAAGGCGCCTTATGTGGATTCACAGGGACGAATGATGATTCCATTGCGCTCGATCAGCGAGCTGCTCGGGGCGAAGGTCAGCTACGATGCCAAAAGTAAAACGGCTACAATCGGGATGGATGATGTAACAGTTATGTTTACGATAAGGTCGAAGTCCGTTTCGGTTAACGGGGCTGCTCGCTCCATGGATACGATTCCGGTATTGGAGCAGAATTCGATGTTCATCCCGGTTAGTGTACTGGCGGGCAGTTTGGGCATCGTGAGTAAATGGGATCAGAGTAATCATCTCTATACATTGACAGGGGACACTCTGATGCAGACGGATATTATTAAATTAGCGATAGAGGATTTGGAGAGAAGCGCCTTTGGAGCACCGCCGGGGGCGATTATCAGCAACGATGCTTTCCGTCCTGTCTCGTACACGTATGACGAGGTAAAGGGCAGCTTTACTGTCAAGTCGCAGAATATAACCGGAAATGATATTCCGGCAGGAGCAGCGGATGTGGCAGCATATGTGGTGTTCAAAGATTCAGTCCAGTTCCCGGTGCAGAAACGGGAAAGACCGGCTGTCGGGAAGGACGGGTTCACCTTGGTTACCGCTCAGAAGCAATCGCCCTATCCCCCGCTTTATTTGCTTGTCAAAGGGAGGCTGCTTGACCGCTCCCCCATATAATTACCTGAACAAAGGTGGAATCAGATGATGAAAGATATGCAGGAAATCGTAAACGCTGTTAGCGGCTTGAAGGAAGATGAAGTACACTTGTATTTCATGCGGATTCTGGCGCAGATCAAGCGGTTAAAGGAACAGAGTGAGCGGCTTGAAGCACCGCTTGATGAACATATCGCCGGACCGGTTGCCAGCCTGCTGGGATACTACACCAGTCTGATGGATACTCCCAAAAAGCGGGAATTATGGGACCCCTCACCGGATTGTACCCATGTGCATATCGTGTGCGGTGATTCCTTCGCCGGAGGCATGAAGCAAGCGTTGACAGGGCTAGGCTGGACAGACTCGCACAAGCTTGTTACACTGCGGGAGAATTATGCCATAGGTCCGCTGGGCCAGCTGGATTCGCCGGAGGGAAGGAAGGCCCGGAGTGAATGGTTCTTCCAGAATATCGTGGGATACACTACCGCCACTGATGAGTGCGAAGAAATGTATTCGGAGCTTATGGATAAGCTGGAGCAGATTCCTGAACAGGCTCAGGTCGTGATCTGGACCAGCGGTAATGCTAATGAGCAGACCGGGCTGCGTCTTGCTGTTCATCTGCTGGGGAGCAGACAGAGCGGGATTGTGGTATGTGATGCCTGTGCAACTTGTGAAGAGCTGTACAACACTCCGGATGCCTCCATCAAATACCGTAGTTCCGGTGAGATTCCGGCCGATAAGCTTCGGGAGGCGCTGCTGCGCATTCAGGACGGCAACAGGCTTACTGCTGCGGATATCACGCGGCTGGACCTGGAGTGGCAGAACATCTCAGAACAGTCCCGGGTATTGCGGATATGGCAAGAGGATGCTGTGCTTGAGGTGCCGGCTGATTATTATGACAGCTACCTGCTGGAGAAGCTGGACTACCTGAAGCCGCCTTCCGGAGATGACGGATTCCTGAAATCAGCCCGGTTAGTTGGAGAGGCGCTGGGATATTGCGACCAGTGTATCGGGGACTCTTTTTTCGAATATAGGGTAAGAGAACTGATCTATAGCGGTATCCTGGAGATTAAGGGCGTTCCGACAGCGCTGAGATTCTACAGTGTCAGACGGAGAGCAAACTGAACATGGAAACAGTACGTTGAATGCCGGAAATTCAAAATTACATTACAATTCAGGAGGCAGCCTATGCAAACATTATTCCGTTATAACTGGATGGTCCGCGAGGAATGGTACAAATGGTGTGAGGAGCTGCCGGAGGAAGAACTGCTGAAGGAACGGACCGGCGGAATGGGCGGAATCCTGAAGACGCTGGTTCATATTATCGATGTGGAATTGAGCTGGATCCGGGATATGGAGGGGAAGCCTGATTTTCGGGCAGATTTCCCGGAATATAACACTCTGCAGAAGATCAGGGAGCTGGATGCAAGGTTCCGGCCGGAGGTAGAGCAGTTCGTGCTGGCGTGGCATGAGGGGCTGGAGCAGAACATACTGAAGGATGAGCGGGCGGATGGACGGGTAATTGAGGATGCCTGGGGTGAGATTATGCGCCATATTATCGCTCATGAGATTCATCATTCCGGCCAGCTCTCTGTATGGTCCAGGGAGCTGGGCAGGAAGCCGGTATCCGCCAATCTGGTGGGCAGAGGGCTTGCGGGCAGTTTGCCCGGCAGAGAATAAAGGGTGCGTTTAGTCCTCTTTCAGACTTGATTTTACACTGCCAGCAGGCATGAACAAGATACAAATCTGAGTGTTGAAAAGGCCGCATCCAAGGCGGGCGAAGCTTAGATTAGCTTTACAGCTCCGGCGGAAACCAAAGGTGACGCAGATCCACCCAGCCCTGGCTGTTGAAGGTAACGCCACGGACAGAGGGCAGATAAGCCGTCTCGGCAGGCTTCTCGTACAGGATGTGCAGCTGATGATCCCGGGTCAGGCTGTCCTCGATAATCCTGAAGCCCTCTGTCCGGGCAGCGGCGTCAGGCTCCCGGGAGATCATATGCAGTCTGCCTTCAATGTCGGCGCGGGTGCGCGGCTCAATATGCTGCGATAGTGTCAGATACAGATCGTACAGCCGCAGCTGTTCATCCTGATCACGGAGCAGAGAGAAGACAATCAGATCCGATTGCAGGCGGATCGGTCCCTTGAATTCCTCCGGGGATACGGAGACCACCTTACAGGCATATCCGTGCTGCTTCAGCCTTGCTGCAATGTATTCAGCGTCCCCGGCATACTGCGGAATGGTGGCAATCTGCAGTGCTGCCGCCGGAAGACCGGCTGAATGCGTGAAAGGTTCACGGGGAGCTTCATGCAGACAGGACAGAATATCGGCACGGAGAAGGGGATCGCTTAGCGGTCCCTTTTTTTTGGTGTTGCAGGTGACGAATTTGCGTACCGAGGATTCGGAATGAATCTTGCTCAGGGAGCCGGTACCCGCTGCCTGCGGATTCGGAATGACATGGAAGCCCGAACCCGTCTCGGAGGGTCCCGGCGCAAGCCCCCAGGGTACATAGATGATTTCCACACGGTCCAGATGAGCCCTCCCCTGAAAATAATAAGGGAACACCTCCAGCACGCAAGTATCCTCGCTCATCTCTACTACCTTGAAAGGCCCGGTTCCCGCAGGTCTTCGTCCAAATACATTCTCACCGATGGACTGCAGGTCACGGGGGACGATCGCCGCCCGGCTGGTGCAGAGGAACGGGAGGAAGAGCTCGTTCGGCTTCTTCAGCAGAATTCGGACGGTGGAGGCATTCAGTGCTCTAACTTCCTGGATTTCCTTGAAAATATAGCTGTACAGCGTCCGCTGTGAGGTAGACATCATCCGTTCAAACGAGTAGACTACGTCCTCGGCGGTCAGTACCTTGCCGTGATGGAACAGGACTTCTTTGCGCAGATGGAAGGTCCACGCGGTACGGGCTTCGTCGGTCTCCCAGGCATGGGCCAGACCGGGGATCACTTTGCCGCGTTCGCCGCTGCGGCCGACCAGACCGTCGAAGACATGGCTGGAAACAAAAGACTCTGCCAGCAGATTCATATACAGCGGATCGAAGGTATGCAGCTGCTGCGTGACCGGCAGCCGCAGCGTATCGATCCGCTTGTCGCTCTGCATCTCGGCATGATGCCCGAAGTAAGCCAGCAGCCAGCCCTGGAGTGTATCCTGCAGGGCGGAGGTGCGCGCATGTCCGCGGATTCCCTCCAGAGCGCTGCTGATATCCTTGCTGCTGATGGCCTGCATCATGGATTCCAGGGCAATATCCTCGGAGGCTGCGAGGAACACCAGCTTGGAGCGCCGCCCCCGTCCCCGGCTGGGCGTCCAGGTGATCCAGTTCATTTCTACCATTTTGCGGATCACATGCAGTGCATTGCGGTGGGTACAGCCGAGGGTCAAGGCCAGCTCATCGAGAGTAACAAGGACCTCTGCCGGGCCTCCATGATGCGAATGCAGCTTCAGAAATTGACTGTGTAGCTTCATTTATAGGGTTCTCCTTTCACAAAATAGGAAATTAATAATAATATATTTCTCTTTTTCTTCTTATTTTATCAGCTAGAATCAGGGTAGGAAAGTAAAAAGATGGAGGAATTTACCATGGACAATCAAACCGTATCCAAACCGGGGTTTGCGCGCGTTGTTTTGTTGGCCGCGTTTCTGCTTGCGCTTGTGCATCAGTACCTGTTCTACGGCAAGATGCCCGGAATCTCTTACCCGATTTTTGTAGTGCTGTTCTATGCCTTTATGCTCTATTTCGGCAAGGAGAAGCTGCGTAAGCACAACTGGTTCAGCTATATGTGGATGGGTTCGGTCTTACTCTTGTCGCTGACGTACGCACTGTTTGGCAACTGGTTTTTCTTCGGGCTTAATTTTCTTGTCATTCCGGCGCTGATTCTATTACATATGACTTATATGTTCAGTTACCGCCTGCCCGCCTGGAGCGGCTTCGGGCTGATCGGAGCGGCTTTGGAGCATTTCTTCCCCCAGAGCCTGCGCCACTGGAATACTGCAGTGAAGCTGTTACGCCGCAGACAGGGCGGAGTGTCTAATGAACGCAAGCAGGTTCTGATCCGTGTGGTGATCGGGCTGCTGATTTCCCTTCCGCTGCTGCTCATCGTCACCTCGCTTCTCTCCACGGCGGATGGGGTATTCAACCGGCTGCTGTCAGAGCTCCCGGGTTACTTTGATAATATCTCTTTTGGTGAGTGGGTCTCCAGGGCGTTGTGGATTATTCTGCTTGGACTCGGGATGTTCGGCTTTGTGTGGGGATTTATTGACAGTAAGTCCTATATCCGGACCTATCCGCCGAGCGGGCTGGATGCTCTGACAGAGCAGGATGTGACCGAACCGGAAGAGGAAAGCATCGGCGTTGATGATCCGATCATCATTACTACGGTTCTTGCGGTAATTAATGCCGTATACATGCTGTTTGTGAGCGTGCAATTCTCGTATTTGTTCGGGGCCTGGGAAGGCATTCTGCCGGATGGCAAGACGTATGCGGATTATGCGCGGAGCGGATTCTTTGAGCTGATTCTGGTGACAGCGATCAATTTCGCTATTCTGCTGCTCTCCTTGCTGGCGGTGCGCAAAGCAGGCGGCGGGCTGAAGCGGGTAATTCAGATTCTGCTCTATATTCTGGTTCTGTGCTCCATGGTCATGCTCTACTCTGCATACTCCCGGCTGACATTGTATGAAGAAGCGTATGGTTATACCTATATCCGCTTCCTGGTGCATGCCTTCATGATCTTCCTCGGGCTGCTGCTTGTTCTGGCTGCGGTGCGGATCAGCCGGGCAGAATTCCCATTGCTTAAGTGTTACATCGTGCTCGGTTTGTTGTCTTATGTGCTGATGAACTATATCGGGATGGATCATATTATCGCCCGGCAGAATATTCAGCGGTACGCCGCAAGCGGCACCCTGGATGCCAATTATCTGGCCGGACTGTCCGCGGATGTGGTTCCGGAGCTGATTGAGTTCAGCAGGCAGGAGAAAGGTATTCTTGACGAAGCGCTGCACAGCCGTTTGTCTGACCGGTCAGAGCCGCTGAAGAGCTGGCCATCCTTCAATCTAGCCAAATTCCAGGAGCGTAGGGAACTGGAACAATATTTTGAGAAGGGCGTTGCACACTAATATGGGGATAAAACGGATAGTATTTATTCTGATTGCTGTGATCATTGCGGGTTTCGGTGTCTATCAATTCTCGGCATATTCCGAAAAGCTGACGTCTTCCACAGACCTTGCCCGCGAAGCGATCGGCGGTGTGAACCTGCATGACAATATTAATGACAGTCATCTGCTTAAGCAGTTAGGCAGCCCGTTAAGTAAAGAGGATAATGAGCTGTATGATTACTATCATTGGGAGGACGGTCTTGTCACTGCCTCTGTCCATTCCGGCCCGGATGAAGGAATGGTCAAGCGGATCATGATCACCGCCACGGATAATAACCGTTCGGATGATCCGCTCCATACAGCCTTAGGCATCGGACTGGGAGACAGCAAACAAAGTGTGCTTGACCTGTATGGAAGCAAATATTACAAAAACAATGAGCAGACCGCAGATATTATCGGATACATTGATCACAAACAAGGGGTAACTTTGGAATTCTGGTGTTCTCCGGATGCAACTGTAGCTGAAATCCGCCTGGACGACGCCGATATGAAGTAAGGCCGGTTAGCCCTTTGCCCTGGAGCTGTGGTACAGTTTGAACATAAGCTTGACTTTACACGGCGGGAGAGGAAGAACGGCATGAATTCGATAGTAAATCCGGAGGCGGTACGCAGTCTTGCGGAGCAGAATAATCTTACGGCAATGTTCAGCAGCGGCGCAATTGCCCAAATGGAGCTTCGGCGCTACAGCGACGGGGACGCAGTGTGTTCGGTGGGCGACCGGCTGGAGAGCATGTTCATTCTGGTGCAGGGCAAGCTGAAGATTCATACGCTGCTGCCTAACGGCAAATCAATGCTGGTCCGGTTCGCCAGGCCGATGTCGGTGATCGGGGATGTGGAGCTGCTGCGCCAGTATCCGGTCAATAATGAGGTGGTATCGGTGGGGGACAGCCTGCTGCTGGTGGCCGGAAGAAAGCTGCTGCTAAAAGAGTTCGAAGACAATACGGCGCTGCTGCGCTTCCTCGTCGGGGAGCTGAGCCATAAGCTGTATACGCTGGGCCAGACCTCGGCCATGAATGTGCTGTATCCGGTGGAGAACCGCTTCGCCAGCTACCTGATGTCACTCTTCTCGGACAACACCGGCGCTCAGCGGGTAGAAGAGATCCGTACCTCCAGCCTGACAGAGACTGCCGATCTGCTGGGGACAAGCTACCGGCATCTGAACCGGGTGGTGCGCCGCCTGATCGAAGAGGGGATCATTGAACGCAGGCGCGGCCGGCTAATTGTGCTGGATGAAGAGAGGCTCGCCATGCTGGCGAACGGGAATTTGTACGAATGAATCTAAGTGAACTCTAGCGAGACTGAGCAAACCTGGGTGAATCACAGTAGCCTACTTACATAGCTATAGAAGTTTAACGCATAGAGTACTCTTCCAAAAACCGTCATCTCCTGCCTTCTTTGGCCGGGGTGGCGGTTTTTTTGTGTTGTTTATGCAAAAAGGGTGATTTTGCTCTTGCATCAGGAATCCCGCTGAATCCCCCGGAAGCCGGGCCAAAGGAGAGCCAATGTATGCGAAAAACCGAATACAATGTGCTGCCATGGAGGTAATCGGGCCAATGTATGCGAAAAACCGAACACAATGGGCTTCCCTGGAGGTAACCGGGCCCAATGTATGCGAAAAACCGAATACAATGTGCTGCCATGGAGGTAACCGGGCCAAATGTATGCGAAAATCCGAACACAATGGGCTGCCATGGAGGTAATCGGGCCAATGTATGCGAAAAACCGAACACAATGGGCTTCCCTGGAGGTAACCTGGCCAAATGTATGCGAAAAACCGAACACAATGTGCTGCCATGGAGGTAACCGGGCCAAATGTATGCGAAAAACCGAATACAATGGGCTGCCATGGAGGTACCCGGGCCAAATGTATGCGAAAAACCGAATACAATGTGCTGCCATGGAGGTATGTTACTGTAATTCACGATTCTTATATTTGCCGCAATCTCCTGCTGAAACATACATTGCCTTAGAGCCGGATCAGCTGCTTCTGCATTGTTTCAGCGAATGCTCAGCTCCATTTCAGATTGGTTTAAGGATTGGAACGTAAGATACAGGCATGAGGAAAAGATTAGCAACATGCTTAAGGAGGGACGGGCCAGCACCAGACGCATGGAGCGTGCATGCAGGTGGATACACGCAGGATACATAGTGTACAAGCCCCTAAGGGCAGGGGTTATGCAGTATAGCTTACATATGGAGTGGAGGAATTCATGATGTTCAACAGACTTAGAGGGATACGTGCCAAAATCATGTCGGGGTTCGCCGCCGTTATTATCGTGTTCATTATCGCAATCGCGGGCAGCACATTATTTCAGGGGAAGGTAACCATGCTTACGGAGCAGATCAACCGTAATTACAGCAAGCTGTCACTGGTGCAGGGGTTAACCGATGATATCCGTACAGCAGATGGGCTGGCGGCGAGGTATGTCATGAGCAATACGGATGAGGAAAGAACGGCCAACCTGACTGCTTATGAAGCGATGATCCCGCAGATTACGGCGGCGGCGGAAGAACTGAAGGATGCGGGCCTGAACGAAGCTGAGCTTGCGGGAATTACGAATCTGGAGAGTGAATGGGGCAATTATCTGGCCGTGCTGGAGGAAGCTTTTGCATTAGCCAAAGACGGCAATTTCCCGGAAGCACAAAAGTCGTTTACGACGCTCTCTCTGGATACCATTATCGATTCACAGCTTGTATTTGAGAATATGCTGCATGAAGAAATTGCGAAGGAGCAGAGTCAGGCGGCTACCCATCGCAGCTCGTCTATGGTTACGAGTATGGGAGTCACGGGATTATCTGTCCTGCTGGCTGTGCTGATCGCGTTCGTGATGTCGGCACGGATTCTGAAGCCGCTGAGTGATGTGAACAAGCAGCTCAAAGAGATTGCAGACGGCGATGCCGATCTGACCCGCAAGCTGAGTGTGCGGACGAAGGATGAGATCGGTGATCTGGCCCTGAATTTCAATAAAATGACCGATAATCTGGCGGCGATGATCGGTCAGGTTAATGCTTCTGCCAGCGGCCTCGCCGCTTCTTCGGTCAAGCTGACCGCTGATAGCGGGATGACTGCTGAAGCGACTGAGAAGATTGCCGGGATTATGGGCGAAGTTGCTACTGGCACAGGCCGGCAGATGAATGATCTGCAGACCAACATGAATACGATTATTGAAATGTCAGCCGGGATTCAGCAGATTGCTGCCAGTGTACAGGATATTTCGGAAGCCTCTCTGCGCTCTGCCGAATATGCGGTTGCCGGAGATCACTCCCTGCAGTCCGCCGGCCGTCAGATGGATTCCATCAACGAATCCATTCAGTCCCTCTCGCACCAGGTCATGGGCTTCGTGAAGCGGTCACAGGAAATTGGCAGCATTGTCGGAGTGATCAAGGGGATTGCCTCGGAGACGAATATGCTGGCGCTGAATGCAACGATCGAAGCGGCGCGGGCCGGAGAGCAGGGCAGAGGATTTGCGGTAGTGGCCGATCAGGTGCGCAGACTAGCCGAACAGTCAGCTGAATCCGCCAATCTGATTGCCGAGATGGCGGCCGGAATCCAGTCCGATGCCGACCATGCAGTGAAGGTGATGAAGAACAGCATGAACGAAGTGCAAAGCGGAACTAATATCATTGAAGAGGCCGGACATTCCTTCCATGAAATCCGCAGCTCGATTGATTCGCTGGCCGGACAGGTTCAGGAGGTATCCGGGGCCGTGGAAGAAATCACGGCGGCTACGGAGGAAATCGTAGACTCCATCCGCACGGTTACGCAGATTTCGGAGACTACTGCGGCTAATACGCAGCAGGTATCCGCTGCCTCGCAGGAGCAGATGGCTTCGGTAGAACAAATTGCTTCATCTGCCAGCGCGCTGAGTATGCTGGCGCAAGGTTTGCAGGGTCTCGTGGCACGTTTCAACGTGTAGATTAACAGGCCTTCAGCTTATTTTCAGCTTGATCATGCAGAATAATTAAGAATTCTCTCCCAGAGAATATAACAAAGACCCTCGCCGGAAACGGCGGGGGTCTTTGCATTCAGCGGGTAGAAGCATTCATAATCATTCATGCCCGATGGACGAATATACTATTTCGCCATCTTTCTCCGGTAGGCTTCCTCAAGAATCTGAAGTAACCCTTCACTCCGTTTATGAATGAACGTCTCCCAGAACAGCCTGCCTTTCTCACTTAATTCTTGATCGGTGTAGCTGTCTTCTTCAAATTTCCCCCAGCAGCCATCTTCGGTAAGCTTGTCCCATCCCATATAATCTGCATACAACCGGTTGTCAGCAGGGATGCTGGAGCCCATAGACTTCGTCTGAACCCGTTCAGGGCATAACCACATGGCGGTGCACACCGACAATAACCCGGCATGCATCTCATCTAAACCTTCCAGACCGGCTTGCGTCGCTGCTTCTGTCCAGGCATGAGGAGTGTTGTGATTTGGGGCAATCAAAAGAAGCTCGGGGTACTTGTAATTGATATGCTTAACAAAGGCCGCTTCCCAGTACGCTCCACCATGTCCATTGCATACTACAAACTTGGTAAATCCCTGTCTTGCTAAATTCATAATAATATCTTCTAACATTGCAGTTAAAATATTCGGGCTGACCGTTACCGTTCCCTTACAGTTGGCATGCTCTTCTGAAGTGTTAAACGGGAGGGTAGGCAGAACGTAGGCATTTAATGCTTTTCCATAGGATTCAGCATACAACTCTGCAATTAATGTATCCAAATGCATGGGAAGAAAGGGTCCGAATTGCTCGGTTGCACCAACGGATATAATAACGGTATCAATTCCGCTGGCTGCAACTTCGGTCGTTGTATTATTATAACTAAGCATAATAACCTCCTGATCATATGGCCATTTAATTATCCCGTAGAATTACCTAAACCTTCATATATTGTCTATACAGCTCCTCAAAGGTACTATAGCGTTCGACCGGCCGGCCGGTGCGGTTATATTCTTCCAGATATTCATCCATCGCCAGCAGGAACTGCTCCTTAAATCCATCAAGCTGATCCGCATCGAAGTGTTGCAGCAGATCAAACCTCCGGGTTCCCCGCGACTCTGTCATTTCATCCAGGAACTGCTGTGCCCCCATTGCGGTATAGAAAGCATAGGATTTGTCTTTCATTTCGCTGCTTGCAATAACCTTATGGCGGTAATTACACCATAGCTCTTCATAGGTGCCCGCCAGATTATCGTAGGCCGGTACAGGCTGGATTACATATTTTTGATACAAGGTATTGTACAGATCATGGATGCTTCTTAGAAGGGTATAGGTGGTGCTTCGTATGTCATCCATAGTCTTGGCATGAATCACATCCATATATATCGTTTCAAAATCCTCAGGAATATACCGGTAGGCGGCAATTTCCTCCAGATATCGCTTAAGCCCTCTTTTAAAATACGTATTATTCAAATTTGTCAGTGCATAGACCAGATTGTAGACCACCTCGCATGAAGCCAGCCTGACGGTTCCGAGATCCTCAGCAAGCATGGTATTCGCATACTCCTGCTTGGCACTGTCGATCCACTTCTTCGCTCTGCCGATGCATTCGCTCCCGATAGGCTTAGCTAAAGTGTCCAGCGCCCTCTGTCTGTACGCATTGAATTTCTCCATATATTCCGGTTTGGCACAATAGAGCACCTGCAAATCTATCAGACTGGAGGTCATCGGACTCTCAAGCGCAGCCTGCTCTTCAATCCGGGTCTCCCATGGAGTGCAATAGATATCGTATCCGACATCCCCCAGTATGAAGCAGGAAGAGATGCCCCAGCCCTGATGGTTGTTATTGATGATAATTAGATCCAGATCGCTTTTGTCATGGAAATCTCCGGTACGAAAAGAGCCCGTAAGCCCGATCATTGCAATCTCCTCCGGATAATCCCGCTTGGCCCGCTCAATAACCATGTTAATGAGTTTCTCGTTTTTAAGGAATAGTTCCTGTTGGTCAGCTTCATTCATGTGTAGTTCCCCCTTGGCCCGTGCCTTGTGTATCCATTGTATAGGCATCCTGCCTGCGGGGGTATGCCGACTTTAGTTAAGTTTAAACTCTCCCGGTGTTGTTCAGTGGAATCGAGTGCTGCTCCGCTCAGGAGTGCTGCATAAAAATATGAAATCCGTATTTATGCACACACTAATCATAGAATACGCCATCGACCTCAACCTAGTGATATCTTATATTATTACCATAATTAGTTAGTTCATAGGCTCACTCCGGGTCCGGGCCGTTTCTCTTGCGCTTGCGGTTTGCTGTTCTGCATATTGACGCAAGGAGCGGACCGGTCTTTTGAATGTGTAAGGGAAGCAGTGGGGGGAGGAGTGAACTGGCTGATTGCAAAATTATCTTCAGGACTGCAAGAAGGCAGGGGAATCTAGGAGGCGAGGAGTATAAGGATAAGGATAAGGGGAAGGGGCATTTTTGAAAGCGCATACTTTAAGGCTGCATCATAAAATTATAGGAGGTGGTTGGCAGATGATTACCAGACACAAGGCTTCTGTGAAAAGGACATTCCTGCTGTACAGTCTGATTCTTGCGCTATGTGTGGGCCAGTTGGCGTTATTCCCGGCAGTGGGGGCAGCGGCAGGCAATCTGGCTCAAGGCAAGACGATTACCGCTAGCTCGGTCGGTGATGTGTATGTGGCAGCGAACGCCAATGACAGCAACCAGGGGACGTATTGGGAGAGTGCCAGCAATGCTTTTCCGCAATGGATCAAGGTCGATCTAGGCTCCAGCAGTAGCGTCAATCAGGTTGTACTCAAGCTGCCGTCAGCCTGGGAAGCAAGAACACAGACATTGTCCGTTCAAGGCAGTACGGATGATGCTTCTTACAGCAACCTGGCTGCATCAGCGGCCTACAGCTTCAATCCTTCCAGCGGCTCTAACACAGTCACTGTTAATTTCACTGCTGCAACAGCCCGTTATATTAAAATAACCTTCACGGCCAACACCGGCTGGCCTGCTGCGCAGTTATCCGAACTCGAGGTGTACGGAACTGCGGTTTCGGCACCGGGAACTTATGAAGCGGAAGCTGCCGCCTTGTCCGGCGGGGCCAAAACCAACACAGATCACACCGGCTATACCGGGTCGGCGTTTGTTGATGGTTATCTTGCCCAAGGAGCAGCGACAACGTTCACCGTTTCGGCTGCATCTGCTGGCAATTACAGCGCAGCGCTGCGGTATGCCAATGCCTCCGGCAGCACCAGGACGCTGAGTGTCTACGTGAACGGTACCAAGATCAAGCAGACCTCACTTGCTAACCTGGCCAACTGGGATACCTGGTCTACACAGGCAGAAATCCTGGCGTTAAATGCCGGAAATAACACGATTGCCTACAAATACGATGCGTCCAACTCCGGCAACGTGAATCTGGATCAGCTGGTCCTGACCGTCTCAACGGCCCCGACGGCTACAGCAACCCCCGTTCCGACGGTGGCACCAACGGTAGCGCCGACAGCCACACCAGTGCCAACGGCAACAGTAGCACCAACGGCTTCTCCTACTGTAGCCCCGACGGCCACACCAACCCCAACGCCTGCTCCAACCCCAACTGTCACACCATCACCTTCACCAACTGCCTCGCCGACGGCCTCCCCAAGCGCGGGTCCTGGCTCGAACCTGGCAATCGGCAAAGCGGTTAATGCCTCATCTTCAGTCTTTACGTTTGTCCCCGCGAATGCCAATGACGGAGATGTGACTACGTACTGGGAAGGAGCGGGCGGAAGCTACCCGAACACACTGACTGTGAACCTTGGCGCGAACGCCAATGTGACCTCGGTAGTTGTGAAGCTGAATCCTGCAGCGGCCTGGGCTACCCGTACCCAAACCATTCAGGTACTGGGTCATAACCAGTCTACCGGCACCTTCACGAGTCTAGTTCCGGCCACGGTGTACACCTTTAACCCGGCCAGCGGCAACTCCGTGACCATTCCTGTCACAGCAACGGCCAGCGAGCTGCAGCTGAAATTCACCACGAACTCCGGTTCAAGCGCCGGACAGGTAGCTGAATTTCAGATCATCGGCACACCGGCTGCGAATCCGGATCTGACAGTAACGGCAATGTCCTGGAGCCCTTCCGCTCCGGTAGAGACCGATGTCATCTCGCTGAATGCTACCGTCAAGAATACCGGGTCTGCTTCAGCGGCAGCAACAAACGTCAGCTTCTATCTGGGTACCACGCTTGCCGGGACAGCACCAGTCGGAGCACTGGCCGCAGGTGCTTCGGCTACAGTATCGCTGAACATCGGCGCCAAAGATGCCGCAACCTATGCCTTAAGTGCAAAGGTCGACGAGAGCAACACCGTCATTGAGCTGAATGAAGGGAATAACAGCTTTTCGAATCCCGCATCGCTTACCGTAAATCCGGTATCCAGCTCGGATCTGATTGCTTCTCCGGTCAGCTGGTCGCCGGGGAATCCGGCTGGCGGGAATCCCGTGAGCTTCTCAGTCGCTATTAAGAATCAGGGAACGGCAGCCTCGGCAAGTGGTGCACATAACATCACACTGACCTTGACTGATGCGACCACCGGTGCGGTAATCAAAACGCTGACCGGTGCTTATAACGGTGTCATTGCCAGCGGAAGCACAACGGCTCCGGTTGCCCTTGGAACCTGGACCGCTGTGAACGGGAAATATAATGTAAAAACTGAAATTGCCGCAGACGCTAATGAACTGGCAGTGAAACGGGCCAACAACATCCAGAATCAGTCGCTGTACATTGGACGCGGGGCCAATATGCCTTACGATATGTATGAAGCGGAGGACGGGGTTGTCGGGGGCGGAGCAGTCAAGCTGAATCCGAACCGCAATATCGGTGATCTTGCCGGTGAAGCCTCGGGCAGAAGAGCAGTCACGCTGAATACTACAGGCAGCTATGTTGAGTTCACCACCAAAGCCAGCACTAATACGCTCGTTACCCGGTTCTCAATTCCGGACTCGGCAAGCGGTGACGGAACAACCGCTACACTTAATATCTATGTGAACGGCGTATTCAACAAAGCCATAACGCTGAACTCCAAATACGCCTGGCTGTATGGCTCAGAGATCAGCCCGGGCAATATGCCAAGCGCCGGTTCGCCGCGCCACATCTATGATGAAGCGAATATTATGTTCGACAGCACCATTCCGGCGGGCAGCACAATCAGACTTCAGAAGGACGCAGCCAACACTTCACAGTATGCGATTGACTTCGTCAGCCTGGAGCAGGTAGCGCCGATCGCTAATCCGGACCCGGCCAAATATACGGTTCCGCTCGGCTTCACGCACCAGGACGTGCAGAATGCGATTGATAAGGTCCGTATGGATACAACCGGCAACCTTACCGGTGTATATCTTCCAGCCGGATCGTATGAAACCTCGAACAAGTTCCAGGTCTACGGCAAAGCGATTAAAATTGTCGGAGCCGGACCCTGGTATACCCGGTTCTATGCACCGGTCAACCAGTCCAATACGGATGTTGGCTTCAGGGCTACCGATTCAGCGAACGGCTCCACCTTCTCGGGATTTGCCTATTTCGGCAACTATACCTCACGCATTGACGGTCCCGGCAAAGTGTTCGACTTCTCCAATGTAGCGAACATTACAATCGACAACATCTGGACCGAACATCAGGTATGTATGTACTGGGGGGCGAATACCGACTACATGGTGATCCGAAACTCCCGTATCCGCAACACCTTCGCCGACGGCATCAATATGACCAACGGCAGCACGAACAACCTCGTGTCCAACAATGAAGCACGGGCGACCGGAGATGACAGCTTCGCGCTGTTCTCGGCAATCGATTCCGGCGGCTCGGACATGAAGGACAATGTATACGAGAACCTGACTTCGATCCTGACCTGGCGTGCAGCCGGTGTAGCCGTCTACGGCGGTTATGCCAACACCTTCCGCAACATCTATATTGCGGATACACTCTGCTATTCGGGGATTACGATCAGCTCACTGGACTTCGGGTATGCCATAAACGGCTTCGGCGCATCGCCGACTACGAATTTCCAGAACATTTCGGTCGTCCGGGCCGGCGGACATTTCTGGGGCTCACAGACCTTCCCGGCCATCTGGGTATTCTCCGCCTCCAAGGTGTTCCAGGGCATCCGCGTCAGTGATGTGGATATCATTGATCCGACCTATCACGGGATTATGTTCCAGACCAACTATGTCGGCAATTCACCGCAATTCCCTGTAGCGGACACGATTTTTACAAATGTTACGATTTCCGGCGCGCAGAAGAGCGGCGATGCCTTCGACGCCAAATCCGGAGTCGGCATCTGGGCCAACGAATCGGCTGAAGCAGGTCAAGGCCCGGCGGTAGGTAACGTAGTTTTCAATAACTTGAAGATCCTGAACACTGTAACGCCTATTAAAAATACCACGTCGACGTTTACGATTACGGTGAATCCGTAGGGCTGAAATTGTATAGCTGATTATTGTATGGCTGAATATTGCTCAGCTGCATTATGCTAAGTTGCATGATATTCAGCATGCTGCAAAAAACCGCCTCCCGTGTGTCCGGGGGGCGGTTTTTCCCGTTGAACCGGATAACTGTCCTCCTTTGGACAGCAGAACCTGTTCATCTTGGAACCGGGTCTAGGACTGTTTGTACAAACAGCCACCAAACTGCGGAAATCCTGCAGGTTATACAACATTTCAGGCTCAAGCTCGCCTAACTGCGGAAATCCTGCATATTTTACAACATTTCAGGCTCTGTCCAGCCTAAAAAGACGGAAATATTGTATGTTTTACAACAATTAAGGAGTTATCTTGCTTATCTGAGGAAAATTATTGTATTTTGTACAACAATCCGTAATTTGGCTCGCTCATCTGCTGAAAATCCTGCATAAAGTACAACAATTCCGGTTGTGTCCCACATTACCGGTGTTATCCCTGCTAGTTAGTCCTGTGTCCGCGCTAATCCTTACTATTCTCGCAGCCCTTGCAGCCCTTGGAGCCCCCGCCGCCACACCCCCGCAATCCGCACCCCCGCCGCCACACCCCCCGCATCCCCCTGCCGCCACGTACTACACATCCCCCCACAGATCGCCGTTCAGCACTAAGTACACTTATACAAGCCCTCTGACTCCACTATTCAAGCGGGCATAGGCGGTTCAGTATTCTGTCCGTGGATATTAGCAGGGTTTCTGGCTTAAGAGTAGCCCCTCTGAAGCCGCCAAATCGACAAGTGCCACCCGGTAGCGATACAATGGATGTTACATCGTGCATGAAGATTAAGACAGGAATAGGGGAGGTATATATATGACTAAGCTGGTAGTCAATAATATTACAGAGCTGATCGGCGGTACGCCGGTTGTACGCTTGAACCGCATTACCGGGCCGGAGGATGCGGAGCTGTACGTGAAGCTGGAAATGTTCAATCCCAGCGGCAGCGTTAAGGACCGGGCTGCATATAATCTGATCCTGCAGGCGGAGCTGGACGGGCGCCTGCAGCCCGGCGGGACGATCATCGAGCCGACGAGCGGCAATACCGGCATCGGCCTGGCGATGAATGCGGCGGCGAAAGGGTATAAGGCAATCCTGATCATGCCGGATAATATGACGAAGGAACGGATCAATATCCTGAAGGCCTACGGAGCGGAGGTTGTGCTGACACCGGCGGCAGAGCGGATGCCGGGCGCTATTGCCAAGGCAGTAGAGCTGGGCAAAGAGATTGCCGGGAGCTTCATTCCGCAGCAGTTCGAGAATCAGGCGAATCCGGACATTCACCGCATTACCACCGCTCCGGAAATTCTGGAGCAGATGGAAGGCCGGCTGGACGTATTCGTAGCTACATCCGGAACAGGCGGCACGATTACCGGCACAGGAGAAGCGCTGCGTGAGCAGCTGCCGGAGCTCCGCGTGGTTGTCGTGGAGCCGCAAGGGTCACCGGTGCTCTCCGGCGGCAAACCCGGACCGCATAAGCTGGTGGGCACCAGCCCCGGATTCGTGCCGGCGATTCTAAATACCGGCATCTATAATGAGATTGTGCAGGTATCCGATGAAGATGCACTGGATATGGTAAGGAGGTTGGCCAGTACCGAAGGGATCCTGATTGGTCCTTCCGGCGGAGCAGCAGTATGGACAGCCTTGCAGGAAGCCCGGCGCCTTGGCCGCGGCAAGCGGGTGCTGTGCATTGCTCCCGATACTGGTGAACGCTACCTTAGTATGGGTATATTCGAATAACTCCACTGGAGGGGACCCTATGAATCGCGTGAAGAGAAGTTCCCGGCACCGGCTGAAAGCAGCCGGACTGATTATTCTTATGGCGGCAGTAGTCTTCGCCTTGTCCGGCTGTTCAAGGACAGATGGCAATGACAATGCAGGCGGTGCAGAATCTTCGGCCATGCCATCACCTGTGGCGCAGAGTCCGTCGCCTGTCCCGCAGCAGACCGCTGTCCCGCAAACGGCGGACCCTACTGCAGCCGCCGAGGGTACCGAGTCGCCTGCCCTGGCGGCATTCCTCGATCCCGCCAAGCTGCAGCCTGTCTTCGGCTTCGCCGACGAGACCGGGAGTCATATTCTTGTGACCTCGCAGGAAGAGGGAAGCGGGGAGCAGATGGAATCCCTGAATACCGCTATCGGCAACGGAGGCCAGGTACTGGCCGTGAAGTTCGGGAAGCGGCAAGCGGGGAGTGAGAACAGCAATGGACGGGAGCTGGCGAATAATTTCGCTAACCTGGCCGGATTTGTCTACACGGTAGAGAGTGGCGCAGCGAAACCGGATGAAACCTATTATCTGGCTGATTCCGCCCTCTTCCCGCCGGCTGCCTTGCTGGAGCTTCAACCGGCTGACCCGGCTGCTCCGCAGCTTGCCGCCGGAGATCCCGTGCGCAAGAGCATTGCTGCCGTTAAGCACCGGGAGATTCAGTCCGCCTGGAAGCTGGCTGATCTGGCCCTGAATAGGGAGCTGTATCTGGTCCAGTTCATAAGGCAGGATAAGGATATGCTGTTCAGTCTTGTCCTGAATGAAGACGGTAAGCTCAGCTTCATGGATTATCCTGCGGTTATTGAGAACGATGAATATTCGGTCTGGCGTGTCGATGACGGCGGGGAGATGCGGCCGGAGATGTTCTCGTTATTGTTTGCTGCACAGTCGGCAGACGGATTACTGCTTGGCCTGAACTGGTGGGGAGCGGAGGGCGTGAACTCCTTTTTCCTGCTGCAGCAAGGCAATGCCTTCAAAGAACTGGAGATCCAGTACGGCCGGTACACTTCTCCGATATAAGGCGGGATATAAATCCTTAGCGATGACAAAGGCTCCCCGTCACCTTTTGGTGACAGAGGAGCCTTTGCCGGATATAGCAGGAGGATTAGACTTCGTATCATAGAAGATCCTTCTTTTTTCCGCTGGTGCAGGGTCGTCCTTGTTGGCGGCACCGCCTTTTCCGCTTGGCTTAAATGCCTTCATCACAGGCCGGAACAGGATATACCCCAGCAGCCCGCCGAAGGTATTCAGAATGAGATCGTCCACATCAAAGGTTCCGATGTAGAATACCGCCTGCGAACATTCAAGCACTGCACTTAACGCCAAAGAACGCAGCAGGACACCGGTGAAGGAGCCGCCGCCTTTCCCGTTCGGGGACAGTAGCACAAGGAATATGCCATAAGGGATAAACAAGGCAATATTTCCCGCGAAATTAACCAGGGTAGTAGCTGTCAGATGATGATACGTATTGGTCAGGGTAGCGAGCGGAACAAAGTTTCCTGTGCGCAGACTGCCGGCAATATTATCCGGGCTCTTCTGCAGCTGCTGCCAGAGAAAGCTGAAGTTAATCGAACCAAACTTGAATAAGATGATTTTGAATAGTACATAGATGTATACGGCGAAAAGTGACTGCAACCCGTATATTCTCAGTTTGTGTGCCGGATTCATTCCGCATCACCGCCTTCTCTAGGTTATATTGTTATATGGCTTGGCTCTTATGGATATACCGTCATAATAACGCCGTCGATATTATTGCCCGAGAACTCCACATGCCGGCCTTCAGGGGTAGGAACCGGAGTATTTCCAGAGACCGCTATATAGGAAATCTGATATTCTGTATCGTTAACGGTAGCGGTAATCGTCTCCTGCTGCTTCAGATAATCCAGGTATTCTTCCAGGGTGAAATGCTTATCCCTCATAATGACGCTGTGCGGCAGGCCGACATAACGGAAATGCCAAGGCTCATACTGGATGCCGGTAATATCCGTCTTATCTTCAGGATAGCGCAGGATAAATCCGTAATCCCAGGCGTTGTCACGAAGCCATTGCCCTTCCGGAGCCTGGCTCATCGCCATCTGCGAGGAGCCGATATCAAGTGACAAGCCCAGATTATGCTCGCTATGGCCGGGTGGAAGGGCATATTCGGCTCCCTTCTCCTCATAGAGCTGCTTCTGCTCCGGGTTGTTCCGGTATCCGCTGCTGATCAGGAAATTCTGGACACCCTGCCCGGCTGCAGCTCCTATCATAATCGAGAATTGCTCCGCTACCTGTTCGGAGAGCATCGTCTTGTTGTCCAGCAGGCCATAGCCCTCGGTCAGCTCCTGATGCTCAGACAGATTCACAATATCTTTACTGACTCCCGCTTTATGTACAGGGTATTCTTTGTTGACGAGCAGCAGATTGCCCTGATGAACCCTGCTTTTAGGGATAACCGTCAGATTCTTGGAGCCGTGGTCTGTAAGGACTTGAACGATTGGGATGTCCTGTCCGGGGACAACAGCTTCTCTGCCTTGGTACAGCCCTTCATACCCAAGCAGACCGGCAAGAACAACCCAAAAAACCCACTTCTTCATTTCATCTTCCTCCTTGGACTCTATGTCTATAAGAATAGGGGAGTGAATTTAAAAAGAAGTGGGGTAAAGATAAAGTTTTTCTTAAATCTCTACTTGAGCAGACCCGGCAGCCGCACCTCAAAGAGAGTGCGGATCGTGTCACTCTGGACAGAGATCGTGCCGTGGTGCTGCTCGACGATATTTTTGGCAATGAACAGGCCCAGTCCGGTACTGCCTTCCTGATGTGTCCGTGCCCGGTCGCCGGTATAGAACATATCGAAGAGAAAAGGCAGCTCATCTTCGGGGATGCTATCCCCATAGTTGATCACCTGGACAAGCGCATTCTCCCCCTCCGGGTTGCAGCGGATATCGACATACTGGCCGTCTTTGCCATAACGCACGGCATTGGTCAGCAGGTTCTCGAACACCCGGGCCAGCAGCTCGCCGTCCCCGGATATTCTCATCTGCGGAGCCAGCGCAAGGCGGGCTGTCAGCCCGTTGTTCTCCAGCACAGGATATAGCTCTTCGTTCAGCTGGACGAGCAGCTCGCTTAGATCAAGCGGAAGCTTCTGGACGGTCAGCATGCCGTAATTCATCCGGGTAATCTCAAACAGCTCATCAATCAGCTTCTCAAGCCGCTGCGATTTGGTGTAGGCAATCGTTGTGTAATGCTTAACCTGATCAGCGCTTAACTGCCCGTCCTTCAGCACCAGATCCAGATAACCCAGCACGGAGGTCAGCGGTGTCCGCAGATCATGGGCCAGATTGAGCACTAGCTTGTCCTTGCTGTTCTCGGCGAAATCCCCGCGTTCTACCGCCTGCTGCAGCTTATCCTTGGCCAGATTCAAATCGGCGGCAATATCCTCGAACTCATCGCTGGAAGTTATGCTGATGCGGCTTTTGAAATCCCCGTTCGCCAGAAGGCGGATATGGTGGGAGATCTCTTTGAAATAACGGGCATACGGCTTGGTGAACAGGAAGAAGAACAGCAGCGCCAGCGGGATGAAGAAGATCAGGAAGAAGTTGAGGTCGCCGAAATTGGCGATCATCCAGCGGAAGCGGGCCAGCGGGTCCTCCAGCTTAACCTGTGAGGTATAGTACATCTGCAGACCTTTATAGAGGGCAAAAGTAATGGCGCCGGAGCAGATCATGCTCAGAACGAGCAGGGAGATCATTTTGAAGCGGAAGCTGCGGAACAGATTAGCCATTGAATGTGTACCCTACCCCCCAGATCGTTTTGATCCACATATTTTTGGTCTGTTCTTCGCCAAGCTTCTTCCGCAGGGTGCGGATATGAACCATGACTGTGTTCCTGCCTTCATAATAAGCTTCGCCCCAGACCTGCCGGAAGAGATGCTCTGCACTGAATACCTTCTTGGGATAGCTGGCCAGCAGATAGAGGATATCGAACTCCTTCGGCGTCAGCTCAACCGATTGTCCGTATAGCGTGACTGACCGGCGGTCCGGATCAATGATCAGACCTCCCGTTTCCAGCACTGCCTTGTGCTCCGTAACCGGCTGATTCAGCTGCGTGGACCGGCGAAGCTGCGCATTCACTCTGGCGACCAGCTCCATAGGGTTGAAGGGCTTGGTCATATAATCGTCGGCGCCGATGACAAGTCCGGTGATTTTATCCAGATCCGAAGTCTTCGCGCTCAAAAAAATAATCGGCAGCCCGTGCTTCTCCCGGATCTGCCGGGTCACCTCATACCCGTCCATGCCGGGCATCATTATATCCAATACCGCCAGATCAATATGCTGGGATTGGACCGCCTGCACAGCCGCTGTGCCGCTTGTGACCTTGATGGGGTGATAGCCCTCTTTTTCCAGATGCAGTCCGATCAGCTCGGCAATTTCCGCATCATCATCGGCGATAAGAATCGTAATACGTTTCATTTCAATGTCTCTCCTGTATAGTCAGCATGAATTCATACTTGATTGTGCTTTGTTCCTAGTGTACCCTATCGGATATGGTTTCGCGACCTGCTATTATTGTAAGTATGGAGTCCGGACGAGATAAGATTATTTTTAAAATACTTATATTTGTAACATTTATTGCCGGGCATAGCCCGAAAGAGTCATGCCGGGGAAGTCGCGGTAATGATAAAGTTATCTTCAGTATTAGGGAGGCGACAGCGACGTATACCCGAATTAAAGTGCTCATCCTGCTGATCCCAACGCTTATGGTCGGCATCTGGGAGTTTGTGCGGCATCAGTTCCTGATGGAATACATCTCTATGGACACGGGGAACTATTTAACGCCGGCGCTGGTCTTTCTGTTCAGTATCGTTCTGCTCCTGCCGCTCTTCCGGATGCTAGAACGGAGCCAGCGGGAGCTGGAACGGGAACGGGCGGCAACTATGGCGATGGAAGCGCGTGAGCTGCTGGCCAAGGAGCTGCATGACGGGATGGCACAGTCGCTGTTTCTGCTCTCCGTGCGGATTGACCGCCTGGAACAGAACCGCAAAGACGGTGAGATCAGTGGAGAGAGCGTAGACCAGATCAAGAAAACAGTCCACGAAGTCAACCGTTATGTGCGCCAGGCCATTGCCAATCTGAAGGTGCCGGTCAGCGGCAAAGAGAGCTTCTCCCTGGAGCGGTCCATTCAAGAGCAGCTTGCCGGAATATCCGGGGAAGTGATGATTGAGGTGTCGCTGGACTGGCATCTGGACGAGCAGGCGCTAACGGCAGCGGAACAGGCTGAGCTGTTGTCCTGCATCCGCGAGGCCATTATTAACGTACGCAAGCATACGCGCGCAGGTAAAGTATCCGTCTCCGGCCGAGGCGATAGGCTGAATTGGAACGTGGCTGTTGCCGATAACGGTGCCGGATTTGTGCATGCCGATCCTTTTGCGGTGAGCGGAAGTTATGGTCTGCAGATTATGAGAGAACGGGCACGCAGCATGGGCTGGAAGCTTAACTTACAATCCGGTTCTGCCGGAACAGTGGTAGAGATTGCGAAAGGGGGACGCCGGATGGAACGCTGCCGGGTGCTGATCGTAGATGACCATGCGCATGCGCGTGAAGCCATGAGTGAAATTGTGGCGCTGGATGAACGTTTCGAAGTGATCGGCGCTGTTGCGAGCGGGGCGGAGGCGATCGTCTGGACGGGGCAATGGATGCCGGACCTGATTCTGATTGACATCGAGATGCCGGGAATGGACGGCCTGGAAACTACGCGGCGCATTAAGCTGGAATATCCGTATGTCAAAATCGTCATCGTCACCGTATCGGATGAGATCTCCTATCTGTTCGAAGCGCTCAAGCAGGGGGCGCAGGGGTATCTCCTGAAGAATCTGGCTCCGTCTACCTGGATTGAGTATCTGCTGGCAATTGTAAGTGAGGAGGTTCCGCTGAGCCGGGAGCTGGCTTTTCAGATTCTGAAAGAGTTCGCCGTGACCTCCGTCAAGGAGGAGCGGGAGGCATTAACGGCGCGGGAGAAGGAAATACTGGGCTGTGTATCTTCCGGGTCAACGAATAAGGAGATTGCGGCCACCCTCGGGATCTCTGAGCACACCGTCAAAAACCACCTCAAAAACATTCTCCAGAAGCTCCAGCTTCAGAACCGCACGCAGCTCACCCGGTATGCCATGGAGCAGGGACTGGCTTCGCGGGAGCGGGATTTTCCGGGGAAAAGATAGAGCTTGCAGAAGGATGATTAGACTACATAAGAGAGAAGGGGAGATCGAATTGAACAGACTTTTCCGTAAAATAGCAGCCCTGGCCGTACCAGCGGCCGCAGCACTAATGGTATTCGCAGCCGTAGCTAGTGCGCATGTAACCGTCAGCCCTGCACAATCGAGTGCAGGTGCCTGGGAGACTTACACGCTCAAAGTACCATCTGAGAAAGATATTGCTACGGTGCAGATCGATCTGCGCATTCCGGCAGGTGCTGCATTCAAGCAATATGAGGCTTCTCCCGGCTGGGACGTAACGGTGGATGGCGACAAGGTCAGCTGGACCGCGAACGGAGACGGCATTCTGGCCGGACAGTTCCAGCGCTTCTACTTCACTGTCCAGAACCCGGCCGCCGCAGGCGATATCGCCTGGAATGCCTACCAGCATTATGCCGACGGCAGCGTGGTGCAATGGTCCGGCGAAGAAGGCTCGGAATCCCCGCATTCCATCACAGCGATCGCCGAAGCCTCCGGCGGAGGCACCCACTCCCACGGCTCCATGGACATGGCGGATAACGGCACCATGACCATGGACGAGCATGAGGCGATTATGGAGGAAGAGGGGAACAGCTCCAGCGTGTCACCGATGCTGTACATTGCGCTCGGCATCTCGCTGCTGTCCTTCCTGCTGGCGGCGATTGCTTTGCTGCGGGGGAAGAAGGAGTAGGGCTGGAGCCGGGGTACTGCTTGGCGTTCAGGTAAGAGGATGAAATCGGGATTTGTACGAGGAATATAGTAAGCATATCTGCTATACTGGCCCCATTGGTTGTTCTGGCGGAAAGGAAACCCCGTGCTTGAGGTGAGTATCACCATCTGGCGCGGGGTTCTTTGTGGTTTGAGGGAATGCTGGGATGTGGGGATGCTCAGATGTGGGAATGCTGGGATGTGGGAATGCGTAGTATGCTGGAATGTTGGGATGCTGGGATGCTGGGATGCTCGAATGCTAGGATGCTAGGATGCTGGAATGCTGGAACGCTAGGGATGAGGGTGCAGGATGTGCTGATGTGCTTATGCGATGATCGGTTGCATTCCCGCTGACTGGTGCCCAGCGCTTTTGTAAACTAACTTTATCTATGGATGCTCACGCACGCCGGTTGGGAACAACAGTTGGAAAAACAACACTTAATTCCGGGAAATTCCCTAACATACCGGGCGTAGTTGGAAAAACAACACTTAATTTTGCGGGATCAGGCAATTACCCGGTGTAGGGGCAGAATTAAGTGACATAAATCCAACTGTTCTTGCTGAAGCTCCAGAGCCGGGAGCAATAAGTGTTATAAATCCATCTGTTATCCGGGTGCGGCGGTTCTACGAGCGAAGCGGCTGCTAAATGACAGGTCACGTGAGAATAATCTTTACGGATAAGTTACTGAAACCTATTCCGAGTGTGTTCCACGAATTTCCACATGCAGCCTTACAGCTTATCCACTAACGTATCCCAGGTCAGCTCAATGATCGCAGTCATATTATCCCGTTCATCGGAAACATAGGTAACTACTGCGTTCTTATCCGGAATGACGATAACATATTGCCCGTACAATCCGTCGAGCCGGTATGAGTTAGGATAGGAGTTCATCCACAGCTGATATCCGTAACCCTGGTGATAATCTGCGGTTGCGAAGTCTGGAGTGAAATCATCTGTCTTTATCTGGACGGAAGTTGCTTGTTTCACATAACCGGATGGAATGAGCTGTTGTCCGTTCCACGCACCTTTATTCAGGAGCAGCTGTCCGAATCTGGATAAATGCTCTGCGGTTAAGTGTAATCCCGAGAACCCTTGGGGTAATCCCAGTGGACATCTGTCCCACTCCGGCCTGGGGATATCAAGCGGTTGGAATATTTTCTCATACAGATAGTCGTCCAGGCTAGTTCCGGTAGTGCTGCTAATGATTCTGGAGAGCATGTAAGTGGCGGAATTATCATAGGTAAAATGAGTCCCAGGCTCAAAGACAACCGGCTCCTCAAAAAAACAGCTCAGCAATATCCCACTTCTGCCCGCTTCTCCAATCCGCTTTATTCACCGACATTCCGCATGCCCAGCCCCCATACAGAGCAGATCATGGATCGTGACCCTCATCAGAAATTTAGTATTGAACGGCAATCCCGACGGCCATGGAAATAAAGGTTTTGCTTGCAGAATATAATAAGTGCGGCTGGTCCGCCTCAAAATCATGTCTGGCTATTAGCTCGTCGTTCTGCCTGATCACCACGTTCAAAATATGCCGGTTCTGTTCATTCGCAGATACTAATTCGTCTAATATAATATTACAGTGTTCATGGTTCCGCCTCCGTAAGCCACAAAGTTAAGTATATTTGGATTTTGCTTAGTCTTACTATAGCTGGATATGTATTATACTGTAAGTGACGTTGGTATGAAGTTTCTAATATCGAAATCAATTGGAGGAGTGTTTATCTCAATTTAGAAATAAATCTCGTAGACCGTGCTTAGGAGGTGGATATATGGCTGCGAACTTCAATGTAATCACTTTTACCAAAAGAATAATTGATTTAACCTGGCTATTCGAAGCCGCTCAAGAAAGAGGGTATAACGCTAATATTAATCAGATTGAATCTATCGGAAATTGGGAGTTCAACGACTTAATAAACCACCCGCATGATGTTGAGATAGCGGAAGTCCTCGCGCTTCTTGAGAAAGGCCGAATTATATTAATATTTGGTGAAGTCCAGTCCAATAAGTTTGTGATGATGTTAAGTAAGGCCGGTACCATCTATCAAACAGGAGTGTCTCTAGATACAAAATACATAGATTACTTAGACAGCGATACGCTTAATGATGTTACTCGTCCTATCTATGATGAAATTTCGAACCTATTGTTATCTTCTGAAATGGTGAATAATTTACTTGTTTCTGCTTTAGGTGTCGAGGTGGTTGTGGACTACGATGAGGATTTTAATAAGATGAATCTTGATAGCCATAATGTGGTGAGATGGGTTATTGGAACCGAAGAGGGTGCAGGTGAGCGTGATCTTATGGGTTACACGCGGGTAGCTGCTGGTATTTGGGATAGAGAGACTTAAGTTCTACAGATACGAGATATGAGTATAGCTAATTACGTGTAGTGGAAGTAATTATTTTGTCCAATAAGATCGGAGGATGTAAGATGCCAAAGATACAATGCAGTTGTGGTGAAATTTTAAGATATGGAGATATTCCGTGTAGTATTGAGTATAACTTCATATCCGATGTTGAGTACGACAAATATCAAGATCAGATTGATGCAGAGGAATTATATTTGGACATGAAAAGTTTTCTTAAGTGCCCTGAATGCAATAGGCTATGGATTTTTTGGAATGGTTTTGGAGAAAAACCAGAGGAATATGTTCTGATAGGTGAAGATATCAAAAGGACAATACATTTAGGTTGAATACAAGTGATGACTAAAATGCTTCAAGCGGAGATGAGCGAAGTGAAGTTCAGGCTATTAACTATTGTACCGATTGTCATTTTATTAATATCATGTAGTGCCGAAACTAAGGTTCATTCTGATGAAAAAGAGGTCAGCAAGGAGATCGTTCCAGCATTAAGCTACAAAGTTGAAAGTGACATTTATGCTCAAAACAATATTAACATTACATATCCAAAGCTGGTTGATTTACCGAATGATACAAAGGAAGAAGTTATAAATGCACTGATTCAGGCAGAGGCGATAAGTATTCTTGAATATTATTCGGTAGGTTTAGATAGTCAAAATAGTTTGGAGTTAGACTATCAGATTACATATAAAAGTGATAAGTTCCTAAGCATTCAATATATTGGTTCAGCTTTTAATAAGGGAGGAGCATATCCGTTAAATGTTTTTTATACAACAAATATAGATATGGATAAAGAAATTAAAGTGAAATTAACAGACTTTCTGGAGATCGATGAGGCATTCGTACAAGAATTGAAAAATGGAATCTACAAAAGCTATGATGACAATTTGAATTTGCGAGAGGAAGGAGTTATGAGGGATTTTTGGAGCGGGACTAAAGACCAGGATTTACTTAATGATTTGAAATATGCAGATGAAGCGGACGGGGCAAATAATTCAGGTATATTTAGTTATCTCACTCAAGATTCACTGGGGATAAGTCTTTCAATTCCTCATGCGTTGGGAGACCATCTTGAAATGGAGATCGGTTATGAGAAATTGGGCGGAAATATTAAGGAGAATAGACTGTGGGATTCCATCAGGGGGTGAAAAGGTGAATAAAACTTTGTTAATTGAAATACTGCTGGACCCTAATTCAAGTGATTCAGAAAAAGACGATGCAGTGATTCATCTTGGAAATAATTTCGAGGATGAAAGAACGATTGATCTTCTAATACAAGTGTCAAATAATATGGAGTTCGATGGAATGATTGCTGCAAGTTGCGGAGAATCACTTGGGCAAATCTGGCTGAGGAAAAGAGAATCAACTTTGAAAAGCTATTCTGGCTTAAAGGGAGTGCTTTAAATGAAGCACTCTCACTAATTAAAGCGCAGCGTATAGATTGGTACGAGGAGTATATAGAAATGACTTTGGACAGTAAAGATAAAAATATAACTTATTAATGATGAAGCAACCGCTAATTAATTACATTACATACATAAGATTACTATGCTCCGTACTGTGAAAATGAGAAGAAAAGTCTAATGATAATACCGAATTGAAAGATAATGCAAGCATCTGTTGAATATTTAAGTAGGAGGTTCATTATGAAAATAGTTAACATAACATTTCCAACTTATCTTTCAAGTATAGAAAATATAGAAAACGACAATATTGATGTCTTCGTAGAGCTAGAGGATGATGTTACATACACTATGGTTGTGGCTACACCCCAAAATTATTATTGGTATATGGACAAGGAAGGGCTTGATTATGTGCCACCGTCTCCCCCAGATATTATTGTAAGAAGCCTAACGGAAGATAATATCCGGAAAGCTATTGAGGCCTTTGCAGAGGATGATGCTTATTGGATGAAACTTTATTTTCTATCAGGTAAAAGAACAGGTGCTTTTGACATGGATAGAATGAATAAGATGTTAGCAGAAATTAAGGGAATAAATGATGAGATTTTAAATGCTGAATAAGGCGAGGTGAAATGAATTGTCTGTTTATTTTTTAGAAAACATTTTTCAGGGTAGTAGTGATGATATGGACAATTTGTTAGAGTAAGTTTTTAGCACAGTTTATCCGGAATCAATGGGTCTTTAAGAACCAATAAAATGATCTCTATAGAGATTATGGGAAATTATCGGATTTTAAAAGGAGTTCCTTATTTTGAAGATGAACGGTAGTTGTTCTTTCATAATACTTAATGAAGCTTTAGATTTTGATTACATTACTAGAAGATTAGCAATTAGACCAACTACAATCCTGAAAAAGGGGCAGGCCATCAGAAAAGAAGCGGTGACTCAGGCTCCCTTTGATATTTGGCGATACGAATTAATAATATCTGAAGAAGTTGACCGGAAGAAGCACTAGAACTTTTACTGAATGATCTAACTCCTAACGTTAAAGAAATTAATGAGTTAACAGGTCTTTATAAAAATGTTGGAATTGATTGTTACTTGAGATCGGATTATGGTCAAATGGGCTTGCAGCTTACGACGGAAATGATGATTAGGGCTTAATATACATATTCTTTCCTTTGGTGGGGTTGAAGAGGATGACTAGTGCGAATAGTATTAGAGTGTTTTATTTAGAGGATACGGAACTTGCAGAATTTGAGGCTTCTAACAAAGGTTATCGAAATGATGTTTATGTTAAGATATTGAACGATTTATTTAATATAAAGGTTTATGATATCGTGCGTCTTAAACAAGATTTTGAATTGGAGTCAGAGAGTTACGGGTATTACTCAGTCGAACCTAATTTGATTATAGTAAAGGAAGTAACTAAAGAAGCTATAGAATTTGTTGTGAAGAAGTTATATGAGCAGAAGTATTTCGAGTCGATTAAGACTGTTGATGATGATAAGCTCGTAGAATATTTTCAATAATGAAACACTCAGAACTACAGGTGGTAATTGCTGCTTATGGTTTCTTTTTTATATATCTAAGTTACCCCTATTAATAGTTCGTGGGAGGAAGTTATGAAAGTTGAAACGTATTTAAAGAAACCCGATTTAATATTGCCCGGCAACTTTATGGATGAACCCAACAAATATTTTATTCATATGGACAATGAAATTGAAATTGAAAAGTACATCCACAAATTTGATCTTAGATATCTGGATGGTGCTATTGTGATCGAATGGAACTACAAAATCGTTCTGGATTATAACTTGTGGGACTCGGTAAATTGTTTGTGGGACTATTTAATGAATGCGTTAGAAGAATATTTGCAAATGGGAAAAGGGGACTTTCTTTTTCCTGATCAGCCCATAAAATTTGAAATGATAAAAGTGAATTCTTATTATACGGAATTGAAAATTGGAGAAGGGAAGTACGGACACTTCAAACTCCCCAGTGAAGAATTTATTCATGCTCTATTAAATGGAGCAGAGCATTTTTATAGAAGATACAAAGAGTATTTCAATAGTCATGATAATGCGTTTTATCATTCGAAAATAGCTGAAATTAGAAGAAGCATATAAATAATAAACAAAAATGCGATCGAGAAACGGGAAAGGATAGGGGATTCATGTCAATCTCAGCCTCTATAAATATAAGTTTAAGCAATCATAGTCGTGAAAGCTTATCGCTACCGGATTTGTTTCAGAATTTTGAAAATAAAGGTTGGACATGCGTAAAAAGTAATGGTGAGACTATACTGCCATTGGGTGATGATGACGATTATAATTGGACATCTAGTGTACTTAATAGAGACAGCTTCTTCGATATCTTGAAAAAAAGCAGGATCAAAAAGAGATTATTGGAATTGAGTTAATGCGGGTAGATTCTGAAGTTGGATGTGAGTTACTTATCTTTAATACAAATCAAATGATGTTTAGTTTATCAATAGCAAGAAAGAAAATTAATGCAAAAGATGATATAAATATTACTGATTTTAGTTGGTATTTGGAACGTATTTTGCCGGTTGTGATGAATTTACAAGTGGAACAAATAAGCTGTGAACAATTGTAATAAGGTGTTTTTATTATGGTTCTGATTGAGGTGCTTAGAGGCGATAATTATACGATTCCATATAAATTAATTCAATATGAAGGGCTGATATAATATCTTTAAGATGGAGTTAACATTTGAGAAGCAGTTGGAAAGTATACCTGAAACAGAATACTTAATATCTGATTTAGAACTTGATGATGAAGTGGCTATTCTAATGTGTATATGCAAAGCATTTGAAATTTCACAATCTGTATCTTTCGTTGTTGGTGGTTTTGGGCAAGATAATTGGCCTGTTGATTGTAGAACGGATCTATGTACTGTTATTGAACAAGTTCCTGATATATTAGGGAAAACAAGAGCGGGTATATACTCCTTTGAATTAGATTTCTACGAACAGGGAATTGAAAGACGGCTCCTATTCAAGGAGGATACAAATCTTGTTAAGGTCACTTGCATTAGTCGTACTAAATGGGAACCTCATCCAAGTTCAATGTTTATGGAAAAGGCCGTAGTTTCCAAAATATTCGAAAAGATTTATAGCGATTTTTGGCATTTAAGCGCTGTGTTGTGTGAAGGGATACATAAGAAATTTTCACGTACTTGCAGTCAGCCCTGATACTTTTATTTATGCACCTTCCTATTACGTTATTGAATTTTATCATAATGGAGATATATATTTTGTTAACGGGAAACGGTAGTTTCATTCGAGAGAGTATTAATAAAATAAATGCAGAAAAAGAAACTGGCCTGGACGGTTAACGTCCGGGCCAGTTTAATTTTATGGCTTTAGCCAGTTGAGTGCGTGAAACGCGCGAAACAAAAAACCACCCGCTATGCGGGTGGAGGGGACGAGGGTTTGACCACCAAGACCATTCCGATAGAATTGAGATGTTCAGGCTCAAAGGAAAGGAATGGTCAAAGATGGCAAACAAGAGCTATAGTCTAGCTCACACGAAGTGGATGTGCAAATACCATATCGTGTTCACCCCGAAGTATAGACGGAAAGAAATATATAATCAAGTGAGGAAAGATTTAATCGAAATCTTCAAGCGTTTATGTAAATACAAAGGGGTCGAGATCATAGAGGGACACATGATGCCAGATCACGTGCACATGTTAGTAGCGATACCGCCGAAGATCGCCGTGTCCACGTTCATGGGATATCTGAAGGGAAAAAGTTCGCTCATGATCTTTGAAAAGCATGCGGGGTTAAAGTATAAGTATGGGAATCGAAAATTTTGGGCGGAAGGGTACTATGTGAGCACGGTGGGTTTAAATGAAGCCACGGTAGCCAAATACATCCGTGAACAAGAAGCACATGACCAAGCCATAGATAAATTGAGCGTAAAAGAATACGAAGATCCATTCAGTGACAAAAGGAACAAAAAGAAATAAGCCCGTTTAACGGGTGAGTGAAGATGACAAATTACACTGAGCCTGAACAAATGTGTGGTCAGGCTAGCGTCTTTAGGCGCAGTTTGGCAACAAGGGGTTATACCCCTAGAGCAAACCACCCGTTGGACGGGTGGTCCTGATTAAGCAGAATTATGAGAGATTAGAGTCTATAGCCGCTTCCGCTTATATAAGCTAACAAATACCGCGGCCAGTAAAAGCAAAACAATAGCTACGCCGGTAGTAACAGCTTCGCTGGTACTACCTTGCTGCTGCGGTGTATTGCCCTGGCCGCCGAAGTCGCCGCCCATGCCGCCACCGCCGAAACCTCCGCCGCCTATGCCGCCGGCGAAGCCCATACCACCGCCACCGGGGCCGTAGCCGCCCCCGGGCATGGCTGGACCGCCCATAGCGCCCGGCTCACCGCCGGGAACGCCTTGGCCGGTCTGCCCACCTTGCACCGCTTGGCCCTGCGGCGCACCGCCCTGCGCGGCTTCACCGGCCGCCGCACCAGCCTGCCCTTGCGCCGCGCCGCCAGCCGCCGCCGCCAGCCGCTGCGCCGGCCTGCCCTTGCGCCGCGCCGCCAGCCGCTGCGCCGGCCTGCCCCTGCGCCGCGCCCCTGCGCCGCGCCGCCAGCCGCCGCGCCAAATCCACCGCCGCGCCCGCCGCCAGCGCCGCCGCCAATCCCGCCACCACTGCCGTTGCCGTCATTGGTAGCGGGAATAGTGCCGTCGAGCTGCTGCGTGACGGTGCTCGCCATGGTCGACATGAACGTCTTCACGGACTCGATGCCGCTCTCATACTGCTCGAACGTATAGAAGGCAGAAGGATCGGCCTTCACTTAACTTGCGATCATGGCGTCCAGCTCGTTGATCCGGGTCTGGAAGGTTTCATCCTTCAGGTAGCCGCTCAGCATGCTGCGGACGATCTCGTGATACTTCGCTAAGTAGGTCTCATTTGCCAGCAGCTTCGCAACCAACGGCCGCTCGGCGAGTGTGCCCTGGGTAGGCTCGTCAATCAGCACATCCGAGCCGCCCATGCCGCCGAAGGCCATGTTGTAGTCCCACGGCAGGATGGAGAAGATGCCGTCATCTTCATACAGGTAGTAATTCTGCTTGTTGCTGCCGAGATAACTGTCCATATTGCCGGTCACTGCGTTCAGGGCAATATAGCCAAGAGCGTCATCGACATCGAGGCGTAATCAGTATTTTGGAAATGCGGATGTCGGAAACGAAGTTGTCGGTCACCGAGCTTTTGATCATATCGGAAAAGGTAGTTGCCGTGTCGTTCGCGCCCTGTGCTGCGGCTGCAGCCAGACTTGCTGTGATGCTCATATCAATAATCCTCCCAAGTGTTGGTTTTTAGAAACTTCCGGCAAATGATGTATTTAGAAGCGGACTGCCGGTTCAGACCCTCAAGCTGCAGGGCAATCCGGATATAATCGGGCAGGTATTCATCGAATTTGACCTCGAAAATAATAAAGCTCCCGTCAAGCGCCCGGATCGGCTGTAGCTCCTTGCTGAATATATCCACCGCATGCAGTCCCGTGCGCAATTCCTTGTCAAAAGTAATCCGCACGTTGCCGTTATGGCATACATAAGGCTCGCGGACATAATCGACGATCACCTTCGGGCGCAGCAGGTTGTGCCGCATCTGATGGTAGAGCTCCATAAACAGCGGTTTATCCGGTACATTCAGCACCTCATAGTTGCCGGCCATAATCTCATCGTACATGTCCCGCGTCAGCGGTTCTTTGATTTTGGCGATATAATCGTCCATCTTGATTTTTTTCTCAAAATGAATGACATCGTCCTGCACATTGTAGATACGTATGCGGTATTTGGCACGTTCACGCAGGCCTCCGAGCTTGTCGGACAACGCCGTATTGTTCACATCATCAAAATACAGGCTGCGGATATGGTATTCCCCGCTCTCGTCAGCATTCTGGTCTGTATCCATTAGGCTCTGGAGCCGCAGCCGGATGATAAGATATTGATGATAGCAAATGAAGAATTTCAGCTCGTGCCGGAATTGCAGCTTCTTGTTCATCTCACACCTCATTTCTCTCTCTAAGTTCTTGCGTGATCTGGCCGCTGACCCAATTCTAAGGGACCGACCTTATGATTTTCTTAAATTGAACTGAACGTCAGCTGAATATTTTTACACTGCGTTTACAAATGTCACGAAATGTAAGGTTATTCCGGGCCGGGAATTTGACTTCCTGCTGCCACTGGGGCTACCCTAGAATACATAAACAGAACAGATCGACCGGCGGGTTCAGAGAGATTGCAAGCTTGAAGCTGCGGGCGGAGGGAGTACATGAAAGACTTGAAAACATTCATTATCATCGGAATTATAGTCGTTGTATTGATCATACTGGCGCTTGGCGTGGAAAGGCTCAAATCGGAGCGGGCCGCAGGGGGAGGAGCTGAACTCTCAGGTGCACTCTACGATCTGGTCAGTACGTTTAAAAGCGACCCGGTCAGCAGCCGCGCATTCACCTGGTACACCGGAGACCCCGGAGCAGACGGCTGGCTTGAGGCAGTGAAAGGCGGGACGGCTGATTTTACCGGAGATGGGGTCATTAGGGTTCAGGCGGCCAATACTGTGATCAAGACGGATCAGGGTACAGCAGGCGTGCACAAAGCCGAGATTACCGGACTTGAGCCGGGAACACGCTACACTTACCGGGTAGGCAGCGGAGAGGAAGAGGAGTGGAGCCCCGTATACGGGTTCAGCACTGCGGAAGCGGCCAGCGGCCAGGTGACGTTTATTAACGTTACGGATTCCCAGGGAGTGACAGATGCGGATTTCGCGGTCTGGGGCAATACGCTGGAGCGGGCATTCAAGACCTTCCCGGCGGCGCAGTTTATCCTGCATAACGGGGATTTTACAGAAGAGCCTGAAGATAGTGTGGCATGGAACAGCTTTTTTGGCTATGTTCAGAACAGGGTGGCTAGTGTGCCCCTCATGCCTGTGACCGGTAACCATGATGAGATTGATGAAGAGGCGGATCTGTTTACCTCGCATTTCAATCTGCCGGATAACGGGGCCAAGGGTTCGATCGCCGGCACTTCCTATTCATTCGATTACGGCCCGGTCCATGTGACTGTGCTGAATACGGAGAGCAATCTGAAGAAGCAGGCTGACTGGCTGAAGAAGGATCTGGCAGGTACGGATAAGCCGTGGACAATCGTAGCGATGCACCGTCCGGCTTACGGAGGGAACATGTACAGTAAGGTGGAGGACTGGACGGAGATTTTTGACAAATACAACGTTGATCTTGTGCTGCAGGGACATAATCATGAGTATTCCCGTTCTTATCCGCTGCGCGCCGGTCAAATTGTGCCCGAGAGTGATGGGTCCAAAGGTGCGACAGGCGGAACGGTCTATGTGGTGACCAACGCTTCCGGGGCCAAATTCAACGGGAAGAAGGAAGACCTGTTCTACCATAAGGTTCATTTTCAGAATAATAAGCCGATGTTCGCCGGAATCACGGTTAGCGGAGATACCCTGACCTATCAGGCGTTTGATACAGACGGCAACAAGCTGGATGAGTTTGTTCTGAAGCATTAGTAAGAGGGGGTTCTTTTGGATGGCATTCCATTAGAACCTTTTATTGTTAAAATAGTAATAAAAAGTGTGAAAATGGTACGATGATTGATGACAGTTTTCTTATGGATTCGACCATTTTCCCTCACTGTACAGGTTGTCAGCGCTCTATAATGAAAGCGTTATCAAAGAAAGAACCTGGGAGGTTAGAACCGTGATTCGAAAACGTATCCGAAGAATGGGAATGGTTGTCCTGCTGGCTGCAATGCCCTGCTCATTGTTTACCGTTTCTCCCGCAGTAACTCATGCCGCAGCAAGTGAAGCCTACAACTGGAACAGCGTGGTTACCGGTGCAGGCGGAGGGTTTGTTCCGGGTATTATTTTTAACCAGACTGAGCCGAATCTGATCTATGCGCGGACGGATATCGGCGGTGCCTACCGCTGGAATCAGACATCCGGCAGCTGGACATCGATCAGCGATGCTGTCGGCTGGGTGGACTGGAACAAGAATGGCGTAGATGCGCTGGCAACCGATCCGGTGAATCCGGACAAGGTGTATATGGCTACCGGCACCTATACGAACTCATGGGACGATAATGGACAAATCATGCGCTCCAGCGACCGGGGAAATACGTGGCAGACAACGCCGCTGCCGTTCAAGGTTGGCGGTAACATGCCCGGACGTTCGGCAGGCGAACGGCTTGTGATTGACCCGAATAAGAACAGCATCCTGTTCTTCGGGGCGCGGAGCGGGAACGGTCTGTGGAAGAGCACCGACTCCGGGGTCACTTGGTCCAAGGTCAGCTCCTTCCCTAATGTGGGGACGTACATTCAGAATCCGACGCTTGATTACGGCAATGATCTTGTAGGATTATCCTGGATTACTTTTGATAAAAGCACAGGCACCTCCGGGAATGCCACCCAGACGATTTATGTGGGAGTAGCGGATACGGCAAGCAGTGTCTACCGCAGCACGGACGGGGGAGCAACCTGGAGTGCACTGCCCGGCCAGCCTGTAGGTTATCTGCCGCATCATGGTGTTCTGTCTTCTACAGGTGATCTGTATATTACCTACAGCAATGGCGTTGGGCCGTATGACGGCAGTAAAGGCGAGGTCTGGAAATGGAACAAAACAAGCGGGGTGTGGACGAATATCAGTCCGTCTACGGGAACCGATAACTGGTACGGATTCGGCGGACTTGCCGTTGATGCGCAGCATCCTGACACCGTGATGGTCTCCAGTCTGAATGCCTGGTGGCCGGATGAAGTCATCTTCCGCAGCACTAACGGCGGGGCAACCTGGAGCCGGATTTGGGATTGGGGTAATTATCCGGAACGTACCTATAAGTTCGCAATGGATATCACAGCTGCCCCATGGCTTGACCATGGAGTAACGTCCACCTCCCTTGATCCCTCGCCGAAGCTGGGCTGGATGATGGGGGATCTGGAGATTGATCCGTTCAACTCCAACCGGATGATGTACGGTACGGGTGCGACCATCTATGGTTCAAATAATTTAGGCGCCTGGGATACCGGCGGGAAAGTCAATATTTCCGTGATGGCGAAGGGAGTGGAAGAGACTGCAGTGCTGGGGCTGATCAGCCCTCCAGCAGGAGCACGCCTGATTACTGCACTCGGGGATGTGTCCGGCTTCCGGTATGATGATGTCACTGCAGCTCCGGTGAAGTTCCAGACAAGTCCTTCCTGGGCAACCACAACCGGCATCGATTATGCTGAGTTAAGCCCAGCCTTTGTAGTACGTGTTGGCGGTGCGGACAAGGAGAAGTCCCCAAGCATGAAGTCAGTCGGGATCTCCAATGACGGCGGCACGAACTGGTATATGCCGAATGCAGAGCCCTCGAACGGGACTAAGACGACTGCCGGGCAAGGCCAGGTAGCTGTATCCGCGAGCGGCAACTCTATTCTGTGGAGCACCTCGGATATTGGCGTGTACTATTCCAAGTCGACCGGCAATTCCTGGACAGCCAGCAGCGGTGTGCCTGCCGGGGCCAAGATTGCTTCGGACCGGGTGAATGCGAATAAGTTCTATGCCTTCTATGCGGGAACCTTCTACGTCAGTACGGATGGCGGAGCAACGTTCACGGCTACGGGAGCAACAGGCTTCCCGACCAATAATGTCGGTAATCTTCAGCCGAATCAGGCCCAGATCAGCATCAAAGCCATGCCGGGCATCGAAGGCGATATCTGGTTTGCCGGCGGCAATACGGTTGAGAACAAATATGGCTTATGGCACTCTGTCAATTCAGGCGCAAGCTTCACCAAGCTGGCCAATGTTGATGAAGCTGACCTCATCGGGTTCGGCAAGGCAGCGCCGGGCCAGAGCTACATGGCACTCTATACAGTAGCTCAGATCGACGGTGTGAGAGGGGTCTTCCGGTCTGATAATGCCGGGGCCAGCTGGGTACGGATCAATGACAATGCCCATCAGTATGCCAAAATCAACATGGCCATCACTGGAGATCCGCGCATCTACGGACGCGTATATCTGGGAACCAATGGCCGGGGCACTTTATACGCTGATCCGGTGAACCCGCCGGCGGCAGGCTCAACAATTACACCGGTCAGTGCCAGCTTCGATAAGAAGACGGCGAATCAGGCGGATATCGCCGTGACGATGACGCTGAACGGGAACACGTTAAGCACGATTAAGAACGGTTCGGCTACGTTGACCGCCGGAACGGATTATAGTGTGAGCGGATCGGCAGTCACGATCAAGAAAGCATACCTGGCAGTGCAGGCGGTGGGCACGACAACGCTGAGCTTCAATTTCAGCGCCGGAGCGGCGCAGACCTTGGCTGTTGCGGTAGTGGATACAACAACTCCGGCCAGTAATTCTGCGATCGCGCCGGTGAGCGCCAGCTTCGACAAGAAGACGGCGAATCAGGCGGATATCGCCGTGACGATGACGCTGAACGGGAACACGTTAAGCACGATCAAGAATGGCGCGGCAACATTGACCGCGGGAACGGATTATAGTGTAAGCGGCTCAGTTGTCACGATCAGCAAGGCATATCTGGCCGCGCAGGCGGCGGGTACGACAACGCTGAGCTTCAATTTCAGCGCCGGAGCGGCGCAGACCTTGGCTGTTGCGGTAGTGGACACAACAACTCCGGCCAGCAATTCTGCGATCACACCGGTCAGCGCCGGCTTCGATAAGAAGACGGCGAATCAGGCGGATATCGCCGTGACGATGACGCTGAACGGGAACACGTTAAGCAGCATTAAGAACGGCGAGGCAACGTTGACCGCCGGAACGGATTACACTGTGAGCGGTTCGGCAGTGACGATCAGCAAAGCATATCTGGCAGCGCAGGCTGTGGGTACGACAACGCTGAGCTTCAATTTCAGCGCCGGAGCGGCGCAGACCTTGGCTGTTGCAGTAGTGGATACAACGGCACCGTCCGCCGGCGGCTTTAAAGTTCAGATGTACAACAGCAGCACAGCGGCTGCGGCCAATACGCTGAGCCCGAAGATTAAGCTGATGAATACCGGCACCACCGCAGTTTCACTGGTCGATGTGAAGCTCAGATACTTCTACACTATTGACGGTGAGCAGACCCAGAGCTTCTTCTGCGACTGGTCACAGGTGGGAAGCGCGAATGTGACCGGGACGTTTGTGAAGCTTCCGGCTGCCAAGACCGGAGCCGATTATTACTTGGAGCTTGGATTTACAAGTGCTGCAGGCTCCCTTGCGGCCGGGGAGAGCATAGATATTCAGCTGCGGGCGTCCAAGTCGGATTGGAGCAATTATACCCAGACCGGAGATTATTCCTTTAACGCAGCAGGTACGGCTTATGCCGACTGGGCCAATATTCCGGCCTATATCTCCGGCAGCCTGGTATGGGGGAATGAACCTTCTTGATTAGGGTTTCAAGTGAGTAGAGTAGCAGAGTCTTGAACAGCTTTGAACAGACAGCCCCCTCTCCGCATTATTGCGGAGAAGGGGGCTGCTTGCTGCGTGTAGAATGAATCTGCCAGCGCTCTAGCGGCTATAAAGTCTGCCCGCTGTCGACGGTAATAATCTGCCCGGTCATGGCTTCCTGAGCGAGCGCGGAGCAGATGAAACGGGCGATATCTTCCGGCGCGGCAATGCTCTGCAGCAGCAGGTTCGGTGCGAGCTTGTGCATCTGCGCTTCCCGGCCCGCCCACCAGCGTGTCGCTACGGCTCCAGGGGCAACGCAGTTGACCCGGATGTCAGGGGCGAGAGCCTTGGCCAGCGACCGGGTCAGACCGTGAACAGCCGCTTTGGACACCGCGTAAGGAAGTGACGAACCGGCACCCGTATTTCCGGCAATACTGCCGAGATTGACGATGGCCCCTTGCCCGCTGCTTTTCATATACGGGGCGGCTGCCCGGGCACAGAAGAACATGCCTTTGACATTCACGCCGTATAATTCATCCCACACCTCGGAGGTGACTGCCTCCAGATCATTCATAGGAATATGCTGCGTAATACTGGCATTATTCACCAGCAGATTTACAGTGCCGTAGGTCTGTACTACTTGTTCTACCATTGCCCGTACCTCGGCATCTGCGGACACATCAGCTTGTACAGCAATGGCCTGCCCGCCCTGCGCTATGATCATGTCAACCGTCTCCCGGGCTTCCGCTTCCGAACGGGAATAATTCACGGCAACCTTTACGCCTTGCCCGGCAAGCTGAAGGCTGGTTGCCCGCCCGATACCGGTGCCTCCGCCTGTCACTATTGCAACTTTACCCCTCAGATCCATCCTTATCCGCTCCCGACTTCTTATTGTTATGGAATATCCTGAGTACAATTGTATTCAGTTTGCCTGGTTTTGTATAATTGATTGAAATGAAGGATTGGTTCAATAATATTGAACTATATCGAGCGAACTAGAGGGACTTCAACAGAAGATGGTCAATGGACTCTGAAATGAAACATCCTCAAGCTCAGGGAGGCTGAATGCTATTCGCCATTCCCTATTGCACTCTGTACAGTAGAATTCTGTGAAATCGGTGAATGTGAGCAGAAATGAGGAAATCAATTGTATGAAGGACTTGTAGAAAATGCAATGAAGAACGATAGGACGGCGAAAAACGGGATAAGTGTAGGGATAAAATAAATGTATTTTGCCGGGAGTCTTACTGGAAAGAGGTTAGCGCAAATGGATTTCAAAACTTTAAAAACCTTTCAGGCCATTGTGAGCACAGGAAGCTTTAACCGTGCAGCCGAAGAGCTTAGCTATGCCCAGTCTACGGTAACAATGCAGATCCAGAAGCTTGAGGCTCAGCTGGGCGTTCAGCTCCTGGAGCGCGGCAAACAGCAGGTGATCCTGACGGAGGCCGGGAGGCTGTTCCATGAGCAGAGCCTGCAGATTGTGAAAGACATGGAGCGGCTGCAGAGCAGTCTGGCTGATCTGCAGTCGGGCGGAGCAGGGAGCGTCCGGATCGGTGCAACCGATCCGAGTGCGAGTTACCGGCTGCCGCAGCTTTTGCGCATATTCATGGAACAGTTTCCCCGGATCGTACTTTCAGTAGAGATTGCCGGAACAGCGGCTCTCAGCGGGCGGCTGCTCCGGGGAGAACTCGACATGATCCTGTGTTCAGCCCCGCAGCTTGGGACGGAGCTGTATTTCGAGCCGCTTTTCTCCGAGGGATTCGTGCTGCTGCTGCCCGAAGGTCATCCTCTGGAGACGGAGAAGGAGATTACTGCGGACCTGCTTCGCGGACACCGTCTGCTCATTACGGCTGCGGATTGTCCTTACCGCAAGAAGCTGGAGAGTATTTTGCAGGAAGCAGCCGGTCCCCCGCTGAACACCATGGAAATCGGCAGTATGTCCGCCTTGAAATTCTATGTGGAGAACGGTATTGGGATGGCTTTTGTACCTGAGATTACCTTACAGACTCTTCCGCCTGGTACAGTGGTCAGAAGACTATCAGGGCCGGCAGTTGATATGAGCTGCGGAATCGCCTGCAGAATAGCTGATTACCCGCTGAGGGGGGCGAACTTACAAGTCTATCAATTCCTGAAGCGGGAATTGGGGATACCTGTGCATATGTAAATAGAGCTGATAAGAACCGTTTTTGACAACTATACTTTACTTCCACATCCGGCAATTCATGACGAAACTCATGGGCGGCCGGCTTTTTTTGTGTAAGGATTGAATTTATTGTACTCAAAGGGAACCATTGTCCCGCAGCGGACCAATATAGAGTGAAAACCAAGACAGAGAGGAGAGAGACGGATGACTGAGGAAGAGCTGCATGGCTGTCTGCAAAGGCTGAAAGAAGGAGACAAGGATGCTTTCACTGCGCTGCATGACAGCATCAGGCACCAGGTGTACGGGACAGTCTGTCTGCTTGTTGACCGGCAGGGCGATGTGGCTGATGTAGTGAATGAAATCTACATAGAATTGTTCCGTAGTCTGCCGCAGTATGACAGGAATCGGCCTTTTGGGGCATGGCTGAACGGAATGATTGTACGGCAATGCAGCAACTGGAGCCGGAGAAGCTGGCGCAGGCTGCGCATCCAGATCCGCAGCAGGGAGAATGCATCAGAGTTGTTGCTGCCGGGGGCGGATACACCGCTCCTTGAGCAGGAACAGCGGGGAGAGCTGCTTCAGCTGGTGGCTGGGCTTCCCCCTAAACTGCGCAGTGTTGTTGTCCTTCGCTACTATGGGGAATGCAGCTTTGACGAGATAGCCTCTGCCCTGGAGATACCGCTGGGTACCGCTAAATCCAGGCATCACAAGGCAATGCGCAAGCTGCGGCAGCATGCCGTATTCACAGAGGAAGATGAGATGAAGGGGGACTACACATGCCTGTCGAAAGTCAATTGAAACGGGAGTTTGCCAGCTTTAAGCAGAATACAGTAATGCCGGAACAGCTGGAGACACAGATTTCCGCAAGCTTTGATCAGTACTTCAAATTCCAAAACGAACGGAAAACCAAAAGACATATGCGTGGCACTGCAAGGATAGCGGTTGTTCTCTGCGGCCTGATGCTGTTCGGAGGCGTGGTTTATGGTGCGGAAAGGTTATGGGCCGTTACATATGGTTCTACTGGAATAAAGGTGATCGTTCATTCAGACTATACTGAATCCGATGAACACGGTGAGCACGTGAAGCTGCTTGTTGAAGACATTCAGACTAAACTGGCTGTGAATGAATCCGCCTTCCTGTACGTGTCACTGCCCAATGGGGGATATGACCTGCTTAAGGTGAACTGTCCGCAGCTGTTCTCCGATATAGAGAGCTGGAAGGAGGTCATCGAGCCAATTACCGGAAAGCTGGCTGTGCCAAGCAGTCTGCCGGAAGGATATTATTTTGCCGAAGCGAGGTCTGACAGTCAGCTTGGGATTATAGACGAATCCTGGGTAAAGAAATACACCAATGTCCTCTCGAAAAGGGTCAAGCCCGGTGAGGATTATGCCTGGATCAAGAGCTTCAACACTCCTAATAGAATAGCTAAGACTGTAAGCCCGCAGCTCATATATGAGGGTCCAAGAGGGAAAAGTGATGCAATTGTGGTTAAGTATACGCCTAGCGGACCGGAAGCGCAGCTCACAGCAAATTTTGCAGCGGCTACTACGGTTGAGGAGATGAAGGTTGGAGCTTTAGATGCTTTATATATTGTGAATAAAGAAGCTTATGGGAACCAAAACAACTATTATGCTTATATCCAGTGGATCGAGCTAGGGGAGAATAACGAATGGAACATTTTGCATGAAGTAAGCACAGAATCACCGGATGTATCCAAAGAGACTCTGCTTAAAGTTGCCGAAGGCCTGCGCTAAAGCGGCCTATGCCAAGGTCAGCTGCATGCTTGTCCCGCTATAACTAAAATAAATCCCCCTATAACACATATAAACCTCTATTATTGATAGCTTCATCAACAATAGAGGTTTATATAATAACCACTATACCCATGTTCTTCTCAGACTCCTTATCCTATCCTTTGTACTCAGCCGGGTAGAAATCGTCCGAGGCGGCAGTCAATTTGCCTATCCTGCCCGTTAAATCTTCTCTAATTCATCCGCTGACCACGATAGGATTGATTGTGGGCTTTTGAGCTTTAAGAAGCTCATACCATTTCGTGTAGGGATGGATTGAAAGCTATAACGCCAGGATCAAAGATATAGTCTCAAGCTCAGGGAGTACAGCTGCTTAAGAGGACTGCCGGAGATTCTGCCCCCGCATGCGTTCTTACCGCAGTGTATGGTTCCTTGAGTTGATACCTGTATTATACCGTGACATGCCGCAGCCGTAAAAAGGCGAATACTTTAAATTTGCGGTTATTTTTCACTGTAAGATCATGTAAGCGCTATTATGCTTCCTTATCCTTAGTTTTTTAGGAGGATTCCGAACAATAGTCATTCACTCTAAACTTGATCCAATGTAACCCAGTCGCTGCGAGGAGGGCTAAATACTCTGAACGGCTATCGGCTGTGTCAATCCGCTGACTGGCTGCTGGTATATCGAAGCAGATTTCTTGCTGAAGTGGACTGAGAAGCCCTTATTTCTCCAAAAAGCCTCATGATCAGGAGGATGCGGACTGAGTGAATCCTTTATCCTGTTCTTTTAAGCGCTACAACAAGGCGTTTCAGGACATTAACGGAATCTAAGTCCGAATGTCCTGCGAATTCGCCATTTCTTCGCCAATAACGGAATCTCAGTCCTCCTCACCAGCTGATGAGTTCATGAGCCCGTGATGCTTCAGGCAATCTCCTGCTAATCTCCAGCCAAGCTCAGGTGAGGAACAGTGCAATTGCCAAGCTTCTTAGCTCAGCATGATTTGTCCGCAGGTAGCTTCACAATCTCTAGCTTGATTCACCTGCAGGGCAAATTTGGTGCCCTGGAACAGTGCTGTCTTATAAAATGGACGGCAAAAGCGTTGCCGTTTGCTGTATAATTTACTGATTGTTATGTTGCGGTTCAGCTATCCGGGCATTTGAAGGAGGAAGAAAAGGATGAGTTTGTTTGGAGTGAGGCTTGACGGAACCCGCAGCAGGTTAATCAAGTCTTTTCTGGAGGATAATTATGTATGTGCGGGAGATCCCGTTATTGGAAATCTGGAGTCCAGCGGGAGAGAGGATATCCGCAGCACGCTGGTTGCATCCGGAGCTTATCAGGAGCAGGTGCTGGAAGAAGCTCTCAGCAGTTTAGACACGTTCGTCAACGTGATGCAGGACGGGGATTATGTGCTGATTGCGGATGAGGAATGGGTATACCTTGGCGATCTGGGTGATTATTTCTATGATGCCCGGCAGGAGAGTGTGGAGGGCGGAACTGCGCACCGGCGCGGAGTAACCTGGCTGAAGAGTCTGCCCCGTACAGCTGTGAATTCTGCAGTACAAGCACTGCTTGCTTCGGATCAGGAGGTTACCCGCTATTCAGGGGTGCTGCCTGCAGCAAGAATGGATTTGTGGCTTGCAGATTCTTCACCTGGCGATATGGAGACTGCTCATTCCCCGGCCCGTGTGGATGAAGCCACAATAGCTGAGGCGCTGGCTGTTCTGAAGGCTGCCCTGCACAGTCCCGATGCGGAGCGGCGGGAACGCGCGGCAGCGGCTATATTGCATTATGCCAAATGAACATCAGACTGAAGCTTTATCTTATAAAATCACAGCAAAAAGGTCTTCCGGTTAAGCTGCCGGAAGACCTTTTTGCTGTCAACTATTAAACAGGGACTTCGCTGGACCGGGGGTAGGCTCAGATAAATTCAACGAACTCATTAACCGGCTTGCGGTAGCCGCGCGGTCTAATTTTGTGCTTGTTGTCTTTGCCGATCGTAATCAGCATTACCGGAACGAAGTTGTCGCTGAGCCCGAGAGTAGCTTTCACCGCCTCCGGATCAAAACCGATCATCGGGCAGGTATCCCAGCCCTTGTCTTTGGCAATCAGCATGAACTGCATAGCTGACAAGGAAGCATTGCGGATTGCTTCATCCCGCTGGAAAGCGTCTTTTCCGGTGTAAGAATCATTAATAGACTGAATGGTGCGGTCATAATCCTCTTCGCTCATGGCTCCCAGCATTTTAAGTCCGCTATAGATTTCTGGAGCCTGCTGGTAGGCGTTTTTGTCACCCAGCACAACGATGACAGCCGAGGCGGTGTGGATTTTGTATTGACCGTAAGCACCTTTACGGATTTCTTCCTTCACAGTGTCATCGCTGATGACTTTGTAGTGGGCGTGCTGCAGGTTGAAGGCCGATGGAGCCAGGCGGGCCAGTGAGAACATCTCCTCCAGCTCATTCTGTGGGATTTGCACCCCTTCAACGAAATTCATAGCCGATCTGCGGGACTGAACCAATTCTGAAAAAGTACTCATAAATAATGACCTCCATTGGGATATGTATGTTGGTTAGTAAAAATCAATAGCTGATATTAATAAATAAGCTTACAATAAGTTACTTGCTTAAAATATCACAACTACAAGCGTACGTCAATGATTAAACAACAGTAAATTGTGAATTTTAGTTCAAATAGTCGATAAATTTTGAAAAAGCGAGAAAAGAAGTGATTTTAATCACAAAATAAGGCTATAAAGCCAAAAACATTGTGACATTTATTACAACCGGAATGATATAATAGTCACATAGTTTCAGTGGATGAATACTTTTAAGCAGCAATGCCATTGTAAAGGAGACTTCGATATGTCAGAAACCATTACCCAAACCCCTTTGGAACAAGAAATACCCGCAGCAGGCCTTCCCCAAGAGGATTTGCTGAATCAGCTTCTGAAGCCGGAAGTTCAGGAATCCCTGATTCTTCTGGTGGAGCAGCTGCCGCAGATTACCCAACTGGTGAATGTATTAACCAAATCGGTCGATTTCGTACAGTCGGTTGCAACGGATGAAGTATTGAAAAATGATACGGTAGGCGCAATCAAAGAGATGGCGGGTCCTGTGGTAGGCTCTGTCAAGAATCTGGCGGCTACGGTTATTGAAGCGAAAGACCGCGCGGATGCAAGCAGTGAAACCATCAGCCTGTTTGGCATGATGAAAATGATCAAGGACCCGCAGGTACAAAACGTGCTCCGTTTCATGAATGCATACCTGCAGGTCAGCGGCGAACGCCAATCCGGTAAGTAATTATTGTTCAATTCTTAATCGTAGGGATGGAGGAAATATGATGTCAAAACACATAGTTATTCTAGGTGCAGGTTACGGCGGCTTATTGAGTGCGCTAACCGTGCGCAAATATATGAGCAAAGCTGAAGCCAGAGTTACAGTGGTTAATCAGTATCCGACACACCAGATCATTACCGAACTACACCGCCTTGCAGCAGGAAGTGCTTCTGAACAGGCGGTTGCCATGCCGCTTGCCAAGCTGTTCGCCGGTAAGGATATCGATCTCAAGATTGCCAAGGTTAATTCGTTCTCGGTGGAGAACAAGCAAATCATCCTCTCGGATGGTGTAATGCTGACTTATGATGCTCTTGTTGTCGGTCTGGGCAGCACGACGGCTTATTTCGGCATTCCGGGACTTGAACAGTACAGCATGGTGCTGAAATCGGCGGCGGATGCACTGCGGATTCACGGACATATTGAAGACCGGATTCGTGAATATGCCAAAAGCGGCAATGCGGCCGATGCAACCATCCTGATCGGCGGGGGCGGCTTGACAGGTGTTGAGCTTGTAGGTGAAATTGCCGATGTACTGCCCAAGCTGACTAAGAAATATGGAGTGAATCCGGCTGAGATCCAGCTGCTGCTCGTAGAAGCCGGCCCGAAGATTCTTCCGGTTCTGCCGGATCATCTGATTGAGCGCGCTACAACCAGCCTCGAGAAACGGGGAGTTCAGTTCCTGACAGGTCTTCCTGTTACTAATGTAGCAGGCAATACCATTGATCTGAAGGACGGCCGCCAGATTGTGGCGAATACCTTCGTCTGGACCGGCGGCGTGCAGGGCAACCCGCTGATCGGTGAGTCCGGGCTTGAAGTGAACCGCGGCCGCGCAACCGTGAATGAGTTCCTGCAATCCACTTCACACCAGAATGTATTTGTAGCCGGTGACAGTGCGGTTGTGTTCGCACCGGACGGCCGTCCGTATCCGCCAACGGCACAAATCGCCTGGCAGATGGGTGAACTGATCGGTTATAACCTTTACGCTTACCTGAATGATAAAGCCTCCGAGACCTTCAGTCCGGTGAATTCCGGGACACTTGCCAGTCTGGGACGCAGAGACGGAGTAGCGATTGTCGGCGGCAATTCCACACCGCTGAAGGGTCTGCCGGCAACGCTGATGAAGGAAGCAAGCAATATCCGGTATTTGACCCATATTCACGGGTTGTTCAGTCTGGCCTATTAATTCTCTCCTAACCATCTATCCTATAGCAGGCCGCTTCCATGCGGCAGATCATCCCCTTTAACCGCCGGCAGGCAGTTGAAGGGGATTTTTCATGAATTCAGACGGTGAAAGGAGAGCTGTGTGAAATTACATAGTAAATTACTGGAAGGACCTTTATCCTGAATGAGGCATACATCCTTTATATGAACTTTTTGCGCAGCACTAGGAGGAGAAGATGATTCAGAACGGGTTTATCTGCAATTGGATGGAGGTTCAAACGGACGGGCAGGGCCGCGGATTGTATTATAAATATTCTGCATACCATGCGCCTGCTGTCATCTTTATTTCCGGATTAGGGGATGGTTGCGATTCCTGGAGCGGTGTCCAGGAGAATATTGCGCAGCATGCCTCAACCCTCGCTTATGACAGACCCGGTACCGGGACCAGCCCGGGAGTGCCGGGGCCGCGCTCCTGCCAGGATCTGGTGGAGGAGCTGTACCGGCTGCTTGCACTGCTGGATATTAAAGCCCCTTACATTCTGGTCGGTCATTCCTTTGGCGGTCTGGTAGCCAGACTCTTCGCTTGCTGCTATCCTGAGCGGACTGCGGGAATTGTACTGATAGATGCTGCAGGCGAATATAAGGAGCTTACTTATGAGCAGGTGCTGCCCCCGCAGCATATCGCTGCGAACCGGGCGTACCTGCTGAACCCTTCGCTCAATAGGGAGCAGATCGATAAGATGCAGAGCTATAAGCAGATCTCTGCTGCCCGGGGTTCCATGCCAAGCCAGGTTCCGCTGTCGGTGATAACCAGGGGGCTTGCGGATGAGGATGGATCAGACTGGCCGGCACACGCGATACTGGAGATTGAGCAGAAGAGCCAGGCGGAGTTCCTGGAATTATCTGCGGCCAGCAGACAGCTGATTGCGCCGGGTAGCGGTCATTATATCCATCATGACCAGCCCGGGCTCGTCATTGAAGAAATTATTGGGATGATACAAGCTCATTCCAATCGGGCTTAAAAACTGATATCAGCGTCTTCACAAGAACCTTCACAGTACTGGAGATTATCAGCAATCAACCGAGAAGCCGCAGAAGGCAACCTGAATACTGCCCTGCATGAAGCGCTTAGAGCTGTGAACAGATTTACTCCGTAAATATGTAATGAAAACGTATTCGCAGGAAAATCTATTTGTTATAATGTTGATGTTTATACCATTACAGATGTTTTCATAGGAGGATTTCAGGCATGCCATTTCAAAAGAACGATATCATCCTGTTCCAGGGTGATAGTATCACGGATTGCGGCCGCAATTACGCAGACGCTTCATCACTTGGTGTAGGTTACGCGCTGATGGCGGGCGCTCGTCTTGGGCTGCAGTATCCGGAGAAGAACCTTACCTTCATCAACCGCGGCATCAGCGGCAACCGTGCCGTGGATCTGCAGGAGCGCTGGGACCGGGATTGTCTGGAGCTTAAGCCGACCTGGGTGTCGATTTATATCGGTGTTAATGATACCTGGCGCTGGTTCGATTCCGGGCAGGAGACTACTGCAGCTGAGTTTGAGGCTTCCTACCGTGATCTGATTGAACGCACCAAGCAGAGCCTGGATGCCAAGCTGGTGCTGGTTGAGCCGTTCGTACTGCCGGTGCCGGAAGACCGTAAGGGCTGGCGTAAGGACCTGGACCCGAAAATTCATGTGGTCCGTGAGCTGGCCCGTGAATATGGCGCTGTATTGGTCCCGCTGGACGGACTGTTCGCCGCCGCATCGGTTAAGGCCGAGCCTGCCTTCTGGGCCGGGGATGGCGTACATCCTTCACCTGCCGGCCATGCGCTGATTGCAGAAGCCTGGATGAAGGCTGTAGGGGCTATAAGCTAAAGCGGAATATAGCAGACTACTCCCAACATATTGAGTTTGCTGCTCAGACCGGTTCCTGCGTATCAAGCGGACCGGTTTTTGGCATACGCCGGGGCGGATAGGTTGCCTTCTGAACGGAAGCGGGAGATCCGTGAATTTCACTCTGCTTAAGAAGGCTGTTATACTTGTATCATACATAAGGATGTGGAGGTGGAACCCATAAGGCGGCTACTGCTGATTCTGCCTGTTCTTCTGGTTGTTCTATTAAGCGGCTGCCAGAATGCTTTCGGCTACATTAATTCAAGATGGATTTCTGAAATTGATTTGACCTATAACTCTATAGAGAGCCAAGCGGAGACGGCTCCCTTTGAGTCCAGGATTTTCAAAGACGGCGAGTTCATTAAGACGATGGCTTCTGCCATGAATACAAGCAAGCGTATTGCGGGAGAGCTGGATTACGATGCGGATTTCCGCATGAAGCTGGTGTACGGGGACGGCTATACAGAAGAATTTATTCTGGGTCTGGGCGAGCAGGAGGGGAACACTGGTCTGCTGCTGTCCGCTGAGCGCAGCGGGACATGCTATACAGTCTCCGCCAAGAATGCCGATAAGCTGCGCAGGCTGATCTTCAGCGGCGGAAGTCCTGCAGCGGCGAAGTCCGAAGCGGATGAGGCATCGGTGGTAACTCAAGGTCCGGTAACGGTCTCACGCAATGATTTATTCCCGGTCACAGGAAACAAGGAATTTCTGAACCTGCAGCTGCTGAAAGGCAGGTACAGCGAGGATTGGTCCAGCCCATCCCCGCTGGCTGGACGGAGCTGGAGCGGGCAATTCCGGCTGGCCATTACGGATGAACAGGGCGCAGCACTGGGCACGTTCGCGCTGAGCCGGCATTTCACCGAAGAATTGAGCTTCGGCGATTTGTTCCAGATTCAGTTCGCTGATTACAACGGAGACGGTAATCCCGATTTTACGGTTGGCCAATATGGTTCTTCGAACGGATCATTGTTCAAGCTGTTTACAGTGAAGCCGGATCATTCGATCCAGGAGCTGCAGATTAAAGGAGCGGCTTCCGGGCTGTTCATCAGCAGTCCTGACCGGTATTCGGTTAAGCTGGACGTGATCGAAGGCGGTTTCCGGGCGGATCATTATGACAACTCTGTTGGCAGGCAGGTTGAGACTTCATACCTCTGGGACGGAGCCGCTTTTCAGGAAGTTGCCGGAGAATCAACAGATACGAGAGGAATGTGAACAGGATGACGAGCGAGACACTGCAGGATTTGCAAGGACTGAAGGCAGCCGGTAAAGTGGTAGGCCACACCATCGCCGAGATGAGGAAAAGTGTAGTTCCCGGAATGACGACTGCAGAGCTGGACGAAGTGGGCGCGAGGATTCTGAACCATTTTGGCGCGAAATCTGCCCCTAAGGTAACCTATAACTTTCCCGGAACCACCTGCATTAGCGTCAATGAAGAGGTGGCACACGGAATCCCGGGTCAACGGGTGATCCAGGCCGGCGATTTAATCAATATTGATGTCTCGGCCGAGCTGAACGGGTACTACGGGGACGCCGGAGTATCTTTTCAACTGCCTCCTTATAATGAGAAGCTGGTCCATCTCTGCCGGAGTACGGAGGAAACCATGATGAGCGTGATTAATCACCTCAGAGCGGGAATGAAGGTGAACGAGATCGGCAGGGTTATGGAGTCGGAGGCACACAAGCGCGGCTATAAGGTTGTGCGCAATCTGTGCAGCCACGGCATCGGCAAATCGTTGCATGAGAAGCCCTATGAAATCCTGCCGTTCTATAATCCGCGGGTAACGACGGTGCTGAAGGAAGGACAGGTCATCACGATAGAGCCATTCCTGTCTACGGGTGCGGATTTTGTAGAGCAGCAGTCGGATGGATGGACGCTCAGTGTGGCGGACAACAGCCGTGTTGCCCAGTACGAACATACGATTGTGGTCACCAAAGGCAAACCGATTATTCTGACAAGCGCCTAAGAGCTTAGCACCTAAGAACGAACAGATACGGTCTGCCCTGAAGAGGGTGGACTTCTTTATTATTGTATTCTACCAATGGAGGGACAAAGAATGGACAATCTACCGCAAGTCAGCAATGCATTCATGACGTTTATGAAGGAAGCACCGGAGCAGCAGAAGGCCTGGGGGGAAGTCGTGCAGAAGCTGGATGCAGCAAGTGCGCTTGACGCCAAAACAGAAGAAATTGCCTATATCTCCGTACTCGCGGCGGTCAGGCTGGAAAGCGGGCTGGCCTTTCATGTCAAGCATGCCAAATCACTCGGCGCTACCCGTGAGGAGATTATAAGCGCAGTCCTGCTGCCTCTTCCGGCTGTAGGCAATGTGGTCATTCAGGCCTTGCCCGTTGCTTTGCAGGCTTACGACAGCGAGTAAAATTACAGCACGACGGATATTGAAGGAGCGGGTAGCGTGAAAATTGCTTTTATTCTGTTTGACGGCATTACGTTTCTGGATTTCGCGGGTTTTTATGATGTAATCTACAGGCTGCGCCAGTTCCCAGCAGGGGAAGGGCTGGAGTGGGATATCTGCGGTCCGGCCGGGGAAATCACAGATGAAATGGGGCTTACGGTCAAAACCGGTAAAGTGCTGCCGGATTTATCAGTGTATGATCTGGTATTTGTGCCCGGCGGGTCCGGGACGAGGGCATTGCGTCATGACGGGAGCTTTATCTCCTGGCTTCAGGGAGCAAGCGGGGTTCCATATCTGGTATCCGTATGCACCGGTGCCCTGCTGCTGGGTGCTGCCGGATTACTGGAGGGACGAAGGGCCACAACGCATGCATCGGCATATGAGCTGCTTGAGCCGTATTGCCGGGAAGTGGTTCAGGCCCGGATTGTGCAGGACGGGAATGTTATTACCGGAGGCGGGGTCTCAACCTCAATTGATCTGGGATTATATCTGGTATCCTTATTTGCCGGCCGGGAGGCTATGGCTGCCGTGAAGCAGCAGATCGACTATCCGTATGATGCGCAAGGCGTTGTAATGTACTCCAATGAAGGAAACCATTGAAACCGGAGGGATGAAGGTGAATAGTGGCAAGCTTGCCGCATTGCCGTTTCAGCAGCAGATAGAGAACAGTGAACAATGGCCGCTGCTCGCAGAGGATTACATGAACCGGAGCGGGCTGCCGGGTCCGCGGGCGAACCTGAGCCTTGCCGGGGAGTTCTCCCGATATTACGCCCGTACTGGGCTTTCAGCACAGTCGTTGTCGCTGCTCACTTCCTGGACGGATATTTCTGCAGCGGAGGCGGAGGCTAATGACCCGGAGGAATTTCTTCCATTCTGTGCTTTACTGGCTTACGGTGCGTATTACGGATATGCGGAGCAGGGAGAAAGATCCGGGATAGAAGTCAGGCTGCGCAGGGCAATGAATGATTCAAGATGGCGCGTTCGTGAGGCGGCGGCCATGGCATTGCAGCAGATTGGAGAGTTCGGCTTCGGGCTGCTGCACAGGCTGCTTGAAGGCTGGAGAATGGAAGCGACCGTGCTGGAACTGCGTGCTTTTATTGCCGCGCTGGCGCATCCTCCCTTGCTTAAGGAACAAGCCTGTGCCGACTACAGTCTGGAGCTGTCAGAGCAAATCCTGAACGAGCTGCTGTCGGGCAAATACAGACAAGCCGATCCTGAGCATCTCCGCGTATTATCCAAAGGGATGGAGTATGCGCTTAGCCTGTTTGTTGCCAGCCAGCCGGATGCGGGCTTTGCCTTGCTGCGCAGACTGGCCGGGAGCGGCGATAAGCTGATGATCCGGATCGTGAAGAGTAATCTGGGGAAGAAACGTCTGAGTCAGAAGTACCCCGAGGAGGTCACGGAGCTCCTTGCAGGATTGACAATTATCTAGAATGTAACTATTATTGTTACATCTGCCGGGAAGCATTCTGGTCAGTATGAAGGAGAGATTCCCATGAACATCAGCACCCGGTTTGCGGTCGCTATTCATATTCTAACTTTAATAGACAGCAACAAAGACGGTAAAAGCACCTCGGAGTGGATCGCCGGCAGCGTCAATACGAATCCGGTTGTCATCCGCCGCCTTACAGGCATGCTGAACAAGGCCGGTCTGGTGGAGGTACGCCCCGGGGTAGCCGGTGCGAAGCTTACCCGGAGTAGCGCGGATATCACGCTTCTGCAGATTTACAAGGCGGTCAATGCAGTGGAAGAGGATTCACTCTTCTCTGTCCACGAGCATCCGAACCCGGAGTGCCCGGTCGGCAAGAACATTGCCGGGGCAATTATTCCCGTGTTCTCTCTTGCGCAGAAAGCGATGGAGAATGTGCTGCAGGAGGTTACACTGGATCAGATCGTACATCAAATTCCTGTTTCGTGAGGCAGAGGAGGAATATGGTATTCGAAACTCTATGCGCAAGCGAAAAGGCGCTGCTTTTTATATAACGGTATTGCTCGGGCTCGGGTTATTGTATCTGCTCATTTGTCCTTCTCCTACCCCTGAGCTCGCTGTACGCAAGAGCCTGCTGATTCGTGATCCGGCGGCTGCATTGGCGGGCAGGGTTACAGAAGGACGGATTAAGGATGATCCAAGGTACGGTAATCTGTACTATGCTGAACAAACAGAGCGAAGCTACATCTATGTGAAGAAAAGCAGACTGGGCTGGAATGTAACCTCAAGCGGCACCGGCCCGTGATGTAAGATTTTGTAGACTGCCACAGAAACTTAAGGAAACTTTCAGCAGAGATTTATGTACTTTTAAGGTTCGGGGAGTATATTAAAGGTCTCCACCCCCCAGTGGATACATTTATGCTAGACCCCGCCGTGCCTCGGCAGGGTCTATCTCTTTGTTTAGGACTTATAAATTCATCAAACCTTTATGTGATTTTCATCAGGCATTAAGCTTCAGCCTGTATATTAATCACATGACCCCCTTATAATAGACTTTGGCCCTGCCGGATCCCGGCAGGGCCCCTTTTTTGATTGATAAGAATTTATATGTTTTGGGGTCCCCGCAATGTAACTGAGTCATAATCGAAGCCAAAGCCCCACTTTGTGAGGCTATTTCATGAGCGGATCTATGCTTTACACATTATTCCAGATGGTTTAGACTGACACCATGTGTGGCTTACTGGAATAAGGGGGAAGAGCATTGATATGATGGTATTTTTGGCACTGATTATATGGTTCCTGTCGTTGCTGGTCTTTATGCTGATTATCCGCAAGGCCATTGATGGATCTAGGGCTACCTACAAACTGGACGAATTGATTCAGGAAATCCGGCTGCTCCGCAAGGAGATCAAGGAGAACAAGCATATTATAGACAAGCGGCTGTAGCGGCAGATAGGGGACTGTCTGCACCTTGATTTTACAAAGGAGTAAGGGGATATTGTACATGAAGAATCAAATTACAATCCTGGGAGCAGCACTGATTCTGGGTCTTTCTTTAATCGCAAGCAGTCTGATGATCAGCAACGAACGTGCATCCAGCAATGAAAAGGCGATGGAAACACAGATTGCCCAGTTGCAGACGGAGGCCAAAGAGCAAGCGGAACTGTTAGAGCAGACTGTATCTACTGCCGCTGACAGCCCATTAATGACAATGTCGGAGGCAGCGGAATTTCTGCATTTAACTGAGAATGAGGTGCTGAATATTATCAAGGCAGAGCACGAGGTTCTAAAGTATAATGGTTCACTTACGGGAATTCCCTATATTAAAGTCGATGAGCAGTTCATGATTAACCGGGCGGAACTACAGAACTGGGTTCAGCAGGCGACGCTTGAAAAAAGGGTATATATGGGCACGAAGATTACCAATAGATAGACTTGGGGAGTAAAGGAGCGCCAAATGAAATTTTATACATATTCATGGTATGAAGAAATGCAGGTGCGCGGCTTTATGGTGTTCCCTGAGACGGAGCAGGATTGGCTGGAGGATGTAGCGTGGCATGCTGCGGATGGGCTCAGCTATAAGGAGAGGACGAGGGATTTCCTGGAATACCTCAAAGCGGATTTGCTGAAGTACCTTCCGGAATACTTCCATCCATCCATTCATGACGGAACAATCAATTCTACTTATCCAGAACCTGAGTTCAAAGAACAGGCGCAGCAGTGGCGTAATGAATACGAAGCCAGGATGAAGGTGCTGGATGATGAATACTACAGCGGTTATCTTTCGATTAAGGATAATCTCCCATTAAATGCTGTTCAGTTAGTCGAGAAATCTCTCCATGATTCCAGGGTGATTTCGTATGCTGTGACGTGGGAGGAGGTTGTGGAGATCATTCTGGACTGCGGCGGAGCCATGCATTATCAGTGTGATATCAGACTAACCTTTACCGGGGTGACCGGGTTGGTTCTGCCTGAACGCCTGAACAGAATGGTCTGGTTGTATACCGAGATCTATGCGGTGGAACAAGGGTTTGAATTACGGGTTCTGCTGGACCCGCCGCTGAGTGAGCTTAGGATTACTGCACAGGATGTATCATTTGAAATGCTTAGTGAACCCAAATACAACGGATGACTGCTTCGCAGCCTGGCCAATTGGCCGGGCTTTTTTATAAGAAGTTATGATATTCGTCTGTTGTAGATAAATTTCATTGAAATTTGGAGTTTATCCGTAGAGATGAGCCAATGTATGCGAAAAACCGAATACAATGTGCCACTGATAGGACAGATGAGCCGAATGTATGCGAAAAACCGAATACAATGTGCCACTGATAGGACAGATGAGCTGAATGTATGCGAAAAACCGAATACAATGTGCCACTGATAGGACAAATGAGCCGAATGTATGCGAAAAACCGAATACAATGTGCCACTGATAGGACAGATGAGCTTAATGTATGCGAAAAACCGAATACAATGTGCCACTGATAGGACAGATGAGCTGAATGTGTGCGAAAAACCGAATACAATGTGCCATTGATAGGGTAGATGAGCCGAATGTATGCGAAAAACCGAATACAATGTGCCACTGATAGGACAGATGAGCCAATGTATACGAAAAACCGAATACAATGTGCCATTGATTGATTAGGTAGACCAACCAAATGAGTTATGAATTCCTCTGATTGCGCCGGAAGTCGGCTGAATGGGGAATTTAAGGGATATATTCCTTTGATCTCACCGGATATAACTATTGGATTACCGCCTGATTCGCCTCTCCGGACGATTTTTAAAAGTAATTGACAAACATATAGAGTGCAACTATACTAAAGTTAGTTAATGTGTAACGGAAACAGTTACAAGCTTGAATGATGATTCTATAAACAGTCAAGACTAAGCAGCACTGAGCACGAACGGCACCGGAGGGTTTAGCCTTTTATATTATCCATATGTTTTTATTCAGGAGGGGTTTATATGACAACAACAGCAGCACTGCCGCAAGAACTGGAAATTGGACTTGTACAGATTAGAGTAAGCAATTTGGAGCGTTCGCTCACCTTTTATCAGAATGTAATCGGACTGAAGATCCTGCGCCAGCAGGGGCGTGAGGTTGAACTGACGGCGGACGGCGTGCATGTGCTGCTGGTGCTGCGGGAGATTGAACAGGCTCAGATTCTGCGCCGTAATTCGGCAGCCGGACTGTATCATTTCGCGATTCTGGTGCCCGACCGTCCGAGTCTCGGACTGGTGCTGCGTAATCTGATTGATGCGGGCATCGAGATCGGCCAGGGTGATCATCTGGTCAGCGAAGCGCTGTATCTTCAGGACCCGGACAATAACGGCATTGAGATATACCGCGACCGGCCGCGCGACACCTGGAAGTATGAGCCTACTGGCAATGTGGTGATGACTACAGACCCGGTTGATGTGGACGGCTTGCTGGCGGCTTCCGAAGGGCTGAACTGGACCGGACTGCCTGCGGGCACGGTGATCGGGCATGTGCACTTTCATGTAGGCGATCTGGCGGAGGCCAAGAAATTCTATGTGGATGCGCTTGGTTTTGCAATCACGGCTCATTACGGGGACGCTGCACTATTCATCTCGGCGGGCGGATATCATCACCATATGGGGCTTAATGTCTGGGCGGGACAAGGAGCTAAAGCGGCTCCGGCCAATGCGGCGGGCATCGATTATTTCACTCTGCTGCTTCCGGGCAGCGGGGATGTATCTGAAGTGGCGGAACGTGTGAAGCAAGCGGGGTACCGTGTAGAAGTAGAAGGCGGCATCACTACCTTGAGAGACCCGTGGAATATTGGAATCCGGCTGCTTGTCAAAGGCTGAGAGGAATGAAAACTTGTCCATCTTCGCTCATTCCCCTATAATATGTGGAAATAAATGAGCGAAAGGATGAATCTTTTGCACAATTTCAAAATGGCTTATGTTGTCCTCTGTCACAAGAGCCCTCAGCAGATTAATTTGCTGATCGATCGTTTAACGGATGAGCATGTGGAGTTTTTCCTTCATGTGGATAAAAAAAGCGGCATCGAAGAGCAAATTATCCATCGCGAAGATATTCATTTCGTAGAGCAGCCGGTAGACGTACAGTGGGGCCATTACGGCCAGATTGAATGCATCCTGAAGTGCTTCGAACTGATCCGGGCAAGCGGGAATTATAACTATGTTCATATCATCAGCGGACAGGATTTGCCTCTTGCCTCCAATAAGGTGATTGCTGATTTCTTCAAGGAGCATGAAGGGCAGGAGTTCGTCAAGCATCTGCAGCTTCCGAATGAGGCGGAAATGTGGGGCTGCCTGTACCGGGTGTCTGTGTATTATCCGCGGTTCCTGGTCTCCCGGGCCAAAGCTGTCTCAGAGATCCGCAACCGTTATATCAATCTGGTGATGTCTGTACCCTGGCTTAAGCGCAGCCTGAAGGATCTGCCGGAGGCGCTGTATAAGGGCTCGAACTGGATGTCACTTACCGGGGGATGCATGCAGTATATCCTCGAATTCATCGCGGAGCATCCCGGATACGTCCGGTTGTTCCGGAATTCGTTCTGCGGCGATGAGATCTTCTTCCATTCAATTATTTTGAACAGTAAATATAAGGATAATGTAATCAATGAGATCAAACGTTACACGGATTGGAATACCGGACCGGAATTCCCCAGAACACTGCGGGCCGAGGATTATGAACGGATTCGCGAACAGGGTGCAGGCTGCTTCTGGGGCCGGAAGTTCGATCTGGATGTCGACAAGGAGATCATCAGCGATATTCTGCGGCTGGCTTGAGGCTCTAACTATCTTAGGAGGCATTTATCATGAAAATAGCAGTCATTGGAGCAGGCGGCAAAGCAGGCAGTGAGATTGTGAAGGAAGCGCTGGACAGGGGACATGAGGTTACCGCTATAGTGCGGAACCCTGCGAAGGTAACGGACAGTAGAGCATCGGTGCTGGAAAAGGATATCCTGTCCTTGACGGCTGAAGATTTGCGGATTTATGATGCCGTCATAAATGCGTTCGGAGCGCCGTTTGGACAGGAGCATCTGCATGTGGAGGCCGGAAATGTTCTGATTGAGGCTCTTAAGAATGTGCCGGATACCCGGTTGATTGTCGTCGGCGGTGCGGGAAGCTTGTACGTGGATGAAGCCCGGACGGTGAAGGTTGTGGACACACCGGGGTTCCCGGATTTTGTGAAGCCGACAGCCCTGAACCAAGGTAAGAATCTGGAGATTCTTCAAACCACGGAGGGACTCCGCTGGACGTTTGTCAGTCCGTCAGCTAATTTTGCCGTCGGGGAGAGAACAGGTGCATATGTGAAGGGCAAGGATCATCTGCTCGTTAATTCCAAAGGCGAGAGCTACGTAAGTTATGCCGACTATGCGATTGCGATTGTAGATGAGCTTGAACAGCCGCAGCATATCGGCGAACGGTTCACGGTGGTGTCCGAATCCTGATCCTAAAGCTGCTGCTTCTGCAGTGAGGCGGCAGGATGGACGCTGGATAGAGAATATAGCGGGAGGCACAAGCGGAAATTCCGCTGTGTCTTCCGTTTATTGGCGTTTATGCAGTTGCTGCAAATATAGGATATAATATTTTGAAAAAAGATATTCGGGAGATGATGGGGCTTGGAGACTTTTCTTGCTGTGCTGCTGATGCTCGGGCTAATCGCGGTATCGAATATCGTGAACCGTTTCATTCCGTTTGTGCCGGTTCCTCTGATTCAGATCGGACTCGGGATCATCGCCGCACTTGTGCCGACCGGAATACATATGTCCTTTGAGCCTGAACTGTTTTTTGTGTTGTTCATTGCCCCCCTGCTGTTCAATGACGGGAGACGGACACCGCGTGATGAGCTGTGGAACCTTAGAGCACCGATCTTGCTGCTGGCGCTGGGGCTTGTATTTGTAACGGTTTTTGTCGCAGGGTATGCCATTAACTGGATGATTCCTTCAATTCCGCTGGCGGCATCTTTTGCACTGGCGGCGATTCTGTCCCCTACGGATGCTGTAGCGGTCGGTGCGCTGGCCGGAAGGGTACATCTGCCGAAGAGTATACACCGTATCCTTGAAGGTGAATCGCTGATGAATGACGCCTCCGGTCTGGTTGCCTTCAAATTTGCGATCGCGGCCATGGTTACGGGAGTTTTCTCGCTTCCTAAGGCATCGCTCAGCTTTGTAATGATTGCCGCAGGCGGTCTGCTGCTGGGTGCGGCGCTCTCCTTTCTGCTGATCCGCCTCAGTGTATTCATCCGCAGATTCGGTATGGAGGATGTGACGATCCATGTTCTGCTGCAGATTCTTACGCCGTTTATCATTTATCTGATCAGTGAAGAGATTGGCGTATCTGGCATCCTCGCTGTTGTGGCCGGTGGTGTAATGTACGCCATTGAGAAGGACCGGGCCGTATCGCCGCAGTATAAGCTGCAGCTTGTATCAGCCAGTACCTGGTCGGTGCTGCTGCTGGTGTTGAACGGACTGGTATTCCTGATCCTCGGAGTGTCCGTACCGGATGTAGTGGAGGTCATCTACCGTGATCAGACGCTTAACAACTTCATGGTTGCAGGGTATGTGATGGCGATTACCGCACTGCTCATTGTGCTGCGGTTCCTATGGGTCTATGCCTATTCCCTATGGGAGAGCCGGTTCCGCCGGGTAGAGAAGGCGCCGCTTAAGTCACAGGTCATTACTTCAATCTCCGGCGTGCGCGGAGCGGTTACGCTTGCCGGTGCCTTCTCCATTCCGCTCGTGCTCGGGGACGGTATCACGCCGTTCCCTGAACGGGATCTGATAATTGCGCTGGCCGCAGGTGTCATTCTGATGTCGCTGGTCATTGCCAGTATCTTCCTGCCGCTGCTGGCCGACAAAGAGGAGACCGTGGTGCAGACGATTGGCTACGGAAATACGGAACTGGCAGCCAGGAATGTAGTGATCGACGCCGGGATGTCGATGCTGCGCAGCCTGGTTACGGAGAGCCCGGAGCAGACGAAACAGCCGGTGTTACTGGAGTTCACAGACAAGATCGACCGGCTGTGCACCGCCAAGCCGGACAGTGATCCGGCAACGGAGCAGTTCCGGCGGCTGGGCGTTGAAGCCCGGCTGAGCGGCCTGGAGGCAGAGCGCACAGCACTGCGGCGGATGCTGGAGAACGGAGCGGTGCCCGCCCCTGTTGCCGTTAAGATGGAGGAGCTGCTGGATCATACGGAATCGCTGCTCTGCAGACGGCTGGATACGCAAATTAAGTTCACCGTAACTGAAATTCAGCGTCTGTTCTCCGGCCTGTTCTCGGGCCGCTTCAATGGGGAAGAGGGCCGGCGGGCGGTGCAGAATGCCGAAAGTGCCCGGACGGCGAAGATAGCGATGTGTCAGGCGGCCGTGTCAGCCGTCAGCGCCGGGATAAGCGACGAGAACCGGCTTGCCTCGCAGAAGGTCATCGACAAGTATGAGCGGCTGGAATCCCGGCTGGTGCAGGGCGAAGGCTGGAGTAAAGACGGCGTTGTCGATGACGAGAAGCTGGAGCTGAAGCTGCAGGCCATTCAGGAGCAGCGGAATACCGTGCAGGAGATGTATCAGAACGGGGCTATTAATCTCAAGATCGCGGGTAAGCTGCGGCGGTTCGTAGATCAGCTGGAAACATCTATATGGGAGGATTAATGAATTATGGGGGAATTGCTTGCTAGCGGGCTGCATTTTGCAGAAATTACTGAGGAACATCTGGCCGGTGTGCTGGATATCTATAACTATTATGTACTTAACACTACCGTATCGTTTCATACCGATCCGCAGACCTTGATGCAAATGCGCCAGTCTGTGCTGAACGGGGACCCGCGGTTTAAGTCATACGTCCTTCTGCAGGACGGGGAGCTGCAGGGCTACGTGCTAATTACCCGGCACAAGAACAAAGAAGCCTACGATACCTCCGGTGAAGTCAGCATTTACCTGAAGCCCGGTAGCGGAGGACAAGGTCTGGGCGGGCAATCGCTGCGGTTCATTGAAGAGCGGGCTAATGAGCTTGGGTTCCATGTACTGGTAGCTACCGTATGTGCAGACAATGAGCCCAGCCGCCGCCTGTTCGCGAAGCACGGCTACGAGCAGAGCGCTTTATTCAAGGAGATCGGCCGCAAGTTCGGCCGGTGGCTGGATATTGTCAGCTATCAGAAAATTATCGGCTAATAGTGAGCCGAACCCTGGAGCCGCTTAACCAGAATCCTGCACGAAATACAACATTCCATCCATGATATCGAGAGTAATTGGTAAATGTTGTATGAAATGCAGCATTTCCCCTTATCTGAGCGGTTACGAACAGAAATTATTGTATTTCATACAACAACTCTTACAAATCACCCAGTATCTATAGGTACAAGTTGCAATACGTACAACAATTAGGCTTGTGTATGTATACAGTTCAAACAATAATTAGCTCACTTGGCTACAGGGCGTCGACTTAGAGAGTTGAGAGTTCTGTGCTGCGAATTCCACGTACCGATTGCCAAATGTATAGACACAGTATAGTTACTGTTAATATTGCATTTAATACGGACGGTTTGGTGAACCTAATAGGGAAGCAGACATCGGTGTGCCCCCGTACAACGCAATAAGCCCGCTTGCCTTGCAAGGACCAGGTCCCTGCAGGCAAGCGGGCTTATTGTACGTTAAGGCGCACCGGTGGGCGGAGCCCCGGGGGAACAACTATCCGGATACGTGCTTCCTCCGGAACATCTGTCCCAGTACCTCGCTCAGCACAAGGCCGGCGGCGATGGCCCCGGACAGCAGCAGCGCCTGTACCGCAAACTGAATCCCCTGGTTGTTGTCACTCTCCACGAACTGGCGCATGGCATCATAAGCCAGGCCGCCCGGAACCAGCGGGATAATTCCGCCGACGCTGAATATAATCACCGGCATTTTGAAGGAACGCGCAAAAAATTGGCTGATCACTCCGACAACCACGGTGGCTCCAAAGGTGGCAACAACGGTATCCCATCTGTCATCCAGCTGCAGATACAGTATCCAGCCGATCATTCCGGCGAAACCGCATTGAAGCAGTGCGCGCACCGGCGCATTAAACAGAACGCAGAAGGCTGAGGCAGCGATGAAACTGGTTATGAGTTGCAAAATCATGTAGGACTACCTCTTTCAAGTGGTAATTAGAAAAGGGACAGCACGAGTCCGATGCCGGTTCCAATGGCAAAGGCGGTCAGGAAGGCATCGGCTCCCTTAGACAGGCCGGAGACCAGATGGCCGGCCATAAGGTCACGGACGGCATTCGTGATGAGCAGCCCCGGTACAAGCGGCATTACGCAGCCGATGATGATCTTGTCCATCTCTTGTCCAATGCTAAGCCTGACAGAGAAGAAAGCCAGCAGGCCGATGATAAAGGAGGCGATGAACTCCGCGAAGAAACGGATCTGGACCAGGCGGTGCAGATAGGTGACGGCGGCGAAGCCGACCCCGGAGATCAGCAGCGACGGCAGGGCATCCCACAGGCTGCCCTTGAACATTACGGTGAAGCAGGCGCCGGTCAGGGCGGCAGCTACAGTCTGCAGCCAGACCGGATAAGCATGCGCCGCGTCGTCGACAATCCCCAGACGCTCGCGGGCTTCGGCTGCGGTAAGCTGGCGTTCGCTCAGCCGCCGCGAGATGTCATTGACCTCTGACACTTTTTGCAGATCGGTCGTCCGTTCAGCTATCCGGAACAGCTTCACCGGTTCGGTTCGGCTGGTGGTGAACATAATGACTGTCGGCGTAACGTAGCTATGCGCTCCAGGGAATCCGAGCGATGCGGCCATACGGCTCATGGTATCCTCCACGCGGTAGGTTTCGGCGCCGCTTTGCAGCATGATTTTGCCGGCCAGCAGGCACAGGTCTATGATATCATGCGCGGTAGTATTGCTATTGTTGCTTGTGCTATCCAACTTCGTCGATCCTCCCCGGGAATGTTATCTATTCGATTGTCGCCGCAATGTGTGAAAATTTCAACCTTTATTCCATATATTCTGACGAATAATAAAATTTTATCAAGAAGATAAAAGGAATATACATTTTTTAACACAGAAGCATAGAAGCTCTGGCAACCGGACAGCCTAAGGACGCGTTCTTTGCAGTCCAGTCTAGTCTTCCAGCGTACATAGACCGGTGGCAACACCGCCGGAGACAATAGTCAGTATGGAATGAAAAAAAGTCTCTTTGGAGATCAGTACACCGCCGGCGCCGATAATTACGAAATCCGTCAGGAAAATAATCACTCCGACATTGAGCGGAATGTAACGTTTCATGAACTTGGCCAGCAGATCTGTTCCGCCCGTACTGGCTTTGAACCGCAGCATCAGGCCGAGCCCGCTGCCCATCAGGAAGCCGCCGATAATAGCGCTGGATATGGAACCGAGTTCGATATAATACAGAAAGTAATATTGCAGCGGCCCGAGCAGTTCGATCAGGAAGGATGAGGTCATCAGCCCCAGGATGCTGTTATAGAAGATATCCCGCTCCCGGAACCAGGCCAGCAGGAAGATCGGAAGACTGCAGACAATGATGGCCAGTCCGATTTTGATGCCGGAGATGTAATTAATGATGAGGGCAATGCCGATAATTCCCCCATCGAGTATTTTATAGGGCACTAGAAAAAAGTTGGTTCCCGCTGCAATCAGCAGGCTGGCCAGCAGAATAATGACATACTTGGGATATGAGCGCATCTTCAGCATCTCCAGACTTAAGGCATGTCTTAATAAATATGCACCGGTCTGGAAAAAAATAGCTATAAAACAAAAAATCCTGCTTGCGCAGGATTAGGGGTGAATTGCTCAGGCGTGAACCGGCTCTGGTTTCTTTAGCTGCAGCGGAGGCGGGATCAGCCAGCCTTTCTGCTTGTTCATTTTGAGCAGTGCCATGCCGAAGGCGGCCATTTGCGCGTGGATCTTCATGAACATTGCGCCGATATCCTCGCAGACCGACATGCCCATGATCTGGCTGCAGACCACTAGACTTAGCGATACTGCCCCGGAGAGGGCCGCAGCAATCTCAGGGTCGGAGAACCTTGCGCCTGCCGGGATATCCTCGAGCTTGACGGAGGGACGGTCCGGCAGTGCAGGCGGAGGCGCGAAGCCGTTCACCTTGAGGATTTTGTCACAGTCCTTAATTTCCTGCTGTGCCTGATCCATAAGATCATCGATAATCTTCTTCAAATCCTGGTCCCCGGCATGAAAGTGAAATGCCTGATAGGTAGATAAGGACATTTTGGCTGTTGCCGAGACCTGCCACAGATTGAAGATTTCACCATAGTGAAGCGGTTCATCTTTGGGGTTGCCGTTTAGAACTCCCATAATTACAGAACTCCTCTACAAATAGGTTATGAACGTAAATTAGGTTGTCCAGTGCAATCAGCGTTATTCAAGTGCACTAAATAAAGTCACAGTAAAGCAGGTGTAGCCCGATGGATTATATCTATAAAGTGCTGGAGAGCGACATGGAGCTGCTGGCTGCGGCACTATCGGAGGTTCAGGTAACGGTTGTGCTGAAGGAGGGTACAGAGGAGGTGCTGGAACCGGGGGGACAGATCAGAGCATACACCGCGAAATCTGTCCGGATCCGGGGATTATCGTATTGCCGGGAGGTACATGAATTCCGAATTCTTCCGGCAGAGCCTATGTAGACTCCCCGCTCCGTGGATAGAAGCGCTTCTGCAGCAGATTCAGCGGGAGTAACGCTTGCGGAAGCGCAGGGGAGAGATGCCAACCTTCCGGCTGAAGCGCCGGGAGAAGTAGGCTGTGCTCTCGAAGCCGGTGCGTTCTGCAATCCCGGATATAGGGATTTCTGTCTTGAGCAGCAGCAGCTTGGCCTGCTCCAGCCGGTAATCCGTCAAGTATTCCATAGGGGTCAGCCCATAGACACGTTTCATGCAGCGGGCCAGATAATTGTAGTGAAAATGCAGCGCATCCGCCAGGGATGCATTCGTGAGATCCTCCGTAAAATGATTGCGCAGGTAGGCTTCCGTCTGTTCAGCGATCTCTGCCGCCTGGCTGCCCGCAGTATCCTGCTGGGCCAGATCCATCATCCGCAGCATCTCTTCAAAGATGCGCTGCTGCTGCCATACGGAGCTGGAGCGCCGTCCCTGACTAAGCTGCAGTAATTGCTCTGCCTGTCCGCTCCGTGCGAAGGGGTCCGGGAGAGGTCCGAACTGGGGTATGCGGATCGTATAAGGATGAATCAGGAATTGCCGGAAATGCTTCTCCCGCTCAGCATATACAGGATCACCTTCCGCTTCCATCCACTCACCGACCGTGTGAAAATGAACCCACGTGAAGGAGGTGATCTCCTCGCAGGGTTTAACTGAATAATGATAGCGGTCCGGCAGCAGAAGGAGGGTGTGCCCGGAGGTTACCGTCCACTCCTTATCATCCTCACCGATGAACAGGCAGCCTTGTTCTACAATAATAAGATCGAATTTCCCCATACGGCTGCGGTTTGGATGCTGCTCGCCGGGCAAATATACGGTATGGCCGCATTCCAGGATATAGGGGAACGGCGGTGCTGACAGATGAATATAGGCAGGACTGGGTGGCATATCTGCTCCTTTCGCAAGCTCTTTTCTATTAGCCGGACTTCCGTGGAAGGTTGGTAATCCGAGTGTGAAATAGTACAAAAACAGGGTTGCTTATGATTCTGTTTTTTATTCATTTTACCGTCTATAATTGCAAATAGCGAGGATGAAATGAAAAGGGGAGAAAACACTTGAGTAAATTTGCAGATATTCAGCAAGCTGCGGACACAAGCCGGCAGGTAGCTATTCAGGATGAATTCTGGGGGCGTTATATCCGGCTGGTGCAGGATACCGTTATTCCGTACCAGTATGAGGCGCTGCATGACCGGGTGGCCGGAGCAGAACCCAGCCATGCCATTGCCAATTTTGAAATCGCTGCCGGCAGGAGGGAAGGCGAGTTCAACGGCTGGGTCTTTCAGGATAGTGATGTAGCGAAATGGCTGGAGGCAGTGGGGTATTCGCTTAGCATCAAGCGTGATCCTGAACTGGAGCGTCAGGCGGATGAGATGATAGAGCTGGTCGGCGAAGCACAGCATGAAGACGGATACCTGAATACCTATTTTACACTCAAAGAGCCGGGCAAACGGTGGACGAACCTGCTGGACTGCCATGAGCTGTATTGTGCGGGACATTTCATTGAAGCGGCAGTGGCCTATTATGAAGCGACCGGCAAAGACAAGCTGCTGGTCATTGTGCGGCGGTTCGTTGACCACATTGAAACCGTCTTCGGACCGGAAGAGGGGAAGCTGAAGGGCTACGACGGTCATCAGGAAATTGAGCTGGCCCTTGTGAAGCTGTACCGGCTGACCGGTGAAGAGAAATATCTGAAGCTCAGCAGCTTTTTCATCGATCAGCGTGGACAGGAACCGAACTTCCTGCATCAGGAGTGGGAACAAAGAGGACGGGTTACGCACTGGACAGGTACGGCTACAAGCAGTGTGGATGTCAGTTATAATCAGGCCCATATCCCGGTCCGTGAGCAGAGCGTGGCCCTGGGACATTCCGTCCGTGCAGTCTATATGTATACAGCCATGGCCGATCTGGCCCGGCTTACCGGAGATGAAGCGCTGCGCGAAGCCTGCGTGCGCCTGTGGAACAATATGACGGAGAAACAGATGTATATCACTGGCGGAATCGGGTCAACACATCATGGTGAAGCGTTCACCTTTGATTATGATCTGCCGAATGATACGGTCTATGCGGAGACCTGCGCTTCGATCGGGCTGATCTTTTTTGCCAAGCGGATGCTGGAATTGACCCCGGACGCCCGGTATGCCGACGTGATGGAGCGGGCGCTTTATAATAATGTGCTCGGCTCCATGGCACAGGACGGCAAACACTATTTCTACGTGAATCCGCTTGAAGTATGGCCGCAAGCCTGCAGCTGCAACCCCGGCAAACATCATGTCAAAGCAGAGCGCCAGGGCTGGTTCGGCTGTGCCTGCTGTCCACCGAACGTGGCACGCCTGCTGACCTCGCTGAATCAGTATATTTACACTGAGCATGGCGACACGCTTTATACTAACCTGTATATCGGCAGTGAGCTGAAGACCACACTGGGCGGCACAGAGGTTGCAATCCGCCAGCAGAGCCGTTTCCCTTGGGATGGAACCGTGACCCTGAAAGTTGATCCTGCGGAAGCCGGAGAGTTCGGTATGGCGCTGCGTATTCCTTCCTGGAGCGGGAACGCGGAGATCAGAGTGAACGGAGAGGCGTTAGGCGATGCTGCTGCAAGCCTGCATCAGGGTTATGCTGTGATCCGCAGGGAATGGAAGGCTGGCGACGTGATTGAGCTGAAGCTTCCAATGGAAGCGCACCGCGTATACGCCCACCCGAATCTGCGTGCCGATGCCGGGAAGACTGCCATTCAGCGCGGACCGCTGGTCTACTGCCTGGAAGCGGCTGATAACAGTGAACCGCTAAGCTCGATTTCCTTGAGTAGAGACAGTAAGCTCATGGAGGTCTACGACAAGGAATTGCTTGGCGGAGCTGTGGTGGTGAGGGAAGCGGGCTACAGGGTAGACGGGCTGAGCTGGAACGGCGGTCTTTACAGCCGGACCAGAGCCGATGTGCAGCCGGTGGAAGTAACGGCTATCCCGTACTATCTGTGGGGCAACCGCGGCAGCGGCGAAATGAAGGTATGGATTTGGGAGTGAGCCGCAAGCGTAACAGACAGCAACTTTGGAGCGAGTTCGGCGTCTAACAAGCATCTGATACAGGGAGGATGCGTATGAAGCGGACATGGTTTTGGCTGCCGGTCCTGGCAGTACCGCTGCTGCTTGCCGCCTGCGGCGGGCTCGTGAATCCGGCTAGAGACAACGGGTCTGCGGATGCCGAAACTACCAGCAGGCCGGAATCAACTCTTAAGTCTGGAGAAGTCTCTCCGGATAATCCGAGCAGGATTGCTTTTGACATCGATGGCATTCATGATCCGCTCGTTAATGAAGAGATCAAGGCGAGCCTGAGAGATGCACTTGAGGGAATTGTGAATGAGGACCTTGAACAGTTTAACCGGGCTTTTGCCAGTATAAGTCTGGCAAAGGCGAATGAATTCGCCTTCACTCCCGGCAGCATCACTTTCACCGGAGTCGATGAGATTTCGGAGCAAAGCAGCAGCAGAGTTGTCATAAACGTGCATGATGTCCGTACAACAGCGGATGGGGAAGTGAAGCACAGCTGGAATTACTGGTTCATGCCGGATAAGGACGGCAACTGGAAGCTGGTCACGATTGACTGAGGACCTGCCCGTTTAGACGTTTTACCTGCATCACAAAAAAGGAACCCGGTCGCACCGCCTAGGCGGACAACCGGGTTCCTTTTTTATACTCAAAGTTTAAAACTCGCTAATTAACCCAATACAACTACAACCTGGTGAACCGCACCGTCGCCCACAGGAGCAATGATGTTGCCTTCAACAGCAGTGCCGTCGAGAGTCAGGCTGGCCACGCCTTTGGAGACATGGTTCGGGTTCTGGATCGAGATGACATAAGTGTCGCCGCGGAAGACGCGGGTAATCTCGAAGCTGTCCCACTCCGTAGGAATACAAGGATCAACCTTCAGACCGGCAAAGTCAGCCTGGATACCGAGGATGGACTGTGTAATCGCTACATAGTTCCATGCCGCTGTACCTGTCAGCCAGGAGTTTTTCGCTTCACCGTGACGTACAGCGTCTTTACCGGCGATCATCTGCGAGTACACGTAAGGTTCCATACGGTGAACTTCGCTGATGTCCTCCAGGTAAGCCGGAGCGATTTTTTTGTAGATATCAAAGGCTCTGTCGCCGTGTCCAAGCACCGTTTCAGCGATCATGATCCATGGGTTGTTGTGGCAGAAAATACCGGCATTTTCTTTATAGCCCGGAGGATACGTAGAAATTTCACCCAGGTTCACATAGTACTTGGAGTAAGGAGGCTGCTGCAATACGATACCGTAATCCGTATCCAGACGTTCCTGAACGGAAGTCAACGCACGGGCTGCTTCGCCGTTCTCCACACCGATACCCGCCATTACGCACATCCCCTGCGGCTCGATGAAGATCTGGCCTTCTTCGTTCTCCTTGCTGCCGATCTTGTCGCCGTAGTGGTCATAAGCGCGCAGGAACCAGTCGCCGTCGAAGCCGTGGGACAGCGTAATGGCACTCATGTTCTCGATCTTCGCAACCGCATCAGCAGCTACATCATCCAGTCCGCGCATGCGGCAGATTTCAGCATAGTCCGGTCCAACGAAGACGAACAGACCTGCGATGAACACGGATTCCGCAACGCCGCCTGCGATATTCTCAGTAGTCTGGAATGATTCGCCCGGCTCTGTGGAGAAGCAGTTCAGGTTCAGACAGTCATTCCAGTCCGCGCGTCCGATCAGCGGCAGGCCGTGAGGTCCGAGGTTATTCGTTACATGCTCGAAGCTCAGCTTCAAGTGCTCGAACAGGGTAGCCGTGTGATCCGGATTGCTGTCAAAAGGAACCTGCTCATCAAGGATCGAGTAGTCGCCGGTTTCCTTAATATAAGCAGCCGTACCGGAGATCAGCCAAAGCGGATCATCGTTGAAGCCCGAGCCGACTTCGTTGTTGCCCTTCTTGGTAAGCGGCTGGTACTGGTGATACGCGCTGCCGTCAGGGAACTGGGTAGCAGCGATATCGAGAATACGCTCTCTGGCACGCTCCGGAATCTGGTGGACGAAGCCGAGCAAGTCCTGGTTGGAGTCGCGGAAGCCCATACCGCGGCCGATTCCGGATTCGAAGTACGAAGCGGAACGGGACATGTTGAAGGTAACCATACACTGGTACGGATTCCAGATGTTAACCATCCGGTTCAGCTTGTCGTCACCGCTCTGGATCTGATATTTGGACAGCAGGTTATCCCAGTGTGCAGCCAGGGTAGCCAGGGCAGCATCAACCTGGGCATCTGTAGCGAACTGATCGATTACAGCCTGTGCAGGCTTTTTGTTGATAACGTTCAGGGATTCCCATTTCTCATCTTCAGGGTTCTCGATATAGCCGAGTACGAAGATGAAGCTTTGCTCTTCACCTGGTTCCAGGGTGATTTCCAGTGCGTGGGAGCCGATTGGCGACCAGCCGCTGGCCACCGAGTTGGTAGCTTCACCGGCAGCAACTGCCTGCGGAGCGTCCAGACCATTGTACATACCCACGAAGGATTCGCGGTCAGTATCGAAGCCGGCGATTTCCTTGTTTACTGAATAGAAAGCGTAGTGGTTTCTGCGCTCACGGTATTCGGTTTTGTGATAAATGACGGAATCCTTCACTTCAACTTCACCGGTGCTGAGGTTACGCTGGAAGTTTGTCATATCATCATTGGCATTCCACAGACAGAATTCGGCAAAAGAGAACAGCTTAACAGTTTTCTTCGCGTCGCCTGTGTTCTTAACGACAAGGCGGTGTACTTCAGCATTGTGGCCCATCGGTACAAAAGCAAGCTGATTAACGGAAATTCCATTGCGTTCGCCAGTGATGGAAGTGTAGCCAAGACCATGGCGGCATTCGTAGAAGTCCAGATCGCGTTTTACCGGCATCCAGCCCGGGGTCCAGAAATCACCGTCATCATACAGATAGTAGTAGCGGCCGCCTGTATCCAGCGGAATATTGTTATACCGGTAACGGGTAAGTCTTCTCATGCGCGCATCGCGGTAGAAGGTGTAACCACCGGCAGTATTAGAGATGAGGCCGAAAAATTGCTCGTTGCCGAGGTAGTTAATCCATGGATAAGGTGTTTTTGGGGTGTTGATTACATACTCTTTGCGAGTGTCGTCAAAAGTTCCGAATTTCATTAGAGACAAGTCTCCTTTCAATTGTGAACGCGCGTTTACAAAGCTGAGAAAAAATCCCCTCGGGGTAAGGGATTTTTCTGTATTAGAATTTACTGCTTCGGCGGCTGGCAAGAATCTCTTGCCACCAGACGCGCAGGGAAACTGATCGTGCTGAAGGTCGGCTGCTGTGAATCGCAGAGCTCGATGACCTTCTCTACAGCGGCCTTGGACATTTCGTAAATCGGCAGACGGACGGAGGTCAGCTTGGGATGAATCCGGGAAGCGAGCTGCACATCATCAAACCCCGCGATTGACATATCCTCCGGCACGGAAATGCCATGCTCGGAGAACGCTTCCATGGCCGAAATAGCCATATCATCATTGGAAGAGAAGAATGCAGTCGGCAGCGGGCCGCCGGAATTCAGCAGCTTCTTCACCTCTTCATAGGCGGTTTCCTTGAGGAAATCACCCTGTAGGATGAAATTCTCATTCAGCGCAAGCCCATGACGCTTCAGCGTATCCTCGTATGCCATATAGCGTTCCCGTCCGGAGTACGTGTTCATCCGTCCGCAGATCATGCCAATTTCTTCATGGCCGAGACCGATCAGGTACTCAATGGCTTCAACCGTACCCTCATAGTCCTTGGAATTCACTATAGCCAGATGATTGCGGTCCAGATGCTCCGACATAATCTCCGAAATGTCATAATCAATCAGCACAAGCGGTGAGTCGAGACCGACCATTTCCCGGACAATCTCGATATCCTTCTGGGTGCCGACTATAATGCCGCCGTCAATCCGTTTCTGCAGGAAAGCCTGCTTCACCTTCAGGAAGTCGTCGGGAGAATATACGGTATGAATCAGAACATAACAGCCGCGGGCATTCGCTGTGTCGACAACGGCATCAACGAACGGTGCGAAGTAGTTATTCTGATAGATCCGTGTCGCGTTCTCTTTCTCGTTCATGCTGATTGCAAAAAGCCCGATCGTATCGGTCTTCTTGCCGGCCAGAGCCCGGGCGAAGCTGTTAGGCTCGTACTGATGCTGTTCAATGATCTTCAGCACCTTGGCCCGGGTCTCCTCAGGGACATTGGAATAATTGTTGATCACACGGGATACTGTGCTTCGCGAAACCCCGGCTAGCTTGGCAATATCTTCGCTTCGCATGGTGTACCCCCTCTATTGTAAACGCGCGTTTATGAACTCATTGTAAAATAAACCGGCGCGAAAATCAATCGTCCGCCCAAATAATTTTGCCTTGAAATATAAGAAAGATTATTTTACGCCAAACTTTATCCTTCAATTGCTCGCTGAAAGTAATCCCATCCCTTATGGACGTAATAACCGTTTCCACTTGCCGGATTCTCCGATCTGCGTTACAAATAAATGCATCAGTAAATAAGAGGGACTGGAGAGGACGAAATCAATGATTATACAGGAAATAGATTCGCAGATACGCAGGGAGAAGGAGGGATTACTATCTTTTACTCGTTAAAAAACCGCCTGATCGCGTTCTTCGTTGTGCTGCTGGTACTATCCTTCGGCACGATGTCGCTGCTGCTGTTCAACCAGTCACGCTCCATCATCCGCTCTTATATCGAATCCTCGGCACTGGAGAAAATGGACGAGTACGGCTCATTTATTAACATGGCCCTGCAGCAGAGCTATGACTTGTCCTCTCTGGTCTACAACAGCGATATCACCCAGAGGTGGGATGCCCAGCTGTCCAATCCGGCTTCAACCGAAGGGCAGAAGATGCTCTCCAATATCACCATGAGCAAGTTCCTGACCCAGACTACCAACAATTACTCGATTGTCTCCTCAGTGACCATCTACCGTCAGGAAGGGATGCGGATCGGTGCCGATAACCAGGTGGTTACGGATGCTTCGTTCAAGCAGGAGACGTGGTACCGCAATTTCATTGAGCACAGCAATCACTGGGTTCCGGCCCATACGGATCAGGTGGAGATTAAGGGGGCCAAGCCGTATGAGGTGGTAAGCCTGCTGCTGCCGATCGGGATTTTTGAACCGTCACTGGCCAAAAATGTGATGAAGGTCAACATTAAGGCGGACTTCCTGCTGGAGCCGCTCAATCGTATACATCTTGGTGAAAGCGGTACCATCTTTCTGCTCAACCAGCAGGGTAATCCTATTCTGTCCCAGCAGGAGTACAGTGCTTATCCGGAAGCGGCGGCGGAAGTCCAGCGGGTCCGTGCAGGCAAAGCCGCGCAAGGCGTTGTCTACCTGAAGGATCAGAAGGGAGCCTCACATATTCTGGTCTACAAAAAGCTGGCAATCACCAACTGGCTGCTGGTCGGCTTTGTCTCTGAACAGGATCTGTATGCCAAGCTGTTCAAGCTCCGCAACAGCATTATTGTATTTGCTTCCCTGATGCTGATTGCCGCCTTTGTGCTGGCTTACTGGATTTCTTACGGTATTACCAAGCCCCTGTCCCGTCTGGTGTCAGCCATGCGGCATGTCCAGAAAGGGGATTTCGCCCAGGCCGAGCGGCTCACTCCGCCGGAACGCAGGATACGGAACGAGGTTGACTACGCTACCGACACCTTCCGGAGTATGGTCAAGCAGCTGAGGTATTTGATACGAACCGAGTTTGAACAGAAGCTGCTGCGCCAGCAGGCAGAATATAAAGCGCTGCTGATGCAGATCAATCCCCACTTCCTGTTCAATACCCTGGAGCTGATGAGTAGTCTGGCTATCCAGCAGCGGACGAAGGAGACGGTTACGGTCATTGAGTCACTCGGCAAAATGCTCAGGTTCTCACTGCGCATTAGCGAGGATCTGATCCCGCTGCGCGAGGAGCTGAAGTATGTCCGCTATTATATGTCCATTCTGGACATCCGCTTTGGCCCGGGTCTCGATCTGCGGATCGAAGAGCAGGGCGAGCTTGACGATCTGGAAATCGTCAAGTTCCTGCTCCAGCCGCTGATCGAGAATGCGGTGAAGTACAGCTTCATTCACCAGGCGAATGCCAGGGTACTGATCACGGTAAGACAGGATAAGGACAGGCTGTATCTTGCTGTCGCTGATAACGGCATCGGAATGGCCCCGGAGCTACTCCGTGAGCTGAATGATCAGGCCATGCGCCAGCAGCTGGAGCAGCTGCTGCAGAGCAAGACCCATCAGATTGGACTGCGCAATGTGCTGGCCAGATGCTGGCTGTATTATGGCGATTTATTCAGCTTCAGGATAGATTCAAGCGAACAGCAGGGCACCAGCATCGAGCTGAGTCTGCCCATTCAGAGGAGGAATGAAGATGTATCGCGTATTGATCGTGGATGATGAGCCGGAAATCCGCCAAGGCTTACGGCTGAAGGCAGATTGGGCAGACCTGAATCTGTCAGTGATCGGTGAGGCAGGGAATGGAATGGAGGCAATGGAGCGGCTGGCCTGTGAGGCGGTAGACATTGTAATTACAGATATGAACATGCCTGTGATGAACGGCGTGTCTTTCCTTGAGGATTGCCGCAGACTCTATCCGGAGCTGAAGCTGATTGTAATTACCGGCTACGAGGATTTTCATTACGCCAGAGCTGCTGTCCGTAATCAGGCGCGTGATTATCTGCTGAAGCCGGTAGCTGCCGATGAGCTGATGGCCGTATTGCAGAAGGTGAAGGAGGAGCTTGACCGGGAGCGTAATGACCGTGATCAGCAGGCCGTAATCCAGTGGCGGCTATCCCGGTATTACATGGAGATGAAAGAGCATTTCCTTGTTCAGCTTGTCAAGGAGGACGTAGAGCAGGTGGATGCGCTGAAAGAGCGGGCCGCACTCTTTGAGCTGGGTGAATGGGATTTGACGGGAATTCATGTTGCGACAGCTGGACTCAGAGAACGGACGGGGGAGGCTCCGCAGCTGCCGGAGCGCACTCCCGGCAAGCTGCGCCTGCCGTTTGAGCTGCTGGGCAGGGAATTCGCGGGCAGGTACGGCAGTGGCTGCCTGGTGTTCCGCGATCCGAACTACCCCGGACTGGTTCACTATATTCTGCGGGAGGGTCTGACGGATATGCCGCAGTTCTGTGCAGATTTGGCTGCTTGTATCTCTGCACATCTGGGCTTTGAGCCGGTCATCGGCTATTGCGGCGTCAAGCTCGGATTCCACCAGTGGAAGGAAGGCTACATGGAGTCGCTTCTGGCCTGGAATCTCTCGGAGAATGCCGCTTATCCTCCGGCTGAAGGAAAGTCCGAGCCCGGAGCAGTGCTTACTGAGGAGCTGACTCGGACTCTGCGCCGCCTGCTGATTCAGGGGGAGTGGAGCTGCTTCGGCCAGACGGTCCGGCAGGAGCTTCAGCAGGCCTTCTCCCAGTCACGTTCCCGTTTCGTGAAGCTGATCTTTCAGCTCTATCTGCTCGTGGACGGAGCGGATGGGGCGCCTGCACATGGGAACGGTCATGCCCAGCAGCTGTGGCTCCATCCGGAGATGGTCCATAAGCTTGACTCAGTAGACAAGGCGGAGCATTTCCTGCTGGAGCTGGCCGGACGCGCACACCGTCAACTTCAGGAAGCAGGTGACCCCGATGATTCGGTAATCCGCACAGCGACGCAGTATATCGATGGCAATTACATGTATGATCTGAATTTGACCCAGCTGGCCAAACGGTTCAATTACAATTCGTCCTATTTCTCGGAGCTGTTCAAAGCCAAGGTAGGCCGAAGCTTCATTGCCTATCTGACCGACATCCGGATGGCCCAGGCCACCCATCTGCTGGTAAGCACAACCCTGGGTCTATGGGACATTGCCGAGCTTACCGGTTTCTCGAATGCCAGCTATTTCAGCTCCAAATTCAAGAAGATGTACGGGATCGCCCCTTCGGACTTCCGCCTGAACCCACCTGAAAAATTCAATAGTGAGCAGCCGAAGAAATAGCATTCAAGCGGGCTGCGCTACTTTCTATAATGAGCCTATATCCATTAAGAAGGAGAAGGCGCATATGAAGACAGCACACAAATCGGCTTTATGGAGAAGGAGCGGCACCGCTTACCTGTTCCTGCTTCCCTGGCTGATCGGCTTTTTCGGACTGACACTTGGCCCCATGCTGGGATCCTTTTATCTGTCCCTGACCAAGTACAACCTGCTCAATGCCCCGGTATGGCTGGGCTTTGACAATTACAGGCACATCTTCACGGCAGACGAATACTTCTACAAATCTCTTACGGTGACTTTCAAATACGTGCTTTTTTCGGTTCCGCTCAAAATGGCCTTCGCCCTTCTGGTCGCTGTCGTGTTGAACAAAGGCATCCGGGCGCTGGGCATCTACAGAACGGTGTACTACATTCCTTCCCTGCTGGGAGGAAGTGTGGCGATCGCCATCGTATGGCGGCAGATTTTTGACGGGGAAGGCCTGATCAACCACTTTTTAAGCTGGTTCGGGATTGAAGGTCCGGCCTGGATCGCCCATCCGAGCTACATTCTCTCCACCATCGTTACCTTGTCCGTCTGGCAATTTGGTTCTGCGATGGTCATATTCCTGGCCGGAATCAAGCAGATTCCTGCGGACCTGTACGAAGCGGCACAGGTGGACGGGGCTGGTAAGCTGCGGCAGTTCGGCAAAATAACGCTGCCCATGCTGTCACCGGTAATCTTTTTCAACCTGGTCATGGGGATTATCAACTCCTTCCAGGTGTTTACCCCGGGGTATGTCATTGGGGACGGACGCGGCGGTCCGGTAAATTCAACGCTGTTCTATACGCTCTATCTGTATCTAAAAGGCTTCTCATTCTTCGATATGGGCTATGCCGCCGCTCTGGCGTGGATCATGCTGATCATCATCGGCCTGTTTACCTCGATTGTGTTCGTGACCTCCAGGTTCTGGGTGTTCTACGGCGACGGAAAGGACGGGCGATAAATCATGGCTGATCAAAAGACGATTTTTAAGCTCGGCAAGCATGGTCTCATCATTCTGTTTGGGCTGCTGATGCTCTATCCGGTGCTGTGGCTGCTGTCGAGTTCCTTTAAACCGAATGAGCTGATCTTCTCTGATCCCGGTCTGTGGCCGGCGAGGTTTACACTGGAGAACTATGTGAATGGCTGGAAGGGGCTTCAGGGTATCTCGTTCAGCCGCTTTTTCCTCAACTCGGCAACGATCTCCGTGCTGTCGGTCATCGGCAATATTCTCACCTGCTCTTTGGCGGCATACGCGTTCGCCCGGCTGGAGTTCCGTCTCAAGAGTGTGCTGTTTGCCTGCATGCTGGTGACGATTATGCTTCCTTACCATGTGCTGCTGATTCCGCAATATATTATTTTCAGCAAGCTGGACTGGGTGAATACCTACTTGCCTCTGATCGTACCGAAATGGCTGGCGCATGACTCGTTCTTCGTGCTGCTGATGATCCAGTTTATACGCGGTATCCCGAAGGAGCTGGACGAAAGTGCTACCATCGACGGCTGCGGGCAAGGCCAGCTGTACTTCCGGATTATTATTCCGCTGCTGGTTCCGGCGCTGATCACAACGGCTATCTTTACTTTTATCTGGACCTGGGATGATTTCTTCAGCCAGATGATCTATTTGAGCCGGATCAATCTGTTCACCGTTCAGCTGGGCATACGTTCACTCTATGACCCCTCCGGATCATCCGACTGGGGCGCGCTCCTGGCGATGTCCGTGCTCTCCCTTGTGCCGATCATGACGATCTTTCTTCTCTTCCAAAAGCATTTCCTGGAGGGCATCGCTACGACCGGTTTGAAATGACGGGCTCAACTGAAATGCAGACCCGAAAAAACCACTAGCGGAGACCCGAAGAAATGAAATTCAACTCCGGTCAAGAAATGATTAGGATGGGAATGCAAGCGATTACAAAAATTCTTGGGGGGACATTTCGATGAGAAAAATCTTAGGTCTTACACTGGCCGCAATGCTGCTGGCCGCAACAACCGCCTGTTCGGGTGGCAACAATGGCAAACCGGCAGCCGGCAGTTCAGACACTGCAGAGCCGTCTGTGGATCAGGTCGAGCTGCGGATTATGTGGTGGGGCGATCAGAAGCGGGCAGACAAGACAAACGAGGCACTGCGCAAATTTGAGGAGAAGTATCCGAATATCAAAGTGGTCGGGGAGTTCGCTCCAAACTCCGGGTACTTTGACAAGCTGAACACCCAGCTGGCTTCGGGGACAGCACCGGATGTATTTTTCCTTGGAGGCAACGTAACGGATTACGCGGATAAAGGGGTACTGCTGGATCTTCAGCCGTATGTCGGTAAAGAGCTCGATCTGACAGATATGGATCAGACGATGGTGGAATACGGAACGCTGGGAGGCAAGCTGGTTCATATCTCTGCCGGAGCGAATGCCAGAGGGATGGTCATCAACACCGAGCTGTTCAAACAAGCCGGAATGGACATTCCTGCGGACGGCTGGAGCTGGGAAGATTACGCCCGGATCAGCAAGGAGATCTCCGGGAAGCTGGGCAAGGGCTATTACGGCACCTACAACTTTACAGTTGAGGGCATGGACATCTATATGAAGCAGCGCGGCAAGCAGGTCTATGATATGGAGAAAGACGCACTTGGCTTCGAACAGCAGGATGCCGAGGATTGGTTCAACTACTGGAACGACATGTCTAAAAACGGCGGGATGGTTACACCGTCCCTGCAGGTATCGAATCCTCCGGGAGACACAAGTAAATCACTGGTGGTCACAGGTAAAGTGGCAATGAGCCTCATTCCGTCCAACCAGTTCGCAGCCCATCAGAATCTGATCCAGGATACGCTGACGATGGTTCAGGTCCCGCGGGGTCCTAAAGGCACAGGTGTCGTATTCGAATCCAGCCAAGGCTTGTCCGGATATGCGAAGACGGAGCATCCGAAGGAAGTCGCTACACTGATGAACTACTGGATCAATGACCCCGATGCCGCGCAGATTCTCGGCAGTGACCGCGGAGTCCCTGTTACCTCCAAGATGCGTGACCTGCTGATGAAGGATGCCACTCCGCTGGAGCAGACCGTATACGACTTCACGAGCCGGGTGTCTGAGGCGACGAAGAAAGAGCCTTTTGCCATCAGCTACAATCCGCCAAGCTTCACCGAGTTCACCAAGCTGGCTGAAACCGCGGTGCAGGAGATCGGTTTCGAGCAGAAGGATGTGAAACAGGGAGTGGAGGATTTCTATAAAGGCGCTACGCAGATTTTTGGCAGCAAATAAGTCGTTTACCGGAAGCAGACTGCCCGGGCAGTCTGCTTCTCTGTTTGGGGAAGAGAGCGAAGATACAGGAGGGAAGTACATGACCAGGGACTTATTACAACAGCTCCGCGAAGTAACGGCTGATGACCGGATCGGAGTGCTCAAGAAGGCGGCGGACCGTGGCGCTATGGAGCAATGGAGGCAGTCGGGCGTTGCTTTTGCCGCCTCATCGGAAGCGATGGAGAATGTCTATTATTCCGGATTGCATAAGCTTATGGATTGTATCGTGCCGATGGACGGCAACGGCCATGTTCTGCACGAAGGAGGTGTCTATCTCGGCAGCTGGCTGGAGAGTACGGGAACCATGAGCGCTGAGCTGCTGTCACGCTTCATGCCGGCGGTGGCGGAAGCGACCTTTCGCCTGTTCGCCGATTATCAGCGTGAGGATGGGCTGATTCCTTACAAAGTAACCCCTGCAGGACCGGCTTACCGGCAGATCCAAATGGTGACCCCGCTGGCCCGGAGTGTCTGGAATCATTACGTGCAGAATGGACGCAACAAGATGTTCCTCCGCTCGATGTACCAGGCGATGAGCAGATTCGACGACTGGCTGGCCAGCCGGCGCGATACACGAGGAACAGGCTGCGTGGAGGCCTTCTGCACCTTTGATACCGGACATGATCTGTCCCCGCGTTTCTGGCATATTCCGGATACACCCCATCTGGACGATGCGGCGCAATGTAACCCGGATTCACCGCTGCTGCCTTTTCTGGCCCCTGATTTAACGGCCAATGTCTACTGCCAGCGGCAGTATCTGTCCAGAATAGCAGAGGAACTTGGAGAGGATGGAGCTGAGTGGAAGGCCAAAGCTGCGGCCAGCAGGCAGAGCCTCTTCAGCCATTGCTATGACGAGGAGGATGAGTTCTTCTATGACCGTGACCGCGGAGGCCGGTTTGTGCGTGTGCAGTCGGATGTGCTGCTGCGTGTGTTGGCCTGCGAAGTGGGAGACCGCGATTTCTTTGACGCTGCTCTCCGGCGTTATTTGCTGAATACCAGCAAGTTCTTTGCCAAATATCCCTTCACCTCCATAGCGATGGACGACCCCCGGTTTGATCCGTTCTCCAGTTACAACACCTGGGGCGGCTCATCCAACTTCCTCAGTATCATCCGCGCGGCGCATGCCTTTGAGCATCATGGGCGTTATGTCGAGCTGACCTGGGTGATGCTGCCTATTCTCGCTGCGCTGTCCCGGATGACACGATTTGCCCAGACGTTAAGCCCTTGGACAGGAGAAGAGGGATATACAGAATCGTATTCCCCGGCTCTTCTGTGCCTGCTGGACTATGTGGAGCGGCTGTGCGGAATTATGCCGGTTGCCGGAGAAGAGCTATGGTTCACCGGACTGCTTCCTTATGATATGGATCATGGCCAGGAGGTAGCCCATGAGACAGGATACCGCCGGGCGGTAGATGGAACAGTCTATGAGCTGATCACTACCCGCCAGGGGGCAGTGATCTACCGGGACATGGAGGAGTACATGGCTTTTCCGTTTGGAGTCCGCGTAATCACGGACCGGAACGGGCAGCTGCTGAAGCTGATCGGGATGAGTATCCGTGAAATCGAGGGCTGCATCTGCTATCTGGGCCAGAGCCTCCCGTTCACGATTAAGGGCAATGAACAGCTGGAGTATGCGGATGGCGGCTTCAGCAGAATCAGCGATATTGGAGTGGTGCTGCCGGAATACCGGTAATTAAGTTGAACTTTACGCATTCACTCTTCCAGTTTCAATATTAACCTTTGTTCCTTATGGCCTAGTGTACTTTCCTAAGTACACCTTATATAAATATTGCTTGCAGCGTGTGTGGTAGAAAGGAGAGTTATAAATGATAGAAAACAACAGCTTACAGATCAGAGATCCGTTTGTGCTGCCGCTTGCCGGACAAGTACAGGGACAGGAACAGGAACAGGAACTCTACTATTTGTATGGCAGCACCGACAGCAATATCTGGGGTAAGGGCACCGGGTTCGACGCCTACACAAGCAAGGATCTGGAGCATTGGGAAGGACCGTTTCCGGTATTCCGTCCAGAGGCGGATTTCTACGCCGAGCATAATTTCTGGGCTCCGGAAGTCTATGCCTACGGCCGGAGATACATCATGTTCGCCACCTTCCGGCGCAAAGACAATGATCTGCTGGGGACGGGTGTGCTTGCTTCGCCACATCCGCTTGGCCCTTTTACCCCGCATAGCGAAGGTCCGGTGACCCCGCAGGACTGGAGCTCCCTGGACGGAACGCTCTATATAGATAAGCAGGACCAGCCATGGATGGTCTTCTGCCATGAGTGGCAGCAGACTGGAGACGGGGAGGTCTGCGCCATGCGGTTAACGGAGGACCTGCGGAGAGCGGAAGGAGAGCCGGTTACTTTGTTCCGGGCATCGGACGCGCCATGGACAACCCCGTTTGTATCCAAGCGGTATGCGGATCAGCTCAATTACGTAACAGATGGGCCATTTCTGTTCAGGTCAAGTGACGACGATACGTTGTATCTGCTGTGGGCAAGCTTCATTAATAACACCTATGCGCTGGGCATTGCCCGTTCCGGGAGCGGTGAGATAACCGGACCATGGATTCATCAGGAAGAGGCTCTCTATCAGAAGGACGGCGGACACGCGATGGTATTCCGGACCTTCGGCGATAAGCTGTTGCTGGCGATCCATACACCGAATCAGACTCCCGACGAACGGCCGGTATTTCTGGAGCTGGAAGAAAGCGGCGGTGTGATGAGAATGAAGGAATAGGTGTTGGAACGCTTTTAAGCAATCTGATTCCACCGGCTCTACATCGGACACCGTGCCCGAATGGCAGGTTGTCTGCTAAAAGACACTCGCTTCATGTTTAACTGTATTTTGTACAACTAAAACGGGCGATTTTTGCCCCGTGGGAGTTTTAGCTGCACTTCATACAACTAAAAATAACAGCTACGCCCCAAACGAACACTTTTCTCAATTTTAGTTGTACAGAGTACACTTATCCTAGCTCATCCGGTTTTTCGCCGTCTTTTAGCTGCACGAAATGCAACTATTCCTTATGTAGTAAGTATAAAACCTCGTTGCGAGGGGAACGTACGTTTTGCTATAGTGGGCTCATGATTAATGATTTTACTATAGAGGAGATGTATTCCAATACAGCTGGGTTGTACGTATCTAATCGTCCGTGATATGAAGAGTTCCATTGCATTTTATGAAGCGTTGCTGAATATGAAAGCAGATTCCCGCAAGCTGGAGCGTTGGGCACAATTCCACTGCGGGAACACACTCGCGTTATGGAATCCGGAATTCGATAAGGAATTGATCCGCACGAATAGCGATGTGTCGGAGCATTTTAATGAGGCGTATTTGAATTATAAGCAAGAAAGTGAGGTTCGATACGGGAATAATGTGATCCTTAACTTCAATGTTACTGATTTGAATGCAGAGTATGAGCGGGTGAAGTCACTGGATATCGGAGTAGTATCTGAGATTTTCTATATCAATGTTGTGCGGCCTTATCATTGCTTCATGATTGAAGACCCGGATGGGAATCTAATCGAAATCACAGGAGATTATCATACAGAATCTATTAAATTCTAAATATTTACATGGGAAATTATAGATGATATATTAAAAATGCTCATATAGACCGTTTTGAGAGGGAAGGAGACTTGCTTATAGACTCCAATCTGCCGGGGAGAGTGAAGTGCAAATAGTCTGCTGCTCTGTTGAGCCGGACTACGCCAAGCGAGTGCTGTGCGTTTCGTTCAGACCGATTCCCCTATACCCAAAGAATTGAGGAGGATATTAATAAATGCGAAAATTAAAAACATTGATCGTGTTTCTCTTCGCAGCAAGTTTCTTGTGGGTCTCCGCTCCTTCTGCGCATGCCCTTTCTCTGGCGCCGGGATTTAATTCGCCAGTAACTCTTACTCTGCAGCCGGGACAAACCACATATTTGCTCTGTACAGCCTCCGCCAAAACGATTAAAGCCGTTGTAGAGAAGCAATCGGATACGGGTAAAGTGACGGGACCTTATTATTTCAACATGAGCAACCGCGGCCAAATCCAAATGGGTACAATGAGCGGTGCCAGTGCTGTACAGGATCTGTATTTCAGCTATTGGGACGGCAGTGCCGGAAATGCGCTGCTCTATCTGAATGCGACGGATACTACGGTTCCTATTCAGGTGAAAGTGACCTTTTATAATTTAAGCAACTAATATAAGAACAGGCGATAATCCGTCAAAAGAAAAGATTGCTACTCCATTGCGGAGTAGCAATCTTTTTAGGGTTATAAGAGATTATTCAATGTTAATTAAACTTTAAATCACCCCATCTCCCCCGGCAGCTTTGTCACATGACTCATTTACAAATAGTTCCACAAGAAATATGCTATCCTTATTTAATACTGTGTAATCACAAGGAGGGCAACTGATGAAAGGGGCTTACCTGAAGTATTTTGGCGTGGCGATCATCGTGCTGGGGGTAATTGCTTGTATTCCAGTGGGATTCCATTTGGGCGGTGTGCTTGGTGTTGCTATCTTCCTCGCCGTTTCCTGCATAGCCGGTATGTTTTTTATTGGCTTTGGTGAACTTGTCTACTCCATGCAGCGCATCGAGCTGGAGATTGCCGGGGAACGTCCGCAGTATGATCCTTTGACCGGACAATCTCAGGTACCGCCCAAAGATAACGGCCGCTGATCATGCGTGCACAGTTTGAAATTTAATCTGATTTGTCCAACCTCATAAACTCCTCTAGCATATTCTATGAGTAGAAGATTAGAGAGGAGGAATCACCATGGCAACGATTATCGACACAGGGGCCAGTACTGCGACAACGGGCAGTCAGACCGTATCTATTCCAATTCTTTCACCTGCGGGCAATTTGATCTTGGCCGAGTTTGGCCTTGCTACTGTAACTTCGGGGGTTGTATTACTGAGTGCCTCCATCGGATTTCAAACTACGCTCGGCGTACCCAATGTAGTCTTCACATTGTACCGGGACGGGCAGCCCATCTTCAATATGGGCTCCAGCGGCCTTGCGCTTTTAGCCATTCAGCCTATTACTATTGCTTATATGGATAGAAGTGTACCCGCTGGCTATCATGCATACAGCTTGGGTGTCGCCAATAACAGCTTGAATATCCTGCTCAATGCAGCCAGTGTTACGGGACCCGTGACATTCTCAGGAACCTCCATCGGATAAAAGAAATGCATAGAACAAACCCGCTGAACTCCGGTCCGGCGGTTTTTTTTGAGTGTATATACAATTTGTTCCAAAGCAATTATGATTTACTTAAAGATTCTGAACTCTATACGAGGAGAGGGGCTGTGAGAAATGATGGCAACAGGTTTTGGGTCATTGCTTGCCGGCAGTTTTAGTATATTTTTCTTTTTAGTCTGGCTGGCATGTCTGGGGCTCGGTATTTATTTATTCGTTCTGGTAGTGAAGCTCGCGCGCAGAGGAATTGTTGCATTGGATCTGTACAATCATGCCAAGAATCTGGAAATCCGCAACCATTACGAATCCGTTCACAAAAAAGATGAGTTCTAAATGATACATAGCCAATTGGAATTGGAAGTATGGATGCCCTGCCTGAAGGCGGGGTGTTTTTTTGTATTTCGGCGGATTCTCAGCCATTTGCATATTATGGTAAGATTTATTATACTCCCAGTATGTAAGTTTTAAATTTGAAATACATGGAGAGGAGTTTGATCGGGTGAAAAAGAAATTAACCGCTGCGCTGACTGTTTTTGCTGTACTTGGAGGAATGGGAACGGGGGTATACGCCGGAGCCAATCTGCAGGAGATCAAAGCTTTTCTGAACCCGGGAATTAAATTCAAGGTAGATGGCCAGCCTGTGCAGCTGAAGAATAGCAGCGGTGCAGTGATCGCTCCGATTTCTTATAAGGATACTACGTATCTGCCAGTCCGTTCTGTGTCGGATCTGCTCGGAGTTACCGTTAAATTCGATGCCGCCTCCAATACCATTTCATTAGGCGAGCAGACGGAAGGAGTCTCGATTGCAGCCGGTTTTGACTCGTCGTACCATACCAAAGATCCTGACAAAACCGTCTATAAAGATAAGGACTATAAAGATGTCCATTTCGATAATGGCAGCGGCACTCGCGGCAGCTCGTTCATGCTCTACCCGAACAAGAAATATCAGAAGCTGTATATTCAGGTCGCGGCGATCGGCACTGATATTAAAGACTTTACCGTGCAAGACAGCGATACGGATACGGTGCTTAAGAAGCTGAACATTACCCCTGAAGAAGGGCTCGTAACCGTAGAGGTGGACATTGCCGGAGTAAGCTCTATCTATGTAACCGGAGACGTACAAGACGGCTCATCCATGTTCGTTCCATTGACTACTTCCTATTATAAATAACTATAGAAGAACCCGGGAGACTTTTGTCTCTCGGGTCTATTTTTTGTTGGCGGGGGTAGCTGTGACAGAAGTGTCGTATCCCCGGTCGGTCACATAATTCTCTATGCTCCAAATCCCCAGCCTCGCAGACTTAGCCTGTTTCTCAGTGGCTCTGAGCTGATCCACATATTTCACATCCGGCGGATACACGGCAACCCTGGCCAGACCCTCTGCAATCAGCATTTCATTCACCATCTCATCACCGAGATAGACATAAGCCAGAATCCGGCCGTATTGATCACGTTCAGTCACATCCATTTCGACCCTAACCGTTTGCCCGTGCAGAAGCTCCGTTAAGTATTCACTGGCCTCAGGGCCAAAGGGCTGAACCGGTGTATTGGCGCGCTTGGTTTCAGGAGTATCAATGAGCAGGAGCCGGATTTTGTCCACCGTACCATCTTCGAACTTAACTTTGAAAGTATCTCCGTCGGTCACAGATAGAACTTCAGCCTGAGAAGGATGTGTAAGAACAATCGTGTCCAGTGTTTCAAAGGTATTGTCCGGTTCATCTTTCGACAGGACAGCTGTCACCAACGAAATCGTAAGAGCTAATACAATCAAGCCGTACCTGGTAAGCTTCTTACCGTTATTAGATTGGAACATGTGCTAATGACTCCTTTGCCGTGAATATATCATTCCGGTTCACTCAGCCGGAGGATCTTTTGGATCATTCTTAGATTTGCCGGGCCTAGAGAAAACAACTCCAAAGGCAATACCCAAGGCTATGCCCAAAGGCAAATTATCAAAAGCCATCCAAAACACTATACCAAAACATAAGCCCAGGGCGATGCCTTGGGAGGAGTCTTTTTTCTTATCCATATCCATGTCTCCTTGAATAGATGTAATTAAAATCAAGCAGCTGATTGGCGGAATAGCATAAAGGGTATTATCCGGTAAGCCTGCATATCTTACTGGCAATGTTAGGCCTAGAACGCTTAAGGAGTGAAGATGTGTATACCAAAAAACTAATCTTGACCTTATCGATGATGTTATCCATGTTGGCAGTGAATGCCTGCAGTAATCAGCCGGATGTGCCTGCAACTGATTCTATGCAGACCTCTGCACCGTCCGCCGGGAACAATGGAGTTACGGCTCAGCCGGATGCTTCTGCCGTTTCCCAAGAGCTGCCGGAGAATCTGCCGGAGGATTTCCCGCTGCCGGAGGATGTTCAAATCAAGCTATCCCATTCTGAAGAGAACGAAGGCAAAAAGACAGCTCTTCTGATCTTCACCACAACACAAAGCATGGATACAGTATCGAAGCTCTATCAGGATTATTTCTCTTCAAGACTCGGAAGCGATTCTGCACAAACCCTTGATGACAAGAACCTGATTATCCAGGGTACCACCAAAGACAATAAGCAGAGCTGGTCGATCATCGGCGGTTCTTTGGCTTCCCAGGAAGGTACTGTAGAGCTAAATGTAACATGGGCGGAATTATAAATTAACAATCCTGTTTAGTGATGAACATCCGTTGGTGTATGGTCAGGAGAGACCGGCGGATGTTCTGTTTGTATTAGTGTATTTTACCATACAATCCCCAGATATTAATCCCGCGTGGACCAGAGAATGGCAGCAATAAGCCTGAATTCCCTTCACTTGTTACGCTTGTCCCCTAAGAGAAGCTGCAAAATAAAGAGCCTGGCAATTAGCCAGACCCCTGAAATCCTATCAATTACGCTGGAGTAACAAATATCCGCTGATGCTTGAGGTTTTTTTGCGGAACACGATTCTGAAACCGATGTCGTTATCCTGCAGACAGGCTAAGGCCGTGCTAAGCAATCCGTTGGTTCTTAAGCTGGGCAAGCAGGGTTCGGCATTTCCGATAACCCGGCTGGCGGTAATTCTGCGTGCAGATCCGGGCACTAACGGGTTCCGGCTCCAATTGATCAACACCAAATCCGGCTGACGAGTCGCCATGCTAATCTACCCCTTTCTATTAAGGTTCTTTATATAGAATGCAGGGCAGAGAGTTTTGTGCTGGACAAAGGCGGAGAGAAACAGGGGAGAGCCATAGAGTACGAATGCAATTTTGTGCAATAGACTTGGTTAACAGCTAATTGTTGAAAAAAATACGCAGAATGGGGGAGAAAGTGTCGAATAATGTAAATAAGTAGTATACGCTGTGGCGTGAGCAGTTATATAATTAATTCAATGAACGAAAATCAGTCAGGCGGTGTTATGGTTTGTCATGGGAACCTGTTGGCTTTATGTTTTTCTCAACAATAGAAACTCTTGCTCTATATTATCTCATTATGTCGCTCTTTAGATTTAAATGGAAATGGTACTTATGGCAAGTATTATTCGTTATTTTACTAAATAATCTTCAAAGCTATTTGTTAAGAAATGAGCTCGGGATGGCGAATATCTCGCCGCTCATTCTAATATTGATTTTCATCCTGTTCTTCTCCGCTGTGGTCAGGATGCCTCTAATTCTATCAATCATTGCTACAATATCAGGTTACGTTATTTTTGCTGTGATTCAAACGATCATAGTCCTTCTAGTATTTGGCTCCATATCTGATATTTATGCTAGCGTAGGGAATGGATATTTTCTGCAACTCCTGACTTCTGCCGTTGTGTTCTTTATCTTCAGTTATGCTTACCGCAAAGGGAAAGGATTCACTTTTGATCTGGATAAACTAAGACTGAAATTAGAAGATATTCTTCTGTCTGTATTGATACTAGGTTTTGTGATAGGCATATCAGTACTGCTCTACTACAATGATATCCTGTTAAATGCTGTGATCTTTGTGATCATGTCTGTATTCCTTCTATATTATTCAACCAGAAAGGAGAAGGAAGATGCTTGATATCATGTCCGCGAAGCTCGCTACCGGGATAAAAAATATTGTTCCGGAGCACCCGGCGTCCTATGCCGTTTTAAAGTTTGCTATTGAGGTAGTCCTTAATGTGGTATTTATTATGGGTCTCACGTTGGCTGTATCCCTTCTGACCGGTAGGACAGGAGAAGCCATCCAGATACTGATCTCCTTTGCATTATTACGTCAAGTATCTGGAGGAGCACATCTCAAATCCGGAACAGCATGCGTCTTGTTTACGACAACGTTGTTTACGCTTTTGTCCTTTATTGAAGTTAGCCCCTCATTTATTCTGCTTATGAACGGTATCAGTCTTATAGTGGTTCTATGGCTGGCCCCGATTGGAATCGAACGTCAGACCCGGATTCCAAGAACGCAATGGCCCAAGTTGAGAATTGTAGCTGCACTACTTGTGACAGCTAATATATTTATAGCTTCACCAGCTATTGCTGCCAGTTTTATGGCACAATCCATTAGTCTGATAGTCGCTAGAAAGGAGGTGAAAACCTTACGATGAAATCACTGCAACGTAAAGCTGTTTACAAACTTGCTTCTGGTTTGTCCGCAATGGCCGCTCTTCTAGTTTTGGTTACCGCTAGCGTATTATATGTAAATCAACCGGAAGTCCCTGAAGAGTTACTCAATTAATATTGGAGCTGATCCCTTTGAGTAGTATATCTGTCACAAGAGACACAGAGGGAAACACTGGTGTATTCTCACTCGATATTGCAAAAATAACTTATATGGAATTTGAACGAACTATCTATAGGATAATCGTCCATACGTACGATCAAACCTTTTATACAGTAGGTACGCTGAAATATTGGCTTAACACCCTAGCCAGTTCAGGATATAATTTCGTTCTTGCGGATAGAAACACGTTAATACAAGTCACCAATATTATCCAGATGGATAAGACATTTCATATCGCTTATTTCGGGGAAGACCACAAAGGGGTCGAACAAAAGTGTTTTCTTTCAGAAAAGGGTTACAAAGAAGTTCTCAAAAATGTTAAAACGTCCGAAACGAATATTAAATTTGTCGAGCTACCGGAGTGGTAGCTCATTTTTTTTATTCGGTGAAGTTAAAGGGAGCCCCTAATCACTCAATCCCTTGCCATTCAAAATATGCGGCGTATACTTCTCAACCCGTGCTGTACGGGTTTTGGATTGTTTGGGGTCTGTGAAATAAGTGATATATTGTCTTTTTCGTCCGGGGGTTAGGGCTTCAAAGGCTGCTTGCAAATCCGGATTCTCATCGAGCTTTGTTTGAAACTCTTCAGGAATCTCATACTCCGTATCCTTCTTATAATCCACTTCCAGACCAGCGGTTTCAACCTCTATGGCATTATAGATATAGTCTTTAATAGTAGCTTCCCTATCGGCTATTTCTTGAACCGTATTGAACCGGATCTGACGCCCGGCCTGCACATTCCTGGTTTGCTGAATTAGAATGCCCTGGGGATCAGGCAGCAAGGAGCCTTTGACGAACATAATCGCACAATATTCTTTGAATCCGTGGATTAGAGCGATATTCCCGCCTTGAAACGTATAACAAGGAACCCCCCACTTCAATTCCTCTGTCAGCTGACATCCAAGCAGGATCGCCCGGAGTTTCCCGTATTCTTCCTTCCATTGGCTTGCTTTATTAAAGAAAAAATCCACTTTAGGATTCATTTCACTACCCGTCATTCAGATACACCTCTTCTTTTTGATATATATATTGTGATGGCTATCCTCACTGGCAACTTTACGCTCGAAGTCTGTGATGAAGTAACGGCCGGATTGAGTTAGCCTGCTGCCGGTAACAACGGCCAACTTTATGCGATTTAGTAAACCGCCCCGTTTAAAAGTAATATTGTAGCCCAGTCTGCTTTATGTATCTCTTCCAGGGCAGCGTAGAAAGCTTTCTTACTAGTGCCTATTTCCCGGGCGGCGATTGGTATAACAATATCATTTTCGACTAGGAGGGTACAAGGATGGCAATTATCATGTTAATGGTATTTGTGGTGACTCTTATAACAGCGTGTGGGTTATACCTGGCCAATAATAGCAAGAGATCCGGATTTTATGATTTTTGTAATAGTGGAATTATACCAGCAGGTTATGTTGAGAATATCCGATAATGAGGAGAGGTTCAGATGGCTACTATTTTTAATGACAAGAACGTTTCGTTTGAACAAAGACAATCCCCGGTTCCTGAGTTCGCCTGGCATACAAGCAGGAAGCTGGCGGAGATGGCAGGGGCGAAGCAATTGCTTTTTGAAATCAGGTCGCTTGATCCAGGGAAGTATTCGTATCCATATCATTTCCATAGAAGTGTAGAAGAGGTATTTGTAATTATTTCAGGCCGGGCTACGCTCAGAACGCCAGCAGGGTTTCAGGAAGTGCAGGAAGGTGATACGGTGTTTTTTGAAACGGGGCCGGAAGGGGCGCATCAATTATTTAATCATACCGCAGAGCCTTGCAGGTACTTGGATTTACGTACGAACCTGGGGATCGATATTTGTGAATATCCGGATTCCGGAAAGATCAACATTCTGCCGTACGAGGAAATCTATATGGCGGAAGAGCGGGTGGACTACTATGAAGGCGAGGAAAATGTTGCGGAGAAATGGAAGTGAGCTGGCGTGCAGTCCGGGAGCAGGGTTAAAAGCCCTGCAGCCAGTAATGGTCCGCAGGGCTTTTTTTAATTTTTTAAATTACGCCTTCTCCTCCAATAGCGGTTGCTGTGAATGCTATAGGCCCAAAAAGATTTATAGGCAAGATACTATCATTTTGGATGATCAATTCATAGTTGTGGATTCCAAGATAAGGACCATCAACCCACAGAACATTTAATTGGATATCAGTGTTTGTAGTAAAACGAAAAAAGGAACTATAAATATCGACCCCGGCACGCCGGATGATAACTAAAAATTGACTATTAGCAAGTGCAGTAAGACTAAAGCTGCCTTTTAACTCGACTCTACTGGAGAAAGAGGCAGGATTAGCAGGACTAATATTTACTTGCGCTGTGGCTAGAGCCGCGCCTGCTCCAGGAATCCCCGCAACCGTTACAGCAGAATTGAACGGGTCTAACGGGATTTTTGCCTCTGAACCATAACTAATAATTGTCGCCATTTATCATCACTCCATTTCATCGGTATACGTTAATATATTGTAAATCCGCAAGTATATATTGGACGTAGTTCCTGATGATTATATACATTTAACTTAAAAAGAGAGAAATGAAATAACAGCAAGTAAAATCAAGTAAGGATCTTCCATTATCTTTAAAATAAATGTAGGGTGATTGAAACGGGGTGAAATGACGAATGTACGAGTGGCAGAAACAAATTCAAATCATCGTTGATGAAATAGACTTATGTATTAAAAATTATAATGATGAAGCCTTGACACTACGCAATCTTTCCCGCAGGCTGGGTTATTCCGAATTTCATACTACGAGAAAATTCAAGGAAATATCGGGTATGCAATTTAGGGATTATCTGCGGCATAGAAAATTAGCCTTTGCGCTTAAAGAAGTTCGGGATAGTGAAAAAAGCCTTTTAGATATTGCCTTTAATTATGGCTTTTCATCACATGAAGCGTTTACCAGAGCCTTTAAGGGAACCTATGCTGTAACCCCAAGTAATTTCCGGAAAAATCCTAAGCCAGTCGTTCTTCGTACAAAATTAAACCCGTTTGACCGCTACTTTTTTGGATTGGGAGAGATTGGGATGATGAAATCTACAGATGATGTGAAAATTTATTTTGTAACCATTCCCGCTCACAAATTTTTGCACATTAAAAACTATGAGAGTAATGGGTACTGGGATTTTTGGCAAAAGCAAAATCTTATCCAGGGACAGGATTACGAAACCGTCTGCGGCTTACTCGATAGTATCAAGGGCAAATTGGATGACGATGGCGGGAGTGAACCTAATGGGGGCAGCGGTCAGATTATGGCGTATATGAATGACCCGGACGGCAGACTCTGTGATTGGGGTATCCCGCGTACAGAGTGTTATGGTGCACGGCTTCCTTTGGATTATAAAGGCGAAGTACCACCACAAATGCTTATGGCTGATGTTCCGGAAGATAAATATATTGTATTTGAACATGGGCCATTCGATTATGAGCAGGAGAATCGTAGTGTGGAGGAAAAGATTGAACGGGTAATGGCAACTTTTGATTTTGCAGGCACGGGTTACTCATTTGATACTTCCGCCGGTAGGATGATTTACTTTTATTTTAATCCGGAACGGCATTTTAAGTACATCAGACCTGTGCGGAGCCACCTTTAAAGAACACGCTCCCGCGGCTGGCAATATGCGCGTTTTGATTTATATGAAATGAAATAATATCAGAAATTTAAAGGTCACTGCTTTTAAAAGGGTGGCCTTTTTCTATGTCCTGGGAGGTGGTTACGCCCTAAGTGTGGATGGAACTTAAAGGGCATGAAGAATGACCGTTTCTGCACTCATGCGGCTACACAGAGACGTTTAATAGAGGAGATGATCACAGATCATTGTTGATAACTTCGCGGGGGCGGCGAGGCGAGTACGGGAATGGAGCTGGCTGTTATGTTATGCAATTGCTCGAATCAATTCATCCGCATGGTGGCAATCATTATATAGATTAATAGGGGCTGTTATACCCCCTATTGATTACTTCCGTTTCTTACGGCCAATTAAGCCGCCAACGATCCCAAAGATCAAAATACCAACAAAGGCAAATACAATCCAAAAGGCTATACGCACAACAATCACTCCTTTGAATAAACAATACGATAATAGGTGGATTTTCGCAATGAAGGAGGCAGGAGCTATTGCCTTTTCTAGTCCATTTAAATCTACAGCATCGGAAAAAAGAATATGAAAAAGAGAAGAAGCATAATAATACTGCTTACTCTACTGATTACGAGATAAGCCTTACTTGGTTCGGAGTCGCCCTTTACCATCCAACCATAACGCGTGTACCAGCCCAATGACGGAAAGAAAATATTGATCAGTGAAAGTGCTATGAAAAGAATAGCGAAGCCCACCATCTTCACCAACTCCTTTATCAAATTTAGGCATGAGCGGAACCTCACTTATCTTTAGGGGGCTTTGGTTTCTCTGCCTCATACATGGAGACTCCAAATATAAGTCCTAACCCGCCACCAATGGCGATGTTGTCAAAAACAATGGAGAATGCAATACCAAAACTGATGCCTATAAAAAGCGCAGAGAGCAATCTTCTATTATATTTCAACACGCAGCACCCTTTTCAATTATTTAACATTTGTACGCCGATCAGAGATTTTAGTTTCGAGGGGGATAGCCCCAGGGAGGGAACAGACATGAAGCACATAGTTCATCCTCTCTGCACCACCGGATCAACCCAGGCGGACGAGAAGACACCGGCAGTAAGCTTTTGGGCTGCAGCAAGAAAGCTTCTCGGGGCTCAGGTGGAAAAGGCATAAAAAAAGAGCTGCTTTCGCAACTCTCTCATGAACTGCCATTTACTCTGGCATGATCCAAACGATCTCACAGATGCGTACAAAGAATTTTCTGCCTCTGGTATCCAATACAACGTGGTCTGGCTTTACATCCATCAAACAGCCGCTAATCCCGCCGCGAGTGGTTTCAAGTACCACCTGCTTACCTTTTACAGACATTAAGGTTTCAACAACATAGGGATCAATTGGATAGACCATATGGCTTGCGGCATCTGTTGATGCATTGGATACATTTGATTATTCAGCACTTTGTTACCTCCCAAATGGTTATACCTCATGCTATGCAAACGCCTAATTAAAGAGCTAGGCGAGAGCCCATTTAAGATAGGTACTAAGCGTTATGACACAAATACGTTAAAATAATAATTCAACGGAGGGAATCGTTTCGGACAATGTAGATTCTAATTGTATCGTAATCAGATGTCCCGATGAACTTGCTGAAATGGCAAGAGAGTTTACCAATAGAATTATTAGTTTCCATGCTGCGGATATGCAAGACCGAGTCATTTTAGAGAAAAGTGAACTGAACTGGGTGAAGGAGTTTATTTCAGGAGAAGTTGTTGGTCAGGCCGAAGGCCATCGACACGCGACCAGATAATCTCAGCGCAGGGAGGCCGGTTAGTGTTAGCTATTAATTACTAATGATATACCATAATAATATATAAGTTATTCCGAAGAAAAGGATTACACCCAGTATTGAGATGGCAAGAAGAATAAGGATAACTTTATTTCCGTTCATAAATGCACCTCTTAAATAAAATACCTCTCCCAATTTTTAGTGTAGGGGAGAGGTCGAAGCGAAAGATTGGGCAAGCCCTCACAACTCGATTGTAAAGGATTGGAAGAGAACTATCAAATACACATTTAAATGTAGGCTACCTAATGGAGACAAAACCCAATCAAACTATCTAGGATACAGCGTAAGCCGGGGTATGGTGTCCACCGCCTCCCAATCCACAAGCAAACGGCGGGCAGAAGACACCTGAACAACTGCAGGAAGCAGCAATTGTTTCATTAAAAAGAGTTGGTCGCGGTGATCAGATCAAGGAGGTGAACTAAACATGGACTGATATCCTTATGGCGGTTTCCCAGGTCCTGGACCGGAATTCACACAGATGTTTACGGAAGTTTTATTGTCCACTGACAATCAAGCGAAACTTGCCGGTGGCATCCTTTTGAAAAAATGTCAGGGAGTTGTGAAGAAAGGGACAGTCATTGGCAAAATTACAGCTGCTTGAGCTGATCAAGGCAAGAGGGTAGCCGTTTTTGATGGAAAAAACGTCCCCAATCTCAAAAAGTTGAAGAGATGCTATAATCAAAAAAAGACAAAACCCTTATAAAATAAAGGTTTTGTCAGGTGATGCAATATAGGACGGATGGGGTTCGAACCCATGACCCCTACCCTGTCAAGATAGTGCTCTCCCGCTGAGCTACCGTCCTGCAACGAAATTTATAATACCATACGATGTGAGGGAATGGCAAGAATTTTTTATAACGAAGAAATAGACTGGATGTCATATGGGGTTTAATGGAAATAAATAGGAGGTATTGCTATGCTACTCTGGGGAAGCGGATCACGGCGGAAGAGAAGAAGGCCGGCCGTGATTTGACAGGTTAGATTAATCCCTTTACTGGCGGCAGATGATAAGTTAAGGTGCAGGTCCCGCTGAATGTGAGCGGGGCTTTTTTGCAGCGAAAAAGTTGAGCGACACAGAAAAGATTTTATAATATAATGATGGCAATTGTCTGGGAATATCTCTCAATCATTCCATTATACATAATGAAGCCGAAGGAGTTCTTCTAATGATCGTAACTTTGCATGAATCTGAAATGCCTGAGGTTAGTCTTAAGTATGTTGTGATTGTCATGAAGCAGGGTGAGGACTGGGTTCTGGTGCGGCACCGCGAGCGGTCCACATGGGAATTTGCCGGAGGACATATTGAAGCAGGAGAGAGTTCTGATGAAGCTGCCGCCAGGGAGTTGTATGAGGAAACAGGCGCTGAGGCGTACAAGTTATACCCTATATGTGTATATTCGGTCAGAAGTGAAGAAGTACCCGCGAACTACGGGATGCTATACTTTGCAGCTGTAGATAAGTTCGGCCCCCTGCCCCCATATGAAATGGAGGAGATTCGCAGATTCAGAGAAATTCCGGAAACGGTTACGTATCCGGGGATATATCCGATGCTAATCGCGAGAGTAACTGAATATATCAAGCAACTGAGCGGAAATGCCAATGAAAGCAGATCTATTGAACAAGTGGAATTTGGTGCGCAATAATCATACCATTGAACGGAGTGATTGCCGTGTCTATGCCTACTCATATTGTGGCGGTCGGCGGGATTGTTGAGAATGGGCAAGGAGAAATTTTGCTGGTCCGAACGTTTCATGGCGGTTGGGTGTTTCCTGGAGGGCAAGTGGAGGCGGGAGAGAATCTGATGGATGCGCTAACCCGTGAAATACAGGAGGAAAGTGGCATCCTCACTGTGGTTGACCAGCTGATCGGCGTGTATTCCAATACGGGGATGTACAAATGGCATGACGGTGTAACCGATGTCCCGACCAAAGTGATGCTGGACTATGTGTGCAGGCCAATCGGCGGGGCATTAGCAACATCGGATGAAACATCGGAGAGCTGTTGGGTCAGCCGGGATAAAGTGCTTGAGATGATTACCAGCCCTGCTATCCGCACCCGTTATGAAGCTTATCTGGCATTTGACGGTACAGTCGCTTATATGGCCTACCAGACCAAGCCCGAATTTACAGTAAGTCTGAGCAGGAAGATATGATGCAGTACCATATAAGGAGATTATAGATGAACGTAGAATATGGGAAATTAACTTTTCTGGAGATTAAGCAAAAAGCAGCCGAAGGCTATATGGCTATTATTCCAACTGGCTGCACGGAGCAGCAGGGGCCGCATGCGACGGTGGATTTTGATATCTGGCTGGCTACCGAGCTGTCTATTGAAGCAGCAACTATGGCAAATTTGAGCTACGGTGTGAAGTCGCTGGTAATTCCGACGATTCCATTTGGTCCAACTCCCGAGCACCGCAATTACGGCTATGGCTACATCGACATCCCGCAGAAGGTATATGAGGATGTGATCTATGCGGTTCTGGTTTCACTGGCTGACCAGGGCTTCAAGCAGCTGGTGATTATGCGCGGCTGCGGCGGACATATGCTGAACCAGGTGGCTGTGAAATTTAATCAGGAGTATGCAGGAAAAGCCAGGGTTCATCTTCCGCATCATCCGTTCCATGGTGTCTGGTGCACACATGCCGATCCGCATATTCCGGGTGGTCATGCTGATAGCTTCACCACATCGCTGGGACTCTATAAACATCCTGAGTGCATCCGTGAGGAGCTGATTGCCAATCCCGGCAGCAGTGAACCGGACTGGGATGATCCCGGACTCGACTTCACCAGGTACTCGGCAACGGGTGTCATAGGTGATCCGACTCATGCCAGTGAAGAATTAGGCCGCAAGCTGTGGAAGGGCTCTGTGGAGGCTATCGCAGCCGAGCTGCAGAAGATTGCTGCGCAGGCTGTTGAAATTACTACGGCTGAAGCTTCCAGGCTGTAATGCAAACATAGGCAAGCAGCAGAGAGACACATGCGAGATAGTTAAGCCCCGTAAGCCTCGTCCATGTTACCGCACCAGCGGCTTGGAGAAGCCAGCGGGGTTATTTCTATTGATCGCGGTGCGAAGCGAAGGGTGTTCTACAGCTTTTTATGCGAGAGATTATGGTATAGCTTCTCAGGTCCGAATTCCGTGTGAGTTTGTGAACGGCAGAGAATAAGGTAGAATAGGGACACCAATTGCTGTGAGAAGAGGTTAGTTTATGAGCGATGAGAATTCGAAGTTTAAGCGGCTTGGAGAGTATCTGAAATCACGCCGGGACCGGCTGCAGCCTGAAGCTGCCGGGCTTAAGGAAACGAACAGCCAGCGCAGAACACCCGGACTACGGCGGGAGGAAGTGGCGATTCTGGCGGGTGTCAGCAGCACCTATTATACGTGGCTGGAGCAAGGCAGAGAAGTTACTGCTTCCAGAGAGATTATGGAGAGTCTCAGCCAGGCCCTGCGCTTGACCCCTGATGAGCGGACGCATCTGTTCGAGCTGTGGAATCCAGGGAACCCAGATACAGTTCCTTCTATTAATACGGTGAGTCCCGGGCTGAATCCGCAGTGGCGGGATATTATCAGCCAGCTGTCTTATCCGTCTTTTATTACGAATGAGCGGTCCGAGGTTCTGGCCTGGAATGATAAGGCGGGTGAAGTTCTTAGCAATTTCGGGAAGCTGCCCGCTTCCGAGCGCATTATGCTCCGTCTATTGTTTCTCGATCAGGGGCTGCGCCGCCGGATGCTGAATTGGGAGGAGTTCGCGCTCTATTCAGTAGCTGTGTTCAGAACCTATTATGACATGCATCTGCACGATCCCTGGTACAAAGACATGGTAGTGAAGCTCTGTGAGGACAGTATGGATTTCGCAGAGATGTGGAAGCTGCACAACATTCAAGGCAAAAAAGTAAATCGCGTAGTCATACAAAGTCTAAGCACAAATCAGTCTGTGACCTATGACATTAACTCCGTTGCGAGTCTGGCCGATCATCCGGGTCTGCATATCTGTATTTATACACCTGTGGTGGCAGAGAGCTGAGAATCGAAAGGAGTCACCTGGACGGCCGGTCTGTTTCTATTTCTGTTCTGTGCTGTTCTGTTACCTGGTAATGATCTTACTAGCATAAACGTACTGTGGCTGCTCCATGGCAGGAAGGTTAGAATAGGGACATATCCGAAGAATCTTTCACCGGGAAAAGAGGGAGACAACCAAATGCAGACAAGAACACTCGGAAACGAAGGGCTGACAGTATCGGCTCTGGGACTAGGAACGATGATGATGCCGGAGAACGAAGAGTCGGTAAAAGTGATCCATGGGGCACTCGACCTGGGAGTAACCCTGCTGGACACAGCAGATATCTATGGAGATTTCGCGCAGCAGCGTTTTGGCAGCAATGAGAGGCTCGTGGGCCGCGCACTTAAGGGCAGACGGGATAAAGCGGTTATTGCGACCAAATTTGGCATTACGCATACTCAGGGCCCCAAGGGTGATCCGGCTTATATCAAAAAATCCGTAGATTCCAGCCTATACCATCTCGGTATGGATTATATTGATCTGTATTATCAGCACCGTCCTGATCCGAACACACCTATCGAGGAGACTATAGGCACGCTGGCTGAACTGGTCAAGGAAGGGAAGATCCGCTACATTGGCTTATCGGAAGCTTTACCTGAGCTGATACGCCGCGCACATGCGGTACATCCCCTTACGGCACTGCAGACAGAATATTCGCTCTGGAGCCGGGAGGTGGAGGATGAAATACTGCCGCTGGTCAAAGAACTGGGCATCGGATTCGTTCCTTATAGTCCGCTGGGCCGCGGATTTCTGACCGGTCAGATTAAAAGCTTCAACGACCTGCCGCCGGACGATTACCGCCGTAGCTACCCGCGGTTCCAGGGAGCGAATTTCGCCAGGAATCTCGAAGTGGTCTCGCTTATCGGGCAGATGGCAGCCGAGAAGGACTGTGCTCCTTCGCAGCTTGCGCTGGCTTGGCTGCTTGCGCAGGGTGAGCAAATTGTGCCGATCCCGGGAACAAAGCGGCTGGATCGGGTGCAAGAGAATCTCGGTGCGTTGCAGGTAGTATTGTCAGCGGATGATCTGGCCCGGATCGAGCGGATCTCCCCGCAGGGTGTTGCAGCCGGAGGGCGCTTTCCCGGCCATTAAGGGCTGAAGGGTTAAGAATTGCAGCAGCATCAGTTATGCATTGAAATCCAAAAGCGTTCTTATCTGCACCGCTTGTTTTGTAAGCGGTCTGCGGATAAGGATGCTTTTTTGAGTTGCGCCGCATACCGCAGGTGTTCGGAATCTTGTGAAAACGGAAATAGGTAACAAGTAAAAGGTAGTAGGTAGCAGGTGACAGGTAGCAGGTGACGGGTGATAGGTGACAGGCGACTGACGACAGGCGACAGGTGACAGGTGACAGGTGACAGGTGACAGGTGACGAGTAACAGGTAGCAGGTTTACTGGAGCAAGTGTTCATCGCAAAAGTGAAGCGGACTGAGAGGACCCTATTTCCCGAAAAAGCCGCATTTTGAGGCTGCAACGGACTGAGTGCGTTATTTTGTTCATCCGGCCCCAAAATGAGGGGCGGCCGGGCATATAAGAGATTCTCAGTCCGATTGACCCGGGAATCTGCCTGATTTGCAGGAATAGAGGAATCTCAGTCCGCCTCATCAGCCAGCTGACGAGGAGATGATGAAGTTTTCCGCCTCAGTGCTGCAAGCTCTTAAGCCGCTCGGTCTCCTCCTCAATCCGCGCCACATCAATCCGTTCGAACAATAATTCCAGCCCCTGCACCCGCTGATGCGCCGGAACGTCTACCGGCTGCCAGACAGGCTGTTCAAGGGCCAGAAACCCCCTGATCTTGCCGCAGGAGAATGGAATGAACGGGTTCAACAGGTTGGATAGATTAGCAATGATCTGTACACAGGTATACAGCGTGCTGGCACAGGCGGCGGGGTCATTCTTAATCTGCAGCCACGGCTGCTGCTGATCGAAATATTTGTTGGCCTGGCGGATATGGGTGAAGACATGCTCGAGCGCTTCTTTGAAGCTGCCCCCCTCAATAAGTCTCCCGGTCTCACTGTACAATGTATTAATGCTGCCGGCCCATGCGGCATCCAGTGTGCCCTCAGGCACCTCGCCATTCCATAACTTATTCACGAATACCAGACTGCGGTTGACGAAATTACCGAAGGCACCCAGCAGCTCGCTGTTATGGCTGTAGATGAATTCTCTCCACGAGAAGTCGGCATCCCGTTTCTCGGGACCGTTCGCCGTCAGGAAATACCGGATGGAGTCCGGATCGTAGCGGCAGAGAATATCTGGTACCCATACGGCCCAGTTACGGCTTGTGGAGAATTTCTCCCCTTCGAGAGTCATGTATTCACAGGAGAAGATACGGTCCGGCAGATGAAGGTCTCCAGCACCCAGCAGCAGAGCCGGCCAGATCAGGCTGTGAAAAGGCACATTATCCTTGCCATGCACATAATAGGCTGTAATGGGAGGGTACCCGGCGTCCTTGTTCTCAGTGGATTCAAGCCAGAAATCCTCCCAGAGGTTGCCAGTCCCGGCAGCCCACTGCTTGCTGGCGGACAGATAGCCGCTGACCGCTTCAATCCACACATAGATTTTTTTGTCCGTGAAGCCATCTACAGGAACATCTACCCCCCAATCCAGATCCCGCGTTGCGGCGCGGTCCTGCAGTCCTTCCTGCAGATATCTGCGGGTTAAACGCACAGCATTGTCTCTCCAGCCCTGCGCAGAATCCACATAATCTGAGAGTGCGCATTGGAAGCTGGACAGTGACAAATAATAATGCAGGGTGGAACGCAGCACCGGCGGGGTTCCGCAGATTTTGCAGGTACGCTCCAGCAGGTCAACCGGGTCGAGTATCGTAGAACAGTAATCACATTGGTCACCCCGGGCCTGCTGTCCGCAGACCGGGCAGATTCCCTCTACATAGCGGTCCGGCAAGTAGCGCTGATCCTGCTCACAGTAGCATTGGAGCGTAGACTTCTGGTACAGATGGCCGTTATCCAGCAGCTTAAGGAACAGCTCCTGCACCACACTGTGGTGATGCTCCTGATCGGTCCGGGTGTATAAGTCATAGGTGAATCCAAGCGAACGGAAGCAATCTGTGAATTCCTGATGATATCTGCTGGCGAATTCACCAGGGGATACACCTTCCTGCGCCGCCTGCACAGCGACGGGAGTGCCATGGCAGTCACTGCCGGAGACATACAGCACAGCGTCGCCTTTGGCACGGTGATAGCGGGCCAGGATATCTCCTGGTAGAATACTCGCAAGCCTGCCCAGATGCAGGGAGCCATTGGCATACGGCCAAGCCCCTCCGATAAAAATGTTTGTCATGTCATTGTCCTCCTATAAGTTTTGTTGACAGATGTTTCCTTGAAACGGATTCGGACAAATCCCTTTCGGAAAACATGTTTAGATTTCTAAGCGCACAAAAAAGACTCTCATCCCCAAAAGGGACGAGAGCCTGTGCTCACGTGTTACCACCCAAATTCATCAATGCCTTGCGGCATCCACCTCTTCAGGTACGTCCGCATAAGCCTGCGGGTATACCCTAGCATGGTAACGGATGCGGGTTCCGGCGCAGCCTACGTCCCGTTTATGCGGGCTTCGATGCGCAGCTCTGAGACCATATTCCCGTGGGTTTTCTTTGCTCCTTTTCAGCGGCCGGAGCTCTCTGTGAAAGAATTGCCAAGGTACTCTTTCTCTTCATAGCTATTGTGGTTATCCTAATTACTGGATATCATATATGCAGGTGATGGCTTATGTCAACACCAGATATAGAGATAAAGGAGAATGAGACTTTTGCCGGAAAAAAAGCAGGAAAAGAAAAGCTCAGGCATAATGGGATGGCTTGGTAGTGCGGGAGTACTGCTGCTGCTGAAGGGCAAAACCATTCTGTCTCTGCTTAAGCTGGGGAAGATTGCGGGACCGCTGATTTCGATGATGGTGTCTATCTGGGCCTATGCACTGATCTCACCATGGCAATTTGCAGTGGGCTTCGTTGCCTTATTATTCGTTCATGAGATAGGCCATGTTATCGCTGCCAAGCGGATCGGGCTGCCGGTGAGCGCACCGCTGTTTGTTCCTTTTATGGGAGCACTCATTACGATGAAGAAACAACCGCTGGATGCCAGAGAGGAAGCCTACGTTGCTTTTGGAGGTCCCATTCTGGGGAGCATTGGCGCGGCCGCCGTCTTCGGAGCAGCTTATTACTATCACAGCCCGCTGCTGTATTCACTGGCTTATGTCGGATTCTTTATAAACCTGATCAACCTGCTGCCGATTCATCCGCTGGATGGGGGAAGAATTGCAACTGCGGTTACCCGGTGGTTATGGCTGGTGGGTCTGGTTGGAGGTCTGGCTGTGATCATCTATCTGAAATCTATTCTGTTCGGTATTATCTGGCTGTTATTTGCCTATGACATGTACAAGAAATATATCAGCCGGCGCACGAAGAATCAGATGCATGCCGTATTGAAGAGCTTCCTGATACCGATTGAAGATTTGCAGGATCAAGGGTATCTGATTCCCGGACCTGAGCACAAAAGGGAACTGCCTTTTACCACCTACAGTGATTTGAACCGCCAGCAATATCTTGGTGTCCGCTGGGACAATCTGGACTACTACGGTACAACGACTATGCCTGTGCAGTCCATTATCGATAAAGTCCGGATCGTACAGCTGGACCAGCTGTATGTGGATGCTAAGCTGCAGCTGAAGATGCAGTGTGAGATCAGTTTTACAGTGTTTGATAATGATAAATATTATGATGTGCCGGCCGCGTTACGCTGGAGATATGGTATTGCTTATTTTGTACTCGCAGGCTTTCTCGGCGGCATGATGTACCTTGTGCATATCGTTGGCAATGTAAATCTGTAAGAAATCGTTTATGAAGCCCCTGATTCGTCAAAGCTGTATAGAGCCAAGAAGAACAGGGGGTACAATTATGCGCAGGTCAATAGTGTGGAGCGGGGTCATTGGAGTATGTGTGATGCTGGGGACGGCCGGATGTGCGGCTGGCGGTGAGTCTCCCGGGTATACGGGGATTCATAAGATGAACGGGCTGGATGGCAGACTGGATACACCGGATAGTCTTATATCACCGGTTATGCAGGATGTGTACGACCGTTCGATTCCGGAAGAGGTGTATTCCATTCAGTAGTCCGGCGGACGCGGCTTATCCGTCTTCCCTATCCCTGAAGAACAGAGGCTCTATACAGGATATTAAAAATTCTGTATAATGGCTCAATGTTGATTGGACCTATAGAGAGGGGCTAGAGGAGAATGGCAGTGGAAATCGTACATGTCACTACAGAGGAGCAGCTCCAGATGGCGCTTGCGATCCGCAATAAGGTATTTGTGGAGGAACAGAAGGTGCCGGCCGAAGAGGAGATTGATGAATATGATGTGATCGGTGACAATGCGCATCATTTCCTGCTTAAGGACAACGGGGAGCCGGCAGCTACCGGAAGACTGATTTATTACAAGGCAGAGACCGCTAAAATGCAGCGGATTGCTGTTCACGAGCATTACCGGTCCAAGGGTTTCGGACGGATTTTGCTGCTCGCTATGGAGGGGCATGCCCGTGAACTCGGCCTGGTAGCCTCTATTCTCGACGCCCAGTGTCATGCAGAAGCCTTTTACAGCAAACTGGGCTATGAAGTAATTTCCCCGGAGCCCTTCTATGATGCCGGTATTCTTCACGTGAGAATGCAGAAAACGCTGTAATCAGCCCGGGTACATACTCTTTCGATTCTATGGACAAGCTATCTGTGAGCCAGATTGATGGCTAATCCCAGGCGCGAAGGAGAAGATCCTAAGTGATGAACAACGAACGTGAACGCTTTATTGCAGCCCAAAGAAACGGTGATGGTGATCTGACCAAGTTCCAGACCTCTTCCGGCCGTGTGCTGGATTATCAGCAGGCACTTCAGGAGGTTCAGTCCGGGAGTATTGCCGGAGTCAACGCATTCAAAGGGAAAGACGGCGAAATGTATATTCGCGGCGATGCAGATGGGGATCCTACCAACAATCTGGATCAGCTTCCGCAATTTTAACCAGGCATAGATAACAGGATGAAACGGCCGGGCAAGCATCTATTTTGATGCTAATGTCCGGCTTTTTTTGTTTTGTGAGGAGGGCACATTTCCCTGAAATTCCATAGATTCCATACCGAAACCGGTTGCATAATGATGCATGTTTCTTTTCTACTGCAAAAAGAAATAATTCCCTGAATTCTGCGCAACTTGTCGAAGGGTTGGTAGTATACATTAACAGCATGAATTATTTGGAGGGGCTCTACAATGAGATGGAAAAAAATTGCTCTATGCGTGGTTGTGTTTTCCATGATGGGAAGCTCATATTTGTTCGCTGACGCTGTAAACCAGAAAATCAAAGTGTGGAGCAATGGAAAGGAAATAGCCGATGGGGGCTATTTGATTGACGGCAAGGCCTATATCCCTGCGAGAGAAGCGGGAGGTGTCGTCAGCTGGGACGGTTCAGGCAAAGTGACGATCCTCAAGCCTAATGTGCATATTGTGCTGTTCAAGGGCGATACGGTATTCGGCAATGTAAATACAGGCAAGCTGAAGATGAAGATCCTTACCCAGGTTGACAGCCTGAAGGACAGCGTCTCAGCTGTGAAGGTGTCAATCACCGATCCGTCAGGGAATGTGAAGGATATTCTGGAGGATGCCGGCGGCTCGAAGAATGAGGACTTCTGGTTCTCCACCCCGGAATTCACCTATGATTTCAAAGAATCCGGCAAATACAGTGTAGGGTTCTTCATCAAGTCATCCAAGAGCGGAGATTACGTTCTTGTGTCAGAAAAGGTGGTTACGGCTTCGGCCAAGAATTAACCGGGGTCTGCAAATTGACCTGAACTTATCTTACGTGTTACGATACCAAATGTAGGATAATTCAATTTAAAGTGAGGTATTTCAATGAGCGATCACAAACATGAGCATGGCCATGAACATGGTGAAGCATGCGGTTGCGGACATGATCACGACCATGAGCACGAGGAGTTTGTGCTGACCTTGACGAACGAGCAGGGCGAAGATGTAGAAATGGTGCTGGTAGAAACGTTTGACGTAGGCGAGAAGTTATACGCACTGCTGCTCGAGCGCGAAAACCCTGAAGCAGACGGCATCATTCTGCGTATGGAAGAAGAAGACGAAGAAATGGTTCTCTACAACATTGAAGATGAAGCTGAATGGAAAGCTGTTGAAGAAGCTTACAACGAGCTGCTGGCCCAGCAAGAATAGATTTCAGTGAATCAAGTACTTAGGCTTGCTGTCTTGGACAAGACAGCACCGCCTAATACCAAAACCCCGATACTGTAACAGTATCGGGGTTTTGTATTGCTGCAGGGCCAGAGCCGATTAAGAAATCGGCTCAGCCTCTACAATTACTTTGATGTTGGTGATGCTGCGGTCCTCAGGGCCTTTGACCGGCAGGCCGATTTCCACATGGTCGATGATATAGTCAATGTTATCTTGGGTAATAACTTCACCAGGGAGAAGAATCGGGATGCCCGGCGGATAAACATAGATGAATTCTGCAATAATGTAGCCTGCAGACTCCCGGAAGGGAACCAGCTGTGTATCGGCGTAGAAGGCATCTCTCGGAATCAGGGCCAGCTGCGGAATATTCGGCACCTGCACCTTCATCTCATAGATCTCACCTTTGCTGTAATGGATCGCTGAGAGCACGCGCAGAGCGGCTAACAACTTATCTACCGATTCTTGGGTATCTCCAGGGGTAATCAGGCAAAGAATATTATACATGTCGCTGAGTTCTACTTCGATGTTATACTTCTGACGCAGCCAGTTCTCGGTTTCGTATCCGGTAATGCCCAGATGGCGGACGTGAATGTTAAGCTTGGTCGGGTCGAGATTAAAGGTTGCCTCTGTACCGAGAATTTCTTTGCCGAAGCTGTACAAGCCTTCAATGCTGTTAATAGCGTCCCGGGCATAGTTGGATAAAGCGATGGTTCTGGAGGCCATCTCATGGCCGTTTAGCGCCAGGTTGCGTCTGGAGGTATCCAGAGAAGCAAGCAGAATATATGATGTTGAAGTTGTGGTCAGCATGCTGAGAATGGTTTGTACCCGCTGAGGGTTAACAAGACCTGTCTTGGCATTGAGATTCAGTACCGAGCTCTGCGTCATGGAGCCGCCCAGTTTATGCACGCTGGTTGCTGCCATATCCGCACCGGCCTGCATGGCCGATACCGGTAATTCCTCATGAAAATGAATCAATACTCCATGTGCCTCGTCCACAAGTACGGGAACCCCGTAACTGTGGGCCAGGTCGACAATCGAACGCAGGTCGGCGCACACGCCAAAATACGTCGGATTGATAACGAGGACACCTTTGGCATCCGGATGGCGCCTCAAAGCCCGTTCGAGCGAGCTTGTGGTTATGCCGTGGTCTATCCCAAGATTCTCATCCTGTACAGGAGAGACGAAAATAGGCTTGGCTCCGGAGAAAATAATGGCCGACATCACTGATTTGTGAATATTGCGCGGCACAATAATTTTATCTCCTTCTGAGCAGACAGAGAGGATCATAGTCATGATGGCATTGCTCGTGCCTTGTACACTGAAATACGTGTAATCGGCGCCGAAGGCCTCTGCAGCCAGCTTCTGAGCTTCAAGAATAACCCCGGTGGGCTGATGAAGGTCATCAAGCGGTGCAATATTGATCAAATCTATGGATAGAGCGTTATCGCCGATAAACTCACGGAATTCGGCATCGGTCCCTAGCCCCTTCTTATGTCCCGGAATATGAAATTGAACTGGGTTTCCGGCGGCATGCTTTTTAAGAGCTGTGAAGAGGGGAGTTACATGTTGATCCATTTAATGCTGTCACAACCTTTCGCGAAGAGTCGATTTTTCAAAATATAAGGAAGTATTAGTTTACACTAAACTTCATCCTTATATTTCTCGCTGAAACGGATACCGTCCATTTGAGGACGGACTAGCCATTTCTGCTTGAGCAAGCATCAGTATAACAAATCAATCAACATAATACTAGGATGTGATGAAATGTCTGGCAAAGTAGCGCAGCGTATGCATATCAATTTGGCCTCACCGTTCATTGTGGAGATGTGGGTCATTATTTTTCTGGTCGAATTCGTCAAAGGATCGCTGCTGGTAGCCCTGCTTCCAGTCTACATGGAGAATATTCTGGGCCTGTCGGTGACGGTGGTCGGCTTCGCCTTTGCCCTGCAGTATCTGGGAGATAATCTGTTCCGCAGCCCGTTCGGCTGGGTGATGGAGCGGATTGGCTACCGCTGGACGATGACAGGTGCGCTGCTGCTGATTCTGGTGGCTGTCGGAATGATTATCTATGCCAAAGATGCAACCACATTGTCTATTGCCTGTCTAGTCCTGGGCATCGGAACTTCGCCGCTATGGCCTTGTACTATGACCGGGATTACCGAACTTGCCGGTTCTACGGAAAGCGGCAGCAGCGGGGCGGCTATGGGTGCTGTGGAGATGGCGTCGCTGGCCGGTACCGGGATTGGCCCGATTATCGTCAATTTCATGATGGACCATGGCGGACAGAGCTACCGTACAGTATTCCTGGTGCTGATGGGCTTCGCCGCTGCCGTAGTGGCTGTAGCACTGCTGCTGCCTTCTAGAATTGGCGGCCATGCGCCTCATGTCGTCCGTGAGATGAATCCCGAAGGGACTGCAGTGCCGCGCACGCCGCTGCGGCCGCTGCAGAGCCTGAAGCGGACCTGGCATCAGGTCAGAACTTCCCTGAAGGTAAGCCGGCTGCTCTTCCCGGCGCTGTTCCTGCAGGCTTTTGCCATCGGGCTCATGACCCCGGTGGTTACTTTGTTCGCCCGCTCCGAGCTGCATGTGACGCCTAACCAGTTCAGCCTGCTGCTGATTGCCGGCGGGGGCATCACGGTGCTGGCGCTGATTCCGGCGGGCAAGCTGGTTGATAAAATCGGGACATCGGTCTTCCTCAACATCGGCTTCCTGCTGGCAGCCTGTTCCCTGGCGTTCTTCTCGCAGGTCCGCTGGCTGCCGCTGGCCTTCGTTGCCGTGGCGCTGGTCGGAATAAGCTATGCGCTTATTCTGCCGGCATGGAATGCCTTCCTGGCCAAGCAGGTTCCCAAGGGAGAGCGGGGGACGGTCTGGGGCCTGTTCCTGACGCTGCAGGGCTCAGGAATGGTTGCAGGTCCCGTGTTGTCCGGCAAGCTGTGGGATTCCGTCAGCCATAGTGCGCCTTTTCTGGCCAGTGCAGGTGTAATGGTCCTGCTCTTCGGCCTGCATTTGCTGATTGTCCACCGGACGAAGCTGAAGCAAGGAAGCGCGCATTAAGTGCTGCTTATATTAAAGTATTAGGAAATACTAAAGCCGCAGACAGACCGGTAAACCCGGCTGCCTGCGGCTTTTATATATTTATTTTGCACAATAGACCGGGGAATGACTTCAAAAGTAGGGTCTGGCGTTTGGAAAAGGCGGAAAGCGGGTAAAAATAGTCAATAAACCAAGTTACCGCTACATAAAATGAAGTATAAAATAAGTGTAAGACGAAGGCAAAATGATGGGGCGTATGTGGAGGTCCGGCAGTCAGTTCTACTTCTAAAGTTAGGCCATGAAACTGGCTATGCTGTAACCAAGCAGTTAGGGGGGAGTGCCGTGAACAAAAATGACGAAGTGGAGTACTGCAATCTGGAGCTCCGGTTTGACAGACAACATATCCAGGACTTGATCAAGGATCTGATAAAGGAAGGCTATTCCCTTTACTGGAGTGAGAATGAGAATGTTTTTCTTATTTCGGTGCGCACCGGACGCAAGCTTGTGAAGCTGCGCTTCCAGCGGATTAAGGATGGCTTCAAGCTGGTGGGAGATTATATGATCCGTGATGCGCGCCTGGCTGAATGGATGGAGAAGCTGATTGGTGATATGCGCGGCCATGCCGTAGTCAAACGTTTCCGCGACCGCCAGATTATTATTGAGAATATTCTTTTCGGCGAAGTGATCCGACTGGTGGAGATTTCCGGATATCAGCAGCGTGTGCTGTATCAGAAAGGTCCGCTGCTATCCGATCAGGAACTGACGAAGCTGTTCTACTCTATTGAAGGCGAGGAGCGGATCCGTGACCGCCGGCTGGAGGTTGATGAGCAGCTGGACCGGCTGAGTGAAGCCATGCACAATAAGGATTCTGCAGAGGTGGAGGCTTGCACGGCCAGGCTGAACATTCTGACCAGGGAGCTTGCCGCGCTTGAATGGTGAAATTGAATGAATTATCTTCTGTTCAAGGCATCCCGCTATGGGGTGCCTTGAACTTTGTAATGCAAGTTGCGTGCAGGGGTTCACTTCTGCGCTCAAAACCGTTAAAATAGTCATTGTGAGCAATTTCCCTGATTCTTAGGACTTTGTCAATGAAATTGATCTCTCTTTCGCAGGCGGAACTTTGCTGTCTCTGACAAAGGGTGGTATTCTTATACTGCGAGAAATGGATTTCACAAAAAATACAGGGTGCAAAGGGTGGAGAACCAGATGTCAAAACAACAAATCGGCGTCATTGGCTTGGCGGTAATGGGCAAAAATTTGGCTCTTAACATCGAGAGCAAAGGCTTTAGCGTATCCGTGTTTAACCGTTCCCCGGAGAAGACACATGATCTGGTCGCAGAAGCAGCAGGCAAGAACCTGGTAGGTACTTTCTCAGTTGAGGAGTTTGTACAATCCCTGGAAGTGCCGCGCAAAATCCTGATTATGGTTCAGGCGGGCAAAGCAACCGATGCTACCATTGAGCAGCTGCTGCCGTTCTTGGATCAGGGCGATATTATTATCGATGGCGGTAACGCTTATTTCCCTGACACTGTTCGCCGCAGCAAATATCTTGAGGACAAAGGCTTCCGTTTCGTAGGTACTGGCGTATCCGGCGGCGAAGAAGGCGCACTGAAAGGTCCTTCCATTATGCCTGGAGGTCAGGAAAGCGCGTATAAGCTGGTTGAACCTATTCTTACGGCTATTTCTGCCAAAGTGGACGGAGAGCCTTGCTGTACATATATCGGACCGGACGGTGCCGGGCACTATGTAAAAATGGTGCATAACGGCATTGAGTACGGCGACATGCAGCTGATCGGCGAAGCGTACCATTTGCTGAAAGATGTGCTGGGCCTGGATGCCAAGGAACTGCACAACACCTTCGCAGAGTGGAACAGCGGCGAGCTGGACAGCTACCTGATCGAAATTACTAAGGATATCTTCGCGCAGTATGACGAAGAAACCGGCAAACCCATGGTAGACGTCATTCTTGATGCTGCCGGACAAAAGGGTACCGGCAAATGGACAAGCCAAAGCTCGCTGGATCTCGGCGTGCCTCTGTCCATGATCACCGAATCCGTATTCTCCCGCTTCCTGTCTGCAATGAAGGAAGAACGCGTTGAAGCCAGCAAAGTGCTGAGCGGTCCTGCTGCTGTAGCCTTCGATGGTGACAAGGCTGAATTCATCGAGAACGTGCGTAAAGCATTGTTCGCCAGCAAAATCGTATCGTATGCACAAGGCTTCGCACAGCTGCGTGTAGCTTCTGATGAATACGGCTGGGATCTGAAATATGGTGAACTGGCCAAGATCTGGCGCGGCGGCTGCATTATCCGCTCCCGGTTCCTGCAGAACATCACGGATGCCTATGCCAATAATGCAGACCTGAAGAACCTGCTGCTTGATCCGTTCTTCAAGGATGTTATGGATAACTACCAATCCGCATGGCGCAAAGTTATTGCTTCGGCCGTAACCCTGGGTATTCCGGTTCCAGGCTTCTCCAGTGCGCTTGCTTATTATGACAGCTACCGCACTGAACGCCTTCCGGCGAACCTGCTGCAGGCACAACGCGATTATTTCGGCGCCCACACCTTCAAACGCGTGGACAAAGAAGGCGTGTTCCACCACAACTGGCTGGCTGAGTAATTGTAACCGCCCAGCTTAGGCTATAGAGAGCCCGAAATGCTTTTCGCTTCCTGCGGAGAGCTTTCGGGCTTTTTTGCACCTCTGCTGCATTGTGCAAACTTTTCACCCTGTGTTATGATATGACAAATGTCGCGGTTGGAGGTAGTTATGGCTGGGGATCAGGAAGAACGGCAGAATATACGGGAAATAACAGAGAACAGAAATATCATACTCGTCGGAATGATGGCTACGGGGAAGTCAACGGTAGGCGCTATGCTGGCTGAGGAGCTTGGATATGAACTGGTTGATCTGGATGCAGTGATTACGGAGAGTGAAGGCCGGAGTATTGCGGAGATTTTTGCCGCAGGCGGCGAAGAGGCTTTCCGGAAGATTGAATCGGCCGTACTGAAGCGGATGCTGCAGGGTGAGCGCAGAATAATCTCTACAGGCGGAGGCGCAGTGCTGGCACCCGGTAATGCGGAGGTTATGCTCGAGCAGGGGCTTGTTGTGGCGCTTACGGCCACTGAGGAAGCGATTATCGCCCGTGTCAGCGGGGATGAGAACCGGCCGCTGCTCGCCGGCAATGCCGAAGAACGGGTCCGCGCTATTATGGAGCAGCGCAGGGAGGCTTACCGTTTCGCGCACTGCACGGTCGATACAACGGAGCTGAATGTGGCCGAAGTCTCACAATATATTTTAATGCATTACCGCGCTTGAGCTTTTAAGTGTGTTCGTGGCTTGGACTAGGCTTGTCCGGTTTCATTCCATTCAATCATGCCGCCGCTCAGATTCGAGCCCTTAATGCCGAATTGCTGCAGATATTCGCAGACACGCTGGCTGCGGTTGCCGGAACGGCAAATGAAGATGATCTCAGTATCAGCCGGAAGCTCATCAGTCTGCTGCGGGATCTGGCCCATTGGGATATGCTGCGCACCGGGAATCATGCCGAAGGCAACCTCATCATCTTCGCGGACGTCGATCAGAACAAGCTCTTCGCCTGAAGCGAGCCGCTCACGCAGTTCCTGTGGTGTAATCTGTGGGATTTCATTCATGGTTGTACCCTCTTTTCTGTCCTAATAGAATGTATCAATGATAACACAACTGCGGATTACCCTGTCAAACGGGGCCGTACATACAGAAACTATATTACTTTAAGGAGCGCTTAGATTATGGACGTTATTGTTAGGCCAACGCCGACGCTGCAAGGAGAATTCGGAGCTCTGTCATCCAAAAATTACACAACACGCTACCTGCTGGTAGCTGCCCTGTCGGAAGGAGTCAGCACGATTTATCATCCCGCGCACAGTGAGGACAGCGATGCCATCCGCAGATGTATCGCCGATCTCGGGGCTGTACTGACCGAAGATGAGGAGAAGATTGTAGTTCAGGGGTTCGGGCGTCACCCGCGTGATGTCAAAGAGCTGAATGTCGGGAATGCCGGCGCCGTGCTGCGTTTCCTGATGGCGGTTGCCGCGCTCAGCCCGGAGGTCACTTTCGTGAATACGTATCCGGATTCACTAGGCAAACGCCCGCATGATGACCTGATTCAGGCGCTGGGCCAGCTTGGTGTAGAGGTGGAGCATAATAATGGAAGGCTGCCGATCACTATTCGCGGCGGTAAACCGCAGGGCGGACGGATTACCGTATCCGGTGCTGTAAGCTCACAGTATCTTAGTGCGCTGTTGTTCCTCACGCCGCTGTTAGAGGAAGACAGTGAAATTATTGTACTGGATGATCTGAAATCCAAAGTGGTCATTGGCCAGACACTTGAAGTCATGGAGCAGGCAGGCATTACTGTACATGCTGCTGACGATTACATGTCCTTCAAGGTGCCGGGTAGGCAGGCTTATGCGGCCAAGTCATATACGGTTCAGGGGGATTACCCGGGTTCGGCAGCCGTACTTGCTGCCGCAGCGGTGACGAAGTCGGATGTGACGATTCACCGTCTGGCTGAGAAGAGCAAGCAGGGGGAACGCGCGATTGTTGATGTGCTGCGGATGATGGAAGTGCCGCTCACGCATGAGAATGGTACCGTGCATGTGCAGGGCAACGGTATTCTGAAGGCAGTAGAATTCGATGGTGATGCAGCTACGGACGCTGTGCTGGCCATGGTGGCCGCTGCCGTATTTGCTGAAGGAACCTCACGCTTCTACAACGTTGAGAATTTGCGATATAAGGAATGCGACCGCATTACCGACTACCTGGCCGAGCTGACCCGTGCTGGTGCGAAGGTGGAGGAGCGCCGTGACGAGATCATTGTCCATGGCACGCCCGAGGGTGTTGAAGGCGGCGTAACCATTAACGCGCATTATGATCACCGCGTAATTATGGCGCTTACTGTAGTGGGCCTCAGAGCCCGTCAGCCGCTGCGGATCAAGGATGCCCATCATGTCGCGAAATCTTACCCGCAATACTTTGACCATCTGCGTTCGCTGGGTGCGAATGTGGAATGGGTAGAATAACAAAGGTGGGTCCGTTAAATATCAATCCGCTCACGGAGGATGATATTTCTCCGGTATCGGATCTTTATAAGCTTGCGATTACGGATGCTTTTGAAAGCGACGGACTGGGTCACCTGCAGGGTGACATTCAGCAGGAGATTGAATCCAAGATACGAATGGCAGCAGCGTCTCTTAATCCGCTGAATTCAGACATCTGGTTCTGGGTCGCGAGAATTGACGGTAGGGTTGTCGGCACCATTTCTTATGCTCCATGCGGAGAAGACATCAGGGTCTGCACCGGGAATCAGCTTGATGCTGTAGGCGAGCTGGGCAGTCTGTATGTTTTGCCTGAATATCAGGGGCAAGGGATTGGGTCGGCTTTGATTGCAATGCTCATGGTATTTCTTCGGGAGCAGGGTATTGATCGGTTCTGCCTGGACAGCGGCTACAGACGTGCACAAACCAGGTGGCTGCGGAAATTCGGAGAACCCTATGTGATAGTTAAGGATTATTGGGGTCCGGATTCTGTCCATATGGTCTGGCTGTGTACGGTAAGCTGAGGGTTCTGCCGCACTAACGGCACCGCATCTCCGGCCGCACGGCTTCAAACCGGCCTGTTTAAGAATGGATTCGGCCGTTGCGGGAGTCATGTGAATTTGGAACTTGGTACGCTCCGCTGTATGATGTATTTATAACGAACATCTAACCACGGGAAGGGGAAATACACATGAGCTTTGAGAATCCAAGCAGGGAAGAAATCGGAGATATTCTGGCTGGAGCAGGCAATATTGCCGTAGTTGGCCTATCTGACAAAACGGACCGCACCTCGTATATGGTCGCAGGCGCTATGCAGAGCCGGGGGTACCGGATTATTCCGGTCAATCCATCGGTAGACGGGGAGATCCTGGGTGAGAAATGCTATCACACGCTGGCGGAAATTCCTGAGCCGGTGGATATTGTGAATGTATTCCGCCGCAGTGAATACTGCGCGGCTGTAGCGCAGGAAGCCGCAGATATCGGAGCGCGCGTGCTCTGGCTGCAGCAGGGCATCATCAGCCAGGAGGCGGCTGACATCGCAGCTGAACACGGCATGATCGCCATCATGGACCGCTGCATCAAGGTGGAAGAGGCGATTACGATGAAGGGCCGGAGCCGGGGGTAAGTGCTCGGTTGCAGCCGGATGAAAGAGCTCATAGGGGAGCCGGAGTAAGCTCCGGCTTCTGGTTTTCATAATCCGGAATGCTGGAACAGTGCGAAGCCTTGGAATCCGAATGTTGCTCATGCAGAATATAGATTTTATTGATTGCGATTGCTATACTTGAAACAGACGAAGAACGTCCTTTACTCCATTTCATGGGGGAAGGGCGTTTTTTTTATTTTACAGGAGGTCATTCATATGGACTTTGAACAGGCACATTGCACGTTTATTGAGATGCATACTAATGAAAGAGCTGGTGAACGGCGGGGGAGGCTGGTGCGTGGACACAACTATGCGGAGAAACTGTTTTTACAGAATGTATGGTGGCCGTTGTTTGAGTCGCTGGAGCATCTGCATCCGGAATACGAAGTGTATGACTGGAACCGCAAGTCGCAATTTTTGGATTTTGCTTTTCTGCCTGCAAGCGGCCGTCGTTTCGGAATTGAATGCGATGGTTTTCAGAGTCATGTTAAAGACGTGGACCGTGAAAAATTCAGCTATGCACTTAACAGGGATACCTTCTTAACGGGAATGGGCTGGAAAATGCTGCATTTCTCATTCGACGATATCCGGCAGCGTCCGGAGGTATGCCGGATGCTGCTGCAGCTGGCGTTGGCACCTTATTTAGCCCGGAGTACAGCCGCTCAGCATTTGATTTCTGAAGAGATGGATGTGTTAAGACTGGCATGGCGGATTGCACGGCCGCTTCGTCCCAAGGATGTGACTGAATATTTACACATCAATTTCCGGACGGCGCGCAAGCTGCTGATTGCCTTGAGCGATAAAGGACTGCTTAAACCTGTATTTTCAAAGGAACGGGTGCGGTACTACGAGGTTAGCACAATGCGGTCCGATATCGTATGGTGACTTCAGAACACTCAGAACACTCAGAACACTCAGAACACTCAGAACACTCAGAACACTCAGAACACTCAGAACACCCTTCCTTTGCGTGACAACTAGTAATGTTTCAGATTAAGGTTGCGCCAATGACAGCTGATCAATGCTGAAGTTCCTACTTTTACTGCTAAAGTTTTTAGGCCATCCGGTGTAGTAGGAGATAAGTGTATTTAGTACAACTAAAATGTGCTCTACAAGGGGTTTTTCAGGAATAACTGCACTTCGTACAATTAAAAAACAGATTTTTGCGATTTAAGCGGAATTGAACCTGAATAGTTGTACAGAATGCAATTAAAATAAAATATAAGATCTCCTAGTCAATTATAGTTGTACAAACTACACTTATTCAGTCGCAGGAGTCGCAGGAGTCGCAGGAGTCGCAGGAGTCGCAGGAGTCGCAGGAGTCGCAGGAGTCGCAGGAGTCGCAGGAGTCGCAGGAGTCGCAGGAGTCGCAGGAGTCGCAGGAGTCGCAGGAGTCGCAGGAGTCGCAGGAGTCGCAGGAGTCGCAGGAGTCGCAGGAGTCGCAGGAGTCGCAGGAGTCGCAGGAGTCGCAGGAGTCGCAGGAGTCGCAGGAGTCGCAGGAGTCGCAGGAGTCGCAGGAGTCGCAGGAGTCGCAGGAGTCGCAGGAGTCGCAGGAGTCGCAGGAGTCGCAGGAGTCGCAGGAGTCGCAGGAGTCGCAGGAGTCCTGCGACTGACCTGCATTGCAGAGGATAGTTTGTGTCAGGTAAAAGTATCCTGGTAATCGCCCCCGAGCCAGGCTATCCTTGCTGTGTTTGTTTACACGTATTCTTTTGACAAAAACTGCTGCAGCGCTTACCATTCAATATAGAAAGAAAGGAGAGGGTCACCTTGAATTGGCTCGGATCTTTGCAGCAGTTAGGCAGAGCCATTATGCTTCCTACCATGGTGCTTCCGGCGGCGGCCATCCTGCTGAGTCTGGGCAGCTTACCGTGGTCTGCATGGGGACTTTCTTCGGTATCCGAAGTGACGACATACGCTGGGCAAGGAATATTCTATTTCATGCCTTATTTGTTTGCTGTCGGTGTGGCGTGGGGATTGTCCAATCAGGCCGGACCTGCCGGACTGGCAGCGCTCGCAGGGATGTTCACTTATGACCGGATTGTTTCCAACATGGGAGACGGGGCTGTACAGCCTGCAACATTAATTGGTATTATCCTTGGGATTGTAGCCGGCGTAGCGCATAACCGGTTTAAGAATATCAAACTGCCGGAGGCGATCCAGTTTTTCGGAGGGTCGCGTTTTGTACTGCTCTTTATGGGTTTGTTCTCGGCGCTGTTCGCCTGGGTGATGCTCGGCGTATCACCGCTGCTCCAACAGCTGCTGAATGATCTCTTCCGGGTCGTGCAGGTTACCGGCGGATATGGAGTATTTGTCTACGGGGTATTATACAGGGTGCTGACGGCCTTTGGCCTGCATCATATTCTCAATAATGTATTCTGGTTTCAGCTGGGCTCCTTCACGACGCCTGACGGAAGTGCGGTCGTGCAAGGGGATTTGCCGCGTTTTTTTGCCGGTGACCCTACAGCGGGGATCTTCATGGCCGGGCTGTTCCCGATCATGATGTTTGCCTTGCCTGCGATCGCCTTTGCTATTATCCAGGAAGCGCGTGAGGACCTCAAGCCAAAGATCAAGAAGACTTTTTTGCGTGCCGCTTTGGTCTGCTTTCTGACCGGGGTGTCGGAGCAGATTGAGTTCGCGTTTCTGTTCGCTTCACCCTATTTGTTCGCGCTGCATGTAGTCATGTCCGGCCTTGCCATGGTACTGACCTACTCGCTCGGCATTCATCACGGGTTCTCGTATTCGGCAGGTGCGATCGATTTCTTCCTCAATCTGCATCTGTCCCAGCGGGCCTGGCTGCTGATTCCGATCGGGATCGGCTATGGCATCGTCTACTATAATGTGTTCCGCTGGGCGATACGCCGCTTCCAGATTCCTACACCGGGCCGGGAAGAAGGGTCCGAGCTAGGGGACTGGGCGGGGAATATACCTTATCAGGCTCCGCTGATTCTGGAGGCGCTGGGCGGCAAAGAGAATATCGTACAGGTACAGGCCTGCATCACCCGGCTAAGATTAACTGTGCATAACGACCGTTTGATAGATACAGGAGCACTCAAGGGGCTTGGCTCCGCAGGCATTATCAAGCTGGGCGGCGGCAACGTGCAGGTCGTCTTCGGCACATACTCGGAGCTGATCCGCGAAGAGATTGACAAGCTGATGCTGCGCGATTTGCCGCAGGTGCTGTTCAGCTCGCCCATCCAGGGCCGGATGATGCCAATCGAAGAGGTGCCGGATCATATTTTCGCAGCGAAGCTGGTCGGGGACGGAGTAGCCTTTTTCCCGGAAAAAGGAGAGCTGGTCTCGCCCGTATTCGGCAAGGTGATGCATGTATACCCTACAATGCACGCAGTGGGTATTTCTACACCCGAAGGGCTTGAGGTGCTTATGCATATAGGGATTGATACTTCGCAGCTTAAAGGGCCGTTTGAGGCGCTTGTACAAGAGGGTGACAGCGTGGAGCCCGGGCAGCTGCTGGTCAGATTTGATCTGGCTTTCTTGAAGGAGCATGCCGCTTCACTCGCTACACCTATGGTCATTACCAATCCGGACCGCGTAAAATCCTGGAGCTATGCTCCATTTAAAAATGTTAAAAAGGGGCAGTCGTCAGTCATGTCCGTTGTTCTACACGAAAGTAATGTTGGAGGGATCGAAGCATGATACAAGGCATAGGCGCCGCAGCAGGTGTTGCCATCGGGAAGGCCTTTGTCTTGCCGAACTGGGAATGGAGTCTGCCGGACACTCAGGTGAATCCGGTGGATCTGGCTAAGGAGTTTGAACGTTTATACGAAGGGATCCGCACCTCCAAGGATGAGATCGAATTTATCAAAAGAGAATTCCGGGAGGTCGTCGGGCCGGAGGAATCGAGTATTTTTGATGCCCATCTGGCGATCCTGGACGACCCTGTGTTCATGAGCGAAATCCGCGGCATTATCGAACGCCAGTATAAAGCGGCCGAGGTGGCGGTTAAGGAAGCCATTGACCATTTTGTAGCTATGTTCGATCTGCTGGACGATGAGTATATGAAGGAGCGGGCGGTGGATATCAAGGATGTCGGCAACCGTCTGCTGAAGCATCTGCTGGGTGCGCCGGAAGTTACCCTTCCGTCCGATACACAGCCTTATATTCTTGTGGCGAAGGAGCTCTCTCCGTCCCAGCTGGCGCATTTGAACCCGGCCTATGTGCTGGGCATTGTCACGATGATGGGCGGCAAGACTTCGCATTCCTCCATCATGGCCCGGGCGCTCGGCATTCCGCTGGTCGCGGGCCTGGAGAACAAAATCATTACCCCCATTCAGACCGGGGACATGCTGGTGCTCGACGGGGAGACCGGAGCAGTGATGCTCCATCCGGATGAGTCCACCGTGCGGGATTTCACCTCCAGACGTGCCAAGCAGCTCAAAAAGCGGGAACAGCTGGAGCTGCTCGCTACCGTTGAAGCTTTCACCAAAGACGGCGTATCTCTTCGTCTGGCCGGCAATATCAGCTCTGTGAAGGAGCTCAATATGGCGCTGAAATATGGAGCCGAAGGTGTGGGACTGTTCCGTACGGAGTTTCTGTATATGGACCGTAATACGTTCCCGACGGAAGATGAACAGTTTGAAGTCTATAAGCTTGTAGCTGAAAAAGTCGGCAAGGAGTCTGTAGTCATCCGCACTCTGGATATCGGAGGAGACAAGCATCTGGATTACTTCCAGCTGCCGGAGGAGCAGAATCCGTTCCTCGGCTACCGCGCGATCCGCATCAGTCTGGACCGCAAGGACATGTTCAAGACGCAGATGACGGCAATTCTGCGGGCCAGCCATTACGGCAATGTCCGGATGATGTTCCCGATGATCTCCTCCGTAGAAGAGGTTCAGGCTGCCAAAGCCGTGCTGGAGGAAGTGAAAAGCGAGCTGGACAGCCGTGGGATTCCATATGACCGCAAGCTGCCTGTGGGCATTATGATTGAGGTACCAGCCGCTGTTATGATTGCCGATCTGCTGGCGGAGGAAGTGGATTTCTTCAGTATCGGCACGAATGATCTGGTGCAGTACGTACTCGCTGTGGACCGGATGAATGAGCAGATTGCCCATATGTATCATCCCTACCATCCGGCAGTGCTGCGCATGATCAAGATGACCGTGGATGCGGCCCGCAGCGTAGGGATCGATGTCAGTGTGTGCGGTGAGATGGCCGCAGATGAACGGTCATTACCGCTCTGGCTGGAGCTCGGAATCAGTGTGCTGAGCATGTCGCCTCAGGCGCTGCTTAAGGTGAAGCACCGTACCCTGAACACGCTGGCTTCCGAAGCCAGAGAAGTTGCCAAGCTCTGCTTCCGTAACCGGACCAGCTCGGAGACAGAGGAGCAGCTGAGTGCCTTTGCAGGGCGCAGCGGAATTACGCTGGGTGCAGGCGGGGATTCCAAAGAAAAAACGTCATAACCATTAACGGGCACACATAATGAGCTTATCTAATATAAAGTCCGGCGTGGTGGTCAACCCATACACGCCGGGCTTTTTGCTGTGAATCACAGCTGTTACAGACTCCTCAAAGAGAGAATTTCTAACCCGTTTATCTTATTTGTCCCAAAAAAGTAAAACCGTTTGCGGCGCTGCGCAGTCAGTATATACAGAAATCAAAAAAAGCAGAGGGAGGATGCGGGATGGAGAATGTTTGGGAAGGCGAGCGGATGCGGGTCTTAAATGAGCAGGAACAGCTGTTCATCAGCCGGGTGCTAGAGCAGAAGAAAATACTCTACAGCATAGCCTATAGCTACTTGCGGAGCGAGGCGGAGGCACTTGAAGTTGTGCAGGAAACTACATATAGAGCCTGGGTCAAGCGTGGGAGCCTGAAGGATACAGAGCGATTTGCACCATGGCTGACAAGAATTCTGATCAACTGCTGTAAGGATGAATTGAAGCGGAGGAAACGTCTGGCGTCTCCTGGTCCGGTTCAGATTAGCGGCGGCCTGCAGGAGATGACCAGTGACCGCAAGCTGGATATGGAGCAGGCGCTGAATGGGGTCAAGCCGAAATACCGCCAGGTGCTTGTGCTGAAGTATTACCGGGATATGACACTGACCGAAATCGCCGAGGTGCTGGGCAAGCCTGAAGGGACGGTCAAAACTTGGCTGAACAAGGGACTGAAGCAGCTGCGCGACAAAATGAGAATTAGAGGGGGACTATAGGATGGCTACGAGTGAAGAAACACTGCTGAAGGAGTATTATCACAGTCTGTCAGTCGAAGCGGATGAAATTGCTGAGCTGAAGCTGAATGCTGCAATTCGCAAGGGGATAACCCGGTCGCAGAAATTCAATATGTCTCTAAAAGCGCGTTATGTTTTAGGTTCGGCGGCTATGCTGGCGATTCTGCTGCTGTTCGTTTTTCCTTGGGGGAGCGAGGCTTTGAAGCCGCGAAGTGGTGCTTTGAGTTCGCAGGTAACGGTGCAGGATATGAAGTGGTTCGAAGCTTACAGCAAAGTTGCCGGAAGTGATTCTACAGTTAATTCAGCATTGGCGGCAGGTCTCATTAAGCCGATAAGCGGTGCAACAGCAGAGACGGATGGGTATGTTCTGACAGTGGAAGCCGTTGCAGCAGACCGGATGGGAATCCTCTTTTTCTATAAGCTGGAGAATAAGAACTTAAGTGCATCTGCTTATTCGCTCTCAGTGACTACAGTTGCAGATATAGAACTAGGACAAGGGGCTTACTTCAGCAGTAATCCGAAAGCTGTATCTGGAGTAACACGAGGATACCAAAAAGCACTTTGGAACCGCAATTATACGAAGCTGCCGGAGCGGATGGCGGTAAAGCTGAGTGTGGTGGGGCCGGTAGGCGGGGTGGTCGATGGCATACAGAACTTTGCGACAACCACTGAGGTGTATGTCCCGATTACCATTGAGCAGAATGCTGTTGCACAGTCCGGAGAGACCGTATCCATTAACCGGACTATGGAAATCGCTGGCCAGGATGTTGAGATCGGGGACGTATATATAGCTGCAACTGGCATTTATGTGGAAACTGCATACAGCCCGCAGAATTCCGTGGAAATATTCGGTCTGAACAGCCCGCATATTCTGCTTGGAGGCGGTAATGATTTCACTGCATTGTATTCAAAAGCATCGATTAATGTTGAGGGCAAACAGTTCCTCGTATTCCCTGGCAGTGAATTGTCACCTGGAACCATGAAGCTGCAAATAGACGGTATCAATGGACTAGAGAAATCTGCCCAGGAGCTGATAGTAGATACGGATAAGAAGCAAATTATCAAAGGACCTGACGACCGCCTGCGGATAACCGCTGCGTCTAATACTCATAGCTTGATTATGGAATACCAAAGACCCAGCAATAAAAGCGCTGGTTATAATGCAAATGTAATTCTGGATCAGACATTCAAGGACGGAGCAGGCAAACTGCATACGGCTACGTATAATTCCGCGGTGCCTCTTATTGATTCTGCTCATGCTGATGACAAGGTTCCTCCGTTTCAGTATGGATACAAGCTGGGAACGGCTGAGCTGCCGCAGCCTTTGACATTCAAGATCATCAGTTACCCGAATCTGATTAAAGGTTCAGCAGAGCTTACTCTTCGCAAATAACACAATGTAATTTAAAAAAGCCCTGCTCGCCGCTACAGCGGTGAACAGGGCTCTTCATGTATCTTCACGTATTAGTTTCATTTAATTTCAATATGTTACGGCCTTATTCTCCCGCCAGCGCATCGCAGAAAGCCTTGCCGTAAGGCGGCAGATCCGGTGGACGGCGGGCGGAAATGATATGTCCGTCGGTTACCACAGGCTCGTCCTTCCAGATGGCTCCGGCATTCTCCATATCATCACGGATGCCGGGAGTGGAGGTGACGGTTACACCCTCCAGTATTTTGGCAGAGATCAAGACCCAGCCGGCATGGCAGATCTGCCCGATCGGCTTCTTGGCGTCGTTGAAATCCTGCACCAGCTTCAGTACTGCGCTGTAACGGCGGATTTTGTCGGGAGCCCAGCCTCCGGGTACCAGGATGCCGTCATAATCGGCTGCGTTCAGTTCATCCCATGAATATTCAGCAGTGGCGGGTACGCCGTATTTGCCCACATAGGTCTTGTTTTTCTCCAGCCCGGCCAAATGAACCTCGGCGCCTTCTTCCCGCACGCGGTACACAGGATACCAGAGCTCCAAATCTTCAAACTCATCATCTACAAGCGCTATAACCTTTTTGCCAGCCAGTCTCATTCCATGCAGCTCCTTCCGGTTAATAACATCTCGGTTCTAAGCCATTCTATCAAAAGAAAAAGTTGAAGTCACTTTTCATATGGTAAAGTTTAAGTATTTTGCCAATTAAATCATTATATGCAAAACGGCAGGGATTCGCAGGAGTAAGGTCGAATATAGCATCTGAACAGGTAACCTTACGTGTTTTTTGAAAGATAATGGATAGGCTTCACGCAATAATTGTTCCAGGACGGCGTAGCTGTTTCTGCTTGGATTATTAAAAGATCATTCTGAGGTGTGGGAGATGTATAAAGATAATTTAATGAAGAAGTCATGCGGCTGCGGCGGGATCATGACCATACATATGCATACGCTGATTTATAGTGCAAAGATCAAAATTACTCATGTACCGGTATATACCTGCAGGCAGTGTGCCCGCTATGAACCTTTGCCCGTGATCAAACGGGATCTGGGGAAGCTCATCGGTGAGCTTGTTGCTACTCCGCCTGGCCGGAAGCAGCTTTCGTTTGCGGAGCGCAATGAGTGGGCCAGTGTGCTGAAGGAAACGTTTGCTACCGGTTTATTTGCCGGCGGGTTGCCTGAACTGGAAGAGTCCATCCGGAGTGCGATTCAGGGGCGGATTGATCTGCTATTGGACATTTACCGCTTAGCTGCAGATATGTCCGACAGGTCATGGATGGGTGAAACTGGACTTAGACTGTCCCAATTAACGGCTCAATCGGCAGAAAGTGCCAAATAAATGGCGTTTTTTGGCGTTTTGAAAAATTTTTCTGCAAAATCAATGAAAATATTTCAGCGAATGTTGGATTTTTCACGCACTTTTTGATACGATAGAAAGAGATTACAGGATTGCTGCAGCTGTCCGGTGGTTGGAGCGCAATATCGGCTTTGATCCGCCGCTGCATTTCTGAAATTTAAAGCGTTTTACGGCTGGGAGTTATTGGAGTATCAGGAATTGGCGGAAGGCGTTAAAGCCGCGCCAGGACTGGCGTTTCAACCTTTGAAAGAAATTTTGAAAGGAAAATGAAGCGTTATCATTGCACAATTGTATAAAGTGTCGTATCATAATTTTAATTAGTCGAACGATAAAATTTATCGCAATGGAGAGAGTAATTTGACGGTAACCATTTACGATGTAGCTCGAGAAGCAGGCGTATCTATGGCTACGGTATCACGGGTTGTGAATAATAACCCGAACGTGAAACCGCAGACCCGGAAGAAGGTTTTTGAAGCGATTGAGCGTTTGGGCTATCGTCCAAATGCCGTGGCGAGAGGTCTCGCCAGCAAGAAAACGACAACCGTTGGGGTTGTTATCCCTGATATCTCCAACTCGATTTTTGCGGAAATTGCACGCGGGATTGAAGATATTGCCAATATGTATCACTACAATATCATTTTGTGTAATGCGGACAAGCGCAAGGAGAAGGAAATTCGTGTTATTAACACGCTGCTTGAGAAACAAGTGGACGGGCTGCTCTTCATGGGCGGAACCGTTACGGAGGAGCATATTCAGGCCTTCCAGACCTCAGCAGTTCCAATTGTGCTCTGCGCCACTCGTGATGAGAAGGGCACCTACCCTTCCGTCGATATCGATCATGAGACGGCTGCGTTTGATGCAGTGAACACGCTCATCCGTCACGGCCACCGTGAGATTGCAATGATCAGCGGAACACTGCAGGATCCCGCGAACGGCTATGCCCGGTTCCACGGCTACAAGAAAGCGCTGGAAGCGGCAGGCATTGAGTACCAGGAGGATCTGGTCCGCATCGGTAACTATCGTTACGAATCCGGTGTCGAAGCCATGAAGTATTTCCTCGGTCTCAAGAAGAAACCTACTGCTATTTTTGCAGCAACCGATGAGATGGCCATTGGGGCAATTCACAGTATTCAGGATGAAGGATTGAAGGTTCCAGACGATTTCTCGATCATCAGTGTCGATAATATCCGGATGGCATCTATGGTTCGTCCTTTGCTCACTACTGTGGCACAGCCAATGTACGATCTGGGAGCCGTAGCGATGAGACTGCTGACAAAACTGATGAAGAAGGAAACGGTGGAGAACCCACGGGTTATTCTGCCGCATGAAACCATTCTTCGCCTGTCCGTCAACCATGTGAACAAATAAGATTTGTCCGTTCAACAAGTGAATATAAGGTACGTAGAAAGCTCCTTCGGGAGCTTTTTATGTTTCAGGGAAGTTATAAATGGGAGGGTTAAGGATGAGTGAAGTTCTGGGTCTGATTGGCGCAATGGATGAAGAGATTATGCTGCTGCTTGAGGAAATGGAGAATAGACAGACAACCGTGAGGGCGGGGATTACCTTCCATTCGGGAACTGTATTCGGCAAAACAGCGGTGCTCTGCAAATCGGGGGTCGGCAAGGTGAATGCTGCAGTAACAACGCAGATTCTGCTGGACAGCTTCGGCGTTTCGCGGGTATTGTTCACTGGTGTGGCAGGTGCAGTGCATCCCGATTTGAATATCGGGGACATTGTCATTTCATCGCAGTGCATCCAGCACGATATGGATGTGACAGCACTCGGTTACGCCAGAGGGGTGATTCCTTACCAGGAGACCTCTTCATTTCCGGCAGATCCGCAGCTGGTGAAGCTGGCGGAGCAGGCGTGCCGGGAGCTGAAGCAGAAGTCTGTGACAGGGATAGTACTATCCGGAGATCAGTTTATTGCAAGTAAGGAGACCGTTACCGTGCTGCGTGAGCAGCTGGACGGAGCTTGTGCTGAGATGGAGGGGGCCGCTGTCGCCCAGGTCTGCAATATGAACGGAACGCCGTTTGTGATCATCCGTTCCATGTCTGACAAAGCGGATGGTTCGGCCCATGTCAATTACCGTGAGTTCACGGTGACTGCTTCGGAACGTTCACACGCCATACTGGAGTATATGCTGAAGGCAATGTAAGCTCTGTGTAATGCAATCCCGGCCCTCAATACATGAACCGCTGTCTGAAGCGGACCCGGTCGAAGGTCTCGCGGGAGGACAGCGGAACAGCCTGGCCCATGCGGACCATCAGGCAATTGGCCGGATGGGAGCAGATTTCCGGGTCATCCGTGGCATACCACACCATATCTACGGTCTTCATCAGCTTCTCCATCATCTGCCTGTATTCCCAGACCGTGAGGCCGCTGCCCTTCAGATCCCAATGCCAATAATATTCCGTAGTGAATACGATGCAGTTCTCCAATTGCCCTTCTTCAAAAGCACTGGAGACCAGTAGCTTCGCAAGCCCGCATCCCCGGTATTCATCCGCGACTTCGATGGCCCCCAGCTCTACGAGATCTTCCATCCCTCCCTGGGACCACAGCTCCAGCTCATCCGGATAATGAAAGGTGACATACCCTACTATAACGCCTGAGACCACTGCAGCGACGACCCGGCCCTCCGGCAGTCCTGATATCTCGATCAATGCTTCCAGCTGCTCCTGCGGCTTCCGGAAGGCATCCAGATCGCGGTGCATAGCCAGGAGCTTGAGAGTATCCGGAGATAAAGGTCCTTCAACGGATATAAGCCTTTCTTTATGCTCTAAGGTATGGGACACGGGGATTTTGCAGTGCTCCATGATTGGGCTCCCTCCGGTTCACTATATTATGGAATGTAACCGCTTCCTGTGATATACTGGTTCCGACACGAAAAATTCACATTTGGCGCGTTGACATCATTGCAGTTAAGAGATTCTTACCCTTAAAGCTTAAATCAAACCAGTAGGGGAGGCAAGAGTAATGGGGCAAGTCCACAGCGAAATTTTGCCGGGCCGTGTGCAGCACTCGAATATGAAGGATTATTCAAGGGCTGTTGACGAATTCCGGTGGGAGGATGTCGAGAGAAGCTTCTCCTGGCATGGGACAGGTAAGGTGAATATGGCTCATGAAGCCGTAGACCGTCATGTGCAGGAAGGGCGGGGAGCAGCTACTGCTTTGATCTATAGTGATACTGTGCGCGAGGAGAGGTACACCTTTGCCGACTTGCGTGAGCGGTCGAACAAGTTCGGTAATGTGCTCCATAAATATGGGATTGGCAAAGGGGACCGGGTATTCATCTTCATGCCGCGCACACCGGAGCTGTACTTCAGCCTGCTGGGCATTCTGAAGGTGGGAGCCGTAGCAGGACCGCTGTTCGAGGCGTTCATGGAAACGGCAGTGAAGGACCGCCTGGAGGATAGCGGAGCGGTGGCTCTGGTGACTACGCCGGATCTGCTGCAGCGGGTGAAGCGAGACCAGCTTCCGGGGCTGCGTCACATTATTCTGGTCGGAGGTTCCGCAGCTGAAGATCCGGGGCTGCTGAGTTATGAAGCGGAAATGGCAGCAGCTTCGGCAGAGCTGGAACCGGAATGGTTGAGTCTTGAGGATGGTCTGATCATGCATTATACCTCCGGGTCCACCGGCAAGCCTAAGGGCATCTATCATGTGCAGCGGGCAATGATTCAGCATTATTATACAGGCAAGGTTGTACTGGATTTGCGTCCGGATGATGTGTACTGGTGTACAGCAGATCCCGGCTGGGTGACCGGAACCTCCTACGGGATCTTCGCTCCCTGGCTAAACGGAGTAGCCAACGTGATCCGGGGAGGCCGCTTCAGCCCGCAGGACTGGTATAAGACCATTGAACGCTATGGGGTAACGGTGTGGTACAGCGCGCCTACGGCTTTCCGTATGCTGATGGGCGCAGGGGAAGGAAGCCTTCAGGATATTGATCTGAGCAGTCTGCGCCATGTTCTGTCAGTAGGGGAACCGCTGAACCCGGAAGTCGTGCGCTGGGGTGATAAATTCTACCATCAGCGGATTCATGACACCTGGTGGATGACGGAGACAGGTGCGCAGCTAATCTGTAATTATCCGGGGATGGATATCAAGCCCGGCTCCATGGGGCGGCCGCTGCCCGGAATTGAAGCTGCGATCCTGGATGATCACGGCAACATTCTGCCGCCGTATTCCATGGGCAATCTGGCGATCCGGACACCCTGGCCGTCGATGATGGGTAAGGTTTGGAACAATCAGGCCAAATATGATGAATACTTCCGGATTGCCGGATGGTATATTTCCGGGGATTCGGCTTATATGGACGAAGACGGTTACTTCTGGTTCCAGGGCAGGATTGATGATGTAATCAATTCTTCCGGAGAGCGGATCGGTCCGTTCGAGGTGGAGAGCAAACTGGTTGAACACCCGGCGGTGGCTGAGGCAGGAGTGATCGGCAAGCCGGATGTGATGCGCGGAGAGATTATCAAAGCGTTCATTTCACTGCGGGATGGCTACTCCCCGACTGCAGAGCTGAAGGACGAGATTGCTGCTTTTGTCAAAGCGGGCCTGTCTGCCCATGCTGCGCCGCGTGAGATTGAATTCAAGGAGAAGCTTCCGAAGACCCGCTCCGGCAAAATTATGCGCCGTGTCCTAAAGGCCTGGGAGCTGCATCTTCCGGCAGGCGATTTATCTACGATTGAGGATTGAAGCCTATATCAGCCAGCTTATAGAAAAGACCGTTCCCTCAGATACAGGGAACGGTCTTTTACAGTTCATTCAATGGGTGCCATCCATAGACTTTAGCTTATGGCGTGGTTGCACCGGTATTGCCGCCGGCTCCGTTACTGCTGCCAGACGGCGTTGCTTCATTGCCGCCCGGCGGCTGGACAATGATCATTCCCGGATCATCGCTGCTTTCCGGGATGATTCCCGGATCCGGCGTTGGCTCCGTGCCGTCAGAGCCCGGCACTTCCTCCGGAGGCAGCGTCGGCTCTGGTGTAGGCTGAGTCCCGGCTACACTGCCGGAGGCTGTCTCATGCCCTGCAACGTCTACAGCAGCCACATAGAAGGTGGCATTGGCGCTGGCAGGCGTGCCGGGCTTGAAGACGGTACTCTCACCGGCTGATAGCACGGCCTGCTTTTGGAAGGAGCCGCCGTTCAGTGAACGGTATAACCGGTAACCCGCAACATCGGATGATCCGCTTGGAGTGAAGGTAACTACAGCTTTGCCTGTACTGTAGGAGACCATCACTTCACCCGGAGCACTAGGCGCGTTGCCGTCATCCACCCGGGGGTCCACCTCAGTCGGGAAGTCAGTCTTGGCATCTTCCGGCATGTAGTAAGACAGAGATTCATGTTCTTTCATGGCCGGGAAGGCCGCAAGCAATTCTTTGACCAAGCTCTGAATCGGCTTCTCGCGCTTGACGACAATCTTCTCTTTCAGGAAATCCTCCGGCGTTCCTTCCAGCGGAAGGTAATTCACCCCGTTGTAGGTGATATATTTGGCCCTGGAGATTCCGTCATCACTTTCTGTGGGTACGAACTTGGCGTTGAACAGGTCCGTGGTGAATTTATCCGTCAGCTCTGACGGCTTCTTGCCGCTGTAAGCGGAGACCGTTGCTTTGACGATGCCCTCCGGCTTCGGGAATTCCTTCGTCACGAACAGCTCCGGACGTTTGTTGATCACGGTATTCATAACCTTGGTCCACAAAGTCTGCGCCTGCCGTTTCTGCGTATCTCCCTGCAGAGTGTTTATCTGTTCTTTGTATCCAACCCACATGCCCAGGGTAACATCCGGGGTATAGCCCATGAACCAGACATCCCCGTAGTTCTGCGTAGAACCGGTTTTGCCGACAATCGGAACTTCTTTGAAGTGCTCATATTTGCTTTTGACTGTACTTGCTGTACCGTCTGTTATTACTGTGCGCAGCATATCCGTCATCAGGTAAGCGGTCTGCTCGGAGAAGACCTGCTCCGGATTCACTTTGTGCTGATAGATGATCTTGCCTTGGGAGTCTACAATCTTCTCAATCATATAAGCATCATTGAATGCGCCCTGATTGCCGATTGAGGAATAGGCATTGGTTAATTCTTCAACGGAAACCCCGTAACGCAGCCCCCCGATTACTCCGGTCTGTGCGTTATAATCATCGTCCTGAATCGTAGTAATCCCGAGCTTTTTGGAAAAAGTCCAGGCATTCTCAATGCCAACCTTGTCATTGAACAGCTTCAAGGCCGGCAGGTTGAGGGATTTATTCAGGGCATAACGGGCGGTAACCAGCCCCTGATAGCGGTTATTGGCATTCTTCGGAATGTGGAAGCCCTTGCCGCCGTCCTTCATTACAATCGGGGCATCATCCAGGATGCCGGCAGGCTGGATTAATCCGGCATCCAGCGCAGGCAGATACGCGGCAATCGGCTTCATGGTGGAACCGGGCTGGCGGACCATCTGGGTAGCATAATTCATTTGCTCGATGTTGAAGTCACGCCCTTCAATCATCCCGAGAATCGCTCCGGTCTTGTTGTTAATCATGATGCCGGCCGTCTGTTCCTTGCCTCTGGCCTTGCTGTCCTTCGTGAAGTTATCACTGTCTTCCGAGATGCTGTGCATCGCGCTGTACACTTTCTTATCAATGGTAGTGTATACCCGGTAGCCACCGGTCATCAGCTGCTGGCGGGCTTCCTCGAGAAGCAGCGTGTTGTCGGTGGTGGTGGCGGCGGCAGAATCCGAAGCAGCACCTGTGTTGTCTTCGTTCAGCGTCAGCATAATTTCAGCCGCTTTGCGCTCTGTCTCCAGCATCAGATAAGGGAAGGTAGCATAAGCCTTCTTCGTATGCGGAGCAAGCGAGCCCTTGATATCAAAGAGCAGGGCTTCATCATATTGCGACGTAGTAATCTTGTTCTCTTCCAGCATCCGCCGCAGCACCAGGCGCTGGCGGTCCATGGCCCGGCCAAAGGCAGTTTCATTGAATTCGCCTACGCCGTTAAACGCGGAGTATTTGGAGGGGAGCTGGGGCAGGCCGGCCAGATAAGCCGCTTGTGCCACGTTCAGCTTTTCCAGATCATCAAGACCGAAGATGCCTTTGGCGGCAGCCTTGATGCCGAATACATTATAACCGTTCGAACCGTTCCCGAAAGGAACCTTATTTAAGTATGCCGTTAAAATTTCCTGCTTGGACAGAAAACGTTCCAGCCGCAGCGACAGCAGGATCTCCTTCACCTTGCGGTCTTCTGTGCGGTCCAGATTCAGGAACACGCGGCGTGCCAGCTGCTGGGTCAGTGTACTGCCCCCGGTCTGAACGGATTCGTTCAGCAGCCTCTGCTTGACTGCACGCAGGGTGCCGTTGAAATCCACCCCTTTATGATTGTAGAAATTATTGTCCTCTATAGCGAGAACGGCATCAATCACAAGCTGTGGAATATCGTTGAATTCAATAAGTCTGCGGTCTTCTTCCGTCCGGAGCTGGCCGATCGGCTGCCCGTCACTGAAATAGGCAAAGCCGGTAATGGCATTCTGGCTGACTTCCTGTTGAATTAATTCTTCGGTGCGGACAGGGTCATCTTTCACTATCGAAGTCACGTAGCCTGCCACAGCGCCACCGGCAAACAGAATGCCGAGTATACCGAGTATAAACATCCACTTCACGACTGAACCGAACCTGCGGAGCCAGGATCTGCGCGGTGGACGCTGTTTTGCGGTCTTCTTCTTATTCTCCTCAACCATCGATGATTATCCTCCTTTTAACGGAACTATTATAGCACAATTTGGCGATTTTGAATGCGCTTCTGCCGCAGGGGATTTACTCTTACGCTGCTTTTGCCATAGATTCTGAGTACGGAATAGTCCTAAGCGCTGTTTCAGGGAGCAAACTATAGGAGTAACGGCAAGCGGGGAGAGGGTATAGAACAAAAAAAAGCTCCCGGATAAAGTATCCGGGAGCTTTGATCAGATTCGCTGGAAGCAGAATCTTAACGGTTGTAGAATTCGACGATTTGTTTCTCATCGATATCTTGGGACAGCTCGGCACGTTCCGGCAAACGAATGTATTTGCCTTCGAATGAACCATCAGCATATTCCAAGTAGCCTGGAAGGTGGGAGCGGTTGTCAAGAGCTTCTTTGATAGAACCCATAGCGCGGCTTCTTTCACGAAGTCCGATAACGTCGCCCACGCTTACGCGGTAAGAAGCGATGTCGACTTTTTTGCCGTTAACGGTTACGTGGCCGTGGGATACCAGCTGACGTGCGCCTGCACGGGAGTTAGCAAATCCAAGACGGTAAACCAGGTTGTCCAAGCGGCTTTCGAGCAGGAACATGAAGTTTTCGCCCGCGATACCCTGGAGCTTTTGTGCTTTGGTGAAAAGAGTTTTAAACTGCTTTTCGCCCAAGCCGTACATGTGACGCAGTTTTTGTTTTTCCAAAAGCTGCATTCCGTAGTTACTTACTTTTCTGCGTTGGTTAGCGCCGTGCTGTCCTGGTGGGAAAGGGCGTTTCAGGTCTTTGCCTGTACCGCTTAGGGAAATGCCCAGACGGCGGCTGAGTTTGAATTTAGGTCCGGTGTAACGTGCCATTATAGTAGACTCCTTTTAATTTGCAAATGTATTGTAGGGCCTATTTGCGCCGCAAATCGTATCCGTGAAAGCGTTAGATGGTTTCACACTGCCGAGGGAAGTTCAGCCGCTGCCCTGGCAGTAACGAAATGCGTAGAGGGTGACACAACGTTACGCCCAATTAAGACTTGTTACAGTCTTGTTCAACAATAAATATTATATGAAAATGACAGTCAAAGTCAAGCGCAACTTAAAAGAGTTTTTGTCTATCTTTGTCGTTAGTTCTTTGGTCCTAAAAAAAATCCCGGTTTTGAGGAAAATATAATGCAATACCTAAGAAAAGGGAGTAAAATATAGCTAATTAGATGTTATCGGGAAAATTTGATATCAAATAGCAAAGGGGATCCTCTTTATGTCGGAGCAGGAAGCATACGACCGCAAGGGCAGTCGTATGCTGTTACAGGACACCAAGCAATCAGGCGGAGATTATGAAGATCCCGCTGCTTGGCTGAGGGAGACGGACATAGTGTCCCATGATTTTCCTTATGCAGCCAACCTGATTGCCGAGAGTTTCAATGAATGGCTGGGACAGGCCGTACCGTCCTTCGCCAAGTCCTGGAACTGGTGTGTACTGAACTATGAAGCAGAATGGATTGATCCCATATACGAATTCCGGCAGGGGCGCTGGAAGTCAGAATGGGAAGAGGCGGCGGGAGCCTGCCTGCGCTCTGGCGGGATGCATGCCATTGAGGTTCAGGAGGATGGACAGGCGCGGACATTATTAGCTATGCCGATCTTTACACGCGGGCACGGGGAAATATTCGCGGTCCTTGGCTGTGAGATGCCGTCAGAGCAGTATGCCGAGGGTGGAAGACATACGGCAGAAGCGATGTCGATGCACTTCCAGACCTGCTTTTATCATAAATTTGAACATGTATTTGTTTCGGATCTTGCAGGTGTGCACCTGCATGCCGAGCGGGAGAGCAGCCGCCGTTCACTGCTCTTTCAGATTGTCCAGCGGATGCATGACAACATAGATGTGGATGCCGTGCTTACCGAGGTGATCGACAGTATTGCGGCGATGTATCCCGGGGCGCGGCTGGACCTGTTCATGTCGCAGGACCACCGCAGTACGCATCCCCAGGTCAAACCGCTGCCGCTCCACTGGGCCATTAATGACGTCTGTGCCAGAGCCTTCAAGGATGGACGGGTTGCGCTTCATGCCGGACGTGAGGACAGCTGTACGGTCGAGGTAGGTCTTCCGCTCGGAGGCAAGCAGGGTGTCTATGGTGTCTTTCATATGGTAATGGACAAGCCCTCCTTCCGTGAAGTGGATCTGCGTTTTCTGACCATGGTTGCGGATACGGCCGGCACGGCATTCGAGAACGCCAAGCTGTATGAACGCTCCAACCAGCTTATCCGGGAGCTGCGTATGAGTAATGAGCTTACGCAGCGCCTCAATCAGAGCCTGCGTCTTGGGGATATTTTTCAATTTGCCTTTGAGGAGCTTCTGGGGATGTTCGAGGCCGATTATTGCTGCATCCTCCATATGAATGAAGAAAGAGGCGGACTCGAAGTCATTGCCTGTAATCATATCCCGCTGCTGGGGGAATTGGTGGAAGCCGGGCAAGGACTGGGCGGGAAGGTCTATACTTCAGGCGAGCCGCTTCTTCTATCCGACTATAAGTACGCCGCCGGAATGACCTCTAAGCTTTTGGATGCGACCGGCTCGCAGTCGCTGATCGCCACTCCGCTAAATGTAGGGGGAGAAGTCCGGGGGGCTATTATGCTTGCCCATAAGGACGCCCACTTCTTCTCCTACGACAGCTACAGGCTGCTGCAGGCTATGGCCGGGCATATCGGGCTTGCGGTCGGCAACGCGCGGCTGCATGCTGAAGTGCGGCGCCTGGCGAACCGCGACAGCCTGACCGGACTCTTCGCCCGGCATTATCTGGATGAGGAGATCAAACAGCGGCAGTCTACGGATTTCTGCGGAACGCTGATTGTTGTTGACATCGATCAGTTCAAGGCGGTCAATGACACTTACGGCCACCAGAAGGGTGACAAGATACTGAAGCAGGTAAGTGAAATTGTGAAGTCCTCGATCCGCCAGGGGGATATCGCGGCCAGGTGGGGCGGAGAAGAGCTTGCCGTGTATCTGCCCCAGCTTGGGGTGCAGCAGGCAGTATTTGTGGCCGAGCGCATCCGCAAGCGGGTGATGGGGGAGACGGAGCCGCGTGTAACCGTGTCCTGCGGTATTGCAGAGTGGAGCTGGACAGATGAGCGGGTGAGTGTAGAATCGCTGTTCTACCGGGCGGACATGGCGCTGTATGAAGCCAAGAACAACGGCCGGAACCAGGTAGTGATTGATAACAAAATCGTTGAGAATACCGCTAAGAATCCTTGGGCCTAAGCCTCAAGGGTTCTTTTATTTATTTTTGGGGCCCCCGCAAAGTACTTGAGTCATCATCGAAGCCTAAGCTCCACTTTGTGGGGTTGTTTTTGGGGTTAATTTGCGTATAAGCCCTGCAATCAGGGAGACCCTAGGAAGAATGAATGATAATCCGACCGGAGGTCTTGAATGCCATGGTGAAATTATTGCTGTCCCGTGCAGGAATCCTCTCCCTTGTCCTGCTGATCTGCTTGATTCCTGTAAGCGGCTGCCGCGTCATGAATGACAGGCCGGCTGACGAGGATCTGAGTCTCGTGCTGGCCGGGATGGACGGCAGTGACGGCGTTTCCTTCGAAGGGGCGGCAGCGCTGCTGGTCGGCGGCAAGGCGGTTCCGGAATCCTCACTCTATTATGGAGGAAAGGTGGCGGACCATAACAAAGTCAGCTTATATTCCCTGCTGCCGGACGGGAGCCAGCCGGGTGCCGCCGCCGGATCAGCTCCGCATCCTCTTGAGCAGGGCTCAGGGGATGTTCCGGTCTACTACACCAGACTGGTGAAGGAAGACGGTGAATGGAAGACGCAGCAGGCAGCGCCGGCTCTGCAGGAGAGCAATCCGCTGGAGGCGCTGAACCCGCTCCGGCAGCTGGAAGAGCTGGAGGGGCTGGAGAAGACGGTAACCGAGGAGGCGGGGAGTGCCAGGGGAACCCGCGTGCTGCGCATTGAACTGACGCCGGAGGAAGCGCGCAGCCAGCTGTCGGCGGAGCTGGAACGGGAGATGCAGGCGATAAGGCCGGCTAGCCAGGTTGCCGCTGGAACGGCTGCTGGGGAGCCCGCTAAGGAGCTGGAGGCACGCGCAGCATTATGGGAGCAGAAGCAGGCTGAACTGCAGCAGAGACTGAAGCAAGCCAGTATCAGGACGGTTTATTATCTCAAGGTAGATGCGAAGCGCAATCTGCCCGCGCGGCTGACCTGTAACCGGACGACAACCTCCCCCGGCAGTGCGGGAGTGGTTACTGAGGAAACCTACATTACACAGGTTGATTTCTATGGCTATCAATGAAAGCTCACATGCCGTAAGAGCTTGCGCTCTTTAGCGGGCGTGCTACAATATAACGGTATATTTATTTTCAGCATGAGGAAGGAAGAGAGAGAAACATGAATGATCCACGAATTCAGAAGCTTGCGGCGAACCTGGTAGGGTATTCCGTAAACGTACAACCCGGCGAGAATGTGCTCGTCGAAATGATCGGCAGTGAAAGAGATTTAATTAAAGCAGTAGTGGAAGAAGTGGGCAAAGCCGGAGGCCGTGCATTTGTACAGCTGACGGATCGTACCGTTCTGCGCAGCATGCTTAAATATGCTACACCTGAAGGCATCCAGACCTGGGCAGAGATCGATCTGAACCGGATGAAGCAGATGGACTGCTATATCGGCATCCGTGCCGGTGAGAATGTCAATGATCTGGCTGATGTGCCGGAAGAGAACATGAAGCTCTACAATTCACTCTATTCCCACCCGGTACATAGCGAACAACGCGTCAAGCATACCAAATGGGTAGTATTGCGTTACCCTAATGCCAGTATGGCGCAGCTTGCCAATACAACAACCGAGGCTTTTGAAGACTTTTACTTTGCGGTCTGCAATCTGGATTATGCCAAAATGGACAAAGCCCAGGATTCGCTGGCTGAGCTTATGCGCAGAACGGACAAGGTGCGGATTGCCGGTCCCGGAACGGAGCTTACCTTCTCCATCAAAGGCATCGGCGCAGAGAAATGCTCCGGCCAGAAGAACATTCCCGACGGTGAAGTCTACAGCGCACCAGTGCGTGACTCTGTGAACGGGACGATCAGCTACAATGCTGCGACGCTCTATAACGGCGTGACTTTTGAGAATGTGAAGTTTACGTTTGAGAACGGCAAAATCATCGAAGCCTCCAGTAATGACACGGTGCGGTTGAACGAGATACTCGATTCCGATGACGGCGCGCGCCATATCGGTGAATTCGCCATTGGCTTCAACCCGTATATTCTGCATCCGATGAAGGACATTCTGTTCGATGAGAAGATCGCAGGCAGCCTGCACTTTACACCGGGCCAGGCTTATGATGTTACGGACAACGGCAACCGTTCGTCCATTCACTGGGATCTCGTGCTCATTCAGCGTCCGGAGTACGGCGGCGGAGAGATTTACTTTGACGATGTGCTGATCCGCAAGGACGGGATTTTTGTGCTGCCGGAGCTTGAAGGTCTGAATCCCGAGAATCTGAAATAAAATGTAATACAAAGCTCTGAAATGCAAGCCTGTAAGCTTGTTTTCAAGAAACACCTTGCGTGAGTAAGCGGATTCAATGTATCATGGAATTGGTTACAAATGAACTTAAGTTTATTATCAAGTTGCGGAGGGATTTCTATGTCCAGTAACAATGCGGCAATCGTGGATATTGCACAAACAGCCAGCCAGTTTAATTCATCTATCGTTCTTCAAGCGGACAACAAGTACATTGATGTTAAGAGTATCCTTGGTCTGTTCACTACTCTGGTATCGAGCCAAAGCTACGAGCTTCATGTACATGGCACAGATGCCGAGGAAGCCAAGAAAGCAATGAGCGAAGTGTTTGCTAAGCACAATTTGAACTTTACAGTTGTAGCGGAGTAATCCATTATTTCCGAAGACGTCCGGCCTTGCGGCAGGGCGTTTTTGCTGTGTGACCCGTAATATTTGTCCGTTCTTCACGAATCGTAAACTGAATTCTTGTATTAGGTCCTGATTTCGACTAATATTAAGTATAATAAGCAGTAGAAGCTGTAACTTTTGGACATAGGGGGGATAATGCATGACTTCATCGGATTTGCAGGAACAGCTTAATATCAAAGCAATCAATCTTCTACAAGAAGATGCCAATAAAATTGAGAAGCTTATTGAAGTGCAGATGGAGAATTTGGCGACTCGTTACTGCCCTCTCTATGAGGAAGTGCTGGATACCCAGATGTATGGTTTCTCCAGAGAGGTTGATTTTGCGGTCAGAGCCGGGCTGGTGCCTGAATTCACAGGCAAGCAGGTCCTGAGCAAGCTGGAACGCAACTTGGCTGTACTGTACGAAGCACTCAATAAGAAGGCTGAGGAGCGGGAGATGTAATTCCGGTCATTCATAAAAACGCACACGGGGACCCGGGAGGCCGCTCATGTGCGTTTTTTTTGTGCAGAGTTGTTATACCAGATAGAACGATACACCGAGAATCAGATATACCGCGAGCAGCAGCAGACCTTCGTACCAGTTGGTTGAGCCGTCCTGAATAATCGACTTGGCGATAAATACCGATACAGCAATAGCTACAATCTCGATGGTGGTGAATACGATGGACATGGTGTTGCCCATGAAGTAGCTGGCAAAGATCAGCACCGGGGCAACGAACAGGGCAATCTGCAGACTGCTTCCTACGGCAATCTCTACCGCAGCGCCGATCTTGTTCTTCATGGCCAGCATAATGGCTGCACTGTGCTCGGCGGCATTACCTATGATTGCCACCAGGAATGCACCGACGAACAGCTCACTGAAGCCGAAGCGTTCTGTCAGGGTCTCCAGGGTGCCGACCAGCCATTCGCTGACGAAAGCGACCATAACCGTAGCGACCACCAGGTAGAGGATCGAACGGTTTCTGGACCAGACCGGAGCATGCTCATTAGGCAGCTCTTCTGCACTGTCATCCGTTACATCAGCGAGATATTTCTTGTGCGTAATCATAGAGAAGACGAGCCAGGCCATGTAAGCGGCAATCAGGAGGCCGGCGACGACAAGGCTGAGTACATCTGTATCCTTCTCTGTGATAGAGTGGGTGTTGAAGAACATGGCGGGCACGAACAGGGCGATGACGGCAACAATCATCAGCGATCCGTTCAGCCCGGCGAGCGTGACATTGAAGTTCTGAACCTTGAACTTCATACCGCCGGCAAAAATACTGAGTCCCAGCACCAGCAGGAGGTTACCGATGATCGAGCCGGTGAGACTGGCTTTGACCATGTCGAAAAGTCCTTCTTTGACCAGGAAGAAGGCAATGATCAGTTCGGCAGCGTTGCCGAATGTGGCGTTAAGGAACCCTCCAAGCCGCTGACCGGCATAGTGGGCTACGCTTTCTGTCGCCCGGCCGAGGAAACCGGCCACGAAGATAACCGAGATAGCGGATAATACGAACTGCAGGGTATGGTCCCAGTCCGCATAATGTCCGATGGCGCTGAGGAGGAAGGTGATGACCAGCAGCGCCGGCGAGATCCATTTTTTCAAGGTAAAGCACACTCCAGTCTCTGTATGTAGGTTGAATTCATAATCAATATACCCAAATTGTTCCTGACTGTAAACGGGAATGCGAGAAAGTCATTTGCTTTTTAGCCTGTTTTCGAATTACAATAATTGATAATGAGTGTAGGGGGGATATGGCATGGCAGAACAACTTCAACTAGAAATGGGAAATATACGGATATCGAATGATGTTGTCTCGAAAATTGCCGGATTGGCAGCTTTGGAGACTCCCGGAATTGCAGCCATGTCTGGCGGTTTGTCTGAGGGCTGGGCGAAACGCCTGAGCGGTAAGAATGTGCAGAAGGGCGTTACTGTTGAAGTGGGCCAGCTGGAAGCGGCAGTGGATTTGCGCATTATTGTTCTCTATGAAACGCCGATTCATGAAGTGTGCCGGATGCTGCAGCAGAATGTCCGCGAGGCTGTGGAGAGCATGACAGGGCTTCATATCGTAGAGGTAAATGTTAAGGTAGAAGGCGTGGCCTTCAAGAACGATGAGATCTCGTAAGCGCTAACTGCATAAAGCGCATGACGGGTACACAAAAGGCAGTCCGGGGAATTTATCCGGACTGCCTTTTGTTATACCTTATTCAACCGGTCAGGATGCAGCCTCTTAACGGGCACGCGTGCTGGCACGGCTATTCGCACGTACCTGTCTGACGGTAGTGACGGACTTGACGACTTCCTCTTTGGAGGGACGGTTGGTTTCCCTGGAGATGCTGAGCATAATCCCCATACAGAGCATGGTGACCAGCAGGGAAGAGCCCCCGTAGCTGATGAAGGGTAACGTAACTCCCGTAAGCGGAATAGTGTTGGTCACACCGCCGATATTGATAAAGGCCTGAATCGCAATCAGCCCCATCACACCTATGCCGACCAGTGTGCCGAAGGGGTCTGTACACCGCAGCGCGATCAGAATGCCTCTCCAGATGAAATACAGATAGAGCAACAGGAAGATGGAGGTTCCTACAAATCCGAGCTCTTCACCGATAATGGCAAAAATAAAATCCGTATAAGGGTACGGCAGATAGTGCAGCTTCTGGATGCTTTGGCCGAAACCGGAGCCTTGTGTCCCGCCTTCTCCCAAAGCGATCAGTGACTGCATAATGTTATAGCCGCTGCCTTCCGAGTTATTCTCGGGGTCCAGGAAGGCCTCGATCCGGCCTTGTCTGTAATCCTGATTGGCCGCTGCCTTCTCGGTCGGCGGCGACAAGGAGTCGATGGCTGTCTTGGCTCCCATGACAAGAGCGACACCCAGGACCAGCAAGCCGATTGAGCCAAGAATATGCTTCATGCTCGCGCCGCCGGCATAGATAACAAGACCGCTGGTAGCCACGAGAATCAGACAAGAGCCCAGATCCGGCTGCATCATGATCAGTCCGGCCACAATACCGACGATGATCATCACAGGAATGTATCCGGTGCGAAGATCCCGCAAACGTTCGCCTTTTTTGGTGATGAGTGCAGACAGGTACAGAATGATAGAGATCTTGGCCAGCTCGGTAGGCTGGATGCCAAGGCCTCCGATGTTCATCCAGCTCTTGGCTCCGTTAATTCTCTCGGTGGTAGCCACGAAGAGCAGGAGCACCAGCGTGATGACGAAGATCGGAGCGTACCATTTCTTGAACTTGCTGTAATGGATATTCATCACAGTGAACATGACGAAGCTTCCCAGCACGGCCCAGACTAACTGGCGTTTCACGAAATAAAAAGCGTCATAGCTGAATTTCTCACTGGCCAAAGTTAAGCTGGAGCTCGCGCTGAAGACCATGACCAGACCGAAGCCGACGAGCAGCAGGGTAAGAATAAGCAACTGGAAATCGGGCGTTCCTCTTTTGGGCAGGCTGGCTTTGGAGGCTGTTTTTCCCTTCGCGGTACTCAAGCTTCCAGCAGCTCTTTCAATTGATGAATATGCTCTGTTGCGGTATCCAGTACCGCCTGAGGCACCTTAGATTCATACTCCAGACCGTGGGGGAAAGTGGCTTTGCCCAAGTAGACGGCTTCAATGGCCAGTATGGCATCCGCCTTTTCCAGCTTCCCTTCCACAGCGCGGGTGTTGATCCGCAGGAAGTACTCGCCGCCGTTCTGGCGGTCTTCTATCTTGCAGTCGTATGTAGCGCGGTAGTATTCCCACTGCCAGCGGATAAACCCGGCTTTGGTTGCGCTCTCGTCCAGATAAAGAAGGTCACTCTTCAATCCTTCGAGGCCCGTGTTCTCAAATATCATAGCGCACAACTCCCCTGTATGAAGTATAATGATACATTTGTAATTAAAATTTGCGATGTTCCTCCTCATGATAGTATGTTTCACGGGGTTGTGCAAGGTAGAGCGGGCCTATTGATACCCACTTTTTTGTGTTTCTGCTACAATAAAAGATATATGGCATGCTGCGGCCGGTCTTTACATAGAAGAGTCAGACTGCAGGCTTGTCCGAAGTATGCTGCCGGAGAAGGGAATGGAGAATTATGGAGAGGTTAGCGGTAGAGGAGCTGCTGCCGGAGATGGTGAAATGGCGCCGCCATTTACACCGCCATCCGGAGCTGTCTTATCAGGAGAAGGAGACATCCGCCTATGTCGGGGCAAGACTGTCCAAACTTGGGATTGAAGTTAGAAGAAGCGGGTCCGGCTACGGACTGACAGGTATACTTACAGGGGCACTGCCCGGCAGAACAGTTGTTCTGCGTGCAGATATGGATGCCCTGGCGATAACTGAAGAAAATGGACGGGAATATGCTTCGCAGAATCCCGGGGTTATGCATGCCTGCGGACATGACGGGCATACGGCTATGCTGCTGGCTGCGGCTGCCTATTACAGTGCACGCCGTGAAGATATCCGCGGCGAGATCCGTTTCCTGTTCCAGCCGGCGGAAGAGGTCTGTCCGGGCGGTGCAATGGGGATGATCGCAGAAGGTGTGCTGGACGGTGCAGATGCCGTCTATGGACTGCATCTGTGGACGCCGTTTCCGCTAGGAACCGTAGGCAGCGCGCCAGGCCCGCTGATGGCCTCTGCCGATGAATTTTTCATTGATATTATCGGCAAGGGCGGCCACGGCGGCATGCCGCACCGTACGGTGGACAGCATTGTGGCAGGGGCGGCCCTGGTCACCCAGCTGCAGAGCATTGTCAGCCGGACTGTAGATCCGCTGCGTCCTGCAGTGGTCAGCGTAGGGACGATTCAAGGCGGATCTGCCCAGAATATTATTGCCGAGCGCTGCCGGATTACCGGGACTGTGCGTGCGTTCGATGAAGAGACGCGCTATCTGATCCGCCGCAGAATCGAGGAGATGACAGCTTCCATCGCAGCAGCGTATGGTGCAGAGGCGACTGTCGATTATCTGATGGGTTACCCGCCGCTGGTGAATGATGAAGCGGAATTTAACCGCTTTTACCGTGTCGCCCCGGAAGCGCTGGGAGAAGGCGCAACTGTTATGCTGATGGAGAAAATTATGCCTGCGGAGGACTTCTCCTATTATGTTAAGGAAATCCCCGGCTGCTTCATCTTTGTGGGCGCTGGCAATCCTGCCAAGGATGCCGTCTATCCGCATCATCACAGCAAATTTGATTTTGACGAGGATGCCATGCTCTATGGGGCGAAGCTTCTGGTAGCCATGGCCGATTCCTGTCTGAATGAACAATAATGTATTTGTATAATATTTGACGCTTGAGGAAAAACTACTCACAAATGGCATGGTGACATGGCAGACAGGAGGGTTCATTCTTGAAGACAGTCAAGGAAGTAATGACCGCCAATCCGGCTTCGGTCACGCTGCTCGATAATATCTATGAGGTTGCCGTCAAAATGAGAGATTACGGGACGGGCTTCATTCCTGTAGTAGATTCGGCCGACGGGGCAACGCTGCTGGGTGTAATCACGGACCGTGATCTTGTATTACGAGGCTATGCGGACAAGCATCCCGGCTCCACAGCCGTTGAAACCGTCATGAGCCGGGAGGTTATCTCCATTTCGGAGACGGCTTCTGTTGATGAGGCAGCGGAACTGATGGCTTCAAGGCAAATCCGCCGTATTCCGGTGACCCGTGACAAGAAGCTGATCGGAATTGTGTCGCTTGGCGACTTGGCGGTGAAAAGGATTCATGCGGATGAGGCAGCAGAGGCGTTAAGCGGTATCTCCCAGCGGCAGCTGCATTAAATAGGGTTATGGGAAGCTCATGTCCGTTAAACGGAGGTGGGCTTTTTCAAAATTGAAATTAATATGCAGAAAGCCCCACGTTGTGGGGTTATTTTGTGCTACCTGTTTATGGGGATAATCCATTTCCTGCTGTATTAAAGCTTATACACTGTAGATCACAAGGAGGGAATACTATGAATGCTGATGGAAAGGGTGCGTGCATTACCAGAAACGACCGGACCATTCTGCTGGAATGCGGCCATCCCGGATATGAGGAAGCCCGGGCAGTCCTGGCTGATTTTGCCGAGCTTGTCAAAAGCCCTCCGGTCTATCACACCTACCGGATAACGCCGTTGTCCCTGTGGAATGCAGCGGCTGGAGGCCAGGAGGCAGAGGCGGTTATTGCTAAGCTCCGCATGCTGTCACGCTGGGGAATTCCCTCCGGCCTTGAGGGTGAAATCAGGCAGCTGATGGCCCGGTACGGAAGATTGCAGCTGCGCACGCATGAAACTGATCCGCTGCTCATTACGCTCTCGGCTGATCAGGCCGGACTGCTGGATGAACTGGAGGGCAGCCTGATTCTGAAAGAGCTGGGCTGGTACAGGGCAGGCTCTTTGCAGAGCCATTGTCCGAAGAGCAACAGGGGGCTGCTCAAGCAGGAATTAACAGGACTTGGTTATCCTGTACTCGATTATGCCGGTTTCCGGGACGGGCAGGAGCTGAAGCTTGCCTGGACGGAGGAAGCGGGGAAGGGGGCCGGAATTAGCGGCGAGGCTTTCGGGCTCCGGGATTACCAGAGAGATGCTGTACAGCAGTTCCAGGGGATTGGGGGCATCGGCGGCAGCGGTGTTGTTGTTCTGCCTTGCGGTGCGGGCAAAACGGTAGTAGGGATTGCAGTACTGGAGCATCTGCAGTGTGAAACGCTGATTCTTACCTCCAGCACGACCTCGGTCGAGCAGTGGCGGGGTGAGCTGCTGCAGCGGACGACCCTGAACGTGGATGAAGTCGGGGAATATTCCGGTGAGAAGCGGGAGGTACGGCCTGTCACGGTCGCCACCTATCAGATTCTGACCCACCGTACAGCCAAGGGAGGGCCGTTTGTCCACATGAATCTGTTCAATGAGCGGAACTGGGGACTCATAATTTATGATGAGGTCCATCTGCTTCCGGCTCCTGTCTTCAGGGCAACGGCAGACATTCAGGCTACGCGCCGGCTGGGTCTTACAGCAACGCTGGTCCGGGAGGACGGCAGGGAAGGTGATGTGTTCTCCCTGATCGGGCCCAAATGTTACGATCTGCCCTGGAAGGTGCTGGAGAGGCAGGGATGGATTGCGGCAGTGGATTGTACAGAAGTGATAGTCCCGATGGATGAGCGGCTGCGGCAGCAATATATCTATGCCGGGGCGAAAGAACAGTTCCGCCTTGCGGCCGGCAATCAGGCTAAGGCTGCGGCCGCGGCATCGATTGCTGCGGCACATGCCGGGGCGGCGATCTTGGTGATCGGCCAGTACCTGGACCAGCTGGAGCAGCTGGCGGAGACTCTGGGCGCACCGCTTATTACCGGCAAAACTACACAGAAGGAACGGAGCGCATTGTATGCCGCCTTCAACGAAGGGCGGTTGCCCCTGCTGGTCGTTTCGAAGGTGGCTAATTTTGCCGTCAATCTGCCGGATGCCTCGGTGGCGATTGAGGTATCCGGAGCCTTCGGCTCACGGCAGGAGGAGGCTCAGCGGCTGGGGCGTATTTTGCGGCCTAAGCCGGGCGACAACAAGGCGTATTTCTATACGCTGGTCTCGGGGGATAGCAGGGAGCAGGAATTTGCCTTGCGGCGCAGGATGTTCTTAACCGAGCAAGGCTACGATTACGCAGTCAGAATGCTGGAATCCGCGGAGGAGGCTATTCTATGATGAGGCAGGAGCCTGATGCAGATATTCAGAAGCTGACGCCGGAAGCGCAGGCAGTGCTCCAGGCGATTTGTGCGGAACACGCAGCCAGTCCTTGGGCGGCGGATACCATTGAACGGCTGCGGCCGGCATTCCTGTGCCGTGCTGAGCAGGAGCTGGCGCTGAATGAGCTGCTCATGGCAGGGATGCTGGAGCTGCGCCAGAAAATGTGGGGAGAGAAGCTGTATCAGATCCCGCAGCAGAGGTTCCCCCGGATCGTGCGGAGCTTCTGGCCTGCCTGTCCGCAGAGTCTTGGAGAAACGGATGTACAGGCCCAGCTTGCTGCCTGCACGGGTCTGGCTGCCGAGCTGTTCCGGGGACTGTTATTTACAGCGCGGGAGGGCTTGCCGCTGACGGCCAAGGGACTTATACACAAGAAGCAGCTCGGTCTGCTGGCAGGCCAGCTGTCGATGCAGGAGGAGCATCTTGCTGGACTTAAGCTCAACCAGGCCAGTTCTGAGCCTTACCCGCTTCCGGTAACCGTTATCGTAGATTTGATGGCTGTTCTGGGTCTGATCAGCCGCAGCAGCAGCGGATATTTAATAGACATAACGAAGCTGCAGTGCTGGCTGGCGCTGACTGAGCAGGAGATGACCGATACGCTATACCGCATTGTAATTAGCCGATACGGCTCACCGGAGCCTGCCGGACAGCATTTCAGACATCTGATCTCCACGGCGGAATTCCCCCCGGGAGAATGGTTTGCCGTGCCGCCTCTTCTGGAATGGATGATACAGAGCGGCCTTGCCAAAGAGCAGTCTGTTGCTGGTTCGGACGGTCCGGAGCTGCATGCGTCCGCCATGGCCTGGCTCCGCTGCCTGTCAGGCTTCGGCTGGTGTGACCTGGGTTATTCAGCCAAGGGAGAGCCCTGCTTCCGGTGGAAGGCAGTGAAGCCGCAACTGGACGGAGCTTCGGCAGGTACAATAGAGCCGGAGATAAGCGGAGAAGATACAGGTATAGTGAAAGCGGAGGAATCGCAGCCAGATGAAGCCTGCGGCGGATCTGCTGTACCAGAAGGCCGGCCAGAACATGAGCATGATTATGAGCAGGAGCAGGAGCAGGTGCAGGTGCAGGAGGAGTCACTCTCCGGCAGCTCATTGAAGCCAGGGGAGACTGGCGCGGACTGGGGTTTGCCTGCAGAATTTGCTGTACCTGCGGCCGGCAGGTTCGTTGTCCAGCCGGATTTCGAGGTGCTGGTCCCGCCTGAAGTTCCGTATACCCTCCGCTGGATCCTGGCAGGATACGCCGAGCTGCTGCATAATCAGGACCTCTGGAGCTTCCGGCTGACCCGGGAAATGCTGGAGTCCGCAGCAGAGCTGGGCTGTCCTCCAGGGAATGCCATTGCTTGGCTTACCGCGCATGCTCAGGGGGGGCTGCCGGAGCAGGTGGAGCTGTCGCTTCGGCAGTGGGCTAAGGGAATCGGGCGGACATCATTGTCCGAGGTTATTCTGTTGTCCTGTGCAGGTGAACAGGAGAGCGGAGATATTGCTGCGCATCCCCGGCTGCAGGATATTCTGACACGGATTGGCCCGCTCCACTTCATCGTTCGCCCGGAATCTGTCGGCCAGCTGCGCAAGGAGCTGGCTGCAGCCGGGCTGGCTCCGCCAAGAATCATCGGCGGCCGGGAGGATGCCTTGCAGCCGCACAACCCGTTCGGACCTTTTGAACGGTCCGCAGCATCACTCCGTTATGAGCTTCCTTCCACTGCCGCGGAACGAGGACTGCTTGGTGCTGCAGCGTGTCCGAAGCTCCTGCCGCTGGCGGGGACAGCGCAGGATCAGGAGCTGCTTCCGGGTGAAGATGCCGTTCCGCAAATGTGGTTCAACCAGTGGAGGCAATACCATGTGACAACGGCGCAGAAGGTGATGGAGCAGGCGCTGGGCTGGGGAATCAAGGTTAGAATTTCTATGCAGGGCCAAACTGCAGACTTCATTCCGGAGCAAATAAGCGGGCGCCCGTGGAGAGTACGGGGGAATCTGCTGCGTTCAGGTTCAGGGACTGTAGAGCAGATTCAGCTTGCCGCCGAAGACTGGCAGGAAATGAAGCTGCTGCATCCGGTCAAACAGAGAAATTCCTCTTCTTCTCGAGCAGCCGGATATGTTATGATAAGGTAGTCTACCGTTTGCGGTAGAACATTAATGCAGAAAAGAGTTGAAGTTCATGAGCGTAGCGGAATTAAATACGGTCGATATGGCCGAAGTGCTGACATACGCCTATGAATTAGGCGATATGATTAATCAATCCGCCGAAGTGTCGGATTACTTATACTGGAAAGGGCGGGTCGATCAGAGCCCCGAAATCCAGGCCATGGTCAGACGGCTGCAGAGCAAGAAGGAGCTGTTTGAGGAGACACAGCGGTTTGGACATTTTCACCCGAACTATCATTCGGCCAAGGATGAGGTTGAGTTAGTAGAGCGGGAGCTGGAACAGTTCGAAGAGGTTGTCCGCTTCAAGAATGCGGAGAAGACGCTGGATGATATTCTTCACTCCATGTCTGAAGCAATCGCCTTCTCGGTATCGGACAGCATCAAGGTTCCGAGCAATGACCCGTCCCCCAAAGGCGGATGCGGCAGCGGAGGCAAATGCTCTTGCGGATAAGCTGGCCGTATTGAGAATAGAGAAAGAAAGGCGGATGAGCTTATGTTTGCGGAACGGACAGGTTATATCGTTTGGGTTAGCGACGTCAAGGCAGCGCGTAACCTGGAGAAATACGGAACACTGCACTATGTTTCCCGAAAGATGCACTATGCGGTAATGTATGTGAACGCGGAACGCGCCGAGGAAGTTATGAAGAATGTCCGCAGACTTTCCTACGTGCGTAAGATTGAACGTTCCTACCGCAATGAACTCAAGACTGAATACACCAGCAATGGACCGGACAAGTCCCGTTATTACGGTTTGTAAATTTAAATATAGCCATTTTGGACAGGCGCCGCTGGCGTCTGTTTTTTTGTATTTAATATATTTTATGATCACATAAACAATTTGCCAGCGGTAGGGCAGACGAGCCGAATGTAAGCGAAAAACCGAATACAATGTGCCAATGATAGGGTAGATGAGCCGAATGTAAGCGAAAAACCGAGTACAATGCTCCAATGATAGGGTAGATGAGCCGAATGTATGCGAAAAACCGAGTACAATGCTCCAATGATAGGGTAGATGAGCCAAATGTATGCGAAAAACCGAATACAATCTGCCAATGATGGGGTAGATGAGCCAAATGTATGCGAAAAACCGAATACAATCTGCCAATGATGGGGTAGAAGAGCCAAATGTATGCGAAAACCGAATACAATGTGCCAATGGTAGGGCAGACGAGCCAAATGTATGCGAAAAACCGAATACAATGCTCCAGCGATAGGGAAGACGAGCCAAATGTATGCGACAAAACGAATACAATGTGGGGTATGATTACCTTGGAATCTGCCAAAAGCGGGACGGATGACATTTTCCCGGGGGAATGTTAACTAAATTGACAGCTAATCGCCGGTGACTTACTATATCCTCAAGGAAAGCAAGCTGATCCCGCTGGGATTATCTGCAATAGATCTATACAATAAATACAATACAATACAATAAATACAACACAATGAGTTCAACAGAGGTCTCAGACGTAATAGCCACGCATGGCAGAGCGATGCAAGTCTGATAAGGCGTCTTTTTTATACTTTGGCATTTATTTTGGTACTGCAGCAGGCGGGAGGGAACGGCATAGAACCGAAGCGCGAGATCACCAGTGTCGGAATTGATATTGGAACTAGTACGACTAAAATAGTCTTCAGCAGACTTACGGTCGGACGGAGATATGGTCTGTCCATGCTGCCGCAATATCAAATCACGGAGCGGAATATTATATATGAGAGCCCGATGCATCTAACACCGCTAATAGGCGAATCGCAAATCGATCTTCCGGCGCTACAGCAGATCCTGTCGGCAGAGTACCACAGCGCGGCACTGAAGCCTGAGGAGGTAGATACAGGGGCTGTCATTATTACTGGAGAAACGGCGGTAAGACCGAACGCGGATTCCATCCTCCATCAGCTGGCGGGGGAGTCGGGAGAGTTCGTGGTTGCCCAGGCAGGCGGGGATCTGGAGGCTGTCCTTGCAGGTAAAGGCGCTGGAGCGGAAGCTCATTCGCAAAGAGCGGCGGGGACAATAGTCAATGTGGATATCGGAGGCGGTACGGCAAACGCGGCATATTTCAATAGCGGAAGTTGCAAAGGAACCTTGAACTTTCATATCGGCGGCCGGCTGATCATGCTGGATAAGGCTGGAACCGTAGCGAAAATATATCCTGCAGCCCGGCAATGGCTGAACCGGGAAGGGCTCTGGCTGCAAGAGGGGGAGCAGGCGGATTGGCCTGTGCTGCAGGAGGTCACCCGGAGATGGAGTGAACTGCTGCTTGAGGTCCTGCTTAAGGGCAGTGATCCGCAAGCCTGTCCATTAATCTATGGTCACCCGGACCTTCCGGCTGCAATTGCAAGAGAGACTGCAGTTACGGAGCTTTGGATCTCCGGGGGTGTGGGTGCATTAATGGAGCAGGCCGCTCCCCGCAATATCGCGGAGACTGCAAGGTATGGGGATATCGGGCCACTGCTCGCTCATGCCATTAAAAAGGCGGCCGAACACTACCCGGTGAAGCTGCAGGCCGCTCCAGGCGCGCAGCGGGCTACAGTGATTGGTGCCGGTGTTCATACCCTGCAGCTCAGCGGTTCAACGGTTTATGCAGACCCCAACCTGCTGCCGTTGCGGAATATTCCCGTAATAGAGCTGGTCTGGCCCGTACAGATCCAGGACGTTGAGCAGCCGGATGCGTTTTTAGCCTCTATACAAGCCGCTTTTGCTGCGGGAGCCATAAGGCACGGTTCAATTGAACCGGAAGCAATGCAGTTTGCAATCGCGATCCCGGAAATCACCCCCTGTTCCTATGCTGTGTTACGCCGGATTGCTGAAGCAGTGACCGGGTGCTCCCGGAAGTATAAGCTGAAGCTTTGCATCCTGATCTGTGAGAATGACATTGCCAAAGCTTTGGGCAATTGTATCTATCTGCTATCCCAAGGCCGGCAAGCCTGCGTCTGTCTGGACCAGATTACAGTGGCGCATGGCGATTATATTGACATTGGAATCCCGGCGGACGGGAATTATATACCGGTTGCCGTTAAGACCCTGGTTTTCAATTCAACAAATTAGGCGGAAAGGAAGTGATAACCGATGAAGCTGACAGTCTCCCTGCTTGGCGAGAGCTACCGGTTTCATGATCTGAAGGAGCTGTTTGCCAAGGCAAATGAAGAAAAGTCAGGGGACCAGCTTGCCGGAATCGCTGCAGCGGACGACCGCGAACGGATGGCAGCCAAGCTTGTGCTGGCCGATTTGACCCTTGCGGATATCCGCAGCAACCCGCTGCTGCCTCCAGAGACTGACGAGGTGTCCAGAGTGATCGAAGAGGGAGTCGATGAAGCGGTCTACGAAACGATCCGCAGCTGGACGGTTGGAGAGCTGAGAGAACAGCTGCTCGCTGCATCTGAGACTGAGGTGCGCCGGATCGGCAGAGGCCTGAATAGTGAGATGGCCGCTGCGGCGGCCAAGCTGATGTCCAATCTGGATCTGATCCAGGCCGCGGCCAAGTGTGAAGTGATTACCCGCTGCAATACTACGCTGGGAGAACGCGGGCGGCTCGGGAGCCGGGCCCAGCCCAATCATCCTACGGATGATCCGCTGGGGATGAAGGCTTCCATCTATGAAGCATTGAGCTACGGCATCGGGGATGCGGTAATCGGTATCAATCCTGTCATTGATACAACAGACAATATTATCCGCCTCCTCCACGAAACCAAAGAGGTCATTCACAGATGGGGCATACCAACGCAAAACAGTGTGCTTGCCCATGTGACCACCCAGATGAGAGCCATATCCAAGGGGGCTCCGGCGGATCTGATCTTCCAGAGTCTTGCCGGTACAGAGAGCGGCAACCAATCCTTCGGGATTGATCTGCGGCTGCTGCAGGAGGCGGATCAGCTGATCCGGGAGTCCGGCACGGCCAGCGGGGAGAACCGCTGGTATTTCGAGACGGGCCAGGGATCTGAGCTGTCAGCGGGCAGTCATCACGGTGTGGACCAGCTTACACTGGAATCCCGCTGCTATGGTCTGGCCAAAGCATTCAAGCCGTTTCTGGTGAACACCGTCGTCGGTTTTATCGGACCTGAGTACCTGTATGACAGCAAGCAGGTAATCCGGGCCGGGCTTGAGGATCATTTCATGGGCAAGATCCAGGGACTCCCGATGGGTGTGGATGTCTGTTATACGAACCACATGAAGGCAGACCAGAATGACATGGATAACTTAGCTGTCCTCCTGGCGGCCGCCGGAGTAAACTTCTTCATCGGGGTTCCGATGGCGGATGACTGCATGCTGAATTACCAGTCGACCAGCTTTCATGATATTGCTACTGTACGGGAGCTGCTGCGTCTGCAGCCGGGGGCAGAGTTCTCAGCCTGGGCGGAAAAAATGGGTATCCTGAAGAATGGCCGACTGACTGCACTTGCCGGTGATCCGACGCGGTTTATCTAAACAATGAAGGAGGAGCAAGCATGGTATTCCACGATCCGGATGGAATGGAAAGATTGCGTAAGGCTACACCGGCGCGGATCGGCACAGGCCGGGCAGGAACACGGCCGACGACCCGTGAGCAGCTGCAGCTGCGCCTGGATCATGCGGCTGCAGTCGATTCAGTATACGGCAGCGTCAGCAGCATCTTGCTGGATGATCTGGAGCTGTTTGCGGTTAACTCAGAGGTGACGGACAAGGAGCTGTACCTGAAACGGCCGGATCTGGGCCGGCAGCTGCCAGAGAGCAGTATCCGGCTTCTGCGGGAGCGCTGTATCCAGGCTCCGCAGGTGCAGATTGTGGTGTCGGACGGACTAAGTGCCGATGCCATTGAGAGCAACCTGCGGGATATTTATCCGGCGCTGCTGGACTCTCTGGCAGTTCACGGGCTGGCTGCGGGGACGCCATTTTTTGTACGGAAGGCCAGGGTCGGCTGTATGAATGCTATTGGCGATATTCTGGAGCCCGAAGTGATTGTTCTGCTCATCGGGGAACGTCCGGGGCTGATCACCTCCCGGTCCATGAGTGCTTATCTTGGCTACAGGCCGCGTTCCGGAATGACAGATTCCCAGCGGATGGTTCTATCCAACATTCATCAGGGAGGCACTCCTCCGGTTGAGGCCGGAGCTCATCTGGGCAGCCTAATCGCCAGGATGCTGGAGCTCAGAATGAGCGGAGTGGGCCTGGAGCTGTAACTGAGCTTTAATTCTAACGTACCTATAAGTCTCATGCTCTTTTGTGTTTCTAACCTAACCTCATTCCGCCAATGCGGGCCTGAGGTTATTTGCTGTACCCGGAAATACCTTGAGTATGTTCCGGGTAGTACAACAGCTCATTTAATGCAACAATTTGTGTATCCAGTATCAATTGGGTATTCAGTGATAGTTGTAGTTTGTGCAGTTAAAAACAGCGAAAAGATGTGCTTGCATCGTTTAACTGTATTCTGTACAACTAAATCTGCCAAATTGGGTGGAAACCTTCTGCAACAGTCACTTTAATTGCACGAAATACAACTAAACGTTGAGGGGGTTCAAAGTCAGAGGATTTAGTTGTACAAAGTGCAATTAAGCATACCGGATACTCCTAGGCATATACCATAACCGGATCACTGCAGACCCTCAGCAGGCGTTTTGCCTAAGTGATTTGTACTAGTGTGAATCTGACGCTATACCAGTCCGGGATTGTCCTAAATTACTGCCGGAAACCGGTGACTGCCGCCCATAGTTTATACCTGCTTAATACTTCCGGACTATGCTGGAGAGAGGGTGACAAAATTCACGAAGAAAACATACAGGTGATAAAATGAATAAATCAGGGACACTGTCCCGCAAGCTCGCGGCGCTGCCGCAATACTTTCAGCATCTGAGCGGAAGATTCAGGGAAGAAGCCAGGGAGCTGGGCAGATTATCGGTGCTGCTTGATATTATGGATAAGGAGATGCTGGATACATACTTTCAGCCGATTCTGCATCTGCGGAGCGGGACAACGATCGGACATGAAGTGCTGAACCGTCCGCCCAGTTCTCCGCAGTTCCCGAGCACCGAGCATTTCTATGATTTTGCCGGAAGGACAGAGCAGATGTTCAGATTCGAGCAGTACTGCCGGAGAATGTCCTTGTCCCGTTATATGGAGAGGCTGCCGGAGGCGGATGCTGCGGGTGATAAGCTGGTATTTGTTAATGTGCATCCGGGGGTGCTGAATGATTCCCGCCACAAAAGCGGTGAAACCCTTACCCTCCTGAAGGAGCTGGGGCTTGCGCCGGAGCGTGTGGTGTTTGAGCTGACGGAACGTCAGGCCGTGCAGGATTATATCGGATTCGAGAAAGTGTTGTCCCATTATCGCGAACAGGGCTTCAGAATTGCGGTGGACGATGCCGGCTCCGGCTACAATAGTCTCAAGACGCTGGTCTACCTGAAGCCGGAGTTCATTAAGCTGGACAAGTCGCTGATCCGCGGGATTCACAGCAGCAGGGAACAGCAGGAGCTGCTGGAGCTGGTCCGGGAATACGCGGAGCGCTCGTCTACCCGGGTGATTGCCGAAGGCATCGAGACGGCGCATGAGCTGCTTTTTTTGCAGATGGCAGGAGTGGAGTTTGGTCAAGGCTATGCGCTTGGAAGACCGGCCCATCTGCCTGAGCATGGAGGATTTCCGTCTTCGGCACTGCCGTTTCCAGTAAGAGGAGGGTATAGGCATGTTTCTTCAAATTGGTGAAATCGCCGAACAGATTCCGGAAATTACGATCCATCACAAATGTGAGTACGTAGATCAGATTTTCAAAAAGAATCCACAGCTCCAGGGCGTCGCAGTAACTGACAATGGCTGTACGGTAGCGCTCATCATGAGAATCCGTTTTTATCAGCAGATCGGTACGCTGTATGGTTATACGCTGTATATGGGCAGATCCGTGGAGCTGGTGATGGATAAAAATCCGCTTGTGGTGGATTATAAGACGCCGATCATTGAGGTGAGCAGGCTGGCTATGGCAAGGAACGAAGAGAATCTGTACGACTATGTGATCGTCACCCACGGGAACGCATTGTCCGGAGCGGTGAGCGTGCGGGATCTGCTGCTTAATTTTGCGGAAATTCAGGCGGTGGCGGCCAGCTTTCTGAACCCGTTAACGGGACTGCCGGGCAATGTCAGTATTACAGAGTGGATGGTTAAGTCACTGCTGCAGGAGCAGTTCAGTGTTCTTTACATTGATCTGGATCACTTTAAGGCCTACAACGATACATACGGGTTTAAGGAAGGCGACCGGATGATTCAGGCTACGGCGGAGCTTCTGAAGCATGAGGCGCTGCGTCTGGACGGTTTTTTGGGACATATCGGCGGGGATGACTTCATTATTTTCATCAGCCATTATCAATATGAGGAGTGCTGCAGGAGCATCATCAGGGCGTTCGATAGGGTGGTACAAGATTTCTATCATGCCGGGCATCTGGCCCAGCAGTTTGTGCTGACCGAGAGCCGTTCAGGACGGATGGAGGAGATTCCGCTGGTCTCGATCTCCATCGCCGTTGTAACCAACCGCAGCCGCAGATTCGCTTCGGTTGAGGATCTGTCCGAAGAAGCGGCCCGCTTCAAAAAAAGCTGCAAAATGATCAAAGGCAGCAGCTATGTCGATGATAGCGATATCAGCCTGCACAAGATCGGACACTAAGACTCACGCCTGTACACTTCACAGGGAGGGCGGAATGCTTGAACAACAGACATCAATGCGGTAAGATTGACAACAATAAGAGCATGCCAAGACCCTTTTACGTGGAGTGTGATGACAATGCATGGCAAGGGGATGGAATGGTGGGGGGCGTATGAGCCCTTCCATATCGTGCTGAATAACTACGGGATTGCCGATATCGTGCTTACCCAGCATGCGAAGAGCCGCTATGCGGACCGGGTCGCTGAGGCGAATAACGGGAACGGCGACGTGACGGCATGGATCTGGCAATGCTTGAAGCAGAACAGGGTTAGACCCTATTCGCACAGTGAGTATAATGCCTATCTAATCGATGATGATACGGTGATTGTGGTCGATTTCAGGCAGCTTGAGGGCGTAACCACGCTCTCCGGTGAGCCGCTGTACGTCATGGTGGTGGTGTCGTTTCTCGGCCGGATTTCGGCGACTCCCCAGCTGCGGGATCTCAAGAAATACTATTCGTGGCTGCGCCACTCCCGCCGCATGAAGCTGATGAAGAAGCGCCGCAGACGCAAGTAGAAGAGAGTATGGCAACGAAGGCATGCGGCTTATGGCTGCGTGCCCTTTTTTGAAGAATTGCCATTCATTCGAAGCAAATCGCCACTTTGAGTGGTTATTTTGAAAAGGAGTCAGAAAAGCATGAACTTTCACCAGCTACATATTTTTTATACCGTATCCGAACGGGGCAGCTTCTCGGCGGCGGCACTGACGCTGCATATGACACAGCCCGCAGTGACGATGCAGATTCAGGCGCTGGAGGATTATTTCGGAGCCAAGCTGTTTGACCGGTCGACTAAAAAAATAATGCTCTCCGAAGCCGGCCGCACGCTGATGCCATTCGCGCTGCGCAGTATGCAGCTGATGCGGGAGACGGATCAGGCGATGTCAGCCTTCACCCATATGCTGGAGGGCCGGCTGCAGCTGGGCGCGAGCCTGACGATCGGCGAATATGTGCTTCCGCGCCTGCTCGGCCCCTTCGGCAGGGAATACCCGAACATCTCAATCATGATGAAGGTGATGAACACCACACAGATTATGGAGGAGATTAACAAACACCAGCTGAACTTCGGGCTGATCGAAGCGCCGGTGTCCCATCCGGATATGGTCATCGAGCCCGTTATGGGCGATGAGCTCAAGCTGATCGTTCCGCAGGGTCATACGCTGGCGGACCAGGCTGAAGTTACCCTAAGCGATGCGCTCGGCTATCCGTTCGTGCTGCGTGAGCAGGGCTCAGGGACACGGAGAGTGATGGAAGAGCAGCTGTTAGCGAAGGGGCTTGATCCCGGTGCCATGCGGATTGTGATGGAGCTGGGCAGTACAGGCGCAGTGAAGTCAGCAGTGGAGGCCGGGCTTGGAATTACGATTATTTCAACATCATCGGTTAAACATGAGGTGGCGCTCGGACTGCTGAAGATTGTCAATCTTACAGATGCCTCGTTCAAACGGCAGTTCTACGCGATTCATCTGAAGTCAACGCTGCTGCCGATTTCGGCTGTAACGTTCCTGACCTTCCTGCGCCAGCATGCGGACGGGCAATAGCTGAATAAGAACGCCGCAGACAAGGTATAACTTGGAGAATGGAGGGGCATTCATATGGAAGAGAAGAATAATAACAGTGAACATACGCAGGGAATCGAAGAGGGGCCCGCGCCGGGAAGATGTGATCTGCATAGCCACACACAGGCTTCGGACGGTATGCAGCCTCCGGCTGAGAATGTGCGTCTGGCTTATGAGAAAGGGCTGGCAGCGGTAGCCATTACCGACCATGATACCGTAAGCGGTATCGCAGAAGCGCTGGAAGCCGGTAAGCGGCTGGGAATTACGGTGGTTCCCGGTGTAGAGATCAGTACGCGGGCCGGAGGGAAAGAGATTCACGTGCTCGGCTATTATATCGATACAGAGCAGGAGCTGTTCCTGTCCCGGCTGGAACAGCAGCGGAACACCCGCCTGGGGCGAAATGAGGCAATAATAGACAAGCTTCGCGGGCTGGGGATTGAGATCAGCATGGAACAGGTGTTATCGGGCATGGGCCGGGAGCTGAAGCCGGATGAGAGTGTCGGCCGGCCGCATATTGCCGATGAGCTGGTGCGCCTGGGAGCAGCAGCGGACATGCGGGATGCGTTCGATAAATATCTGGCTGAAGGTGCAGCGGCGTATGTATCGCCTCCGCGCATCACGCCGGAAACCGCCTGCCGCTGGATACAGGAAGCGGGCGGTGCGGCGGTGCTGGCCCATCCCGGCATTTACGGGGATGATGAACTGGTGCGGAAGATCCTGGAGACCGGTGCTCTGCGCGGAATCGAGGTCTACCATTCCGATCATGGTCCGGCGGAGCATGAGCGTTATCTTGCGCTGGCTGAGGAATTCGGCCTGCTGGTCACCGGCGGCTCGGATTTCCATGGGGCGCGGCAAGGCGTGGTTTTCCACGGGGATATCGGCAGTGTCCATGTCTCCACAGCTGTGCTGGAGCAGTTGAAGGCAGCCCGAAGCTGAGCCTGAACCTGAATGGTAAGCGATCCGCTTAAGGAAGGGCCGGCAGCCTGTGAAAATACCTGCCCTATCAAATTAGAGGGCGGCAATACCAAAAACAACCTCCATTCCATTGGCGATAACGCCAGTGGCTGGAGGTTGTTTGGTTTCCCGGGACTAGCTTCGCAGAACACTTGCCAGACCTTTGATACGCTCTTCATCCGGTGTGACGAATAGCGTCCGCTGATGATCGTAGATGACGAAGCCCGGTTTCGCTCCGCTGGGCTTGCGGACATGCCGGATCAGGGTGCAGTCTACCGGAACGCTGCTCGACTGCTTCGCCTGGCTGAAGTAAGCGGCGAGCTGTGCAGCTTCTTCTAAGGTGGCATCGCCGAATTCCTCGCTGCGGATGACCACATGCGAACCCGGAATGTCTTTGGTGTGCAGCCAGGTATCGTTCGCCGAAGCCAGACGGTTGGTGACATATTCGTTCTGGAGATTGTTTTTGCCTACATAGATGTCGATGCCTTCGGAAGAGGAGAACACCTGCAGGGTAGGGCGGGTCGCCTTCTTCTTCTTTTTGCCCTTTTTGCTGCGGTCACGCAGGTAGCCCTGACTTACCAGCTCCTCACGGATTTCCTCGATATCATTCAGTGAGGCGTGGGCGAGCTGCTGCTGCAGCGTCTCCATGTAGGCAATCTCCTCATGGGTCTTGAGCAGCTGTTCGCCAATGACCCGCAGGCTGTTCTTATATTTGTTGTATTTCTTGAAATAGCGCTGCGCATTGTCCGTAGGGCTTAAGAGCGGATCTAGCGGAACAGTGATTTCTGCCTGATTCTCATCGTAATAGTTTACTAGCTTTGCCGTCTTATCCCCTTTGTTCAAAGTGTGCAGGGAAGCGAACAGCAGCTCGCCCCAGATCCGGAACTGGTCGGCGTCCTGGGCCTCGTCCAGATCCTTCTGCAGATTGGCAAGCTTCTTGATGTTTTTGCCGCGCTCATTGCCGAGGAAACGGATCAGGTCGCTTACCCGCTGCTTCACGGTATCCTTCTCCGCTTTATCCCCGTAATAATCCTCCAGACACGTGCTGATGGAGCTGTACTGCTTCACATTCCCGCCCATCAGCTTCAGCGGTATGGCGGAGAAGATGGGCTTGCCTTTGGCATTCAAGCCGGAGACCGGCGAGAACCGGAGCTCCCTAACCGGCTCCATTACGGAATTGAAGGCTTCCCACAGCTGGTCCGGGTGGTTTACCCCGCTGCTGAACTCCTGGGCATCGCCCCCGAGTGCCTTATAGCGGTGGACGATCTCACCGGCAATGAGCGGACTCAGGCCGTTAAAAGCATGCACCAGCCAGCCCGTAGGGTCGGCTGATGGGGAAGGGCCGCCGGAGCCGTCGGCTTTCGGTTCTTCCAGTGAGGCCAGAAGCCCCGCAATCTCGCCCTCGATCATATCCTCCTCAGGCTCCTCCGGATGCTCCGCAGCATATAGGGCGGCTTCTTCTGCCGAAGCCATCAACGAGATGAAAGCGGCCTGGCTTATGCCGAGTGGATTCAGCTTATGCTGCTGCGGCGGCTCGGTATAGGCTGCTCCCGGCATAACGACCCGGTAGCTGCTGATTGACGGTGTGACGTGATGAATCCCGTCGATAATCGTGCCGGTGGACAGCTCGGTCAGAATGATGTTGCTATGCCGTCCCATCAGCTCAATGATGATCTTTTTGGCGGAGACATCTCCCAGCTCATCCCGGGTCCTGATAGTGATATGAATGATCCGCTCCATGCCCACCTGCGTGATGCTCTCGATGGTACCGCCTTCACAATGCTTGCGCATCAGCATGCAGAACATGGGCGCTTCTGCCGGATTGATAGTGCTTCTCTCGGTCAGATGCAGCCGGGGGTAGGTCGGATTCGCTGACAGTAGCAGCTTGCCGCCGCCGCCCGCACCGCGCAGGGTGAAGATCAGATCATGTGTGCTGGGTTGATATATTTTGCCGACGCGTGCACCGATGAAGGGTTGAAGCTCATGCACGATCGCTTTGGTAACGATGCCGTCTAATGCCATGATAAAGTTCTCCTGTCGCCTAAAAATAATGTACTCCCTCTATGATGCCATACTTTCACTCGTTCGCGCAAAAGGAGAAACCGGATGCGGTGATAATTTGGGACGACCATGAATACACTTGGACATGAACAGGTGGAAAAGCTGTGCGCCGCCGGAAGTCAAGAAACGACCGGGAGGGGAAAGATAAGTCATGGAACAAAAAAGTTGGCACCGCCTCGGTGCAGAGGAGCTGCAGGAGATGTTCAGCGTTCATCCGGGAGCGGGTCTGAGCGCGGAGGCTGCTGCAGAGAGACGTAAAGAGAGCGGGTACAATGAGCTGTCGGAGGGCAAAAAGGTATCGCCTGTTACGCTCATGCTCAATCAGTTCAAGGATTTCATGGTGCTGGTGCTGATGGGTGCGACACTGGTATCCGGCCTGCTGGGCGAATATCTCGATGCAATTACGATTATTGCCATTATTCTGCTTAACGGGGTGCTCGGTTTCGTACAGGAGTTCCGCGCCGAGCGTTCGCTCCGGGCACTGAAACAGCTGTCTGCCCCGTCTGCCAAGGTATTGCGCGGAGGGAAGCAGGAATTGATTGCAGCCAAAATGCTGGTCCCCGGTGATATCGTCCTGCTGGAGAGCGGTGACCGTATCCCTGCGGATGTCCGCTGGCTGCAGTGCAGCGCCCTCTACGCCGAAGAATCGGCACTGACGGGGGAATCCTTACCGGTCTCCAAGCATGCGGAGGCGATTCATGCCGAAGAGATTCCCCTTGGCGACCAGAAAAATATCGGCTTCATGGGCACGATGGTGACCCGGGGAACAGGCCGGGCAGTCGTCATCCGCACCGGCATGAATACCGAGATGGGCAAGATTGCTGACCTGATCCAGAATACAGAAACCCAGGAAACGCCGCTGCAGCACCGCCTGGAGCAGCTTGGCAAGATTCTGATCTATGTCTCCCTGGGCCTCACGATTGTCGTTGTTCTTGCAGGGATTCTGCATGGACAGCCTGCACCGGCGATGTTCCTGGCAGGTGTCAGTCTGGCCGTAGCAGCCATTCCGGAAGGTCTTCCGGCGATTGTAACCATTGCTCTTGCCCTGGGTGTCCAGCGGATGATCAAGCGCAAGGCCATCGTCCGGAAGCTGCCGTCCGTAGAGACCCTGGGCTGTGCCTCGGTCATCTGCTCGGATAAGACGGGGACGCTCACTCAGAATAAAATGACGGTAACGCGGGTGTGGAACGGCGGACGGAGTCTGGAAGTGACCGGAGAGGGTTATTCGCCTGCGGGACATGTACTCCATAAAGGCAAGCCTGTAGATCTGAAGAATGACCAGAGTCTGCGGCGGATGCTGCAGGTGGGTGCTTTATGCAGTAATGCTGAGATTTTTGAGACTATTGCTGATACACGCGGCAAGAAGAAGGGCAAAGGCGCGGAAGCCGAAAAGGTTGCGGACACCCAGTCTGTGTGGGAGCTTAAGGGAGATCCGACAGAGGGTGCGCTGGTAACCCTGTCTGCCAAAATGGGGTTAACCGCACAAACGCTTGCTGTTACCTATACCCGGGAAACGGAGTTTCCGTTTGATTCAGAACGCAAGCTGATGTCTGTAATCGTCAGCCATCCCGGCGGACGGATGATCTGCACCAAGGGCGCACCTGATGTGCTGCTGAATTGCTGCTCCTATATGCTGTGGGAAGGCGGAGTAGTTCCTTGTACGCCAACCTTGCGCCAGAAGGTGCTGGAGGCCAATGAGGAAATGGCCGGAGGTGCGCTGCGCGTACTGGGGATGGCATACCGCGAGATGCGTACCGGAGAAGTGGCCGGCAGCGAGAAAGAAGCGGAGTGCCAGCTTGTCTTCGTAGGGCTTGCCGGAATGATTGACCCGCCGCGCCGTGAAGTGCGCGATGCGATTCAAGTTACCCGCCGGGCCGGAATCAAAACCGTGATGATTACCGGAGACCATGGAACGACTGCGGAAGCAATTGCCCATCAGCTTGGCATTCTGCAGCGTGGGGGAACTGTCCTGACCGGCAGCCAGCTTACCCGGATGGACGATGATGCACTCGACAAAGTATCCGATAACGTCTATGTATACGCCCGGGTATCTCCTGAGCATAAGCTGCGGATTATCAAGTCGCTGCAGCGCCAGGGCCATGTGGTGGCGATGACCGGGGATGGTGTGAACGATGCTCCGGCAATCAAGGCGGCCGATATCGGAATCTCCATGGGTATCACCGGCACGGATGTAACCAAAGAAGCATCATCACTTATCTTAGGGGATGACAATTTCTCGACGATAGTTGCAGCCATTGAAGAAGGCCGGAACATCTATGAGAACATCCGCAAGTTTATCCGCTATCTCTTGGCTTCGAATGTCGGCGAGATTCTGACGATGTTCTTCGCCATGATGCTGGGGCTGCCGCTGCCGCTGGTGCCGATCCAGATTCTCTGGGTCAACCTGGTCACGGATGGACTGCCTGCGATGGCGCTGGGGGTAGACCAGCCGGAGAAGGATTTAATGGAGCACAAGCCGCGCGGAGCCAAGGAAAATATCTTCGCCCGCCGTCTGGGCTGGAAGATCGTCAGCCGCGGTCTGCTGATCGGCCTCTGCACCCTGGCCGCATTCTGGCTGACGCTGCGTATTGCTCCGGATAATGCACAGCAGCTGGTGCGGGCGCAGTCGGTTGCTTTTGCCACACTGGTTATGGCCCAGCTCATCCATGTCTTCGACTGCCGCAGCTCCCGGTCGGTATTCCACCGGAATCCGTTCCAGAACAAAGCGCTGGTGCTCGCCGTTCTGTCATCCGTGATCCTGATGCTGGCCGTTATGTACCTGCCGTTCCTGCAGCCGGTATTCAAAACCGTTCCGCTCAGCTTCCGCGAATGGTGCCTGGTGCTGGTGATGGCCGGCGTCCCGACTTTCCTGATGGGTGCGGGCAGCGTCTGGGGCGGCAAGAAGAACCGCAGCCGCAGCGGCGGACGGCAGATGATAAAAAGTACAAAGTTTTCGGCATAAAATCAATAGCATCACTCCACTCCTTTAAGGTATGCTGGTTACACTGGGAAGCTTGGTTTACGATGAACCGGCTGGCATATTTCAAACAAAACTTTTAGGAGTGGACGATACAATGGAATTTACTAAGATGCACGGACTAGGCAATGACTTTATAGTTGTATTCGGCGAAGAGGAGCTGCCGGGCAATGCTTCGGAGCTGGCAGTTACGCTGTGCAACCGGTTCTTCGGCATAGGGGCTGACGGGCTGGTGTACATTCTGCCTTCAGAGCGCGGTGATTATATGATGCGTATCATGAACTCTGACGGCTCGGAAGCCGAGCAATGCGGCAATGCCATCCGCTGTGTCTCCAAATATGTGTATGAGCACGGACTGGTGGAATCGGAGCAGATTGTGATTGAAACGATTGGTGCCGGTGAACAGAAGGTGTCCCTGAAGGTAAAAGATGGTGTGGTGGAGACTGTTACCGTGGATATGGGCGAGCCGGTTCTGTCCGGACTTCAGATTCCTGTAGCGATCGATGCGGAGCCAGTGCTGGATCAGCCGATCGAGGCGGACGGAACGGAATTCAAATTCACCGCCGTATCCATGGGCAATCCGCATGCGGTTATTTATGTAGACGATGCTGTATCCTTCGACCTCGGCACGTGGGGACCGAAGCTGGAAGTACATCCGCTCTTCCCGCGCAAAGTAAATGTGGAGTTTGCTACCGTTGTGGACCGCGGACATGTGGATATGCGTGTCTGGGAGCGCGGTGCCGGACCTACGCTGGCCTGCGGAACCGGAGCCTGTGCCACTCTGGTCTCCTCCGTACTGAACGGGGTAACGGACCGTTCAGCCTGGATCAGCCTGAAGGGCGGCGACCTGTTCATCGAGTGGAATGAGGAAGATAATCATGTGTATATGACCGGTCCTGCACAGGTGGTGTATACCGGTTCGGTGGATATTTAAGCCGGATTAAACACCAATAGCATTAGATATGGAATCCCCCGCGAGCTGCGAGCTTACGGGGGATTTCTGCATCCGCCGCCGGGGCTTCCCCCGGTGGAATTTGAACTTTTCGCTGCGGCTGGAGCACGATTTCCCTGATGAACTCCGCCAATTGCACCATAGCCCGCCATTTTTTAAAAATCCTGCCCGAAATACAACATTTCCCACGTTAATCAGCTCCAAATCCGGAATTGTTGTACGAAAAGCAGCATTTCACCTCCTCCAACCCACTTTGCGAGATAATTCCTGTATTTCATACAACAATCCTCTAGAATGCCCCGGTATCTATGAGCCAAAGCTGTAATACGTGCAACATTTTGCCGGTGTGGCGTGAATTCAAGTGGCGTGAATTTAAGCGGCGTGAACTTAAGAATCTCAATTCAGCCCATTGATACCCGGGAGCTCCAGGCCTAAGGGAACCCAGCCGAATAATGGCAAGGATATCCGCGAATAATAGAACTCTGCATGAGCATGGGAGGGATGAGGCGGATATGAAGTCATGGTCCAATAAACATAAACAGACAACAGCTGCAGCTCCGGCGAACCGGCCAGCTGAAGGCGGAACTCCTGATCTGTCCGATAACGTTGCCCGGAATCTGGATAATATGCAGTCTGAGCTTGGCGGCAGTCCGGATCTCAAAGTCCGCAGAATCCAGATCGGGGGAGAACGCCGGATTGAAGCGGCGGCAATCCACCTCAGCGGATTGGCCGATACGGTGGCCGTTAACGAATTTGTGATTGGCTCGCTGCTGGGCAATACGGAGGACCTGTTCCCGGACGATTCGGACGATACGGTAACAGCCAGCGATCAAGCCGCACCGGAGACCAACCATGGCGGTGCAGCAGCTTCCGGCACCGCCGCTCGGGCGGAAGCTGCAATTAACGCCACAGCTGAGTCTGCTGCTAACTCCGCTGCTAAGTCTGCCCCCATATTCACCGCAGAGCCCGGCACCGGACGCTCCACCCTTCCGCAGCTGATTCTAAACCGCGCCCTGGAAATCGGCGACGCGGTACTTCAGGAGGGATGGAAGGATATCATGTTGGCCGTTCTCTCAGGCGACACCGTTATATTGCTGGAGGGATACCGGACAGCTATTATCTGCGAGACCCGGGGCGGGGAGCAACGCTCGGTCAGCGAGCCTTCCTCACAGCTTGTGGTCCGGGGGCCGAAGGATGGTTTTGTAGAGTCAGTGGCCACGAACATCTCACTGATCCGCCGCCGGATCAAATCGCCCAAGCTGCGTCTGGAATACATGAAGATAGGTACAGAAACACAGACCCATGTGGCTCTGATGTATATGAAGGGGATAGCCGGGGAAGATCTGATCCGGGAAGTCAGGGAACGTCTGCATAAGATAGCCCTAGATGAAGTGCTGGAGTCGGGCTTCATTGAAGAATTAATTCAGGATAAGACGTTCACACCGTTTCCTACCATATACAATTCGGAACGGCCGGATGTGGCGGCAGGTAATCTGCTGGAAGGCAGAGTGGTCATTATTGTCGACGGAACCCCGTTTGTCCTGATCCTTCCGGCAGTGTTCACACAGTTTTTTCAGTCTGCAGAGGATTATTCCCAGCGTTTTGATATCGCCATTTTGATGCGGGTCATCCGTTATGTCAGCTTTCTGGTCCTGATTCTCGGCCCTTCCGTTTATCTGGCACTGACTACCTATCATTATGAGATGATACCGACAACACTGCTGATCAATCTGCTCTCGCAGCGGGAGAATGTACCTTTCCCGGCTTTTGTGGAGGTGCTGCTGATGGAAACGGCTTTTGAGATTCTCCGGGAAGCCGGAGTGCGGATGCCCCGTGTCATCGGGCAAACGGTATCCGTTGTCGGTGCGCTTATCCTGGGAACCGCTGTGGTGGAAGCGGGGATCATTACACCGATCATGGTTATCGTGGTAGCGTTGACCGGGATTGCCAGCTTTGCCATTCCGGCGTATAACATGGCGATTGCCGGTAGGCTTATCCGGTTTGCTTTTCTGATCATGGCAAGCATGTTCGGCTTCTACGGGATTACGCTGGCACTGATTGTACTAGTGGCACATATGAACAGCCTGCGTTCCTTCGGCATTCCCTATCTGTCCCCGTTCGTGCCTCTTTCGGTCAAAGGGCAGAAGGATACGATTCTCAGGCTGCCGCTCTGGCTGATGGGCCCCCGCAAATCACCGCAGCAGATGCGCGCAGAGCTGCCTGAATACATGCAGCTAACAACGGGCTATGACGAGCAGCTGTCTCCGCTCATTCTCAAGAATAATACCGCTGCCAGGCAGCAGGCCGAAGGTGAACAACATGAAACTGATGAATAAGATAACCGTCATCCCTGGACTGCTGCTGGCTCTTCTGCCGCTGCTCCTGCTTACCGGCTGCTGGGACAATGTGGAGCTTAACCGACGGGCCATTGTCTCAGGGGTAGCCATCGACCGGGGGCCGACCGAGGCCGAGAAATACCGGCTGTCTTTTCAGGTCATCGTTGCTGAGGAAATTTCCGGGGAGAATGCCCGTGGGATTTCCCCGGTTGCCATGTACACAGGTACCGGCCGGACGATGTTCGAGGCACTGGCCGATGCTTCCCGGCAAACAGCGCGTTTCTTATCCCTGGGGCATGTACGGGTGCTGGTGGTGTCCGAGGAGCTTGCCCGTGAAGGAATCAAGGATATCCTGGATGTGCTGGAGCGGGAGAGTGATACCAGGCTCACCAGTCTGATCTTTATCGCCAAAGGACAGCCGGCGCATGAACTGATGTCGACGATGACTGTGTTCAGCAAAATCCCCGCGAATGATCTGGTGGAGAAGCTGGAGACGACCTCGAAGCAGTTCGGCTACAACTTCCGGATGGAGGTGGATGATGTGATCCGCGGGGTTCAGCTCACAGGAGGCGGACCTATTATCAATGGGGTGTTTACGAGCGGAAGCAGGGAGGGCGCAGACACCAACGATAACCTGAAAAGCATTTCACCCAAGAACATTCTGAGAATTTCAGGACTGGCAGCGTTCAAGGACGATAAGATGAAAGGCTGGCTGGACGGCGACGCCGCGCTGGGCACCGTTCTTTTGCATAACAAAATCAAAGAGTTTCCCGTTGTAATCAAGGACAAAGAAGGCGGCTATCTGTCTTTCAATGTCTATCAGTCCCAGGTAACCTTGAAGGCGGCTGTTACAGATCCGGAGCATCCGGTCATTATCGTGAAAATCAGACAACAGGCTGCGATTAAGGAATCTGCCAATTCCCTGGACCTTACTTCACCGGAGGTACTGGAGGGATTGTCTGAACAGCTGACCGAGGAAACGATCAAGCAGATTATGGCAGCAATTGCTTCAGCCCGGGAGTTCAAAAGCGATTATCTCGGCTTCGGCCAGGTGCTGCAGCGGACCCATCCGCGCGGCTGGAAGCAGGTCAAGGATCATTGGGAGGATATTTTTGCAGCCTGTGAAGTCCAATTTGACGCAGATGCCGTCATCCGGCATACGGATATGCGCAGCAACTCTTTTCAGATCAACAAATAAATCCGGGGAGGTCTACATATGGGGACGATCAAAATTGGACTGGGCCAGTTCTTCTGCTTGACCGTTTTGTTTGAGCTGGGAACGGCACTGGTTGTCAATCTGGGCATGGAGTCCGGCAGGGATGCCTGGCTCTCGATTCTGGTCGGCTGTGTGGCCGGTCTGATCGTGTTCACGGGTTATGCCTATCTGTACCGCAAGCACCCCGACATGCCATTTACCGCCTATACGCGGCAATTGCTCGGCAAATATATCGGAACCCCGGTGGCCATACTGTACATCATTCTCTACATTAACCTTGCCGCCCGGGATTTGCGCGATGGCAGCACTATGCTCGCTATGGCAACCATGCACAACACTCCGCTGTTTATTCTCAGCACGCTGATGGTGCTCTCGGGGGCGTATGTGCTGCATAAAGGCGTGGAGGTGCTGAGCAGGACTTCGGTGGTTTTTGCGCTTGTCGTGATGCTGATCGGCTTGTTCGGCACAATTATGCTGGTGCTCTCGGGGTCTATCAATTTGCACAGACTGCTGCCCGTGCTCGAGAATGGCCTCCAGCCTGTGCTGGTCTCGGTGGCGCATCAGAATTACATGTTTCCGTTCGGTGAGATGGTTTGCTTCACCATGCTGATGCCCTATTTGTCCAGTGTCAAAAAAGGACCATGGGTCATCGCCGCCGGTATCCTCTTCTCCGCCATTCTGCTCAGCTTCACTATGGCCTTGAATATTTCAGTCCTGGGTGAGGATATTGTGGAGCGCTCGCCGCTGCCGCTGATGCCGACGATCAGCAAGATTTCGATCTCGGATTTCATCCAGCGTGTGGATATATTTGTAGTGATGGTGCTGATTATCGGGGTATTTTTCAAAATGGCCGTATTCTTTGCCGCTGCACTGGTCGGTATTTCGGAGCTGTTCCATATGCCTTTCCGCCGGATGCTGTATCCTTGTGCGCTGATTATTCTGTTCACCTCCATGCTGGATGCCCGCAGCTTTACAGAGCATCTGGATGAGGGCGGAGGTCTTTTATATTTGGTGTATCCTTTTTTCATGCTGGTTGTTCCGGCGGTGCTGGTGGTGATGGCGGCAGTCCGGGCTCATTTCTCTGCACCGCGTCCGGGCTGAGTTCCGCGTATCCAGTAGACGGCATCCGGCACGATCATGCAGAGGATCAGCACTGTTGCGGTCAGCTTCTCGGAAGCAGTATAGAGCAGGTAATCGAAAATGTAGCCGATATTATCCAGCCCGTACCCGAAAAGCCAATCCCCCAGATACAAATACAGCAGCGAGAGGGCGGACAGCAGCAGGATGACAGCATATTTGCGCAGCAGCAGCTTACGGGTGTTTTTTTTCATTGGACAGGCTCCTCTGTAAAAGAATAGGAGTAGTATGAATCATTTGCCGGTATGCCATGCAAAGGGCGTCTGTTTCCGCTGATCAAAGCTTATCATCCATCCCGTTTTATGTTACATTAGTATGAAACTAATGACAAAAAAGGGGAGGTTCTTGCGGTGAAGCCGGATTTGCGTTCTGCATGGGAGAATAACGTATTGGTCGGAGACGGAGCGATGGGAACCTTTTTATATCAAAAGGGTTTCCCTGTAGGCATCTCCTATGAGGAATTAAATCTGACCTCTCCGGAGGTGATTGAGGATGTGCACCGGAGCTATATGGAGGCCGGTTCTGTCCTGCTGGAGAGTAACACATATTCGGCAAACTATGATAAGCTCTCCAAATTCGGGCTGGAATCGAAGGTTGCCGAGATCAACCGTGCCGGGATAAGAATTGCCCGCACTGCCGCCGGAGAGACCGGCTATGTAGTCGGGGCTGTGGGATCTATACGCGCCGGCAAACGGGCTAATTTGTCCTCGGCCGAACTTAAGCGGTTTTTCTCGCAGCAGATTGCTGCGCTGCTGGAAGAGCAGCCGGACGGTATCATGCTGGAGACCTTTTATGATGTGGAAGAGCTTCACCTGGCACTCAGAACCGTCCGCAAGCTCAGCGGGCTTCCTGTAATCTGCCAGCTGGCTGTAGATGACTCGGCGCGCACACTGGACGGGCTGACACTGCCTGAGGCGTTCCGCATTCTGGAACAGGACGGTGCAGATGTCATCGGCTTCAACTGCAACACCGGACCGAACGGCATCAAGCGTGCGCTGGGCACTCTTCAGGGGCGGCTTGTGCTTCCGGTATCGATCTATCCCAATGCGGGGGTAGCAGATTATGTGGACGGCCAGTACCGCTATGGGGCATCACCGGAATATTTCGGCCAGATGGCTCCGGTCTTCGCGGATATGGGCAGCCGGATCATCGGAGGATGCTGCGGCACCACTCCCCGGCATATTGCGGAAATTTCCGCTGCACTCAAGGAGTACACGGTTACGCCGCTTCCGGAGCCTGATGAACATAGAATGGCAGAACGGATTTCTGTACATGAGCATTTGAGCGAGGATGAAGGACAGGGCGGAGCTGAACCGACACTTGTGGATCTGGTCAAGGAACGGCATACGGTAATCGTAGAGCTTGACCCGCCGCGTGATTTGGACATCGCGAAGTTCATGCGGGGAGCAGAAGCGCTGCGTAGAGCCGGTGCGGATGCGCTGACACTGGCAGACAACTCGCTCGCTGTTACCCGGATGAGCAATATGGCACTGGGACATCTGGTTCAGGCACGTACGGGCTTGCGGCCGCTGGTGCATATTGCCTGCCGGGACCGCAATCTGATTGGTACCCAGTCGCATTTAATGGGCTTTGATGCCCTTGGCATTGACCATGTCCTGGCGGTAACCGGTGATCCTGCGCGTTTCGGTGATCTGCCCGGGTCCAGCTCGATTTATGATCTGACTTCTTTTGAAATCATACGTATGATCAGGCAGCTGAATGACGGTGTGGCCTTCTCGGGCAAGCCGCTCAAACAGAAGGCGAAGTTCGTGATCGGTGCTGCGTTTAATCCCAACGTCAAGCATTTGGACAAGGCGGTGGAGCGGCTGGAGAAGAAGATCGCATCCGGTGCGGATTATATTATGACCCAGCCTGTCTATGATCCTGAATTAATTGCCCGGATTGCCAAAGCCACAGAGCATCTGGATATCCCGATCTTTATCGGAATCATGCCGCTGGCCAGCGGCCGGAACGCTGAATATCTCCATAATGAGGTTCCGGGAATTCAGCTCTCCCCCGAGGTCCGCAGCCGCATGCAGGGACTGGAAGGCGAAGCGGGGCGCGCGGAAGGCGTTCTTATCGCCAAGGAGCTGCTGGATGCGGCGACTGCGCATTTTAACGGCATCTATCTGATTACACCCTTTATGTTCTATGATATGAGTGTACAGCTGCTGGAGTATGTCTGGGAGAAGCAGGGACGCAGATTGTCCCCCTTGTTTCGCTAGTAAGAATCAATTACAATAGTGTAATGGATGTGATTCCGTTGTCATTTAGTATGACCGGATACGGTCAGTCATCCCTGCAATTCGGTGGACACAAGATTAGTTTCGAAGTCAAATCGGTGAATAACCGTTACTGCGAAGTTGTGCTGCGGATGCCCCGGGATTGGACGGGTTATGAGGATATGGTGCGGCGGCTGGTTCAAGCCCATATCAAACGGGGACGGGTAGATGTCATCATTAATAGGGAACTCACCGAGGGTGCTGCTGAAGCGCATGCGCTGAACCGCACGCTGGTGAAGTCCTATCTGGACGCAGCAGAGGCCTTAAGACGGGAGTATGGATTCCAGGGAGAGTTGACTCTCCGTGATATACTTTCTATGCCCGGTGTTATGGAATTCAAGGAAGAGATTCCGACTGCTGCTGCGTCTCCCTCTGAAGAAGTTGCAGAGCTCCTCGAGAAGGGGCTCCGCCTTAGTCTGGAGGCCCTGCTGGAGATGCGTGCCCGCGAGGGCGGGTATTTGGCTGCTGACCTGTCACGCCGGCTTGACCGGCTGGAGGAGCTGCATGCCGGGATAACCGGGCTTGCGCCTATGGTTGTGCATGAATACCGCGAGAAGCTGCGGCAGCGGCTCAGCGGACTGAATGACGGGAACTTCCCGTGGGATGAGCAAAAATTCGGCATGGACATTGCTATTTTCGCCGACCGCTGCAGTATAGATGAGGAGCTTACCCGGCTGTACAGTCATTTCGGGCAATGCAGGGCTTTGCTGCTTGGCAGTGAACCTGCAGGGCGCAAACTTGATTTTCTCATTCAGGAGATGAACAGGGAGACCAACACCATCGGGTCCAAGTGCAATCATCTGGACATCGTGAATCTCACGCTTGACATGAAGGCGGAGCTTGAGAAGATACGCGAGCAAGCGGCGAATCTAGAATAACAGGGACCTGAAACAAGCAAAGATGTAACTTATGGGGGGAACAACCGGAACATGGCAATCAAATTAATCAACATCGGCTTTGGGAATATCGTGTCGGCCAACCGCATTATTTCCATTGTCAGCCCGGAATCTGCACCGATCAAACGAATTATTCAGGAGGCCAGAGACCGGCATATGCTGATCGACGCCACCTACGGAAGACGGACGCGGGCCGTCATTATTACAGACAGCGACCACGTCATTCTCTCGGCTGTTCAGCCGGAGACCGTTGCTCACCGCCTATCCAGCAAAGATGACGATAACGACGAATAACAACAAATGGAGTGTACTATGTCAAAAGGATTGCTGATCATACTATCCGGCCCTTCCGGCGTCGGCAAAGGTACGGTATGCACTGCGCTGCGGCCGAAGATGCCTGAACTCGTCTATTCCGTTTCCGCCACCACGCGTTCACCGCGTGCAGGTGAAGAGAACGGCGTCAATTATTTTTTCAAATCCAGAGAGCAGTTCGCGGACATGATTGAAGGTGACCAGCTGCTCGAATATGCGGAGTACGTAGGCAATTATTACGGTACTCCGCGTGACTTTGTGGAGAGAACACTCGAGAGCGGAAGAGATATTATTCTGGAAATCGAGGTTCAGGGAGCTCTCAAAGTCAAAGACAAATTCCCGGAAGGTATCTTTGTCTTCCTTCTTCCTCCGTCGATGGACGAGTTGAAGGACCGTATCCGCGGACGCGGTACGGAGCATCCTGATGTGATTAATCACCGCATGTCTGTTGCAGAGGATGAAATCGGCCTGATCCGGCATTATGATTACGCAGTAGTGAATGACGAGATCGATCTGGCCTGCAAGCGAATAGAAAGCATTATTATCGCCGAACATTGTAAGGTGAGATGATAGGTTCTACAGGATTGGTTCATATTTATAGTAAAAGATGAAGAGGTGTTCTGCATGCTATATCCATCCATTGACGAACTGGTGACCAAGGTCGACAGTAAGTATTCCCTGGTTGTCGCTTCAGCCCGCCGGGCTAGAGCGCTCCGTGAAGGCGGAAAGACTGATATCAAGAACCCGAGATCGCACAAGTTTGTTGGTGTTGCGCTTGAAGAGATCTATGAAGACCGCATTATCGTAACACGCGGCGACGAAGAATAGTCTCAAGGTTCCGGCTCAAGGCTCACAGCAGAAACGGAAACCATCCCGCTTAGGGATGGCGCAGCCGTTTCTTCTTGAGTTAAGCCAGTTAAGCTGCACAATGAAATAGATAATAGCCCGCACCGGGCTGTTCCTGACAACCGGAAGGTTGTTATTTTTTTCTCTATTTATAAGGGAATTTAGTTCCTTTATTCAAAAAACTAAATGAAATCTATACAGCTTCCTTTTGACGTAAATATGAAGATTTTCATTTCTTCTTTTCATAGCGGCATATACAATGGGCACAGATTGAGGTACAGGGGGGAGATCAGTTTGAAGAGTTTACAAGGAAAGTCGATTATACTCGGAATTACAGGAGGCATTGCTGCCTATAAGGCGGCGGCCCTGACCAGCAAGCTTACCCAGCAAGGCGCCGAGGTTCATGTCATCATGACAGCGTCGGCCAAGCAGTTCATTACGGAGTTGACACTGCAGTCATTGTCGAAGCAACGGGTATACAGCGATACTTTTCAGGAACGCGACCCGTCCTCCATCTCACATATTGATCTGGCGGATTCGGCCGATCTGGTCCTGATCGCACCGGCTACCGCGAATATTATTGCCAAAATGGCGCATGGACTGGCAGATGATATGCTGTCTACTACACTGCTTGCCGCTACAGCTCCTGTAATGGTAGCCCCTGCGATGAATGTTCATATGTATCAGCATCCGGCGGTATTGAGCAATATCGATACACTCTACAACCGGGGGGTACACTTTATTGAACCGGGCGAAGGACTGCTGGCCTGCGGTTACGTGGGCAAAGGGCGGCTGGAAGAGCCGGAAGCGATCGTGAAGGTTGTGGAGAACTTCTTTGCGCTGCAGAACGACAAGAAATCCGGGCCGCTCGCTGGTAAAAAGGTAGTTGTTACCGCTGGCGGTACGGTAGAACGTATCGATCCTGTCCGTTACATTTCCAATGATTCCTCCGGAAAAATGGGCTTCGCGCTGGCACGGGCAGCACGCGCCATGGGGGCAGAGGTTACCTTGATCGCCGCGCGTACGGATGAAGCGCCGCCGCGCGATGCCGATATCCGGCTGGTCCGCGTGGAATCGGCGCAGGATATGTATGAAGCGGTCGCGGAACGCTGGGCCGATTGCGACATCCTCATTAAAGCGGCAGCTGTCGCAGATTACCGCCCGAGACACAGCGCGGAGTCCAAGATCAAAAAGAGCGGTGACACCATGACCCTTGAACTGGTGAAGACTACCGATATTCTGGAGAGTCTCGGCAAAATGAAGGATAAGCAGTTCCTGATCGGGTTTGCCGCCGAAACCGGAAATGCGGAATATTACGCCAAAGACAAGCTGGTTCGCAAGAATCTTGACCTGATCGTAGCCAACGATGTTGCAGTGGAAGGTGCCGGATTCGGCACCGATACCAACATTGTGTCAGTCTATGATGCAGACGGCCTGGTACTGGATCTTCCCTTAGCTTCCAAGGATGAGGTGGCGCGCCGGGTGCTGCAGCTCGCCGCTGAGCGTGTTGCCGGAGCCTTGTTATAATGGATATTGCCAAGGTCATTGTCGATGTTCCTGTGCGCAGCACCGACCGGCCGTTTGATTATTTGATTCCCGATTCACTGAAGCTTTGGATTGAAGTTGGCAGCAGAGTGGCGGTTCCGTTTGGACCCCGGACCGTTCAGGGCTTTGTTGTATCCCTGGAGTCGGGAGAGACCGGCAGTGTATCAAGAATGAAGCCGATTGTGGAAGTGCTCGATCTGCTGCCTCCGCTGTCGCCGGAGCTGGTAGAGCTGGGCGACTGGATGAGCCAAAGATATGCCTGCAGACGGATCTCCGCACTGCAGGCTATGCTTCCGACTGCCCTGAAGGGCAAAGCCGAGCGGCTGATCTCGCTGGGTGATGCAGAGGCAGCAGCCCATACTCCCGGAGATGAGCTGTTTCCGCTTTTCCTGGAGACTGACAACGAAGAGCAGGAGATTACTGACTTCGTCAGACGCCACGGGGAAGTATCCATGAAGCTGCTGACCCGCACCTTCCCGGAGGCTGCTGAGACTGTAAAGTTCATGGTGCGGCGCGGTGTGCTGGCGGAGAGCCAGTCGATCAAGGATAAGATGGGCAAGAAGAAGCTAAAGGCGGTTGATTTGGCCATAGGCCTCTCCGCAGCACGCGAATCCCTGTCCGGCTTCCCGGCGCGTTCGGCGCGCCAGAAGGAAGTGCTGTCCTTCCTGATCGATATGGAGGCAACACTTCCCATGCCGCTCAAGGATGTGCTGTCGGTTCTTCAGGTTACGGCCGGCACGGTGAAGGCTCTGGAGGACAAAGGGTATATTGAGATTAGTGAAATTGAAGTATACCGCGACCCCTATCAGGGACGCGATTTCAAGCCGAGCACACCCTTGCCGCTGACAGCGGAGCAAGAGGTTGTCTATAAGCGGATTGTGGGAACTGTAGAGCAGCAAACGCATGAAGTCTTCTTATTGCACGGGGTAACGGGCAGCGGGAAGACGGAGATTTATCTGCAGTGCATTCAGCGCTGTGTGGAGCAAGGGCGTCAGGCTGTAGTGCTGGTGCCGGAAATTGCCCTGACTCCACAGATGGTTGAACGGTTCAAAGGCCGGTTCGGCAGCGGGGTGGCGGTAATGCACAGCCGGCTGTCTGTCGGCGAACGCTACGACGAATGGCGCAAGATCCGTGAGGGCAAAGCGATGGTTGCTGTCGGCGCACGCTCGGCTGTGTTTGCTCCGTTTGCTAATCTGGGCCTCATTATCATGGATGAAGAGCATGAAGGCTCCTATAAGCAGGAAGAAAATCCGAAATACCATGCCCGTGATGTCGCGGTCCGCCGGGCTGAACAGGGCGGGGCAGTAGTGATTCTGGGCTCGGCTACGCCTTCACTGGAGAGCTATCACGCAGCCAGATCACAGAGCGATATTCATTTCTCGCCTATCCTGCTGGAGATGCCTAGCCGCGCACTCGGCAACGAGCTGCCCAAGGTGGCAGTGGTCGACATGCGCGACGAGCTGAAGGAAGGCAACCGCTCGATGTTCAGCCGCAGGCTGCATGCTGCGCTGGTGAGCAGGCTGGAACGCGGGGAGCAGACGGTACTTCTCTTGAACCGCAGAGGGTTCTCTACCTTCGTCATGTGCCGGAGCTGCGGATATGTCGCCGGTTGTCCAGAATGCGATATCTCGCTGACCTATCATAGCCGCAGTGACAATCTGCGCTGCCATTACTGCGGCCATGCCGAGCCGGCACCTAAGCTGTGTCCCGAATGCGGCAGCGAGCATATCCGCTTCTTCGGGACAGGAACCCAGCGGGTTGAAGAGGAGCTGGGCAAGCTGTTTCCCGGTATCCGCGTCATCCGCATGGATGTAGATACAACCACAGAGAAGGGTTCACATGAGAAGCTGCTCAACCAGTTCAGGGATAAGAAGGCCGATGTACTGCTGGGAACGCAGATGGTGGCTAAAGGGCTAGACTTCCCCGATGTTACCCTGGTCGGTGTCATCACTGCGGACTCGGCGCTGAACCTGCCGGATTTCCGGGCGGCCGAGAAGACCTTCCAGCTGCTCACACAGGTTGCCGGAAGAGCGGGCAGACATCAGCTGCCCGGCGAAGTGGTTGTGCAGTCTTATACACCGGAGCATTATTCGATCATCCATGCCAGCGGACATGATTACAGATCGTTCGTACGGGATGAACTGAAGCACCGCAAGGAGCTGCATTATCCGCCGTATTGCCGGCTGATTCTGGTTACGCTGTCGCATGAGCAGCTGCCGCTGCTGCTGAAGCTGGCGGAGAATTATGCCCTGAATATCCAGGGCAAAGCAAGGCAGCTGCGCTGGTATGGCAGTCTGGACAAGCTCTCCTCGGATGCACTGGATCTGCTGGGTCCGGTAGCGTCACCCTTGCCGCGGCTCAAAGGCCGTTACAGATTCCAGTGTATTATTAAATGGCGCGGTGCGATTGATGCGATCGGACTGGCCCGTCAGGTGGCCGAGGAGCTGGAGGACTCTGTCCGTGACAAAGGACTGCAGATCAGCATTGATGTGGACCCGCAGATGTTGATGTAATCTCCCGGCGTGTTACAATGGGTAAGGTGTTTTACTATGAAATGAAAGAATGATTTCATTTTATATACTATAGACATGTTCAGAACAAGGATGGTGTTTTTGTAATGGCAATCAGGCTGATCGTGAAAGAACCGGATGAAGTATTACACAAGAAAGCTAAGACCGTAACAACCGTAACCCCGAATGTGCAAAAACTGCTCGACGATATGGCAGATACGATGTATGACGCGGAAGGTGTTGGTCTCGCAGCTCCGCAGGTTGGAATTCTAAAGCGTCTAATCGTAATCGATGCCGATGAAGAGCATGGATTGATCAAGCTGATTAACCCTGAGATTGTCAGCATGGACGGGGAGCAGTTCGGACCTGAAGGCTGCCTGAGTATCCCCGGCCTGAACGGCGATGTACGCCGTGCAGAGACAGTAACCGTACGCGGTCTGGACCGTGAAGGCAACGAAGTTACAATTACCGGAAGCGGATTGCTTGCACGGGCATTTCAGCATGAAATCGATCACCTGAACGGTGTGCTGTTCACGGATATCGCCGAGAAGGTATATGAGTATACAGCTGAACGCAGTGAAACTGAGGAGTGAATGAAATGAAGATAGTGTTCATGGGAACGCCGGCTTTTGCGGTACCCTCCCTGCGGATGCTGCTGGAGGAGGGCTATGAGGTAGTCGCTGTGGTTACCCAGCCGGACCGTCCGCAAGGCCGCAAGAAGACGCTTGCCCCTTCACCTGTGAAAGAGGCTGCACTTGAACTGGGCTTGCCGGTTCTTCAGCCGGAACGGATGCGGCGCCCGGAGGCGGTAGCTGAACTGGCTGCCTATGAGCCGGATCTGATTGTTACAGCGGCTTACGGGCAGATTCTGCCGAAGAGTGTGCTGGAGCTGCCGAAGAACGGATGTGTGAATGTCCATGGCTCACTGCTGCCGAAATACCGCGGAGGCGCCCCGATCCAGCGCTGCATCATTAACGGTGAGAAGGTAACGGGTGTGACGCTGATGTATATGGCGGAAGGACTGGATACCGGAGATATGATCTCGCGGGTAGAGGTGCCGATTGAAGACGAGGATACCTCAGGCACCATGTTCGGGAAGCTGAGCATTGCCGGACGTGATTTACTGAAGGCGGAAATGCCGCGCCTCGCGGCTGGACGTGTAGAGGCGACGGTGCAGAATGACAGCGAAGCAACTTATGCGCCAAATCTCAGCCGCGAAGATGAACGGATCGACTGGACAGCCGGGTCACTGGCAACCTATAACCGTATCCGCGGGCTGGTACCATTCTCGGGTGCCTTCACCCTATGGAATGACGAGACCTTCAAGGTATGGGCGGCGGCGAAGCCGGATAACGGCAGTTCCGCCGGCGGCAATGCTGCTCCGGGTACAGTGCTGTCTGTAAGTGAACTAGGGGTTGAAGTGAAGACCGGCGACGGGATTCTCCTGCTGACAACCGTACAGCCTGCCGGCAAAAAAGCGATGAGTGCGGCAGATTTCAGCCGCGGCGCAAGTCTTAAGCCCGGCACGGTGCTGGGGTGAGCGCGGGCGGCAAAGGCGGCGGACCGCGTAATCCCACTGGCGGCAACGGGTCAGCGGCTTCCGGGAGCTCAGCTCCGGGTGGTCAAGCCAGAGGAGCAGGCAAGATGAAGCCGGGCGGCAAACCGCCGGCGGCAGCTTCTGCACGCGAGGTTGCGCTTGATGTTCTTGTCCGCGTAGAGCAGCAGGGGGCCTACAGCAATCTGCTGCTCGGCAGCAGCCTGCAGAAAGGCGCTCTCAGCCGTGAAGATACCGGACTGGCTACGGAGCTGGTGTATGGCACGATCTCACGGATGATTACTCTGGATTATGTTCTGGAGGGTTTTGTGAGCAAGGGAGTAGCTAAGCTTCAGCCTTGGGTGCGTAATCTGCTGCGTCTGAGCCTGTACCAGATTATGTATCTGGACCGGGTTCCTTCGCATGCAGCCGTTAATGAGGCTGTGAATATAGCCAAGAAACACGGCCATCAGGGTATCTCCGGCATGGTTAACGGCGTGCTTCGCAGCGTGCTGCGGGCCGGGGAACTGCCGGTGTTGCCGGAGGGGCTCAGCAGGGAAGAGCGGATCTCTATTGTTCATTCCCATCCGCTCTGGATGGTGCAGCGCTGGTCTGCGGAATATGGCACAGACACGGCGGAGGCCATGTGTGCTGCGAATAACGAAGCGCCTGCGGTCAGTGTCCGCGTCAATACAACTATGATCAGCCGTGAGGCGCTGCTGGCCGAGATGCTCGAAGCGGGTCTTGAGGCCTCTGAATCGAAGGTTAGCCCCTTCGGGCTGATTGTCAAGGGCGGCGGCAATATGGCTCTGACTTCCTGGTACAGGGACGGATATCTCTCAGTGCAGGATGAAAGCTCCATGCTGGTGGCTGAAGTTGTAGACCCTGTAGCAGGGATGAAGGTGCTGGACTGCTGCGCCGCTCCCGGAGGCAAAAGCGCGCATATGGGCGAGATGATGAAGGACGAAGGATCTATACTGGCCAATGATCTGCATGAGCATAAGGCGAAGCTTATCGCAGATCAGGCGGCCCGTCTGGGTCTGGAATGCATTGCTACCTTAAGCGGCGACGCACTGCAGCTGGGTGCTGCTCTTCAACCGGAATCCTTCGACCGGATTCTGCTGGATGCCCCTTGCTCGGGGCTTGGGGTGATCCGGCGCAAGCCGGATCTGAAGTGGCGGAAGCAGCCCGGAGATGTGGACAGCGTAGCTGCGCTGCAGCATGAACTGCTGCAGTCGGTCGCCGGGCTCCTGAAGCCTGGCGGTGTGCTGGTCTACAGCACCTGCACTACCGAGCAGGCGGAGAACAGCCGGATTGTCAGGGATTTCCTGGAGCATAATCCCGGGTTCGCTCCGGTCAGCTTCAAGACCGCCGTCTGGGAACGGCTTGAGGGAACCGCAATTGCCGCAGGCGATGGAATACAGCTGCTTCCCCATCATTTCGGAAGCGACGGATTCTATATTGCCCGGCTGAAGCGACTCTCGTAATATAGTGATTTCTGCATGGAATTACAGCTTCCCGCCCCGCAGAGGTTTTGCGCGGCGGGCTTTTCTTTTACCGGCTCTGGAATTTGTGTTAAAATAGGAAGAATGAGAAATAATACGCATATAATTTACGAAAGAACAGGTGCTAATAACAATGAAACCTTTAATATATGATTTTTCTTTAGAAGAGTTGCAGCAGTGGGCCAAGGATAACGGAGAGCCGGCTTTTCGCGGCGGACAGATTTTTGACTGGCTGTATGTGAAGCGGGTCAATGATTTTGAATCCATGAGCAATCTCTCCAAGGCACTGCGCGGCAAGCTGGTGGAACAATTCAGTATTTCGGCTCTGACTGAAATTACGAAGCTGGAATCCAAAGACGGTACTGTGAAATTCCTGTTCGGTCTGCATGATGATCATGCGATTGAGACAGTTATTATGAAGCACAATTACGGCAACAGCGTATGTGTAACTACCCAGGTTGGCTGCCGGATCGGCTGTACCTTCTGCGCGTCTACGCTTGGAGGTCTGAAGCGCGATTTGACCGCAGGGGAAATTGTAGCCCAGGTAGTGCGTTCCCAGCAGATTCTTGATGCCCGCGGCGAACGCGTCAGCAGCATTGTTATCATGGGCACCGGCGAACCTTTCGAGAACTACGACGCAACCATGAGATTCCTGCGCCTCATGATCCATGAGAAGGGTCTGAATATTGGCCAGCGCCATATTACAGTATCGACCAGCGGGATTGTGCCGAATATTTACAAGTTTGCTGATGAGGATACGCAGATCAATCTGGCGATCTCGATTCATGCGCCTAATGATACGCTCCGTTCCAAGCTGATGCCGGTTAACCGCCGCTATCCTTTTGATGATGTAATCGAGTCATTGCGCTATTATCAGGCCAAGACAGGCCGCCGGATCAGCTTCGAATATGCCTTGATCGGCGGCGTGAACGATCAGCCCGAGCATGCCGAGGAATTAGCGGGTGTGCTTAAGACCATGCTCTGCCATGTGAACCTGATTCCGGTTAACCATGTGCCTGAGCGCAAGTATGTACGGACTTCCCGCAATGATATCTTTGAATTTCAGCGTATACTGGCCGATCATGGCGTGAACGTTACGATCCGCCGTGAGCAAGGCCATGATATTGCGGCCGCATGCGGTCAGCTGCGTGCCAAACATATGGAGTTGGGGTGAGGATATTTGATCAGAACAGTTCAAGCCAGCGACATTGGCCGGGTACGTACCGTCAATGAGGATTCGGTCTGGATCGGCGCTACGCGCCACGGTTATACCCTCGGCATTATAGCCGACGGGATGGGGGGACATTTGGCTGGCGATACCGCGAGCAGGATTGCGCTGGAGACGGTCAGGAACATTCTGGACCAGCTGCAGCCTGATCTTCCGGAGGCAGAGCTGAAGGAGGCACTGTCAGCCGCCATATTGGAAGCCAATCACACGGTCCACAAAGAGGCTCAAAGCGATGAGAAATACCACAACATGGGGACTACCATCGTAGCTGCTCTACTGAAAGGGTCAGCGGGATACATCGGCCATATCGGAGACAGCAGGGCATATCTCATTCAGGACGGTGCTGCAATACAACTAACCGAGGACCATACGCTGGTCAATGAGCTGTTCAAGAACGGCCAGATCAGCCTGGAGGAGCTGGGCAGCCATCCGCGCCGAAATGTGCTGACCCGGGCTCTGGGGACGGATGCCGTGGTGTCTGCGGATCTGGCTTCTGTTACGCTTGCACTTGGGGAGCTTCTGCTGCTGTGCAGCGACGGACTCAGCAATTTCGTCAGCCCCGAGCATATGGCCAAGGTAGCCGGAATTCATGAGATTTCTCTGGAAGAAAGAGCGGATCGTTTACTTCAGCTGGCTTTGCTTGCCGGCGGCAACGATAATATCAGCGTTGCTATGTTAGAACACCAAGGAGAGGCCGCAGTGCCCGAGACAAAGGAGTGGGATAGATGATCGGTCACGAATTGGGCGGCCGCTACCAAGTCATCGAACGGATCGGTGGAGGTGGCATGGCGCTTGTCTACAGAGCCCATGACATTCTGCTCAACCGGAATGTTGCTATCAAAGTATTGCGCAACCAGTTTGTGCATGATGAGGAATTCATCCGCCGGTTCCGGCGGGAGGCGCAATCAGCTGCATCGTTATCTCATCCAAATGTAGTCAGCATTTACGATGTCGGCCAGGAAGATGAAGTCCATTATATTGTTATGGAATATATTGAAGGCAAGAATCTTAACGAAATCATTAAAGAGCGGGCTCCGCTGCAGGTTGACGAGTCCGTGCGGATTGCATCACAAATTTGTGATGCACTTGATCATGCGCATTTGAACCAGATTATTCACCGCGATATTAAACCTCATAATATTCTGATCGGCCGTAATGGCCGGGTTAAAGTAACGGATTTCGGGATTGCCCGGGCGGTTACGTCCACTACAATAACCCAGACGGGTTCCGTGGTCGGTTCCGTACATTATTTCTCGCCTGAGCATGCCAAAGGCGTGACCACAGGAGAGAAGTCCGACCTCTATTCTCTGGGGATCGTGCTCTATCAGATGCTTACCGGGGTGCTGCCTTTTCTGGGGGAAAGCCCGATTAGTGTAGCACTGAAGCATCTGCAGGAGGAATTTGAGGAGCCGCGCCTGCTGAATCCGCTGATTCCGCAAAGCGTGGAGAATGTAATCCTGAGATCAATGCGCAAGAATCCGGAAGAACGGTATCAGTCCGCCAAGCAAATGCTGCAGGATCTGGAGACCTGTCTGCTGCCAGAACGGCGGAGCGAGTCCAAGGTCTTATTCGATGACGAAGAGGACGAGGACAGAACACGGGTAATTCCTGCAATCAAACCGCTCCAGCGGGGGCTGGGCAGCCGTGGCGGCGGGGGAGAGGAACGTGTCCGCAGTATGGAGGATGCTCCGCCTCCTCCACCCGGCAAGCGCAAATCGGGCCGCGCGGCGCTGTGGATCAGTCTTACCCTGATACTGCTGATCGCCATGGGCGGGGTCGTCTGGTATGTCAACTCCAAATTGTCCGTGGATGAAGTGGCGGTGCCGGTTGTTACCGGTATTTCTTTTGAGCAAGCCAAAGCTGCCCTTGAAGAGGTAGGCTTGTTCGCAGAAGAGCCGCCGGTGCAGGCATACAACCCGAATTTTGCAGAAAATATCGTCTGGAAACAGAGCAAGACTGACACGATGGTCAAGGAAGGGACGCATATTATTCTGACGGTAAGTACCGCCAAGGTTCTGCCTAAGCTTAAGGATGTTTCTAATATGAGCTATGATGATGCAGTCAAGGAACTAATTGCACTGGGAATTGCACAGGATAGAATCACTCCGGACGAACGTTTCAGTGAGGAATTTGAGAAGGGCAAAGTAATCAGCTCTGAGCCTGAGGCAAATAGTGAGTATGATCCTGAGACTATAACGGTTAAGCTGATCGTGAGTAAAGGGAAAGAGAGCACCAATATGCCGGGCCTCCTTGGAATGACGGAGAAGGAAGCGAAGGCAGCGATTGAGAAAGCCGGCCTTGTGCTGGATGAAATTAAGGAAGAGCCCAGCTTCACGTATGAGAAGGGCAAAGTCACGAAGCAATGGGCGTATGAGGAAGGAGATCAGGTTACTCCCGGGGAGAAAATAACCATTTACCTCAGTACAGGTTATCCTCCGGAAGCACTGGAATATACCTTTAACGTACCGGTTGCACCAGCAGTGGACGGACAGAAGAGCAAAATCCGCATTGTCTTTGCAGATGCGCGTAATAATGGCGAGAACCAGGAGTGGGGCACACGCACAATTGGCAAAAGTCAGACCTTATCCGTGAACATGTTGCTTGCTCCCAACAAGGATGGGATGGTATCCGTATACCGGGACGGGGATTTCCTCGAGACTTATCCTATAACTTACGTGGATGTCAAGAATAATAATGTGCAGACGCCTGAACCGCCTCCGGTTCAGACACAGACACCTGAGCCGACCGTTGCACCGACCGAGACTCCTGTTGAGCCGACAATCGAACCGGAGATTCTGCCGCCGGGCACCGGAGAGGGCGAAGAGACAGGTGCAGGTGATCAGACGGGCTTCGTACCAGGTAAAGACAACAATAATAAACTGATTGCCGCTTCCCCTGGAAATGGCAAGGGCAAAGGCAAGGACAAGAATAAATAAAAAGAGATAAGCTTCAGCGGGGCGGTGGCAACACCATTACAGCTGGAGCGGCGAAATGACCCGGGGATATAATCTTGGGTCATTTGCGCAAAATCAGGAGAGGAAGGCTTAATATGTATGCCTGAAGGAATCATTATCAAAGCGCTGAGCGGATATTATTATGTGAAGCCGCTTAAGGATGGACTCATCGCAACGGAGGAACAGGCTGTACAATGCCGGGGACGCGGAATACTTAAGAAAAGAGGAATAGCTCCTCTGGTAGGTGACCGGATTATCTATATGCTGACCGAGAACGGGGAGGGGATGGTGGATGAACTGCTCCCCCGTGATTCTGAACTGATCCGTCCGCAGGTAGCGAACGTGAAGCTGGCCGTACTGCTGTTCTCTGTACGGGAACCGGATATGAACCTCAACCTGCTGGACAAATTCCTCGTTCATATCGAGCATTCCGGACTGGACACGCTGATTGTACTGACCAAGCAGGATCTGGCGGATGATGAGGGCCAGGCTACAGAAGCAGTCAAAGCTCTCTATGAACAAATTGGCTATGAAGTAATGGTTACGAGCTCACTAAACGGATCAGGCGCCGATGAGCTGCGGAAGCGATTGGGCGGAATCATCAGTGTATTCTCAGGCCAGTCCGGCGTAGGGAAGTCAACCCTGCTGAACCGCCTCGTACCGGGCCTTGAGCTGGAGACAGGTGAAATCAGCATGCGGCTTGGCCGCGGGCGTCATACGACACGTCACGTTGAATTGATGGATATCGGGAATGGCGGTTTCGTAGCCGATACACCGGGGTTCAGCCAGCTGGACTTTCTGGAGCTGGGTGTGGATGAATTGTCCGAATGCTTCCGTGAGTTCGCTTCCTATGCGGAGAATTGCAAATTCCGCGGCTGCAGCCATCTTCACGAACCGGGCTGCAAGGTGATAGAAGCATTGCAGGCTGGAGAGATTGCGGACAGCCGCTATGAGCATTACAAGCTGTTCTACAACGAAATGAAAGATAAAAAGCGGAGGTACTAAACACATGGTTATTATTGCTCCTTCCATATTGTCAGCAGATTTTGCCGCACTTGGCGCAGAAGTCACGGAAGCCGAAGCCAGCGGTGCAGACTGGATTCATGTAGATGTGATGGACGGTCATTTTGTGCCGAATATTACCCTGGGTCCTGCCATTGTGGCAGCGGTCAAAGCCCATACTTCACTGCCGCTTGATGTTCATTTGATGATCGAGAATCCGGAACGGTATATTGCTGATTTTGCCGCCGCAGGGGCGGCTGTAATTACCGTCCATGCAGAAGCTTGTGTACACCTGCACCGGGTGGTTCATCAGATCAAGGAGCTCGGCCTGATGGCCGGTGTGGCGATTAATCCGGGTACTCCGGCAGCTGCTGTGCGTGAGGTTCTCGAGGATGTTGATCTGGTGCTGGTCATGACAGTGAATCCGGGGTTTGGCGGACAAGCCTTCATTCCGCGTACGCTGCATAAGATTACACAGCTTAGAGAATGGGCCGGTGAGATCAATCACAAGGGGCTGCGTATTGAGGTGGACGGAGGAATTGCCGAAGCTACAGCACCTCTCGTGGCTCAAGCAGGGGCTGATGTATTGGTAGCGGGCAATGCGGTCTTTGGACGCAGTGACCGCGCAGGTGCAATCCGGGCGATCCGCGAGGCGGCGGATGGTGCTGTCCTTTAATCGCGAGTGCTTAGGTATAGGCCAAGTTATACCCGCATAAATATGGTTACATGAGCAGAAATCTCATGTAGCCTTTTTTTGTACAATAAGGGAGGTCTGCAGTTCGTTGGCATACACATCATGACAGGATAGTCTCCTACTGCATGGCATGAATTGATGGGAGGGTTAATCATGAAATTTTACACGTTCAAGCTGCCAAGATTTTTGGGAGGTTTTGTTAAAGCGATTTTGAACACTTTTCAGAAGAGCTGAGCGAGGCAGAACAGAAAACATGAAAAAAAGCACCTTACGAATGTAAAGGGTGCTTTTTGCTTCAAATATAAGACTTTATATGCTTTGCACTATAAAGTGTCCTTCTATTTCTCGCTGAAACGGATACCGTCTATTTAAGGACGGCATGTCCGTTTCTACTTGATATGAGATATCGCTAGGCCCTAGAATAATCCAAGACTAAACGCGTTCAACTTTACCGGCTTTCAAAGCACGGGTGCTGACGTACACGCGTTTCGGTTTGCCGTTCACTAGGATACGGACCTTCTGAACGTTAACTCCCCAAGAGCGACGGTTGCGGTTGTTTGCGTGAGACACGTGGTTGCCGCTGCCCGGTTTCTTGCCTGTTACTGTACATTTGCGGGACATAGATTACACCTCCTTGTTACTTACACCTGCGTAAAACAATACTTAAATATAATATCACAGCAAAATTTGCTACGTCAACCGATTCAAAAACATTTATTTCTTTAGACTCTTATAGTACAATATAAATTAGTGCATTATGTCCAGTTAATCATAGAATTGATTAGGCATGAAGTTAGGAAGGGGAATTCTCATTGAGTAAGCGTTCTATAAACGGGACAGATTTTACCGCAATGGTACTCGCCGGTGCGGAAAAGCTGCAGCAGCATGCGGAGCATGTCAATTCTTTAAATGTTTTTCCGGTTCCGGATGGAGACACGGGAACCAACATGAATTTGACGATGACCGCTGGCGCGAATGAATTGAAGAAAAATAATACTGCCTCTGTAGGCCAATGTGCAGGAGTACTCTCCAAAGGACTCTTGATGGGCGCGCGGGGGAACTCCGGCGTTATTTTGTCGCAGTTATTCAGAGGTCTTGGACGTTATGCAGCCCAATATGAAGAATTGAACACGCAGCAGTTCGCTGCAGCACTGCAGACTGGCGTTGATACAGCCTACAAAGCAGTGGTTAAACCGGTTGAAGGCACGATTCTTACCGTCGCCAAGGAAGCTGCGAGACATGCAGTGTATTATGCGCGCCGTACAACGGATGTTACTGAGCTTATGACCGAAGTATTGGCCAAAGCCAAGGAAGCGCTAGCCAATACACCTGAACTTCTGCCTGTGCTCAAGCAGGTCGGTGTTGTGGATTCCGGCGGTCAGGGTCTGGTCTACATCTATGAAGGTTTCCACCAGTATCTGACCAGCGGATCAGCCGCTGTACAGACACCTGTACAAGGACAAGCCTCAGTTCCTGCACCAATTCCTGCAGCAGTACTGACTAAACCTGAGAACGTATTGTCCTCCGTACAGTCTTCCGCCCAATCCCAGCTTTCTACGGAAGACATCGAATTTCTATATGATATGGAATTTTTCATCAACCGCCAGCTTGACGCATCTGTGAAATCAGATTTTGATGAGGAAGTTTTTCGGAAAGCGTTGTCAGTTAACGGTGACTCCATTATCGTAATTTCGGATGATGAGACCATCAAGGTGCATGTGCACTCGAAGACTCCCGGCGAGGTGCTTAACCTGGCGCTGCTGCATGGTGAGATCACACAGATTCACATTCTTAACATGCGTGAGCAGCACCGCGATCTGTTGACAGCCGGAATGGATATTGCTCCAATGCCGGATGTATTCGCCGATATTCCGGAAGAGAAGGCCAGCGTACAGTCGCCTGCAGTTCCTCCTGCGGATGATCTGGCGCCATACGGCTTCATCGCAGTCTCTTCGGGAGATGGAATCTCTGATATCTTCCGCAGTCTTGGCGTGGATGCCATCCTGGCCGGCGGCCAGACGATGAATCCTAGCACGGAGGATTTCGTTAATGCGATATCTTCTATTTCAGCGAAGCATATCTACATTTTGCCGAATAACTCCAATATAGTACTGGCTGCGCAGCAGGCCAAGGAGCTGCTGGAAGGCGAACGTGACATCACGGTTATCCCTAGCAAGAGTATTCCCCAGGGAATCTCGGCCGCCTTTGCTTTCCAGGAAGAGGAAGCGGTAGATGCCAACACAAGCAATATGCTGGAGGCAATTGCACAGGTCAAATCGGGACAGGTTACCAATGCCGTGCGGGATACAGTCATTGAAGAGCTGGAGATCAAAGCCGGGCAGTATATCGGAATCTCGAACTCCAAGATCGTTGCTGCCGCCGATGAATTGCTTGCTGTAAGCAAGCAGCTGCTGGCTAGCATGCTGGTGAACGGTGACGAGATTGTGACGCTGCTGACAGGTGCAGATGCCGAAGCAGACGTTACGGATTCCCTCAGCACATGGCTGGAAGAAACGTACCCGCAGGTTGAAGTAGAAGTTCATGATGGAGGCCAGCCGCTGTATTACTATCTTTTCTCAGTGGAGCCATAGACATCTTAGACCTAAGCAAGCAGAGTGGATCAGCTAAATCATAGTATGGGGAGGAAATCCATGAATCGTACCGTAATCGTTACCGACAGCACTTCCGATATCCCGCCAGCCTTGGCGGATCAGTTCGGCATTGAAGTCGTTCCGCTGACACTGATGTTCGGCGAAGAGGCTTTCCGGGATAATCTGGATATGACTCCGGAGCAGTTCTATGAGCGTCTTCCCCGCTCGCCGCAGTTGCCGACCACCTCACAGCCGTCGCCGGTCGAATATATGAACGTGTACCGCAGCATTCAGGAACGTTATCCGGGCAGTCCGATCCTGTCCTTCCATATCTCCTCCGGACTTAGCGGAACCTATCAATCTGCTGTCCTGGCCAAATCCATGCTGGAAGAGGAAGGGGAGTCGGTCACCGTGGTTGACTCCCTGTCCGCTTCCTACGGATTCGGGTTCATGGTAGTGGAAGCCGCTAGATTGGCCGGGCAGGGTAAGGCACCGGAGGAAATTCTGGAGCAGGTAGAGAGTATGCGCAAGTCGCGCAAGCTGTACTTCCTGGTGGATACGCTGGAATATCTCCAGAAGGGCGGCAGAATCGGCAAAGCGTCCGCCATCCTGGGTACGCTGCTCAATATCAAGCCGATCCTGTCGATCGATGCAGAAGGAATCATCTATGCGGTAGAGAAGGTTAGAGGCCGCAAGAAGGCAGTTGCCCGCATGATCGAGCTGTTCAAGGCGGATCTGCCGGGTGTGAACAAAATCAATGTGGCCGTGGGTCATACGGCTGAACCGGCTTCCGGCGAAGAATTCCTGAGGGAATTGTCCGGGCATTTCACCTTGGAAGAGAAGGTACTGACCAACATTGGACCTGTCGTAGGCAGCCATGTCGGCAACGGGACCTTAGCCGTATTCATCTGGCCCGCCTAGTATAGGGGATGAACATGGTGCTGGCTTTGGAATCAATTGAAGTGAAACAAATAACTGGCGTGAGCGCTCAAAAGCAAGGCGAGCTTCACGCCTTTGGCGTCTTTACAGTGAAGGATTTGCTGGAATACTACCCGTTCCGTTATGAGGATTTCCGGCCTAAGTCTCTTAGTGAAGTTAAGCATGGCGATAAAGCAACCGTCGTAGCTAAGGTAATCGGCATTCCGGTGCTGCAGCGCTTCGGGGGCAAATCACGTATGAGCTGCAAGATGGTGGCCGAGCCGTGGATGTTCACGGCAACATGGTTCAATCAGCATTATGCACGTGAGCAGCTGACAGTAGGCCGCGAAGTAGTATTAACCGGGAAATGGGACCAGAAACGCAATCAGATTACTGTAACCAATTATGAATTTCCGGACCGGGGAGAAGGCAAGACGGGAACCTTGCAGCCGGTGTACTCTGTAGGCGGCAAGATCACACAATCCTGGATCCGCAAAGTCATAGGCCAGGCCCTGCAGCAGTATGGAGAGCTGATTCCGGAAATCCTCCCGCACAGTATTATGCGCAAGTATGATTTCATGTCGCGTAAAAAGGCAATTGCTACGATCCACCAGCCGGAGGATACACGCGAAGGACAGCAGGGAAGGCGCAGGATGGTCTATGAGGAGCTATTCTTGTTCCAGCTCAAGGTACAGGCCTTCCGTGTACTGAACCGCGGCAGAATGGACGGTGTGGTCCATACAGTGGATAACGCCACAGTCCGCCAGTTTGTGCGGAGCCTGCCGTTTGAACTGACGGACGCCCAGAAGCATGTGGAACTGGAGATTCTGCATGACATGCGCTCAGGGTACTGTATGAACAGGCTGCTGCAAGGGGATGTAGGCTCCGGCAAAACCGTTCTGGCGGCTATTGCACTGTATGCGACCGTAAGATCGGGATTTCAGGGGGCACTGATGGTGCCGACTGAGATTCTGGCCGAACAGCATATACGCTCGCTCACCAGAATGTTTGAACCGTTCGGCATTACAGTCGGTCTGCTGACCGGCAGTGTGAACGGACGCAAACGTAAGGATCTGCTGGCTTCTCTGCAGCTGGGAATGCTGGATGTGGTCGTCGGAACCCATGCCTTAATTCAGGATGATGTCTTCTTCCGCAGTCTGGGACTTGTAGTCACAGATGAGCAGCACCGTTTCGGGGTGAACCAGCGCAGTGTCCTGCGGCGCAAGGGCTACAACCCGGATGTGCTGACGATGACGGCCACCCCGATTCCGCGTACGCTGGCGATCACTGTTTTTGGCGATATGGATGTGTCTACGCTGTCCGAACGGCCAAAAGGGCGTGTACCGATTACGACCTACTGGGTGAAGCCTGATCTGATGGAGCGGGTATTGAATCTGATCAGCCGTGAGATCGACCAGGGGCGGCAGGCCTATCTGATCTGCCCGCTTATTGAGGAGTCGGAGAAGCTGGATGTGCAGAATGCGATTGATCTGCATGTTCAGATGTCGCAGGCTTTCCCGAACTATAAGGTTGGGCTGCTTCACGGGCGGATGACGCCTGCAGAGAAGGATGAAGTAATGCGCGCCTTCTACAGCAATGAGCTGCAGCTGTTAGTCTCTACTACGGTCGTTGAGGTGGGTGTGGATGTACCGAATGCCACATTGATGATCATTATGGATGCCGACCGCTTCGGCCTGTCACAGCTGCATCAGCTGCGCGGACGGGTCGGCAGAGGGGAACATGCGTCCTACTGCGTGCTGATGGCAGATCCCAAATCGGAAATTGGCAGAGAGCGGATGACGGCGATGACGGATACGGATGACGGCTTCGAGGTGTCCCGGCGTGATCTGGAGCTGCGGGGACCGGGGGATTTCTTCGGGACGAAGCAGAGCGGGCTGCCGGAATTCCGGCTGGCGGATATGACGGCTGATTTCGAGACGCTGGAACTGGCGCGTGATGACGCGGCAGAGCTGCTGCGGGATGCCGCGTTCTGGACATCGGCGGATTATGCTCCGCTGCGCGGGTATTTGCAGCAGGAGCAAATATTCCAGGGAGATTTAATTGACTGATTAGGCACATGCGGAGACCGGCCCTCATATACTGTGAATGATTGGATATGACGGGAGGTGCTATGCTTGGGTTATCAGCAATTCGGAATCAGTCCTGCGCTGGTGGATCGCATTAAGCTGAAGATGAAGAATCCGGCGGTTAAGGAACGCATCAAGAATATGATCAACGGAATTTCCAAGCAAGAGCTGCAGGACACTGCCGTTGTGCGCAGGCTGGTGCGCAACGCTTCTGCAGTGATGAATGAGAAGCTGACGTCCTCGCAGGAAGAGCAAATTGTTAAATTTGTGATTGCCCAGAAGATTGATCCGGGCAACACCTTTCACCTGATCCGCTTATGGGGAATGTTCCGCTGAAAGAGCGGAGCCTGCCCTTGCCTGATCTAACCAAAAAGCGTTCCCGCAACTAAATGCGGGAACGCTTTTTGGTTGATCAGGGGCTATAAGCTGTCCGCTGAATACCATCGGTCAACCAGGCGGGTGATTACGGAAGAGCGCGGAAATCCGGCTGTTCCGGGCCGCATTGATGACGATCTTACTGTCCTGGTCGCATCCGTGGACGATGGAAGCCAGCTCCTCTTCCTCCAGCCTGCTTGCCAGGCAGAAGACGGTGCCGGGCTGTCCCTCAGGACCGGTGGACCTGACGAGTTTAACTTCGCGGTCAAGTGACTGCTGGAGCCTGCGGCGGATCTCTTCACAGTTGCTGCTCGTAATCCAGACAGCCTGGGAGAGGGATAGGTCTCTTAACGAGAAGCGCAATGCTTCAAAGGCCAGCAGGTAAGCAATGATGCTGTACATAGCCTGATCCCAGCCGAACAATGAACCGCCGAAGAGCAGAATGGCACAGTTGAACAGCATAATGCCCATTTCAGCAGATTTGGGCGGACCGCCGTTCAGCAGCCGGACTCCCTGCTTCTCGCTTCCGCTGGTAATGCCTCCGAAGCGGACAGAGATGCCAAGCCCAAAGCCCAGGCACAGTCCGCCGGCTATTGCAGCAGGCAACGGTTCGCTGGTGGCTGCAGGGAAGTGGTGAAGGGCCAGCGAGCCCGCCGTCAGACAGATTAATCCAAGCATCGTATAGAGGGCAAACCGGAGATTAATCTGCCTGCGCGACATTAGAATGAACGGAAGGTTGAGCAGGAACAGAAATAAGCCAAGACGCATTTCGGTTAAATGTGACAGCAGAGCAGACAATCCGGCGATTCCGCCAGGCAGCAGCTTGTGCGGCATCAGGAACAGTTCCAGTCCTACAGCAGCGAGCAAGCCCCCGCCTATAACAGAGAGCAGGCGCAGGATTTTGGAATGGCGCAGGGGGGCAGCCCCTCTATATCTGATTTTCAATGGATTTCCTCCTTTCAGCAGGAAACCTGAATTTGTAGGTTCGTTTGCTATAGATAATGCGTTGTGCGCTCAAAGGATTTATTGGAGAGCCTTTACCTTATAAAGTGTGATGTGCATTTCAGCGGATACAGCAGCAGCCGCTTCAGAATGATGTAAATGATGGGGAAGAACGACACACAGAGCAGAGGCAGGGACGCTTCCGGATGAAGCGCCAGCAGATTCTCAGGATGGGCCACCCGCGCGGAAGGAATGTAATGGAACGTTGTGCTGTGCACCCGTACCGGCTGAGCCATTTTATGCTCATAACGCTCCAGTCTGGCATGCTGCACTACGGAAGCCTCCTGTTCGTTCAGCAGCTGGGAAGAAGCAGCCAGAAATGTCAGGAGAAGCACCGGTATGAAGGCCGCCTTCAGTAGCTTAGAAATGGGTAAGCGCGCTAGATATGTCATCAAGAGAACACCTCCTTACTGTATATTGTAGTTAAAGCATAACATAGGATTCTGGGCAGGACCAAATTTCCGGAGCTGTTTTTTTGGGGTAAATGTCATGAAAATACGAAACCGGAGCCGTTACACCGCGTATTCTCTAGTAAAATGAACATTTTATAATTATTTTTACCAAAGGAGCGTTTAATTTGCATAAAGAGGGCATTTTTAACGGATTTCTGAATTCGGCTGTAGCCAGTTCCTCCCGCGGCTTCTTCTCCGAAGGGCCTTATTTATTACAGCTTGTGCTGCTGCTGATCGCAGTTTTTGTTGCTTACACTATTGCCAGAGCCCTGAAGATCTGGATGACCAATAATGCCAGTCCGCTCGAGTCGAGGGTGGCGACAGCTGTTACGAAACGCACAGAGGTCTGGGGCGGCAGAGGGCATGCGGGCACACACACCAGCTACTATGTAACCTTTGAATTCCAGAACGGGAGCCGGAGGGAGCTGGAGGTGAAGGCCAAAGCGTATGGTCTGATCGTTGAGGGAGACAGGGGCGAGCTGTCCACCAAGGGGACCCGGTTCAAAGGATTTGCCCGTTCGGGCAGGCACAACCTTTGATAAATCTACATATGTTTTTAGAATTCTCCTGCTATTTTTGGGTAAAACTCCATATAAGGGTTTGAACTAAATAAATTATAGAAGGAGCGGATGACTTGAACTCAGATTCTGCTAAAAGCAAAAGTAAAGAAGGTGTATTGTTCCATACTCTGGATACGGCCGAGGTGCTGAAGCAGCTGGAGAGCAGGGAAGCCGGACTGACTGCAGAAGAAGCGGCAAGGCAACTGGAACGTTACGGAAAAAACATGCTGCAGGAAGCCAAGTCTAAATCGCTGCTGGCTAAATTCATTGAGCAGTTCAAGAATGTAATGATCTTCATCCTGCTGGCGGCTGCCGTGCTCTCGGGAATCCTCGGAGAGTGGACGGATACCGTTATTATTTTGCTGGTGGTGATCCTGAACGCGGTGCTGGGTGTCATCCAGGAGAACAAAGCGGAGCAGGCGCTGGAGGCTCTCAAAAGCATGTCCTCTCCGCAGGCGAGAGTCCGCCGGGGCGGGCAGGTCACAGAGATCAAAAGCGAGGAGCTGGTGCCCGGCGATATTGTGCTGCTGGAAGCCGGCAACGTGGTGCCTGCTGATCTGCGGCTGCTCGAAGCGGCGTCACTGAAGACCGAGGAGGCGGCGCTGACGGGTGAATCACTGCCCTCGGATAAGCAGTCGGGAGTGCTTGCGGGCAATGATCTTGTGATCGGTGACCGGACGAATATGGCTTATATGAGCAGCAGCGTAACCTATGGCCGGGGTGTGGGTGTGGTAACGGCTACGGGGATGCATACCGAAGTGGGCCGGATCGCCGGATACATCTCGGAGGCGGAGAATGAAGTTACCCCATTGCAGAAAAAGCTGGATGAGCTTGGCAAATATTTCACCTTCATTATTCTGGGTGTCTGTGTCGTTATCTTCGTGGTCGGCTGGCTGGAGGGCAGAGAGCTGCTTGATATGCTGCTGACCTCCATCTCACTTGCGGTAGCGGCGATTCCGGAGGGTCTTCCGGCCATCGTAACCATCATTCTGGCGCTAGGCGTGCAGCGGATGGCTAAGCGCAAGGCAATTATCCGCAAGCTGCCTGCGGTGGAGACACTGGGCAGTACAGAGATTATCTGTTCTGACAAGACGGGCACATTAACACTTAACAAGATGACCGTGGAAAAGCTGTATGTGGGCGGAGAGACTATCGAGGCCGATTCGAAGCTTAACGAAACGCCGGGCGGTGATTTGCTTCTGCAGGCGATGACCCTGTGCAATGATTCCAGCATAGACGAAGGCAAAAGTGCTGGAGGGAAAGCTACGGATGGAGCCCGGGCAGAGGCGAAGCCTGGTTCAGCAGGCGGGACCCGGAGCGGTAAAGCCCTTATCGGCGACCCTACCGAAACGGCGCTGGTTGACTTCGCACTCAGCATCGGGACTGACAAACGGGAGCTGGAGCAGCGTTATCCGCGGGTGAATGAGCTGCCTTTTGATTCGGACCGCAAGCTGATGACGACGATCCATAAGCTGGATAACGGCGGGTTCCGGGTGCTGACCAAGGGAGCGCCGGATGTGCTGGTGTCCAAATGCAGCCATATTCAAGAGAATGGCACTGTGGTGCCCTTGACGGAGGCACATATCAGCCGGATCACAGCCAGCAACAAAAGTCTGGCAGACGAGGCGCTGCGGGTGTTGGCGTTTGCTTACCGCAACGATGCAGAGCAGCCCTCCGATCCTTCAACGGAGGGGACGGAGAAGGATCTGGTGTTCATCGGCCTGACCGGGATGATCGATCCGCCGCGTGAGGAGGTCCGGGATGCGGTTGCCGTATGCAGACGGGCGGGCATCCGGCCGGTGATGATTACCGGGGACCACCGGGACACGGCTGCAGCCATTGCTAAGCGGCTTGGAATCATCGATGATGACAAGGCAGTGCTGACCGGCCGCGAGCTGGATCAGATCAGCGAGGCGGATTTTGCCACAAGAGTGGCCGATTATTCCGTGTACGCCCGTGTATCGCCTGAGCATAAGGTGCGGATCGTCAAGGCATGGAGACAAATGGGCAAAATCGTTGCTATGACCGGAGACGGAGTCAATGATGCGCCTGCGCTCAAATCAGCGGATATCGGCGTTGGTATGGGCATCACAGGAACAGATGTGGCCAAAGGCGTATCCGACATGGTACTGGCCGATGATAATTTCACTACGATTGTCGTTGCTGTCGAAGAAGGACGCAAGGTATACAGCAACATCCGCAAAGCGATCCAGTTCCTGCTGTCGGCCAATTTGGGGGAAGTGGTGACCCTGTTCATTGCGACGCTGATCGGCTGGCGGATTCTTGAACCGATTCATATCCTGTGGATTAATCTGGTCACAGATACCCTGCCGGCGCTCGCGCTCGGACTGGAAAAAGCGGATAATGATGTGATGTCGAAGAAACCGCGTAAATCAAGCAGCAGTATTTTTGCCGGAGGCGTGGGGATCGGAATCATCTATCAAGGGCTGCTTGAGGCGGCACTGACCCTGCTGGTGTATTACTGGGCACATACCCATTACGACGAAGGCGTTGCAGTCACGATGGCCTTTGCTACGCTGGGACTGCTGCAGCTTACCCATGCTTTCAATGTCAGATCCAATACCAAGTCATTGTTCCAGATCGGCTTGTTCAGCAACCGCTACATGCTGGGGGCTTCGGTCATCTCGGGACTTCTGCTGGTGCTGGTTATTATCATTCCCGGGCTGAATGAATGGTTCGGAGTGGAGCATCTTAGCGGTCTGCAGTGGGGAATTGTCTGCGGGGCTGCAGTGGCGATAGTGGTGATTGTGGAGCTGGTGAAGCTGGTTCTCCGCTTAAGCGGGCGCAGTAAGAACTGGGAATAGTATACTGCCGGATAATGGCGGTGGCATAAAAAAATGCAAGGAGGTCCGGCGCTTCGGCAGAAGCCCGTAACCTTCCTTGCATTTGTTGTATTTAGGGGATTATAACACCCGCTGCATGTGCAGAATAACATTACTCCAGTACCCGCTGTCCAGGTCACTGATCTGTACTCCGGGATCGCCCCAAGTATGAATGAAACTGCCGCCCCCCATGTAGATGCCTACATGACCGGGAATGGCGTCGCTCTCGAACCGGCCGGGTACCGTGAAGAAAATTAAATCCCCGGGCTCCAGCTCGCTTCTTGATATGCGTCTGCCGATATTATCCTGATCTTTGGCCAGCCGCGGGAGATCTACGCCAAATTTCTTGAATACATGACGGGTGAAGGATGAGCAGTCAAACCGTTTGGTCTCCTCATAAGGTCCGGCACCGAAATCGTAGGGTACGCCGAGATACTTCTTGGCATAGGCGATCAGTTCACCGGTATCCACATTGGAGACGCTCTGGATCCGCAGCGGTTTGGCTGCATCACCTGCACCTGCATTGGCGGTAGTATCCCTGTCAGAGGGGGCAGCAATATTGATCTCTCCGGTGCTTGGATTCCAGCCAACCTCGGTCTGCAGCAGCTTGGACAATGCATTAGGCGTGATGTAGATCTGACCTTCGCGGCGGATGGGAACGTCCGGCAGGGTGATCTTCTCCCCCAGGGAGAAAACCTGGCTGGAATCCAGACGGAGCATGTACATTACATCGCTGTAGCCCAGCTTGGTATATCCTCCGCTTGAGGTGTCGTCTTTCATTCTGTATCCTATGGAGGCAGCGGCCGGCTTCAGCGGAATCCAATACTTGCCTTCTTTGTCCGTGATGGAATTCTTCTCATAGTAGCTCCCGGCAAATGTTCCGGTTGGCGTAACCGAATTCACCTTCGGGGTAGTGTCCTTGCTGGAATAGCTGCAGGCGGTTGAGCCAAGAATGACGGCAGTAAGCACTGCGGCTGTGGCCGCAGTTTTGGATGAATTGATTATTGGCATTTGGCACGCTCCATCTTCAAACTTTAAGTAAAGTTTGTGCAGGGCGGCTTTTTTTATGTGGAAAAGGGTTTAGCAATCAATGTCAAGAGCAACAGGCTTGTTCTTGTCGAAACATCAGCCCATTGTGCGTTTTTTGTAAAATATGGAGCCGTGATAAATGATTGACGGAAAATCAACCTACATATAATATATGTTTAATAGATTGCGGCAGTGGATGCGGAAATGGTGCGGGCTTTTGCTTTAATGCTTTCAAAGATGAAAGCGATAATGCTGAACCGCTAACCCAGGTTCGCGCGCTGAATCCGTAAAAGAAGAGGGGTTATCTGATGAAGAGAAAGAACATTTGGCTTGGCCTGAGTATGTCCTTGATGCTGGTAGCAGCAGGTTGCGGTAACAATAATGCAGCCGTAAATAATGGATCCAATGCAGGAAATGCTCCGGCAAACGCAACCAGCGCTCCGGCAGACACCGGTTCTGCGGACACCAAATCCTACACGATTGCCATCTCACAGTATGTAGAACATCCGTCGCTGGATGCTACACGGGAAGGCTTCCTGGCGGCACTGAAGGATGCCGGAATCGTAGAAGGTGAGAACTTGAAGGTGGATCTGGAGAATGCCCAGGCGGATCAGGCGAACAACCTGTCCATTGCCCAGAAGATTGCGGGTGACAAGAATGATCTGGTGCTGGCGATCGCCACTCCGTCCGCACAATCCATTGTCCAGAAAGTGAAGGATACGCCGATTCTGTTCGCGGCAGTCACTGATCCGCTGGATGCCAAGCTCGTAAGCGACCTGGAACATCCCGGCGGCAATGTCTCCGGCGCATCCGATACGAACCCTGAGTCAATTACACGACTGATGAATTTCATCGCAACGCAGTTCCCGGATGTGAAGAAGCTGGGGCTTGTCATTAATGAAGGTGAACCTAACGCAGTAGTTATGGCGGATATCGCCAAAGAAGAATTGGACAAGCATGGAATTGAGCTGGTGAAGGCGGCTATCACGAATACTTCAGAGGTGAAGCAGGCAGCTGAATCCCTTGTAGGACGTGTGGATGCCCTTTATATTACACTTGATAATTCTGTCGTAAGCGGTGTGGATACGATTATTCAGACGGCTAATGACAACAAGCTGCCGTTCTTCTCGGCAGACCGTGATACGGTGGAGAAGGGTGCTTTTGCCACTGTGGGCTTCAAATACTATGACCATGGCTACCAGGTTGGCGAAATGGCAGTGGAAGTGCTTAAGAACGGCACAAGTCCAGGCGACATGAAAATAACGATGCAAGAGAAGCTGGACCTCATTCTTAACCTCAAAGCGGCAGCAGCACAAGGCATTGAAGTAACGGATGCTATGAAGGCTGAAGTTGCAGATCCTGACAATAACATTATTCAATAACATACAGATATCATAACGGGGCGTTTCCAATGCGGGCGCCCTTTGCCGCTTGAGGGAGGAAGTCATCTATGTATAGTTCATTAATCGGGGCCCTGGAAATGGGCCTGCTGTACGCTTTTATGGCACTCGGGGTGTATATTACCTTTCGTATTCTTGATTTCCCGGATTTAACTGTAGACGGGAGCTTCACCACCGGCGGCGCGATTGCCGCAGTCATGATCACCCACGGATATTCTCCCCTGCTGGCAACAGTATGTGCCCTGCTCGGAGGGATGGCTGCAGGCATGTGTACAGGTCTGCTGCACACTAAAGGGAAGATCAACGGCCTGCTATCCGGGATTCTGATGATGATTGCGCTATATTCCATCAATCTGCGGATTCTCGTGCGGCCGAATGTTTCCTTAATGGGTGAGGTATCCCTCTTCAGCTCTATTAATCCTTTGCTGGTTATGCCTTTTGTGGTTCTGCTGGTCAAGATTCTGATGGATCTGTTCCTGCGTACAGACCTTGGACTTGCCTTGCGTGCTACAGGAGATAATTCCCGGATGATCCGCAGCTTCGGTGTCAATACGGATACTACTACGATTCTCGGCATCAGTCTTGCGAACGGAATGGTGGCCCTCTCGGGTGCGCTGATCGCCCAATATTCTACGTTTGCCGATTCATCCATGGGTATAGGCATGATTGTTATCGGGCTTGCTTCGGTAATTATCGGGGAAGCGATATTCGGTGCGGGCAACGTCTTCCGCGCTACATTGGCCGTAGTGCTCGGCTCCATCGTCTACCGGATCGTTGTGGCGCTGGCTCTGCGGGTGCCATGGCTCAAGGCTTCGGATCTCAAGCTGATTACGGCTATTATCGTTATCATCGCCCTCGTCTTCCCGTCCGTTCAGCGGTTCCTGAAGCAGAAGACGATGGCCCGCAGACGGACTGAAGAGCTTGCGGAGCTGACGCGCAGCAGCAAGAAAGGAGGGGCAGCCGATGCTAAAGCTTGATAATGTATCCAAGCTGTTCAACCCGGGTTCACCTGACGAGAAGATTGCCCTGCTGGGCATCGATCTGGAACTGAGCGCCGGAGATTTCGTGACCATTATCGGCAGCAACGGGGCCGGTAAATCGACACTGATGAATATTATCTCCGGTGTCATGAAGCCGGATCTCGGTGAAGCGCGCATTGAAGGCAGCTCGATCAGCAATCTGGCCGAGTACCAGCGCGCACGCTGGATCGGCCGGGTCTTCCAGGACCCGATGGCCGGTACGGCGCCTCATATGACCATTGAGGAGAACCTGGCCATGGCTTATAAGCGGGGCCAGAGCCGCGGGCTGTCCTTCGGGGTGAATGCGGCCAGACGCACGCTGTTCCGTGAGCAGCTCAGCAAGCTGGGCATTGGCCTCGAGAACCGGCTGCGCGCCAAGGTAGGGCTGCTCTCCGGAGGCGAGCGGCAGGCGCTTAGCCTGCTGATGGCGACCTTCACCCAGCCGCAGATTCTGCTGCTGGATGAGCATACAGCTGCGCTGGACCCTTCGCGCGCTGAACTGATCACGAAGCTTACGGAATCCATTGTCCGTGAGATGAAGCTGACTACACTGATGGTCACCCACAACATGGATCAGGCCATCCGTTTAGGCAACCGGCTGATTATGATGGACAAGGGATCGATCATTCTCGATTTTGATGAATCCCGCAAGAAGGATCTGACGGTAGAGCGGCTGCTTGGTGAATTCGAAGCCATCAGCGGCCATAAGCTGGCGGATGACCGGATGATGCTGGGATAAGCAGGGATTGAACTGAAGAAGGCTTGAGTGCTGTCTGTTAGCTGGACAGCTGCTCAAGCCTTTATTGTTGTGTCTTTGTCTTTACTTTTTAATGGTGCAGAGAATGGGGTCAAATTCCATCCAGGGCTTCCTTCAGCTGAGCCAGATGACGTTCTTCATGAATGCCGATGAAATCCACCCACTGGGCGACATCCATCGGGCCGAACACCGGGTGGGGATACAGCTTGCGGTTCCACAGGCTCTCTTCACTCTGGGCCAGCACCGTCTTCAGGTCAGAACGGGACTGGTCCAGCCGGGCCCGTACATCGCCAAGCGGGATGAATTCCTCGGACGGCACAAGATGGGGCGGGGCATCAATGAACCGGTTGCGGTCCAGCGTCAGCTGATAGGGCTTCGGCTCTGTGACAGCTTCTTCCGTGGCAGCAAGCGCCTGCATGATCCCGGCGGTGATCGCTTTTGCCATCAGATACAGATGCTCCAGTACTTGCACAGGTGACCATTTGCCTTCGGCTGGCTTCCGGTTCAAAGTCTCGGAAGAGAGTCCGGAGACTGCAGCGCAGATTTGATCACGAATCTCTTCATTATGGTTCATCATGAGTAATAATCTCCTCTGTGTAGAAAATAAAGGCATGTCTAAAGTCAATTTCATTATTGCTTCTTAAATTATATCCCCAAATGAGGATTGGCAAAACAGCAGGGCAGCCGATTCACTACGCGGTATGAGAGGTAAAGTTTAAGGAGAGAACTTGACTTGAACAATAACAACGACCTTGGGAGGAGACTACACTTATGACCACTAAGAAACTGGAAGGCAAAGTAGCAATCGTAACCGGAGGCGGATCGGGGATCGGCCGGGCGTCGGTGCTGGAGTTCGCCAGAAACGGAGCCAAGGTGGCACTTCTGGACCGCACTGTGGAGAACGCAGAGAAGGTCGCACATCAGGTGGTGCAGGAAGGCGGAGAAGCCGCTGTGTTCGAATGCGACATCGCCGAGCCGCAGCAGGTGGAGGACGCCGTGAAGCAGGTGGTTGCCAAGTGGGGACAGCTGGACATCGTGTTCGCGAATGCCGGAATCAACGGTGCGATGACACCAATTGAGACGATGGATATCGAGTCCTGGGACCAGACCATTCAGATCAATCTGCGCGGTACGTTCGCTACGGTTAAATATGCCATCCCCCATTTGAAGGAGCAGGGCGGCAGTATCCTGATCAACAGCTCCATCAACGGGAACCGGGTATTCTCCAACATCGGATTCTCGGCATACAGCACCACGAAGGCCGGGCAGGTCGCTTTTATGAAAATGGCGGCGCTGGAGCTGGCCCAGTACAAAATCCGCGTAAACGCCATCTGTCCTGGTGCGATCACCACCAACATTGATGACAATACGTACCCTTCGGATGATCTCAAGGAAGTGCAGATCGAGGTTGAATTCCCGGATGGCGGACAGCCGCTGGAGAAGGGGCCCGGGCGACCTGATCAGGTAGCCAAGCTGGCGCTGTTCCTGGCTTCTGCGGATTCGGATCATATTACAGGAACCGAGATTTATTGCGATGGGGCAGAGTCGCTGCTGCATGGCTGATTCTTCTAATCGTACTTTAACACTCATATAATGTGTGAAGTGCAGCCTTTAACTGAAGCGGACGTTGTCCCTTTGCCGGAGCTCATCAGAAACCGTTTGATGACCGGCTGCAGAGGTGCTGACGTCCGTTTATTCTTTTGAAATCAGCTTGCGAAAAATTACAGTAAGGATTGCAGTGATTTTCAGGTATACTGATTCTATCTGTCATGGAGAGGAGGACAACAATGAACATTGATTTACACACAGAATCGATTGTGAAGCTGCTTGTGGCCATGCTGTTCGGGCTGTTCATCGGGATTGACCGGCAATTAAAACAGAAACCGCTGGGAATCCGGACCAGTATGGTCATTAGTATCGCCAGCTGTCTGGTGACACTGGTCTCGATCCATGCTTATGATAAATTCGGCGGGCCGGAGCATCCCAACATGGACCCTATGCGGCTGGCGGCGCAGATTGTCAGCGGGATCGGTTTTCTCGGGGCAGGCGTCATTCTGCGCAGAGGCGGAGATGCGATTTCGGGACTGACATCTGCGGCGCTCATCTGGACGGCTTCCGGTATCGGGATTGCGGTCGGCGCGGGATTCTATGTAGAAGCGGGTTATGCAGTGGTGCTGCTTATGTTCGCGGTAAATGCGGTGCCCCTGCTAATTAAGGCCATCGGCCCGGAGGTGCTGAACAAACATGAGATATCGATTAAAATCATCATGGAACCGAACTATATTCTAACCGATGTGATCCAGAAAATTGAGCAGCGCCATATCATTGCCGAGCAGCGTAAAACACGTAAAACCGGCCGGACGATCCGGCGTATGAAGATCAAGGATCTCGAAGACGGGAGACAAATGATTGATATGGTGATCTCCGCACCGGACCGTGATTATGCTACGGAAATCTATTACGATGTGAAGAAAATTGAGCATGTGATGAGCGTCGAAGTGGAACAGCTGTAAAATTGACATGTTGCCGATCCGGCAGATGTGGTACTCTATCTATGAGAGAGTCATTATGAGCTTATGGAAGGGAGATTAAAATTATTATGTCGATTACTGCATTTGAAGGACAATATGAGGGAGAAGCCGCAGTCTGGCTCAAGGCCGGACGTTATGAGGCAGCCGTTCTGCCGGGCATCGGAGGCAACCTGATCTGCTTCCGTGATACTGAGAGCGGTTACCGTTTCCTGCATGAGCCAGGCGCAGAGGAAATGGAAGCCTTCAAGGCAAGCCCCGGGATTCACGGTATCCCTGTACTGTTCCCGCCGAACCGTTATGAGGATGGAGAGTTCCCGTGGAATGGACAAACCTACCGTTTCCCTGTTAATGAAGCCAAGACTGGCAACCATTTGCACGGATTCCTACATACAGCGGCCTGGGAGGTCGAAGAATTCGGCAGCGGCAAAAGCGAAAGCTTCGTCACTGTAGCGATTAAGGTGGATGAGAATCATCCTTCTTATCAATATCTGCCGTTCAAATACACCGTCAAGCTGCGCTATACTCTGGGAGAAGGCGGCCTGTCCCAGCAGTTGCTGGTCCATAATGACGGTGCAGAGCTGATGCCTTGTCTGCTGGCGTTCCATACTGCCATTAATGCACCGTTCGCACCCGGCAGTACGCCGCAGGATTACCGCATGAAGCTGACTATCGGCGAGCGCTGGGAGCTTAGCGACCGGATGCTGCCGACCGGCAAATTCCAGGAGCTGACTGCGGATGAAGTGGCACTGCGTGATGAGGGCTTGTATCCGTTCTATGCGCCAATGGACAACCACTATACCGCTGTAGCCCAGAACGGCCGCAACCGCATGGAGCTTACCGACAGCAAAGCCGGCGTTACGCTGGTGTATGATGTGGGAACCTCGTATAAGCAGTGGATGATTTGGAACAATGGATCTACTGAAGGATTCTTCTGTCCGGAGCCGCAGATCAACCTGGTTAATGCACCGAAGGTAGATCTTCCTGCCGATGACATCGGATTGTTTGGTCTGGAGCCGGGAGAGTATTGGGAGGAGACTAGCCGCCTGTATGTGAAGTAGGGGGGTATAAACTGAATTTCAGAGGTTAACATAAAGCTTCGGCGTCACTGCGGTGAAGATTTGGACTTCCGGCCGCTGTTGTCCCCAGATTTCTTGATATATACCGCTGCCCGCGGTTGAAATCCGGTGACAAAGGCGGACGCTACCGCTCCTACAGTTCCAAATTTCCCCTCCGGTCCTTTTGCTTATTGTTTATTCTTTTTTTCAGTTTATATAGTTGTAGAGATAGCAGAATGAAGAGCAGCGAAGTTCGCTGCTCTTTTTTGCGTGAAATACCATGCTGATAAACTCGTATCAGGGGATTATGGAAGAGGCTGTAAGGTGCATAATACGAAGATGTACTTCTTTTGGATACTGAATTTTAAGGCGGCTTTAAGCTAAAAGGCGTATACTACTCCTTTAATCCAGTTAGGAGTGAATCCATTTGTCGCGGTTATTGCCTTCCAAACGTTTGTCTTATTTGCTGTTAGTCCTGCTGGCCGGGGGATTTGTGCTGAATTATTTCCTGCAGGCGGCTTCCTTTAGTATGAATTTGACGGGTGCTCTGCAGTGGATCGGCAGGTACCCATGGCTGTATGGTGCAGGAAGCCTGTTCATTTTCTTCATCCTGCTCTTAAGTTCAGTGATATTGCCTAATACATATGCGGGGCCAGCGGTTGTCAGTGTACTATGTCTGCTGCTGGGTATTGCCGATTATCAGAAGCTTGTTACGAGGGGCGAACCTCTTTTTCCATGGGATCTCATGCTGGTCAAAAATGCCGGTGAAATGAGCAAGATTACCAAAGGAATGATCTCACCGCTGGCGGTAATAGCCGCAATATTAGTGGCTGTTGGTCTGGCGTACATGATCCGCAAGCTGCCCAGGAACAGAATCAACCTGCCTTTGCGCTTAAGCCTGGGCGGGATCTCTGTGGCGCTGAGCGCAGGTTTTCTTGTGCTTGTCTCGGGCCATTCATCTGTTGTTACGGCTATGAACTACCAGAACATCTTCTGGAACCAGAAGGTGAACTATACGCAGAACGGATTCATATTTGCTTTTGCCGGGAATTTGCGCCAGAGCCTGCTGGAGAAGCCCGAAGGGTACAGCCGTGAAGCGGTTGAAGCGGTGTCAGCCAAGTATTCGGCATTGCCGGATGAACCGGCGGCAGCCAGTCCTGAGGAACAGCCGAATATGCTGTTTATGATGGATGAGGCTTTCTTTGATCCTACGCGTCTGCCGGGGTATGCCTTAAGCGAAGATCCGCTGAAATTCATTCATGCGGCGGCGGGGGAGACTCCATCTGGTTATTTGCTGTCACCGGAATTCGGCGGCAATACGGCCAATGTTGAATTCGAGGCCCTGACCGGGCTGTCGATGTATTTCCTTGGAGACGGAACCATTCCCTATCAACAGCGCATTGTCAAAATGTCCTCACTGCCGTCGATCGTCAGTATTCTGAAATCGCGGGGCTATCAGGCACTGGCGCTGCATCCGTTCGATGAGACCTTCTATAACCGCAACCGTGTCTATCCGGTACTTGGTTTTGACAGCTTCATCAGTGAAAAGGATCTGCCGGAGGCTAACCGCCTCACCCCGGATGGCTATATCTCCGACAAGGCTGCTGTACAGGAGGCTGTCCGCGAGCTTAAGTCGGCGTCCGGGCCGGCCTTCCTGCATCTGGTGACGATGCAGAATCATTTCCCGTTCACCAAAGGTCTGAATGGACCGAATACGATTACCGTAGAAGGCGGACAGCCGGGACAGAAGGACGAGATGGAAACCTATGTGCAGGATACTAAGCTGACTGACGAGGCACTGGCTTATCTGCAGCAGGAGCTGCTGACGATTGAACGTCCGACCATTGCTGTATTCTGGGGTGACCATCTGCCGGCGCTGACCGCCGGGATCTATACAGAGGCTGGCTGGGATCAGGAGCCTAGGCTGAAGCACGAGACACAGCTGCTGATTCTGGCTAACTATGAGATCGGTAATGAGCCGCTGGGCACACTTAGTCCGGCCTTCCTTGGCCCGACCGTCTTTAGACTATCCGGCCAGCCGCTGCCTGCCTATTACAAGCTGCTGAAGCAGGTGCAGGAAGAAATCCCCGGTCTCAGCAAGAATGTGCTGGTCGGGACCGGCAGCAGCGGAATCCTGAGTGAATTGACACCCGGGCAGCAGGAGCTGCTGGATGACTATCGCCTGATCGAGTATGACCTGCTGGAAGGGGAGAAGTATGCCGAGGGCTTAATGTTCTAACCGGATTGGCTATAATCAGCGCAGCCCCACATCATGGAAGCGGTTCTCGATCGGCTCGCGCAGCAGCAGGCGGATAGACTGGATCGCTTCGGTCTCGGTATGCTTAGCCTCTCTGACGAGAGGAAGCAGCCTTTGTTGCCGTAGAGTTGGAGCAAGTGACGCGTTCGGGCTTAATAGAGCTGTGATTTCACCGTAGACAGCGGAGAGATGCTCATAATGGCTGGCGGTGGACTCGAGCTCAGGCCAATATTCGCAGGCTGCTCTGGTGTAGCTGGACGCGTCCTTCTTACTGGCAGCATAGAACACCAAGGTTTCATATGCACCGGCAGCATCATATGATCTGCCTGTCAAGGCATCCAGCATGGCATCATAAGCCTGCAGTCCGCAGGCATACTGCGATTCCGGCAGCATCGGATCGTGTACCTCTGCCTTGTATACAGCCTGAATGAAGGATTCTCTGATCACCTGCCGTATGTCCTTCCGGATCTGTCCTTCGATGATCTGACAGTGCCAATAAGGGCCCGCATTTCTTCCCAGCTGCTCATAAGGCAGCTCCAGCTCTGCTCTTGAAGATATTTCGTTGTAGCAGAATACCTGCTTCTGATCATCGGAGCGGGTTATCACCACAAAGTTATCTTTCCAGCAGATGACGCCTGTGCCTTGCTCAAGCGATTTGCGGATTGCCAGGATAGCCTGTCTCTGATAGAGCGGAAACGTAGGGGTGAAATGAAACCCTGCCGCTTGTGCAGTAACAATGCCGATTAAATCTGCTGCCACCGTGTGCTCAGCCATCCAGTTATAAGCCGTAGGTGAGTCACGGTGAAGCTGCCTATGCACGGACAGACGGAAACAGGAGGCAGTCATTCCGGATAACATATATTTGGGCATTGTGAACCAGCCGTTAGCCGACAGAACCTGGTACATGGCATCTACATAAGAATGAGACAATTGCGGAGGATGCACGGCCGCCGGTACTGAATCCAATTCTGTTCTGTTCATCATCTGGCCGTATGCGCCCCCCATCTTGGAATAATTGAACGTTTCCGGTCCGGATACCGCCCGGAGATAATTCTAAGCTGCTGCATCGCGCGTTCCTCCAGCTCAAGCGCCTGCTGCAGGGTGGTACAGAGTGAGGGAAGCTGCTGGTGTACCAGCGCCCGGTTGCTGTTAGTCAACGGAAGTGCAACCTTCAACTGCCCGCGCACCATCTCTTCCAGCTCAGCATAAATACTGTGTACCTCATTCAGGCCCGGCAATACGGACTCAACCTCCTGCAGATAACTCGTGATCTCTGAGCGCGCCGTCAGGTAAGATTCGAGAATATAGACGGCCCCGCTGCTGTCGAACTCTCCCTGCTGAAGAGCCCGGATCAGGAAGCTGTAAGCCAGTCTGCCTGATGCAATGCTTGGATCGGGGAGTGTTTTGTACGGAGTCTCCCAATCCTCAAGGGCGAGCCTCAGTGATTCCAGTACTGCGTCACGCAGCGGAATATCCACCTTATCTCCGATATACTGGCAATACCAGAACGGGGTAATGTTGAGGCCGAAATTATCATAGAGCACATAACGGGTCTCGATGGACGATCCATCCTGCACATAGAACACCCGGTCGTCCTCATCATAGCCGTGAATAACACCGAACTCCGGTATCCAGTAGACACAGGCGAGTCCGCGGTCCAGACTATGCTTCACATCTTCAATGGCGGCCTGCTGATATACGGCGAACGAATCATGTCTTGTTCTGCCTCCGCTATGTCCGGTAAGGATGCCGAGGTTATCGATGGCAGGTCCATGCTCTTTGCCCCACTGTCCATAAGCAGTAACGGAGAAGGGGAAGAGCTTCTCATGCACAGAGAATTTGAAGGCCATACCGCTGAGCCCGGAGAGCATGAATGTGGGTCCATGGAATAACCCGGCGGCAGTGAGAACGGCATAGAGGGCATCGGTAAAAGATTTGGATTCGCGCTTCATTTGTATTCCGTTAATGATCACTCCGGCCCTCCTGTTCATTCAGCAGATTCAGTACGTTCTGGCATCTGATTCTTACTTTCTCTTTCAGCCATTTGGGGGACAGGATTTCGGACCATTCCGAGCTGAACAGCTGCCCCACAAAGGCCTCCGTGTCAAAAAATTCGATTTCATAGACTTCTCCATCAGCGGACCGAATCGTATACCCTCCCCATGAGGAATCTGCAGGCATCCCGCTTAGCCGGATTCTGGCTGTGAACGGCTTCAGCTGTCTATTCTGTTCCGGCGGAGCGGCTGAGAATTCATCGTCCGCTGCGAAATATCTGTCCGTCAGCTTCAGCTGCAGGATTTCAGTCAAGTTAAAAAACTCTGTCCGGGAATTCCCCTCTATGGCAGCAAGCACATAATCTTCATCCAGACGGCGGCTCAGTTTCAGGGGACAGAGATATAGCTCCTGTGGTTTGTCAGGCTGTTTCCGGCAGAGGATGTGAATTACATTACGGGCCTGAATGGCTTGTTCCAGGAGCCCGATAACCTGCAGACGCCGGGCATTTACTTCAAACAGAGGCAGCCTGTATTCCCCCGCCTGCAAGTGCTGGTCTGTGAACCGTTCCAGCAGGCCACCGACTCTCCGGATAGTCTGGCCGTTCTCATAATCATAATGGCTGTACCGGTAAGCCAGATATTTCAGTACCTGCTGCTCTTCGTCCGTGATGTACAGATGAGGCAGGACAAAGCTGTTATCCTCATACATATACCCGCGCTGGCTGGCCACGTACCGGAGCGGAGCCCGCAGAGATTCCGCCATATATTCAATATCCCGCTGCGCCTGGCGCCTGGAGATTTCGAATTGCTCCGCAAGAATATTGCTGTTCGGATAACAGGCATTTCTGATTTGCTGGTCAAACCACTGAATACGGTGAATATGGCTCATGCGGCTCCGCTCCTTTCTGTCAGATTTCAGTATAGCGTCTGCTGAACTTCCACCGCAACAAGGCAAAGATGCCGCCCGGACATCCATGCATGAAGCATGAAGCCGGGCGGACATCCGGGTTGTGTTTACTTGGCTACGGCATCTACTTTGGCTTGTGGAGCCTTGTCACAGCGCTTGCAGACCTTCAGGGTTCCCCCATCAGACTTTACTTTTGTGTAGAGCAGCTTAATTCTGGTTGTTCCGCAGACCGGGCAGGTGCCGCGGCCATGGGAGGGCAGGGTCCAGAGTACCCGTCCGCGCTTTGTTTTTACCATTTGTGTTGTCCTCATTTCAGCAATTTGAATGTTACTGTTCCAGTATAAAACAGCTGGTACGACATAAAATGTCGCATCAGATTCATAATTCTAAGAGCAAGGCTTCCGGACCGCCTAACCGATGCTCAAACTGATGCTCCAGCCGAAGCAGATCAAACAAGCGGATCGTAATTGACGGAAAGCCTGCTAAGCCTTTAGACTAGACTGGACATCGGTCAGGGCAAGCGGACGATGTCCTTTACTTCTTTTTTTGAAAGGGGTTACATATGTGAAAAAGCTCTGGCTAGTCTATGTACTGCTAATCGGTATCTTCCTGATCTATGTGCTGAATTACAAGCAGCAGGGGGATTCGGCGGACCCGTGGGAGACAGCCGGACTGCGCGGGAATATTGAAGATAAATATGTGATGGTCACGTTCCAGATCGGCATCGACTACTGGAAAAGCGTGCTGAAGGGCTTCGAGGATGCGGCAGAGGAGCTTAATGTGTCCGTGGAATACCACGGCTCGACCCAGCATAATGCCAATGAACAGATGACCGTGCTGGAGCAGACCATCGCCAAGAAGCCGGCAGGGATTGCGATTTCGGCGGTGAATTCCAAGCTGCTCACGGCGACCATCAACAAGGCGGTGGAGGCCGGCATTCCGGTGGTATTATTTGATTCGGGAGCGCCGGACAGCAAGGCTTATTCCTTCCTGGGAACGGATAATTACAATGCCGGGACCCAGGCCGCACATAAGATGGCTGAGCTGACCGGCAGCAAAGGCGAAGTGGCCATCATCACCACACCGGATCAGCATAATCATCAAGAGCGGACCGATGGCTTCCGGGATACTATCCGAAACGAGTATCCGGAGATGACGCTTGTAGCCGTCAAAGATGGCCGGGGAGACCAGGTGGCCTCGCGGGAAGCTGCCGAGCAGCTGCTGGCCGGGTACCCGCAGCTGGCCGGGATTTTTGCCACGGAATCCAATGGCGGGATCGGTGTGGCAGAGGCGGTGGATGCTGCTCTAGGCAGCGGCCTTGCACCGCAGATTATCAGCTTCGATACCGATAAGGGCACGCTCGATCTGGTGAAGGAAGGCAAGATTGCGGCAACCATGGCGCAGGGGACCTGGAATATGGGCTACTGGTCGCTGACAGAGCTGTTTCATCTGCATCGTGATCTGGAAGCGGACCCTGAAGCGTATGCGAACAATAAGCCCGTGCCCGTGCCGGATACGGTCGATACAGGGATAGACGTGGTCACACGGGTGAACGTGGATAACTATTATGCCAAGTAGGCTGCTGCTGCGGCAGAGGGGGAGCATGTGATGCGCAAGGGCAGCCTGAACATGGAGAAGCTGAAGCTGAATAATATGCCGATCCGCTACAAGCTGATTATTCATTTTTTGCTGATCAGCATTCTGCCCTCCATCGGGCTGGGGCTGCTGATTGGCTGGACGGTTGACCGGATCGTGGAGGAACAGAGCAACGAGAACACGGTGCAGCTGATCGGCAAGGTGAATACGGCCATAGAGAGCGATGTAGAGAATCTGCAGAAGATTACCTATCTGATTTCGTTTGACCCCGGTGTGCAGAAATTTCTGAAGGGGAATGTGACGGGTAACGGGCAGCGAGGCAGTACTGAGGGCAACGGGGAGTCGGCGGAATATAACATCCGCAAGTTTCTGCAGGGCTTCACTACACTCAGCTCCGAGATTGCCGGGATAATGCTGGTCAATAGTGAAGGCGATTTCATCAGCAATGAGATGTATACCCGTTCCGGTACCCGGCTGACGGAGGAGGCCTGGTACAAGCAGGCAGCGGAGAACAAGGGGATCTTCAAGATTGTCGGGCATCCTTACGGCCGCGCTGTAATGTCCCATGTGGATTATAAGGAGAGCGAGGTGGTCTCTGCCGTAAGGGCAATTGTTGATCCTGAAACGCAGGTTGTGCAGGGAGTGGTGCTGGTCGACCTGAAGCTGCGGGTCATTGCCGAGACAGCCAGAGATGTCACACTGGGCAAGACAGGCTACTTGACGGTGGTGGACGACAACGGGGAGATGATCTACGCGCCGCAGCACCCATTTATGCAAAAGATTCCGGCAGGCCTGTTCACCGAGTCTTCGGGTATCACCTCGGAAATCGTGGACGGCCGCCATTTGCAGCTGATCTACCGGACCTCTCCTTTTACAGGCTGGACAACGATGGGTGTGTTTCCGATGGATGAGTCAGCCTTTGGGGTACGCGAGATTACCTTCAATGTCGTAACCTTCGTGTTTGTAGTCTGTATGCTGGGGATGACGGCTTCCTTCTATCTCGCATATTCCATATCCCGTCCGATCGGACAGCTGGCTTCCTTCATGAGCAAGGCGCAGTCGGGCGATCTGACGATCCGCTACTGGGGGAACCGTTCTGATGAGATCGGGCTGCTCGGGCGCAGCTTCAATACCATGCTGGCCCAGATTGGCCGGCTCTTGTCTCTGACAGAACTGCAGGCGCGGCAAAAGAGGGAAGCGGAGCTGCGCAGTCTGCAGGCGCATATCAAGCCGCATTTTCTCTACAATACGCTGGATACGATCCACTGGATGGCCCGCAGCAAGGGGGCGGAGGATATTGCCGAGGTGGTGCAGTCCCTGTCCAAGCTGTTCCGGCTGGGCTTAAGCAAAGGGAGCGATATGATCCCGCTCTCCGATGAGCTGGAGCATATCGTCAGCTATCTGAAGATCCAGCATGTCCGCTACAGCAGCAAGCTGACATATTCCATCGAAGTGGAGCCGCAGCTTCAGGAGCTGTATGTGCTTAAGCTGCTGCTGCAGCCGATGGTGGAGAATGCGATTTATCACGGCATTAAGGAACGCCGCGGTCCCGGACATCTCTCTATAGAAGTCGTGGAAAGGGAGAATGAGCTATACCTTACAGTTCGTGATGACGGTGCAGGGATCACTCCGCAGCGGCTGAGTCTGCTGAAGCAGCGGCTTGAGGCTGTAGGAACACAGGACAGCGGGCATATGGAGACAGAAGCGCCGCTGCCGGACAGCGCGGGAAGCGGCTACGGAATTCTGAACGTGCAGGCACGGATTAGACTGACCTACGGGAAGCCGTATGGAATTACACTTGAGAGTGAACCCGGAAGCGGCACGGTCGTAACTGTCCGGCATCCGGTGGTCCGTGACAGTTATCCTGCGAAGGATTAAGGAAGAGGAGGATATCCGAACATGCTGGACAAATGGAAAGTAATGATTGCCGATGATGAGGGGATCATCCGCGAAGGCATCCGGCAATGTGTGGACTGGGACAGTCTGGGTATGACTGTGGTTGCTGAGGCAGAGGACGGGGAAGAGGCGCTGGAGCTGGCGGTGCAGCATTCCATTCATATTGCGCTGGTGGATCTTAATATGCCGATTATGCATGGCATGGAGCTAATGAAGCGGCTGAGGGAACAGCTGCCCGGCTGCAAAATCATCGTCATCACCGGCCATGATGAATTCTCATATGCCCAGGAGTCGATCCGTTTGCAGGTGAATGACTACATTCTGAAGCCAGCCGAGCCGAAGCAGCTGATGCAGGTGCTCCGGGGTGTCAGGGATGAGCTGGAATCGGAGAAGCAGCAGAGCCAGCATCTGCAGCAGGCCTCCCGGCAGCTGCAGAAGAATTTCCCGCTGCTGCGCGAGCGCTTCTGTCAGGAATGGCTGGACGGGAATCTGAGCCAGGCGGAGATCAGGGAGCAGCTGCAATTCCTGCAGCTGCCGCCGCAGCGGCCGGAGCGGATCGGCATTATCCGCTGGAGATGGGAGGGCCAGCATCCGGGGATGAAGGAGAACGAACGCCAGCTGTTCCTGTTCGCGATCGAGAATATCATCACGGAGCTGCTGGAGCCTTATACCAAGGTGATCTTCCGGGACACCGCCGGACTGGTCGTTGCACTGCTGTGGGATGACGCAGGCGAGCAGGTATTTGCCGGGGTAGAAGGTGCTGTGCGAAGCAATCTCAAAATTGCTGTTGAAGTCGGCACCCGGCTTGTACAGGGGGAGATTACTGAGCTGGCTTCAGCCTACCGGAGCTGCCGGGTGGCGCTGGCCAAAGAGCAGCCGCTGTCACCGCTCGTCCGCCGGGCGAAGCAGTATATACAGGAGCATTACAGCGAATACGGGCTTACCCTGGAGGGGATGGCCGGCCAGCTTCTGGCGTCACCTGTATATCTCAGCCGCCTGTTCAAGCAGGAGCTGGGCGAATCCTTCGGCATGTATTTGACGCAAATACGAATCCGCCGGGCCGCCCAGCTGCTGCATTCAACAGAGCTGAGCATCCATGAGGTGGCTGAGCAGTCGGGGTATGAGACACAGCATTATTTCAGCACAGCTTTCAAGAGGCAGACCGGCGTGTCGCCCCTGCAGTTCCGCAAAGGGGTGCAGCCTGAGAATGGGAGTGACGGCAGGCCCAGAAAAGAGTAGGATATTCATATATACATACCGCAAGGGGTGCGCAACTTGGAAGAAGTCAATGCTGTGAGCAATGCCGGAACAGCCGGAGAATATAGACAAGCTGCACTGGGCAGCATCGCAGTTCTGGAGTCGTGTCTGGAGAAATTTGCGTTCACCGAGCTGACCAGACAGCAGATGAATCAGTTTTTCAGGCTATCCTCAGGACCTGCGGAAGCGGAGAATATCACCAGAAGAATTTCGGGTGTTTATATGGCCTTTTTGAGCAAGACCAATTTCAAACTCAAGACTGCAGAGAGTAACCGTCTTCTGTTCACCCAATTGAAGCAGGAGCTGGAAGAGATTAAGCAGGCATTAAGCGATTTGAATCAGCCCGTATAACTCCATTGCTTCAACCCTTAACCGTGTGCACCTCCGGGCTGCATGCGGTTTTTTGTTGTGCCCTCGTATTACAAAAGTTGGATTTTTATAAAAACAGTAGTCTGAGTGTAAATACGCCCCATGGCCTCCGTTGCTATACTCAACATGTCACACGGGAGCACCCGTGGAAGACAACAGAATAGTCCAGGGGGTAGTGCAGGAATGAAAAAATATTCAGTGATCACATTGCTACTAACACTCGTACTTATCTTATCCGCATGCGGCAGCAACGGGAATTCATCAAGCGGCACAGATGCGTCCAAAGGCAAAGTAGGCATTGCAATGCCTACGAAATCCTCGGAACGCTGGGTAAATGACGGCAACAACATGGTGAAGGAGTTCGAAAAGCTGGGCTACGGCACCGATCTGCAGTATGCCGAGGATGTCGTGGAGAACCAGGTATCCCAGATTGAGAATATGATCACCAAAGGCGTGAATGCGATTGTAATCGCTTCAATTGACGGAGAGGCCCTGACGGATGTGCTGCAGAAGGCGCATGATGCGGATGTCAAAGTCATCGCTTATGACCGTCTGATCAAAAAAAGTGAATATGTAGACTACTATGCAACCTTCGATAATTTCAAGGTGGGCGTGCTGCAAGGCTCCTACATTGAAGAGAAGCTGGGCCTGAAAGACGGCAAAGGACCGTTCAATATCGAGCTGTTCGGCGGATCGCCGGATGACAACAATGCATACTTCTTCTTCGATGGGGCGATGTCCATCCTGAAGCCGTATATCGATTCCGGCAAGCTGGTCGTCCGCAGCAAGCAGCTTACGATGGATCAGGTCGCTACGCTGCGCTGGGACGGTGCCGCTGCCCAGGCGCGGATGGATAACCTGCTGAGCGCCAACTATGCCAGCGATAATCTCGACGCTGTATTGTCTCCTTACGATGGTATCAGCATCGGAATTCTCTCTTCCCTGAAGGGCGTGGGCTACGGGTCGGGAGACAAGAAGCTTCCGGTAGTTACCGGACAGGATGCCGAGCTGGCTTCCGTGAAATCCATTCTGGCCGGAGAACAGACGCAGACGGTATTCAAGGATACCCGTGAGCTGGCCAAGAAGGCGGTGGAGATGACCGAAAGCGTGCTGAAGGGTACGGAAGCTGAAGTCAACGATACCACAACCTACGACAATGGTGTCAAAATCGTTCCGTCCTACCTGCTGGAGCCAGTGTCTGTGGATGCAAGCAACGTAGACAAGGTGCTGGTAGACGGCGGCTACTATACTAAAGATCAGCTGGGAGAGTAACCGGCTGCACAGAGTGAACTTAAGAAGCAGGAAGAGATCCTTCTTAAGTTCAGCTTATATGGCAGTTATTTAGCGGCTGACGGCGGCAGCCAGGATTCAGGGCAGCCGCCGTCAGCCGCTGCACAGTCACAAGGAAAGCTGGGTGAGAGACACTTGAGTGAATATATCTTGGAGATGAAAGGCATTACGAAGACATTTCCCGGCGTTAAAGCGCTCGCGAATGTCAATCTGCAGGTTAAGGCAGGCGAGATCCACGCCCTCTGCGGGGAGAACGGGGCCGGCAAGTCCACGCTGATGAAGGTGCTTAGCGGAGTGTATCCGCATGGCACCTACGAAGGGGATATTTTGTATCAGGGGCAGGTATGCCAGTTCAAGGATATTAAGGACAGTGAGGGCCTGGGCATCGTCATTATCCACCAGGAGCTGGCGCTGATTCCGTATTTGTCGATTTCGGAGAACATCTTCCTCGGCAATGAGCAAGCGCGGCGCGGGGTGATCAACTGGAACGAAACGACGGTGAAGACCAAGGAGCTGCTTACAACCGTCGGTCTCAAGGAATCGCCGTTTACCGGAGTATCAACGATCGGCGTCGGCAAGCAGCAGCTCGTAGAGATCGCCAAGGCGCTCTCCAAGGAAGTGAAGCTGCTCATTCTCGACGAACCGACGGCGGCGCTGAACGAGGATGATAGCGAGAACCTGCTGCTGCTCATTCTGGAGCTGAAGAAGCGGGGGATTTCCTCGATTATCATTTCCCACAAATTGAACGAAATCGAGAAGATAGCGGATTCTGTAACGATTCTGCGGGATGGGCAGACCATTAAGACGCTGGATATGAAGCGCGATGCAGTCACTGAAGATGTGATTATTAAGGGCATGGTCGGGCGCGATCTGACGAACCGTTATCCGGAGCGGACGCCGGAGCTGGGGGAAACCATCTTCGAGATCCGTAACTGGGAAGTATATCATCCCACCCAGCAGGACCGCAAAATGCTGGATCAGATCAATCTGCACATCCGGCGCGGCGAGGTTGTCGGCATTGCCGGGCTGATGGGCGCTGGACGCACGGAGCTGGCCATGAGCGTGTTCGGGAAGTCTTACGGCAAGCGGATCAGCGGACAGACCTTTATGCACGGCAGAGAGGTACACCTTAACAATATTACCCAGGCAATAGAAAGCGGGCTAGCCTACGTCACTGAAGACCGCAAGCAATACGGCCTCATTCTGATTGACGATATCAAACGTAACATTTCACTCAGCAATCTGAAGAAGCTCTCACGCCGCGGGGTGATCAATGAGAATGAGGAAGTGCTGGTCGCCGAGGAATACCGCAAGAAGCTGAACATCAAGACGCCGAGCATTCTGCAAAAGACCGTCAATCTCAGCGGCGGCAACCAACAGAAGGTGGTGCTCAGCAAATGGATCTATGCCCAGCCGGATATTCTGATCCTGGATGAGCCTACACGCGGGATTGATGTTGGCGCTAAATACGAAATCTACTCGATTATTAACGGTCTGGCGGCAGAAGGTAAAGGCGTGCTGGTCATCTCGTCCGAGCTGCCGGAAATTATCGGGATGTGTGACCGGATCTACACGATGTGCGAAGGGCGCATCAGCGGGGAAGTGGAGCGGAAGGATGCATCGCAGGAGCTGTTGATGAAATTTATGACACGAAGCAGGGGGTAACACCGCATGGGAGCCATTACTGAACTTTTCAAAAAGAATATCCGCCAATACGGCATGATTATTGCGTTGATCTTTATTTCTATTTTCTTTCAAATTATGACGGACGGCATTCTGCTGAAGCCGCTGAACGTAACCAATCTGATTCTGCAGAACAGCTACATTCTGGTGCTCGCCATCGGGATGGTACTCGTCATTATCACCGGGCACATTGATCTGTCAGTAGGTTCGGTGGCCGCCTTCATCGGCGCACTTTCGGCCATTATGATGGTCGATATGAAGATGAATCCTGTGCTAGCTGTGATTCTCTCGCTATTGATGGGCGCTCTGGTCGGTGCATGGCAGGGCTTCTGGGTCGCTTATATCAAAATCCCCGCGTTTATCGTCACCCTGGCAGGGATGCTGCTGTTCCGGGGCCTAACGATGATCGTGCTTAATGGACAATCCATTGCACCGTTTCCCAAGGCTTTTCAGAAGATCAGCTCGGGGTTCCTCCCCGATATTGCCGGCGGCAGTTCGCTGAATGTGCTGACCCTGGTCATCGGAGTCATCCTGTCCGTTCTGGTTGTCTATCAGGAATACCGCAGCCGCCAAATCACACTTAAATACGGCTTCGAACAATCCCCGGTGTGGATTTCGGTTGGCAAGGCGGCGGCACTGGTCATTGTAATCAACCTGTTCACTTATGTCATTGCCCAATATAACGGGATTCCGAACATCCTCGTCATTCTGCTGGTGCTGATCGCGATTTATTCATTCGTCATGAATCACATGACGATGGGCCGGCATATCTACGCACTTGGCGGCAACGAGAAGGCGGCAAGCCTCTCCGGGGTCAAAACCAAACGTGTCACCTTCTGGGTATTCGTTAACATGGGGGTGCTTGCCGCATTGTCCGGGCTCGTGTTCGCTGCACGGCTCAACTCGGCTACACCCAAAGCCGGCACCAACTTCGAGCTGGATGCCATCGCCGCCTGCTTCATCGGCGGAGCATCCGCTTCCGGCGGGATCGGGACCGTGGTCGGCGCAATCATCGGCGGTCTGGTCATGGGGGTTATGAATAACGGGATGTCGCTCGTCGGCCTCGGCGTAGACTGGCAGCAGGGCATTAAAGGTCTGGTGCTGCTGCTGGCAGTAGGTTTTGATATTTATAATAAGTCGAAGACAGCTTAGGCTTGAATTACCGCCAGAATTGCTCCCAGGCAGGGAGCATTCTGGTTTTTTGACATAAAGATCCCATGCAACACTTGCAGCATCCCGCCCGGCCATGGATAATAGCATCTAAGGCGTAAACTAATACATAACTGTGACAGGAGGCCACAGATGCAGATTATTGCCATGCTGACCATGCTGATCGACCACATCGGCTATATTTTTTTCCCGGGCGAGCTTGCCTGGAGGGTAGTGGGGAGAATTGCTTTTCCGATTTACTGCTACGCGCTGGTGCAAGGGCATATACATACTTCATCGAGACCCCGCTATCTGCGGCGGCTGCTGGTGATCGCCCTGCTTGCCCAGATTCCGTATAATTTGGCGCTGGACCCCGGCGGATGGAATGTGGTGTTCACCCTCCTGCTGTCTGCTGCCGTGCTGACGCTGCTCGATAAGCTGCCGAAGCTGTGGTACGGGATTCCGGTAATTATCCTTGCGGTGCTGCTCATGGATATTCTGCCGCTGGATTATAATGCGTACGGGCTGCTTCTGGTGCTGATTTTCCGTTATTCCCGCTCGTATTGGCTTGTGCTGGCACATTTTGCACTGAACGTATTCTATTTGTTCTATTATAACTGGCTGGTGCAGATGGCCAGTATAGTCCCTACCATCCTCATTGCGCTGACTCCGGGCTTCTGGATATTACTGGAGCGGAAACGGCTGCCGCGCTGGGTCTGGTGGTCATTTTATCCCGCACATTTAGCGGTACTTGCGTTGGTAAAGATTCTCTTTTTCCAAGATTGGGTATCTATAGAGTGGCGGAGTTTATTTACCCTATGAAGGGGGAATAGAATCTGACCTCTACATTTACAAATCCTTCCTCCTTTGAGATGATGGATACGTTACCACATTATGAGCTAGAGGAGACATGCTATGAAGAAAATGAAAGCAAGAACCAAATGGATAGTGCCGTTTCTCGCACTGCTGCTGATCCTGGCAGGCTGCCAAACCGTCGGCGGATTTGATGTCAACAAGGCATTGCTCGGGGATCTCGATGTGAAGTCCTCAGAATCAAGTACGACGCTTAGCTTAAGCGCTGTTCCTGCAGTAGGCATCCGTGCGGAGGATCAAGAGATTGTCGATCTTATTAATTCATTATCCCTTACGCTTGGAAATGTGAAGCTGCAGGACAACGGCAATGTCTCGGCATCGGGAATTCTAGGGTATAAGCAATCCAAAATTCCTTTCTCCTTCTTCATGGATCAGGCGAATATTGTCTTTACCGCTGAAGGAGCCAAGCAACCGTTCTACTTCCCGATTCAGGGATATGAAGACACACTCGGTATAGAAGGTCTGGATCAGACGAAGACACTGGAGCTCTCCAAGCTGATCTCCCAGTTCGTGGTGAAGAACCTGCCGAATCCTGGAGCAATTACGGTTGCCTCGGTATCGGAAACTGTATATGGCCAGCAGACGAGCTTGACGAAGCTACATACCGAAATTAATGGTGAAGAGCTTCCGGTGCTGCTGAAGAGCTTCCTGAGATCGATCTCCAAAGACACTGAAGGCTTCACTGCCCTGATCAGCGGCCTCTATGATTATCTGTATCCGCTACTTGAGGCTTCAGGTGAAGATCTGAACAGTCTCGGCTTTGGAGAGATTCCGCTGGATGACAAAGAAGGCGTAGTTACTGTAGCGCATGATGCTGCCAAGCTGGCAGTGGATGCTCTACTGCTGGTCTACGACAAGCAGCTCGAGAATCTCTATGAGAGCACTCCTGAACTGAAGACTGTTCTCGGCAAAGATACGAAGCTGACCGTGGACCTGTTCGTGGACAGCGGCTTCCATGTCCGTAAGCAGAACATTGATCTTAAGGTTGCTCTTCCGGCCAGTGAAGATCTGCCGCTGCAGAGTATCAATGTGAAGCTGGTTTCGGAGACCTGGAACGTGAATGGTCCTGTAACTGCTGATCCGATCAGCACAACCGGCGGCATTGATTTCTCCTCAGCGCAGCTTACTCCGGGTGAGACGCTGAGAAGCTTTGAACAGGGTTCTGCGGTCTACAACCTGCTCAAGGATGATATGGGGATTACGTCCAAGAGCCTGATGATGGCACCGGATGATGATTATTATTATCCTATCGTGGACAACGGCACCACTTATGTTCCGCTGCGCTATATTGCAGAGGACCTGGATGCTTCTGTTGAGTGGGATGCGGCTAATCGCGCGATTAATGTAACCGATGATGTCTACGGCGATCTGCTGGTATTCAAAATCGGCTCCGCACAGGCACAGATTGCCGGCGCTACCGTTAAGCTTCCACAGCCTGTATTCGTGGATGAATACGGAGATGCTTATGTGCCGCTGCGTGTTCTGGCACAAGGTCTACATGCTACCGTTGAAGTGGATGAAGACGGATATATCTGGATTGACCGTCCGTAAGGTTTAAAGAGGTAAGCATGAAGCCGGAACCCCTAAGAAATTAGGTGGTTCCGGTTTTTTTTATATTCAGGTATAGTGAAATTAAAGAAAAGGATAAAATTTCAGATAAATGAAAGGGCGGCTAGCATGCAGCGGATCATTCTAATCTACAAACAATTCTTAACAGAACCACTGTGGTTTAAGATTCTTATTATTACCACATTGCTTGCGGCCGTTATATTTAGCAGCTCCTCTTTTCCGCAAAATGGTTATTATCAGCTTACCTCTAAATTAGCAGCAGCAATCTTTTTTACAGCCTATGGCGTTAATTTCCGTTCAAACACCCGGGTTTCTGCTGTTTTTTTTGTAATGGCGGCGGTTTGCGTTTTTCTGTCCTGGAATATCTGGATGGATCATCTGTAAGCTGAGTAGGACTATCTTGACTTTCTCGTTCAGAACCGTCCAGCCGCGACAATTAGAGCCAACACGATAAAGAAGATGTTCACGCCGATCTCCCGGTATTCCTTGCGTCTGATATGAAAAAGGGCGCCGCACAGGACAGTCACTGCAAGGGCTGCTGCGGCAGCCGGCGTTAACACAGGTACAATATTCAGCGCATAAGGAAGTATCAATCCAAGTGCGCCCAATAGTTCGGCTACCCCTATAAAGACCACTAATGCCTTGGGAACATCCGATACCCATCCCCAGGATTTTTTCGCCTGCCCGTACCGAAAGGCCTTAAGCCAGCCCGAATATACAAAACCTGCTGCTGCAATTCCCTGTACAATCCATAATGCAGTATTCATAAATGACTCCTCCTGATACGTTTTTGCTGTCTGTTACTGGTATAATAGCCCCAATGAAGCGATACGCGAAAGTAGGCACTTTTAATAAACATAGTTAAGAATAAGTAACCATACGCAGGATAAGGAGCTGGAGGCTATGGAATCGTATTGTAAGTTTGAATCGGCACTGGACATTCTGATCGGGAAATGGAAGCCTGTTATTCTGCTGCAGCTAATGAACAAAGGCACCATGCGATTCGGAGAACTGCAGAAATCCATTCCGGATATTAACAAGAAGATGCTCACCCAGCAGTTAAGGGAGTTAGAGTATAACGATATCGTTCACCGTGAAGTGTACAATCAGATCCCGCCAAAGGTTGAATATTCAATCTCGGAATATGGGAAAGGATTAAGTTCTGTGCTGCAGGTATTGAATGATTGGGGAGTTTCTCATATTGAGCATATGAAGAAGCTGTATGGTGTGGACCGTTCAGGGAGTTAAGCGGACGCAAGGAAATGCTGGATACTCTAATCAGTAAAGTTTAGCTGTGCAGTTCAAAATCAAGGGGGCAATGTAAATGCAGACGGATGAGCAGAGGGTACCGGAAGATATTCAGAAGGGGAGAGCGGGGGCTCTTCTTGAAGTACTGCTTGTATCTGCTAAACTGGGTCTTACTTCGTTTGGAGGACCGATCGCTCACCTGGGTTACTTTCACAATGAGTATATACGCCGCCGGAAATGGATGGATGAACGGAGCTACGCTGATCTGGTAGCTCTTTGCCAGTTTCTCCCTGGTCCGGCGAGCAGCCAGGTTGGTATCGGTATCGGTGTTGTAAGAGCAGGTTTGCTGGGAGGGGTTGTTGCGTGGCTAGGCTTTACTTTACCTTCTGTCATTGCGCTGGTTGCCTTTGCCTTTTTGCTTCAAGGATATGATATAGGCAGTGCAGGCTGGATTCATGGACTGAAGATCGTTGCTGTGGCGGTTGTTGCCCATGCTATTCTTGGAATGGGGCAAAAGCTGACACCTGACCGGGAAAGAGTAACCATCGCTGTTATTGGAGCAGCTGTTACATTGTCCTGGCAGACAGCCTACAGCCAGGTACTTACAATTGCTGCAGCTGGCATAGTTGGGGTTTGGCTTTATCGCAAAAAAACTGCGGAAGGCACAGCAAACCTTCACGTTTCAATCAGCCGAACCTTTGCTATTCTCTGTTTACTATTATTTTTTGGTCTCTTAGTAGCTCTCCCTTTATTAAGAGGAACTGCAGAGACCGGAGGGTTGGCGATATTTGACAGCTTTTATCGTTCCGGTTCTTTGGTATTCGGCGGCGGACATGTTGTGCTTCCGCTTCTGGAAAGAGAAGTAGTTCCTTCAGGCTGGGTTAGCCAAGCAGATTTCCTGGCGGGGTACGGAGCCACGCAAGCAGTTCCGGGTCCGTTGTTCACTTTTGCAAGTTACCTTGGGGCCCTGACCGGAGGTGTTACCGGGGCAATCGTTGCCACGTCCGCCATCTTCCTGCCGGCCTTTCTTCTCGTAGTCGGCGCACTTCCTTTTTGGAACAGCTTAAGAAAAAACCTGAAAATTCAGGGAGCCCTGGCCGGAATTAATGCAGCTGTTGTTGGGTTATTACTTGCTGCCTTGTATGATCCCCTGTGGACTTCTGCTATTGTGGAGCCGATGGATTTCGCGCTGGCCGCCATTCTATTTATTATGCTGGTTTTCTGGAAGCTTCCGCCTTGGGTAGTCGTTGTAGCTGGTTCAGCGGGCGGAATGTTACTTGGAGTATATTAGTCAGCGGGGAGATTAGCACATGAGCACTCAAACCGAACAGGGGCTATATCCGGGAAAATACAGCAAATACAAAACAGTCTCTGGAATGATTCCAGAGACTGTTTTGTATGCCGATTTTATTCAAGACCTAATTCAACATAATAACAGAAACGAAAGAAACAGTCTATATTTTTTCCGGAAAATATAATACAGTGGGGTAGCCGGCAATAAATGAAGAAGCGGAGTGTTGTTCCTTGGAAAATTATTGTCATCTCGATCCTGCTGCCTTACAGGCGTATGTGGAGAAGGTCTTTGGCACAAGTTATTGTGTTGCAATGGTTACAAAGATGCATGGAGGCGCGCAAAAGGTGGTCTATAAGATAGACTGCACTAATGGATTTTCCTGCGTTCTGTATGTGTGGGATATTACGATGAATTATTTTCAGGAAGAAATTGTGAATCAGAATACGAATGTGCAATCCTACGGCAGTGAACAATTTGAGATAAACAACAGATACTTACTAGAACAATCTATCCGGACGCCTGCCCTCTATGATATGAATAAGGACAGGAATCCTTATGATTTTGATTATGCGCTTGTTGAGTATGTAACCGGGCAAGCTGCCGAGGCCTATTTCAATCATTCTGATTCCAGGGTTAAGGATACTATCTTCCAACGCCTGGGAGACATGATTACGGGCATGCATGCGGGGGAAAGCGATATCTACGGGAAGCCGGATCAAACAGAGCGAAGTTCGGGACAATGTCATCTTATCCAATTGCAAAATGCTATAATCCAGTTGTCATATGCCTCTGAATATATTGATGTTATCCGCAGGAATCAGGGTAAGCTGCTCGATATGCTGTACAAACTTGAATCAAGAGTAGAACGCAGAAGCCGTTATGGATATATCCATGGAGAGCTCGGTCCTAACCATGTGCTGGTTACGGATCAGCTTGAACCCTGTTTGATTGATATTGAAGGAGCCGGATTCTACGATATTGAGCACGAGCACAGTTTTATGGAATTCCGTTTTGGTGATTTCTACCGGTATCTGAAGAATGATAATCTCGATGTAAACAGGAAGCTGTTCTATCAATATCATCATCATCTTTCGTTGATCTCGGCTGGCTTAAAGCTGGTCCAGAGAGGTTATCCGGATCAGCAGACTGCAAAGGGAATCTCTGATTATCATACCAGACGTGCTTTGCAGTTTATAGAATCTTGAGGGGAATCAAAGATGTAACCGCGAAATAAAAAATACTGCGGACTTCAGAAAGAAAGTCTCTCTCCACGATGTGGATGAGAGACTTCTGTTAGGAGTTTAGAACATGGACAAAGCTAAAAGGGAACTTTTAATGAATATCTGCCTCATCTCGCCAGTGTTAAGTGTGTTATACGGCATAATGGTCACGGGCATCGATAATTCATTAGTGTCTGAGACCACATATATCAGTGGCCCCGGCGGATTCGTCGTGTTTGTGCTGTTCTTTTTAATTCTATACCCTCTGCATATCCTGCTTAGTATTTTTCAATTTGCAGTCATCAGATTTGCCGGGGAATCGCTGGTAAAGCGGCTTGTTATCTCCAATGCAACGGGGCTTGGGGTTGTCGGAGCCATCTATTATATTACACAAGAAATTGAAGCGCTCTGCCTGATTTTCTCTCTGGCGGTTTTCTCTGTGGCAGCGCTTATAAGTAAATGAAGAATTCAAGCAGGCGGTACGGAGCGCATGGCAGATAACTGTATTCTGTACAATTAAAAGACGGCGAAAACCCGGATGTACAGGAATAACTGTATTCTGTACAATTAAAATTGAGCAAAATATTCTTCTTCGGCAAAAAAAGAATTATATAAGTGTACAGAGTGCAATTAAAACTCCTTCTGAGGCATGTGGGCAAGCTTTAGTTGTACAAAATACAGTTAAAGCTGGCTCATGTCTCAAGCTAAGCCAGTACAACATAACAGCGGCAGCTCAGGACTTCATCCCGTCCATGGCTGCCGCTGTTTGATGTATCACGTTGAGCGTCACACTACACCAGCTTACTTGGCAAAATCAAGCCCTTTGTCTGCAAGCGCCTGCCGGAGGATACGGATGCCCTTAGGACCCATACCGTGCAGCTTCAGCAGCTCTGCTTCTGTAATTGTGGTTAGCTGCTCCAGGTTTACAATACCGGCTCCGGCCAGCGCCCGGTGCGCCGGCTTGGAGATGATCTCAGGCAGGCTGCTGCCTGGCGGGGATTCATGAGTATCTGTCACTAAGCATGCTCCTCTCAAAATAATGTCGGTTACTGTGTAGTCAGAACCATCTCCAGCGATACATTGCTCTGTTCTGAATGCTCGGCCATACTGCGGATATACCCGGACATGAATCCGCCCTCCATACTCTCCCACAGCTTGTATCCCGGCATGGCTTGGATCTCGTCCAGTGAGTCAGCGGCGGTGCCGGCGAAATATTTCACGTTCAGCTTGGACATGACCTCGGCCATTGACTGCTTCTGAGCTTCTGTAAAGGTGCTATCCTTCAGTCTGGTCATTGCCTTCTCATAAGATTCACCTGCAAAGGTATCTTCAGCATACGATTTGAAGTTCAGCAGATGAGGATCGGTAATATCCTTCGCTTGAGCCCAGCCCTCCACGTCGACTGCGGCCGTATTATAGGTAAAAGCACGGGAGACCGGATCAAACGTCATCGCGCCGTACTGATGGGGATTAACCGCCATTGCGCTTGTAGCAATATCGTATACAGGCATGGCCGGATCAATAGAATCCTCGGCAGGGTCCCGGCGGATATCCTGCATATGGATATGCCCGGATAAGACCAGATTGAGGCCATCCTTGCGGAGCGTCTTCATGGTTTCCTGGCTGTTGTTAAGCTTGAAGCCGGATACCGCCATGGAGGTGTGGCTTAACAGGTTATGATGCATTACAGTAATGATCGAGGCATGCTCCTGTGCGGCCAGCTTCACATTCTCATCCATCCACGACAAGGTTGAAGGTAAGATCCGCCCGTCCGTCTGCGGAAAATTATATTCTTCATTATGCGCATACTGGGCGCTGTCAATCATCAGAAGCCAGAGGCCTGGGGCGGCCTTAACCACATAGCTTAGGCTGTCAGCATCCCGGGATAGCGCCTCATGGTAACCGAAATCCTCATAGGTCGCGAGGAAATCCTCCACATTAATATGATCTGCAACTACCTGCTTGTCACCGTCAAAGGATCTGGCCCAAGGGTTATTGATATCGTGGTTGCCGGGAATAACATATACGCTGGTGCCCATTGCCTCAATCCGGTGCAGCTTCGCGGCTAACTCTTTATGGCTGCTTGCTTCACCATTGTTGGTGAGATCGCCGCTGAGAATGAGGAATTCAGGTTTCTTCTGTTCCACATCATAGACAAGAGCCTCAGTTAATTCATCACTGTAGGGAAGCATCTTACCGTCTCCGCCTGTGACATAGGTCTGGAAGGCTTGGCCGCCATCCTCAAGCGCTTTATCCAGATAATGTGTATCGGTAGCGACCCAGAAGGACACAGGTGCAGTGGAATCTATAGCTGTCTCAGGTTCTGTAACCGCGGCCGCTGCATTTAATGATGTCGAAGCTGTGTCTCTGCAGCCGCTTAGAATCAAGGCAGAACTTAGCAGCATTAATAATGTGAATTTCATTGTTCGTTTAGTTCCATCCTTAAAAGGGGAGCTCATAAATGACCTTCTTTCTGCACTTTTGCTGAATCATTGTAGCGTATTTATTGACAGGTTGTATATACGAAAAGTTAGTGCCATGTTTCTAAACGTGAAGATCAGCTTATAGAAAATAGTGGAAGGCGCATAATTACTGCGAATACAGCGACACTAAGAGCTGATATATAAGCATAAGTAAGCAGACAGGAAAAAGTTGTGAATAAGAGTTGTATTCCGGTAGGAAAAGTGTTAAGATTTATAAAAGTAAGTTACTTAATTAAATGGAGGTAGTTATTTTATGTCTAAGAACTTTTTCGAAGCGGTAAAAGGCAGACGTTCCGTATATGCAATCAGCAAAGAATCCCCAATCTCTGATGAACAGATCCAGAAGATCGTTGAAGAGGCAGTATTACATAGCCCGACTTCCTTCAACTCCCAGAGCTCCAGAGCCGTGGTCCTGCTGGGTGAACAACATGATAAACTGTGGGATATCACTGCAGAAACCTTGCGTAAAATCGTTCCGACTGAACAATTCGAAGGCACTGCCCAGAAATTAGCTTCTTTCAAAGCCGGTTACGGCTCCGTGCTCTTCTTCGAAGACCAGGCGGTGGTGAAGCATCTTCAGGAGAACTTCGCGCTGTATGCAGAGAATTTCCCGATCTGGGCCAACCAGTCCTCAGGAATTCTGCAGTTCGTAGTGTGGACAGCATTCGCAGAACAGGGTCTGGGCGCTTCGCTTCAGCATTACAATCCGCTGATTGACGATGAAGTCAAAGAAACATTCGGTATTCCGGCAGAGTGGAAGCTGATTGCACAGCTGCCGTTCGGTACCATTGTAACCCCTCCGGGAGAGAAAGAATTCCAGCCGATTGAAGAGCGTGTGAAAGTCATTAAATAAGGAAACATTACAATAAGTGGTTTAGAACCTCCCTGATCCGGCTAAGTATGAGTATAGTCAGATCAAGGAGGTTTTTGTTATGCCATGGAATAAAGGAGACTATCCGGATTCTCTGAAGAACTTCACTGCACCTGTGCGCAACAAGGCTGTGGAAATTGCCAATGCGCTGCTTGAGGATGGTTATGAGGAGGGGCGGGCGATTGCCATTGCAACCGCACAGGCCAAGGAGTGGGGCGAGAATCACGACAAACAGATCCGTAAAAAGAATCATTGACGGCTGCGTCCGGGCCTAAGGCCGGACAAGCAAAGAGGACAGGCGGGAATCCGCCTGTCCTCTTTAGGTATGTGTGTATTATGCAGGAATGAATAGATTACTTGGCTGGAGCTTCTGTTGCAGCAGCAGCAGGGTCTGCACTGGCATCTGGTGCGGCAGATGCTGCCGGAGTAGCGGATGCATCAGGAGTATCGGTCAAAGTATTAGTGATGGTGGCATTCTTGGTCAAATCAGCCAGCCAGGTAGAAGACATTTCCGAGACTTTTTGCGCTTTCAGAGTCTTGGTGATTTCCTCTTTTTTCTCAGCAAGCGTGTATTCATGTGCTTCTTTACGGTCAGTAACCTTGATAATGTGGTAACCGTAATCGGTCTTCACAGCACCGCTGGTTTCACCAACCTTCATGTTGAAGGCCGCATCGGAGAATTCAGCAACCATATCGGCACGTTTGAAGAAGTCGAGGTCTCCGCCTTTGTCTTTGGAACCGGTATCTGCAGATTTCTCTTTAGCGAGTGTGGCGAAGTCTGCTCCGTCTTTCAGCTGTTTGACGATGGCATCAGCTTCTTCTTTGGTTTCAACGAGGATGTGTGAAGCGCGAACTTCTTCTTCCTGATTGAAGGTAGCTTTGTTCTCATCGTAGTATTTGGAGATGTCCTCATCCGTAATGGTAACCTTCGGTTCAACCAGCTTGCGGATCTCAACCTGCAAAGGCATTTGCTTCTTCAGGTCATCCAGAGTCATGGAGCTCTGCTGCAGAGCAGAATTCAGGGCTTCCTCACCGCCGAACTGGGTGGTCAGATCTGCGATCTCCTGGTTAATGTCTTCATCGGTTACGGTAATGTTGGCTTTCTTCGCTTCCTGATCCACGAGAGTGGTAGTAATCAGGTTCTGCAGCGTGGATTCGCCGCCTGCTTCAACCAATTTATCGTAAAGCTGTGCTTTCGTGATATCCGTTCCGTTAACGGTAGCAACAGCGATCTTGCTGTCGTCTTTCTTGAAAGGCTGCACAATCAGGACTACAATTAATGCCGCTGCCAATATGATGGAGGCGATCATCCAGCCTTTGCCGCCTGCAGGTGCTGCCGGCTTCGAAGGAGGAGTACCGTCGCCTACCTTGTTCATCACGGGAACGCTTTCTTCAATTTTCGGAGAGTGCACGCTGCTGGAGCTTTCTGTTGCAGCTTGTACAGGTTCTGCCGGAATAATTACTTCAGCCTGAGGTTCAGATACGGCCTCGGCACGTTCAATTCCATCTTCCGGGGTAACTACAGAAGTGTCGTTCTCTTCCGGCGGCGTTCCGCCGTTTTCAAGCTGTCCATTTTCGTTGAAATCTTTTTTGTCCATTATAATTAATGACTCCCTTCAATATAGGTGGTGCCTGTCTTTCTACAACTTTACCAGAAAACAGAATTCCAAACCTTAAGAAAGTATAAAAAAGCATAATAACTTTTTAATATTCCATTAAGAAACAGGAAAAAGCCGGAGCAGCAATAGGTTTCCCCATGCGCGCTCCGGCCAGATGAGAGAGACATTGAATGCGTAAAAATAATTCTGTGCTGTATTCTACGGATTAGCAGGCAACGGATATGTATCCGCCTCAGGAGCTAAGTCCTCTCAGCAGATGGCGGATGCTTTCCTGTTTGCGTCTGGGAACGCGTACAGATTTCGCATACAAGCCCATTTCACCGAAATAGATACAGTCATCTTCGATGGAGCTGATCTTGTTCAGGTTAACGTAGCAGCCCCCGTACACATGATAATAGCTGTTACTCGACAATAAGCGGTTCAGTTGCTCGGCAGTCATTCTCTTTTTAATGTTGTAGTTTCTGCCGTGAAAAATGACAAGGTCATGGTCCCCGACCTTAAAGAACAGAATGTCTGTCTCCACCTCGAAGTCCTCATATACATTTCTGGCTTCCAGCAGGCTGCTCATTCGTGTTCCCCCTTTATACATAATTAACATTGATGTTAGCGCTTTCATTATAGCATACTCTTTTTGCTTTGAGAAGTCTTATTTTTGAAATGTTTTTTGTCATTTTTTCCGTTGCATTTGTCATACCTCACGAAAAACTGTAAATTATATAGATGGCTGATATGCATCCATAACCACAAGTTGGAGGAGGATTACCCAGATGAATGAGAATACGAAGCTGCTGTTGTTTACCGGCTCTTATGCAACGGCTGAGGAGAGCGGAGTTCAGGTGTTTGCTTTTGACGGTGAAGCCGGAGGTACACTTGAGAGGCTGGATACAGCTGATGGCATAACGAACCCGACGTTCGTAAATGTGGACCCTTCCGGGCTGAAGCTGTATGCGATTGGCGAGAAGCCAAGTGGGGAGGGCGGCAAAGAGGGAGAGATTGTAACCTTCGCGATTGAGCCGAAGACCGGCAAGCTGACTGAATTGAAGCGGACTCCGACGATGCCTGCCGCAGGCACGGGTCAAACCACGACCTGTAATATCAATAGAGATGCTGAAAGCGAACATATTGTAGTATGCAGCTATCACGGGGGAACGGTAGGACTGCTTACCCTGGATGCAGACGGGATACCCGAAGCCCTGACGGATATTGCAGTACATACCGGACATAGTGATCTTCCGGGCCACGACCGGCCGCATCCGCATTCGGCCATCTTCAGTCCGGATGAGCGCTTCCTGTTTGTGTCTGATCTGGGGCTGGATCTGATCCGGACCTACCGGATTAACAAAGAAGCGAAGAAGCTTGAAGCGCTTGGAGATACTGTACTGCATGAAGGAGCGGGACCACGCCATTTCGTGTTCCATCCGGATGGCAAATCCGCTTATGTGATCAATGAGCTGGATTCCACCGTAACTTCCTTCCTATATGATGCTGATGCAGGGACTCTGCAGACGGCATTTACGGTATCGACACTTCCGGAAGGTTACCCGTCAGAGAATAACAGCTGTGCCGAAATTGCATTTTCCAAGGATGGCAGATATCTGTACGGCTCTAACCGCGGTCACGACAGTATTGTGGTCTACGCTGTAAATCCGGCATCGGCTGAGCTTACATTGGTGGAGCATGTATCCACAAGAGGGGGGCATCCGCGCCACTTCACGGTCACGCCGGACGGAGCCTATCTGATTGTAGCCAACCGGGACGGCAATAATCTGGTGGTCTTCTCACTGGATGCTGCCGGCGGGCGGTTAACCTTCACAGGAAATACGGCGGAATTGTCCAAGCCGGTCTGTGTAATGCCTGCAGTATTTGCCGGATAATTATTTCGGACCGGTTACTAACTGCAAAGTGTAATGCTTGTCCTGCCAGGCAACAATGGCAAAAGGAACACCGGAATGGCTTGCTCCGGTGTTCCTTTTGAATTCGGGACGGTTAATTTGTAGGTGTTAGGCCCAGAGATGCGCCGGGCGGGACTGCTTATTTGAGTGAGACGGGCTTCAGCGGCACTACCGTGGAGACTGCCGATTTGAAGAGTACGTTCTGTCTGCCGTCACCTTGACCCTGCAAGGTGATAGTATAAGCGTCATAAGAGGTTACGAGTCCCTGCATTTTGACTCCGTTAGTTGTAAAAATGGTCACGGGCACTTTTGTTGAGATACACTGGTTCAACAATCGTTCCTGTAATTTTAGACTTTCCACTTTGGCAGCACTCCATCTTTAGTATGAATTAACTTCTTAGGCAATTATAACACGGGAGAGACTCTTCCAGGAAATCTGTCATCAGGCGCGGAAATAGACAAGGGGGTAGTTATGCTTTATTATCATTACTGGTCCGGCGGATTTCGCCGTTTTATATGGTTTTTGCTGGGATTTATCCTGATCGCTGTATTGGTGAAGCAGGGCGGAGCTGCAGGCTTTGACCGTGCCGTTATACATATCGTGCAATCTGTGGAATCGCCGCCGCTCACTGCGCTGGCCAAAAGCTTATCGCTCGTCGGCTCCTCGAGGCTGGCTATCGGGATTTCGCTGCTGACTATGACTATATTATTCTTCGCCTTGAAGCACCGGATGGAGCTGGCTTTGTTTCTGTGGGTAGGCTTAGGCTCGCAATTGCTGAATACACTGCTGAAGCTGTGGTTCCACCGCGAACGTCCCACTATACACAGACTCATTGAACAGGCCGGGTACAGCTTTCCGAGCGGACATTCTATGGCTGCCTTCTCTTTATACGGAGTGATTGCCTATCTTCTCTGGAGGCATATGCACAACAGACGTGAGCGATTCATCCTGATTCTGTTCACCGTGCTGATGACCGGCGGGATCGGCTGGAGCCGGATTTATCTGGGCGTGCATTATCCCAGTGATGTGATCGGCGGCTACGCAGCCAGCGGCGCATGGCTCATGCTGTCTGCCGCCTGCTTCGAGGCTTACCGGAACTCCAAGGAGCGCAAAGGGGGAGGCCCGCACGGCAAAAAGGATGCCCGCAAATAATCTGCAGGGCATCCGCATCATTGACTGGTGCTTTAGCGTGTCTTCGGCGCAGCAGGCTGCTGTGAAGGCTTGGCCTGATGAAACTGAGCCGCACGGCTAAGGCTCAGCTTGATCATTACGGGCAGCCCGGCCTTCAGCTTGTCGGCGTCCTCTTTCGTAATCCGGCCGTCCTTGACCGACTCGTCGACCTTGAGGCTGGCGGCTTCACTCAGCTTCTGGATGTACTGATCTTCGCTCCAGCCCTTTTTCTCCTGGGCGAGGGCAGAGAGTGTCTTGCCTGCCTTCAGGCTGTCAATGAGCTCTGAACGGTCCATCTCAAGCAGCTTAGCCGTTTCATTGATGATGAAATGGCCTCCGGCCCGGAAGTTCTTGTTCCCGCCGTGAGGATGCCCATGCTCCCTGCCGGCGTGTATGGAATCCGGTGCGGAAGTGGCTGTGCCGGTAGACGGATTCTCCGCAAAAGCGGCAGCCGGTGCCATAGTGAGCATTACGGCTGCAGTGAATGCAGTAATTCTTTGGATAGGGTTGTTCATGATTCACCTCTTCTGAGTTGTATGTTGGCTGACATGTACCCAGTATTCCCCGAAAGCTGAAAGAATCCTTAAACCCGGCTTAAGCCATACTAAAATTCGCCAGCGTGCTTCATGGGTAATAATGTGTGTGCAATTATTAGAGATTTACCGAATACCTTCAGGATATACATAAATTTTTATTCACAGCATCTATATTGAAATAGATCAAGCTCTTTAGGAGGGATGGATTTGGCTTTTGGTGCCCGCATACTCAAAACAGGAATGGCAGTCACGCTCGCACTTTATCTGTCCGTTCTATTTAATTTCGCCTCCCCTGTCGGTGCGGCTATAGCAGCAATTTTTGCAATGCAGCCATCCATATACAGATCATGGAGGTATTTCCTCGATCAGATTCAGACCAGCACCATGGGAGCTGTGATAGCACTGCTGGGCGGAATGCTGCTGTCCAATGAACCGATTGCGGTCGGGCTGGTATGTATTCTGGTGATTATGATCAGCATGAAAATGAACCGCGCTGATACAATCGGCCTGACGCTGGTTACCGTAATCTCCGTAATGGAGGCTTCCGGGCAGTGGCAATTTGCGCTCACCCGTTTTCTGCTGACGCTGACCGGTATTCTGTCGGCATTCATTATTAATATCGCTGTCTTTCCGCCGAAGCCGCGCAAGCAGTACATCCAGCAGATTGAGAATGTGTTCACCAGCCTGTCGCTGCTGCTAAGGACTGCGGTATCGCATGAAATGAAGGAAAGTGTATTCCGGGATGAGAAGAACGCTCTGGAGGGTTCCATTAAGGCATTGGCTGACAAGTATGCATTGTTCGAAGAGGAGCAGAAGCAGCTAAGAAGGGCGAAATACAGTCAGACAAGGCAGATGGTGGTGTATAAGAATCTGCTCAATTCTCTGCAGAAGGGGTTTCAGGTGCTGGAGGCTATAGACCGGCATTACTTCCAGGCCGAGCGGACAGAACGTACCGATGAGCTGTTTGACCGGCATCTGGAGCAACTGATTAAATATCATGAGTACATCCTGCTGAAATTCGAGGATAAGCTGAAGCCGGGTGCGAATGATTCTGAACTTCTGGCAGAGGACAACGACCGATTTCTGGAGGCGGCCATCCACGGATATGATCCTGAGAAATCCGGGCAGCTGCGGTTGTCCGTGGTGGCAGCGGCAATATATGATTACGGCTATCAGCTGGATCGTCTGGATAGGGTGGCTGATCAGATTAACCGGATGAACACGGACGAGAAGGACACTGCCGATATGACGGGAAAAATATAAAGAACAAAAAAAATCCGGTCCCAGAGGGACCGGATGAATATATACATCATAGGGTTATGTATTGCGTGAAGCAATTCTTATCTTAGAAATAAATTGTGCCGGAAACTTGTAAAAGCGCTAAAGAGTTGGTAATATAAAAAGATATCAAATAAAGCCTAATTCAAAAAAACATAGTTATTCAATTTAATTATAACATGTAGAATTATGAATGTCAACCTTCTGAAGGGGATGAAATGCATTGGATAAACATGATCACGAGTGGCAAGAGGAGCAGGAGCGGGTAACCGGAATTACCAGGCAGTTATCTACCCACATCCGGCTGCTGTCGGAGGAGCTTGGACTCCACCGTACGGATGTCGTGGATATGCGTAAGGACTTCTGGGAAGAAGTTACCGTGAACTTCAGCAGTCCTGACGATCTGGGCGAGACCTCAACAAGCCTGCGGCAGCAGGCGCAGATCCTGAACGAACGCGAACGCCATCATCTGCAGTCCAGTAAAGCACTCAAAAAATATAAAAAGCTGGTCGTATCCCCCTACTTTGGCCGGATTGATTTCTCGGAATCAGCTGATGCTGCGGCAGATAAAATCTATCTGGGCATCGGTTCACTGATGGAGGATAACGGAACCTTCCTGATCTACGACTGGCGGGCCCCGATATCGAGCCTGTATTATGACGGTGCGCCGGGTCCGGCGTCCTATGACACGCCGGGCGGACTAATTACGGGGAACATGGAGCTCAAACGCCAGTTTGTAATCGATAATGGAGAGATCGAAGTGATGTTCGATACCGGCGTAACGATCGGCGATGAGCTGCTTCAGCAGGTGCTGAGCCACAGCGCCGATGACCGGATGAAGAGCATTGTTGCGACCATCCAGAAGGAGCAGAATGCGGTGATCCGCAACGACAGAAGCCGGATGCTGGTTGTGCAGGGTGCGGCCGGAAGCGGCAAGACCTCAGCGGCGCTGCAGCGGGTAGCTTACCTGCTCTACAAATACCGCGAGGTGCTGCAGGCAGACCAGATGCTGCTCTTTTCACCAAACCCGCTGTTTAACAGCTATGTATCCACCGTTCTGCCTGAACTCGGTGAAGAGAACATGCAGCAGACCACCTTCCAGATGTATCTGGAGCACCGGCTCGGACAGGAGTTTCAGCTGGAGGATGTGTTCAATCAGACGGAGAGCCTGCTGAATGCGCCGGATGGGCCGGAAGCGTCCATACGCAGAGCAGGGATCACCTATAAATCCTCCGTATCGTTCCTGGATGTCATCCGGCGGTATGTAAACCTGCTGGAGCACGAAGGCATGATGTTCAAGCCGCTGATGTTCCAGGGGCGTGCGGTTGTCGGCAAGGAAGAGATGGAGCGCCAGTTCTATAGCTATGACCCGGGTATCAAGCTGGCTAACCGGATCGAACTGATGACCGGCTGGCTGCTCAAAAGAATAGCAGCATTTAGCATTGAGGAACGCAGTGCATCATGGGTCGATGACCAGATTGAGCTTATGGACAACAGCGACTATCAGCGTGCTTATAATATGATGCGCCGCAAGGGCGGAGGGCATAATGATAGCTTTGATGATTTTGAAACGGAGAAAATCATGCTCGCCCGTTATATCGTCAGCCAGCGCCTCAAGCCGCTGCGCGGCTGGACCAAACGCGGACGGTTCGTTGATGTGAAGGGGCTGTACAGCCGGCTGTTTACCGACCGGGAGTTAATGGACAGCCTGAACAGCAGCCAGGTTCTGCCTGATGTATGGGATGACATCTGCAGCTTCACGCTGGCTACCATTGCCGGGAACGAACTGGCCTACGAAGACGCGACACCATTTCTGTATTTGAAGGAGCTCAGTCAGGGCTTCCGCACCAATACACTGATCCGTCATGTGATCGTCGATGAAGTGCAGGATTATTCGCCGTTCCAGCTGGAATTCATGCGCCGGCTCTTTCCGCGGGCCAAAATGACTGTGCTGGGCGATCTCAACCAGGCCATCTATGCGCAAGGTGAGGTGCTGGGGGATTTGGCCGGGCTGGTCAGCATCTATGGCGAAGAGAACACGGAAGTGATCTCATTGACCCGCAGCTACCGCTCTACCTATGAGATTGTCGAGTTTACACGGGCGATGATTCCCGGAGGGGAGAAAATCGTACCGTTTAACCGGCGCGGCGAGGAGCCTTTGCTGACAGTCGTGGACAGTGAAGACGACCTGCTGGCCTCGGTGGAGCAGGATGTGCTGAGTCTGCATGCACAGGGCTATCATTATGTAGCTGTTATCTGCAAAACAGCGGAAGAAAGTGCACGGGTGCATAATGAACTGCAGAGCAGGCTGCCGGTTAGGCTGGTTACCAAGGAAACGCCTAATTTTCAAAAGGGCACTCTGGTGCTGCCCGCCTATCTGGCTAAAGGCGTGGAGTTCGATGCCGTAATTATCTACGATGGCTCCGCAGAGAAATATGGCCGTGAGCATGAACGCAAGCTTTTCTATACCGCCTGTACCCGGGCGATGCATCTGCTTCATATCTACAGCCTGGGTCAGCCTAATCCGTTCCTTCCGGCTGCGGTGCGCGAGACTGTATCGGCAGGAGCTTTACAGGACTGAGAGCAATGGATTGTCTGCAGAACCGTCTACGCGTGTAAACGCCGGGCGGTTTTTTTGACGCTGGCGAATATCAGACTCCAGAACCAACCACAATAACCACAATAAAAGGTGTTGTAAACGATGAGTGCCGCCCTGTACAGCAGCATTGGATTCACCGGAGTGGCACTTGGACCGCCGATGGTTCGCTGCTGCTGATGTCATGGGGGCATTGGAAGGTATTTGAACTATAGCGTGGGTTACGTGTGGCTGATCACTTCCTGTGCAGGGGAGTGGCGTCTTCTGCTGCGCTGTGATGCATAGACGAAGAGGTAGATTACGAGCAGCAGGACAGGTGCGATTATAGAATATCTGTACATAACCGCATAGCTTGTATATAAGGCAATTGCACCAAGCAGCAAGGTGCCGATGGCGACTCCGAGATCAAGGGAGTTAAAGAACATGCCGTTAGCCAGCCCGCGCTGGCGCGGTTCTACGGATTGGATCATCCAGGTCTGGAGTGCAGGCTGCATCGACCCGAAGCCGAAGCCGTAACATAGGGCGGCTGGGAACAGGGCAGCTGTCGTTGATGCAAAAGAGAGCAGCAGCAAACCGCCGGCGATAAACAGGCTTCCCGGGATAAGCAGTGCTGCCGGGCCAAAGCGGTCATAAATCTTGCCGGACAGCGGACGGATAATCACAATCGACACGGCATTGAACAGGAAGAAGTAGGCTACGTGGGGCAGGCTCTTCTCAGCTCCGAAGAGCGCCAGGAAGCCAATCAGTCCGCCATAGGAGATGGATAACAGGAAGTTAAGGAGGCAGGGAAGAAACAGCCTGCGGTACGCCCCGCCCCCGGAGGCAGCAACGGGTACTCCTGCGGGCTCTTTGTGCTGCGGGGGCAAGGTCTTGGCCAGGCGGTAGCCCAGCGGGAAGATAATGGCCAGCGCAGCTCCTGCGCCGAGGAGCAGGGAGCCAAAGCCGGGTCCCTGCAGCAGGCTGAGCCCGATCAGCGGACCGGCGGACATTGCCAGACTGGTGGACAGCCCGAAATAGCCCATGCCTTCACCCATCCGGCGGACAGGAATTACGTCGGATGCCATAGTCGGAAAGGCAGTACTGGCCATTCCGAAGCCAACGCCGAATAACATCCGGAGCAGCAGCAGGGCAGCGATACTGCCTGCAAAGTAATAGCCGGCTACGGCCGCGAGTGAAACGGACAGTCCGAGGAAGATCAGCAGATTACGGCCGCCCTTCTCCATGGCTTTGGCCGAGAATAGACGGGAAGCGATAGCGCTGAGTGCGAACAGGCTGGTTACGAGGCTGACCTGCACGGAAGTTGCATGCAGTGTGCCTTCCGCATACGCCGGAAGGGTGGATAAGGTCATCTGCAGGCCGGTGAACAGCAGCAGATTGCATAGGGTGAGAGTAATGAAGGACTTGGTCCATAGACGTTCTGTTGAATTGCTCAAAGGTGTGTGCTCCTATTCTTGATGGTTAGTGTTGTGGTAGATCAGCTCCAGCATGCTGCGGAGCTCTTCAAGCTGCTGCGGATTCAGCCCGGTCACAGCAGTATTAATGGTCTGCTGCTCCAGCCCGAGCGTATTTCCGATTAGCGACTGCCCTTCTTCTGTGGCGTAGAGCTGAAAAGCCCTGCGGTCACCGGGATTCATGGACTTGCTGATGAATCCTTTCTTGAGCAGGAGCTCAACGATCCGTGCAGTGGTCGGCTGGTCCTTGGCGGCAGCAGCGGCTACCTCCTTCTGGCTGATCCCGCTGCGGTCACAGATCATGAGCAGGACCGACCATTGCTCGGGAGTAATATCATAAGGCTTCAGAGCCCTGGCAAAGCCGGTGGTAATCCTGCGGTGGGTGGAGCCCAGCAGGAAACCGAGAAATTGCTGCGGAGAAGAATGCGGCATAAAAAAATGCTCCTTCGAAAAATTAGTTGTTATGACAATTATAATTACAACAAGCAAATTGGTCAAGGCATTTGCGGGACGCCAAATAACAAAAAGCCCCGCTCCGCGTTTCGCGGAAGGGGGCTTAAACTAATAAACCTTTATGATTTTAAACTTGCGGCACTTTCTCCCAATCCTTCAGGAAACGCTCAATACCGTTGTCTGTCAGCGGGTGCTTCCAGAGGGAAGGCAAGAGTGAACCCGGGATGGTAGCAATATGAGCGCCGGCAATAGCTGCTTGCTCTACGTGGGCGATATTGCGGATGCTGGCTGCAATGATTTCGGATTTCAGGCCATAGTTAGTGAGAATGGTCTTCAGATCCTTGATCAGCTTCATGCCGTCAACACCGATATCGTCCAGACGTCCGACGAACGGGCTGATATAAGTAGCTCCCGCTTTGGCTGCCATGAGGCCTTGAGCAGCGGAGAATACGAGCGTAACGTTAGTTTTGATGCCTTTCTTGGTCAGTTCATAACAAGCTTCAAGACCATCTTCAGTCATTGGCAGCTTGATTACGACGTTCGGAGCCCATTCAGCGATTTCGTAAGCTTCCTTAAGCATTTCTTCCGCTGTGAGACCGATAACTTCGGCGCTGACCGGACCGGGTACAATCGCCACGATCTCTTGGATAACATCTTTAAACAATCTGCCTTCCTTGGCGATCAGCGACGGGTTCGTCGTTACGCCATCCACTAATCCGAGGCGGGTAATACGTTTGATTTCCTCAATATTTCCGGTATCCAAGAAAAATTTCATTTCCAGGTATCCTCCCTTGATTTCGTATGGATTGACAAATCAGTTTGCTCCACTTCATTATGAGACATGCCACGGGAAGTTTCAACTGTTAATTTGAATATCTCAAAATAACTTTATAGATGAAACGCTTAAATAAACATTTCTTGCCTCCGGGCCATTCACGGCAGACTTCTCTACATGATAATATAGAAACGGTATTGTCCATTTCATGCGATTGGCGGTGAAGGGAATATTTACTTTGATTGGAAGTGTGGTGCTGTTTCTGCTGTTCGCCGCCGGAATTATTGCCTTTCAGAACAGCAGAATGCTTGCTGAACGGGAGAATGATTCATCCAGAGCCTATACCGGCCATTTGATGTATTCTGTATATCATCAGACTTTCTCTCCGAATGAGGAGTTGCCGGAAGCAGTCCCTTTGTTTCAATTCACGCTGTTTGACGGGGCGGACAGAGAGTCCTTCATCACGCATGCGCTGTGCAGGGTTGCTGCCGGACGGGGCGAGATGGTGTTGTCCGACGCGCAGAATTATATGCTCAGCAATCTCCGCCAGGCCGCGATGCAGGGAGTCCGGTTTGAACATTTATCTTTTCCGGGCAAGGCTGTCCGCAGGGGGGAGAAGGAATTGATTAAAGCGCTGGAGACTGCGGCGAAACAGGAGGCCGAACATGCAAATCACAGTTAACAATGTAGTGATTTCAGTAAGTGAAGGCGATATTACCGCCTGGCAGGGTGAGATGATTGTGAACGCATCCAACTCAGGCCTCTACGGGGGCGGGGGAGTGGACGGTGCGATTCACCGGGCAGGCGGCCCCCGGATTGCGGAAGAATGCGCTGTAATCCGGCAGAAGCAAGGCGGGATACTCCCGGGACAAGCCGCGGTAACCACAGCAGGTCTTCTCCCGTTCCGGGGAGTCATTCATACCGTAGGACCGATTTGGAAAGGGGGCGCTGCAGGCGAGACGGCTATTTTATCCCAATGTTACAGCAGCAGCCTCAGTCTGGCATGCTCTTACGGGGCACGGAGTGTCGCCTTTCCGAACATCAGTACAGGAATCTATAACTTCCCCAAAGAGCTGGCCTGCAAGACGGCGCTGGATTCAGTCGTGACTTATGTGCGTGAACGGACATCAGCGGAGCTCCCGCTGCAGCGGATTGAATTTATCTGCTTTGAACATGACAATGTCATACTATATGAGGCCATGCTCAAAGATTATAGCTGAGCTGACAGTGTAGGCCTGCCTGCTGATCTGTTCGGGCTTACATATTGTCCTTAACTACCCGTTAGGCGTGATATTTACCCGTGGGTGCGTTCAGTACCCATTCGAGCATCATCATCATATCTTCCAGCCGGGTCAGTTGGGCATTCAGCGCTGCCCGCTGCGGATCTTCGGCAGACAAGGGTGCCAGACGCGACTCCAGAGATCTGCGCTGAAGCGTCAATTCGTTGATTTTGGATTGAATCTGATTTTCGGTTCTCATCCGGAATCCTCCTGGTGTGCATTATTGTACTTGGTTCATTATAACGGATAACATGGGGGTAATAAAATGAGTATCAATGTTAAGCAGCTGGCAGCAGAGAAAGCCGTCGAGTACGTACAGGACGGAATGAAGGTAGGACTGGGTACAGGTTCTACGGCTTACTGGGCCATCCGCAAGCTGGGTGAACGTGTTAGTGAAGGGTTGAAGATCACGGCAGTGGCTACTTCGCAGGCTTCGGAGGATCAGGCCCGTGAGCTGGGAATTCCGCTGGTTGCCTTTGGCGAGGTGGATTCTCTGGATCTGACCATTGACGGTGCGGATGAGCTTGATGGTGCACTGCAGCTGATCAAAGGGGGCGGCGGCGCGCTTCTCCGCGAGAAGATTGTTGCGATGGGCAGCACCCGTATGATTGTGGTCGCAGATGAGAGCAAGGCCGTGACCACACTTGGAAAATTCCCTTTGCCGGTTGAGATCGTGCCGTTTGCCTGGGAGTGGACTGTCGCTGACCTGGCCAAGCTTGGCTGTAAGCCGGAGCTGCGCCGCAGCGGCGGTGAGCTGTATAAGACGGATAACGGCAACTATATTGCCGACTGCCGCTTCGAGGCTATTGACTCGGCTGCTGATCTGGCGCTTGCCCTCCAGCGTATTCCGGGAGTCGTGGAGCACGGGCTGTTCATCGGCATTGCCGATATGGCAGTGATCGGCAAGAATGACGGCACCATTGAAATCATTGAAGGTGAGAGCAATCTCTAACACGCGTAAACACCGCCGGAAAGGAAAACCGGCGGCAAATAGACAGAAGCTGCCCCCGGGGCGGCGGATACTGGCCTGGCTGCTGCTACTCATATACAGTGCAGTGCTGATCTACTGGATGTTTCTCGGCTTTGGACGGACGCTTCAGACAGAGGGGCCGCTGCGCTACAATCTGGAGCCGCTGCGCACCATGCGTCTGTATTTTGATATGAGTAACGGAGTGTCTTACTCGGGGCGGCTGGTTAACCTGCTGGGAAATGTGGCCGTGTTTGTGCCTTTTGGCATCCTGCTGCCTCTGGTTAGCACCGCTTACCGCTCATTGCTGCGGTTAACGCTAGTATCCGTTCTATGTATAATAGTGCTTGAGCTGATGCAAATGCTGCTGCGGGCGGGCAGCCTGGATATTGATGATCTGCTGCTTAACCTGCTGGGGGTATGGGCGGGATATGCACTGCTGCGGCTGGTGCGGGGATAGGCGGAGTCTGCTCTGAACCTTTGATCTCACCGGCAACAGGAGAACATTCCCCACTTAAGCATGTGCTTTCGAAGCAGGCTTGCAGGAAGGCGCTTAATGGTAGGAAGTGCTAAACAAACTTTTAGGAGGTCAAATAATGTTGATTGATTTGAAGCCGCTTGTCGGAACCCCTGAGGTGAACGAACTGCTGGCTTATGCGGTTATAGATGATCCGGATGCGCTGGAGCGCACTTCGGCAGAATACCGGGAGCAAACGGCACTGCAGCTATGCGGCTGGGAGGAGGAGGGGCTGCTGCTCGGCCTCACCGGCTTTGAAGAGACTGAGGACGGATCGCTGGATATCCGCCATATTGCAGTGCTGCCGGAGAACCGGGGCAAGGGCTATGCGCGGGGGATGATTCTGGAGCTGGTGACGACCCGTCAGCCGCGTTATCTGGTGGCGGAGACCGAAGATGAGATTGCCGCGGATTTCTACCGCAGCCTTGGATTTATGGTATACAGCCTGGGCGAGAACGCAGCCGGAATCGAAATGTTCCGCTGTGTGTACGAGGTTGAAGAGACCGAGGACGAGGAGTAAAGCGGAAGGCTGGCCTCAACGTAACAGAACATTACTGACAGATTATAGGGGAAGAGATCAGCCATTCAGCACTTTACGGTGCAGGGTGGCTGTTTTTACGCTGGAATGTAAAATTCATGATCAGCGGTTGACTTTTTAAGAATAGGACAATACAGTTTTACTGTGAAACTGTTCTACACGTGAACTATTATTTCGTAAAGGAGGAACCCGCATGAAAAAGGATGCAGAGGAATGGATCAACCGTTACGTGGACGCTTATATGGTTGTGACCAGGCAGATTAATGCCAGACTCAGGGATATTTTTGGCGAAGGGCTGACGAATGACCAGTTCCTGATTCTCCGGCTGATTGCCGGACAGGAGAAGTGTACCTCCACCTATTTGGCTGAGGCAGTGGCGGTGGGCAAGAGCTCAATTACGGCTATTATCAACCGGCTGGACGAAGCGGGAATGATTGAGCGGACCCGTGATGAGAATGACCGCCGGCAGGTGTATCTGACGATGACGGAGCATGGCAAAAGTGTCTACAGCACTTCCGAGAAGCAGATGCAGGAGGTTATCTCCCCCTACTTGTTCCACTTCGAGGATCACGATATCGAGCGGTTCATTACGATGTTTGAGAAGCTGGCATTTCTGATGCAGGAACCAGGAGGTAGAAACAATTGAGAACCATTTTAAAAGCAAGATGGGCAATTATCGCTATATGGCTGGCGGTGGCAGTAGTGTTATTCCTGACCGCCCCGGCTATGTCCGATCTGGTACGGGAGAAGGGGCAGATCTCGGTCCCGGCAGGATACACTTCGTCAAAGGCCGCCGAGATCATGAAGGAAGTGGCAGAAGCCAAAGGCGGGGAAACGGTACATCAGGTTGCGCTTGTGTTCAACAAGCCGGAGGGCCTGCAGGCTGCGGACACCGAGAGTATTAAGCAAGGCGTTGAGAAGCTGGCCGCGAATAAGGATTCCCTGAATCTCAGTGCGATTACCGATCCTTTTACACAGCCTGAACTTAAGGATACCCTTATTGCCAAAGACGGCAATACGATCATGGTTGCTTTGTCGGTGCAGGGCGGAGAGGAAGAGGTTAAAGAGCTGCCGGCCAAGGCCGGGGCATTGCTGGGTGACGTCACTGCTGATCATTATATGACCAGTGAAGGGCTGATTACAGAAGATACGATTGCCAGCTCGGAAGCCGGGCTGAAGAAGTCGGAATACATTACAGTTGTCTTTATTCTGCTCATTCTGTTCGTTGTGTTCCGCTCATTCGTAGCGCCGTTTGTGCCGCTGCTTACCGTGGGGCTGAGTTATATTGTGTCACAGTCGGTTGTGGCTTTTCTGGTGGACCGGTTTGATTTTCCCCTGTCCACGTTCACACAGATATTCATGGTCGCAGTTATGTTCGGGATCGGGACGGATTACTGCATCCTGCTGATCAGCCGGTTCAAGGAAGAGCTTGCCCATTCCGAGGATACACAAAGTGCTATTATCTCAACTTACCGTAAAGCGGGCGGTACCGTATTCTATTCAGGGCTGGCGGTGTTCGTCGGATTCCTGGCGATCGGCCTGTCCAAATTCATGCTGTACCGTTCAGCGGTCGCGGTGGCTGTCGGGATTGCCGTGATGCTGCTGGCGCTCGTGACGATTGTACCGTTCTTCATGGCGGTGCTGGGCCAAAAGCTGTTCTGGCCGTCACGCGGCAAGCTGGAGCACAGTGAGAGCCGGATTTGGGGGGCGGCAGGCTCCTTCTCCCTGAAGAGACCCTGGGCTGCGCTGCTGATTGTGGCAGTCATCGTTGTGCCGTTCCTGCTTACATACAGCGGGAAGCTGAGCTTCAACAGCATGGATGAAATCGGCTCGGATTACGCGTCGGTCAAAGGCTTCAACATTATCTCGGAGAGCTTCGGTCCGGGTGAGTCGATGCCGGGCAAGATTGTCATTAAGAATGATGACCGGATGGATACGGCTGAATATATGGGCCTGGCCGAGAAAATCAGCCGTGAGCTGGAAAAGGTGGACGGAGTCAAGGCAGTGCGCAGCATGTCCCGTCCGACCGGGGAGCAAATTAATGACTTCCTGATCCCTACCCAGGTCGCTACGCTCGCCGACGGGCTGGATCAGAGCAATGAAGGCTTAACCAAAATTCAGAGCGGGCTTGCAGAAGCAAGCGAGCAGCTGAAAGAGAATGGGCCGAAACTTACAGAGGCCGCATCCGGGAGCGCCAAGCTGACGGAAGGTACAGCTGAGCTCAAGGAAGGCATCGTTGCGCTGGGTGACGGCCTGTCGCGTATTGAGAACGGCATCCGCAGCGGATCAGCCGGAGCCGGAGAGATTAAGGCCGGCCTCTCGCAGGCGGCGGCAAGCGCGAAACAGCTGGCAGCGGCCAATACCGCGCTGCTCGAAGGCTACAAGAAGATCGGCAGCGGCCTGACGGCGCTGGATGGAGGGCTTGCCGGCCTGCAGACACAGCTTCAGGGTGTTGCAGATGCTCTGACAGGTCTGGAAGGCTCCTTCGCAGGACTTGAGTCCGCGCATCCGGAGCTGCTGCAGGATATCAATTACCAGACGATCAAAGGTACAGTGACGCAGAGCGGCGCTGGAGCTGCAGGGCTGGCCGGAGGGCTGGGCCAGATTTCAGCCCAGCTCAAAGGTGCGGCAGCGGGCCTGAGCGAAGCCAATGCCGGTTATGCCAAAGCGGCAGCAGGCCAATCCGCGCTGGCGAAGGGGCTGGATCAGCTGGTGGCCGGTATCGGCCAGCTGCAATCCGGCCTGAATCAGGCGGCAGACGGACAGGGACAGATTGTCGGCAAGCTTCCGTCCATCACCAGCGGGCTGGATCAGCTGCAGGGCGGACAGCAGCAGCTCGCGGACGGTTTCGGTGAGCTTACAGGCCAGCTCGGCCAGCTGACAGATGGTCTTACCCAAAGTGCGGATGGCCTGGGACAAATCACAGGCGGCCTGAGTTCCGCGCAGGATTATCTTAAGCAGATTCAGGATGCCAAGGATGACGAGCTGAGCGGGTTCTTCGTACCGGCAGAAGCGCTTGAAGCTGACGGCATTCAGCAGGTATTTGACACCTATCTGTCCGGAGACCGCAAGGTCATGACGCTGGATGTTGTATTCGCTGAGAATCCATACAGTGCTGAAGCCATTGACAGTGTGGGGGATATCCAGGCGGCGGTGGACCGCGCCGTGGCCGGTACGAAGCTGGAAAATGCGGAGACAGCCATGAGCGGCGTGACCAGCACCTACAGCGATTTGCAGAAAATCTCTAATGAGGATTACACGCGGACGGTGATTCTGATGCTGGGCGGTATTTTCATCATATTGGTGCTGCTGCTCCGGTCAATCCTTATGCCGCTGTATCTGATTATCTCCCTGCTGATTACCTACTTTACAGCACTGGGCGTAACGGAGGCGATCTTCGTCCATCTGCTGAACTATTCCGGGATCACCTGGACGACTCCGTTCTTCAGCTTCGTCATGCTGATTGCCCTCGGGGTAGATTATAGTATCTTCCTGATGGCCCGGTTCAATGAGAATAAAACATGGGATGTGCGTGAAGCCATTCTGCATGCCATGCGGAATATGGGAACGGTAATTCTGTCAGCCGTTGTTATCCTGGGCGGAACCTTCGCCTCGATGTATCCTTCAGGGGTGCTGTCGATGATGCAGATTGCCACCGTGGTGCTCTCGGGTCTGGCCCTGTACGCATTGCTGTTCCTTCCGTTCTTCGTGCCGGTAATGGTGCGGCTGTTCGGGCGGGCCAACTGGTGGCCGTTCAGTACGGCAGCTGCAGAGGAAAAGCCGAAAACCCTGAATCTCTAAGGTTCAGTATTATCTGATAGGATACAATAAAGAGCAGGCTTCCAGTTTAATGGAGCCTGTTCTTTGCTGTTTACATAAGAAAAGAAAATAATGTTCGTACTGAGGTAACCTTATGCGCCTGTGCTTCATCTAAACAGATATAAACAAACTAACAAGCGGGAAGCAGCAGCATCCCGAAGGAAGGGAGGAGATCTACCCTGGATACCGTACAAGAGGATCTGGTCCGGCGTGCACAGGCAGGCGACAGTGAGGTCTTCATCCAACTGGTGAAGAGTCTGGATAGGCGGATGTACAGTATGGCGAAGTCCATGGTCAGGAATGACGAGGATTGTGCGGACGCCATGCAGGAGACTGTGCTGAAGGCATTTAGAGCAATCTCCGGATTGAAAGAGGCGGCCTATTTCAACACTTGGCTGTTTCGTATTCTGATTAATGAATGAAACATGATCCTGCGCAGACGGGACAAGGTGGTAGTTATGTCCGATCCGCCGGAGAGCATAGAGTCCTCTTCTTCATCCGCCGAAGATATAGATCTGCGTCAGGCGATCAGCGGGCTGGAAGAGGTATCGCGGACGATTGTTAAGCCGCATTATTATAGGGATTGAGGCTACAGGAGATTGCAGAGCTGCTTGAGCTTTCAGAGAGCGCAGTCAAAACCAGACTGCACAGGTCCAGAAAAACCTTATATCAAGCTCTCGCGCAACCCGTAGAAAGGAAGGTGAACGAATGAGTCAGCAGCCATTGGAGAGCAGGCTGGAAGGCCTCAAGGAAGAGCGTCTTCCTGAACTGCCGGAAGTTGTGCACACACGTATGGAGAAAACTTACCGGATGATCGTTGAACGGGATGAGGCAAGCTTGGAGGAGACTCCAGACAAGGACATCTCCAAACACAGGAGCAAACGTAGCTGTCTGTCCCGGGTGATAATCAGTGCAGCGTCAGTGGCTGCGGGGCTTGGGATCATCATTAGCCTGGGGTTCATCTCTCCGGCAATGGCAGAGACCCTGAAGCAGCTGCCCTTCATGGAAAGTGTGTTTAATCTTGTAGGAGATGCCGGGCTTCAAAAAGCAAATAAAGCAGGTCTAACCACAAATATTCAGCAGAGCGTTACTCAGGACGGGACGACGATCACTGTTTCGGAACAAATGTATGACGGAAGCCGCTTGTCATTGGTGCTTACCCGTGCTCAGGCAGACGGTGGTGACAAGGGGAAATGGTTAGATTTGACCCGTATGGGTGAGGAAGCGGGAGGAATCAATAATATTGAGTTTCGGATAAACGGAAAATCGGTGAATACGGGAAACGCCATGGCTTCGGGAGGGACGGGTGCACCTGACTCTGTCATCGTTACAGCACTGAGTGGAGTTAATCTGCAACTCCCTGAGCAATTTGATCTCACCATGTTGGTCTCTATTAATGGAATTGATCAGCCATTCCGCTTTGAGTTTCCGGTGAGCAAGAATACTTTGGGCGATCTTGTGCTTGTTCCCGGAGAGGTCAAGGTACATGACCATATTCATTTGCGGGTCACGCGGCTGGAACTAAGCCAAACATCGACCCGGCTGCTAACTGAAGTTACGGGAGACCCCGGAGCGGATATCAAGGCTATAGAGGAAGCCATTCCAGATAAATACAAGCAACAGGGGAGTTTCATTTTTTGGTTCGAGCTGTGGAATGGGCAAGGGCAAGAGGCCGTTATGGTAGATGGCAGCAGTAGCGGTAACGGGCATACGATATCACAGAGCAGTGTCTTTGAACCTTTTGAGAAGAGGCCGGAGAGTATCATAATCAAACCTTACGTCTGGAAAGACGGGCATAAGCTATATATTCCTGAACTTGAAATAACGGTTCCTGTAAAATAACCCAAACAACCTCCGGGGCACGTTAACGTGCAGCGGCCGGAGGTTGTTTGCGGTAAAGGTCCTGTATCATTAATAATATGCCGCTCAGCGCAGCTTGGCGAAATAACTGCGCAGCGCCCAGCCGCGTTCCTGTCGTTTCTTGTATTTGGGTAATGAACGGTAAATGGCAAGCGATTCGGCAAAAGCACGCTTGGCATCTTCCTCGCGCCCCAACGCTTTGTACATGGAACCCGCCAGATAATAAGCTTCGCTGGAGGAGGTCTGAATCTCCTGGAATTGGCTCACATAGTAGAGGGCCTTGTCGTGGTCCGTATGCCGGAAGGTTTCGGCGAGCCGAAGGTAGGGCTGCCCGTATTGCGCCCTGCGGTTGATCTCCAGTCCCTTGAGCATCTGGGACTCTCCTTCGGGAAGCTGGCCAAGCTTGAGGTTGGCGTACCCCAGCTCCACCCAATACTCAGCCGATGTTTCGTAACGGTCAACAATTGCTGTCAGAAGCTCCTTGGACTCGCTGTAGCGTTTGCGCTCTGTCAGCAGCCGGGCAAGGTCGAATTTGGCGGTTACATCATTCGGGTTCTGTGCAATGGTCAAGCGCAGTTTGGAAATCTGGCGGCTGCGGCGGAAAGGCTTGGAGAAGCTGGGCAGAATGCCCACATAACGGCGGTCTACGAAATATAGAACGACGAGCAGAATGATCAGAGCCAGAAATGGATTGCCGAGCAGACGGTACAGCAGCAGGAAACCTAGAATTTTAATCATGGATAATGAATTCCCTCCGTTATAATTGTGTTTATGTAAGCTTCCTGCAAGAATTAGAGCAGTATGGCAGGGTAATTATACCATATCCTCCTTTTTTAAGGCCATGGCCTTATTATGCAGTGTTTAATGGCACTACAATTGACAGCCTGTAGGGTAAGACTTAAGCTTTGTGTACAGTTATATTGTCTCATAGCTATATAAGCTCTTACATATTGTATTCAATTAATTCTCTGAGAGAAGGATGAAATATGGAGACACTCGCAAGCAAGGTCAATTTACGCCCGCTGGGACAGTCAGATTTATCCGTATCGCCGCTTGGACTCGGCTGCTGGCAGTTCAGCCGGGGAAGCGGCATTGTAGGCCGCTACTGGAGCAATCTTACCGATACGCATATTCTGGAGATCGTGAAGATCAGCCTGGAAGGCGGTATGAACTGGGTTGATACAGCAGAAATCTATGGAGGGGGCAAATCGGAAGAGGCGCTGGCTCATGTGCTGGATCAGCTCCGGAAGGAGGGCAGTCTGCATGCCGCACCGCTGATCGCTACCAAGTGGTGGCCGCTGCTGCGGACAGCCGGCTCCATTACCGCAACGATTGACCAGCGTATCGCCTGTCTGGGAGGAAGAGGAATTGATCTGTATCAGATACACCAGCCGTTCTCCTTATCCTCCATTGCCAGCGAGATGAAGGCCATGGCAGGACTTGTGCGGGCAGGCAAAATCCGTTATGTAGGCGTAAGCAACTATTCGGCCAAGCAGATGGTTGAGGCACACCGGCTGTTGAAAACCTACGGGCTTCCGCTTGTTTCCAATCAGGTCAAATACAATCTGCTGCACCGCAATATCGATCAGAACGGGACTCTGGCCGCTGCCAAGGAGCTGGGGATTTCCATTATCGCCTACTCTCCATTGCAGCAGGGCATCCTGACCGGACGCTTCCATAAGGATCCGTCGCAGATTGCTGCAGTCTCCCGGATCCGGCGGATGCAATCGGGTCTGGACGATGCCAGTCTGACCCGCAGTAAGCCGTTGATTGATTCTCTGGGTAAGCTGGCAGAGAAATATGAGGTGACACCGGGCCAGGTTGCCCTTAACTGGCTGATTCACTATCATGGCGACACCGTAGTTGCCATCCCGGGAGCATCCAAAGCCCGCCATGCCCGGGAGAATATCGGAGCCATGGCCTTCCGGCTAAACCCGGAGGAGCTGGAACTGCTGGATGAAGCGTCCTGGGCAGCAGTGAAGAAATAATGCGGAATTAGGGGCGTTTTAGCTGCATTTCGTACAATAAAATCAACTGATTATCGAATGACTGGGGGGTTAACTGTATTTCATACAGCTAAAACCCCTTCTTTCGTTAAATATGGACTTTCGGCCATTTTTAATTGTACAGAATACAGCTAATCCGGCACATTCCGTTTTTTGCTACCTTTTAATTGTATGAAATACAATTATCCGCCGTTTGGGACTTCTGAGAGTTCACATACATAATCAGGCAGGTGCGGGTGCTGGCTTTTTCTGCGTAGGACATGTTGAGGGCTAATCAGACCGAGGGAGTGAACTGGAATGAATGAGAAATGCTGGGTAGTCGTACAATATCCCTTGAAAAGCATTAAAGGGAGCCAGCGCGATGAATGGTTGAGGGATAAAGTAACGGAATATCTGAATAAATACTTGGCTGATGCTGAACTCGGCTATGTGGATGGTTATGAGTTGGGCAAAACGGTGTCAGACCCGCATCAATTTGCGCTTAACATCTTTTGTGTCGTTACAAATGAACAACGGGGTATGGCTCTGATCAAAAAGGTATTAAGAGAGCATAGGCTTGATTATACCCGGATAAAAATGGCCACGATGCCCTTTGAGGGCGGAGGAACCTATACGCTGAAATATGCCTCTAAGAAAGGCGTGACTGATTTTTCGTTATAATGCTTTCATCCTACCATTCAGGGCTTGTGTATCAACGTAACGTGATGGAATAAGATTGGTTCATGAGGTGAAGATCATTACAGGTTGTTCGCTGCTCTCCTCCATTAATGATGTTAATGCAAAGATAAGCCTCAGCGGCGGACCCGGACTTTATTTTTCAAGTCTGGGTCCGCTATTTCCATTTTTCTGAGATAAAACTGTTTAGGAATTGAAAGAGCAGGTTATATAAGGGATAAGATATTTCGCACTCACGCAAACTAAGGTGAAGATTACAGAAGGAGGTTGAACTTCAATGAGTATGAGCGTACATAATCTTATGGCTTTTAATCATCAGTTTTTTAGACCTCAGCCCGTTCTCAATCCTAAGCCGCAGAGATCAGAAGACAAAGTCCAGAGCTTCCAGGAAGTTCTCAATGAGAAGCTCAGTGCCTATGGCGATAGGAAGAAATGAATCTTTACTAGGAACCACCAGATGCAGAATATATCGCAGCAAACTATAGAACCAGCAGAAGCAGGTGCCTTCCATCATAGGAAGGCACCTGCTTTTTTTGCAATATTTATCTGTTAACTCTTCTTGCTTGTGTTGGTTAAACCTTCAATTTCTATTCTCTTATATTGGCGGCTGACTGCAGACGTGCTGCAATAGCCAGAAATTCCTCTTCGGAGAATCCCGGTGCGAATTCTTCCGGTACTTCAGGTGCATCGGGAACCGGAAATCCCTTAGGCGAGCCTTCGATGACTTCAAGCGGCTGGCCATCCTCCGGATGCGGTCCCTTCCAGATCTGCTTAATCGCCGTGAAATCACCTTCACTGTTCGTGTACAGCTTCGTGTGCAGTCCGCGTGATTCGTATTTGCGTGTCTCGTTGAAGGCTTTGTTGCTGAGGGAAGGGATGGGGACGAGTTTGCTTACATCAACTCCCGTAGCCATCTCCAGCGCTTTGGCATAAGCCACGACATGGACTCCGCCGCGGACGAGCAGATAGCCTACTACTTCACGTGCTGCCGGATGATCCGTTAATTCGTACACCTTCATTTTGTGCGCACGGGCTCCGCATTCCAGGAAGAAGTTGTGCAGCAGATCGAGAATCAGGTTCCCGCTGTTGAACACATATTCCCCGCTCCAGGGACGGCCCATCGAGTCAAAAGGCATAGACGACTGCGCACCGCTGAGCGCAAAATAAGTGTTTCGCGCATCTTTGAAAGGTTCAAGCGGAGTCTGATCCGGGTCCTTGTACGATGTCGATCCGAACAGGCATTTATTGACCGCATGTGACACCAGCTCTACATGCCCCAGCTCTTCGGCAGTGATGCTCGTAACGAGGTCATAGAAGGGCTTGAGCTTTTTTTTGCCGCGGAAATTGAAGGACTGGAACAGATAGTTGTTCAGCGTCGACATCTCGCCGAATTTACCGCCCATCAGCTCTTGAACTGCAGCCGCGGCATTCGGGTCTGGACGCTCTACTTCGGGAATCTCAATGGCAATTTCGTCAAAGCGCTTGAACATAAATGCACCTGCCTAACTATAGATTATGGTTAGCCTGTCGGCCATTCTCCGCTCTATAGTGTCTCTATAACAGGCAATCTATTCATGCCTAATGCGAGGCGGCCTAACGCCCGCCCCGCACATGCTTGGATTTGCGGAGCCTGGGCTCGGAACCGGGCGGCTGCCTGGTAATCCATTTGAGATAAGCGGCAATCTGTGAATCACGCCTCAGGTTGTCCAGCGTGGTCAGGTTAAGAACAACCAGATCGCTGTTGGTATACAGGGCATGAATCTGCCGGTGGCAAGCCTTGCAGAGAAGTGTGGTAGGCAGCAGCGCTCCGCCTTTCTCCCGGGGAGTCAGATGATGGACGGTGGTTGCGAGAGGGGAACGGCCGCATAGCTCACACTTGCCCAAGGCTTGTTCTTTCATGGGCTACGGCCGGACTTCGAAGAATTCGCAGCGGCTGCGCGAATAATAGGTTAAATCGCTGACCCGGGACTGGATAACAACATCCGAGTCAGTGAAACGGACCACCGTCGCACCTGAATTCACCAGATGGTCATCCTGGAATACACGGACGGGCAGCTTGCGGTCAATCGCTTCCTGCAGATCGCTGTCGGTCAGCAAAGGACGGTTGATGGGCATGGGGTAATTCTCCTTTATATCGGGATAACTGCTGTACAGCAAATACAATTAGTATAACTGGGTCCAGGCTTCAAATCCACTTCGGCAGCTTTAGTCACCGGATCTCCACCGCGAACAGCAGATGAGATGAAGAAATCTGGGGGCGGGCAGCGGCCGGAAGTCCAAAGGTTCACCGCAGTGACGATGAAGCTTCAAGTTCAAACTTAAGTGCGTCTTATATGAATCATAAATATTTCCACCATAAACCGGGAGTTTGCCTCCTCAAAAAAAACATCTGCCTACTGTACACTAAATCTTGTAAGAGAAACCTTTGAGAGGGGTACAGAGGAATGAAAAAAGTGAAAAACCTGGCGCTGACGCTGGTTTCCATCATGCTCATGAGTTCGCTCGCGGCATGCGGAGGAAACAACAACGGCGGCAACAAGGCTGCAGAAGGAAATACAGGCGGCAACGCAGCAAGCACTAATGCACCGGCAACTGAAGGGGCTAATACAGAGCCAGCAGAGAAGGTAGAGCTGTCCTTCTGGACACTGGGTAACGTGAACTATGAAGAGCTGGCTACTGAATACACTAAGGAACATCCGAATGTAACCATCAAGGTACAGAACACCGGTGACCAGACGGCCCACCACAACAACCTGACCACAGCGTTGTCGGCCGGTTCGGGCGCACCTGATATTTTCCAGCTTGAAATCGGTTTCATGGAACGCTTCCTGGGCGCACAGGACAAATTCTACAACCTGAACGATCTGGGTGCCAAAGACATCCAAGCCAACTATCTGGACTGGAAATGGAAACAGGCTTCTTCTATTGACGGCAGCTTCCAGCTTGGACTTCCGACAGATATCGGACCAACTGTAGTCTATTACCGTACCGATCTGGCTGAAGCAGCCGGCCTGCCAAGCGATCCTGAAGGATTCAGCGCAGCGATCGATACCTGGGATAAATTCGCTACTGTAGCCAAAGCCTTCAAAGATAAAACCGGCAAGTACTTCTCCGATCTGACGGATCTTACGTACAACGCGCTGCGTGACCAGTCGGCTGACGAAATCTACTTCAGCAAAGCGGACGGAACTTTCATCGGCGACACCAATCCGCAAGTGAAGAAAGCCTATGATTTTACAGTAAAAGGCATTCAAGAAGGCTGGATCAGCAATGTTATGCTCTGGTCGCCTGAATGGGGCCAAGGCATGAACGACGGTTCGTTCGCAGTGGTAATGGGCCCGGCATGGATGGCTGGTAACATCAAGAGCAACGCACCTGATTCCTCCGGCAAGTGGAAAATTGCCCAGCTTCCTGAAGGAGCCGGCAACTGGGGCGGTTCATTCATCACCCTTCCTAAGGAAGGCAAGCATTCGAAAGAGGCATATGATTTCATCCAATGGCTTGTTAACAAAGACAACCAGCTGGAATCCTTCAAGACCAAAGGTCTGATGCCTTCTATCCCTGCACTGTATGAAGATCCTGCATTCGTAGACTTCAAGGATGAGTTCTTCGGCGGTCAGCAGACAGCTGTTGAATTCGGTAAAGCGGCTAACCGCGTTAAACCGGTATACTACGGACCGCTGCATGACCAGACGGATACCTTCTTCAAGAATGCGCTCAAGAACGTACTTGAGAAGAAAGCTGATCCGGCAAAAGAGTGGGAAGATGCTGTAAAGCAGTCGAAAACTCTGGCAGAGCGCGGCTAAATTCCTGGTGACGCTAATCTTAGTCTATTGAGGAAGACGATTCCTCAAATGTCCGGATTCACGGAGAGCTTCATCCTCTGTGAGTCCGGATTTATATTTACGAATTCACTGGAGGTGTGACATGGCTGAGCCCGTATTAGCGAGTCCGCATGCCGAGAGCAAACGTCCTTTTTTGACCGAACAAAGACGGAGCCGCTTCACTGCGTATACATTTATTTCACCGTTCTTTATTCTGTTCTCGATATTCGGACTGTATCCGATCTTCTTCACATTCTATTTATCGTTCTTCAAGTGGGATGCACTGGGTCCCATGAAATACGTGGGCTTCAAAAACTACGATCTGATCACCAGCGATCCGACCTTCTGGATCTCATTCAGCAACACGCTGATCATGGGCCTGATGGGTACTGTGCCGCAGGTGTTCCTGGCGCTGCTTCTGGCTGTGCTGCTCCACTCGGGCATGACCCGGTTCAAAAAGACTTTCCGCATTCTCTATTTCATGCCGAATATCACTTCCATCGTTGCCGTTACGCTCGTATTCAGCACCTTGTTCGGTAACAACGGAATGATCAACTGGCTGCTTAACGGAATCGGTGTAGAGAGCATGGCGTTCAACTCCGGCTGGTGGGGAGTCAAAATCGCCATTTCAACGATGGTGATGTGGCGCTGGACGGGCTATAACGCGATTCTGTTCCTCTCCGGACTGCAGAGTATTCCGATGGATCTGTATGAATCTGCCCGGATCGACGGGGCTAACCGCAGACAGCAGCTGTTCTCCATCACCTTGCCGCTGCTTAAGCCGTTTATTATTTTCGTAACCCTGCAATCGACAATTGGTGCCCTGCAGCTCTTCACAGAGCCGTATGTCTTCCTCGGCCAATCCGGAACCGGATCTACCCGGCAGGAAGGTATCACAATGGTTACCTATTTGTATAGCGAAGCATTCCGCAACGGATTCTTCGGTACTGCGGCGGCTACAGCAGTTCTGCTGTTCCTCGTTACGATACTGTTCTCTGTCCTGAATATGCTGATTTCCAGAAGCGGCAGCAGAGAGACTGGAGGGAAAAAAGCGTGAGCACACTTCGTATGTTCAGAAAAAAACCGGATGATCTCGGCTTTTTCGGCAAGCTGGGCTTCTATTGTCTGCTGATCCTCGGGGCACTGGTCTCTATCTTCCCGTTCTATTGGATGTTCGTCGTCGGTACGAATGACAAGGGAGCCGTGTTCCATGTACCGCCGCTATTGACGGTTGGAGACCAGTTCTTCGACAACTTCAAGCGTGTGCTGGAAAAATCGGACTTCTTCCAGGCGCTCGGCAACTCGCTGTTCGTATCGTCCATGGTGACGATCTCGGTCGTGTTCTTCTGTACACTGGCCGGTTATGCGTTCGCCAAATATGAATTCCCGGGTAAAAATATGCTGTTTGTATTCGTAATCGCTACACTGATTGTTCCGCAGCAGCTCGGGGTATTGCCGACCTATGTTATTATGGCTAAGCTGCACTGGATTGACAGCTTCAAGGCGCTGATTGTGCCGGCGATGGTTAATGCCTTTGGGATTTTCTGGATGCGCCAGTACATATCCGCTGCGGTTCCAACCGAGCTGATTGAAGCCGGACGGATCGACGGAGGCGGGCACTTCAGAATTTTCTGGAAGATTGCGGTGCCGGTAATTACACCTGCAATGGCTACACTGGGTATTCTCAACTTCATGACCGTATGGAATGATTTCTTCTGGCCGCTGGTGGTGCTGAAGAACAAGGAGCATTATACAATACAGATTGCTCTGCAGCAGCTGTTCACTACCCGTGACGGTCTGGATTATGGAATGATTATGTCCGCAACCTTCACGGCAACCTTGCCGCTGCTGGTCGTATTCCTGCTGTTCAGCCGCTGGGTTATTGCCGGTCTGACCTCAGGCGCTATCAAGAGCTGATGAACTGTTATTGGCTGTAACAGGAAATATAGAATGCTGTGAAGAATAATAATGGACAGAGTCAGCAGGAGGAAGGGACCATACATGAAGCTCCGCCGCAAGATCTTGTTCGCTATTATTCTTCTCGTATTCATTCCCGTGATCGTTATGGGGATTGTTACGTATGTCAATTTCTCCAATGCCATGGAGAAGAAATCAAGCAATTTCTACTGGATTTCATTGCTGGAGACGGACCGCAAGCTCAAGTTCGCGCTCAGCGAGATTTCATCGATTACCAATTCTGCGATCACGCAGCCGGCGATTCAGCAATCGCTCAAGCAGCAGAACTTTGTGCTTACCTATGACCGCAAGCAGGAGATTAACAATCTGCTGATCAATCATCCGATGGTCACATCCTTCAGTCTGTACGGTAAAGACCGGCTGCTGTATCAATATAATGCGCCGATGTCTTTTGCCGATATGCACAAACAGGTCTGGTTCGGAGCGATGGAGAGCGCTGAAGGGCGTCCCGTCTGGTCCGGTCCCGGAGAGAACGGCTCGGCAAGCGCGGGCAAACCGGTGCTGGTACAGGCCAGAGTCATTAAAGATTATTATTCACTGGAGGATATCGGCTATCTGGTTGTGTATGTCAAGCCGGATTTGCTCGATCAGATCTTCTGGGAAGCGGCGACCCTGAAAAAAGGGGATATTCTGCTGGTGAACAAGCAGGGCAATATCGTCTTCAACAAGTCCGGAGAGTATATTGGACAAAGGACGGATTTTCCTTTTTTGCAGGAGAATTATACCCAGGAGCAGGACTATTACATTGACAATTATCAAGGAGAGCGGTCTCTGATCACTTTCCTGCCTTCACATAATACAGACTGGTATCTGGCCGCGATTACCCCGATGAATCTGATTTCATCGGAATCGGTGTCCATCCGCAATATCGCCATTATTCTTGGGATGGTATCGCTGCTGTCTGCTTTTCTGTTCGACCATTATTTCATCCGCAGGCTCGTCCGCAGCATTAACAGTGCGGTGAACGGGATGAAGCGGGTCAAGCAGGGGATATTCATGCCGATCACGGTGCCGCTCCGTGCCAATGATGAGAGCGATTCGCTGATCGACGGCTTCAACCGGATGAGCTCGCAGATCAATGAGCTGATCGAGCAGGTACAGACCGAGCAGGGGCGCAAGAAGGAAGCGGAGATGCAGGCGCTGATGGCGCAGATTAACCCGCATTTCATCTATAATTCACTGGAATCCATTAACTCGATGGCGGTGCTGGCCGGCAACAGGGATATCAGCAAAATGGTCATCTCGCTCGGCAGGCTGCTGCGCATCAGCATCAGCCAGAATCAGGAGCTGATTCCGCTGCAAATGGAGTTCGAGCATGTCCGCCACTATCTTGATATTCAGAAGTTCCGTTTCGAAGAGAAATTCTCGTATGAGCTGGACCTGCCCGATTCCCTGAAGATGGTGATGACCCAGAAGCTGATTGTCCAGCCAATCGTAGAAAACGCTTTATATCATGCCATTGAGCAGATGGAGGAGCATGGCACCATTACGGTCAAAGCCCAGGAGAACGGCAAGGATATCATTATAATCGTCAAGGATAACGGGCCGGGCTTTGACCTTGCCGTGCTGATGAGCCAGTGGAACAAGGAACGTGCCAATCTGAGAAAATACAGCGACAGCGGGGTGGGGCTGAAGAATGTACATGAACGCCTGAACATCCGGTTCGGCAATCCTTATGGCATTCTGGTCTGCTCATCCCCCGGCTTCGGATCAGCGGTTTGTATCCGCATTCCGAAGATTCAGCCATCATGAGAAGGAGAAACGGAATGAAGGACCAACGGAACGTTGCGAGATGGTTGACCAACTGGGGGTGGATTCTGCTCTACATCGTGCTCATGTCCGGTGCGGTCTGGTTCATTATGCAGGAGGACCGGGAGCCGATTGAAGATAACTCTCCCGAGAAAATCACCTTAACCTTCCGGCACTTCTGGAACAAAGAGCATGACCGGCCGCTGCTGGCCATCTTCGAGGAGGTTGTGCGGAGCTACCAGGAGAGCCATCCGAACGTGAAGGTGAACTTCGAAGGACTGGACCAGAACATTCACCGGGAACAGAAGCTTAAAAGCGAGATGGTGACGGGTACGCCGCCGGATATGTTCGTTTTGTTCGGCGGGGCGGAGATTGAGCCCTATGTCCGCTCGAACCGGCTGATGGATCTGACCGAGTTCACGGACCAGAACGGACTAAGCAATCAGTTTAAGGACCTGCATCTGTGGACCTTTAACAAACATATTTATGGCCTGCCCATCGAAGGCAATGCAGAGCCGCTCTATTACAACAAAACTATTTTTCATAAGCTTGGACTGGAAATTCCGGAAACAGTGGCGGAACTGGACGAGACGATTGTGAAGCTGAAGCAGGCGGGCTATATCCCGTTCGCCCTGGGGAATGAGGACCGCTGGCCTGCCGGGATCTTCGCCCATTACTTAATGGACCGCTATGCCGGGCCGGAGCTGATTCAGGAGCTGGTGACAGGCGAGAGTGAAGCCGGATTTCAGAACAGCGGCTATATGAAGGCCTTCCAGCATCTGAACCGGTGGATCGGCGAGGGCGCTTTTAGCAGCGAATCCAACGATACGTCAACCGAGAATGCAGTGCGTCTGTTCACTGACGGGAAGGCGGCGATGTATCTTAACGGAAACTGGGACATCAACCTTTTCTCAGGCCAGACAGCCCCGGCGGAATTCCAGAATCAGGTGGGTGTGATTCCGTTTCCGGCAATGGTCAAAGGGGCGGAGCCGTCGATTGCCGGCGGCTACACCATGGGGATCGGGCTGTCATCGAGCCTCACCGGTGCGAAACGGGAAGCTGCGCTGGAGCTGATGAAAGGCTTTTATACCAAGGAAATCCAGACGCGTATTGTGTATGAAGGCCTAAGAATACCTTCAATGCGGATTGCCTTCGATCCGCATAAGACCGGACCGGTATTCGCCCAGGTGATGGAGCTGATGGAAGAGAGCCACCAGAGCTTCGTACCCTACGATAATCTGTTGTCTCCTGAAGTGAAGAAGACATTCTTAAGTGTGATTGAAGAGATGATCGGTGGAGGAATGCAGGCCGGTCAGGCTCTGCAGGAGCTGCAAGACGCGTCCAAGCAATACTGGAATCTAATCCGGAGCTCGGACGTTCAATAAAGCCTGGGGGGGTGCAATAAAATGAGTGAGCATCAGGAGAAATATAAAGTATTGCTCGTGGATGATGAGCCGATTATTCTGCGCAGCCTGAAGGTTGCGATTCCTTGGGAAGAGCTGGGTTTGACTATTGCTGGTGAAGCGAAGAACGGGGAGGCCGCTCTGCAGCTGATTCAGGAGACCTCACCGCAGATCATCATCAGTGATATCCGCATGCCGGTCATAGACGGGATTGCGCTGATGAAAGAGGTGCTGCCGCGCAGCTCCAAGCTGATCTTCATCTTCATCAGCGGCTACGGTGAGTTCGAGTATGCCAGGGAAGCCTTAAGGCTTGGCGCGTTTGATTACCTGCTGAAGCCGATTGATCATGAGGAGCTGGCGGTGATGCTCACCCGGGCCAGAGAACGGCTCGACCGCCAGAAGGAGAATGAGCAGCTGATGCTCTCCGTCCAGACCTTGTCGCTGCTTGCCCGCGAGCGGATGCTGGCCGAGTTCACGCTCGGCAATCCGCGCCCGCTGCAGCATCTGAAGTGGCTGGAGAACAGTGAGCTTGAGGAAGAATATTTCATGGCCGTTGTCCGTCTGGACGACTATGCCGGCCTCACGGCCAAGTGGAGTGCAGAAGAGAAGCATCTCTGGCTGTTCGCGGTCCGCAATATCCTGGAGGAATGGTCGCTGGAGAACGGGGCGCTGTCGATCTTCCCGTTCTATAACGGGGAGTGGATCCTGCTCTTCCCTGCCGCCATCAGCACCGGCAAAAGAGCGCTAGGTGAACAGCTGATCAACGGTATCAAGCGTTACTCTAAGCTGAACTGCTCTGTGGGCATCAGCCGCACCACCCGGGGGATAGATCAGTTAAGCACGGTGTATCCCTTGGCCGCACAAGCCTTGTATCAGCGATTCTATTCCGGGCAGGCGGGCGTGTTCATCGAAGAGGAGACTGCGGCAGCCGGCAGCCGTGAGGTGAAATATCCCAAGGAGCTGGAGCTCTCGCTGATTGAGAGCATCCGCACACTGAACCTGGAGCGTATGCTTGCCCTCTTTGATGAGATGTCTGTCTTCATAGAATCCCAGGCCCTGCCGCAGCAGCTGGCGGAACGCCTGATTATTGAGATGAGTGTGGTGCTGTACCGGCAGTTCGAGCATCTGAACACGCATAATGAATGGTCGGTAGAGGGTCTCTTAAGTAAGCTTCACGGCTTGGGAACACTGTCGGATATGATTGAAGCGCTCAAGACGGAATTCCGCGAATGGCTGCAGCAGAGTCACAGTACGGCAGCCCGCGAAGACGGGCGCAGCATCATTGAGAAAGTCAAACGGTACATTGAATCCAATTACCACAAGGATCTCAGCATCGAGGAAGTGTCCGAGGTGGCCGATCTCAGCATCAGCCATTTCTGCACCCTGTTCAAACAAATCTCGGGCTATACCTTCCTGGAATTCGTCACCCACTGCCGGATGGAGAACGCCAAGTACATTCTGCAGAACAGTACGGTGAAGGTCTATCAGGTGGCTCCAATGGTCGGTTATCAGGACCCGCGGTATTTCACGCAAGTGTTCAAGAAGGCTACGGGCAAGACGCCGACGGAGTATCGTGAGGAGCATGTGAAGCAGGCATGATGCAGCGGGGCGGCTCTAACTGTAAAGAGTAGATAAGGAAAGATAGGAAGTTGGAACGTAGGAACGTAGGAACATAGGAACGTAGGAACATAGGAACATAGGAACATAAGAATATAAGCATAAGGACGAGCACGAGCACATTGAGCACCTTCGGGTGCTTTTTTTTATGGGTATATAACTGAAGATAATTGCAGTATCCCCTCTGGTTTCACCGGACGCGATCCAAGGGAGTGCCAATGTATGCGAAAAACCGAATACAATGTGCTACTGCGAAGGTAACCGGGCCAATGTATGCGAAAAACCGAATACAATGTGCCTCTGCGAGGGTAATCAAGCCAAATGTATGCGAAAAACCGAATACAATGTGCCTCCGCGAGGGTGTTAGGGCCAAATGTATGCGAAAAACCGAACACAATGTGTTTCCGCGAAGGTTATCGGGCCAAATGTATGCGAAAAACCGAATACAATGCGCCTCAGCGAAGGTTATCGGGCCAAATGTATGCGAAAAACCGAATACAATGTGCTTCCACGAAGGTAGACGAGCCAAATGTATGCGAAAAACCGAATACAATGTGCCTCCGCGAGGGTAATCCGGCCAAATGTATGCGAAAAACCGAATACAATGTGCTTCCGCGAAGGTAGACGAGCCAAATGCGGTGCGACCCCCTTATCCCGGAGTCCTCCGTATAAAATCAGTACTTGTTGTAGATATGCTCTTTATTTCGCTTTTTCTCTCGGCCAGAAGAAGCGGGAGCGGTCTTCTAGGGTCAGCACCCACTCTGCAAAGGTAGCTGGCGGCAGGTTACGAAGGCTCGTATGCATTCTGCGATTGTTGTAAAAGTCCATGTACCGGTCCACCGCTTCATAGGCCTCTTCGAACGTTTCGAATGCCTCTTTGCGGAACAAATCCCGATCGATATTACTGTGGAATGATTCAATAAAAGCATTTAAATCCGGCGTTCGAGGCGGAATACGTTCATGGGTCATTTCCCAGCTTTCACACATGTCGCCAAACAGGTGGCTGATGAACTGTGGGCCGTTGTCGGTGCGGATCACAGGGCGAGCGCTGTCAGGGGCGCAGTGATGCTCCATGGCGCGCGCCAGCGTCTGGCAGGCGTGCTTGGCCTCACACGACGATCCCCGGTGGTAGCCGACGATGACACGGGTAAACACATCGATAATGCTCAGGACAAAGAAATGCCGGTCACGTCCCTCCACATACCCGTATTTAATGTCCATCTGCCAGAGCTGGCTCGCTCCTGTAATGACTCGGTTCTCCGGCAGCTTCCGGGGATGCTTAAAGCGCTTCTGACGCTGGGGCTGCAGGATATCCAGCTCCTGACACAGCCGGTAGCTTTTCTTGTGATTGAGCTTCAATCGGTGCTGGTTCCACAAGCACTTGGCCAGGAGTTTGTACCCGTACACGTGCTCTTCTCCAGCGATTAATTCCAGCAGCCATTCCTGGATCTCCTCGTCACTAATCTTTTCCCCAGACTCGTTAAAGGAGTAGCCTGGCTGGGGTCTTCCACGCCCCCTTGATCGGCCTTTGGGGACAGTGACCTGCGTTTCTTACGGTCGTAGTACGTGGACTCTGCTAGCCCCATGAGACGCAGTACCAAAGCTGCGGTATTCCCCTGCTTAATGAACATGTCGGCTACCTCGATTTTTTCGGATAAGCAGGGGTTGGCTTTTTTAGCAGTTCACGCAGAATCTCAATCTCTAACTCCTTTTCGCCGAGTATCTTGACGGCCTTCTCGTATTTCTGCTCCACTTCCAGGAGGCGCTTTAGTTCCTCCACCTGCTCCTGGGGATACGGATGATCTTGTTCCCCATGGGCCCCTCGGTAATCTCTCACCCACTGATTCACCGTCGCTGGGGTCACCCCATATTTTCGGGCAACCACCGCTGCCTTAATGCCAGACAACACCTCTTGCGCTGCCTTCTCTCTTGTTCCCGTTAAGTGTCCCATTGTGTTCATCCTCCTCCTGTATTCAGTCTACATTTTTATGGGGGAGGACTCCAACTTCATTAGGGGGCTGTGGAGAATGTATGCGAAAAATCGAATACAATGAGCTTCCGCTAGGATAATCAGGCCGAATGTATGCGAAAAACCGAACACAATGTGTTTCCGCGAAGGTTATCGGGCCAAATGTATGCGAAAAACCGAATACAATGCGCCTCAGCGAAGGTTATCGGGCCAAATGTATGCGAAAAACCGAATACAATGTGCTTCCACGAAGGTAGACGAGCCAAATGTATGCGAAAAACCGAATACAATGTGCCTCCGCGAGGGTAATCAGGTCAAATGTATACGAAAAACCGAATACAATGTGCTATCGCGAAGGTAATCCGGCCAAATGTATGCGAAAAACCGAACACAATGTGCCTCCGCGAGGGTGTTAGGTCAAATGTATACGAAAAACCGAATACAATGTGCTATCGCGAAGGTAATCCGGCCAAATGTATGCGAAAAACCGAACACAATGTGCCTCCGCGAGGGTGTTAGGGCCAAATGTATGCGAAAAACCGAACACAATGTGCCTCCGCGAGGGTGTTAGGGCCAAATGTATGCGAAAAACCGAACACAATGAGCTTCCCCGAGGATAATCAGGCCGAATGTATGCGAAAAACCGAATACAATGTGCCTCCGCGAGGGTGTTAGGGCCAAATACATGCGAAAAATCGAACACAATGTGCCTCCACGGAAAAATGAGGAGGATAAGGGGAGTTTGTTTGCTGGAGGCAGCCCAATAGTAATCTAAATGAAGTAATGTGCGGTGGTCTTCTTAATATCTTATAAGCTGAACAAGCCGCACAAGCTCTACAAGCTCCAGGATCTTTCACTTGATCGGAGCTTTTTTATGGAACAGTGTCCGTCTGTGACGTTATAGGATTCGAGCTACATTCACAGTTTTGAATTAGATCAATGAAATAATAATCTATTTTATAACTAGACAAAATAACTTAATATCTATATATTAATAAACAGATTAGATATATATCTATTTAGTCTATATTAATGTATGGGGGATAGGATCGTGTTAAGGAACAAATATGTAAGAACGATTATTATGTCAAGGGTATTGCTGCAGCTCGGAGTATGGGTGAGGAACTTTGCGATTCTGCTGTATGTGACGGATATTACGCATAATGATCCCTTCTATGTCTCGCTCATTTCGGTGGCCGAATATGCTCCGATCTTTCTGTTTGCCATTATAGGCGGTACCTTCGCGGACAGGTGGCTGCCCAAACGGACGATGATGATCAGTGATGCGTTATCGGCATGTTCCGTCTTTGTAGTGCTGGTAGTTGTCATATCCGGATCGTGGAGAGCACTGCTGCTGGCCACCCTGGTATCAGCTATATTGTCACAGTTCTCGCAGCCTTCTGCGATGAAGCTGTTCAAACAGCATGTGCCTGAAAATCAGCTGCAGAGTGTGATGGCCATGTTCCAGTCGCTGTCTGCTTTCTTTATGGTAATTGGTCCGGTAATCGGCGCTTTCATCTATAATCATTACGGGATTGAGGTATCGCTGGCTGTAATGGGCGGTATGTTCATTGGCTCTGCGCTCATACTGGGCCTGCTGCCCAAAGACGCGCCGCAGCAGGCCGGAAAGACACGGAACGGGATCATGGCTGAAATGAAATCCGGACTGGATTATGTGCGTTCGAGCCGGGTGCTGAGGAATCTGGGCGCGGCTTTTGCGTTTGCGGGGCTTGCCGCAGGGCTGATTCAGCCGCTGGGGGTATTCGTAATCATTGAGAATCTGGGCAGGGACAGAGGGTTCCTGCAATGGATCATGATGGCGAACGGGGCATCGATGCTGCTCGGCGGAATGCTTATTATGAGCAAAGGCAAAGCCGTGAAACCACAGACAATGCTGGCCTTCGGCCTCCTGGTCAGTGCGGCTGGAACGGTCGGCGTGGGGTGGTCGCATCATACAGCATTGACGATCACACTGCAGACGCTGACCGGATTCTTTTACCCGTGTATCCATATCGGCATCAACACACTGATTCTGCGGAATACCGAGGCCGGCTTTATGGGCAGGGTTGGCGGTATTATGGGGCCGATGTTCATGGGCTTTATGGTGATCGGAATGTCTGCGGCAGGTTATTTGAAGGAAGCCTTCTCGCTGTTCACGGTATTCACCGGAAGCGGCATACTGTTCCTGATCGCGATGCTGATTCTGCTGCCGATGGTCAGGGCGAAGGAGTCCGGACGGCAATCTCTTCAGGGGTGACTATGACATATGTCATACACCGGGGTTGATGTTTGTGACTTACAGGGGTGACACTTTCTTCTCTATAATGTAGAGAGATAAGTATCCTTGAATGGATGCATCCGAGGAGGAAACGATCCCGATGACTACAAACCAGACATCCCAGCTCTCCAGCTTGAAGAAAAGCGTAGCCCCTTACGAAAAAACAGACCGTAAAGCGAGCATCTACCAGCTCATTAATACACTTGGACCACTAGTGCTCCTATGGACTGCTGCTTATTTCAGCTTATCCGTTTCCTACTGGCTGACGCTGCTGTTCGCCATTCCGGCTGCAGGTTTTGTCATCCGCACCTTTATTATTTGTCATGACTGCTGTCACGGCTCATTCTTCAAGAACCGCAAAGCGAACGATATTTTCGGAACAATAACCGGTGTGCTCACTCTGGTCCCTTACCGCCAGTGGAAGCACAGCCATTCGATACATCATGCGGGAAGCAGCAACCTCGACAAAAGAGGCACCGGCGACATCTGGATTATGACCGTGGATGAATATGCAGCCGCGAAACCGCTACAGCGACTATACTACCGGATCTATCGTAACCCTCTGGTTTTGTTTGTACTCGGACCCATTGCCGTCTTCGTGATCCAGTACCGTTTCAACGCCAAAGGTGCCAGACGCAAGGAACGCATGAATACGTATTTGACGAATGTCTCGATAGTGGCTCTGTACGGTACGATGATTATGCTTGTCGGTTGGCAGGCATTCCTGCTGGTGCAGCTGCCGGTTGTGTTCGTCTCCGGTTTTCTCGGCATTTGGCTGTTCTATGTGCAGCATCAGTTTGAAGATACCTACTTCGCGCATGATGAGGAATGGAGCTATGTCAACGCCGCAGTAGAAGGAAGCTCCTACTATAAGCTGCCGAAGCTGCTGCAGTGGATTACCGGCAATATCGGTTTTCATCATGTGCATCATTTAAGTCCGAAGGTGCCTAACTATAACCTGGAATTGGCCCATAATGCCACCCCGCCGCTGCAAAAAGCGACAACCATTACACTCAGCACCAGTCTGCAGGCCTTGAAATACCGTCTGTGGGATGAGGAGCACAAAACGTTCGTCAGCTTCAAGGAAATGAAGCAGCGGCTGCAGCAGAAGAAGCCTGCGGCAGCCGAGGTATTGAAGGTAATCAAACCGGGATTCCAGAGTAAATAGTAGCCGCCACAGAAGAGGAAGGCAGGACCGGGAGCGCAGTTGCCGGGCCTGTTCTTTCTTTTTGTCCGAAACATTGCGTGGAATTGCCGGTTGCAGGTTCGTTTATGCTAAAATGGGGGTATAATCTTGCTGGCAAAAAGGATGGCTAACATGCAGAAGTGGCATCATATTTTTCATAAAAGCACGGGACTGAGCCCCTATGTATGGGTCGTTTTTTACATTCTTCCGTTCTATTCGATCTTTCGCTCGGCCTCGGCAGGCCGCTGGGTATACGGAATTCTGATGATTATCGTCTTCTTCGCCTGCTATGTGCTGGCGTTTAAATCGAAAGGATGGGTAGTCTATTTCTGGACCAGTGTGCAGATTGTTGTCTCGATAACGATGACGCTGCTCTTCGGGTATATGTACTTTGCGCTGTTCCTGGCTTTTTTCATCGGAAATATCCAGAAAAGGGCCGCGTTCTTCACCCTGTACTCGATTCATCTGCTGACAACGATCGTGGCCATCAACTATGAGCTGATTACGCGTAATCCCGTGTTCCTCTCGCAGCTGCCGTTCGTGCTGGTCAGTATCATTGCCGTGGTGCTGCTGCCGGTCACGACCTATAACCGCAACAATCAGGATAAGCTGCAGGGACAGCTGGAGGATGCCAACAAACGGATCTCCGAGCTGGTCATTATGGAGGAGCGCCAGCGGATCTCCCGTGATCTGCATGATACGCTGGGGCAGCGGCTGTCGCTGATTGGCCTTAAGAGTGACCTGGCAGGCAAGCTGATCACCAAGAATCCGGCGCAGGCCCAGATCGAAATTAATGATGTCCGGATGACGGCCCGCAGCGCCCTCAAGGAAGTCCGGGAAATGATTACCCAGATGCGGGGCATCCGGCTTGAAGATGAGTTGATCCGTATCCGGCAATTACTCCAGGCGGCAGAGATTGGCTACATGCTGGAGGGTGACCCTAACCTGACCAACACTTCCCTGATTACCGAGAATGTGCTGAGCATGTGTATGAAGGAGGCCGTGAACAATGTGGTCAAACATAGCGGTGCCTCGCTGTGCCTGATTCAGATTGAACCTTCCCGGACCGACCTGATCATCAAGGTGAAGGATAACGGCGCGGGAATTGAAGGGACTAATCACTACCATAAAGGTCATGGGCTTCAAGGGATGAGGGAACGGCTTGAATTCGTCAACGGCAGTATGGAAGTGGTGCGTGACGAAGGAACAACGATTGTCATTAAGGTGCCCAATGTTGCACAGCGGCCGGAAATGGAGGTAAACGTGTAATGATTACGATAGTGATTGCCGAAGATCAGCGCATGCTGCTGGGGGCGCTCGCTGCCCTCCTGGATCTGGAGGAGGATATGAAGGTTGTGGGCCGGGCAGGCAACGGGGAAGAGGCCGTGAAGCTGGTGAAGCAGCATCAGCCGGATATTTGCATCATGGATATTGAAATGCCGGCCATGACAGGTCTCGAAGCGGCGGAAGCACTGAAGGGATCGGGCTGCAAAATCATGATTCTGACCACGTTTGCCCGGACCGGTTATTTCGAACGTGCGGTCAAAGCCGGAGTTGATGCCTATCTGCTCAAAGACAGTCCAAGCGAAGAGTTGGCCTTGTCGATCCGCAATGTGATGGACGGCAGACGGATATATGCGCCGGAGCTGATGGATGAGGCTTACAGCAGCGAAGCTAATCCGCTCACGCAGCGTGAGAAGGAAGTGCTGGGGCTGATCGCAGACGGCAAGAATACGAAGGAGATCGCCAGCCAGCTGTATATTACGACCGGAACGGTCCGCAACTATATCTCTGTGATCCTGGACAAGCTGGATGTCGGCAACCGGATTGAAGCGATCACGCGCTTTAAGGAAAAAGGCTGGTTTAAATAAAATAACTTGCTTGGAATATTGAAACGGCAGCTGTCTTCTGTGACAGCGGGCCGTTTCTTTTTTTTGCAGACAGAGACAAGGCTTATTCTAGTGGTAGGGCAGACGGGCAGACGTAAGGAGTGGAGCAGACCCGGACTTTGCTTGAAGCAGAGAAACCAGCCTGGCTCTAACTGCATTTAGTGCAACTAAAATCGCCTGAAAGTACGAGTTAAGCAGGATAACTGTATTTTATACACTTATATAGACTGCCTTTCGTTGAATGATCACTTTTCGTAATTTTTAGTTGTACAGAATACAATTAACGGAACAAATCCGCTGGAAAGCCTGTTTTTAACTGTACGAAATACACTTATTCCCTGCCTGCGCTAACTGGATAAGTAAGCTAGGTCATATTAACTATTTTAACCCTGTGACAGTCTTCTGGATTGGATCGGTGGAATATTTTTGCTAAGATAAATGCAAACATGTGATCTTATCCGTTGAAGTTGGGTAATAACTTGCATGTGTCATAACCGCACTCCTATTTATGCCGCGTACATCCTATTTCAGCCGGGAGGAATCTGATTTGCCTGAACTTACTTCATCATACGTTGATTCACTTGCACCCAATGCTGCAGCCATCAAGAACGGTCAAGGTCTGGTCCGCAAAAAAAGCTTCATAGAGCTCCATCAGTCGGAGGACGGAGAGCTGCTGTTTGGAAAATGTGCAGGGAGCGGCAAGACTCCCTATGAGTGTTCTGTGGATTTCATCGTGCCGGACAATCCGGTATTCCGCTGCAGCTGCCCCAGCCGCCAGTTTCCCTGTAAGCATGCGTTAGGGCTGCTCTATGCCAAGGCCGAAGGTCAGACGTTCAGCCCCGCCCCCGTCCCTGAGGACATAGCCTCCAAACGTGAGAAGGCTGAGAAGCGGGAAGAGAATAAGGTGAAGCAGGCGGCCGAAGGGGCAGACCCTAAGCCAAAGAAGGTTAACAAATCCGCGCTTAAGAAAAAAATTACCGCCCAGCTTGAAGGGCTCGATATGCTTGAGAAGCTGGTGCTGGGGTTCGTCCGCGGCGGACTGTCCACCATTGACCGTTCGAGCATGAAGACGATTCAGGAGCAGGTGAAGCAGCTTGGCAACTATTATCTGTCAGGAGCACAGATTGAGCTGCGACGGTTCACGATTCTCATGTTCGGCGGCAAGGACCAGGAACAGAACTATACATATGCGATGGAGCAGCTGTCACGGCTTCATGCATTTATTAAGAAGGGCCGGGCGTATCTGCTGGCCCGGAGCGAGGACCCGGAGCATGCACTCGACCATGAATCGACCATCGATGAGTGGCTGGGGCATGCCTGGCAGCTGAGTGAACTGAAGGAATACGGACTGGTGAAGGAAGGGGCAGAGCTGCTGCAGCTCGCCTTCTACAGCTTCAATGATATGGCCCGGCTGGAATATGTAGATCTCGGGTATTGGGTGGACCTCACTGCGGAAGGCGGGAAGATCCACCGGACGGTCAATTACCGGCCGTATAAGGCCGCTAAGCTGATGCGTGAGGAAGACAGCTTCTTTGAGATTGCTGTGGTCCCTCAGCTATATACTTATCCGGGAGATATGAATGCCCGGGTCCGTTTTGAAGCCATGTCTCCAAGAACAGTGCAAGGCCCGGATATAGAACGGGCTACTGCCCAGGCTCACCGCTCCTACGCGGAAGCTGTCAAGATGGTGAAGAACCAGATCAAGAATCCGCTCAGCGATAAGCTGCCGGTGATGCTGCTGCATGCCGCCAGTCTGGGCATTACGGAGAGCGGCCAATATGTCATAACGGATGAATCCGGCAGCAGGCTGGCGCTGGAGGATATTCCGTCCCTGCCGCAGGGAACCGTGCATATGCTGCCGTTTGTGCCGGCTGCCGCGCATACGGATTGCTACCTGCTGGTGATGTTCGAGCATAACCTGGACAAGGGAAGGCTGACTGCCCAGCCGCTGACAGTCATTAAGGGTGAAGAAATCATCCGGTTGCTGTATTAGAAGTTCAAGGAAGGACAGCGGCGAGCATCTGAACTCTAATTAAACTCAAGTTCATTCATATAGGAGGACAGTCCATGAGCACAGCGTTATTACAGGAGCTGCATCAGGAGATTAGAAGACTGTATATTGCCGGAAGCGGGTTAGCGGCTGGAGACTTCCGCCTGAAACGACTGCTTCCGCAGTTTCAGCAGCTGGGGGAACGCGCACCGGTCTTTAAGAAGCTGGGCGAGGGCGTGGCTTCATTGCTGGAGCCTGACGGTGCTGAAGAGGCCGCTCCCGGTGTTCAACTGCAGGAGCTTACGCTGCTGCTGGAGTCGGTGCTGTATACCCAGGGGACAACAGCAGTTGACGGAACCCCTGGACCTTTGCCGGCCTTGAGCTTTGAACTTAAGACGAATCAGCCCTACCGCAAGATTGGTGCCGTTCAGCAGGCGCTCAGCACAACGGGAAGCGGAAGATATGAAATTGTAATTGATGCTTTCAAGGAAGGTGTTTTTCAGGATTTGCGGCTGCTGCCGCCGGCAGTCTCGGCGCTGAACGATCCTTATTCGGAACTTGCAGACTTTGCGATGACCGATATTCTTCCGTCCTATGGACCGGACATTGCCGGATTCCTGTTCGAAAGCTTGGATCCAGCCGGCGGCAGGAGCGAGGTCCGCAAGCTTGAGGTGATCGGCAAGGTGGGAGGAGACCGGTATCTGGAGGAGATGTTCCGCATCGCCGGAAGCGGCAGTGAAGACATCCGGGTAGCCGCTATGAAATGGCTCGCCGGTCATGAGCAGTATGTGGATGCACTCTTGGAGTGGACAACAGATAAGAAGAAGGCCATCCGTGAAGCTGCCTTCTCGGCGCTGGCTGCAGGCGGTTCGCAGCAGGGCGGTGAACGGCTTGTGGAGGCTTTCACGGCGAAAAAGGACCGTGAGATGGTTGCCGGTGTACTGGCGGGCAGAGCTTCCGCAGAGGTGTCTGATAAGCTGGCGGCATTGTTCATGGAAGAACTGCAGAAGGCGCCGCAGAATAATGCAGACAAGAAGCTCACAGAGGCCGCATGGAATAGCCTTCTTCCATTCTTGACCGCTCTTCGCCATGAGCGTAGCCCGCAGCTGGATGAAATCTACAGCTATATCCTTCAGGAATATGCCAGGTTTTCCCCGCTCGGCTGGATTCCGCTCATTGACCAGGCAGCCTGGTATAAAGAGAATACTCCGGGCGGAGCTGCACTGGCAGAGCTGGAGGCGCTGGAGAAGCGGAGTGTGCGTTTCCTGCCGAATTACTTCCACGCCGCCCAGCGGGTGATGACGCCCAAGGAGCTGTATAGCCGGTTCGGCGGAACCTTTATGGACAAATTGAAAGCGCTGGTGGGCAAGGATGCCAAAGATGCGGCTCAGCGCGCCCAGCTGCTGATTAATACGATAGAGGAGCGGGTCGTGGATATCCGCCGGAGGGCGTATGAGGTAGAGTGGGATGCTGCAGGAATCAGGCAGCCTTACAGCAGGGAGATGCTGTCAGCCGAGGAAATTGCGGCAGCCTGGGATTCCCGCTGGCTGGACTGGTTCATTCAGCATGATGCGGTGAACCTGGCAAGCGCTTTTGCCCGGCCGGGTCATAAGGGCGTGCGGGACTACCTGCTTGGCAAGCTGCAGGAGCCATTTAAACGCACGACTTATGATCTCCTTTCTAATATTTTCAAGGGTCTGGAGAGGGCCGGGGTGCCGGAGCCGGAGCGTCTTGAGCTGCTGATGACAGCCCTTGAGAATAAAAATGTTCATACAGCTTACACATTTGAGCTCTACTTATTCAAACTGATTGAGCGCTTCCCGGTCAGCTATGCTGGACGTCTGGAAGCGATTGTCCCTAAATATAGATATGAATGCAAGCAGCAGCTGGAGTATGTGCTGAACAGCTTGAAGAGTGCGCAATAATCCTGGGCGGATGTAGCTTGAGAAATCTAATTGAAGAGTTCTTATAAAGGAGAGGTGTTCATGTCGACGGAACAAAGTCAGCTTCAGGATTACATGCGTCTGCCAGCCGAGGTTCTATACCGTGAGGAACTGGAGGCCTTACGCAGGGAAGATACAGGCCGTATCCCTGCCGGGTGGCAGATGTCGCCGCGTTCGGTGTTAACGTTCATTGCCGGAGGCAAGGCGGGCAAGACCGTGATTACCCCGAAATATATCGGTAACACGCGGCTAATCGAGATGGCGGTCGCCACGCTGGTAACAGACCGGGCGCTGCTTCTGATCGGTGAGCCGGGAACGGCAAAGTCCTGGCTGTCCGAGAATCTGGCGGCTGCGATCTACGGCAACTCGGGCCTGGTTGTGCAAGGGACTGCCGGAACCAGTGAGGAGCATGTACGTTATTCATGGAACTATGCCATGCTCCTGGCGAACGGGCCAACGCCGGAGGCGCTGGTCAAGAGTCCGATTATGCGGGCAATGGAGGACGGCGGGCTAGCCCGGTTTGAGGAGATCTCCCGCTGCGCTTCCGAGGTGCAGGATGCGCTGATCTCCATCCTCTCGGAGAAGACGATCTCCGTGCCGGAGCTGGGCAAGGAGACCAGTGCCCGCAAAGGCTTCTCCATTATTGCCACCGCCAACACGCGCGACCGCGGCGTGAACGAAATGTCAGCGGCGCTCAAGCGCCGGTTCAACATCATAGTGCTGCCGGCACCGTCTGATCTGGAGACCGAGCTGTCGATCGTGAAGAAGCGGGTTGCAGAGATTGCTTCTTCGTATGAGCTTCAGGCTTCTGTTCCGGCGGATGAAGCACTGCTCAAGGTAGTGACGATCTTCCGCGAGCTGCGCAGCGGCATGACGCTCGACAAGAAGGAGAAGGTGAAGACACCGGCCGGTGTAATCTCCACGGCGGAAGCCATCTCCCTGCTGACGAACAGCATGGCCCTGGCAGCCAGCTTCGGCAGCGGAGAATTGACCGACGGGGATCTGGCTGCCGGCCTGCAGGGGGCTATCGTCAAGGATGATGACAAGGATAAGCTGGTCTGGAAGGAATACCTCGATAATGTAATGAAGAAAAAAGGAGCGGACTGGCGCGGATTGTATCAAGCCTGCAAGGAGATGAACGAGTGAGTGGGGCGGCTGTTGCTGCCGTTGTGAATATTTTCGGGGTGCGCCATCTGTCTCCGGGCGGTGCGAAGCATCTGCTGGAATACTTGAATGAGCTTCAGCCGACCGCCGTACTGATCGAAGGACCCGGTGATGCGACTGACGAGATCCGTCATTTGACTCACACCGTCACGAAACCTCCGGTTGCAATTCTGGCCTTTACTGAGGATTTGCCTGTGCGGACGGTGCTGTGGCCGTTTGCTGTCTACTCCCCGGAATACCAGGGGATGCGATGGGCGAAGGAGCATGGGGCAGAAGCGGAATTCATCGATCTTCCCTCATCCGTAACCCTGGGTCTGCAGGATGCCCTGCGGCTTGAATCCGGGAGCAGGCCGGTGCTTAAGCCTGCGGCGGATGAACAAGGTGAGCCTACGGATGATGAGCTGCAGGAGCAGGAATCGGTGTACAGCCGGATTGCCCGGCTCGCCGGTGAATCTGATTATGATATGTATTGGGAACGCAATTACGAGCATAACGCCAGCAGCGGAGCGTACCGTGCGGCGATACTGGCGTTCTCAGCCCGGATGCGTGAGCTGTCAGAGTCCCGGGAGCTGGTAGAGCAGCCCCGCGAATATGCTTATAACGCGCTGCGCGAAGCTTATATGCGGCGCCAGATCCGGAAGAAGATTGAAGCCGGCCATCAGCCGGAGAAGATAGTAGTGATCTGCGGCGCTTACCATGCTGCTGCACTGGCAGACCTTGCAGACGGGATGACCGACAGCGAGCTGGCGTCACTGCCTGCACGCAGCACGAAGCTGACACTGATGCCGTATTCGTATTACAAGCTCTCTACAATGTCCGGCTATGGTGCAGGCAACGGGGCTCCGCATTACTTCGAGCTGATGTGGGAGCTGATGGAGTCCGGCAGGGCTGAGGAGCTGCCGCATCTCTACCTGTCCTCCGTGGCTAGGCAGGTACGCAGATCCGGGACGCACCGCTCCACGGCTGAAGTCATTGAAGCGGTCCGGCTGGCAGAGTCGCTGGCAGCACTGCACGGCGGGAGCGCGCCTACACTGCGTGATCTGCGCGATGCCGCCCAGACACTGCTCGGCCATGGCGACCTCTCGGTTGTTGCCGAATCGCTGGCCCGGGTAGATGTCGGTACGGCGATTGGCAGCCTGGCCGAAGGTGTCAGCCAGACACCGATCCAGGATGACCTGAACCGGCTGCTGAAACGGTATAAGCTGGAGAAATATAAGTCCACTGTAGCCAGTGACCTGGCGCTCGATCTGCGTGAGAACCGCCGGGTGTCCAGCGCTGAAGCGGCCTACCTGGATCTGCACCGTTCCGTGCTGTTTCACAGGCTGGAGCTGCTGGGCATATCCTTCGTGCGGAATATGCCAAGCGGACAGTCCGGGGCAACCTGGGCAGAGCACTGGATTATCCAGTGGTCACCGGAGGTGGAGATTCAGGTGGTTGAATCGACGCTCCTGGGCGAGACCATTGAAGTCGCTTCAGCTTATGTGCTGAAGGAGAAGCTGCTGGAGTGCCGCTCCATTACTGATGCGTCTGCGCTGATCCGCATCGCCTGCCAGTGTGCGATGACCTCGCAGATGGAGGAGAGCAGCCGGGTGCTGCAGAGCCTGGCGGTGGACAGCCGCGATGTAGTTGCTATTGCCGCCGCTGCCCGGGAGCTGGCGACAATTATCGGCTTCGGCGATATCCGCAAGGTGGATACCGCTCCGCTCGTGCCGCTGCTGGAGGAGCTGTTCCGGCGCGGCTGCCTGTTCCTGCTGGATGCGAGCGGCTGTAACGACGAAGCTGCGGCGCTGATGATCAGCGCCATGAATGAGCTGAACGGCATCTCGCTGGAACATAGCGGGACTCTGGATACTGCCCTGTGGCTGCAGGAGCTGCAGCAGCTGTCACAGCGGGATGACCGTAACCCCCGGCTGTCCGGCTTCGCCTGCGCGATCCTGATGGAGCGGGCTGCGGTCTCTGCGGAAGATGTGGCCGCAGAGGTGTCGCGCCGGCTGTCTCCGGGTATCCCAGCTGATCTGGGGGCGGGCTGGTTCGAAGGGCTGTCTATGCGTAACCGCTACGGCCTGTTGTCGCGGATGAGCCTGTGGGAGCAGCTGAATGATTATATTAATGCCCTGGACGATGAGGAATTCAAGCGTGCCCTGGTCTTTCTGCGCCGGGCATTCAGCACCTTCTCTCCCCGGGAGAAGACGATGATCTCCGAGCTTCTGGGTGAGCTGTGGGGTGTGAACACAGAACAGGCTGCTGAGATTCTTACAGGCGAGCTGAAGGAGGAGGAAGCCAAAATGCTGGATGAGCTGAATGATTTTGACTTCGGTGACCTATAGATGGCGGGGGATATTAAGGATAACGGACGGAACGGGGCGGTATCGCGCTGGAGGCTGATATTGGGCCAGGAAGCAGAGGAAGCTTTATCCGGTTACGGGACAGGCGGCGGGCCTACACTGACCGAGGAAGAACGGATTATGGATGCGGCGCTGGCTGCCATCTATAATGAGGCAGGTGCTGGCGGAGCTGACGGGACCTCTCAAGCGGGTTCGAAGGGCAGAGGGGCGGGATCAGGGCATGCCGCTATTAACCTGTCCAAATGGCTTGGGGATGTGCGCACCTTCTTCCCGGAGGATGTTGTCTCGATTATCCAGAGTGATGCCATGGAGCGCAAAGGCTGGAAGCAGCTGCTGTTCGAGCCGGAGCTGCTGGCGGCAGTGAAGCCGGATATCCAGCTGGTCGGTACGCTTCTGGCACTCAAAGGCAAAATTCCTGAGAAAACAAAGGACACCGCAAGAATGCTAGTCCAGGCACTGGTTGATGAGCTGGTCAAGCTGCTGGAGACGGATATCCGCCGTGCCGTCACCGGCGCGCTGAACAAGCGGCAGCATTCTCCGCTGCCGTCCCTGAGCGGGCTGGACTGGAAGCGGACCATTGAGCGCAATCTGAAGCATTACGATGCAGAGCGGCGGATGATTATCCCCGAGCGGTTCTTTTATTTCGACCGGGCACGCCGCAGCAAGGAATGGACCGTGATCGTGGACATTGACCAGAGCGGATCGATGGCCAGCTCTGTCATCTGGGCTTCGGTCATCGGCTCGATCTTCGCCAGCATTCCGGCGCTTAACACGCGTGTGGTCGCTTTTGACACTGAGGTCGTAGATTTGACTGAGCAATGTGCCAATGATCCTGTAGACATGCTCTTCGGCATTCAGCTTGGCGGCGGCACGGATATCCATAAGTCCGTGAAGTATTGTGAGCAGTTCATTGAGGAGCCGAAGAAGACGCTGTTCATCATTGTTTCCGATCTGTATGAGAACGGCAACCAGGCCGGACTGGTCCGGCGGATGCGTGAGCTGCGCGAATCCGGTGTGCGGACGATGACACTGCTGGCCCTGTCGGATGAAGGGAAGCCTTCCTACGACGAGCGTCTGGCCGCCCAGCTCACCCGTGACGGAACCCCTTGCTTTGCCTGTACTCCGGCGTTACTTCCTGTTTTGGTCGAGGGAGCGCTCAAGGGCCAGGATCTCGGTGAATTGTCCAAGCGTCTGGGGATGGCGCGATAATTTTTAGGAACAGGAAACACTTACTTTATAATCACATATTGTGTAACATGCATATATCATTTATAATCGGTTATTAAAAAGCACCTATCGCTAGGCGCTGCTTGAAAGGAAATGAATTTCTTATGTCAAGTAAGTTGAGAGCGGGTATTGTTGGCGGTACCGGTATGGTCGGCCAGCGTTTCATTGCACTTCTTGAGAATCATCCCTGGTTTCAGGTAACGGCTATTGCCGCGAGCGCGAATTCGGCCGGTAAGACGTACGAAGAGTCCGTCAAAGGCAGATGGAAGCTGTCTACACCAATGCCGGAGGCCGTTAAGAGTATCATGGTTCAGGACGCCTCCAAGGTAGAGGAAGTGTCTGCGGATGTGGATCTGATCTTCTGCGCTGTAGATATGAAGAAAGAAGAAATCAAGGCACTGGAAGAAGCCTACGCACGCACTGGTACTCCGGTTATTTCCAACAATTCCGCGCACCGCTGGACGCCGGATGTTCCGATGGTGATTCCTGAGATCAACCCTGAGCATCTTGAGGTGATTGCCCAGCAGCGCAAACGTCTGGGTACCGAAACCGGATTTATCGCTGTGAAGCCAAACTGTTCCATTCAAAGCTACATGCCTACACTGCATGCGCTTCATGATTTCAAGCCTTCGAAGGTTGTTGTGACGACGTATCAGGCGATTTCCGGAGCTGGTAAAACCTTTGCCGACTGGCCGGACATGGTGGACAACGTGATTCCATTCATCGGCGGCGAAGAAGAGAAGAGTGAGCAGGAGCCTTTGCGGATCTGGGGGAAGGTAACCGAAGAGGGGATTGTCAAAAGCGAACAGCCAGTAATCACCACACAGTGTATTCGTGTGCCGGTTGCTGATGGCCATATGGCTGCGGTATTCGCATCCTTTGAGCAGAAGCCTAGCAGGGAAGAGATTCTGGAACACTGGAACAGCTTCCAGGGACGTCCGCAGCAGCTGGGACTGCCAAGCGCACCTAAACAGTTCATTACCTATTTCGAAGAAGAGAACCGTCCGCAGACCCGTCTGGACCGTGATATTGAGAACGGAATGGGAATTTCGGCCGGCAGACTCCGTGAGGATTCACTCTATGACTACAAATTTGTCAGCCTGTCCCACAACACTGTAAGAGGTGCTGCCGGCGGTGCTGTCCTGATCGCTGAGCTTCTGAAGGCTGAAGGTTATATTCAGCCGAAATAAGCAGCAGCAACAGCTTCATTTCAGTTCGTAATGCAGCCTGCCGGAGCCTCTCCGCGCAGGTTGTTTGCGGTTTTACCTGACATTACCCCCGGAATAATGGTAAGATAGAGGAATGCATGACGAAAACTGAATACCGACGGAGTGATATTGTGGCAAAAAGTAAAGGCGGCGGCACAGGCAGAGGGACAGGGAGCAAGGGCTGGACCCGCTGGAATAAGACGGCGAAACCCGTGAAGCCGGCAAAAGGCGGACCTCCCGGAAGCCCGGGTACCAAACCGGGAACTAAGGGAGCAAGCGCAGCCAAGGGCGGCGGCGGAGGCAACAAAACCGGAGGCAGTAAATAAGGCGGCCATGTGCCCATATGCAACATCTGATTTGTAAGTGAATCAGGTGTTCTTTAATATGTAGGGCAGGAAAGCGGGTACTGGAGTGAGAATTAATAAATATATAAGTGAGACAGGCGTATATCCGCGCAGAGAGACGGACCGGCTGATTGCGGCGGGACGGATAACCATTAACGGTATAGCCTGTGCAGCGGGGGCCAGTGTTGAGCCTGGAGATACGGTGGCCGTTGACGGCGTTACGCTGAGCCCGGACCGGGAAGAACGGGTCTATCTGGCTCTTAACAAGCCAGTTGGGATTACCTGTACAGCTGCCCGGCAGGTGGAAGGGAATATCATTGATTATGTCGGTTATCCTTCCCGGATCTTTGCCGTCGGCAGGCTGGACAAACAGTCCGAAGGACTGATACTCATGACCAATGACGGAGCCGTGGTTAACCGGATGATGCGCTCCGAGCATGGGCATGAGAAGGAATATAACGTTACGGTGGACAAGCCAGTGACTGAAGCATTCCTTCAGGAGATGTCAGCCGGTGTGGGTATTCTCGGGACCCGGACCAAGCCTTGCCTCACCCGCAGGATCACGGACAACGAGTTCGCGATTGTTTTAACCCAGGGGCTGAATCTGCAGATCCGCCGGATGTGCAAGGAGCTGGGATACCGGGTGCTCCGCCTGGAGCGCATCCGGATCATGCACATTACGCTCAGCGGCCTTGAGCGGGGGCAGTGGAGGCATCTGACCGCAGAAGAGCTGGCTGAACTCTACTCCAGACTGGACGCAGAGAAATAGGGATTCACAGCATTTAAGCGTTTGCTGACATACTGACAAACCATCAGGAGGATCAAATGAGAATAATAAGTTTGCTATTAGCGCTAATGGTTATAGCCGGTTGCTCGGGAACCGGCAGTAATGAATCTGCGGAGCCGCCGGAAGCATCTGTGACTTCAGAAGCAGCAGCACAGTCAACTGCACCACAAGCCTCTCCGGCGGATGCAACCGCTGATTTTACGGGGGAAGTACCGGAAGTCTCCCCCGAGATTTCGGATAAATATTCAGGCTTCTTACATATGGATGCCGTTCAGCTGAACGGGCAGATCTACGAGGTGTATTACTGGAACAAAGGGGAGTTTACGTATACGCAGTTTGCGGTTGTGAAGGACGGGAAGATTGTCTTTGACAGCAAGCAAGCCGGAATTAAGATGGAAGGCGGCAATATCTGGAGTGAGGAAGATGATCTCTGGGCGGAAGCGCTTGTGCAGAATAATCATGCCACTTTTTTGTTCAGTCTGATGGATAACCGTCCTGAATCATCCTATATTGTCGTGGAGGAAATCGACGGAGTCATGCAGGTAACTGTTAACGATAATGTATCGGTGAACTATGAGGATACGGATCAGGACGGAGATGAGGATTTGCTTGCAAGTCCCTTTTCCGGGCAATTGCCGCTTGGTCCAGCGCTGGTAGGCGTGTATGAGCTTCAGGGAACACGGTATGTACCGGATAAGACCCTCACCAAGCAATATGCGGAAGACCAGCTGCGGCTAAGTGAGCAGGAGTACAAAAATAACCCCACAGACCTGACATTGGACAGCCTGCTCAGTGCTTATCTGATTCTGGAGAAGCGTAGTTTTGCATTGACGCGGTTTGAAGAATTCTATGAGTGGGCAGGACAGCGTGCCGGAGACGGCGGTTTTGTGGACGAATATTATGACCGCTTGAAGAAGAACGAGACGCCGGAATACTTCAGCGGATGGATGGATAAGCTGGAGCCATTGCGTACAGAGAGATAAACCTGGACTTGTCTGTTCAATTATAAAAAGGGATTCCGGAGGCAGCGGTTAATGGCCTCCGTGAATCCCTTTTTCAATTCCGTACAATATCAAGTGGCGGACTCTGACGCCTGAAACTGCTTGTTATACAAATCTCTGTAGACCCCGTTGTCCGCCAGCAGAGAAGCATGTTGTCCAGACTCCACAATAGCGCCGTCCTGAACGACAAGAATGGTATCGGCAGCCATAATGGTGGAAAGCCTGTGGGCGATAACGATGCTGGTCTTGCCCAGCAGCAGCTGATGCATCGCCTGTTGGATATAGAACTCCGACACTGTATCCAGTGACGAGGTGGCTTCATCCATGATGATAATAGGCGGATTCTTGAGCAGCACGCGGGCGATCGAGATCCGCTGCTTCTCTCCGCCGGACAGCTTGATTCCCCGGTTACCGACTACCGTATTGTAGCCTTCAGGCAGCTTCATAATGAAATCATGAATATAAGCGGCTTCACAGGCGGCAATCATCTCGGACTCCGTGGCACCGGCGCTTGCATAGAGCAGATTCTCCTGGATGGTCCCGTTGAACAGATATGTGTCCTGGGTAACCAGCCCGATCTGAGAGCGTAGGGAGTGCAGCGTGAACTCACGGATATCCTTGCCGCCGATGCGGATCACACCCGAATCCAGTTCATAGAGTCTGGGGATGAGGTTGGTAATGGTTGTTTTACCCGCTCCGCTGGGGCCGACCAGCGCAGTCAGTGATCCGGCGGCAGCCGTGAAGGAAATTTCCCGCAGGGCCGGTTTGCCCGGCTGATAGGCGAAATTCACCTTGTCGAAGACGATATCCTGGCCGTCAGCACTGCTTGGCAGGGCCAGCGGCGAATCCACAATCAGCGGGTCCATATCGAAATAGTCAAAAATCCGTTCAAACAGCGCCACCGACCGGTTCACATCCACATACAGATTGGTCATTTGCATGACCGGCCCGTATAATCTGCCCAGCAGCGCCACAAAGGTGATAATCGCACCAACCGTCAGCTCTCCCTGGATAAATAAATAACCCCCGTACAGATAAATCAGCATGGGCCCGATACTGGTGAAGGTGGTGAGGACCAGCATAAACCAGCGTCCGGCCATCGATTCCCGGATCTGCAGGCGTGTCGCCTGGGCATTAACGGTTCTGAAGCTCGCCAGCTCGTTGTCTTCCTTGGTGAACAGCTTCATGAGCATATATCCGCTGAGACTGAGCGTTTCCTGGATGATCTGGTTTTGCTCGGAGATCTTCTCCTGGGTTTTCTTGGCCAGCTTCCAGCGCACATTGCCCATTTTGCGGGTTGGCATAATGAACAGGGGGACAACCAGTATGCCCAGTAGCGCCAGCTTCCAGTTCATGATAAACAGAGTTGCCGCTGTCGTAGTCAGAATGAACAGATTGCTGGCAAAATTGACGATGGTGCTGTTGAACACGCCCTGTATCCCGGCAATATCACTGGTCATCCGGGTGATGACTTCCCCTTGCTTGACCCCTGAGAAGAACTGCAGCGGCATGCCCTGCAGATGGCGGTACATCTGATTTTTCATATCGTGGACAATATTTTGTGAGATAAAGGAATTCAGGTAATTCTGCAGCACGCCCAGCAGACCGGACACTACAGTTGTACCGAGCGAGGCGAGGACGAGCAGAACCAGCAGCCTCAGGTTTTTATCAGGGAGCGCGCGGTCAATAATATGCTGAATCAGGATCGGAGGAAGCAGCCCTAGCACTGCAGTAATGCACAGCACAATCATCACCAGAAGGGTCTGCTTCCAGTAAGGAAGGAAATATTTCACGATGCGGAGCAGCAGCGTCTTGGATATATCCGGCTTCGCCTCATCATCATCGAACTTTAATTTGCCATGCCCGGGTCCGCCGAATCCCATTGGACCGAAACCTCTGGACATTATTCATCACCAGCTTTGTGTGTTATTTAAGTTATCCTGATTCCGGGTCAGCTGTTCAAGCAGCTGTGAGTGCATTTGAATGAGCGACTGGACTTCTTCTCCGGAGAAATGATCCAGTGCCGCTCCCAGCATTTGGTATGAGTAGGCGTCTTCGTTATATTGCCTGCACAGCGCTTCACCTGCCGGTGTGAGATTCAGCCTCGTTTCCCTGCGGTCTGCCTCGGAGGTGGTCCGGGTCACCAGTTCCTTCTCGGCCAATGCATCAATATGCAGGCTTACGCGGCTCTTGGCAAATACCAGACGCTCCGTTATTTCCTTCTGCGATTGACCGGGATGCTTGAGGAGAGAATTCAGTATACCGATCTGATGCACGGTTAATCCGAGATCCGCAGCGCTCTGATGGGCCAGCTTACGGAGCTGGCGGGCAACGGCGAGCAAGGAATGATACACCTCTATCGTTTGCGCCGGATCTGTCATGGGGCAACCTCCTCTGACCTGATAATAGTTTCTTTTGTTAACAGTTAACAATGTAAACTGATTATACGCCTGAATATTCCAAAAGTAAATGTTACGCTGAAATAGCGGTAAACAGGTTATGCCGGAATGCACAATAAACACCCGCAGCGCCTGTGTGAAGGCAGCTGCGGGTGTTTTTGGAATTGAAATACACTCATTTATTTAAGCTCATTCCGGAAGCATTCCGCTTTGTATAATCCGCCCGAACGCCCTCGCGGTCTCACGGATATCCTCCGCTCCGGCAATGGCCGAGATTACGGAGATTCCGTCTGCACCGGCCCGGATCACCGGCAGGGCGTTATCCAGGGTTATACCGCCTATCCCTACCAGGGGGATATTAAGCCCGCTGCGGCGGAGCGTATCAATGACAGCCGTCCCTTGAACGGCTTCGGCATCGTCTTTGGAGGAGGTGGGGTAGACCGGACCGACCCCGAGATAATCGGCTCCGTCCGCAATCGCCTGCTGCGCTTCCGCGAGATTATGGGCGGAAACGCCGATGATCTTGTGCTCACCGAGCCGCTGGCGGATCGTCCGGGCCGGCAGATCACCCTGGCCCACATGGACCCCGTCTGCATCAAGTGCAACCGCCAGCTCCAGGTCGTCATTGACGATGAACGGAATCCGCCGGTCCCGGCAGATTGCCCGGAGCTGCTGTCCAAGCTCTAGCAGAGCAGCGCCGGTCAGAGCACCGGGACCCTTTTCACGGAACTGGAATAAGGTGATTCCCCCGTCTGCTGCGGCAGATAAAGTCTCGGCTGGAGAGAGGCGGCAGTTCACGCTGCCCATAATGAAATATACCTTAAGGAGCTTACGCATATCCTCACTGTCAATCCGTTTCATAGCTGCTGCCCCCCTGATCTGATGCGGTTCCCGTAAGCAAAATGATTGGTCGGCCCTTGTCCTGCCCCGATATTCAGACTGTCCTCAATGGCTGCCTGAATGAAGGCTTTGGCTGTATGCACCGCTTCATTTATAGAGTGGCCGAGCGCAAGTCCTGCCGCCACCGCCGCCGAGAAAGTACAGCCGGTCCCATGCGTATGCCTGGTCTCAATCCGCGGACTGGTCAGATATTGGAATTCCCGGCCGTCATAGAGCAGGTCCACCAGCTGATCGCCTGCCGGATCATGTCCGCCCTTAAGAACAATGTACTGCGGACCCATCTGATGAAGGAGTCGTGCAGCCTGTTCTCTGTCTGACATTCCATTGATCTTCATCCCCGTGAGAATCTCTGCCTCGGGAAGATTGGGGGTAACCACAAGAGCCAACGGCAGCAGTCCGGTAATCAGTGCCTGCACGGCTTCCTGCAGCAGCAGAGCGGACCCGCCCTTGGCAATCATTACCGGGTCGATCACAAGCCGCTGCTGCCAGCCGTACGCTGTCACCTTATCCGCTACAACACCGATAATCTCACTGCTGAACAGCATACCGGTCTTAATGGCATCTGGCGCCAAGTCGCTGCCAATAGAATCCAGCTGCGCAGCAACGGCTTCCGGCTCCAGCGGATATACGCCTTGAACACCTAAGGTATTCTGTGCCGTGACCGCTGTGAGCGCGGACATTCCGTAGACTCCAAGCTCCTGGAAGGTCTTCAGATCAGCCTGGATACCGGCACCGCCGCCGCTGTCAGAGCCGGCAATCGTTAACGCTTTACGTATACGGGTCATCGGGTATTCTCCTTTTAGAGGTGTGTTTTATTGTTCAAGCAGTTGCAGGCGTGACCGGCTGCTGTAGATATCTGGCTTCACCAGGGACAATTGATTCAGGAACTCTATCTGGAAGCTGCCGGGTCCTTGTCCTTCCGCGGCTTCTGCGGCAATCTCGGCTGCCACGCCGTAGAACGAGAGTGCTTCGGCAGCTGCCTTAAGCGCATTCCCGCCGCTTACTGCAAGAAATGCGCCTACTACGGCACTGAGCAGACAGCCGGTTCCCGTCACTTGGGTCAGGATGGAATGGCCGTTGCTGGCGATGTAGGTGCGCGTGCCGTCGCTAATGATATCCTCCTTGCCGGTGATGATCACCACGCAGTTCAGCTTCCGCGCAGCCTTGTTCGCCAAGGCGATCACATCGCCTTCACCTGCTCCGGCATCGACGCCTTTGCTCGCCCAGCGCTCTCCGGCGACATTGGCTACTTCGGCCACATTGCCGCGCAGAGCGGTCAGCTGCAGCTCACCCAGCAGCTTCGCGGTAACGTCAGTGCGGTACGGTGTAGCACCTGCTCCAACGGGATCAAGCACGAGCGGGACACCATGCCGGTTCGCGGCTTGCCCGGCCTTCACCATTGAAGTGATGATAGCTTCATTCAGTGTACCGATGTTCAGCACGACCGCCCCGGACATCGCGGCAACATCCGCCACCTCTTCCAGTGCGTCGGCCATGAACGGGGAAGCCCCCAGCGCCAGCAGTCCGTTAGCGGTGAAATTAGCCACTACAATATTGGTAATGTTATGTACGAGCGGATTTGCCTGCCGTACCTTGGATAGAAAAGACATGATTATTCCTCCTGAAAGTTTTGATAGCATACGCATCCTTGAGATCATTTCGCAAAACTAACTTCGAAAGCATGTTCTATAAATTAATAAAAGCATCCGCACTGTCAACTTCCTCAGCCAGCAGACCGCCCTCGCTCAGCCATTTGCGCACATTCTCCCAGGAAACGCTATCCTGATAACCGAAGGGCTGTGCACCGGCATCCATCAGCGGCAGCAGAATTTCCAGGCTGCGCTTCTCGATGGCTTCATCAAGCGGTGCGGTGGCATCCTGATGCTCCAGCAGAAGCTTCAGCGCCTGCTCCGGCTGCTTAGTGACGAACTGCTGACCCTTGCGCGCAGCATTCATGAACTTCTGGAAATATTCCGAGGAATTCTGCAGACCCTGGTCACTTGCGACCAGCACCAGCTCATAATAATCAGGAACCCCGTAGTCAACAGGATTGAACGAACGCACAGGATGGCCTTCCTGCTCTAATATCAGCTGCTCATGGTTGATGAATCCGCCCATAATTCCATCCACACGCCCGGTGGAGAGGGCAGGGATAAGCTCAAAGCCGACGTCAATCAGCTTCAGGGAGGCGGGATCGCCGCCATCGGTTTGGATCATAGTGTGCAGCATGGCTTCATACAGCGGAATGGAGGAGTAACCGGCTTGCTTGCCTGAGAGCTCCCCGGGCCGGGTTATTCCGCTGTCTGCGGAAACCATGAGATGGTTCAGGGGATGCCGTACCAGAGCGGCAACGGATTTGACCGGAATCTGCTCTCCCCGGGCCATCAGCACCTGCGGCTGGTAGCTGAGGGCCAGATCGACTTGTCCGGCAGCTACCAGTTTCAGCGCGTCGTTGCTGTCGGCAGGCATCTGTATCTCAACATCAAGCCCCTCTTCGGCAAAATACCCCTCACTCTGTGCCGCATACAAAAAGGAATGAACGGCGTTCGGATACCAGTCGAGCATGATCGTCAGCTTATGGGCTGTACCGTCTGCGGCTGCCGCCGGAGCGGATGATGCCGATGATGAGCCGGAGCCAGCCGGCACGTTATTGCCAGCCGACCCGTTATTGCCGGCGCAGCCCGGCAGCACCAAAAGAACAGACAGGAGCAATATATAAGGCAGCAACTTATAAGGTTGAGCACTACGGGTGTAGAGATAACGGTTATAGCGGATTGGAGTCATGAATAACGTCCTCTTTTCTTCAGAAATAACTTCTCGAGCGTAGCAATACACAGAAACAAAGTGATCCCAAGGGCGGACAGCAGCACAACAGCGGCAAACATCTCGGCACTTTGCAGATTGCCGGCCATTCTCCGGCTGAAATAACCAAGCCCCCGGCTGCCTCCAAGCCATTCGCCGATGGTAGCGCCAATGACGCAGTACACCACCGACAGCTTCAGTCCGGAGAAAAAGGACGGCAGGGCCAGCGGAACAGCAGCCTTGCGGAGAATCTGCCAGCGGTTCGCGCCAAGCGTCAACAACAGCTCGCGGTACTGCTCCGTATTCTTGCCCAGCCCATCGTAGGTGCCGACAACCACCGGGAAGAAGGCGGTCAGGAACACTACGGCAACCTTACTCCACAAGGTATAGCCGAACCACATGATAAACAGGGGAGAGAGGGCAACCAGCGGAATCGTCTGGCTGATAATCAGCAGCGGATACAGCGCTTTGGCCAGCGGCCTGAACAGATGCATGCCCGTTCCCAGCAGACTGCCGCAGAAGACGGACAGAGCGAAGCCTGTTAGTACCTCAAGCAGCGTTGCAGGCAGGTGAACGCCGAAGAGTAAATGCCTGTCTTCCATCAGAGCAATCCAGATGGCAGTGGGAGCCGGCAGGATGAACGGAGGAATCAGCCCCAGCCGGGACACCGTTTCCCAGACCGCAAGAATCAGCAGCACAAGCAGAATAGCCGGGCTGTACTCCCGCAGCAATCTTCTATAGAAGACGGTTGTCATACAGCTTCAGCTCCAAATCCTGCCGCAGGGCAACAAACTGCGGTTCGTAATTCTGACTATGATGTCTGGGGCGGGGAAGACCGGTGATGAACTCCTGCATACCGCCCCCGGCACTGCCGGTCATCAGATAGATGCGGTCACTAAGCAGAAGCGCTTCTTCAAGGTCATGGGTAATGAACAGCACAGTCTTGTCCAGTCCTGACCATAATTCCAGCAGCCAGCGGTGAAGCTCCCGCTTGGTTATGGCGTCCAGTGCCCCGAACGGCTCGTCCAGCAGGAGCAGCTCATTCCCGGCGGCAATGGTGCGGAGTACCGCAACCCGCTGGCGCATGCCGCCCGACAGCTCATGCGGATACGCAGCCCCCGTATCACCAAGACCGAACTGCTGCAGCATGCTGCGGATCTGAATAACGGCTTCCTCTTTGGAGCCGCTCCGCTTCAGTTCCCAGGGCAGCAGGCAATTGTCCAGTACGGTTCTCCAGGGCAGCAGGAGATCCCGCTGCGGCATATAGCCGACCTGGCCGAGCCGCTCCGAGGCGTTATTAGGCGGTTGCCCATGCAGGGCAACCTCGCCGCTGCCGGGTTCCAGCAGGCCGGCGATAATCTTGAACAGCGTACTTTTGCCGCAGCCGCTGGCACCCACGACGGAGATGAACTCGCCGCGGCGGACCTTCATGGAGATTCCGGAGAAGACCGGAGCCCTTGAAGCTGCGCCGAAAGAATAGGACAGGTTAGCGATGTTGATCATAGGATGGGGAAGCAAGCCTCCTTAGGGAAAAGTGATTACGCTACGAAAACAAGAAAGACCCATCCATTTCCGGAGGAAATGAATGGGCCTGAAGGTACAGTCAGTTTGCAAAGACGCGGAACCGCTGATACATTCTGCTCCACTTCCCTCCGCTGGTATGATCCAGATCAGGTTCCAAGGGTCCGGAGCTTAAGCTCCGTCTCAGTCGGCCGACTCCCCTAGTGAAATAACAGGTGCTATTGAATTCGTAATTGGTACTTAATATACCATAATTTCCCCGCTTGTAAAGAGCCTGTGCTCAGCGCTTGGAGAGGCCGGTGATGAACAACGCAACAATTCCCCGCGAGATTTCCTCTTTGGAGGAGCCGTTCCGTTTCTGTTCATACAGGTAAAGATCGGGACTAAGTACAGAGATCAGCGCTGTGGCAGCGAAGCGGGGATCGATCCCGATAATCTCTCCATTCGCGGATGCGCGGTGCAGAAGTTCACCCATAATCACTCCGAGCCGCTGGAAAAAAGGATGTTCGAACTGGGTAAGCTGCTTCTTGCCGGTGAATTCGGATTTGATCATGTTCAAGAGCTCCGCATATTGCTCAATGAAACCAACGACCTGCTCAATGCTGCTCTGCAGATGCGCGAGGGCAGCCGTTTCACCAGCGCTGGCAGCAAGCTGCTGTTCCATCCCCGACAGAAACTGCTCGGTGCTGTCCAGCAGCAGGGCCGAACAGATTTCGCCCTTATCAGTGAAGCGGCGGTAGAGCGATCCCTGCCCTATACCGGCCCGTTTGGCGATGCCGTACATACTGACAGCTTCGAGGCCGCTCTCGGTGAACAGCTGGCGGGCCGCCTCGAGTATCCGCTGCATATAAGGATCGGCGGGTTCTTTTGCAGCGATGTCTGTGTTCACTGTGTTATCTTTGTTCTCTGTGTTCTCTGTATTGTCCGGAGCTGCTGATGTTACAGGTTCAACTTCCGTTTCTGTTTTTTTCATGATATCCCCTTTCATATAAAGTAAATCCTGCCCATAATACAACATTTCCCTCATTCGATCGGCCTAAATCCCAAATTGTTGTATAAAATGCATTATTTCAGCTTGTTCAAGCAGTTTAGCAGAACTATTCTTGCATTTCATACAACAATCCATCCGGAAACCCGGCTATCCATGAATCAAAGCTGCAAAATATACAACATTTATGCCTACAGTGCGTCCTAAGAAATCTCTATTCTGCCGGTAAACGAATCAAGTGTGGGGAATTGGCGTATTCCGCTTGACACATCGGACAATTGTCCGTAGACTATGAAATGCGAACGCGGACAATTGTCCGTTCACTAATTATATAGACAAACCTGCCCGCAGGTCAACGTAGATGACAGCGGACAGTTCAGGAGGAGAAGGAGTATGGATCAGACCTTGAAGCAGGATGCCGATTTCCGGTTATCCGGCATTCTAGTTCCGCTGCTGGCGATTATTGCCGGCGTATTTATGGTCGTGCTGGATAGTACGGCAATGAATGTGGCATTGTCCAGGATGGTAGTGGATTTCAATACAGACCTGCATACGCTGCAGTGGGTCGTAACCGGGTATATGCTGGCGCAGGCTTCGGTCATTCCGCTGTCAGGCTGGCTGTCTGACCGGTTCGGGGCTAAGAACGTCTTTTTGACAGCTGTTATTGTGTTTACGATCGGCTCCATTCTGTGTGCAACGCCAAGCAGTGCAGAATGGCTGGTCGTTTTCCGGGTATTGCAGGGTCTTGGAGGGGGCTGTGTGCTCCCGGTCGGGATGGCTTATGTGTACAGACTGGCTCCGAAGAGTAAAGTCGGCGTTGTTATGGGGATTATGGGAATTCCCGTGCTGTTCGCTCCGGCGATTGGTCCTGTATTGTCAGGCTGGCTGGTGGAATACCACTCCTGGCGCTGGATCTTCCTGATTAATATCCCCATCGGTATTATCTGTGTGCTGATCGGGCTGCGAAAGCTGCCGAATGCGGCGAAGAACACCGTTCCCGGCATGGATAAATTCGGAATGGTGCTCGGACCGCTGGCTTTTGCTTCACTCACTTACGGTGTAAGTCAGGGTGCGCAGAGCTGGACCTCGGACAAAACGCTAATCGGGTTATCTCTGGGAGCTGTTGCACTGATTGCCTTTGTCATTGCCGAGCTGCGTTCCAGGACCCCTTTACTGGAGCTGCGGATTCTGAAATCCGTGGATTTCACCACCGGAATTATCGTGCAGTGGATCGCCCAGTTCGGCTTATATGGTGCTTTATTTCTACTGCCGCAGTTTCTGCAGCAGGCCCGCGGCTTCGGCGCATTTGATACCGGATTGACCCTGCTGCCGCAGGCCATTGCTTCCGGGCTGATGATGCCAATTGCCGGAATTCTGTTCGACCGGATCGGGGTGCGCTGGCTGGTGGTTTGCGGACTCAGTCTGGTCTCTGGCGCATTGTTTCAGTATTCCCATGTCGATCTGACCACCCAGAGCCGTGATCTCATTCTTCCGCTAATCATGTGCGGTGCAGGGATGGGGATGATGATGATGCCGATGAATACGCATCTGCTGAACAAGGCGCCAGGCAATCTGGTCAACCGGGTAACCTCACTCACCAACTCCATGCAGCAGGTCATTAACTCACTTGCAGTGTCAACACTGGTTACGATTCTGACGGCCAGAACCTCCGCGCGTGGTCTTGAAATGCAGGAGGCGGCAGCCGCTGCCGGGCAGACGGTGGACGGAGTCTCGAAGGAAGCCCTGCAGCTGGCCAAGCAGACTGTATTGGCCCAAGGCTTTGCCGACACCTTCCACATTATGATTTTTGTAGCTTTAGGCGGCGCCGTCCTTGGACTGCTGCTGCGCAGGGGCCGCAAACCAGAAAGCGGAGGCTCCAGGGAGAAAGCGTTGCCTGAAATCATGCACGGTTAATAGGTGCATTCACATTCATAAGAAGTAAGGCGGCGATTCTCCGTTACTGGAGGGTCGCTGTTTTGCGTTGTGGATCATTTAGTTTGTCTTCCACTGATGTAGAAATGCAATTTCGGGGCAAGCTAAACTATCAAAAACCTATATAACATAAATCCGATGTTTATTATCGGAAAAAGTTATTGACGGATGTAACAGCTCAGTGTTACGATTCATTTTGCCGGCAAGTCCGGAACATAAAGAGAGATGAGAGGGGATTAATCTTATGAAAAAACTTAGTCTGACAATTATGCTGCTCCTGACCATGGCCGTGGTTGCGGCATGCGGCAACAACAATAACAATAATTCAGCAACAGGCGGCAATGCGGCGGCTGAACCGACTGCGGCGGCTACTGATAGTGCAGCACCTGCTGAGCAGAATAGTCTGGAAGCTGTCAAAGCCAGCGGCAAGCTGCGTATCGGAACAGAAGGCACCTATGCCCCGTTCACATATCATGATGCCGACGGCAAGCTGACCGGTTTCGATGTGGAAATTGCTGAAGAAGTAACTAAACGTCTGGGCGTGGAAGCCGAGTTTATCGAGACTCAGTGGGACGGTATTTTTGCCGGCATGGATGCCAAGCGGTTCGATACGATCTTCAACGAAGTTTCCATTACGGATGAGCGCAAAGTGAAATATGATTTCTCCGACCCGTATATCGTATCCAAGGCTGTGCTGATCGTCAGTGAAGATAATGAAGATATCAAATCATTCGCGGACCTCAAGGGCAAGAAAGCCGGCCAGTCCCTGACAAGTAACCTCGGACAGATTGCAACGGATAACGGTGCAGAGATTGTATCCACCGAAGGCTTCAATCAGGCAATTGATCTGCTGACCTCCGGCCGGATTGATGCAACCGTCAATGACGGCTTGTCCTTCCTGGATCTGAAGAAGCAGAAGCCTGATATCAAGATCAAGAAGGTTGATGAGATTGCAGAAGGCTCGTATAGTGCAGCGGTCTTCCTGAAGGGTAACGATGAGCTTGTGCAGGCAGTGAATGAAGCGCTGACTGCCATGCATGATGATGGCACATATCTGAAGATTTCCGAGAAGTACTTCGGAGCTGATGTATCGAAATAAGCTTGCCTGCTTGACGGCAGTCTCAAATAACTTATGGACACAGGGCGGAGCTGGTTGCTTCCGCCTTGCCGTTCCAAGAAGGATGTCAGAACGATGGATGACCGCAAAATACAAATATTTCTCGATTCACTGCTGCCTCTGTTCAAAGCCGGGGTGGCTTTTACCATTCCGCTGACCTTGGTCTCCTTTGCACTTGGGCTTACACTTGCTGTAATTACTGCGCTTGTGCGGCTCTCTTCCTGGAGAATTCCGAAGCTGATTGCCGGCTTCTACGTCTGGGTCATCCGCGGAACACCGCTGCTGCTTCAGCTGTTTATTATTTTCTACGGGCTGCCTACGGTAGGTATTGTGCTTGATCCGTTCATCGCAGCTGTGATTGGCTTCACCCTTAGTGTCGGGGCATACTCCTCGGAAATTGTCCGGGCGGCTATTCTCTCCATACATAAAGGGCAATGGGAGGCTGCCTTCTCCGTCGGTATGAGCCGTGGACAGGCTTTGCGGCGGGTGATTCTGCCTCAAGCTGCCCGGGTATCGGTTCCGCCATTATCCAATTCATTTATTAGTCTGGTAAAGGATACATCACTTGCAGCAAGCATCACATATGTAGAAATGTTCAGAAAAGCTCAGCAAATTACAGCCACCACCTATGAACCGCTGCTGTTGTATTGCGAAGCGGGTTTATTCTATCTGTTATTTTGCTCAGTATTATCGGTGCTGCAGAAATACCTGGAGAAGCGGCTGGACCGGTATTCGGCCAGTTAAGGAGGCATACCCATGATTGAAATACGTGATTTACATAAATCCTTCGGTCCGCTGCAGGTCTTGAAGGGGGTTGATCTTACCGTTGAGCATGGCCAGGTGATGGTCATTATCGGACCTTCCGGCTCCGGCAAAACCACCCTGCTGCGCTGCTTCAACCTGCTGGAGACTCCCGACAAGGGCAGCCTGGCTCTGAATAATATTAAGCTGGATTTCACTCCCGGCGGCAAAATTCCACAGCGTACCGTGCTGTCTCTTCGCCAGCAGACGGGAATGGTCTTCCAGTCCTACAATCTGTTCCCGCATATGACGGCGCTCGGTAATGTAATGGAGGGCCAGGTGACAGTTCAGAAGCGTTCCAGGGAGGAAGCCAGAACGAAGGCGCTTGCCCTGCTGGACAAGGTAGGGCTGGCCGACAAGGCGGATACCTATCCGCATCAGCTGTCCGGCGGCCAGCAGCAGCGTGTGGCGATTGCCCGGGCGATGGCGGTCGAGCCGGAGGTGCTGCTGTTCGATGAGCCAACCTCGGCGCTCGATCCGGAGCTGGTCGGTGAGGTGCTGAAGGTCATCAAGCAGCTGGCCCGGGAAGGAATGACGATGGTCATTGTTACCCATGAGATGAAATTCGCGGCCGATGTGGCCGACCGGATCATCTTAATGGATAACGGGGTCATTCTGGAGCAGGGAACTCCGCAGCAGGTGCTGGAGCAGACGAAGAATCCGCGCGCCCTGCAGTTCCTGAACCGGCTCAGCGGAGAAGACTAAACGAATGTGGGCATTAATGCAAAAAGGCAGTCCGGGAGGGGAATCCCGGACTGCCTTTTCTGCTTGTGAATTCATCATGCGCGGGGGAGTGCACGAAGGATTACTCAGCCATTAGTTAGTTCTGTGTTGCTCCATCACTGCGTGAGTTCAAATAGTCCAGTGCGTTGTAGAGCATAATTGCCGCTTCGGCGCGGGTGAGCTGGCTCTTCGGGTTGAACTTGCCGTTAGCATCCAGTGTATTGATGTTGTATTTCAGGGACCGCTGGATAGTGCCCTGGTAGGATGGCTCAAGCGCATCTGCATCGGCGATGTCCACCGGCACGATGTTGATCATCGGCAGGTTGCCTGCCTTCTCAACGCCCTGAATCAGCAGGCTGGTGAACAGCTCTTTGGTAATCGGTTTGGATGGATCAATATCAGCGGGAATATCCACGTCATTATAGTGTGCATTGATGAAGGCTTCTGCGTACCAGGCGTTGTCTTTTACTTTGGAGAAGATCGCACTGGCTACGGGAGCCTTGTTGAAACTGATTGCGGCCAGGCTAAGCTGGAGTCCGCCCGTGATAAACTGAACGCCTTGTGCTGTAGTTACAGTGGATGCGGGCAGAAACTGGGTATCCGATATCCCTTTGATCAGGCCCTGCTGCTTCAGAGAGTTGATTTTGTCCTTACCGGTTACACTGTCAATATCCTTAAAGCTGCTGCCGGCTGCAAAAATTTGTCCGCCGAAAGAGAAGGTAAGAACCGTTACGGCTGTAAAAGCTGCGATCGTGTTTTTTTTGATACTCATCTGAATTCCACCTCTATTGTAGGTTGTACCACTAGATTTCACGCTGATCCGGTGATTGTCCGTTACAGCACGGCGTAACCGTTTCAACTTGACTCTAATGACGCAATGACAATAGAAAAGGTTGCAGACGTTTTACATCATTTCCTGGAACAGCAGGTTGCGGTAAGGGTATTTACTGAACCGGGTTCTGAACAGCAGCGCGATCCCGCTGTCTTCAATGGTTACGGATTTCAGCGAATCTGCTGTGACGAGGCTGCGTACCATCGCTGTTACCGCACCGCGGTCTCTGCGCCGGATGGCTGCAGCCAGACTCTCCGCGAAGCAGTTATTTACAGAGAGCTCCCGGTAGAGCGGAATAACGGCCCGTGCGATGCTCCGGTGGGCTGCTGTACTGAAGGTGAACTGGACCGTGCCCGGCGGAATCGTTGTTCCATTCGTGTAGAACGCAACCGGCAGCGGAAAAGGAAACGAGATGAAATAGCCGATGCCGTTCGTCCCATAATTCTCTACCCTGGCAAGGGTGGGAATTCTGGCCAGCAGGCTGCCCATCAGATCAAGATCTGCGGAGACAACAGCGGTTGTCCAATCAGCGGCATAACTGCTGTTTCCGGCAATTTTCCGGTAGAACGGCAGCATGGCCGTGGCTACTCTGCGCAGTACACGGGCTGTTACAAGCCGCTGGGTCTGCTTAGGTTTTATTTTCACCATCCGAATCATCCTCACTTATAAGAGATTTAGTCTATATAAGGTATGGAGGGAGGGCGCACTTCGGATTGGGCGTAAGACTAGCCGGCAATAATATAATCATAATCCGCAGAACCTATTTATACGTTTTTGGGGAAAAGTGATGTTATACTGGTGTCAGGCCTTTTCTTTGACGGACAAGTTTGTTATGCTTATATCGTAAAGATTACTAATTATTATCGGGAATTGTTCAACTTCCGGAAAGGTGGGAACCCGGGTGAACCGAGTAGCAAATATCAGCCAGCAGTTTGCGGCGCAGAATTATAAGCTTACGCCTCAGCGCGAGGCTATAGTAAGAGTATTGCTGGACAACGAGAAGGATCACTTAAGCGTAGAAGAGGTCTATATGCTGGTCAAGCGCAGTTATCCGCATTTGGGACTTGCGACCGTATACCGTACCTTGGAGCTGCTGTGTGAACTTCATATTGTAGAAAAGATGAATTTCGGCGATGGCGTTGCCCGCTATGACCTGCGCAGTGACGATCATGTTCATATGCACCACCACCTGATCTGCAGTGTATGCGGCAAGCTGGAGGAGATTAAGGATGACTGGCTGCTGGACCTTGAAGCGCGGCTGGCCCGTGAGTACGGCTTCAGTGTGACCGATCACCGGCTTGATTTCAAAGGCACCTATAATACCTGCAAGGGAAACGGCTGCAAGGGCGATAAAGAATGCCGGGCTGTATCCTGAGCCGCAGCTGGGGCACATTCAAAGACGCATGGCTGATTTAACAGCCGGCGTCTTTTTGTTTGACTGCAGCGGAGAATCAGCGCATTTGCGACTTATGGAGCAGGGATATGACGCTGGTGCACATGCTATAATGACGTTATGCCAAAAAAAGTGGACCATGATGAACGCCGTAATCATCTGGCGGAGGCGGCTTGGCGGATCATCCGGCGTGATGGTCTGGAAGCTGTATCCGTGCGGAATGTTGCCAAGGAGGCAGGCATGTCGCTGGGATCGCTGCGGCATTATTTTGCCAGCCAATCCGAGCTGCTTGCCTTCTCCATGAGACTGGTGAGTGAACGAAGTTATCAGAGAGTTGAGGTCTTTCAATACTCGGGGAATCCCCGGGAGGATGTGGAGAGGCTGATTCATGAATTAATGCCCATTGATGAAGAGAGGAGAGCGGAAGCGGAGGTCTGGTTGGCTTTTGTCGGACGGGCAGCAGCGGACCCCGCCATACAGGCGCTGAAACAGGAAGTACATAACGGGCTGTATAGCGGCTTCTGCCAGATGATGGAGTACCTGGATGCCGTGAATCTGTTAAGACAGGACCTGGATCTGGACCGGGAAATTAAGACGCTGCATGCATTAGTAGACGGATTGGTCGTCCATAGTGTAATCTATCCCGAAATGGTAACACCGGAAGATATGATTATGCTCATTTCCAGTCATTTCGACAAGCTGATGGCTTAAGTACCCGGTCAAACGCGGATGAATTTCCAAAAAAGATTGAACCTGTGATTCTTCTATTAACAGGTTCAATCTTTTTTAAATTTCGGAATCGGCAGCCCGCCGCTGCTACGGCCGGTTCGGCACAAAGGACTTGATCCACGTCCCGAAGCTTCCGGGATTGCGGGTCTGTACCAGAACGACGCCTTCGCCGCGGAACCGGCAGACCAGTGCCTCCCCGCTGGTTAAGCTGTTCAGCCAGCCGGAGGCTGCCTTTTCCACCTTATAATCCATATAATCCGGCCAGGCCACGAGGTGGCCGTTATCAATGATCATTTCCTCGCCAGGGCCGAGGTTAATGGCGTGAATGGCTCCGAAGGAAGAGAGGAAGACCGTACCTCTGCCGCTGATTTCTACAATGAAGAAGCCTTCGCCGGAGAATAAGCCGCGGGTCAGATTCTGCATTTTGGTGTTCACTTGAATACCGTGGGTTCCAGCCAGGAAACCATCCTTCTGCACCATCAGCTTGTACGAGCCGTCCAGCTCAATGGCCTGAATATCCCCGATTGCCCCTGGTGAGAGCAGCACTTCACTCTGTCCGCGGGTGGCGGTCAGCTCCTGGAAGAAGAATTTCTCCCCGCTCAGCATCCGGCCGAGTCCGCGCATGAGCCCGCCGTCTACCGTGCCTCTCAGCTCCACATTCGGCGACATGGCGACCATCGCCCCCATCTCCGCCTTCACACTTTCTCCTGATTCCAGGACTACCTTCAGCATGGCAAAAGCGCCGTCATACAGCACATCGTATTTCATTGATTTCTCCTCCTGATTCTGCCTATTCATTTCTAAGTATGATTGATGACTTTCTTCTGCCAGACGCATGTACCTTGCCCATCAAGAATACTGTAATAAGCTGCACCGCCGCAAGCTGGAGACAAGGCTGTGTAAGCTGACGGCAAGGTAATAGACTATTATAGTTAATTATACCGGGCAGTAATGTGTTGATTATGTTAAAATTAAAATAACAGTACCGCATGTACTGAATAAGCTTATGACAAGGAGTGTGGCCGCATATGGCACGTACACGCACGCAAAAAGCTCTGCTGAAGGCAGAACGCTCCGGCACCTGGTGTGCCGAAAGAAACCGCAGGATGAATCAGGACTACGGCGCCATCTCCCAGCATGTACGGACGACACCCGGCAAGCGCCAGCAATTGAATAAAGTCAAACACAAGGAGCGGATCTATAATGATGGCGCTCCTTTTGCATGCCTACTGGTCTCGTGACCTTACGCCTGCGCCCTGCTATGGATACGGTACTGCTTGGGTGACATTCCGAACCGGCTGCGGAAGACACGGTGGAAGTACGTATAGTTGGCAAACCCGCAAGTTTCAGATACATGCTCCAGCGGCATCGGGCTGAAGGTGATCTTCTCCCTGGCCATATCCAGCCTGACGTCATTTACATATTTCACAATCGTAGTGCCGAACGCTTCTTTGAACAGATGAACCGCGCGGGAGACGGAAATATCGACATGGCCGGCCACATCCTCCAGACGGAAGGCGTACGCGGCATGCTCCTCGACATACTGCTTCATCCGGTAAGCAAGATAGGCCTTGGGTGAAATTGCCGGCTGCTCGGACATCAGCCTGTCAATCTCCATACATAGAATCTGCAGATAACACGCGGAGATATCCGGTGAAGAATCTGATAGACGGCGCTGCTCCAGTACAAGCTGGCGGAACAGGCCAAGAATATGGTCGCTGAGCGGCAGCCGGAGTACAGCCGGGCGATGCTTGCGTCCCCACCATTCTTCAATCCAGGGGCCGCTGCAGAAAATATGATAGTCGCCGCTCTCAATCCGCGGCTTGCCGACAGGGTAGACTTCCTTGTCGATACTTAAGTAGTAGGGATCGGTCGGTGCGAAGAGCATCAGATTGCCGCTCTCGACAGTAGTGATGACTCCGCCTTCCATCGTCCGGCTGCGTCCTTCGGTCTGGAGGCGCAGCAGATAATACTGGACGCCTTCGCTGCGGGACATATGAAACGGCTTGCGGTGGAAGGAGAATCCGGCGGATAGGATGTGGCAGGCTGCGTTAGGTGTCATGAGTCCTCCTGTTGTTAAATGATAAGCAGATTGTTCATGTTTTAATCATATTATTCATTTTATTATATACGCTTTCATATTACCATGTACCTAAGCAAAAAACATACAAATGATGTGGGGGAGGCTGTATTGCGGCTCTGATCGCTACATAGGCAAACACTGGAGGCAGCGGATGACAGATAGACAGCTATATTACATCCTATGTTTACAGCCCGTTTGTTCAGGTGGAATGCCTGGCATAGGTGCGGGGCAAAGGGCGGTGGCGGCAAGATCAGTCGGACTCTCGGATCAAACTTAGGAGTGAGAGCAATAATGTTGAAGGTAGGACTTCAGCTGTATACGCTGAGAGACGAACTGGAACAGGATTTCGAAGGGACAATACGCAAGGTTGCCGAACTGGGCTACAGCGGTGTGGAATTCTTCCACTATTTCGGCCGGACGGCCGGGCAGGTGAAGGCACTGCTTGAGGAAACAGGACTCGTGGCTCTCGGAGCGCATCGCCCGTACGATGTTATGCTGAACGATACGGAACAGGAAATCAGCTTCAATCTGGAGATTGGCAACCGCAATCTGATCGTGCCTTTTCTGACGGAAGAACAGCGTAATTGGCCTGAAGTGGCTAAGAACCTGCGGCTGATCGGCGACAAATGCCGGGCAGGCGGGGCGGTTCTTTCTTATCATAATCATGATTTCGAATTCACGGAGAAGGTGGGCGGCCGCACAGCTTTTGACTACCTGTTCGATGAGGTGCCTGCTGAGCAGCTTCAAGTGGAAATGGATACATGCTGGGTGTATTATGGCGGATATGATCCGGTAGAATACATCAATAAATACGCAGGACGGCTGCCGATCATCCACCTCAAGGACCTGAAAAAACGCGAAGACGGTTCTCCGGAGACTGTGGTCTTGGGTGAAGGCGAAGTCAATCTGGCTGCAATTATTGAAGCAGCCGCGGCGGCTGGTGTGGAATGGGCAGTGGTTGAACAGGATTATTGCAGCCGTTCACCGCTTGCCAGTGTAGCTGACAGTTTGAATTGGATCAAATCATATGGTAATCAAGGAGGAAATATTCATGTCTAACAAACTCAAAATTGCTATTATCGGTTGCGGTGGTATCGCAAACGGCAAACATATGCCAAGTCTTTCCCGTCAGGCGGATGCCGAAATGGTGGCATTCTGTGACATCGTAGAAGAACGTGCTCAAGAGGCTGCCAAGACTTACGGAGCGGAAGGCGCTGCTGTATTCACCGATTTCCGTGAGCTGCTGGCTGCCGGCGGATTCGACATCGTGCATGTATGCACACCAAACGACAGCCACTCCGAGATCACTGTGGCCGCCCTCGAAGCCGGCAATCACGTGCTGTGCGAGAAGCCGATGGCGAAGACCACTGCCCAGGCGAAGGAAATGCTGGATGCCGCCAAGCGCACTGGCAAGAAATTATCCATTGCTTATCAGAACCGTTTCCGTGCAGACAGTGATTATCTGAAGGGGCTGTGCGAGAGCGGAGAACTCGGCGATATCTATTACGGTAAGGCTATTGCGCTTCGCCGCCGTGCCGTTCCGACTTGGGGCGTATTCCTGGATGAAGAGAAACAGGGCGGCGGACCGCTGATCGATATCGGTACACATGCACTGGATCTGACGCTCTGGCTGATGGATAACTACAAACCGCGTATGGTTGTAGGCTCCACCTTCCACAAGCTGGGCCAGAAGAAGAATGCGGCGAATGCCTTCGGTCCATGGGATCCGGAACAATTCAAGGTTGAAGATTCCGCATTCGGCTTCATTACAATGGAGAACGGTGCTACAATTGTGCTTGAAGCCAGCTGGGCGCTGAATGTGTCAGAATTTGGTGAAGCCAAGACAATGCTCGCCGGTACGGAGGGCGGAGCAGACATGAAGGATGGCCTGCGTCTGAACGGCGAACGTGCCGGACGCCTGTACGAAACCAAAGTTGATCTTGGATCAGGCGGAGTAGCCTTCTACTCCGGTGCTGCTGAGACTGAAGCTGACCGTGAAGCGCGTCTGTGGCTGGAAGCGGTAAGAGAAGATAAAGATCCGGTTGTATTGCCGGAGCAGGCTTTTGTTGTTACCCAGATCCTTGAAGCAGTGTATGAATCAGCACGTACCGGACGTGCCGTTTATTTTGACGGAAGTTCTGACAACTAAGAGCATCTCCGGTTCACGCGACTATTAGAGAAAACAGGAGTGGAATCCATGAGTTCAATCAAACATACTGTAGTTATCGTTGGTTACGGCGGAATGGGCAGCTATCACACGCAATTAATTAAAGAAAGCGACCGCGTGATAGTGAGCGGAGCCTTCGATCTGCTGGAAGAGCGGCGCGCGCTGGCTGCCGAAGCAGGTTACACCGCTTATTCCAGCTATGAGGAAGTACTGGCAGATCCGGAGGTGGACATTATTCTGATCGCAACACCGAATGATGTGCACAAGGATATTGCTGTTCGTGCATTTCAGGCGGGCAAGCATGTGGTCTGTGAGAAGCCGGTGGCCATGTCTTCGGCCGAATTTACCGAGATGCAGGCAGCGGCAGATACGGCCGGACGTGTGCTGATGGTGCACCAGAACAGACGCTGGGATGAGGATTTCCGCGTAATCAAGGAGATGTATGAGAAGGAGACGATTGGATCACTCTTCCAGCTTGAGTCCCGGGTGCATGGTGCTAACGGGATTCCCGGCGACTGGCGTCATGTGAAGGCGCAGGGCGGAGGGATGCTGCTGGACTGGGGCGTTCATCTGCTGGATCAGCTGCTGTTCATGATTGACAGCAAAGTCACAAGCGTAAGCAGCAGCCTGAGCTATATTCTCGGCAATGATGTGGATGACGGTTTCGAGGCCAGCCTGCAGTTTGAGAATGGGATCAAAGCCATCGTTGAAGTCGGAACCACCAACTTTATCACGCTGCCAAGATGGTATGTGAAGGGGCTTGAGGGAACGGCTATTATTGAGGACTGGTCTCTGAGAGGAAGAATAGTCACCCGCAATAATGCATCCGAGAAAATAGAACCGACACCGATCCGTGCAGGTGTAGGGTTAACCAAGACGATGGCTCCGCCATCGGAAGGCTCGACAATTGCCGGAGACCTGCCGGCGGCGTCTGAGCTATCCTCCAGCTTCTATGATAATCTGGCTGCTGTAATCGAAGGTACAGCTGAACCGATTGTCAAGAACGCTGAAGTGCTGCGTGTGCTTATTCTGATTGAAGCTATCTTTGAAGCGGCAGAGAAGAATGAGACCATCAAGAATTTCGATATCTACGGTGCATAACAAGATACGAGAACTGATCAGGGAGAGGTGGCAACATCAATGAAACTTGGAGTATTTATGGTATTGTTCGGCGGCCGCAAGCTGGAGGAAGCGCTGGATTACGTAGCATCCAAAGGGCTGAAGGCAGTTGAGATCGGCACCGGAGGTTATCCCGGCAACAGCCATTGCGATCCGAAGCTGCTGCTTGAGAATGAAGCAGCGCTTAAGGAATTCAAGCATGCAGTAGAATCCCGCGGTCTGATTATCAGTGCACTTAGCTGCCACGGCAATCCGCTGCATCCGCAGAAGGAGCTGGCAGCCAAGGACCATGAGGATTTCGTGAACACGGTTAAGCTGGCACAGAAGCTGGGTGTTAAGGTTGTGAATACCTTCTCCGGCTGTCCCGGCGATCATGAAGGCGCGAAATATCCGAACTGGCCGGTTGCGCCATGGCCGAATGATTACCAGGAGATTCTGACCTGGCAGTGGGAGAACAAAGTGATCCCTTATTGGACGGAGCAGGCTGCTTTCGCAACTGAGCATGATGTGAAGATTGGCCTTGAACTGCACGGAGGATTCTCGGTGCATACGCCAGCTACGCTGCTGAGACTAAGAGAAGCTGCAGGGGAAGCCATTGGCGCGAACCTGGACCCGAGCCATATGTGGTGGCAGGGCATTGATCCGGTACAGGCGATTCATATTCTGGGCCGTGAAGGCGCAATTCATCACTTCCATGCGAAGGATACGGTAATTGATCCGGTCAATGTCAACAAGCATGGCCTGACCGATATGCAGTCCTATACGAATATGCTTGACCGCGCCTGGCAGTTCCGTTCCGTAGGCTACGGACATGATGTCAAGGTGTGGGCGGACATGATGAGTGCGCTCCGCCTTGTAGGATACGACTATGTGGTCAGCATTGAACACGAAGACGGCCTGATGTCTATTGAGGAAGGCTTCTCCAAGGCTGTAGACAATCTCCGCCAGGTACTTATTGAAGAGCCTCTTTCCGAGATGTGGTGGGTCTAACAGATGGAGAGCTTCACCAAGGTCAAGCTGAATGACCGGGAGCTGAGTCTATTAGCAGCAAGCGCCTTCGGTGCAGATGCAGCGGTTGTCGGCAGCAGAGAGCTGACCGGAGGTTTTTTTAATACAGGTTATGATCTGGAGCTGAGCGATGGACGGTCGGTCATCCTTAAGGTTGCTCCTGGGCCGGGGACAGCAGTGCTTAGCTATGAGAAGGATATTATGCGTGCTGAAGTCGGAGCGCTCCGCCTGGTCCGTGCTGCAGGCGGGATTCCTGTGCCTGAAGTCTACAGTTATGATGAGAGCCTGCTGCTGATTCCATGCCCTTATTTCTTCATGGAGAAGATTGAAGGTGAGCCGTACAGTGATGTGAAGGAGAGCCTGTCTCCAGAGCAGCGTTCTTCCATTGAGTATGAACTCGGGCGGTACCAGCGTCTGATCAATGAGATTAAAGGGCCAGTTTTTGGATTATTCGGTGCAGATCCTGCCGGAGGCGGAATGTCCTGGAGGGAGACCTTCAAGGCGATGCTGCTGAATGTGCTTCAGGATGCTGTGAGACTGGATGCCGCGTTACCTGCATTGCTGCCGGAAATTGAGCAGGCGCTGGGGCGTTATCTGCCGGCGCTGGATGCAGTGACGCAGCCGCGTCTTGTACACTGGGATTTGTGGAACGGTAATATTTTTGTGCAGGATGGCAGGATCGTATCCATTATTGACTGGGAGCGGGCCATGTGGGGTGATGTGCTGCTGGAGTATTATTTCCGGCATTTCGAGAACTCGGAAGCGTTCTATGAGGGGTACGGGACAGCTTTCAGCAGTCCGGACGAACTACTGCGGAAGCGGCTGTACGACCTGTATCTGGATCTTATTATGGTTATTGAGTGTTATTCGCGCCAGTATAAGGATGAGAATCATGTAAACTGGGCCCACGAGAACCTCGCGGAGTCCTGGAAGCTGTTCTCAGCTGTAATCTGACGAGACAAACAGGAGGCCGGTTCTCTTCGGAGATCCGGCCTCCTGGCTGTTGTTGTTGAGCAGCACATCAGAACAGTTGGATGTCAGTCAGCACTCAGTACTCAGTACCTGTTCCGGATGGCGATAACGGGGTTGATGTCTGCTTCGTAATCAACGCCGCCAGTCTCGAAGCCGAACAGCTGGAAGAACTCACGTCTGTAGCCGTCCAGATCGGAATATTGATAGACATTCTCCGTGCTTAGCTTGGGCCATATGCGGTCCACTTCTGTCTGCACAGCGGAGCTCATCTCATGATCATCAATCCGGATGCGCCCTTGTCCGTCTACCGGAGTCCCTTCCGGGTTGTACAGGAAACCGGTATACAGCCGGTATGCTTGTTCGATGCAGCCTTCGTGCAGTCCCTTTTCTTTCATAACCTTGTAGAGAACGGAGATGTAGAGCGGAACTACAGGGATCGCCGAGCTGGACTGGGTGACCAGGCCCTTGCTGACTGCTACATAGGCGCGGCCTCCGGTTGGTGATAATTGGGCATTCAGCTCTAAGGCTGTGGCTTCCAGATGATCTTTAGCCCGGCCGATGGTTCCGTCGCGGTAGACGGCCTGTGTTAGCTCCGAACCTATATAGGAGAAGGCGAGAGTGACCGCATCTGCCGCCAGAGCACCGGAATTCCGGAGCGCTTCAATCCAGAGCTGCCAATCTTCTCCGCCCATCACATGAACCGTGTCATCGATTTCAGCTTCGGTGGCCGGTTCAATCTGTACCGTGCTTAGTTCTCCGGTATGGAAATTGATCGTTGTATTGGTATAAGTGCTGCCGATCGGCTTCAATACTGACTGATGAACTTCTCTGGTCTCTGGGTCTGTTCTGCGTGCCGAGGCTACGCTGTAAATGACAAGATCAACCTGTCCGAGCTCCCTGCGGATTAACTCTATGGTCCGTTCTTTCGTTTCAGCGGTGAAAGCGTCCCCGCATACGCTGTAGGAGCGCAGGCCGGCTGTATAGGCCATTTCCTCAAAAGCTGCGGAATTATACCAGCCTGCGGAGGCCGTCCGCGTCTCGCTGGCTGTGCTGGGTCTATAGACACCTACAGTTGCTGCTCCTGCACCGAAGGCTGCAGCAATCCTGACTGCAAGTCCATACCCGGTTGAAGCCCCGATTACGAGTACATTGCGGGGGCCTGTAAATTTTCCCTGATTTTGTACATAGTTCACTTGCTGCTGTACCTGATGCGCACAGCCTGCGGGGTGGGCAGTCGTACAGATGAAACCGCGCGTTCTGGGTTTTATGATCATTATAATATTTACCTCGCTTTCATCGATGGTTGCAGGGATTGTAGAATCGAGAGGAGTTGCCTGATTCGGAGTGAGTATTTTCTCATGGTGAACCTCTCAGGTGATCCTTATAATGAAGTGAAGAAACATCTGAGCTCCCAGATCAGGCTGTATGAATGCTATATTGATCTAATTTACTTCATTGAATGTTATTCCCGCAAGTAAGGCAGGGACGACGGGCAGCGGAGAACATACCGGATGACAACTTTCCCGCGAAAGGAGACGGATGTTATGATGTTGAACTGGCTGCAAATACATATGGACGTAACAAGCTTGCTCTGGCTGCTGCCTGTATTCTTCATGTTTCATGATTTTGAGGAAATTCTTACAGTTGAGGCATGGGGGAACAAACACGGTCCAGCTATAACATCGTCGCTTTCCCCGTCATTGCAGAAGCGCCTGGCGCCTATGATGGGCATGACCACCAGGAATTTTGCTATGGATGTGCTCTTCGTGTATATTCTGATAGTGGGGGTAACCTTCGTTGCGGTGTTTTTAGAGTTCTACTGGCTCTACTTAGCCGTGCTCGCTGTGTTTCTGCTGCATGTCTTCACACATTTGGCACAAAGTATTGTTCTGAGGCTGTATACCCCGGGTGTAGTGACTGCTGTGCTCGTAGCATTGCCGTACTCGATATATGCTTTTTACCGCCTGCTGTATGAGAATGTTGTCAGCGAAGCTGACATAGGGTGGTCGGTGCTGCTCATGCTGATCCTGACACCACTGCTTGTATGGGGCATGATGAAGAACCGGACAAGACATAACCGCAGCTGAGAATGATGATTTGTTACGGTGACGTTTTCAGAAAAATCTTGACGTGACCCCCTAATGATAGATAAAATAATATTATTGCGTGTTTTTTGGCTACTGAGAATTATTATCATAATTTGAAAAGAAGCAGAGAGGGTGACAGGATGGAGCGCCTTTTAGAGGTAAAAGACCTAGCTATATCATTCAGAACACGCGGAGGAGAAGTCCAAGCAATCCGTGGTGTCAGCTTTCATGTAAATAAAGGGGAGACTCTGGCGATTGTAGGCGAATCCGGTTCCGGTAAGAGCGTAACCTCGCAAGCAGTCATGAAGCTGGTTCCTCAGCCTGCGGGCGAATATAAGCGTGGACAGATTCTGTTCGATGGACAAGATCTGATCGGCAAGAATGAGAAGCAAATGCAAAAAATCCGCGGTAAAGAGATCGGTATGATTTTCCAGGATCCGATGACCTCGCTGAATCCGATGATGAAAGTCGGCAGACAGATTACCGAAGTACTGTTCAAGCACGAGAAAATTACAAAAGAAGCTGCTTACAAACGCGGCATCGAGCTGCTTAATCTGGTGGGAATTCCTTCACCTGAACGCCGTTTCCAGCAGTACCCGCATGAGTTCAGCGGCGGGATGCGCCAACGTGTCGTAATCGCTATGGCACTTGCCGCTAACCCTAAGCTCCTGATTGCCGATGAGCCGACAACCGCGCTTGACGTAACCATTCAGGCACAGATCCTGGATCTGATGAAGGACCTGCAGAAGAAGATTGATACAGCGATCATTTTCATCACCCATGACCTTGGGGTTGTGGCGAGAATGGCAGACCGTGTTGCCGTAATGTACGCTGGTCAAATCGTTGAAATGGGCACAGCGGAAGAGATCTTCTATGATCCGAGACATCCGTATACTTGGGGCTTGCTGGCTTCCATGCCTAGCCTTGAGAGCAAGGGTTCCCTGCTTACAGCGATTCCGGGAACACCTCCCGATCTGATCAAGCCGCCTAAGGGTGATGCCTTCGCACTGCGGAGCACATATGCCATGGCGATTGACATGGAGAAAGAACCGCCAATGTACAAGGTTTCCGATACTCATCTTGTGAAGTCCTGGCTGATGCATCCGATGGCACCTGCGGTAGAACCGCCGGATGTCGTGAAGAAGCAGCGCCGCGTTTTGAGCAATGCCTATCCGGAGCCGGTTCTCGTGCAGAACAGCAGCGAGTATTAAGAACCGGGCTATAGCACATACTATTAAGATTAGCGTCAGGCCGATTGCGGCTTGGCGCTTTTTTGACGATTCAGGAAGCAATGAGTTTCTTCGAAGGTGGACGAAGCTTAAAGTTACCGCAAAGAACATGCCCGGCCGATCTGCCTGACTTTAAGTTTATATAAATATAAAATAATACAAATATATATAAATAAAAGTATTGACTAATTTGTCATTGCGCAGCAAAATGTAAGGGTATACATAAGGGGGTTATAACTTGAGAACAAGAACGCTAACCGCTTTAATATCCTTAGCTTTGCTGCCTGCCTGCAGTGGCGGGAATGCTGCAGGCACACCTGAGTTTGAGAATGTATCGGTACACGATCCATCCGTGATCAAGGCTGACGATACTTATTATGTGTTTGGTTCGCATTTGGCTTCGGCCAAATCCAAGGATCTGATGTCGTGGACTCAGATTTCCTCCGGGGTAACGGATGACAACGTGCTTATCCCCAATGTAACGGAGGAACTCAGTGAGACTCTCAGCTGGGCACAATCGGACACCCTGTGGGCGCCTGATGTCATTCAGCTGGCGGACGGGAAGTTCTACATGTACTACGATGCATGCCGGGGAGATTCTCCGCTGTCGGCACTCGGCATCGCAGCCGCTGACAAGGTCGAAGGCCCTTATAAGAATAAAGGAATTATTCTTAAATCTGGTATGGCCGGCACCGGAGATGACGCTGAGGTCTATGATGCTACCGAGAAGCCTAATGTAGTAGATCCTGATGTGTTTTTTGATAAGAACGGCAAGCTGTGGATGGTATACGGTTCGTATTCCGGAGGCATCTTCATTCTGGAGCTGGACCCGGCTACGGGCTTTCCGCTGGCAGACCAAGGGTATGGCAAGAAGCTGCTGGGGGCGGATCATGCCCGGATAGAAGGGCCTTATATGCTGTACAGTCCGGAGACGGATTACTACTACTTGTTCTTGTCTTACGGCGGGCTCGATGCGAATGGCGGCTATAATATCCGTGTTGCACGCTCCAAGAACCCGGACGGACCGTTTGAGGATTCTGAAGGCAAAGCTATGATTGACGCGCGGGGGACGGCTGGTGTTCTGTTTGATGATCCGGCATATGCACCTTACGGAGTGAAGCTGATGGGGAGTTATGAGTTCCTGAACACGGATCAGGAACCTTCAGCCAGCGGTGCAGGGTATGTCTCTCCCGGACATAACTCGGCATATTATGATGAGAAGAGCGGGCAGTATTATCTGATCTTCCATACCCGGTTCCCGAATCTTGGCGAGCAGCATGAAGTGCGGGTACACCAGATGTTCCTGAACGAAGCGGGCTGGCCGGTAGTGGCGCCCCACCGCTACAGCGGGGAGAAGATCGGCAAGTACTCCGGTAGGGATGTGGCCGGGGAGTACAAATATATCAATCACGGCAAAGATATTACTGCAGAGATTGTAGAGTCGCAGCTCCTTAAGCTGAATACAGACGGTACGATAAGCGGCGCAGTAACAGGTACATGGAGCCTGGGTGATGAGCATAGTGCGAAGCTGACTATAGACGGGACGGAGTACAGCGGAGTGTTCCTGCGCGAATGGAATGAAGCCACTGGAAGTAATGTAATGACATTCACGGCATTGTCGGCGGAAGGCATCTCAGTCTGGGGAAGCCAGGTTTCACCGGAGAACAAGTAACGTTACATTCCCCGGTGGCTATGATCATATGAAACAGCGGCAGCAAAGGACGAACTATAGTCCCTGGCTGCCGCTGTTTTTTATTATGGAGAACTTTTTTTGTTCCCTATTGCCAATTGAACGATAATCTGAAGTACGATGATGCCAGCCAAACCATAGAATGCTTGTACGAAGCTGCCCGTAGCATCGTAGTACCAGCCCATAGCCAGCGGCCCAAGCGCTCCGAGAATATAACCGCCGGATTGGGTCATTGCAGACCAGCTACTGGCTTCCTGGGCGTTGCTTGTTTCATCAATGGGCAACATTAATGCAATCGGGAACATTCCGCCCGCACCAATACCGAGCGGGACCGCCGCGAGCCAAGGGCTAACGGATAGGTTCAGCATCAGGACACCGGTCAACTCCATTAACGCACACCCGACAAGCCAGAATACACGTCTTTGGTAGCGGTGTACAAGCATGGGTATGAACAACGTAGAGGGCAGCGATATCAATGTGAATAAGGTTTGGATGTTTCCGGCCGTCTCCTGGCTGTACCCCTGGCTTTGGATGGCTGGCGCGAGCCAGGCGGTTAAGGAATAGAAGATCGCTGCCATCAGCCCGAAGAATAGGGTCAGCACCCAGGCACGCCTGTTCTTCACTGGAAGAGGTGCATGAAATACACTCTTAGTTATACCGGATTGCCGGTCTGTGTGCGCAGACCAGGCTAACCGCAACCAGACAGGCAATGCAATGGCTGCGGGGAATGCCCATACAGCCAGTGAGCTCCTCCATGATCCCCCCAGCAGATGCTGAAGCGGAACCGATAGTCCCACACTAATGCTCGCCCCCGCCACCATCGCTGTAGAGTAGATCCCTACCATGGCTGCCACCCGGTCAGGGAAATGCTGTTTGATGAAGCTGGACAACAGCGGTCCTGCCAAGGCGATCCCTACACCCGACATAAAAGAAGTGAACATCATCAATGGAGTTGTGTCCACAAACCAGCGTAATCCCGTACCCAGCCCGATGAGGATTAGAGCCAGAACAATGGCCCCTTCATTTCCCCACCTTCTGCTTAATCTAACGGAGAACGGAGCAAATAGGCCCATGCATAATACCGGAAGTGTGGTTAACAGACTGGCGGTAATCCCGCTTATACCCAGATCATTTTGTATGGTGCTCATTAGAGGAGAAATGGATGTAATAGGCGGCCGTAAATTCAGTGAAGCCAGGATAAGCGCCAAGACGATGTAAAAAAGTTTCATTCTGAATCTCCTCGTGGTAGTAGTATTGTGGCTTTCACCCGTGAGCATGAGCCCGTGACAGAGCATTGGGGGATGCACGGTTAAGTATAGAATCATTAGAATGATTGAACAATACTATTGTTTCTATTAAAATGATTACTAAAACCAATGATTGGAGGTGGCTGATATGGAGATTCGTCAGATGGAAAACTTCATTGCGGTGTGCGAGGCGCTTCATTTCACACGGGCAGCTGAGAAACTTGGCATATCCCAACCTACGCTGAGTCAACAAATACGTGCGCTGGAGGATGAACTCGGCGTTCCCTTATTCGACCGGGTCGGCAAGAAGATTGTGATGACACAGGCAGGAAACCTGTTTCTGGAGCACTGTGTACAGATGATCCGTCATTTACAGAATACCCGGGATGCATTAGCTGAATTCCGCAATGATCAGCGGGGCCGACTGGTAATCGGTGTTCTCCCTTCCGATCTGGACTACCGGATTACTCCTTTGCTGGCAGATTTTCATACCCGGTTCCCCAAGGTGCAGCTGAAGGTTGTCTCTTCGGTCTTCGTCTTGAATCAAGTGCTGGAGAATGAAGTAGACATCGGCATCGACGTCTCGTCTGCTCCTGATGACCGGCTTGTACGCATTTCTTTGTGCAGTGAAGAATATGTGCTCGTCGTTTCCGAGAATCATGATTGGGCGAAGCGAAGCTCAATTGGTATCCGGGAGCTGCGTGATATCCAAACGGTGATGTTCCCCGAAGGATTTACAGGCCGAGAACTGGTGGATAACTATTGCCGTAAATATGGCTTCAGCTTAAATACGATCATGGAGATCAGTTCGGCCACTTCCATTATTAGCCTGGTAAAAGCCAATGTCGGAGGCACCCTGCTGCCGTATCCTCTGATCCAAGCGATGAATGAACCGACACTGCGCTGCATCCGAATTACAGATGATCCGCCATACCGTCACTTTGAGATCATTCACCGGTCAGACCGGTTTCTGACTCAATCGGCCAAGACATTTATTGAGAAAACTATTGCGTATTTCAATTGATTTGTATGCAAATCCTGATAGGGTAACTTCTTATAAAATCATGCCCATAATACAACATTTCCCTGATCCTAGCGGCAGAAATTCAAGATTGTTGTATAAAATGTAGGATTTCAGCGTTTTCAAGCGGCTTAGCCGGATTATTCTTGTATTTTATACAACAATCCTTCCAACCACCCGGCTCCTTATCGGTCAGAGTTGCAGAACGTACAACATTTAGGTCTAGAGTGCTTTCTAAAAGTCTCCATTCTGCCGGTAACGAATCCAATTGCAGGAATTGTCTCCTGTGTTCCAGTCTCGCTGCGTGACCGGTAACTTGTATGACAAACAGCGGGTCTCCGCCTGGAGATCCGCTGTTAATTGGTAACATACTATTCTTAGGCCATTGAATGCCGCAACTTCATCTTGATTTACTCCTCATACCTGCGCAGCACGATGACCGCATTATGTCCGCCGAAGCCAAAGGAATTGGAGATCCCGATCTTCAGATCAGCCTGACGGGCATGGTTAGGAACATAATCCAGGTCGCACAATTCGTCAGGCTGCTCCAGATTGATTGTCGGCGGAATCAGACCCTCCTGAATGCTTTTGAGCAGGGCGATGGCTTCCAGGCCGCCGGCTGCTCCGAGTGCATGTCCGGTCATCGACTTGTTCGCAGTGACCGGAATCCGGTAGGCGTCCTCACCGAACAGCTTCTTGATCGCCATGGTCTCAGAACGGTCCCCGACGATCGTACTGGTCGCGTGGGCACTAATTACATCCACCTCTGCCGGAGCGATTCCGGCCTCTCTCAGCGCCAGCTTCATCGCCTGATAGGCACCTATGCCCTCGGGATGAGTGGCTACCATATGATAAGCATCGGAGCTGGCCCCATAGCCGGTTACTTCACCATAGATGACAGCATTCCGCTGCAAGGCATGGGAGAGGGACTCCAGGATGACAATGGCGCCGCCTTCCCCGATGACAAAGCCGTCGCGGCGCTGGTCAAAAGGCCGGCTGGCCTTCTGCGGCTCCTCATTGCGGGTGGATAGGGCGGTTGCATTGCCGAAGCTGGCCAGGGCAATTTCGGTCACCGCCGCTTCGGCACCCCCGGCGAGGATCACATCGGCTCCGCCGTAACGGATCAGGCGGAAGGCTTCGCCGATGGCAGTATTACCAATCGAGCAGGCAGTGACCGGCGAGAGGGTCGGCCCTAAGGCTCCCAGCTTAATGCTGATCATTGCTGCTGCCATATTGGAGATCAGCATCGGGATCAGGGTTGGACTTACCCGTACCGGGCCACGCGAGCGCAGCAGATCACCCTGCTCCATCAGGGTCTGGATGCCGCCTACTCCGGAGCCTACATAGACACCGAGCCGTTCGCGGTCAATCTTGTCCAGCTGCAGGCCGGAATGGGCCCAGGCCTCCTCGGCGGCGGCAAGCGCGAACTGGCTGAACCGGTCCATGCGCCGCGCTTCCTTGCGGCCGAATCTGGCGTCAGGATCGAACTCTTGTACAGAGCCGGCAATTTTGGTCTTGAAATGTGTTGTATCAAAAGTAGTGATCGGCGAAATTCCCGATTCACCAGCAGCCAAGCGGCTCCAGAATTGTTCTACGGTATTGCCAAGCGGCGAAATTACGCCCATCCCTGTGATCACTACGCGTTCCATATGATAATCCTCCTAAAAGTTATGTGAGCATAAACTTAAGTGTTGTAAGTATAACCGGATGCGTTCTAGACCTATTGTTCCACTTAATTTATCCTATTACAAGTTGTAGTTTATACTAGTATAATTACTACTACACTAATAGGCAGACCAACCGGAAGGCAGGGAGATACAATGTCCAATCAGAACAGGCTGCAAGCATTATCCGATTTCCTGAAATCCAGACGAGCGGCCATCTCTCCGGCAGCGGCAGGACTGCCGGAAGGTTCGCGCAGAAGGACGCCGGGGCTAAGACGCGAAGAGGTGGCACAGCTGGCCGGGGTCAGCAATACCTGGTACACGTGGCTTGAGCAGGGGCGTGATATTAAAGTATCTCCATCCGTTCTGGATTGTATTGCCGCAGCACTGCGGCTGACCAAGGATGAGCGGAGCTACTTATTTGCCCTGGCCCTGGATAACGGGCCGGGAAGTATGATTTATCCTCAAGAGGAGAGCTCAGTGATTCATCCGTCCCTGCAGAAGATCCTGCAGGAGCTGAAGAGCTGTCCGACAATCATCTCGGACCGGCACTGCGGCATTGTCGGCTGGAATGAGGCGGCCGCACATGTGTTTCTTGATTTCGCCAAGCTGCCGCCGGAGCAGCGCAATATGATCTCCCTGTTATTTGTACGCAAGGAATTCAGACGGCTGGCCGTGAACTGGGAGCAGTTTGTCCGGGGGTACCTGTCGATTTTCCGCGCCTATTACGGACAATATCTGGAGGACCGCTGGTATGATGAATTCATTGCGGAGATGAAGGAACAGCATCCGGAGTTCAATCAGCTATGGGAAGAGAGCCGGGTAAGCTCCGCTCCGGACGTAGTACTGGAGTTCCGGCATGCCAAAGCCGGCAAAATGCTGTTCCATTTAACCTCGCTTCAGGTGCAGGGCAGCACGGATCTGCGCTGCAGCATCTACACCCCCGCCGGAGATTCCAATACAGAATCCAAGCTGAAGCAGCTGATGGCGCCTGAACCGCAGGCTTGATAGATATTTTTTATGGATTCATAAAAAACTATAAATATACAATATCGAATTTGACGTTTATACTCCTTATATGATGAATCAATTCCTGCGGGATCGTAAAAGGAGCAAAGGTCAATGGCTAAAGTAACCGGATTGGAAGGCGTAGTTGCCGGAGAAACTGAAATCGGATTGGTCGATGGAGAGAAAGGACATTTGGTATACCGCGGATATTGGGCCAAAGAGCTTGCGGTAAGCAAAAGTTATGAGGAAGTGGCTTATTTGCTCTGGAACGGGCATCTGCCGGATGCAGAGGAACTGGCGCTGCTGAAGGCACAGATGGCAGAGGAGAGAGTCATTCCTGAGTATCTTTGCAGGATGCTGGATCTGTTCCCGGCTTCGGTACCGCTTATGCTGGTGCTGCAGAGTGCGGTTGCCGCACTAGGCGATAAAGAGAATACAACCTGGCCGCCAACGCTGAAGCAAGCGGTACGTCTGACGGCTGTTCTACCTGCAATCATCGCGTACAGAGCCCGCAGCCTGCAGGGCCTGGCACCACTGGATTCGCTTCCTGAGCTTGGCCATGCTGCGAATTATCTATATTTGCTTACAGGAAAGCTGCCGGAGGAAGCCCATGTCAAGGCGCTCAGCGCTTATCTGATTCTCTGCATGGAGCATGGCATGAATGCTTCAACGTTTGCCGGGCGGGTGGTGCTCTCGACTGAATCTGATATCTGCGCAGCGGTATGCGGAGCCATCGGGGCGATGAAAGGGCCGCTGCATGGCGGTGCACCTTATGAAGTCATCTCAATGCTGGAGGATATCGGAACGGTAGAGCGGGCAGAGCCTTGGCTGCGCAATGCGCTGGATAACGGGACGAAGCTGATGGGCTTTGGACACCGCATCTATAAGACCAAGGACCCCCGTGCAGAAGCGCTGCAGATTGCCACGCTGGAGATGATCGGGAAGGATGCATCCTTTGACCTTGCCCTGCATGTAGAAGCCACGGCAATTGCCCTGCTGGAGGAATACAAGCCGGGCCGGCGGCTGTTCACTAACGTCGAGTTTTATGCCGCAGCCATTCTGAAGGCGCTGCAGCTCTCACCGGAGATATTTACTCCAACGTTTACGGCTGGTAGAATTGTCGGCTGGACGGCCCATATACTGGAGCAAGCGGCCAATAACCGGATTTTCCGCCCGCAATCTACGTATATCGGACCGATGCCTGAATCAGAGGTTGTATCATAACAGCACAAAAACATCCCCGGCCGTCAAACAGCCGGAGATGTTGAACAAGGGAATGTTAATGAGAGAGTATGAGGGGGATACTCTGACATAAGATTTAGAAATCAGAGGTTGCAACTTCGATGGTGCCGAAGACTGCGCCTGCAGCTGTGCTGAGAAGAGCAGCAACAAGCAGCAGGTTTACAGAAACTGTGAGACTGTTCAGCGCAGGAATAGTATAAGTGACGACTGGAGCATTGACTCTGTAAAGAACAAGGTCCACAGGGAAACCGGAGTTGTTATTTACAGTTACAGCCGCGTTGATGCCTCCAGCCAGATTCTCATAATAAGATTTACCAACGCCTGCAGCCAGGTTGAAGAATTGTTGCGGTAACAAGATTGCCATGGTAATGACCTCCTTTTTCGTTTGATAGGATATCATATTCGCCGAAACTATGATTGCTGTAACGTATGTCTTGGGAGATTAGCACATTTTAATAGGGCGATGAGAGGTAGAATTAAATAGAAGAAGAGCCTCTACCCATGGCGGGCGGGGGCTCTTTGCGGTTCGATTACTCTATGGATTAGGTCTATGACCTATGAAGCTGGTTTAATATATGCCTTATCTTTGGACTGTCTGCCGTAGAAGCGGTATAGGATAAGCCCGAAGAGCATTCCGGCAAAAGACATGGCTGCTACGCTCAAATAGAGGACAATATGGTACACTGGAAGTAATTCTAGTGAATGGTAAGGAGAATGACAACGATGAAGCTGGTGTCCTGGAATGTAAATGGTCTGAGAGCTTGTGTAAACAAAGGGTTTAACGAATATTTCCGGGAAAGCGCCGCAGACATCTTCTGCGTGCAGGAAACGAAGCTTCAGGAGGGTCAGATTGTTCTGGACCACGGTGAGGAGTATTCGCAGTACTGGAATTATGCCCTCAAAAAAGGATATTCAGGTACGGCCGTCTTCACCCGGATTAAGCCGCTGTCTGTCAGATATGGTCTCGACAAGGAAACCGAAGACGAGGGAAGAATTATTACCCTGGAATTCACAGACTTCTATCTGGTGAATGTATATACTCCGAATGCCAAACGGGATCTGTCGAGACTGGATTACCGGATGGAATGGGAGGATGAGTTCCGCAATTATCTGCTGAAGCTCGATGCGCATAAGCCGGTTCTAGTCTGCGGGGATTTGAATGTGGCGCATCAGGATATTGATCTCAAGAATGCCAAATCGAACCGCGGGAATTCAGGCTTCACCGATGAAGAACGCGGAAAGATGACAGAGCTGCTGGAGGCCGGGTTCGTTGATACTTTCCGGTATTTCTATCCTGAGCTTGAGGGTGCCTACAGCTGGTGGTCCTATATGCCGAAGGTAAGAGAGAAGAATGTAGGCTGGCGGATCGACTATTTCCTCGCTTCCTCGCGGCTGGCCCCGCGCCTTCTGGATGCAGGGATAGAGTGCAATATTCTCGGCAGTGATCATTGTCCGGTAGTCCTTCATCTTGCTGATGCGTCGGAAGTGTAGATTTATATTCGTTGTACAAAAGAACATAAAAGAACAGAGGCGGTATCCCGGGTTGCGGGGTACCGCCTCTGTTTGTGATATCAATCGGATTCCCCGGCCGTGTCAAGAAGCGGCGGACGCCGGTGCTTCGTGGCCTGTTCGAAGCTGTATGCAATGCCGGTCAGCACGGCTTCGCTGAAGGCTGACGCGGAGAAGGTGACCCCCTGCGGACCGTTGGTGATATAGCCTCCCGGTGCAGTTATCCCGGTAGTGGTATATCCGGCCGGGACTGTAATGAGCGGATAGCCGGCTCTGGCTGCCAGGTCAGTACCGTGAAATCCGGCAAACATGATGGCATCCAGACCGTAATGCTCCAGTGCATAATCGATGCCTTGTCTGCCAGCCATGGACCGGGAGAATTGCAGCTGCTCCAGATATTCCTGCTCCGTAATCTCGTCTCCGGAAGTATCCAGCCATTCAAGCGTTCCCTGACCATATTTCAGCGCCTGTGCGCTGTGCTGGTTGTTGAATTCGATTAACTCCTGCAGGGAATGCACCGGGATAGAAGCAGGCAGGCCGCTTAAATAACGGTTTAAGCCTTTTTTGAATTCATATTGTAGTATAACAGCATTCCACTCGGCATTCTGGCAAGGAAGCTCAATAGGATCAATGACTTCAGCTCCAAGTTCTTTAAGAACAGCTATGGCAGATTCCATCAGGAGCAGTGCCTCCTCATCCAAATCCTTATAATAGAATCTCGGGATACCAATCCGTTTGGATTTCACGTATTCAATATCCAGAGCGGCAGTATAATCCTGTCTGCCTGCTGTCCCATCGGATGAAGCGCTGTGGGGATGCTCTCCGGTACCGGCAATGACACTGAGGAGCAGTGCAGCATCCGATACGGTTCTGGCCATCGGACCGGCGGTATCCTGACTGCCGATCCCCGGTATAATCCCCGCATTGCTTACCAGCCCCCACGTAGGTTTGATGCCGGCAAGCGAGTTCTGGGCAGCCGGACAAATGATGGAACCCGAAGTTTCCGTGCCGAGAGCGGCAGCTGCCAGGTTAGCGGCAACGGCCGCAGCACTTCCCGAGCTGGAGCCGCCAATGAACAGCTCACCGGGCCCGTAAGGATTCAGCACCAGTCCGCCGCGTGAGCTGTATCCCGCCCACATGGTGGGCGACATGAAGTTGGCCCACTCCGTCATATTTGCTTTTCCCAGAATCACTGCACCTGCAGCCCGCAGCTTATTAATGACTACGGCATCTTCAGCAGCCCTGTAATCTGCCAATGCCAGCGCTCCCGCACTGGTGTGCAGCTTGTCCGAAGTAGCGATATTATCCTTAACAAGTACAGGAATCCCGTGCAGCGGACTACGTACTCCCTTGTCCCGGCGTTCCTGATCAAGCATCCGGGCAATCTCCAGTGCATCAGGGTTAATCTCCAGTACAGAGTTCAGCAGGCTGTCATACCGGTCAATCCGCTCTAAATACAGCGCTGTTAACCGCTCGGAAGTTAAATTCCCCTGCTCCATTTCCTGCTGCATGGCCGTTATATCCGCTTCAATTATCCATTCCTGCCACTCCCGGGCGGGGGAGTGAATGTTGCTGAGGGGGCTGCTGCTAAGGTCTGCATCATTATTTTTCATGGCTGTTTTCTTCCCTCTATACATAGTATTTTAGTTGGCCAGCGTCTCAGCGGCAGCTGCCGGCTGCGGGTCCGGCCAGGTAATCACATTGTGTGTCCGGCTCCACTCTTCGTAGAATAGCGGGCGGTCACGCTTAAACATCCGCATCAGCAGATGAATGAAGAAGATCAGATCGGCAAGCGAGGCTGTAATTCGTATAACCGTAGAACCTGCAGTGCCGAAATTAAGCATTAAGGCAGAATCAAGGGACAGGAAGTTTATTCCTCCAAGCAATCCATAGAGTAGTCCATACCTTATCCACACCATCCAGAGTTTGAGCGGACCACCATCCGCACTGCCCAGCCGGATACGCACCACCCATTTGCCGAGCGTCCGCCCTCCGGTTAAGAGAGGAACGATCAGGAAATACACCATACTGACTGACCAGAATGAAATATTCAAAGATAGCAGATTGAGCAGAAGTGCCGCTGCCATCCATAGGACTGCATCCAGCAGGCAAGCGAGGCCTCGGCGTGTGTAGGTAACCTTTTTGGCGGATAAATCCTCCTGGCTGTCCAGCTGTTCAATCCGCGGCAGCAGTCCGGAGATCCATAAGGCAATCCGGAATCCGGCTATTCCGCCGAATGTATTGGTGATCAGGTCATCGACATCAAAGATCCGGTAAGGATGGTCGAAGAAACCGTAAATCCCGGTAATCTGTGTTATCTCAAACAATAGCGATAGCCCGAAAGAAAGCATGATGCACACGACCCAGCGGGTCCGGAAATAGTAGCCCAAAAACAGCCCGAAAGGTAAGGTCAGCACAACATTGAAGGCAGCCAGCAGGAAATCCGTTTCGCGCAGTACGTTAAGATAGCTTGACGGATCATTACGCGAGAGATGCGTATTGCGCAAGATGTCCTGAATGAACTGCAGCGGCACAGGCTGGAGCATATGCCCGGTAGGCGCAGCGTTATGGCGTGAGTCCGGCATGGGCAGCAGCACCAGGAAAAAGGCGTTCAGCAAGTATAGGAGCAGCAAATAGAGGATGAGCGCCCGAATCTTGTTGATATAACCGTGCCGGCGGTATTGAACGATCAGGAACGGCAAAGTGAAGAGCAGCGCCGCTAACGGAAAAGCCATAAATGCATAAGAGATCGGAAAAAGATAGGATTGAAACATGGTTCACCTGCTGTCTTAGTTTTTGTCTGAACGATTTCTCGATAGGATGCTAAGCATTATGTATGAGACCCCGGTTCTTAACGTTGCAGACTATTTCCCCTATTATAACTTGCTTGAACCGACTTCAGTATAGAATTAAACCTGGGCTTAATCCATGGAATTAATCATTCTATCCGTTCTTTCCTGCATACATATGAGGAGAGGAGCGTGAGACAGGATGGAGAAGAAGGTACAGCAGTATTATAAATTGAAGACCAGGCAGAAGGAGCTGGAAAAGGAGCTGGCCGGGCTGAGGCAGGATATTCTGGCCTATTTTGCTGAACAAGGCAAGGCGGAGTCGGTTATCGGCAGCTACAAAGTGAAGCTTGTCACGCAGAACCGGAAGGAATATGATGATGATAAGCTTTACCAGACATTGTCAGATCCGGAACTGTGGAGGCTGCTCTCCAAGGCAGACCCGGCCAAAGTAGCGAGTCTCACGAAATTGAAAGTGATTGACGAAGAGAAGATTTCACATACGTATGATGTGAAGACAATTACGCTGCTGCAGGTGGATAAACAGTAGATTCTGCGGTACCGGAGGCGGAGGGGGAATGCACTTTCCGTTTCCGGCGCAGCAGGGAGATTAATATGATTGGAGGGGGATGGAAATGAACAGGACAGGGACCGGAATGAAGAAGGCCCGGTTTCGCCTCGTTGCGGGAGTGCTGCTCATTATCGCTCTAGGATTGCTTGCCTTTTTTTACAGGGAGATTTCTTCCGGACCGGAGAAGCTGCAGGCATGGCAGAAGGTATTTAGTCTAACGGTTCATGCTGCAGACGGAACACCGGAGCTGGCGCAGCCGGATCGTGAGGCTTCTTATGGAAGCTACCGTGTCACCGACAGCAAGGCACCCGGCTATACGCTAATTGTAAATGCTGAAGATGCGGATGAGATCAGGCTGAGTGCAAGTACGGGCAGCTTCATACGCTGGAATGCGCCAGACAATAAGGTGAACCAGGCTGGTAAGGAGATTACGATAGCGCCGGGTGAGACGATCTATTGGACTCCGCTAAACGGAGAATCACCGGAGAGAATTACAGAGAGTGAGCTGACAATGTCTGCTTACCGGCATAACTCGGTGTTCAGCGAAGCCCGGTTTATGATCCGGAGTGATGAGAGCGGCGTCTATACAGGAAAATGGGCTGAGGGGGATTAACTGATCGCCACATGCCCTTTTTTGCGTTAAAATAACAAGTGGGTTTGTTCAAAGTAAGGCAAGAATCATTCACAGACAGAATAGATACGGAGGAAGAGAAGACATGAAGGATTTTGATCTGATGCTGGAGAAATATGCAGAGCTTGTGGTAAAGGTTGGCGTGAACGTGCAGCCAGGGCAAGTGCTGATGGTGCATGCACCGCTTGAGACCGTGGAGCTTACCCGGCTAATCGTAGGCAAAGCTTATGAGGCAGGGGCTAAATATGTGCTTGTGGACTGGGATGATGAAGCGGTTACGCGCATCCGTTATGAGAAGGCTTCTGAGGATTCCTTCGGATATTATCCGCAGTGGCATGCGGACATGCTGGAGGGGTTCGCTGAAGAAGGCGGGGCTATATTACATATTAAGGTACCGGACCCTGAGCTGTTCCGCGGAATTGATTCCGCCAAAGTCTCCACAGCGGTTAAGGCTGCTGCTGTAGCCCGTAAGAAATATCAGAACTATACCCGCAACAACCGAATCAGCTGGTCGCTGGTCAAGGCACCTACGCGTGCCTGGGCGGACAAGGTATTCGCTGATCTGCCTGAAGAGGGCCGGATTGAGGCAATGTGGGAAGCGGTATTCCAGATGAACCGTGTGGGCAGCGAGGACCCGGTTGCTGCTTGGCGCAGTCATATCGGTGACCTGAAGCAGAGCCAGGAGCGGATGAATGCCAAACGGTATAAAAGCCTTCATTACCGTGCACCGGGCACGGATCTGCGCGTAGAACTGCCTGAAGGCCATCTGTGGCGCGGCGGCGGCGGCGAGAATGCCGGCGGTGTATATTTTGTAGCGAATATGCCTACGGAAGAGATATACACGATGCCGCATCGCACCGGAGTCAATGGTACTGTCAAAAGCACCCTTCCGCTTAATCTGAACGGACGGCTGGTGGACGGAATTACGGTTACCTTTACGGACGGCAAGGTTACAGCCTATGATGCCGAATCCGGGCGTGAGCATCTGACCTCGCTGCTGGACACGGATGAAGGGGCCTCTTATCTTGGGGAGGTGGCACTGGTGCCGCATGACTCTCCGATCTCCCGGCTGAACAGAGTGTTCTATAATACCGGGATCGATGAGAATGCATCCTGTCATTTCGCCCTGGGCAGTGCGTATCCGGTTAACATTGAAGGCGGGACTTCCATGACAAGCGAAGAACTGATTGCCAGGGGAGCCAACGTCAGCCTTACGCATGTCGATTTCATGATTGGCTCGGCGGAGCTTGATATTGACGGGGAGCTGGCCGATGGGACCATTGAGCCGGTGTTCCGCCAAGGCAACTGGGTGCTGTAGCCGGAGGATATCCGGCGGCGGCTAATTAGCTGCGTTCCACAAGTAAGGCCGCATTTTTTCCCGGTCAGCGGGGAATGCGGTTTTTTTTGTGATAATAATTGCCGCAGGATAAAACTGTTTGTGATACCTCTCCGTCTAATTCATGTAAAAGTGATGGAGAGGAGAGGGAGAGATGACGATGTCCGGGGCTGAGATGAAGCGGGTTACTGCCGCTGTGCCGCATGAAGAGACGGATTTTGTTAAAGCGGTTATGGAGCACAGTGATCAGCTATATCATATTGCTTACAGTTATCTGGGCAACCGCAACGATGCGCTGGAAGCCTTGCAGGAAGCGACCTGCCGGGCCTGGGTGAAACGAAGAACCCTAAAGGACCCTAAAGGACCCCCAGGCGTTCAAATCCTGGCTGATACGGATATTAATCTATGTCTGCATTGACGAACAGCGGAGAAGGAAGAGGGCAGTCCCGACCGCAGCGGAGAATATGATGGAGCCGGTCATTCATAACAGCACTCATACTATGGAGATGCAGTGGGCGCTCTTGCAGGTGAAGCTGAAATACCGTCATGTGCTGCTGCTCAAATACTACAATGATATGACCTTGGCTGAAATCGCCGTTCTGCTTAAGAAGCCGGAGGGAACAATCAAAACCTGGCAGCACAAAGGACTGAAGCAGCTTAGGATGATTATGAAGAACCGGGGTGAATGGAATGAACAGTAGCAGGGAAGTACAGGCGATGTTGTCTGATGCAGTCCGTATACACGAGGCAGCTGAAGCGGACGCCGGAGGCAATGCGGTCAGAATGGCAGTTCAGGCAGGAATGGAGAGCGGACGCAGGAGGAGCTGGCAGGGCAGATTCACCAAAGGTTCCATTATCGGCTTAGCTGCCGCTGCGGTTGCCGCGATGATCCTATTTTTCATTCCAGTAATCCACGATTCTGCATCGCATACTGCCGCACCTCCTGGAGTAGTGAATTGGGGAGAGCTGGAAAAGTTTAAACGGCTCTATTCTTTTGATATGGAGGCGGCGACTCTGGATTCAGCTATCCGGCATGATTATATCCAGATGATTAATCAAAGTGCCGCTAGCGGAGATTATAAGATTACATTGAATGCCGTTACAGCGGATGAGAACCGCATTATCTTTTTGTACACAGCAGAAGTGGCTGAAGGTCAGGAGGTCTATGGTACCAGCAGTGCACGAATGAAGGATATATCGACAGGACAATATTTGGAGAACGGTGGCGGAATCGGGGGCAATGCGACGGCTTCTGGCCTGCTCAATAACCGTATTTACTACGGCCGAAGCATTATCAATCTGGACCGGAACAAGCCGATCCCGGAGCAGCTTGAAGCAGATTTCCAGATCGCATCTGTGGACACCGGCAAGCTTGGCCAGCCGAAGACAGGGACAATTGTAGCCGACATGCATTATTCTCCCAGACTCAAGGTCAGCTTCAAGCTGGACCCGAAATTCAAAGAGCAGCAAACTGTCATTGTTCAGCCGGATGAAGACTTCGTCCTCGACGGGATCGAAGTGACACTGGAGAAGGTTGAAATCTCACCACTTCTGATCCGGACGATGATTAAAATTAAGAATGAGTCAGATATTACCTGGCAGAACAGGCAAAATATATTTGAGGTTGTATACGGGAATGAAATTCAGTCGATTACAAAATATGGAACTGTCCATCTAGGAATGACGCTGGGTTCCGGAACTTATGAGGGCTTTGAACGGAGCTTCGGCAGCAATCTGCTGGATCAACCCGAGTCCCTCAATTTGTTTCTGAAGACGGGCACAGGTAAGAATGCCAAAGAAATTAACCTGCCCATTCTGCCGTAAAATAGGATGAGAAAAGGCTGACCGCCGGTATCTTTAGCGCGTCAGCCTTTGTGCTGTGTGACTTGTGAAGTGTCAAAGTTAACACTCATTCAATCCGGTTATTAAACCGGAAGACAAGCATATTTCCGTCGAAGGTCTCTCCGGTGCGCTCTGTATATTGACCCTGCGTATAGCGGGAGACTGTCTTCCGCCAGAATTTCTGACCGGTTATATTCCTCGCCGCCGGATTGGTGAACAGCTCCCATTCGCCCCGGAACCGTTCAAATACCTCCACAGCCGCTTGCTCCGCAATACCATTCCCCCTGAAGGGCTGCAGCAGAAAAAAGTCATTCACGAAATAATTAACCTCCTGCCCGCAGTGCGGCGGAGTGGCAATCAGTGCGAACCCGGCCGGCAGTGAATTCACCATGATCAGAAAAGGGTAGAGAATCCCGGGTTTCTCCCACCAGATATTCTGCACTTCATACTGGTCTGCCAGTGTGCGGCATTCGTCATCATCCTCAAATATACCGTGCCGGTTAGGGGTATGTCCTTGCACAAGTCCGTAATGTCCCGACAAATCATGCAGATAGAGCGGATACATATTTTTGATAATATAGGCTTCATTAAGCCCGGTAAGCTTAACTTCGATGTTCATCTGATATTCTGCCTGCTTTCTATGCGTATTGGGTAACAACAACTATTAAAACTTTATACCGGGAGTTCTATTCTTTCTAGTGAGATCTCTGTTATAAAATAAACTTTATCTATTGTGCTGCAGCTTGGCTGGAAATGATAACGATTATCAATTAGAATGAGAGTATTATATTTTAAGCTGACTGCATCAATATTTAAGCCCGGTGCAGCAGCTTCTTCAGGAGGAATAGATCAATATGTACGTGCAAACCAGATCCATCGTTGTAGAAAAAGGCAACAGTAGCACCGTAGTAGAACGCTTCAGCAAACAGGGGGCACTGGAGGAAATGGACGGGCTGATCGATGTCAGCGTGATGGTCAATAAGAAGAGTAAGGAGCATGAAGAGGTTCTCCTGCTGATCCGCTGGGAATCGGAGGAAGCCTGGAAGAACTGGGAGAAGAGTGATGCCCATCTTCAGGGCCACAAGAACAGCAGAGGGCAGGCGAAGCCTGCTTATATCATTAGCACTACAGTAAATATGTATCATGTACAGACGGTAAAAGAGGGCAAGGCCTACGGGAAACGCTCCTAAACCGGGCTAATTCAGAATGCCTTCTCTGGACAGCAAACTTGATATTATGCGGTATGCTGTGCCAATGACCTCGTGCTATGAGGGCAATTATGAATTGGGCCGTAAGGGGATAAAGTTGCCTGACGATCTCCCGGTGATCGGCTATGATAATGCTTTTTTACCGAAAATACGAATGCGCCGCTTATCACCATACGTCACCGGTACGAAGAAATTGGAACGCTTGCCGCTGAATTGCTGATTGAAATTATGAATGGGGGAGCCGGAAGAAGTCTGCGGCTTGCTCCGGAACTTTTCAGACGGGATACGGTTATTTGTGTGAATTGATATTTAAATGAAAAAAAAGGCCATGCAGCTGTTATATCAGTGCATGGTCTTTTCTTCTGAACCAGGGCTTCAAATAGAAGCTCCTTCATAGTCTGGTATTTAATGTGTGGAGAGCAAGCCGATAAAAGTTACCGGGCCAGCCGAAAGCTTGGTTTTGGTTTTACCGTCATTGCTGAACCGGTACAAACAATCGTTGTCTCCAGCGTTAATATAATATATACCCTGGATATCGTTTGTAATTACGGAGTAGTCAGATTCTACACCCGCCATCTTGGTCAGTGTTGAATCGGCATTCAGTACATAAGCATCGGTTTTGGTATAAAAAATGGTAGTAAGCGTGGTTCCATTCTTTACGGTTTGGACATTGATAACATTAGTCAGTGCAAGTGCCTTGGATGAGGCTATTTTGCCATTTGCAAGAGTGCTGATATATGCTTTGCCCTTGGAATCCACATATGCCAGTTTGGTATTGCTTAACTCGCTGATGCTTAGGACACTATTCTGGCTAAGTTGAAGGATCTTTCCGTTTTTGTCGATCAGGAAGCCTTTGCCAGTGCTGAAATTGTTCTCTCCTTTTGCATCAAGTTTAATCCCTTTGTTAAACAGGAAGTAATTATTGGACCAGGTGCCAGCGTACACTTCATTTGAATCCAGCGGACTTTTGGCATTGGCTGCTTTGGGAGCCCCTCCGCTTAAGGGAAGCGTGTAGAGCACCTTAGAATTAAGGGAATATTCTGTTTCACCAGGAATAGTGTCAATCATCAGGTTTAAGCTGGCACCATACGGGTGGATGAAACTGGCATCCTGAATAGCTCCGCTGGCGATCCATTGAATGGTTCCGCTCCCGTCACTAGGCTTAGAAGCTACCCAGGTAGTGGTTGTATCCTTCAAGGCATTATAGTAGATTCGTCCATTCAGGACGTCAAAGCACTGGAAGTTCGCATCTGCATTGTCTGCGACCCGCGTAAGCTGGGTATCATCTTCAGCATTGGCTGAAGTCCGGTAGATGCTGCCCGTGTCATCCATGAAGTACAGGAAGTCACCATCGATCAGGAAATAGACAATATTGCGATCTCCGCTAAAATTGGTGATTAAGGCATCGGGATCAGTTAGTGACAGGCGCTGTATACCCATGATGCTCTCATAGTAAAAATAGAGATATTTACCTGTCGACATTAATCCGTTGCCATCGAAATTCTCGGCGATTTTCTGTGTTTCGCTTCCGTCTGTCGTTACACGGTATAGAACTTCATTGGATACATAATACACATATGCTTTGCCTGCTGTTGCCGCTGAAGCCGTTTGTGTTTGGCTGGCGCCGGCTGTACCGATGGTCACCAGTAACAGTACAAGCAGAATACAACCTAGTTTTCTGGATAATAACTTTAAAGCGTTCATGTGAAGTCTCCTCTTTGGCAGTGTGGTATACAGTAAATACTGTTCTAATAAGATATCGGAGAGATTCACAATATGTAATATAAATCTAAAGAACCAATTATTAACTTTAACATTAAAGTTATCAAGGAAGTTGCTAGGGGATTCTGCGTTCTTATGTATGCTGAAAGGCGGTAAACCTGCGGGGAGGAAAGGAAATATAGTCTGACGAGTGATGGAAAGAGTCCCAAGGCTTGCATGAATGAGAAAATGTAACCGAACGCATTATACGGGAAGTACAAGTGGAAGCATATGATTATCTTGCCAGGGTAGGGGTAAAATCACCATGTAATCATCCGCAGCTCTTCGGTAATTGATAATGCCTGCTGATATAACTACTATACCTGACACTGGAGGAGATTATATGTTTGGCAAAAAAACGATTTTCATAACCGGTGCCGGCAGCGGGCGCTGAATTCGGCATCCAGGTAGCGACCATTAATCCGGGACCCTATAAGACAGGCTTCAATGATATGATGTTTGAAGAGAAAGAGAAATGGTATGACGAGAAAGTCAATTTCACGAAACGCGCGGATATGCTAAAAGGTGCCGCAATGCTTGCATTGCAGCAGGACCCCCAGGAAATGATTGATAAAATGGTGGAGGTCATCGAAGCCAAACATCATCCGTTCCGGACGGTCTACCCCGAGGCGGCTGAGCTGCTGGTGAAGGAGAATGAGCGGAAGATTTGGGATGAGAAAATATAAATTTGTAGTGAATACAGGGAAGCGGGGACCGGCGCATAGGCTGATCCCCGCTTTTATTGCGTGTGGTAGATACGGTATCGAAAATTATGCTAGAGACAGCATGTTATAAGGAATCTGTTCCTATATAGGCCTCCAGCAGTTCCCTTGAGGTTTTGCCTATCAGCAGGTTGCCGTCACTGGTCCATTTCAGCAGACGTCCCCTCTCCAGCTTCACGGCTTGCCGGGTCTTCTGATTAAGCAGCCAGATATCCGAATTCATGCCTTGAACCGCATAATACACAGGCTGGTCTCCAGGCTCGGGGAGGAAGTGCAGCTCCTCCGGGAATTTCACCTTTCCGGCGGATTCCTCAAATAGCAGAAGCAGGTCAGCGGGAAGGGAAGGCTTCTCCAAGAACTCGGTTACCCCAGTATCCGTATGAACCAGATTCACGCCACCGTTGCCATATTGCTCATATCCGCTGACCGGAACTGTGAGGATACCGGGATCTTTCCAGGCCATCGGATAAATAAACAGAAATCCGTCACTGTGGCTTTGGACGCTGGCCCTCGGTTTGGTGAATACTTCTTCTCCCTTACGGTTCAGAACAATCAAATCGGCGTCAGGACCTATATACGGCTCAGAGGCAACAAGCAGGGCAGCCTGGCTGTTATCCGGGGATGCGGTGAGTCCATAGACCGCCCGCTCGGCAGAATACAGCTTTTTGGCTTCTCCGGTTGTAATATTCACCAGGTATAAAGTGCGGTTTCCTTTGACGGCAAAAATCTCATCATTCAGCAGCCGGTCGGCATAGAGCACATCATTGCCGTAGTCATTACCGTAGGGAGGTTCCTCACCGGACCATTGCGGCGCCGGCCAGGATGTTATGCTTCCGTCCTCCGCCAGAAGCTCAGGCTGCTCACTGCCGATGTGGTAGATAAGCAGCTGCTGCTGTTCGTTCAGGCCGGTCCTTACCGGTTGGAACAAGTTAATGGCTGCTGAAGCCCATTCTCTTATAACCTCTCCCTGTTTGCTGACAAGCCGGACACCCCGGAAGGAATCTGCCGGATCCGGCACAGCCGCCGCAGCAGGGGCTACGCTAACTCCAGGCGCAGACGGAGAAACGGCAGGTTCAGGTGTGCTTGTGGGCACCGTTCCCGTGAATCCGGGAGCAGCGGATGAGGAAGAAGGCTTAGGGGAACCAGCCTGCTCTGAACTGCAGCCGCCGAGTGCGGCAATGGATACAAGCAATAGCAAGAATAGCCTAATACTGCGGTTCATAGATTCACATCCATTTCCTATTATTGGGATGAGGAATCCCTATTATTAGGAATAGACGTGGAAATTATTGTGAAGTTGCTGCCGAGCGAGGCAATTCGAAGCTCCAGTCGGCGTCATTGAAGAGTTTGTCTGTGACTGTGCGGATTAGCGTCAGCTCCTTCGGGATGGATTTCATACCGTCAACAATCAGATACACAAGATCGGAGTTCCCACTGCTCTGGCCAAAGGTAACGAGATCCCCCTCCCGGTAGGAACCCCAGCGGATTACATCATACTCAGTGCCATTGCCGTCCCGGGCCATCCATTTGTCCATATCGAATTCATTGCTGAATTTGCCGCTGACAGCCATCCAGGCTGACAGCCCAGGCAAGGTCTGAGTCTCAGTGATCTTTATATTATTTACATTCAAAATATCACCCTCTGCTGCAAAGACAGCAGGCTTTGTCTTCAGAAGCGCCGGATTGAACGTTAATGAATCATCCGATTCAACAGGGATGGAGAAGCCGTCGAGTACGAAATAAATAGGCTCGCTGAGATATGGAAGTTCCGTTAAGTAATAACTCCAGTTCAATTGGAGATCATGACCGACTCTGTTTATCTCAGACATTCCGCCATATTTACTATTAATGAGTGAGCCCACAATTTGACCTTTGGCATTCTCGAAATGATACCTGACACCCAGATTAACCCTGCGGTTCTCCGGAACTTGGGAGGCCAGCTCATCCTTTAGCAGGGTACTGAATTCAATTTTGGCACCGGCAGGAGAATGCGTGATGCCTTTCATCAGAATTTCCAGCCCTTGAGGTGTGGTGTAGCTGTATTTACTCAAATCAGTGTTCACTGTCAGAGCATTGGCGGTTGTCATGTCTGCAGCATAACTGAAGCTCCAATTCCCCGAAATCCTATCATTGGTCTTGTATTTCAGCATCAGCTCGTGAACCTTCCCTTCAATGAACACGGTATCCCCGGGCTGTTCTCCTTTGAAATAATAGGTTAATAACAGATATTCAATCCTGAACTTATCGGGGCCGAGCTTAGTACTCATATGATTGATACCCTGCAGGTCTCCAATTTCTAGCCCTTCCTCGTTACGGAGCTGCAGCTGGGTGATATCAAACATACTCATCATTTCTTCATCTGGCTGCCCTTTGGCATCGGTAATTCTGAGATTCAGAATCATCCGGTTCGGGTCGGCAACAACCTCTTGCAGCGTCAGCGTATAGCCCTGATCCGTGACCTCAATATCAGGCAGCTTCACTACCCCGGCTTTCTTGGCTTCCAGCAGGTGATGGTCACTCCACTCGGAAGGCAGTATGAGCAGCCGCTGGGATTTGGAGGATTGGATCTGCTGTAGAGCAGATAAGTCCGGGAGCAGGAACAGCAGGACCGCCAGCGCAATGGCAGCTGTACCCAAGCCTGCCCATAGTACATTACGCCGGAACCTTCTGCGGCCGGGATTGCTGGTATAGCCAGCCATGGACCCGTTTGATGCGGGCAAAATCTCCGTCTGGCGGATTTGCTCCATAACACGCCCCGTGAAATCCTCATCCATCTGATGATCATCATAACCGGACAGAGACATTAGCATTTCCTCATCTGCCACATTATCGTGTGTGCGGTAATCCGATTTTTTCATTGGAATCCTCCTTCGGTTTCGGCCATTGTTTTTTGAGCTTCAAGCGGGCGCGGTGCAGACGGTTCTTCACCTGATGCAAAGTAATTCCCGTGATGGCGGCAATCTCCTCATAAGTCAATTCATTGGTATAACGCAACAGCAGCACGATCCGGTAGCGTTCCGGAAGCCGGGCCAGCTTTTTTTGCAGCTCCAGCTTGTTTTCCTTGATCATATACCGCTCTTCAGGTGTCGGGGCCTGATCCATCTCCTCCAGAATGGAGCCTCCCGAGAAAGAGAATGCCTTGCGCCGCTTCTGTGATTTGAACCGGTTGATGGCAATGGCGTAGAGCCAGGCTGCGAAGCTGGACTGTTCATTATGGCTGCGCAGCTTCTGATAGGCCTGAATGAAAGTATCCTGCGCCAGATCCTGCGCATCCTGATGGCTCGCACCGAGGCCCAGCAGCAGAAGGTATAAACCGGATTTATACTGGTCTACCAGTATAGCAAAGGCCTCACGATTTCCGGCCAGCACCTCGGCAATTATGATTTCGGCATTGTCTTGTTCCTTCATCTATTGCCTCCAAATGGACGTATTTACTTATAAGACGCGCGGACGGCCTGCGGTTTCTCACTTTTTTTGCCAAAAAACAAAAGATATCTTCTCACACCGCAGCCGGTATGTAAATATTATCCGCCTGGAGCGATGCGGCCGGTTTCTGCAAACAGCTCAAATTCTGCCATCCGGAGGCATCTTATCCGGTAATCGGGTAATAAGAGAATAGCTAAACTTAAGTTCAGCTATCAGAAAGACATCTATTCTTCGGGAGGTTAGCAGATGAGAAGATTACATTTCAATTTGCCGGTATGGTGTAAAGGAGCTTTACTAGGCCTAGTTCTGATCTTTAGCAGCATTGTTACAGGAAATTCTACACCTCAGGCCACTGCGGCAGCATTCTCACAGAAGGAGGCCGTGTATAAAGCAAGTAATTGATAGAGCTGCAGCCAAGAGCGGGCTAACATACAGCGGATTGTTGAGCTCGGTTCAGGAGGCCAATATCCGGAAGTTGTTAATAGAATTGAGAGATACGGGTTATAAAATCGAGACCAGTGAGGGGATGTATTATCCTATTATGCATTATGAGGGCTTCAAAGCGTTTAAACCGTATATTGCAAAAGATATTGCAGCTTATATGGATCTCATGGCCACAGAGAGCAACCGCCCGGCAACCTACGATGCCGGTATCGTCATTACGTGGGATGAGATTATAGCCAAGGCGGTAATTATGGAGGATTTTGTCCAGAACTATCCGAAGTCCAACCGGGTCAGCGTTGTCCAAACAGAGCTGGGATACGCAGTGTCGAGAACGTTCTATGGGACGGACAACACTCCGGCTTATGATTATGAGGATGAAGCTGTTGACCCTGCACTTAAAAAAGCATATGAGAATGTGCTGCTGGAGGGGCCCGGGGATAGCCGTTATTCTGCAAATAATCCAGAAGCTGCTGTCTATGCTTGATGCCTCGGATGACCGCTTCACACCTCAAATTGAAAGCTACCTGAAGACTGCTCTGCAGTTAGTGGGATAAACAATAGATAAGGATGGCCTGCTGTAGATAGATCAGGCTTTTCTTGAATCCGAACCCGGCAAAATAAGGCGAAGCAATCGCATCTTCACTTACTTCCTCATTGCGGAAGAATGGGGGGCAAGGATTTAAGATGGCATCCGGTTTGGCAGACTTCATCCGCTCAAGGGTAATTTGATAGGCGCCAAGATACTCCTGGGTCAGGCATGTCACTGGCAAAGAATCGGTAAGAATAACGTCGCTCTCCGGCAGAATGCTGTCCAGACTGGTGTGAAACGCATAATTAGGGTTCTCTGTCCCCATCTCTTTGCCTGCCGTGCATACATGATTGAAAGAGAGGTCAAGAGCCTTGGCGGCTTCCATCCAGCTTCTGGATATATTGCCTGCCGGACCTACGAAGGTGTAGGTCAGTTCCCGGTAGTTATCTCTGATGGAGCGCAGGGCGTACAGGTCAGCCAGAATCTCACAGGGGTGATTGTGCGCTGTCATGGCATTAATGACTGGAATCGAGGCGTGCGCCGACAGCTCTTCCAGCTTGGACAACTCGGGATATCTGGCGATAATCCCGTCACCCCAGTTCTCCAGATAGCGGATCATATCGCCGGGAGATTCTTTCTTGTCCAGGGCTTCCGGCGGAAATGTAATATAGGCTCCGCCGAGGTCCCTGATGCCTTTCTCGAAGCTGATCCGGGTCCGCAGACTGGTATCGGGGAAGAAGAGAATCATCGTTTTTCCTTCAAGTAAAGGCTCCGGGCTTCTGTAACGAAGCTGATCGGTTAATTCAAATATTTCAAGGATCTGCTCAGCGGTGAGCTGGCTTATATCCAGAAAATGCATCGTGGTATCCCTCCTTGGCACAGGTATATTCATTACAGTAACTGTATAAATATACATTAGTGCGGAAGGATATACAAACCAATATTTGTTAAAAAAGTTGCCGGATTTGTATCAGCCGGATATGCCAATAGCACTGGCCGGAGAAAGTTCAGGGTCAAGCAGCCTCATCAGCTGAAGGAGATTAGACTCCGACATGGCAATGCAGCCGGCAGTAGGCTTGCCAGCGGCTCTCCAGATATGCAGGAAGATAGCGCTGCCTTTGCCGGACATAACCGGATCATCGTTGTATTTCAGAATGATAGCGTATTTATATAGGGGCTGCTGGAGCCGCTCATAAGACCGCCAGCGCTGATCCGGATTGCCGGCATAATTCACCCATTGATTGTACTGGCTGGATAACGGATCATCGACCCAGTAATCCTGATTAGACGTTCTTGTATAGAAGATACGAAGTCCGCCGGGATTCATTGCTGATCCGAAACCTGAGCCGAGGCGGTAGATACCGGAGGGGGTCCGCCCGTCACCTTCCTTGATTTTGCCGATGCCCTTGCTGCCCAAGGTGACGGGTATTCCTGAGAGGACGGATTGCCATTGCCCGCCGATGTTCTGCTGAAGCGACAGCTGGCCGGTCTGGGAATGGATGGACTTCGCTTCGACAACAACCATCTGCTGGCTATGTATAACATCTGCCTTGTAGGGCCAGGAAGCGGCGAAGCCGGCTGCAGAGGACCGGGGAGACCAGGTGGCGCAGCTTAAGAACAGGAAGAAGAGAGACAATAATCAGATGGCTGGTTGTACGGAAATCCGCGGTTTCATATTATGGCAACGCATAGCTCAGCCCCCTTTGTCTTCTTATTTACCTCTGGAGGACTGAGGGGAATCGGCTGGATAATGGAATGTTTTATAGAATAATATGTAATCGAAGAGCAGTCTGTACAAATGACACATTACAATATTGACTATCAATAGAAAAAATGACATTAGATAACATTCTTGATTATTTGTCTCTTGGTTGGCTGTTCCATCCCGGTGCTCCATAAGTTAATAATCACATTTTCAAACGAATGAAAGTTGTAGGGCGATTCTTAGGATTTCCTCAATCTGTTCTCACGGCTTTGACCAAGCGCCCGATAAACTGAATGGGGAGGAGGGTATCCTGGGGATTCTTGGAGAAAGCCGAGTTTACGACAATTACTAGATCAAGGTCGGGTACGAGTGTCAAATATTGGCCGGCATAACCCATACCGAAAATGGCCTTATGTCCGCTGTACTGATTTATCCACCAATGTAAACCATAATTACCAAAATTAATATTTCCCTCCGAATGCGGAGTGGTCGTATCCTGGATCCATGCCTCCGATACAATGCGTTTACCATTCCATATGCCATGGTTAAGCACCAATTGGCCAATCTTCGCTAGATCCCTTGGCTTCATCTTCAGTCCGAAACCACCTGAATTCGAATCATCCGGTGAACTAGGCCACTCTACGCTATTAATGTCGAGAGGACCTAACAGATGCTCTTTGGCAAAATCGAGTTCGGATTTTCCAGTCGTTTTTCTGATAATCGCCGCCAGCAATTGGGAACCGCCCGTATTATAATTCCAAATAATACCTGGGGCGTCATCCATTGATTGGCTAAGTATAAATTGGTTCCAATCCTTGGTCTCTGTCATAGGTTTGAGCATATAGTTCCACTCAGTCCATTCCGGGAAATGCAAGCCACTTGTCATACTGAGCAGATGCTCCATGGTAATGGATTTCTTAGCTGATGAATCGAACGAATCTTTATATTCGGGAAAAAATGCCTCGATCGGCTCATTAATTCCTTTCAGATAGCCTTTATCGATAGCTATCCCGATTAAGAGCGAAGTCACGCTCTTAGTGATGGAGTTTACAGCCAGCATAGAATCCGGCATGCCATCCTTATAATACTCGGAGACGATTGTGCCGTCTCTAACAACCAGCATGGAAAGAACCGCCGATTTCTTGGCAAGTTGCATCACTGCCTCGATTTCCTTGGAATCCATCTCAACCTGCTCTGGAGTGCCGATCTGCCACTCCCCATTAGGCAAGCTAATCACCTTGGAGCTGTTGAGGGATGGCACGGAGGTTGAGGACTTTTCGGAAGAGCAAGCGGAAGTGGCAAGGATCAGACAAAATGCCCCAGCCACCATGGCCAGCTTAGCAAAGCTGAATAATTTGTTCATAGAGTAACACACCCCTTAAATTTATAATTCGAACTCCCTTATGGTAGTGTAATGGGCGTGTATCGTCTTCCAATTTCTTGCTAACGAATTAACAATTCTTGCTATAATAAAAAAAGACTGAATCTATGAATAGGAAAAAGGAAAGGAGGGAAACGGATTGTGGCAGCAAAAGCCTTGGAATTGGAATACCGGTACCGGATCAACCATGTCGTCAACTACATGGAAGAGCATCTTACGGAGCCATTAACCCTTGAAGAAGTATCGGACGTGAGTGCCTACTCACCCTATCACTTTCATCGGGTGTTTAAAACGGTGATGGATGAGAATGTGCACGGGTTTATCCAGCGGATCCGCATTGAGAAGGCAATTAAGCTGTTATTGTTTCATCCAGGTAGAAGTATAACTGATATCGCCTTGGATTGCGGTCTGCAAACTCAGGCCCACTTTTGCAGAGTATTCCGCAAGCATACCGGTCTGAGCGCTTCTGAATACCGGGACAGATTTCGTCTGCGGACGATCGCAGAACGGTTTAGGGCTAAAGTCACCTTAGAGAAGTCCACCGAACTGTCCGGCAAGCTGGCAGAGCTTCCGATCGAGATTCGGAGCCTTGCTCCGATGAATACGATCTATGCCCGATATAGGGGGACTATCAATGAAGGAAGGATTAATTCGGATATTACAGGGCTCTTTGAGCATGTAGCCTCATGGTTGGTCGCGAGAGAAGCCTTGAATAAAGACAGCTTAACTGTCGGACTCATCTTAGACGACCCTTACATCACGCCGGATGGCAGACACAGGTACGATGCTTGTATTACAACGGAGCACCGGATGACACCGACTGGCGATCTGGGTGTCCGGACGATTCCCGGAGGCAAGTACGCCCTTGTGCAGTTGAAAGACAGACCGGATACGGTGAGAGATCTGCTCCACTTAGTCTCCACCGAGTGGCTTCCTCTAAGCCCGTATGTATGGGACGTCACGAGACCAGCCCTGGAAATTTTCTTCCCCAACTCGCTTGACCATACGGCAGGACAGTGGGAAATGGAATTTGGCATCCCTGTTAAACTAAATGAAGCCGGCTTCTGAGGTATCACGTACTGACGGTATTCCGTTGTGGCGGTAACGCCTGCCTATACTCCAGCTGTTTCGGGCAGGAGGTGATTATAGTCTAGCGCTGAAGAGCGACGGTACCGTTTAGTTACTCAGATTCCTGGTATTTCGTGCGCGATTTCCAATTCTTGCGGTGAATGCAACAGTTTGCACTTTTGGGGTACAGACATGTCCAATCTTGGGGGGGAATGCTTACAGGATTACAATTATTATATAGTTCGCTAAACGTTATCTATCAAAACAGCGACAGCTAAGGACAGGAAATAGCGTCCTTGACTGTCGCTGTTTTGATTTCGGAGCTCAGTCCAATCCTTTATTTTAAGCTGACAACAGTAGTGCTATAACCCCAGCGTACTGCCTTTTTCCAGCCGCCGGATCTGCTGTTCGCCGCTATCCGCCAGTTCCCGGAACTGGTTGATCGTCTCCCGCATCTTGGGGAGGGCTTCCTGCTTATAGGTGCTGATAGAATCAAGCGCAGACAGGACATCTGTGAACGCCTGCTTCAAGGTGTCAGCGGAAATACTGGTTTCGAGCGATTGCTTGTGAATGGCCGCGCCCTGGTCTTTCAACATTTTGGAGGTGCCGCTGATCAGGTTGTTGGTGGTCTGGTTCAGCAGCTCGATCTTTTTGAGTACGATCCTCTGATTGTATAAGGCACTTGCGACCGTAACCGAAATTTTGAGCGCAGATACCGTGACGTTCCGTGCTCTGTCCACACCGCGGATCAGCTCTTTGTTGTTGCGTATTACGACTTCAATGGCCATGATCCCCTGCTGATTGACCACCAGCATCTGCTGCAGATCCATTACCCTCTGACGTAACGGGAATAGGACTTCTTCGGTGATGAACCGGATTTTATCCTCGTCTTCACTGCGCTGCTTAGCCGCCTCAATCTGCGTCTCGATCTCCTGATCCATCAGGATGCCGAGCTGAATTTCCTTTTTCAGCCGTTTAGTCAGCTCCCGCAGAGTCTGTTGCTCAATCTCTAAGGTGATATTGTCATTTTTCAGCACGCTTTTGCCTTTATCCAGAGACAGAATGATATCGGAGATGACACTATCCGCCTTCTGGTATTTGGCGAAGTAATTACGCAAGGGATGGAAGAACTTGCCCAGGAAGCCGCTTTTGGCGAAATCAACTGCACTCGGGTCCAGATCCTTCAGCTGGAGATGCAGCTCTGTTAATCCCTTGGCGACCTGGCCGCCTTCATCACCGGTCTTGGAGAGATTACCTACAGATACCTGCAGGAGCGAATTCTTCTCCGAAGAGGAGCGCATGGTGCCCATCCCGAAGCTGTCAATCGACTGCAGCACTGATTTGCGTTTCTCCAGTGAATCGAAATCCAGGGCAAGAATATTGGATACATTATTGACCGCCTGTTCCTTCAGCTGCGTAACTTCCTCCGGCTCCGTCTGCACCTGCTCTTCGACGGCCTCTTTCAGCTTCTCAGGGCTGGGAATTTCCATTGAGAATGACATGGGAACCCTCCTTCGGGATTATGGGACTTACATTTGCACATTGAGCAGATTGCCGATTTTGTAGACCACATCTTCAGTATCTGCATTGATATTAGCCGCCTCATTGATGCTTGAAATGCTCTCCAGCGCCTTGATGTTGGCGTTATATCCAATTGTATATACGGGGATTTTGTAGCTCTCAATCAATCCTCTGATCTCATCCAATGAATGTCCTTCGTTCGTCTCCCCGTCGCTAAGCACGAAGATCAGCGGTTTCATCTCCGGATGCAGCGCGAGCTCCTCCTTCAGCATCTTCATGGCCACGACCATTCCGTCAAAAGTAGCCGTCCCGCCGGCAGCCTGCAGGCTATTGATCGCCCCAACGAACATGGACTGATGATTGGTGTCGTATTTGCCGATCGGCAGATTAATCGTTACATCACTGGAGTAGGAGACAAACCCGATGCTGTTGTCCTTGCCCAGAAACTTCTGGCCCTTCAGCAGCGATTCCTTGAGCCGGTTCAGCGGTTCCCCGGCCATGCTGCCCGATACATCAGCAACAAATACTGCGGCAATCTGTTTGCTGCCGTCTTTTTTCTCCTTCCATAGCTTCTGGGCTGAGGAGAGGAGGGAGCCGTCCACCGGAGCCAGCTCGGACTTGTAATCATTCAGACCGTTAAAGCCTCTGTCTGAGGCTGCTGTCTGGTATTTGTCCTGCACGGCAAATTCGGCGAACTTGCGGATGATCTCCAGCTTCTCTTTTGGCAAATCACCCAGTGCATAGAGTGGACTGTCATGCCGTACCCCGAAGGGGGTAAACACATAACCGCTTGTCAGATCTGCCGCATTGACATACGTCTGATATTCCAGCACAAAAGCATCCAGCATGCCCGACTTCGCTGCGTCCCGCATCTGCAGGGTAGTGGAGGCAATGAAAGGCACATTCGCCTGGAACTTCTCAAAGCCTTGAACCGCCTTGTCCCCAAGCAGATCCGTACTGTCGAACGTGCCCAGTGCAGTCACGAGGAAATTCAATCCCGTGGAGCTGGCAAAAGGATCAGTGTAGCCCATCGCGAGCTCATTCGCTGCAATGGCATCGGTGATCGTCTTCACATTAATCGAGCCGTATTTGCCGACCAGCTGATCATATTTCTGCTTGCTCATGACCACCCCGGCCACATTGCCGGCCAGCCGCTCAGATACAAGTTCCGCTGAGATGCCGCTTGCCTTGACCATTTCACCCCATAGCTCATTGGACGAAGTGTAGGCGTCTGGCACATATTTGCCGGACCGGATATAATCTGCGGCTGTGCCTGATGCAATATTACGAATGCTGACCGAGACGGGCTTGCCGTCCACGAGGATACCCGCAGAGTTGAAGTCATTGGCCACTTCATTCAGCCAGCCGTCGTTGCCGGTGCCGGATTTCTCGGTCGAGGAGAAAATTTCGGCATAGCTGTCCGTTGTGCTGTTCACAGAAAGCGGGAATTTGGAGATATCGGGCAATGAATCGCCGACTGCTGCCGGATCAAGATCAATTTGCCCTTTTACAGGTGCGGTACTGCTCACGTTAATATCTTTATAGATCCTGTTCAGCCTTTTATCCGCATCTTCTGCAGAGATCTCTGTCTTGGATTTGCCCAAGTTCGCGGTCAGGCTGATTCCGAAGTAGACAAGCGCAAAGACGGACACGGCGATGAGGCCAAGTACGATGAATGTTTTGCCTTTCCCGGCCATAATCATCTTCCTTTCGTTACTGATAGAGTTTCGTCTGCCCGATCAGGGCGGTCAGCTCCTGCATGCAGGGCATTTCCAGAGCGGCGTCATAATCAGCACTTCCGAGCCGGGAGATCTCCAGCAGCAGCTGGTCCAGCTTCAGCAGAATCTCTTCGTTTGCTGCCAGACAGCCTTTGACATGGGTGAAATATTCGTTGAACAAGGCGTTTTTCTTCTGGATGAATGTACTTGTGAATCTGCCGGAGTTAATTGTACCCGTAAATTGCGAGAATTCGGCGGCATCGAATACGCTTAGTTTGTTCAGAATACTGCGGATATTCAGATACAGGAGCTTCTCCACTTCTTGAATCACTGTATGGAACTTCCGGAAACTGAGCTCCTCCCGCCCGAAACGCCCGGCAAGAACATTCAGCAGCGTCAGCTTTTTTTTATCCATCCGCTCCAGCTGATCCAGGGCCAGGGCGACATCCTCTTTCAGTACCCTCACATTACGGTAGCGGTAAAGTTCAGCTATATAGTCTTCCCGTGAATCGAGAGGAGGGACAGCGGGAACAATTGCCCGTTTGAAGAGCAGGGTATAACTCCCGTAAAGCACAATCAGCAGGCTGACAACGAGCAGGGTTACCCCTGTTGCAGTTTCAAGAGCACTGGACCCGCCGATAGCTATTCCCAGCAGTCCTGGCGATAAGATAGCAATGTTCAGAATGACGACTCCGGCAATTACGCCCAGCAGCTTCACAGGTCCGGAACTATTCAGGATTAACACCCCCTCCAAGAGTATATTTAGCTACTGCGCCTTTTGATTCGTAAATGGAGAGAAATACTGTGCATGTAACGTTTAGCATGTTGGGATTTTACATTTCCCCGCTGTGCTGTACTAATAATTGGAAGTATACTAGTCTAGTGGATAGGATAATTATGGGGAAAAGAAGAGTGCAAGGGGGAAAAGACTTTGCTTTTACGTAAAACAGTAATTCAGCTCATAGTATGTATACTGGTGGTGTCCGTATTCCTGCCTTCCGGCAAGGAAGCAGCTGCGGCGCCTGCGTTAAAAGTGGTAAGTGCATCCGGCGGTTCTGCGCATGGAATTGCGGCCTGGAGCGACGGGACAGTGACCGGCTGGGGATACAACAAACAAGGCCAGGTCGGCGACGGTACCAGCATTAATCAGTACGTTCCCAGAAGAGTGGAGGGTCTAAGCGGTATCGTGCAGGTGGCGGCAGGCGGGAATACATCCTTCGCGCTCAGCGGGGGCGGTGAGGTATGGGGCTGGGGTCAAGCCTACAGCAGCTTCATTCCGAATGACCCCATTCTGCCCGATCAAAGAAGGGAAGGTCCGGTTAAGCTCGAAGGTCTTCAGGACGTTTCATTCCTGACTACGGACGGCTCCAAGGGAATTGCTGTGAAAAAAGACGGGACCGCAATGCTATGGTATCCGTCCTATGATCAGGCTGACAGCAGGCTGGTTCAGATCCGGTATCAAGCGCTTGAAGGCGTTTCAGGAATTAAATCCGCTGTGATTAATGGTAACGATGCGTTGTTTCTTACCGGGGCTGGCAGTGTGAAGCAGATAAGCATCTATAACAGTGTCCTGAAACGGATGCGCCTTGGGAGTGATCCGGTCAGTGTAGGTACGCTGGCTTCATCTTCTATAACAAGTATGGCAGCATCGCAAGGTGAGGTGTTCCTGCTCCGAAGCGACGGCCAGATCCTGCGCTGGAACAAGGGGCTTCAAGCGACGTTACCCGTTGCCAATCTTAACGGCGTCTATCAGCTGCAGGCGGGATTCTACCGGCTCTATGTACTGAAGAAGAATGGGACAGTCTGGCAATGGAATTACAACTCAGGAGCGCAGGTTAAACCGTTTCAGGTAAAAGACGGAGACGGCATCACTAATATATGGGGAAGCAGCGGGAACTTCGGATTTGCCCAGAGCAAAGAGGGTGCTTTTCTCGGTTGGGGGGACGGTTTTGACTCGGGACTTGCGACTGGCAGCGGTACGACAACCAGGGATGAAGAGGGTTATGTCCTTGCACCGGTCCAGCATCCGCTAACTTTCGCCGTGAACGGGAAGCCGTTATATTTCTATGGAACCGCAGCAGTGATTGACGGCAAACTGTATGTTCCGTTGACCAGTGTATTCAAGGCGCTTGGTGTACAGGTCAGCAGGGGGATATCCAATCCGGATCCGAAGCTCGGCAATTATCATTTCACTGTCTGGTCCATTGTTTACGGGAATTCGACGATTCAGGTTAAGGTCAGCGATCCGCTCGAATTGTATATCAATGGCAAGAAATCAGGCCGTGAGTTTAAAATAGGCAGCTTGCCCGATAGCACAATATTCCCGCTGGAGGATATCTGCGGGATTCTGGGTATAGGCCTGCAATGGAATAAAGTCACAGGTGAAGTGAAGCTGGGGACTGCAGCAGCCCAATAAGATGAGTGCTGCTGGCACGTTGAACGGGCTGGGTTTCAGTTCTGGACATTCCGGTCTACAAGTTATAAACTGAACTCAGTTGAGTCTACAACTTGTAGACCGAAAGGGCGTAATAACTTGAGCAGAAATGCATTAACCGAAATGGAGTCCAAATTTGCAGAACTGATCTGGAGCCATGAGCCGGTTCCTTCAGGCGAACTCGTGAAGCTGTGCGAGGCTGAACTGAACTGGAAGAAATCAACAACGTATACGATGTTGAAGCGTTTGGAGAGCAAAGGCATATGTGAGAACCGGAATGGCATAGTTACGGCAATTCTGAATAAAGAGGATTTCTACGCAGAACAGAGCAAGCAGTTCGTGGAGGAGACCTTCGAGGGTTCCTTGCCCAGGTTTCTGGCGGCGTTCACCAGGAGCCGGAAGCTTAGTGACAGCGAAGTAGATGCCTTTGTGAAGCTAATCAAGGAGCATAAGGAGGAATAGCCGTGGATCAGCTGTTGGAACACCTGATGAAGATGACTATTACAGGCAGCTACTGTATTGTAATTGTAATCCTTATGCGGCTGCTGCTCCGCAGGGTTCCCAAGATCTATTCCTATGCATTATGGTCCATAGTCTTGTTTCGGCTGATCTGCCCGTTCTCTTTCGAGAGTGCCATCAGTCTAATACCGGCGGAGGCGCAACAGATTTCAGTGAAATTGACGGCTTCACAAGCTGCTGCAGGGGCAGTCCTGCCGGATTCCCGGTCCGCTCAAGTCCTGCAGATACCGGAGGAGAGCCAAGGTGCTGCAAGCCTGCAGCCAGTGAATGCTGTATCACAGTCAGTGACTGCTACAGCTCAATCTGCAGACAGCCCGGCTTCCGGTAATCCGTGGGCCCAGACTGCGCTGTATATTTGGCTTACCGGGATTGGCATTATGCTTGTACACAGCCTGACTGCCACAATCCGCCTGAGACGCAGGCTGGAGAACGCTCGGCTCATATCCGGGAACATCTATGAAACCAGGCGGATCTCAACCCCGTTTGTCTCAGGTATGCTGAGACCGCGGATTTATCTTCCCCCGGGTCTGCAGGATCAGGAGCGGGCTTATATCATCAAGCATGAGCAGGTGCATATCCGCAGATTTGACCATATCATCAAGCCTCTAGCCTATGCAGTACTCTGTATCCACTGGTTCAATCCGCTGGTCTGGCTCGCATTCTTCCTGATGAGCGAGGATATGGAGAAATCCTGCGATGAGAGTGTAATCCGGCAGCTGGGCAGCGGAATCAAGCAGGATTATTCGCTTTCGCTGTTAGCTTTGTCAACCGGGAGACGTTTTACCTACGGCTCGCCGCTTGCTTTTGGAGAGAGTGGTACGAAAGGACGGATCCGCAATATTTTACATTACCGCAAACCCGCATTCTGGGTAGTCCTGCTCTGTATTGCCGGAACCGCCGGCATTAGCGTGGGACTGCTTGGCAACCCCAGACAGCAGGCAGAATTCACTGAAAGGGATTACGCAGAACAATACATTAAGGCGAATATTGCCTCCTATCAAAGAGCGGTGCCGGATCTAACTTTTGAGAATAGCACCATCACTACATTTGAGCGCATCGGTGAATTCGATCACCTGCTGGATACGCCTGTGCAGCTTTGGGCTTTGGAATACAGGCTGAAGCCGGATGATGCAGACAAATTAATGCAGCTGGGAAATATAAATATAGAAGACGGAATGCTTACCGAAGACGGGAGTATGGGCAAGCCGATACTTGTATTCTCCTATCAGGATTCTATACCGGAGTATCTGGGGGAGATCAGGAGCGGGGAGAACGACATGTCCCGGCCGGCCGGTCAGGAAACAGCTCTCCGCAAGTTCTTCGAAGGGAAAGGCATACTTCCGCATGAAACATTCAGCGGCAATCATATCCTGGTCAAATTTATTTTGACCGCTGGTGAGACCAGCCAGCTGTTATTATCCCAGCCTGTGAAGCAGGGAGAGCAAGGTATCTGGACCGTCGAACGCTGGATGGATACGCGCGGCAATGAGTATTACGAAACACCGGAGACGGAAGAGACTCTGGCTGCATACTATGCCGGCCTGCAGGCGGGAGCTGATGCGGGGACGGAACAGGCATGGCTTGACCCGCTTCAGGTGGCGGTTCAATATATCAGAACTGAACTGGGCCAGCCGGTATCCAGAGACAATCTTGTAGTAGATTATGAGGCAACTGCCGCAGATTTTGCAATTGCACCTGTGAGCAGCTTCCTTGGTTACGTTACAGGTCTTGCCATGGACAGCGACACATTGAATTTGGATCAGGTGGAGTGGCTGACGCTTGAAGATTCTGAACGTTTTGCCGCCCTGGGTATCACGGAGGAGGATCTGCCGGGAGGATTCTATATCCTCAACAAATATAAGATTAACGATCTCTACACTGTCACGGCGGAAACGGAGTATAAGCTGATAGACCGTGTGAATCCCGGATCGCTCCAAAGCGTCAGCAAAGCGGAGTTTATTGCGTATTATGAGCAGTTTACCGGCTTCGCCCCTCCATCTATGATTACGGTAAGCAATAACACGGTTAATACCGTCACAGAGGTTTATGTTCCGTAACACCACAAATTTTAAGAATTAAGGGTTGACGCCAGCTCACTTGACGTGTAACATATGAACAGTCGTCAACCCGATAATTACATATTGTTCTCGTATAACCTCGCAGCCATCAGGTACATCAGGGCGAGGGTTTCTACAGGAAGCCTACTCTTCCTAACTACGATGATAAGGACTTTGTTACACAGGTCCCTATCCCGGAGTTAGGATTATTTGCGTGTTGCGGCCGACACAACAGAGATTCAGGAGGCATAATTGAAATGAAAGATATGAAATACTTAATCTCCGTGCTCATAGGTGCTATGAGCTACGGCATTTTATCCACAATCGTCGTATTAGCATACGGAGAAGGCTATAAGCTGGGCGAAGTTGTTGGTACCCAGCTGCTGACCGGCTGCATTCTCGCCTGGCTGCTGGCCTTATATACCAAGGTTAGAGAGAACCGCAAACAGCGCAGCCGTACCAATACTGCGGCCACGGCTGCTGTCAGCAAGGCTCCGGCCATGAAGCTGGCCTGGAAACACAGATTGCTGCTAATGCTCGCCGGCGCGCCAACAGTGGTTACCGGTCTGCTGTACTACCAGTCCCTCCGGTATATTCCGGCGTCGCTCGCCATTATTCTCCTGTTCCAGTTCACCTGGATCAGCGTGCTGATCCAGGCTGTAAGCAAACGTCAGCGCCCCGATAAGATCACTGTGCTAACCTTGATCCTGCTGTTCGGGGGAACGCTGCTGGCAGCCGGAATTCTGAATCAGGGAGCTGCCGAGTTTAACGCACTCGGGCTTATGCTCGGGCTGTTATCTGCAGTAAGCTATTCCATGTTCATTATCTTCAGCGGCAAAGCCGTTCCGGCTGCGCATCCGGCTTACCGTAGCGCCTGGATGGTTACCGGCGGCCTGCTGCTGCTGTTCATCCTGTTCCCGCCATACTTCCTGTTTAACGGTTTGCTGTGGAGTCAGCTGCTGCTGTTCGGCTTCCTGCTTGGATTGTTCGGCGCCTTTATCCCGCCAGTCCTGTTCGCCATCGGTGTTCCGCATATTGGCGGAGGCATGGCTGGTATTCTGGGTGCTGCTGAACTGCCGGTTGCCGTGCTGCTGTCCTCGTTCGTACTGCATGAGCATGTGAGCGGCCTGCAGTGGACCGGAGTGGTTCTGGTGCTGATCGGAGTCGTACTGCCGGAGCTGTATAAGCTGCGCTGGAGAAATTCCCGGTCTGTCACTTCATCATCCGTTTAAGTTCTTATTCAACCGTAACATGAAGCAGAGGATTAATTTCCGTATTACCCGGAAATCAATCCTCTGCTTATTTACATACGAAGAATGTTCCAATCATCCGGGCGGAACAATCGTTCATTGAAAGCGCAAACATTTTTGTTGCCAAAAGTGAAATAGAGTGCTATTCTGAATTTGGGATTGTTACTGAAAAGGCAAAACCCAAAACATGGTCACGTGTTTTGGGTTTTGCCTTTCTTTATGTTAAGGCCTGCGGGACGCCGCGGGAATCCTTGATTAATCCGTCTACATCCTGTATTGATGAATGAAATTCGGGATAAAGGAGGGCAGAGGGTTGATTATCGAAAAAATTTTCAATAATAATGCCATTATTGCCAAGGATTCAGGCAAAGATGAGCTGGTGGTCATGGGACGCGGCATCGGATTCAAGAAGAACGCCGGCGATCCGGTGGATATATCCCTGATTGAGAAGACGTTTGTACTGAAGCAGAATGATGCTTCGGAGAAATTCAAAGCATTAATGGCAGATGCGCCCGCCGAATATGTAGCTTTAAGCTACGATATTATCGAATATGCCAAGCATTCCCTGAAGGTGCGCCTAAGCGATTATATCTATGTTACATTAACGGATCATTTGACCCATGCACTTAGGCTCTGGGACCAGGGGATCCGCAATACCAATCCGCTCATCTGGGAGATACAGCGCTGTTATCCCAAGGAATATGGTATCGCACTTCAAGCCTTGCAGATCATTGAGGGTTATACCCGCATCCGCCTGCCGGAGGATGAAGCCGGCAATATTGCCCTGCATCTGATCAATGCGCAAATAAACAGCTCCGGTCATAGAATTGCTGATGTCACCAGACAGACGCAACAGATCGATGACATTCTCAATATTGTTAAGTATTCCTATAACAACGAGATTGATGAGAGTTCGGTCAGCTATGAACGGTTCATTACGCATCTGCGGTATTTTTTTCAGCGGTCACGCAAGAAGGAAGCGGTGGAGTCGGTTGATGATTTTCTGCTTAAGCAGGTACGGACCAAATACAAAAAGGCGCATAGCTGTGTACTCAAAATTGAGCAGTACCTGGACACCCGGCTTCTGGATGAGGAAAGACTGTACTTGACGATTCACATTCAGCGGGTAACACAAAGACAAACTGAATAAAACCTTTGGATTGTTACTGGTCATGCAGGCGAAACCAAATCGGCAGAATATTGCCGTGTGGTTTCGTTTTTTGTTTTTTAATCGGGAATGGGAGGGTTTAGGATGAAATATGATGCACTCGCGAATGAAATTATCAGGAATGTCGGCGGCAAAGAAAATGTTAACGGATTAACCCACTGTGTGACCCGTCTGCGCTTCAAACTTAAGAACGACACACTGGCGAACACAGATGTGCTGAAAAATATGGATGGAATCGTTACAGTCATCCAGAGCGGCGGCCAATATCAGGTTGTCATCGGCAATCATGTATCTGAGGTCTATGCCCAGGTTATGGCTGCTGGCGGATTCCAGGAAGACGGGTCAGAGGCAGCCACGGCCGGTAAAACAAGCCTGTTCAACAGGTTTATCGATATGATCTCCGGGGTATTCTCTCCGACGCTTGGTGTGCTGTGCGCAACAGGAATGATTAAGGGGTTCACTGCCCTGTTTGTGACGCTGGGACTGATTACGAATACTTCGGGTACCTACCAGATTCTTAATGCGCTTGGGGACTGCCTGTTCTATTTCTTCCCGATTTTCCTCGGGTATACGTCGGCGAAGAAGTTTGGCGCCAACATCTTTATCGGAATGGCTATTGGTGCTACATTGGTGTATCCGACATTTAGCAGCACCATGGCAACCGGCGAGCCGCTCTATACGCTGTTTAGCGGAACGCTGTTTGAATCCCCGGTGTACATTACGTTCCTGGGAATCCCGGTAATCCTGATGTCGTATACCTCCAGCGTTATTCCGATCATCATCTCAACCTTTGTAGGCTCTAAGCTGGAAAGCTTCTTCAAGAAAGTGATTCCGAGTGTGGTGCGCACCTTCCTGGTTCCGTTCTTCACCCTGCTCGTCACCGTTCCGCTGGCACTGATTGCGATTGGTCCAATCTCCACGTGGGCAGGACAACTGCTGGGAGAGGGAACCTTGTTCCTCTACAATCTCAGTCCGGTTATTGAAGGCTTGCTGGTTGGCGCGTTCTGGCAGGTATTCGTCATCTTCGGCCTGCACTGGGGTCTGGTTCCGATTGCGCTCAACAACATGGCTGTGCTGAAATCCGATCCGATTCTGGCAGCTTCCTTCGGGGCTTCCTTTGCCCAGACCGGTGCCGTGCTGGCCATTCTGCTGCGGACTAAGAACGTCAAGCTCAAGTCATTGTCTATTCCGGCAATCATCTCAGGCATCTTCGGTGTCACTGAACCTGCTATATACGGGATTACGCTGCCGCGCAAGAAGCCGTTTGTCTTAAGCTGTGTCGCTGCGGCAGTCGGGGGCGGTATTGTCGGTCTGATGGGCACCAAGGGCTATATTCTCGGCGGTCTGGGCATCTTCGGCATCCCAAGCTATATCAGTCCGGACGGTATGGATAAAGGCTTCTACGGGGCAATTGCGGCGATTGTAATCAGCTTCATTCTAGGTTTTATTCTGGTATTCTTCTCCGGATTTAAGGATGAAGAGGCTGCAGAGAGCAAGAGCACAGGCACCCCGCGCAATACGCTGGTGAAGCAGGAGACTGTGGGAAGTCCGCTGAAGGGCCAGGTCCGAGCGCTGTCCGAGCTGACAGACGAAGCTTTCTCTACAGGAGCCATGGGTAAGGGCATCGCGATTGAGCCGCTGGAAGGCAAAGTATACTCACCGGTAGACGGGGTACTGACCACATTGTTTGCATCCGGGCATGCCATAGGGATCACCAGTGATAACGGGGTCGATATTCTGATTCATGTGGGCAAGGATACCGTCAAATTAAAGGGCAAATACTTCACCCCAAAGGCCAAGCAAGGAGATCTGGTCAAAAAAGGCCAGCTGCTGATGGAGTTTGATGTAGCGGCGATCAGAGAGGCCGGCTATACCCTGACCACGCCGGTCATTATTTCGAATTCCGCCGAGTATCTCGATGTGATTGAGACGGACCTGAAGAGCATTGATTACAGGGAGAATCTGCTGACTGTCATGATCTGATCTGTTCAATGAAACCCCAAACGAGGAGGAACTATAATGAGCACAATGTACAAAAGTTTTCCGGAGGATTTCCTGTGGGGCGGCGCAACCGCTGCCAATCAGCTGGAGGGCGGATTCGATGCTGGAGGCAAGGGATTAAGCACTGCCGATGTGATTACCGCCGGAACGCATACAGTATCCAGAAGAATCACCCCGGTATTGGAAGCCGGTTCTAATTATCCGAGCCATGAGGCAGTGGATTTCTATCACCGCTACAAGGAGGATATCGCTTTGTTTGCCGAAATGGGCTTCAAAGTATTCCGCTTGTCCATCGCCTGGTCACGGATTTTCCCGAATGGGGATGATGCGCAGCCGAATGAGGAGGGTCTTCAATTCTACGATCAGGTCTTTGCCGAACTCAAAAAGCATCAGATCGAACCGCTGGTAACGATCTCCCATTATGAAGCCCCTTTCCACCTGGCTGAAGCCTATAACGGGTGGGCCGACCGCAGAACGATTGACTTCTATGTCCGTTATTGTGAAGTGATCTTCAACAGATACAGGGACAGTGTGAAATACTGGCTGACCTTCAACGAAATCAATATTCTGACGATGCCGTTCGGAACATTCATGGCAGGAGCGATCATGCCGCAGGGCAATGCAGAGCTCGGCACTTCGGCAATCGGCGACAATGAGCAACTGCGTTATCAGGCGCTGCATCACCAGTTCCTCGCGAGCGCCAAAGCCGTGAAGCTGGGGCATGAGATCAATGAGAAGTTCCAGATCGGCTGCATGATTGCCTACATGTGTTCTTACCCGCTGACCTGTAATCCGGAAGACGTTCTGCTGGCGCAGCAAAAGGATAATCTGAGCAATTTCCTCTGCTCGGATGTACAGGTCAGAGGTGCATATCCGGGCTTCGCCACAAGATATTTCAAGGAGAAGAATATTAAGCTTCAGCAGGAGGAGGATGACGAGCAGACGCTGCGGGAAGGCTGTGTAGATTTCTACACCTTCAGCTACTATTCATCCACCTGCGTGAGCGCAGCGCCGGATCAGGAGGCTATCGGCGGCAATCTGTCGATGGGGCTGAAGAATCCATATCTGCAGGCGAGCGCATGGGAATGGCAGATTGACCCTCAAGGGCTCAGATGGTCCCTGAACCATATTTACAACCGGTATGGTATTCCTATGATGGTAGTGGAGAATGGACTTGGCGCTGTAGATACCGTTGAAGCGGACGGTTCAATCCAAGACGGTTACCGGATCGATTATTTGCGGGAACATGTCAAGACCATGGGTGAAGCGCTGGAGGACGGGGTAGAATTGATCGGCTACACTCCGTGGGGCTGCATTGATCTGGTCAGTGCAGGAACAGGCGAAATGAAGAAGCGCTACGGATTCATCTACGTCGACAAGGACAATGAAGGGAACGGCACACTGGCCAGATCCCGCAAAGACAGCTTTTACTGGTACAAGAATGTAATCGCCAGCAGCGGAACACAGCTGGATTAATCAGGCTATCAGCAATGAGTTCATAAGCATAGCAGCCAAACAAGTGCTTCTGCACTGCTTGGCTGCTATTTGATTTTGTAACGAGCATGCTTGCACAAGATGAAGATTCGGACTCGGCCCATTCTTGATGAAAACGATCATTATCGCCCTGATCGGGCTGCCTTCAGCTATTCCGGTGATTCAGTTCGGACTCCCAAGCAGCCAGTTCATGGCTTTTGGGACAGCTCCTTTTTGTTGTGTATGAGCTCTTTAGTCCAGGCGGCACGGGATTTTTCATCAGTCCTTGCTGCTGCACACGGCGATATAATTCAGGTCCTTGCCGGTTGTATTGAAGAAGGTATACATCTTCTTGAACTGGGCGCGGTTTTCTTTTTTGAGTGCATTCTTGAAAATACGCAGTGTACCGGGGACGCCTTCATCACGAATCATGCCTTTAACACTCATCAGCGACATGGTGCCTGTAGAATGTTCGATCTTCTTGAATCCGGTGGAGTTGAACAGTCCTTCCCACTCTGCCACAGGCAGCGGCTCTACATTAATATGAATTGTCCGGCGCAGCTCCGCCAGCTCCCCGGCCATGTTATTCTTCGCAAAAGTGATGTCATGCGTAAGCAGAACCCCGCCCGGCTTCAGCACACGGAAATATTCAGCTACAGCCTTCTGCTTCGCCGCCTGATTCAGCATGGTCAGCATCGCTTCGTTAATGACGACGTCGAAGCTGTTATCCTCAAAAGGCAGCTTCATCGCATTGGCCTGTCTGACCTGAATGTACCCCTCCAGATTGGCATCTCTAATATTCTTCTCAGCCTTCTCAAGTGCCCTGGGGTCCATATCAATCCCGGTAATCTGGCACTTATACTCCCGCGCAAGCTGGATAGAGGTGGTACACATGTTGCAGGCCACTTCCAGCACACGGCTGTCTTTAGTCAGCTTCGCATGCCGGATCAACCAGTTCGTAGCAGCGACACCGCCGGGACGCAGCCGCTTTTTACCCAGTTTGGCCAGGAAATTATGCCCTACTTCCTTTTTCAACATGTCTCAGCTCCTTCTTCTCCGGTTTGACCACAATCAGCAGCATTTGGAAGGCTTCGGTAGCATACAGCGCATGGGGAATATTAGCCGGCAAAATGATCGTTTCTCCTGCCAGCACCGTGTAGGGTTTATCCGCAATGGTGATCTGAGCCTCGCCCGACAGAATATTCACCATGGCATCGCCCGGGGAGGAGTGGCCGCCAATCGATGAGCCTTTATCCAGGGAGATCAGTGTCATGGCGAGACTGGAGCGCTGTACCAGGGTCAGGCTCGATACCTGCTGCTCCTCCACCGTAATGATCTTCCGTAAATCCATAACTTCAGCTTGCGGCAATCTTTTAATATAGTGTTCTTGCTCCATATGATCTACCTCCAGGTTATATGCTGATTTGCAGAAATTTGCAGCTGCTCTGCGCAGCGAATTCATGCCAGGTACCGGCTTGGACGATTACCGCTGCCCCGGCGGTTAATGGACAGGGCTGCTCTCCTATGAGCATGTGAAGCTCTCCCTCCAGTACGTGAATGAGCTTGGATCTGGGCGAGGTCTCCGAGCTGATGGTCTCATCCTTATCCATGCCGTATAGTACCCATTCAGGTGCTTCAGCGGCTTGGCCCGAACCTTCTGTGATATTCAGTGTTCTGCTCGATATCTGATAGGGCCGGATGCTAATCATGTCATTGAAATAAAATACTGTGCCTGCAGTCATTCCGCTCATGCCGTCCTCCTGTATATATTGAATGATTCTTAACATTTGGTATAATGAGATGAGGTGAGAATCGTTCTCATTTATTAAATTGTAGCAGAGTTTGTACAATGACTCTGTTGCCATGGCAACAGGAGGCGGATAAATGTGCAGCAATATATGAACAAAATCCAAAGCACGGTCTTATTTAAAGGATTTATGATCAGTGAGGTGCAGCAGGCACTGGGCTGTCTTCAGGGTACCATCAAGGATTTCGCCAAGAAGGATGTCATCTTCAAACAGGAGGAATATCTGGTTTCGGCGGGTATTATTCTCCAGGGAAATGTATTGCTGTGCAAAGAGAATAGTTCGGGCATGCGCTTCATATTCTCGGAGCTTGAGAGCGGGGAGATTATCGGGGAGACCGCCCTTCGTCTGGAGCAGGAGCCCAGCGGCTACGAAGCGGTTGCAGGCTCGGCGTGCCGGGTGCTGTTCATCAAGATTAACAAAATTGTACGTCCGGGCCAGGCGACCTGCCATTTGAGAAGCCGGATTATTGAGAATATGCTGACCTTGCTGCTTGAGAATAACCGGTCGATGTATCAGAAGCTTGACCTGGTCTCACACAAATCACTGCGGGAACGGATTATCCACTACTTCAGCCTGCAGGCCCAAAAAAATAATTCGCCCGTCTTTGAAATTCCATTCAGCCGGAATGATCTGGCGGATTACCTGACTGTGGACCGGAGTGCCTTATCCAGAGAGTTGCAGCGGATGGCACAGGATGGACTGATCCGGTTTACACGGAACCAGTTTGAATTGCTGAAGGCAGATTATGAGAAGCAGTGGTGGAAGAATCAGTGGTAAAAGCATGCGGACTCCTGTAAGTACAGATTGACAATCTGTACTTTTGGATATATTGTAGATACATTAAGTCTTTGATTTAAGGTGTTTACTTCCGGTCCAATTAACCAGAACAATCTGTAGAAGTTAAAGTGGAGGGCGTAGTCCGCTTTTATTAAGGACTTAATATATCTTTAATATATTTTATAACAAGAGAGACAGGTGGAGACGGAATGAAAAGCAGACCCGGATTAATTATATCTTCGCTGGTCATCGCGAATTTCCTCGGGCAGCTGATGCAGACGATGCTGAATACGGCATTGCCCAGAATGATGCTGGATTTGGGGATTAATGAAGGCAGGGCCCAGTGGCTGATTACAGTATACTATCTGACTGCAGGCATAACGGTGCCTGTTGCCGGATTTTTAATCGGAAGATTCACGACAAGAGGTTTATTCTTCACTTCGGCAAGTGTCTTTGCAGCAGGCACACTGATCGCGGGAATATCCCCGGACTTTATCCTTATTCTGGGCGGGCGTATTATTCAGGGTTTGGGCGCAGGACTGCTGATGCCTCTGTTCCAGACAACGATTCTAAGGGTGTTCCCGAAGGGGAAGATAGGCTCGGCTATGGGGTTAATCGGACTGGTAATGGGCCTGGCTCCGGCGCTGGGTCCGACCCTGTCAGGATTAGTCGTTCAGGATCACTCCTGGCGGATTCTCTTCTATGCATTGCTGCCTGTAGTGATAGCCAATCTGCTGCTCGCTGCGTTCAGTCTGCAGAATGTGGGGGAGAGACACCGGGAGAAGCTGGACTACATATCTATTCTATTATCAACAACCGGATTTGCCGGTCTGTTATATGGTGTTAATCTGGCAGGGGATCAAAGTGCCCCGCGGGTATGGGCAGGGGCCGTTATCCTAAGCGGGATATTGTTCATAATTCTATTTATCAGGCGTCAGCTGAAGCTTACCGTTCCATTGCTGGATTTCAGGCTGTTCAAGAGCAGGAGCTTTAGCCTTGCCTCAATCATTGGAGTGCTGATGTTCATTGTAATGGTGGGTGCTGAGCTGCTGATTCCGTTATATGTGCAGAATGTCCGGGGGCTGACGCCAAGTGAGTCAGGTCTGATGCTGCTGCCGGGTGCGCTGCTGCTGGGGTGTACCAGTGTAATCTCTGGAAAAATATATGACCGCTATGGAGTGAAGATAGTGCTTCGCGGCGGGTTTACCCTCATTGCCGGGGTATCTTTGCTAATCTCGCTTATGTTATCCCAGGATTCATCCATACTTATACTCGCTGTGCTCTATGTACTTCTAATGGTGGGAATCGGGTTTATTATGACCCCTGTTACCGCCTATGCGATGGCAAGTGTACCTCCTCAGATGATTGCACATGCCTCTCCAATGACGATTTCGATCCGCTCGTTAGCCAGCTCTATGGGAGGGGTTCTGCTGATAGCCATAATGACGATTACGATGAATTACAGTTCTTTCACATTCCCGGTGAATATGATGCAGGGATTCCATGCCGCTTTTTGGTGCCTGACCGTAGTAGCCATAGCCGGATTAGGTTTATCGTTTAATCTGAAGGGGCTGACTCATTCGTAAAGAATAGTTAAGGGGATATTCACTTTACGCAGATCGTCCATGGTTTTAACGACAATAATCCATGTTCAAAATGGGGAGATGAATCTATTATATTAGTAATGGTGATAATGATTATCATTATTAATAAATGATGGAGAGTGGTAGCAGGCTATGATTAAGAGAATAACAGGTTTGGTACTTGCTGGTGTTATGGCGCTGGGTATCGTTTCTGCCGCAGGTGTAAATGTCGCACCTGTGGGCGTTGCGGAAGCCGCACAGGCAACGCAAAAGATTACCTATAAAGGCAAGGTATACACCGTTCCGGCCAAAACCAATAATATTGTCATTACCGGTGCAGTAGAGGCGCTGGAAGACGCACTGGTACTCAATTTCAAACCCAAGGGAGCATTGACTGTCGGCGGTGAGTTCCCTTCAATCTTTTCCAAAATAACAAGCGGCGTAACAGCGATCGGGGAAAAGGCAGAACCTGACCTGGAAGCGATCCTGAAGCTCAAACCGGATATTATCCTCAGCAGCACGAAGTTCCCGGCGGAGACCAATGAGAAGCTGGCGAAGATCGCGACTACGATTCCAGTATCGCATATCGCGACCGATTGGATGGACAACCTCAAGCTGCTCGCAGCACTTACGGGCAAACAGAAGGAAGCGACCACTGCGATTCTGAAATACCAGAAGGAACTGAAGGAAGCCAAAGTGAAGCTTGCGCCGAAGCTCAAGGACAAGAAGGTCATTGCTCTGCGCATCCGCTCAGGCAGCCTGTTCCTCTATCCGCAGGATGTATTCTTTAACCGCTCCCTGTATGCCGATCTGGGCGCAACTGTGCCGAAGGAAGTACAGCAGGTCAAAGCCCAGCAGAATATTTCCCTGGAATCCTTTGCCGCAATCAACCCGGATTACATCTTTGTACAGTTCTCGGCGGATGAGAACAAAGACAATCCTAAGGCACTGGAAGAGCTGCAGAAGAACGCCATCTGGAAGAGCCTGAAAGCTGTGAAGGGCGGCAATGTATTTGTCAATCTGGTTGATCCGCTGGCACAAGGCGGAACTGCATTCAGCAAGTTCTCCTTCCTTGAAGCCCTGATGAAGACCAAACTGTACACAGGGAAGTAAGATTAATTCCAGCCAGTTTATGCAAATGGAAGAAAACAGGAGAGAGCCCAGGCCGGCTCTCTTTTTGCTGCACCAAAAGCGGGTGCAATTTATTGCTGAATTATATATAGCACCTTATATTATGTTATAATGGATTTCTTATTGTAAATTACAAAGAATAGAGGTCGCTAGAGGATGAAAGTTAAAGTTAACCGCAATGCTGCAAAGGTTCTGAAGGATATGCTGAACACTCCTGAAGCGGAAGGCAAGAAGATCCGCGTCATTATTACTCAGGATCACGGCAATCACGGGCACTATGATGTTGCTCTTGATACACCGACCGAGCATGATGAAGTGGTTGCCACGGATAAAGGTATCGAGATTGTGCTGGATACACGTCAACCGCTGCTGGACGGTGTCTGGATTCAGTATTTCTATGTTCCCCAAGAAGGCTTCTTCATTACGAATCCCTCTACAGGATTTCTTGAGAAATAAGCAGCTGAACCTGATATAGAACCATATGGTTTGAGACGGCATTGTCTTAACAGCCTTATAAGGGCTGCTAAAGATAATGCCGTTTCTTTGGGTTGTTTAAATAAACAGAGCGGCAAAATTCATCATTTATTGTACTTCCGCCCAAAAAGTCGTTGCAAAAGTATGTATAATCGTTGACTGCCTACATTAGACGGACTTGGATTTTTTATTATACTGTAATTGTAAGCGATTACACATACGCTGGGGGGAAATTCAATTGAACAAGAAAAAAAGATTAACACTGCTGTCCGGTATACTGATGATCTCTCTGCTTGCTGCATGCGGCAATAACAACGGTAATGCCGTAGGAAGCACGGCGGAGCCGCAGGCTTCGGCAGCCGCGACAGAAGCTGCCGGGACGAATGCCAGCCCAGCCGGAGATTCCGGCACAGTGGATACGTCCCAGCCCGTAACACTGAAGATGATTTTTGTAGGACCGAAGCCGGTCGACTATGACCTGGTATTTGGAGAGATCAACAAGAAGCTGAAGGAGAAAGTTAACGCTACGCTGGAAGCCGAGTTCCTGGACTGGTCGGATTGGGCGCAGAAATATCCGCTCAAGCTGGCGGCGAATGAGAATTTTGACCTCATCTACTCTGCCAACTGGGCAGGCTATAATGATCAGGCCCTCAAAGGCGGGTTTCTTGAGCTGACCGACGAATTGCTGCAGAAGTACGCGCCGATGACCTGGGAAGCGATGCCGGAGGTGGGCTGGGGTCAGGCGAAGGTGAACGGCAAGCTCTATATGGTGCCTCAGAACCGCGGGGAAACGATTGAGAAGCTGATTCTGTACCGGGAGGACCTGCGCAAGAAATATAACCTGCCGGAGATCAACAGCCCGGAGGCGTATGCTACTTATCTCAAGACGGTCTCCGAGAAGGAGCAGGGTGTCACTCCGTTCGTACCGGAGACAGGGGACTGGAAGCTGCACAATCTGGACCGGGTCCTGCTGAAGCAGCAGAATGAATGGAACATGTTCGACTTCGATCTGCCGATTGGCTTCAAGCTGACAGATCCTGCCGGTAAGGTATTCAATGTATACGAAACTCCGGAATTCAAAGAGCTTGTCTACTATTATAAAGATCTTGCGGATCACAACGCCTGGTCGAAGAGCGCACTGAACAGCAAGCTGGATCACCAGCAGGAGTTCCGTGCAGGCAAGACAGCATCAATCACACACAATCTTGGTACGCTAGGCGCTTTAATGACGGATATGCGCGAGAAAAATTCACCGTATGAGCTGGCTCTGGCTGATATTACACCGGACAAGAAGAAGTCTGTTGCTGTCTCCACGCAGAACGGGGTCTCTATTCACGCTACGACCAAGAACCCGGAACGTTCACTGATGGTGATTGATCTTCTGCAGAATGACAAGGAACTGCATGATCTGATGATGAACGGCATTACGGCTGTGCATTATAATCCGGTTGGCGATGATAAATATACGAATGCAGAGAAAAATGCTAACTATACCGGATTCTCCAACTGGGGCTTTAACTCCCCATTGAACCGGGACAACGCCTCCTTCCCTGACGAAGGCAATGCGCTGACCGACAAATGGGAAGGTGAGGTTTACCACTATCCGCTGGAGACCTTTGTCTTCGATAACAGCAAAGTGAAGACGGAGGTAGCTAATGTCGGTAATGTGATGCTGCAATATGGCATTCCGCTGGAATACGGTTCAGTTAAGGATGTGGACGGCGGACTGGCCAAGCTTCAGGCACAGGTGAAGGAAGCTGGAATTGATACCATCATTGCAGAAGTTCAGCGGCAGATTGATGAATTCCTGGCTAATTCCGGACAGTAAAAGGCTGCAACCATAAGAAGGAGGCCCGCGTGGATACATGCGGGCCTCCTTATGTTCAGTTTAATCTTATTCTTATACCTTGCGGGCCGGAGGAATGCTTTGCGGATTGTTGAATACATTTCCGGGATCATATTTGGCTTTGACTCTCCGTAACCGGGGATAGTTCGCTCCATAATAGACCGGGCCGGAATGTTTGATCCCCTGGTCCGGAACATTAATATAGCTTCCCACGATGAACGGCTGCAGCTTCCGGCGTGTATTCCGCACTATGGCAATATTTTTGGCAGCATCCGATTTCTTGACCCATGAACTGTTCCACTCTACATAGAATTTCGCTTTACGCCAGTAGAAGGCGGTAGATCTGGGTGATTTACGGCTTACAGCCCCGCCCCAGTTGAGGAAATAGAACCCTGCGAACTCGCCCTCCACGTTCTCAAGGAACTCACGCATAGACTTAAACGCTTTGTCCGGGAAAGGTTTTCTTCCGAAACCGCTGGAGAACTGGTTGCTGAATCTTTGGGTCTCCACCGGATCGGGAGCCAGCAGGAAACTCACTACTTTGGGATAAGATAATGAGCGGATCAATTGATTCGTGGGCGTCCCTACGTCCGTAATGGGCTTTAAGAGGCGGACCGCCTCCGCTTTTGATCCGAGGAACAGGCCCAGCATGCTGACATTACCGCCCTTTTTGGGACCAATGGATAGCTCGCTGCCCAGTCTGGTGTTCACAGAAGGAGCCCAGCGCTGCCAGGCTTTGAGTACCTTTTCGAACTGGTTCCAGGGCCAGGTGATGCGGAATACGGTCGCCGTGGCCGGCGCGGGACGCACTTTGAACTTATAACGGGTGCAGACTCCAAAATTACCTCCGCCACCCCCGCGGGAAGCCCAGAGGAGATCGGCGTTGCTGTTCTTATTGGCGACAATAATTCTGCCTTTGGCATCCACCATTTCGAGCTCAATCAGATTATCACTGACCAGACCTACGGTCCGCTGAAGCGGCCCAATTCCCCCGCCTAGTGTAATGCCCCCGATTCCGACAGTGGGACTATCCCCAAAAGGGGCCATGTATCCCTGCCGCGCAAGCGTATGGGCAATTCTTCCCACCGTATTTCCGGTCCCCACTACTGCAGTTCCCGATTTTTTATTGAGCTTGATGCTTCTCAGTTCACTTACATCGATGACAATGCCTCCGTTGACCTGGGACAGATTGACCTCCAGCGAGTGCCGGCCGCTTCTTGGCCGGATAGGGATGTTATTCTCGTTGGCCCAGCGGATGGCGTTGGCTACATCCTGCGTTTTCTGTGCGAAGACAAATACCTTCGGGAATCTGTCCGTATGCGGATCCCAATTTTTGCGTGCCGTTTCATAGCCCGGATCACCTTTATAGATAACCCGCCCGGTAAGCTTTGTTCCTGATTTCACTGATTCCAGCTCCTTTTGAGCTAACAATTTAACTGCATGTATGCAGTCAGGTCCCAATATAGTATGTAGGGCGTTAGTCTATGGAGTGGGCTTACGCGGAGAGTTTGCGTCAGTACTACCCTTCTTTCTTCAATAGAAGATACAGGAAATAAGGAGCGCCGATAAAAGCAACCATTATTCCGGCAGCGATACCGTCAGGCTGGGTCAGGTTACGGCCAATCGTATCCGCCAGCAGCAGCAGCCAGCCGCCGATTAATATGGATACCGGCACGAATTGCTGATGCCGCGCTCCTACCAGGGCTCTGGCAATATGCGGAGCCATCAGGCCGACAAAGGCGATGCCGCCGGTCATCGAAACAGCCGACGCTGCCAGTGCAACCGCCGCCAGCATAAGGAGAGCCCGGTCTCTGGAGACCGCCACACCTGCCCCGATAGCAGTAGGCTCGTTCAAAGCAAGCAAATTCAGTGTTCTGGATTTGTACAGCACATAAGGGACCAGAATGATCAGCCAAGGCAACAGGGCGAGAACGAAAGGCCAGTCTGTACCCCACACATTACCGGCCAGCCATTTGGAGATGAAGTCCACCTTGGTCCGGTCCACCGAAGAGATGAGTACGATCATCACGCCGGAGAGCGCCATGGAGAACCCGACTCCGGTGATGACCAGCCTGATCGGCTGAACGCCATCGGTGCGGGTGTAGGAGAAGGCATAGATGAGTACAGCGGTTACCAGGGCTCCGGCGAATGCCGCAAGCGGAATCATATATATGAAGGACCCGGCGTCAATAGATGCAAAAATGAAAAAGACGGTAACCCCGACCCCGGCCCCGGCATTAATGCCTATAATTCCCGGATCAGCCAGCTCATTGCGGGTAATGCCCTGCAGAATAGCACCGGATAAAGCAAGCGCCATACCTGCGAGCAGCGTAATCAGTATCCGGGGGAGCCGGATGGAGAACAGTACAAAATTATCCTCGAAAGAACCGTGCCCGAGGATTGTCGGAATCAGTCTCCCGTATGACACCGGGGAAGATCCGATCCCTATTCCGATAACGATGGTAGCCAGGATAAGAAGCATAAGCAGCGATACGACAAGCGGTTGATTACGATACAGCCGGGCTGGTTTCATGAGAAGGATCGCACTCCTTTACGGACAATGAACAGGAAGAACGGCAGGCCCAGCACAGCCACGATCGCGGCGACAGGCGTCTCGAACGGGACGTCAATCATCCGTCCGAGTGTGTCGGCGAACACCATAAAGGTGGCGCCGGCAATGGCGGACAGCGGCAGAATGGCGCGGTAATCTGTCCCGGCAAATACCCGCACGAGGTGGGGGATCATCAGGCCCACAAAAGCGATGTTACCGACAAGCGCAACAGCAGCGCCTGCGAGCAGCGTGATTAATATGTACAATGCAATCTTAACCTGAGTCGTCTTGAGCCCAAGACTTACAGCCGTTCCTTCGTTCAGACTAAGGATTGTCAGCTGACGGGACAACAGAATGGAAACGATGAGGCAAATGATAATAATAGGGGCAATTGCTGTAATCTGGCCCCAGGTGGTGCCAATCAGCCCGCCGGATGTCCACATCGATACATTTTTAGAGATCTTGAATTGAAGGCTGATTCCTTCGGCTACAGCGGTCAGCAGAGCGGATACGGCAGAACCGGCCAGCACCATCCGCAGTGGCGACATATTCTGCCTCCGGAGTGCAGCGATGCCGAACACCAGCATCACGCCACAGGCTGCGCCGATGAAACAGGCGATCATGATTCCGTAGTATCCGATGGAGGGGATGAAGGCAAAGGATACCGCAAGTGCAGCATTGGCACCTGCCGTCAAACCAAGCAGCCCCGGGTCGGCAAGCGGATTTCGGGTTAGTCCCTGCATGATTGCCCCGGCAACAGCGAGGGCGGCACCTACCAGAATGCCGCCGACTTCGCGGGGGAGCCGCAGTTCACGGATGATAGAGATATCACCACCCGTAGCCTTCGGATTGCTGATGGCGCTCCAAATATCCGCCAGTGAAACATTTTTGGCACCGAGCCTGACCGCCAGGGCAAATACAATCACAAATAAAATCATGCTGACGAGCAGCTTAAGCACAAAAGTAGAGTTTATCGGCTTTTGCGGAGACTGTTTCTCCATTTCGACCATCCGTTCCTTATCAATTTGCGAAAAAAAAGAACGCGATTTGCGCTCCTTTTTTCGGTTTCAACCTGGCTGGATGCTTAAATAATAATTAATTTCCCAGCAATGACTTGGAAATAAAATCAAGCTGATAGTCAAGCGACAGAGCATCATTGAAATAGAAAGATGTAGCATCTATTTCGTAGACATGATTATTTTTGACGGCCGGGATATCCTTATAAGTGGAAGTCTCCTGGAAGGAAGCATCACCTGCAGGATCTTTGCTGTAGATTACGTAATCTCCCATATAATCCGGCAGGATTTCCAGTGACAAATTGAAGTATCCGTCTTTGGCTGTCATTTCCTTCACTTTATCCGGCATCTTCAGCCCCATGGCCTGATAGATGATTTCTGTACCGCGTCCCCAGGCGCTGCCGAAGGTGTACAGATTTTTGGAATCCCCTTCAATAACCGAGATCGTGCTATCCGCACCGATCTTGGCTTTGATTTCTTCACCAGCGGCCTGGGCACGTGCCTTGAAATCAGCAATCCAGTCAGCGGCTTTCTGCTCCTGGTTAACCGCTTTGCCGATCTCCAGGATCTGGGTCAGATAATCCACTTTGTTGTATGTATAGGTAACCACCGGTGCGATTTGTTTCATCTTGTCCAGATTCTTGGTGTCTGACGAAGCAATAATTAAGTCTGGCTTGAGATTCAGAATACTCTCCACATTCTCCTCGGAGACTTCCGCAACGTCCTTCAACTGATCCTGGAAATTCGGATTTGCTTTGATGTAGGAATCTACTCCTGCTAGGGGGACATCCAGAGCGAGCAGGTTACCTGCGTACCCGGCAAGAACTACAACACGCTGGGGATTGGCGGGAACTTCGACAGGTCCGGTTTCGGACTCATATGTAATGGTATCTGTGCTGCTGTTATCAGCACTTGCAGTTGCGCTGGCTTCGGGTGCCGGTGTAGCTGTGGCAGCAGCCGTGTTGTTGCTTGCACTGTTGCTTGCATTATTGCCGCAGGCACTTAGTACCAGGAGGGTAAGGATGAGTAGAAGTAACAACAATTTCTTCATTTCTGATAATCTCCCTTTCAATGATAAATTTATGAAATTGATAATCATTATCAATGATGTAACTGTTAAAACTTTAATTGTTTATTGACCGTTTGTCAATCCTTAACTTGATTTCGTAACCATGCTGCCACTTGTTCGTATAAGGATAAAAAGCAGGCTCCCCATTTGTTCAAAGACCCCCATACAGCATGATAAACCAATATGAAGCTAAGGTTGTGCATCCTATGAATGAAATTGTCAGAGAACATCCCCATACAGGTTATCAGCTGGCAGAGCAGAAGGCCGCCCGCTACTTAAGCTCACTCCATGATCAGCTGAAGAGCCAATCTTATGTGACGGCGTTGACGGCGGATATCCATGAGTGGAAAAAGAAGCATATCCGGCGGTTCTCCGTGTTGTCCTTGTGGTCACCGGGGAAGAAAAAGCCGGACACCCAAGATTATTACCGCTACATCCAATGGCTGAATTACACGAAGAAGCTGGATGATTATCTGGACCGGAGCGTCTCGTACATTTATATGAGGGATCTGGGTAAGGCACCGGATTCTCCAGATACACAGAAACGGATCAGGAGAACCATAGCTGATCTGAACCAGCATCTGCTGAAGTCAGCCCGCTCAGGCAGCGGAGAAGTGCCGGATTTCATGAATCTGGACGGGGTATACCGCTGGGCCCAGAAGGAAGGGATAGAAGCTGCAGTGATCTGGGTTTTTGCCAAATTAAGATCTGTAGCAGCCCATATACCGGAGGGAATGAACGCGGAGCATGCCCAGCGCAAGCTAATCAAGATTATCGTTGGCGTTATACTGCATGTTATAGAAGAGATGGACGGTGATACTGCGCCTGTGGAACGGTCCCGGAGATTGGATGAAGCGATCAGGCTTGGCTATTCCTATGGACTGACGTATCCTTTCGTTGACGATCTGCTGGATTCTCGGATACTGACGGTTCAAGAGAAAGTGCAATACTCTGAGCTGATTCGTTCAGCGCTGCTCACAGGAGTTGTGCCGGTACTAGGGGGTTGGTCCGGAGAGAACATGGAACTGATCAAGTATATTCATTCGGAACTGTCAGAGGCATTCGAGTATATTAAGCAGCAACAGCGGCCGGAGATGCAGCATATCTTTTTCGGCCAGTCTTATGTCTTTTTTCAGGCTCAGGATATGGACCGTGTCAAGGTACTCACCAGGGGAGATTACACTAACGATGATTTGTACATCCCCGTTATCTTGAAGTCATCGTCATCCCGGCTGATTGCGCGTTCAGTGATTAGTGCGCCTGCGGATGAGGGATTTGAAGAGCGGACCTTCTTTTTTGGCCTCTACAATCAGCTTGCCGATGATTTCGCGGATATGACCGAGGATATGAGTGACGGAGCCGTAACACCGTATACCTATTATTTGAAATATCATAAGCAAAGGCCTGATCTGATTAATCCTTTTGAGTTATACTGGGCGGTCATCTCCAATCTGATCCACAGTGTATATCACTCCGATGCCAAGGCCCGCGAGGTTATTCTTGACCGGGCAATTAACGGGCTGAAACGTTATAAAGAACGTGTGGGATCTGATAAGTATAATGAGACGATGAGGATTTTTGCAGCAGGCAACCCGGAGTTTAACAGGCTCATTCAGATCCTGGTAGACAAAGCGGATGATGTGGACTTTTTTGATAAGCTGCTGCGGGACCGGATGATTGAGCACTTGAAGAAGGATGCCAGGGAGCAGAAGGAATTCTTCGCTACGTTTAAAAGTGTCCGCAGTCTGATCAAAGAAGAACTGCTCTTCGCTAAGCCGCAGGAGCTTCCGGCCATGAAGGAGCAGCTGATCGATGCGGCCAATTACAGCCTGGCGGGGGACGGCAAGCGGGTGCGACCGATTCTAACCTGGGTGATGGGTGTGAAGGAATACGGCTTGGAGCCGGCAGCCATCGTTCCGCTTCTCCGCTCGCTTGAATACATGCATACCGCCTCCCTGATCTTCGATGATCTGCCTTCCCAGGATAATGCCTCTACCCGCAGAGGGCGCACGACCCTGCATGAGATTCACAGCAGTGCAGTTGCGGAGTTAACCGGTCTGTATCTGATCCAGAAGGCCATCGGGGAGCAAGCCTCGCTTGACCGCTTTAAGGCGGAAACAGTGCTTGCCTTGATCCGTTATTCGGCCCGGAAGGCAGAGGAGATGTGTATGGGCCAGGCGATGGATTTGGATGCAAAAGGCAGAACATTGACGCTGGAGCAGCTGAATAATGTGTGCTTTTACAAAACAGGAGTGGCCTTTGAGGCGTGCCTGGTCATGCCGGCCATGCTGGCTGAGGTTAGCGATGCGGAGATCAGTGCGCTCAAAAAAATCGCTTACCATATGGGCATTGCTTTTCAGATTAAGGATGATTTGCTTGATGTGGAAGGGGATATGCATGTACTTGGTAAGCCTGTCGGCAACGATGTTGTTAACAATAATTCGAATTTTGTCTCGATTCTTGGTCAAGAAGGGGCCAGTAAAGAGATGTGGGATCACTATTGCAAGGCCAATGAGGCTCTGCGCGGGATCCCGCGTAATATCACCTTCCTGAAGCATTTAATGAATTATGTGGTGAACAGGGAGCGGTAAGCCCAGACTAATCGATCATCCGTCTGACCTCATCTGCGATCAGTCCGGGCTCGCTGTACATGATCATATGACCGGATTGCCGGGCTTCGACCAGGCGGCCGTCTGCTTGTGCGCTGCATGAAGCGCAGGCCGGAAATTCCGTTCCATCCGCGTGATTAGTGTTCCTGAGAGCACGGATACCTCAATACCCTCCAGCTTCAGCGGATGCTCCAGAAGTGCCCGTAAATCCTCCAGGAAGGTTGCTCCCTCAGCAACCATGGTATGAGCTGCCCGCATAGTGAAATCCTCCTGCCGCTGTTCCTTGTAGACATCCGCTGGCAGAACCTTGCCCGGCTTGCTTCCCATCAGCTTGTATAAACCGGTTCCCGCAAGCAGCGGAAGGAGAGTATTCATCTTCGCAAAATGCTTCACGGAAGCTTCTTCGAAATAGAGCCCGCAATGCTCGTCTGTCGGATCGACCAGAACGAGTCCCCGTATGATGTCAGGGTTCCGGGAAGCTGCTGTGCGGACAACGGGGCCGCCCCAGCTGTGTCCGACGAGAATGAAGGGGCCCGCTCCCAAGTGGCTCAATAAGCACATGAGATCATCGGCCATTCTGCTCAGGGTCCTTGGTGCCCGGTCCGCACCGCTTTTCCCGCTGCCCGCCCTGTCGTAGACGACAGCCCGCGCGTATCTGGCGACTACCGGCTGCACCAGCCCCCAGGCAGAGCGGGACATGCCCATGCCCGATTCGAATACCACAGTTACCGGACCGGCTCCGTTCTCCATGTAATGGAGCTGACGCCCGTCCGGTGTTTGTATGTAATGGCTGTCTCCATACGTATGAGAGATCACAGCTGGAATCTTCATTTTTCACCCCATCCATTAAGAATGATTATCAATTGGACTCATTGTAAGTGAAGAACGGGGAAAGGACAAGTCCGGGAAAATTCAATTTATATACTCTTAAATGTTTACATTTCGTGTAATGTATATATACTTATAATTTAAAGGATTCATATCTCCGGGATAACCGGCAAGGGAGGACTATATTAAACATGACTTCAAACATCAGAGTTGGGATTGTCGGATACGGGAATTTGGGCAAAGGGGTACAGCAGGCGATTGAACAAAATCCGGATATGGAGCTTGCCGCTATTTTTACCCGCAGAGACCCGCAGCAGCTGGCGGAGATCACAGGAGCAGTCACAGAGCATATTTCCGCAGCCGAGCAATACATAGGCAAAATCGACGTAATGATTCTGTGCGGCGGATCAGCAACAGACCTGCCGGAGCAGACTCCGCAGCTGGCCAGATTGTTTAATACAGTGGACAGCTTTGACACCCATGCCAAAATTCCTGACTTCTTCACTGAAGTGGATAAGGCAGCCCAAGGCGGCGGGACAGTCAGTGTGATCTCAACGGGCTGGGACCCGGGAATGTTCTCCATGAACCGTCTGCTGATGCAGTCCATCCTGCCGGAAGGTGAGGATTATACCTTCTGGGGCACCGGAGTCAGCCAAGGGCATTCGGATGCGATCCGCCGGGTTCCCGGTGTGAAGGCAGGCGTGCAATATACCGTTCCTGTCCAGGAGGTCATTGACAGTATCCGGGGCGGCGAGACCCCGCAGCTGACTACCCGCGAGAAGCACCGCCGGGAATGTTTCGTGGTGGCGGAAGAAGGGGCGGACCATGAGGCTATCACCCGGAGCATTGTGGGGATGCCGAATTATTTCGCCGATTATGATACAACGGTGAACTTCATTTCGGAGGATGAGCTTGCTGCGAAGCATTCCGGCATGCCGCATGGCGGCTTCGTTATCCGTAGTGGTATAACCGGCGGAGGAAGCAAGCAGATTGCTGAATTCGGGCTGAAGCTGGACAGTAATCCTGAATTTACAGCCAGCGTGCTGGTAGCCTATGCCCGCGCAGCTGTCCGCCTGAAGCATGAAGGCCATAAGGGTGCCAAGACGGTATTCGATATTCCTCTCGGCCATCTGTCCCCTAAATCGGCAGAGACGCTGCGGCGCGAGCTGCTGTAGGCTGGCGAAGAGTGAGCAAGGGGCATGCAGGTGGGAGCAGCCGGCTGCTGTGAGGACCATGATCTGGCCGGGGCTCGCCCGGGGGAAACCCTGATCCTGCTTAAAGAGCACAGCATTTAGAACAACGGTCCGTTCGCGGAGCGTTCTCACCACGAGTTTAAGTATCGCATACTCCAAAAACGAGGGGTGTCTCAATAGCCATTGCATGGCCTTTGAGACACCCCTTCTGCAGGTTCTGATGGAATCAAAAAAAATCAGAGGTAGAAATACCTCTGATTCATAGAGAGGAAGTAACCGGACAAATGCGGTAACTAAATAAGCTGAACATAATAGCCTTGTTTAAATCCTGCACGAAATACAACATTTCCCTCATGGTATCGGGTCTAATCAAGAATTGTTGTATAAAAAGCAGCATTTCCCACGTATTCAAGCGGCGAACGGGACAATTGTTGTATTTCATACAACAATCCTTATGAAAACCCCATTATCAGTGAATCTATGTTGCACTACGTACAACAATACATTTAACAATACATTCAGGCCGAGCTCTACAGGTAGTTTTACACATATAGCAACAGATCGATTACGTGCAGTCCATACGACTCGCCGTAATAACCAAAGCTCGTTCCGCCCGCCATTAATCTGCAGCTTATTTAGTTACACAATCCCCTGCGCCAGCATAGTGTCGGCAACCTTCAGGAAACCGGCGATGTTAGCTCCAGCCACCAGGTTACCGGCCACTCCGTATTCCTCTGCCGCCTGCACCGTTCTACGGTAGATATTCTTCATAATCTCCTGCAGCTTGGCATCGACTTCTTCAAAGCTCCAGGCCAGCCGCATGCTGTTCTGGCTCATTTCCAGGCCCGAGACGGCTACACCGCCCGCATTAGCCGCTTTGGCCGGAGCGAACAATACATTATTCTCAAGGAACAATTCTACCGCTTCAATCGTCGTCGGCATATTAGCCCCTTCACCGATGGCTTGGACTCCATTCAGAATCAGCGTACGGGCGGATGTCAGATCAATCTCATTTTGGGTGGCACAAGGCAGGGCGATATCGCATGGCAGACTCCAGATTCCGCTGCAGCCGTCAATGTACTGTGCGTGCGGATGCTCCTTCACGTATTCGCTGATGCGCAGGCGTTCGGTTTCCTTCAGTCTTTTGACAGTAGCGAGGTTGATGCCTTGCGGATCATGAATGTATCCGTTCGAATCACTGCACGCGATAACAAGAGCACCCAGCTGCTGAGCCTTCTCGATAGCATAAATAGAGACGTTTCCTGATCCCGAGATAACTACCCGGCTGCCCTCGAAGCTGGTTCCCCGCGTGGACGACAGCATTTCCTGCACGAAGTATACACAGCCGTAGCCGGTAGCCTCCTTGCGTGCCAGACTGCCGCCGTATAACAGCCCTTTTCCGGTGAGAACCCCGGCCGCATGTCCTCCGTGAATCCGTTTATATTGTCCGAACATATAGCCGATCTCGCGTGCGCCGACACCAATATCCCCTGCGGGAACATCCGTATCCTGGCCGATGTGGCGGTACAGTTCCGTCATGAAGCTTTGGGTGAAACGCATAACTTCCTGATCGGATTTATCCTTGGGATCGAAATCACTGCCGCCTTTGCCGCCGCCCATGGGCAGGCCGGTCAGGGCATTTTTGAAAATCTGCTCGAAGCCCAGGAACTTGATAATGCCAAGATAAACGGATGGATGGAAGCGGAGTCCGCCTTTGTAAGGGCCGATGGCGCTGCTGTATTGAACGCGGAAACCGCGGTTGACCCGGACCTTGCCGGCATCATCGACCCAGGGCACGCGGAAGGATATGCTGCGCTCGGGTTCAACCAGCCGTTCGAGAATCCCTTGCTTCATATATTGCGGATGACGGGCCAGGACAGGCACGAGACAATCCAGGAACTCCTTGACCGCCTGATGAAATTCGGGCTCTTGCGGGTCGCGCTGCTGGACCTCCGCGTAGATCTGATGAACATATTGTACAGCCTGGTTAGTAATTTCTGAAGTAACGGAATGAACGGTGGACACTTTAGCTAGCACTCCCTGTCTGATAGTGGATTCGGGCAGCCCCGGATTTATTTTTAATTTAAAAGAATTCTATAAAACCTTACATCAATTTACCAATCAATTATTTTTGGTGTGGTCATTAAGAAATTCTATGAACCTTACATGCGATGCCAGATATAGCTTGTGAAAGGACTGATTTGGGCTTCGATATAATGGTAATTATGTTTCAATGTTGTCATATCCTTGTCCGTAAACTTTACAAACAGTATCGGAATAGATATAATTTAAGTATAATTTTTAGGGTTTGAAACAACAGAAAGGGGCCTAACGCCAGTAGGCTCCTTTTGTATTTCTTGCCCATGTTACAGGAGGGCGAAGGTCATTCACAAGGAAAAAATTATGGTATGCGTTCATTATGGTCCGCACGGGGAGCGTTTGATCCGGCGTGGAGTCGAGCTGTCTGAGATGCTGGGGGCACCGCTTTATGTGCTCAATGTGGATAGCTCGGATAGTGATGAATACAATCAGAGCAAAGAAATGTTCATGGCGGTCTGGAAGCGTCTCGCCGAGGAGGCCGGAGCAGAGTTTATGGTCCGCAAACGCCGGGGCCGCAAGACAACGGATGTAATCGTTGAAGCGGCAGAAGAGAAGGATGTCACGCAGATTATTATCGGACAATCCGCCCAGACACTGTGGCAGGAGCTGACCAAGCGCAATTTTGTCAATGAGCTGATCAGTAAAATGAAGATGATGGATCTGCATGTTGTGGCAGTACAGCGGATGCGCGCCGGTCTTGAAGAGACGCATGAAGAAGGTGTAATCTCCTATCTGGTGAAGAATGAGGGCGTTTATCAGCTCAGCGATGAGCCGGAAGGTCAGGATTTCATCAAAGGGAAATTTTTTCACGAATTGCACACGGAATTTGAGAATGGCTTATTCAGAATTGAGCAAGATGGTAAAGCGAGATATTTGCATATCTGCGAGGGGACACTTAGCGATCCCTTATAATCGTTTTTACTTCCAGTAGTATGTACTATTGTTCACAACTTAATTTGTAGAGTGGAAAAGGAGGCTTGCCTTTGCTGCATATAACCGTACTTGTTCCGTTTCTGCTGGCCCTAATGATAGCGCTTCTACGCGGGCGGATGGCCTGGCTCCACCGGGGTTGGCTTGTACTTGCCGGACCGCTGGCGTTGTTCATTTATTTCTTGACCCGGATTCCTGTCATTAAGGGAGGGGACTCCGGATATGAGACTGTATCCTGGATTCCGTCCCTTGGCATTAATCTGGTATTTCATCTGGATGGATTAAGTTTGCTGTTTGCATTGTTAATTACGGGAATGGGGATGCTGGTCATCTTCTACTCGATTTATTATCTGGACAAACGCAAAGAAGAACTGACCCCGTTTTATGTATATCTCCTAATCTTTATGGGCGCGATGCTCGGGGTGGTAATGTCCGATAACCTGATGGTTCTGTACGGCTTCTGGGAGCTGACAAGTGTATCCTCCTTCCTCCTGATTGCCTATTGGCACCGTAGACAGAAGTCACGCTACGGCGCACTGAAGTCGATGCTGATCACGGTCTTCGGCGGTCTGGCAATGTTCGCCGGCTTCCTGATGCTGTATGGCATGACAGGGACCTTCAGTATCCGTGAAATCTGGAGCCAGGCCGGGGACATCAGCGGACAAACGCTGTTCATACCGTCGATGATCCTGATTCTGCTGGGGGCTTTCACCAAATCGGCCCAGTTTCCGTTTCATATCTGGCTGCCGGATGCGATGGAAGCACCGACCCCGGTCAGCGCATATCTGCACTCGGCAACGATGGTCAAAGCAGGACTGTATCTGGTCGCGCGTTTCAGCCCGGTGTTTGCGGGGCAACATGAGTGGTTTTGGATTGTGTCGGGCGTCGGCCTGATCACCTTGATCTATGGATCGATCCAGGCGATGAAGCAGACGGACCTGAAGGCTCTGTTAGCCTATTCTACAATCAGCCAGCTGGGGCTGATTATGGGATTACTGGGAATGGGATCGGCAGCTTCATTCTATACGGGTGAAGAGGCTGTGTTCTTTACCGCCGCAACAACGGCTGCCCTTTTTCATTTGATTAATCATGCCATATTCAAGGGTTCGCTGTTCATGGTGGTCGGGATTGTCGACCATGAGACGAACACCCGTGATCTGCGCAAGCTGGGGGGATTGGTGTCGCTGATGCCGGTGACCTTCACGGTAGCACTGATCGGCAGCTTCTCCATGGCAGGGCTCCCGCCGTTTGCGGGATTCCTGAGTAAGGAAATGTTCTTCACGGCTGTACTGAATATCAGACAGCTGGATATCCTCAGCCCGCAATCCTTCTTCACGATCTTTCCGGTGCTGGCCTGGATTGCAAGCATATTTACCTTTGCATACAGCATGATTATGGTTTTCCATACCTTTTTCGGCAAATACCAGCCTGAGAAGCTGGATAAGAAGCCGCATGAAGCGCCGTTTGGGCTGCTGCTTCCTCCTGTTCTCCTGGCGCTGCTGGCCGTTATCACCGGACTGTTTCCGAACATCCTGTCCAAGACACTGATTGTACCGGGAATGAATGCTATTCATCCGCAGCTGGCGGCAAGCTCGCCTTTTTATGTGAACATCTATTTCTGGCATGGCTTCACAGCTGAAGTGTGGATGACTCTGGGTGTGATCCTGCTGGGAATTGTCGTATACCGTGTGTATGGCCGGTTAAGTCTGGTTGATAAGGAATGGCGCAGCGGGTATACGCTGAATCAGGTCTACGACGGCAGTATCCGGCTGGTGGAGCAGATATCCCGTTCGGTAACAGGGCTATATATGACGGGCTCCATGCGCCATTATCTAATGTATATTTTCACCTTGATTATTGTTATAGTTGGCGGTTCATTGCTGTACGTAGACGGAATAACGTTTGGCCAAGGGCAGTATGCTCCGGTCACCTTCTTTGAAGTCGTGGCAGTGCTGGTCCTGCTGACAGGTGCGCTCGCGATTCCATTCGCCAGGTCCAGGATTGCGGCAATTCTGTTAACGGGAATGGTAGGGTATATGGTGACATTGCTCTTCATCCTGTTCCGTGCACCTGATCTGGCACTTACGCAGATGATCGTCGAAGTCGTGTCGGTGACGCTGTTCCTGCTCTGCTTCCGGCATATGCCCAGACTGAAGCGGGAGAAGGTCAAATTCCGGGTGAAAATCCCGAAGCTGATCATCGCCGTAGGGTTCGGGACAACGATGACACTTGTCGCACTGGCGGCGCTTGGGAGCAGTCCGTTCGAGTCCATCTCAAGCTACTACGTGGAGAACAGCTATACCCTCGGCGGCGGCAAAAATATAGTCAACGTGCTGCTGGTGGATTTCCGCGGCTTTGATACCATGTTTGAGATTACGGTGCTTGGTCTGGCCTCGCTGGCTATCTATTCAATGATTAAGCTGCAGCTTGAACCGGGTAGTAAGCCTGATCTGGTCAGAGATGTGCCGGACGATAACAAGCCGCGTTATGCGCGCAGTAACGATGTGCTGCTGCAGTCTGTGGCCAAAGTGGCCTTCGTGATTATTATTACCTTCTCGCTGTATTTGTTCTTTGCCGGTCATAACCATCCGGGCGGCGGATTTATCGGCGCATTGATGGCTGCAGCCGGGCTCGTGCTGCTCTCGATTGCGTTCGGTACAGAGTTTGTAGAGAAGGTGCTGCCTGTCGATTACCGTAAGTTAATTGCGGCCGGAATTTCTATAGCTTTTCTCACAGGGATAGGTTCCTTTGTATTCGATGTTCCGTTCCTGACCCAGACCTTCGGCTATTTCGAGCTGCCGGTGATGGGCAAGACTGAACTTACTACAGCAACACTGTTCGATCTGGGCGTATACCTGTCAGTGATCGGTGTTACCATGAATATCATCTTTACGATCGGGAGGGATAACTGATGGAGATCCTTATTGCCCTGGCGATCGGCGTCTTGTTTACCGTAGGTGTATATCTGGTCTTATCCAAAAGCCTGCTCCGCATCCTTCTGGGGACAACACTGCTGACTCACGGTGTTCATCTGCTGCTGCTGACCATGGCGGGACTTAAGACTGGCGCTTCACCGCTGCTTGGCGAGAAAGCGGAGAGTTATGTCGATCCGCTGCCGCAGGCGCTTATCCTTACTTCGATTGTAATCAGCTTTGGGGTATCCGCGTTCTTCATCGTGCTGGCTTACCGGGCATACCGCTCGGCAGGCATGGATGATGTGGAAGGAAGCAAGGGGGAGAGACCATGAACAATCTGCTGGTACTGCCTTTGCTGATTCCGGCCTTTACGGCGGTCATCCTGATTTTTCTGAAGGAAAGAATTAACCTGCAGCGTATAATCAGTGCAATCAGTGTATTTGTCAATATTGCTGTTGCGATAATTATTGTGTATCAGGTGAATACAAACGGGATTCAAACGCTGTACATGGGAGGGTGGCTGCCGCCCTACGGCATCGTCTTTGTTGCTGATATGTTTGCGGCATTGCTGGTATTAACCACGGCGGTTGTAGGCGCGGCCTGCCTGTTCTTTTCCTTCGCAAGCATTGGGGAACAGCGGGAGCGGTTCTACTACTATACCTTCTTCCACTTCCTGCTGACCGGTGTGTTCGGCTCCTTCCTTACGGGAGACCTGTTTAATCTGTTCGTATGCTTCGAGGTATTGCTGGTTGCCTCCTATGCGATGATTGTACTGGGCGGAACCCGGGTTCAGCTGCGGGAGACACTGAAATATATTCTTGTCAATGTGATCTCCTCCAGCTTGTTCGTAGCGGCAATTGCTTATCTGTACGCTGCGACAGGTACGCTTAACATGGCGCATCTGGCGGTCCGTGTAGCGGAGGCGGGGCAGGGCGGTGTCATGAATGTAATTGCTGTACTGCTGCTGCTGGTCTTCTCGCTCAAAGCCGGTCTGCTGCTGTTCTTCTGGCTGCCGGATTCATACAGTGCTCCTCCCCTGGCTGTAAGGGCGCTGTTCGGAGCCTTGCTGACCAAAGTTGGGCTGTATGCCATCACACGTACATTCTCCCTGATTTTTGTTCATGATCCGGGGCTGACACATACGCTGATCGGCTGGATGGCCGGAGCAACAATGATTCTTGGAGCTGTCGGCGCGCTGGCTTACAATGATCTGAGCCGGATTTTTAATTACAATATTGTGATTAGCGTAGGCTTTATTGCCTTTGGCATATCGGTGGCAACCCAGGATTCATTAAACGGGGTAGTGTTCTATCTGATGCACGACATGATTGCCAAGGCGCTGCTGTTTTTCCTGGGCGGTATGATTATTGCAGCGTCAGGAACGGAGCAGCTACGGCAAATGGGCGGCCTGATCCGCCGGTATCCATGGACGGGCTGGATGTTTTTCATCCTGACTCTGGCGCTGGTGGGCGTTCCGCCGCTTAGCGGTTTCGCGGGGAAAGTGATGATGGTCCGCAGCGGCTTCGGGGAGCAGCACGTCGCTCTTGCACTTATTGCACTGGCGTCAAGTTTCGTTGTGCTCTATTCGCTGATCAAAGTGTTCCAGGAAGTGTTCTGGGGTGGTGAACGAAGCGAGGAAGAAGTCCACCCGCTGCGCTACAAAGCAATGATGGCACCGGCTGCCATGCTGTTTGTCCTCATCATCCTGATGGGGGTCGGCGCCGAAACGGTGAACGGGCTTGTGGCCCAAGCCGGGGCCGTGCTGGCTGATCCGGCAGAGTACATTAACGCTGTGTACATTAACGCTGTCATGAAGGAGTAGATGAAGATGGCCTTTCAAATATTATTAAATCTCATGATAGCGTTCTTGTGGATGTTCCTGAATAATGACTGGACGGCCTCCGGCTTCATTGTCGGGTATGTGCTGGGTATTGCCGTTCTTATGGCTATGCGGCGTTTCTTCGACGGGCGGCTGTATCTTGGCAAGGTATGGGCTATTGTGAAGCTGGCTGGCCTGCTGCTGCGGGAACTGGTTGTATCCAGCTATATCGTGGTCAAGGCGGTGCTTCGGCCGAACCTCAACATCCGCCCGGCCATCCTAATGTACCACACGGAGCTGGAGTCGGACTGGGAGGTTGCCGTGCTGATTACACTGCTCTGCTTGACTCCGGGGTCCGTGGTGCTGGAAGTATCCAAAGATAACCGGACGTTATACATTCATGCGATGGATATACAGGATGTGGAACAGTTCGGCGCGAATATCCGCAATACGTTCGAACGAGCGATTCTGGAGGTGACCCGTTCATGATTCATTTTATACTCATGCTGTCGCTTTCGATCATGGTCATTTCGATTGCAATTTGCGCCTGGAGGCTGGTCAAAGGACCCTCGCTGCCTGACCGGGTCGCAGCACTCGATACAATCGGAATCAACCTGCTGGCGATGGTGGCGGTTCTCTCGATCCTGTTCAAGACTGAGGCCTTCATTGAATACATTCTGCTGATCGGCATTCTCTCTTTCATCGGAACTATGGCGCTGGCCAGATATATCGAAAGGGGAGTGGTGTTTGAATATGGAAATGATCAAGACGGCCGTTGAATTGCTGTTCGTATTGCTTATCCTGACAGGTGCACTCCTCAGTGCTGTCAGCTCTGTGGGGCTGATCCGTCTACCGGACGTCTACTTAAGATCACATGCTGCTGCCAAAAGCGCTACGCTTGGTGTATTGTGTGTGCTCAGCGGGGCGTTTCTCTACTTTGCTTTTTTTCTCGATTACGTCAGTGCAAAGCTGCTGCTGGGGATTGTCTTCGTATTTATGACTTCACCGTTGTCAGCCCACCTGACCGGCCGGGCGGCCTACCGCTCCGGTGTTCCGCTGTGGAACCGCCGTATCCAGGATGACCTCAAAGAGGTGCTGGAGAAGGAACGGATCAAGTCGGATTCTTCAACGTCATAGCCGTAAGGTGTAAACAGGGATGTCCTCCAGGCCATAAATGGTCTGAGGGACATCCCTGCCCTGGTTTATTGTGAAAGCTGCTGCGGAGAATTGTGATTCTGTGCAGTCCGTCTGCGGTACAGATGCAGCAGTGCGTATGAGAGGACGAACGCAGCTGTAACCAGCCATAGAGGGATTCGCGGATCGAGCTTGTACGCCCAGCCGCCGATGATGCCCGCAGGTGCAGTGAACAGCAGGATCAGCACGGACAGTGTGGAAAAGACTTTGGCCCGTTTATCATCATCGATGGCGTTCTGTACGGCAGCCTCCAGATAAGGGGAGCTGATCATCAGTCCCACGGCTGCCAGTATGGTGCTGAGTCCGATCCACAAGAGGCTGGACGAAGGATATAACACCAGCATAGCATTGGGCAGCGCAGATAGTCCGAAGCCGGCCATCATGGAGCGGTTGGCGCTCTGGTCCGGGATTTTGGGCATAAGAAGCCATAAGGTCAGCAGCATGATTATAGAGGAGACTGCGGGAAACAGGGAGAGGATACCGCTATCCATATGCAGATAATCAGCCAGGTACAGTGACAGATAGGTGCTTTTCAGCGTGGCCTGGAAATTGAACAGGATGTATACGCCGAAGATCAGCAGCAGATTGCGTTCCACCCACAGCTCACGGAATGCGCCGCCATATTCGACCATAATTTCCCGCAGTCCAAGTTCACGTGTTTCCTGACGTTTCCTTATTCCGGCTTCGGTTTCGCGCGTCGTCAGCTGGCGGCCGATGAACTGGAAGGTCATGAACAGAAATGCGAGCACATACATCATCCGCATCCCCTGAATCATGCCGTACTGGTGTACAAGCAGACCGCCCAGCGGTGCAAACAGCCCTCCGATGACACCGATAATCTGCAGCAGGGTGAAGACATACGTCCGGTCAGAGGGCCGGGTGTCTTCGACAATCAGGCAATAAAAAGCAATATGCGGGACACGCTGGAAGCCGTTAATGACCGCAGCTGCCGCAAAAAACCACAGATTCTGTGATGCGGCCCATAACAGGGTGGCCAGGCTCCAGCTAAGCAGGTCAAAGTATAAAATAGCCCGCTTGCGTCCCAGACGGTCCGTCAAATATCCGCTGATTAATGAAGAGAATACCTGTACGATCAGTCCGATCGTGGTAATCCAGCCGATGTTCAGCTCCGACAGTCCCAGCTCGTACATATAAAGCGTAGCATAGGTGGAGAACATGCTGTAGGGAATCAGGAAAAAAGGTTCAAAGGTTAAGCAGCCCCGGCTGTTTCCCTGCAGCCGCGGAAATAAAGGTTTGGCCATGATTAAATCCTCCAGGGTTGTCTGTAAAGTAAGGAAAGGTCCAAACCATTAAATGATAATTACAGGACAATGTCAACAACAAAACACAGCTTAGTTGCAGTAGTGCCTGAAGTTACTGTAGACTGGTTAGAAAAGATTTTGTGCTCGGGATGAAATTTACATAAGGTGGTTAACATGTATATCCTTATCGGAATCGTATTTATCATTGTATATGCCTTAATTGTATTCTACATCGGCTGGAGCGGCTGGGGCTGGATCAAGCCGGTAGTGTCTGGCAGGTTCCGGCTATTCTATATCCTTGCGCTTGTTTTTCTGGCCAGCTCGCTGATCCTGTCCAGAGTGGTCGCAGGATCGGCCATTTTAAGTGTTATCGGCAGCTACTGGCTGGCATTGTTCAGCTTATTGATTATGCTGCTGCCGCTTGTTCATCTATCGGTCTGGTTAACGAAGCTGAGCAGGCTGCCGCGTCATGCCGTTCAGAAGTGGTCGGGGATTCTTACTATGCTGCTGCTGGCCGGTCTGCTTGGATTCGGGAGCTTCAACGCTTACAGTCCGGTTGTCCGTTCGTATGACATACAGATCGACAAGGCAGGTCCGGCGCGAGGTGAACTTCATATTGTGATGGCCTCTGATATGCATTTTGGCTATTTGTCGGGTAAAAGCCATGCGCTGCGGATGGTAAAGGAGATCAATGCGCTGAAGCCGGATATTGTCTTATTCCCCGGTGATATTGTAGATGATGATATTGTGCCGTATAAGGACAAGGGCATCGGTGCGATTTTAGCGGAGATTGAAGCGCCGCTCGGCGTGTATGCTTCTCTGGGCAATCATGACCGCTTCAAAGGCGGGACGGAGGAGATCATCAGTCTTCTGGAGGAGAGCGGGATTCAGGTCCTCTATGATGAAGCCATTGAGGTGGGAGACTGGCTGACGCTGATCGGGCGGAAGGATTATAGTGATAAGGATAGAGCGGAGCTGTCTGTTCTGATGGAGAATATAGATGGCTCGAAGCCGGTAGTTATGCTGGAGCATCAACCGGTCGGCTTCGACACAGCAGAGGAGCAGGGAATTGATCTGATGGTATCCGGTCATACCCACCGCGGGCAGATTGCGCCTGCCAATATATTGACTGACAGATTGTTTGAGAATGACTGGGGATATCTGCAGAAAGGGCAGCTCCATTCCATAGTATCTTCCGGATATGGATTCTGGGGTCCGCCGATCCGTATCGGATCGCGGTCGGAGGTAGTGTCCATTCATGTGAATTTTAATCATTCAGAGCGATAGTGCAAGAAGGGTCCATCCGGATATTCGGATGGACCCTTCTTGTTATAAGCCAATCTGATGGATACTTACCGGAGGAATTTCAGTCCGCTATGCTCAAGATAACGTTCATTCCGTAACAAAAAAGGCTCCAGAATAATGAACAGAATCATAGCTGTAATTCCTTTGGTTCATACAACCGGGTTAAGGCCTGCATATGCTGATCGTTCATGGGAGCTACTCTCGAAAAATAAGGCAGCTGCCATTTCTGCGCAGCAGAAGCCTGCTTATTAGTCCAGGTATCCCAGTCCGGATACACTCGCATTGCCATTTTTCCTGGTGTGTCCTTGTCCGCCAGCACCCCGTGCATTCTCAGCACGTCTTTGGGAAAGACGAACTGTCCACACTCCCCGCTGAAGGGATGGAAGGTATGGATTACCAATATATCGGGAGCGTCCGTATAGGCAAATGCCCGGTTTTTGCGCTCCGCATCCTTTTCCCAGAAGACGACAAACTGCCCTGTCTTCGTTGGGGTGATTTTTGCAACACGAAACCGAACGGACCGGGTATTCAGCTGGAACCGCCCTGCGCCGTATTCGGCATTCTGCGGTTCTTCCCGCACTGAATCAACAGTGAAGCGGGCCGGTGCATAAAATGTATCAGTTATATAAGCTAACGTATTATAAAAGTTATTCATGAGATGCCTTCTTCCTGAGTGCTTATCATGCTGTCTCCAAATTAAGATAATACCAGTCCATCCCGCATAAATGTAAGCTGTTTGTAATGTTATGCAGGATGATATTTGTTAGAATGGGGGAACTGCAGGAATTTACTCGACTAAAGGAGAGGTTTAATTGTTAAGAAAAGGATTTACCGTTATGTTCTCAATACTATTGCTATTATCCGGCAGTATCACGGCATTTGCTGCCGGGAAAGGCAGCGGGGGAGCAGAGGGAGTAACCCCATCAGGCATTCCGCTGACCGGTTTGGAAGCTTTTGTCGACGATTATGTAAAAGAGTACATAGGACAACAATCCGTAGGTGCGTCTGTTGTTATGGTAAAGGATGGCCGGGTGGTACTGTCCAAGGGTTACGGATACGCTGACTTGGAGCAGCAGATCCCTGTTTCAAAGGATACGGTAATGGAATGGGGCTCAATCAGCAAGCTTACCGTATGGACTTCCGTAATGCAGCTGGTTGAGCAAGGAAAGCTCGATCTGAATGAAGATATCCGCAAGCTTTTGCCGGACAATTTCCTGACCAGACTGAAATATGATGATCCCATAACGATGCTTCATCTGATGAACCACAATGCCGGATTCGAGGAGTATATGTTCGACATGGCTTATCAGTCCCCTGAGGAAGTACGTTCTTTGGAAGAGGGGCTGCTGCTGGCCCAGCCGGCACAGATTTACAGACCGGGTGAGGTTGTAGCCTACTCTAACTACGGCAACTCACTGGCTGCCTTCATTGTAGAGAGAATCAGCGGCCAGCCTTATCATGAATACGTTCAGCAGCATATTTTTGATCCCCTCGGGATGAAGGATTCAATTGCCTATTCTGTTGTAGAGGACCGTCCGGAGCTGCTGAAGCATAAAGCTAAAGGTTATTTCTTCGAGGGAGAAGGGACCTTTACGCAAGGATCATGGAATTATATGTCCATGTACCCTAACGGAGGCAATAACGGCACTGCAGAGGACCTGGCTAAGTTTGCGGTGGCGTTCATGCCTGCAGCCGGAGAAGCCTCCCCTCTGTTTGAGAAGCCGGAGACACTGGGCACGATGCTGACTCAGAGTTATACATCAGCTGAAGGAATGCCGGGTATTGCCCATGGGTTCTGGGAATATCCCGGAATGAAGCGTACGCTTGGACATGGCGGAAATACGATTGCATTTGCCACCAATCTGCAGATTGTGCCTGAAGACCGGTTCGCGATTATAATTATGACCAATCAGGCCAGCGAATCCAATATTGTACATGGTCTGACCAAAGCAATACTGGGCATGCGTGAGCAGGCAGATGCCGTTGATCTGCCGGATTCGTCAGAGATTCAAGGCGAGTTCATGGCTGCGCGGCGCCCCGGACACGGCTTCATGAATCTATTCCCCTATCTTACGCTGATGAAGCTTGAGCCGCAGGGGGAAGATCAACTCGGGGTATCACTTGCCGGGATGACCGGAAGCTATAAACAGGTTCAGCCCTATCTCTATGAGAAAGTAAGCGGAGACTCGGCGCTGGATGCCTGGCCAATGCTGCATGCCACAGTCAGTGAGGGTAAGGTGAAGGCCATCTCGGTATATACGACAGATTATTTGCCGCTGCCTGCTGGTAAGTCAATGCCGGTGCTGCTCATGAATGCCGTGCTTGCGGCACTGGCCATCCTCTATTTCGTTATCGCCCCGTTTGTATTGCTGATACAGGCAATATTGAACAAGCGAAGAGCCGGAACACGCCCTGCACCTCGTGCCGTCAGCCGTATGCTGGCAGCTGGCCTCACCTTGACAGGTACCGGCATTGTGGTGAACAACCTGATTCTGGCCTTGAGGATGCTAAGCAACAATGAACGAGCTTATGCAGAAGTGTATCCGCAGATTTTGGTTAACTATGGTCTGACTGGACTGGCGGTGTTGTTCTTGGCCGCGCTGCTGCTATCCTGGAGGAAGAACCGCTCTGCTTCAACTGCCCGTGGCAAGTGGTCTGCTATTCTTCCTATAGTCATGATGGCTGTTCTGGTGGGGTTGCTTGTATTCTGGAAGTTCTACAGTTAAGCAGGGGGATTACACTGTAAATTACGCCTGACCGAATTGAATTTTCCTAAGCTGATTTCCAATTGTTCGTCATTACTGAATACATCGCCAAGTGCAGTATACGCACCGGCGATGTATTTTTGTGTGTTCCTGATTAATCAGCTGCGCTGCAATAATTAATATTTAGGCAGCTTGAGTACCGGCCATAATAGCTTCCTCAATACCGGACGAAGCCAATAAGCCAATACAGTCGTTCCGGTCCATGAGCTGCGCTTATTCTGCAGGTATTGATCGTTGATAATATAAGTCCGGGTGGAAGGGGGACTCTTGAGACCGAACTCATCCCATTTTGCCGGATCATTCGAGCCATTGAGTCTTTTAAGCATATTTGCTGTTTCACGGTCTATTTTAGCGGGGATCTGATCGTAGGCCAGGGTAATCTGCGCATGAAATTCATCGATCGGACTGCGGCTGGCCAGGCTCTCCAGGTGGATGCTTTCACGAAGGTAAGAGACGTATGCCAGATGATCCGCCCAGAACGCGTCGATATAAAAAAGCCGTACCCGCTGCACCGCAGGGCTCATCGGTTTCGTGCCATGCAGAATTCCGAGCCGCTCCGCGTATAGAATCCGCCTCTGATCCTCCACCATATCCGAATAACCGTTCAGTTCCTGGTGGATATCGAAGTTTTGGCTCATAATAACGCGCTGGGTATGCGCGATTTTGCTGCGGAGCAACGGATCATCAAGAGCCTCATCCTGCCGGGGAACGCGAACCGCTTTATCGAATCCGAACCGCAGCATCAGCTCGTCCTCTAAGCTTACGTAGAATACGGAAGCTCCCGGGTCGCCTTGGCGGCCGGAACGCCCGCGCAGCTGGTCGTCGATCCGTACGCTTTCATTCACATGAGTGCCAATCACGTACAACCCGCCCAGCTTGGTTACTACCTCTGTCTGCGCGGGGTCACCTCCACCGAGCCGGATGTCCACACCCCGTCCCGCCATATTCGTAGACACCGTGACGGCGCCGAATGCTCCGGCTTTGGCGATGATCCCGGCTTCTTCTGCATCGTTTTTTGCATTCAGAACCTGACAGGGTACACCCGCAGCCGCTAATGCCTCCGCCAGCATATCAGACTCCTGGACACTGGACGTTCCAATGAGAATAGGACGTCCCGCCTTATGAACGGACGAAATTTCTTGTACAAGCGCTTTAAATTTGGCTTCTTTATGGGTAAAAATCATGTGCGGATGGTCGATCCGTATGTTTGTCCGGTTCGGAGGAATTTGCACGACCTGCAGCATATAAACCGCTTTGAATTCCATTGCGGAAGCGTGCGCGGTCGCCGTCATTCCGCAAATTCCCGGATACAGGCTAATGAAATGCTGGAGGGTAATTGTGCCGAGAATTCTCCCTCCAACGCTCCACTGCAGCCCTTCTTTGACCGCAAGCGCGGCTTGCAGCCCGTCCGGTAAATACCTGTTCTCGGCCACGCGGCCGGTATATTCCTCGATCTGCTCGATTTTACCGTCCCGGACGATATAATCAATGTCTTTGTTTAATAACGATTCCACATGCAGCGCGCAATTTAATGAGGTTAACAAGTGAGAATTATGGCTATCGTACAAATTACCGCATCCCAGCAGGGATTCCGCTTTCGCGGCGCCGGCTTCATTCAAGTAAACATTCCGCTGGAACTCATCGAAGTTGTAATGCTCCGCAGGCTGTAGCTGCCGGGCCACTTCTGCGAACAGAAAGCCGTCACTGATGGAAGAGTCCGACTCCCCGCTGATGACCAGCGGCACCCGCGCTTCGTCAAGAAGCAGCGAATCTGCTTCATCGACGATGACATAGTGGAACGGACGATGTACGGTATCGGCTTCGCTTAGTGCGATCGTGTCGCGCAAGTAATCGAAGCCAGCCTCTTTGGCCGTAACGTAGGTTATATCGGCGGCGTATGCTTCCCGTTTCCGGGACAGGCTCATGCCAGCCTGCACCGGCTGAACCGTTAATCCGAGGAAACGATACACCGGACCCATCCACCCGGCATCGCGTTTGGCCAAATAATCGTTAAAGGTCAGCACATGAACCCCTTCGCCGGTCAGTGCATTTAGATATGCAGGCATAACCGCAGATAGTGTTTTTCCTTCACCGGTATGCTGCTCGATTAAGAATCTCTCATGCAGTGCGATCGCAGCCATGATCTGGACATCGTAGGGCTGTAGTCCGAGCGTTCTTCTTGCTGCCTCACAGACAAGGGCATAAGCATCAACAAGCAGCTCGTCCAATGGCGTACCTGACCGTGCTTCTTTTTGCAGCCGGAGGGATTCCGCTTGAAGCTGGCCATCCTCCCATGCTTGCAGATTCCGGCTCCTGATGAGCTCCGTTTGGTCCTGATAGACCTTCAGCTTACTCCGGTTATCGTAGTCTTTGAATCGATGCATCAGCTTGACGGCTATATTCATAGGAATATGATCTCCCCTCGGTAGTAGAATGAAGTCCAATCGCTCCACAACATGGAATGCTTTGCCTGGCTTCAAGCTCATAAACTTCGTATTACTACGTAAAAGCCTATCTAAAGTTTCTATTTATTTCCTCCCGGGCAAAATTGACCGAACGACGCGGTCTTACATACAAAAGCAGCAGCAATCTCCGGTCTACGGGGCTGCTGCTGCTTTTCATAAGGTGCAATCTGTCCTAAATAGGGGTATGCAGATAACAGATAGGTTTCTAGTAAAAGGGGGTCTGTGCTAACCGGAGTTCATGGGCTGTTGTCAAATTATACGAAAGTGCATTATGGCGCAACTCCAGGTACAGCTCGGCCTTCGTGGCGTTGATATAGGGCTGGACAAATAAGACACCGATACCGAGTGCCAGCAGGCCCAGCAGAATCCAGCCAATGAAGCTCAAATCAAGCACAAACATGCTGAATTTATGCCCGCGTGTCATTTGCTTGCTTAATTCTACTGCGCGGTTATATCCGATGTGCGGATTGTCCGCAAGGATGTAAGGCACCTGGCTATACGCATAGGATTTTACAATGCCGGGAATGATCAGCAGCAGGAACCATAAGAAATTCAAAAATCCTCTCCAGAGCATAGTTAGAACAATAGCCCAATACCGGTCCCTGTTAAACGCATAGCCGACATTGCCCATCCGGACTTCTCCCTCGGCAGATCGTTTGAAGTAACGCAGTGAACCTACAGTAAGGGGGGAGGCGATCAGAATATAAAACGCTATTCCAATTACTGCGAAGATGCCAATTATGAATAATGCGATTGCGAGAAAAGATCCTAACACGCTCCAATCTAATTCCACACCGGAGCTGGTAATTTTAGAACGTGCCGACGACCCCCAGTTTCGATCAAAGCTTGGAATACCTGAGCCTTCTCCGAGCAAAACCAGCAGTAAACTTACTACAAAAGCCTTCCAATACGAGGTGCGGAGGACATTCTTAGCCCTTCCCTTAATTTCTTTACGATCCCACATCAAAAAACCTCTTTCCTTTTGCATTTTGTTCTTCGTCTTACAATTGATACCATAGATTATGTCATTAGACAATCAATTAATTACTATAACCTTTGACTGAATACGGAAGATTGCAGGGAGGATGCGAATAACCGAATACAAAGTGCGGCTACGAAGATGGATTTCTCCTCTAATTGGCTAGAAAGTAACAAAGCCCGTGCCAGGCACGGGCTCTTCATGGTAACTATTCGCCAGTGTCGATAGCGGAGCAGGATTGAACGCTCAGCATGCATAAGCCACCAAAATAAAGGGGAAATTAGAAATCAAATCTTAACAGTGAAGCGGAGGCATTTTGTAGTGGTAATTGTCATATTCCTCATACTCGCATGGTTCTCTATTGGGGTCATGGCCAGTCTGCCCAATAAACTGCCGCTGGCAGCCAACTTCCTTTTGGTTATGGTCATTGAAATTTTACTTACTAATAAATTGACCCTCTTATCTTTCAATTTTAAGCTGTTCGAAATAAATACAAGCAGTATCCCCCACTTTCTATCCATGATTCTGCAAAATGATATCACTGTCACTTTCATTCTCCTGACCTATGTGAATGTGTTTCTAACTGCCTCCAAAGCCAGCACGCGCTGGGGAATATCTGCCTATGGGTTTCTGTTCCAAATGTTCATTGGAGCAATGCTTCGCTGGTACTCCATACTTACTTATACCGGATGGAATTTCTTAATGGAGGCGGTGATGATCATAGCTTTAATGAGCTGTACTTTGCTCACGGGGCGCTTCTTTCAACGAATGATGACTAAGGAAGGATGGATTCGGTGATGGAAAAAATCGTTTATGACAATCAATTTAACGGGAATGAGTGGTTTGTCATTGGGATGGCTGTCATTGGTTTGACGGCAGTCTGGTTGCTTCCCCGGCGCTTTTCACCTGCCCAAGCAACCTTTAATCTGCTTATTGGCGTCACTTTTGGACTTATGTTTGACCATGCGATCGCGATCCCGCCGTTTGATCTATATGATGCGGGGGACAACTCAACATACGAGTGGATTGACTTATTCTCTTATTTCATGTATGCGCCGTTTGGATACTTGTTCATTTATGGGTATGAGCGGCTGCGGATGTCCGAAATCATGACGGTTGTGTATATTCTCTTTTGGGCACTAGTGTCTATCGGGTTTGAATGGCTGGCTGTAAAAGCTGGCGTGTTCCATTACAAGCATGGCTACCACATAAGTTACTCGTTCCCCATTTACTTATTCCTGATGAGTGTTCATCTAAGCTTGTACCGGAGGGCATTCTCACGGGTTCGTTGGCAGAGTAAGCGTAGTAAAGAAGTATAAGAAGATTATACTCGGGGGCTATCCAGATGGAGCAGAAGAAGGAAGCAAAGCGCATCCGCAGATATAACAGCTATATGGCGGTATTCAATACTAACCAAATTTATTTAAGGAACCCTTGGGTCATCGCATGGTGGTCAGCGGCTTTTCCAGGTTTTGGTCATCTGAACCTCGGGCTATATTTGAAGGGGTTTATGCTGATTATTTGGGAAATCGTCATAAATAACGGTGCCGGGATCAATAAAGCGATGGTGTATTCCTTTAACGGAAGGTTTGATGTCGCCAAAGACATACTGAACCCGAGGTGGGTGCTACTATATATTCCAGTCTATATCTATTGCATATGGGACAGTTATCACAAAACAATCGATCTGAACAAGCATTTCCTGTTGGCCCAAAATGAGAATTCACCCGTCACAGTTTTCAATATGAAGGGTTTGAGCCTGAATATGCTGGATAAACGGCAGCCACAGTATGCTCTGGTATGGTCCTTATTATTTCCGGGATTGGGTCATCTCTATTTACATAAATTGATGAGCGGTTCATTTCTCTTCGTGAGTTGTATTGTTATTGCTTATTATTCACATCTCGTTGAAGCCTGTATCTATACGATTAACGGTTCCTTTGAATTAGCAAGGGCTGTACTAGATCCGGAATGGTTCTGTTACTATCCGTCGATGTTTTGTTTTGCAGCTTATGAAGCGTACATAATAGCGGTTGAGCAAAATAAATTATTCGAGCTAGAGCAGTTTCAATTTCTCCGGGAAAATGTACAGCCACGGAGCTTTGAGCTGCTTGGCTCGAAAGGAAATGAGGAAACTTAATTGCATGTGCTCTCTTGTTTTGAGTCTTCTGTGTATCTGGAATTGGTAATTCTGGCTTTAGAGCAAAACGGTTTCGGTAAAGAAAGCATTGCTGCTGTTCCAATGGAACCAACAACCCAAAGAACGAAGCTGTCCGATTCCATTCATCGGGCCGAGGGAATTGCCGCAATTGATCCGGCAGCAATCCTAGGCACCATCTTTGCGGTCCTGGGCGCCTCTTTCGGATTTGAATTAAGGTGGGGTCCAGTTCTTTGGGGGCTTATCGGACTAGCGGCAGGAGTGTTCACCGGTTGGATCCTCTTCCTTATAGCCGGAAATAGAGTGAAGAATAAGCCGCCGGGTACAAATGCATTAGTCATGTTGATTATTCATTGCGAAGAAGCAGAGTCAATTAAGGCGATCCATATTTTGAAGCAGTTCTCTGCGATAAACATTGGAAATTTAAACTAGGAATTTCTTGAAAGGATGGAGGGGAACTATGCGGTATACAGAATTAAGCACTGAACTCGCGATTAACGAGAAGATGCTGAGAGAAATTTTCCAGGACTGCTCTGATATCGTATTTCGGACCATCAGCATCAGCCCCAAAATACTGCTTATTTATTTAGATGGATTAACCGATACCAAAATCCTGGATCAAGTTGTGCTACAACCAATCATTTATGATGAAAATCCGGACGGGTTGAATAGCGTTACCAAGCTACGGGGAATCATCCAACAGCAGCTTGTAGCCATCTCACAGGTCCAGACGGTTTCTACAGTAAAAGATGTGGCTGATGGCGTATTAAAGGCGAATATCACCATACTGGTTGAGGGAGAGGACAAAGCCTTAGTTGCAGATCTGAAAGGATTTGAGAAACGGGGGATTGAAGAACCAGCAGCTGAAGTCTCTGTGCGTGGACCCAGAGATGGCTTCACAGAAACATTACGAATTAACACAAGTCTGATCCGCAGACGCATCCGCAGTGCAGAGCTCAAAATGGAATCCATTACAGTGGGGCAATATTCTCAGACGGATATCGTCATTGCATATATTCATGGCGTTGTCTCGAATACTGTCCTTGAGGAAGTCCGTAACCGAATCAAGCAAATCCAGATTGACGGGGTCATGGAATCGGGTTTCATTGAAGAGTTTATCGAAGATGTCCCTTGGTCTCCATTTCCGCAAATTCAAAATACCGAACGTCCTGACGTTGTTAGCGCAAGTCTGTTAGAGGGCAAAGTTGCCATTATCGTTGATAATACTCCATTCGTGCTGATCGTTCCGATGAATTTTTGGACAGGATTACAGGCGGTCGAAGACTATTACGAACGTTCTATTTATACGACCTTCATTCGGTTCATCCGCTATTCGCTGGTAAATATGTCACTATTGCTTCCGTCCTTATATGTTGCACTTACAACGTTTCATCAGCAGCTTATTCCAACCAACCTGCTCATTAGTATTGCCAATTCCAGAGAAGGCGTCCCTTTTCCAACCTTTGTTGAAACATTATTGATGGAATTTATGTTTGAGGGACTTCGTGAAGCGGGCATTCGTATGCCAAAGGCCGTTGGTTCGGCGGTAAGCATTGTGGGGGCACTTGTCATTGGACAAGCTGCTGTACAAGCAGGCATTGTATCAGCCCCTGTTGTGATTGTGGTAGCTACGACAGGAATTGCCTCGTTTGCCATTCCCCGGTACAATTTTGGAACTGCATACCGGATGCTTCGGTTTCCTATGTTGATTTTTGCGGGATTGCTGGGTTTATACGGGATAATCAGCGGATTATTTATTTTGATCATCCATCTACTAAGTCTGCGTTCATTTGGTATTCCGTATATGAGTCCGGTCGCTCCACAAACTCTCCGGAGCTTGAAGGATGTAATCATCCGCGCACCCAGATGGAGTATGAACCGGCGTCCGGCATATCTCTCCGGGCCTAATAGAACCCGCATTCCCGAAGGCCAGCAACCCCATCCAAAACGAAAGAGGGGAGACAAATGAATAGAAAACGGATAGTTTCTTCCTGTCTGCTCATCTCTCTTCTATTTACTTCAGGTTGTTGGGACAGTACAGAGGTAAACGATCTTGCGATAGAACTCGCCTGGGGGATTGATAAAGGGCAAAATAATGACGTAGTGATCAGTGCTCAGGCCATCGTTCCGTCGAAAATTAGCAGTGGACAAAGTGGAGGTAAAGATGGAGGAAGTCAGAATAATCCCTTTTTTGTCGTAACCAGCTCTGGCATGAACACGCTTGATGCCGTGCAGCAGATGCAGACCAAGCTGTCCCGGCAGGTATTCCGCGGTCACCGGCGGGTCATTGTGATTGGAGAGTCAATGGCCAGACACGGGATTAAGGATGTACTGGATACGTATACCCGGGATCCGAACCTCAAGCTGCGGACCGATCTGTTTGTGGTCAAGGGAGGCACTGCACGGGATTTTTTAAACATATCATATCCGCTAGAAACAATACCCGGTCTCGGAGCCTTAGGAGAATTTGACCAGATGGGTACGCTTATGGAAATGGGGTTTTTACATTTTTTAATATCCGCAAGCAGCAAAGGAACCAGTCCGACTGTTCCATTAATTAAAGCGGGCTTGAACAATGGCGCGCAAGAAGAAGGCGAGCATCAGGATCAATCCAGCAGGAATGATGTGGAGGGGTTTCACCTGGCAGGAACCGCAATTTTTAGTCAAGAGCTGAAATTGGTAGGATTCTTGGATATCACAGAAGGACGAATTATGCGATGGGTAACCGGGAATTTACAGAAGCTTACTATTTCGGCCCAAATACCCGAAGAAAACGGAAACGCTAGTCTGGAGGTAAATAAGTTAGGGAGCAAGATTCAGCCTGTTATCCAAGGTGATCATATCAAATTCCTTGTTACGTTAACAGGGCAAGGAGCCATACGGGAAAACAACACGAGACTGGATCTGACAAAAATGGACAATATAAATCTTATGCAAGACACATTTAACAAGCATGTTGAAGAATCGGTGCTGCGGACCATTACCAAAGTGCAAAAAAAGTATGGAACTGATATCTTTGGATTCGGGGATTCCATTCACAATGAAAATTCATCATTATGGAAATCCTTGAAAAATAACTGGGATATGGAGTTTTCAAAGGCGGAGGTATCAGTAAAAGCAAATTTGACGGTTCGGCGGATAGGTGTAACAGGACCATCGGTACATTTGATGGATGACGAAATAAAACGATGAAGTTTGTCATTTCTTGAATTGCCGAAACCAAGTAACGGTGAGCAGGATCGCTGGCAAGACTAAATGCAAGGGTACCGACACATAAGGAAGCAATATTTTAAAATGATGATAATAAATATGCTCAGTGATGTTCTTGGACATGGTCATTCCCAGAATTAATGAGAGGAGGCATGACGGAATGATCAGTGAACGATAACTCTTCATCTTGGTCAATTGCTGAATCCCTTTTAGCGCACCGAACATATATATGACACTTTTTAATAATGCTGTCATTAAAAAATACAGAACACCAAACATCTGCAGGTTTTCAATGAATTTTCCGATACTGATTAAACTCAATAAGGTGTAGAGGGGATATAGAAACCGCGAAAACACTCCCCCAAAAACGGAAATCGCAAACAAGTCCAAACAGGCAATCATGATTCCTGACAGTACTGTGGAAATAACTGTAATCTTCATTACTTTTGAAGGGGTTTTGACTTCAGGCCAGAACATGGCAAGAACAATGGCTTCCCCAAAGGATTGAGTGACACCGCCTGGGTAAACAACGTTCCAGATGGGTCCCCACCCGTTTTCCAAAACAGGTTGTATATTCTTGATATGCATGACACCGGAGCCAAATAGAAGGATAATCTCAATACTGAAAATGATGATAACAATGGGAAGGAATAATTCTCCCAGTCGTGCAATGATCTGAGCGCCACCATATAAGCAAAAGGCGATGATGAGGGCAAATAACCCTGTAATCAGTATAAGCGGTGTATTATTTAAGAGGGTTGTTGAAACCATATCCCTAATATCCGCAATAATACGTCCCACAAAATACAGAAACACAAGAGGGTATACAAATGCTATAGGTGTCCCGATCCAGCGTCCAAATTGTGCGGGAAACCACTGGACTAGAGAGAGCCCCGGGTTCATCCCCATTAAGGTGGTGTAGACGAGAATAATAACTACTCCCAGAGCACTGGAAATCAGTTCACCAATCCATGCATCCCGGCCAGCCGTACCTCCAAAGCCAAAGATAATGGTCGTTCCGAGCTGGAAAATAAAAGTGATTGTGAATAATTGATAGCTAGTAATTTTATTCAAAGTATCCGCTCCATCTCATCTGATTCACATCTCATCAGTATGATTATTTCCATAGGAGGGACGCGGCAAACATGAGAAGGTCAGAGGGAGACAGACTATTATTCAAAATGGAGACAAACTTCTTGACGCTACCGATAAGCTATCATTTGATTATTACATTACCTGAAGATATTGCCTCGCTTGACAATGAGATTAAAAGAGCTGCTTACGAGATCCAAAATGTTGATAATGCACATAAGTATGTTGACGATATCATTGCTAGAATTGGAGATGAAGATACAACAATTGGTCTTCATATGATTGTAGACTTAGCATCTAAAGCTGAGGCATGGATTGAATATATACAAGTCCTCTCAGAGAGTGGTTACTAGCCAGGAAGTCGTTTATTATTGAAAAAGAAGAAAGTTATGTTGCTTCATGAGTTAAGTTAAATTTATCGAATTGTTTATTGGAAGTTTATTAGGGGCATAAACATACTAGCACGTTTCTTGCACTTACGCCGTTGAGTATAATGGGTCCAAGAGTTAGCAATAGCCATTGGACAGGCGGTATGTTTGGTTCTCTTCCGCTCCTCCGTCTCAGGAATCGCCAAAGCGAAAATTGCGTTCTTACATCTGATAGTTGGCAGCCGTAATGCCTCCACGATGTAAAGTCCGGCGGAGTATCGCCGTTACCACGCTGTAAATGCTTTCTCCAGCTTGTGGTTGACTCCTTGTTGACTTGAGATACCTCCTAGTACTTTGTACGAACCCTGCATCGCCATAACTCTAGCACAAAGAGCCCGCGCTTAGCGCGGGCTCGTCGTATTTATTATTCCCCAGTAGCCACCGGATTCTCCTCATAACTAATCCAGTCGCTCCAGCTTCCCGCATACAGCCGCACCTTCTTGAATCCAGCCTTCTCCAGCGCGAGCACATTCGGGCAGGCGGTTACGCCGGACCCGCAGTAGACGATAATCTCCGCGTTCTTGTCCATTCCGGCAAAATGCTCCGCAAGCTCATCGGCGCTCTTGAAGCTGCCGCCCGCGTTTTGCGTTTCTTTCCAGAAGTAGTTGACCGCACCGGGGATATGCCCCCCGACCGGGTCCAGGGTTTCATTCAGGCCGTGATAGCGGTCATTGGCCCGGGAATCAATCAGGATAGGGAGAGCCGAGAGCGAAGCGGCAACGCCAGCAGTATTCCCGGTATCGGCCCCATCTTGAGTCCCGAAACCAGCCGTCTTCACCGACACGCGGCGAACCTCTTCAACATCCACCAGCATATGAGGCTGCAGATTTGCCGTAAAAGTACTCGGCACCCGCACCGGCTGATGATCCGTCACCGGATATTTCTCAGCCTTCCAGGCACTGAAGCCGCCTTCCAGAATGAAAACCTGTTCATGCCCGAGGTAGCGCAGCAGCCACCACAGCCGGGCAGCGTTCATGCCGCTCTCATCGTCATAGGCAACGATACGGGAATCGTTCCCGATTCCGAGCTTCGCGAGCCGTGCCGCCAGCACCTCCGGATCGGGAAGCGGGTGGCGTCCGCCGTGTTCGGTAACCGGACTGGACAGATCCAGCTTCAGATCGAGATAGACCGCGCCTGGAATATGCTCTTGTTCGTAGCTCTCCCGGCCTGCTTCGGGTTTGCCCAGGGTGAAGCGGCAGTCGATGATGGTCTGCTCCGGCTCATAGAGCCTTGCCAGCAGCCAGCGTTTGGTAACAGTTGCGTCCATAAGTATCCCATCCTTTGCATATTTCAATATGAATTTCATTATAGCGGAAAAACCACAGCTTGGCAGAATATGCTCACTAACAGTTAATTCTGTTCTGCGAATTGGGCTTCAACGGCTGCAGTTGCGGGAGGCAGATCCATGCCCTGCTTCCAGATCAGGATCGGATTATTATCCTTGGGGCCATAATAGATGGCTTTGATTTGAGTGGAGGGGTTGGTCCCGTTAGCGTTTAATAATTCGAGATCTATGGTGTCATATCTGTTGCCAAGCCCGAGCTCTGCGAATTTTCGCGATTTAATTACCTGCAGCTTTTCCTGTGGCTCAGCGGGATCCCGGCGTTTTTGCTTCTCCATATAAGTGAAGTAGGTATTTTTAGCGATTTGACAGAGCCAGACACTGATTTTACAATTGCCTTTGAACTGGTTAATATTTTTCACTGCTTTGACAAACGTTTCTTGCGTAATTTCCTCGGTTCACCACCTTACATAGATAAGACCCGGCTGCGGAAGATTCGTTACATATCAGCACAAAAAAAGAGAAAGGGGCACAAGCCTATGAATAACATTGTAAGCCAGGCCTGGCCGGAGTGGAATGGAACGTTAAGGAAGCGGAGCGGAGGCTGGAATAACACCACCTACTTCGTGGACAAGGACGCCCGCCGCGCTGTACTAAGAATCTATGATACACATAGGGACCGGAATAAAATAGAGTTCGAGCATGCCGTGCTGCAGAAGCTGGCTATACTGGATTTGCCGTTTAAAACCCCCGTTCCCATTCTTACCTCCACAGGGGAAACGATGGTCCAGCTTGAAGAGGGGGAAGGAAAGTTCGCTTGCCTGTTCGGCTATATTGATGGTGAATCTCCCGCTGAACAGGATTCCGGCTTCTATGAGTCGTTCGGTGAGGCTGCCGGGACATTATCTGCTGTGCTCGCTGATGTGAAGCCGGAGACCCCTCCTGTATACAGGCCCTACTATGAGCTGGGGCGTTCGTACCCGCTGTGCACCCGGGAAGCGCTCCGCGACCTGTTGTTGAATCCGCCTGAACCTCTCCAGGGTTTGCTGCCCGAACTGAAAGTGCTGGTTGAGGCTTATGAAGGTGTGGCAGACTCACTGGAGCAACTGGAGGAGTTACCCCACCAGCTGGTGCATGGCGATCTTAATGCCTCTAACCTGCTGGTGGATACGGAGGATGCTGCGCAGGTGACGGCGCTGCTTGATTTTGAGTTCTGTACCTGGGATGTACGGGCCATGGAGGCTGCGGTCATCTTGTCCGGAATGCTGTGCCATGAAGAGGAAGAGCGGATTATCCGTGATTTCTGGCGGGGCTTCAGCCGCAAGATCATGCTTACTGCAGAAGAATTCACAGCGATTCCGACGCTGATCCTGCTGCGTAAGGTCGACGTCTTTCTTCATTTTGTCACCCGTTACTGGAAAGGCATTGATGAAGTGAATGTGCTGCAGGAGCAGATCGCAGTGCTCGCTGCAGAGGTGATACAGATGTCGGGCGGGAAGGTGTAACTGGAATTTTATTTTCTTAAAAGCGAGCGCATAACAATAAGACCTGTAAGTAGAAGCTTAGCTGAAAGAGAGCTGCTTACGGGTCTTTTGGCCGTATTCAATCTTATAATAAATTATTATCATAAATTCTATGTAAAAGCTCCCTGCCATAATGGATGACGTTCGGCTGTTTGTTGAGGGTGCCCCAATATATATCGCCAATTGCCATCTTAATGCAGCAGATTTGCACTTCTATATTCCTCTCCTTAAGTATCTCGGCTCCATAGCCTTCAAAATATGCTTTCATAGCACGTTTATTATCTTTGAAATACCGCCCGAATAGAATGGAGAAGTTATCCACATCAATACCCCATAACATATTTTCAAAATCAATCATTCCGGTGAAAATACCGTTGTTATCAACCAGCCAATTCCCTGGTGTAGAATCCCAGCTTATGGGGACTGGTTTAGCAGGCTCAAAAATTTGAGTGTTCTGAAGAGCCCAATGGGTTAACTCGATCTCTGAAGATTGCAACAACCCTTCCTGAGTACAGCGCTTACAAATATCAATAATTGAATTGGATACATATTGAACCGGGTCTGCATTATGGTATAACTCAATTGGATTTCCATTCTTATCGGGGCGGCCAAACCAACGGCCATTCTCTGAATGATGTAAGACTCTTGTAAGTTCACCAGCCTTAAGGTAAGCAGCTTCATTAGCTGCGGAACTTAGTTCCGCCTCTCTCAGGATTGTCCCATTAATCGAAGTTATCAATATCGCTTGCCATTCATCGCCCTCAAAGGAACTGATCAGCTCTGGTACATACGGCTTCAAGTAACCTGTCCAATGAGTATAAGCAAAAACTTCCGGATGCCATCTTTGTTTTCTGGTATAGGTTTTTAAGTAATAACATTTGTTGCCGGTGTCTGAACTAAGCTTCCAGACTCCTGTCCTTACGCTATTTAATCTTAAATTAGCTATGACTTGAAAGGGGCCAATGGCGGATAGAACCAATCCGTTTAATTCAGGTGGATATATTTCTAGATTGAGCATGCTTATCCTAATCCTCCTCAAGCGTTGCCGGATACTATTGACATTTCTAACATATCATATTGTTCAGTCCGCGGATATTTTTGTTTACTGCCTGCCGCCCTTGAATTTGTCTCTTACCTAATAGTGATGCCGTACAGTTTGAATGTTAATAACAGTCCGGCTAACAGCCTTGAACAACCAAATAGGGCACACTCCGGCTGGGTGATACCGGAGTGTGCCCTATTTGTCTTGCGGATGCTACTAGATCAGCCGGTAACCCGAAGGCAGATTTCCGCTGCTGCGGATGCTGCGGATTTGTGCCAGGGTCAGCCTTTGGTTAGTTGAGATAATCGACTCTACATCGTTGCCGGAGATAAAGTCATCCAGATCACGGATGCTGTGGTTCCCGCGAAGCACACGGAAGCTGCCTCTGAACCGGGTTCTGCTGAACAGGACGAGCGTAGCATTGCTGCTGGTGGAGAAGAAACGGAGACTTTCGATTCCGTCCAGAATATTGTCTGTATTACGGATACCCAGATTGCCCCTGTAAATTCTGCTTCTTCCCCGGTAATTTTCTTCGCTGTACACCGTCAGCCGTGGATAAGTCTGTGAGATATGAACCTCTTTGTCCATGCGAACTCCTCCTCGAAGCTGGAATGGCAAATGCAGTGCGATACTGTCAGTTGCAATACTATTCTATGATTGCTTTGGAAGACTGGTATGGTTAAACCCCCCGCGTGAATAGCCTGTTTCCGGAGAGGATAAGGAAAAAATTCACAAACGGGCTTTACAGATTGAAATGTCTAGTGTACTATTTAACTAACACACCGACACAATAATTTAAATGCGCAGTTGGAAACAATAACAATCCCGTACTACACAAGGAGGCTGTCATGAATTCGTCCACTCGTAATCAAGGGCTGTCAGGCCCCATGAAGGAAGAAACCGTATTGGAAATGCAAGGCGTCAGCAAGGTGATAAAAGGGAAGGCAATAGTAAATAACCTTAGCTTCGACATCCGCAGAGGGGAGATTATCGGACTGCTGGGTCCGAACGGGGCGGGTAAAACGACCACCATCCGCATGATGACCGGACTCATCCGAATGAGCGGAGGAGATGTCCTTATTCATGGGCACAGCATACAAAAGGATTTCAAGCGGGCCATCTCGCAGATCGGAGCGATCATCGAGAACCCGGAGTTTTATCCCCATATGACCGGTTATGACAATCTGAAGCAGTATCTGCGGATGAGTGACGGGGCCGGAGAATCGCGGATTGATGAAGTTGTGGCGCTGGTTGGACTGCAGGAAGCGATGGATAAGAAGGTAAAAGCGTATTCGCTGGGTATGCGCCAGCGTCTGGGCATCGCCCAGGCCTTGCTGCATTCGCCGAAACTGCTCATTCTGGATGAACCGACCAACGGGCTGGACCCCGCCGGAATCCGGGAAATGCGCGATTATATGCGCACGATTGCCGAGGTGGAAGGCATTGCAATTCTGATCTCCAGCCATATGCTGGCCGAGATTGAACAGATCTGCCACCGCGCGGTTGTAATTCAGAACGGGAAGCTTGTAACGGTTACGCAGCTTGCTGAGGCGCCGGAAGCGCGCAGTGAAGTAGCCCTCACCATCCGGGTGGATAATGCCGGGAACGCGCGTACTGTTGCCGAAGCACTGCAAGGTGTGGAGGTGACCGGGACAGATGAAGCTCATTCCGAGCTGCATGTAAGCCTGCCCGACGGGAACGTTCCGGAGCTTGTGGCTGCTCTCAGTGAAGCCAAGGTTGGGGTATACCGGATTACCGAGAATAAACAGAGTCTGGAAGATGATTTCCTGAAATGGACAGGGGGTAACCGCATTGCGTAAATTTAATCAGCTCGTACTGAATGAATGGCTCAAAATATCGAAGAAACGCAGCTTTACTGTTCCATATGCCCTTCTGGTGCTGATGGTATTTGTAATAGGTTATATTGTGCACACGGTGGCAGGGGCGGATACGTATGCCTCCGCGGCGGAATTCACAGCAGACTCACTGCTGCCTACAGGAATCGGCCAGGTGCTGGTGATCCTCGTCATTGTAGGGATAGCGGGGATAGTGTCCAAAGAATACAGCCAGGGGACCATCAAGTTTCTGCTGATCCGGGCCCGCAGCCGGACTGCGATACTGGCCTCTAAATATGTAACCGTACTGCTCTATTCATTGAGTATGCTGCTGATTGCGACAATCGCGCTGTTTGTCTCAGGAATGATCTTCTTTGGACTCAGCGGAGGGGATTCAGGACTGAGCGATATACTTACCTCACTGTTGTACTCATCCGTATACTGCATCGTGTATGCCACGATCGGATTTATGCTTGGAATACTGACCCGATCAACAGGAGTAACGATCGGTGCGACTATCTTTGCCACTACCATAGATAAAATCATCATTTACCGTGATTTTTATAAATACTTCCTGTTCCCGAACCTCAATCTCGCAGCTTATAAAGATGGCGGTGCGCCGATGCCGGGAATGACGTTGAACTTCTCCATTGTGCTGCTGTGCATATATATGGCGTTGTTCCTGCTCGCGGGATTTGCGGTCTTCAGACGCAGGGATGTTGCTTGATGGTTATCGAATTTGATAACAACCAGCCGATTTATCTTCAGATCATGAATTACATCAAAGGGGAGATCATTACAGGCAAGCTGAAGCCCGGTGACAAAATCCCCTCAGTACGTGAATTGGCCGCAGAACTGCAGATTAACCCGAATACGGTACAAAGAACCTTTCAGGAACTGGAGCGTGAGACAATCGTGGAGACCCGCCGCGGCATGGGCAGATATGTTACCGGAAGAGAAGAGACGATTCTGACCATCAAGAAGGAAATGGCACAGGATGTGCTGGACCGTTTTATCCGCGGCATGCAGGAGCTCGGCTTCCAGGGTGAAGATATTCTGGCGGCCGTAGCGGAGAATATACATCAGCGTGGCCAAGAATAGGGGGATTACCAAGAGTGGATGAGTTACTTGAAGTACAGGGCGTGACCAAGAAGTTCGGCTCCAAACAAGCGCTGGGCAATGTCTCCTTTACACTGGGCGCAGGCAGAATTACCGGACTGCTCGGCAGCAACGGCAGCGGCAAAAGCACCCTCATGAAGCTGATCGCAGGATTGGCACAGCCGGGCTCAGGCCGGATTTCAGTCCTCGGTGTTCCCATTGGGGTGGAGAGCCGGAAGCTTGTATCCTTCATGCCTGATGTTCCCGTTACGGAGTCTTGGATGAATGTGGGGGATGCGTTGAAGTTCCAGCGGGATTTCTACCCGGACTTCGATCAGGCCAAAGCCCAGCGGATGCTCGATTTCATGAATCTCAGAGTACAGGATAAGGTCCGGACGTTATCCAAAGGGATGAACGAACGTCTCCAGCTCACCCTTGCGCTGTCGCGCCGGGCCAGACTCTACATGCTGGATGAGCCAATCGGGGGTGTCGACCCTGTAGCACGGACCAAAATTCTCAATGCGCTGATGGAGTTCTATGAGGAAGACAGCAGTATTCTGATCTCTACACACCTGGTGAACGATATCGAACGGATTTTTGACGAGGTTATTTTCTTGAAAAACGGGGAGATCGTTCTCCAGCGCGAAGTGGAAGAGCTCAGACTCGAGCGCGGAAAAAGTATAGATGAGCTGTTCAGAGAGGTGTTTGCCGAATGCTGAAGCTGTTAAAATATGACCTGAGACGCAGAAGGGAACGGATCCTCGTCTTTATTGTTATTGCTCTGCTGGTTCAGCCTGCGATTTGGATATCCAGCACTAAGGTCAATGAACAACTAATTTCGCTGAATCTGGTTATCTACTTTATACTTGCATTGGCGCTTGTATTTATAGCTGTATTCAGTTATTTCCGGAATCTGAAGTCTTACCAGCGGCGGCTTATCCCGGTTACTGCCCTGCAGACGGTCATGTCACCGTTGCTGTTTGCGCTACTGCTAATCTTGACGGTGATTGCTCTCGGTCTGGTGCATTTTGGCATTTACCAGCTGATCTACCCGCTGGACTTCCTGCCGGACAATATAGTGTCAGTTGGCTTAAGATGTTTATTGCAGTTTATGTGGTCAGTTGGTTTCATGATGATTATGGTTATGTTCTCTATTACTGTAGCATTAAGCTTTCGCTTCAAGGGGAGAGTATGGATAGGGATTGTGATCCTCACACTTCTGCAGAATGGTATAGCCTATCTTGAAAAGTTTATGTTTAACAGCTATTTCATTGGTCTGGACAATACCTTTAATTTTGAGATTTACGAGAATAATCTGCGGCCAGACAGCGGAGTAACGATCAGATATCTCTCTACGAATCAATGGCCGCTTCTGTTCGAATTTGTAGTTGCCATAATACTGATCTATTCAATGGTTGTAATGGTGAAAAAAAGAATTGAAGTTTGATCGCGTAGGGAGCTGCCCTGTGCATATGTCCATTCAACGAGAAAGCAAGGCTGACGATGTCAGCCTTGCTTTCATTTTTGTGCAAATTACAGTTACAATCCCTGAGCCCTTCTGCTGTGGGTCCAGATCTCCAGTTCCCGCAGCAGCTGTTCTTCCTCGGCTTCCTGCAGATCAAGTCTTACCCCGTACTGGAACTGTCCAAGGCCGAACATCCAGCCCCAGCGGACACTTCCTTCATACTGAAGCTTCTCTTCCGCCAGCTGGAAATGTATAATCAGCTTCGTATCGCCTGCAGTGAAACGGAGGTTCAGAGAAGTACGTACCTTACAGCCGGAGCGGCTAAGGTCTAGCAGGATGCCTTCCGTCAATTTTCCGGCTCCGGGCCCGTTATTACTGGCCGGGATTTCAAGCCAGCAATCGATGGGCTGGTTCATAACATAACGGAACGGTTCTTTTCTGCTGGAGTCATCCATCATTTACCTCCGCGAGTTTATTTGCTATTATATCGAAACGGCTACACTTGGACAATCTCCTAAAGTAGTATATTTTAAAATAATTTATAATCCGGTATTCAGAACTTTAGATTCAATACCCATAAGAAGAGGGGTCAAAACATTATGTATCAATACCACAATGAAACTTTTCAGAATCATAATTTTGAGTATGCCAATATGCAGGATGGAGAGATGAACGGTTGCACCTTTGAACACTGCTCGTTCAGAGGGGCTTCCATGGAAGAAATGACCTCCAGCGGCTGCCGTTTTGTGAATTGTGATTTTACCGGTGCGCTGCTGAATGCTTCACTGCATAGAGACGGGGCTTTTACCAATTGCAAGTTTACCGGGGCGAATCTGTTTGTGTCGAAGTTCGAGAATTGTAAGATGATTGGTTCCGATTTCGCGAATGCTTATATGGATGGGATTACTCTCACCGGAGGGGACTGGGCTTATACGAATCTGCGCCACCTGAATCTCAGCAGGCAGGATCTGCGGGGCATCCGGTTCGCTGAAGCGGATATGCAGGGCTGCAATTTGCAAAAAGCGGATCTGCGCGGTGCCGACTTAAGCCGTGTACAGCTTGCGCAGTGCCAGCTTGCAGGAGCGGATCTGCAGGGTGCCAAGCTGGAGGGGATTGACCTGAAGAGTCTTGATCTTAAAGGGGTACGGCTGGATGTGGAGCAGGCTGTGCTGCTGGCCCGCTCGATGGGAGCCAAGGTGGGATAAGCGGAGGGTCTGGACGAATGGTTGCTATATACCTGGTTAAGTGAGCGATAAAGGAACTGCCGCCCCGGAACGGGACGGCAGGGCTGCAGTGTTTGTTGGAGCTGCCTTTATGTAACTTAGAGAAGAATTAGAGGCTATAGAGTGAAGCCATGCAGTCTACGAACATTTTGTTGTACTGGGAACGGGTCAGATCGCTGGAAGAGGCGATATCTCTGCCCAGGAACTCAAACCAGGTAATTTCCGTGCCGTCTTTTTTGTAGAGGAATCTCTGGTGTTCAATGGCAAAAACCTCATTCTCATAAGAAGGAACATGCTCAAATTTCAGTTCGGTCCCCTGTTTCTCCGATATAAGCGTTGCCAGCAGAATAAGCATCTTGAACGGATCATCATACATCTCAAATTGTTCTGTCATCATCAATCACTCCTTAAGGTGGCATGTGCTACAGGGCAGATTATACTATAATGCCAAAATGTAAACACTATCATCCGCGAAACTCAGCACAATATTGATACAACCTATGAGCTAAATTAAGGAAATCCGCAAGTCTGCCGGAAGCTGTATTATATTTCCGCTTATTCCTTCCGATAAATAATTATCGACCCTTTTCGACATAGAGTGAGCTACCAGGCAACCTCGGCGGTCGGTGCTATGAAAAGGTCTTCCGAAGAGGAGAATGTGAATGTCTTTAAATTTGCGTACGTTATTTTCAACGGCTTTTGCGGTCATTATCATCCTGTTAACGGCATTGCTCAGCTATGTTATCGGCAACCGGTCTACACAGTCCGTAGAGGTCAGCATTGGCAGCTCTCTGGCGGAAGAAGCCTACCAAATGTCTGAGAAGCTTGATCATTTCATGTGGTCGCGTTCCGGAGAAGTGGAGGTATTAAGCAAGCTTAATGCATTTCAGGAGCCGGTTGACTCCTCAGAGGTCAGCGGATTGCTCGATCAGCTGAAGAAGAGTCTGCCGGTGTTCACCTGGGTGGGTTTCCTCGATAATAAAGGGAATGTCCTTTCTTCCACAGATCATATACTCCAGGGTACGAATATTAGCCAGAGGCCGGTGTTTCAGGAAGGCCTGAAGGGGACCTTCACCGGTGATGTCCATGATGCGGTGCTGCTCTCCAAGCTGCTTCCGAATCCTACCGGCGAAGCCTTACAGTTTGTGGATGTGAGCGTGCCGGTTACTGACAAGCAAGGCCGGACAAGCGGTGTACTGGCTGCGCACCTCAGCTGGGAGTGGTCGCGTGAGGTCGAGGCTTCCATTGTGACCCCGCTCAAGGAGCGCCTGAAGGGTGTGGAAGTGTTTGTAGTCAGCAGGAAAGATGACACGATCCTTCTGGGTCCCGAGGCACTCGTCGGCAAAAGAATGCCGAATGAAGTGCTGCAGAAAGCCCGCAGCGGTAATAGTTCATGGATTATTGAACAGGAGCGGAATCAGGACTCCTATCTGACCGGTTATGCCTACGGGGACGGCTATCTGAATTATCCCGGGCTGGGCTGGTCGGTCATTATCCGCCAGCCAGCGGATATTGCATTTGCCTCGGTGCATCAGCTTGAGCGCTTTATTCTGATCAGCGGACTGATCACCGCAGCTGTCTTCGCGGTTATCGGCTGGCTGCTGGCCGGATGGATCAGCCGTCCGCTGAGGAACATTACCCGCACAGCCGATCTGCTCAGCTCCGGCGCTGATGTGGAGATTCCATCCTCGACCCGGTTCAAAGATGTGGCGATTCTGTCTGCGTCACTGCGCAACCTGGTGAATAATCTGACCAAGACAGAGAACAAGCTGAGCTACATGTCGGACATGGCGCTGCATGACAAGCTTACGGGCTTGCCCAACCGGGCAGCGCTGGATGAATTTCTGGCCCATGCGGTCAGCAAAGCCAAGCAGAACCGCACAACGCTTAGTTTCTTATACCTTGATCTGGACGGCTTCAAAAAAGTAAATGATACCTTCGGCCATGCAATCGGCGACGCCTTGCTGCAGGAGGTAGCCTTCAGACTGATGGACTGTACACGTGATAATGAAATCGTAGCCCGGCTGGGCGGGGATGAGTTCGTTATTATTCTTAATACTTCTGCCGGCAAACCTATGAAGGAGGCAGAAATTGTGGCTTCACGGATTATCAGTAAAATCAATCTGCCCATTGTGATCAGAGGCGAGAATCTGCATGTCGGCTGTAGTGTAGGCGCGGCAGTATGGACACCGGACGGGGGCAGCGACACTGTTGAAACCCTGCGGCTGGCGGATGAAGCATTATACATTTCCAAGCGGAGCGGAAAGAACCGGATTACTTTTGAGGCGGCTTCTTAAGTTCTCCAACGCATATTCATCACAGCAAATAACCTTTCTCCGTCAAATGACAGAGAGAGGTTATTTGGCATTCTGGTTATAGAGAACTATATGCAGATATGTATCTAACGAAGTCAGCGTAATCTCTTGCGTGGCTTAGACCACCATTTAACCCATAGAAATCCTTCGTCATCCCGGAAAAACTTAATACCTACCCAACTCAGCGGTGTCCAGAATTCCTTAAAATAATATGAAGGCATAGTAAATTAGTCCCTCCGATATAGTTAATTATTACTAGTTTACGCTACGATGGAAGATTTCACAATACTTTTTTTGCTTATAATTACCATATTGTGCATCAGCCCAGTTTTTTCAGGACCTCAGGCATATGATGCTAAGGAAAGACATAATGACGGCACAGGCTGAGGGAGGAATTGTAATGGGAGAGAATGTGGCTGGTTACGGCTATGGCTGTATTGGAACGTCTGCTGCTACCATTTTGGTACTGTTTATCTTGCTGGTTATTATCCTCAGCGTATTTTAGCTGAAGCTAACCGGACGAATAACTTAAAGAAGCGCCGGAGCGGGAGCTCCGGCGCTTTTTGCATAAATGACCCTGGAGTAACAGGGATAAGCACAGGCAGCTTAACTGAACGAGCATTTAATATAGTAGGAAGGGATGTGATGAAATGACGGATTCTGAGTTTATCTCCCGAATGGTCTCCTTTGCCTTGGCTGATATGCAGCGCAGTCATATTGCGGCTTCCCTGACAATTGCCCAGGCCGCGCTGGAATCCGGCTGGGGGAACAGCAGCCTGACCGTGAAGGCTAATAATCTGTTTGGCATCAAAGGCAGCGGACCCGCCGGAAGCTTATCAATCCGGACTACGGAATATAGGAACGGCCAAGCTGTGCAGGTATCTGCGCTTTTCAGAGCCTACAATAACTGGGGTGAGTCTGTGGCCGACCATTCTGCGCTGATTGCCCAGGGCGTATCCTGGAACCGGGACTTATACAGCAAGGTGATTGGAGCGGACGGCAGAACGGCTGCCAGGGAGATTGCCGCTGCAGGGTATGCGACCGATCCGAACTACGCGTCAAAGCTGATTCAGATTATGGATGCTTATAACTTGTATCAATACGATGAGCTGAAGGAGGATGAGGAGATGTCGGCTGAAGATAAACAAAGGCTTGCGACTCTGGAAACGGAACTTCAGGAGATGCGGGTATTGCTGGCAGGACTTACAGTGAGCCGGGATACACTCAAAACAGGTGTTCTGGAACAGGGACAGGCAATTAAAGGAGTAGCAGAAAGGGTTACCGCAATAGAAGGCCGTGCTGCAGTCAGTATACCTGCCTGGGCAGAGCCGGCGGTTCAGGCAGCGGTGGCAGCGGGATTACTCGATACCCCTACGGGAGGAAGCTATGATTTCTACCGGATATTGACGGTGCTGAACAGGGCCGGACTGCTGGTTACCAGGAAGGAGGTGTAGAACTTATGTACAACGATGCGCTTAACAATGTGCTGGCGTTTGCTTCGCTGTTGGCCGTCTTTGTGATGGCACTGGTTCAACTGGTGAAGAACAGTGTGAATCTTCCGCGCAACGTTGTTCCCGCAGTGGGACTGGGTATTGGTCTGCTGGTCGGAGCTGTAGCCTATCCTTTTACAGACATGAACCTTATTCTGCGTTTATGGGCAGGCGGGCTTGCGGGATTGTCGGCGACAGGATTGTTTGAACTGGCGTTTAACAAGCGTGGTGGGACTACCAAGGAAGACTAAGCAGGCTGCTCTTGATATGGGGAGATGTGCATTGGCGATATATCCAAGCATTCCCGGGGACTTGTTAATACACTGTATATGAAGAAAGGAGGTGCTTGATATGGGAACTTATGTTGATGGAAGAACTTCGCAGAATGCCAGTACTGCCAACTCTATTGCAATACCGATTCTGGTTATCAATGCTCCCCAGCTATTTGGGCAGATTGGTCTTATCACTCAAGGTGTAACGACGAATCCGCGTGTAATTCTTAAAGGTACGGTATCTGTGTCGCTTCCGCTTGCACTGGTTGGTGTCACTATTAGTATTGTAAGAGGAACTTTGCCCACGGATCCGCTTGTGTATTCTGCCACCTCAACTTTCAGCCTTAGTGTGTTGGCTCCACAGGTTATTACGTTCTCTGCGGATGACTTCATTCCGCCGATTACTCCGCAACTGACTTATACTGCATTCATCACCTCTAACCTTCTCGGTACGGTCCGTGTAGGTCCTGAGAGCTTTGACGGAATTCTGGTTTCCGATTAATCTGCAGATTCATGCATCCTGTCCGGTTCGGTTGACCGGGCGGGCAGGATGCCCTTGTACATACCCCCAAATTTTGACCGTTTCGCCCAATCTGTTAAGGCATTCTGCTCATATTCTGTTCTGTAGTCATCATTTTGAAGGAGGTAATCTCATGGGTGCAGATTGCGGATACGGTGGTAATGTAGGCGGCGTTAATGTGGTTCCGGTAAGTCCTTGGACTTCAACCGGTGCGATTCTGGTACTTTATATCCTGCTGGTCATTATTCTGAGTGCCTGCTTCTACTAGAACTTAACGTAAGGCAGCGCAGTCCGGGGCTAAGGCCTTGGGACTGCGCTTTTTTTCTGATTAGCTATGTCTGGCAGAAATATGCGATAATAGTAGTCATTGTCTTCATGGCAATCAGTGCAGTTATGAAAGAGGTGCTTCATGGAAGAGAAGGAATTGGTCTATGCCATACTTAAGCGGATTGAACTGGACAAGCCGGTCGGTCAGGATGAAATGGGGCTGGAGGCCGGGGCGTATGCCGATATTATGGAGGAGCTTGTGGACAGCCGGATGGTGGAGAATGTGAGCTTCCTGAGAGCTGGCAATGGCACTGTAACCGTCCGGACTGCCGGAATGAAGATGACCCGGCGCGGCCATGATTTTATTTTATTGAAAGAATCGGGCAGAATTTGAATTTACGCTGGTTGAGATACAGGATTTGATGTTTCAGAACAAGGAGGCATGTATGGATATCAGGAAATTGCTGCCCGGCGAATTGCCGCCGATGGATTTGCTGCTGTCCGCCGATCCGTCCGTATCATTGGTGAAGAACTACCTCACTAGTGGAGACTGCTATATTGCTGTCCAGGATGAGGAGGTATTGGGTGTGTATGTGCTGCTGCCTACCCGGCCGGATACAGCCGAGCTGGTGAATGTGGCGGTTGCTGAAGAGCATCAGGGCAAAGGGATCGGCAAGATGCTGGTGCAGCAGGCTATTGAGACGGCGAAGCAAACGGGCTATACAACTATTGAACTGGGGACGGGGAATTCAAGTGTGGGGCAGCTGGCGTTATATCAAAAATGCGGCTTTCGGATCGTTGGCATAGATTTTGATTTTTTCACCAGACACTACGCGGAGATCATATATGAAAATGGCATACATTGCAGGGATATGGTGCGCTTATCACAGGACTTGAATGGCGGAAAATAAGTTTGTGAATTATGTAACTATCTGCCAAACGCCCCGTATAAACAAAAGGATGTGATTATTGAAGGGAGTTGTAATCAATGAGAAGACCAAGACGATTCTTGTTGTCCATGCTGGCCTGCTCTCTGCTGTTATCTGCGGGCTTTGTCACACCGCGGGTAGCGCAGGCAGCGGATAACAAAGTAACTCTGAGTGTGAACGGTGAAGTATTGAAGTTCCCTGCAGCCGAGGCGCCATATCTGGAGGGTACAATGATCATGGTGCCTGTCCGTAAGGCGGGGGAAGCTTTGGGGTTTCAGACGGCTTACATAAAAGAGAGCTCCAGTCTGCAAATCAAGCTCAGCGGTATAGAGCTCTTGATGAAGCTGGGAGGCGGTCAGTTTATCCTAAATGGAAAGGATACACTTACCATTGAAGGTGCAGCTGTTCTGAAGAACAATCGTATCTATGTGCCGTTGCCGCTGCTGGATGAGATCGGCTATATCACCAAGCCCGGTCCGGGCTCCGCCCAGGCAGAAGTAAGCACACCGCAGAATTATACCGAGTCAGTAATGAAGCTGCTTGCCTCCGGCCAGTATGAAGCATTATCAGACCGGTTCTTCAGTACAGAGGTGCGGAATAACTTGTCGAGTCTCAAACTTCAGCAGGTCTGGGAGGGCTTTACTGCTGCTTATGGAGAGTATGGTAAGGTCGGTTCACTGAAAAGCAGCCGTGACAATGGGCGGTATTCTCTGTCCGGTACCGCTGTATTTGCACATGGAAAGCTCACGGTGACGCTTACAGTTAACAGCAGTGGCCAGATTCAGGGACTATGGTTTGCTCCGTACGAAGATCCGCAAGCAGCGCCGGAGCTGGCTCTGCCGGCAGGTGTTACCGAAGAAGCGGTTACAGTAGGAGCAGGCACCTCACATCCGCTTAAGGGCATTCTGACACTCCCCAAAGCTACCGGCAAGCCTTTGCCTTCTATAGTACTGGTGCACGGATCGGGTATCTCTGATCTTAATGAAGCGGCATATGCGTACAAGCCCTTCCGTGACATCGCATATGGCCTTGCAGAGCAGGGAATTGCAGTTCTGCGTTATGACAAGCGGGGCTACAGCTATCCGCAGGAATTCATGGGTAGTGCTGCCGCATCGGTTACCGTTAAGGAAGAAACGGTTGAAGATGCCATTGCAGCGGCAGCTCTGCTTAAGAAGGACAAGCGTCTGGATGCTGCGCAGGTATATCTTGCCGGGCACAGCCTGGGCGGGATGCTGGGCCCGAGAATCGATGCGGATGGCGGTAACTTCGCCGGGTTAATCCTGCTTGCTGGCTCACCGCGAAGCTTGTGGGAGATTATCTACGACCAGAATATGAGAGTGATCTCCAGGCTGGATGATGCTATCCCGGCTAAGGCAGAGGCCGCTTCCAGCGTGAATGCGGAGCTGGCCAAAGCCAAGGCGCTGCCGGCACTGACAGACGAGCAGGCCAAAGCAGCTCCGGCTGTGTTTGGTGCAGCTGCCTATTACTTTAAGGAAATGGATCAGCACAGTACCGCCGAGCTGGGCCGGAAACTGACCAAACCTGTGCTTGTTATGCAGGGAAGCGATGATTTCCAGGTCTATGCGGACGTGGATTATCCGCTCTGGAAGGATGTTCTGAAGAATAATAGCTTGGCAGAGTTCAAGCTGTATCCGGGCCTGAATCATTTCTTCGTAGGTTATGAAGGAGCGGGGGCAGGAACACCGGATGAATATAATGTCCCGGGTATGGTCGATGAGCAGGTGATTAAAGATATGGGGCAGTGGATTTTGAAGCAGAGCAGGTAGAATAAGAAGCTTGGTTCTGGTACAATCTATTTATTAAGTTTTAAGGAGCGGGCGCATGGATAATGATCTGGCAAAGTTGTTAAGATCCGTCATTCGTGAAGAATTAGAGCCTGTGAATGAGCGCTTGGAACGGATTGAGACTGAACAGACCGGCTTGAAGCAAGAAGTGCAAATAGTGAAGCAGGATCAGGAATTGATTAAACGTGCGGTATTGGATACCAATGAACGGGTAATCCGGATGGAGTCCATTCTGGAGAATCAGCATCGGATTATCGAACTCCTCTCGGCACGCTCGATTGAGCAAGAGGCGCTCATTAAAAGAATTAAATAAATTTTCTTAGTCCGGCACTGCATGGTGCCGGGCTTTTCTTTTTGTATAGGTTTCCCATCACACAAAAAATCGAGGCTCCCTTTCGGGAGCCTCTTTCATGGGAGAGGAGAAACCGGACGAAGAGCTTATGGGGAAACGTAAGCCTGCTCCGCGGTTGTCTACGACATTTTGCGATGTCGATAGTTACAGGATGGCCCGGTTGCCGGACTTTTATACATCCGTTCTCCAAAACTTCTGAACAGCGCATTGTGACAAAGTCGGACAATCTTTTTATTTCACGGAATAATTGTGGTACTATAGGCTTGGACTTATGCCCTGAAACGGCATAATAAATAGAGACATAAAAGCAGGTGGATGATCGTTGAGAGTAATATCGGGCACTGCAAAGGGCAGGCCGCTTAAGAGTGTTCCAGGCAAGGGCACCCGGCCTACAACCGATAAAGTGAAGGAAGCCTTATTCAGTATGATCGGTCCTTATTTTGAAGGCGGAACGGCGTTGGATCTGTATGCCGGTACCGGGGGACTTGGGATTGAGGCCTTGAGCAGAGGGATGGAAGCAGCCGTATTTGTGGATATGGAGCAGAAGGCGCTCGACACTGTGCGGGCGAATCTCAAGGCAGCCAAGGTGGAGGCGCAGGCCGAAGTCTACCGCAATGATGCCGGAAGAGCACTGGCTGCGCTGGAGAAGCGGGGGAGAGCGTTTGACCTTGTATTTCTGGACCCTCCGTATCGTCTGAAGCACGGGGATGAGCTTATGATGACGATGGCAGCCAAGAATCTGCTGAAGCCTGATGCCGTAATTGTGCTTGAGCATGAATCGGGTTATGAATATCCGGAGAATATACCGGGATTCAGCAGGACACGGCAATCCGTATATGGGGAGACTACGATCTCAATCTATCAGTATGAAGCTGCTCTGCAGGAAGTTGCCGTCAGTGGCGAGGAGGTTAATGATGAGTCTGCAAATTAGAAAAGAGCGTGTGGCAATCTATCCCGGAACCTTTGATCCGGTAACCCTGGGGCATATGGATATTATTCATCGTGCAGCGAAACAGTTCGACAGGCTGATTGTGGCGGTGCTGAACAATTTAAGCAAGAATCCGTTATTTTCAGTCGAGGAGCGCACAGAGCTTCTGCGCCAGGCTACAGCGGACATCCCGAATGTAGAGGTCGACAGCTTCCGTGATCTGCTCGTTAATTATGTCCGGCAAAAGGATGCACAGGTGATTGTCCGGGGAATCCGTACGGTCACGGACTTTGAGTATGAGCTGCAGAATGCATCCATTAATCATAATCTGGATCCCGAAGCGGAAACGATATTTATGATGACCAATCCGAGATATTCCTATCTTAGCTCAAGTGTGGTTAAGGAAATTGCCCACTTTGGCGGGAATGTCTCGGATTTTGTAACGCCTGAAGTGGAACAGGCTATGAAGCTTAAGTTCAAGCGGATGGATGGCGGCGCCAAGTAAAAAGCTTTAGAGCCACTGATAAGCTTAACAGGAGCAGGAGTATTAGTCCCTGCAGACTAAGGATCTGAGGGAACAAGCTCCATATTCTGGTTGCAGTGCCCAAGCCGGGTTCCGGACTGCCTGAACCGGTACCGGTGAAGACCGGAAGTACAGCGGCGCGGATACTTACGAGCGGCTTCCATAGCAGGAAGGTTAGTGCAAAGGCGGTTAGTCCATGCAATAACCGGACTGCAGCAAACGGGAGAAAGCGGATATTAGCCGGTTTAAGCACCGTCAGCGCCTGAAGCTGTGCGCAGATTCCGCTCCAGGCAAGCAGAGCTGACAGCAAAGCGGGACCGAGAAGACTGCCGGACAAGAACCCTCCAGGGCTGGCAGAATCCGAGGTTAACGCATGGGCGCCGAGGTGAATCTCAAACACTCCGGAAGCCAGCGGGGACGGGAGCTGCGGCAGGAGCCTGGTGATGATGTTAATAACTACAGCGAACATGATCATATAGCCGCCTACGATCATCAGATTCTGGACGGCGGCGGATACAGATTCGCCGAGCACCTTGCCGAAGCCCCGTCCGTCTCTGGCACGGGCATCCAGTGCCGCCTGATGGATTCGCCCGGGCAAGGATGCTTTTTTGGCGTGCGGGCCTCTGCCGGGCAGTCTGCTGACAGTGGCGGCGGCCCCGCTATTCTTCCGCGTTCCGCTGAAGAGAGCGGATAGCCATCCGGCGGCAAGGCCTGACAGCCAGTGAATGGCAAGCAGGGCATATCCGGCTGCCGGACTGTGGAGAAAAGCGGTGCCGACGACAATAAGCAGTGTAACCGGGCTGGCATAATGGACCATGGAGGCCAGACGTCCGGCATCCTTGTCCGTGATGTCCCCCTGCTTATGCAGCTGCATTACCGCTCCGGCTCCGGCCGGGAAGCCGGCGGTGATTCCGAGCACAAGCGTCCAGCCGCCTGCTCCGGGAAGCCGGAACAGGCGTTTCATCAGCGGCTCCAGCAGGACGCCGATGCCATGCACGAACCCTGAAGCGGTCAGCATCTCTGACAGGATCAGGAATGGCAGCAGTGCCGGGAAGACAAGGGTCCACCAGAGCTTCAGTCCCGCAAGGGAAGCCTTGAATGACGATTCCGGTGCCAGGACGATCGCTATAGCGAGCAGGATCGCAGCCGCCCCTGATAGGAATGGAGCTGAACCCCGGAAGAACCGCCGTATTGTAAAGTTAATCATTAGTAGCATCACCTCTTCATAGCTTAGGACATGGGCAGAGCTTGTTATCAATTTATGCAGGGGAGACAACCATCATGCCACAGCCGGAGAGAAGCTCCCGGCTCCTGGCAGCACATTCCAATGCCGGGGCTGCATGCCGCGGGAAAGAAGGGGAAGAGACTTGAGGCAACAGAAACGCCGTGTGGGTATCCGCGCCACAGCCTACTTATTTACATTTGTGGTCATTCTCTATGTTGCTGTCTTTATGAATACTCCGTATATTGTGTATCAGCCGGGAAGCGCCTCCGAGGTAGCCCCGATGATCAAGGTGGAGAATGCTGATCCCGAGGAGCAGGGCACGTTCATGATGACTACCGTATCCGCCAGTTATGCCAATGTGGCTCTTCTGGTCGCCTCCGTATTTAACTCGAATGCAGAGGTTGTCCTGAAAGAGACCCGCCTGCAGGATAAGACGGAGCAGGAATACGCGGCTGAGCAGGTCTTTTATATGAACAGTTCACAGTCGTATGCTGTACAGGCCGCTTATCATGCTGCCAAAGTGCCCTATGAGGATATTGTGGATTATTTGTACGTGTTCTCGGTGCCGGATGCAACCAATCAGGGCCAGTTCAAGCCGGGCGACAAGATTATCAGTGTAAAAGGACAGCACGCAGCCGATCCGGCGGCTCTGTCCGCCTTGCTGTCCGCATACAAAATCGGCGATACCGTTGAGGTAGTCCTGCAGCGTGGAGGCAAGGAAATTTCCGAGCAGGTGAAGCTGGTGGAGGTTAAGGATAAAGAAACCTCGGCCGGACGGCCGGGCTTCGGGGTTGTTATCGGAGCCGTTCAGAAGGTCCAGCCTAAGGAAGAGGGGAAAGGCGTCAGTTTTGTGGATACGAATGTAGGAGGACCTTCCGCAGGACTGATGTTCACCATGGAAATCTATAACCGGCTCACTCCGGGGGATTTGACCAAGGGCCACCGGGTAGCAGGTACGGGTACAATAGATGCTGAGGGAAATGTGGGGGCAATCGGCGGAGTGAAGCATAAGATTGTGGCTGCTGACCGCAAAGGTGCCGAATTCTTCTTTGTTCCGGTCAAAAACTATGAAGAAGCCAAGGCGAAAGCTGACCAGATCGGCACCGACATGAAGCTGATTCCGGTATCGACACTGTCAGACGCGCTGAAATATATGGAAGAACAGCCGGTCATCAAATCCTGACCGGCGGCTCCAGGTAATCGCTGTATAGATCATTTCGTACAGGATCGGCATAGGCAGCAGCGAACACAGCTGCCGCCTGCAGATCCCGCTCCAGCATGGGATGGGAGAAGCGCGCAGGGCTTGTCACTACCGGAAGTGCCGCGCGCTGCTTCATTTGCTTCAGCAGCCTGCGGCCGCTCTCCCGGAAGCCGAGAACCCGGATATAACCCGGACCCTGGGCCAGTGCGGCCGGGGTCATTTCTTCTTTGCTGTGATTCAGCAAAGTATGAAGCAGAAGACGCTGCAGCCGTGTATGGGTGTAGCGTCTGCTCTTCAGCTCCTGCAGAAGACCGGCGACCGTGAACCTGCCGAGCTGGGGAAGGATGCGGAGTATCCGGTTCTCCAGCCCTTCATTCATATCCTGCACCGTCCGCAGCTCGGCTGCTGAGTGTGTGGAGAGCACGTGGCGCAGCGGAGCCCGGAAGTCCTCGAGTATAACCGGCCCCCGGCCCGCTGCATGCTCTCTCTCCAGGATGGACACGCTATACTCCGGCATGTATGCCGCCGGAGAGCCGCCTTCCTGCAGCAGCCTGCGGATTGCTGTCGCACTGGCAATGGACGACCCGCCCTGCAGCGGGTCATGGAAGCCCGCGCCGGTCCGCGGCACGGTGAAGGGCCTGATCGCGCTGCCGAGCCGCTGCAGCGCGATCAGGTAGTGCAGGCCGAGGCTGTTGTTGGGCTGCCGCAATAGAATTTCGGCATCTGCCGGTTTCTCCTCTCCCATGAAAGAGGCCTTCCAGGCCGCCGCCGCAGCTGCGCTGTATGCGGCGGGGAATCCCGCGCCCTGCGCCATGCGCGCGCGGATCTCGTCCTTAAGCGCGCTGCTCTCCTCGGCCAGGAATCCCGCCAGGGGGAGCAGCGCGCCCAAAGTGCCGGCTTCGGAGCCGAAGCACAGGCTGTCCACGACGCCGGTCGCCTCCAGCAGGAATACCGCTCCGAAGGCGAACCATTCCGCCGGCTGGACGGCATACGCCACCGGCAGCTCAATCACGAGGTCGGCGCCCATATGCAGCGCCATCTCGGTGCGGGCGCGCTTGCTGACCGCCGCCGGCTCGCCGCGCTGGGTGAACGGGCCGCTCATGATGACGATGGAGCTTTCGGCTCCGGAGATTCTTTTGGCCTCGCTGAAATGATGGACATGCCCGTTATGTAAAGGGTTATATTCGGCTATAATGCCTACAGTTGTCACGTTTGCTTCACGCCCTATTCTGGGATATCTGACGATTCGGGTTCCGAAATCAGGTTCATTCCTTCCCGTTTTTTGCAGATTTCTTGTATTTAACTTATGTATATCATAAATTGTCTCTGTCCCTGAAACAATATAAAGGAAAAATGGTTGACAAAGTCCGGTAATAATAGGTATAATAAATTTTGTTTGTTTGGAGTGATAACTATGAACATTCACTTTCGCAAATTAGCGAATGCCGACGAGCCCCTGGTCCTCCACGATGTTGTGGATGTCAGTGAGGTTGTCAAAGGGCGCAAGGATATTCTTGCTGTTGCACCACTCTCAGTAGACCTTAAAGCGCTGCCCGCGGGAACCGATAGTGTGAACGTGGTGGGAACACTGAGTGGAGAAGTGGACATGTTATGTTCACGTTGTCTCACGGAGGTTAACAGTAAGCTGAACATTCCTTTCGCTGAGACTTTCAAGTGGCTTAAACAGCCAATTCTTCCGGAAGATGAAGGTGAGGAACTCATTTACATCAAGGATGAGATTGTGGATCTTATCCCCTATGTGGAAGAAAATTTCGTACTGCACTTACCGGATTCGGTATTGTGCAAGGCAGACTGTCTTGGTCTTTGTCAGAAATGCGGACAGAACTTGAACGAAGGCACCTGCAGTTGCGACAACACAGTGATCGATCCAAGACTCGCTGGGTTGAAAGGATTCTTTACCAAGCAAGATAACTAAGAACAAATCCCGGGTTATAACGGGTCAAAACCAAAATCAGGAGGTTGATTAACATGGCAGTACCACAACGCAGAACGTCCAAGACACGCCGTGACAAGCGTCGTACTCACTTTAAACTGGTAGTTCCAGGTATGGTGAAATGTGAACAATGCGGAGAGCTGAAACTGGCTCACCACGTATGCAAAGTTTGCGGAACCTACAAAGCAAGAGAGATCATCAAACAATAGTTTGCAAATTTGCATATAAGAGTAGCACTTCATCTGCCGGTGAAGTGCTATTTTTTTGGGGATATATGAATTTATATGCTTTACATGATAGTTTCCTTCAGATTCTTGCACCGTTTCCCCAAGCCCGCCGCGGGTTTGCGCGGGTTTTCAAGTCAAAGCTTTATTTTTGCGGCGTCATGCTTTATACTACATATTAGTACCTGGTTCTAATTGTTAATTAAGAACAGAGAGTTATAACTACAAGCGGCCACTCTTGCGGCCGGATGCTTTTCATTAGAGGCATGTGCCAGGAGGTGAGTCGCCATCGAACGGTTGTCCAAGAAAGAACGGCAGCAGCAGCTGCTCTCAATCATTGAAGGTAATCCTTTTGTAACGGACCGGGAATTGACCCGCCAGCTGAAGGTGAGCATTCAGACGATCCGGCTGGACCGGATGGAGCTGGGGATTCCCGAGCTGCGTGAACGGATGAAGCAAATGGCAGAGCACTCCTATGATCAGGTCCGCTCGCTGCCTGTCGACGAAGTGGTTGGTGATATAGTCGATTTGCAGCTGGACCGGAGCGGGATTTCTATTTTTGAGATCCGTGAAGAGCATGTCTTCTCCAGAAACGGGATTGCCCGCGGCCACTATGTCTTCGGCCAGGCGAATTCGCTGGCAGTTGCTGTTATCAATGATGAAATTGCCCTGACCGCTTCAGCCGATATCCGGTTCGTGCGCATGGTCCGGCTGGGTGAGAAATGTATCGCCAAAGCGCAGGTACGCTCGCTTGCGGGCCGGAACGGCAAAGCTGAGGTGGACGTGTTTACATATGTTGGAGAAGAACTGGTATTTCAAGGCCATTTTGTAGTGTACCGTTCTGCAATTGAAGAGTACAGCGAAGGGGGAAACCGGAGTGCTGATCGCCATTGATGCCATGGGCGGGGATAATGCTCCTGAGTGTAATGTAGAAGGGGCCCTGGCTGCAGCTGCGGAGTGGAGTGATACGCAGATCGTGCTGGTCGGTGATGAAGCCAGACTTGCGCCGCTGCTGAAGAACAAGCCGTCCAATGTGACGGTGCGTCATGCGGGGGATGTGATCGGTTCCGATGAGGAGCCGGTGAAGGCGGTCCGCCGTAAAAAGGATTCGTCCATGGTAGTCGCCGGACGGATGGTGCGCGAAGGTGAAGCCGATGCCATGATCTCGTCAGGCAATACCGGAGCACTTATGACTACGGGGCTGCTGGTTGTGGGAAGAATGCAGGGTATAGAACGTCCTGCCCTGGTGGCGATGATACCGACGCTGGATGATGTCGGCGTATTAGCCCTGGACCTGGGTGCCAATATGGATGCCAAGCCGCAGCATCTGGCCCAATATGCCCTGATGGGCAGCATATACCGCAATAAGGTCCATGGCATTGCGAAGCCCCGGGTAGGCCTGCTGAACGTAGGGACTGAGCCGGGCAAGGGGAATGAGCTGACCAAAGAAGCTTATCCGCTGCTTGAAGCTTTGACAGGAATTCATTTTGTCGGCAATGTGGAGGCGCGGGATGTGCTCACCGGAGCCTGCGATGTGCTGGTCTGTGACGGGTTTGCCGGCAATATCCTTCTGAAGACGCTGGAAGGAACGGCAGGGGCCATGTTCGCTCTGCTCAAAGAGCAATTCAGCAAGTCGCTTAAGACTAAGCTGGGCGCAGCCATACTGATGCCGGAGCTTAGAAGTCTTAAGGGCAAAATGGATTATAAGGAGCACGGCGGAGCGCCGCTGCTCGGCCTTAGCGGTCTAGTAGTGAAGGGGCATGGTTCCTCCGATGGCAACGCGGTGAAGAATGCGGTAAGGCAGGCCCGGATTGCGCTGCAGGCGGATCTGGTAGCCAGTATATCCAGAGAAATTAGCGGGAAGTGAGTGACGATATGAAACAATTACGTCCGGTAGGAATCATTGGTACAGGTAAATATGTACCCGAAAGAATATTGACCAACAGCGATCTGGAGAAGATCGTCGACACAAACGATGAATGGATTGTCAGCCGTACAGGAATCCGGGAACGGCATATTGCCGCTCCGGAACAAGCCACCTCCGATCTTGCTTATGAAGCAGCGCTGAAGGCACTGGAATCCGCCGGCATGAAGGCGGAAGAGCTTGATCTTATTATTGTGGCCACAGTTACACCGGACAGCACTTTCCCATCCACAGCCTGTATTCTTCAGGACAAGCTGGGTGCTAAGGGGGCTGCGGCCTTTGACCTGTCGGCAGCCTGCTCCGGGTTTGTCTACAGTCTGGCTACGGCAACCGGCTTTATCCAGAACGGCATGTATAACAATGCGCTTGTTATCGGTGCGGACACATTGTCGCGCATCACGGATTATACAGACCGCAACACCTGTGTACTGTTCGGTGATGGTGCCGGCGCAGTTATCGTAGGTGAAGTTCCGGAAGGCCGCGGCTTCCAGTCCTTCGATCTTGGCGCTGAAGGTTCCGGCGGCAGCCTGCTCAAGATGGAAGCAGGCGGTTCACGTCTGCCGGCTTCCCAGCAGACGGTAGAAGACAAGAAGCATTTCATCTATATGAACGGCCGTGAAGTATTTAAGTTCGCAGTGCGCGTGATGGGCACGGCTACGGAACGTGTGCTTACCAAAGCGGGATTGACCAAGGAGAATATCGACTTGTTCGTGCCTCACCAGGCCAACATCCGGATTATTCAATCGGCGATGCAGCGTCTGGATCTGCCGCCTGAGAAATGTGTCATCAACGTTGATAAATATGCGAATACTTCAGCGGCATCCATTCCGCTGGCACTTGTGGAAGCAGCAGAGGAAGGCCGGATGAAGGAAGGCGACACTGTGCTTATGGTCGGCTTCGGCGGCGGACTCACCTGGGGAGCTTCCGTGCTGATCTGGTAAAGAACAGGGCATTACTAACAGAACGAAGCGGTTCTATCCTGGCGTAAGGCGGGAGGAGCCGCTGTTAACGGGAAGGGAGCTTTTAGCACCATGGGTAAAATCGCATTTGTCTTTCCCGGTCAGGGTGCACAGGCAGTTGGTATGGGTAAGGATGTATATGAAGCCCTGCCGCAGAGCCGTGCAGTATTTGAAAAGGGTGACGAAGTACTTGGATTTCCGCTAAGCAAGCTTATATTTGAAGGACCTGAGAGCGAGCTTAAACAGACTGTCAATACACAGCCGGCATTGGTTACAGCCAGTGTGGCTTATCTGGAAGCACTGCGGGATTTAGGGGTAACGCCTGATTATGTAGCAGGTCACAGTCTGGGTGAATACAGCGCTCTTGTAGCCGCCGGGGTCCTCTCTTATGAGGATGCAGTGCGGCTGGTACGTCTGCGCGGACAATTCATGGAAGAAGCTGTACCAGGAGGACAAGGGGCTATGGCTGCTACACTTGGCGCAGACCGTGCGGCCCTCTCGGAACTTTGCCGCAGTATTTCAGAGGCTGGCAATTCCGTTGAGCTGGCTAACGTCAACTGCCCGGGACAGATCGTGGTTTCCGGCACCGTGGCTGGCGTGAATGAAGTGGTGCAGCGTGTTAAGGAAGCAGGCGGCAAACGGGCAATTCCGCTGGAGGTCAGCGGCCCGTTCCACTCTTCATTAATGAAGGAAGCCGCTGAACAGCTGGCTGCAGAGCTGCAGAAAGTAACCTTTAATGCTCCTCTTATGCCGGTAATCGTCAATGTCACAGCTGCCCCGGTTACGGATCCGGAAGAGATTCGTAATCTGCTGGTAGCGCAGGTATTCTCTCCTGTACTCTGGCAGGACAGCGTGGAATGGCTCATTGCAGACGGCGTGGACACTTTTGTAGAGATCGGCTCCGGCAGCGTGCTGGCAGGCCTGATCCGCAAAATTGACAAGAATGTTAAGCTCGTGAATATCAACAGTCTCGAGAGCGCTCAGACTGGCTGGTAATCCGCTTGGCATGAGAATAGCGGCATGATTATTGAAGGGGGACAACTGGAAATGTTTGCAGCACTCAAAGGTCAGACCGCCCTTGTTACCGGCGGTTCCCGGGGGATTGGCCGCGCAATTGCACTGGCACTGGCGGAGCAGGGCGTGAAGGTTGCCGTGAACTACTCGGGCAGCCTTCAGGCGGCAGAGGAAACTGTAGCCCGGATACAGGAGCTGGGCTCGGAAGGAATTGCTCTGCAAGGGAATGTCGGTAATAGCGAACAGGCTGAGAACCTCGTGAAAGAGGTTATTAACACTTGGGGAAAAATTGATATTCTTGTGAATAATGCCGGCATTACCCGGGATAATCTGATTATGCGCATGAAAGAGGAAGAATTCGACCAGGTCATCGAGACGAACCTGAAGGGTGTGTTCAATTGCCTGAAGGCAGCGACACGTCCGATGATGAAACAGCGTTACGGCCGGATCATCAATATTTCCTCTGTCGTGGGTGTGACGGGTAATCCCGGTCAGGTGAACTATACGGCTGCCAAAGCTGGGGTTATCGGGATGACGAAATCCGCGGCACGCGAGCTGGCTTCACGGGGAATTACCGTGAACTGCATTGCGCCGGGGTTCATCGATACCGATATGACCCGTGAGCTGTCCGATGAAGTCCGCAGTGAGCTGGTTAAGGGGATTCCCCTTGCTAAGCTTGGGCGGGCGGAGGACATTGCTAATACGGCGGTATTCCTGGCCTCGGAAGGGGCAGCCTACATGACAGGCCAGACACTTCATGTGGATGGCGGAATGTACATGTAAGGTAACGCCAGCGTTAGATCATTACGGGGGAAGAGAGCAGAGGCGGCCAGAAAGCGTTTTTTGTGCTCTATGGTATTTTGACTTCATATCTCGTATAATACCAAAAGAGGAGGTGAACCGGATGTCCGATGTATTGGAGCGTGTAAAACGCATTGTCATCGACCGCTTAGGTGCCGATGAAGCTGAGGTAACATTAGAAGCGTCTTTCAAAGATGATTTAGGTGCTGATTCTCTTGATGTAGTAGAATTGGTTATGGAATTGGAAGATGAATTCGATATGGAAATCTCTGATGAAGATGCAGAGAGTATTACGACCGTGGGTGAAGTTGTGAAGTACATACAATCTCATACCTAGAGTCATATGATTGAGGGTCCCGTTCCTGCCAGGGCGGGACTTCTCCTCATTTTAAGGTAATTTAAGGGCAGCAGCAAAGGGTGCATGAGCATCTTTATGGGGAAAATAACAGAACCGCAGATTGGTTAATTTTGCGGCGACTGCAGTTTATATAGACTTCTGGCCGGAATACATTTACATGTTGTAGAAGTATATACAGCCTACAGATGGGGTGAACGCGTTTGAGTCAAAGAGTGGTTGTTACAGGTATGGGAGTGATGACATCGCTGGGCAAGGATCTGGAAACGTTCTGGGACAGTCTGATGAGCGGTACATCCGGAGTATCTCTTGTTGAGGCTTTTGATGTCAGTGAATATACTACGCGAATCGCAGCTTCGGTCAAGGATTTCAATGCTGAGGAACGTTTCGGCCGTAAGGAAGCCCGCAAGATGGACCGTTTCGTGCAATTTGCGGTTGCTGCCGGCGAAGAAGCCCTGAAGGACAGCGGACTGAAGATTGGTGAAGATATCGATGCTGAGCGTATCGGCGTTTCTGTCGGCTCCGGTATCGGCGGTCTGGGTACTTGGGAAGACAATCACAATCTGCTGCTGGAAAAAGGCCCGAAACGGGTCAGCCCGTTCTTCATTCCAATGATGATTGCCAACATGGGCTCCGGCCAGCTGTCGATCAATCTCGGTGCCAAAGGTCCGAATACAACGACGGTAACCGCTTGTGCGACAGGCAGCCATTCCATTGGCGAATCCTTCCGGCTGATCCAGCGCGGTGATGCGGATGCGATGATCTGCGGCGGTGCAGAAGCAACCATCCGTCCTACAGGTATGGCAGGCTTTTGTGCGATGAGAGCCATGTCCACCCGCAATGAAGAGCCGCAGAAGGCAAGCCGCCCGTTCGATGTTGACCGTGACGGTTTTGTTATGGGTGAAGGTGCAGGAATCCTGATTCTCGAATCTCTGGAACATGCAGAGAAACGCGGAGCCAAGATTTACGCCGAAGTGATTGGTTATGGCCTGAGTGCCGATGCCCATCATATGACGGAGCCTGATCCTGACGGTGCAGCACGCTGCATGAAGATGGCGATCCGCGATGCCGGAATTAATCCGGAGGATATCGATTACATCAATGCGCATGGTACCTCTACACCGGTAGGCGACAAGTCGGAAACCGCGGCTGTCAAGAAAGCTCTGGGTGAGCACGCGTACAAGGTAGCAATCAGTTCCACCAAATCAATGACAGGCCACTTGCTTGGCGCTGCCGGCGGTGTGGAAGCGATTATCTGCGGTCTTTCGCTGCAGAAGGGCATAATTGCTCCTACGATTAATTTGGACAACCCTGATCCGGATTGTGATCTGGATTATGTTCCGAATGTGCCCCGCAAGGCGGATCTAAATATCGCGATGTCGAATTCATTCGGATTCGGAGGCCATAACGCGACTGTTATACTCAAAAAATATAATAAGTAGGGGGACAGTGCAGTGAAAGGAGACCTGAAGCAGTTACAAAGCCAACTTCAAATCCAATTTCACGATCCTGTACTTCTGAAGCAGGCTTTTACCCATGCATCTTATGTGAACGAACACCGTTTCAATCAGCATCAGGACAACGAGCGCCTGGAATTTCTGGGTGACGCTGTGCTGGAGCTTACGGTGTCCGAATACTTGTACAATCTGCTCCCGGACAGGCCTGAAGGGGAACTGACCAAGCTGCGTGCCGCTATTGTATGCGAGCCGTCGCTGGTCCGGTTTGCCGAGACGCTCGGTTTCGGACGGTTTGTGCTGCTGGGTAAAGGGGAAGAACTTACGGGCGGGCGTACCCGCCCGGCTCTGCTGGCCGATGTGTTTGAAGCCTTCGTGGGAGCGCTTTATCTCGATCAGGGACTGGAAACGGCCCGGAAGTTTCTGGATAATCACGTTTTCCCGCTGGTCGAAACCGATGGTAAGCTGCAAATGCAGATGAGCGATTTCAAAACAGAGCTTCAGGAACTGATACAGCATCATGGCATGGGTACGCTGGAATATCGGATTATTGAAGAACGCGGACCGGCGCACGAGCGCGAATTCGTATCTGAAGTGTTCATGGCCAGCCGATCGCTGGGCAGCGGCAGCGGCCGTTCCAAGAAGGAAGCGGAACAGCAGGCAGCGGCAGCGGCGTTATTGCGTCTGAAGGAAGACGGTGCCTGAGGTAGACTTGAACAGCAAAGCTGAGCAAGCGGAGTAGAGCAGCAATGGTCTGAATGCCGGCGTTTAGGCGGAAGTCAGACTTTTGCTGCTCTTTTTCGAAATGAAGGATGTAACAGGGTGCCCGGATTGGAGTTTGACGATTCTAGGCAAGGAAACGCTATGGTATAATGGGTTAGAGGTGATAGGCGAGTTATGTTTCTGAAACGGATTGAATTAGCGGGCTTCAAATCATTTGCCGACAAAACGGAAATGGAATTTGTGCGCGGAATTACGGCCGTAGTCGGCCCGAACGGAAGCGGCAAAAGTAATATTTCCGACGGCATACGCTGGGTGCTTGGCGAGCAGAGTGCCAAATCACTGCGCGGCGGTAAAATGGAGGATATTATCTTTGCCGGAAGTGACGCCCGCAAAGCGGTCAATTACGGCGAGGTCTCCCTTACGCTGGATAATGAGGATCATGTACTGCCGCTGGATTTCAGCGAGGTTACGGTTACCCGCCGTGTGCACCGCAGCGGAGAAAGTGAATATTTAATCAATAAGCAAGCCTGCCGGCTGAAGGATATCACAGAGCTGTTTATGGATACCGGGATCGGCCGCGAGGCTTATTCGATTATTGGACAAGGCCGGATTGAAGAGATACTCAGTACCCGTTCTGAAGACCGGAGGGGGATATTTGAAGAAGCTTCGGGGATTGTTAAATATAAATCACGCAAAAAAGACGCCGGGCGCAAATTGGACGAGACCGAGCAGAATTTGCTGCGGATTCATGACCTGATCAGTGAGCTTGAGGATCAGGTGGGGCCGCTGAAGGATCAGTCTGAGAAGGCTATCCGTTACAAGGAACTGCGTGAGCAGCTGAAGCATCTCGAGATCTCGGTGTATGTGCATCAGATTGAAGGCATACATACGGCCTGGCAGGAAGGCAATACACGGCTTGAGCTGCTGAAGAATGAACAACTTGAGCTGTCCACGGTAGTCTCCGCCCATGATGCGAAGCTGGAGAGCGGCCGTGCCGAGCTGCGGAGCCTGGAGCAGGAAGTGGAGAAGCTGCAGGAGCAGCTGCTGCACTACAGCGAAGCGAACGAGAAGAGCGAAGGCTACGGAGAGCTCCTCAAGGAACGCCGCCGCAACCTGGAGAACAACCGCGAACAGCTGATGCAGACCCTGGGTTCTGTAGGGGGGCGTTCGGAGGAACGGCAGCGTGAGCTGGCGGAGCTTGAGCATAAGCTGAAGCAGTCCCGGCAGGCGCTGGAGGAACTGCGTCTGCAGCTGGCTGATGAAGAATCCCGGCTGCAGGGTGTTGCCGGGGGCATCAGCCAGAGCAAGGAAGAGAAGCTGAAGAGCGCGCTGCTCGAGCTGATGAACCTGATGGCTCAGGCGCGCAATGAAATCCGCTATGCGGATCAGCAGAAGGAGAGCCTGGAGAAGCGGATGAGCCGCAGCCAGGAAGAGAGCGGCAAATGGACAGCCCGGCTGGAGGAGCTGACCTCTGCCCAGAGCGGGCTTAAGGACAAGATTGCCGGACTCGGCAAGGAAATCGGCCTTTTGCGCGGCGCGTACATTACGGAGAGCGAGCAGACCGGTAAGCGGCAGAAGCTGCTGGAGGAAACGCAAAGCGGCCTGCGCAAATGGGAGCAGAAACGCGAAGCCCAGGTCTCCCGGCATGAGACGATGAAGGAAATGCAGGATGATTTTGACGGATTCATGCTTGGGGTTAAGGAAGTGCTGAAAGGTGCACGCAAAGGACAGTTAACCGGTGTACACGGCGCGGTTGCTGAACTAATCTCCGTTCCGGAGAAGCTCGAAATGGCTATCGAGACGGCCATGGGCGCTTCACTGCAGCATGTTGTTATGGAGAACGAAGCCGTGTCCCGGCAAGCGATTGCTTTCCTGAAGCAGCGCCAGCTTGGACGGGCGACCTTTCTGCCGCTGGATGTAATCCGGCCCCGGCAGATTACCGGCAGTGACCGCAGTATGGTGGAAGGTGCCGGGGGGTTTGTCGGGATCGGTTCTGAGCTGGTTGGTTTCGAAGAGAAGTATTCTAGCATTGTAGGGAGTTTACTGGGAAATGTGGTTATCGCTGAGAGCCTGGAGCAGGCGAACCGCATTGCGGCCAAATGTCAATACCGGTACAGAGTCGTAACGCTTGAAGGAGATGTTGTCAATGCCGGCGGTTCGATGACCGGGGGCAGCCAGCATAAGAAGAACAACAGTCTGCTCAGCCGCAAACGGCAGCTGGACCAATTGTTCGGCGAGATTGAAGAGAGCGAGCAGCAGATCGCCAAGCTGAAGCAGGGAATCCTCCGTCTGCGCGCCGAGCAGGATAAAGCGGCGCAGAAGCTGGAAGAGCTGCGGCATGACGGTGACGAGAAACGTCTGGAAGAGCAGCGGGTATCCGGTGATCTGAAGCAGCTGGAGCAGGAGCTTCGCCACGTCAAGGAGCAGGTAGAGGGTGCTGGCGCAGAGCGGAGCGGATTCGAGAATGAGGTCCGCGGCTTCGAAGAGACCCGCAAGCAGGCGGAGGCGGAGCTTGCCCGGCTGGAGAAGGAAGAGAAGGAAGCCCACGAGGCTATCCGGAATGCCGAATCTGACCGTAAGGCAAATGAAACCGCCAAGGAAGAGCTGCAGGGTAAGCTGACAGGCATGAAGGTTACGGAAGGGAAGCTGGACCAGGAGATTTTCTCCCTGGAGGAACAGCTGCGGCGTATGCGACAGGATGCCGGCTCGCAGGAGAAAGAGCTGCGGCAGAGCCGCAGCCTGCTGATGACCATCGAGCAGGATCTCGAAGAGAATACACGCGAAGCTGTGAAGCAGAAGGAAGATGTGAACAGCTTACGGCTCAAGAAGGAAGATACCTCAGCGAAGCTCGACCTGGCCCGTGCCGACCGCACCGCGATCTCACGCAAGCTGGAGCTGGCCGAAGGAGAGACCAAAGACCAGCGGCAGGCGCTTAAAGGGGTTGAAGACAAGCTCCGTTCAACGGAGGTTGCCGTCGGGCGGCTGGATGTGGAGCTGGATAATATACTGCGCAAGCTGAGCGATGATTATGAACTAAGCTATGAGCTGGCTAAGCAGCGTTATCCGGTTCCCGAGGATGTGCCTGCAGCGCAGATGGAAGTACAGCGTCTGAAGCGCAGCATCTCCGGACTGGGTGAGGTGAACCTGGGCGCCATTGAAGAGTATCAGCGGGTGCATGAACGCTATACCTTCCTCAGCGGACAGAAAGATGATCTGGTCGAAGCCAAAACTACGCTGTATCATGTCATTCATGAGATGGAAGAGGAAATGTCCAAACGCTTCAAGCAGACCTTTGATGCTATCCGCCGTGAATTCGGCACGGTATTCTCAAAGCTGTTCGGGGGTGGACGGGCAGACCTGATGCTGCTTGATCCGGAGCATATGCTGGATACAGGGATTGATATTGTTGCTCAGCCTCCGGGCAAAAAACTGCAGAACCTGCAGCTTCTGTCCGGCGGGGAACGCGCATTGACCGCTATGGCGCTGCTGTTCGCGATCCTTCAGGTTAAGCCGGTGCCCTTCTGCGTACTGGATGAAGTGGAAGCGGCGCTGGATGAAGCCAATGTCGTGCGCTTCGCCCAATATCTGCGCGAGTTCTCGGAGCAGACACAGTTTATCGTAGTCACCCACCGCAAAGGAACGATGGAGGAAGCCGATGTTCTCTATGGCGTGACCATGGAAGAAGGCGGCGTATCCAAGCTCGTATCGGTGCGGCTGGAGGATGAAGAGGCGGAAATTGCCTGATAGGCAGATGCTTACGAAGCGGGTTTTATTGCGGAGTAATTCTAAACAGTATCGCTTCATAAAACTTAAGCTTAGGCTTACGAAGTTATTTTTGTACGAAGCGAAATCTATGGAGTTGATCCTTACAAAAATCTAGGAGGAACACTATGAGCTTTTTTAAGAAACTGAAAGAAAGCATCTCCGGCAAAACGGAAAGCGTAACGAAACAATTCCGCGACGGCCTGGAGAAGACCCGCAAGGGCTTCGTTGAGAAGGTCTCTGATCTGATCATCCGCCGCAAAAAGATAGATGAAGAATTCTATGAAGAGCTGGAAGAGATTCTGATCGGTGCCGATGTCGGCGTTAATACAGTAATGAATCTGGTGGAAGAGCTGCGCATCGAAGTGAAGCAGAAGCGGATCGAGGATGCTGCAGAGCTGCAGCCGATTCTCTCCCGCAAGCTGATGGAGCTGCTGCGCGGCGATGACGATAACAGTCTGAACGAGAACCCGGATGGCATTACAGTCATTCTGTTCGTAGGCGTGAACGGGGTCGGTAAGACTACAACGATCGGCAAGCTGGCGCACCGTTATAAGCAGGAAGGCAAGAAGGTGCTGCTGGCGGCAGGCGATACTTTCCGTGCGGGAGCAATTGAACAGCTTGAGGTCTGGGGCCAGCGTGCCGGCGTGGATGTGATCAAGCAGCAGGCAGGTTCTGACCCGGCAGCTGTTATGTTCGATGCGGTACAGGCTGCCAAGCAGCGTAACGTAGACGTACTGATCTGTGATACCGCAGGCAGACTGCAGAACAAGAGCAATCTGATGGAAGAGCTGAACAAAATCTTCCGGGTCATTCAGCGCGAAATACCGAGTGCCCCGCATGAGGTACTAATGGTGCTGGATGCAACGACCGGCCAGAATGCACTGAGTCAGGCCAAGCTGTTCGGAGAGAAGAGCGGCGTGACCGGGCTGGTGCTGACCAAGCTGGACGGCACCGCGAAGGGCGGGATTGTAGTTGCTATCCGCCAGGAGATGAATCTCCCGGTGAAGCTCGTGGGTCTGGGCGAGAAGATGGAAGACCTCCAGCCGTTTGATTCCGACCAGTTCGTGCATGCCCTGTTCGCAGGCATGATCTCCGAAGAGGAAGAGACCGAAGGACAAGCGTAATATCCGGGTCTCAACTCCTGCTGCACCAGTATGAACGTAATCTATAAGGCCTCCAGGGAGCGAAAATGCCCTGGGGGCTTTTTTGTGTGGGAAAGCAAGAGGAAGCTGCAGCCAGTAAGGGGAGCGGCCTGAGAGGAGCTTATTTCCTGAAACAACCGCTTTTTGATAGTGAAGCGGACTGAGATTCCGTTATCCTGTTCATTTGAGCTGACAATGAGGCGTCAGAAGTCATATAAGGGATTCTCAGTCCGAATGCTCCGCAAATCGCCGGAATTTGCAAGAATAGCTGAATTTCAGTCCGCATCATAGGTGATGGGCATGAAGCAGCCCCACTCATTTCTTTAAGGCATGAAGCGATCGAACCCACTTTTTTAAGGCATGAAGCAGCCCGCCCACATTTAAATAGAAGGAACGGCTGTTGTTTTACCAAAAACACTATAAAATAACATCATATGAAAATTTCATAATAGTACTGCTTGTCAGCGCTCCTGCATACAATTTGATGTATGATTCCCATTAGCACGCCTCCAAAGCATCTTTAAGAGAAAGGAAGCGATTCCATTCATGCGGGATGGTTCATAAACTCCATTTTGCTGTTATATATATTGACATGAACATTATCATTTACGTATTATGAAGTTAGTATTTAATATTTTCATGAAAAAATCCTAAAAATTAAGCTAATTTGTCAACAAACTTTACACACCACACTGATCCGAGAGGAGTCGGGCTCATGTCCAAACTAGATCCTTTGCCCGGTGTAGCTCCGTATCCATTGCAGCATTTTTACGACGAAATGTATGCCGATGAACGGAGTATCCGGCCTCATTACAAGCATGTGAACCGCATGTTTTCCGGGATGAGCCCCGAAGAGCTGCAAGGCAAGCAGAAGCTGATGCAGCGTCGGATGATGGAAGAAGGCATTACTTTTACACTCTACAACCCGGCACAGGATCAACCGATGGAGCGGACAATTCCCTTCGACATGATTCCACGGATCATTCCTAAGGCAGAATGGGAGCGGCTTGAAGCTGGCATTGTGCAGCGGATTACAGCACTTAACCTGTTCATTCATGATATTTACCATGAGCAATATATCGTGAAGGACGGGATTGTACCCCGGCGGATGATTATATCCAACTGCTATTTCCGGCCGGAAATGACTGGACTTCGGGTCCCTGGCGGTGCGTACGTTACTACCTCGGGGATCGACCTGATCCGCCATCATGACGGTGAGTATTATGTGCTTGAAGATAACTTGCGTACGCCTTCCGGATTCTCCTATTTATTCAAAGGCAGATCCCTTATGAACCAGCTCTTTCCCGAATTATCGTTCGCCAGCTCTATCCGCGATGTGGATCACAGCCTGAACCGGTTCCTGTCGGTACTTCGCAGCCTTTCCCCTTCGCGCACCAAAGATCCGGTGATCGCTTTGCTGACCCCTGGCGAGTATAACTCCGCGTATTACGAGCATGCTTTTCTCGCTCAGCAAATGGGGATCCACCTGGTAGAAGGACGGGATTTGGTAGCCCAGGACCACAAGATCTACCTGAAAGAAATGAATGGCCTTCGCCGCGTGGATGTACTGTACCGCCGTTTAGATGATGATTTCATCGATCCTTTGGCTTTTCAGCCCAGCTCACTGCTTGGGGTTGCCGGCTTAATGAATGCCTACCGTGCCGGGAATATCGCAATTGCCAATGCACCAGGAACCGGCGTCGCAGATGACAAGGCCATGTATGTGTATGTGCCGGATATGATCCGTTATTATCTCAATGAAGAACCGATTCTGGGCAATGTTCCAACGTACCTGTTATCCCGGCCGCAGGAGCGGCAGTACGTGCTGGATAATCTGTCCGAAATGGTGGTGAAGGAGACTTCGCTCTCCGGCGGATACGGCATGCTGATCGGAAGCGAGGCAACCAAGCAGGATCTGGTGGATTTCCGGCTCAAGATTCTGGCGGAACCGGAGCGGTATATCGCCCAGCCCATAATGTCGCTGTCCCGTGCACCGGTATTGTCGGGAGCGTCCATGGCGCCGCGCCATATTGATCTTAGAGCATTCGTGCTGATGGGGGCTGACCGCAAGCCCCATGTGATTCCCGGCGGTCTTACCCGGGTGGCGATGCGCGAAGGCTCGCTGGTCGTGAACTCATCACAAGGCGGCGGAGTGAAGGACACTTGGGTAATGGCCTAACGTGATATGGATTCACCAATAATGCAGCATCAATATGTAAGGTGAAGGGGTGGCTACGATGCTGAATCGCAATGCGGAGGCTTTATTCTGGATTGGCCGGTATATAGAACGGGCTGAGAATCATGCAAGGCTGATCGATGTGCATTATCATATTCAACAGGAAGAGGATTTCCAGGCGGAGGGCCATAAGTGGTCGAGACTGATTGATGCGCTTGGTGTCCGGAATGAATATCTGCAGCAATTCGAGAGCTTCGCCGAGCAGGATGTGCTGTCCTTCATCACACTGGATCTCGGTAATACGAATTCATTATTCTCCTGCGTGCATCAGGCCAGGAACAATCTGCGCACCCTGCGCCAGCATTTGCCTAGTGAGCTGTGGGATATAGCCAACAGCTTCAATCTATGGCTTGGTGAGCAGTCGGTAGCGGATATTATGAGCAGCCCCCACCAGTTCTATCAGCAGATCAAAGAACGCGCCGCCATGTTCCTCGGAGCAGAACAATCGGTGATGCTTCGCGGCAACGAATGGCATTTCATTGAAAGCGGCCGGTTCCTGGAACGGGCGGAGAATACAACGCGTATTCTTCAGGCAGTAACGGTATCCTGCAAATCGAAGGATATCAATTCAATCTATACGCAATTGCAAGCGGTGCTGAAATCGGTGAGCGGATATCAGTCATTCCGCCGGTATTACGCGGATGATATGTCGCCGGAATGCATTTTGGAATTCCTGATTGTGAATCCGCATTTCCCGCGTTCCATAAGATTCTCCTTCCATAAGCTGGAGGAGCATCTGGCTAAGCTGGAGCTGGATAGCTCCGAGAAGGGCTCGGGGCATGAGAAGGTCATCCGCCAGGCGGGGAAGATCAAAGCCGAGCTTGACTATATGGAGAAGGAAGAAATGTCCGGTGACTTAGTCGAGGATGTTCTGCAGGCTCTGATGTTATCCTGCCAGAAGCTCGGCAAAACGATGGAGGGTGCATTTTTTCGCCGTGAAGGAGTCTCGGTATGAAGATCCAAATCAATCACACGACAACCTACACTTATTCGGAGCCGGTGACGGACAGTGTCAATGAGGTCAGACTGACGCCGCGCACCAATTACCGCCAATCCTGTTACCATCATGAGGTGGAGGTGCATCCGCCGGCCAATCTGTTGACCTATGAAGATTTCTTCGGCAACCGCGTCCATGCCTATTCAGTGAACAAGCCGCATACGGAGATGGTGATTCATACCAAAGCGACGGTGGTGACGCTTGACAAGGCCCAGGGTGCGGACCTGCCGCATATCCCGCTGGAGGAACAGGTAAAGCTGCTTAATGACGAGAAGTTCCAGAATCGCTATGTGGAGTTTATTCTGCCGACAAGGTATACCGAGGTGACGCCTGAGCTGGTGGAGTTTGCTTCACAGCATCCTTTTGAGGAAGCCGAGGATATGTATGAGTGGACCAAGAAGCTCTCCTCAACGATCTATGAACAGTTCACGTATGACCCTGAAGCGACCAGCGTAAACACAACGGTCAAAAAAGCGCTGAAGCTCAAACGCGGGGTCTGTCAGGATTATGCGCATCTGATGATTGCCGTCTGCCGCAGTGTAGGGCTGCCGTCGCGTTATGTGAGCGGGTATCATTTTGTCGGCGATCTGCAGGGGGGCAATGCCAATTTCGAACAGGCCTCGCATGCCTGGGTAGAGACCCATATTCCGGGAACGGGCTGGCTGGGCTTCGATCCGACTAATAATGTTGAAGTCAGCTGGCGGTATATCAAGCTTGGACATGGACGGGATTACAAGGACATTGTTCCGGTCAAAGGCGTCTACCGCGGGGTAGCGGGCACCCTTACTGTTAAAGTGGATGTCCGGCGGCTGGATAATTAAAGACAACAGGCGGGGCCTCACAATGGTGGGGTCCTTTCTTATTGTAATTGTGTGATTAACCTGTGCAAGTTGCACAAGTTTTGTGCAATTTTTGCATAAAATGATTATAATCCAGGCTCAAATGGGTAATCTTGAAACAGAGCCATTCACATGAAGATGGACGATACGGAAGGAGAGTGTACATATGAGCCCAAATATAGCTAAAAAACAGCGTTTTCTCGGGAAAACAGCCATAATTACAGGTGCGGGCTCGGGGATCGGCAGAGCGGCTGCGATTCAGATGGCACGCGAAGGTGCGAATGTGGCTTTATTCGATCTGGTGAATGAACGTACCTCGATCCTGGAGCAGAAGCTGAACAAGCTGCGCAAAGACTGCGCATTAGCCATTGATGTGGATACTTCGGATGCCGTCCGGATGGAAGAAGCGGTGCGCAGGACAGTGGAGCATTTCGGAGGGCTTGATATTGTCTTCGCGAATGCCGGCATTAACGGAGCGGTCGGTCCGATTGAGGAGCTGAGCCTGAGTGATTGGGAGAAAACCATATCAGTCAATCTGACCGGTACCTTCCTGACGCTGAAATACAGTATTCCCCACCTGAAGGAGAAAGGCAAAGGCAGCATCATTATCACCAGCTCGATTAACGGCAACAGCAGATTCGCCAGTTTCGGCTGGTCACCATACAGTACTACCAAGGCAGGCCAAGTGGCGTTTGCGAAGATGGCCGCACTGGAGCTGGCCAAGTTCAAAATCCGCGTAAATGTCATTTGCCCGGGAGCAATATCCACGAATATCGATGAAAGCACAGAGTTCAATGAGGATGTGGAATCGATTGTGATTCCGATTGAATTCCCCGAAGGTGCACAGCCGCTCGCAGACGGTCCGGGTAAACCTGAGAATGTGGCTGATCTGGTGGCGTTCCTGGCCTCGGATGAGTCGATCCATATTACCGGTGCACAGATTGTTATTGATGGAGCGGAGTCATTATTATCTTGAGTAGCTTGTATAAATAGATTGTAGAAAATAACCTTGTCCCAAGATCCGCATGATCTGGACAGGGTTATTTTATGCCGGCTTGACGATAATCGAATGATCGTTTATTATAACCTCATGAGACATAAAGATGAGAATAAAAGTGAAGCTATTTTTCAGGCAACCCTGGAGCTGTTGAATGAGATCGGATTCTCCGACACTTCAATGTCCAAGATTGCGAAGCGTGCCCAGGTGTCACCGTCAACAATTTACGTTTATTTTGCGAATAAGGAGGACATGCTCGGCAAGCTGTATACCCGTGTGAAAGAGAAGATGAGCCTGAATATGGTACACGGACTTGAGGCCGATCAGCCGGTGCAGCAGGGAATGGCGGTTATGATGAGGAATCTGCGTGATTTCTTGCTGGAGAACCGGGATTATTTCCTGTTCCTGGAGCAGTTCAGCAATTCTCCGCTGCTTGCGAAATTATGCCTTGATGAGAGTATGGCGCTGATGTTCAATCCCCTGCATGATTATATCGGGCGCGGGAAGCAGCAGGGCGTGCTGAAGCAGCTTGACGCCAGTCTGCTGTTGACCTATTGTTATTTCCCTGTCATCGCCCTGGCCAAGGAGCATTTCAAAGGAAACGGCGAATTTAACGAGGACAGGCTTTCGGAGATTATCAAGCTTAGCTGGGATGCGATTAAGGCTTGATAATTTCTTTTTTTGATTATAAAAGAACGAACGATCGTTTAATAAATAAAAGAAAGAGGTTAAAGGATATGTCAAAAGTATGGTTCATTACCGGAAGCTCGCGCGGATTAGGCCGTGCCCTTGCTGAGGCTGTATTGGCTAATGGGGATAAACTTGTGGCCACGGCCCGCAATCCGCAGCAGCTTGCGGATCTGGAAGAACGTTACGGCGGGCAAATATTCGCGGTTACACTGGATGTGACTGATCCGGGGGAGACAGAGGCGGCTATCGCAGCTGCAGTTGAACGGTTCGGGCGTCTGGACGTTGTTGTAAATAATGCGGGTTATGGTAATATCTCTGCAATAGAAGAGACTTCTCTGGATGATTTCCGGGCACAGATGGAGACAAATCTATGGGGGGTCATCCATGTCACCAAGGCAGCGCTGCCTGTTCTGCGTGAGCAGGGAAGCGGGCATTTCCTGCAGATATCCTCTATCGGCGGACGTGCAGGGGCTCCGGGACTCGCGGCGTATCAATCGGCAAAATGGGGGGTGGAGGGCTTCTCGGAAGTACTTGCCAAAGAGGCTGCCCCGCTGGGAATCAAGGTAACTATTGTTGAACCGGGGGGATTCCGTACAGATTGGGCGGGGCCTTCCATGAGTCATGTAGAACCCGGAGAACCGTATAAGGACACAGTAGGTCAACTGCTGAAGCATGTACGGAGCCGCACAGGACAAGAACCCGGAGATCCGGCCAGAGCGGCGCAGGCAATGCTGGCGATTGTGGAAGAGGCTCATCCGCCGCTCCGTCTGCTGCTGGGCAGTGATGCTGTAGGGATGGCCAAGGAGATCGATCAGGCCAAGCTGGCCGAAACCTTACGCTGGGAGGCGCTTAGCACTTCTGCGGATTTTGCCGCGGATTGATAAGATAAGACGCAGAGCGGTTAGAGCTAATAGTTACAAAGAAAGCAGGCGAATATATGAGATCATCCCAACCTGTAACAGCAGGAGGCAAAATCCGTACAATTATTACCGGTTCTACCGGTATGGTGGGTGAAGGCGTGCTGCATGAATGCCTTACGCATCCTCAGGTGGAACAGATACTGCTGATCAACCGCCGTCCCTCCGGCATTTCGCATCCTAAAGTAACCGAAATAATCCATGAGAATTTCTATGATCTCAGCAGCATCAGCGGGAAACTTGCGGGCTATAATGCCTGTTACTTTTGCCTCGGGGTATCATCGGTCGGGTTGAAGGAAGAGGAATACCGCAGGCTGACCTATGATCTTACGATGCATGTGGCCCGGCAGCTGTCTGCCGTGAATCCGGACATGGTCTTCTGCTATGTGACCGGATCGGGAACGGATAGTACAGAACAAGGGCGCAGTATGTGGGCAAGAGTGAAGGGCAAGACGGAGAATGATCTGCGCAAGCTGCCGTTCCGGGGAACCTACTTCTTTCGTCCGGGGTTTATCCGGCCTACTCCGGGCTTGACCCGCACACATAAATATTATTATGCTATTGGATGGATGTACCCCGTGCTTCGCGCCTTATTTCCGGGGTATGCTGTAACTCTGCAGGAAATGGGACTGGCAATGATTCATATTGTGAGCCGGGGCCATGACCGTGATATTGTGGAGAACCGGGATATTGCTGCTATAGCCAAACCGTAAGAGCCTGCATCACATCCTCCAGAAAAAGGTGATTCCATGAACGAAGAGGTTACAAATTTCATTGCTCAAATCAAAGTACCCTGGCAAGCGGAGATATGCTCTAAGTTGCGTCAAGTGATTCACGAAACGGTCCCTGACGTGACGGAACGGATTCAGTATGGCAAACCGCATTTTCTCAAAAACGGGAAATATGCAGCTGTAATCTCCACCGCCAAAGGCTGGGTAAGCTTCTCTATATTCAATGCAGCAGCGCTGGAGGTACCTGAAGGGCAATTCGAAGCGGGAAGCGGAGACCGCCTGACAACCAAGCTAACGGAGGGCAAGACTGTCGATTATGAACTGCTGTCCTCCTTGCTGAAGCAAGCCTCGGATTCACTATAGAACGGTTAATCAAATAACCACAGCCTGTTTCCAGAGACACTGCCATGATTGGCAGTGTTTTTGTTTTTTAAACAAACAATCTAATTAGATAGTTGTAAAATAACAAACGTAATGATATTATGTCTATATAAAAACAAACAAAGAATGTGGTGATCCAGTTGTCGGAAGAAAATGAAGCGATCCGGATTTCGGAAAAATTCTGGAATGCTTCCATTGCAGAATTGAAGCAGGGCTACACGTGTGAAGGTGACGGACACCTGGCTGTGTTCTATTGTCTGGTCTGCGGTGAGCAGTTCGAGAAGGGTATTATTTATAAGGATGGGGACAAATTCTATGAAGCTGAGAGGTTCGCAGCCCTGCATGTAGAGAGCACGCATGGGGGGATGTTCACTTGGCTGCTTACGCTGGATAAGAAGCTGACCGGATTAACGGAGCTGCAGAAAGGTCTGCTGCAGGCCTTCCGTCAAAGTCTCAGTGACGCTGAGGCTGCCAAAGAGCTGGGAATCGGCAGCACGTCCACCGTCCGCAATCACCGGTTCACCCTTAGGGAGAAGGTGAAGCAGGCCAGGCTATTCCTGGCTGTAATGGAGCTGGCCGAAGAGAAGCCGGGGGCTTCATCCCCTTTTGTCAGTATTCCGCGTACGGCTGTGATGGTTGATGAACGGTTTGCCATTACTGAACAGGAGAATACCGAGATCTTGGGTGCTTATTTCAAACAGGGCCTGGATGGCCCCTTGTCAGAGTTCCCGAAGAAACAGAAACGTAAAGCGGCAATTCTGCGGCATTTGATCCAGCGTTTTGAGACGGGACGCGAGTACAGTGAGAAAGAAATTAACGCCGTGCTGGAATCGGCTTATCCCGATTATGTGACGCTGCGGCGCTACCTGATCGATTACGGACTGCTGGACCGCGAAGATGACGGAAGCAGCTACTGGGTGAAATTATAGCAGAAGCTTATGGAAGAATAGATAAGCTAACGCAGATGAGAAGGAGAGACAAGAGAATGGATAAATCAAGACGCAAAGAGCTGGGATATAATTATGCGCACACGCACAGGCCGATGGGGGTATACAGAATTGTAAATACCGGCAACGACAAAGCGTATGTAGGAAGCAGCCTGAATCTTGACGGGGTCTGGAACAAGCATAAGTTCATGCTGGATATCAACAACCATGACAACAAGGAGCTGCAGGCCGATTGGAATAAATATGGTGAGGCCGGATTCTGTTTTGAGGTATTGGAGCAGATTAAGCCTGAAGAAGATTTCGTGGCAGATGTACAGGAATTGAAGAAATACCGCAAAATGCTGCCGGAGCTGGAGACCAAATGGCTGGAGCAGCTGTCTCCTTACGGGGAGCGGGGTTATCATAAGGAGAAGGTGAACCGGGAATGAATTTCATCAGCGCCTGTGCTAAAATAAGGGCAAACAGCAGGTGCTGGCGAATGGAGCGGGGTGTATGGCTATATTATCTTGGCTTGCAGAACAGAGAATTCAGGAGGCCATGCGCAGCGGAGAGTTTGCCAATCTGCCGGGGCATGGCAAGCCGCTGGAACTGGAGGATCTCTCGGGAGTGCCTGAGGATCTGCGGATGTCCTACAAGATCATGAAGAATGCAGGGCTGCTCCCGGAGGAAGTCTCTCTGCGTGCGGAGTGTGTAACCCTGGAAGAATTGCTGGCCGCCTGTCACCGCAGCGGGAACAGCGATAGCGGCGAACGCAAGGAGCTGGAATCCAAGCTGTCCCTCAAGCGCCTGCGTCTGCAGGTCCTGCTGCAGGAACGCGGACTGGACGGCAGTGCGGCTTATATGGATTACGGCGATAAGATCCGGCAGCGCCTTGAAGGAATGGACGAGTAAGGAATATGTAGGAGCAGCCTCCAGTTCGAAGAACTGGGGGCTGTTTTCTATACTACATTGAAGAGTTTTACGGCAGAGGAGTAGAGATATAGAAACCGCGCTCTTCGTGAATGATGCCTTGCTCAGCAAGTGCCAGGACTGCCTCGACCAACTGATTCGTATTAAGAGTAGAAGCTTGGGCTAAGGCAGAATGGAGTTCTGCGGAGTCTGACGGAAGGTGGAGCTTGTCTATCAGTATGCGGTCAAGGACAACTCCTTCTGCCAGATTGGCATAACTGGAGAGGAATGCCCGGCTCACGCTGGCAGACCCGCCCTTCAGCTCAAACTCAGTATATAGATTCCCAACTATAAAAGGCGCGGATTCGAGATTGACCAGTCTCTTAACAATCCATGATGAGGAAGGATCTGTTCCGTTCTCTTGCAGGCTGTAAGCAGTAGGTGTACCTATATCTATCAGATCAGACTGGCTGAGCGGATTCGGCAGAGAAGAATTGCTCTTCAAACGGAGGATATCTTCATCCAGCAATCGTAGATTCTGCGTCAGTCCGTATTTTGCCAGCTTGACTTGCAGCGTGTACGCGTCAATCTGTGTGGTCGCCACAGCGGGCTGCTCATCTGCCAATGACCACAGCAGGGTGAAGCCTCTCCCGGGTTCATAACTATACAGCCATTGCTCCAAAGTACTGCCGATACTGTTAGTGGGCCAAACGATGCTTGCGAGAAGGAATGACTGCGTGCCTGTATCCGCGGTAGAAGCGTAGAGTCTCTCAAGCTTCAATTCCGTATGAGGGGGCAGTTCAGTATCCGCGGAGCTATAATTAGAAGGAACCTGTGTCTCCAGGCTGCCGTCTCGCAGAAGAAAACCATGATGAAAGACGAATTGCAGCTGCTGCTTAACTTTGTCCCCTGAAGAGACGGACATTGCATAAGGCTGGGCTTCCGGCGAAAAGACGGGCGTAGGCTCCGGGACGGGATGCACGGCAGGAATAAAGGTCTGGCTGCTGGCGTAAGCGGGGGAGTTGGCGGTATCTTTGGGCGTACACCCGCTTAGTGCATTTAACGCCAAAACTGACATAGAAATGAGTCTGATCACTTTTATAATCTTCATATGGCTGAACTCCTTGATATCCGGGCCGGTTTCGCCCATGATAATGAAATGGATATAGCTGATTAAAGTATGTTAATTCCAATTATACCTAATTTGTAGCGGATGATGGAGAGATGAAATGAAGCAGCTTCCAATTATGCAGGTGCTCCCTGACCTGAAAAGAATACTTACAGATACTACTGCAGCAATACTGATCGCCGAGCCGGGAGCGGGTAAGACCACAGGGACCCCTCCGGCTTTTTTGGACGAGCCTTGGCTGGCCGGCAAAACCATTCTCATGCTGGAGCCCAGACGTCTGGCAGCCCGTTCGGCGGCGGCTTATATGGCTTCCTGTCTCGGGGAAAGTGTCGGTCAGACGGTCGGATACCGGATGCGGATGGATACCAAGGTGGGCAGGAATACGCGTATTGTTGTGGTTACAGAAGGTGTATTAACGAGAATGCTGCAAAGCGATCCTTCGCTAGGTGATGTCGGACTCGTGATTTTCGATGAATTTCATGAGCGGAGCCTGCATGCTGATCTGGGGCTGGCGCTGACGCTCGAAGCGCAGAGTGTATTGAGGGAGGATCTGCGCATTCTGGTGATGTCGGCGACACTGGATGGTGAGCGGGTATCGGCTCTGCTTGGCGGGGCGCCGGTAGTCAACTGTCCGGGACGGACGTATCCGGTTGAAACGGTGTATGTACCGGGCCCCGACAAGATCTATCCCGAGCTAGCGGCGGCCGCAGCCGTGCGCCGGGCACTTACCGAGCAGCCGGGGGATGTACTGGTCTTCCTGCCGGGCGAACGGGAGATCCGCCGGACGGAGCAGGAGCTGGCCTCCGGAGGTCTTCCGGAGGGAACTGTGCTGCGTCCGCTCTACGGCCAGCTGCCGCAGCAGATGCAGGAAGCAGCAGTCGCAGCGGCTGTACCGGGAGAACGCAAGGTCGTTCTGGCGACATCCATCGCCGAGACCAGTCTGACGATTGAAGGTGTGCGCACGGTGATTGACACGGGTCTTAGACGGACCCAGGTGTTCTCTCCGCGCACCGGCATGCCGCGCCTGACCACGGTGCCGGTCTCGAAGGCCTCGGCGGATCAGCGGCGCGGCCGGGCCGGCCGCACGGCGCCGGGCGTGTGCTACCGGCTGTGGAGCCGGGAGGAGCATGACCGCCTTCCGGACGATAACGTACCGGAGATTATGGAGACCGACCTGGCGCAGCTTGCCCTGGAGCTGGCGCTGTGGGGCGTGCCGGAGCCCGGAGCGCTCGCCTGGCTCGATGCGCCGCCTGCCGCGCCTTACGCGCAGGCCACGGCGCTGCTGCGCCAGCTCGGCGCGCTGGACGCCGGCGGCGCCATTACGCCGCACGGCCGCAGCATGGCCGCGCTCGGCGCGCACCCGCGCATCGCGCACATGCTGCTGCGCGCGGCAGACCTTGCAGCGGCGCCGCTGGCGGCACTGCTCGCGGCGCTGCTGCAGGAGCGGGACCTTTTCAAGGGTCCCGCGGCACTAAGCAGCGACCTCACGCTGCGCGTGGAGGCGCTGCTCGGGTCCGGGCGCTCCGCTGCCGGCGGCGGAGCGGACCCGGCGGCCCTTCGCGCGGTGCAGCGCGAGAGCCGGAACTTCCTGGCGCAGCTGCAGGCAGCGCCGGGCGGACCGCCTGACAACATCAGCCTCAGCGGGCTGCTGTTGTCGTTCGCCTATCCCGACCGCATCGGGCAGAAACGCGGCGATGGCGCGTTTCTCCTCTCCGGCGGCCGGGGGGCGGCGATGCGCGAGGGCCAGCCGCTGGCGCGCTCGCCCTATATTGTGGCGCCCGGCGTGGATGACCGTGCCGGGCAGAGCCGGATCATGCTTGCCGCAGAGCTCTCCGAGCAGGATCTGCTGAAGCATCATGCGGACAGCCTTCTTGAAGAGCGCGAAGTCTACTGGGACAACGAGAGCGGAAGCGTGAAGGCGCGCAGAGTAACCCGGCTGGGCGCGCTCATCCTGAAGGAGACGACGCATGAACGCGCAACCGCAGAAGAGACGGAACGCGTACTGCTGAAAGTGATTGCTGCAGAAGGGCTGGAACGGCTGCCGTGGGACAAGGGAACCCTCCAGCTGCGCCAGCGGATGGGCTTCCTTCATACCTTGCGGGCGGACTTTCCGGATATGTCCGATGCTGCGCTGTGCGATACCCTGGACGAGTGGCTGGCCCCGTATATCCACGGAATGCGCAATTTGCGCGATCTGCAGCGTGTGAATCTGACGCAGGCTTTGGAGAGTATGCTGGACTGGAACAGCAGGCAGACGCTGAATAGAGAAGCGCCCACACATATTACCGTGCCTAGCGGTTCGCGTATTCCACTGGATTACAGCAATCCGGGATCTCCGGTATTGGCCGTCAGGCTGCAGGAAATGTTCGGGCAGACCGATACGCCGAGGATTGGCGGAGGGAAGATTCCGGTGCTGCTGCATCTGTTGTCTCCGGCCAGAAGGCCGATGCAGGTGACCTCAGACCTGGCCAGCTTCTGGCAGGGCACTTATTTTGAGGTCAAAAAAGATTTGAAAGGCCGCTATCCCAAGCACTACTGGCCGGATGATCCGCTGCAGGCTATTCCAACCAACCGCACCCGTCCGTCAAAATAAACATTCTTGCATATTAACGCAAATTAACCCGCAAAGAATTGGAATCGCTGTTTGGCACACCTGTGAATGGGTAATACAATAGCGAACGACAATTTCGAAGGAGGGCTTCAAGTGACAGATAAAATCGTAGGTGTATTCGACACAGAACAAGAAGCGACCAGAGCAATTGAAAGTTTGCAGAGCCAAGGGTTCACTAACGACGATATTTCAGTAATTACACGGGATCGTGATGATTTAAAAAGCATTTCCGAGGATACAGGAACGATGGCGCCGGAAGGGGTAGCAACAGGAGCGGCAACCGGGGGCGTAGTCGGCGGAATCACAGGATTACTTGCAGGAATCGGCGCACTCGCTATCCCGGGGATAGGACCGATTCTCGCAGCAGGTCCCATTGTAGCCACTTTAACAGGTGCTGCAATCGGCGCAGGTGCAGGCGGACTCGTGGGCGGATTAATCGGACTCGGCATTCCGGAGGATGCAGCGCGTGATTACGAAGGATACGTGGACAGCGGCAAAATCCTCGTCCTCGTTGACGACAACGGCCGGGGCAGGGATATCCATAATGTTTTCCGTGGCAACAGTTCCCTTAACGCAAGCCGTTATGACAGCCTTTATGCCGACGATACCGTAAACAGCACATTGGCAGACCGCGGACCTACGAATCCGGATATCATTCCGGAGGATACGAGGGTCGGTAACACGCTGGGCAACAGAGGCGCGATGAACGCCGACAGCGATCCGGATCTGTACAACCGCGACAAATTTTAAATGAGCAAATTGGCTCAACATGATTATAAATAATAACAAGGACTGCCTTACAGGAGCATTTGGCCTGGGGCAGTCTTTGCTTTGGGGAGGGATATAAAGCAGGTATCGTCTAAGAGTCCGTAGGGTCTATGAATTTCCCGGCTTATCTGAAGTGATTTTTGTACCGTCTGCTGCGGTGCTGTTAAGCGTTTTGGTCATTATATAATCAGTCTGTTCCTCATCACCCATATAGAAACAATGCATACCGGTCTGGACAAACCCCATTTTTGTATAAAAAGCAATCGCACCCCCGTTTCGTTCCCACACGCCCAGCCAAATTTTATCGATATTCCGCTCAACCGCAATTGCTATGGCTTTATCAATCAGATATTTTCCAAGTCCCTGATTGTGAAAAGGCCTCCTGATATAGATCCGCTCGATTTCAAGCGAATGGTTACCCATATTTTCAGATTGGGCCTCATTCGTGTTTACCTTCAAATACCCGGCAAGCTCGCCTTTGGAGTAGATGAAATAGAATTCAGAAGCGCTATTAGATAACTCAGTATTTAATTGCTCCAGGTTAAAGGCTTTCTCTAAATAGGCTTGCATAACTTCCGCTGAATTTTGATGCTCAAATGTATCCCTGAAGGTCTCAACACTAATGTCTTGAAGCAAGCCCAAATCGCCGGCCGAGCACTTTGTTATAGTTATACTCATTTATGATTCCTCCTTATCTCAAACATTCTTCCGTTATTACAACTACCCTGTATAGGCTGAACTTCAGAGACTAACAACACTAACTGAAATCCTGCACGAAATACATCATTCCCGGCAGAATATAGAGTATATTCGAAAATTGTTGTAGAAAAAGCAGCATTTCCCTGTGTTTGAGCGGCTATGCGTGGTCGATTCTTGTATTTCATACAACAATCTTTACGAATCACCTTGGATCAAAACATACAAGTTGCAATTTGTACAACATTTAGGACTGTTCGCTCGTGTAATCTTGCCGTGTCTGCTGCAGCCCGCAATATTATTTTGACAGGGTGGTAAAAAAATAGTACATGATTTATGTTGCATTTACAACAATAAATCTGTGAAGTGAAGTGAAATTTCAATACATGAAAAATTCACATTAGAAACTCCAGCATTAAAAAGAAGCAAAGTACCAAACAAAGAATACAAACAGACAAGGGAAGCAGACGAGAATAACATACAAAGAAAAACATACAAAGAAAAACAGATGGAGAAAAACAGACGAGAAAGACACACAAACAAAAACAGACCAAGAACACACACAAACTAAACCCGGCTAATTAAAATAAAAAGAAGGACGAAATCAGATGGATAAAATAACTCAATGTAGACCAGCAGTAGACCAGTAGTGGATTGACAGAAGAACAACAGAACACCAGCAGAAGACCAACAGAAGACCAACAGAAGACCAACAGAAGACCAAAGAAAAAAACTAAAAAAGTTGTTGATATAATATCACTATGTGAAAAAATCATAATAGTTTGATTAGATTGAAAATCTCACCATCTATATTTACTTTAAATAACTTCTCAATAAATAGATCCCTATAAATAAACTCCCAAATTAAAAATTCATAATGAATAAGTCCAGTCAGTACAGGTATCCAGATGCAAGAAACATGAAATACCCGAACTCATAGGGTGATCAAGATGGAACTGACCAATTCTATATTTCGTCACCCTTAACTTGGCGGGCTCTTCATGACTAATCAACTGTAATGCGGACTGAGATTCCGCTAAGCGGTTAATTCTGGCTAAATACAGGGGCATGCGGACTGAGTGATTCCGTTAAACATTCTGAAATGCCCCGATTTTTACTCAAATGAACAAGATAACGGAATGTCAGTCCGCTTGAGCAAGCAAGGCCACTTTGCTAACTTAATCGCTATAATTCTGCAAATTCATCATATGAAAAATTCACAATAGAAATACTAAAAATGCCACCACATACCTATCCACACACACTCCTTAGACCAAACTAGCCACGTACCTATCAAACTTTTCGAACCGGAAAAAGGAACCTTTAATTCAAACCCTTCCGATATCCTGAATTTTTACTTGGGCATTACTTGTTGTGAATGATGGGAAATAGGGTTTATACTAGGGATACAAGTAAGTCATAACAAACTGTAAACAACCCTATCAAACAATTCATATCAAAGAATCCATATCAAAAAAACACCCAGGAGGTGTCCTATGGCGTTTATGATTGCCCAGCGGGCGTTTATAAAGGTATATCTGATTACTATGGTGGAACAGCACAAAGGATACGGTTATCAGATGCTGGAGGATCTGCGGAGAGATTTCAAAGCGTATGGGTATTCTCCTCCCCAAAGTGAAATTTACCGTGCGCTGCATGAATTAGTGCAGCAGGGGATACTTTACCGCACGAAGCAGCTAAAGGGCAGTGATCCCAAAGTTGATTTCCAGGAAATTGTTCTATACCATTTCACTGCCGACGGGGAGGAGAAGGCCAAGCTGTACAAAAAACAGGTAAAGACTGATCTGGACCGCTGTCTGGGGATACTGAATAAGGCGGTAGCAGACAACTTCTGAAGCTGATCTATTGGATCGCTATTCCGCCCGTAACTCAGGAATCCTCTTCTTCGGTATCCTGGCCCGGAGTGGTGACAGGTGAGCTTGCACTGCCGTAATCCTCGACAGCTTCCCAGGCTCCGGCATCATCGAATCTCCCGCTATGCTCCTGCCGTCCCTGGCCCGCGCCGGAAGGCGGCGGAGTCATGACTTCTTCTTCCACGGGACGCACGTCCGAATTCCGGCTGGACGGGGCATATTCAACGGCGTAACGGGTGTAGGGGATGGCTTCAAGACGTTCATAAGGAATTTCTTGTTTGCTGATTTCGCAGATTCCATAAGTACCGTCTTCGATCCGCTGAAGGGCAGCTTCGATATCGGTTAATTCTTCAGAAAGTGAAGTGTTGATGGACAGGTCACGGCTGCGTTCAAACGTTTCGGTTCCTGTATCGGCAGGGTGGTTATCGACTGAAGAGAGTTCTCCCGTAGAGAGTGTGAGTGAATCACCCAGCAGGCTGTCTTCAGCCCCGTTGCTGGAGAAATGCTGTTCCAGTTCTGTTTTGCGCTCCTCAAGTAGCTGCCGGAGCTTAGTCAACTCTGATTTTGATAAGTGGCTCATCGGGTCATCTTCCTTTCGGGTGTGTGTAGTAGTTATACTGTTGTAATCTTTCCTTACCCTATTGTCCCGGAGTGCAATCAGCAGGCTCCGTTCTGCTGAAATGCAACTTTAGTGATGTTTTCAGGTTGCTTTCACCCTGTTATAATAATTACTGCCGGATGAATGCAGCATAACTTTGGAGGTTACTTAAATGGACGAACATATGAAACGCCGGTTGGACAAGCAAAGAAAGCTGTTCAGCCAGCTCGGAATTACCCTGGATGCACTTACTATTCATGAGAAGGAATTCAGCATGAAGCTTCGCGGTTACGATGCCGAGGAAGTGGATACGTTTCTGGATAGTGTAATTAAGGATTATGAGCGGTTCTATGCTACCATTGCCGATCTGATGGATAAGTGGCAGGAGCAGCAGATTGAAATGAAGGAGTTGAAGGCCGAGACCAAGGCAGCAACAGCACCTGCTCCGGTTATCAAAGGGATCGATCCGCTGGATTTGGAAGAAATTATTATTAAACTGGAAGCCAATGTACGGCAGCTCAAGGACAGATTGCCGCGCACAGAAGGATATTTGTAGGGCTGCACACCTGGAAACCGGTCTGCTTGTTAACCTTTGCTCCAGCCTTTACAATTATAGGGAATGCAGTATATTATAACGCAAGATGGGGGTTGGACCATTGCCGGAGAAGCATGCGTGGAGCTTGAAGATCCGTGGCAAAATCGCACTTGGATATGTCATCATTTTATTAATGCTGGGGCTGTTTCTGGTTATCGTCTCCAACAGGATTACCAGCCTGGAGAAAGAAACCGTGTTTCTGAGTGACCATGATATCGAGGTTCATGAACTTACATATCAAATTGAAAAAAATGTACTGGATATGGAGACCGGGCAAAGGGGATACGCCCTTACCGGGGACGAGTCTTACCTGGAGCCATATAACAACGGTCTTGTAGAATGGCGGATTAATTTCGCGAAGCTAAACGGTCTGATTATAGATAATCCGGAGCAAGTGGGGAACCTGAATAACATATCAGATAATATTGAGAAATGGATCGATGAGGCCGGCCAATATGTAGTTGATCTGAAGCGGAATGGCCAGGATGAGACTGTAAGTGCTTTTTTTCGCAATGATGCAGGTAAATTTGTGATCGATGCGATTCGCTCGCAATCCGATTACTTCCGCGATATTGAACGCACGCTTACCAATGAGCGTATTAACAATCTAAAGGACAGCAACCATAAGCTGCTCATTACGATGTACATTCTTTGGGGCCTCGTAGCCCTATTAGCCTCACTCATTACCTATCTGCTCTCAGCCAGCATTGTGAATCCTTTGCACAGTGTGATCCGGGCCATTAACGAAATAGCCGGCGGAGGGAATAAGTCAGAGCGCATCAAAGTGAAGACGTTTGATGAGATCTATGAATTGGGAGAAGCGACCAATGGCCTGCTGGACACTGTGCAGCGGGATCAGTGGAACAGCGAACAGCTTACTTCGATGTCTATTGCACTGCAGGAAACGACGGATATGGCTGCTTTGTGCCGGATCTTTATCAACCGCCTGTCGCTGATGCTGGAAATGCAGTACGCCACTATATTTGTGCTTAACCGGGATGAGCTTTTTGAGCGCAGGTACTCCTATGCGGGAGCCGAGAACAAGGAAGCCCGTTTAAGCGGAGATCTCGTTCAGCCTGGAGCGGGTTTGATCGGTCAGTGCGCATTGGATCAGCGGGTTAACATTATCGAGCATCTGCCGGAGGATTATGTTTATATCTCTTCCGGGCTGGGCAGGACGGCTCCGCGGTTTGCGGTCATCGCTCCGATTGTTTTTGAGAACAAGACGGTGGCGGTGCTGGAGGTTGCTGCGCTTACACGGTGGGCTCCTTATCACTTCGAGCTGCTGGATGAATTGCTCCAAATGATGGGCGTGACCGTCAATTCCGTAATGACACGGATGGAGATTCAGAAGCTGCTGCATGATTCACAGGTTATGAATGAAGAGCTGCAGGTGCAATCCGAAGAGCTGCAGGTACAGTCGGAGGAGCTTCAGGTACAGACTGAGGAGCTGCAGAACCAGACCAGTGAATTGCTGACAGTGAACAAGGAGCTTGAGGATCAGAAGGCTGTGGCAGAGAACGCAGCAATAGAGCTGGAGCGGTACAATGAACAGCTTGAGCTAAGCTCCCGCTATAAATCAGAGTTTCTGGCCAATATGTCACATGAACTGCGCACACCGCTCAATAGCATGCTGATTCTCTCACAGCTGCTTACGGAGAACCGCAATCACACATTGACAGAAGAAGAACAGGGGTATGCCTCAGTAATTTACAATTCCGGCAGTGATCTGCTGAGTATGATTAATGATATTCTTGATCTCTCCAAGGTGGAGGCCGGCAAAATGCTGGTGGAAATGGATGCCGTTAATCTTACTGAGCTGCCGTCCCTGCTGCAGGGTTATTTCGGTAAGCTCGCTGAGGGAAGGAATTTAGAATTTAAGGTGACCATCGGCGCGGAGGTTCCCGATCTGTTCTTCACCGATGAAATGAGGATGCATCAGATCCTGCGTAATCTGCTGTCCAATGCGTTCAAATTCACACAGCATGGCTCAGTCTCTGTGGATGTCCATAAGCTGGATTCCTACTCGGATATGAATTACGCCATGAATGAATCCTTACTGTCCTTTGCTGTAAAAGATACGGGTATCGGCATTTCGGCGGAGAACCGCGAACTGATCTTTGAGGCCTTCCGTCAGGCTGACGGGACGACTGCGCGCAGATTCGGAGGAACCGGATTAGGGCTATCCATCTCGCTACAGTTAGCCAAGCTGCTGGGCGGACATATCAGCCTGGAGAGTGAAGAGGGTGCAGGCAGCACGTTCACGCTCTATCTTCCATGCCGTGAGCTGGACAGCGGGGAAGAGCCTGATAGCCTCACGGGGCAGACCCAGGCTGCAGCAGCGTCTGAACAGGCAGAGTCTGTCCGGCGGGAGACGCAGGTCAACAGCAAGGATTTACTGTTTGAAAAGGAGTTCCAGAAGCTTCAGGGCAGAACTGTGCTGATTGTAGATGATGATGCACGTAATATTTTTGCACTGCAGAAGGGCCTGGAGCCTTATGAAATGAATATCCTCACTGCCCAGACAGGTTACGAGTGTCTGCAGATGGTCAGAGAACAGCCTGACTTGGATATTGTATTGCTTGACATCATGATGCCGAATCTCGATGGCTACGATACCTTGTCGATTATCCGGGAAGAACTATTACTCACAGAGCTTCCGATCATTGCGATTTCAGCCAAGACTATGAAGGAAGACCGTGAACGCTGTCTTACTGCAGGAGCAACAGATTTCATAAGCAAGCCTGTAGTAATGAAAGATGTAGTCAGCCGGATGTGCCGGTGGATCCAGGATGGCGTATAGAAGTTGATTTTGCATACTAAAGAGCCGTGAAGTAAACCATTTATTGGTTTCTTCCCGGCTCTTTTAATTAGAGTTATTTATGTTTGTTTTTCTTCACAAGATAAATAAAGAAATAAGACGATACTAAAGAAAGCAAGAAGTGCAAGAGTGGGAATTGATATAAAACCGAATATATTTAAGTATTCTTCATTGCATGCAGATTTCCCAATTACACATTGAGACGGTATACTGCTCATTTTTTGCTTTACTATATGATAGATTGAGAAGATTACACCAGTCGATGATACAGCTATACTATAGATTCTACACTGCTGAGGTTTGTATTTATACTTAAGTCCGAGTGAAAACATTACTGATATCATTAGTACAATCTGAATCCAGCATAAGATGCCAGGTTTAAAACCCATGACAGCTATAAAGTAAATAGTACTGATTACACTGATTATAGAGACCGTTATGGCTAGAAAATAGCCTTCTGTTTTGATTAGCTTCATCTGCGGTTCCTTTCATACAATGAGTCTGCCAATGAAAGCTATTTAGTCATTTGAGCGATTTTTTCGCTGAGATCATCTGTTTTGACTAAAGTGCCATTGACTATAAATGAAGGGGTTCCATATACTCCATTGGCAGCTGATATTTTAAAATCCTCTTTAACATTTAGAAGATAAGTGTGATTCTCTAAATCTGCTGCAAATTTCTTCTGATCAATTCCGTTAATATTTTCACTGACAATTTTTTTTAGGAGTTTTTCAGTAGCCCACACGTTTTTTTCCTTTCCTTGATAGCTGTACAATTGCACTTTGAACTCCCAAAATTTATTGGAATCTTGTTGGAAAATGGACTCTGCAGCCATTGCGGCTTCAATGGAATCAGGCCCTAGAAAGGGGAAGTTTATGACGAAAAATTGCACCTTACCTGTATCAATAAACTCTTGCTTGAATTTTGGAAAGCTTTCCGCATCCCATTTCTTGCAAGAAGGACATTTATAATCAATGAATTCTATAACCTTTACTGGAGCACTGGGATCACCCATCGAAGGCTGCTTATCGAGTTTGAAATCTCCTGGAGTTAATGTGATTTGTCCTACTGCGTCCATCAAGGACGGGATTTTCTCAAGTTCACTTCTTTGTGAGCTTTTTGCGGCTCCCATAACCGAGAAGAAGACAGCCAGCACAACAACAACAGTAACTAGCAACGTATTTTTTTTCAAATGAAAACACCCCTTTTAATATATCTGCGATAATTTATGTTTCATCCTGTCCAATAGATTCAAAGAGGAAGCGATTTCTTCATGTATAATTGGGATTTCATTTAAACTGTTCTCATTAGACGTGAGAAAATCGGTAATTTTGTTGAAATCAGCCATATGAAAACTATACAGCCCCGCTATATTCTTTAGGTGTTCATTTCTGGAATGAATCAAGCTATTATTAATTCCACCTATCAGTTTCTCTGCTTCATTTCGTATAGTGTTCATTCTGGTAAGTACGAGCATGAGGTTCAAAGCCATTTCCAGATACATAAGATCAACCTGAGGAACGAATGTATTAGATTCCTTAATTAAAGCGATGATCTTTTTTAGATTCATGATATCAGCGCGTTTGCAGTAGAGCTGACCCAGTAATATAAGAGATCTTGAAGTGTATTTATTCACTGTCACTGATACTCTTAGCAGTTCTTGTTCTGCTTCATATTCTTCCGGTGCTTGTTGATATCTGAGAAGCGCTCTAGCGTGATAATAATTCCATTTAAGATTATTTGGTTCTTCATTCAGCATTAATTTAATCATATTCATGTTTCGTTCAGCCTTTCTCTTGTTGAGATAAATATTTTGCTCATAACCGTCATGAAAAATAGTTAGTGAAAGGCCAATATCAAAAACCTTATTGAATCGATGAGATTTAGGTTCTTCATGTACTCTACCAGTGTAGTGAAAATCAAATTTCTTGTTCAAAATTCTTTGCGTATTGGTATATCGGTTGCCATTTAAATCAAGAATGGACGGACTGAGACAATAGCATTGGTCCTCTATCATTTCTGCCAGCTTCAGAGTATCCTTCAGGGTATCTAGACTCTCTGGTTTCATGTACTCATCAGCATCGAGAAAAAAAACCCATGTATACGTCGCTAGATTTAAGGCGTAGTTGCGAATATCCGAAAAATCGTTAGTCCATTCCTTATTATAGATGCGGATCCCTTCAAATTCGGATCTAATTACTTCTAAGGTGTTATCCGTTGAGCCTGTATCAATTACTATAATCTCGTCGGCATGATTGTAAATGCTCTGAATACATCTCTGAATACATCTCTCTTCATTTTTCGTTAGTACACAAAAAGTAAGGAGCGGGGAAGGTTCATTCTTAAACGATAAAGGGAATTCGTGAATGATTTCTGTCTTTTCATTGTTTTGCGGATGGGGATTAATATATGTAATGCACTCAATTATCTGGGCCAAATCGTTATCTATGCAAAGAGGATTTTCCTTACGAATATGTTGAAAGATATCTGCGAGTAGCATACGGTACTCCCTTCTTACACTAATTAAGATTTAAAAAGTTTTTTAGTTCAGTTTCAGATAGAACGCCTTCTTTTTTGGCGATCTCTTTACCTTTTTCGTAGTTTACCATCGTAGGGGTTAGTGAGATATTTTGTTCTTTTAAAAAGGATAGATCTCTATTTTGGTTTTTATCAAGATTTAGAGCATAGACTACATTTGGTTTGTTTTTAAGCACTTCGTTAACAATGGGTTTAAAAGTCTGACACGCTCGGCAGGATGTAGCATAGATATAAATCGAGAAATTTTCAAGATCACTAATTTTCTTTTGATATTCTGAGAGGGTGATATTTGTATACAGGGGTTTTTCAGCTCCAATGGAGTGGAATACATTCAATAACAAAATAATTACTGCTGCTACTGAAACTGTTAAGAGAATAAGCTTTTTGATCACACCGAAACCTCCTCGCGAATCTTAATTAACATGTTTTTATCAAGGTCAAAGATTTTATCTACATAAGGGATATCCTCAGGCTTATGAGTAATATATAATCTTGTAAGCTGGATATTTTGTAGATTATTGTAGATTATACGGCACTTCTCCACATCAACATTGCTCATGATCTCATCACAAATCACTACTTCAGGCTTATTAAGAAGAGCACGTGCTAATGAGAGTCTTTGCTTTTGTCCTAATGAAAAATTGCTCCCGCTCTCTAATACGGCATAGCCAAGTTGCCCAGGCATCCGCTGAATTTCTTCCCAGATACAGGCAGCTTCACAAGCAATTTTAAGCTCTTTCTCCGTAAAATCGGTACCCATACACAAGTTCTCCCGTAAGCTTCCGGCAAAAAAGAAAGGGTTTTGTGATAGATAAATGATTTTCTGACGGACAGAATATATATCAAGGTTATTGATATCCGTATGATTTATCATTAATTTGCCTTCATTTGAATCCAGAATACGAACAATCAATTTGGCCAAAGTAGTTTTACCCGAACCACTCTGTCCAACAATTGCGATACTTTCGTTACGTGATATCACGAGAGATAAATTCTCCAGCACCTTGCTGTTGGTGTACGAGTAGGAAAGCTTATCAAAAATAATGGAATCAATTCTGCAGAGGATTCCGGAAACACTGTTCTCAGGGGTCGGATAATCCAAATATTCGTAATATCGGTTAATGGCAACATAAGCTTTAATGATGTCAGGCTGAGCATTTACCAATCGTTCCACCGAAAGAATGAAGTAGCTGGCAAGTGCCGTAAAGGTCATTAATTGTCCAATGCTGGACTGATCATTAATAATCTGTTTGATGCCGACCCATAAGACAACCAGGCTAAAAAATGATTGGATAGTTCGAGTGAGTGAAATGTTGATATTGGAAAGCAGGTTGAATAGAAAATTCCGCTTAAGAACTCCCTTCAATTTATTAATGAGATTCTGATGGACATAAGGCTGTTTATTAAGGGCATGTATGGATTCCATGCCTTCAAGTACTTGAATCATATGACTGGTCAAATAAGATTGATCTTCTATACTTTTTTTGCTGGATTTATGTAATTGATTGAAGAACAAGCTGTTGATGCACAGATAAATTAGCACCGGCGAGAGCGATATTAAAAACAGCTGTTGATTCTCCTTATACAAGATGAAAGAGGTTATGCAGATAGTCATCAGGTCAATGGCACTCAAAATTAAAGTGTTACTGATTAAATTTCTAACACTAGAAATGTCGTGAAAACGTGCAAGAGTATCTCCGTTTTCTCTGCTAGTAAAAAAATTTAAGGGTAATTTAAGTATTTTTGTAAAAAAATGATTAGCCAAACGATCATCAATTCTTCTACTAAGCATAGAGATGAACATTCCTCTCAGAAATTCAAACAAACCCTTAACGAGAATAATTAGCAAGAAAGCTCCTATGATCTGGTTCAGTAAATCTTCGTTTTTCTCAGGAACAACAAAGTCAAATGCTGCTCGGTAAATATAAGAAAATACGACAGCAGATATAGCAGCAACCAAAGCAAAAAAAGCAGAGAGAAGAATATAGGGCAGGTTATGCTTGCAAATCCGCCATATTTTTTGACCTGCACTATTTTTTTTCTTTTGCATGGGCGAGATTAATGAAGTGCTTAATGAAGGATATGCCAGGATTATTACTCCTGTAAAAGAAGAAATAAATTCATCGAAGCTTACTAGACATATTTTTTCCTTTTGGGGGTCACTAACGATCAATCTATTCTTCTTAAGACCATAAAGAACGATGTAGTGTTCAAGACCGGCAACGAATGTATGTGCAATGCACGGATATACAATTTTTTGCATGGAGACCACATTTAACTGTTTTAATCGGACCAGTTTTGCCTCAAACCCAAGATTTTGCAAAGAATGGATCATACTGCTTGACCTTGTTCCCGTAGTATCAGTTTTTAGTATATCTCTAAGATATTGATAATTAAGATAGTTATCATAAAAATTTAACAGGCTCATAACACATGCTGTGCCGCAATCTGCAGAGTCTTGTTGTTTTGTATGAATATGAATTTTTTTAAGCATCGTATGCATCCCCCTTGAGATAAAGGCCCCTTCCGGGGCCTTTATAACCAATACTTAAGAACAGCCTTGGTAAAAGAGTACGCAAGGGCTTGTACAACCTTGCGGGTATATGAGGCACATCGACCATAAGTAAGCGCATTCTGCAGCGCTAAAGCCAGCCCCATTCAAATCAAATTCATCTGCATTAAGTTCTTCAAAAATGTCCGAAATCGAGGTTTTATTCATCTTCTCTTCTCCTTTAGTAATTTTTTCCATGGAATATTGTCATAATAGTCCAACCTTACATGATACGCAATATTTTTAATTAAAAGTAATAATAAGTCAAAAAAATGATTAGAATGTAAATTAATAACTGTGAAGGAATCGCATGAATCATTAGAAAGTGTTTATAACAAGTATGAATATCGCATTTTGTAGAGTGTATAAATAATGTATATAGGTATAGAATAGATCTTGAAATCATGATTGTCGGGGTAAAACTTGACTTTTCGAAAAACTCATTGACGGAACACAAGGTATGATTTATTATGAGATCATAAATGATCATTTATATGCAAGTGGCGTGTTACCTTAATAGGGCATGAGCCAAGATCTGATCTCATTCGTTTGAGTCAGTCTTGGCTCTTTTTTGTGCGAAAAATCAGGCAATGGGCGGAAAGGAGGGAGAACTTGGCGAGGGAAAATGAACAATTTCAGGTTTTGCGGGTGATTGGAAATAATGTCGTGATGGTCCAAGGAGGCAAGAAAAGCAAGGAATATGTGATTATCGGCAAGGGCATCGGTTTTGCGCTTAAAGACGCAGGTGTGATTGATGCGGATGATCCCCGGATTGAGAAGCTGTTTCGGCTGGAGGACCGGGAGGAATGGAGCCAGTATCAGATTCTGCTGGAAGACATAGATCCCAAGGTCATGAGGATTACGGATGAGATTATTTCGGATATCGCCCGTGAGTTTCCCGGCAAGTTAAACGACAAGATCTATTTGGCGCTCCCCAGCCATATCCAGTTCACCATATTCCGCTTGCGGAGCGGTATGGACATTGTCAATCCGTTCCTTGAGGAAACGCGGATGACCTTTCCCAGGGAATTTGAGATCGCTTACAAGGCAGCGGAGAAGATCAGCGTGGAATTCGAGGTGCGGATTCCTGAAGATGAAGTCGGATTCCTCACCTATCACGTATATTCTGCGGTCAGCAATGTGCCGGTTGGCCAGCTGGTCAAAGCCTCTAACATCGTCAGTGATCTGATGGATATGATCCGCAACGAACGCAATATTATTTTTGAACAGGGCAGTATGAATCATGTCCGGCTGATGGTACACCTGAGATTCTCTATTGAACGGATTCTGCAGGGTTCGCTCATTGATAATCCATTCGTGAAGCATATCAAGAAAGAATACAAGGATGAATACAAGCTGGCTCTCAAAATGGGAAAGATCATGCAGGGCAAGCTCGGCGTAGACGTACCGGAAGAAGAAATATGCTTCCTTGCCATGCATCTGCACCGGTTATTCCAGACCTTAGAGAAAAATAAATAACAGCAGCAAGGAGTGACATTTATGTTTTCCAGATGGAAATCCAAAAAAGAAGAGAAACATGCTGAAGCAAGTATTGAGATACCCGCTCCGGTCAGCGGGCAAGCCGTTCCGTTATCTGAAGTACCGGATGAGACGTTTGCCGGCGGGCATATGGGTAAGGGAATTGCCATAGAACCGACCGAGGGCAGATTAATCGCTCCCTTTGACGGAACAATCGCCCATGTGGTCAAAACCAATCACGCACTTATCCTGGAGCATTCCTCCGGTCTGCAGCTCCTGATGCATATTGGGATCGATACGGTCAGCCTGAAGGGAAACGGCTTCATCAGCAGTATTGCTACCGGAGATGAAGTGAAAGCAGGCCAGACGCTGATTGAGTTCGATCTCGAGGCGATACGGACAGCGGGGTACCGAACCATTACACCAGTCATTGTGACCAGCAGCGAGGAGTACACCCCGGAAGTCAAATGCCATTACGGCGCAGTATTTGCGGGACAGAACAGTATTCTTACAGTGGTTTCAAAGCTATAAAAACATATACGTACTAATATGAAACCGGGAGATGATTTCATTATGTTAGCTTTTTTACAGAAGTTAGGGAAGTCTCTGATGCTACCAGTCGCTACATTGCCGGCGGCAGCGATTCTGCAAGGGCTTGGACTTCTCGATTATGAAAAGGATTTGCATCTGGGTAGCACAATAGGTGGATTCTTGAACCAATACGTTGCTCCATTCTTAAACGCAGGTGCTGGTGCGGTATTCGGCAATCTGGCCTTAATTTTTGCAATTGGTGTCGCCATTGGATTCGCCGGGGATGCCGTAGCTGCTTTATCCGCACTGATTGCTTATATGGTTCTTACCAAAATATTGTTGATCGTTCCGGGAACCTTTGGTTTCATTAGCGATGATGTTGTGTTGGATATGGGTGTGCTTGGCGGTATCTTTGCCGGAGCCTGGGCAGCATTCCTGTACAAGAAATATCATAATATCAAAATGCCGGATTGGCTGGGCTTCTTCGCAGGTAAACGTTTTGTTCCGATAATTACTGCGGCTTCGACTATGGTGCTGGCTGTTTTCATTGGTATGATTTGGAGTCCGGTACAGGATGTCATCAGTGAATTCGGAAATTGGGTAGTAGGCCTTGGTGCAATTGGCGCATTTGTATTCGGAACCGCAAACCGTCTGCTTGTTCCGATTGGCCTTCATCATGTCATTAACACTATTGCATGGTTCCAGCTCGGTGATTATACGAACGCAGCCGGCGAGGTCGTCCATGGAGATGTTTGGCGCTTCCTGGCTGGGGATAAAAGTGCAGGGATGTTCACCACCGGTTTCTTCCCGATTATGATGTTCGCTTTGCCGGGTGCGGCGCTTGCCTTCATCCATACTGCAAAACCGGAAAAGAAAAAAATGGTGGCATCGATTTTTATTGGTTCTGCTATTGCCTCAATACTTACAGGTATCACTGAACCGCTTGAATTCTCGTTCATGTTTGTGGCACCACTTCTGTACCTCGTGCATGCGCTTCTCACCGGTGTGTCTATGGCTGTGATGTACATCCTGGATGTACGGTTGGGCTTCAGCTTCTCCGCAGGTCTAATTGATTATCTGACCAATTTGAAGATTTCAACGAATGCATGGGTTCTGTTCCCTGTAGGGCTGGCATTCTTCTTACTATATTATGTATTGTTCCGCTTTGTCATCGTGAAATTCAATCTCAAAACACCAGGCCGTGAAGATGACACGGATGATGAAGCTATTGACTTGGGCAAAGGAACAACAACCGTATCAGCTTCTTCCCGCGCTGCCAAGATTCTGGAGAACATCGGCGGCCCTGCGAACATCCGCAGCATCGATGCCTGTATTACCCGTCTGCGACTTAACGTTAACGATGACAAGGCGGTTAAGGACTCTGCACTTAAACAGCTTGGCGCTTCCGGTGTAATGAGACTGGGGCAAGGGGCTGTACAGATTGTATTCGGACCGCAGTCCGAGCAGATTAAGGATGATATCAAAAAGCTGATGTAACTCTGCAGCGTAATAGTTATTCCGAAGCGGACATCTTGGATGTCTGCTTTTTTTTATGCAAACTATTGCAATATACATAATACCGAGTATAATACTTGGTATAAAGAAATTAAGGAGTCGGTACACATGTCAATCGATGATTATCTGGATCTTCTAAATTACGCCATAGCAATTAACGATGAACAGTGGCAGGCTGATCTCCTGGATCGCTTGAAGAACTATAAAGAGCTTGCGGAAGCACAGAAACAAGTGGATAGCGTAAGAGAGCTTTGGTCGCGGTTCGATCACATTAACTTCATGCTGCTGCAGTTATTCGATAAGCTGAGAGATCATGAGGATGATGAGGGTAGCGACCGGTGGAAAGAGCAGATTTGGGAGCTGAAGATGGAGCGGATTACCGTAGCCAAACAGATTCAGGATCGGTATATCAAGATCAGATAGGCCAGGCAAGGGATATTCGGAGATATAATAAGGTAGAAGATACAGAAATATAAATAAAAAATAGACATAAAAAATGGCATGCAGTTAGTCTGCTCTGCCATGATATGCGAATATACTGTTAGAGTGAATTTAGCGGATTCACTTCAACAACTTGCGGTCACTTACTTGGACATTTGCATTCCTTCACGCATCATGGTCATACACATGGTCATCATTTCATCGCATTCCTGCATTTTCTTCATCATCATGTCCATATCCATGTCCATCATGCCCATTTCGGTCATTTTTTCCATGCACATCTTCATGTTCTTCATCTTGCACATCATGTCCTCCATACACATGTTCATCATCATTTCCATACACATCTTTTCCATCGTTAGCTCCACCTCTCAATTTATAATAGTTTACACTTTTAAAATTACTATATTTTACCGTTCAGAGCAACCTGTCTATACTAAATTGGTACGTTTTTTCTTTGATTTTTGTCACATTTATGGATATTCTGACCTTGCGGATGGTAATTATCTGAATACTTAACATGGACATGTAGGGTACGGGTAGTGCCTATTTAATTGAATATACATCGAACTTAAGGCCCCACTTTGTGGGGTTATTTTGCGTATCGGCAGCTCTTATGGTAAGAATGGGATGAATATTTGAAACGGGAATGATACAAATATGCTTCAGCCTTCGTCTTACTTATAGCTGCAGCGGATAAGGAGGATTACCTGATGGACATTCCGGAATCAGACAACTTTAAATCGATTTTTTATACACATTATCCAATCGTGCGCCGAAAGCTGTCCGCGCTTGTAAGGGATGAGAGTGCAGCCGATGATTTGGCGCAGGAGGTATTTCTGAGACTGTACAGAAATCCGCCGGATGATCCCGAAGCTCTGGGAGCCTGGCTGCATAGAGTGCTTACACGGATCGGATACGATTACCTGAACAAGCAAGTGCGGGAGCGAAGACTGATTAATAAACAGGAGTTAATGTACGATACAGATGCCTCAGCCCCTACGGGGGAAGAAGTAGTGTTGGGCAAGCTGGACCAGGAAGATGTGCGGAGCTGGCTGGACGGGCTTCCCGAGCGGGACCGGCAGGCTCTGCTGCTTAAGTATTCGGGTTACAGCTATGCAGAGATCGCCGGAGAGCTCGGAGTGAAACCGCCGGTAGTAGGCACGCTGTTAAGCAGGGCTACCGCCAAATTGAAACAGCATGCGGTGAAGTCGCTTCCGCAAGAATAAGATCATCCGGGAGGAATGAAGCAATGAACAATAGAGCAAACGGGAATTCTCAGCCCGTGGGAACAGACGAGGCATGGGCTAAATTGCAGGAGAAGCTCGGACAAGAACCGGTAAATCCGGTTTGGGCCGAATGGGGCAAGCAGGAGGCAGCATTAGCGGCTCAAACAGAGGAAACTGTTATAACGGATTCTGTGGCAAGCGGAATCAATTCTATATCTTCAGTAAGAGCAAGAGAAAATACAGGTTCAGAGCTTCCGCAGAATTCCATCAGCAAATCACGCAGACCAGTGCTGAGCCGCAGCCGTAAGTGGGCTGCTGCCGCTGCAGGGGTTGCCATCTTCGCCGCTATTCTGGCTACTCCAGTAGGCAATACCGCCATGGCTGCTATCCTCAACCAGTTCCGGATGCAGGATGTAGCTGTAGTGGAAGAGAGCGATCTGCGCGATATGTTCTATCAGGTGAGCGGGGAAGGGAATTTCCACAAGACGATGAATTCCTTTGGCACTTTCACATTCGCTAACGGATCTGTCGAGGGCAAGCTCCCGGTTGGGGAAATACAAGGAGTGCTGGGATATGAACCTCTGAAGGGCCAAGATATGACTGGCATGAAGACTGTAGAGGTGAGTCCGTCCCGTGATATTACCCTTACGCTGAACGTGGATGAAGTGAATCAGGCGTTGAAGCGTGTAGGCTCGAACGATCTGTTGCCGGAGTCTGTGGACGGAAAACCGCTTACACTGCATTTGCCCGAAATTGTGAATTATGACCTGTCTCCAGATCCGGAGCATTGGGCTACTCTGTCACAGATGAATACACCTGTAGTTACTGTTGATCCTTCTATAGATATAGATGAAGCGTTGGATGCCGTAGTTAACTTTCCGCTAATTCCCGATTATCTGAGAAGTGACCTGCAGAAGAGCCGGATTCTGTCAGGCGATATTCCGATGCCGCTGATAAAGGGCAGCAATGATGAACAGATTACGGTGGCCGACACTTCTGTTATTCTTACCGAAATGAAGTTCAGCAGTGGCTATAGCTATTCTGCGGTCTGGGTCCAGGATGGTCAGATGCTCCAGCTTACTGGCGGAGATGTCTATCCAGACAGGGATCAATTCATTCAGAAAGTACAGGAGTTGATCACACAATGAGCAGCGTACCTGCAATTGATGCTAACGCCCTGACCAAAGAGTATACTAATGGACGCGGTTGCCGGGATGTTACCATCACTGTGGGGAAAGGGGAAGCCTTCGGCTTCCTCGGCCCCAACGGTGCAGGCAAGAGCACCTTCGTCAAAATGCTGGTGGGACTCATCTCGCCAACAGGCGGGAATGCTTCCATCCTGGGTCACCCGCTCGGTTCTCTTGAAGCCAAAGCCAAGATTGGATATTTGCCGGAGCTATACCGTTATCAGGAGTGGCTGACCGGAGAGGAGGTAGTCAGACTGCATGCCAAGCTATGCCGGATCGAGAAGACTCTGGCGGATAGAAGGATCCCACAGCTGCTGCAGGAAGTAGGCATTGGTCAGCGCGGGAAGGACAGGGTCAAGCATTATTCCAAGGGAATGCAGCAGCGGCTGGGACTGGCTTGTGCGCTGGTCAATGAGCCGGAAATTATTTTTCTTGATGAACCCTCCTCTGCTCTTGATCCAATCGGGAGAATGGAAGTACGGATGATTCTGGAGCGGCTGAAGGAGAGGGGGATCACGATATTTCTCAACTCCCATTTGCTTGAGGATGTTGAAGTGCTGTGCGACCGGATGGCCCTGCTTAATAACGGGGCGGTCCTGCGGCACGGCAAAGTATCAGAGATCCTGAGCAAGCGGACCAGCTGGCATTTCAAAGTGGGCGGGTATACGCCTTTTTTGCTGTCCTGGCTGAATGAGCATACAGGGCTTACCATCCGGCAGACGGCCGCTGGAGCCGGAAAAACCGGGCAAGAGCCGGAATTAGGCAGCAGTGTCGTATGGCTGGAAGCAGAGCTGGACAACGAGGAGCAGGCGGGCTGGCTGAACGGGCTGATTGTGGAGCAGGGGATGACTCTATATGAAGTAACCCGCAAACAAGAACGGCTGGAAGAGTGGTTCATGGATGCCGTATCCGGACTTAGCCATAGGGGGGAGAGCGAATGAATACCATACTTGAAATGACATGGAAGGAAATGCTGCGCAAAAAGGTGATGCTGCTGACTCTGCTGCTCACGTTTGTCTTTCTGATCGCCTTCTGGTTTGTGGCCGATACGGTTGGAAAGAATGACCCCGGGGCAGGGTCCGTACATAACGGGAGCGAGCTGTTCACACGATTTACGAACGGCGCTTTTATTCTTAGTCTGGGATACTTTTTCGGCGCCTTTGTAATCGCCTTTCTGGCGATCTTCAGCTCGTTCTCGGTAATTGCCGGGGAAGCGGAACAAGGAGTCATGCAGGCATTGCTGCCCCGGCCGCTGCCCCGCTGGAAATGGTATCTTGGCCGCTGGCTCGGTTTCGTAACACTGGGTGTAAGTTATGCATTCATTCTATTTCTGGCTATCCTGCTGATCACAAATGTCCATGCGAGTGTACCCAGAGATCCGGCAGCACTAGTGAAGTCATTTCTGCTGTTTGCTTCTGTGGTTCCATTGTTAATCTCCGTATCCATGCTGGGCTCAGGGATTTTCTCGGCGCTGGGTAACGGTGTGTTCATGACGATGCTCTATGGGGCAGGGTTTCTGGGAGGAATGCTTGATAAGCTAAGCGGTTCGCTGCGGCTGGAGAACGACGCGCTGAATGTGCTCCATAATCTGACCGGAATCATGTCGATGCTGATGCCGGCAGATGCCTTGCAGCGCAGAATGACCGCCGAGCTGTTCAGTCTGAAGGATATCAGCGGCCTGGTTTCCCTAAGTAACGGCGGACTCAGCATCATTAATATCACCGCGTACCCGTCAGTGTCATTCATCGTATATGCTGTGTGTTATACCGTAATTGTATTTGCGATAGGAATTCTGCATTTTCAGCGCAAGGATTTATAAGACAAACAAACAGCGCCCTCAAAGTTTCCTGGTTAAGGAACCTTCAGGGGCGCTGCTTCGCATGCAGGCCGGCAATCATTTGGTCACGCCAATCTCAATCCAATCCGTGGACCAGTTACCGATTTCACCAAGAATGGGAGCCAGTGCCGTGCCTTTGTCGGTTAACGAATATTCAATACGCACAGGCATTTCAGGATATACCGTACGCTGAATGATGCCTTCGTTCTCCATTTCCTTCAGCCGGTCGGATAATACTTTGCCGCTTAGATTGGATAAGCAATGCTCGATTTCCCCGAATCTCCGCGGACCATCCATCAGTACGAATACGATCAGAGCAACCCACCGTTTACTAAGCACATCGACCGCTTTCTCGAAGCGTGGACACATTTCGAAATTGTTCATTAGCATCACCTCAACATTCATTATATCATAAACTTACAATAAGTAATCATTAATATTTAAATATATATTATAACTTGACGAACTTATATTACAATGATAAACTAACTTACAAATAGTTACTAGTGCAAAAAATGAATATTAAAATTTTACGAACCAGGCATAGGCTATTACGCATTTTCGGGAGAAAAGTTGCTTGGGCTATGCTATCAAAACTAAGTGTATGCTTCCGAAGCAAGTTTTGCGAAACGGAAACGAAGAAGCTAATGCTATCAAAACTTTTAGGACGGTGCACTCATGATCAAACCCGATATCCTTTCCATATTACAGAACAAAATCAAACGGATCTCAATGGAAGATTCCACGAATATACTGGTTGGTCCCATTACCTTACCTGTGAACCTGGACGGGGAGACCGTTACCTTCAAATGGTACAGCTGGCTGAAAGTGACGGATGAAGAGCTTCAGCAAGCGGAAGGTAAAGAGGCTACAGAGCTGCTCATCAGCCGGTTGTCTTCGATGAACCTTGCGGATGGACAACAGTCGAGCGTTCTTGTCTATGGGGATTTCGAGAACTCCGACGAAGCGCTGATCCGGATGCACAGCATCTGCCATACCGGCGATATTTTTGGCAGCAAACGCTGCGATTGCGGCTTCCAGCTGCACACATCGATGAAGATGATTGCCCAGCATGGTTCCGGTGCCCTCTTTTACCTGGCTAATCATGAGGGACGAGGCATCGGCCTGTTCAGCAAAGCCATGGCTTATATTTTGCAGGAAGAAGGATATGATACTGTTGAAGCTAATCTGGAGCTGGGTTTTGCCGATGATTCCAGAGATTACAGTGACGCGATCAGCGTGCTTCAGTCCCTGCGCAACAAACCGGTGACCCTTATCACCAATAATCCGAAGAAGATGGAAGCTCTGAGAGCTGCCGGAATGAACACGGTCAAAAGAGTACCGCTATGGGGCGATGTCTCGGTCTTCAACGAAAAGTATCTGCGTACCAAAGTAGCCCGCTCGGGACATCTGGAGGCTGTGCAGAGCGCGGATTTTTTTGAGGGCAGAGTAGCTAAATAAGCCGGCCGTACTCTGGCAGAGCAGAATGGTAAGGGAAATAGGTAGTACTTTTGGATTCATTCTATTATAATGGGGTACTGAACCCAATACTTAGCTTAGTGAGGTAACCTATGAATGCTATTCAAGTGCAGGACTTGCTCAAGACATTTAAAGTCCAAAAAAACCGCGAGGGCCTCAAAGGGGCCTTCGCTGATTTGTTTAAACGGCAATATTCCGAAGTGACCGCAGTGAAGGACATTTCGTTCAGTATTCCGGAAGGCGAAATATGCGGATACATCGGGGAGAACGGGGCCGGCAAATCGACCACGATTAAGATGCTCACCGGGATTCTCGTACCTACCGCCGGCAGTCTGTCTGTAGGCGGCTTCGTGCCGTATGCGGAACGGGAGAAGTTCGTACAGAATATCGGAGTCGTATTCGGACAGCGCAGCCAGCTCTGGTGGGATATCGGTGTCATCGAATCGTTCCAGCTGTTGCGCAAGGTATACCGGGTCTCCGAGCAGGATTTCAAAAAACGGCTGGATGAGCTCGTCGAGCGCCTGGAGCTGCAGGAGCTGCTGAACCGTCCGGTACGCAAGCTCAGTCTCGGACAGCGGATGCGCTGTGAGCTGGTCGCTGCGCTGCTGCACAACCCGTCAATTCTGTTTCTGGATGAGCCGACGATCGGCCTTGATATTGTCGTGAAGTCGGAGATTCGTGAGTTCCTCAAGGATATGAACCGTGAGCATGGTACAACCATTCTGCTGACGACGCATGATCTGCAGGATATTGAAGCTCTCTGCTCGCGGGTAATCATGCTGGATGACGGGCGGATTATCTATGACGGGGGTCTGGAGGATCTCAAGCAGCGGTGGGGAACCGGACGCGAGGTGCAGTTTCAGTTCGGTACTGCGACGAAGCTGCAGCAGCTGGTTCAGTGGACAGAGGGGATGCCGGTTACCTGGACCGCCGAGAATGAGCTGGGTGCCAAGGTATGGATTCCGCTCGAGCTGAATGTATCGGATGTACTGGGCCGGGTGGTTGGACAGGCAGATATTACAGACATCAAAATCATTGAGACGAACACGGACGATATTGTCCGCAGTATTTATCAGTCAGGTTCGGCAGAGAAACCGGAAGAGATGATAGCAGCACTCCGAGATGAGAAAGAGGTCATCCATGTCTGAGCAGCTTAATGGTGCAGTTGCCTCCTCCGGAGGCTCTTCAGGCGGTTCTGGAGAGAACGGACGCAGGCTGCTGCTCGGCGCTTATTTCGATTTCATCCGCATCCGCTTCCTGACGATGCTGGCCTACCGGATCAATTACTATTCAGGAATTCTGATCTACACGCTGAATATCGGGGTTAACTATTTCACCTGGAAAGCTATATATGGCAACGGGGAGTCGCTAGGCGGCTTTACCGGAGCGCAGATGACTACGTATGTGGCCGTCTCATGGATGGCCCGGGCGTTCTATTTCAATAACCTGGACAGGGAGATTTCTACCGATATCCGTGACGGCAGCATCGCGATTCAGTTCATCCGCCCTTATAACTATGTTCTGGTCAAAATGATGCAGGGACTTGGCGAAGGCCTGTTCCGCTTCATGATGCTGATGATTCCGGGCATGGTGATTGCCATTCTGCTGTTTCCGGTGCAGCTGCCGACAGAACCATCCGCCTGGATCGGTTTCCTGGTGATGCTCTTCTTCAGCTTCCTGATCAGCTCACAGATTAATATCATAACGGGGCTCTCTGCATTCTTCGTCGAGAATAATGAGGGGATGATGCGCATGAAGCGTGTTATCGTTGACCTGTTTTCCGGCCTGATCGTCCCGATTACGCTGTTTCCGGGCTGGTTATCGTCCATTCTCAAGGTTCTGCCCTTTCAGGCCATCACGTATCTGCCGGGTTCCGTATTCACGGGCCGTGTGCAGGGAGTGGGCATTTGGAATGTGCTGGGCATCCAGGTGATCTGGTTCCTGGTCCTGCTGGTTCCGATTGTCTGGCTATATCACGCAGCGCGCCAGCGGCTGTTCGTGCAGGGAGGTTGAGCCGGAATGTACTATTTTGGCTTGTTAATTGAATATCTGAAAAATTATATGAAGACAAGGTTAACCTACCGTGCTGATTTCTGGGTGGAGGTGGTTTCCGATCTGCTCTTCCAGGCAACGAACTTTATCTTCATTCTGGTCATTTTCATGCATACCGACAGCCTGGGCGGCTGGAATCAGAACGAAGTGGTGTTCGTCTACGGCTTCTTCATGGTGCCGTTCGGCGTGTTCAGCTGCTTCGTGAATATGTGGGGCTTCAGTGAGCGTTATATCGTCAAAGGCGAGATGGACCGTATTCTGACCCGTCCGGCGCATAACCTGTTCCAGATCTTCCTGGAGAATGTGGACCCGCCGTCACTTGTGGGTTCCTTCATCGGACTGATTGTTATGGCCATCAGCGGCAGCAATCTGGGCTTGCCGTTCGAATGGTGGACCATTCCGATGCTGATTATCCTGACACTCAGTGCGGTAGCAATCTATACCGGCATCTATACGACATTGACTTCACTGTCGTTCTACTCGGATGCGCCGACGGGTATTCTGCCGCTGATGTATAATATCCAGACCTACGGCCGTTATCCGGTTACGATCTACAACCGGGCGATTCAGGTGCTGCTAACCTGGATTATCCCGTTTGCCTTTGTCGGGATCTATCCGGCAGCCCTGTTCCTCCACCGTGATGAGATGAAGGGGATGGCGCTGCTGACCCCCGTTGTGGGTGCAGTGTTCCTCGGCATCGGCCTGATGGCCTGGAGCTATGGCGTTAAGCGGTACAAAGGTGCGGGGTCTTAAGGGATTCCGCAAAGAACATTATACAGGGTCGTCCAAGCAGCTATTCATTGGCTGGCGCGGACGGCCCTTTTTTGTGTAGAAAATACTATAACAATGCTCAAAAAATCCTACCTGTCCAATACATGAAAGCGCATAATAAGTGGTGAGAGTAAAGTAAGGATAAGGACAATTGCTGTAAAGGAGCAGAAGCGATGAACAATTATACTATAGGCGTCGATTTGGGCGGCACCAATATCAAAGCGGGATTGTTCGATGGGGATTTCAACGCAGTCGAGGAGCTGTCTCTGCCAACGGAAGCGGCGGCAGGACCGGCGCATGTGCTGGAGCGGATCAGATTGGCCGTTACACAGCTGACAGAGGGCAAGGGGATAGATCAGCAGCAGATCACCTGTATGGGGATGGGAATTCCCGGTCTGCTGGACCCGGAGGAAGGCCTGTCCATCTTTTCGCCTAACTTTCCCGGATGGGAACAAATACATATAGTGAATGCAATGAAACCCTTTTATGATTATCCGGTCTACATCGATAATGATGTGCGGGTTAACTTATATGGGGAATGGCAGCAGGGAGCCGGAAAAGGATGCCGTAACCTGGTGCTGCTCACACTTGGAACCGGACTGGGCTCAGGCATTGTCGATGACGGCAAGGTGTTGTACGGAACAACCTTCAGCGCTGGTGAAATCGGACATATGAATATGTACCGGCAGGGCCGGCCCTGCCGCTGCGGGAGCTCCGGCTGTCTCGGGAGGTATGTATCTGCTGTGGGTATGGTCAACACGTTCAAAGAGAAGCTGCTGGATGGCAGGAGCAGTCTGATTCAGACTTGGACGAATCAGGATGACGGACAAATTACCGCAAAAATGATTTCGGAGGCTTATGATCTCGGGGACCCGCTGGCGATTGAGGTCATGCATGAAACCGGAGAACTGCTGGGGTACGGTCTGGCTAATGTAATTAATCTGCTGAACCCGGAGCTGATCATTATTGGAGGCGGTATGGCTGCCGCAGGAGAACGGCTGCTGGGCAGCGTCCGCGGCACTGTAAATGCTCATGCGCTGAAGCTCTCAGGGAGCAAATGCAGGATCGTTCAAGCCGAACTGGGCAGCAGGGCGGGCACACTTGGCGCAGCAGTATATGCGGACCAGAGACTGAATGCTCTTAAATGATGATTGACCGGAACAATGATCGGCGAAGATTAACGTAAGGTGATGCAAAACTATTGAATCTCAATAATTCACCATATCTACATATTAAGGACCTTAAACGACAATAATCGTCAAATTATCCCAATGATGACAGCATATTCTTGGCTGTATACTAATAGCAGGTTAAGAATTCGGCAGCAGTTCTATATCCGGCAGTTCCTGAGGAAGCGGCATGTAACGGTTCTTCATAACTGCTAAACATCATCCCGGGCAGACTGAATAAACACTGAAGCTGGTGGCTGAAGGTATTCATACGCTCGATAAGGAGCCGGTAATGTTATGAATCTCGTAATCGGAGGCAATGGCGGTTTAGGCCATTCCATTACCCAAGAATTACTGTGGCGGGGGAAGCTGGTAACAGCGACCTATCATCGTTCTAATGAGGCACTAAGCAGACTGAGAGGACCTCTGCTGACTATGGCTTCACTGGATATACAAGATGAGAGGGCTCTTGCTGCTCTCCTGACAGGAGTGAAAACGGTCTACTTCTGTCTTAATGTGCCTTACCAGGACTGGTACACGATCATGCCCAAAGCGCTGGAACGGGTTACCGCGAAGCTGCATTCCGGGCAGACGCTGGTATTTCCCGGCAATGTCTACGGATACGGCAGATTCCAATACCTTCCCGCGGATGAGAACCATCCCAAGGCGGCTCTTACCCGTAAAGGAAAGCTCCGTAACCAGCTGGAAGAGCTGCTGAAGAAGCGGGCAGCGGAGAACGGCTTCCGCTATGTCATTCCGCGTTATCCCGACTACTATGGTCCCAACGTTACGAACAGGGTATTCGGACCGATATTCAACGGAGCGCTGCGGGCCAAAACCATCGCCTGGCCGGTCAGGCTGGATGTTTCCCATGATCTGGTCTATATCCGTGATGCGGCCAAAGCAGCCGTGCTGCTGGCGTATAGCGGGGAAGAAGGGGAATGGCATGTGTCGGGCTCCGGGGCGATTGAAGGCCGCCAGTTCCTGAATCTCATCCAGGATGAAGCAGACAGTCCAAGGAAATGCCGGACTCTCCCGGGCTGGGCCGTTGGTTTGGCAGGTATATTCGATAAAGAAGCTAAGGAATTCCATGAGCTGCTATACGAATACCAGTATCCGCTGGTGCTGAGCGAGAACAAATTCATGAAGCGGTTCCCGGAATATTCTCCAACCGCCTACAAGGATGCAGTCAAAGAAACCTTGGGCTGGTTCCGGGAGCAGCAGGAATAGACCGGAGAACCGATAGGAGGATTGGCCGTTCATGCATATCATTGCTGTATCACTCGGGACTGCTTTTTCGATTCCTGAGCTGCTGCCCCATGTGTCACCGGAGCGCCGGATGAGCAGCAGCCGGCTGAAACGTGAAGACGATGTTCGCAGGTCTCTTATCGGAGACATCCTTGCCCGGATGTTCGCCATGGATATGGAGGGAATGCGGAATGATGAGATCTGTTTTGACAAAGGGGTGTTTGGCAAACCCCGGCTGTCTGCTATGCGCGAACCGTGGGACTATAACCTCTCACATTCGGGAAAATGGGTAGCAGGTATCGTCAGCCGCAAGGGACAGCGGGTTGGAATCGACATTCAGAAGATGGCTGCCATAAATCCGGCGTTAGCCCGGTACAGCCTGTCCCCTGAAGAAATGGAGCAATACCAGAGCTTGAAATCAGAGGCTCAAATACGCTATTACTATGACCTGTGGACGCGGAAGGAGAGTTATCTGAAGATGGAGGGCATTGGCCTGACGGTTCCGATCCGTTCGGTATTCTCTGAGCAGTATGCTTTGAAATATGAGCAGTCTGTGCTTAGTGACCGGCTGCCCGATCATGCGTTCAGGCAATATCCGGTAGATCCGGGCTACGTGCTGACCGCTTGTTCAACAGATTTCCGCTTTCCTGATCAGTATTTGGTGGTCCGGGCTAAGGATCTAGCCGAAGTGTTTCTGCGGCGCTGCCGGCTGCAGGAGGAGCAATCCGCTTCAGAGCCTGACGGACTCACCGTCTTGTAGGGAAGAGGGCACCTGCCAGCCGGTATTAGATATGAGGGCACAGAATGTCCTTACACTGAGCAACACTTACATATAGCAGCGGTGCCATGACTGGCAACCGCTGCTTTTTTGGCGAGTATTACTATTCAGGGCATAGGTTCTAGGTCCAGGAATTGTACGCGGTCCGGGGTAGCATGATATGCTGTAGATATTGAAGCACACAGGAGGGTAATGATGAAACGAGACATTCAGCATGTGCCTTATGGTTATGAACCCCCAGCCGGTGAACGCAAAGGGACCTTAATCTTCTATGATTCATTCGAGCATATCTCGGATATGGATTTGTTGAAGGCGGCTGAGACAGCGATAGAGCGCAAATTCACCAAGCTGGTGCTGTATCCGCTGCATGAAGAAACCGTGAGACGGATGACGAAGGAGCCGGTGCAGGTTTTATATAAACGGGAGGACCGGCTGCATGAGTGGAAAAGAGATCAGGGGCGCTCTTTCATTACCGTGGAAAGTCTGGAGGGGAAACGCAAGAAATACACCCCGCTTGATTCTGCGCTGCGCCATATCAGCGAGGTCTATTCCGCACCTTACTTTCTCTATCTGACTCCGGAGATGGCTAATCTGTTCGCTTCCTATTCCTCATTCGAGGAATGGATCGTCAAGCTGCGTTTGCTGTTGTCAGAAGCGCCCGCACAACTGCATCCGCGGCTGGAGAAATTCCGTCACCGCTGGGATGTGGCTGGTGAAGGCCGCTAGGCAAATAGTTGTATACCTAAACCCGTGGGAGGGTGATGAGCATGAATGAGGCCTATCAACTCGATGTCAGATTGCAGCCCAATGAGACGCTTGCGCTGATCAAAGAGGGAATGACGCAGGAGTCGGAGCTGTTGTACGAGGAGCTGAATGATCTCGGTGAAGGCAAGATGATCGGAACGCTGGTCTATGAGCGGTATTATTTCCGGTCCGGTAATCAGGCGGCGCTGGTGATTCTAGTGGATAATCTGAAGGGCAGAAGTAATGTCCGGCTTATTCCGGCGGGAGGATCCAACGGGTTGATCCTTAAGCTCGATTGGGGCGCCGGCAAAAGCTTCGCTTCTTCAGTGGAGCGAATTCTGGCGGATTATATTGTGGAATAACCGGGGATGTTAAGGAGAAGGAGCTTGGAGGCCAGCATAGGTCTGGCAGCATACTGCTGCTGTGGCTTACTGGCCTTGTAAGATACACCGTACGGGCAGACTCCTGCTTATTTGTGGAGGGCTGCCTGTTTGCGTCTATAGGTATACATTCTCCACTGGTAGTGGATGAAGCACCCGATGCAGAAGCCGAGGATAGCTACTGTGGCTGCTACCGCAACCATGATCGTGAAGATATAAGCCGCAACGGTCCAGCCGGCTAGGAAGCTGACCAGCCCTGCAGTCAGGCAGAAGACGGCAATGCTCTGGTTGAACTGCTGCTGTTCCCAGTCTTCCAGTACATAGGCGGAGCGCTCCTTAGTCAGGAAGTTCGCCGCAACCTTGATAACCGGATTATATCCGAAGATTAGGCCAGACAGTCCTGCGGCAAGCGGCAGGGCAAGAATCCAGTAAGCTCCCGTAAACAGTGACAATAATACAGAAATTACGATAAAAGCCTGATTAGTTCTGACTAACGGCCGGGGAATTCCCTTAATGATTGAAGGCTCACTCATTTAAATCACACCTTTCCCATTGGAATAATTAAATTATAACCAATGATCCGCAATGTGGCAATCGGTAAGCGTAAACATTAAAATTTGAAATTATTATCCATTGACAGCCGGAGCCCACTCGTGGTTTTATTATGTAGACCAATTGTTATAAAAGTGCAGAAACATCTATAAAGGAAGTGTCCGGCTTGTCAAACAAGCATAATGCACGTGAAGCTATTCTGGATACGGCTTCAAGATTGTTTTTCACACAGGGCTATCATGCAACCGGACTAAATCAGATCATCAAGGACAGCGATTCGCCCAAAGGATCATTGTATTATTATTTTCCTCACGGCAAAGAAGAGCTGGTGTTGACCTGTATTAACCGGACAAGTGAAATGGTCTCCCAAAATTTGCGGCATTATGTAGAGAGTGAAGACTCACCTGCTCAGGCAGTGCAGAATTTCATTCTGTCTATGGCGAGGGAAGCGGAGGAATCGTCTTTTGAAGGATTGGTGCCGTTCAGCTTCTGGGTAGCCGTGGAGACTTCCTGTGTCAGCAATGAGCTGCGAACCGCTTGTCAATGTGTGTTCAAGGATTGGCAGGATGTGATCGCCCAGCGTCTGATGAAGGATGGCATGCAGGAGGAAGCTGCTGTGGGAAAAGCGACTGTTGTGGTCTCCTTGTTTGAAGGTGCGCTGCTCCTGGCGTTAACCTGCCGAAATGTCCAGCCGCTGGTTGCGGCAGCAGAGAGTATTCCGGCAATACTGGCTTAAGGTTTCATAGTACCATCGTACCATCGCAATACTGCAACACAGTAACAAATAGAGAGAGAACAAACAGATTATCAGGAGGATATGAGAGTGAACGCAACTATGACTGGTAAGGGGCACACAGAGCCCCGCAAATTTAAGACCCTTCCAATTCTCGTCTCCTTATTGCTTGCCGGATTTATCGGCATGTTCAGTGAGACCGCATTAAATGTAGCCTTAAGTGATCTTATGAATGTATTACAAATTACTCCGACCACAGCGCAATGGCTGACTACAGCTTACCTGCTGACGCTGGGGATTCTGGTTCCGATCTCCGGGCTGCTCCTGCAGTGGTTCACGACCAGACAGCTGTTCATTGCTGCGCTATGCTTCTCGATTGCTGGAACATTCCTGGCTGCAATGGCGCCGAATTTCGAATTCCTGCTTACAGCGCGTGTGGTTCAGGCGATGGGAACTGCACTTCTTTTGCCGCTGATGTTCAATACGATCCTGATTATTATCCCTGCTGAGAAAAGAGGCGCGGCGATGGGGCTCATCGGCCTCGTCATCATGGTAGCTCCAGCGATCGGCCCTACTATTGCCGGCTTGCTTATTGAGAGTCTGAGCTGGCACTGGATCTTCTGGCTGTCCCTGCCGTTCCTTGTGATCGCGCTGTTCAGCGGAATTTTCTTCATGCAGAACGTCACAGAAGTGACCAAGCCGAAGATTGATATCCTCTCGATTGTATTATCCTCACTTGGTTTCGGCGGCGTTGTGTATGGATTCAGCAGCGCCGGTGAAGCGGAAGGCTGGGGAAGTCCGAAGGTGATTATCGCCATTGCTATTGGTGTAATTGCGCTCGTTCTATTCTGCATCCGGCAGTTGACGATGAAGCAGCCGATGATTAATCTGCGTGCCTTCAAATTCCCGATGTTCGTGGTCGGTGTACTGATGGTCTTCATTTGCATGATGGTGATTCTGTCTTCGATGCTGATTCTTCCAATGTACCTGCAGCAGGGACAAGGCTATACAGCGTTTAAAGCAGGCTTACTGCTGCTGCCGGGCGGAATTATCAACGGACTGATGTCACCAGTGATGGGACGCCTGTTCGATAAATACGGTCCGAAATGGCTCGTTATTCCAGGACTTGTGCTCGTTGCTGTCTCGCTGTGGTTCTTCTCGAGTATTACAGCAACTTCTACCGTTATCTTCGTAATTGTACTTCACAGCGTGCTGATGATCGGAATCTCGATGATTATGATGCCTGCCCAGACGAACGGGATCAACCAGCTTCCGCTGGAATACTATCCTGACGGTACAGCGATCATGAATACTCTGCAGCAGGTTGCAGGGGCGATTGGTACGGCTCTGGCAGTAAGCATTATGACCTCCGGTACCAAGAGCTACATGAAGACTGTAACTGATCCTGGTGATCCGCTGAATATTGGCGCTGCATTTACCCATGGGGTACAGAATGCGTTCATCTTCGGCATGGTGATGGCCATTATCGGTCTGGTTGTTGCTTTCTTCCTCAAACGTGTTATTGTCTCGCACAAAACACAGGCTTCCATGCACTAATCTCATTAATTGACTGCAAGCACATCCGTAATCCGGGTGTGCTTTTTTGCTATGTGCAATATGGAGCTTACAGAGCATTCATTGTATAAAATCCTGCCCTAAATACAACATTTCCCTCATGATATCGCTCCTAATTCATATTTGTTGTAAAAAAGGCAACATTTCTCCTACTCCAAACGGATTATTTGGACAATTCTTGTATTTCGTACAACAATCCTCTCTGGCGCCCGGGTATCTGGGGATCAAAGTTGTAAAACGTACAACATAAATGCCCAAGAGGCAGCTTATGCGCAAATATTAACGGGTTACTTGTCTGCAAGCTTAAAGGTTACTCATATGCAACTTAACGGATTACTCATATGGCTGACGTGGAGACAATCTCTGGACATCAACTGGGAATTAAAGTATATTAAGCATAGATTAACGATGTATCGACGGACAGCCATTCGTACGGGAGGGAATGCCGATGAAAGTCAGTAAAGAAATGCTGAAGGGCAGCACGGGGACCTTGATTCTCACTCTGCTGCTCGATAAGCCGTTATACGGCTACGAACTGATTAAAGAACTGGAGCAGCGCTCGCAGGGGGTATTTTCCCTGAAGGAGGGCACGCTCTATCCAATACTCCATGCGATGGAGAGCGAACGCTGGGTAGAGGCGTATTGGCTTGAGGTAGAAGGGCGCAAACGCAAATATTACCGGCTGCTGGATGAAGGCAAGGCGAAGCTGCAGGAGAAGAGAGCAGAATGGAATCTTTTCAAAGGCGCGGTGGATTCGGTACTGGGGGAGGGCGGCGCATGATGGAGCAGCGGAAGAAGCTGGACAACTATCTGGACAGGGTGTGTGCAGAGGTTAGAGCCAAAGGGATGCACAGGGAGATAAGGGAGGAACTCAGCGGGCACTTCCAGGACTTGATGCTGGAGCGGCAGCAGCTTGGTGCAACTGAAGAAGAAGCACAGCAATATGCGATCGCGCAAATGGGTGATCCGCAGGTGGTCGGCCGGGATCTGCACAGAATCCATAAACCGCGGATTCCGTGGGGACTGCTCACCGCAGTAATGATGTTGTCAGCTGTGAGTCTGCTGGGGATGGGGGCTATAGAAGCCGGAACCTCCTTCAACCCGGCCCTATCTGATCTGACGATGCGCCAGACGGTGTATATCATCCTTGGGATCGCCGTTATGACAGGAATGTACTTCGTCAATTTCAAGCTGCTTCAGAAAGCATCAGGATTCATTTATGCTGCAGCATTAATGGCTATCGTTGCCAGCCTATTGCTGGGTCCTGAATTAATCAATGGGAATAGACGCTATGTTGGTTTTATGGGCTTTTATTTTGATCTGGTTGGATACAGTCCTTATATATTTGTTGTCGCTCTGACAGGAATATGGACCAGCCACAGCTTTGTGCTGAAATGGAGCGGACGGACCAGGGAATTCGCGGAGTTCGCCTTACTGCTGCTGCCTGCGGTGATCTATGCGGCGATCCGGTCTTTACCGGAGCTGGTGGTTTATTTGGCAGTATCGCTGACGCTATATGTATGGATAACACGGCGCTGGATTACAGCCGGATTAATGGCTATAACATTTGTGTCGGGCGGAGCCATCTATGTTTGGAATAATTTGACCTTGCGTGACAGGGTCATCGGAGCGATAAATCATAATTACATGCTTAATGGCCCGGGTTACCTCAACCGCAGAATTCACGAGACCATTACATCCGCAGGCTGGAGAGGGTATGGCTTCGGAGGTGCGGAAGAAGGACTGCCGTATGCGTATTCGGATCTTTTTCCGGTATTTCTGGTTCAATGCTTCGGCTGGGCCGGGGGCTTGCTCTTCATCGCGGCAGTGGGCTGGTTCGTTCTCAAAATGATCTCCTATACCCGCGCTGTACGCGATACCTACGGGCGGATGCTTATCCTTGCTCTGGCCCTTATGCTAGCCATCCGCTTAGCTTATGGTCTATCGATCCTCAGCGGAAGAATGCCAATTACAGCTATACCGTTCCCATTCCTCAGCTACGGACAGCATGTCTTCATTGAATTCGCCGCTGTCGGGCTGCTGATGGGTGTCTACCGGCGGAAGGATATGCTCCCTGGGGACACAAGCCTAGACTTAACTATGGACGCCTAGTGCGGCTGCACGTATACTGGTAGGGTGAAAATACGGACGAGGCAGGAGAGGGGGAGCATTGTGATGAAGCTGCGAAATACAGGTAGAAAATTAGGGCTGGTCTCATGTGCGCTTATCCTAGGCGGAGCTACGCTTTTAACGGCAACAGCAACAGCAACAGCAGCCACAGCGGCTGCTCCTAAGCTACAGAATACAGCCGCAGCCCCGGCGCAAAGCAAGGTGGAGAAGAAACACAATCTGCCCGGCGGCTTTGTGTATCTGGATGAAGTGATTCCTACGGCGCAATATGAGATACGCTACTACAGTGAGAATAATTTTACCGGAACAAGGGTGGACGGGTATAAGGCTCCGCTGGCGATTTTCTCGCGGACAGCAGCGAGTGCGCTGAAGAAAGTCAGTGAGGATCTGGCTGGCAAAGGGTATATCCTGAGAATCTATGATGCCTACCGTCCGCAACAAGCCGTTAATCACTTCGTACGCTGGTCACAGGATGCCGCGGATATTAAGATGAAGCAGCAGTATTATCCCAAGCTGGACAAGCGTAATCTGTTCAAGCTGGGCTTCATCTCCAAGAAATCGGGGCATTCGCGGGGCAGCACTATCGATCTGACACTGGCTGATAAAAAAACAGGGGCACTGGTTGACATGGGCAGCCCGTATGATTTCTTCGGCGAGATTTCTTACTATAATACCACTCTGGTCAACAGTACCCAGCATGCCAACCGTAAAGTTCTTAAGGATGCCATGTCGAAGCAGGGCTTCAAGCCCTATACCAAGGAGTGGTGGCATTTCACACTGATCAAGGAGCCTTATCCACAGCAGTATTTTAACTTTAATGTGGAGTGAGGCTGTTCCAAAGCTGCGCAGAACGGTTAATGATTAATATAAGTTTAGTCCCTGAAGTTTGCGTGCATAATAATTATATTACAGGAGAGGTGGGATCGATTTGAAGAACAGAATCGCAGCCGTTTTCCTAAGTGTACTGTTATTGGCAGCAGGATCGGGAGTATTAACCGGAAATAGTGTCCACGCAGCACCGGGTGTAAATATTATTGTGAACGGACAAGCCTTGCAGCTGGATGGACCGCAAACCTATACCAGCGGAACAACCCTCATGCTCCCGCTCCGGGAGACTACGGAAATCCTTAAGTATAAGACTACCTTTGTAGGTGCCACAGGACAGTTCAAGCTGAATCGCTTCCAGGAAACCATTGAGTTCAGATTGAGCGGGAAAGAGATCATTCTGAACGGCAAGGATCGGGTGCCTTTTACAGATAGTATTGAACTGAAGCAGCAGCGCGCATATGCACCTTTGTCGTTTTTTGCAGCGATCGGGCTGGTTACATCCTATAATCAGGCAAAAGGGCAGGTTGAAATCTACTCACCGGAGGTAACTGCCGGAGCTGTAGCCGGATTGCTGGCCGCAGGCAACTATACAGGACTCCGCGAGCGTTACTTCACTGCGGAAGCAGAACAGCCCCCGCTGCCCGTCATTCAGCAGAACTGGGAGGGTGTAAGCGCTCCGGCTGGCCAGTACTTCGGAGTGAAATCTACGGAGAGCCGGCAGCATGACGGGAATATGACAATAACAAGCGTGTTGTCCTTCTCCAAATCCGAGGCGCTGCTGACCCTGGAGCTGAATACATCGGGCAAGATCGTGAAGCTGAGCCTGGCGGCGCTGCAGGCAGCGGAAGTGCTGGTCAACCCTTCGAAATAACAAATAATTGATCATTCATAGCAGGAGCATCTCGCAGCTGTAATCCGCTGCCGGAGATGCTTCTTTTTATTAATGCTAACTCTTTTGAAAATTCCTGAAAACTTCTGTTGACAGATCACTCCAAAGAGAGTAATTTTAAATTCTGATTAAACGTTGTTTAAATCGATGATTAGAAATCGCGGCAAAGGAGGGCGACAAGCTGCATTATGGTTAAATCTGACAACAAAGCTGATTCTTCAGATAAAGATACGAAGCAGATTATACTCGATGCAACCGTGGATTTGATCCGCGAAGAGGGGTTCAGCTGTATCACCCTTCGGAGTATCGCAGCAAGGGCAGAGACGAATCTTGCACTGGTGAATTATTATTACGGCTCCAAGGAAAAACTGTTTGGCGACGCAGTGAAGAGACTCGTGTCTACCTTTGATGATGCCTTCAAAGCACTGGAAGATGACAGCCTGCCGCCGAAGGAGCGGATGAAGTTATTTTTCATGCGTTATATTATGAATCTCAGCCGTTACCCGGGAATGGCCCGGCAGATGCTTGATCAAAGACATCATATTATGGGCTCACAGGATGAATATGCGAAGTACTCCAAGCTGATGAGACTGGAGCGCATTAAGGAAGTGCTCAGTGAGATCACTGGGGAGCAGGACCGCGACAAGCTCATGATGATGATGATGCAAGTCTATGGGGCCATTGTTTTTCCGGTAATTATGGTCTCCAGCCTGCCGAAGGAACGGGAGGATCTCAAGGAGATGTTCAGGCTTTCGCCGCTTGAGGAGCAGATTGACGGTTTATTTGATCTTTATTTTCATAAGTATAACTAATTATAAACAGAGAAAAGAGTGGAGAATAGAATGACAAACACCGCAAATAAAGGAAACAGTGCAGCAGTAGAAGCACCGTTCTCGCTGAAAGCCATTATTCCGCCGTTAATGGCTATTATCGTCGGCATGATTATGGTTATCCTGGACAGCACTGCCGTAAACGTTGCGGTACCGAATCTGGTGCAGTATTTCGCAACAGATCTTAAGACCGTTCAGTGGGCCATTACGGGTTATACGCTGGCGCTGGCTGCCGTAATTCCGCTGGCTGGCTACATGACTGACCGCTTCGGTTCCAAGCAAGTCTTTCTAACGACTATTGTTATGTTTGTACTGGGGTCCGTTCTTTGTTCGGTTGCCCAGACCTCAACGCAGCTGGTCATCTTCCGTGTCATTCAAGGTCTTGGCGGCGGTATGGTAGCTCCAATCGGTATGGCCATGGTCTTCAGACTGGCTCCGGCAGAGCGCAGAGGTTCTATTATGGGGATGCTCGGAATTCCCATGCTGCTGGCTCCGGCACTTGGACCGATCCTCTCCGGCTGGCTGGTAGAATACGTGAGCTGGCACTGGATCTTCCTTATCAACCTGCCTATCGGTATCGTTGGTATCATTCTGGGAGTTAAATATCTGCCTGTTACAGAGAAGAAGGGCAAAGCCCATCTGGATATCTTCGGTATCATTCTGGCTCCGCTTGCGTTCTCCATGCTTGCCTATGGCGTCAATCAAGGCGGAGGCGAAAGCTGGACTTCGACGGGGGCTCTCGTAGGTCTATCTGTCGGCGGTGTGGCGCTGGTGCTGTTCGTCATTGCTGAGCTGATGCAGAAGCATCCGCTGCTGGAGCTGCGCGTCTTCCGTTCATCGGACTTCACACGCGGCATTATCCTATCCTGGGTGACCCAGGCTGCCTTGTTCGGTTCCATGCTGTTCGTTCCGTTGTATCTGCAGCAGATCCGCAACTACACACCGCTTGAGACAGGTCTGATTCTGCTTCCGCAGGCGCTGGCATCCGGTATCGGTATGCCGGTGGGCGGCCGCTTATTCGATAAAATTGGTGCACGTCCGCTGTTGTTCGTCGGACTCAGTGTCATTTCCACTGCACTGTTCCTGTTGTCCGGTGTTACGGTAGACACCAGTCTTCCCGTTATCATGGGCTGTCTCGCTATGATGGGTCTGGGTATGGGCTTGTCGATGATGCCGGTTAACACTCATGTTCTGAACTCCGCTCCGCGTGAATGGGTTGGCCGGGTGACTCCGCTGACCGCCGCAGCCCAGCAGGTCGTAGTATCGTTCGCGGTTGCCGGAATGACCGGATACTTAACCAGCCAGATTACCGTTCATATGGGTGAGATGGCTGCCGGAAGCAATCCGCTTGTCGCCGCTGTTCAGGGCTTCAATGATGTATTCTTCCTCTCCGCATGCATCGCGCTGGCCGGAGTGGTCATCAGTCTGATTCTGCGCAAGCCGAAGACAGCCGGTTCCGCCGGAACTCCGGAAGGGCAGCAGGCCGACGCTGCTGTAATGATGGGACATTAATTTATATCTTGGGTTTACGGCCGCCTCAGCTAATCGCTGCGGCGGTTTTTTCTCATTTCACCCCCGTTGTCGCGATTACGATTCGAAATCCTGCACGAAATACAACATTTATGTCTTTACAGCAAGAACTGAAGTCACTCAATTGCTGTCATCTTATAGGACGGCTATACAGAAGGGCGAAAGAAGGAATTAGAGGTATACATCACATCGCCTTGGATGCGATACAGAAGGCGAAATGGGAGGAATTACGGCGGTATGTGGGATTAATCCGGGGCAGGCGCCAGTTGGAGTATTTTGTGAACCGCTTGACGGCTGATAAGGAATTCTATATAGTTTTAATAAAACTATTGACGAGGGGTTTCCTTATGTATGAATTACTGGTCCTGTCATTGCTGATGCATTTCCCGCTGCATGCTTATCTGATTGCGAAGATTATCAGCCCGTGGGAGAAAATCAGCCGCGGAACGCTGTCCACCCTGTTGTCCAGACTTGAGAGAGAGGGACTGATCTGCGAAGCCGATCCTTCATCAGTGCCTTATCCCAGTGAACGGCCGTCCCGTGCGCTGCAGCTCACCGGTAAAGGGCGGACCCGGTTCACCGAGCTGATGATGGATACGGGGACGGAGTCGGCAACCTATCAGAAGCTTTTTCATATTAAAGCCCAGCATTTGGAGTTCCTTGCCCCTGAAGCGCAGCTGGCGCTTGTAGACCATTATCTTGCGTACGCCGCTAAAGGCATTGCAGAGCTGCTAAAAGGGATAGACGCCTTCCGAAAAGAGACTGCTCCTGATGCTGCCGCGCCGGGAGGGCGGTTCTATGCGACAACGATGGATCTGCTGCAGGTGCGTCTGGAGGCGCAGGAGCTGGATCTGGCCTGGGCGCAGCGTTTGCGGGAAGCCGTGATGACGCAGAAAGAAGGACAACAATGAAGGGTTCCCAAGAAAGCTGGCAGAGCAGAGCGGTTAAGCTGGGCTTGCGCCTCATGAGGATTAACGCCATGTGGAAGAAGACAGGGATAGCTTTGCGGAAGGAAATTGAAACGAAGCAGCGGAAGGAGAGCAGTAAGCCGCCGGCTAAAGTGTATACGTTATGCAGCGTCGAAGAGCGTGAGATAGCCGGTTCTCCTTACTATGTGCTGTCTGCAAAGTCTCTTTCGGGCGGCAAACAGATCCTGTATCTGCACGGCGGAGGTTATGTGCTGAAGATATCCCCGCTGCATTGGGAGTTCCTGGCCGGTATGGCAGACAAGCTGAGGTGTACGATTGCGGTTCCCATGTACCCTTTGGCACCGCAATATGGACATAAGGAAGTATTTCAGATGCTGGTACCGCTATATGAGGAGATGTTAGCACAGAGTTCTAAGTGTGGAGACAAGCTTGTGGTCATGGGGGATTCGGCTGGCGGCGGAATGGGGCTTGCACTAGTGCAGCTGCTTAAGGAAAAGGGGATACCACGGCCTGCACACACGATCCTGATCTCCCCGGTGCTCGACATGACCTTCAGCAACCCGGATATCAAGGCTGTGGAGCGTAAAGATCCTGTCACGGCAGTTCCTGCCATCAAAGAAATTGCTGAGTGGTATGCGGGGGATCAGGAGATTACTTCTCATTTGATCAGCCCCGCTTATGGGGAGGTCACGGATATAGGGCCGGTCAGCATCTTCATTGGGACGCATGACATTGTGTATCCCGATGTCAAGAGGTTCAAAGACCGGTTACTGGTTGAAGGAATAAAGATCGGCTACTATGAATATCCGCAAATGCTGCATGTCTGGCCGCTGTTCTTCTTCCCGGAATCCAAGACAGCGAGAGCACAGATCAGAGCAATTATTGAAGACTTATAGATCTGCCCGCCGTTTCTTGAGCATCCTTGCCTGAAAAGGGGCGAAGTGCAATCTGCCGAGCAGTTCGGAAGCTATAATGCCCAGCAGGACAAGGGCAGCGCCGGTGTAGCCTTGCAGCGAAAGCTGTTCATGTGCGAACCAGTAGCCGAAGAAGGCGGCAAAGACCGGTTCCAGGGCGAAGATTAATCCGGTGCGGGTCGGCGTTGTGTATTTCTGGGCAACGGGCTGCAGGATGAAGCCGCAGGCACTGCAGAAAATACCGAGTGCGAGGATGGCGATCCAGCCGGGAAGTGTCGAAGGCAGTGCAGGAGTCTCGAAGACTGCTGACAGAATCAGGGCATATCCCCCGGCGAAGCCCAGCTGCAGAATGCCGATATTCAGCGAATCGCTGCTCTTGACAGCGCGGCTGGTAACCAGAATCTGCACTGCGTAGAAAATGGCAGCCAGAATACAGAGCAGATCACCAGGCTGTACATGCAGCGACCCGTTCAGGGTGAGCAGCCCGATGCCAGCGATGGCCAGAATGGCACCGAGGATTTGCGGAGGGGCGACCTTCTTTTTGAAGATCAGAACATCCAGCAGCGGTACAAAAACAACGGTCAAAGCGACCAGAAATCCGGCATTGGAGGTCGTGGTGGTCTTCAGTCCGAAGGTGATGCAGGTGAACACACCGAGCAGAAGAAAGCCGAGCAGGGCTCCATATTTCAATGTTCTGGCGTCCACACTGCGCAGCCGTTTGCGGAACAGCAGAGCCGCCAGAATGAAGGCCAGTCCGAAGCGCAGCGCAATCAGATTGAATTCCCCCAGTGTGCCGAGTCCCATTTTCATGAACAGGTAGGAGGAACCCCAGAACATCGTTACTACTATGAGCATCAGCTCGGCCTTTAACGGCTTCATTCCATCATCATCCTTCTTTATTTCAAGTGATTATAGTATAATACGCTCAAATACATAAGGTAACTGAATGTTTATCATATGAAACATGAGAAATTCTCATGCAAACTGTGGGGGTCAGCGATGAGTATAATCAAATACGAAGTGTTCCTCAAAGTGGTTGAACTGGGCAGTCTGACCAAAGCCGCCGAGGTGCTGGGCTTCACCCAATCCGGTATCAGCCATACGATCAGCAGCCTGGAGAGCGAATTTGGTTTTCCGCTGCTTGTGAGGAGCCGTTCCGGTGTCAAGCTGACTGTCAATGGGGAGCAGGTTATTCCGCCTATCCGCGAAATCCTCAAATGGAATGAGCAGCTGAAGCAGCAGGTGGCCGATATTCATGGTCTGGAGACAGGGACAATTACACTAGGCACCTTCACAAGCGTATCCGTTCACTGGCTGCCGGACATGATCAAACAGTTCCGCAAAGAGTACCCATACATTGAATTCAAGCTGATGGAGGGCGGATATCTGGAGATTGAGCAATGGATTGAGGCTGGTGTGGTCGACTGCGGCTTCCTGTCGCTGCCTACCCGGGAGAAGTTTGAGGTCTTTCCGCTGAAGCAGGACCGGATGCTGGCGATTCTTCCGTTGGACCACCCGCTGAGCAAAGCCCCGTACATGCCGCTGGCCCAGATCGCCTACGAGGATTTCATCATTCCGAGACCCGGCTCGGACTATGATGTGCAGCGGGTGCTGGAGAAGGCGGGGATTAAGCCGAACATCAAATTCTCGGCCGGGGATGACTATGCGATCATAGCCATGGTAGAGAAGGGGCTGGGCATCAGCATCCTCCCGGAGCTGGTCACCCGGTTCCAGAATCATAATGTGGCCATGCTTGAGCTGGAGGAACGGAGTTTCCGCTCATTGGGAATTGCCGTCAGCTCGATGAAATATGCTTCTCCTGCAACGAGACGATTCCTGCAGCATGTGCAGAGCTGGTCGTCCGGCCAAGAAGGGATTTGACTTGATAAATCCAGCGCAAAAAAGGCACGTTTTCAGTTTTGAAAACGTGCCTTTTTGCAATGCGCATCATTTGCTTAATTTGCGTCCTTCTTTGTCGAGAAACAACAGCTCGTAGTATTTTTTCGGCCGCCCTTTACTGTTGTCACGTTTTTCAAATACCGTTTGTACGTATTTTTTTTCTTCAATTTTGTTAAGGATACGGTTTGCACCTTTGACGGTCATGGACAGGCACCCAGCAACATCCTCAGAGGATAATTTATTTGTTCTCATAATTTCTGCGTAGGACATGATTTTCTGCAAATTGATGTTGTTTATTCCAATATTTTTGGCCAATGCGATGATTTCCGGGTCCCCCTGTTCAGAGAACTGTATGACATTCATGCTCTGCATTGGGCCGATAACCTTCTGATCCTCGTTTATAAAAAAGCTGCAGCTGCCCGTGTAGGCTTTCGCCTGTCTGTAAGCTTTGGCGGCGTTTTCGTTAGCTTGAAAATATTCATGTCCCGAGCCCCACCCGATCTTCACCTTGTAGCTTACGTACAATTCCAGATACTCCAGCAGTGAGCAGTTCTGCGCATTGGAGGTAATTTTCATGAAATTTCCGTAAGTGGTGTATAGTCTGACAAAGCCTTCCGAAATTTGGGCTGTGTCGGCAAGATTCACGCTATGCAGAAACCTGCCAACCAGGGCTTTCAGCTCTTGAAGCTGATCTTCAGATGGTGGCTGCTCATTGTGGACCGATAAGTATGCGACAACTGCCCGCTGGTTCTTAAGCTTGAGGATGGTAATCTCGTTGATGATCTCGCTTAGGGTCTCTTTAACATCTTCCAAAGTGGGCCGGATCAAGATATATCTGACTCCGTGCTTTTTGAGCTCTGGAACAAAGTGGCCGAACGCTGTAATGGACAGGTCTATTTTTTGGGCTTCCCACAAAGTGATATGGTTCTCCAGCATGGTCTCCACCCGTTCGAACAAATCTCCGCTGTCAACAGGCTTCCCTTCATGAGTCAGGTATTGCTGGAATTCACTGAAGGAATCGATAACATACGCATAATCCACATAGATCCTCGATATATCAAGCCCGGGCTCTGTCACCAGCACCCGGAAGAGTTCTCTATATAGAAGGTTCTCATTATCCTGCAAAATGTGAATAGGGACCTTCTCATCCAGGCAATCCTTATCTATTGACTCATAAAGCATCCTGCCGCTGACCACAAATCCATCCACCGAATCTAAGTTCTGCAGATACAGGTCTGTTGTTTGTCCGAAGGTGCTGATGGTAAGGAACCGGAACTGGCATATGGGCCGCATTTCTTGTTCAATGGCGCGGAAATAATCCATATGGCTCTCTGGCGTGATAATACCCAGCTTGATTTTCATAGTATATTCCTTTCAAAAGACAATGCAATCAAAAGAGTTATATCACAATAAATGTGATATTACAACGTTCCGGCACCTTTAAAATAATGTTCTTAAAATGTCTAATAATCTCTTGACAGCGAATGAATTTAAAAGTACGATAAAATCGTTCTTAAAAAGTCTTAAAATGTGAAGGAGGCCATTTAAACTCTGTACTTACATTCATTCAATTTGTGTTTTGGGAGATGTTATTGTGATTGAAGAAGCTGGAGACGATTTGAGTATGGCTCATCAGCTGCAGGACAAATTGGTCATGTACAGGCATCATCTTCATGCGATTCCGGAGCTTGATTTAAGTTTGCCCAGAACAACGGCCTACGTCAAAGAGGTGTTGGAGTCGATGGGTCTTAAGCCCGCTCCCGTAGGGGAATCAGGGCTAACAGTTACCATTGGCGGACAGCATGACAGGAAGGTGGTTCTTCTCCGTGCAGATATGGACGCTTTGCCCATTTCAGAGGAAACGGAGCTTTCTTACGCGTCGTTGAACGGGAACATGCATGCTTGCGGTCATGACATGCATACTTCCATGCTGCTGGGAGCGGCGGAGATCCTGAAGGCTAACGAAGAGCAGCTTCGCGGGACGGTTAAGCTTATGTTTCAGCCGGGTGAAGAGACGCTGCACGGGGCAAAAATGATGCTTGAGAGCGGGATTCTCGACAATCCTAAAGTGGATGCAGCCATGATGCTTCACGTGTTGACCGGAATGCCACTTCCTATCGGACAATTTGTAGTGCCTGAGGAAGGTGGAGCGATTTCTGCTTCTTCGGATTGGTTCGAAATCATCATCCGCGGACGGGGCTCACATGGCGCAATGCCCGAGGCCGCAGTGGACCCCTTAAATGTGGCTGCTCATCTTCATCTGGCGCTGCAGGGTATACTTAGCCGGGAAATTTCGCCGATTGATAATGCAGTCCTTACCATAGGCGTGATGGAAGGCGGAAGTACAAACAATGTGATTCCCGATACGGCCAGAATGAAAGGCAGTGTACGCACATTTAACACCGCATTGCGGGATAAAGTGGAGACCCGAATCCGCGAAATTAGCGCAGGGATCGGAGAAACTTTTCAGGCCAAGGTGGAAGTGATCTATACCAGAGGCTGTCCTGAAGTGAAAACGGATGGCAGGCTTAATGAGCAAATGAGGGTTTCGATTGCAAATACCTTTGGTGACGGTTCCTACATTGGTATAACCGAACTGGTACCCGGCGGCAAATTAATGGGCTCGGAAGACTTCGCGTTTGTCTCACAGGCGGTGCCAAGTACCACAGTGTTTCTTAACGCAGGCAATATCGAAGATGGTTATCGTTACCCTGTACACCATCCAAAGACGATGTTCTCGGATGAGGTGCTTCATAGAGGGGCTGCGGCTTACGCAGCTTTTGCCAGAGACTGGCTTGAAAGTAACAGATAAGCTCTAAACCAAACTTAGGAGGAATTACAATGACAGAGAGACGGATGATTGGACCCACCAAATTTGAAGAGTACTCGGAGAAATACAAGGAATTCCTGTTAATGACCCGCCGTGACGGAATCCTTGAAGTGCGTCTTCACACCGACGGAGGATCGTACACGCACAATTGGGAAGCTCATACCGCCTGGTCTCATGCCTGGTCAGATATTGGCCGTGACCCTGAGAACGAAGTCATGATTATTACGGGAACCGGGGATAAATGGCTGATTGGCGACCCTGAGGTCTGGAATACTAAATTCATGGACTGGCCGAAGCAAAAGAAGCTCGAACAGTATCATGAATCGCTGAGACTGCTTGAAAATCTGATCTTCTGCATTGACATCCCGACCATCGGGGCGGTCAACGGGCCGGGAACGCACTGTGAACTCGCAACGCTCTGCGATATTACCATTTGCACGGAAGACGCGGACTTTTTCGATCCGCATTATCTGGGAGGCACGCCTCCAGGAGATGGAATGCTGCTCACACTGCAGAGCATGATCGGTTTCAAAAAAGCAGCCTACTACGCATACACCGGCAAGAATATCAACGGTCAGACCGCCTTGGATCTGGGTATTGTCAGTGAAGTTCTGCCCCGTGAGCAGCTTCTTCCACGCGCTTGGGAGCTCGCGGAGATGATCATGCAGGCACCGCGTTCAACGAGACATCTGTCTCACTCCATTATCTCCCGGCCATGGAAGCAGGCTCTGGTCGCCGATCAGGGATTCCAGCTTGCCCACCAGATGTACGACATGGCTATTGATGAAGAAGGAGCACTGGAACGGCTGAAGAAAATGCAGGGACGCCTGATGGGCAACGATGTTCAATAGAAAGATGACGGGGCCTACTCGGCTCGAAGAATACTCGGAGAAGTACAAGGACTTATTCCTCATGACCCGCCGCGGCGGCATCCTGGAAGTGCGTATGCACACTGACGGGGGACCTTTACAATTCGACTGGCCGGTCCAAGCCGCTTATGGTCACGTATGGTCAGATATTGGCCGTGATCCTGAGAATGAGGTCATGATTCTTACAGGGACAGGAGAGTTATGGCAGACCGGCAATCCTGAAGTCTGGAATACGAAATTCATGGATTGGCCGAATCGCCGGAAGCTGGAAATGTACCATGAATCACTTAGAATGATTGAGAATATGGTTCATTGCCTGGACATCCCTACTATTGGGGTGATCAATGGCACGGGCTCACACTGGCAGCTGGGGACGCTGTGTGATATTACCATCTGTGCGGAAAACACAGCGTTCTTCGATGCCCATTACCTGGGCGGTGTACCGCCCGGAGACGGAATTGTCTTAGCACTTCAACAACTGCTGGGAACCAAGAAAGCGGCATTCTACGCATATACGGGGATGAACATTAATGCTCAAGCGGCATTAGACCTCGGTCTGGTCAGTGAGGTGCTGCCTCGTGAACAGCTTCTTCCACGCGCGTGGGAGCTGGCAGAAAGAATCATGCAGGCGCCCCGCTCGGTAAGACATCTTACACATTCGATTGTGTCGCACCCGTGGAAAAAAGCCCTTGCCCATGATCAGGGTCTACAGATTACTCACCAATTGTATGACATGGCCATGGATGATGAGGGGATTCATGAGCGGCTCATGAAGCTCAAGGAACGTTTTCAGAGGAATGGGCAATAGCCAGAAGGGGGATAAGGGTGCTATGAGATCTTTGACTGAGCTATTTAAGATTGGCAGTGGACCGTCCAGCTCCCATACTATGGGGCCGGAGAAGGCGGCCAGGATCTTCAAATCAGAGAATGAAGACGCAGATGAGTTCAAGGCGTTGATCTATGGTTCCCTTGCCAAAACAGGCAAAGGCCATTTGACGGACAAGGCTATTCTTAGAGCACTTTCACCCGTTCCGGCGGAGGTTGAATTTGTTCCACAGGCAGATTTTGTTCTGCCCCATCCCAATACGATGGATTTGTTCGCTTACAAAGACGGGCGCCAAATCTCATCCATGCGTGTCGTCAGTATCGGCGGCGGGGACATCGTTATTGAGGGACGGGAGGAGATGCAAACGCCAGATGTCTACCCTGAGAACAGCTTTGCTGAGATCAGCACCTTTTGTAACGCCAATCATATTCGTCTAAGCGATTACGTCGAGCAGCGCGAAGGCAAACAGATCTGGGATTTCCTCCAAGGAATCTGGGAAGCGATGAAGCGTTCGATTGACGAAGGGCTGTCTGTCACAGGTATTCTGGAGGGCGGTCTTGAGGTCGAACGCAAGGCGAAATATCTGTATCATCAGCGGGATATGGATGAGAGCCCGGAGACGAGGGAGAACAGGATCGTCAGCGCGTACGCTTTTGCTGTCAACGAACAGAATGCCGCCGCTGGCACAGTCGTAACGGCCCCGACCTGCGGGGCCAGCGGTGTCGTGCCCGCTTCGCTCCGTTATATGCAGGAGAAGATGCAGGTCCCGGACGAACAGATCCTCCGGGCTCTGGCCGTCGGCGGGCTCATTGGCAACCTGGTCAAGCAGAACGCCTCCATCAGCGGCGCTCAGTGCGGCTGCCAGGCGGAGGTTGGCACGGCTTGCTCTATGGCAGCGGCTGCACTGGCTGAACTGTCCGGTATGGAGATTGACCAGATTGAGTATGCGGCGGAGGTTGCTATGGAACACCACTTGGGGTTAACCTGTGATCCGATTAACGGACTCGTTCAAATCCCTTGCATTGAGCGGAATGCTGTCGGTGCGATGCGGGCGATCAATGCGCTGAGCCTGGCCAAATTCTTGTCTGGTACCCGTAAGATATCCTTTGATCTGGTTGTACAGACCATGTATGAGACAGGCCTGGATATGAACAGCAGGTACCGCGAAACTTCAGAAGGCGGGCTCGCTAAGCTCTACAAAGCTGACAGTTAAATGATACTTCCATGATCATGTGGCTGTAATTTCATACTTGTGTAATGTAACGAAGAACGTCCCGTGCTGCCGGTTGGCAGAAAGGACGTTCTTTTTTTGGAGGCTATACAGGGCAGGCTGCTGCTTCAAGAAGCAATTTGACGGGGCGCCGCTTGGATGAGAAAATGTATGCGTGTACATGGAGTGTGATTTCAACAGAGGAGGCTTCAAATGGAACAGCTACGCATTGGAATGATAGGTTATAAATTCATGGGCAAGGCCCACAGCAACGCCTACCGCAGTCTGCCGATGTTCTTCCCGAAGGCCGTCAAACCGCAAATGTCCGTCATCTGCGGACGCAATGAAGAAGCGCTGAAGGAGGCGGCAGACCAGCTGGGCTGGTCGGAGAGTGTAACCGACTGGAAAGAGCTGATCGGGCGTGACGATATTGATCTAATCGACATCAATGCGCCGAGCAATGCCCATAAGGAGATTGCGCTGGCGGCTGCTGCTGCAGGCAAGCATATTTTCTGCGAGAAGCCGCTGGCGCTGAATCTGGCAGATTCGCGAGAAATGCTCCAGGCTGCAGAGGCGGCCGGCATTGTTCATATGGTTGGCTTCAATTACCGTTTCTCCCCGGCGGTCAGGCTGGCGAAACGGCTGATCGAGAGCGGGCGGCTGGGAAAGATCTATCATTTCCGTGCCTGGTTCCTGCAGGACTGGATTCTCGACCCTGAATTCCCGCTGGTCTGGCGGCTGCAGAAGGAGATTGCCGGTTCAGGATCGCATGGGGATCTGGGGGCCCATCTGATTGATCTGGCCCATTTCCTGGTAGGGGATGTGCAGGAGGTCATCGGCATGAGTGAGACGTTCGTCAAGGAACGGCCCCTGGCAACGGAGATGACAGGTCTCAGCGCCCGGGCCAGCAAAGATGCACCGCGCGGCGCGGTAACGGTGGATGATGCTACTTTGTTCCTGGCCCGTTTTGCAAACGGCGCATTGGGCAGCTTTGAGGCGACACGGTTCGCGGCCGGGCATCGTTCGACCAATTCTTTTGAGATCAATGGCAGTCTGGGCAGTGTGAAATTCGACTTCGAGCGGATGAACGAACTGGAGGTCTATCTGACCTCGGATGATGAGGATGTGCAGGGCTTCCGGAGAGTGCTCGCCACCGATCCCGCACATGACTATGCTGAAGCCTGGTGGCCGCCGGGTCATACGATTGGATTTGAGCACACATTCATTCACGAGATGCTGGAGCTGTCAGGTGCCATTGCCGAAGGCCGTCAGCCGGAGCCGAATTTCCGGGACGGTGTGAAATGCCAGGCTGTACTGGAAGCTGTGGAACGTTCGATTGAAGAGCGGCGCTGGGTTCCGATATCTGAAATGTAGATTCTAAATGTAAAAAGGGGCTGTCCCAAAAGCCATGAAATGGCTGCTTGGGACAGCTCTTTATTTTGTAGTAGGATCAACGTGAGCACATGAGTGGACGCTGCGCGAACGGACCGTTGTTCCAATCGCTGTGGTCTCCAGATTTTTTTCATTCCCCTTAGCGGTGAAAATCCGGAGACCAAGGCGACCGCTGCCGCTTTTCCGCAATCGTTCCGTCCTCTCCGCTGTTTAAGCGAGAAAAGTTTCTTCAAATCTTTCTAAAATCACAAAAAGAAACCGTCCTTTGGTAAAATGGAGTTACCACACAACCATTTCAAAGGAGAGGTTTCTTTGTACATTCAATATACCTGGACCAACTTTGCTTGCCAATGGATCTGGAAGAAGATATCCCGGAAAATCACCTCGTTCGCGTCGTGAATGCCGCCGTCAATCGGTGGACAACGCCATTTTTGACGCGGCCTATCCCGGCGGCGGCCGTGACAGCTACCATCCTAAAATGCTCACCAAAGTCATCATCTACTGCTAGTATACATCAAAGACCGACCGACACCCGCTGTTTAGAGCCGCATCTGGAAAAAGCCCAGCAAATCCTCGGGAATGGCCAAAGACAGTCATTGCGGATGCAGGCTACGGCAGCGAAGAAAACTACGCCTATCTGGAAAAGAAAGAGATACAGGCGGTGGTGAAGTACGGCAGCTACCACAAGGAAAAGACTAGAGCCTGGAAAGCGAATGTTTGTAAAATCGAAAACTGGACATACGATACAGCCGAGGATCACTGGACGTGCCCAGCTGGGAACAGGCTGCATTTCCACAGGGAAAGCAAGGAGACCCTAGAGAGTGGCTAAGAAATTCGCAGACGGCATTACCGAAGCAGCTCCTGTGAAGGCTGCCCCCTAAAGGAGCGTTGCACGAAAGCGGCAGGAAATCGGGAAGTGGTCGTCAGCGTGAACGACTGCGATACCAGAAACAGGCGCGTGAAATTCTACGGAGTGAAGAAGGTTACACCTTGGCCGTACGATGACCAAAAACGCAGAGCAGCGATCCTCCAATAACGGGAGAATCGCTGCTCTGTTCACTTTTTGTAACATTCAGAATGAAGAGAACGGTCTTCCGCCGTAGAAAACCTACTTTTGGGACAGCCCCTATGGCTATTTACGAACCATAGAAGGTGTCTGGCCTTTGTACTGCTTATAGAGCTTCGTGAAATAATTGGGATTGTCACAGCCGACTCTGCCGGAAATCTCTGTAATGCTGAAGCCGGTCTCCCGCAGCAGCCGCTCGGCTTCATCCATCCGGCACAGGTTCACATAGTCAATGAAGGTGCGTCCGGTCAGCTTCTTGAAGGTTTTGCAGAAATGGAAAGCGTTCAGATTGACAAAGCGGGCAGCACGCTCGACCGACATTTTCTGATCGACATGTGTTTCCAGGTATTCCAGCAGCGGCTTGAAGCGTTCGCGGTTGATAGAATGACGTTCACTCTGCTGGGCGGGGAAGGTACGGGACAGGAGTGTGAAGAATAAGTGGAGCTGGTTCTTCACCACGAGCTGAAAAGCCGGTTGTTTAGCCTGCACCTCCTCAATAATCCGCTCAAGCAAGGGATAATACGAGGCGCATTCCGGGTTGTGGACCACCGGCATGACCGGAAACTGATACTGATTGCTAAGATAAGGGGCCACAAATTGCTCATGCTGGGAATCCTGATTCCGGTCCTTGAACAATGAGGCATGAAAAACAATCGAGATATAAGAAACATCTCCGCTATACAAGCTATAGCCGACATGCAGCCCGCCGGAAGGTACCATGATTACGTCTCCGGGACCGGCTTCATACGGTTTGCTGTCCACATGAAAGATCGCCCTGCCTTCACGCATGACAATAATCTCGAAATGCTCATGCCAGTGCAGGAAAAGGATATTCTGCTCGGGCTTGGCGCCCTGGCACTGATTAAAGAACAAGCGGAATGGATAGATCTTCTCCTCGAGCGCAGGGTATTCCTTAAGTTCCTTCGGATAAGTCATGATGGCTTCAACTCCCACAAGATTCAGCTAGTTTAACACAAGATAAGAAGAGATTTTGCCCGAAATGAAGGATATACTTGGGTTGTTGAACTAACTATAAACCAATATTGGAGTGGTATACAAGATGCAGGATACAATGAGAATCGGGACACTGGTGGGAGGCGGGGATGCACTAAGAGTGATTCCACAAATTATAGGTCACGGGTTCGAATCATTCAGCCTGACCTTCTGGCAGACAACGGGAAACACGGATCTGACAGAAACTGCTGCACGGGTGCGTGAACTGGCTGCGGAGCATGATTTCGTGATCTCTTCTGTAGGGATATTCGGGAATCCGCTTACAGGCACTGGGGATAACTCGGATGCGCTGGGCAGCTGGGAACGGCTGATCGACCACGCCCATTTGTTTGGAACCGATATGGTCTCCGGCTTCACCGGACGACTGCCCGGGGTTTCGATTGAGGAGTCCATCCCGAAATTTGCAGAGGTGTTTGGTGAGCTCTCCAAAAGAGCCGCGGACCGTGGCGTCAGAATTGCCTTTGAGAACTGTTCCATGGATGGAAACTGGCAATCCGGAGACTGGAATATTGCCCATAACCCTACAGCATGGGAGAAGATGTTCAATGCGGTGAATGCCGATAATCTGGGTCTGGAATGGGAGCCCTGCCACCAGATGGTGCAGCTGATTGATCCGATTCCGCAGCTGCGCAAATGGACGGACAAAATTTTCCACGTGCACGGCAAGGACGCTACGATTGCCTGGGATATTATCAAGGAATACGGAATTCACGGACCTAAACCGTATGTGTGGCACCGGACACCGGGCTTCGGGGATACGAATTGGACTGATGTAATCTCGGTACTGCGGCAGGCCGGATACACAGGAACGATTGACATCGAAGGCTGGCATGATCCCGTTTACCGTGACGATCTGGAAATGACCGGCCAGGTTCATGCGCTCCATTATTTGAAGAATTGCCGGGGCGGCAGTTTCGTGCCAAATCCGGTCTAATCCAGAAAGCGGGGAACACCTATGACAGCAGAGTATCGTGTAGTTGTTGCGGGCTGTGGAGCGATGGCTAATGAATGGATCAGCTATGCGCTGAAGCATGCTGATATTGAAATCGTCGGCCTCGTAGATATCCGGGTGGAATCCGCGCAGGCTATGGCAGAGAAACATGGACTCACCTGCCCGGTATTTACAGATATATCACAGGCAATTGAAGCTACAGCGGCCAATCTGGTGTTCGATATCACCGTGCCTTCCAGCCATTTCAGTATTGCCAGTAAGGCACTGGAAGCCGGATGTCATGTCTTTACCGAGAAGCCGCTGGCGGAAACGATGGAGCAATGTAATGAAATCGTTAACATGGCCGGACGTACCGGGCTGAGCCATGCCGTCATGCAGAACCGCAGGTATGATCCGCATATCCGCTCTTTGCGCGGGCTAATCACCTCGGGAGTCATAGGGCGGACGGGCTCCATAAGCGCAAGCTTCTTTCTGGCTCCGCATTTCGGCGGCTTCCGGGAAGCGATGGACAGCCCGCTGCTCCTGGACATGGCCATCCATACCTTCGATCAGGCCCGCTTTATCAGCGGCGCCGATCCTGTAAGTGTGTACTGCCAGGAATTCAACCCTCCAGGATCGTGGTATGAAGGGAATGCGGCGGCTATCTGTATTTTTGAAATGTCAGACGGCTCCGTATTCTGTTATCAGGGCTCATGGTGTGCAGAAGGCGCGCCTACGTCCTGGGAAGCCTCATGGCGGGTCCAGGGGGAACGGGGGGCAGCCATCTGGGATGGCCGGGATATGCCGTATGCCGAGATTATCGGTGGCGGTGAAGCTGCCGGACAGTTCCTCAATGAATATGAGCGGGTAGAAGGGCCGGCTGTGCAGATGGAGGAGACCTTCCATCAGGGCTGTCTCGAAGAGATGTTCCGCTCGCTTGCGGAGCAGCGCCCAGCCGAGACCGACTGCCGCGACAACCGCTATAGTATGGCGATGGTGCTTGGCGCTTTGGAGAGTGCGCGGACAGGCAGCAAGCTGGACATTGCCGAATTCATCCGGAATGCCGAGCGGAATGTGCCGGAAAAATAAATTGTGCGGAAGAGGGAAGGGCAGCCGACCGGCGGCTCTTTTCTTTTGTGAAAGATAGGAAATCAGCGATTCTCTAAGAAACTTGTAACTGGTTACTGGTAGTGCTGGAACAAGACGAGTAGCGTGATGCGGACTGAGAATCCGTTATGCAAAATAAGTCACATAAATCCATCTGAATCTGACAATGCTGTATTCCTGATTACTCCAATTGAGATTACAATGAATACCAGGGTAGTGGATGCTAATCAAGGAGTGATCCGGTTGAATGAACCATTAAGAGTAGTGATTGGAAGCGGAGGTAGTCCGCACAACAAAGGATGGCTGCATACGGAAGAAACGGAACTGAATCTGCTGCGTGAAGTGGACTGGTCAGAGAAATTCCGCCCCGGCTCCCTGAAGGTCGTTCTTGCCGAACATGTCTGGGAGCATCTGACCTATGAGGAAGGTGTGCAGGCAGCCTGCAACTGTTATACCTATCTGGCTCCAGGCGGATATATCCGCTGTGCTGTTCCGGACGGATTCTTCCCGGATGAAGCTTATCAGAACATTGTGCAGATCGGCGGGCCGGGACCCCTGGACCATCCTGCTGCCTCTCACCGGATCGTACATACTTATATTACTCTGCAGAAGATGTTCACTGCCGCAGGGTATCAGGTTAAACTGCTGGAGTACTGTGATGAATCCGGCCAATTTCATGAATTTCCCTGGGATGAGCGCGGCGGTTTCATCTACCGGTCGAAGCGTTTTGATCACCGTAATACCGAGGGGAAGTTAGGTTTTGTTTCATTAATTGCAGATGCAGTTAAAGTGTGAGACTTGTATTTAAAAGTAACAAAAAGGCTGATCCGGTAGCAGAGAAATCTGCGTATGGATCAGCCTTTTTGCGTTCTTAATAACTAATGCCGGTTAGAACCCTTTATACTGCGGCTCTTCTTTCTCGATTTCGGCTACGCGGCCTTCCACCTGCTGGACAATCTGCAGCGTCTGCTCTGCAGCATTGGTGAACAGGGTTTTGGCTTCCTCGTTCTGGGTTTCCATGGCGAACTGCTCAAGACTGGCTTGGGCGCTCTTCAGCGAAGCTACGCAGGTTTTGACCTGTGATGCAACAGTCATTGGATCATTACCTCCTCGGGTCTGGGTTGGAACAGAATCTCACAGTGTAGTATCCGCATCCCTTAGCAGGACATACAGGTAACAAATCCCATTTGGCAGATAGTCTGTGCGCCCATTTGGCAGCAGGAATTTATTCTCTTGGTTATTTTCCGCCTGTTTTGACAAATAATGAAGCTGATGCGATATATGCGGGTAATGAATAACTTTACAGGAGGTTTTACGAATGCCGGAAGCACTGGAGGTCATTCTTCGGACAATTTTTGCTGTAGTAGTGCTTTTCTTCCTTACTAAAATACTGGGGAAGCGTCAGGTTTCACAGCTGTCTTTTTTCGAATACATTACGGGAATTACTATAGGCAGCTTGGCAGCATATATCTCGCTGGATACGGACAAAACCTGGCACCTCGGCCTGATTGCACTAATTGTCTGGGTTGCCTTCTCGTTCGGAATTGAATTCCTTCAGATCAAGAGCAAGAAAGCGCGGGATTTCATTGATTTCAAATCGACCGTACTGATCAAAGACGGTAAGATCCTGGAAGACAATATGAAGAAGGAGCGTCTGTCGACGGACGAGCTGCTGGAGGAGCTGCGCAAAAAGGATGTCTTCAAAGTGGCTGATGTTGAATTTGCCATTATGGAGTCGGACGGTGCGATCAATGTGCTGCTCACCCGTGAGAATCAGCCGCTTACACCCAAGCATCTTGGGATTAAGGTTGCTCCAGAGAGAGAGACTCAGGCTGTGATTATGGACGGCGAAATTATGGATGAACCGCTCGATACCCTGAATCTGTCGCGCGGCTGGCTGGAGGGGGAACTTGGTAAGCTTGATCTGAGCGTGGAGAATGTATTCCTGGGCCAGGTAGACTCTTACGGCGAGCTTACCGTAGATCTGTACACGGATAATGTGGAGGTTCAGCAGCCGCAGGACAAGCCCCAGCTGTATGCGCTGCTGAAGAAATGCGAAGCCGATCTGGAGCTGTTCAGCTTGTCAACGAAGCATAAAGAAGCCAAACAGATGTACGAAAATTGCTCAGAACAGCTGCAGACCTTGCTGAAGAAGCTGAAGCCGTTTATCCAAAATTGACACCAAATATTGATTGAAGCTAAGACCCCACATAGTGGGGTTATTTCCTATGCACATCGCTGTGAATCCAGAAGAGTCCGGCGGAAAATTCATAGAAAATTCTATAATTCAAAGAAATACAATAAAATGGTTCTGAAACCTCTGTACAATTACAAATATTTACTTATAGTGGAGATTAGATTGGCTGCTGCGAAAAAGAACACAAAGCAGTGATCTGCATAGTCGGGCAAAGGGAGGAACGCCATGGCGTATAGCTGCTGCACTTAGACAGACAAGTTTTCGTTGGAATTGCAACCGTAATGCAAACGCTGCAAATGGTTATTAAATAATCCAATACTTTGGAGGTTAATGTTAACGTGAAAATAAAAAAGCGATTTACTTATGCTTTAATGATTGCGCTTTCTTCAGTGCTCGTCTTGGGCGGGCTGCAATGGGGCATACCTTCAGCTGCTGCGGCAAGTCTGTTCAATGATGATTTTGAATCCGGCAGTGCAGGCAGCTGGACCAGTACCACAGGTACATGGTCTGTGATTCAGGATGGCAGCTCCAAGGTATATTATCAATCTGCCAGTACAGAAGGCCGCACCTCCGCAGGCAGCAGCACATGGACTGATTATAGTGTGCAAGCGGATGTGAAGGTGGATAACTTCAACGGAAGCAACCGGACTTATGTGTGCGGGCGGTATACGGACGGGAACAACTACTACGCAGCTTCTTTGTCGAACAGCAATGGCGGCACACTCGAAATCCGCAAAAAAGTCTCGGGTTCGAGCACAACGCTGGCCTCCAAAGACTTCGCGGTTTCTACAGGCACTGTGTACACAGTGAAGCTTGAGCTGAGTGGAGATTCAATAAATATGTATGTGAATAATGTGCTGCAATTAAATGCACACGATAACAATTTGACTGCCGGAGGCATTGGCCTTGTCGCTTACAAGACTTCAGTCAAATTCGACAATGTCGTAGTCAACGGGGCAGGTTCCACGGTTCCGACCGCTGCACCATCCGCAACACCAGCAGCGACAGCAACCGCAAGTCCAACTACCGCCCCTACAGCTACTGCGACTTCAGCACCTACGGCAACCCCTGTAAGTACACCAACAGCAACAGTAACACCGAGCACAGCACCAACTCCAGTTCCTACGGTCGCCCCGACGCCAACGGTAACACCGGTATCAGGAAGCCTGTATGTTGCACCCAACGGGGCAGCCGGTAATCCGGGTACAATTGGCAGTCCGACGACACTCTCTTCGGCACTTACCAGAGTGGCTGCCGGAGGAACAATTTACATGCGCGGAGGTACCTACTCCTTCACAGCCCCGGTAACGGTTGAGCGGGAGAACAGCGGAAGCTCCGGGCTGCGCAAGAACCTGGTGGCCTACGGAAGTGAGAAGCCGGTACTGGATTTCTCAGGAGAGACCTTTGCTTCTACTGAGCGCGGCCTGCAGATATTCGGACACTACTGGAATGTAAAGGGCCTTGAAGTGAAAGGGGCAGGAGATAACGGTATCTTCATCGGCGGTAACTACAACATTATCCAGAATGTTGAGGTTCATCATAACCGGGACTCCGGGCTGCAAATCAGCCGCTATTCCTCTACCTTGTCTAACATGGCCGATTGGCCCAGCTATAACCAGATCATCGGCGTGTATTCCCATGACAACTTCGATCCGGATAATGGCGAGGATGCCGACGGATTTGCCGCCAAGCTGACGATTGGACCCGGGAATGTGTTCGACTATTGCATCTCGGCCTGGAACACAGATGACGGCTGGGATCTCTATACCAAATCGGATACCGGCCCTATTGGGGTGGTCACGATCAAGAACAGCATTGCATATAAGAACGGCCAGACCTCGGACGGAAACAGCACAGCGAACAGTGACGGCAATGGCTTCAAGCTTGGCGGTGAAAAGATTGCTGTCAATCACATCGTGTTGAACAGCATCGCTTTTCAGAACAAAAAACACGGGTTCACCTACAATAGCAATCCAGGTTCCATTCAAATGACCAATAATACCTCGTGGAGCAATGGTCAGAGCAATTTTGCCTTTGATACAGGAACTCATCAATTTACGAATAATCTGAGTTTTGCCGGCGCTTCCAGCGATAAGACCAGCGGAACGGACATCCTCAGCACCAATGTATGGTGGAAAAGCAATGCCAGCACCAATGCCAAAGGCCTAAGCGTAAGCAGTAGTGATTTTGTCAGTCTTACACCTTCGGTCGTGAGAAATGCGGACGGTTCGTTCAGCCTCGGCAGCTTTCTGAAGCTGGCCGCCGGAAGTGATCTGATCGGATCAGGTACGCCAAGCGGTACGAACATCGGCGCTACGTTTCAATAAGCCGGATAACAGGACTGATTTCCATTTCCGGCCGGCAGCGGTATACTATAATCGGTTTCATAGGATCTAATTTGCTAAAGGGAGGATGCTGCCGATTATGGAATATGTGAAGCTGGGAACAACGGGACTGGATGTATCACGGATTTGTCTGGGGTGTATGAGCTACGGGGTGCCGGAGCGCGGAACTCATCCCTGGTCACTGAATGAGCAGGAGAGCCGGCCGTTTATCCGCAAAGCGCTGGAGCTGGGCATCAACTTCTTCGATACGGCCAACATTTATTCTGACGGTACCAGCGAAGAGATTGTCGGACGTGCGCTCAAGGATTTCACCTCCCGTGATGAGGTAGTCATTGCTACTAAGGTGCATGGTAAAATGCGCCCGGGCCCCAATGGCGGAGGCCTGTCGCGTAAGGCTATTATGAGCGAGATCGACCATAGCCTGAAGCGGCTGGGGACGGATTATGTGGATTTGTACCAGATTCACCGCTGGGATCCGTCGACACCGGTTGAAGAAACGATGGAAGCGCTGCATGATGTGGTGAAGGCGGGCAAAGCACGCTACATCGGAGCATCCTCGATGTCTGCCTGGCAGTTTCTGAAGGCACTGCATGTGGCGGAGCGGCACGGCTGGACACGATTCGTATCGATGCAGAATTATGTAAATCTGCTGTATCGTGAGGAAGAACGGGAAATGCTGCCGCTGTGCAAAGCGGAAGGGATCGGAGTGATTCCCTGGAGTCCGCTGGCCCGCGGGCGGCTGACCCGGGACTGGCAGGAGACGAGTACCCGATCGGAAAGTGACCAATTTGCTAAGCTGCTGTACTCCCGGACGGAGGAAGCCGACCGCCTTGTGGCGCTGAGAGTGAAGGAGATTGCTGAAGAACGGGGTCTTCCGCGTGCCCAGGTTGCACTAGCCTGGGTCCTCCAGAAGAAGCCGGTCACAGCACCGATTGTCGGAGCGACCAGCATGAGCCATCTGGAGGATGCTGCTGCAGCGGTATCGGTCACGCTCAGTCCGGAAGATGTACTCCGTTTGGAGGAGCCTTATATTCCTCATCCTGTGATGGGCTACTAAGGACAGATACAGCAACGATAATACACCGTTTAATGAAGGAGCCGGGATGATCCGGCTCCTTTTTTAATGAAATTTATATATTTTGGGGCCCGCATAGTGGGGCTATTTGCGCTTAGGGGGCATAAATTCAGGGTGTTCTGGCACACTAAGGAAGATTCTCTATAACCGGAAGGAGGCAGGCAGGGTGCCGGACAAGAATATACTGGAGCTCATCAAAGAACAGCTCACGGATTGCAGCGATGCTGTATACCAGTCGATACATGTGTACGGACACGCCTGCATGCTGATCTATATACCTGCCATCGTGGACATGCTCAGCCTGCAGGAGTTTGTTGCCAGCCCGCTGAAATCAGAGGCTAACAGTGAACCGGACTGGCCGCAATTCATGGAGCGTCTGGACCGCGGCTCAGCCTTTGCGATTCCTTATATGAAGGCTTTTCATCCGGACAGGGCCGTGGAGCTGATTGTCAGCGGGAATCCGGTTCTCTGTATTGAAGGACTGCCGTATGTCTATTATTTCGAAATTACCCAGTATCAGAAGAGGGCAGTGTCCGAATCGCAGAACGAGCTGGTGGTCATTGGACCCCAGGAGGCTTTTATCGAGGATGTTCAGACGAATCTGTCCTTGCTGCGGCACAAGATCAAGCATGCCGATCTGAAGACCAAACATTTCTCGATCGGCAGATACACCAAAACCGATGTATATCTGGTTTATATCGAAGGGCTCTGTAAGCCGGAAATCCTGGCTGAAATGGAAGAGAAACTAAATAATCTCTCAGTCGACGGAATTCTGGGCATCAGCTATTTGGCTGAGCATATGCGCCAGGGGCATTTTTCACCTTTTCCAATCTATCAATATACAGAACGTCCCGACTCTGTAGCCGCATCGTTGATGGAGGGCAGAATCAGCATATTGCAGGACGGTACCCCGTCGGCATTACTGGCACCTGTAACTTTCTTTGCGCTCCTGCAATCCTCTGAGGATTATTACCAGAACTTCTATGCCGGCAGCTGGATCCGGCTGGTCCGCTTCTTTTTCTCGCTGATATCGATGATTCTGCCTTCTTTATATGTGGCGATCACAACCTTCCACGCACAGATTATTCCGTCCAACCTGCTGATCACCATTGCTGCCGCCCGTGAGAATATCCCTTTCTCCGCACTGACGGAAGCTTTGCTCATGGAACTTACTTTCGAAGCACTGAGAGAAGCAGGGACCCGCATTCCGAAGCCGGTTGGCCAGACTGTCTCTATTATCGGCGGTATTGTCATAGGGCAGGCTGCGGTACAGGCGGGAATTGTCTCAGCACCCATGGTCATTGTAGTTTCCATTACGGGTATCGCCTCCTACATCATCCCCCATCTTGAGCTTGGATTGACCTTCAGGCTGCTGCGTTTCGTGCTCCTGATTCTGGGGGGGACGATGGGACTGATTGGTGTCTTCATCGCCGTTTTTATCATATATGGCCATCTGGCTAATCTAAAATCGTTTGGCACTCCCTTTCTCCAACCGGTGGCTCCGCTGGTTCTGGAAGACTGGAAGGATACCGTGGTCCGTGTTCCGTCCCAGTATATGACGGAGCGCAGCTCCTCCTATACCGACAGGAAGAATAAAAGGAGACAGAAGCAATGAAGCCCCTCAAGCTGATCCTTGTGTTAGTGCTGCTTTTGAATCTGACCGGCTGCTGGTCCAAGCTGGAACTCGACGAATTGACCTTTGTATTTGGCTTGTTTATTGATGTTGGTGAGGAACCCGGAACGGTTGAGGTGACTATCAGTTCGCCGCTCCCGAACCGTCTGGATTCAGGCGCACAAGGGGGCGCGGCTGGAGACGGAAAGAGCTACTCTATGGTATCCAAGACTGCACCGACCATTCCGGAAGCTATCCTGCTGATTCAGAAGGATTTGTCACGCAAAATGGAGGCTTCACATCTCAAGATTATTGTACTGGGCAAACAATATGCCAAGCAGGGGATAGGAGATATGCTGGAATGGTTCCAGCGGCAGCCTGAGAATTCTCTCGGAACCTATATTATGGCTGCTCCAGGCAAGGCTAAGGAGATCCCGATGCTGACACCGGTCTTCGAGCAATTGCCCGATCAGGTGCTTAATAATATGGCCAGGCAAAAGATTCTGTTCAGCACAACAATCAGAGACTGCATACTGTCGGAATCCTACCATATGGGCTATGCCATGAATTATTTATCTTTCGGCAAAAAAAGTGAAACTTCCGAGCAGGGGAAAACGGAATATTGGTGCGGGGTAGACGGTGTGATGCTGTTTCAGGATAAGAAGATGAAGGCCATACTGAAGGTGAAAGAGGGTAGAGCCTTGGCTTGGGCAGCAGATCATTATGTTCAATCTGTAAATTCGTTTGCTTGGGATGATGACGGCAAGGGGACTGCCACTGCGTATTTTCTGAATGACAAAACCTCCTCCTCTGTCAAGATGACTCCTGAAGGGCCAGAATTCCATGTGAAGCTAAAAGGCCGGGCGAGTATAACCTCCTTCAAGGATTCCAAACAACGTAAAGCGGACCAGCTCAGCCATCTGCTTAAGACCAAACTTCAGGAGAAAGCGGTAAAGGAAGTTTCGGAGACGCTGGAAAATGTGCAGAAGGCGGGAATAGATGTACTTCAGCTCGGTATGCTGCTGGAATGGAATTATCCGGAAGAATGGAAACGTCTGCGTGATCACTGGGAGGATTATTACAGCAGGGAGGCCCGGATCAAGGTGACAGCTGATTTTAAAATTGCGGATTTTGGTTCGGAGAAATAAGGGGGCGAAGGAGGAAATATGCGGACATCTAAATGGCAAATGACTCGGTTCTCGATTGTATACCTTGGCTCTCAAAGTACGATGTTTCTGATTCCCGGTCTCATTGAAACCTCATCCTATCAAGGATGGATAAGCCTGATTCTTGGCGGTTTCCTTGGGCTGATTCTGTTATATTTCACGATCATGGTGGGAAAGCTCAAGCCGGGAATAGGCTGGGTTGAGTTCGGGGCAGAAATTATGGGGAAGTGGCTGCATGGAATCATAGTGATTCTGCTCTTGTGCTGGTGTATTTATTACGTATCATATGATATACACAATTTCGCACTGTTCTTCGGAGGCAATTATTTGCGCGGAACTCCCCCGCTTTTTATTATACTTGTTGTAGGTCTGGTCATTATGTACACCGCTCATCTGGGTTTTGCCTCTATGGTGTATATGTCGGAAGGCATTGCTCTGATCTGCATTGTCTTCGCCATTCTAAGTACGTATTTATTCATCCAGCATGCAGAATATTCTATGCTTCCGGCATTTATCCATTATCATGACCCGCGCATCGTCATTAAGGATTCGATTACGGTGATGTCCTGGTTTGGCGAATGGGTTGTGTTTCTTTTTGTTGCCCCGGAGCTTAAGATCAGCAATAAGATCATGAAGCCACTAAGTTTGGGGGGGATCACTGTGATACTGATTGTTCTGATAGTATGGCTTATGACCATGCTGAATTTCGGCCCGTATCTCGGGAAGGAACTGCAGTTTCCCTTCCTGCAGATGATCCGCAGTTCCTCGAATGATGATCTCCTGGGAAACTCTGATCCGATTCTGATTGGCATATGGTCGTCCTCAATGTTCATTCACAGCTCTTTTATGATCTATGTTGCTTATAAATGCGCCTTGTATCTTACCAGACAAAAAGCAAAAAAAATTATGATTCCGCTCCTGACGGTCTGTTCCATTACAATTGCATTTGTATACTCGATGAATGTGGCCGTATATTACCACAATTATTATTCTTTCAATACGAGTATTTTTTGGCTGATTGTGGAGTTTATACCGGTGTACTATTTTATCGTAGCATGGGTACGCTCGAAGTCCGGCAAGCAGCTGAAATGACTGTTGATTCTCCCAATTATATAATGTAGACGCTTTCTGGTATGATTAAGCTATAGTACATACCTTTTTTTGGAATAGGATGGTGTCATTATACATGAATCTTCAAGAAGCATCTGCTCTAATTGAATCGATAAGGGGAAATTTGGCTAAGGTTATTGTCGGAAAAGAAGATGGTGTAAACCTGCTGCTGACAGCTTTGCTCGCAAATGGTCATGTACTCCTGGAGGATGTGCCCGGAACAGGCAAAACGCTGCTTGCCAAAACACTCGCCCGCTCGCTGGACTGCACATTCAAGCGGATTCAATTCACGCCCGACCTGCTGCCTTCTGACTTAAGCGGCATCAACTACTACAACCAGAAAAGCGGGGAATTTCAATTCCGTCCAGGTCCGGTATTCGCCAGTATTCTGCTCGCTGATGAGATTAACCGGGCCACTCCGCGTACCCAGTCAAGCCTGCTGGAATGTATGGAGGAGCGGCAGATTACCATCGACGGTGTGACTCATGAGCTGCAGCGGCCGTTTCTGGTCATCGCCACGCAGAATCCGATTGACAGCCAGGGGACGTTCCCGTTGCCGGAGGCACAGCTCGACCGGTTCTTAATGCGGATTACAACAGGGTACCCCACATTTAATGAAGGGGTTCATATTCTGCAGCGGTTCCGCCAGAACAACCCGCTGGAGGATACCGGTGCGGTTGCAGGTGCAGAGGAAATTCAAGAGATGCAGCGGCTTACCGCTGGTATTAATGTAAGTGATGAACTGCTGGCGTATATGATCAGTGTGGTCGAGGCTACACGTAGATCTCCTGCTGTCCGGCTGGGTGCGAGCCCCCGGGCAGGCTTCGCCCTCCTGCGCGCTTCGCAGGGATATGCTCTGATTCAAGGGCGGAATTATGTACTTCCGGATGATATTAAGGCCGTGGCCGTTCCGGTGCTTGCACACCGGCTAATCCTTCAGCGCGGACCCGGAGTCCGCGAGGGGCAATCGGCAGAGGTCGTGCTACAGGTGCTGCGCGAGGTGGAGGTTCCGGCGGAGGCTGCTGTCCTGTCCAGAGGCGGAAGGGTGGAATGAGCCATGTCGCTGCCGTGGTTCATTGCAAGCACGCTGTTTCTGCTGTTGTTCGTCTCTGTTATATACGACCGTAACGCACTTAAGAAGGTCACATATACCCGCTATTTCTCGGCCAAGGCCGTATATGCAGGAGAGCAGGTGGAGATGGTCGAGGAGATCATGAATAAGAAGCTGCTTCCGCTGCCTTGGCTGCGTCTGGAATCCAGTATCGCCCGGGGGCTTGAGTTCGGCTCCCAGGAGAATCTGGGCATCAGCAGCGGTGAGATCTCACAGAATCATGTCAGCCTGTTCTTTCTCAGGTCTTACCGCCACATCAAACGCCGGCATAACGTGATCTGCCGGGAGCGCGGATTGTTTCTTCTGGAGACCGCGACGATGACCACAGGGGATCTCTTCGGGATGAGCCGCAAATCGAAGACCTTCCCGCTGCAGCTGGAGCTGCTTGTCTACCCGGGGCTGCTTCAATTTCATGAGCTTCCGCTGCCGGTGCACAGCTGGCTCGGCGAGCTGCCCGTCAAGCGCTGGATTGTAGAAGATCCGTTCCTTACTGCAGGTACCCGCGAGTACAGTGCAGGGGATTCCCTGGCTTCGATCAACTGGAAAGCGACAGCCCGGACAGGAAGCATGCAGGTGCATCAGAAGGATTTCACGGCCGATTCACGGCTTGTAATCTGCCTGAACGTGGAGATCAGCGATTCCATGTGGCGGACCGTAACCGATGTGGAGCGGATCGAGCTAGGCATCCGGTATGCGGCGACCGTGGCTGAATATGCCATCAGCCATGGCATTGAGACCCGGCTGCTCAGCAACGGAAGGCTGGACGGCGGCGGGGCAAGAGATCCGGTGGATACCTGGCCGATATCACAGGCTGAAGAATTCCTTGGCATGCTGGCCAGACTGAATCTGGACAGAACATTGCCAATGAGCAGGCTGATGGAGATTGAAGCAGAGAAGGATGAAGGCGATACGGATTATCTGATCATTACCTGTCACCGGGGGGCGGAACTGCAGGATGCCGCTGCGGTATTGAGCTTCATGGGGAATGGAGTAGAATGGCTGGATATTCCGGAAGAAGGCGGTGCAGCGCTATGAAACTCCGTTTCTCATCTTCATTCCAGGCCAACCTTGCGCTATGGATTACTGCTTTCATAGACTGGCTGCTGCTTCTGCCCCTCTGGCTGGCGCTGCAGACTTATCTGCAATCCGGTGAAGCAGCGGTTCGGTGGATTTACCTATTACCGCTGCTGGTTGCAGGCGGTGTACTGCTGCGGCATAGATGCAGCCGGTTATGGCAGCAGCTGCTGGCGGCGCTGCTGCTGGGTCTCTTGACCGGACTGATAAGCAGCACACTGACACTCCCGGGCATACCGCTGGTAGCGGGTGCCGCAGTCTGTGCGTATCTTGGCATGACTACAGCTTCACGGGTGAACCGGTTCAGAATCTATCTGGCCGGAATCACAATCTATTTCATTGGTTCAATAGCCTTCTCCCAGATTCCGGAGCTTCAGGCTAATGTGACTATATTAACCTGGAGCGGAAGCTTATGCCTGGTGCTGGCACTGATTGACTCCAACAGCAGCCATCTGCGCTACAGCTCCTTAAACAGTGATTCTGCACGTCTGCCTGAAGGCCTGCGGCGGCATAACCGCCTGTATCTGGCGGGATTCATTGTCCTGGCGGCAGTCCTGGCGGCGGGCGGCGGCAAAACGGTGGGTATGCTGCTGTGGAATGCGGTGAGGCTCTTCTTCACCTGGCTCAGCCGGCTATCCTCCGGTGCAGAGGAACCTCCGCCGGAGGAGGCTCCTCCACAAGCCATTCAGGAATTCCCGGCAGCGGAAGCCGGTGAACCTGGCATTCTGGCCGCAATTCTTAACATTGGCTTCTATATTATAGGTGCAGCTGCAATAGTTGTGGTGCTGTATTACGGAGTACGCTGGCTATACAGAAATACCGGTGGACTGCTCCGCAGAGCAATGGACTGGCTGTTGACAGTGCTGCGCAGAGAATCGCCTGCAGCTGCTGCCGGTTATCAGGATGAAGAGACCAGCCTGTTCACTTGGGAGCAGACCGTTCAGGGCTTCAGGGATTACTTTCGTACCAGGCGTACACCATCCAGCCGCCGGGACCGGTGGGAGACGATGGACGGAAGCCGGGCACGCATCCGCTGGCTCTATCGTCATTGGCTCCGCGCCAAGCATACTGACGGGTATGAGGTGAAGGCATATCTGACGCCTCAGGAGACGGCTGCCGATGTGGCAGCATGGTCGGAAGGACAGAAGCGGCAGCGCAAATACCCGGGCAGCGAAGGGGAAGCCTATAACCGCCTGCTTGCATTTTATAATAAAGCCAGATATGCAGATGAGGAACAGTCAGACCTCACTGAGCTCTCTGCTGAAGAGATTACGGCACTTAAAGAACAGTTGAAGCTGTAGCTAATCCTGCAGGAAGGAGAAATAGGGATGACCCCATATTTACGAGGCGAGCTGGCCAAAGAGGCCGGAGTAAACATAGAAACGCTCAGGTATTATGAGAAATACGGGCTGATTCCGCAGCCTCAGCGCACGTCCAGCGGATACCGGATGTATCCGGAGGAAGCGCTGGAAAGGATCGCTTTTATTCAGAATGCGAAAGCTTGCGGTTTCACTCTGCGTGAGATCAAGAAAGCTTTGGTCAAATCTGCAGACGGCAGTATCGGAATACCGGATTTTATTACAGTTATTGAGAGTAAAATGGCTGCTGTTGATCTGGAGATTGCCAAACGGCACAAGACCCGCACAAAGCTGGAAGAATTGAAGAGCAGCCTCCTTACACAGGACAGGCATCCGGGTGTTCAGGAGACTCTTGATATCTTGAACATGAAAGGCTGAACCGGCGGGAATTTAATCTGAGATAGCCACTTGACCCTGTACTCCGGTACAGGGTTTATATTGAGTCTATGAACGATTAAGAGGAGGAATGAACCGTTATGTTATGCCCTAGTGTTACTCCAGCCGGACAGCTGCAGGCCATTTCCAACCAGTTGAAGCACAATAAACCCTATCCGGGACAACCGGCCCAAGAGATCCGCGCTGCCCTTGCGGAATCCGCCGGACAACTGCCTGTGCTAAACGGTGTGCAGGTTGAGCAGGTAAAGACAGAGAGGTTCAGTGGGGAGTGGGTCAGAACTGCTGGGAAAAAGGATGCGCATTGGGATACAAAGGTAATTCTGTATTTCCACGGCGGAGGGTTTGTGGCCGGCAGCTGTGCAGTCTACCGGGATCTGGCCGCCAGGCTCTCGGCCGCCAGCGGAATTGCGGTGCTTACTGTGGAATACCGGCTGGCTCCGGAATTCCGTTATCCGGCTGCGGGTGAAGATTGCCTGTCTGCGTACCTGTGGCTGCTGGACCAGGGCTTCAAGCCCGGGCATATCATATTTGGCGGAGATTCCGTAGGTGCCACGCTTGCCCTTATGACGCTGATCTCTCTGCGGGATGAAGGGAAGCCGCTTCCGGGCGGCGCATTCCTGCTCTCGCCTCATGGAGATCTAGTTCATTTGGACGGAGAGTCTTATACGAGCCGGGCGGATAGAGATCCGACCGGAAGCCGGGAGACTAATCAGCGTATTCTGGAAGATTATCTTGGGGAGTATGCCGGGGAAGCTCCTGCACTATTATCACCACTGAGACAAGACCTCACTGGATTGCCGCCTCTGTTCATTCAAGTAGGTGATCACGAGGTTCTGCTGAGCGATGCCGAGCGGCTGGCCGGTAAGGCACTAGAGGAGGGGACACCCGCCAAGCTGGAAGTGTGGGAGAACATGTGGAGTGTGTTTCAGATGCTGGCTGCGCTGCTGCCTGAAGCGCAGCAGGCGATTCATCATATTGGCGAATATGTAAAAGAGACGCTGAAGCTGGAAGCTGAAGTATAAGGGTTCAAAACAGTAGGCGCAGCAGCATCAGCGCCAGGATGCCGGTGACTACGGTTCCGAGCAGGCTGCGGGTTTTGACGGCTACCCAGAAGGAGGGCAATGCCGCGATCAGCTCCACATTCGTGGAAAGGCCGGCGAACCTGCCGTCTGTTACGAATAGTTCCTGGGCGACCAATGCAGCCATTACCGCAATTGGTACAAAGCTTAACCAACGCATCCCCCAGTCCGGAATGGAGATCCGGCTAAGCAGCATAAGCGGAAGAACGCGCGGGATGAAGGTAACGAGTGCAGCGCCCAGGATAATGAAGAAGATGTCCAGTCTTATTTCCATTGTTCAATCACCATTCCAATCGTAGAGGCTATAAGAGCTGCCGCAATTACGCCCATGCTGGGCGACCACAGAATAGAGACCAGAACGGCAACAATGACAGCTATGAAGCCGACGGTAATGTCCAGCAGATATTTGCGCCGTGCCATGACCGTCAGTACCAGCAGTCCGATGAACATGGCGGGCAGAGCGAAATCCAGCCCCCACTTCTCCGGACTGGATATCCACTGTCCGAGGAAGGCGCCGGCGATATTGGCCAGGAACCAGTTCAGATAGGCTGTGATATTAAGCCCGTGCATCCATTTCTCGCTGATCCGCTTCCTGGAGGCGCTCTTCTGGATGGCTACCCCGAAGGTCTCATCGGTAAGCAGTGATCCAATCAGCAGATTGCGCAGCGGATTCAAATGGCGGAAGTACGGCGATATCGCCGCGCTCAGCAGCAGATGACGCAGATTGACCAGCAGAATTGTGATGATGATGCTGGAGGCGCTGCTTCCGGCCGCAATCATTCCTGCGGCGATAAACTGGGCTGATCCGGCATAAAGAATAATGGAGATCATGGCAATTTCGGCAATGGAGAGGCCGGCAGTTTTCTCCACGACACCTGCTGCAAAGCCAATGCTTAGATAGCCGAGCAGAGTAGGGAGGCAGTCTTTGACCCCTTGCAGGAAGGTGTCATTCCCCTCCGGTACCTCTAGGGCATCCCGCTGCAGGCGGCCATTCGCCGGAGACTCCTGTTGTATGAATTCTGGCTTCACGGATTCACTCGCTCCTCTATATTCCAAACTATTCATTTCCAAGCTATGTATAGCATCACATATAAACTTGTAATAACCGCTTTGGTAAACCGCTTGCTGAAGGTTTGACAGTGACCGGTCACGGTATATCAGGTATGCTTAATTGTACTTTGTACATCTAAATCACCTGATTTACTAGTGTTTAAGCGTTTAGTTGTATTTCGTGCAATTAAAATGCCCTATGTAGAGGGGTGCTCGCCCATTCGGGCAAATTTAGTTGTACAGACTACAGTTATTAGAGGCAAACATGCTTTTTCTCTGTTTTTTAATTGCACATAATACAACTATCACTAACTTCCACGTTGAAACTGAATATGAATTTCAGTTTTTAATATCTAATAATTCACAGCGAATTGCAAGGAAATTCTATATTTCATATGCTGCAATGCCCTCGCTCGTTTCGGTACCGGGCAGCTTGCAGCAGCAAAAGGGTTCCGCTATCCACAGAGCAATCTGCGGCGGCGGAACCCTTTTATATTGATTTAGTCATGCCTAAGCTTAAAAGGAATTGTTATTCCAGCACCAGAACGCCATATCCATCCAGCGTATAACTTCCCGTGAGGGTTTGCCCGCTTAGCAGATCCGTTCTGGATTCCTTAAGCACGATCTCTGCCGGTTCTTCACTATAGTTAAGCAGGAAGGTGAGTCCTGCAGCGGCATCTCCCTCAGAAGCGCGGATCTGCAGCTCAATCTCCGGCGGCAATTCCAGCCATTCGGCAGCTGGTGAATTCAGTCCCAAACTTCCGATCATTTGCAGCACGGCCTGCTCATTGAATACAGCCCCGTAGTACCAGACTTCCCCCTTGCCGCGCTTGTTGCGGGTTACCGCCGGTTTGCCGGCATAATAATCGGTAGCGTAGGTTCCCATAACCTCGACACTGTCCTCTTCCACATGAAGAATATCATTGAAAGCATCCGCACCCGTAAGCGTCCCTGGATTATTCGTCCATCGGATCGAGGTAGGCTGACGTGTTCCTTTGACCATAGTGAACTCTTCCACGGTTACACCGCACATCTCCTGGGCTGCTCCGGGAAAAGGCCGCATATAACATTGTCCGGTGGTATCCTTGTATCCGGTGCGGCAGCCGAAGATCAGCTTCCCGCCTTGCTGTACATATTGATCCAGCAGGGCCGCTGTGTCGTCACTCATAATGGCCGGATGCGGGTAGACCAGCACCTCGTAACGCACAAGCTCCGCAAGCGTTGTATTGCTGCGCATATACAGAACATCATTGGGGATATGCTTCCGCTGCAGTGCCTTGAACCATTCCTTGTTGCTCTGCCACATGAATGGCCCGTGCCAGATGTCATATTCCCCGTCCCACTCATTATCATAATCCCGCACGATGGCGATATTAGCCTGAGTCCGGCTGCCGATGAAGGCTTTGCCGATCTTTGCCAGCTCCTTGCCGATCAACTCAGCTTCCTTCACGCGCCGGTTAGGCTGGTTATGATAGTCATTCAAGCCGTGCCAATAGATTTCGTTCCCCATAGTAGCTGTCCGCCAGCGGAAATAGAGCAGCATATCCGCACCATGGGCGATAGACTGGTAAGTCCACAGCCGCATCTGCCCGGGCTTCGGAGAAGGCATATCCATCCGGTTGACCCAACCGCCGGGTCCCGACTGCTGTTCCATCACACAGAAGTTGCTGCTGACCGAGCGGACCGCAGAGAGTGACAGTCCCCAGCCGCGGTCACGCAGCGGGTTCACCTCTGCCGGATCATAGTAAATGGTCGAGAATTGCGGATATGAATCATAGCTGAAGAAGTCCAGCAGCTCGTCATTCAGTTCATGGCTGTCCAGATGTCCGAATAGGCCGTTCGTAGTCACCCACTGGTCAGGTGCCAGTTCACGGAGGATATCCGCCTGGATTTTGGCAAAATAAATCGTGTTATAAGAGATGAAACGCTTCTCATCCAGTGCCTGATGCGGATTGGGCTGGTTAGGCGAGGGGGTTGGCCGGGTCAGATAGACCTGTGACCAGCGGGTATAGGTCTGATTCCAGAACACAGTACCCCAGGCTTCATTCAGCTTATCCAGTGTCACATATTTATCCTGAAGCCACGTCCGGAAGGCAAGATGGTCACTCTCCGAGTAGAACACATTTACCTCACAGTTCAATTCATTATCGATCTGCCAGCCGGTCACTCCGGGGTGACTGCCGTAATGCTCTCCAAGCTTAGTCACAATTCTGGCGCAGAGCTCACGGTATTTGGGGCTGCTGTAATTATAATGACGGCGCATGCCATGCTGCATCGTCACACCTTCATGAGTCACATTTAATACCTCAGGATATTGCTCGGTTAGCCAGGCGGGCGGAGTGGCAGTAGGTGTTCCCATAATCACCTTCAGCCCGTAGCTGTGCGCCAAATCTATAGCACGGTCAAACAGGCCGAATTGAAATTGACCTTCTTCCGGCTCAAATACCGACCAGGCGAACTCGCCCAGACGTACAATAGTGAATCCGGTTTCAACCATACGGCGGTAATCATCCGCCCACATGGATTCAGGCCAGTGCTCGGGATAATAACAGACGCCAAGCTCGAATCGTTCTGCAGCAACAGGTTTCTTCATAGTAACCTCCAAGTGTAAATATATGCTTTATAGTTGGTACCAATCTATTGTATTATCAGCAGTGTATACACTTATATAACATAATATTGCTATTATATTACTATATTGCGTGCTTGATTCAAGGCGGAGAGAAGAGGGGATCGTATGAAAAAGCATTATGTTCTACCGCAGCCAGCGTATGCCCATTATGTATGTTATCCGGAGATGCTGGGCCATTACAGCGACTTCCCGCAGCATGCGGAGCGCAGAAGTGAAGGTTTCCTGGGCAGCTATAACCTTCATATGGTCTTTGGCGGAGAAGGGTATGTGTTCCAGGAAGGGGAACGGATATCGATGAAGCGGGGGAGCGGGTTTCTGTTCCCGCGGGGGGCTTACCAGCAATACGGTTCTGATCCGGGCCAGGCCTGGAATGTGCGCTGGGTCCATTTCGCCACAGCTTTATCTTTGCCGATGCTGGAGGAGGCGGATCACTCCCGCGGTTATTTTTTTACCTTCGATCCCGGAACGGGCTATGAGCCGGTCTTCGAGGAGATGTACAGGCTAAGTGCGGCTTATGAGACCCGGAGTGAACCGCGTCTGTCTACCCTGCTCTATGAGATTCTTGTGACGCTGATGCAGAATTCTGAGCCGCTGCACGGGTCGGTACCGCTGGAGATCAGACATTCCATCCGGCTCACGGCCGACAGGATACACAGCGAATGCGAGCGGCCCTGGACACTGGAAGCGATGGCCCGGCTTGCCGGTTACAGCAGCTATCATTTTCTGCGGCTGTTCCGGAGCATAATGGGCAAGACGCCGAACCGTTATTTAAGTGACTGCCGGATGGCCCGTGCCAAGCTGCTGCTGGTTTCGACTGAGCTGTCTGTCGCGCAAATAGCGCTGCAGAGCGGTTTTCACCAGTCGAGTTACTTCATTAAGGTCTTCAGACAGCTGGAAGGCATGCCGCCAAACCAGTACAGACGGCTGTTCAGCTCATAGAATCATAGTGTAGCCGAAACAATATTAACAAACTTTGTTACATTATCCGCGCTTTTTGTGCTGTACTTGACATGTTTTTGCTTGAGAAGGTTACAACCGGAGGCGAAGGGTTACAAAGTGGATACAATTTCCACGCTGTCTGCAACTATAATATTGCTAGTAAATACATCTGGAGGGAAATAAATGAGAAAGTATAGAGTTACATATGCTGCTCTGCTCGTGAGTACGCTTGTAGCCGGCCAGCTGGCCGGCAGCATCACTGCCCCCGTTGCCGCCGCAGCCGCAACATCAAAGAACGCGGCGGCACCCGCCGCTGCACCAGCATTCAAATTCAATTCCGTTCCGCTGGGAGCCGGGGTGACTGCAGTCCTTGAGAACGTGAACATCTGGAGTCAGACCGGCGGAAATATCGTATCGTATACGCTGAAATATACCAATTCCGGTAATTCAAGCGCGAGTCTGCTGAAATATTTCTCACGGGTTGTAACACCTGGCGGTTCAGTGCTTCCGGGGAATCCGGTAGGAACGGATGCACTGAAGAAAAAAGTCGGCGCGAAAGAAAGTCTGAGCGTTACCTACTATGTAAATGTGGGACAAACTTCATCCTTGCAGGGCCTTAAGATCTCCATGCATGTCTGGGACGCCAAGGCGAAGGGGTATCTGAAGCAGACGGGTTCTTACGCAGTTCCGGCGAATTACTCTACAGCTGCAGCAGCCGGTACAAGCCTGAATACCACCATGAACGACATTCCTGTTACAGCCAGTGCAGATTCACTGCAGCTCTACAAATACGGCGGCAAAGTCTATGCCAAGGTTGGACTCAATCTGACCAATAAAGGAAATAAGGTGCTGGGGGATCCGGGGTATTCTGCGTATCTGGTATCCGCCAGCGGGACTTCCTTTGAGCTTGCGTTAAGCAGCACGCAGGCAGATTACAAGATTCAGCCGCAAGAGAAGCGGAGCATCTATTATCTGGCCGAAATACCAGCCTACCTTAAGACGGATAATATGAAGCTACAATTTACGCAAAAGGATGAAACTACGAAGCTGGAGCTGCCGAAATCGGCCTATAAGCTTCCAGCGGCCACATCACCTAATCTGGTCGTCGGCAGCGGCGTAGTCAAAAAAATCATCGTGAACAGCAATACCATAGAAACGCTGATACGCAATGCCAATGTATATTCACAGGATGCAGATGCGGTATGGACTTTTCAGATGCAGATCAAGAATACCGGCAACAAAGCAGTAACGCTGCCAAGCTATGAGCTGGCGGTCAAATCCCAGAAAGGCACAACCTTCCCGGTGAGTGCGAAGGGGTTAAGCGGAGTTACACTCAAGCCGCTAGAGACCAAAATCATTCCGCTGACGGTCCGCGTACCGCTTGAAGTGGAGCAGTCCGGCCTGCAGCTGCTGATGATCGAAGCGGTTGGCGCGGATAATATAAGCGGGCCTGATTCATCCGGGACCAGCGAGGGAGCGGGAACTACCGGTACTCCGGGCACACCGGCTCCGGCAAGTCCTGTGACCGCGACTACTAAGATGATTTTCCCTGTAGCCTACTTCGTAATCCCCTATGCGCTTCGTGCTGATGTGATGACCGGCCAGGAGTATATGACGACGAATTCATACGGTTCATTCTCTTACAGTATTCAATCTCTGCAGCGTTACCCATGGAGAGATGATGACATTGTAGCTGCAAGACTGAGAATCACCAACACACAGACTGTGTCACTTACGATCCCGGAGCTGAAGGGTTCAATCAAGCTTGACAATGACAGTCTGCCCGTGACTACGGAGTTGTACATGGACAACAAGGAATCATCGGTGCTAGCCCCCGGTAAATCGGTGGAATTGTATGTACTTGGCAAAATAGCCTACACGTCAGAGTTCCGGGACATGCGGGTTGCCTTATACGGCACACAGAATTCGGAAAGTGTTCCGTTCCTGGATCTCAGTGTCAACAACTCGATCAACAGTATCCCGACCATTGCGCAGGGCAAGAGCTACACTATAAGCAAAAAAGGTAAAGCGGCAAGTTTGAAGGAGAACAAAACCACTGTATATGAAGGAGAGAATTACAATCTGGTCTACACGGAGCTTCTGCTGAGCAGTGAAGAGAAGCGGCAGAGCAAGATGGCCCGGCTGCAGGCCTACTACAAAACCAAAGATGGACAATATTTTGAAGCAAGCTCCAGCCAATCGGATAACAGTGCTTCTCCGGGTGCCAAACAGCTGGTAGTATTCTGGACCAAGCTGCCCAAAGCTGCTGATATCGCGGACATTTCACTCTACCTGGGTGCCGGTATCAACGGAGGCAAGCTAATTGAGAGTAAAGAGGAAGCGACCGGATTTGTGGATGTGGCTGCGCTCCAGCTGAATCCGCAGGGTAATGTACCTGCTACTACACTGGCTTCGACTGTGTTATATCCGTATACAATTTCCGTGCAGAGCTCTGAAGGCAAGCATCTGAGGTCATCGGATACCCTGGATATTACGATCAACTATGGCTTGAAGCGGGATAACCAGTATGATGCGGGAGCGCTTGAACATAAGCTGATTCTGCAGATTACCGATCCGTTTGGAATCTCTACAGAGAAGACACTTACACTCGGAACAGATCTGACCGAAGGAACCAACAACCAGTATTCGCTCTCCATCAGCAGAACCCTGTACAAAACGATGGGTGGAGGGGCCTACTCCTTAACATTCTATGATGAATTCCAGGGTGAGCGCATAAAGCTGGGCAGCCAGGCTTATGCAGTCACCAATGTGAATCCGGTCAAGCCTGAGGAATGATCTTCATAAATCAAACTAAATATACCGGTTAAAAAAGGAGCAGCTTCCATGTTGCGTGTTGAAGATATTACGCATTCGTACAAAAGCGGTAATGAATGGACATCCGTTCTTCATAAAATCAATTTTGCCGTCAAGGAGGGGGAGATGGTTGCACTACTGGGCAGTTCGGGGTCCGGCAAGTCGACGCTTCTTAATCTGATGGCCGGCTTGATGAAGCCTACGGAAGGTCATATCTACATTGCCGACAAAGACATTGTGAAGATGGGCGAGAACAAGCTTGCCGAGTTCCGGCGCAAGCATATCGGATTTATCTTTCAGGCGTATGAGCTGATTACCAGCCTGACTGTCCGGGAGAATGTAGAGCTGCCGCTTGTATTCCAATCGGTGTCTCCATCCGTCCGCAAGAAGAAGGCGCTCGCCCTGCTGGAGCAGGTGGGCATTCCCGACAAAGCGGATTTATTCCCTTCCCAGCTCTCCGGGGGACAGCAGCAGCGGGTCAGTATTGCCCGGTCACTGATCACAGAACCGTCGGTCATCTTTGCAGATGAGCCTACGGGGAACCTGGATTCCAAGACCGAGGAGGAGATTATCAGCATTCTGCTGAATCTGAACCGTACGATGAAAACCACGTTTATTGTAGTTACACATGAATATAAGGTGGCGGAACAAATGCAGCGGATCTTTACGCTCAGAGACGGCTTCCTGATCACTGAGCAGCAGACAGCTGCGAAAGCCGGGCAGAAGGCAGCTGTAGAGGTAGAGACTGAAGAGCAGGCAGCTGCAGAGACTGAAGAGCAGGCAGCTGCAGAGACTGAAGAGCAGGCAGCTGCAGGTACTGAAGAGCAGACGCCTGGTGAAGCTGAGCAGCAGACGCCTGGTGAAGCTGAGCAGCAGACGCCTGGTGAAGCTGAGCCTGCAGAGGGAGGGAAGCCGTGAAGATCAGAGATATTTCACGGATGGCCTGGGAACAGGTCAAACGGCGCAAGGTGGTTACAGGTCTATGTATGACCGGGATTTCCATCGGCTGCGCAGCAATTATCGTGGCCTTGAGTGTGGGCCAATCTGCTCAAGTCTATGTGACCGAACAGGTGAACCAAAGTTTCAAAATGGACGAAATTATGGTCTCGCCGGGCGGGGGAATTCCTTCAAACGGCAAGGGCGGCAGCGGAGGCGGCGGTTCTGGAGAGGTGAATGAGAACCTCGACCCGGGCAAGCTGACGGACCAGAAGCTGAAGATTATCCAGGGACTGAATCATGTGAAGGCCGCTTCACCTTTTCAGGAGGCAGGATATCTGCAGCTGGTGACGATCGACAATAAGATTGCTGATGTCAGGATCATTGTCGCCGATCTGCAGATGCTGACGGAATACGATCATAAATTCAAGCAGGGCGGAGCGAATGGCCAGCCGGGAACGATCGTGCTCAATTACGGGGCGACGCTGGGCTTAATCGACTTGGAGACCCGCCAGAAGCTTTATGAAAGTATGGGCAATGATCCGTTCAATCAGGATATTCAGGAGCAGTATAGAAAACTATCGGTCCAGCCCTCCGAGCTGTACCGCAAGCAGATTCAGATTCAGGCGCAGGACTATAGCACAACAACACCTGCAACGAAGCTTAGCTCTCCGCTTCAGGTGGGCGGCATTCTGGAAGGAGCAAAAGGGATCGACGATATGCAGGCTTCGTATGACAAGATTATGTATATATCACCTGAAACTGCAGCGCAGCTCTCCAAGGAACTGGTATTTGATAATTCCACCACCAGTGTCCTCAATCTCCCGGAAGAGGGGAGCTATAACGCAGTTACAGTGAAAGTGGATGATGTGGCGAACATCAAGTCAGTCGAGCAGATGATTCAGAAGCTGTCACTGAACGCTCAAGACAATCTGTTCCAGCAGGAAATGCTGAAGGAACAATTTGACATGATTAAGATGGCAGCACTCGGCATCGGTGTATTTATTCTGATCATCGCCTCGATCTCCATTATTGTGGCTATGACGATGTCGACCCATCAGCGTCGCCGGCAGATTGGCATTATGAAAGTCCTGGGGGCTAACATGGGTCAGATCCGCAATATGTTTATTACAGAAGCCGCGCTTCTGGGATTGCTGGGCGGACTGCTCGGTGTCTTGTTCTCCTATTTAATTGTCATGGGGCTAAATAAGCTGGTCGGTTCGGCAGGCGATGGGATGAATTTCTTCATCCCGCCGATGAATTTGCCGATCGGGATATCCTTTGCCATTATGACCGGAGTTCTGTCCGGAATCTATCCGGCCATCAGCGCCTCCCGAACCGATGCGTTGACCGCCATTAAACGAGATTAAGCCTAAGCTAGAAAGGAAGCCGAAATGATGAAGAGGACTCTAAAGAAGAGCCTGAAGTGGATCATAATCTTAGGTATCATCAGTACCGCAGGTTATCTGGGGTATACCAAGTTCTTCAAGGGCAAGGAGGCGGCAGAGCTTCCGCCGGAAACGATGCAGGTAATCAGTTTCCCGGTAACGGAGGAGACGCTGACCAGCTCGATACAGGTAAAAGGAAGATCGCAATACCAGCAGGAGACGCTGGTGTATGCACCGTTTGCCTCTAAGGTGACCGCCTGGAAAGTAGAGAACGGGGCACAGGTCAAGAAAGGGGACGTCCTTTTTACCCTGGATCAGAGTACACTCCGCAATGAGATTGCGACGGCAGAAGCTGCCAACCGCAAAACGAAGCTGGAGGCGGAGCTGAACGCTTTTGTCAGCCAGCAGGAGGATGATAGTGCGGCTCCGGCCGGTACGGAAGCGGAACGGCTGAAGGCGCTGGCTGCCCAGGAGGCTGCGCGTCTGAACGACGAGCTGAATCAGGTGAATGCGGAGATCCAGGCCAAGGAGCTTGCGGATAAAAAAACGAAGCTGAACACGGCGGTCTATCATGCACCCGATAACGGCATCTTCCTCTACGACAGCAGTACTGAACGTCCGCAGACGGTTACAGATAACCAGTACATCGGCAAGATCGTTGATCTGAACAAGCTGGAGTTCATTGCACAGGTCGGAGAGCAGGATATCTTCCGTATCAAAAAAGGGATGAAGGTACAGGTGAAGATGACTGCGATGAAGGATCTGATCCTTAATGGGGAAGTAACCGAGGTATCCAAATTTGCGACGACGACCACCGGCCAGAATACGGCTGGGCAAATCCCGCAATTCGAAGTAGTTATCTCCCTGCAGCCTGACGAGCATCTGATCGGCGGCCTCAGCCTCAGCGGTGACATCGAGACCTCGCGTAAAGAGAAGGCGGTAGTGGTCTCCAGTATTGCCGTTGTCCATGAAGGTGATCTGGCTTATGTCATGCTGGACAAAGGGAATGGCCAATATGAGCGCACGGAGATCAAGATTGGCATGGAAACGACAGAGAAGACTGAAGTACTCTCGGGCTTGAAGGCTGGGGATACGGTAGTTCTTCAGTAGTATAGCAGCAGTGAAAAGCCCCAAACCTGGTTGATTGCAGGGTTTGGGGCTTTTTTTAAATATAAAAGTGGAATTAGTACATCTGATTTGATGTCACGGGTACAATTCTTGGAAACAGTTGGATAAACAACACTTAATCAGACCAAATTCTGCTAAAATCCTTGGGGCTAAGTGGATTAATTGTACTTTTTCCAACTGCTTCCCTGAAGCGCATGGTTTCGGCAGAATTAAGTGCCTTTTTTCCAACTCTGCTGGTTCACACCTCTCGCTACTGCATAAGGAATAAGCTTCACTTCCCCAGAGCGTATAAATTGTTGAGAGTGGTACCGATTCCGCTTGTTAACTATTTGTTCTGCTGAAATGGCTTACGCCAGGCTTTGATATCGCTGTTCAGCCCGGTAAGATCGGGGACGGGGACTGCCTGATCGTTCAGCTCATATTTGGCTTTCAGTGCAAGAATGCGGTAGACACTTTCATCAATCCGTGCCTCTGTGATCGTACCGTCCTTCACGCTGCTGAGCAGAGCGACCCGCACCGCCTGCTCATTCTTGTACTCGTGGGCGACCAGCAGGATATCGCTGCCGGCCCGTACAGTATCGACTGCAGCCGCAGCGAGGCTGTAGTTCTTGACGATAGCGCCCATCGTAAGATCATCGGTTATAATGACTCCCTTGAAGCCCATCTCTCCGCGCAGCTGCTCACCGATGATTACTTGGGACAGGGAAGCAGGTTTCTCAGGGTCCAGCTTCGGATACAGGATATGGGCTACCATTACAGCATCTGCCTTCTCCTTAATGGCCGCCTGGAAAGGCAGCCATTCCAGCTTGGCGAGCTGCGCCTCTGTTTTGTTAATTACCGGCAGCTCCAGATGGGAATCGACGGAAGTATCCCCATGGCCGGGGTAATGCTTCACTACAGGCACAATTCCTTCAGACTCCAAGCCCTTCATTTCGGCGATGCCGAGGCGGACTACCAGATCTGCAGTGCTGCCGAAGGAGCGGTCGCCAATAACCGGGTTATCCGGATTGCTGTTAATATCTAGGACAGGTGCGAAATCCATGTTGAAGCCGGAGGACTTCACCGCCCGGGCCAGAAGTTCGCCCATCGTTCCGGCAGCGGCAGCACTATTCTCTTTCCCTACTGCTGCATTGGAAGGGAACACTGCATATTCATCAGGAAGTCTGCTCACCTTGCCGCCTTCCTGGTCCACGCTCATGAACAGCGGGGCAGGATTGCCGTTATTGCTCTTCTTCAAGGCATTGGTCAGACTGACCAATTGCTTCAGGCTGCTGATATTATCGGAATAGAGGATGATTCCGCCTACCTTGTCTTCGGCAATCATCTTCTGTGCGGCTGACTCTGCCGTAGTTCCATCGATTCCGACCAGCAGCATCTGCCCGATCTTGTCCTCCAGTGTCATTCCGGCTAGCTTCCGGGAGATAACGTCATTACTGTCTGTACTGTTTGCTGCCGAAGCAGGAGTAGCGGAAGGCTGGACACTGGCTGCAGGTGTTTCTGCTGCTGTTGCTGCCGGTGTAGTCACCGGAGCAGAGGGAGAAGCTGATGCCGGTGCCCGCGAAGGACCCGTGCCTGCCTGTGCAGAGCTTCCGCTTCCTTGACAACCGCTTGCCAGCAGAAGACATACAACGGTTGTCAAGAGGAGGAGCGGGTGCTGATGCGGGGTCGACTTATATTGCCGTGGGCTGAACCATTTCATTGTTGAGATTCGTCCTTTCGTTTGCTGATTGGCGGGTAGGAATGATAAGATGAAGTAGATTTTACATAAGAACTGCTTACTGTGTACACAAATGAGAAGGATGAGGTGACCTGTCAATGAAAGAACAATTAATGAACACGCTTAATGAACAGATGAATTTCGAGTTCTACTCCGCTCATGTATACCTGGCGATGGCCGCGTATTGTTCCGGTGAAAGTCTCGACGGATTCGCCAACTTTTTCCTGGTGCAGGCTGAAGAAGAGCGGTTCCATGCGATGAAAATCTACAAATTCCTCAATGACCGTGACTATCGTGCCACCCTTGCCGCCCTGCCGGAGCCGAATAATGAATATTCATCCATGCTGGATGCGTTCGAGCATGCCTTCGCCCATGAGCAGCAGAATACGAAGAAATTCTATCATCTGGCTGATTTGGCCCTGGATGAACGCGAGCATGCTACAATCTATTTCCTCAAATGGTTCATTGACGAGCAGGTGGAAGAAGAAGCGCTCTTCAGCAATATTATCGCCAAGCTCAAACGGATTGAAACGGACAGCAATGCCTTCTATATGCTGGATGCCGAGTTCGCCGCCCGTTCCTTTACACCGCCGGCGGAATAATATGATTCCGGACTTGTACCTTTCGTTTGCTTTTACAGCGGATGCCTCCTTTATAAGGAGGGTATCCGCTTTTTAATGCGGCTGCCGTGACCGCTTCCTATTAGTTAGACGATGTTTGCAATGAAAAGTTACTGGGTTCTGCAGCAGGGAGTTGTGCTCAATGTTGAACCGGGGCAAACAATGTTGGGCGAGGCAACATACTTCCGGCTCCGCAACTCTATTTGGCGGGGTTAACTCTTGCGCCGTCCGGCAACACTGTTTCTCTAGACCCACCCGCTATTCAGCGTGTAGTATGGAACAATACTATTATTTGGAGGTCCTTTTTCTTGGATAATTACAGCGATATCAAGCAAAGTGAAAAAGGGGCTTGGCTTAGTCTAATGGCCTACATACTGCTATCTGCCGTCAAATTGTTCATCGGCACTGTTTCAGGCTCGCAGGCATTACTTGCGGACGGACTGAATAACAGCACCGATATTATTGCTTCCATAGCAATTTTGACAGGCCTGAAGATTTCCCGCAGACCCCCGGATTCCAATCATAGCTATGGTCATTTCAGAGCAGAGACAGTTGCTGCATTGATCGCCTCCTTCATAATGATTGCTGTAGGCTTTCAAGTGCTGTATCAGGGTATCAACAAGTTCATTCAGCCTTCACTGGAAACCCCTGATCTAATTGCCGCGTGGACGGCAGCTGCCTGTGCTGTGATTATGATCGCTGTGTTTAGGTATAACATCAAGCTTGCCCGCAAATTGAACAGCAATGCGATGCATGCCGTTGCGCAGGATAACCGTTCGGATGCGCTCGTAAGCGTGGGTGCCTTCATTGGTATCATCGGCTCACAGTTCGGCATTCCGTGGCTTGATCCGCTCACCGCTACCATTGTCGGTCTGCTGATCTGCAAAACTGCTTGGGATATCTTCCGCAAAGCCACTCATGACCTGACAGACGGATTCGATGCAAGTGAGCTGGAGTTAATGAAGCAGACGGTATCGGAGATTGAAGGCGTAGAGTTAATTAAGGATATCAAAGCCCGCATTCACGGAAACAATGTACTAGTGGATACTACGGTACTTGTGGATTCCAGGCTGAATGTGGTGCAGAGCCATGACATTACGGAAGAGATTGAAGATCAGTTGAAGGACCGCCATCAAGTAGCTACGGTGCTTGTCCATATTGAACCCTTGTGATGATATATAGCTTGATTCAACACCTTTGTACTTGACGCATTCCTCGGCAGCAGGTATATAATAACGATATGTTATTAACAATGGGATAATATTAAGATATTCCTATAAAGGAGCCTGCCAATGTCTAATCAACCCGTCACTGATTACAACGGTCTAACCGAGGAGCAGTTCCTGAAGACTTATGACGCCGGGAACTATGAACGTCCGTCTGTTGCTGTGGATATGCTGATCTTCACCGTAATGGAGGAGCAGCAGGATAATTACCGCAAGCTGGCGGAGAAATCTCTGCAGCTTCTGCTCATACAGCGCGGTGAACATCCTTTTCTGGGACAATGGGCGTTGCCTGGAGGATTCGTGGGGATCCACGAAAGCGTTGAGGAGGCAGCCCGCCGGGAGCTGTACAGTGAGACTAATATCGATAACATTTATATGGAACAGTTATATACCTGGGGCGATGTTCAGCGTGATCCGCGGATGCGGGTGATCAGCTGTTCTTACATGGCACTCGTGGACCGCAAAGCCTTGACTGTACAAGCAGGGGATGATGCGGCAGCAGCCGCCTGGTTTGAGGTTTCCTACAATATCCTGGAGACCCGCCGCGAAGATTTGGAGCAGGAGCAGGGTATCCGGCTGGAGACATTTGTGGAGATTATTCTGCAGAATGAACAGGCGAGGCTCAGCGGTGTGGTCAAGCTTACCGAAACCATCCGGGGCCATGTCCGCCATCTGGACCGTGAGATTGTCCGGAGCTCGGGATTCTCTTTTGACCATCTGATGATGGTACAGGCTGCAATCGAACGCTTGCGCGGCAAAGCTGAGTATACCGATATTGTGTTCAATCTGATGCCGCCGCTGTTCACCTTGTCCGAGCTTCAGCGTGTGTATGAAATCATCCTTGGCAAAGAGCTGCTCGCCGCCGCATTCCGCCGCAAGATTGCTGAGCGGGTAATTGAGACGGATGAGAGTACCCGCGATGCCGGACACCGCCCATCGAAGCTGTACAGATACAACCTGGAGTGGAATCTAACTTGAGAAGGCGAAATACAGGCTTACTGCTAATATAGCGGCTAGTACAAGCCAGGCCACGGGATGAGCAGGATTTAAGGTCCAGCCGATTCCGGATACTTTTCGGGTAATCAGAGGTTTTGAATATCTTTTGCTGAACATTGTATATCACTCCTTCGGGTAGAACAGGTTAATGACTTAGCTATATCGTACTCCTTCCATAACAAACTGCAACGCCAATTCTGCAGAAAGTTGTTTTCTGCTGTCGTGTGATGTTGTTAATAGAAGTTTTATGCGGAAAAGCGGACAATGAATTATGCTTTTCATTATGTAATTTATGGAAAAGGGTAAGGTGAGTCAATGATTAACTGGAAGGATTCATATGACATCGGAGTAGAGAAGATTGACTGCCAGCACAGACAGCTGCTTGTGAAGCTGAATGACTTTTTTGAAGCGTGTACCAACCAGCAGGGCAAAGAGAAGATCGAAGAAACACTGAAGTTCCTTAAGGACTACACCGTGGAGCATTTCGGCAGTGAAGAGCAATTGATGAAGGACATCGACTTCCCTGAACTGACAGAACACCAGAAGACGCATGCTGAATTCGTACAGACCGTTCTGGATCTGGAAGAGAGTATTAAGACCAAAGGGGTATCCGTATTGTCAACAATCAAGCTTAACCGTACTTTGACTGACTGGCTGATTAATCACATTCACAAATGTGACAAGCTGATCGGGGACTGTATCGCTGCAAAAGGTAACAAAGCCGTTTAACTACATAATCCGGAACACGAAGATGCCGCAGGGCATTTTCTTTTTTTAGAGGGGAGAGAGGCGCAATATGGAATGCCTGGGATGCAGAATCGCTAATGGTATTGAACCAGACCTGAACATTATTTTGGAAAATGAACTTATCACTTGTGTACTTGATATCGCTCCGTTCAATGAAGGGCATACCCTGATTCTTCCTAAAAAACATTACCTGGATACCGACGAGCTGGACCCGGAAACCGCGCATGCGGTTACGGATGCTTCGCAGAAGGTTACTGCGCTGCTCAAAAGCCTGTACAAACCGGACGGAATCAGAATTTGTGCTGACGGCGGTAAATTTAATGATCTGACCCATTACCATATGCATGTTGTTCCACGCTACGAGGGTGACGGATTGGCCTGGAGTGAGCCCTTGCATCCGGATGGTGCAGAGACACGGCTAAAGGAGACTAAAGCGAAATTTCTGAAAGCGTTAAGTGAAGTATAAATGGAGCCTGTTGGGCTCTTTTTTACTGTGCGTACACAGCTTAATAATCTTCCAGCAGCAATTCTTTATCCTCAGGCAGAAGTTTTGCAGCAAACGCTGACGGATCTTGTTTGGTGTGCTCGATCGAATCAACAACCCAAGTATTATTGCTGTGTGTATAGCTAATAATCATTACTCCATCATCGTCTAGCTTATGTTCACTCGTTGCCACCTTTTGCTGATCAGAGTAATTAAACTCCATGAAGTAGGGATCAATTTTTCCCACATCGCTTACTGTACTTTCTCCGATGGTGATCTTGCTGAAGCTATCCAGACTTAACAAATGCGTTAATCTCCATACGTCAGAAACATAGCTGCTGCTCATGTACATTATAAAGATATGACTGCCGTCAGAAACATTGCGTATTTCATAGGAATAGCCTTTCATGCGTCTGGTAATATCGGCTTTTCCCAATTGCTTCTCAATTTCTGCCTTATGAAATGCAAAAGACATGCTCGAACGAATGGAATAGGGGATATTTGAAACGGAGCTTTTGTTAAGGTCTATTGGAGTGGTTTGTATATTTGCACTTGAATCACTGCCGGTTAATACGACAATCAGAATTAATAATGAAATGAATAGAGAAATCTTTGAAAAAGCCCTAAACGAAATCTTAAAAGAGTGATCCAAGGAAACCCTCACCTTTCTCCCGCTTAACGTAAATAGTTACTCAAGTGTTACATAGAACGGATTCGTTTTTATTCAGCTAAGTTCCTGCATGTGTCTAAGATTTTTCATAGTGGCGGAGCACAATTTATACCTCACTAATACTTTGTGATATGATCTGAAGTAGATATTATAGAAACTTACCTTAAGGGAGTGAATAGGGTGAAAAACATGCGCATGCTGGCTTCGGGAATTATCATGCTTCTTGTGCTTGGACTTGTTAATTTCTACATTGGATGGCATCTGTGGGTTCTGCTCCAGGAATGGCTGCCGGGTATTCATGCTGCTGCTTACTGGCCTGTCTTTCTTGTGATTGCCTTCTCTTATATTATTGGCAGAGTTCCGTTGCCGAAGGCGCTTAAGCCGGTTGGCCGGTTGTTCAAGGTGGTCGGCTCCTATTATTTGGCCTGTATGGAGTTTGCCGTGATTCTGCTGCCGTTGACCGATCTGGTATATGGAGTGCTGGCGCTCACCGGTGTGGGCCTCTCGGCGTTTGTTACCGAAGCTGGAGCTACCGTACTGGCACTGCTTGCCGTATTCCTGCTATGGGGTTCACGCAATGCCTGGAGTACAGTGGTGAGGAGCCACAGACTGAAAGTCGATAAGTCTATCGGAACCAGCGTTCCGCTGACGGTAGCTGTCGCCTCTGACCTGCATCTGGGCAACATTGTCGGGAACCGGCATTTACGCCGGATGGTCTCGGAGATTAATGCGATGAATCCCGATATCGTGCTTCTGGCCGGAGATGTGCTGGATGACAGCATTGAACCTTTTATCCGCAATGGAATGGACCAGCAGCTGAAGCAGCTTAAGGCACGTTACGGGGTCTATGCTGTGCTGGGAAATCATGAGTATTATGGCGGTTCGATTGCACAGTACACTGAAGTGATGAATAACATCGGCATTAAAGTTCTGCAGGATGAGGTTGTGGAAACCTCGGGAGTATACGTTGTGGGCCGCAAAGACAAGACGGCGGAGGCGATGGAAGCAGGCGGACGGCTCAGTGTAGAGGCTCTGCTGGACGGACTTGACCGCACGAAGCCGATTATTATGATGGATCATCAGCCGACCGGCTTCGAGCTTGCTGCGCGGGCTGGCGTGGATGTACTGCTGTCGGGACATACCCACCGCGGGCAGATTGCTCCGAATCACTGGATTACGAGACGCCTGTTCGAGCTGGACTGGGGTTATCTGCTCAAAGACAAGCTGCATGTCATTGTCTCCTCCGGCTACGGAACCTGGGGACCGCCAATCCGTCTGGCCAGCCGCTCTGAGCTGATCAAGCTGGAGGTTGTTCTGGAGGGTAGTATGAGCTACAACGAAGAACCAGTGACTTCAACAGCTAAGGCGGTATTGATCTAACGATTGTCTAGTGGAGGCAACATAATTGTATGGGAGTCAGCTACTGTGTTCTGTACCATTTACTGGAACTGTACCATCTACTGGAACTGAACCATCTATCGGATGTGTACCGTCAACTGGAACTGAACCATCTATTGGAACCGAGCCATCTATCGTAACTTGTACCTTTTACCGTACTCCGTGTGCCTTCCGCCATGCCCCCTACCTTCGATTGAAGGATAGGGGGTTTTATGTTGGTTTTATGTTATGGTGTAGGGCGAATTTTGTAGTTGAAATCCAGAAAAACTACTGGAGGTTATGCGAAAAGTGGGAAAAAGCAGACCTGATCCGATCAAGCGAGGGAAATCCTGCAGAAAGTACAACAATTCAAATTCGATCTCGCTAATTTACCGGGAATCTTGCACAAAATACAACAATTCAGTCGGGTAACCCGCTGAATCGTAAGAATTGTTGTAAAAAGTACAACAATAACCAATTTTACAAGTAAATAAAGAAATAATCTTGCATTTAGTACAACAATCCGGGGTTAATCCGGTTAAATCACCAGTAATCCTCCGCAAGATCCGAATGAATACCCAACTGCATGTCCAACCGAATGCACAAACCAACCGAGTACTGAAATCGTATGATCAAACAAGTATCAAAACTGCATGTCCAAACGCACACCTAAATGCACGCCTAAATGCACAGCTAAACCCAAACCCAAACCCAAACCCAAACCCAAACCCAAACCCAAACCCAAACCCAAACCCAAACCCAAACCCAAACCCAAACCCAAACCCAAACCCAAACCCAAACCCAAACCCAAACCCAAACCCAAACCCAAACCCAAACCCAAACCCAAACCCAAACCCAAACCCAAACCCAAACCCAAACCCAAACCCAAACCCAAACCCAAACCCAAACTCAAACTATGTGTCTTTAAAATGGCTTTTTGTATAAACCCACACCTGCCGGGGGTGCTCTGATGGCAACATTTTGACAATATGAGCTGGTTGAGTTATTCTCTATATAAATATAGTTAAGCTATTAACTAAATTGAGCTTGGGCGTTAAGAGGCGTTAAGTGGTGTTATGTCTCGTTAAAGAGCGATATGGACAAAACTTTGAATGATAGAATGGGTGATCAAATGGGTGAGCGGATGAATAAACCAGCCGACGAACTATTGAACGGACTGATGGATGATTCTATGAATGGACTTATGAATGACCGAGTAAATGATCGGCTGGATGCACGGATGGATGCTTTGCAAAAGTATGTGCTGGAGCTGCCGCTCCACAATGAGGTATTCTTCGCTATGGTGGGAGCGACAGCCCATGCAGTAGCCGTATCCGAGAAATACTGGCAGGCTCAAGGGCTGAACGGGGCAAGAATCCGCGTACTGGTTGAGATTGCGAAGCACGGGGGAACGGTACTCCCTTCGCTGCTCGCAGAGAGAATCGGTGTAACCAAAGCCAATATCAGCCTGCTGCTCACTCCGCTGGAGAAAGACGGTTATATCTCCCGTGCGGATCATGCCAAGGATGGACGCAAGACGGTGATTTCGATTACCGAAGCTGGCCGCGACCTTCTGTCTGAACAGCTGCCTGGAAACCGGGAAGCTGTTGCCGGCGTGATGAAGCGTCTGGATGATACGGAGCTGCACCAGCTGCTGGGTCTGCTGAACAAATTGAGCGAACATACAAGGGAGAGATAATAATGAAGATTATGATTACTGGCGCCACCGGACAATTGGGAAGTCTGATCATAGAAAATTTGCGCAGCCGTATCCCCGCAGAACAGGTTGTAGCCGGAGTACGGAAGCTTGAGCAGGCGGCGTATCTCCAGGAGCAAGGCGTAGAAGTCCGTTATGCCGATTACGATGTGACGGAATCGCTGGATGAAGCCTTTCGCGGAATTTCCCGGCTGCTGCTAATCTCCAGCTCGAATACGGATGACACCGTCCGTCTGATCCAGCACAAGCGGGTTATTGATGCTGCTAAGCGAAGCGGTGTCGGACATATTCTCTATACGGGTTTTGCTTTTCCCCGGCAGAGATCTGAGCAGAGCAAGCCGGACAATGTGCACACGCTAACCGAACAGGCGATTATAGAGTCCGGACTGGAATATACTTTTTTGCGCAATGCCTTATACATTGATTTCGTAGGAGTGCTGGGGTTGAAGGAAGCACTGTCCAGCGGGGAATTGATAACCGCTCCGGGTGAATGGAAGTTCAATTCGGTAACACGTGGAGATCTTGCGCTGGCAACTGCGGCTGTGCTTAGTGAAGGTGAGGCAGGCAATCATATTTATGAGCTGGCCGCTGCACATACCTGGGATTTTGCAGATCTGGCTGAAGTATTAACCGAGGTTGCCGGGAAGCCGGTGGTACACCGTCAGGATGCCGCAGTTCAGCACTGGATCTATGCTTTTATGAGCAAGCTGGATACCTCATCCACTTCAGGAGATTTGGAACGGCTAATGGGGCGTCCTGTCACACCGCTGAAGGAGAGCATTATGCCTTTTATTGAGCTGCCGGAAGAACGGATAATGTAGAAATGGACTAAGGCTTGTCTCGAAACTGGTTTGTTGCTAGTATGATGTCATTGAATTCGGCAAGCCCGGAGGGAGAGCTTACAGTTGAAAAAGATTATAGTAGCCGACGATGATGTCCATATCCGCACGCTGCTGCGGCATGTCTTGACGAGAGAGGGGTATCATGTCCGGAAGCCGGCGACGGCCGGGAAGCGGTAACCCTGATGCAGGAGCAGACAGTGGATCTCGCGGTGGTGGATGTGATGATGCCGCACATGGATGGTCTGGAGCTATGCTCGTACATAAGGGAAACTTACGATATTCCGGTGATCCTCCTGACGGCCCGCCAGCAGCTCAGCGACAAGGAGCAGGGGTATCTGCGCGGGACGGATGATTATGTGACCAAGCCTTTTGAACCGGAGGAGCTGCTGTTCCGCATTAAGGCACTGTTCCGCCGTTATTCGATTGCCTCTGACGACAAAATCCGCCTGAACTCACTGGTGATTGACCGTAAGAATTATGAGATCAGTGACGGGAATGAGGTGCTTTTGCTGCCGGTGAAGGAATTCGAGCTGCTGGCCCAGCTGGCGCAATATCCCGGACGGCTGTTCTCGCGCAGTGAGCTGATCGAACGGGTCTGGGGTGCGGATTATGAGGGGGATGAGCGGACGGTGGATGTGCATATCAAACGGCTGCGCCAGCGGTTCAGCGACTACCAGAATGATTTCACGATCCGCACCGTACGCGGGATTGGCTACAAAGTGGACATGGTGAACACATGAGATCGCTGTATGTAAGAATGAGTATTGTGTTCTGCTCGGTTATAGTGATCAGCAGTGTACTGGGGTTCCTCGTTTCCAATCTCTATTATCAGGCCAAAATCAAACCGCAGAACGATGCCAAGCTGACCAAAATGGCCATAGGCTTGCAGCAGTTCATTCAGGACCACCCGGATGCGGTGGAAGAGTATCTGCTGAGTACAGCCTCGTTAGGCTACAAGATGTATCTGTCCAATGACAACGGCGATGAACAATTTTACGGCCAGCCTTTCCGCAAAAATGACCTGCAGGAGGGGGCGCTGCAAAAGGTGCTGGCGGGGGGATTTACCACGGAGTCGGTAATTTCCCCAGCTCAGCGTTTATCACCGGCTTCTTCGATAATCAGCTCAGTAATTCGATAGGTGTACCTGTTCAGATCACCGGACAGACTTATGCATTGTTCATGCGTCCGGATGCTGAGGTGCAGTTTGGCGAACTGCGGATCTTTTTTGCCGTGCTGATTGGCGTCATTATCTTATTCAGCCTGTGGTTTATGCTCATTACAGTATTCCATGTGGTGAAGCCCATAACGCGTCTGACCGAAGCTACGCTCAAAATATCCAAAGGCAGGTACGATATCAAATTATATACCGCCCGTCGTGATGAAATCGGCCAGCTGGCCTCCCATTTCATGACGATGAGCCGGGAGCTGGAACGGACAAACCGGGCGCGTCAGGAATTTGTCGCCAATGTCTCGCATGAAATTGAATCCCCGCTGACGTCCATCCAGGGTTTTGCCCATGCGCTCAAAGACGGTGCGCTGCCCGAACCCCAGAGGCTGGAGTACCTGTCGATCATTGATGAAGAGAGCCGCCGGCTATCCGTGCTCAGCAAGCAGCTGCTCACCTTATCCTCACTCGACTATGAAGAACATGCCCTGCAGAAACGAAGCTTCGACCTCCGTGCCCAGCTCCGCCAGGTCATGCAGATTATGGAATGGCATCTTACAGAGAAGGAGCTTGCGGTCCGGCTGCACGTAGCTGACATTACACTGGAAGGCGACCCTAACCTGCTCTATCAGGTATGGATGAACCTGGTCACGAATGCCGTGAAGTATACTCCGGCGGGCGGCACAATCAGCATAGCGGCACGTGCAGACGATCATACGTGCACTGTAACGGTGACGGACAACGGTGAAGGGATTCCTGCGGAGCAGCTGCCGATGATCTTCGACCGGTTCTACAAAGTGGATCAGGCGCGCACCCGTGACAGCAACAGCAGCGGGCTGGGGCTCGCCATTGCACAGAAGATTATTCAGGCTCATAACGGTACGATCGAGGCGGCAAGTACAGTTGGAGAAGGGACTACCTTTAAAGTCTCCCTGCCCTGCCACAATACAGATTGAGCAGAGGTATAGTAACAGATGAAAGCAGCGGAAGTCCAACATTCACCGTAGTTGCGCTTAGCATCAGTTATGGAAAGTCTATAGTTCAATCTGTATAATGTAATTCTTTATTCATACTCCGTTCATTTTCATCCTCTAAACTGTGGATATACAGATTAGAAGGAGTGGTTATATGTTTTTGGCTTTACGGGAGATGAGGCACTCCAAAGCACGCTACAGCCTCATAATGGTGATTATGCTGCTGGTTTCGTTTCTGGTTCTGTTCGTAACGGGCCTGGCCAGAGGACTTGCCTATGCGAATATCTCGGCACTGGAGAATATGCCTGCGAATTATTTTGTCGTGCAGAGCGACGCTGACCATACGTTTAGACGTTCACAGTTAGGCGAATCGGAGCTTGCAGCAGCCCGTGCGGTAGCCGGGGAGGCGAAGGCAACTCCGCTTGGCGTGCAGACCAGTACTATTACTGCTGCCGATGCGGATGTGAAGGCGGACATTACTTTTTTTGCCGTAGATATGGCGGGTATGCTGGCTCCTGAAGTGACGGAAGGTGCTGGAATCACCAATGAAGTTCAAGGGAGTGCCGTGGTAGATTCGAAGCTGGAAGAGTCCGGTGTCACGATCGGCAGTACAATAAGTGATCAGGCAACAGGCATGAGCTGGACGGTTAGCGGTTTTGTGAAAGACAGCTCTTACAGCCACACTCCGGTGGTATATATTAACCAGCTGGATTGGCAGGCCATGAAGCAAGGGGCGGTTCAGGGCGGCAGCTCAGACAGTACAGGCAATGCTCCTTACAACGTTATCGCGATAAAAGTATCTTCTGCACAGGCATCTGAAATTGCCGGACAGCAGCAGGCGGTAGAGGTGATTACCCAGAAACAGGCGATTTCCAGTGTCCCCGGATATGCGGCTGAACAGAATTCACTGCTTATGATGATAGCCTTTCTGTTCATTATTGCTGCAGTTGTACTTGCCGTATTCTTCTACGTCATCACAATCCAGAAGACCAGCCAGTTCGGTATTCTTAAGGCAATGGGTACCAAAATGTCCTATTTAGCCTGGAGCGTAGTCGGCCAAGTCCTGATTCTGTCTGTAGCCAGTCTGGCACTGAGCCTGCTGCTTACGTTCGGAATGAATATGGGGCTGCCGGATGCGATGCCGTTCCAGCTGGACGGGCAGACGATGATTCTGACCAGCCTGCTGTTCATCGGAATGTCGCTGCTGGGTTCACTGATTTCTGTAGCAAGAGTAGCCAAGGTGGATGCCTTGGAAGCGATAGGGAGGACTGGAGCATGAGTGCCAAATTAATCATGAAGCAAGTGACCAAAACCTACGGGGACGGAGACGGGGCAATGACTGTTTTGAATAACCTGGATTTTACGGTGAACGAGGGTGAATTCGTAGCAGTACTGGGGCCTTCGGGGTCCGGCAAAAGCACTTTTCTCTCTGCCGCCGGTGCTCTGCTCACCCCAACAAGCGGGGAAATCTTCATCGATGGTGAATCGCTGCGTGACAAAGACAAAGGGGCTTTGACGGAGCGAGGCTGCAGAAGATCGGCTTCATGTTCCAAAGCGCACAGCTGCTGCCTTTCCTGAAGGTGGAGGAACAGCTGCTCTATGTTGCCAAGCTGGCTAAGCTCACCACGAAGGAAGCCAAGGTTCGGGCAACCTATCTGCTGAAGCGTCTGGAAATCTGGGAGCGGCGCAACCAGTATCCCGAGCAGCTGTCCGGCGGTGAGAAGCAGCGTGTGGCCATTGCCCGGGCGTGGATGAACAAACCGGCTATCCTGTTCGCAGATGAGCCGACAGCGAGTCTGGATTACAGCCGCGGAAGAGAAGTAGTGCGGATGATTGCTGACGAGGTGCGGAGCGAAGGCAAGGCAGCCGTCATGGTAACGCACGATGACCGCATGCTGGAGTGGTGCGACCGTGTGCTTCATCTGGAGGATGGCGTGCTGGTTCAAGTTTAGGTTAGAACTTGGATGGTTAGTTAGAACTGAATCCCGGGGACGGGGTTCAGTTTTTGTTAGTTTGGAAATTGGATGATCTTCGTTATTAGTGAAACTCTAGAAGAACTCTAAATGAAAAGGTATCACCGAACTCGTTTGGAAATCGGATGATCTTCATTCATTTCCAGTAGGTCCCACAAATTACCGTATAAATCTTTGAATACAGCAACTATTCCATAAGACTGTTCTTGGGGCTCTCTAACAAATTCTATCCCCCTGAGAACCATTTCATTATAATCTCTCCAAAAGTCGTCGGTGTTTAGAAATAGGAATACCCGGCCACCAGTTTGGTTGCCAATAAACAGCTCTTGTTCAGGTTTTGATGCTCTAGCTAGTAAAATCGTAGTGCCGACAGAACCCGGAGGGGAAATCACTACCCACCTTTTATCTTGCTCTGGCTGATAGATATCTTCAACTAAGGTGAAATTCAACTTTCTTGTATAAAATTCTATCGCTTCATCATAATCTTTAACCACCAAAGCAATATGTACAATGGACTGAATCATTTCTAAATCATCCTCCAATTCAAGTAGTATTATCTTATTACATCGGGAAGAAGTTAATCAAACTATCCTCCGCCCGTCATTTGTCTAACCTTCTGGAATAATAATGAACTTGGAAGAGTTAAACGGCCCGTTCTTTGAACAAAGGGAGCTGACCATGTTGATCCGGCTGCCTTCCTGTTTGTAATGAGCTAACGTTCTCCGTTAGTTTAACGGTTGATTACTCGTCAATCCGTCACCAGTGAGATTAAATAAATGTTCATCTCTACTTGTAGCAACGGGTCCTATGCCGAAATACTCCGTCTAATCATATAATATTAGCCCGTCAAAAAAAATACTATAGTCGACGTACTCATCGCCCGTGGTGTACCAGACTTCCTTACCCGTGCTAGTCTGAAGCTTGATATGGCCCTGCTTGTCGTCACCCAGGAATTTCACGTTGTCTCCTGCTTCCAGGGAAAAGGCTTCGTCCGTGCCATCTTTATGAAACTGCACGGCAATTTCCTTTTTGATCGTTAAAGGCGTCGGTGGTTCCATCGGATAAAAATCCTGTTGCTCTTCATGGAGAGAATGTTCGGCATCCAGACGGAATACCAAATTACGGAACCAGGTCTGAAAGTTATTGCTTTCTTTTGCGCTGACCACTCTCCCATGGCCGTCATACATTGAGCTGTGTGCCGAGAAATCGGGAAGCTCACCTATTTGCTTGAGGGTTTCGCCGTCATAGGCATAGAAAGATGTTGATCGTAAAGAGACCATCTGCGAATCCATTTGAAGTGCAATCTCGAAATATGGATCGTCAATATCCAGATCGACAATATCCACATAAGGAAGCAGCTCACTGTCCACCTCCATCGTGATGTTATTCACCTTCAGCTTGAAGACCCCTAATTCCGTTTCCGGCGGTATTAGCTGGATCTCTTCTTCACGACCATCTCCGTTCAGATCCACTTTCATCTTCTTCTGTTTAAAGCCCGAATCACCTATGTAACCTCGTAAATGGACGTCATCTGTATGAGAAGGTTCGAGCTTATAGCCAGCGTATTTGGCTTCGTAGTCACGAAGTAGCGCAACGTTCTGTTTCTCAATCGGGCTAAGATGCTCCTTGTAGGCAGAGTCTGCATGATACCAAGGCTTGGCGGCAAAGTAGTCCTTCAAATCCTTCTGTTTAAATACATACCCGTGCCTTGCAAATATCTCGTTGCGCGCAAGCTTCAGAATACGGTTGTCCAGACTGCCGATCTTTTCAGGGGACAGCAACGCATTCGAGCTGTCTTTCAAAATATACTCCCGTATTGCAAGTGCAACAGTAGAAGGAGCCGCAGTTGACTCTTTTGCCGCAACTAGATCACTGACCGCTCCTTCAGCGGCTTTCTCTTTTTCCGCATAAGTACAGCCAGAAATGATTAATGACAGGGCAATTACCCCATATGTAAGCCGAAACTTCCGAAAATCCATTTTGTTGACCCACTTCGTCATAGGAATTTGATTTGATAATCGCATTTAAATATACCATAAAGTGGTATTTAGCGTATAGGAAAATGAGCCTTCCACTTCTGAGAAATCCGCGAATGTTTGTATCGCCTTTTGATTTGAATGTTCGCTATCCTGCCCGTTCGTATTATGAGATCAACCAGTTCTTTCTGGTTGATCCTTTTTTCATTTGCATAGAGGATTAAAGTAGCCTGGTCGAACGTACCTGCCCGTGGGACTTGATCCCGAGCGCTATAATGTTCACCCTACTTGTCATGACCATGATTGAGGCTGGTTGGGACGTAAGATCCCGTATAACAAGCGATGCTATGGAGCGACAAGAAGAACCGTAGGGATGCCGGTGAATTTAAACTTACAGGGAGAGATGAGATGAAATGAATCCAGTTGTCGGTCTAGATATTTCAAAAGAAGAAAGTCATGGACAAGCCTTTTTAGCGCGCGGAAAGCTCTTCAGAGGGACATTCCACTTCGAGCACACTCGTGATGGCCTAGCAAATCTACATCAAGTTTTAAAGGACGTTGAATCGGTATCCAAACAACGTCCTTTGCTTATTCTAGAAGCAACAGGACATTACCAAAGCCCTGTTGTTCAGTTCTTAGAGGAACATCACTATATTTACATTGTCATTAACCCGCTAATCTCCAATCGGCTTAGAAAGTCTCAGCTTCGTAAAGTAAAGACGGATGCTGCTGACGCTTACCTATTGGGTGAGTTGTACTACAGGGAAGAGTTTGAACCTTTTAAGAAAAGAGGTGTGCAACTTCTCAATCTGCGCTATCTTACAAGGCAATATGAGACTCTTTCAAAGATGTGTGTATCGACTAAACTGCAATTCCAAGCTGTTTTAGATCAGGTTTTCCCGGGTTATAAAGGCGTGTTTGGAGCTATGTATTCCGGTGTTTCACTGCGGTTTTTAAGTGAATTCCCAACCTCATATTTAGTTTTACAGACGGATGAAGATACACTTAGAGCTAAGATGAAAGAACTGCTTTCTTCGAAACGGGGGCGTTCAGAGGACTGGATTAACCAACGGGTTCAACGATTAGTAGATGCGGCAAAACAAAATCCATTTCAGCAAACCATGTATGCAAGTCATTTAATCAATATGAGAGTTCTTATTACCCTTATTCTTCAATACCAAGAGCATCTTGCTGAACTGGAACAGAACATAGATGCTCTGGCTGAAGAAATTGAAGAGTATGAATTAATTCAGTCGATTCCCGGGATTGGGCATAAAATTGCTGCAACAATTTTATCCGAAATAGGAGAAGTCGAACGATTTGATCATCCTAAGAAGTTAGTCGCCTTCGCAGGCATTGACCCGAGTGTCTTTGCTTCCGGTAAGTTTACAGCGACTCGAAACCGAATCACGAAACGTGGTTCCAGGCAGCTGCGTTACGCACTGGTGATGGCTGTTCAGTGTGGACTTATACGCTCCCGAAATATGCGAATCAAAGCGTTCTATGAACGTAAGAGAGCTGAAGGAAAACCACATAAAAGTAGCTCTAATCGCATGTGCAAATAAACTCGTCCATTGGCTCTATGCGATCTTAAAAAATAAAAAGGAATTTCGTCCAATTTAAAAAATATTATTGGCATAACCTTCCAAGACACAAAGAAAATTGGAGGGTTTTTTGGCATGCCTCATTTTAACTATACCACATGATTTAGAATCACTTTACTGGTAATGTTGACAAGCTATTAGCTGGTATAGTCTAATGAAACACCTGCCCGGGGCGATGTATGCGAAAAATTGAATACAATGTGCTTCTACGAAGGTAATCGAGCCAGATGTATGCGAAAAACCGAATATAATGAGCTTCCGTTAAGGTAACCGGGCCAGATGTATTCGAAAAACCGAATACAATGAGCTTCCGTTAAGGTAACCGGGCCAGATGTATTCGAAAAACCGAATACAATGTGCTTATACGAAGGTAACCCGGCCAATGTATGCGAAAAACCGAATACAATGTGCTTCCCCGGATGCTGCTCCCTAATAAGTCTGAATGACAGTAATGTAAGGTGAACTTGCCCTTGAATTTGGAAAAGAAGCAGCTTTGTACTGCGATTCACATTCCTTGTTCAGCGGTAGATATCGTTGCTGCCGGGGATGCCGCTCTGGTCAGCTCCAAGTTATGCTTAGAAGAACTGGAGCGAGGGGGAGAAGCTGACATGGGAAATTCATTGAATCTGCCAGGTGTCTTGCTGCCGGCGGCGCTGGGCGGAGGCGGTTATATTACCGGCCTGCTGCAGCATCCGGCGGACAACCGTGTATTATATGCCCGCTGTGATGTGGCGGGCGTCTTCCGCAGCAGTGATGGCGGGGAGAGCTGGGAGACCCTGAACCGGGGGATGACCCAGGCTTACCACCATCAGGTGCAGAGCTTTGCCATTAGCTGTCATCACCCGGAGGTGATGTTCCGCTGCTGCGGCGAAGTGAGGAGCAGGACCTTCTACGGCGCGGTGCACAAATCGGCAGATGGCGGGAACAGCTGGTATGAGGTCTGCGGCGGGATGGGCTTCTACGGCAACGGGCCGACCCGGATGTACGGGGAGGTCATTGCCGTAGATCCCTTTCATCCCGGTATTGTAGCGGCCGGAGGGTATACCGGCGGACTCTGGATCAGCAGGGATGAAGGAGAGAGCTGGGAGCAGAGCAGCCTTCCGGAGGAGCGTTTCGGGTGTGTAGCTTTTCACCCGGATCAGCAGGGTATGTTATATGCCGGAACGATCAGCGATGAGGAGCTGAATATGGATTATGCCGATCCGGGGGAGTACGGCATATTAGGACTGCTGCAGGACCGCCCGCGGGGGAAGGCGGGCAGGCTGTATCTCAGCTGTGACTCGGGACAATCGTGGGAGCTGCTGGTTGAAGGTCCCAGCTTTGCCGGGCTGTCATTCGACAGCCGGGACCCGCAGCGGCTGCTGGCCGCCTGCATCTGGGGCGGCATCAAGAGCAGTGCAGACGGAGGGCAGACCTGGCAGTCTGCCGGAGAAGGTCTGCTGAAGGGAGAGCAGCGGTACGGGACCCTTGTCCAGGATTGGCATGTCCCGGAGCGCTGGTATACAGCACCTGATCTGCGCCCGCAGATGCAGGACATCCCGCCGATACCGCTGTATGTTACAGACGATGGCGCGGAGCGGTGGAGACTGCTGCATCATCACAGTGATAATGATTTAAGCGGCTTTCCGGCATACATGGACAGCTTTAACGGAGGTTCACGGGCTTCTGCTGCCGGCTGGGCGATCTCTAAGATTATCGTAGACCGGTTCACACCAGGCCGCCTCTATCTCTGCAACTGGTATGGGGTAGCCTACAGCGGAGATGGCGGAATGACCTGGCGGGCCGGGCAGTTCCGGGGGCTTGAGACCACCTGCATGGAAGCGGTGGTAGCAGATAAGCTGCAGCCCGGCAAGTTCTGTGTCACCATGGCGGACCATTCTCCGAAGGTGACCGAGGATGGCGGTCTCTCCTTCCGCAATCTGCCCGGACTGTCCGGCTATTCCGGAAGCTCTGCGGCTGTTAATTCCGCAGCAGATCCGGGATTGTATCTGTACGGCCTCATCGGCCACGGCAATACAGCCTGTATCGCTGTATACCACGATGGTGAAGACCGTGCCCGAGCAGCTTTAACACTGGGTCCCGGGTTATTCGTGCAGGCTTTGCGTGAGGACGGCAATCAGCCGGGCACCTATTATGCCTATGTGGACGGGGCAGTCAGTGCAGGCGCAGGAATCTACCGGTCGCGGGACGGCGGCACTTCATGGGACCGCACAGCTTTTCGGCCTCCGGCTTATGTGGAGACACTTCCGCATCAGAAGCGCTGGATTGAAGCCGAGCTGCTGTCCGTTGTAGTCTATCAGGTTAAGAATGCCTGCGGGTCCAACCAGCTCATGGATACGAATCCGCATCTGGCAGGACAGCTAATTGCCGGAGAAGCCACGGAGGGGATTTGGCAATCCTCAGACCATGGGGACACCTGGGATTTCATAGGAGAGGGGCTTCCTTTTCAGCATGGCGGCCCGGCTTCAATACTGAGCGCAGTGGCGTACTCCCCCTCCTGTCCGGGGACAATCTATGCGGGGTTTATTTCGGAAGGGCTATGGCGCAGCAGTGACGGCGGACAGAGCTGGCACAAGCTGTTTCCGGTTATGGCAGGCAAGCTCTTCAATGTATCAGCACTCTGTGTTGGGCGGGGTGAACACGGAGAGGATGTGCTGATATCGGCCAGCGAACCGATGGTCCGGTCCTCCACAGAATCTGAAATGGCCTGGAGCCGGGATGGGGGAGATACCTGGGAGGAGTGGGAGCATGCCCCGCTTGGAGCTGTCCGCTGGAAGGGGATTGCGCTTGATTGTGAGGTCAGACAAGTGCTTGCCGTCACCTGCGGCAACGGTGCTTTCCGCGGGACAATCAGCCTGTAGCGGGTATTGCTGCTTTTAACTGCGTTGTCATTGCTGAAACACAGTTTTCGTTGCTGCGGGTTCTTGTTGAGTCTCAAGGAAAACGCTTACATTTGATGGGCCGGACGATGTAATCATCGAATATAATCCGGCTCTATTCAAATGGAGGACTGAACAAAGTGGCTGCACGAACGAGCAAAAAATGGTTGCATGGTTGCCTGGCCCTCGCTCTGTTTGTTGCATCAATTCTCCTGCCGCCAGCGGTATCTTATTCGGCAGGGGAGAATCTGCTTGGAAATCCCGGCTTCGAAGCGGGAGATGTGTCGTGGGAGAAATGGGGGAGTCCGGTGGTGACAACCGCCGAGAAGCATGGTGGCACGAAGAGTCTTCAGGTGAAGCGGAATACAGGCGGGGCATCTGCGTCCGTAGCAGTGCAGGAAGGTAAAACCTACAGGGTAGGCTTGTGGGTCAAATTCGCAGGAACGGGAGTGACGAGTGCGGCGATCGATCTGGATGCCTTCGGCAGTCAGCAGACGAAGCAATATCTCTATTTCTCCGGTTCGACCCAGTGGGAGTATAAGCAGCTGCTGTACACACCGGCTCCCGGGGTGCAGTACATCCGTTTCTCCTTCTGGAACAGCACCAGCAAAGATTACTATATTGATGACGCTTTGATCCGGGAGAATGTTGACATTGAACGGCCGTCAACTCCCGGAACCTGGACAGCCGAGCATGAGCCGGATTCACTTAAGCTGACCTGGGCGGGCTCTACAGATGATATGGCGGTCGAATCTTACCAGCTGTCTTACAAAAAAACAGAAGACTCCGGCTGGAATACCTTATCGGTTCCCCATCAGGAGACCGTCACATCATACACCTATACTTTGCAGAATCTTGATCCATTCTCTGTGTATGCCATTATGCTGCGTTCCAGAGATACGGCCGGCAATACTTCCGGTGCTGTGATGGGGATGGAGGCGACACCGGGAGTGAATCTGCTCACTAACGGCGGTTTCGAAACAGCTTCGATCAGCCCGTGGACCGAAACGGGAACAGTGCAGACAACAACCTACGGAACATACGCTGGACAATATGCGGCGCGCCTGACGGGCAATTCGGCAATCAGAAGCGAGGAGATTCCTGTGGACGGGGAGGGCTCTTATCTGGTTTCCTACTGGACCAGGTCAGCAGCTGTACCCCCGCAAGCATCTACCGTAAGCCTCAGTGTCTATCAGGAATCCTCTGAAACTGAGCATCCGCTGATCACAAATACTGCTTCGGTATGGGCACGCTCGGAGAATCAGCTGCGGACAACAGGTACCACCGAATATATGCAGCTGACAGCAAAGAATCAGACAGGGACGGATCAGTTCCTGGATCAGGTATATATCGGCAAGCTGCCGGAGCTTCCAGAGGACCTTGCACCTGGGGCGCCAGCAGGGTTTACCGTGAACCGTGCTGATGGGGTGTCCGCAGATCTGGAGTGGCTGGCAGCTCCGGGTCCTTTTGGTGTGAAGAATTATAGCATTACCTTCAAAAAGGCGGCGGATACTGAATGGAGCAGTATAACGGTGCCTTATGTTCCTGGTCAATCCTTGTATGCCTATAAGCTGGAAGGTCTGTCACCTGAGAGTCTCTATGAGGTGAAGGTGACAGCAGTCAGCGAAGGGACGGCAGTGTCGGCGGCGAGTTCACTGGAGCTCACTACCGGCAAGATGTTCCCGGTGAATCCGGGAGCGTCGGAGGAAGCGGCAGCACTTCTGGACCGGCTCTATGCCACGGTTGGCAGCGCCGTGTATACAGGCCAGCATAATTATTATGAAGCGCCATCCCTTTGGTATGATACGGCAGCAGAATTAACCGGATATTATCCGGCGATCTGGGGTTCGGATTTCGCCTATTATACCGGCGGGGATTTCAGCGCCCTGCGCCAGGCCATGATTGACGAGGCTATCAACAAAGGTCATACGGGCAGCATTATTACCCTGACGTATCATGAGCCCCGTCCTATGGATTCTGCCACCGCCGGATGGGAAAGTGTCACAGGAGATGTAACGGCAGCTCAGATGACGGAGATTGTTACTCCGGGGACTGCACTCTACAATCAGTGGGCTGCTCAAGTGGATGAAGTTGCAGGATATCTTGCCCAGCTGAGAGACGAAGGCATTCCGGTGCTGTGGCGGCCTTATCATGAGATGAATGCCGAATTCTTCTGGTGGGGCGCGCGGCCGGAGCTGTTCAGGCAGCTGTGGGACAATATGTATGACCGTTTCACCCATCTGCATGGTCTGGATAATCTGATCTGGGTATGGAGCCCGAATGCCGAGAGCTCATGGGCCTATGATTCTGCTCCTTATTATCCCGGTCATGATGCCGTAGATGTGCTGGCGATGGATATCTATAACAACGATTACCGGGATACGTATTACAACAAGCTTGTGCAGCTTAGCGGCGGCAGACCGATTGCTATAGGAGAGAACGGGGAGCTGCCGGACATGGATATGCTGATGGAGAAGCAGCCCCGGTATGCGTATTTCATGACCTGGTCACAATATTTGACCGACAAAAATTCACTCAGTGCCATTCAAGCGCTCTATAGCAATCCGCGTGCACTCCATAACGGCGAAACAGGCAACGGCCCGTATGTACCGCCGCCTGCGGGCAGTTATCTCATTGATGATTTCGAACAGTATGGCAGCTCGAACAGCAGCCTGCGTGCCAAATGGCAGCGGAATGTCTCCGGTAACCTGGCAACGGTCACGCTGGACACTTACCATCTGAACAGCGGTACCTACGGGCTTAAGCTGGACTATACGGTAGGCAATCCCGGCTATGCGGGGTTATACCGCAGCATGGGCAAGGAATGGCCGGGGATGGAAGCCATCTCCTTCTGGCTGCAGCCGGATGGCTCGAACCGGCAGCTTGCGGTTCAGTTTCATGAGACGAACGGTGAGGTATGGGAAGCGAGTATTCCGGTTCAAGGCACAACTCCAGTGCTTGTTAGCATTCCTTTTACCGAATTCCTGCGGCCCGGGTGGTCTACCGGCGGCAACGGCGTCATCGATCTGGGTTCCATTAAAGAGTTCGCCTTCTATATTGCCCAAGGCAGCGGGACACAGGGAAGCGGAACACTGTATATAGACGATGTAAAAGCTATCAAATTGCCCGTGGATGAAGAATAAGCCCACTCTAACTAACTCTAACTAACCAAAGTGAACCCTAAAAAAATCTCCGTTGCTGGACCACAGTTTTCGTTGGCTGCGCTACTGGTAGCTCCTTCCTGGAGATCATAGAATGAAGGTGTAAAGCAAAGAAACAGGAAGGATGACCAATGTGGAAATCGAGCGGAGATTGCCCGTCCGGAAGAAAGGAAACGCAGTATCCTGGTGGAATAACTGGATCAGACAATGGGATCTTCAGCTGATGGTAGTGCCTGCTTTGATCTTCATCTTTATTTTCAGTTACCTGCCCATGTACGGAGTTCTAATGGCTTTCCAGGATTATCAGCTGTTCGGCGGATTTTTACACAGCCCATGGGTGGGCCTGAAGCATTTCGAGGCTTTCTTCAATTCCCCGGACTTCTGGAGAGTCATGCGCAACACGATGGTGATCAGTCTGCTGAAGCTCTGCTTCGGCTTCCCGGCACCGATACTGCTGGCGCTGATGCTGAATGAAGTCCGGAGTATGATGTTCAAGCGGGTCGTGCAGACCGTCAGCTATCTGCCGCATTTTCTCTCGTGGGTGATCGTCGGCGGTTTCGTAGGCTCGATGCTGTCGACTGATAATGGAAGCGTTAACATGCTGCTGATGAGTCTGAATCTAACATCTGAACCGATCAGCTTTCTGTCTGTGCCGGAGTATTTCTGGGGTATTCTCGTAGGGACGGGGATGTGGAAGGAAATGGGGTTTGCCGCCATTGTCTATCTGGCTGCCATTGCCGGAATTGATCCGCATCTGTATGAAGCCGCTTCCATCGACGGGGCGGGGAGATTCAAGCAGATCCAGCTGATCACACTGCCTTGTATCCGGCCCGTCATTATCATCTTCATGATTCTGGCGGTGGGCAATATTCTTAACGCCGGGTTTGAAGATATTCTCATTCTGGCCACGAATCCGATTCTCCGTGATGTGTCGGATGTGATCGATACCTATGTGTACCGGATGGGGATTCTGAATAACCGCTTCTCATACGCGGCAGCAGCAGGGTTGTTCAAGGCAGTTGTCAGTGTAACACTGCTGGCGCTAGCCAATAAAGCAGCCAGAAAAATGGGCTCCAGCCTATGGTGAGCGAAGCAGCCTCAAAGCGGTATAGATGCAGAAATGTTCATGAAATCAGACGCTGCGGGGAAAGGGGTTACAGGTTATGATGAAGCTGTCAACGGGGGATAAAGTGCTGCAGCTGTTCATTTATATCATTCTGATCCTGCTGGGCTTCGTCACCCTGTATCCCTTCTGGAATTCCCTGGTTATATCTTTCAATATGGGCTCGGATACATCGCTGGGCGGCATCACGTTCTGGCCCCGGGTTCCAACGTTTGATAACTATGAGGTCGTCTTCCAGGACAGCCGGATCGGGCAGGCGTTCATGATATCCATTCTGAGAACGCTAACCGGGACGATCCTGTCCGTGCTGTTCACAGCCATCCTGGCTTACGGGCTATCGCGTCATGAGCTGATCGGGCGCAGGTTCTATATGGTCTTCTGCATTATTACAATGTATTTCAGCGGCGGCTTAATTCCTACCTTTCTGCTGCTGCGGGAGTTTGGCATGATGGACACCTTTTGGGTTCTCGTTATTCCCGGGTTAATCAGTGTATATAATATGATTATTTTTCGGACCTTCTTTCTTGGCCTGCCGGCGGGACTGGCGGAGTCGGCACGGATTGACGGCTGCAACCATATCGGTGTGCTGATCCGCATCGTCCTGCCTATATCGGGTCCCGTTGTGGCCACCCTGTCCCTTTTTACCGCCGTCTATCACTGGAATGACTGGTTCTCAGCCAGCATTTATATTAACGACCCCAGCCTGATTCCGATCCAGACGCTGCTGAAGCAGATCCTGAGCTCCAATATTGTGACTGATCAGCTTCAGTCCGTCGGCAATGCAGCAGCCCAGGACCGTCTGGCTCTGGTGCAGTCTGTCACCACCAAGTCGCTGATTATGGCTACCACTATGGTGGCAACGCTGCCAATCATTATGGTGTATCCGTTTCTGCAAAAATATTTTGTCAAAGGGGTACTCATCGGTTCCTTGAAAGAGTAGCGCAGATTTCTTGAACTCACATGTAGAGAGGGGTTACTTAATTTGAAACGGACGACCAAACGATGGACACAAATGACGGTTGTATTATGCACGGTGCTGCTGATGGCCGGGTGCGGCGGAGGGAATAACGCAGCAGTTCAGAGTACGGCAGAACCCGGTAAAGAAACGGCGGCAGCCACTGCTGCAGCGGAAACGGCGGTACCCGCAACTTCGGAGGAGCCTTCCACAGACGAAGTAAGTACAGTGAAGCCGGTAACCTTCAGCTATTACAGCAATTATGACTGGGATACTACTGAGCAGTGGGGCGCCGACTCAACCACACGCTGGATTGCCGATACCCTGAAGGTCAACATGACTCCCGTTCAGTCAAGCGGCGCTGCCGAGACGAAGTTCAGCACCATGATTGCTTCAGGCAGTCTGCCGGATGTCATTATGACGGACCGCGGTGCAAGTGTCGAGCGTCTGCGGCAAGGCGGAATGCTGGTGGCACTGGATGATTATCTCGACAAATATCCGAATCTTAAGAATAACGCCGGGGAAGCCACACTCGGTATGCTCCGCTCAGACGACGGCAAGCTGTACCAGTTCCCGAACTGGTATACCTCAAGCCCCAACGGCAACGGCGGATGGATCATCAACAAGAAAATTTATAAAGAGCTGGGCTCGCCGAAGCTGGAAACCTTTGATGATCTGTATGCCTATCTGAAGCTGGTGAAGGAGAAATACAGTGATGTTGTTCCCCTCGAGGTTGGAGCCAAAGGCCGGGGCATTGATACCATGTATGGCGGATGGGCGGAGAACAAACCTTATCTGACGAGAGCTAATCCTGTAGGCAATGAACTGAAGCCGATCTTTGAAGATCCGATTTTCATTGAGAACATGCAGTATGCCAGCAAGCTGTTCCGCGACAAGCTGATTTCACAGGACGTATTCACACAGACCGGAGACCAGATTAACGAAAAGCTGAAAACGGGCCGCGTTGCAGTATACGTGGATGGCGATGTGGTCAATCCGGGCCGGGGAGCGGACGGTGCCCTGAAGGCAACCGATCCGGAAGCGGGCTACGAGATCATCTGGCCGATCCACAAAGCCGGCCTGGATGCCACCAAAATCACTCCGAATAATTACAATTCCCTCGGCTGGAATGTGCTCGTGATTACGAAGAATGCCAAGGACCCTGAAGCGATCTTCTCATACCTGGACTGGTTGACCGGGGAGGAGGGCCAGCGTATTATCAACTTCGGACGTAAGGGGCTCTACTGGGATGAGACTGACGCAGATGGAGTACCGATTCTGAATGCCGGGGGACTTAGCACAGAGCAGGCAGGGAAAGACAAGGAAAGAATCGGCCGCTTCAACTGGGTAGGCAACACGACATTCATCGATCAGACCAAAGCCAAGATGGATGCGCAGCTGCCGGCTGACAAGCAGAACTGGACAACGCTGGCCCAGCAGAAAGTGACCTGGAAGACTTCCCGGAACTTCACGGAATTCGTGAACCTTGATCCGCTTCCGGATTCGGAAGAAGGAACCATTGCTACTGCCGTTAACGATATCTATCAGGAGGCATTTGCCAAGACGCTGTATGCCAAGAGTGATGAAGAGGTGCTGAGCCTTATTAACAAAGCGAATGAAGACGCCTCAAAAGCGGGTTACGGCAAGCTGCTGGCATACCAGACGGAAAGATGGCAGAACAACCTCAGCAAGATGAAATAACAATAGAGTCTGCCTGGGGCGTGGGGTATACTGAAGCCAAGTATACCCCATTATTTGGGAAGGGGCTGCCTTCCGCCTTATGGGGATAACCTCCGCTCTTGCGCCTTGGCAGCAAGCGGGTCCGAAGGAGGGGATGGAATGTATAAGGTGCTGCTGGTTGACGATGAGCTGCTGGATCTGAAGGGTCTGCAATACTTCATGAACTGGGAAGACATGGACATGGAAGTGTGTGCAGCCGCAAGCAGCGGCTTCGAGGCGCTTGAAGTGCTGGAAGCACAGCAGGTGGATATTGTCGTCACGGATATCAAGATGCCGATTATGACCGGGATGGAGCTTGCCCGCAGAGCACTTGAGCTGAATCCGAAGCTGAAGATAGTTTTTGTCAGCGGCTATGAGGATTTCCAGTATGCCAAGCAGGCCATTTCCATGAGTGCCTGCGGTTATGTTCTGAAGCCTGTGGACGATGAGGATATGCGGCGGACGTTGATTGATGTGAAGGAGGCCCTGGACAAGGAACGGGCGCATAGCCATCTGGAGCATTATTTCTCGGAGTCGGAACCCCTGCTGAAGCGTGAGCTGTTCATGCAGCTTCTCGATGGAACACCGGATGAGGACCGGGTATTGCCGCTGCTTCAGCGCATGGGGATTGCTTGGCAAAGATCCCGCCTGTACACCGCTCTGCTGGAACCGGATGACCTGGCCTGGAAGCTGAACGGCTATAGTGAGGAGGCCCAAGCGGCAATAGAGCGGCAGCTGAGCCTGTCTGTTGAACAGTTCTGTGCGATGGAACGGATTCAGGTCTGCAGACTGGATCAGTTCCATTTTGCTCTAATCCTTGAAGAACGTGTTGACCATGGACGGTTAAGGGAATTCATTCATCATGCGGTCAGCGGAACTCCGCTGACAGTGACCATAGGAGCAGGACCGCTGGTGAACAGTCTGAAGGAGCTGCATTACTCCTTCCAGCGGGCCAAGGAAGCCCTTGGATTGAAGCTGTTCCTGGGCAAAGGCAAGCTGATCCTGCACACGGATGCCAGAGGGCCGGTTACGGCTGAAGCCAAGGATCTTGATGATATTCTCCAGGCCTTGTTTCAGGCCATGTCCTCTTACCGGCTGGTTGCTATCGACGATTGTAATGAGGAGCTGTTCGTGTGGGTAGGTCATATGGAGACCAAGCTGGAGATCTATCAGCTGTTTCTGCATGTGGTGTCGAAGCTCGATGCCTATTTGCATACGATTAATGAGGACTTCTACGAGGTGCTCGGACTGGACCGGAAGCATCTGAGCATTCTCTATCATTTCGAGACTACCCAGGATATGAAATCCTGGCTGCGCCGCCGTATGTTCGAGCTGTCGGAGCATTTGCAGCGCAAACGGCAGGGCAAGAAACGCAAGCTCGTGCAGGAGATTGAAGCTTATATAGAGGAACGTCTGGAGCATAACGTGATGCTGCGGGATGCTGCCAATCATTTCTCCTTCTCGCCTAATCATCTGGGGCAGATTTTCTACGAAGAGAAGGGAATTTATTTCTCCGATTATGTCTCTTTAAGACGGCTGGAACGGGTGAAGCTGCTGCTTGGTGACCCGAAGCTTAAGGTTTATGAAGCTGCCCAGCGGGTCGGCTATAAGAATCTGTCCCATTTCAGCAAGCAATTCAAGGATTATTACGGAGTCAGCCCGGGTGATTATAGGAGACATCTGTAATATGCGGCGCAGATGGAGTATGCCTTACGGATACAAGCTGATTCTCCCTTATGTGGTCTGCCTGCTGCTAGCTGTGGGTACAGTGGGCTTGTTTGCTTACAGTCATTCCGTGAACTCGCTCAAACAGAAGACGCGCGAGAACATCCAAGGCACACTGCAGCAAATGCGGGATAACATCACCTACCGTACGGATAATATTGAACGTATCTCCAGCACTCTCTATTACAACTTCAATCTGCAAAGTGCACTGCGGCGTTATGAGCAAGGCTGGTACAGCTATGAGACGATGACTAAGACTCTCATGCCTACGCTTGAGAATCTGCTTAATTACACGGCAAGCAATGTCGGGTTATCCCTGTACCTGGAGAATGATTCTATTCCTGAACTATACTACAGCGAGATTGGACCCAATCCTCTGCTCTCGACCAAGCGGTATGAGATCTTTCATCTGCAGAGAATCCGGGGAGAAGACTGGTATCATGACCTCGTGGCGCCGGAAGCTAAACCGGGTGCTGGTCAATGGCGTCAGATTCTGCGCGATGAAGAGAACAGCAATATCTCACTGATCCAGAGGATGGATGATATCCAGAAGCAGCGGAGCATCGGTCTAATCCGGGTAACGGTGCAGATGCGGGATCTGCTGGATTCGGTGGATTACCGCAAGATCGGCGAATATGCCACTCTTATGGTGACTGACGGGAGCGGCAGGGTGGTGCTGGAGTCTTCACCGGAGGGTGCGGAAGTCGCCAGCCTGCAATCCGCCGGCAACCTGCTGCAACTGAGAGAGCCGCTGGAAGGCATCGGCTGGGAGCTGCAAGCCTATATTCCGAACAGCCTGTTCGATGAAAGTGCAAGCGAAGTGCGGAGAATGACACTGCTGGTCTGTCTGGCCAGCGCACTGGTTCTGGCCTGTCTCGGCATCGGAGTATCCAGCTATTTCTCCCGGCGGATTCAGAAGATCGTCGGATCGCTGAACGCTTTTCACGATGGAGACTTTCACAAGAGAATTAAGTATAAGGGCAATGACGAACTGGCACAGATTGCCGTAGCCTTCAACCGGATGGGCAGCAATATCGAAGAGCTGATTCACAAGAATTATGTCGCCAATCTTCAGAAAAAAGAAGCGGAGCTGGAATCGCTGCAGGCGCAGATCAATCCGCATTTCCTCTACAATACACTCTCCTCGATCAATCGTCTGGCCCAGTTCGGAGATATTCAGAAGCTGCACACCCTTGTTCAGGAGCTGGCCAAGTTCTACCGTCTGTCTTTGAACCGGGGAGGAATTATCACAACCGTGGGCAATGAAATTGAGCATGCCAAAGCTTATATTGCCATTCAGGGCATCAAATACGGGGAGCGGATGTCGGTATATTACGATATTGACCCCGGGGTGCTGGAGTATGCGACGGTGAAGCTGATTCTCCAGCCGATGATTGAGAATGTGCTGGAGCATGCCTGGTTCGGCAGCACCATCGGAATCCGGCTGGTGGCGGAGAAGAGGGAGGACAGTATCATATTCAAGATTATAGACAATGGGGTAGGCATGAATGCGGATACCATCCGGCAGATTCTGGCCCCTGAGGGGACCCGGATCGGCTACGGCATCCGTAATGTAGATTCCCGGATTAAGCTGCATGGAGGCAGTGAATACGGAGTGCTGATCGCCAGCCGTTCCGGAATCGGCACCTGTGTGCAGATTTCTATTCCCTGCCGGTTATAACCGTATAAGCAGTCAATCGGCTACAAAGGAGTTTTGACCTTATTGAAGACCATTCACACAGGAGATTACGAGATCCTTCTTGAAGGAAGCAGTCCGGACTTTCAATCTCAGCTTCATGTGCAGCGCGGAGTAGATGGCGTTGCCTATGCCATCCTGACACTCAGTGCTCCCGCTCCGGCAGCTCCCCCCAAGCTGACGCTTCGCTGGAGCTGCCAGGCCATTGATATTCAAGGAATGTGGCATCCGGCAGCGGAACGAAACAGGGGACTGGTTCCCGACTGGCGGGAGGGGTTCCTGTCCAGATCCACTTTCTCTGCACCGGTTGTCAGCCTGTATGGCAGCAGGGGGAACAATGCTCTGACCTTTGCCTGCTCAGACGTCTTGAATCCGCTGGAGCTGCGTGCGGGGCTGAATGAAGAAACGTCCAGCTTTCAATGTGCTGTAACGTTGTTCGCAGGCGATGTCTTTCCCATAACACATTATGAGCTCATCCTGCGGCTGGATTCCCGCAGCGTTCCGTACTATGAAGCACTGGGCGCAGCGGGGAAATGGTGGGCAGGCTTGAAAGGGAGTGAGCCGTCCCCGGTTCCTGATACCGCAAGGGAGCCGGTGTATTCCACCTGGTATAGCTTCCATCAGCAGCTGAAGCCGGAGACCGTAGAGCTGGAGTGCAGACTCGCAGCTGAACTGGGCTGCGGCGCGGTAATTGTGGATGACGGCTGGCAGACGTCAGATGAAGCCCGGGGGTATGCGTATTGCGGAGACTGGAAGGCCAGCCCGGACAAAATCGCGGATATGCAGGCTCATATAGCCCGTGTCCATGACCTTGGCATGAAATACCTGCTGTGGTATGCCGTGCCGTTCATCGGCAAGCATAGTGAAGCCTGGCTGCGCTTCAAGGATAAGTTACTCTACTATAGTGAGAGCTTCGGAGCAGGCGTGGCCGATCCCCGTTATCCGGAAGTCCGGGAATACTTAATTTCCTTATATGAGCAGGCATTGCTGGATTGGGATCTGGACGGCTTCAAGCTAGACTTTGTAGATAGCTTCTATACGGCCCGGGAGGCGGCGGACCAGAAGGATGACGACTGGGGCAGCCGGGATACAGGCTCGGTTCCGGAAGCCGTCGATCTGTTGTTAAGCGGAATCCTCTCCCGCTTGCGGCAGCTGAAGCCGGATATTATGATCGAATTCCGCCAGAATTATACCGGACCGCTGATGCGCAAATACGGCAATATGTTCCGGGCAGCAGATTGTCCAAACGATGCACTTCAGAACCGGATACATACAATCGATATCCGGCTGATCTGCGGGGATACCGCGGCACATGCCGATATGCTGATGTGGAATCCGGAGGAACCGGTCGAGGCAGCGGCATTGCAGTTCATTAACATTCTGTTCGCTGTGCCGCAGATATCCGTCCGGCTGGATACTCTGCCGGAGCCGCATAAGGCTATGCTGGGCTTCTGGCTAAGCTTCTGGCGCGGGCACCGGGATGTATTGCTGGACGGAACATTGGAGCCGGTGAGTCCCGAGCTGCTGTATCCGCTTGTCATCGCCCGGACCGCGCAGAAGTGGGTGTTTGCCGCTTATCATGATACAGTAATCCCTTTAGCAGGGGATTTGCCCGGGCTGGTTCTGGTAATCAACGGGACGCTGAACCCGCGCCTGGTACTGGAAATGGACCGCGATCCGGGTCTGCTTCTTGTGAATATCCTCGGCTGCGGGGGAACGGTTGTAGCGGATCACAGGCTGCTGTGGAATAAAGGAGTGCATGCACTAGAGGTGCCGCCGGCAGGGGTAATCATGATTCGGCCTGCCAGAATAGCTGAATAATTAATCTTACAAGACGCCTGGTCCCCCACACATATTCCAGTGGGGGGGCCAGGCGTCTTGAAGCTGTTCTGGTCTGGCTACTGCCAGTTGATTAATGGGAGCAGAGTAAATCAATCCAGCAGCTTCCCGATAAAGACCCGCATAGCCAGTGTATCTGGAGCATGCTTCTGCCGGATGATCCGGAAATCCCTTTCAGTCAGTGTATGCCTGATTCTTAGTTCACTTAATTCGCCGCTGGCCAGCTCTTTGCGTACAATCCATCTGGACAGCAGGGACAGTCCAAGTCCGGCGCTGACCGCTTCCTTGACACCCTGACTGCTGTTGAATACATAGGAGCGTTTGACCTGAATACCTGATTCCTGCAAAAAACGGTCGCTGAAAGCCCGGGTGCCGGAACCCGGTTCCCGCAGCACCCAGACTTCATTATGCAGCATCTGATCCTCTACAGCGAGTTCACTGCTTAGCGGGTGAGCGGAGGGCGCGACCAGAATCATCTCGTCCTTCATATACGGGATAATGGACAGATCAGAGCCCGACGTTTCACCTTCGATGAAGCCGATATCCAGCCGGTTAGACCGGACCGCAGCAATAATCTCTTCCGTATTGCCTATGGTGACCTGGAGACTGACCAGCGGATATTGCCGGGCGAAGTCGGCCAGGCGGGCCGGGAGCACATATTCCCCAATTGTGAAGCTGGCTCCGATCTGCAGGGTGCCGGTCACTTCGTCCTGCAGCAGCCGGATTTCCCGGCCGGCCTCTTCATAATGCATGAGCATCTGTTTCGCATGCTTATATAGAATGGCTCCGGCTTCAGTAAGACGCACTTGCTTGGGGGAACGGTGCAGCAGCTTCACTGCGAATTCGTTCTCCAGATTGCGGATATGCAGGCTGACTCCGGGCTGGGAGAGGTTGAGCAGCTCGCCCGCCTTAGAGAAATGCTGCTGCTCTACTACGGTAACAAAAACGCGGAGCGCATCAGTAATCATAATAATCCCTCATTTATTGAAGATGGATGTAGCTGTAATTGCTATTTTTCACTATTTTAACATAGTGAATTTGCCTAAGCATAAGTATTTGTAATGATTGAAATAGCAAACCTGTATTTCACATTCCGTAAGCATGCTTATATAGTAAAGCTATAAAAGCGGCGTTATAACGAAGTAGTGAATGGGGCGCGGGTACGGATGAATGGAAGCGGAAGTTACAGATTGCAGCGGAGTAATCATAGATATGTCTACTTTGCCGGCGGGATTGTTGTTACACTCACTCTGGCGGTTGCGGCGAAATATTTAGCCATGCTGCCGGTCCTCGGCATTATGGGCCAGCTGGTGCTGGCCATTCTGCTGGGGATTGGCCTCAGAGCAGTAGCCGGTGTTCCGGAGCAGGCCATGGCAGGCGTACGGTTCTCGGGCAAAAGACTGCTCAGAGCAGGAATCATTCTGCTGGGGATGAGACTGAATCTGGGGGATATCGTACAGGCGGGTCCAAAGGTGGCCGGGATTGCAGCTATTAACCTGGTGTTCACGCTGTTCACTGTGTATGGTTTGGCGCGTTGGCTGAAGATGGACAGAAGACTGGGGCTGCTGACCGCGTGCGGAACAGCCATCTGCGGCGCAGCAGCAGTAGCTGCCATTGCCCCGCAGATCAAAGCGACAGACAACGAGACGGCAGTAGGAGCGGCAACAGTGGCGATTCTGGGAACTGTTTTTACACTTGTATATACGATTCTATATCCATATATGGGCTTAAGCGCTTCGGGATACGGAATCTTCGCAGGAGCAACCCTGCATGAGGTGGCACATGTCATCGCTGCAGCCGTACCTGCCGGGCAGCAAGGCTCCGATCTGGCAGTACTGGTGAAGCTGACGCGGGTAGCAATGCTGGTTCCGGTCGCTCTGATTCTGGGCCTGATAGAAGGCCGCAGGGAGCGGAAGCTACACCGCCGCATGAAACTGTCCGATGGAGCAGAAGAAGGGTGTGCCGCCGAAACGGAAGGAAACCGGGAGCGCAAGAAGCTCCCGGTCCCCTGGTTTATTGCAGGCTTTCTGTTGATGAGCGGCATTAATACACTTGAGGTCATCCCTCAGCAGCTTGCGTCAGACATGATCACGCTTGCCTATCTGCTGCTGGCCATGGCGATGGCGGGACTTGGACTCGGGATAGACCTCAAGACCTTCAGCAGCATGGGGCGTAAGCCGGTAATCGCCGGATTCATAGGTTCGGTATTCATGTCGCTGCTCGGATTTGGGCTGGTACATTGGTTGGGATTATCTTAGTCCAGTGGAACGGAACACATCACATCATAGATCACGCTCAAACCCCTGAGTAAGCCATGAATCCGCCGTCCACAGGCACGGTGATTCCGGTGACGAACCCCGACATTTGCTCATCTGCCAGCCAGAGCAGGGTGCCGAGCAGATCCTTGGGCGTACCGAAACGGCGCATCGGGGTTTGGGAGATGATTTTGCGGGAACGTTCTGTCAGCTCTCCATTACTGTCCACAAGCAGCTGTTCATTCTGAGCGGTTACGAAGAAGCCCGGGGCTATAGCGTTAACCCGTATTCCCGCGTCTGCCAGATGGACGGCCAGCCATTGCGTGAAGTTGTTAATCCCCGCCTTGGCAGCACTGTATGCCGGAACTTTGGTCATTGGCGAAGCGGCACTCATGGAAGAAATGTTGATTACCGTTGTTCCGGTTCGCCCGAGCATCTGCTTGGCGAAGATCTGGGTCGGAATTAACGTTCCGGTCATATTTAAATCAAGGACATTGCGGAACCCGCTTACAGACAGATCGAAGAAGGAGACGATATCCGGATTCTCCAGGTCTCCGTCCGCGAAGGTCTCATGGGTCGTAATTGCCGAAGGCTGATTACCGCCGGCCCCGTTAATTAATAAATCACAAGGCCCCCAGTGCTTCAGAAGTTCATCGGCTGCCTGCTGCACATTGCTGGAATCCATAACATCACAGGCCAGGGAAAGTGCTTGGCCTCCGGCTGCAGTTATCTGCGCGGCCAGAGCGGCGCCTTTGTCCGCAGTGCGGTTCAGAATGGCGACCTTGGCGCCTTGACGGGCTAATTCCAGGGCCATCACGCTGCAAAGTGCGCCGGCTCCTCCGGTAATCACGGTGATTTTGCCTGCCAGTTGAGGCTGTAATGCCAACTCAGACATAGGTATCCAACCCTTCTCTAATGTAAGTATGATCCTAAGTAAGGACTAAGTCTGTTTACTATCGGGCATCATTACCCGCCGGGCGGGGCGTCTATTCAGTTCCCCGGATTCCTTGTTAAATGGACGGCAAAGCCGTTTCTACTTGTAGTACTGCGGGTATTTCTCCATCAGCATCTCCTGATCGGCAATGGTTAATGCCATATGCTCCTGCATCATATGATCACCCTGCGAAACATCATGTGTCTGAATCGCTTCATAGAGGCAATAATGCTGCTGATACAGATGCTCCCAATTATGATCTGCCGTAAGCTTAAGCATCCGGCTGCGGTTCAGATGGACCTTGATCTGCTGGACTACTTCCCAGGTATTCTTCTTGCTGCAGCCTGTAAAGATCAGATGATGAAATTCTTCATCCAGCATGAACATTTCCTTATAGTCCTGATCTTCAATGCAGAGTCTCTGTTTATCCAGATTCGCCTTAAGATCTATAAGATGTTTGGCCTGAAAAGAGCTGCAGGCCTCGCGCATAACCGCCCGCTCCAGATGCTCGCGCATGAAGCGGGCTTCTTCGACGAGGCCGGAATCAATAAGAGAGACAACCGTTCCGCGCTGGGGATAGACATCGAGCAGGCCCTCTTGGGCCAGCCGGACGAAGCTCTCTCTGACGGGAGTGCGGCTAACATTGAATTTAAGTGAAATTTCTTTCTCCGAGATGCTGGTGCCGGGAGGGAGCTCCAACAGCAAAATCTGATTCTTCAAAGAACGATACACGATGTCCCGTGTGGAAACCGCTTGTGTACCGATAATGTATTCCATCGCGTAGCCCTCCTGTTAAGTTGTTCAGAAGCACTACCATACTACCATACAAGTATGGTAGTATGGTAGTGCAAACAGGCAGAAACGGCTAATACCGTCCTTACCAGGACAAATTTCCGCTTCTGCGGAAAAGATAAGAACGTTATATTGCGAGTAGCTTATACATTCTTATCTTCTAAAATACGGTATGACGAAAGGCTGGAGAACACATTGAGTACCTCACCTTTTATTCATGAAGATTGGCTGCTCCTGAACAAAAGTGCACAAACCCTGTACCATGACTATGCTCAAAAAATGCCGATCTACGATTTCCACAGTCATCTGAATCCTCAGGAGATCAGCAGCAACCGCAAGTTCCGCAATATCGCCGATCTGGCGTTATCGGGGGACCATTACAAGTGGCGTGCGCTGCGCTGGCTCGGCATCGATGAACAGCTGATTACCGGGAACGCTCCGGACAAAGACAAATTTATGGTCTGGGCGCGTTCAGTACCCGAGATGCTGGGCAATCCGCTGTACCATTGGACACATCTGGAGCTGAAACGCTACTTCGGCATCGATGAGCTGCTCTCGGCCGATAATGCGGAGAGTGTCTGGGACCGCTGTAATGAACAGCTGCAAGGAGACGGCATGACTACACAGGGCATCCTTAAGAAGCAGAATGTTGACGTCGTCTGCACAACGGATGATCCGGCTGATTCCCTGGAGCATCACATTCTTATTAAGAACGACAGTGCACTGGAGACCGTTGTTGCTCCAACCTTCAGACCGGACCGGGTGCTGAATATCCGCGATGAAGGTTTTGCCGGCTATGTTGCCACGCTCAGTGAAGCCAGCGGAATGGAAGTTCACTGTTATTCCGAATTCATGAAGGCTGTGACTTCGCGGATCGATTATTTCCACAAGCATGGCTGCCGTCTGTCCGATCAGGCCTTCGGTGAGCTTCCGCACGCACATTCAACCGAACATGAAGCAGCTTACATATTTGCCCGTGCCTTCAAAGGCGAGGAGATCAGCGCCCAGGAGGAACAGAAGTTCCAGAGCTACACACTGCTCAAATTAGGCCGGCTGTATCACGAGCGGGGCTGGAGCATGCAGCTGCACATCGGGGCGCTCCGTAATAACAACTCACGGATGTTCGATGCGCTCGGCAAGGACAGCGGGTTCGATTCCATTCTGGACTTCAATATGGCCCGCAGCCTGAATGCCTTGCTGAATGATCTGGATGCCAGCGGACAGCTTCCGAAGACCATTGTGTATACGCTGAATCCGTCACAATACGAGATGATTGCAACATCGATCGGTAATTTCCAGGGCTCGGGGATCAAAGGCAAAGTGCAGATGGGCTCAGGCTGGTGGTTCCATGATCAGAAGGAAGGCATGCTGCAGCAATTGAAGGCGCTCTCCAGCATCGGCCTGATCAGTCCATTCGTCGGCATGCTGACCGACTCCAGAAGCTTCCTCTCCTTCACGCGTCATGAATACTTCCGCCGGATTCTATGCAACCTGTTCGGCACATGGATTGAAGAGGGCGATCTGCCGCGCGATTATGCTTTTGTGGGCCGGACGATCGAGAACATTTGTTACAACAATGCCGATGCATATTTCGGGATAAAATAGTATGTAGCTACAAAAAGGAACAGTCCTATCAGCCATCATATGGCTTGGGATTGTTCCTTTTTTATTGAGCGCACATGTTATGGTGACTTAAACTCGTGATAACCAATTTGATAATTCGCTTGCTGCGTGGTTGCAGTGACCGGATTAAGTTATGTGCACATTGGTCCCGCAATTTTTAATTGCACTTTGTACAACTAAATCGCCTGATTTACAATCGATCATCCGTTTAGTTGTATTTCGTACAATTAAATTATCGGTTGTAGCTGGTTATCACCGTTCCGGGCAAATTTAGTTGTACAGAATACAGTTATAAGATGTGGGCAGCCTTTATCGCAGTTTTTAACTGCACAATCTACAACTATTATGAAATCAAGTTGGATTTTGAATGCAAGGATAGCGTAAATCATACTCCAACTAACAAATCCCCCCTACTTCGTACTGCTCCGGTAAGCAGAAGGAGAAACACCAGTAGTCTTCTTGAACACCTTGGAGAAATGGGCAAGCTCCATGCCGACCTGCTCGGCGATATTGGAGATGCTGAAGTCGGTGTACGAGAGCTGCCTTTTGGCGAGCTCCATCCGTTTCAGCTGAACGTACTGCATCGGAGGGACGCCGATGAATTTCTTGAAGTAGGGAATGAAGTAGTTCGGATGCAGATGGACGAGCTCCGCCAGCTCCTCCACATCAAGCGGCCGCATCAGGCGCTGGTCAATGTAAGTCAGCACATTCGCCAGCTTCCCCTGATCGCTGGTATGTGTCAGGTCATCCAGGAAATTGCTGTAGCCTCCCGATTCCAGACACAGTGCCAATAGCGTGAGCAGTGAAGCCTGAGTGCGCAGAGTCGCCAGAAAGCCGGTATCCTGAAACAAATCAATCATTTCCGTGAAAATCGCCCTTACCGCATCCGGATCCGGCACATCGCTGATATAGAGCTTATTGGCAGAATGAAACAGCGGCCATTCCCCGATCTGCGCATCAAAGTGACAATAGTAGCGTGTGTAGGGATCATTGGGCGAGGTGTCCGTGGTCTGGGTAGAGCCGGCCGGCATGATCATTAATTGCCCGGGTCTGGGATAATACGCCACGCCGTTGATAATCACCTTGCCTTCGCCGGAATCAATATAGTACAGCCGGTTGAAGGAAGGGGTCTCGTTCGTCCTATTCCATCCGGGGTATCTGCTGGTCAACTGGGCATGCGTAACGGTAACGGTCAGATTCTGCAGCAGGCGTCCGGTCAGATTTCCGCTGGCATACATATTCATAGGTTTAGCTCCTTTACAACGCTCATAAATTCATTATACCGCTTTCATTTATCTAATACATCTTATTTATATACAAAAACACCTTAATTACAGTCATGTTCACCGGAGGCGATTAAGGTTATCCTCATATCATAAACTGTAATAGGAAGTGATTGGGAGATGGAAAAGGTACGATTTGGCATTATCGGAGTGGGCAATATGGGGCGAGCGCATGCGCAGAGCCTGCTGAGTGATATTAAGGGAGCCGAGCTGGCAGCCGTATGTGACACCAGCCCGGAAAGGCTGGACTGGGCGGAAGAGCATTTGCCGGATAGCGTGCAGCGGTTCCTGTCACCGGAAGAGCTGTTCAAGTCCGGGACCATTGATGCTGTGCTGATTGCTACACCGCATTATGACCACCCGCCGCTCGCGGTTGAGGCACTGGGTTACGGGCTGCATGTTCTGATTGAGAAGCCAGCAGGCGTGTACACCAAAGCTGTTCAGGAGATGAACGACGCTGCTGCGAAGTCTGACCGCAAGTTCGGCATTATGTACAACCAGCGGACCAACCCGCTCTATCAGAAGCTGAGAGAGCTGATCAAGTCAGGAGAGCTTGGAGAGATCCGGCGTACGAACTGGATTATCACGAATTGGTACCGCTCTCAGAGTTACTATGACTCCGGCGGCTGGCGGGCGACCTGGGGCGGAGAAGGCGGCGGTGTACTTCTTAACCAGGACCCGCATCAACTGGATCTCTGGCAGTGGACGACCGGAATGATGCCGAAGCGGGTACGGGCTTTTTGCCACTTCGGGAAGTACCGCAATATTGAAGTTGAGGATGATGTGACTGCCTATGTGGAATATGAGAATGGCGCAACGGGGCTGTTCATCACCACTACAGGGGAGGCACCGGGAACGAACCGGTTCGAGATCACAGGCGACAACGGTAAAATCGTAATCGAAGACGGCAAGCTGACGTTCTTCCGCCTGCGCACACCGGAGCCGCAATTCAATGCTGAATTTACCGGAGGATTCGGAGCACCCGAGTGCTGGAAATGCGAGATTCCGGTAGCACCAGGTGATGGGGATCAGCATAAAGGCATTATGCGTAATTTCACCAATGCCATTCTCCATGACGAGCCGCTCCTGGCGCCTGGCGAAGAGGGGATTCACGGATTGACTCTTTCCAATGCGATGTACCTGTCAGCGTGGACGGATAACTGGGTGGACCTGCCGATCGACAGCGACCTGTTCCACGAGAAGCTGATGGTGCAGGTGCAGAATTCTACTTTTCAAAAGGCACCCGTCAGCCAGAAAGCGCTGGATGTATCGGGAACCCACTAGCATCACTCTTTAATCTGCAGGTATAGCATCATCTAACCAAATCAAACTAATCTGGGAGTGGATGAATGAAATGGAACGTTCAACGATTGCCGCACAAATGTATACCTTACGTGAATTTACCCAGACCCCGGAGGGGTTAAGAGAAAGTCTGCGGAAGGTGAGCGAAATTGGCTACCAGGCCGTGCAGATCTCGGGAATTGGCCCGATGGACCCTAAGCTGGTGAAGGAGTATGCGGATGAATACGGTTTGAAAATATGTGCAACGCATGTCCCCTGGAACCGGCTGGTGAATGATCTGGATGCGCTCGCAGCTGAACATAAGCTGTGGAACTGCAAGTACATCGGCCTTGGCGGACTACCGGCAGAGTATCAGACCAGCCAGGAAGGATACCGCACCTTTGCCAAGCTGGCATCCGGTATTGCGCGTACCCTGAAGGAGCAGTATGGCCTGCAATTTGTCTATCATAATCATGATTTTGAATTTGAACGTTTCGAAGGTATGACTGGTATGGAAATTCTGCTGCAGGAAAGTGATCCGGAGGTGTTCGGCTTTGAGCTGGATCTGTACTGGGTTCAGGCAGGCGGCGGCGATCCTGTAGAGTGGATTCATAAAGTGGAAGGCAGAATGCAGGCCGTGCATTTCAAAGATATGACGGTTCTGTCGCGTAAACCGATTTTTGCCGAAATCGGCCAGGGGAACATGAATTACGGAGCGATTATTGAAGCCTGCCGCAAGACAGGTGTGGAATGGCATATCGTGGAGCAGGATGTGTGCCAGCGTGATCCGTTTGAGAGCCTGGAGATTAGTCTGAACTATCTGCACGCCAAGCTGGAGGTTGAGGCATGAGCCGCAAGGATGGGATGATGTATGCCCCTGTGCATGAGGCCAAGCCTGTGGTGGGGCCGGGTGAATTCGTAATTGCCGCACTGGCGCTGGATCATGGGCATATTTACGGGATGTGCAACGGGCTTGTGGAAGCAGGAGCACAGCTGAAATGGGTATACGATCCTGACCCGGAGAAGGTAAAAGTGTTCCAGAACACCTATCCCGGCGTCCGGGCCGCACGCTCGGCTGAAGAGATTCTCGAAGATCCTGAAGTCCGGCTCGTAGCGGCGGCGGCTATTCCGTCAGAGCGTGGTCCGCTGGGTCTGCGCGTCATGGCACACGGCAAGGATTATTTCACGGACAAAACACCGTTCACCTCACTCGATCAGCTGGCGGCAGCACGGACTCAGGCGGAACAGACGAAGCAGAAATACATGACTTATTTCAGTGAGAGACTGCATGTGGAGAGTGCTGTGTATGCAGGTCAGCTTGTGCAACAGGGTGCGATCGGGCGTGTACTTCAGGTAATTGGAATGGGGCCTCACCGGTTAAATGCTCCGAGCCGGCCGGACTGGTTCTTCCAGCGTGATAAATACGGCGGCATTCTCTGCGATATTGGCAGCCATCAGATTGAACAGTTCCTCTTCTATGCCGGCTGCCGCGATGCCAAGATATTGCACAGCAAGGTAGCGAACTATAACAATCCGTCATACCCGGAGCTGGAGGATTTCGGTGATGCCACGCTGGTGGGCGATAACGGGGCAACCCAATATTTCCGCGTGGACTGGTTCACTCCGGAAGGATTAGGGACCTGGGGCGATGGCCGGACGATTATTATGGGCACCGAAGGGTATATCGAGCTGCGCAAATACAGCGATATTGGCCGCTCCAGCACGCCTGACCATGTCTACTATGTGGACCGTGGGGGGGAACATTATGAGCATGTGGCCGGCAAAATCGGCTTCCCGTTCTTCGGTGAGCTGATCATGGACTGCCTGCAGCGTACAGAAAATGCCATGACCCAGGAGCATGCCTTCAAAGCGGCCGAACTATGCCTGGAGGCGCAGCGGCAAGCGCTCAATCTGACCCCGGATACTCTCAAATAGTTGCATCACAGCTATCAGAAGAACGGAAGGTGTATAAGATGAATCCAATTGGAGCAGCGATTATCGGCTGTGGTGCAATTGCTCCGCTGCATGCCAGGGCCATTGCTTCTATAGATTATGCGCGGCTGCTGGCCGTGGTGGACAGTGATCCCGTTCAGGCAGCGCAATCCGCCCAGGATTACGGATGTGAGGGCTTGACGGATTACAAGCAGCTTCTGGAGCGGGCAGATATCGGAATTGTCCATTTGTGCACGCCCCATCATCTGCATGCCGGGATGGCGGTGGAACTGCTGAAGGCCGGCAAACATGTATTAACCGAGAAGCCGATGGCGCTGGATGTACCTTCAGCCCGGTTAATGCAGGCAGCAGCGGATCAAGCGGAGGGGCAACTCGGTGTAGTCTTCCAGAACCGTTACAATGACCCTTCGGTCCGGATCAGGACGATGATAGATTCCGGCGAACTGGGAGCCCTCATTTGTATGAAAGGGGTGGTTACCTGGACCCGGAGTGAAGATTATTACAAGAATAGCAGCTGGAGAGGCCGCTGGGCTACTGAAGGCGGAGGTGTGCTCATCAACCAGACTATTCATACTCTGGATCTGCTGCAATGGTTCGGCGGTGAAATCTCTTCCGTGAAGGGCAGTGTTACCACTGATGTGCTGAATGATGTTATTGAGGTGGAAGATAGTGCACATGCCTGCATCAGCTTCAAGAATAAGGTGCGCGGACTCTTTTACGGAACCAATGCTTATGGGGTGAATTCTCCCGTTGAACTGGAGCTGGTCTTCGAGCAGGGAACGCTGCTGCAGCGTAGGGATTGCCTGTATCTGTTGAAGGACAGGCAAGAGACGCTGCTCAGCGAACCGGCAACCGGCAGCACCGGAGGTAAATCGTATTGGGGGACCGGACATTCACGGTTAATTCATGATTTCTATGCCCACATCCGTGATGGCCGAAAGTTCTGGATTGACGCAGCAGAGGGCATTAAGGCGCTGGAGCTGATCGATGGAATCTACAAGTCCTCGGCGGGCAGAACGGGTCTGACGGCAGGACAGTATGTGTAGTACTGGACATGTGTGAGATCATACATTCTTGATAGCCAGGGAGAAAGGATCACGTGCTGTGATCCTTTTTTTTTTGCGTGCTGTAACGGGAATACAAGGCAGGTAACCACCCGATTGACAAATTATAATCTGCATGTGATAATTACCTGACGATCGTCAGGGGGGCTGAAGAGATGACTGCTAACGCGATACTGCAGGCTGCATGTTCACAATTCGCCGAGAAGGGCTTTGAAGGAGCATCATTGGCCGGCATAGCTCAGGCAGTAGGGATTAAGAAGCAATCCATTGCCACCTATTTTCCGAAAAAAGAAGATTTGTTCATGGCCGCCTTCGGCGAAATGGCCCGGCATTACTATGAATTTCTTGAACAGCTGTATAAGGGCCTCAGGGATACACCTATAGAGATGAAGCTGCGTGAGATCATGTATAAGAACTATTATTACAAAGTGGAGCACCCGGTATTGACCGCATTCTATAAAATGGCCGTGCAATTTCCGCCTCCTTTCTTCCAGGACTTGCTGGAGGCGCAGATTGCGGGGATGGAGCAGCGTTCCGCTGTATTGTACCGGGCGATTTTTGAGGAAGGCATGAACACGGGGATCATACGGCAGCAGCGGGCAGATAGTCTGCTCTCGGCTTATTACTGTTTGCTTGACGGGATCGCCATGCAGATGTTTTTTTACAAGCAAGAGGAATTTGAACAGCGCCTGGAGGATATCTGGGGGATTTTCTGGGCGGGCATTAAGCAATCTTAACCGGAAAGGGAGGCAGGATGATATGCGTGTAGACAAGGTTACGAATGAAGCAGGATTACAAGAGGCATTCCGGATCAGACGTGAAGTGTTTGTGGAGGAGCAGGGCGTACCGCTGGCTGATGAATTTGATCATTATGAGAGCCAGGCAGAGCATATATTGGTGTTTCATGAGGCGGAGGAGGCTCCAGTAGGGACAGCCAGATTGCGGGTTGTGGACGGATGGGCCAAGCTGGAGCGGATTTGTCTTCTGGCCCCGTACCGCCGAAGCGGGCTAGGGTCCGTAATTATCGGCACACTGGAGGCAATGGCTGCAGAGCAAGGACTCCGGCAAGCCAAGCTGCATGGCCAGAAGCAGGCCGAAGGCTTTTATCAGAAGCTGGGCTATGAGACTTCCTCGGCTGTCTTTATGGAAGATGGAATCCCCCACGTCATTATGGTTAAAAGCTTGCAGGTCTAATCTCTCAAATTGACTTTATGACCAGCAGGCCTTATCTTCAGTACATGTGTTAATATATGAATTGCAGATGAGAGACAGGGAGAGGGATTAAGCTTATGGAACAGGCAATGTTTGCCGGAGGCTGCTTCTGGTGCATGGTTACACCGTTTGAAGAGCTTCCCGGAATTCACGGAATTGTATCGGGGTACGCCGGAGGCACGGTAGAGAATCCTACATACGGACAGGTCAAGACAGGGACAACCGGTCACTATGAGGTGGTTCAGATTACGTTTGATCCGGCACTTTTCCCCTACGAGAGACTGCTGGAGCTGTTCTGGCCGCAGATTGATCCGACGGATGACGGCGGACAGTTTCAGGATCGCGGAACACAGTACCGGACAGCGGTATTCTACTATAATGAAGAGCAGCGGCTGGCGGCTTTGGCCTCCCGGGAGCAAGTGGCGGCCAGCGGCAGATTTGAGCTTCCTGTGGTGACGGAGATTCTGCCTGCACCCCATTTCTATCCGGCTGAGGACTATCATCAGGACTATCACAAGAAGAATCCGAAGCATTATAAAGAGGACCGTGAGCAATCCGGACGGGATACCTTTATTTCGCAGCACTGGTAAAAGCGGAAAATGAAATAAGGTTAGAAAAGCCTTTAATCACCTGGCATCTGGGGATTGAGGGCTTTTTGCTATTTTTGCAGCGCTCTAGAGGTGAAACAGAAGAAATTAAGTCATAAAACCAAAAAATGGGAACCTAAATCCGAAATTTCGAGCCTACTAAATGAAGATTTGCCCTACTATAATCATATTTGTAAACGCATACAATTATACATGATTCTGGCTTTGATCCGGGGAATGGAGGAGGGTGGAGGCTTTCTGAAATGCTGAATGATCTGTCTGTAGCTTCCGGTTGCCAAAGGTAATGATTATAGCAATGCCAATATAATTAAGGAGGAATATTACGATGCCTAAAAAATGGCTAATGTCCATGCTTGCGTTCGTGCTTCTGCTCTCCTGCCTGCCTTTCTTTGGTTCCAAAGCTGCCGCCGCTGATTATACACAGGGAGTAGATTTGTCGGGAACTACAGCGACAATCTGGTTCAAATCTACAGTAAGCACCAGTTGGGTGGATGTACATTACAAGGTCAATTCCGGAACGCAGCTGAATTACCGTACAACCTACAACAGCAGCAAAGCCCGATATGAGCAGGTGGTCACAGGCGTTGCCAGCGGAACCGTTCTCACCTATTTCTTCACGTACAACAATGGAACACCGGCATATGATACCGGCTGGTTTACGTATACCGCCGGAACGGCGCCGACCACCCCGCCTGGGGGTTCCTCTGCTTCGATCTATTCCATAGCCGCCTCTTCCATTCCCACCCCGCCGGGAGGTTCCGTGTCGGTGAAGGTCATGAACGGCACGGGCGGGGCCTATCCTGACAACCAGATATATTGGGGTGTGATCGGCATCAATCCGGCCAACGGCAAATGGAGTTATCTGGATCTGAGCGGCAATCTGCTGCCAATCTCTAATGCGCTGAATGATGCCTCCGGCCATCTGACCAAAAACGGCGTGAATTACGCGAATATCTACCATACCGTAAGTCAGGCTTCCTGGGTAACGATGCCCAAAATCACCTCCGGCCGCATGTTCCTCAGCGTAGGCACGCCGCTGTACATCAAGACTTATGATGACGGCTTTGCCGGACCGGATATTGATAATCCTACCGATCCTAACCGTAATCTCTATTTCGATTTCGTTGAATTCACGGTGGATGCTACAGGCTATCACGGCAACACGACGCGCGTAGATGCCTTCGGATTTCCGATCCAGCACCGGCTGGTTGGCCTGTCTGGAGGCTATGATAAAACCGTAGGCGAGCTGGAATCGGAGACACGTGCCGGAATCTTCAGCAAATACCAGAATGAAGTGCCATCCGCCTTTAAATCACTTGCTACGGATCAGGCACCTTACCGTATTATCGCTCCTGTCCATGGATCGTTTAAAGCCGGCGGGGCCAACAGCAATTATTTCGCAGGTTATTCCAGCTACAGCACCCAGGATATTCTCCGCAACGATGGCTCGCTCATTGATGCTGCCACCAGCGCTGCCATTAACCGCCATGTCTACACCTCCGGCAACTGGAACAATGTCGCGGACTATTACAAAGCGGCTCCAGCCAATTACTATGCGAAGTTCTGGCATGATCACAGCATTAGCGGGCTGGCCTACGGCTTCCCTTATGATGATGTCAACGGCCAAGCGGCCTATCTCGAAGTCGGCGATCCCAAAGGCCTGATTATCCGCGTGGCCTGGTAAGGAGCTTCATTCTTTCTACACATTTGTCCTGTACACTTCTAGTTATTCGCGAGAGCAACTGAAGTGGAGGGACAATAATGAAGAGAAGACTGCTGACGGCGACCTTTATCCTGCTGCTTGGAGCAACATTGGCGGGTTGCAGCCCGGGCGCGGATAACAAGGAAGAATCAAGCGCTATCACTGCACAAACAGCGGTAACTACACCTTGGATCGCTACCAAGAATACAACACGGATCAACACCTCTGACCCTGTTCAGGCGGCTGTGCTGGTCTCCCGGACCTTATGGACGGCTGAAACGAAGAGCAACCGGCCATCGTCTGTAGTCCTGACAAGTGTGGATAACTGGCAGATTGCCGCGATAAGCACGGATCTGATCCACCATCCCAGCAACGGGCCGGTTCTCTTTTTCACCAAAGACGGTGTGCCGGATGAGACTCTTACTGAATTGAAGCGGCTGAAGCCGCTTGGTGCGGATGGCAATGACGGCATTCAGGTTGTAATTGTCGGGCCATCGTCTGAAGCAGTCGAGACTCAGCTCAACTCGCTTAATCTGAAGCTGGACAAGATTGAAGGGGATGATCCAGCCGCAGTGGCAGGCGCTGTTGATTCTTACTATGCAAAAGTGTCAGGCGAGCTGCCGCAGAGTGTAATTATCGGCTCAATGGATAGTCCTGAATATACCCTCCCGGCTGTCAACTGGATCGCTCATATGCCGGAGCCTTTACTATTTGTGGGGAAAAGCGAAATCCCGGCTGCAACAGCAGACGCGCTCAAGGAACGCGGCGGCAGTGCAGTAATCTATATTCTCGGTCCCCAATCTGTCATTTCAGCAGATGTGGAGGAGCAGCTTAAGCAATACGGAACGGTTACGCGCATAGCAGGAGAGGATCCTTATGAGAATGCCATTGCCTTTGCCAAATTCAAGGATACGGCGAACGGATTCGGCTGGGGAATCACTACTCCCGGACATAACCTGTCCTTGTTGACTACGGATTCAACGATGCTGGCGATTGCCGCTGCCCCCTTCTCCCACTTGGGCAAACACGCGCCGCTGGTCTTCTTGAAGCAGGACGGATTGCCGGATTCCCTGATGAATTATACGATGGAGCTGCAGCCGAAATTCAAGGATTCACCGGCTGAAGGGCCTTATAATCACGCTTGGCTGACTGGTGATACAGCGACGATTAGCGCCGCAGCGCAGAGTGAGATCGATGACATGCTGGAGATTTCCTCCGCCTCCGGTGATAATCCGCACTCGGGGCATTAGAAGAGCAAGCCGGCAGCGGGACCCGCTGCCGGCCTCTTTATTTATAGAACAAGTAAGAAAGCATAACCGTTTCCACTTGGGTATAATGAATGCACGAACTATTAACCAGTCCACGAAAAGGGTGAACGGCTTGTCCAAATCTCAAATACTTATAGTAGACGACGAATGGAATATGCGGAATTTGCTGCGTATATATCTGCTGAACGAGGGGTTCAGCACCAGAGAAGCTGCAACGGGGCAGGAGGCCATCCGCATGGCGGGGCAGCACGCGTTTGATCTGATTCTGCTCGATGTGATGATGCCTGACATGGATGGCTGGCAGGTCTGCCGATTGATCCGGGAGCAGAGTCATATCCCCATCCTGATGCTCACCGCGCGTTCGGAGATTAAGGATAAGGTGCAGGGTCTTGGCATCGGCGCAGATGATTATCTGACCAAGCCGTTTGAGCCGGAGGAGCTGCTGGCCCGGATACATTCGCTGCTCCGCCGTTCTGCACTGACGCAGTCATTGGCGCCCCGGGAAGAAGTACTGGAGTATCCCGATTTGCGGATTTACCCGGAGGCACGCGAGGTGCGTGTACAGGGCCAGAACGTTGATTTTACATTAAAAGAGTTCGATCTCCTGGCCTTGCTGGCGCGCAGCGGACAACGGGTATTCACCCGCGACGAGCTGGTCGAACGGCTGTGGGGCAACGATTACGGCGGTGAAACCCGGGTCATCGACACCCACATCAAGAATATCCGCGAAAAGATGCAGAGAGCGGGCCTAGCGTATAATCCGGTGCAAACGGTATGGGGCCTCGGGTATAAATTCCAGGTCACGGGTAGTCCGGATGAAACATAATATCATCGGCTCCAAGCTTGGGCTGGTCATTATGTCCGTATTCCTGATCGTACTGCTGTCGCTGGGCATGGTGATCGACAGGATGTTCACCAGCTTCTATTACAACGAAATGCAGACGGAAACGGAGGAGCTGGCCTCCCATTTCACGGTCATGGCCCAGTCCAAGGAGTCCACGACCAGCCAGATGATGACGACGTTTGCTGAATTCTCCAATGTCAGTATATTTAACATTCTTCCTGATGGCCGTACGAATCTGCATTCAGGCGTTCACGATTCTGCGGACCGGGCGTTCATCCGGACCGGTGATCTTACAGACATTTTTACCGGCAAAACAGTCAGCTTCCTGTACAAAGATCCAGCGGGGCACCGGTATTTCGTCACTGGACAACCTATCACAGGTGAGGATGGGGTCAGTTCGGCGCTGTATGTAATGTCCTCTACCACGAATATGGAAGAATCGCTGGCTTCAGTGCGCAATATTCTGCTGCTCGCGGGGATTGGCGCGTTCACTTTGGCGCTCGGCATCACCTGGATCATTGCCGTGGTCCTGTCCCGTCCGCTTCTGCAGATGCAGAGAGCCACCCGCAAGATCGCCGCCGGTGAACTGGAGACACGCCTTACCATCCGCGGCAAGGATGAGATTGGTTTCCTCGCAGGAGCCATTAACGATCTGGCCGTTGACCTGCAGCGTTACAGGGATACCCGCCAGGAATTTCTGGCCAATATCTCGCATGAACTGCGGACACCGATTACTTATCTGCAGGGGTATGCCAAGGTAGTGAAGAGCGGGTTATATGAGACGGAGGAAGAGAAGGGGCTGTATCTCGACATCATCGATCAGGAAGCACACCGGCTGCAGCATCTGGTCGATGACTTGTTCGAGCTGGCTAAGATGGAAGAGGGCAGAATTCCGCTGAACCTGGAACAGGTCAATCTCAGACAGATCATGGATCAGGCGGTCCGCAGGGTGGAATTACCGGCGAAGGAGAAAGGTCTGCTGCTGACAGCTTCGTACGATGACGGGCAGGAGGTAAGAGTATTAGGCGATGGCAAACGGATGGAGCAAATCGTGATGAATCTGCTGGAGAATGCTGTCCGCTATACCGAAAAGGGACAGATCAAGGTGAGTCTAAGATTCACTCCGGACTCAGCAATATTTGTTGTGGAGGATACGGGAATCGGTATTCCGGAGGCAGAGCTTCCCTTTATTTTTGACCGTTTTTACCGGGTAGAGAAATCCCGCTCGCGGCAATACGGAGGCTCCGGCCTCGGTCTTTCCATTGTGAATAAGCTGGTCGAGCTGCTCGGCGGTACGATTGTGTTTACAAGTAAGGTGGGCGTAGGAACACGCTGTGAGGTTGCTTTTAGGAGATAACTAAGAATGATTTAGACTTATACCTTGCAGGATGTAATCCCAATTCGCATAATCATTCATATCACCGGGCACTTCCAGAACGCAGACATTGCCGATACCCCATTCCGCTTCTCGTGTTGCACTAAGGCCGGGTATAGGATTAAGAATGAGGATTGTAAATTTCTTGTTATTTAATAGCTTTGATAAAATCATATGCAGCTCCAGTACCTGTTCAGCGCTTGCAAACCATCTGACAAATAAACTATCGTCGCTGCTGAGCAGACTGTTCCAGAACCGGCCGATCCGGTATTCCAGCTTCAGTCTGTAGGCGGGATAGGAAGCGCTCCAGCCCTGACCTGTAATAATCGGGAAATCGTGGGCGGAGATGATGTTATACAGTGAGTCCCGTATGAAATAAGATGGTGACAGATTGTTCCTGGAATGATCCAAATACACGGGATCTCCATCATCCAGCAAAAAATGGGTCTCATCCAGCGGATGCAGATTTCTGAAATCCATAAAGTTCCTGAACTCATTCTTTAGAAGCCGGTTGACATCGGCCAGTGAATACGAAATCATCCAGTCTAGAGGCATTGAGAATTTCCGTAGACCGTATCTCTTCAGGTTAATTGCCGGCGCACAAGATGAACCTAAGCTGACGATCAGTTCATAGTCCTTTTTGACGTCTTGTAGTTTCATGAATTCACCCATCTCTATCCAGTCTCCATCGTTAGTAAATCATATACGCGATGCTCCGGGATTGATTGGACGGATGAGACAAAATTCAGCAGCACACATGCTTCGGATAGCTGGTAGCAATCTCATTCTGACGGGTTTGTGCGTAATGAAAACCAAAAGGCGCCCGGGCAGCTATTTCTATAGCCTCCCCGGACACCTGTCAATCTTTTATAAACTTAGGTGACTCAACTCTTAGTGGTTCATTCCAGCCATTCCGCCCATAATTTCCGGATTCACCATTCCGAAGATCATCGCGATGTGGGCAACAACGAGGAAGCCGCTGATTAGCAGGAAATGTAGCTTAAGCTTACTCTCTTCACTGCGTTTGCGGGCGATGAGACCGAGATCCAGCAGGGCCAGAGGCAGCAGGAAGATGACTCCGCTCAGATAAAAGCTTACCGCAACCACATCCACCCAGGTGTGCCATTCGCCATTTGCGGTGAGCGGGATGAAGGCGGTAGGGAACAAGTACAGGAAAACTCCGGTGAAATAGAGTCCGGCAAGAATACTGCATACCCGGTTGAACGCTCGGAGCGGCCCGTTCAGCTTCTTGGTGAACAGAATAATAAACTCTGTAACCGTAATCGTCTCGGCAAAAATCACGGGAATCGCCATAAAAAGAATCAGATTCCATGGCTGATTGTCCGCCAGCAGGGACATATAATGCGTCATGTTCATGTTACATCCTCCAGGTTCAAATATAGCTTACATAGTGATGTTAGTAGACAAGTGTGTGGAAAGTATGAAGAAAGGAAGGTATGATGAACAAAGTTAAACAGGAAGGGAGCACGAACGGAAGTGAAGGACGCGTTGCATCATATTTTATTTGATCTGGACGGCACATTAACCGATCCCAAAGAAGGCATCACCAAATGCGTGGAATATGCGCTGCACAAGCTAGGGATCGAGGTGGAGCATCCTGACCTGCTGATCCCGTATATCGGGCCGCCGCTCTATGATTCTTTTGTTCAAATCCAGGGGCTGACACATGAAGCTGCCCTGCAGGGTGTGGACTTCTACCGGGAGCGTTACCGGACGCTCGGCATGTTCGAGAACAGTGTGATTCCAGGCGTTCCGGAGTTACTGGAGAACCTGCGGAATCAGGGATTCAGCCTGTATGTGGCGACATCCAAACCCACGGTCTTTGCTGAGGAAATTCTCCGCCATTACAAGCTGGATCACTTCTTCAGGTTCACCGCTGGCAGCAATCTGGACGGGACACGCTCGAAGAAGCGCGAGGTGATCCAGTATGTGCTGGACCAGAATGATATTCCTGCCGCACAGGCGCTGATGATCGGGGACCGGGAGCATGACATTATCGGGGCGAAGGCCTGCGGTGTGCCTTCCATTGGCGTGTTATTCGGCTACGGTTCGGAGGAGGAATTATCGGCTGCCGGAGCGGATTATATTGCTGCTACGGTTGAAGAAACGGGTATGATTATTTCGCGGATTTCAAGTGAATGATATTAACGGATAGATTGCCGGGGGACAGCGGCATACAACTATTTTTTCACCGCAGTATTGACTTTTAGCGAAGGCATTCAGTATTATGTAACCAAGCAACACCATATCTAAGGCAATGACCAGAGACAGGATATCCTCCCAGGACTGACCAGAGAGAGAAGTGCAAGGTGAGAGCTTCTTACAGAGACCAGCCGGATGTTACCCCTTTGCAGCCGTGACACTGAACCCTCCTGCTGTTAGTGAGGCTGTAAATGCCACCGCCCCATCCCCGTTAACGGATGCCATGAGGATTGTGCTTATCACGTTTCCGCCGAACAGCCGGGGGTCCGTAGATACATAGTCGAATTAGGGTGGAACCACGAGCTTAGACGCACTCGTCCCTTTCCGGGATGAGATGCGTTTTTTTGCGTTCAAATCACACTAACAGAAACCTGAAGAAATGGAGGCCACAATCATGGAGATTCAAGTGAAACTGCCGGATGGAACAATTAGGAGGTATTCGCGTAACACCACAGTTGCGCAGGTTGCGGAGTCAATCAGTGCAAGTCTGAAGAAGAATGCGGTAGCCGGTAAAATCGACGGCAGGCTCGTTGACCTTGATCACCCGGTTGAACAGGATAGCCTCGTTGAAATTATAATGGCGGACAGCATTGAGGGTCTAATGATCCATAGACATAGTACTGCTCATCTGATGGCCCAGGCTGTCAAACGGATCTACGGGGATCAGAATGTTAAATTGGGTATCGGTCCGGTCATAGAGGATGGATTCTATTACGATATTGATATAGCACGGCCGTTGTCCGTGGAGGATTTGGGTGCGATTGAGCGGGAAATGGAGAAGATAATCGGAGAAAATCTGCCGATTCTGCGCCGGGTTGTCAGCAGAAGTGAAGCGATGGAACTGTTTCGGCAGCTGGAGGAGCCCCTTAAGCTTGAGCTGCTCCGTGACCTGCCGGAGGATGCAGTGATCAGCTTGTATGAGCAAGGTGAATTCACTGATCTGTGCCGGGGGCCGCATATGCCGTCAACTGGCCGGATCAAGGCCTTCAAGCTGCTTAGCGTAGCGGGAGCCTACTGGCGCGGGGATTCAGATAATCAGGTGCTCCAGCGGATATACGGAACTTCATTCTTCAAGAAATCCCAGCTGGAGGAGCATCTCCACATGCTGGAGGAAGCGAAGAAGCGCGACCACCGCAAGCTGGGCAAGGAACTTGGGCTGTTCATGTTCTCCGAAGAAGCGCCGGGCATGCCGTTCTATCTGCCGAAGGGCATGATCATCCGTACAGAGCTGGAGAACTTCTCGCGTGAATTGCAGAGGTATAGTGATTACGATGAAGTCCGTTCACCCCTGATGATGAACAGAAGGCTATGGGAGCAATCCGGACACTGGGATCATTATAAAGACGAGATGTATTTCACAAAAGTGGATGAAACAGATTTTGCGCTCAAACCGATGAACTGCCCCGGACATATGCTGATCTACAAGAACAGCCTTCGTTCCTACCGGGAGCTGCCGATCCGGATTGCTGAATATGGCCAGGTCCACCGCCATGAATTCTCAGGGGCGCTGAATGGAATGATGCGCGTCCGCACTTTTTGCCAGGATGATGCCCACCTGTTTGTCCTGCCTGAACAGATTGAGGATGAAATTAGCCGGGTGCTGGAGCTCATTGATCAGATGTACAAAGTATTCGGTTTCGAGTACAAGGTGGAGCTGTCCACACGTCCGGATGATTATATGGGGGCTGAAGAACTCTGGGATCAGGCGGAGCTGTCGCTCGAACGCGTGCTGAAGAACAACGGGATCGAGTATCGGGTGAACGAGGGGGATGGCGCTTTTTACGGGCCCAAGATCGATTTCCATGTCCTTGATGCCTTGAAAAGAAGCTGGCAATGCGGTACAATCCAGCTGGATTTCCAAATGCCGGAGAAGTTCGATCTGACTTATATTGGTGAAGATAACGGGAAGCACCGTCCGGTAGTCATTCACCGCGCTGTATTCGGCTCCATTGACCGGTTCATGGGCATTCTTACAGAGCACTTCAGCGGAGCTTTTCCGCTATGGCTGTCTCCCGTGCAAGTCAAGCTGCTGCCTGTATCCGGGGTTCATGCTGATTATGCCTTCGAGGTTAAAGAGCAGCTGCAGGCGGCCGGACTGCGGGTTGAGCTGGATGCGCGGGATGAGAAGCTGGGCTACAAAATCCGTGAAGCGCAGCTGGAGAAAGTGCCTTATATGCTCGTACTCGGAGATCAGGAACAGAACAACGGTACAGTTTCCGTACGGGGCCGTGCGGAGAGTTCACAAATATCGCTCAGCGTACAGGAGTTCATTCAGCTGCTGGCCGGCCAAATCGCTGAGCGGAAATAAATTGCTTCATTAAATAGGTAATCAAAAGTCAGGAGGGCTGATACATGATTTCGAAGAATGCTGAGCAACTGGAGGGCGGCGTGATCAGGCTTGTGCCCCTGATGGAAGAGCATAAGTCGGAGCTGGTTAAGGTGCTGAACGATCCGCTGATCTGGGAATATACCTGGAGAAGGATCAGTACAGAAGAGCAGGTAGGACAATTGATAGACGCGGCATTGGTGAACAAGGCCAAAGGTACGGATATCCCTTTTGTCATCATTGAGCAGGCTTCCGGCCGGATTGCCGGCACTACACGGATCATGCATCTGGACCGGACGCACCGCAATGCAGAGATCGGCTGCACCTGGATTTCGCCGGATTACTGGAGAACCGCAGTGAACACGGAGTCGAAGTCGCTGCTTCTGCAGTACTGCTTCGAGGCACTCGGATTAATCCGCGTTAACTTCTGTATTGTCAGTACCAACCTCCGGTCGCAGCGGGCGGTTGAACGGATTGGCGCTGTCCGGGAAGGCGTGCTGCGCAAGCAGCGCCTCACCTCTGACGGCATGGTTATGGATAATGCGCTGTACAGTATCATTGATGACGAGTGGCCTGCGGTGAAGGCTAATCTTGATTATCTGTTGAATGTGAAATATAAGTAGCTGCATCCATCCGGGTGCCCAAGCGAAACTTAGAGGGGTCCCATTGCGGGCTCCTCTATTATTTTTTGCAAATAGCCAGATCTGAGAAACATTGATATAATAGAAAGACATGAGGATAGAAACATACATTCCCCAATATATCGTTTATCGTAATCCTAGCCCATACTTCACCCTTCGGGGCAGATGTGGGTTTATGTTATGTTGTGAGGTAAATTATGAAGTGATGGCGAGGTTGGCAGGAGCATGAACTGGAATGATTTTGGAGAACGGAATAAACGGCTGAATCCCCTATGGAGTCTGGGGGCAGGCATGAATCTCGGCGAGCTTCAGCCTTATAAGGAAATGATTGCTCTAAGCGTGCTGCTGCAGGTCTATTATCTGGAGCTGGAATCGAATGAGCAGAGATCCAGGGAGGACCTGGTCGAATTGACGTGGAGCTCGCTTGAACGCTTCGGCATCGCGAGGCTCGGAAGTCCGGAATCGGTGGAACGGCTGGTGGACGGGCTGCTGTGGAGCGGAAACGGCGGGGATTTCGAGGCCAATTATTACGATGATCAGTCCCGTCAGATGGCGGTGCAGAAATACAAATATTTCACAGTGGATGAAGATGCTACCCGGACCAGCTGGGAAGAGAACGGGACCACAATCTACCGGCTCTCCGAATATGCGATGGAGCTGATCTTCATGAGCCATGAGATCATTGACGAATTTCAGATCAGCATCAAGCTGCTCGAGATTCAGATGCATATCAAGCATGGACGGGTAACGAGGGCGATGCAGGATGTGAATGAACTGATCTCCCGGGTGCGGAAGATGACGCAGCAGCAGCAGGAATACCGCAATGCGCTGCGCCGCAATCCGAAGCATATCTTCAGCGAATATGGCGCTCAGCGGCACCAGCGGCTGGAGGAGATTCACCAGCAATTTGACGAAGAACGCAAGCATTTCGATAATATTCACCGCTCGCTGGCCCGGCTGGCCAATGATGAGAAGGATGTCATCGACTTCAATGAGCTGCGGCTGCTCTCCGAGCGGGTCGAACTCTCCCGTCGGGTGCATGATGAGCTTGCCGAAGTGGTACTTAGCATTTTTGAAGCGGAAACCAATCTCAGGCTCAACTTCCCGGAGCTGTTCTGGGGTGCCGCCGGCTTCAACTTCCGTACTCATGTCTGGGAGGAATGGGTGAAGCCGGAAGGGTTGCCGGATGGAGACAGCATGGAAACTCTGATCAGCGGGCTATTCTCTCCCAGCCAAGACTTTATTTATCCGCTGGCCTGGGCCTGGGAAGAGCAGGATGTCGGCTTCCTGCCTGACGAATTGCCGGACGACCCGGATGAAGCCGGGGAGGAGGAAGAACTCCACTATGTCCCCAAAAGCATACCGTGGACCGAGGTGTCTGAGCTTTGGCTGCCGGTCTTCGCCGGACTGGCAGAACAGGGAAGCTTTACATTCTCGGCAGAGGCTTTCACGGAGGATGAACAGCGGCGCTGGGCGGTTACTCCCAATGCGGTGGACCTGTGGGTTCAATTTTTCCATACCGAAATTAAGGTGCAGGAGCAGGAAGCGGAAGGTCACGGCGGGGCCGACGAATGTCAGAAGCTGATTGGGCGTCTGATCGCGGACCACCCGGAGCTTGAAACCTTGCGGGGCAAAGTGCTGCAGACCAGGATTGCTAACGGGCAGCAGGACAGCATCCGCTGGCCCGGCCTGGAGATCAGTCCTTATACCATTACTATAGTAGAGAAGTGAGATGATTCAGCATGAGTTATTCGTTAGAGCAAGTACAACAGGCTTCACGGCTGTTCTTCGACCTGCTTCGCCGCAAGGTGATATCACTTGATGATCCCGCTGCGGCCGAATGCCTGCAGGATACCGTTGCTTATGATGCCTTACAATATGTAGCCAAGGAAGCCGGCTGCCGGATTATGAACTCCGGGCATCGTCTGCACCTGCTCGTGAGTCCAATGGGCTCCGGCTTTGCCAGTAACTTCACACAGCTGCGCAATAAATATTCGCGCATAGAACGCAAGACGCATCTGCATATCATCAACGTAATCATTCTGGTGTTCCTGGCTGAGATGGATCAGGATGAACAGCATTTCAAGCCGGGTCAGGACAGCATGTCCTACATACAGCTCTCGGATCAGGTATCCGCCCTGTTCCAGACATGGATGGACATGGACGAAGACGGCAGCTTCAGCAAGCAGTGGCGGCTGGATATTCAGGCGATGCACAAAGTATGGAGCAGCCTGTATATGCAGACCAAAAGCCAGGAGGAGGGCGATTCGCTGACCCGCGGCGCCGGCTCACGGATCGGCCTGATCCATGAGGGGATGAAGCTGCTGGAGGAAGAGCATCTGGTATTCATCTCCGAGAATGAGAAGCGGATTTTCCCCCGGGAAGAGCTGTATGAGCGGATGCGTTATCTCTATCATGATGTGGACCGCTATAAGGAGCTGAAGGCCCTGATTGGCCGGACACTCAGCGAGAAGGAGGAGGAAGCCCATGCCGCGCATTGAGCGAATCCGCATCGCCGGACTTAAATATGAGAAGATGCTGAAGAAATATGAGGATATGATCCTCGACCTGTGCAATGAGGAAGGCCCGTCCAACACGCTGATTACGCTGATGAACGGCGGAGGAAAGGGCGTGCTGCTGCAGTCGATATTCCAGCTGCTGATGCCCAAGGCTGCCTGGGGTAAAGATAATGAGAACCAGGTAGAAGCCTTCTTCCATAATCACAAAAAACAGCTGAAGCCCTATACGTTCCACGTTGCCATCGAATGGCGGCTGGACGAGCCGGAACGGACGGAGTACATAACCACCGGAATCGCAATGACTGCCCAGAACTCGGTGGATCAGCTGGAGATCAAAGTAGATTATCTGCTCTATGCGCTGCTCAATTATGATGAGAATGCGGAGCTTACATTGTCTACCCTGCCGCTCTATGATCACGAGCTGAACACTCCGGCCAGCTTTGAAGCGATTCAGCAATTTGTCCGTGAGCGGCGTAATGAGATCGTTGCGTATGGCAGCCACAGCTCGGACCTGAAGAAATATTATGCTTTTCTGGCAGACCGGGATATTCATATTGATGAATGGCGGAATATGCGGAGAATCAACGGCGAGGAGGGCGGAATTAAAGGCTATTTCCAGAAGAATGATGCCTTCACCAACCATAATCTGTTCGAGAAGCTGATTATTCCGGAAATCGGGTCCAGTCTGAACGGCAGCATGCGCGAGGATGAAGGCTCGCTTCAGCGGATGTTCATAGATTCTGCTACGGTTGCACAGCGGCTGCCGATGCTGGAGCAGAGAGAACGGGCTTTTGCCGAATTCACTTCACTTGCCGCCCCGCTCTACGAGGCTGTCAAGCAGGGGACGGAGGCTGACCGCAGCTTTCAGGAAACGGAATTGCTTGGACGGCAGCTGTACACCGTGATCTATGATGAGCTGAAGAATGCCGAAGACAAACGCCGCAAAACTGCGGATGAGTTAGCCGGGCATTATCAGGAAGCGAAGCAGCTGAAATTTGAGACGGATAATCTGAAGTATCTGAAGCTCAAGGAAGAGCGTGACCGCAAGCAGGATGATTTCAAAGCGGTCTCGGATAATCAGGCACGGGCTAAGCAGCGGCTGGAGGAATCGAAGATCAAGGAAAAGGATCTTGAGGTTGCCCATTATTTAGCCAGACGCAGACTGCAGATCCGCCAGATGGAGCAGTGGCAGAAGGAAATTGAAGCCATTGAAGGCTCCCTTGCGATGAAGGAGCGTCAAGAGGTTATCCAAGCGGCCAAGCAGGAGCTTCGCCTGCAGTGGGATGAGGTCTACCGGTTGTGGCAGGCGCGAATGCTGTTCTTCAGCGGCCGCCAGCAGGCTCTGGGTGCAGAAGAGGCCGTTCTGCGCAAAGGCCGGGAGGCATTCCTGCTTGAATTCGGCGGACTTGAGGGCAAGATTCATGAATTGACGGCGCTCATCCGCCAGTATACCGAAGATCTGGGAGTGTTCACTTCCCGCCACGGGCAGGAGGCTGCCCATTCACCGGCAGCCGCCCTTCAGCGCACGCTGATTGCAGCCAGAAGCATTGCCGAGAATATCGTTGTCCTGAACGAGCAGCGCAAATCCGCAGAAGAAGAGAAGCTTGCTCTGCATACCAGACATACACGGCTGACTGAGAAGCTGCTGGGGGCTGCAAGCCAGGCGGAGGAGCTTACGGACCGGATTGAAGGCCAGATGGGCAAGGAATCACAGCTCTGGTCACAGCTCGTAGTCCTGCTGGAAATGTATGAAGAACATCAGCAGCTCGGGACGACAGCATTGTTCGAGGCCCAATCACTTATCCAGGAACGGTTCATCCGCAGACTGGATGATGCCGAGCAGCAGACGAAGCGGCTCAGACGGGAATACTATAATCAATTGCTGGATGTAGAGCTGCAGCAGGAAGCCTATTGGCTGCCTAATAATGATATCCTGACGGTGAAGGATGCCCTGGATGCCCTTAAGATCAGCTCCATGATCGGCAGTGCATATCTGAACGACCAGTCTTACCTGCTCCGTGAAGAGGAGCTGGAACGTCACCCGCTGCTGCCTTACGGGCTGATTGTAACGAAGCGTGAATCGGCTAAGCTTCAGCCTGAGCTGCTTCAGGAGCTTCTGCTCAAATCGCCTGTCCCGGTCTTCGTGCGTGAGGAAATGGCGGATGCCACAGGAGCTTCATTCCTGCTGCTCTCCCATCAGGGGCCACAGATGGTGCTGCAGCCGGAGCGTTTCCTGGACTGGAAGCAAGGGATCGCCTCCCGGCTCAAAGAGCGGGAAGAAGAGCTGCAGGATGCGGAAGGGTATCTGGCGAAGCTGAAATCAGCCAGACAGGAGTATGACCGGCTGCTCCAGAGTGAACACACCGTAAGTCTTCGGGCCAGACAGAAGGTATTAGAGACCCTGAAGCAGGAGCTTGGCAAGAGTCTGAATGAGTTGAACGCTGAAATGTCGCTGAATGAAGAGACTCTATCCGGAATTTCCAGAGACCTGGCTGTCAGTGAGGCCGAGAAAACCGAGCATGAGGCCAGGGCAGCGGCGCTGCGTGAGTGGGCGGAGCGTAGCCGGAAGCAGGAGCAGGATTACAAGGACAAACAAAAGTCAGTTGAATTGAAGACAGGCTTAAGCAAAGAGATTGCCGTTAAGGAACAGCAGCTGGCACATTTAAAGGCAGATATGGACAGCCTCGCCCTGCAGCGTGAGAAATGGCTGGGAGAAGCTAAATATTCCTTGTTCCCGCGGCTGCAGAACTGGTTCCCGGAGATCCACTTCCCAAGTGAACATGGCGGTGCTGCACAAGATACTGTGCAGGAAGAAGCAGTGCCGGATGAGGCTGTACAGGATAAGCTGCTGCAGCTTCTGAGTACCGTGGAAAGTCTGCAGCAGTCCCTCAGCCAGAATGAGCTGGAAATCCGCACACGGGCTGCCCAGATCAAAGCGGCAGGGCAACAGCTGGTTGAACTGGAAGCAGCAGTACAGCAGGTCGATGACGGATGGCAGTCCGCACCTGAACCGGACGATTCGCCCGAGGTTATTCAGTCGGCCAGAACGCGCCAGAAGAGTGACACGGGAATTCTGGATGAGGATTATCAGCATATCCGTGATTCCTACATCCGTTGTATGGCGGAGCTGGATAACCTGCAGAAGGAGCTGGGCAAATCCGAGAAGGCCATCAAGGAGAAGCACGAGCGTGCTGTAGAGCTCTGGCATGAGCCGCTGGCGCAGAAGGAAGAAGAGCTCAGTGCGCGCTTCCGAGAGAATGAGTATTTGCTGAATACAAGCAAGCAGGCGCTTGCCTCTATGGATATATGGCTGCAGACACTCTCCAATCAGAGCAAGGTCATGGATACCCATGTCGAGAGCCGCGTACAGCTGCGGGATGTTCCGGAAGAGGTGCAGCTGGATGTGCGGGAGAACTGTGAGCAGCTGGTTGCAGATTGGCTCCTGCGCAGCAAGGAGAGCCGCAGCCAGCGTGCGGAGATCTCGCGCAAAGTCAAAGAAGAGAAGACAACACTCAGCGGCAGACTGGCCAAGTCCGGCTGGAACGCAGAGCTGGAGACCAAAATTCAGGATCGCCTGAACACGGTTCACTGGGATGATTTCTCGATTGCACTGCAGGTACTGGACTCCATGCTCCAGAGCTCACGTGATCAGATTGAAAGTATCCGCAGTGACAAGGAAGATATGGAGCTGTCGCGCAAGCTGTGGGTAGGACGTGCCGCGAAGCGGGTCGTGCAGATTACCGACATTCTCAAGCGGATGGAACGCCGGATGATTATTCATAATGAGAACGGGCATGCCTTCCCGCTGGTCCGGCTGAATTACAAGAATATTACCGTTCCGAGAACGACAGATGACATCGAACCGCTGGTCAGTGAGTATTTCAACCGCTGCATCAGCAGCCTGCTGGAGAAGTTCCCGAAGATCGAACAGGTTCCGGCTTCCGCAGTCAGAGAGCTGATTAATGACGGGCGGATGGTGTATGCCGCGCTGCAGAACCGCTTCCCGGTGCTCCAGGTATATAAACCGGTGACCGAGAATTATTTCCTCTACGCAGCACCGGAAGAGTACCATTACTCGGATTGGGAGGTCATTAACCGCGGGGCGCTGGATGAGGCCGTCGGCAGCGGCGGTCAACGCCAGTCGGTTCAGCTGCTGGTGGCGATGATGATTATGACCCACAAGCGCGTCAACCGTGAGAATAAAGGCTGGACAGTCTTCCTGTACGATAATCCGTTCGGTGAAATGGTCTCCAATAACGTGCTTGATCCGGTATTCGAGATTTCCAAGGCGCTGAAGTTCCAGTGGCTGATCGTTACGCCGCCGGAGCTGGTGAAGAATGATGTCAGCATCCGCTTCGGCGTGTACTGGCAGCTGTATTTTGGCGGTGATAAAGGAGATGCACTGGATTCAACCCTGATTAAGGGCGGCCGCAAGCTGATCCCTGCCTCATTGTTCTAGCAACAATCCAAATTATATAGATGGGTGGTATTCTTATAATGATGAATCTAAAATCGGCAACAAAGTTAGCTAACGGTGTAGAAATGCCTTGGTTTGGTCTGGGAGTGTTCAAGGTCCAGGAAGGTCAAGAGGTTGTGGATTCTGTCAAAGCAGCAATTAAGGCCGGATACAGAAGCATTGATACAGCAACTGTGTATGGTAATGAAGAGGGAGTCGGCCAGGCGATCCGTGAATCCGGGGTTGCCCGCGAAGAGCTGTTCATCACCACCAAGGTATGGAATAACGATCAGGGGTATGATTCTACGCTGGCGGCATTTGACCTGAGTCTCAGCAAACTGGGATTGGACTATGTAGATCTGTATCTGGTGCATTGGCCGATCCGAGCCAAATATAAAGACACCTGGCGTGCACTTGAGAAGCTGTATGCGGATGGCAAAGTCCGGGCGATCGGTGTCTCGAACTTCCAGATTGATCATTTGGAAGATCTTTTAACTGAAGCTAACGTGAAGCCAATGGTTAACCAGGTCGAGCTTCATCCGCTGCTTAGCCAGCTTGAGCTTCGTGAGTTTTGCCGGGCGCAGGGTATCCAGATTGAAGCCTGGGCTCCGCTGGCCCAAGGCCATCTGCTGGACAATGAAGTGATTGCTGACATTGCGGCACGCCATAACAAAACGCTGCCTCAGGTCATCCTGCGCTGGGATCTGCAGAACGGTATCGTGACTATTCCTAAGTCGGTCAAGGAAGAGCGGATTATCGCGAATGCCGATATCTTTGATTTCGAGCTGTCAGAGGATGAAATCAGCCGCATTAATGCGCTGAACAACAACCAGCGTTTTGGATCGCATCCGGACAGATTTAACAACGAGTAACCTCCGGGCAGTCTCTTTTGAATATTTACTAGATTCGGACATAAGTATAAAGGGAATGGAACTATATCCCATTGTGTGCTTAACCGATATAGTATAGTAGAGATATGAGTAGCCGGAGGGGTATTAATGTATGGGAAAACTTTAAAAACTGCGCTTATCGCTATCCTGATGATCCTGCTACTGCTGCCGCTGGCGCCAAGCCGCACGGAGGCGGCTGTTCGGGCACATTCGGAGTCCTTTTATGTGAATGACTTCGCGGAAGTCATTGATCAGAAAACAGAGAATTATATGGTCAATTATGGCGTGAAGCTGCATCAGCAGACCGGTGCACAGGTTGTACTGGTAACAGTGGATTCTACAGGCGGAACATCGATGGAAGATTACGCGACTTCGCTGTTCAATGCATGGGGAGTCGGCTCGGCGGATAAGAACAACGGAGTCCTGCTGCTGCTCTCCACCCAGGATGATGATTACTGGGCGGTACCGGGCAAAGGTCTGGAGGATACACTGAACGACAACGTGTTATCTCAGATTCTCTCGGAGTCACTGGAGCCGGATTTCGCGGCGAAGAACTATAGCGCTGGTGCGCGCAAAACCTATGGATCATTAATTCAGGAGCTTGGCGGAATCTATTCGGAGCAGGTCGGCTCCAAGAACTATGTCGCAGACAATGCCGGAGTCTTCAAGCAGGTAACGAAGGATTATCTCAACCAGTCCAGTAACCGCTATGCGGCAACGACCGGAAGCGGGATCTATGTAGTGACTGTCAAGAATTCCGGTGATACTAGCCTTCAGGATTATACGTATGCGAAGTTCGCCGGCGTAGCAGCTGGACCTAGAGATGTAATGCTGGTGCTGGATATCGGCGGAGATAATTATCATGTCCTTCAGGGTAAGGATATCGACAATCTGTTGACTAATGATATGATCGGCGGGATTCTGGATACTGCGCTTGAACCGAAATTTGCGGCAAAAGATTACGCCGGCGGGGCAACCGCTACGGCGAATGCCTTCTACAACTTTTTCCTGGCCAGAGCGGATCATAGCCAACAGTCTGCAGTTCAAAGCGCTGAGTCTGCGGAGGTAAACACGTTGCCGGCAGCGGACAACCCTTCGAAAGTGCAGGTGCGCACGTATCCAGCCTCCAGCTATGATCCTCCGCTAGACAAAGATCCGGTTGACCATTTAGACGGGAGTGCTATTATTCTTTGTTTTCTAATATTGGTGTTGGGCTTCAGCGTATCCGCCTCGCGCCGCAACCGGAATATTGCCCGGTACGGAATCGGAATTAACCCGCATCACCCCGGCAATATACAGCGCTATGGTGTTTGGACGGGGCAGCCGGATTATGGCATCAGGCGTAGGAGCTATACCCAAAGAAGCTATAACCAAAGAAGCCATAGCCAAAGAAGCTATAACCAGCGGCCTCAACCCCGCAGCTCATCGTCCCGTAATGAATCACGGAGCAGCTTCTGGGGCAGTAATTCGGGAGGCGGAGGTTCAACAAGCGGCGGGGGCTCGGGCCGCTCTTCCTCCTCCAGTAGAGAAACGAATCATGGAGGCGGAGGCTCGTCAAGCGGAGGCGGCTCAGGCCGTCATTCCTCGGGATCTTCCAGCAGCAGCGGAGTGGGCCGCCACTCCTCAGGTTCTTCTGGGGGCGGCAATTCCGGCGGAGGCGGCAACGCAAGTGGCGGCGGTGGTGTAGGCAGACACCGGTAATCTGTTCTTTTCAATTCTTATATCTGTAATAGTCTGACTAGAGACAGCACAAATACAACGGCAGCGCCTCCCCTTTTGCGGGCTGGCCTGCCATTTTTTTGCTTCATACATAAGTACAACCGGAATGGAACTATATACCATAATGTGCGTAACCGATATAGTATAGAAGAGATATAACTAGCGGAGGGGTACGAATGAATCGTAAAAGTATACTAGCAGCGTTTACCGTCATCCTTATGATCCTGCTTCTGCTGCCGCTGGCGCCAAGCCGGATGGAGGCAGCTGTTCCCGCTCATTCGGAGTCCTTTTATGTGAATGACTTCGCGGGCGTAATCGATCAGAAGACAGAGAATTATATGGTCAATTACGGCGTGAAGCTGCATCAGCAGACTGGTGCTCAAGTTGTGCTGGTGACGGTGAATACTACGAACGGAACACCGATGGAAGAGTATGCGACCTCGCTGTTCAATGCATGGGGAGTCGGCTCAGCGGCTAAGAATAACGGAGTCCTGCTGCTGCTCTCCACCCAGGATGATGATTACTGGGCGGTTCCGGGCAAAGGCCTGGAGGATACGCTGAACGACAATGTGTTATCCCGGATTCTCTCGGAGTCGCTGGAGCCGGATTTTGCCAAGAAGGATTACAGTGCTGGCGCGCGCAAAACTTATGGTGCGTTAATTCAGAGTCTTGGCGGAATCTATTCGGAAACTGTCAGCACCAAAAACTATGTATCGGATAATGCCGGAGTCTTCAAGCAGGTAACGAAGGATTATCTGAACCAGTCCAGCAACCGTTATGCGGCAACGACCGGAAGCGGGATCTATGTAGTGACAATCAAGAATTCCGGTGATAAAAGCCTGCAGGATTATACGTACGCAAAGTTCGCCGGTGTAGCCGCAGGGCCTAAAGATGTGATGCTGGTGCTCGATATCGGCGGAGATAACTATCATGTATTACAGGGCAAGGCAATCGATGGAGTCTTGACCAATGAACGCATTGGCGGAATACAGGACACGGTACTTGAACCCGAATTTGCCGCAAAAGATTACGCCGGAGGGGCAACCGCCACGGCGAATGCCTTCTACAGCTTCTTCCTGGCCAGAGCAGATGCCAGCCAGGAGGCTGCGGCGGGCACCAAATCAACCGCTGCAGCAGCAACCCAATCACCTGTGAAATCGCATATTAACGACAAACCGAAACCCGTCAGCGCATCTACAGGATTAAAGATTATGGGAGTGTATCTGATAATCATTGCTCTATTCAGTTTTGCTGCATCCGGCCGCAACCGTTTAATTGCCCGTTTCGGATCACAGCTTAATCCGTTCAACCAGCAGAATATGAACCGTCTAGTTACCAGGTTCGGCTCAGGTTCTACTATGAGGCAGCGGCGGCACCGCCGGCATGAGCGGCATCGTAACGAAGCCTTGAATCACAGCAGTTCGCAGAGCAGCTTCTGGGGTAGCAATGAGGGAGGCGGCGGTTCATCAAGCGGAGGCGGAGTAGGGCGCTATTCCTCTTACGAGGATGAAAATGAGGGGGACGGCGGTTCTACCAATGGTGGTGGAGCGGGGCGTTATTCTTCCTATGATGACGATAATAATTCCGGCGGAGGCGGCAGTGCAAGCGGAGGAGGCGGTGTAGGCAGACACCGGTGATTGGCTGGAGTTGCAGACTAAGAAAATAATGAAAAAAGGACAGTGGCCGTGCGGCCGCCCTGTCCCTTTTTCATAGATAAAGATAAAGATGTGATGAGCTTACGGTATGATCAAGGTTTACAGATCGACTCTCAAGGTGCCCAGCATCTTGACGAACTTCGGATCGTGATAGGATAAGAAGAGGCTATCCCGCGTATCGAGGGCGGTAATTTGTCCGATGTCATCTACGCTCAACTCAAAATCGAAAATATTGAAGTTTTCCGCGATCCGCTCTTTTCTCACTGATTTTGGAATCACAACGATACCACGCTGAACAAGCCAGCGCAGCACGACCTGGGCGACAGACTTGTTGTGTTTCTCAGCAATTGAAGCCAGTACTTCGTTGCCGAACATGTTGCCCAGTCCTTCAGCGAACGGCGCCCACGACTGGTGCTGCACGCCCTGATCTTTCATAAAAGCAGCGCTCTCAGCCTGCTGGTAGAACGGGTGCGTTTCGATCTGGTTGACAGCGGGTACGATTTCGTTATGCACAATGAGGTCCATCAGACGGTCGGGCAGGAAGTTGCTGACACCGATCGCCCTGATCTTGTTTTCGCGGTACAATTCTTCCATCGCACGCCAAGCGCCGTAGTAATCCCCGAACGGCTGGTGAATAAGGTATAGATCGAGATAGTCCAGCTGCAGCTTATTCAAGGATTTGGCGAACGCCAGCTTGGCACTCTCGTAGCCGGCATCCTGAACCCAAAGCTTGGTCGTGATGAACAGCTCCTCACGCTTCAAGCCGCTACGCTTAATTGCGCGTCCAACCGCTTCCTCGTTGAGGTAACCGGCCGCTGTGTCAATGAGGCGGTATCCAGCCATCAGTGCTTCATATACGGCGTTCTCGCATTCTCCAGCATCCGGGATTTGGTAGACACCAAAACCGATGATCGGCATTTTCACACCATTGTTTAAGGTTACGTTTAGCATTATAATTCCTCCCAGTATTCAGATGTACAACAGCAAACGGTGCGTATCCCGAAGTAGGATACTGAATCGGGGATTCCACTTCCATCCGAGTTGCATTACAATAAGCCTATCGCCTTCGTGTAACACGAAGTCAAGCGGTCTTATCATATTTTTCAAGGAGGATCACACATGCATACGGTCAAAGAAGCCGCCCTGATCACAGGACTCACGGAGCACGCTGTACGCTTTTACACGGATAAAGGGCTGGTGCCCAGCGTACAGCGAAACCAGAATAATATCCGGCTGTTCGACGAAGAATCGATCAACTGGCTGCATGGCGTCAGATGTCTCAAGCAATCCGGAATGCCGATTGAAGTTATCAAAATATACGTCGATCTCTGTCTCGAAGGGGATTCGACCCTTCCGCAACGCAGTGAACTCATAATGAAGCATAAAGAAGCAGCGCTCATTAAGCTTGAAGAAGCCAAACGGCATATAGCCCATCTGGAACAAAAAACTGCCCTATATCAGGACATTCTGGAGCACGGTGCACCTGACACGACCAATCCCGGCAACTGGGGCGAAATCCAGCGTATGCATGCTGACGTGTTGTACTCGCCAGCTGTCAGGAAGGCGTGATATGCTCAGAACGAACGGATTTGCACAATAGTTATTGTCCAGCCGAACGCTCAAGTCGGGCATTATCGCGGCCCGCTATGAGTTGGAGAAATAGCCTTGCCGTACAAGGTGTTCCACTTAGCTTGACCATTCGCCGGCATGAAAAAGCTCCCCTGACAGTAACAGGTTGTATGATCTCACCTGTCTACCATATGGGGAGCCTATCACTAGTTATTAAGCTGAATACTTTTGCGTATTAGCCTTTACTGTGAAGAGTAACCTGATAACCGTCCGGGTCGGCAAATGAAAAGGTTCGCCCGAAGGGTCCGTCTATTGGTGCGGATGTAATTGTTACGCCTGCTGCAATAAGCTTGTCGTGGATGTCTTGCGTATCAGGGGCATGAAGCCACAGAGCGACACCAAGTCCAGGTTGAGTCCCTGCACCGAGTTCTGTTCCAGGCATTAGGTCACGAAGAGCAAATGCTATAGGCTTGGTATCAAAGACTACAGCATGAGGTGGTCCTGCTTGAGAGCGTACCAGTCCGAGATAGTTTTGATAGAATTCCGCAGAGCCTTCAAGATTGCTCACCTGAATTGAAATGAAGTCGGGTCCAATTGCTGACATAATAATGTCCTCCTGTTTATGTTATTAGAATAATCATCTGACTCGCCATCGCCTCAAAATCAGCATTTGCAAATCTTCAATGTACTATTCGTATGTCTTGATTATACAAGCCCCCTACTGCCAACAGCATGTCAGTAGCGTTCTTTCATTTTTCCGATTTCTTCTCTTATCCGGTTTTTGAAGGATTCAGGTTCAGTGACTACTACATCTGCCCCCCATCCAAGCATCCAGCTCAGCAATTCTTCCGGCTCGTGGACACGAAAAGTGACATGGTAACCGTCCTCTTTAGATTCGGCAGTCTCCATATAATAGTTATTAGCTTCTTCAACTCTATCTGTGATGTCTGGATTAAAAATGGCACAGACCCGTATGCTGCGGGTATCCTTCGGCCGGTAGGACTCAAGGTTGAAGTTATCGGGAGTCTGAAACGTATCCTCAGTCACGGTAAGGTCACTGATCCGGGAGACCCGAAAATGGCGGATATCCTCCCTTAGGTCGCAGAAAGCAAGTAACAGCCAGCCATTCTGCTCATCATGTGCCAATCCGTATGGCGATACAGTTCGCACATTTACCCGGTTCCCACCAGCTTCAGCCACCCGCTTGTGATAGGTTAAACGAAGTTTCTTGCCCTCCAGCATGGCTTCACGAATGATTCCCAAGTTTACTTTCTCCCGGGCCATTTTGACCTTTTCATCCCTTTGAAGCAATCGGATGCTCCCTTGTATTCGGGTTGTCTCTTCACGCATGGGCCGGGAAAGAATGGCTTCTATTTTCCTGCGGGAAGAACGGGCACTATTGCGATAAGTCGGATCAAAACGTTTCTCTATGAATTCAGCTCCAAGAAGAAGTGATACTGCCTCTTCTGTGGTAAAACTGATGGGTGGAAGAAAATAGCCTTCCATTAAGGAGTATCCTAATCCTGTCTCACCGATGATGGGAACTCCCGCTTCACTCAGAGCCTGCATATCACGATAGATCGTTCTTACACTAACCCCTAAGACCGCTGCTAATTCATCAGCCGTATGCAATTTGCTTCGCTGTAGTTCCATCACAATCGATAAAAGACGCTCTGTTTTATTCAATGGAAGCTGCACTCCCTTGTTTAGAATTCAACCCTTGATCATATCTTTCGTGGTTTCAAAATAACGTATGAGATTTACTTCAGTAGGGGTTATTTTGAAATTAACCTGCCACACTTCAACCCCTTGGTTTATTGATGATTGCACGGAATTCCGGATATAGCTGCTATACTTCCCGCCCGATGAGCCCATATATTTAGAACTATCATAGATGAAACATACCAACAGGATTGCTTTGTCATTTTTATTTAAACTATGGGCCAGTTCCCCAATATGTTTTATGAATCTTTCAAAGGAAGTGAAGCTGCTTCCTTCCTTAGTTTCGATATGCTCCTTAACCTCGACCTGTAATCGCGTAAGGGGTGTTTTGACCTCAATGTAAGTATTTCCCACAAGAAAATCAAGTTTGGAGTTGCCGACTTTTTGTTCTCTTTTTATTGCTTCACCATTATTCACCATACCAGAAAGCTGGCCGCTTTTAATAAAATGCTCTACATATCTATTTGCTGCATTCTGATTGATTCCTATCCATGATTTAGTGGCATTGGATGGTAAATCAACTGATATGGCCTCCACTGTATAAAGGGTCTTTCTTGATAAATTATTGCTTAGTGAAAGCAGGCAAGGAACATCACGCAAAATGATGTCACCAATACGGCCTGTCGTGGGACAATGGCAATCATAAATGACTCCGTCAACCTCGACTTCCATAATGAACCGGTTACGCCGTCTGCAAATCACACCTTCAATGAGAGGTGTTTCAAAAATAAATGGATTGTTATTAGTTTGCATAGTAAGTTCTCCTCAGTAATCTCTTTAAGCAATTATACAAAATGCTACTGACAACGGAATGTCAGCAGCCACATGGATGAGTTAGAAAATAACAGATAATGGGCAGAGAATTGACCAAACTGAAACTTTTAAACTTCTATATTGGTCTATTATGAGATATGTGAGTTTATAGAAGTATACAACAAAAGGTTTGTTTAGGGAGGATATTTAGAAGTGAATTCTTCATCATTACCGCAACGTTCCATTGTCCGCAAGAAGAAAAAACCGGCCCGCAAGCGCAAGAAAAGGGGCTTTTTCCGTACAGTTTTCAGAGTATTTATGTTCTGCCTCATCCTGCTGATTGTAGCCGGAGGCTGGCTCTACCTTGCACCGTCTGCCCAAAACACCCGCTATCTTATCGCTGATACGCTGATTACGACACAACACCGGTATATGGCCAAATATATTATTGGTGAAGATGAGCTCAAGAACCGCGTCAGCGAATATACAGAACGGTTCCAGGAGATGGGCGATGAGGTGGATACCCATGTGATTGAGCCGGAGCCCGTGGTCCCGGAGGATAAACCTCTGGTCGAGATTGAAAAGGTGAATGGCAGCGGGTACGCAGGTTATGTGATGATTGTTAACGATCCGAAGAAGGTTCGCCTCGGTGTACCTAATAAGATCGGTTCAGGGGAAAAGGTATCCAGTATGGTGGCGCGGACAGGGGCAATCGCCGGGGTGAACGGCGGGGGCTTCGCCGATCCGAACTGGAAGGGCAATGGCTTCAAGCCGATCGGGCTGGTCGTCTCGCAAGGGAAGCTGTACTATAACGGACTTGGCGGCAAGAAGTCTACGCAGATTGTGGGTCTCGATAAAGAAGGCAAAATGATTGCCGGAAATTACACGTTAGATGAGCTAAGCAAGCTGGGTGTGCAGGAGGCGGTGACTTTTCAGCCGCGGATTATCGTGAACGGCAAAGGCCAGATCAAGAATGCCGCTGAAGGCTGGGGGATCGCCCCAAGAACAGCTATGGGCCAGCGGGCTGACGGCGCACTGATCTTCGTGGTCATCGACGGGCGGCAGCCGGGCTACAGCATCGGGGCGAACCTGTATGATGTGCAGCAGATTATGCTGAAGCAGGGTGCAGTGATCGCAGCCAATCTGGACGGGGGATCATCCACTGTACTGGTGAAGGACAACGAGATTCTTAACAAGCCTTCTTCACAATACGGGGAGCGTTATCTGCCTACGGCATTCCTGGTGTTTGAGAATCCCGAGCAGGCGGATATCAAGAACATCTGGGAAGGACTGGATCCGTCCAAAATCGATGCAGGCAAGAAGCGGACCCGATAACTTCAGTTTTTCACGCTGCATAATCCCTAGTAGATTGGGTGCGGCAAGGTGTGATAGGATAACTATTAAATTCTTATTTGTAGCATAGGGGAATTCCTTGATCAGAGGGGGAACAGGTTTGACATTGCAGCAGCTCCGCTACGCAATTGAGATTGCGAACAGCGGCTCTATGAACGAAGCGGCCAAAAGGCTATTTGTGTCACAGCCCAGCCTCTCGAATGCTATCAAGGAGCTGGAGAGCGAGCTTGGCATTACAATCTTCGAACGCAACAACCGGGGGATCAGCATCTCGGCGGAAGGCATGGAGTTTCTGGGCTATGCCCGGCAGATTATTGAACAAACGGAGTTTATGGAGAACCGTTATACCGGCAAGAAACGCAGTCCGATCTACTTTTCGGTATCAACGCAGCACTATGCTTTTGTTACGGACGCATTTGTGAAGCTGATGAAGGAGAGTAAGATAGCGGAATACAATTTCAGCCTGCGGGAGACACAGACCTATGAGATTATTGAGGATGTGCGTACCCTACGCAGCGATATTGGTATTCTGTATATCAATGAGAGTAACTATAAGGTAATGAACAAGCTGTTTAGCGACGGTAACCTGAAGTTTACACCGCTATTCAATACGAATCCGCATGTATATGTGCGGGCAGGACATGTGCTGGCCGGCAAAGAAAGAATCACTATTGATGATATTCTTGCGTTTCCTTATATTACTTTTGAGCAGGGGGATAACAATTCACTGCACTTCTCGGAGGAAATGCTTAGCTTCACACAAATTGAGAAGAATATTAAAGTTACCGACCGCGCCACACTGACTCATCTGCTGCTCGGAAGTGATTCGTATACGGTAGGCACAGGAATAATGGCCTCTGAGCTGAATGATGCGGGACTGGTCACTATTCCTTTTGACAGCAAAGAGGTGTTCTCTGTCGGCTGGATTGCCCACAAGGACCGTAAACCGAGCGAGATTATGTCGGGGTATATTAACATTCTGAATGATCTGGTGTCGGATAATTATTTCGAGCTTGAATCATTCTTACTTTAACAGCAGGAGGGACGTATGAGTAGTCCAGTTATCGGATCGACAAGAAATGTACCGCCCTTTCGCTATGATATTGTCGGAAGCTTCCTGCGGCCAGAAGCGCTCAAAGCAGCGCGCAGCCTGCATGCCCAAGGTACCATGACCGCCGGGGAACTGCGTGAGGTGGAGAACATAGAGATTGCCAAGCTGCTCCAGCAGCAGAAATCCCTGGGGCTGCATGCCGTAACCGATGGCGAGTTCCGCCGCTCCTGGTGGCATCTTGATTTCTTCTTCGGGGTACAGGGGACGCAGAAGATCACACTCGGGCCGGCCGGCAGCTCCAAGGAACCGGTGAACCGGGCAGAGAGCTTCAAGATTACCGGTAAAATCGCATTCGGCGACCATCCTATGGTGGCAGATTTCAGCAGTCTGCAGCAGATGGCCGGAGACACGCTTGCCAAAATGACGATTCCCTCACCGGCGCTGTTTCATTTCGTGCAGGATTATAACGGAAACGAGGTCTACTCGGATGCCGCAACGCTGTATGGAGATATCATCCGGGTGTACCGGGATGCGATACAGGCCTTCTACGATGCCGGCTGCCGGTATCTGCAGCTGGATGATACTACGTGGGGCACACTTTGCAGCGGCAAACACCGGGCGCATCTGCGCAGCAGAGGCGTCGATCCCGACCAGCTGGCGAAGGACTATGTCCGGCTGATTAATGAGAGCATCGCTGCCCGCCCTGCGGATATGACGATTGCGCTGCATGTGTGCAGAGGTAATCTCCGCTCGACCTGGTTTGCTGCCGGGGGGTACGGGCCGGTTGCCGAAGAGCTGTTCGCTGGCGCCGAAGTGGACGCGTTCTTCCTGGAGTATGACAATGAACGTTCCGGTGACTTCGAACCGCTGCGCTTTATTCGTAACCAATTTGTTGTGCTGGGGCTGGTGACCACGAAGCATGGCGGCCTGGAGAACAAAGAGCAGCTCAAAGCCCGGATAGCCGAAGCGGCAGAATATGTGGATATTAATCAGCTTTGTCTCAGCACCCAATGCGGCTTCGCCTCCTCCGAGGAAGGGAATATCCTGACCGAAGAAGAACAGTGGGACAAGCTGCGGCTGGTGATTGAGACGGCGGATGAGGTTTGGGTGTAGAAGGTATATGCTGCATAGAGAGCGGGGTTGTACGAAGGGGTGACCTGCTCTCTTTTTTGAGGGGAGATATAAGATATATGCTTCGCCAGGACCTGATGGGATGGGGGGTTGACCACCACCTTGGGCCAAGCACCACGCGCCGGGATGAGGACCCGGAATTAGTTGGATTTAATCCACTTGCTGATGAACAAATGGTCCCTGTCAAGGTAGCAGTTGGAAAAACAACACTTAAATGATCATCTTTCACCCAGAGCAGCAAAAACCAATAGTATTAGATGTCATTTATCCACTTGCTTTCACTATTCCTTCAGAAATGGGGAAATTAAGATACGTTTTTCCACTTGCTTATCGTGCGAGGCGGTACCCTTACAGCTTCCACACCGGCATCTCCCAAGGGGGGGACTGTTCCCGGTTAATGCTTTGTTATTGACAGAACCCAGCTCCCGCAGTACACTTGCAAATAATTACTTACATACACACAAGCGATGAAGAGAAGAGTAGGCAGGCGGCAGCGTTCACAGAGAGCTCCAGAGTGGTGAAAGGGGGCAGCAAAGCGTCTGATCTGAAAAAAGTCTCTGAGCTGCATACGGAATTGGGCATGGCGCCCAAGGATGCTATGCCGGGATCTCCCGTTACAGAGATAGGGTATAAGCGTAATGGCCGTACCCGAAGAGGCGGGCCTGGCAACATGTCCGCGAACAGAGGTGGTACCACGAAGCTTATTCAAGCTCTCGTCCTCAAGATAACAATCTTGAGGGCGGGAGCTTTTTTGCGTTCCCGGGCGGCCGGGCGTCGTGCCAAGTCAAACAGGCTCCACATGAACTCCATACTAACAGTAGAGGTGATTTGCCAATGCATTGGGCAGAAAAAATTGCAAGCCAGTTAATAGAAAACCATCCGGAGCGGCAGACTTTTGTATGTGCATCGGGGATCAGTCCGTCCGGATCGGTCCATATCGGAAATTTCCGCGAGATTGTGACCACTTCGTTTGTAGCTAAAGCGCTGCGGCGGGCGGGGAAGGAGGTACGGTTCATTTTCTCGTGGGATGACTTTGACCGGTTCCGGAAGGTGCCGAAGCTTGTGGACCCTGCATTCGGACAATATATAGGGCTGCCATATTCGCAGGTTCCCTGTCCGCATGGCTGCCATACTTCGTACGCGGCACATTTCGAGGCGGAGTTTGAGCAGGCGCTGCAGGCATTTGAGATCGAGCCTGAATTCATCTATCAGAGCCGGGAATACCAGTCACACCGCTATAATCCGGCAATCCTGCATGCCCTGCGCCACCGGGAAGAGATCTACGATATTCTGATGTCGTTCAAAACTGGCGAGAGCTCTGCGGAAGACCGGGCAGCTTTTTATCCGGTGAATGTATACTGCGGACGGTGTGGAAAAGATGCGACAACGATTCACAGCTTCGACGACAGCGCAGAGACCGTGGTGTACAGCTGTAAGTGCGGTCATGCCGATACCATATGTGTTCCTGAGGCTGACAACCTGAAGCTGCACTGGAAAATCGACTGGCCGATGCGCTGGAACATGGAGCAGGTGGTGTTTGAGCCCGGCGGACGTGATCACTCGTCTGAAACCGGAAGCTATAATGTGGCCGCAGTAATCTCGGAGCGGATCTTCGGCAACCCGCCGCCTATGTATGAGCCCTATGAATTTATCAGCATTAAAGGCAGTTACTCCAAAATGTCCAGCTCTTCCGGGCATAATTACACACCCGATGATCTGCTGAACATATATGCCCCGGAGAATATCCTGTTCCTGTTCGCCAAATACCAGCCGAATGCGGCTTTTCATATTGGATTGGATGAGGATGTGCTGCGCAATTATGCGGAGTTCGAGCGATATGCTGCTGGAGTTCATGCCGGAACATTAACGGGTGATCTTGCGGATGCGCTGGAGTTATCGTTGCTTAGCGGCTCTACCGGAACGTCCCCGAGCTTCAGTCAGGTGTCCAGTCTGCTGCCATTAATCAACTTCGACCGGGAACTGCTCCGGGATATTCTCACCAAGAATGGGGAGAAGGCAGATGAGCATCAGCTGCTGCTGACGGCGGACCGGGCGGAGCACTGGATCAGAAACTGGATGCCGCACAAGCTGATTACGGTCAATTCTTCGCCGGACTTAGCCTATTATCATACACTGGACGCGGCAGAGCTGAAATGGCTGCGCACCCTTTGCAGTCTGCTAAGAAACTGTGAGCTGGATGAAACGCAGAGAATGACCCAAATCTACGCCATCTGTCATCATGAGGACAAAAAAACAATGCGGACTCAGCAAAAAAGGCTGTTCACCATTATCTATCAGCTGGTTCTGAGTGCGGATGAAGGCCCGCGTCTGCCGATGCTTATTCAGGCTGCGGGGACGGAGCGGATGCTGTCTTTACTGGATTTATGAATGGAGCCGGACGGCCCTTTACGGGATATATCGAACAGAGGTATAATGTACAGGACTGTTTTTAATCAAATGTTGGAAAGTGAGCGGTAACGATATGGGTCGTAAGTGGAATAATATTAAGGAAAAGAAAGCATCCAAGGATGCCAATACAAGTAAGGTCTACGCTAAGTTCGGAGTAGAAATCTATGTTGTCGCTAAGAAGGGTGAACCTGATCCCGAATCCAACCGTGCACTGAAGGTGGTTCTGGAACGGGCCAAAACTTACAATGTGCCGAAGGCGATTATCGACCGCGCACTTGAAAAGGCAAAAGGCAGCGGCGACGAAAATTACGTGGAGCTTCGTTATGAAGGCTTCGGGCCAAGCGGTTCGATGATCGTGGTCGATGCGCTGACGAATAACGTTAACCGTACAGCTCCGCTGGTACGCTCCACCTTCAGCAAGAACGGCGGCAATATGGGTGTCAGCGGCTCGGTAACGTATATGTTCGATCCGACAGCGGTAATCGGTGTAGAAGGCAAAACTGCGGATGAAGTGATGGAGCTGCTGATTGAAGCAGACCTGGATGTCCGTGATGTGCTGGAAGAGGATGAAGCAGTGATCGTATATGCCGAACCCGACCAGTTCCACGCTGTACAGGAAGCTTTCCGCGGCGCAGGCATTACGGAATTCACCGTAGCCGAGCTGACTCTGCTTCCACAGAATTATGTGGCCCTGCCTGAAGATGCACAGGCGCAGTTCGAGAAGCTGATTGACGCTCTCGAAGAACTGGACGATGTGCAGCAGGTCTACCACAACGTGGATTCGGAAGAATAGAATAAGCTGCTTTGCTAAGCGGACAAGCCTATTTCGGGCTTGTCCGCTTTTTTACTTCTGCCATGCTGTGTATATTCTATACCGATCTTTGCCAAAATAAACCGAACCGAGCAGCACACTACGTAGAGGAGGCAATACAGTGGAAGAATATACAGCACCGGATAAGAACCTGGTTAATACCGTCAAGGAGCTTGATCAGGACCCGGTCACCAGTCAGGAAGCGCAGCAGATGGAGCAGAAGAAGAGTGACATCCGCAAGGAATCCCTGAGGGATGACAAAACGACCTATAAGAAAAATGAGCAAAATACGTATAAATGATTTGTTCCTGTAAATGTAGCAGGGACCAAGCGGGCGGTGAGGGTAACCTCACCGCTTTTTTGGCTTTCGATGAAGTAGACAGTACCATTCCCGTCTGACAAAGCTCACCCTGGTATGCTATAGTCGATTGTAAATATGCAAACTAGCGTTCTCTTTAATTGGTTGGCTGATCAAACAGGAGGAATTAATAAATGGAACCTTTCCGGTTGTTGAGTGTAGTCCATGTATTTCTGATCAAGGATGGGCAGATATTGCTACTGCGGCGCTCGAATACAGGGCATCACGATGGAGAATACGGTCTGCCTGCGGGCAAGCTGGAAGGAGGAGAAGAGCTTCATTCCGCCGCCATCCGTGAAGTCCGGGAAGAGTGCGGAGCTGTTATCGCGCCTTCTGACCTTGAAATGCTCGGAGCGATGCATATCCGGATTTCCGGAAATGAACGGATTGATTTCTTCTTCAAAGCGGAGCATTGGAGTGGTGAGATTAGCAACACCGAGCCTGATAAATGCGATGATTTACGCTGGTTCCCGCTGGATGATCTTCCGGAGAATATCATCCCTTTTGTGCAGGAGGCATGGAGCAAATTCAGAGACGGTGTCTGGTTTGCTTCACATGGATGGGCGTGACAGAAGTAACCAGAGCCGAGCGCAATTTCACAAATCTATGGTGCATCCCGCCAAAATTGTGTATGCTGAATGAAGTTTACTGAAAACAAATGTAAAGTACATAGCAGGGGGATTTCCGCAGGATGGAAGATTGGACGATTGGCATGGTGGCAGTATTGGTGCTTTGCGGTTTTTTGGCCGGATTAATTGACTCTGTGGTAGGCGGGGGAGGACTGATTGCAATTCCTGCACTGCTGTCTGTAGGGATTCCGCTTCCTCTGCTCCTGGGCAGCAGCAAATTAGCCGGGTCCATGTGCTCGCTGACCAGTACGGCCTCTTTCGTGCGCTCCGGCAAAATCAATTTCAAGCTGGTCCGGACACTGATTCCGTTGTCCATTATAGGTGCGGTGGCCGGTACACTTACCGTCCGCCAGGTGCCATCAGAGTTTCTAAAGCCGCTGGTCATTGTGATGCTGGTAGTGATAACGGTCTATACTTTGTTCAAAAAAGCATGGGGAGACGTATCCACCTTCTCCGGCAGCAATGGCAGAACACGGCTGATCGGGATTATCGCGGCACTGGTCATAGGCTTCTACGATGGTTTCTTCGGACCGGGAACCGGATCTTTTCTGATCTTTGCTTTTCTGATGATGGGCTTCGAATTTGTTACGGCCGCCGGCAATGCCAAAATGCTGAATTTCGCCAGCAACATCACGAGTCTGCTTACGTTTATTGCCCTCGGCTCTGTCAGCTATACCCATGGGCTGATCCTGGGCATTCCGATGGTGATCGGAGCTATTGTGGGCTCCAGGATAGCTATCCGCAATGGAGCGGCTTACATCCGCCCGCTATTCATAACAGTTACTGTTATATTGATCGGCAAGCAGATATGGGATACGATGCATTAAGTACATATAATGGAGTGGATGAGATGGAGATCAGAATCATACAGAAAGAAGAAGCATGGAAACTGAGGCATGAAGTGATGTGGCCCGAGCGTGAGCCGGATTACATCAAGCTGGCGGATGATGAGCTGGGCGTGCATTACGGGCTGTATCTGGGAGAACAGCTGGTGTCAGTGTTATCCCTGTTCATTAATGGTACAGAAGCACAGTTCCGCAAGTTTGCTACGCTGGAGCTGGAACAGGGTCTGGGCTACGGCAGCAGACTACTGCAGACCGTACTGAAAGAGGCAGAGCAGGCAGGGGTACAGCGGATCTATTGCAACGCAAGAACCTACAAAGCGGGCTTCTACAAGAAATTTGGAATGCAGGCGACAGAAGAAGTGTTCAGCAAAGGCGGCAAGGACTATGTCGTAATGGAAAGGTTCTTCACGCCCGCTGAAGACGACAAACAGAAAGGAGTTTACCCATGACTAAGAAGCTGTATTATGAATCAGCTTATTTGAATGAATGGAGTACAACTATAAGCGGAACCTTAGAACGTGAAGACGGGATCTATGTGACGCTTGCGGAGACAGCCTTCTATCCCCACGGGGGCGGACAGCCTTGTGATACAGGGTACATAGGTGAACTTCCAGTGCTGAATGTAGTGCTGGAAGATAATGAGGTGCTTCATAAGGTAGCGCAGCTTCCTGCGCATACAGAGGTTAACTGCAGAATCGACTGGAACCGGAGATTTGACCATATGCAGCAGCACAGCGGACAGCATCTGCTGTCGGCGGTCTTCCGTGATTTGTACCAGGCCATGACCCTTAGCTTCCATCTAGGAAGTGACTATGCCACGATTGACATCGGGCTGCCGGAGCTGTCTGCTGCGCAGATGGCGGAGGCTGAACAGGAGGTCAACCGGCAGATTTACCTGAACCGGAGCATTGTCAGCTACTTCGTAACAGCAGAAGAAATGGCCAGGCTGCCGCTTGTGAAGCTGCCTAAGGTGACAGAGGATATCCGGATTGTTGAGATAGAAGGTGTCGAACACAACGCCTGCGGGGGGACGCATGTAGCTTCAACAGGAGCCATCGGCATGATCAAGCTGCTGCGGTCCGAGAAGCAGAAGGGCAACATCCGGATTACCTTCAAATGCGGAAGCCGCGCACTGGATGAATTCAATGACAATGTACGTATTCTGGGGCAGCTGTCAGCCAGGTTCAATACGGGTAAGGACGAAATTATCGACCGGTTTGAGAAATGGGAGCATGAGCAGAAGCTGGTGCAGACTGAACTGGCTGCGCTTAAGGAACAGAATGATATCTATCTGGCCCGGGAGCTATTATCCGCCATGGAACCAGGCAGCCGGGTGATTACGCATATCTCCGACACCAGAACGCTGAAGGATTTGCAGAGTCTGGCTGTGAAGCTTACGGCGCTGACCGACCTTCCTGTTCTGTTGCTGAGCGCGGTGGAGAATAAGGTGGTACTCGCCCACAGCGGATCTGCGGATCTGTCCTGCGGGGCCTTCTTCAAAGCCCATCTCGGCGAATACCAGGGCAAAGGCGGCGGCAGCGACAAGCTGGCCCAGGCCGGCTTCCCGGCTTGGGAAGCAGCAGTGGCGTTTTATGATTTTGCCCAAAAACAACTCTAATTTCAAGTGAAAAGGCCGCAGATCGCGGCCTTTTGTGTAATCGGAGAACGGGAATACGGATTTAATGTTATAATCACCTCTGTGTGCGGATAGATGAATTCTGATGTTATGAACCAGAGGGGCGATAGGTTTGAGTGTAATACGTATGGAGAACGTGACTAAGAAATATGAGGATACATTGATCTTCAGAGATATCTATTTCCGTGTAAGCAAAGGCGAACGCATAGGTCTAATCGGACGCAATGGTGCAGGTAAATCAACGGTGTTCAAGCTGATCATGGGACAAGAACAGCCAACGGCCGGGAACGTGGAGCTGGACCCGAAGGTTAAGATCAGTTACTTTTCCCAATTCTCGGAGCTATCCGGGTCCTTGTCTGTTCAACAGGAGCTGGAGCTGTGCTTCGGGCAGGTGACGCTAATCGAACAGGAGCTGCATCAGATCGGGGAACAGCTTGGGCAAGTAACGGATGATAACCAGATGAATACCCTGTTAGAACGGCAAGCGGAGCTTTTTGAACAGATGGATCATTTGGATGGCTGGAATGTCTCGGTGGAGATTAATACGGTGCTCACTAAACTGGGATTTGATGAGAGATCACGGCATCAGCCTGTAGAGGAGTTGTCGGGGGGATGGCGGAACCGCGCGGCACTGGCCAAGGTCTTAATTGAGGTGCCCGATGTCGTATTGCTCGATGAACCTACCAACTTTTTGGATATGGAAGGAATCGTATGGCTCGAGCAGTGGCTGCACCGTTTCACCGGGGCGATGCTTTTGGTCTCACATGACCGGCAGTTTATTGACAGGGTAGTTACACGGACCATAGAGATCGAGAATTATCATTTTCAGGAGTACGAAGGCAATTATACCGATTATGTTCAAAAAAAGAAGATGCGCAAAAAGGTGCTCGACCGTCAGTTTGAATGGGAAGAAGAACTTCTGCTTATGGAGTCTGAAGCCATTGATACCCGGGGCCGTAAAAAGTCTCCCAAAGACCGCCTGTCGCGCAAGCTGACGGAGATCAAAAAGCGGGTGGAGCCGCATCCGGTGAATGTCCTGATTACCGATATTTATAGCAATTTGCGTTTTCCGGACAAGCTCGGTGAAGTGAAGGGAATTGGCCAGACGTATGATGGCCGGACTATCTTCCAGAACATTAGCTTCGACATCCAAAAGGAAGACCGGATGGTCATAGTCGGCCCTAACGGAAGCGGGAAATCGACGCTAATCAAGGTGTTGACGGGTCAGGAGGAGCCGGATTCCGGGGTTGTGACCTGGGAGCGAGGTGTCAGTTACGCGAATTTCAATCGTATGTGGGACGAGCTTGATCCTAAAGATACAGTAAGTCATGCGGTTAATGTGTATGGTCTGGGACTCGATGCGCCGCGGAAAAAAGTGAACAAATTCCTGTCTATGCTGCAATTCTCTGAAGTGGATTTGAGTAAAAGGATCGGACATCTATCCGGCGGCCAGCAGGCCAGAGTAGCGTTAGCGAAATGTCTTCTCTCCGGTGCTGCTGTGATCATCCTGGATGAGCCTACCAATCATCTGGACCTGACCAGTATTCAAGTGATGGAGCAGGCACTCATTCATTTTCCCGGAGCGGTAGTTACGGTCAGCCATGACCGGTTCTTTATTGATAAAATAGCGACGAAGATGCTTACCTTTGACCCGGAATCGGGGATCTCGGAGCAGGACGTTTAGGCTGGAAGCAAGCAGAGAGCTATGGATCATTCCGTAGCTCTTTTTTTGCGCGGACTTCTTTTGCAGCGACTTAAGGATTATTTAATAATTGACCCGCTATACTCAGGACAGAGCTTGACGAAAGGAGAACAACATCGTGTTCCTGAAAATACTTAAAAAAGATCTGCGGCGTAAAAAAGTGATGAATACCGTTCTATTGGTACTCATTATTCTGGCTTCAACGCTCGTAGCAAGCAGCTCCAGCCTGATGTATTCGACGTCCAGTGCCCTCGACAGCTTTATTGACAAGAGCCGTGTGGCCGATCTTAATATCACACTGGCGGATAATCCCGAATATAACGGGGCGGTCCAGGACTGGGTTCGGAATGAGAAGAGAGTGGAGACGGCGTATACGGAGAAACAAATCAGTCTTTCACTGGAGCAAATCAAGATGCCAGAGGGGCGTACCAGCTTTTCCGGCAATACAAGTCTTGTACTGTCCGCCATCCCGGAACAGGTGAACCTGATCTTCGGCGCAGATAATGAGCCCTATACCCTTCAGCAAGGGGAGATTGGACTGCCTACGAACCTGATGCTGACTAGCGGCATCCAAACCGGAGAGCGGATCAGCTTCCAGCTGGAAGGGATTACGAGAACTTTTACCGTCAGCGGTTACTTCAAGGATGCATTTATGGGTTCGAATCTGCTGGGCCTCAAACGTCTAATAATCTCCACAGAAGACTTTAACGAAATTGAGAAGACGCTGCCGGAGAATTCCCGCGTGAATTTATGGAGTTTCAACGCTGTTCCGGGTATCGAGCCTACTGAACTGTCCGGAGCCTTTGCCGGTGCGGATCTGCCGATTAACTTCGAGGTCGACAAGTCGCTCGTTGCGATGTCCTATATGACAGACCGGATCATCTCCGCAATGATGTTTGCGATTAGCCTGTTCCTGATCTTCATTGCCTTTCTTACCCTGCGCTTCACGATTGTCTCTACATTGCAGGATGAGTACAAGGAGATCGGTGTGATGAAGGCGATTGGCTTCAGGAACCACGCGATCAAACAGCTCTATTTAACGAAATATATGGGGCTGTCCTTGCTTGGCGGCATCATCGGACTTGGAATCAGTCTTCCGCTTACAGGGCTGATGTCCGGCAGGACTTCGCAGTATATGATTCTGCCGGGCGGCAGTATCAGCATCATTATATCCGCGTGCAGTACTGTAGCCATTATAGGTTTCATTCTGCTGTTCTGTTTGCTCTGTATGCGCAAGATTAACAAGGCTTCCGCCATTGACGCCATCCGGCAAGGCCAGACAGGAGAACGCTTCAAGGCTTCCCGCAGAATTCATTTACATAAAAGCCGCTACCTGCACACCGCATTCTTCCTGGCGCTGAGCGATGTGCTGAACCGGTTGAAGAGCTACACTTCACTCATCCTGACTCTTGTCCTGAGTACAGCGATCATCCTCATCCCGGTTAATCTGACCAATACGATCGTTACCCCTAAGTTTTTAGAGTATTTCGGCACAGTCGGGGCGGATTTCTATACCAAAACGGAAATGACTGAGAAGTCTGTGGATGAGATCCAGCGGGAAAAGGCGATACTCAGCCAGAGCTTCCGCGATAAAGGCTTCGATGTCTCGCTCACGGCCAACTATGCGCTCCTGATCAAATATATCTCAGATGACGGTCAGGATAACCGGCGCATCAACGCCCAGAAGAATGATCAGGATGAGTCCATTCCATATCTGGAGGGCACTGCCCCTATACTTAAGAATGAAATTGCCATAACGAGCATCATGTCCGAGAAGTACGGTAAGCAGGTAGGGGATACTATTGAGTTTGAAATGGATGGCAAGCAAAGCACTTTCATGATAAGCGGACTGTTCCAGAGTATCTCTAACGAAGGTTATGGCGTCTGGATTGCACGGGATTACAACCCGAAGGTTATATCAGCTTACCTGTTTTCTGGTAATATCCATGCCCCGGAGGAGCAGAAGGCTGAAATTATTAAGGACATTCAGAGCCAAATCAGCGGACTTAACATCAAATCGGGGATGGAAATGCTGGGAGAGACTACCGGAGGGTTCATGAGCCAGCTGCGCAGCCTCAATGCACTGCTCACGGCGATTATCTGCATTATTACGTTCTTTATTACGAGTCTGTTCGTCAGGTTGATGATTACGAAGGAAGTACACGGCATTGCGGTCATGAAAAGCATCGGCTTCACGAATTCAGCCATCCGGCTGTGGCAGGTACTGCGCATTCTGATTATCATGGCTGCCTCATTAATCCTTGGGGTGATCGCAGCGAATACCCTTGGAGGACGTCTGCTCGGCATCATCTTCAGGATATTCGGTCTGACGAAGCTGGACCTCGTCATCATTCCGCTTCAGGTCTATGTCTTCTATCCGCTCCTGATGCTTGCTGTCGTCATGCTGGCGGTATACACCAGCTGCGGACAAATCAGGCGCGTGCAGATCTGGAATATGAATAAAGAATGAGTGAGTATTAGCGAACTGCAAACAACTACCCAAGGAGGAATACAGAAATGGCAGCCGTACTGGAAGTAACCAATCTATGCAAAACCTATATTGTAAACAAAGGACAGAATAATGTCCTGCGGAATATTAATCTTACGCTTCATGAAGGAGAGTTCGTGTCCGTAATGGGACCGTCCGGATCGGGCAAATCAACGCTACTCTATACTGTCAGCGGGATGGACCGGCTCACGGCGGGGGAAGTGGTGTTTGACGGGCAGAGCCTCTCACAGCTCTCCGAGAAAGAGATGGCCGGGCTGCGCCTGCATAAGATGGGGTTCATCTTTCAGCAGATGCATATGCTGAGCAATCTGTCCGTTTATGATAATATCATTCTATCGGGCTATCAGGCGCTATCCGGCAAAGGAAGCGGGCGCAGCCGCAGCGATGTCAATCAGTACGCCGATGCTCTAATGCGGAAGCTGAATATAATTGAAACTGCGGCACATGACATTACAGAGGTATCCGGGGGACAGCTGCAGCGGGCCTGTATATGCCGGGCGCTGATTAATGAGCCGGCGATGCTGTTTGCCGATGAGCCGACAGGTGCGCTCAACTCAAAAGCAGCCCAGGAAGTAATGAATGAGCTGTGCCGGATCAACCGTGAGGGAACAACCGTTATGATTGTAACCCATGATGTGAAGGTCGCCGCACAGAGCGATAAGGTATTATATATGGTGGACGGAAATATTCAGGGCGAGCATGTCCTGGGCAAATATTCGCCGGAGCAGGGTTCGAGGGAACGTGAGCGCAGCCTGACGGGCTGGCTGATGGAGATGGGCTGGTAACAAGCAGCAGGAGGAGATAGCCGTGGCGGATATTCTGATCATTGAAGACAATGCGGAGCTGGCGGAGGTGATTAAGGATTTTTTGCAGATGGAGGGGTATTCTGTATTCATTGCGGCTTCCGGGGAAGAGGGGCTGGCCTATCTGGAGATGCATCCTGTCAGGCTGCTGCTGCTCGATATTATGCTGCCGGAGCTTGACGGCTTCGCCGTCTGCAGACTCGCCAGGGAGAAGTTCAATTTGCCGATTCTGATTATGAGTGCACGCCATGGGGATGACAATAAGATTATTGGTCTTGAGCTTGGTGCAGATGATTATCTGGAGAAGCCTTTTTCGGTCAACCTGCTGACTGCCAAGGTCAAAGCACATCTGCGTCGAAGCTATGAGATGAACGATGATAAGCAGCTGCTGGCTGATGGAGACCTTACAGTTAACCGGACCTCGATGATGGTATATAGAGGCGGGCAGCCGCTCGGGATGACGGCCAAGGAATATGAGCTGCTGGTGCTGCTGATGAATAACAAGGGAAAGGCTCTGCGCAAAGAGTGGCTGTTCCAGCAGGTATGGGGAGCAGACAGCTTCAGTGAGCCTTCTACGCTGACGGTACATATGAATAAGCTGCGGGACAAAATCGAACTGAACCCCAAAGAGCCGAGGCGGATTGTAACCGTCTGGGGGGTAGGATACAAATATGAAGGCATTTAACCGGCTGATTCTCTGGACAATACTCGCCGGGTTCATCGTGATTGCCATTCTGAATGCATATGTATCCTACCGGGAAATACGGGAGCCCGGCAAAGCTTACCGGGTGGAGATCAACCGGATCATTGAGCAGGTGCAGCGCGGGGTGCGGCCGGATGAGATTATACTTACTCCGGGAGATTATACATACGTTAACGGCTTAAGCTGGATAGATCAGGGGGCGGAAGCAGAGGCTGTTGAGCGGTTTTTTGCCGGAATAGGTGTAGCGGATTCATACGAATTCACGGTCAAACCTGTCTATAAGGACCAGCAGCTGACAGGGTATTTAAGGTTCTCATACCGGTTGCCCGGTGCGGATCACAGCGTATTCCTAATCCTGAATGTGTTCCTGCTGGCGGCGCTTGGGGCGGTGACTGCACTGCTGTTCTATATCCGGAGGCAGATCCTGCAGCCGTTTCACACCTTACAGGAGTTGCCTTACGAGTTATCCAGAGGCCAATTAAATACAGGCATGAAGGAGCACCGGAGCCGGTTCTTCGGCCGTTTCGTATGGGGGCTGGACCTGCTGCGGCAGACACTGGATGCCCAGAAGCAGACCAATCTCCGCCTGGAAAAAGACCGCCAGACGCTGGTCGCCTCCCTGTCACATGAGCTCAAAACACCAGTCGCCGCAATCAGGCTGTACGCCAGTGCCCTAGACGGCAGCCTCTATGACAGTGAAGAGAAACGCCAAGCGGCCGCCAGGCTGATCGGCCGGAAAGCGGAGCAGATGGAGCAGCTGATCGGGGATATTATCACGGCCTCGGTCTCCTCCCTGCAGGAGATGGAGGTCGTGCCGGGAGAGTTCTACATCAGTGAGTTGATCAGGAAGGTTGTCCCGGGTCATAAAGAACGGCTGGAGCTGCTGAAGATAGAGCTGAAGGTGGGGCCTTATCAGGATAAGCTGCTGCTGGGTGATCTGGACAGGCTGTTTGAAGTGCTTAATAATCTTATCGAGAATGCGATAAAATACGGCGATGGCGGTACGGTCAGCATGACCTTCCGGGAAGAGGAGTACCGCCAGCTCATCGTCATTGAGAATTCAGGCGAACCGCTATTGCTGGGCGAGCTGCCCCATATCTTCACCAGCTTCTGGCGCGGCCCCAATGCGGACGGGAAGCCAGGCAACGGCCTCGGCCTATTCATCTGCAAGCAGCTGCTGATGAAGATGGGCGGCGACATCTTCGCAGAGCCGCTGGAGCAGGGGATGCGGTTTGTGCTGGTGCTGCGGTATTGAACCTAAAAGACCTGATCGGCGGAGGATCGCCGGATCAGGTTTTTTGGCGTGCGGGCGTGTATAGGCTATGCGCATACCCGGCGTAAGCTGAAAGCCGGTTATGCCATCAGCAATACGGAGGAAGCTTTGATAATTGCGGTAACAGGAGAGCCTTCCTTCAGTTCCAAATCGCGCAGCGCTTCAACTGAGATGATGGTAGAGATATAGAATACCGAGTATAACTAAAAATTGCCAAATATATCGATAATCCACAAGTGAATTGCTACCATTGTCGACAAATAGCATAATAGAGTATTATTGTAAACGGAAACATGGATTGTATTGGAGGTTTAATGCGATGATTGAGCTGAAATTTGAGAATTATCCTGCGGCTGAAGTTTTTTTTGCCGATAAGAAGCAGCATATTCCCGCATTGTCAGTCTTGCAGGGGAATTATCCCGGACGGGTATTTGCCGATGATGCAGCTGCACCATCCCTTGCCGTGGTATGGGCTACGGGGAGATGGATGTATGCTGCCGGAGATATCAGAACAGAGCTGAACAGGATGAAGCTGACAGCATTTTTGCAGACCCAAGTGATTCCGGATTGCCGGCGGCGGCAAAAGAATTGGTTCGAGATATACACGGATGATTGTGATGCATGGACGGCATTATTTAAGCCCGGATATGCCGGACTGCAAGTATATAGACATATGGAATCGGTATATGAGTTCAATCGTGCAAGGTTTAATCCGCCTGAGAGTAAGGTTACGGAAGACGCTTCAGGCAGCGGCGTGACCGTTGACTACAGGCAATTTCCTGTTCTGGAGGAGCATGAAGATGATATGTCTGACATACATAACCGCTTCAGCAGCCTGACAACCACCGGAGCTGTGGTGAAGGTAGAGGGTCAGGCAGTCTCTGTCTGTAAGCATAACGGCTTCACCGATAACAACAGATATTTCATTGATGTGGATACATACTCAGAAGCTGAGCGCGGCAAAGGATACGCAACGCTAGCCGCACGGTCACTGATTAGTTATTACCTGGACAGAGGCCAGCTTCCGTTGTGGGAAACCACACATGAGAATACCGCGTCACACAGGCTGGCATTGAAGCTGGGATTCGAGCCTGTGGAGAGTTATCCGGTGTTTGCTTTTGTCATGGAGAGCCAGGAGCTTAAACTTCAGTCACCGGGGTAATATACAATATAATCCAGTGACAGGAGGAGAGTATTATGAGAACTTTTGGCAGAGGGATGTTGTATTCCATTATCGTGGTAGTCATTCTGCTGGCTATTTCGTTCATTATTGGAGATACCGTCACACTTCCCTGGTTTGTCTTCATTCCTTTGGTTCTGCTTGTATGGGGCCTGGCCTTCTATCAGTCGAGAAATGAGGACCGTTCTACCGGATAGAGCTATAATGTTGTGCCGGGATTTAGTGAAAGGCTGTGCTCCGCTATAATGGAGGCGGTCTTTTTTATTGTAAGCAATTCTATGTTGCATTTGGTCAAGAAAGCCAGTGTTGTATGAAGCGGACTGAGAGGACCCTATTTCGTGAGGAAACCACCTTTTGAGGATGAAGCGGACTGAGAGATTCCGTTATCTGGTTAAATCGTGCCCCAAATGCACAGTATCGAGTAATATAAGCGATTCTGAGTCCGATTAGTCTGAGATTAAGCACGGGCGGTATAGCTATACAGAGACTGGACCTTCTCGCGCAAACCATTCATAATAATAAGGTCAGTTGTTAACGGTTCCATAGGGTTCATTACACTAACTACACTCATAAACGGAGGTTCTACGATGAAATACCGCAAGCTGGGAAATACAGGTTTGTCAGTAAGTGAAGTCAGCTTTGGCACTTGGGCAATCGGGGGGGACTGGGGCAACAGCAGGGATGAAGACGGGCTTAAGGGCTTACAGCTGGCTATGGAGCAGGGCGTTAATTTCTTTGATACTGCCGATGTATACGGCTCCGGGCATGCGGAAGAGCTGCTGGCCAAGGCAACCAAAGGCAAGCAGGATGAGATACATATTGCTACGAAATTCTGCCGTGCCGGTGATATTCATGATCCGGAGAATTACTCTGCGCGCAGAATAAGCGAATATTGTGAACAGAGCCTGCGGCGGCTGGAAAGGGAAGCGATTGATCTGTATCAGGTCCACTGTCCGCCTATGGAAATTCTGCGGGATGGCAGTGTCTTCGGGGCCCTTGAACAATTGAAGGCCGAAGGTAAAATCCGCCACTACGGCGTAAGTGTAGAAACCATCGAGGAAGGGCTGCTATGCCTGGAATATCCGGGAGTAGAGGCGCTTCAGGTGATCTTCAATCTGTTCCGCCAGCAGCCGGCGCTGGAGTTATTACCGCGTGCGGCTGCCCGCGGCGCAGGAATCTTGGTGCGTCTGCCGCTGGCCAGCGGTCTGCTGACCGGCAAGTTCAAGGAGACCAGTACCTTCCAGGAGAACGACCACCGCAGCTTCAACGCGAACGGCGAGCAATTCAACGTTGGTGAGACCTTCGCCGGACTTCCGTTTGTTACCGGAGTGGAACTGGCCCGCAAGCTGGAGTGGATTGCTGAAGGACGCGGCAATATGGCCAGAGCGTCCATGCGCTGGATTCTGGACCATCCCGCCGTCAGCTGTGTGATTCCGGGCTTCAAGAATGAAGCTCAGGTAGCGGATAATCTCGCTACACTTGAAGCTCCTTCCTATAGTTCAACTGAAATGGAGCGCCTGAGCGCATTTTATCAGTCCGAGGTTGTTCCGCATATCCGTGGAGGTGTGTAGCAGCACCTTATGAACAATATAACCGTCGGACTGCTTGCACATGTAGATGCCGGCAAGACGACCTTCGCTGAGCAGATGCTCTACCATACCGAAACGATCCGCAGCCGGGGCCGGGTGGATCATCAGGATACCTTCATGGATACCCACGAGATTGAAAAAGCGCGCGGAATCACTGTTTTTGCCGATCAGGCGGAATTTGTATATAAGGATTCGCGATATTTCCTGCTGGATACCCCGGGCCATGTTGATTTCTCTCCAGAGATGGAGCGCTGTCTGCAGGTGCTGGATTATGCGGTGGTCATTCTGAGCGCGGTGGAGGGTGTAGAGAGTCATACAGAAACTGTGTGGCAGCTGCTGCGCCAGCATAACATTCCCACCCTGTTCTTCATTAACAAAACCGACCGTGCCGGTGCGGACCCGCAGCGTGTACTCGAAGAGATTCGGCAGCAGCTCAGTGGTAATGCCTTAATGCTGCCGCAGCTGCCGGGGGAGGCGTTGACTGATGAGCTGAGAGTATTTATAGCGGAGCGTGATGACGCGCTGCTGGAGATGTATCTGGAAGGAGCTCTGCCTGACAATGTCTGCCGCAGTGCACTGCCTGACATGTTGAAACGGGGCGACATTTTTCCTTGTATGCAGGGCTCCGCATTGCTTGATCAAGGGGTGGACGGGTTCCTGGAGGTTCTGAACGCGTTAACCTTCACGGAGTACGATCATGAGCTGCCATTTGCGGGGAGAGTCTATAAGATCCGCCACGATGACAAAGGCACCCGTATCACCTACATCAAGGCTCTACAGGGAGTACTGAAGAACAGGGACAACTTAATGTATGGACATGGACCGGAACGTGTATCGGCGCGGGTTACCGGAATCCGCAAATACAACGGCACCAAATATATTTCCGCCGATTGGGCTGCCGCAGGGGAGCTGTTCGCGGTTGTAGGGCTTACTGAAGCCCTGCCGGGAGAGGGCGTTGGTGAACTGACGGACTCACAGGAAAGCGGCCTGATACCTACGCTGAAATCCAAAGTCCTTTTTGAGCCGCCGGTACACCTGAAGGAACTGATGAATGCCTTTGGACAGTTGGGTGCGGAAGATCCTTCGCTCAATGTAAGCTGGGATGAAGAGCTGCAGGAGCTGCATATCCATGTCATGGGCGGAATTCAGCTGGAGATTCTGGAGCAGATCATGGCTGAACGGTTCCGGCTCCGGATTGCTTTTGGGCCGCCGGAGATTCTCTACAAGGAGACGATCACTGGCACCGTCTATGGCTACGGACATTTCGAACCGCTTGGCCACTACGCTGAGGTTCATCTGAAGCTGGAGGCAGGGGATCGCGGCAGCGGTATTACCTTCATCAACAGCTGTCACCCGGATGATCTGGCCGTGGGCTATCAGCATCAGATTGGGCAGCATTTGCTGGAGAGCAGCCATCACGGCCTGCTGACCGGGTCACCGCTGACCGACCTGAAGATCACCCTGCTTAGCGGCAGAGCTCATAACAAGCATACGAGCGGCGGAGATTTCCGAGAAGCGGCTTACCGTGCCTTGCGCCAGGGACTGGAGCAGGCCGTGAATCTGCTGCTGGAGCCGGTCTATGACCTGAAGCTCCGGATAGATTCAGACTACGTGGGCAAAGTAATGAGTGATATCCAGCAGGCCAGCGGCAGCTTCAACCCTCCTGAGATTACAGAGTCCAAGGCTGTCATTACCGGTACGGTTCCAGTGGCAAGCTTCATGAATTATGGGGTGAGACTGGCTTCCATGACCCAGGGCAAGGGTTCGCTGTCGCTTAGAGTCGCCGGTTATCAGCCGTGCCATCAGACCGAAACAGTAATTCAGCAGCGGAATTATAATAAAAATGCCGATCCGGCTTACTCCTCGACCTCGATCTTCTGCGCCAAAGGCCAGGCGTATCCGGTCCCCTGGGATGAAGCGGAGCAGCATATGCATATTAAAGTACGATGAAGGAGCAGATGAACAATGGCTGAAATCATAGATAAAGTTGCCTGGATATATATCGTGGACGGCAAGGTGCTTGGCGCTCGTTCCAAAGGAAAGGACACCTATTATTTCCCCGGAGGCAAACGGGAGTCTGGTGAGAGTGATGCACAGACATTGATCCGGGAGATCGAAGAGGAATTATCTGTTCAGATCAAACCGGAGACCATTGCAGAATTCGGAAGCTTTGAAGCTCCCGCGCATGGCAAAGCAGAAGGCGTTTCAGTCCGTATGACCTGCCTGACGGCTGAGTTCACGGGTGAACTGAGCCCGGCTTCCGAAATCGAGGAATTGGCCTGGTTAACCTATGAAGACAAAGCGCGCGTATCAGCTGTCAGTGTGATGATTATGGACAAGCTGCGGGAAATGAAGCTGCTCTCCTAAACCATACTGTTATAAGCCCGTTTCGAGCCGGAAATCCGGTTCGGAATGGGCTTTTTATCTCTTTACCGGCTGCTTTCGGGCAGCCGCCCGCAGACACTTTTACAATTCAGGACATATGTCCTTCCCGAATCCGGCAAACTGGCTTTTAATTAAAGCAGACAGTATATAGAGGAGAGAGACAGATGAAGGGGATAATTTTCGCATTTATAGGCGGGGCCTGCATTACGCTGCAAGGGGTAGCGAATGCAAGAATCAGCCAGGATATTGGTACGTGGCAGGCAGCGACGATCACGCAGTTCACCGGGTTCCTGATGGCGCTGGTCATTGCGCTGATCGTACGGGACGGGAAGAAACACGGCTTCCGTAAGGTTAATCCGTTGTATCTGATCGGCGGCGGATTTGCCGCATTCGTTATTTTCAGTGAGGTTACGGCGATTCAGAGCATCGGTGTCACCTTAACCATCTCTGCTTTGCTGATTGCCCAGCTGTGCCTGACTTTTGTTATCGACATCAAGGGCTGGTTCGGGGTAGCCAGGCAGAAGATGAAGCTGCCGCAGTTTATCGGGATCGGGATGATGATCCTGGGTGTGGTTGTGCTGAAGTTCTGATGATTAGGTCAAGCGGAGGTGAACCTGTGCGATGAAGGAAATTCAAGATTCCGGGCGGCTGCAAGCATATCTGCAGAAGCACCAGCTCGATCATATTTTCACAGAGCCGCTTAAACAGCTCTTGTCGCTGCTAAGCTACGATCCGGGAGAGCATATCTGCTCCAAAGGAGACCCTTCAAGCACACTCTATGTGCTGGTCAAAGGGAAGCTTAAGATTTACACGACCTCGGCAGAGGGCAGAACACTAATCATCTCATTCAAAACACCGCTGGAGCTTATCGGCGATGTTGAATATATTCAGGGTACGGAAATGCTCAATACGGTAGAGGCGGTATCACCGGTTCACATGATTGCGGTGCCGTACCGCTGGCTGAATAAATATGCGAAGGATCATCCGCCGCTGCTGCATTTTATGCTGGAGATCATCACTCAGAAGTTCTACCGGAAGTCCAGCTTCCTCAGTCTTAATCTGATGCATCCGGTGGATGTGCGGCTGGCCAGCTACCTGCTGTCCATCTCCTACGACGAATCGGATCCGCAATTTACCGGCCAGCTGAATACGATTAATCTGGTGGATACCGCGAATTTCATCGGCACCAGCTACAGGCATTTGAACAGAGTGATCCGGAAGTTCTGCCAGGAAGGGCTGACCGAGCGCAGCTCAGGGGCAATTATCGTCAAGGACAGGGAAGGGCTCTCAGCTCTGGCCAGCCGCAATATTTACGAATAAAACCAGGCAATAAGGCAATACAAATCAGCATATAAGGGAGCAACAGATATGTTAGCAGGAATACTACTCGCGCTGATCGCGGGTGCACTGGTTAGTCTACAGAATATTTTCAATGCCAAGGTCAATGAGCATACAGGCTCCTGGACAACCACCACACTGGTGCTGGGTATGGGATTCGCAGCTTCACTGATTATGGGGCTGATTATGGAAGGGAAGAACATGTTCACGCTGCAGCATATGCAGCCCTGGTACTGGTTCAGCGGTATGATCGGTGTAGGCGTCGTCATCTGTCTGGTCCAGGCCACCCGAATTCTTGGCGCAACGTATGCCATCTCGATCGTCCTGACTGCGCAGCTCGGCTTCGCCTTATTATGGGATTCCTTGGGCTGGCTGGGGCTGGAGAAGGTTCCGTTCTCGTTTAACCAGCTAATCGGCGTGCTCATCATCGTTGGAGGCATTCTGGTGTTCAAATTAGGCGGCAAAAGCGATTCTAAAGACTCCGCCGGAGCCATCGAGCGCCGCAGTGCGCTGCATACGGATTGAATTAAATGAGAGGCGCGCACCCGTTCAAAAACGGACTGCGTGCTTTTTTTTCGCCAGACAAGAATTTATTTGCTTCACACTAGCTGAAAAAATACTGTCTTTATAGGGATGGGTAAGCCGCCGTTTCAGGAGAGATGCGGATAAGTGGAGGGCTTGCTAAGAACGGGTACTGGTGGGACTGAAGGTACTGGTGGAGCTGGTGGAGTTGGTGGTGCTGGTGGAACTGGTAATGCTGGTGTGTTGGAGGTGCTGGAACTGAAGCTGGCGATGGTGATGTTCGAATAAGTGAAGAAGCGGACTGATATTCCTCTATTTCATGTAAAAAGCTTCTATTGGTGCGTACGCGGACTGAGATTCCGTTATCCTGTACATTCGGACATAAAATAAGCGTGTTTCGGACACTTAACGGAATCTGAGTCCGCGTGTCATGCGATTTCGCCATAATTGCTGAAATAACGGAATCTCAGTCCTCGACATTAGCGAATGAGTCGTGTAGAACCCCGGTATGCTCCCGCAGAAAAAGTGCCTGATTGCCGGTACTCCCGCAAAGCAAAGCAACACCATGCTGCAGCCCGGCGCTTAAGCGCGCGCAAATAGCAGACCGCAATACGGTCTGCCGCCCCTATATACGCCTGCAAAGCAGGCTACACCTGCCCGAGAGAGGCTGCTGTGCTGCCTTGCATGGCGCTTTTCCATTTCGCATACGTGTTCCACGCCTGGCCGTTGTCCAGCAGATGCTTGCAGGTATAGACGCCTTCCTCAATAGAGTTGACCCTGCCGGCGGCATGGAGCCTGGCTGCACCATTCAGCAGTGTCTGATTGTAGAACGCCAGATGTCCGCCGCCCTGCAGCACTTCCTCGGCGGTACGCAGCTGTCTTTCGGCTGTCCAATCGACCTCCGGAACGGGCACTTCCAGTCCGAGCGACTCCGGATCAATGATATCCAGCTCCGCCGCTCCATCCTGAATGCGGTATACGCGGTTCGGCCGGTCGATATACAGATCCTCCGAGCCTTCCACGCCTTGAACAACCAGTCCCCGCTGATATCCGAGCTTCACAATCAGCCGGGAGATCCGGTCGAATACCGTATTATGAAAAATGCCGAAGACGATATAAGGTGAACAGGAATAATCAATCAGCTTCTCGGCTGTGTTGAAAATCGTGCGCAGCCCAATGTCTTCACGCAGGCCGCGCAGAGCACCCAGCGGCGGGCACCACTGCTCCGATTTCGCAAACAGCACACCGCTGGCCTCCGCCGCCTCAATGGCCGCACTGCGGCTCAGACCTGCAATATCAATTCCGGATGCATGAATGATATCCTGCAGCGTAATTCCCCACTTCGGAGGCAAGCCTGCGGAGCCATGCAGGGTAACCGGCAGACCGGCGGCAGACAGCAGAAAGGCAGTAGGGAACGTGGCGATGAAGGAATGCACCCTGCCGTCATAGGGTCCGGCACAATCGATCCCCTGTTGGACAGGTTCCCTTGAGGCATATTTGCGGCAGACCGCAACGAAGGCTTCCAGCTCTTCCAGGCTCTCCAGCTTCATGCGTTCGGCGATCAGGAAAGCGCCAATCTGCACCGGAGAAGCAGTCTGTCCAAGAATGGCTTCCGCCGCATATTCCGCTTCCCCGTAGCTTAAATCCTTGGCACCGCGTTTGCCGCGGGCAACTTCTTTCAGAATATTAATCATATGGAAGTCTCCTTAAGTTTGATCCTGCAGCATCTGGTACACCTTGACGATGGAAGTAGCGACATCGACCATCCGTTTCCGTTCGTTCATGGCCTGCTTCCGCAGCAGGTCGTAAGCTTCGGATTCGCTGATGTTCCTGGCTTTGGAGAGAATACCTTTGGCCATGTCGATCCATTTACGCTCCTCAAGCCGGGATAACAGCTGTTCCCGTTCCTTGAGCCATTGCTGGCGCTCGAAGCATTGCCTGGAGCTGAAGTGAAGAATCCAGTGGATCTCCTGGGGCTGCATCGCCGGAGACAATATTCCGTCCACCATAATATCATCTCCACAGGCAGAGACGGATAACGTTGCGGTCCGCGGGGTACACCACCAGAGTACCGGGGCAACCTTGTGCTGAACCAGAATACTTCTCCAATAGCTGATCTCAGTAACGGGGAGATGGAGAATGAAGGCATCCGTGTCACCGATCAGCGGAAAGACCTGATCTTCCGAAGCAGCCGTCCCGATCACATAACCACAGGAACTGAGGATACTGTCAGGAGTTGGGGAGGAGCGTTCTTCTGCGGAATTCTCTGTTCTGCCCGGATCTATAACTAACAGGGAATGCATAGTTGACGACGCTCCTTTTACATATAATAAGGGGATAAGTCTGCACACCAGTGTAGAATAAGTACAGTCGGAATAAAGATGATGTAATATTATATAACACAGTTCTGGTAATTTTGTCGATGAATTAAAATAATAAAATTTTATATGTCATAATTATTGACGTAATTAGGATGGCTGTAGTATAGTCGTTTTAACAAATTCATCAATTCTGCGAATACAACGATGTATTCGGTTGAAGCGGCAATGGCGCCTGCTTTCACTTAAATCGCAACGGAAGAAGTATGTTTCCGGGCGGAGTGAAGCGGGCTATTTCTGTTGTTTACCTGGAGAGGAGAGAGAGACATGTCAGCAATTCGCAAAAAACTGATATTAGTCGGTAACGGAATGGCAGGGGTACGGGCGATTGAGCATCTGCTCAAATTAGCGCCGGAGGCTTATGACATTACAATCTTTGGTTCGGAGCCGCATCCGAATTATAACCGGATCATGTTGTCTTCTGTTCTTGCAGGCGGTGCAAGCCTTGATGAGATCGTAATCAACGACCTGGAGTGGTACCGGAGCTTCAATATTCAGCTGTATACGGGACACACCGTAACCTCCATTGATCCTGTAGAGCGCAAAGTCCATACGGATAAAGGAATTACTACAAGTTATGATGAGCTGATTCTGGCAACCGGCTCCAACCCCTTCATGCTGCCGATCCCAGGTGCCGAGAAGGAGGGCGTCATTGCCTTCCGGGATATCAAGGATACACAAATCATGCAGGAGGTATCGCAAAAATATGGCAAAGCGCTGGTGATCGGCGGCGGTCTGCTCGGACTGGAGGCGGCAAGAGGGCTGCTGCATCTGGGGATGGAGGTATCGGTAGTCCACATCCATGAATATATTATGGAGCGCCAGCTGGACGAGTCCGCCTCTGTAATGCTGCGCAAGGAACTGGAAGCCCAGGGAATGAAGTTCCTGCTGAAGAAGCAGTCCGAAGCGGTTCTTGGCAAAAAGCGGGTCAAAGGCCTTTTGTTCGCAGATGGCAGCATTGAAGACGCGGATCTGATTGTGATGGCAGTCGGCATCAAGCCGAATGTAGAGCTTGCCCGCAGCAGCGGGATTGAAGTCAACCGCGGAATTATTGTGAACGATTATATGGAGAGCAGTCTGCCCGGCATCTATGCCGTCGGGGAGTGTGCGGAACACCGGGGTATTGCCTACGGGCTTGTCGCCCCGCTATATGAACAAGGCGCTGTCCTGGCTAAAAGGCTGGCAGGTGTAACAACAGAAGGCTACGCCGGTTCGGTTACCTCTACCAAGCTGAAAGTATCCGGCGTTGATGTATTCTCGGCTGGACAATTCACCGAACAGCCCGGCACCAAGGCGCTGCGGTTCCAGGATGAGACCGATGGTGTGTATAAAAAGTTGGTCATTCACGGTGATAAACTGATTGGAGCCGTGCTGTTCGGAGATACAGGTGACGGGGCGCAGCTGTTCTCGATGATTAAGAAGGGCGAGAATATTAAGGGGAGAGAGAAAGAGCTGCTGCTTGGAATATCTGCTGATGCGCTGGCACCCAAAGGGAACCGGCTTGAAGGAATGGTGGATGATGAGATCATCTGCGGCTGCAATGGAGTCTCGAAAGGGGCGATTGCCGAGGCGATTACCTCCGGCGGCTGTACCAGTGTAGGGCAGATCAAAGCCTGCACCAAAGCATCGGCTTCCTGCGGCGGCTGCAAGCCGCTGGTGGAAGGACTGCTGCAGCTATATGCCGGCGAGGCTGCCGTAACGGTCAAAGAAGGAATCTGCGGCTGCACCACGCTCGGGCGGGATGAGATCGTCGCCGAAATCAAGCGGATGAAGCTGATGACCGTCAAGGAAGTCATGAATGTCCTGGAGTGGGGCAACGAAGAAGGGTGCGCCAAATGCCGTCCATCCCTGAACTACTATCTGGGGATGCTCTATCCTGAAGAATATATTGATGAGAATGAATCGAGATTCACCAATGAGCGCTACCATGCCAATATCCAAAAGGACGGTACGTATTCCGTGGTACCGAGAATCTACGGCGGTGTTACCTCTCCAGCTGAACTGATCAAGATTGCCCAAGTTGCGGTGAAGTTCGATGTCCCGCTGGTCAAGTTCACCGGCGGACAACGGCTCGATCTGCTTGGGGTGAAGAAGGAGGACCTGCCGAGGATGTGGGAAGAGCTGGATATGCCCTCCGGCCATGCCTACGGCAAGACACTGCGGACAGTGAAAACCTGTGTCGGCTCCACCTATTGCCGGTTCGGCACACAGGATGCCCTTGGAATGGGTATCCGGCTGGAACAGGCTTTTGAACGGCTGAACACACCGGGCAAAGTGAAGCTGGCCGTATCCGGATGTCCGCGCAACTGTGCGGAAGCGACAATTAAGGACTTCGGAGTCGTAGCCATTGACGGCGGCTGGGAGCTGCATATCGGCGGTAACGGCGGCGTTCATGTCCGGGCCACGGAACTGCTCTGCGTGGTGAAGACCGATGATGAGGTGATGGAGTGGGCCAGTGCGTTCCTGCAATATTACCGTGAGAATGCCGGGTGGAATGAACGGACTGCCCAGTGGGTGGAACGTGTCGGGCTTGACAGCATCAAGCAGGCGCTGGAGTCCCGCGAGGCACGATTGGCGCTGCAGGAGAGAATTCAGAAGACGCTTAGTCTTACCACCGATCCATGGAAGCAAATTGTGAATACACCGGAGCTGCGCAAAAATTTCGAACCGATCTCCTTGCCGGAGACAGTCTAAGGGGGCTTACAAATGACAATGACCAAGATGCTCATTGGTAACTTGAACGATATTGACATCAAGGGATCGCGTAAGTTACGGGTGGGAGATACCGAGATTGCCTTGTTCCGGTTAAGCAGCGGTGAGGTGCTGGCAGTGGAGAATAAATGCCCGCATAAAGGCGGAGTCTTATCCGAAGGAATGGTCTGCGGTTCCAAGGTGCATTGTCCGCTCCATGACTGGCGGATCGATCTCCATAGCGGTGACGTGCAGGCACCGGATACAGGGCATGTGACAACCTATGAGGTGGAGGTTGATCACACCAGCGGCAGCTTGTACCTAACGATATAATTCATCCGAGCATATAAGGGGGATTCCTAATGGACTATGTCAAACCAAGTGAAGTATTGACCTCAATGATTGAAGCCGGCAAGACCAAAGCGGAACTGGGCATTATGCAGCTGATTGTCCGCGGCAGCCTTGGGGGTGCCATACTGGCCTGTGCCACAACACTGGCCTTTACCGCCACCGCCCAGACCAAGATCCCGATGGTTGGTGCACTTCTGTTTCCTGTAGGTTTTGTGATGATCATTCTGCTTGGGCTAGAACTCGTCACCGGCAGCTTTGCCCTGGTCCCGCTGGCTGTGCTGGAGAAGCGGACAACAATAAAACGGATGCTGGGCAATTTCTTCTGGGTTATTATCGGGCATCTGATTGGATGCGCAGTATACGCAGCTCTGTATGGACTCACAATTACGAAGATGGGGACGGATATGTCGAATCCGCTGATCCAGACATTAATTTCGACCAGTGAGGCTAAGACTACAGCATACAAGAGCATGGGGGCTGAGGGGATGACCCTTGTCTTCATCAAAGCGATGCTCTGCAACTGGATGGTTACGCTGGGTGCGGTAATGGCTATGACCTCGAAGTCCACATCCGGTAAAATCTTCGCCATGTGGCTGCCGATCCTGACCTTCTTCGGGCAAGGCTTCGAGCATACGGTTGTCAACTTCTTCGTTATTCCTGCCGGAATGATGCTTGGCGCGAATGTCAGCTTCGCGGACTGGTGGATCTGGAACGGCATTCCCGTTCTGATCGGCAATTTCGCCGGAGGCCTGCTGTTCACGGGCATTCTTCTCTATCTGTCGCAAAAAAGCTTCAAACCCGGAGCCGCTTCTGAAGCCGGATTGACGCCGGGACGTGATACAGTGATCTCAGCCACAGCCGCCCTGGAGAAAAGCCTATGAAGCAGGGCAGCATATCCATTGTCGGTGCAGGCCCCGGTGATCCCGAGCTGATTACAGTCAAGGCACTGCGGCGTATTCAGAGTGCAGATGTGATTCTGTATGACCGCCTGGTGAATGAAGAGCTGCTGGGCTATGCCAAAAGCGATGTTCTGCGCATCTACTGCGGCAAAGCGCCCGGACTTCACTCGATGCCGCAGGAATCCACCCAGCAGCTGATGATCAACTATGCTGCAGGCGGATGTCACGTGGTACGCCTGAAAGGCGGAGACCCGTTTGTCTTCGGACGCGGCGGAGAGGAAGCGCTGGAAGCCGCTGCAGCGGGAATCCCATACGAAGTGATTCCCGGGATCACCTCGGCGATCGGCGCAGCCGCTTCCGCGGGAATCCCGCTGACCCATCGCGGATTGGCGGCTTCATTCGCTATCGTGACGGGCAGCCGCTGCCATGATCAGGACTCTCCGGTACGATGGGATGCACTTGCCCATAGTGTGGACACCCTTGTCATCTATATGGGAGTCAGCAAACTGGGCGAGATTTGTGATCAGCTGCTTAAGCATGGCAAAGATCCGCTGACACCTATTGCCCTGATTGAGAACGGGACAACAGTGCGCGAACGGACAGTGACCGGAACGCTCGGCAGTATCGGCAAACTGGCAGCGGCGATGAGAATCAGCAATCCGGCCATCATCATTATTGGCGAAGTGGTTAAGGTAAGAGAGGAACTGCTCAGCCTGGAAAAGACAGTGCGCTCACAGATCGGCTAGGATATAGTATATCCCTAATCAGGCGTTGATATGTCCCAAGCACAGGCTTGGGCACGTCAACGCCTGATGATATGTTATATTAATGTCATACCCAAAGTGACTGCTGTCACAGGAGTCCGGGCAAAATACACACTATACTGGACACCTGATCGAATTCGCAGGCATTTTGCCCAACAAAGGAGAGAAATATCTGATGCAAATACAACTAAACCCGCTCACCGAAGAACGGCTTGCGCAGAGCCTTGCCGGCCAGCCCGGGCAATTCAAAATGTTCTATGATACAGAGGATTGCGGCTGCAATGGCGTTCTAGTCATCCGGATTGTAAGCGGGCCTTCCCCGACGGATATCGTATTTCAAACCGAACCCTTTACCTTTCTGTGTGACCGGCAGCAGGAATCCCTATTCGATGAGATCATGCGACTGGAAGCAGAGGAAGGCTACCCAGCCTACAAACTGACAAGCGATTCTACCTTGTTCGGCAGTAATATCAGGGTGCAGGATGCACGCAACTAACAACGGTATGTAACAAAGGCCATCAACCGTGAATAACGGGAGATGGCCTTTCTTTTGAAGCAGCGCAGACTTTTAATAAGCAGTCCATCCGCCATCAGCCGTTACCACCGCTCCATTAATAAAGCTTGCTTCGTCTGAGCCGAGGAACAGGGCAAGCTGCGCGATTTCCTCCGGTTTGCCTGTGCGCGGGTTAAGAGCCAATCCCGGCTGCGTACGTCCCATACCGAATTCATTAATATGCGTCATGGTAGATCCGATATTGGTCTCCACCCCGCCCGGAGCAATCGCATTGCAGCGGATGCCCTGAGGAGCATACATGAATCCGGTATTCTTGGTGAATCCGACAACCGCATGCTTGGAGGCTGTGTAAGCTGCACCTGCCCGGGCACCAAAAAGTCCGCCTGCGGATGCTACGTTAATGATCACCCCTTGCTGTTTAGCCAAGAAGATAGGGAGTACTTTACGTGTAGCACGCATTACGGATGTAGTATTGACGGCAAAGATGCGGTTCCAGCTGTCATCCTCAATGTCACCTGCCGGTTCAAAGTTATCCATAATCCCCGCGTTGTTCACCAGGATATCTACGGTTCCGTAGGTTTTTACTGTAGTGTCGATCAGGTTCTGGATATCAGATTCATCAGCAACATTTGCTTTCACCGCGAGGGCTTCACCGCCGCCGGACTTAATCTCCCCGGCCACCGTCTCCGCAGCCTCCAAGTGAATATCCGCCACTACTACCTTAGCACCTTCTTTGGCATAGAGAGCCGCAATCGCTTTGCCCATACCGGATGCCGCGCCGGTTACTATTGCCACTTTGTTCTGAAGTCTCACATGTACGCCTCCCGCTTGAATTTATACTTTGTCTGGTCTAGTATCATTTGATCCATGGGGTTTTATGCGCCGGGTTGACGCTATACTTCGTGAAGGCTTACCATATAGGCTATATGAACGGAAAGAGGATGAAGTACATGATCATGATCGGACTGGATATCGGAACCACCTCAATTTCCGGATTGCTCTACGATTTGGAGACACGAACCGTCCTGCATACGATTACTGAGGAACAAACAAGTAAACCATCCAGCCGGAATCATGAATGGGAACGTCTGCAGGAGCCGGGGATTATTCTGCAGCAGGCTGAACGTATCCTTGGTCTCCTGCTGTCAAGGGAGCCGGAAGCAGCAGGAATCGGCCTGACCGGGCAGATGCACGGGATTCTATATATAGACCAGAGCGGCAATCCTCTGGGCCCGCTCTATACCTGGCAGGATGGGAGAGGCGGCCAGCCTTGTGTGGAGGACAGCAGTTACACTTATGCGCAGAAACTAAGCGTACTTGCCGGATATCATATAGCTCCAGGCTACGGACTGGCCACTCATTATTATAATTTGCAGCATCAGCTGGTGCCTGGGAATGCGGTCCGATTCTGCACGATTGCGGATTACATCGCGATGAGGCTGGCAAACAGCGCGGTACCTTTAATTGATGCAACACAGGCAGCCGGCATTGGTGGCTTCAGTTTACAGACGGGCGATTTTGATCAAATAGCACTCATTCAGGCCGGAATCGATGTGGCGATATTGCCGCCGGTCGTCCCTTCAGGGACTGCAATCGGTGCTACACCGCAGGGAATACCTGTGTACACCTCACTCGGGGACAATCAGGCCAGCTTCCTGGGCAGCGTGCCGCAGCCCGCCGGTTCATTGCTGCTGAACATCGGCACGGGCAGCCAGCTATCGGCCTGGCTTCCTGAATACACCCCTGCTCCTTCAGCAATGGAGGTGCGCCCTTATCCGGGCGGTGGAGTACTCATGGTAGGGGCTGCGCTTAGCGGCGGCAGATCCTATGCTCTGCTGGAAGGCTTCATCCGGCAGCTGATCACAGCTTACACAGGAGAAGCACCTGCAGATATCTATTCTCTGCTGGCTCAATTGCTTACGGAAGAGCCATCTGGTGGAAAGAACACTGGCCTAAAGGTGAATACACAGTTTCTGGGTACAAGAGCTGAGCCGGGCAATCGCGGTAGCATCGAGGGAATCACACTAGATAACTTCACACCTGCCGGACTGGCCCATGCTTTTCTCCAGGGGATGATTGATGAATTATACGGCTTCCTGAAGGATCTGGAGCAGCAGGGGGCGAAGGGGTTCACCCGCCTCATAGGTTCCGGTAATGCATTGCGGAGTAATCCTGTGCTGTGTGCCAAGGCTGAAGCAGCATTCGGAGTGCCGCTCACAGCCGGTGCGCAAACTGAAGAGGCTGCTGTAGGAGCAGCGCTCTGTGCAGCTGTCGGCAGCGGGGTGATCTCCAGTTTCAGGGAAGCTGGTGCTTTTCTTGGAGAATTTTATCATTGACAAAATATATTAATTATGCTATAATTTACATATTAATAGTTTGTGTATATAATAAGATTCTCCCGGCCGGGGGAATCTTATTTTTATATGGGAGGATACACGTTTGAAGCAGAATGAGTCCAGTTTGACTTCCAAAGTAGCAGCGTTTGGCCGAGCCTATCACAGTAAATATGACACACCCAAGATTTTCGATGATTATTTGGCCCAAGACTTGATTTCACCGCAGGAGTTTTCAGACATCCGCAAGAATATGGTGCAGGGCATCTCTTTTTTCAACACAGACATTGCAAATCAACATAAGGATGATCCGGACGCCATTCTGAAATGGATTACACATGTACAGCTGTCTCCGACACCGCTCGCGCGTGCTGCTTACTGTGAAGCCCTATTGCTGCATGAGCTAACCTTAGGACTGAAGCAGTATGTCATCCTTGGAGCCGGACTTGATACCTTTGGCTACCGTCATCCTGAATTGAAAGACCTGCTGGAGATATTTGAAGTGGACTATCCGGCTACACAGGAGTTCAAGCAGCAGAGGCTCAGTGACGCCGGGTTGGAAGTTCCGGTCAATCTTCACTTTGTACCCATGGACTTCACCAGGGAATTCTCTTCTTCCAATCTGGTTGGGCAAGGATTTGATTCACAAGCCAAGACCTTCTTCAGCCTGCTGGGTGTGTCCTATTACCTCACGAAAGAGGAGAATGCCAGACTGATTACTGAAGTATTCGCCGGTCTCCCGGCAGGTAGCTCTATCGTGCTGGATTATGCGGATGAGCGGCTTTTTGAAGAGAAGGGAGTGTCCGGCCGGGTGGAAAAGATGCTACAGATGGCTGCCGTCAGCGGTGAGCCGATGAAATCCTGTTTCGCTTATCATGAAATGGAGCAGCTGCTGGAGCAAGCAGGCCTGCTGATTTATGAGCACTTGTCCCCGGCGGAGATCAATGACAGATTCTTCAGCAACCGGAGTGATGCTTTGACCGCTTTTGAGACGATTCATTATATTCATGCGATAAAACAATAATAAATATTCGAATTACAAAGGAACCTCTCAGTCTATTATTATAGGCGGGAGGTTCTTTTCGATAAGGAATGCGGAGGAAGATGCCTCCCCGTAAATAAAAGCTTCCACAGCCGCAGCAGCAACGTTCCTGTCCGGATGGGAATTATCGATCTGTGCCACCTGCGAAGCCGGAAGCGGCCATGCCACGGTGCGGCTGCCCAGGGAAGCGCTGAACTCATCCCAGTGTGCGAACTTCCAGGCGTCCAGAGGGGACTGTCTGCCCTCAAGCCGTTCACGGAACGCTGCCGCATCTGGAAGACTGACCATGACAACTTTGACCTCGACCTCCGCCAGTGTACGTCCGATTCGCGACAGTTCACGCCCGATCCATTCCGGGTCGGCCGCCTCCTTGGTGAAGGGACCTACGACGAATATATCGCTTTGAAGGCCGATATTGTCCAGTGCAGCGTCCATTGTAATCCGGTACCCCAGGTCCCGGCATAAGCTTTTATATTCATCCGAATCCCTGTCATCGGGGTCCAGTCCATGCATAGTCATGATCGCGGTAGCTGCCGGACGCAGCAGAATATCCATATCGAATACAGAGGCCGGGCGCCGGGCTGCTATGGTTTTGGCGAGTGTTGTTTTGCCGGCCCCGCCCGGACCGAGGAAAAATACAAGTTTGTTCATTAGACGCTCTCCTTGAAATGTGCAGCATTCTCTTGCAGCTCGCGGATGAAGCGCTTGGTCGCTGCACACATGTATTTTTCTTTGCGAAACACAACGCCTATCCGGCGTGTCGGCGAAGGATTAATAATCGGAAGCACCCGTACTGAATCTTTCTGCAGATGCTCCATTAAGCTGCGGGGCAGAACCGTGCAGCCCATGCCGCTCTCCACCATATGGACAAGTGCCTCTATCGTGGTCATCTCCAGAAAAGGTTTAATTGTGAATCCTAATGATTCACTGTAGTCATTCAACAGCTGCCGGATGAAGAAGTTGTCCGGCAGGAGAACGAGGGGAAGCTCCGCAAGCTGCTTCATAGGGATGCCGTCCTGCCAGGCTTCATAAGCAGCTCGTCGATCGCATTTTTGGATTGATTTAATTCGTAGAAGATATTTTGGCTGTGATGCTTGAGTATTTTTCCCGCTTCGGTCAACGCGATCTTCTTGCCGATCCGGTCGAACAGCGGGGTGCCGACCTCATACTCCAGATTCCGGATCTGCTGGCTAAGCGAAGGCTGCGATATCCGGACCTTGTCCGTTGCGCGGGTAAAATGCATTTCTTCACACACGGCCAAGAAATACTCCAGCTGCTTCATTTCCATGAGGATTCACTTCATTCCTTTGTTTAATTTGCATTGGCTGAAACTATGATAATGATAGCCTATTCTGAATAGAAAAAGCACCTGCCATTCTCTAAAATAAGAGTTGTCAGAAACAACAAAACTTAGAAAAGAGAAATTACAAGGGCAAAAGCGGTGTTTTATCATGCGGGCTGTCCGGTATGTGTAGATGCGGAGCAGATGATTCTGAACTATCTGGACCCGGCCAAAACTGAAATTGAAGTCGTGAATTTCAGCACGGACACCTCCCGGATTGGAGAAGCTGAGCTGGCAGGAGTGAAATCCGTTCCGGCACTTGTCCTGGATGGATGGGTCTATCCTATTAATTTCGGAGCCAGCATGGAGGATGTCAAAAAGTAATCAAAGTATAATCTTTTAGATATTGAGCGATGGCGTAAAATAAGTTGTGTACCAGTATTTGGAGCCTAGTCAGGCAACAAAAAAGTAGGGTATCCTCAGGATTGCGAAACCACCAAGGAGGAACCCTACCAATGACTATTTTACCCGAAAGCTCACTGAATAATCTATTTGAAAAACTTGTTAACGATTTTGTGAAAGACCACTTGGAGTCCATCATGCGTGCAGAAATGCAGGCGTTCATGGCGAGCGAGGAAGCAGGTACACGCAATAGCCGTAACGGATACTACACCCGAAACCTGCACACGAAATACGGCAATCTAGAGGACCTGGAGGTCCCCCGCGACCGCCAAGGATTGTTTCAAACTCAGATGTTTGAGCCGTACCAGCGGCGGGACGGGTGGCTGGAGGAAGCGGTCATCCAGATGTATAAAAGCGGCATGGGGACGCGGGATGTGGCCCGGTTTATTGAAAGTATGTTTGGAAGCCATTACTCTCCAACGACCGTTAGCAACATTACGGCTACCGTCCTGGACGACATCCACCAGTGGCAGAAACGGCCGCTGAGCAAGCGCTACAGCGTGATCTACCTGGATGGGCTGTACGTGAAGCTCAAACGGGGTACGGTCCGCGTTGAGGTCGTTTATTTTGCGATGGGGATTGACGAAGAGGGACAACGTCAAATCCTCGGGTTCTACGTCGGCGGTCAAGAGAGTTCGAACGGCTGGCGTGAGGTGCTGAAAGACCTGTACGACCGTGGAGCGCAGGAGGTGTTGCTCGGTGTGTTTGACGGGCTTCCCGGGCTGGATGCGGCCTTTAAAGAGACGTACCCGCAGGCGGATGTGCAGCACTGTGTGGTGCACAAGGTGCGGGCCACGTTCCCCAAAATCCGGATCGAGCACAAAACCGATGTCCTTGAAGACCTGAAGACCGTGTATACCGCACCGGATGAGGTCGTGGCCCGGGCTAACTTTGATACGGTCAAAGCCAAGTGGAACAAGCTGTATTCGAAAGAAATGAAGTCCTGGGAGGAGCAGTTGTGCACACTCCTGACGTTCTACAAGTACCCGGAGCCCATTCGCAAAGCGATCTATACGTCGAATCCGATTGAGCGAATGAACAAGGAAATCCGCAAACGCCTGAAACCGATGAACAGTTTGACGAATATGGATGCGGCAGAGAAAATCGTGTATCTCGAAATGCTCGACTACAATGAACGTCATGGGCAGCGGGTCGTTCCTGGCTTTGGGATGGAACCCGTCAAAAAGAAGCTAAACGAGTTATTTGAAGCACGCTACCCTTCCTTGCCTACACCCGAAGAAGAATAGCGGATGAATCCAGTTTCTGGGGGTCGGGGTTCCCCCGCCCCCAGAAACACCTGCACCCCCAACCCGTAACCCGGGGAGGTACTTCTACTCTCTTACACAAACTTCTTGACGCTACCTATTGAGCTGCAAATACATCCTATTCTACAGGTATGAAGGGATGTGTTTGCGGCTTTTTGCGATTTTGTGGAGTAGGAAGTCTGCTGTTATGATAAAGTGAATAGGATAACGGGACATAGCCCGGAAGAATGGCGGGAGGCTTAACAGAATGATGAATATCAGATACATAGAGCGCAGAGATAATGCGGCTATTGAAGGGATTATCCGGGAATGTCTGATTGAATTCGGGGGCAACCGTGACGGTCTCGCCTGGGCTGATGACAGCATGCATGACCTATACACCTATTACAATAGTGCTGCGAACAGGGCTTACTGGATTGTTGAAGAAGATGGGGAGGTGCTTGGCGGCTGCGGAATTGCACCTTTTGATGAGGAGAACGGGATCTGTGAGCTGCAGAAAATGTATCTGTCATCCGCCATCCGCGGCCAAGGAGCTGCTGCAGATTTATTAGGGACGGCACTGGAATTCGCCAGGCAACATTACAGCAGATGTTATCTGGAGACGCTGCAGACCATGCAGGCCGCAGGCCGTTTCTATCTCAAACATGGTTTCGGGCTGCTGGATGCTCCGCTTGCCGGTTCAGAGCATTATGCCTGCGACGCCTGGTATATCAAAGAGTTGTCTTAGAAATTCAAACCATTGTATCCACAATCCTTCCTTGAAGATTCAGGGAGGATTATTTTCATTTTTCAAATTACGCGTCCTTGTGATAAATGACTCTGACAAAAGCTCTCCATTTTGAAATAGTGTATGTACACGATAAATACAACAGGAGGAGAATAATCTATGACAACAGCCGGAGACCCTTCTTCACCCAATATCCGCGTTTCCAGTGTCTGCAGCTGTATTAATCTGCGGAGGGCTTCCTCAGCAGTTACAGGAATATATGACGGATTTCTGTCTTCAAGCGGTTTAAATATCAGCCAGTTTTCTTTACTGAAGCATATTTACTCCCTCGGACCGGCAAGTGTCAGCGACCTGGCACTTAAGATGAGACTGGACCGGACCACTATTGTCCGCAATCTCAAGGCACTGGAACAGATTGGCTATGTGGAGGATATTTCTCCGCAGGGAAGCCGGAACCGCCTGCTGATCCTGTCGGAGAGCGGGAAAGTGAAATATATAGCTGCCGGGAACCAATGGGAGCAGGCGCAGAGTTTTTTGCAGGAGGCATTGGGCGATGAAGATATGAAAGTACTTACTACCCTTTTATCCAAAGTGGAAAAACTGATGGCCTGAGCATAATCTCGACTCTTGGTTCATCAAACTTTACGCAGTAATGACGCAACAGCAGTTGCTTATCGCCAATACGTGTATATACACGTTAACTTCCGGATAGAAAGAGTACACTCAAGAGGAGGGAAGACCATGCACCCAGACAGTACTGCAATTAATGAAAGAGCGGAAGAGGAACAGAAGCAGCTCATTATTGAAGTGATGAAAGCCTTTGTTAAGGAGAGCCCATTGAACTGGTCAGATGTACTTCAGGGACCTTATTATGATGAGCCTATCATTCAATTTGCTTCAGCTGACGATCCTTTGTTTGAGGAGTATAAAAGCATTATTGGTCCCGGCCATGCAACGCCAAAAGAGGTAATAGAGCGTTCATTCGGTTCAGGGACCTACAATGGAGGTTCGGTGATCAGCATAGTGCTGCCCATTCATGAATCCATCAGGAAGGCCAACCGCCAGCAAAAGGAAAGAGCTTCACGGGAGTGGGCCCTGCTGCGTACGTTCGGGGATGAGTATTTCTTGAAGGCGGCCCGCCTTTATCTGACAGATTATTTAAAAAAACTTGGCCGCCTTGCGGCTGCGCCGCTGGATACGGATTGGTACGGGATCTCCAGTTCAGAAACAGGCCCAATCTCCAATTGGTCAGAACGTCATGTTGCTTATGCTGCCGGGCTGGGCACCTTCAGTCTTAATGATGGATTCATTTCGGAGAAGGGAATTGCCATACGGCTGCTGTCGGTAGTAACGGATTTGCAGTTCCCGTCTAATCCAAGATCCGCGGCTACTCATACGGGAAATTGTTTGTTATGCAGCAAAGGGAACTGTGGCGTCTGCATTACCCGCTGCCCGGTGCAGGCGATCAGCACAAACGGCCATGACAAAATCGCCTGCATGAAATTTGTGTATGGCCAGGGTTCACGGGAGTGGGCGGCCCAAAGCGGCGGGGAGGCTACATCAGGAGCTGGCTGCGGATTATGCCAGACCAAGGTGCCCTGTGAGAGCAGAAATCCGATGCGAAATACTAAGTGAAGTACGAAGCACTTCCCTGGCGGAGGTGCTTTTTTGTCTATTCAGGATGTTTCGGGCTGACCCGCTGCTGCAAATCATCACGATCATTGAATCGCCTATCTTTTCCGTAGAATTAGCTATTATAGATTGCACTGCGTTAAAACTATAATGAGTGTGTATTGCAGTGAGAGGGGGCTGGGCAGAACTATCGCAAGCCGGTTGAGTAGAGGCAATATCAGTAGAGTGGCACCTGCACGTTGGAAGCAAATGATGGATTGGTAAGGATTTAATTTTTTGTAATCGCTATCATTCTAGTACTTCAGAAAATTCTATGTGCCGTTCTAACATCAGATTAAGGAGGATTATAATGCGCAACAAGTATGTCGTATGGTCGCTTGTAGTAACGCTGCTAATCTCAACTCTGTTTATGGCCGCCGGACCGCTGACACATTCATCAGCTGCCGGTGGACAGAATCTGACACTTAACAAAACCATTACTTCCAGCGGCCAATCGCAAACGTATACGCCTGACAATGTCAAGGACAGCAACCAGAGCACCTATTGGGAAAGCACAAATGATGCTTTTCCCCAGTGGATTCAGGTTGACCTGGGTGCGCTTACCAGTATTGACCAGCTTGTGCTAAAGATTCCTGCAGGCTGGGAGACACGCACGCAGACGCTGGCCGTACAAGGGAGTACGAACGGTTCCACATTTACAGATATCGTGGCTTCGGCAGCCTATGTATTTAATCCATCGGCTGCTGGCAACAGTGTCACGGTTAACTTTGCAGCAGCCAGTACGCGTTATGTGCGCCTGCTCGTAACCGCGAACACCGGATGGCCGGCAGCCCAGTTCTCTGAGCTTGAAATTTACGGCTCCAGCAGCCCAACGGCCACGCCTGCAGTCACTCCTGCTGCAACACCGGTTCCAGCCGGTACCTATGAAGCAGAATCCGCTGCACTCTCCGGCGGGGCGAAAGTGAACACAGATCATGCGGGTTACTCCGGTACGGGTTTTGTTGACGGTTATCTGACCCAAGGACCGGCAACTACCTTCACGGTGAGTGTAGCTGCAGCGGGTTCGCGGAATGTTACGCTGAAGTACGCTAACGCGAGCGGAAGCGATAAGACCCTCAGCATCTATGTGAACGGAGTCAAAATCCGCCAGTCCACCTTGCCGAATCTGGCGAACTGGGATACCTGGAGCACGAAGGCCGAGCTCCTGACGCTGAACTCCGGCAGTAATACCATCGCCTACAAATATGATGCCGGTGATACGGGTAACGTCAATCTGGATCAGATTGTAGTAGCGGCAGCAGTGACCGCCACGCCGACACCTTCACCTACAACAGCTCCTACAACGGCTCCATCACCAACACCGGTACCTACGGCTACGGTGGCACCTACTTCCACAACTACACCTGCGCCTACCGCAACCCCAGTTCCGACGGCATCGGCAACACCGACAGCCACACCGGTGCCCACACCAACGGTGTCCCCTGGAGGGAACATCGCTATTGGTAAGGCAATCAGCGCATCCTCCAGCACACAGAATTTCGTTGCCGGTAATGCCAACGATAACAATACGGCTACTTACTGGGAAGGAAGCGGTAATCCAAATTCGCTCACGCTTGATCTCGGCGCCAATCATAACATCACTTCGATTGTACTGAAGCTGAACCCGGCCACGGAATGGGGGACACGGACTCAGAATATTCAAGTACTAGGACATAATCAGAGCACGACAACCTTCAGCAATCTGGTCTCCGCTCAGGCGTATACGTTCAACCCAGCCAGCGGAAATACGGTGACCATTCCCGTTACGGCAACCGTCAAGCGTGTCCAGATCAATATTACTTCCAATTCAGGTGCCCCTGCGGGACAGATTGCCGAGTTCCAGGTCTATGGAACACCTGCACCGAACCCGGACCTGACGATTACAGGCATGTCATGGACTCCGGCTTCTCCCGTTGAAACGAATGAGATTACATTGAATGCCATCGTGAAGAATAGCGGCAGTGCCGCAGCAGCGGCCACGACAGTCAATTTCTATCTGAACAATGAGCTGGCAGGCTCGGCCCCGGTAGCAGCTCTGGCAGCGGGTGCTTCGGCAACCGTGTCATTGAATGCCGGTACCCGAACAGCCGCCACCTACCCGCTCAGTGCCAAGGTAGATGAGACTAATCAGATCATTGAACAGAATGACAGCAACAACAGCTACAGCAGTCCTTCATCACTTGTTGTTGCTCCTGTATCAAGCTCTGACCTTGTAGGTACGACATCCTGGACACCGGGCAATCCGGTAGCTGGTAATAGCGTATCCTTTGCAGTCAATCTCAAGAATCAGGGGACGATTGCTTCCGCAGGAGGTGCACATGGAATCACAGTAGTATTGAAGAATTCAGCTGGCTCCACCGTGCAGACCTTCACCGGATCCTACAGCGGAGCGATTGCTGCCGGTGCTTCTGTGAATGTCTCCATCCCGGGGACATGGAGCGCTGTCAACGGCAATTACACCGTCACCACAACAATTGCTGCAGATGCGAATGAAGTTACGACCAAGCAGGCTAATAATGTGAATACCGTTAATCTGGTTGTTTATGCCCTGCGCGGAGCAAGCGTGCCCTATGCCCGCTATGATACGCAGGATGCGACCCGTGGCGGAGCTGCTGCACTGAAATCTGCTCCAAACTTCGATCAGACGCTGATTGCTTCAGAAGCATCGGGCCAGAGTTACGTAACACTTCCTTCGAATGGCTCTTATGCCCAGTGGACCGTCCGTTCAGGTCAAGGCGGCGCCGGGGTCACGATGAGATTCACCATGCCGGATTCGGCAGATGGTATGGGTCTTACCGGAGCGCTGGATGTATACGTAAACGGCACCAAAGCCAAAACCATCCCGCTTACTTCCTATTACTCCTGGCAATATTTCTCCGGCGACCAGCCTGGTGATGCACCAAGTGCCGGACGTCCGCTGTTCCGCTTCGACGAAGTACACTGGAAGATGGATACACCGCTCCAGCCCGGCGATACGATCCGTATTCAGAAGAATAACGGGGACAGTCTGGAATACGGTGTAGACTTCCTGGAAATCGAGCCAGTACCGGCGGCAATCGCCCGTCCGGCCAACTCGGTATCGGTAACCGATTACGGTGCAGTTGCGGGTGATGGACAGGATGATCTTGCAGCCTTCAACAGTGCAGTAACAGCAGCAGTCACAGGCGGCAAATCGCTCTATATTCCAGCCGGAACCTTCAATCTAAGCAGCATGTGGGTGATTGGCTCTGTCAGCAATATGATCAATAACTTTACGGTTACTGGTGCTGGTTACTGGCATACCAACCTGCAGTTCACCAATCCTAATGCTGCGGGCGGCGGGATCTCGCTCCGCATCCTGGGTAAGCTTGATTTCAGCAATGTCTATATGAACTCGAACCTGAGATCGCGTTACAACCAGAATGCCATCTACAAAGGCTTCATGGATAACTTCGGCAATAACTCTATTATCCATGATGTCTGGGTAGAGCATTTTGAATGCGGCATGTGGGTGGGGGATTATGCACGGACCCCGGCAATCTTCGCGAACAATCTGCTTGTGGAGAACAGCCGTATCCGCAACAACCTGGCTGACGGTATTAACTACTCCCAAGGTACCAGCAACTCGACCGTCCGCAACACCAATGTGCGCAATAACGGAGACGATGGTCTGGCCGTGTGGCCGAGCAACACTTTCGGTGCTCCGGATGGGGTGAATAATACCTTCTCATACAACACCATTGAGAATAACTGGCGTGCAGGCGGGATTGCCTTCTTCGGAGGCAGCGGCCATAAGGCGGATCATAACTACATTATCGACACGGTAGGCGGTTCCGGCATCCGACTGAACACGACCTTCCCGGGTGCGCATTTCAACAATAACACGGGCATTCTTTTCTCGGATACCACGATTATCAACAGCGGCACCAGCCGTGACTTGTATGACGGGGAACGCGGCGCGATTGACCTCGAAGCTTCGAGTGACCCGATCAAGAACGTAACGTTCACTAACATCGATATCATCAACACCCAGCGCGATGCGATCCAGTTCGGATACGGAGGCGGATTCTCCAATATCGTATTCAACAACATCAACATTAACGGCACAGGGCTCGATGGAGTAACGACCTCACGCTTCTCCGGCGCCCATAAGGGAGCTGCGATCTACACGTATACCGGCAACGGCTCGGCTACATTCAACAACCTGACTACCAGCAATATTGCTTATCCAAGCCTGTATTATATTCAGACCGGATTTGGGCTGCTGATACAGTAGACAGGGATAGTAAGGGGAGGGGCTCAAGCGGGCTCCTCTTTTTTGTATAGGAATTATACAATGAAAAAAATGTGCATTACACCGTATGGAAAATAAAAGGGAATGAAAGTGAAGAATCAGGCAGGAGACATAGAGATAAACGGTCATAACCTTTCTGAGGGGCTCGACAGAAGCATCGTGGAAACGGTGAATAAATCAAGTAGCCAAAATCATTCAAAATTATTACCGGAAAAATAAAAACAAGAACTACGAAAGTCGGCGTCATTATAGTGATTTATACGATTGACCGTGATGTGAATTCAACCCGCATATCCATAGTTCATTATGGAGGGGCCCTTGACCGGGACAAGGAGTGGAAGAAAGTAGAGTACATCTCGTACGATTACTTGCGGAAATTGTGCCAGAAGTTGCTTATGGATTTTATGCCGACGTGGTCTCCAAAGTAAGATCGGGTAAAGACACTTGAGTATGAGCATTAATGACTGCTGGCTCGAACGTATTACACACGTTAGAGTGATTTTAATCTCTTAGGAATTATGAGATAAACCGATCTTTTGATGAAAGACTAATTGATAATGATGACTTCAACATATAAGTGCCCATTTTCACATAATCCGCATAGAATGATGCATTAATTCTAAATAAAGGAGTGTAGGCTAATGAGTGGAATCTTAAATGTAACTATTAATGATCGAAATCAAGCGGACCCCATTGCAGGGGCAAAAGTTTTTATTACTGAACATGGATCGCGAGATAAGGTAATAAAGGAACTCGAAACTAATAATTCAGGACAAATCAATGACATTGAACTTGAATCAAGAAACGGTGGGTATTCGAATCTTCCTTACAAAAAATATGATCTAATTGTTCAAGTTCCCCCAATACAAGGAAGATATAATGAGCAACAAGAGTACATCAAATCTGGAGTTCAAGTATGGAATGATCGAATTACAGTTAATCAAGATGAATTACTCCAAATAAGACAATTAGAACTAGCGCGAGCAGGATATAGAAACAATGTCATTGAGATAGAAGAAAATAGTATTGTTCAACAAGAACCCACAAAATTAATTCAAAATCCTCTAAATATTCCAGACCCAAAACCATTAATAATAGAGTTGCCTTCTGAACCCGGGACATTATATGCTTTTCCCCCAACAATTTCAGTACCAAGATATCCGTATATACCTTCCGAGATTGATATTTATTTAGGAGCCGCTAATCCTTATGAAGCGGCTAAGCCTATTAATAAATCTAAGATTATTACCGAGGACTTTAGAAAATACTTAAGGATGGTTTCAGCCCAGGAATTTGGTGGAATAGCAAATCTAACAGAGCAAGCAGGAATAGCACTCTTTTTATTGTCAAATTCCTTCGCGTTGAATCGAGTTTACACAGAGTTATATCGTAATGTTGGTTATCAATTTAACATTACAAACAATATAAATATAGATCAACACTACCCTAAAGGTGGGATTACATTTCAGCATACAGATTTAATTGTTGAAAAATACTTCAATAAATATATAAAGATCAAAGAAAAAAACCAGCCACTATTAACGCAATATTGTGCTGGTAAAACTGATAAATGTAGCAATGGGGGGATTCCTCAAATCGGCTTAAATAATAGATCTCTGAACAATCGCGAGCTTACACATCAGGATTTATTGAAGTATTACTTAGACAAATTAAAAATTGAATTTGAAATAGTGACAGCAGACGTTGTGGAAGGCAATCCGAAATCCTACCCTGGATCTCCACTATTGCTTGGTTCTAATGGTGGTGATGTATTTTCTATACAAGAATTTTTAAAGCTTTTTAGAGAAAAGAATAAGTCATTTCCTCCAGTAGATGTAAATGGTGTGTTTGATGAAAAAACACAAAAGGCAGTACTTAAATTTCAAGAAATATACGAGAAAGGAAAGAAGAATAAAGGGGTTGTTGATGAAGCTACATGGTACAAAATGTCAGATGTGTATGTTAAAACCTTTAAACTTGCTGAACCACCGAGCCGCCTAATGCAAGCATACATGTTTTAGATGTTGATGAGCGCTATAAAGCGCTCATTTTTTATTTACATAGGATATAATTCAAGATCTTCGATAAATTACGACAGCGTAATATCTGCCCTCCATGCTATCCTATTACTAATACATAATGGCTTTACAAAGGGGAAACGTTGATGAAAAGGTTGCTTCATATCATTTTGGCAGTAGGTTTAATGATGAGTGTAACGCTCACGGGAGGGACGGGCAGTTCATCTGCTGCACAAACTAATAAGGTATTGCGTATTGGTCTGGGAAGTCTTCCAGAGGTACTGGACCCGGCGTCATCGGCAGATAAAAGTACAAATACGGCTGTCAAAGGGTTGTTTGAAGGTCTGGTCCGTTTGAACGAGGCCGGTATTGCTGTGCCTGGAACGGCTAAATCCTGGACCCTCTCCAGTGATGGCAGAACGTATACATTTACACTACGTGCTGATGCGAAATGGAGCAATGGGCAGCAGGTGCTGGCCTCGGACTTCGAGTATGCCTGGAAGCGGGCGCTCGCTCCGGAAACAGATAATCTTTTCGCGTTTAATATGTACGTCATTATTAATGCTGAGAAATATCATCAGGGAATCCTGAAGGATGCTTCTTCTCTCGGTGTTAAAGCATTGAGCAGCAACACACTTCAAGTGACCTTGAAGGAGAAAACCTCCTATTTCATTCAGTTGCTTGCGGAAAGTACTTATCTGCCGGTTTACGCTAAGACCGCAAAGGGCAACAGCAAATGGGCAACAGACATCAAATCAATGATAACTAATGGTCCATTTAAGCTAAAAGCATGGACGGATAATGAAATTTCCTTAGTTAAAAACCCTGATTATTATGCAGCCAAGGATATTAAACTGTCAGAGGTGCGTCTGCTGCTGCCGGAGAATCCGACAATCGCTTACATGAATAAAGAGGTCGACTGGGTTGGAGGCGGAGGAGAGGAATCGGTAGTTTATGCTTCATTAGATAGCGCAACCGAAAGGTCTTTAGATGAGGCACCTTATGCTTCAACCTATTTTTATCAATTCAATCTGAGTAAGGCTCCTTTTAACAACTTGAAGATCCGCAAAGCATTGGCGATGGCGATTGACCGTGAAAGTCTGCGTTACGGCAATCCGGCGTATGGATTTGTGCCGCCAAGTATTCACGGAGCGAAGCTGAATTTTCGCTCAGAGATGTCCGGCCGGGCATATTTTAGAGAGGATGCTGCGGCGGCCAGGGTATTGCTGAAGGAAGGATTGAGAGAATCGGGACTTGCCAAACTGCCGGTATTTACAATTATTGTGAATGATGGCAGTAATCATGGCGCTATCGCCAAAAAAGTCATTGATGGCTGGCATAAGAATTTAGGAATTGATGTAAATATAGAAATTCAAAGCTTCCCGGAGCTAGTGAAAAACCGCGAGAATCAGAATTATACCATGGCAAGAGCGGGCTGGACCGCTGACTTCAATGATCCGGCTTCGATGATGGAGCTATTCAGTTCACAAAGCGTCTCTAATGATGCAGGGTGGAGCAATACAGTGTATGATCGTTATATGCACCAAGCCCAGCAGACAACAGACACTGGAAAACGTATGGAAATTTACGCCAAAGCAGAAAAGCTGCTTATCGAGCAAATGGCGGTTATCCCGCTATTCTATTGTGTCACTGATCTTTTGAGTAATCCCAATATCCAAAATGTATACGTCGACTACGACGGGTCTATAGCTTTTACAAGAGGGTTTTGGATGTGAATCTATACAGGAGCTCGGTATCTTACCGCAGCTCCTTTTTTGCACCTGAACGCATCGGCAAGACAAGGTATGAATAGAAGTGGTAAAATTTACTCAACTGATTTCACAGGAGGCAAATGATGATGCGGATTGAACCCAGAGAGCTCAGCTACAAAGCATTCCCTGCATCGGAAGCGACAGCGGCGGGGATGAAAGTAATGTCTATGAATCCTGACGCGGTCTATTGCACGGTGCTGCACAATCATACCTATTGCGAGAGGGACGGTCGGCCCCTGCATATGCATCTGATATTACCCTCCCAGCATGAACGTCCGGATGCTACCTGGCCGCTGCTGGTGTTCGTGCAAGGTTCGGCATGGAGACAGCAGCATCTGGATGCGAATCTCGCACCGCTGTCCTGGATATCCAGACAAGGCTATGCTGTTGCAATCGTGGAATACCGCCCGTCAGACCTGGCGCCGTTCCCCGCGCAGATCCAGGATGCCAAGACAGCTATACGGTATCTGCGGAAGAATGCCGGGCAGTTTAGAATTGATCCAGAGCAAATCGTAATTTGGGGAGACTCCTCCGGCGGTCATACGGCAGTGATGACGGGGATAACTCCGCATGACAAGACGCTCGATACGGATGTGTACGACGGATTATCCTGCGAAGTGAAGGGAATCATCGACTACTACGGTCCTGCAGATATTACCCGGATGAATGAGGCGCACTCAACGATGGACCATGCCGGAGCAGATTCTCCCGAAGGCCTGCTGATCGGAGGTCTGAATGTCCTGGAGAATCCGGTGCAGGCGGAACCAACCATTATTATGAATCATATTTCGCAGGAAGTGGACATTCCACCTATACTGATTATCCATGGCAATAAGGATCGCCTGGTTCCTTTTGAGCAAAGTGTGCTGCTGTACAACGACCTGAAACAAAAGGGCAAGGATATTGAGTTCTTCAAAATAGAGGGAGCCGATCATGGCGGCCCGGACTTCTGGTCTGATGATGTGCTCGGTATTGTTCATGCTTTTATTACAAGACTATACGGGGCGGTCTAGATATGAAACTACTATCCTATATTCAAGAAGGCGTTACCCGCGTTGGAGTACACACGGAAGCCGGCATACTGGATGTTGAACATGCTTTGACAGCATCAGGTTACCTGAAAGGAACAAGCTCCGTAACACTGCAGAACGTGATTGCCGGAGGGCTGGAAATGCTATCTCATCTTAACGGACTTGCCGGGCAGGCAGTAAGCGGAACTGTGCCAGAATCAGATGCCGTAGTTCTGCTCGACGAATCCACGCTGCAGCTTGCCCCCTGTGTTCCCAGGCCCGGTAAAATTATCTGTGTCGGACTCAATTACCGCAAGCACGCAGAAGAAACGAATGCTCCTATACCGCAGACGCCAATTCTCTTCAGCAAATTCAATAATGCGCTGGCAGCTCATCTGGAGCCGGTACCGCTGCCTGCTGCCTCGCAGACAGTGGACTATGAGGCCGAGCTTGTAATCGTGATGGGCCGGACGGCCCGGAATGTCTCCAGGGAGGAAGCCTATAAGTATGTTTATGGATATTGCTGCGGCAATGACCTCTCCGCCCGCGATCTGCAGATGCGGACCCAGCAGTGGCTCCTGGGCAAAACCTGTGATAAATTCGCTCCGGTCGGCCCTTATCTCGTAACTGCGGATGAAGTGGGGGACCCGAACCAGCTTGCGATTTCGTGTACTGTTAACGGCGAGCTTCGCCAGTCATCCAATACAGCCGATATGATCTTTAAGTGTGATGAGATTATCAGCTATATTTCACAGCATTTCACACTGGAGCCGGGAGATATGATTATGACAGGTACTCCGGAAGGCGTTATGCTGGGGTATCCGCCGGAGCAGCAGGTATATCTGCAAGCCGGGGATACAATAACCGTAGAGATCGAGAAGCTGGGACGGTTGACGAATACGATGACAATTTAGTATGGATTAATCCCGGTTAAGTACTATACGGACATGATGAGGTCATAAGCGGATAACGCTTTGTGGCCTTTTTAACATGCCGGACGGGAAAGCATAAAAAAGTAGCAGGTCTTCACTAATCGTTCAAGATCACGCTATATCCGGCCAGACAATGGGGCATATCTATGTTATTATATGAAATGAATGAATATAAATATATTCATTCATAAAGATTCGAAATGAAAGTATGATCTCATCACTACTCTGGAGGGACAGTCATGAAGAAAGTCACCGCAATCATTGGTAATCAGCAAAAGCATGCCACGTACAAGGCAGTCTGCGAATTTGAAGCTCGGCTAAGGACATACGGGGAGATTGAGTTTGAGTACATTTTCCTGAAGGATTACAGACTTGAATTCTGCCGGGGCTGCAAGGTATGCTTCAGTAAAGGCGAAGAATTTTGTCCGCTCAAAGATGACCGGGATGTGCTGATCGGGAAAATGGAGAACTCCGACGGCGTTATTATGGCCACTCCGAATTATGCATTCCATGTATCGGCATCGATGAAGAACCTGCTGGACCGGCTGGCTTATGTATTCCATCGGCCGCAATTCTTCGGCAAGACTTATACAGCGGTCGTCAACCAGGGCATTCACGGCGGTAAGGGTATCGTCAAATATCTTAGCAGTATGGGGGAGAATCTGGGCTTCCAGGTAACCCGTGGATGTGTGCTTCATACGATGGAGCCGATAACACAAGCTGCCCGGGAGAAAAATTCACAGGAAATCCGCAAGGCCGCCGCCAGATTCTACAAAGGGCTTATGCGTTCGTCACCTCCGGCGCCCACGTTGTTCAGACTGATGCTGTTCCGCTTGTCACGGACCAGTATTCATAACATGCTGGATGACAAATCCAAAGATTACCGGCATTACAAGGCTAACGGCTGGTTTGAGTCGGCGTATTATTACACGGCATCTCTAGGGCCATTCAAAAGGCTGGCCGGACGTATATTTGATCTAATCGGAAGAAGAATGGCCAAGAATGCAAAATAATGAATGAATACAGTTATATTCATTCATAAGAGGTGATGTAAGTGAAACCAAAGTGGAAACGCAACCTGCTCATAATGTGTATTTCTGTAATTATAATTGTATTGGTTGGACTTGCTGCAGGCTGGCTGTTCACGGAGAAAGAGCGGCGTGAAGCCCGGAATGTTCAAATCGGTGAAGTGGATTTCAAACAGCTGCATGCAGGCAATATGTTGGTGAATACGCAGGCGGGATGTATAAATGGAGGGCGAATAAGGTTCAGGTAACTATTGCAGCGCAGAAAGTAACAGCGATTAAGCTACTGGAGCACGCGGAGAATCAGCCTGCGGCTTCTACGGAAGAGCTGTTCGGCAGAGTGATCCAGGCTCAATCGCTGCAGGTAGACAGTATCAGCGGCGCTACGCTTACGAGCAAAGCTTATCTCAAAGCGATAGAAGATGCACTTGATCAAGCACAGCGGTAACAAGCATAAATCAGTGCTCGGGATCGCTGACTTGGCTGAGACTGCTTCAATAACACGATTAAGAAGCTTCCGCCGCCGGTAGGGTACGGGTTTGGGCCGGGGCTTTGGCCGGAGCAGCGAAGCGGCTTTTGAACAAATGAATCATGAAGGACAGGATGACAATCGAAAGAACGGAGTAGAGTCCCTTGAACAGCCCGATGGAGTAGAACGACCCGGTGATGATCAGACCGTCAAGCACGAACATAACTTTCCCCGGATTCCAGCCGAACTTTTTATGGAAAATTAGAGCCAGGATATTGCTCCCCCCCAGCGATGAGCCGTTCAGGAACAAGTAGGACATCCCGAGACCCATGACAGAGCCGCCGATTGCTGCTCCGAACCAGCCCGGAAGTACGAATTCAGGCAAGCGGGCAGCTGCAGCCGACATCAGGCTTAATGAAGAGACAGCGAACAGCGTGGATACGGTGAATTTCCAGCCCATTTTGAACAGGGACAGCACGTAAAAGGGGATGTTGACCAGAAGATACGTAACGGAGAAAGAAGTACCCAACCAATAGGATAAACTGAGCGACAAACCGACGGTTCCACCGGTGATGATCTCGGAATGCTTGAGGATAAGTACACCAATGCTCACGATAAGTGTGCCCAGCAGCACCTTGAGGATTTGCAGTATTCCTTGTTGTAATCTCTGGCTGGCCCTGATATTTCTTTGCTCAGTGAACTCCAGTTGAATTGTATTCATGTCAGGTTTACTCACTCCATCTCTATATTGAATCAATGTTATGATTATAAAGGGAGTTCGGAAATCCGGCAAAAACATGCGTTGCTGCGCGTCCGCTTGTTCGCGAATCTACTTTAAAAGGATAAAGTACCGCTTGATACGTTTAGTTTTTTAGCTTTTTATATTGGGCTGGCAGTGCAGTCTTGTCGCCAATTCTCGAAACAGAGGCTGTTATTAAACAAGAACATGCATGTTATATTTACTAACTTCTGTTTCTTCTTAGATCAGAGCATCATGAATTTTACTCACAAAAAAGAGCTAAGCCTCCTGCCACAGCAGAGGTCCTAGCTCTTCAAGATTCATGCGAGAAATCAGCTGTTCAGCAGCTCGGATTTCTTCCGGTCGAATTCCTCTTGGGTAATTGCGCCCATATCCAGCAGCTGCTTGAATTTCAGCAGTTCATCCGCGGCACTAAATTTCTCCGGTCTTGCAGCAGCAGTTGTTGCCGGCTCTGGCTTCGAATCAAACCCTAAGTCAAAAAATTCACCTTCAATTACATTAATCTCCGAATCTGCAACCGCACGCTGCACCTTATCCCTGTCCTGCGCCAGTTGAGCTTCCGAATAATGATCGCAAGCATCATACAAAGCTTCCCGCAGGCGGTGCCCCATAGGCTTCATGGAGAAATAGGTCATCCCGCCGGAGAGAAGTCCGCCCAGAACAGGTATGAACTTGGATGCGCCTTGGGCAAAGGTTTTCTTGGTGATTTTAATCCCGATATAAGAGGAGATTTTCTTCAGCAGCGGGTAATACATCGTTTGGGCCAAGTCTTGCCGGGTCTGCTCATTCAGCAGCTGCCGGGAATTAGGTGCGTTCAGAATTCGCAGCATCGGAGCAGAGCCGGCCACTCCGAACATAACTCCCAGATATAATGTAAGCTCACGGCTAACCTGCTCCGAGTCCGGGGTGTTGCCTTGCCACAGATCCGCGCCCCCATACAGGTAGGCTAATTCCTGGGACAAGCGCATGGCTACGCCAAAAAACTGCAGGGTGTCTGCCGGAATGGTCGCCGCCATGGCTAATCCTCCCGGAAGGCCGGCTGCTGTGGAAGCTGCTGTACTTAAGATAGTACGCTTTTCAATTAGCGTCTTGGCTAGTTTGTCAATGACCGATAGGCTGATTCCGGCCTCAAGTGGTCCTCGCTCCAGAATAGTACTCATATTTCCATAAGTATCATATTTGGCAAACTGCTGTGCAAGGAATTCACTCCGGTCTACTTGTACCCCGGGAAGCTTCACTGCACCAGCCAAAATCATCTCCATCGTCCCTTGTCCGGATTGCTGTTCGTTTGTCATCTCAGATCTCCTTAGAATCGGTATGTTGAAATTTGCTACTCTACAATATTCGGCACCGCCTGCGGATCACCTCCTAAATGCTGCCATCCATCCCCTCATCTTAATGCAATCTTAATGCCACAGCCAATTCCGTAATGTCATGCTGATTGTGCACATGCTATACTGACGCTATCATAAAGAGTACGAACGCAAGGCATGATGCCCATATAGGAAGGAACCATTCGAATGGCAGGATACACAACGGCTGAGAAGCAGCGGGGCAGGCTGAAAATATTCTTCGGATACGCACCCGGGGCAGGTAAGACCTGTGCTATGCTCTATGCCGCCCATGAAGAACAAAAGGAAGGTCTTCAGGTGGCCGCGGGCTTTATCGAATCTCATAACAGAGCAGATACGGCGGAACTGCTGTCGGGGCTTGAGCTTCTTCCACCTCTGGAGATATCTATTCACGGGGAAAGGGTCCGGGAGTTTGACATTGACCTCGCAATCCGCAGAAGGCCAGAGCTGATCCTGGTTGATGATCTAGCCCACATCAATGCTCCGGGCGGCCGCCACAAAAGAAGATATCAGGATGTGGAGGAGCTGCTGCGGGCTGGAATTAATGTGTTCACCACGGTAAATGTCGAACATATAGAGAGTCTGACCGATGTCGTGACCTCCATAACGGGTATTCCTGTGCTGGAGCGTATTCCGGACAGCGTATTTGACCGTGCGGATCTGGTGGAGTTTGTTGATGTCGGACCCGGCGATCTGATAGACCGTTTAAAGAAAGGCCGGATATACCCGGATGAACAGCTGCAGCAGAGGCATGCCGGTTTGTTCATCCCGGAAAAACTGCTTGCCCTGCGGGAAATTGCTCTGCGTTATACAGCTGACCAGCTGAACAGGATTGCCGTACAGCTCGGGGAGAAGGCGGCCAGTGCTACCTTTTATACGAAGGATCATATACTGGTCTGCCTGTCCTCGGCAATCTCCAGCAAGAAGGTGATCCGCACTGCGGCCAGAATGGCCGATGCCCTGCATGGAACATTCACGGCACTGTATGTGGAAACGTCGAGGACGAAAGAATTAACCGCCAAGAACAAGGCAGAGCTGCGTGAGAATCTGAGACTGGCAGAGCAGCTCGGAGCACAGGTCGCGACCGTATATGGGGAGGATGTTCCCGGACAAATTGCCGAATACGCCAAAACAAGCCGGGTCTCCAAGATCGTTCTGGGACGTTCGCAGCACAAAACCCGCTGGCCGGCCAAATCTAACATTGTCGACAAGCTGACGGCGTCCGCTCCGAATATCGATATTTATATTATTCCGGATAATGGGCCTTCCATGTACAAAAAGTTCCCGCAATATGCCAAATCTCCGCTTCTGACGCTGGCTGATACCGGCAAAACTATAGGTATCCTGCTGGTCTGTACATTGATCGGGTTATGGTTCAAGTATCTCGGCTTCAGTGAAGCCAATATTATCACCGTGTATATCCTGGGTGTTCTGCTGGATGCGATGGTCACAAAGGGGCGGCTGTACAGCGCGGTTACTTCGATTTTGAGTGTGCTTGTCTTTAATTATTTCTTTACTGCTCCTTTTTTCTCTCTGCAGGCCTATGATTCCGGTTACCCGGTGACTTTTCTGGTCATGCTGTCAGCTTCGTTTATTACGAGCACACTGACCTTGCGGGTGAAGGAACAAGCCAGGGAATCCGCGCAAAAGGCTTACCGGACTGAGGTTCTGCTGGAGACAAGCCGGAAGCTGCAGCAGGCCAAGGATACCCCGGCGATCATCAACGAAACGGCACTGCAAATGGTCAAGCTGCTGGACCGGAGCATAATTGTCTATGAGGTAGTGGAGGGGGAGCTTGCCGAACCGCTGATTTTTGCCAAGGAGGAAGCTGCAGTTGATCCCCAGAGCTATATCTTCGATGATGAACGCAAAGTTGCAGAGTGGGTGCTGCAGAATAATAAACGGGCAGGAGCTTCTACAGATACGTTCTCGGCAGCTCATTGTCTGTATCATGCGGTGCGCGGAGGGGATACGGTCTTTGCGGTGGCGGGCATCGTAATGGAGCAGGAGGAACCGCTGGAGGTTTTTGAGAAAAGCCTGATGATTGCCATGCTGGGTGAATGTGCCCTTGCCCTGGAGAAAGATAAGCTGAATGAAAAGCAAAAGGAAATCTCTCTGCAAATCCAGCAGGAACAGCTGCGTACCAATCTGCTGCGGGGCATTTCACATGATCTGCGCACACCTCTTACGAGTATTTCCGGCAATGCGGGCATACTGATCGGCAACTCGATGGTCCTGAATGAAGAGCAGAAGAAGGAACTGTATAACGATATCTACGATGATTCCATGTGGCTGATCAATCTGGTGGAGAATCTGCTGTCTATTACCCGAATCGATAACGGCGCCCTTCACCTGAATTTTCAGGCGGAGCTGCTGGAGGAAGTGATAGCCGAAGCGCTGCTGCATGTAAACCGCAATAAGGATGAGCATCACATTGAGATCCGGCTGGAGGATGAGCTGCTCATGGCCAGAATGGATTCACGGCTGATTATTCAGGTCATCATCAATCTGGTGGATAACGCGATCAAATATACTCAATCCGGGTCACATATAACGGTATCCGCCAGACGCGAGGCGGGCTGGGTAGTGGTGGAGGTTGCTGATGATGGCCCCGGCATTTCAGCTGAAGCCAAAGCCAAGGTGTTCGAGATGTTCTACACGGCAGACAACGTGCGCGGCGACGGCAGGCGCGGATTAGGCCTAGGGCTGGCACTCTGCAAGTCGATTATCCACGCCCATGGCGGCAATATTGAATTACGAGATCACGCACCGCAGGGGACGGTATTCAGCTTCACCCTGCAGGCAGAAGAGGTGAATGTCCATGAATAAACCCTTGATACTTGTGGTAGAGGATGACAAACCTATCCGCAAGCTGATTACGACAACACTGGAGACCCAAGGCTATAAATATCATACGGCGGAGACAGGGGAAGCTTCGATTCTGGAGGCCGTGTCCAGTCAGCCGGATATCATGATTCTGGATTTGGGACTGCCCGATATGGACGGTGTCGATATTATCCGGAAGGTCCGGGCCTGGTCCAATATTCCGATTATTGTGGTCAGTGCGCGCAGTGAAGACCGGGACAAGATTGAAGCGCTCGATGCGGGGGCAGATGATTATCTGACCAAGCCGTTTAGCGTGGAGGAGCTGCTGGCCAGGCTACGGGTCAGTCTGCGCCGGATCCGGGGGGACAGCGAGAAGCTGATGAAGGATTCGTCTGTTTTTACCAACGGGAATTTACGGATCGATTACTCGGCAGGCTGTGTCTGGCTGGAGGATGACGAAATCCATCTGACACCGATTGAATATAAGCTGCTGTGCCTGCTGGCCAAGAATGTGGGTAAGGTATTGACCCATAATTACATCCTGCATGAAATCTGGGGCAGCCATACGTATGATATTCCGGCACTGCGTGTATTTATGGCTACGCTCCGGAAGAAGATCGAGAGTACACCCTCCCAGCCGAAGATTATCCAGACACATATTGGCGTCGGTTACCGGATGCTTCAGGCGGGAGACGACAGCAAGGTGATCTGAACTGGCTGGCGGAATCCGCATAGCTCCGGTTCCAAATAACCATGTCCTTAACGGACATGGTTATTTGTCGTTCCAGCTATGGAGGCGGCTAACTGGAGCGGCTGCGCTACCGGCATTTTAACGAAATCTTAATTCGCTGAAGCAAACCCTAATCCTGAACTAATGGCGGGAGTGGTAAGCTGAACCGGAAGTGAAACACAGAAGAAAGAAGGCAATATTCATGGATCTGATGTTTAGAAATATCGGTCTGCTCACGGTCATAACAACATTACTGGTGCTGATCAAAAAGAGATACGACTGGATCGGCCTGCAGCAGGAAGGCTGCTATGAGAACTGTGATGTATATAAAGCAGCGGACCGGTTCGCTAATGGAGCGTCTCCAGAGGAGGTTCGGGCGATTCTCACAGACAGCTTCGAGTTCGATCCGAAGGGGACGGAACAGATTCTTGCCCGGGCGCTGCCCCGCAGAATGGAACCGGACGGGGGCCATCAGGCTTTTATCCAGGCGGTCAATCAGGTGCTGGGAGAGGATATTTACCGCTCTTAATGTCATCTTAATACGCCTGCTGAAACCCTAACCCTGAACTAACGGGAGAAATGTTACGCTAGACCGGAAGTTACAAGAGAGAGATTCTTATAAATTCGGATGAGGAGTGGCAAAGACAATGATGGATGTGTATATGACGGTGGTCTTGGCAGCGGTATTCGCTTTGTTCTACGCATTTGTGCAATGGTGCGGTCATGTGGTGGATGAACAAGGGGGGAATGAGTGATGGCGGTAGTCCTTGCGGCAACGTTACTCCTGTTTCTGTATCTGGTTTATGCTTTGATTCATCCGGAGAAATTTTAAAAAGGGGGCTGTAAAAGCTGAAAGAGAATCTAAACTTATGGATTAGCCATGACTGCGGTGAACATTTGGACTTCCGGCCGCTGTTGTCATCAGATTTCTTGATTTATACCGCTGATCGCGGTGGAAATCCGCTGACAAAGGCGGTCGCTAACGCTCCTACAGTTCCAAATTTCCCCTCCGTCACTTTACCCATATAGGTAAATTCAAAATTCAGCTTGTACAGGAAAGAGGAAGCAGAAGAGACAAAGGCAATATGCTATTTTTTATATTGAGGAGGGTCATCCGTGGGTATTGTGCAAATTGTAGCAGTCATTCTAATTCTGGTGCTGCTGGTGAAACCGGCAGGAACTTATCTATATCATGTATTCTCGGGAGAACCGAACCGGACAGACCGGATCTTCGGCGGGACGGAGAGAGGCATTTACCGTCTGATCGGGCTGAAACAACGGGGTGGGATGTCCTGGAAGAAATATGCAGTCAGCTTTATTGTAACGAATATTGCCCTGGTAACATTCAGTTACATCCTTCTGCGGCTGCAGAAGGGGCTTCCGCTCAACCCGGGCGGGATTGGCAACATGGAAGAGACGCTCACCTTCAATACGGTGATTAGCTTCATCACCAATACGAATCTTCAGCATTACAGCGGGGAGACAGGCGTGTCCTACTTCTCACAGATGGCTGTAATGACGATGCTGATGTTCACTTCGGCGGCCAGCGGATTCTCGGTAGCTGTCGCTTTTGTCAGAGGGATTACAGGACGCAGCTCGGTGGGGAACTTCTTCGAAGACTTCGTCAAAGCGCATATCCGGATCTTCATTCCTCTCGCGCTGCTTGTAACACTGGCGCTCGTTGCGCTTCATGTGCCGCAGACACTGAAACCTGCACTTGAGGTTACGACGCTCGAGGGGCAGAGCCAGCAGATTGCGATCGGGCCGATTGCCTCACTGGAATCCATTAAGCATATCGGAACGAACGGCGGGGGCTTTTTCGGAGCGAACTCGGCGCATCCTTTTGAGAATCCCAGCCCGCTGAGCAATGTGCTGGAGATTCTCTCCATGTGGCTGCTTCCCGCTTCCCTGCCGTACATGTACGGGAAGTTTGCCAGGAACAAACGCCAGGGCTGGATGATTTTCGGTGCGATGATGACGTTGTTCGTCGTGCTGCTGGGACTGAATTATGCTGCTGAAAGTGCGGGTAATCCGGCGGTTAACGCGATGGGCATTGATGCCTCGCAAGGCAGTATGGAAGGGAAAGAGGTGCGGTTCGGGATTGCACAGTCCGCTCTGTTCACAACAGTTACTACAGCCGCCACAACCGGCAGTGTGAATAATATGCATGATACGCTGACGCCGCTCGGCAGCATTACGCCTCTAACGCTGATGATGCTGAATAACGTGTTTGGCGGTAAAGGTGTCGGGCTGGTCAATATGCTGATGTATGCAATACTCGGAGTCTTCCTATGCGGGCTGATGGTCGGCCGGACGCCGGAATTCCTCGGACGGAAGATTGAAGCGAGGGAAATGAAGCTGATTGCCATAGCCATTCTGATTCATCCGCTGATTATTCTGGTGCCGACCGCCGCTGCTTTTCTGACCGACCTTGGTCAAGGCAGCATCAGCAACCCCGGATTCCACGGAATGACCCAGGTCCTGTATGAATATGTCTCCTCTGCCGCCAATAACGGCTCGGGCTTTGAAGGATTGGCGGATAATACTTCCTTCTGGAATATAACGACCGGTATCGTCATGCTGCTGGGACGCTATGTTTCGATTATCGCCATGCTGGCAGTCGCCGGCTCCCTGCTGCGCAAGAAGCCGGTGCCGGAGACGATTGGCACCTTCCGTACGGATAACGGACTGTTCACCGGAATACTGATTGGTACGGTGCTGATTATCGGCGCGCTGACCTTCTTGCCGGTCATTGTCCTCGGTCCAATTGCAGAATATTTGACTTTACGGTAGGGAGAGGGAGAGAAGAGAATGAGTACTGTACAAAGAAAAAAACTGCTGACAGGTCCTATCCTACTAAGTGCGGCCAAGGACAGTGTAGTGAAGCTTAATCCGGTTACGTTAATGAAGAATCCGGTCATGTTCGTAGTTGAGGTCGGCACGGTAATCGTACTGCTTATGGTGCTGGCACCAGGCTACTTCAATGCGGAGCATTCGGTAGGTTTCAATATTTCGGTATTCTTCATCCTGCTGTTCACGGTGCTGTTCGCTAACTTCGCCGAAGCACTGGCTGAGGGGCGCGGCAAAGCGCAAGCCGATTCGCTCAAAAAAACGAAGCAGGACATTACAGCCAATAAGCTGGCCGGATCAGCGATCAAGCAGGTTCCGGCTTCCGAGCTGCGCAAAGGCGACGTTGTTCTCGTCAGTCAGGGGGAAATGATTCCCGGTGACGGTGAGGTGATTGAAGGTTTGGCCTCTGTAGATGAATCAGCGATCACCGGGGAATCGGCGCCGGTCATCAAAGAAGCCGGCGGGGACTTCGGCTCAGTTACAGGCGGCACCCGCGTAGTCAGCGATCAGATCAAGGTGCGGATTACGAGTGATCCGGGCGAATCCTTCCTGGACCGGATGATCTCGCTGGTTGAAGGGGCGAAACGGCAGAAAACACCGAATGAAATTGCCCTGAACACGCTGCTGATCAGCTTGACGATTATATTCCTGATCGTTGTGGTTACGCTGCGTCCAATCGCTGATTACATCGGCGTTCAGCTGGAGATCCCCGTGATGATTGCACTCCTGGTCTGCCTGATCCCGACTACGATCGGCGGACTGCTGTCAGCCATCGGGATTGCCGGGATGGACCGTGTTACCCAGTTCAATGTGCTGGCAATGTCAGGTAAAGCGGTGGAAGCCGCCGGGGATATCAACACAATGATCCTTGATAAAACCGGGACGATCACCTTCGGCAACCGGATGGCGAGCGAATTCGTCACGGCAGGCGGTGAGTCAGGCACTGAGCTGGCCGCCTGGGCGGCGGTCAGCTCGCTGAAGGATGAGACGCCGGAAGGGCGCTCCGTACTGGAGCTGGCCAAGAAGCTGGAGCTCAGCTATGACGGCAGTCTTGCCGAAGGCGGAGCATTCGTCGAGTTCAAGGCTGAGACCCGGATGAGCGGTATCGATCTGCGCGACGGACGCCTGGTGCGTAAGGGAGCCGTGGATTCCGTGAAGAAATGGGTGCTGTCCCAGGGCGGTGCAGTACCGGCCGATCTGGACAGCAACTCGGATGCGATTGCCCGGTTAGGCGGCACACCGCTTGCGGTTGCAGTAGATAACCGGATCTACGGGCTGATCTATCTGAAGGACACGGTTAAACCCGGCATGAAGGAACGCTTCGATGAACTGCGCAGCATGGGGATCAAGACCATCATGTGCACAGGCGATAATCCGCTGACGGCGGCTACCATTGCCCGTGAAGCCGGAGTCGATGACTTCATTGCCGAGAGTACACCGGAGGACAAGATCGCGGTTATCCGCCGCGAGCAGAATGAAGGCAAGCTGGTAGCCATGACCGGTGACGGAACCAACGATGCGCCTGCACTGGCACAAGCCGATGTGGGGCTGGCGATGAACAGCGGCACGACCGCTGCCAAGGAAGCCGCGAACATGGTCGATCTGGATTCTGATCCCTCCAAGATCATTGAGGTTGTAGCAATCGGGAAGCAGCTGCTGATGACCCGCGGGGCGCTGACTACCTTCAGTATCGCTAACGACATTGCCAAGTATTTCGCGATTATCCCGGCGATGTTCACACTGGCGATTCCGGAGATGGAAGCCCTCAATGTGATGGGACTCGGCTCTCCAAGCTCTGCCATTATCTCGGCGCTGATCTTCAATGCCATCATTATCCCGCTGCTGATTCCGCTGGCTATGCGCGGTGTCTCCTATAAGCCGATGAGCTCTACGAAGCTGCTGGCGCGGAATATTGTCATCTACGGTCTTGGCGGCGTCGTTGTTCCGTTCGCAGGGATCAAGCTGATTGATATGATCGTAAGGATATGGATTTAGTGAACTAGCACACGATTGAATTCTTAAGGAGGCAATACCATCATGGCCAATTTCAATAAAGAGACTGCCGAAGAGCAGCTGTCTCCTTCAAAAGCTGCCTATATCTTCACAATTATACGGCTAAGCGCAGTATTCATTGTACTCTGCGGAATCATATATCCGCTGGCGTCTACCGCTCTCGCCCAAGTGTTAATGCCTTCGCAGGCCAACGGGAGCCTGCTGAAGAATTCAGCGGGGCAGGTGGTCGGTTCCACACTGATCGGGCAAAATTTCACGGATCAGGCGTTGTTCCAGAGCCGTGTATCCAGCATTGAGTATAAGGCTGAAGCCTCGGGTTCGAACAACTATGGACCATCAAATCCTGATATGCTGCAGCGCACAAGCGATTCAATTACCCAGTGGAAGCTGGATAATCCCGGTGTGCCCGTAAGTGAGCTGCCTATTGATCTGGTCACGAACTCCGGTTCAGGTCTCGATCCTCATATTTCACCGGTTGCAGCGATTGTGCAGATTCCCAGAATCAGCAATCTGAGCGGAATTCCTCCAGAGACACTTACAGCCATGGTGTCTGAGTATACCGAAGACCGGGATCTGGGACTGTTCGGTGAAAAGCGTGTCAATGTACTGAAGCTGAATCTGGCATTAACGGAACTCAAAGCGAAGTAATACCGGTCTGAACCCTGCCCGTAAGCTATACGGACAGGGTCATTTCCGGTTAGTGCCGCAGGAAAGGAGGTTAACTTATGGCACCATATAAACGCAAGTCACCGGAGGAAATCCTCTATTCCATCTATCAGCTGCAGCGGGGGCGGCTGAAGATTATTATCGGCTCGGTTAGCGGATCGGGCAAAACCTACCATATGCTGGAGGAAGGCAAGCTCCTGAAGCATCAGGGCATTGATGTGGTGATCAGTGCGGTATCAACCATGGGCCGGGCGGAAACCGTTCAGCAGCTTGGCGATTTGGAACGGGTTCCCAGCATCCACTGGTGGAAGGACGGGAAGGAAGAGAAGGATCTTCCGCTGGAAGCATTGCTGGAGCGTAATCCCGAGGTGCTGCTGGTCGATGGCCTGGCGCACCGCAACCGTGAAGGCGCCCGGTTCCCGACACGGCTGGAGGACATCCGTTATCTGATGGATCAGGGGATCAGCGTGATTACTACCATTAATGTCTATGAGCTTGCAGGAATGGGTGAGAGAATCTATGAGATGACCGGTATCCGTGTGGAAGATACCGTACCGCTGAACACACTGGAATTCGCGGATGAGGTACGGCTGATCGATGTCTCTCCGGAAACGATTCTGAAGCGGATGGAGGAAGGGGTGCTTGGAGAAGGGGCACATCCCGCCCTCTCCCGCCGGGGGAATCTTGGCGTGCTCCGCGAGCTGTCTCTGCGGCTGATGGCAGAAGGGGTCAATGATTCTCTGGAGAAACACCGGGAAGCCGAGGGGCTGATCGGACCTTCCGGTGCAACGGAGCGGATTCTTGTCTCTGCGCAGTATCACTGGAATGGGTCACTCTATATCCGGAGGGGGCAGCAAATTGCCAAACGGCTGAACGGTGACCTGATTATTGTTACATTTCTCGTGCGCGGCCGCCCGCTGACCAAGGATCAGCAGGTCTTCAAGCGTTCCATTCTCAAGCTGACGGAACGGATCAATGCCAGGTTTGAAGAGTTAGAGTTGCTCCGCTTAAGGCTGCTTCCTTCGCTGCTCGTGCGTTATGCGATTCAGAATAATGTCACACGGATAGTCATGGGCCATTCGCAGAAAAGCCGCTGGCAGGAGAAGTGGCATGGCTCCATCGCCAGCCGTGTCCTGCGGCGGACGAGGAACATCGATGTGTTCCTGATGGCAGACCGCGCTGAACGGGACGGGGAGCGGATTCTGCCGGTCCGCTCGGCCCCTAAGGGAACAGAGGAGCCCTTCCACCGCTTAACCAGCCAGGAGCTGGAGCAGCGGATTGAGAAGATCCGCCGTGGTACCTTCAAGGTCTATATCGGCGCAGCCCCGGGCGTGGGCAAAACCTACAAAATGCTGCAGGAAGGCAATCTGCTGCTGAACAGAGGGATTGATGTTGTAGTCGGTCTGCTGGAAACTCATGGCAGGCTGGAAACGAAGGGGCAGGTGGGCGGATTAACGACGATCCCCAGAGCACAGATCCACTACCAGTCTGCTGAACTTACGGAGATGGATACGGAGGCGATCCTTGCCCGGCATCCCGAGGTGGTGCTGGTGGATGAGCTTGCCCATACCAATGTTCCCGGAAGCCAGACCAAGAAACGTTATGAGGATGTAATCAGACTGCTGGAGAATGGGATCTCCGTCATTACCACAGTCAATGTGCAGCATCTGGAGAGCTTGAATGATGCCGTGGAACAGTTAACGGGAGTGCGTGTCCGCGAGACTGTGCCGGATGCGATCCTGCGTATGGCGAGTGAGGTGGAGCTCATCGACGTTACCCCGCAGATGCTGCAGCAGCGGATGCGGGAAGGGAAGATATACGCTGCCGAGAAGGTCAATCAGGCGCTGGAGTCTTTCTTCAAGATCGGCAATCTGATCGCGCTGCGTGAGCTGGCTCTGCGCGAAATTGCCGATGATGTGGATGAACGCCTGGAAGCGTGGGACCGCGAGCCCTCCCTCCGGGGTCCCTGGAGCAGACGGGAAGTGATCTTCGTCTGTGTGGACACCGGCCCGCAGGCCGAACGGTTAATCCGCCGCGGTTTCCGCATAGCGCACCGCCTCAAGGCCGAGTGGCATGTGCATTATGTTCATTGTACCCGCATACGGACAATAGAAGAGCAGAAGCGGCTTGATACGCTGAAACATCTGACGGAGCGGCTGGGCGGCGTCATGGATATTACCGAGGCCGTCAGCCGCAAGCATCTGCATAAGCATCTGCTGCAGCGGATGAATGAAATGCAGACTACACAGCTGATCATCGGCCAGTCACGCAGACCTCTATGGCGTGCGTTGTTCAAAGAAAGCTTCGTCCATTACCTGCTCCGGCATGCCCGGCATATGGATATGCTGATCGTAGCGGTTCACACCCCGATTGTGGAATGAAGAAGAACCGCCGGGCCTGGGCTCAAGCTTATTAATAGACAATCACCTGCCCTATGTTCATAAATGTACAGACATGCCTGCATTGGCAATTGCGCAACATCCCCTCTGCTGATAATCTAATGAACAGATGTTCATAAAAGAACAAATGTTTGAAGATGAGAGGGGAATAATATGCGGATATTAGTTATTGGAGCAGGTGTACTCGGCAGTTATTTGGCACATGTGCTGGTGCGGGGCGGCAATGACGTAACGGTGCTCGCCCGGGCGAAGAGAGCGGCCCAGCTGCAGCAGGACGGGCTGGTGATCCGGCATTATTTTCAGCGTAAAACGACTGTAGATCAGGTGAAGGTCATTTCTGAACTGCGGACGGATGATATCTATGATCTGATCTTCGTAGTGATGAAGTACAATGATTTCCCGGCGGTGCTGCCGATTCTGGCGGACAACCTGAGCACCAATATTGTTCTGGTCGGCAATAACGGAGATACTCATGGCATGCTGCGTTTCTTCAAGGAGAACAGCCGGACTCCACAGAATATAGTGTTCGGGTTTCAGCTTAGCGGAGGGATCAGGGAGAAGAATGGCCGTGTGATCAGCATCCGTATGGGCGTTCAAATGGTGCTGGGCAGCCTGGAAGGGGAGGTTCCCTTCAAGCCCGAGCTTGCGCAGGCCTTCCGGCAGACGAAATACAAGCTTGATTATCCGGAGGATATTAACGCTTGGCTATTGAGCCATATTGTTCCAATTGTAGCTATCACTTCGGTCAGTTATCTTCATAACGGCGACTTGGCAAAAGCAACAAAGGATAACGCCCGCTGGAAACAAGCCGTTGCGTTGATCGATGAAGGGTTCAGCGTGCTTAACAAGCTTGGTATTAAGACGAATCCGGCAGCACTTGTCAAAGGGGTTAAGCGGCATCCAACGATGCTCTACCAAGGAATGAAGTATGTTCATAAATTGCCATTCATGAAGCTGGTCGATGGCTCCTTCAGCGAGATTTCTGCACTTTATCAAGCGTTTGAGCCCCTTAAACAGCAAGCGGGTCTATCCACTCCGGCCTGGGATGATTTCAAGCAGCAAACGTTCACGAAATATGCCCTGGAGCAGAAATGACGAACCAATTTGTAACGGATACCGTATAATTGCACTATCCAGAAACAACTCATGAAGAAGCCGCTGCTGCGGAACTTTTTGAGTTGTTTTTGTTGATTAGGCAATTATGATATTCGTCAGTTATAGACAAAATGCTTCCGCAAAGGTAACCGGACCAAATGTATATGGAAAATCGAATACAATGAGCTGCTTTGAGGATAACCAGGCCAAATGTATGCGAAAAATCGAATACAATGAGCTGCTGTGAAGGTAACCAGGCCAAATGTATGCGAAAAATCGAACACAATGAGCTGCTGTGAAGGTAATCAGGCCAAATGTATATGAAAAATCGAATACATTGATTGGCCCATGAGTAGTCTGGATGGAGCAATGAGAGAGGTACCTATAAAATCTGCATAAGCTGCAAAGGCGCATAAGCTCAAGCTTGATTCACCTGTTAGGGTGATTTTCTGCTTATGCAGCTTGACAATTCCCTGAATAAGGGTATACATTTGTATACAAGTAATAATCGTATACATATGTATACAACGGAAGGAGGAGAGTATCATGCGCGAAGGAAAACATGAACATAAAGGGCACAAAGAGCACAGAGAGAACTGTGGCCATCCCCATGATGACGGCAAGAGGAATTTCCAGAGCGCCCAAACCTTTCGCCGCGGCCGGGCGATTGCTTTTCTGGACCGGCTCCATGTCAAACGCTCAACCTTAATGCAGCAGCTGGACCAGCCGGAATTCGAAGCTATCAGACAGGTGATCAGCGGTGAGCTGAAAGCAACGGATGGAATCATCCAGGAATTCATCCAGGCCTTCGAGCTGCGTGAAGTACTGGCAGAACAAGAGAATACAACTGAAGGAGTGGACATAAACCATGACAATCATTGATACCATCCAGACCCGCAGAACAATTAAGGCTTTCAAACCTGACGCTATCAGCGAGAATGAGCTGAACACATGGCTGGAGGCGGCAAGCTATGCTCCGAACCACCGGATGAACGAGCCTTGGGAGCTGCTGTTTATTGGACCCGAGACAAGAGCCGCGCTGAACCATAAGACAGATTTCGGCTGTGCTCCATTGTTAATTGGCGTTCTCTCCAAGCCAGCCGCCAGCCAGATGGAACGCGATGAGAACGTTATGGCCGTCTCCTGCTATATTCAGAATTTCATGCTGGCTGCCCATGAAGCAGGCGCAGGCGTGTTCTGGTCGTCCCTGGGCGCTTCGGTCCGGGGCCGTGAGATTCTAGGCGTGCCGCAGGAGCATGATGTGATTGCTGTACTCGCTGTAGGCTATCCGGCGGAAATCCCTGCTGCCAAGCAGAGAACGCCAATTGCTGATAAAATCACTTACTTGCCGTAAACGGACGACTGATGAGATGAAGGTGACCTGAATGTGGAAACTCAGGGGGTTCATGAAGCCGTACGTACTCTGGTGCGTGCTCGCCCCGCTGTTAATGGTAGTTGAGGTTGTTATGGACCTGCTGCAGCCGGCACTGATGGCCAGCATCGTGGACAAGGGCCTGATGATGAATGATCTGCCGCATATTATTTCAACAGGCGGGATCATGCTTGGGGTTGCAATTATAGGTATGATCGGCGGTGTAGGCTGTACTGTTTTTTCAAGTATCGCTTCACAGAATTTCGGAAATGATCTGCGGATCAGGCTGTTTGAGCATATCCAGACCTTCTCTAACCGGAATCTGGACCGGCTGAAGACCGGATCGCTGATCACCCGTTTAACGAATGATGTGGTGCAGCTGCAGACTTTCATGCAGATGATATTACGGATGTTTGTACGGTCTCCACTGCTGCTGATCGGCAGTCTGGTGATGGCGATCCGGATCAGCCCGTCGCTGGCGCTAATCCTGCTGGCTGCGGTGCCGCTGCTGTTCATTCTGCTATACGTGCTGATCCGTCTATCTTTTCCTTTGTTTGCAAGAATGCAGGAGAAGCTGGATGGGGTAAGCAATGTGCTGCAGGAGAACCTGTCCGGCATCCGCGTAATCAAAGCTTTTGTCCGCGCGGGACATGAGCAGAAGCGGTTCGATGCCGCTAACACAGACTATACCAATACCGGAATTAGAGCCATTCGCCTAATGGCGCTCAACATGCCGCTGATGATGCTTATCCTGAACGCAAGTATTATTGCCGTTCTCTGGTTCGGCGGTCTGCAGAACTGGAGCGGCAAGCTGCCGGTGGGTGAGCTGATCGCATTCATTAACTATGTAACCCAGCTGCTGATGTCCATGATGATGCTGAGCAATATGCTCGCGTTCGTATCACGGGCTAAGGTGTCAGGAGACCGGGTGAATGAAGTGTTCGCAACCACAAGCGAGATTTCAGATGCTTCTTCGGCGATTAGTGATGTAATTACACATGGCCGGATCGAATTCAACCATGTCTCGTTCGCCTATAACCGGGCAGATGAGAATCTTGTGCTGGAGGATATCAGCTTTGTTGCGAACCCCGGCGAGACAGTTGCTATTCTTGGGGCCACCGGTGCCGGCAAATCGACTCTGGTCAGCCTGATTCCACGGTTCTACGAGGTGTTGTCCGGAGCTATTGCCATTGACGGAACAGACATCCGGCAGATTGGTATTGATCATCTGCGCAGCCGGATCGGCTTCGTAATGCAGCAGTCGCTGCTGTTCAGCGGCAGCATCAGGGACAATATCCGCTACGGCCGTCCGGAAGCAACAGATGCAGAGGTAGAGCAGGCAGCTATAGCCGCCGAAGCACATGGATTTATCAATACGCTGCCGCAAGGCTATGATACCTTGCTCGGGCAGCGCGGCGTTAATCTGTCCGGCGGACAGAAGCAGCGGCTGTCCATCGCGCGTGCGCTGCTGATTCAGCCCGCCGTTCTGATTATGGATGACAGCACCAGCGCGCTGGATGCGGTAACGGATGCGCGGATTCGTCTGCTTCTGAAGACTCAGCTGCGGAACTGCACCATAGTGATGATTGCCCAGCGTGTATCGTCAATCATTGATGCGGACCGGATCCTGATCCTGGAGAATGGCCGGATTGCTGCCCAGGGCACCCATAAAGAACTGATGGCAGACAGCGGGATTTACCGGGATATCCGGGAGTCGCAGCTGAAGGGAGAGGAGGAGCCTTATGTCCAGTCATCCTAATCAGGCACAGGCCCCCGTTCGACCAGGCGGGTTCGGCGGGGGTCCACCCGGCGGCCGCGGAGCTGTGGTGCCGAAGGTTCGCGCGAAGAACCGTATGGCTACGATCAAGCGTATCTGGTCCTATCTGAACCGTCAGCGTACGGGACTCATTATGGTATATATATTTACAATTCTTAATGCCTTAGTAGCACTAATCGGGCCTTACCTGCTCGGAAAAGCAATAGACTCGGCAATTATTCCCCATGATTATGGGCTGCTCGTCCGGTTCTGCATCATGCTGGGCGGTGTTTACCTGCTCGGCAGCGCCGTCTCCTGGGTACAGGCCTATGTAATGACTTCCGTGTCACAGAGAACGGTGTTCGAGCTGCGGCGTGATCTGTTCGCTAAATATCAGGAGCTGCCTATAGGCTTCTTCGATACGCGTGCCAATGGCGAGCTGATGAGCCGGGCAACCAATGACATCGACAACGTATCGAACTCATTGAATCAAAGTGTTACCCAGCTGCTGAACAGTCTCATCACATTAAGCGGCTCGCTGGTCATTATGCTGATGCTGAACGTTCCGCTGACGGTTATCGCATTGGTGACGATCCCGCTGGTCCTGCTGGCCAGCCGTAAGATTACAGGCTTGAGCCGGATCTATTTCAAGAACCAGCAACAGCATCTGGGGGAACTCAACGGCTTCATTGAAGAAGCGATCAGCGGCCAGAAGGTGATTAAGCAGTACCGCAGAGAAGAAGCGGAAACGGCAAGATTCCGCGGAATGAGCAGTGAACTCAATAAGGTCAGCATTAAGGCGCAGATTGTATCCGGGCTGGTCGGTCCGGTCATGAACCTGATTAACAATCTGGATTTCGCGCTGATTGCCAGTGTGGGCGGATGGATGGCATTTAAAGGCCTGGCTACGGTTGGTGTTATTGTCAGTATGCTGAACTACGCCAAGCAGTTCAGCCGGCCGATATCCGAGCTTGCGAACCAGTACAATCTGATCCAGTCGGCAATTGCCGGAGCGGAGCGTGTATTCGAAGTGATGGATATGCCTTCGGAGTACATCGGCGAGCAGCCGCAAGAGCTGCCCCGGGTGTGCGGGGAAGTGATTTTCCGTGACGTGGTCTTCGGCTATCACGCGGATGCTCCGATTCTGAGCGGTGTAAGCTTCAAAGCGAAGCCTGGCGAGAAGATCGCACTCGTCGGCCCGACCGGGGCAGGGAAGACCACTATTGTTAACCTGCTAACCCGCTTCTACGAAATTAACAGCGGGGAGCTGCTGATCGACGGACGAGATATCCGCGAGCTGAACAAAAATGAGCTGCGCAGCCAGTTAGGTATGGTACTGCAGGACGCGCATGTATTCTCAGGAACAATTCGTGAGAATATCCGGTTCGGCCGTCTGGACGCTACCGACCGCGAGGTTGAAGAAGCTGCGAGCCTGGCTAATGTCAACGGATTCATCGCAAGATTGCCGCAGGGATATGATACGATGCTGGGTACAGAAGGAACGACACTCAGCCACGGCCAGCGTCAGCTGCTGACGATTGCCCGTGCCATCCTTGCGGATCCGGCTATCCTTATTCTCGATGAGGCGACCAGCAGCGTCGATACCCGGACTGAAATGCATATCCAGCAAGCGATGCGGACCCTGATGAAGGGCCGGACCAGCTTCGTGATTGCCCACAGGCTCAGTACGATCCAGGATGCGGGCCGGATTCTCGTCATCCAGGGCGGTCAGATCGCCGAGCAGGGCAGCCACGAGCAGCTGCTTGCCCTTAAAGGTGTGTACCATGAACTGTATAACAGCCAGTTCAAACATGCGGTTCAGGCAGGGTAAGGCAGCAACAGTACATTTGATAGTTACTTTTCAGGAGGGCAGCGCAATGCGCTGCTTCTTTTTTTGGGGAAATTTGAATCAGGGCACATAAAGGACATAACACTCGACTATGCTGAGTGGTATAAACGGGCGGAAAGCGGGGACTACATTGAAGAAAAAATTGCTGCTCGTCGAGGATGAGCTGCGTATCCGTGAACTGGTATGTGATTATTTCATCCAGAACGGCTGGGAAGTGCGCGAAGCCGACAACGGACAGGATGCGCTCCTCTGGTTCGATTCACTTCTGCCGGATCTGCTGATTCTGGATATCATGATGCCCAAGATGAATGGATTTGAGGTCTGCCGGGAAATCCGCAGGCAATCAGCGATCCCCATTATTCTGCTGACCGCCAAGTCTGCAGATGACGACAAAATATACGGCTTTGAATTAGGTGCAGATGATTATGTAACCAAGCCCTTCAGTCCCAAAGTGCTGGTGGCCCGGGCAAACGCGCTGATGAAACGGGCCCAAGGCACACATCTGCCGGATTCGGGCATTGTGAAGTTTGGTTCGGCCATCTTCAACACGCTGGCACACCGTCTGGAGGTAGAGGGTGCAGAAGTCGAGCTTACCCCGAAGGAATATGATCTCTTATGGCTGCTGATCCGCAATAAGGGGATTGTGATTTCCCGGGATACGATCCTCAGCCGGGTCTGGGGAATTGAATTTGAAGGAGACTCCCGTGTCGTGGATAGCCATATCAAGAAACTGCGCAGCAAGCTGGGTTATGAATCCCGCTATATCCGTACGGTCATCGGTACAGGGTACAGGTTTGAGGTTGAGGAATGAGAAGACGCGGAATTACCTTTAAGCTGTTTGTGATGACCGTGATCTTTTTTGTATGTTTTTACGGGATGGTGATCTTGAGCCAGCTGCTGTTCTTCGACAGCTTCTACCAGAGCCAGAAGGAGAACAGGGTGGAAAAGCATCTTAAGAGCTTCGGGACGGGCTATACGGAAGAATCCTGGGGGCGGAGCCGTACTTCCCGCGAACTGGTCCGCTTCATGCTGCGCAATAAGACTCAAATGGTCATTCTGAAGCTGGATGGCCGAATGAAGTCTGAGGATCCGTTCCGGATGAAGGTGATGGATGGAGACGGCAAGATTCAGGTGATTCCGATGTCCCTGTTCATGAACGAGTACGGGGATCCGCTTAGGGCAGCCAATCTCAAGGAAAATGATCAAGTCACCGTCCTGGGAGAACGTCTCGAGGAAGACAATGACCCCGGGAATCTGATCTATCCGCTCACGATTACGAAGCAAGGCGGTCCGCAGATCGGCGAGGAGCCCGATGATGGGATGAGCACTATTTCCGGGACAATCACTGAACTTGTATTACCGGATCTGAAAGTCTGGAACCCGCGGCAGGGCATCCTCTTCGAAGCCTTGGAGGACTGGTTTCCTCTGACACTTGATCAGAATGAAGAACTCCGTAATCTGAACATAGTGAAAGAGGAGTGGACCGCTCCTTGGAGCGGTATCCGGAATTCTATCATCATCCTTCCGGTCAAGCAGGCGAACGGGGAAGTGGAGCTCTTATTCACGGTCACCTCCCTGCAGGATGTTAAGGATTCGAATGTGGCGCTGCGCTGGTTCTTTTTATATCTGGGGATCGGCGGGTTTGTTCTGATATTGGTCCTGTCGCTGTTCTATTCCAAGATGGTTACCCGGCCGTTGATTAAGCTCAATAATATCGCCAAACGGATGGTGTCGCTCGATTTCACAGGTCATTCTTCGATCCGTCAAAAGGATGAGCTGGGCAGCTTGTCCAAAAGCATGTTCACTTTGTCGCAAAGTCTGGATGCTGCACTGGGTGAGCTTCGTGAGGCGAATCAGCAGCTGGTTGAGGATATGGAGCAGAAGAAGAAAATGGAGCAGATGCAGCAGGACTTTTTTGCGAGCGCCTCTCACGAATTGAAGACTCCTCTCAGTATTATCAAGGGTTTCGCCGAAGGTCTGGAGGATGGGGTAAGCGCCGGCAAACAGGATCATTATATCAAGGTCATTATCGAGGAAGCTGACAAGATGGAGTTTCTCGTCAAAGATATGCTGGATTTAGCCAAGCTGGAGTCCGGAACCATCAAACTCCGCAAAAGCTCCTTTATGCTGAGTGAAATGACCGAGAAGGTGACGGACAAGCTAATACATTCACTCGGTGACAAGCAGCTGAATGTGGTAATTATTCCGGCGAACGAGCGGCCGCTTTATGCCGATGCGTCCTGGATTGAGCAGGTAATCAGCAACCTGTTGACCAATGCGATCAGACATGCGGAGCATGGCAGTACAATAACCGTTGCCGTGGAGGGTCAAGAGAAATCACTTTCATTCAACATACACAATAAGGGTGAGAATATCCCCGAAGATCAGCTGGAGCAGATCTGGGAGCGCTTCTACCGGGCGGAGGCTTCACGCAGCCGTCTGACAGGGGGAACCGGACTCGGGCTGTCGATTACGAAGCAGATATTGGATATGCACGGCTGCCGGTATGCAGTGATAAACACAACGGACGGCGTCTGTTTTAGTGTGACCTTTGAAGGCTGAACGGACTTATTACAACCTGTCAAGAATTCTTATATTTGAGAAAGGAGTGAAACAGCATGAAATGGAACTGGCTGCCTTCAATGTGCACACTGGGAAACCTGGGACTTGGATCAGTTTCCTTGCTTTTCACCATTCAAGAACGTTACAATCTCGCCTTACTCATGATACTGCTTGCGGCAATATGTGATGTCATGGACGGATTACTGGCAAGAATGCTCAATTGTACCAGCGATTTCGGCAAACAACTGGACTCTTTGGCAGATATTATTTCCTTTGGGCTTGCTCCAACCTTCCTCATATTGTTGTACAGGCTGGAGAATATGCAGTGGCTTGGACCTGTTGCAGCGATTGCATTCCTGATCTGCGGAGCGCTGCGCCTGGCCAGATTTAATCTGTCTGCGCCTTCGAAGGGGTTCACGGGGATGCCGATTACGGCTGCAGGCGTTATTTTATCAATGATTGCATTGGTGGATGAACGGATGAAGCCGGAGCTGGTCATCGCCGTAATGGGGCTGCTGTCACTGCTCATGGTAAGCCGGATTCCATTCCCGTCGTTCAAAAAATTCGTCAACAGGAAGTGATGCCTTATGCCCTGGATCATGGAGATGATCTCGCAATACGGATATATAGCTATATTTGCACTGCTCGCGCTGGGACTTCTTGGACTCCCCGTTCCCGATGAGTTGCTGATGCTGTTCGTGGGCTATCTGTCTTCTACCATGGTGCTGAATTTCTCAGTTTCGGTGCTGGTGTGCTTCATCGGCTCAATAACAGGTATGCTGATCAGCTATACGATCGGTCTAAGACTCGGGCAGCCGGTGGTGGACAAATACGGGAAGTGGATAGGGCTTACGCCGAAGCGGTTCGCGAGTGTGAAACGATGGTTCTTCCGGTTCGGAAACTGGACGGTCTTCATCGCTTATTTCGTCCCGGGCCTTAGACATGTTACCAGCTATATCTCCGGAATCAGTGCAATGTCTTTCAGAAAATATCTGGTTGTCACCGTTGCCGGTGCATTTATCTGGTCGCTCCTGTTTGTATCTATCGGCTATCTGGTGGGGGCAAGGTTATCCTTTGCGTAGCTTTGCATAGCTTTGCAATGACCGGAGCGGGCAGGGTATGATGATAGCTGTAGGTAATAATCTTTTATAATCAAAGAAGATATTACTATGGTTAAACCTTCTATTATATACTGTAAAAAACATCCACTTACTGCCGTGTGTGCATTGCATTAGGTGAGAAGCTATAGTGATCTGAGGAGGGAATACCGTAATGCCGGAAACACAGGAAATAGTCATTGAAGAATACGTGCCTGCCAAACATGCCGCGTCCATTGCCGAGATGTGGAATCGGAGCTTTGAGAGCTGGGGCGGGGACAATACTTACCGGACAGAGGAAAGTGTACTCCGTGAACACGAGAACAGCACGCTGCTCAAGGTATTTCTGGCCGTTGCGGGCGGAGAGGTTATCGGATATTGCAGCTTCTCCCACTACAAAGAGGATACAGGCGCGCTTTATATTCCACTGCTCAACGTCAGACCGGATTTCCATGGACGTAAGGTTGGTAAGAGACTGGTGAGACAAGCTGTAGAGGAGACCATCCGGCTTGGCTGGCCCCGGCTCGATTTGTACACCTGGGCAGGGAACGTCAAGGCGGTTCCTACCTATAAGAAAAGCGGTTTTTTCTGGGAGAAACGCGACGACACCACCCACCTGATGAATTTTATCCCTTCAGTGCTGCAGACCGGAGCGGTGAAGTCTTATTTCGGGAAGATCGACTGGTATAACGACAGCATCCGCGAGATCAACGTTCAGCCTGACGGCCAGGGGGATAACGGATTTGACTATTTTACATATGAATGGCTGAAAGACGGCCTGCAGCTGAAAATGCAGTATGAGCGGAGCGGCCGCGGCCTGCGCCTGATTGAGACGGAGGATTACCGGATACAGGCAACGATTCCTGACCGGCATGAGCTGCCTTTTGGAGCCCGATACCCCATTGTCTATGAAGCTGTGAATAAAAGCGGAAAGCCTTTGGCTCTGGAGATTAAGGGTATAAGCAATCCGCAAATCAGCTTTGAGCTGAACGGAACGCAGGAGATTGAATCCGAGGCACGGATCGAAGGCAGCTTCTTCATCCATCCGGCAGAAGAGGAACAGAGTATCTATCAGACCCATCCGGTTGTTGAGGCCGAACTGCTCATTAATGGCCTGCCCGCCGTATTCAAAATCGGGGTTGAACCCAAATTCCCGGTCAAAGTACAGCTGCAGCTGCCGGACAAAATAGCTTATATAGGCGAAGAGCTTGAAATTGATGTGATTGTCGAAAATGAATACAACGCAGATACGGTGTTCGTCTTCGACCTGCCTGATGATGCTATACTCGCTTTCGGGCAGTCTGCACTTAAAGTTGAAGTTCCGGCAAAGGGCCGGAGAACGGTTACTGTACAAGCGCGGCTGCAAGACTACGGCATTTGGCATCATAATGTGAAGATCCTTAATGAGGGCAGCAGTCCGGAGGAGGCCGCTTCATTAATTCTCCAGCAGGAGATGAGCCTGGTCTTCCCTGGGGCAGATGCTGCCTTTGGCGGCAAAACGGAGAAGGAATGGATCATCAGCAGCGGAAGATATTCGGCAGTCCTGGAGAAATCCGGCAATACGCTGAAGCTATATGACGGCCGTAAGAATGTCGTTAGCCTGCCTTATCCGAAGTTCGGTCTGCCTTATACCAATGAGTTCAAGAAGGTATCGCCTGTTGAAGTGCAGTATGGTACAGATGATGGAGCCATTGTGCTTGAAGCCGTCTATGAACTGACAGCAAGAAAGGGCATGCTGCTGACCATGGTGGTGAAACTGAACAACAATGGGCTCATCTCCCGGCATTTCAGGATTCATAATCCGCTGGACACGGATCAGGAGGAAGAATTGGTCCTCAAGGACAGCTTCGAGTTCAGCCTTAGGGGAGGCGTTATTCCCTATAACGGCAAGTATCTGGATTTGAAATTAGGCGCAGAAGCTTCCAGCCCGGACTACTGGGATGTGCAGAAGTTTACAGAGAACTGGATGTTCGCTTCCCATGGGGCAATCTCGCGGGGAATCAGCTGGCCGGCAGAATTAGAGCTTATCCAGGAGTCGTGGCTGCATGCAGTTGAGCATTCGCTGGGCCGGATTCCGGCTGGAGGCAAGCTGGAGACAGGTCCGCTGCGGATTGCGCTGGGGACCTGGAATACCTGGCAGGATTTCCGTTCGTTCGCACTGCAGTGCAGCAACACGCGCGATCTCAATTCTGCGCAACAACTGGAAGTGAAGCTTAATCAGGGTAACCCGTTCATCAGCGGTCAGCTTACACTCTCCATTCTGGAGCAGAAGAAGAGTTATTTGGACGGCGAGATCACTGTTTCTTCTCGTGCAGGCAGCATTGAGGAGACATCGATTATGGTACAAGGTGAACACAAGTTCTCGGAAATCAGCCTTCCGCTGACCCGTTCATCAGGCTCTGAGCCCGATCTCCTTACGCTGCAGCTGGATATGGATATTTATGAGAGCTCCAGAGCTTTCCTTGTCCTTCCTGTGTCGGATCAGGTTCTCCGCCGTCAGACTCTGGAGATTGAGCAGTCCCAGGTGCTTGCCGTAGACAACGGAATTCTGCGGATACAGGCCAGCAGCCATTTTGCCCCGGGATTATTCTCGCTGGAGTATCAGGGCCAGGAGTGGCTGGATTCCTCTTTTCCACAGCCCATAGCTAAATCCTGGTGGAATCCCTGGGTGGGTGGGATTTTAACTTCGATCACTGACATGTCATTACGCAGCTTCATGGAGGAGCCGCGGACCGCTGAGTTCGCTGAGCTCACGGACAACAAGGGTAACCGCTGGTCGGGCATACGCATGAGCGTTACCATTCAGCAGAATGATAAATACAGAGGGCTTATCCTGCATCAGTATTTCATGATGCTTCCGGGTGTGCCTGTGCTTGCTTCTACTGTACACATTGAACAGAATACAGGCACGCCGTTATATCCGCTCGAGCTTGAAACCTCGTCCCATTACCGTGCGGCCGCCGAGCTTAAGGACAGCAGAGGGTATCTGAAGAACAGCAGCGGTGAAGAGCTTGTGTATAAGGCAGGAAGAGTCCAACTGGGGGTTAGAAGTACTAACGGAATCCTTCAAGTGGGCTCCACAGAACGTAAACAGCGCCTGACTCTAGTTACTGCAGCGGATCTTACTTCTACAGCCTTGATGGCCAACACTCATGCGGCACTGTCTTATGCCATAGACCCGCTGTATCTTCAAGACGGGGAAGAGCGGTTCAGCAAGCCACAATTCTATCTTATCTCGGATCTGAAGATTCCTGAGCAGGCCTACGCCGATCTGCTGACAATCCGGTTCAACAAATGAGCTGAAGAAAGGAAGCACCCATGAAAATCATTGACGCACATGTACATTATTCGAATATTGATACCTTTCACGAGACAGCCCGGACTTTAGCGCATATCGATTATAACGGCAAAGGACTCCTGGAGGAGTTCCGCCGCTCCGGTGTTGTCGCGGGAGTCGGTATGGGCGTAACGGAGACGTCAGCCGGTGCTTTTCCGGATTCCGAAGCGCTTAATCCCATGCTGCTTGATCTTAGTGGGACACTTCCGGACAATTTGTTTACCTGTGCCGGAATTAATCCGCTGACCCTCCATCTGGACGGGCAGCTGGAGGCGCTGGAACAATCGCTGCAACAGAAGGATGTTGTTGGAATCAAGCTCTATGCGGGGTATTATCACTTCAATGTGGGGGATGAGATTTACGATCCGGTCTACAAGCTGGCCTCTGCTTACGGACTGCCGGTCGTTATTCATGGAGGGCTAACTTACTCTGACCGGGGACTGTTGAAATATTCGCATCCGCTGTCTATGGAAGAGACGTTCCTGAAGCACCGGGATATTACCTTTATGCTCTGCCATCTGGGCGATCCCTGGGTTATGGACACAGCGGCGCTTTTGGAGAAGAATCCGAATCTCTATACCGACCTGTCCGGCTGGATCGTCGGTGACAAGGCCAAGGTGGACCGTCTGCTGACCGAGCAGACCTACACCGATCATTTCCGCCGGGCGATTGTATTCGCCGAGAAATATGACCGGCTCGTCTTCGGTACCGACTGGCCGCTGGTTCCGCTGGATGCCTACATTACATTCGTGAAGCATCTGATCCCGGAAGCACACTGGGAGGATGTCTTCTATAATAATGCGCTCCGCGTGTTCCCTAAGCTGGAGGAGCGGATTAGAGAACTGGACAACATTTAACCGCAAAAGCACTTTTATCTATCTGAAACTTAGAACAGTGATCCCCCTCTAACCGGGGAATTACTGTTCTTTTTGTTTTTGCGTGAAATGGGTTGGGGCCAGGGTTTACTCCCGCCTGATGCTTGATGAGGCAACCTGTGCTAAGCTGTTAAGGGTCAGAGTTAACGAAATATAATTATTCCTGCAGATGGAGGGTTAGTTTCATGCCTCATGTGAAAGTTAAAGATCTGGAATTGTTTTATGAAAAAATGGGTACAGGAGAGCCAGTTATTTTTCTGCATAGTAGTTATTCGCGCGGATTATTGGCCTTTTCTAGTCAAATTCTGGATTTCCAAAATAAGTACACCTGTTATTTCCCTGATTTCCGGGGCCATGGCAGAACCAGGTGTGAAAGTCTCGAATGGTCTACGCCTCAGCTGGCGGATGATATCGCAGCCTTCATGGATAGCATGAGTATTGAAAAAGCGCATCTGACCGGCTACAGCATGGGTGCAAATGTCGGACTGTACCTCGCAGTAAATGATCCGGCAAGAGTTGCTACACTAACTACAATTGGAACCGGCGGATTCTGCAATCCGGCTGGTGCTGAAGACTTTGAGCCGGAGCGTCTGCTGGAGCTTGAGCAACAGGGCATCATCCGTCAGATGAAAGAGAGGCATGAAGAAGCACATCTAGGGAATTGGCAGGAATTCATGCGGCAATCAGCTACTGACTGGCGTAGATATCCGGACCTGAGCGAAGCACAGTTAAGCAGTATCGGCTGTCCGGTTCTAATCATTGCAGGAGAGCACGATACATACGCTGCAGCGGATAAGATCATTCAGCTAGTCTCGCTGATCAAAGGATCACAATGCCTGATCGTCCCGGGTGCCGGCCACCGGCCGCATATGGGAAGGGAACAGCCGGTGCTGGTGAACGATACGATCCTTGAATTTCTTGCGAAGAATTCTAACCTCAAGTGAAAGGGCTGTACATATCTTATGAAGAAAGTCATCGTAATTGGAGCAGGGATTCTCGGGGCTTCTACAGCCTACCAGCTGACAAAAATGGGGGCAGAGGTGCTGATTGTCGACCGTAAAGATCAAGGACAAGCCACGGATGCGGCCGCAGGCATCATCTGTCCCTGGCTGTCACAGAGGCGCAATCAGACCTGGTACCGGCTGGCAAAGGCTGGTGCAAGATATTATCCTCAGCTGATCGCGGAACTTGAGCATGCAGGCGAAACCCATACGGGCTATGCCCGGGTAGGTGCACTTAGTATTCATACGGATGATGGCAAGCTGGATAAAATAGAAGAGCGGGCGCGTCTGCGGCGGGCGGATGCACCGGAAATCGGAGAAATTACGCGGCTTACGGCTGAAGAAACCCGTGAACGGTTCCCGTTGCTTGCCGAAGGGTATGCCTCTGTTCATATCAGCGGGGCTGCCCGGGTAGATGGACGCGCCCTGAGGGATGCGTTACTTCACGCTGCGCAGCAGCAGGGTGCCACCAGAATTGCCGGAGATGCGGCGCTTCAATATGAGCCAGGCCGGGTGACCGGGGTTACTGTAGGTGCAGAGTGTTACCCGGCGGATGAAGTTATTGTGTGCGCAGGCGCCTGGGCGAACCCGCTGCTCCAGCCGCTTGGCATTAATTTCAAAGTCAGCTACCAAAAAGGGCAAATCATGCACTTGCAGGTTTCCGGTCATCAGAATACTGGAGAATGGCCGGTAGTTATCCCGCCAAGTGATCAATATCTGCTCGCTTTTGACCAGCAGCATATTGTAATCGGGGCAACTCATGAGAATGATATAAAAGGATATAATACCAGAGTGACCGCAGGCGGCATGCAGGAGATTCTGAATAAGGGGCTGGAGGTGGCACCTGAACTAGCAAACAGCACTTTGGGTGAAGTGAGGGTAGGATTCCGCCCGTTTACACCAGGCTTCCTTCCGGTCTTAGGTGCTGTCCCTGGATGGAAAGGGCTTCTCGCAGCCAATGGACTGGGAGCTTCCGGACTCACAATGGGCCCGTTTATCGGCAGCCAGCTGGCGAAGCTGGCACTAGGCAGAGAGACCGATATGGATATTAGTGATTATGACCTCCAGGCGGCGTTGGAGAGCAGATGATTACGAATTCATTTCCTGCAATGGAAGGATTAGATTCAATTCTGCTGCTCCATTGAACTTTTGTTTGACAGAAGAAGATGTGTAATCCATAATACAATCCATACTAAACATATATGATTTATAGAGGAAGGGTGGATCACACGTGACCAAGTTAAATGCAAAATTTAGAAAAACGATTGGAATGGGGACACTGACAGTAATGTTTGTAATGCTGCTGGCAGGCTGCTCCGGTTCTAACAACAATGCGGACACCAGTAATGGCGCTCAGGCAAGTGCGAGTCCAGCCGCAACGGAAAGCACAAGCACAGCAGAACCTGCTGCAGGAGGTACTTTTACCTATGGCCGGCCGGCTTCAGTAACCTCGTTTGATCTGCATAACCAGATCACCTCCAATAATGCGTTTGCGATTGATAAAGTGTTTGAATCTTTGGTCGCTTTTGACAGCAAGGGTGAAATTAAGGACTTTCTTGCCCAGTCACACACGATCAGCGAAGATGGCTTAACGTATACCTTCGTATTGCGTGACGGTCTGAAGTTCTCGAACGGAACGCCAGTCACAGCAGAGGATGCCGTGTTCTCCCTGAACCGTCATTTGACGGTTGAAGGTCCGCTGGCGATCTCGGCGACGGTCGAATCCTTCAAGGCACAGGATGACAAGACACTGGTAATTAAGCTGAAAGAACCCTACACACCTTTCATCTCTGAGCTGTCCAACTTCTCCAATGGTATCATCCCGAATAACTTCGGCGGCGTCAGCGAAGAAGAATTCTTCAAGAAGCCGGTAGGCACGGGCCCTTTCGTAGTTGAAACCTGGGACCCTGCTGGTGATGTTACCTTCACCAAGAACACAAACTACTGGCAGGAAGGCAAGCCTTATATCGATAAGCTTGTCTATAAATTGATTGAAGACGACAGTCAGGCGATCAACCAGCTGAAGGCAGGAGAAGTGGATGCAGTAGAAGCGCTGTCCCTTCAGAATGCAGGTGAAATTAAGGACGGCACAGATACTACTGTCGTAACAAACGGCAGCTGGGTGACGGAGCAATTGTTCTTCAACACGCTGGATGAGCATTTTTCCGATGTGCATGTCCGCCGTGCACTGGCGCTGGCGCTGGACCGTGACGGTCTGACCAAAGCATTAACCTTCGGATATGCACAGACCGCCAATTCTTTGCTGCCGACAACGATTCCATACAACGCCAATGATACCCTTAAGTCATTGAACTTCGATGCCGCCGCAGCGAAGGAAGAGCTTGCCAAATCTGCATTCCCTAACGGATTCTCAACCAAGCTGCTGATCGCTTCCGGCAACAGCACAAGAGCCCAGGAAGCACAGATTATTCAGGCAGCAGGCCAGGCCATCGGAATCAAGATTGAGATCGAATCCGTTGAACTTGCCACCTTCCGTGAACGCTTCTTCGCCTATGATTTTGCGGCGATGCTGAACAGCGGTCAAGCCGACTCTCCGGAAGCGAACTCGATCCTGGCGTTCCAGACCGATCCGGAAGGCTTCAGCAAGTCGTACTGGACGCATTACACGAACGATAATGTAACCAAGCTGCTGTATGAGGGTCAAAAAACAGCAGACGGCGATGCCCGCGCAGCCATCTACACCGAGCTGCTGCAGACGCTTGCAGATGAAGTGCCTTACATTCCGCTCTACTACCCGGATATCCTGATTGGTGCCCGTTCTTCGGTGGATGGACTGGTTGTTCTGCCTAACGGCAGTATCCGTCTGGAAGCTGTGCGCTTAAGCAAATGATGAATTCCAGGAAAACCTTAACCGGTGCGCAAGGAAACAATGGTTCTTACAAGTGGCTGGGGATAGCACTTGTAAGAGCCTTAATTGTTATCCTCTGCGTGATGACGGCAGTCTTTTTCCTCATACGTATTGTACCCGGCGATCCTGCCAAAATGATTCTCGGAGAATACAGTACGCCCGAAGCGCTTAAGAATATGCATCACACCCTGGGGCTGGATCTCCCGCTATGGGAACAATTCATCCGGTTTATGAAGACCTTGTTCACGCAAGGGGATACCGGCAACTCCATTATTATGGGCACCTCGGCACGAGAGCTGATTATGCAGCGGGCTCCTGTAACTTTGCTGCTTATCCTGATTGCCTGTGTGCTTGCGATTATTACTGCACTTCTGCTTGCTACTGCCGCAGCCACACATAAGGATAAACTGCTGGATCACCTGATCCGCATCTTTCCTGCGATCACTCTCGGTATGCCAATCTTCTGGGTTGGCATCCTTTTGATTCTGCTCTTTAGTGTCCGGCTGGGCTGGTTCCCTGTCGGGGGAGTAGGCGAAGGCTTCACAGGGACGCTGCGAAGCCTGGCGCTGCCGGCGATAACGGTTGCTTTTTCACAGATTCCTACGCTGGTCCGCTCGCTCAGAGCGCAAATGCTGGAGGTACTTGAATCCGACTTTGTCGTCACGCTGAGAGCAGCGGGCATACCTTCCAGAGTTATTCTGTTTAAGCATGTCCTGCGCAACTCTGCGCTGCCGACACTGATGCTGCTGGGAGTCAACATCTCTTATCTCATCGGGGGTACGCTTGTCGTCGAGCAGGTATTCGGCATCAAAGGGATTGGCAGCCTGCTGTTCACTTCAATTTCGAATCGGGATTTCCCTGTCATCCAAGGAATAGCCCTTTATTGCGCGCTATCTGTAGTGATCATCAGTCTGCTGATTGAAATCATCTCCTGGTGGCTGGATCCCAGAACGAAGGGGAAACAATGACAACTACAACGCCAGATATACAATTGCCAGAGGGCAAGAAGCAAGTAAAAGGGCTGAGACGGATATGGAATACCCCATCCCTGCTGATCGGAATCATTATGTTTGCAGTGCTTATTCTGCTGGCTCTGTTCATCCCTTACTTAAGTCCGTATCATCCGACGGAGCAGAATTTGAGCGCCTTCCTGCAGCCGCCGTCTTCCACCCACTGGCTGGGTACCGATCAGCTGGGGCGTGATTTGTTTACCAGACTGATCTATGCAGCGCGGACGGATCTGACTATCATGGTTCTGGCCGAGATCATTCCGTTCTGTACCGGTATCTTACTGGGAATGCTGTCAGGGTATTACGGCAAGTGGACCGATAGAATTATTGCACTGATTACAGATACATTTATCGCTTTCCCGTTCTATCTGATCGTAATTATTGTGGCCTTCGCCAGCGGTGCCGGGGAGCGGGGGATTTATATCACTTTCATTCTCGTGGGCTGGATTGTATTCGCCCGTGTGGTCAGAGGTCTTAGCGCATCCTTCCGGGAACAGGAATGGGTGGCTTCTGCCCAGACCCTGGGACTGCCCGGCAGCCGCATTATTCTGCGCCATCTCCTGCCTAATGTATTGCCGCAAGCCGTTGTCGTGCTGATGACGGATATGGTCGGACTGCTTGTAGCCATTGTTACACTGGGTTATCTGGGTATCGGTATCGCACCGCCTACACCGGACTGGGGGACAATGATCTCAGACGGACAACCCTTCATTACCACCGCCTGGTGGCTGTCAGCAGTTCCGGGATTCGCCGTGGTGTATACGGGGATTGCATTGTCTCTGTTAGGGGATGGCCTGGCCGATATTTGGAGGAAAAAATAATGTCAACTGAACCTGTGCTCGAAATAGAATCACTGACACTTGCAGCCAAGTCGAAAGAAATTCTCGTCAATAATATCAGCTTCTCGCTTGCACGCGGGGAGAGTCTCGGGCTGGTAGGAGAATCAGGCTCGGGCAAGTCGCTTACGCTGCGTGCAATACTCGGCCTCCTTCCACGAGGGGTGGAGCAGACTGGAGGGAGCGTCCGGAGTAAGGTAAGCAGTGCGATGGTATTCCAGGACCCGAGAGGTGCCCTGGACCCGCTCTGTCCGGTTGTGAAGCAGCTGGCAGAAGTTGTGTATTACAGACAACAAGTCAGCCGGAGAGCTGCACGGACGATTGCGCTGGAGTTGCTTGAAAGACTGGGTCTTCCGGATTCTTTGAGAAAAAAGGACCGCTATCCCAGCCAGCTGTCAGGCGGCCAGTGTCAGCGTGTTGTTATCGCATTGGCTCTTGCCTGTAAGCCCGGCATTCTGCTCTGCGATGAGCCGACAACCGCCCTGGACGTCACCGTTCAGCGGCAGATCATCGACACGATCACCAGTCTGCAGCGTGAGCTGGGCTTCGCCATGGTCTTCGTTACACACAATCTGGCAATTGCCGCTAACCTCTGCTCCAGATTGTATGTCATGAAGCAGGGGCAGATTGTCGAGCACGGTGAGACGCTTAGTCTATTGCAGCATCCGGCTGATCCCTATACGCAGATGCTGATCGATTCGGTGCTTCCGTTGCCGGAGCTTGAGCTTGAAGGGAGCGGACAATAATGGATTTAGCTTTGCAGGTGCGGGATTTAACGTTCCGTTACGGCGGATTCACCGCGCTCGACCACATTCAACTGGATTTGGAGCAGCATACGACGCTGGGACTTGTCGGAGAGTCCGGTTCAGGAAAGTCTACGCTGGCTCGGGTCATTGCCGGGCTGATCGCTCCGGATGAGGGGCAGATTCTGCTGGGTTCCCAGGAATTGCGCAAGAAGAGAAGCAGGGAGCAGCATAAGAAGATTCAGATGATCTTTCAGAATCCGGATGCCTCGCTGAATCCCAAGCATTCTATCCGGCAGATTCTGTCTGAAGCCCTGCTGTTTCACAGGATTGTCGACCGTTCCCAAGTGGAGACAAGAAGTAAAGAGCTGCTTGGCCGGGTGCAGCTGGAAGCCAGGTCCCTGGACAAATATCCGCATGAATTCTCCGGCGGCCAGCGCCAACGGATTGCCATTGCACGCGCTCTAAGTGTGGAGCCGAGCCTGTTGATCGCCGATGAGCCGACAAGTGCACTCGATGTATCCGTGCAGCGGAGCGTATTGGAACTGTTCCACACGCTCAAGGCTGAGCTTAATCTTACCGTGTTATTCATTTCTCACGATCTCGGGGTTATTCATGCGGTCAGCGATACCGTTGCCGTCATGCGGCAGGGGAAGCTGGTAGAGATCAATACCAAGGATCAGTTCTTCATCCGTCCGGAGCATGAATATAGCCGCGAGCTGTTATCGGCGGTTCCGAAGATGCCACAATGACACAATTACATCAGGAGGTCTATATGAACCGAGAAGCACAAGGATTTGTCCCGCTGTCCCTGTCAGAGTTCAAAACATTAACAGGACAGCTCTCTGATCTCTTATCCACCCAGTACCCTCCGGTGATCATTCCGGGGGAAGCCATATTGGGCATTGAAGCGGTAGCTGCAGGAATTGCTGCACCCGGCCGGACCATTCTAAATGTAGTGACTGGACCTTACGGCAGTTTGTTTGGACAATGGCTGGAGCGCGGTGGAGCGACGGTGATTGAAGTGAAAGTTTCATTTGATGAAGTCATTACTGTGGAAGAGGTGGCGTCTGCGGTTGAGCGGTTCCATCCGGTTGCTATTTCTTTCGTACAGGCAGAAGTAGTTACAGGCGGCTCTAATCCTGCGAAGGAAATCTTCGGGCTTGCACGCAAGCATAATCTTATTACGGTAACGGATTCCGTATCAGCAGTAGGCGGAGAGGCTCTGTTAGTCGATGAGTGGTCCGTGGACTTTGCCGTAATGGGTGCGCAAAAAGCACTCGCCGGACCTAACGGCGTCAGCGCAGTCAGCATTTCACCACGCGGCTGGGCATTCCTGGAGTCGAATGAAAGAGCGCCCCGCAATTCCATTCTATCCTTGCTCGATCTGAAGCCGGCACCGGACGGCACGCCGCCGCTTCGCGTCCCGCCAAATATTCCAACACTGGAGGCCAGAGCTCTGATCGTAGCCTTGACGACTGTTGCCGATGAGGGACTGGTTCAAGTGATTAAGCGCCATAAAATTGCAGCAGCTTCTGCCATAGCGGGGATCACAGCTCTGGGTCTTGAACCCTGGCAGAAGAATAGCCGGCATTATTCCACATTGACGACCACGGTTCGAGTGAACGGGGAGCAGAAGCTGCTGATCAAGCAGCCTATCGGCATCGTGGCTCCCGGAGACGGCGAATTATCCGGCCAGCTGCTGCGGATTAACCATTTCGGGGCAAATGCCAACCGGGAAGGTGTTGAAGGCGCAGTGCGGACGCTTGCCGGATTACTGAAGCAGGATGCAGAGCAGGCAGTACAAGCTGCCCGTCAGGTTTGGGGTGAAGCCCTATGATTCTCAAGCATCCGCAATTCCAGGCGTACAGCAGTATCCATATCGCAGGTATCGAAGGCAAACCGTTCGATATTGAAATTCAGAATGGCCGGTTCACTTCTGTTAAGGAAGCAGAACCGCGCCATGTACAGGCGGAACAACCTCAGCAGAAGCTATGGATCAGTCCGGGTATCATTGATCTGCATACACATCTGGCCTGGACAGATTTCGATCATGCCGACCAGCTGAACCGGGACAGCCGGGAGGTTGAAGTGATGCAGGCAGAGGCCTTCGCAGCCACCTTACGGACTGGCGTAACTACTGCGCGTGATGCCGGCGGCATTCTGCCAAGCACCATCCGTCATCTCGTGAAGTATTATCAGCAGCCGCTCCGGGTGCAGACCAGCAGTGAAATGCTGGGCGCAGCGGATGCCAAGGGGGTTAAGCATCTGGAGGGCCGTCTGGCAGAAATCTACGCCACCGGAGCAGGCTGGATCAAAATCATGGCAACAGGCGGTCTAGGCGCACCTACCGAGAAGGTAACGGAGCCGAACTTCTCTGAGGAAGAGTTCGCCTTCATCGTCCGTCATGCACACGCGAACCGGAAGAAGGTTCTGGTACATACCTGGGGCGGCATGACGATTGACTGGTCCATCCAGGCCGGAGTGGAGTCCATTGAGCATGGGATGTTCCTGACCTGGGATCAGGCGGGCCGACTGGCCGAGTCCGGCGTAGCCTTCGTGCCGACAACTTCGATCTACCGGATCGCAGCTGACCCCAAAGGTGTACTGGCGCTGAGTCCGGTCATCTGTGAACGGGCCGCCCGTGCAGCCGATGCTCATGCCGCGGCCATTGGATATGCCAAGCGGGCGGGAATACGTCTTGGATTCGGTACAGATTATGCTACTCCTTCACTGCATGGCTACAACCTGCAGGAATTCGATACGCTGTTCGATTACGGCCTGAACCGGGCAGAAGCATGGAAGTCCGCTACGCAAGACGCAGCAGAGATCCTTGGAAGCGGTCATGAGCTGGGGAGGATTGCCGAGGGCTACATTGCCGATGCGGTCATTTATGCTGCCGATCCCTATCAGGCACAGAATGCAGATCAGCTGCGGAAGAGCATCATCTCGGTGGTTACCGGGGCGGATGAAGCGGGATTAATATAATTATTGAACAAGTAATAGTCGCTCCTTACTGAAATGGCAGGTGGTATTCCATTTCAATAAGGGCGATTTTTTTGTGCTTTCATATCAGATTTGATTAATACATTTTTGTGAATATAAATCATTTATGGATACAAAAAAGTCGGGAAGCGGATATTATTCAAGGCGACTTGGCGGCGGTGTACCTGCAATTATCAGCTTCGTCCCAGGCCGTACGAATTGGCAAGTTGAAGGAGGAACAAGTTCGAATGTTACGCAAATTCATGTCGATATTGCTGCTGGTATCCTTGGTCAGTCCCCACCTGGTGGCGCCTGTCCAGGCAGCACCAACGAATCCTGTTGATCCCGTACTGGCCAAACAGGCAATGAATGTTTATGTGACCATTCTAAAGAGAAAGCAACAGAAGATTTTTAACCGGGAAGTTGTAAAGAGTGCCAAAGTGCTTAAGGTAATGGAGATACCCAAAGATCAACTTAAAGCGGTGAAGGAAGCCAGCTACCTGAACAATAAAAAATACAGATTTGTATATGCCGCTATCGAATATGACATGGAGCGGGAAAGCAAGTACATGCTGAACGGCATCAACTTCATGCTGGCGGTCATTCAACCGCTCGGTAGAGAATGGGAGGTCGTCGGAGATGAGTACGAGATTGCCCCGGTTCCCTATTTTCTTGAGAACGGCATAGGCTTCGGGAAGAGTATTAACAATGAGGAGGACCGGAGGATAGCCGCAGCCGAAATCCAAATGGCATCAATCCTGAAGAAGCACCAGGATGGCATCTACGTGGATTATGAGGGTAAGACTGTGCCGGATTACAGCATGCATAATATAGCCACCCCCAGTCAACTAAAAGAAGAGATGTCCGGCAGCGCAGCAGCCTTTGGCGCATTATCCGAAGAGTCCCCAGGGGAGATTAATGCCAGTTACAAACGTCCCCGCTATATTCGGGTTATCATGAAGGATGAGCGGAATTTGAAGTATTACGGCTGCGCCGGGGATGACCAATGCGTCAAGGTTCTTGATTTCCTGGATTACTGCAAGCATGTGCTTCCCAACGAATGGGATGAGCATGCACCTGATGAATCGTTAAAGACAGGGGCTATGGCAGTGAAAATGTATGCATGGTACAAGGTGGCTGTCACTCCTTCAGCCCAGGTTGGAGAAGCCGATGTATATGACAGTACGAGGGATCAAAAATTCTTGGCTGATTTGTCGACGATTGGAAAGAAGCCGGAGGATATTGCCCATATGCAAAGCATGTTTCATGTGGATGACATAGCCGGTGCCGGATTCAAGGATAATATGGGGAATCTGATTCTTGCGGAGTATCGTGCAGAGAGCTCTGGTAAGGCAAGTGGATTAGTGTCACAGAAGTACTCTACCAATTTGGCCAAGCAGGGAATGCATTTCGATGAGATTCTGCGTTATTACTTCGACAAATCACCCAAGACTATGGACAAGGGAACCATCAATTTTTTCCATTACACCCGATAATGAATGGTGAAGGAGTATAGACTATTATGAAACGAATCAGTTTGTGTATGATGATAGTGTTCTTGATGGTGTGTTCAATACCGGCCGGTATACCTGGCGCCTATCTCACTCAAGGAGCGGCAGCCGTGGGAATGGAAGAACCGGCTGACCCGAATATTCTGACTGAGGATATGATGAAGAATCTTATAGCTAAGCATATCCAGAGCTTCGAGCAAGAAGCATGGGAAAGCGGCGGAGAGCGGACGATGCTCTCCTTCAATGTCAAGGCGGTGAAGCCGATTGATGTTGAAATGGCGCGGAATTTCCTCACGGTGGCGCCCTATGAATTGTCCGGAATGCCTTTCTTAGTGGCATATGCAGCTGTGGAATATAACCTGAAGCAAGAGAGCGAGCAAGGCCTGAACGGCTTGAACTTCCGGATAATCATATTCACGAAGCCGAATGGCGGCTGGAAGATCGCTTCCTATTCCATAGCCCCTGTAACCCAAATTGTGGGCACCCCCTATGCGTTTCAAATTCCCGAAGAAACCCGAATGGTGGAGATTGAAAAGAAGCGGCGGGAGGGAATCCTTGAGAATTATGCAGGTAAGGTAATCGGTTATGTGAACCGTGCTTCAGAGGATCAACTCAAACAAGAGATGACAGGCGGCAATCCGTCGCTGCGGTTGAAGAAATCCGCTTGGCAGAACCGGCTTCCAGACGCGGTTAACCCGTATTACCCACGGCCCGCCAAGATTGCTGTCCACATGAAACTCAAAGAGAACAAGGACTTCTATCCGGGATGTGCGGATGCGCAGGTCTGCATACAGGAGATTGACTTCCTGGAGTACCTGGAAAAGTCATTCCCCCATGTCTGGAAAGGCGATATGAATACTGAAGCCATTAAGGCCGGAGCCCTCGCCTGGAAAATGCGGGCCTGGTACGCCGTGTCCGTCAATCCTCTGACTAAGCAGCCGTCAGCAAGAGTGGATGATACGGATGAACAGGGCAACATCATCTTTTACGCGGATTATAAGCCGAAGAATGACGAGGAGAAGCAGCGGATCGCGAGGCTTGAAGAAGTCTTCCATTCGCCGGGTGTAGCAGGGGTAGGCTTCAAGGACGGCATCTCGGAAGGATTGTTCCTGCCCGGATTTGCCCAGAGCTCCGGTTATGCAGCAGGAGACACAGCTAAGACAGCTGCATCCGGTATATTTTATATGGCGGATACGAAGGAACTGGTCAAGAAGAAGAATGCGGCTCAGCTGATCCAGCATTATTTCAAAGGATCTCCGCAAATGACCAATACTGCATCGGTTACTTTTTTCCGCTATACCGCAGAATAGAACCGGTAGAAGTAGCAAGGGGCATTAACAAAGGGTATTAGCAAAGGCAGGCTGTTGGAGGCGAACTCCTTCAGCCCGCCTTTTTTAGGCTTTTTAGCCGGAGTTAACAACCCTGTCTCCCGGGTAGCTTTAATAAGGAGGCTGGTGGCACCGTTTTCCAAGTGTCTTCCTAGCGGCTAACCGGAGCATCAAGGAATGTTAGTGTATAAATCCCCCAAAAAGTTCTTGACATGTAATGCGTTTCACAAATTATATTGCAGAGGCAGGATACAAAAGGGGAGGCACAACAATATGAGTCAGAACAGCAGAAAAATAGTCTTCATCGACATTGACGGAACACTTCTCACAGAGAATGGAATCATACCGGAATCGGCGCAGCAGGCGTGCAGACAGGCGAGGGAGAACGGGCATTTGCTCTACCTGTGTACCGGCCGCTCGAAGGCTGAGATCTATGACTCCATCTGGAATATTGGCTTCGACGGCTTGATTGGAGCCGCAGGCGGGTATGTAGAGAACGGCAATGAAATGCTTTATCACAAAAAAGTAACCCCGGAAGATGCCAAACATCTGATCGATTATTTCCACGCCAATGAGGTGGATTTCATTCTGGAGTCCAACACTGCCCTATACGGAAGCCGGAATTTACAGCCGCATCTGGAACGCAGAATTTATGGTGATCTGCTGAATGATCCTGCAGCGCAGGAGAGAAAACGGCTGTCCCCGCATCCTTATATCGCAACACTCACCTATGGGAACGAAGAATTATATTTGGATGATGTCAACAAAATTTGTTTTCTGGAGAGCAGTCTGCCCTTTCATCAGATCCGGGAGGCATTAGAAGGAAGGTTCACAGCACTCCAGAGTTCTATCCCCCTGTTTGGAGAGAACAGCGGGGAGCTGATGATTCCGGGTGTCCACAAGGCTTCGGCTATTGCCGATGTACTGAAACATCTGGATATCCCCCGTGAAGACAGTATGGCGCTCGGCGATGGGCTTAATGATCTGGAGATGCTGGACTATGTCCAGGTGGGGGTTGCTATGGGTAATGCCAGAGAGCAGCTCAAAGAGATTGCCGATGATATCACCGACCACATTGAGGAAGACGGACTGTATAACTGTTTCCTGAAATACGGCCTGATCTCAGCTTAAATAGACACTGTATGCATACGGACCGGGTTGATATCCAATAAAGCACATGGTAAAATGCACTTAATTAAACGATTGGAGTTGAATAGTATAGTGTAGGATTCTCTTGCGGTATTAAACAATAAAACAGCTTTATAGTACATGATCTTAAGAATGGCTACATTTTCATTCATAAGTTCATCTTATAAGGGCGTTATTTCGTGCGCGCGTTTTATTCTTTATATGCAAGAAGGGTCTGCATCTTTTCACTCAATCAATATATCCTTATTCAAGTCCGTCAGGGCTGAATTTGCTGTATTTATTTGAGCTGTAAGAAGATAACCTTCTTGCAGCTTTTATTATTTTATACAGGAGGATATTGTATGTCATTAATCAATGTGAGCAATCTGACGTTTGCCTATGAGGGCACTTACGATAATATTTTTGAGCAGGTGAATTTCCAGCTGGATACCGATTGGAAACTGGGCTTTACCGGGCGCAACGGCCGGGGCAAAACCACCTTCCTGAACCTGCTGCTCGGCAAATATGAATACAGCGGGACGATATCCGCACAAGTAAGCTTTGAATACTTCCCGTTTCCGGTTGCGGACACCACAAGTCAGACCCTGGATGTAATCAGTGAAATTGACCCGGAATATGTTCACTGGAAATTGATGCGGGAGCTGAACCTGCTGAAGGTGGCGGAGGATGTGCTGTACCGGCCCTTCAATTCATTGTCGAACGGGGAGCAGACGAAGGTGCTGCTGGCAGCCCTTTTCATCAAGGAGAATAGCTTCCTGCTCATTGATGAACCCACCAACCATCTGGATATGAAGGCTCGTAAACTAGTCAGTGACTATCTCAGTACGAAGAGCGGCTATATTCTGGTCTCCCATGACAGATCCTTCTTAGACAACTGTGTAGACCATATCCTATCGATCAACAAGACCAACATTGAGATCCAGAAGGGGAACTTCAGCAGCTGGTGGGAGAATAAGACGAGGCAGGATAACTTCGAGCTGGCGGAAGACGAGAAGCTGCGGCGGGACATTAAGCGGTTATCGGCTTCCTCCAAACGGACGGGCGGCTGGGCTCATGAGGTCGAGAAGTCCAAGAACGGCACCCGGAACTCCGGCTCCAAATTAGATAAGGGCTATGTCGGCCACAAGGCTGCAAAAATGATGAAACGCTCGAAATCGATCCAGCAGCGGCAGGAATCTGCGATCACCGATAAATCCAAGCTGCTGCGGAACATTGAAAGCTCGGACAGTCTGGAAATATCACAGCTTCCGTATCATAAGCAACAGCTGGCCGAACTGGATGAGGTTTCAGTCTTTTACGGGGACAAAAGTGTTTGTTCAGAGGTGAGCTTCACGATTGAGCAGGGCGACCGGATTGCACTCACCGGCAGCAACGGCTCCGGGAAATCGAGTATTCTCAAGTTGATCTGCGGGGAGGAGATTCATCATACTGGTGTCATACGGAAGGACAGCCAGCTTGCCATCTCTTATGTATCCCAGGACACCTCGCATCTGCAGGGCAGTCTGAGTGAATATGCCAGAGAGCACGGGATCGATGAAAGTCTGTTCAAATCGATTCTGCGCAAGCTTGATTTCTCGCGGATCCAATTCGAGAAGGATCTGTCCACTTACAGCGGCGGCCAAAAGAAGAAAGTACTGATTGCCCGCAGCCTCAGTGAGAAGGTGCATCTGCATATCTGGGATGAACCGCTTAACTTCATTGACGTGATCTCCCGGATGCAGATTGAAGAGCTGCTGATGGAACATACGCCGACAATCCTGTTTGTGGAGCATGACCGGGAATTCTGCGCGAATATTGCTACCAAGATCGTAGCTATGGATTAAGATGACAAGCCTCTGCGAGCGGCAGGGGCTTTTTTTCTGCGTGTAAATGGAGTGTGAATGCATTCCGGAAGGTAGGACTGTAATATTTGGCGTAATATGCTAAGCTTATTCAGGAAGAATAGCAAGCAGCCTGCACTATAGAACAGAAGCTTAGAGATTACCACGATTAGGAGTGAGGATTTTGCAGACAAAGATCAGCCTCGAAGGCGAATGGAAGTTGCAGTTAGATGAGAGTAAGCAAGGACTCGTATTACCTTACACAGATGTAATCACACTGCCGGGAACAACCTCCCATGCCCGCAAAGGACCGAAGAATGAGGAGTTTCTGGTAAGCGCTCTAACGGATGAATATCTGTTCGAAGGATCCGTCTGGTACTCCAGGGAGATTGACATTCCAGAGGAGCTGGCCGGCAAGAGCAGTTATCTATATTTGGAACGTACACGGCTTACAACGCTGTGGGTGGACGGGCAGGAGATTGGCAGCCGTGACAGTCTGAACACCGCCCATGTATACGAGCTCCCGCAGCTGTTGCCGGGAACGCATACAATCACGATCCGCGTAGATAACACGGGTTACCCGACCAAAGGCGGACATCTGACTTCGCCGGATACCCAGACGAACTGGAACGGAATTACCGGCCGTATGGAGCTGCAATTCTACGGAGAGTCACAGCTTAGCGGCATCCGCCTGGATTCGGAGCTGGCTGCACGTTCCGTCCGCATCACAGCAACTCTGGAGAGTAAGAGCGAGACTACTCTTGTGGTATCTGCCAAGAGCTTCAATAGTGAGGATTCACACATGGTAGAAGAGCAGGAGTACATAGTATCACCAGGTAAGTTCTCAGTAGACTATGCACTCGGTCAAGAGGCGCTGCTCTGGAGTGAATCCGCTCCCAATCTATATAATATCCTCCTGGTTCTGAAGGATAGCGAAGGCAATGCCATCGACCGGCAGGAGGTTATCTTCGGACTGAAGGAATTCCGGGCAGAAGGCGACAAGTTCACGATTAACGGGGAGAAGACTTTCCTCCGCGGCAAACATGACGGACTGATCTTCCCGCTGACCGGCTATGCTCCTACAGATGTTGAAGAATGGGTTAGAATTCTTGGCATCGCCAAGTCTTACGGGATCAATCATTACCGTTTCCATACCTGCTGTCCGCCGGAGGCTGCTTTTACCGCTGCAGATAAGCTTGGGATCTACATGCAGCCGGAGCTTCCGTTCTGGGGTACGATTACGGTAGAAACGGACGAAGGGCATGATCAGGCAGAGCAGGATTACCTGATCAGCGAAGGCTATGCCATTCTGCGGGACTTTGGCAATCATCCATCCTTCGTAATGATGTCTCTCGGCAACGAGCTGTGGGGCAGCAAAGAGAAGATTGATTCCTTCCTGAAGGACTACAAAGCGTTCGATGACCGGCCTTTATACACCCAAGGCTCCAATAACCACCAATGGGTACCGGAGGTTCTGGAGCATGACGACTTCTTCAGCGGGGTGCGTTTTACCCGCGACCGCCTGTTCAGAGGCTCTTATGCAATGTGCGATGCTCCGCTGGGCCATGTCCAGACGGCTGTGCCAGGCACGATGAAGGATTATGACGACCAGATCGTTCCTCCGGACTTCCTGAATGGAGGAGGACAGGCTGCTGCTGCCGGCGGCGAGATCCAGATCCAGTATGGCACCGAAGCCAAAACGGTGCAGGCTGGCGGAGAATCCGGCGAATGGATTCCGCAGGTTCCGGTAGTCTCGCATGAGATCGGACAATACGCTACATTCCCTAATTTCGAAGAAATTACGAAATACACGGGTTCGATCAAAGCTGAGAACTTTGTGATTTTCCGTGAACGGCTGGAGAGTAAGGGACTGGGTCATCTGGCATCGAAATACTTTGAAGCCTCCGGCCAGCTTGCGGTAGCCTGTTATAAGGAAGAACTTGAGGCTGCCTTCCGCTCGCGGCGGCTGGCCGGCTTCCAGCTGCTGGACCTGCAGGATTTCAGCGGTCAGGGAACTGCGCTGGTTGGCGTGCTTGATGCCTTCATGGATTCCAAGGGACTGGTCAGTGCCGAGGAATGGCGTACGTTCTGCAATGATGCGGTGCTGATGGCACGATTCCCTAAGTATAATTATACTGCGGGTGAATTGTTCGCTGCCCATGTGGAGCTTAGCTGCTTCCGCAGCGGTATGCCGGATTCCGCTCAGCTGCTATGGCAGCTTGCAGCAGACGGTAATGTAATTGCTGAAGGATCAACCTTAGCGGCCATTCCGGCCGGAAGCCATTATATCGACATCTGCGATCTGGCGGTAACTCTTCCTGTCGTAGAGCGGATGAGTAAGATCGTATTATCCCTTTCCATCCAGGGAACGGATATCCGCAAGAGCTACGACCTGTGGGTATACCCTGAGCAGAGCAGCAACCCGCTTGAGGACATACATGTATTCACGAAGCTGTCCGAAGAGGCGCTTGCACAGCTGGAGAAGGGAGGAAATGTGCTGCTGATGCCAGAGCCGGAATCCCTGAAGAATGCAATTGAAGGGTATTACTGCACTGATTTCTGGTGTTATCCGATGTTCCGCTCCATCTCGGAGAGCATGAACCGGCCTGTGCCTGTCGGTACGATGGGTCTGCTGATTGATAACAGTCACCCGGTACTTCGTGAGTTCCCGAGTGAGGAGCATTCGACCTATCCATGGTGGAGCATTGTGGAGAATTCGAAATCGCTGATTATGGATGATGCTGACCGCAGCTGGAATCCCGTTGTGCAGACCATTGATAATTTCGAACGTAATCATAAGCTTAGCTTCCTTACGGAGTGCCGTGTAGGCAACGGTAATCTGCTGGTATGTGCACTGGATACAGGCAAGGTGAGCGAGACCCCTGAAGGCAGACAGTTCTTGACCAGCGTGGCTAATTATATGAAGTCTGCTGAATTCAAACCGCAATACCAGGCAACTGTTGCCGAGCTTCAGGTGCTGATTCAATAGCAGTAACGAACGAATAACACAAAGGAGCGATTCTCCATCGGGAGAGCCGCTCCTTTGTGTTATTTTCAGGATTGTAGGACTTCATCTATTCAGACTTCAGTCCTACCTGCTGAATATAATCCAGAAACCGTCTGGAGGCAGGAGACAGGTAACGGTCATGACGCCATTTCAAGCCGACCTCCCATTCCCAGCCCTCTTCCTCAATCGGAATCCAGACCAGGCCGTCCAGCAGCAAGCCCAGTGTCTGCGGCAGTACAGAGACTCCAAGCCCGGCTTTGATGAAGCCGGCTACCGTAATCAGGTCCTCTGCTTCATAGGTCGAGGCCAGCTCGAAATGGGTGTTTTTGAATAGCGAGCTAATCGTAGCTTTGAGTCCGCAGTTCGTTTTCAAGCCGACAAAGGGTTCACCGGACAGCTCAAACAAACTCAGACTGGAGCGTGAAGCAAACCGGTGCTGAGTGGAGACCACAATAAAGATCGGCATGCGCCGGATAATCATCCATTCGTCATCGGTCATTGTGGTTTCTCTGGAAGTAATCAGCATATCTGAAGTGCCGGTCTCCAGAGCTTCATCGATATCCCCGTGATTTCCCTGATACAAATCAAACCGGACCTTGGGGTTGCCCGCCTGATAATCCCGGATCAGTGAAGGCACCAGATCAACACCGAGAATATTCAGATATGAGATGTGTACTACGCCTGTCTCCGCATTCGAACATTCATCAATTTCACGAATACCGTTACCGATGTTCTTCATGGCTTCTTCCACCCATTTACTGAACGTTACCCCATACCGGTTCAACTGAACGCCCCGTCCATTCCGCTCAAATAAAGGAACGCCCAGCTCATTCTCCAGTTTGGAGATGGCATGACTCAGCGCGGGCTGGGTAATTCTAAGCGCTTTGGAGGCCGAAGTCATATGCTCAAGCCGGGCCACAGTCAGGAAATACTCCAATTGCGTTAGCTCCATTTCAGGACCCCTCTTATATTAATATTAGTAATGGATTTAATGAAAATAATAAATTAGACGCATGAGTAAATCAAGCATAAGATTAAAGAATCAAATGATGAAAAGGGGAACCAAACCATGACAATTACTTATGCAAATCCAATGACTGAATATGAAGGCCAAAAAATACTCGTAACAGGCGGAACTAAAGGTATGGGTGAGGCCATCGTAAACCGGTTTAAGGCTGCCGGTGCTACAGTGATGACTACTGCCCGCACACTCCCGTCCGGATTGACAGATGCTGACTTGTTCGTACAAGCAGATCTGTCTGTCAAAGAAGGCGTGGAGAAAGTGATTGCTGCGGTTAAGGAACGTTTCGGCAGCATCGATATCGTAGTGAATAACATTGGCGGCAGTTCTACGCCTCCCGGCGGGTTCCTGGCGGCAAACGATGAGCACTGGATGGATGCGCTGAACTTGAACCTGCTTGCAGCCGTCCGGCTCGACCGGGGTCTGATCCCCTTGATGCTGGAACAGGGTAAGGGCGTAATTATCCACATTTCTTCTATTCAAAGAGTACTGCCGCTGATCGAGTCCACCATTCCCTATGCTGCCGCCAAGGCTGCGTTAAGCAATTACAGTAAAAGCCTCTCCAAAGAATTCTCCCCGCAAGGCATCCGTGTAAACCGCGTAGCTCCGGGATTCATTCAAACGACAGCGGCAGATGCCATGATGGAGAATATCGCCAAGGTTACGGGCAGTGCGGAAAGCGCGCTGCAGTCTGTAATGGATGCGCTGGGCGGGATTCCGCTGGGCCGTCCCGGCTTCCCCGAGGAAGTAGGCGAGCTGGTGGCATTCCTGGCCTCCGACCGTGCAGCTTCCATTACGGGGGCCGAATATGTGATTGACGGAGGAACCGTGCCTACGGTCTAAGCATCAGCCGTACTTGCACTTTCACTGGCAAGAAGGATCGATTCTGCGCTAAAAGATAAAGAACAGCCCTGCAAGCCACTTAATGGCTGCTCCAGGCTGTTCTTTTTGTCTGTTTCAGGATATTATTTCTTAAGATTAGCAGCTTTAATCTTTAGCTTTTCTTTAGATTTGGTTTAGACTGGATTAAGAATGGCAGGCTATAGTTACAGTTAGCGCAGCTTGCATGACTAGATAGAGGGGGATTTCACCATGTATACCATTCTCATAGCGGATGATGAATCGGAGATTGTAGAGCTTCTGCAGCTGTATCTGGAGAAGGAATACAACATTCTGCAAGCACAGAACGGGATTGAGGCGTTGAAGCAGATGCAGAATAACAAGATAGATCTGGCCATTCTGGATATTATGATGCCGGGGATGGACGGGCTGCAGCTGCTGAAGCGGATCCGTGAGCATGAGCATTTCCCGGTGCTGTTCCTGTCAGCCAAGAGCCAGCATCATGATAAAATCCTAGGGCTTGAGCTGGGAGCAGACGATTACATCTCCAAGCCCTTCAATCCGCTGGAGATCGTTGCCCGTGTCGGTGCCCTGCTGCGCCGGGTGCATCAGTTCGATGCCAAGGCTGTAGAAGAAGAGCAGACGAAGGAACAGATTGTGCTCGGACGGTTAACGCTTGACCGGAGCAGCTGTCAGGTTGAGGTGGCCGGCGAACCGGTAGCCCTGACTTCTACAGAGTACAAAATCCTCGAACTGCTGATGGAGCAGCCGGGCCGGGTATTTACGCGCAAGAAGATTTATGAGGCCGTCTGGGAAGACTTCTATGTCTATGAGGACAACAGCATCATGGTGCATATCAGCAATATCCGCGATAAGATCGAGCGCGATTCCAAGAAACCGGAATACCTGAAGACGATCAGGGGATTGGGGTACAAAATTGAAGCACCCGTGGAAAAGTAGAGATAACCGCCCGCTGCAAACGTCGCTGACGATCGACTTTCTGCTGTTCAACTGTATGCTGGTGATGCTTGTACTGGTGGTCTATCTGTTCATCCAGAAGGATATCACTCACGTCATCATGGAGAAGCTGATCCCCGATCCGGATCTGTCGGTCGAAGCCGGAGATTACCGTAACGAGCTGGGCCAGGGACCGGAGAGCGACCGGCTGCTGCAAAGTGGAGGGTGGCTGGAGCTGCTCGATTCGGGCAAGCAGGTCATCCGCGTTATTGGAGAGAAGCAGGATCAGACTATGGGCTATGATGAGAACAGTCTGTTCCAGGGACTTGAGAACCGCAGCGATCAGCCCTATTACTACTCCATTTCTCAAGTGGATAGTGACAGCGGAGTGGCCTGGCTGCTGCTCAAGATTCCCCGCGATGTGGTCAGCGTATCCATTAACAACGAAATGCTGTTGGCCTATCTGAATCATTCGGTGTTCTTTTATGTGTTTGTGGTCAGCGGGCTGATTCTGATGCTGATCTTTGTATATAGCTACTGGGTTTCCAGACGGATCAAGAAGCCCCTGCGGGTTCTAAATCTGGGAATGAACCGTATGATGGAAGGGCACTACAATACACGGATTGCCCTCTATGCGGAGACGGAGTTTCTGCGGATTGGCAATAGCTTCAACTATATGGCGGATGTCATTGAGCGGACTACGGAGGAGAAGCGGCAGGCCGAGAAGAGCAAGCAGCGGCTGATGGTCGATCTGTCACATGATCTGAAGACACCGATTACCAGTATTCAGGGTTATGCACAGGCGCTGATCGAAGGACGGGTTACGGACCCTGAACGGCAGACCAAATACCTGAATTATATTTATACCAAATCCGTACAGGTGACGAAGCTGATTCAGCATATGCTGGACCTGCTCAAGCTGGATTCACCGGATTTCATTCTTCGCGTGGAGCGGCTGGAGCTTGGAGATCAACTGCGGGAGATTATTGCCGACACTTACGGGGAAATTGAGCAAAAAGAGTTCCAGCTGCAGCTGCAGCTGCCTGAAGAGCAGGTGTATGCCCATTATGATCCGGAGCTGTTCGCAAGCGTGATCAACAATCTGATCTCCAATGCGCTGGCCTATAATCCAGAAGGGACACGCATCCGTGTGACGGTCATTCCGGAGGACACGACTGTCCGGATTGAGATTGCAGATAATGGAGTGGGCATTCCCAAGGAGCTCTGGTCCACGATCTTCGATCCGTTTGTGCGGGGGGATGAAGCCCGGACGACAGCAAGCGGTGGGACAGGTCTCGGGTTATCCATTGCCAAAAAGAACGTAGAGAAGATGGGCGGTTCCCTGATGCTTGAGAGCCGGGAAGGGGAGCCGACGGTGTTCATGATCCGGATTCCCAGATAAATAACTTTCAGGAGGAATAATAATGAAGCAGGATACGTTCAAGGGGCTTGTGGAGATTTCTGACCGGGTAATTTCAAGTATAATCCGCTATGCAGTTACCGAAACACCGGGCATTGCCGGAATGTCCGGCAATCCGGTCAGCGGAAATCTGGCCCGGCGACTAAGCGGCAAAATTGGCACAAACGGGTTGTCTGTGGATGTTACGGATGAAGCCGTGGCGATTCAGCTGGATATCATTATTAACTACGGATACAAGATTCCTGAGGTATGCCAGATTCTTAAGGATAACGTCCATCAGGCCGTTGAGCATATGCTGGGTCTGTCTCCGCCTATCGTGAATATCAAGGTCGATAAGCTCGCTTTTCCCAACCTATAGATCTGTCTTCACGTCATCGGTATAGAAATCCTTCACGACCTTCCGGGCAGCCAGCTTGTTCTTCGGGTAGTTGATTCTATAGATGCAGGAATAGATGACATTTAGGACATATTCAAAGGCAATCTGCGAGGAAAAGGTGCCGATCTTGGCATGCTTCACTTCATCTTCAGGCACTTGGATACACAGGGTGCTGAGCTTGGCCAATTCCGTGCCGTGAGCTGCGGTGATGGTGATAAAGGGAATGCTGTTGCGCGTGAGGTACTTTGCCGCCTGCAAATTATTCGCTGATAACCCGTGATAGGTTAAGAAAATGGCACAGTCCTGCTGCGTAAGATTAACCGTATGATATTCCCACTCAGACAGCTCCGTCGCAATCACGGCGTATTTATTGATTTTGATTAATTTATTCTGGAAGCTCTTCGCCCGGATCTCGGAATCGCCCAGCGCATAGATGAAGATCTTGCCGGCCCGTTCAAGGATTTCAGCAGCCCCGGCTAACTGGGCATTCTCCAGAAAAGCAAAATTCTTCTCAATGGTTGCCTTCATTACTTCCGCGATTTCTTTGGCTACCTGAATGGGCGTTTCACCATGCTCAAACGGATAATTGACATCCACATTAGAAATGCTATGGACATCCATCTGGAACTCCCGGGCCAGCTTTAGAATGAATTCCTTATAGCCCGCAAGTCCGAGTTTATGCGTCAGGCGGTTAAGCGCCGAATGCGAGGTATAGGTGGCTTTGGCAAGCTCCTGTATGGACATCGGCAGTATACTTTCCTTATGGGTCAGGATATAGGCAGCAATGCTTCGTTCGTTGGGGGTAAAATTGTTCATTTCCTTTAATTGCAGCAGCAGCTTCATGACTAAGGTTCACCTCAAGAATTGAATTTCTAAGCTATAACAGACCCGGCTCTGAACATAATGTTCAAGGATTTACGCCGGTAAATACATATGAACGGATAATTGTACCGTTATGCCTGCTAAGTCTTCACGGCGGGTCTTTTTTTTCTATAATTAATGAAAGAGAATAGAAGAGGAGGAATTATGATGTTAACACTCGGCTATATCGGCAACGGCAAAAGCACCAACCGCTACCACCTTCCATTTTCCATGAACCGCGATCACTTGAAGGTCAAGACGATCTACGCCCGCACGCTTACGAAAGCGGAATGGCCCAGAGTGCCCGGGATTGAATACACGGACGATCTTGTATCCATGATGAATGACCCGGAGATTCAGCTGATTGTAGTATGCACCAACACCGATTCCCACTATCATTATGCCAAAATGGCGCTGGATCACGGCAAGCATGTTCTGGTGGAGAAGCCTTACATGCTGACGGAAGAAGAAGCGGTCTCAATCTTTCGGTATGCCAAAGAGCGGAATCTTGTCATTCAGTGCTACCAGAACAGACGTTATGACTCGGATTTCCTCACCGCACAGCAGGTCATAGAATCCGGTAAGCTTGGAGATCTGCTGGAAGTGGAAATGCACTTTGATTACTACCGTCCTGAGGTTCCGGCTTCAACTCCATTCTCTAAGTACTACAGTTACTTGTATGGACATGGATGTCATACCATTGATCAGGTGTTGTCATACTTCGGCAAACCGGATACCATTCATTACGACGTCCGCCAATTGCTGGGACCGCAGCAGATGAATGATTACTTCGATCTGGATTTCTTCTACCCTTCGCTAAAAGTATCGGTTAAATCCAGCTACTTCCGGCTCAAAGAGCGGCCAAGCTTCGTACTTTATGGTAAAAAAGGTGTGTTCGTCAAGCAGACGAAGGACCGTCAGGAGGAGCATTTGAAGTTATTTTACCTGCCTGAGGGACACAGTGACTTCGGTATTGACCTGCCGGAGCATTATGGTATTCTAACGTATCTCGATGATGAGGGCAAGTACCATGAAGAGAAGGTCACCTCAGCCAAAGGCGATTATGCCAGGGTGTATGACGGGATCTATGAATCCATCGTTCTTGGCACAAATAAAGTGATTAAGGATGAAGAGACCATAGGCGTTATGCAGATTCTGGAGCAGGGAATGAAGGGGTGCCGCTAAATGAACTTGGGAATAGCCGGAGCCGGAATGATTGTCAAGGATCTGCTCAGCTTCATCGGAGAGATTCCGGGAATATCACTGACAGCCGTGTTCGCCAGACCCGGCAGGGAAGACGCTCTGCAGGAGCTGCAGAACCAGTACGGGATAGCCAGGCTCTATACAGATTACAGCGCCATGCTTCAGGATACAGACGTTGATACTATATATGTGGCATTGCCGAATCACCTGCATTATGCCTTCACCAAGGAGGCGCTGCTTAGCGGCAAGCATGTCATCTGCGAGAAGCCGTTTACCTCTAATCTGGCGGAGTTTCTGGAGCTGAAAGAGATCGCTGAGCGAAGGGAGCTTATCCTGGTTGAAGCCATCTCGAATCAATATTTGAACAATGTCGTGGCGGTGAAGGAGCAGCTGGCTGGTCTCGGTTCCATTAAAATGGTGACGTGCAATTATTCGCAGTATTCTTCCCGTTATGATGCTTTCAAACGCGGTGAGATTCTGCCTGCATTCAATCCGGAGATGTCCGGCGGCGCCTTGATGGACATTAATATCTACAACATCCATCTGGTCCTCGGATTCTTCGGAAGTCCACTGTACGTGGAATACCGGGCGAACATGGAACGGGGAATCGATACGTCGGGGATGCTGCTGCTGGACTATGGTGATTTCAAATGCGTCTGCATTGGTGCCAAAGACAGCACAGCTCCTGGTGCAGTGAACATTCAGGGGACGGAAGGGTACATTCAGATCAATGGTTCTGCGAATGGATGCGACTCCTACGATTACGTCCTTAACCGGGAGAAGCCCGTCCGCGTGGATCGCAAGGATCACCCCCACCGGATGTATGACGAATTCCTTCACTTCGAACGATTCATCCGAGAGCAAGACAGGAAGACGGCCGCGGAAATGCTCGCACACAGTGAGCGGGTGATGCGGGTTATTGAACAGGCGAAGGCCAGCGCCGGGCTTGTGTTTGGATCAGATCGCGGATAATAAAGAGCAGGGCTTCTTCCGGTTGGGGGAAGCTCTGTTCTTTTGTTTATCTTTTCAGAGGAATGATATACAATTATTAACAAATGCCTAAAGGATGTGGACATAATGAATCTGGACAGAATTAGTGAAATTGCTCTTAACACAATGAGTCAACGGAAATCTCATCTGCAGAGAGAGACGGGGTTCGTCTATTATCATTGTCAGCGGGTAGCCAAGATTGCTCTAAGCTTAAGAAAAGAATTGTTCCCGGATGAAGGTACAATGGACGATATCATGTATGTTGCCTCAATCTTCCATGACGTTACCAAAGGAATTGAACCCCACCAGGAGACCGGCTCTGTTCTGGTCAAGTCACTGCTGAAGGATGAATGCTCCCCGGAGCAGCTGGAATTCATATCTGATATTATTGCATTACATAATATTCGCAATCATGAGGAGCTCCCGTACTACATAAAGCTTGTACAAGATGCTGATATGCTGGATCATTTCGGAACCATGGATATATGGATGAAATTCTTCCATAGTGCGCATGAAGAGGAGAATGTATGGGATACTATCCGGTTCTGGGAGAGTGAAGAGTTCGATAATTATCTTAAGAAGTCACGAGGTCAGCTGAATTTCGACCGCTCGAAGCAAATTTTTGATACTAAGCTGAAGTTTGAGCTGCAGTTCCAGGAACGTTTCAAGGCAGAGTGCAATGGAGAAGTAGATTTCAACTAACGAAGCAGATAAAACAGCAGGTACCCCGGAAAATTTTCCACAGGTGCCTGCTTTTTTATGGCTGTAGATAACAATGTTGTATGTTTTACAACTTTGATTCATGGGTAACCGTGGGTTTGGAAAGATTGTTGTATAAAATACAAGAATAATCCTGCTAAGTCGCTTAAATAGGGTGAAATCCTGCCTTTTATACAACAATTTTGGATTTGGGCTGATATTACGAGGAAAATGTTGTATTCTGTGCAGGATTTTATAAAAGTCACCAGATCTCTGCTACAGAAAGTCGATGATTCAAGGAATTTTGCAGGAAATAATTAACTTATTGCCGAATTTACTGGTTTGGGCTAATCCGGCGTACAGCCAGGGGCAGCTTACATACAATGGGGGAAGGAATTCGAACATATGAAAAAGATTGTATTACTGCTCATCACGCTGTTGCTCATGATTGGGCTGGGGTATCCGGGAGGCACCGGACAGGCAGCGGCAGCCGCAGCACCGAAGTACACGGAGATTTCCACATTTGTGGACGGGACACTTATGATCTCGGCATCCAAGTCTGTACTCGTCAATGGTTTGGCTTATGTACCTGTGAAGCTGCTGAATCAGATTCCCGGCTTTACCGTTGCTACCGCAGCCTCTGTTGTGACCCTCACCGGAAGTAAGGGAAGCGCAAAGTTGAACAAGGACAACTCCATACTCTACAAAAACTCCAACTATGTCGCGTTCAAAACACTGCTTAAGCTTGGAGCCATAGACGGCAAATATGCCACCAGTTCGTATTCGCTGTTCATCTGGAGTACGGAAGAAGGCAAAATAAAGAGCAACAGTATGCTCTACGCCATCAGCAAGCTGCCAGGAACAATGGGCCAGGCTGTGGGCAAGAAGGTCTATCTATATGCACATCCCGGCAGCCACTGGGTGACAGATGTTCAATACGAGGATGATACCAATACTTCTACGTTCACCATGCTGAGCGAAGCTGGACTAACCTGGACGCTGGATCTGGACGACAGTGAGACCGACACGTTGTACACGGAAGAGAATCTCTTTGCTTTCAAAGAGAATTTCAACGGTGATTCGGCATGGGCTGTAAATGCAAAGATTCCGGACAGCCCTTTTAACAAAAAGTTGTCAGAATTCCCCCACTTCTAAAGTGGCTGGATGAATGACAACGGTTTGGACTTGGATTTTAAAGGGATTTCGGTTATGCTAGGGAAAGCGAATGTATGTTCCTGTAATGGTCTTGTCCGATTTGTTCGTGGATTGCGTCCATGGTTGATTTGGCCAGCCGGAACTTTGTTCTATTTTGCGGACTCGCCTTCGGGTTGAACAGCAAATCGAAGGCGCACCACGTACATAGGAGGCATTCTTGTGCTCAAAGCATTCAAATATCGCCTGGAACCCACAACACAGCAGGCGGAACTATTCGCCAAAACCTTCGGCTGCGTACGCAAAGTCTACAATCTCATGCTCCATGACCGCATCGAATCGTACCAAAAGCATCAAGAAACTGGTGAGAAAATCAAGTTCAAGGCACCCGCGCAATACAAAAATGAATTTCCCTTTCTTAAAGAAGTCGATAGTTTGGCTCTGGCTAATGCGCAACTCCACCTGAATACCGCCTACCGCCACTTTTTCCAGCAGCCCGCCTCTGGTTTCCCCAAGTGGAAATCCCGCAAAAATCCCGTTCAATCCTACACCACGAATAATCAAAAAGGAACGATTGCAATTCAGGCGGGTCGCTATCTGAAGCTGCCCAAAATGAAGCCGGTACGTATCAAACTACATCGACAACCGGAAGGGGTGATCAAGTCAGCGACGATCTCCCGCACCGCATCCGGCAAGTACTTTGTCTCCCTGCTGTGCGAAACGGACATTCCGCCCAAACCCCAAACGGGTTCGGTGATCGGGATTGATCTCGGTCTTGCGCATTTTGCAATTTTCTCGGATGGAACAAAGGTACCGAATCCGAGAGTTCTCGCCCAAACCGCCGCTACCCTAGCGAAAGCGCAGCGCAAACTATCGCGCCGGGCGCAGCAGGCGAAGAAGGACGGACATCTGCTCAGCGAGAGCCGCAACTACCAGAAGCAGCGAATTCTGGTCGCCAAGCTGCATGAAAAAGTGGCCAACCAACGAAATGACTTTCTGAACAAACTCAGCACGGATCTCGTCAACAACCACGATGTGATCAGTGTGGAGTCGCTGAATGTCAAAGGGTTGGTTCGGAATCGCAGACTTGCCCGGTCGCTTCATGACGTCTCGTGGTCAAGCTTTCTATCCAAACTGACCTATAAAGCGGCGTGGTACGGCAAACAAGTCGTACAGGTGGACCGCTGGTTTCCTTCGAGCCAGCTGTGCTCGGCTTGTGGGCATCCAGGCGGGAAGAAGGCGCTCCACATCCGGGAATGGAGCTGCCCCAGCTGCGGTGTCCACCATGACCGTGACGTCAATGCGAGCTTGAACATTCGAACCGAAGGGCTTCGCCTGCTGCAAGGCACAGGAGTGCGTTAACTGGACCCCGAACCGCAGGGACTGCGGGGATCGCTTGGGTAGGGCGCTGAGCAGATGCGAAGGGAGGGGAAAAGCCGCTCCCTCCATTTGCTTAAGCGCGCAATAAATCTGACCGCTGCTCACGGATGTACGCCGTTTTGAGCAAGTCCGGGTTGTTTCCAAGAAGCCGCCACCTCTATAGGTGGGGGTAGTTCACGAATCCTAGAACAGCTTATCCCAGCAGTGATGCCGTATGGGCTGCTATCCGGGATGAGCGGATCATTACCGACATGACGTTTGAACAAGTCTATCTGTCATGGGGAGAGCCCGACAGCTACAACGAAGATTTGGGATATATCGTATACGGCCATCAATATCTGTATTTCGTTAATAACAAGCTGAAATATTATTATGAGCTGTAGATGATTGCGCCTAAGTCATTCGTAAATGGTACTACACTGAAAAAGCCTCACCGTTGAGGCTTTTTCTTTTGTAATATAAAACTAAGAATTCTGCAGGGACTGGTTAAATTTCAATTTCAACCTTTGTTCAAACCCATGAATATAGTTGAGGCCTGAGTGAGTTAACTCACCTGAATTAGCATAACCGGCTTCGTGAATATGGGTCAGGGTAATATTGAAATCTCTTTCGTCCATACCTATTTGATTGAAGCGGGGTTCCTTCTCTTCTTCAAGCAACTTCAGAATCTGATATACCGGGTCCGTACGTAGCAATTCATTCAGCTTCCTTCCTGTAAGCAATATGGCTTTAGCATATGCACAAGGAGGGATATTGGTGACCAACTAATTCTAAGAAGGGGGCAAATAAATGAATGATTCTTTCACTCTATTGCCAAGAGACAAACACGATTTTGAACGGGTACACGATCTGAAGAAGCTGGATAAACAGGACCTCATCCCATTAATCCCGGAGTTGTTACAATGGCTGCAGGATATAAACTGGCCTATAGCAGAAGAAATCTCCAATTTGTTACTGACGGTTCCTAAAGAGACGGTTCCATACATAGAGGAGGTTCTAAACGGAGGAGATGACATATGGAAGACATGGTGCCTAGAGTGTTATGTTAGCCAATTGCCTGAAGAATTCAGACATTCATTAGAGAAGCAGATTCAGCGAATAGCCTATAACCCCACCAAGGGTGAGGAACTTGAAGAAGTGCATATTACAGCAAGAGAATTGCTCAAGGATTACAGCTGAATTCCTTGAGCAATTGTAATTATTGTATACCGTGGCCCGTAATCGTCTTCGTCTCCAGACATTCCGCAATACCATATTCCCCGTATTCTCTGCCAAGCCCGGACTGCTTGTATCCGCCGAAGGGGGCTTTCATTTCCGGGCTGGCACCATTAATGCTCACAACACCTGCAGCAATACTGGAGGCAACCCGGTTGGCCTGATCCAGGTCCGCGGAATGCACATAGGCCCCAAGCCCATAGTTGGTGTTATTGGCGATAGCAATCGCTTCTTCCACGGTCTTATAGGTGAGAACCACTAATACGGGTCCGAAGATTTCCTCTCTGGCAATCGTCATGTCCTCAGTAACATTTACAAATAGGGTAGGTTTAACGAAATAACCATGTTCTAACCCCGCAGGCCGGCCGGTGCCTCCGGTCACCAATTCTGCGCCTTCATCAATACCCGTCTGAATATAGCGCTGTACGTTCAGGAACTGCTTCTCCGTAACAATAGGGCCAAGCACCGTGTCTTCCTCCCAGGGATTGCCGATCTTCACTGCCCCGATAGCTGATTGTGCCAGCTGCTTCACTTCCTGGAGACGATGCTCCGGAACAAGAAGGCGTGTACCTGCTACGCAAGCCTGCCCATTATTCATAAATCCTTGAGCTACCGCTATTGGAATCACTTTGGTGTAATCGACATCATCCAGAATTATGTTTGGTGACTTACCGCCCAGTTCCAACGTAACCCGTTTCAGCGTTTCTGCTGCACCTTTCAGGATTTCTTTGCCGACACGGGTCGATCCGGTAAAAGAAATAAGCGCAACATCCGGATTGCGGGTGAATTCAGCACCCACGGTATGACCGTAACCATTCACGACATTAATGACTCCTTTGGGGAGTCCTGCATGGTGGAAGGCTTCCGTAATTCTTTCGGTCTGCAGGGCACTAAGCTCACTCGGCTTGATGACAACCGTACATCCCGCAGCAATGGCAGCCGCAAGCTTCGCCGTGATTTGTGAATAACTTGCATTCCAGGGCGTAATGATCCCGACGACACCGGCAGGCTCAGAGACTACCTTGGCAGAAGCGATATAACGGACAAACTCAAAGTTGTCCAGCGCCTGCTTCGTATCGAGGAAATTAGCGGCAGCCAGCTTCACGCGGCCGATGGCTGATTTTGTCGGGGCGCCATATTCCATAATATTCGCTTCCGCCATTGCATCCATATTCGCCAGTACAGCATCATGCAGCCGCTGTAGCATTTCACTACGCTCTTCCACAGAAGTCTGAGAGAAGGTTGCAAAAGCTTCCTTAGCCGCAGCAATAGCCAGTCGGGCATCCTCTTCATTACCGAGTACAACCTGACCTATCACTTTTTGGGTAGCCGGGTTGATCAGCCGCTGAATCTCCTTCCCTTGCGGTTCGATATACTCGCCATTCACATACATGCGATCCAATGTAAACATGTAGACATTCTCCTGTTCTTAAGATGGGATAGTATGAAGACGAGGAAATAATATCACGATAAGTAATCAAAGTAAACAAATAAAGCACAAAGTGTCTACGTAGTATATTTTGTTTCTTGCTTTGTGATTTTCATGTATAATGGGTTCACTGGCCAACAGGAGGAAAAAACAGTATGTCCTTAGACCCAAAGAAGTCCCAGGCGCAAAGCAAGCTATTGAAAAAAATCATTCCAGCCGTTATGAAGGATGGCTTCCAGCAGCTGAAAATGGAAGAAATCGCGAAACTGATGGATGTCAGCCGTGCGACTATGTACAAGCATTTCTCCTCTAAAGAAGAGGTCATTGCTGGTGTAGTGTACATTTTTGTGGACTACATAGATCAATTGAAGCTTCCTTCCGTGCAGGTGGAGGAAGAATTATTCGGGGTTTCTTTTCAGCAGCTGTTTGAGCAGTCAGTTTCGCTCGCCGGTAAAATATCTGAGGTATTCCTGAAGGAGCTGCAGAGCGCTTACCCGGAGCTGTCCGACAGCCTGAGGTCGGCACTACTGAAGCGCGAGCAGCAATCGCTGGAATTCTACCGCCATGGTATAGACAAAGGCATATTCCAGCCGCTCAACGAAAGGTTCATTCTGCTTCAAGATGAGCTGCTGCTGCGCGAGATTATGAATACGAAATATTTACTGCAGAATCAGACCTCCATTCAGCAGGTACTGACGGACTATTATCACTTCAAGAAAATCCAGCTGTTCCGCCCGGAGAAGATGGGGCTCATCGATGATCATCTGATCATTCCGGTCATTAATCATGTCGCAGAGAAATACAATCGTACACTGTAGGAGGACAATATGCAGCTAATTCACCCAAAAGATATCCAAACTCAAATCGACCGGTTCACCGGTCAGGACCTTTATATACACCTGGAGCTCACAACTGGTGCTTATGCCAGTCACATTGACAGTTCGCGTCCGCCGGGATCGGCGTTCATCAGTAATGCACTTATCCGCTACACGCACGGTTCGATTTCGGGAACGGGTCCCTACCGGGTCGGCCTGAAGACAGAGCAGGGCTGGATTTATGCGGAAGGGCTTACCCATGTGGATGAGAACGAAACTGAGCGGCTAATCCTGGCCGGACATGATAATCAAGGCAAGCTGATTGTGGCGCTGCAGCTTAGCCGGAACCCTTTTTAATGCAAATGGAGGATCAAGCAACCGTGAATAGCAGACCTATGGACAATAAGAAGATCTTAGTTGTACTTCCCCATCCCGATGATGAGGCGTACTTTGTATCCGGAACCTTGGCTATGTACATTGAAGAAGGGGCTGAGGTTACTTATGCTTGTCTGACACTCGGCGAGATGGGCCGCAACATGGGGGTTCCTTTAATCGCGAACCGGGTTACCCTGCCGGTGATCCGTAAGGAGGAGCTCGCCGCGTCCTGTCAGGCAATAGGAATTCAAGACTTAAGAATGCTCGGCTTCCATGATAAAATGATCGAGTTCGAAGACCCGGATCTGCTGGATAGTCAGATTATGAAGCTGATTCAGGAGCTGGCTCCGTCGCTAGTCATTACCTTTTATCCGGGGTACAGCGTTCATCCTGATCATGATGCCACCGGCGCTGCTGTTATTCGCACCATTGCCCGGTTACCTCTGACAGAAAGGCCAGTTGTACATTGCTCCGCTTTCTCTAACAATCATGAGAAGATGATCGGGAAAGCGGATGTAACTATAGATGTGACCTCATTCCTCGCTGTGAAGATTAAGTCTATTCTATCGCACAGCTCCCAGTTCCAAGCAGACAAGCTTCTTGGCGGCCGTGATATAACAGATGATATTATCCGTAGCAAGTTCGGCATAGAACGGTTCTGGACCTATTCATTCGAGGAGCATGATACGACTAAACGGATTGGAGAATTGCTGTGTGCGCAGACATAAGTGCTTAGTACATAGAACAAGTTTCCGTTACCGAACCGGACTATATTGCCGTTAATCTCGAAGATGCAGTGAATTATGTGATGAATTTAGCTCGATAGGAGTGTTACTGATGGCAGAACAACAAGTGTACATACGGTTCCCTGAGGATACAGATGCTGTTGTGCTGACGGCGATGTACAAGCGCAACCGGGAGTTTTTTGAGAAACATTCGCCTGATGTACCTGAGGAGTTCTATACAGAAGAGTACCAGCGCGACAAGATTGCACAGTATAAGGAAGACAGGGCAGAGGACGAAAGATACGATTTTCTGGTATGTCACAAGGCAGATCACCGGATTATCGGCACCGTAGGGTTGTCTTTTGTGGTGCGGGGACCGCTGCAGAGCTGCATGATCGGGTACAGCCTGGATAAGGATTATAACGGAAAAGGCTACATGACTGAGGCTGTGAAGCAAGTAGTACACTATGCCTTCGAGGAGCTGAAGTTCCACCGGATCACAGGGGAAGCTTCCCCCGGTAATCCCGGATCAATCCGTGTGCTGGAGAATGCCGGGTTCCACAAGGAAGGAATTGCCCAGCGCAACGTGAAGATCAAGGGAGTATGGGAGGATCATCAGATTCTGGCCATTCTCAATCCGTCAGATCTTATCTAACAGAAGCAATGCAGTCATAGCATTCATAATCTTAATTCCGGAGGTTCATCTATGAGTCAGCGTTTGCGTATTACCCGTTCGATGCAGGAAGGCAATGCAGAGCAAGCCATTACATTGGAAGAGTGCACACAGTATTTTGCAGACAAACCCGATTTCTCGTACTCACAAGTCTTAACCGTAAAAGGACCCGAGAGCACGATGTCCATTGAGGGTGACTTTTTCATGTGGAGCTATGAAGGGATGGAGTTTCCTTTCCGGTTGTACATGGGAGATCTGTACGTAGCCCTTTCCACAGAAGCCATAGTTCCTGTATTGCTCGAGATTGCCACTGCCCTGCGGGCTGACGTGGTTGAAGGGTAGCTTAGGGAAAGTTCAGGTTAATCTGTTTATTACACATTAAGTAACCCCGGGTGATGTTATATTTATCCAATGAATACGGCACATTTAGGGGGCAATTGTATGAATAATATTAAGACTAGAGTAAGTCCGCTGCACGAGATGTTAACCGATTTTGTTGAGAATGGACCGTTTACGGGATTAGCTATAGGCATTGTTAAAGATAACGAGGTTATCTTCACAGGTGAGTATGGAGCAGCCAATGTGGCAACGGGTGAGCCAGTGGATAGCAGCACTTTATTTCATCAAGCCTCCGTCTCCAAAACATTCGTAGTTACAGCGGTTATGCGGCTGGTGGAACGCGGACAGGTAGAGCTGGATTCGCCCGTCAAGAACTATCTTCCTTATTTCAAAATGGAGGATGAACGTTATCTTCAGATTACTGTAGGGCAGCTGCTCAACCATACCTCCGGCATGCCGGATGAAGAGGATTATGCCTGGGACCGGCCTGAATACGATGAAGAGAGTCTCGAACGGTACGTGAAAAGCGTCAGCCGTCACAAGCTGCTGAGCGAACCCGGCACTCATTTTGCTTATAGTAATATCGCTTATGAGATTCTGGGGGATTTGATCGCCAAGGTCAGCGGTCTGAGCTTTGAGCAATATATGAATGAGCATATTCTTGAACCGGTGGGGATGACATCCAGTTCATTTCTGAAGCAGGAGGTGGAAAGTGCTCTGGCCGCTCCTCATGTACTGAAGAATTCAGCAGGGTACGGCCCTGGTGTAAGTGAGGTGTTTCCATACAACAGGGCGCATGCCCCCAGTTCCACGCTGTATACCAACGCCCAAGATATGTGCCATTATATGCTGATGCAGCTGAGCCAGGGGAAGGCCAAGGACCGGTATAATGCCTTACAGCCCGGCAGCTATGATCTGATGTGGAATCCTACCATGGCTACAGGCTGGGGCCCTGAGCATGAGCAGGTCGGGCTGGGCTGGTTCCTGGGCCAATATAAAGGCTCCCGGATTCTCTCGCATTCCGGATGGGATACCGGCTTTCTGAGTGAACTGATCCTGTTCCCGGATGATCATATCGGCATCTCTATAATGACCAACTGTGACTATGTATGGCTGGGCAGCGTGACCCATCCAATCCTTGATTTGCTGCTGGGTTCGGATGTCAGTCAGCTCAAGCAGTCGATGGCACATCTCGTTGCCATGGTTGCTGTAACCAATGGAGTCGATAAGGCACTCGAAGAATACCAGCGTATCAATAGTTTGGAGCAGGACAACTATTATTCCGCAGATTTTGAATTTGTGCGCGTTTCGGATACTTTAAGCTGGAGGGGCCACCATGAAGAAGCTATCCGCGTTCTTACCTGTGCCGCCGCAATCTTCCCTGATAGTGAATCGGTTTCAGACAGGCTGAAGGGGCTTATGACAGAAGCATAGACGTTTTGCAGATACTTAATATGAACTTATCAAGGCTCCGCCGACAGTCAGAAGGACTGCGGAGGAGCCTTTTTATAAGATTCTATAGTTGCTGCACTGAATCCATACGCCGCCAGCCCATGTACACCAGAGACAGAGCAACAACGGTGAGGATGATCCCCAGTACCCGGAATCCGCCGAAGCTGAACTGATTCCCCATCACGATGCCGATCAGCAACGAAGAAAGGATGGTCCCGAAGTATCTGGACGTACTGAATAATCCGGAGGATACGCCGATGATGTCTTTGGGGGAACTGTTGAACAAGGCGGCTTGCATCGCGACATTGTTCAATCCGTTACTGATTCCGAAGGCCGCCAGAGCGAGGCATATGCTGACCAACGGAGATGACGGATTCAACATCACGATCCATACTGATCCGAGTGTCATAAGGATTGCGGATACTACCATGGCGGGCCTTGGACCTGATACATCAATCCATTTCCCAGCCAGCGGAGAGACAACCAGTGAGCATAAACCCAGACTTAACATAAGAATTCCCGTGTGGAACTCGCTGACATGACGAACCAGCTGCAGGTAAGACGGCAAGCCGAAAAAGACAGAATAAAACAGAAGATTAACCAGCATGAACTGGAGATTGACCCAGGTCAGCGCCGGATAGCTCGCGAAAGTCCGCAGCGGAATAAAAGGTGACTTTGCGCTGAGCTCATGCCGCACGAAGAATGCAAGTAGAACAAGTCCGGCAAGTCCGGCTATAACATTGAATAAGGAGACATGTCCGGAGGATTTGGCAGACAGCAGTTGAGCTAGCAGGGCAACCAGACCTACAGAGAATAGCAGAATACCAGCTACATCCATACGGTTCATCCATTGGCGCATAGACAGCTTATTGGCAGCGGCCGCCAGCGGCTGGTCCTTAGGAATAGTCCTCCAGGCTAACACAAAGCTTGCCGTCACAAAGGGAACATTGATGAAGAAGATGGACGACCAGCCCCATAAGTGAATCAGTACCCCTCCGATAAAAGGCCCAATGGCTGCGGCTCCCGATGTGAACATAGACAGAACAGACAGTGCGGTAGCCTGCTTCTCCGTAATATGCACCCGTACAATAGCCATTCCTACCGCCACCACCATACTGGTTCCAACGGATTGAACAATCCGGAATACGATCAGCCACCCGAAGCCCGGGGCCAAAGGAGCTAATATAGAAGCAACGAAGACAATAACCAGCCCGGTAAGAAAGATGGTCCTGCGTCCGAATATATCACTGGCTTTGCCCATGACAGGTTGAGCAACCGCGCTGGCAATATAGAATGAGAAGATAATCCAGGAGACTACGGTGTAATCAAGCTGAAACTGATGCTGTAATCGTGGTATAGCCACAGAAACCATCGAAGAGTTGAGCGGGTTTAGCAGGATTCCCAGCCCGACGGATATCATTAACCACCAGCTGCGGGTATTCATTGTAATTTCCCCCTATCATTGCGTTAGGGATATCGTACTTGAATTGGATTATTTACTCCAACGCATTTTATGTTATGATTTCATAGACTTGAGGGAATGAATGGAGGCGGGTTATGGAACTTCTTCAATTGCAATATTTCATCGCAGTGGCCCGTTTAGAGCATATGACCGAGGCTGCGCTTACGTTGCATGTGACTCAGTCCTCACTCAGCAAGACCATCCAGCGCCTGGAAGAGGATCTTGGGGTTCCCCTGTTTGACCGGACCGGGAGGAAGCTGCGCTTAAATGAGTCCGGCAGCAGATTCCTTCCGCGTGCGGAGAAAGCCTTGTTTGAATTGGAACAGGGGAGGCAGGAGCTTAGAGATCTGTCCAGCCTGGAGCCGGATACACTTGAATTAGCCGTCACCACCGCAAGCACATTGCCTAATATCCTCCGGGAATTCCGCAAAAAGCTGCCGGCTGTCCATTTTCACGTACAAATGCTGTCCATGCAGGAGATGATTACCCTTCTTCGAAGGGGAGAGGTCGATTTCTGTTTGTCCTCACCTCCGGTATGGGGAGAAGAGATGGAGTGTCAAATCGTCTGCACCGACCCTATCTATGTTGCCGTTCCAGCGGGGCACCGTTTGGCAGGCCGCCAGAGCGTATCCCTAATAGAGCTCAAGGATGAATGGTTTGCCGGTGTCACAAGAGGCTACGGGATTCGTGATTTGGTGGACTCCGTATGCCAATCCGCAGGATTTACCCCAAAGTATGTGTATGAAGGGGATGAACCGGCAAGGCTCGTCGCCCTGGTGGAAGCCGGAATCGGCTTAGCCTTCATACCCGGCACGGCCAAGAATGCCCAGGATAATATAGTGTTGATCCCTGTTGAGGATCAGGGCCTGGTCAGGGAAATCGCCTTGTTATGGCATAAGAGCCGCTACATTTCACAGGCTGGACGGATATTCCGTGACGTCGTTATTGAATATTTTGATGGAAACAATGAAGAATGAAGGGGGCTGTGAGCCATGGATATTAATCAAGCTGAACATAAGCGCGTGCTAGTTGTATTTCCGCATCCCGATGATGAAGCCTTCGCTGCTGCAGGGACCCTGGCAAAGTACATAGACAGCGGTGCCGGGGTAACCTATGCCTGTCTGACCTTAGGGGAGATGGGACGGAACATGGGAATCCCGCCATTCGCGAACCGGGTTACTTTGCCGGAGATCCGCAAGGAAGAATTGATAGCCTCCTGCCGTGCGATTGGCATACAGGATTTAAGGATGCTTGGTTTCCACGATAAAATGATCGAATTCGAAGACCCGCAGCTGCTGGATAATACACTGCTGGCACTGCTCGAGGAATTGACCCCATCGCTCGTCATTACCTTTTATCCGGGCTATAGTGTCCATCCCGATCACGATGCCACCGGAGCCGCTGTCATCCGGGCGGTCGGCAGGCTCCCGGCTGCGCAGCGGCCAACAGTGCACTGTATTGCGTTCTCCAGCAACCATGAGCAGATGATCGGCCCGGCGGATGTGAACGTAGACGTGACTGCATTCCTAGCGAAGAAAATGGCCTCGATTCAGGCCCACCGTTCGCAATATCAAGCAGCGGAGCTTGTGGGAAGCCGGGAGCTGACTGCGGAGGAGATTCAAACCCGGTTCGGACGGGAATCCTTTTGGACCTACCGGATGGAATAAGTGCTACAATAATAATGTTAATGCACTAAGGCGTCGGGAGGGCAGGCCATGAACAAAGAAGAACAGGTCCTGATGAATTTCAGGGATTTATTTAACAAGCTGAGCTGGCTGAATAAATCCAAGATGGAAGAGAGTCTTAAGGGGTACAAGCCCTCTGAGGTACATTGCATCGAATATATCGGGCAAAATGCGGATTCCAACGTGACCATACTTGCGGAGCATTTTTATATGACTAGAAGTGCTATAAGCAAAATAACCAAGAAGCTCATGGAAAAGGGCTATATCGAAAGCTACCAGAAGCCGGATAATAAGAAAGAAATCTATTTCAGGCTTACGAAGCAAGGGGAAGCGGTCAGCAAAGTCCATGAGGAGCTGCACCAGGAATTCCGCGAGCGGGATAAAGCTGTATTCGAGCAGGTAACAGAGGAGCAATATGACAACATGCTTGGCTTCATTGAGAAGTATAGCAGGCATTTGGATGCAGAAATCACAAAACTCGGTACAGATTTGAAATCGGAATGAATTGAATACTGATAATGAAACCTCAGGCAGCCGGGCTCTTTCGAGAACGGTTGTCTTTTTATTGCATTTTTGTTGACGAGGAAACAAAAATGCAGTAGGATGATTATGTTTCCTAGGAAACATAATCATGACGTTTGAGGGGAGAATTACATGTTCAAATCCAGATCACACTCTACACAGAACACAGAACAAACCGTAGACAGACACGCTTTAATCTTCGGCCTTATCTCTGTATTTCTGTGCGGAATAGGCTTCACTATCATAGCGCCTGTCGTTCCATTCTTAGTGCAGCCGTATACCGATAATCCGGGAGAACAAGCGGTAATGGTTACGCTGCTGACCTCCGTTTATGCATTTTGCGTTTTTTTTGCGGCCCCGGTACTTGGAGCACTAAGCGACAAATACGGCCGCCGTCCATTGCTCTTAATATGCTTGTTAGGTTCTGCGATCGGGTACTTTATTTTTGGTATAGGAGGAGCCCTGTGGGTACTGTTCGCCGGTCGGATCATAGAAGGTATAACAGGCGGGAGCATCAGCACGATCTTTGCCTATTTTGCAGACATTATTCCACCGGAGCAAAGAACCAAATACTTTGGCTGGGTGAGTGCAGTAGTAGGTGCAGGCACCATTATTGGCCCGAGTGTAGGCGGATTACTTGCCAAGTTTGGCTATGCTGTACCGATGTATTTTGGAGCGGCCATTACTTTATTGAATGTTATCTACGGATTCTTCTACATGCCGGAGAGTCTGAGCAAGAATAATAGACTGCAAGAGATTACCTTTGTTAGACTGAATCCATTCTCACAGCTGGCCAGTCTGCTCTCCATGAAAAACTTGAACAGGCTGCTTATTTCCGCCTTCCTGCTCTGGATACCTAATGGATCTATGCAGGCTGTGTTCTCACAATTCACAATGGATTCCTTCAGCTGGAAACCGGCAATCATCGGACTAATGTTCTCCATTATGGGTTTTCAGGATATCCTGTCGCAAGGCTTCATCATGCCCAAGCTTCTGAAGAAATTAAGTGATCAGCAGATCGCCGTACTTGGAATGGTCTCGGAGATTATAGGCTATGGGTTCATTGCCGTCTCGTCACTCTTAGCGTTCTATCCGCTTTTCATCGTTGGAATGTTCATCTTCGGCTTTGGTGATTCGATCTTCGGGCCTTCGTTCAACGGGATGCTATCCAAGTCTGTCGATTCGAGTGAACAAGGGAGGATTCAAGGCGGCAGCCAATCGATTCAGGCGTTGGCCAGGATGATCGGGCCTCTCATTGGGGGGCAAATCTATGTATCGCTTGGTCATTCTGCGCCTGCTGTTATGGGGATCATCCTAATCACAGCGGCAATACCGGTTCTATACAAGAGAACGTATGTAACAATGTAAAATGTCTTGCAGCCCCGCCAATCAGTGGGGCTCTTGTTCTTCCTATATAATTATGGTATAACTTATTACAAGTCATTTAATAAGTGGTGATTGAGGTGCAGGTCGGCCGATTACTCTACAAGAAAAGGCAGGAACAAACAATGAACCAGAAAGAAAGAATGCTTGCAGGTCTCCCTTATAAAGCTTGGCTGGATGGATTAACGGAAGAGAGAACAGCTGCCAGACTGATGGTCCATCAGTTCAATCTGCTCCGTCCTGATGAAGAAGAGGAGAGAGCAGCACTGATCCGGAAGATTATCGGCAAGACAGGAGAGGTAGTTCATATCGAAGCGCCCTTCCACTGCGATTATGGAACCAACATCTCTGTGGGGAATAATTTCTATGCTAATTTCAACTGCACTATTCTTGATGTCGGCAGAGTCGTCATCGGTGATAATGTCATGTTTGCTCCGAATGTATCGCTCTATACCGCAGGACATCCCGTCCATCCCGATTCCCGGAATTCAGGCTATGAATATGGGATCGCTATAACGATCGGCAATAATGTCTGGATCGGCGGCAATGTTATAGTGAATCCCGGTGTAACCATAGGTAACAATGTAGTGATCGGGGCTGGCAGCGTGGTGACCAAGGACATTCCCGATAATGTGATAGCAGTAGGCAGCCCATGCAGAATTATCCGTGAGATCACTGAAGAAGACCGGAAATTTTATTATAAGGACAGAGAATTTGATGTTACGGATTACTAAATAAGCACATAGGTAGCTCTCAGCGGTCCATGCACACCCACCACGAGTTTCATTTCGATATCGGCGGAATTGGAGGGGCCGGAGATGAAATTAATCGATGAGCCCACCGGCTCACCGGCTTGAATTCTCCGGTTAAACGCTGCTGCTGCCTGAGTAGAACGGAGCACAAGCCTCTGCCGCTCAATCACCGCAATATAATGGGCAGGCAGGAAGTGAAGGGAGCGGCCCTGATCCGGGCGGCTCTCCACCACAACCGTTCCGGACTCAGCCAGCGCACAGTCGGCGAAGATAATCGCTGTATTCGCTGATTCAGCCCGCCTAATATTCTCCTCTCTTCCTGCTGCTTCCTCCCACATGGCGGCATCCGGGAACTCCAGCCCGTATTCGGCAAACCGGGGATCTCCGGAAGTCATAACCAGCCCGCCGCCATTCGCTTCTATAAGATCATCCAAGGTCCGCTGCAGAATCTCCGGATTCGATTCAATCACCTGAGTGTGAATGAAGAAACACTGCTCCTTAAGAATCTCTACCAGATCATCGTTAGTTAGCTCGCCATAGTTGTCCGGAATCAAGTCCTGTATAACAGGCCGCTGAACATTAGTCTTACGTTCCCGGCCCAGCTTAGCGGCAATTGTATTCAGAAAAGCCTCCTTATTCGAGGATACTGTCATTGCTCTGACCCTCCTTTACGTTTCTCCATCCATGCCCGGAAGCTGTCCTGCTGCTTGACGGGCTGCTTGAGGTCGCGGGCATGAATCCAGCCGTGAATCAAGGCGGGTCCTCTTACGATTCGCCCCTGTTTACTCATCAATCGGCTGGCGGAGTGTGCAAACCGCAGGGTCCGGCCGAATAGGGCAGGGGAGGACAGCAGCCGGCTGGCCGCTTTCATCTGAAGCCTGTCTGCGGCGCCGGTTCTTCGCTGCCCGACAATGTTCTGCCGGTGCATGATCAGCTGCTCATGCAGCGGAATCTTCACCGGGCAGACATCTGTACAAGCACCGCAGAGACTGGAGGCAAACGGCAGCTCCTTATAGTCATCGTACCCGCCAAGCAGCGGAGTGATTACCGCACCGATCGGGCCCGGATAGATTGATCCGTAGGCATGCCCGCCGATATGGCGGTAGATCGGGCAGACATTAAGGCAAGCACCGCAGCGGATACACTGCAACGCCTCGTTAAATTCACTTCCCAGAATATCGGACCGGCCGTTGTCGACAACAACCAGGTGGAATTCCTCGGGACCATCTGTCTCTCCGGCTGCAGAAGGCCCCAATACGGTAATGTAGCTGGTTAATTTCTGTCCGACGGCACTGCGGCAGAGCAGGTTATCCAGCACCTCCATTTCCTCCATGGTCGGGACAATCCGCTCCATACCCATCACCGCAATATGGGTCTTCGGAATGGCAGCCGTAAGATCACCATTGCCCTCATTGGTCACCAGATTGATCGCTCCCAGATTAGCTATGGCGAAGTTGCAGCCCGTAATCCCGACTTCAGCTTCCAGGAACTTCTGCCGCAGAACCGTCCGGGCGAATCCGGCCAGATTCTCCGGGGTTTCATCTCCCGTATATCCGAGCTTCTCTGAGAACACCCGCCGGATTTGTCTCCGGTCTTTATGCAGTGCGGGAGCGACGATATGCGAGGGCGGGTCCCAATCATCCATTTGGAGGATATACTCCCCAAGATCCGTCTCAATCAGCTCACAGCCGGCTTCGATCAGGACATGGTTCAGCTCAATTTCCTCCGTGACCATAGATTTGGATTTTACAACCTTTTTAGCCTGCTTGCGGACGATCACATCTCTTATATAACTGCTGGCTTCTTCTTTGGTAGCTGCAAAATAAATATGGCCGCCTTGTCGCTCAACATTATCGGCGAGCTGGCCGAGATAATAATCCAGATTCAGCAGGGTATGCTGGCGGATAAGCTGGCCTGCGTTCCGCCACTGCTCCCAATCCCCTAGTGCGGTGGCGGCAGACAGACGTCTCGTCTTGAGACTGTCCTGCGCAGAACCGACAGCATTTCGCATGAATGAATCCCCAAGACCGTCCAAAGTCCGTTCGCTGAAATTACGTTTATCGGTTTGCAGGCTCAAGTCCGGCTTCCTCCTCTGCTAACAACAGGCTGATGCTGATTCAGCACTTCAGCAATATGCATAATCTTGACAGGCTCACCCTTGCGGGACAGACGCCCCCCGATATTCAGCAGGCAGCCCATATCTGCACTAATCAGAATATCAGCTCCGGTATCCTTGATACAGCCGCATTTCTCGTCCACCATCTGCTCGGAAATCTCGGGCATTTTGACCGAAAAGGTTCCGCCAAAACCGCAGCAGTTATCGCTGTTCTTAAGCGGCTCCAGCTGCAGTCCTCTGACGTGTTTAAGCAGCTGATATGGAGTTTCCTTCTCACCCAGCAGTCTTGTCATATGGCAGGAACGGTGGTAGGTGGCGGTTCCTTCAAGGCTTGCACCAACATCAGTGACGCCAAGCACCCTGACGATGAACTGCGTGAACTCATAGGATTTTTCTTTCAAAGCAACCGCTTTCAATTCCCACTGCGGATCACCTTTGAAGATCTTCGGGTATTCATGGAACATAGCAACGCAGGAGCCGGAAGGACCCACGACATATTCGGAGTTCTCGAAGGCAAGCATCATATTCTGCATGGCGAGCTTCGAATCCTTCAAATAGCCGCTGTTGTAAGTGGGCTGCCCGCAGCAGACCTGCGAAGCCGGGAAATCGATCTCACAACCCAGCCGCTCAAGGACTTCAACCATAGCAATACCGACCTCCGGGGTCATAAGGTCTACTAAACAAGTAGAGAAAATACTGACTTTCACAGCCGATCCCTCCAATCAATGTAACCCTATATTCATAGCTTAACTCAAGAAGTCAATGAAAAACAACATAAAAACAAATAGTAAATGTGAATCTTATTGACAATAAATATTGATAGCGTTTACACTATGGTTGGGCAATTGTAATAATCTACCTTGAGGGGGAGAAACAGTGACCAAGCATTTGATGTATATCGATGGCCAATTTACGGAATCCGAAGGCAAAGAATGGATCGAAGTAACCAACCCGGCAACAGATGAAGTAATCTCACAGGTTCCCAAGGCTACAAGGAATGATGTCATACGTGCCATTAATGCAGCGGAAGAAGCCCAATTAGCCTGGGAGGAATCTCCGGCCGTCGAGAGAGGCAGATATTTGCATGCCATTGCAGACGGGATACGCGCGGAGGCGGACAGCATCGCCAGGCTGATCTCGGAAGAAGTAGGCAAGACATTGGAATTATCTGCGGTAGAGGTTAACTTTACAGCGGATTATTTGGATTATATGGCGGAATGGGCACGGCGTTATGAAGGGGAGATCGTTCAGAGCGACCGTGATAATGAGAATATTTTTGTGTTTAAACGGGCAATTGGTGTAACGACAGGCATCCTGCCCTGGAATTTCCCGTTCTTCCTGATCGCGAGAAAGATGGCTCCGGCGCTGATTACCGGCAATACGATTGTCGTCAAGCCAAGTGCGGAATCCCCGAACAATGCCGTGGCCTTCAGCCGTATTGTTGATAAAGCCGGCCTGCCCAAAGGGGTATTCAACCTGGTAACAGGCAGAGGCGGAGAAGTAGGCCATGAACTGGCCAGTAACCCGAAGGTCGGAATGGTCAGTCTTACAGGCAGTGTACCCGCCGGACAAAAGGTGATGGAGGCGGCCGCCGAGAATATCATCAAGGTCAGTCTGGAGCTGGGCGGCAAGGCACCGGCGATTGTCATGAAGGATGCCGATCTGGACCTGGCGATCAAAGCGATCGTAGATTCCCGGGTGATTAATACAGGCCAAGTCTGTAACTGTGCAGAGCGCGTCTATGTACATGAGGGCATTAAGGATGAATTCACCTCCCGCCTGGTTGAAGCTATGAAGGCAGTGAAATACGGAGACCCGCTCAAGGATAAGGATATTCATATGGGGCCGCTGATTAATAAGGCCGCACAGGAATCGGTTCAACAGAAGGTAGACCGTGCAGTACAAGAGGGGGCTACAATTGCTCTTGGCGGTAAAAAGGTAGAAGGTGCAGGCAGTTTCTTCGAGCCGACGGTCATCACGAATGCCACCAACGACATGGAGATTGTGCAGGATGAAATCTTCGGACCGGTTATCCCGGTCATTTCGTTCTCCACCCTGGATGAAGCGATCGCGCTTGCCAACGACAGTGAATTCGGCTTAACCTCGTCCTTATATACCCAGAATTTGAATGTCGCTATGAAAGTAATCAAACGTCTGAAATACGGAGAGACCTACATTAACCGCGAGAATTTTGAAGCGATGCAGGGCTTCCACGCAGGCTGGAGAAAGTCCGGGATCGGCGGTGCCGACGGCAAACATGGACTGAACGAATACCTGCAGACGCACGTAGTCTATCTACAGTATGACAAGTCAGTTAACTAAATGAACTCATAATTCTCGCAGATATAATAAATGCTCCCAGGCAGTGTGGGAGCATTTTTGCGTGGTTATTCAAGACTTTTCTTCAAATAATATTTCGTCTGGCCTTCCTGGGGACAATTATGGATCTCCCCGAAGACCTCGTACCCCAGCTTCTGATAAAAGTGCGGAGCCTGCCAGCTCATGGTAGTTAATTCACTCACCTTACAGCCGTGCGACCGGGCTCTGTCTTCCAGCTCCTTGAGCAGTATTCCGCCTAGTCCGTTGCCTCTATAGGCGGGATCGACGGCCAGCAGGTGAACATTTAGAATCTTCCAGACCATATCACCGGTAATGCCTCCTACATATGTATCACCTTCATAAGCTGCCAGCGAGATCACTTCGCGCTCATAAGGCGGAATGCTGTCATCCATCCGCCGGCTATGCTCCTCCAGTAATCCCGATATTTCCTGACTGTTCTGCTCCAGGTTCAAATCTGCGATTCTCAACCCAATCACTCCTTCTGCTGAAATTGTAACACAAATTTAAATTATTATTGACAATTTGCCCGCAGTTAAATATATTGTTCATAAGACTAAATGTTTCCCGCAGGAAACAATTATGTATTCAGAACTTATTGTTTCATTCAGGAAACAAAGAATATTCAGACTCATAATTACGTCATATTTCAGACAGCTATTAGCAGATAAGGAGTTAGCATATGATCGAGATTAAAGACCTAAATGTTGATTATTTCGGCAGTTCAGCACTGGAGAATGTGAATCTCGAGATCCCGTTCGGGCATACGGTGGGGATCATCGGACCGAATGGCGCAGGGAAATCAACACTGATTAAGGCATTATTAGAAGTGATTAAGAAGAGAACTGGCTCGGTCAGGGTTGAGGGCAGGGATATTTCGGAGTACAAACGGAAGATTGCCTACGTGCCGCAAAAAAATGATATTGATCTCACGTTTCCGATCACGGTGAAGGATACGGTGTTGACTGGAACCTACCCGAACCTGAGAATCTTCCAGCGCCCCGGCAAAAAAGACCGGGAACGGGCCGAGGAATGTATGGCGATGGTGGATATAAGCGATCTTGCGAATAAACAAATCAGCAATTTATCCGGCGGACAGCTGCAAAGGGTCTTTATTGCCAGGGCACTCGCCCAGGGAGCGGACGTTTTTTTCCTGGATGAACCGTTTGTCGGGATCGACATGGTCAGTGAGAAGATTATCGTGAATCTGCTTAAGCATCTTCGTGAAGAGGGCAAAACCATTCTCGTCGTTCACCATGATCTGCATGAGGTGGAAGAGTATTTTGACAAAATTATTATCCTGAATAAAAAACTGATCGCCTTTGGAGATGTGAAAGATACCTTCACTACCGACAATATCCGCGCAGCATATGGTGCCTCCTTGGGCAATGTGATCATCAAAGGGGCAGGAGGGACCGAATATGATTAATTATATGTCAGACTTGTTCAACATCCCGGTCTATGCGCTTAACGCCGGCTTATCCGCCATCATCCTGGGCATTGTATCGGGGGCGCTGGGCAGCTTCATTGTTCTCCGGAAGATGTCGCTGATGGGCGATGCTTTATCTCATGCTGTACTGCCTGGTGTAGCCTTGTCCTACATACTGGGGATCAACATCCTGCTGGGCGCATCCCTGTTTGGCCTGCTGGCCGCAATCCTTATCCAATTCATTACAAGCCGCAGTACGATCAAAAGCGACACCTCTATCGGCATTATACTCAGTTCATTTTTCGCCCTGGGGATTGTCCTCATTACTTTTGCCAAAAGCGGTCTGGATCTGACTCATATTCTGTTCGGGAATATCCTCGCCGTTCCGCAGTCTGAGTTAACGCAATCTTTCATCATCATGCTCGTTGTGATTGCCATTATTGTATTGCTGTATAAAGAGCTGCTGATCAGCTCGTTCGATCCGGTAGTTGCCAAGGCTTATGGTTTAAAAACAGGCTTCTATCATTATCTGCTGATGATGCTGCTGTCTGTAGTTACGGTATCCTCGTTATCGCAAGTGGGGATTGTGCTTGTCATTGCGATGCTGGTGATCCCGGCAGCCACCTCCTATTTATGGACCCATACGCTGATCCACATGATTGTATTAGCCTCTGCGGTGGGGGCGGTATCGGGAATTGTAGGTGTGTATCTCAGCTTTGGCTTTAATCTCCCGACAAGTGCCACGATAGTACTGGTGGGTGTGAGCCTGTTCGCGGTCTCCTTCATACTGTCACCCAAAAATAATTTCTTAAGGAAAGGGCTGAAGCAAGGATGAAACAACTCAAATGGCTATCATCTATCGTACTGATCTCACTGCTCGCTGCTTGTTCTAATACTAATGAGGGGGAAGCGGGTGAGGATAAGCTGCAGATTGTTGCCACGTACTCCATCATCGCAGATATGACCGAGAATATTGTCGGGGACAAAGCTGAAGTATACAGTATGGTTCCCATTGGAACAGACCCGCATATGTATGATCCATTACCCGCAGATACGGGCAAGGTGTCTAGCGCAGATCTGATTTTCTATAACGGCCTGAATCTGGAGACGGGAAAAGGATGGTTCCAGGACCTGCTGAAGGTGACGAACAAGAACGAGGTTGCTTTTGCAGTCTCCGATGAAGTGACCCCGATGTATCTGACTGAGAAAGGCAAGGAAACGCAAGTGGACCCCCACGCCTGGCTGGATATCCAGAATTCCATTAAGTATGTGGATGTGATCACCAAACGTGTAATTGAACAGGACCCGGACAACAAGGAGTATTATCTTAACAATCAGACAGCCTATGTGAAGGAACTGAATGAGCTGGACCAATACGCCAAAGAGGAAGTAAATAAGATCCCGCAGGAACAGCGGATTCTCGTTACCAGCGAAGGGGCATTCAAGTATTTCTCGAAGGCTTACGGCTTCGAATCGGCTTTCATCTGGGAGATTAATACGGACAGCCAGGGGACGCCGGAGCAAATGAAACGGATCATTAGTATTATTGAAGAGAATCAGGTGCCTGCGTTATTCCTGGAGACGAGCGTGAACCCCAAGACGATGGAGACCATCTCTAATGAGACAGGAGTGCCCATACATTCTAAGATCTTCACTGATTCTTTAGCTAAAAAAGGGGAAGACGGCGACACCTACATTAAGATGATTCAATGGAATATCGACAAGGTCATCGAAGGGTTGTCACCTGATAAATGAAGGTAAGGCACATGAAGAGTGTCCAAAAAGCGGAATCCGCTGCTTGGAACACTCTTTTTAGGTTTCATGGTTTGCTGCGGATGCCCGCTTTGCGAGGTGTTTTGCGGACATTATTACATGAACTGCAAGCATTCCGTTATGGATATGCCACGCCTAGTCTCGTATAATCAACTGGTGTACTGCATTTTACTTACGAGAAATCGGGCAGGAGGTGAGCCTGTTGGAGAGTCGATGGGCTATAGTTACGGGTGCTGACCGGGGCGTTGGGCTGAGTCTGGTTAAGGCACTGCTGGAGCAGGGTTATCATGTGTTGGCCGGGCAGTATCTGCAGGAGAGCAATGAACACTTGGAACAGCTGAAGGCAAGCTATGAAGAGCAGCTGCAGGTGCTGAACCTGGATATAAGCAACGCAGAAAGTGTACAACAAGCGGTCGCGGCTATTGCAGCTTACACGGACCGGGTGGACATACTGATTAACAACGGGGCGATTCTGGGTGATATGAGCAAGACGATTCAGGATACGCTGGATTTTGATGAAATGGAGCAGGTCTTCCGGGTGAACACGCTAGGCTCGCTGCGGATGTCGAATGGCTTAATTGATTCTATTCTCCGGAGTGACAGCAAGCTGATCGTTAACATTTCATCAGAAGCAGGCAGTATTGGAACCTGCTGGCGCAACAGCTGGTACGCTTACTGCATGTCCAAGGCCGCGCTAAATATGCAGTCTCAGTTAATTCAGAATCAGATTGCGGCGCAGGGCGGCAAGGTTATGGTTATCCATCCGGGTCATGTCCAGACTTATATGCAAGGAAAGCTGGATATAACCGGAAGCCTCACCGCTGATGAATCAGCCGGGTCTATTCTGCAGCAGATCGCGAATCGCCTGAAGTCGGATTACAAGCAGCAAGAGCTTACTCTGATTGACTATGCCGGTAATACGCTGCCCTGGTAAGTGGTGAAGATCCAATTTCATTTTAAAATCCTGCACAAATTGCAACAATGTGCTCATTTTTCCGGCACCAATCCGCCATTGTTGTATGAAATGCAGCATTTCTTCGCTTCCCAGCGGCTAATTATAGAAGAAACTTGCCTGAAGTTTAGCTTTCGGGCTTTTTTAATGGGATCGTATAATATGAAGCTGAGAGTCCGTCAGCAATTATATGTGGAGGTGTGTGTAATGGCAGAACAGAAGTACAGGCCGGAGGTAAGCATTGAACCTTGGGATGCCGGAGATTTCGGATTGCTGCAGCAATTGAATTCTCCCGAGATGACAGTGTTCCTTGGAGGACCGGAGACGGAGGAGAAGCTCCTGTCCCGTCATAAACGTTACTGTGAGATTGCCGGAACTGGAACAGGGAGAATGTTCAAGATCCTGTTGCAGCCAGAGCTAGAAGTAGCCGGCAGTGTAGGTTACTGGGATCAGACTTGGCATGGGGAACCGGTGTATGAGATCGGATGGAGCGTGTTAACTGCTTTTCAAGGGCAAGGTATAGCTGCAGAAGCAACCGTTAAGGCCATAGCTAGGATCCATTCAGAGCAGAAGCACAAGTATATTCATGCTTTCCCCAAAATCAGCCATCCTGCTTCTAACGCCATTTGCAGTAAGCTTGGCTTCACATTTATGGGTGAATGTGATTTTGAATATCCTTTAGGCACGATGATCCGGTGTAACGACTGGAGAATAGCTCCGGACCTGGAAGTTAATTTTAATAGACATTTTCGTTAAAATAGTACATTACTGTACTTTTTAGGCGAAATCATAAATTGTATTATAAAGAGACTCAAGTATAATAATAGACATGAATTCATTTAAATAAAGGGTTAGCCAACTTGTTTGGTTGACCCTTTTTGGCGAAAGAATAATAAGCGTCCAGAAATGATCAGGAGGAGTACACAATGGAGATTACAAATACCGCAAAGAAATACCTCGAAAGAATGTTTCCGGGCTACGAATCCAAGCTTCAAGTAACCGATCCCGAGTTTATCGAGCGGTTTGATAATTTTGCATTTGATGAAGTGGTTCATCAGGATGATTTGGATGACCGGACCCGTATGATGGCCATTCTATCTGTATTAATCGGCTGTCAGGGAATCGATGAGTTCAAAGCTATGCTGCCCGCAGCCCTGAACTTTGGCGTTACACCGGTAGAAGCCAAGGAAATAGTCTATCAGTCCGTCGCTTATCTCGGTATTGGCAGAGTTCTTCCTTTCCTGCATGTCCTGAATGATGTATTGACTGCGGGAGGTGTGGAGCTTCCTCTACCGGGGCAGGCCACAACCACCATGGAAACGCGTCTTAAAGCGGGGATTCAGGCGCAGGTGGATATTTTTGGCGAGAGCATGCAGGAGTTCTGGAAATCAGGACCGGAGGAGAGCCGGCACATCAATCAATGGCTTGCGGCTAATTGCTTCGGCGACTACTATACCCGGCAAGGACTGGATCTCAAACAAAGAGAGATGATTACGTTCTGCTTCCTGTATGCCCAAGGCGGTTGTGAACCGCAGGCGACCAGTCATGCCGCAGCCAATATGAGGCTTGGAAATGATAAGGAGTTCTTGATCAAAATTATCTCCCAATGCCTGCCTTACATCGGTTATCCGCGCAGTCTGAATGCGCTGCGGTGCGTGAACGAAGCAGCAGCGAAATCATAGTTAACAGGAGGATAGAATGATTATGCACAAAAGAACATGGCTGATTACAGGTGTCAGCAGCGGGTTTGGTTATGTGATGACGCAGCAGCTCCTTGAGCAAGGGGACAAGGTAATCCTATGGCGGACAGGTTGCCTTCCCGGGCAATTCAATGTACCATGCTACCAAATTCGGCATTGAAGGCTTCTGTGAATCTGTGGCCCAGGAGGTCGCTGCTTTTAACATCGGGATTACACTCGTAGAACCGGGAGGAGCCCGTACCGAATTCCGCTATGGCAGCGCACAGGTTGCTTCATTAATGCCAGAATATGAGGGGAATCCTGCGCACGGCTTTTTGAGCATGCTGGACGGTTCGAATGGACTGGCTCCCGGCGATCCGGCGCGTATGGCTGCCCGTATTATCGAGAGTGTGAACGTAGAGCCTGCACCGATGCGTATGGTGTTAGGCTCCCAGGCATTGGCCGCCACCCTGTCGACCCTTATTAAGCGTGTTGCTGATTTTGAGAAGCAGACCGACTAGGCTGCCTCAACGGACTTTCCGGCTGGTGAATAACCGGCACTAATCAGACGGGGTTAAAATCACTTGTAACTATTAACTTTGGAGGAATTACAAATGGAGTATGTAACGTTAAACAACGGAGTACAAATGCCGATTCTGGGCTATGGAGTCTATCAGATTTCAGATCACGCGGAATGTGAGAAATGTGTGCTGGATGCCCTAAGCGTAGGCTACCGTTCCATTGATACCGCACAAGCTTACCGGAATGAGGAAGCCGTTGGCCGTGCTATTAAGAAGAGCGGAGTTCCCCGGGAAGAATTGTTTATCACAACCAAAGTATGGATCTCTAATGCAGGCAATGAACAAGCTAAAGCTTCTATTGAAGAATCCCTGCGAAAGCTGCAGCTGGATTATTTGGATCTGGTCCTGATTCATCAGCCGTTTGGGGATTACTACGGAACGTACCGTGCATTAGAAGAGCTGTATAAGGCCGGTACCCTCAGAGCAATTGGTGTAAGTAATTTCTATCCGGACCGATATATCGACCTTGTGCAGTTTACTGAAGTAGTGCCGGCTGTAAATCAGGTGGAGACCCATGTCTTCAACCAGCAGGTCAAAGCTCAGGAAATCATGGAGAAATACCATACGCAGATTGAATCCTGGGGTCCTTTTGCCGAAGGGAAAAATAATTTGTTCACCAACACCACCTTACAAACGGTGGCTGATCAATATCATAAATCCACGGCCCAGGTGGCGTTGCGCTATCTGATTCAGAGAGGCGTGGTAGTCATTCCCAAAACAGTTAGCCGAAACAGAATGGAAGAAAACATGAATGTATTTGACTTCGGACTGACGCCGGAGGACATGGCTAAGATCGCTGCACTCGATACAGGCGAAAGCGCATTTTTCTCCCACTACGATCCGCAAGTCGTTGAGAACCTCACTGGCTACGGGAAACAGGGTCTGGAATAAAACGCAGATCCAGTATAGATAGCCAGACATGGGCAGTTAAAAGAGAAGGGCAGCTTCTTAACGGGAAGCTGCCCTTCTTTTATATTTCTTTTGAAATCACAATTTTTCCCCGTCTGGGTTGTTTCTCGCTTGTGCGGTACGCTTCAAATAAACCTTGAGTGGTAAATGGATACCTATGATCTACATGAATGTTGAGCTTCCCCTCCTGCATGTGAGTGGAAATTACATTAAGATCATCCCGGTTTGGACGGGCACGGAAAAATAGCGAGTCAATATTGCGAACGCCTGGATAGGTTCCAATACCGAAAGAGGTTATGGAAATATATTTCCCGCCATCCTTTAATATGTCATAGCTATAATCCCCGAACTCGCCTGGAAGTCCAGTTTCTAATTCTTTTTTCCCTAGCATAGCTGTATCAAGAACCATATCTACAGGTGCGGATAACCTTGTCACGAAATCCGGTTGTGAATAATAGTCAATGACTTCATCTGCGCCTAAACCCAGGACAAAGCCATGATTATGCTCTCTTGCAGTTGCAATTACATAAGCACCATAATGTCTGGCTAATTGAATGGCCGCATGTCCAACACCACCGGCACCCCCATGAATGAGAATACGCTGACCTTGCTGAAGCTTACCATGCTCAAAAAGTGCCTGCCAGGCCGTCAAGGCTACCGTAGGCGCAGCAGCGGCTTCTTCGAAGGATACATTGTCCGGTATCATCGTTAAGGTATCCTCATCGGCAGCCACTTGATCCATATAAGAGCCTCCACGGACCATCCCCATAACGCGGTCACCTGCTTTAAAGTGCTGTACCCCCGTACCCACACCTCTTACAACACCGGCAACATCACCTCCAAGAAAAAACGGGAATTGAATGGAAAATTGCCCGCCTACCGGGCTCAGTAATAGCTCACCCGAACGTAAATGATTATCTCCAGGGTTAATTGAGGAGGCATACACCTCCACCAGTACTTGTGTCTCTTTAATTGCAGGAACAGCTAGTTCATACTCTTCAAAAGACTCAGGGATATCAAAGCCGGTTATACCCATTGCTTTCATAGCGCAGCCTCCATTTGTATTATTGAACATTCGTTGAAAAACCAACGTTTGTTTGTTAAAATCACATTACAAAAAAGCAGAGAATTGTACAATCCCCAAAGCGATCCCTTATGTTGATTAATCAACACACACCTTAGAAATGTTCAATTCTGACTCATGAAGGAGAAATATATGGATAGACGTATACAGAAATCCAAACAGGCTATTATGGATGCTTTTTTAGCATTAATGTCGGAAACAGATATTGAAAATATCACTGTAAATAAAATTGCTGAGCTGGCCAATGTTAACCGTGGAACGGTTTATTTACATTTTCTAGATAAATATGATCTGCTTGATCATTGTTTGGAAGAACAAATTAACCGCTTAATCGACAAATGCGCGCCTGACAGTGAGGTTACCGGTAAATTCACTTCGAAATCCACATTGCTTCGGGTTTTTGAATATTTGGAACAGAATTCCGGGTTGTATTCTAAGATGCTGAGAAACCGGGGAGTACCTGCTTTTAGAAATCGTTTGCTTGTCGTTGTCCGGGAAAGTTTTAGCAGACAATTCGATTTAATCGCTGCCGGGCCAAATTTTAACAAGGAAATAACCGTACAGTTTCTAGCTTCTGCGGTAATAAGCTCTTTCGAATGGTGGATTAGCAATTCTATGCCTTATCCAGCTTCAGTGATGGCTGAACAGATATGGGCATTATTAGACCGGACGATGATTAGTTTGCCCCTGTCTAACCAAAATTCCGGATCTGTGATATAATCCTACTCTAAAATAAACGAGCAAAATTACTTCAAGAGGTGCAATCATGCGGTTTCATGAATTTTATATCGGACAAGTATTTAGAACCAAATCTCTAACCTTATCGAAAGAGGATATCACCAGATTTGCCGGCGAATTTGATCCGCAATATATGCATCTGGATGAAGAGAAGGCAGCGCAAGGCCGATTCAACGGAATCATTGCTTCAGGAATTCAGACCCTGGCTGTGTCGTTTAAGCTGTGGGTGGAGACAGGCAGTTATGGGGATGAGGTTATTGCCGGAACTGCGATGAACAACATTAAATTCATGCGCCCCGTATATCCGGGTGATGAATTGTATACCATGGTTGAAGTGACCGGGGTAGAAGAGAAGCGGAATGCAACAGGCCTGGTTACGGTGATATTATCAACGTTCACCAGCTCAGACGATCAGGTTTTTGAGGGCGAGCTGTCTGTGCTGGTGAAGCAGTGAAATCTTTTATTCTCTTAATGCTCTGAAGAATTCACGGATGTCTTCCGCCAGAGGCGCGGGATCTTCCATGGCTGTGAAATGTCCGCCGCGGGGCATGGTAGTCCAGCGGGTGATATTCAGATTGCGGTCAGCCCATTCCCGGGGCGGCAAGGCGACATCTCCCGGGAAAATAGCTATACCGGTAGGCACCTCAATGCGCCCGAGAGGCGGCAGTGAATGCGTGTTCTCGTAATAGATATTCGCTGTTGACCCTGCTGTATGGGTAACCCAATAGATCATAATATTCGTAAGCAGTTCATCCTCGCTAAAGCTGTTCCTTAGGTCACCCTTGCAATCACTCCATGCATGGAATTTCTCAATAATCCAAGCTGCCAATCCTACAGGTGAGTCGTTCAGTCCGTAGGCAAGCGTCTGTGGCTTCGTCGATTGAATCGACATGTACCCGCCTTCATCAGCCATCCATTGCGAAGTATTCTTGATGTACAGGAGCTCTTCTTCAGACAGCCCTGACTTATCCTGCACAGCCAGAAGATTCCGGATGATGCCGATGTCGGTAAGATGTATGCCGGTCAGAAGTTCAGGATGATTGAATGCCAGATACCGTGTAACACCAGAGCCGATATCCCCGCCTGCCGCAGCGAATTTCGGGTAGCCCAGATGTTCGGTCATTAGTCTGGCCCACAGCTCAGCAACATAGGCATTATTCACACCAGCGCGTTTCAGGCCATTAGAGAAGCCGAATCCGGGCACGGAAGGGACAATGACATCGAAGGAGTCTTCGGGATTCCCGCCATAACGTTCAGGGTCCGTAAGCATAGGGATAATCTTCTCGTATCGCACAAAGCTGTCCGGCCATCCGTGCGTAAGGATAATTGGCTGCGGATTAGGCCCTTTGCCGCGCTCGTGCACGAAATGCACATCGATTCCATCGACGTTACAGCGAAAATGTGACAAGCGGTTCAACTCGGCTTCTCTGGCACGCCAGTCAAACTGCTCCCGCCAATACGTAACGAGCGACCGTAAATAACTCTGATCCGAACCCCGTTCCCAGTCAGAACCCTCTAATGGATCGGGCCAGCGGACATGATCCAGTCTGTATTTCAGATCTTCAAGGATTTCATCAGACACATGGATTTGAAACCGTTCAATCGGCATATTGCTCTCTCCTTAAGTGTATTAGCTACAGCAACGATATAACTATAATATATCTTTTCAAAATCATGAGGCAATGCCGTAAACAAAAGCTAAGGATAATGCTAAGGATAATAGAAACAAAAGAAATCTATACCACCTGGAGGGATGCTAAGCATGAACGAAATGAATCAGGAGTATATCGTGATATCCGGTGCAAGGGAGAACAATCTTAAGAACGTATCCTTGCGTATCCCGAAACGAAAAATTACCATCTTCACCGGAGTATCCGGCTCCGGCAAGTCATCCATCGTCTTCGATACGATTGCTGCTGAATCCACGCGGCTGCTGAACGAGAACTTCAGCATGTTCGTGCGAACCTTCCTTCCGCGTTATCCGCAGCCGGATACAGACGGGATCGAGAACCTGAGCATGGCTGTTATCGTAGATCAGAAGCGGCTGGGCGGCGGTTCTCATTCCACGATGGGTACGATAACCGACATCTCGCCTATTCTCCGTCTGCTGTACTCCAGGGTGGGACAGCCCCATGTAGGCGGAGTGAACATGTTCTCGTTCAACGATCCGCAAGGGATGTGTCCCGAATGTAACGGGATCGGCCGCAAGCTGGGGGTCGATATGAGCCGGGCCGTGGACATGTCCAAGTCGTTGAATGATGGAGCCCTCATGCTGCCGGATTATGCAGTCGGCGGCTGGGATTGGAACATGATCGTGCAGGCGGGTGACTTCGATCTGGACAAGAAGCTAAGCGAATATTCAGATGCGGAGCTGGAACAGCTGCTGCACGGCAAGGCCAGGAAAGTGAAGATGGATTTTGCCGGGAAGGCAACTAACATTACGGTAGAAGGTGTTATTGAGAAGTTCACGGGCAAGTATATCAAACAGGATGTGAAGACCAAATCTGAGCGTACGCAAAAAATGGTCGCCCCGTTCATCACCGAAGGCACCTGCTCCAGCTGCCATGGAGCAAGACTTAGCCAGGCTGCGCTCAGCTGCCGGATCAATGGAAGGAACATTGCGGAGCTGTCCGCTATGGAAGTCGGGCAGCTTATCCGCACCATCCGGGAGATAGAGGAACCTGCCGCAGCTCCGGTCGTCAAGTCGCTGGCGGAGCGGCTGCAGCATCTGGTCGATATCGGGCTGGACTACCTGACGCTGGACCGTGAGACCGATACGCTATCCGGCGGAGAATCACAGCGCGTCAAGATGGTGAAGCATCTAAGCGGCAGCCTGGTGGATGTCACCTACATCTTCGATGAGCCCAGCGTCGGTCTGCACCCGCGGGATGTCCACCGGTTAAATGAGCTGCTGGAGAAGCTTCGCGACAAAGGGAATACCGTCATTGTCGTTGAACATGATCCCGATGTTATCAAGCTGGCGGATCATATTGTCGATGTCGGGCCTCACGCCGGCAGCCGCGGCGGTAATATTGTTTATGAAGGCAGCTTCCAGGGGTTGCTGGAATCAGGAACGCTGACAGGCACTCATATGAAACGTCCGCTTCAGCTGAAGCAGGATTGCAGGGCGTCTTCCGGCAGGCTGTCCATCCAGAATGCCTCTCTGCACAACTTGCAGAATGTAAGTGTGGATATTCCTACAGGAGTACTTACAGTGGTAACAGGTGTCGCAGGCTCGGGCAAAAGTACGCTGATTAATGATGTCTTCCTCAGTCAGCATCCGGATACGATCGTTATTGACCAATCGGCGATTGGCGTCTCAACACGCTCCAATCCCGCTACCTACACGGGGATTATGGATGATGTCCGCAAGGCTTTTGCCGCAGCCAATAAAGTAAATCAAGGGCTGTTCAGCTTCAACTCCAAGGGCGCCTGCGAGAATTGCCAGGGACTTGGTGTCGTGTACACAGACCTTGGTTTCCTCGACAGCGTGAAGCTGCCCTGCGAAGTGTGCGGAGGCAGACGGTTCAAGGAGGAAGTGCTTGCCTACAAGCTGAACGGCAAATCCATTGCCGAGGTGCTGGAGATGACTGTTGAACAGGCTCTTGAGTTCTTCCAGCTCAAAGAGGTGGTGCGCAAGCTTCAGGCTATGAGTGATGTGGGGCTAAACTATATTACACTCGGCCAGCCGCTCAGCACGCTCTCGGGCGGAGAATGCCAGCGCATTAAGCTGGCCAGCGAGCTGCATAAGAAGGGCAGCATCTATGTGATGGACGAGCCGACGACCGGCCTGCATATGTCCGACATCGGACACCTGCTGGAGATCATGAACCGGCTTGTGGATGCTGGCAATACGGTGATCGTCATCGAGCATAATCTCGATGTGATTAGCCAGGCAGACTGGATCATCGACATGGGGCCGGACGGAGGCAGCAAGGGCGGCGAGGTCATATTCGAGGGCACACCTTCGCAGATTATTGATGCGGAGCATTCAATTACGGGAAGATATTTGGCGTAGTTATCGTCTGGAACCCGCATTATATGCGGGTTTTTCTTTATTATGCTATAAATTATTATAGATAACCCCATCTTCAGAGCCAGAAATGAGATTGACCGTAGATAAATAGAAAGATACCATAGAGTTGATGCAATCACCTTTTCTTGGAAATGTGGTTATGTTAGACGTTAACACATGAAGTATAATTCTATTTCACTAAATAAATCGAACTTAAAAATGTCCTGCTCTTTAGAAGCCTACGCCTTCAAATCTATTGAGAGTAAGTAACTAATGTGGAGTCCATAGCAAATAACTGTACTTCGTACAGTTAAATCATGGAGATAAACCTGATTTGACGGTTTAATTGTATTCTGTACAACTAAAAATAGCGGAAAGTCTTCTCTTACGAAATATGATGATTCTAATTGTAGAAAATACAATTAAAACACTCTCAACGCAATAATCGATCGCTTTAGTTGTACATAATACAGTTAAAGCTTACGTGCATGCTCGTTACGGCCAGCCTGCAGTTCAAGCAGGGAATAGGAGGAGTGATAATGTCTAATTACATTGTAAAAATCATACCAAAGCATGAGAAAACCATCCCCGGCGAAAAAGAGAGAAATGCAATTAAAAATCAAATGAGATTAATGACCGTTAACAAAGAAATAAGTGAACAGCTATATAATGAAGTAACATTTATAGATAGTGGATCGAATTTTGAAGGGATTAGATGCAATCATTGTATGACGTATTTAGAACCCGATTGGTGGGCTGAGCAAATGGATACAAAAAGCTCCAACCAGTTTAATGATTTATCAATAATTTCACCTTGCTGCGCCTCGGCCTTATCATTAAATGAATTGTATTATATTTGGCCAATGGGTTTTGCAAAATATGTTATTGAGATCATGAATCCCGAAGAAGATGAAGTGATTAGGATTGAACAATTCATAGAAAATATAAACTACAAATTAATAAGAGCGCATTACTAGAAATCCCAAAGTAAATATAGAGGCGATACAACATTAAACTACTCTTTATCTGCAGCCGGAATAAGTGGCGCAGTTTGACTGCTGAGAAGATTTTTGACGGATATAACGGTTACGAAGCAAGGTCGGCAGGCACGGAAGAAGGAGCAAGAATACAGGTGACCGAAGGACATATCGGATGGTCGGATCTGATATTCGTAATGGAGAAGAAGCATACAAGAAGGCTAAGGGACAAATTTGCAGACTCCCTAAGGAACAAACAGGTAATCTGTCTTGATATCCCGGACGACTATAGATTTATGGATGAAGAACTAATAGAAATCCTGAAATCCAGAGTATCCGAATATATTGAAGTTCCTGAATAAAGCAAATACAGAATGAAGTGGAATCGTTGAAAGCGTAAGGTGAACCAATGGACAGAATAGCCAACATCAGATCCGAAGAGAAGAAATATCATGATGACTGTTACGATACATACGACTTATTCAAGCCAGGGTCCTGGCTTCACAGGCCTGTTAAGACGGTGATCAGCCTTTTAGAGGAATATAAGGAGCGGGAATACTTAAGTGTGCTGGATTTGGGATCGGGGATCGGCCGGAACAGCATTCCTATCGCTGAATCTTTGAAGCACAGAAATGGTAAAGTGGTATGCGTTGACCTGCTGGAATCGGCTATAGATAAACTATATCATTACAGTAAGGAATTTGGAGTTGAGCAATACATAGTGGCAAGGTTATCCGATATTGAACAGTTCACCATTGAACCAGATGAGTATGATATTATCGTAGCCGTATCTTCTTTAGAGCATATCAGTTCAGAGCAGGCACTGGAGCGGAAACTGCAGGAAATGAATGCCGGTACGAAACAAAATGGAGCGAATTGTATTATTATCGCGTCGAACATTCATGAAGTTAACCTCGCACAAGCGGAAGAACTCGATCCCATGTTTGAAGTGAATCTAACTACGGCAAGAATGTTCGAGCTGCTGGATCAGCAGTATGCCGGCTGGGAAGTTGAGCAACGCTTCGTAAAACCGCTGGAATATGAAATCAGCAGAAAAGGTGAACCTGTCAGGCTGACTTCGGATTGTATAACGTTTGTGGCTAAGAAGAGCTGATCTCATGGGGATTGGCTTTTTATTTTGAACGCTGACTTGCAAGAGAAATTTCATTATTTCTGTCCAACTGTGACCATACGCACCACCCCTTCTGTTCAATCGTCTACATTAAAAGTATACGGTTGAGTTGTTTCATAAACTTCCGGAATTTGATTTGAATCCTCCTTTTTGTACGGCAGCCGTAATAGAATGAGGTTGCTGATAAGGATTATCAATCAAACATTGGAGGTTAACAAAATGAGTACACAATTCAAACAAATCGCCGGGGATACTTACTGGGTAGGCAAAATAGATAACCGTCAGGTTCCGTTTCACCGCCTGATTCTGGCTAAAGGAACAACCTATAATTCCTATCTGTTAAAAACGGGCAAGCCGACCGTGATTGATACGGTAGATATGGAGTTCGGCCGTGAATATGCCGAGTGTCTCGCCGGTATGATTGACCTCATGGATATTCATTACATCGTAATTAACCATACGGAGCCCGACCATTCCGGCGGCCTGGCAGCCCTTGCATCCCAGGCGCTAAATGCCACGATCGTGTGCACCGAAATCGCTGTGCCGGAACTGCAGGAAATGTATAAGCTGCACAGCCGGAACTTCCTGGTCGTTAAAGATGGCGATACGCTGGATATCGGCGGAAAAACACTGCTGTTCAAAGAAACGCCGTACCTTCATACTGCTGAGACGATGATTACGTATTGTATCGAGGATCAGATCCTGTTCCCCTGCGATATCTTCAGTACACATGTAGCTGTGGAGAATCTGTTCAGTGATGAAGCGGGATTTGATATCACCGAAGATTACAAGGGCTATTATGCCGCCATTATTCATCCGCACAGAAGATATGTAAGAACACTGCTGGAAGCGGTCAAGGATCTGGATATCCGCATGATTGCCCCATCCCATGGATTCCTGATCCGGGAGGATATCCCTAAATTCATTGATCTGTACGCCACGATGAGCCGCGAAACGACTCAGGGTAAAAAAGCAGTCATCGTATATACCACCATCAAGAACAGCACGAAGAAAATGGCCAAAATCATCCAGGATTGCCTGCAGGAGAATAATATCGGAACAGAAGTCTGGGATGCGGATAAAAGCAGCACTGCGGATATTCTGAACAGCATTGCTTCTGCAGACGCGGTCTTTATCGGCAGCTCTACTAAATATGCGGACATGATCGGGAACCTGGAGGATGTGCTGAAGGAGCTGCAGCATATGAATCTGGAGGGCAAGCTTGCGGCATCCTTTGGCTCGTACGGCTGGAGCGGAGAAGCCATCGAGGTCATTCAGGACTATCTGAACGGAACGAATATGACCGTGCAAAGCACTTCGGAGGTCATCAAAACCACCGGCATGACACATGTTGAATTCCCGGTTAGAGTAAGATTCTCCCCTAAAGAGCCAGAGAAGGTCCAGAAAATTAAAAATGCGGCTGAATTTGTATCGGATCTGCTGCTGAGCTCAATTTAGGGAGGAGGAACAACTCATGACGAAGCATTATGTAATCGTCGGCGGCGGCGTCTCCGCCGTCCATGCGGCCAAAGCAATCCGCGATCAGGACGCGGAAGCAGAAATATCGATACTAGGTGAGGAAAGCGGGCTACCGTATAACCGGATTAAGCTGACCAAAGGCCTGTTCACCGACCTGCACAGCGAGAAGGTGCTGATCAAGAAAGAGAAGTGGTACCGGGATAACCGTATAAACGTCAAGACCTCAACCCGGATCACCTCGATCCAGCCGGATCGCCGGATGGTAGAGACAGAAGACGGCCAGCGGGTGGAGTATCATAAGCTGCTGTTGTGTATGGGCGCGAGGAACCGCGCACTCTCTATCGAAGGTGCCGGACTTCACAATGTCCATACTATCAGAGACATGAACGATGCGGACCGGTTAAAAGATAGTCTGCAGGATGGAAGCCGCGTAGCCGTAATTGGCGGAGGTGTCCAGGGCATCGAGACGGCTTGGGCTTTGTTCGAAGCAGGTTACGAGGTAACCGTGATCGAAGCAGCCCCGTCCCTGATGGGCAGACAGCTGGACGGGCACTCCTCCAGCCTTCTTAAGGAGACTCTGGAACAATCCGGAGTGAAGGTGATTCTGCAAGCAGGGATAACCTCTATTACGGGTACAGACTATGTTACCGGAATTACGCTGGACGATGGTTCTAATCTCCCGTGTGACCATGTTGTATACTCTATCGGAATTGTCCCGAACACTGCGCTTGTAAGCGGCTCGGCTATTCAAGTCCGGAACGGCATTATTGTAAACGAACAATTGCAAACCAGTGATCCGAACATCTTTGCTGCCGGTGATGTTGCTGAAATTAACGGGCATGTTGAAGGACTATGGGGCGGCGCAATAGAACAGGGAAGGATTGCCGGCAGCAACATGGCTGACAGTCTGACCGTTTACCGCAGAGCGGTTCCGGTTACTTTGTTTAATGCTTTTGGGATCTCTCTGTTCTCCATTGGCAACACAGATGAACGGCAATGCGATGTGGCGGTCAGCGGAGAAGAGAATGGCGCCTATACGCGGATCTATGTGAAAGATAATACAATCACCGGTGCGTTATCCTGGCAAGGAGCCGCTGCCTCCCTGACGTATAAGTCGGCTGTAGAACAGGGGATCAGCCTGACCGGAATTCATCTTGCCGGCAATAACATAGAAGCCATTATGGCTGAAGTACAATCCCGATTGAACTAAAAAACAAACTATTAGGAGCTGAGAAGAATGAAGAAATACATCTGTACACCCTGCGGCTATATCTATGACCCGGCAATAGGCGATCCTGATGAGGATGTAGCCGCCGGCACCGCGTTTGAAGATTTGCCTGAAGACTGGGTATGTCCGGTCTGCGGAGAGGATACAAGTCACTTCGTAGCAGTTGAAGATAAGAAATCTGTTACTCATTAGAGTAAGAAGCTTCTAAATACTACATTTCAGGGGGAACGGTATGAAAGAGCACTCCTGCCAGCACGCCGCAGAACCTTGTACACGCAAGGTACCGATTTTTGCTGCATTGACGGACGATGACCTCACCAGAATTAGCGCCATGATTAAGCACCGCAAGTTTACCAAAGGTCAGCCGTTAATTCTTGAAGGGGCGCCGTCAGATACGCTGTACATTATTCAACAGGGGCATGTGAAGCTATCCAAAATGACTCCTGAAGGCAAGGAACAAATCCTGCACATTCTGACGAATGGGGATTTCTTCGGAGAGCTCAGTATTTTTAACAGTGATGAGCTTAGTAATTTTAACGCATATGCCCTGAAAGACACTAATATTTGTATGCTGACCCGGAATGATATGGAGCATTTAATGACGGATAATCCGGAGATCTCTCTACGGCTGCTGAAAAGTGTAACCAAAAGACTCGCCCATACGGAGAATCTGGCGCAGAGCCTGGCGACCAAAGATCCGGAGATCCGGATTGCCTGCATGATCATGGAACTCAGTGACAAATACGGCAAGCGGCATGGAAGCCGTATTCATATTGATCTTCCGCTGTCCCGTGAAGAGCTGGCTAGTTATGTCGGGGTGACCCGCGAGACCATTAGCAGGAAGTTCTCCAGGTTTGAGGATTCGGGCCTGATCAAGCTGATTGGTAACAAGCAGATGGTGCTCATGGATCCGGCCGGTGTGGAGAAGTATATGGGAAATTGAATATTATAAAAGCGGCATTTCCACCAGTAGATAATGGGGAGATGCCGCTTTTTAAGCATGAAATAGTTAGGATGTAGTCTGCTGCAACAATTGTCCATCCCCAAACGCTATGTCCAGCAGCATAATCTCTGCTCTTCTGCTGACAGCCTGATTCCCCAGCTTAACATCAATGATGAAGTCATTGCTCAGCATCTGGCGGTACCGGGCGATAATGTCCTCTTCCGGCAATTCAGCCATCTGTTTCGTTTCCGGCGGGATGACCTGTATTCCGGACTGCTCAACTTGCCTAATATTGCGTTTAATATCAGCAGCAAGCTTGCTCAATGTACTGTCGCTTCTTGCAGTCTCCAAATCCACCATACCCGTACCATCCTCCGTATAAAAGTGCTTGTTGACTGCTGCCAGGGCAGCGTGTGAGATATGGAAGGCCTTTATATCCGGTTCGATTATATTAGTTAGACCTGCCTGATCAAGTAGTCCGGCAAGACGATTCACTCTTTCGGTCGTCTGTCCATTGATTTCACCAAATATAGTCCCTTGCCCAGGCTCCGTTCCAAACTGGGCGTAGAGCACACCGTCTTTGAGGTCTCCGCCAGCACCAGGGAAGCCTGGGAGCAGCCGCTCGCCTACGATTTCAAGCCAGGATTCATAACCTACCGTGTTGGTCAACGTAATAATGGTTTGGCTTCTGTTATTCTTAATCGCCTCAAGAGCAGACTCCGCCTGATCATACCGGACCGGAACAAAGATGAAATCATAGATGTCATCGTTATCGAGCTCCGCAATTACCTTCACCGGAATTTGCTGTATCGTGCCTTTCTCATTGTATTGCAGACCCTTCTTCTGGAGGGCATTCAGCCGCTTGCCCCGGGCCAGTAAGGTAACGTCAAGTCCTGACCGTGCGAACCGGAGTGCGTACACACTGCCAATCACTCCAGCGCCAACGATTAATATTCTGTCTGGTTGTATATTCAAGTTCATCTGTCCTTTCAATTAGGTAACACACATTGTTTAAACAACACATGTCTGATACGATTGATGATAGTCCGGCATCCTGTTGAATTCAATCGGCAGACTCGGGGATAAGTCGGTTAAACAACATAGATTAAGATTTGATGTCTAAGAGGGGAAGTTAGCGATGGTTAACCAGATAGATCCAAGGGTTGTGCGCACAGGGCAGCTGATCAGAGAAGCCTTCCGTGAGTTGCTGCGGCTGAGAAGCTTCGATACAATCACCATCAAAGATATCGCAGAGAGAGCTACCATTAACCGCGCCACATTTTACACTCATTACGAGGATAAATATGCGTTGCTGGATGAAATCATCGAACAGGCTTTCCGCAAGATGATTCCCGGACCCGTGGAGCATGCGCTGGAGTTCACAGATGAAATATGTAACGAGCTGATCCTTATGACTTACCGGTACATTTTGGATTTTTTTGAGATCTGCCGGATGGATTCCAAATCGATTGCTACGCTGGTGGACGAGAAGATCAAGCAGCTGCTGCAGCAGATTATTGAGCGCATTTTTGTAAAAGGAGATCATCCCCATACAGCAGACCCCAATCAGACAACAATCCTGGCGGCCATGACAGGGTCAGCGATCTATAGCGCAGCGTATCAATGGTTCAAAGCCGGGGAGAAGGAACGGACGGATCTGCTTGTTGATCTGGTACGCCCCTATGTGATGAACGGTCTGGGCCTACATTATATATAACAATAAGCTGCTCGTGTTCAGGCACAGGGACTACCCGGAAGCTGGTGTGCAGGTTCCTGCCGGGACTGTAGAATCGGGCGAGAGTGTAGTAACGGCATTATTCCGGGAGATACTGGAGGAATCAGGAATAACGAAGGATGAGCTGCGGCTAGTCAAGCATTTGAAGACGTATCTGTACTACGCGGCGTATAAACAACAACATCATGAAAGACATGTGTATCAGTTAGAGTTAATTCAAGAGCGCCCGGCCCGGTGGGAACATACTATAGAAGCATCCGGAGAAGATTCAAGTCTAACCTTTGAATATTTCTGGATTCCGGTACATGAAGCTGAACTCAGCGGCGGGCAGGGAGACGGTTTAGAATTATGCTGTTAGATTGCGCTGTAATTAAAAATGTGGATTTCAATGACCCTAACTGTTAATATAATAATATTTGCAAAAGTTAAGGTTACAGGAAAATGAGGACGACGGAATGAAGAAGATTGTCAGCCATAAAGCTTATTTTATCGGAATGCATGTACTAATATTTATCCTCTTATTTACAACACTGTACGCTTCCTTCCCGGCCATCCGGGTTAAAGTGAAAGAAATCATCGATCCGGCGGAAAAAGTATATACGATCGCCCACCGTGGTGCGTCCGGATATGCTCCGGAGAACACGATGCCGGCCTTCGAGCTGGCGCGTGAAATGGATTCCGACTCGATTGAGCTGGATATCCACCTGACCAAGGATCAGATTCCTGTTGTCATCCATGATGATACAGTCAACCGCACGACCAATAGCAAAGGGTATGTAAGGAACATGACGCTGGAGCAGATCAAACAGCTGGATGCCGGATCGTGGTTCAATAAGGCGTATCCGATGTTTGCCAGAGAAATATATGCAGGGACCACCATCCCCACCCTCGATGAGGTATTCGAAACCTTTGGCAAAGAGATCAGCTATGTCCTTGAAATCAAGGAATCAACGCCGAAGATTAATATTGAAGTCCTCTTGAATGAATACATTAAGAAATATGATCTGGAAAAAGTAGTGGCCATACACTCTTTCAGCGCAGCCAGTCTGCGGAAGTTCCATTCCATCAACCCGGATATTCCGTTGTACCAGCTCGTATGGAATGATTATACCTCGGTAAGACTTACTGAAGCTTATCTGGCAGATGTGAAGTCCTATGCTGTCGGCATCAGCCCGAATTTCCAGGGGACCAGCGCGTCTTATGTGGCGCAGATAAAGCGGGCGGGACTTAAGGTCATGCCCTATACCATTAATTATCAGCTCAATATGGATAAAGCTTATTCTTGGGGTGTAGATGGAGTCTATACCAATTTTCCTGACCGTTTCCATGAAGTCATTGAGACGAACAGGAAGAACGCGAACTGGTAACTTAGCAGATCGTGTGGAGAGAGCGTAGTGAAAATGCGGATTTTCTCATTTCATAGCACAGGGTCCAATTCTTGTTCTTAACGGAGCAAGAGTTGGACCCTGTGTGTATTTTGGACAAGAAGAGCAGGTTTCTTACAACGAACTAAACACAATATTACGCAGCTTGCGAGTGACCGGCAGTGTGCCGGCATCTTTTTTCTGGATCATGAACAGGAAGGTCAGGCCGTCCTGCGGACTGTTGGTGAAATAAGCTCCCAGCCAGCCGTCCCAGCCGTATTCACCCTGGCCGCCGATCACTCCGGCTTTTCCGGTGTCTTTCAGGATACGCATCTGGTTGCCATAGCTATACCCCTGCAGGGAATGCCAGGTATCGAAGCCTTTTTGCTGTCCATCGCTTAGAACAGCTGTAGTCATATATTGAACGGTTCTAGGCTTGAGCAGCTGAACGCCGTTCAAGCTGCCCTGGTTCATCAGCATGGTGGTGAACTTGGCAGCATCGTCAATCGTTGAGACCAGGCCCGCTCCGCCTGACTCGTAGGCCGGTTCCCGGTCCATATGGTGGTAGATGCCCAGATGGCTCTCCGCATACAGCTTCAAGCCGCCTTCGCCGTCCTCCTGGTAGACTCTGGCCAGGCGGTTTCCTTTGTCTTCAGGCAGCCAGAAGCCGGTATCCTGCATTTGCAGCGGGCTGAATATTTCCTTCTGCAAAAATTCTCCGTACCGCATGCCGCTAACCGCTTCCACAATGGCTCCCAGAACATCCGCTGAGGTCCCGTACTGCCAGAACGAACCCGGCTCGAACGAAAGCGGGCCTTCACCCAGACGGGTGGCGAATTCCATGGTGCTCATCCGGTTATCGCCGTGCAAGCGGCTGTCCAGCTCCTTGAACAAAGCCTCCGTATGCAGAGCGGCTTTGTCTGTTCCTCCTCCGTATACCAGTCCCGAGGTCATATTCAGCAGATCATGAATGACAACCTCCCGGCTGACAGGCACCAGTTCTCCGTTCTTTTCGACCAGCTGGTTCTTGAACCCTGGAATATAACGGCTTACCGGATCGAACAAATCGATCTCTCCGCGCTCAAGCAGCAGCATGATGGCGGCGGATGTAACCGGTTTCGTCATCGAGTATAGACGGAAGATCGAATCCCGGGTGATAGGACGTCCCGCTTCGACATCGGCTAAGCCGTCTTCGTGATAGAACACCTCGCGGCCGTCCTTGATGACCATCAGGTTCGCACCTGCAATTTCCTGGTTACCGATACTTGCTCTCAATGTTTTTTTCAATAGGCTGGTTGTGTTTGAATCTAGCATGTTTCTAAAGTCTCCTTTTCCGGATAAGTTCCCTGAAGCCAAATCAGATATGGTCATTACACTACTTGAAAATATTAAACTCTTTTGGACAGGTTGTATAGAGGCCAGAATTTCAATCTGAATATCCGGTACATTTGGTGGCACACTGATTATAGGCATAATAAACGCAGTCTCTCTTTTAACCCTTCCCAGATTTCCTCCGGCGCTTCCTTAAGTCTGATATCTCCGCCCAGGAAAAGCAGCCAGTTTATGATTTCCGCCAGTTCGTCGGGCATATCCGCATGGATATACGTCTTGAGAATGGCTGTGCTCTGGTAAGGATTCGTATAGGAGAGCGATACCTTCAATGGATGATATTTTTTGAATTGGGCAATCGCCTTGGGGCCGAGTTCAAGAACGAGGTTGACTTCTTCTTCCTGACTGTTCAGTTTTTCCAGGATCTTTTTCCTGCTTAATCTTTTTTTATCCGGATTTAAGACAACATCGGTGACTTGGTCCACAGGAATAATCCGCTTCCTTTCATCGTTTAAGTCGAAGGCCTCGATCAGCCACTGGCTTTTCTCACGATAGAGGCGCAAAAGATAAACGGGATAAGCTTGGATGATCCTCGCTACTTCGCTGGTAATCAGCAAATAGCGGTCCACCAGCAGGATCTGGATCAGCTTCTCCAGCATGGGGTGGGGGAGATCAGACAGATCAAGCAGGTCAGGATTGTTCGGGTTGGTCCCTTCAAACAGCAGAATTTGATTCAGAAGAAACAGGTCCTCCTGCTGGTTCTCCGAGACGAGTCCGAGTAATTTTTCCGTTAGAGACTGACGGCTCTTGAGATAAGGGAGCTGCCCGTTTCTTGTGGCCATGAAGGCAATGAACAGGGCTTTGAGCTCATTATCTGTAAACCGGACCACGGGAAGGACAGAATTGCGCATCACAGAATACCCGCCATCCCGTCCAACTTCAGCGACAAGCGGCATCCCCAGCGCCTCGATTTCCCGGATATCCCGAATCGCAGTCGAACGGGAGATATTAAATTCCTGCATGATTTCAGTAATAGTAAAGTGGGCCCGGTTGTTAATATACCGCATGATCACATTTACCCGTTCAACTTTTTTCATCGCGTCTCCTAAACAGTTTCATTCTATGACATGATTTAAGACTATCATATACATATCAAGACAAGAAGACAAATTTCAAATACAAAGGATGGTTGCAGACATGGCAAATTACACGTTAGAGGAAAAAGACAGCTTCATCGTTATCGGCTTGGGCACGGAGCTTAAGAGCGATTACACGGACTATGCAGGTATTAACAAAGAAAAGTCAGACTTCTGGCAGGCCGTCAGTGAAGATGGAAGGCTCGATAAGTTGAAGGCGATGGCCGTGAACGACTATATTTTTGCCGTGAGTGAAGCGGTGAACAACAAAATGATGTATTATGCGGGTGTCATGACCGAAGCAGCTGCGCCGGAAGAGGCCAGAGTTATCCAGTTTCCTAAGGGTAAATACCTGGTGGTTAGAGGGGAAGCGGCAACGGCTGATGAACTGAATAATAAGCTCGCCGGAGTTGCTTTTGGTCAAGCTCTGCCGGAAGCGAAGGATGTCGCCTATGTGGGCGGGCCCAATACATCGGTTGAGATGGGGCAGCAGGATGGACAGGTTGTAGGTGAAATGTGGATTCCTGTTGTAAGTAAATAACGGGTTAGCCGAGGAGGAAGTGCAATGTCTTATATCGTTGATTTCAAAGAGGTGTCTACGGCCGGCTTGGAGTCGTCACCTGTAGTGGATGCACTTGCAGGATTGCGTGCGAATGAAGCGCGTTACTTCATGAATAAGTACAAGCATGAGTTCACGGTTGTCCCGGCCAGCGAAAGCCAGGAGACCCTGGATTATGTGAATGGAATTCTGAAAAAAGAACGTGATCTTGAATTTTCGGCCAAGCCTTTGGAGACCTCGCGGTTTCAGGTAGAGAATATCCGGTTTGCTTACGTCTTTTATGAGGACGGACTGGCGCTTAACGTGATGTATACCGTGGATGATCCCAAGAAGCGGGCTGTCGGATTCAAGCTCTCTGAGGGCATGGAGATTCCCAAGGAGCTGGAGACAAAGTTCAAATTCGCCAGGCAGAAGTCTAAGCTGGCCGGAACGATCCGGGGCTCGTTCTTCGTCATCAAAGGCGAATACTGAACCAGCTGATAAAGCTGTGACTGAACCGTTAAAGATAGGTTTTCGCCTAATCGGGTTAATAATAGGTACGCATTTGGATATCCTATTCCCATAACCCGGAAGAAACGAGGCGATAAGCATGTCAACTTTGGATAAAAGTCATCAGGAAGCTGTCGAGACGGTCAGAGACCTTATCAAAGGGATTGATACAGCGATGTTCACGACGATCTCACCCGAAGGCCTGGTATCCCGTCCCATGAAGACACAGGAAGTCGAGTTTGACGGAGACCTGTGGTTCCTGACCAAGAAGGACACCAGCAAGTTCGATGAGATCCTCCATGATCCGAGGGTTAATGTTGTGTACGCTGACAAATCCTATGTCTCCATCCGCGGAACCGCCAGGATTGTCGAGGATCTGGAGAAGAAAAAAGAATTCTGGAGTGCAGGCTATAACACGTTCCTGAAGACCACCTATGATGACCCGAACGTGATCCTGATTCAGGTTCATGCCGAAGCTGCTGAATACTGGAAGAGCGGTAATCTGGCCGAGATGGCGACTTATATGTTCAAACGAATCACCAATCGGGACACAGAGAAGTCGGATCTGAACAAGACGGTTGAATTGGAATAACGGAATCAGCGGAATCTGTCAATTCCCCACCTCGACCACACATTTTTTAAAGTTGAAGGCTATTAATACTTCAGACTAAAAGAAGGAAGCTCATAATGAGTTTCCTTCTTTTGTAATCTCTATTTTAAACGGCTCTAATTTCCCATTAACAAATGCATATCTAATGATTGCATCCCCTAAATAATTACCTGTTGAAATCTGAATGGGTAGCTCCGCAATAAGCTGATTATCCTTTATTCCAAATCTCAATATATTCTGAACCGTCGGTTGCTCAAACCAATCGTTTGAATCGCTCTCACTGAATTCAAATAAGTGCTCCTGACCATCAACTGAAACTGTATACTGTCGAATTTCCTTATCTGTTTTTAGATCAACGTTAAGATTGCTTAGAACGAATTCTCTTGGATCTGAAACTGATATTTCTGTAAAATCTGATTTAAGCACATGCACTTCCGAATCATGTACTCCAGTCCCTGCGCCTTTTGTCAGAACAATGACAATTTCATCTTCTCCATCTGCATCTAAATCAATGACCGATATTTGAGGATAGAAGGAGGGGTTCGTTACATTGATCCAATTGAATGTTTTCGTTTCTCCATTTATTACAACATCTAATGACGAAAATATGTCTTTTTGTGATTTTTCTTGAACACCATAAATAGCAATTTTCTTATCTGAAGTCTCGGATAGTGGTGTATTGGGAATTGATGTAGCTGGTGTTGACGCATTTCCATCAATCTTTACCGGACTTGAAGACTGATTATTTGCCCCACATCCGGATAACAAAATAGCTCCTACCATTGTGACAATCATGATTTTTTTCAAAAATATATCCTCCATTTACATTTTTTTAAGTATATACATTCTTATAATTCAATAAGTTTAAAAAATGTATTTTGTTTTTTTAAAAAAAGTAACATTTCAATTTACGCTTACTTGTAATTGCCAGAAAAGATGGCTGTTTTTCCGCCTTAGAGCCGGTATGTAAAAAGAAAAAGACTTTCCCCTGAAGGAAAGTCCTTTTAGTGTGTACGATAGAGAATCTAACCTCAGCCCCAACCGACACCATGCCCCATTGTGGTAAGTGTAGTCATAATAGGAGTCGCAACAACTGATTCTATACCGGTGAATGGGGAGTCTTAGGGAAGGAAGGAAGGGAAAAGTAAAGAAGTAAAGAAGTAAAGAATTATTGTAAGCATAAATGTTGTACGTTTTACAACTTTGATTCCTGGATTGCCGGGTGTTCGGGAGGATTGTTGTATGAAATACAAGAATATTCCACCAAGGTTGCTTGAAAAAGGAAATATGTTGTATTTTGTACAACAATCTTGGTTTTGAGCCGATTTATCCAAGAAAATGTTGTATTCTGTGCAGGATTTGATAGCACTCGCTCCCTCCTAACGTAAATCAAGGTGATCTATCTACCGTGTGCGCGACAACCTTCACCATTCAGCGATTATGTATCTCGATATTGCCCCACAACGTCGGCTCAATATAAACAGCGGCAGCCCAGGACATGATTTTCACGTCCGAGGCTGCCGCTGATTTTACACCTGGGCCAGTCTGATTAGGAAACTTGCGGATTGAACATGGGGAATCCGCCCGTGATCAGCGGCATGACCCGCTCCGCAAGTTCGGAGGGAGACTCCGCTCTTCCTTCCACATTCCAGCGGTAGGTTACGCCGTATAAGGACCAGCTTAGCAGGGTGGCCGCAGTGGCAAGCGGCTTCGAATCTGCAGCTGAGTCTGATTCGCAAATAAGCTGAAGGATAAGCTTCTCAAGATGCAGCTTGATATTCTCCTCAAGCAGGAGTGCTACGGAATCATATCTTTTGAAGCAGCGGTGGCTGGTTTCATGATAATTGCATAAGGCCACGATAAGCTCCTGAAGCGTCTTTTCGGTCAACGGTCCAGTTGCATCGACTTTATGGAGGACCATATTCGTAAAGGCGTCTAACAAAAAGGCTTCGAACAGCGCATATTTATCCTGGAAATGTGCATAAAAGGTGGTCCGGTTAATAGTGGCTGCTTTGGTAATATCGCCGACGGTTATCGAATTGAAGTCCATGATATTCAATTGCCGGATGAAGGCATCCAGAATTAATTGACGGGTCCGAATCACCCGCGGGTCGTTCGGATTGGGGGGGAGTATGCCAGCCATCCAAGGAACACCCCTTTCAGTAGAGAGTAGAATCCCTTTATTATAATCACCTTATTGGCAGACAACAAATAGGATCTGCCAATACGACAGTTTTTCCGTCTTCTAGCTTAAGCAACAACTTGGGCAGATTGTTGGTTGAAAGGGGGACTGGAGCTTGTTACTATTGCATTCATACCCCGCTTTGAGAATAATCATACAATCTACAGGAGGCGTTAACCATGGCTAAACAGCAGGAGCAAATTCATTCACTGGAGACCTTATTTGAACCTTATACGGTTCAACAATTAAATATACCCAACCGGATCGTAATGTCACCGATGGCGCGTGCTTTTGCACCTGAGGGTATTCCAGGGGAGGATATGGCAGCGTATTACCGCCGCCGCGCTGAGAATGGGGTGGGGCTGATCATCACCGTTGGTATGATTGACCATCCGGCGGCGAGCAGTGATCCGGGACTTCCTAATCTGTTTGGCGAAGCCGCTCTGAGCGGCTGGCGTGAAGTCGTCAGACAGGTTCATGAGGCCGGCGGGATTATTTTTCCCCAATTGTCACATATGGGAATGATTCGTTCCACAGGTTCCCAGCCTTACCCGGATGCACCATCGATCGGGCCATCAGGCCTCGATATGCAAGGGAACAAGATAAGCGAGCCGATGACAGAAGAAGAAATTTCCGGCGTCATTCAAGCCTATGCCGATGCGGCAGTGAATGCACAGCAGGCTGGCTTCGACGGGATAGAGCTTTCCGGCGGCCACGGCTTGTTGATTGACCAATTCTTCTGGGAACAAACCAATCAGCGGACGGACCGCTATGGCGGCGATTTCCTGAAGCGCACCACATTCGCAGCCGAAGTTGTCGCGGCCGTCCGCGCTGCAGTCGGACCGGATTATCCGATTTCCATCCGGTTGTCCCAGTGGAAAATGACTGATTACACGGCGAATCTGGTAGATACACCCGAGCAGCTGAAGCAATTCCTGGATGTGCTGGTACAGGCCGGCGTGGATATTTTCCATATCTCGACCCGCCGGTTCTGGGACCCGGAATTCGCGGGCTCGGAGCTGGGTCTCGCCGGATGGGTGAAGAAGCTCACCGGGAAGACAACGATTGCTGTTGGTTCCGTAGGCATGGACAATGATCCCGCTGAAGGCGGGGAAGCGGATCATCAAGGGATGGATGAACTGCTGAAGCGGCTGGACAATCAGGAGTTCGATCTGGTAGCCGTCGGACGCGCGCTGCTGGGTGATCCGGCATGGGCAAAGAAAATCCGCGAGGGCAGGGTGGAGGAGATTCAAGCCTTTACTCCTGAGGCGGCTGCCCAACTGTATTGAAGCATAGAGTGTCTATAAACGCACAAATAAGGCTGCCCTTGGGCAGCCTTAACTTTATTTTATTTAGACCATTATCTACAGGTGAATAATTTCCAATATCAGCTCTCTATTACCCTTTCTCCGCCATATAGGTCTTCTGCGTCCGGAGGACCGGGAAGAGCCAATACATCCAGACAACGGTGATGACGAGTGTACCAAGCCCGCCAATAACTGTCGCTGGTACGGCACCGACCAGACCGGCCATCGTACCGGACTCGAATTCGCCCAGCTGGTTCGAGGTGCCGATGAACAGGGAGTTGACGGCGTTGACCCGGCCCTGCATCTCTTGCGGTGTGTTGACCTGAACCAGCGTGGAACGGATTACGACGCTTACGACGTCGGAGGCGCCGATGAGGAACAGCGCGAAGAGCGAGAGCCAGAAGCTGTGGGACACTCCGAACAGAATCGTCGCCAAGGCGAATACAACGAGGGAGGCGAACAATGTCTTGCCGATTGCTTTCTCCACCGAATATCGGGTTAGAATCAGCGAGACAAGGATCGCCCCGACCGCTGGCGCAGAGCGCAGCAGCCCCAGACCGAGTGAGCCGGTCTTCAGGATATCCTCGGCGAAGATCGGCAGCAGAGCAGTCGCACCGCCAAGCAGCACGGCGAACAGATCAAGCGAGATAGTGCCGAGAATGATTTTGCGGGCAAAGACAAACTTCAAGCCGCTGAGGAACGTGTCCATATTGACGGCGTCCAGCTTCTTCACGAAGTGAACGGTCTTGACGAAGAAGATGAGCACGGTCGAGATCAGCAGCGCTGCCAGTGAGGCAATGTAAGCAGCGGCAGTACCCCAAACGACAAGCACTCCTCCAAGTGACGGGCCGACGATCATCGCGGTCTGCATTGCGGAGGCAGACCAGGCTGCGGCCTTCGGCAGCTGTTCCCGGTCCACGATGTCCGGCACAAGCGCAGCAGAGGCTGGGCCTTCGAAGGTACGGCAGGCGCCGAGAATGGCGGCGGCGACCAGCAGATGAAGCGAGCCCAGCCAGCCTTGCAGACTGCCGAGGACGAGCAGCAGGACAACTACGCTCTCCATCAGCTGGCAGAGGTAGACGATGGTCCGGCGGTCGTACCGGTCAGCGGTCTGTCCGGCCGGCAGTGTCAGCAGGAGCATCGGCAGGAATTGCGCCAGGCCGACAAGACCCAGCTGGAAGGCGCTGTCAGTCAGCGCGTACATCTGCCAGCCAATGGCGACAGACAGCATCTGAAAAGCGCTGGTCGAGAATATCCGTGCGATCCACAGGTGCAGGAACGAGCGGTTATGTAGTACGGACGAGCCTTTTGGATTCAAAACATGTCATCCTTTCTAATTCACAGGTATACATTAAATTCATTACATGCCGGAGTTCTTCGCATGCATCTCGGGATGCTCCCGCCGGATCAGTGCATAATCCTTCCCGTACCGGTCCTCCAGCTCACTGGCAAAATCTTTCTCGATCCGCATCATCACAACATCGTGGAAGTACGAGGTCTGCAGTACGTTCAGCACCGCCGGGTGGTTGCTCTCCAGCGCCGATACCGGCGCGTGCCGGCTGAAGCTGCCGATGACCGCCGTTTCCTTATCCAGCAGCATGGAGAAATTGCGTGTCCGGTGCGGTCCCCCCGGCGGCACACTATGTACGATGACATGTTCAAGCTCTGTCGGCGTTTCACCGATGACCATGAGATGTACGGCGGTACCCCGGTGCTCGGCTGAGAGCAGCGATTCCTCGACCCAGTGCAGATCCTCTGCCCAAAGATCGACCAGAATCTCCTCTCTGGCATTGGCGGCGAGGCGGCGGATCGCCAGATCCACCTGCTGATCTCCTTTCCAGTTACTGAAGAAGGGCGGCGTATCCGGCAGGGTAGTCAGCTCACTCTCCAGTAAGCGGGCAGTGCGTTCGAACTCCGATTGAAGCAGCTTCACAACTTGCCCGATTGGGATTGCAGCGAAGGTAATCGGATCACCTTCCTCAGCACGACAGACACCTTTCTCTACAAGGCCGCGCAGCGCAGCATAGACATTGGAGCGCGATACTGACACTTGCTTAGAGACTTCGTAGCCTGAAGAAGGGGGCTGACCGTGCAGCGCCAGATAACAGCGGGCTTCAAGATCGGACAAGCCGAGTTTCCTTAGAGCATCAATCATAGGGGGCCTCCTTAGTATTCGATGATCTTCCAGGAACGTTAGAAGTATTCCAAAATACTACTCCTGACTTGAGTAGCTGTCAAGACTGCCGCATCATAATTTTGCCAGCCCCATTCATCCTCAAGCTCCGTTGGGGATGATTAGAAACTCTGAGGGCCGCTGGTTGACAACGCAGGTAGTGAGCAGGTATATTGATTAAATAGTAATTATTACGATTAAATAGATGTCACTATAAAGTATTAACTGCACCGGATATGTAAACTCATGATACATTTAAGGAGCTTCCAGACAACAATGAATAAAAACAGCAGCAATCAGCGTCTTCCCAGAGCGAAGGGTATAGATATGGGGACTTATTACACACCAAAAGAATGTGCCAGAAAAGTAAAGCATCTCGTGCTGCCCCCGATGAACCGGAAGATTGTTGAGGAGTTCATTACTATACTTGGGATGCGGGCGACATTCGAAGAACACAACGTACCCATTCCCAATAAAGTGGTCATGTATGGTCCGCCAGGCACCGGGAAAACATTGACCGCATTCTATATGGCTCAGATGCTGGAGCTTCCGCTTATTCTGGTTCGGCTGGATGCGGTTATTCATAGCCATTTGGGGGAGACCGGCAGCAATAACCGCAAAATATTCGAATATGCCAAAGCAACACCCTGCGTCCTCTTTCTGGATGAATTTGATGCGATTGCAAGAACACGCGAGAGCAATGATGAAGTCAAAGAGATGGCACGCGCGGTAAATACCCTGCTGCAATGTCTGGATGACTTTGGCGACAGCAGTATTTTTGTAGCGGCAACGAATCTGGAGAATGAACTGGACCGGGCGATCTGGAGAAGATTTGATACGAAGATGACTTATTCGCTGCCGGATGAATCCAGCAGGCGTCAATATATCGAGCTATTGATCAATGGATTCGAAGGGGAAGCAGGGTTGACGGAAGAGGTATGCGGGCGCCTTGACGGATGCAGCTTCGCAGATATTGAACAAATTGTCTTGAAGGCCAAACGCAAGGCGATCATAGAGCATAGCCCGCTAACACACGAACATATTGTGCTATCCTATGAGTAATATAGTCCGTCCTTATAAAAAATAGAGTGTAATTTGAACGTCCCGGATGATGCTTGTATAAATCAACGGGACGTTTTGATTTGTGAGCGAGAACAGCCCGTTTCGTGATATGTTGGATGCAATACGTCGCAGGACGATAACCACTGTAAGTTCTATCACATCTTATTTACATAAAATGAAATCCGGAGGTTGAATGATCGTGCCCAAATTAACCGGAGCAGCAGCAGTGATTGTAGATTCTGACGGTAAAATATTATTAGTGAAGCATAGCTACGGCAAAAACAACTGGGAATTGCCCGGCGGAAAAGGGGAGGACAATGAGTCCGCAGAGGAAACCGCGCAAAGAGAGGTGTTTGAAGAGGTGGGGCTGGAGGTTAGGATTGAAGAGTTGACCGGGGTGTATTATGAAGCGGTGCATGATATGCATCATTTTGTTTTTATAGCGGATAACGTCAATCATCAAGTGCCACAGCCCACTTCTCCGGAGATTCTAGAATGCGGCTTCTACTCCAAAGATGAATTGCCCAAACCGATCAGCGATTTTACTTGTAACCGTATTGAGCATGCTCTGAATCCTGATCGGAAACAACTATTTCATACGGTGGGGCCTAGACAATGGTTTGAATAATACAGAATACTACAGTGCATGAGAAAAGGAGTACATTGCAACAGCAATCTGCTCCTTTTCTCATGCTCACAAGTAAGCGTTAGTGGAATCCACTTTAGCAAATCGCTTGCTAAGGGTTTGAAGTGACCCAACTATGGGATATGCCGGGAGTATGCGGTATGCTTAATTGCACTCTGTACAACTAAATCAACTGATTTACAACCGATTCTCCGTTTAGTTGTATTTCGTACAATTAAACTGCCATTGTACCTCGGTTCTCAGCCATTGGGGCAGATTTAGTTGTACAGAATACAGTTATAAGAGGAAAGCCTCCCTTTTCGCTGTTTTTAATTGCACAAAATACAACTATCACTGAATTCCTGCCTGATACTGAATACATCAATTGCTGCATTGTTGAATAACTCACTTCTATGCGCTGATGTTGTACTAATCTCCCAAGAAAACCATGCTTTTCGCAGGATCGTACATTTCCTTTAGCTGCTTCACATCGGATCTCGGGGGAGAGCCAAACATCCGCGAGTATTCACGGCTGAACTGGGAGGCACTCTCATAACCTACACGGAATGCGACTTCCGCAGCTTCTGCAGATTCTGAGAGCAATACACGCCGTGCTTCCTGCAGCCTGAGCTGCTTCTGGAATTGAATCGGGCTCATACCAGTCACTTCCTTAAAGTTGCGATGGAAGGAGGAGAGACTCATATTCGCGGCTTCGGCAAGCTCTTCAACACGCATAGATTGAGTGAAGTGGGTAGTAATCTGATCGATGGCTTCCCTGATCCGGTATGCATTGCTGCCTTCCATTGCGATTTGGCCTAAGGTAACCCCGTAAGGACCTTTTAGAAGAGTATATAGAATCTCCTTAGTGATCAGTGGAGCAAGGAAAGGGATGTCCTCCGGACGGTTCTGCAATTCTACGAGTCTTAATGTTGCATCCATTAAAGCATGCTCCATATCACCTACAAATAAGGCGCGTTTGGCATTGTCATTCGGTACGATCCGGATGTTAGCCTCGTTAATCACCTCTAAAATTTGGTCATGCGTAAATTCTAATTTTAAACTCAGATATGGAATCTCGGCTGAAGCCTTTATAATCTGGCCGACCACAGGCAGGTTCATCGAAGAAATCAAATAGTTGGCTGACCCGTATTCGAACCGTTCCTGAGCCAGAAAAACCTCTTTGGAGCCTTGGGCAATCACACAAAAAGCGGGCTTGTACACCCTGTACGCAGGTTCGGAGATTTCTGAATATCTAATAATGAACAGATGGGGAATTGCTGTTTCAAGTACACCATCCGCTGGTGAGAAGTGTTGAATAAGCTTTGCCAATTCTTTTTGTTGTTTGAAGATAGCCTCCAGCATGACGATTCCTCCAGATTTCTATCAGATATCCAGTTTACGGCTGGCAAGCCACTTGACCATTTCAGGATCACGGTGGGAGAAGAACAGGCTCTCTTTCGTATCCAACGCCGTAATGGAGTTCATATCCCCGCTGCTCAATTCAAAGTCAAAAATATTGAAGTTCTCGGCCATTCTTTCCTTGCGGACCGACTTGGGAATCACGACAACATCTCTTTGAGTCAGCCATCGCAGAACGACCTGCGCAACGGATTTATGATGCTTGTCAGCGATTGAGGATAACAGTTCATTGTGGAACAAGTTATTCTTTCCTTCAGCAAAGGGCGCCCAGGACTCGATCTGAACCTTGTTCTCCTTCATGAAGGCTGCACTTTCGACCTGCTGATTGAACGGATGCGTCTCCACCTGATTCACGGCAGGGACGATTTCATTATGAAGAATCAGATCGATCAGACGGTCCATATGGAAATTACTGACGCCGATCGCCCGGATTTTCCCTTCACGGTTCAGCTCCTCCATCGCCCGCCAGGAACCATACACATCACCAAACGGCTGATGGATTAGATATAAATCGAGATAATCGAGCTGCAGCCGCTTCAAAGAGTTCTCCACCGCCTGCTTGGTCTTCGCATAACCAGTGTCCTGCACCCAAAGCTTCGTAGTAATAAATAACTCGTCTCTGGCTACGCCGCTGCGTCTAATGGCTTTGCCTACCGCTTCTTCATTCAGATAGGAGGCAGCTGTATCTATCAGCCGGTAACCTGTTGAGATCGCGTCAAGCACGCTTTGTTCACACTGGCTTTGATCGGCAATCTGATAGACTCCGAACCCTAGCACCGGCATTTCCACACCATTGTTAAGAATGACTTGCCGCATATAATTACCTCCATAGGTTGTGAAATATTGTCTCTCTATCGGGACAAGCTATCCGTTACCTACTTATTATGCTGCAGATCACAAGAGAAGCGTTAGACCAATCCTGCCATTTGATTGCCTAATCCTCTTATTGAATACGTTTTGCTGGTGATAGGATTAGGCAATCATTTAGCATTTATGATCTAACGCCTGCACTTTTATTTATAGGATAATAGAAATTGGGGGAAATTGGGGAGGGAGGCGCCTCGAAAGGTTGAACGTACTTACTACTCACAGATTCTATCCAGCAAGGCTCCCAGCTGATCTGCCAATACCAGATAAGTTACAGGTCTGTCGTTCATGAACCACCACTCGACAACGCCAACATACGAAGCGGCCACAAAATTCACGACCAGATCCTGATTTAATCCTTCATTCTTTCCTTTGGTGTTGTCCACCTCATCCTGGAACTCATCCACCAGAAACTCCATGAACCGGCTGCGGAAGAACGGAGCCCCTTTACTGGCCAGCATCGTGGAGAAAAAAGCATAATGGGACTCGAAATATTCCGTCCACAATACGGACCCGGTTGCAAAATCCAGATCTGCAGCGGCTGCACATCTTATCCGTAACTCGTCAATATGAGTCTCAATCAGTTTATCCAGCAGGTCGTATTTATCCATATAGTGCAGGTATATCGTTCCGCGGCTGACGTTAGCCCGATCCGAAAGATCCTGAATTGTAATATCGTCGAAACTCTTTTCCTTCATCAGGTCAATGATTGCAGCCTTTAAGGCTTCCTGGGTTTTAAGGATTCTCCTGTCGATCTTGGTCATATCATTCACCGGGCTTTCTAATATTTATACTTGGTTATAATTATAAACAATTGTATATTATTTTATCAAACGAATTCTTACGATACTGAACAAATTCCTGCATTCGTTTCAGTATTGTACAAAACCGGCGAAATCAACAATTGGAAAGTTACTGAAGGTTGTTATAATAATAGACGTGAGTACATTAACGTGAGCTGTCACAACCATATTACAAGAAAGAAGGAATCTACGATGGAAAATGAACACCTCAGCAGCAGCACCATTTTCCCGCTAGGCAACAAGGTTGAAGCTAATTTCACAGGCGATGCTTACCTGCAGATGATATTTACAGATCCGGCACCGCTCAATACGGCAATCGGTAATGTGACCTTTGCTCCAGGCGCCCGCAATAACTGGCACGCACATCAGGCCGGACAAGTTCTGCTAGTCACCGGCGGCAACGGCTGGTATCAGGAAGAAGGCCAACCGGCCCGGCTGCTCCAGACAGGTGATGTAGTTAACATCCCGGCTAGCGTGAGACATTGGCATGGTGCAACCAAGGACAGCTGGTTTGTACATCTGGCTATGACCCCGGGACCAACAGACTGGTTCGAAGCTGTTCATGACGAATGGTATGCTGAATTGTAATAGATAATTATAGGAAACGGAGGGTTTGGCTATGGAATATATTAAGTTCGGAAATACAGGGATGGATGTGTCGCGGATTTGTCTGGGTTGTATGAGCTTTGGTGAGGTGCTGCCGGGAGGCCATCAGTGGGTTCTGGATGAAGAGCACAGCCGGCCGATTATCAAAAGAGCCCTGGACCTCGGGATCAACTTTTTTGATACAGCGAACGTTTACGCCAATGGAACAAGTGAAGAGATTACCGGACGCGCGCTTAAGGAATATGCGAACCGGGATGAACTGGTTCTCGCTACGAAGGTCTGGGGACGTATGCATGAAGGTCCGAATGGTGCAGGGTTGTCCCGGAAATCCATCATGAGTGAAATCGATAAAAGCTTAAAGCGGCTGGGAACGGATTATGTAGATCTCTACATCATTCACCGCTGGGATTACAACACGCCGATTGAAGAAACGATGGAAGCTATGCATGATGTAGTGAAGGCCGGAAAAGCCCGGTATATCGGCGCATCGGCAATGTTCGCCTGGCAGTTCCAAAAGGCCCAGCATGTGGCCGAGAAGAATGGCTGGACAAGGTTCGTCTCGATGCAGAATCACCTGAATCTCATCTACCGTGAAGAGGAAAGGGAGATGATGCCGCTCTGCGCGGATCAGAAAATTGCGGTCACTCCTTACAGCCCCCTGGCTTCAGGCAGACTGATCCGCGACTGGTCGGAAAGCACTCACCGGTCCGAGACCGACCATGTCCAGAAATGGAAATACGACTCTACAGCTGATGCTGACCGTCTGATCGTCCAGCGTGTGGCGTCTCTGGCCGAAGAGCGCGGTGTACCGCGCATCCATATCGCACTAGCCTGGCTGCTGCAGAAAGAATCTGTAGCTGCCCCAATTATAGGCGCAACGAAGCTGTCGCAGCTCGAAGATGCTGCCGGTGCACTGCAGGTGAAATTAACAGCTGAAGAGATTAATTTCCTTGAAGAGCTGTATGTTCCGCACAACGTAGTTGGAGCGCAGTAATTACAATAGGGCGGATAATTCAAGTGAAAAGGTGGAACTTAGAAATGAAAGCAAATATTATGTACGCTGCCGGAGATGTACGGGTAGAAGAAATACCCGTTCCGGAGAATCTGTGAATTTATTCGGAATGTAGATTGCAGGGCCCGTACATAATTAGATTTGAATGAAGAAGATCCTGATTGGCGTTAAGCCTTTTGGGCTCTTCTTTTTTATGATCCCGGGGCCGGTAATGATTAGTAAGCGGCAGTTACAGGTAATAAGTCTAGAGGCAGTTGATTCCAGCCGGATCTGTGAAGTATGCTAACTACTATACCAAACCGACAGGATGAGGACTTATGAAAAAAGCAATAATAACGACACTGTTGATCTCCAGTCTGCTGTTAAGCGGCTGCGGCAATAATGAGGCCGGCAACGGCAATGCAGTGGCTCCTGAGCAGACCGGGGTGGAAACTTCTGCAGCGCCGGAGATAACACCCGCAGCGACAGCGGTTGCTACTGTGCAGCCCACTCCCGAAGCTACAACGACGGCAGCTCCCTCGCCGGAGACTACTGCTGAAGCTACTCCGGAGCCGGAGGAGTCCACGCGTCAGGCCTATTTTGACAAACTGGATGAGATTGAAGAGGGGTTGTCAGACCTGAAGGCTATATCGGATAAAGGCACAACGCTTGCAATGTCAACAGCGGCCGTTCAGGAGAACGAACGGTGGGACAAAGCGCTGAATGAGATCTACCAGGTGCTCAAACAGCAGCTCCCCGAAGCAGAAATGGCTAAGCTGAAAGAGGAACAGCGGAACTGGATTACACTCCGCGATGAGACGGCGGCCAAGGAGGCAGCCAAATACGAAGGAGGGACAGCGGAGGGACTGGAGTATGCCATCACGCTGGCCAGTGTTACCCGTGACCGCTGTTATAAGCTGGTTGAGTTGTATATGGATTGATGAAGGAGCTGTCAGAGGGGTACAAGGATAGGTAATAACATTACAGAAATCTCGGCAGGCAGTTGCCTATCGGGATTTCTTTTTTTGTGCCTGTAAGAATGATTTATAACGTGAACTATATAAATCCTTATATTTTAAAATAGTCGATTCTGGGTTGAAAGTGCGTTTTTTTGAGCAGAATTGAATCCCATTATTTGATACACTTGTGCATATTTGGTGGGACCTAATGAAAGGGGATGATAACCTCTGGCTGAGCAGGTATAGCATATTGAAGTTAAGAGGACTGCAGCAGGTGTGTTAAATGACAACTATGATGTGAACGTACAAGTTTCCCCCGATTTCTAAATGAGTTTAGAATAATAGGAGGAGTTAAGTACATGGGCAAAAAAGTAATTTTCGTCAAAAAATCAGTGTTCGCATTCTTATTATCATTACTACTGGTTCTCCCGCTTGCCATTCCGGCATCTCCGGTACATGCAGAATCAACGGGCAGCCTTCCCGCACGTCAAGCAGAATATCTGAACCGGGGGTTAGTAGCGGTCCTGGTTGATAACGGTGTCTACTTGAGCTGGAGGTACTTGAATACGGATTCAGATGTAATCGCTTTCAATGTATATAAAAACGGATATAAAGTAAACTCAGCTCCGATCAGCGGCTCCACCAATTACGTGGACGCGACAGGCGCAGACAGCTCGCAGTATCAGATTTCTACCGTCATTGGCGGTAAGGAACAAATGCAGGCGGAGGCGGTATCGGTGCTGCACAACAACTATATGCCCATCCCGCTGGATAAACCGGCTGACGGCCGGACCAAAGACGGAGGCACATACTCCTATTATGCAGGGGATGCCTCTGTAGGAGATTTGGATGGCGACGGCGATTATGAAATCGTTTTCTTGTGGAGCCCGAGCAATTCCAAGGATAATTCACAGGCCGGGTATACCGGCAACGTCTATATCGATGCGATTGAAATGGACGGTACGAAGCTATGGAGAATCGACCTGGGTGTTAACATTCGCGCAGGAGCCCATTACTCACAACTGATGGTGTATGATCTGGACGGCAACGGCAAAGCTGAAGTCGTCGTCAAAACAGCAGACGGCACGAAGGACGGCCAAGGCACAGTTATCGGTGACGGCACGAAGGATTACCGCAATGAGAGCGGATATATCATCTCCGGAGCAGAATATCTGACGCTATTTGACGGTCAGACCGGCGCAGCCGTATCCACCGTGAATTACGACCCTCCAAGAGGAGAGGTAAGTGCGTGGGGGGACGGATACGGCAACCGCGTAGACCGCTTCCTGGCGGGGATTGCCTATCTGGATGGCGTGAAGCCAAGCGTAGTCATGGCCCGCGGCTACTATACAAGAACGACTCTCACAGCTTACGACTATGTTGGCGGCGAGCTGGTGAAGCGCTGGAACTTTGATACCAATGAAGCCGGATCGCAATATGAAGGACAAGGAAATCACAATCTAAGCGTGCTTGATGTTGACAGTGACGGTAAAGACGAAATCATGTACGGATCCCTGGCGATTGACGATGATGGAACCCTAATCTATAGCACCGGACTCGGCCATGGCGATGCGATGCATGCCGGCAAGCTCGATCCGGGCCGGGAAGGTTACCAGATCGTGAGTGTGCATGAGCATACGAACGCTGAATACGGGCTGGAGATGCGTGATGCTGCAACAGGTGAGATTATCTGGGGCCAGTATACCGGTAAGGATACCGGACGCGGAATGTCTGCGGATATTGATCCGAACTACCCGGGATATGAATCATGGGCAGCCACGATTGTCGATGGTCAGATGGACCCTTTATCCCGCGGATACGCGGCTGACGGAGAGGTTATTTATGAACAGAATGAAGTGCCGCGAAGCGCCAACTTTGCGATCTGGTGGGACGGGGATCTTCAGCGGGAGCTGTTCGACCATGAATGGAATAACACTACAGCGAAAGGCATTCCGCTCGTTTACAAGTGGGATTATGAGAATAAGCAACTGAAGGAGATTTTCCGGGCAACCGGTACCTTGACCAATAATCATACTAAAGGCAACCCTGCCCTTCAGGCGGATATCCTGGGTGACTGGCGTGAAGAGCTGCTGCTGCGCAGCGAAGACAGCTCGGAGTACAGACTCTATACAACAACGATTCCCACAAGCTACAAGATTCCTGCGCTGATGCAGGATCCCGTATACCGTTTAGGGATAGCCTGGCAGAATGTCGCCTACAACCAGCCGCCGCACACCGGATTCTATCTCGGAGCGGAAGCGACCGAATTCCCTAAAGCGAATGTCACTCTAACCGGAGCACAAGAAACACCTCAGCAGGTTTATTACTTTGATTTCGGCACGGACCCGGCTGCCGGAGCAACAGCAGTTCAGGATACACCTTACACAGAGGCAACCGGATACGGCTTTGAGAGTACAAGCGGAATTACTCTGGACGCAAATCATGTTTCGCTTCCGGACAACACAAAGTTTGCTGTTGACCTGCCGAGTGCCAATTACAAGGTAACGCTCAAGCTTGGTGCTGATGCCCGGGATTCCAATATCGGCGTCAAATCTGAATTTGTTCAAAAGCTGGCCGTCACTGGTGTAAGCGCGGGAGCACCTCTGGTCTACTCGTATGATATTGCGGTGGTAGACGGTCAGCTGGAGCTCATTTTCTCCGGCACAGCCATTGACGTGCAGGAGATTATTATCGAGAAGTACCCGGAGAAGACGCCGGGAACTGCAAAGACGATCTATATGGCCGGCGATTCCACGATGCAGTCTTATAGCAGTGCGCAGGCTCCTCAGGAAGGGTGGGGCCAGCAATTCGGACGATATTTTGCGAATGGTGCGGTGGTCCAGAACGATTCGATCGGCGGCAGAAGCAGCAAATCATTCATGGTTGACGGCCGTCTCGATACGATATTGCAGCGGATCAAACCGGGAGACTTCTTCTTCATTTCTTTCGGACATAACGATGCCAGCATAGGAATTCCTGACCGCTATGCCTCCCCGGCGGATTATAAAACCTACCTGACCCGTTATGTGAACGGAGCCAAGCAGCGCGGTGCAAGCCCGGTCCTGCTTACGCCGGTAGGACGAAGAGACTTCAATACAGTCACTCAGGAATTTAACGTAAGCTTCCCCGAATATGTGAAGGCGGCCAAAGAAGTAGCGGCAGAGCTGAATGTACCGCTGATTGATTTGAGCCAGTTAAGCATTGCGGATTACAATCGTATCGGCCTGGCGGCTACGGAGAAAATCTTCCTGTACGCTAATCCCGGCGAATATCCGAAGTACCCGAACGGCGTCGGCGATAATACGCATTTCAGCAGCTACGGTGCGCAGGTTATTGCCGGTCTGGTAGCGGGAGCAGTGAAAGACATGGGACTCAGCATATCACCATTAGTCTTCGATCCGGATATTACGGAACCGGAGCCAGAACCGGAGGTTCAGGTCTATGAGGAGAACTTTGAGGGTGATCCGGCGGCCGCTCAATATTCAATGGTGAATGCCACGGGTATAGCCGGGACAATGACAGGCACGGTCACCGAGCAAAGCGGAAACAAGGTGATGTCGGTTACCGGTTCCGGCTCCGGGAATCGCGCGAAAGTGTTCCGGTTGTTCGATGCGGTGAACGGGGACATCGTTAATGTTAATTTCAACTGGCATTCCGGCAACGTAGGTGCTACCCCGTCAGAAGGACATCTGACCTTGCAGGATGCAAACGAGAATATCATTCTCACACTGTTAACAAAAACAGGAACAACCAGTCCCGGTACAAAAATCCATTATTTTGTGGGCCCGTACACACCTGACTACGGAATCGGCACCACAGCTGTTCCGGATGGCGGAATTACGACGGACATTCTGAAGAACCAGTGGGTCAATGCCAATGTGAAGATTAATTTTGCCGAGAAGAAGATTGATCTGACATTGACGAGTCTGGCTGACCCCACTGTCACTCAGACGATCAAGGATATCCCGATGAGTCCCGGCGTTTATGCCAATAACGTAAGGGGATTCCGGTTCCTGGGAACGAGAAAGGGAGGCGGCGGCACGCTGAGCTGGACCACGCAGATCGATAATGTGAAGCTCGAAGGCAAGATGCTTCCACCGGTTGCAGGCGATCAGGCGGCATTGATTGCGCTGCATCAAGAAGTGAAAGCCTTGGATCTGTCAGCCTATACGGACGCATCCGTAGCAGTGCTGAATAAAGCGTTGGCGTCTGTGGAAGCAGTGCTGGGTACAGATGCCACACAGGCTCAAGTCGACCATGCAGTGAACCTGCTGACAGTCGCGAGGGAATCACTGACCAGTAGCCCGGCTGGTGATATCAGCGTATACAAATTTGATTTCGGCTCCGGAAGCGCTGAACAAGGCTACACCAGAGTAGATTCCAAAAGAGCTTATATTGAAGGGAATGGCTACGGCTTTACGGATACCGCGCTGGTACAGGATGAGAACCGCGAAACCGGAAATGCGCTGACAGAGGATTTCATCCGCATGAACGGCAGCAGCTTCCTGGTGGAAATGAAGCCGGCTAATTACCGTGTAACCATGACCATTGGCGATGCAGAGGAAGCGACTAACGCTGCTGTGGTTGTCGAACAGATGACCAAAGTTCCGGTTACAACCGTAGCCAAGGGCCAGTTTACCGAAGTAACCTATGATATTGCCCTGATTGACGGTGTCTTTGACTTTACGTTCTCCGGCAATTCGCCGAAGATCAATGCGCTGAAGATCGAGCGCCTGCCGGAGACCGGCGTAGCTGACCAGCCGACCCTCTATCTGGCAAGCGATTCCACGGTCGCCAATTATGCAGAAAGCTATCGCCCGCAGGCTGGATGGGGTGAGACGCTAGGCGGTTATTTCGATCTGGAGCAGATTCGTATTGACAACCGTGCTGTCAGCGGTTTAAGCAGTAAGACCTTCCTGGTTGGCGGATATCTTAACGACATTCTGCTGGGTATTCATGAAGGTGACTATCTGTTCATGCAGTGGTCGCATAATGATTCCACACCGTCCCGGCCGGAACGTTATCTTACACCGGAGCAGTTCAAGGTGTATCTGAAAGATTACATTAACGGTACTGTGCAGAGAGGCGCAATTCCGGTGCTGGTCACGCCGGTGAACCGGCGCGATTTCACCGGAGAAGTATTGAACAAGAGCTTCCCGGAATATGTGCAGGCGATGAAAGAAACGGCACAGGAGACTGGAGCCCTGCTGATTGATCTGAATCAAGCCAGCTGGGAATATTTCCAGGAGCTTGGGCCGGAAGGTACCAAATCCATATTTATGTGGGTGGGTACAACCGAGGACAACACACATCTTCAGATGAACGGTGCGGTAAAGGTATCCGGGATGGTAGCTAAGCTCGTGCAAAAGCTGGACATTCCGCTCTCTAGTCTGGTTACCCTTGAAGAAGAACCTTCGGACCAGACAGCGCCGCATACTACTGCGGCTATGGCAGGAGAGTTGCAGAATAACTGGTATACTTCAGCGGTAGAAGTAACGTTTACCGCAACGGATGAAGCTTCCGGAGTCGATTCGACTTACTATCAAATCGACGGCGGGGAGATCCAGACCGGCACGAAGCTGACGATAAGTGATGAGGGCAAACACACCGTCACTTACTGGAGCGTTGACCTGAACGGCAATAAGGAGGCTGAACAGACACTTGCAGTACCTGTGGATCTCGCCCCTCCGGCCATCGATATTCAGGGCCAGACAGAATACACGATTGACCAGCAGGTAGAGATTATATATACAGCTTCCGATACCGTGTCCGGTGTAGCAGAACCAAGCGGCGTGCTGTTGAACGCTCCTGCTTATACGCTGGAGCCTGGCTTGCATGAGGTAACAGCTACGGTCTCCGACTTGGCGGGCCGGGAAACGAGTGTGGATTACAGTTTCGGCATTTCGGCTACCTTTGCAAGTTTGGCTGAGCTGACACGTACCTTCGCGGCTGCTTCGGATGATCCGAACGCCGGGGCACTTGCCGAACAGCTGGGAGGCAAACTGCAGCTGGCAGAACTAGCAGCGGGTGCACATGAAGGTGCGAAGGCACGACAGCTGCTCGCATCCTATGGCAATGATGTCAATGCCGGCAGGAATACGGTATTTACAGCGGAACAGGCAGATGTACTGGGTAAGTGGGCCGCATGGATCAGCCAGGGCACACCACTTGCGGACAGTGCCCCCGGCACTCCTGTATTGTCCGACAACAACGGCCATGATACTGGGCTGAGAGACGGAGATTACACCATCACCATGAATCTCTGGTGGGGTAACAACGGCACAAAGTTCAAGCTGTATGAGAACGGTGAGCTGATCCAAGAAGTGTCTCTGGCAGACCAGTCCCCTTCCGCCCAGTCTGTACAGATCGATATTACCGGCAAACGGAATGGTACGTATATCTATACAGGTGAACTGAGCAATTCATACGGTACAACGAAGAGTGCCCCGCTGAGTGTAACAGTCACGGATGCCTCTCCAGGGCAAGCCGTATTGTCTAACGACAACTGGGACGGGGACGGCAGCTATAATGTAAGTATGAATCTGTGGTGGGGTACGAATGCTACCGGATATGATCTCTATGAGAATGGAATTCTGGTAGATACCCAAACCCTGCAGGCACAGACACCAGGTGCACAATCGGCAGTCACTGCAATTTCCGGCAAAGCTCCGGGGACCTATGAATACGAGGTGGTGTTACGCAACCCGGCGGGTGAAACCAGAACGCCGAAGATGATCGTCACGGTACGGAAATAGACCGGCCAGGCTGATAGCCTGGCAGATGCTTAAGCTTCACATTCAGGAAAGTCCGCGACCCGGACTTTCCTTTTTTTATTGCATAGGAAATGATGATAGGCGTGAGCTGTGGACAATCGGTTACTTTGAAATTTGGAGCAAATCTGTCAGAAGGACGAATGTGTTCTTGTATCAGGAATCCCACTGAATCCCGGGAGGTCGGGCTAAAAGGGGAACCAATGTATGCGAAAAATCGAATACAATGTGCGTCCGTGGAGATAACCTGACCAATGTATGCGAAAAATCGAATACAATGTGCATCCATGGAGGTAACTGGACCAAATGTATGCGAAAAATCGAATACAATGTGCATCCATGGAGGTAACTGGACCAAATGTATGCGAAAAATCGAACACATTGTGCATGCGTGGAGGTAACCGGACCATATGTATGCGAAAAACCGAATACATTGTGTTTTCCCGGAAGGAAGAAGATTATATCACTGGATGCTGCTCATGTCTGAATGGAGTAATGTATGGTAACCTTTGAATCTGCATCAGGTGCAAAGGCGCTTAAGCTCCAGCTTGATTCACCCGATAGGGTGATTTTGTCATGTTGAATTTTCTATCCTCGTACACAGTAATCTTGCAAAAGTACAGTAACAAATCCCGCTTCCGCGTGCTATTCTTGGTCAGAAATACTTGAAAGATCCTAGGAAGGAGGTACACCGGACAAAATTGAATGCGTTTACATTAGTGGATGGATGATTGAATGAATACTGCACTTTGTAAGAAGCATTTATCTGAGGGAGGCGGAAGGGTTGAAGAAAATTAAACAATGGAAGCTCGGACTCATGATGACAGTGCTGATGCTGATGCTGCCAGCAGGAACAGGTAGCGCAGCCGCTGTGCTGGAAGAGGTTCCTTTTCCGATGGATTCCAGCAATCAGGCCGGATGGTGGTCTCCCCTTGCCACGTATGGACTGGGTTATGAGTATGCGTACATGGCCTATAATGCACCGGGAACTATTGCTGGTAAGCATACCGTAGCCATTGCCAGACGGGATAACGATGGGATTTGGAGCAAGCTGCCGCTCATGAACGGAACCGCACCTGCAGAGTATCTCGACGATCTGGGGCATAATCAGCCGTCGATGGCCAGAGACGGGAGCGGCCGGTTTCACGTATTCGCCTCCATGCACAGCAATCCATGGCAGTACTTCCGTTCGGATACGGTAGGCGGGATTCCGCAGAATCACTCCGATGAGCTGCCTCAAGGCATGACGGTAACCTATCCGGTATTGGCGACAGCCCCGAACGGGGATTTGTATCTGATGGTGCGTGCTGACAAAGATCCGGCAGGCAAAAGAGAGGCCGTTCTGTTCCGCTGGAATAATGCCGAATCTGTGTGGAGCCAGGTCAAGGTGATTGCCGCGCACCTTAACCGGTCTGTCTACCCTGACGATCTGGTCTTTGATGCCAGGGGAGATCTTCATATCTTGTTCGAGTGGGCGTATTTCGCTGCCAGCCCGCTGCGCCACCAGCTGTCTTATCTGAAATATAGTCCTTCCACGGGGGGATTCTCCAAAGCAGACGGAACGCCTGTGTCAGCTCCGGTCTCACTGACTACCGCAGATATTGTACAGCCTATGGCTCCTGGTGAAGCCTATGTACAGAGCGGCAGCGATCCCGGCGGACCGGGCGTTCAGAGCGCCAAGATGACGCTCGATACTCTCGGCCGCCCGGTTATTGCGTACCGCTATCGTGAAGAAGGCGCTACGAGCTTCTCGGTTAAGCAGGCCACTTATGGCACAGGGGGATGGGTGCTGCAGACGGTCTATAATGCAGCTCCGACTACAGCCGCGATTGATGTGACCTGGGCAGGCAATGCCGCAAGAATCTATTACGTGAAAAGCAGCGGCAGCGATCGTGCATTCATGGCCGTAAATACGGGCGCAGGCTGGACCGAAACATCGCTTGCGCCGGGTATCCCGGTCGAGCGGCTGGCGGTTGACCGCAGTCCCAAAGGTATCGATATCCTGTATCTGGTGGATGTGACAAACCTGAAGCTCTACTACGGGCGTAACGAATAGACGAATAGAGGAGGACTCAGATTCCTTTATTTGTGTTAATCAGGCGTTATTCGCGGAATCTCAGTCCGCTTCAATATAACTTCCCATACGTCAAAAAAAAGAACCTGAGCAGCAGCTCAGGTTCTTCATATTGCATATATACATACAGGATGATATAATCACTTCACAACTGTTTTTATTTGAAATAACAAAGTTAATGCATCTTATATATTTAATATAACATGCCGGAAATTTCTTGTCAAATTTTTTTTCAACTCAATAGTTAGGGGAGATATGGAATGGATGCTTTGGTTCTGGGTTTTGAGGAAATGGATAATACGCAGCTGCTGCTGGTTGGCGGCAAAGGGTTAAATCTGGGGATGTTATCAGGAATAGAAGGCATCCAAGTCCCCGAAGGCTTCTGTGTTACAACCGCAGCTTATCAGGAAGCAATCGTGCATAACGAAACCTATCATGTTCTACTGAATCGGCTAACCACACTGCGAGCGGACAACCGGGAGCAGATTAGAGAAATCAGCAGGGAGATCCGCCGGATGATTACGGAAGCAGAAATTCCGTCCGGGGTTGTAACAGCAGTTACACAGGTTCTCTCCCGGCTGGGGAGTGAACAGGCTTACGCGGTACGTTCCAGTGCGACTGCTGAGGATCTGCCGCATGCCTCTTTTGCCGGCCAGCAAGACACCTACTTAAATATTATCGGCGTTGATGCCATCCTCCAGCATATCAGCAAATGTTGGGCCTCACTATTCACGGACCGCGCGGTAATCTACCGGCTGCAGAATGGTTTTGACCACACTCAGGTCTATTTGTCAGTTATCGTTCAAAGAATGGTCTTCCCGCAGGCTTCGGGCATTCTGTTTACCGCTGATCCGGTAACAAATAACCGCAAGCTGCTGTCCATCGACGCCAGCTTTGGACTTGGAGAAGCATTGGTCTCAGGCCTGGTGTCTCCCGATTGCTATAAGGTGAAGGAAGGCGAGATCATCGATAAGCGGATTGCAGCCAAAACATTGGCAATCTACGGACTGCCGCAAGGCGGTACCGAAACCCGGCAGCTTGATTCCGGCCAGCAACAGGCGCAGACGCTTACTGAACCGCAAATTTTACAGTTGGAACGTATTGGAAGACAAATCGAGGCTTATTTTGGCTCACCCCAGGACATTGAATGGTGTCTGGCTGATGATACCTTCTATATTGTGCAGAGCCGGCCTATCACCACGCTATTCCCGATCCCTGAAGCCAGTGATCAAGAGAACCGCGCTTATGTATCTGTGGGTCATGGGCAAATGATGACAGATGCTATGAAGCCGCTGGGACTGTCTTTTCACCTATTAATTACTCCTGCTCCCATGCGTATAGCCGGCGGAAGACTGTTTGTCGATGTCACCTCCTATTTGGCTTCGCCCGCCAGAATGATGATCATTGATACCTTGGGGAAATCCGATCCGCTTGTCAAAGACGCGCTTATGACTATCGTGGAGCGGGGAGATTTCATACCCATCTCACCGCAAGCTGAAGCGGCCGCGCAGTCCGGCAAAAGCAATCCAGGTAAGCCGCCCGTTGGCGATCAAACACCTGCCGGCAGCGATCCGGCCATCGTTACGGAGCTGATCAAGAGTAATGCAGCATCGGTAGAAGAGCTGAAACACAACATCAAGACGAAATCAGGCTCGGCTCTATTCGAGTTCATCCTTGAAGATATCCAGGAACTGAAGAGGGTTCTATTCAACCCGCAGAGTACGGCAGTGTTCATGGCCGCAATGGATGCTTCCGCATGGATTAACGAAAAAATGAACGAGTGGTTGGGTGAAATTAACGCGGCTGATACCCTTTCGCAATCGGTGCAGAACAATATTACTTCGGAAATGGGTCTGGAACTGATGGATGTCGCAGATGTAATTCGTGCCTTCCCGCAGGTCATTGATTATTTGCAGCAAGTACAAGAGGAGGACTTCCTGGACGGACTGATGAAGATAGAGGGCGGGCAAAAAACGTATGACACTCTAAATAATTATCTCAGCAAATATGGAATGCGCTGTACCGGAGAAATCGATATTACCAGAACCCGCTGGAGCGAGAAACCGGCGATACTGATCCCCATGATTCTTAGCAACATCAGGAACTTTGCACCGGATGCCAGCAGACAGAAATTTGAGCAGGGGCGGCAGGAAGCTTGGGAGAAAGAACAGGAGCTGTTAGACCGCTTGAAGCAGTTACCGGATGGAGTACACAAAGCCGAAGAAACCAAAGTAAGAATTGACCTGGTCCGGAATTACATCGGTTACCGGGAATATCCTAAATACGGCATGGTTAGCCGTTACCTGGTTTATAAGCAGGCGTTACTGAAAGAAGCCGGACGGCTCGTTCAAGCAGGTGTTATCCACGACAAAGAAGATATATACTACCTCAATTTTGAAGAGCTTCACGAAACCGTCCGCACGAATACAATCGATTACCGGCTCATCAATCAACGTAAAGAGGACTATAAATTATATGACAAGCTCACTCCCCCGCGTGTGATTACCTCTGATGGAGAAATCCTGTCCGGCCAGTACAAACGGGCTCATCTCCCGGCTGGAGCTATTGCAGGTCTGCCTGTTTCTTCCGGAGTGGTAGAAGGCAGGGCACGTGTGATCCTCAACATGGAAGAGGCTAAGCTGGAGGAGGGGGATATCCTGGTCACCTTGTTTACCGACCCCAGCTGGACTCCGTTGTTCGTCTCCATCAAAGGCCTAATTACAGAAGTCGGCGGACTGATGACCCATGGCGCAGTGATCGCACGGGAATACGGCTTACCGGCAGTTGTCGGAGTGGAGAATGCCACCAGACTCATCCAGGACGGGCAACGCATCCGTGTGCATGGAACCGAAGGGTATGTTGAAATATTGTGAGAAGAAAAATATTGACTTCGTGTGCACACGAAGCCCTAGACTAACTTTTAGGGTGAAACATGAGCCTTTGATGCTGAATGGATATGTTCCGGTATATCATATTTCTCACCGCATTCCGGATTATTGTTAACCGGATTCCAGGTGTCGTTCAATTGGCCAGCCAAGACACTATTGTAATAAGCCTTCTTTTCTTTAATGTGCATTAATTGAAGGTTGTACGCATGGATCTTTGCCTCTAGTTCTTTTTCTTGCTTTGCAACAAGCTCAGCCCTGTCAGGAATCGTCTCATCACCTTGTAAACACATAGCAATGTAATGTTTGACTTCTGAAATCGGCAATCCTGAAATACGAAAGGAGTGAACCATTCGTAGCCAATCCAGATCATGGTCAGAGAATAAACGGTTGTTTCTGCCATCTCTTGAAACGAAAGGAATTAATTGTTGGTCATCGTAGTAACGGATTGTATGTTTGGTAAGTCCGGTGATTTCTGCTACATCTTTAATCGTATATTTGGGTTCATGTAATGACTGATTCAAAATTTCGTACCTCCATGATATTGACTTCGAGTAACTCGAATACTTAATGAAGTTATTGTAACAATGTCGTTGCCGCTCATCAACTGGTAAGTTTAGAAATGAACTAATTAGAAAGAGGTAAGAAAATGAACACAAAATATAACAGCCTGTTCGAATCTTTCACATTCAAAAATGGGATTTCTCTTAGAAATAGGGTAGTAATGTCGCCTATGACCACCTGGGCCAGCAATGACGATTACACAATTTCAGATGGTGAAGTGAACTATTACAGAAGAAGAGTAACAGGTGTAGGTCTGGTTATAACAGGGTGTACACATGTTCAGCCTAATGGGATTGGTTTTACGAATGAATTTGCAGCCTATGACGATAAATTCATTCCAAGTTTACGTAGATTGGCGGATGCGGCAAAAAGCGGCGGAGCTGCTGCTGTGCTTCAAATTTTTCACGCAGGCAGCAAAGCACTCCCGGATCTTACCCCAAATAGAGATGTAGTTAGTTCAAGTGCTGTTGAGACGGAAGCTACAGGATTTGCTCCTTCCGTTATGCCGAGAGAGCTTTCGCACGATGAAGTATGGGAAGTCATTCATGCATTTGGAGAAACAACAAGACGAGCGATAGAAGCAGGGTTCGACGGGGTTGAAATTCATGGTGCACACGGATTTTTAGTTCAAAACTTTTTCTCTCCCTACTTCAACAGACGTGAGGATGATTGGGGAGGATCACTTGAGAACCGCCTTCGTTTTCCACTGGCAATCGTTAAGGAAATGAAAAGGGTTATTGAAAAGCATGCTGTTAAACCGTTTATTCTCGGTTACCGGATTTCTCCTGATGAACATCAAGAAGGCGGTATAAGGATGAAAGATACTTATGTATTGATTGACCGTCTGATTGAAGCAGAAGTTGATTATGTGCATGCTTCACTAGCTGATGCTCTATCCTCTAAGCCAGTTGATAGCCAAGATGATAGGACTTATCTTGAGTTGATCGTTGAACATGTGAATAGCCGGATTTCCCTACTGGCTGCGGGTTCTATGGTAACGCCCGATGATGCTGCAAAAGGATTAGATAAAGGACTTAACCTAGCTGTGATCGGACATGCGTTAATTACAGATCCAGATTGGATTGACAAGGTTCAAAGCGGACAGGAATCAGATATTCAAACAGCTATCAAGGCTTCCAATATTAATACCATTGATCTTCCGGAAAAACTATGGGCTGTCCTTCAAGCTTCAGGTCCGTGGTTTAAAATCGAAAATTAAACATGTTAAAACAACATTCCCTGTCTGAACAGTCTCGCTTTTCCAAACTTTTTGCCGCTCTACACATCGGGAAAGTCTTACGGCACGCGGGCATTTTCCACATTCTTTGGTCTTTCGAATATAAATGCCATTTCCTAATCATCAGCACGGGTAAAGAAGCTAAGGGGAACTTCGAAGAGCTGGAGAAGAATCCGGTATGGCAAAATCTAAAAGCTGTTAAAAACAATCATGTCTACCTCTTGGATGGACAAAAATGGCTCGATTACTCCTCCATTGGCCAAAGCATGGCGCTTGATGATGCTGAACATTTATTCAGCAAATAGCCCTATCACAAAAGATACTCCATCAGACAATATGTTTGATGGAGTATCTTTATTTGTGGGCAAAAGCACACAGACTGATGGCTGGAGATGGTTTATTAGGCTATTTTATATAACCGAATTCAAACGAGTACACTTTCTCATGGGTAATATAGTCTTACTTTATTTAAACAAGAGGGGAGTCAATCAATGTCGCAAAATTAAATGGATGTCTATGACCATCGTTTACTGTCGTTTGGCCCATTACAAAGTGTACATGTTTACCATTCCCCACTGGAATAGCCGGTCCTGTTCTAATCTTTTTCAGATTATGAAAATGGTTCAGAAAATCAGTTTTGTTGAGATCAATTTCATGAACATGACTGCTTCCTACCCGGATGGCTTGCCCGGTCACGCCTGCGAAGCGATGGTTATGGCGGTCTGCACCTGCTTCAGCCAGTTTTGTACTCCCCTCAAATTCATGCACATGTCTCTGCGCCCGTGTGGAGTACAGTACTTTCTTCACCAATTTAGGATTCTTCTTCTGCATCCGTTACCAGCCTCCTTAGGATTCTTCACTTCATAACATCCTATTAAGGGAAGCGAATGTACGTGCTAGGCAACTTTCAGAGAATATAATGAATATTACAGATGGTCACCAAAAAGCCAAAGTGGGAATATGCTATCCCCATAGAAATTACAGGAAGGATGTTGCACGGATTGATAAGCGCTGACCCTGTGTATCAAATTTTGAAATTGCTTGGAGCAGAAAAAGAATCTCGTTTTCAGGAGCTAGGGATGGATCAGAGAGATATTACTATTGTATTAAAGCATATTCACCAAGCCCGTTATGCTAACCGAAAGTGGATTAACTCAAGCCGGCCTTGATTACATTGTTCTCGCTCTTAAAAGAGGAATTTAACAAGAACAAAGACCAAAATCAGCGCCCCTGTAAATGTCATTATATTCGCTTGCTTATTTTTACTTTTCAGATAGTTATATCCTCGATTAAAAATCAATGTACCGCATAACATTACCATCGACCATGAGCGTCTGGCTTGATCAACTGCACTATAGTCATTCGTCAATAAAGACAAGCTTAGGCCAAGAGTTGCTGCAGCGAACGTATACTAAGCGTTCTAAACGTTTTCTTCAAGCTATTTTCGACCACCTTCACATTTAAGTCTATCTGACTCAATTTTCGCAGAGTCAAAATCGAGTTGACCCCATACTGGGGTTAAGGTGGAGCATGTTTAAGTAAGGGTCTTGCCACCATAGAAAAACACTAATTCATTTGGTAAAGTGAGAGTGTCGAAGCTTCCACTAAACCACAGAAAATGTGTCCTACCCATGATAAAGCAAAAGCTGTCTCTAGATCAACTCCCGCCTGAAATGAGGCCTGCTTTTCAGGAGCTCGGTGTACTGAAGCACCTGAGAAAATCAGGATTCAAAAAGGCTTTCGGCTATACCTGTTCCCATCTGTTCCTGCTCGTTTTCGTGCTACTCTTCCATCAGAAAAACTGGTTTCGCCTGCTGGAAAGTGCCAAAGGTGAAATCTTTCCTGGCAAAGATACGGTCTATCGGTTTCTCAATCATAGCGGCTTCGCTTGGCGGCGCTTCTTGACTTCGCTCAGCAGTGACACTGTGTAGCGGGTCGAAACCCTGACTTCCGTCACGAGAACCTCCGTGTTCATTGTGGACGATTCCATGTTTGAACGAAATCGGAGCAAAACTGTAGAATTGTTGGCTCGTTTCAAGGATCACGCGACGGGTGCTTACTATAAAGGGTTTCGTATGCTGACTTTGGGCTGGTCGGACGGCCATACGTTTCTCCCTTTGGACTTCGCTTTGCTGAGTTCCATAAAGGCCGGACTTACCGGCATGAATCCGGGAATCGACAAGTGCTCCTGCGGGTACAAACGCCGGAAGGAAGCATTACTTTCTGCCCCACATCTGGTTTCCGAACTGCTGGATCGGGCCATCGATTCCGGGGTTTCTGCAGCTTACGAACTTATGGATATCTGGTTCACGCATACCCCCTAATCGGGCGGATTGTAGACTGAGATCTTCATATCATTGGTATGGTAAAAAACGAGTGGCTAGCTATTCTATCGACGGATCTGACGCTAACGGCACCGGAAATGATTAAAATCTACGCTCTTCACTGGGACATCGAAGTCTTTTTTAAATGCGCTAAATCCTTGTTACGTCTGCAAAAGAGTTTCAAGGTCGCTCCTACGGTTTGCTAATTAGCCATACAACGATTGTCTTTTCCCGCTATATTCTGCTGGTCTGGCAGCATCGGCAAAGTACCGATCAACGGACGCTCGGCGGACTGTTTTATTTGCTTTGTGATGAAGTCGGCACTTTGGACTGGGCCCTTGCTTTACAACAACTGGTGGAATTGATGAACGAAATCGCCAATCAACTCGGCAAGAAACTATTCGCCATGATTAAAAGTCAACTCCAGCACTGGATCTCCGCTCTGCCCAATTCAAAAAGGCGATAACGGATTCATTAGGCTGTCGCCTTTTTTGCGCATGGAATCAACGTTATGTTTAATTATTCTTAGGATTTTGCTAATGTCGAATCCAAATAGAATTTTTCTTGACCTTGAAGTATACATCAACCCTTATAATGCAAATACAGTAATCATTCAGCATGACAGGAGGGGGAACGATGAGTGTACAAGTATATACAAAAAAACGTTCAACTAAGAGTTTTCTGTTTGAGAAGTATTTAGCTTTACGAAACACAAAAAAAGGCTTTTCAAGTATTGAAAACACGACCCAGTTTGTAAAACGGGTAGGCCTAGAAAACAGTAAACCCTATATAATTGCTGATGTTAAATTCATCAGCGGAATTACGGAGGAAGTGTTTGAGGGAATTAAGGTTTTTACAATAAATGACCAACAATCCTTGACGCAAAAAGTAATTCTCTATATCCATGGCGGTGCTTGGGTCAACCAGCCTTTAAGCTTTCACTGGATGTTCATGGATAGAATGGCACAGTCGCTTAATGCGAAAATAATTGCCCCTATTTATCCTAAAATTCCTAACTTTAATTATAAGAATACCTATCCGAAGCTCCTTAACCTGTATAAAGATATTCTGGGAACCGTTCAAAGTCCGGAACAATTGACGATTATGGGCGATTCAGCAGGCGGAAACATCTCACTGGGTCTGGCCCATCTGCTCCAAATGAATGATATTCCCCAGCCCAAGGACATCATTCTATTGTCTGCCTGTGTGGATATGGGGCTTACTAACCCGCTTATTCCTGAATATGAAAAGAAGGACCCGATGCTGTCGGTGGGTGGAATGGAAGTCATTACAAGGATCTGGGCGGATGATAAAAGCTTAAGCGATCCTATAATCAGTCCCATCTACGGGGACTTTGAAGGCCTCGGAAGAATCACTCACTTTATCGGAACGCACGAAGGGCTATATCCCGATGCCATGAAACTGGATGACAAGCTAACCGGGCAGGGAATTGAAATCAATACCTTTGTATATCCCAAAATGAACCATGTGTTTGTGATCATGCCCATCCCCGAAGCGATAGATGCCCAGCGGAAGATTATTGAGATTATTAAGAGCTAGGAGATTGTTATTGCAGACTTAGTGTTGACTTCTATATTATGGTATATTTACCCCTATAGATCACCAGCTGGATAATGGCATTCTGGAGAGGGTTGTATATGAGACTAGCTAAATATTTGAAGTTATCAATGATTGTCTTATTCGTTCTAATGATTGGTTCAGCATGCCAAAACAACCAGGAAGGAGGGCTGGACGGTTATATTTCATTAGATGAATTAACGGATTTATCGGAAAAGGGCAACACATTGGATTGGAGCGATTTGAACAAATATTCTTTTGAAGATACCGGTTCAGGATTATATATAAGGAATTATCCCATTGAAGGAGGGCGCCAGCTTGTACTTACGGGTAGAAGCCTGGAAAGTCCGCCGGAGAGAGTATATGTGATTAATCAAAGCGGCAAGGAGTTAGATTTCAATCCAGACAGCCTGAGCGAATGGAGTCGTTGAACTAAAATTCATCATAAGCAAAGAAGCCTCTCCTATAGCGTCCTATAGGGGGGCTTCTTTGCTTATAGCGATAAAACAAATTTCACCTTTTATTGATAGTCAGGCAGCCAGTCACCGTGGGCAGCGATCAGCTCATCACACATATTAATGATATCATCCATCGATAGCTCTGCTGAAGTATGCGGATCCAGCATGGCTGCGTGGTAGATATGCTCTTTCTTGCGTGTCATGGCGGCCTCAATCGTTAGCAGTTGTGTATTGATATTCGTCCGGTTCAGTGCGGCACATTGCGGAGGCAAATCGCCTACGTAGGTCGGAGTTACTCCACTGCGGTCAACCAGACAAGGGACCTCGACACAGGCTTCTTTGGGCAGATTAGGAATCAGTCCTGTGTTCATAACGTTGCCGCCGATCTTAAACGGCACATTAGTCTCCATCGCTTCCAGAATATAAGAGGCGTATTCATGTGAACGTTCATGCGCAAGCTCCTGATTATTCACCAGCTCCTCACTCATCTGTTCCCAGCGACTAATCTGTTCTACACAGCGGCGCGGATATTCGTCTAGAGGGATCTGGAACCGCTCAATCAGCTCGGGATAATTTCTTTTGATGAAATACGGATGGTATTCGGCATTATGCTCGGAGGATTCTGTAATGTAATAGCCGAATTTCAGCATCATCTCATAGCGGACCATATCACCGTGAGGCTCAAGCTGCTTCTCTGCAGCGAGGCGTTTGATCTCCGGGTACAAGTCCTTGCCGTCCTTGGTAACCTTGAGCAGCCAGGCCATGTGGTTGATACCGGCAATCGTCGCCTGTACACCTTCCTGTTCTATCCCGAGGTGACTGAATAATCCGGGGATACATTGCTGCACGCTGTGGCATAATCCCACCGTATTCACTCCGCCGTAAGTGTTCATCACATTCGTTAGAACGGCCATCGGGTTCGTGTAGTTCAGGAACAGCGCATCCGGACAGACCTCACGAATATCCGCAGCGAAATCGAGCATGACCGGAATCGTGCGCAAATTGCGGAATAATCCTCCGATGCCTGCAGTGTCCGCAATAGTCTGACGCAAGCCGTATTTCTTCGGAATTTCAAAATCTGTAATGGTGCATGGATCATATCCCCCGACCTGAATGGCATTGATTACATATTTGGCGCCGCGCAGCGCTTCTTTGCGGTCGGTATAGGCGATGATGGTACAGGTGCTGCCGCCGCTGTTCTTCAGATTCGTGAGCATATTCTCGGAGTCTTTGAGCCGCTGAAGGTCAATATCATACAAGGCAAGCTCGAACCCCTGCAGGGCAGGTGTAGCCATGATATCCCCCAGGACGTTTTTGGCAAAAACCGTGCTGCCGGCACCGATAAATGTAATTTTGGACATTAGACATTAGCCTCCTGTAAGTTGCGGAATACGCTTCATTCATTTGGGAATATGAATCTTAATCCGAATGATAATCGTTGGTTTAGAAGCTTTTTCCGCTGTTTTCTTCTATAATCACTATAGAATAGAACCGAAGGCACGACTATGGAGAAAGACAAGATGAATATGGAGGAATGTTGCATATGAATCCGGACCATTATAATTTCACTTTAGGGATTAATCTTACACCTGAGGAGCAGGATCTGTCTGTCCTGTTCAGCGGGGAGGCAAGGCCTTATCCCGGCCATAAAATCGGACCTTCCGTTCACGATTTTTATTTGATACATACTGTCTTGGAAGGGGAGGGCCTGTTTCAAAACGGGACGTTCTCTGCCGAGTGCAGGAGTGGGGACACCTTCGTTATTTTCCCCGGTGCGCTCTTCAGTTATCAGGCAGATCAGGATTTCCCGTGGCATTATGCGTGGGTAGCCTTGCAGGGGATTGGCGTTCAAGAACTTCTCTCCGCTGTCGGCATTACCAGAGCACAACCCTTCATGCATTCCGGTAATGTCACAGAGCTTCACAGCTTGTACGAACGTATCCGGCATGCCTTCCAGCAGTCTGCTTACCCGCGGCTGGAGAGTCTGGAGGCTTCAGGCTGGGCACGGCTGCTGCTTCATCAATTCGGGCTGGGTAATTTAAGCGCGCTGCCCCTGCACCCTGCCGAAATGCCCGAGATTATTGACCGGCAGATTGACCAGGCTATCCGCTGGATTTCGCTGCAGTTCCACCAGCAGATTAGTATTGATCACCTGGCATCCTCACTCGGCTACCACCGGGTGCATCTGTCCAAAGCCTTCAAGCAGCGAACCGGCTTCTCGCCCAAACAGTTTCTGCTCAAAAAGCGGATGGACAAGGCCAGACAACTACTCGGGTCTCCCCTGACCATTGAGCAGGTGGCTTCGTCCGTGGGCTTCAATGATGCGCTGTATTTCTCCAAGCAATTCCGCAAGCACACCGGCATGCCGCCGAGCGAGTACCGGGCGGGTCTGAGAAGTGGGGAATAGCTGGGGCAAGGTAGAGATTGGTGGTGTTTGAGTATGAAAAACAGAGATTGGTTATTCGCAGAAGAGAATCGAATTCATAATTTCCGGAGCTCCGGAGTTTTGCTTCATGAGGGTAAAATTCAAACGGATGAATCCAGATTGATATTCCAGTGGGTTGATATCAACGAATTACTGGACTATAAGGTTTACCCTGAGTTTCTTAAGAATAAAATCTCGAATTTAGCAGATGGGGTGGAGCACTTTGTAACCCGTGACTAAGTAAAAGGGATAAGCCGTATACAAGTACCAAATACCTGCCGAGCCTTATGCTTGGCGGGTTATTTTGTTTTTTCACACGCAAATCCGGAAGCTGTTCAGAAATTGTTCATATGTCAGGTTTACAGTTACTTAAACTGCTGTCGGCGCAGTTCTCCCACAAGTTGCGCAGGCAATGGCATGAAGCTTCAAACACAATCGATGACGAAAAAGGAGGAAGTATTCATCAATGAAAATGAAAAAGATTAGCATTTGGCTCGTACTTATTCTATTGGTTACCCAATGGACAACAAGCTTTGGCTCTTTCACTGAACGTGCTCATGCAGAACCCAGTAAAATTACGGAAAATTTGATCACCAGCGTTTCTCTGGCCGTGTATACGGATGAGCACTACTCAGAGACAGTCACCGGAAATGTATATCAGCTGGATTCCTATTCCGAACTGAATTACACGTGGTCATTAGCAGACGGGCACGGTTATGAAGCAGGCTCCACTTTTGAATTTAATATACCCGATCCGTTTGAGCTTTATAGTGATTTGGATGGGGATCTTCTATTTGGTGGAGATACAGTAGGCACCTATCATGTCGATAAAGGTAATAATCATGTTGTCTTTACGTTTAATGAATTTATTGAACAATATGATAAAGTGCAGGGGACCTTTACTGTCCGTTCACTGCTTAGTTCTAAAAAAATAAAAGGGTCGACCACACAGCTTGTGGAGTTCCCGATCAATGGCGGCACCCAGGTAATTGAACTTCATTTCAAGCCTAACGTCAGTTCAACTGTAGAGAAGAAAGGTACTCCATTGCCTCAATTCTACAATCCGACGCAAATCGGCTGGACCGTCGATGTCAACAAGGTCTTGGAAAGTGTGGGCAACGCTGCTGTTACCGATGCGATTCCGGACGGGTTGACGCTTGATACAAGCTCCATTGTTGTCCGTGAACTTGAAGTGAAGCTGGACGGTACAGTTATAGCAGGTGACATTGTTCCGGGTAGCAGTTATGATGCCTCCGGGTCCACACCGGCGAAGCTGGAATTAAAATTTAAACAGAGCCCGATCACCAAGGCGTATCGTGTAAAATTCACCACCGATATTACAGCCAGCGGTGAGGATGCGGTCAGCTATGAGAATACAGCTATTTTTACGGGAGACAACGGTTTATCTAAAGAATCGAAGACTACCGTAACCGTTGGCCGTGGGAAGCCGCTTACCAAAGTAACAAACGGCTACGATCCTGCAACCCAGACTCTTGGCTGGGCAATTGAATTCAATTACAATGAAAAGTTTATTTCGGCAAACGACGCGGTTCTGAAGGATACCATTGACCTCAAACAGGAACTCATTCCAGATTCGCTGAAGGTGTACCCGGTGACTATTGCGGCCGATGGTAAAGGGGTCAAAGATGCCCAGCCTCTTCCGGATAATAAATACACGGTTACAGATTCAGTGGTAGATGGTAAATATCATTTTGAACTCAAATTCAATGATGATATTGAATCTGCTTACCGCATCGAATACAAAACTAAAGCGCCGGAACGTGTTTTTGAAAATGGCAAGGTCACTAATACAGTGACTTACGGTGAACATTCGGACTCAGCTTCCCAGAATATCACCCAACAAATATTGGTCAAGGGTAACAGCGAAAAAGATTATCTGAACAAGACAGTACGTTGGACAATTACGATCAACAAAGATTCAAAGACGATGGAAAATCTGAAAGTAACGGATACCTTCGTTAACGCAGGGCTCAAGCTGGTACCGGGAAGCCTTACGATTAAACCGGTCGCTGGAGGTCCCGCAGTCGCCACTGAGGTTGTTTATACCGAACATGATCCTGTGGCGGTGAACGACGGGTTCACGATTACTTTTAAAGCTCCGATCTCTGAACCGTATACCATCACATACCTCACTAAGTTTAACTTTGATTGGTTGGCGGAGGATAAAAACCAGTTTGTCAATCAGGCATTGCTGGAATGGGTGGAGAATGGTCAGAGTCGGACCATCAAGACAACATCAACATTCGATCCAAGAGCAGAAGTTAAGAATAACGGTCTCAAGAACGGTTCGTACAATGCCTTCACCAAAGAGATTACCTGGAATGTCGGGGCCAACTATAATATGAAAACCCTGACTAATGCTAAACTGGTGGACACGATCAGCAGCGGTCAAGTTGTGGTTCCGGATTCCGTTAAGGTATTCAAATGGATCTACGGTACCAATGGAGACCCTTCGGTGGACGTAAACGTCGATGAAGATGATTACAAGGTAACTCTGAACGACGGGAAGCTTGAGGTAAGCTTTAACAAAACGATCAATTATGCATTTTACGTTACCTTTAAGACTACTTTCGCTGATAAGGTTATTGACGTAAAGACTGTCGATAATACAGCAGTACTATATGATGGTACGACCAAGGAATCCGCAGACCTGAATGCTTCGGTCAACATTCCTAATGGAGGCGAATATATCGCCAAGACAGGCGCACAAAACAACAATAAGATTGACTGGACGGTGTATATCAACCGTAATCAATCCGTTGTGAGGGATGCAGTAGTAACAGATATTCCTAGTGAGAATCAAATTCTGCTCACTAATACTTATCATCTCTACAAGACTAATGTTGCAGACAACGGGACGATAACACCCACTAGCGAGGAACTGACACGAGACACTGATTATACGCTGGACTTCTTGAAAGACAGTGAAGGCAAAGAAAGCTTCGAACTGAAGTTTACCAAAGAAATCTCGGAAGCTTTTATTCTTCAGTACCAATCTGTGATCACTGCACAAAATAATGAAACAGTCAGCAACGAGGTAGAGCTCACAGGTAAGAATGTGAAAGAGGTTACCAAAGAAACCAATTCTGAAGTTAAAGTTCAGCTCTCGAGCGGTTCAGGCACAGGCAGTGGTGTCAGAGGCACGCTCAGCATTGAAAAGATTGATGCCAGTGATCCTAGCAACACGCTCAAAGGAGCTGCCTTTGACTTATTCCGCGTCATCGGCAATGAGCAGATTTGGATTAATGAGGGAGTAACAGATGATACAGGTAAGCTTGAATTCACGAAACTACTTGGTGGCGATTATGCAGTAGTTGAAAAAATTGCACCTGCAGGTTATCTGTTAGATACGACACCTCATGCAGTTAAAATTAATTCAACTACAGCCATAGATCTGCAAATAAAAAACAAAACATCAGCGACGCCAACACCATCGCCGACAGCGACACCAACAGTAGCGCCAACACCATCACCAACAGCAACACCATCGCCAACAGCAACAGCAACACCAACAGCAACGCCAACACCATCACCGACGGCAACGCCGACTGTTGCGCCAACACCATCGCCAACAGTGGCACCGACACCATCGCCGACAGCAACACCAACAGTAGCGCCAACACCATCACCAACGACAACACCGACGGTTGCACCTACACCAGTGCCAACCGTAACACCAACAGTAGCGCCAACACCAGTACCAACAACAACACCGACGGTTGCGCCAACACCAGTACCAACGACAACACCGACTGTTGCACCTACACCAGTGCCAACCGCAACGCCGACTGTTGCACCAACAGCAACGCCAGCTCCAACAGAACCAACGGCGCCAACAGCAACACCATATGTGCCGTCAACGCCGTCATCAACGCCAACAACTCCTTCAATACCAGGAGTCATAGTCACTCCGGGTCCAACAGTTGTTCCAACGGTGACACCATCAGTTTCACCATCGGCTTCTCCAGAACCTACAAGTGAACCGACAAATGCACCGACAGCAACACCTGTAATTAGCAGTCCTCCAAGTCCACAGCCAACAGCTGTCAACACAATAGAGGACATTCCGGTCGAGGGTGAAATCCCGCTTGGGGGAATTCCTAGCCTTGGTGATGAGCCTGAACATGGAACCGTCGTGATTACACCAGACGGGAAATGGAAGTACACACCTGACCCTGGCTATACCGGAAAAGACAAGTTCACTATTATCGTTAGCGATAATGGAGAGGACCAGGAGATCGAGATCGAAGTAGTGGTAGATGAAGTGCCTAAAGGAACAATAGATGAACCTTCACAAAATGAACCAACGAATCAAGGCGGTCTGCCGGGTAAGCTGCCTCAGACCGGTGAAGAAAGTCCGATAGGCATGTACCTAGCCGGAATGGGTCTGATCATCCTTGGTTTCGTGCTCTCGAAGAGATTTAAGACACGCAAGTAGAAACGGCTTTGCAATCCTTTTTAAAGAACAGTTTTCAAAAAAAATAATGGTAAACAAAAGACCGCCGCTTCTAATTGAAGCGGCGGTCTTTCAGGTCTTTCAGGTCACTCCGTTCGCTTACCGTACGTTTTCTTCCAATAGTCCAGCCATTGCGGATAATCGGTTCCTTTTATCTCGTTCAATGTTTTTCCATCTATTGAATACTCTCCGCCCGCCATGATTAGATTTTTGATTTTACTTCTTGGACCGGAGGTTCCGCCTATAACATCACCGTCTACAAGCATGACAACCACAGAAATAAAGTAATCTTCCGGGCTAAACAACTTTTCCAGCGGATGATCCTTTACAAGAAAATCATAAGAGACGATTTCTTTCCCGAAATAGGCAGAAGGTTCTTTCTCCTGAACTGCCCAGAGCAGCATATAATCCAGGTTTTCAAGCATATTCTGCTCCAAGGTATATTTTGCGACCTCTCCTTCATCCGCAACAATTGTGTAACCAAGAGCTTGAAGATAATCGGCGGCGATTTGTTCGTCGGTCTTTCCCGCCGCGGAATCTTCATTGTTGCATCCTATCATTGTTATCAGCACAAGGCATAGAAGAGGGAATACCCATCCTTTTCGTCTCATTATATTCGGACCATTCTCATTCCAATGTGCCTGAGGCTCTTCTTCTTTGAGTCGGTATGGCTATTAGTGGAACAGCAAAGGCAAGAGATAATCCGAATAAAATAATTGGCAGAAGCAAAGAGGTCTGATTGTCAGAAGGAGAGACATTGGGGCCGCCACCGACTAAAATCACTCCGTCATTTGAATTTCGATTCAAATTATTAAGAGAATCCACAGACTCGCTGATAATATTCAGGATCTCTGCAGGACTTATACTCTCATCATTTGTTAAATTGATATATTCCTCATTAATCGTACTATTAGTATAGACATAATTTAGATTATAACGTTTATCATCAATAAGCTCGAATTTACCGTTTCCAGCATACTCAGCTTCGATCCGTTTAATTGCACTGTCAAAATCATCATGGTTACTGATGTTGAAAATTTTCCAGGCACCTGATTCAAAAGTGGCATCGACCACCGCAACCTGAGTTCCCTCTAAATAAAGCGGGAATTTATAACCAGTCAATTCATGTGAAAGTGAATCTCCGTGGACATTCACTTGATAATAGGCAACTCCTTCTCCCAAAGTTGCTTCATGAAAGCTTGCTTTGTCGCTGCCGTGAAAGCTAGTCTTCTGGGCTTCAAGAGTATCAGCATAATACTCTGTATATTCCCTAGCAATCGCCCCCTTGATATCTGCCCCAGCTGTCTCCAGACTTGAATCTGCATACACAACATTTCCCAATGTGAATAGAGCAAATAAAATAGTTAATATAATGGCGCGAATTTTCAAAAAAAACCCTCCTTAATTGATAGTGATTATTTTACAGTTAATTCACTTTTATATTGTTTACTGTATTGACCCAAGTATAGATAGAATTGCTCTTGAAAGTTGAGAAGCTTTGAATATTACTGGAAGCATCTGCTGGATCAATATAGTATAAGTTCTGAGTGCTGGTATCAGTGTTATAGTAGTAACCTTTAATCAAAAAGGCATGACCAAGCGTTGCTCCCGTTTTACTCATAAATGCGAGAACATTAGAGTTACCATTGATGTTACTCGTTATATTGTCGTAAGTTGGCACAGTTACAAGTGCAGTCGAACTTACACCATATGCTGCAAGACCTTTTTGGGCATCGTATACAGATCCGGCAGTGTCCATGTATAATCCTTTAGCGGCTGTTACTATGTTATACTGAGTCGCATTGGATTTCCCTAAGTATTGTCCTGCCATACTGGATACGGCCGCCCAGCATAAATAGCCTCCCTGTTGTTTCTGGGCACTTACGTCATGAATGCTAATGCCAGAAGCGGCGTATACACTTGCTGTAAAAAGTGAAGCAGAGATAATCGAACAAAAAAATATTGAAAGCGATCTCAATTTTATTTTTTTCACTTTTCTCAAACCCTTCATAAGAATTGAGCTCTCGGCCGAAAGGACTATAGATGATATTATCATAAAATACTTTATATGGAAGTGTGGTAATTAAAGGATTTACCTTGAAAATCACAGATATCATTTTAAGAAACATAATCATTTCCGGTATCAATTAACGATTGATCATCAGACAGATACCCCCAACCGATTTGAACGGTAAATCAAGATACGGTAATATTTAATGTACATAATTTTAGAGTGGGCATGAACAACTTCACTGCCGATATCGCTGTGTAAAGGAGCATGTAATAGACATGGATTATACGCTGGAAGCAATTCTTGAAGAAATGAAAATGGAAATAGACAAGTGGCTCATCTATATCAGTGATAAAGAAGCAGAGAAAATTGTAAAACGGACCACCCTGCAGGCAGGCATTCACGGGTATGCTCTCCTCGAATATGCGGATGGCAGAGTGGATGTGACAGATAATTTGCTTGATTTAAACGAACCGGGTAAAAGCAAGCAGACTACCCCTGAGCAGCTGACAGAGGTACAAGTGCGGGAGCAGATCATCCCTGAGCTTGCTTCGTATATGCAGAACAAATTAAATGCATTGCCGCCGGCAGTCCTGGATTACCGGTTCAGGTTTGACGGGAAATTCAAGGTGAATGAAGGTGTTGTCCATGTGCACATTCTTGAATATGTAGATGAGGCGAAGAAGCAACAACTGCTGGAACAGATCCGCCTCTATACCTTAAACAAGCTAGATGCCGGCAAATATCCGACCAAGCCGCTGGAAACTTTTTTCCTGGCCCGGCATCTCCTGGATGAAGGACTGTATCCCGTCTTGGATTCCGGCAGAATCACCGCTGTGTATGACAAGATACAAGAGCTGAACAAGGGGAACAAGCATCTGGCTGAGCATCGCAATACTATCACCGTAGCACTCAGGAACTGGGTAGAAGATCATTGGTTGCCGCGTTATTTCGAGAACACAGGAACCCAGTGGCAGATGGGATTTACGAAGAGGAACGATGCTGTGCTGGAAAATGTCGGGCAAGAAACGGTTGGGCTCGTGATCTATGCTGCAGTTTGCATCCTTAAATTTGAGCCTTCCTACAGCAGAAGTACGGGGCTTGCCTTCCTGCAATGCGCGCTCGAACTCGGCAGTGTCCAGGCTGCACGGCTAATTAATTATGGCAGCGGTGCCTTTGCTGAAGAGGTTACGAGATTACGCAATGATCAGGTGGAATGTAGCGCTAATGATGTATTTGCCGAGGTACGCATCCGTATTAATCAGGAGTCAGAGGAGAGTTATGCGTTTGCGCTCCGGCATCTGACGAATCTGCTGAAGTCGGGCTTTCCAAAAAGCTATCAGATCAAGCTAACCTCCTCAGTTAAGCACTGGCTGCCGCTCAAAGGACTCGCCAAAACGGGCACGCACCGTTTCTTTGCGAATGCGCTTGAATACCCGAAGATACACCCGTTGCTTGAAGAATATGCCATCGCAGCGATGGAAACCTTCGAATGGTATACGGATGCAGAAGCGGAGAAATGCTGCATGCCGGGCAGCTATGCGGTCTTTGGACTGGGTCTCACAGATCAGGCATATTTCCCGCTGGTCCTTCAATATATGGAGAAGGTAGATGTTGAACATCAGTCTGTCCAGAATAGATTCACAGCTGCGTTAATCGAACAATACGGCATTAACAAAGAGATGCTTCCCGTGCTGTTGACGTGTATGCTGTACTGTACAGATTCATTAAAGCTGAAGATGACGCGAGAGTTGGAGAATGTGGGACTGCTTAGACTGCTGCTCGATCAGGTACACGGCCTGCATTACTACCAGGTGGAACATCTTGTCTACCTGATCTGGGGCGGGAAGAACAAGCTGCAGAAGCTTGCTGACAAAGCTGAGGGAGAGCAGAAGCAATACCTTGCCGGACTGATCCAAGCGGCCAATCGGAGCTGATACCACCACTGAAAGATAATATTAATTTAAAAATAATCATTGCAAAATAGTAATAAACCATCTATTGTGGACAAAGAAGCTCTTTGATATCTGTTTTATCGGGTCAAACAAGAAGTCCCAGGCTTCTTGCGTTATAATTGTAGACATTTCGAATCTATGAAGGAGGCTATTCATTATGGAGAAACAATATGTTGATGTGGCAATTATCGGCGGCGGACCGGCGGGTCTGAATGCCGCTTTGGTATTGGCGAGGGCGAAGAAAAAGGTAGCGGTGATTGATGAGGGGCGTCCACGCAATGCTGTAACTGGCGCGGTTCACGGGTTTATTACCCGTGATGGGATCACTCCGAAGGAGTTCCGGCGAATCGCACAAGAAGAGATTCTGGCCTATCCCACGGCATCATTCGTAGCGGATACAGTGATATCGATCGCAGGCACCAACGGTCAGTTTGAATTGAGCACGATGGAAGGACAAATGATAACAAGTAAAAAAATATTATTCGCTATCGGCATGAAGGATCAGCCCTTTTCTATTCCGGGCCTTAAGGAGGTATACGGAAAAAGTGCTTTCGTCTGCCCGTATTGTGACGGGTGGGAATTAAGGGATCAGCCGCTTGTCGTCATATCGAAGGGGACAGTCCTAATGCATTTCGCTCCGGTTGTTTCCGGATGGACAAGCCGGCTTACGGTTTGTACGAATGGTCCGGATGAACTGACCGAGGCTCAGCGCCAGGAGTTCCAGCACAATGATATTCCCTTGTTCGATTCACCGATCCGGCATATCGACTCGAAGGATGGTATCGTTCAACAAGTTGTATTGGAAGACGGGACGGTGATTCCAGCCAGGGGAATCTTTTTCAAACCTGAGCTGGCGATGGGCTCTGACCTTCCACGCACCATCGGATGCGAATTCACAGAAACAGGAGTACTCGCCGTTAATGAATCCGGACAAACAAATATCCCGGGCATTTATAGCGCCGGGGATGCAGCATCTATGATGCATCAGGCAATTGCTTCGGCTTCGGCCGGCTCATTTGTGGCTGCAGTCATGAATAATGAGCTGAATACAGAAGCTTGGCGGAGAAATATCAAAGAAGTCCGGTAGCGGATTTAGCACCCAGTCCGAGCAACCACTGTACCAGATCAGGGGAGGCACTGCGCTGAGCAGCATCCAAGGGAGTGAGGCCGTCCCACACAGAAGGCCAGTTTATATCCGCCTTGTGGCCGAGCAGGTATTCGGCTGCGTGTCGTTGTCCGCCGTGGCAAGCGCACCAGAAAGCGACGTTCACCTCGTCCGGAGGCGATGAGTGTCCAGCTCCCCAAGGGTATTGCTGTGAGAGCGGGTCTCCGGCAAAATGAGCTTTCATAGCATCTACCAGACCCAACGCGGCTGCATGCCAGAGAGAAGCTTTGGCTCCACGCTCAATTAATCTATGTGCTGCCCGCCATTGCGCGAATGCCACTGCGTCGTCGAGCGGCGTTCCGCCGGCTATGACGGCACCGGAAGCCTCGATGTCAGCACCGGCATCGAGAAGGAGGTCAAGCACTTCGACATCATTGCAGCTTGCAGCCCAATGAAGCGGGGTCTCGCTGTGCGGTCCAGTAAACCGGGCATTCACCTCAGCACCGGCATCAATCAACAGTGCAATTGTCACTGTATTGTTAGGGAAATGTCCGGGCCAATCAGTTGCAATATGCAGCATAGAACGCAATTCTCCGTTCCTTACAATTCTTGAGGCGGCCAACCCGGGATTCTCTTCAAGCAGCAGCTTCAGCAACGGGATATCGCCGGAATGAATCGCAGTAATTACCGAAATACCCAGCGAATGGTCCTCTGGAATGTAAGCTATGTTCTTCTCATCACTCATGATTAGAATGCCTCCCGTTCATAGGTATATCGCGACGGACTCCTTCACTAATCATACTTCATATGTATAGCCAACTTCAAAAAGATACTTGTTATTCCCGTGCCGATGTTTTATATTGACATAACAGCAGGTCAAAAATAAAAGAGGTGGATGGACGAGATGACTCCACGCACGAAGGAACAAAATGAGGATATCCGGCTGCGCCGGCTGGCGCAGATCCGCAAAGCCGCAGCCGATGTGTTTTTGGATAAAGGACCATTACTGGAGATCCGCGATGTGGCCGCGCAGGCGGGACTCGGGTATGGTACGGTATATCACTATTACAGCAATAAAGGCGATTTGCTCAACGATCTGCTATGGGACGCACTGGACCGGGCCGGGGGATGGATGGGTGCCCAGCGGGAGGCACCGGGCATAATCCCATTGGAGGTCCTACGCGATTCGACTTCAATGCAGTCAACGGCGGGCAGACATATGGGGTTGGCTGCTGTGGCAGACACCGTGGGCACGGGAGCCCCGGATTATCTAAGCGGCAGCGGTGAAACGGCCGGTGCCGTAGAGTTTGACCCCGCCACCGCCAGCATCCGGCTGCTGCAGCTTTGGGCGGAGGACCACTCCGTATACCTGCTTTATAAGCTGGCGGGTGAGGGTTTTGCCTCGCTGCCTGAAGGGCGTTCTTCCCCGCTCTCGAACGCTTTCCGCCAGGAGGTGCTCACGCCATTTGCCTCGCTGCTGGAAACCGGGAGTGCGGCGGAGGGGGCTGCCGCTTCCGGCGGAAACGCAGCGGAATCACCGGATAAGCTGCAGCGAGCGGAAATGCTGCTGGCCGCGATGACCGGGTGCGCCTCACTTTCGCTTCGCCGCGGGAAGCTGCACGAGGAGGCCGGGGATATCGCCCGGCTTCTGAAATTCTAGCAAGCATAAGGAGCGAATAAACCAAAGATGATTATTCTAAAATCCCCCCGAGAAATCGAAGAAATGAAACAGGCGGGTCAAATCGTGGCGGATTGCTACCGCGCGGTGGCCAGCCTGATCGAACCTGGGATCACCACCCAAGAAATCAATGACTTTGTAGCCAGGCACATTACCAAGCTGGGCGGCAAGCAGTTCACGAAAGGTTATAACGGGTTCCCCGCAGAAACCTGTATTTCGATTAACGATGTAGTGGCACACGGCATTCCTTCGAATCGGGCGGTCATGGACGGAGACTTGCTGAAGCTCGACATCGTCGCGGAATACGGCGGATGGTTCGGCGATTCGTGCGTGAGCTATGCGGTGGGCAACATCCGGCCGGAGGCGCAGCAATTAATGAAGGTGACGAAGGAATGTCTGGACCTGGGGATCGCCCGGGCGGTTCCCGGAGGCCGGCTCGGCGATATCACATCGGCGATTCAACAACACGCGGAAGCGAACGGTTATTCCGTTGTGCGTGATCTGCTGGCGCACGGGATCGGGCGGAGCCTGCACGAAGAGCCGAGCTATGAGCATATCGGCATCGCCGGCAAAGGCATCCGGTTAAAGGAAGGCATGGTATTTACCATTGAACCCATGATCAACGAAGGTACGTACCGCATCACGATTGACGATGATGAGTGGACGGCAAGAACAGCAGACGGCAAGCTGTCGGCGCAATATGAGCATACGATCGCAATCACGGCGGACGGACCGCTGATTCTGACTGCCCAGTAAGTGTTATTAGAACTTAATAACCGATTAACGTTAATCAGGGTGAACTTGTACTATGCCCAAAGAAACTACAGGAGAGTGTTATTATTTCAAAATACGTCGAAATCGGTTACCCGATTTATGCTGGAATGCCGGTTTTTCCAGGGCTGCCAGAAGTGAAATTAGATCCTCGTGAGCGCTTGAGTAAAGGAGACGAATGGAACGGAAGTGTATTAACCATTTATCTTCATGCGGGTACCCATGTTGATGCACCGTGGCATCATTTGAATAACGGTAAGGGCATAGATGCTGTTCCAATTGAAGACTTCATCTACAGAAGCCCGCTATTAATTGACTGCCCGCTGGGCGCTGACGGTTTCATTACAACCGCTATGCTTGAGGCGTACGAAGAGCTTCATGAAGCAGATATTCTAATCTTCAATACGGGCTATTGGAAATACAGGGATACGGATTTCGAGCAATACGCGAATCATTTTCCGGCCGTCTCTCCCGAAGCTGCTGAATACATCCGGACGAAGCTGCCAAACTGCAAAGCCGTAGCTATTGATACCTTAAGCATTGAAAATATGGCGGAAGCCAAAAGAACCGGATTTTTTGTCCACCATGCCTTTTTAGACCATGAGAAGTATAAAGAGCCGACGATGCTAATTTATGAAGATATTAATCCAGCGCCGTTAATTGATAAAAAACTCATTTCCGCCTTCGCGGCACCCCTTCGTATTAAAGACCATGACGCTTCGATTATTAATATCATTGTTGAAGTAGAAGCTTAAGATCGATTATGAAAAACTGGTGAAGCTTACTGCTAAAATAAAGACTGTATACTCGTAAATGAGTTGCAGTCTTTATTTTGTTTACCGAGGAACTTGGGATTCTCAAAACCGTTAAGTCTGAATATTAGTATATCAATCACTCAGCTTGTATTTATAGAGAGTTGACCAGACCAGACCCTAGCAACAGTAATTGTGGCAAATGGTTGAGTGATGAATGGCAGTAACGCAATGCAGACTGGTTTCAGCTGAACTGGTATTCAACGAAATATTTGAATGAAATAAAAAACCTGGCCCGGCAGGTTCTACCGGTCCTACCGGCATGACTGGAGTTACCAGCGTACCGGGTCACGAAGAGATGCAAATATGTAGATTACTTATACCGACTGACTGGTCTGAGGTGATGGGGACGACTGTGGAGCCTGGATGTCGAGGCTGCGCAGATGATGATTGGTCAGCCCGATGATCAGACAAACGGCGAACAAGGCAGCGGCAAGACCGAAGCATACTTCCACGCCGATTCTGTCAGCCAGAATACCTACTCCGCCATAGGTTAACGGGATGGAGATGTTAAAGGCCATGGAGCTGATGCTGTTGACACGCCCCCGAAGCGGAGACGGAACCAGCAGCTGGAACAAGGTGCTCATCGGGATCACCGTGACTGTTACGCCAAAGCCCAGGATCAAGTTGCCGAAGCAAGCCGGCCAGAGAGCGGAAGATAAGGCGATCACACACATGCCAAGGCCTTGAACCCCAAGGCCGCAGGAGAACCAGACACCAATTCTCCGGGGAGACCTGCTGCCGACGAACAGTCCGCCCAGAAGCAGCCCCACAGCTATAGCTGCATTGAAAATACCAAGCTCGCCGGAACCGCCTTCCAGCAGCTCACCGATCAGCATGGGGGGAAGCACATTGCTTGGCCCTAAGGCAATATTGCTGAGTGTACCGAGAAGGATAAGCACGAGCATGGCCGTTTGTCCCCGCAGCCATTGCCAGCCCTCGCCGATTTCCGCGAAGATGGACAAGCCGGTGGCGGCACGGGAATTCATCCCGGCCTTGCCGCGTTGCTTAATTTGCTGGATCAGAGCAAGCGAGATGATAAAGGTTACCGCATCCACAATCACAGCCCCTGAATTTCCGATAGAGGCCACCAATATTCCACCCGCAACTGTTCCGAGAATACGGGTGATTTGCAGGGAAACGGACAGCAGTGAATTGGCTGAGATGAGATAGGTTTTATCCGCGATGAGCTCAGGCAGGAAGGAGCTCTGCGAGGTAGCAAACAGATTGCCCATAATCGATAAGCCAACTGTGATCAGATAGATATGCAGCAGCTGAAGCTGCCCGGTGAGCATAAGTACAGCAAGGGTTACGGTGAGCAGAGCCTGAGCGGCATCGGCGATCTGCATCAGAATCTTTTTGTTCAAGCGGTCTACCCAGGCGCCAATGAATAAACCTAGTATCATTTCCGGCAGGAACTTGGCAACAATGACCAGCCCCACCTGGAGCGAGGAGCCGGTCATCGAGTACACGAGCCAGCTGATAGCCAGATTGTATAAGGAATCCCCGAAGACGGAGCTGGCACGGGCCAGCCATAGATAGCGGAAATCGGCATTATGTTTTAACAGGAGTCTGTAATTAGGTTTGCTGATTGCGGGGTTCAAGGAATAGCACACCTCCTTCATAAAGCGATCTTCAGGCTTCTGCTGCCGGTAACCGTTTCAGCCGCAGAAACCGGTTCGAGATACAGTGTTGCCATAACTCAGTATGGAACTCATGCTGCGCCGATTGCTGCAGCAGCTCCGTCAAACTTAAGCCAGGTACGAAATTCCGCAAAAACTCGATCATGGGTACAGGAAACGGAAAAAGAGTGCCATCCCGCCGGACGAACAGCTGCTGTTCTTTGGGCTGAGGGTAACTGGAGCAATCCGGTTTCCATTGCCCAAGAAGTTCAGTTATATTTTGCGCGGTGACTGCCTTACCTTCGCATTCGGATCTGTCAAGGATGTTATCCAGGTTCTTTTTGTTAAAAAGCTTGTGGACCGGAAGGTAATAATGTCCCTCTAGAAGGTGTCCGTTTAATTCCAAAATTGAGTTCTCGTTAGCTGCCGTCTGAGTTGTCCCCCTGATGACCTGGAGGACCTTGTTCCCAAACCGGTCGTGATAGAACATCGAATGCGCAGTATCCACTCCCCCCACCCAGGGACGGTCAAAAAGGTTGCTTCTGAGGGATGCTTTGGCCTCTGTCAGCTCCTTCGGTCCCCAACGGGAAGTGTTGGCAAGCAAGTGCGTTTGCTCACTGTAAAACAGCCTCCAGGCGACATCTTCGCCCTCAAAAGGCCGGAGATCCTGAATGCCGAAGCGCTCCGGTTCTTTGGCAATAATGGCACCTTTGGTTAACACGAACTGGCCAAGCCCGCCAAAAGTCCAGTGCCTGCTGTTATGCTGCAAAAAATCAACTGAACTCAGGGCATCGTCAACCGTTTCCGTAGGAAATCCGGTAAATCCCATAATTTGTACGCCGATGCCGGCTTCGCTGAACATTTGGATTGTTTCCTGCAGCCGGTCCACCTTGGTTCCTTTATTAATCAGATTCAATATCCGCTGGTTGCCGGATTCAAATCCGACCGAGATGGCGGTACATCCGCTTTGCTGAAGCAACGCGCAGCGTTCCGGTGTCCAGTATTCCTCTAACCGGATCTCCGCTCCCCAGCGGATGTCGAGTCCTTCTTCCAGAATCGCTGCTGCCAGCTTAAGCAGCAGGGCCGGAGATAACACGTCCACTGAGAAGTAGATATATTTGTAGGTGACGGCGAGCGTCCTCAAATCTTCCATAATCTTATCCAGCGGGAATTGCCGCCAGGGACTGGTAGGCGAATCGGTATTGAGGCCGTAATCACAAAAGGTGCACCGGTTCCAATAACATCCCCGTGAAGGAGAATAGTAAATGAACGGAAAGGGGGATAAGTATTTCTCCCAGGGCAGCTTGCTGTACTCCGGCACCGGAAAGGAGCAGATATCTTCGTATTTGATTTCCAGAGCGGAGGCACCATGCACCGCCTGGTACCGGGGATGCAGTGCAATATTCGGTGACGCAGGCAGCGGCTTATGGTGCTTCAATGCCTGGAGGATAGAGACCAGTGCACTTTCACCTTCGCCGATAATGCAGGCATCTGCAGAGTCAAATACAGCATAGAAATCGCTTTTGTTCAAAATATATTTCCAGTAATCTGAGACGGCAGTCCCGCCAAATATAATCCGGGTTTCCGGGCAGCTCTCCCGGATGTGCTGCGCCATGCTGAGCGCAAAAGGAAGCTGGGCGACATAGGTGATGCTGATCCCGACGAGGGAATAACCGCCAGTGATGATGCCGGGAATCAATTCGTTCCTGAAATAGTCGGTGAAAGGTCCGGAGATCACTCCGGTAATTCGGGTATCGCGCATATCCAGGGAGTTAAATACATTGAAGAATCCGCTGGTGGCTAAGCTGAACCCTCTGAACTGCCCCGGGAAGCCCTTTAGAGATAAGGCATCCATCCAGAGCATTACAGTCTCAACGGCGCTGGTATACAGCCTGTAGTCAAAAAATTCTGTTTCATCACGGAAAGTATGCAGCGCGGCTGGCAGCGCCCCGGCAAAATTCATGCCTTGTACTTTGAGCGCGTAATAAAGCTCCATCTGTTCAATGGGCGTAGGTTGTTCCAGTGCCTGAAGCTGCGCGGTCCGTTCATTTATATATTGCATTGTTCTTCCGATTTGCCCAGGCGTTACGGTATACAGCCAAGAGTCTATATTACTATCAATAATATCAATATCTTCAAAGCCGAATTGCCGCGCATAGCCCGCCAAGCAACATAGGCTGTGATAACCTGAAGTAGGATCGCTGACCGGAGGGTATATTAGCGCAGTTTTTACCATTCCAAAACCTCCATCATGAAGAGAATTCCTCCTCATTGGAAGATTCAATGAGGAGGATGGGCTGCGGAGAGTTACTTAGTGAATGTTATTGACGTTGTTCTGGCGTGTAACATCGTTATCAGATGCTTCGGTAACTTCCAAAATCGCTGCAAGCAGCTCTTTTTCTTCCTTTTTCATGTAAATTCACCTCCTTTAGCTAATTAAAGAGATTATATGCTATAAAATACCATTAGACCTATGAGTTAGCAGATTGACGATGAAATTAATTACAGATAAACTATTAAATTGGGTATTTCTGTGTAAAATCGCTCAAACCTAAATGAATACTCACTCTGCTGTTACGGGAAGAATGTATGCAAGAGAATGTCTGGAAGGAGTGAGCGCTAGATGAAAGTTGCAATCATGGGGGCAGGAATATCGGGGCTTGCCTGTGCCATTACACTTGAGAAGCATGGAATAGAACCCGTAATTTTTGAGAGCCGCAGTATGATTGGAGACCGGTTTGTGAATGCCGAAGTGCTGCTCTCCATGTTCACCCGTCCCGTTAACGACAGTATCGCTTACTTATCGGAGCAATACGGTATATATCTTCATCCGGCTGCCGGCATTTCAAAGTTTACATTTTATTCAAAGCATGAGCAGGCTATTCTGGAAGGGCAGCTAGGCTTCACGAACATTCGTGGAAGACATAAGAATTCTTATGAAGCACAGCTGGGGAGGCAGGTTAAGTCAAAAATCCATTATAGATCTGACAAAACATATGAGGAACTGCTGGCAGACTATACGCATGTGGTGCTTGCAACGGGGGACAGCGATTACGCGAAGAAAACCCGCAATTTCAGGGAAGATCTGACGGTTTCGGTCAAAGGAGCAACGGTTGAGGGCCAATTCGATCCGTATGAGGTTAAGGCTTGGCTGGATTACGACCTCGCACCTTTCGGATACGGATACCTGATTCCCTTCTCGGAGAAAGAGGCTAACCTTGTCATTGCCATTCCTGATCTCCCTGAGATGAATACCGGTATAGAAACTCTATGGGAGCGTTATTATCTCAAGGTACAAGCGGAACTCCAGCAAGCGCTGCCCATCACAGACCAATTCCAAATCACCGGTTACCCCCTAGGGGTATGTCACTCCGGCAGGATCGGCAATACATTTTATGTCGGTAATTGCTTTGGGGCAATGATGCCGTTCATGGGGTTCGGACAGCATGCCTCCTGGATGACAGGGATTTATGCCGCCCGGGATTTATGCGGTTTGGGTGATTATGAGGAGCTTACCAAGCCGATCAGAGAGAGTTATGAGAACTCGATTGTTCTGCGCAGGACGATGGAGCATCTCTCGGATGAGACCCTGGATCTAATTATCCGTAATCTCGACAGCTACTTGGGCAAAAAATTGCTAACAAGCCCAAACCTTAATCCTTTAAAAATAGCAAGTTATCTGCTTCGTCCCTATATTAAGCTGAAGAGCTAACTTTTTGGCTTAAGAGCTTCAATAAATCGTTCCTCAGCTGCACAATTTCCCTGTTTGCACTATCCGCGTAATCCGGCAGCAGCATATCCCGTACCATATTAGTCCGCAGCCATAGCATAAAGAAAAAATCCAAAATCAGGTTTGGGCATAAAAGCATAAATTTAAATACAGATGGATGAATAGCAACACCAGCTTGTTGGATGGCCCTTAAATACGTTTTTAAGGTGACTGTTATTTGGTGTGCCGTTTGTCTGGTTCTGACTGTTTTTTCGTCAATAATCTTATGGTCAGAGTGTAAACTACTAAGCAATGCAATGTCCGATACGGAATGTGTTATGAGATAAGCTCTCATATCCTTATTCATTTTGTAAGGAAGCTTTGCTGTTTTAAATAATTGTGCGAGGTTTTCTACACGTTCTGTCACTGAACCGTTGATTTCTCCAAATGTAGTAGCGAATAGCATCTTTGGCGGAAACCGGGCATACAAAATCCCCTCTTTAATCTGTCCGCCAGCCCCGGGAAAAGCCGGTAAAAGTCTGTCTCCCACAATATCCAGCCACGAAGCAAATCCAATTGAATTATTAGTCATGGTAACAATATTTTTGCTTTGATTTTCTTTGAGTGCTAACAACGCGGATTCGGCTTGATCGTAACGAACGGTTACCAAAATAAAATCATATACATCATCATTTTCAAGCTTATCGATGACTTTTACCTGTACCGCTTTAACGGCACCTTTCTCATTATATTGCAGGCCTTTCTCTTTCAAGGCTGTAAACCGGTTAGAACGTGCAAACAGAGTAACATCCACCCCCGCTTCCAAGAATTTGATTGCATACGCGCTCCCTATAACACCTGCACCAAAAATCAAAATTCTTTTTTGTTTTACTGGCATAATAATCCCCCCTATTTTTCTAACATTCCGGTATTGACTATCCAACAACGTGTTGTATGATGTGATCATAAATCTTTAGTCTTCCCTCATCAACCATCAGTTTTTCAGGATGTGTCGGATGATAATCTTGTCTGCGAAGGAGTATGGAATGAAAAAACAGCCCGAAATCACGGAAAAAACAAGACAAAATTTCATAGATGTTTTTTGTGAGCTGTATAGCCAAAAGCCGATTGAAAAAATCTCGGTGCAAGAGATTGCGAAGAAGTCGGGATATAACCGCAGCACCTTTTATCAATACTTCACTGATATTTACGAATTGTTGGACTCTGTTGAGAATGATTTGTTGAATTACATCAAAGAAGAGTTGGCGAATAAAAAGCTGGCTGCCTATACTGTTCAGGATGCGCTTCATTGTCTGGAAAACCAGGAATATCTCTCGGTCCTCAAGGCCCTCCTGGGTGATTATGGCAGTATCCATTTTATTGAACGCTTGAAAAGAGAAATGATCCTGGATAGATTGGATTTAAACGTTCCGCACAACGATTCCTTAAAGCCATACCTGATTGAGTTTCAGATCTCAACCTCACTTTCTCTGCTTCGTCTATGGCTTCAGCGGGAAAAGGATTTACCGCCGGAAGAATTCCACAGGTTAGTGGACAACCTATATACTGCGGGGGTAACGGCCTATTCGAATTAATGACTGTGCTCAGGCCAATTGGACAGCAAGCAGAGTGGCTCCAGGCACTATTGAATGTAAAAATAAACCTCTCCTTTGAAATGGTTGTGTGGAAACTCCATTTGACTAAAAGAGAGGTTTCTTAATTTGTTTTTTTAAGATTGTTGATACACACACGATGATCCTACTCCAAAAAAAGGGGCTTATTAGCTACCCCAACCAACTATAGGGCCGCTCAGAACCTCTGTACTTATGGCATCCGTAAACGTATCGGTGGTGTGGAAGTAGTAGGAATGCTGGCCGGGAGGAAGCTTGGTCGTGTATTGATAGACTCTGCCGTCAACATAGTTAGTGTCACCTGGATTAGCAGGCTGCATGGTCCGGACAACGCCGTCCACGACCAGCTCCATGGCAAATGGGGCCTGATTGTCCGCATCGGTATAAGTGACTGTGAAAGTAAACTCGGTTTGCGGCGTGCCTTCTGTATGATTTACGCCTCCTGAAGTTAACGTTGGCGCACTTCCGCTGACCTGATTGGTCGCCTTAATTTCATCAATCAGCATTTCTCCGGCAGTGACTGTATTTTGTTTCAGCCAAATGGACATCTTCAGCGCCTTTTTATCAATGGCCGGACTAAGTGCATTCAGATCAAATTGCAGAACGCTCCAGTCCGCTGGAACCTCTACCCAGCCTCCGGTCAGATTGTACGTTCTTTTGCCGTCATTAATTTCAATCCGGGTTCTGAGGTCAGGCGAGGCCGGATTCTTAAGCGTAATATTCAAATACCGGTAGCCGCTCAGATCGACCACATCGTTCCACGGCTGGAATTTAGCCGCTGAAGTCACACTTGCCGGAGTCTGGGCGAATTTGCCGGCTGAACGTCCGTCTACTGTAAGCTTGGTGAACGTTCCCGTGCCGCCATTCTGATTATACCAGTTGACCCAGGTCGTGTTGGCCGCAGAACCACCCCAGAATCCGCCTCCTCCAAAATCATCATATAACAGCGGAGTGGAGGGGTCCGGCAACGCGGGAGCAACGGTGTAATGAGTCGAGCTGTAGGTGTATCCGCCGGAAGAGTCCTTCGCTCGAACATCTACTCTCCGGTTGGTATAGGGCAAGGATTGGCTCTCATCGATAACCGCAGCGTACACCGCTCCGCTTACAGTTGAATATACATTACCGGATACCGTCATCGGCTGATAAGGCAATCCGGCTGCCGCATACTCTACCTGGCTCAGATCATCCCCAGCCTCAGCAAAAACAGTTACATCTCCGCGGACCCATTCTCCAATCACCGGAGAGAGTAGCGGCAAGGCGGGCGGCTTCGCTGTGTTGTCTGCCCCTGTTCCCGGAGTTGCACTAAGTCCCATAACTGTGTACAGGAGTCCTGCCTGAATACTGATACTGAACTCGTTATACCGCCACTGATTCGTATCATCCAGATAGAGGGAACGGTCCTCGTACCAGGGACTTATACTGTTCCGATTCTTAGGATCTTTCATATTCGGTCCGCTGACCATGGCGCCGGGGAAGATAATCCCGGTATCACCCGCAGTATTGGAATCCTCATTGTAGCGGGTATGCGGGAACATTACATGATGGGTGCCAATGCCGGAGACCCAGCTGATATTCCACGGATTTTCTCCGAACAGCCAATACATACCTTGTACCACCGCCTCCAGTGCTGCCGGGTCACCGAATAATTCATAGTACCGCAGCAGGTCCCCTAAATAAGAAGCATGAGGTTCGTTTACGCCGAAGTTTTTGAACTGGTTCAGTACACCATACGGGGTATCATCTGAAGTGGAGAGGAAGAAATCCGCTTGCCCTTTTAACAAACTGTGAATATGAGACTGTGTTGAGGCATCGGCCACCGGGTAGAACTCGGCCATGGACATTGGACTCATATCCCAATAGTTCGTGGATGAAATGTCACCCAGCGTTAAGGCGTTGATTGTAGTTGAAGCTGCATTCCTATACTGGTTATCGCCGGTCAGCAAGTACAGCTCCACATCAGCGAGCAGCTTGGAATTGGGGATGCCTCCTCTGGTGGAGTAGGAGCCTATTGGACCGTCAGGATGGGCAACCACATAATCATAAAAGATTACAGCTGCGCTCTCGCATTGGTCGGCAAAATCCGTGAGTTCTGCAATCCGGGCTGACGAGATGTCGCCTTCGTTAACCGCTGTGCGGATCGCGCGCGCTGTGGCTGCCAGTGTACCCGCTGACTTGGCTGAGCCGCCGACGCTTAAATCGGTCAGCTTCCGGTCATCCGCTGTGCCGGAGATGTTGTCGGTAGATTTCTCCGGGTGTACAAAAGAAGCATTGTTCCTGAGATTATACATTTCCCCGCCAAGCTGATCCGCGAACTTGATGAGATATTCGCTGCCGAAGACAGCTTCATCTACCAGGTCCGGGATGCCATTGCTGTCGTTATCGTACTTCACGCTGTCTTTGTCCGCATAACGCGTATAAGCAAGTGCAATCTCTGCGCCGACCCATTGGTTACCGCCATATTTGCCGTAATCCCCAGCATCGTACCAGCTGCCTGTCAGATCATAATGGGTCAGGCCGTCCGCAGACTGGGCATCATCCAGGTGTCCCGCGGCATGGTAGAGCTTAGCGGAAGGAGCTACACTGCTGTAACCCTCAGGATAAGCATCACTGGTGGCTACTGAGGCACGCAGAAGACGGTAGAAGGCTGTCATTTCATCCTTGTATTGATTCCACAGTTTAGGCGTGATTTCAAAAGGATAGGAATACTGCTGATTACTTCGCACCCTGTAGTTGTTCCCGGCATCCGTGACGGAGGAGAAACCGATAGAATAGACATGCTTATTCCAATAGAAGCCCTCGTAAGTCATGGTGCCTGATGACACGACATTAGATCCATCCAAGATTTCATAAGTAGCGTCTGTGACGGTTGTGGTTGAGATGAAATTGGCGTTCTTGATATCGTCCGCACTGTAGCCGGCTTGGCTCACTACAATATCAATCACAGAAGAGGAATTGGTTACGCTCAAATTGTGAATTCCGGTCGTGACTTCATTGGAAGTCGTATCTGTGGTGCGGAAATAATAGGAGTGGGCTCCCGCCGTAAGCTTGGTCATGAACCTGTAATCTTTTCCATCCGTGTAGGTAACATCGGCTTGATCGGTTTCGCGCATAGTATAGGCCGTGTCATCAATGATCACCTGGACGGCATATGGCGCCTCGTTATCCGGGTCGGTATAAGTGGCATCGAAGGTGAAATTAGTGTTCTGGTTATAGCTGCCATCTGTATCCGCACTCATCACAGCCGGGCTTAACTGAGGCGCGGTACCACCGGAGGCCGTGGTAAACACGATATCATCGATCAGCATTTCCCCGTAAGTCCCGCCGGCTTGTCTAAGCCACACCTCCAGTTTGACTTTCTCCTTCTGAATCTTGGGCGACAGGGCATCCAGATCAAACTGCAGGCTGGTCCAGGTATTCGTTGCAGGTACGTAACCACCGGTAAGATTGTAATTGGTGATGCCATCGCTTATGACAACACGAATGAGTGACTGGGCATAACCTGCATTTTGCAGAGACAGATTCATGTAACGGTAGCCCGAGAGGTCAAAGGTCTCGTTCATCGGCTGAAACTTGGCCCAGGAGGTGGAGGAGCTTGGGGTTTGTGTGAACTTTCCAATCGTACGGGTGCCTTGGACCGTCTTGGTGAAAGTGCCGCTACCCCCGTTCTGATTGTACCAGTTCGTCCAATTTTGTTTGAACAGCCCGCCGCCGGCAAAATCATCATACAGAAGAGGGTGGCCGGGTCCCGGCAAGGGGTTAACCGCTGCTGCGGCAGGCCGGGGAGACAGAGCGACAGTACTTATGATCAACAACAGACTGAGGCATACCGGTAATAACTTTTTGAGTCTCCCGGGGAATAGGCTTGATCTGAACATCTGTTTAACCTCCTCATAGTCGGATAGTGTGAACCCTAATCTCCTTTCCTTATTTATGTAAACGCTTGCAAAAAGAGCATAAAAGAGTTACTATCACTAATCGATGATGAATTACGGGAAATATGTGATCTATACTAGGGCTGTAACGGCTTCAAACCTATGAAACAGAGATCTTTCAAAGCCTGGCGGTCAACAATCCTGATATAGATCACACAAAAGATGAAATAGATCATCTACCGGAATTTGCAGCGAGTGTACTGTGATACAAAAGGGGGGAGCATCATGTATAAAATTCTCGTGGTAGACGATGAGCCGAGAGTGAGTGCGGGGATCAAGAACTTCCTGCTCGCTTCAGATATGAACATCACTTATGTTGAAACGGCAATCAATGGGTTCGAAGCGATTGATTATCTGCGGATGGACCGCTTTGATCTGGTGCTGACCGATATACAGATGGGCCGGATGAGCGGAATTGAATTAATGGAGAATATCTATATGGAGCAGTGGAATGTCCCGGTGATTGTCATTTCCGCCCATGAGAAGTTTGATTTCGCCAAAAAATCGCTCCGGCTGGGGGCAAAGGATTATCTGGTTAAGCCGGTAGAGCGAACAGAGCTGCTGCGGGTAGTCCGCAAAGCGTTAACCCAGAAAGAGCTTCCGGGGAAGAGCCTTGAGGGGGACAGCAGGCCGGTACAGGACCAGTCCAGGCGCAATGAGTGGCTGATGGAGCTGGTTACAGAGCGGAATCTGACCCGGAAGGATATTGAAGATGTGACCAGTGAACTGGGAGAGCTATTACAAGGACAATTCTTCGGCGTGATCTCCAGCCGCATTGATTATAGCCAGGCCGGCTTCAGCCAACAGAAGGTCACTCTGCATGACCGCAAATTATTGAAATATGCGGCGATTAATATTATGAATGAAACCTTAATGGAGTGGAATGGTTTGACCTTCAACGGTTTCGGCCATTCGATCATCAGCATTATCCAGTTATCTGCCGAAGAAATGGGCGATCCCCGGGTTAGAGTACACTCGCAGATCCATATGATCGGGCAGATGATCGCCATGAATATGAAGCAGTATCTGAATGTGGAGGCAACGATCGGCCTCAGCACTTTGGGCGGAGATGTATTAATGCTCCCCAGGCTGATGGAAGAAGCAGACACTGCGGCGGAGTGGACCAAAGTCCATCCCGGACAAAGAGTCTTCTATTATCACGATATAGCCGTGCAGGATAATCTGAGTATGGTCGTCTGGATGAGCAAGGTCAGTGAATTCATGGAGCAGATGAAATCAGCGGTAGAATCCGCAGGGGACGTGAATCCGCAAAGCATCCTTGGCCAGCTGTCGGTGTCTGAACAGTCACAGGAGGTCACGAACAGCTATTGCGGGATGCTGATCTACCGGATTTACGGGCTGCTGGTCGAATACGGGCAGGGGAATGGGGTCTCCCTCTATGATTTCAACCCGGATATGGTGTTCCAGGGGCTTAGCGGACAGCAGAAGCTGGAACGGCTGCACCGGTACATTGAAGATTCGGTTGCTTTTTTGCAGCAGCTCTCTAAGGCCAGAGATCAGAACGTCATCTCGCGGATTACCAGCTACATCCAGAAGAATTACCGTAATCCGGCGCTGAAAATTCAGGATATTTCCGAGGAGGTTCATTTCAGCGCAGCTCACTTGGGTTATATTTTCAAACGTGATATGAAAACCAACCTCTGGGATTATGTGACGGCCCTGCGGATGGAAGAGGCCCGGCGGCTGATGATTACCACGGACAAGAAACGGTATGAAATCGCCTTTGCGGTAGGGTATGAGTCGCCTGAGCACTTCAGCCGGATGTTCAAGAGAATGCTGGGGCTCACACCGGCAGAATTCCGCAAGCAAGCCAGAGGAGGGAACCGGACTGAAGCTGAAACTGAAACTGAAGCATAAAGTCACCCTGGCATTCCTCGTATTGATTGTCCTGCCCTTTATAGTAGTAGGCTGGATTTCAGCTTATGTGGCTGTAGACACCATCAAGGAAGAAGTCGGCAGTACAACACTCCAGCTGGTTAAACAAAATCATGTGACGATAGACAAAACCATATCCGCGATCAATGACAGGACGGTCACACTGCTGGATAATCACTTTTTCAGTAATCCGGCGGGGTACAGCTTCTGGACCGGAATTGACACATTGAATGAAATCCAGCAGGCCGATAATATTCTGGAGAGCTGGTCTACCGGGGGCACGGAATATGCAATTTATATGAGAAATATTGAGCGTAGAGATACGCCCTTTGATCTTTCCCATAAGACGAAGGGATTCAAGTATTTGGATAATGACTCCGGCGTGTTGCCTGACGCTATGGTAAGCAACATGGATGTCAGCGGCGGCGGGGCACTGCGCATTACGCATGCAGAGACCGGTGAGCAAACAATCTCGTTCATGCGCAGTATCCTCAATCCCCGGGATTATAATGAGGCCATCGGCCTGCTGGTGGTCAACAAGGTAGAGGTGCTTTTAACCCGGGATATGGTATCTGTTGAGGTGCCGTCTGCTGCCGGTATCTTTTTATTCAACGACAAGGATGAGCTGTTAATGTCCGCAGGTTCAGGCAGCATTTCACTGGCCGAGATTGACAAGAATATCGGACCTGCGGGGCCTTACGGCTTCACCTTTGCGGAAGAAGGCGGGGAAGAGTGGCTCTATGCCTATTCGGACAGTCCGAAATTCCACACCAGATTATTGTACAAAATCCCCTTAGCGTCCATTACCGGTAAACAAATCTGGCTGCAAAATATGCTCGTCATTATCTCCGTCGTTTTTTTAGCATTTGTCCTCACGTTTGTTCTCTATTTAGTGCGGCTTGTCGTCAAGCCCGTAGTGAAGCTCGTCTCGGTTATGAAAATATATGAACCCGGCAAAACGCTGTCATGGACGGAGGAGCCGCTCAGGCATGACGAGTTCGGCATTCTGTATGGATCATTTGTGAAAATGACCAAAAGGCTGGATTATTCAATTGAAGAAAATTATGTGATGCAGCTGAAACAAAAGGAGTATGAGCTGCTGATGCTTCAATCCCAGATCACCCCCCATTATCTGTACAATACCCTGGACTCGATTTACTGGTACGCGCTGGATAGCGGAAATACCGAGGTAGGCGAAATGGTCCGTGACTTATCCATGCTGCTGCGTATTGGGCTAAGCAAAGGCCGTAAAATGATTACAGCCGGGGAAGAGCTGGAGCATGCCCAGGCCTATACACGGCTGCAAGAGAAACGTTATCCTGACACCTTCGAGGTCCGCTGGCAGATCGATGAAACATTGAGCGGCTATGAAACTCCCAAAGTCATTATTCAGCCTCTGATCGAAAATGCCATTATTCATGGCGTGCGCGGAATGGATGGGGAAGGAGAGATACGGGTATCTGCCGTTCAAAGTGAAGATACCCTACGCTTCATCGTAGAGGACAACGGACATCTGCCTGTAGATCCGGATGAACTCTCAGCCATTATGCAGGCAGAGCATAGTCCGAAGGGGTACGGCATCAGAAATGTGTATCAGCGGGTCCAGCTCCATTACGGGGAGGCGTATGGTTTAACCTATGAACGAAGTGTGGACGGGTGGACACGGGCAATCATCACCCTGCCTTTGCGCAGGCCTGAATGAAGGACTACCGGCTATGGGCGTTTAAAAGATCACGTTTTTACGGGAATGCATCATCGTAGCCGTGTAGAGATGGTTCTATAATAAGTCCATGAAAGGAGTAATGGACATGACTAGAGCCACTGGATTCTCAAGATTTATCCATGCCATGTGGAAGTACAAGGCGCTGACACTAATGATGCTGCCGGCCGTTCTTGTCCTTCTGGCGCACAGCTATCTGCCGATGTTCGGTATATTCATTGCGTTCAAGAATGTGAATTACATTGACGGAATTTGGGGGAGTCCATGGGTAGGATTTGATAATTTCAAATTCCTGTTCTCTTCGGGAGATATGTGGAGAATTGTAAGAAACACGCTCCTGTACAGCTTAACCTTTATGATGCTGAACCTAGTGCTGTCAGTATCGATCGCGGTGGCCATCAATGAGATCCGGAGGCGGTTTCTGGCAAAAGCTTACCAAAGCTTCATTATCCTGCCGCACTTCCTGTCGATGGTCGTGGTGAGTTATCTCGTATACGCTTTCCTGCAGCCGGATCATGGCTTCATTAATGCCACCGTCCTCAAAGCCTTCGGGCAGGATGCGGTGTTCTGGTATTCGGAGAAGGAATACTGGCCTTATATCCTGGTGTTCGTGAACGCCTGGAAGCATGCCGGCTTCGGTGCTGTAATCTACATTGCGGCGATTGCCGGAATTGACCCCGAATACTATGAGGCTGCGCTTATCGACGGGGCTTCCAAGTGGAAGCAGATTACGAACATAACGATCCCTTTTATCCGGCCGGTCATTATCATTATGACGATTCTGTCGATGGGAAGTATCTTTAGTTCAGACTTCGGGCTGTTCTTCCAGGTGCCCATGAACTCAGGGGCATTGTATCCGGTTACGGATACCGTGGATACGTATGTATACCGGGCCTTGATGCAATTAAATGATATCGGGATGTCCTCGGCCACGGCGCTTGTTCAATCGGTGGTTGGGTTCATCATGGTGATCGCAACCAATAGCGCGGTCAGACAAATTGACCGGGAACAGGCATTATTCTAAATAAAGGAGAACAATCATGGCCAACGACTCCGGCAGCCGCATCGGCGGAATTTCTGTAGCTTCCAGTTTAATTTTAAACATTGCTTTTGTAATCCTCTCATTAATCTGCTTTTTGCCTGTTCTGCTAGTCATTATTGTATCCTTCACAGACGGACAGTCCATTCTGACTCAAGGGTACAGCTTTGTTCCGGATAAATGGTCGTTGATTGCGTACGAATCCATCTTTAAGGATTTTCAGACGATTCTGTCGGGCTACCGGGTGAGCTTTACCATAACTATTCTTGGCACAGCGCTCAGTGTACTGCTCATGGCACTGTATGCCTATCCCATTTCACGTGCGGATTATCCGTTCCGTAATGCATTTACGTTCTTTTTGTTCTTCACGATGTTGTTTAATGGCGGGATGGTCAGCAGATATTTAATTTACACACAGGTGCTGCATATCAAGGATTCCTATATGGCGCTGATCCTGCCCATGCTGATTGTGCCATTCAACGTAATTATTATGAGGACCTTTTTCCAGACGACCATTCATCCTGCAGTGATTGAATCGGCAAGAATTGACGGTGCGGGTGAGCTTAGAATCTTCCTGCGGATCGTTCTGCCGCTCTCGTTGCCTGTCCTGGCGACCATGGCTTTGTTCAGCACTATAGGTTATTGGAACGACTGGTTCAATGCGCTGCTGTATATCAGCAGTGAGGACAAATATCCGCTCCAGTATTTGATGATGCGTGTCCTCAATGACGTGCAGTATCTGCGCAATAACGTAGAGCTGGCCGCCCAAAATCCAACGATGATGAAGAACCTGCCGAATGAATCCTTACAGATGGCAATGGCCGTCATAGGGATGGGGCCGATTCTGATCGCGTACCCTTTCTTTCAGAAATATTTTGTCAAAGGCCTCACAGTAGGGGCTGTTAAGGGCTAAAGCAGCGGTGGAGCCGGCAAGCAGCATATTCTGTCTGCCGTTCTATATATAAGCTTAATCATTTAGGGAGGGTTAATATGAAAAAGTTAAAAGGGCGCAAACCGCTATTCACGGCGATTGTTCTGGTTCTTGCGTTAGCCTTGCAGGCATGCTCTGGCGGTAATAACGGGGGTACTTCTGAACCGGCAGCATCAAAAGGCACGGAGAGCACGAGTACTGCGGCACCTGCTGACAGTCCGGAATCACTGAAGCCTTACGAGGTGTCGATTATCTACTTCGGTGCGCCGCAGCGGGATGATGCGCTGGTCGAAGCCAAGCTCAGTGAATATTTCAAAGAGAAATTTAATGCCACTGTTGATCTTCAGCCGATCGCCTCCAGCGAATACAAGCAGAAGACCGAGCTGATGTTAAATGCCGGTGAGCCGATGGATCTTGTATTCACAGCCTCTTGGCTTAATTTCTTCGGCAACGTCTCTAAGGGCGCCTTCCTGGATCTGGATGATCTGCTGGCCAAATACGGGCAGGGCATCTCGGAGAACCTGAACCCGATCTACCTGGAGGCTCCGCGCTACAAAGGGAAGCTGTATGGGATTCCCACAAACAAAGAGATTACCCAGGGCAAGGCCTACACTTACCGGAAAGATATAGTCGACAAATATAGTATCCCTATTGAGGATATTAAGACGATGTCAGACTTTGAACCCTGGTTCAAGCTGCTGAAGGAGAAAGAGCCGGCATTGATTCTGGATTTCATTAAGGAGTCGGGTGAAGGCATGATGTATGAGACCCGCTCGAACTTCCGCGTTATCGGGCCAACGCCTAACAAGATTCCTTTGTTCTTATATGACTATACGAATACAGATAACATCCAGATAAAGTCGGTTGTTGATCCGGAAATCTCATCGATTGCCAAAGCGGAGTATGAGCTGAACCGCAGCTATTATGAGAAGGGCTACATCAATAGCGATGCAGCTACAACAACGACTGACATCGGTGATTTAAGAAAACAGGGTAAAATCTGGATGCAGCAGGCCGTCTGGAAGCCGGGGGCTGATATTGAACTGAAAATTGCCACAGACAATAAATATGATTTTGTCTCTAAGGTTATCGAAGAGCCTATTGTAACCACGGACCTTGCCGCCGGATCGATGTTCTCCATCTCCCGCACCTCCAAAGATCCGGAGCGGGCCATGATGGTATTAAATGCGCTGCATACCGATCCTTACGCCGTGAACCTGTTCGTTAACGGAATTGAAGGCACCCACTATAAGAAGATTAGCGAGAACCGCATCGAGCCGATTGCCGATTCCGGATATGGCACCAGCGCCTTGTTCTGGGTGATCGGTAATCAGCTCATCAATTATCTCAAGCCGGGTCAGCCTGATGATTTGTATTCAAGCTGGAAGGAATTCAACAATGAGGCCAAACGTTCACCGCTGTTAGGGTTCGTATTCGATGAGTCGTCCGTCAAAAACGAGATTACTCAGCTTACCTCGGTCATTGGCGAGTACCGGGCCGCAAGCACGGGGGCTATTCCTGACCCTGCCAAAATGCTTGAGGAAAGAAATGAGAAATTAAAGAAGGCCGGCATTGAGAAGGTCCAAACAGAATTGCAGAGCCAAATTGATGCCTGGAAAGCAGCTCAATAATTAACGGATTGAAGCATGGCAGGAGGTCTGTTGTTTCAGGGCGTCCTGCCATTTAACTGTACAAGAGAAAAGGAGACCATACACGATGGAGACTTGGATAAATGAGGCCTGGGATTATTCCCTGGGCAAATTAAGCACCACGCGCCACAGAATCGGAGCAACCTTCCCCAATGCCTCTTACGGCGGAAAATATGATGCGCGTGACCCCGATTGCTGGACCAACGGGTTCTGGCCCGGAATCCTGTGGCTGGCTTATCGTGCTACCGGCGATGAGGAATACCGGAGGATCGCCGAGAACTGTGAGGAGCAGCTGGATGCGCCTCTTCAGGAATACGAACAGCTGCATCATGATAACGGATTCCTCTGGAGCTTGTCAGCGGTAGCCGACTACAAGCTTACCGGCAATATGCTGTCCAGAAGAAGAGGGCTGATCGCTGCCAGCCATTTAGCCAGCCGCTTTAATCTTAAAGGGCATTTCATCCGTGCCTGGCTGTATGAGGGCAGCGAAGGCCTGGCTATTATAGATTGCATGATGAATCTTGGCTTACTGTACTGGGCCAGCGAAGAGCTTAAGGACCCGCGGTACCGGCATATAGCCGCTGCACATTCTGAAATGGCGCTGCGGGAATTCATCCGTCAGGATGGCTCGGTGCACCATATCGTCCGCTTCGATCCCGGAACGGGAGAGCGGATAGAAGCGCTTGGCGGACAAGGGTATAGTCCGGATTCCGCCTGGTCCCGCGGATCGGCCTGGGCGATTTACGGATTCGCTATAGGGTACCGCTATACGCGCGACATCCGGTTTTTGGATGCGGCCAAAGCGGCTGCGGATTATTTCGCCGCACAATTGCCGGAGGATCTTGTGCCACCGTGGGATTTCCGGGCACCTGCAGAACAGCTATGGGCCAAAGATTCAACAGCTGCGGCCTGCGCAGCCAGCGGAATGCTGGAAATTGCCTTTCTGCTGGAAGGTGAAGAAGCAGCGCGCTACCGGAAGCTCGGCGCGGCAATAACGGAAGCGCTGTTCCGTCATTACACGCCGGAGGACCCGGCGGAAGAAGCGTTGATTACCAAGGGGACCGGCAGCTTCCCGTCCAATGCCGAAGTAGAGGTGCCTATCATCTACGGCGACTTTTACTTTCTGGAAGCCTTACTGAAGTTAAAGGGCGAGAGCGAAATCTTTTGGTAGAGGGAAGGCATTACCGGCAATGAAGGAGGTACAACGTTGATGAGAAGAAGAGTGGATTATGTCGATCCGTTTATAGGCGTGGATGGAGAAAACAATTGCTTGTGCGGGCCTTATCTGCCGGGCAGTATCGTAAGGCTTGGCCCGGATACGCTGCCGCCGCAGCTATCCCACGGCTACAACAGTTCGAGGCCGATTATCCGATTCAGCCATACGCATGTCAGCGGAACGGGAGGCGGAGGCCGTTACGGCAATGTGGGCTTCACCCCTTATACCGGCATGCAGCGGTTCCATATTGATCCTTACCTTAAGGAGAATGAGCAGGCCGAAGCAGGATATTACAGCGTGCGATTAATGCCCGCTGCCATACAGGCTGAATTGACCAGCACAGCGCGCACAGGCATCCACCGTTACAGCTTCAAGGCCGGGGATGCTGCCAACCTGCTGATTGATGCCGGAGCAGTAATTCAGGTAGGCGGAGATGAGCCGGGGAAGACTACCGGCGTCTCCACGGGCGGTTACCTTGAAGTAATATCGGAGTACGAGATTGTCGGCCGTTCCGACCTGCGCGGGGGCTGGGGGCATGAGTTCCCTTATTCCGTCTACTTCTTTATTCGCTTCGATCAGCCGATGAAGAGCAGCCTGCTGGCAGACGCCGGCGGAGTACGGCGCAGCCCGTCTGTGGATGGCCCGAATTGTAAGGCTTCCCTTAGCTTCGGTGACTGCGGAGTTCTGGTGGCGAAGACAGGCATTTCTTATGTAAGTGTCGGCAAGGCCAGAGCCAGTGTGGACCGGGAAGCATCCGCAGGATTCGATGAAATCCGGCAAGCGGCCGGCGGCATCTGGGAAGATAAACTGAGCAGAGTCACGGTGGAAGGCGGAAGTGAGGAGCATACGCGGCTGTTCTATACTCTGATGACCCGGCTGTTCTGTATGCCGAGTGACTTGGGGGTAGACGATGAGAACTTCGCCTGGGAATCCGGGGTCCGGCACTTCACTGATCTGTATGCACTGTGGGACAGCGTCCGAAATGCCAACTCGTTGATTACACTGCTCGACCCGCAGCTTGAAGCGGATATCCTCAATTGTCTGCTGGATATCGCGGATCATACCGGCTGGCTGCCGGACGCCTGGATTATGGGACATAGTGCGATGATTCAAGGGGGAAGCTCCGCAGATGTGCTGTTCTGTGAAGCGGCGCTTAAGAAGCTGGAGGGAATAGATTATGTTAAAGCCCTGAAGCAAATGCGCAAGAATAATGAGGTTCCGTCTCCGGACACCTGGCTCTATGGCCGTCACCTGAAGGATTACCATTCCCTGGGGTACTTGTCGACGGATGTGAAGAAGAACTGTGTATCCCGTCATATGGAGTATACCTATCAGGACTGGTGTATCGGCCAATTGGCCGAAGTTCTTGGTGAGGAGGAGGCGGCAGAAGAATATTATCAAAGCTCGGAGAAGCTATGGAATTTATGGCGGGAGGATCTCAAATGCTTCGCGCCCCGGCTTCCGGGCGGGGAATGGGCAGAGTCCTTCGACCCCTTATCCTGCCTGCCGGATTCATGGAATGATCCTTACTTCTACGAAGGAACCAGCCTGCAATGGTCGTTCAGCACGCATCATGACTTTCATGGACTGGTCGAACGGCATGGGGGGACAGAAGCTTTTATCAGGCATTTAGACGATTTCTTTGACGGCGGATTCTATAACTCCAAGGAAACTATGCTGCATATTCCTTATTTATATATTTATGCGGGAAGACCCGACCGGTCGGCTGACCGGGTCCGGGAATGTCTGGAGACATACTTCAGGGCTGAACGTGACGGATTGGGTGATAACGAGGATATGGGCTGTCAGAGTGCCTTTTTCATCTGTTCAGCTATGGGGTTGTACCCTTTGATGGGTCAGGACATCTATTTCCTCGTCCCACCGTTGTTCAATAAGGTAACCTTGCTGCTGGGAGCGAAGGAGACTCCCGTTCCTCTGACGATCGAGACTCAGGGTGAATGCAGCGGGTCCGGCAACCGGTATATCCTGTCCGCTTCCATCAACGGCAAGGAATTGAACCGTGCCTGGGTCCGCCATGAAGAAATCGCCGGAGGAGGCACGCTTCTGCTGGAGCTTGGCTCTGAAGCCGGAGAGTGGGGAAGCATGATTCCACCTTCCCCGCTCAAGGAATGGGAACAGCGCGCAAAGTCATAAAGGGCGAACCGGTGGCTGAAGGAGAGAATTCCCATGCAGAACTTAAAAAACAAATGGCTGCAATATATCTCGGGAGATACGCTGAGTCATGAATTTCTGCAAAGTGTCAGGCATGATCAGGATACGATGCTCTATCACCAGGAGTTGCTATGGGCTGATGTTCCTTATGCTGAGAACGCTTCGGATGTATTTGTGATCATTGGCCGTTTAAGAGCGATGGCGGTTGCTCTGAAGTCATCACGGTCTGCTTGTTATCTGGACTCTACATTAAGGCAACAGGTGATTTATGGATTGGGATGGCTATATGCACAGAGATACAACGAAAGCTCCCGTCCCTATGGAAACTGGTGGTATTGGGAGATTGGCGTGCCGATAGCTCTGCTGGAAACCCTGCTGCTCATGGAGGAGCTGCCGGATACAGAACTTGTAGAGCGTCTACTCCTCCCCATAGACAAATATGTGGGCGATCCGGCGTTTCATGCACAGTGGTTCGTGGCTAAGGCTCCGCCGTCCACCGGAGCTAATCTGGTCTGGAAGTCTACGGCAGTTGCTCTTGCTGCCGTTATTCAGGGCGACGTGCAGAAGCTGTCCGCCGCCCTTAGTGCGCTGCTTCCGGTATTCAAGAATGTTAGCGAAGGGGACGGCTTCTATGAGGATGGCTCCTTTGTTCAGCATGATAAATACGCGTACACCGGCGGATATGGGGTCTCACTGCTGCAGGATGTGGTCCGCCTGATGGTGTGGCTGCATGATACTCCTTGGGAATTGCCGGGTGAAGCCCGCGATTTGACAGCCAAGTGGATTGAAGATTCCTTTGTGCCCCTTATGTTCAAGGGGTGCCTGCTGGATATGACCAGCGGCAGGGAAATCTCGCGGGCGGATTCGCAGAATCATGAGAGCGGGCATTCGGTGATCACCTCCTGCTTACGCTTCTCGCGCATACTGGATGAAGCGGAGCAGGTACGTCTGCTCTCCAGAGCGAAAGGGTGGATTGTGGCTGACACGTATAAATCCTATACAGCCGGTGCACCGCCGGATACTGCGGCTCAAGCCAAAGCTCTGCTGGACAATGAATTCGTGCAGCCTGCCCGGGAAGAGTCCTTCTGCAAGCTGTTTGCGCATATGGACCGGGCGGTGCTGCAGGGTTCGGGTTTTGCCTACTCCATTAGTATGTTCTCCAGCCGGATCTATAGCTATGAATCTATTAATGGGGAAAATCTAAAGGGCTGGTATACTTCGTATGGCATGGGTCATCTGTATAATAGTGACTTGGGGCAATATGCCGATGCTTACTGGCCGACCGTTGATCCCTGCCGCCTGCCCGGAACTACAGTAACAAACAAGCGTCAGGAGGATGGAGCCGGGCAAGGGCGTTTAAGCAACCGGGATTTTGTCGGTGGGGCCGTTTTTCATAACCAATACGGCGCCATTGCCATGGAATTGGAGGATGTAGTTAACGAGGCCGATGGACTGACAGCGCTCAAAAGCTGGTTTTTGCTCGGAACCCGCATCGTTGCCTTAGGTTCGGATATTAAGAGCCGTAATTCCGCTAAAGTGGAGACGATCATCGATATCCGGAAATTGAAATCGTTGGGAGACCATGCGATTACCGCAGACGGAAGAAGAATCTGCCGGAATCCTGGATATGCCGTGACAGAGACCCTTCACCCCAAATGGATTCATATAGCGGGCGGTGAGCGGGGAGCGGATGTGGGCTTCTTTTTTCCTGAACAATGCCGTGTACATGCCTTGCGTGAACAGCGCCAGGGGAGCTGGAAGGAAATCAACGATGCCGGTTCACCTGAGAAGATGGAACGGTTCTATCAGACGTTGTGGTTCGGTCATGGAGAAGCCCCGGCGGGGGATACCTATGCATATGTGCTTCTACCTGGCTACAGTGAGCAAGAGACTGCTTGTTTCGCTGAGGAACCCAGGGTGAGAATCCTGGAATTGAATGCTCAGGTGCATGCGGTTGAAGATTCTGAACTGGGAATTACAGCAGCGCATTTCTGGAAGGCAGGCTGGTATACAAGCGGGGGGATTGCTTGCAGCAGTCAAGCCTCCATTGTGCTGCAAAGGAATCCGGCAGGCTGGAGCCTGGCTATAGCCGATCCGACACAAAGGCAGCGCAGTCTGATCGAAATCAGGATTGAATTCAATCACCCTGGTACCCGAGTGATGAACAAGTCAGACCGGATAACGGTAGAACACAGTGAAACCGGCAAGGTGAGACTGTGGTTTGACCCGGATGGTGCCGGGGGAGCCTCGTTTCACGTTGAGCTTGGGACCTAGCGAATCTATGAAATGTATTGGCCGCCAGAGTTGCGGCTTTCTTCTTAAAGAATGAGAGGGTGAAATCAGGGGCACCAGCGCCTTTATTCCGCCCGAAGCGGGCTAAATGGGGAAATGAAAGGTAACCTTTCAAGATCGCTCGAAATTTCATACCTTTTCTCGAATTCACATAGTTTCTTTAGCTGTCATTCCATATCATACTATTAAATGTAAGCGCTTCATCGTAAGGCGGAATTACAGGCGCGGTAAAGAAAGAATTATGTCGGGAAAAAGAAGTGTTTGGATTACGAAAACGAAGCAAACGAAGCAATGGATGAAAAAGGAGGATTATGGATGAGAAGAATGCTATTGAAAAGCTGCATGATTATGTTAATTCTGCTCCTGACTGTCGGCAGCTTTGAAGGAATAATGGGTATGCAGCGTGCCCGCGCAGCGGATGAATTCGACGGAATGAGGGAGCACCGCAAGGTTATGCTGACCGGAGGAGCCTCCCTGAATACTGCGGATACGGATATAGCCGCTGCAATTACCAGGCTGACCACTGAAGCGAATGGTTATTGGCAGACAATGAATACCTCGCCCAGCCGTACCTATCTGTGGAGCGATAATCCCGGCACCGGGAATTCGATTCACATCCGGGTGACCTATGAACATCTATACACCATGGCGCTCGCTTATGCCACCACTGGTTCGGCGTTGTACCAGGATAGTCAGCTTGAGACCGACATCGTTGCTGCACTCGATTATATGTATGCAACCAGATACCATGAGGCGGTAACGACGACCGCCAGCGGAACCAGCAATTGGTGGGATTGGCAGATCGGCATACCGATGCAGCTGAACGATACAGCAGTGCTGATGTATGACTCCCTAAGTCCGGCTCAAATTACGAATTATATGAAAGCCGTGGAACGTTTCTCGCCAACCGTCACCTTAACAGGAGCCAACCGCTCGTGGAAAGCGATCGTCGTAGGCGTTCGGGGAATCCTCGTCAAAGATGGTGCCAAGATTGCCGCTGCGCGTGACGGGCTATCTTCGATTTTTAATTACACGGTTAGCGGAGACGGCTTCTATCGAGATGGTTCATTCATTCAGCATGGCAATATCCCCTATACCGGAGGGTATGGACTCAGTCTGCTGCTGGCTGTAAGCGATCTGATGGGAATGCTCCACGGTTCAACATGGCAGGTCACCGATCCTAACCAGTCCAATGTCTGGGATTGGGTATACAACACCTATCAGCCGCTGATGTACAAAGGCGCCATGATGGATATGGTTCGCGGCAGGGAAATCTCCAGAAATTACAGTCAGGATCATGACGCGGGACATACAGCGATGCAAGGTATCCTGCTGTTGTCCGGGATCGCGCCGCCCGCACAAGCGGCTGACTTCAAGCAGATGCTTAAGGGCTGGATAATGTCGGATACCTTCAAGTCCTTCTATTCCAGTGCACCGATCCCATCCATCGTACTGGCCAAGAGCATAAGCGCGGACCCGTTGATTGAGCCGGCGGAAGAGCTTAAGGTCTATAAGCAGTTCTCGGCGATGGACCGGGCAGTCCAGCACCGGCCTGAATATAGCATCGGACTTGCTATGTATTCGAAGCGCATCAGCAGCTTTGAAGCGATCAACAGCGAGAACGCCAAAGCCTGGTACACCTCAGCCGGGATGACCAGCTTGTATAACAGCGATCTCGGACAATACAGCAATGATTTCTGGCCAACCGTCGATAATTACCGCCTGCCGGGAACAACCGTGTTGTCCCAGACCCCGTCAAGCAGCCATACCAGTGCAAATACGTGGACTGGCGGCACCGACATTCAGAACTTATACGGCAGCTCAGGTATGGATTTGCAGTATGCGGATCATACGCTTGGCGCCCGGAAATCCTGGTTCATGTTTGACGGCGAAATCGTCTCCCTGGGTGCAGGCATCACCAGCACGGACAATATTGCCGTTGAAACCATCGTGGAGAACCGGAAGCTGAACACGGCGGGCAGTAATACACTCACTGTGAATGGCGAAGTACAGCCTTCAGCTTTGGGGTGGTCGGATACCCTAGACCAGGTAGACTGGGCTCACCTGTCCGGTAGCACAGCTGGTGCCGATACCGGATATTATTTTCCCCAGAATGTATCGCTTACCGCCAAGAGAGAGGCCAGAACAGGGAACTGGAAGCAGATCAACCCACGTCCGGTAACCCCGTCCACACCGATAACCCGCAATTATATGACCTTATGGCTGAATCATGGCGTGAATCCGGGTGGCGGGGAATATCAATATGTCCTGCTGCCGGGCAAGACCGCTGCTCAAGTGGCTGCTTATGCCGCAGCGCCTGATATTGAAGTGCTGTCAAACTCCTCCTCTGTTCAAGCGGTAAAAGAAACGAAGCTGGGCATCATTGGGGCGAATTTCTGGGAAGATGGGGCCAGCTCCGTCGATCTGATCTCAGTGAACAAGAAAGCATCAGTGATGACCAGAGAAGCCGAAGATGGCACTTTGGAACTATCGGTCAGCGATCCGACACAGTTAAATACCGGTGTTATTGAGGTTGAACTGGACCGTTCGGCAAGCGGATATACTGCGGACCCCGGAATTACAGTGACGCAGCTCAGCCCGACCATCAAATTAACAGTCAATGTCAACGCAGCCAAAGGCAAGACGTTCAAGGCCTCCTTTGAACCGGGCAGCGGTACGCCGCCACCCCTCCCTGGAGAAGAGGTTATTGTGGACAATAATGACACCACAGGTGTGCTAAAGACGGGAAGCTGGAAGACCTCTGCGGTACAGACAGACCGGTACGGAATCAACTATGTACATGATGACAACAGCGGCAAAGGCAGCAAAAGTATTACGTATACACCCGAGTTGCCCGTCACCGCCACTTATAGCGTCTATATGATGTGGCCGGAGCATTTTAACCGCTCCACTGCGATCCCAATTGAAGTCGTTCATGCCGGCGGGACGGCAACACTTACCATAGACCAGACCTCAAACGGCGGGGTATGGAACTTAATCGGAACGTACACCTTCACTGCCGGCACCTCCGGCAGTGTGACGATCCGCAATAACGGAACCAGCGGATATGTTGCTGCCGATGCGGTCAGATTTGTGCGTAACCCGTAACTGGCAGCTAAGTGAATAAAGGTTGCATCAAGAGACACTAACGGGAAAGGAGAATTTATTTGAAGCAATCCGCCAGATGGGCAGGTAAAAGCTGGGCCACGCTTGGAGACAGCATCAGCGCGGCGGGTGGCTATCAGCCGCTGGGAGCATTGAAGGCGGGACATTCATACCTTTCGCGGTGGCTACGCCACATTGATTGATTACCCGGTTAACCCTGGATTATTTCACCCTCGACGGTCTTCACCCGAACGCGGCTGGCTTTCAGCGGATTGCAGGGCTGGCTGTTCCTTTTCTGGAGCGGCTTTGAGCCGTGTATAGATAACAGCATTGTCGGACAAGAACATATACGCACAGAAAGCCGCCCATCCGGCGGCTTTCTGTGTTTTCAGAGAGGTTTCAATCAGGAATTCAAATGCAGCTGCCGGTATTCCGTCGGCGTCATGCCATAGTATTTCTTGAAATTGCGCAGAAAGCTGGAGAAGTTGGTGTAGCCGACCTGCTCGGCAATATCATTCAGCTTCATGGGGGTTTCTAGCAGCAGCCGGTGGGCGGCCTTCATGCGTACTTCAATCAGATAGTCGACAAAATTGCTGAAGGTATATTCCTTGAACAGCTTGCTTAAATAATTGGGGCTGATGCTGAACCGGTCAGCCAAATAATTAACGGAAATGTCGCTCTGGGCATAGTGCTCTGTGATATAAGAGAGAACGCTTTCAATCAATTCGCCGCTTTTTTTCTTACTGCTACGTTTCTCCTGCAGAGACTGAATCAGTTCGGTCATCAGCGAGCTTAGAACCATCCGCATCTCGTACAATGTCTCACATTGCTGAAGGCGTATGAACACCACTTCATGCTCCGTCTGAAATTGTTCATTCAGGCTGGAGTCAGCTGCGGTCCGCAGCGCTTTTAGAATGACCTGCAGGCAGAGCTGGACCATCATCTCTTTGGACAGATTGCATCGCGCCGCCCGTTTGAACAGCTCCTCCAGCACGATTCCGGTTTTCTCCGCGTTCACCTGCTTGACCGTTTCCTGCACAGCATCAACGGACTCAAAGACCTCAAGCAGCCTGCCGCTGTCCCATGCACCAACATCGTTTGAGGTGATGAGCGCATTATGTCCCATGAGGATTTTACAGGAAATCAGCCCTGCCGACTCCAGATAAGACTTGCGGATATCTTGAAAATGATCATAATACTCACCCATGCTGACGGAAATCGTCCGTCTGAACTGCACCTCAACATAGGCCATGAAATCCTCTCCGAATGATCTGGCTTCCATTGTATTCTCCGCACGACCTGCATCCCTGAAGCTCAGAATCATTACCGCCTGATCATCGTTCATCTGAATCGCAGCCCCTTTGACCTTGTCCTGCCGGGAGCGGATCATCTCTTCAGCTACATTACACAGCGCGTACAGGTACAGATTCATGTCTCCAACCTTCTCCAGCATAGCCTTATTATCGAATTCAATGGTGAGGACGATATAATGCTGCGGATACAATTCAATGCCCACATGATTAAGCATAGGCTCAGCGGAGGCGAATTTCGTCCGGTTGCCGGTCAGAATATCGAACATAATCTGCAGCTTCAGCGCCGGAATGCTCTCGTGGAGCTTCTTTTCTGCATTGGAATAACCGGTGAATACCTGCTCTATTCTGTTATGCAGATCATTATAGGAGAGTGCCTGTGAAGAAGGTAAGCTCTGGAAACCAGAGGGAGTGCGCACAGTAATCTCCTCCAGCCTTGCAATGAAAAACTCCATGGGAGCAAACCAGCGGTGATTGACGAAGCGGCTTGCGGAAACCGCGATGACAACCATCAGCACGGCCATGGCGATCAGAATATAGCGCACTGTAAGCGAAAGCGTACTGAGCTGCTGCTGGGATACGATGTAAATCAGCTTCCAGCCGGTATAAGCAGAGTTATCGTAGAATACGAGATTTTTCCCGGTGGCTGTTTTCTCTACCACGTACCCCCGCCCTTCGCGTGCAAGTACCCGGGAAGCGTAGCTGTTGTCCAGAATGCTCTGATGAATCAGCTTGGGGTCCTTATGGGACAGCACATTCCCGTTCCGGTCGACCAGAAATACATTGTAGCTGTCGCTGAATTGCAGATCGCCGAACATCTTCGAGATACTCTTTTCATTAATTCGCGTGACCATTACACCGCTTCTGTCTTTGGGTCCGGCGGTAAAAGGGTAATTGCGGACAAGCAGGAAATCGCTGCTCTCTGCTGCCGGAGGAGAGGCATTCCATTTGCCGGTCTTGCCGCTGCCGGTGAAGGACTTGATCCAGCCCATGGAAGGCGCTGATTCCAGCGGGTAATAGTCGGAAGCAGAGAGGAGCTTGCCGCTTTTCTCCGAATACAGATAGATCGCCTTCATATTAAAATTGGCTGCGAGATTGTTGCCCAGCTGATCCTGGAGCATAGAGAGGCCCAGTAAATGCTGTGCAGAATCCGGACCGGAGTCCTCAAAAAAAGACCGGGTATCATTACTCCGCAGCAGATTGATGGTGGTCAAATCGATTTCCTGAAGTGTGCTGTCTACCCGTTTGCTGATCTGGCTCAGCACATTCTGATTCGAACCAATCACCTGCCTTTCTAACTGGCGGATAGAGCTGATATAGCTGATCGCCACTGTCATCAGGATAATCAGGATGAATAATGCGGTATACATGAGCTGTACTTTGGCTGAAATTCTTCTCTTCACTTGCTATCGCTCCTTAACCGGCGGATGTTCACTTCATTATATGACATAATGCAGCGGTAAGCGGGTGTCACTTTCCATTATGATGTAGCGTTATCTACAAATATCCGGAGGATAGCGGGAGATGAGAGTTCATTGTAGGTTCTGCAACTATTCAGTCTGCCGGATAGCCCGCTATAGTTAGGTGGAGGCCAGGCGCCAGGCTTCACCGTCTTAGCAAGACATGATCTGCCCAACATCACAAGTCCATTGGAGGTCAAAAGAATGTACAGAAACAGAAAGCTCACCCCCGCGCTTCTCGCGGTGCTGCTGTTAGGAACGGCGGCGTTGTCCGCATGCGGCAACAGTAACGGAAACGCCGGCACGTCCGCAGAGCCATCCCCGGCCGCTGCCTCACAGGCGCCAAGCGCAGATCCCTATGCTTCGCTGCCCAAGGAAATATCCGGCTCCATTTATGACAGGGGGCAGGTGGCAACGGGAGAAGGCTCTTATGAAGAGAACCGCTGGACAAAGTATATCAATGAGAATTCCGGAGTGAAGGTGAATTGGGTGCCGATTCCGCGCAATCAGGAGGCGGATAAATTCAATGTGCTGATTGCTTCCGATCAGGCGCCGGATATGATGACTACCTTCAACCGCGACTTTATTGTCCGCTGGGCCGATGAAGGAGCCATTCAACCGCTGGATGAGTATATCGACAAGTACAGCACCAGCTACAAAAAATATCTGCAGGAGCATCCCGAGCTGAAGCCGTACCTGACGCTGGATGACGGTAAAATCTATGCCATCGCCAGCATGCGGCCTGCCCGTGCCAATACCGCCATCTTCATCCGGCAGGACTGGCTGGATAAACTTGGACTGGCTATGCCGACTTCAGTGGATGAGCTGGTGGAGGTCGCCAAAGCCTTCCGGGACAATGACCCTGACGGCAACGGTGCGGCCGATACCATTCCTATGGCGATGTCAACGGCCTATACGGCGATTACCGACGACTGGTATATGGCGCGCAGTGCGGCCTGGTTCGTGGAGGACGGGAAGCTCACCCAGAGTTTCTTCACCGAACGGTATAAAGACGCACTTGCTTTCCGCCAGCTTGCTTACCATGAGAGTCTCGTTGACAAGGAATTTGCGACAGATAAGGAATTTTCGCGGCAGAAGCAGCTGTGGACAACGGGTCGCTCCGGCATCTATTTCAGTAACCTGAACATGGACAATACCATTACCGAGCTGCGGAAAAATAATCCGGAGGCCACACTGGCCGCAGTTCCGCCTCTGTCCACGAAATACGGAACGAATGGCTATGAGGTCGAAGTCCCTAACCATCTGCTGACCGCTTTTAACAAAAACATGAAAAATCCGCAGGCCGCGATGGAATTTATCGACTGGATGCTGGATTCAGGCTGGGAGCCGCTGACCTATGGAACTGAAGGCGTACATTATCAGCTGAAGGACAGCATTCCGGTCACAACCGATTTTGACAAATGGAAGACGGAGGTCGGCTATGCTTCGGAATACCGGCTGGTTCAGCAGGAGCAGCAGACGCCGGAATATTTGGTCACCCGGGCAGGGGACAGCAAGGATGATCAGGATATGGCTGCCCTCAAAAGTACGATTATTAAGAACAGTGAGACCTATACCTTCCGCAAGGATCTGCCATATATCCCGCCAGTTGCGGAATACGCCTCCATCGCCGGCCAGTTTGAAACCAAATGGAAGGAAATCAACACCCGTATGGCGATGAGCAATCAGACACCGGATGAAGCGGTCGAAGAGCTGCGCCAAGCCTGGAACAGCCTGGACGGAGACAGTGTAACCGCCAAGGTTCAGGCCTGGTACGACGCGAACAAAGACAAGCTGAAGTAACCCATACGATTCTTGGATATAAGGGAGCTGCGGAATGAACGCTATTCCAGGCTCCCGAAATTTATAGAGGAGTGAGAAAGAGCTATATGCCAAAAACATTGCACCAGCCCTCCGGTCCGGCGGCCATACGCTCCAAAAGCCTGAAAAAGCCGGGGCGGGGCCTGCTATTTTATCTCTACCGGGACCGTTATCTGTACTTGTTCCTTATTCCGGCCATGTCCTATTTCTTCCTGTTCAAATTTGTCACCCTGTACGGCGAGCTGATCGCCTTCAAGGATTTCCGCCTGCTGGACGGAGTTTGGGGCAGCCCCTGGGTGGGGCTTAAGCATTTTCATACCTTGTTTGGAAGCTCAGACTTCTGGAATGTGCTGCGCAACACCCTGCTGCTGAATTTATACAATCTTGTTTTTGCCTTCCCGGCTCCGATCCTGCTGGCCCTGCTGCTGAATGAGCTGCGGGTGAACTGGTTCAAGCGGGCTGTGCAGAACATGCTGTATTTGCCTTTTTTCATCTCATGGGTAGTTCTGGCGGGGATCATTGTCTCCTTGCTGTCACCTTCCACCGGAGTAGTGAACGCGGCCCTGCGCCTGTTCGGGATTGATCCGGTTTACTTCATGACCAGCACCTTTTGGTGGCCTGTGGTGTTCATTGTCTCCACCATCTGGCAAAGCGCGGGCTGGGGTACGATTATCTATATGGCCGCCATCTCATCTATTGACCCCGGCTTATACGAAGCGGCCAAAATCGACGGAGCCACCAAGCTGCGCCAGATCTGGCATATTACGCTGCCGGGTATCCGCGGGACCATTGGTGTCCTGCTGGTTCTGCAGATGGGGAAGATGATGGATGTGGGCTTCGAGCATATCTTTAATCTGCAGAATGCCGCTGTCTTCAGTGTATCCGATGTCATCAGCACGTTCGTGTACCGCACAGGGCTGCAGAACGCGCAATACAGTCTGGCAACGGCTGTGGGATTATTTCAGGCGCTGATCGGGCTGATTCTGGTGCTGACGGTCAACAAAATTGTGAAAAAGCTGGGAGAAGGCGGATTATGGTAAACCGACTGAAAAGTATGCCGCTGTATTTGTTTCTGGCCCTGTGTGCGTTCATAACGGTATTTCCGATTCTGAATATTCTGGCGATGTCGCTGAGCAGCAGCCGGGCGATCATCTCGGGCGAAGTGGTATTGTGGCCGGTAGAAATTACCGTTCAGGCCTATAAACAGCTGTTCATCGACGGGCAGCTGCTCATCGCTCTCAAGAATACAGTGATCATCACAGCCGTAGGTACTGTACTCCAGATGATTGCAACTACGCTGGCCGCATACACGCTTTCGAAGCGGAGATTGAAAGGACGGCAGATCTTTACGTTTATGGTGATGTTCAGCATGCTGTTCGGTACCGGGCTGATCCCGCTGTTCCTGCTGGTTAAGCAGCTGCACCTGATCAATACCTTCTGGGCGATCTGGCTGCCCGGGCTGGTAAGTGCTTACAATCTGTTTGTGATGAAATCATTTTTTGAAGGCCTGCCGGCCGAGCTGGAAGAATCAGCGACGATTGACGGCGCAACGGATCTGACGGTGTTCTTCAAGCTGACGCTGCCTTTATCCAAGCCCATCTTGGCTGCGATTTCGCTGTTCTATGCGGTTGCTCTGTGGAACACCTATTCCAATGCCTTGTATTTCATCAGCAAATCGCAGCTGCTGCCTGTAACAGTCAAGCTGTACCAGATGCTGCAGACGCCGATTGATTCCCTGCTTGCAGGCGGGGATTCCTCCCAATACATCCAGCCGGAGGGGCTGAAGGCCGCGGCGATCATCATCACGGTGCTGCCAATCCTCTGCGTTTATCCTTTTTTGCAAAAGCATTTTATCAAAGGGGTTCTGCTGGGCTCGGTGAAGGGCTGAAGTGCAGAATTCCATTTCCGGAGGGAACACATGAAGGTGACTACAAACTATACACTCGGTTCATTTGCGTTTGATTTACGGAAAAGTCTGGCCCCCCCGGAACATCTATGGGTGTGCAGCGGCTATAGTACAGTTGCGCCTTCCGCGCGAACGGTCTGCGGCGTTCAAGGCTGCTATTCACCGCCTTTCGCCGCCAAGGATCTGGGCGTAAAACTTCATATAACAGCGGACGGACATCCTGTCCGAGATAACGGAGACTTAGGCAAGGGGGACTGTGGCGTACTGTATGCGAAGGGCGTATGGCAGCCCGATCAGATCAAAAGACAAGGAACATACCATCATCTGGTGGACGGAAACCTGTTATCACTGGCGGTGTCCAGTGAATTGACGCCTCTGACGGATACCCATGGCTTCCTCCTGACTCAGCGGATCAAGAACCGCAGTCTTAGAACGGTAACGGTTGCGGTTCTACCGGAGCTGGTGCCGGGAAGCCCGGCCATGGTTCCGCTGGACGATTGGGACTATGGAGCACCGCTGACCTCTGCCGGTCCTGCGCTGCAGATTGAGGAAGGAATCTGGGAGAACGAACAGGTCCGTATTACACTGCTTCGGGAAGGGGATCGGGAGCTGAGCCTTGGAGAAGGGGAGGAGGCCGTGTTCCGGCTGGCTGCGGTTCTGACTCCTGCCGGACAAGAGTTCCGTTGGGAAGAAGGGCAGACCCTGAAAGAGCTGGGGGGGCGGACAACCGTAGTCTGGGAACGCCGGCTTGAGGAAGCCTGCCGTGAATTGCCGGTGCTGCAATCGGATATTCCGGGACTGGAAGACTATTACCGCCGCTCATTGATCAGCGGGATGGTATGTCTGTGGGAGAATCCTGAATTCGCCATTCAGCCTTTTCCCGCAGTCTCCGGCCTGGAAGGTGCAGGGATCTGCTGTTATCCCTGGGATGCCGGGGGGTACGGAGCAAGAACGCTGGCACTGATGCTGGGGAAGGACAAAGCGGCAGAGCTCGCGGGACTAATGGCGGCCAGCGGCATTGAACGGCACTCCCGGTTTGCTCCCAGCGGACAAGGAGCCCATGTGCCCTACTCGTATAGCTTATGGTCCTTCCTGAACTTTGCCTGGTCTATCTTTGTACTGCACGGAGAAGGGGCAGAACTGTTCCCGACCATGCGGACACTGGCCTTATATGACGATAGCCGGTTGCCGGAGTGGAATGAGCTGCTGGATTACGGCCTTCAACCGAACCTGCTGGAAATGCGGGGTGCAGGCTATGAACATATCGTAGCCAGTCCGAATGCCGAGCGGGCATGGAGTTATGACCGCTTGGCCGATCTGGCGCAGCATCTGGATCTGGCGGCGGATCAGCCCGCACAGGAATGGCGGGACAAGGCGGAGCGTATCCGCCAGTCGATCCGCACCCATCTGTGGGATGAGGACAAAGCCTGGTTCAAGGCCATATATCCCGAAGGCCATGCGGAATCGATCTATTCGATTCAATATTATGACGCGCTGCGCTTCGGGGCCTGCACCGAGGAGATGAAGGAGGGAATGTTCGCACAGGTTAGGGATGGGGCATTTCTCGGCAAATACGGCGTAAGCAGTATCTCGGCCGAAGATGAGCTGCATTATGAGCAGAATGATCCGGATTGGTCGGGAGGCGGAGCCTATACCGGGGATGGGCCGATGCTTGCGCTGACGCTGTGGGAATCCGGCCGCGATGAGCTGGCCTGGGATACATTGAAGCGCCACTTCTGGATGGGGCAGCATCTGCCGTATTATCCGCAGGAGCATTACTGTGACCGCCCGGCTGTTCCCGTGCATAAGCGGGCGAATGTGGTCGCAGGCTTGGCCGGCGCGGAAGCAATACTGTTTGGCCTGGCCGGTCTCGATCCCCGCCTGGACGGCAGCTTATGGATTCATCCCCGCCCGCCCGCTGAAGGAAAGGTCTCTCTTTCCGGTTTCGTTTTCCGGGGGCATATCATTGATGTGCGGATGAGACCGGAATGGTGCGAAATCGTCTGTGATGACAAGGTAATCTACAGCGGTGTCCCCAGCCTCCGTGAGGTTGTTCAGTCCCCCGGGAGCCTGAGGAATTGAAGAGAGAGAAGGGAGCGGACGCTATGAAGGGAAACTGGAATTTCGAGCTTGTGGTGGTAGGAGCAGGAGTCGGCGGGATCAGCGCAGCCCTGGCTGCTGCGAGGTTGTTCCGGCGGGTGCTGCTGATTGAGGCGGGGCCTGAAGTCGGCGGCACCGGCGTCTTCTCCAGCGTCTCGCTGATCTGCAATTTCCGCGACAGTATGGGACGACCGGTTACAAGCGGCATTCACCGCGAGCTGTTCCCGGCGGCGTATACCCATTACAACGAACAGCGGGTGCCGACCTATGATGAGCAGTCTCTGAAGTCCACCTATCAGCAGCTCCTGGAAGCTGAGCCAACGCTAACCGTGTGGACCGGGTGCTCGGTGAATGAGGTTGATGTGGAGAAGGGTCGGATTCAGCGACTTCACCTTCAGGGCAATCAGGCTGGAACGGTTGCCGCAGAGGTATTTCTGGATGCCACGGCGGACGGTAATCTGTCCGCAATGGCAGGGATGCAGTACGAAATCGGCCGTGAAGGTGACGGCAAGCTGCAATCAGCCACCGCCACCTTTCGTGTGAGCGGCTTCGATCCCATGAAGCTGAAGAATCCGGATATCCAGACCTGGCCGGCGATCCATTCCCTGCGGCTTGAGCTGCTGCCGTATTATCAGGAGCTTAAGGACAAGGGGGAGACCGCTAATCCAAGGCAGAGCATCACCTGCTTTCCTTATCCGGACGGCAAGTCGCTGCTCTTCAACTCCACCTCTGTGCTGGGAGTGGACCCTACCCGTCCGGATTCAGTAAGCCTGGGCATGGAGGAGGGTACCCGGCAAGCCAATGAATTGTTCGGGGCCATCTGCAAGCATCCGGCATTCCGGCAGGCCAGGCTGGATTATATCGCGCCGCGACTCGGTGTCAGGGAAGGCCGGCGGATCACTGGTGAGTATGTCCTGACAGCCGAAGATTGCCTGAACAACCGGCATTTCGGGGATATGATTGCAGCTTGCGCCTACTCACTGGACATTCACAGCCCGGATGGAGGAGCGACCCGGCTGGAGCGCATTCCCGGGGACGGATATTACCATATTCCCTATCGTTCCCTGATCCCCGTGGGCTGCTCCAATCTCCTGCTCGCCTCCCGCTGCATCAGCGGAACCCATGAGGCGCACAGCTCTTACCGGATCATGGCGTCGGTCAGCGCCATCGGTGAAGCGGCGGGGGTTGCTGCCTCGCTGGCCGTGATTCAGGGGAAGGCGGATGTAAGGGAGGTGATGCCTGCACATATCCGTTATGTGCTGCAGCTGCGGGGGCAATTCACAGAAGGTGAAGTGGAGCGGGTTCCGCTTCCGGCCAGTCCGCAGCAGGAACAGCCTGGATCATTGGAACCGAACTTCAAGTCAAGTCATGACTGACCATTCAGAAGGGAGGAATACGCAACGATGAATAGGAGAAGCAGCAAGCAAGCCATATGGGCGTTGATCATCCTGCTGGTATTCTCCATGGCGGCAGAGGGGTTCCCCTCTGCTGTCTACGGAGAACCATTGAGAGCGATTGCATCACCTGGGGGAATCATCCCGCCGGATGCTTCAGGCACTCCCGCCAGAGTAACTGAGTCCGTCTATGAAGAACCGGGGTCCCCGGTCATTACAGACTGGGAAGATGATTTCCGCAGCAGCTTCGGTAAGCATACGCACGCTTTGGCTCTGGAAGCGGAGGACATCGTCATTGACGGGGTAGTGGATGAATGGGATCGCTACGCAGAGATCCGGCTTCCGGAGGCTGCCGGGCAGGTGCTGGTCGAAGGCTGGGGAGGACCTGCGGATGTATCCGCCAGCGTCTATCTCGCTTATGACCAGAGCTACTTCTACTGGGCGGCGAAGGTGACGGATAATGTGCATGCTCCTGTCTCCGACAGCACCATGTGGAGAGGGGACAGCATCCAGTTCGCCTTCAGTCCCGGCGGCAGCTACGGGCCGGAATACGCCATCAATTATATGGACGGGCAGGCGCATGTCTGGCAGTTCAGCGAAGGCGGAGCCGCAGCAGGAGCGGAAGTGATCACGGCTGCAGCCAGCCGGACCGGACAGGAGACCTTCTATGAGGTACGGATGCCGTGGTCTGCTCTCTCCACAGGTATGCCGGAGAACGGGGAGCTTCCGTTCACGTTGCTGTTCAACGACAATGACGGCGCGGGCCGCCGGGGCTGGCTGGAATGGACACCGGGCATCGGCAAAGCCAAAAGTCCGGCCGATCATGCAGTGATTCATCTGGTCCCTTCCGCCGACCCTTGGAGCTTCTGGGTGGAAGGTCCCCGGGAGATCAATGTGAATACGACTGTCTCTTATTCGGTGTACGCTGTGAACACGACCAGTGAACCGCATAACCTCCATCTGTCATCCAGCCTGCCGGGTGTTGAAGCGGATTTCACGCTGCCTGCCGGCTCGGCCGCCGGATGGAGCCTGCCGTTCACCACGGCGGACCCCGGAGAGCAGCTGCTTGAATTCACGCTTGCGCAGCAAGGGAGTACTGCCGGCAAGCGGCAGGAGCTGAAGGTGACTGCGGTGCTCGATCCCGCAGAGATTGAGGCCATGCTGGATAGTGTGAATGCACAACTGCCCGGTCTGGAGCAGTTGCTGCTGCAATGTGAGGCACAAGGACTGTCCACAGATTATGAGCGGATTGATTATACCGTAATCAAGGACTTCATTGGTTACGGCAAGGAGGATATCGTGCAGGGGCGGCTCGGCAGAGCGCAGTATGTGGCGGCTGAGCTGGAGACGATGCTTGCAGGCAGCAAGCATCAGCTGGAAGGGTATCTGGATGGCAGCCTGACCCCGCAGTCCGCACCCCGGTATGTCTCCGGACGCCCGGAGATTTCCGGATATTCCTTCGTGGGTGACACCATCGTGAGGAGTACGGGCGTCACCGAAGAACGGCCAATCTTCTTCACGGGCTACGGTCACTTCAACCAGGTGAAGCGGGATATTCCGAAGCTTCAGGATCTCGGAGCGAACGTAATCCAGATTGAGCTGGGGCCAAGGGATGTCATTCTGGACAAACAAGATTTCGTAAACCGCTACACCGTCAACCGCTCCGGTGCGGTGTCTGCTACAGCAGCAATTACAGAAGGGATAAGCCATTCCGGCAATCATTCCCTGAAGATTGCCAATGCATCGCCGCGGCAGCCGAATGTATTCATCAATGTCGCCCAGACCATAGCAGTAGAGCCGGAGACTACCTATGAATTCAAGGTATGGGTGAAGGGTGACAATGCCAGGAACGTCTGGTTCCCGGGCGGAACGGGCTGGAAGCAGCGTCAGCCGTTGCCCGGCGGAACCTATGACTGGACGGAGGTGACGTTCGAATATACCACAGCGAAGGGGGAGGTATCCTACCCGCTGGTTATTTTATCCGAGAATACAGGTACGGTCTGGGTGGATGACTTAAGTGTTGTCAAGGCCGGGAGCACGGTGAATCTGATTCAGAATCCCGGCTTTGAGGAGCTGGGCGGTTATTCCCCAGACAAGGAATACGTTGTCTCCACCCGCAAAATCCAATCGGATCTGTTACCGGCGCTGCAGCGGGCTGAGGATTATGATATTGCGGTCAATCTCCTGATTTCCCCGCATTATTTTCCGGACTGGGTGCTCGCAAAGTGGCCGGAGCTGAAGGTGGATAATAACGGCTCTATCAAATTCTCCCTGTTTCAGCCGATGGCCCAATCCATTATTGAGGATTATCTGCGGGCCTTGATTCCTGCCATCAAGGATTATGATTCGCTGCAGAGTCTTACGCTCACCAACGAATCGGTCTATATGGCCAATAAGGATGCCTATGCGCTGCCTGCCTGGCAGGAGTATCTTGAAGGCATCTATGACGGCGATATCGGGCAGCTGAACGGCGTCTATCAAACAGCCTATAGCTCATTTAGCGAAGTGCCTATGCCTGAGAATATTACAGCTTCTCCGGCGTCTTATGACTATGTGCTGTTCAACCAGGATTACTTCGCCAGCTGGCATGAATGGATGGCCGGAATTATCCATGAGCTTGCTCCTGAGCTGCCTGTGCAGGCGAAAATCATGGGTGATCCCCGGGGCAGCCTGTCCTGGGGCGTGGATATCGAGCGCTTCTCGGAGTTCAGCCAGATCAACGGCAATGACAACTGGAATTATATCAACGAAGGCCCGAAGGGCTTCATGGAAGAACTCAGCTTCTATGATTTGCAAGCCTCCTTCAAAGAAGCCCCGGTCTTTAATTCTGAGCATCATCTGATCGCAGATGGGGACAAAATGTATACGCCGGAACAGGCAAAGCATGTCCGCTCCGTACTGTGGCAGAGTGCGATTCACGGCAGGGGCGGCTCGGCCATCTGGGTCTGGGAGCGGACATACAATGAAACGGCAAGTACCGAGGGCAGCATTCTGCACCGGCCGGATGTTGTAGCTCAGGCGGGACGAACCAATCTGGACCTGAACCGGCTGGCCGGCCAGGTTACCGCCTTCCAGAACGAGCAGCCACAGGTTGCGATTCTGTATTCTACAGCCTCAGGCGTCTTCTCCGGTGATTATTCGGCAGTCTCACTCCGCTCTTATGAAGCGTTGTCTTACAGCGGCTACAAGGCTGGATATGTTTCTGAAGGGCAGGTAGACAATGGCGGGTTGGACGATTATAAGCTGCTGATTGTGCCAAACGCTTCAAGAGTCAATCCGGAGACGCTGAGCGGAATCAGACAGTTTATGGAGCAGGGCGGACGGGTGCTGCTGATCGGCTCCCACGCTTTGGAGCTTACGCCGCACGGCGCGGCGCTCTCTGCCGCAGACAGAAGTTATGTGTTCGCCCATGCGGACAAAATATCCGCAACGGACTGGACCGCAGGCCAAATCAGAGATTACTTGTTACCGTTCCTGCAGACTGTAAATCCGGGGCAGCTGCTGCTGCTTGATCCGGCAGACAATGCTCCCGTATACAATGTCGAGTGGAGAACCGTTGAATATGGGGGACATACACTCATGAATGTGGTTAACTATGGCCCGGAACCCGTGGTGGTCAAAGCAGTCCGCAATGGATTAACGGCAAACGGCTTCATGGATCTGATTACAGATCAAAGCACTGCGGGCCAGACTATAGAGCTTCAGCCGCTGACCCCCTATTTGTTCAGTCTGGACTTTCCGGCTGAGACAGATAACTGAGGGTAGTGCACGGCTGCGCTGCAAAAACTGAAACTCAATATAAGAACTAACTTTAGGAGGCACACGTAATTGGATAAGAAGCGTTATGTACAGGTAGGCATTGGCGGCAGGGCGCAATTTTTCTATGAAGCTATCGCGAAGGAGTACAGGGATTCTGCGGAGCTTACCGCTTTTTGCGATGTGAATCAGACACGTATGGATTACGCCAACAAGCTGTTGTCGGAGACACACGGGTATCCGCAGGTGAACACCTACCTGGCTGAGCAGTTTGACACCATGATCGAGACAGAGAAACCGGATATTGTCATTGTCACCAGTGTAGACCGGACCCATCACAGATATATTATCCGCGCGCTTGAGCTTGGCTGTGATGTGATCACAGAGAAGCCCATGACCGTTGATGTGGAGAAATGCAAGGAGATTTACGAAGCGGTGGAGCGTACCGGACGCAAGGTCAGGGTCACCTTCAATTACCGCTATGCCCCCCATCATACGAAAGCCCGCGAGCTGATTGCCTCAGGGATAATCGGGGAAGTGCATTCCATTCATTTCGAATGGCTGCTGAATACTGAGCATGGGGCGGATTATTTCCGCCGCTGGCACCGGGACAAGCGCAACAGCGGGGGACTGCTCGTTCACAAATCCACTCATCACTTCGATCTGGTCAACTTCTGGATCGGTGCGGAGCCGGAAACGGTGTTTGCCTTCGGCGACCTGCGATTCTATGGCCGGGAGAATGCCGAGAACCGCGGCGTAACTTCATTCTATCAGCGTGCCACCGGAAATCCGGCTGCCAAGGACGATCCCTTTGCCCTGCAGCTGGATGAGAATCCCGTTCTGAAGGAGATGTACCTGGATGCAGAAGCAGAGGACGGCTATCAGCGGGATCAAAGCGTGTTCGGCGACGGAATCAGTATTGAGGACACCATGGGAGTAATGGTCCGGTACAGCAATAAGGCGATTCTTACGTATTCATTGAACGCCTACATGCCTTGGGAGGGTTACCGGATAGCTTTTAACGGCTCCAAGGGCCGAATCGAAATGAGCATCGTGGAAAAATCCTATGTCAATGCCGGAGGTGACCGTGCCCTGGAGGGAGCTGTGGAGGGTAAGCATATTGTGGTGCATCCCATGTTTGGAGCGCCTTATGAAGTTCAGGTGGATGAAGGAACGGGAGGCCACGGCGGCGGAGATCCTGTGCTGCTGAACGATCTGTTCGGAACGCCGGACGAGGATATTTACCACCGTGCGGCCGACCACCGGGACGGAGCCCGCTCCATCATGACCGGAATCGCCGCCAATCAGGCCATGCGGACCGGACTACCGGTCCGGATCAAAGATCTGATTACCATCTAAATTATTGAAGAAGGCTGGCGTAGGCTGCTACGTCGGGAAGAGCAGGTTTTGATTACAGTTGTGTGCTTATAAGAGGCATCCCCATCAGTTAATGATGTATGGGGATGCCTCTACTTATAACAGCAGCTTCCCTGAGGAAATATAAATAACTCTTTCCATAAAATCCTGCACATAATACAACATTCCCCTCATCCTGTGATGGCGTAAAATAAGTTGTGTACCAGTATTTGGAGCCTAGTCAGGCAACAAAAAAGTAGGGTATCCTCAGGATTGCGAAACCACCAAGGAGGAACCCTACCAATGACTATTTTACCCGAAAGCTCACTGAATAATCTATTTGAAAAACTTGTTAACGATTTTGTGAAAGACCACTTGGAGTCCATCATGCGTGCAGAAATGCAGGCGTTCATGGCGAGCGAGGAAGCAGGTACACGCAATAGCCGTAACGGATACTACACCCGAAACCTGCACACGAAATACGGCAATCTAGAGGACCTGGAGGTCCCCCGCGACCGCCAAGGATTGTTTCAAACTCAGATGTTTGAGCCGTACCAGCGGCGGGACGGGTGGCTGGAGGAAGCGGTCATCCAGATGTATAAAAGCGGCATGGGGACGCGGGATGTGGCCCGGTTTATTGAAAGTATGTTTGGAAGCCATTACTCTCCAACGACCGTTAGCAACATTACGGCTACCGTCCTGGACGACATCCACCAGTGGCAGAAACGGCCGCTGAGCAAGCGCTACAGCGTGATCTACCTGGATGGGCTGTACGTGAAGCTCAAACGGGGTACGGTCCGCGGTGAGGTCGTTTATTTTGCGATGGGGATTGACGAAGAGGGACAACGTCAAATCCTAGGGTTCTACGTCGGCGGTCAAGAGAGTTCGAACGGCTGGCGTGAGGTCCTTAAAGACCTGTACGACCGTGGAGCGCAGGAAGTGTTGCTCGGTGTGTTTGACGGGCTTCCCGGGCTGGATGCGGCGTTTAAAGAGACGTACCCGCAGGCGGATGTGCAGCACTGTGTGGTGCACAAGGTGCGGGCCACGTTCCCCAAAATCCGGATCGAGCACAAAACCGATGTCCTTGAAGACCTGAAGACCGTGTATACCGCACCGGATGAGGTCGTGGCCCGGGCTAACTTTGATACGGTCAAAGCCAAGTGGAACAAGCTGTATTCGAAAGAAATGAAGTCCTGGGAGGAGCAGTTGTGCACACTCCTGACGTTCTACAAGTACCCGGAGCCCATTCGCAAAGCGATCTATACGTCGAATCCGATTGAGCGAATGAACAAGGAAATCCGCAAACGCCTTAAACCGATGAACAGTTTGACGAATATGGATGCGGCAGAGAAAATCGTGTATCTCGAAATGCTTGACTACAATGAACGTCATGGGCAGCGGGTCGTTCCTGGCTTTGGGATGGAACCCGTCAAAAAGAAGCTAAACGAGTTATTTGAAGCACGCTACCCTTCCTTGCCCACACCCGAAGAAGAATAGCGGATGAATCCAGTTTCTGGGGGTCGGGGTTCCCCCGACCCCCAGAAACACCTGCACCCCCAACCCGTAACCCGGGGAGGTACTTCTACTCTCTTACACAAACTTCTTGACGCTACCCATCCTGTCGGCCCAAATTCAAAATTGTTGTATAAAATGCAGGATTTCACCTTTTTCAAGCGGCTTAGCAGGTTTATTCTTGTATTTCATACAACAATCTTCCCGAATACCAGGCTATTAATAAATCAAAGTTGCAAAACGTACAACAATGATGCCTAAAGGGCTTACTACCGATGGGGACAGCTATTCATTCTGGAAAAAGAAGCAGAAACAGTCTATCATAAAAACATAGATTTCAGAAATGACAGCCAATTAAGGAAATACAAGGAGATACGATGAATAATTCGATACATATTCTTGTAGCCGAGGATGATAGCGATATCAGCCGGCTGCTGTGCAGTATTATACGGAAAAGCGGTTATGTACCCCAGCCAGCCTTCTCCGGAACGGAAGCGTTACTCTATCTGCAGCAACGGGAATGGAGCATGGTATTGCTGGATTTAATGCTGCCCGGAATGACCGGGGAGGAGCTGCTGGATTGGATCCGTTCACGGGGAGATGTGCCGGTCCTTATCATTTCGGCTAAAGGTGAACAGCATACCAAAGTATCCGCGCTGCGCGGAGGTGCAGACGACTTCATTACGAAGCCCTTTGATCTCGAGGAGGTGTCCGCACGAATCGATTTGCATCTGCGCAGGTATGCACAAATTGCGGCTCCGCCTGTATCGCGCATCATGCAGCATAAAGGACTCCTGCTTGAATCCGACTCTAGAACGGTGACTGCAGAAGGGATGAAGGTTGCACTGACCGCCAGGGAATACAAAATTCTAAGCTTGCTCCTGTCGGCACCCCAAAAAGTATTCACCAAAGCAAATCTATACGAAAGCGTATGGGATGAGCCCTACCATGGTGATGACAATACGGTCAACGTACATATGAGCAATTTGCGGAACAAACTTGTGAAGGCTGCACCGGGAAGCGAATATATCGAGACCGTATGGGGCTTGGGCTATCGGCTAAAGCCTTAAGACATTCTTAAGATTCGGCTTTAGACTCTCTTAAGTTATTGTTTCTATACTTGGTCTAAGACAGAAGGAGGCCAAGAGACTATGAATGAAGTTATTTTGCAAACGAATCAATTGTCCAAGAAGTTCCAAGGCGGTGTAGCACTGGATAAAGTAAATTTAACGATCCGCAAAGGTGCTATCTATGGCTTTATCGGGCAGAATGGAGCAGGAAAATCAACACTGATGCGCATCATAACCGGACTTGCTTTTCCAACCGGAGGATCAATTGAATTATTTGGCGCCGGCGACGAGAAGTCGTTAACCCGGGCACGCAAGCGAATGGGGTTGATTATTGAGAGCCCCGCATTGTTCCCGCACATGACTGCCGGAGAGAATCTGGAGGTGAACCGGCTCCTCCGGGGCATTCCCGGTAAAGATAGCGTCGTACGTATGCTGGAGCTGGTCGGGCTACAGGATACAGGCAGGAAGAAAGTAAAGAATTTCTCGCTTGGCATGAAGCAGCGGCTGGGCCTGGCAATCGCCATGCTGAGCGATCCCGAATTTCTGATTCTGGATGAGCCGACTAACGGGCTGGATCCGATGAGCGTCATCGAAATGCGCGAGCTGCTCAAGCGGCTTAACCATGAACGGGGATTAACGATTCTGATCTCCAGCCACATTCTGAGCGAACTGCATCTGCTCGCCAGCCACTATGGCATCATTCATCAGGGAAAGCTGCTGGAACAGCTCACCGCCCGGGAATTAAATGATAAATGCCAGCAATATTTGTTCATTAAATCGGATAATCCGGACAAAGCGGTAACGGTAATTCAGAACGAGCTAAATACCCATGATTTCGAAGTGATGCCGGATGGGGCCATTAAGCTGTTCGGCCGTTTCGGGCAACCCGCGGAAATATCTTCGGCGTTATTCTCTGCAGGTGTACAGATTGAGCAGTTCATGCCCATGGGAGAAGATCTGGAGAGCTATTTCATGAAGCGGATCGGAGGTGCCGGCTATGTATAATCTGATTAGATCCGAGTTGTTCAAGCTGCGCAAGGACCGATCCTTCCGCGTGCTGCTGCTTATAACCGCCGCTCTTTCACTGGCCTACCCGCTGCTCTACTATTTTGATAACAAGTCCAGTGGAGCGCCGCAGTTCACGGGAGCAGAATTCCTGATTACTTTTATTGCAAGCAATGCTTATGTGATCAAATTGGGCGTAGCAGCCCTGGCAGGATTCTTCATCGCCAATGAATATTCAACAGGTGTAATGAAGTCGATCGCATCATCAGGCCACACCAGAGGCAGGCTATTCGCTGCCAAGCTGATTGGATTCTCTATCGGAACCATGGCTATTTCTCTGGTATTCCCGGTCATAAGCACAGCAGAGGTCTCGCTGCTTGCAGGTTTCGGCCACCTGCCGGAGGGTGTAGATTCGTCCTTCATATTACGAATTCTTGGACTAACGCTGCTGTATACTTCAGGCTACGCGGCAATCGGAGCCCTGTTCACTGCCCTATTCACCGACAGCGGCAAATCCATCGGCTTCTCGATTATTTTCTTTCTATTGATTGATTCCGTTCTGGGCGGCCTGGTTGAATACATTCCTTCCTTAACCAAGGTATATGAATATTCGATCTTCAAGCTTATGGGGGATATCGGCAAGCCCAGAATGGATAGCCATGATCTGCCGGCGCTCCTGCTTGTGCCCATACTGACGATCGCCGTATCCGGGCTGCTCGGTATTCTTGTGTACCGCAGAAAGGAAATCAAATAGATATGAAAGGGGCGGAAGAGTCTTGCTTATCCTGACGCTTATACTGGCTGCGGCGGCAGCTCTTCTGCTTGCCTATCTGCTGCTGCTCAGGCGGGAGCTAAAGCGTATGACACAGCAATTGTACCTTTACAACAAGGGAACTACCGGTAAAAAAATTGAAGTCACCTTATTCGACAACCGGCTGGAAGCGCTAGCGAGTCAAATTAACCGCCAGTCCGGACTTGTCGTCGAGGCAGAAGCACGCAGAAGACGGAGCGAGCAGGAGCTGCGGCAGGCAGTTGCGAACATTTCCCATGACATCCGTACTCCGCTGACCTCCATATCAGGTTATGTTCAACTGCTTGGAGCGGAGCCGGTTACGGATGAGGAGAAGCAGGAATACCTCTCGATCATTCATAACCGGACGAAGCGTCTGCAGGCGTTGTTGAATGATTTCTTCGAGCTGTCCCTCATTGAGTCCCCCGATTATCAGCTCAAGACGGAGCGAATCGGAATGACTGTACTCCTTTCAGAAATACTGGTTGGTTTCTACGACCGTTTCAATGAACAGAACATTATACCGGATATCCGGCTGCCAGAGGAAGACGTGGTTATCTATGCCGATGAATCAGCTATACGCAGGGTGGTTGAGAATTTGCTCATCAATACTGTCAAACATGCAAGCGGAGAGGTGAACATTTGCCTCCAAAAGAGGGACGGGTTTGCCGAGTTGAGGATCGTTAACGAGGCGAAGGCATTATCAAGTGACGAGGTAAGGTTGATATTCGACCGTTTCTACACAGTCGACCGCACACGTTCTGCCCAAGGATCCGGACTAGGACTCTCGATTGCCAAAAGTCTTATGGACAAGATGGACGGAACTCTGACAGCCGAGATGCACCAGGATCATTTGATGATGACTTGCCGTTGGAAGATCAAATAGCTCTCATGCAGTGCTTGATATACGAAGCCCCGAACCCTGTCAGTTATCTGCGGCAATGGAATTCCTTGCCTGAATGTTAACTGTAACTTTTACAGCGCTCTGATATTAAGCGAATAAAAGCTCTGTAACATAGGGGGTAGGACCAGCAGGAAGACAAGCTGGCAGCTGCAAGCTATAAGTGAAGGGAGGATGCTTACTTGAAGCATAACCCCATTATTGCTTCGATCACCGAGGAGTCACAGATTGATCAGGCGGTTGTCTGCGGTGTGAAACGTGTGAATCTGATGACCGGGAACATCAACAACCTGGGGCAGATTGTGAAGCCGCTGCAGCATGCAGGCAAGCAGGTATTCGTCCATGTAGAGATGGTCGGCGGAATTGGCAGAGATGCGGCGGCGATTCAGTATTTGGCCGAAGCCTTCCGGATCGACGGGATCATTACCACCAAGAGCAATGCCATCGCCACAGCCAGAGCGCACGGGCTCGCCAGTATCCAGCGGTTCTTCGCCATTGATACGGCAGCGATAGAAACCGCGCTTCGGATGATCAAGACCTGTAATCCCGATGAGGTCGAGCTCATGCCCGGACTGATGCCGAGAATCATCAAAGATATGAAGCAGCGCATTAAGCAGCCGCTGATCGTAGGCGGACTGATCCGGGAAAAGCAGGAAATCAGCAGTGCGCTGGACAGCGGCGCCGATTATGTCTCCATTGGGGACGCGGCCCTGTGGCAGTGGAAGCGTGAAATAAGTGAATAACGTACCCCGGGGTGGAGACGATGAGAAAACCCAGCGGTCAGTTATTAGCATTCGATGGAGCCTTACGAGGCTGTAACCGGAGGCTTAATTTCTGGAGCTGGTTTTTTTGTGCGGAAATTCCGGCGCGGAGAACCAGTGAACCTGAATGAAAAGGAGCAAGCGCTGATGGACATCGCTTCATATGAAGCCTACTGCTTTGATTTGGATGGGACCGTGCTGATTGGCGATCAGCTGCTTGCGGGTGTGGTGGACACGGTTGCGGAGCTGCGGCGAAGAGGCCGGAGAGTTCTATTTCTGACCAACAGCTCGGTCCATACTCCCCGGGATTGCCAGCGCAGACTGGAGCACATGGGGCTGGCCTGCGGGGAAGAGGAAATCTTGACGGCACTCTATGTCAGCGGCGGCTACTTCGCACGGGAAGAGCCGGAAGCCAGGGTGTATCTGGTTGGAGAAGCGGTGATGCGAAAGCAAATGGAGGAATTCGGAGTGGCCGTAACCAGGGACCCTGAGGCAGCAACCCATGTGCTGGTAGGCATGGACCGCGAATTCAATTATGAGAAGCTGGTGCTCGGAATGAGAGCGGCAAGAGGGGGCGCCAGGCTGGTGGCGGTCAATCCCGATCCGGCCTGCCCGGTGCCCGGAGGTTATATCCCGGATACCTGGGCGATTGTCAAAGCGCTGGAAACTGCGGCCGGGACAGAGGCTGATGTGATTATTGGCAAGCCTTCTTCCTATTATGCGCAGGAGGCGCTTCGGCTGCTGGCCTGTCCCCCGGAGCAATGCCTGATGGTGGGTGACCGGCTGGAGACAGACATTCTAATGGGTAACGGCAGCGGCATGCAGACGGCCCTTGTCCTTACCGGAGTGAGCACCAAAGCGGATATCGACCGGCAGCAGATCATACCCGGTTATGTTCTGAACTCCCTGGCTGATCTGTTCAACAAGCAAGCCGAACCCCAATAACAGGAGGATGAGAAACTATGCAGGATTGTAAAATACTGGCCCACCGCGGCGCAAGCGCCTATGCACCGGAGAATACACTGGAAGCCTTCAGGCTCGCGGTGCAGCAGCATGCCGACGGTCTGGAAATCGATATTCATCTGACCAAAGACGGAGAGATCGTGGTGATTCATGATGATACGATCGACCGCACCTCTAACGGCAAAGGAGATATTATGTCCTACACGCTGGCTGAGCTGAAGGCCTTCCGCTTCAATAAGGGCTTCGAGGAACAATACCCGGAAGCCCAGATTCCTTCCCTCCGTGAAGTGCTGGAATTGGTGAAGGATCATGATCTATACCTGAACATCGAAGTGAAGGATATCCTCTCTAAGTCGGAGCTGTATAACGGACTCGGGAAAGAGGCGGCAAAGCTGGTTGAGGAGTATGGCCTCTGCGGACAAGTGATCTTCTCTTCCTTCAATCATACCTCTATGGTAAGGCTCAAGGAATCTTGCCCGGAGATGCGGACAGCGCTGCTCTACATTGCAGGATTATACGAGGGCGGAAAATATGCGCAAATGACCGGAGCCGATGCTCTGCATCCCTTGTACATCGGGGTTAACCGCGAACTGGTAGAAGAAGCCCACTCGGCAGGAGTTCAGGTCAACGCCTGGACAGTAAATGATCCGGAGCATATCCGCATGATGCTGGAGGCCGGTGTAGACGCGATCATCACTGACCGTCCGGATGTCTGCTATCAGCTTAGAGAGGTATGCGCATGAAGCAGACCCAGATACTGGCTCACCGGGGAGCAAGCGCCTATGCACCGGAGAATACGATGGCCGCATTCGGGCTGGCTCTCGACATGGGGGCGCATGGTATTGAACTGGATGTGCAGCTGACCCGGGACGGGAAGCTGGTGGTGATCCACGATCTGTCCATTGACCGGACTTCGAACGGGACCGGTCTGGTCGGAGAACTGACGCTCGAAGAGCTGCGGCAGTATGATTTCTCGTATGCTTTTGCCGTGAAATACGGAACGGACGGAAGCCGCCTGCCGGAGCTTGGCGAGGTGATGGAGTTCGCCATGAAGCACGGGCTGTACATCAACATCGAGACCAAGGATTATTCCCGGCCTTACGGTGAAGTGAATATGCGGACAGCGGAGCTGGTGCGCCGTTATGGCTACACAGAGAATACGCTGATCTCTTCGATCAATCACAATGCCGTGGCCCGGCTGAAGCGCGATTACCCGGAGCTCAGGACGGCGATTGCGTTCATGGAAAGCTTCTACCGGCTGGAGGCATATGCGGCGAATTGCCGGGCGGATGTACTGCATCCGTATTATCTGGGGGTAGATGAAGCCTTCATGGAGCTGGCGGACCGCAGCCGGTTCGAGGTTAATCCCTGGACAGTGGACGATGAGGCAGAGATGATCCGCTTGCGGAATCTGGGGGTTACGCGGATTATGACCAATAAACCAGACCTTGCACGGGAGTGCCTGAAGCACTGAGAGACGAAAGGAAGCAGGCGGAAGACCACTGCTGGAGGAGGAGAATATGAGCGGCATCGTTCTGGAAAAGGTAACCAAGAAATACGGCGACAAGCTGATTATTGAGGATTTGAATCTGACGATTGAGAGCGGCAGCTTCACGGTGCTGGTCGGCCCTTCCGGGTGCGGCAAGTCTACAACGCTAAGAATGATTGCCGGACTGGAGCATTCCACGGAAGGCTCGATTCACATCGGCGGGATAAGCATGAATCAGGTAGAGCCGGGCAAACGGAATCTGGCGATGGTATTTCAGAATTATGCCTTGTACCCGACCATGACGGTCGAGAAGAACATCGAATACGGGCTGAAGAATAACAAAGTGCCGAAGGAGGAACGCCAGCGGCTGATTACTGAAATTGCGGAGACCGTTGGACTGACCAGGCATTTGCACAAAAAGCCGGAGTTTCTCTCCGGCGGTGAACGCCAGCGGGTCGCCTTGGCGCGGGCCATGGTGAAGAAGCCTGCCGTGTTCCTGATGGACGAGCCGCTGTCCAATCTGGATGCCAAGCTGAGGCAGCAGATGCGGGCGGAGCTGATCGAGCTGCATAAGAAGCTGGGTGCGACCTTTGTCTACGTAACCCATGACCAGGTGGAGGCGATGAGCATGGGCACCCGGATCGTGCTGATGGATAGCGGGAAGGTCATGCAGGAGGATAACCCGCACAACCTGTATTACGATCCGGCCAACCTGTTCTCCAGCCGTTTCATCGGCACCCCGCCGATGAATATTCTCGCCCTTGACCGCTGCGGGGAAGACATCCATAAGCTGGCTCCGCAGCAGGCCCGGTATCTCGGCTTCCGGCCGGAGAAAGCGAAGTTTACCCTGGAGCCGGGAATGGAGCCGGACAATACCGTTAGCCTGACGGGTACGCTCAGCGGCCGGGAGCTGCTCGGGTCGGAGATTATCTACAAAGTGCAGCTGGAGAACGGGCTGAGCATTTCGGTGAAATGCTTCGACCGTCCGGAACGCGAGCTGGAAGCCGTGAGACTCTACGTGAAGAAAGAGCATCTGGCATTCTTCGACGCACAGGAGCAGCGGGTCCGGGTAGCTGCACAGTCCGGAATCAGCACAGCCGGAAGCACCGGTGATTCGGCATGAAGCGGCTGCGTCCGTCCGTGAAGGTGCTTCCCTATCTGCTGGTTGCTCCGGCAGTGATCATCCTGACGGTATTTTACCTCTATCCGATTCTGTACAACATCTATTTGAGCTTCTTCACCTGGAATATGCGCGGACCGATGAAGTTCGCCGGACTCAGCAACTATGCAGAGCTGTTCAGCGGCCGGGATTTCCTCCATACCCTGCTCAATACGCTGCTGTACATGGGGATGGACGTTGGGCTGGTGATGGTGCTGGCGATGGGGCTGGCGCTTTTTTTACAGAAAAACACGCCGCTGAACCGCTTCATCCAGACGCTGAGCTTCACGCCCAATATCATCTCGCTGGTATCCGTATCGCTGATCTGGATGTGGCTGATGAACACGGATACGGGGCTGTTCAATTACCTGCTGTCTGTGCTGGGAGCAGCGCCGGTGGGCTGGCTGACCGATAAGGATGTGGCGCTGTTCTCGCTGGTGCTGGTCTCGGTCTGGAAATCCGTCGGATTCAATGCGCTGATCATTTGCTCCGCCTTGGGCTCTATTCCGGGTTACCTCTATGAGGCTGCGGCTCTGGACAATGCGTCCAAGCGTTCCGTTTTCTTTCAAATTACGCTGAAGATGATCTCACCGACCTTGTTCTTCCTGATCCTGATGAATATCATCGGCTCCTTCCAGGTGTTCGAGACGATCAATATCATGACGCAGGGCGGTCCGTCCAATGCCACGAACACGCTGATCTTCAGCATTTATAAGCAGAGCTTCGAATATTACCGGGTCGGCTACGCCTCCGCAATGGCGGTCGTGCTGATGGGTATCGTGGGGCTGATTACGATTTTCTACTTCAAAGCACTGAATAAACGGGTTCATTACCGCTAAAGGGGTGAGGAAATGAAGGTTTGGGTCCGGCTGCCGGGCGCAGGACTGCGGATCATTGTATCTGTTCTGCTGATTGTGATCTTCCTGATGCCATTCTATTGGATGATCCTCACCGCGTTCAAGACGCTGGGCGAGGTGCTCCGGATGCCGCCGAAATTCTGGGTGGATTCGCTGCAATGGCAGAATTTTCGGGATGCTTTTACGAGGATTAACTTTCTGCATTATACCCGCAATTCCCTGATCATTACGCTCGGGACGATGCTCGGCCAGCTGGTCGTTGTTGTGCCGGCAGCCTATGCATTCGCAAGATATCAATTCAAGGGTAAAAATGCGCTGTTCGGCATCGTGCTCGCCACCATGATGATTCCGGGCCAGCTGATCTTCCTGCCGATCTTCGTGATGTTTGCGAAGTCCGGACTTCTGAACACTTATGTATCGCTCATCGTGCCCTTCATTGCCAGCGGTACGGCCATCTTCATGCTGCGGCAGACCTTCATGCAGGTGCCGGATTCCCAGCTGGAGGCAGCCCGTCTGGATAATGCCAGTGAGTTCAAAATCATCTGCACGATCATGATGCCTGCCGCTGTGCCCACCTTGTCCACACTCGCGCTGCTGACGTTCATCGGGACGTGGAACAGTTACTTTTTCCCGCTCGTATGGACCACAACAGATGCTGTCCGGACCTTGCCGCTTGGAATTCAGAAGCTTCAGGATGTGGAGGGGCTCAGCCCGCAGATCGTGATGGCCGGGAATATGATGCTGATCGTGCCGATTCTGCTGGTCTTCCTGATTGCACGCAAGCAGATTATCAAAGCGTTCACCTACATGGGAGTGAAGTAGCGGGAATACCCTGCGGCCTTGCATGTTGAATACCAAATACAGCAGTTCATGGAGGAGAAACGAATAATGAAGGTATGGGGAAAAAGAGTAGCTCCGCTGCTCGCCACTGTTGCACTGACCGCCGTTCTTGCAGGCTGTGCCACCACCGAAGCCGAATCCAGTGTAGCGGCCTATGAGAAAGGGGATTCCGTTACCGAGCTGAACTTCTGGACCTCCGCCGTGGAGGATGTAAATCAGAATCTGGTGGACCAGTTCAACGAGACCAAGGGAGCCGAGCTGAATATCCATGTGAATGCTGAATATCAAGGCGATTACTGGGAAATGCAGCAGAAGATCAACGCTGCAGCCATAGCGGGTACGCTGCCGAATGTTTTTATTGATGAAGTGGCGATGACTAAGGGCTTTGCCGACAGTGACATTATTGCCAATCTGGAACCGTTCATGGAAACGGACAAGTTCGACACCTCAGATTTCAAAATCGGCGACCTCGGCAACCTGTATCTGGGCGAGGATCTGTATGCCTTTCCGCATATGCGGAGTGTTCCCGTGATGTATGTAAACAAGACGCTCGCCGCTAAAGAAGGGCTGGATCCGAACGGACCGGCGACCTTTGCCGAACTGGAGGCCTATCTGCAAACCGCTTATGATGCTACCGGCCAGCCGCCGATGTACCTGTTCAACTATGACTTCTGGGTGATGGAGGCGCTGTTGCATTCGTACTCGGATACTAATGTGGTCAATGAGGATGAGACGAAATCCAATATCAACAGTGAAGGCGCAGTGAAGCTGATCTCCTTCATTGAGGATCTGGAATCCAAGGGACTAATCAAAGTACTCGGGGTCACGGACAAGGATGCCTACTATGCCTCCATTGCCAATCCGGGCACAGCGCTGATCTTCTCCAGTGTCGGCGGCTACAAAACGTTTGCCGGCATGGCCGCGGAGAGTGGAATTGATCTCGGCGTATCCATGATTCCTGCCGGAGAAGACGGCAAACGGGGCGTTCCGGTCGGCGGATCGAATACGTATCTGGCGAATACGGGAACGGATAATGAGAAAGCAGCCGCTTTTGAATTCATGAAATGGCTGTCGGATACCGAACAGGCGGCGTATGCTTCTGCCAATACGGGATATCTTCCGACCCGTCTAACCTCCCTGGACACAGACCTGATGAAAGAGACCATTGCCGCCTTCCCAGGCTACAAGGTCGCTTCCGATGAGCTGGAATTCAGCAAAATGCGTCCGATGACCGGTACGTACCATGAGATTGAAGATCTGATGGGCACACGCATCAACGATATCTGGCTGGAGAACCTGCCAATTCAGGACAGCCTGGACACGCTCGCCAAAGAGGTGGATGACATCCTGAACCGCTGATTATAGATGATGTTTAAAGCAAGCAGAGCAGTGAGTCTCCAGTAACGGGAGAATCGCTGCTCTGTTTTTTGGGTTCACTGCGGCTGGTTTCTGCGCGTGTTGGGCAAATTCACCTAAGCTATTCATTCATAGACGAATATGGGCTATACTGAAGTTTCTGTTAATCTATATCCGCAAAAATATATGTAATCGCTGAGTTCCGTAATGGAAGCGGGGAAACCAAGTTTTCTGGGGTGAATCTCGAGGAATCGAGTAGGGCTACTCTTCAAGCCCGAATCCGGCAGCTAACTCCGTAAGCGACATGAGAGGATGCACAGGTAATGCCGTATATTGACGTCAATGGAACTACCCTCTATTACGAGGTGTCGGGCAGTGGTCTGCCCATTGTTTTTATTCATGATTATTCGACTTCACATCATCTGTTCGAGCCTCAGGCGGAGTATTTCAGCAAGCGGGCGAAAGTGATCTTGTTTGACCTAAGAGGGAATGGGCAATCCGGTAAAATGGATGTGGAGATCAGCCGGATTGTAGACACGCAGTGTGAAGATCTGAAGGGATTATTGGATGGACTGTCCGTAGAACGGGCCGTCATCGTAGCTTGTTCCAGCGGTGCTGTGCTTGCCCAGAAATTCGCCTATCTGAATCCTGAACGGGTAATTAATCTGGTGTTGGTGGACAATTACATCCTAGGAGATTGTACGTCCAAAGGCAGCAAAGTGCTGGAGCTCTTTCAAATCTGCGCATGGGCCGCCCATTATCTTCCGGCTGAAATGTTCATCCGTTCTTTGCGCATTACATATAACAAATGGCTGTCTGCGTATCATATTCTGAGAAGAGAGCTTGTCCATGAACGGACAACAGAATTGATTAAACAGCGTCTGGCACTAAGACATACGGACAGCTACGGGTTTGCACTAAGGCTGCAGGTTCCCGTTCTTTGTGTATCAGGCAATCAGAATGAGCGGGTTCTGGAGCAGGTGAGACAAACAGCGGCCAAATATCCGCTCGCCACGCTGGCAATACTGGAAGATGCCATGTATCCCAGCCATTTATGTCAGCCGCAGCACTTCAACCGGCTACTGCTTGATTACCTGAAAGACCAGCAATGCTTCCAGCGGAAAATTTATTAACGGCACCTGTAGAAAATTTTTGACAAGTATAACAGGTACCGTTATAATAAATTCAACAGGTACCGTTACATTGATTGACAGGTACCGTAAATATATCCCTGGGAGGATTCATAATGAATATGAATGCTGAATTGTACGACAAGCTCGCCAAGCTGCAATGGCTGCTGCAGAGACAGCATCTGAAGAACCACGCCGCTGTTGGCCCTATGGCAGATACGTCACGGGGACAAGGCAGGATCATGGCGTTTCTCCGGATGAAGGACGGAATCAGCACCAAGGATTTATCCTATATGCTGGACATTCGTGTATCCTCGCTCAATGAATTGCTGGCCAAACTGGAGAAGGCCGAATATATTACCCGTCAGCCTTCCGAGACAGATAAACGCATCATGCTGATTTATCTGACGCCGAAAGGGCGGGAGGAAGAGGGCCAGGAGGTTGAGGGCGGCAGCATATTTTCAGTCCTGTCTCCAGAAGAACAGGCAGCCTTCGGTGAATACCTGGTCCGCGTCATTACAGCCTTAGAAGAAGAACTAGGAACAGATGCAGACCGTGATGTAATGGCTATGTGGATGGAGGCCGCTAAGGAGCGCATAGGATCAGAGGAATTCGACAAGCTGATGGCCATGCGCGGACAAATGAGCAGAATGTGGGGAAATATGGATGACGGACGCTTTAGCGGAAGATTCCCCGGATTTGGCCGGGAAGGTCAAGGCGGCGGCATGAACGGCTTCGGCTGGCCTTCCAGAGATGGTAGAGACGGCTCGAAGGACAACTCCAGTGATTCGGATGACAAGTAAGTAAAGCATTTCCTATTAGCAGCAGCGGCGCTGTCTTTCCCGAAGAACTGAAGGCAAAGGCAGCGCAATAAAGATTTTACCAAATACAGTCTGAAACTGACGATTAGTCAACACCCGCTCACGAGACCCGTATTGTCATTTGTTACGGGTTTGTTTGGTGCGGCGCAAAGTTCGCAATCAATTTATAGTTAGAATTCTAACTAATATAGAGACTAACATACAGGAAGAAAGTGGTGAACCGCATGGATACAGAAAACCTTCATTACTTTGAGAAGGCACCGGTTGCAAAAGCCGTAGCGCACTTCGCAATACCAATGATGCTTGGAACGTCAATGAGTGTCATCTATTCCATTTTAAATGCCTTTTTCATAGGCACCCTTAATAATACTGCCATGTTAACCGCACTTGCCTTAACCTTACCGTTATTCGCGGTCATTATGGCGCTGGGTAACCTGATTGGTGTCGGCAGCAGCGCCTTCATTTCCCGTTTGCTGGGAGAGAAAAATACGGCTGATGTTAAGCATGTATCTGCATTCGCCTTTTACAGCAGCCTGGTTCTCGGTCTTATCGCGATGGCCGTCGGCCTGCCGCTCATTGATTCTATCGTACATGGCCTGGGGGCAACGCCTGACTCCTTCGGATTTACCAAGGACTACGTCACCATTATGCTTATTGGCTCACCCTTCGTCGTATTGTTCTTCACACTGGAGAGTATTGTCCGCTCGGAGGGAGCCGCGATAACATCTATGATTGGTATGCTGCTTAGTGTGGCCGTGAATATAATTCTCGATGCGCTGGTCATCTTCGTCTTCCACTGGGATGTAATCGGTGTTGCGTCTGCCACGGTCATTTCTAACATGGTTGCGAGTGCTTATTACGCCTATCATATAGGATTTAAGAGTCGATTCTTAACAGTCTCACTGAAACAATTCAAGGCCACTAAGGTCATTCTAAGAAATGTATTCAAAATCGGAGTTCCCGTCTTTGTAATGAGTCTCTTCATGGGTGCCATGTCGCTTATCTTTAACCGTTTTCTGGTTGAGTATGGGGAGCAGGCTATTGCGGGCTTCGGAATTTCCTCACGATTGCTGCAATTTCCCGAGTTAATCCTGATGGGCTTAAGCGAGGGCGTCGTGCCGCTTATTGCCTTCTCTTTTACAGCCAACCGGTTGCGCATGAAGCATACTATTCAATTTACGATTAAAACCATACTGGCGCTAGCTGTCGTGTTCGGCGTTATTGTCTACCTGATCTCTGACCACTTAATCGGGCTGTTCACGAATGACCCGCAATTGATTGAAATGGGCAGCTACATCCTGCATGTGACATTCTTATCCCTGTTCATTACAGGAATGACGACGCTATTTACGGGGATCTTCCAGGCAACAGCACAAGGAACCGCCGCCTTCATTATGTCAGTTATTCAAGGAATTACTCTGATTCCTGTGCTCTACATTGCCAACCGCTTGAACGGATTCCATGGGGTGGTCTGGTCGCTGGTCATTTCCGATGTCGTGGCGTTCCTGGTCGGGGCCATCATGCTGTATGTTCTGCGGAACAAATTACAGCCGGACTTGGTGAGTTTAGCACAGTAGGATCTGGATTCCGCGCTTGATAAGACAGCCAAGGATAGATACTCTAGAGGGAGCCGCAATAATACCGAAGTCTTCAATGAAGGAGCGAGATTCATGAATGTGGTGGAAAAAGTGCCTTCCATAGCAGCTGGTTACCGTCATACTGTCCTGCTTAGGCCGGATGGGGCGGTAATGGCTGTGGGCGACAATAAATATGGTCAATGTGACGTAAGCGGCTGGCAGGATATGGTGGCAATCGCTGCAGCTAATGCCCATACAGGGAATTCACATACCCTCGGACTCAGACCGGACGGTACGGTGGCCGCTGTGGGCTGGAATAAGCATAATCAATGTGAGGTAAGCGGCTGGCACGGTATCGTGGCGGTTGCTGCGGGTTGGCGCCGTTCGGTTGGCATTCAATCGGATGGCACGGTAGTGGCCGTTGGCCGGAATAATGAAGGTCAATGCGATGTACACAGCTGGCGTGATATTATAGCGGTTGCAGCTGGCGACTGGCATACCGCCGGACTGAAACGGGACGGCAAGGTGACAATTACGGGGAATAACCGGTATGGCCAATCCAATGTTAGCAGCTGGCGCGATATCGTGGCGATAGGGGCAGGTTATCTTCATACCGCCGGCCTTAGAGCAGATGGCACGGTGGTGGCGGCAGGCCGGAATCATGAAGGTCAATGCGAGGTAAGCGGCTGGCATGATATCGTTGCGATAGCGGCTGGCAGTCATCACACCATCGGTCTTAAAGCAGACGGTACAGTGGAAGCTCAAGGCTGGAATAAACACGGCGAATGCAATATAAGTGACTGGCGCGATATCGTGGCGGTTGCGGCAGGCTGCGCTCATAGCGTTGGCCTTAAGTCAGATGGCACGGTGATAGCTGCGGGTGATGATACATATGGTCAATGCGAGGTGAGCAGTTGGCCTTTCGGACAGCTGGAGGACTATTGAGAGCAGGATGAAATACGAATAAATCATACGAATAAGGGCATTGTAATCAATGGAAAAGTTGATAAAAGATGATCGTAAATCGCGGCATTTTGAATTTCCCGGGAGGTTAAGACAATGACAAATCAGGATCCGAAGGAGCTTCTTCGTCTAAAGCACGAGCAAGATGAGCACAAAAAGCAGTTCACCAATTTTGCCCGGAGTGTCAGCGCCCATGGCGAGGCAGAAGCCGGCCAGGAATTTAGTGTTGACCGTGTGCCTGACGATCAGAACCGTATGAAATCTGTAGAGAACAAACGGGATTAACTTAAAAAGTTAAATGAAGCCGGTCCCTTTCGGGACCGGCTTACTCATTATTTGCTTTGCAGATAATAATCAATGATCACCCTGGCGGTTTCCCGGGCATGCTCCGCAGGCTTGGGATCGGTCTGCAGCATGGCTGCAGTAATCGCGCCTTCCACTAACAGAGACAGACCGCTGGATAAGGCTTCGCGATTCACAGACGGACATTCATTAAGAACAGAATCGATGTATTTTTTCATAAAAGCTTTGTAATTACGGGCTGCTTCATAGTAAGGATGGGAGTGATCCATGAATTCCGCTGCCGTCTTAATGTACACGCAGCCATTAAATTCCGGCTCCCCGAACCATTCTCCGAGCATATCGAATACAGCCAATAATTTGTCTCTGGGCGTTTTTGCGCTCTTGTTGACTGAGTCTTCGAACCGTTTTCTCCACTCGTCATCGTACTTCATGAGATAAGAAAGGACAAGCTCATCCTTGGAACGGAAATGATTGTAGAGCGTCATTTTGGCTATGTTCGATTCAGAGACAACCTGGTCTACACCGGTAGCCCGGATTCCCTGTTTATTAAATAAGTCGGAGGCGACAGTTAGGATATGTTCTTTTTTACTTTTATTAGCCACAGGATTCCCTCCGGTTCACAGTATTTCAAAAGTATACAGATCAGTCTATCTATTATAAATGGCTCACGGTTACTACGCAAATGATAAATCTAAAAAAAATAACTTGAAACTATACAGACCTGTATGTATACTATTGAGTATCGGAACAGGTAAGCTGGTTACCGGTAACAATGGGGAGGTTGGTTCAATGACTATACAATACAGCTATGCACAAGTTGAAGGTTTGAATATTTTTTACCGCGAGGCAGGGAGCAGGGAGAAGCCAACACTTCTTCTGCTGCATGGATTTCCTTCTTCATCGCATATGTACAGAAACCTTATTCGTGAACTCGAAGGCGATTACCATATCGTAGCTCCGGACTATCCCGGTTTCGGGAACAGCGATCAGCCGTCAACTTCAGAATTCACGTATACCTTCGACAATCTTGCCGTGCTGATCAATGCATTCGTTGAACAATTGAACCTGAACCAATATATCCTGTATGTTCATGATTACGGTGCTCCGGTAGGCTTCCGTTTGGCCCGTATGCATCCGGAACGCGTTCAAGCCATTATTTCACAGAACGGAAATGCTTATGAAGAAGGAATCGGAGAGTCCTGGGCACCGATGCGTGCCTTTTGGAATGATCCAGGGAATCCGGCCAGTCTTGAAGGTATGCTCAATCTGTTGACACCGGAACTGACGAAGTTTCAGTATGTGAATGGAACCCGTAATCCTGAGGCCATAAGCCCTGATAACTGGAATATGGACCAAATTGCCCTGGATCGTCCGGGGAATCAAGACATTCAACTGGCTCTCTCTTACGATTATCAGAATAATTTGAAACAATATCCGGTCTGGCAGGAATACTTCCGGAGCTCTCAGCCGCCTTTACTCGCTGCGTGGGGTAAAAACGACTTTTTCTTTGGACCGGAGGGAGCCTTAGCCTTTCAAAAGGATTTAAAAGATGTGGAGGTTCATTTGTTAGATACGGGGCATTTCCCGCTCGAAGAAGATCTGGAACTCAGTGTGAGCCTCATCCGCAGTTTTCTTAAAAAAGAGTTAAAATAGCATATCGCCATACTATTTCTTGTTTTTAGCGTGGAAATTAATCCGAGTGCCTACGCTTTGGAGCTGTCTTCCTCCAAAACTATGGATAAATACGAGGAGATTGGTAAGGAATTTCTGAAGGAATATTATTATTTCATTGATATGAAGCAAGACATGAATGTGTCCAAATATATTAAGGACGAAAATGTGCTCCAATATGTCGATTTGAAGCATGATATTATCAAAAACAGAAATGTTCGTTTCGATATTGATGTATCCAGCTTTTCGTTGGAGGTAAGTGTCTATGACTATCAGGTATTAGATAATAACGTAGTCATAACTTATAATACCAGCTTGATTACAGTAAAAAACCAAATGAAATCTTAGAAACTAAATTAAGCAATGAAAATAATTTTTTTGATAAGCTGGATTCTGAAGTTTCGCTCTACAAGACGGATGCAATGAATCCTAATGCTGCAACCCCTAATTCCGCCAGTCTTGCAAGTGTAAGCAGTACTGCCAGAAGCAATATTGTTACATATGCAATTGTTAACAGCAGCAAAACGGATCCAAGCTCAGGAAATTCAAGCTACGCACCTTATTATGATTTCAGCGCCATTGCAAATGATTGTACAAATTTTATTTCCCATAGTTTGTTAGCAGGAGGAGCCAAAGAAAACCGCACTAGCTGGTATTATGATTCATTATCCGCACGTACCCCGTCATGGGCAGGTGTGAATGAATTTCACGATCCGAATCCAAACCGTTGGTCTACGCCTGCCCGCCTCAATATGTTAACTGGGAGAATGGGGATATTATTCAGATTAAGTATTCTGTTTACGGATACCCAGGGTTTGGTCATTCTACCATCGTTACTGGTTCCTATGCTCCTAGCTATAACACTCAATATCCATTAATCACATCCAGAACAGGTGATTATTCGTATAACACAAATGAAATTCTTACTAACGTATACCCAATTGATGGAGCAGACGTACTGGCTTACAGACTAATCCATCTAACTGCTGTACAATAAGTTCACTAATTGTTATATAAGCATGTTTAGCCTGGAGGCCAAATGAATAGAAAAACAGGATTACTCTCCTGTATTACTGTTGTTGCTTGCGTTGTGGTTATAATGCTTTTCTTGCATTATTATGATCGGGATAAAGCCGCTTCAACCCAGGCTGCCGCAAATCAAAATGAAGTTATTATTCCAGAGATTGACTTACAGAAAATTGATGATTTCTTTATTGGCTCTGAGCCTCCGCACCTTATTTATGCAGATAGAGATAAGTTAATATTTGAAACCACGGGCGGAGTGTATGTTTATGATATGAAGGGTAAGTCTCTTCTCAGATCCTTCGATACCGCCTCATTCACATCAGAAAGATACTCGAACGTACTACGGAGTGCTTTTGCTACGCAAGACGGGAAGCAGCTTATTTTTAACTTTAGTAAAGGACCCGGATATGTTGCTGCCTACCGTTATTCCTTGGAAGATAAGTTTATGAGTGAATTAACCGGGAAGGAATACGCAGAGTATCTTAAAAAAAGATTTGAATACAGCTATCTCGATCCCAGTGATGAACTGTATCAAAAATCCTCAGGCCTCATAATCACAATTTCCGGCTCAGAATATGTTTATTTAACGTTTCAGGACTGGAAAGTGAGTACAATCAACGTGGTTTATGTGCAGAATGATAAGGAAACGGTCTACAGCGTGTTTACCAGCAAATAATAAGCACCATTCCTGACAAGCGAGTCCTCCGTGACTCGCTTTTTTGATGTGAAATAGATTCAGAAAAACGGTTGAATTCGTCTTAATTAGCAGGTGTGCATGAATTATCCAGCTTCGGCCAAAATAAGGGTTACGATCAGAGGGGGTGTTTGTGTTGTGGAAGAGCATTACTGGTTACATTCCCGGCTGGAGTGTGTGCATGCAGGCACTTATTATTTTTATTGTTCCGGTCATTTTGACAAGATGCATGCTGTGGCTTCGCGCTAAGGAAGGCAAGGCAAGTACCCGGGGAAGACGGGCTGAAGGGCAGAAGGGCGGAGGCGTGCCAAGCTCCGAGGATACCGGTGAAGCAGAGCAAACCAGTGAAGCTGTGAAAAATAATAAGATTGTTCCTTCAACTACTTCGCAGAATAATCAGCAGCCAACGTTAACCTATACCGGACAATTTCAGCAGGATCTACAGACCTTTAGGGAGATCAGTGCGGATATGTCGGATGTTAATGTACGGGAGCTACGTGTAGGGACCCTGAAATTGAAGGCAGCGCTGTTCTTTCTGGACGGCCTCACCGACAAGGATGGAATGGACCGCAATATCCTAAGGCCGCTGATGAATGCAGCACGTCCATTTGAAGGGCTGGACACTCCGCCTGATCCGGCGAGCCTGAAAGAAATCATTGTTCATCAGGTGGTGCTGGTCTCGGAAGTTGAATTCACCAATCAGCTGGACATGTCGCTCAAAAAGGTGTTATTCGGCTCTGCGGTGCTGCTGATCGAAGGAATGAGCGAGGTCTTCATCCTGGGGACGTCTAAAGGGAATACAAGAAGTGTAGAGGAACCGATCTCGGAAGCGCTGCTGCGCGGCCCGCGAATCGGCTTCACGGAAGCGCTGAGCGACAATACGGCCATGCTGCGCAGGCACGGACAGAACACCGATCTTGCGATGATTTCTTTTACGGTCGGAGAAAGAGTCGAGAAAGAGCTGATACTAACCTACATTAAAGGGATAGCTAATGATGAACTGATTGCAGAAGTCACCCGGAGAATTCATACGATTAATATCGATGATGTGCAGGAATCCGGTTATATCGAACAGCTGGTAGAGGACAATTATCTCAGCCCTTTCCAGCAGATTCAGAATACGGAACGGCCGGACCGGGTGATGGCCGCACTGCTGGAGGGAAGGGCTGCCATTTTGCTTGACGGCACGCCGTTTGCGTTGATCATGCCGGTGACGTTCGGGATGCTGCTGCAATCCCCCGAGGATTATTATGACCGCTGGTTCTCCGGCTCCCTGCTGCGGATGCTGCGCTTCTTCGCCGCCTCCGTATCACTGTTTGCTCCGGCGCTCTATATTTCCTTCCTCTCCTTCCATCCCGGTCTGGTTCCGACCAAGCTGGCGATTTCGATCATGAGCTCACGCCAGGGAGTTCCATTCCCGACCTTAATCGAAGCGCTCATTATGGAGATTTCGATCGAAATCCTGCGTGAGGCGGGTCTGCGTCTGCCTAAGCCGATTGGCCCGGCCATGGGTATCGTCGGCGGTCTGATCATCGGCCAAGCGGCGGTAGAAGCGGGGATTGTCAGCCCGATTCTGGTCATTGTCGTTGCCGTTACGGCGATTTCTTCCTTCTCGGTGCCGATGTACAGTGCAGGGATCACCCTGCGGTTTCTCCGCTTCTTCGCGATGTTCTTCGCCGCTACCTTCGGGCTGTACGGTGTAGTACTGTTCTTCCTCCTGCTGAGCAGTCATCTGATTAAGCTGAAGAGCTTCGGTGTGCCATATCTGAGCATAATCACCCCTAACCGGATGAGTGATCTTCGCGACTTTATTATCCGGGTACCGCTCCAGTTGATGAAGCGCCGTCCTTCACTATTGGAGCCCAAGGATAAGCTGCGTAAAAGATAAGCCACAGTGAAAGGGAGGTGAGCCTATGATCAACAAAGCCCATGACAAAATTACAACGAGTCAAGCGACCATTATTATGGTGAATTACATACTCGTAGCCGGGATATTCAGCCTTCCCCGGACAACCGTACAGGCTGCAGGCACGCCCGATGTGTGGATTTCAGTAATACTGGGGTCGCTCTGTTCAATGGCAGCAGGTGTAATTATCGTCAGACTCAGCCAGAGGTTTCCGGGCCAGACCTTTTTTCAATACAGTACCCAAATTACCGGTAAACCGGTCGCCGTATTGCTCGGGCTGGTGATCATCGGGTATTTCCTCGCGGTGTCCGGCTACGAGCTGCGTACTATGCAGGAGGTAACTATGTTTTTCCTCCTGGAAGGTACCCCTCCATGGGCAGTAGCCGGCATGTTCCTGTGGGTCGCCCTTTATCTGTGCAGAGGGGGAATCAATGCCTTATCACGGCTAAGCAGACTCGTTGCTCCTATGGCCGGTGCCATATTCTTCGGCGTCTGCCTGCTCAGCCTGAAGGTGTTCGATCTGGACAATCTGCGGCCTGTACTTGGAGAAGGCCTCGCTCCGGTCTGGAGAGGAATTAAGCCAACGGCCCTAACCTATACAGCGGGCGAAGCACTGCTGTTTCTTGTTGCTTTTATGGACAAGCCCAAACGGGCCGGCAGAGTTCTCGTAATCGGAACCCTGATCTCAATGGTTTTTTATTTGCTGGCGGTTATACTGACGATCGGGGCATTTTCTGTAGAAGGAGTGGTTACCCGGACTTGGCCATTCATTGACCTGATCCGCAGCTTTGAAGTGAATCTTCTGTTCGAACGGTTTGAGTCGCTGCTGCTGGTAATCTGGATTATGCAGATTTTCTGTACATTCTGTATCTCTTTTTACGGCGCTGCACTGGGAGTCTCGCATATCTTCAACCTCAAACTGGATCATTGTTTATTCCTGCTGCTGCCGGTTGCTTATCTCATCACGGAAGCGCCGCACAACATTAATAATTTATTTGCCTTTGGCACAGGGCTTGGCAATGGGGCGATTGTGCTCTTCGGTCTGATCCCGCTGCCGCTGCTGCTCATTGCTTATTTCCGGAGTGCCGGTTCATGAAGCGCTGCATTCTGCTGATTGTGTCGTTTGCTCAAATAATGCTGTTAACGGCCTGCTGGAGCAGTGCACCGATTGAGAATTTGAATATGGAAGTAGCGGTAGCGCTGGACGCGGCTGATGAGACTGCCATTGAAAAGAAGTTCGAAGGTGAAGGAGGAGACTATCCTAAACGCGAACGGATATCAGCGACCTATCAATTTATTGTGCCGCAAGGCGCTGTAGGCTCCAAAAAAGAAGGGGCTGCTTCAAGAAATTTCTACAATATGACCGAGACCGGCGATTCTATCTTTGAGGCCATCCGTGAGCTCTCGCTGCGCACAAACCGCCAGCCGATCGGGCACCACTTAAAGGTAATTGTTATTGGCGAGAAGCTGGCCCGTTCCACGAAGCTGTCGGAGCTGATTGATTTCTTCAGCCGGGATAATGATATCCGCCCGAGCGTGCTGGTCCTGGTCAGCAAGGGGAAAGCCAAGGATGTACTGAACAATGTGCTGCCCGGCCAGACACCGGCCTTTGTGCTCGAAGGCATCTTCGGCAACCGTGACCGGAGCCTGCGCATCTGGGACCCGGTAACCATTACCAAGATTGTTGGACCTTTGCACAGCAAGAAGAGCTTTCTGCTGCAGAATGTTATTGCTGCGGAGAATGAAATGAAGTTTGCCGGAGCCGGAATCATTGACGGTGAGTCAGGCAAGCTCAGCGGTTTTTTGAGCGAGAAGGAGCTGGAGGGTGTAGTCTGGCTGACAGGCAAGGGTAAAGGCGGTGTACTCAAAACCCACAAGGATGACACCGGCCGGCTGATCACCTATGAGGTGAAAGCGATGAGCAGCAAGATCAAGGCGGTTGTGGAAGAGGGGCAGATTTCGTTCCATGTAAAGATCGAATCGAAAGGCCGGTACGCCGAAACCTTCTCAACAGACGGGGACCGATTGGATGCGGCTTTTATGAGACGGGATGCCATGGAGCTGGAGAAGGAGGTAAAGGAGCTGGTAAAGACCGTAATTGATAAAATGCAGCATGAGCTGCATGCCGACGTCGGCGGATTCGGTAAAACCCTGAGAATTCAGCATCCTGAGGTATGGAGGAAAGTGAAAGAGCATTGGGATCAGACGTTCACCAGTCTTCCGGTACACCTTGAGGTTAAGCTTCAAATCGAAGAGTATGGTGCTTCCGGTACAGCGACGGACTGACCTAAATACATCGAAGAATTCGGAGGCCGGGAATCTCCCAAGTCCGGAACTCAGGCAAGCCATGACACAGTATAATGAGGAATTAGTTAAGGCAGGTGTACGGGTTGCAGCAAAAGGACTTCATCCAAGCTCAAACGGGATTCGCCTTTCGTATCCGGCAGCAGGGGGAGACAACCAAATCCTTCAACCGTGAATAATGCGGCATCCGGGCTCCGGGCGGCTGCAGTTGCCGCAGGAATTTCCCGGTTCATCTTTTTTCTGGGGCTTAAGACGAAGTTCTGTAGCTTTTCATAAAATCCTGCACATAATACAACATTCCCCTCTCCATATCGGCTCAAATCCAATATTGTTGTAAAAAATGCATCATTTCATCTGTTTCAAGCGGCGTAGACGGATTATTCTTGTATTTCATACAACAATCCTTACGAATACCCTGCTGTTTACGAATCAAAGTTGTAAAACGTACAACTTTTATGTCTACCTCTACACGCGATCTATGCAGATGTCTCTCGAATTGTACGCACACAGATCCTAACCGGATCTGTTTTTTTGCTATATAGCCCTTTTATAGCCTTTTATATAGAATACGCTTCTCTTGGTTTGTCTTGATTAGGGTTATCAATTATGATAATCAATGGAATGAATTTCCGCAATTATATAGAAGTGTAGTTGAGAGGACGGCGAATATGCTTAGAAACTTCCGGCGATCCGCCATTTTACTTTGTTTGCTTATGATCTGGGGATGTTCCGGCAGCCAGTATCCACCGCTGCCGGATACAACCTCACCAATCTCTTCCATTCCGCCCATCTCACCAGCTTCGCCAACTGTAAATACAGATCCGGAGGATGCCGCTAATATCTACTACGTATCTATAGCTGGAGATAACACTAACCCGGGGACGATAGATTCACCCTGGAAGACACTCCAGTATGCTGCCGATCATGCCGGTCCGGGTAGTTACGTCTATATTCGCGGAGGCGTGTATCATCAGAAGCTGCGCATCTCAAGAGGAGGCTCAGCGGCGGCGGGACCTATCGTGTTCGCCGGTTATCCCAATGAGACAGCAGTCCTTGACGGGGAAGGTCTGCCGGTTAACGGGCTGGAAGGACTTATCGAGATCGGTCAGGCGGGCTATGTAACCATAAGGGAACTGGAAATTCGCAATTATAAGACGTCAACCAGAGGTGAAGTGCCTGCAGGCATCTATATTCATGGCTCAGGGAAGAACATCTCGTTACTGAATAACCGCATTCATTCTATTGCCAATACCGCCATTCCTGAGGGGGACGAGCTTTCCGGCAGAGATGCCCACGGGATAGCGGTGTACGGTACTGAAACAGACGCAGCCCTGGTTGGCCTGACCATTGACGGCAATGAAGTGTATGATTTGGTCCTCGGTTCCAGTGAAGCGCTGGCTGTGAATGGCAATGTGGATGCTTTTGCGATTACGAACAATATCATTCATGACAATGACAACATCGGGATTGACCTGATCGGCTATGAAGGTACGGCCGGAGACATGGCGGTAGACCAGGCAAGGAACGGAACGGTTCGGGGCAATGTAGTCTACGGGATTTCATCCAATACTAATCCGTCATACGGCGCTTCTGTGCCGAACGGCAGCAATGCAGCGGGCGGAATATACATCGACGGGGGCAGGTCAATCCTTGTCGCGGAGAATCGCGTATACGATAATGACATTGGGATTGAGCTTGCTTCCGAGCATAAGGGACGGCTAACCAGCGGCATCACGGTACAAGACAACCTGATCTACCGCAATCGCCTGACCGGCATTGCAATGGGCGGTTATGACGGGGAACGCGGCGGCACCAGCGATAGTACGGTTGTATCCAATACGCTGTACAAGAATGACCTCTTGGGCGACGGCAATGGACAATTGTATCTGCAAGCGAACTTAAGCGGCAATACGATTAGTAAGAATATTATTGTAGCTGGGGATTCCAGCGTCTTCATCAGCAACGAATACAAGAGCAACCGGAATAACACGGTGGATGGTAATCTTTATTACGCTGAGGCTGGAGCGGATGAGGCGTTCTGGGTCTGGAAAAAGAAACCCTACACCGGCTTCGCCGCTTACCAGCGCGGCTCAGGCAACGATTCCGGCTCACGATTTGCCGAGCCGCAGTTCAAAGATGCCGCCCGTGATGACTTCCGGCTGGAGCCGGGGTCTCCGGGAGCCGATGGCGGAGCTACAGAGGAAGGAGCACAGCCATGATTTATTTGCGGAGCTTTAAGCTGTCTGATGAAATCGAGCGTAATCCCAACATCTACCCTGACCATGTATTTAAACATATCGCCGGGGAGGTGCTGTTGTTTGACCGGATCACAGTGCTCTATGGCAATAATGGCAGCGGTAAATCCACGTTACTTAATGTAATTTCGGGCAAGCTGGGGATTCCGGGAGCCGAAAGAATGACCAGCTATGGGCATAGTATTTATGCTCAGCGGTTTGTGGAGAGGAGCAGCTATCAGCTCGGGCAGGATGAGCAAGAGCGTACAATCAGGCGGCTTCCAGAAGGAAGCCGGTATCTGAAATCAGAGGATATTCTATATGAGGTCAAGAAGATCCAACAAGCCTCCGTCCTGCGTGAGGGACTGTTATATGAGCAGATGAACAAAGGAATGAGCAAAGAACAGGCAGCAGAATATGAAGCAACCTATGCGTTTAAGAAGAAGCTGGACGACATTCAGTTCTCACAAGAGAAATACTCGAATGGCGAAACATCCATGCAGTTTTTCGAGGAATATCTGCTGCCCGGGCAATTGTACTTACTGGACGAGCCGGAAACATCACTGTCTCCAGCCAATCAGATAAAAATGGTCGAGCAAATCAATGAGCTGGCGCGTTATTTGGACAGCCAATTCATCATTGCTACTCATTCACCCTATGTTCTAGGCACACTGCAGGCAAAAATATACAACCTCGATGCAAAACCTCTTCAGACAGCAGAATGGTTTGAGCTGGACAATGTCCAATTCTTTTATCAGTTTTTCAATAAGCATAAGCAGTTGTTTGAATGAGAGTGGAATGTAATGACGGTCTGCTTCACCTGAACGGCTGCTCATGCGCCTTGCATCTTCAGTCCGGCCATAACAAGTGTTTGCTCCAGCCGGTCCAAATTCACCGTGAAGTCTGCAAGTCCCGGAAACCGGTCCTGTGCTGTACCGTCATCTTGTCCGTACATCATGTAGTAGTCAAGTTTGTTGTGGTTGCTGATCATCCAGTAAGTAGGCACTACATGCCGGATATGAAAAATTTCGATAACAACGGTTCCCTTCATGCAGAAAGCAAGATTGGCCAGTCCCGCACCATGCGGAGAAACTATCGCTTTGGCACAAGCAAAGAGCTGAACCTGCTGGGCCACGGTCCAATCCTCCAGACAAACGGGAACGAATCCGTACGCCTCCAAATGCCGGATGACTTCGTTCTCGTTAGTGAACCGGCGGGCAGATGCTTGGCCCCGGGAAATCAAAATACGGCTTGGTGAATGGTGGAGTGTGACGTGTCCGGGCAGCATAAACCTCCGGAGGGTAGCAGTGGTCCAAGGCGGATAATGGGAATTCATCATCAGGGAAGGAACCACCAGCCGCTCGGCCTGAATTTCCCGGTCATTGGCGGCGTGAATTACGGACGATTCCGGTACGTCAAACATGGCTAACGTCTCTTCCACGAAAGCCCCATAAGGATTCGGGTTCATAATGAGGGTATGAAACGAGAGATTTAGAGTCCTAAGCATCCCCAGCCGCGGCAGCACATCATATAACCAGTGAAAATAGTTATGGCTCCCGCAAAAAGTTAATACAGCAGCCGTTCCAGGGACCTCCTGATGCTCCAAGGCCTCCCGCCGCTGCAACGCCGGGTGTTCTTCCAGTGTCAGCATTCTGTGCAGTTGTCCATCGTATTCGGGGGATAGGTCATAGATCAGTTTGTTGTCTGATGTCAGGACCGCCCCAGATCGTCCCCATACACGCCCGCTCGGAATACATGCCACATTTCCGACTCCGGGGTGAAGAGTATAGGGTTGCAGGTACGGGTGAACTTCCGGTTCAAGTGTGTTGGGGGCCTTATATTCAGCGGCTCCACCAAAGTCAAAAGGTACAACTCTTTCCCTGGCTCCAGAGGGAACGGAAGCCTCCCATTCCCACACATCACGGTAGAACCCGGACTCTCTCAGGCTTGTGCCACCCGGCTTATCGTTTCCGCAGATTTCATCCACTGATCATCCCGCCATTCCGTTTAATCTCATGAAGTTATTTTATGCGGGCCTAGCTTAACGGGCACGAAGACAGAAAAAAAAGGCGGACATTCCCAAAGAAAAGTGTAGGGATATTTGCGTAAACGTTTTTACAAGTTCACAGCCCTGAATGCCTCACGCTTGAATTTTATATTTCACAAAATCCGTTCAAACCCATTCATCAAAATTGAACGCTCTAAAAATATCAAATGTTATGTTATCTAACATATAAAACAGATTTTTTCCATTATAAAGAAATTAAAAACCGAATACATAACGCAATAATGTCATAAATAACAGTTGTAAGCGTTTTTATTTTTAAATTTTAAGTATTTCCTATTGTAATTCATGAATTCCTATACTAAAATAAACCTAGAAATTGCGAAAACGTTTTTGCAAATAAATCCAAACTCACTGATTATAACGTTGATATAGAAGTCTAATTCTTGCGTAAACGTTATGACAGAAAGGAAAATTATGGCGGATAAAGAGCTTACCATCAAAGATGTGGCCAGACTTGCGGGCGTCTCGGTGGCAACTGTCTCAAGAGTAATGAATGGCCGGGATCGTGTAAGTGATGCAACCCGCAAAAAAATCCTGAAGATGATCGAGGAGCTTAATTTCGTTCCGAATACGATGGCTGCGTCTATGGTCAACAAGAAAACCCATATGATTGCAGTCGTTGTTCCGGAGATTCAGAATCCATTCTATACCGCCGTCATTGGCGGAACCGTGGAAGCGGCTAAGAAAGAGGGATTCTCCACACTCGTTGTCTCTACATATAACGATGAGGCGGAGGAGGAAGAGTTCTTCGAAGGTTTTCTGGGACGCAATGTTGACGGAATTATTCTTATCGGTACGCACAAAGAGGCCGCATTCTACCGCAACATCCGCAAGCCTACAATCCTGGTGGACCGGTTTATCAACGATTGCGGGCATGACGGTGTTCTGATTGATAACTTCCGGGGGGCCTACGAGGCGGTCAGACATTTTGTGGACTATGGCCATGAACGTATCGCAATTATCGACGGAGCACATGACTTCAATGACGGCAAAGACAGATATTGGGGTTATCATCAGGCTCTGCATGAGAATGGTATTACGCCGGATTCCAATTATCATAAGCAGGGCCGGTGGCTTGAGGAAGACGGATACAGGTTTACGATAGAGCTTATGCAGGCTGAACAGCCGCCCACAGCAATTTTTGCTACCAATAATGTGATCTGTACAGGGGCTATTAAAGCCATCCGGGACTTGAATCTGCGGATAGGTGAAGATATATCTTTAATTGGTTTTGACGAGAACGAACTCGCCCAGTTTGTCCAGCCCCAAGTGACTGTTGTGGGCAGACCGATGAGAGAGATGGGGCTGCACGCGACGGAAATGCTTATTCAGAAGATCAAGGTGCCCACAAACGGGTCTTCACCAAAGCTAAAAAAAGTGATACTGGATGTGGAGCTGATCAAGCGGGGTTCCGTTAAAAAGCTAAAGTAGAGTAGCACGGGAGGAAGAGGTATGGCTAACATTCTTGTCGTAGGCAGCATGAATATGGATATTGTGACCCGGGTAGACCGGCTTCCTGTTCCCGGTGAAACGTTACATGGTCTGGGTACTGGCTTTCATGCAGGAGGGAAAGGAGGCAATCAGGCCTGTGCCGCAGCGCGATCCGGGGCCAAGGTAGCGATGGCGGGAGGAGTAGGCACCGACGCTTTTGGCATAGAGATATGCCGGAAGCTTGAAGATGAGGGGATCGATACCACAGCCATTGCCCGCAAGCCGGAAACGACCGGGATCGCACTCATTACCACTGATTTCTCAGGGGAGAACAATATTATCCTGTCGCCGGGAGCCAACTATAGTTATGGCGGAGACGATCTGGAAGCGCTGGTGCTGTCCCCATACGATGTCATCCTCCTGCAGAATGAAATTCCAGGCTCTGTGAATCGCAGGATAATTGATAGGGCCGTAGCTGCAGGCGTCCCCGTATGCATGAACCCGGCTCCGGTGACCGGATTTGACCGTGACCAGCTCAGAGGAATACGCTTACTGATCATGAACGAAACCGAAGCGGAGGCACTGAGCGGGATGCGGATTGTAAGCTTCAAGGAGGCGTGCAGCGCGGGCCGGTTGTTATTGGAGGATGGAATTCCGCAATTGATTATTACACTGGGCAGCCAAGGGGCTGTATACATGGATGGTGACGGGAATATCATCGAGATTCCCGCCTATCCTGTGGAAGCCGTGGACACTACAGCTGCAGGGGATACATTTATCGGAGCCTTCGCTTCAGCCTACTATGCAGGCAAGGAACTGGCAGACAGTCTGCAATATGCTTCCGCTGCAGCCGCGATAACCGTCTCCGCTCCTGGAGCTCAAAGCTCTATACCCGTGATAGAGCAGGTTAATGCTTTTCTTGAACAGGCTGGTTCCTAGCCGTAGAAATTCATAACTTACCATAGAAATATTAGTTTCCTTCGTGAAAAAGAGGTTTCTTCACCCAAACACTTTCGCAAATTAACGCTTTTAATTATTAAAGTAACTATAAAACCATGTTTCAATAGCGAATGAAAAAGGGGGTCACAGAATGACTCAACCAGTATTGACCATGGAGGGTATTCGCAAAGAATTCCCGGGTGTAAAAGCTTTGACCGATGTCGGTTTCGAGCTGTATCCGGGTGAGGTCCACGCACTAATGGGCGAGAACGGTGCCGGCAAATCAACGCTGATGAAGATCCTTTCCGGTGTGTATCCGCCAACAGGGGGAACCGTCAGGTTAAAAGGCAAGGAAGCGGTCTTCCGCAGTCCGCTGGATGCCCAGCGCCAAGGTGTGTCGATTATCCATCAGGAGTTCAACCTGTTTACGAATCTGTCCGCAGCGGAGAATATCTTCATCGACCGTCCGGAAATGGCTGGCGGGTTCGGCCGGATCAAGTGGTCCAGAATGGTTGCAGAGGCCCAAGCGCTGGTCGACTCCATCGGAGGGGGTGACATCGATGTCCGTGAAGAGGTGCGGCACCTCGGTGTGCATAGCCAGCAGGTGGTCGAGATTGCCAAGGCGCTGTCCTTCAAGGCCGATGTGCTGATTATGGACGAGCCGTCAGCGGCATTGCCCGAGAATGAAGTCAAGAAGATGTTTGAAGTCATCCGCCGGCTGCGGTCACAGGGTGTAGCCATCGTGTATGTCTCTCACCGGATGAAGGAAATCTTCGAGATTGCTGACAAGGTCACCGTTCTAAGAGACGGCCACAAGGTTGCTACTCAGCCTATTAGCGAAGTCACCGAGCAGAGCCTAATTCAGATGATGGTAGGTAAAGAGGTTCAGCAGTTGTATCCGGTCCGCAAGCAGCCGCATGGGAAAGAGGTAGTGCTTAAGGTAAGGGACCTGTCACTGGATGCCAGCCACAAGATCTCATTTGAGCTGAGAAAAGGAGAAATTGCCGGGCTGTTCGGTATTCCGGGCTCCGGATCGCATACGGTTGCCGAGCGTCTGTTCGGCCTGAAGCGGGGAAGCGGGGAGATCGAGATTAATGGACAGCCTGTCAAGATTACAAATCCCAGTGAGGCCAAAGCTAAAAAGCTGGCCTATGTCCCCCCTGACCGGCACCGCCAGGGCATCATTAAGCCGATGTCCATCAGGCAAAATATCACCTTCGCCATGCTGCCCGAGCTGTCCAAAGGACTAGTGCTGGACCGGAATGCCATTCAGCATGTGAGCGCGGAATATATGAAGAAGCTGCGGATCAAGGCGCCGGATGATGGCCAGACCGTGGATTTCTTAAGCGGAGGCAATCAGCAGAAGGTGGTCATCGGCAAATGGCTTGCAGCCCAACCCGATATTCTCATACTTGAAGAACCCACGCGTGGCGTGGATGTGGGTGCCAAAGCGGAAATTTACAGCATTATTCACGAGCTCGCCCGGGAGGGATTAAGCATATTGCTTATTTCTTCGGAAATGCCGGAGGTTATAGGACTCAGTGACCGGGTGCTGGTGATGTACCAGGGTGATATTGTACATGAATTTGCCCATGGCGAAGCTGATCAGGAGCAGCTGCTGCAGCGGGCCTCACATCCGCGCGGGAAGGGAGGCACCTTATGAAACGCATTTCAAATATACATGAAGCACCTATCATGATATTCACGATCCTAGTCATCGTACTTTTCTCCATCATCACACCGGACTTCTTCGCCCTTACTAATTTCAAGCTTATTCTGGATCAGAATACGACCATGTTTATTGTGGCAATCGGGATGACCATGGTCATTCTGCTGGGCGGCATGGATTTATCCGTAGGCTCTGTCCTGGCAGTGACGGCAACTTCAGTCGGGCTGTTTCTCAGTAAAGGAGTTTCCCCCGTCATAGCGGCTTTGCTCGGAGTCGTTATCGGTGTCCTTTGCGGAGTGGTGAACGGATATTTTATCGCTGTAAGGAAAATCCCGGATATCATCGTCACTTTAGCTACCATGTATATCTTCCGGGGGGTTGCCGTCGGGATAAGCGGCGGAACATGGATGAACAATTTCCCGGACAGCTTCCGCTTTTTCGGTCAAGGGATGGTGCTGGGGATTTCGTTTCCGCTGATCATAGCCCTGCTCCTGATTGCCGTCTTCATCTACTTGCTGAAATACACCCGGGGAGGCAGAAGAATATACTCCGTCGGAGGCAACAGCTCTGCAGCCAAGCTGGCGGGCATCAATGTGGCCAGAACCAAGTTCCTGGTATATGTGTTAACCGGAATGCTGGTAGGAATCGCCTCCGTTATCTTTGCAGCCAAGGTAGGCAGTGTTCAGGCATCGACCGCAGGCAACAGCCTGTCCTTTGAAGTCATGGCTGCGGTTCTGATCGGTGGAGGCAGCATCTTTGGCGGCGTAGGCACCATCGGCGGAACGATGCTCGGCGTACTCTTTATGGGCATCGTCAAGAACGGCCTGATTATTGCGAAGGTCTCCCCGTTCTGGGTGGATGCAACCACCGGGTTTCTGATTATCCTGGCTATCGTTATCAATACGCTACAGCGGGCACGCCAAAATAAAGGGAAAGAAGGGGATCTGGTATGAAAGCCTGGACAAGCCGTCTGCCGCTCAAATCGAATACGCTGCTCGTTCAGCTGTCACTGTTGCTGTTCATCCTAATCCTGTTCAGCTTCCTCTCCCCCTATTTCTTATCCGTTACGAACTTTATGAATGTACTGAACCAGATGGTTGAAGTCGGGCTTATCGCTATACCCATGACGCTGATCATCATTTCCGGTGCGATGGACCTGTCAGTCGGATCAATCCTAGCTTTCTCCGCTGTATCTATGGGGGTCGCCTTTGAACGGGGCTTCAACATCTGGATTTGCGTCATTTTCGGCCTTGTGGCGGGTCTGATGTGCGGGGCCGTTAACGGTTATCTTATTGCAAGGCATAGGATGCAGGCGATTGTCGTCACCATCGGAATGCTGGTTATGCTCCGGGGCCTGGTCTATGTCATCAATGAAGGCAGACCGATCAGCGGCTACCCGGATTCCTTCTACTTCCTTGGACAGCATTACATTGCAGGAATTCCATTTAATGCAATCGTACTGGTCGTGTTGTTCCTGATTGCCAGCTTCGTCATGAAGAAAACGAAATTCGGCACCTATATTTACGGGATCGGCAATAACGAAGAGGTCGTACGTTATTCCGGCATTTCGGTAGTCCGTATTCGTTTCGCACTCTTTATGCTTAGCGGTTTGTTCTCTGCACTGGCAGGTGTATTCCTGGTGTCACGGCTGGCAAGCGCCGAAGCGACATCGGGTACCAATATAGAGCTGGATGTCATCACAGCTACTCTGATAGGCGGCACTCATATTTTTGGAGGGAGGGGAAGCCTTACCGGCACCTTTGTCGGTCTGCTGATTATTGTGTTCTTGCGTAATGGTCTGAATTTGCTGGGCGTTTCGGTGCTGTATCAGGCAGTCATTTTAGGAGCCCTGCTGCTGCTTGCGGTAGGAAATAAAAAAATTAGTGGAGAGTGAACCCTATGAAAAAAATGACATTAGCGTTACTGACTGGCGTACTTGCTTTGAGCTTGACTGCTTGTGGAAATGCGGGGAATTCTCAGGCGGACACCGGCTCCCAGACTAATAACGGGGCTGCCGCTTCCGGCACTAGAACCTACTTCATCAACCCGAAATCGATCGGGCCTGCTTACTGGGCTGCTGCGGAGAAGGGAGCCAAGCAGGCGGCCGGGGATATGGGTGTTGAGGTTGTATTCAATGCACCAACCGAGGCGGATTCATCCAAACAGATCAACATGATTCAGGACATGCTGACCCGCAAGGTAAGCGGAATCGGTGTATCTCCGAACGATGCCAAGGCGGTAGGACCTGTCTTCAAAAAAGCTGCCGACCAGGATGTGAAGATCGTCACCTGGGACAGCGATGCACCGGATACCGACCGTCAATATTATGTAGCCCCGGCCACTGACGAAGAAGTCGGAGAATTGCTGGCTAAGACAATCGGTGAAGAGATGGGCGGCAAGGGGCAGGTTGCCTTCATGGTGGCAGGTCTCGGCTCCCAGAATCAGATTGCCAAGTCTGATGCGGCCAAAGCCTATTTTGCAGCTAACTATCCTGACATCGAGCTGGTAACGACCGTATCGAGCGACGATGACCAGCAGAAGGCTTATGCCAATGCCCAGAACTTAATCCAGACTTATCCGGATCTCAAAGGGATTATCGGGTTTGCGGGCGGTGAGCCGCCGGCAGCGGCTGAGGTCGTTGAACAGGCGGTGAAGGCGGGCACGATTGAGCAGGGGCAGATCGCCATTACAGGGATTGCCGTTCCAAGCGTTGTGAAGAACTATATCGCCAACGGCACGATCAAAACGGATATTATCTGGGACCCGGGCAAGCTTGCATATACTACAGTTTACATTCTGGACCAGCTGGCCCAGGGGAATGAAATTAAAGACGGGATGGAAATTCCGACCGTGGGCGCTGTCAAGGTTGACGGACAGAACGTATTCATCGGCACTCTTGAAGTCACCAGTGAGAATGTGGACAGCTTTGACTTCTAGTCAAAGCTGGAAAGGAGGCAGCTTATATGGAACATAGAGTCATCATAGAAGATTTGACGGGAACCGCATTTGCCCCGTATGGCAAAGTCATTGATCTGCCGGCAACCGAGCCATCCAAGACAGGTGACGGCTGGGACTGCTGGAGCTATATTCAGATGCTGGATGTGTCGGAGCCCATCGGCTTCGGCTTGGTGGAAACACAGCAGCGCGCGTTCGTGGTTACTGCGATGGAACGGCATGTAAGCCGCGAGGAGCTGCTGCTCACCTTCGACCGGGAGATCATTCAGCCCGTTGCCTGCTGCAACGACATCGAAGACCCGGAGGAGCAGCCTGATCCCCTGACTGTGAAATGCTTCCGCATCAAGCCGGGACAAGCCATTGTCATCGGCCGCGGAGTCTGGCACAGCCCGTCTTATCCGGCGTCCGAAGATGCCCGGTATCTCTTTGCCATTGAGAAGAAGAAGGACAAGTTCGGAGATGAGATGATTAATCCGTGGGTAGATTTCATTGGTGGAGACACCATCCGGTTTGATTAAAGGTTAGACTACAGCGGGCGCCGTTACACCGGGATGCAAGCCCGGTGCAGACGGCCGAGAAGGAGTAGAGATGATGAATCAGGAACAGCAAGTCATGGAATGGATTGAAGATCATCAGGAGGAAATCCTGGAATTTTTGCAGCAGCTGATCCAGATTCCCAGCGTCAACCCGTGGTTCTTCGATGAACCGGGTCCTTTCAAGGAGAAGGAGGTTCAGGAATTTATCTCCCGTAAGCTTGAGGGCCTCGGCGCTGAGATCGAGATGTGGGAGCCGAATGCGGATGACCTGAAGCCGTATGAAGGAATGGCGGGTTATTACCCGGGACGAGATTTCACCGGCAGACCCAATCTGGCAGCAACCTTCGGAAAAGACGCTCCCGGTAAGTCCTTATTATTGTTCGGTCATATCGATGTTGTCATGGCGGGCTCGAAATGGACGGTTGATCCGTTCGAAGGCACGATCATGGACGGAAAAATGTACGGCCGCGGCACTGTAGATATGAAGGGCGGCGTTGCCGCAATGATTATGGCTGTGGAGGCGGTTCTGGGCAGTGGACTTAAGCTGAAGGGGCCCGTTGTAGTGGGAACCGTGGTGGATGAGGAAGCCGGAGGCATGGGGGCACTCGATTTCATTCACCACGGATACCGGGCCGATGCCTGTATATTGACCGAACCAACCTCGCTGACGATTGCTCCGCTGTGCAGAGGGATTCTGTGGGGCAAAATCAAGATTCAGGGCCGGAGCGGCCATATCGAAATGCCGCAGGCGGACTGGAAAGACGGCGGCGCAGTAGACTCCATCAAGAAAGCACGCTATATCCTGGATGCGTTCGACCGGTTGAATGAGCAGTGGGCCGTAAGCAAGACTCACCCTTATTTATCGATTCCCTGCCAGGTGCATGTGGCCCAGCTTAACGCCGGTGAATACCCGACCTCATTTGCGAATGAGGCAGAGATTGTCTTTAATGCGCAGTACCTGCCGTCCGAGCGTGATGAGAAGCTGGTCGGAGGGAACGTGAAGAAGGAATTGACAGACTTCCTGCGCCAGGCTGCTCTGCAAGATCCATGGCTAAGTGAGCATCTGCCGGAAATCGAGTGGATGGTCGACGCGGATTGTGCAGAAACCGATGTGGACCATCCATTTGTGCAGACCTGTGTCCAGTCCCTGCAGGCGATTGGCGAGGCAGGCACCATCGAAGGGCTTGGCTTCCACACGGACATGGGCTGGCCGGTTAATGTAGGCATTCCGACGATTAACTTCGGTCCCGGTGACCCGAGCCTGGCTCATCACAGCGATGAATTCACACCCGTAAATGAAGTGATCCAGGCTGTGAAAATGATCGCCAAGACGATTATCGACTGGTGCGGGACAGAGAAGGCTTAAGCTAGCGATCAACCGGCCGTGCAGGCCTTAATGACCATATATGGAATACGGAATACGGAGGGCTATGATAATATGAAAATTTTGTTTATTGGAGAATCCTGGGTAGTGCATATGATTCATACCAAGGGGTATGACAGCTTTACATCCACAAAGTATGAGGAAGGGGCCACTTACCTGCTGTCCTGTCTGCGCAAAGAGGGGATTGAGGTAACCTATATGCCTGCCCATGAGGTCCAGGTCCGGTTTCCCCAGTCGCTTGAAGAGCTTAAAGCGTATGATGCCATAGTCATCAGTGATGTAGGAGCGAATACGTTCCTGCTGCAGAACCCGACTTTCTACCAGATGCAAATCATACCCAACGCTCTGGACAATATTAAGCAGTATGTAGAGGAAGGCGGCGGTCTGCTGATGGTCGGCGGCTACCTGACGTTTATGGGAATTGAGGGTAAGGCGAATTACACGAATACGGTACTGGCCGAGGTGCTGCCGGTTATTATGCAGAACGGAGATGACCGGGTGGAGATGCCTTCAGGGTTCTCTCCTGCAATCGCCAAAGAACATCCGCTTGCAGGCTACGGCGAGTGGCCGAAGCTGCTTGGATACAACAAGCTGGCGGCCAAGACGGAGGCCGAGGAGCTGCTGAGCCATAACGGTGATGCCATTCTTACCGTTGGCACTTACGGCAAAGGCAGAACCGCAGCCTTTGCCAGCGACTGCTCACCGCACTGGGGCTCCACGGAATTCATGGAATGGGAGCACTATTCAGCATTCTGGGCTAACCTCGTCAAGTCGTTGAAGCAGGGTTGACATCAGATTTTGACGAGAGAATTCAATGTACAGCAAGAACAGCGTCTTCCGTAACCGGAGGATGCTGTTCTTTTTATATAACTTTTAGCCTTTTAAGTTATTACCAAATTCATTTAAGGGATTACATTTTCTTATTTTCCCCGGAAGCTATAATGAAGGACATGAGAGCTCCTTAATACAGCCGGAGGGATGAGAGAAATGAAAGCGGTTTTATACAATCAGCGAAATCGTGTCGGAATAAATAAGAGAAATACTTTTTGGTTCAGAATAAAAAGAGATGCCATCCTCTATGCCCTTTTGCTGGTGCCTCTGTCGTACATTGCCATTTTTAAATATGCTCCCATCTATGGCTTGATTATGGCATTCCAGGATTACAACATCTTCGCAGGAATAAGGGGGAGCGAGTGGGTTGGACTCGATGTGTTCCGGTTTATTTTCCAGCAGGACAGCTTCTATCGTGCACTGAAGAATACCCTGGTGCTGAATGTTCTGGATCTGATCGCGGGATTTCCGGCACCGATTCTGCTGGCCATTCTTCTGAATGAAGTAAGGCAGGCCAGATTCAAGAAATTAACCCAGACGGTCCTGTATCTGCCGCACTTTATGTCCTGGGTGATCATTGGGGGGATTGTATACCTGATGTTCTCGAACAGCGGGATGGTCAATCATTTCATCGCTGCCCTCGGGCTAGAGAAGATTGAGTTCCTGTCGCAGAAAGTCCCCTGGCTGATCACCTACATCTTCGTTGGCGTCTGGCAGAATATCGGCTGGGGGACGATCATTTATCTGGCGGCGATCACCGGAATCAATAAGGAATTGTATGAGGCCTCCGATATGGACGGGTGCAGCAGGCTCCGCAAAATGTGGCATATTACTCTGCCCGGCATTAAGCCGACCATCAATATTCTGCTGATCCTTCAGATTGGCCGGATGGTGTCCATCGGGTTCGACCGCCCCTTCGTGATGGGGAATTCACTGGTCAGTGAATATTCCGATGTAATCAGTACGTTCGTGTACAGAGTGGGGATTAGTTCGGGAGATTTCTCCCAGGCTACAGCAGTAGGCTTGTTCCAATCCGTGGTCGGTCTGACCCTGCTCATAGGCGCCAACTACATCGCGAAGAAATTAGGGGAGGATGGAATATGGTGAAGCTGATGAAGAACGTGCGTCCAGGGAAAAAAATGAGTGTAGCCGATATTGCGATTATTGTATTTATCGTGGCCTTATCCTTCACATGTATTGTTCCATTCCTTTATATGATAGCGCTTTCCCTCAGCTCCAATGAAGCGATCGTTTCCCAAAAAGTAGGACTGTGGCCGGTAGGCTTCACAATAGAGACTTACAAAACCATTCTGAGCGATATGGATATGCTGTACACGCTGGGATATAGTATTGTGCTTACCATTTTCTTCACCGTCGTGTGCATGTTCCTGACCATTTGCGCGGCATATCCGTTAACGAAGAAGCGGCTGTGGGGAAGAAATTTCATTCTGTCAGCCCTCGTCTTCACGATGTATTTCAGCGGCGGACTGATTCCTTCCTATATTCTGGTTAAAAACCTCGGTATGATGAACACGGTATGGAGTCTAATTCTGCCGGGCGCCATGAGTGTCTTCAACCTGATCATCCTGAAAACGTTCTTCACCTCGCTTCCTGAGAGTCTGGAGGAATCAGCGTCCATTGACGGGTGTTCGGATCTGGGCATTCTCATCCGGATTGTGCTTCCGCTCTCGCTGCCTTCCATTGCCACATTAAGCCTTTTCTATGCTGTGGACCGGTGGAATGGCTTCCAGGATGCCTTGTTCTATATTACGAAGAAGGAGCTGTACCCTATGCAGCTCAAGCTGTACCAGATCATTTCGGCCAATCAGCAGTTGGATAGCCAGCAGGGGGGAGAAGGAAGTATAGGCTCCTTCATTGTGCCTGAATCCCTGAAAGCAGCCAGTGTCATGTTTACAACGATCCCGATTCTACTGATCTATCCCAAACTGCAGAAGTATTTCGTAGACGGTGTGATGACCGGGGCGATCAAGGGCTGATAGAACAACATATTAGATCAAAGGAGGGGATTCCAGGACAGTTGAATGATAAATGTAAAGCTAAGGGTTTACAGCATGAACGATTTCAATAAACAGGGGCATGAAAGGGTGGTTTATAGTGAAGACGGACATGAAGAAAATAGCAGCAGTTCTGTGTAGTACAGCTCTTCTGGCCAGTGTTGCCGCAGGCTGTGGAGGCAATGGCAACAAGAGCGGGGAGACATCATCGTCAGAGGCATCAACGACTGCATCTGGCGCCCCTTCCGGTGCTCCGGCAACCTTGACGGTAGAAGTGTTCGACCGCGGGGTTCAGGGACAGCCGGATTTGAACAACAACAAATGGACCCAATACGTTAATGAGAAATTCGGCAAGCCCAATAACGCCATTGTAGAATTTGTTCCTGTCCCCCGCTCCCAGGAAGTCGACAAGCTGAATGTGTTAATGGCCGCGAACCAGGCTCCTGATATTTCCTTCACCTACGACGGGACCCTGGTCACCCGCTTCGCCAAAAGCAAGGGACTCTATACGCTGGACGAATTGCTTGAACAGCACGGCCAGCAATTGAAATCGTACCTGGGTGAGAAGGTGCTCTCCTACGGAAAATATGACGGCAAACAGGTCTCCATCCCGGGCAAGCGGACCCTGCTGGCCTGGAACGGAATGTTCATCCGCAAGGATTGGCTGGATAAGCTGGGCCTGCCGGTTCCGACGAACCGGGACGAATTGTATGAGACGCTGGTAGCCTTCCGTGACAAGAACCCCGGTAATGTTGACGGCGTCATCCCTTGGGCTACAGCGGCTGCCGGGATGAACTACACCTTCGGCAACCTGGTGCAATCGTTCTGGAAGTCCATGCCGGAGGAGGAATTCATCACCACGTCGAACTGGCTGAAGCCCGGTAACAAGGAGGCTTACCAATGGCTGAACAAGCTGTACAATGAGAAGCTGATCAGCCCCGATTTTGCCCTGGACAAAACAACCAAGCAGGCGGATGCTGATGTAACGAACGGCAAGGTAGGCTTCTATGCCGCCAACTGGGATTATCCGATGACACAAAAAATCCGTGTTCCGCTGAAGCAAAATTCGCCGGAGGCCAACTATGTTCCGATTGATACCTTCAAGAATGACGAAGGCAAATACCTCAAAGAGGTATATAATGAGAATGGTATATTCTCCTTCATTCCCAAGAGCAGCAAGAACGCGGAGCTGGCGATTAAATATCTGAACTGGATGGCTGATCCGGAAGTGATGTTCTTCCTGCAGTTCGGTGATGAAGGCGTTAACCACAAGATGGTAGACGGCATCCCTCACGGGATTGCACAGACCGGCGAGAAAATGCAAATGAGCAATTTGAATATGGATTATACGATGATTGTTAACGGCGCTGAGCTGGGCGATACCGAAAAGAATGTCAGAACCTATGCGGCAGCGCTGGCTGCCGGGGACAAGAGTTATGAGAAGCTGGCGATTGACTCCTATGCAATCAATACAACGGACGGCTATAGCAGCTACAACTATGGCATACCGAACGAAGCCAATATCAAGTACGGCAAAACGCTGGGCGACATGAACAAGCAAATGATTGACAGGCTGATCGTTGCAAAGCCGGCAGAGTTCGACGCCCTGTACGAGAAGCTGGTGAAAGAATATATGGACGCCGGCGGTAAAGCTGTTCAAGAGGAGAATGTGAAGAATTACAGAGAGAGCCAAGCCGCCAAAAAATAATCTCATCATATTCGGATAAGCCATTGAGAGTTCATCATCATGGTTTATCCGAATTTCGGTTGCTATTCCCGGACAATTTCACTATTATTCAGAGGAATCCAAAGGTTCAGGAGGCTACCCATGTACAAGGTCATGATTGTAGATGATGAGTCGTGGGCGATAAGAGGAATACAGAACGCCTTCGACTGGGAGAAGTATGGCTTTGAAATTGCAGGACAATATACAAGCGCTTACAAAGCGTGGGAGGCCATACGCACACAGCAGCCGGATTTGGTGTTTACGGATATCCGGATGCCGGATATCTCAGGGCTGGAACTGATGAAGCGGGCCAAAGCTCAAGGGCTGAACACCGAGTTTGTCATCGTAAGCGGATATGGGGAATTTGAATATGCCCAGGAAGCGATACGCCACGGAGCGCTCGATTATTTCCTGAAGCCTCTGGATGTCGATATGGCAGATACATTCATTGCGAAGCTGGCCGCTCACTTTTCCCGGAGAAGCGCAACGCGCAATCACCTTCTTCTGGATGCGCTGACCTCGGGGGATGAGACCGAGATCAGGCGCTTCCTGCCGCTTCCGGCCAGCACGGCTGTATGCTATTACCAAGTGTTTGCGGTCTATTTGCGGAGTGATATTAAGGGTATCAGGAAGCTGTTGTCTCCGGAGGGCAGGAACATAACTGCCGTGGAGGTTGAAGCCGGGTCCCGGAAGCTGCTGGTCGTGCGGATGGCTGAGCATCTGAGCGGTTTGGAGTGGACCCCGGATGCAGAGGTGCTGACGGAGACGGGAATCCAAAGTGTGGGCATCAGCAGCATCAGCAGCCAGCTTCAGCAGGTGAGCAAGCTGATTAAAGAAGCTGACCTGTCCGCCTCGCATATTTTTCTGGAGCAGACTTCAGCAGCCGTTCACTATGAGCCGAAGCTTCATCTCATGAAACCTTGTATTGATGGACTCTATACGATCATTCACGGGAATTCGCTTGACGATATGGAGGTGTACATTACAGGACTGCAGGAATACTTCAGGAACCATCATCTGGGCATGGGTGAGGTGGTCTACTTATGGAATCAGGCAGTCGGGATGCTTATCAACGCGTATGCTGAGGAACTGAGGGACATGGAGCTGGAATTCCTCAATTATTCCGAGATCAAGGAACGGTTCGAAGACTTTGCGTCTCTGTGCAGCTTCTTGCTTGACGTCCTTACGGTCATCCGGCAAGGCAGCAGCCGTTCCTTGCAGGAAGGGGATATCCTATCCTGCTTCAACCGGATGGTCGCCTATATCGACCGGAACTTTGAGCAGAAGTTGTATCTGAAGGATTTGTCTGTCCAGTTCTTCATTAATCAGGTGTATTGCTGCCAGTTGTTCAAGAACAATCTGGGCAGAACCTTCTCCGAATATGTGGCAGAGCTGAGGATCAGGAAAGCCCGGGAGCTGCTGAAGCATACGGACCTGTCCATTGAGCAAATTGCCGTTAAGTCGGGGTATGTGGATTATTATTATTTCAATAAAGTGTTCAAGAAGCATTGCGGGATGACGCCCACCAAATTCAGAAAAAGCTAATCGGATCGGAGCGGTAAGCCATGAAGACCAGTAAAGTGAAATTAAAACATCAGATATGGCTTATCTTTTTTTTCTCGATCGTTATATTTACCGTCATGGAGATCTATTTCTTCCATAGCTTCTCTAATTTAACCCAGAAGCGGGCTGCCACTTACGGCAACCAGATGATTGAACAGACCCGCCACAAGATTGATACGGTGTTCAATGATATCCGGGTCAGCACCGGAATTGCAGTCAACAGCAAGCTAATTCAGGAATTCTCCGTAGAGGTTGATGACTACAAAAGAGCGTTCGACAGCGGTCCGTATGCACTGGATCTTATGGAATACATGAGATCCTTCAATTCCTATGTGAACGGCATCATCATTAACGACATCAAGGGAAGGCGGCTGCACAGTCTGGACTCGGCAAGCGGCGATATTTTTTTCATCAACCCCTATGATACTTTTATTCAGAAATATAAGGATGACCCTATGCTGCGGGAGCAGGGGATGTTCACCACGATTCTGAAAGACGAACGGACAGGTACGGAACAGTTCTTCTATATCGCGCCGATTGTGGAGAATATTGGGGGAGTCTATTTCTCCCAGATTACAGGTTACTGCACCGTGATGGTCAATATGGACAAGCTGCAGGGGCTGGTGGAAAATACAGAATTAACAGCCAATTCCACCTTGTACATACTGAATAACCGGGACGAAGTAATCGCCTCCACGAATTCTAATGCCCGCGGTACCTTGTTCAGGGATGTGCTGTCTATGGATAAGGATATCTTGCTTAATGGTGTAAAAGAAACCATCGACGGGGAGGAGATTCTCGTTCAGGTCAAGGGTCTGGAGGAGGCTGACGGATGGCGGGTTGTTAGTATGATTCCGGTGCGTGAACTGACTGCGGACATGGCCCCGATGCGGAAGGTCAGTATTATCGTCGGCATTGGCATTATTCTAACCATGCTCTTAACCGGCAGCTTCTTCATGAACAATCTGATGCGTCCGTTAATGGGACTTGTTATGGATATGAAGAGGGTCGGGCGGCGGGACATGGGCTTCCGCATTAAAGTCCGGTTCACCAATGAGGTGGGCTTGCTGGCCCGCGACATTAACCGGATGATGGATGAAATGGAGGAAATGGCCAGAGACATGTTTGGTACCCAGGCTAGACTCTATGAATCGGAGCTGAGTCAGAAGCAGGCGGAATTCTCTGCCCTGCAGAGCCAGATTAATCCTCACTTCCTCTATAATACGCTTAATTGTATCAGCAGCATCGGATTGGAATACGGAAGCAGAGAGATTGCGCAAATTACCTACTGTATGTCCAAGATTTTCCGGTACAGCATCAAGAAGGATAATCTTGTACAGATCCGGGAAGAAGTGGACTGTATTCAGGCCTATATGAAGATTATCTTAATCCGCTACGAGAATAAATTCTCCATGGAGCTTGATGTGGAGGAGAGGCTGCTATCTATGAAGACGCCCAAGATGATCCTCCAGCCTATTGTGGAGAATTCTGTCTACCACGGGCTGGAGCGGATGGACGAAGGCGGCCGGCTTCTGGTTACCGGAAGGATGGATGAGCATGGAGATGTGTGCTTCTGTATTACAGATACAGGGAAAGGAATGGAACCGGAAGTACTAGCCGCCCTCCAGGCCAAGCTGGGTATGGAGTACCCGGCGCGGGCATCAGACGGACAACCGGTACAAGGTATTGGGATCACAAATATCCATAACAGGCTCCGGCTGCTGTTCGGAGAAGGTTACGGGATCACTATAGAAAGCCGGTTCGGGCATGGAACAACAGTGACCGTGAAGATCCCGCAGCTGGCGTACGACCGCGATACGATTGAAGAGTTTAGACAATCTGAGGGAATGTGAGCTATGACGACGCCGATCCTGCGGACAGAAGAATCCCGTCCGTAATTCGTAAGATCCGGCTGGATTCCCAAGGTTCCACTGGAGCTCATCAGACAGATCTTTACCGGGAAGGGTAGATAGCCTGACTCGTACCATCAGGACCCATCTGTTATTCAGGATGTGTCCTTTTTTGATTGCATGGCTTCAGAAACTGGGAAGAGTATGGGCAAGGGTGTGGCAGCGCTTGTCGTCGCCGGAAATAGTTATGATGAACTACACTTGCTCATGAACAGAGGTGTCCTTCACAGGGAACAGTTGGAAAAATAGCACTTAATAGGCGGCAAATCGAGCAGAGTAGAGGAAATCCATGAAATTAAATGACGTTTTTCCAACTAATTCTCTCAGACGCTGCAAAGCATTCAAATTAAGATACGTTTATCCAACTAATCATTTATTCCATATAAGAGGCCCTAAAGAAATTAATAAAAAGCAAAAGAAGCGGAGGGGAAATTTGGAACTGTAGGAGCGGTAGCGACCGCCTGAAAGCTTTCCGCAGGAAAGCTAGCATCGGAAGCAGCAGCAGTCACCGGATTTCCACCGCGAAGAGCCGTATTAATCAAGAAATCTGGTGACAACAGCGGCGGAAGTCCAAATGTTCACCGCAGTGACGACGAAGCTTCAAGTTCAATACTTAAGTGCCTCTTATATAACCTCAGATTCACCCTCCGGTTGATTTTATGGTTTCCTGCCACAGTGAAGGCACTTTTTCTAAAACGGTTACAAAAACCATTTAAGATAGTACATTTTTTATAAGTTCTCCAGAAGGTAGAATGAGGACGCTAACCTGAAAAATCTAAACAAGAGGGAGATGAAAAAATGAAAGCGTTTTTATCTGTCAAAGGAGGGCTGCACATGCCTGGCAAAAAATCCAGAGTGCTGCTGCTGTGTCTCGCACTGCTGCTGATGCTGCCACAATGGGGTGGGGTGGCTGCTGCGGAAGAGTCAACGCCGGCTTCACCGGGGCCGGCCGCTGTACAAGGAGGGAATAACGTGTCCGATTTCTACAATGTTATTATGCAGACGGGAGCCGATCCTTGGGTATACCAGCATACGGACGGCTATTATTACAACGTATTCGTCAATGCCAGCGGGATCATGATCCGCAGGGCGAAGACCATCACCGGCATTGAAGCGGGTGAGCGGAGCCTGGCCTGGACACCGGTTAAGGGGACGCAGTATAGCTCCAATGTGTGGGCGCCGGAAATGCACTATCTCAAAGATACGGACGGAGCGTACAAATGGTACATCTACTTCGCAGCCGACAACGGAACCAACGCCAACCACCGTATGTACGTGCTGGAGAACGCCAGTGCAGATCCGCTAAGCGGAACCTGGGAGTTCAAAGGTAAAATCACCGATCCCACCGACCGCTGGGCGATCGACGGAACGGTGCTGACGGTGGGTGAACAACACTATTTCATCTGGTCCGGCTGGGAAGATACGGACGGAAGCTTCCAGAATCTATACATCGCCCGGATGAGCGATCCGCGGACCATAAGCTCGCAGCGGGTACTGATATCTACGCCTGAACATGATTGGGAGACGTCCCCGGGCAGAATCAATGAAGGTCCGCAGATCACTATAAAGGGGGACACCATTAATCTGATCTATTCTGCCAATGGAAGCTGGACAGACAGCTACTGCCTTGGGCTGATTACCGCCAAGCTCAGTGATGATCCGCTGAATCCGGGCTCCTGGATTAAGCGCGATCAGCCGGTCTTTTCCAGTGCGAATGGCGTGTACGGCCCGGGCCACCACAGTATCGTCACCTCTCCAGACGGTACAGAGGACTGGATTATCTACCATACCGCCCGCTGGCCGGGCTCAGGCTGGACCCGCAATGTCCGTGCGCAGAGGTTCACCTGGAATGCAGACCATACGCCGAACCTGGGAGAACCCGCCGATCCGAACAGTCCGCTTGCAGTGCCTTCGGGTGAGCCGGTGCGGACGCGTTATGAAGCGGAAGCAGCGATACTGGTGAAAGATCCGGCTGGTGAATCTTTCCCGGCTGTCCGGCGGGAAGCCTCCGCTTCCGGCGGGATGAAGGTCGCCAACATCAGGAACGCCAATGATTATGCCCGGTTTACAGTTAACGTGCCGGAGGCGGGCTTTTATATGCTGTCTGTACGTAATGCCAATGGCTCACCGGATGCGGGAGAGGCCTCCCATATCTTGTCGGTCAACGGCGGTTCCGGTGCTAATCTGAACATCGTCTATTCGGGCTTGAACCGCTGGGGGGCTTCCACGGCGAAGGTCTATCTTGAACAAGGCAGCAACACCATCAGCTTCTACAAGGGGAAAAATGTTGCCGAAATCGACAGTATGGATGTGTTCCGGCTGAATACGTCAGAGCTTCTATTTGAAGCTCCAGGGTTCACGCTGGGCTTGGGGGAAACCCGCAGTTTGCCCCTGTATTCGGTAACAGGCACTACTTATTCCACTGTTAATACAGGAGCGGTCTTCAGTTCTTCTGATACGAAGGTGGCCGTTATTACAGGGAATCAGATTGAGGCTCTAAAGGCAGGCAGTGTCACTATCACCGCTGCCTACAACGGGAAAACAACCACGGCCGCGGTTACCGTAACTGCAGAGCCTAAATCGGTGCAGTCTGTTGTGATGAAGGGATTGTCCCCTATACTGACCAGCGGGCAGACCAGCTCGCCCCTTCAGCTAACAGCACATTATAACAACTATGAAGTTCGAAAGGTGACAGGCGATGCCCAGTATACCAGCAGCGATCCCGAGGTAGCCAGGATGGAGTCCGGTTCGGTTAGCCAATCGGTGTATGCGGTGAAACCGGGCACAGCTCTTATAACAGCCACATATAGCGGTAAACAGGCGGAATACAACCTGACCGTCATCCCAGCTTCTGAGGTGGTTCAAGTGGTAACTGCGGTGAGGACTCCTTCTGGTGTAAGCCCCAAGCTGCCCGGCATTGTGGATGTCGTTTACAATAATAAGCCGAAGCAGGCCGCTGTCGTCAGCCGGGAGCTGACAGGACTTGATTTCAGTTCGATTGGCACAGTTCAGGTGCCTGTTACCCTGAAGCTGGCCGGACGTGAGTTCTTCTCCACCGTTTCCGTAGAAGTTGTTCCGGGTTATGGTCTGGATGAGATTGTGAACCAGCTCCGCGGCAAGCTGGTCAATTTCTCCTATCCTTTGGGAGACGGGCTAGGTAACTATAGTCAATCGAAGTATAACGCCTTCGTGGCAGAAGTGGATCACGCGGAGGAACTGGCCGGGAACGCGAATTTGACCAAAGAGCAGTTTGACAGGGAGCTTAATAAGCTTGCTGAAGCAGAAGCCGCCCTGTTAGCTTCGCTTAACACTACACAGGATGGCGTGTTCTATAACGCTTACCGGGATTTCTCCGGCGACACGGAAGGCAAATACCCTTACGGTATTGTCAGCGAAGCTCTCACTGGCGGCGCTACCGCCACTGTGCAGGAGGAAGGCGGGAATAAATTCCTCCGGCTGACGACTACCGCTACAGCCGGCAAGGCCAATCTGTTCCTGCCATATACAGGTGAGGTCAAAGCTGAGGCGGATCAGCGTGTCGTCATCGAATACCGCGTCAGATTAAACAGCAGCTTTCAGTACGCCAATGGAGCCATGGTGAGAAACGACAGCGGTACCAGCAATTATTCCATGGTCACGGCGTTTGATACGGGTAAAATCATCGTGCAGAATGGAGCCTCCAATAAGGTTAAGGTTAAAGACTTCAGTCTGAGCACATGGTACAAAATCAAAATGGTCGCTAACTGGGACGCCAAGACTTATACCGTCTATATTAACGATGCTCCTGCTCCGGTGGCCACGGACTTCAGCTTCCGCCATACCGGCGGCAGCAAGCTGACCGGCCAGCTGTTCGGCATCGACGGCTACGCCAACGCCTCCATCGACTACGACGACTTTAAGGTTAGCATGATTAATATTAATACTGATGTCGATACTGCCCAGCCGAAAACATATGATACACCTGCTGAAGCAGCGGGAGCCCTGGAGGGATAGTTATGTCAACTCCGACGTACGAGAAATTTGAGCCTTTACGAAATGCGCAGCTTGTTCTGGGGTATCTGACATCCATGGTGGATGAGAAAGCGGATAACCTTCCGTATTGGCTTGTGCTCCCTCATAAGAAGCCTGCGGAAGCTGCTCATTGCCGGGTAGACGACGCGGAGCTGGTCGGCTCCTGGTACGAAGCCATTGACGCCGTCCGGAAAATGCTGAAGACCGAAGAGGGAGCTGAGGTTCAGTTATCCTTTTACCGCCATCTTATGAAGTCTTGGGGAGAGCACGGGCTGCGCTTTCATGAGCCATACTCCTGGACACATACGAATCACAGCTCCTTTCACGAAATGGGCTATATTCTTCCGGCACTGAACAGGATGGTGGAGAATAACCCTTTGGACCCGGAACCGGAAAAGAAGGCTTCCGAGCTTGTAAGAGGGCTACGCTCCCTTGTCATCGAAAGGAAGGTAAGAACCTTCTGGTCAGGTGATTATGAGGAAAAGGAGCCGGTATATGAATTCCCCAATGACGTATATTTGAAAGACGGCGGATTCGATCTGTCCAGGCACACCGGACGGGGGGAGCAGGGAATTCGCAATGCGATTATGCTTCACTCCCTGGTGCGCAGATATGAGATCACCGGAGACGGGGTGGCGCTTGATCTGGCTGTTGGCATTGCCAACCACCTCCTGGGACCCTCGCGTTATTTTAATTACAAAATGGAGTTTTTCGGCCATATCCATTCGGCAGGCTGGGTTGCCTCCGGACTCGTCCGTCTTGGACGCATCACAGGCGCCGGGCGGTATATTACCGCGGGTAAAGGGATCTATGATTATATCCGTTCCTTGTCCTCCTCCTTCGGCTGGGTACCGGAATATGCCCAGTGGCATCCGCAGCATGAGGAGCACTGTGAAACCTGCTGCATTAAGGATATGATCGAATGCGCGAATGAGTTAATTCTGGCCGGGTACGAGGAATATTGGAACGATATGACCCTGTTTGCACGGAACCAGCTGGTGGAGAATCAGCTCAAGGTGGCATCTTATGTAGTGACAGACAATACCTTACCTGATGGGCAGGGGGTCACCTACAGGGAGATTGACAAGAGAATGATTGGCGGCTTCACCGGCGGCTCCCTCGTCAACTCCATCTCATTGTCCAAGTTCCGCTCCATTGCGGGCTGCTGCGTCGGCATGGCTCCGGTGGCCCTGGAGATCATATGGAACCGGGCGGTGGAATACCGCGGTGGAATGGTTCTCGTTAATATCCCTGTCGATAAAGAAACAGAGGAAGCCACGGTGAGCATGAATTACCCCGATACAGGCTATATTTCCATCAAGCCCAAGCAGACATATGATGTTGCAGTACGGGTGTACGACTGGATGGGGCAGAATCTCGAAGGGAGGATTAATGGAATAGCCTGTGCACCCTCAAGAGAGGGAAATCTGGTGGTATTCCGCAATGTTAAGGCAGGGGATATAGTGGAGCTGGAGCATCCTGTGGAGACGGCGGTGGTACAAGAAACGGTGCGCGGCGAACAATATTCGGTATCCTGGAGAGGTTGTGATGTCGTCGATATTGTTCCGCGCGGAGAGCACTTAAGACTGTACCAGCGGGATTTACAGGTCCCGAAATACTATCCGTCGGCGGATGATGTTCACTTCACCGGAGCCGCCAATTATGGTCCTACCCAGCAGGCACAGGGGAAAAAGTAACGGCAGATACGGATACAGACCCTTCAAATACAGACCCAAACAGAAACCATAACCCGCAAAAGTAACTTTGCGGGTTATGGTTTTTCAGCTCCTGTACATTGTTATAATAGAAGATACAGGATTGAAGCGCTCTCAGTAGCAGGGTGGCTTTTTCTTTTATATAAGATGGTTAAGATTGAGGAATCTGAAGAGATGAGGAGCGATAGAGCTTGAACAGAACAGCCATACTGGAGCGCCTTCAATCACAACTGCATGAGGGTAATCATGTCATTGGTGTCTCGACAGGTACGGGGATTACAGCCAAGGTTGCCGCCCAGAGCGGAGCGGACTTTATATTAATGCTGAACTCCGGCAAGTTCCGCCAGATGGGGAGAAGCTCTCTGGCAGGCTTTTTACCGTTCTGCAACAGCAATGATATGGTGATGGACTTCGGGTCAAGGGAAATTGTGCCGCTGGTGAGGCATACTCCCGTGCTCTTCGGGCTGAATGCGAATGATCCCACCAGAGAAATAGCCGGTTATATAATGGATATCAAGGACAAAGGCTTTGCGGGAGTCAATAATTATCCGACAGTCGGCCTGATAGACGGATTGTTCAGAGAGGCTCTGGAAGAAGACGGAATCAGCTATGACAAAGAGGTTGAGGCCATACGACTGGCCCACCGGGAGGAGCTGTTTACGGTGGCCTTCGTATTTGACGAGTCCCAGGCGGTCCAGATGCTCGAGGCGGGGGCAGATGTAATCTGTGCTCATCTCGGCCTGACCGAAGGCGGATTAGTAGGGGCGCGGAAGGTTGTCTCCTTAGAGGCAGCCAAAGCAAGGGCACTGCGCATTTTTGCTGCCTGCGGGCAACTTAAGCCAGATGTGATTAAGATGATTTACGGCGGTCCGGTGAAGACACCCGTCGACGTCCAGTACATGTACAGTAATAACACAGATATTATGGGCTACATTGGCGGCTCTGCCTTCGAACGGATTCCATCCGAGCAGTCGATTACGGCAATTACCCGCGATTTCAAGCGCCTGGGCAAGCTGAATGAGGATGATTTCATGGTCAAAATGCTCAGCGGCATCACAAGGCATTATGATTATGTTGAGTTTGTTAAAGAGTATGTCGCACATAACTACAGCGATGAAGTTGTTTTTGCGGATCTGGCCAAGGTAGCTCATGTATCGCGCAGTTATTTGAGCAGCTTGTTTAAACAAGAGGTGGGCTGCAGCTTTCAGACCTATCTGGTGAGCTTCCGCATCAATAAAGCTGCGACGCTGCTCCAGGCACCGCAGCTTCAATTATCCGAGGTGGCCGCGATGGCAGGGTATCCGGATTATGCCCAATTCAGCAAAATGTTTAAAAAGCTGAAGGGCTGCTCTCCCAAGCAGTACAGATCTAACCTAAACACAAAAACATAGTACATAAAAGCGTTTTCACTCTTAAGTAAGCCCCGTATGATTAGTCTATAGCGCTCGGCTACCGGGATTGAGCACTGTTCCAGATGATCCATATGAGGAGGCAGCAGAATGAAGACCATCGCAATAGCTGGAACGTTTGATACGAAAGGTGAGGAGTATCTATACATTAAGAGGATTGCAGAGGAGCTTGGGCTGGGGACCCTGATGATCCATACAGGCGTGTTCGAGCCGGCCTTTGTTCCGGATGTGTCTAACCGGGAGGTGGCGTACGCCGCAGGCATGGACATAGAGGAGCTTGCAGCAAGGAAGGACCGGGCTTTGGCTACTGAGCTGCTATCCCAAGGATTGGAGAAGCTGATTCCCCAGTTGTACAAGCAGGGGAAATTTGACGGTATCATATCCTTTGGGGGTACCGGCGGAACCTCTCTGGTCGCTCCGGCTATGAGAGCCCTGCCAATTGGCGTTCCGAAGGTATTGGTATCAACGGTTGCATCCGGAAATACAGCTCCATACGTAGGCACAAGCGATATTATCATGATTCCCTCTGTGGTGGATGTCGCAGGCTTGAATTCGATTTCCACAGCAATATTTACAAACGCAATATATGCGATGGCGGGAATGCTTAAATTTGAGCATACGCATATACCGGAGAAGAAACCGCTAGTGGCAGCCACGATGTTCGGAGTAACAACGCCCTGTGTGACAGCGGCAAGAAAATACCTGGAGGAACGGGGCTACGAGGTGCTTGTGTTCCACGCCACAGGTATCGGGGGACAATCAATGGAGGCGCTCATCGAGGCGGGTTTCATTGAAGGGGTACTCGACTTGACGACGACCGAGTGGGCGGATGAGATCATCGGCGGTGTCTTGAATGCGGGGCCGCACCGGTTGGAGGCTGCAGGACGCAAGCGCATTCCGCAGGTCGTTTCGGTGGGCGCTTTGGATATGTGCAATTTTGGACCGGCAGATACCGTGCCGGAGAAATTCAAGGATCATACCTTTTACCAGCATAATCCGACCGTTACCCTGATGAGAACGACAGTGGCGGAGAATGAACAGATCGGAAGGAAGCTGGCAGAGAAGCTGAACATGGCCGAAGAGAGCACCGTGCTGATACTGCCGCTTAGGGGCATTTCCGCAATTGATGTGGAGGGGCAGCCCTTCTACGGGCCGGAGGAGGACCGTATGTTATTCGATAGCCTGCGCCAGCATGTTGACCGCACAAGGGTTGAAGTCATTGAGATGGATTGCGCCATCAACGATCCGGCCTTTGCAGAGGCTGCAGCACTCAAGCTGATCGAACTCATGCATGCACATCGATTTCCTGAATAACAATAAGGAGGATATACGAATGAACAAGCTAAGCAGAACAGAAATTATGGCCAAATTCAAGAATGAGGTGGATCTGGGCAAGATTCTCCTCGGTGTCGGGGCCGGCACAGGGATTACGGCCAAGAGCAGTGAAGCAGGCGGAGCGGATATGCTGATTATATATAATTCCGGCCGTTACAGAATGGCAGGCCGTGGTTCACTGGCGGGCTTGCTGTCCTATGGGGATGCCAATCAGATCGTCGTTGAGATGGGCGCAGAGGTGCTGCCCGTTGTCAAGCATACTCCTGTTCTGGCAGGGGTATGCGGCACAGACCCGTTCCGGGTGATGGAGGTATATCTGAAGCAATTGAAGGAGCAGGGCTTCAGCGGTGTTCAGAACTTCCCTACAGTAGGCTTGATTGATGGGGTATTTAGACAAAATCTGGAGGAAACCGGTATGGGGTACGACTTGGAAGTTGAAATGATCCGTATCGCCCATGAGCTGGATTTACTAACCACCCCGTATGTCTTTGATCCTGTGCAGGCCAAAGCCATGGCGGAGGCGGGTGCTGATATTCTGGTTGCCCACATGGGCTTGACGACGAAGGGCACGATCGGTGCCAGAACAGCACTGACCCTGGACGACTGTGTAGAACGAATTGAAGCGATTATTGAAGCCGGGCGGGCTGTGAACCCGGACATCATGATTATTTGCCACGGCGGACCGATTGCAGAGCCGGAGGATGCCGCTTATGTCATTCAGAGAACGAAGGGCATCGATGGGTTCTTCGGCGCGTCGAGCATTGAGCGCTTTGCGGCAGAGAAGGGCATTACACAGCAGACCGAGTCTTTCAAATCGATTTCGAAATAACTACGGGAAACAGGTCATTGCCTTAAGGGGCTGTCCCAAAAACTACAAAAAGTGAGCAGAGCAGCGATTCTCCCGTTATTGGAGCATCGCTGCTCTGCGTTTTTGGTCATTGGTGGCTTGCTTCAGCAGATTATGAGTAAGCAAAAGCCAACCGATCTCAAGCGTCACTTTTTCCATGCCGCGAAGCAGAAAGCGCCGGAAGTCCCAGTTATTCTTCAGTTGTCCAAATACACTTTCCGGTTCCGTCATGACGTTTCCGAATTGCCTGAATCTTATCCTTTTTCAGGTAGGCGTAGTTTTCTTAACTGCCGTAGCCTGCATCCGCAATCACCGTTCTGGGAAATTCCCCACGATCGGCCGCGCCTTTTCCATGATGGTATCGTCAAGCCGATTAACGGCTGCGTTAATGAGCGCGATCGAGGAGGTTTTCTGGAATGTCTTCTTCCAAGTCCATTGGCAAGCAAAGTTGGTCCATGGACTATTGAATGTACAAAGAAATCGCTCCTTTTGGTAAAGCGGAAGCGTTCGCCTTGGTCTCCGGATTTTCACCGCTAAGGGAAATGAAAAAAATCTGGAGAGCACAGCGATTGGAACAACGGTCCGTTCTCGGAGCATCGCACGTTGAACCTACTCAAAAAAACCAAGGCTGCCTTTTGGGACAGCCCCTTATTGAGGTGAGAAACTGCTCCTATTTATTTACTTAAGCCTTTATAGATCCGGGTCTGGTCCGTATAATAAGGATGGGAAAGGAGATCCTTGCCTATCATTAAGGGAAGTATATTTATGGATCAATAGGAGGTATAAAGACTGATGAGGCCTGAAACAAGCGCAAACCCGCCGAGCCTGTTCCGTAACCGGTTCCTGCAGACAATTCTTTTATCAAGCGTGCTGCTGCAGATTGGCATCTGGGTGCGTAATTTTGCTATTCTTCTCTATGTTGCAGACAGAACCAACAATGATCCCTACGCTATTTCCCTGATTAGCGTAGCTGAATTCGCGCCTATTTTTGTGTTTTCATTCATCGGAGGTACGTTTGCCGACCGGTGGCGGCCGAAGCGGACTATGATCTGGTGCGATTCACTATCCGCAGTATCGGTGTTCGCCGTTCTGATGAGCATTCACTTCGGTTCTTGGGAATCCGTGTACCTGGTCGCCTTCATCTCGGCTATTCTTTCCCAGTTCTCACAGCCTTCCAGCATGCGGTTATTTAAATACCATGTGCCTGAAGAACAGCTTCAGCAGGGCATGGCGCTCTTCCAATCGCTGATGGCCATCTTCATGGTGCTTGGGCCCATGCTGGGCACTTTCGTTTATAGCACCTTTGGCCTGGAAACCTCAATCGCTGTAATGGGTGTGGTTTTTCTGCTGTCTGCGCTCGTCCTTGTTCGTCTGCCCGAGGATCAGATGCAATCCCAAACGGTCAAGGTAAAAGGGCAATTCCGTAAAGATTTCATCGAAGGCTTTCGTTATGTCTGGCAGAGCCAGGTGCTGTGTATGCTCGGACTCGCATTTATTCTGGCTGGACTTTCGGTTGGAGTAGCCCAAGCGCTCAATCTGTTTATCGTAACAGAGCGGCTGGGCCGAAGTGAGGAGTTCCTGCAATATATGCTTATGGTGAATGGAGCAGCCATGCTGATCGGGGGAGGGATTGTAGCCGTCTTTGCCAAAAGAGTACCGCCCCAGCTTCTCCTGGCTATAGGCATGCTGACAGGCGCCGTTTGTACCACGATTGTCGGGTTTTCGACAAGCATTCCGCTCACGCTTAGCATCCAGTTTCTAAATGGGCTTGTTTTCCCTTGCATTCATATCGGGATCAGTACGATGATTCTGAAATGGTCACATACATCCATTGTCGGCCGGGTCAACGGAGTGCTGAATCCGATGTTTGTCGGGATGATGGTCGTTTCCATGTCCTTTGCCGGCGCGCTTAAGAACGCTTTTTCACTGAGTACGATCTTTAGCGGAGCAGGGATATTATTCCTCCTCGGCGCAATGGTGATGTTGCCGATCATGAATCAAAAAGCGCCGGATCATACCTCTGCTGCACAAGAAATATAATCTCACGGATAAAGATGGTGTACTTACTTTATTCCCTTCTGATATTGTGTGCAAGATGCGAAGCAGCATTCCCCGTTATCGGAGAATCGCTGCTTCATTGACGTTTTACGGGTGCTGCATAAACAGTTCTTAATGGGCTGTAATGCCTGTCAGGGTTCAACCTACTCCTTAACGGCACCAAGCACGATACCCTTGACGAAAAAGCGCTGGAGAAAAGGATAGACCAGCAGGATGGGCAGCATGGCGATGAAAATCTGCGCGGATTTGACGCTCCGGTTGGAGAGCGTTTGCAGATCCTCGAAGCGGATACCGGTCTTGCTGAAGTCCTGCACAACGACGATGGTCTGCAGTAGCGTGGCGAGGGGCCAGCGGTCGGGCGAGGTCATGTAGAGCATGCCGTCAAACCAGGCATTCCAATGGCCCACAAGGGTGAACAGGGACAGGGTGGCGATGGCCGGGAGCGATACGGGCAGATAGATTCTGGACATAATCTGGAAGGAGGTTGCACCGTCCATAATCGCGGCTTCATCTAGGTCGCGCGGCAATGCCCGGAAGAAATTCATCATCAGGATGATATTCCAGACATTGACCAGACCCGGGAGGATGAAGATCCAGAAGGAATTGATCAGGTTGATCTTCTCCATCAGGATATAATGCGGGACCAGCCCGGCGTCAAAGATCATAATAATTAGAAAGAACCATACATAGAAGCTGCGTCCGCGGAATTCCTTGGAATTCCGCGAGAGGGGGAAGGCGGCCAGCACCGTTACGCACATGGCCAGTACCGTGCCGACAGCGCTTCGCAGCACCGAGATTCGAAGTGCCGACAGGAAATTACTATTCTCGAAGGTACGCAGATATCCATCCAAAGAGAAATCCACGGGGATCAGTCCGACAAGGTTGGAATCTGCTGCCGATTTGCCGCTGAGGGACACCGCAAAGATATGAAGCAGCGGCAGCACACAGACCACGGAAATCAAAACAAGGAAAGCGATATTGAACAGATAGAATACGCGGTAGGTGGGGTTTTTATGGTACATGAGGCCTTTCCTCCTTCAAATTGACAAGCATCTCAGAAAATCCGGTAATTTGCCCACTTGTAGGCTGAATAGTAGCCTCCTCCAATCATGATGAAGCCGATCACCGACTTGAACAGGCCGACGGCGGTGGACAGGCTATATTGGCCTTCCTGGAAAGAACGGTAGACATACGTATCGATAATATCGCCCTTGTCCAGCACCAGGGAATTGATCAGATTATAGATCTGGTCGAAGTTGGCGTTCAGCATATTACCCAGCGACAGGGTGAAGACCACAACGATGATCGGCAGCATCGAGGGGAGCGTAATGTAGAGAGTCTGCTTCATACGGCCCGCCCCGTCAATCTCCGCCGCTTCGTAGAGCGCGGGATTGATGCCGGACAGTGAAGCCAGGAAGACGATGGCGCTGAAGCCGAATTCCTTCCACAAGTCACTTAGAATAACGGTGAAGCGGAACCAGTTCCCTTCACTGAGGAACATCACGGGCTGCATGTGGAAGAAGCTGAGCAGCTGGTTCACAATTCCTTCCAGGGACAAGAGATCAAGGAGAATGCCGCCCAGAATCACCCATGACATGAAATGGGGCAGATAGACCAGGGTTTGAACCGAACGCTTAAGCCCCGTCTGGCGGATTTCGTTGAGCAGAAGGGCGAATATCACCGGAACTACGAGCCCGAAGGCGATTTTGAGACAGGAGATAATCAGTGTGTTGAGAATGACCTGCCGGGAATCATGCATCGAGAAAATCAGCTCGAAATTGCTCCAGCCCACCCACGAAGAGCCGGAAATGCCCTGCCAGGGCTTGAAGTCCTGAAAAGCGATGATGATGCCCGGCATAGGGGCATATTTGAATATCAGCGCGATGATGACGGCTGGCACCAGCATAAGATGCAGCCTCCATGTGGCGGCAAACTGCCTGGCTATCGTGCCGGTTCCGGGATTGGCCTTGGGAGCGGCATTGGCCGCCATATCTGTGCCTGGCTTCATACGGGTCTCCTCCTAAATGTCCGCCGCTTGCGGATTCTACCACCATATTAGGCTTGACAATCCTGAACTGTACAGATATAGATATTTAAGGTAACTGTCAATTTGTTAAGGGGGTGCTGCCATGCGGGGATACCGGCCGGTATTTGTCAAAATCACTGCCGTTATTTTTATGCTGATTTTGCCAATGGCTCTGCTCTATACGTATTTCAGTGAGAAGAGTCTTGAAGTCATCGATGGACAGATTACAGATAACAACGAAAGCCGCTTGTTTTTCCTGAAGAATCAGATTGAGTCGAACATCGACCGCTTGTCCTTATCCTCCAGTGTGCTGACGAGAGATTCCTCCATTACGGATTTGCAGCTCAATCTGCTTACCGAGGATTATTATCAGACACTATACTACCAGACACAGGTCAAGGAAAAGCTGCAGCTGCAGAGCCTTTCCAGCAACTGGCGCAACGATCTGTCCGTCTATTTGCCGGAGAGCCGGCGACGTATATCCACAAATCCGGGTGACACGTTCGACATGAAGGAGATGAAGCTGTCTCCCGCGGGTGTATGGAGGCTGCATCCGGGCACCGGTGCGGTGAATCCGTATTATCAGATGTTCGTCTGGGACCCTTATCTTTCGCAGGAGCAGAACCAGGAGCCCGTTGCTGTATTCGAGGTACGGTTCACGGTCGACAATATCCGGCGGATGCTGGGTGACTACAAGCAGGATAATCCCGGCAAAGCTTTTCTGCTCACGGCTTACGGTACAGCTTACGGCGCGGCATCCGCAGACGATGCCGCCGCAAGGGAAACCGGGCGCCGGCTGCTCAAAGACCCGATGGAGGAATCCGGACACCGGAGCCTTGAAATCGGCGGGGAGGATACTTTTATCAGCTATGCGTATCTCTCCTCCCTGGATGCCTATCTGGTGGATTATGTCCCGCTTGATGTTATTCACGCACCGATTGTGCAGAGCCGCAGAATGTTCTATCTCAGCTTTGTTGTTTTGGCCCTGCTGGCGCTTATTGCCTCTTATCTGCTGTACCAGCATGTGCAGAAGCCGGTGTCAGAGGTGGTTAAGGGCTTGCGGAGCTTTGAGCGGGGCAATTATTCCTTTCGCATAAGAAAGCGCTTTAATAACGAATTTGACTACATGCGCCTGCGGTTCAATGAGATGGCCGAGCAGACCCAGCATTTGATCAATGACGTCTATGAGGAGCAGAACCGTTCAAGGCTCGCAACACTGAAGCAGCTGCAGTCCCAGATTCATCCCCACTTTCTGTACAATTGCCTCTCCTTCATCGCCGCCTGCGCCAAGGCAGGGGAAACGGAAACGATCCGGGAGATGGTCTATCATCTGGGTGATTATTACCGCTATACGACACGGGTGGAGAACCAGCGTCCGCTCCTGGAGGAAGAGGTACAACAGGCCAGGAACTATCTGCATATCTACGCCTTCAGACTGGAGCGTCTGGATTTCGGGCTGAATATTCCGATGGAAATGCTGGCTGAGCCAGTCCCCCGGTTGTTTCTGCAGCCTGTAGTGGAGAATGCCATTATCCATGGTGTGGAGCCGCAGCCGGGAGCGGGAACGATACAGGTCACAGGTGTACAAGAAGGGGAGTATAATCTGCTGCAGGTTGAGGACAGCGGGGCGGGCATGACGGAGGAGAAGATCGCCGGCTATATGAAAGAGCTGGAGCTGCCCATGAATGAGCAGACAGGCTGCGGCCTGTGGAATGTCAATCAGCGTCTGAAGCAGCAGTACGGTCCGGGGTCCGGCATCAGGCTGGACGCCTCGCCGGGTCTCGGCGGTTTACGGGTCAGCCTGCGCTGGAAAAGGGAACATGAAGGAGGACAGCCAAGTGAAAATGCAGCTGATGCTCGTCGATGACGAGCCGATGATTCTTAAGAGCATGGTCCAGAATGACTGGGCTTCCGCCGGTGTGGAGCATGTGTATCAGGCAGCATCCGGTCTGGAGGCGGCAGAGCTGCTGAAGCATCATCCGGTCGATATTGTGGTCACGGATATCCGCATGCCCGGGATGGATGGTTTGGCCTTATGCAAGCATGTGCATGAGCATTATCCAAGAACCCGCTGTGTGCTGCTGTCAGGCTTCGGCGAATTTGAATACGCCCGGCAGGCGATTGAGCACCGGACGGTAGGCTATCTGCTGAAGCCGGTCAAGGATGAAGAGCTGCTTGCTGAGGTGAAGCGGGTTGCCGCCGGCCTCCGCACGGAATGGGAGCAGATTGCTTCCCAGGAACGGGCGCGGCGGACCTTGCACCAGCATATGCCGATGCTGCGGTCGGGATTTCTGAATGATCTGCTGTCAGGCCAGCTGCCGGAGAATGGAGCGTTAGCCGAGCGGTTGAAGGAGTACCAGCTCCCCTTCCATGCGGAGGATTCGCTGCTGCTGGTGATGGTGCGGCCCGAGAAGGTATTCGGCAGCGGAGAAGAACCGGATGCCCTGCTGTTTGAATATGCGGTGCGGAATATTGCCGCAGAGATTCTGGAGCCGCACTGTAATGTCTGGCATTGCCGCGATGCCTATGGCTATCTCATCTTTGCGCTGCGCAGCCGGGAGCAACCGCATGAGATGGGTGAAATGGAGGTGAAAACTCTGCATACACAGGCACATGAACTGCAGCTGAAGGTGTCCGGCCTGCTCAAGGGGCAGGTCTCGCTTTTGCTGAGTGAACCGCTGCGATTCCCCATGGAGCTGGCGCAGGTCTACCGCAAGTCGCTGAACGAATTCCGGAAAATCCCGCGCAGTGAGCAGGAATTCCTGGCTATAGCGGGCAGCAACCGGACGGTTGAACGCACCTTGACCTCACTCTATGCGCCGCCGGCATTCCTGCGGCTGATGGAGGGAGGCCGTTGGGATGAAGTACGCAGCAATCTGGCCGCCATTGTCCGCGAAATGGAGGAGAAGCTGCTCGATTCCGAAGAGCATCTGGCCGAGCTGTACCATACGCTGGTGAGCGCTTTCCTGGCCATTGCCCACCAGCAGGGAAAGACCCTCATGGAGGCGACATCCGGGAAGGGAGAGATTGGTGAATCAGCCCGGATTATGCGCAGTGCCGGCACCATTGCGGACTGGGCGGAAGAGATATTGTCCTGTCTTGCGCAGTCGGAGAATGCGGAATACAACGATCACAAGCGCCAGCTGCTGGCGAGAATCCACCGCTTCATTGAGGAGAATCTTGCCCGGGATGTCTCCCTGCAGAGCATTGCCGACCACGTGAAGCTCCATGCGGTATATCTGTCCTCCATGTATAAGCAGGAGACGGGCGAGAATCTGAGTGATTACATTATGCGTTACCGGATGGAGCAGGCGGCGGTGCTGCTGCGCTCTACGGAGATCCGGATTTATGAGCTGGCCGCCCGGCTGGGCTTCCAGAATCCTCCGTACTTCAGCAAGCTGTTCAAGAACTATTACGGGATCACACCGCAGGAATACCGGGAACGCCTGCTGTAACAATGCTTAAGAATTTAGCATATCACCTTAAATCTTTCTCTCTTACTCCCGTGAAAGCGTTGTAATAAGATGAATGCGTCAGAGATTACAGGAACACAGGGAGGCACTTGCATGAAGAGGACAAAAAAAAGGTTCGCGCTGCTATTGTCGGCAACGCTGCTGCTGTCGCTGCCCACAGCTTGTTCACCGAGCAGCAGCAACGGGGCTGCCGGCACAGCACCGCCGGTATCCGCCCAGCCGTCTGCGCCTGCGGAGGCGGAGGGAGACGCTGCCCGGATTGAAGGGATCAGGGATGGAACATACCGCTTCGAAACTCCGGTCACCATCACTACCGTTACAGCCACGGATTCCAGCTTCAAGTACAAAAACGGGGAGACACTGAGCGACAATGTGCATACCCGTTGGGCGAAGGAGCAGCTGGGGATTGATATCCAGCATCTGTGGGAGGTGCCCGGCGAGCAGTTCGCCACCAAGATGCGGCTGATGCTGACAGCCAAGCAGGAGCTGCCGGATGTCGTCACAACGATGGATATCGGACTGATGAATGAGCTGATCGAATCCGGAGCCTACAAGGATGTTTCAGCGGATTTCGACAAGTATGCCTCGGACCGTGTGAAGGAGATCTTCAGCTCCCACCCGCTGATCTGGAGCCAGGTTACCTTCGAGGGTAAGCATATGGGCCTGCCTTACTTCGCCAATGCCGGTAACGATAATGCTGTCATGTGGGTCCGCCAGGATTGGCTGGACGAACTGGGGATGCAGGCTCCATCAACCTTTGAGGAGCTGGAGGCCTTCATGCAGGCGCTGCTTGATAAGAAGCCGGGCAATACGGATTCCATCATTCCGCTGGGCGTGAGTCTCGGCTCGGGCGGCGGCCACCCGAATCCGCTGGCAGGCTGGCTCGGGGAGAGCACCTGGATCTTCGGGCCGTTCGGAACCGTTCCTTACCAGTGGAACCAGGGCGCGGACGGTAAGCTGGTGCACGGTTCGACCGTACCGGAGATGAAGAAAGGCCTTGAGGTAATGCGGAACTGGTACCAGAAGGGCTATATCTCCAAGGAGGCCGGGCTGCACGATGAGAACAAGCTCGCCGAGCTGATTGGCCAGGGACGGGTAGGGGTTGTGGTGGCTCCATATTGGCTGGGCAGCTGGCCGGTTCCGGACCTGCAGAAGAACGTGCCGGGAGCGACAATGAAGCCGTACCCCATTCCCGTTGAGAATGGCAAGGCGGGAGCGCGGGATACCACGTTCCTGAAGGGAGGGATGCTCGTAAGGGAAGGCTTTGAGCATACCGATGCTCTGTTCCTGTATCTTAACCGTCTGTTCGCCGGAGTGGACAAAGAACCAGGCAGCGAATTCGAGCACGGCTGGGCCGAAGACTATGACTATACCCTCAAGGCGGACGGAACAGTCTCCACAGTTAGCGAGGATATCCCCGGAGGCTCGGTAGGGGTCTACAAATACTTCCTGTATGAGCCAAAGGACCCGTTCAGTGTGCTGCAGCAATCCGCAGACAAAGGGGATTTGCTGGAACAGGGAAATCTTACAGACGCTGAAGCTGCGGCTCTTGGCAATCCCGATATTCTGAAGGCGGCGCAGATCGTCGTCGATGGATGGGCCAAGGACAGCTACTGGGCGCCCAAGTTCCTGGGTGCCAGTACACCGGCGATGCAGTCCAAGGGAGGCATCACGACGAAGCTTGAAGGAGAGGCGATCATGGCGATCATCTACGGCCGCAAGCCGCTGGAGGATTTCGATACATTCGTCAAGGAATGGTACAGCATTGGCGGAGAGCAGATGACGAAGGAAGCCAATGAATGGTTTGACAGCACGAAGTGACGGCGAACCCAGCAGGAGTTATCCGGGCTAAAGCTGCCTGCTGCAGGAGTCTAGCCGGAAGGAGGAGGAGAAACGGACGGGAAGCCGGGATCATCTCCTCCTTTTTGCTTGTTTGGACAATAGGCAACTTATCTATACCTGCAAAGGAAGAAGGAAAGAGGCTATGAAGTGGACAAAAAGCAGAGCCGCCGCAGCTTCGGGTGTCCCGCTGTGTCTGGCCGTTATCCTGCTGTTAAGCGGAGGCGGAGTCCCGGAAAGGCTCGTTGGGCCTGAGGGAAAGGAGAATGCTTCCGCCAAGGCCCAGGGCATAACGGAGCGGATGGCAACGGACCCCGAGGTGGCACGGATCAACGGGTATGCAGTGACCGCGGCGGAACTGAAGTATGCGATGGGACTCCAGCGCACGCAGGTGATTGAGTACTTCCGGGATACTTACAACCAGGCTTATGAAGGGAACTTCTGGGAGCTGGAGATTGGCGGGGAGAATCCGCTGGAGATGCTCAAGCGTGAGGCGCTTACCTCCTGGACTCGAAGCCGGATTCTGCTGGAGATGGGTCATGAAGAAGGGCTTGTTGACAGCACGGACTTTGGCGGGCTGCTCTCTGAGATGGAACGCGAGAACAAACGGCGGGCTCAGGCTGCTGTTGCCGGGATAGCGGTGTTTGGTCCGGCCGAGCTGGATGAAGGCAGCTTCATTCCCTACTATTTGAGCAATCTGGAGGTTGCGCTTCGGGAGAGGATGACAGTGCCTGGGGAACACGGACGGGATGATGAACCGGCACGGGAGGATCAGGTTAGCAGCATTCCTGAGGAACAGGAGCTTACGTTTACCCGCATTTCCATAGCATACCGGAGCAAAGGGCAAGGTGTAGCGGATAACAAGCCGGGAACACAACAGCTTCTGTCTGAGGTGCGTCAGTTGCTTCTTGAGGGCAGAAGCCCGGAAGAGGCGATTTCAGAACTGAGAAATGATAACGCTTCCTTTCCTGACTTGACTCTAAGCAGTGAAAGTCTGGACAGCGCAAACGCCAGAGTGTATTTCCGCGAGCAGGGCCAGCTGTACGCCTGGCTGACCGGTGAGCGGGAGTCCGGCGAGATCAGCCCGGTCATGGATGAAGGCTTCACAGGGGAATGGGTAATGGCGGTGCTTGGCGATGTAAAACCGCAGAAGCCAGAAACAGCAGCGGAGGAGCGGAAAGGGAAAGCGGCGGCGGAGACAGGCTTCGGGCGGAAACTGGAGCAGCGAATCCGTTCCGCCCGGATTGAGCTAACGGAGCCGGGATATTCCGGCCTGCAAATGCAGTAGCATACCATTCATATCGGGAGGTTTAAGACAAGATGACAAGAAGACCATGGCATCAGATGAACAAGCTGATTTTGACGGCAATCCTGATTCTGGCATCTGTACTGTCTGTATTAGTCCCGTCAACGGTCCGTGCAGACGGTACATCCTATTATGTCGATTCGGCAGGGGGCAGCGACAGCAACACAGGCAGCTCCGATGCCCAGGCCTGGAAGACCCTGGACAAAGTGAACGCCACAGTTTTTCAGCCTGGGGACCGCATTCTGTTCAAGGCGGGCGGAGTCTGGACGGGGACGCTGTCACCCCAGGGCTCCGGCAGCGAAGGCAGCCCGATTCAGATTGACCGGTACAGCGAAGGGGCCAAGCCGTTGATTGCAGGTGGTGGTGCCGCCGCTGCCGTATATTTCTACAATCAGGAGCAGTGGGAGGTCCGTAATCTCGAGATTACCAATAATGCAGCCAGTCCGGGCGAGCGCAGAGGCATTCATGTCAGCGGCAGCAGCGGCAGCTGGACCAATCCCAAGGTCTATAAGCATTTCGTGTTCGAGAATCTCGATATCCATCAGGTCAAAGGGACAACAGCCACCGATTATGTGCATAACGGCGGAATTATCGTCTGGGGTCCGGACTGGGATCTTCATGTGTCGGACGTGGTCATCAAGAATAACCGCATCTATTCGCTCGACAGTGTAGGAATCTATCTGAATGGAGCACAGCGTACCTACTCCACCGGTCTTAAGGTGCAGAATAATGTCATTAACGATGTGGCTGCCGACGGGGCGGTTGTGCTCAATACGACGGGCGGGGTCATCGAGCATAATGTGGTGTACGATACCCATGTCCGAGCGTCCGGGTATCATGTGCCGCTGTGGGTATGGGGCACGAAGGATGCGGTCATCCAGTTCAATGAAGTGTACAACACCGCCCCCGGCGGCGACGCGATGGCCTACGATGCGGATTATAACAGTGACGGCACTATTATCCAGTACAACTACAGTCACCATAATGCAGGGGGGATGGTACTGGTCGTCAATGACGGGACAGCTGCCTCCAATTACAATACCAATGCGGTCGTCCGCTATAATATCAGCGAGAATGACGGCGGGGCGGTGTTCAATCTGAACGGCCCGGTCAGCGGCGCGAAGTTCTATAATAATACGGTCTATCTGCCGCTCACTTCCAGCACTAAGGTGGTCAATTACGGCTTTTGGGATGGCTATGCTTCAAATACGGCCTTTTACAACAACCTGATCTATAATCTGGGCACCGGGGGATATCAGTTCGGCTCCAGCACCGGAAACATATTCGATAATAATCTGTTCTATGGCAACCATCCATCCAGCGAACCGGCTGACCCGCACAAAATCACCGCTGATCCGAAGCTCGCTTCTCCAGGCTCAGGCGGCATTGGACGCGGCACGCTGGCGGGCTATCAGCTGCTGAATACCTCTCCGGCCATTGGCAGCGGCAGAATCATCAGCGGCAACGGCGGAAGTGATTATTTCGGCAACCCTGTTCCGGCAGGCACTGCTCCCAATATTGGGGCATACCAGGGAGCGGGGCTGGATCCGAACAATCTGCCTCCACTGCCGCAGCCGCCTTCCCAGAATAATCTGCTGCTTAATCCGGGGTTTGAGACAGGTGATTTCAGCAACTGGCCGCTCCATTACAATGGAGCTTCTATCGTGAATACCGGAGCGCACAACGGTGCCTACGCTGCGGCACTTACCGGCAACTATGCCGGAATGGAGCAGAACATTGGCGGACTGCATCCGAACACCATGTATAAGCTGTACGCTTATGGCGCAGCCAGCGGCGGCGGCTCAGCCGTATTCGGAGTGAAGAACCACGGCAACGCCGAACAGAGTGTCTATATGACTGCAGCTGCTTATACCCGCAAGGAAATTACATTTACGACAGGGGCCTCCAGCACCAGCGCTACAATTTTTCTGTACAAAGCCGGAGGGACGGGACAAGTGACGTTCGACGATCTGGAATTGATTCAATTCAGCGCATCTCCTGCCGGTCCCGCCGAACCGGTGTTCACCGAAGGCGGAAGTGACGAATTCGCCGGGCCGGATCTGGACGGTCAGTGGACTTGGGTACGTGAGAACAGCGCAGCCTGGTCGCTGACGGCTAATCCCGGCTCTATGCGGATTACTGCCGAGAACGGAGAAATCGCAGAGGGGTCTGCAACGGCCAAGAATCTTCTGCTCACCGGAGCGCCTGAAGGGGACTGGACCTTAGAGACTAAGCTGACGGGATTACCGGCGTCCCCATGGGCCCAGGGCGGACTGATTGTCTATGAGAGCGATGCGACCTTCGTCCGGATTACCCGGATGTACGGCACCGGCAACGAATTCCAGTTCACTGCGCAAAAAGACACCGTGCGGCAGCATGTCGAAACTGCCGATACCCTGGGATCGGCGGTATACCTTAGACTCGTAAAGACGGGCAATACGTACAGCGGCTTCTATTCCGCTGACGGTGTGAGCTACCAGCAGGCCGGAGCGGATCAGACAGTGGAAATTGCGGAGCCTAAGATCGGCCTGTTCACGGGAGGCGGTACAGGATTTACGGCGAACTATGATTATTTCCGGTTCATTCCCGTGGAGACCGAACCGGAACCGGAGCCGGTCAACCTGCTGCAGAATCCCGGCTTCGAGATCGGTGATTTCACCGGCTGGGCAGTCCATTATAATGGTGCTGCGATCTCAGACACTGCCCCGTATACAGGGAACTATGCTGCCCGGCTGAGCGGGCAGGCTTCAGGCATGGAGCAGACGGTCTCCAGCCTGCTTCCGGACACGACCTACAGGCTGTCCGGCTTAGGACAAAGTGCAGACGGTGGTGTAGCGGTATTTGGGGTCAAGAATTACGGCGGCACATTCACGGATGCCTGGGGCTTCGAGCAGGGCGCAGGATATGTGCACAAAGAAATTGAATTCACAACAGGAAGCGCCAACACCAGCGCCACGATTTATCTGTATAAAGGCAGCGCCGCCGGTGAAGTCCATTTCGACGACCTGGTGCTGACAGCGGTGCAGCAGTAGAAGCCAAGGTATCACAATAGATCAATAACCGTATTGAAGCGGTGAAGTGGATTACGATAATTCCGGTATAACCGGCAATCAAAAGGGACGGTTCTTCAAGTCACTTCAGTGACTTAAAGGACCGCTCTTTTTTTAAAAAACGAGGCTAACAAACCGAAAGTGGAGACAATCTATCATAATTTTATTTAACACCGGCTTTCAGTTTATTACTCAGTATGGATCAACTTTATATTAGGATTAATCATTGGATTGATGGAAGCGCTGCTATATACTTTCATTGTAAAATCAATGTCAGTATATTAAGGGGCTGCAGCAATGAGAGAACTGAAGGGCAAGCATGTCGTTCTTCATGATAATGATCTGACACGCAGGGAGGAAGCAAACCGGCGGTATTTAATGAAACTGACAAATGATAATCTCCTGTTTAACTATAAAGTAGAAGCGGGAAGATACCATGGCAGAGATATTCCAGAGGATGCACATGGGGGATGGGAGACGCCAGTCTGTCAGATCCGGGGACATTTTCTTGGACATTGGCTGTCTGCGGCAGCTATGCGGTTTCATGAGACTGGCGATCTGGAACTCAAGCTCAAAGCGGATCTCATCCTGGACGAGCTTGCCGAATGCCAGAAGGACAACGGTGGACAATGGGCAGCGCCTATTCCGGAGAAATATTTACACTGGGTTGCTCAAGGTAAAGCGATATGGGCTCCGCAGTATAATATCCATAAGTTATTTATGGGACTGGTGGATATGTACCAATTCACCGGCAGTCAACAAGCGCTCGAGGTGGCCGATCGTTTTGCAGACTGGTTCGTCACATGGAGCACTACCTTCACCAGAGAGAAATTCGATGACATTCTGGACATGGAGACAGGCGGGATGCTTGAGGCTTGGGCGGACCTGCTCCATATTACAGGGAATGCTAAATACAAGACCTTGCTGGAGCGTTATTACCGCAGCAGACTTTTCCGCCCGTTACTGGAGAACAAAGACCCTTTGACCAACATGCATGCCAACACCACCATTCCTGAAGTACTCGGCTGTGCCAGAGCTTACGAGGTCACCGGCGAACAACGCTGGATGGACATTGTCGCTGCCTACTGGAAATGTGCGGTCACGCAGAGAGGCACTCTGGCAACTGGCGGAAATACAGCAGGTGAAGTGTGGATGCCCAAAATGAAGATCAAAGCACGCCTCGGGGATAAGAATCAGGAGCACTGTACGGTTTATAATATGATTCGTCTGGCAGAGTTTCTTTTCCGGCATACATCAGATCCGGCATATGCGCAGTATATTGAATATAATCTGTACAACGGTATTATGGCTCAAGCCTACTACCAGGAATATCATCTGACCGGCAACCGGCACGACAATCCCGGAACAGGGCTGCTTACCTATTTTCTGCCGATGAAGGCAGGCTTACGGAAGGATTGGAGTTCGGAGACCGATAGCTTCTTCTGCTGCCACGGAACGATGGTACAAGCCAATGCAGCGTTGAACAGAGGCATTTATTATCAGAATCACAACGATGTCTATGTATGCCAGTATTTCCATTCAGAGCTGACCACAGAGATCAATGGAGAGAATGTCCGCATTCATCAATCTCAGGATCATATGAGCGGAAGCATGCTGAACTCTTCGAATACCGCAGGACAGCAGGAATTGAATGAGGTTACAGCGCTTCACGAGAATCTGCCGAATTATAAAAAGTATGATTTCGTTGTCCATACCGGCTCTGCCCAAGCGTTTGCCCTCCATTTGCGCATACCGGACTGGGTCCTGTCGGAAGCCGTCATCTATGTGAACGATCAGCTTCACGGGAAATCTGCGGATCATAGTGCATTCTATACCCTGCTGCGAAATTGGAGGAACGGCGATCGAGTCAGTATCATTCTGCCTGTCGGGATCCGCTTCATTCCTCTGCCGGACGACGAACAGACAGGTGCGTTTCGTTTTGGTCCTGAAGTTCTGGCTGGGATTTGTGAGAATGAGAGGATTCTCTTTACACAGCTAGATGATGTTGCCTCTGAGTTGATCATGGAAAATGAACGGGAGTGGGGCAGCTGGCGCTATTTCTTCAAGACGGCCAATCAGGACCCGGGAATTCAGCTGAGAAGAATTCGCGATATCGGTTATGAACCCTATCAAGTGTACTTCACGGTAAAAAAAGCTTAGTCGCTTATTGTTGAAATAACCACCTGCGTAAGTTATAGTGGCTGACCATCATTATAGGCTGCTTGAAAGGATGCCATGATTAGTGGCATCTTTTTGCGCTGCAGATTGGCCATATGAGTCAGCAGCAGCCCGTTCGTACCATAGTATCTTAAAGTCACCCTGCCCTCAAACCGCATAGAATTCTATATTTTGGAATGTTAGACTTCTTGGTAAGCACTGAAGATATAAATGTTGATCGGGAGGATTGTTGTCTGAAATATAAGAATAATCCTGCTGAGCTGCTTGAAAGGGGTGAAATACTGTTTTTGTACATAAAAAATATTTGTAGAATAGGAGAGAATAAAATGATTGATTTATTACAGTTACAAAAAAGAGTTTATCAGAATAAAGTTGCGAAAGGATTTAATGTTACAGATATTTTCCAGGAATTCTGTTTCATATATGGTGAATTGTCAGAGGCTTGCGAAGCTTATCTGAAAAAGAAAGACGATTTGGGGGAAGAACTGGCTGATGTTGCACTCTACTTAATAGGACTTTCGGAGCTTCTGGGAATTAACCTGGAAGAAGAGATCATACATAAAATGGAGAAAAACGAAAAAAGAATATACGAGAATAAAGATGGTGTGCTTACAAAAGTAAAAGAATAATATATAGATTTCATGCAATATGGTTTTAAGCAGTTGATCGATCCCTTTTACACCAAACAGGCCAATGATCTTGAGGATCATTGGCCTGTTATTCTGTTCTTAGTAGACGCCTACCGCATTGTAAGCTTTGGTTACGGCAGTTACTTGAGCCGAGCCTGCTCCAAACAATTCCGTTGCCGATTGAATGATTGCTGTGCGTGCAGCAGAGAAGTTGGATGAGGTCGTAAGGTAATATACAAGTGCATTGTAATAGATTTGAACGGCATCCTCACGGCCGATACCTGTGACCGTTACACCGTTAAACGTACCGCCTTGGGCAGCCAGATAGAAAGCTTTGTTATTAATCCCGCTGTTCGTATGCACCCCGCCTTCATCACCGGTACCGGTATAGCGGTCGCTGTATTTGTCAGGCTGTCCGTACAATGGGGGATTAGCCAGTGAGCGGAGTGCGTCACCCGCTACACCCGGTGTATATACTTTATCGCCGATCAGCCAGTTCGCACCTTCAATTGAATTTCCGATAATGTCGGAGAAGGACTCATTCAGTGCCCCTGGTTCTCCGTAGTATTCAAGATTGGATGTTTTCTCAGTTACACCATGCGTCAGCTCGTGGCCCACAACATCCAAGTCACCGGACAGCAGTGTAAAGGTAGATCCATCTCCATCACCGAAAACAATTTGCGCACCGTTCCAAAATGCGTTGTTATAGGAAGTGTAGTAATGGACGGTGGAACGGATCTGCAGTCCGTTGTTGTCCAGGCTGTTGCGGCCGAAATGCTGGAGATAATAATCATAGGTTCTCTCAGCATACGTGTGGGCATCAACCGCGGCTTTGTCAGTCCAGACATTGTTGGTACTGGTTAAGAGCGTCCCCGGAAGAGAGGTCTTGTTTTTGACGGTATACGTCACAATGCCCTTGCCGCGGGTACTGTCATAGAGCTGATAGGTTGAACCCGAGAGGCGTGTCTCGAACGTTTTGGTATCTCCAAACACTCCAGTCCCCGTACCCGTCAGGTTCTCTAAAATATTATATTTGAACAGTACGCTGCCATTCTCCGCAGAAATGAAGTACCGTATCCGCAAAGGCTCGGGCTCCAGAACATTCACTTCCGTTTTATAGGCTAATTTAGGTTCTCCGTCAACAATGAAATAATATAAATCCGCTGTAGGAGTAACCTGCGGCTCACCAAGCGGTCCATGTTCCAGCGTGGCATCCTGCTCGGCTGCCAGAATCGCATCTGCTCCGGAAATGGTTTGGAGCTGAATCAGCGGCTGCGGAATCGTCTGGTAAACATCTTCAACTACGCTTCCCAGCAGGGAGGTAACGTTGCCGGCTTTGTCGATATGCAGAGTTTGATCAGCTCCATATACCGGTATCCCCGAGATATACTGGCTTAAGCGGTAATGCTGGCTGCCGGTCTTGCTGTTTGTATTTTGCTCTGAAATTTTGAATTTCCCCCGAATATCCTCTTTAGCCGAAAGATTCAGGTTCCCTTTCACACTTTCAAGATATCCCCATACTTTGTCCTCAGAAGCGGAGCCAGCAGGAGCTTTCCAGGATTGGTCCGTAATCGAAATAGGGGACGAGCCTGAGAAGAGTTCTACAGGATTATTGCGTTCATTGTTTTCAGCAGCAGTGCCCACCGAGGCAAAGGACCCAAGTGCTACAACACCTGCAAGAAGTGAAGCTACAGTCTTTTTCATATTAATACTCCTCCGATCAAAATGGTTGGTTTTAAGTTATGCCGGGTTCTTGTAGACATCCTTTTATCTAGCCTGTGTACTCAAGCTGCGATCTGGGGTGCAAGGATTTAGGCGGCGAACAACCTTAAATGTACGGAGGGAGAGTGTGTGGAGACGGCAAAACCCCTTTCATGAAATTTACAACTACACTCTTGTTCACAGACCCCTGAAATGGATATATATGAAAATAATGTAATTATAGTGTTTTTATTATATTTTGGAAATTGAATATCAACTGTGATAAGAATCACAATTAATGCAATAAATTTAATAAATGATAATTATGCAATAGCGAAGTTTAATACCCATACAGAAACAGGAATCTCTACAATATGTAATCAAATTTATTAATTTAATTAAAGAGAGCTTTGGATTAATAATTTTTTTTAGTTTGTTGCAGAAGTATTACTTATAGTTGATCTGCTCCATCCACACCTGATCTTTAATTCTTTACAATAAGGATGTTAAAGGCTGGAAACTGCAGTTATTAAATAAATAATGGAGGTTAAGCTATGAGAATCAGCAAAAAGGTTGTTGTAATCATTCTTACATGGGCGATGATTCTGTCGGCAGCATCAATTGGTTTGCCCGCTAATGTAAACGCTTCATCGGTTTCCGGAGGCTTTTCCAAAGGTGCAGATATCAGCTGGCTGCCGCAAATGGAGGCTTTAGGCTATAAATTCTATAATGATAATGGCCAAGAGGAGGATCTTTTACAAATACTTAAGGAGCACGGCATCGATTCCATCAGAATCAGGGCCTGGGTTAACCCGTCAGATGATCCGGCCAGTGGTCATAACAGCACACAAGAGGTTGTTGCACTGGCTTCCCGGGTAAGCGCCTACGGGTTCCGTGTGATGATCGATTTGCACTACAGCGACAGCTGGGCTGACCCTGGTCAACAGGTTACTCCTGAAGCCTGGAAGGAAGATAATATAGAACAGCTGAAGGCGCATGTCTCGCAGTACACTACGGAAGTGATGCAGGCGCTCAAAGATGCAAAAGTAACACCGGAATGGGTGCAGATCGGAAATGAGATTAATAATGGAATGCTGCATCCTTTAGGAAGCTACAGTAATACAACCAACCTCGTTCAGTTGATTCAGGCCGGTTCACATGCTGCCAAGGCGGTGTTCCCGGATATTAAGGTCATCATCCATCGGGCCAGCGGAGCTGAAGCAGGGGTTGGGCCATTTTTTGCCGGTCTGACAGCGGCCGGTCTTAAGGATACGGATTACGATATCATCGGCTTATCTTATTATCCTGATGCCATTTTCACCTCTACCATTAACGATCTCAGCAACAATATGAATGCGCTGGAAGCTAAATATGGCAAAGAAGTTATGATCGTTGAGGTTGGAGGTAATGTTTCAGAGGATGTTGATAGCGTATACAATATGCTCGTGGCCGTTCAGAATAAACTAAAGGCTGTTCCGGACAATAGGGGAACCGGAATCTTTTATTGGGAGCCTACCGGTGTATTGTTTGGCTATCCGTTATCGGCATGGAATATTGACGGCACACCGACACTCGCTATGGATGCCTTCATCGACGGTGCAGCCGAAATCAACCGCCATCCGGTTACCGCGGTGTCCTTAGATAAGCCTGTAACCGCTATTGAAGTAGGCGGGACGGATAAATTAATTGCCATTTTCGATCCGTTAAATGCAACCTATAAAGGAGTGAGCTTTACAAGCTCTAAGCCGGAGGTTGTTAAAGTAGATCCTTATAGTGGAATACTTTCCGGGGTTTCTGTCGGAAGTGCCACCGTGACCGCAGTTACCTATGACGGGGGATTCTCTGCATTCAGTGAGGTCACGGTAACTCCAAGTTCAAATTTGATACAGAATCCCGGGTTTGAAGATGAGTTGAACGCATGGGAGCTTTCAGGAGATACAAGTGCAGTCAATATTGAAAAAGATGCACATTCGGGGTCGTCCGCCCTGCATTACTATAGTACGACTCCTGCTGAATTCAGGACTTCGCAGACGATCACCGGTCTGGAGAATGGAACGTACACTTTGTCGGCCTGGGTATCCGGCGGGGGCGGTGAAGAGATTTCAGAAATTTTTGCCGGCAGCAGAACACAGCAGTTTACAAATACGGGATGGCAGAAATGGAGCAAGCCGGTTCTGGATCTTATTGAAGTTACGGATGGAACCCTCACCCTGGGCGCTCATCTTAAGCTTGCTGATGGACAGTGGGGGAATATCGACGATTTCGAGCTGATTAAGAAGGATACCAGCAAGCTGCTGGATTTGAGGGTGAACGGCGCTACGGTTAGCGGATTTGATCCAGCCGTTCAGGACTACAGTGTAGTTCTGCCGTATGGCACGACTGCATTGCCAGCGGTTGAGGCGGTTGCAGAACAAGGCATATCGGCAGAAATTACACAAACAGCTGCGCTGCCTGGAAGTGCAACCGTTGTTGTCAAAGGAGAGGTAGTGAGAACCTACACCCTCCACTTCACGGTGGATTCGAACCCTGTGGTTAACTCCGGCTTTGAGCAGGTGAATGAAGCGGGTCTGCCTGATGGCTGGACCATTCCTGACCCTGCTGCCCTGACCGCGAGTTCGGATGGCCGTACCGGTGCAAGATCACTGGGATTCTGGAAGGATTCCGCCTTTACACTGGACGCCTATCAGACGCTTACCGCCCTGGAGAATGGAATCTACACGCTGACGGCCTGGTCGCAGGGCGCCGGGGATGAGACGAAGAATCAGCTGTATGCCTTGAATGGCGAGAAGACCCTACTGAGCTCAAGCTTCGCGAACAAAGGCTGGAATGTATGGAACCAAGCGGTTGTTGGGAATATCAAGGTTACGGATGGAACACTGAAGATCGGGATTTCCCTTGAGGGGAATGCGAAGGACTGGGGCTCTTATGATGATATTGTGCTGGTTAAGACTGGTGACATTCCAGTAGAACCAACACCTACGCCAACGCCTACACCTACACCTACACCTACATCATCACCAACGGCGTTACCAACGGTGACACCAATACCAACACCAAGTCCAACAGCTGCCAGTGAAGATAACGGGTTGGCGTCAACAGGGGGCGTCAGTACTGCAACCAGTACTCCGGCGGCAATTCCGGTGGCCGTGACCTCGGGCACCGCTGCTGACGGCACCACTACTTATAGTGTGAAGATCCAAGCAACGGCAGGCAAGGAGGAAGGAGCTGCCATCGTCAAGCTGGATTCCACTATAATCAGCGATCTGGTCGGCAAGGTCAAGCAAGCCGTAGCGGCCGGTCAAAAGGTTGTCATGGAGATTCAGATGAATCCGGAAACAGGCCAATCATCTGTTGATGTAGTTATAGCTACGGATGCTCTCAAGCAGTTAATGGAAGCCGCCGGGGCAGAGCTGAAGCTGAATACAGGCATTGCTGATATTACCTTTACGTCTAAAGCAGTAGCTGCAATTGGAAGTGCAGCAGCAGATAGCACAATCAGCATTAAGAAGCTTGCTTTATCAAGCTTGCCGGACAAAGCCCGGAGCAAGCTTGGAGACAGACCGGTTGTAGACTTCTCTGTAACAGCCGGAAATGCTGAAATTACTGCATTCAACGGTGAAACAGTTAAGATCAGTGTACCTTATACGCCAAAAGCAACTGAAAAGTCAAATGCCATTGTAGTGTATTATATCGATCAGACAGGAAACCTTCAGCTGGTTAATGGCGGCTACGATGCAGCAGCCGGAAAGGTTAATTTCCAGACCGCCCATTTTTCAAATTATGCTGTAGGGTATAACGAAATCAAATTCAATGATGTTGCACCGGGCAACTGGTATTCCAGCGCTGTCGATTACTTGGCAGCGAGAGAGGTGGTTAAGGGGGTAAGCAGCTCTGTGTTTGCACCTGTTGCCCAGGTGAAGCGGGCTGACTTTCTGATAATGGTCATGAATGCTTTCGGCATTAAGCCTGATGCAGATAGCGCCGATAACTTTGTGGATGCAGGGAACAAATACTACACAAGCTATCTCGGTACAGCCAAGAACCTGGGCTTGATTTCCGGTGTGGGCGGCAACTCTTTTATGCCGGAGGCCGTCATCAGCAGACAAGAGGCATCGGTAATTCTGTACAATATCATGAAGCAGCTGAACCGTCTGCCGGATGGCAGCAACGTTCAGAGCTACGACAGCTTTACAGATGTCAGTGCAGTAGCCGGATATGCCCAGACAGCAATGAAGCAGTTTGTGGAAGCGGGAATACTCACGGGCTTGGGCAAAGAGCTGAGTCCAGGGGCTGTCGCGACCCGGGCAGAGGCAGCACAGATTATATATAATTGCATTAAATAACAAGCTGAATAGCCGGCTGCCAGCAGATTCCTGGCGACCGGCTATTTGTGTGAGTGGATAAGAATGGACCCGGTCTCAAAATCGATCCTTTATGAGGTTGATAATTAAGAACCTTAATGGGGCAGCAACAAAAACACAGGACAATTTTACCTGCTAAGTTATATAATATCAGAGGAAAGCACTTTGCTGTTTTGCTACCTGCAACCTAATCAGGAAATGTTCTAGCAAAATTGGTAGATGCTTTACTATTAATAATTAAGCGGGGATAAGGTTATATGAAACGAAAGAGTCTGATTTATTCGTTAATGCTAGCAATTATAGTATCGGTTGTATCCGGGAGTGGTAGTATTCATGCGGCTGCACGGAACATCACCGACATAGTTAAAGTGACCAAACCTGCAGAGATTAAAGTTGGGGAGTGGAAGTCATACGAAATAGCCATCACTGACTGGACCGATGCAGACGTTACGGAACATGACTTCACTCCAATCTCTTCAGATGAGAATGTTGTCAAGGTCGTACGGAAAACGAATTGGGTTTCTGAACTCCATGCAATAAATAAAGGGATTGCCACCTTAACTGTCAATATTGGAGAAAAGTTTGAACCTTATGTATTCACTGTTCAAGTGGTGGATGAGTATACAGTCATTCCTGAACCAACTTCTGAGCCAACAAAGCCGGTAGTGATAAAGGAACCTACCCGCGAAGAAATCATGTTACAGGATTTGGAAGATTATTATGAACAGTTGCAGCCAATAGCAAGCTATGAAAATAAAGCCATAGATACGTTTATTCAAAATAGACACCTGAACGATTCAACAAGAAAGTCACTCTTTCTTACTTTAAACAATACTGTATTGCCCAATTATACTAAGTTTGTATCCGGGTTGAAAAACCTCAAAGCCAATAATGCAGAGTTGAAAGAAATACATAACTACTATCTGGCAGGAGCAAAACTCCAGCTGGAAGGGTTCACTATAATGCGGGATAGCCTGAAGACGACCAAAATAAATTATTCCAAATTCGAAACGGGTAACAAGAAGGTTATTGAAGGTGCTAAGCAATTGGACAAAGCCGGAATCCTTGTTGATAAGTATAAAAGTAAATATATCAAATAAATAATTCACTATACTGGTTGTATTTCGAATTACTGTGATATCGCGTGGACGAGACCGAGTAAACAAGGTCTCGTCTTTTTTAAAGAAAACTATATCTATTACTATCACTGCATCTTCCATCTGCCTGGCAAGAAGAGAAGGAATAGTGTAATTCACAAATATTATGCCGGGCTTCAACAAGTATGCACATCAGGCCCTTACGCTACAAAAGCGAATCTGTTATCTCTTGGTTATGGGGAGGTTTCAGATGAAGCAGCCGCGGATATATTACAGGATATCAAGTCCGAAACTGAGGTAAGTAAAACTATCATAAAAGGAGATTAGCGATGAGGATTAAAAATCTGTTTGCAGGATTAGTATATGGATTCACTGCCAGCCTGGTAATTGGTTTCCTTATAGCAATTTTCGGAAACGGTGTTGCAGGAGGAGCAGGAAGTGATGGCTGGTTATGGTTTTTCTTAACTTTATGTGTTCCGTTATCCTTGTCGTTTGCTATATCCGGTTTTCAATTCCACCGTATCCAATTTAAAAGCGCCAAATTTGTGGTGTTATGTATGATCATCGCATTTATAAACGTGTTAATTATGGGGACAGCTGGTGCCATTATTGTTAGTGGTGAAACCTGGGGATATGAAACCGTTAACATTGAAGGTTATTTGCAATGGGGTCCTGTCTACGCTGTTCTTTTCCTCCCCTTATCTACACCTTTGGTAGCAGGACTTTTACTCGGATTACGAAAATCATTGAATATGATATAGGCGTGTTGATTCCCCAAATAAAGGGACAAAAAAGGCCGCCATTTCGGGTAATGGTAAGTACGACCAAACCAAACCGAAATGAGGCAACCTCATGAATAAATACCCCATTTTAGCCGTTTTTAAACAAGTATTAACACCGGAAGAAGTCCAAATTGTGACTGGACAAACCAAGGACTACGTGGACAGAGGAACCCAAATGACCGTCCAGTTGCTACTCGATTACTTGGTCCAAACCTGCTACCACAAATGGGACGGCTTCCGGCAAAGTGCCCGCTTTTATCGGAAAAGAAAGACGATTTGGGTGAAGAATTCGATTCCCAACGCCAGAGCCCCGCATAATCCTGCATTGTCGCCAAGACCGGGCGGAACAATATAAGTATCCATGGTCCCCAGGATTTCCTGTGCCGATACATAACCATCCAGGGCCTTTCGGACTTCACTGCGGATCATTGGATACAGATGCTCCTGATGCATAACACCCCCACTCAAGATTATACACTTCGGTGACCACAGAAGAATTACGTCTGCAATGGCTTGGCCCAAATCACAGCTATCCAGTCCTTGAGCCGCGCCCCACTTTACCTCACCAAAAGCAGTTATATGTCCATACAAAGGGCTGGGATGCTCCATATTCAGCGGCCCAAACCGCAGATGAATTTGATGCCGCCTGCTTCAATCGCCCCAATGATCATATGATGTTTCCCTCCTGTTTGGTAAGGATAGACTTTCCCGTTAAATTATTGGTAAACGTTTTACGAAATTATTAATCAGTAAATGTAAATCAAATCAATAATCCCATTATAATAACGAATGTAACCGTTGACAATATAAAATAATATGATAATATGTGTTTGTAAAACGTTTTACCAATGGAGATGATGACAATGAAAAAAGTATTCTACAGACCTGCGAATGGCTGGGTAGGAGACGTAATTCCGTTTTATGACCAAGGGGAGTACAAGCTTTATTATCTTCACGATGAGAGAGTGGGGGGGGATTATGGCAACCATACCTCATGGAATTTGGCGGCCACTGGAAATGGGCTTGATTTTGAGGATTACGGAGAGGTTTTGCCAAATGGCAATGAGACTGAGTTAGACCGGAACGCCTATACCGGATCTGTGATCCGGGACAAGGAAGGCCTGTATCATCTATTCTACACGGGACATAATCCCAACCCTGCGTTCTGCAAGGATGGTAAGCCCTTACAAGTTGTACTGCGGGCCACTGGCACCGACGGAATTCATTGGACGAAGGATAGTGAATTCAAGCTTTACGGGGATGAAGTGATCTATGAGGCATTTGATTGGCGTGATCCCTTTGTGTTCTTCAACGAAGAGAAGCAGGAGTATTGGATGCTGGTCACTACCAGGGAAATGAACTCCTCTGAGAAAAGAGGCGGGTGCATCGCACTTCTGACATCGGACGACCTCCTGAGCTGGGAATTCCGCGAGCCCTTCTACAGCCCGGACAAATACATTACGATGGAATGTCCCGATTATTTCCAGATGGGAGAATGGCATTACCTCGTCTACTCCACGTTCAGTGAGAAGTTTGTCACCCATTATAAAAAGAGCAAAACAATCGATGGCTTATATACCTCACCGGTATTGGACACCTTTGACGGCAGAGGATTCTACGCAGCCAAGACAGCCTCAGACGGCGAGAAGCGGTACGCCTTTGGCTGGGTCCCCTCGAAGAAGGGCAGCAATGATTATGGAGATTGGGAGTGGGCTGGCACGCTGGTTGTCCATGAAGTGTACCAGAACGAACTGGGAGAGCTGCTTGTTAGAATGCCTTCTTCCATCTATGGACATTTTAATAGGAACGAACAAATTATTCTGCAAGAGGCGGACAATTGCATGAAGCAGGGGGACAGGCTGCAGCTGTCTTCGCCGGATGGGCTGGCGTATTGCGTACTTAACCCCTTGCCTCCTCAGGTCATGCTTGAGGCGTCCTTTACGGATTGGCAGCATGTCAAGGACTTTGGGATCGCGGTTCGCACGGACAAGAAGCTGGACAATGGTTATTTCATCAAGTTTGATCCTTTTCACAACCGGATCACCTTTGATATGTGGCCGAGAAGGGAACCGGGATTTTTCCAATGGCAAATCGCCGGGGACAAGCCGCAGATGATTGAGCTGGAGCGTCCACTTAATTTTGCCGCTTATAGCCGGATTCGTATTCAGCTGATTCTGGAAGAAGATATCCTGTGTCTGTATGTCAACGATGAAGTCGCCATGACTACACGAATTTATAATTTCAAAGACGGACATTTTGGTTTTTTTGCCAATGAGGGTGCTGTGAATGTTGAGGACATTAGCATGAAGACAGCCGCTGAGCGTTAACTGGCAAGGATGGATTCACAGAACTTATACCGATCAATCTATTGGAGGGGTTATTACAATGACAAAGAAAACATCAAAAGTGTTCACCGGGCTTGCCATTTTCTCCTTGGCAGCAACAGCTCTGGCGGGCTGCGGCAGTTCCGCGGACAACAAAAACACAAACACCGCTGGTTCATCGGATGCACCTAAGGAACAGACGGTAACGTGGCTCTCTGCCAGACCGGAGAATGGAGCGATTGTCCAGACAATCCGTGAGCTTGCCGACCGGTTCGCCGCCGACCACCCGGGCTTTAAGCTGGACCTTCAGGTGACGGCGGACCGTCCCTCTTATCTTACTAAGCTCAGAACGCTGGTTGCTTCAGGACAGATGCCGGATTTCATTGACAGCGATGCCGACCCTTTTGCCCAGGAGCTTGTAAATGCAGGCTTACTGGTGGACATGGAGAAATTTCTGAAGGATGAGGGGCTGTACGATAAATTCTATGAGCCCGCACTGAAATACCAGGAGCTGCCGGATGGAAGCCTGTATCTTCTGCCAATGGAATATCACATGGAAATGACCTGGTATAACAAAAAAATATTTGCAGATAACAACCTTGCTGTGCCCAAAACCCTAGACGATCTGGTTGCAGTCAGCCAAGTGCTCAAAGACAAAGGGGTTACGCCTATCGCTGTAGACGGCGTTGATGTATGGCCGGTATTGCGTTATGCAGCCATGTATCCGTTCCGGACTACAGGTAATCAGTTCATCCGTGATTTGAGCCAGGGCAAAGCCAAAATGTCGGATGAGGCAGGCATGCAGGCGGCTACCTTCGCTGCTCAAATCGGTAAATACTTTCAGGAGGGATTCGCAACCACGGATTATACGACAGCCAAAAACATGTTCCTAAACGGAGAAGCTGCCATGTACAACATGGGCACTTGGGAAATACCATCCTTTGTGGAAGAAAGCCTGCCGGAAGGACTTAAAGGGAATGTCGATTATTTCTATCTGCCAACCACCAGCAATGCGGTTACACCGGAGAATGAATTCTTCGGCAACAGCGGTATCGGACTAGGAGCTTCTGCCAAAACGTTCGATGGGCTGCCGAAGGAATTCCTGAGCTATGTGCTGAAAAATTATAGCGATGTCTATGTGGCCAAACAACAAATGTCACCGCTGAAATTCACCATTGATGATGAATCCAAATTCTCCGGGCTGTTCCTGCGGATCAAAAAGGATATGGACAACTATGGTTCAGAGTTTGCCAAGCCTTGGGATACTCTGCTGGATCCGAACACCAACTCGGTGATGAGTGATCTGATTACCAAACTGACCATGGGCTTTATGACTCCAGATGAGTTTGCCAAACAGATTGATGATGCCATTGCCAAGAACACAGCCAGCAAATAAATAACCTTGACATTTCTTCACCCGGGCTTGCAGGGCCGGGTGGAGCCTTTTATCAATAATAACGTAATTCCAAAAACGGGGTGACCCTACATGAATGTGCTTAAGGACAAAAAGGCATGGCTGGTTTTCATCTTGCCTGCTTTGATATTTTATCTGGGTACGGTTTTTGTTCCCATTATCCAGTCACTGAATTACAGCTTTCAGCAATGGAATGGCATTCAGGAGCCGCGTTACACCGGCTTTGATAATTATATTGCGATGTTTAGCGATAGTTACTTCTGGAATTCAGTGCAAAACAATCTGGTTTACGTGGTGATTGTGGTATTTATGCAGGTGTTCATCGGCTTATTCTTTGCCCTGCTCCTGTCCTATGTCACCAAAGGTGCAGGAATCTTCAGAACCCTGTATTATTTGCCGGCGGTTGTTGTAACTGTAGCTATTGCGCAGATGTTCCGTAATTTCTACTCGCTTCAACCTCTGGGTCTCATGAATATGTTCCTGGACTGGGTGGGAATGGGGCATCTGCAATCGGCCTGGCTCTCCAATCCCCATACGGCGTTAATCGCAGTGTCCATTCCCGAGGGGTGGCGGTTTATCGGGATGTATATGGTGATCTTTTATGCCGCTCTGATCGCGATCCCCAAAGAAATCGAGGAAGCAGCCAGAATTGACGGTGTAACCGGCTGGCAACTGATTCGTTATATTAAGCTTCCGAGTATCATGCATGTGCTGAGCCTGGCTTTGATTATGTGTACAACAGGGGCGCTGCGCGGCTTCGATATTCCTTACATTATTGGGGTGCCCGGATCTGCTACAGAGCTTGTCACCACCTATATGTACAAGCAGGCGTTCTCCACTATCCAGTATGGGTACGGAAGCTCCATTGCCGTGTTCATCGTTATCGAGAGTCTGCTTGCGGTATTGATCATCCGGGCTATTTTTAATTCGAAGAAAGGAGATGCCTGATATGCCTGCGAGAAAAAAGCTCTCCTCTTCACTGTTGTATCTTCTGGTGATTGTGATTCTTTTGATTCAAATCTACCCGGTAGTGTGGCTGATGCTGTCCAGCTTCAAGTCGAGCATCGAACTGACGACACGGCCGTTTGCCATGCCTTCGTCCTGGTCGTTTGAGAACTATGCCAGTGTATTCCGGGAGAGCAGTCTGCTCCTGTATATCAAGAATACCGCCATTGTAACCTTCACCTGTCTGGCTCTAATTATTGTACTCAGCGCGACGGCAGGATTTGCCCTTGTCAAAATGATTAACCGGCTGAATTCGAAGCTGCTGCTGTTTTTTACAGTCGGCATCATGATTCCGATTCAGGTTACACTGATTCCTCTGTTTATTATGTACAAAGATTACGGGCTGTTGAATACGTATCCGGCACTGATCCTGCCGCAGGTCGGTTTTGCTCTGCCTCTGTCCATCCTGATCTTTACCAGCTTCTACAGGTATGTTCCCAATGAGCTTATCGAGGCTGCAGTCATCGACGGCTGCAACATCTACCAGGTATTTATCCGGATTATTTCACCGCTTACGGTCAATACAACCATTACAGTGGCATCGATAAACTTTATCTTCATCTGGAATGATTTCGTATTCTCCAACACGTTCACGAATGACAAGGCATACAAGACGATTGCTGTCGGGCTTCAGGAATTTATCGGAGCATTTGGGGCAACGGATTGGGGCCAGACTTTTGCGGCAATCAGTATCAGCATTATTCCCATTATTATTACGTACTTGTTCCTGAACAAATATGTAATGGCCGGGGCGTCGGACGGCGCAGTCAAAGGATAAAGGATAAGGAGACGATAAACGATGCAATCGATGGACCAGCTGTTTGGCAGAATGAAGGGCAAGAGCAGAGCGATTACGGCGGAGAATCCGCAGGGTCTCAAGGGACAAGGGGGCCAGGCGGAGGGGCCTCTGGGCGTTGCCCGCAAAGGCAAGGCGTTCATCTCACTCGCTCAGGGAGAAACCGCAACGCTTGTAGATATTGAAGGTCCGGGGATCATTCAGCATATCTGGATGACCGTTACCGATAAGACCGAATCCGGCTGGTTTGTCCTGCGCGATCTGGTACTCCGCATGTATTGGGATCATGAAGAACAACCTTCCGTTGAAGTCCCGCTCGGGGATTTCTTCTGCAACGGCTTCGGTGCACGTGCAGTTGTCAATTCACAGCCGGTAGTGGTGAATCCTGTCGGCGGCATGAACAGCTACTTCGCCATGCCATTCCGCCAAGCTGCCAGAATAACCATTACGAATGAGCATCCGCAGGGCATTGAGGCATTCTTCTATCAATTCGACTACAGGCTGGTTGATGAGCTGGATGAGGATACCGAGTATTTTCATGCCCAGTACCGCAGAGAGAATCCCACTGTGCTGAGGCAGGATTACACTTTAATTGACGGAATTAAAGGGAGAGGCAAATTTATCGGCACATATATGTCCTGGACTTCCCTATCCCGTTATTGGTATGGTGAAGGAGAAGTGAAATTCTATATCGACGGAGACCAGGAGTGGCCGACGATCTGCGGCACCGGGGCAGAGGATTATTTCGGAGGCGCCTGGGGGTTTGTGAAATATGACAACGGTAACCCGGTACAGGAGCAGACCTACTCGACCCCGTTCATGGGTTTCCCTTATTTTGCGACGAGGGATGACACCCGCTCCCATATTTATGACGGGGCGGCTTGCCCGATGCGGGGCTTCTACCGCTGGCATATCCTCGATCCGATTCTGTTCGAAGAGGACCTGAAGGTGACTGTGCAGCAAATAGGGCATGACGGCCAAGCTTTATTTGAACGCAGTGACGATATCAGCTCGATAAGCTACTGGTATCAGACAGAGCCGCATCAGGCGTTCCCGGAATTTCCGGACGTAATGGAAAGACGTCCGCGTTAAGCGTGGACGTAAAGTTGTGCAAGTAAATCCGCAGAGGTGCAGCAAATGGCAAAACAAAGAGTTACACTAGTACAGGTCGCCAAAGATGCAGGCGTGTCGCCGGCAACGGTCTCCCATTTCATGAACGGCAATTTTCACCGGATGGGCCCGGAGACCCGTGAGAAAATAAGCGACTCGATCACCAGACTAGGGTACCAGGTGAACCCTGTTGCCAAAAGCCTGATTACCGGCAAAATGCATACCATCGGACTCGTTCTGTCAAACAGCACTTATGACGGTTATTTCGAAGATTTGTATTTCCTGCACTTCGCCAAGGTGCTGAAGCAGCATCTGAAGACCATGGGGTACAAGCTGATTCTCCTGGACTTTGATGAAATCTTCATGAATATCCAGATGGTGGATGGGATTATTGTAAAGGCGACCCTGGAGACTGAGAAGTTCATGCCGAGGCTCATGGATCTCAATGTTCCAGTCATCACCATCGGTCGGCATAATTTACCGTATGGTGCTCATATCGTACGGGTGAACGACTATCAATGCGGCCAGACGGGTGTAGACCATTTAATGTCACGGGGATATCACAAAATCATTATTCTGACCTATCCGCACGGACAGGTCCCCGGATTTGACGACCGGTTGAACGGTGCCTCCCAGTCTTTGCAGGAGAAGGGGAATCTTACAACGGTCATTACGGGAGATATGACAGAGAGCTTCGGGTACGAGACGGTCACGCAGCTGGCCGGGAATGGACAGCTGCCGCAGGCGTTATTCTGCCTGAACGACATTTCAGCCATTGGTGTGCTGAAGGCTTGCAAGGATCTGAAATTATCCGTACCTGAGGATCTTGCGGTACTGGGTGTGGATGACATGCCGACCGTGTCGGAACTGCTTAGTCTCTCCACCATCCGGCATCCGATTAACGAGCTGGCAATGAATGCCTCAGAGCTTATGATTCAATCCATTGAATGGAAAGGGGAGCCTGCCCAGCCCGTAGACAGGATGTTCCCCATTGAACTGATGGCAAGGCATACCAGTTGAGCAGGCAAGAAGGTGCAGGCTGTCGAGAACTTTTCGGCAGCCTTTTTCTAAAGATAGACTGAAGATGAAGATTGACAGGTGCAACCGCCTACCTTACTATCTTATTGAAATTAGGCCATTCTGCGAGAGGAGAGAGAGCAATGTATAACGTGCTTGTCGCCGATGATGAACCTCGTCACCGCCGCGGCGTATCCGACATGGTTAAGCAGCTCCGTCCGGAATACCGGATTTTCATGGTGAAGGATGGATTGGAGGCTCTGCGGATTATTGAGGAGAACCGGATCGATATTATCCTCACAGATATCCGGATGCCCAATATGGATGGACTGACTCTGATTGAACATATGGAGAGCCGTAGAGAACGGGTCAAAATTGTAATTCTCAGCGTGTACGGAAATTTCGAGTATGCAAGACAGGCGGTGAAGCTTGGGGCCTTCGATTACCTGCTGAAGCCATTGGCATTAGGAGAGCTCTCCGAGATCCTTGACAAGCTTGACACGGCACTGGAGAAGGACACGCTGAGTCTTCAGAACGGGGCAGTTCTTCAGCAGAGGCTCCATTCGGCAGCCCCGGTCTATGAGCAGCACTTGCTCAACCGGTGGATGCGCTCCGCTGCAAGCGAGAAGGAGCTTCAGGAAATCCGCAATTTCTTCCCCGATTTAAACGGAGGTTTCGTGATGTTGGCAAGGTTTCAGCAGAAAGAAATTACCGGGTCTTATATGCTTGAAGAATTCGAGGAACTTAAGGCCACTGTGAAGAACTGGATGCGGGAAATCTATCAGACGGTCGGTCCTTCACTATCGTTCAGCCTGGAAGGAGAGCACCCGATCATTGCTTCTGTGGTGACCCCGGCCCATTCCCTGGAGTGGCTGATGAAGCGGGATCTGGAGCAGTTCCGGCAATTCATCCGCCAGATCCGGGAGGAATATGGCCTGACTTTGACTTTGGGGGCAGGGAACTGGGTGGCCGATCCCTATAGCGGGGCACCGGCATCCTTTGAGCAGGCGCGGAAAGCGCTCGAATATACCTTTTACACAGGCGAAGGCCAGCTTGTCCTTTACGATGAAATCGCTTACAATCCTGACAAGCCCAGCTTGAAGATGATTCCTGCGGATACGGGCATGACGGATGCCTTGGCGCGGATGGACAGGGCTGCGGCTACTGAGGCCTTGAAGACGCTTATTCAGCGGCAGCTTGAAGGGGATTATCCGTCCCCGGCTCATCTGAAGGACTCTGTTCTGTACGCTCTGGTTAACGAGGTTAAAGGAAACGAAGTCTTGCTGCGTCAGGATGAGGCGAGTAATTTCATTTCAGAGATGGAGTTTCAAATTCCCGCCTGTGAGAGTCTGGAGGAAGTTGAGGCACGGGCGGTCTCTGTTCTGCACCGGATCATCGGGAGCATCGAGGAACGCAAAAATAACAAAAGCGGGCGGACCATCGGCCTGTGTAAGGCATTTCTGGAGGAGCACTATATGGAGGATCTGTCGCTGGAGTCTGTCGCCAGGCATTTCTTTTTCAGCTCCGCCTATTTCAGCAGTTTTTTTAAACAGCACACCTCCATGACCTTCACCGAATATTTGCTGCGCCTGCGGCTGGACAAAGCCAAAGAGCTGCTCCAGGACGGGGACCGGAAAATCGCTACCATCGCCTTAAGCGTGGGATTTCGTGATGCGGGTTACTTCACCAGGGTATTCAAAAGGGAGACTGGACTGGCACCAGAGGAGTTCCGGAAGAAAGATGTATTGTAGGTGGACTATGAGACTGAAGAATAAGCTGGTCTTATCTTATATAGTGCTGATTACGCTACCGCTCACCATCCTCGGCTTTGGTTACTATTATGCAAGCAAGGACATTATGCTGAAGCTGGCCCGAGACAACGTCAGTGAGATTGTACTTAAGAACAATCAGATCATCAACGAACGGCTGAAGATCATTCAGGACAACAGCTTATCCCTGATGGTGGAGTGTGAGCTGTACCAGATTTTTGATGAGCCAAGTCCGGCCGGGGGAGTGCAGTTGCTGGAGAACAATAAGAAGGTGACGGGGATTCTTGGCAGATACTTCTCGCAGTCGGCCGATCTGTATTCCACTGAACTGGTCACGCAAGGGTTCGTGTATGGCAGCAAAAGCAAGAATACCTATCCCCCGGACTACTTCTACACCTCCGAGCTGTACCGGCGCGCCGCTGAGGGGAAAGGGCGTATCGCCTGGGTGCCGACTTATGATTATACCCGGATGCATAATCTGCCTGAGCTCGCGGGAACAGATATTGATTACCGTTATATGTTCTCGGCAGTCCGGCAGATCAATCCCTCCTGTGTACGGAATGACGTCATTGTCCGGGCCGAAGGGGCGTCCGAGAAACCGGTGCTGGTGATGAATTTCAAGGAAGATGTGTATGCAGGTATCTTTAGGGACAGTATCCCCATTAAAGGTTCCGTATTCATGGTGGCCAGTGAGGACGGTACAATCATCTCCCATCAGGACAAGTCGCGCCTGGGGACCGTGGAATCCGCCGCCTGGCTGAAGGAGGTGCGCCGCGAGGGCAGCGGGACGGCATATGTAACTACCGGCGGGCAGCGGATGATCGCTTGCTTCGCTGTGTCCCCGGTGACTAACTGGCTGTCGGTTGTGCTGATTCCGCCCGGCGCATTGACCCATGATATTGCGGACACCATTCTGTTCTTTATTATTACACTGGGGGCTCCGCTGCTGGCTCTCTCGCTATTGTTCGCTTATCTGATCTCCGCACGTATCTCTTCTCCGGTAAGCAAGCTGCTGCTGGCCATCAAGCGGGTAGGCGGCGGTGATTTCAATGCGCAGATCAAGGTGGAGAGCAGAGATGAGCTGGGCCATGTATTGATGAAGTTCAACAGCATGAATGAGCGGGTCAGATCATTGATTGATGAGAATTATGTGGTCAAGCTGCGGGAGCGGGAGACGGAGATCCTCGCGCTGAATATTCAGCTCAATCCCCATTTTCTGTATAATACGCTGAATATTATAAATTGGATGGCTGTACACGGAGAGAAGGAGCAGGTTAGCCATATGCTGATCAGCCTGTCCCGTATGCTGCACTATACTACGGACAACCGGAGAGACCAAATGCTGCTTAGAGAGGATCTCGCCTGGCTGCAGGACTATATAGTAATTATGGCTAACCGTTTCGAACACCGGTTTCGTGTGGATTTCGATATTCAGCCTGAGCTGCTGGAGGTGAATGTACCGAAGCTGTTCCTTCAGCCCCTGCTGGAGAATGCCATCATTCACGGCTTCCGGAATATGGAGAGCGGCGGGCTGATCACCATCTACGGACAGCAACAGGGGAATACCATCCGGTTCTGTGTAGAAGATAACGGCAGCGGGATTGAGCCGGAGCGTATGGAACAGCTGCTGAAGGAGGAGAATGCCAATATAGGTCTGAAAAATGTGGATAAGCGGATTAAGCTGCTGTATGGCAATGAATATGGAATAGAGATTGAATCGGTCCCTGAATTCGGGACCCGCGTGAAGCTGGTCATACCGTATCCCGGCCCGCGTGAATAATGGCTGATATTCCAACCTTTCCCGCTGGCCAATGGCCTGCGGGGTTGTTTTTTATCATTGACCGTAAAATCGTACAGGAAACGAAAGATCGTACAATAGGCAACGGCAACAGCTACATTTACACTGTAATCAGCGACTGCAGCGCTTACATCCGAATTAAGGGGGATAAACAAAATGAGCAGGCACACTGGCAGAACCAAGCTGATGTTACTCTTCCTAATGATTGTTGCATTAATTGTAACCGCTTGCGGTAATGGCGGAAACCAAACAGATACGGCCAATTCAGGTTCAGGCAATACTCCCGCTACCGGAGAAGCAGGCACGGCCACCGGAGAGAAGGTGAAGCTGAAATTCACATTCTGGGGCAGTCCCCAGGAGAAGAAGGCGGTGGAGGACGCGATTAAGGCTTTTGAAGCCAAGAACCCTAACGTCACCATCGATTCCATCCATATCCCGGGCACAGACTTCTTACAGAAGCTGAATGCCATGATCGCCGGGAATGAAGCACCGGATCTAAGCTACTCGGCCGCCTGGAAGCTGAAGATGGGGGAAGAAGGATTGATCTATAATTTCTTCGATCTCATGAAGGATGACCCCAGCATTAAGAAGGAGGATTACCTTCAGTACGCCTGGTGGAACTGGGATACCGATAAAAGTGCGGGACCTTATCAAGCTTCGGTAGTCCCATCTCTGATGTACAATGCAGATCTGTTCAAAGAGGCGGGGGTTGAACTGCCGCCAACCCAAGCGGAAGAAGCCTGGCAATGGGATGAATTCGTGGAAACAGCCAAGAAGCTCACCCTTGACCGGAACGGCAAGCATCCGGATGATCCGGGATTTGATCCCAAGAACATCAAGCAATACGGTGTGAAGTACAGCCTCAGCTGGTTATCCTACATGCCGCTGGTTCTGTCTAACGGCGGCGACTATTTGACTGAGGACGGTACGGAATTTGGGCTATCCAAGCCTGAAGCGACCGAAGCGATCCAGAAGATTGCTGACCTAATCAATATCCATCATGTTGCTCCTTCCCCGGTACAAGCCAGCAGCATTCCGGCACCGGCAACGGCGCTCCAATCCAGAAAGGTGGCAATGGTCATAGACGGAAGCTGGAACCATCTGGACCTGAGCAAGGCCAAGATCAACTGGGGCGTAGGTGTCCTGCCGGTGCTGAAGGACTATAAGACTTTCTTCCTTGGAGGCTCCCTGATTATATTCAAGAGTTCCAAGCATCCGAAGGAAGCCTGGGAGTTCTCCAAATTCCTGACGGATCCGCAGAATGTACTGGAGCTTCATCAGGGACTCTGGATGCCGCAGCTGAAGCAATGGTATGAAGATCCGAAGCTGGTGGACAGCTGGGCAAATGAAGAGCTTCCGGGCCGTCCGGCCGGTTTTCAGGATGCCGTTATGCGTTCCACCTACGAACATGCAGAGCCTTCGGCTGAGAATAATGTCCGAAACTTTGTAGAAATCGATGCTGCGGTAACAGCGGGGCTGGATCAGGTATGGCTCGGCACCAAAACGGCCGCAGAAGCGATGAACGAAGTGGAAGCCAAAATCAAGCCGCTTATACAAGGAACCTATTTGAAATAACGGACCTTGCCGGAAGGCGGATCTGCCGGATTCTTGGGGCACATCCGCTGCCGGCAATGCCCGAAGAGAGGAAACATGTGTATGGAACCCGTCTCTTCCCTGAGTGTAAACCGTGCAAAGACCAAGCGCAGTTCCTATAGGAATGAGCTGTATGGCATCTTGTTTGCCTTGCCGGCCATTCTTGGGCTGGTGATATTTACGCTGGGTCCCATGATCTACAGCCTGTATATGAGCTTCACCGACTATTCCGGGTCCAATTCCCCCTCCTTTATCGGACTGGATAATTACACCAGAATGTTTAGCGGGGAAGACCAGTATTTCTACAAGGCGCTCGGAGTTACCCTATATTTTGTCGTACTTAGTGTGCCCACCGGTATTATTTATTCCTTTCTCCTGGCCATTCTGCTGAACAGGAATATCAAAGGCAAAGCCATCTTCCGGACCGTCTTCTATCTGCCGTCGATCGTGCCGATCATCGCGATTTCGTTCATTTGGCTATGGCTCCTGAATCCCGATTTGGGGCTGGCCAACGAGCTGCTCCGCGCCATCGGCCTTCCCGGCAGCCAGTGGATTTTTGGAGAGAAATCTGTGGTCCCCTCACTGGCGCTAATGAACCTGTGGACAACGGGAGGGACAATGATTATTTTCCTGGCCGGATTGCAGGATATTCCCCGCTCGCTGTATGAAGCCATTGAGATAGACGGGGGCTCCAAGCTGAACAAGCTGCGGAATATTACCATCCCCATGATGACGCCGACGATCTTTTTCAACCTGATCATGGGGATCATTAACGGATTCCAGGTGTTCTCGCAAGCCTATGTCATGACTAACGGCGGACCCAACAATGCCAGCTTGTTCTATGTCTTCTATCTGTACCGGGAAGCCTTTCAGTTCTCGCGGATGGGAAGCGCAAGCGCCATTGCCTGGGTGCTGTTCATCATTATTATGCTGTTGACCTATACGGTCTTCAAGACATCAAGAAAATGGGTGTATTACGAGGGGGATGAAGCCCGATGAGGACAAAAGCATGGATGGAGAAGGGATTCGTGTATTTGGTGCTTTCAGCCGGGGGCCTCTTCAGTCTGCTGCCGCTGATCTGGCTCATCCGCAGCTCCCTGATGGATATGGGGCAAATTTTTGAGCTGCCGCCCATATGGATACCTAACCCCTTCCGGTTTAGCAATTTCAGTGAGGCGCTGACCATTCTGCCATTTGGACGTTATTTTATCAATACAACGATTATTGTCATATTCAGTATGCTGGGTGTCCTCGTGACATGCTCCATAAGCGCGTACAGCTTTGCACGGATGTCCTGGAGAGGACGGGATCTTATCTTTGGCCTGCTGTTATCCAGTATGATGCTGCCCTATGCGGTTACGCTGATTCCGACCTTCATCGGCTGGAGCAAGCTTGGATTAACCAATTCGTTCATTCCGCTGATTGCACCGGCCTGGTTCGGTGGAGGGGCGTTCAATATTTTCCTGCTGCGCCAGTTCTATCTGAGTATTCCCCGTGATCTGGACGAGGCGGCTTATGTGGACGGTGCCAGCCACGGGCGGATTTTCATCTCCATCATCATTCCTCTGACACGGCCCGCCCTGGTCGTTGTAGGACTGTTTACCTTTCTGGCTTCATGGAATGACTTTCTGGGGCCGCTGGTCTATTTGAACGATGAGTCCAAATATACACTGGCGCTTGGCCTGCAGCAATTCAAGGGCATGTACGCTGCGGAATGGCATTTGATGATGGCGGCAGCTACTGTAGTGCTGGCTCCGGCGATTATCGTCTTTTTTATCGGACAGAGGTACTTTATCGAAGGTATTACACTTACAGGCATCAAAGCCTAAACCTGCAGAAGGAGTGAGACAATAGGATGAATTCATTATATCAGCGCAAGGAAGGGCAGTCCCGCAGACTATCCAGTTGGGATCAGACCGGGGGCAACCGGGATTTCATCGTGATTGGAGCCGGCCAGACGGCAGCGATCGCAGAGATTGAAGGATCGGGCATCATTCAGCATATCTGGATGACGATCGCAGCCCGGAATAAATATGCTTTCCGCAAAGTGCTGGTGCGTATGTTTTGGGATGGAGAAGAAGAGCCTAGTGTAGATTCGCCGGTAGGCGATTTCTTCGGCGTAGGTCATGGGGTTGCCAGCCACTATGTCTCCATGCCGCTCAATATGATAACAACACAGGATGTCATTGAGGATAAGGCGGCGATGAACTGTTTTTTTGAGATGCCGTTCCGCAGCAGCGCACGCATTGAGATTATCAATGAATGCGAGGATGAGCTGGTATTGTACTTCTACGTTGACTATGTGGAGAAGCAGATTCCAGAGGACAGCTTCTACTTCCATGCTTCCTGGCGGAGGGAGAATCCTACACAGGGGACGGTCGATCTTGCGGCGTTGAAGCTGGAGCATGACGCGCAGGATAAGGCCAATTATGCCGACCAGAAAGTATATGAGCTAAAGAATCTGACGGGTGACGACAACTATGTGCTTATGGATGCGGTGGGAGAGGGGCATTATGTCGGCTGCAATCTCAGCATTGATCACCTGAATCCGATGCCGGGCTTCAGCTGGCCTGGAGAAGGGGATGACATGTTCTTCATCGACGGCGAGCCGTGGCCGCCCCGTCTGCATGGCACTGGTACGGAGGATTATTTCTGTGCAGCCTGGGGCTACCCGTCCGGTAAATACGACAGCCCGTATCACGGGATATCCCTGTATGCGCCCATCCGCGGCAACGGGGACGCATGGAGGGAGAGCAATACGATCCTGTTCAATGACTACTCCGGCAAAATTACGCAATACCGTTTCCATATTGTCGATCCGGTCATCTTCCGGGAGTCCCTTCGCTTCAGTATCGAACATGGTCACGGAAACTCCCAGTCCAATGATTATTCTTCGGTGGCCTACTGGTATCAGCGTGAGCCTCACAAAGCTTATCCGGAGATGCTGCCCGTAGCCCTTCGGCTGCCGCTGCCTGAGAAGGACAGCGCGAAGCAGTTCTTCCAGACTTTCTGATCCGGGGGATTGGCGCAGGACTGATCCGTGGTTCTCATATTCATAAAATAAGAGCATGTTTCCAGATGATGGAGATGTGCTCTTGTTTTATGTGCCCGGCGTGGCCTCGTTCTATAACACAAAAAGCCCGTACAGGCAGGATTTAAGATTCTCCTGCCTGTACGAGCACCTACATAAATCGCACTAATGCGGTTAAACCATGTAATCGAAATCCTTGCTTAGCGTAATGCGAAGGTGATTGAACATCCCGGATCAAGGAGCTGCTTGAAGAGACGTGAGTCCGGACGGGCCGGCAATTCTTCATGCACATTAAGCTCATCTTGTCCATTGCTTGCTGAAGCCATGAGTTTACCGGCATTGTCATGCCGAAGCTCGGTAATTACGGTAATCGTCACTGGGCAAAGATTCAGGATCGTTGCCTGCACGGAATCATCAGTTTTCCGGTAGGCTACACTGAAATATCCGCTGCCCAGCTTGACCTTATCCCAGGTGAAAGAGCTGCTTGGACTGAAGGGCCGGAAGGACAGCTGCCGGGAAGGGGCATCATAAGCGAGACCCAGAATGTCGGAGACAAAGAGCCCGGCATAAACGCCGGAGGCCCAGCCGCACTTCCCGCAGTTATTGTGACGGACTACATCCCCATAAGCGGCTCCGTTGTTGTAAGGCCACCACCAAAGCGAGCCGTCGGCATCGGTCAATTGGCGTATCCGGGTCAAATACCCGTCTTCACCAGACAGTGAGGCGGAGTCTGTAATCATGCCCATGCCGTTCATATACCCGGGGAAGGTACAGGCAGAATGGTCTCCCCACTGTATCCCCCTGGATTCAGGGTTATATGTTGGATTATGCGGGCTTAATGAGAACTGCATGTAATGCTTGTAGGTCTCATTGTCATATGAAGTGTACCCGTACAGCGGCATCAGAATGGTATCTGATTCCTCACCATCGTGATGCAGCAGGTTGACTTGCCCCTCTTCAACCAGATTCCAAATAAACTGCATGCCGAAATCCTTATATTTACCGTTGTATTTCTCTATGCTGTTTGTAAGCTTGTTGCCGTACCTGCTGATTCCCTCTGTATATTGACGGCCGAAGGGGCCTTGGGCAGTAGCCCGCTGTTCCAAATCTTCCCGGATTCTTCCGGCAATGGTCCGGTAGCGTTCTGCTCCCGCCGTGTCACTGAAGACCTCATCCACAATCCGGGAATAATGATAAAGAGCGGTCCAGGCAATCACATTGGAGCCTGTATGATAATCTCCCAGTGAATAGGCATCGGAGAGCCATACTGAAGGGTAGAGCCAGGGTTCATCTTCCTTACGGGTCAGCAGCAGTTCCTCCAGGAGATTACAGATCGACTCGTGAATCTCGGGATGGTCCAGAAACAGCTGTTTGTCACCTGTACTCCGGTAGTAGAGACCCGCCATGACAACAGAAGATAAGGAATTACTGAGAGAGTGGGTAATTCCCCCTTCATAACGGTTACCGGGCGGGCGAACTCCATGCTTCAGGAACCATAACATTCCCTGCCGGAATAACTCTGGCTCTGCTGTGTGAAAGGGAAGCAGGGAGTAGTACATATCCTTGTTCCAGGTGAACTGTGTTGTGGGTGACGTGCCCCAATTGGCACCAGCAAGAGTGTCCTGGCTGTCCATGGCAAGGGAGCCCATGCACTGGAGAAGGGCTCGTTCATAGAACTCCGCCGCGAACGGATCCTCGTCCATTTTCAGCTGACCGGTGATGCCCCGTAAATAGGCCCAGGTTTCATTAAGCCAGTAGAGTGTGCCTTTCTCATCGACAAGCCGTGGACAGGGATCACCAGCCGGATAGATGATAGCGGGCACCCAGCAGGTCTGACCCGGGGCCAGTACAACAGACACGATGCCATCACTGTCTGCCTGATGGCCGAGCACCTGTACACAGAAATCCGGACCGGAGAATAACTGGTCCGGCAGGGTGTCGGCGGAAGGCAGCGTAACTTCACCTGTTAGGGTCTGGCTGGATTGATTCTCCAGCAACAGCCCGTAGACCAGTCCGCGCAGCCGTTTCGAGCCGTCCGCCGACGTTGGAGCATAGACGAGAAGAGTGGCTTTGGCGGCTTCCAGCTGATATTCAGTGACCGGAAACAGATTATCGAGCAGAGAAGTGACATAAGGCAGATCATCGCTGCCCAAATTATAGTATTTCCCGCCGAGCTCCACCTTGTAGGCGTAAGGTCCGGCTTCCCTGAAATCCTTGCACATCCAAACGCCGGGAATATTATCACTGTAATAGCTGCCGCTATACACCGTGACATTTTTTATGGAGCCGTTCATGTGAACGTTCACCAGTGTTTTATTGTTCCCGGTATCAAAAGTTAACTCTGGGTCAGGCAGCTTGCGGCCGAAGAAGCTCACCGGATCATTAGCCGTATACTTGCCGTCCTGATAGACAACGCCGAAATAGAGGCTTCTGGGCTGAGAAAGGGCCTCACTGAAAGTGGTGAAGGGATGCGGCATGGGTATTCTCCTTTGCATTAGTGAAGTAGCGGCCTGCAGTGCCTTTCTTTATTATTCAAGAAGCTTGGGAAGAAAACTATAGGAGAAGCTTTGGATTTCAGGAGAATTTATAGCGCTTTCAACAGGATGAGGATTTGATAAATATGACCTCGAAATAAATACGGAAGAGATAAATCCAACAGAATGTGCCGAGTCCGGCTCATTTATGTTGACGGCAACATATTTAAATGTTACTGTAGGTGTACAGATATGTTGACGACCACATAAAAGGAGATGACTTTATTGAAGCCTAGTGACAACAGCGAAACCATTGAGGATGAAATCGGCGCAGTCACGCATTTCCCCGTGAATTTCTCGATCTTCAGTCTGGCTCGTTCCCATCACCGGATTGCGGGACAACTGCTTCGGGAAGCAGGCTTATACCCGGGCCAGGAACTGGTGCTGATGCAATTATGGCACCGGGACAGTCAATCTCAGAATGATCTCACAAAATCGTTGCGGCTTGATCACTCTACCATAGCGAAGTCCGTCCGCCGTTTGGAAGCTGCGGGTCTCGTCAGCTGCAGCCGTTCCGAAGTGGATAAACGGGTAACCATAGTATCACTCACCCAAGAAGGGCGTGATATAGAAACCAGAGTCGATCAGGCTTGGCGCAAGCTGGAGGAGATTACAACGGAACATCTGAATGCTGAAGAAAAAGTACAGTTTGCAGCTTTGGCCAAAAAAATAGCTGCAAATCTGGAAAAATAAATGAAAGTAAACCAAACCATGGATTATATAGGAGGAGAGATAAATATGTCGAAAAAATCTATGCAAGCTGTTCTGGTCAACGAATACGGGGATCCAAATGTTTTGAAGGCAGTCACCATTGATCGCCCTCAACCGCAAGCGGATGAAGTCCTGGTTCGCATCGTGTATGCTACGGTCATTCCGCTTGATTTTAAAATTCGTAAGGGTTGGCTTCAAAATGTATTTCCTGTAACCTTTCCCTACATCCCTGGTTTCTACGCTTCAGGAGTTGTCGAAGAGGCGGGGCATATGATAACGGAATTTAAGCCCGGTGACCGCGTTTTTGGCGGCATCAAAGGCGCTTATGCAGAATATGGAGTTGCGAAGGAACAAGAATTAATGGCGATGCCGGAAAGTCTCACTTTTGAGGATGCTGCAACGATCAAAGCAGGAGCAGAAAGCGCCTGGAAGGCCTTGTTCACTGAAGGTGAGCTCCAGTCAGGGCAAACCCTTCTCCTCCATGCGGCAGCAGGGGGTGTTGGACAGTTTGCAGTTCAGTTGGCTAAATGGAAAGGGGCAACCGTGATCGCTACGGCTTCTTCCTCTAACGTGGACTTCGTAAAATCGTTGGGGGCTGATCAGGTCATCGATTATACCACAACAAAATTCGAAGATATCGCAAAGGACGTAGATCTGGTGGTTGATTCCGTTGGCGGCGAGACAGAATCGAGATCCTGGACGGTTCTAAAAAAAGACGGAATCCTGGTTTCTTTAACTCAAGATCCCTCCCAAGAAAACGCTGAAAAATATGGCGTTACAGCTAAGTTCAATACCAAATTCCCTAACCGGGAAGACTTGCAGCATCTAACGAGATTAATTGCCGAAGGTATGATTAAAGCGGAGATTGATTCCATATTCCCGTTAAGCCAAGCGGATCAAGCACTGGAGAAGAGCGAAGCCAGACATGGACGTGGAAGAATTTTGCTGAAAATCAGCTCCATCTAACAAACCCCGGCCGGTCCTAATTATGATGCAGATCACCACACCTTCAAGAGAATGGAACCCTGTCCAGTCGTAAGAAAGGGAGATAATCTTGGAGGTTTTTGGTTTGGATTGCGCGATTTTATGTGCTGGCTGAATAGGGGGGAGCCTTTACCTTTACCCTTATCCTTCATCTAATTCAGGCTTCTCCCCATATTCTTTACCGAATTCCTCCATCTTCTTTAGGACAGGCAACAGCTTGTTTCCTTTCTCTGTCAGCGAATATTCGACCCGTGGCGGAACTTCAGGATACACATCGCGCAGAATAATTCCGTCGTCCTCGAGCTCCTTGAGCTGCTTGGTGAGCGAGCCTTGCGACAAGCCTCCCAGGAATTTTTTGATCTCGGTAAACCGGCGTCTTTCCCCTTCCAGATACCAGATAATGAAATATTTCCATCGCCCCGAAAGTACATTTTGCGTAAAGGCTATTGCATACATATCTCTTTTTTCATCAATAAACTCTTTTTCAAATCCTTCATTACATACCCGCATGATATCGCTCCCAGTCTAAAAGTACAAAAATATGTACTACGTTCATTTAAATTGCCTTCTTCGCAAATGAAACATATGGACGTATGATATTGCCAAGGCTGCTAACGGATACAAATATTATTAGCAAGCTAATGATTATTGTAACATAACCCGTAGAGGAGACCAATTAAGCTGTACAGTATTGCGACTATAGGGTGCTAAAGAGAGGACAATATTAATGAACAATCGTGTAGCAGAGATTCTTGGAATTGAAAAACCCATCTTACAAGGACCAATGAGTTGGATTACGAATGCTGAATTTGTTGCTGCCGTGAGTAATGCGGGAGGGTTAGGGATTCTTGGTCCTAATGCCGGCCAAACGACAATAACAACCTCACCGGAGGAAACCGCGGAACGTATGCGCCGTGAGATCCGGAAGACAAAGGAACTGACGGATAAACCATTTGGTACAACTTTAATTACTGATGCTGATATGAAGTTCACTTGGCCCATTTTGGAAGTTGTCATTGAAGAAGGTGTGCAAGTTATTCTTCTTAATGGTGTTGAAGGAACGTTAACTGAAAAGATCATTACCCCATTGAAGGAAGCGGGCATTAAGATTGTTTACCGTCCTTTAACTCCAACGATCGAAGATGCAAAGACTGCTCAAGCTATGGGTGTTGATGTTTATGTTGCTACCGGTTTTGATGAGGGTGGAACATTGCCGACAAGTATTATCGGTACGTTTACAATAACGCCTATAATCGTTGATGTGCTTGATATTCCAGTAATCGCTGCTGGTGGAATTGGTGATGCTCGCGGTGTTGCAAGTGCCTTTGAATTAGGGGCAGAAGGTGTCTTTTTAGGAAGCCGTTTTATTCCTACTGTTGAAAACCCCGCAGCACAATCAGTAAAGCAAAGGATAGTGGATTCATCTGCAGCAGATTTGTTGTTGTACCGTACTTTACCTGCTTACTACCGTTCGTTGCCTACACCGTTTGCTGAAAAATTGGTGGCTATGGATAACCAGGGCGCATCTCGTGAAGAAATTGCTAAGGTAGGGGGTAGCTCTAGTGTAATCCGTATCGGTATGCTTGAAGGTATTGGCGAAGGTGGTATTATCACTGTGGGTACTGGAATTACGCCAATCACAAAGATCCAAACGGTACAAGAAGTGGTTGATGAGCTGGCAGCTGGTATCAAGTAAAATATAGGCCATCCAGGTAAAGCTCCGTTCACCGGTGGACACCTCAATTTCATCATGTTATAGTTAGTTCGCTAAAAATACTTTACAAGTTGAGGGTAAACTATGAATGATACAGTAGATTGTGATATCCGTCAGTCGCTAGACCGGATTTCTTCCCAAATGCGCCGGGATTACAGTGAATCTCTAAGAGAACTTAACCTTTATGTTGGCCAGGATAATTTGCTGTATCGCTTGTGGTTAGGCGATGGGATTACACAAATGCAAATAAGCGAACATCTGAAATGTGAGCCGCCTACGGTTACCAATATGGTTAAGTCACTGGAGCAAAACGGATTCATATACCGCAAGCGTGATGAACAAGATGCAAGGGTTATGCGCATTTTTTTAACAGATAAGGGAAAAGAGTTAGAACAACCGATTGAAGTCAAGTGGAAGCAGCAGCAAGAGAAATTACTGAAATCAATTTTACCCGAAGAGCGCTTACTGTTAAGGCGGCTTTTGAAGGAGATGGAGAGTAACTTATTCTAAGTTCTCTCTTGCTCATATTTAGCATGCTAACTAATATATAGGGAGAAATGAAAATGAGATTTGGAATTATAGGTGCAGGACCCATCGCGTCGAATATCTCCAAAAAATTAATTGAGAATGGACATGATGTCAAAATTGCAGATGCTCGCGGGATAGAACGGCTAGAAGGAAAAGAACTTGCAGGTACACCAGTGAGTGTAGATGAAGTAATAACAAACATTGCTGTTCTAGTCATATCGATCCCTTTCCACGCACTGCCAAGCATTCGCAGCATTGTAGATAAAGTTGGGGAGGAAGTAGTCGTTGTTGACACTTCAAATTATTATCCGGGTAGAGACAATAAAATTGCAGAAATTGAGAATGGGTTGGTTGAAAGTGTTTGGGTATCCAATCAGTTAGGGAGACCTATCACTAAAGCTTTCAACAATTTATTAGCATATACGTTGGAATATAAAGGAGCTCCCGAAGGTACCAGTGGACGACTTGCCATAGCGATTGCCGGTGATAACCAGTCGCATAAACAAATAACCATGAACGTAGTCAATGAGCTCGGCTTCGACTCTGTAGATAGCGGATCCTTAAGTGATTCGTGGCGACAACAGCCAGGAACCCCTGCGTACTGCACAGAACTTACCAAAGAGGAACTAACCGAAGCATTAAAAAAAGCAAATAAAGAAAAAGCCCCATTCCTTCGCGATAAAGTGATAGAGAAGTTAACGGCAGCTACTGGAGGATATTCGCACCAAGAAATTGTGAACTTGAATAGAGAGATATATAACTCCTAAGTTAAATTTCGAGTATCTAATGAATATAAAAAAACAACTCCTGGTGAGTTGTTTTTTTTATGGAAGAGCAGGGGCTTTGTCGATCAATAAATTTCTTTGAACTATCTGTGGTGGTGTCGATGGACAAGAACATGGTACTATTGCCGATTAGATAATCATCTTAAACTAAGCCAAACGCGTAGAAGAGTTGATCAAAGGAGTTAGTGAGCTAGGGTAGAAGTCGAATATCTTTAGAGGAGAGATACTTTTCAGTCACTGAGTAACGGAAATCGAAAAGGGGCGGTTTCTTATGAACAGAGCATTGCCGGAAGTCCAATTTTGCCGCAGTGACTGCTCTGATACTTTCAAATCCGTTAATCCGGGCAGTTATTTACAAGCATTGGGTCTATTCGGATTCAGAACGAGGAAATCACCGGGAAGCTCGGACAGCTTGGCAACCAGTTCATCCATACCTGACTCCAGTTTGAATTCCATTTCCTCCCGGTATAGCGGAACCAGGAAATAAACCTGAACCTGATTGCCATCTTTCGTATGGACTGTGCTAACCTCTTCCGGCAGAGCAAACAGGATCGCGCCGGACAGCTCAGTGTTAGGCGTATATGGCTCGTAATCCTCCGTATTGGGGATGGTATGGCCGTATCCAAGCCACGTCTGATACATATGCGGGAACCGGGCAAGCATCTTCATCAGCCGGATCGGCCAGTAGTTCTCCTCCTCTTCAAAATCCTTCTGCGTAAGCGGCCAGTCCGCCGGCAAAAACATCATCAGCTCCGCGCGTTCAAGATGCTTGTACTCTTTACGGATCTCCTGTGGGAGTGTCATCGGCAGATCGCTCATCCCATTGGTGTACAGCACTCGGTATGGCTCATCAGGTGTAGCTTCCATAATGTTCACATCAATATGTACGATGTCTGAAATCAGTTCATGGAACACGCCGGTTTCTCGGTTTGGAAAGACTTTATTAAAATGTTCGTTTAATTGTTCCATGTACAAAATTTCGGAGGGAGGCGTAACCTGCCGCTCATCCGGAGCGTCATAGCCATAAATTGTGGTACCGTCTTCCGATTTGCTCATTTCATTGCCGCCAAACAGTTTTTTGAAAAAGTTCATGTCTTTGTGCTCCTCTGTGCGGGTTTTGTATTAAATGCGAAATGAAGGATGCTGCGATTAAATTCCTGATTCTAGATGGTTTGAAACCTCACTTGGAAGTATAACAAAAGGATAGCCCCGGAGCGATGGGTCTATCGATTCGAATAACCAGGGATATACATGCAAAAATGGGATATTTGCACTTGAGCAGGAGGCCGTAAATCTCGATTGCGCGTGAACGGGAGGTCTTTAGGTCCACAACTGCAGGCTTATACGGCCGATGAATCTCCTTTGCTTGCCGGTTAGTGAAAATCTTTTTCTACTGCTTTTTGCAATAGCTTAAATTCGTTTCTATAAAAGTCAATCAAGCCGTCCCGCTTCATCCATGCAAGTTCTCTGGATAAAGCACTTCTATCTACATCTAAATACTCGGCCATCGCTTCTCTATCAAAAGGAATAGTAAAAGTTTCTGTTCCAGTTTCACGCATAACTCTTGTTAAATAAGTTAAGACCTTATCCCGAATAGTAGGCATAATCAGACAATCATTTCGGTCATGCAGTTCTAACGCTCGTTCTGCGATACTATCAAAAAGATTGCCAAGTAATTGTTCGTGTGCCATACACAACTTCGTACAACGGCTCAATATGCTTTGGATAGGAATAAACAGAACTTCAAGTGGTTCTATTGCCTGTACTGACATAGGGCATCTTCTTCCACGGCTAGCCGCTGTTAAAACTGCGGTATATCCACCCGGATAATGGAGGGATACAATAATTTTTTTTCCCGTGACGCTCAATTTCGTACTTTGAGCACTACCCTGCAATATGATGCCGACATCATCCACTAAATCGCCCTCACGGACAACCATCTCATCTTTTGCATATTCTTTCCGTGTGGCTGAAAGACATTTAAGCATTTGGGGAATATCACTTGGGGAAATCCCTGAAAATAAACGTGATTGACATAGGGAATCTAAGTTGTTCATGAGAGGCTCCTCGTTGCATGTGCAACATATTTTTTCTTTTTACTGTACTATATTAATCATAACTACAAAAGAATTTAGTCACCTTTTCTAACGTCAGAATGGAGGAAAAACAATGCAAGGGAAAGAAAATTCAATAAAAGCGAGAAATCGGCTTTTAGCCTCAAAGGTTATTAAAAATCTGCAAAGCAGAAAGTTTGAGGCTTATTACTGTGATAACGCCATAGAAGCTGTAGAAAAGGCACTATCATTTATTCCAGAACATACTTCGGTATCATGGGGTGGGTCAGTCACGCTTGAGGAAATCGGGCTTCTTAATCGAGTACGTCAAGGCAGCTATATGATCACTGATCGTGATACAGCGCATACCATGGAGGAACGTTATGACCTCATGCGCCAAGCTCTTTTGTGCGACACCTATTTAACGAGCTTTAACTCTGTTAGCGAAGATGGCATATTGGTCAATATAGATAGTGTGGGCAACCGAACAGCGGCGATTACCTTTGGACCGAAAAGTGTTATTGCTATCGTTGGGATGAATAAGGTCTGCAAGACCGCAGAAGACGCAGTTATAAGAGCCAGAACATATGCGGCCCCCATTAATGTATACCGCTGTTCGTGTTCGTCCAGCCCATTTTTACATTCGCCTCAAAAAACGCCCTGCCTGATCAATGGTGCTTGCAGAGATTGTAAAACAGATGATTGTATCTGTTCTTACATCGTCCAAACAAGAATGTGTAAACCGGCGGGGAGAATAAAGGTTATCCTCGTTGGTGAATCTTTGGGATTTTGAATAAGGATTATAGTTTAATAGCTGCCAAACGGCATATAAAACCACACGTTTGTTGTCTGTTATTTTTTTGAGGTTACTAAATAGAAGACGCCTAAAATTGGCTTCCTAATAATAATGTTATAAATTATCTTCCATTATCAATCTATACTTTCGAAGATAATTCTTATATGTTAATTCATACCGGCCGGTAAAAACTAATACGGAGTTGTTGCAATGACAAACAGATCGGACAATCAATAAGATTTTCTTCGGGAATTCGCCAACTTTTCAACATCAGTCTTATAAAACATACCGTTGTGAAAAGCGCGGTGAACTGTAATGGGAGGGATCGGTTTGAGGACGGATATAAGTAATTGGAAGCCTTTAACTGTGTCGGAAATAAATAAACTTTTTTCTGTCATTCCGATACATTGGTGTATTGCCGGGGGCTGGGCATTAGACTTGCATCTACATAAACAAACCAGGGAACATAGTGATATTGATGTTATTATTACTCGTGAAGAGCAATTAATCGCTTATCAGTATTTAATGCGTGATTGGATGTTGTACAGGGCTGAAGATGGTAAGCTTAGTCTTTGGGAAGATGGAGAGTATTTGAACTCGACAAATGATGTATGGGTTAGTAAGAGCGACGATTCGCCTTGGGCTTTTCAACTTATGATCATTGATACCGAAGAAAATTCATGGACTTATAAGAGAGATAAATCAATTAGAAGGCCAATGGCTGAAATTATTTTGAAAACTGTTGAAGGAATACCTTATTTGAGACCCGAAATCCAACTTCTCTATAAAGCAGGCGGTTCGAAAGTACGGGAGAAGGATATTAATGATTTCCAAACAATGCTGCCGACACTTCTGCCACAAGAAAAAGCATGGCTGAAATCTTCTTTAACCCGACAATTTCCGGAGGGCCATGACTGGGACAAATTTTTGTAAATTAAAATATTCATGCTTTGTTGCTCTCACGAATCGGAGGGTTGCATTAATATTAATTTCCGTTTACATGAAGCTATTGATATTTTAGAGCGCACACCAGAAACTCTGGAGCGTTTCTTATCTGGTCTGTCAGAAGCATGGGTGCAAAATAAGGAAGGGGAAGGAACCTGGAATGCACACGAAGTGGTTGAACATTTCATTGAAGCAGAGAAACATAACTGGATTCCGCGAGTGGAATCCATTGTAATGCAAGGGGAACATCATCTGTTTTCTGCATTCGATCGATTCTCACACTTGAAGGAGAAGTCGAAACGAACTTTGGAAGAGGCACTTCTAAAGTTCAAAATCATTCAAAAAAATGCATACAGTGGTACTTAAAACATTCAAAATGTTCATGTTAGCATAAATCTAACAGCATGCCATCAATGAGGACGCCGGGAATAAGCCCGGCGTCCTTATTCTGAAATCAAGAGGGCTACCGAATTCTCATTATCAGGAAACTCAGGGTTGAATCTACTGCTTAAGCGTTGTCAGCATACTCTGAATATGGCTTTCCATTAGCTGCCGTGCTGTTTCGCTTTGCCGTTCCTCGATGGCAATGGCGATCAGAACATGATAATTGGAAGCCTTGGTCCGCATATTGGACAGCGTACAGATAAAAGGTATTATTTTCTTGTTTGAAAGCGCTATCCTGTGCTTTCAGCTACTTCATTTGAGGAGGTTTTTATTTGAAGAAGAAACGATCGTTTTCTGTTTGTATGGCAGCAATCTTACTTCTTGGCTTTTCCAGTATATCTCTTGGCACTGTCCGTTTGGCAGCTGCTGAGTCAGCCAGTGAAGAGATCACTGCCGCCGCAGCCTTTATCATCCCGGGATTTTGCAGAATGCTGCTGGCATCCAAACTATGAAGGATAAGGTAGCCAGCCATGCCGAGCCATGGTACTCAACCTATACGGCACTTCAGAGTACGGTTGCCTCCTACGGCACTATATCGGCCGGGGATTATACCCTTACGGCTATAACACACAACAACAGCGGCGGATGGAATGAAATGCGCCTAGCTGCTACCAAGGTCTATAATCTGGCCTTGATGTATACCATCACCGGTGATGCCACTTATGCCGCAGGATCACGGACGATCATGATGAAATATGCGTCGATCTTTACAGGAGTTGGCACCAGCGGTGATACCGGCTCCGTGTATGATACTAATCTTGACGTAGGGGTTGTTACTTTTAAGTTCAGCGCTGCTGCAGAGCTGCTCAGATATGGCTATAGCGGATGGTCCGCAGCAGACACAGCTTCGTTGATCGCAATGTTTAACAAGAATACGGGCGGCACAGCCATAAGTATGTATCAGCTGTTATCCAATGCGGCGGTGCTTGCAACCTATGATATGGATAACATTACCCATGGTCACGCAGCCATTCTGCGGGAGGGTTCTATGGCTTACGCCGTATTTGCCGAGGATACGACGCTGTATAATCTGGTGAAGAGCGATTTCAAAGCAAACAGCACAGCCTACTACACCAATCAGGGAGCTGAGTCTTGGCAGAAAAAACCGGATAAGAGCCAGGGGGCGAACGGGTATAGCCTATTGTACAATTACAATGCCACTACGGGGCAGAGCAAGGAGAGCGACCGGGATCAGGCACATGCGCTGGTAAATCTGTCCGCCTTCATTAACGTGGCACAAATTGCATGGAATCAGGGCGATAACAGCCTGTATGAATTTAATAACCGTCTCTTATTAAAGGCAACAAATTTCAGCGCTCAATATAATCTGGGCTATGAAGTAGATGCTTACGTAACCGCCTATCCATGGAATCATCACAGCGATAGCGGGATAACCACCTATGACAGAGGAAAAGCTGCGGAGAATATGTATGCGTCAGCTTATAATTATAACAAATTCTCCTCTGCTGCCGCAGCCAGTGAATATACGTATTTATCCAAGTATGTGAATAACCCGGTGTATGCGGCCGACAAGAACGGTTACGACGAGGGACATTACTGGCCACGATCCCTGTCACTAATACCGGAAGCTTGACCACATACACGACTACAGCGCTCTCCGGTAACATTCTCACCACTTCAGGGTCGGCAGGAGGCACTGTGACCGGAAACTATATGATCTATGTTGTTTTTAAAGGGGCCAGCTCCAGCACAAGCATGAATCTTCTGTATTTGACTTTGCAATAAATTTGGGAAGCTTATATCTGAAACAACGGAGAGGCCATCAGCTACCATTAAGTCTGGTGGTCTCTTTTTTATGAGTTCCCGTGCTGACGCACCGGCTGCCGGTCAGCTAAAGTGTATGACAAAATATAAACATTTCAGGTGAATTTGCAGAAACTTTTAATACACGCTCGGGAATACAATTAAGCGATATGAAGAGCATCATTTAGCACAATGGGAACGGAGGTAGAACTTGATGCAGATTCTTTCAACGGAGACAACTATCCGAACGGCTTCTCGCAGGGACGAACGATGCGTGGTGCGGAAACAACATCTCTGTTCCATTATGACGGCCAGGTAGTGGAAGTGAAGTTTTCACGATCACATCCATGTACGCAGCGGCCCCCTTAAACACGGAACTCTCAGATGGCTTGCTGAAGGTGCAGATGACCGGTCCGTTCCAATTATTGAAAGCGGGAATAACCATGACGTGGAGAGCAGATTCGTTATTGGAGCAGTTATATATCAGTAGCCTGAAGAGGATTGAGCAAGAGCGCCTACAGATGTTGCCTTCAGAACGGAAGATTTATCTGAAGGAGACCCTGGAACGGTTAATCGGAAGCTTTGAGCCTAGCGGTAAATGCGAAGCTACTATTATTGAACGTGTTGTGTGTGACGGTTATGTGCGGGAGCGGGTGGAGCTGTCTGCTGTCTCCGGGTTGTCCTTTGCCGCTTATGTCCTAATTCCAGATGGCTATGAGCAGACTACAATTCCTGCTGTGTTAGCGGTCCATGGGCATGGTTATGGAAGCAGAGAGATTGTCGGTTTGAACTTCGATGGAACTGTCGATGAGAATCCTCCGGGAATTCATCAGCATTTCGCCTTGCAATTAGTGAAACGGGGACTGCTTGTGATTGCCCCGGATATCGTTGGTTTCGGAGAACACTTGCTTGAAGCTGACTTGACGGAAGATGGCCTGGCTCCAAGCTCATGTTATAAGATGTCCACACAATTACTGATGTTAGGCAAAACATTGACCGGATTACGTGTAATGGAATCGAGGCTGGTATTGGACTATTTAGCCTCGCGGCCGGAGGTTGACGCGGAACGGTTGGGAATCATGGGCTTTTCCGGCGGCGGATTAATCTCCTCTATCACTGCCGCGCTGGATGAGCGGTTAAAGGCTGTCGTGCTTACCGGCTTCACGAGCACGTTCAAGGAGAGCATCATTGCCGTCGATCATTGTATCTGTAACCATATTCCGGACATATTGCTCTATGCAGAATTGCCGGAATGGATCGGTCTAATTGCTCCAAGAGCCTTATTCCTGGAGTCCGGCGAACATGATCCTATTTTTCCGAAGCAAGGTTTTTGCAAAGTGTGGAAGACATCCGGAAGATTTATGAAGCGGAGAATGCTGCCAATCAATTGTCCTCAGACCTATTCCCTGGCGTACATGAGATTAGCGGCAGATATTCCTATGATTGGCTGGCGGAGACCATGATCTGATGGTATCGCTTGTGCCAAGCACCTTCAAGCTTATGGTCCGCACCGGTATTTTGAGAGAGACCGCCATTTAACAAGTCCTTTCGATCACAACTGCCCGCAGCAAGCTGTGATAGGATCGGGAATTGGCGAATACAGCGGGGAGAAGAAGGAAGAGCTAGGCCGGTCCATGGCCAAATTGAAGGCCGAACTGAGAGGCTTCAATCAGACAAAGGACGGAGAAGCACTTATCACGAAGCTTGATTAATGATCGTTTTCATCGAGATAATTGGAGGAGCTAATAATGAAGGATAGTTTTGATCCGAAAGAATATGGCGCTGTGGCCGACGGCAATGCCGTGGATACGGCAGCAATCCAGAAAGCGATTGACGTTTGCTTTGAGGCGGGCGGCGGAACCGTGGTGCTTGCGGGCGGTACATTTGTCTCGGGAACCATTTTTCTGAAATCCAATGTGTATTTACAGGTGAACCCGTCTGCTGTGCTGCTGGCCAATCCGGATATCAGTGACTACCCGGACGGAACGCATTATAACCGTTACATCAATGAACAGGACATGGATAAATGCTTTATTTATGCCGAGAATGCGGTGAATATTGGGGTAATCGGCCAAGGTGAAATAAACGGCAATGCGGAGAGCTTCCCGAATGAGGGCAGCATTTATCGTCCGATGATGATGAGGTTTCTGCGCTGTATGAACATTCAGGTCAAGGGACTGCGGCTCTATAATTCGACGGCATGGACAACGGCTTTTTTGGACAGTGAGAATATATGGTGCGAGGATTTGGACATTCGTAATGAAAGAAGATATAACGGGGACGGCCTCGATTATGATGGTTGTAAAAATGTGTTTATCTCCAATTGCAAAATACTAGGTACCGACGACAATCTTTGTTTACAAGCCAGCAGCAAAGAGTATCCGATGAAGAATGTGCATATTGTCAATTGTCATTTCACTTCTATCTGCGCCGGAATCCGCATCGGCCTGAAATCTGTAGGCGATATCTCTGGTGTCACCATCCACAACTGTACATTTGAGAATGTATGGCGTGAAGGAATCAAGCTGGAGTGCACAGAGGGTGGCAGCATTACCGACATTGTAGCCCAGGGCCTGGTCATGCGGAATGTAACCCGTCCTGTCTTCATGATCCTGAACAACCGGCTGGATGTAATCGGTTCTTCGCTCGGTCTTGAGGTTATGCCGGAAATCGGGACCATGGAGCGGATTACGCTGGCGGATATTACGGCGACGGACGACGAGGAGATGCAGCATACCCATTACCGTTTCACTGACGATGTAATGGGCTCTCCATCCTTCAACGGAATCCGGATGGATGCCTGCGACAGTTATCCCATCCGCGATGTAACCTTAAGGAATATTACGTATACCTTTATCGGAGGCGTTGATAAAGAAGACATCCCCCCGGCTTATCCCAAGGTATGGGACATGCGGTATAACCATCCGGAACAAGTATCCGAGAACTATTATCCAACCTGGAGCCGGGCGGCGTTTATGGATATCCGCAATGTGGAGCGGCTGACACTGGAAGGGATAAAGCTTCACGCTATTAATAAAGATACAAGAGCGCCGTATATTATCGAGAACTGCACGGTCTTTAAGCAAGAAATTGTGGAGTACTAATGTTTCTGATCATTAACTACAACATCGACATGGAGGAAAAATGAATAAGACGATTGTTTATAGTGCACCGGGTGGGGCAATTAACACCAGATGACTTTGCGGTGTATGTCAGGAATCCAGGACAAGCTTGGGAGCAGCTGTTTGTGTACGAGGCTAAAGTAGATATGCACCATGTGCGGCAGGCTTCTATGGCCTATTTTGATATGAGCGGAAGGGTAGAAGTACGGATCGAGAGCCTGAAGCAGAGCATTCAGGAAGCGGTTATTCGTCCACTGTCGGCTAACCTCTCTTTTGAACATACTGAGAAGACACTTTCCTTCACCCTAGACCGGCCTCTGAAGTTATCGGTAGAGATCAACGGGGAGCGGTTCAGCAATCTTCATCTGTTCGCAAATCCCATTGAGACGGATACGCCGGACCCGGTGCAAGATCATGTTCTCCTGCTTAAGCCGGCCATTCACCGTACGGAGGATATTTACCGCCTGCTGGCAACACCTAAGGTGGAAGGGGGCAACCTGCCGGATACGATCTATTTCGCTCCGGGGATGCATTATTTGGAGCAGACGCTGCTGCAGATTCCTTCGGACACGACCGTGTATATTGCCGGCGGGGCAATTGTTGTCGGTTCAATGGTCTGTGACCATGTGAAGAATGTCTCGATACGCGGCAGAGGCATTCTCTACTTGTCTGACTTTCACCGCTTCTCGGCATTCCGCGGAATCCGCATCGTCTTCTCGGAGAATATCTCGGTTGAAGGGATTATTACGCTGGATCCTCCGCATTACAGTATTTATTTGGGACAATCCAAGCATGTGCATATCCAGAATTTCAAATCCTTCAGTACCCGGGGCTGGTCCGACGGCATTGATATGATGTCTTGCTCGCATATTGATATCGACGATGTGTTTCTGCGTACTTCAGATGATTGTATAGCCATATACGGCTCACGGTGGGATTACTATGGTGATACCAGCCACATTACCGTGCGGAACTCTGTGTTATGGGCAGATGTCGCTCATCCCCTGATGATCGGAACCCATGGGAACCATCGGGAGAATGGAGATATTATTGAAGATATTCTATTTGAGAACATCGACATTCTGGAGCACCATGAACCGCAGCCGAATTATATGGGAGCGCTGGCTATCAACGCAGGTGATAATAATTCGGTCCGGAATGTGGTCTACCGCAACATCCGTGTCGAGAATATTGAGCTGGGCCGTCTCATCGACCTAAGAGTAATATGGAACAAAGACTATAATCCCGTACCAGGCTTCCGGATCGAGAATATCAGCTTTGAGGATATCACTTACAATGGCGACACCAGTCATCCAAGCCAAATCTTTGGCTATGATGAAGAACGGACGATCAACAATATCAGCTTCACCCGCCTTTCAGTCAACGGCAGACTAATCCTTCAGCCAGAGTCAGGATTTATGGAGATTAATGAGTTTACCCGCGGGGTCTCATTTGACGCTTAGGATACAACTAAAGATGCGGGAGTTGAGAATTTACAGCGTTATATTGAATCTTCCAAATTCAACGATACCGTTCAAATTTATAGTGGTTATTGCGTTCACAATCAGGGGAATCAGCCCAATCTGCCGAGACCGCAATCAGCGGCAGAACGCCGGGCAGCTACACTTATGTGGCCGAGCTTGTGAACAGCAGCGGTATTTCCCGCAGCGCTGAAATGCTAGTCATCGTCACGAAATAGAATGTGAATGACAAATTATAAACATTTCAGGTCGTGGTATTATAACTCTTAATGTGCCGCTTGGCAGATCTTATACGAACGAAAGCGGCCTTTAATAGGTGCTGCCATCGAACAACTACTACGTAAACAAACCGTGGGTCCTCCGTTGCTTGTAATAATAACACTAAAAACTCCCTCACCAAGTACACGGTTAAGGAGTTTTCATTTTATAGTAAAACCGCATACTTCATCATTTAAGATAACTTCATTTTTCTTATGATTAAGTAGCTTATTTAATACTGTTAAGCCAATCCCAAGCATCACCGATCGTCTGATCCTGAGACGAATCAGCGGAGGGAGAAGCTGGGGAGAGTGTGTCCGGAGTAGCAGATCCGCTATCTGAAACAGCTTGTCCGTTAGCAGGTAATACACGGCGTGCTGTTTTATAATGTGAATCCCACCAGCCTGTATCCAGAGCAGTAATGGTCACTCCATCTTCTCCGTACGTATGAAGTATTTTACCGTTGCCCATATATACAGCTACATGGTGAATCGGAGAATAGAAAAATACAAGATCGCCAGGCTGAAGCTCATTTCTTGGCACAAATGTTCCAGTTGTAGACTGGTCTTTGGAAGAACGGGGGAGTGTGATTCCATTTTGTTCGAAAATAAACTGCGTGAATGAAGAGCAGTCAAAAGAACTCGAATCCCCTGACTCTGCACCGTATTCATAGCGGACGCCCTGATATTTCAATCCTGTTGCAATGACCTGATCGGCAACGCTCGTAGATGCGGAGTCTAAGGCAGATGTACTTGTTGCCGCATATGCTGTACTGCTGCTGCCGGTCAAGCCGGTTGCGCCAGTAAGCAAGACCACGCCTAAGCTGACTACGATACTTAAGTTGCGTAAACGTCTTGTGCCGTGAGTGGTATTCATATGTTACCTCCTGTTGTTGCAGTCTGGTTAATTGTCTGATTCAACTCTAACACAGAATTTATTAACATTAATTGTTAATGACTGCGATTTCACTTCTCCTTCAAGGCTTACAAGCCGTTTATTAAAAAAAGATTACGATTTTGTCATTATTTTTTATTGACATGCCTGGTACAGGGACCGCTTGTTGGAGATTGGGCATTCTCTCATGGAGATGAAGGACACCACCGGATACACCATTTCCTGCAGTGCTGGACAGAAACGTCGTTGAGAGAGTGAGGGCTGCAGTGATCCAAGCAGCTGTTTCTTCCGGGCAAGCGAGAGTTAGCTGTTGACTTGATGGATGGAGTGTCGTAATCAACCCAACAACGGGAAAGGCTGTGTATTTCATTGTCCATTAACTGCAAAATTGTAGGTGAAGGATTCCCGGTAGTTATTTTGCATGGCTGGTCTTTGGATCGCAGCGTAATGTCTGTATGCCTTGAGCCAAGTATGATGGAAGGGGAATTAGGTAAATAAAGATACATTGGAGTGGATTCAAGAACAATGGTCATATCGATTTAGTCTGATGTTTTTTCTATTTCAAAAATGAAAACATATGTGCCGGCAAGGATATCCATGGATTATCCAAAAAATTATCAACTGATTAATTACGTAAGTTCTTATATTAAGAAGCATGATTATTAAAAACAACTACAATTGAGTTGTTTTTTTATTGCTAGAATAGGGGCTTTCGGCAATGGGACTAAGTTCTTTCACAAGGGACTATGTTCTTGTTCACAAACATGTTGTTGTGTCGTTAACGACAGCAACTGTCAGCGAAGGGCTTAATCAAACTCAAAGACATATGTACAAAATACGGGTTTTGTGAAGTAGTACTAAGTAAATAAATAAGACCAGCCTAATTCAAGCTGTTTCGATCCGTTTTTGCATCTGATTTGGCTTATTGTACTTGTGTACTTTTAATGCTGATTTAATCCTCTTATCTTTACATAGATCGTTTTCTAAATTGTTTTTGTTTTTTCTTTTATCGGCACAACACTTTTCATTTAGTTAGTATCGTCATCAAAATATTGTTAAAGTTTATGACGCTCTTAATTAGGCTGTGCTTGATGATTATGTAACTCGATCGTCTGAATTATCCCGTGAAGCTTAGGTTATTCCTAATTCAGTCTTAATTATAATCCTGAAACTCAGTATCATAATTCGACCTGATTTATTTGACTCTTGTCAGACTCTTGTCATATAGTTCTAAGTTAGTCCTCTTAAATGATTAGATATTAATTTCATTTAGACAATTGCTAACAATTATCCGTTATAAGTTCTACCCTTAGTTCTATTAACTGATTCCGAACAAGTTACATCTTCAATAAAATTCCCACTCCCTCTTTCATATTAATTTATTTACACATATTGTAATTTATATATCAATGCTATTTCAAAATTATTTATGGAATTCATAAGTCCACCCACAATACAAGATCCCTAACCCATTGGAGATGGCGTTGCCGTCTGATTTTCCAGAAAAATATTGTCAAATCCTTAATGATCATGTCATTATAAGTAGGTTCGTATTATAAATAACATTAAAGGGAGTGTGAATTTGAGTCGGTTTAATCTAGTTCTCATCTTTGTTTTATCCATCATGATAGCTTTTCTCCTGGGGATTTATGTGGCCCCTAGCATTGACCCGCGTCTGAGCGGGCAGACTGTGGCAAGTAGTCCCATTGCGGCAGAAATCCCGCCGAGCCCTACTGATATCCCCTCTGCTGCTGCAGTAGACGTCGCACCTGCACCTTCTCCATCCCTGGAACCCGTTGTCTTGGAAGATATGCCATCGGACAATGATACGGGTACCATCAGTGATGACTCTGCCGGCTATGACGCTGAGGAGCTACCGGCAGACGTCCCATCCGGAGAAGGCATTGGAGAGCCCATTGATTTCAAGTACAGCATGAACTCAGCCGATGCTGTTAAGCTTACCTGGGAAGCCTACAACCTAACCGGAAAGACAATCAATTATTATACAGCTCATATCAGCACGTATAATCCGGTGGGCGATCCTTCTTATGATCAGCTAAGTGGCGAAAGCAACTTTCTCGTTAAATACGTGGGGCCGGTTGAGCCTGATGAGACTTTATTTATTTACAGTGACTTTACATACCAGAATACCCTGGACCGGATTATCATTGACCAGCTTACTCTTCAATATGATGACGGTACTATAGAAACCTTCGACTATGGTTACGAAACTACCGAAGAACGCGGCTTCTAATCGGAAGACTCAATTGGCGCGCAACTTCAATGGGTTCTATCCGATTTCTCTTAGGCTCGTCCAGAAGCCTGGAGCGATTTTGATTCGATCTGTAAAATGAGCGTTCATGGTTGGCTATCTCCTAAAACAATATTCAATTGCAAATGGTCCACGGAGCCCGTGGACCATTGCTTTTTCTGATTCTAGTCTAGCCGTCGAGCAGCGTCATCTGTTCTTTCATATAACGCGTGCCGTGAACGACATTCTTGGGGCTGACCTGATCGATTCGTTCGAGGTCCTCCTTCATGAGAAGGATATCAGCCGCGGCCGCATTTTCCTCCAGGTACTTGATACGCTTCGTACCCGGGATAGGCAGCGCCCCGTTGGCAATCGTCCAAGCAATGGCCAATTGGGATGGTGTACAGTTCTTCACCATCGCGATTTCCTTAATCTTGTCGACAACCTCAATGTTCTTCCGGAAGTTGTCTCCTTGGAACCGCGGCATCCATCTGCGAAGATCGCCTGCGGCAAGATCCTCGAAAGTGCGAAGCTCTCCGGAGATAAAGCCCCTGCTCAGTGGACTGTAGGCCACATGGGTAATCCCCAGTTCTCTTACGGTAGGGAGTATCTCCTCTTCGATGTCACGGCTCCAGAGCGAATACTCACTCTCTAGCACAGAGATCGGATAGACGGCATGAGCGCGGCGAATGTTTGAAGCGGAAGCCTCAGACAGGCCGAGCGCCCGAACTTTGCCTGCCTTGACCAAATCTGCCATCGCTCCGACCGTCTCCTCTATCGGGATTTGCGGATCGACGCGGTGTTGGTAGTATAGATCGATGTAATCCGTATTCAAACGGCGAAGACTATCCTCCACTACCTTCTTAACGTAATCAGGATGGCCACTGATGCTCTCGTAATTTGGGGTGTACGAGAACTTGGTGGCGATAATGGCTTGCTCGCGGCGCCCTTGAAGAGCACGGCCGAGCAGCTTTTCGTTATGCCCGTTCCCGTACACGTCCGCGGTATCGAACATCGTGACGCCAATGTCCAAAGCGCGATGGATCGTTTGGATCGACTGTTCGTCGTTAGTCTCCCCGTATATGCCTGGAGACATTCCCATAATTCCCAGTCCGATCGAAGAGACGGGGATATTGCTATTGCCCAGAATTCTTTGCTGCATTTGTTAATCCCTCCTTCTATGTTTGTTGTCGCTCTGACTCTTCCATCTTGATTAACAGTTGGCTCTCGGAAGGGATTCTCCCTTTCTCGATGTCTTCGTATATCGACAGTTTGTTATTGACGGCGTCGAGCGCTTCGGCCAATTCGTTCTGGCGGCGAAATAAATCTTCCTTGTAATGGTTCAAGATCGCTTTGCGCTGTGGAATCGTGGAATCACCACCCAGTGCAAGATTCACCATCTCCTTCAGCAACGACAGCTTCATCCCAGTCGCCCGGAAACATGTCATCAACCGGATCCAATCTAGGTGATCTTGTTCGAACAGTCGATTCCCGTTCTTATCTCTCTTAATGTAAGGGAGCAATCCCTCCTTCTCATAAAAACGAATCGTATGAGCCGGGCAACCAAGCCGCTCTGAAGCTTCTTTGATCGTGAATGCCATGGGCCGGATCGCTCCTTATCGGTTATTTTCATACGGAATCGGCTGGTTCTTTCTCATCCTAAACCTTAAAGTACACTTTAAGGCAAGCGTTATTTTGGGAGAATAAACTGCCGATTGGTTGTTAGATTCTTAAGTTGCCGTATCATACCTTCACAGGATTAACAATCCCGTAATATACAATATCCTCATATGAATCGTTCTTGTAAATATGATCTTTCAGTGTCCCTTCATAGCTCATTCCGCACTTTTGCATGATTTTACCGGATGCCGGATTAGATGCGAAATGACGTGCGTATACCCGGTGGTAATTCTTTTCGGTGAAAACAAATTCAATAACTGCCCGGGCTGCTTCGGTTCCATAACCTTGACCCCAATGGGCTTCCCCGATCCAATAAGCGATCTCACCGTTATGATATGGCTGATGGTTGGAAATGCCGACTGCTCCATACAATTTGCCTGTGTTCCTATCTGTGATTGCGAATTCATACATCCGGTCCAGGTCAAAGTTCTGCTCATGATTGGCCATCCAGGACACAGCGCATTCTAGTGGATACGGATACGGCAAGGTCAATGTACTCCGGTAGATATTGTAATTGTTACAATAGTCTCTAACTTCCTCCGCATCCGCTGGCTTAAATAGGCGCAGAAGTAATCTGTCCGTTTCAAGGGTCCGGTCTGTACGGTTATATTTCATCTGACTTCTCCTACTCTCTATATCATATAATGAACAACTATGAAATTCTTGTATATTGAAACCCCTCAATCAACATAACTATTCTCAAAAATATCCATAAAAGCGGTCACCAGTTGCGATTGCGTTACTGTATCCGCATCTTCCGTCTCCGTCAGTTGCCATCCGTATGTACCATACTGCTGATAGTTCTCCATAGACAAAGGACGCAGCTCAAACTCTTTGCGGATAGCTTCAATACCTGCAGCATAATCAATCTTCACCCGGGCGAACGCCTGTTCCGGGTCCTTGAAAACTGCATAACCTTTGCGGTCTGCCCCAATATGATATGCCGGATCATCTCCCCACTGCGTAATGTCTACAGAACCTTTGATTCCCGGAGCACCAATCACATACTCTCTAACATACTTATTCTTGTTACCGGACTGAGAATGGTTCGAATACACCCACAGTGCGGCCAATATCACGAATGACAGCAAAGCCAAACAACCCATAACCTTAGATTTATTCATAGATTTCATGAGGCTTATCCTTTCCTTAGATGGATGCAACAAAAAAGCGGATGCACCAGGACCGTGAATCCAGCCTTTGACTGCCGCTTTTTGGAGAAACAAATCAAAAGATCCACACCATTTAAACAGGCCAAGAATCAGAGACGATTCCCAGCCTGCCTTGTTGCCAGCTATACTAAACCTTATGCCGCACGGGTCAGCTTCCGGACAACCTCCTGGCTGTACTTGCGCTTGGTGATGAAGTAAAAGCTGAGCTGGAATACGAAATAGATCGCGACCACAATCGTTGTATTCTTCATGAATTCGCCAATGATGTCGGACCCGCTCATGACGTGGGTGATTAGATAGATGAAGCAGTAGCCGAAGATGCTGCCCAGCAGCAGCGGAACAAAGAAGGTGATGAGCAGCTCTGCCGATACTACCGACCTTATCTCCTTATCACTGATCCCAATCTTATACAGCTTGCGGAAAAAGACGGTGGCGTTCCCGATTTCGGTATATTGCTTGAAATACAGCACCATTCCGCCTGCTACAAAGAACAGTACACCGATCAGTGAGGTGACGAACACGAAGAGTGAATAGTTCTTCTTCAGCTCCTTGTAGGCATCCACTTTGGAGGCTACCGCAAACATCTGCCCGCTTCCATCCTTATCCGTAGCATTTAGCGTATCCTTGAGCTTCTGGACAACCCCTTCTGTCCCTTTCCAGGCTGTAAAATCAATTCCGTAGTGGGTCCCCATTGCATTCGGGCTTACCTTGGACTCCATATTCTTGTAATCCTCATTGCTTACTACAATCCCTGAGCTAGTTGGATAAGAGCTCGCTGTGGCAAACCAATCCCCGTGATAGGATGATTTCACCTTGTAATTGAAGGTTTGCGTGCCATCCGTGAATTGAATCGCCTCCCCTTCGCCAATGCCATGGGTGCCCGGCTCCCAGGCCGTAACAATATTAAGAACTTCCCCGGCGCCAACCGTTACCTTCTCCCCGGTCAGAGAGTTGTACATGTCCTGCGACACAATCGGCTTCGTCTTCAGGACATCGTATTTATCTCCTTCCAGATTCATTTTGAGATTCAGGAAGCTGGTTTCCTGGACCGACTTCAGCGGCTCGGAGGACTGCTTCAGCACCTGCTCCAATTGTCCGCTCTCCAGCACATGCACGCCGGCTACCGAGATATACTCGATATCATACTTATTTCGTTCCGCGATGCTCTCCGACAGCTGCAGCAGCGAGAATGGCGAAGCAACGAGAAAGATAGTCATCCCGCTGAGAATGCTCAGAATGAACATAATCCGCTTGTTCTGATTGAATTTGTGATTGATTTCGGTGATGGACAGGATATGCCGGTAATAGAATTTCTTATTCTTCAGGAAGCTGATCAATGTGTTCCCAAGATGGGAGATGACCATGTAGATCCCGATGAAGCTAAGCAGGATATAGGTAATAATCATAAAAGGATTCGTATTCAGGCTTTCGTGATTGGAGATTACCACCAGGAAAATGATCGAGGCCACAACCAGCCCCACACCTACCAGCCCAAGCCGGGTATCACTTGTCTTCGCCTGGTTATCCTGCTTGCGGGAATCCTTCATCAGATCTGCGATGTCCAGCTTACCGACCTTAACACTTGAAATCATCTGTGAGGCGGCAAAAATCACGGTAAATACAACCGCAGTGACGATGAAGCTCGCCGCGCTCAGTGAATAGGACACCCCTTGCAGATCCAGCAGATCAATCGCCACATTCTGGAACAGCCGTGAAAAGATCGCGCCTGTGATAATCCCGGCAATGAGCGAGGAGACACTGATAAACAGATTCTCCAGCAGGATAATCTTCTGCAGATCGTTCTTGTGCATCCCAAGCGACATAAAGATGGCAAATTCCTTGCTTCTCGACTTGATGAACGAGAAATGCGCATAGTTGATGAAGAACACCGAGAACAGGGTCAGTGCAGCCAGACTCAGCATTAGCACAATCTGGATCACATCCTCTGTCGCCCCTTCCCGGATGCTGTTATTGAACAGCAAGGCGGCATAGAGGAAAAAGATCGTAATTGCAAAGGCGCTGCAAATGAAATAGGAGAAGAAATTCCGCACATTGCGTTTGAAGTTCTTAATCGTGACATCTCTAAAGGTCATTTCGTTCCCCTCCGATGATCGCTAGGCAGTCGAGGATTTGATCAAAAAACTCCTTGCGGACCCCGCTGCTGACAATCTCCATGCTGATGGCACCGTCCTTGATGAAGATGATCTTTTTGCAGAAGCTCGCGGCGAAGGCGTCATGAGTCACCATCAGGATGGTGCTCTCCCGTTCCTGGTTCATCTTCTCGATACATTTCATCACTGCATTGGAGGACTTGGAATCCAGGTTGCCTGTAGGCTCATCGGCGAAAATAATATCCGGATCATTCACAAGCGCCCGGCTGACCGCCACCCGCTGCTGCTGGCCGCCCGATATGTTGTAGGGATACTTGCCGGCGATTTCCTCAATGCCCAGCAGCTTCATAATCTCTTCACTTTTGGCTTCCATTTGTGCTTTGTCCCGCTTGTCAAGGATCATGGGCAGCATGACGTTCTCCTTCAGTGTCAGACTGTCCATCAGATTGAATTCCTGGAAGACAAAGCCGAGATGCTGTCTGCGGAAGAGCGCCATTTCATTCTTATCCAGGGAGGTGATATTCTTGCCCCCGATAAAAACCTCGCCGTAGCTCGGCTTACCGATGCCGCTCAGGATATTCAGCAATGTGGTTTTGCCGCTGCCCGAGGGGCCCATGATGCCGATAAACTCCCCCTTCTCTACGTTAAAGCTGACGGAATCCAGTGCCACTGTGGAATTCTCACCATTCTGCACACCATAAACCTTCTTAACCTCTTTGACTTCCAGTACTACGCTCACAGTTTCATCTCCCGTTTGTCATATATTTATCCTCAATTACAGCTTATAGCTTCATTGTAGTAGACACTGGATTCCATATCCATCCATTTACATTACGTTATCTTTCATTTTTGAAAGGTAAGAAATCTGCACTTCTGTGCCTTGATTGACTTCCGAGGTAATCGTGAGACGGTGTCCCAGCTTCCGGGCTATTTCTGAGCAGACATAGAGGCCGATGCCTGTCGCCTGGTGATGGGTACGTCCGTTTTTTCCGGTGAAAAAGGGCTGGAAGACCCGCTGCAAATCGACGGGCTCAATGCCGATCCCCTCATCCCGGATGGACAACACCACCTTGTCGCCACGCTGCTCAATGCGGAAGTGGATGGATTTCGTCGCTTCGCCTGAGTCAGAGTATTTAATTGCATTGGAGATGATCTGATCCAGCATCGCCGTATTCCATTTGCTGTCCGTCATGACCATAATGCGCTCGTCCTCACATTCGATCACCGGGTAGACATTATTATAGATATATTGATTCCGTTTGCTGTTAATCAGGCTTCTGAGTGATTCCAGCAGGTTGATAGGCTCCGGATTATAGTCCCGGGTGAAATGCTCCAGGCGGAAGAACTTCAGCATCTGGTTCAGCATGCTAAGGATTTTATCCTTCTCTTCCTCGATATGCTGCAGGGCCAGGGCATGGCCGGTGGGGTTCATTTTGTAGTTCTGCAGAATGAGGTCGATGACTGACAAGGGCGTTTTGAGATTATGTATCCACTGCGAGATGAACTTATGGGTGTTGTCGGCCTGGGCTTTGACCTCATAGATCTGGTCCTGATAGCTATGGTGTATCCGGTGAATGAGCTGAATAACGGCTTGCTGCTCGTACGAATAGCCCTTCTCCTCAATCTCGATATTCTCGGATAACAGCTGTATTTCCCGGTGGGTGGAGACGTATTTGATCAAGCGGAAGCACATAAATATAATAAATACGTAAAAATAGATGCTAAGTAGGTACATGAGCTGGATATTGCTGCTGATAAAGAAATTGCAGTATACGCTCACCAGGATATGACTTAAAAAATAGACAAGGGTGAACGACAGATGATCACGCATGAAACCCCGAAACAGCTTAATGCTCACTGGCGGGTCCCTCCGATCATAGCCGAATCAAAAATGTAACCCACGCCTCTTTTGACTTTGATTACATCCTGAAAGCCGAGACTGGCCAGCTTGCTTTTGACCCGGGTGACATTGACCGTCAGCGTATTATCCACGACGAAATGCACATCATCCCACAGTTCTCCCAGCAATTCTTCCCTGGTGACAATGGTATCCATATTCTCCATCAGCTTCTTCAGCAGCTTATATTCATTCTTGCTGAGCTCTTCAACGGCTCCCTTGCAGGAAATACTGAAATTGCGGTCATCCAGATGAATCGGCAACGGCTCTTTCTCCGGCTCCGGCTTGCCCGCATATTCCCCGTAATTCCGGCGCATGATCGCCATAATCTTCGCCAGCAGCACTTGAATATTCAGCGGCTTCACGATATAATCATCCGCCCCCAGCTCCATGCTGAGCACCTGGCTGGATTCCTCATCCCTTGCAGAGATCACAATAATCGGCACCGTTGTTTTCCTTCTGAATACCCGGCAATAATAGAACCCGTCATAATAAGGCAAATTCAGGTCAAGCAGCACAAGCTGCGGCGCTTCCTGCTCGAAGATCTTCTCCACCTGCAGGAAATCCGCAACCTCCACCACTTCATAGCTGTATTTGCGCAGGATATCGGTCATCAGGGTTCTGATTTTGATATCATCCTCGACGATCATGATCTTGAACAATTGGCTCACCTCTTAGCAGCCCTGGCAGTCCTGAGACAATCGCTGTTATGAAGCCTCCGCCAGCTTGTTATCGATAAACCCGATAATTGTGGCAATGCTCGCGAAGTGTTCATGAATCAGTTCCTCGGGCAGAATAATAATCTTGAATTCCTGCTCCAATCTGGAAACCAGATCCAGGAGACCCAGGGAGGTCAGCAATCTGGACTCGAAAATATCGGTGTCCAGGTGCAGCTCCCCTGCCGGAATACGGGTCAAACCCGCTACGATCATTGTAACTTGTTCTGTGATTTTCATATACTATTTTCTCCATTCCTGGTGGATTTGTAGTAGGGATCAAAAACATGGGCAATCGCCCGGATAAAGTACGTACCGGTAAGGGTTACTGTAATTCGCGGAGAGTCCACACCCAGCAGCAGGCCATCCTTCTCCATGCCTCTAAGCACGCTCAGCTCCTCCTGAAAATAAGAGTCGAAATCGATACCAAAGCACTCCTGAAGCATTTGCTTGTCAATAGGGTTACCGCCCAGCAGCTGCTTCAGAATAATATCCTCACGAATGGCATCCTCCCCGGACAAAAGATGGGTCTTGCCGGTCTCAATAGGGAATCTGCCCAGATCAAGCGCGGAGCAGTAACGATCCATCGCCGGGACATTCTTATAATAGAGTCTGCCAATCTTACTGACTGCCGACTTGCCCAGACCCAGCAGATGCTGGCTGCTTCTTTCGGAGGAGCCCATGAAATCACGAACCACATGCATTCCGGGATGCTTCTCCCGCCCGTTGTTGCGGATAAAGGTATCACTACCCATCTCAGTGTAGTCCTGGGACAAATACTGGCGGGCCAGCTCGAACAGGCGGGACACCATATAATTGTTAGGCAGGCTGAGATGCGGGATTTTGCGCTGCAGGGGGTAGATGGCCGGGTAATGGGCATAGGGAAAGGCTACGATTTTATCGGGGGCGATCCGTACGATCTCCTGCAAGGTACGCTCGAATTCCCCGAGTCCCTGAAAGGGCAGGCCATAGCATAAATCCACATTGACGGTGAAGCCCATGCTCCGGGCAAGGCCGATAATCTCCCGTGTATCCTCAAGATCGCATTCCCGGTGAATCGCATTCAGTACCCGGGCATCAAAGTCCTGAATGCCAAAGCTGATATAGTTAAACCCCAGTGTCTTCAGCAGCCGCAGCTTGCCTTGGGTAACAATCTGCTTGTCCGGGTAAGCCTCCAGCTTTATTCTGGCGTTGTCTTCAAAATCCACGTACCGGGCAATAATTCCGTACAGCCGTTCGATCTGCTGTTCATTCAAATAAGCGGGAGTCCCGCCGCCCCAGTGCAGATTACCGGATTTCAGCTTCCGGGAACGGCCGGAGAGCTTGAGTGCCAGCTCCTGCTCCAGCGCATCGATATAATGATCCTTGTCTTCATCCTTGCCGCTCAGCACCCGGTCACAGCAGCAGTAATAGCAGATCGACTTGCAGAACGGAACATGCACATAAACCTGTGCTTCTTCGATTTCCTTAAGCTCCTGAGCTATAGCAGATTCATCCGCAGGCTGGCGCCAGTAGCTGTCCACCGGATAGCTTAAATACATGGGAAGGTTATATTCGTTGTACTTTTGCGATAAATAATGCAGCTGATTCTGAATGGTCTGATTCATTGCCAAGCTCCTTCCTTGCCCCGGCTTGCCGGGCGGCACATCATCTCCATGACTTCCTGCTCCTTGTGTACAATGTCTTCCAGTAAGCGGCCATGTACAGTTCTCCAAGTGTCCGGCAGCGCAATGCCTTTGCTGTACCTGATCAGGTCACTGCGGATCTCCAGCCATGCACCGGTAATTTCTCCGAGCCTGGCCGCAGCCGCTTGCCTTTCGGTAAGAAGACGCTCCAGCCGGTACTTTTCGGCCCGCTTAGAATCAATGATGGCGTTCAGGCCAGCAATCTGGCGGTTAATGTGCTGCTCAGTATAACTCCAGTGCTGTGAAGTATAGTGATCTTTGAAGGCGGACAACGTCAGCAGGCTCTGCGTAATGTCGTCCCGCTGTGTGCGGTACAGGCAATTAAGTCTATTAACATCTGGCAGCAGTTCATAGGTGTACAGCCGCTGGAAGCGCGGGAATTCCATCAGGGTGTACGTCTGCGCAGAAGACATTAGATGCTGGCGGTACCCATGATAACTGTTCAGCAGATCCTCTGCTGCCAGGGTCCGTTCCCTGTAGTTCAGCGCATCCTTATGGCTGTGCTCCAGCACAATAAACTGATCCTGCGCCTCACTATAACCGTAAACCAGCAGCGTGTGGGCAAGATGCTTCTTCATATAAGCGTCTCTACGGGCCGGCTCATAGAAGCTGTCTACCCAGAGAATGAACAGGCTTTGCCGGGCCAGCCCAGTGATAAGCCTCTCCTTCAGCCCGTTCCCGCCCTGCGGGGACTCATACCGGGCCGTAAGGTGCAGCTGCTCCAGAATAGCTTCCGGGGGCGCGGATTCCATGCAGGCCGCAGAGAGGTACGGCTCTGCCTGTGCAGAATCAAGAGTATACACAAACATATCGCTGCTCAGAAAAGTGTTGATATTCCGGCCAAAGACATTCAGTACAGGAAATAGTGAGTTATATAAGCAGCTTTTGTAATAGAGATCGTTAAACGGCTGTGGCTGTGTGAACTGGCAGGACAAGCTCGGCTCCGTTATGATCTTTACCGGGAGGCTGGAGGCAGCTGCGACTTCCCCGCAGTGAACCTGAACCGGTGGGATACAGGCTGCACTTACCCGCGGAGTAACTCCCGCTTCCACAATCCCGGCCTGCGCCCGAATGGTAGAGGCGCTCAGCAGCTCTTCGTAAGAAAGGGGAATGCCCCTGCGGGCAAGCTCACTCTGCAGCGTAACAGCCTCAATCGAGCTTCCGCCAATTTCGAAGAAGTCATGGTCCAGTCCGATGGGTTCAAGCTCCAGGACAGCCCCCCATGCCTGGCAAATGGACTGCTGCAACGGAGTAGTGCAGGGTGTGAATTCACTATCCGTAAGCATGTTGTGCAGAGAAACCTCAGGCAGCTGCTTTTTGTCCACCTTGCCGTTGGCATTCAGCGGGAAGTGCTCCAGCCGGATGAAGACGGACGGGAGCATATAAGCAGGCAGGCGCGCAGCCAGGTACTGCTTAAGTCCAGCGCCGGAGACGGCTTGCGCGGCAGTCAGATAGGCACAGAGGAATTTATCCCCTGAACTGTGGCTCCTGGCCATAACAGCAACATCCCGGATGCCCGGATATTCCAGCAGCAGCTTCTCCACTTCCTTCGTCTCGATGCGGAAGCCGCGGATCTTGACCTGATCATCGCGGCGGCCGAGGAATTCGATAGTTCCGTCCTCCCGCATCCGGCCCAGGTCGCCTGTCCTGTACATACGGTCTGCCTCAGATTCGCGGAAGGGGTCCGGCATGAAGGCTTGTGCCGTCTTCACCGGGTCCTTGATGTAGCCGCGCGCTACCCCGATACCGCCGATATACAGCTCACCTGTCTCTCCCGCCGCAACCGGCTGCAGGTCATCGTCAAGAATGTACCAATAATTCTGTTCAACCGGTATCCCGTAGGGAACGCTTGTCCAGTCCTCCCGGACCTCCGTAACCGGATAATAGATGGACCAGACCGCAGCCTCCGTAGCACCGCCGAGAGCGGTCAGCTTCGCCCGGGGGAAGTAACGCGAGTAGTTCCGCGCCAGCTCCAGGGGAACCCAGTCTCCGCTCAGGAAGATATGCCTCAACTCCAATTGGGCGAAATCAGGGATATACTCCGCCAAGTGCCGGACCAGATAATGCAGCGTGGTCGGAACGGAATTCCAGAAGGTGATCCTCTGCTCCATCAGCAGCCGTGTTAAGCTGTCCGGATCAGTAATCTGCGGCTCCGGACACAGGACGATCGTGCCACCGGCGGCCAGCAGGCCGAAGATATCATACACAGATAGATCAAAACACACTGAGGTTACGAACAATCCCCTGTCATGGCTGCCTATCTGCAGCTCCCGGTTCACCCAGGAGATTAAATTCACAGCGGAACGATGCTCGATCATTACGCCTTTGGGCATGCCGGTAGAGCCGGAGGTGTACATGATATAGGCCAGATCGCTGCCGTCAATAGAGATATTCGGGTTGTCTGCCGGATAGTCTGCTGAATTGGGAGCAGCGGTTGCGCCAGCTTCAGCAGACCCCAGGCGGATCTGAACCGGCACATTGAGCGGTTCATCGTCTTCACAGATAGCAGCAGAAGCCCCGGAATGCTGCAGAATATAGTTTTTGCGGCTGGCCGGATAGCCGGGATCCACCGGGACGTAGGCAGCGCCGCTTTTTAACACGGCAAGCAGGGCCATGACCAGATTCATATTGCGCTTCACACTTACGCCTACATGATCATTCGGACGAACGCCCCGGGCAATCAGCTCATGTGCCAGGCAATTGGCACGCCGGTTCAGCTCCTGGTAGCTTATTGACTCTCCGGCAAAAACGATGGCCGGATGCTCCGGCTGCTGCACTGCCCGGGCTTCGAACGCTTCGTGCAGCGTGGCAGCAGCAGATATGGACAGCTTGGAATGGGAGTCGGCCAAAGCTCTCACCTCCCGGGCAGGCTGCCCTGCGGATGTTCACTGCTCAGCTCAGCGGTCAGCGCAGTCAGCTCGCCCAGCGTCTCACAGCTGAGCAGCTCATCTACATGCTCTTCCAGGTTCACGTCAAGCCTGCTCTCCACCATCGCGATAATCTCCACAATCATCACCGAGGTAATGGCCAGATCACCCTCAACCGACAAGCCGGGATGCAGCTCCTCCTTGTCGAAGTAGCATACGCTGGCTATAATCTCATACAGCTTGTCCTGCATCTGCACAGTCTTCTCTCCCCTCATCTTCCTTCAGAGCCGCTTGCGGAATTCATGCTTCAATTGCTGCCGGTCAACCTTGCCGCTCCCCCCTGTAGGGAAGCTGTCAAAGATATGCACCATATCGGGAATCATATAGCGGGGCAGCAGCTTGCCGACAGCCTGCTTCAGCCCAAGGACGGTGAAGCTGCCAGCTTCATGTACAACCACGGCAGCGCAGATCAGCGGATGGCCTTCACCATCCTGGATATCCACAACCGCGGCATCCAGAATATTCTCCATGTCATGCAGCACGCGTTCAATCTCCGGCAGCTCAATGCGAAAGCCGGAACTCTTAATCAAGGCGTCTTTGCGGCCAATCAGGACGAGCACTCCGTCTTCATTAACCATAGCCATGTCCCCGGTACAGTAGAGCTTGTCTCCAAGACCCCAGTCCGGCGGTATACTGCGGAAGCTCTCCTGCGTGAGCCGAGGATTGCGGTAGTAGCCCTTCATGACAATCGAGCCTCTTACGCAGATTTCCCCCTCTTCACCCGTACCGGCAAGACGTCCGTCAGAGGTTACCACCACAACTCCGGTATTGCCGCAAGGATACCCGATTGGTACGGGAGTGTCGCGTATACCGTCTTGCTCACTCAGCGGATAATAGGTACAGACGTTGGTTTCAATCAGCCCGTACAGATTGTAGAAATCCGCCTCTGGCAGCAGCTCCATCACCTGGTGCAGCAGCTTCGGCTGCAGAACCTCGCCCGCAAACAACACGCCCCGCAGCGAAGGCAGCCCGCCTGCTGGCAACCGGCCGTATTGGACCACGGCAGCCCAGAGTGAAGGCACGGAATAGACCCAGCTAATTTCCCCCTGTTCGATGGCCTTGGTAAAACGCGCCGGATGCTGAATGACCTCAGCCGTCAGGAGGACGAGCGTTGCCCCTACGGCAACCGGCACGAAAATATCAAATACCGAAAGATCAAAATGAAAAGGTGCGATGGCCGCGAAGCGTTCATGTTCTTCCGGTTTGAAGTAACCGCAGCACCAGTCAATGAAGGTTCTGGCATTCAGGTGGGTAATCATCACGCCTTTGGGTACTCCTGTGGAGCCTGAAGTGTACAGAATATAAGCCAGATCCTCGCTGATCGGCTGTCTTCTGCTCTTGTACAAATGGCGCAGGGGCTGCTCCGGCGCAGCTTGTACGATCATGCCGAAATCTGCGTCGTCCAGTTCGGCGCCCCCCTCCACCAGCAGTATATGAAGTAACCTCAGCCGCTCCAATTGCTCTGGATTCGCACCTTGCAGCAGCTTCAGCAGGTTCGCACCATCAGTAACCAGAAACCGCGTCCCGCTCTGCTCTAGAATGGTCAACATTCTGTGTACAGGAGAGTAGCTCGTGTCCAGCGGAATGTACGCCCCTGCGGTGAACAGTACGCCGAACATGGCGCATACTGCCTGCGGGGACTTGTCCAGACAGATTGCAGCGGTCTCCCCCGGCTCCATGCCGGTATCGATCAGTGCATCTGAGATTTGAATACTGCGCCGAAGCAGCCCGCCATAGCTTAGCTCCCTGCCTTCAAAGCGCAGCGCAGTCTGGTCGGGGCAGCGCTCAGCGCTGCGGAGCAGGTAATGCTGAAGCAGGAAATCACTCATACCCTTCCCCCAGACCTTCCAGCATGATTTTCTTCTGCATCTCGCTCGTTCCCGAGTACAGCTTGGAAGCAAGGGAATCGCGCATCTGCTTCTCCGGCGGGCTCTCCTTCACATAGCCGTAAGCTCCCCAGATTTGCACTGCCGCAAGGCTGTTCTGCACCTTGGATTCGGAGGTATGCAGCTTCAGCATGGAGGCGCTGTGCATTCCGCAGCGGCCTTGGTCAAAGTCCTCGCACACCTTATACAGCATCAGCCTGCTTGTTTCCATCCGGATTCTCATCTGGACCAGCTTGTCATAGACCCCCTCGAAGGAGCGGATGGCCTGCCCGAATTGCTTCCTCTGGCCCGCATACTGATAGGTCTGTTCATACTGCTGTTCCATGGCTCCAACATGATAAGCACTGACTATAATACGCTCCCACAGCATCGCCTTGAAAAAAATGCCCATCCCCTGCCGTTCCCGTCCCAGCAGCCTGTGCGCCGGAATGCGGGTGTGGTTCAGCAGAACCTCACTCATCGGGCTGGTCCGCAGGCCCATCTTCCCGAAGACCTGTCCAATCTCGTATTCCTGCTGCCGCGCTTCCAGAATAAAGGCCGACACATCCAGCATGGGCAGGCCTTCCGCATGCTTGCCGTACACCAGCAGGATGTCGGACTCCGGGGCGAGTGTTGCAAAGGTTTTGATGCCATTCAGGATATAACCTTCCGGTTCCTTCTCGACAGAGGTGGTCATGGCGGAAGAATCAGAGCCCGCCCCAGGTTCCGTAATTACGCTGCTGCCGATGAATCTTCCATCAATGAGCGGTGCCAGATACCCGGCCTGCTGCTCCTCACTGCCGTATACCCATAGCGGCACTTGGGCCGCCGACATTTGAGCGCATACCGAGAAGACCAGGCCTTCATCCTGGCAGCGGCGCGCCAGCGAACGGATCGCCAGCGCCGTGGTCAGCATTCCCTGCTCCGCTCCTCCATACGCTGCCGGAAAGGGAAGTCCGAGCACGCCGGTACCGGCTAATCTGGACCATTTATCCCTGCGGAAGGTGCCGCTCTCGTCATCCGCATACACTCCGTCATTCAAATACCGCTCACAACATTCCTCCATTAAGCCGCAGATCTGCCGCTGCTCCACGGTATAGCTGAAATCCACAATAAGCGCCCCTCGACCTGTGATTTATTGAAATATAAGAATTTGAAGCCAAAGCCTCACTTTGCGGGGTTATCTTGTAGCTCCCCGGCCATGCCTCTGACGATCATGTCATTGAGCAAAAACTGGCTTTCCGCCGGAATACCCTCAACGGCCCATCTTCGGAGGATATTCTTCTGCACCTTCCCGGATTCCAGCACCGGCAGCTGGGAGACGAGATGCACCCGGTCCGGGACCTTATAGTTGGCGATTTTGCCGCGGCAATAGGCTTTGACCTCACCTTCGGTAAGCAGAACTCCGGGCCTTGGGATCACAAAAGCAGCCAGGGCCTCACCCAGAATCTCGTCCGGCTCCCCTACAACTGATACATCCTCAACCTTGTCCATGTTCAGCACACATTCTTCAATATCTACCGGGTAGACATTGAAGCCGCCGCGGATGACCATATCCTTGATGCGGCCGGCAATGCAAATATTGACGCCGTCCTTGTAATAGCAGGCCAAATCGCCGGTGTACAGCCAGCCTTCCTCGTCAATTACCTCACGTGTCTTGGCTTCGTTGTTGTAGTAGCCCTTCATCAGATAACCCCTGATTGCCAGCTCCCCGATCTCGCCCTTCGGCAGCTCCTTGCGGTCCCGGTCTACAATCTTGACCTCGAAGCCTTCAATCGGCCTGCCGACTGTGTTCAGCCGGACCTCCGGCGGATCATCCAGCCGGGTCATTGTGACCAGGCCCGTAGCTTCAATAATGCCGTAGGCATTGATTAGCGTGCAGCGGGTCGTTTCCTCGATGGAGCGGGCTAAATACGGGGTACAAAGGGAACCGGAGACCACGACCTTGCGCAGCTCCCTGAACAGCCCGGGCTTGCAGTAAGGCATGGCCAGGATCAGGCTCCACATCGTCGGCTGGGTGTGAAAGAGGTTGATCCCGTTTTTGGCGACATGGGTCAGAATATCATTCGGATTGAAGTTGGAGATCCATTTCATCGTGATACAGGAGACAAAGTAGACGAGCACGGCATTGAAGCCCTGCGCAGCATAGAGAGGAGCAATCGAGAAGCCGATATCATCGTGTATATCCAGCAGCTGCCCGCCATAGTAGGAGGTGGCCACCAGATTGCGGTGCGTGATCATCACGCCTTTGGGGTGGCCGGTGGTTCCGGAGGTGTAGCCGAGAATCGCAATATCCTCAGGATCAATAGCTTCGAGCTGTCTGTCCTGAAAAGGGACTGTGAGCGGCTTCAGCAGCCCGGCAAAAGACATGCTGCCCGGTGCAGGCTCATCGCCAAGCACGATATAATTCCGGATCGCCGGCAGTTCGGGACGAAGCCCGGACAAGAGAATTTCCTCATAGTTAAAAATGCCCAGCCGGTCCTGGTAAATGATCGTCTCCGCATCGGAATTATCCAGAATCCGCCGGATTTCATCCGGCTCATACCTTGTGCTGACAGGAACAATCCACGCGCCGATTTTGAACAGGGCGAAGTAGACGTACAGATATTCAAGACTGTTGGGCAGCAGCACGGCCACCTTGTCGTTCTTCTTAATCCCGAGGTCCAGCAAATTGCCGGCAATGGTGAGGGAATAGTCATACAGCTGCGCGAAGGTGACAGTCTCCTGCTCGAACACGACCGCAGGCTTGTCCGGGAAATCCCTTTGTAATGTATCCAGCACGCAGTCAATGGTCAAACGTTCATATTGGATCATCGGTGTGCCCTAGTCTCCTTTGTTAACCCAAATAGGATAAATCAAAGCCTTCGAAATGCTGCGCTGCCTCTTCCTCATTCAGAATGGCGCCGATACAGCCCGGCAGCCTGCGGGGGCGCTGCATGGCCGTCATAATATACTGGATATAATTGAAGTTGTTCGAGAACGAACGGATGCCGATGGCCTGCATGATGATCCCGATAAACGCTCCGGGAGCCAGATTGGTGTTCATCATTTTGTCCGCAAAATCCGGAAACAGTACCGCCTTCAGCTTCTCCACGCATACGAACAGAAATTTCTGCATACGGATGAAGATATAATCCTTGTCCTTCTGATAGATTTCGTCTGTATGGACCAGCTCCCCGTCCAGGTAGAACTCCGCCAGAATCGGAGATTTCAGCTTCATATAACCTTCCTGGTCGAAGGTAATATGATTGAACACATCGTACAGGACGACCGTATACTTGATGTCCTCCTTACCGCTGAACGCCTGGAGCCCGGTCAAATACAGATTGCCTTCAGCGGCGTAAATGTCTACGATATCTTCCTCATAAAATAAAGCGCCGGGTCCAGTGTCCCCATGCTGCTTGTGCATGAAATAGGAGCTGTAAATCCCGCTCATAATCTCAAAAATATGAAAACATTTAAACCGGTCAAAGCGGAGCCGGGCAGCGAGTTTTTTGTCAAACCACTGACCCTCCAGCTCCTCCTTCAGCTTCTGCTCCAAGTAATCCCTGGAACAGAGCACACCCTTGCCGCCGTTAAAAAGATCATCCACCGCCGCTTCCAGAATCAGTCCGTCCGGGCTGACGGTAAGATGAACCATGAAGGACAGGGAGACATCCTGCTTGCGCATGCGGGTGATATCCCGCTGCCAGCCGATAATATGCAGATTCCCTTCATCATCCGTCTGCAGGTTGGTGCCCCGCGCCCTGATCATGGGCACGAGCTTGTCCGTGCAGGAATAGTTGCCGTAGGCGACCTTTTTACGGATGATTGCTTTGTCGAGCGGTTCTCTTACGATCAGCTTGGGAACGGGAAAATTCGTGGCCGTCATAGTCTGCGTTCCTCCCTTACCATATGAGATATGCCGCCGCATAGGTTAAGCCGCAGGCACTGCCCAGCAGCAGGATCGAGTCTCCCTTACGCAGCAGCCCCTGCTCCTCGGCGATCGCCAGACCGGCGGGAATATTGGCGCTCCCCATGTTGCCGTTCTCGGGGAAGGTATTAACGGGGAAGACTTTCTCCGTCTTGACCTCCAGCTTGTTCAGCAGTGAGTTGGTGATATTGCGGCCCAGCTGGTGGGAGAAGATATAATCAATGTTGTCCTTGTGCAGCTCATGCTCCTCCAGGAATTCATAGACAAAGCCGGGCATATCGCGGATGACATTGGCGGCAATCCCGCGCCCGTCCGCCCAGCTCATGAAATCCATTCCCTCGAACCTTGGTGCGGGCATATGGATTTTGGGCGATACATACAGCGACAGCTCCCAATCCGCATGGTTCCTCTGCTCCCCGTAGTACTGGATGGACTTCTCGCCATTGTCAGCACTCAGCAGCATGGCGGCGGCTCCGGCCCCGGCGAACAGCAGATTCATTTTGTAATCGGCTTCTTCAAGACTGCCGACTTTGCCCGCATAGTTGGAGGCCTCCAGCAGCTCCAGCGGATTCTCACTGGTGACAACGAGGATATTGCGGTATTTGCCCGATTGGATATAGAGGCTGGACAGCTCCATCGCTTTCAAGAACCCGTTGCAGGTGTCGTTGATGTCGTAATAATTGCCCCGGGTCATTCCCAGCTCATGCGCCAGGATAATCGCATAAGACGGTTCACGGAAGGGATTACACACACCCACGAACAGCAGCAGGTCAATTTCGCTTGCTGTGATGCCCGCTTTGCCGATCGCTTCCTGCGAGACCTTAACGGCCATCTGCACAGAGCTCTCCTCCCGGTAGTCCGCTGAGCAGGAACGGGTCGTAATTTCCAGAAAATCGAGCTTTCGCTTGCTGCCGTACACCAGCTGCTCCAGATCATCCTTCGGCAGATGCTGAAAGTACTTCTCCGCGAATAAATCTACGATCTCCCCGTTCGTCATCCGCCCCTTGGGGATGTAATAGGATAGGGCACGTATAGACAGATTCAACATGGTCATGCTCCTCTGCATCAAGATGATTAATTGCCGGTCTGCGCGTCCAGGACCAAACTTCTATAGTTGTCAAACAGCTCATAGGCTTCGCCCAATGTCCGGGTCATTACCCGGTCTTCGGGATTGAACATGACCTGGTACTCTCTTTCGAGCCTAAGCATCACATTGACCAAAGATAAAGAATCAACCCCCAGCTCCAGCAGCAGATTGACCTCCGGGGTCAGTCTTGAAGCTTCAATCCCCAAATATTCGGCAAAGATTCCCTGGAACTGTGCAAAGCTTATCCGTTCTTCCATATGCTCACCTGCCTACTGTTATGTTTTGTCTAACCTGTTCAATCAGGAGCGGCACCGCTTCGAACAGATCGGCAACAATGCCGTGCGCAGCCAGTCCCAGAATTGGGGCTGTCCTGTCCCTGTTGATAGCAATCACGGTGTCCATTCTGCGGATGCCCACAGTATGCTGAACCGCTCCCGAGATGCCGACCGCGATATAGATTCTGCCGCTCACATTCCGGCCTGTTAAGCCAATCTGCCGGGAATAATCCAGCCAGCCCTGGTCAATCACCGGTCTTGTTGCACCCAGCTCTGCGCCCAGGCATGCGGCAAGCTCTCGGACCAGCTCCATACCTTCCTTGCTGCACACGCCCCGTCCTGCGGCGACGATAATACCGGAAGCGGCGGAGCCGGGCACTTCTCTGCTCTTGATCACCTCAAGGATAGAGGAACGTAGCACGGATGGAAGCTGGAGCTGCGGATGAATAATCCGTCCGGTCCGGTACGGATCGGGTTCGCAAGGGGACATGGCCCCGGGCCGGACTGTCGCCATTTGCGGTCTGGCCTCCGGGCAGCAGATGGTCGCCATTAACGCCCCTTCCCGGGCTGGCCGGATCTGCAGCAGCACCCGGCTAGGCAGATCAATGTCAAGCTCTGTGCAATCCGCAGTTAAGCCGGTGTTAAGCCTTGCAGCTAATCTAGCGGCGATGGATTTGCTATGTATAGTGGAGGGAAGCAGCAGGATTTCCGGTTTAGCCTCCAATACCAGCTGATGCAGCAGCTCCGTATGAACCTCTTCGCTCAGCGGACTGAGGCCGGGCTGATCGAGAACATAGACGGTGTCCGCGCCATGGCTGATGCAGGAGGCCGCATAGGCTGATGTACCGCTTCCGATAAGCACGACGGCAATGTCCGTCTGCAGTTTCCGGTTCAGCTCACGGGCTGAGCCCAGCAGCTCATATACAGCCGGGCTAAGCTGTCCTTCCGCGTATTCACCGGCAATCATGAGACCTTCATATTCTCTGGCCCGCAGGCTCTGATCCGGCATGGAAGCCTCCTTATCTGAATGAAAATAACAAGTGGAAACGGCTTTGCCGTCCTTTTGTAAGGACGGTACTGTTTCAGCGAGAAATAGAAGGATAAGTTATCATGTGAAACATATAAATTCTTATATTTTAGAAAAAGCATCATATACTTGGTGACATATTCTTATCTGTCAAAAGCTGCGCGATCTCCTCAATCTGCTCCCGCAGGCTCTTGCCGCTTACGGTGAAGGGCACCTGCCGGTCTGCGGCATTCCGGGTTGCCTGCACCCGGGTAGGCGATCCCGCAAGCCCGCAGGCTTGCTTGTCCAGGCTCAGGTCCTGGGCGGACAGCCTGGTGATTTCACAGCGGTTAGCCTTCAGAATTCCATTAATGGTCGCCATCCGCGGCTGATTAATGCCTTTATGCACCGTTATCAGGGCCGGGAGCATCAGCTGCACAATTTCAAAACCGGTCTCTGTCATCCGCCTGCAGGTGATGTGCCGCTCTTCCAGGGCGAGGATATCCAGCACATGCGTGGTGTGCGCAGTGCCCAGCTTCTCCGCCAGGGCCGGACCGACCTGTGCGGTCTCCCCATCTGTCGAATGGGTGCCGCAGAGAATCAGATCCGGCTTGCCTATTAGCTCAAGCCCACGGGAGAGCACAGTGGCCGTTGCGAGTGTGTCCCCACCCGCGAACAGCCTGTCGGTCAGCAGCACGCCTGCATCCGCACCCAGTGAGATGCAGCTCCGCAAGATCTGGGCTGCGGATTCTGCTCCCATACTTACGGCGGTTACGCTCCCGCCCTGGCGCTCCCTGATCTGCAGCGCCTCTTCCAGGGCAAAGACATCCGCCGGGTTCATAACAGGCCCCATGTGAGCGGAGGGTACCTGCTTGACACATACTGCTATCTGCAATCCGCTCACTCCTTCCTGGACAAGGTTCTGCTCATGAGGTTTGGCGCAGTTCCTGAAGAATCGGCGAAATGTTTTCTTTGCGCACATCGTCGCAGTTTCTGACCATTTCTTCTGCCATTTCCTTGCCCATGAACAGCCGGGTCATTTTCTGTCCGACCTTCATCATGGTTTTATCCTTGTCGGCCAGCTGTTCAAAGTTAAACCGGCCTTCCAGCGGGAAATATTTCAGCCCGGCACGGATTTTTTCGGGAATGCTTTTGTTGTAGTTCTTGATGGAGGCTTCGCTTTGCACAGGTGTTTTGGAGACGGAAAAGAGGATGACCTTCTTATGCTGCAGCTGGTCCCAGACCTTCTTGAGATAATCGGCGATGACCAGCTTCTGTACCCGCACATAGGTACCTATAATTACGGTGTCATACTGGCCTGCCTGCTTAATGTCAAACGTGTCGATGTCCGCGAGATCGGCTCCAAGCTCCTCCGCGATCCATTCCGCATACTGCTTCGTACTTCCGTAGACGCTTGTGTAAAGGACGAGACTTTTCATAAAGCACCTCCTGAAATGGTTGATACTCATACGTTATAATGGCAGCATTTCTTGCAGACATTGCAATAACCGGGCTTCCGAGCCGTCAGTCATGGCCTTGGCCGGAAGCACAATGGTAAAAACATATTCACGGCGCAGAACGGATATGGCCTTGAATTGCGGGAAATTCTTGAACTGGCTAATCACTCCCTGCTCACCGCGGGTGCACGCTTTGATTTCGAACAGGTCGGTGGGAACGGTGAAGCCGGTCTGAAGCACTTTGGACATCGCTTCCTTGGCCGTCCAGAGCAGGGTCAGGAAGTGCGTCGGCGCAAGCTCAGGTCCAAGGTCCTTCATCAGCGCCTCTTCCTCCTTGGAGGTAATTCTTCTTAACGCGTCCATCGCCTTCTCATCCACAAGCTCCATGTCAACACCCAGCAGAAGACGCGGGTCATAATCAACCGCCGCTCCCAGGGTGTCGCAATGGGTAATCGTAATCTTCCGGTCGCTTCCGGCTACCAGCGGCTGGCACAGAATTCCGTGATCAACCTGAATTTCGGACAGATCATCCTGCTCCCCGGCCACAGCCATCTTGGCGGCCAGCTTGCCGAGCAGGTAGCTGTTGCGGCGTCTGGGATATTTGAACCCGGAGTATTGCTCCTTCTCCGCCGCACTCAGATAATCCAGTGGCCCGTCCTCCGGCGGCAGGGAGACCACACTCAGCTTCAGCCCATAACGATCCTCCGGGCCTTCCAGTTCAAAGCTGATCCTTCTTACCGTCTGGGAGAGGAACTGTTCGTATTGCCTTGCGAAGGTTGTATATAGCATCTCTGTGCCCCTATTCTTTTTCCCAGGGAAATCTTTTGTAACGCACATAATTCTGAATGTTCTCTCTGACTTCTGCGGAAGCGGTCAGCTTGTCAATCTCGGCTACGGCGGCATGTTCCATCGTTTCGTTGATAATCCACATTTGCCGGAAATAGCCTTTGATCTCCCTTACTGTCTGCGGCGTGATCCGGCTGATTCTCCGGTATAGCCGCAGAATGCTGGCATCCGGGTCAGCAGTCACTTCATCGGCCAGTCTGCACCCTAGCGCTTCTTCCGAGGACAAGGGCAGCGTGGTCAAGGTCATCTTGTATGCCTGCCAATAGCCGGTCCGCCGGATTAGATAAGGACTGACGAGAGCGGGCACGAGGCCCCAGATCGCTTCGGGCAGGGCAAAGGTGGAACGCGGCGAAGCGACCACATAATCACAGGCAGCCATCAGCCCCACACCACCGGCAAGCACCTGCCCGTCTACCTTGGCGATCACCATCTTGGACAGCTCGCCGATCCTTTTCATCGTCTGCAAAAAATCTACGGATGGCGGGGCGGCTGAATCACCGGGTGCGTCGTCCTCCCCGTCCGTAAACGCCTGAAAATTCATCCCGGTACAGAAATACCCGCCCGTACCTTCAAGGACAATCACCCGGCAGGCGCTCAGCTCCTCCAGCATCCCTAAGGCATGCTGCAGCTCTGATACCAGGGTGGCAGTGATACTGTTCTTGTGCTCCGGACGGTTCAGCCGGATGCTGTAGAGCCCTTCGTCCAGGTGACTTACGGCAATAGAATGATACTCCATGGCAGTCACTTGTCAGCTCCACGCATATTTGCGGTGAAAGTCATCGACTTCGGTCAGAACCAGATAACCTTTGCCCTTAAAGAAGTGATCATAGACGCGGCTGAATCCGGAGAAATCCACCTTCTTGTCCCGGATTCCGAAAAGCCACTCCACATTCTGGTCCAGGATGTCGTCATATTCCTCAAAGCTGAGCTCATAACGGCTGTCCAGCCCCGCCTGAATATTCATCGTACTTAGCTTCCTTACGGATTCCGGCGTAACCACCCCGCTGTAAAATTCGGAAGAGCAACCTGAGCCGTAGGAGAATAACCCGACTCTGCGGTAATCCGCAATGTCTGCCTGATCAATCAAACTGCATAAACTAAGGTATAAAGCTGCGGAATAGACATTGCCCACCTGCATGCCGTAGGTCAGGGACGGGGCGACTCTTTTGTCAAAGTCCTGCTGGACTACTGCGCCTCTCAGTTTCAGCTCCTCATGGATCAGCTTGCGGTGCGCGCCTTTGACCATGCCGCCGAAGGGCGTATGGAAGGCCAGGAAATCAAAGGTCTCCTGAAAATGGACGCCGTCCACCTTCTCCTTATAATTCTTATAGGCATTCTCCAGGCAGTCCAGATAAGACAGCAGCGACAAATCCGGGTTCCCGGTCTCGATCTCCGGCAGCGGCCGGCAGGTATCCATCACCTCATAGCTGTAATGTCCGGTTGCGCCGAAGTCCAGCTCCAGAATCTCCGGATTGGCACTGATGAGCATGGCTACGGCTCCAACAGCCTGAGTCGGCTCACCGTAGGTACTCTTGGCTGCTGCTCTCGCTACATCCGTGGCAATGACCAGCGCCTTGGCTCCGGGGGAAGCACCCGAGGCGATGAAGCAGGCAGCCATGTGCAGCCCGGCCGTTCCGCCGTAACAGGCCTGCTTCAGCTCGAACAACCGGCAATGGCGGCTCAGCCCCAGATAGTCATGGATATAGGTACTGAGCGATTTGCCGAAATCCACACCGGACTCGCTGGCAGTAATCACCAGCTCGATCCGGTTCTTGTCCTCTTCGCTTAAGGCATCAATGATCGGCTTCGCCGCATTGACTCCGCCTGTTACAGCATCTTCGCAGGCTACACCCACAGATTTCCGGTCCATCATCAGATTATCGAACCGGCTGAGGTCAAGGCCTCTGCCTTCAAAGATACTGCGGGCGGAGATCACCGCCGGTCCCCCGTAAAAGTTGATACTCTCAATTCCTACTCGCATTCAGCTTGCTCCTTTTCTGATGATAATGCTGGTATTGATTCCTCCGAAGCCGTAGGAATTGCTAAGCCCATAAGTAAATCCCGCCGGTTCCGCCAGGCTGGAAGCGAAATAGTGCTCCCGGCTGATCGGGTCCTCCAGAGAGGGCAGCGGGTGAAGGAAATCCCCCTGCAGCTGGAGGATCGTCGCCACGGCTTCCACCACTCCGGCTGCATACAGGCAATGTCCGGTCAGCGCTTTGGTCGAATTCAACCGGATGTGACTTAGCTGGCCGCCAAACACCCGTGAGATTGATTTCAGCTCCGTCACATCCCCCAGCGGTGTAGAAGTGCCATGCGCATTGATGTAATCAATGACAGAGGGGGCGATTCCGGCAGTGCGGAGCGCCTGCTCCATCGTCCGCACCTGTCCATCTTCGCTCGGATCAGACAGGCTGTGTCCGTCCAGAGCAGCCGCCCCGCCGGCTATAGTCGCCAGTACCTCCACTTGCCGGGCTTGGGCACTGTCCGCCCCCTCCAGGATCAGGCAGGCGGAAGCCTGCCCGAAGATGAAGCCTTCATGCCTGCTGTCGAACGGCCGGCACGCTGAGGCGGGTGCATCATGGAAGCTGCGGCCTCCGTACGCCCCAATATTGAGGAAGCCCTGCAGCTCCAGCGGGGACAGATCGGCCAAAGGTCCGATAACCATACAGACATCGACAATCCCGAGCTGGATTAATTGCGCTGCCCTCAGCACCGCCGCATTTCCGCTGGCTGAGGCGCCGCCAACCGTCGCTCCCTCTCCCTGAATGCCGAACATTTCACTAAGTACCCCAAGCTGATAGGTATCCATGTAATTCAGCGCATATCTGGGATGCAGCAGCTCCAGCTGATGTCCGTATTCCACCATTGCTGCATAGCTGACCGCCGGAGAAATATTGCTTCCGGCAATGATCAGGCCGATCCGGTCTGCCTCCGGCCTGCTTACATTCAGCTTCGCCTGCTGCCATGCCTCGGCTCCGGCCAGTGCGGAGGCCTTAACCGATTTGCCGGAGATTCTGAACAACCGGCCGGCATTCCGCGATAAATCCCCTTCATAGCGTCGGAAGGATTCCTGCAGCCCTTCCTCGCGCAGCTCAGCGCCGATCAGCGGCTGTCCGTCCGGATAGGTTAATCCCTGAAGATAGCCAATTCCGCTGCGGCCTTCTTTCAGGGATCGCCCGAAGGCTTCTATACCGCTTGCCGCCGCGCTGAGGACCCCCATCCCGGTGACCGTCACCGGGCGGAAATCCTCAAACCGCCAGCCTGTTGCACCGTTATAGATTTTCATGCAGGAAATCTACGACCTCCCCGATATTCTTCAGGCTCCCGAACTGCAGCAGCGGGATTTTAATGTTCAGCTCATCCATGGTGTCGGAAATAATATCAAAGCGGTCAATGGAGTTCGCGCCGAGGTCCTTCATGCTTGCTTCCCTGTGAATCTGCTCTGCTGTCAAATCCGGCAGGATATCGATCATTTTACTCTTCATAATCTCCAGTACCTGGTCTTTGTTCATACAAGAACCTCTCCTTTTATGATCTGGGCAGCCCCGTTCATCATCTTGACGGCAATCTCGCCAGCCCGGCGGTGTCTCCAGGCTTCCAGCGGTGTACCCTTCACCCACTGGTTGAAGGCTCCCATGGCCGGGCCGCACATAATGCTGTAATTGACCTTATTGCCGGATTCACCGGCGATGGCGGAGGCCTTGCCTTTGGCGATATACCATTTGAAGACAGCCGCAAGCTGCTGCTTCGAATCTCCCTGGACAGCAGCCCGCTCCTCCGCAGACATTCCGCGCTTGCATGCCTCCAGAACTTCCGTCATCGGCTGGCCGAAATATTTGTCTTCGAGTTGAGACTTCGTCTTGCTGTCCAGCTGCGCGATGGAGCCGGTATTGCGGTACAGCTCATACAATTTGTTGGCTCTTGCCGAGAAGAACAGCCCCTTCTTGAGGACCTGGGCCTTGCCGCCCAGCTCGAACAGCTCCAGGGAAGGAACATAGGCCATGTCGTAGACGTTCACCTGCTCCAGAAGCTCCTTCACCTCCGGGCTTGCCCCGCTCTCCACCGTGCATTGATTAATCGATCCGGTCAAAATAAAGTCCGCGCCCATCAGGAATACACCAGCTGCAGCTTCCGGGGTTCCAATCCCTCCGGCGGCACCGATGTGCATCTCCTGCACCGGAGCGAAGGTACGGGACAATTCCTTCTTCAGACGCAAAAGCGTCGGCAACAGGCTGATAAGGTTGGCCTGATCGGTCGGACCTGCCGAATCTCCTGCTGCGCAAAGATCATCCGCCACCGGAACAAGCCGGGCCAGCTCTGCCTGCTCTGCCGTAATCTGACGGTCGGCCAGCAGCTTGTCCACGATACGGGCCGGAGCCGGCAGCATGAACAGTGTAGCGATATCCGGCCGGGATACCTTGGCAATGATCCGGTTGGCGCGGTGCACAGTTCCATCCTCCGCTCTCGTAAGTCCCAGCAAACGGTACTTTACAAGCGCCGGCGTCAGGGTGAGGTACGAGGAGGCTTCAACCAATTGAATCTTCTCTCTCAACAGAAGCTCTATCAACTCCTCTTCCCGGTTCGGATAGATCGGATGATAGGTTACGGCAACCCCAATAGATTTGCTGTTGCCCAGCTCCCGGCGGATATGGCGGATGGCATCTGCAAGCTCTGCCGGCTTCATCCCGCCTGCGCCCAGAAAAGCGAGACAGCCTGTCTTGCCAGCCTGTACAACCAGTTCTGAGGAGGAGATTCCGTCATTCATCCCTCCCAGCAAATACGCATAATCCAGTCCGTAGCGCTGCTTGAATGCCGCGCTTCCGAGCCGGGTTCCGGTGAAGGCAGTCTGTACCAGCGCCTCTTCCTGCGTCTGGACAGGCTCCGGCTCCACTGTGAAATCTGCGGCCGGAGCTTCCGCAGCTGCGAACGGTTCAAATCCTGTAGAGACCTCAGAGACCTCAACCGCATTTACTGCATTTATCGCATCTACTTCATTTGTGGCATTTGCAGCGTGAACGATTACAGTATTCTCGGAAGCATCCTCCTGTTCCGCGGCTTCAGCCGTGTTCTGTACCTCAACTGCTGCAACAGCTTCAGCTGTGACAGGGGCTTCAAATGCTACAGCAGGCTCAGCCGCTTCCGGTGCTGTGTCGGCTTCGGCAGTTGATGCCGATTCGGCAAATAACAGCCGGGCCTCGGCGGCATCATCCACGATCAGCGGCTCCGCTTCCCGTTTGATTTTGCTGACCAAGCCTGCGATGACGTGACCCGGGCCGATCTGGGTCAGCTCCATTTCGGGATGCCTGCCCATGAGGTAACGGACCGATTCGGACCATTTCACGCTGCTGACCATCTGCTCTGTCATATAATGTACGGCATCGCCTACGGAATAAGGCCGCGCCGTCAAGTTGGCGATAACCGGAATAGAGGGCGGAGCGAACTCGAACTGGCTGAGGAACTCCTGAAATTGGAGCGCCGAGCTGCGCATATACCGGGAGTGGAAGGCGCCGCTGACATTCAGCACGACATAAGCGGAAGCTCCATTCTGTTCAAAAATCTCTTTGGCGGCCTGCACATCCTCCATCAGCCCCGAAAGGGCAATCTGCGTAGGCGTATTCAGGTTGGCCACATCCAGTTTATCGAGGCGGTGGTCGGCGAGAATCCGGTGAATGGCTTCCTCGGTCAGCCCGATGACGGCGGCCATACCGCCGCCGGTCGCCGTGTTCATCAGCGCGCCTCTCTTTTGCACAATCTTAAGACCGGTCTCGAAATCGAACACGCCTGCCGCATACAGCGCACTGTACTCGCCTAAGCTGTGTCCGGCTACGAAATCGGGGGCCTCCCCGGAATCCCGCAGCTCCTTAAGATAGGACAGGACATTAACGACATAGAGCGCGGGCTGTGTATAAGCGGTAGTATCCAGCAGCCTGCTGCTGTTCTTCAGACACAGCTCTTCAATGGAGTAGCCCAACACCCGGTCGGCAATCGCGGTATATTCGGGGAACTCCTTGAACAGCGTGCCTCCCATACCCATGAACTGCGCGCCTTGCCCCGGGAATAAATATGACTTCATCTTCATCTTCGGCTCCCACGCCTCCTTCTTAAGGTTCATTTGCCCATACTCGGCCACGATCTCATTCAGCTTCTTCAGCTCGCTGCCCATTGGCGTAATCACAGACCGTACCTGCCGGACCTGAGGCTGCTCCAGAATGTATTTGCTGAAATTCTCCAGTGTACCTGACGGACCCAGGTCGAGAAACAGCCGCTCCCCGCCGGAGGACAGACTCTCCAGTGCACCGCGGAAATTCATCGGCTTCCTTAGCACATCCCACAAAAAGGACTCTCCCACAGCCTGCACGCTTCCCCCGGCCATAGCCGATACCAGACTGATTCCCCGGGCTGGAGTCTTGTAGTCAATCTTCTGCAAATATGTACGGTAAGGCTCCTCCAGTTCATCGATGGATGCGGAATGAAAGGCATAGTTCACAGGCAGCTTCAGACTGGCGATGTTACGTTCTTTGATAAACTGCTGAATTTCTTTGACATGCTCGCGTTTGCAGGCGATTGTAAAATGCTTCTCAAAGTTCACGGCAATCAGCTCCGAGCGGGTATTCAGCTCCGCATTCCCGTGATACAGCTGTTCATTGTCCAGAATGGCAATCATCGCACCGGTTTTGCAGGTCTTTTTGAGCAGCTCGACTTGCTTCACGATAAGCTCCAGCGCCTGTTCAGCCGTCAGCACCCCAGCCACCGCCAGCGCCACATATTCCCCCAAGCTTACCCCCAGCGTATAGCGGGGAGTCATTCCCTCAGCCTTCAAAGTCTCCGCCAGCGCATATTGAACCATGAAGATCGCGGGATGGGTATACAGGATATCCTCGAATCTGGAACCCTTGCGCTTGGTGTTGAGATATAGCTCTTCTATTACGCTTTTGCCGGTCAGATCATGAAAAATACGGTCCAGCTGTTCCATGGATTGTCGAAACACAGGCTGATTCTCGTACAATTCAAGACCCATTTTGTTGTATTGCGAGCCTTGCCCGGAGAACATAAACACCATTTCGCTGTGCATTACGGTACCTCCTGAATTTGAGCAGCTTATTTGAAATCAAAAACTCTGGCATTGTTCTTTCTGTTCCTGTATTTCACAAAATGATTGATGTCATCGATTTGGAAATACAGATTTCTTTTATAGAGATAGCTCATCTCTTTGCCCGGCGGATCGCCGAAGGAATGGCCCGGGAAAACCCGCACATGTGCCGGAATCAGCCGGATCAGCCGGTGGATGCTGTAATACATATCCTCTGCCGAGCCCCCCTCGCTGTCGCATAAGCCGCAGCCTTCGATAAATACCGTATCCCCGGAGAAAAGGTTGTCTTCGCCCCAGTAGCAGACACTTCCCTGCGTATGCCCTGGAGTCACCAGACAAGTAATTTGGGTGTCCCCGATACGTATCCGGTCCATGTCTTCAACGGTTCTGAGCCGGGTGCAGCGGTATCTGTAGTAGTCCGCCTCTGTTCTGGAAATATAGACCGACGGATGATAGAGCATTTCCAGTTTTTTGACCATATTGGTGTGATCGAAATGAGAATGCGTCAGCAGTACAGCCTCCAGGGATGCGCCCTGCTTCTCCAAAATCTGGATCATTTGCGATACATCCCAGGATGGATCAACAACAAAAGCTTTACGGGAGGTCTTGTCAATTCCGAGATAAGCGTAGTTAGAAAAAGTCATACACTGCGTTTTGATGGTAAACAGATCATACGTTGCTTCCATGTCCGCCTCCTCGAAAATCTGGTTTGTCATATTTCCACAATTTTCTTTATGAATCTACTAAATTATCATCTACGATTTCCTTCAATGTCAATGAATGTTTATGCTGTATAATGTTAAAATTAGTATCATATTTTTGAATTTTTACCTTTTGTGGGCTGCAACAAGAACACAGTCGGCCATAAAGCGCCGTTCATCGTCGCCAGGGAAGACCTGAATGTCCTGATAACCGGCGTCCACGAATACTTTTTCCCAGGCATACGGGTCAATAATCGGAGATTTATCGCGCAGGCTCCGGTCCTCGAACATCCACCAGCCTTCGGCCAGCCCCCAGACCATATCCACCCAGCGCAGGCGTTTGCAGGCTTCAATCAGCAGCATCAGACCATCCGGCACAAGCAGCTGCCGCAAATTGGCCAGCGTTCCGCCGATATCCTTAGTGGCATGGACCACATTCAGCCCGAGCACAACATCAAAGCTGTGCAGTGCCAGGCCCTGCTCTGCCGGATTTTTGCTGATATCAAAAGTCTTAAAGCGCAGGGAAGTGAATTCGGGCTCATCCTTCGCCTTGTTAATAAAATATTCGCCGATATCGGTGAAATAGTAGTTCACATTCGGGAGTTCTGCCAGATCCAGCAGCTGCCGGGTCAAGAGTCCGGTTCCGCCGCCGACCTCAAGAATATTGAGCGGTCTACCGCCTCCGTCCCTGGCGATCAGCATGGAGAGAATATCATGCACCACCCGGGCATAGACCCGTTCCCTGCCATGCTCCACGGTATCCCGGTTGCTCCGCTCCAGGGCGTCCGAGCTGCCCTTAGGGAACAGCACGCTGACCGGAGGGACCCGTCCGCTGAGCGCATCCTTATAATTGCCGGTGCAATAATCCAGGAACTGGAGCATCCCCTGGAACTCAGGGAAATCCTGCAGACAGGCCTCATACAGCTCCTGCGGCTGCGGAATCTCCGCTTCGGCCTTGATGAATTTGACGCGGCTGTTCAGCAGCTTCACCACGCCGTCTTCCGCCAGCATGTCGATCATGCAGTCCAGCAGCTTGGTATATCCGGGGAGGATCTTCAGCCTCTTCACCCACTCAGTCCGGTCATGAATCGTACCGGGAGTGGTGTCGAGACCGCACTGCCTGATATAACGGTAGGCATAGCTCATGCACAGCTCATTCAGACGCTCTTCCAGTCCCCCGTAGCCTTCGATTCCCCGTATGTCCAGCTCTGATCTGCGCAATTGCTCAGCATCCAGAATTTGCGCGTAGCTGTCCCGCAGGCTGAAGGGTTCAGCCTCCGGCCGGAAGATGAACTCTTCCACCGCCCGGTGAAGCTGCTCATGATGCGTCATGAACAGGAAATGGGCGGCGTCCTCCATTTCAACGCAGCGGGCCCCCGGAATTGCAACTGCCATTTCTCTGGATTGCCGGGTATTGATGATGGTGTCTTTTTTGCCGTATACGATCAGTACCGGCACCTGAATGCGGCCGATCAGCTGGATGGTCGAGTAGCTTTTGTGATTGCCGGGCAGATAATATTCCATATACTTCGTGAAAATCTGCTTGTTGATGCTCTTTCCGTATTCCATTAGCTCCAGGGAATCCAGCCCCCGCTCGACTGCTTCAAGATCCTTCTTCATCGCTGCGTCGGCATTCATTTGCGGGTTCTCATTGACGATTTCATAGATGGAGCTGACCAGGATCAGGCTGGAAACCCGCTCCGGATACTCCACGCTGAACGTTTGCCCGACGAGTCCCCCCCAGGAAATGCCTACAAAATCCACCAGCCCGCTCACTCCCAGATTGTCCAGCACCTCCGCAATCACCTTGACCCTGTGCTCCAGCGAGTAATTGTCGATATCCTCACTGAGTCCGCAGCCCGGATTATGGATACTGATGACCCGGTAGCGGCTTGAGAAATAATCGAGCTGATGCAGAATCATCGGCGAAGCCATACCCACACCTCCGACAATGACCAGCGGCTTGCCCTGACCGGAGATTACTACCTCCATCTTCTGACCGGCCGAGGTATTCACCAGCAGCTGGATGTATTTGTGCGCGACTCTATCCAGCTCAGCTGTGGACAGCGGAGGATAACCCGTCCTTGGAGCATTGATGGAGGAGTCGGCAAGCTTGCTCCAAAAGTCGAGGAAAAAGGTATCCGAACTGTTGACCAGCCATAGGGAATCCTGCCGGGCAGGGGTGAACTTCCCAGTCTCAGCGGGGCCTTGAGAAAGCAGGTGACCCGTAGGCTGTACAGCAGGCTCCCCGCTGAAGCTGACCTCTGCACCGGAGGATTGGGTCAGCAGGAATCCGGTTAAGGTATTGATCGTGCTGTATTCAAAGAAGACATCCAGGGGAAAGCTGAATCCCAGCTTCTCCGTCAGATAGCTGTGAAAGGCCGTGAAGCTGATGGAATCAAACCCAAAGCTTTTCCAGTCGGCATCCGGGTGGATTTTGCCCGCCGGTACCTTAAGCAGCGTGGCTACTCCCTCCACCAGGAGCTTGTTCAATTGCGAGCCCAAATCCTGCCGGTCCGCAGGAGCCGCGATTAGCGGCTCCTCCTGGATCGGCGGCTGCGGCTGATGCTGTGGCTGGCCTGCAGGACGCTGACTGTTCTCCCTGATGATCTTCAATGCTTCCTCCGGAGACATTTGCTGGTTCTCCACCAGCTTTAACAACTGCATTCTCGAATAGGTGCTCATTCCAAGAGATCCCCCACTAACAGATTTAAGTTCTCGGCGCTTATTTCCCCTTTGTGTACCTTGTTCAGCCACAGCAGCAGCTGATCGTCATCCAGAACAACCGGCTCTTCTTCCGCATGTGCTTCTGCTTCCGGAGTATGAACCGGGCTTAGGGCAGATTCTGGCGCGCTTATGCGGTCCGGTCCGGGCAGCCAGTATCTTTCCTCATCAAAGGCATACTCGGGAAGCGGCGTCTTGCGCAGTGGCTGCGGGTACCAGGCCGTCCAGTCAATGGCAACGCCCTGCACCCATAGCTGGGCAATCTTGTCCAGCTTCTCTCCCAGCAGCAGCTCATTCATGAACAAGCGGCTCTCCTCGCCGTCGAACAGCTTGCTGAGCGCCGAGCGCTGGCTGCTCTGTCCTTCATGTATGCCCGCCTGATCCTGCTGCCCGGACAGGTACATTCCCAGCTTCCCGTGAAGCATGCTCAGGCTGTCGGCCACAATGGCCAGCCGTTCCGTCATTTCAGCGCGTCCGGTCTGCAGACTGTAAGCCAGCTGCTCCAGGGTGAGGCTGTCCGGCAGAGCAGTTCCTTCCAGGTGCACTCTACTGCGTCCCGCCGCGTAGTAACTGCTGATCCCCTCGGGATCGTGCTGCAACAGGAACATCACCAGACTGTTGAGCGAAGAGAAGCCGTACACGGCGTCCTTGAATTCGAGAGTGAATTTGTCCTTCAGCAATTCCAGCAGCTGCACGTTCTTGACCGCGTCCAGTCCATATTCCTCGAGCTCCGCCGCAGGATCAATGTCCTCACCGTCAAGAACCATCACCTGCCTGAACAAGGCAATGACATCGCGCCGCAGGCTTGTTTCCAGACTGTGGGCGTTGTCCTCCGCAGGAAGGGCCGCCTCTCCCGCAAGGCTGCGGGCGACAAAGTCCTGGAGTCTGCGGCTGTTCTCCTTTAGACTGCTTTGGCTTTTGGCAGACAGGATAATGATGTGCCGGGAGCGGCTGTTTGCAGGCAGCTCAACCGGCGGATTGCGGTATTCTTCCAGAATGATATGCGCATTGCTTCCGCCTACACCGAAAGCGCTGATGCCCGCCCGGCGCGGAATCTCACTGCCCCGGCTTCCGGCAAGCGGCTTCCATGGGACAGTTTGCCCTGCAATGCTAAGACCGCTGCCTTCCAGCTTGATATAGGGATTCAGCTCCTTGAAGTGAATATTGCCCGGAATCTTCCCGTGCTTCATGGACAGCAGCACTTTGCTTACACCCGCTATGCCTGCCGCCGATTCCAGGTGGCCGATTGCTGTTTTGACCGAGCCGATTACGCATTGCGGCAGCTCTGATTCCGGCTTCCCCCACTCTTGATACAGAGCCTTGAATGCCTTTTTCAGTCCCTCTACTTCAATCGGATCGCCCAGGCTGGTACCTGTTCCGTGCGTCTCAATATAAGTGACCGTGGAAGGGTCTATGCCTGCCCGCTCATGTGCGCGGATAATGACTTCCGCCTGGGATTTGGCATTCGGGGAAGTAATCGAATTCGATTTCCCGCCGTGGTTGACCGCTGTTCCCCGGATCACGCCATGAATATAATCCTTGTCCCTAAGCGCGGCAGACAGCGGCTTAAGCAGCAGCGCCCCTGCCCCTTCGCCTCTCACATACCCGTCGGCGTCCTTGTCGAAGGTCTTGCATTTCCCGTCCTTGCTCAGCATCCCCAGGCTGCTGCCAGCGATGAACAGGTTCGGGCTGGCGATCAGATTGATTCCGCCTGCGACTGCATATGGACAGCCTTCATGCCAGATCGATTCCACCGCCCGGTGGATGGCTACCAACGAGCTGGAGCAGGCCGTGTCAATCGGCTCGCTCGGTCCGCTCCAGTTGAAGAAATAAGAAATCCGGTTCGTCAGCATCGTGCGGGTCAGCGTGGTGGCAATCTCATCCTTCAGCAGCAACTCCTGATAATCCCCGTTCGATACCCCGATGAATACCGAGGTCCGGGTTCCCGACAGTTCCTCCGGCTTGTAGCCCGCATTCTCAAGCGTATGCCATACGGTCTGGAGCATATGTCTTTCCTGCGGGTCCATCTTCTCCGCTTCCACCGGCGAAATGCCGAAGAAGAGCGGATCAAAGGTGTCGATGCGCTTAAGGAAGGCACCGTATTTCACATCGGTTCTGCCCGTCTCCCGGCGCGGGTCGCCGTAGCGGTTCTGCCAGCTCCAGCGGTCTTCAGGAATGGTGGTGACCATGTCCTTCTGTGCTTCCAGATTGGACCAGAACTGCTCCAGATTGTCCGCTCCGGGCATCATCCCGCTCATGCCCACGATAGCGATAGGCTCCCTGGTGTCCGGCAGGGCACCGGTGTTCCGCCCAGATCGATCCGCCAGGTTCGGGAACAAGGAGGTATCCGGTTTGCGGTGCAGTAGCCTGAATGCAGTCTCCGGCTGAAGGTAAGGTTGCCGTGCTTCCGCTTGCAGGGCCTGAACCGGGAGGCGTTCGCCGCCTCGTTCCGGCGGTGCAAAATGAAGGTCAATCACCGTCCGGTATTCACCGTATATCGCTTCCGCAATGGCCGCCGGAGTAGACTGCTCGAAGAACAGCGTTGGTGTAATCTCCACTCCTAAGACCCGGTTGATAGCATTCGACAGCTCAGTGAACGAGATCGAATCAAAACCAAGCTCACTGAGATCAGTATCCCGGCTGACCTCGCTCCGGCTGCTCTTGAGAATATCCGCCATGATGCCGATGAGCGCTTCCTCCAGCTGATGGCTTCGTTCGTTATCCCCAGGCGCAGCGGCCGCAGCGGCGAAACTGCCTTCCGGCTGCCGGCTTTGCCGGCTGGCCTGGCGAAATTGGCCGGTGAAGGTACGGATGAGCTTCTCCCTGTCTCCCGCTACCGCCATCACCTGGTCCTCCCGGAAGGACAGGCTGTCTTCCAGGGCCCGCAGTCCCTGTTCATCAGACAGCGGGTTCATCCCAAACTTTGACCAGAGCAATTCCCTGGTAGCGCCGTCCACCTGCATGCCGCCATTCTCCCACAGGGACCAGTTCACTGCGGTATCGCTTCTGCCCCGCTTCTCATTCATCAGCGCTACATAATGATCCAAAAAGCTGTTGGCATAGGCATAATCGCTCTGGCCGATATTTCCGACTAACGCGGTTGAGGAGGAGAAGGGCACGAACAGCAGCTCCGGATTTTCCCGTGACAACGCCCGGTACAGATATACGGTTCCGTATACCTTGGGACTGAGCACATCGGCAATATCCGCCATGTTCTTCTTAACCAGCAGCGAATCCTTGATTACTCCGGCGCAATGAATAACTCCATCCAGCTGGTTAAACAAATTCTTAATCTCCGCTACCGTAAGCTCCACCGCTTTCGCATCGGCCAAATCCATCGAAAGATAGACCGCCTCTGCACCCAGCGACTTCAGCCGCTCAAGCTTGGCCGGGTCACCTTCCGGGCTTCTGCCGCACAGCACCAGGCGCGCCTGGTAATTCTCTGCGAGATGCTCGGCAACCCTATAGCCCAGTCCGCCGAGTCCGCCGACAATCATATAGACACCTCGGGCCTTCAGCCTGCGCGTACGGTCCCGGGGCGGCTGTGCAGGGATTAACTGGCGGGTATATCTGCAGCCCGCTTCATATTTCACCTCATGCTCAGGCTGGCTGCCTGAAAACTCCTGTTCCAGCACATGATTCAACCTGCTGTGATCCTTAATATGGATCAGGCTGCCCTGCAATTTGGGACTCTCCAGCACGGCTGAGCGGAAGAAGCCGGACAATGCACTATAGGCGGCCACCGTTTTCTCATCGCGGTATATGCAGAACAGGCGGACCGGGCTTCGGAACCCGAAGGAAGCCAGCCATTTGGACAGATGGAACACGGGATAGACGTCCTGAGCCACACACTCTCTGACCGTCCGGGCACCTGTGCCGCTAAGCAGATAAACAATCTGCAGCTTCGTATCCTCAGCAATGCCGCAGGCTTCGGCCAGTCTCGTATAACTCTCCGGATCGGCTGGATCAATCTGAAACTGATTAACGGCTAGTGACTTGTACACTGAGCCAAAGCTTACCCGAATGGCAGTGTCCGCAAGTGCATTTGTCAGACTCGCCTCCTTCTCCGCCGAAGCGCCGCCCATGAGCAGCAATTTGGCTCCCGGAGCAGACGGCAGCGCAAGTGGATCTATGGGACTCTCCACCCAGCCCGGGGTCAAATAGACCAGCTCACTTCCGGCGGACTTTGGCTGATGCACTGCTGCGGAGGTTCCCGCCAGCGGGTTCACCTGAAACGGACGGATGGCAAGCTCTTTCATTCTTGAAACCACTTGTCCTGCTTCTGCCACAAAAGCGATATCGAATTTCAGTCCCTGACCCGGCGAACGCTGAACATAGGCGTAGGCGGGCTGAACAGAAGCATCCAGAATTTCGAGCTGTCCCAGCACGAACGGCACAAACAGCACCTGCCGGTCAATCAGCCCGGTCCGGTAGGCAAAAGCCACCGCAGACTGCAAGCCTCCGTCGGTCAGGGTCGGGTGCAGCTGATAATGATCCAATGTGGTCATAAGACGGTCCGGAACAGTCAGCCTGGAGACGGCTTCGGACGGATTGCAGTACAAAGCCTGAATCCCCGAGAACCGGCTGCCCAGCTCAGCGCCCAGGCTGCCCAGCAGCTCATAATAGGCACGCGCTTCCTGCTCCCCGCCGCTGCTTCTGCCGATTATGGCGTTGATATCCAGGCTCTCCTGCCGGAAGTCCCCGGAAGAACCCAGCTCCAGCTTGCCCTGGGCATGCTCCACCCGCTGCCCGCCTTGCTCGGAGTAAATCCTGAAGTCAATCCCTTGGGGTCCGGGCTGCACAGCGGTTCTGACCAGTAACGCTTCCTTGTCCACAAGCACCGGACTCGACCAGACCACATTGCGGATTCCGGTTACATCATGCTTAGGATCGGCCAAGGCTCCGGCTGCCCGGACCATCTCCAGATAGACAACGCCCGGCAGAACATGCCCATGATCAGCCAGATAGAACTCGTCGCCCTGAAAGGTCTTCCCGAACTCCTGTTCATACAGCGTCGACAGGTTGCGGTCGATCAGGGCGTGCAAGGCTGAGGCCACAATCTTGACGGAAGCGGGGTCTGCCTTCTTCAGCGGCATCCAATACCGGGTCTGTGCAAATGGATAGCTCGGCAAGGAAACTCTCGCCGGACGCTGATTCCCATACAACTCGGTCCAGGAAATACTGGCTCCGGCTGTCCAGGCCTTGGCGAGGGTAACGTGATCCGCAGCCGCCAAGGCATGGGCGATAACCGCTTGTGAATAGTCCTCAGCTCCTGTCTCTGGACGGGATTTCTTAACGCTGCCCGTGTACAGGCCGGGTGCTTCGTATCCGCCGCAATAAGCGGCCAGCCTGTCCCGCAACTCCTCTGCAGTGGCTGCGATAATAGCCAGCCGTTCCTCCAGCTCTTCGCGTCCCACCTGGAGCGTGTAGGCGATCCCTCGCATATCTGCAGCCTCGGCTAGAGCGCCGCGGAAGAGTGCGGCGTATTCGCGCAGCCGGTCACTGTTCTTGGCCGACAGGAGGAATACTATAGGTTCATCCGCAGTTTGCGCAGGAGCCGCAGACGGCACATACTCCTCGATGACGGCATGGGCGTTCGTGCCGCCGAAGCCGAAGGAGCTGACACCCGCGCAGCGTAGTAAGGACTGGCCGGACGTGTCCATCTTGGCCTCCCAGGTCTTCGTGCGTTCCAGTACGTAGAACGGGGAGCCTTCCAGTTGAATGTAAGGATTCAGCTCCTTGAAATTCAGGTTACCCGGCAGCTTGCCCTTGGAGAGGGAGAGCAGAACCTTAATCACTCCGGCAATACCGGAAGCCGGCTCCAGATGCCCGATGTTCGTCTTGAGCGCGCCGAGACCGATCTGCGGACCAGGGGCCGGAGCTTGGCCCCGGCTATGGTACAGCTCGGAGAAGGCTTTTTTCAGCCCGTTGATTTCCACCGGGTCGCCCAGCTCCGTTCCCGTTCCATGCGTTTCGATATACGATACCGCAGCCGGATCTACGCCCGCTTCGGTGAAGGCCTGCACCACCAGCTCAGCCTGCGCATCCGGATTGGGAGCGGTAAGGGAATGACCCCGGCCTCCGTGATTCTCGGCTGTGCCTTTAATCACGCCGTAAATGTGATCGCCATCCGCCACGGCCTGATCCAGCGGCTTCAGCACTACGACGCCGACGCCTTCTCCTTTGACATAGCCGTTCGCACTGCGGTCAAAGGTTTTGCACTGCCCCTCCGGTGAGAATACACCCATGACTCCAGCACCTACATAGGTATTGGGATCAAGCATCAGGCTCACCCCGCCTGCCAGCGCAAGGCTGCTCTCGCCGTGCTGAATGGATTTCACCGCCCGGTGCAAGGCTACGAGACTGCTGGAGCAGGCGGTATCAATTGATTCGCTGGGCCCTTTGAAATTAAACAGGTAAGAGACGCGGTTGCTGAGCAAGGCCGTTGCGTTGCCAATGCTGGACTGGGCCTGAATCTTCTCCATATTCGCGGACAATAACTGCTGGTAATCGGTAAACTGGACGCCGGAGAATACGCCCACCGGCTTCCCGGCAAGTGTAGACATTTTATATCCGCTGTCCTCCACCGCTTTCCAGACCGCCTGAATATATAATCTGTGCTGCGGGTCCATCAGCTCCGCTTCGCGGGGCGACAGCTGGAAGAACTTGGCGTCAAAGGTATCATGGCCGCCGATAAAGCCGCCCCAGCGGGAATTGGTGCGGTTCTCAGCCTGCGGGTCGGTGCTGTAATAGGCCTTCCAGTCCCAGCGGTCTGCAGGAATCTCCCGGATCTGATTCTCCTGGCGCTCGAGGAAATTCCACAGCTCCTCCGCCGTGTCTGCACCCGGCAGCTTGAAGCTCACGCCAATCACCGCCACATCCCGCCGCGCCGTAGCTTCGTGCACGGCCTTTGTGCGGCTGGTCTTGCTGCGGCCGGAGAATTTCTGTGCCAGCGGCAGCAGCGCAGGCGGCTGTTCTTCCCCTGCACCAGCTCTCATGCGGGGCAGACCGGCGGGAACCTCAAGCGGAACTGTCTGCGCAGCCGGAGCATTCTGTGGATTCTGAGGAATTGCCTCCTGTGCCGGCAGCGGTGCAATACGTATCTGCTGGTCAAGTGAATCAGTCACAGGAGTCGCCGCAGCATAATGCGCCTGAATCTCCCGGCTGAATTCCTCCAGCAGGAACGGGGTCAGCTCGCTCAGTGTGGTTTTGGCGAAAAAGACAGCCGGAGACAGTTCAATTTCATACAGCTCGCTTAACCCGTCAGCAAATTCCTTCAGTGAAATCGAATCAAAGCCGAAATCGCCCATGTTCTCCTCCGGGTTCAGCCTGCCGGGCTGTGTCTGCAAAATTTGCGCCGCCAGGTGCAGCACATCGCGCATTACCTGTTCTTCCATGGACTCGGTTGTATTCCCCGTATGCTCCTCCAACTTAGCTATTCCTCCTCTGGCCTGCTCGGCCTCCTTCGGCTTCAGCCTCAGCTGCGTTTCCAGCCTTGTTCGTTCCCCGTATACTACTGCAGCTTGCTGCTCCTGGCCCGCCAGGATGGCTTCAAAAGCGCTGATGCCCAGCGCCTCTGTTAAATACCCCATCCCGGAAGTCTGCAGATAGAGCTGTTCCCCCTGATTGTCCAGATGCATTCCGCCCGCTTCCCATAGCGGCCAATTCAGGCAGAGGCTTCTGCCCTGCCGTTCGCCCTTCTCGGCCTTTTGCTGCCTGCGGCGGCAAAACCGGTCCAAAAACCGGTTCGCCACGGCATAATCACACTGTCCGAAATCCCCAAGCAGGGATGAAGTCGAGGAGAAGGCGGCAAAGAAATCCAGCGGCTCCTGCTGCGTGGCTTCATCCAGAGCAGCAATACCCGCGATTTTCGGCTGAAGAATCTCAGTGAAGGCGGCCGTGCTTTTCTGAAAAATAAGCTGATGGCTCGCTTGTCCCGCCGCATGTACCACACCGTTAAGGACTCCGTAATGCTGCTTGGCCAGCCGGACTGCCGAATGCACTTCAGCGGTCTTCGCAATATCGCAGGTCAGATACAGCGCTTCTCCACCGGAGGCACGCAAGGCCGCCAGTTTATCCTCCACTAAGGCTGTAAGCGGACTTCTGCCCAACAGAACCAGCTTCGCCCGGTAATTCTCCGCGAGATGAGTACTCAGGATCATGCCCAGCGCACCGGCTCCGCCGGAAATCATGTACACGCCGCCCTGCTTCAGCAGAGCAGGCCCGTCTGTCCCCAGGTTAAGCTCGCTGAACTGCTGCTCCAATCGGCAGCCACCCGTATATCTCACTTCATGTGCAAAAGCAAAGCGGGTCAGCAGGCTTTCCTCCCGGATGAGTTCCGCCAGATTCGCTTCTCCATCCTGCAGCCCGATATGAGTGAAGCGAAGACGCGGATATACCCGCTGCAGCGAGCTGCCGTAGGCTCCCAAAGCTTCGATTGCAGGCTGCTCTCCGCCGCCGCTCCGGGAGATGGACAGCCAGCGGATATTAAGCCGCAGCTTCAGGGCATGAAAGGCCTGAACCCAATGAAAAATAGTGAAAATAGCACCGGTATCCGGCGGTGTCATTGAATCATCCGGCGGCGCGGTATTCTTCCAGAGCATCGCCATATAGGCGATTTGCAGGTTGTCCCTGGCAGCTTCAGCCAGCACAGCGGTATAATCCTGTTCCACCGCAGGATTGATCGTGTAAGTATGACCGTCCTGTTTGTGGAAGGTGCTTGCCGCCAGTACGGTAATTACAGTGAAATCCCGGCTGAGTTCCCTCACTGCCGCCTGTCCTTCCCTGTCCTCTGCCTCCATAAACAGGAGCATTGCCTTAGCCTCTTCCTTAGAGGGGATCGCCGGGGCTTGCGGAACGGGGGCGGATTCCGCCCACAGCTCCTGGAAATAGATTAATTCCTTACGGTCTTCCGGTTTGTCCATGCTCATTGTGCTGACCACCAACCTATGTTTGATATGCTATATTCTGGTGCTTGCCCTGTTCAGACGGTTGCGGGTACTACCGGCCGTTCTGCGTCTAAGACTGAGGCTCCTGTGAGCTTCAGGGTCAGCTCTTCCATGGTCATCAGAACCCGCGCTTGCGGATCAAGGATCGAGATATCAACTGCCGTCAGCCCGTCACTCATCGTCCGCCACCGGGCGAGTACCTGAACATCCCGGGTCAGCGGACCGAGCACCGTACATCTCAGCAGCTTGCGGTATTCCACCCGGTCAGCCTGTGCAGCCAGCCGCACCAGGCAACCCAGCAGTTCTTCAACAGCCGAATAGTGAAGCAGCGCCCGGTTCTGCGCCGAGTCCAGAGGTTCTTTAAGGCGAACGCTGATTGCTGCCTGATGTGCGCCGGTCCGCAGCTCATGAATAGTCTCAATATGCTGAAAGGCGGTGGCATTAGGCGCAGGCCACGCAGCGGGCGATCCCAGTTCAGCCATACGGATTGGCGTTACTGCGGCTGCAGGTCTGTAAGGAGCTGCTGTGACTTTACCCTGGGCACAAATAACATAGTCACCTTGCTCGTTGTCATAGCCTGTCTCACATTCAATGTGCGCTCCAGCTTCATACAGGGAGGTCATAAGGCTGTCCGCCGCCCCAGGCTGCGGCTGCACTCCCCAAATCACATCCTCAATCACATGGCAGGGCGACTCCAATGACAGCTCTGCTGTGATGCGGAACAGCTCGATAAAGGCTGTATTCGCCAGTCCGCTGTTCCTATCAGACGCCTGAAGGATCGTCTCGTACCTCTGCTTGCTGAAGCTGGACAGGTTGCGGTCCACCAGCGGATGCAGCTTGCGTTCTTCCCCGCCCTTTGCGGAAGCCGGCGATTCGGTCCGGGTGATCCAGTAACGCTCTCTTTCAAAAGCATAGGTCGGCAGCGGTATAATCCGCACTTCCTCGCCGGAATGCAGCTTCGGCCACTCAACCTCGGCCCCCTGCACCCATTCAGCTGCCAATTCTGCAGCATCTCCGGCCGTGAGCACTGTCCCTTTCGTCCGCTTGGATACCTTGCCGGAATAGATATCTTCCAGGTTCTCACCGGCCAGATAGCTGTCCAGCTTCGCCTGTAATTCCGTGATGCTGGTACAGGCAAAGGCCAGGCGGCAGGTCATTTCTTCCCGTCCTGTCTGTAAGGTGTATGCGGCATCCGCAAGCGCGGTATCCGGATTGCCTTCCAGGAATGAGCGCAGCTTCACGGCCATTTGCTTCAGGGAATACGGTGTCTTGGCTGACAGCACGATGACCTGATCATCGCTGCTGTGTCCGTTGCCGGAACCAGGCTGTGCCGAAGGCACACCCGCCTGGACTTCAGCGCTGTATTCCTCAATAAGCACATAGGCATTGGTTCCGCCGGCCCCGAAGGAACTGACACCGGCCCGCCTTACGGCTGATCCGTCCGGTCCGGCCACCGTCCAAGGTGCCTGCTCATGCTGTACACGGAAATAGGAATTGGCAAAATCAATATTGGCATTGGTCTGCTCCGCATGGATGGAAGGGGCAAGCTGCCGGTGTTTCATCTGCAGAAGCACCTTCGTAATGGAGGCAATGCCTGCTGCCGCTTCCAGGTGGCCGATATTGGATTTGACCGAACCGATGGCACAGGACTGCTTGGGCGGATTCGCTTCAGCAAATACCTGATTGAGCGCATTAATCTCGATGGGATCTCCCAGCTTGGTCCCTGTGCCGTGTGCCTCGACATAAGAGAGGCTGCCGGCATCCACTCCCGCCTGCTTCAGCGCCTTGGAGATCAGGCTGACCTGGGCATTCGGATTCGGAACGGTATAACCGCTGACCTTGCCGCCATGGTTGATTCCGGTCGCCTTAATCACGCCATAGATATGATCTTTATCCTTAATCGCTTCGCTCAGAGGCTTTAAGAGAACGGCCCCCACCCCTTCGCCGGGGACAAAGCCGTCAGCGGCATCGCCGAAGCTGTGGCATTTCCCCGTCGGAGACAGCATCTTGGTCTGGCACATCAGCACATATTTATAAGGATGCAGATATAAGTTCACTCCACCCGCTACCGCGAGGCGGCATTCTTTGTTCTTCAGGCTCTCGCACGCCGCATGAATGGCCGCAAGCGACGACGAGCAGGCGGTGTCTATCGCCAGACTGGGACCGCTGAAGTTGAACATATAGGAAATCCGGTTGGCGATGGACCATGGCGACACGTTCGGCATGGCCGAAAGATTGCCCCTTTCCCATTCCTCCGGTCCCCACAGCTGGTACGAATAGGTGGTCGCTCCGGCAAAAACGCCGATATTCGCGCCGTGCTCCTCCCCGTCACGCTGCAGCTTCTTCTTGGTGTAGCCCGCATCCTCCAGAGCCGACCAGACCGTCTCGGCAAATATCCGTTCCTGCGGGTCCATGATCACTGCTTCCCGCGGCGCAATATTAAAGAATGCCGGATCGAACTTGTCCACATCATCGAGGAACCCGCCCCACTTGCTGTACATCTTGCCTTCCTGCACCTTCTCGAAGCTTCCGCCCAGATATTTCTTATAATCCCAGCGGTCTGCGGGAATCTCGCGGATACAGTCTCTTCCGCCAGCGATATTGTCCCAGAATTCGTAAATATCTCCGGCCAGCGGATATTTCCCGCTTAGACCGATAATTGCGATCTCCTCGCCCTTCCCGGCCGCCGCATGGGCCGTCCCCCTTTGTCCGCCTTGACCCGCGAAGGAGGTCAGTTCTTTCCATAACAGCGGCTGGGCGGCAGAGATTACCGGCTGGCCTGCCAAATCAGCGGTTGAAGAAGAAACAGCCTGCTCCGTGAGCTCCCGGCCTGTCCCGTGAGCGCGGAACAGCTTATTCAAAGCACCGGTGTAGCGGCTGACCATATGTGCAGCGAGGCTCTTAAGGGTCTGGTATTCAAACAGCAGGGTCTTGGAAATCTCGCCGAGATCCTCTTCCAGCTTGCCGTTGAAATAGCCGACCATCACCGATTCAATGCCGTATTCCTCAAATTCGGCGGTAATATCAATCTCTTCCGGCTGAAGCTTAAGCAGTCCGCTGAACAGCTCCGTCAGGTAGTGCAGCGTCCGGTCCAGCAATTCAGGGTCAGAGAGAATGCTGTCTTCAAGCTCCTCCGGGTGAATCTCCGCTTCCGCCGGATCAACGCGGTTAATCCGCTCCAGCAGTCTGCTTACGCGCTCCGGCTGACCGTATCCGACAATCAGCGGATTGATATTGCCCTGCTGGAGCATGTATTCAAAAGCTGCGATGCCCTTCTGCACAGGGAGCGGCGTCAGGCCGGTCTGCAGCTCCAGCATCCTCCGCTGTTCCGTGGTCAGCTGCATGCCGTCCGCTTCCCACAGCGGCCAGGCCACGGAGAAGGTGCGCCCGGACCGGGCGCCTGCTTCAGCCAGCCATTCACGGTAGACCGCGAATTCATTCATGAAGCTGTTCGCATAGGCGTAATCCGCCTGCCCGGGATTGCCTGTCTCTCCGGTAATGGAGGAGAACAGCAGGATGAAATCCAGCTTCTCCTCCTGTGCAGCCTGATCCAGATTCAATGTGCTGAGGATCTTGGAGGAGATGACCTGGTCAAAGTCTGCCTGTTCTTTGTTCAGAATAAAAGCATCCCGGTGAATCCCCGCACAGTGCAGAATGCCGTCAATCCGGCCGTATTTCTGCTTCACATAGCCGACAAGCTCCCGTGCCTCCTGCCCGTCTGCAGCGTCCGATACGAGGTATTCGGCAGAACCCCCGTGCGCCCGGAGCGCCGCGAGCTTCTCCTCCTTCTCCCGGTCCAGCGGCGAACGGCCGGTCAGGACAAGCTGCGCCTGCGCCGTTTCGGCCAAATAAGCGGCGAACACGCGCCCCAGCCCGCCAAGCCCTCCTGTAATGATGTACACACCGTTTGCTCTGACGGTTACCGGAGTGCCGGGCTTTGCTTCACTTCCGGCTTGAACGAGCCGCTTGACGAACCGGCCCGCGCTGCTGTATTGAACCTCTTGCTCCCCAGGGTCCAGCAGCAGCTCTTGTTCCAGAATGGAATGAAGCTCCTCCTGCGGCAGCGAAGCTGCCAGGGAGACGGTCTTGAAGTTGTAATTCGGGCTCTCCAGATGCAGCGTCTTGATGAATCCGCCCATTGAGGCATCCAGCAGACTGCCTGCAGCCCCTGTCTCCCTGAAGGCATACAGCAGCCGGATGCCGGCCGCAGCCTTACTCTCCATCAGCGCCTGGGTCAGGAACAGCAGCGGGTATACGCTGTGATTCAGCTTGTCCCGTGGCTTCATTGCAGCCGAAGCTGCCAAATATATAATCTGCGTCAGGCTTACACGCCGTGCCTGCAGTGATTCCAGCAGCGTATGAATATGCTGCTTGTCGTCAAAGCGCAAGCTGTAGAGATTGTCACCAAGCTGGGCATATTGCTCCCCGGTGGTGACGAAGATCAGCCTTGCGCCTGCTGCGAAGCTGCGCTTGAAGTGCGGCAGCTCCTGCATATCATCCAGGAACAGCACCACATTACCGGTCAGATTTCCGGCCGTCTCCTGCGGACTTGGGGTCCACGCGGTTGTGTAATATTGGACGGTTTCCCGTTCCTGTACCTCCTGTGCCTGAAGACCGGCAAGCCGAACGCCTTGCATTATCCAGACCACTGCCCCATCTCCGGTTAATACAGCCAGTGTGTATTCATCCCCGGCAATGCGCTCGGCACGAATCACGAATTGCTGCAACGGCTTGTGCCGGAATGACATTTGGCGGATGGAATGCAGCACCGCCGGATGCTGCGGCTGCTCCAGCGCAGCGAGAGCCAGCAGAGTGTGGCAGGCTGAATTCACGGCCTCTGCGGAGAATGATTCGGCCGGGGCGTCACCAAGATCAACGAAGGCCAGCAACAGGTTCTCCTCTTGCCGCAAGCCGGTGACATGCTTCAGTCCGGCCTCCATGCCATAGAGTAAGCGGAGTGCCTGCCGGGCCTGCTTCAGGACCGGCTCCCCTTGTCCTGCTTCCGGAATATCTTTCTTTGCATAGACTGCATCTACGATCTGGTTGGCCTCTTCAACTGCCTCACATTGAAAGACGACCTGCTCCCCGCTCCGGATCTCGGCCGCTCCGGTTCCTCTGTCCGGGAAAATGTGAATGTCCAGTGCCGGTGGAAGCTGCTGCCGGTCCATCAGACCCGACCATGCCATATTCTCCAGCAGCAGCCCTTCCTGCTTATAACCGGCCAGCTCCAGTGCTTCCCGCGCAAACGCCAGCAGCCCGAAGCCGTTCACGTATTCTTGTCCCTGCCAGGTGTAGGGCTCATAGAAGCTGCTGATCACCGCAGACCGGGAAGAGAAACGGTAGCCGTCGATGGTGGACAGATTATGCTCGACCAGCTCTCCCATACCGGCAGTCTCCGGGACCAGAGCCGGGACGCGGATTTCCCGCCGCTTCACCTCGCTGACCCAATAACGGTTCCGGGCAAAGGGGTAAGTCGGCAGCGGAACTCTTGTACAGCTGTCTGATTCATACAGCTTCCGCCAGTCCACATCCAGTCCCATGGACCAGAGCTGGGCTATTTTACCGGTATTGCCGCCGTCCAGCAGCAGGTCTACATAAGAGATTCCCGCCTGACCCGCGTTGAACAGCTCGATATAATCCTTGAAGCCTTTGACATTGCCACGGTATACCTTGCCGCCCGGTAATCGGCCCTGATTGAATTCATCCAACAGCGCTTTGAGCTCGGAGACCGAACCGGCAATGATCGCCAGCCTCTCTGCAAAAGACTCCCGTCCCACCTGCAGCGTATAGGCAATGTCCTTAAGACTGGCCGCTTCCGCTTCTGGCAACTCCAGATACTGTGCCAGCTTCAGCGCGTAAGCCTTCAGCCGGTCCTCCGCTCTGGCGGATAAGACAATGATGTGCGGCTCTCCGCTGCCTTTGCTGCCTTTGCTGTCTTGACTGCTGCTCTGCGGGGCCGGAATATATTCCTCCAGAATAATATGCGCGTTGGCTCCGCCTGCCCCAAAGGAGCTGACTCCTGCCCGGCGCGGATATTCCTTCTGACCTCCGCCTTCCGGCAGCGATACACGATCCCACGGACCCGCCTGCCGCTGCACATAAAAAGGCGTTTCCTCAAAATTAATGTGGCCGTTCAGCTCCTCGGAATGAAGTGAGGGAACAAGCACACCGTACTTCATTTGCAGCAGCACCTTGGTGATGGCCGCAATCCCGGCTGCAGATTCGCAGTGTCCGATGTTGGACTTCACTGAGCCGATGGCACAAAACTGCTTGTCGCCTGTCCCCTCCTTGAAGGCCTTGACCAGTCCGCTGACTTCAATCGGATCACCGAGCGAGGTTCCTGTGCCATGGGCTTCAATATAATTGACCGTACGCGGATGAATCCCAGCAGCCTGCAAGGTTTCCTGGATCACCGCACCCTGCATGGACGGATTCGGCACGGTATAGCCTGTGGTTTTGCCGCCATGGTTGATGGAGCTGGCTTTGATTACGGCATAGATATGATCGCCATCCTGTACTGCCCGGTCCACCGTTTTCAGTAGAACAGCGCCAACGCCTTCCCCGGGAACATATCCGTCTCCGCCTTCACCGAAGCTTCTGCACCGCCCATCACTGGCCGCGAACTTCTGCTGGCTTAGGAATATGTATTTATCGGGATGAATGGAGACATTCACGCCCCCTGCGATGGCAAAATCGCTCTCGCCCCTGCGGATGCTGTCACAGGCAAGATGGATCGAAGTGAGCGACGAGGAACACATCGTATCCAGTGCGATACTCGGTCCATTCAGGTTGAGATGATAGGACACCCGGTTGGCAATCGACGCATAGACGGAGGATAAGGCGATTTTATTGCCGTCAATCTCGGCATCCAGGAGCTGATACTGGCCATACATCACACCGGCAAAAACACCGACCTTGCGGCTGCCCAGCGTATCACGTGTATATCCGGCATCCTCAATGGCACTGTAGGCGCACTCCAGGAACAGCCGCTCCTGCGGGTCCATAATCTCCGCTTCCCGGGGCGATATATTGAAGAACAAAGCGTCAAAGCGGTCCACATCGTCAAGGAATCCGCCCCATTTGCAGTACATTTTGCCGAGCTGATTCTTATCGGTAGTGTAATATTCGTCAATGCTCCAGCGGTCTGCGGGAATCTCGGTAATGCAGTCCTGCGCCTGAAGCAGGTTATTCCAGAAGACCTGCAGATCCGGGGACATCGGGAATTTCCCGCTGACGCCGACGATCGCAATATCCTCATTCACCCGGCTGCGGTCCCGCTGCCTGGCAGCTTGCCCGGCGTTTGCGGAAGGCTGAATCCGCTTAGGCGGAATAGGCGTTTTGCCTGGGAGCTGCGGACGCACATCTGAACGAAGTCCTTGCGGCGGCACAGCAGCCTTCTTGGCGGCAGGAGGCTCAATCAGACCGGCGAGTGCCTCCCTGTGCTGCTCAGTGAAATATTCGCTCAATTCCCGCAGCGTCTGGTATTCGAACAACAGCGTTTTGGAAAGCTCGCCGAAGCTGGCCTCCAGCTCCTCGTTGATGCTCATCGCCATAATGGAATCAAAGCCGATCTTCTCGAACGAATCATCCAGGCCCAGCGCATGCGGCGGGATTTTGGTGACTTTGATGAAAATATTTTTCAAATATTGCTCCGCGCCTTGCTTCAGCGCCTCCGTATCTATAGATATAGCGGGTGATGCTTCAGGCAATAATACAGCTCCGCCACCGGAAACCGCCGTGTCAGCCCTTGGCTTGTCCCCCTGCTGCGGATAATTGATTGCCTCTACCGCTTGCTCTATCCGTGCAGCATCGCCGTAGAGTACTAAGGCATTCTCCGCCATTTGGCAGCTGAGCTTATCGAATGCATCCAGTCCTTCGGCCGTAGGCAGGACCGATATCCCAAGGTTCCTCCGCATAATGTCCAGGCTGTCCGCTGTCGTCATCATCCCGCCCTCCTGCCACAGCGGCCAGTTGACCGAGAGTATCTTTACACCGGCAGCGGCTCTTTTTTCATTGGCAAAATGGTCCATGAAGCTGTTGGCGTAAGCATAATCGCATTGCCCCACATTGCCGGTCACGGCGGAGATGGAGGAGAACAGCAGCATGAACTCCAGCGGCTCTTGCCCAAATGCCTCATACAGGTTCTGCGTACCGGCAACTTTCGCGGCCAGCACCCGTTCAAGCTCTTCCCGCTCCTTATGCAGGATGAAGGAATCACTGGTCATTCCGGCACAGTGCAGGATGCCATGAAGCCGGGGGAAGCTGGCTTTGACTTCGGAGAGCAGCGCCCGGGTATCGGCTGGACTTGCCACGTCAGCACAGACATACCTCACCTGATTACCGTTTCTGTGCAGCGCCTGCAGCTTCTCTTCCAGCGCACGGTTCAGCGGCGTTCTTCCGGTTAGAATAAGGCTGGCTGAACAGGTATCCGCCAAATGGCGGGCCAGCGTGTAGCCGAGCGCACCCAGACCGCCTGTGATGAGGTAGACCGGATGAGCTGCGGGACTTTGCTGCTGTACAGGGAGGTGATCTGCCGGAGCAGTATACCGTTCAAAAACCGGCACATACCGCCGGGAACCCCGGTAATGAATTTCCCGGTGGCCGTTCTGCATGGAGCCAAGCTCCAGCAGCAGCTGCTCCAGCAGTTGCGGGTCAAAAGCTTCGCGGCCCAGATCGGTGGATACCGTCTTGTACAGCAGGCCGGGGTTCTCGATCATGACACTTTTCACAAAACCGTCCAGTGCAGCATGCACCGCGTGATTCTCCGCTTGTTTATATTGGAACAGGATATTAACCTTTGCGCGTTTTTTGAAGGACAGAAGGGCTTTGGTCAGCGCAAACATTGAATATACGCCGCTCTCCATGGCAGCATCCGCCTCTCCATCGGCCACTTCCTCCTGGGACAGGAGATGAAGAATGCTGCCGGGAAAACGTCCCTGCCGCTCCAGGCCGGACAGCAGCCGTGTATAATCCTCCTGATCCTGCAAAGGAAGCCTGTCCTGACCTGTTTCCGCCCCGGTGCCTGCTTCATCCGCCGTCACAAACGTAAGCGTCTGGAACAAGGAGGCAAACTGGCCGCGCAGCTTGGGCTCAAGCCCCCTATCGGCTGCCAGAACGAGCACATGTCCGAGAGAATCCCCTTTAAGGTCTGTAAGCGGCTGTTCCGCCAAAGTCTTGGTGAAGGTTAGGAGCACTTGCTTATCCGAGCGCTTAAGCGCCGCAATCTGCCGGAGGCCTTCCTCCTTGGAGATGGCTCCGCTGGCGATCCTTTCAATAATTGATCTCACTTAGATTCCCCCCAGCATTCTCTCAACTTCATCTACCCCGGCTTCTCCGTTCAGCAGCTTGGTCAGCATCTCATCCAGCAGCGCAGTTCCCGCCAAAGCAGCCGACTCTGCTTCCGCCGCCCTCGTGTTCTGCGCAGAAGACGTCAAATCTCTTCCTGAAAGACAGGAGAAACGCACCGCCGGAAGGCCTGAGCTGTCAAGCAGCAGCAAATCGAACTGCATATCCTGCTCCTTCGCATAAGCGGCAGGCGCAACCAGACAATAGCTCACAGGTGTCAACGGTCTGTAGACCTCTACAGACTGCAGGGCAAACGGGACAAAGGTTCCATTCTGCCGCTGGCCGCTGAGCACCGAATACAATGCTGTCTGCATCGCTCCGTCAGCAAATCCGGGATGAAGGATATATTCCTGAAGCGGCATTTGCGTGTGTACCGGCAGTGTCAGCTTGGACAAGGTGCCGTGATCTCCGGTATATACCGCTTCAATGGTCCGCAGATTGGGGCCGTACTTCATTCCGTGAGCCGAGAACAGCTCATAACAGTCTTCGCGGTAAATGGTGCGGCTGGCTGTTTGGAGGATATGCGGAATATCCACAGCATCCGCATCTGCGGCTTCGGTTTCACCGTCCGTATAATTCACCGTACAGGTGCAGTGCAGTACTCTTTGACCGTTCCCGTTCAGGGAATAGATACTGGCTCCGATCCCGTCTTCCTGGGCAACCAGCCCCACAAAGATGTCCTGGACATCCTTGTCTGCCGGCAGCTCCAGCGTTCTGCGCCATTTCACATCGGTAACCGACTGCACCTTCCACTCCCGGCTGGAGAGCGCCCCTGCCCGCCAGGCCATTTCGAGATAGACCACTCCCGGCAGCACCATCCGGCCTTGGACCACATGATCGCGCAGGTAGGCATCGGCTGCACTTAAGCTTTTTTTGTAGCATTGCTCCTCAAATACAGATTCATTGGAATCGATGACCGCCGCCAGGGCTGCGGGTTTGCTGCTGAATACTGCTGCAGCGGCTTCCGTCGAGTTATACCAGTAGCGTGTCCGGTCGAACGGATAAGTCGGTAAGGAGATTCTACCCGGCTTGCTCTGCGCATACAGCAGCTGCCAGTTGAAGCTCACCCCGCTAACCCACAGTCTGCAGAGCTGGCTCAGCTTGCCGGACTGCACCAGGGACAGCAGGAAGGCTTCCCCTTCCTCACTTTCCGTGAAAACATCGCGGATCTCGCTGCCGGAGCTGATATTTCCCGCATAGACCTCGGAGACTTTGCGGCTGCCGGCCAGAAACTGGCTCAGCTTCTCCCTCAGCTCCTGCGTGCCGGATACCACGATCGCCAGTCTTTCTTCCATGGGCTCCCGGCCAACCTGAAGCGTATAGATCAGCTCTTCCAGGCGGAAATCATAGGCGGCCGTACGGTTCGCATCTATTGCGCTTTCCACATCTTCCGTTGATTCTGCCGTTCCCGCTCCAAGTCCATGTCTGGCCGCAATGGCTGCAGAACCTAGCTGCTCCAGCAGATGACCGGCAATGCCTTCAATCGTGGCGCTGCCCGTCAGGAGGCCCATAGGCAGCCGGACCGGATAAGCTTCATAAAGAGCGTCCGCAGCAGCCATCAGTTCTTCTTTGGACAGGCCGTATTCCTCAATGGCCTCCTGGGCGCTGATGTATGCAGGCAGGAGGGCCGATTGCAGGAAGCAGGCGGTGATGTCGGCGATCACATATTTTCTAAGTGCAGTGCTGCTGATCTCTTCCGGCGCATTTCCCTGCCAAACCGTGTGCAGATCAATGTAATCAAGGACATGCTTGGCGTAAGCGTTCAGCCGGTCCTTGTTTTTGGCGGATAAAATAAAGATGTACGGCCCGCAGCCGCGGTCAATGTGCGTTGCGGACAAGACACTTTCCGGCTTCCCCATGTATTCCTCCAGGATGACATGCACGTTCGTGCCGCCTGCGCCGAATGAGCTTACCGCCGCATAACGCGGGCATTCTCTGGACACGCCTCCCTCTTCAATAACGGCAGGCTTCCACTCTTCCAGGCGGCGCTGAACATAGAAAGGGGTCTCTGCAAAGTTAATATTCGGATTCAGCACCTCGGAATGGAGCGAGGGTACAAGCTGCCTATGCTTCATTTGCAGCAGCACCTTAATGATGGAGACCACCCCGGCCGCCGATTCCAGATGACCGACATTGCTTTTGACCGAGCCGATCGCGCAGTACTGGTTATCTGCCGTCCGGGTCCTGAAGGCTTTGGTCAAGCCGCTGATCTCTATCGGATCACCGAGCGCGGTTCCCGTTCCATGTGCCTCCATATAGCTGATATGCCGTGGATGGACGCCCGATTTGCGCAGCGCCTCCGCGATAATATTCGACTGCGCATTCGGATTGGGAACGGTGTAGCCGTTCGTCTTGCCGCCATGGTTAATCGAGGTTCCCCGGATCACCCCATAGATGTTGTCTCCGTCCTCCATTGCTTTGGCGAGCGGCTTCAGCAGCAGTGCACCCACCCCTTCGCCGGGCACATACCCGTCTCCGCCGCTGCCGAAGGCGCGGCATTTGCCTTCACTCGAGGCGAACCGCTGATTGCAGAGGAACAGATACTTATCCGGGTGAATGGTGACATTCACTCCCCCCGCGATCGCAATCTCGCTGTCTCCCCGGTAAATGCTCTCGCAGGCGAGATGCAGCGCGGTAAGCGACGAGGAACACATCGTATCCAGCGCAATGCTGGGCCCGTTCCAATTAAAGAAATAGGACACCCGGTTGGCGATGGAGGCATACGACGAGCTGAGTGTCAGAGTATTTCCCTTGGCGGTCTCCTCCGCTCCGTACAATTGGTAGTGGCCGTACATGACGCCGACGAACACACCTGTCTTACTGTTCCACAGGGATTGCCGGGTATAGCCGCCATCCTCAATAGCGCTGTGTGCACTCTCCAGGAATAGGCGCTCCTGCGGGTCTAGCTGCTCCGCATCCCTTGGCGTCAGCTGAAAAAACAGCGGATCAAAGCAGTTATATTCGTCGATAAAACCGCCCCACTTGCTGTACACTTTGCCTTTCTTGCCTTTCTCCGGATCGTAGAATCGGCTGTGATCCCACCGCTGCGGCGGAATCTCGGAAATGCAGTCCACACCGTTCTTCAGATTATTCCAGAATTCATCCAGATTGCGGGCACCCGGAAAAGCGCCGCTGATGCCAATGATCGCAATCCCCTCGTCCTTTGCCGGATGAGCCTGCTCCACTGCCTGGTCCCTGCTCTTGCCGGGCGTTACGAAGGTCCTGTATTTCTTCGAAGGTTCTTCACTCTTCTTCTGAATCGGTGCAAGGTCTGCCGCCGGTACGGCGGGCTTGGCCGCCTGGTGATTCTCGCGGGTCTGCCGGTACCCGGCCTGCCCTTCCAGCAGCTCCCGCTGATTCTGTACAAAATACCCGGCAAGCTCAGCCAAGTTACCGTATTCGAACATCAGCGTCTTCGGAAGATTCGGAAAATCCTTGTCCAGCAGCGAGTTGATCTCCATAATCGCCACCGAATCCACCCCGTACTCCTCCAGGCTCTGCCCCGCATTGATCCGGTCTGTGTCCAGACCGATGACCTGCGAGAGCAGCCCCTTCAAATACTGGACAGCATAGTCATGCAGCCCCTGGCCTCCCTGTGCATCTGCATTTGATCCGGTTGTCCGCTTGGTGTCTGCTGGCACTGCGGGCTGGCTTTTCAGCTGCCGGATCAGCGTATAGCCCTGCTCGGGGTCTATCTCTCCCCGCTTGATCTGCTCCAGAATTCTGCCCATTTCCAGGTTTGCGTCACTCATAGTAGGCCCCCCATCCACTGTTCCACTTCCGCTTCGCTCATCTCTCCGGCCTGCAGCCGGGTCAGCAGGTCAACAATGGCCCCCTTATCCTCTAGCGGAACTTCTTGCACCGGTGTGTTTTTTTCCAGCTTGAACGCATGATCAATCTTGGGCTTGTTCCCTGCAGCAACTATGATATTACCGCTGCCCGCCTGGCAGATGGCTTCAAAAGCCCGGATGCCCGTATCCTCATCCATCATGCTCATGCCCAGGTAGCTGGAATAGAACGCCGACTCACTCTCGGGAATTTCAAATCCCCCGTCCTTCCACAGCGGCCAATTGACCGAAATCGTCTGGCCCTTGCGCTTCCCTTGTGACACTGATTCATTTCTAAGCTGTGCATAACGGTCCATGAAGCTGTTGGCCATGGCATAATAACCAACGCCCAGATCACCCAGCTCCACCGAAATGGAGGAAAAGAGGATCAGAAAACCGAGATCAAAATCCGTACTGAACAGGTCCAGGTGGATCAAGCCTTGTACCTTGGAATTCATGATCTCCCGGCCTGCCGCGCGGTCCGCTTCCGTTACTGGTACTGATCCGCCCTGGCCTGCACAGTGGATGATACCGTCAAGCACGCCGAACTCGTTCTTGATGCTGCCCATGATCTTCTTCACATCCCCGGCGCTTGCGATATCGCCCTGAAGATAACGGCCTTCTCCTCCAATCCGCTCCAGCTCCGCCATGAAGACATCCGTCCGCTCACTTGCCGGCTGTCTGCCGGTGCAAATAACGGCGGCCCGGTAAGTGCGGGCAAGATATCTGGCAAAAATCATGCCCAGCGCGCCTGTACCGCCCGGAATCAGATACACACCGTTCTCTTTAAAAGTCACGGGGGATGCAGCAGCCGTCTTCCTGCCGCCATGCTCCAGCGGTCTGATCTTCCGCACCTGCCGCTGTCCTCCGGTATAACGGATATCCGCATGGCCTGTGTTCTCTGAAGAGAACAGCTCCTGATAAAGTCTTTCCTGGAAGCCCGCACCGTTGATTGTATGGTCATCCGCCGATACGCTGGCAATCTGAAACTTATGGTGCAGCGTTACAATCGACTTCGCGAAGCTGGCAAGCAGTTCATGAGGAGCCGAGAAAGCTCCCTGGTCTGTCCGGTAGATGAACAGCAGCTTCAGCGGCTGCTGTCCGTACACCTGGACGAAGGCTTTGAACAGTGAGACAACGGAAAATACGCCGTTCTCCAGCATCTGTGTCAGCACAGGCTGGATCATGTCATCACTTAGCGCAGTCAGCGGCAGCGGCGCTGCCGTTCCTGCCCACTGATGCAGGACATGGGTGGCGTCAAAGCCGCTCTCCCGCAGCTCCTGCAGCAGTCTCACATAATCCGCTTCCCTCTGCGGGTTAATCGCCATATGATTTCCCTGACGTGCCCGGTATTCCGTATGCGGTGTAATCCAGACGCAGCCGTCTGCTCCGCTTGGCAACATATGGAGCGGAGGATGAGTGGCATCCTTATCGCCGTTGCCCCCGCCGCCTGCCGGTTCGCCAAAGATCAGAACATTCCGCCGCTCTGCGCCCATTACCGGGACAAGCGCTTCATTCTCATAGACCGGAGTATAGTAGAATATCTCCTCCTCCGGGCGACGGCCTTCCGGCTTCCCGGCAAACGGCCGGACGATGAAATCCTCGATTCTGACCACTTCATGGCCGTCCAGGTCGAGAATGGCAATATCAAAAATGTTCAATCCCTGATTGTTCTCTCCCGGCTGCTCCTTCACCCGGGTGTACACATAGCAGTCGGCAGGAATCGGTGCGAATATCCCGATGTTCCCCATCGAGAACGGAATGTGCGTGGCTCTGCCTGCTTCATCCCTGCCTGCGGCCACCGAGCGTACCGCCCCGTCGAATAACGCCGGGTGAAGTACAAATTCAGGCAATGCGGCTCTGTAGGCCTCATTCAGGGACAAGCGGGCCAGCGTCTCTTCCTTCCCGCTCAGCACCTCTTCCGTCACCTGGAAGGAAGGACCGTAATCGAAGCCAATTCCTTTGAATACATGCTGGTAGCATTCGTATTTATCCTTGCGGCCCGGGCAGCGGCCCTTGATTCCATCCAGGTCCAGGCTCCGGCTTCTCCGGGATGCAGGCACCTCAGCGAATTCCAGAACGCCTCTGGAATGCACAACCTTGCCGCTCCGGGCATTACTGAAGATTTCATAATGCACGGCCTCCCCTTCAGGCTCCAGAACGATATCCAGGTCCATGGAATCCTCTGTCATCACCACCGGCTTCAGCCAGACAATGTCCCGGACCGCGCTGACCGTGGCTTCGGCAGCAATTTCACCTGCAGCTCTGGCCATCTCAATGTAAGCGACCCCGGGCAGCAGCATCTGCTCCGCAACGATATGATCCCGCAGGTAGAACTGCTCGACAGAGAGCCGCTTGCGGAACCGCTGCTCGCGCAGTGTGGAGATATTGACATCCACCAGCGGATGCAGCGGGTGCAGGGAGAGCAGCCCTTCAGGCATTAGCCCGTTCCCCGCTTGTCCGTTCGCTGCTGTTACAGCTGTTCCCGTGCTGCCGCTGCCCGTGTTCTCCAGCCAATATCGTTCTCTGGCAAAAGGATACAGCGGCAGGGAAACCTTCTGCGGCTTATAGCCTGCAAAGAGCAGACTCCAGTCAATCGGCGTGCCGAGGACCCATAGCTTCGCAATCCGTTCCAGCTGATTCTTGCGGGCCAGCGCGGCGATATAAGCGATATCCTCGGGGTCATTCCCGAGAATGGCGGCTCCGTTCGTTAGCGCTGCCGCCGAATTTCCTTGGTGTACACCTTCGTGGACAACACCTGCCGCAATAGCTTGCAGGGCTGACTTCAGTTCGTCCAGTGTGGAGGCGGCAAAAGCCAGCCGTTCCTCCATTTCCTCCCGGCCTGTGCTCAGCGTGTATGCGATATTTGCCAGTGTGTATTCTCCAGGAAGCGGTGCCTCCAGGAAGCGGTGCAGCTCATGAATCTTCTCCATGAGACGTTCCCGGTTCTTGGCGGACAATACGATCAGCTTGCTTCCGGCGATTTCTGCAGCAGCCTGTGCCGGTACGTATTCTTCGGCAATCAGGTGCACGTTCGCTCCGCCTGCCCCGAAGGAGCTGATGCCGGCTCTGCGCATCTCTCCGCTGCCCGGAGCTTGCTCCCAGCGGTCCAGGCTTCGCTGCACATAGAACGGCGTATCCTCGAAATGGATGCCGCTGTTCAGTTCCTCCGTATGAATCGACGGTGCGAGCATCCGGTGCTTCATCTGCAGCATGACCTTGGCTACTGAGGCAATCCCGGCGGCAGATTCCAGGTGTCCGATATTCGATTTGACCGAGCTGATCGAGCAGAACTGCTTCTCGTCCGTGTACTGGCCGAACGCCTTGGACAGTCCGGCAATTTCAATCGGGTCGCCCAGAGAGGTCCCGGTGCCATGCGCTTCGAGACTGGTGATTGTTCTGGGATGTACGCCCGACTTGCGGAGAGCCTCGGCAATAGCCGCAGCCTGAGCACCCGGATTCGGCACAGTGTAGCCGCTGGTTTTGCCGCCGGAATTCACTGCCGTGCCCTTGATGACTCCGTAGATATGGTCTCCGTCTTCTATGGCTTTGCTGAGCGGCTTGAGCAGAACTGCCCCCACGCCTTCACTGGCTACATAACCGTCTCCGCCCTCGCCGAAGGCCCGGCATTTGCCTTCACTGGAGGCGAAGCGCTGGCTGCACAGGAACACGTATTTGTTGCGGTGGATCGTCACATTGACGCCTCCGGCAAGCGCAGCCTCGCTCTCACCGCTGCGGATACTCTCGCAGGCCAGATGAATCGCGGTCAGCGACGAGGAGCACATGGTATCAACCGCCATGCTCGGCCCCTGGAAGTTGAACAAGTACGACACCCTGTTGGCGATGGACGCGAAGGACGAGTTAGGCGCTACCAGATTGCCTGAGGCGTAGCCTTCTGTGCCGATTAGCTGATAATGTCCATACATGACGCCGACAAAAACACCGACCTTGGAGCGGGCGAGCTTCTCACGGGTGTATCCGGCATCCTCGACGGTGTGGTAGGCGCATTCCAGAAACAACCGTTCCTGCGGGTCCGTCAACTGGGCATCCCGCGGTGTCATCTGGAAGAATAACGGATCGAATTTGTCCACATCATCTATAAAACCGCCGTATTTGGTGTAAATTTTGCCCTTCTTGCCCTTCTCCGCATCGTAGTCCCGCGTGTAGTCCCAGCGGTCAGCGGGAATTTCAGTAATGCAGTCCCGGCCTTCCCTCAGGTTGTCCCACAGCTCGGAGATATTGCCCGCCATCGGGAATCTGCCATCCATGCCGATGACCGCAATATCCATACCGCCGTTGTTCACCGCGTTTCTTACCGGCGGTGCAGCTTCCCCTGCCTTCGGCAGGAAGCATCCGCCCTGCGGATTTACCGGCAATTTTGCCGGCGGCTTCACCGCCTCCGGGTTCTGCGGCTGCTCAAGCTTCAATAGGGAAGCAAGCTGTGCTCCGTAATGCCCGGTGAAGTAACCGGCAAGCGATTCTACCGTGTTATATTCGTAAAATAATGTGGTCGGCAGTCCGCTGAAATCGCGCTGCAGCGACTCATTCAGCTCCAGAATCATGATCGAATCCAGACCAAAGGCATCCAGCGGCGAAGTCTGGCCGATCCGTTCCTTCGAGATGCCCAGAGTCTTGGCAAGCAGGCTGACAAGATAAGCCTGCGTCCGTACCAGCAGTTCCCCGCTGTCAACGCTGCTGCTTGCTGACTGCGCCGCTGTGGCCGCCTGACCAGCTTGACCAGTTTGACCTGTTCCGCTTATACCGAGCGCCCGGGCGATTTTGTGCGGATCGCCGTAGCCGACGAAGGCCTGCACGACATCCTCTTTTAGCACAGCCTCCAGAATATCCAGGCCTGTTCTGCTGTCCAGCAGGTGCATGCCGTAATAATCGGCCAGCACCTGCTGCTGGGCTGCGGCAACCTGATATCTTCCATCCTGCCAGAGCGGCCAGTTGATGGATACGGTCTTGCCCTGCCGCTGATGCTGTGCGGCAAGACGGTCACGATAGACGGCAAAGCGGTCCATGAAGCTATTGGCAGCCGCATAGCTGCCTGCTCCCATATCCCCGATCTGTGCAGAGGTGGACGAGAACAGGATGAACAAATCCAGCGCTTCAACCTTGCTGGCCAGATCCAGATTCAGGGTCCCGCTGACTTTGGGGCCGAGAATGCGGGCAAAGCCTGCTTTGCTGCTCTCCGCTGCCTTCACCGTCTCACCGATTCCGGCACAATGAAGGATGCCGTTAATCCCGCCGAAGCGAGCTTTGGCTTGTCCGATTAACCGGACTGCACCACCCATGTCGGCAACATCGGCCTGAAGGTAGACCGCTTCTGCGCCAAGTCCCGCCAAATGCTCCAGCTTCGCCTGAATGGCCGCATCCACCGGCTGCCTTCCGGCCAGCACCAGCCTGGCTTGAACCGTAGCGGCCAGTTCAGCCGCCACCAGCATGCCGAGTGCTCCGGTGCCGCCGGTAATAATATAGACACCGCCTCTGATGAACCTGGATTCTCCGGCCTGGTGAAGCATAGGCTGCGGAAGGAGCTTCCGCAGATACCGTGCACCGCCGTCGTATCTGATTTCTGTCCCGCCGGCAAGCTGCGGCGGCAGTAATTCTTGGACCAACCGCTCTGCGGCTTCTGCCGGGGCCTCTGTATTTAGCTGAACAAGACTCAATTGGAACAACGGATGATCGGCAGAGATTGAATGGGCCAATCCGGCAGCCATTTCATTCAGCGGCGTCAGCACATGTTCCGCACTGTCATAGGCATATAAGCATCTGATTCTGGACATCGGCTTCGATGCTGCCGCCGCCTGCAAGAGATGCAGCAGTGAATACAGCCCTTGATCCATTTGCGCCTCCAGAAATTCCGCCAGCCCAACTTGCAGACTTCCCGTATCTTCCAGCGCATCCCCAGCCCCGGCAACGGCATTCACATTCCAGCCATGCACAATATGCTGTAGCTCCACGCCCTGAGTGTTCAAAGCTTCCAGTAACCGGAGGTAATCCGCTGCCTGTCCCGGGTTGATCACATACTCTGTGCTGCTCAGCCGGGCATATTCGGCCCCTGCCTGAACCTGAATACAGCGGTCTGGCGCCAAGCCTTGCTGCGTAGCCTGCTCACGGATAGAAACGGCCAAAGCCGCTGAGCCGAACACTATAATAGAGGACAGCGCAGCGGATTCCTGCGGCAGACCAGCCTCTATCCATTCCGGCGCATACAGCGATAAACCGGCAGCTTGCACGGGTGCAACTCCTTTGGCTGATGCGTAATGCTTAATTGAGAATCCGAACAGCCGCACAACCTCTTGGCCTTCCATGTCGGTAATCCGGATATCATACTTCCGCGTTCCCTCATCATCCGTACCGGTTGCCCCCTCTGCAGGCTTCGCATAGGCGTAGCACTGCCGGGGAACCTCACCGACCAGCTCCATACGGTCCAGGGCGAACGGCACCCGGAGCGTCAAGTCCTCATCGCTGCGTCTTCCTGCCCATGAGAGCGACCGCACCGCACCGTCGATGATCGACGGATGCAGCACATAGTCGGCGTAATCCGCCTCAAGATGCTGTGGCAGAGAAATTTCGGACAAGCCTTCCTGTACAGAGCTGTAAGCAGTCTTCGTCACCCGGAAAGCAGGGCCATAATCGAAGCCGACGCCCTTGAAGATATGGTCATAACACTGTGCATGATCGAAGGTGGATGTACTTCTCTCCTTGATCTTCGCAATCTCCAGCGTTTGGGCGGAAGGCGTTGTCTCCTGCAAAATTATCCCCGAGGAGTGCAGAACGCGCTGATCCCCGGCTTCACTGAACACCCGGTATTCCAGCTCTCCTGATTCAACAAGCCGGAAAGAGGTGTAAATTTCCTTCCGGTCTTCCTCCAGCTCCACAGCCTTAATCCATCTGACATCCTTCAGCCCCGTTACCGGGGTGATTCCCGCCAAATCGGCAGCAGCTCTTACCATCTCCAGATAGGCTACCCCAGGCATCAGAACCTTGCCGCCGACCACGTGATCCTTCACAAAAAACTGATCCAGCCGAAGTACCGTTCGGAATTTCTCCTCTTCCATAGTGGAGACATTGCTGTCAACCATCGGATGGAGTACGGCGGCAGCCGTTTCTGCGGAAGACAGCTTGGGAGCGATACGGCGTGTATTTTTACGGACCCAGCAGATTTCTCTGGCAAAAGGATACACCGGCAGCGGAATGCGTCTGCCCTTCCGGTTCACATACAGGCGGCTCCAGTCAACCGCCTCTCCGGAGGTCCAGTGTTCCGGTAACTCCGAAAGCTCCAAGGCTGTAACCGGCTGCGCCGATAACCGGTCTCCGGCTTTGGCGGACAGCGATGGTGCAGCCGCAGGCTGTGCGGATACCTGACCGTAGCACACTGCATAGGCTTGTTCCGGCCCGGAGAGGCAGCTGTGCAGAATGTTCACCAGCTCCTCCTTGCCGGCGGCGGCAAAAGCCATCCGCTCCGCCATTTCCTCTCTTCCTGTCTGCAGCGTGAAGGCGATGTTATGCAGCGTAAGCTCTTCCTTATCACCATGAAGCGTCAGGTAACTTAGAAGCTGCTGCACCTTTTGCTGAAGCTGGGGCTTGGTCTTTGCGGATAGAATGATCACGTTACCCTGCCCCGACTCCCCGGATTGCCCGGAACCGGAACCAGAACCGGAAGAATCCATGGCGGCTGCAGGCGTATAATCCTCCAATACCACATGGGCGTTCACTCCGCCGAAGCCGAAGGAGCTGACCCCTGCCCGTCTTGGCGCATCTTCAAGCGTTGTCCATTCCTGCGTCTTCTCCACGATATAAAAAGGCGAATGCTCAAGCTCGATATACGGATTCAGCTGGTTAAAGTGAACGTTGCCCGGTAAAGTCTTATGCTTCATCGCCAGCACAACCTTCAGGATTCCGGCAATGCCTGCGGCGGCCTCCAGGTGGCCGATATTGGTCTTGACCGCGCCCAGTCCGCAATACCGCTCCCGGGTCGCCTGGATTCCGCGTCTGTGATACAGCTCTTTAAAAGCACTTTTCAGTGCATTGATCTCCACCGGATCACCCAGGCTGGTGCCGGTGCCATGCGCTTCGATATAACCGATGGTATCCGGGGAAATTCCGGCTTTATCGTAGGCTTCCACCAGCACCTCAGCCTGCGCCTTCGGATTCGGCACCGTCAGCGAGCTGACCTTGCCGCCATGGTTGACCGCCGTTCCTTTGATAACCGCGTAAATATAATCCCCGTCCGCTTCGGCCTGGCTTAACGGCTTGAGAAGAACAGCTCCTGTACCTTCTCCGCGCACATAGCCGTTTGCGCTTTGATCGAAGGTTTTGCAGCGTCCGTCCGGTGACAGCATGCCTGCCCGGCTGAAGGATATGTGCAGGGTTGGGGCGGCAATCACGTTCACACCGCCGGCAATCGCCTGTTCGCAGTCGCCGTTCTGAATACTCTCCACCGCCCGGTGCACGGCCACCAGGGAACTGGAGCAGGCCGTATCAATCGGCTCGCTTGGGCCGCGGAAATTGAGCAGGTAAGAAATCCGGTTGGCGAGTACGCAGTGAGAGCTGCCTGTGGAAGAATAAGCCTCTATCTCGATATCGTTGTCCTGCAGTAGAGTGCTGTAATCATTCGTAGAGACCCCGACGAACAGCCCCACCTTCTTGCCTGACAATGCCGAAGCTTTATATCCGGCATCCTCAAGGGTAGACCACACGGTTTCCAGGAATATCCGCTGCTGCGGGTCCATCAGATCGGCTTCACGCGGGTTAATGCCGAAGAAGCCCGGGTCAAACTTGTCGATGTCCTTCATGAAGCCGCCCCAGCCGGAGATCGGCTTGTCCGGGCCGCGGCCCTTCAGCCGGTTCAGTTCCTGAGTATCCCAGCGGTCGCCGGGAATCTCCGAGATCATATCCTTCTGCTGCCGCAGCTGCTCCCAGAATGTCTCCAGATCCCTCGACTCAGGCATGGCTCCACTGATCCCGATAATGGCAACAGGTTCGCGTTTGACGGCTCCGGCTGACTCCGGCTGAATCACCTTCCACCCTTGTCTGGCCTTCGTGCCGGAGGTCCCCGCCTTAACCGGCCCATAATCAACAGAGGCTACAGCTGCCTGAATGGCTCCGTGACTGAAATATTCAACCAATTCGTCCGGATAGCTCTCCGCCAGATGGGCAGATAATGCACGGACCGTCGGATATTCAAAAAAGACCGCCGGCGTCATCCGCACCTGGAACGTATCATTGACCGCACCCGCTGCATCCGTGAACGTAATGGAACTCATACCGTATTCGCCCAAATCCTGATCCGGATGGATCACAGCTTCATCCAGCTTCATCAAGCGGCTGATGACTCCGGTGATGGCTTGCTGAGTCTGCTCCAGTAAATCGGCCGCCAGATTCGCCCGGAGAACGGCTCCTTCTCCGGTTATAGCTGCACCGGAAGCCGCTGATTCAAGGCCCAGAATGCCGCTGATTTTCTTGCGGTTTGCCTGAAGCGGCAATATTTGTGGTACATTTCCGTTCAGGATTACCTCGAAATAGCCCAGTCCCGCCGCAGTCTCCAGCGGTTTCAGACCCACGGTATTCCGGAAGAACAAGAGAGTCTGTTCCTCTACCTGCATCCCCCCTTCTTTCCAGAGCGGCCAGTTGATGGAGATGGACTTTCCGTATCTGTGACCCGATCGCACCAAGGCATGTCGGGATAGCATATATTCGTCCATAAAAGCATTGGCATACGCGTAATCGCTCTGCCCGGTATTTCCCGTCACTGCAGCTATTGAGGAGAATGCCGCTATGAAATCCAGCTTATCCTCCTGCGTTGCCTGGTCGAGATAGATCAGCCCCTGGACCTTTGCCTCAAGCACTTCGCCGGCCTGCTCCGCGTCCTTCACCTGGATAAGTGCATCGCGGGTGACTCCCGCCGCATGAATGATGCCATGCAGGCTGCCGAACCGGCTCCTTGCTTCGGCAACAGCCGCTGCTGCTGCCTGTTCCTGCGAAATATCCGCCTGCACGTACAGCACTTCTGCCCCGAGCTTCTGCAAACGGGCGATTTGCTGTTCCTGCCCCGGCTGAAGTGCGGATCGGCCGATCAGCACAAGCTTGGCCTGAACCTGCCCGGCAAGATGCTCCGCCACAATCAGCCCCAGCTTGCCCAGTCCGCCAGTAATGAGGTACACGCCCTGAGGACGGAGGATATCCTGCACGCTTTCCTTCTCAGGCAGTGCAATCTCCTTCAGTGCATGAACATACCTTCTGTCCTGCTTGTACAGCACTTCATCGTCAGCCGATTGGACCTCGGCGGCAACCATCCGGTATATCTCCTCCGTGCTGGCCTGTCCGGTGAACAGCGTGCTGAAATGCAGCTTTGAATGCTCCAGCTTGAGCGTTTTGTTGAATCCTCTCAGTGCTCCAAGCTCCGGTGGTACAGCCTCTTTCTCCCCGCCCCGGCATAACTGGATCACCCGGGTATGCCGGTTTTCCTGGTCAGCCATCAGAGCCTGGGCCAGATACAGCTGGTGCAGGTAAGCTCCGGCGGCAGCTGCCCCGGCAGAAGCAGCAGCGACCTCCGGCTGTTCATACACGATGGTCTCCAGTGTACAGCCTCTGTTCTTCAATTCACGAATCAAGCGGGTATAATCGGCCGGCTGCTCCGGGTTAATCCGGTAATGCGCTTCTCCGTCCTGATGATACTCGGCACCGGCTTCTACAATAGTTAACTGCCCTGAATCAGGATGATTATTGGCCTTGGCAAATTCCTTATATAGCTCAGACTGCCCCGTGAATAAGAGCACATCGCCTTGAATATTTCCTTGTGGCGGAAGAGCCGTACCGTTTTCCTTCCATTCGTAAGCGAAGCTCATCTCCTCCATGCTCTGATGACTTCCCTGATGGAAGACCTTCAGTACAAAGCGGGTGAACTTCAACAGGACCCGGCCCTGCCCGTCGGCCAGAACGACATCGAACTCCTGGTCACCGCCGCTATTGGCGGACTCCAGCTTTTTCACATAGGATACACAGCTCGCCGGCAGGCTCCCGAAGATTTCCAGCTTGTCAAAAGAATACGGCAGAGCCACCGCACCCTCCAGTTCTTCCTGTGAGCTGACCAGCCCGATGACCGCTTCCAGCACTCCGTCAACCACGGTGGGATGCAGCGTAAATTCCTTGAAGCCTTCGCGCAAATGTGCAGGCAGTTCGATGAAAGCTAACGCTTCTGTCTCCCCGGCAAACATTTCGGTTATCGACTGAAAGGACGGGCCGAGCAGCAGCTGATGTTTTCTGAACTTGTCATAGATTTGGCTTCCGCTGATGCGCGTCTTCCCTTGGCTTAACGCGGTAATATCCAGAGTGTCCAGCAGACTCCCGGACGGTTCTTCCGCTGTATAACTGATGCTTCCCTGGCTATGAATGACCGTATTTCCTTCGGACAGGCTTGTAATCTCGTAATCTAGTTCAGCTTCCGCTTCCCCCGGATATAGGCGCACCTGCACAGTCTTAGCGGCTTCGCCGTCTTCCAGTTGGATCGGGTAAGCCCAGACAACACCGGTTATCCTGCGGACCGTTGTACCCGGCAGTGAAGCGGCCGCAGCGGACAAGGCCATCTCCAGCTGGACCACACCCGGAAGCAGCTTATGGCCGGATACGATATGATCGTTCAGGTAGAACTCTGCGCCGGTTAGCTTTTTCGCAAAACACTGCTCATGCACCGTAGACTGGTTGTTATCCAGTACCGGGCCTATCGCTTGTACCGCAGCGCCTCCTGTTGCGGCTAAAGGCGCTGCCGTGTTCAGCTCCAGCCAATACTTGTGTTTCTGAAACGGATAGGTAGGCAGCGGTATTTTGTTATATTGGCGGTCGCTGTACAAGACGTTCCAGCTGCAAATGCAGCCTTCCATATACAGTCCTGCGGCCTCATCCAGCGCTTGCCGGGAGACTGAAGCCCCGTTTGCCCCGCCAGCTGATCCTTTCCCCACAATGTCATCAAGCCTGCGCTGATCCTCACGCCCGTTCTGGTTTCGCCGCAGCACGCGGGAGGCACTGCCCGTATCCGCAGCAAGCGCCTCCAGGGTGCGCAGCAGCTCCGTTTCCAGCTCCTGCAGATCGCCGGCAATCACGGCCGCCCGCTCGGGAAAGTGGCTTCTGCCGACGGATAACGTGTAGGCGATATTTCCGACATCCGTACTGGCGTCCGCCTCTTCCTTGATCCACTCTTTTAGATCCGCAAGTCTCCGAATCAGGCCCTCCCGGGTCTTGGCTGAAAAGAGAAACAGATAAAAAGGGCGTTCGCCGCTATGTATGCCATTATTGCTCATCTGTTTAGCCTCCACTTCTCTTCCTAATGAATGTATGAATTCCGGCCGCTCTTACAGCTTCTAGCTTCCCCTGCGGTATTCTTCGATGACGATATGGCAGTTCGTACCACTGAAGCCAAACCCGCTGATTGCAGCCATTCTGGAGCCCCGTTTGTTCTCCGGCCAATCTACCAGCTCGGTGTTGATGTAGAAGGGGCTTCCGTCCAGCCTGATCTTCTCATTAAGCCGGTTATAGTGGATCAGCGGCGGGATTTGTCTGTTTTTCAGAGACAGCAGGATTTTGATCATTCCGGCGACACCGGCGGCCATTGTGGCATGTCCGATATTGGCTTTGACGGACCCAAGCGCGCAATACTGGCTGTCCTGCGTAAATTCGCGGAACGCTTCGGTCAGGGCCTTTACTTCGATCGGATCACCCAAAGCGGTGCCCGTTCCATGCGCTTCGACATAGTTGATCTCGGCCGGATCGATGCGGAACTTCTCGTACACCCGTTTCTCCAATTGAATCTGCGAGTTCACGCTTGGTGCGGTAATGCCATTGGTCCGGCCGTCCTGATTCACACCTGAGCCGCGGATTACACCATAGATATGATCCCTGTTCTCCAGCGCCTGCTTCAGCGGCTTCAGCACCACGACCCCTACGCCCTCGCTCAGCAGGGTCCCGTCTGCTTCCTGATCGAAGGGCCTGCATACACCCTGCGCTGACAAAATCTCCATCTGGCTGCTCTGCACCATGCTGTCCGGGGTAATCATCAGCCGGATACCTCCGGCCAGCGCCATGTCACACTCCTCATTCCAGAGGCTGACACATGCCTGGTGTACGGCAACCAGCGACGAGGAACAGGCGGTATCTATTGAAATGCTCGGGCCTTTCAGATTGAGAAAATACGAGATTCGCGCAGCCAGAATCGACGAAGAAGTCCCGGTAAACGCATCTGCGGTATTGCTTAGACGGTTCGCTTCCAGATGCTTGGTATAATCGCTTGGCGCACAGCCGACAAATACGCCGCAGCGGGTATCCTGCACCGCCTGGTCGGAATATCCGGCATCCTCCAGCGCCTTCCAGGCCTCCTCCAGAAAAATCCGCTGCTGCGGGTCCATAATCTCCGCTTCCTTAGGAGAAATATTGAAGAATAACGGATCGAATTCATCCACATGGTCAAGCAGTCCGGCAACCGTACAATAAGTCTTCTGATCCGCTTTCCGGTCTTCGTCATACCATGCCCGAATATCGAACCGGCTGGCGGGAATTTCACCCGTGCTGGCTACACCGTCACGGAGATTACGCCACAGCTCTCTTGCCGAAGCGGCGCCGGGAAATCTGCCTGATAACCCGACAATCGCAACGCCTTCTGCCGCGGCGGCTGTGGCTTGGTCAGCGGAAACTCCTGGAGGAGCTTCCGGCGTGACCTTTACCGGTTCTTCCGCAGGGCGGGAGGCGGCAAAGCCCAGTTTGATCTTGCCCGTAGCCTCTGTACTTGAAGCTGCGGGAGCTATGGGAGCCGGGCCGGTTTTCAGTGTCAGCTTGGGCGCTCCAGAGGCCGGTTGTCCAGCGGATAAGGGAGCCTGCGCCGCAGGTGCTTGTTCCTCCTTGGCCTGACGCCCGGTTAGTGGCTTCAGGGATCGTGCGGCGTGCGGCGAGACTGTGGCTGGTTCAGAAGCTTTTACCGGCTCCTTAAAGTCGTTCACTGGCTCCTTCATTGGCGCTTTCGGTTTGGACGGCGCTGCTGCCGGTTTGTTTGTCGAGAATTGATCGATTAGATCATTCATATATTCATATCTGTGGTTTAAGCGTTGGGACTGCACAGGTTCGTGTATCTGCTCTTGCGGGTTTGCATTCGCAGCACTGGCATTGATTCCCTTCCCCGGCATTGCGCCGCTGTTCTTCTGAATCTCATCTACCATATACCGGGCCAGCTCGGGAATGGTCGGATAATCATAGAGCACGATGCCGTCAAGCTGGATATGCAGCGCTTCATTCAGATCGCGGACAATTTCCACACTGCTGATCGAATCAATGCCCATTTCCTTAAAAGAAAGCTCATGGCTCAGCTCCTCCGGCTGAAGCTTCACTACCCGGCACAGCACATCCTTGACCTGCTGCTCCACGGCTTCCGGAGAGAGGGTCTGCTCTGCACCGGAAACCGCATCTCCCCGCTGCTTCAGCTCATGGATACGTCTCAGACCTTCGCGTGCCTCCAGCTTATGGTCCTTGATCTGCTGCAATATGTCCTTGATCGTCTCGCCGTTACTCATAGTACACCTCCAAAAACTGGGCTACTTCGTCCACATCCAGCTCATCCTCGTTCAGCCTGGACAACAGCTCCAGCAGATCACGGTCCTCCTGGTTAACCGATGGGGGAGTATAGTTGGCAGAACCCCCGGATACTCCTGAACCGGCATGTCCTCCTGAAGCTCCGGCTTCTTCTGCTCCCCTACTCGTACCTGAAGATGTTCCTGAGACTGCGGGTACTGCCTTTAATCCCGGTATTCCCGGTACTTCCGCTTCCTTAACCTGTAAAAACGACTCCAGCTTGCGCCCGATATGCGCGGCAAGAAGATTAATAGAGTAGTAGTCATAGATATCGATGGTGTCGAGCTGCAGGCTGAAGCTCTCATTGAGATCGCGCACAATTTCAACGCCGCTGATGGAATCCACACCCATATCCTTGAAATTCATATCCTCGTCCAGTTCTGCTTCATCCAGTTGTATCCGGTTAGCGATGATCCGGGTCAGTTCGTCCTTGAAGTTCCGCTCAATGTTCCGATCGGCTTCTGAAGCATATATGGAAGGAATGGAGTCAGCAGGGTCTGTTGAACTGGCAAGACCTGCTGAACCGTCATGGTCCGTTAAACCGGAATGTATACCCCCGGTCGGCAGGCTTGCCTTGTTTCCTTTATCTTCAGGTGCAGACAGGGTTGCTGCCGTTACAGCTTCCCGCTCATTCCCCCCTGATTCCGCGGCCCGGTATAAGTGGCGGATCTTTGCTTTGACCTCTGAGGTGGTGAAGGTAATCCGGTGCATTTCATTCTCACGTTCCACACATTGCAGTAATGAATCCAGCACCCGGCTGGACAGCTCCTGCTTCAGCACACTGACCGTGGTCCTCGGCTTCTCGGCAATCAGCCGGGCAACCGACACCGCCTCCTGCAGCACCTTGTCCTTTGCCCGGAAGATGACGGAGGCTGATCTGCTTTTGAGCTGTTCGCCGGAATACATTTTGGCTGTGAACATCATCTCAACAGCGAGATTCTTTCCCAGCTTGTCCTCCAGAATGAAGGTTGCGCCCATCCCCGGAGTGAAGCCGTATTTGGCAAAAGCAGCGGAATACAAGCTCTCCTCAGCCATAACCACAACATCCGCATACAATCCGAACAGCAGGCCGCCGCCGGAAGCGTGGCCTTCCATTGCAGAGATCACAGGGATAGGGCACTCCAGCATCCCCCTGTACAAAATCGGCGCATCCGTGAAGCTCAGCCTGGAGTCGGAAATATCCAGCAGCTGCTCCTGGGTTCCGCCCATGGAGAAGATCCGGTCGTTCCCGGCAACCACAATCGCCTTGATCTGCTCATCCTGCTGTGCGGCCTGGAAGCAATGGGTGAGCCCCTGTATAACCTCATGGGTAAAAGTATTGTTATGCTTGGCATCCTGAATGCGGATAATAGCGACGCCGCCCTCCACATGCTCCAGCATAACTTCATTTCCCGCATACGCCGGAATTGCTTCAGGCGCTGCGAATCCGGCAGTTGGAGCGGGTTCTGCATACTCTTGTATAGTTGTAATTAGTTGTGAAGGGTTAATCGGCTCGATCCAATAGCTTTTACGGGCAAACGGATAATGCGGCAGCGAAAGAAGCTCAGGTACGTCATTCCCGTATAATATCCGCCAGTCTATAGCTGCGCCTTCCGCCCATGCCTGGGCCAGGCGTTCAGCATCGCCCGGCGTATACGGATTAGCCTGGATTTGTACATGTCTCTGCATTTGCGCCTTACTTGCCTGCCCTTGTGCAGCCAAGCCTGCCTCTGACGTGAACAGTTGAGCGGATGCCCGCTGCTCCAAATAATCCCCGATCGTCACCAGCAGCTCACTGAGTGTACGGTACACGACAGCCAGCCGGTGCTTCATGGGTTCCCGGGCTACCTGAAGTGTATAGCTGAGCCCCGGCAACGACAGTTCCTGCACCGCCCCGGCCCTGACTTCAGCAGCCTCATAACCTTCCATACCTGCCACTCCGTGTACAAGCTGACTGCTGAGCTCTTCCACTGTTAAGTCACCGCTAACGGCAGAAGCGTTTGCCTGGATGCCAAAGCTCGCCAGGAGCCTGTCACACAGCTGGATGAATTCAACAGGCCCGAGACCCAGCTCCTCCAGGGAGTGATCCTGTCCGATCCCGGTGACCGGAAGGTCCAGCATTTGAGCAATGACCTCCTGCAGGGCAGCTGTCATGTCCTTATGACTACCGTGGCCCTCTGTTGTTCTTTGTTCCATAAAAGCTTTCATCCGCCGGGCATAAGCCTGCAGCCGTTCAGGGGTCTGCGCGGATAATATGAAAATATACGGATCATTATCAACATTCTGCTGATCCTGATTCCCGCTGCTTCTGTTGCCGGTATATTGCTCCAGAATGACATGGGCGTTAGAACCTCCCGCACCAAAAGCACTGATGCCGGCGCGTCTCGGGTACACCGTTGTCCTCCCGTTTGCGGTACGGGTGACCGGCTTCCACGGCTCCAGCTTCTGCTGAATGTAAAAGCCCGAATCGCCAAGCCGGATATGCGGGTTAATTCGTTCAGAATGAATTGATGGTACAAGCTGCCCGTGCTGCATCTGCAGAAGCACCTTGGCGATGGAGGATATGCCCGCAGCCGCTTCGGCATGGCCGATATTGGACTTGACTGAACCGATGGCACAGCTGAAGGCTTCGTCCTTATGGGGAGCAAAAGCATTCATCAGCGCTTTGATCTCAATCGGATCGCCCAGCGAGGTCCCCGTGCCATGCGCTTCGATATAATTGATGGTGCCTGCATCGATGCCGCTTCTGCGGATCGCTTCGGACACGGCTTCCTCCTGCGCACGCTGATTGGGAACCGTGAACCCGCTCGCCTCCCCGCCATGATTAATGGCGCTGCCTTTGATCACCGCATAGATCCGGTCATGGTCCCGCTCCGCCTGCCTTAGCGGCTTGATCAGAATGGCGCCTGCTGCCTCGGCGGGCACGTAACCATCTCCGCCTTCGCCGAAGCTGCGGCACCGGCCATCCGAGGAAGCAAAATTACCCTGAGACAACAGAAGGTATTTATCCGGGTGCACAGAGAGATTCACCCCTCCAACCAGGGCCATGGCACAATCCTGATTCTTCACGCTTTGACAGGCCATGTGCAGTGCCGTCATCGAGGAGGAACACATGGTATCAATGCCCAGCGAAGGTCCGGTCAGTCCAAAATAATATGAGACCCGGTTGGCAATCGACGAGAGGGTGGAAGTGGAGACTTGCCGGCTGGTGTTGTACAGCTGGTACTGCATCCACATGGCTCCGGCGAATACGCCTACCTTTTGACCCTTGAGCGCAGACCGGATATACCCGCCATCCTCGAATGCTTCCCAGGCCAGCTCCAGAAACACCCGCTCATGCGGGTCCATCAGCACGGCTTGATAAGGTGCCACATTGAACAGCAGTGAATCGAACTTGTCCACATCGCGGAGGAAGCCGCCCCACCGGGAGCTGTCCTTGCCCCAGCTCTCCCTGGCAATCCGCTGCTGCTCCTCATGACTCCACCTCTGCGGATCGACCTCCGATACGGCGTCCCGGCCTGCCTTGAGCAGCTCCCAATACTCCGACAGATTGTCCGCACCCGGAAATCTCCCGCTGATTCCGATAATCGCGAGGTCATCCTCTTCTGTACCTCCGGCAGAACGGATAGTCGGATTCGGTGCCATCTCAGGCTGTGTAGCCGCCGTTTCCTTATGTAACTCCTCATTCCACTCCCCGTCCCGGACCAAGACAGCGTCAATCCTGCTTTCTTCCCCCGGAACCATGAGCAATAGGGTTTCTTCCCGCTGCAGCGCCCATTCCAGCGCCTCTATCCCTGCGGAGGTCTCCAGGAGCGAGATGCCAAATCTGTGTTTTAGCGCAAGCTCCGTATGTTCGTCGCCCTTCATGCCGCCCTCGCGCCAGAGAGGCCAGTTGACGGACAGGGATTTGCCGCTTCTCAGCCCCTGCGCTCTCCAGAGTTCTCTTTGCTGTACATAGGCGTCCATATATAGATTGGCAAACGCATAATCGCTTTGGCTTGGATTGCCCAGAATTCCCGCCACGGAGGAAAAAGCAGCAAAAAACGTGAGCGGCTCCCCCTTGAACACTTCATCGAGATTGGCCGTCCCCTCCGCCTTCACCCGCAGCACCTGACGCAGCTCATCACTGTCCTTATGCACCAGTAACGAATCACGTGTAAGTCCCGCGCAATGAAAGATTCCGTCCAATTCCCCATATTTCTCCTTCACAAAAGCATGCAGGCGCTCGACCGATGTCCGGTCCGTTACATCACAAGCTACATAATCCAGGCGGTGATGCGCGCCTAACCCGGCTGCAGCCTCTTCCGGCAGCTTGGCAGCTCTGCCGCAGAGAATGGCTGTCCCGCCTTGCTGCAGAACATGGGCTGCCAGCTTCAGTCCAATGCCTCCGGCTCCGCCTGTAATCAAGTAGACCTGATTGCTGCGAATGGCCGTTTTACCTCCGCCAGCTACGTGTCCTGCCTTACGGTAGGTCTGTATTCTCCGTATGTCCCGCTCATACACCACACGGCGCCCGCTGTCCCAGCCCCTGTAGAGTTCATTATGGAAAATTGTCCGGAGCTGCCTGCGGTTCTCCGCATCCAGGCCGATACATTTATAAGCCACCTTATCCGTTTCGGATTGGATGCAGTGCAGGAATCCCTCCATCGCTGCATCGCCCGGATGAGCGGCAGCCCCCTCTTGATCGAAGAAATACAGCACCTTTACTGCCGATTTAATTCTGCTTCTCAGCAGCTCCCGCAGGATATAGAACATGGGAATCACCTGCTGCTCGGACTCCGGCAGACCGCCCTGCTTCCGCCCGCCGCAATTCAGGCTGTTGACCAGAACTGTGGGCATGCGGTCCGCCAGCTGTAATTCATCTGCCAATTGCTTGTAATCATCCCCGCAGTTAAAGTTCATGCGGTAAATGCCGGCTTCTGCTGCGGCAAATTGCTCTCCCGGAAGCACGAAGGTGTAGCGATTGCCTGCCTCTATTCCCGCCAGAGACAGTAGTTCATCCTGCTGCCCGCACAAGACCAGTACCTGCTCCTGCTGCCCCGGGTATCCTGACTCGCTAAGCTGTGTTAGCGGGCCGTTGATCCAAGCGGAGGTATAGGCGTGAATGGCCGCAGCGGACGGTTCCGGCTTGGCCGATTGGTTAACATCGCCAGCCGCTGTATCGGAGCTGAAAAACGAATCGCTATGCTCCCGGAGAATATACTGGCTTAACTCCTCCATCGTGGCGTATTCAAACAGCAATGTTGGGTAAAGGGGGCTTCCCAGCTTCTCTTCCAGCCGCTTGACGATGTCAAGCAAATGCTGTGAGTTCAGCCCTTGATTGTAAAAGCCCTCATCGGTCCGCAGCTCAGCCTCATCCCTTCCAGACAGACCGCTTACCAGCCGTTTCAGATAAGCGGTGACAGCAGCCTTGCGCATACCTTCTTCCGCCGGAACTCCTGCACGCACCAGCGGAGCTTGGGCTTTGACTTGGACCGGCTCCTGCTTAGCAGGTGCGGACGAAGCCACTGGGGAAGCTGCTGGAGATTGAACCTTCTGAGGCCCGCTGATCAGTTCCCTGGAGCGGATCTTCTTTAGACCCCAGCGTCTGAAGCTGGCAATCTCCTGTCCTTGCCCGTTATACACCTCGATATCGAAATACATCAGATCCTTGATGTCTCCATCCGGATACCCCTCATCCTTGATATAGACATAGATCTGCTCCTTCATCGGTTCATAGGAACGGAAGGATTCGATGAACATCGGTATGGAAGCCTGAATCTCCCTGGAGAAATCCAGCTCCTGCAATACGACGAATCCCTGAACCAGCGTTGCCGCATCCAGATAACAAGGGTGCATGTAGAACTGGTCCATATATTCCCTCGCCAGCTCGCCCAGGGTAATCTCAGCCAGGATACGCTGATCGCCGTAATACAGCTTACCCAGACCCTTCATAAATTCCAGATGGCGGATATCAATTCTCCGTACATAGCTGTAGGCATGGTCCATATCTTCCACGCGATGACTCAGACTTTTAATCTGCTGAATGTCGATTGATTTCCGCTCGCCGGTGCGCGCAGGTGACAAATGCAGCTCACAGCGCAGGTTTTCATCCCAGGTACTGTCCAGGAGCTCGTGCTCCTTAATCTTCCGGCTCTGCGCCACGACCTCGTATCCGTCCGCTTTTTTGGTGAACGAGATTTGGATTTTTTTATCATATTGTCCGCTGGTGGAGACCGGCTCGCTGAACAGAACCTTGCGCAGCTCGATATCCCGCAGGTTGATGCCCTTGGTCTGCAGGAACCGGTAGATCATGTCAAGCAGCGTCACACCCGGCATGATCCGTACTCCGTGAACCCGATGATCTCTGACGATATAATTGCTGTTTTTAATTACTGTACTGAACTTCACACCATTTAAAGCGTCCATGCGTGCACACCTCTCCGCTCTCCCGTATTCATGCCTACTCTTCCACGAATTGCAGAAAGGACAGCTGATCCTGTTCATCCTGTGTCTGCCTGCCCTCTTCCTTCCCGCGGTTTACCCAGGCCTGCTGCCTGTTATACAGCGGTGCAGGCAACGGATATCTGCGCTGGGTATAACCGTTGAGTGTATCCTCCCCGCACTCCCCGATGATCATATGAACATTGGTGCCGCCGAATCCGAAGGAGCTGACGGCTGCCCGCCGGGCCTCCCCGTGGCTGTCCCAGGCTGCGGCCTCAAGCACCGGATAAAAAGGCGAGTGCCCGAAGTCGAAGCGCGGATTGGGCCGGCTGCAATTCAGCGTGGGAACAAGCATCTTGTGGTGGACGCACAGCGCCGCCTTAATGAAGCTGGCAATGCCTGCCGCGCTGAGGCAATGGCCGATATTGGTCTTCACGCTGCCCACACCGCAAAAGCCTGTGGCACCGGTATATCTTTTGTAAACCGAGGTCAGGGCCTTCAGCTCAATGGGATCGCCGATCATCGTACCTGTGCCGTGGGTCTCCACGTAACCAATCGTCTCCGGGTTAATACCGGAACGGCGTATCGCTTCAGCGATAACCTCTTCCTGGGCCTGCATGCTTGGGGTGGTAACCCCCATCGTACGGCCGTCATTATTGGTTGCCGAGGCTTCAATAACCGTGTAGATTCTGTTCCCGTCGGCGAGGGCCTTGGCCAGCGGCTTGAGCAGCACCGCCCCGCAGCCTTCTCCCGGCACGATGCCGTTCGCCTCCTCATCAAAGGTATGGCATTTGCCGTCCGGCGACATGGCTTTGGAGGCGCTGAATACGAGATGGGGACGCTCATCCAGAAGCAGATCCACCCCTCCCGCTATAGCCATCTCCGACTCGCCGGAGCGGATGCTCTGGCAGGCCAGGTGCAGACTGAGGAGCGAGGAAGAACAGGCGCTGTCCACCGTTAGGCTGGGACCCTTGAGATTGAAGAAATGGGAGGCATAAGCCGCGATGAAATTTTGCCCGATGCCGATGATCGTATTCTTATTGATATCCTGCACCCAGCCCGGATAAGAGCCTGGATGGGCGCCGATGAACACACCGACCTTCTTCCCGCTGATGTCCTCCATCTCATAGCCCGCATCCAGAATGGTCTCCGCTGTAACCTCAAGGGACTGCCGCATAAGCGGACTGATCTGCTCCACATTCTCCTTAAGGCCGAAATACCCGCCGTCGAAGCGCTCGATATCGTCCAGGAACCCGCCCCATTTGCTGATGCTTTTGCCTTCTGCATAGACAGGAGCGTACCATTCATCCTTATCCCAGCGGCTGGCCGGAACCTCCGTAATACTGTCCAGTCCCTGCCGCAGATTGTTCCAGAAGGCGTCCTTGTCTCCAGCCCCCGGAAAATGGCAGCCCATGCCGATAACGGCAATCCGTCCGTCATGCCTGCCTTCAGGGCTTGGCGTTTCGTCCTGTACGTTGTGTACCGCTTGCATTCTTGCTTCCCTGCCACGGCCGTAATGAAATTCCGGCACCCGGTTATACGGTTCAGCGAATCTGATTCTATTGCCTGACAGCAAAGGCGGGTCATCCTGCACCAGTTCCGGCTGACTCTTATATTCTGCGCCGTTTGAGCAGAGATGCTCTGCCAGCGCGCGCATGTCTCTAAGCTCGAAGAATAACGCCGGATCCATACGGGTCTGAAAAGCGGTGTCCAGCTTCTTAATGACCTCGATCAGCAGAATGGAATCCACGCCGATTTCAGCAAAAGGAACATCTTCCCGCACACGCTCCCTAGGCAGCTTCAGCCCTGCACAGAAAATATCCAGAATCAGGGCGGACGCTTTTTGCAGCTCACTTGGGGTACTCAGTGTATTCTGTACATTCTCCCCGGCTACCGCAGCGTCAGGACTGCCTTGACTCTTCACAACGGCCTTCGCCCCAGGTAAACCCTTCCCCCGTTCAGCGCTTGCCTTGATCAATAATTCCGGGCGGTAAAGATCCATGTCCAGGATAGCCGGAATCACACTTGGCGAATCACTGCCAATGATGATGTCCTCCAGCATGAAGAGGCCATCGGCAAGGCTGTGTGCGGTAAATCCTGACTGTGTATAGAGCGGGCTAAGCTGAAATCCGGAATCCGCCAGCATCCCGACCTCTGACCAGCTAGGCCAGATGATCGACTGATAATAACTGTTTCCGAGGGTGTGCTGATGCTGTGCATACAGGTCCAGATAATAGTTGGCTGCGCTGTAATCGCTAAGCCCGGCAGACAACAGCGGCGCCAGAGCTGAAATGGAGGAGAATAGAACAAAGAATTCCAGCTTATCCTGGGCAAAAATGTGCTGGAGTGCCGCCACCCCTTCAACCTTAGGTTCAAAGACCTGCCGGATATCGGCGATTTTTTTGTTCACAAAGGCCGGGTGCTGATTCAGATTGGAGCCTGCGCAGTGCACAACACCGCCAATTTCGCCCCACTGCTGCCGGATGCTCTCAACAAAAGGCATAAGCTGCCCGGCATCGGTCAGCGAACCGGAATACACCTCAACCTGGGCACCGGAGGCTTCCAGCTCCACTACCCGCTTGATTCGTGCCAGACTTCCCGGATCATGGATAGTGCCGGACAAGATGTCCGGCCAATCCTCCCGGACAGGAAAAGCCTGAACCCCCATCAGCACCAGCTTCCGTGCGCCTCTTCGGACCAGCAGACGGGCCACCTCGGCCCCGATCCCCCGCGTGCCTCCGGTAATGACGTAGACCTTCTTGGGGTCTACCTTCAACCGGTTATGCCGTTCGCGGCCGATCCATTTATTCTGCTGCTTCAACGTGGTGATAACCGGCTCATACCGCAATCCGTCCGCATAGCACGCTTCAGCGGTATCGGATTCCAGGCTTAATTCGCCTAGGACAATCCGGAGCTGCCGGTTAATATCCGAAGCATCCAGGCCGATATCCACGGTGCGGGCGGTGACTTGTCTATATTCTGCGCCAAGCGTGCGGATGATCCCGGCGATATCCGCTCCGGCCAGAGTAACCGTGCGGTTCTCCGGATTCTGAACCCCGCCGGTCAAATGGACAATCCGAAAATCCTTGCCCGCCTGCTTAACCAGCGCTTGCAGAAGCATGATTTTACCGTAGCTCTGCTTGGACATGGGCTTCGGCTGTGCATGGAGATCGGAGAAATCAACGATTCCCTTGAGTTTCAGCTTCATCCCGAGTACGGCTTCAATCGTCTGCTCACTATCCTCTGTAAGCGTGAAGTCAACGGGTAACACGGAGTCACGGGCTTGCTGCGCCTTTCCGTCACACAGGATTAGCGGTTCTTCAAAGCTTGCTCTGACCGCTGCAAGTGCGTCATCATCCATCTCTTCATTTACGATGATGAGATACTGCCCTTCAACCCGTTTGCGCTCACGAGGCTGCTCCGACTTCATCCATTCCTTCATAAGCAGAGCGTATTGCTCCCCGGTAACAATCTCACGGGTGCTGACGGGAACCATCTGGATGTTCTTAAAGGACAGCACCGCTTCACCCGACTCATTCAGCACATGAACGTCATAATGAAGCTCACTGCCGGCAGTCTCCAGACCACCCGACTGAAAATGAACATATTTCGCCGATGAGGCTTGGCGGATAAGCTGTATTTCACCGATCTCATAAGCTGCAGACGCCGTGCCGCCATTGCTGATAATGTCCATGTTCAGCCCCTGCAGGACGGCTTCAGTTAGCATAGCTGCCAGGACATCGTCCGCCGAATGGAACGGGCCTGGTGAGATTACCGCCAAGTGGTCTGTCAGGCTGCTGTACAAGCCAGTTATGATCTGTGCCTGTGCCTCATAAGCTATACCTTGATTCTCAAGTACCCGGTAGACTTCATCCCCAGTCCGAACCTGCGCTGCTTCCTGCTTGAGCTTGCCTATATCCAGCGCTGCCGGTTCGTGAGACGGATAAGCCAGGCCTGTTCTGGCCGTACCTGCTGCAAGGATATCCTGCTGCGATCCTTCGTGCAGGATAGCGAACCGGAGGGAATCCCCCTCACCCTCACCTTGAAGTTGAATATTCAGTTTCACTTGCTGCTTGTCAGAAGCAGGATGGCAGAATTGAATCTGCTCCAGTGAGGCAATACCCGGAGCACCACTTCCCAGCAGTGCAGCCTGCGCGCCTATAGCCAGCAGAATAGCTTCGCTGAATACCGCTGCCCCATAAATAGACTTGCCGAACACGGCCTTTCCGGCAGCCTCCGGTTCACTTATGAAGCCGATTCCCTGCACCGTTGACACATTGCGGTGAACCAGCGGATGTAGCTGCCCCTCTGCCGCTGCTCCAGCACTTCCGGCAGCCCCGGCAGCTGAGCTGCTTCTGGATATCTGGTCAGCTCCTGTGGCAGCTCCGCCACTTCCGGATACTCCGCGAGCGCCTCCGGCAGCTGCGGTACTTCCGGCAGCCCCGCCATTCTCCGCGCTTCCCTTCTCATCCGCTGCCTCGATCCAGCAGCGCATATAGTCGAAGGGATAGCCTGGAAGCGGCACTCTGCGGAAGCTCCCGGCAGCGGACAGGCTTTTGAAATCGGCTGCATAGCCTTTGATGTAATAATTGGCAATCAGCTGCGCCGCCTTTGCCCGTTCCTGCGGAGTAAGCCGGTCCTGATGAAACTGGACCAGCAATTGCTCCATCTTGGATTTCAGCGCAGGGTTCACCCGCTCATTGCCGCCCGATCCGCCGCCGCTATACCAGCCTGAGCTTGGCTGCTTATGAAGAAAAGCCTCCAGCTCCCGGACCAGCTCTTCCTTGCTTGCGGCAATGAACATGCTGCGGTAGGCGTAATGATCTCTTCCGGTCAGCAGTGTATACGATATATTGGCCAGTCTGCCCAAGCTTGTGCGCTCCTGCAGATAATCCCGCAGATGCTGTACCTTGGCCTCGAGTGCCGTATCGCTTTTCGCTGACAAAGCGAACAGCAGCACCTTCCCGTCATTGTCCCCGGCTGTGCCGGTGACGGCTTCTTCTTCCTGCTCTATATGCTCCGCAACCACCACATGGCAATTGGTTCCGCTCATTCCAAACGAGCTGACCGCTGCCATTCTTGGCCGTCCGGCTTCCCTGCGCCATTCCTCGGTCTCTTTTCCCACATAGAATGGGCTGTTCTTAAAATCGATTAGCTTGTTCCCCTCACCAGAGTGAAGCGTAGCGGGAATTCTGGCGTGCTGCAGGCTAAGGAGAACCTTGATCAGACCCGCCATGCCCGAGGCGGACAGGGTGTGTCCTATGTTGCCTTTGACTGAGCCGAGATGGCAATATTGCTTCTTGTCCGTGAATGCGCCGAAGGTCTCCGTGAGGGCAGCGACTTCGATCGGATCCCCCAGCCGGGTGCCCGTGCCATGTGCCTCCACATAGCTGATGTGTTCAGGGTTAATCCCGGATTTCTCATAGACTTCACGTTCCAGCGCTGCCTGTGAGAGACCATTTGGGGCGGTAATGCCATTGGTTTTACCATCCTGATTGACCCCGATGCCTGCGATGACTCCGTAGATATGGTCTCCGTCCCGCTTCGCGGCAGCATACTTCTTGAGGAGCACAGCGCCTACGCCTTCGCCCAGGCCTATGCCGTCCGCCTCCTCGGCGAACGGCTTGCAGATTCCGTCGGTGTTCAACATCCCCAGCTTGCCCAGCGACATATAAATCCATGGCGTGAGCATAAGCTGGACACCTCCGGCGATCGCCATCTCGCTGCTGCCGTTATGCAGGCTGTCACAAGCGAGTGACAAAGCTACCAGTGACGATGAGCAGGCCGTATCCAGGGCGATGCTCGGCCCCTTTAAATTCAGCAGATAGGAAATCCTCGCCGGAATGACCGACAAGCTGTTCCCCGTAGGGACATGCTCGTTCGTCTCACCCAGGAACCGCTCCAGGTACTCCCCTTGCTGAAGGCCCACGAATATGCCACATTTGCTGCCTGACATATCCTGCAGCGAATATCCCGCATCTTCTATGGCCTTCCAGGATTCTTCCAGAAACAGCCGTTGTCTGGGGTCCATATGCTCCGCTTCTTTGGGTGAGATGTGGAAGAACAAAGGATCGAATTGATCCGCGCCCGGGAGAAAGCCCCCATAACGGATATGTGCCCTCTGCGCCGGGGTCAGCTTGGTCAGCTCCGTGCGTTCAGCAGGCGCTTCCTGAAGACTGCTCACTTCCTGCACAAGGTTGTCCCAATACTGCTGCACATTGCGGGCGCCGGAGAATCTGCCGGAGAGGCCGATAATGGCGATATCATCGCTGCGCACATTCCCATTATTTTGCGTAAAGTCCGGTGTATGTGTTCTGCTCTGCATAGGCATTAGCTCCCCTCCAGTAAGAGTTCAAGTTCATTCAGATCTATAGGGCTATCCACCGCCAGTCCGGAGTTCCCGGAGGCCGCAGATCCCGTTCCTGCTGTCTCCAGAATATGGGCAGTCAGCAGCCGTACCGTGTTGTAATTGAACAGATCATTAGAATGCAGTGCAAGGCCGAGCCGGTCGTTCAGCTTGTCTACCAATTCCAGCGTCAAGACTGAATTCACGCCCAGTTCCGAGAAGGGAAGATCGGCGTTAACCTCTCCGGCCTCCAAATAAATGACCTCCTCCAGCGTGCGGTTCAGACATTGCTCCACCGAGTCTGCAAACGTGTCTACATATCCGATCGCTTCTGCCGGAGTCACGGTTTGCGGAGTCTGTGAAGTTTGTGGCCGAAGGCTCTTGTTCTGCTCATCACAGGCTGGTTCCTGTTCCCAATCCTTCTCTGCTTCAAGCGTGTAGCGATTGGCCTCAGCGGCAGGCGCCGAGAAGCCATTGCCGATCCAATATCTCTTCTTGTCAAAAATATAATTCGGCAGCGGGATCACCCGTGCACGGCTGCGTTCATTATGCAGCAGCTTCCAGTCTATCTTCGCCTTCAGCAGCCAGAGCTGGGCAATCTGCGGCCATTGTCTGTTACGAACCGCGTTGGCAATAAACTGATGTCCGGATTCGTTCTGGAATAGAATGGCGGCAACATCATTCTGCGGGTCCAGGCTGCCTGTGTAGACATCCGGCAAATTCGGTTCTCCGGCGGCAAAGCGGATTAACACTTCCCTAAGCTCCCCGATATTCCGGGTGACAATGGCCACTCTCTCGGCAAAAGCTTCCCGCCCAACCTGCAGCGTATAAGCGACATCCTCTAGGCGCAGTGTATATCCTTCTGTATCGGCGGCATCCATCTCCGCCGCACTAGCCGCAGCAGTCTCGGCGTAAGCCTGGGTATCAAATCCGATTCCGGTATTCCTCCGGTTAAGCTCAGCCGCTTCCAGATGATTCATCAGCTCACGCAGCGACCGGTTAGCCCCTAATGTGCTGTCGGCAGCATGTTCCTGAACCAGCTCATTGATGGCATCGGCCAGCCTAACCTGGTGTACAGCATCCGCGCACAGCTCAGTCAGAATTTCGTCGTAGTCGATCTGCCCGGGGTTCACGCCTAGCACTTCCGCGACAACGTCCAGACAGCGGTTCCGGACAGCCTGTAATCGGGCGGTTATTAGCTCACTTGTGTCCACAGCCCGTCCACCCGTCCGGTGGCGGGCGATAAATGCCGCGAGCTGCCGGGCCTGCGCCTGCAGCTTGTCCCTGCTCTTGGCGGACAGCAATATGAGCTGCTCCTCACTCTGCCTTGCAGGAGGTACGTCCGGCTCATATTGCTCAATTACGATATGGGCATTGGTGCCGCCTGCCCCGAAGGAGCTGATGCCCGCCCTGAGCGGCTGAACCTTCAGCCCATCCGGCGTCTCCTCCGTAAGCGGCTTCCACGGCTGGAGTGAACGCTGTACGTAGAACGGTGTCTTGGCAAAATCTATATTCTCGTTGAGCTGTTCCGCAAGAATTGAAGGCACCAGCTGCTTGTGCTTCATTTGCAGCAGCACCTTGGTCAAGGAGGCCATACCGGCTGCCGATTCGAGATGTCCGATATTGCTCTTGACCGAGCCAATGGCGCAAAACTGCGTTTTGGCGGTGAATTTCTTGAACGCCTTCGTTAACCCGGCCACCTCGATCGGGTCTCCCAGCGCAGTGCCGGTACCATGGGCCTCAATGTAACTGATCTGCTCGGGATGCACGCCAGACCTCCGCAGCGCCTCCTCAATCAGCTCGGACTGGGCATTCGGATTAGGCACAGTATAAGAACTGACCTTGCCGCCGTGATTGACCGCCGTTCCTTTGATTAAGCCATAGACTGAATCCCCGTCGCGGAGCGCCGCCTCCAGCGGTTTCAGCAGAACCGCGCCAACGCCTTCACCGGGAACATAGCCGTCCCCGCCCTGGCCGAAGGCCCGGCACTTGCCTTCCGTGGAGCCGAACCGCTGATCGGTCAGGAAGATATATTTTGCCGGATGCACTAGGGTGTTGACACTACCGGCCACCGCCATTTCACTCTCACCATGCCGGATGCTCTCGCAGGCCATATGGATAGCCACCAGCGCTGACGAGCACATCGTATCAATAGCCAGGCTCGGTCCCTTGAAGTTGAAATGATATGAAATCCGGTTGGCGATGGACGCAAACGAAGAACGGACATCCATGAGCCGGCCGTTATTGTATTGCTCGACACCTAGCAGCTGATAATGGGAATTCATAACGCCGATGAATACGCCAACCTTCTTGCCGGAGAGAGTATCCGCGGCAGCTCCCGCATCCTCCAGCGTGTGGTAGGTGGTCTGGAGCATGAGCCGCTCCTGCGGGTCCATCAGCTCCGCTTCCCGCGGGGAGATATGGAAGAATCCGGCATCGAACTTCTCGACATCCTTCATGAACGCTCCCCACTTGGTGTACACTTTGCCCGGCTTGCCTTTCTCAGGATGGTAATCCTTGTGGTAATCCCAGCGCTCCGGCGGAATCTCCGTAACGCAGTCCTGCCCCCCGCTTAGCACATCCCAGAATTCCTCCAGCGTATCCGCCATCGGGTACTGTCCGCTTAAGCCGACAATCGCAATATCCCCGCTTACTGCTTCTGCTCCCTGATGCCGGGACATGGCGGGGGCAGCTTCCTCTTTTACAGCCGCTTCCTGTACAGTTCCCGTTTCTGCTGACACCGCTTCTGGCATCACTTGTTCCGCCGTTTCTTCCACTACTGCTTCTTGTTGCTCCGTTCCCCCGCTCTGACCGGGCTCCCCGGCGGACTGCTGAAAGAATTCCGCATGATTATCCATAAAGAATGCCGCCAGAAGGGCAATCGTGCTGTATTCAAAGAAAAGTGTGCTTGGCAAATCGGAGAAGTCTTTGCCCAGGATCCCATTCAGCTCCATGATCATGATGGAATCGATGCCGTATTTGGAGAAGTCGGCTGAGGCTTCAAGCTGCACTGCCGGAACCCCGGTCGCCTGCGACACGACTCCCTTCAAGTACTGCTGAATAGCTTCCTCCACCTTAACGTTGGGGACAAGACCGCTATGAAGCGGCTGCTGCTGGATTGGCGGAACCGGAAGCTTCAGTGGAGCTGTTGCCCCGCCTGTTACCGTTACCGCTGCTGCCCGCTGCCGCTCATGAACACTCTGCGCGGAAGCATTCAGCACCCTCTCCTGCTGCGGCTTCTCTTCTGTAACTGCCGCAAGTACCCGGCTCACCTGCTGCCGTTCTCCGCAGGCTACAATAATACGGGATTCATCCGTGCGGACCAGCTGCTCCAGTAGTTCAAGACCGGCATGTGTGTCCAACTGCTCCATCCCGGCCTGCTGGCGGTATTGTACGGCTTCCTCTCCGGACAACTGCATCGCGCCGTCATTCCACACCGGCCAGTTGATCGACAGCGAGGCACCTGAACGCATACCCTCCTTAACCTGCTCAGCCCGGAGTAAGGCAAAGCGGTCGAGATAGCTGTTCGCCGCCGCATAAGTACCTCTGGCGAAATCTCCAATGATTGCGGAAATGGACGAGAAAAACACGAAGAAATCCAGCTTCTCCATCTGCGTAGCTTCATCCAGGTTGACCGCTCCCTGGATCTTGGGCAACAGCACTTCTGCCATCTGTTCAGGACTGGCTTCCATCAGCGGCTGCTCACCGAGCACTCCGGCACAATGAATGATGCCGTGAATGGAATGAAAAGCCTGTTGGGCCTGCGCCACAATCTCGGCGGCAGTCTGCCGCTCCGCGATATCACCAGGCAAGTAAATAACCTGCCCGGGATAACTCTGCAGCCGCTCAAGCTCACGGCTTCTCGGTTCATCCAGTGCGGATCTTCCGGTCAGCACCACATTGGCTTCATAATTCCGCAGGGCAAATTCGGCCACGGCAAGTCCCAGCTTACCCATTCCGCCGGTAATCAGGTAGGTACCCTGTTTGCGGAAACCGCTGAACTCTGCTTCCGGTAGTGACTCCAGCGGAAGGATTACACGGCTGGCTCTCGCTCCGCCTGAATAACTAATTTCCACAAAAGACGCCTGCTTGCGGTACAGCAGCTCTTGCGCCGCGTAGAACGGAATTTCTTCTGCACGCTTGCAATACATCACGGACGGGATGAAGCTGCGGTTGGTGGCCTGAAGGGCCTTGGACAGCCCCCGCAGCATTCCCGCTCCCGGCTGGCTGCCGCTGTGGACTGCGCCAAGCAAGAAGCGGACCTGATCCTGGGAATAGAGCTGAGTAACCGCCTTGAACAGATACAGAACCGGATAAAAAGCGTTCAGGATCTCTGCCTGTTCCCCATCCCACTCATACAGAATAGCGTCAATCCTTATCCCCTTAGCCAGCAGCTCCGTGAGCAGCCTGCCATAATCCGCTTCCTGTTCAGGCCGGATGCTGTATTCCAGACTTCCTGCAGCTGCGCTGTACTCCGCTCCCGGATTCACAATAATGATGTTGTCCGGCACCGTATGCTCCCGGGCGAATGCTTCTGCCAGCCGGTGAGCCTTCCCTTTGTCCCGGACCATATACAGCATATTCTTCACTTCGGCCTTGCTGATCCCTTCACTATGGCCGCCAAGCCCCCCGGCTTCCGGAAGCTGGGCTTCCTGCCAGCGCTCGGTGTACAGGTGAATACGGCGGCTTGCCGCACTAACCGCATTGGTTGGCTGAATGGCCCGGATCGTGAAGTCCCTGGCTTCCACCAGCACTTCCCCCTGCTCATTCAGAATATAGACATTGAACCGCTTCATCCCCGCTGCCTTGCCTGCGGTCTCGGGTACGATCTCCGCATATGAATAGCAGCTTGGCGTCAGCCTGCCGTAGATGCGGACTTCACCGAGTGCGAACGGAATATGCAATCTTAGCTGCTTGTACGCCTCGGCTCCGCCGATCCAGGTCACTGCCCGCAGCGCAGCATCGACAAGGGACGGGTGCAGCATATATTGGCTAAATGCAGGCAGCAGATCCGGAGGAAGGTCGAGCTTCTCCAGCGATTCTCCGCTTCCGCACAATGCTTCTGTTGTAGCCTGGAAGCTTGGCCCATATTGAAAACCGATGGAGCTTCCAAACACCTCGTTGTAGCAGAAATCCTTGGCAATTCTGACTCCGCCCCGGGCCTGAATAGCGTTAAGATTGAAGCTGTGCCGCTCCGCCTGCTGTGCAGTCCCGGTATAGAGCTTGCCCGTGCAATGAATAATCCGGGTGCCGTTCTCCGCGGTATACACCTGGAACTTCATATGCCCTGATTCGGGAGTGAGCTGAATATAGGCATCCCGTGTATCGGCCACTTCCAGCCGGTTCACCCATAGCACATCTTTAATGGAATGCACCTGCGTCCTGGCCGCGAATTCGCCGGCCGCCCTGACCATCTCCAGATAAGCGACTCCCGGCAAAATCACCCGTTCATCCACAATATGCTCGCCAACATAGAAATCGCTCACCTTAAGTGTCTTCACGAATAGCAGCCGCTCCGGGCTGGACTTCGCCAGATCAATCATCGGATGGCTCTGAGCCGGAGCAGCCTGAGGGGCCGCCATCCAATTCGAAGAACGGTTGAAGGCATAGCCGGGCAATGGCTGCTTCTTGAAGCTTCCGCCGGGATACAGCCTGCTCCAATCTAAATCTGCCCCAGCCAGCCATAGCTTCAGCAGAACCTCATGGAACCCGAAGACTCCGTCACTCTGAGGCGATAATGCTGCCGTTTCCTTATCCCCTGCACACAGCCGGATCACCTCAGACTGCAGGACGCTCTGCCCGGCACATTGCTCCTGAAGCTGTTCTCTCCAGCTTGCAGGCCCGGCAATTTCTGCCATATGCTGATTGGCTTCGTGCAGACAGGTGTAGGGGACATTTAGATTCAGTTGATCCTGCCGTTCATTGAGCTGATTCCGGACTGCTTCCAGCACTCCAGCCTCTTCCTCATCAGAGGAAGTTAACAGCCGGACGGCCATTTCCTTGGATATAACCTCATCCAGAACAAGCTGGACCCATTCACTCAGCCGCGCATCACTTAAAGTGATGCGTTCCGACAAATCCCATTTCTGATTCAGCTTCAGCAGCGAACCGTAGGCGATCAACAGCAGAAGAACACGCTGCCGCTCCATTGCCTCGCCACCCTCACCGGCAGCTAACAACTGCTCCTGATGCAGCAGCGAGTCTGTGGACAGCTTCGCTGCCTGCAGCGCCGGGGATTGATCCCAATCCCGCAAATATTTCTTAAAGGTAAATTGCGTCCGGCTGAGTATTCTGGCTTTCTCCACATAATGCCTGAACGCCGCAGCGTCAGCACCGGTGATGCATACATTGCGCAAGCCGGCAATATACGCCGGGCCAATGTTAATACGGTGAATCTTCACTTGATGAACAGGGTCTATGAAGGTCAACTCCGGTCTTTGCAGCACCGTTTCCGCAAGAGTAGCCCTGCCGGTCAGAATGTCATACGCCTGAACAGGCGTAATCATTCCGCTGACCGCCATTGCTAGCAGCGTCCCTTGCTGCTCACCGCTCACGGATGCGACATCTACTCCCAGGCTGATCAAGACTTTAGCCAGCGTATAATTAATCAGGAAAGAGTAGGCGGCAAGCTTATCCTTGTTCCATTTGGCAATTGTAAGGCCACTCCGGATAGCGGCCGGCCCGCCGCGCAGCTCAGTTTCGGCAATAACCTCTTCAAGAACTTCGCGGATATACGGCTCTTCCATCACGCTCTTAATCTCCGTGTATCCTGTATAGATGACATTGGTGAAATGTACCGACCAGCGCTTGCGGCCCGGCTCCAGCCGCTCAACAGCGGAGGCAGCGGATTGCAGATACTCGGCTAGCTCCTGCCTGCTCCGGATGACAGCGCCGATTCTGTATTCCCGGCAATGGCGTCTGCCTGCAAGCAGCGTTTTGCATAACTCTCCGATGGATACGTCCGCCATCTCCGGAGAATTCACATGAGACTTCCAGACGGCTATACTCTCGTTCAAACTGTCGCTGTTCAGGGCAGAGAGAGTGAAGAGCTGCGCACCCGGTACGGATTTATTACTGGCTCTGGCCGGTTTCGGCGGCTCGTACGCCTCAAGAATCACATGGGCATTGACTCCGCCGAAGCCAAAGCCGCTTACGCCCGCCCGCAACGGTGTATCTTCATTGACCGGCACCCAATCCGTGTTGGCCGTGGCTACCTTAAACGGGGTATGCTCCCAGTCCAGCAGCGGATTCAGACCGGTAAGGTTGAGCAGCTTGGGAATAGTCTTATGCTTCATCATCAGCAGCACCCGGATGATCCCGGCAACGCCAGAGGCACTTGCCAAATGTCCGATATTGGTCTTGACCGAGCCAATGGTGCAGAACTGTTCCTGATCGGTGTACTGCCTGAACACCTGGGTCAGCGCTTCGACTTCAATCGGATCGCCAAGAGCGGTTCCTGTGCCATGCGCCTCAATATAATTGACGGTCGAAGCATCTACCCGGGCTTGCCGCAAAGCGGCTTCAACCAATTCCTTTTGCGCTTTCATGCTCGGTGCAGCGATGGTCTGTGAAGCGCCGCAGTGGTTCACTGCCGTTCCCCGGATAATGCCGTAGATATGGTTGCCGTCCCGCACCGCATCCTCCAGCTTCTGCAGCAGCAGGACGCCAACGCCCTCTCCCTGCACAAATCCGTCCGCATTCTCGTCAAAAGCCTTGCATTGTCCGTCCCGGCTCATCATATTCGATTTGGAGAAGGTCACGTACCGCCAAGGATGATATGCCAGGCACACGCCTGCCGCTATGGCATACTTCGCTTCTCCGGCCTGTAGATTCTGTCTTGCTTTGTGAACAGCAACCAGTGAAGAGGAGCAAGCGGTATCCAGAGAGAGGCTCTCTCCGGTCAGGCCCAAAGTATGCGAGATGCGGTTCGCCGCAATACATTCGAAGTTGCCGAGCCCCGCATAATGATCGACCTTATCACCACCGGTCAATGCAATCAGACCGTAGTCATTGCCGGTAACCCCGACATACACAGAAGTCCGTTCCTTCTGGAGTTCGGCCAGCGGAATCCCTGAATCCTCAAGACAATGCCATGTTTCTTCCAGCAGAATCCGCTGCTGGGGGTCCATGCTCGCCACCTCTCTGGGTGACAAGTTAAAGAAGGTATTGTCGAACTTGTCGATGCCGGATAAAGAAGCACAGTATTTCACAAACTGCTCATTGTCCCAGCCGAGGTCGGCCTCGTTCTTCAGTCCGTATCTTCCGTTCTGCCAGCGGTCATAACTGATAGGCTTGACGGAATTCACATGATTGATCATGTTGTTCCAGTAGCTGCTGTAATTCTCTGCCTCTGGGAATCTGCACCCGATGCCGACAATCGCCACATCCTGCCCGGCTGCAGCCCTCCGCGGCTTAAGCTTGCTTGCCGAAGCCTTAGAGCTCATATACCGTCTCCTTTTCTCTGGCGACCCGTTGTTCCCTCATCCCTCTAAGCAGAGAGAGAATGCTGTCCTCCTGATACTGCTTCTTGATATACTTTTCCATCGTGCTCTTCCAGACATCGAATTCAAATCCAAGCGCCTGCAGCAGCGCGCCCAGCATGACGAAATTCTCATTCCGCACATTTCCCGTTTCCTTCGCAATGGCAGTTCCTTCGACATAAGTGATATGCTTGTACCGGCTGAAGTTGTCCTCGTACTTTCCTTTGTATGTATCTTCATTCAGCTCTGCCAGATTGACGAGCATCCGCCCCTCCTGTTTCAGGAAGCTTCCCCAGCGCAGCGCTTCGATCTGATCGAAGCCGACAATATAGTCCGCTGTGCCCATTTCAATCAGGGGAGAGTAGATTTTGTCGCCAAAACGAACCTGTGCATGCACGCTTCCGCCTCTTTGCGACATACCGTGCACCTCGGAGACCTTCACGTCATACCCGAGCGCAACCAGTCCCTGGGATAACACATTGGTTACAGTAATGACACCTTTTCCGCCCACACCGGCTAAAATAATGCTTGTAGCTGCTGTCATAGGTCGCTTAAGCCTCCTTAATGCTGTCATAGGGACAAACCTGCTGGCAGATGCTGCAGCCCTTGCAGTCCAGCGGATCAATCATGATTTGGCGGTCCACAATTTTGATAGCCGAGCAGCCTAGCATAGTGCATTTTTTGCAATTCACACAGGTAACATTGTCAATGATGTATTTTTTTGTGGGTTCCGCTTTGCTTTTGAGAAGTTCACAAGGATGTCTGGAGATGATTACGAACGGTTCAGTGCTGTGCTTGGCTGTGTCCACACACTGCTGCGTTTCTTGGAGGTTGGTGGGGTCTAGTATTCTGAGGTTGTCCGGTTTAATGCCCAGTGCGAGCACGATATCTTCAATCCGTATGACTTCCGACGTGCTGCCCTGCAGTGTGCGCCCGGTGCCCGGGTTCTCCTGATTGCCGGTCATAGATGTGGAGCGATTGTCCAGGATACAGATGACAATCGGGGTCTTGTTGTAAACTGCGTTCAGCAGTCCGGTCATACCTGAGTGAAAAAAGGTGGAGTCACCGATGAAGGCGAATACCTTCTTGCCCATCGGTTTGAAATCCTGAGTCCGCTGCATGCCCGTTGCCATAGAGATGGAAGCGCCCATGCAGAGCACGGTGTCTAGCGCCTTGATCGGCTCGGTGCCGCCCAGCGTATAACAGCCGATATCTCCGGCGGCAATAATGTCCCTGTGCTGCTTGACTGCGCTGTACAGTCCGAGATAACCGCAGCCTGCACACAGCCTTGGCGGCCTTGCCGGTACTTGGACACCCTCGTAGCAGTCGAATTCTTCACGGGTGATCGCTTTTCTGATAATTTCCGGGTTCAGCTCGCCGCAGACGGGGATGATCTCCTTACCGGTACAGGCAATGCCCATCGCTTTAAGTGAGGTTTCGATGAAGGGCTCGCCCTCCTCGACGACATAGATTGTTTTGGCCCATGCAGCGAATTCTTTGGCCTTCTCGTCCGGAAAAGGATAACTCATACCCAGCTTCAGCACGGATACCGTATCTCCGAACACTTCCTTAACATATTGATAGGATATTCCGCTCGTCACTATGCCGATCTCCGGGGAGCTGTACTCTATTACATTAAGAGGGGAGGAATTGGAGTACGCCTGAATATCCAGAAGATTCGCTTCGATTTCCAGATGCCGCTTTCTGGAGATGGCCGGAAGGAGCAGCCTGTCCAGCTTGTTTTTCTTATAGGTTCTGAATTTCTCCTCTACCGCCAGGTCTTCCTGGAAGTGAACAATCCCCTTCGAATGGGACACCCGGGTTGTGGTCCTGAACAGGACAGGCGTGTTGAAGCGTTCGCTGATCTCATAGGCTTCGACAATCATATCCTTGCATTCCTGGGAGCTGGTCGGCTCGAGTAGCGGCATCTTGGCATGACTGGCATAAATGCGGTTGTCCTGTTCGTTCTGCGAGGAATGAATCCCCGGATCATCTGCCGAAACAATGACCAGACCGGCATTTACACCTTCGTAGGTCATATTGAACAGCGGATCTGCCGCCACATTCACCCCTACGTGCTTCATGGTGGTCAGGCTGCGGATACCGGCGATACAGGCGCCTGCTGCTACTTCCAGCGCTACCTTTTCGTTAGGTGCCCACTCGGCATATACGCCCTCATAGACACTGATGCTCTCGACTATTTCCGTACTCGGTGTTCCGGGATAGGATGAAATGATTTTACAATTTGCTTCATAAGCGCCTCTGGCAATTGCCTCATTACCCATCATTAGAGCTTTCATCGGATCGTCCTCTCGTTCATCTCATTTAACAGAACCACGCAGCTGAATTTCTCCCAAATCACAGATTACATATTTAACATTTATAGGCTCTTACTACTTATATATAGGCTATAATCAATATTATAGTGTTACTATTAACTTTGTTACTTTTTTTTAATAAATTCCAGCCTTTCAGTTCCTTAATCTGCTAATTTTCACAAAATTGAAATAATTAAAAAGCCTGCAACCTTTTATTGCAGACTTTCCAAATAAAAACGTATATTTATCTTTTATAGTATTTATTGTCGATTCCCCTCAAAAGGCCAAATGGACCAGACCGTCCTTCATAGATACCGGATTGTGGGTACAGAGAAGCATTCCAAATCCGTTTGCAGTGCCATTGTGCTTTAGGTCCTTCAACAGGATTCATTTATCTTTCAGTGTGTTAATTAAAGCCAGTATGCGGTTAATCTTCGTCTCTTCCTTTTTGGCAAGCTCGATGTAATGGATCTGCTCCCGCTTAAGATAATCTGGCTGATCCAGGAATGGATTAAGCATATCGTGATCTTCAAGGTTTCTGGTGATGTAGTCCGGCACCACAATATTACGGCTCTCCTCATCTTTTGTAAGAATGACATGGAGTTTGTCACCGGGCTTTTTAAGTACGGCTCTTCGGATGAATTCATTATATACAAAATAATGCCCGTTTTTTGACGGCAGCAGCGTATGTTCGAACCGGTGTCCGTCAACGGTAATTTGAACCGGCACTTTACCGTTCGTATCGAATATTTCCTTCACTGCATATGGGAAATACACTACTTTCCATTTCATTTTGCCTTCCAGCATCTTGATCTCGCTATCAAATTCATACTCCATCTTAAGCATCACTCCTCATTATAAAGAAGCTTCAATATCCACTCTCTTCTCACACTTCGGCATTGTGTCTATATTCTTGATCCTTATAAAAGAAACCTTCCCATTCCCGGCAGTGCTATTGGCAAATTTGTGAATCCCCAGACAAAAGGCTACTGCTCCTCAATGTGGAAGTAGTAGCCTTGCGTTTCAGTGATAAATACCGGGCTCCTGCTGCGATTCACCGGAAAGGGGCTGAACCGGCAATGCTGCATGATTTTCTCTGAATTTATGCTTATAGTCTTCGAAGTCCCATGTCTCCAGGAATTTATCTGCCGCAGCGTGACCGGATGAGAGCAAGAAATGCTTATCTTCTTCCGTCAATTCGAATTTTGTCGTCGTTACTTTTCCAGTAGGAATAAATATTGTGCGCTCTTCCGCATGTTTGTCTACATGTCTTTGATCATGAGCCTGCAGCATGGTTTTGAACATCCCTTTGAGTAACGAGACCGGACCATTGATCTCTATCGATTGGGCATAGTTCGCCTTTCCGACAGTCTGAATCCGAAGGTTGGCCACCGCGGGACTCCATCTACGTCAAACAGCCAGATCGGATAATTGCTAAGCATTCCTCCGTCCAGCATATAATAGGGTTTCTTCTGCAGGGGCGTATGCCAGACATAGGGTTGAAAAAAGAAAGGCAGCGTGGTGCTCATCCGTACTGCTGCGGCTATGGGGAATTCGGACGCCTTCAAACCATAGTGAGGCAAATCATTAGGGAAAACTGCAATCCGCCCATTGCTTATATTCGAGACTATAATCGAAAGCTTGCCTTCGGGAATATCTCCAAACGTTACAACTTTCTTACGCTTCAGCCAATCCGTCATTACCTGTTCTAAAATGTGGTTGCTGTAAATGCCTGACTTCATCATTAACGGAAGCGCCTTGTTCAAGATCGGCAGGCTGTTCATTCTGGTACGCCCGAGCAGCTTCATATAGTCCAGCGAGCTCATCAGCTCTCTGATTTCAGCACTATTGTAACCGCAGGCCAACAAAGCTGCAATGATCGCGCCGGCTGAAGTCCCCGCAAGCTTGTTCCAGGTATATCCTCTGGATTCCATCACTTCAATGGCTCCTACAAAAGCAATTCCCTTTACGCCGCCGCCTTCAAAGACTGCATCTGCCTCCACCTGAGTACCCCTCCTGTTACTTGTAAAAGATGTATCTGTAAGTATGTGTTGGATACTCTGATTTATTCACTTGTAAAACAACAAAAAGCGGATGCACCAGGACCATGAAACCAGTCTTGGACAGCCGCTTGTTGGGGAGACAGATCAAAAGATCCACATGATCACAAAAATGAAAAAGGCAATGACAGCTATGGCAATAACCAGATCGGATATTTGCCTCCATAAGCCTGGAGGGCCTTCGGTGTGATACTTCTGCGCATTCACGTCATGGTTGGCTTTATGCCCGCCGGGATCAGTCGAATTCGCATGTGGTCCCGGATTAAAGAAGTCAGCCATGAAATCACCTCCCTTTCCATGATTATACACCATTTAATCTCACTTTTGATTCATTTGTCCTGAAACAGCACTTATTGTTAAAAAGCGATTTGCACCGATCCGTCCTCGTAAATATCGACCCGCTGGGTGCATAGGAGCATGCCGAGTCCGGAAGCGGTGCCTTTGGTCTTCAAATCCTGCTGTCTGCGCTCCCACAGCTCGCGGTCGTGGATGATGTCATACAAGTAATAGCTCTCAGCGTTAGCCGCTTCCATCTCCTCCACAAAAATGAACCCGCCAGGGAACATGCTGCGGAACCACTGGGCCGCTTCCAGGTGAGAATGGAATGCCGGAAGCTCCTGCTCAAACCGCTCTGACAAATAACGCTGCTTCAGCCGGCCGATCCTTACATAATATTCTTCAAGATTGTACGGAGTTATCACCGGTAAGCCCCCCATCTCCATAAATATTTGAAATTTCGCATAAAAATATCATAATTTTAGAGGGTTGAATATGACATTCTGCATGATACGGGATGAAGTCCGTTCAACCGGACCCGCTGAACTACGTATGAACTGTTCCTAATTCAGGAGTGAAGTGTTCATTCTTCTGCTCAGCGGGTAGTAGAATATGATAGGTCTAGTTACCGTAATCGATGCTATAAGGGCAGAAAGGAGCCGCTCCCATGGACAATACGGATATTATCGCAATTCTGGCTTTGGTTCTTGTGTTACTGCTTATGTTAAGTGTGTTCCGTCTGAAAAAGCGCGTAACAGAGCTGGAGTCTCAGTTGGCGCAGAGGGACGCTTATGGGGGACCTGCAGGAGCTGGAGGCAGGATGGCCGGCATTCCGACCCCGCTGTTCGTGCAGAACCCGGAGATTGCTCCTGATCTGGAGCGGAGACTGCATCTGCTGCTCGCGGAGGGCAAGAAGATTCAGGCGATTAAGGTAATGCGGGAAGCACGGAATTTATCCCTGAAGGATGCCAAGGACTTCATCGACAATCTGGAGCAAGGCGGTACCTTCCGCTGACCTGCCCCTGCACGGAACCAAAACGGCCTCAGCTTCCACTTTAAAGTGGAAGCTGAGGCCGTTTTTTATGATGCCGGCTTGCCTGCAATCCGGCTGGGGCTAAACGTCCTTTTTAACAAAAATCCGCAAAGAGAGCAGATAAGAGCCGTAGATAATAATCAGATAGGCCAGAACACCAATAACGGGCAGAAGCGTGCCGTCCAGCCTGCCGGTCTGGAACCATTCTGCAAGTGCCGGCAACCGTTCAGATAAACTTTTGAATGCCGTGACGTTCAGCATGATTAACATGATGAATACGAAATTGACTACTTGCATGCCCTTTTGTCCCAGCCAGTAATACAGCGGCAGATAGAAGGAAGCAAGCAGCGGAAAAGACGCGGCCGCAAGGCCCAGCTCTCTCCAGCGGAGCGGAGCGTCTATCTTCCCCATCGCAAATGCAAACAGATAGAGCAGCAGTGTGCAGAGGATGCTGAAGGCCAAGAAAGGAATGAGCGTTAAATATTTGGCCTGAATCAGACGCTGCCTCGGTACCGGAAGACTGACCAGAAATTTCTGATTGTTATGCTGCATATCAATAGTGCAGGCATTGATCAGCAGCAGCATGGCCGGAAACAGCGAGAACATAGTGTAGGCATCCGCATTCGTATATCCCATGAGTATATAATACGGCACCAGCAGCAGAATGAATTTCCGGGTAAGGATGAAGTCTTTGCGGATCAGATGCAGGGAGCTATACATGCGCTTCACTTCCTTTTACCGTAAAATACATGATTTCTTCCAGAGTAGGCGTCTCGCAGATAGCCGTATCCCTGAAATACCGTTCGCCCTCCGCACGGTTGCTGATAAGACCCTCGAACCCCAGCACGTTCTCGCGGATACCGACGAACCATCGCCGGACATCACGGTCGAGCAGCTCCTTCCCGCCTTTGACCAGGAGGTAACGCTCGCTGATACTCTCCTTCATCTCATTGAAAACAATCCGCCCCTCGTTGATGAATACAATATAGTCGGCAATCCGGTCCAGATCCATCGTGTTATGGGTGGAGAACAGAATCGATTTCTTCTCGTCCTGAATATGCTCACTGAGCAGCTCAAGCATCTCTCTGCGGAAAATCGGATCAAGCCCCGAGGTAGGCTCATCCATAATAAGTAGATCGGCACCATGGGATAAGGCGATGGCGAGCGAGAATTTGATTTTCATCCCCTTGGACAGATCCTTAATCTTCTTGCCGGGCGGAAGCTTGAACAGCTCCTGAAACTTCACATATGTATCTTCATTCCAGCGGGTGTAGAACGGCGCGATAACTCTCTTCATCTGCTTGACGGTGAGATTCTCATAATAGATATTCTCATCCGAGACGTACCCAATCCGCTCCTTGACCGCTGCTTGATATAGCTGGTTATTCTGGCCGAACATCGTGATATTGCCTTGATCCGGGTAGATCATACCCATCATCATTTTGATCAGCGAAGTCTTGCCTGCGCCGTTCGGGCCGATCAGGCCAGTAATAAACCCCTCCTTGATGGACAATGAGATATCCTTCAGCTCAAACCGGTCGTAACTTTTGGTTAAATGGTCTAACCGGATTACATCGCTCATTCCTGTTCCTCCTCATAGAGCAGTTTCAGCATCTCCGCCAGTTCGGCATACTCCATGCCCAGCAGTCTGCTCTCATCAATGATTTCTTTCAGCTTGCCCTCTACAATCCGCAGCCGCTGCTCCCGGATATATTCCTGATCTGCCCCGGAGACAAAAGAGCCCTTGCCGACAATGGAGTTAATCAGCCCTTCCCGCTCGAGCTCCTCGTAAGCCCGCTTCGTGGTAATGACACTGATCTGCAGCTCCTTGGCCAATAAGCGGATCGATGGCAGCGGCGTACCGGAGACCAGCTCCCCTTGCAGAATCATCTGGCGGACTTGTCCCACAATCTGGGCGTAGATCGGTTCACCGGATGTACTTGATATCAAAATATTCATGCAGCAGCACCAGCGTCCTTTGCGGTTTTTGTATTTAATGTATATATATAATATATACACTATGTCCAGTGGTGTCAATCCTCTAAATTAGCACTGTCTGGTTACAGCTGCGGCGCACATTAGGACTACCGCTCTCTCGCAGGTATTGATCTAATCACTTATGGGAAGTGGTGATGCTATATAGAGGCGGAAGCCGAATGCCTACACAGAGGGGAAGTTCATATGTCTAGAAAAACCGCCGTCTACCCGCTTATCTGCGGGCTGCTGACGGCTGTCGTTATGCTGCTCATGCAGCCTAAATATTCGTATAATGATCCGGATACGTTCTGGCATCTGGAGGTCGGACGCTACATGCTTGAGCACGGGAAGGTGCTGCATCATGCGATACATACCTTTTATGGAGACAAGCTGCCGTATATCCCCCATGAAGCCGGGTTTCAGCTGCTGATTACACCACTGTACCAGTGGTTCGGCTGGCCGGGGATCTATCTGTTGACCGCCCTGTGCCTGTTTGGCTTACTGTTGGGGCTTATACGTCTTGGCGAAGTTTCACGTAAAGAGCTAGGTCTCCTGGAGTATCATGTTCTGCTCCTGCCCTTTGTCCTGCTGATCTCCTGCTGGATCTACTATAACTACTTCAAGGGAAGACCGCAGATGGTCTCCTCTCCGCTGATCGTCTGGTTCTTCATCTGCATGCGGGAATATCAGCTGAAGCCCCGGGCCAGTTATGCGGCAGCAATGCTTATCCTCTCCTGTGCCGTTGCCAATGTCCATACCGGCGTATGGCTGGTGATTGCCGTGTTTACCGGTATGGCCATGCTGGAATCGCTGATTGCACGCAATCTCAGCTGGAAGCGGGCTGCCGTCTTCCTGCTGGTCCTGCTGGCCGGTCTGCCGAATCCGGGAGGACTTCAAGGACTGCTGTTTATCTTCACCGTCACACACAATAACTACAATCTGCTTATTAATGAATGGCAGCCTCTCTCCTTCAGCCGGACGGACCAGCTGCCGATTCTGCTTCTGCTGCTCTTTTTCGCGGTCACCCTGCCCTTCTCCCTGCAGCGGAAGCCGTTCCGCTTCTTCCTGATGACCGGCATTCTCTATCTCGGAGTATCAAATTTCAAGCAAAATCTATTCATGTGGCTGTTCATTCCTTATTTCGCGGCAGTCTTCTTCGAAGCGGTTCCGCTTCCGGGCAAGCTCAGGCTGCGGACAAGCAGAAGAGCGGTTGCCCTTGGACTTGCCACCGGGTTGCTGATCAACACTGTATATATCTTCACGGTCCCGCCAGTGGTGACTGCTGCAGATTACCCCGTCCTAGAAATGAGCTATGTACTGGAGCATACACCGGCAGGCAGGCGGCCTAAGGTGCTGTCCAGCTATGGATCTTCAGGTTATGTGATGTTCCGCGGCGGGGATGTGCTCTGTGACGGGCGCCAGGACCCTTTTATCACCAAGGCTTCGATTGGGATCATGGGCTGGAATGCCTTCGAACGCTCCATGTACGGCTTCTCCGAATACTTGCCTGATATCGTGAAATATGACCGCCCGGATTATGTGATTGTGCGAAACGGCAGCTCCGGGAGGCTGTATCAGGACTGGGTGAAAGCACTCGGCACTCCTGTCTACAAAGGAAGCTACGGGAGTGTATTTGTTCCCGATAACGTGAAGCAGCCCAAGGAAGATCGGCGGTTACAGAGCACAGCACACTATACCGGATCAGCCGGTTAAACCCGCAGCCCGCAGGAAATGGCTGACAATCTCACTTTGCAGCCGCACCCTTAAGGAGAAATCGAGACTCCAGCAGGTTTCCACTGTAACGGCTCTCGCTCCGAGCAGACGCTGCATAGCCATCCGTGAAGTCCCGGCGCGCTCGTGGCGGCGGATATTGAAGCGGTAAGCTTTATTGGGAACCGACAAGTTCATCTTCTTCACAATTTGCTTCGCCACACCTGCCGCCCGGCTAGCCGGGCTGATAATCAGCGTCTGCCCTACGCGCCGCGGATTAAGCTGTGACAGCCCGTTCGCTTCATGCAGATCCAAATACCAGGATGGACGATAACGTGCGGCGAGTTGGAACACCGCTGCTGACAGCGGATGTCTAGCCTTAGTGCCTCTACCCACCGGGAAGGTACGGTTCAAATCAGGTTTGCCGCGGATTCCCTTACGCCGTGCGGATACATTCACCAGCGGGACAATAATCAGCTTCCCTCTGCGCAGAACCCAATCTCCGCGCTTGAACCGGCTTACGATCCCCTGTGCCGCACGGGTACTCGCCGGTTCATTGCCATGGACGCCGGAGATGATCATAAATACAGGACCGGGAGCTACGCTGTTCACGACATAATAAGGTGTGGCATAGGGAGTTCCTGCTGCCAGCATATGCTTCTCGACAGACACCGCGTTTCACCTCCGTTTAGGTATGCAGAAGTACATTCGCTTTATTCTGTAATGTATGCGGATCGCCAATGGTGGATTGGACACATAGACAGGCGCGGCAAAAAGCCGGGTATAGTCCAGACGGACCTTACCCGGCTTCTGTGTTCATAACGGTTATTCAGTGAAATACAACCTGGTTTTTTCCGCTGGATTTCGCCTCATAGAGCGCCTTCTCCGACCCGGCAATGAACTCTGAAGTACGTTCCGTTGTAAGAGGGACTTTCAGCAGACCGCCAATACTTACGGTGACCACACCTTCTTCTTCATAACGGTCGCGGGGAATTTGCAGATCATAGACACCCTTGCGCACAGCTTCGGCCAGCTGCTCCGCCTCTCCGGCGGTTGCCCCGGACAAGGTCAGGATAAAGGCTGCTCCGCTGAAGCGGGCGACGAAAGCGCCGTGCTGCTTGCTGATGATGTTCAGTACATCCGCCACCGATTGAATACACAGATCTCCGCCTTTTAATCCGTGGACTGCATTATAGGAATGGAAATCATCGATGTCGATAGACAGTAAAAGAAGCGGCTCCTGGGCGCGCAGACATTCCTTCCATGTCTTAGCAAGCTCGTTCTCGAACGCCAGCCGGTTCGGCAGATCCGTTAAGGAATCCGTTGTCAGGTAACTCTGCAATTGGGTAGTTACAGTGGTGTAGGCTTCACCCTTCGCATCAGCGTTAGACCCCTTACTCAGAACAGCCATAATGGAAGGTTTGCCGCCGTGGATTACGGAGGCCAGTGTCAGGTTCATGTCCAGCGTCAGTCCATCCGCATTCTGAAACTGTCCGCTGCCGGTTACGAACTGGCTTTTGTTCAGGCTGAGCTCCGAGAAATACTGACGCAATGCAGGACGGTATGATTCGTGCACATATTTCAGGAATGGCTGACCCGTTAGGGACTTGCCCTTCTCTATAGCCATCAGGTCCAGCGCACGGTTATTGCTATAGACGATAATATCATCGGTAATCATAAAGAAAGCTACCGGTGACAGCTCCATCAGCTGCAGATAACGTTGTTCATTATGACGCAGACTTCGTGCATTCTGCAGTGCCTGTTCCTCGGCCTGACGCAGCTGATTCTCCGTCTGGCCGCGCAGGATTGATTTCAGCTGAGGCAGAATGTTGAGATGCTGCTCCTTCCAGGGAAGTGAAGTAGACTGAACGACCTGGCGCCATTTCTCAAAAGATTTCCGGGGAGACAGACGAATCCCGTCATTCTCCTGAATAACAGCCTTTGCAGGATCTCCTGCCCAGTCCACAATCTCTACAACTTCTGGTCTGAACCAGATCATATAGTTCTGCTGTCCGGGAGTCAGAGCCAGATACAGCACGCCGGAGGCTTTGTCCTTGTAAGCTTTGGCTGATTCATATTCCAGACTGAGCCCCGAAGTACAGTAGGTGTAGTCCCTGGCTTTACCGGCCAGCCAGCCCGCAAGCTCCCGTACCTGATCCTGGGAAGGCGTAACCCCGTACAGCATCAGCTTGTCCTGGTAACATACCGCTGCTCCTGAAGCATCCATTAGCGCAAGCAGCGTCTGCTCTTCCTCTCCCAGCTGCTCAATCACCCGGAAGGAGCTTGAATTCCCTGTGAATACATCGACAATCCGCGTCGCCTTGGTCCGCAGCTGCAGCTCTGTCTGATACGTATCCAGCTGCTGGCGCTGGTACAGCTCACTGGAGAAGAAGGAACCCAGGAAATTGCACAGATTGCGGATGCGATGCGGTACATACTTTGGCGAATGGTGATGGCAGGTGATCAGTCCCCAGAGCCTGTTATTATGAATTAACGAGATGGTGGTAGTCGCTCCAACCCCCATATTCTGCAAATATTCGATATGCAGCGGGGAGACACTGCGCAGGATCGACAGGCTGAGGTTCAGCGGCTTGCCGGTTAGGGGCTGAAGCACCGGGATAATCGGTACGGGCGTATAGTGAACATCCACGATGGTCCGCAGCCAGTTGCGCAAGTACAGCTCACGAGCCTGCTTGGGGATATCCGATGCCGGGTAGTGATGCCCGAGGAACGGTTCCAGACCTTCCTCCTTCGCTTCAGCTACAACTTTCCCGTTCCACTCGTCATCGAATTCGTAGATCATCACGCGGTCATAACCGAGCATTTCTTTGACCTGTTCAGCCGCTGCCTGACTGGCTTCAATCCGGCCTGCAGTCTGCTTCATACGGCCGAAGAACGTGCGGATCCATTCAAAATCATTGGCTCCTGCACCCTCCTCTTCGGAGGCTGGCTCCAGCTCGACAATCATCAGCCCTTCACTTTCGTGAATAATGCTGAAGAAATCGGTCATCTCTCCTTCAACTTCAATCTTCAGGACAATATATTGTAAATCTGCGGTTTCCTTGGCGTTCACACTGCGCTCCAGTAAGGCCTGAAGCTGACTATCGCCTACCAGCTCAGCCATAGAAGTTCCAAGCAGCGTCTCTGCAGGAATTCCCAGCACTACATCTGTGTTCCGGCTGGCCTGGACAATAAGATTGTCCTTGCCTTGCGTCACTGCCAGCAGCACGCCATGCGGCTGAATAAGCCCGGGAATATGGATCGGCTCCTTGTCGCAGTTCGTGAGGTCCAGCGATTCATTCAGTTCCAGACCGGCTTCGTTCAGCAATGTGCGGTTGAGCGGATCATTCTCGTTATGGGATTTAGAGTCTGACATGGTGCAACGCCTCCAATGAAGTAAAAGATTTCTATGCATACATTATGTGTAGTTTCATATTATCCTATTTTCGGCAGTGTTCATAATCGTGCAACATAATTAGGAGAAGCTTCTATCTGCGAGGGCCGGTTAATTTCCTGGACAGATGTATACAAAAATCCCGCCAGTTCAGAACTGGCAGGAGAATACAATCAACGGAGCTTCTTCGCTATGCCTGGAATGGAATAATTATGTATAATATTTATGGTTAGAGGAAAGTCTTAGGAGGTTAAATCATATGGAAGAAGTACGGATACAGAAGCAGGACCGTTCCGTGAGCTTCAGAGTTGCAACAGATGCAGGGGAATTTATCGTCTTTGATATGTCACTTTCCAGCCCAACCCGTAACCGCACCCTTTTCAGCGGAAAAGAGTTCAGTCAGGCTTGGGCAGCCGCAGAAGCGGTTCTGGGTGAAATCGCAGTCCCTGATGAACTCTTGAAATTTGCAACAACAGTCTGATGCCCCAGAGTTGACCCCTCAACAGGGGTCTTTATTATTCATATACGAGGTGACCGTAAATGAGAAAATACAAACGTTCAGGCAGAGACATTGTTTCTTTCCTGCTGGGATTTGCGTCAGTGCTGATCATTGCCTTCTTCGTTATCCGGTATGTTCTTCAGAATGTTTCGTTTGGGCCTTAGGGGTAGGTGAGAAAGCCCAGTCACTAATTAGCTTTGAAATGTGGCGCTTGTACGCCTCAAGGGTATTAATCTTACCGCCGTAGCACAGCTCCACGCCCAGGGCGATATCATTGGCATCGTCGCCGGATTTAGCATTGTCGGTGGTCACGTTATACAGCACATGCCAGGCCTTTTCGGCCGGATCCGTTCCGGTGCCGGTGGGGATGATCTCCAGGACGCGCTTATCGTCCACAAAGACCTGAGCGGAAGCCGATCGGTTCACCAGCGTCTGAAAATACTCAAAATGTTTATCCTCTGTTGCCCCGGGATTGCCGGTATCATGGGCAACTAAAAAGCCCGGCGTACCCGTTACTAACCGGGTGCCGGGCCGAACATTGGAACGCTTGTTGATATAGCGCCGCTCGATTGGGTATTTATTTTTGATCATCGTCTTCCGGATCCTCCCTTCCTTTTACCGCTGGGCCGTTCTAAGAACAGCCCCAAATCTCTGCCCTGCACCAGAATGGCCAGAGCTGCCAGTGTAACTGTCGTGCCGATCACTCCGATGGTCCAGCCCCAGTCCTGCAGCAGACGGAAGTAGTAACCGCTCCAGCCCTCAATCCTACCGAAACGGATCACGAATCCTATTAGCCGCTCCAATGCATAGGCCGTGAACATCAGCATGCCGAGCACTAGTCCGATACCGACAACGCCCTCACGGTACTTCTTGCGGAAATAGATGTGCATGGAGCCGTAATATAAATGATGCAGATCAGCGATAACGCATAGCAGATGAGTGTAATGTTGTCGTTAGCGCGCATAGTTCTCCCCCTCTTTCGTACTGTGATCGTAAATAAAAGCGCCGGCGAAGCCATTGGACCGGACGACTTCCTTGTGTCGTTCATCCAGGTCCTCATATCGCCGGATCGCCCACTTCACTTCCTGTTCCTTCTCTTCTAATTCCGCCTCTTTCTTTTTGATGGCGGGTATCTTTCTGAGCAGTTCGAACAAACTAACTCGCGGCATGTTACCCACCTCCGTCCTGGTCGCCTGGATTCAAACGATCTGCAGGCTTCATTTTCTCCATAACATCACTACTCCGATTTAGAGCAGCCACGGCGGATATGGCCTTCTCGATTGCGTCATCCCGCTGCTTCTCCGCCTTCTCCAGCGACTTCCCTGGCACCAACTTACCAATAACCAACCACCTACCTACAATGACCAACAGCAACGCTTCCCCGAGCGCAAACAACCAGCCAATACCATATTGGTCCGCCAACGACAGGGCGTCTTTTAAGCTAGGCAAATCCATCCTCCCGCCCCTCTCTCTACATGGAAATAGCCCGCGGATCGGCTCCGAGGGCAAAAAATAGCACGCTCCTCTGCAGGGCGTGCCGCTATTCAACCGGTGACTCCAAATCTGCTTCCACTTTACTGGCTGCTGCCTTCTTGCGGGCTTCGTCCAGCGCCGCCAGTGCTTCACCGATCTGCATGTCGATCTGCTGAAGCAGCTCATGCTGCCGGCCGGGATGGGAGTTGATGAGCAGCAGTACAACTGCCACCGCTTCCTGCACTGGATTGCTCGGGTTCACCGAGATGTCGAAATTTAATACTTTGGCCAGAGGGATCACCTCCTTTCGAGGGAATAAAAAAGAGCCCTCGGAAAAGGACTCATTGTGAATCTGAATCTTTTATCCAACCGCTACCTGGAATGTAGTGCTGAGTATGACCAGTAATTACATTAACTTTCACTGGATACATGCTGCCGTCTCGCTCAAATTCTAAGTAACGATAAGGTGTAGGGTAAATCAGTATGCTAAAGGCGAATAACAGCAAAAGGACTCCAGCAACCCAGACGATAGGTTTGTTCATGGCGTTGAGGGTTCATCAAGTAGCGTCTTAAGCCTGACAAGTTCTTCTTCATTAAAAGTTATGATCTCTTGCTTTGCTTTGATCATTTCATCAATTTTTGCCAAAGCATCAAGCTGCTGCTGTTCTGTCGGGTAATCAGCCGGATACATTTTGACTTTTTCTTTGGAGTCTTCCAAACCTTTAATTGCTCCTTGAGCGCTCTCAATTTCACTCTCAGCAGCCCGGATTTTATATTCAATAAATTCTCTTGAATCGGATTTGTCTGTGGATGTTCCGTTTGAAATAGTTGAATCCGAAGCTATCGTTTGATTGTCACTCATGATAATCTTTTTCCCCTCCACAGTCAGATTTGTCCCCACTGCTTCAGCAACTGCACGAACTGGAGCATAAGCCGAACCATTAATGATAACAGCATCACCAATCTTCGTTCCATTTGCTTTCTGTACCGTGAACAGCCCTTGAACTTTTGCACCGATTAATGGAGAACTTGCGGCTGCAAATCCAATCGACCCACCAAGCATAAGCGCAGAAGTCATAATAACAAAAATCTTCTTTTTCAATATTTCAACCTCCTGAATATAGTAATAACCCAAGTATATCCAAGAGGCTTATAAGATGGTAGTTTTTTTAAGAAACTGTGAATGAGCCTCCCCAGTTCACTGCACCAGCAATACCATGATTATGGGTTCCAAGGTTAACCGTGTGCGAAATGACTAGCGCTTGCTTTCTCCGCTAAGGCGGACCAAATAGAATCAAGCTCAGCACGTAATCCGCTAACGAAATTAATACCGAAACCGGAAACACTATAGGCAGAAGCGAATTTCATTTGCCCTTGAAAAAATATAGTGTTTGTCATAGCAGATAAGAACAGATCGTTATCTCCAGCAGATCGTACTTCAAACAGACCATCACCACCATTAATTACGCCACTACGAGTACCATTTGATTGATCAAATGTAAGTGCACTCATATTATATCCAGCATCCTGATAGATTCCGATGCGCCTGGTACCACTTGCATCATAAGTCCTCCATCCGGTTTCATCAACCTCGAACCTTGCTCCTGCAGCAGCAGTCCTGATCAGCGCCCCCGTCACTGTACCGGCGATAATATCAGAATAGGTCATCGTGGCTTTCTTCAATCAGTCCTGTCAGCGTAATAGATCTCGCCACAACATTCCCAGCCATATCCACTCGGAACGGAGCACTCGCCCAATCCGCATGCCCAGCGCTGATGCCGCTAGGATTGATCTTGGTGATGTTGTTACCCTCGCCGATCTCCATCCTGACAAAGTTACCCAGCACCCCGGCAATCACTTCAGCAGCAATGCCCCGTCCAGTGATGGCCGTTCGTGCTGTGGCCCCGCCGTCCTCCGTAATAATGAGTCCATGTGAAGTCAGGATCATCTGCACGTTCGGATGATCCACCTCCTGCAGCACAATGCCGCGGCTGTCGTAAATAATCTCACTCTTGGAAGCATTAATGTCGATGACGGCCTGCTTCGCAAATTCCTCGAACGCAGCTGCCCGCACCCGGCCGCCGGACAGGAGGTCATTTAGGATCTGCTTGCTGCGTTCCAGGTCCGCCAGCACCTGCGTATCATCCCGCATCTGGTAATTGGAGAGCGTCGCCTGAGAGTGTTTATCCATAGAGAACGGATACTCTGTCAGCTCCATCACCCGGCAGCTGACGCGCTGCAGTTCCATTTCAGGATCGTAGGCATAAACGGTGTCGCCCAGCCGAGGCTGCTGCTCGTCAGGGTCAATCTTGTAGATGTCAGCCGCACTGACGCCGATCTCGAACTCTGGCATTTCCTTCTTCCGCAGGGCCTCCCGGGTAGCTATCAGCAGTTCTACCGGATCCTCGATGTTCTGGTCAATCAGCTCGCCGTCGTAGAAGGTATTGACGTTATTGGTCCAGTACTGAGCATATGGCGAGATCAGGTAATTGACGGCCAACTTGTTGTCAACAATGGCACCGGGAACGGATTGCAGCAGGCTGCGTTCCTCAGTCGTCAGGAAGTCGGCGGAGAGGCCGATGAATGTGCGGCCGTCTTTCATCTGGCTGAACATCCTGGTGACCAGGTTCGAAGCATCATCCTTGAAGGAGTCGCTGATGATGTTCTTCTTCAGCCGGTATTCGAAACCATCATCGATGCCGATGCGCTTGTGTAGGTGAATGACGAAGTTATCCGGATCAATTTCGCAGCCATACAGATTGACGGAATCCTGCAGTGCAGCCAGCGCCGTAGTCACTCCCCAGTCCTTCACGTCCCTGAGGTCGAAGGTATCATGTGTAACAAAGGAATACACACCACCTGTGGCCGCGCTGATCTTATCCAGCAGCACGCTAATGTGAATACCGTAGGCTTCATCAATGTAATCGGAGTACGGCATTTTGAAGTCGATCATCTTGAACATGATATGAGTGCAGATGACCTGGGCACTGATAACCTTGTTGCTGCGATCCCGAGCGCGGCTCTGCACAACATAAAATTGGCTACGCTCGTCTTGAACGTGGCCTTTAGGTATAATCAACTCTTTATAATCAGCGCTGGTCATCGGAACTGTGAAGGTTATCTCGTAATCGCTGTTCAGACGGCGACGGCGCTGGACGTCGGTGGATGCGACCAACAGACCGGTTGGAGAGCGGTTGCGATCAAATGAACGAAGATGATTCAACTCCAATTTAAATTCCTCCTTCATCATTTTCAATAAAAATACCCTCCAGGTATCACCTGAAGGATAAATCAGAAAAAACACTATCTATAATGTCATTTTCATCTTATTGGATTGAATTTTAGTGGAAACATATTTCCTTCTTATCATTTTTGAAAAGGGTTTTTCAATTCCTTCGAAAGACGCGATTGATAATGCAATTGTTATAAAAACAAAGATCAGAAATGCTACTCTTGAAGAATAATTTGTATTTAGTTGATATACATCATCTAGTGTTTTAAATATTAATTGGACTGGGAAATGCCACAAATAGATAGAATATGATATATCCCCTAAATATGATAATGGTCTTATTGATAAAAATTTATACAACACAGAGATATTCAAAGAGAAAATAATAATTAAAGGATACACCAAGACTGTATAAACTAACTGCCAATATTCTGTTTGATGTCCGATAGTCACCAAGTACCATATTGTCGCTAGCAAGATTGCACCGGAGACTAATAAAGCAGAAACTTTACTCTTTTGATTTTTTATAAATATATTCACTTCATAGGTTATACAACCTATGAAAAAGCCTATTAAAACTCGCCCTACCTTTTCGTTTATAAATAGATAATCCATCTTATTTAAGAGTATAATAAATCCAAATATTATGCATGTTACATAGATATAAAAAAACATATGATTCTTACGGTTCAATATATATTTAGCGATTATAAAAAACAAGATATATGCAACGATTTCGCTTGACACAGACCAAGTCGGTGCATTAAAAGACCACCCCTTTTCAAACCCCTCGCCTTGTATAAATAAAGCATTCAAAATGAAATGGTAAAGATCATTATTCTGATAAATAAAAAAACCCTTATCAAGATGCACTCGCACTATTTGAAAGACTAAGACTACCATCAATGTTAAAAAATGAAGAGGATACAGTCTACTCATTCTAAAAATTGCATATTCTTTAAATTTAACTGTACCATTAACTATTTTTTCTTTATAAACAAAGGAGAATATAAAACCTGACAACACAAAAAAGAAATCTACCAAATTCCATCCATAGTGATAAAACCAATACCCTTTATTGCTAAAAGGAAATCCATTCTGAGGTTGGAAGTGTTGATAATGCCAAAAAAAAGCTACTCCAATTGCCGCAATTCCCCTTAGAGAATCTAATGGTGTCAATCGATTACTATTCATTTTTTCCCCTCATGATACAGATTTATGTTTAGAACTAGATTATATATTGAATGTCTCTCATTTAAAACCATAAATCCGATCACTAATCAAAAGGACTTTCTATGAATTTGTATTCTTTTCTCTTTTTTAGAGTGGCGCTCCAGTCTCATCGTATCCAAGAGTAGCAAGTCTAGCCTTTACACTAGCTTGAGAGCCAACAGGAACTTGGGCAATTGTGATATCTCTATAAATAATGAGCGATGCCATAACAATAATCATTTTCATCCCCCTTTTCCAGAACTTAATAAGATCCATAATAAAAGGCGGAAGAGGACATATGCCAACATCATCCGCCTAACAACTTCGAGTATATTTCAAAAAGCGCATTTTTGTTTTCGCGATCCTTGTCTTCAATTAAGGCTTTCAAAGCTTCATTTTCTGCTTGGAGTTTCTCGAACTCTGTCGGCTCGGGTGTATGGTCTATTTCATACTGTCGCCATAGTGTAGTCATCTCTGCATCTGTTCGTTCAATTATTTCATCCCCCTTTACATACCATCGGGGTATAACCTTGTTATACCATAAGTATAAGTTAAAGTGGCGCCCGCCATCTTGAGCGACCAGTAAGTCGCCTTCATGCGGCTGCTCAAACGCATCAGAAAAAGCGTGGATCACGTTGCTGTCTGCGTCCACGCGGATATAGTGTCTATACATATCTTCACTCCTTACAGTTCAGCATCTGCTGTAAAATGAAATGCTCTTGACCTGTCTATGGTCGTAGGTGTCTCGATGTTAAACCCATACTCACCCGCAAATTAATGGCTCCGTCAGTGGCTTCGATAGATCCAACATAATACCTTGCTGTACTCCCAGTTCCTCCGGGATTAGTTGAAAATGGTGAATATGTGTATATTGTTGGCGTAATTCTTTTTCGGACTTTAAAATTTACATTAATTGTTTGCGACGCCGAAACATTTGCTCCAAATATAATGACTCCTGCTGAGTTATTAGTTTGTGGTTGTATATCCATTGCATAACTTTTTTCGTAGTATCGCTGACACAACGCTAGTTCATCACAAATGGATCGCGGTTGAAAAGGGAGGCCTACGTCTCCAGTATTCACTTGCAACTTTGCAATATCGATTGTACCAGTTCCAACAAAAGTTTCGGTCCCAGTCGTCCTACGGTTGCTGCTACTCCAGAACCCCACAATGTCAAAAACCGCACTTGCATTCTGTCTTCCATTCCTGTTCCAAATGTTTTTCCAACAAGAGTATTGGTTGTGAATGTAAAACTGTACTGTGTCCATGTTGATGTCAGCACCCAGTTCGATCCATTTATAATCTCCGCAGATGACGCACCACTGAAATTATAAACTGATTAAGACGCACTCCAATTTTCTTGGAGGCAATCGAGCTTCTTGCCCAGAAACTAACAGTAATTTTTTTCCCTAATCCACATAAAAGACGCACACCATTTTCAATTTGTTGTTGCAGATAATAAACATCATTGGCTCCAAAGCCGCTACCAGCCCCATTGACAGCAATTCTGTAATAATTAGAGGCTCCATTTATATCTCCTGGAGTAACACTTTGCCTACTGTGTGTAATGGATGTCGGCAGAGTTCCGGTTACCGAATCTACCACTTGGAATCTATCTGCAGTATACTATACGTATAAGCATTTGCACTTATATTCTGAAGACCCTTCCCATCTTCCCCATACACAACGTGCACACTTCGCTGGCTGATTAGGATGCTCTTTAACCAACGGAGGCCGGATACTATTCTGTTTTCTCGCCATGATGACCATCCTTTCGTGAATACAATTTAACCCAATCATACAAATCACTTTGGGATAATGAACTGGAACGAAGCGCAGCTGCTAATTCCCGCTTCCACTCTTCAGAACCGAACTCATAAAACCTTGCTGCTATCTCCACCAGAATCACCCTTTCGGAATAATAAAAAAAGCCGCCCAATAATGAGCGACTTCGGAATATGTATTCAATTCAATCCTGCAATGAGCCTGGTCTATAGAGCGGCGTCCGCTAAGCGTCCGCAGCAAATGCGCTGCGCTCTTTGCTTAAATCTTTATCTCCATAGTTACAGAGGAGAACAACACCATTTTACTGACCTGGAGAAATCGGAGTCAAAGCCGCCGCAGCTAATCACAGCAGATATGCTCATGGAAATCTCATTCTCTCTCCCCATTGCTCACTCTTTCGGCAAATGCTGCCGGGAGTATTTCCGGACGGATCCATCTTGAAACTCAGCTTCTATAACCTTGAGCCCCGAAGTAACTTTATCTGTGCTGATGACCCGGGCAGGCTCATGCACGATGTTGCCATTTACCCAATATCCGAATTCCCTAATGTTCCCGACTTCCACGATAAGCACCTCCAGTTATACCGGCTTATATTTCAGCTTCAGCTCAGCCATTAATGCCTTGACTTCCGCCTGATCCCGTTCGATCCTCTCCTGAAGTGCATCACGCTTAACAGGATCTTTCAGAGCATTGAAACGTTCCCGCAGCTTACCGATGGAACGCTGCTTCTCACGAACATTTGTATCCGTGTAGAACGACGGGTACTCTGTCTGGCAGTACGGGCAGATGAAGTAAATCTCTTCGGCGGCATCCTCCAGCCGACGCTGCTGCAAGTCTATATGAAATCCACCCTTGCAATTATCGTAGTGGACAGCCATTCCTTCCATTATTGAACCCCTCCTGATGTTTTATTTTGATTCATCATTGATTCGAGAACGAGAATATCCCGCACTCACTCAGGCGGCCGGCAGCCTCCACGATCCAATCTTTAACCGTTGTGGTCACGGTTCTAGGGGACAAGGGTAACAAGATCGGAGTAAAAGAAAAAGCGAGAGGAGGTACGCCTCGGTTAATGCTGCATTGCTGCAGCCGTGCGTGTCACTCTCGCCTGATTTCCACATTACCAATATACTATGTCTAAAACCTAATGAACGGCCATTGTGCGGTCAAATATCGGCCAAAAGACGGTCAAGATATTAACGAAAACCTAAGTGATTTAATTGCTCTACAATATCTATTTTGAGCCTGTTAATTTGTATCAATTCATATGCAAAAATAAGTAAATAATTCGAGGTCATACTTATAGTACTATTTAATTCATCTCGTTCAGTTCCTATGCTTAACAAATTATTATTTTTATCTCGATAACTCGAAAACATAGAACTTTCACCATGAACCATTTGGCTATTAATTTTATAATTGACTATATACTCTTGCTCTAAGTAGAAGTCAGGCATTTCTTTCTGGAGTCTTCCAGTCATATCAACTTGTCTTGCTCTTTGATCTAGGGAAGGGTATTTAGCCCAATGATATTTATTTCCGTGTTTATAAAACTGACTTTTAAAATTCTTAGCTCTATTTATTAAAGGTTCCGTTGGGCCATGAAAAAGTAACGTTTCGTTAAATTTATTACCTTTTTTGATCATATAATCTTTAAAATCGTTCCATCTATTAAACAATGACTCATTTGTAATTGCCTCATAATCCATCCAACTATCCCTTTCGTTCTGGGATTTATTTATTTCTTTACACAGCCATAAATAAGAAAAATCTATTAAATTCTCTAACATAGAACGCACTAAAATTGAACTTGAAACTCCGAACCCTTTTATAATCAGATGATAAATACTTTCACCTAAATGATACTCATGAGCAAGGAAATAACGACTTATATAAATCAATTTATCTGATTTATATTTTTTGTGATTTTCATTCACCTCATAGATCATTAGGTCATAGATAAAAAGAATATAAATCATTCTTTGTAATAGCTTTGCGTCCGCGTTCGCCACACCTTCTATTTTTTCAATTTCTTCTTTCCATGATTCTGAAAGGTCAACAGGATATTTAATCAATAAACTTCCCCCTAAAAAGCAGTTTCTCATTTCCTTACCTAATTATGATCGATTAACACTTCTAATCCAAGTGCGCACGCTAAAACATATATTGCTCTTGATTTTATCCTTCGGTACTTCCGATCGCTCATCCCCAGCTCCCCGCACAGTATCGAATCATACTCATCCTCATACTCCAGATATCGCAGTTGTATAATCTCCCGCTCCGACTTCTTAAGCCTTTCCATGGCCATGTCCAGTAATTTAGATTGCTGCTCCAACTCAGCCCCTCTGTCCGTGTTCCATATCGCTATATTCTCCGTCGTCCGGCTGATCGCATTCGTTGATCCGTGATACCGCGGTTCCGGACTCGCTGTTAATGCTGCCTGGCGCCGTACGAATCCAATCTGCCGATACAAACGGATCGTTTCTAGATGTTCTTCCACCCGGCGTCGGGTTTCCTTCTCGTCGATCGGGAGGATGTCAGAAGCCAGTTGGATTGCTAATTTGTCGCTTTTCCCCATGATAATTCCCTCACTCGTGGTATAATTCGAATGAAGGTACACGATTGGACCCCCGCCCCGGCCAAGGATATGGGGGTCTTTTGCTATTCATAAAAATGGAGGTAATTCGATGTTTAGTAACAACAGAAGGAGCATGCGTGCGTACATTATGCTCAATCCCAATATCACTGATGATCAATTAATGAGAATAAAGATTGATTACGAAGCAACGTTGGAAGAGTTGAAACTATCTGGTGTGTTGTTATCGGCGATAACAATAATTTTAACCATAGTGGGCATTATCGTTAATAAAACTTATACAGGCACAGGAAAATTATTTTTTTTGTTTCTTCTATTCTTTGCCGCATGTATATATTTTCTCTTTACTAAAAAAAATAGAGTGGTGTCCAATCTAGTGAACGACATAAAGACTATTGAATATGAAATTCAAATGCGCAAAGAAAAACAGGCAATACATAAAAGTCATATGGAGCAAATTTCAATTATCAGAGATAGGAGATTAAGAGAAAAATATAAAAAATAATATTATCTACTATTGGATATCTTTGTCCAGATCCACAAGCTCTGCTACCCTTTGGTCGGGACCGACTCCGGCAGCTGCTTAACATGCGTCAGTTCCCAGCATAACGGCCATCATCATACCAGCCTAAAGCCTGTTCCTTTTTGCTGACCGGGTCCTCTCGCATCGCATTACCACCGTCTTTTTCAAGCACTACATCCCCGCGTATGCAGCGGCTGACCTCCCAGCACTCCTCAAGACTTGCAACAGCCACAACCGTCCCGGTCGGCAGATTTCAGCAGTATATCCGTGCCGGACGAGTGCTGCACTGATCTCTGGCTCCTCGCACGCTTCCCGGTCTACATTTTCCCGGCGTGAATCGCCAACTCGCCGCGGTGCTTTGTTGCCCAACTGCGCGTTTCAAACCGTTTCTCTCTGAGGGCGATCAGTGTCGCCCACGGCTGTATGATGGTTATTGCCTTCATGCTCATACTGGTTATGCCTCCCCTTAATAGCCCGCGAATTCGGGCATTTCATCCAGTTTGTATTGCGGCATTGTTTCGATCCTAAGCTTATAATCTTCGAAGAACGTGTATTCTCCGTCATGCCAATCGTTTACGCCGAATCCGTTTACAATTAACTGGTCGGCAGCCTGCAGTTCGTCCTCCGTTGGTTTGTTGTTGTCGGTCATTTGGTCGCGCAGATCCCACAGCATTTCTTGTATGGATTCCTCAGCGGTTGTAACCGTTGGCCCTTGGCCTGCGGGAATGACTATCGTAAACGTCTTAACCTTTGTCGTATTTGCCATGCTTATCAGCTCCTTTATAGGGGAGAGGGTGGCTAACCCTCTCCGTTATTCGCTAGAACCTACGAATTGCGGAAACTCCGTCTCCCATTCCAAAAGTTCCTGCAGCGTCATCTTTCCGTCTTCTTCCCAATCCATTGCTTTGTCCATTGGTAAATCGACGACTTTGTAATCCTGCCACTCTTCATCGGGGATATTGACCTGAGATCGATACCAGACGGTCAATTCTTCGTTAGTGCCGTATCCTGCTACAATGTCCGCTCTGTCTGGCCCAATGGCTACAGCATGGAGATCACCATACTGAATCCGCTTTGCTTCCGGGTCAGACTCGCAAAAATCCCCAGGTTCCTCGCCGGCCTTCCGTGCATCATGTAACGAATCAAGGACTCTGCCGATGTATTCGTCCGATACGGTATGCAGCACCGGTTTTGCACCGCTCTCCAGCAACTTCTTGGCCTGCTCCAGTGTGATAACCTCGCCATTGTGATTGATGTACTGCCCTGGACGTAAATTGTTGATATGGACTGTTTCCATCGCTCGTTCTCTCCTTAAAGTGGACTTAATTAATCAAAATATCTTTGAATATAGGCATATGCCGTGATCACCATAGGTTGTAGTCCATAGACTGTTGTCGAGATATTATTTGAGGAGGCTACTCATGGAAACAAATTATCAATCGCTCGCCTGGAACAATGTGAATAAATATGTTGGCATGACTACAAATGACGGTCAGACTCATGACGGGTTTATCGCTCATATTGATCAGGATTACGTTACACTTGCTATACCCTCAAACGAAATGATGAACGGAATGCCTGCTAACGCATCAACTTACAGACAATTTGGATACTATCCAGGCTTCTATCCTCGCCGCCGCTTTTATCCGCGACGTATACCATTTGGTGCCATTACCGCTTTGTACTTGCTTCCATTTTTTATTTAATTCAAATCACTGGTGGGAGGGGCGCTATCTGTTCCCTCCCTGGGACTAAAATAACTTCTCCTATTTGCTCGCCGTTGGCATCTGAGTAATCAATGGACACCAGCGCTTTGCTGTTTTTATAACCAGCGGGCTGCTGTAGTCCATATTGCCAAATCCAACGAAAGTATTGTCCGTTGCCTTATTTGCGTCCGGATGTTCGCAAAAGTATTTCTTACGACCTAGGCGATTCTGTTGCGTCTGCACCCTGCCGTGCTGCTTGCAGAAGTTACAATTTTTACACTGCGCTTTCATGACTTCCACTCCCTTGACCGCCATTTATAACCCGGATAGTCTCTTTCAAAAATGAATTTCCGCAGCTGTTCGTCAGTCTGCTTCTCAATTCCCTCAGCCTTCAGGATGCTTGGCTTCCCTTGGTATTCAGCGAACCCGACATAATCACGGGCCATCTTCAGCAAGTCGTCCCGGGTAAATCGCCGGAGCAAGTCCCGGATTTCTCGGCTGTCGGCGGCGGAAGCCTTGCGCCGCGAACAGCTCATGCGGCTCCAACATGCGCATGCCTATAACTACGATCTGGTAATCCACGCCCTCAACCGTAACCAAGCCGAATCGGTCCTTGGTGGTTACGGTGTGCAGGGGCTCTCCCAGCTGCTGGCCGTTATCGGCGCTACCGTAATATTTGAGTAGGAATGCCCGTACCTCGCCGAAGTGCAATCCGCCCGCCGTTATCGTTTGGAGTGGATCATCCATAGGCTGGCCTATGTTGGTGCCGCGCAGCTTGACCAAATGGGAAGTGACCAGCCTGCTCTTTCCGCCGCCCCCGGCGGTAACGGTGCCCAGTGGTGCATCCGCAGGGCTGCCGACCGACTCCCCGAAGTGCCGAACAACGTGAGCTGTAACAAGTGCATTGTGATCAACGGTTGTTACAGTCGGTAAAGGCCTCTGCAGGTCTGCCCCCGGTCCGTTGTAATTGCCGCCGTAATGCTTAGCGAGGAATGCAGCAACCAGAGCATGTTTCCGGCCGCCGGATACTACCGTGCCCAGTGGCTTCTGCAGCCCAGGTGCACGCGGGCTTTGTCCCGGACCTTCGCCGTAGCCGATCTCAATCAGTGTCGGGCTAAGAAGCATGTGATGATTGCCTGTCGTGATGGTTCGCAATGGTTCTTCCGGTGAGCTGCCGGGGTGCCCTGTCGTATTGACTCCCTGCACCGGTGTAACCAGTAGGTGTTCGGCCTTGGTTGTGACGGTCGTGAGAGGCTTGTCGATCTCATATTGCAGTCGGTCGCCGCCAAATCCGGTCTGGCCGATCCGGACTACGAACGGCCGTGGGTTATCGATCACGAAGCGCTGAATGCCTCGGGCGATTCGGCGCTGAGTATTTTCCGCCAGTGGTTTCTTCCAGTCGAAGATGCTCGGACAGGGAATCGACCAGTCAATAATCTCCGCTGCCGTCCGCCATGGCAGCCGCTTACCCACCAGTACTTCCGGACTGTCCGGTGCTCCGTGTGTGGGCTCCGGCCAGACTATCGGGCGGCCATCGCAGCGAGCCACCAGGAACAGCCGCTTGCGGATCGTCGGTGCGCCGTAATCGCAGGCCCGCAACTCCCGCCAGTCCACCCGGTAACCCTGCCTTCGCAGAGCGTTGACGAAAGAATTGAACGTCCGGCCTTTGCGATCCGGGTCCGGGTATCCGTCTTTGAGCAGTGGACCCCAGGTTTTAAACTCCTCTACATTTTCGAGCATGATCACCGGGAGCCGGACTGTCGCCGCCCACCGTACTGCAACCCAAGCAAGCCCCCGTATAATTTTATCGCCAATATTATGAAACGGGTCGGACACGATGATCCAAAAACAACTACGAAGATCTATTTACATGTCACGAAGAAGATGAAGCAGGATGATGTAAATAAGCTAAATATTCAGTTCGGAGACCTGTTGAAAATGAATCAATCCACGCTGTTGTGATTTTTATGTGATTTCTCCAATAATAAAACCCTCGAAAAGCCCGAAGAACCGCGCCTTTCAAGGGTTTTACAACACAAAAAGGAGCATTGGGGGAATGCTCCTCTTCGGCTTACATATACCGTTATTGGAACTGCGCCTCCGGCAAAAGTTAATCCGGAAGTTATATCAATAAGTTACCTTAAAAATGACAATAATACAAGTATTTCCTACTCCGTCCAAGAAAATAAGACCCTATAATGATTGCGCTTCCCTGTATAGCAGCCCATGCGGGTATTTCGGCCGGAACGGACTTTGCCGACTGAAGAGCTCGCCCGTTATAATGAACCTACTCTGCGCAGAGAGTAAACGAGAGAAGGTACTTATACAATGGATGCTAATCCCCCTATTCAACGCAGGACCGCACAATATTCCCATATCGTTACGGAAGGCACTCATTATGAGGTCGGCCGTGCCTTGGGCGCTCATTACAAGCATAATTCCGAGCTCATCTCATTCTTATCCTCTCCATTCATGGGGGCTTCCCCGCTGCTGCCGTCTGCGGCAGATAGAGTCATGGAGAGCTTCGAGAAGTATTGCCCCGGCATGAACGAAGAAATCAAAGGCTTCGCCGACGAGACCGGTATTGAACCCGGCAGGGTTGTGTTCTATTACTCCTACTTCCAGCCATCCGGTCACTGTACACAGGCTGCATACCGGACAAGTCCGGATAACGGCGGACATACCTGTCATATGCGTAACTACGATTTTGGCTGGGAGGATGAGCCCTATAATCAGCTGCTGCTCAGTACAACTCGGGTAAAGGGCAAACCTGCGCATACCGGATTTGCGCTCCAGCTGTTCGGCCGTTATGACGGAATGAACGATGAAGGGCTTACTGTAACAACTACATCGGGGAGAATCCGTCCGGAGATGACCGGTGAAGGCTTTATTTTTCCGGGAGTGGTCCGCGCCTTGCTCGACAACTGCACCACGGCGGAAGAAGCGGCGCTGCTGATACGCAGCATGCCAGTCTCCGACTACCGGAATTTCCTGATCTCGGACGCCAAAGGCGATATCGCACTAGTTGAAACTGCCGGTACGCAAAAAGAGGTCCAGTATTATCCGGCAGCGGCTGGCGGGAACTGCAACCAGCTTGTCCTCTCAGCCAACCATTATACCCTTCCATCCATGCAGGTTCATAATTTGCAGGTGATGGAGAATTCGAGGACAAGGTATGAAGCGCTGCGGTCGGCACTTACGGACGAAGTTGCCCTCCAAAGCCCCGTGGGAGCCATGCAAGCCATCGCAGGCACAGAATACCCTAAGGGAGTCTGCTGTCATCATTACAGTGAGGGCTTCGGAACGTTATGGTCCATGGTCTGTGATAACTCGGCCCGAGAGGCGCATATCTGCTTCGGTTCCCCGCAGCTGAACAGCTGGAGAACCTTTGGGTTCAACGACCCGGCCGGAGTCTACGAATATCAAGCCGTTCTGCCTAACCGCCCATCTACAGCCGGATTCTGGGATCAGCTGCCTTCTGCAGAATAGAGTGCACGAACTCTGTCTTCCCCTCACAATATGAGTCGATATCATAACGGTATTCTTTCGCAAGCCGCTGCTTGACCGCCTGATACTCCTCACGGGCAGACGGGCTGCTACGCAGATAATTGCGGAAAGCGATATGCTCAAGATATCCCTTCCCGTCCTTCGGACATACGTAAAGGTGGTACTTCATAAATCCGTCCTCCTTCACGCTCCGGAAGGCTTCCCTGCCCTCAATCCCCAAATTGCCCTGATGCTCATAACTGTACTGCTGTAATCTCCGGATGATCTCCGGCAGCTTCTCATAGCTCTCCATCACCAGATCGATATCGATAACAGGTTTGGCCGATAACCCCTCGATGGAGGTACTGCCCACATGCTCAGCCGCTATGATCAGATCTCCCGCGATCTCCAGCATCCGCGCTTCAATTCTGGCGTATTCAACCTTCCAGGCCGGGTCGTAGGGAACAACTTCAACTACTTTTGTTTTCTCAGCGATGATCTTCCCCTCCTTGGTGAGAATAGTTTTTAGTAAATATATTATAGCGCACCTGTCAACGGGGAATGTGCCTGCCTGCCAAGTATTCTATGTAACGTTTAAGTCTGCCGGGATAAAATGCAAACCGCTATCTCATACTATCCATCAGATATGGAGGTGAACAGTATGCCCAAGAACAGTGCAGATCCGAAGCATGACCGTGCTGATAACCGTGCCGATAAAAAGAACAACCAGCAGAATCACTCCAGCATCACCGAAATCCCCCAGATGGTGAATCCGGATAAAGCCGAAGATTATGTGCCAAGCTTAAATGGCGTGACCAAGAACGAAAGCTGAATGTAAAAGGACCGGGCTTCGCTGATGGAAACATTGGCGGAAGTCCGGTCTTTTTTATGTTTTCCGATGAAATTCCAGATCTCAAGCACAGCCGGGAATCAGAATTCATATATGAATTAGAGTGTGTGAATCTGAACGGGCAATGTAGTTATAAAGTTAATGTAGTGATAGAATAATACAATCATTCTAATAATCACGGGAAGAGTGGAAATATGCGAATAGGATTATTTGACTCCGGAATAGGCGGTTTAACGGTGCTTCATCAGGCACTGAAATTTCTGCCGCAAGAAGATTACCTCTTTTACGCAGACACTGCACATGTTCCTTATGGAGAGAAAACAAAAGAAGAAGTTAGAGAGTACATTCTAAATGCTGTAGATTTCATTGCTAAACACAATATAAAAGCTTTGGTCATTGCTTGTAACACTGCCACCAGTATCGTGATTGAGGAGCTCAGAAGCCGTTATGACTTTCCTATCCTGGGCATCGAACCGGCAGTGAAGCCTGCCATTGAACAATCCGAAGGAAAACAGAAAAAGGTTCTGGTGTTAGCCACGAGACTTACGCTGCAGGAGAAGAAGTATCATGATTTAGTTCACCGTATAGATCATGGGGAAATTGTGGACAGTTTACCTCTTCCCGGACTGGTGCAGTTCGCTGAAAGCTTTGAATTTGATGAAAAGAAAATCATCCCCTATTTACATCAAGAATTGTCCCGGTTTAATTTGCAGCAGTACGGCACAGTGGTACTCGGATGTACTCATTTTCCTTATTTCGAGAATAGTCTTAAGAAGGTTTTTCCTGCTCATGTCGACTTCATCTCAGGCAGTATTGGAACAGCAAGACATCTGAAACGCATACTCGAACTCAAAGGTCAGGTTAACCAGAGTGGTACCGGCGATATCATCTTTTTCAAGTCTGGTGTGATAGTTGAGGATACCTGCACGTTAGGCAATTACCATCGCCTGTTTAAACTTCTGGATGAACTGTGAATTTAATTATGTTCAGCTGCTGATGATTACCGGAGAAAAGGAAGTGTATGACTTGAGCCACTATGAAGCGGTCATGGGGAAATTACGCCGAAACCCCCTGAAGAATATAACGCTGCTCAAAATGATGACTGCCTATCACAGTCAGATTGACAGTACGCTGATCGAACAGCAGGATCACTGGGGAGTGTTATTGATGATGCCTGCCGTGACCTTCCCCTACGATCACCGGACCTATCCGGAAGCTGACACCGTTGTGCTTATGGACTACAGCAGCCCGGAGGTCTTCCCCGCCCTGCTGAAGCTGCTGCCAAGGGACGCAAGGCTCGTATTTAAGCTGCAGGAGGATGCGTACCGCCAGGCGCTGGAGCCGTATTTCACACTGCATAAAGTCCGCAGTCTCTATTCCTATTCTACGGCCGAAGGCCAAACCTTCAGCGCAGACGGGGCATGCATCGTAAGTGAAGCAATGGATGAACGGCTGCTGCCGTTATGGATGGCAAATGATTATTCACAGGGGGAAATCAGTCAATTTTTTCAGGAGGGGGCTTTCTCTGTATCATTGTTCGAGGGAGACATGCCTATCAGCACTTGTATGGTGTTCCGCAATGAGGAGTCTGTCTGGGAGATTGGAGCTGTACATACGTCTGCTGCCGCAAGAAAAAACGGACTGGCGCAGCGCGTGGTCCGCACAGCATTGTACCATACTCTGCAAAGGGGATATATTCCGAGGTATCAGGTACTTGAAGACAATCTCGCCTCCATACGTCTGGCTGAATCGATTGGTCTTACCCCCGCAGTGAAGCTTGAGCACTGGATTAACTATTAACGGTTATCTCTGTATTCAAAATATTATATACTGTTAGAAACATGTATCTGTCTATGGAGCCTCTGCTCACAAACTATGAAGGAGTTAATCTATGAGTTATCAACCCCCACCCTTTGGAGATCAGGAATTTTATCAACAGTTTCCCCCGCCGCCCCGCCAGGAGCGGACGAACGGCAAAGCGATCGCAGCACTGGTGCTCGGCATTCTCTCCATCGTAGTTCCTTATATCGGACTTATCTTCGGAATTATTGCGATCGTTCTGGCTGCACTCGCCTTCAAGGAGATCCGTCTCCGCTATGAGCAAGGCAGGGGGCTGGCGATTGCCGGGCTGGTCTGCGGGATTGTCGGCACCATCATTTACGCTGTACTAATCCTCCTGTTTGTTCTTGCACTCGTGATGTTTGGTAATATTGACACCGGCACGGTGAATTATTTCAACAATTTAAACAGCTTTTAAAGGGTGAAAAAACAATAAAAGGAAGCTGACACCGGTTTCGATAACCGGCATCAGCTTCCTTTTATTGTTGCGGCGGAGTCCCCTTACTCATGAGAATGTTGATGCTCTCCTGCTGACGGTATTCCGTCGGTGTAAGCTGATATTTCTTACGGAACATTTGCGTGAAGTGCCGCATGTCCTGATAACCCACCCGTTCAGCAATTTCAGCCAGCTTCAGCTTGGGATTGAGCAGCAGCAGCTTGGCCTGCTCCAGCCGCAGGGAGGTTACATATTCCTTGTAGCCCTGCCCCGTCTTCTGCTTAAACAGCTGGCTGAAATACGCCGGATTCAGGAACACCACCGAAGCCATTTTCTCCAGTGACAGATCCTCGTAGAAATGCTCCTTGATATAGTGCAGCGCAACATCAATGGCCTTCTCCCCGCTGCCCTTCATCGGCTCCAGCTCAAGCGCCTGGGAGGCCGAAGCCTCCCGCATCCGCTTCACAACCTGCGGCACGGTGTTGAAGTCGTAGCTGAGCCCGGAGTGGATAATCTGGAAAGAAATCTTCAGGTAATGCGTCAAATGAGCCTTGACCTCTTCCTGGAAATGCTCCACCCGGACGTTCTCACCCGGCGTAATAAGGCCCAGCAGACTCTGCCGGTCATAGCTGACAACGAATCCCCGTCCATGCTGGTCGATCAGCTCAGACAGCACATTCTCGACGATGAAATGCTCCAGGCGGACACTTTTGTCACCCGGGTCCAGCTGGATCATTACCAGATAGAAGTGGTTGTAATCTTCAATAAAAGGCTCAATATCCAGATTCCCGATATCCAGCCCAGAGGCCAGCCGCTGGAATACCCCCTCGCGGAGGAATCTCAGACTGGCCTTCAGCCGTTCTCCTTGCCGCGAGATATTATTGTCCTGCTGGATTTCCGTTGTTAGGCTGTCAATAAGCTCAGTCAGCTTTGTTTTGCCGATCGGCTTAAGCAGATAGTCTCTCGCACCCAGCCGGACTGCTTCCTGCGCATAGGAGAATTCGCTGTGGGCAGAGATGACAATCCATTTCACATACGGATACCGGCGCTTCGAGATCTTCATGAATTCGAGGCCGTTCATTCCCGGCATCAGAATATCGGTCAGCACAATGTGGATGCGCTGTTCTTCCATGATTTTAACCGCTTCTTCCGCTCGGGCGGCCACGAATACCTGATGCTCCGGGCTAATCTGCCCGATGGTGCGCTTGATGCCTTCACGTATGACCCGTTCATCATCGGCAATAAGAATATTCACGTAGTCTGTTCTCCTTCCACTGAAATCGGCAGCACGATGGCAACCTGTGTCCCTTCTCCGGGGAAACTCTGAATCTGCAGGCCGTAACACTCCCCGAACATGAACTGCAGCCGGCGGTGCAGATTCTGCAGGCCGATGCCGCTTTTGCCGCTCTCCTTGGGACTGAGACCAGGAGCGTCCCCATTCAGCGAGTCCTGCAGCCGTTTCAGCTGTTCCTCATTCATTCCATTTCCATTGTCTTCCACAATCAGTCTAAGAACGGAACCTTCTTCACTGGTATATACCTTCAATATACCCTGGCGGCCCAGTGATTCCAGACCGTGCTTGACGGCGTTTTCAATTACAGGCTGGACCGTCATTTTGGGAACACGGATGTCCAGCCAGCGTTCATCGATTTCCGTAATAATCTGCAGCCGGCCTTCCAGCCGGATCGAGATAATCTTCAGATAATGGCCAATCTGCTCCAGCTCTTCGTGCAGGCTCACTTCGGCCCCATCCTCCCACTGGCTGCTGTAACGGAACATTGAGGACAGGGACAAGACCAGCTCACCCAGTTGCTCATTGCCTTCCTCATCCAGCATCCAGTAGATCATATCGAGTGTATTGTACAGGAAATGCGGATTGACCTGGGACTGCAGCGCATGCAGCTCAGCATTCTTCTCACTGACGGAAGAGAGCTTCACCCGTTCAATCAGCTCCTCGATCCGCCGGACCATCCGGTTGAAGGAAGCCACGAGAATATTAATCTCCTGATAGGAGGAGACATTGACCATTCCGCGGAAGTTACCGACCTCTACCTGCCTCATCTCCCGGATCAGCTTCTTCAGCGGCGAGGAGATGGTCTGAGATACGATCGAGGCAATCAGTGTTGAGACAATAATCAGCGCCGAGATGACAATCAGCAAATAACGCTTCATCTCAATCAGCTCTACATTCAAATCCTTGTCCGGGGTTATACTCATCACCCACCAGCCGGAGAATGACAGCTTGGAGGCTACGACCAGCCGGTCGCTTTGCTGCTCAACCATCACATTCTGCGAAGTCGGCAGCATAGGCAGATTGGAGACGTCCGGCGTCGGATCTGTAGCAGAAGTGACAAACCGTCCATCCGGGGACATCAGATACACCTGACTGTGCTCACCGAGCTTCAAGTTCTCAAGGGCATCCAGCACCGGCTGCGGATTCGTCTCATACAGCACGATCCCGATCGGCTTATGCTCATTCAGATCATAAATCTGCCGGCCGAAGGCGAACACCGGGCTGTCCTCCACCTGATCGATCAGGGAATGCTGGTACACCCCGAGCCAGACCATTTTACCTGACGAGGCCTGCAGCTGGTGATACCAGTCTTCATCGGCGTAATCCGGATCGACCACGTTCATATAATTCCCGTAATTATAAATCTTCCCTCTGTCTGTGATCACATGAATGCCCACCAGGTCATCCCGTGAATAAAAAATCGAGCCGATAATATTCGTCACGGTCTGCTCATTGATATAAGCCACCGCCGGCTCATCGGTTTTCTCATTAATCAGACGAATCATCTCGAAGTTATTGCTGAGCGATTTGGACAATGCATCATAGCCCTTGTAGAGGAGTGTGAACAACCCTGCGGTCTGGGCAACGTTTTTTTGCGACAAATCACTGATCTTCTCATGCAGCTGATCCGTAGTCCGGTTATAGTACAGCAAGCTGACAATAAGCAGAATACTGGACATGCAAAAAAGAAACAGCAAGAACAACCGATGATGGATGGAATGAAAGCCGCTCTTCATAGGACTCTCTCCTTTCAACACCCTGTCCTGCCGTTTCCTATTATAAATCTAACCCAATTTTATATGCAACGCGTGAATTCATAATTCTGCAGATCAGCCTTTGACAGCCCCTGCCACCATGCCCTTAGTGATCTGGTTCGACAGGAAGAAGTAGATCAGGATAACCGGCAGCGCACCCATAACGAGGAATGCCCCGATGTTGCCGTAGTTGACCGAATACTGGCTGACGAAGGTGTAGACCCCGAATGGCAGGGTTTTGAGCTTCTCGGACGAGATGAACGTTGCCGCCAGGATGTACTCGTTCCAGATGTTGATGAAGGTCAGGATACATACCGTCATTACCGGCGGTACAGACACCGGAAGAATAATGCTGCGGAAGATCCGGTACACACTCGCTCCGTCGATGAACGCCGACTCTTCAATCTCATGCGGGATAGCTCTCATGAATCCGCTTAAGATGAATACGGCGATTGGCGTGGAGAATGCGACGTAAGGCAGAATCAGCGACCAGTGAGTATTCAGGATATGCATATTTTTGAAAATAATCATCAGCGGCAACAGTGTAGCCTGCATCGGAATCATCATCCCCATCAGGAAGATGGTCATCACGAGATTGCCGTATTTCCAGCGGAACCGTGAGATTGCATAAGCTGCCATTGAGGCCAGCAGGATAACACAGATCATCGTAAATGCGGTAACGAATACGCTGTTGGACAGATACTTCAGATAACTCCCGGAGGTGTAAGCTTCATAGTAGTTATGCCATTGAATTTTTTTGGGAAAAGAAAAGAAGCTGCCGTCCATGATTTCTTCGTTGGTCTTGAGTGAATAGAGCAGCAGCCATAACAGCGGGTACAGCTGGGTGACCACAGGGATGGCAAAAAGAAGATACACGATTCCTTTTTTTAATTTACGCATGATTCGCGCACTCCTTTCCTAGTTGTATTTTTTCTCAAGTTTATTGAAGATGGTATTGATCACTCCGGTAAAGATGAGACAGACAACAACCAGGAACGTTGCGATCGCACTGCCGTATCCATACTTGAAGGACATGAAGGAACTGTTATACATATGGGTTGAGATGACATCTGTCGCATGCGCCGGACCGCCGCCTGTCATGACCATGACCAGATCGAAGGCCTGCAGGGAGCCGATAAACGCCAGGATAATCGATATTTTGAAGATCGGAACAATCAGCGGGAGGGTAATATAACGGTCCGCTTTGAAGCCGTCTGCTCCGTCAATTTTGGCCGCTTCATATAGCTCATCAGGAATATTCTGCACTCCGGTATACTGGATCAGCAGATGGTAGCCGAAGAACTGCCAGAGTGATACCAGATAAAGGGAATACATGGCGATGTTCGGCTCGGTGAGCCAATTGTGAGTCCAGCTGTCAAGACCCAGTGACACTAGCACGCCATTCAGCATGCCCCCCATGGAAGTAGGGTTGTAGATGGTCTTCCAGAGTTGTCCAATGATAACAACCGACAGGATCACCGGTGTGAAGTAGATCGACACCAGTGTATTGGCTTTTTTCAGATAACGGTTAAGCAGGATAGCCATTCCTAAGCAAAGTGGAATTTCCAGCATGGAAGCCACTGCATACAGCAGGGTTCTTCGTACGGAAGGCCAGAACACAGGATCATTGAAGAACATATCTTTGAAATTGCCTAAACCGATAAACTCCGCAGTAGTAAGACCGTCCCACTTCAATAAGCCCGTATATAATGATACCAGTATGGGAACAAACACAAGGCACACGTACAAGAGCAGACATGGCAGTATGAAGACGGCTATTGTGCGTGCTGGCACCTTAAGTACTTTCATCTTTCCCGCCTCCTAAACAAGCAGATTCTTTGTCTATTTACGATATTCACGATATTCACATTGAAAATCTTCATGATAAACTCGATGCGAAGAAGCCTGGATCAGCTTGCTTCGCATCGAGAAGGACAGCTTTACGGTTGCCTGTAGCGTATTGCTTATTGCTTATTTGTTGGCTTCAAATGCAGCCTGGTGCTCTTTCGCTACCGCAGCGGAATCCATTTTCTGAACGAACAGGTTCTGAATGCTGCTGAGGTGAACTTGAGCTGTTGCAGGGTTCATCGTGTTATCGAACGCCAGGTCGCCGCCTTTAACTTGGTTGAACAGGCCGGCAATGTTAACAGCCAGATCAGAGTAACCGGCAGCTTTGAGGTCGCCGTCTACCTTTTGACCGATACCTACAGCATTTTTCAGTTCAAACTGTTTCTTAGGATATTCGGAAGCGAAGTAGTTCAGGAAGTCTTTGGTTTCTTGCAGGTGTTCGCTGTTTGCAGATACGGCAAATGCGCTGCCTGGTGCAAGCATGAATTCGTTAGGATCGCCCTTGCCGTTCACTGTAGGGAATTGGAAGGCTCCAACTTTACCGGCTACAGGCGATGCGTCAATTGCGCCTGTTTCCCAAGATCCGATCGACCACATTGCCGCTTTACCTGTTTTGAAGATGTTACCGCCGGCATTGGCATCAATGGAAGTAGCTCCATCCGGGAATGCACCGGCTTGAACCAGTTGCTGGAATGCTTCTACAGCTTCTACGAATGCAGGATCTTCGAAGGTTTTCTTGCCGTCAAGCACATCCTGCAGGAATCCAGGGCCGCCGTTGGTGCGGAGCAGGATGTTCATGAACAGGAACGAGCCGGTCCAGGAATCTTTTTCACCGATAGCCAGTGGGGTAATTCCCTTATCTTTCAGGATTTTGACATCCTGGAGCAATTCTTCAAAGGTTGTCGGAGGAGCAGCAATTCCTGCTTGTGCGAACAGATCTTTGTTGTAGTACACGACTTCGATGTTGTTGCCGTCAGGAAGCGCATACACATTGTTGTCGAAGCTGTAGTAATCGAGCAGGCCTTCCTGATAAGTGTCTTTCAGGCCATTCTGATCGAGCATATCATTCAGTGGAGCGAACAATCCTGCATCTACGAAAGGCTTCATTTGTGCAGCCGGGTTAACGATGGTGATGTCCGGTACTTCTTTGGAAGCAGCCTGTGTCTTGAGCTTCACCTTCTGCTGGTCTGTGTTCAGCGTATCCAGTTCAATCTTCACATTCGGATGATCCTTCTGGTACTGCTCGGTCAGCTCGTTGATCATTTTGTAAGCCGGTGTTGCAGGGTCAGGATAGATATTCTGGAAGGTAATTGTTACTTTCTTGTCGCTTGGAGCAGTTGTTGCTGCGGCGTTTCCGCTATCTGTTGTGTTCGGTGCGGCGTTGTTTTTGGCGCCGTCGTTTGCGTTGTTGTTCGAGTTACCGCATGCTGCAAGGCTTAACGCCATAACTGCGGTGAAAGCGATGGTAGCGGATTGCTTCATTTTTCTGTTGACCATTAATTGATGCCCCCTGTGTTCGTGATATGCTTATTATCATCCTGTGAAGCGCTTCCAACAAGGTGGGAACTACAGAATAAAGGTTTGTTTTTTCTAGGTATACTGCACTTAAGCAGCCTAATCGTCCAACCTTTTCTCTAACATCTGTTCATCGTCTTTAACATAGCTGCACTGTTCATAGGTTCTGGTTGCAGCAGTGTTGCTTCTACCTGTCAGTACCTTTATACTTTTCACTCCGCGTTCTCTAAAATTTTCTTCCAGGCAAGAAATAATGGCAATTGCAATTCCTTTTCTTCGAGCGGCTTCTTCTACGTAGAGTTCAGTAATTTCTCCATAGGGTTCATCATAACAAAATGAAGAAAAGCATTGAGCACAGCCAAAACCAACGATTCTACCATTTATCTCTGCTACGGCAATCAGTTCATTATGATTTATATTCAAATGTTCAATTATCTTAGCTGCGGGTCTTGGTGCACCACCGTTAAATTCCTGATTTAGTCTGGAAAGATCTTCAGCATCGGTTAAGGATGCCAGCCGTACATTTGCAACAGAATCCATCTTCGGTCACCCCTCCATTTCTATATCTAACCCCTAAAGTTTAACAACTCTAATTCTTGAAGAACTTCCTGTACATCACAGTTGGAATTTAGGATATTGATCATCTCTTCCGTAATGGGGAAATCATCGTAAATTTTTGCAACAACATCTAAGGATGGTGATAACTCAAAATAACCTATTGCAAATTCTACAAAATCCTCTGGTGTATGGAATATACAGCCCACTAAAAAATCAGAACCATCGCTTACACCTTTTGGAATCTCAACTTTTCCCTTGTGCCAGTTAGCTGTTTTTACGCCATACGGGCTTAATTCAGATTCATGATCGAAGCCTTTTATTATGGAGCCATCAGCGGAAAACAAAATAATTAGATGATCACCTGCTCCATTATCTATTTTCGCCATACAAACACCCTCGTCCCAATTTTGAACAAAGCTATGGTAACGAAGCCATTCATCTTGACAAATATCCACTCACTTCAACGTCTGCCCATAGCTAACCGGGGCTGCCGTCTCATACCGGCAACCTCGGTTAAATGATTGTTAAGCTATAGTTACCCCGTTATGGAGTTCAATGATTTTATCCTGTAATAACTAATCCCTTATTTCGGTATTTCTTTGAAAGCAGCCGTCGAGCAGGTTTTTTCCTTTATGATAATCTTTCATTAATTTTGATCAATATTTCCTTCAAGATTTGCTTCTCCTCCTCGGTAAGGACTTGAACGATTTCTTCCTCCACCCTTTGGAATGAGTCTTGAAAGTCTGCAATCAGTTCAATCGCTTTTGGCAATACATATATATTTTTTTGCCGTTCATTATTGGCCGGGATTTTGCGCTCGATGAACCCTTTTTGCTCTAGACCTTGAAGCATGCTTGTAATGCTGGCCCCACGTAGATGAAACCTATCGGCAAGGTCCTTTTGAATAATATGATTATTTTGGTTCTGGTAAATATAATCGATTACTTTTCCTTGTTGAGCGTTTAACCCCTGCTCTTTTATACTTTCGTCCGCTCTTTTCTTTAACTTAAGACCGATAATCTGAAACAAATCCAGATAAGGCGTATCCTTTCGGGATTCCATGATCTTCCCCCCTGTGATTGTTAGGAATCTAACTGTAAGCAAATAAACTATACAGTGATCCTATAGGCTTGTCAAAAGAATAATTAGATTATTGACAGTTAGTTAACTAATAGTTATACTTCGAATTGTTCAAATTACAAACACTTGGGAGGAATTCATATGGAGATGGATAAGGTCACACAAAATGCTGCGTTAGAACAAGTTACGGCAATTACAAATATACGTATTTTTGATGGAAATCAAATGATTGCGCCAAGACATATTGTCGTTAAGGGGGAGTCCATAATTTCAGTGGGCGGAGACCTTCCGGCTGGTGCAACGATTATCGATGGAGAAAATGCGACTCTAATGCCTGGTTTCATTGATGCACATGTCCACACTTCGATCGGCGGATTACGAGATGCACTAAAATTCGGCGTGACAACAGAACTCGAAATGAACGGCGATTTTACAAAAAGAGGGCGCGAGATTCAGTTAAAAAATGTGAATGACGTCGCAGACGTCCGTTCTGCTGGCACAGCGATCACCGCTCCGGGCGGACACCCAGATGAATTATTGCCAGATGGAGATGAAATACCGGAATTCATATTAAAGGAACTAGAGAAATTATCGGAGGAAGACCGGGAATCGATGTTGGCTGCATACGCTCACGATCACGAAGAAATACCGCAAGTGACAACGGTGGAAGAAGCGATTAAACATGTGCATACCCAAGTGGAGAATGGCGCCGACTATATTAAGATCATGATTGAAGAAGGAACGGTCATGGGTGCGCCTGGCCTGCCTGTACTAAGCGAGGAGATTCTAAAAACAGCCGTGACAGAAGCCCACAAGTTCGATAAGCTGGTCATCGCCCACGTATTGACGGCTCTTTCATCGCAAGAGGCCATCGATTTTGGAGTCGACGGTTTGGGCCACTTGTTTATCGACAGACCCGAGAATACGTCCGGGTTAGTAATGTCCATAGCGGCTTCAGGCGCTTTTGTTATACCGTGCTTGGTGTTGAATTCATCTATCCTTGGAAATCCGGCATCGGAATTGGCGAATGATCCGCGTGTTCATTCCAAGTTAAGTTCGGATTGGATCGATATCTTGAACTCAAGCTTCAATACGTTTCCGCAAGGCAATATGGAGAACAGCTTTAAAAATGTGATGGACCTTCACCGTGCCGGAGTTGATATTCTGGTAGGGACGGATGTCGCGCCGGTTCCTGTTCCGAATCTTGGCGGCCTTGCTCATGGAGCCAGCGTCCATCATGAAATGCAATTGCTGGTGAAGGCCGGGTTCACTCCGATAGAAGCGCTTCAGTCAGCTACCGCAAAACCGGCCCGTTGCTTTGGTCTTAACGATCGCGGTCGTATTGCCGAAGGCGCACGCGCTGACCTTATTTTAGTAACCGGTGATCCGACAACCAACATCTCGGATACCTTGTCGATCAAATCCGTGTGGTTCAAAGGTGTGCAACAACGATATTAATCAGAGCCGATATCCCCGTACTATGTCGTCAGAGCGATTACTTAGTGTAAACGAAATAATTACACGGCCGCCCTACAAACATATAAAACATTCTGATCGCTGGGTCCATGAATTTCATTGGAGCATCCCGTTGAAAGCAAGCATTACTTTTCGCCACTAATTATTCAAAAGAAGCAGCCGATCACGTTAGAATCGGCTGCTTCTTGTTATATATTACTATATCAATTATGCTGGCGGCTGCTTCCACTGTTTAATCACGCTGAGCAATCCCGGAACATCCAGCCCGTCGAGCGAAAAAGCTTTGCGCAGCAGATCATGCGGGATGAATTCATCGTATTTGCCGAGGTAAGGGGCTTCATCCGGTCCGAGCAGGGAAATAGCATCCGTAGCTGCGGCGGTTTCGGCAATGATCTCTTCCTCCAGCGTCTCTGCATCTGCCTTGCCGGCGACAACCATATAATAAGGTTCCATCGGCACGACGGACCGCAGACCGAGCGGTCCCTTCAGATTGTTCTTCAGCAGGCGCTCCAGCGTACGGAACTGCCGGCTGCCCGCCCATGGAAGGATGAACATGGAGTCTCCTCCGGCAGGCAGGACAGAACGCGTCAAGAGTCCGCTCTCTTTGGCAAGCCTGCGGGCCCGCTCCAGTCTGGTGGCCGCGCTTGGCGCAAGATACGGATACAAGGCTGTCGATCCGAGCACTTCGCGGATCTTCGTCATGATCCGGGTGTGGACATCCCCTCCGGCTCCAAGCCATAAGGTGTCTACCTTGCCGCGTGATCCTTTGACATAGACCGCCTTGTGGCGGTTGTCGACCTCTTCCACCTTCCACAGCTTGCCGGCCAGGGTGAAGCAGTAACCCGGCGGTGGCACTGTAGTAATTGAACCGATTTCCTCGGTGCCATTATAGACGACATGCTCTTCATCGTCTTTGAATACCGCATAGAAACGGAAGTTGTTGACGATCTTCTCCCCCGCCATGCCAATCAGCAGACTGCCCTCATCCATCTTCTCAATGTGGCCCATGCCCTGCATGTATTCCATGAAGGCGTCATAATCAGCGGGATCAATACTGCGGAAGGACGGCAGGCTCAGCACCGCCTCCTTCAGATCCTCCAGCTCCGCCTCTCCCATGCTCTTGAGGATGCTCATCGTCTGATGATACAGCAGCCCGACCGGAAGCTGGCGCACGACCAGCGGCTCGACCCATTTCTCGCGTACGTACAGCTCGATTACGGCAATGGCCCGCAGCAGCGTCCACGGCATCCGCGCAGGCAGCTGCGCCTCCTCGTCCTCCTCCTCGGGCGTGACGAAGATCATCTCGGAGGCGGCGTCCCCGCGCCTGCCCGAGCGGCCCAGCCGCTGCACGAAGCTCGCGCAGCTGTAAGGCGCGCCGAGCTGCAGCACCCGCTCCAGCTCGCCCAGGTCAATCCCCAGCTCCAGCGTCAGCGTCGCTGCAGCCACAGCCGGCCCCGCACCCTGGCGGAGCGCGGCCTCCGTCTCCTCGCGCAGCATCGCGGAGATGCTTCCATGATGCACATGGAAGACATCCCGCTCGCCGCGCTTAGCGGCAATGCGCCGCATCTCCAGAATCGCCTCCTCGGCGTCTGTGCGGCTGTTCGTGAAGATCAAGGCCTTCTTCACATGCGTATGGTCGTAGATGAAGCCGTAATAAGCCTGTCGCGCCCGCTCCAGGTGTTCGGCTTCTTCCTCATTCCGCGCATCAGGGAAAGAAAAGTGCTCCACGCTCAGGCGCAGCTTGCGCCCGCCCTGCGGTGCACTGACCTCCACGCTCTCCCGCGTGCCCGCCGCCAGCCACTCCGTGACGGAGGCGTAGTCGCTCAGCGTTGCGGACAGACCCACCCGCCGCGGATGACAGCCGGCCATCCGCGAGATCCGGGCCAGCTGGCTCAGCACCTGAATGCCGCGGTCCGCCCCCATGAAGGCATGCACTTCGTCGATTACGATGAAGCGCAGATCATGGAATAGCGCCGGGATGGCATTCGGGCGGTTCATCAGCAGACCTTCCAGCGATTCCGGTGTAATCTGCAGCACCCCGGAAGGGTTCTGCATCAGCTTCGTCTTATCCGCCTGCGGCACATCGCCATGCCAGTGCCAGACCGGAATATTCCCTTCGCGGAGCAAATCATTTAACCGGGTGAACTGATCGTTGATCAGCGCCTTCAGCGGAGCGATATACAGAATACCTACAGATGCGGACGGACGCTCATACAGCTCCGTAAGCGCGGGGAAAAAAGCCGCCTCTGTCTTGCCCGAAGCGGTTCCGGAAGCGATAAGCAGATGATGCGGTGTGTCAAACAGCACCCGGCAAGCATCTACCTGGGCCTCACGCAGCGTATCCCAGCGGTTCTTGTAGATGAATTCTTTAATGAACGGAGCCAGCCGGTAGAAAGGGTTATCACTCATAGGTCAAACTCCGCCAGGAATCCGTCCAGTTCATTCTGCCCGGTCTCGGCAGGCCGCGGAGTCCGCTCCCCGACCAGCTTCTCGAACGACATTTCCGGATGCTGGTTCAGCGTATGCAGCAGATCCATGAAGTCGCGCACGACCTCACGCGCGGTAAGCAGCTCATCTGCACCCAGCCGGTTCACAGCCTCTTCCATGAAATGCACCAGCTGCTCCTGCGTCAGTCTGGCTTCATACCCGTAGTGTAGCGCGTGAATGTCCCGCAGCTTCTGTAGCAGAATCAGAATCTCCTCATGGGAGAGCATGTCCAGCGCAATGATCGGTCCGGTGAAGTTATTCAGTCCGGCACCGGCATACCGCCCGGCTACCAGCCTGGAACGGAGTGCCTCATAGCTGAATAAGCCGCGCCGGTGGTCTTCAACGAACTGCGGTGTGCCGCCGACGAAGATCCCCAGCCGTTCTGCCTTGCCCTGCATCGTATCGTTGAACATGGTCAGCAGTTTCTCATAATTGCTCTGGCGGGAGATGCTGTTGGTTATCTTGTAGAGGTTGACTCCCTCATCGATGAACAGCAGCAACCCCTTATAGCCGATGGCCCCGGTGAATTCCGCCCATAGCTTCATATAATCATACCAGTTGTCGTCATCGATAATAACGCCCACACCCAGCGCCTTGCGCGCTTCCGTGCGGGTCGCGAACTCGCCGCGCAGCCAGCGCAGCGAATCCTGCTTCAGTGCGTCATCAGCCAGCTTATGCCCGTTCCAGTATGAGGCCAGCACCTTCGCGAAGTCGAAGCCATGCACAAGCCCGCGCATCTCGGAGGCAACCGCATAGATCCGCTGCTCCACTTCTTCACCAAGCTCCAGCGCATCCGGCCCATAGCCCTTCTCTTGCATGACGGCCTGCTGCAGAGACATAATCCACTTCTGCAGCATAATCTCCAGTGCCCCGCCATCGGGGCGCGTCCGGGTTGACAGATGGCTCATCAGCTCGCGGTAGGTGGCAAGCCCCTGCCCCTTCGTACCGACAAGCCGCCGCTCCGGCGACAAGTCCGCATCCGCGACCACGAAGTCCCGGTCCATCGCGTAATTGCGGATAATCTGCAGCAGAAAGCTTTTGCCGCTGCCGAATTTGCCCGTAATCAGCTTGAAGGCGGCTCCGCCCTCGGCGATATTATCCATATCGCGGAGAATGGCTTCAACCTCCGGCCGGCGGCCGACGGCAATATATTCAAGACCGATACGCGGCACAACTCCCGCCGTCAAAGAGTTGACAAGCGCCGTGGTCATCCGCTTCGGTATTTTGAGTGGGTTCATTCCTGATTTCACCTCTTTATAAAGTGCAGCATGGATATACATTCTTCGGTCAGCTCTTCACCGTCGATGACGAGATCCCCCAGACTATCCATAGCAAGTTCATTAATCTCATCAAACAGCAGCTCTGCCATGGTCCCGCCGCCCGCTGCCAGCCGGTTCACCTTCACCAGGCCGTCTTCCTCTGCCAGCGCAAGCAGCACATCCCGCTGCAGCAGACTCAGTTCAGAAGCGAAGGACGTCCAGCTGTCCGCTTCGCCATCAATAATTGGCAGCGGAGAATCTGCTTGTCCTCGCACAGCAGGTTCTTCAACAATAATGTCCAGCTTCTCTTCGTCACTTTCTCTAACCGCTGGCTCTTCTTCACCCGCTGTCTCCTGTTCCCAATCCGTTTCATCATCCTTCTCCAGCGCTTCCTCCACCGTGAGCAGCGAACGCACCACCTCGGAGTCATTCTTCAGCTGTTCCAGCTTCCGCTGATCAATCACAACTGCCGGACCCTTCTCCTCCTGCTCCGCCTTGCGGAATTCACGCTGCAGGAACTTGGTCACCAAGTCCTCCATGTCGGCATCAACTTTGACATCCTTGAGCCGTCCGCGATAACCCATAAGTGCCCGCAGTTTGTTCTCGGTCAGCCGGAATAAGCGTGTAATCAGACTGCGCAGCGGCGGCGATTTGCTGATTCGTACGACAGGTATAAGAACAGAGTAGCCATAGAGTGAGATATCATATACTGCGCTGCGGAACAAATACCGCTCACGGACAACCGGCGGACCGGGCGGGAACATCGTGATCAGATTCGAGCCGTGCTTCCGCGCGACATACGTATCAATTAGTGCCACTACTTGGGGGATGTACTTTTCCGCAGCAGCTTTTCCTTCACCTGTATAAAATTTCGATTTGCTGATATCATAATCCGACATCACACTCAGCACCTCGATGCTAAGCTGCTCCGGGGCAGCAGACAGGCAGCGGACAAGCTCAAGCTCAGCCAAGTCCCCGGCAAGCCCGCGTGTACGGATCACAATCTCCGAGAGCGGGATATCAAGCTTATGCACGAATGAGAAATCCGCAATCCATCCGCCAAGGTATTGATCCAGACGTTTATACATGTCACGGTAGGCTTCCCAGAGCAAGCCGAGCTGACGGCATCCATCCTGCGGCTCATCCCAGCCCACACCGTTAATCAGCTCATATATATGCAGAAAAATATAGGAGAGGTCGGTCTTAGGGTATCTCCCTTGCCGGACTTCATCCCGCCAGAAGAAATACCACCGGCTCTGCGCACCTGTCATATGGCCGTAAGTCGGCCAATAGCTCTTAAAGGGAACAAATAAAGCCGCAGGCTCCTTATGATCCGCAAGTTCCCGGGCCCGCTGGACAAACTGGCTCTCCGTAGTGGTTACCGGCTCCTGTGTCTCTTCCATATCCCATAGCTGGAGCTGTACTGTATCATATTGGGACGTTTTCTTCTTGCCCGGACCTTCCGGAGGCTTCGGTATAACCGCTTCTGCAGAACTCCGCGGCGGAATTGCCATATTCTGCTCCGTGCTCTCCCAGACCAGCTCCGTGAAATGCAGGCCCTGCCTGTCTTTAGCCATACTTACCCGCTCCATTAGTGTGCCATAATAATTTTTACCATTATACCATATGCCTTATGAGGTGATGCAGCGGTCTCCAGTCCTGTACTAGGGGCATCAAATGGAGCTATTCTTGCTCCCGCCGTTCCGTCAAAAGGTAAGCCGGACTGAAAAACCGCTACTTGGAACAAATCAAGCAAGTTCGGCAGGCGTAAACATATCCATGCTGGCGTATATTTCAAAAAAGACCTTGAGAGACTGGCCCCTCAAGATCCTAGATTAGAGTGTCTGTCACCGCACATTGCCGGACAATGAGAACGTTTGTTTGTGTCTTCCTTAAGAATATACTATATTCACCCTATGGGCTGCAATAGCGGAGGCTTCCCTCCAGCCGCTATGCGGGTGGTTTTTTGTATTGCGCATTTCACGCACTCAACTGGCTAAAGCCACAACAAAGGCCAGCCGGAAGCTCCGGCTGGCCTTGTTGGAGTATAACTCCTGATGGTTTTTCCAATTATTCTTAGAGCAGCTCTGTGCCCTTCGTTTCCTTCCCCAGGAACAGCACGGCCAGCGCACCAATAATAATCGTTACGAAGAACAGCATGAAGATTGTGCTGATCGCGACCGAATTCCCCACCATCACGCCGACCAGTGTAGGTGCAATAATACCCCCGATCCGGCCGAACGAGGTTGCCAGTCCTGCACCTGTTGAACGGATGGTAGTCGGATACAGCTCCGGTGTATAAGCATACATCCCGCCCCATGCCCCCAGGTTGAAGAAGGACAGGCAGATCCCGGCGGCCATCAACATGCCTTCGGTCGTGGAATTTCCGAACCAGGCGGCGCTGACAGCTGTCAGCAGCAGATAGATCACGAGCACGAACTTCCGGCCGAATTTCTCGATGAAATAAGCGGCGGTGAAATATCCCGGAAGCTGGGCGAGCGTCATGATCAGCACATACTCGAAGCTTTTGACCAGACTGAAGCCCTTAAGCACCATAACTGTCGGCAGCCACAAGAACATACCGTAGTAGGAGAAAACAACCGTAAACCACAGAATCCACAGCATAATCGTCGAACGGCGGTATTCCGCAGACCAGACTGCCGTAATCCGGTTCCGCAGGGATACCGGAGCCTTCTTGATCTCGGCGAATTTCGGCGAGTCATCAATTGCCTTACGCAGGTAGAGCGCATAGAGCGCCGGTACTGCACCAATCGCGAAGGCAATCCGCCAGCCGTAATCCGGAATAACGAAATAAGCGATCAGCGCGGACAGAATCCAGCCAAGCGCCCAGAAGCTCTCCAGCAGTACGACGGCCCGTCCTCTTTCTTTGACCGGCATGCTCTCGGACACCAGTGTCGAGGCAACCGGCAATTCACCGCCCAGCCCGAAGCCGGCAATGAAGCGCAGCACGCACAGCATTACATACCCTGCGGCGAATGCCGACAGGCCGCTTGCTATGGAGAAGATCAGCAGCGTCCACAGCAGTACGGATTTGCGGCCGAACCGGTCCGCGAGAATCCCGGCTGCAGCCGCTCCCACCGCCATACCCACCGAGTTAATACTGGTTAAATATCCGATCTTCTCCGGTCCCAGCGACCATTCCTTGGCCAGCGCAGCCACCACAAAAGATATCATCCCCACATCCATCGCATCGAACATCCAGCTGAGTCCTGCACTGAAGAGCAGTTTTCTTTGCTTCGGATTCTGCAGCAGCGACATTTGATTCATCATAACAAGCACCCTCTTCCCTGATTCCCGCTAAGTCTCGGAGTAAGACTAGTTTCACTTACACATTCTAGAATCGGACGGTTCAAAAATCAAGGAATAACACCGCATTGAAATATTGCCGGGCCATCGCCTGAAAATAACAGGTCTGAACCGATATGGCCGCGATCAGGAGCATATTCTGCACGGCATCCCGTTGTGATCTGGTCAGATGGCTGAGCCGCTTCATCATTCCGTCCATCGCCGATTTGAGCGCACTGTCGGATTTCAGCAAATACTCTTTGGGGTTACCAGGCTGAGCCTGCCCCTGCACCGGCATCGGGGAGCGGGTCTTGATCTCCTCGAACAGCTCTGCATACCCGTGATACAGCTGTGCCGGCTCGACCAGGTCGTCATCATCACGCTCAGGCGCCAGGAACAGCATACGGAAGAGCTGGCGGATGCTCTCGAAATCGAGTGCAGCCTTGAGATCATCAATTATAAATAGAAGCGCAGCCTGATTAATGGAATACTTCTTCCCTTCACGCGGCGCCCCGAGATATTCCTTGAAGTCACGCTTTACCCAGTTCTGCATAGCCGTAACAGATAATGTGGAATACTCAATCAGACTGCCGAGCGAGGCGATTTCACCAAGGGATAACCCTTTGATGCCGCTGCCTTTGATCAATTTCTGCAGGATCGGGGGAATATCCGTAGAGAGAAAAGCCGGCAGTGACGTCCCCTCCCGCACCTCTTCACGGTGGAACTTGGTCCAGGCTTCCTGCAGAATATGGAGCGGCTTCCGCTCCGAGTTTTCGCTTAGAGACAGTAATAGTCCGGACATCTCTATCCGGCTAAGTGTAAATGCTTCCATAGATGGCAACCCTCCACCATTTGATATTTCATTGAAAAGTTCGTACAATAGGTTCATATGAACTCATAATATGAGTATAACCTATTTTAGGGACGAAAGGGATGGTAAAGATTATATGGGTATAGGACTTAGTTTGACGCTCGTGGCAATTTTGATTATTTTAACCGCATTTTTTGTAGCAACGGAGTTTGCAGTAGTGAGATTAAGAGGAAGCCAGGTCAGCCAGATGGTACTCGACGGGAAGAAGAATGCGCTAGCGGTACAGCGGGTATCTGCTAACCTCGATGGATATCTGTCTGCTTGTCAGCTTGGAATCACCATTACTGCACTCGGGATCGGGGCGTTGGCAGAGCCTGCATTTGAGCAGCTGCTGATACCATTGTTCGACCTGACGAACCTGAGCCACAGCGTTAGTGAGCCTATTGCTTTTGCACTGGCCTTCATTATCGCCACATTCCTGCATGTCGTTGTCGGTGAACTTGCACCGAAGACGGCCGCTATAAACATTCCGGAGAAAATCGGTCAGATTACCGCACCGCTGATTATTTGGTTCTACAGAGTATTGTACCCTTTGATTTGGATCATGAACGGTTCCGCCAACCTGCTCGTCCGTATGTTCGGAATGAAGCCGGCCAGTGAACATGGCGATGCCCACAGTGAAGACGAGATCCGCCTGATCTTGTCCGAGAGCTATGAGAGCGGCAAAATCAACAAAGCGGAATACGGTTATGTGAACCGGATCTTCACCTTTGATGAAATGCTGGCCAAAGAAATCATGGTTCCCCGGACAGATATGGTATGTCTGTTCACCGACCACTCGCTGCTGGAGAATATCTCTATTATCCGCAAGGAGCAGTATACGCGTTTCCCTGTAGCAGACGGAAGCAAAGACAATATCATCGGTATGATTAATACCAAGCAGCTGTACCTGCAATATGACAACAACCCTGATTTTGATTTCAAAAGCCTGATTCTGCCGATTCTTACCGTATCGGAAGTAACGCCGGTGAAGACGCTGCTGACCCGTATGCAGAAGGAGCGCGTGCATATCGCCCTGCTGCTGGATGAATACGGCGGAACCTCCGGCCTCATTACGATTGAAGACATCCTGGAAGAGATTGTCGGTGAGATCCGCGACGAATTCGACGGGGACGAACGCAGAAATGTAGAGAAGCTGAGCGAGACCCATTATCTGTTTGACGGCAATGTGTCTCTGCTGGAGATCAAAGATCTTACAGGTCTTGATTTCCACGACGACGAAGTGACTACGATCGGCGGATGGCTGTACAGTCACCTGGAAGAGCCGGTTGTCGGCAAAAGCCATGTGTATGAGCATGTCACTCTGACTGTGCGTGAGATGAACCGCCACCGTATCCGTAAGGTTGAGATCAAGATTGATCTTCCGGTCACCGAAGATGCCGCAGTACACAGCGACTAAAGCGGATAGATACGCTGCAGTAATACAGAAAGGCGCTTCCCCTGGGAAGCGCCTTTCTTGCATACTTTGGTGAGTACTAACGTAATCACGCCTATAATTAATACCATTAACTATATAGAGGCGGGGTTAAATATTTTACTCATGTAATATTCGTCTACCCATTCCCCATCCACCAGCAGCGACTTTTTCTTCACGCCTTCAATCTCAAAACCATACCTCGTATACAGCGCAACAGCCCGCTCATTATGCTTCATTACCGTAAGCTCCAGACGCACAATGCCGCTCCGGTTCGCCCACAAGTCCATCTCATGGAACAATCCGCTGCCGATTCCCATGCCCTGATATTGCTTCAGGATGCCGATGACTATATAGGCACTGTGTTTATTGCGGCTGACGCTTCCTCCCCTGACTGACAGGTATCCCGCCAGCTCACCGTCAGCTTCGGCTCCGATCAGGATAGAGGTTTGAGCATTCCCGAAGCTTGCGATCATTTCTTCCACCTGCGGAATTCCGGTCTGCCTCTCTCCGGGTGCAAGCAGCATATACGAAGTTTCCTGATCCAGCCGGTGCTGCAGACTTAAGAGTGCGGCGGCGTCTTCAGGAATCAGTTCCCTCAGTATGATATCCATTTCATTCCTCCTGCATTTAGACCGGTATGTATTTTTTGAAAAGCTTGCTTCCCTCTCCGTCGTACCCCAGGCGCTCGTAGAAGCGGTGGGCATCCGTGCGGCAGCTCTTGCTGGACAGCATTACCTTAAGGGCGCCTCTGGCCGCTGCTGCCTCTTCTGCGAATTGCATCAGTGAGGCTCCTATTCCCTTGCCGCGCAGCTGCGGGTCAGTTACAACACGCTCTATGACCACGAACGGGCGGTCACCGCTAAGCGCATCCATGCACAAGTGCAGATGTAACGTACCCGCTACCTCCCCGTCTTCTTCGTATACGATCAGCAGGCTGTCCGGATTACTGTCAATTTGGCTGATTCTTTGCGGCGATACTTGGATATCCGTGTGCTCCGGCAACAGAATCCGGTACAGCTTTCTAAGCCGGAGGCATCCTCCGGTGTGGCTTCTCTTATCATTCGCAATACTCCCTGTATTATAATTAACAACATTAATTAATATAGTTAATGCGATTAATTAGTTGGTTGAACGGCAAATCATCAGCACATTCCCGTCCGGATCTTTGAAATTAAACCAGTGATCATGTTCAATATCTGTGAGAATTTCAGCTCCGGTAGCTTTGACATAATCATAGGCAGCATCAATGTCGTCGGTAAGCAGATGGAAGGAAGGCACCTTCAGCACAGCCTCGGCTGTAAAAATTCTGCTGTCGAGCACGATTCCCGGACCCTGCATCGGCACGTCATACAGATGCCCGAACAAAATTTCACCGTCAAGCGGCAGTCCAAGCAAGCTGCAATACCAGTTTTTGGACCTTTCGATATCACTAACCGGGATGAAGACAGCGCCAACCTGATTCCGTATGGGACTTGTCACAGCAAGTAGAGCCTCCTCTAAAAGTACAGTAGTAGGTGGAGCCTTTAATCATTTCGATAAAATATGTCAATTTCCTGCCTCTTTGGTGACGGGAATATAAGTTATGCTATAATCTTGTCAGATCCTATCCAGATGTCAGGAGAATGAGACTTGGCTAACCTATCCTTTGGGTATCTCAGGCTGACGCCGCCCAAAATACTATCACTGGGCTTTGTAATACTAATCGCGGCCGGCACCCTGCTTCTGTGTCTCCCTGCTGCTTCTACCGGCGGAAGAATCTCTTTCATTGATGCACTGTTCATGGCTACCTCAGCGACCTGTGTAACCGGGCTTGCTGTCATTGACACAGGAACGCAGCTGACGGCTTTTGGACAGATTGTACTGCTCGTGCTATTCCAGTTCGGCGGTCTCGGGTTCGTTACGATGGCGACGCTGATCACGCTGGTGCTGAACAAGCGGATCTCACTGAAGGAGCGCCTGCTGCTGCAGGAATCCATGAATCAGAATTCCATGCAGGGAATTGTGAAGCTGATCCGCCGGGTGCTAATCTACTCGCTGGTGATTCAGCTGACCGGGGCCATTCTTCTTGCCGCAAGATTTATGATGGACATGCCTTTTGGCAAAGCAGCGTATTACGGAGTATTCCATAGTATATCCATCTTCAACAATGCCGGATTTGATCTGTTCGGGGATGTTCACGGGCCCTTCAGCGGTTTAACCCGCTATGTTGAAGATCCGATTGTGAATATTACCTCCATGCTGCTGATCTTCCTCGGCGGTATCGGCTTTATTGTATTATCTGATGTAATCGACTTTCCGAAACGTAAGCGGCTGACTCTTCATTCCAAGGTAGTCCTTGCCACTTCTGCTGCTCTCATTGTGATTGGCGCGGCTATTTTCTTCTGGCTGGAGCTGAATTCCACGCTGAAGCCGCTGCATGCCGGAGGCAAGATAATGGCTTCCTTCCTGCAGGCGATTACGCCACGCTCTGGTGGGGTGACAACGATCGAGATCCCGCTGCTGCGTGAATCCACGCAATTCCTGATGATTCTGCTGATGTTTATCGGAGCAGCTCCCGGCTCCACCGGCGGCGGAATTAAGATTACCACCTTTGCGATTCTGGCCAGCACAGCCTATGCCAAGCTTCGGGGCAAAGAGGATATCGTAATGTTCCGCCACCGGATCTCGAAGGAGAATGTCTACAGGGCGATTACCATGACCCTGCTGTCACTGATGCTGGTGGTCATCTCGACCATGCTGCTGTCCGTGACGGAAAGTGCGGATTTTCTGACCGTGCTGTTCGAGGCAGTCTCCGCTTTCGGTACTTCCGGTATAACAATGGGACTGACTACAGAGCTGACAACAATCGGTAAGGTGCTGGTGATCATTCTGATGTTTGTCGGCCGGACAGGACCGCTTACACTTGCTTATGCACTCAAACCGAAGAATAGTAAGGAACTCTACCGGTACCCTGAAGGCAATATTACCATCGGCTAAACTCTGCGTTACCTTTGAAATGTGAAATGCGACCCTGTGCGGCAAGATTATCCTGCCGGAACGGAGTCGCATTTTTTAATAACAGCTTGTACATAGAAAGTCTATTGTATGACAAGGCTATCCGGAAAGGGTCTAGGCTTCCTCCTCCGGAATCTCCTGAGTGTCGAGTGCCGCGTCCAGCAGCTGATTGTATACATCGTCATCATTCTCCAGCAGGGCATCCACCTCAAGGAACTGCTCTTCACTTCCCGGTTCACCGGCGAAGCTCAGGCTGTAATCCCATTCGGTTCCCCGTGAACTGAAGAAAGTGATCTCATAAGGGGAGCTGTGATTCTCCAGTGTAAACACCGTTCTCCCGACAAAACTTCTATCCTCTACGCGTTTCATTTCTGCATTGGTGATTTCTAGGTTCATACTCTTTCCTTCCTTTCATCTGATCATGCCCACAATATTCAGTATAACATTGATATGTAAGCAATTCCTTTCCTTTTGCGCTGTAATTGACTTTTTTCATCCGGCGGTTAATAATTTAGTACAATGCTTATTCCGAGCTAAAATTATGGTAATGGAGGAAATCGCAATGACTCAAACAGAGCTTCAATCCAAGCTAAGTAAATATGCTGATCTGGCTGTGCAGATCGGTGTAAATGTTCAGCCGGGGCAAATCCTGGTCGTGAACGCTCCGATTTCCGCAGCCGAGTTCGTCCACCTGATTACCGCCAAAGCATATGCCATCGGCGCAAGCCAGGTCAAGGTTAACTGGAGTGACGAGTTCATTACGCGCCAGCAGTTCGAGCATGCTTCACCGGAAGTGTTCACCAAGGCTCCAACCTGGTACGCGGGTGAAGTAACCGAATTCGCCGAGAACGGTGCTGCATTTCTGAACGTTATTGCCGAGAATCCGGACGCGCTCAAAGGCATTGATCCTGAGCGGATTGCCAACTTCCAGAAGACCCGGGGGGCTGCACTTACGAAATACCGCGAAATGCAGATGTCCGATAAAGTCAGCTGGAGCATTGTAGCCATCCCGTCCCAGCCTTGGGCAGACAAGGTATTCCCTGACGTGCCTGAAGAAGAGCGCGTAGATAAACTCTGGGAGGCAATCTTCCACACCGTACGCCTGGACCGCGAAGACCCTGTAGCCGCATGGCAGGAGCATCTGGATACGCTGGAGCAGAAAGCGGATGTTCTCAATGCTAAGAAATACAAAAGCCTGCATTACATAGCACCTGGAACCGACCTTAGTATCGAGCTGCCTGAAGGCCATATTTGGGCGCAGGGCGACAGCATCAATGCCAAAGGTCATTCTTTTGTCGCCAACATGCCAACCGAAGAAGTGTTCACGGCTCCGAAGAAAACCGGCGTTAACGGCACTGTCAGAAGCACGAAGCCGCTCAGCTACGGCGGGAATATTATTGACGGCTTCTCGATTACCTTTGAACAGGGCCGGATTATCAGCGTAAGCGCAGAGCAAGGCCAGGAAGCTCTGGAATATCTGATCAGTCTCGATGAAGGCGCCAAGTACCTGGGTGAAGTCGCACTCGTGCCGCACAACTCGCCGATCTCCGACTCCAACATCCTGTACTTCAACACCTTGTTTGATGAGAATGCGTCCAACCATCTGGCGATCGGCACCGCATATGCCTTCTGCCTCGAAGGCGGCAAAGAAATGAACCAGGATGAGCTGATCGCCCATGGTCTCAATACCAGCGTAACCCATGTCGATTTCATGATCGGCTCAGCAGAGATGGATATTTATGGTATCACTGCTGACGGTACGCGTGAGCCTGTATTCCTGAAGGGTAACTGGGCATTCTAATGCCTTTTCTACTCCATATTACAAAATAGAAGATCGTGAAAGGAGCTGAAATCATGCTGGATTTCAAGCAAAAGCTCGAAAATTACGCCCTGCTCGCTGTAAAGATCGGAGTCAACATTCAGCCCGGTCAAACGCTTGTAGTCAATGCGGATATCGTCTCCGCAGAGCTGGTACGGCTCATTGTACGCCAAGCCTATGAAGCAGGAGCAAAGCTGGTAAAGGTTAATTATACCGATGAATTCGTTACACGGACACGTTATGATCTTGCTCCATCCGAGAGCTTCCTCGAGCCGCCCAAGTGGCAGGCGGATGAGCTGGAGGATCTCGCGCGTAATGGCGCTGCGTTCCTGACGATTATCTCGGCTAATCCGGACTTGCTAAGCGGGGTAGAACCAAGCCGGATCTCTGATAACCAGAAGACTGCCGGCCAGGCCATGGCTCCTTACCGGGAGATGATGATGGCTAACCATGTCAGCTGGAGCGGCATCGCCTTCCCTTCTCCTTCATGGGCTGCCAAGGTATTCCCGGACGCTGCCCCTGAGCAGCAGATTGAACTGCTATGGGATGCAATCTTCAAAGCTGTGCGCGCAGACCAGGAGAACCCGGTTGCAGCCTGGAGCAGCCATCTGGGCGGCCTCAAGCAGCGCTGCGATCTGCTGAACGCCAAGAAGTACCGCAAGCTTCACTACACAGCACCGGGAACCGATCTGACGATCGAGCTGCCTGAAGGCCATATCTGGTGTCAGGCCGGTGCGGTGAACAGCCGCGGTATTTCCTTCCTGGCCAACATTCCGACCGAGGAAGTGTTCACGGCCCCGCTGAAGACCGGTGCGAACGGCAAGGTCAGCAGCACCAAGCCGCTTAGCTACGGCGGCAACATTATCGACCGTTTCACCTTGACCCTGGAGAACGGCAAGGTCACAGACTTTACCGCAGAGGTCGGCCAGGAGGCCTTGGCTTCCCTGCTGGCTATGGATGAAGGCGCGGCCTACTTCGGCGAAGTGGCCTTGGTGCCTTTCCACTCTCCGATCTCGGAGAGCGGCATTCTCTACTACACCACGCTGTATGACGAGAATGCTTCCTGTCACCTAGCGCTGGGTGCTGCTTATGCTTTCACGCTGCAGGACGGCATCAATATGACGAAGGAACAGCTTGCTGAAAGAGGCATGAACCAGAGTCTGACACATGTAGACTTTATGATGGGTTCCCCGGAGATGAGCATCGACGGAATTGCCGATGACGGCTCTGTTGACCCTATCTTTCGTAACGGAGATTGGGCTTAAGCTTTTGCCTGTGGATTGTAGCTTGAGGATTGTGGTTTGACGTTTGTTAATGAATTGTGGCCCCGCCGTTCCCCTTATGGGAGAATGGCGGGGTCATTTTGTATAAGAGAGCTATGGAGTTAGTGTATCGAGAATTTTCCGACTCAGATTCCGCTAAGTAACCTTGGCAGGGTGTGCTCCCATCGTACAGCTTGGAAATAGAATCGTTAGTTTCCTGCTTGTTCATTCCTCCAATAGCCCAAATTTGAAGATTAGTTCAAAGAATATTCACAATATTGTTGAATTTAATTCACAAATATGTCACAATACAATTAAGGATGGTATTTACAAGTTCCGCATCCAAAGTTACCTCGAAGCTTCTGATGCCAGAATTGCGAAGTGATGCTGGAAGTTTATGCTTACCAAACACTTAGGAGGGAATCCTGATGAAAGAATCTTTTAACCAAGAAGTGGATTCGACTGAACCGGAACGTCTGGAAGTCCAGGCCCCCAAAGACTTAAGTATCGTAGCCTCCGATGCAATCAAGTACACAGCCTACATCATGCTGCTGTTCGGGTTCTTGTACTTTTTGATTGCATACCTCGCCCCTATGCTATAAGGCTGCTTCAATATATACGCTTCCCCGTAAGCGCTTACGGCCGGTCTGTTCCTAAGGGAAATGGATTAGCCGTTTTATTTTGCAGATAGGGGTTCTAGAAACAGCCTCTCTAATTTGGCAACTACGGCTATACAAAAAAAGTAGCCCCCGCTAATCTCGAGGACTACCATAATATGCTTATTTCCAGCCTAACGCTTTGCTGATCCAGGCTATCGCTTCCGGCGTCCAGCTCCCGTCCATTCTCGAACGCAGCCACGCCACCGCCTCTTCTCTCGTTCCTTCAAAAGATTCAATTCCCGCTTCGTTCATCCAGTGGCCCGAGGTTTCAAAAGAGGTACTGTTCCACCCGTTCGGCTCACCGTCCGCATTCAGCCGTTGCTTAACTCCGGAGATTACAATATCCAGAGTGCCCTGAAGCTCGGTTACGGCGTTGTCAAAAGCCGTTTTCTTCTCTTTGGCCTTCATATCAGCCATAGAACGGAGCTGGCGTGTCTCTATGCCTTCATGCTCCCGGATAATCTGCAATAACGTTAGCGCTTCTTTGGTAGCAAGACCGCTGTCATACCGCTCCTCCAGGGAACGCGGACTTCCTGCTGCCGCCAGATAAGCGGGAAGCCACTCACGGGATACCAGAACGGCTTTTTTCTTGATAAACTTTCCATAACCGGCCAATCCTTCTCCCGGAAATCTCACCCGCCAGCCCCAGGGGTCCAGCTCGGAACCGGTATGCCAGTTCTCCGCCAGGGTCAGCCCGTTTACAGAAGGATGCCCAGGGATCAACGGGGCCAGCGGTACGATCCCCAGCTTGGCCACAACCTCAGCCATCTCCTCAAATGTTGTAATACTCTCTAGGCTTTCTACACTACCCACTCATTCCGCCTCCTCGATGTAAATTCATTCAAGCTCATCTGCTCCCTCACCCATGCAGCGGATTCCGGCAATATAAGCGCGGATCAGCCGCGTAAGACTGACATTCAAGTCCAGCGGCATTCCGAAGCCGCCTTGATTCTCAAGGGCAGAGAACCCGTGCAGTATGCTGCGCAATCCCCGGACGGCGTGCAGGTTCCCTTCCTCATCCAGCCCAAAGCAGGACAGGACTTGAATAATCAGTGACAGGACCTTCCCGCCCGCAGCCTCCAGTGCGGTATCTCCCTGCTCAGGTGCTCTCAATGTTGTTTCGTACAGCCCCGGATGTTGTCTGGCAAATCCGATGTAAGCCTGACTCAGCGCATGAACGGCCTGTTCGCCCCGTGCGCCTTCCGCTGCCGCTGACATGGCGTCATAGAGCTGCTCCAGCCCGTGAATCGCCAGCAGTGTCCGCAGACCCGCGAGTCCGTTAATGTGATTATACAACGACGGCGGGCGAACGCCCAGCTTGGCCGCCAGTGCAGCCAGCGTCACCTCCTGAACACCCTGTTCATCAGCCAGCTCTGCTGCTGCCAGCACCAGAGTATGTGTGTCCAAACCGGCTCTAGCCATGCACCTTCCCTCCATTCACCAATACCCTGCCCGCCTCTGCTGCCGCATGTTTCATGGATTCCACCGGGTGCCTCACCAGATTTCCATGTCCTACAGCCAGCACTGAAGGCACTAGATCAATCAGCTTATAGGCACTGGCCAGTGCCTGCTCCAGACTCCATGTCGCCATAGCCGGAAAAGGAAACAACGGCACCTTCTTGCCGGACACAGCGGTTGCCCGGAAGGTCTGGAACGCATCTCCTACAATCAGTGCGCCACTGCGCTGATCCCGGAAAGACATAGATCCCGGAGTATGCCCGGGCGTACTTATGGCCGTCAATGAACCGATGGTATCCCCTTCGTACAGCAGCACATCGGGCTTCGTTGCTATCTTGGACGGTACACTGCCCTTAATCGGGGTCTGAAGCTCACCTGCCCTTAGCGAGCGGTCACCGGCCAGCAGCGCCGCATCCCGCTCCGAGATATAGACCTTGGCCTCTGGAACAAGCTTTTTGAGCGTATCCAGCGCCCCGACATGATCCATATGGCCATGGGTTAGCACGATCCGGGTAAGCGGCTTTTGAAGCCTGGCGGACTGTTGTAGAATACCTTGTAAACTATATGGCATGCCTGCATCTATTAGAGTAAGCTCCTCTTCTTCTTCGACCAGATAACAGTTAACGGGAAATAAGCGCGGCAGCCAGGTAAGCTGGTGCAGATACCCTTCTTGAGTTACTCTCATAAGGACCCTCCTTGAAACTAATGTAATTAGTTAAATAATAAACTAATATGATTAGTTTTACAAGTGGCACTTGTATTTTCTACATATGTACTGAAAAAACGAGGGTTAAATCCCCGCCGATTGCGGATTCTTCCTAGTTCTCCGAATCCAGCGTTTTGTCGGCATTTTTATTGGGTCGCTTGATCATTAGCCACTGCAGCGCGGTAATTCCTAAGAAGAAAACCATTATGTACATTATATATTGCATTTAGGATATAAAATAAACACCATCCGCAAGGAATGGTGCCTATGGCTCCTGAAACTATTGTAATGCCTGTCCGTCAGCCGAAACGGCCCATAATATATTCCTGGGTCATCTGATTCTCCGGATTGCTGAAGACCTTCTCGGTCTTGTCATATTCCACAAGCGAGCCCAGATAGAAGTAGGCTGTATAATCCGAGATCCGCGCTGCCTGCTGCATGTTATGGGTAACGATTACGATCCGCAGCTCTTCCTTCAGTTCCTTAATCAGCTCCTCCACCTTGCCTGTCGATACAGGATCAAGTGCTGAAGCCGGCTCATCGAGCAGCAGGATCTGAGGGTTAACCGACAATGCCCGGGCAATACACAGACGCTGCTGCTGTCCGCCGGACAATGCCAGTGCAGAGTCCTTCAAGCGGTCTTTGACCTCATCCCACAGGGCGGCGCGGCGCAGGCTGCTCTCCACGATTTCATCCAGTGCTTTTTTGCCTTTAATTCCATGATACTTAGGACCAAAAGCGATATTGTCATAGATGGATTTATAAAAAGGGTTCGGCTTCTGCCAGACCATGCCGATTTTTTGCCGCAGCTTAATGACATCTGTTCCTGAAGCATTGATATCTATACCGTCAATCCAGATGCTGCCTTTGGTAGTCGAGCCGGAGATATCATCATTCATCCGGTTAAGAGAACGGAGAAAGGTTGATTTCCCGCAGCCGGAAGGGCCGATCAATGCTGTTACCGTATTCTGGGCGAAGGGAAGACTAATTCCTTTAACCGCCTCATAAGTGCCATAAAAAATACTCAGATCCTCAGTTTGAAATGATTCGCGTACCACCGGTTCCGCTATGCCCATCTCTTACTCCTCCTAAAAGTTTTGTCAGCATCCGCTTCTTGCATCACCTTCGCAAAACTTGCTTCGAAAGCATACACTTAGTTTTGTCAGCATCCGCTTCTTATTAGCCTAGTTCATCCTCTTGGAAGCGGTAAGCTTGCGGTAGATGAATCTGCCGAAGTAACGGGCAGCCAGGTTGAAGATTAATACGGTCAGCACCAGCACTGCCGAAGCACCTGCTGCGATCTGCAGCGCATCCGGCGCCAGACCTTCGCTGTTGACCTTCCAGATATGAACCGCCAGTGTTTCTGCCGGACGGAACGGGTTAAGCGGTGAAGAAGGACTAAGCGGATTCCAGTTGCTGAAATCCAGACGCGGACTGCTCATCCCCGCCGTGAACATCAATGCCGCCGCTTCACCGAAGACGCGTCCGGCGGACAGGATCGTTCCCGTAATGATCGTTGGCAGAGCAACCGGGAGCAGTACCGAAGTCACAATCTTCCACTTGGATAAACCAAGCGCGAAGCCTGCTTCCTTCTGCTGCTTAGGCACCGTGCGGAAAGCCTGCTCGGTGATACGAACCATCAGCGGAAGGTTGAAGAAGGTAAGCGCGAGTGCTCCCGAGATCAGGGAGAATCCGAGATTGAAGGTATTGACGATCAATAAGAGACCGAACAGACCGACGATGATGGACGGGAAGGAAGATAACACTTCCACAACCAGCCGGATGAAGTTAGTCAGTCTGCCGGGACGGGCATATTCTGCCATGAAGATCCCCGCTCCAAGTCCAAGCGGTATAGTAATGATCAGGGTCAGCACCAGCAGGAACAGGGAGTTGAAGAGCTGAGGTCCTACCCCGCCTCCTGCACGGATCTTCTGTGGTGCCGAAGTCAGGAAGTCCCAGCTGATATGACTCATCCCGCGGATGAGGATATATCCAAGCAGGCCAACCAGAATAGCTACGATAAGCAAAGCGAACGTTACAATAATAGCAGTGGCAATTTTGTCTGCTGTTCTCGGCTTCAAATTTTATTTCTCCTTTCGAGCATTCTAACAAGCAATACGAATACAAATGTCATCAGCATAAGCACGAGAGCCATGCTCCATAGCGCGTTGTTCTGCGGTGAACCCATCGTCGTGTTCCCCATACCCAGCGTAATAACACTGGTTAGAGTAGACGCGGATTCGAACAGCGAACGCGGCACAAAAGGAGCATTACCGATAACCATCTGTACAGCAAGTGCTTCACCGAATGCACGGGCCATCCCCAGTACCACCCCCGTCATAATAGCCGGGAAGGTCGTCGGGAGAATGACACGGGAGATCGTCTGCCAGCGAGTGGCACCGAGCGCAAAGGAGGATTCTTTCAAGTTTTGCGGCAAAGAAGCAAGCGCGTCTGCAGCCACGCTGGTAATGGTCGGCAGGATCATCACCGACAGTACTAGCGCGCCTGCAGCAACCCCGATGCCCTGTCCGGGCAATGTATTCCGCAGAAAAGGCACAATGACACTTAAGCCAACGAATCCGTATACGACAGACGGAATACCTGACAACAGCTCAATAACCGGCTGCAGCAGTTTTTTGCCCCACCCAGGGACGATTTCAGTCATAAATAATGCGGCGCAGATGCTAAGCGGACTTGCGATAAGCGCGGCAAGCAGTGTTACCAGGAAGGAACCGGCTATAAACGGAAAAGCTCCATAAGAAGGCGTATCCGCTTCAGGCGACCATTTTGTGCCGAACAGGAAATCGGAAACCTTAACCTCACCGCTTACAAAGTTCGCAATTCCTTTAGAGGCTACAAAATAAACCATCGATACAATGATTACAATCAATAGCAGTACACAAAAGGACATATAAGCGCGTCCGATAAAATTCTCTATATGATGTTTTTCAAACCGCGTTTTCTTTGGTTTTACCCTCAAGATGCTCCCTCTTTCTAAAGTGAAAAGAGAGGCAGAAGAAATCCGCCTCTAATCACATGAAGTTCTAATGGATGATACCTGTGAATGAATCTGTAGTACTTACTTAGTTGTTACAGTTCCTGCTACATCGCGGGATACCTGCATCTGCGAAGCCGGGATGTAACCAAGCTCTACTACGTCACCTGTCTGTACTTCGTCAGTCATCATGAAGTCCAGGAATGCTTTTACTGTTTCATTCGGCTCACCGTTAGTGTACATGTGCTCGTAAGCCCATACCGGATATTTACCGGAAATTACGTTGTCTACAGAAGGTTCAACGCCGTCATAGCTCAAGGTTTTAACGGAATCGTCCAGATAGGACAGAGCCAGGTAACCGATAGCTCCCGGTGTTTCACCGATAATTTTCTTAACAGTACCGGAGGAATCCTCTTGAATAGATCCTGGAAGATCATCCGTTTTGGTGCCAAGCGCGAAGCTCTCGAAGGTTGCGCGTGTACCTGAGCTTGCAGGACGGTTGATGATCTGAATCGCCTGGTCAGCGCCGCCGACTTCGCTCCAATTCTTGATTTTGCCAGTGAAGATGTCGACCAGCTGCTGCTTAGTCAGTGTATCTACGCCTGCATCCGGATTGCTTACTGCTGCGATAGCTACAACGGCTACCTGATGATCAACCAGCGCTGCCGCTTTTTCTGCATCAGCATCTTTCAATTTCTCTTCTGCGAATACGTCGGAGTTACCGATATCCACTTGCTTCTCAGCCACTTGTGTCAAGCCTGTTCCGCTTCCGCCGCCTTGAACCTGAATATCCACGCCTGCATTGGCATCCATGAATTTCTCTGCTGCCTGCTCTACGAGCGGCTGCAGTGCTGTGGAGCCCGAAGCCAGGATAGATCCGCTTAATTCGGCGCCGCTGCTATTTTGTGTATTTGTTGCAGCTGCATTGCCTCCGTTATTGGTTGCCGCATTATTTCCCCCGTTGCCACATGCCGAAAGTGCTACTACGCTTGTTAAAGCCAAAGCCATGATCCAAGATTTTCTGAATTGCATTGTTTTTTTTCCTCCTAAAGGTTTTGTGAGTGTCTGCTTCATTGGTCTGCTTCGTACAAAACTCACTTTGGAAGCATTGTCTGTGCTCATGTCAGCTTCTCTTCTGACTCTTCTTATTCTAGGGCTCGTTCGTTATGTAAAAGTACTGAGTTTGTAAAGCGGAAGATAAAAGTTATAATAGATTTTGAATAATGGCATAGATATATTCTATATATAAGCAACAATCGCTAATTTATCGCCATCTAACCGGAGGAATCAGCATGAATCTTGTGAAATTACAAATCGTAGTCCTGATTGAAAAATATAAAAAGGTAACGGACGTAGCCGCCGAGATGGGACTTAAGCAGCCGACCGTCTCCTTCCATATGAAGAGTCTCGAGAGTGAGCTTGGCGCTTCACTGTTCCAGTTCCGGAGCGGCCGGGTGCTGCTGACCGATGCCGGACGCGCCCTGTATCAATATGCTGTGCGGATTGTATCGCTGACGGCAGAAGCAGAGCGGACAGTTAAGCAGTTTACCTCTCTGGCTTCGGGGAATCTGGAGCTTACAGCAAGCGACATCCCCGGTAATTATCTTGTGCCTAAACTGCTGTCCCAATTCACTGGCCTGCATGATGGAATTGATGTGTTCCTGTCCATACTGCCGGATGATGCCGTCAGGGAGCGTCTGCGGAGCCGTGAGATTCAGCTGGCCGTGCTGCACAGTGCGGACGGACAGGATGATTCCTTCCATACTCAAGTGATTGCCAGAGATGAAACGGTGCTGGTTTTTGCGCCTGGCCATCCTTTTGCCGGAGCGCAGGAAATTACGGTAGAAACGGCAGCAAGAGAACCCTGGGTGCAGCATGAAGCCGCCTCCTTCCTGCGCGGAATCTCCGACAAGTGGACGCAGCTCAATCATGTGAAAGTGTGGAACCATGCCGTACTCGGCTCGCCGGAGGCGGTCAAACGTATGATTAGCGGCGGCGGGATGGTCGGAGTATTCTCCAAATCAGGGATTGAGGCCGAGGTGGCGGCCGGAAGTCTGGCCTATGCCCCGCTGCCGGGACTTCATCCCGGGGATGGTGCATTTGTGCTGGCCTGGCGCAAAGACTACACCCTCTCCCCGCTACAGAAGGCTTTTGCCGGAATGGCAGGCAGTGACGGATTACAGGAGGAGGACCAGCGCGAAGATCTGATACCCAGTGAATAGCTTGACTTCCGGGCGGTGGATGTCATCGCAGGGATTTCCAGATTATCCGCATTCCTGAGCAGGAATCTGGTAACTTTATATAAAATCCTGCCCAAAATGCAACAATTCCCTCATTATATTTACCCGAAACTAAAATTGTTGTAAAAAAGGCAGCATTTCATCTTTTCCAAGCGGCTGAGCAGGATTATTCTTGTATTTCATACAACAATCGATCTGAACACCTGGCTATCCATACATCAAAGTTGTAAAACGTACAACACTTCACTCACTAGTACCGTACTATGAAGTCACCATTCTGCCGTAACGAATCAAATGTAAAGAATTGAAATTTACATTTACATAACAAAAACGGTATCCCTTAGCGCACGAACGTAACCGTGCTTCAAGAGATACCGTTTGTTTGAAACATATGACTTCTTAGGTTTCACACTATAAATTACTGCTATTTCCCGCTGAAACGGCTTTGCTGTCTTTAAAAAGGGACGGCAAAGCCGTTTCCACTTCGTTTATTATCTTTTTCCCGCCACCAGAGTGAAGGTCTTGGGAATTCCCTTGTCATATACATCCGACGACAGGTTGGGCTCTTCCACCAGTTCCTGAATAACAAGCCCGCTGGCCGCAGCAGCCGTTACAATCTCGCCGAGTGTCCAGCGCCGCCAGTAGACTACATTAGGTCTGTCTGCCCCCGCTGCTTCTCCGGAAGAAGGCATATACTTGGAGTAGGACACCTGCTTCTCTTCCAGTGCCGTATCGAAATAATCACCGTTCACTTTATGCTTGCGCACCTTGGCAGTTGAACCCTTGGAGGAGATCAGCTTGGTCGTTACCGGGTGGAAATCGCGCAGTACGAACTTCCCGCCGGGTGCCAGCAGCCGGTATGCCGTAGTCATAAACGGAGCCAGGTCGGTGAAATAGTGGACAATTCCCATTTCCGCAAACACCAGGTCATACGAGCCGTCCAAGACGGCTTCAGGCAGTCCCAGCACATCTGAGACGATATAATTCAGCTTCACTCCGGCTTCCTGCGCCAGTTCAGCAGCATAACGCCCATTCGCCTCCGAGAAATCAGCAACCGTCACTTCTGCCCCCATCAGCCCCAGCGCTACCGCCTTCATGCCGTTCGAACCCATCAGGTTCATAATCTTGCGGCCCTGCACATCTCCCATATAGGCATTCAGCGGGAACAGCTTCCCAGCCGGATCTTTGGCCAGCTTCTCTGCTGCCTCGGCTGGTGATCCGAACCGGCTAGTCCATGCCGCATAGGTATCCTCATTCCACAATTCTTCACTGGAAGGAGCGGCCCCGCCGTTTAGACCTGAAGGTTCATTCTGATCTTGTTCATTCATTACGTTCGTTACCCCTTTATATATGTTCTGTGAAAATAATGTCATCGCTCCACCGTCTAACACATTATGACGCATTAGGCAGAGCTTCCTGGAGCTTGAGCGCCTTCCTGCGTCCGGAATACAGATAGACCCCGAGGCCGGCCATGACCAGCACGCCTCCTGCCCATTGTAAACCGCTCAACTGTTCCCCCAGCAGCAGGAAAGCAAGAATGCTAGCGCCGACAGGCTCTCCCAGAATATTCATCGATACTGTAGTCGCTGATGCATACTGCAGCAGCCAATTAAACAGAATATGGCCGAATACGGTTGGTACCACCGCCAGCAGGACAAAGATGCCCCATTCCCGGGCGGGATAAGCGAAGAAAGGTGTACTTGTTACCAGATTGTAAACAGCAAATACGATGGCCGCAGAGATGAATACAATCAGGCTGTACAAATAGGAAGGCATACGCGCCACCAGCTTCTGACCGATTAATAAATGTGCGGCTACAGCTACCGTTCCGCCAACCGACAGCATGTCACCCTTCAGGTTCTCGGCGGACAGTCCTATATCGCCCCAGCCGATAAAGACAACCCCAAAGATTGCAATAGCCATACCCAGCATAGCTGAGGCGCTGTTTCGCTCTTTATACAGTATGTACGCACCCAGCATAATGAATAACGGCTCCAGAGCCATGATCATTGTCGAGCTGGCCACTGACGTGTAATTCAGCGATCCCATCCAGAGCAGAAAATGAAGGGCCAGCATTACACCGGAAGCGCCCAGCAGCAACCAGTCTTTCAGGCGCAGCGCCCAAGCTGCTCCGCTATAGCGGCGGGCGAACGGCAGCATCAGCAGTGAGGTGAACAGCAGCCGGTACATCCCCTGAACCGACACCGGAGCAGACGACCATTTAATGAAGATAGAAGAAAAGGATATGGCCACAATTCCGATCACCATCAGCAGCGGTACGGGAACGGGCGGTTTTTTGGGAATCATACGTAGTTGCCCCTTCGTGTTTTGTAAGACTCATTATGTTAATTTAACGCAAATTGCAGAAAAAAGCAGCATTTTTCATTAAAAGAGACATAGAATCCGTCTTTCAGCGGGTTCCATGCCTCATACGAGCTATACCAGTGCTAATAAGCATCTGTATCTATGGCTTAAGTACAACCTTGATACAGTCCTCTTCCTTCTCTTGAAACACCTTATAGCCATGCTCTGCTCTGCTGATCGGCAGCCGGTGGGTGATGATATCTGTGGGATCGAACTTATTCTCCTTAATCATCTTGTAGAGCAACGGCATATAATGAATGACCGGAGCCTGTCCCATCTTCAGCGTAATATTGCGCTCAAACAGATGACCGAGCGGGAACATATTATAGTTCAGCCCATACACCCCTACAAGCTGAATCGTACCGAATTTGCGGACCACCTCTGATGCGATACGGAACGCCCCAAGTGAGCCGCCCTGCAGCATTAATGTGGTCTCCACCTTTTCTACAACCGTCTTCTTGGCGTCGAGACCTACACAATCAATGACCACATCGGCCCCGCCACGGGTGATCTCCTTCATGTGCTTCTCGAACTCTTTAATTTTCTCAAAATTAAAAATCTCCACATTATTCGTTTGCTTCGCATGCTGCAGCCGGTATGGGATATGGTCGACGGCAATGACCCGGGATGCGCCTTTCATCCAGGCGAATTTTTGTGTCAGCAGACCTACCGGCCCGCATCCGAGCACAATTACGGTATCTCCGGGCTTCACGCCGGCATTCTCAACCCCCCACCAGGCGGTAGGTACAATATCCGAGAGGAACAGCAGCTTCTCGTCTTCCATCTCAGCATCCTCCGGAACGACAAAGGGGCCGAAATTTCCGTACGGTACACGCAGCAGTTCGGCCTGCCCGCCGGCGAAGCCGCCGTAAGTATCCGAATAGCCCAGATAACCGCCGGTATCCTTGGCTTCATTCGCGTGGTCACATTGGCTCTCCATCTCGTGCTGGCAGAAGAAGCATTGCCCGCAGGCTACATTAAAAGGGATAATGACACGGTCACCCTTCTTTACCTTGGTGACCTCCGGTCCCACATCTTCCACTATTCCCATAGGCTCATGCCCGATAATGTAATCATCATGCATGCCGGGGATTTCGCCATTATAGATATGCAGATCCGATCCGCAAATGGCGGTTGAGGTAATGCGGACAATGATATCATCCTTTTTCTCAAGCCGCGCATCAGCGACTTCCTTAACCTCGACTTTCTTCTTGCCCTGATAGGTTACTGCCTTCATGTTGAGAGTCACTCCTTCAGAAGTTGGGTATGGACATCGCAGCTGTAAATTCACGCTACACTATGTTATAACCCCAAATCCTCCGGCTTTATCCGTGCAGCAGCGGAGAATACATCATCAGTGCATGGTTCTCGGCGACAGCCTCATCACCCGCGAGCTCTCCTGTATGGGTAAGCACCCTGCGGCGGATAGCGTTACTTCGTACATATCCTCCCCACGGCTCCAGGCTGATCACATGGCCGTCTTCATAGACCTCATAATTGTAGAGCTGCCGGCTGTCACAACGCCACTCCCCGTGCAGATGGGTCTCATCCAGATGAAGCTTCAGCTGGTAGGTGTACTCCGTATCATTTCTAAGCTGCAAATCCAGATAGTTATAGGAACAGGTGGCCCCGCTGCCAAAAGGCTGTGTCCGCTGCTCATCGGGAAAAACATCATAGCTGTGCCGGTGCCGTTCAGTAACCGTGAGCGGTGTATGCAGCGCCATCCAGTAGATCAGATTCGACAATTGGCAGAGTCCGCCTCCCGTTCCGGACCGGAAGCCGCCATAATGCAGAACCATTCCATCCAGATATCCCTTCCTGCGGGTCGGCTTTCCGATACTCCGCCAATAGGAGAAAGTCTCGCCGGGACGGATGACGAGTCCGTCAAGCTTGGCAACAGCCAGGCGCAAATTCGTTATTTTATTATACTGCAGCTGCATATCGACATTACGCAGGCTCCGAAGCAGAGGTGTGGCATGGCTGGCCGCCTCATAAGGCAGAGCTTCCGGGCGAAGTTCCTTGGCGAGCCTGCCCCGTGCTGTGATCCATTTCCAATATCTTTTCCAGATAAAATAGCGCTTGCCGGCAAATAATCTCAGCCTGGAGCGGCGGATCGGCTTCATTGCGGTAATTACCGGATTCATCGGAAGGTTACTTCCTGTTCCGAGCGCAGCGCAGCAATTCCGGAGCCAAGCGCATCATTATGCTGCTTCACGATTTCTTCACCTGTGAGATGGTTATCATCGAAGGTACTATGTGCATCTTTGACCAGGACGCTGGAATACCCAAGGCTATGTGCGCGTCTGCTGGTGGCATTTACACAGTAATCCGTCTGCATCCCGCAGATAACCAGCTCCGTCACTCCAAGCCGTTCAAGCTCTTCCTGAAGCCCGGTGAGATGGAAGGAATCCGGAGTTGTCTTCTCGATTACCTTCTCCCCTGCCTGCGGTGCAATGCGGCTGCTGATCTCCCAGGTAGGGATCCCCTTCACAAATTCCCCCTCTTCTTCAGTATGCTGGATGTAAATCACCGGAACCCCGGCTAAGCGGGCCTTGTCCAGCAGCGAGCTGATCCGTTCCAGAACCCCTTCTTCGTCAAACAGCTTCATATCAGGATAAGCAAACATCGCCTCTTGAACATCAATAATCAGTAATGCGGTTGACATCATCAATTCCTCCCCGGACTGTTATTCTCCTGCTGCAGACTTTCTTCTGCATACCAGCTGGACCGGATTGCCGTCCGGATCATTTATCCATGCGGATCGCAGATCATTTAGGAAATCATGTGCTGCCGAAAGAAGTGTACCGCCGTTCTCCAGCAGGTATTGAAGCGCCAGATCCGTCCTCTGTCCAGAGGGCCAGCTCGCTGCCAGTGTTGGTTCCAGGCGTCAGCCCATGTACCTTATTCGCTGAAGTCCTGCTGGCCAGCCCCAGCTTGAAGCCATCCAGCACAAGTTCATGATGCACGGCTTCACCCTCGATTTCCGCAGTGAAAGTCAACTTAAACCCTAGCTTTTCATAGAAAGTTCTTGAACGGGCTAAATCTGTGACATACAGATTAATTTGCGGGCTTTTGAATTCCATTTCATTCCCTCCTCCAGATGCTGTAACCATGGCGTTTAAGCACTAATACTCCCTAATATTATAACTGATAATTCACTCTGGTAGCTTATCCGAGATCACCAGGATAAAGGTAGCCAGCGGTCCCAGCAGCAATGACAGCAGAAACCAGTTTAATCCGCTCCGGTTTTTCCCCTGGGCAATTCCCGCATTAATCAGTGCCAGCGTTCCCCAGCCTGCGTAGTATCCGTTCTCCATTTCAATTCCCCCTCATACTTGATCATCCATCAAGTATATTACGCCTAGAATGGGTGATGCACCTCCGCTTGTTACATTAATCCTAATAATTACATTAAAAGGTATTGGGTACCGGCACCCCGAAGGAAGAGCAGGCGGACCGGGGGACTATAACACAAAGACCGGACCTCCGCATCGCAGAGGTTCGGTCTTCATTCAATATATAATGCGCAAGCCTTACTTGCCCCGCTTATTATGCCAGATTAGTGCGTGAAGCTGCGGCAGCACCCGCGCCTTGTTCATCTGCGGGTCGGCAATCACCAGATTAAACAGCCATTCCAGCCGGCCCAGCAGGCGGCCTGAAATGTCGCCTTCCTCGGTGACATTATCGTTCCCCGGCTGAAGAAACAGCGGGACCTCCGGGTACCTGAAATGTACCTTCCGGGCATATTCATAATCCTCCTGGCTAAAAACAACCACCTTCAGGCTATGGGCAGCCTTGCCGCTGCTGCCGACTCTAAGCATAATCTCATCCAGCTTATCCCAGTCGGTCTTCATCCCGGAGCTTGGCGGCTTGGGGCTGATCGTCAGCACATCGACATCACTGAACCAATCCTGCCAGCGGCTGCCCTGTGTCTCGATGGCCGCCTGGATACCGCGTTCGTGGAGCAGGGTGATGAACTCACCCATGGCTTCCCCGATAAGCGCCGGATTGCCTCCGGAGATGGTTACGCAATTGAAATTATCTCCTGCCAGCTCAAGCAGCCCGGCGAGAATCTCCTGCGGTTCCATCAGGGTTACTTTATCTTTCGCCGATCCGTCCCAGGTGAAGGCGGAATCACACCAGCCGCAGCGGTAATCGCAGCCGTAGGTGCGGACGAACATCGTTTTGACACCGATGACCGCCCCTTCCCCCTGAATCGTCGGGCCGAACATTTCGATAACGGGTATTTTACTCATGGTCGCAGCCTCCGTACAGACGGTAAGACGGCCCCGCTTCCAGAATGTCTGCCGCCAGCACCTCCGCCCAGGAGGTCGGAGTCTCCCACAGCTTGACCGAATAGACCGGTAAGGAAGCCCGCTTCAGCTCATAAGCGATGTATGCTGACATGTTCTCCGCCGTCGTACGGAACGACAGCAGTGCTACCTTGGAGCCAGTAGCCGTAAGTGTCTCCAGTACAGGCTCATTGCCCATGGCCAGGAAAGCATGATCCAGCTGGTCGACTACAAGCTGCTTCACCGTCGCTTTGATATCGCTGAAATCGATGACAAACCCCTCATCCGACTGGCCGTGCTCCACGGACGGAACGCCCTTCAGTACAACCTCAAGCTTATACGTATGCCCGTGCAGATTACTGCATTTCCCCTTGTGCCCTATCAGCTGATGGGCGGCGTCAAAGGTAAAGATTTTGCAGACAGATACTTCGCCCAGCATTATAGTCCAGCCTCCTGGCGCTCCGCCTCATATTGCTCAAGGCCGCGCTGGCGCAGCAGACATGCCGGACAGGTGCCGCAGCCGCTGCCGATAATCCCGTTGTAGCAGGTAAGCGTCTGCTCACGGATATAGTCGAAATAGCCAAGCTCGTCGGCCATTTTCCAGGTTTCTTTTTTGTCCAGCCACATCAGCGGAGTATGGATTACGAACTCATAATCCATCGACAGATTGAGTGTGACATTCAGTGATTTCACGAACACATCCCGGCAATCCGGATATCCGCTGAAGTCCGTCTGGCAGACACCGGTGATGATATTGCTATAGCCCAGCTGCTTGGCCAGAATCGCTGCAAAGGACAGGAATAGCAGGTTCCGTCCGTCTACAAATGTACTCGGCAGCTCCTCGCCCTCCCCGGCAGCGATTTCGATATCGTCCCGGGTTAGCGCGTTCGGGGCCAGCTGATTCAGCAGTCCCAGATCGAGAATATGCTGCTTCACCCCAAACTTCGCGGCAATCTCCTTGGCGACTTCGATCTCTGCCGCATGGCGCTGATTATAATTAAAAGTAACCACCTGAACCTCCTGGAACTGCTGCAAAGCCCATACCAGACAGGTGGTGCTGTCTTGGCCGCCGCTGAAGACGACCAGTGCTTTTTTATTCATCGTAAGTTCTCTCCTCCTTATTGTTCTGTGTGCTGCGGATCTCCCGGATTAACGGTTATCCACTTTCTCGGGATACAGGTCGTGGTTCATCAGCCGGTGCTCGGCCATGGCCTCATACTTCGTTCCCGGACGCCCCCAGTTGCAGTAAGGATCGATGGAAATGCCGCCGCGTGGCGTGAACTTGCCCCAGATCTCAATATAGCGGGGCTCCATCAGCGAGATCAGATCATTCATAATAATGTTGACACAGTCTTCATGGAAATCCCCGTGATTGCGGAAGCTGAACAGATAGAGCTTCAGGGATTTGGATTCAACCATTTTGATATCAGGAATATACGAAATGTACATCACGCCGAAATCCGGCTGTCCCGTAACCGGACACAGGCTGGTGAACTCCGGGCAGTTGAATTTGACAAAATAATCACGGCCGGGATGCTTGTTATCGAACGCCTCCAGAATTTCCGGAGCATAGCCGAAATTATACTTCGTACCTTGATTACCCAGCAGGGTAACCTCCTGCATTTCCTCTTTCAGTCTGCCTTCTGACATGACAAAAAACCCCTCTCTTTTCCCTAGGCTCACGGCCTGAACTGGAAAGAAGAACGAGATTTCGAAAACCTGGCTCTACTAAGATGAGACACGCGCGGCATAACAAGAAATAAGTACAGGCAAATGCCCGTACTCCTTAAGCCCCCGGATATCCGGAAAGCTGCTCATGCCTGTAGCGGTCTTAGTTTTTTATAGAGGGAGTTTGCGAACCTCTCCTGCGCTTGCGCGCGCAGATTCCTTCTTTGTGCTTATGACTATACATATGGTGCGTCTTGAACTATACCATGATTGCCGGAGGCTTGACAACCCTCACAGCTGATCCAGGATCAGCGAGCACAGCAGCCCCATGGCGGCGATAAATCCCGTTAGCGGTCCACCGTCCTCATAGGCTTCCGGCATCATGCTGGAGGAGACCATCGCGATAATCCCGCCCCCGGCAAAAGAAGCAATCATCGCCTCCGTATACCCGCTTGCATGGTCCATAAATGTATAGCCAGCGCCTGAAGCCAGGGTGGAGATTACCAGTACGCCGAGCCAGAGCAGCATAATTTTTCTTTTGCCGTAGCCGTCCTGCTTCAGCCCTGCCGTGCTCGACAGCCCTTCCGGAATATTGCTGATAAAAATAGCAATAACCAGCAGCAGACTTACACCTTGGCCGGCAATCAGACTGGCCCCGATCATGATCGACTCAGGAATAGCATCCAGTACCGTTCCGGCAAAAATAGCCATGCCGCTCCCGCCTTTAGCTTCCGTCTTCCCTGATGCTCTGGCTGAGCGTTTGCGGCCGGCTCCGCCTTTCCGCGAGATATACCAGTCAAACAGCGTGAACACCAACGCTCCTGCGGTAAAACCGATGATCGTCGGGGTCAGCCCGCCGTCACTCGCGGAATCCTCCAGCAGTTCATAAGCAGCTGCTCCAATAAGTACGCCTGTCCCGAAAGCCATAATGAAGCCGATCAGCTTGGTGGGAATGGACAGGAACAGAGCGAGCAGCGCCCCGAGTAACACAGCTGAGCCGGAAATGGCGCCCCACATCAATGCACCCCACATTATGCTCACCTTCCCCGTTTATGTATTGTTAATAGAAGTGCATAGATGTAGTTTACACCCTAATGGGGAACTGCAAACAATGCATCTTCCGGCGGGCACCTATTCGAGATCTATTCTTTTACGCTTATATATTATTCATTATGTTAATTATTAATATTATTAATTATATTTCGCCTTCACGGGAATGGAGCAGTTGGTTAGGCTGTGAGCGGAGATGTGACAAGCCGATGGATTCATTTGCCCGGAAAAGGGTAACTTAGAATTATCAATCTCTTACTAACCAAAGGATGGGATCCTATATGGAACAAAACGTACAGAAGCTTATCGATTGGCTGGAGGCGCAGGAGCATGCAACCCTGGTGATCAAGAAGCAGGAGCTGGATGATCTGGATACAGTTCACTTTAATCTGGACACCGTAGACTACCGCAATGCCGAGGATGTTCTTGATGAATACCTGGGCAGTGCACTGATTCTGCGGGGAACGGGAAATACACTCAATGCAGACGGTGAGCTTGTGCCGCTTCCGCAGCCTAATTATGAGATCGCGGTCAGCGGGCTGAAGCTGAATACAGTAGCTGAGGATAATGTCGAGCTGGAGACGGACAGAGCGAAATATTCCTTAGCCTTAAGCTGAATGATCTAAGTATTACAGGAAAGTTGTGCGCGTCATGTTTATTTCCCCTCTACTTGAGACACATACAGGCCATGGGTGAAACACACCCATGGCCTTACACACGTCTATTGATTCAGATACAAGAATTTATTAGCTGATTTATGCTTCTTCCCCGAGAATCTCAACTTCCGTCTCCAGCTCGACATCGAATTTTTCCTTCACCGTTGAACGCACATGCTGAATCAGTCCGATGTAGTCACTGGCTGTCGCATTATCCGCATTGACGATGAATCCGGCATGCTTGCGAGATACCTCCGCTCCGCCGATGCGTGTTCCCTGCAGGCCGCTCTCCTGAATCAGCTGGCCGGCATAGCGGCCCGGCGGCCGCTTGAACACACTGCCGCAGGAAGGATATTCCAGCGGCTGTTTGGATTCGCGGAGATAGGTCAGCTCATCCATGGAGGTCTTGATCGCAGCAGGATCACCCGGCTGAAGCGCAAATCTGGCCTCCAGCACAATATACTCTCCGCTGGCAAAGATACTTTTGCGGTATCCCCACTGAAGCTGGTCGCCCTGCATAGTAATAAGCTGTCCGTCCTTGTCGATCACAAGTGCACTTTGCAGCACGTCCTTAACCTCACCGCCGTAAGCTCCGGCATTCATATACAGCGCCCCGCCTACCGTGCCGGGGATGCCGCAGGCGAACTCCAGCCCCGTCAGCTCCAGCTCCAGCGCATATCTTGAAGCATCGATAATCTTCGCCCCGCACTGCGCGTAGAGCAGTCCGTCCCGGATGCCCATTTCCGTCATGTCGGAGGTCTGAAGCACAATACCGCGGATACCCCCGTCCCGGATAATGACATTCGAGCCGTTTCCGAGTACAGTAAGCGGAATATGATGATCATGCGCATATGTAGATATTCTCTGAATTTCATCGTAGGTTGCCGGAGCAGCCCAAATATCCGCTTCCCCGCCCATGCGGGTATACACCAGATGCTTAAGACTCACGTGGCGCTTCAGCGAGCCTCCGGTGACCAGCTGCTGCAGGTCCTTATATATGTTGTCGATATTCATACTTCATGCTCCTAACTCTATGAAAATGATGACCGTGATCATCTGCCTGCCTCAACTGTGCATTGCGGCAACCACAACTTTAACAACGAACAGGCTCCCTTGTCAATGACAGGAGCCTGTTTGGAAGCTGCATACAGCATTATTATGTTTCATCATTCCCGTTTATAACCTAACTTCCGGCCGCAGCACGCTCTGAACGGAATTCTTCCCTTCTCGCTGTACGTTCCTCTTCTTTCATCCGGGGGCAGGTATAACATAGACGACCGCCTTCTGTCCGGTAGTACATACAGCAGCGGTTGCGCATCTGTACAGTCTGCTCCGGGTCAGCGAGCGATTCAATTCTCCGTACCTTCACATGAAACGGATTCCGGGGCATCTGGAATACTTCAGCAGGCAGTTCATCTTTCAGATAGCTGTAATCTGCTTCAATCCGCTTAAGCACCGCTGGATCGGTAATTCCGGCTGCAAAGGACTCCACATAATAATTGAATTTGGACGGCATCTGTCCCCAGATCTCACCAAGTGATAAACCGCTCACCTGTGAAATACAGCGTACCAGAGGACCGGCAGTCTCTTGATAAAAGCGGGCAAACACATCATTACGCCACGCTTCCCTGCTCTGCTGCTCCTCAGGAGCCTGCTCTGTCTTCCACACGTGAAGGGAGAAGGCAATCCGGCAATATCCGTCTGCCGGAATGAGATGAATCCCCAGATTCGCTAGGCTGAGCTCAGGAACGAAGGAGAATCCTGTGACTGAATACTGAACCGCAAGCGCCAGATTGGACAGATAGCCGCCGAAATATGCAGCAACCGCTTTATCGTCCAGTGCTTTCATTAACGGCCCGTAAGTGTCTACAAATGCCCTCATACCCTGCTCATGCACCAGTTCAGCCGCAGCGAAGGAGTGCAGAGCTCCCTCCGGTACCGCAGGATGCAGGTCAAACTTGGTGGTGAATTCCTTAATCAATAGTTCGTTCATTGCATTGCCCCTCTCCGCTCCACTAGCCTGCACAGCTCGCGCTTATAGTCCCGCTGCCTTGTACGCAGCCAGCTCGTAAGGAAGGCACAGCGGCACTCCGGTACGCGGATCAGGCACAATATCGGCTTCAATGCCGAATACCTCGCGCAGAACTACCGGTGTCATTACATCAACCGGCGCCCCTTCACTGATCACATTGCCGGATTTGATCGCTACCATATGCTGCGCATAACGGGAAGCATGGTTCAAATCATGTACCACCATGATAATCGTCCGGCCTTCTTCTTCATTCAGCTTCTGCAGCAGCTGCAGCACCTCCAGCTGATGGGCCATATCCAGGAATGTCGTCGGTTCGTCAAGGAACAGAATATCTGTCTGCTGCGCCAAAGCCATGGCAATCCAGGCCCGTTGACGCTGTCCGCCGGAGAGCCGGTCAATCGGACGGTCGTGGAACTCTGTCATACCGGTAACTTCGATTGCATTAGCAATGATGCTGCGGTCTTCAGGCGTCATGGTTCCGAAGCCCTTCTGATGCGGGTAGCGGCCGTAACCCACAAGCTCAGATACAGTCAGACCGTCAGGTGCAGTAGGATTCTGCGGCAGAATCGCTAGCTGCTTGGCCACCTCTTTGGTGGCCAGGTTATGAATGGATTTGCCGTCGAGCATGACACTGCCGCTCTTCGGCTTCATGATGCGTGCCATCGTCTTCAGGATAGTCGATTTACCTGAGCCGTTCGCTCCAACCAGCGCTGTAATCTTCCCTGTCGGAAGTGACAGGTTCAGCCCCTTTACAATCATTGCCTCTGCGTATCCGATACTCAGCTGTTCTGTATTCAAACGTTCCGACATGATACTCACTCCTCAGGATTTTAATTTTTCATGATAATTCGCCTATGAATGCCTATGTTAAGCCTTAGATTTTGCCAAAAGATATAAAAAGTACGGGGCGCCGATGATCGCCACCACGATACCTGTAGGTATCTCTGTAGGCTGCAGAATCCAGCGCCCGATGGTGTCTGCGGTAAGCAGCAGCAGCGCGCCTATCAGAGCGGCTGCAGGCAGCATGATCTGATGACGCGGGCCTACAAGTCTGCGGGCGAGATGCGGTGCAATCAGTCCGACGAAGCCGATGCCTCCGCTGACCGAGACGCAGGCGCCTGCGAGAGCCACAGCAGCAGCCAAGAGCAGCAGACGTTCCCGCTCCAGCGGCAGCCCAAGTCCCTTGGAGGTTTCATCCCCCAGGTTTAGTACGTTAAGCACCCGGGCTTTGTAGAACGCGAACGGCAGCAGAATCAATATCCAGGGGAGCAATGCCAGCACGAACCGCCAGTCTCCGCCCCAGATTTTGCCGGCCAGCCAGATGGCTACGAACTGATAATTCTGCGGGTCCAGTCTTAACGACAGGATCAGCTGAAAAGCGTAAATGCCGGCACCTACGGCAATTCCGATCAGGATCAGCCGTGTCGGCGAGAGTCCGTCGGCTCTCCGGTAGGAGAGAAAATAGATCAGCGTGGCCGTAAGCGCTGCACCTGCCAGCGCCAGCAGCGGAAGAACAAAGATGGGCCCCGCTGTGGTTGCCGGGACAAATGAAATGAAGATCAGCACTGCGAATCCCGCTCCGGCGTTAATCCCTAAGGTAGAGGGTTCAGCAAGAGCATTGCGCGACAGGCCTTGCAGAATAGATCCGGATACTGCGAAACCCGCCCCGATGAGCAGTGAGATCACTATACGCGGCAGCCGGAAATCAAACAGAATCAGCTTCTGCTGTTTGGTTCCTTCACCGAGCAAAGTATGTAGAACATCAAGTGGTGATAAGCGCATGAAGCCGGTATTCATACTGACAATAAAAATAATGACGATAAGTGCAGCAAGCAGCGTTAGAATACCGGCTTCTCTGGTGCGGCGCGATTTCACTGAGGGTACAGACATGGTCCTGTTCATTACAGCTCCCCCTTGCGCTTGCTGGCCAGATAGATGAAGAACGGTACGCCGATTACTGCAATCAGGGCACCTATCGGTGTTTCATAAGGCGCATTAATCATTCTCGCAGCGATATCGGCAAAGAGGATCAGGACGCTCCCGAGTACTGCCGAGCAAGGAATGATCCAGCGGTAATCCACCCCCACCAGATAACGGGTAATATGCGGAACCATTAATCCGACAAAAGCAATCGGGCCCACCGTCGAGACCGCCGCTCCGGCAAGAATGACCACAATGATCATCCCTACGGTCTGTACCAGCCGTGTGCGCTGCCCCAGTCCAGCGGCAACATCCCTTCCCAGGCTTAACAGCGTGATGGAACGCGAGAGCACCAGCGACCCGATAAGCGCACCTGCAACCCAGGGGGACATAATCTTGAGCTGTGTCCAGTTCGCTCCCCCAATCCCGCCTGCCATCCAGAACGCGATATCCTGGGAGAGGTGATACAGAATGGCGACGCCTTGGCTGAGCGCCAGCAGCATAGCACTGACCGCAGCACCCGCTAAGGTCAGGCGTAGCGGTGTCAGCCCGCTATGGGACAGCGAACCGATGCCGAAGACTAAGAGCGATGCCACAGCCGCTCCAATGAAGCAGTAGATCATGATATACATGAAAGACAGCGAAGGCGCAAAGGCGAAAGCCAATGCCAGGCCGACACCGGCTCCGGCGTTGAGTCCCAGCAGCCCCGAATCCGCCAGCGGATTCCGGGTCATTCCCTGCATGATCGCGCCGGCAACAGCAAAACATGCCCCCACCAGCGCTCCGGCCAAAGCCCGGGGGATTCGCAGCTCCCGGATGACCTGATGCTGCGCCAGCTCCGGATTGAAGCGGACAACAGCTTCCCATACAGTAGCCAGCCGGATATCTGCTGCTCCTACCGATACAGACAACATCAGTCCGAAGACGATGACAGCTATTCCGAGCAGCAGTATCGTAGCTGCAGCCACCGGCCGCGACTTGATGGGTTTATCCCCTGCAGCCGTAGAAGGATTGAGGTTAGAACGTGTGGATGAAACCATAAGCCGTCTCCTTAACAGGATTATTACTTGCTTCTAATTGATTATCATTCTCATTATCGCAAATATATGAATTTTGTACAAGCAGATAACGCGTAATCTATGCTGAACGCCCTCATCTATCGCTCCATTTAAAAAAAGGTGCAGATCATCGTATCCGGGGATACAAGGACCTGCACACTCTATACCGGCAGAGGCTGATTACCGGCATTTTGAACGCATCTTATTTTACAAGACTGCTCAGAGCATCATCAATTGTTTTGGAGTTAGCTATAGGACCGCTGTACAGCCAGCTGGTTGATCTGCTAAACTCATGAACATTCCCCGCCTTAACAGCCGGAATCCCCTTCCAGATCGCGCCATCCGTAACTTCAGCAGCATCCGCCCCGTCACTGTTCACTAGGATGATATGATCTGCAGTCAGCTCAGACAATTTCTCAAGTGATATCGGATTCCACGTTGCTCTGGACTCAGCAGGAATTTCGGTAACCAGATTCGGAAGCTTCACGCCAAGATCACCATACAGGACTGCCCCGCTGCTGCGGGTTTCATCTACTATATAGAAGTTCTTGGATACCAGCCAGAGAATGGCAACGGACTCATCGCCGATCGCAGCGGAGATTTTTGTTTTGGCATCAGCCGCTTTTTGATCATAGGCAGCAATGGCTGCTTCAGCTTCAGGCGTTTTGTTCAACAGCTCGCCGATCTTGAGCAGCGATTTGCGCCAGTCCTTGCTGACTTCGTCGCCGAGTACATACGTTGGTGCAATTTTGTTCAGCTGGTCATACAGACCGTTCTGGACAGTACCTTCCGATTGTACAATAGTGAAGTCCGGTGCGAAGCTGGTTACAGCTTCGAGTGGAAGGTCATAGCTGATGGTTGGAATGTCCTTAAGCTCAGCTGCAAGGTAATCCTGAGTGCCGTTTGTCACGGACCATTGGGCAACCGGAGTCACGCCAAGTGCGACCAGATAGTCTTCCAGATAAGAAGCAAGCACACGCTGCGGGTTCGCAGGGACAGTGACTTTATGTCCCATGGCATCCGTTACTGTTTGCTCTACCGCTGGAGCTGTTGTTTCTGCCGGTACAGTAGTGGCTTCTGCAGTTGCTGCAGGTGCCGTAGTTGCCGCAGCCCCGTTATTGGCTGCATTGTTATTTCCGCATGCGGATAATAACAACGTCGTGGTCATGAGTCCGGCCATAGCCAGCTTCATGCTTGTTGATCTTTGCAGGTTGAACGAAAACATTAATTACCCCTCCTGTATATACATTCATTATTGGTCAAAGGTGATTGCGGCCTTCGCCTCACATAAACTGATGATATTGATTCTCATTCTCTATGTCAACTAAATTATCTGATTCCATTTATACTCACCCTGCGCATAACAAAAAACGGCTATTCCCGCAACCTGCGGAAACAGCCGTTTTACATATAAAGGGTATGTCTATTTGTGCAAATGATACGGTACAGTTGCTATAACGATATCCTTCTGATTCATCAGATAAGAGCGGATAAACAAGCTGGTCTGATTATGCAGAATCGCCTGCCACCAATGCTTCGTAACAAATTGCGGAATGAGTACAGTAATGTGGTCTGTAGAAGCGGTTTTCCACTCCACCGTATCGATGAATTTCACCAGCGGGCGGATGATGCTGCGGTAACGAGAGCGGAGTACAATCAGGCGCACTCCAGGGTTCCACTCTTCCCACTTCTGTTCCATTTTGTGAATCTCTTCTTCATCGAATCCGACATATACAGCCACTACATTCTCAGTCAATGACTTCGCATAGCTGATCGAATGCAGTACTGCACGGGTGACACCGGCAACAGGTACAACCACTGTGCTTCCTTTAATGCAAGGTTTATCCGTAGCCGGACAAATACGCAGCTGATCGGCAATATTCATATAATGGCGGTGAATCCGGTGGAACACGATGATTACAAGCGGCAGGAAGATGAAGGCCATCCATACACTCGAGAATTTAGTAATAATGAAGATGAGCGTAATGGTTAAGGTTGTGAGCATGCCTACTGTATTCACAGCGAATTTGCTCTGCCAGCCCTTAGGCTTGGTTCTGTACCACTGGACCATCATGCCAAGCTGTGAAAGGGTAAACGGAATGAATACCCCAACGGCGTATAATGGAATCAACCCTTCGGTATTTCCGTGAAAAGCAGCTACAAGCACAGCCGACATTACGCCGAGGAAAATAATGCCGTTGGAGAATCCCAGCCGGTCTCCGCGCACCATGAAGGCGTGGGGTAAATATTTGTCTTTGGCGAACATGAACGCCAGCAGCGGGAAGGCCGAATACGCTGTATTCGCCGCCAGGAACAAGATTACTGCGGTGATGCCTTGGATGAAGAAGTACAAACCGCCGCGGCCAAAGGTAGACTCGGTAATCTGTGACACAACCGTTGCTTTCTCGTCCGGCATGATACCGTACCAATAAGCCAAAAGCGTAATCCCCGTGAACATAGCCCCGAGAATCAGACCCATCAGCATCAGCGTTTTAGCCGCATTTTTCTCAGCCGGTGCTTTGAAGTTAGGGATCGCATTGGAGACCGCTTCTACCCCGGTCAGTGCCGAACAGCCGGAGCTGAAGGCCTTAAGCAGAAGGAACATACTGACGTTCGATACCGCCGAGCCGATCTCAGGAACCTGGGCATGAGCACCGCCGGTTGCATACTTGAAGACTCCCGCGATAATCAGTACAAAGATGGAGACGACGAACAGATATACCGGAATGGCTATGAATGAAGCAGATTCAGTAACACCCCGCAGATTGACAATCGTTAAGAGCAGAATGACAGTAACCGCTATGAGTACACTATGATTATGAAGACCCGGGAACGCTGATGTGATCGCATCCGTTCCCGCCGAGGCGCTTACCGCCACCGTAAGAATATAATCCACCAGCAAAGAGCCGCCGGCAAGCAAGCCGGTATGAACCCCGAGATTGGTTTTGGCAACAATATAGGCGCCCCCGCCTTGCGGATAAGCAAAAATGGTCTGCCGATAAGACAGGATTAAGATGGCCAGCAGGCCCAATACGGCTAATGCAATTGGCAATGAGTACCAGATAGCTGTGAAACCTGCGGCCACAAGTACGATTAAGATTTGTTCTGTTCCGTAGGCTACAGACGAGAGCGCATCAGAAGACAGGACAGCCAGTGCTTTCACCTTGGATAACTTTTCATGATCGAGTTCGTTCGACTTCATCGGACGCCCGATCAATAGTCGTTTTACCTTGCTTACCATTGTAGTAACAGTTCCTCTCTTTGTTAAGTTGAAACGGCAGTACCGCGCGCTGTTTTCATAAGTGGATTTCATAAATGCAGGCACAAAAATAAGCATACGGAAATGATCCGCATGCCTTGAGTGCATGGTCATTATCCCACTATTGCTTACGAGGTTAGCTGGCGGATTCGGGCTGTGGTAGCCCTACGGTTTTCGAGTCTGCTGACCCGCTTCCGATTCACCCCGTTGGCACTCGGCCAAGTTTGGTTCCCCCGTTTTTCCTTCCGGAAAATTCAGCGCATATTCAACTTCTCACAAGGACTAATATTAATCTACAATGCCTCTTCCGTAAAGCGTTGAAACAAATGAAAAAAGAATGAAAAACAACCAAAACAACCAAATCCATGATCCGGTATGTCTTGATCTTTCATTCTCTTTCATTATCCCTTTATCGCGTGATTTTACAGCGTTTCTGCATAATAATTTACACTTAATTTAAGGGAAATAGTTACTCTTCATTCTGCCTGACGGCTTCTTACTCAGCTGCATCCTCTTTACGCCCTGTCCATAGCAGAATTGTGATTAATGCGAACGCAATGAGTGCCAGCAGCGGGATGGTGATGAATCCGAAATAATTCAGATAATCCGTGTTGCACGGCACACCGATTGTACATGGAAGCACCTTGCTGAGTGCCGGAATTTTCTGCTCTGCGTAATGATAGATCGAAATGCTTCCGCCAATCAAACTTAAGGGAAGGACATAAGGGATAATGCGCTTATCCCCCCGGTAAGTGGCGATTCCGAGCAAAATCAGCTGCGGGTACATAAATATCCGCTGAAACCAGCATAGCTTGCAGGGCTCATATTTCAGCACTTCACTGAGATACAGACTGCCTGCTACAGCAACAACCGAGACGAACCAGGCCAAGTAGAGACAATTCCGGCGGCAGAATGCAGAGAATTTATTCATTGTGCAGCCACAGCTTCCGCAGCTACCTGGATTTGAGCATCAATCTCCTCCATATTAAAAGGTTCATTCACCTTGACTCCATTGACAAACAGTGATGGCGTATTGGTTACACCGGTGTCTGTGCCAAGCTGGATATCTCTCTCCAGTTCGCTTTCGTAGGTCTTGTCTTCAATATCCTTACGCAGCAGGTCGAAGTCAATGGGCAGTTCTAATTGCTGTGCCAGACTTACCAGGAAGTCCGGTGTTGCCCACTCTACCTTTTCTTCACCCTGGTTAGCATAGATGGCATCGAAGAATTTCCAGAAAGCCTCTTGATTCTGATGGTATACGGAGAGTGCCGCAAGTGAGGCTGTTCTCGAATCCGTACCAATAAAGGCCAGGTTGACGAAGTAAAAGGCTGCTTTATCCTGATTGACATACTCCTGAACGATTTGCGGTTTAATCACCCCGGTGAACTGGGCGCAAGCCGGACATTTGTAATCGCCGAATTCAACGATTTTGACTGGAGCATCTTCTTTCCCCAGCCGTGCCATTTCACTGTAATTGAAGTCAACGGGAGCCGCAGCAGATCCTGTGGTTGAGCCGTCCTTCGAGGCCAGCATGAATAATCCTACAAAAATAATTACGACTAATGCCACTGTACTCACGATCAGAATTCTCGTTTTCTGCTTCTGCTGTTCCTGCTCTGCCCGGCGTTTCTCCTGCTTGCTCATCTGGGGAAGCGCGACATTGTTCTTATTCGGTTTGCTCAAAGAGAGTTCCTTTCTGTCCATAGGACTGTCGTGATAAAAGATAAGTTACTTTAAAATTATATAATTAAAGTTCTCTCCTTGGCAAACCCTACATTATACAGCTTTTGTTGCCGCAGGCACTCCGCTGTCTTCATTTTCTTGGTTGTAAATCAGCTCCGGCGATGAATCCAGCGACTGCAGTACAATTCTGAAAAAGAACTGGGTCCCGCCGCCCGGCGCCGGTTCCGCCCATATTTCTCCCTGCATAAGCTCCACCAGCTTCTTGCAAATGGCCAATCCCAGACCAGTACCCGGATATTTACGCGTGTGGGAAGCATCCACCTGGGAAAAGGATTGGAACAGCAGCTGCAGCTTATCCGGCGGAATGCCGATGCCTGTATCATGCACTTTGAATTGCAGCGTCTGAGAAGCTCCCTTCATGCCGGCGGACTCAACAGTAACTGTAACCGCTCCCGAAGGAGTGAATTTCACCGCATTGCCGATTAAATTAACCAGGATCTGACGGATCCGCGCAATGTCTCCCACGAACTTGCCGGGAAGCCCCTCTTCTACCGACAGCACAAACGACAATTGCTTATCTCTGGTAATTACTTCAAACAGATCCATACACTCCTGCAGCAGCACGGTCAGCTGAAACGGCTCCTGGTTCAACACGAGACCATCTGCTTCCAGGCGGGAGATATCGAGAACATCACTCATTACATGGAGCAGCGCCTGGCTGCTGGTACTCTGCAGCTTCAGCAGCTCCAGATGCTCGGGCTTGCTGATCTCTTCGGCCAGCAGCTGATTGATGCCGATAATTCCGTTCAGCGGTGTACGGATTTCATGGCTCATCGTCGCCAGAAACTCGCTTTTCATCCTGGCTGCACTCTCTGCCGCATCCCGGGCCTGAATCAGTTCATGCTGGTATTGCATCAAGGCAGTGACATCCTCGGCAACGAGATAGACCAGCTGTTCCTTATTATGAAGCAATGGAAACACCGTTACGCTGCAGATCATCTGCTGGCCGTCCCTGGTGATAACCCTCAGCTCCAGCTTGGAGGACTTCCCTTGGGAGGCATTGCGCACAGCTTCCTTGACCGCGGCTTCATCCCGGGCACTGTACAGGATGTTCTTGAATTCCCCCAGTTCTTCTCTTCCATATCCGGTGGTATACCGCAGGGAAGGATTAGCACTGATGATCTTCTTAAGGGCCGGATCAATACACAGCACCATATCCGGGCTATGCTCGAACAAGGCCATATAACGCTGCTCATTAAATGCTGCAAAGCGGAGCACATGCTGCCGGTCCCTATAGAGCAGGCCAAGCACAATTGTCACAATGAACAAGAAGGAACCGCCCAGAATAATGCCCAGCAGTGAATCATCCAAGAGCGGAGCGCGCCCTGTATACAAGAAGGAGTCTACTACTGTGAAGGATGCGCCGGCCATTGCAGAATAATGTATTCCTGTGAACGCTCCGGTCAGGGTTAACACGAGCAGCAATTTTTTGACACTAAGCATATTGTAGGCATTCCCCAGCCATTTCGGGTCGTAGGATGCAGTAATTACAGGGACAACAAAGGCGAATAGGATAGACAGGATAATGGAAAAGAACCCTTGTTCATACGTTGCCGAGAGCTTCATCGCCAGAATACCGCTGAAATGCATGATCAGTATTCCGCTGCTGAACAGCATGCCGCCAAGACCCAGATAGACACGGCTGCGGGTATGGGGGTTGCCAAGCATTGCAAACAGCATATAAGAAGCGGCCACAGGAATGATCAGCGAGAACACAAGCAGCAGCAGATCATACGATACCGGAACTCCCAAATCCATCGCCCGCATTCCGATAAAATGCATACTCCACATCCCTGTGCCCAGCACTACAGAGATAAGCAGAATATAGAGATTCCCCTTGCGGCCACGGAGCAGCCGTTCCGCCAGATCCAGGGCTGTGAAGCACGATAGAAATGCTATAGCAACAGATAAGAGGACAAGCAGATCATTGTAATGATTCGGATGATGCTCCATAGGCCTCTCTCCTTTCATGAACTTTAAGATATTGCATTTCACCTATTTACACTAACCTTACCCTGGGTGAAACCAGTCGAATCGTAGATTGTGTCTAATGGGACAGACAGTTTTTGCTTAAGGGAAGCGCTGACAAAACGAGAGCCCCTGAATACTAAAAAAAGCACAGCGCTGTAATAGCGCCATGCTCTTGTCATCTCGTAATTAAGCTCCGGCTTCCTCCGTCAGAAACTGCACCTTCAGCAGCTTAATCCGGGAAATCCGCTTATTGTCCGTCTCTTCAACCACAAATAAATGATTGTCGAACTCCACCGTCTGGCCTTTTTGCGGAGGATTGACCTCCAGCTTGGAATACAGCCAGCCGCCTATCGTATCGTAATCATCCGTCTCCATGTGGATTCCGAGCGTATCATTGATCTCCTCGATCAGCATCAGGCCGTCGATAGAGAACTCATCCTCCCCCAGCTTCTCGATGCCGGGACGTTCCTCGTCGAACTCATCCTGAATCTCTCCGACAATCTCTTCCATAATATCCTCCAGAGTAACCATACCCGAGGTACCGCCATACTCATCAATCAGGATAGCGATTTGGGTCTTGGCACGCTGCATGACCTTGAGGAGGCTGCTAATCTGAATCGATTCCGGTACAGTCAATATCGGACGGATCAATTCGTTATACTTGGGCGCATTATCACGGATCATATCCTTGATATGAATGAAGCCGAGAATATGGTCCTTGTCTCCGTCGCAGACCGGATAACGGGTTCTCATTCCGTCAAAGGCAATTTCAAGATTCTCGTCCGTCTCCAGATGCGTGTTAAGACAGATCATTTCCGTGCGCGGAATCATAATCTCCCTGGCCATCGTGTCGGCAAATTCGAAGATATTATCCACCAGGGTCATTTCCGTGTTGTCGATCAATCCGCTTTTGTTGCTCTCCTGCATCAGAATGCGTATTTCTTCCTCTGTATGTGCTGTAGCCAGCTCCGATGCCGGCGTCAGACGGAAGATACGCAGCAGCCCGCGAGCCAGGCCGTTAACCACCCAGATGAAGGGATACATGATCCGGTAAAAGACATTCATCGGACCTGCAGCAAGCAGAAGTACAGCCTCGGCTTTATTCACTGCAATGGTCTTCGGGGCAAGCTCGCCCAGTACAATATGCAGAACAGTGATGAACATAAAGGCTATGATAAGCGAAACCACAAAAACAGTTGTTTCTCCGAAGCCGAGGTTCGTAATAACCGGCCCCACAATCGTAGCAATCGCCGGTTCTCCGAGCCAGCCTAGCGCAAGCGAGGCAAGTGTTATGCCAAGCTGACAGGCCGACAGATAACCATCCAGATTATGAACGATCTGTCTTGCTGCAGGGGCTCTCTTGCTGCCTTCCTCAATCAGTGAATCGATGCGCCCGCTGCGCACCTTCACCATCGCATACTCAACCGAAACAAAAAAACCGTTAAGCAGCACAATCAAAATAATAAGACCTACATTTAATATACCGGGTAAAGGGTCGCTCAATTTATACTCCTATCCGCCGTTTCCTGTGCGGGCGGATAGGCCCACCTCCTTCGTTTGTTCAAAATGTCAGACTGGATCATGCCAGCTGTTCCTTTCCGTATCAATTTCCCAATGCCTTCATCTCCAGTACATAAATCACGGATTATAAATAATACTTTTATTATATAAATATATTAGGTGAAACAGCAAGCATGCGTGTCCCCTCGAAAAATACAGCATATGTGCGTACGGTAGCAAAAGAAACGGCTGACCGCCTTTAAACAAAGGTGGACAGCCGTTTTTGCGTTATTCTATGGATAAATGGCCAGAAAGCTTATCGGCAGCTCCGTACAACCGCCGGATTTCCGATAACTCCCGGATATTGATAGACAAGCGGCTCTTCAAAGGTGGCATAATCGAAATTTACCATCAGCAGCACAACCCGCTGTCCGGTCGCCCGGTCGCTGATAATCAGATGGTCGCGGCCCGCAGCTTCAAGCACACCGGTATAGACCTTGGCGTTCCAGTCTTTGTTGTTCTCATAGGTGAAGTAGAAGGTGCCGACCTTGCCAAGGTTGAGGCGGAAGATGTTCTCCACATAAGACTGTTCGAACACCGGTGCAGTTGTTGAGACCACGGTTCCGGCTGGCGTCATGGGGCTGCCGCTGGTGACCTGCGGCGGCATGCTGCTCATAGTACCCATGGTGCCCATGTTTCCAATGTTTCCCTTGTTGCTCATGGCACCCATAGTATTCATCGGGCCCATGCCGTTCATATTGTTCATGTTGTTCATGTTGCTCATGCCACCTGCTGGGTTGCTGCCCATCATATAATTAACGGGACGGTAGGGTTGAACGATCATTTACGAATAACCTCCTAAAATTTGAATTAGCATTCACTTAAGCGTACCTAGAATAATGACGGGCAATCCACCTGGGTCGGAGTGAAGAAGCAGTGTGCCTTGTAGCGGCCGGTGTTCTGCTGGTTGTACCAGTTGGCCGGACAGGCCCCGACAGGCCGGAAGAACCACAGTGCATTTGATGCTGGCCAGGTTCTTTCCCCGGCGATAGCGCGTTTTGCCAAACGGATGTCGGCCTCCCGTGCACGCTGATAGAAGTACCCCTTCTGCGGGGCTTCAAAGCCGCCCGGGCTCTGGTACACCATATCATTCACACTGCGGATGTTGTTGAAGTCCAGACAGTTGCCGAGAATCCGGTTGACCCCGACATTACCGACCATCAGCATGCCTGACTCCCCATCCTCTTCGGCCTCGGCCCGCATCAGCCGCGCAAGCACCCTTACATCCTCCGAATTCGTTTTGATGACGGCCACGCGTTCTCCTCCTTGTAATCACTTCATTGACAGTTATGGAACAAAGCTGTAACGCCAAGCATCCGTTGTTCTTTACTGCTCGCTGTATTGTATGTGCATTCGCCTAAGTGGTGACAGTCCCCGCCCAATTTCTTGCGGTCTGCAGCAATACCTTGTATACCATGAAATACCTGCTTTTGAGCCGAAGCAAGCACAACCCAAATACCCCCTTCCACCGCTGACGGTTACAAGGGGGGCTGCTGAACACTTTTCAAATAAACATCACACTATCCATGAACAAGCCTGTTCACTATTCCGCTGTGGAGTAATGCGGGCGCCGCTGAAAGCCATGATATCTTGTACCCTGATATGTCAGCACTCCCCTGTCCCCTTCAGCACTCATACCATATTCATGGCCGTCCACCTTGAACTCTCTGCGGACACCATCCTCCGCTTCATACGTCAGGTAGTAGGTTGTGCTGGTGCGGCTGCTCTCATCCTGTGCCTGCTGCTGGCGGACTTCGCTGCGCTTGCTGACAATTCGGGCGGGTATGGACTGCAGGGGGGCATTATTGTTCCGGCTCCACTGAAGCAGTCCTCTGCCTGCAGACACAGCGATAATCCCCACGACTACAGCGAGGAATATCGGCAATACCGTTCCTGTAAAATCAAACATCCAGGATGGATCCGGTCCCGTTCCCATGGTCTCTTCCCCCTTGTTCCCATCTGGTTAGATTCCCTGCCCTTGGCAGGTCTTCTCTACATGTATATGCCTCTTCCCTTGAAGACAGCATAACAAATGTGTAACACCCCCATCTGCTCCGAGAGAATCTTCACTTGGGGTGATGACAGCACGCCAAAAAGACCACCTAAATCCCCCTATATCCGGGAACCTAAATGGTCTTCATTATACCAAGAGAGGCGATCACATTAAGCATGTACGAGATCTAGCAATTGTCTGGTTTCGCTTGTTTCTTCCGGCAGCATACCGTTGTCCGCCCAGCAAGCTCTGCATTGTTCTTCCGTTTCACACAGGTGAGCATCGTCACAGTTGTAGCACAATTGCAGCAGGTTTCTTGTCATATAATCCGTTTCAAATGTTTTCATAATAATCTCTCCTATTCGGGATGAAAGTTTGTGAAAAAATGAACTTGTTCTCTATGTGTTAAATATATCACAGGAGTGAAAGTTTGTCATGTGATTTTTTTCACATTTTTAAAGAAAATTTTAAATAAGTTTTTTCCTTATATTAAGAGGGCTTTGCGGCCGTATTATCAAAAAGAAAAGGCTACCCGCCAATGCGGACAACCTCTTAATTACCTTTACATAACCCGCCAGCTCACTCCGCCATTCGTAGTCTGCAGCAGGATAGATCTGCGGTCCTCTTCCTTCTGGATCAGCAGCCAGCCTACATCATCCGAGATGAATTGCAGCTTCACTACTTCCGGGTATTCCAGCAGCTTGGACTGCAGTACACTGCTGGCCGGAAGTGCCGTCCAGGTCTGTCCCTGATTCATCGTCTTGTACAACAGGTTCCCCTCTAAAGACCAGCCCGCCTGCGAGCTGAGGAATTCAGGTGCCACATGCCGGTTAATTCCCGTCAACGCCGGCCGGCTGAAGCTGATAAACTTCCAGTTTTCTCCCCCGTTTGCAGTGAAATAGCCGTTGTAGGTCATGCTGGCCTCTTTTTCTTTTTGACAACCTACAGACAGCCATCCGCCTGTATGATCCGTACCGAAGAATTCAGGTTCACCGGCAATGACCCGGTCACAGCCTCCAAAGCTCTCGTTGACCAGAAATTCAGAGCCTGCCGCCCAGGTTGCCCCGCCGTCTTTGGTGACATAGATCTTAGGCAGTGCCCCGGTCTGAAGCGTTACGAATCCGCGGCTCCCGTCCTTAAATATCATTCCGGTCGTAACGCCCGGCAGCGGAATTGTATTGTTAGGCAGATTCGGATTATACTGCTCATTCTGCATGACCAGGGCCCAGGTTGCCCCGCCGTCCTGCGTAGCATACAAGGCTTTGCTCTCTTTGGTGGAGCTGGCATCCCATGAAGTCATCAGCCAGCCATGGGACGGTGAACTGAAGTAGAACGAAGACAAGGTGTTGGTGTCAGGAAAAGCAGAAACTTTCCAGGTGTGTCCCCCATCTGTTGTGCGCAGCACCACGGTCTCGGTCGTGCCGAAAGAGCTTCGTATAATCCAGCCGTTGCTGGGATCGGTGAAGAAAATCTCTTTGCCATACACCGGGTTGCTCAGAAACTGCACAGTCGTAGCCGGCGAGATATTGGCCCAGGTTTTGCCGTTATCAAGGGTCATATACATGCGCAGCTCATTTTTGGTGACACCCCAGGCTATTCCCGCTGACGGGTTAAGCAGCCTGAAGTCTGTCAGCCGGGTCTGAATCTGATATTTCGGGGCATTCTCATTATCGACGTTCTTGGCATCCGGTGTGATGACCGTAATCATCTGCCCTTCTTCCGGCGCTTCCGTCGGCTGCGGGGGCTGGGAAGGCTCGGGAGCAGGAGCAGAAGAACAAGCCGAGAGAATAAGTAAGGTCAGGAGAAGCAGCAGCACCCTTCTCAGAACCTTGTAACCTGAAGCTGTGGATGACAATGCTCTCTCCTCTTCCCGTTAATCGTTATTTCTTCGTATTTAAATTACTGCGTTTGTATCCGTACAGACCATAGATTAGCAGTCCTACCGCAAGCCAGATCAGGAAGCCAATCCAGGTTTCTCTTCCCAGATTATACATTAGATAACCGCAGGTTGCCGCACTAAGGAGCGGAATGAACGGAACCCAAGGAACCTTGAAGCCTCTTATGAGATCTGTTTTCGTACGGCGGAGCACAATAACACCCAGCGAAACCACCAGGAAGGCGAATAAGGTCCCGATACTGGTCAGATTGGCCAGCCGGTCAAGCGGGACGAAGCCGGTAAGAACGGCAATCAGTCCGCCGACCATCCATGTGCTGCGCACTGGCGTATGTGTTTTGGGGCTGACCTTGGACAAGCTCTGCGGCAGCAATCCGTCTCGGGAAATGGCAAACAGCAGACGGGTTTGTCCGAACAGCATTACCAGCAGCACGGTAGTCATCCCGGCAATGGCACCTACAGAGATCAGACCGGCGATCATATTCTGGTCAACGAACCGCAGGGCGAACGATACCGGATCACTTACATTGAGGTTCTGATAAGGCACGATCCCCGTAAGTACCAAGGATACGGCGATATAGAGTACGGTACAGATCGCAAGCGACGAGATAATACCGATCGGCAGATCGCGCTGCGGACGCTTCACTTCTTCGGCAGCAGTCGAGATGGCATCAAATCCGATATAGGCAAAAAATACGGTTGCCGCACCATTCACCACACCATGGAAACCAAACGGCAGGAATGGCGTCCAGTTCTCCGGCTTCACATAGAATATACCGGTGACGATAAACAGCAGCACCACCGAGATTTTGATCACAACCATCACTGCATTGAAACGGGCGGTCTCCTTGACCCCGCGTGTCAGCAGGTAAGAGATCAGCAGAATAATGACAACTGCGGGTAAATTAATAATGGTTCCTTTATCTGCATTATACGCCCCTGACAAAGCGGTGGGCAAATGAATGCCGAAGCCTTCCAGAAGTCCCTGGAAATAACCGGACCACCCGCTGCTTACCGCCGCTGCGGCTACGCCGTATTCAAGCACCAGATCCCATCCGAGAATCCAGGCCAGCAGTTCCCCGAAGGCGACATAGCTGTATGCATAAGCGCTGCCGGATACCGGCAGTGTGGAAGCAAATTCGGAGTAACACAGTGCGGATAACACACAGGCAAAGCCGGCGATGATGAAGGACAGCACAAGTCCCGGTCCGGCATGCTCCGCAGCAGCCACTCCCGTCATTACAAAAATTCCGGTGCCGATAATGGCCCCTACACCGAGCATGGTCAGATCCATTGCACCCAGTGTCTTGCTAAGTTTCTCCGCTCCGGTATTCTGGGGAATAGCCAGCGGTTTTTTGCGGAATAAATCCATTCTGAAATTCGCTCCTGTCAAGTGGTTGAGTGGATAATAAGAAATACATTGTTAGCATGCCCGTTTTGGGGTAATGGATTAAAAGCGGACAGCTTGAAAACACTATCCCTAGAGATTATGATGGATAAGATTGGACCGCAAGTGGAAACGGCTCTGCCTTCCTTATATAGGACGGTACCGTTTCAGCGAGAAATATAAGGATGAATGATGGCGTTTAACTTATAAACCCTTATATTTCAAAATTCGAAAGCTGGAGGAGATCTAACAATGGCCCCATTTAAGCCCAATCGTGTCGTAGTGATCGGCACCGGTGCAGTCGGAACCACGACAGCCTATACGCTGCTGCTGCGTAAGCGCATGCCCGAACTAGTACTCATCGATGTGAACCATCAGAAGGCGCTTGGTGAAGCGCTGGATATGAACCATGGCATGCCATTTGTCGGCGGTGTGAAGCTGTGGGCCGGCACCTATGAGGACTGCAAGGAAGCCGACATCATCATCGTCACTGCCGGAGCCTCCCAGAAGCCTGGTGAAACCCGGATCGACCTGCTGCGCAAGAACATCTCGATCTTCAAAGATATCATCCAAAAAATCACGAAATACAATCATCACGCTATCCTGCTGATTGCCACAAATCCGGTCGATATTCTGTCCTATGCCACCTTGAAGATCAGCGGCTTCGACCGCAGACGGGTTATCGGTTCCGGTACTGTACTGGACAGCGCCCGCTTCCGTTACCTGATTGGGCTTCATAAGGAAATCGATCCGCGCAGTATTCATGGACAAATCATCGGTGAACATGGCGATTCCGAGCTGCCGGTCTGGAGTCTCGCCAATGTCGCGGGAATTGACCTGGGCTTCGATGAAGCGGAACGTGATGAGATCTTTGAGGACACCAAGAATGCCGCCTACGAGATCATAGATGCCAAGGGCTCTACCTCCTATGCCATCGCATTGGCACTGGACCGGATTGTTGCGTCCATCCTGAACAATGAAGGCTCCGTCCTGAATGTCTCCACACTGCTGAACAACTACAACGGCGTATCAGACGTGTTCCTTGGCGCTCCATGTGTCGTAGACCGTTCCGGCGTGCGTGAAGTACTTGATCTTCCGCTCAGTGACGAAGAACAGCTTCTGTTCCAGCAATCCGCTGATAAGCTCAAAAGTGAGATTGCCAAGCTGGAGCTGTAATCTCCGTGTGTGGACAAGCCTGCCGCCAATCCTCTGAGGATTGGCGGCTATTTTACTTATAGGAAGAGATTCAAGATTCAGACTCTGCTTCTTCTCCAGCCCGCCTTACCATCAGACGTGCACAGACGCGTTAACCAATTAAAGTCAGAATTGCTGTCCAGCTTATCGATTTCTTTTATCCATGGTCTAATCGTTGTGTCTACGACTTCGAGGCTTGTCCCTCTCCGCCTTCTACCCTGAATAATAACCCCTTCTCATGGTAGCAATTCATGGCGGTGTTGTCATTATAAAAATGCACATTCCGTGTGATTTATGCGTTATGTTTTGAACAAAAGTTCATAGTGTGTATTGACGCTGTTAGCCCCAGGTTCACGAGTCACCGCTGCCTGTCTTATACGGCATGCCGATCTGCAGTCTGGACATAGCTTCTTCCTTCTCACGGCTCGTAATATGTGTGTATACAGTGGTCGTCTGGATCGAGGAATGGCCCAGCAGCTCCTGCACCGTGCGCAGATCCGCTCCCTTACGCAGCAGCATGGTGGCAAAGGAGTGCCGCAGCTTGTGGCTGGAGTACGGCCGGCGCTGGGACAAAGGCACTTCACTCTGGAAGCGGCTGAATGTATCTGCAGCAATCCCTTGGATGCCGCGGATGGAGAGCCGGCGGCCTTTTTGCGAGATGAACATCGCCTCCTCCTTGCTGTGCCAAGGATTAAGACGGTCCTTCAGCGCCTCGTCAAGATACGGGGCAATATCCTCAGGAACCGGGACATTGCGCCATTTGCGTCCTTTGCCGAAGACACGCAGTGAACGTCTCTCTACATTATAATCACTCTGATTCAGCGTATGTACTTCTCCTACCCGCAGACCCATATACGACATCAGCAAAAAAACAGCCAGATTGCGGCTTCTGTATTTGCCGTCTACCGCTGACAGAAACCGCTGCAGGTCTTGTTCATCCAGATAGACCGGCTCACGGTTTTTTTCAGTCTTGGACTTCTTGATTCCGGCGGCCGGGTTGATATTCAGCAGCTCCAGCTCCGTCAGTGCCTTGAAGAGGCAGCTTATTGAGGCATGCTTGCGGTTACGTGTCGCATCACTTACCCCGCGTTCCCGCACAGAAGTCAGATAGGAGACAACCTGCAGTTTTTTGACAGTACCCAGCTCCCGCCCATTCAGACTGCCCAGAAATTCCCGTGCATCAGCAAGATAGGATTTCTGGGTATATGCTGTGTAGCCGGCGTCCTTCATCCAGATCAGAAAGGCATCCAGCTCTTCTTCATATTCAAGCTCCGGCTCATTCATGCCCTGTGCTCCTCCTCTTCCCTCCACATTACAGCATGCTTCTGTACCGTTCCAAGAAACTCACTTAACGCCGGGGATTTCCACTTTTTGCTGTGATAGGCAATTTGGGTTGCCACCCGCTGGGAATCATCATTCCAGTTCAGCCGGCCCAGCTTGCCTTCCGCTAATTCCCTGCGGACCGTAATCATCGGCAGGAATGAGATACCGAGTCCTGCCATTACGCATTGCTTGATCGCTTCAATGCTCCAGAACTCCAGATTCGGATCTGGGAACACTCCATGGCTGTTCAGATGGCGCTCAAATAAGGTACGATAGGTGCAGCCTGTTTCCGTATGCAGAATCGTTACATTTTTAAGATGCAGCGGTTCTACTTCTTCCAATTCCAGCAGCGGGTGATCCAGTGGAGCGACCAGCGTCATCGCTTCATGGATCAGCGTGTCACAGTACATCTCCTTATACTCCGTCTCCGGTTGGAGAAGAAAGGCCAGATCAAGCTCTCCTGAGCGGACGAATTCCGTCAGCTCCCAGCAGGCTCCCGGCTTCAGCGTAATCTGCACCTGCGGATGCCGGCTGCGGAATTCCTTAATAATCCCCGGGAGGCGGAAGGCCGCCAAAGATTCAGGTGCACCAATCCGCAGCGAACCGGATATTTCCGTCTCCGACCGCAGGGCGTTCTCGGCCATCGTGTGCATCTTGGAGATTTCCTGGGCATACGGCAGGAGGCGGCGGCCGGCATCGGTGAGAATGATCTTTTTGCTGATCCGGTCAAACAGGGGCTGCTCCAGTTCTGCCTCCAGCGCCTGAATCTGTGCGGTAATGCTGGACTGGGCGTAATCAAGCTTCTGGGCTGCGCGGGTAAAGCTGCCGGTCTCAACTACAACGAGAAAGGTGAACAGATGCTTAGACTCCATAGTACCTCCTTCAACCTATCGGTTATTCGAATGGATTCCATTCGATAATTCCGTTTTTCCAATGGATCTATTATCTGATACTCTATATTTAAATACAAGGAAAGCGGGACTATTTATATGAAGGAAAATAAATCATTACAACGGAATATCGGGATGCCGCAGGCTATTGCCCTGTACATAGGAGCCGTCCTCGGCTCAGGTGTGTTAATCGTACCCGGACTGGCAGCGGAGATGGCTGGTCCCGCTTCGCTGCTGGCCTGGGGATTCATGACCCTGTTGATTCTCCCGCTTGCGCTGTCCATGGGTCTGCTCTCGGCCAAATTCCCTAATGCCGGCGGGGTATCCCATTTCGTCACCCTGGCCTTCGGCCCGAAGGCAGGCGCACTGGTTGGCTGGTTCTTCCTCATGTCCGTGCCGATTGGCGGTCCTGTCGCTGCACTGACCGGAGCGGGCTATATGACAGCCGCCATGGGCTGGGGCGATCCGGCCAGAATTGCCATCGCTGCAGGAATGCTGGCCATTGGCCTGATTGTCAACTGGATCGGCATGAAGGTTGCCGGTAAAGTGCAGATCGCCGTGGTTATCGCGATTGTTGCCGTACTGGTCTTCTCTTTTGCTGCGGCTCTGCCAAGAATGGAGAGTATTCACTTCACCCCATTTGTTCCGCATGGCTGGATGAGCGTTGGGCAGGCAGCAGCGATTCTCTTCTGGTGCTTCATCGGCTGGGAGGCCGTTTCACATCTGTCTGAAGAATTCAAGGACCCGCAGCGCGCTGCGGTCAAGGGTGTCACCATCGCTGCGGTCATTGTCGGAGTCCTCTATTTCCTCTCGGCACTCGCTACAGTCGGTACGCAGAGCTATCTGCGCGGAGGTGCCGACTCTTCACTGGTCTGGATCATCAGCCAGCCGCTTGGAGCCTGGGGCGGATTCATTGCCGGACTCACCGGACTTTTCATCTGTACGGCGACGATCATCGCCTATTCAAGCGCTGCATCACGCGTAGCTTATGCCTTGTCACGGCAGAGCTATGCCCCGAAATGGATGGGCCGCTTATCAGACCGCTATCAGACACCTGTGGGAGCGATCGGCTTCCTGACCCTCTGCTTCACAGCAGTATTATCGCTCTACGGCAGTGGCCTGCTCTCGATTACGACACTGATTAAATTTCCCAATGCCACCTTCATCCTCACCTATATTGGCGGTTGTGCTGCAGGAATCCGCCTCTTGCGTGGCAGCCGGGCAGGCGTAACGATCAGCTGGATTTCTTTTGCCGCTACGTTAGCCGTGTTTCCGTTTACAGGCTGGGCGATCATGTATCCACTGCTGATTACACTGTTGTTTGTTCTGGTGGATTATTTAAGACAGGGACGTAAACGTGCAGGAAATATTCCTGTAGCCAGTGATGCTGAAAAGATTTCCCGGCGCGCATTATAAGGGCGCTTATAAGAAACAGGCTGCACTCCTCCTTATTTGAGGATGCAGCCTGTTTATCTATATGAGCGGCGGAGTTTCCAGCCCTTGACCAGAGCTTCCGTTCGCTTTACGTTTCAGAAAAGTGTCAGATGGTTATGGATGAAGGAGAGCCTGACCTAAATCAGATCTAAGAAGGAGACTGTAAACCATGCCAGAAGACAAGAAGATTGTTCTCGAACCTGCAGCCCAGAAATTCGCTGATGACAACTCCGAGCCTCCCTTTCTGCCCGACCTTGGGCCTGAGAAAGGCCGCGAAACGGTAAATACAGTCCAATCCAGTGAAATATTCAAGCCCGAAGCCGATATCCAGGATCTGACGGTATCCGGCGGCCCTGGTGGTGAGGTGAAGGTACGAATTGTCCGTCCTATCGGCTCCGCTTCTACTTCTCTCCCGGTCATACTCTATATTCATGGAGCCGGCTGGGTATTCGGCAACAGCCATACGCATGACCGCTTAATCCGCGAGCTGGCCGTCGGTGCCGAAGCTGCCGTCGTTTTCCCGGAGTACAGCCTCTCTCCCGAAGCCAAATACCCTACAGCCATTGAAGAAATCTACGCTGTACTGGAATGGATTGCCCAAGAAGGCTCCACTTACGGGCTGGATACGTCCAAGCTTAGCGTTGCCGGAGACAGCGTTGGCGGCAATATGACTGCGGCCATCACACTTATGGCCAAGGAACGCAGCGGCCCGGCAATCTCCAAGCAGCTGCTGTTCTATCCGGTGACCGATGCAGCCTTCGATACAGAATCATATCACCTGTTCGCCGAAGGATATTTCCTGCAGCGCACCGGCATGAAATGGTTCTGGGATCAGTATACCACTGATCCGGAGGAGCGGGCACAGATTACCGCGTCCCCGCTGCGGGCCAGCCTGGAGCAGCTGAGCGGTCTGCCGGAAGCCTTAATCATCACCGGCGAAGCAGATGTGCTGCGGGATGAGGGCGAAGCCTACGCCGCCAAACTCCGCGAAGCAGGAGTGCCGGTTACGGCAGTGCGGTTCCAGGGCATCATCCACGACTTCGTGATGCTTAACGCCCTGGCAGAGACCCATGCCAAAAAAGGGGCCCTGCTGCTGGCAACGGCCTGGCTCAAGCAATAGAGATTACGTTAAAATACGAAATCACATAATGAAAACAGCGGCAGCCATGGATGATATACATCCGGAGCTGCCGCTGTTTTATTGAATTAGACTAGTTCCCGCTGGTCTAATTATGGAGATAAACGCGCTACTTCCGCTGGGAATAGAACTCCGCCGCTTTGACCAGCATGTCCTTCAGTGAGCTGAAGGAGGTAGTTTTCGTGACATGCTCGTTCAGCTGATCCTGCGGCAGCGATTTCAGCTCCTCTGCTGATCCGGCAGAGAATCCCCCGCTTTGCAGAAGCTCCGTCAATGATTCGAACGGTGTGAACTTTTGCAGAAAAGAACCCGACAACAATTGATCCAGCGGCAGCTTCTCCAGCAATTGATCGACAGGCAGCTGGTCTAGCGGAAGCTTTTGCAGCAGCTCACCGACTCCGCCCTCTTTGAACGTATCCACTAATCCTTGTATTTTATCGCCAAAGCCTCCGAAATTGAATCCCATAAAGGCAACCTCCTGATAACTGTAGTTGCTCCTTATTACCCTAAATACCGCTCAGCGAATTACCTAGTTTACATAATGTATGTTATGTTACGTTATTGTTATGATTGTAGTTATGATTATGGTTATCGTTGTGGCTGTACCTACGGTTACAATATTGTCTTCCTTATTTTAGCAACCAATCCTTGCTCCCGGCGTCTTACTATTTAGTACAAGACACATCAAGGAGATGACTCAGATGCCGCCAATGAAACCCATCCTCACCAGTTTACTCGCCCTTTCCCTGCTCTCATCCCTCACCGCTCTCTCTTCAGCAGACCTCTTGCCGGGTACAGTATACGCTGCTTCCACGAACAATGCAGTCATTGCGGTCTCCAAAGACAAGCTGCTGCCGCTGAAGTGGCAAGTAGCCACGGATGGCATGGGCATGTATGACAGCAAGCCGCCTATTATGAACGGGATTCTCTACTACTCAGACATCAACAATACGCTTTACGCCAAAAATATAGCCTCCGGCAAAGTTCAGTGGTCCTATAAACAGGGGGCGCATCCGCAAATCGTCACGAATAACTCCGTATTCTTCATCGACAATCAGGAACAGCTCGTCAAAGTATCCGCTGCAACCGGAAAGCTGATCTGGAAGGTTAAGGTGTCGGAGCGGCCTATAGAGATTGGGGCACAGGCCCGCCTGATTAACGGAAAAGTCTATTTTGCCAATGAGTACGGCGTTGTCGCGGCCTATAACCCGGTTACCGGAAAGAAAGTATGGGAGAATAAGAATATTCCTATGTATGCGGGGACTATTTATGGAGAATATTCAGGTGTGTTTGTCGTTTCCAGCACGGTCGATAACATCCGCACCCAATTCTACGGCCTTGATCCGGCTACCGGGAAGCGGCTGTGGAGAATTGAGGGGTTATATAGTTATGTAACTTATCAGAATGGACAACTATTACTCCGTGAGCAGGCAAAGACTGCAGCGGGGAATACGGCAACGGCCGTGCCGGGTTACCAGCTGACTCTGGTACAGCTGAATCCCGCTACAGGCAAGATCTCCGGCCGGGAAAACTATAATCTGCTGGACGACATCTCCAGATTGGGGAGTGCTGCTACCTCCATCCAGAACTCTTATGTTTATACGGCAGACGGCAATCTCGACCAGGATGGATATACTCTTACGCGCTTTAAGCGTGGAGCGGATACCAATACGGCCCCCACAAGCTATGCTAGCTTCGGCAACTGGCTGGCCGGTCCCGCGGAAGGAATGGCCTTCTTCCAGCATGAGACACTGCTTAGCGGAATTAACCTCGCGAATGATAATGTCGTTGCTTTCGATCATCCGGCAGACAAGGTGGAGCACCTGCAGCGCGTTGGCAAGGCTGTATTCGCCATTTACAAGAATGGCTATATCTCGATTAACCATTCCGATACCGGCGCACTGCTGGGGATGATCAACAGCGGTTCAAAGTATCCATACTTCGGCAATATAACCATCGATCATGGAACCGCGCTGATTCCTACTGAACACCATATCTTAGCCGTTGCCCTGCCACAAGAATATCAGTAACATACGCGAAGTTTAAACGTTCGTACGCAGAAACTCCCCTATCCTCCGGGCGGCTTCCAGAAGCCGCTCTTCATCCTCAACCAGCGCTATTCTGACGAAACCCTCTCCCTGGCTCCCAAAAGCACTTCCGGGAATTACCGCAACCCCGGTCTTCAGCAGCAGTTCTTGAGCGAAGCTCTGTGATCTTCCGGCTTCACCGTTCACTCCATAGTTCTCCGGCAGCCTCGCCCAGATAAACATCGTTGCTTCCGGCAATGGCACACTCCAGCCTTCACGTGCCAAGGCTTCCACAAAAACATTCCTGCGGCGTTCATACAGTGCAGCCACTCCCCGCTCCGGTCCGGAAGTCATCGCCTGCTCCAGCGCTACGACTGCCGCTTCCTGGATGGGATCGAAGACACCGTAATCCACATTGCTCTTCAGCTCCCGCAGTGCCCCGACGGCCTGAGCATTGCCTGTCATGAAGCCGATGCGGCAGCCGGCCATATTGAAGCTTTTGGAGAAGGAATGAAATTCAACCGCCGTATCCATCGCACCTGGTACCTGAAGGATACTGACGGGCCGGTAGCCATCGAAGCCCATCTCCGAATAGGCCAGGTCATGAATGATCAGCATGTCCCATTTAAGAGCAAGCTCCACTAACCGCTCCATATAAGCCAGATCTACCGTGACAGATATCGGGTTGCCGGGAAAGCTGAGTAATATAAATACCGCTTCACGCCATACCTCATCAGGGATGCTCTCCAGATCGGGCCGGAACGCATTCACTTCCAGCAGCGGCAGCGGCCAGGCTCTAACGCCGGCTATAGCCAGTGATCCTGAGTAGATCGGATAGCCGGGGTCCGGCACAATCACCAGATCCCCAGGATTGCAGACCGCGAGTGCGAGATGTGCCAGTCCGTCCTGCGAACCCATCAGGGATACGATTTCTTCATCCGGATCAACTTCAGCATCGAAACGCCATTTCATCCATTTGGCCGCCTGCTTACGGAATGCTTCACTTCCTTTGGAAGCCGGATAAGCATAACTGTCCTCCCGCAGCACTGCTTCGCTTAAGACATGACGGATTTCAGGCAGAGGCGCCCGGTCCGGACTGCCAATCCCGAGATCAATGACCTCCAATCCAGACTTTCGTGCTTCCGCCTTCCAGGCGGCTACCTCAGCAAAAATCGACGACCCCAGATGAGACAGCTTGTCCGATCTCCATTTATGTTCCGGGCTGCTATGTACCAATACAATACCTCCAGCATTTGTTTTCCAATTATTATAGCATGCGTTCAGAGTGCAGAAACCATGAAAGCCTGAGCAAATTTCGCGAATGGGATTATATTACATTAATATATTATTATTCTACTAAATTGACTCTATTTGAGCTGATCACTAGTGCCTGAATTCATATAAAAGTCCCTCAGAACTGAAATAGCGTATAATTTATGTTATACGCTGTTTTTTCGGGGTATATTTCGGCCATTTTAGCCCCTATTTCAACGGACCTCACTTCCTTTCAAATGATTTCAGTTCCGGCCGAACCGTAGGTTCCCTCTGGGCATAGGATAGGGGTATACATTACAAAGGTGGGACGTATCATGGCCAAAAACAAGCGCGGCAAAGCACTCTGGCGCACTCCTTCCAGAGCAAGAGGCACCTGTCCGATCTGCGGGAGCACCCGTATTAAGCTATTGTATTTCGGAAAAGGTCCTGCGGGCGAGAAGCTCACCGTCTGCAAGAAATGTGACGGCAAGCAGCAGGCAGCGGTCTGAGCTAATCCCGGCTTCGCCTGCACAAAGAAACGGCTTGCTTGTCCCCTAGGGGAAGCAGCCGTTTCTTCAAGTAAACCCTCTCTCCTGTTCCAGCTTAAGCAGAGACTCATTGCAACTCATGCTGCGGTACCCAGTTCTGAATTCCATTATCCTCGAGTATGCCGAGCGTCACATCCGAAATATGCGGGTCTGCAAGCAGCTTGTCCCTTACCTTGAACTTAATGTCATCGGCATCGGCGAGCGTCAATCCCCGTTTCAGCTCAATGAGTCCTTCTACGTGGTAATAACGTCCCTCCTGCAGAATCCGCATCTGATAAATATCCGTCACCCACGGGTCATCAAAAATAATCTTTGCCACCCGCTCCTCAATCTCCGGCGGTGCAGCCACACCGATCAACCCGACCATGTTGTCGTAGCCTACACGGAAGGCCACCCCGATCATCATGAAGGCAATCAGAATACTGCTCACACCATCCAGCAGCTTGAAGTTGGTAAAAGCAGTTACCAGAATAGCGATCATAGCGAGCAGCCCGCCGCTGGTTGCAACCAGATCCTCATAGTAGACAAGCCGGGTAGGCGGGGCGGCTCTTTTCACATTTTTGAGGGAAGCCGTGAACTTGCCCAGCCCTTTGGCCTCAACCCGTGATTCATGCAGCACCTCATTCATCGCCTTAACCCAGACGAATCCGTCTGCCGCGATCGACAGCACAAGTACCAGCACATTGATCCAGTAGCCTTGCGAATCCGTAGCCGGATGCTTCAGCAGATGGAAACCTTCATGCATTGTCTCGTACGCCATGATGGTCACGACAATTACGGCCACCATACAGAATAGGTTAATCACCCGGCCGAAACCGTCCGGGAAGCGGCGTGTCGGTCTTTTCTCAGCCAGCACACTGCCTGTAAATACAAACATCTGATTCACAGCGTCGGCAATCGAATGCATCATTGTGGCAAACATTGAACCGCTGCCTGTCAGTGCAAAAGCGATTCCCTTAACGATGGCAATCCCTGTATTGCCGATAGCAGCCGAGCCTGAGGATTTATTGCCCTTCTTGATTAAGCTTCTTATGCTTTCGTTTGTCTGCTCCATTATCCGGCAGCCTCCTTAAGCTCATATACCGAAATCCGGCAGACGCCTCCGCAGCTGATTTCGTACGGCTCCCGCCGTGGTCTATGTATCTATTTACCCCATGCGGCAATTTTCTATCAGCTGCGGTGAGTTGGAGGTTGAATTACTGGAATCCCGATTTAACCCATAGCTTCGAAATATCCAGAAATCCGAAAGAGCCGGTCTGCAGTCCGAACAGGTTTTGGCTAAGCTGCGCTTTTTTGTTCATATGGCAGCCATAGAGCACCCAGCAGTTGTCGCGCAATTGGTCTTCCGCCAGATCCAGCAGCTCCGCCCGCTTTTCAGCAGGCAGTCGGGAGAAATGCTCCAGTACCCGCTGCAGCACCAGTTTCTGACGATCCAGCAGCAGATCATGCAGATAGTTCGACTCATTGCGGAAATAATTGATCATCCCCCACTGCCAGTCATCCTCCAGCACCTCTTCGGCAATCAGCAAGTCAGCATAGCCCATGATATCTGCGAGATCGTATTCGGTCAAAGGATGCAGCTGGAGCTTAAGTCCGATCCTCCCGCCGCGTTCCTGCAGCCATAAAGCCTCCTCCTGATCCTCCTTCCGGCTCCGGTAGGCAATCGTCAGCACTTCTCCCCCATAGCCGCCAGCCTGAAGCAGCGCTCTTGCTTCCTCAAGCGATGGCTCTCTGAACTCCTGCTGATTACTCTTCCAGGGCAAAAAGCTGTCCGCCGGCATAATCCGGTTGCCCCCGAGCTCCCGGATCATGGCCGGCTGATTGTACAATATCCGTAACGCTTGCCGTACAGCCTGCTGATGGTGAAGTCCTTCTCTTCTAAAATTAAACAGGATATAGCGGCAGCCCAAGGCCGGGTAATCAATGCTATGACCCTGCTCTTCCCCGGCAGGAAGCGGGTTGTGCCCGGCATCCGTAAGCTGATACTGGCGGACACTCGATCCCAAATGCGGTAAATACCAGATTTCTACCCGGTCCAGCAGTGGGCGGATTCCGTAATAGTGGTCATATGCGCCTAGCACCAGTACATCCTCATTCAGATCCAGTACCTGATATGGCCCCGTCCCTACCGGATTAGCGGCGAAATCCACATCATAAGGCAGAATAGACATATAGATTGAACTGAACAGATGCAGAAAAAAGGTATTGGGCTGCACGAGGTCAAACCGGATTCGATAATCACTTTCCAGCTCGACATGACAGATATCCCTAAAATGGCTGATCGCCGGACTATTCAGATCGGTCAGACGCTGCAAGGTCTCTTTGACATCCCGTGAAGTCATCCCCCGCCCGTGGTGAAACCTTACCCCCTTACGCAAATAGAACAGGTAACTTGTACTGTCCGGATTGGCCTCCCAAGTATGCGCCAGCCCAGGCAGAAAGCTGCCATTCTCTGCATCATAGGTAATTAATGTACTGCAAATATGCCCCAGCAAATAGGTTTCAAAAGCTGTGTACACCATCGCCGGGTCCAGCTTCTCCATCGGGCGGTTACGGGAAATCCGCAGCACCTCCTGCCCGGATGTGGAGTCCGGCTCACTCCAGAAGCCCATTTGTTTGTCGAGTACTGCCAGCAGACGTTCCTTAAGCGGCTCATTGACCTGATATTGGCTAATTAACTCGATCGCCGGTTTAATCCGGCCTTTATGGACCATGTCCTGAAACTTCTCCTCCAGCACCTCGTCCACACTGCGCAGGAACGTCAGCTGCGAATAATTTCCTCTGCCTCTGCCGGGTATCCATGTGATCAATTGCTGTTCCTCGAGCTTCCGCAGAATAAACTTTACATTGCGCGGCGTGCAGCACAGGATGCCGGTTAGTTGCTCAATAGTGACCGGAATGGGCTGCTGTACGATAAAAGCCGGGTCTAAAGCTGCGGCCAAACAGAGATAATTCATGCTGCTATTGTCCATATATCCAGGCTCCTTTAAAGGTGAAAAGTCACATGAAATCCTTACACTTTTATTTCATCCTTTTATCTATACAATTATACTTAATACAGCATCAAGAAGCATTCGCCAAATTCAATCACCCGATTAGGAGACATCTGATTCTATGAAACAGCATCTGCGGCACATTCATCCTCTGGCTTGGACCATTATCATCGGAACGATGTTTGGCCGGCTGGTCACCTCCATGAGTATCCCTTTTCTATCGATTTACCTGACACAAGTCCTGGGCGCTACTGCCACCCAAACAGGATTTACGGTAGCCGTCAGCTCTCTGGCGGGTGTTCTGATCAGCTTCTACGGCGGTTACATATCTGACGTGATCGGCCGCAAAATCGTTATGCTGGTCTCCGTTTTCGGCTGGGCCTGCGTATTCTTCGGCTTCTCAGCCGCGCAGCATTTATGGGTCTTTTTCCTCGTCAATACGCTAAATGGGCTATGCCGTGCAGTATTCGAACCGACCTCGCGGGCTTTACTCTCGGATATTACACCTCCGGATCACAAGCTGCTGGTCTTCAATCTGCGGTATGCAGCGGTCAATCTGGGTGTGGTATTCGGGCCGATCATTGGCCTGCAGCTGGGCTCAGCCAAATCCACATTCCCGTTCATGATCGCCGGGATCGTCTATATCGCCTATGGACTTGTACTGTTCCTGCAATTCTCTGTACACCGTGCCAGCCTGCCGGTTCATGGCGAAGCCCGTACACCGAAGCTGCTTGAAGCGCTGTCCACCACCGGAAGGGATAAGGTCTTCCTGCCCGTTCTGCTCGGTACGATCTTCTGCGTGCTGGGATATGGGCACTTCAGTTCAACACTGGCGCAATATCTGGCGAACAACCCCCATTTCAGTAATGGCAAACAGCTCTTCTCCTACATGCTGTCTCTGAATGCGGTAACGGTGCTGATTGTGCAGTATCCGATCGTCCGTACAGCCAGCAAATTCCCGCCGGTCATTCCTCTGATCCTGGGTAATAGCTGCGTTGCTCTCAGTCTGCTGCTGTTTGGCATGCCTGGCGGAGTCGCGCTGATTATGTTCAGTGTCGTGCTGTTCACAGTCGGGGAAGTCCTGCTCTTCACGATGATGGATATGCTGATAGACCGGATTGCCCGTCCGGAGTGGAAAGGTACTTATTTCGGCACCATCGGCTTCAATAACCTTGGCAATGTAATGGCGCCTATTCTGGGAGGCCTGCTGCTCGATCAATTCGGTACGGCGAATGGTCCGGCCGTATTCGTGCCGCTGGCTTTGACTACCGCGCTGGGTCTGCCTTTCCTGATTACGGCGCACAAAAGGCTCCGGAGCAGAGAGCTTGCCGAAGCTGGCAATAAGGCTAACATAAGTGCCTAAGACATGACTAATCCCCAGACCCCGCTGAGAAGCTTAGGTCTGGGGATTATTTTGACTACCTGTCTCTATAACACTAACATGCTACCATAAATTCACTCGCGAACTATTGCTTAACAACCACTCACTATTAATAAGTTAACATAATATTAATTATGTTACCATTTCACAACAATATCAATCTCAACAATACATTTTATCCCATATACGAACCTGACTGCTAATGTATTCCCTAAGCTCTGCCGGTTCCATAATTTCAGCTTGGACGAGCAAGGGCAGCACCTTCTCACACGCAGTCTCATAGTCGTACATATTCGCAGTGATGATCTGGAATTCCCCCTCTGGTTCCGTATTCATAACTTCTAACCTCTTACTAATCCCATGATTATGCACTGGCGTGCGGATGACTACGGGGTAGATTTCCCGTGCTTTGCTGGCATTAATGAAGGCAAGCTCTCCTTCCTTCCAGTATTCCTGCAGGGAGAAGTGTTCAGGGATAGTATAGGTTCCCTCTATTAACGACACCGCGGCAAACCGCTCGCATTTAAACGTACGAACAGCCTCCGCGCCCTCGCAATAAGCGGCCAGATACCATTCGCCCTGCTTGACAACAAGTCCATAGGGATGCAGCTTCCGGCAGGAGAGATCTCCATTCATTTTGCGGTACTTCGTCTCAATTCGTCTGCCTCGCCACACCGCAGTGCGCAGCGCCTCCAGATATGGCACTACCGCCCGATCACTCCACCACGGTGTATCATCGAACAGAAAACGGCTCTGCGCGGTACGGATATCCTCCTGATAAGGAGCGGGCAAGCTTGCTTCGAGCTTCAGCAGAGCATTTTGGAGCAGAATACCGGTCTCGCCCGAACCGCCTGCTGGCATCCCCATCCCTGTCAAAAACAGCTGAACCACCTCTTCGCCATGCAGCCGCCGCAGATTCACCGTATAGCCCTCCATCAATGAAATTCCGCCGTTCGGCCCGGTTGTGGTAACGAGAGGAATGCCCGATTCAGCCAGGACATCAATATCTCTGTAAATGGAGCGGACGGACGTTTCGAGGGCCTCTGCCAGAGCAGCTGCCTTCATCCTGCCCCTGGATTCAACCAATAAAAGAATTGCAATCAAGCGGTGCAGCCGCATCATATCCCTCCTTTTTCTACATTTCAAAGACGCATCATTTCACAACTCTATTCTTGCCACTCTGTTGTCAACAATAGGACGTTATGATGAATGTATCAAATCTAAGGAGCTGCTGTAAATGAATATTGGCATATTGGGAACAGGTTTTGGAGCCTATCATGCATCGATCTTGAAGCAACTGGAGTCTACAGACCGTGTGGTCGTCTTCGGACGAAATGAAGCCAAGCTGCTGAAGCTGAAGGAAGAGCTTGGAGTAGAGATCACATTGTCTATAGAAGATATAATGTCTGATCCCGGGTTGGATGTAATAGATATCTGTCTGCCTTCTGCGCTTCATAAGACTTATGCTGTGGAGGCACTGAGACGCGGGAAGCATGTATTTTGCGAAACGCCGGTTGCCCTGGAGCCGGAAGATGCACGGGAGATGCTCTTGGCTGAACAGCAATACGGCCGGAGAATTCTGGTCAATCAATTCATCAAATTCGATTATGCCTATGAGTACTTATATAAGGCAGTTCAAGAGCTTACATACGGCAAATTGCTGCAAGTCACCTTGCGCCGGGAAACGGCACCGCTATGGGGGGACCTGGGCCTCTCCAAGATCGCAGCTAATCTGATGATTCATGATCTGGATTTCATCGAATGGCTGCTGGATTTACCTGCACCTTCTGCGGTCTGGGGTACCTCTGGAGCTAAAGACGGTCAAGCATTGGTGCATGCTTCCTTCCTTCAATCTGAGGTGAGCGCACAGCTGATTGTCTCTTCTCAGATGCCGGAGTCTTATCCTTTTACCGTCGGTTATGAAGCTTATTTCGATCAGGCGAAGCTGGTGTTCCACGAGGTCGGTTATGCGAACGGGGATATAGAGGCCAGCTTAACCGCATATACGTCTATAGGCAAAGAGAGTATTCCATTGACCCCAAACAATCCTTATGAAAAAAGCTTACGCCATGCACTCCGATGTCTGCAGGACGGTACGGACTCCATCCTCTCTCTGCAGCATGCGCTGAGGTCACTGGAAATGGCGTCAAAATTGACGGAAGAGCTCCGTTAATTAATCGCAATAAATACTGTTGATTTCTTTAGCTGGTTGTGGTATTTTTATCCTTTTTCCATCTGTTTGTGGATAGGTACGTATTGAATTTGCAGGCGAGCGTGGTAGCAAAGTGGAGTAATTGGTGAAGTTTTTCCTATTATGAATTTTTCACATGTTGAAATAGTATAATACATAGGGGACGGTCTGTTATTTTTAGTGATACATGCAGATCGTTAGTTAACATAATTATATTTATGTTACCCTAGATAGAGTTGAATGCTATATCTTCCCAAAATCAATGCAGCGGCAGCTCTTTGCACAGGATCAATTTCCTTAGCTGCCGCTCTTTTACAGAAACTGTATCATTCCAGCCCCTGCCGTTGGCTTACAGCCAATCTAACTCACTGTCATTGCACGCGCGAATCCTTCGAGCTTATTCATCGATAATCCAGCTCCAGCTTCATTCCCTTTCCCCTTAACCATCCGCAGAACCCATTTGTCCAGTGCTGAAATTCTCTCCGGATAAATCTCATCGCCCAGGATTTCCTTGGCAAGTGCCTTCTTGTACAAAACCTCCGGATAAGCTTGCTGAAGCTCCTGCTCCGCTTTCTCCCCCGTCATCCCGGAGCAGATGAATAACCCGAGCCGCTTACCCGACAGCTCCTGTACGTTTTTGGAAGTGAATGCCGCCATTTCTTTACGTATTTTACCGTAGTAGATGGAACCGCCCAGAATCACCGTGTCATAGGCAGCCAGCGCCGGCACTTTGGCATACTTTAGATTCACGGCCTCAGCCTCTCCAAGCCTCGATTTCAACAGAAATGCCGCTTTCTCGGTACATCCATACTTGCCTGCATATAAAATCAGTGTTCTATTACTCATATTATCCGCCGCTCCTTATCTATGGTAAATGGGTTTGAAGACTATCCCGGTTCCTGTACATTGCTTAATACAAGGTATAAACAAACAATAGCACCTAAATTAAAGGCAGGAAACGCTATCAGCTCTACTGTAGATACACTTACTCCCGCCCTCAGCATCCCAATGATCATGGCAGTGATGGAGGTTAGCAGGGCCGCGGCTTTTACTATGACTACAGAAGCAAGCAGATAACCATAAGGCCGTCTGCGAATGAGCAGTACCCCGGTAATTGAAGATAGCGGAACAACAATGGCTAAATCGAGTGCCTGAATCACCAATGTGCTGTAATGCTCCAACCCTTCGGGTGCTGTCCCTTGGCGATAAGAACCAGCAAGCCTGCCCAGCCATAACAACATGATCATTAATGAGGTGAAAAGCAGGAATAACCCTATGCTTTGTGCCGGTAAACTTGGTCTAAAAAATCGTTCTACCTTCTCCTTCTCTAATGACAGCAGGGTCAGAATACATGCAAATAAGCTTGATGAGAACAATATTACATAGATTAGAAACAGGTTATTGTACATAGACAGGAAGCTGTAAGACGCATAAGTATATGTAAAATATCCTAAGGCTCCAGCTAACAGCAGCCGCCCTCTGACCCGCCCTCTGATGCTCATAACAAGTGAAACGAGCAGCAAAGGAACCCCCAGTACCAGTGTAACTCCATCCTGGGCTTTGGCCTGGGCAACGACGGAAATTGAATCATTTTTATAGATTCCACTACCATATAATTCGACCTTCTCACCCCGGATTGAGGTAAATGATTCAGAACTCCCTCTCTCCCCCGGTCCGTGACCTGACAGTATTCCGTACCCCGACGCGGCTATCGCAAGGATAATAATTAATCCCGTTAAAATGCCAACTGACCGTCTATACCCCATCGCCTTCTACCCCTTAGCCGAATAATCGTAAAAACTCATTCCCGACTCCCTGCAATAAGCAGCATTGCCTCGATATGCCGGGCAATCAGCGCCTCCTTCTGCTCCTCCGGCAGATTCTTCTCGACGCTCAGCCTCATGATCAGTCCAAATGCCGCACTCCAGATCACTTGGGCAGTAAGTTCAATTTCCTCCTCTTTGCGGGCTGCCATCCCTCTGAATTGGCGTAGAGTCCTGCAGAGCATGCTGATCGCATTACGCTCCAGTGCAGCCCCTTTATGCAGTACTGCAGTATGTTTAAGTACAGCAGGCGAATCATTAAGCATCACATTCCGGTACTGTGATCCTTCCGCGGTGGTCATCCGGATAAACTGTGACAGCGACTGGCTTAAGTTATCCTCAGCCGATACTTCACTCCGCACAGTGTCTGATCCGGCTGTTAGCCCGCCCATCAACTTCATGTACCCCTGCTGAAGAAGCTGCTCCACTATATCCTCTTTTCCCTGAAAATAGTGATAAATGATCCCGGCGGAATACTCCATCCGTTCAGCAATCTTGCGGATAGACAGCTGCTCAATCCCCTTCTCGGCCACTAGTTCACCAGCCGTTGTCAGAATTAAATTGCGCATCGCTTTCCGTTCCTGCTCTTGTCTCTCTTCTTTGCCCATGATTGTAAGACTCCTTTAACAAGGTGTTATTTAATTTAACACTGTAATGTTTTAAAACACTGTTCAATACAAATTATATGCACCGGGATACCTTAAATGATGTGATTATTTTTACATTTTGAGAAATCGACCCATTGCACGAGCAGAAAAAGCCCGGGACAGCCCCCGGAGGGCATCCCAAGCTTTGCTTTAAGTTCACTTTTAAGTTCTCTTTTTAAGTTCTCTTTTCACTTCAATTCCGCTTTAGCTGACCAAACGCAGCAGTTAGTTAACATAATCATAGTTATGTTAACTAACTACTGCCGTCTTGCGTTTTTTCTCCCGGAAGATCAATTTGAACAACGGCGGAACCGCAAAAAAGATGAAAAACGTCCGGAATAACTGATAACCCGCCACCGTTGGCAAATCCGCCCCTACCTCATGCGCGATCAGACTCATCTGATCCATCCCTCCGGGAGCAAGACTGAGAAGCGCAGTTGCTGATGATACCGAATCCAGATAAGCGAACAGCAGACTCAGGCCATACGCTCCTGCTATGAGCACTGCCCCGCTGCCTACAGCCAGCGATAGTGTCAGCAGTTTATTGTTCAGCTTACGCGGATCGAGCAGCAGTCCGACATATACCCCAATCATCAGCTGCGCGGCATTGATCAGAACATCCGGAAGCGCGGGACCCTGAAGACCGCTGATCTGCAGAATAGCCGTAATAATTGCCGGACCGAGGAGATAGGCGGTTGGAAATTTAATCTTTTGGCCTACAATTCCGCATACCGTACAAGCGACGACAAAATAAAAGATATTTGGGAATAGCCCTCCCCACCCGGCCGCAGATTCAACCAGAAGAGGTGTATTCTCTCCCCCGCCAGCGTGGCTGGCAAACAAGGGACTGTAGATCAGCAGCGGCACACAGATAATAATCATCATCAGCCGGACCACCTGAATGACGGTTACAACCGTAAGATTGATATCCTCCGGCTCTTCGGCCAGCACCAGCATCTGGGTTAAGCCGCCGGGGATACTTCCCAGCAGGATGGTCTTGTAGTTGGTTCCCGACACCTTAGATACAATCACCGCAATTCCGGCGCAGAACAGCAGCAGAAGCGTAGTCATAAGCAGCATAGAGGGCAGCTGATAAGCTATTTGATTCAGTGCAGAACCGGTCAACGAGAGACCAATCGTATAGCCGACGATAATCATCCCGGTGTTCCGTATTTGTCCGGGCCAGATATATACTTGCTTACGCAGATTGGAACCGGTCAGCACAGCGATCATTGGGCCGAGCAGCCAAGGCAGCGGGAGATGCAGCAGCATAAAGATGCCCCCGCCAGCCAACGCGGTAATCAGGGTCATCAGAACATATAGCGGTTTACGCCGGGTCACAGATAGGGTTGACATCAACAATCCTCTTTTCCAGCCCATTCAGCTTGGTTCATATTGGAGAGTATAGATGTGATTCAGTCCGGCAAGGGTCTCACCGTTAATCACCAGCTCTTCTACAACGTTAACAGGCCGGCCTGCAGCCTGCAAGAACTTATCCGCTTTGGCAAAATAAAACCGGCCGGGCAGTCCCAGCGCTTTGGTGCTGTAATGCATAGGAATTGCAACCGCCGGCTGCAGCTGCTTCACCACTGCCGCTGCTCCAGTACCATCCAGCGTCATTCTTCCGCCGACAGGAATCATCAACACATCAACCTCCCCTATCTGCTCCACTTGCTCCGGGGTCAGAATATGGCCGAGGTCACCGGCATGACAAATCCGCAGTCCGTCGACGGTGAAGACAAAGACCGTATTGCTGCCTTTTTTGGCCCCTTCAACATTATCATGATAAGTGGGCACCCCATGAATCTCCACTCCTTTTACACTGAAATGCCCTGGGTTATTAATTAGTTCGTAGTCGCCTTCAGCGATATGAACCTGATTGTGATCCTTATGATCATGGGTGACTGCCAGTATATCCGCCCTAACCCGGGGCATCCGGTAGCCTAGGAATTTCCCGTACGGATCAATCAGAATTACCGTCCCCTGCTCAGATGTTAGCTGAAATGCGGAGTGTCCAAACCAGTGTATTCTCATTTAATCTCCTCCATAATTGAATAGTGCTATTAAATTGTGCATTTATTTGCACATTTTAAATCAAAAAAAGCATATGTTTGGAGAACGGCCACGGAATCTCAGCCGTCACTCCACCAAATCAGCAACCGTATAGGATTTCAGCACATGCTCAACCTGGAAACGGATATCCGTCATAATCTGATCGAAGGACTGGCGGACCTTCTGTCCAAACAAATGATTGCCGGTAGTGTCCAGCATGCCGTCCAGCATAGGTACATCATCATGCATGGACAGGTATACCTCTGCCAAGGTAATATCTCCGGGTTGTTTAGCCAGCATATAGCCTCCGCCCCGGCCTTGACGTACCTCAATATAACCGGCTTCAGTAAGCCGGGACAGGATCTTGCGCAGCGCTGTCGGCTCGCAGCGGATCTGTTCAGCAATCTCCCTGCTTGAGTACTGCTCCTTAGCTGAAGCGAGCACGACTAACGCCTGCAATCCATAACCAAATCGTTTGAGCTCTGCCATGGGAAGTAGTAACTCCTTCACTGCTACTAATATGTGCAAATCATAGCACACTTAATATCTGCATACAACCTTATTAACCGGCTAATCAATACTAGCTATCTTCCATTCACCTTGCTTGTTTTTGAGCAGAGAGATCTCATTAGCTCCATCAACAATATATCCCTCTGAAGTCATCCGGGTATAGCTGACGATGAAGGCAGCCCGTTTGGCCCCTTCCATAGGAATGCCCCGGACGGTCAATTCGGAGAAATGATAGACATTCTTATGATCCAGAAAAAACTGCAGAGCTTCATTAAGCTGCGGTGAGTATAGAGTAGAGTCGAATTTCTCCTTATCCCCTGCCGCCCAGGCTTCAAGACAGTCCATCGTTTCCTGCAGCGCCTGCTTTTTCCCGGGATCACTTCCTACATCCGGCGCTGTTAAGAACACACCCGGAGTGATGGGCGGTTGCTTCTTCATATATTCAACAGCTCTAAGCATATCAATGAACACAGGAAGCAAAGTTGTACGTTGTTCATCCTGTATATGGATTTCCGCCCTGTAAGCCTGATCTTTCGCCGTGAATTTGAATGCTTCGGCCGTCTGGCTTCCTTTTACTGTGCTTTCTTCTACTTTGCTTCCGAGGTATTCCTTATATTTCAGCAGCACCAGATCATTGCCTGGCCCAAATTCTCCATCACCAGCTGCCGTATCCGCTCCATCAAGTTTAATTAAAGTAATATAATTCTGTTTATCCGGTGTGCCCCTGGCAGTCCTTCCGTCCTGTTCAAACCGCACCATCGTTTCAGGCATGAACAGCCCCAAAGGCAAAATCTGATCTGCCGAGAATGTAGCTTGTACAACCTCTCCCTTAATTACATATCCTCTGCCGCTCTCGGTATAATCCAGCACTGCCGGAATCAGCGCGACTGATTTGACCACAGGCGGTTCTGTTTGGATTACTGCCGGGGTAGCAGGGGCTGGAGAAGGAGTAACGGATACTGCAGCTGTTGCAGCTGTCGTTGCGGACGGCTGTGCCATCCCCCCGGCACCGGAGGAATTAATCTCTGCCCCGTTGCCGCAGCCTGTGCTGAGCGCTAATACCATTGTAATGCAGCCCGCTCCGAGCACACTTTTACACATGGACATTTGTGATCACCTCATTTACCAGACGCTGGAAGCGCCTTAAAGTTGCGCGCCATTCTGGGAATTGTATGTGATGAACCAGTGAATTCATCCATGTTAAGGCATTCCGCATTTATTTCTTAATCCTATTAGTATTTAATGTGCTGAAGTATTGGCTGGGATTGCCTTGCCGGGAGTTGAACCTCTCCTGGAACTCCCCTCCAGTATATGAACCGATTACCCGGTGCCAGAAGTTACGCGCAGGCGTATTCGCACGGATCTGCGAGACCTTCCAGTCGCCGGGGAACATATCGAACAGCCGGTGTGCAGCCCAGGTTCCTACGCCGCTGCGGCGGTATTTCTGCATCACAAAAAACTCCGTCATATAGAACTGTCCCTCCGGATCACGCAGTAGCCGGTCTACAAGCGCAAAGCCGGCAATATTGCCGTCTACCGTGAATAAGTAGGCAAACTTGTTTAGACCGCTGTTCCAGTAGGCCTCCAGCCCGGGATAAGACGGAAACAATCCATCACGGTCCACCTGCAGCTCCAGGTACCGCGTAAAATCATACAAATAGAACTGCATTAATCTGCTTATAATCTGCTTCTGCTCTTTAGGAACCAGCTCGATTCCAAGTTCCATCAGGTTCACCTCTGCCGTTTTCGTTTACTTCACATCATATAACTTTGTTACATCAGGAGCAAGGGCACTGCCTTTCCCGGAAGCAGATTCAAGCCATAAAATGCTAAAAACATGTTAAGATAGAATGACAGCCCTATCGGGCTTCCGGCAAACTATAAAGAAGGTGATTCCTATCAGTATTCAAAAAAACACCGACCGGAAAAACCTCGACCAGCGTCTGCCGCAGATGCCCTGGTTCGTGCAGCAGTTCATCGATTATAAGCGTCCGGATCTGTCCCCCTCCACTCTGCTGGAGTATATCCGTGATTATGAATCCTTTTTCGGCTGGCTGCGCGGTGAAGGTCTATCCGCAGCTGCGAGCAATACTGAAATTACGCTGCTCGATCTGGAGACCCTGCATATGGACAGCATCGTCGGCTACCGCCTGCATCTGACTAGCCGGGCTGAGAGTGCCAACACACGCGTTACAGTGTCCCGCAAGCTGTCTGCACTGCGCTCCCTTTTCCACTACTTAAGCCAGATTGCGGAGGATGAGAACTTTTATCCGCTGCTTAAGCGTAATATTATGGCCAAGGTGGAGATCAAACGGATTCACAAACCGAAGGATACGGCCGCCAAGCTGAAGGGCAAAATTCTGGAGGATGAGGAGCTGCTGGAATTCGTAGGCTACATCTACGAGGGTTATGGCAAGGATGTAGAAGCCAACAAGCAGGCTTATTATTCTTTTCAGCTGAACCGTGAGCGGGATGCCTGTATTGCCAGTCTGATTCTGAACTCCGGCCTGCGCGTATCCGAGGTAGTCAATCTCAATGTGGATGATCTGGATGTGAACAACAAGCTGCTCTATGTCTTCCGCAAGGGTCATAATGACGAAACCTTCAAGACCCCGGTCTATTTCCGCGAGCAGGCCAAGGACGATCTCAGCTTGTACCTCAGCCTCCGCCAGTCCAGATACAAGACTCCGAAACGGGAAAAAGCGCTCTTCATCACCCTGCCAAATGGCAGCACTGAGGGCAAACGGATGACCAAGCGGGCGATTCAAGAAATGATTATCAAATACGCCAAGCGGTTTGGCAAACCTTATCTGACCGTACACAAGCTGCGGCACTCCTTCGCAACCGACTATTATCTGCAAAATGATATTTACAGGACGAAGGAACAGCTCGGACATGCTTCAACTGAAACCACCGAAATCTATGCCCATCTCACGGACAAAACAATGTCAGAAGCTATTGAGCGCCGTCTGGAGAGTGAATCCCCCCAATAGTCTAACATTTGCGAAAAGCTCCGGGCTGAAACTCATTATTCATGTGGAGGTATTATTCCTTTGATAGAAAATTATTTAAATTGGACTGAAACTCAGGACACTGGACTGCATGAGCTGCATTCTGACTGCCTGAACTGCTTTGGCCTCTGCTGCGCGGCGCTTCCTTTTGCCGCTTCCTCCGACTTCGCAATAGATAAGAATGCAGGACAGCCCTGCCCCAATCTGCGGGAGGACTTCCGCTGCGGAATTCACACGAAACTGCGGGAGAAGGGCTTCCGGGGCTGCACAGTGTATGACTGCTTCGGAGCCGGGCAGAAGGTCTCCAATCTGACCTATGGAGGCCGTGACTGGCGGCAGGCCCCTGAAACCGCCGGGCAGATGTTCGAGGTCTTCCTGGTGATGCGCCAGCTTCACGAGCTGCTGTGGTATCTGCGTGAGGCCTTGGCGTTCCCCGGCGCTGATATTATGCATGATTCTCTTATGCTGATGATAGAACGGACCTTGAATCTGACTACACTCAGCCCGGAAGAACTCCTGACGCTAGATGTGCCTGTTCACCGCGCTGAAGTCAATGAACTGCTGCTGCGCGCCAGCGAATTGGCACGTAATGCCGCTTGGGCGCAGCTGACACCGGCTCCCAAGCGGCAGAAAAACTACGGCCGCGGGGCAGATCTGATCGGCGCCAAGCTGCGTAAGGCCGATCTCCGCTGTGTCAACTTACGCGGTGCATATCTCATCGCCGCTGACCTCAGCGGTGCAGATCTGCGGCATGCCGACCTGATCGGCGCTGACCTCCGCGACACGAATCTGAGCGGCGCCGATCTGCGGGATAGCCTCTTCCTTACCCAAGCGCAGCTGCAAGCCGCTAAGGGAAATTCGGCTACCAAGCTGCCGGGATCGCTTACGCATCCTGAGCACTGGTCAGCGGACAAAGGTTGAGACTAAGTTAGGCTGCTCTGCTGTTTTATATAGCAACAGGTGGCTAGTTACTAGCGTATTTGTGTGTTGATTGAGGTTTTCAGACTGTCTGCTCCATATCTTCGGATACAAGCGCATTTGTACACCTGATTCTCCTTTTTTCAGCCGCATGCGAATGATCATGGGTATCCATATGCCTGATTCGGGCTTTACGCGACAAAGCAGCGGTTTGAAGCGTACTTCTGCTTCTGAGCTTAGATTATCAAGAAACCCGGATCGTAGTTGATCCGGGTTTCTTTTTGATATTCATTAAGTATTCTGAGAACTTAGGGCTTTCCCTTGTAACCCGTCTTTCGGGAGGCGCATTATGAAAATAGGAGCACGATGGGATGATTATGCTGGCAGATTGCTCTACTTTTTTGATTTTCTATTGTGAATTTTTCATATGTTGTAATATTAGAATTAGCCTCGTTGCTGCCCATAGCAGAATTAAAAATATTCACATCAATTTTAGCCTTCACCACAGTAAGTATTGGACCTTTTGGTCTGTTGGGGCAAGATTTTACGATTTCAACCCGCGACGTGTGAGGAAGAACTGATTTCTTTGCCAAATCCTGCACAGAATACAACAATTCCCTTATGATTCCGGCTATAACAAGAGAATTGTTGTACAAAAGGCATCAATTCTCCTCCCCCAAGCCGTTGAACGAACCAATTCTTGTATTTCATACAACAATCTGTCCGAATACCCCGATATCTTGGGGTCCGAGTTGCATTACGTACAACATTTAAGCCGCTACAATATGAAACTTAAGCAAACTTAAGCATCATCCCATCCACGACAGCATCTCATGCACTACCAGTAAGTCACTTTTCTATTATGAATTTTTCATATGGTGAAAATATTAAATAAATTATAAAACCAAACATCAAACTATAGTAAGACATCAAGCGATAGTAACACATCAAGCGATAGTAACACATCAAGCGATAGTAACACATCAAGCGATAGTAACACATCAAGCGATAGTAACACATCAAGCGATAGTAACATCAAACGATAATAAGTCATCAAACGTTAAAATACATTAAGCGCCTACGTTTTATCCGCACTCATAAGTTGTTCAACCCCAGTATTCCCCTTACATTTTCTCACAAAATGACATACTCAGCATGGCCATACGCTTGTCCATGCTGGTGAGCGCCCATCTATGAGGGTTTGTCCAAATTCCGGTTCGGGTTAAAGTCGGGGTTCGCGCCCGGGCTCTACTTGCTCTACTTGCTCTACTTGGCTCTACTTGCTTCAGTACAGTTTCTTAGACTTTCCTTTCAAAGCTGATATGCGCTTCTGTTGAGGTTCCTGTCTCCCCACTACTCACCCCCGGATCTCCCCCGGCAGCTTAAGTACGGTTACCTTATTCCCGGAATTCATCTGCCCGCTATCCGGCGGAATGACGATGAGGCAATCGCTGTCTTTGATCGTAACCGTCACGGAGGATTCGTCAACGCCGGCAGGATAAGCATAGAGAACACCCTCCCGGATCTCCAGCCGGGCCCGGACATACCGGGTGAAGGAGTTTACCCGCTTATAATCCACGCCTAGCGCAGCAGTCCATTCCGGCAAAAAAGGCTGCGCCGCTCCCTGCATCAGCCCGATGACAGGCCGGGCGAACAGCTGGAATCCTACAAAGCAGGCTCCCGGGTTGCCTGATAAGGCCAGCAGAATAGTCCCTCCATGTACTGCTGCGGTTGTAACGCTGCCCGGTCGCATGGTTACTTTGTTAAACAGCATTTCACCGCTTTGCTCGCGGATCAGATCACCCATAATGTCATAATCTCCGACGGACACACCTCCAGTAGTAATTACTAGATCATAGCTCTCCAGAGCCATCTGCACTTTACTTCGGGCAAGCTCCAGATCATCAACAATCGCACCCAGCATTACAGGCTCGCCGCCTGCTTCCCGTACAAGCGCCTCCAGCATAGGAGAGTTGCTGTTGCGGATTTTACCCGGAGCCAGCGGCTCGTCCACCTCAAGCAGTTCAGTCCCGGTGGCGAAGATTGCTACCTTAGGTCTGCGATGCACGGGAACATTCGCGACCCCCAGCGCAGCCAGTGCAGCGATATCACCGGCACCGATTATTTTCCCCTCAGACAGCACCAGTTCTCCTGTCCCCAGCTCCAGGCCGCACGGCGTAATATGAAGACCCGCCGCTTGCGGCTTGCGAATGCCCACATAAGTAACACCATCTTCCATCCGGCTCTCTGTGGCCTCCAACATAATTACAGTGTCCGCTCCATCCGGAACCTGCGCTCCGGTCATGATCCGCGCAGCAGTCCCCGTCGAAATCTCTCTTGACGCTACTACGCCGCAGGGAATAACATCTACCACCTCAAGCCACAGCACGCTGTTATCACCAGCAGATGCTGTATCTGCTGCGATAACTGCATAGCCGTCCATACTTGAGCGGTCAAATGCCGGAAAAGGATGCGGTGCATGAACAGACTGGGCCAGATAGCGCCCGCAGCTTTGATTCAAAGGAACCTCTTCATCCGCAAGGGGGATTGCAAATGCTGTCAGCCGAACCTGAGCCTCTGTCACCTGAAGCGCCGAGCGCTGAAATTTATCATTGGTATATTCCTTGTTATGGTTCTCTGGGTTAACCATGGAAATAGTCCATCCTCCTTGTTAAGTTGGCAGTTTCCTGCATCTGCTGAGCTACGCCCATTTTAACATGCGGCACTACAAAGGGAAATTCAGCTCCGGGCTGGCTCGCACGCAAAAAGGGACGCACACGGCCTGTAGCAGGCAGTTGCATCCCTTAATCTCAATACGCTTCAGTTGTTAGCAGACTGATCTCTTCTGCTCCATGTAAACCTTAAGACGCACGAATCACTCGGACATCAGCCGGAATGACAGTTTCACCTTCATAGAGCATGAACCGGCCATTCTGCCATTCCACGCGCAGCAGCCGCGAATCATCCGACTGGTACTGCCAGACATGCTGTTCTCCGCCATTCATGTATGGAGTCTGTCCTGTAACTGCTGCATACCCCTCGTATTCTTCCTCCAGATAAAAGGTACAATCATCCAGCTCCAATGTAGCCGGTACCTCGGAAGGGCTATCCAGACGCCCGTCGATCGGATGATATAATCTGTATTGCAGCTGTTCCCGTTCTTCAATATACAGATAGGAAATCTGGCTTCCGTCGCGAAGCGTCAATACAGCAGCATTGCGGCCGCTGGTCTTCGTCCGGCCTGTTACTTCGTAGGTTACCAAAGATACTTCGCAAATATCTCCGGGAGACAGGTCGAGCATGCTTTTGGGCGCAGCGGGCGCCTCCGGCTTCGAGAACATATTACCGATCCTTTTCCATAAACCCAAAGCCATCAATCCTCCTAAAAGATTTGTTAGCATACACTACGTCGATTTTTCTTCGCAAAACTCGCTTCGAAAGCATCCGTTTAGTTTTGTTAGCATACACTACATCGATTTCCCTCCGCAAAACTCGCTTCGAAAGCATCCGCTTAGTTGTGTCAGAGTAAGTATGTTATCCACGAATAAATGCAGCAATAATTAGAGCCCCGATTACATGCAAAGAGCCTGCAAGCAGACCGTAGCCGACTTTGCCCAGCTGAGTGCCATGATCGAGATCAAGCTTGCCCACCCTGCCCAGCAGCAGCTCGGCTGATTTTTCCAGAACGAACAACAGTACAAAAGATACAATAGAGACAACAAGCGCTTCCCCAAGCCGGCTAGCCGCAGCAATGGATGACGATAAAATATAGCCCTGAGCCCCCAGCTTCAGCACAAAGCGCGTAGTGACTGCCATATTGCCTGCTTTGAGTTCTTCCAAATCATCATAACGGGTAAACAGCGAATCCACGAACATCAGCACACACAGCAGTACTGCGCCGCTGACCGTCCACACTACCATGGACACCAGGGTATGGAAATCCATTGCTTTAGCCCCCGCTTGTTCAGATTACCTTCCAGGTAAGACAAAGATAAGGCGAAGGAGAAACCGCTAGTTCTGTCTCCCCTTCGCCTGTGGACAACCGCCTGAACTCCGGCTTATGCCAATATATTATTGTTTGTCGTACTGCTTCATCAATGCAGCCAGCTCATCCTCTACCGCCTGGTCTTTACCCAGCTTCTCGAATTCATCATCCAGCGATTTGTTGCCGGAGCTCATCTCGTTGCTGGCTTCTGCCTGCGCTTCTGCCTGAAGCATCTTGTCTTCCATCCGTTTGAGACCGGCGGAAGCCGAATCGGAGCTGAATCCGCTCATGGCTTTGTTGATTTCAGTCTGCGCCTTTGCTGCGTTGTAACGGGCAACAAGGGTCTCACGTTTGTTCTTCATCTGTGTAAGCTGCTTGCGCATTTCTTCGAGCTTGCCGCGGAGATTGTCTGCTGAAGCCTTGTTCTGGTCGAAGCTGGTCTTGTACTCTACGAGCTTGGCTTCAGCCGATTTCTTCTCTTCCAATGCACGGCGGGCCAGATCTGCATTACCGGCTTGTGCGGCAGCGTGTGCCTGCTGGTTACGCTTGTTCACCAGTGCTTCCTGCTCTTCGTACAGTTGCTTGAACTTCTTCTCAATAGCGATCTGGGCAGCTACCGCTTTCTCCGCATCTTCCAGATCCTCGGTCATATCACGAATGTATTGGTCGGTCATTTTGACCGGGTCTTCCGCTTTATCAATAATCGCATTCACATTGGACATGGTCAGATCACGCAATCTTTTAAATATAGACATGGTTCATTCCTCCAAAATAAAAGTTAGTTGCTCATTTGGTATCTTTTACGCAGGGAGTGCCACTATCGTTTCAAAAATTGTTAAACCTTCTGCAATAAATATTGGTCCACTTTGGTATTCACAATATTTACGACCTCCATAATGCCCTCTTTGGTCAGATTGTCATAATGAATCCCCATCACAACCGTGACTGTCACGTTCAGCGCAGCTGCTGCCCGGAGTGCAACCGATTCGCTGATCGTATGCTCCTTATGATGCGGGACCGCTGAAGTCATGACCCTGGCATTGTCACCATCCATATAAGCGGTGCTTGCCGCACCGATATGACGGACACCTCCGGTAATCAGCAGCAGCAGGTCACGGCCAACCGTGATTTCAGACAGCTCAATGTCATCAGGATGCGGCTGATCGGATGTCATAACAGAATTCCCCCTACCCATTATATTAACCATGGCAAGTGAAGATCTCTCAGGCTGTGCAAAAAAGTTATGCGAAATCGCAGGATCAGCCTTCCAGCTATACAATACCGCGGATTTCATCCAGCGAGCTGATATTCTCTTCAGCCATAAACTGCTGCAGTTCTTCGACAAGCGTACTGCCGGCCCGTAAATTCATGAAGTTGTACGTTCCCACTTGAATAACGGCTGCCCCGGCCATAATGAATTCAATAATATCGGTAGCTGAGGTGATGCCGCCCATCCCGATAACCGGAATGGATACACGTTTGGATACCTGATGCACCATCCGCAAGGCTACAGGTTTAATGGCAGGTCCGGACAGACCGGCATACAGATTATTAAATACACTGCGGCGGCGGCGCACATCAATCTTCATTCCTGAGATCGTATTGATCAGCGAGACGGCATCAGCCCCCTCAGCCTCACACATCTCAGCCATCTCTGCGATATCCTCGGCGTTCGGCGACAGCTTCACGGCCAGCGGAAGACGGGTTGCTGCTCTAACTGCCCGGACAACCTCAAGCGCTGCCGGCGTCTTCACGCCGAAGGCGATGCCGCCCTCCTTCACATTCGGGCAAGAGATATTCAGCTCGATCATATCCACTGCCGGTTTGCCTGTAATCAGGCGGACATCCGCATCGCGCTGGATCAGCTCGGCGCCGAGCACGTAATCAGCCAGTGTGTTGCCGCCCAGATTCACGATACGCGCCGTGTCCAGCGTCTCCCAGTATGGGAGCTCCTTGGCCAGGAAGGCTTCCACTCCCGGATTCTCAAGTCCTACACTGTTCAGCATGCCCGATGCTGTCTCATACACGCGTACACCGGGATTTCCCGCTTTGGCATGGAGCGTCAGCCCTTTGCCGGAGATGCCGCCAAGCAGGGATACATCATAGAGCTTGCCGTATTCACGGCCGAAGCCAAACGTGCCCGAAGCCATAACAATCGGGTTCTTGAAATGAACACCGGCAATAGTAGCAGTTGTATTAATCATGGAACAGCACCTCCTCAGCCAGGAAGACAGGGCCGTCTGCGCAGGCCTTCCGTTGTCCATCCTTGCAGGATACACTGCAGACGAGACAGGCACCGATGCCGCAGGCCATGCGGTTCTCCAGCGACAGATATACGTCAGGACGCTTGCCGGCTGTTTCCGCTGCTATGCCCTTGAGCTGTGCCGCCTTCAGCATGGGATGGGGACCGCAGACAAATATATGATCATAGGCTGTGAAATCCACGCTGTCTAGAATGTGGCCGCCCACATCGACGGTTAGCTCGGCAGCAAGCGGACGGAAGGCTTCGGTACGGAAAGGTTCCCGGCTGAAGCCGAGGTAGATGTCACTCTCAGGAAGCTCCTGGGCGCAGTAATAGAGCGGAGCAATTCCGATGCCCCCGCCTACTAACGCAACCTTACCTTCCACATGCGGGAAGCCGGTGCCGAATGGCCCTTCGAGTTCAAGCTTGTCTCCCGGCTTCAGTCCGGCAAGAATCTCCGTGCCTTCCCCTACTACGTGATACAAAAAATCAACACCGCTGTCATTCACCTGATGTATGCTAAGCGGTCTGGACAGCAGCGGATAGGCTCCCCATGCCCGCAGCATGTAGAATTGACCCATCGCACCGCCGTTACCTCCTTCAACCACCAGGTGGTATACTCCGTCTCCAAGCCGCTCGTTACTTATCACCGTCGCCACGTTATCAAGCTCCTTCAAATTTAATCTTATTAACCATGCCTTAGAAGGAGCTTAAAATCTGTGACATACTTCACAATCACAGCCTTCTATTTCTTGTTCCAAATCCCGCGCAGATAAGGTTTAGGCAAATTGGCCTGATGTACCCCTCCGAGCGCTTCTTCCGCATGCAAAGTCCAGTACGGATCACTAAGCATCCCCCGGCCGACAGCCACAAGTTCGGCCCTCGCTTCGGTAATTACCGCCTGGGCTTCCCCGTAGGATTCCAGACGGCCTACAGCTATTACCGGTACCTGCAGTCCGCTGCGTATGTACTCAGCAAGCTCCACCTGATAAGCCGGTCCTGCATTAGGACCTCCATTAGAGCCGATCGGGCCTTCCCCGCCGGATGATACATGGAACATGTCTACTCCTGCAGCTTTGTAGCGGCGGCAGAATTCCAGCGCGTAAGCTTCATTATATCCGCCTTCTACATATTCCTTAGCGGAAACTCTCATTAGAAGCGGCATCTCCGCCGGCAGCACTTCACGCACCGCCTCCACTACCTGCTCACCGAACAGCGCGGGATCGCTGCCGTACTCATCATCCCTGACATTGGACAGCGGGGAATGGAACTGGTGGATCAGGTACCCGTGAGCACCATGCAGCTCAACGGTATCAAATCCGGCCTCGACCGCCCGGCGGGCAGCATCCCTGTATGCCCCGATCATCTCTGCAATCCCGTCCCGGGTCAGCGCACGGGGCGTTTGGGAATGTGCATCAAACGGGATCGCCGAAGGCGCAACCGGGGGATTGGCATCCACCGCCTTACGGCCGGCGTGTCCGAGCTGGATGGCGATTTTGGCACCCTGGGCATGAACAGCCTCTGTTATCCGCTTAAACGCCGCAATCTGCCCGTCCTCCCAGATCCCCGTATCCTGATTGGTAATCCGCCCGTCCGGATGAATCCCGCTCATCTCTACAATGATAAATCCGGTACCGCCGACAGCGCGGCTGACATAATGCACAAAGTGCCATTCCGTAGGAATCCCGTCCTGCTTCTCAACTGCATATTGGCACATCGGCGGCATAACCACGCGGTTCTTCAAAGTGAGGGCCTTCAGTTCATAAGGTGCAAACAAATCTGTCATTCTTGTCTCCATCCTTCCCGTATCTCTCATCATTTGGCGGGCTTACCCCCGTATTCATTAAGTATACACGTATTTACGGACAGGTTAAATCTTTAGGTGATTCACATGCTGACAGCATAAATTCGCAAAGGCTGGGAATAACAACCCTTGTATTTCAAAATATCCAGCTGTGTGATCAGAGGAGGCGTAACCCATGAAGTTGGCAAGAATCCGCCGCATTTTGCTCCTTATTTTCATAATAATAGTGATCCTGCCCAGCATCTTCCCGATTGCTGTGTCTGCTTCTGCATCCGCTCCAGCCTCCGCCCGGCCGAATGTCTCTATGGAAGAAGATCCTGCTGTTCCGGCCGGCTCCACCGCCTCCCAGTCTTCAGCCCGGCGCCACAAAAGAAATAAAGGACTTTCTCTAAGCCAGCTGCTGCGCAAATATCCGGATACGATCAAGACCCAGGGGCCGCGGCGCAAGATCATTGCCCTGACCTTTGACGATGTTCCTGATCCGCGCTTTACTCCGCAGCTGCTGGATGTTCTCCATAAATATAATGTCAAGGCCACCTTTTTCGTGGTCGGCAGCCGTGCCGAGAAACATCCCGGTCTGGTTGCGCGGATCATCCGGGAAGGCCATGCGATTGGCAACCACTCCTACAATCATCCCGAATTCGGCAAGCTGGGGATGAATGAATTCCGCACCCAGATTATCCGTACTGAGAATATCATCCAGGCTCTTGCGGGCTACAAACCGCGGCTGATCCGTCCCCCGTACGGTGACATCAGTGAGCAGCAGCTGAAATGGGCCAGAGCCCACGGCTACAAGCTGGTGAACTGGAACGTCGATTCCCTGGACTGGAGAGGCTTATCCAAGACCCAGGTACGGAACAATATCCTCTCCAGGGCCGGAAAAGGCGCAATTATACTCCAGCACGGCGGCGGCGGCCGGGGCAGCAATCTGCAGGGTACCATACAGGCGCTTCCGGAAGTCATCAGCATTATGCGCAAACGCGGGTATAGCTTCGTGACTGTTCCGCAAATGTTCGAAGTCAGCAAAAGCAAATGAACCGGCTGATGCACCGGAGAGCCAGTATATCAAATAGAAGCAGAGGGATAAAATATAGCTTGAAGCCCTTTATATATTAAAAAAAGGAAACAAAACCTGCCGGAGAACGGCCGGGTTTTGTTTCCTTTGGTAAATGGTGCAGCTATACATTTATCGGGTTATTGAATAATATACAACTGTACATATTGATAGCCGAAATCGGCTACAAAGCTCTGGCTGCCGGGAATGAAGATGTCAATCCGGTTGCCCTTGATCGCGCTCCCCATGTCAGTGGCGGTCGCCAGGAATGCCTGCTTCGGGAGACCCGGATGAGAATATCCGGTAACGAGAACCTTGGTACCCAGCGGAATGACACTAGGATCAACTGCAATCGTTCCCAGCTTAAGCGCATTGCCGAAATAATCAACCGCGCCCCATTTTCCATTCTCACTGGCAGCAGAGGAATAAGCCGAAGCCTTTACCTGTATGGATTTGGCATAAGTATAAGCTTTGCCCCAGGCTTGAACGGTGTTTGATGCAGGCTCCACACTTAGTGCTGACAAGTCTGCGTTAGTTACAACGGCGGCGGCTGCCGATTCTGTGACTGCTACCGTCTTGGCCTGAACAGTGCCGGGAATGGCAAGCTTAAGACCCGGGTAGATGTTGCTTGCAGAGATCTGCGGATTTGCGCTCATGAGCTCTTCTACGCTGATGTCATAATGATTGGACAGCGTATAAAAGGTAGTTGCTTCTCCAGCGATATGTACGCTGTCAGCTTGAACAGGGGCGGCTTGGAGCAATGTGCCGAGTCCCAGTACAGCAGCCAGGGCTGTGATGGCTCCGAACTTGATTTTCATTAAATAGCCTCCTTCATTAGTGGGCGTCCAGGATATAACGGATACGCTCCGCCAGTGACGCCAAGATAACGCTGGACCTATGTACTTTTTTGTTGCCAGGTCTCTGGAATTGCGGTGCTTTGTAAACTAACAGTTATGAATATATCACAACTTTGTAACCAGTGGCTATGTTTTTGTTACGTTTGGAAATATTTTGCCTATATACAGCGTTTTCATCGGGTTAATTATTACATATTCTTAATATTTCGCGTTGGAATTATCGTGGCTTCGGCAATCTTTTTTAAGTTTTCGCGAAAATTTTACACAGTTTTAACATTTCTCCCTTTGGCAAATAGTAGAATGATAGAATACGATAGATAATGTAGAGACTGAAGCATAACTTGGAGGGTCAATGAACGTGAATGCAGAAGAGAAAAAAAACAACCACACCAGTCCCGCAACAGCCTATCTGAACCGCGATTTGAGCTGGATTGAATTCAACCGCCGTGTCCTTGCCGAAGCACAGGATCCGGAGAACCCGCTTATGGAGCGGGCCAAATTTCTGGCGATTGTGTCCAGCAATCTGGATGAATTCATCAGTGTCCGGGTAGCGGGCATTCAGGATCAGATCCGGGCGGGTTATACCAAAAAGGATTTCACCGGCTACACCCCCTCCGGCCTGTACAAGCGTCTGATCAAACGGGTCACCAAAATCATCGCCGACCAATACCGTACCTTCAAGGACATTTCCCGGAGTCTGCACAAGGAAGGGATCGTGTTCGTCGATTACAAGGACCTCACGCATGCCCAGGAGCAATCCATAGAGCAATATTACCGTGATATCATCTATCCAGTCTTAACGCCGATGGCCGTGGATCAGAGCCGTCCATTTCCGCTTGTGCACAGCCAGTTCATCTATCTGGCAGTAGTGCTGACACGCAAGAACAGCCAGGAAGAAGAACCTTATTTCGCAATCCTGCAGATTCCCTCGAATCTGCCGCGCTGTATCCCGCTGCCCCACCGCTCCAACAGCAAGAAACGGCAGTTTGTCTTCATTGAAGATGTGATCCGCCAGCATATCCAGACCTTGTTCAGCGGATATGATCCTGTGGCTGTCAGTGAATTCCGCCTGACCCGCAATTCCGATCTGACCATTGATGAGGAAGGCGCAGAGGATCTGCTGGAGGAGATTGAGAAGGAGCTGCGCAAACGCCGCCGCGGCGTCCCTGCCCGTCTTGAAGTACAAAAGGGGATTCACCCTTATGCCCTGGAGCAGCTGCAGGCCGAATTCGAGCTTGAGGATTTCGTGTTTGAAATTGAGGGGCCGCTGGATCTCAGTTTCCTGCGGGGGTTCGCCGGCAGCGTCAAGGGCTTCAGCTACCTGCATCATGCACCGATCGAGCCGCTCTATCCGGCGGAATTCGAGGAGAATGAGGACTTCTTCGAGGTGCTTGGCGAACGTGATGTGCTGGTCTATCATCCGTATGAATCCTTCGATGCCATGACGGACTTCATCATTCAGGCTTCCGAAGATGAGCAGGTTATGGCGATCAAAATGACCCTGTACCGGGTCAGCGGGAACTCCCCGCTGATCACCGCCCTGGCCAATGCCGCCGAATCAGGTAAGCAGGTTACGGTAGTTGTGGAGCTGAAAGCCCGATTTGACGAGGAACGTAACATTGCCTGGGCACGTAAGCTGGAGCAGTCGGGCTGCCACGTAGTCTATGGCCTTGTAGGTCTCAAAACCCATGCCAAGGTCACGCTGATTGTACGCCAGGAAGGCCCTGAGCTGCGCCGTTATGTGCATGTAGGGACAGGTAACTATAATGACAGCACGGCCAAGGCGTATACAGACCTTAGCCTGTTCACCGCCAATCATGAGATCGGCCTGGATGCCTCGGAGCTGTTCAACCAGATGACCGGTTATTCTGCCAACTATAACTGGAACTCCTTCATTGTGGCACCGACCAATATGAGCCTGTCGCTCCAAAAGCTGATCCTGCGCGAAGCAGAGCATGCTGCCGCCGGCAGACCTGCACGGATCATCGCCAAGATGAACTCCCTGTCCAATCAGGAGGTTATCGACAACCTGTACAGCGCAGCACAGGCCGGTGTATCGATTGATTTGATTGTACGCGGTGTCTGCTGTCTGCGTCCGGGCATTGAAGGATTAAGCGAACGGATTACAGTCCGCAGCATTGTCGACCGTTTCCTGGAGCATTCACGCATCTATTATTTCGAGAACGGCGGTAAACCGGAGGTCTATCTGTCCAGTGCGGACTGGATGACCCGGAACCTGACGCGGCGGATTGAACTGATGTGTCCGGTGAAGGACAGCAGCATCCGCAAGCAGATCGTCAAAATACTGGACCTGTCGCTGATGGATAATGTGAAATCCAGCTTCCTGCAGCCTAACGGTTATTACGAACGGGCGGACGACAAAAAGGCCCCGTTCCGGAGCCAGTTCGCTGCTATGAATGTTACCCGCTGGAAGGGAAGCCGAGCTTTACCTTCACCGACCAAGCATTCCTGAAGGCTTTGAGCGCATTCTCAATGTCCTCCAGCCCGATAAGAACTTGTCCGCCCTGCAGCTCCAGATCCAGCGTATTGTTATGCAGCCGGGCGTTGACCCCGCTGACAATGCCGATCTCGGTGCTGTCCAGGGCAATGCTTAACTGCACCAGTGTACCCAGCTTATGAATCCACTCTTCGTCGGAAGCCAGCAAAATGTCCTTATGCATCTGGGACAATTTCTGCTTCCGGCTTTTGGTGCTGTAGGAAGCAATGTACGCACTTAGAATCAGCTGCCGGTGGGTCAGGCCGCGGATCGGGGAATTCATCAGCCAGTAGCGGGTATGCCGCTTGGACTGATAATAATTAATGTTGGAGCCGGTACGGTGCAGCATAATCGCCACGTAGATCAGCATCTCATGCTCCTCCCGGTCACCTTCCCTCTCAAAAGCCCCCAGCAGGCCGAGTGCCAGCTTATAGATATGATCCAGATGCCGCTTGGAGGTACGGATATCAAAGCGGATAATGGTATCCAGGCTGTACTCCAGCGCGCTGTCACGGACCGGCTGCTCCGGCTTCAGCAGATCATGCAGCATGCCCTCACGCAAGCCTTCCCCGCTAATTACAGCACGGCTGGCCCCGATATAATGGTACACCGTATGGAAAATAACCAGACCGGACACGATGATGTCTCCCCGGCTTTTCGACAAACCATCCAGATCCTTGCGCTTCTCATATGGAGTCGCTGGCAATGTCTCCATGAACTTCTCTATGGTCTCCCCTTCCAGCACGTAGCCATGGGAGTTCGGCAGCGAATATTCCCGGTTCTTCTGGTCCAGCTTGCCGAGTGAACGCAGCGTTCCGCCGAGTCCATATAACGGAAGCCCGTTGCCCGTAGTGAGCCAATCATGCTCTACCAGCCTGCCGGTAACGTATAGCTGCAGCTTACGGACCTGATCAGCGTTCCAGTTGCCGCCCTGGCTGAACATCAGATTCGTATTGACCGCACCGAACGGGAAAGAGATGCTGTGCTGATAACGCCGTCCGCGGAACAAGGTGACCTCCGTGCTTCCGCCTCCGATGTCAATGACGAACCCGTCCTGAATATCAAAGGCATTGATGACCCCGAGAAATCCGAAATAAGCCTCCTGATGCCCGCTGATTACTTCAATCCGGATGGATGACGCTTCAGACAGATAGCTTATAATCTCGGCGGAGTTGGCTGCGTTGCGGATTGCGGCGGTAGCTCCTGCGCGGATGTTGTCCACTTCGAAATCATCACAAATCTCTTTGAACTGGTGGAGGACAGGAATAATCGTATCCATATCCTTCTTCTCCAGTCTGCCTTCCTTGGTAATTTTCTCACTCAGACGGGCAGAGTACTTGCATTCCTTAATAATTTTGTAGCCGCCTGCCTGCGTCGTATCATAAATTACAAGCCGTATGGAGTTGGAACCAATATCAATAATGCCTATCCGGCAAAGATCATCTCTCATCTGTATGTACTCCCTTTCAAGTAGATTGATCATTTGTATACTATATCACCCATTTCACGCTCCGCCAAAATTTAATTCCCTCACAAAAAGGGCCGCTGAAGGAATTTTCAGCGGCCGTTCCAGTAATTTTATAAAACTTTGCTCAAGAAATCACGGGTACGGGCGTGTTTGGGATTGCCGAACACCTCTGCCGGGGTCCCCTGTTCTACGATAACCCCGCCATCCATGAACAGGATCCGGTCGCCGACTTCACGGGCAAAGCCCATTTCATGCGTCACAATGACCATCGTCATACCGTCTACTGCCAGCTGTTTCATAACCTCCAGCACCTCACCGACCATCTCCGGGTCAAGCGCCGAGGTAGGCTCATCGAACAGCATCACATGCGGCTGCATCGCCAGCGCCCGGGCAATCGCGATCCGCTGCTTCTGTCCGCCGGAGAGCTGGGCCGGATACGCATCCCGCTTGTCCTCAAGGCCGACGGTGCGGAGCAGCTCCGTGGCGATTTTTTCCGCTTCGGAAGCTTGCTGTTTCCGCACCTTCAGTGGCGCGAGCATAATGTTCTGCAGCACAGACTTATGCGGGAACAGATTGAACTGCTGGAACACCATCCCCATTTTCTCGCGGGTCACGTTGATATCATGCTTTTTGGCTGTAATCGATTGTCCTTCAAACGAAATCTCACCGCCGGTAGGCTGCTCCAGCAGGTTCAGACAACGCAGGAAGGTGCTTTTGCCCGAGCCGCTGGGACCGATCACTACAACAACCTCACCCTTGTGAATATTCAGATCAATCCCCTTGAGGATCTCCAGCTTGCCAAAGCTCTTCTGCAGGTTCTTAACCTCGATCATCCGTATTCAGCCTCCTTTCCAATATACCCAGCAGCTTGGATAACGTGAAGGTCAGCACAAAATACATCAGTGCAATGACGACATACGGAGTTAGCCCCTCATACGTTATCGTTGTAATGGTCTTGGCCTGAAAGAACAAATCTGCAACCCCAATCATGGATACGATGGAAGATTCCTTAATGATTGTAATAAATTCGTTCCCGATGGCAGGCAGCACGTTCTTAATCGCCTGCGGAAGCACGATGTAACGCATCGTCATCCCCTGTTTCATCCCGAGCGAACGTGCCGCCTCTACCTGACCGCGATCAACGCCTTGAATTCCGGCACGGAAAATCTCAGCCAGATAAGCAGAGCTGTTGATGGTTAATGTAATCGCACCCGACTGGATCGGCGTGAATTCCAGTCCCAGCTCTGTCAAACCATAGTGAATCAGAAACAGCTGCACCAGCATCGGCGTCCCGCGCAGAAACTCCACCCAGGTGGTGGCAATAAAACGCAGAATTCTCCATTTGGACATCCGCAGCAGCGAAACCAAAATCCCCAGTATGAAGCCGAAGAATACGCCCAGCACCGCGAGCAGCAGTGTGTACTTTAGACCGGATAAGAAAAAATTGCGGTACTCATAAGCCATATCAAATATATTCATTGCCCTCAAACCCTCCTGTCTTCAAAAAAATAGAAAACAGCGGATCACCGCCATTTTCTGCAAAGTAGAGCATTGTCCCGCAGCAGGCTGCGGGTTGTACTTAATTCATCAGGGCTAACCGTGTAACGGGTTCGCGTTCTATTTGCTCTCAGCAAGCTCGCTTGCTGCCGCTACATACTCATCAATCTTGCCTTCCGAGTTCAGGCGGGTCAATGTCTTATTCACTTGGTCCAGCAACTCTGTGTTACCCTTCTTCACCCCGATTACATAGCCGTCATCTTCCACTTCAGGTTTGGCATCGGTAATCGCGAGTCCCTTAACATTCTTCACAAAGGACTTGGCAACAGGTCCTTCCATAATTGAAGCGTCTACGCGGTTTGATTGCAGCTGCAGGACGATTTCAGAAATTTTACTGAGGGATGTCAGCTGTGCGCCTTCAATACCTTTGGCAATATCTTCCTGGATCGAACCGGTCTGAATGCCCAGCTTGGCACCCTTCAGCGAGTCCATTGTTGCATATTTGTCCTTATCCGATTCACGTACAACGACAGCCTGTTCGGCTTTGTAGTATATATCGGACAAGCCCACAGCTTCAGCACGTTCCGGTGTCGGACTTAACCCGGAGATTACCATATCGATTCTGCCGCTCGACAATTCATTCAGCAGCGAATCAAACGGCAGATCCTTAATCTCAAGCTCTCTGCCCAAATCAGCAGCAATCTCCTTCGCGATCTCGATATCGAAGCCAACAATCGTATCCTGGCCGTCAACCACCTTGTGGAATTCATACGGAGGAAAGTCTGCACTTGTGCCCATAATCAGCTTCTTGGCGGCAGCCCCGGTGTTGGCATTTCCGCTTGCTGCGGTATTATTCTCGTTGTTATTAGAGCCGCATCCGGCCAGTAGTCCAGCTGCCAGCAGCAGTCCCAATGAAAGTTTACCCCATTTGTTCATTTGTCTGTCTCCCCTATTCTCTTTATGTTCATTTCTCTAAGTAGTCCCATTGACCGATTTATTATAAATCACTCCGCATGAATATGCAAAGACAAATTTGTGACAAAGCCTGTTAAATTCATGAATAAATTGCAGGCTGTTGGCCGGGTCTGCTATTCCCCCATTTTGCACATCCTATGAAAAGAGGTATATACTATTTACTATCTCCATTTGCCGCCGGAATAACCGGGCTGGTTCAGATGCCGCCGCAGGCGTTATTTAACGGATAAGGTGAATAGGCAGACACACATTAAGTGTATGTCTTCGAAGCTGGTTTGTTGCAGTGCGATGAAATCTCAAGGTGAATAGGCTCACAAAACTTTTAGGAGGTGAAGTCATGCTGCTGGAAGCGATGTACCATGTTCCCCGCGATAAATGGGCTTATGCCTACGATGCCACAACCATACATCTGCGGGTGCGTACCAAACGTGATGATGTGGACTACGTAGTTGCGCTTACTGGCGACAAGTACGATTGGCAGCATACCTCTTACGACATCATAATGGAAAAAGCTGCCTCAGACGATAAATTCGACTACTGGGAAGCGGCTGTCCGTCCCAAATACAAGCGCCTCAGCTATACTTTTCGCGTCAGCAAGGGTTCGGAGACAGTGTATCTGCTCGACAACGGCATCCGGACCGAATGTCCGCAGCCGCCCAACCACTTTTATGAGTTTCCTTATATACACGGGATTGACTTATTCAAAGTACCCACCTGGGCGAAGGATGCTGTGTTTTATCAGATCATGACCGAGCGGTTCGCGAACGGCAATCCTTTGAATGATCCGGAAGGCACTGAACCCTGGGGCAGCAAACCGAAGCTCGATAATTTCTTTGGCGGTGACCTTCAAGGTGTGCTGGATCATCTGGATGATCTGCAGGAGCTTGGTATTAATGCCGTCTACTTCACGCCGCTGTTCGTCTCCCCTTCCAACCATAAATACGACATCGTGGATTATAAAAAAGTCGACCCGCATTTCGGCGATAATGAGCTGCTGAAGAAGGTCGTAGAAGAATGCCACAAACGTGGCATCCGTGTCATGCTGGACGCCGTGTTCAACCACTGCAGTGACAAATTTCCGCCATTTCAGGATGTTCTGGAAAAAGGCGAATTCTCCGTCTACCGCGACTGGTTCCATATGAATTCTTTTCCGGCTGAGATTGTTGACGGTATTCCCACGTACGATACGTTCGGCTTCTATGGCAATATGCCGAAGTTCAACACCGCCAATCATGAAGTGAAGTCCTACCTGCTGGAGGTTGCGGAGTATTGGATCAAGGAGATCCGTGTAGACGGCTGGCGGCTGGATGTGGCCAATGAGGTCGATCATCACTTCTGGCGTGATTTCCGCAAAGTGGTCAAAGCCGCAAACCCGGATGCCTATATCGTCGGCGAGGTATGGAGTGATTCCTTAACCTGGCTGCTCGGTGACCAGTTTGATTCGGTAATGAACTACCCCTTCTCGGGGGCGGTGCTGGAATTCTTCAACGGCGGGATGGACGGCATCACCTTCGGCCACCGGATCGGCGGCCTGCTCATGCGTTATCCGCAGCAGACGAACGAGGTTGTCTTCAATCTGCTCGGCAGCCATGACACCCCCCGCCTGCTCACCGTCCTGGGGGAAGATAAGCGCAAACTGAAGCTGACCGTCGTCTTCCTGTTTACGTTCATGGGCACTCCCTGTATCTATTACGGGGACGAAATCGGCCTGACCGGGGGGGAAGATCCGGACTGCCGCAAATGTATGGAGTGGGATGAAACGAAGCAGGACCGTGAGCTGTATGACTTCTACCGGATGATGATCGCACTGCGCAAGGAACATAAGGCGCTCCGGGAAGGCCGCTTCCGGATTCTCCAGGCCTGTGAGAATGACCCGTGCATCGTCTATGAGCGTGCAGATGAGCGGATTCATTTCACCGTCTGGATGAACAATTCGCCGCAACCCCGTACGCTCAGCCACCCGATGGAGACCGATGACTGGCAGGATGCGCTGACGGGAGAAGCTGTATTGCCGGAGAACGGGATGATGAATGTTGCGCTTGATCCGTATGGATATAGGATATTGTACCGGAATCTACGTTAAGGTAACAGATATATGTCAAACGAATATGGGTGGTGTCCCAGAAGCTGAGAAATGGCTGCTTGGAACATCACCTTTTTTTAATTCGGATAGATGGAGAATCTCAAGGCAAATCTTCGACCCAAACCTCACCTATACAGAATGTTACGGACCTGAATATCACGGATTAGCCACAATAACAAAATGGTTTGACGACTGGAATACAAGAGGTACAGTTCTGGTCTGGACGATAAAACAATTTATTCATCAAGGCAGCATGACTGCTGCTGAATGGTACTTCAAATGTGAGTATGAGTCAGTATTATCCCTATACATAATTTAAAAAGGCATTCCTCCCATCACCATGATCGGGGAATGCCTTTTCTATACAATAGTTCTTCTACTCCGTAACTTTATCCGAAATCTTGTTATAAATATCAATATACTGCTGCGCAGATACATTCCAGCTGTAATCGCCGGTGAAAGCATTCTTCGCTACTTTTTTCCAGTGCTCCGGTTTGTGGTAGAACGATACGGCCCGGCGGAGCGTGTACATCATATCATGGGCATTATAGTCTTTGAAGGTAAAGCCGTTGCCCTCTCCGGTCTCCTCGTTGTACGCCTGAACAGTATCGTTAAGTCCGCCTGTCTCACGCACTACAGGAATACTGCCATAACGCAGAGCCAGCAGCTGGCTGATGCCGCAAGGCTCGAATTTGGACGGCATCAGGAACAGGTCGCTGGCGGCATATATTTTGCGGGACAAGGCATCATTGAACAGAATCTGTGAAGACAGCTTGGTCGGATAACGCCACTGCGCCTCGCGGAACCAGCGTTCGTAGACCTCATCACCAGTGCCCAGCAGGACAAACTGAATATCGTCATAGTAGAGCAGCTCATCGAGAACCCGGGTCAGGAGATCCAGCCCTTTGGAATCCACAAGACGGGTAACCATAGCTACCATTGGAATATAAGGAGCTACAGGCAAGCCCAGTTCCTGCTGGAGTCCCAGCTTATTCTCAGCTTTCTTGACCAGGTTGGAACGGTAACGGGTGAAAATAGACGGATCACTGGCCGGATTGTAGCTCTTGGTATCAATCCCGTTGACAATCCCGCTAAGAGCATCTGAACGAGAGGTCAGCAGTCCGTCAAGGCCATATCCATAATAAGGTGTACGGATTTCATCGGCATAGGTTGGACTGACCGTGGTCACATGATCACTGTAGACAATTCCACCCTTCATATAGTTCACGTTCCCGTAATATTCTACACCAGGGAAATAGCTGTCATCGAGACCGAGCAGCTCGCCCAGCACCGAATACGGGAATACCCCCTGGTACAGGAGATTATGTATAGTGAACACTGTACGCATCTCACTGTAGAACGGATTGTGACGGTAGTGCGCCTGCAGCAGCAACGGAATTACCGCGGCATGCCAGTCATGGCAATGCAGGACATCAGGCTGGAAGTTAATCGCCGGCAGGCATTCAAGCACAGCGCGGTTATAGAAAGCGAAACGTTCGCCGTCATCCATATACCCATAGATGCCGTCACGTCCGAAGTAATACTCATTATCGATAAAGTATACAGGAACTCCCTCAAAGACAATCCGTTCAATCCCGCAATATTGATTGCGCCAGCCGATCGGCACCTCAAGGACAGCGACATGCTCCATCTGGGAGGAATACTTCTCTGCGATCCCCTTGTATTTGGGCAGGATTACCCGAACATCTACTCCGGCAGCCTTAAGCGCCTTCGGCAGGGCACCGATTACGTCGGCTAACCCGCCTGTTTTGATAAATGGATGGGCTTCAGCTGCAGCAAATAGAACTTTCATCCAGATTTCCTCCTTATAGATATGAATAGTTTATTTAATCGTTTTGCGTCCGGATTTCTTGAGCACCAGGAATCCAAGCGGCGGAAGGGTCAGCTCCAGGCTGTTCAGCTGGTTATGCCATTCCTTCTTCTCACTCTTGACAGGCTCATTATGAATACCAGAACCGCCATATTCGCGGGTCTCCGAGCTGAATATCTCTTCATAGGTCCCCGGACGCGGCACACCGATCCGGTAATTACGCCGTTCCACCGGCTGGAAATTGATAATGATCACCAAGGTATCCACAGGCCTCTTCCCTCTGCGGATATAGGAGGCAACACTCTGGCCGCTGTCATCGGCGTCAATCCATTGATAGCCCTCCATATCATGGTCGAGCTCCCACAGCGCTTTTTGCGTGAGATAGAGCTTATTCAGGGCAGCCGTGTAAGCGAGCATCCGGCGGTGGGCCTCATATTCCAGCAGCAGCCAGTCGAGCTGGTCCTGATCCTTCCATTCGATGAATTGACCAAACTCACCGCCCATGAACAGCAGCTTTTTGCCCGGATGACTAATCTGGTAACCGAGCAATGCCCGCAGACCGGCGAACTTCTGCTCATACGAGCCTGGCATTTTGTTCAGCAGCGACTTCTTGCCGTGCACCACTTCGTCATGGGACAAAGGCAGAGTATAGTTCTCGGCATAGGCATAGACGATCGGGAAGGTCAACAAATTATGATGGTAGGGCCGCGCCCCGAAATCATGTTCTATGTACCCAAGAGTGTCATTCATCCAGCCCATGTTCCATTTGTAATTAAAGCCGAGCCCCCCTTCATGAACAGGTGAGGTTACGCCAGGCCAGGCACTGGATTCTTCGGCCATCATCAGAGCTTTCGGATAATACCGGAAAATCGCCGTATTCAACTGCTGAATGAACGCGATCGCTTCCAGATTCTCAAGACCCCCGTGCATGTTCTTTGTGTACTGATGGTGCTGCTTCTCGAAATCAAGCCGCAGCATACTGGTTACGGCATCCACACGCATACCGTCAATATGATACATCTCAAACCAAAAAAGCGCATTAGAAATCAGGAACGATATGATCTCCGGTTTGCTGAAATCAAAGGATAGTGTGCCCCAGCCCGGCTTCTCGGCCAGCATTGGATCAGCGTATTCATACAGCGGCGAACCGTCAAACATTCTCAGTCCGTGGGCATCCTTGGCAAAATGGGCCGGAACCCAGTCGAGGATAACCCCAATGCCGGCTTGATGCAGCTGATCAATCAGGTACATCAGATCCTGCGGATCACCGAAGCGGCTGGTGGCCGCAAAATAACCGGTTCCCTGATACCCCCAGGACAAATCATACGGGTGCTCGGCAAGCGGCATAAACTCCACATGAGTGTAACTCATCTCCGTCAGATACGGGATCAGCAGGCTGCTCATCTCTCTATAAGTATAGAGTTCTCCATTATCCTTCTGGCGCCAGGTCCCAAAGTGCATTTCATAAATGTTCATAGGCGCATTGTACGGTGCTTTGCTCTTCCGGCGCCACGCGGCGTCGCCCCATTGGTAACCATCCAGATTCGCCACAACGGAAGCGGTGGCCGGACGTACCTCAGCTTTGAACGCGTAAGGATCAGCCTTGAGGAAGCTTGTTCCATCTGCACCATGAATCCTGTATTTGTAAAAAGTTCCCGGCTCTATACCCGGAAAAAAACGACTCCAAAATCCTGAATCGGGTATCTTATATAACGAGTCGGAGTCCAATGTTCCATCCCAGCCATTATGATCACCAGCCAGTCCTACATATGCCGCATGAGGAGCCCACACGGTAAAGCGAACGCCAGCTTGCCCTTCTTCCACGGCAATGTGCGCGCCAAGCATCGTATAGCTGCGATAATTCGTGCCCTCATGGAACAGATAAATATCTTCAGATGACGGGAGGTTTACTGTTTTTGGTATTTCGGCCAAATCATCACCACCTTAGTATATAGGATGCACCTATTACATTACCCCAATATGTGCCGTTTGAAAATGATTTTGCGGGCAAATTCAATGATTTCTGAATTAAGAAAATTATTGATGTAATTTTTCCTGATGCACAGCAATATAATTCACCTATGTCGTTTCAAGCGCTTGCCGGCAGGTTATATTACAAGCATTGACAAAAAAATGGGAGGGATAACAAATGAGTAAAAAAGATTGTATCGCCATGCTCCTGGCTGGCGGGGAAGGCCGCAGATTAGCCCCCTTGACCTCCAGTATGGCTAAGCCTGCAGTCCCTTTCGGAGGACAATATAGAATCATTGATTTTCCACTCAGCAATTGTGTAAATTCCAAGATCGACACTATTGGAGTTCTGACACAGTACGAAGCCGATTCCTTACATCATCATATTGGGGAAGGTGAGCCTTGGGGACTGCACAGCCGCAGCGATAAAGGCGTGAAGCTGCTTCCTTCAGGGGTTGAAGGCAGAGACACCTATTCAGGTACAGCCGATGCCATTTATAAGAACATAGAATACATTGACAGCCAGAATCCGGAGCATGTGCTTATCCTGTCTGCAGATCATATCTATCATATGGATTACCGTAAAATGCTGGATTACCATGTAGGCAAAGCAGCCAAAGCCACCATTTCGGTCATGGAAGTGCCTTGGGATGAAGCCAGCCGGTTCGGTGTGATGAACGTTAATGATGATCTCCAGATCTCTGAATTTGCCGAAAAGCCAAAGGTTCCGAAAAGCAACCTCGCCTCCATGGGTATTTATATGTTTGAATGGGAATATCTGAAAGGCTATTTGCTGCGGGATGCCGCTAATTCGGAATCCGGCCATGACTTCGGCAAGGATGTCATTCCGTCCATGCTGGATGCCAACGACCAATTGTTCGCATACCGCTTTGACGGGTATTGGAGAGATGTAGGTACGGTTGACAGCCTCTGGGAGGCACATATGGATCTGCTGCAGTCCGAGAATGGCTTCAAGCTCGACAACTCCCGCTGGCCGATGTACAGTCGGTCTTACCGTACGAAGCTGGCTGCCTATAAACCACGGGTTCAGGCACCGCCTGCAGATTGCCTGATGCACGAAACCTGCACCTTGGAAGGCAATCTCCAGCGTTCCGTTATCTTCGGCGGTGTAGAGATCGGCAAGCTAAGCAAGATCAAGCAGAGTGTAATTATGCCGGGTGTCCGCATCGGCCGCGGTGTTCTGATTGAGAATGCGATTATCGGGGAGGGAGCAGTCATCAAAGACGGCGCTGTGATTAAAGGCAGCGCGGACAACATCGTGGTTGTCGGCCCGCATGAGATCGTAGCAGCCAAGCCAATCATCCGTACCCAGCCTTCCCGTCTGCTTCAGGAGGTCTACGAGAAGACCGGCCGTCTGCGCGCGGAAGGGATGCCTTCATAATCTTACATCAGCCTTAAGGGCTGCTACATAAAAGGGATACAGCTACGGTCTATCCGACCTTCTGCTGTATCCCTTTTGTAGGTTCTTCCTATTCATTTGCCGGAGGGGCGGTTTGCCCTCCACTCCCTGTCCAATATGCCCATCTCGATGCAATCGGCATAGCGCCCGCCGAATGTAGCAGCCTCACGCGAAATCCCCTCCCGTGTAAATCCGGCTGTCTCGTAGGTTTTCTGTGCCGCCGTGTTGAAATCGAAAACTCCAAGGGATATCCGGTGGAGCCGCAACCCGTCGAAGCCGATACGCAGGACTTCACGAACCATCTGCAGTCCGATTCCCCGCCCTTGGCTCCCGGGGTCGACGACGACCCTGCTTATTCTGGCCGAACCGTTCTCACGGTCGATTCCGGATAAGCTTATATGTCCAACCGTTTGTCCGGTAGCTCTCAGCACCGCACAATAGACCAGCAAACCAGACTCTGCCGGATGATTGGCTCCGTCCAGATATCGCTCAAGCTGCCGGTCATCCAGAGGGTAGGACAACGATGGACCTGCCCACTTCTTCAAATACTCCGGCGAAACACTCCATTCCCTCATTAAAGCGTAATCAGCTTCCCCCATATACCGGAGAATTACGCTGCCCGGATCGCCGGTCTCCGCTTCATACTCATACAGGTTAACCAACCGGCCTGCTCCGACATCCCGGGTACCCATATAGTGAAATCCCAGGCTCTGATAGTAACGGTTAAGCTTAATATTATGGGCTACTGTATCCAGTCTGAGACCCGCACAACCCCGTTCCTCCGCTCTTCGTAACGCAAATCGGATCATCTGGCCGCCAAGTCCCATGCCGCGGTGGGATTTGGCTACAGCGAGCCGGTGCAGATAGGCATAGGATTCGTCATTGCGGTCTCCCCAGTACTGGATATCGCTGAACTGCAGAGTGAACATCCCGGCAAGAGCCGCTCCCTCCATGGCCAGATAAACCTCTCTGCTGCTCAAATAATCCTCCACATCGCGGATGCTGAATTGCCCCGGCGTCCACTGGTTGATTCCTTTGCTCTCCATCCAGCCTGCCGCTTCCCGGAGGAGCTTCAGAATATCCGCTGAATGTTCACGTCCGCCGCAGATCATCTCGAGCCTTTGTTCTGAAGAAGATTTCCCTGATTCCTGTGTATTCATGCCTTCTCCTCCTGCACATCATCAAGCGGCAAAATAACGGTAACCTGAGTACCCTTGCCAAGCTCGCTGTCCATTTCCAGCTTGCCGTTATGAAGCTCTACAATCTGCTGGGAGATCGCAAGGCCAAGGCCGGTTCCGCCGTTGAGCGCATCGACCTGGAAGAACCGGTCCCGCACTCTGGACAGATGCGCTTCGCTGATGCCGATCCCGCTATCCCTTACAATTACGGCCATCTCTGTATTCGACAGGCGTTCAGCGGACAGGACGATACTGGAATCCTCAGGCGAGAACTTCACAGCATTGTCGACCAGATTGAGGAACACCTGCTTCAGCCGGTTCGCATCGCCTCTTATATAGATAGTCTCTTCGCATTCCAGCAGCAGGTGAATCCGCTTCTTCTCGGCCTTGGCCCAGATATTCAGCAGCGTCTCCTGCAGCAGGACCTTGATATCCACCTGGGTAATCGACAGCTTCATTTCGTTCTGCTGCAGCTTGGAGAAGTCCAGAATCTCTTCCACCAGCCCGATCAGCCGGTCGCTCTCCTTGGAGATGATGCCCATACCCAGCTTGGTTTCCTCGGGATCGTAGCCGCCTGAGATGAGAGTCTCACTCCAGCCCTTGATGCTGGTCAGCGGTGTCCGCAGCTCATGGGAGATCGAAGAAATGAAATCATCCTTAATCTGATTACTGCGGACGATCTCATCCGCCATATAATTGAGCGTTGAAGCCAGTTCAGCGATTTCGTACCGGTAATCCCCCTTGATGCGGGTGGTGAACTTCCCCTTGGCCATCTGCGCCGACACAGCCGTGATATTGTTGAGCGGCCGCACAATGGAATTTGCGAGACCGAAGCTGAACAAGACCACGATCGACATAACCGCCGCCCCGATGCCAATGGAGAGCAGCGTCAGATTCAGCAGATCCTTGTTGACTCCCTCCATGGAGGTCAGGTAACGCAAGATGTAAGTTTCATGCGAGTTGATCTGCACCATCTTGGAGACGGCCATTACACTCTCATTCGTCCCGGCCTGCCGGCCCACCCAGCGCCCGACACTACCGCCCACAGCCTCGGGAACATCACTGGTGGTGATGGTCCGGTCCGGCTGAAATCCGGTGGAACTGGTAATGATATCTCCATTTAATGTCAGAACTTCTAGTTCGGTATACTCCAGATTGAAGAAGTCGAGCAGGTTCAGCAGCTGATTCGGCGATCGTTCCGCTGAGAATTCATATTTTACGAAAGTCTCCCCCGCACTGATATGAGTGGTGATTTTGCTGTAGATGCTGTCGTAATAATACGTCCGGATCGCCAGCAGAAAAATAGTCTCCACGAGGAGAAGCGCCACAAAGACTACAAGAATATAGTGCAGTACGATCTGTCTGCGCATCCCCTTCTTAATCATTGTACCTGACCTTTCCATTTGTAGCCGTGCCCCCACACCGTCTGCAGGAATTCTGGCTCTGACGGATTATTTTCGATTTTCTGGCGCAGGCGGCGTATGTTCACATCAACGATTTTGGGATCACCCATGTACTCCTTGCCCCACACATGATCGAGCAGGGAGTCGCGGCTGAGCGGCGTATTCTCCTTCTCAAGGAAGAATTGCACCAGCGAAAATTCAGTAGGCGTAAGCTCAATCGCTTCACCGCTCTTCTTGAACTGCTTCGAGATCAGATCCAGCGTAAACGGACCCGAGTGAAATGAGACTTTGGCCGACTGCTCACGGTGAACATTGACCCGGCGCAGCAGGGACTGGATACGGGCAATCAGCTCGGTTGGACTAAACGGCTTGCTGACATGATCATCTGCGCCCACAGACAGTGCATATACCTTATCCTGCTCCTGAACTTTGGCTGTCAGAAAAATAATGCCGAGCCGCTCGTTAGTTTCTCTAATGCGTCTGCAGACCTCAAAGCCGTCGATGCCGGGCACCATGACATCCAGCAGGGCAATATCAATATCCGGAACCGTTGTCAGCTTATGCAGAGCCTCATTGCCGTCAGCGGCTTCGAGCACTTCAAACCCGTTGCGTTTAAGATTGATCACAATAAAACTGCGGATGGATTCTTCATCCTCCAGAATCAGTACTTTACTCATCGATTCCCTTCCTCTCTATAGAAGATTTGACTCTTCCGTTCTCTCCCCCGATGGTGTTTTGCTCCAGTTCCCCGCGGTAGCCGATCATTTTGTCCAGATCACGCCCCAGAAGCTTCCAGCCGGAGTTCTTTACCCTATCCCACTCAGCCGGTGAGAAGAACGATACCTCAGCTACAGTCTCCCCGGTGTCGAGCATAATGAATTTAAGCGATTTATCCTGAACGGACTTGGTATCCACAGTGACATTCTCATGCCATTCCGGAGAAAAATTAATGGTAAACCGGTCCGAAGGATCATTATACAACTGAGTACTAAAGGTCAAGCCGTCTTTTCCGTCCCATTTGTAATAAGAATTGAAATACGGTATGGTCTCAGGGTCGAAATACTCCCACCCCGAGGGGGGCTCCAGCATTCCGATCTCAATAATTCCATCCAGGTCAATATCCTCACTGACAATCTTCCGGTCCTTGAAGGTCCGTACATCTCCCGGAATGGCTACGCGCAGCTTGTTATTCTCCATAACAACAATTGTTGTATAAGCAGAGCGCGAATCCACAGCAGAATCCAGAACTATACCTTCTTTGTTCTCCGCCACTTTTCCTGAGACAATATTGTAATAATTATCGAAATAGGGGTCCAGATTATCCAATTCGTCAAGCACCTTGAAGCTGTCATTATATTGATAGGTAGTTATTGTGGCGAATTCATTGCGTTTGAAATACACGACTGTAATGTCGGCAATCCCGTCCTCGTTCAAATCATCCAGTATATATTTGGTGTAAGGCTTCGTCAGAATTTCTTCCAGCTCTCCTCCGGAATAACTGTAGACCACCATGCCCTTTTCTTCCCCGCGCGAATAGCCGGTAACAATATCAAGCTTCCCGTCACCCGTCACATCCCTAAGATCAACCGAATCCAGCATCGTTCCGTCACCGTCAAAAACAAGCTTCTTGACCCAGGTGTCCTCATGCTTCTCCAGAATCATCCCGTGGATCACTACAGCTTCATTCTTCGTCTGGTAGAAGACAAGCGTCTCCATAATCCCGTCCTTGTCCAGATCCTCGGTAAAAATAGAACTGTCATCATCATTGGCCGGACGGATCAGCGTTGCATCAAGCGGCTTCAGTGAGGAATTAATCGCTGTCATCAGCGAAGCTTTGTCAGCGGACAGCTGCGGCACCTTCATCTGGGAAACAGGATCGCTGATGAAGGTACAGCCGGACATTACAAACAGGGACAAAGAGGCTGCTGTAAGCCTTCCGAGTAACCGTTTATTCAACTTCATCACTCTCTCCTTATTGCACGCCTTGCCGCTTCACAGATGCAGCCGCTCCTGTGAGGTCAGCCGGCGCCCCTTCACATCATGTTTGATTCTTCCGTCTTCCAGTACCCATAACCGGCTGGCGAAACGTTCCGCCAGTTCAATCGGCAGTACGGTAATCACAGTTAATCCGGTTTCCTTGCACAGCTTACGGAGCGTTTCAAGCACATTCTCCGCAGTCTTGGGGTCCAGACCGGTAACAGGTTCATCGGCAAGTATAACCTTAGCACCGTGAACCAATGCGCGGGCGATAGCCACACGCTGACGTTCACCGCCGCTGAGGTGGCTCGTCTTCATCTTTGCTTTGTCCAGCAGACCCAGCAGATCAAGCTGGTCCATCGCCCCCATATAATCATCAGAGCGGACCATTCCTGTAGCCATCCGCCACAGAGGTGTCTGTGAGGCTTGTCCGATCAGCACGTTCTTCAGTGCCGTACGGTTCGGATTCAGCTCCGCATTCTGCTCCAGATAGGCCCATTCGCGGCGGATTTTGCGTTTGCCGGCAAAAGGGCTCTTCATGATGTCCTTGCCGTCTACCCGGAAATTCCCTCTATCCCATTTCTCGCGCAGAGCCAGGCATTTCAGAAGTGTCGATTTTCCGCTTCCGCTGGCTCCCAGAATAACCACAAATTCACCCGGTTCTAATTGAAATCCGATATCCTGCAGAACTGGTGCTTTATCTTCCCCGACCGCTTTGGCCAAATGTTCAACTGTAATCATAGTTCAGCCTCTCCTGTCTTCAACTCTACTCTATAGTGTACTCTGAAAGCGGGATCAAATTCCATGCGAGCATTCGTTCTTATCTTACCTCAAATTATCTTCCGTGGCGAGAATAATAAGCCTGTCAGTCCGAAGAGAATATATAAACCACCCATTACTGCGAATACACTGCCACCCCAGCCGAATTGCAGCAGCAGCCCGCCGACACCGGGTCCGGCGATACTTCCAAGGCTATAATGGAAGGAAGACACAACATTCGCCGCCGGAAGCAGATGGCGCGGCAGGATATCTGCGGCATAGCTCAGGCCAAGGGAGAAGAAGGAGCCTACCAGGCCTCCGGCAATCATCAGGAGCAGCAGATTCAGCAGAAAATGCTCTCCGGCCAGCGGAAGCAGTGTGAAGGCAAGGCCTCCGCCTACTCCCGAAGCAATCAGGATGGCTCTGCGGCCATAGCGGTCGCTCCATATGCCAAGCGGCAGCTGCAGCAGCAGGCCGCCAATGCCGGCAAACGGCAGTAGCGTTGCGATCTGATCCGTACTGAAGCCGATCCGCAGTCCGTAGACAGGGAAGTTACTGTTCAGGCTCGCTTCCATATATCCGTACAGCAGTGCCGGGATCAGTGCGTACCAGGCCAGCCTGTAGCTTCGTCCGAACCGTCTGGCCTGACCTTCACTATGGTCTATCGGGTGCGGACGGGAATCCGGCAGTTTGACCGCAACGAGCAGCAGGACAAGCACGAACAGTCCGGCGGTAATCAGGAACGGCGCGGACGGGCCGAAGCGCAGCAGGATGATGCCCAGCGGTCCCAGGCTGAAGCCCAGTCCGTAGGACATTCCATACAGGGACAGATTGCGGCCGCGGTGCTCGGCGGGTGACATCAGCAGCACCCATAGCTGAGCGGCGTAGTTAATGGCTGAATCGCCTATGCCTACAAGCAGCCGGAGCACGAACCAGACCTTGACCCCGGGAAGCAGCGGGAACAGGAGCAGTGTCACCAGCACCAGACTGAGGCCTGCGGCAATGAGCTTCTTGAAGCCGATTGCGCCAAGTACCCGCTCTGCAATCAGGGTCATTGCGAAGGATCCTACGTATAGCGCTGCGGCATTTAATCCGTTCAGTGAGGAGGATACACCCTTTTGCTCGAGCAGAATGGATAATACCGGCAGCAGCATCCCCTGGCTAAGTCCTGCCAATATAATTACGGTAATCAGAATCATATAATTCATTGTGCTGCTGTGCGCAAGCGGTATAGATTTGGAATCGGACACGAATAAATCCTCCTATGTAATTCAGCGGTGATCAAAACTGCCGTCAGAGCGGCAAACACCGAACATTATAGTGGACAACCCTCTTCAAAACAAGAGATAATATATAGAAGTGACGGATTTTCTGGAGGTGACCCGGCTTGATGAAGTATGAACTCGAAATTGATGTTTCACCCGTATATGAACTGCTGGACAGTTTTATGCTATATGTGACGAAGAAATGGATTTCCAATCTGGAGATCGGCACCGATTGGGTCCGGGATGTAGACGGCCGGTTCCCGCCTATGCAGCTGGCCGCGCTGAAGCAGGCTGCCGAATGGCCTTTTGACGACTATGATGTGCTCTATGCCTGGGCTTACAGCCGGGGGGAAGCTTCCAAAGTACTGCAGTTCCTGGATGAGCTTGAAGCCTCTACCGTTGAGGATTGCCTGTTGCGGACCGCCCCCTTCTTCCACAACTTCACACTTGAGGAATGTGCCCGGATCAAGAACGGCTATACCCCGCTGCTGCGGATGTGGTATGAGCATTATTTCCGTCATGTGGAACACACGATCCTGCCGCTCCTGATTGAAGACGCATCCGAGAAAAAAATGCTTGAGAGCAAAATGGACATGGTGCCGCTGATCGAATATGCCTCGGGCGGCGTAGTTATTGAAGATATTCCTGAGCTGAAGACCATTGTGCTGCTTCCTACGGTACATAACCGGCCGATTAATACTTATTGCTTCTATAAGAATCTGATGCTTGTACAATATCCGGTCGATGTACCCTCCGAGAATGAAGAGGAGCCGCCGACAGTGCTGCTCCGGTTAACCCAGGCCCTCTCCGACCCGACCCGGCTGAGACTGCTCCGCTTTGTGGCGGGTGAGCCCAAGACCCTGTGGGAGATGCAGTCCGAGCTGAACCAGTCGCGGGAGATGCTGATGCATCATCTGCTCAGTCTGCGGGTCGCCGGACTGCTGCGCGTACATCTGCGAGGTGAAGGCACTGAACGCTACAGCATACGGCCGGATGGCGCAGCTGAACTTCAGATGTTTCTGGAGTCTTATATTCGTATATAATAATTGTACATTTACAGCCGAGGCGTATTTACTTACACAACCAAGCGGATGCTTCCGGAGCAGGTTTTGTTCGAAGCGCACATCATAGAAGGATTCCTCACAAAACATTTAGGAGTGAGCAGTATGAAATATTTGACACAACAAGTAATCTTCGATCTGGACGACACCCTGGTGCACTGCAACAAATATTTTGACCTCATTCTAGGCCGGTATTTCGAGCTTATGTCGGACTGGTTCAGTGATTACGGACCGACCATGAGCGAGTTCCGCACCAAGCAGGTAGAAATCGATGTAGAAACAGTCAGCACCAGCGGACTGGCCAGCGATAATTTCCCGAAATCCCTGATTGCCACATACCGTTATTTCGCCGCCAAATTTAACCGCAAGACCGATCCGTTCGAGGAGCAGCAGCTGATGAAGCTCGGCCTGAGCGTATACGATCAGGAGGTTGAAGCCTACCCGGGTATGGTGGAAACCCTCGATACCTTGAAGCAGGATGGTCATTCCCTGTACCTCTACACTGGCGGAGATGATTCCATCCAGCAGCGCAAAATCGCCCAAATGAAGCTGGACGCCTACTTCGATGACCGGATCTACATCCGCCAGCATAAGAATGTGGAGGCGCTTGAGAATATCCTGACCACTTACAATTTCGACCGCAAAATAACCTGGATGATCGGCAACTCCCTGCGGACGGACGTGCTTCCCGCGCTGACTGCCGGCATTAACAGCATCTATCTGAAGCAACAGAATGAGTGGCTCTACAACCTGATTGAGCTTCAGCGTGAAATGCAGCAGTCGGTCATGACCATTTCAGCAATTCATGAGGTACCGCCGGTGATCCGTTCGGCTGCCCTGCGCAAGCATCACGGCTGACTGGTGTTACAAATGACATATGCAGCCTGCTGCGGGTATGATTATACTATTTGAGTAGATTTTCATCCCGCGCAGGAGGTAGGCAATGAACAAACCTATGAAATCTAAGAATTCCAAGAATTCCACGGGTAACAAACGTCTGCTCCCCATGTTGCTTGCAGTCATTGTGGTTCTTCTGGTGGTTTTACTGTTCTTCATCACTACAGGCAGCAAGTCATCCGGTTCAGCCGAACTCGAGGGCCTGCCCAATTACACAGATGTGAAGGGAACAATCGTTGTTGACGGGCTGAAATATGAGAAACAGCCTCATCTGGGCAAGGAAGATGCTAAGGTGAAGGTCATTGAGTTTGCCGATTTCAAATGTCCAGCCTGCAAAAAATGGACCGCAACCTATCTGGATACGTTCATCAAGGATTACGTGGATACCGGAATAGCACAGTTCTACTTCATGAACTTTGCCTTCATTGACCGGGACTCCTATCTTGCCGCCAGTGCAGGTGAAGCCATATACAAGCAGAGCAACGAGAAGTTCTGGGAATATGTCCATAAGCTCTATGCCAATCAGGGGGATGAGAGCAAGATCTGGGCTACGCAGAAGTTCATCCTGAAATTCGTTAAGGATAACATCGAAGGCATCGACTACGGACAGTTCGAGCAGGACGTCAAGAACCATACCTATATGTTCGATGTAAAAGAAGACTTCAAGATCGCCGGCGCTTACGGTGTAAACGGCACGCCCAAGTTCATGGTGAACGGTGTTCTGCTGCCTGACTCCTCTTATGAAGGCTTAAGCGCTGCGATTGACAGCGCACTGCAAGAAGCTAAGTAAATTCACAGCCTGTAAAAGCATATAAAAAGCGCCCCGGCCGGGAAAAACTGGCCGGGGCGCTTTTTTCATTTATGAATTATTCCACAGCCAGCTGTCCTGTATCCATGTTGGTCAGCACCAGCTTGCCTTCCAGCGGAGAGCCGTCTTCGGCAGCCAGCTTCAGCTTGCCGGTCTTGCCCTTCTCGATCAATGCTTTCACCTGGGCGTCGGTGAGCGTGCGGCCGTGATTTTCTTTCCAGATCACGAATTTGCAGCCTTCCTTGTAATGGGAGCAGCCGTAGCCCTTGCGGCCCATGAAGATCATCCCGCCGCAGCCGGGCCGCGGGCAGTTGCCGATTATCTTCGGCCCGGAATCATCTACTTTCGCGGCAGCCGGCTCACTGCGTTTTCTTGCCACAGCCGGTTTGTCGGCGGCTTTGCGGTCCGCAGCTTTGCGGGGCGCAGCTCCCGCACTGCGTCCTTTGGCTCCGGCGTTCAGCGAAGGGGTTTCGCCTTCGAAGGAGGTTTTGGCTGCACGGGACTGCACCCGGACCTTGTCCACGATCATGGAGGCGAAACGTTTGACGTTCTCCATGAACTGGCCGTCCGCGGCTGTGCCGCGGGCAATCTCATTCAGGCGGCGCTCCCACTGGCCGGTCATTTCCGGCGAAGTCAGCAGTTCGACGCCCGCACCGCGGATCAGCTCAATCGCCGTCCGCCCCTTTTGGGTGATGGCTATTTTTTTACCCTGCATCTCCACGTAGCCGACATTCTTCAGCCGCTCAATGGTTGCTGCCCGTGTCGCCGGAGTGCCGAGCCCCGAATCCTTCATGGCATCGCGGAGCTCCTCATCCTCAATCTGCTTGCCTGCGCTTTCCATCGCCTTCAGCAAAGTCCCTTCCGTGTAATGCTTCGGCGGCTGGGTATCCTTCTCCTTAACGATGGCGTCACTGCAGATCACCTCATCCGTTGTTGAGATCGAGAACGGCTCGTTCACCTCAACCTCCTCGTCCTCCTCATCCTCCTTGCCCTTGCCTTTGGCCGGTTTGGACTTGTCCTTCTTCTGGTCTCCGTAAATCACCTTCCAGCCCAGGCTGAGCAGCTCCTTGACGGTGGTTTTGAACTTCTCATTCTCCACCTCGGTGATTACGGTATGCACCTTGTATTCAGCAGCCGGATAGAACTGGGAGAGGAACCGGCGGACGATCAGGTCGTACAGCTTGGCCTCATCCGCGCTCAGTCCGTTCGCCTTGCGGTTCGTCGGCAGAATGGCATGGTGATCCTCAACCTTGGACGGGTTACAGATAAACTTATTGCCTTTATGGACCAGGTTGCGGTTGGCACCCTTCACCCATTCATCGTACTGTGTACCCTGCAGTGCCGACAGCGTCTTGTGCATCTCCGGGATATTCTGCTCCGTCACGTAGTTGGAGTTGGTACGCGGATAGGATATCACTTTATGCTTTTCATAGAGCGCCTGGGCAATATCCAGCGTTTTTTTGGCCGAAAATGCATATTTCCCGTTCGCCTCACGCTGCAGCAGCGTCAAATCATACAGCTTGTTCGGATATTCCTTGGTTTCCTTAACCTCATACGATTCAATTCTGGCAGGCTTGCCCTTGACTTTGGCTGCGAGAGCTTCTGCCTTGGCGCCGTCAGTAAGCCGGTCCCCCTGCCACATTCCCTTGTAGTTCAGTTCATTCTGGCTGAAATGCCCCTCCACCTCAAAAAACTTCAATGAGGAGAACGCCTCAATCGTCTTCTGGCGGTCATAAATCAGCGCAAGCACGGGGGTCTGCACCCGTCCTACGGACAGCAGCACATTGTGCTTGGTCGTAAATGCCCGCGAGCCGTTCATCCCGATCAGCCAATCCGCTTCACTGCGTGCCCTTGCCGCTTTGGTCAGGTTCTCGTATTCCGAGCCGTCCTTCAGCTCCTGGAACCCTTTGCGGATCGTTTCCGGTGTCAGGTCAGAAATCCACAGCCGCTTGACCGGCTGGCTGAGCTCCAGATGGCGCTGGATTAACGAGAAAATATGCTGCCCTTCGCGCCCGGCATCACAGGAATTGACCAGCAGATCACTTCGCTTCGCCAGTTCTCCGATCACCTTCAGCTGATCCAGCGTCCGCGCATTCGGCACCAGCTTGAACTGCTCCGGAATGATCGGCAGATCATTAATGTTCCACTTTTTATATTTGTTGTCGTAAGCTTCCGGCTCCGCCAGGCCAATCAGATGCCCGATCGCCCAGGTGATAATGTACTGCTCCCCTTCCAGATAGGAACGGTAATTTTTGGCCTTCGGTTCTATTGCGGCGGCGATATTCCGCCCCATGTCCGGTTTTTCCGCAATAATGAGTGTCTTCAAAAATAATCGCTCCTTACCCATGGTTCTTCCAAAATACGTCCAGTAGTCTATTATACCATTACTTCACCACTTTTTAACGTATTGACTTGAAGACTGAGTTCAGACCCGCGGAATTAGCGGTTATAGCTCACAGGTTGAGTCGCAGTTCAATAAATATTTTCTCATTCCAATAGATACATCTAAATATGTCATTTCGCACTATTTATTCGCGATATATAATTCAGTTACATAAATTCAGCAAAACCTGCAGCCGATGCGGATCTTAAGGGTGAACTCATTGCGAATAAAAACATTTCAAGAAAATCATATGTAGGATTTGGCGGATGGTTAGTGCTGTTTGCTGCTAGCTTGTTCGTACAATTTATCAGACTTCTATTAAGTACCCTTGATAACTACTCCATTATCATTTCTGACGAATTCAAACTAATCACCGATCCAGACAGTGAATATTATAATTCATCCTTGTATCCGTCATTAATTGTTGATACCATCCTAAGTTTGTTCATCTGTATTATGATTATATTCATTATCTATTTTTGTATAAGGCATAGTATATGGTTCAAAAAGTTATCTGTAATTTACATAATCAGCTCTTTCATTATTCAATGCTTAACACTTTTTTGGCTGCTGGGTATTCATTTTATGCCGGAGGAATTCTATGAAGAAATAAATATATATCAGGGAGTTATATCTTCATTGGCTTATATGCTGATCTGGTTGCCTTACTTACTCATATCTAAAAGAGTGAAAAACACATATACGTAAAAGACGCAGTTTTTGTTATGGGTAATCAAACGGAGTTATTCAAAATGTTGTACGTTGTGCAGCTTTGATTCGTAAATACCCAGCCGTGCTGGTGGATTGTTGTACAAAATACAAGAATTGTTCCGATTAGCCACATAATGGCGGAGAATTGCTGCATTCCATACAACATTTTAAATTTACGCCATTTTAATGAGAGGAATGTTGTATTTCGTGCAGGATTTTATATTAAAGGATACCGATAAAGAATATTTCTTTGAAAATGCCCATCCGCTTGTGGAAGAACTGCCTGCTGCGTTTCGGAGTATAGAGGTAGTTGTTTATATTGGATAGATACAGCAGGCCGATTAGGTTCCATTGAAACCTTAATCGGCGTTTGTACCATGTCCCGCTCATGAAACCTTAGATCCGACTCACCCGCGCCACAGCCTCACTGATATCAATCACTTCTTTGGTCCCGGCTCGGCGGTCCATATATTCGACTTTCTGCTCTGCTGCCCCCTTGCCCACGACCAGAGCAACCGGAATACCGATCAGCCCGGAATCCTTAAACTTGACCCCGGCCCGCTCATCCCGGTCATCCAGCAGCGTCTCAATGCCGTTGGCGGTGAGCTGTGCGTACAAGGCTTCAGCAACCTCACGCTGCCCCTCATCCTTCACGGACATCAGCAGAATATGAACCGTATAAGGAGCAATGGCCGCCGGCCAGATCAGCCCCTGGTCATCGTGATTCTGCTCTGCGACTGATGACAGGAGCCGCGAAATGCCGATACCATAGCAGCCCATCACCATAGGCTGGCTCCGCCCGGCCGTATCTAAGAAGGTCGCACCAAGCTTCTCACTATAGACTGTGCCGAGCTTGAAGACATGCCCTACCTCAATCCCCTGATGAAACACCAGCTTCCCTTCGCCACACTCCGGACAGATATCACCTGCAGCAGCGTTGCGGAAATCCCCAACATGCGCAAGCGTGAAATCGCGGCCAGGTACTACGCCACGCAGATGGTAATCTTTTTCCCCGGCACCCGTGACCGCCTCTGTCATGCCGGCAACGGCTGCGTCAACCAGGATGGTTAAAGACAATCCGGCCGGACCGACAAAGCCGCTCTCAACTCCGGCCGCCGCCTGCACACTATCATACTCAGCCAATGCGATTTCACCGCAGCCCAGATACTTCTCCACCTTCAGTTCATTGACCTCATGATCTCCCCGCACCAGCACGGCAAAGGACCGGCCGCCGCCGGTGTAGATCAGTGTCTTGATAATATCCTGCGGTTTAATCCGGCTCTCCTGCTCCAGCTGCTGGATCGTCTTCTGATTAGGCGTGTGGAACTTTACAGGAACAGGAATGCCGCTGTAATCCCGCTCCTCGAATGCGGCTCCCCCGCGTACTTCAGCCTGCTCCAGATTTGCGGCATAATCGCAGATGGAGCAGACCGCAACCGTATCCTCTCCAATCTCTGACAGAGCCATAAATTCGTGATTCTGGCCTTTTCCGCCGATAGCCCCGGCATTGGCCTGCACTGCCCGGTAGGTCAGACCGCAGCGGTTAAATATCCGCCCGTAGGCATTGTACATCTGCTCATAGTTCATATCGAGACCTTCCCAGCCTGTGTCAAAAGAGTAGGCATCCTTCATGAGGAACTCCCTGCCCCGCAGCAGCCCTGAACGCGGACGTCGTTCATCGCGGAACTTCGTCTGAATCTGATACACCGTGAGGGGAAGGCGCCGGTAGGAGTTAATTTCATCCCTTACAAGTGCTGTCACTACCTCTTCATGGGTAGGTCCAAGCACAAATTCCCGTTCATGACGGTCCTGCAGCTTCATAAGCTCCTTACCGTACACGTCATATCGGTCCGATTCTTTCCAGAGCTCTGCGGGCTGCAGAGAAGGCATAAGCAGCTCTTGTGCTCCAGAGGCATCCATCTCTTCCCTGACAATGTTCTCAATCTTGCGGAGTACCCTCCGCCCCAGCGGCATATATGTATACACTCCTGCCGCCAGCTGGCGGATGTATCCGGCGCGCAGCAGCAGCTGGTGGCTCATCGTTTCCGCTTCAGCAGGGGCTTCGCGGAGAGTTGTGACGAATAGATTGGTTTGGCGCATAGTGATCAGCCTCTTTCTTTCGATAAATATTTTTAGTGCCCAGCTTAATAACTCCAAAAGGACGCAAAAAAGACGCATCCGTCAGGGACGAATGCGTCGTGTTACCACCCTGGTTCAACCGCCATACAGAGCCTGGCGATCCTCAAATCCGGATAACGGCCGGGGCCGGCAGCATTATACATATCGCCATAAGCTGCAGCTTCCAAGGCAGGGTATGCTTCACGCGCACTTGAGGGACCTTTCAGCCGGTGAATCCCCTCTCTGTTCTGGCGGGTACGGAAACATAGATCCTTGGTCAACGCTTTGTACACTATAAATATTGTACTTAATCTATACGATATTTCGGTACCCGTCAAGCCCGTACTGAAAAAACACAATTCTGCTGAAATTCAACATTTTGTAAATTGTATACCCTTTCATTCGCGAAAAGCTATGATGCAATTAAATATTTTTTCCAGACGTCTTCAGATATGAAAAAACTGTGTCGATAAACCGAATATATGAGTAGAGTTATTCAAAGAAACGGCTACATTCTCATATAGAAGCCGATTTCCATGTATCCGAGGGGGAACCATTCCAATGTCCAAATCCGTCAACCGTTCTAAACGAAAATCCAAGTCAGGGTCACTGCAAAGAAAAATGATGATCCTATTCAGTATTATGCTGGTGATCCCCATCCTGCTCGTAAGTACTTTCTCTTATTTCAGTGCAAACAAGCAATTGAAGATCAAAATGCAGGATGCCACGCATTCCAGTGTGGATCTGGTCGCAAGTACAATTAACGAATATGTTTCAGCCGCAATGCGAAATGTAGATCTGCTAAGCCAGCAGATTAATTCTTCCGATATTGATGCAAATTCGCCGGAAACGCGTACGCTGATTGAATTGTTCATGAAGGCGCATCCCGAGCTGGAGATCTTAACGGTGGGCAATAATCAGGGTGCCTGGATGAAAGCCCCCGATCCCGGGAAGCAGGAATATGATCCGCGCACCAGAGACTGGTATAAGGCAACCCTGCTGAATCCCGGTAAAATCACAATCATCGACCCTTTTGTCTCAGCAACAACCGGCAACTATACGCTCTTTATCTCGGAAACGCTGAAGGATGGCCAGGGCGCGATTACAACCAGCCTTAACCTGAAAGCCTTAAGTGAGAAAATCAACAAGACCACGCCAGGGGAAACAGGCTATTTTTATATTGTTGACCGGAATCATAAGTTCGTCTCTCATCCCGTAAAAGCTGCAGGTGATGATGTAGCAGACTATGTCGTGGAGATGCTGGTTAATGAAAGCGGAGATCTCGACTATACAAATCCGGATTCAGGCATGGATATGCGGGGTTACTATACAACCGATGCGAATACCGGATTCAAGATTGTCGGCATTCTTCCGACCCAGGAATTCTCTGATGCGACGCAGCCTATTATTAATACAGGAGCAATTGTACTGGCTGTGTCTCTGATCGTCAGCATGACCTTATTGTTCCTGATTATCCGCTCCATCACGAATCCGATCCGCAGTCTGAACCGTTCCGCGCAGCGGGTGAGCGAAGGGTATCTGAACGAACAGATTCACATTAACCGGTCGGACGAAATCGGCCAGCTGGCGGAGAATTATAATCTGATGGTAGGTTCTCTGCGCGGTATCGTTTCTGATATTTCAGACACTTCGGCACAGCTTGCCTCTTCAAGCCAGCAGCTTACAGCCACGACTGAGGAGAACTCCAAAGCTACTGCTTATGTGACCGGACTCGTGCAGGAATCTTCAGAAGGTGCTGAAACGCAGACTTCAGCGATGGCTGAGACCTCGCGTGCGATGGAGGAAATGTCCTCAGGTATCCAAAAAATCGCAGAAGCTGCAGCCACCATCGTAGATTCTTCGGCCAATACAGAAGCTGACGTGCTTAGCGGCAGCCTCAAGATCGAACAGGTCAGCCGGCAGATGGATGCCATCCGTACCTCCACCCACCATTCTTCGGAGCTGATCGGCCAATTAAATGGCCTGAACACCGAAGTCTCGGCTATGAGCAGCGCAATTACAGCTATTGCCGTGCAGACTAACCTGTTGTCGCTGAACGCCGGAATCGAAGCCGCCCGGGCCGGAGAACATGGCAGAGGATTCGCTGTAGTCGCCACTGAGGTACGGAAGCTGGCGGATCAATCGAAGAATACCGCCGGAGATATCCAGGACACCCTGCTGCAGATGACCCGGCTGATTGATCAGACCTATGAAGCCATCCGGCATACGGTTGCAGCAGATGTAGATTTGGGCATTCAGGTTACTGCCGAAGCTAAGGAAGCGTTTATCAGTATTGAGCACTCTACGACCAAAATCAACAGCCAGCTGCATGACATCTCGGCCATTACCGAGCAAATGTCTGCCGGTGCGCAGGAGGTAGCTGCTTCTGTTCATGAAATTTCCGGCATCTCGCGTTCGACTTCAGATGCATTCCAGAGCGTAACAGCGGCTACCGAGCAGCAGCTTGCCTCCATGGAGGAAATCTCCTCCTCCTCCACCGAGCTGTCCAAGATGGCCGCAGCACTGCAGCTTAAGATCGAACGCTTCAAGCTGGAGGACTAGTTCACACAGATTACAGTCCTATAGCAGCACAAAAAAACCGTCACTCAGCAAATGCTGGGATGACGGTTTTTTTGTGCATTTTATTATATTAAGGCTAAAAACTCATTGTCTTATTATCTAGACGAGTACGGTCGAACCCATCAGATATCTATCCACTTCACGTGCCGCTTCACGGCCTTCGTTGATCGCCCAGACCACCAGACTCTGTCCACGGCGCATATCTCCGGCTGCGAATACTTTATCCACATTGGTGTTGAATTTACCGTAACGGGCCTTTACATTACTGCGGCGGTCCGTATCCAGCTTGAGCTCCTCAATAATATCCTGCTCCGGTCCGTCGAAGCCGATCGCGATCAGCGCAAGCTGAGCGGGATAGACAGCCTCAGTTCCCGGAACCGGCTGGTAAATCTTCCGTCCGGTCTCGTCCACCATACGGCGGATTTGCACGGTGTGCAGCTCCTTGAGGTTGCCTTCTTCATCGCCTACAAACTTCGTAGTCATGATGGAGAATTCACGGGGATCTTCACCGAAGACCGCCTTGGCTTCCTGCTGGGCATAATCCAGCGTATAGACATTAGGGAATTGCGGCCATGGGTTAGCAATCGGATCGCGCTCCAGCGGCGCCTTGTCATGCGTACCGAACTGTGTAATACTGCTGCAGCCGTGACGCAATGAGGTAGCCACGCAGTCGGAACCCGTGTCCCCGCCGCCAAGTACGATAACATCCTTGCCGGCAGCCGATACATAGTTGCCATCCTCCAGATTGGAATTCAGATAGCTCTTAATCGTACCGTTAAGGTAATCCATAGCGTACATTACGCCATTCAGCTCATTGCCTTCTACATTGAAGCGTCTGGCTTTGGTCGCTCCGCCGCAGAGTACAACGGCATCATATTCATCCACCAGCTGCTGTGCCGGAATATCCTTGCCGATTTCCGTGTTCACTACGAACTGGATGCCTTCCGCTGCCAGCAGATCCACACGGCGCTGCACGACACGTTTGTCCAGCTTCATGGTAGGGATACCATACATCAGGAGGCCGCCGATGCGGTCACTGCGTTCAAAGACCGTCACAGTATGGCCCGCTTTGTTCAGCTGAGCTGCTGCCGCCAAACCTGCCGGTCCGGAGCCGACAATGGCAACCCGTTTGCCTGTGCGTTTCTCCGGAGGGTTCGGTACCACCCAACCCTCTTCAAAGCCTTTGTCTACAATTGCCAGCTCAATGGTCTTAATGGTGACAGGCTGGCCAATCAGGCCGACGGTACATGAACCCTCACAGGGTGCAGGGCAGATGCTGCCCGTAAATTCCGGGAAATTATTCGTCTTGTGCAGGCGTTCCAGCGCTTCCTTCCACAATCCCCGGTAGACAAGATTATTCCATTCCGGAATAAGATTATGCACCGGACAGCCCGAGGTACCGCCGCTCATATCTATGCCGGTATGGCAATAAGGTGTTCCACAATCCATACAGCGGGCACCCTGGGTCCGAAGCTCGTCCTCGGTCAGATGCTCATGGAACTCTTCCCAATCCTTGATGCGCTGCTCGGGATCCCGGTCCCCTGGGAGCTGGCGCTTATACTCCATAAATCCAGTAGGTGTAGACATATTTACGTTTCCCCCATCCGTTCTCTTCGTGTTGATGTATAGTACACTATAACATACCTGCGGCAGAAATATATCTAATGCAGCGTAGGTGAAGAACCTGCATATTTTATACTACCTAGTGAAATATCATTTCTAATTTTAATTATAGTAGCATTCAATACTTTCACACTGTAATGGACTAATCTGCTGATTATTTGTACTATTTCACATCTTGTGTCAGAGAAAACGCTTTTTCGTTACTCCCTGCGTTCATATACAAAAAAACGGTAATCATAAGGATTCTGTTCATTGCGAATCCCCAGTGTACTTGAGATTTCGTTCCACTGGCTCCAGTTGACGTCCGGAAACTTCGTATCGCCCGCAATATCCGCGTAAATCCGCGTGACCAGCAGCTTATCTGCATGAGGCAGCATCAGGCTGTAGATCTCAGCTCCGCCGATCACCATCAGCTCATCCTCTTTACGGCCTTCTGCCAGGGCTTCTTCCAACGAGTGTACAACCTCCGCACCTTCCGGCGCAAAGCTGTGGTCCCGGGTCAGAATAAGGCTGGTGCGGCCTTTAAGCGGCTTCCCGCCTAGAGAGTCCCATGTTTTACGGCCCATCAGCATTCTTTTGCCGAGAGTCTCTGCTTTGAAATAAGCGAAATCCAGCGGCAAATGCCAGGGCATATCGTTATTCTTACCAATCACACCATTCGAAGCCATCGCCCAAATCATGGTGATACTCATATTCATGCCCTCTTTTCCATGAAATCATAGATTAGGTTTCCGGACAGGGTTATATAGCAACCGGCGCTTTGATCCCCGGATGATGGACATAGTCGGTAAACTCGAAATCCTCAAACGTATAATCAAAAATACTGTCAGGCACCCGGCGGATATTGAGCTTCGGCAATGCGTAAGGCTCCCGCGCGAGCTGTGTGGCCACTTGCTCCATATGATTTGTATATATATGCACATCGCCGCCTGACCAGATAAATTCACCAACCTCAAGCCCTGTCTGCTGGGCCACCATATGGGTGAGCAGCGCGTAGCTGGCTATGTTAAAAGGAAGCCCCAGGAACGTGTCCACAGAACGCATGGTAAGCATACAGGAGAGCTTCCCGCCCGCTACATAGAACTGAAACACAAAATGGCATGGCGGTAGCTTCATCTGCTCAATCTCGCCTACATTCCAGGCACTGACGATATGACGGCGCGAATCCGGATTATGCTTAATCGACTCAATAACATTTGCAATCTGGTCGATATGGCGACCGTCCTTGCTCTCCCAGGCCCGCCACTGTGAACCGTATACCGGTCCCAGCTCACCGTTCTCATCTGCCCATTCATCCCAGATGGAGACTCCATTCTCCTTCAGATAAGAAGTATTGGTATCCCCTTTGAGGAACCAGAGCAGCTCATGCACCACCGATTTCAGATGGATGCGTTTGGTGGTCATCAGCGGAAATCCCTTCGACAGATCGAAGCGGAGCTGACGCCCGAATACAGACACTGTGCCTGTGCCGGTCCGGTCGCCTTTGGCTGTACCGTTGTCCAGTATATCCTGCAATAAATCCAAGTAATTACGCAAGCAGTATCGCACCCCACTCTCTTTTTTTCTTATACCAGTTTACCATGACCTGCCCGTGCTTGTAACTTGTTCGCGCGCAGAAAATGTTATTTCCTGCGGACAGCAAATACTGACAAAAGCAGTTTTTCCTAATCCTGATAATAGAGGGAATTAACTAGCGGAATTCCCGCACTAAAATATGATGATTACTCTTGAGTCTACAACTCATCCGGCGATAAGAGCAGACAGCTAACATGTACAGGAATCTGTTTAGTAATTATTTGCTTAAGCACCCTCTGCAGCTCCAGCACATGCTCTGTCCCGTTGTTCATCATGCTCTGCCCTCCTCTACTCCCATATCTTAAGCTCTACCTTCTCCTGCAATGCTTGCAGTGATGCTCTTCCTCCTATGGGAAAAGTGATTATCGGCGATGCGTGGCCAAAATTAACATCAGCAATCACGGGGAGCTCCTCCAGCTCCTTTTTGGATTTGATGATGGTGTGCAGGATCTCGCGGCTCATTCTCGCCCCCCGCTGAAACCTGCCTAGTGCCAGTCCTTTGACCCCTGAGAACCCCGGCTGCTGAATCAGCGATACCAGATCACGGTCAAACACTTCAGGATAGACCTCGAAATCATCCTCCAGAAACAGAACCGAGCCTTCCAGATCCGGCATGTACTCCGTTCCGTGCAGCAGGCTGAGCGTACACAGATTTCCGCCGAGCAGCGTACCCTCCGTTTCGCCTTCGTTAATGATATAAGGGCCGCTGTTTTTTTCAAAAACCCGGTTCTCCTGATCTATAAACCAAGCGTCATCGCTCCAATGTTCAGAGGGCTCTACGGTGACGGCTTCATGACCCATCATCATTTTCGTGAAACACTCCACAGTATACTCATTACCGAGCTTCATGCCGAAAGTGGAGAAATGGGGTCCGGAATAGGTGAGCAGGCCTGTCTTGGCGTATATTGCGTTACTCAGCACAGTAATATCTGAATACCCGCACAACCGCTTGGGGTTGGCCGCAATGAGGTCATAATCAAGTTCACGCAGCAGCTGATTGCTGTTATGTCCGCCCAGGGTTGTCAATATTCCTTTGACCTGGGGATCGCTGAAGGCATTATGTATATCTTCTACTCTGGAAGCAACGGATGATGAGCCGAAGATATCTTGTTCATAAGCATGTCCGGCAAAAGAAACCGTAAAACCAAGCTTCTCCAGCAGTTTTGTGGCATGTTCGAGCTGATCTTTAGCTATGATCCCCAGGCTGTTTGCCGGTGATATAATTCTGATTTCGTCCCCTGTTATTAATTTCGCAGCTTGCATGATCCCACTCCCCGGCAAAAGAAAATACCGGCCCCTCTCCTCTGCCGCCGATCGAAAAGAGGATGTCCCCTTAACCATTCTACATGGCTTTGGAAACATCCTCTTATGATCTTACCCGTGCAGGCGTAAGGGTATTATTTAATCACGTGAATCGGGTGTCCTTCTACCAGCTCAGCCGCTTCCATGACGATTTCGCCTAGGGTTGGATGCGCGTGGATCGTCAGGGCGATATCTTCAAGCGTAGCGCCCATTTCAATAGCCAGACCCAGCTCAGCAATCAGGTTGGAAGCTTCGATACCGACGATTTGCGCGCCGAGCACCTGATTATTGTCGCTCTTAGCCACAATCTTGATGAAGCCTTCAGGAGCATTCAGGGAAACGGCACGGCCGTTACCTGCGAACGGGAATTTGCCGCTCTTCACAGCATAGCCCTTGTCCTTCGCTTCTTTCTCAGTCAGACCTACGCTGGAGCATTCAGGATCTGTGAACACTACTGCAGGCATAACCTTGTAGTCAACAACCGATTTGTGACCGGAGATGGCTTCAGCAGCAATTTTACCTTCGTAAGAAGCCTTATGTGCCAGAGCAAGACCGGGAACGATGTCGCCGATGGCAAAGATATTAGGAATATTAGTGCGTCCCTGGTGGTCGACTTTGACCAGACCGCGTTCATCCAGCTCAACACCGATCAGATCCAGACCCAGTTCACCGTCAGTGTTAGGACGACGTCCTACAGTAACCAGCAGGTAATCGGCAGTCACTTCTTTGGACTCGCCGCCCACGGAGTACTTCACGGTTACTTCCTTGTCGTTCTGAACAGCACTTTCAGCTTTGGCGTTAGTCACAATTTCAATACCGGTCTTCGCCATATTCTTGGCAACCAGACGGGTCATGTCTTTGTCGAAGCCAGGCAGAACAGTGTCCAGACCTTCAATGATCGTTACTTTGGTGCCGAATTTGGAGTACATCTGGCCAAGCTCTGCTCCAATATAGCCGCCGCCGATAACAATCATGCTCTTCGGAATTTCCGGCAGATCAAGTGCTTCAGTCGAGGACAGAATGCGTCCGCCGAACGGGAAAGGCTTCAGTTCAATCGGACGGGAGCCCGTTGCGATGATGCAGTTATTGAATTTGTAGCGCGGGGATTCATGATCATTGAACAAACGGGCTTCGTTTGTGCTGATGAACATAGCTTCACCGCTGAATACTTCAATTTTGTTGCCTTTCATCAGGCTGGTTACCCCTGAAGTCATTCTTTTGACAACGCCATTTTTGAACTCCTGGGTTTTGGCCCAGTCCACTTTGACGTTCTCGGCAGTAACACCGAATACTTCGCCGTGCTGAGCAGCCTCGAATTGATGAGCTGCAGAGATCAGCGCCTTGGAAGGAATACAGCCGCGGTTCAAGCACACGCCGCCGAGTTCCGATTTATCTACAATGATTACCTTTTGGCCGAGCTGGGCGGCACGAATTGCCGCCACATACCCGCCGGGACCTGCACCAATTACCAATGTGTCGATTTCGATTGAAGCGTCTCCGACTACCATTTATTACACCTCCATAACTAACATATCAGGATTTGCAAGCAGGGTCTTAATGTAATTCATGAAGTTCTGAGCGGTTGCACCATCGATAATACGGTGATCAAAGCTCAGAGACAGGGCCATAACCGGAGCTGCGACGATTTCGCCATTCTTAACAACCGGCTTCTCAGTGATGCGTCCTGTACCCAGAATCGCAACTTCAGGGAAGTTGATAATTGGGGTGAAGAACATGCCGCCTGCGGAACCGATGTTGCTGATCGAGATGGTGCTGCCTTTCATTTCATTCGGAGCCAGTTTGCCGTCGCGTCCGCGGACTGCCAGATCTGTAATCGCGCTTGCGATCATCCAGATGCTCTTGCGGTCAGCGTCTTTGATTACAGGAACGATCAGACCGTTGTCTGTATCTGTAGCGATACCGATGTTGTAGTATTTCTTGTAGACAATTTCGTTCGTTGCTTCATCAATCATAGCGTTAAGCGCAGGGAATTGACGGGAAGCTGCAACGAGTGCCTTCACGATGAACGGAAGGTAAGTTACCTTCACGCCTTTCTTCTCGGCTACAGGTTTCATACGGGCACGGAAGGCTACAAGCTCAGTAACATCCACTTCGTCCATAATGGTAACATGCGGTGCTGTGTATGCCGATTTAACCATAGCATTGGCAATGGCTTTACGGATACCCTTGAATGGTACGCGTTCTTCTTCCAGGTTTGCATTGCCGGAAGCTGCCGGAGCAGCTGCTGCCTTAGCTTTTGGAGCTTCTGTTGCTGCTGCAGGTGCAGATGCCGCCGACGGTACCGATGCCGCAGGTGCTGCTGATCCGCCCTTCAGGAAGGCTTCTACATCTTCAAGTGTGATCTTGCCGTTCTTGCCGGAGCCATTTACCTGAGAGATGTCAACACTCTTGTCACGGGCAAATTTGCGTACGCTAGGGGTTGCCAGCACTTCACGGTTAGGAGCCGGAGCTGCCGCCGCTGCTGCCGGAGCCTGAGAAGGAGCTGCTGCCTGCGCACCAGACGCTTCTGCATGGCCGCCTTCCTGCTGAGGAACATCGCCTTCTGCAGCAATGATTGCCACCACTTCGCCTACACGGCATACTTGACCGTCTTTGGTGAACACTTCTACCACTGTACCGTTGACAGGAGAAGGAACTTCAACTACAGCCTTATCATTCTGTACTTCCATGATGATATCATCGTCGGTGATTTTGTCGCCGACCTTGATATGCATCTTGATGATTTCCCCTTCATGCAGACCTTCGCCGAGTTCAGGGAACTTATATTCAAAGTTGCTGGTTCCGCCTGTTGCAGGGCTGCTGGCTGCCGGAGATGATGTTGTATCTGCTCCGCCCTTTGCTGCATCTGCTTCCTGGGAAGCCTGTTCTGCAGGATGGCCGCCTTCCTGTTCAGGAACTTCGCCTTCTGCATCAATAATTGCAACTACTTCACCTACGCGGCATACCTGACCGTCTTTGGTGAAGACTTCAAGCACTGTGCCGTTAACCGGACAAGGAACCTCTACTACTGCCTTGTCATTCTGAACTTCCATTACGATATCGTCATCGGTTACTTTGTCGCCGGCTTTGATATGCATTTTGATAATTTCGCCTTCATGCAGACCTTCGCCCAGCTCAGGGAACCGGTACTCAAATTTTGCCACCTTGATAACCTCCTAAAAGTTATGTTTACATACGCTAAGTTTGTAAGCAGTACAATGTATTGCAGAAACGGGTGCCGCCCTTTTGCAAGGACGGCAAGGTCATTTCTCTTAGAATTCCATTACTTTCTTCACTGCCGCAATGACACGCGCCGGTGTAGGAATCCAGGAATCCTCGATTTGTGCGAACGGGAAGATTGTATCAGGGCCAGCTACACGAAGCACAGGAGCTTCAAGATGCAGCAGAGCTTTTTCATTAATTTGAGCAATCACTTCAGCGGCTACGCCGGAGCTCTTTTGTGCTTCTTGGACTACAATGGCACGGTTGGTCTTCTTAATAGAAGCGACAATCGTATCGATATCAATCGGGCTAACCGTACGCAAGTCGATAATTTCGGCTTTGATGCCGTCTTTTTCGAGCTGATCGGCCGCTTTGGTAGCAGTATGTACCATCAGGCCGTAAGTGATGATTGAGACATCAGTTCCTTCGCGTACTACATTAGCTTTACCCAATTCAACGGTGTATTCACCTTCAGGCACTTCTGCACGGAAAGCATGGTACAGGTTCAAGTGCTCCATGAAGAATACAGGGTCATTGTCGCGGATCGAAGCGATCAGCAGTCCCTTGGCATCGTATGGATTGGAAGGAATAACAACCTTGATACCCGGGCTCTGGGCAATCAGGCCTTCCAGGGAATCGGTATGAAGTTCAGCTGCTTTAACGCCGCCGCCGAATGGAGTGCGGAAGACTACAGGAGCATTGTATCTGCCCCCGGAACGCCAGCGCAGGCGGGCAGCCTGAATGACGATTTGATCAAGTGCTTCGAAGATGAAGCCTACGAACTGGATTTCGGCAATCGGGCGGAAGCCCTGTACGCCGAGACCGAAAGCCAAACCTCCGATTGCGGATTCAGCCAGCGGAGTATCGAAGACACGCTCCTCGCCAAATTCCTTTTGCAGCCCTTCCGTTACACGGAACACGCCGCCTACATTACCAACATCCTCTCCGAAGATAAGAACATTGGGGTCACGAGTCAGTTCAACGCGCATTGCGTCACGAATTGCTTCTTTCATATTCATCTGTGCCATTGCCTGATATCCCCCTTATTCAAAATCGGCTTTTTGTTCTTCAAGATGTTTCGGAGTTACCTCGAACATGCTGTCGATCAAGCCGGGAATGGTCATTTTTTCGGTCTGTTCTGCTTTTTTAATCTGCTCGTTCACAGTTGCTTTCGCTTCTTCTCTTACGCGCAGAGTGTCTTCTTCGGTCCAAAGGCCTTTTTTCTCCAGGTACTTGGCAAGACGGGCAATCGGATCTTTCTCATTCCATTGTCCTTCTTCTTCCTTGGAGCGGTATTTACTGGCGTCATCGGACAGGGAATGCGGACGGAAACGGTAAGTTACGGCTTCAATCAATGTCGCGCCTTCGCCTTTACGGGCACGTTCAGCAGCCTGCTGAACAGCGGAGATTACCGCGAACACGTCCATACCATCGATCTTGATTCCCGGAATACCTGCTGCAACCGCTTTGTGGGCGATCGATTTAGCTGCCGTCTGCTTCGCGAACGGAGTTGTAATCGCATAGCCGTTGTTCTGAACAAAGAAGATTACAGGAAGTTTGAAGACACCTGCATAGTTAAGGCCTTCATAGAAGTCACCTTCGGATGAACCGCCGTCACCTGTATAAGTAATAGCTACATTAGCTTGTTTCTTCAATTTGAATCCCATTGCAATACCGGTAGCATGCAGGATCTGTGCCCCGATAATGATCTGCGGCATAAGTACATTTACGCCTTCAGGAATCTGTCCGCCGTGCTGATGTCCGCGGGAATACAGGAAAGCCTGATATAATGGAAGTCCATGCCATACCAGCTGTGGAATATCGCGGTAGCCCGGGCAGACGAAATCTTCCTTCTGCAAAGCGAACTCGCTGCCGATCATCGTAGCTTCCTGACCGGATACCGGTGCATAGAAGCCGAGACGGCCTTGACGGCCCAGGTTGACGGCACGGTCATCCCAAGTACGGGTAAATACCATACGGTACATAATTTCTTTCAGTTGGTCATCGGTAAGATCAGGCATCATTTCCTTGTTGATAACTTCTCCATCCGGGGAAAGTACCGAAAGGGCTTCAACGTCCTCTGTATACACTTCATAAGGAACTCTAGTCATTATCTTCACCTCAATAAAAAAATTTGAATATCAGTGGTCTCTGTTATAGAATTATTATACACCTGTTGTAGCTGTTTCGTCAAAGAAATACGCATAAAATTTATGTTTCCATAAATTTTGTATGTATAACAGGCTTTGGAATATCCTATAACAGATAGAAGGATATTATTCAAGTAAATGATATATCCCACATTTGCCGCTTGGGTAATTTTAACGTAACACTTAGTCTAATGCAAAAATCCGACACGAAAGGTGACGATTGGACAATGAGCGAACCTGTTTTTCTGAAACGTACAATAGTGAAACAAACACTGTGGAGCGAGCATCTGCAGGAGGAACGCAAGCTGCGCATTTATCTTCCTCCCGGCTATAACGAAGTCCTCAGTTACCCGGTGGTCTACTGCCAGGACGGGGAAGAATTCTTCAACTTCGGCCGGATCGCCACGCTTGCCGGGCAGCTGATTCTGGAGCAGGATGTGGATCCCTTCATTATAGTGGGTGTCGAAGTGAACGTAGCTGTCCGCACCGAAGAATACGCTCCGTTTGGCAGCCGCTTTAAGCAGTACCTTGCATGCTTCGCCGAAGAGATCATTCCCTTCATTGAACATAATTATCCTGTACGGCGTACGCCGGAAGAACGAATCATCGCCGGCGATTCCCTGGGCGGCAGTGTCTCCCTGCATCTTGCCCTGGCTTATCCCGCCTTATTCAACCGTGTGCTCAGCCTCTCCGGCGCCTATTACCCCGAAACCCGCCAGCAGCTGGAACAGGAAGCTGATCTCTCCTGGCTTCAGATCAATATGGTCGTCGGTCTGCAGGAGCGAGACTACAAGACTGATACCGGAATCTACGATTTCGTAGAAATGAACAGGGAAACCAAAGCGATGCTGGAGTCAAGGGGAGCCACCGTATCCTACCGTGAGAAGGACGGCCGCCATCTCTGGGGATTCTGGCAAAAAGAGCTACCGGAATCATTACTCTATTTCTTCAACCGCTGAAACAGCCTTTAAGGCCTAAAAAGTGAACATCTTCCGAACTTATGTACGTTGTGCAGGTGAGTGCGCTTTCAGTACAGGGCGGGCATACGGTGCCCGTCCTTAAATGTAAGGACGGCAACCGGTCATGCTGCGGATCTATGCCTGCTCCAGATTCTCGGTAATAATACGTTCCAGCAGCACTTCACAGCCGGCATTCACCAGATCATATACCTGCTCAAAATTTCCGGTAAAATACGGGTCCGGCACTTCACGAAGCTCCTCGTCCGGCAGCAGTTCCATGAAGAATAACAGCTCCGACTTCTCGCCTCCGGGAATTTTGCGAACATTGTCCCCATTGGACTTGTCCATGCAGATTATATATTGAAACTTCTCAAAATCTTCGCCGCTCACCAGCCGGGCTGTCATGTGCTCATAGCTGATTCCATGCAAATCCAGAATCCCTCTTGTGCCCTCATGCGGCATCTTGCCGATATGCCAGTCTCCGGTTCCGGCTGAATCCACAGTGATTTGACTGGACAATTGCCGCTGCTCTATTTTGTGGCGCAGAACTGCTTCAGCCATCGGCGAACGGCAAATATTGCCCAGACATACGAATAACACGTTTACGATCTCTCTCACCCCCCGTGACCATTTATGCCTTCCAATCCGCGGATAAGTCTTGCGGCGAAATGCATCTGACTTCATTTTAGCGTTATGGCAGCAATTGTACAACTTTTCAAACTGCATTATACTGTTCAGGGTGACTAACTTAATAGCCACAACAAGGAGGGGATCACATTGCCATCTGGGCGTGTTGTCATATTTGCAGGCGGTGAGCTATCACCGGATGGTTTGCACCTATTAGATGAAGAGGATTTTATTATCGGAGCGGACCGGGGGGCACTTTTCCTGATTGATCACGGATACACACCTGATATTGCCGTCGGAGATTTCGATTCCGTCTCCCCCGAAGCGCTGCTGCTGATACAGGCGGGAAGCAAGGAAACCATCAGCTGTGATCCGGTCAACAAGGACCTGACGGACAGTGAAATGGCGCTGGATCTTGCCCTGAATACACAGCCTGAGTCCATTCTCCTTATGGGTGTAACCGGAACCCGTATGGACCATACACTGGCCAGTATCCAGATGATGACCCGGGCACTGCAGCGTCAGGTCGCCTGTTCTATCATGGATGCGAATAACTATATTACGCTGACCGGCTCGCATGCTGTAGTCGAGGAACGCGGGTATACCTATGTCTCTCTGCTGCCTTTGACACCGGAGGTTACAGGAATTACGCTGCAGGGTTTTCAATATCCGCTGGAGAATGCCACCCTTAAGCTGGGCCAGTCTCTGGCCGTAAGTAATGTGCTGCTTGCCGCTAGCGGAACGGTTACTATTGAGAGCGGACTTCTGCTGATTATCCAGAGTAAAGACTGATTACATAGGTTTTTAGAGACATCACTGTAACCTTTGTTTCAAAAATGTAAAGCCGGGAATCTCCTTACACAGTAAGGGTTTCCCGGCTTTTTTCTATGCCTGTTCAAGCTAAATATTAATATTTTGTAACTTTTAATGAGATTTTAATAAAACGCTTACAACGTAGACCCAGCCTGCATTTGAAGCCTCTGCTCCATAATTTAGGAAATAGATAACCTGCTATACTACGAATCAGAGAAAGAAACTAGAAAGATAAACACAAACCTGGGAGGTATTACTACATGAATAAGCAACAATGGTTTAAGCAAGCAATTGCTATTGGAATGTGCACAACAATCGGGCTCGGCACCCTAATGGCTACCGGAGCAGGCACAGCCCCTGCTGCTGCCGCATCCGTATCCTCTTCCGCTGTCACAGCAGAATCCGTTTCCGCATCTTCAACCGGCTCAAGTATTGTCAGCTTCGGCAAAAAATATCTGGGTACGCGCTACCAGTTCGGTGCATCCACTTCTACTACAAGATACTTTGACTGCTCTTCATTCACGAAATATATTTTCAAGAAATATGGCGTTAACCTGCCGCGTACTTCCGTAGCCCAATCTAAAGTCGGATCATCCGTGAGCAAGGCCAATCTGCGCGTCGGCGATTTGGTGTTCTTCTCCAGCGGAAGCCGGGCAACAGGCAAGAATGTAACGCATGTAGCAGTCTATGCAGGCAATGGCAAGATTCTCCACACCTACGGTTCACCTGGAGTAACGCTTTCAGATCTGAATTCGGGCAACTGGAAAAAAACCTACCTGAAAGCACGCCGCGTACTGTAAACGCATCTGATCAGCTCTCTCTTATTAAATATTAAACGTGCTTCATTCACGATTTGTTGCAAGTCCATAGCACGGTTCTCAAAAAAGCCGGAGAGTCAGTTAAGTATTCCCTAACCTGTGACACCGCTCTCCGGCGCCCGCAGTACATATCCGGTTCCTCGTACCGTATGTATCAGTTTATTCCGGTGGCCCTTGTCTATCTTCATACGGATATGCCGGATGTAGACATCCACCACATTAGTGTCAGCGTGAAAGTGATACCCCCATACCTGCTGTAAAATCTCGTTTCTGGGACAGATTTCACCCAGATTAACGGCAAGATAGTACAATAGGTCGAATTCCTTGGGGGTCATCTTCAGCTCTATTCCGTCCCGGCTGACCTGCCGGCGGCTGGGATCGAGCAATAAGCCATCCACCTTAAGCAGCGAAGCCGCTCCTCTGCGGCGTCCGGTAAGCTTCAATAAATTGAGCACCCTGCATTTGAACTCACCGGTATGTACAGGCCTCGCCATATATTCATTGCCCCCTGCATCAAAAGCTGATACAGCTGCCGGGCCACGCGCCTCTTCATCCCCTCCGGATATCACCATCACCGGCAGAACCATCCCCCCTTCCCGCATTTCTGACACTACCCTCCAGCCTGACCAGCCTGCGGGTTCACCCAGCTCTGCGAGCAGCAGCACTGGTTCTTGACCAGACAGCAGCAAGCGAAGATCCTCTACATCTTCGCTTGTTGCTGTCTTCATACCCAGCTCACGGATTGCGGCTTCAAGCTCCGCACGCCCCTCTTCCCGTTTCTTGCATTCCGCCTCAGATTCCCGCACCTCCGGCGCCGGACCGGGCGCATACCAGGCAATGATTTCATTCACAATGAAGTCCCCCACCTTCCACCTTTGTACCGGCTGTACCGGCGCAGATGAAGCTTAGAGTTCCCGTAAAGTAAAGAGACCATTCCAGGGAATGGTCTCTTTACTTTACTTTGCTTAGGCTACGGACGATTAAGTCACGAAGTCAATCTCCTGGAAATCGGCTACCTCTACCTCCCAGCGTTTTGCAACAAATGCCTGATGCTCGGGATGGCTATTATAGGCATCATAAGCCGCCTGATCTTCGAACTCCATCGAGAAGCCATACCGGAAATCACATTTCACACTGACCTGGCGCAGCACCTCGAAATTCTTCACTACCGGAATGGCGCTGAGGATCTCCGCTCCGTCCCGCAGGAAGGCAGCAGTCTCCGCAGAGTCCGGGGCATGCTTCAATGTAAAAATAGCCATATGCCTGATTGTTCCGTTCTTCATCTTATCCTCCCCTTCGTTACCCGAAATACCGGTGATAGAAGCTGCGTGCCGCAGCAATATCACTGGTTCCATGAATCAATGCCCTCCCGTCGGCAAACACAACCATACGGTAAGGCTCCTCTGTAAAGGAGACCAGGTACGGATTGCTCTCTACCTTGCCGCTATTCAGCCTGGAGAGGCGGGCGGCAGTCTCCTGCAGATTGAGGCTCCGGCGCTGCGCCGGGCGGATCTGCACCGTATCCCGGCCGCAGAGCACATCGCTGCGTTCTGTGTTAGCTGCAGACAGATACGGATAGACCGGACGGTCACCGCAGGATGGACAGTCTACCTTTTTCGCCGCCTTGACGCCAATCTCCTGCTGCTCGCTCTGCCAGACATCGAATGTCAGCAGCTTGCCGCGCAGCTTCTCTTTGTACCCGCCGAGCAGCTTCAGCGCCTCAGCCGTTCCATTCGCCGTAACCATCTGTACAGCTTGCGGCAGAATGCCGGCCGTATCACAGGTATCCCCGCCCAGCGGGATAGTACCCAGCAGACAATTCAGACAGGGCGTTTCACCCGGCAGGATGGTGTATGTAATTCCGTAGCTTCCGACACAGGCGCCATAGATCCAGGGAATGCCGTGTTTTTGCGCCAGGTCATTCATGATCAGCCGGGTGTCGAAGTTATCCGTCCCGTCCATAATCAGATCCACCCCCGGAAGCAGGCTCTCCATCTCCTCTGCACGCACATCCAGTACATGGGCTTCAAGCACGATTTCCGAGTTAATCTCCATGAGTCTGGATTTGGCCGCAGCCGCTTTGGGCATCCTCAGACGGGCATCCTCTTCCGTATACAGTTGCTGACGCTGCAGATTGCTCCACTCTACATAATCGCGGTCCACAAGGATGAGCCGGCCTACCCCGCAGCGCGCCAAAGTCTCGGCAATCCCTGTACCCAATGCGCCCATTCCTACTATCAGCACACTTGAACGCGCCAGTCCCTGCTGCCCCGCAGCCCCGAACGGAGTAAAGCGGACCTGTCTAGAATACCTTCCGTCCCGTCCCGCCGCTGATGCCGGAGCCAGTTTGTCATTGTCATTAGGACCCATTCCTGAACAGCCCCCTTTATCCAATAGAAAATGTTTATTCCATTTATCACTCTATATTATGAAAATCCGGGAAACAGCGCCTTGCAGCGCTCCTCCCCGGACGTTGTAATTCATCTATACAGTCTGAGCAGACCACTGCTCCACATTCCATACCTTCGTTACCCAATCCTCGTAGAATTCCGGTTCATGGGAGACAAGCAGAATCGTCCCTTTGTATTCCTGCAGCGCCCGTTTGAGCTCTGCCTTGGCAACAATATCAAGGTGATTCGTAGGCTCATCGAACAGAATCCAGTTGCTCTCACGCATCAGCAGCTTACACAGACGTACTTTGGCCTGCTCGCCACCACTCAGCATGCTAAGCGGACGGGTAATATGTTCATTCTTCAGCCCGCAGCGTGCCAGATGGCCACGTACTTCATTCTGGGTGAGACTTGAGAATTCATTCCATACATCTTCAATCGGGGTAATATTCTCCGCCTTCATTTCCTGCTGGAAATACGCTGAACTCAGGTAATCCCCCAGATAGGTTTTGCCGCTGTAGGTCGGGATTACGCCTAGAATCGTTTTGAGCAGCGTGGATTTGCCGACACCATTGTACCCGACAATAGCAATCTTCTCTCCGCGTTCAATCATCATATTCAGCTTGCTTGGCAGCAGCGGACGATCATAACCAATCTCGAAGTCAACGCCTTCGAACACGGTCTTCCCGCTGGCCCGGCTCTCTTTGAACTGGAAGGTCGGCTTCATCGCCTCTTCCGGACGGTCAATCCGTTCCAGACGCCCAAGCTGCTTCTCGCGGCTCTTGGCCCGGCCCGATGTGGAAGCCCGCGCTTTATTGCGCTGGATGAAGTCTTCCTGCTTTTTGATGAAATCCTGCTGCTTCTCATACGCATCAATGTGCTGGGCTTTGTTCATCCCCGCCATTTCCAGGAATTTCTCGTAGTTTGCCGTATAGCGGGTCAGCTTCGAGAACTCCAGATGATAGATCACATCTACGATTTTATTCATAAATTCCGTATCATGGGAGATCAGCATGAAGGCATACGGATAATTTTTCAGATAATTGGTCAGCCAGTCAATATGCTCCACATCGAGATAGTTCGTAGGCTCATCGAGCAGCAGCACATTCGGTTTCTCCAGCAGCAGCTTCGCCAGCAGAACCTTGGTCCGCTGCCCCCCGCTCAGGCTGGTTACGTCCCGGTCCAGACCGATTGCCGACAGGCCGAGGCCGCCCGCCATATCCTCCACCTTCACATCAATCATATAAAAGTCGCCGATGTCCAGCTGTTCCTGAATCGTGCCCATCTGATCCAGCAGCGTTTCCAGCTCTTCGGGAGTGGCGTCGCCCATTTTATCAGTAATGGCCAGCATTTCAGCCTCCAGCTCCAGCAGCGGCAGGAAGGCATCTTTAAGCACATCGCGTACCGTTTTGCCTGCCGTAAGCTGGGTGTGCTGATCGAGATAGCCGTAACGGACACGCGGAGTCCACTCTAATTTGCCGCTGTCCTTCAACAATTTACCGGTCAAAATATTCATCAGCGTCGACTTACCCACGCCGTTAGCTCCAACAATTCCTACATGCTCTCCATCCAGCAGGCGGAAAGATACATCCTTGAACAATACCCGGTCCCCAAAGTTGTGGGAAACGTCTTCTACAGTAAGTAAACTCATAAATTCTCCGCAAGCTCCTGTCTATATTATAAATATTACGAAACGGGTTAAGCACATACATCACTCCATTCTAGCACACCTATGTCCTGCGCCGAAATAGAAAATAAGCCTAATTCCTGAAAAACTCGCAGAAAAAGTAGTGATTTCAACGTTTTTTCTGAAATATTCCACTGTTTTTTGCAGAAAATCGTTTGTCCGTTCCCAGTCCAAGCATCTCTCCAACCGCTTGACCCAGCTTCCCTTTCGGCTGAAAAGGGTCCTGCTGAAGCGGCAGGCTGCACACCTTGGCCTGTCCCAAAGCAGAAGCCAGAAGCGCTGCTGCTGAACCGCCGGCCAGCGGCAGACAGATCCGCCAGTCCGGCTGAGGGGTGAGACCGCTGCGGCGCAGCCAGTGCAGCGTATCCTCCAGTCGCCAATCCGCCCCGGAGGCCACCAGCACCGGCCTGCCGCTGGCCGTGAAGGCGGGCAGCGCCCCTTCGTAACCGCCTGTCCCCAGATCCAGAACCACGAAGGAATACGACTTCCCCGTCCGCTGAGGTAGTCCGTCAGCAGGCGCAAGCTTCCAGAAATCTACGTTGCTCCAGGTAAAGGGATGCTCCGGCAGCACTACACCATGGCTGGCACTTCTTTCAGGCACTTCTGCCATTCCTTTAATGCGATTAAATACTTGCGCTTCAGGAGCGCATTCCACCCAGGCGGTGTGGCCAGTCTGCGACAAATAATGGCTCACAGCCAGTGAAGTATGCGTTGTCCCCAGTCCCGGAGCTACGCCCAGCACAGCCACTACTAAGGTCTGCCGGGACTGCAGCCTAACAGAAGCGGCCTGTAAATCCGGCTTATGCTCCGGCGCTGTCAGCGCTGCGGCTTCGGCTTCAATCGGTTCAAGCGCTGACAGCACCTCCTGGGCACTGCCGTACCGCTCCTCCGGATGATGACGCAGTAGGCGCCGTATTACCGGAATCAACCGGTCCGGAATGCTGCCATGCAGCTTCCGTTCCATTCCCGGCTGCCAGCTGCTGAATTGTCCGCCGGAAGCCATGTACAGCAGCAGCGCACCCAGCCCGTACAGGTCAGACAGCGGACTGCTCTGTGCACTGCCATATTGCTCCGGGGCAGCGAAGCCGGCGGTTCCCAGCTTCTCCGTGTCTTCATCAGATCCGGTTCTCAGCTTACGCGCAATACCGAAATCAATTAGCCGCAGCTCATGAGGCCCGGTCAGCATAATATTGGAGGGCTTCAGGTCACGGTATACGATCGGCGGATGATGACTGTGCAGGTATTGCAGGACCTCCAGCAGCTGCCTGGCATAGCTGATAATCCGCCCTCCCGTAAGGGCTGCCGGATGCTCAATCATGGATTGATGCAGGGTTACCCCTTCAATGTAATCCATCACCAGATAACTATAGCCGTCATGGTCCGGCGGGAAGAAATCGCCAACCCTGGGCAGCTTAGGATGATTCAGTGAGATCAGCAGCTCTGCTTCTGCCTGGATGGCTCCAATTCGATGCCCGCCCCCTTCCAGTATCACACTTTCCTTTACCGCCCATATCTTTCCCGGCAGCCGCAAATCCTCTGCCAGATATACACGGCTCATTCCTCCTGCACCGATAAGTCCGGTAATACTGTAACGTCCTCCAAGGATTTGTCCGGTTGTCAGCTTGCCCGCTACATTCATCTTTTTTCCTCCTTATTGTCACACAAAAAAGGGAAAGCATCCGCCGTCAGCACCTGGTACCGGCATGAAGCCGGCGGTGCAGATAGCGGGATGCTTTCCCTTTATCCATGAACCTAATTAATATTTAATCATATAAAGTGTAATTTCATCGCGGTTGTGGAACAGCTGCTTCGCACGCTGAATCTGCATCCGTTCACCTTCGAACATGGCAATAATCTCTTTGATCATCGCCAGCGGCTTCTTATGCATCAGCTTCACCGTGACAATGGCTGTACCGCCCGGGGTCAGACTATGGAGCAGTCCGGTAACCAGCTTCGCCATCAGCTTGGGACTCCAGCTCATATCGCAGACCAGCAGATCAAATTCATTCTCGCGGAATTTGACCTCCCCGGCATTTTTACGCAGAATCTTGAGTCCGGGATAATTACGCAGCGATTCATGCATCAGGGCCGGATCCACAGCGGTTACCTTAAGGCCGCGTTCCAGCAGGAACGAGGTCCAGCCGCCCGGGGAAGCGCCGATATCCACCGCATTCTTGAAGCTGTAGAACGGAATGGCGAATTCCTTCTCCGCCTCCATCAGCTTGAATTTAGCCCGTGAGATCTGCCCGTCCTCCTTGCGGAAGCGGATCATCCCGCCGTTCCAGCTGGAGAGATTCTCTTCCGGCCGGGATACACCGGCATACAGGGCTTCTCCATCTGCATATACGGACACCACCCATGCCGGCTTCTGTACGGTGAATTCTGCACCCAGACTGTCAAGCCGGCCCTGCAGCCACTCCCGCAGCTCTCCCGGGCTGTCTTCCCAGAAGGACGTGCTGCCCTTGCGGACATGCAGCGAGACCTTCTCACCCTCCAGCTCTGTCCGCCGGCTTAAGTATACGGCCAGCCTGTCCATAGCAGACATATCGCCTGTGTCCTGGAACTGCACCGGCTGGATATGGCGCAGGAAGATCGGCAGGTTCTGTGCCAGCATCCGCGATACCTCTTCAGGCTCTGCCTCCAGCGTTGCCAGGAACACTTCACCCGGCAGCAGCAAAGTACTTTTCACTGCTCCGAACAGGCGGCGCAGCTCCTCTTGTGCATAGGGAGCAAAGCCGTGATTCGCGGTGCAGATGTATCTTGAAATTATTTTCTCATCAGGAGCCAGATTTGGCTCGAGGGGTTCTTGCGTAAAATCATTCAAATCGATGTGCCTCCAGGTCTTATTTTTATCCAGGGACGGCCGCTATCCCATTCAACATCAACAGGTATATCGAAAGTGTCCATCAGCATTTCCCTAGTCAGCACTTCTTCCTTGGGGCCGGCTCCCGCCAGCTTCCCGTCACGGATCAGCGCTACATGGGTGAAGAGAGGTACAATCTCCTCTACATGATGCGTTACATACACTACAGCAACATTGCGCTGCTTCAGCTTGTCGATCTCGGCCAGCATCTTCTCACGCTCGTAGAGATCAAGGCCGGCGCAAGGCTCGTCCATGATCAGCAGCTTGGGCTCGGCTATCAGGCAGCGTGCCAGCATCGCTTTCTTGCGTTCCCCCTGGGACAGGGTACCAAAAGGATGGTACGCCAGTTCGCTGAGATTCATATCCTCCAGCAGCTTCAGCGCCTGATCCTGCACACTTTGCGGGATTGCCTGATAGAAGCGCAAGTAGGCATAAGCGCCAGTTGCGACGACTTCCCATACGGGATCGCTGAGCGAGAGCTTTTCCATCAGGGACGGACCAATATAGCCGATTTCCTTGCGCACCTCACGTACATCACACTGGCCGAATTTGTAGCCCAGCACTTCAACGGAACCCTTGCTTGGAAACAGGTAACCGGTCATCATTTCCAGCAAGGTGGTTTTACCGGAGCCGTTACGCCCGAGAATTACCCAGTTCTCGCCTTGCTTCATTTCCAGAGATACATCATCAAGAATCAGGCTTTGTTCCCTGCGCAGGGAAAGATGTTGTAAAGATATCATTATAAGGTCACTCTCCTTATGTAATCCAGTACCCGTTCTACCGAGCCCATTGAATAAAAGATTTCCGGTTCAGCGCGGCGGTCCGCCGGCACTACCATCAGTGCAGGCACACTGGATATACGGTACGTATTAATAAGTCCGGGCAGCATATTTACGTTGCCCTCAGCAATCAGAAGTCCGGGCGGCAGCAGATGCTGCGCAACCTCCAGCATACGACGTGCGGCCTTGCAGGTCCCGCACAGCGGGGTATACAAGAACACTGCAAGAGGTTCTCCCGGCCTTCCGAGCAGCTCCATCAGCTCTTCCTGATTCATATCCTTCATCCAGCCGCCGCTCCTGCAGCAATTTCCTGCAGCCTCTCCAGCCCAAGCGGGCCATTGTGCAGCTGTGTGCCGGCAGGCACGGCCGGATACAAGATTTCGTACATTTCCTTGCGCGCCTCAAGGCTGGAGGTGTGCAGATAGATTTCCCGCGGGAATAATCCTTCGAGCACCATCCTTTTGACCACTTCACCGCCGCAGAAATCGTCCGGGCCCATATCATAATCAAGCGACAGAATATCAACCGGGCCGCTGCGCAGCATCAGCAGACACTCTCCGGTGGTTCTGGCCAGCGCAAAACCGGAAGGCCGTCTTCTCATATCGTCCATATATATATTCATCACGATTCATCCTCCGCTTCAAACCAATGCCTGACTACAGCAATTTCCGCCCTGTGAGTGCCGTCAGGCCCTTTTTCCGTTTCCATCGCAATCGCTGCCACCTTGCGCAGAGGAGCAGAAGTCAGCAGTTCTCTCAGCGCCTTAACTCCAATATGGCCTTGCCCGATCTGAGCATGTCTGTCCCGCCTCGAGCCGTAGGGGAACTGGGAGTCGTTCAGATGTACGGCAGCAAGATGCGGCCAGTAACCAAGTGCTTCCCCCCTCTGCAGCAGCTCATCCGTATGCTGCGGATTCCAAATCCCTGATGCAAAGGCATGACAGGTATCGAAGCAGAAGCCGATTTTCTCCGGATAGCGGCTCAGTTCACGGACTTTAACCAGCTCTTCCAGTGTCATGCCTTCATGGCCGTGATTGCCTGCCATGTTCTCAATCAGCAGCTTTGTCTGGCCTTCCCATCCTGACAGGGTGTCATTTATACATTGTATAATATTTTGATAGCCTTGTAATGGCTCCATTCCGGCAAAATGGCCAAAATGCACCACAATGCCCAGGGATCCGCAAGCCTCGGCGATCTCCAGATCATTGCGCAGCGAAGCAGCCATAACGGCTCTGCCTGCGGAATCTGCAGCCAGATTAGTCGGATAAGGGGTATGGGCTATGGAGACCATCCCCTGTTCCCGGCAATAACTGGCACAGCTGCGGGCATCCCGGTAGTCAACCGGCTTAAGCTTCAGACTGCGCGGATTCTTCGGGAAATATTGGAAACATGACGCGCCGCTCTCCCTGGCGGACCTGGCAGCCTGCCCGTATCCGCCGCGTATGCTGACATGTGCCCCTATACCGGGATTAAGCGTCATGCTGACAATCCGGGCAATAAAATACCTTGCGTCCGGACTGCTCTGTCTTGATAATCGTTCCCCCGCCGCGCAGGCAGGGTTCGCCGCCGCGGTCATACACTTTACAAGCATCGTTGTAAGAACCGGTAACCGTATCTCCGGTCATGAACGGCATTTCCATATAACCGCCAATCTCGGTTGCCTCCGTCAGTACCTTGCGCACACTGTCATATAGCCGGGTTACTGCCTCCGGTGACAGATTCTGAACGAGCGTAGACGGCAGAAGTCTTGCTTCAAAGGCAATCTCGTCGGCATAACAATTGCCGATTCCAGCCATAACATGCTGGTTGACCAGCAGACTCTTCAGCGCACCGCGGCGTCCTTTGAGCAGAGCGGCGAAGCGTTCAGCCGTCATCCTCCGGTCCAGCAGCTCCGGTCCAAGCTTACCCATTGCCGCTTCACTTTCCTTAACAGACAGGAGATGCAGATACCCCAGGCGCAGGCCCATGAAATAAAGGATATGCTCTCCAAAAGCCAGTTCAACCTGAGTAGTCCGGTCCGGACGCTCTTCCTCTGTCCCATAGAATAAAAGTCCGCCCAGCATCAGATGAAGCAGCAGTCTTCTGCCGTCATGCAGATGGAAAAGGATATGCTTGGCACGGCGCTCTACGAACACAACACGCGCCCCAACCAGACCGTTCACGAAATCCGCGGTCTCCATATTGATTGTTTTTTCTCTGTTAACGGTTACCCCCGTAATTGGAACATTTATTAAATGCTGGCTCAGCAGCTTTCTGTAATTCTCCATTTCCGGCAATTCCGGCATATTGTCATCTTCCCTTCCAGGTTGGTAAAAGGCATACCTTTGTCATTATACACCGAGCAGTACCATTAGTTCAGCTAAATCAGCACAAATTTCATCCGGTTTAACTCCCGTAACAGTCTGGTAGTGCTCCAGATTATCGCGTGTGGTCAGACCCGTCAGCACCAGTATCGTGCGGCACCCTGCATTTACACCGGCAGAAATGTCTGTACGCATGTTATCTCCGACTACAACCGATTCCTCAGGTGTGATCCCCAGCAATGTTGTCGCATAGGTAATCAGATGGGATTCCGGTTTGCCGATTACTACAGGTGACACCCCGCTGGCTGCTTCAATTGCAGCTCCAAGGGTTCCGGCGCCGGGCATCACCCCGTTATCGGAGGGGAGCATCAGGTCCGGGTTGGTCAGCACAAACCTGGCTCCTTCCCGGATCCAGCGCGAGGCCCGGGCCAGCGATTCATATGTAAAAGAACGGTCGATGCCCTGGACAACATATTGCGGATTCTCCGTGACCAGGGTCAACCCCGCTTCGGCGCAGGCCTGCACCAGTCCCTCTTCTCCAAGTATCGCCACGGTTGCTTCCGGTGATTCCTCAGCAATGTAGCGTGCCGCAGCAAGCGATGAGGTGCAGACCTCTTCCGGATTCGCATCAATTCCCATCCCGCGCAGATGTGCAGCAACACTTGCCGCTGTGCGGGAAGAGTTATTCGTGACAAACAGGAACGGTACAGCCGCTCTACGCAGCGCTGCTATCAACCGATCTGCATCCGGAATCATCCGGCCGCCGTGATACAAGGTTCCGTCCAGATCAATTAACAAACCACCTATATTGTTCATAATACCCCCTGTTTGAGTCCCGTTTATTTAATTCATCACATTAATAGTTAATGCTATAAATTATCTTCGCAATTTTCTAACCATTTCCCGCTATAGCCCACTGTTATTGAGTTTTTTAATGGCATCCTAGCTTTTCCGCTACTCCGTTTCGCCAATTTCTCTACTGCTTCGTACGCTTAAAGCTCTCCAACTATTTAAAATTTAACATACTTCGTCGAACGATAGCGAACCGCAGTACCGGCAGGCTTTTTATGGCACAGCCCTGTCATTTCCTGCGCTTTCCCGGAAAATAATTCATTCCCCGGGGGCATTTCCCGCGGCTCTCCGGTGGACCGGGAAGGTGCAGAATTCCTCCGCCAGCAGTGTATTGGGGAAGATGGCCTGCGCCTCTTCCAGGAGTGGAATCAGCTCCTCCTGTGAGCTGTACCGCGAGCTGAAGTGGGTCAGCAGCAGTTCACGCCCGCCTGCCTCACGTGCCAGCTCCGCAGCTTGCCGGGCTGTACTGTGATGATACTGGTAGGCCATATCCGCCAGGTCATGAGCAAAGGTAGCCTCATGAATGATCAGATCAGCATCCTGTGCCAGCGGCAGTGTTCCCTCGCAAGGACGGGTATCGCCCAGAATAGTAACAATACGGCCGCGTTTCGGCGCATGGATCACATCCGCTGCCCGGATTACAGTCCCGTCTTCAGTTGTAATATCTTCGCCTCTCTTCAGCTTGCCGTACAGCGGTCCCGGCTTCAGCCCGTAACTCTTAAGCAGCTCTGCATCGAGGTTGCCCGGACTGTCTTTCTCCGTTACCCGGTACCCATAGCTGTCAATTCTATGCTCCAGCAGTCCCGACTCAACCTTGAACGTGTCATCCTCAAATACAAGCCCGCCGCAGTGCTCGATAATCTCAAGCTTGTAAGGGATTCGCGACTGGCTTGCGGACAGTGAAATATCCAGATAAGCTTTGATCCCCGGGGGTCCATACACTGTAAGCGGTGATGTACCGCCCTGATAGCCACGGCTCGACAGCAGCCCCGGAAGGCCGAACAAGTGGTCACCATGCAAATGGGTGATAAACAGCTTCTCCAGCTTGCCCAGCCGCAGCGGTGAACGGAGAACCTGATGCTGCGTCCCTTCTCCGCAATCGAACATCCAGAACGTACGCCGTTCTTCAAGCAGCCTGAGGGCGATTGAGGTTACATTCCGCTGCAGTGTCGGTACCCCGGCATTTGTTCCCAAGAAATAAATTTCCATTATGCCCCTCCTCTCTTCTCTCGTACTTCTCACCTTATTTTTATCATGCCGGTTCTTATGAAAAGAATTCTACTCTGTTTTGGCGCTGAAAGCATCTTTCAAGCGGAATCAGACGGATACGTTACCTATAAAATTCTTATATTCCCAGCAAAAAACCTCCCGGTGACGGGAGGTTCCGCTATGACGGGCACAGGCCCTTCTGACGGGTGATGATCAATCAGGGCAGTTTACAGCTTCTCCACATTGAAATACTGTGCTTCAGGATGTGCAAATACCATAGCCGATACCGAAGCCTCCGGCTCCATCATGAAGCCTTCGGTAAGGTGAACTCCGATATCCTCCGGAGACAGCAGCTTGAATAACGGCCCTTGATCCTCCAGATCCGGGCAAGCCGGGTAGCCAAAGGATACACGGATTCCCTGATAACGCGCCCCGTGTCTCTGCTTCATCGTCATATCCGCCGGGTCCGGGAACCCCCAGGTATCCCGCATCATATGGTGAACGCGTTCAGCCAGGCCTTCTGCCACCTCCAGCGCTACTGCCTGCAGGGCATGGGAACGGAGATAATCTCCCCGGTCCTTAAGCTCAGTGGACAATTCACGTACACCATGGCCGGCGGTTACGACCAGGAACCCGACGTAATCCATAACCCCGCTGTCCACCGGCTTCAGGAAGTCGGCGAGGCAGAGATACGGCTCAACGTTTTGCCGCGGGAAGGTAAAGGTATGCAGCACATTGGCAGCGTTCTGCGGGTCATAGATCAGGATATCATTCCCGCTCGACTGGGCCGGGAAGAACTGATACATGGCATGTGGAACAATGGTACCTTCCAGCATCGCCTGATGCAGAATATCGTCTACGGTTTCTTTCAATTCCACTGTACGCGCATCTCCCGCTGCCAGCTGCGCTTCCACGGAACCACGCAGCCCCAGATGATGACCGAGCAGCATCTGCATGTTCACATAAGGAATAATATGTCCAAGCGGATAATTTCGCAGGACATGACGTTCCAGATCCGGCGGGGAAAACACAGGGGCATCGGCTGAAATCTTGGAGCGGACGGCACGCGTCAGCTCGGGAAGCGGCTGCTGAGGAGCTACAGCAACGGCAGCCTCTGCCTCTTGGCGTACCTCTTCCTCAATCTTGCCCCGCTCCAGCGGATTCATCAGCCGGTTGGCGATATCCAGGCCGTCCATGGCATCCTTGGCGTATAGTACCAGGCCGTCATATTCAGGGCGGATACGGGTCTTGGTGAACTTGCGGGTTAATGCCGCACCGCCGACCATAATCGGCACATCGATACCGGCAGCGCGCAGATCCTGCGCCGTCAGTACCATCTGCTGCGCCGACTTCACCAGGAGGCCGGATAATCCGATGGCGTCAGCTTTTTCCTTGCGGAAGGCTTCAATTATATTCTCTGGCGGAACCTTTATCCCCAGATTGACGATCTCGTAACCATTATTGGAGAGGATAATCTCCACAAGGTTTTTGCCGATATCATGCACATCGCCCTTAACGGTTGCGAGCATTATTCTTCCTTTAACCGAGGTCTCATCCTTCTTCATAAACTGCTCCAGATGACCGACCGAGGCCTTCATCACTTCAGCGCTTTGCAACACTTCAGCAACAATCAATTCATTGTTGTTGAACAATCTGCCGACTTCCGACATCCCCGCCATCAGCGGACCATTAATAATCTCAAGCGGACCGGATAACTTCAGGGCTTCGTCCAGGTCAGGAATGAGCCCTTCCTTGGTTCCTTCAACGACATACGAGGCGAGACGTTCTTCCAGCGAGAGATTGGAGATCTTCTCTTTCTTCTCGACCTTCTTCTCCCGGAAAGCCGCTACGAACGCAGACAAAGTATCGTCATTCGTATTATAAATCAGCTGTTCGGCAAGCTTGCGTTCTTCTTCCGGAATGGAGGCATAACGCTCCACCTTTTCGGTATTCACAATTGCATAATCCAGCCCGGCTTTGGTGCACTCATAGAGAAACACTGAGTTTAGCACTTCACGGCCCGCTTCCGGCAGCCCAAAAGATACATTGCTTATGCCCAGAATTGTATGAACGGAAGGCAGAGCTTCCTTGATCAGGCGGATACCGTCAATCGTCTCTTTCGCAGAACCGATATATTGCTCGTCACCTGTTCCGACAGGAAATACAAGGGTATCAAAGATCAGATCTTCAGCGGCCAGCCCGTATTTGTTCACCAGCAGATCGTATGAACGTCTGGCAACCTCCAGCTTGTCCTTAGCGAGAATCGCCTGCCCGGTTTCATCAATTGTGCCCACAACGATCGCAGCACCGTATTTATGAATCAGCGGAGTCACTAGCTCGAATTTCTCTTCACCATCTTCAAGGTTAATGGAGTTAATAATCGCCTTCCCCTGGCAATATTGCAAGGCCAGATCAATCACCTTCGGATCGGTGGTATCGATCATCAGCGGGACTTTGACCTTCTTCACTACCAGCTCGAGGAAACGTTTGATATCCTCTGTCTCATCACGGTCAGGGTCTTGCACGCAGACGTCAATGACCTGCGCTCCGCTCTTCACCTGTGCGCGGGCAATCTCTGAAGCTTCCTCATACTTGCCTTCGACAATCAGCCGCTTGAACTTCCGAGATCCCAGCACGTTGGTCCGTTCACCGACCATGTAAGGACGGTTATCGCTCTCAATGTACACGGGCTCTATGCCGGAGAGTGCCGGCGGATGGATGCCATCCAGCCCGCGCGGCGGATATGCCGACAGGGCTTCGGCCATCGCCCGGATATGATCCGGGGTTGTGCCGCAGCAGCCGCCGGCAATGTTCAGCCAGCCCTTCTCGGCGAAGCCGGCAAGCTTGCGGGCAAGTGAATCCGGAGATTCATGGTAGTTGCCGTTCTCGTCCGGAAGCCCGGCATTCGGATAGCAGCTTACCGCTGCTGAAGAAATGGCCGACAGCGAACGGATATGATCGCGCATGAATTCCGGTCCGGTCGCACAGTTTAATCCGACAGAGATCGGCTTAAGATGCTCCAGCGAAATGTAGAAGGCCTCGATGTTCTGCCCCGCAAGCGTAGTCCCCATCGGTTCGATGGTACCTGAGATCATCACCGGCAGTGTAATTCCGCTTTTCTCGAAGGCATTGTGGATGCCTATACTTCCGGCCTTCACATTCAGCGTGTCTTGGGAAGTCTCCAGCAGCAGGGCATCTACCTTGCCATCGATCAACGCGACCGCCTGCTCCTCATAGCTGTCCACAAGCTCCTGGAATGTTACTCCTCCGGTTACAGAGAGTGTCTTGGTTGTCGGTCCCATTGCCCCTATAACGTACCTTGGGCGCTCAGGTGTATCATATTTATCTGCGGCATTACGCGCCAGTCTGGCAGCCTCCAGGTTAATCTCCCGGGCCCGCTGCGGGATATCATATTCTGCAAGCACCACAGAGGTGGCGCCGAATGTGTTGGTCTCAATCAGATCCGCACCGGCTTCCAGATATTTCTCATGAATATCCTGAATCACCTCCGGCCGGGTAAGCACCAGCATTTCATTACAGCCATCCAGCTCATCCCCGCCGAAATCCTCGCCGGTAAGCGGCACCTGTTGAATCATTGTGCCCATGGCTCCGTCTAGTATCAATATGCGTTGCTGCAAGCTTTCTGCAAGTGTGAATTTGGCCACTTTCAATCCCCCCAGTAAAACATTAGAGTAAGTTTAGCAGAATAAAGGGAATTCGGAAAGCCTTCCTTTCCACCCTGCATTATTTGTATTGACAGTATAGCTACAGCTTACAAGCTCATCATGGCTGTACCGTGAGTTCTTTAGACGGCATAGAGTGCTGCGTCCGGGCAGTCACATGGGAAGTGACCGTATAGCTGCCGGCTTGCTCAAATGTACGTTCACTTATATAAGCTCCTTCTCCGTCACTTGCCCCTTTCAGCTGAGTGCTCTTGCCTGGCTCTGCATTATCTACAATTTCGAAGATCACTTCTTTGGCGTCCTCAACAACTTCTCCGTCCTGACTAATGACTGCTTTAAAAATCACCTTGTCGTTAACGGATATTTCCTCCGGACTCCAGCTTAGCTCTACCTTGATAGGTACCATTGAGGAATCAGCAGCTGCATGCATATACATATCCTCTTCATTATTCCCTGAACAGCCGGCAAGCGTCATACCCATGACAATGCAAATGAGACCTCTAAGTATCTTTGGCTTAATCATCTGGAGCCCTCCCGGTTCATCGATAGATTCATCTTCATGTTAACAACGAAAGTCAGATTGCTTTCTTCCTTATTATACACATTTTATTCAACTTGTCGGAAATAAGCTTCGTTAACCGCCCTATCACATGAGAATAGTCATATACATGAACTACATTTGTCCAAATCCTCGCAGGGATATCAAAAAAGCCAATATCCTATAAGGATACCGGCTTCATCTAATTCAGTTATAGGGAGTGTACCAATGGCAGAAGCTCCGAAAGATGGCTGATCTGATAATCCGGAGTAATGTCCGGGTCAGGAGTCTTGGCCGTCCGGTTGATCCAGACCGTCGTTAGACCTGCGGCCAATCCTCCGAGAATATCAGTCGTAAGCTTATCTCCGACCATGACCCCCTGCTCAGGCGTAATATCCAGCAGTCCGAGGGCATGCTCGAAGATTGTCTTGTCCGGTTTCCCTTTACCGAAGCTTCCAGAAATGACAATATGGTCAAAATACGGAATAAGCTCAGGTACACCATCAAGCTTCTCCTGCTGAAGTGCAGGACAGCCATTAGTCAACAGCAGCAGCTTCACCTTGCCGCGCAGCTCATCCAGCACCTGAAGCGTCTCTTCATATATATAAGGACGGCTGCGGCGCTCAGCGGCGAACTTGGCCGCGAGGCGTTCCGCCAGCGCTTCATCGTCCACTCCAAGAGAGGCAAGGCCGCGGCGCCAGGATTCGGTGCGGTAGGCCGGAGCAAGCTGTTCCAGCTGCCGGAATTCCGGCTGGTCTCCAGCTGTGAAGTTAGCCCATAGTGCCTCAAAAGGATTAATCCCGATCAGCTTCGTGAACGGAAAAGTCTCGTAAGACTCATAAAGCGCACGCGCTTCTCTGCGCACCGCCTGTTCAAGCTCCTGCGGATCAACAGAATCCCCTGCAGCCTCAGAGGCGTAGCGGAATGCTTCTTCCACACTTCGATCATCCCATAGCAGTGTATCGTCAAGGTCAAATAGTACGGCGGTAATCGGCATTTCGTTCTCCCACTCCCTATGCTGGTCTATCTTACTATTCGTGCACTACTTCAATGTTGTTGTTCTTGCCGAATTGTTCCAGGCGTGCAGCCATAGCGGCGGTATCATACCGGTTGATCAGCTTGGAGAAAATCCACTGCTTGCGCTTGCCTTTATACTTAATGGTAACTACACTGCGCGACAAGGTAATCTTCTCGATTTCAGCTGCTGGCAAAAAGCGTTCACGGTTGTATTTAATAGTAGACAGACGGGCGCGTTCCACCTTAAGGAACGGACGGCGGAAGAATAGCAGCGCGGCAAGCAGGAAGTACAGCACTACCCCCAGCCAGTTGGCCAGTATTCCGCTTCCTTTCGCTTCATCAATGGAACCGACTACCCAGAACATAATGCCAAGCAACAGCAATACGACAGGGAATACAATATTCCGGCCTTTGAAAATATCGGTGCTCTTTGCAGCAGCTTTAGAGCTCGTTGCATAAATCGTCTCTTTTCCCTGCTTCTTTCTTTGCTGATTGATTTGCTTGGTGTTGCGTTGAACCATTCTTTCCCAAGAACGGGCCATGTTAGTTCCCCCTAGTCATCCTGTATTATCTATGAAAAGGCCGCAGACTAAGCTTTACGTCCGTTGTTGCCTTCTTCATGCTCCGGATTATCCACAATCTCAATGGTATCAAGCTGGGCCCGGAAATTGCTGCGGATATTGCCCAGATAAATCTCGCGGAGTTTGGCGCGTTCTGCCAATTCTTCCTCATTCAGGCCGCTTTCCTTATGTTTGCGTGCCAATTCATTGATGCGTGCGACCAATTCGTCAATATTCAATACTTTCCCCTCCCCTATAAATTCATTCTAACTTTGCCATGAGAAAAAGAGCTTGTCAAGGTCTACCCCCTGAAAGCTCTCTTAGTCGAACACCATTATGCTTCTTCCGGTTAATATACCGGCACGGACAGTATATCTCCTGCCTTAATTCCACTGTCCTTCAGACCATTTGACTTCTTGATTCCTTCTATATATACAGCAGTCCTCATATCATCCGGTTTATTCTTGAGGGCAATGCGCCACAAGGTGTCTCCGCGTTCAACTACTATCCGTTTCTCAGGCTTCATTAAAGTGACAGAACCAGCGAACACATTACCGACTACTGTAAATCCGGAGATCGTGAGTAATAGTATCAGAGATATCTTGATAAAGCTGACCTGGCGGAATATTGAGGTAAGTACAGACAGCAGGCGAAGGGTCTTGTCTCTGAATTGTGCCAATGGATTATGGGGTAATGGATTACCGGGAGCGGACACCTTGATATCCTCATTGTAGATACTATTGTAGGTACTGTATTTTAACATAAACATCGTCCTCCAAACACTTGTTCTTACTTTCGAAAATAATATAACACGAACATGTGTTTTGATCAATAGTTTTTTCGAACAACTGTTCCCTTTATTTTTCAGGCTATAATTCTCACAATTTAGAACTTATGTTTGTACGAACGGCAGTTCTATGTTATAATTTTCCCAAACATAGTATATGGGGTTGATTCCGATGTCAAAGATTTCGAGTCGCCAGCTGGCGATCCTGGAATTTATACGTAACGAAGTCCGCAGCAAGGGTTATCCTCCGTCCGTTCGGGAAATTGGCGAAGCTGTTGGCCTGGCCTCCAGTTCTACAGTGCACGGTCATCTGGACCGGCTTGAGAAGAAAGGCCTGATCCGGCGCGATCCTACGAAGCCGCGTGCAATTGAACTGCTCGGCCAGGAAGATTCAGAGAATGTACATCAATTCGTCCAGACGGTTACCCGTATCCCTGTAATTGGCAAGGTTACTGCTGGTGTTCCTATTACCGCTACAGAGAATATTGAGGATTACTTCCCGCTTCCTACTCATTACGTAGGGGATAACAAGGTATTCATGCTTTCTGTACTCGGCGACAGCATGGTTGATGCCGGTATTATGAACGGCGATTATGTTATTGTCCGCCAACAGCAAACCGCTGACAATGGTGACATCGTTGTTGCGATGACTGAAGAAGATGAAGCAACCGTTAAGACCTTTTACAAAGAACGTGATCATATCCGGCTGCAGCCGGAGAACCCGGCTTACGAGCCTCTCCGCCTTAACCGCGTTACTATTTTGGGCAGAGTCATTGGATTATTCCGCGATATCCATTAATCTTTCTCCTCCATAATCAGGCTGCTCCGCATCACGCGAAGCAGCCTTTTTCCTCTTTAGATCCTGTTACGCTTGCCCAAACTCCGAACCGCTTTAGCTATCCGCACATATCCTGTTACAAAGGAGTGCTGATCCCATGCCCAACTATCGAATTATTGTCGACCTTTCACAGCGCATGCTTTATCTGCTTGATAATGACACCGTAACCAGAGGATTTCCTGTCGGCATTGGCCGGATGCTGACCGTCTCGCCGGTAGGCGAGTACACGATCATTAACAAGCAGCCCAACCCGGGCGGACCGTTCGGAGCCTTCTGGATGGGCCTGTCCAAGCCACATTATGGAATTCACGGAACCATTGACCCTTCCTCCATCGGCCACATGGTCTCCCACGGCTGTATCCGCATGTATAACCAGGACGTGGTCGCGTTGGCTGCTATCATTCCCATTGGCACCCGTGTAACCATCAGGGAGTAGCCGCAGTCATGCAGCCGCCTATAAATTTCTATATTGAACACAAGAACCCCTCTGACGGGTTTTCGCCAAAGGGGTTCTTCACAGCATTATTGCACAGTTTGCTCATAACCAAGCTCGTCCAGAATATATTCAGCCAGACTCCACTGTTCCGCAGGTGAGTCTTTGCTTTTTTTGGCGTAGACCAATGCACTCTTGGTAACTTTCTCGATCAGCCTGCGTCCCTGCTCTTTGGTGATGGACACTTCCATCCCGGAGCGGCCCACCACCTCAGACAGACAAAAGAACGCAATCCGCATCGCGTAATTGTCTCTGCTGAGGAAATAGAACAAATGAGGCACGTTCTTGAGCAGACGGTCAACCCAGTTCGTAATCTCCCGAACCTGATAGACTTCCCGGCGATCCTGCTCATACCCATTGAATATAATTATGATTTTGCCCCGTAGCCGCTTCTTCTCATATTTCTTAAATTCACGCAAATAGCTCTCCAGCCGTCCCTTCTCCACATCTTCTCTGGAGACATTCAGCACGGTGGATCCGGCTGCATCCCATTTTGAACTTTCTTCCATCACCGGATCTGCGTTAACAGACAGTGTACTATCCTGTATTTCCGGCAGTCCCAAACGCTGGCGTAATTGATCGTCCATTCTTCACACCTTCCTGTATCAAGCTCTTGTGCAGCTTGTTCACCATGTTATCCTGATATGTAGCTGTTCCTCAAGCCTCATACTCTTCATCGATTAATTATACTCTGAGCCTCCCACAGTCTCAATCGCACGCCAAAAAGACATCCGCAAGGATGTCTTTGAGTGGATTCATATCCTTTGCCTACTGACTACAACACGCTGCGCAACAACCGGATAGCAATAGTATTTAAACGAATTGCTTCACGGATGGATGCTCTGGCAGCCAGCAATTCTCTTCTGGCACGTGAACCGCTTGGAAATCTGCGCAGGTTCTCATTAATTTCCTCAAGTCTTTCCAGCAGGATTGCTCTTTGTGCGAGCAGAGCATTAATTGCTCTGCGGATTCTGTTTCGTTCTCTTTGCGTCATCATTACACCTCTTTTACGTTTTATAGTATAAGAAATGCAAAGATTGGCTTCGGAGACTGTGTGATTTGGCAGTAATATTATAATTAGCTTTCTTTGACTTTGATGGAGATAATATTTACAGGATTAAGATACTTGCCTCCTGCTGGAATCCAGCCTGTCAAACCACCGGATGTCAGATAGGTTCTGGCTTCTGCCGCCGATTCAAACACAGATTCTAGCTCTTCAATTTGCCCATTCACATACTGAAGCTCAAAAATAACTTTACTCACTTGCGACCACCTCCTCAGCTTCTAATTCGTTACCCCGAAGCGTTTACCTGCTTTTACTTCTTGGGCAGCCTTACCCGGAACTCAAATTCGTCACGTCTATAGGTCATTCCGGCCAGCAATACATACTCCGGCGTCCATTTCTGTACAGGTCCGGCGTAATCAGCTATAACATGCGGTTTACCCTCGATCAGCTGAACGACATAGACCTTCACCTGGGCAAGTGCCGCCGCGAATATATCAGCATCACTTGAAAGAACTTTATACGCAGTATTCAACATCTTTCCTCCTTAGTGCACACGCAAGAATGATAAGGATTCATAGAGCACACAAATCAGTTCAATTATACCGGGTTCTGGAACAAAATGTATACCCTATTTAGAGCTTAGAGTTTGATGAAAATGATCTTAAACAGCCCGAGGTATTTGCGCTTTGCCTTAATATCACCGATAAATGTCTTACCGTCTTGAATATCAGGTATGCTGAAGGTGGAGAACAGAATGTGATTTTCCCGGATTGTAAACGATTCGACCATAGGCTGAGCGACCATACTGGTAATTCCTCCAGCTAGCCCTCCCCCCAGTGTTTCCTCCAGATGATTCACCGCGTATTCTCCAAAGTCCTCTTTGCCCGGATTCATGACTGCTAGTAAAACCAGTACTACTATAATTACGAAAGACAGTTTCGCCGCTGTTTTCTTGCGGGCTCTGGGTTCAGGCTGCGGAGCATCATATCGTGGGTTCATGTTTATTCCCTCCAGCTATAATATTTCTTGAATCGTGAACACTAACGGACTCACAATAAACCTGCAGATTATAACCAGTACATCAACCGGCCCGCTTATCCCCACATCCATTCCGCTCCAGTCCGGACTACCTGCTACCGGTGAATCCAGCCCATATTGCTCTATAATCCGTTCCCTGGTTTCAGTTGACATGCCAGTTCCTTCTGCAGCTCCAGCCTGAGAACAAATTAGCGTTAATAATAGGATCATTGCAATAATACTTACATATTTATTTCTCATTTCATACCCCTATGTATCTTATTTATTAAAAAGGAAATACCGGCACCGCAACAACCACGGCCAGTATCAGCTGTAACAGCAATAGTCCCCAAGCCCAAACCCTCTAAACACATGCTTCACTTCAGCCTATCCTTAGTCATAAAAGTGATTCTCAGGGTAAGCACCTGCAAAGGGTTCCTTTAGTGTGTATATGATCTAGTATATAGGACATGGTACATTATGTAAAATAAACCATCCGGCTAACCATTGGGATGTAGATAAAATAACCCGTCAGCCATTAGTCCGGTGAGTCGCTTTAATTCAATAGCTCTATTAAATATCTATTATCCTAAATGAAAATTTTGTATTTTATGTGTATTTTGTAAAAAAAGGATTGAAATATATTCTCATATATTTATAATAATTACCAGATATATGAAGGGAGACATCACAAGATTGTCCACTAGAGATACTCTTCCCCTCATGTCTTACATTGAAATTGACCGTAGACTATATCCACGACCTATTCACACCTTAAGACAGAGATCGACCAGAAACCCTAAAAGCATTTCTCGTATTCTTAATTCGTTATATGATAGCAATTACATCACCGTGGGTGATTTGATGAAAGCTTCATTGGCTGAATTGCGTTGCTTAAGGAATTTTGGCGTCACGGGGCAAATGATTGTCGTCGAGTTGTTAGAGGCCCATACCAAACAGTTGTCTGAGATTTCCCGCTAAGGACCTTTTAAAGGTTCTTTTTTTATTATCTCTTTTCTCCAGCTTAATCTGCGCTGTTCCCGCAACAATTAATCCTACGATTATTAGCACAATGCCTTTTCTATTTTTCAAATAATGCTCTTAAGTTATTTTCATTCCGCTTCAAGCTCCGATCATTTAGTCCTAGGCAATTACAACCATTTTAATACATTTTATTATTTTTCGACCTATTTATATACCTTCTTACATAATACCGCATTTCAAATCATCCTTACTACTCATATACATTATTATCCATTAGGGGTATTGTTTTTCATGCAACTAAATACTTTTTTGGGAGGATTATCTATTCATGAAAAGGAAATTGCTTATTGGACTTTTAACTATTGCCGCATGTTTTACGGTAGGATCGACATCATTTGCTGCTGAAGCTCCATCTTCTACTCTTAGCTCTTCAACTTCAATTTCTCCAAATGCTGTAATAAAACCAATTGACGAGACTCAGGCTATTGTTAGAATGCAAGTAGGCGAAACTATATGGTTGACTGGCTATAATTTTTGGTATATTAATTATGACGGATCCATTGAAATAATACCGGCTGAAGGAAAGTTTACTGCCTTACATCCTGGAACCAGTACAGTCGCAGCTGACTTTGGGAATGGTATTACATTTTATTATATTATCTTAGTTAACTAAGTCTTGACGATGCTCAAGAAATGATAATTCTGTCATCCAAACCGACAATTATTAATTCAAAAAATAACCCGTCAGGCATAAGCCGGCGGGTTATTTTTTGTATGCTCTGAATTTAACAAAAAACACAGTTTTTCGAATAATTCCTATACATGAATGAACCATCCTTCTTCCCGCTCCCCTCTATTTCTAAAAGTATGTAATAAAAAGACGCCCAAATCGCTCCAAGACCAAACTTAAAACACCCTTAAAGCAGTTTAATGTGATAAATGAATTTTTAATAGAAATGCACCTCAAAAAATTCCGAGGTGCATCCATGTTAGATTTAAAAACTTATGTTGTAATGAGCAAAATTCAGATGATACTGCGTCATTGCAGTGAAGTTGGGATTATCTACGACCACATATATTGTTGCTCCAGGCGGAAGCAAAACATTACTAAACGATTGCGCTTCAGCAGTTCCTGCCTTTCCTGTGTAAAGTGGGCCCAGTTCAGCGAGACCATTATTGTAATTAATAATTATACCCGCTCTTGTAGGACCGTTACCACTAAATCCTCCCACATGAACACCAATTCTTTTGAGATTTGTTGTTGTATTTGTCCACTTAAACCAATCTTGATCGGTAGCACTTTGGATGAACAAATCATATATCGCACCACCGTATTCATTCGGTGTAATGGTAAGTGCATTCTCTCTACTATCACCAATTCCAACAACGTAAGGAGTGATTTCGGCCGCTGAAATGTTTTCTTCAGCAAATGCGGAAGCCGATGGGATCATTACTACAGCTGAGATAAGAAGAACAGAAAGAAACTTTTTGATTTTCACAATTCTTCCGCCTTTCCAACTATTGTTAACCGGCCGATTACACTTAAATAATACATCTTTACCTTTTGCTATTATATAGTCCATAAGTTGTCAATTTTTATAATATTCTACCGATATTTTATGTCTATTGTTGTTGAATTATGAACAAACCCCTCCATTCCTGTCATGTGGATTTTTACATGCATATTAATGTAGGGACAAAGCCTCGATATTCAAAGGGGAGCATGAGCTTTAGATGCACTGAGTAGGAAAAGTCCCCTGGCCTATAAACAAAAAAACTGGCGCTCAGAGCGCCAAGGGCTGAAGAACTTGTTTCAAACGCTTACCAAACTTGTATGAGGCGTATAAAGCTTTCACTTGAGACTGACAATTTACAACTGGTCCCGCCTTTGGCGTTGGTTACGATCTGCCCGGGATTCGTACGGTCCTGCGCGTATAATGCATCCTGCTCCGAGATAGTCCGCAGCCCCTGAGTAATGACTATATTGACTCTCCGGGCGTAGCAGCGCTCGATCAGCGCCACTGTAGCCGTCACCCAGGACCGTATGCAGCCCAGCCACGACAAGGATTTAAGCTTTACCTGTTCAAGCGTCAGCATCTTTATAGCCCCCCCTCTTTGACGGCCGGGAAGATCATAAACAGATCCTGCCGCCGGGTATACATGAGATACGTCAGGATCAGCAGGCCCAGGGTTGTGCCGGTTTGAGCTACGGCCAAGGCTGTGGACTTCAACGCAGCATACACCGCTGAATCACCGGAACCGTGTGTGGAATTACAAAAAAAAGCGCGGCTATAAGCAGCAGCGCACAGATGAATGAAATCCCATATGCATGTGCGATTGAAAAGGCAACCCTGCGGGATGCCTGCGCCAGCTCCATTTCTCTTTTTGTGCTAGGGCGATAGACGTTTGAACAATACTCCACACGGTTGTCCTACCCTATCCTCATCATTTCCGCTATTGGCGGAATGATCTGCCTTTAATCGCTGCAGTACTTCAAGAGTTGGCTGCGTAAAAGCTGCCCGTTCTTTGTCCAGGATATCCTGCAGGCGGTCATTGTCCTCCAGGGCACGATCCAGCATCGCACGCGGAACCAACTCGCCTTTTGAGACAGCCCGCCACTGAATATAAGCAAATATGATAAACAAGAACAGTAAGACAACCGACAGCCCACACTTTTCAACCAGTGGCAGCAGCTCTTGTATTGTGGATACCTCTGTGCCCATCCCCCGCTCCCCTTTCCTCTCTCTAATGTAAAAGCCCCCGGATCGACTCCGAGGGCAAAATAAAAACGCCTTCGTAGGCGCTCTCATCCATTCCATTTTCTAAAAAATAAGCACCTCTTAAATTCAAGAGGCGCTTGCACTATAACCGTTAAAAAGTGTAGGCTGCAAAATTAAGATGGTACGAAGGAGGTGTTGTTAAATTAGGAGCATCAACTACTAAGTATACTGTGGCTCCAGGTGGGACAAAAATATTTCCCAAGACTTGAGTATTTGTAGTGTTTGCCTTATCAGAATAATACAAATCAGTCTCACCGAAACCGTTGTTATAATTGATTTTGAAGCCCGCTCTGATAGGGCCATTTCCACTATAACCACCTATATTAGCAGCAACCCTCCTAAAACTTGAAGATGTATTGGTCCACTTAAACCAATCTTTCTCGGAAGCGTCTTGTATAAAAAGGTCATAAATAACACCACCGGTGGCCACATCAACCCCATTACTTAGCACAAGCGATATTGCAGATGCCTGAGAATCACCAATACCTATAAGAAATGGTGTTACCTCAGCGGCATATGCATTGGATTCTGCAAAGGCTGATGCCGAAGGTATCATAAGAACAGCTGAGACAAGAAGTGCAGATAGAATCTTTTTAAATTTCAATGATCTTCCGCCTTTCGATAATTTCGTTAATCGGCCGATTACAAAGTTAATATTATCCTTTTATATGTTTATTTTCCATGGTTCATTAGAATCCATTTTTTATCACAAATATGTAATTTATTGATAATTTAAAATGCCGAAATATGACTATTTTTGAATATAATGTCATTTCGTTTACAACCACTCTGCAAACAGCTACATGAAATCTATCCTCGAATAATTCCCACTATTTATTTGTGGGCATTTTGTGGGCACCACCATTAATTTAAGCAACCCCCACCACCCTCACGCCCACAAACAAAAAAGCCCCCGGCGCTTAGAGCGCCAAGGGCTGTTGTATCCTAGTAAAGCGTCATATACTGATCTCTTTCCCATTCGTGAACCTGGGTCCGGTAAATATCCCATTCAATTTCTTTAAGTTCGTAGAAGTGGGCCAGCGCATGTTCACCCAGAGCTTCGGTAATAACATGGCTGCGGATCATTTCGTTGAGGGCTTCCTTCAGATCGGACGGCAAGCTTGGGATGCCTTCTTCAATCCGCTCTTCCTCAGACATCACATAGATGTTACGGTCGATTGGAGCCGGAAGATCAAGCTGGCGTTTGATTCCATCCAGACCTGCCTTCAACATTACAGCAAGTGCAAGGTAAGGGTTAGCTGCCGGGTCCGGGTTACGGACTTCAACGCGTGTACTGAGCCCTCTGGAAGCGGGAATACGGATCATCGGGCTGCGGTTGCTCGCAGACCAGGCCACGTAGCAAGGAGCTTCATAACCAGGCACCAGACGTTTGTATGAGTTGACAGTCGGGTTAGTGATCGCAGCAAAAGCACGTGCGTGCTTCAGAATCCCTGCCATGTAATAACGGGCTGTTTTACTCAGACCCAGTGTGTCACTTTCGTCATAGAACATGTTCTCGTTGCCTTTGAACAAGGATTGGTGTGCGTGCATACCGGATCCGTTCATGCCAAATAGCGGCTTAGGCATAAAAGTAGCATGCAGGCCGTGCTGACGGGCTACCGTCTTCACGACAAGCTTGAAGGTTTGAATCTGGTCCGCTGCCTTGATAGCATCGGCGTATTTGAAGTCAATTTCATGCTGGCCGGAAGCCACTTCATGGTGGGAGGCTTCCACTTCAAAGCCCATTTCTTCAAGCGTCAGTACGATTTCGCGGCGGCAGTTCTCCCCAAGATCCATCGGCGCCAAATCGAAATATCCGCCCTGATCGTTCAGTTCAGTGGTCGGGTTACCCTTCTCATCTGTTCTGAACAGGAAGAATTCAGGTTCAGGTCCAACGTTCATAGCAGTAAAGCCCATTTCTTCAGCTTCGAGCAGACAACGTTTGAGGATACCGCGCGGATCTCCGGCAAACGGTGTTCCGTCTGGCATATACACATCACAAATCAGACGTGCAACACGACTATCCGTCACCCAAGGGAAAATCACCCAAGTGCTAAGATCCGGATACAGGTACATATCGGATTCTTCGATCCGGACATAACCTTCGATGGAGGAACCGTCGAACATCATTTTGTTGTCGAGTGCCTTTTCCAGCTGACTTACGGGAATTTCCACATTTTTGATTGTTCCGAGCAGATCGGTAAATTGCAGGCGAATAAACCGGACGTTCTCATCCTTGGCAATACGCAGAATATCCTCTTTAGAAAAGCTCACTTTACCCTCTCCCTTTCAAAATCTCTATGTTATTTATTAAAAAACCGGGATAGCTCGCCTTGGATTAGAGACACTTGTCCCGGTCTTTTACCGGAAACCAGTTCCTGCTTAAGCAGACGGTGAAGCTGTGAATCGGATAACTCTCTACGCCGAACCTCTGTATCAGGGGTAATGACTGTAGCTTCTTCGGATTCCTTCGAGACAGGATTCATCACCTGCTTAATGCCGGCAATATTAACACCCTTCTCAATCAATGCCTTGATCTCTAGCAGACGTTCAACATCATTAAAGGAGAACAAACGCTGGTTGCCGGATGTGCGCGCGGGTACGATCAGACTGTGCTGTTCATAATAACGAATTTGTCTGGCAGATAGATCGGTTAACTTCATTACGATTCCTATAGGGAATAATGCCATATTTCTGCGGATTTCATCACCCATGACTCATCCAACCTTCCAATGATCTTTTTCTCATCTCATTGTACATTTCCTTATATGGCGTGTCAATGGTATGTGAGTTTTTCTCACAAGATTTCTTTAAGCCAATGAGAGATTAAGTGAACAAAGTGTCAGCTACATGGGACCTGGCTTCCCGCAGTATATCACATAGATCAATCCTCAAGCAAAAGTTCCGTACTGGAAAACAGTTTCGCTCAAACGCGCATCATGCACGACTCCAACTTTTCAGAAACTCCTTATTCAAAAGAAAATGTGACTGGCTAACCTTCAATCACCAGCTCCCCTTCTCCTGCCGGGGTCTCAAATCCGCTCAAAAAACGGGTCAGAATCTCTTCCGTGATTGGAAAAGCGGCATTAGCATCAAAACGCCCGCTCCGGATCTGAAGCCTCCGGCGCAATTCGTCCGGATGGACTTTTAAATGGATCAGTGCCCATACGCCTTCATAACGCTCAATCAGTTGTTTATATTCATCCCGCTTCTGCCGCTGCCAAAAGCTGAAATCGATAACGACATGACGCTTCGCCTGAATCAGCTTCACCAGTTCCCCCCGCAGCCTGATTTCCGATTGTTCCTTAAAGGATTCATAAGCCTGCTCCGGATAATCTACACCAAAACGGCCATGTGTACTCCAAATATCCTCATCGATCGAGAGCCGGACGAATCCCGCTTTCTCCAGCTTCAGCGCAAAGGTTGTTTTCCCCGAGCCAGCCACACCGCACATCATCACTATAACGGGAGCTTCGCTCACATTGTTTTGTTGCGTTAAATATTCTATCGCTGCCGCTTCATTCAGCATAGACTTCATCTCCTCTTCACTTTGAGCATAGGGGAACGCTTCTCCTTAAACTACGTAGATATAGTATAAAACTACTACGGGGTGACTTCTATGAACCAGAATAATCTCATTTGTAAAGCTTGCGGAAATAACACTTTTGCTGAAGGAAAGCTGGAGGGCTACGCTAATGTAAGGCCTGTAAATAACTACTTTTCTTTTGGTTCGAAGCTTACATTGACAATTTGCAAAAGATGCGGCGAAGTGGCTTCTATGAAAGTAGACAAATTTGAGAAATTCTAATTCAATCCACCAATGCAAATAACCGGACAGCCATCTGCTGAGTGTCCGGTCAATGTAAGTTCACAATTAATTAAAGTAAATTGCGCTCTCTCATGCTTTGCAGGGCCATTAGTACCCCGTACTTTACATGGGAATAAGTTAATCCGCCCTGCATATACCCGATATACGGTGCCCGGATCGGCGCATCCGCAGATAACTCCAGACTGCCGCCCTGAATGAACGTCCCTGCCGCCATAATGACCGGATGCTCATAACCAGGCATATCCCATGGCTCGGGAACAACGTGGCTGTCTACTGCCGCTGCACGCTGAATTCCCTGCACGAAAGCAATCAGATGCTCAGGTCCGTCAAAAGCTACTGCCTGGATCAGATCCGTCCGCGGCTCATCCCAGGCAGGCTTGGTCGTAAACCCGCAGCGCTGGAATACAGCGGAAGCGAAAATACTGCCCTTCACAGCCTGCCCTACGGTATGCGGAGCCATGAAGAGCCCCTGATACAGTCCGCGCGTCGTCCCCAGCATGGCACCGACTTCTCCGCCTATCCCGGGAGCAGTCAAGCGGTATGCGGCCAATTCCACCAGATCTGCCCGGCCGCAGATATACCCGCCTGTCTCGGCAATTCCGCCGCCAGGATTCTTAATCAATGAACCGGCAACGAGGTCAGCGCCAACCTGAGGGGGCTCCAGAGTCTCGGTGAACTCTCCGTAGCAGTTGTCTACGAATACAATTACATCAGGCTTTAGCGCTTTTACCTTCGCTACCATCTCACCAATCTCAGCAACAGTGAAGGAAGAACGCCAATCATAACCGCGGGAACGCTGGATTCCTATGACCTTAGTTTTATCGTTTACCGCTATTGCAACCTCGTCCCAGTCAATTTTACCGTCAGCCGTCAGTGCAGTCTCGCGGTAGCCGATGCCAAAGTCCGCCAGAGAGCCTGTCCCGTCGCCGGCCTTGCCAACTACCTTATGCAGTGTATCGTAGGGGCGTCCTGTAATGTATAGAAGCTCGTCTCCGGGACGAAGCACACCAAAGAGCGCCGTAGATATCGTATGAGTGCCAGAAGCGAAATGCGGGCGTACGAGCGCCGCCTCGGCGCCGAATACTTCAGCATAGACCAGATCCAGTACCTCACGCCCCCGGTCATTGTAGGCATATCCCGTAGACCCGGCAAAATGAAAATCACTGACATGCTGGCGCTGAAAGGCTTCAATGACCTTCCACTGATTATGATCTACAATTTTATCCAGCCGCTTAACGGCAACTTCAATTTCAAGCTCTGCAGCTTCCGCTGCCTGTAATAGATCCTCTGCAAATACTGCCATTTCCCCTCAATCTCTCCTTACCCTACTTTTACTTGTCAAAGCTGAACACATCTACGCGATTCCAAGAGGAACGGTGTGCGTTTCAGCGAGAAACCCCGCACAGCAGCGCCTGCCCCGAATGATACGAAGCAGAACTGAGGCTGTGCGGGGACTTGTAATGCCTGTACCTATCTTGCACTTATTGCGGTTCGATAAACTCAGCAAGCTTGTAGCTCCATTTATCGTAGTCCTCTTTATTCAGACGAACATTATAGAGTACGTCATTCCCGTCATAATTCTGCTCAAGTACTTCTCCAACCCGGTAGAGCAGTGATGACAGGTCTCCCCGGTCCCCGGGAATCCGGAAGATAAGGGTGTCCCCGGCCAGTTCATCGCTGATAATCTCCGTAATCCTGGTCAGGTCATCCTGATTAAAAGCACTGATCTTCAGGAAGCCCGGACCTGTAGGAAGCATTTCCAGCTGCTCCGGCTGGCACAGATCGGTTTTGTTGAACAAGACGATCTGAGGCTTTCCTGCGGCTCCCAGATCCTGCAGAATAGACTGGACAACATCCATCTGCTCTTCACGCATCGGCGAAGAGGAATCAACGACATGCAGCACCAGATTCGCTTCATTCACTTCCTCCAGTGTAGCCCGGAAGGAGGCTACCAGATCATGCGGCAGGTTCTGAATGAACCCTACAGTATCTGTAAGGACAACTTCTTTACCCCCAGGTAGCTGGAGCACGCGTGAAGTCGGGTCGAGGGTCGCAAACAGCTGGTTCTCAATATAGACATCCGCATCTGTAAGCTGCTTCAGCAGCGTGGATTTGCCGGCGTTGGTATAGCCAACAAGTGCCACCTGTACAGCGCCGCTCTTACGGCGGCGTTCACGGTGCAGCTCACGCGTCTTGACGACCTCATCAAGCTGGCGTTTCAGCTCGGTAATCCGGTCGCGGATATGACGGCGGTCAGTCTCCAGCTTGCTCTCCCCTGGACCTCTCGTACCAATCCCGCCGCCGAGCCGCGACAGATTCTTGCCGTGTCCGGACAGACGCGGAAGCAGATAGGAGAGCTGCGCCAGCTCTACCTGAATGATGCCTTCCCGGGTTTTTGCCCGGCCGGCAAAAATATCAAGGATCAGCTGGGTCCGGTCAATAATCTTCAGATCCAGAGACTCCTCCAGATTCCGTACCTGTGCTCCGGACAGCTCCTGGTCGAAGATCGCCGTATTGGCACCCAGTCCGTCAGCGGCCATCCGCAGCTCTTCTACCTTTCCCTTACCGATGAACCATTTGGAATCCGGGGTTTCCTTGTTCTGCCGGATGACATCGAGCACTTCCACTCCGGCCGTTTCAGCCAGCTGGACCAGCTCCTGGAGTGAAAGCTCGGGATCAATGCCCGTGCGTTTGATTTTGTCCGTGACCAGACTGACGAGTATTGCCCGGTCCTGAACATCTGTTTGGGTATCATGTGTGGTGATTGCCATTAATTAAGTGCTCCTTATCTGTATGCATTCATATCTTACAATTTGAAATCCTCCGTCCGCAGGGTCATCAGCTCCTGCTTGCCGGGACTTGTGCTTTCATACTGATTCAGCAGCCGTACCGCCTGCGAGCGCACCGCCTTCTCAATACTGTTGCGCACGTACCTTGCGTTGCTGAAGGCATGCAGACTTTCTGTTTTTTCAAGCAGTAAAGCCTGCTTAAGTTTGAGTATGGCCTGCGGCATCAGAATATAATCGCGTTCTTTGGCCATTAGCTCGGCAATCTGCAGCAGCTGGTCAATCGTATAGTCAGGAAATTCCACCTGAATCGGAAACCGTGAGGGCAGACCGGGGTTGCTCATCAGAAAATAGTCGATTTCTCCGGAATAACCGGCCAGAATCAGCACAAATTGGCTCCGGTGATCCTCCATGGATTTCACCAGTGTGTCGATGGCCTCCTTGCCGAAATCCTTATCTCCCCCACGGGCCAGACTATAGGCCTCATCGATAAAAAGAATGCCGCCCAACGCCTTTTTCACCAGATCCCGCGTCTTCTGTGCAGTATGCCCGATGTATTCGCCCACCAGATCGGCCCGTTCCACTTCAATGAGATGGCCTTTGCTGAGCACACCCATCCGCTGGAACAGCTTCGCAACAATACGTGCTACGGTTGTTTTGCCTGTGCCGGGATTTCCCTTGAAGACCATATGATAGGCCTGGCCCCCGCTGGCGAGTCCGGCTTCACTGCGCATCTGCGCTACCTGCAGCAGGGCATATATCTCAAAAACTAGCTCTTTGATATTATCCAGACCTACTAACGCGTCCAGTTCCCGGCTGAGTTCCTGGAACAGTCCGCTGTGACTGTGATTTTTGGAGGGGGCCGGTCCGCTGGCACTGTCTGCGGGTGAGCTGGCCACCGGCGCCGGATCCTGATTCCTCAGCACAATATTGATCTGCCGTGACGGTCTTCCTTCATCCCGTCCACTTGCCGCCGCTACATGTCCGTTCACCTTGTTCACCTCATTATACAGGGCTGACTTGCTCTAAACAGTCTATTCCGGTACAGGGGGTGTTATTAGCAGTTTCCGAAATTAGCAGATTTATAAAGATAACTGCTGCATTTTCCATTTGGTATAGGCCAGAATTTCGCGTGTCTTGTACTTGAACATCGACATGACCTCAGACTCCGTAACCCCAAGCTCCGGGTTCGTGAACTTAAGCTCACGTGCAATCTCCAGCGCACGGCGGCCATGGAAATCATGCGTAATGATAACCGCAGAAGACAAGCCCTCCTGCTGCATGACAGCCTTACTGAACAGAAGATTCTCATAGGTGCTGGTAGACTGATTCTCCAGATAGATCACATCCTCCGGAACACCATGTGCCGCCAGATACCTCTTCATTCCTTCGGCTTCAGTATACTTGTAATCGGGGTGATCCAGACCTCCGGAAACCACAAAATGGGTGAATACTCCTGAACGATAGAGCTCAAGCGCATAATCCAGCCGCTCCCTCAGACCCGGACTGGGTTCATCCCCCCACATCGACATGCCCAGAATTACACCTGCATCCGCTTTCACCATAGGCGCGGTTGTTTCTGCACTGTTAATTCTGTTAAATGCCACAGCGCACCAGATCAGTCCGGCAACGATAATCAGTATCAGTGCAGCCCACAATATGCGCTTCATACGGTAGTGGCGCTTCCGGGTGACTCTGCGAATGGGAGATGATCCTCTTTGATAGACATACCATTCCATTATTATTTCCTCCTGAACTCTCCGTGATGAAACAATTCGGCACGGTGCTTCAGTGAAAGGGAGAAATAAGGGAAGGCATGAGCATCGATACTGCGCAGTATCGTATTCGCTGTAGACCAGGCTAAATTATAGTCACTGTCTGTAATATCATCCCGTTCCAGCGCTTCCTCCAGCTCATCCTCATCCAGCAAGAACACTTCACCGTTCCACAGCACCACAACATCCAGGTACAAATCATCAAACCAGGGAACCCCTTGGTCTGTTACTCCCTGAACCTTGCAGGTGTCGATATACCATTGTACAATATTCTGCCGTTCGTCAAACATGGCCGTCACAATATAGTGGCTGTCTTTGGGAAAATACTGCAGCCATGAATACCCTTTGTCCGCAATGCGGTATGTATGCCTGCCATAGCTCTTCCACAGCGGCTCCTTCAACCCGTAAATGGTATACAGTGTAATGTAACCGCTGAATTCCCGGGTTTCCACATAGCGGCAGGCAAAATGGCGGCGCGTAATCCGGCGCCAGTTGGCCCGGTCTCCGAATTTACGTTTCATATGAATAACCCTCTCAGATAATGGTGCCTTCAGCTTAACACATTTCGCTTAGACACTCAAAATATCACTGTGATCCCAGTCACCAGAAAACCCCGGCAGCCGGGAATTCTGCAACATGCAGAGCTCCCCGGGCTGCCGGGGTCAAATGGTTCCATGAATTTTATTAAACTACTGCTATCTACTGCGTAGTATTAACACCTTCTACAAAACCGGCATTCGGATCGCTGCCCGGATCTGTAGCGGGATCCGTTACAGGTTCGCCAGTAGTCGCGGTTGCTTCCGGAGCCGGCGTAGGCAGCGGTGTGCTTTGCACTGGAGGCGGTGTTATTTCAGGCGGAGGTGTTACTGTTCCGCCGTTATTGCCGCTGCCTCCATTGCCATTGCCATTGCCGTTGCCGTTACCGTTACCATTTCCGTTTCCGTTACCATTTCCGTTTCCGTTACCATTACCATTTCCGTTACCATTTCCGTTGTTGCCGGAGCCGTCATCACCCGGAATACCGCCGTTTCCGGGGTTGCCGCCGTTGCCAGTGTCATCCGTAGGCAGGTTCGGATCGAGTGTTGGTTCAGGTTCCGGCGTTTGCAGTTCATCCTGCACGGACACCGTTACGATATCCGAAGGCTCACTTTCCACATCAAGCTCCGGATAATAAGCTCTTACATAATATTCATAAGACAGTCCCGGCATCGCACTTATATCACCGACACTAGCAGTGCTCGTGTTAAGGAGCTGAGTAAAATCTGCTTCTGAGGTTTCCCGGCGGTATATGCGGTAGTCCACACCTGCAGCTTCAACCGGATTCCAGCTCAGGTTGACCGTCATGGTCGAGGCATCATAAGCCGCCTGCAGACCGGTTACAACCGGAGTCGCCTCAGGTGTCGGTGTAGCTTCAACCTCTGCCGAGCCTTTGGGAACCGGGAACGATTTGGCAGGAACGCCTTCCAGCGCTTCCTCCATGACCTTGCCCCAGAATGCTGCCGCGAGCGGACTGCTGTTCTTGAGCAGATGTTTCTTGCTCGGCTTGTCATAGCCCATCCAGACGGCTGCTGTCCATTCCGGTGTATAGCCGACGAACCAGACATCGCGGTTAGAGCTGATTCCTTCGTAGCCGCTCTGGGTGGTTCCTGTCTTACCGGCTACCGGACGGTTAATTCTCGCTTTTTTACCCGTGCCATCCTGTACGACCTTCTGCATCATCTCAGTCATCTGATAAGCCGTGTCCTCACTCATCACCCGTTCAGCGGTGGTATTGGCCTTGTAGACCGTCTTGTCATCGCTGTCGGCAATCGACTTAATGGAGTAGGCATCCCGCAGCTCTCCGCCATTGGCAAATGCGCTGTAGGCCTGGGCCATCTCCAGTGTATTGGTCCCTTCACTCATCCCGCCGAGGGCAAGCGACAGGTTCTTGTCTTCATCCTTCAGATTGATGCCAAGCTTCTTGGCGAACTGGAAGCCGGTGTTCACACCGATCTCATTCAGCAGCCATACCGCCGGAATATTCTCTGATTTCGTCAAGGCATCCGCCATGCTGATCGTTGTCGAATAGCCATGCAGATTGTTCGGGCAATATTTGCCGAAGCACTGCTTCTCATTGCTCAGTCTCGAATCATTCGTGAATTTGCCGGATTCCAGTGCTGGTGCGTACGCAACCAGCGGTTTGAACGCTGAACCCGGAGAACGCCGGCTGCCGTCAACGCGGCTGTAGCCTTTTTTCTCATAATTGCGACCGCCCATCAGCGCCACAATACTGCCGTTCTCCTGGTTGATGATCGTCATCGAACCTTGCACCAGCTCATCGTCCACGCTTTTCTCGAAATTATCACTGTCGGCAAAAGCATCCTCAATGGTCTCCTGGGCATGCTTATCCATCGTTGTATAGATTTTGTAACCGCCGATATTCAGATCATCTTCGGTAAGCCCGAATTTATCCTCAGCCTCGTCAATAGCATAATCAATGAAAGCCTGGTAACGCTGCTTGCTACTCTCAGGTGGCGTATAATTATAGTCAACAGCCTTTGCCTCATCCATCTGTTCCTTCGTGATCTCTTTCTGATCATACATAAGCTGCAGCACAACCGCGCGGCGTTCCTTGGACAACTCCGGATTACGCAGCGGATTATAGCGGGAAGGCCCCTTCGGCATGGCAGCCAGAGTAGCGATTTGCCACAGCTCCAGCTTGTTCAAATTACTCTCACCGAAATAACGGATAGAGGCGGCCTTGATACCGTAAATGGTTCCCCCAAAAGGTATCCGGTTCAAATACATTGTGATAATTTCTTCTTTGGTATGCTTATTCTCCAGCGCAACAGCAATCGAAACCTCTGTCGCTTTGCGGAAGAAGGTCTTATCCCGGGTCAGGAAGATATTCTTCGCAAGCTGCTGGGTGATGGTGCTTCCGCCTTCAACCATGCTGCGTGCCGCAATATCCTTCACCGCCGCCCGTCCGATGGACCAGATATCTACACCTTTGTGATCGAAGAACCTTTTATCCTCGGTAGCTACAAAAGCGGTGATCAGCATCTTGGGAAGATCCTCGTATTCCACCGGATCACTTTTTTCCAGAGCGAGCTCTCCGATCAGATTCGCATTCCGGTCAAAAATCTGCGTAGGGGGATTCACCGTCAATTTACCCTGGTTCTCCTCCAGCAGCTTCTGCCCGTTCAGCATAATGAACAAATAGCCGCCCAGCGCACAAAAAATCGCCAGTGCCGTTGCAAAAAACAAACTCCACAATACACGTTTCTTGGTTAGAAATTTCTTCTTTTTCTTTGGTTTCCCTTTGGAATTCGGCGTACTGCTACCTCTGTTTCTATTGCCGCCATTCCTGGTTAGTTGGTCTCTGGACATGTTGCCTCCTGACTCCCTTAGCGGAAAAATCATGAATTATGGTCACGAATGAAAAGAACAACCTTCACAGGTTGCTCTCTCGCACTCTCTATTCAAACGATTGATAAACAAAAAGGTTTCGCTTCAAGGCTGTAAAATCTTAAATCTCGTTATTATTGTCCTGCATCAGCGATACGCTGCGCTGTGGTGTAAACGTGGAAATCGCATGCTTGTACACCATCTGCTGGCGCCCGTCGCTGTCGATGACAATCGTAAAGTTGTCGAAGGCTTTGATAATTCCCCGGATTTGGAAACCGTTAGTCAAATATACTGTAGCAGGGATATTCTCTTTGCGCAGCTGGTTCAAGAACGTATCTTGGATGTTAATGGACTTGTTCATATGACGTACCCCCAATGGTTCAATTAGATTGTTCGTAAGTATATTCAACACCTTAGAGAAACTTTCCTGCTATTATACCATGTATTCTGCAAGCACAGCAATGTAATAAAACAGGCTGAGATATGGTATGTAAAACGTTAACACATGGATGAAATCAGCTCATTTATAAAACCCTTTGAAAGTTAATAAAAGATAAACCCTGATTTTTCAGTTGTTTTTTCTCCCAATCCCCTTTAGTTGAAATGGTTATATTTATGGTTCCCTCCACTACATATTAAATCTTCGGAGCCCTTCCGGTCAATCTCAATAGCTCCAGCATCTGCTGCGGCCCCGCTTCAACAGGTTTATCCGGCACAACAATATCCTCTGAATCAGCAGTGACGCGGGAAGCTTCCGCATAGTCACTCTGGGCAGCTGCTCTGATCGAGCTTTTAACATTTGGTCCCCCCGGTTATCAGTACATTCGGCAAAAAGAGGCATGAAGCGGGATGTAAAAAGATGCTTCGGTAAAGCGCGAATACGCTTTGGAAGCATCCTACAATGTTCGTGCAGCAACGAATGGATTTAATGGGTATAACCTCAAGAGTTATATTGAATTTGCAAAGGTTTGCGCAATTTTATGCTGAATTATTGCGAAAATCTCATTATAGTCCGGACTCTCCTCCACGTCGATCCATTGAATTTCCTTCATGTGGCGAAACCAGGATAACTGTCTTTTGGCAAATCGGCGGGTATCGCGCTTCAGCAGGATCACGGCTTCCTCAAGCGTTGTCTCTCCCTCCAGATAGGCGGCAATCTCTTTGTAGCCCAGTCCCTGCATAGATACAAGGCTTCTGCTGTAGCCGCGCTCAAGCAGTCCCTGAACTTCAGCCACAAGTCCTTCCGCCAGCATCTGATCAATCCGTTCTTCAATACGTTTATATAGTATTTTACGGTCCATAGTCAGCCCTATGAGGCACAACTCATAAGGGGACTCCTTCTTTTGCCCTGAAAGAGAGTCGGAAAGCGGAATGTTAGTCTGATGATAGATTTCCAGCGCGCGGATAATTCTTCTCCGGTCATTGGGATGCAGCCGCTCCGCACTGGCCGGATCTACCGCCGCCAGCCGGGCATGCAGCGCTTCCGCCCCATGCTCTTCAGCGTAAGCATCCTGCTCGCTGCGGAAGGCCTCATCCGCCACCGCCTCGGAGAAGCGGAATCCGTAGCATAGGGACTCAATATACAGTCCCGTCCCGCCGACAATAAAAGGCAGCCTGCCCCTGCTGCTGATCTCTTCGATGAGCCGGGTACCCTGCTCCTGAAATTCTGCGGTGGAATAGGCATCAAGCGGATCATGAATATCAATCAGATGATGGGGAATCCCCTTCATCTCAGCTTCGGTGATCTTCGCCGTACCGATATCCATATCACGGTAGACCTGCATGGAATCCCCTGATATGATCTCGGCACCGAAAGCCCCGGCCAGCTCCAGGCTCAGCCTGGTCTTCCCTACGGCGGTCGGACCGAGCAGCACGAGTACCTTGCGTTTAGTCTCTGTTGTCAATGGTGATCACCCCGTACGATGTTTTGGCGCTTGCTCTCAGCAGCTCCGTGAAGCCCAGGCGGGCAAACTCCCCGCTCAGCGCCTTCTCTTTCAGCACAACGGTCTTGCGTGCAACCCTGACCGCCTCAGCCACACTCTCCGCCGACAATGCGGCGGGATTAGCGAACTTACGCAGCGGGGAGATCGCCGCCGAATCCGTCAGCGGTACCCGGAACATGGGGTCGAAATAAACAATATCGACACTGTTGTCCGGCTGAGCCTTCAAATACTCCAGATGGTCACCCCGCTGGACATTGATGCGTCGCAGGGCTTCATTCACCTTAATCTGGCCTGAAATATATTGGCTCATCCCTTCCAGCAGCAGCGCATACAGCGGCAGGGAGCTCTCCAGCGCCGTAACCCGGGAATGCTCACCTCCGGTGACGGCAAACAGCAGCGAGTCTCCCCCGAGACCTGCCGTACAATCCAGCACACTGTCGCCGGGCAGCATGCCTGCTGCATCAATCAGGGGGTCTGATTCGCCTCTAATGATCCGTTTCGCACGGACAAACCCCATGCTGGGATGGAACTCCATAGGCGGCATCTCCGGCGTTATCAGCCGGACCGCCTCCTGCAGAACGACCAGGACCTGCTCGTCCCCATATTGATCCACAAGCTTCGCCATGGATAACTTGGCACGGGGCGCATAGAGACAGCCGGTGCGCTCAGCCAGAGTCCTGGCCCGGTCTACAATTTCCGGTATCGGGTTAAAGCCCGTGGTTATAATCATGTTGCCTCCGATCTTGCTCTCTTCAAATGTACAGTACTGCCACTACATCACGCGCTTAAACAGCTTCTCCAGATCATAGGAAGAAAAGGAGACGACTATCGGCCGTCCATGCGGGCAGGTATAAGGCTGGCGGCAGGCCGCTAGCCGGGAGAGCAGCGATTCTACTTCCAGCTCTGTGAGCTTCTGGTTAGCCTTGAACGAGGCTTTGCAGGAGCAGAGAATCGAGGATTTCTCGCGCAGCTTGGCGAGGTCAATGGACCGTTCGCTCAGCACCCACTCCGCCATCTCCTCGATGACCGCCTTCTCGTCACCTTCCGGGAACCAGTACGGCAAGGAACGGACCAGGAAAGTCTGTCCGCCGAAATGCTCAAGAAATACTCCCGCCTGCTGGAACCAGTGCAGCCGTTCGCTGAGCTGTCTGCTCTCCGAAGGCGTGAATTCCAGCGTAATCGGCAGCAGCAGCTCCTGCGATGCGTCTTCCGGCTTGCCGAATTTCTCATAGTAGAATTCATAATTCACCCGTTCATGCGCAGCGTGCTGGTCAATCAAATACAGACCGCTGTCATTCTGGGCGATAATATACGTTCCGTGATGCTGGCCGATATAATTCAGCTCGGGAAATTGCGGGAGTCCTGTGTCTTCGCTTCCGGCAGGAGCAACCGCAGGGGCGTATAACTCCTCTGCGGTTGGCATTTGTCCCCGGTCAGCCGCAGCTGCCTGCGGGCGGTAGCTGTCGCGCGGACGGGATGACGGCTGTGCTGCGGTCCCGTTCCGGTAAGGTGCAGGCGGCATGGCACCGCCGCCGTAAGCTGCAGCCGTCTCCCTGGTCTGAGACTGCGGCGGCAGAGAATTGCCGCCGCTTGGATAACGCTGCGGAGCCCCGGCAGCGGCCCCACCGCCGAACAGCGGAGCACTGCTGCCGGTTAGCGGGGCTGCGCCGCCGGGAAACGGAGCAGCACTGTTCCCTCCCGGGCGCGGCTGGCTGCTGCCTCCCTGCAGAGCATCAGCAGGCATCCCTTGGCCGGGACCGCGGCCAGCGGAAGCATCTGCAGGGTTAGCTGGCTCAGCACCTTGCTGCGGAGCTCCCGGAACCGCCCCTTTGGAAAAGGCGAACTGCTCCTGAATGAAGGAGCTGCTATTCTTGCCCCCGATAATTTCCTTGGTTGGACGTGGTATCAGGCTCTGTCCCATGAGCAGGCTGCGGATCTGCTGCTCCACGAATGCATACAGCTCGGTCTCCTTGCTGAAACGGACCTCCAGCTTAGCCGGATGCACGTTGACATCGACCAGTGACGGATGCATGTCGAGTTGCAGCACCAGCAGCGGATAACGGTTAATCGGCAGCAGCGTATGATACGCACGCATGATCGCGGCATTCAGTCCGTTGCTGCGGATATAGCGTCCGCCGACAATCGTCGTTACGGCATTACGGTTCGAACGCGTCCATTCCGGACGGCTGATATAACCGGAGATCTTATAATCCGGGTCTTCAGCCGCGACTGGCAGCATCGCCTTGGCGGCGGAGGTGCCGTACACGGCGGCAATAACCTGCAGCAGATCGCCGTTGCCCAGCGTATGCAGCAGCTGATTGCTGTTATGCTGCAAGGTGAATGAGATATCCGGATGTGCCAGCGCCATGCGGTACATCGCATCCGAAATATGGCCCAGCTCCGTCTGGATGCTCTTCATATACTTCAGCCGTGCCGGGGTATTATAGAACAATTCCCGTACGGTGAGATCACTTCCCCGGCCGGAAGGCGCATCCTCACTCAGGATCAGCTTCCCGCCCTCAATCTCCAGCAGCCGTCCCTTCCCGTCATCACCGCTGGCAGTCAGCAGGGTTAGCTTCGATACCGCCGCGATACTCGGCAGTGCCTCCCCCCGGAACCCGAGGCTGGTGATCAGGAACAGATCACGGCCGTTGGCGATTTTGCTTGTTGCATGGCGGTAAAAGGCCGTCTCGCAATCCTCCGGCTCTATGCCGGAGCCATTATCCTTGACGCGGATGCTTTGCAGTCCGCCCTCTTCCACAGAGACTTCGATACGTGTGCTTCCCGCATCAATCGCGTTCTCCACAAGCTCTTTCACTACAGAGGCAGGACGCTCCACTACCTCTCCGGCAGCAATCTGGTTGGCAATATGCTCGTCCAGCACATGAATCTTGGCCATATTCGTTCACCCCGCAATTTATAAATAATGTAGCTGCAAACTCATATTGATGTCTGAATAAGCCCGGTAAAATCTTAATTAGCCCACTCGCTTATATACTCTCAGGCTTATAGCTCCCTGGCCTTCATCTTCAGTTCATTAAGCAGACCCATCGCCTGCAGCGGTGTCATATTCATCAGATCCGCACCCTGTACAGCTGAGATCAGCTCTTTCAGGAGCGGATTTTCTTTGGCTGCCGGTGCTGCGACCCCGCCTTTGCGGTTCTTGCGGGGCTCGTCCTCACCAAATATAGAGAGCTGTACAACCTCATTGTCCTCTTCCTCCGCAGGGGAAGCAAGTGTAACAGCTGCTTCCTGCTGAGCCGCAGCCATGGAAGCCACAGCCCGGTTCTCCTGAATCACAGGTCCGGAACGGTCATTATAGTCCGTACCGTAGTTCAGCGGCACGCTGCCCGGTGGAGATGCCTGTTCGATGCTCTGAAGCAGGCCGTACGCGCGGTCGATGATACCTTCCGGCAGTCCGGCCAGTCTCGCACAGTAAATCCCGTAGCTGCTGTCCGCCGCTCCCGGCACAAGCTTGCGCAGGAAGTTGACCTTGTCCCCGCTCTCCTGCACCGCCATGGAATAGTTGTGGAGTCCGCTCAGACTCTGCTCCAGATGAGCCAGCTCATGGAAATGCGTCGATACCAGCGCCTTGCAGGCGATAGTATCATGCACGTATTCAATCACCGCCTGGGCGATCGCCATACCTTCACTGGTCGAGGTCCCCCGGCCCAGCTCGTCAATGATGATCAGGCTGCGGGCCGTAGCCTTTTCGGTCATGACCTGGATATCGGCCATCTCCACCATGAAGGTACTCTGGCCACCGATCAGGTCATCCGCTGCTCCGATCCGCGTGAAGATGCGGTCAATCAGCGGAACCTCAGCACTGGATGCCGGCACGAAGCAGCCGATCTGGGCCATGATGCAGATTAGCGCAACCTGGCGCATGTACGTGCTTTTGCCTGCCATATTCGGTCCGGTAATCAGCAGGATATTGCCCTCATCCTTGCTGAGCGTGCTGCCGTTCGCAATAAACGCGGAATCCTTCAGCACTGCCTCAACCACCGGATGGCGCCCGCCTTCGAGTCGCAGGTCATAGCTGTCGGACAGCTTAGGCTTCACGAAACGGTGCTCTGCACTAACCGCCGCGAGACATTGATACACATCAATCTCGGCTACCTTCTCAGCAAGCGCCTGCAGCCGGGGAACCTGGGCGCTAATCCGCTCGCGCAGCTCGGTAAACAAGCTGTACTCCAGGTCTGTCATTTTGTCCTGGGCCTCCAGGATCAGCGCTTCCTTCTCCTTCAGCTCCGGGGTAACATAACGCTCGGCATTGGCCAGCGTCTGTTTCCGTTCATATCTGCCTTCCGGAAGTGCAGACAGATTGGAGCGGGTAATTTCAATATAATAGCCGAAGATTTTGTTATAGCCGATCTTCAGGGATTTGATGCCCGTCGCCTGGCGTTCCTTCGCTTCCAGCTCGGCAATCCAGCGTTTGCCGCTGCTGCTGGCTTCACGCAGCTCGTCCAGCCGCTCATGATATCCGCCGCGGATAATTCCGCCGTCACGGACAGATACCGGAGCATCCTCAACAATGGCCCGTTCGATATCCTCCCGGAGCTCTGCGCACTCATCCATGGACGTGCCGATCTCCCGCAGGGTGGCCGAACCGGATGTCAGGCACATCTCCTTCAGCGCCGGAATCTGCGCCAGCGACAGCTTCAGGGCGTTCATATCCCGACCGTTGGCGCTGCCGAAGGCAATACGTCCGACTAGCCGCTCCAGATCATAGATTTCTTTCAGTGCTCCGCGCAAATCCTCGCGGACGATAAACTGGTTATACAAATAGTCGACAGCTTCGAGGCGGCGTTCAATCGGCGCACGCTGCAGCAGCGGCTTGTCTATCCGGCGGCGCAGCAGACGCCCGCCCATCGAGGTTTCCGTGCGGTCGAGTAGCCAGAGCAGCGAGCCTTTTTTGGAGCGCTCCCTTACGGTTTCGGTCAGCTCCAGATTGCGCCGGGTGAACGGATCAAGAATCATATAATTTCCGGGCTCGTAAGGAGATATCTGGGTTAGCTGCCCAAGTGACCGGCGCTGGGTCTCGCTGAAATAGGAGATCAGCAGTGCCAGACAGCGGCCGCGTTCCTTCTCCAGCCGTACCCATGCCGCTTCGCCGAACTGGCGGCGGGCCAGTCCTTCCTCCTGCTTGTCCCACGGTGTATAAACTACTGGCTTAGCCAGCAGGGAGGCTTCACTGCGCAGCTGCTCCAGGAGCGCCTCGTCCCCGATAATCTCTGCCGGCTCATAGATGCCGATCTCATCCCGCAGCCATTCGGTGCTGGAGAGTACAGAGGTGACATACAGCTCACCTGTTGTTAAATCGCAGGCAGCCAGTGCCGTCATGCCATCTTCCTCAGTCACACAGACGAGGTAATTGTTGCTTTTGTCCGTTATAATTTTGCCGTCCATCACGGTGCCCGGTGTAACTACGCGGACGATATCGCGGCGGACCATCCCTTTGGTCACCGCAGGATCATCGAGCTGCTCGCAGATAGCGACCTTGTAGCCTTTCTCGATCAGGCGCTGTATGTACCCCTCGGCAGCATGATGCGGCACTCCGCACATTGGAATCTTTTCGCCGACCCCGCCATCACGGCCTGTTAGTGTAATCTCTAGCTCCTTCGAGGCAAGCAAGGCATCCTCAAAGAACATTTCATAGAAATCGCCCAGACGAAAGAAAAGGAAAGCGTCTTTTGCCCCTTCCTTCACTTTTAAATACTGCTGAATCATCGGCGTATAGTTTGCCATCGTCTACCTCCATGCCTACTTCATACTGTTCTCTATTATAGCAGAAACTTCCCTCTCAAAGTTACCCGCAGCCTCTTCCGGTCTCCTGCTAAAACCTGGTGTGCAGATTTTCCGGCGGCTGGCAGCAGCTTTTCTCGCTGTAATACAGCGTTTTTCCTTTGGCGTTAAGCCAATTGGAACGAATTTATATTTTCAAGCCATAATATTCTATAATATGATCTATGAAAACGATTGTACATTCTATCTTATGTAAGGAGGAAAAATCGTGATAAGAAAACTGAATGAAGCTGACCGCATTCCGCTGATGGCGCTGTTGCACAAAGACCCTGCACTCAATTTGTTTATCATCGGGGATGTGGAGAATTTCGGGTTTGAACGGGATTTCATGGAGCTGTGGGGGAGATGGATGAACCGGCCCGGACGGATCAAAGCGGTAATGCTGCGGTTCTATGGAAGTTTTTTGCCGTATGCGGAGGGTTCTTTTGACGTGGAACGATTCGCGGAGCTGGTGAGAAAGAGCGGGAAGACCGAAATGCTCTCGGGTTCATCACACGTACTGCGGGAGTTCGGCCAAGTGCCGGACTGCCAAGGTTTAGCCACAGAGGTGGTTGCCCGCTTATGCGCTGATGTGCTGATGTGCTGGAAGAGGGCAAGACGGATGAATCTGCAAAAAGCTGGGGTTCACCGATATCGCACCTGGTCTATGTTGTACAAATAGGAAACCGGAGCCACTCTTTGAGAAGAGTAGGCCCTCCTGTTTAAGAGGCCGCTATGGAAGCGGAGGGATAGTGGAGTTTATAAAGCAGTGATCCAGTGAATCCCCAAAATCCTGCACATTATACAACATTTCGCTCATCATTGCGGTCTCAATCCAAAATTGTTGTAGAAAAGGCAGTATTTCGCCTTCTCCTTACAGCCTAGAGGGATGAATTCCTGTATTTCATACAACAATCTTCCGCACAGACAGCTATTTGGGAATCAACGTTGCATAATGTACAACATTTTAAGTCTGACAGTGCTAACTAAATAAGTCTCCAAGCTACCAGCATCGATTCAGGTGTGGATGTGACGTATTCTGCTGGACCCGCAGCGATTGTCCGGTAACTGAATAGACCGCTTCTCGCTAAAAGAAAACAGACAGCCGCCGTTATACAGACAGCTTCTATTGAAAAGTATCTTCCGGCCCGGCCGGGCGCGCCCCGGAGACTGACGGGGCGCTGCCGCACCACAAGCCGCGGATATCACGCGACTCATCCCAGGTCTGCTGCGCGGCTATAGAGCGCAGCAGAGGATCTATGTAGCTGGCGGCGGCTGCGTAGCCGCCCAGCGCGCGAAGCTGCGCCTCCAGGGGAGGCCAGGCTTCGCGGAGCGGTTGCTTGTCGCCGCTGTAGAAGGCGGCATGCAGCTTCTCCCGGTCGAGCGGACGCAGCGGCAGCTCTTCATAATGGCTCACGATCAGGTGAGCCAGGCAGACCGCGCCTTTGGCGATGACCGGGGACACCAGGAAGCTCGGCAGTGTCCGGTATTCGAAGCCGCCATGCGGCTGCCGCCGGAAATCGCCGAGCACGCCATAGCGGGGACGCCGGGCCGCAGCCCGGACGTCCTCGAGCAGCAGCATGGGCAGCGCGAGATAGTTGTCGAGCGCACGCAGCAGCGGCGCGCACAGCGTCACGCCGCTGAAGTGCAGGTGGCCGCCTAGGGCCCAGCCCCGCAGCGGCATGCCTCCCGCCCGCCAGCGGAGCGAGCGGTCGGCGATGAGCCGGTCCGCCTCGCGCGCGGCGGACATCAGCTGCGCCAGCAGCGCGCGCGGTTCCCCGCGCGGCGCAGGGCGCAGCTCCGCCACCGGGAACACGCCGCGCGTTCCCGGGGGTCCGGCGTCGCAGCCCGCGGCGCCGTCCATGGGCAGGTACCGCGACGCCGGCACGACGCGGCCCGTGGACTCCCGGAGCAGCAGGAACTCCGGGTCCATACCCATAAGCAGCCCGGCACGGCCTGGCTGCTCAAGGGCAAGGGAACGGGCCAGCTCCCGCGAGGCTGCACGGTACGGCTCAGGCAGCGGCTTGCCGGGAACCGGCATCAACGGAGTAATGCCCGTCACCACATAACGCCGCCCGCCCATGGCCCGCAGCTCCACCTCGCCGCTGTCCAGCCCCAGGCTGTAAAGCGCCCGGACCGCCGTTACACGGACTGCTCCAGCCACCCCGCGCATCTCACTTACGCCACCCGCTCCGCCATAGCTGTTCCCGCTATTACCTCTGGCACCCGTTCCCTCATAGCTGTTCTCGTCACGCCCTTCAATTTCCGCTCCGCCATAACTGTTCCCGCTATCACTTCCGGCACCCGTTCCACCATAACCGCGCTCACCATACTCAGCAGCGCCTGCTACACCAGTACCATTCCCGCCATCCCTGCCGCCACCCGCTCCTGCTCCATTAACCCTGTTCCCGCTCGCGCCAGCACCCGCTCCGCCATACCCGCCCTCTCCTATCACCGGCCCCAAAAAAGCAGCATTCATAGCCGCCCCTGCACCCAGAGGCTGGCACTCCAGCACAGCCAGATTGAAAATAACCACCCGGTAGTGCTGCCTGTAACTTGCGGGGTCTTGTCCATGGGAATATGTATGACTCTCTCTTGCATCCTTCCGCCGTGCTGGTCTGCCTATAGCCCCGGGGTCCGCTTCAATCCCGCAGCGGCGGAGTCTGCGCATAATCTGCTCCGGTGCCAGCTGAAGGAATAAGTTAAGCCCTTCGTTCATCCTTATGCCACCGCCCATCCGAAATTCTTCATGCCGCGCCTACAGCTGCATCATCCTTCATAACCGGATAGCCCGCCCTTCTGCAGTACGCAGATGAAGCTTTTGGTGCTGAAACCTAACCCCAAAATATTTTAAAAAAAAGAGGGCATTCGCCCTCTACGCCGCTGCCCTCTCATCATATAATGGATCATAACCCAATACAGTAACAGAAAGGCAGCGGCGTATTCCTTCCTTACAGCTCATCATCCAGGGCGTCAGGGTCCAGATCATCGTAATCAAAACTCTCGCCGTCAAAATCATAATCCTTGTCTTCCAGATCATCACTCTGATCGCTGACATACACGCGGACCTTGGTCTCAGCCACCAGCTCCGCCTCGAACTCCCGTTCCACCCGGAGCGTCACACTGCCGCCGCCCGGCGATACCCCGGCTTCCACACAATTGGGTTCCTGCGTTGCCTCCGCAGAGACCTGTGCCGTGGAAGCACGGTGTCTCGGGTCCAGATACGACAATGGAATAAGCTCCACATAGGAGACCGTTTCCTTGGCAACCTCGGTCTGCTTGTTTTTGTCGTACGAGTACCAGATGTTCACATCATAAGTACCGATTACTTCGATTCCGTTCCCGGCGGCAACCGCTTCGTACTGGTGGTTGATAATCCAAGCCCCCAGAATACTAGTCGGATGATGTGGCGGAGTCACGGTATGGGTTGCGGTAGAGAACTTACGACCTTTGCCGCAAATTGCCTTCGTAATGATCTCCCTTGTTTGACGTTTATGGCTTAATGACATCTTTGAACCTCCTCCATACAATCATTCACTATCAAGTGTATGCACGTTCTGGGCATTTGTTGATTGTTAGAGTAGAAATAAATTTGGGTAAGCCCTCATGAGAGTCTAATTAAGCCTCCTGCTTCATTTTATTGCTGAAATTAGCCAGTTATGAGTCCCGCTTCCGAAAAAAACAAAAGGCAGCCCTTCCCCAAAATATGGGGAACCGCTACCTTTTTTTCGTTTTACGATATTGCACCTTGTGCTTATTGCGGAATTACACGCACAATCCCCAATTGTCTGTGACGGCTCAGATCAATGAAATCGTCATCGATATTCACCAGGGGACGCAGCGGATCATGGGCAAGAATCATGATGATTTTGCCGATTCGTCCGTCTGTGAGCAGTACCTCATTGCCGATCATCGATTGCATCAGCTTGTTGATGAACACACTGCAGATATAAGGGTCCAGCTTGCCGTAGACATTATCGTCCATCTGCCTGAGCACCTCATACAAAGGGGCGGCCGTGCGGTAGAAGCGGTCTGAGGTCATCGCATGAAAAATATCCGCCACAGCGACAATTTTGCTGAAATCGGTAATCCGGTGCCCCAGCACCCCGAAGGGGTAACCGCTGCCGTCCATCCGTTCATGATGCTGCAGCGCAACAAGTGCCTGCATGTGAGTGGTGCCCACGGTATCCCGGATCATTTCATATCCAAAGGTGGTATGCTTCTTCATCAGCGCATATTCTTCCTCACTCAGCGGACCGGGTTTGGCGAGAATTTCAGCCGGAATCATAATTTTGCCGATATCATGAAGAGTCGCTGCGATGGTCAGCATGCTTAGCTCGTCCGGCTTCAGCTTCAGCCATTTGCCTAGCAGCGTGGAGATAATACCAACCGCAACATTATGCCTGTATGTATAATCATCCTTGGACTGCAGTGCAGCCAATATTCCGTAGAAATCGTTCTTCTCACTTACCTGCTGGATAAAAGGAATGACTTCATTTCTGAGCTCTATCATCGGCAGCCTTTTGGTCTTGGTATAGCGGAGCTGGTCAAAAATGCTCTCCATCGCTGCTGTGCAGTCATCCACGGCCAGCTGATAGAATGCCGCATTGTCCAGCTGAAGCACATCATGCGGCTCCAGGAGGATCTTGTGCTGGGAGATCAGCCGGATATGTTCCCCGCTTAATAAGGTCATCGCCGGCAGAACAAACACACCGCTATGATTAAAAAGGTTGGCTGCAAGCTGTTTGCCGATATATTGTTCATTGCTGTTGTTCATGTTCCTCACCTGCCAGTGCAGCCGTCCACCGGAGTGAACCGCTGCTGTAATTGGAAGCATCGCGGCCTCATCTACAATCTTATCCTGAAATGTGTTTCTCTGTCCCGAACAGAAAATGAACATAACTATAGAGATAAGCTCACTTTAAGTGCTTATATATCTTATCGTTAATTCACACCGTAATGTTAATACCTGAGACATATTTACCTTCCTGCTCAAGCATTTCCCTTTGCGGGCAGCTTGTCCTTCACCGGCCTTGGATCGACCGGACTTTTATAGCGTTTGGCAATTTTGAGATAGAGCGCAAGCTCCCGGCATAACTGCAGAATAGCGGAGCGGATCTCGAATACCTCACGGGAATCCGGGAGCTCCATCTGCTGAAACTCCTGCTGCAGATCATCCAGCAGCTTCTCGGTCCGGCCCGTATATTCCTCAGCCAGCACATCGCCGCTAAGCTGATCGAACAGCTCCGCAACCATATCACCATGCGGCAGCTGGCGGTATACCTGAGAGAGAAGCTGCATCATATTCTGGATTGACTCCAGCTGCTCCTTGCGCATGTAGAAGTACACATTCCAGGCTTCATCCGGATGGATCACATGATTCTCCATCTCCCTTGAAGCCGCGGTCAGACCCTTCTGCACCGCTTCACCGGCTCCGATCAGTTCCTTTCCGTCCCATACATAAGCGGGATCACGCAGGGTTCTGGCAATCTGCCGGAAGATAACCGAGAAATAGCCGTCCACCTCTTTGCGGATACCGGCAATCATGTCTCCGGTCTGCGGCATATAGATGAAGTTGACGAGTCCGGCCGAACCCAGGCCGATAATCAGCAGCTCAATCTGCTGCAGCAGGATGTGAACGGTAATGTCAGCTTGTCCAAAAACACGGAACACAATAACGGAGCTGGTGACAATCCCCTCTTTGAAGCCGGATTTGACGATAAGCGGGAAGCCGAACAGTACATAAAGTCCAAGAACCCAATAATGAAAGCCCAGGGTGAAAAAGAGAATACAGCCCAAAAAGAGTCCCACCAGCGAGGCGAAGAAGCGTGCCGTGATCGTGCGGAGACTCCTTTTGCGCGTTGTTTCCACCCCAAGAATGGCCAGCAGTCCCGCGCTTTGCGCATTGGGAATACCTGCGGCGGCTGCCAGCAGAATGGACAGCAGAGTTGCAGCCGCCGTTTTGATAATACGAAATCCCATGTTAATACCTCTCCTACAAAGTTCAGCTTCAATATTCAGGTAAAGATATAGTCATGGTACAAGATTTTGCCGGGAGACACAATATTACATTATTCTACCTCCGCGACAATAACAGCTTCTCCACATATACAACAAGCTGATACATGGCTGTAGCCACCGCGGCGATGATAAGCAGACTGGACATGACGAGCGTGAAATTGAATACCTGAAAGCCATAGATAATCAGATAACCCAGCCCCGATTTGGCTACCAGAAATTCCCCTACAATGACTCCGACCCAGGACATCCCGACATTCACCTTCAGCGTGGAGACCACCGTAGGGAAGGACGCCGGAAGAATCACCTTGTTAAATTCCTGTACTCTGGAAGCGCCGAATGAACGGACAACCTTAACCAGATTCGGGTCCACACTGCAAAAGCTGTTGTACACCACCAGAGTGGTAATAATCACCGTAATGGATAACGTGGTGACCACAATCGCGGTGAACCCTGCGCCGAACATAACAATGAAGATCGGACCCAGCGCCACCTTCGGCATACTGTTGAAGACGACCATATAAGGATCAAGTACGGCAGACAGAAAAGGCGACCACCAGATGATCACAGCCAGCAGCGTCCCAAGCAGGGTTCCGAGAATAAAGCCGACTACTGTCTCTCCTACAGTCATCCCCAGATGCGGCCAAAGACTGCCGCTGACCATGTCATCCCAAATTTGCCGGAACACTTTCGTCGGGTAGCTGAAGAGCAGTTCATCAATCCAGCCCAGCCTGGCCCCCGCTTCCCAGAGCACAAAGAACAGGATCAGGATACTGCTTCTTACGATCAGAACCTGAGTCTTGCGGCGCAGCTTCTTCTTCCTGTAGTCCGCATGCATTTGTTCCAGCCAAAGTGCACGGGAGGCCGCCACTTCTGCGGGCAATTCCGTCTTCACACGCCTTCCCTCCCTGCCAGCTCCATTTCCTTCCACACTTCATGAAAAAGCTCCGCGAATCCGGGCAAGTCCCGCGCATACAGAGGCGGGGTACTGCGGATGGCTTCCGGAACCTGAAAAATCCTGCGGATCCTTCCCGGATTCCGCTGGAGCAGAATGACCCTGCTGCTGACGGCGATTGCCTCAGACAGGTCGTGAGTAACCAGAATAGCCGTTGTTCCCCGGCGCATCAGCGTCTCCGAGACCAGATCCTCCAGCTGTAGCTTAATCTGGTAATCCAGCGCGGAGAACGGTTCATCCAGCAGCAGCAGGCCGGGATCTGTCGCCAGCGTCCGCACCAGAGCGACGCGCTGGCGCATTCCGCCCGAGAGCTGAGCCGGAAAGGCAAGCTCCTTGCCCGCAAGCCCCATATCGGCCAGCAGCTGCAGGGTTTTGCTGCGCGACTCTTCATCCAGCCTTCCGGTCAGCTCCAGGCCAAGCAGTGCATTATCCTGGATGCTCCTCCAGGGAAACAGGTAATCCTGCTGCAGCATATAGCCTACTTCAGGAGACGGCCCAACCGCAGAGCGTCCGCTGAGCAGAACTTCGCCCCGCGAGGGCCGCAGCAGCCCGGCAATGATCGACAGCAGCGTCGTCTTGCCGCAGCCGCTGGGCCCGACGAGGCTGACGAACTCACCCTGGCCCACGCTGAGATTGAAATCCTCGATCGCAAGCGAAGCCTCGCGGTCTCCCAGATAGGCGTGCGTGATTTCCTTCAACTCCACTACTGGAAGCATATCAGCCCTCCTAAAAGTTTGTGAGCATTACTTCTCACGATTCTGCATCGAACAAACTAGCTTCGTAAGCATCAACTTAGTTTTGCGTAAAAATCACATCTTCGATTCTTCTCTGCAGCAAAACTAGCTTCGGAAGCATCACAACCCTACTTAATGCTGCTCTCCGCTTTTTCAGCAAAAGTGTTATCCACAATCTTACCTGAAGGGACACGTTCCTTCAGCTCACCGGCGTTGTCGATCACATCAAGCAGATTGTTCCATTCCTTATCATCAATAACCGGGTTTACCGCATAAGTGTCCTGTTCTTTATAGCGGCTGATGGCGGAGACGACAATATTACGGTCCGTTTTATCAAAATAAGGCATAACCGCATCAGCGATTTCTTCCGCGCTATGATCCTTCACCCACAATTGTGCACGCTGGATGGCATTGGTGAATTTCTGCACTGTGTCTTTGTTTTTGCTGATGTAGCTTTCCTTGGACATGAACACGGTATACGGGAGATAACCGCTCTCTACGCCAAATGAAGCGACAACCTGGCCCCTTCCTTCACTCTCGAAGATCGATGCCTGCGGTTCAAACAGCTGTACGTAATCCCCTGTCCCGGAAGCAAAGGCGCCGGCAATATTGGCAAAATCAATATTCTGAATCAGCGTCAGATCCCTGGCGGTATCAATCCCCTTGTTCAGGAGGGTAAATGCGCCAGCCATTTGCGGCATGCCGCCTTGCCTTTGCCCCAGGAAAGTGGACCCTTTAACTTTGTCCCATGTGAAAGCACTGTCCGGTGTACGTGCGAATAAGAATGTTCCATCCCGCTGCGTAAGCTGGGCAAAATTGATCACAGGATCATCCGCCCCCTGCTGATACACATAAATCGAAGTTTCCGAACCGACCAGCGCTACATCTATAGCACCGGAGAGCAGCGCCGTCATCGTTTTATCCCCGCCCGGTATGGTCTGCAGCTCGACATCCAGCCCTTCCTCCTTGAAGAAATTCTGGGACAACGCCACATACTCCGGCGCATAGAACACGGAGCGGGTAACCTCACCGATCTTCACCTTCACTACAGCCGAATCACCGCCACACCCGGCGAGTACTGTGAAACACGTGACAATCATCAGGAGCGACAATGACAGTTTTTTCTTGAGATTCATCTTCATTCTCCTTTCTTCCGGGTCTTTCGCCCTTGCTCTATGCATATGCGGTTGCCCGCCGAAAGGTTAAAGACCTGTATTGCTATCGTTTGCACAAAAAATATGCGTTATATAAAGCGATTTGTATATATTTTCGGCAGATCTTTCGGACAGGGATTAAGCCAATACTCATATCAGGCAATAAAACAGACTAAATCAAAGCATTTAAGCGATAAATTTTGATTTCTTTGTTCAAGAACGCTCCCATGGATATATATCACAATATTCAGCTTGTGCAAACGTTTTACCAATAGAGGAGTTTCCAATAAGATGTAACAATAAAGCGCTTACGAAATTACATATTTTAATGAAGAAAAATATCCTGAATGCCTGAAAGGAGTTTTAATTCTATGTCTCGTTCTTCATCAGTTATTCCAACAACCCGTATGCTGCATGCCTTAGCAATCACTGGCCTGGCTGCGGTGCTGCTGGCCGGTTGCAGCAGCACTGAGCGCACAGGCGGAAATCACGCTGCCGGTGTCTCATCGTCACAACCTTCCTCTCCCGTTCACAGTACAGAACCGCAATCAGGGGCAGGGATACAGAACAACAGCGCTGTGCAACCTGCCGCTAATCCGAATGCAGCTGTAGACGAGCAGCCTTCCACCGTATTTTATGAAATATTCGTCCGCTCCTTCTACGATTCAGACGGGGATGGTATTGGTGATCTGCAGGGGATCACGGAGAAACTGGATTATTTGAATGACGGCGACCCGGGGACCCATGAGGATCTGGGTGTAGGAGGAATATGGCTGATGCCGGTTAACCCTTCGCCCAGCTATCACGGGTATGATGTAACCGATTACCGGAGTATTAACCCTGACTATGGAACACTCGAAGATATGCAGACACTGATCAAGGAGGCACATAAACGGGGCATCAAGGTAATTATGGATTTGGTAGTGAACCATACATCCAAGGCTCATCCCTGGTTTGTGGATTCAGCCAGGAATCCAGGCAGCCCATACCGCAGCTGGTATATCTGGGCCGAAGATCAGAAGCGCCCGGTCAGTGGAAGCAGTGCTGCCGGCAGTCCGTGGCATGCTCTGCGGGGAAGCCATTATATAGGGACTTTCTGGGAGGGAATGCCGGATCTGAACTTCGATAATCCTGAGGTCCGCCGGGAAATGAAGAGCATCGGTACCTATTGGCTGGAACAAGGCGTCGACGGGTTCCGTCTGGATGCTGCAAAGCATATTTATGAGGATCTTCTTTCGGACAAAAGTACGGCGACAACAGCCAAGAATGTAGCCTGGTGGCAGGAATTCCGCACAGCCATGAACGAGGTGAATCCGCAGGCTTATATCGTGGGTGAGGTCTGGGAGAATTCCGCTGTATCCGTAGGGGCCTATCTAGATCAGGCCTTCAATTCCGGATTTAACTTCGGGCTTGCTGAAACGCTGGTCCATTCGGCTCAAACGGAGAAGGACAGCGGAGCCGCGTTCACCCTGGAACGGACATACAAACTGTATTCTCAAATCTCAGGCGGTGCTTTCACAGATGCGATTTTCCTGACCAATCATGATCAGAACAGGGTCATGAGCCAGCTTGAGAATCAGCCAGATCATGCCGCAATGGCGGCAGCCATGCTGCTGACCCTGCCGGGTAATCCATTTATCTATTATGGGGAAGAGATCGGACTGCTGGGTGTGAAGCCGGATGAAGGCATCCGTGAGCCCATGAAATGGACGCCGGACGGACTGGATACAGGTCAGACTTCGTGGGAGCCGGGCAGCAATAACGCTGCGAATCCCGGGGCCGATGTAGAGAGCCAGCAAAAGCGCAGGGATTCACTGCTGGTGCGCTACCGCGAGCTTATTCAGCTGCGGGAAGAGGTGCCGGCCCTGCGAGACGGGGACATACGTGATTACCCTTCCGGGAACGGGGGAATTATGGCTTATGAACGGATAACCGCCGGACAGCAGGTCCTTGTTATTCATAACTTAACGGGATCGGCACAGACGATGCAGCTTCATAGCGGAACTGGAGGCATTACATACGCTGGTATCCTCCGGTCAGTTGGCGGCAAGGCTGCACTCGGCAGCGGCAGACTCACACTTCCTGCTTACACAACAGTTATTCTGGAGTAAAAATCGGAGTAGAATGCATGACCCACTCATAAAAGGCGCAGCACAGCTCCGCCTTCGTGAGCGGGGCGGCGATCAGATAGTCCCGCGCGGGCTCGGAGCTCATCCGCAGGAGCCAGCCGCCAGAAGCGTTCTCAAAATATGAAGCCTGCTGAAGGCTCCAGCCGCTGCCGGCACGGGAGCATAACCGCAGTTCTCCGGTCATTTCCGGGCCCAACATAACCTTGGCCAGTTCAGTTGAACTGGCCAAATCACCTGTTTCCTCCCCCAGGTACTCAGCCAGCATACACAAACTGCAGGACCCTGCTTGTTGTTTAATCTCCTCATACCTGCTTCTGGACAGGAAGAGTGCCGGAACAGACACCATGCGGGTCTCTGCATATTCAAAGCAATTAAAAAGATAATAACAGGCCCGCTTCATCTCACTTGGCTCCTTCAATTCATAACCGAAGGGGTCCTCTTCCAGTATACCGGTAACAACTATTTTATCTTTATGTATTTGCATGCATACATCCTGCGAAGATTCGCCTTCCATGTACTTCACCCTGCATATTCCAACTGCACCAGAGACGGTCTGCAGAATATCCGCCACCACTTTACGCTCTGTTTCACCGGGGAACAGAAACTGTGCTAAACAGATTACATCTTGAGTTTTCACATCCATATATCCTTCCCTATTCCCATAAATCTGAAATTTATTGTCAATGAGTGGCTTTCAAAAAACGGTAAAACTATAAAACTTGCAATCTTTATGTTATCATAAGCTAATTTTAAGGTAAAATTAAGAAATGCAGGGTAAGATCAATACCATGAAATACTTTTAGCGAGGTGATTTCAAATGAGAATGCTCATCACATTTCAGAACAAGCTTGTACCAGTATATTTCACAACAGAAAACAAACAGCCTACCCAAAAAGTACTTCGACTGCTTAACAGCACACTGGAGCTCAAAATTCAAAAGGGAAAAAACGCCCTGCAGAAATGTTTGAATTCTCTGATCAGTATCGAAATTAAAGGCTCAGAAGCTATATTGCACAGTTATAGTGAAAATGATTCACTGGCTTTATCCCTCTATTAATAGAGGGATATTTTTTTGCCGGAATATATGCATGATACAGCCCCGGAGAACACCATACAAAAAAGCACACGCCTGCAGTCCAGGAATGTGCCCTCTTTATATAATGCGTGTTATCTGTATGATCAGGGTATGCTTTACCTCAGCCAATCCTGAGATTCCGTTTCTCTTCTTTCTCTGCCTTTTGAATCCGCAGCTTGAACAACTTCACCAGGTTGCGCCGGGTATGCTCTTCGTGACAGTTGTCCAATTTCTTAATTATGAAACGGTCAATGGACATGTCAATCGCTCCTTTGGAATGGGATCAGAATCCCGTTGTAGGGAGAGGAAATCATTTCCTTGTCTCCTTGTAACACCTATATAACCGGGTCCCGGATGGCTTAAACCAGCCAATATCACTGCTGCAAACAGCTGCGAAATTAGTCTTACTACATATTGACGGTTCTTCTGCGATTGGATTCCTTCAACAGGAGATATGGTATCTGTGCAAAAAACAGCCTGTTTGTGTCGGCAAAATAAAAATTTTATCCGACGGATATTTACAAACAATTTATTAAATGCTATATTATCTATAGTTAATATTAAATATATATTTAAGGAGAAATCATAATGTCTAATGTCCTGTTTATCAAAGCAAATAACCGCCCAGCCGAGCAATCTGTAAGTGTTCAGCTCTATAATGAGTTCCTGGCGAGCTACAAAGAATCCCATCCGCAGGATGAAGTTACTGAACTGGATTTGTTCGCTGAACAACTTCCTTACTACGATAACACGCTGATCACTGGCGTATACAAAGCAGCACAAGGCTTCGAGGCAACTCCTGAAGAAGCTGCCGGCGCCGCTCTTGTTAAGAAATATCTGGACCAGTTCCTGGCCGCTGACAAAGTGGTATTCGCCTTCCCGCTCTGGAACATGACTGTTCCGGCTGTACTGCACACTTACATCGATTACCTGAACCAGGCCGGCACAACCTTCAAGTATACTGCTGAAGGTCCTGTAGGATTGCTGACAGGCAAAAAAGCAGCTGTACTGAACGCCAGAGGCGGCGTGTACTCCGAAGGCCCTGCTGCAAGTGCTGAAATGGCTGTTAACTTCATCATGGGTAACCTGAACTTCTGGGGCTTCAAGGAAACTACACAAGTTATCGTTGAAGGACACAACCAGAACCCGCAGAAATCCGCTGAAATTATCGCTACCGGTCTGCAACTGGCAAAAACTGCAGCTGCATCGTTCTAATCCGCCAGCGTTAAAAGTCCGGTTTCACCTTTAGAGCTCTGCACTTTTATCAGGCATCTGCTATAACATCAACCGGACTTTTATTTATATATAGCTCCGCCGGTGCATCCTCCGGGACACCCGCCGGACCCTACAGGAAGAGGCCCTGCAGCTGATACGTCAGCTGCAGGGCCTCTTTTTGTGCTCTGCGGAGAGGTTAATACTCTTCCAATACCCGCTGCCAGCTGTTGCTTTTGGCACGCGGAGGTGTGCTTTTGGAGGAGGCAGCTACGGTTTTGCGCTTCTGCTTCACTTCCTTGCTGTTCTGGAACTGCAGTTCCTTCTGCGTCTTGCGGTAATTGAGCAGCCGTTTCTCATCCAGTACACCGCTTGCTACTGCCTCAAGCACCGCGCAGCCTTCCTCCCGAACATGGCTGCAATCACTGAAGCGGCAATCTGCCGCGAGCGAGCTGATGTCACCGAAGGCCAGATCCAGGCCTCCCTCATCTTCCCACAGCTGCAGCTCACGCATCCCCGGCGTATCGACAATGATGCCGCCGTCCGGCAGGACAAACAGCTCACGGTGTGTAGTCGTATGCCGCCCGCGGCTGTCCCCTTCCCGGATATCCTGGGTTAGCTGCAGATTCTGTCCGCTGAGCCAGTTGACCATCGTTGATTTGCCGCAGCCGGAGGAACCGGTCAGGGCTACGGTCTGACCGCGGCCGATATAAGGCAGCAGCTCCTCCCTCCCATCGCCGAGCAGCGCACTGACCGCATGTACAGCTACCCCGGGAGCCGCCTGCTGCATCTCGGCAATTTTCTCCGCCGCATCGGCACAGAGATCTGCCTTGGTCAGCAGAATCACCGGATTCGCCCCGCTGTTCCAGGCCATAATCAGATACCGCTCCATCCGCCGCACATTGAAATCATCGTTCAAGGCGCTGACCAGGAACAGGGTATCGACGTTGGAGGCAACGATTTGTTCCTCTTGCGTCACCCCTGCCACCTTGCGCGAAATTACGCTGCGGCGGGGCAAGACGCCATGAATCACGGCATGCTCCCCGCCGTCCTGCATGGCCAGAGCCACCCAGTCGCCAACCGCCGGATAATCACCGGACCCTGTCAAGGTATGTCTGAGCTTGCCGGATAACACTCCCCAGATCTCGCCCGTGCTTGCGATGACCCGGTACTTGCTGCCGAAATCACCGACAATCCGGCCCGGCTCAAGTACCCTGACCTCGAGCTGCTGCAGCTTCTCTGTCCACTTATTTTTCCATTCTTCATTCCAGCCATACTGTTCGATATTCATTCAATTCCTCCTGGTTTGTTGTTGTTTATGCTGAATATAAGAGTTAACTTAAAGCTCATTCGTCACTGCGGAGAAGATTTGGGCTTCCGGCCGCTGTTGTCCCCAGATTTCTTGATTTAAACCGCTGTTAGCGGTAGAAATCCGGTGACAAAGGCGGACGCTATCGCTCCTACAGCTCCAAATTTCCCCTCCGATCCTTTGTACTTTGTGTTTTATCTTTTATCCAGCTTGTTTGCTTTGCTTACCCTCTTAATCATTCACGTGTATTTCCGGGAGTTTGTACCCCTTCCAATTCTTTTAGCACAGCAGCATCATTGACAGCATGCAACATATAACGGCTGCTGTTTCAACAAAAAAACCGCCGGAACCCAAAGGTTCCGGCGGCGGAATCCAAACCAAAAGCTGAAGCACTCCCCTCGTACAAAGAGAGTTGCCTCAGGTTTCTGTGCGTGCCGCAGACCAGGATATATTCAAGCGCATGAATATACATCTGGCTATGCACGCAAAAAAGCCGCCGGAACCGATACGGTTCCCGGCGGCTCTAAAAGGCATGTTAGAGCTTACCTGCTAAGCTGGGAATCTTATTCCACAGCCGCTGTTCCCGGAAGACACGTATCCACAACAGTTGCAACTGATCCTGATAACACGGTATAAACTGTCATTTGACATCGTCTCCTTCCGAACTAATATGCTGTTATGATAAACGCGCTGCCAGCTGTTTGTCAACAGGCTCTCTTGAATTTTTTAACAAAATCTAATTAAATAATGCCTTCTAGCTCATTCAGCTCATGAATGGTGGCAATCGGCTGCACGTTCAGCGAGTCATCCCAGGCATGGTTACGCTTCAGCCAGATGGTATCCATTCCGGCCCGGACTGCCCCCCAGATATCATTCACCGGATGGTCCCCTATGAACAGGGTCCGGTCTGCCGTTGAACCCAGACGTTCCAAGGCCAGCCGGTAGATCTGCGGGTCCGGTTTGCTGATTCCTACTTCACCAGAAATTACGATAGTACGGAAGTAGGGGCGCAGGCCGAGCAGATCAATTTTGCCATATTGAATATCCCTGCTGCCATTCGTTACAAGTCCCAGCGGATAGCGGCCTTGGCAATATTCCAGTGTCGCCACAGCATGCTTCATGATTGCCCCGTGGTGAATATAGGTTTCGTCGTAGTATTTCCGGATGTCCTCTGCCGACCGCTCTGTCTGCCAAGGGAGAATTTCGCTTAGTTCTGCAAAGAAGCCATCCTTATCACGGTAGCCGTCGGCATCTCTGATAATCATATCTTCAACCACCCGGCCGGCTTCATCCTCATTCAGGTGTCCGAGGAAATCCTGTACAAATTTCATACTGAAGCTGCGGAAGGTCTGATCACGGTCCATCAGCGTATTGTCGAGGTCAAACAGTAAGGCTTGTACTTCCTTCATTCTTTCGTTCCCCTTATTTCATCAATTTCAATGATCCCACATCAGAAATTCATTGTACTATGCACCGGGGAACAAAGAAAAGACCATTCTGTTAAGAAGAACAACCGCTTCTTCCACAGGATGGCCTCTATTTTCAGATCAGGTCCGGGACACTTAAGGTTCAAAATGCTCTGCGCGATGCGTAAGCATCATTTCCTCTTCCGTAATGTAAAGCGGGAACGGCGGCGTTTCCTTGAGATAACGTTCCGTGGAGAGCAGCCGGTAATGAACTTCTGGCAGCCAGGCATCTTCAAGCAGCGGGAGCTTGCCCGTGTCACTGATATAGTTGTCTACAGCCGACTGCACCATGTCGAGATAATACGGTACCAGCTTGTCAGCTTCCTCAAAGATTTCAAAGGTTTCGCGGGACATATAGAACTTCTGTTGCGGGACCCCGCCCAAATATCGTTTAAGCCGGTTTAGATCAATACTTTTATCGTCCATAATCAGAGCAGTGCGGTTAATCGGCGCAGGCATATCTTCTTCAAATTGCCTAACAGCCTGCTTGATCTGCGGCAAGGTAACGGTGAGATGAACAGACGGCATATTTTTTTTGGCGCGTTTGAATATCATACTGAAAGTCTCCTTTCGAAGTTTATGTCAGATAACGCTTACAATTCCATTTTATTCGTTATTCAAACATTTAATCAGCAGATTCGAACTTGTCACACAAAATCCCCATTTATTAGATCATTATTTGACATTTTCCCAGTGAGTCCACAACTCCGGCGGATTCAGCTCATACTTCTCATTCTCCCGGTACATGAATTGATGCATAATGAACTCCCGGCGGATCGTCGCATAATCCTCGTGAAACGGCTTGATGAATTCATTGATCTCTTTTTCCGAATAGACTACACCCGGCTCCAGCTTCTCCACCATATACTGCAGGGCGATCAGCTTCTTCTTATACTGTGCGGGAATCTGCCGCAGGCGTCCGTCCTTGGCAAAAAAATTACGCAGCACCGATTCCTTCAGGCTGCTCTCCGGCGACTCTTCCTCCATCTCTTCCACCCCCTTGGCAAAAATAAATTTCAGCGAGGCCTCTGAGCCTGCCTGAATAAACTCAGGATTCAGCTTGAAATATACGGTATTCTTGTCTCTGCGCTCCATGATCAGCGCAGCTTCACGCAGTTTGGCGGCATGATGGGTAACAGTGGGCTGTGACAGGTTCAGCTTCTCGGCCAGCGCATGCCCGTGAACCTCGCCTTTGGACAAAAGCAGCAGAATCCGCAGCCGGGTCGGATCGGACAACGCTTTATGGTAAGCAACAATTTTATCTAACTGCATCGGAACACACTCCTATAGACATTTGAACATTCATAAACTCTGTTGTATGAAAATACATACCTTATCTGCTGCATTGCGTTTAGATATATATCTAATTATATACCTTTTTCAACGTTTGAGCAATGCTCTTGTTACTGGAAACACCGGGGAATGGCAAAAATCTAAAATATAAGGTACCATTTACTGAAAAGAATACTTACCCGAAAGGATGCAGCTATTATGAAAGACGTAATTATTATCGGTGCGGGTCCCTGCGGACTGTCTGCAGCTATAGAATGCCAGCGCCAGGGGCTCTCCAGCCTGATCATTGAAAAGAATTTTATTGTCCATTCTATCTACCTGTATCCGACGAATATGCAGTTCTTCAGTACAACCCCGCTGCTTGAAATCGGAGATGTGCCCTTCACCTCCCCGAACGACAAGCCATACCGCCATGAAGCCCTGGTCTATTACCGCCGCGCTGCCGCGCAGTATGGCCTCGACATCGCCGCCTATGAGGAGGCACTGTCCGTTCTGCCGCAGGAGGATGGCAGCTTCATCGTACATACACGCAACAAGCGCGGAGAAGAGCAGCACCATAGCGCCGCGAATGTAGTCATTTCAACCGGTTATTTCGACCAGCCGAATATGATCGGGATTCCCGGGGAAGAGCTATCCAAAGTAACCCATTATTTCGGTGAAGCCCATCCGTATTCCGGCATGAAGGTTGCCGTCATCGGGGGAAGCAACTCGGCGGTTGATGCCGCTCTGGAGCTCATCCGGGTCGGTGCCAAGGTGGATATGGTCTACCGTGGAAGCAGTATTTCGGAGAATATTAAGCCATGGGTGCGTCCGATTTTTGAGAGCATGGTCCAGAAAGGGAACATTACTCTTCATCTGGAGTCATGGGTAACGGAAATCACCCCGTCTTCTGCAGTGGTCACGGCAGGCAGCGGGGAGACCCGCATCCTTGATAATGACTTCGTCCTTGCCATGACCGGCTTCCGTCCGAGCAGAACCCTGTTATCCTCAGCAGGTGTGCTGATGGATGAGTCCCTCGATAAACCTGCCTTCAATCCTTCTACGATGGAGAGCAATATTCCCGGTATCTATGTCGCAGGCGTTATCGCGTCCGGACGGAACGCCAATGAGGTATTCATCGAGAGCGGTCGGGGACACGGCAAACTGATTGCCGATCATATTATGAGCAAAAGGCTTTCTTAGAGAAGGAGTGCTTCTAAGCTATGGATATGACCTCGTTACTGCTGCTGGGTCTGGCCGCACTGGGGGTTATCAGCAGCAATTCTCCGGTCACGATTGCCATGGTCGTTCTGCTGCTGATCCGGGTGCTGGGCCTGCAGCAGGCTTTTCCCTGGCTGGAGAAATACGGGCTTACCGTTGGCATCATCATCCTCACCATCGGAGTGATGACACCGCTGGCCAGCGGTAAAATCTCGCTGCAGACGATCGGGCAATCGTTCCTGCACTGGAAATCGCTGGCCGCAATCGGAATCGGGATTCTCGTTGCCTATCTCGGCGGACGCGGCGCGGTGCTTATGGGCAGCCAGCCGACCATTGTGGCCGGACTGCTGATTGGAACCGTCATCGGCGTCGCTTTGTTCAAAGGCGTTCCGGTTGGTCCGCTGATAGCGGCCGGCATCCTGTCGCTGCTGATTGGACGGATCTGAACCCCGCCGCAAAGATGAAACAGGCTGCATCTTCACCTAATCGGGTGAGTATGCAGCCTGTTTGTTGTCCTGCCTAATAAGTTGACGCCCTGCTGGCGCTTGGAGACCCTGTTAACCATCCAGCCGCTGCACATTGAACAGGCGGGCGTAGCTGCCCTCCACCGCCATCAGCTGTTCATGGGTTCCGCGTTCAGTAACGGCCCCGTTCTCCAGCACAACAATCTGATCGGCATAGGTTATGGTAGACAGTCTGTGCGCCACAATCAGTGTGGTCCGTTCTGAGGAGAGGGCCTGCAGCGACTGCTGAATCAGATGCTCTGATTCAAGATCCAGCGCCGAGGTGGCTTCGTCCAGAATCAGCACTTTGGGGTCCTTCAGGAATACCCGCGCTATCGCCACTCTCTGCTTCTGGCCTCCGGACAGCTTCACTCCGCGCTCTCCCACCTCCGTATCATAGCCTTCCGGCAGCTGCATGATGAAATCATGCGCATTAGCTGACACCGCCGCTGCAATGACCTCCTGCTCCCCTGCCTGCGGATTGCCGAACAGAATATTATCCCGCACGGAGCCGCTGAACAGGAAGTTATCCTGCAGCACCATGCCCACTGCCTTGCGCAGACTCTCCTGGGTCAGCCCTCTGATATCCTGCCCGTCCATCCGCAGGCTGCCTTCACTGATATCGTAGAACCGCGGAATCAGGCTGATCAGCGAGGACTTGCCGCCCCCGCTCATCCCGACAAAAGCCACCGTCTGCCCCGGAGCAATACGCAGATTAATATCGCGCAGCACCCACTCGTTCTCATCGTTATACTTGAACCATACTCCGCTGAATTCAATCTCTCCTGCGGGTGCCAGCAGCGGCTTCGCCCCCGGGGCGTCTACGATATCATAAGGCTCGTTCATCAGCTCCATCACCCGCTCCAGCGAAGCAGAAGCCTGGGTCAGCACAGTCGAGGAATTAATCAGCCGGCGAAGCGGTGCATACATGCGGTCCAGGTATCCGAAGAAGGCTACGAAGGTTCCCAGAGTCAGATTACCCTGGATCACCTGATATCCCCCATATCCAATGACGAGCAGCGGCGCGATATCCGTCAAGGTGTTGATAATCGCGAAGGTAAAAGCGTTCCAGCGCGTTTGCGCCATCGCTTTTTCCAGAAATCGGCCGTTAATGTCCTTGAACTGCTGCTGGTCCACCCGTTCCATGGTGAAGCTGCGGATCACCGCAATCCCCTGAATCCGTTCATGCAGATAGCCCTGAATGACCGCGAGCGCCTGGGACCGGTCCTTGGTGAGCACCTTAAGCCGCTTATAGAGGGTATTCACAGCAATGCCGTACAACGGCAGAATCGCAATCGAGACCAGCGCCAGCACCGGATTCAGGTAGAACATGAACCCGAGTGCAAAGAGCAGGGTGAACATGTCCAGCCAGACATTCATCATTCCGACCTCAACCAGATTCTTCGACTGCTCCACATCGTTAATAAATCTGGAGATCGCCTCGCCCACTTTGGTATTCTGGTAATAACGCAGCGACAGGCGCTGCATATGTCCATACAGCTTATTGCGCATATCGAAGAGGATCTTACTTGTAATCAGCTGGGCAAAATACTGGCGGTAATACTCTACCGGACCTCTGATAATCACGAACAGCACAAATGCGCCGCTGAGCACGATCATCAGCTTGGACACCCGGTCAGCAATGGTTAACGCAGGATTGCCCAGCAGATCATCTACTACATACTTCAAAATCATCGGCAGCGTCAGCGGAATACTGAATTTGATCATCCCGATAATTAATGTGAGCACTATCCATTTCATGTAAGGCCGTACGAAGGTATAATAAGATTTCCATTGTTTCACAGCCTCTTACGCCCTTTCCCGTTAATTGGTTTACCCGGACACTGTTGACATTTGCGCTCCGCAGTGTTTTTATAATTTTATTAGTTACGATCGCAGTACCTGAAATCCAGGAGGATAATGATGCCCAGACAATTTGTGACGGAAGCCGTCATGATGGCGATTTACGGCCAGCTTCTCGCACCGCGGAGCCCTGTAGAATATATAGTGCCTTACACTACTATTATGGAATTGTACGAACTACGGGACAGTGATGAGCCGGTGATGAGCCACGCTGACGATGACCAGCATGTGAAGCTGAGAATCCGCGAGCTGATCAACTATTTCGAGGAACCGCTTAATTCCAAGAAGATCAACCGCTGTCTCAATGTCCCGTGGGCCAAAAGCTCCGGCATTCTGCTCGGCGGACAGGCGCAGATTACCATCATCAATAGCCTCGACAACGCTTCCTACGGGGAAACCTTTGATCCAATCGAGACGGAGCTGCTGCTGGCCTCCCAACGTGAGCAGGTACCGATTCTCACCGACCAATTCGAGCTGATTCAGCGTATCATCGAAGGCGGAGTGCCGGTGCAGGTGTTTGATATTGATGATTTCGAGTTCGCGATGGAAGAAGAAACATTCCGCAGCTCACCCTGAAGCCGCAGCAGCTGATGTTGGCAGAATGCCTATCCGCTATGCGTTCTCACGTAAAATCCCTTGCCACTTGGCAAGGGATTTTGACATCTTTCACCGTAACGGGGCCTGCACCATTCCTCACTTCCGGGTTATTCCTTTACGCCTCCGGCGACCGGCACAGGCTCATACTTATACTCGATATCATCCTCAGCCTCCGAATAGACAATCGACAGGCTATACCCCTCCATGTACCACAGATCCTGCTCTTCCATATAGAAAATTAGGCTTCCCTGCTCAAACTGAACAGCGGGACGGCCCGGCGGTTCTGTAGCGATTCCCAGCGAGAATCCGGGATGCAGCCCGCCCCCTGAGCTATACCGGGGAAACAAACGGACATACGCTCCATTCTGGAGGCTCAGCTCTCTCTTGAACCAGGCGGCAGCTTCCGTGCTAATTAACATGTTCATCTCTCCACTCCTCCCGATTAAGTTTATTTTATCATACAGCTTATTCGCAATTTGTTCAAAATTACATTTGACAATCCTTGAAGGGGGATGATAAACTCGGAACATAACGAATCGTCTTCAAGTTATTACCAAATCAAAGAAAGGGTGAGCGCGGTGTTTACTATTGTTCCAGCATATTTCCTAACTATTGTCGGCAAATCCACACAACTGAATACCGAAGCAGCCCGAGTAATGGATAATTCCTGAGTATCATGCGTGTTACGCGTACCGTATGAATTCAGGCTAAGCAATTCTCTTCCATGTCTCTGTGCTGCGACAAGCACCGTGGACATGATAGTCGTAAATGACAGGCGTATCATCCGTTTTCGGATGGTACGCTTTTTTGCATGCTTTGAGAGAGTTATCCATTGTCCTGAAGCCCCACAATTTCCTTACCAAGCCGGCAAACAACATTCTCAACACGAAAGGAAGGGATTTCCCTTGTTCTCCGTTCTCCGCGATCTCGGCTGGTTCTTCCGCCGGGAAAAAAGGCGCTATGCTATTGGCCTTATACTGCTAATTGTGGTAGGTGTGCTTGAATTGCTGCCTCCCCGTCTCCTCGGTAACGCCATCGACGATATTGTCAGCGGCTCCATTACTGCAGGTTCACTGATGAAATATATTGGCATGATCGTGCTCATGCTGCTGATTATTTACTGGATCACCTACATATGGATGCACAAGCTGTTCGGAGGTTCAAACCTGGTGGAGCGCCTGCTGCGCTCGCGCTTCATGAATCATCTCATGACGATGACACCGGCTTTCTTCGAGCGCAACCGCACCGGTGATCTGATGGCCCGGGCCACCAATGATATCCGTGCGGTATCGGCTACCGTAGGCTTTGGTATGCTGACCCTCGTCGATTCGACAGTCTATCTGACAGTAGTGCTGTTCGCCATGGGGTTCCTGGTCAGCTGGAAGCTGACACTTGCCGCAGTTATCCCGCTTCCGCTGATCGCGATAGCTATGGTCTTCTACGGCAAAGCCATTCACGACCGCTACAGTCTGGCGCAGGATGCTTTCGGTGACATGAACGATCAGGTTCTCGAATCCGTATCCGGTATCCGCGTTATCCGTGCCTATGTGCAGGAACGCCAGGATGAGAAGCGTTTCTCTGATATCACCGAAGATGTATACCGCAAGAATATGGCCGTAGCCCGGGTCGATGCTTTCTTCGAGCCGACGATCCGCTTTTGCGTAGGCCTCAGTTATATTATTGCACTGACCTACGGAATCTATCTGGTCTTCCGCAATCAGATCACACTTGGAGATCTTGTCTCCTTCAATATGTATCTCGGCATGATTGTCTGGCCGATGTTCGCCATCGGCGAGCTGATTAACATTATGCAGCGCGGCGGCGCCTCGCTGGAGCGGATCGATGAGACACTGCATGCCATACCTGATGTGCAGGATGTTCCTCATCCCACCCCGGTAGAACATCCGTCATCTATTGAACTGAAGGATGTGACCTTCCGGTATCCTACCTCAACTATCGACAACCTGAGTGGAGTCAGCCTTTCCTTGTCGCAGGGCCAGACACTCGGTGTGGTTGGACGGACCGGCAGCGGCAAATCGACCCTGCTGAAGCAGCTGCTGCATGAATATCCGACCGGCCAGGGTGAGATATTGATCTCAGGTGTTCCGATCGGGCAGATTGCTCTGGATCAGCTGCACAGCTGGATGGGGTATGTCCCGCAGGAACAGATTCTGTTCTCCAAATCGGTACGCGAGAACATACAGTTCGGCCATTCGGGAGCCAGCGATGAGCTCATTATGCAGGCTATAACGGCTGCAGCATTCCAAAATGATCTCGGCACCTTGTCCGACGGGCTCGACACGATGGTTGGCGAACGCGGTGTCTCCCTGTCCGGAGGACAGAAGCAGCGGGTCTCGATCTCCAGAGCCTTCATCTCTAATCCGGATATTCTGATTCTGGATGATGCATTGTCTGCTGTTGACGCGAGGACAGAAGCCAAGATCATCGAGAACATCCGTGAAGAGCGCAGCGGTAAAACCACGCTCATCTCCACCCACCGCCTCTCGGCTATTGAACACGCCGATCTGATCGTCGTGCTTGACGGAGGACATATTACGGAGCGGGGTACCCACCAGGAGCTGCTTGAATTGAACGGCTGGTACCGTGAGCAGTTCGACCGTCAGCAGGTTGAGAATAACCTGACGAATGAATAACCCAAAAACAAGTTATAACGTGCATCATATCTATTATAATGTTCTGAAATATAGGAGGTGTCACCGTTGACACAGAGTACAGGCAAACGTCTGCTGCAGTACGCACTGACTGCCAAAAAAACATTCATAGCAGCCCTTCTGCTCCTCACCATCGGGGTAGCGGCTGAGCTGGCGGGGCCTTTCATCGCCAAGAGTATGATTGACAATCACCTGCTCGCGATTGAGAAGCCTTATTTCGAGACTGCTTCGCCTGAAGATGCTGCTGAATATAACAACAACTATTACAAGCGCGGTGACCGGTTTGCCGCAGATGAAGTCAAAGGCCAGGAAATCCGCCTGCTTCAGGCTGGCAGAAGCTTCTATTTCATTAATGAAGCTGTAGCCCAGACCGAAGGCGAACGGAGTTTCTCGGACGGGAACCTGCGTATCCAATATGGCGATCAGGCAACGGTCTATCCGGCCGTCAGACTGTCGGCTGATGACCTGTTTTCATTTTACAAACCGGAGTTCCCCGGGATTTATAAACTAGTCGCTCTATACGCCATGTTCCTCGTTATCTCCATAATTGCGGAGTTCGGCAAAACCTACTGGCTGCAATCATCAGCCAACCAGGTCATCCGCAAGCTGCGGACGGACGTGTATGCGCATATCCAGCGCCTCCCGGTGCATTTCTTCGATAATCTGCCTGCAGGCAAGGTGGTGTCCCGGGTCACCAATGATACGGAAGCGGTCAAGGATCTGTTCATTGCTGTATTGTCCAACTTCGCAACAGGGATTATTAATATTACGGGTGTATATGTTGCCCTCTTCCTATTGGACGTGAAGCTGGGTCTTGTCAGCTTGTTCATCGTACCGATTATCATTGTCTGGATTGTGCTCTACCGCAAGATTGCAACGAAATACAATACGATCATCCGCTCACGCCTTAGTGAGATCAATGCCATTATCAATGAATCCATTCAAGGGATGTCCATTATCCGGATCTTCCGCCGCCAGAAGCAGAGTAGTGCGGAATTCGAACAGCTGAATGATGATTATCTGAAATACCAGAACAAAATGCTTAACCTGAATGCCTTCACGTCCCACAACCTGGTGAACTCCCTGCGCAGTCTCTCCTTCGTGCTCGTGCTGTGGTACTTCGGCTTCGGCAGTCTTGACGGTTCAACCTTCGTCTCTCTGGGCGTCCTTTACGCCTTCGTCGATGTACTGGGACGGATGTTCCAGCCGATTACAGGGATGGTCAACCAGCTGGCGAACCTCGACAGCTCGATGGTATCCGCAGGGCGCGTCTTCACCCTGATGGATGAGCCTGGAGAGCCGGTAACCGACGGTTCGATGCCGCGTTATAAAGGTGATGTTGTCTTCAAGGATGTATCCTTCGCCTACAAAAAAGACTTCGTCCTGCGCGATATCTCCTTCGAGGCGCGTCCGGGCGAGACTGTCGCTCTGGTCGGTCATACCGGCTCGGGCAAAAGCTCGATCATCAATCTGCTGTTCCGCTTCTATGATCCGCAAGCCGGAAGCATCACTATTGACGGCCAGGAGGTTAAGGATCTGCCGAAACAGTGGCTGCGCAGCCATATGGGCATTGTGCTGCAGGACCCTTACCTCTTCACCGGAACGATTGCCTCGAATGTCAGTCTCGGGGATGAGCGCATCAGCCGGGAACGTGTAGAGCGTGCCTTGCGTGAAGTAGGGGCTGACAAATTGCTGTCCCATCTGCCGCAAGGCTTCGACGAACCGGTAATTGAGAAAGGCAGCACATTGTCCGCCGGCCAGCGGCAGCTGATCTCCTTCGCCAGAGCGTTATCGTTCGATCCGGCGATCCTGATTCTGGATGAAGCGACCTCCAACATCGATACCGAAACGGAGAGCATCATCCAGCAGGCGCTGGAGGTGCTGAAGAAGGGCCGGACTACATTCATCATTGCCCACCGGCTGTCCACCATCCGCAGCGCAGACCAGATTCTGGTGCTGCACCGGGGTGAGATTGTTGAACGGGGCAGCCATGATGAGCTGATGGCACTTGGCGGACGTTACTTCCGCATGTATCAGCTTCAGCTGGGTGCCGGTGCCGGTAACGGTGCGGAGGCACCGGCCTCAGGCGCTGTCTCCTCTTCTACTTCCGCTGCCGGACTGCGTCCGTCACTGGAGCAGATTTAATCTTTGAGGATCAGCCAGCCTCTCTGCTGTTAACAAGCCCTCCTGATGCTGTAGAAGCTTCAGGGGGGTTCTTTCGCTTGAGTTCAGAACATTTGTTCCGTATAATGGAAAGCAATACATACGGATGGGGTGAAGGACTTGATGACCTATAGTCTGAGCAAGCGGCAAGCCCGGCTGTTCCTGCTGCGTCACCAGCGGCTGGTCACGGGAGGACTGAAGGAGGGCAAGATGAGCATCCACGAGTTCGTCCGCCACGTGGGCTGTATCCAATATGATCCGCTCAGCATCGCCGGACATAATCATGAGCTTGTGCTACAGGCCAGACTCCCGGGATTCCGGCCGGAAATGGCCACGGAGCTGCTCTATAAGGACAGGCTGCTGATTGACGGCTGGGACAAGAATATGTCGATCTACTGCACTGAGGACTGGCCTTATTTCCAGAGGCGCAGAGAAGCCGCCGCCAGGCATCAGGACAATGAAGCCATGGCTGCCATGGTCACCCATGTCCGTGAGGAGCTGAACTCGCGGGGTCCGCTCTCTTCGCTCGATCTGGAGAGCAAAGAGAAGATCGACTGGTCCTGGGCTCCGGCGAGACTATCCCGGGCAGCGATGGAGAGCATGTATTTCTGGGGAGAGCTATCCATTCACCACCGGGTGCATACCCGCCGTTATTATGATTATACGGCTAAGCTGCTGCCGGCCGGACTGCTCAGTGCAAGCGATCCGAATGTAACTATGGATCAGCACTATGACTGGTATGTGCTGCGACGGATCGGCAGCATCGGGCTGCAATGGAACAAATCCGGGGACGGCTGGCTCGGAATCTCCGGCCTGAAGAGCAAGGAGCGGACAGCAGCCGTGCAGCGCCTGCTGCTAAGCGATAAGCTCCGGGAGGTACGGGTCGAGGGCATCAAGCTCCCGCTGTATATGCGGACAATAGATGCTCCCGAGCTGGAAGCGGTACTGCAGCTGGAAGACGCCGCTGATACAGGCACTGGCACACAAGAGATTACATTCGCAGCGGCGCTGGCTCCGCTCGACAACCTGCTGTGGGACAGAGAGCTGATCCGCCAGCTGTTTGGCTTCCATTACCGCTGGGAGGTATACAAGCCGGTGCTTGAGCGGGAATACGGTTACTATGTACTTCCCCTTCTATATGGCGACCGCTTTATCGCCCGGCTTGAACCGGTGATGGATAAGAAGAGCGGAATTCTTACCATTGTCCGCTGGTGGTGGGAAACCGGAGAATCGCTTGTTCCGGGCATGCTTCCCGCGCTCGTCAAGGCTCTTACTTCACTTGCCCGATCAACCGGAGCATCCGGTATCCGGTTTGCGCCGGAAACTGTCCAGTCCTGCGGGCTGCAGGAGCTGGAATCCGCGCTGTCCTCTCCACAATAACATCACAACGTAAAGAGACTCCTCTTATCCGCAGGGTTTATCTGCGTAAAGAGTGAGTCTCTTTGGTATGAACTGATAGAATGGCGTTACTTGATATGCTCTTCTTCAAGCCCCAGCTTGCTATACATCTCTGTACAATAGCCCTGCAGCTTAATCTCCAGTCTGCTTGCCTTGTTCTTAAACCGCTTCAATTCGCGGATCATATGGGCCCGTCCCGCCGGAGTGAACGTCTCCTGAATCCGTTCCTTGAAATAATCATGGACAATGTGGTTGCGTTCTTTCCATACTGCCTGAAGCTGGCTCGTTTCTTCCTCCGAGAATGGAAAGTGATGCTGGATTTCTTTGATGAGCTGGCCGAGTGAATTGCTAAGCTTGCGTTGATACAATTCTGATATCTCTGCATCGGTTGGCGTTTTGCCCTGTGACAGCTTGGTCAGCAGCAGCAGATTGGTCAATTGCTGCTCCAGCGCCTGGCAATAATAAACGGCCAGCCCGAAATAAGCAAATAGCTCTTTGGATTGTTCACTCTCCGGTACTTGTGTATCCTTCATCTTTCCTCCCGTTCCTGATCTGTTTATTTGAGCTGTATAGATTGAAACTTTATTTCTATTTTGGAATGACCGTTACTGCAGAGAATATTTGGACTTCCTGCCGCTGTTGTCTACAGATTTCTCGAATTTAACCGCTGTACGCGGTGGAAATCCGTAGACAAAGGCGGACGCTATCGCTCCTACAGTTCCAAATATCTCCTCCGTCACTTTTTCCAAACTGTAAATCTTCAAGTTCAAAGGATACAGCTCATGTTATTTTGTTATAGTCCATGCGGCCGGAGCGGTAAATGTAGAATCCGGTCAGCAATATTATGTATACCAGTGCGTGGGCATAGGCGCCAAGCAGGGTCGGCACCGGCAGCGTATCCGCATTCATCATTGCATCCATCACCGGAAATACGGGCGGCAGCAGCACCGGGACAACGGGTCCGGGCACCAGCTCAGCAACCTTGCTGGCGCTGATGGACAAAATGATGGTGATCAGCATCAAGCCGGCGGCGTAGCTGGTTCTGGACACCCACGAGGACTGCAGGTACAGGGAGACCGCAATACCCAACATCCCAAGTAGAGCATGTCCGGTAAAAGCAAGCAGGATCCGGTCCAGCCCGGCCGGTTCATTGAAACTCCCGGTCAACACCGGATAGATGACAATGAAGAGGTCCAGCAGCAGGGTGAGCAGACCCAATGTAAGTATACCGCCGATACTGTAGCGGCGGGCACTGCGGAGCTGGACGATAACCACCTGCTTCTGTACCGCATGCTCATGATTCAGAAAGCTTAACCCCAGCCAGCAGCAGGCTACAAATAGAAAGACTGCCGTAGCGGAGTAGCTGTTCATTACAGGATTAGGCTTATAGGAATACAAAATTAACACGGCTATAATAATGCCGGCAACCGGACCGAAATACCGCTGGGAGACACTGTAGCTGCGCAAAAAATATCCGATGAGAGCCTTCACCCGCGTCCACTCCCGTTCTCTTCCTTCGGGTCCATCCACTCTGTTATACCGCTTAAGCCCCCGAGACGTTCAACCGAAACAATTGAACCTCCTGCGGCAAGAATCTGCTGCAGGCAAGTATCCGACATCTTCTGCTCTACAGTCAATCCTGTACAGGCTGCACCTGCAGAATCCGGCACTTGCAGCATATGGAGCACACCAGGCAACGCCATTACCGCTTGTTGTTCCACTGGCGGAAGGTCTGTGTAGACGATATGTACTGACGGCACCGTCCGCAGGTTCTCTGCTCCATGGATTGTCCGGATAATCCGCCCTTCCTGCAGCACATACACGGCATCCGCCAGAGCTTCTACGGTCTGGGGCTCGTGCACGGAGAAGACCAGTGCCGTCCCTTCCGACTTCAGCTCCTGCAGCAGTTCGGTCAGCGTATGCTGCGCCGGAAGATCCAGCCCGGACATAGGCTCGTCCAGCAGCAGAAGCTGCGGACGGATCAGCAGGCTCTGGATCAGATTGACCTTCTGCAGCATGCCCTTGGAGAAGCCTGCCAAAGGGTGGCTGCGGGACGCTCCCAGCTTAAAGATATCCAGAAGTTCGCTCACCCGCGATACCGCTGCCGCCCGGGAGAGCCCGGCAATACAGCCCATGTCGTGCAGATAATCTTCTGCTGTTAATTTCAGTCCCGGAAACGCTTCGGGCGCATAACCCGTAGTCAGCCCTTGACGGCCGTATGTAAGTTCACCGGAGGACAGCCTCAGCAGTCCCGCGAGAATGGAGAGCAGTGTACTCTTGCCGGAGCCGTTCCGGCCGATGAGCGCCGTGGCCGTGCCAGGGCGGACAATCATTGATATTTCATGAAGAACCGGGCGGCCTCCATACCGCTTGGCTCCCCGGGTGAGTGTAATAAGCGGCGGTGCATCCGCCGCATCTTCCGGCCTATTAATTCTGTCTGTACTCTGAAGGAACATCCGCTTAAAGCCTCCATCAATTTACTTTAGGACACAGGCCGCATGGAATCACAGCCAAAGTTCTCTATTTACTACATTCGCCGGAAGTCTCCTTTTCTCCTGTTGGATTTCGCAGATTACTGAATATCGGATACAAAAAAGCCAGACAGGTGCAGAATGATTCCCGCACCTGTCTGGCCCCTGCTTTTATATAAGGAAGTGCTTAAATCTGTATTATGCGTATACCTCAACAGCTCCGCTTACCAGTCTGCAGGCCATTGCCGCACTGCGGCAGGCATCGATGCATTTCTGGCAGTGTATATGCTCATGTCTGCTGCTCGCATCCGCACAGCGCTCACAGATATCAGCACATAACCGGAGAATCTCCACCACGAACGGGCTCTGCCGGGTCATTGCCTGGATTGCGAAAGAACACATGTCAGCACATTCGCGGTCAAGCTGGATAGTCTCCCTTAGTGCTGCCAAATCATATTCTTTCAGGCTTGAGACATAGCTATAGTTACAGGCATCCATACATTTCATACAAGCATCAATGCATTCCTGATATTGAATTCGGGTCATAGCCTTAAACCTCCTGCAATTATTATAGGGTATGCCTATGTATTAACCTGCAAGAAAAGGAACGAACCAATCCCCCGGCTTCAGGGGAAGGTATTACAGGCTTCTTTTGACGGCAGCCGGTCTTGCCAGCAGACGTTTCTCCAACCGCAGAAGTTCCGTGCGCAGTTCGCTGGAGGAGAAATGTTCACCGATAAATACGGCAACATCAGGCACTTCGCCCTGGGGGGTGATTTTCATGAAATCCGCTTCCCGGTATGCATACTGAAACAGAAACCGGCTGGAGGTATCGTTAAAGGATACAATTCCCTTAGCCCGGTACACATCACGCGGCAAGTCCTTAACAAACCGTTCGAAGGCCTCGCTGTTCACGGAATTCTTGAAATAATGCGTGTACGCCATCACATGATCATGCGAGGCATGCATCTGCCTGGCATCTCCATCCTGTTCACTATGCTCATTCTCTTCTGTTACACCACGTTCTTCCGAATAGACTCCACCGATATTGCCGAGCAGGGCATCCGGCTCCAGCTCACAGCGTACAGCGGGCATTATCTCTGCATACGCATTCCATTTGCGCAGCACAACCATGATCTCTTCAGCCTCTTCAGCACTGATCCGGTCTGTCTTATTCAGAATAAGCACGGATGCGCAGCGGATCTGCTCCTGCATGAGGCGGTAGGTAGCCCCCTGCTGGGAACGGTACAGCTCCAGGAGATGGGCGGCATCGACCACAGTAATCAGGCCTTTAAGCTCCACCTGCTGATACAGTGAGGTTTCAGTAACCGCATCGACAATCTCCAGCGGATTAGCTGCGCCTGTCGCTTCAATGACGACTACATCCGGTGATTCTTTTTTGACCAGAGTGGTCAGTTCTGTACTTAAATCTCCCCTGCTTGTGCAGCAGATACACCCGCCCAGCATCTCGGCCATCGGCACAGACTGCTCTACCAGCAGACCATCCAGATTAACCTCGCCAAGCTCGTTCATGATGACCGCCGGCCGGAGCCCTTGCGTCTTCCAGTGCTCCAGCAGCCGCTGCAGTAATGTAGTCTTGCCGCTGCCGAGAAATCCCGACAATATATAAACTGGTAATGACTGTTCCAAGTTCAATCGCTCCCCGCAAAAATCAGTTATGGTAGCGAGTGTACTACAATGACCGCCTCTGTGCAAGACACAGGCCCCCTCCGGCGCTTCTGCCTGTCCGGCACGAACTTGTCTTTGCTTCCTTCATCCCCTATCATGGGGGTTATAAAGCGTTCATTACAGACAAAAGGAGCTGGTTCGCATGACATCCGTAGAAGAACACCGGCGTGAAGCCCCCGATTCAGTAGCTTGTTATATCATTACGGTCTCGGACACCCGGACCCTGGAGACGGACACCGGCGGGCCGCTGATCCAGAATATGCTGGAGGAAGCGGGCTACACTGTTACCGGCCGCACGATCGTCAAGGATGATTATGAGGATATCCGTGAACTGGTCTACAAAAGCTCCGTCCATTCCGGCATTGAAGCCGTACTGCTGACTGGAGGGACAGGCATTTCACCCCGCGATACGACTTATGAGGCGGTTGCTTCACTGCTTGACAAATCGCTTCCGGGTTTCGGGGAGATTTTCCGGCTGCTTAGCTTCACGGAAGATATCGGCTCTGCCGCCATGCTTAGCCGGGCTATTGCCGGCACGATCGGCAGTACGGCAGTATTCTCGATGCCCGGCTCCACCGGTGCAATCAAGCTTGCCATGGAGCGGCTGATTCTTCCCGAACTGCGCCATGTGATGCGCGAGATCTACAAGCGTTCCTGATCTAGGGTACAGGATAGTCATACACCCAATTTCCGGTAATATGGACAAATGAACAAGCAGGCCCCTGTACTACGCGTATACTGGCATAAGTCCAATCGCGAAAGAGCTGAATGTAATGAGAAATTGTCCAAAATGCCCTGTTCAAACGGTTACAGACCCTACAGAGGTCGTATATGAAGATTACTATCACCCCCAGGTAGTCCAGGTAGTCCACCATGTTGAAGTGGTCCGGCGCCATGTGTTCCGGTCCCGCAGCATATCTACACTTATTCCGTCCGGGATGAAATGTGCGGTATTTCCGGAATTAGCACGGCAGAAGAAGATAGAACTCCCTCCCCGCTTATACTTTACCGTTAACAGCAGAAGGCAGACCTGCCAACCGCGTCTCTAATGAGGCGCGCGCTGGCAGGTTTGCCTTTTTTGAGCTGCCCTCAAATGACATTGACAACTTCTGGAGTTGTAATTATACTATTGAACACTTTACGCGAAAGTGGTTTTTGATTAACCATATGGTTAACCGGAAAGGAAAGAGATGAGCTCACTCCAACGATTGCAACGCAAGATCAAAACCGTTGTCTGCCCCTATCACGAAATGCTGTGCAGCCTGCATGTGCTCCATCAGCCGGAACATCACCCCAAACGCCTGCACTGGGCTAAGGAACTGTTAAGCAGAATGTCCCCTTCCCTTGTGGAGGGAATACAGGCGATCGGGAGGCTGTCCGACAGCTGGACGGGCCTCACGCTTATGGACCGCCTTGGCTCTTTCTCCTCCAGCCAGGAAGGCATCCGGGTGCTTAAGGCGCTGCCGGACACTGAGCTTATTCATGTGATGCTGAACGGCAGGATATCACTGGGTACGATTCTGGAATGGCAGCATGGACTGCCGCCGGGGCACGGCAAACCTGTAACTCCGCCGGATGAACCTGCCCGCTACCTGCTGCAGCATCTGGAGTCTGTACGCAACCTGCTGATCACCACCCTGGAGGATTACGAACAGGAATACTTCCGCAAGGAGTGGGAGTATATTCAGCCTTGGATCCATACCGCAGCGGCACAGTTTCAGGAAGCAGCCTCACGCTCTGCGGAGAAAGCGCTGAATTCGCTGCATCCCCGGCTGCAGGCCGCCGATGGGACCATTACTGCACAGAAAGCGTTCACCTATCATTTTGAATATGAACAATTGAAGCAGATCTTTGTGCTATCCTCCACCTTCATTTTCCCCCATCTGCTGATCGATTGGACCGGGGACAAGGGAAGGCTTATGCTGCCGCTTGCTGTTGATATTCCCGGGCTGGCCTTCAATGAAGCGCCGCCGGAAGATCTGCTGCGCCAGTTCAGGGGGCTCGGCGATGCAACGCGCCTGCGCATGCTTAAGCTGCTCTGGCAGGCTCCGCACTGCACGAAGCAGCTCGCTCCGGTGCTTGGCATCTCGGAGGCTGCCGTATCGAAGCAGCTTAAGCTGCTCAGCGAAGCCGGACTCGTCACTTCGGAGCGCAAGGGAAATTATTTGTTTTACTCCAGCAGCAAGGAGGCGTTTGACAGCCTGATTGTTCTTCAGCGGCAGTATTTTGAACAATGAGTCTGATTCCCGAGTAAGGAGATGTCCGCCCGTGTGGCAAACCGCCATTGCAACCGCTGTAAGAAACCAGAGGTCCAACCTCAGAGCGTTTCCCTGGAATTTCACCCTGGGTCACATTATTGAAGGAGCCTATCTCGTCCTGGTCGCCTATTTCTCGTATGTTTATTTGATTCAAGGGGATTTGGATGACAAATTCGCCCTTTATACCGGAACAAATAACTATCTCGCATTTGCCATCATCGGCGGCACTTTGAATATTTTTTGCGTCAGCATGATGATGAATGTCTCCAGGTCACTAATCACCGAATGGAGGGAAGGCACTCTTGAGGCGCTGCTGCTCTCTCCTTCCAGCAGGAACGGCTATTTCCTCGGAACGGCCGTGCAGCAATTTTACCGCAGCGGGTTAATCCTGGCGGCTGTTCTCGCTTTCGGCATTCTGGCCGGCTTGCGGCTTCCAGCTCCCCATCTGCTGTCTGTGTTGGCCGGAGCCTTCCTCTTTATCCTGTCTACCTATGCAATGGCACTGGTGATGGGCAGTGTGATGCTGCTTACACGTGATACATACATCGTGCAGAATACGTTGTTCACCGTAATGACCCTGCTCTGCGGCTTCCAGTTCCCGCGCCAGTATCTGCCAAGATTCCTGCAGATGGCGGCGGAGGTCTTCCCGCTTACCACTTCGCTCCAGCTACTGCGCGGTGCACTGCTGACCGGGGAGACGGTATCTTTGACGGACCTCCTGCCTGCACTGCTGCTTAGTCTGGTCTATATTACTGTAGGGTTATGGTGCATCTCCAGGGTGGAACGACGTTTATTCGAGCAATTCTAAATAAGGGAGGCTGATGTCCAAGTGATCCGCATGAATGAGGTTACCAAAATCTATCAGACCAAAAACAGGCTTGGCCTGTTCCGCTCTGAAATTAAGCTTCATACCGCTGTCAAGGCACTGTCGCTAACCATTGAACCGGGTGAGGTTGTCGGACTGCTCGGCCTGAACGGAGCAGGCAAAACCACAACCATCCGCATGCTCTCCACCTTGCTCGATCCGACTTCGGGGAGTATAGAGGTGGATGGCCTCTCTATGGATGATAATCGGAAAGCTATCCAATCGAAGGTGAACATGATTCCCGGCGGTGAACGGATGCTGTACTGGCGGCTAACCGGCAGGGAGAACCTGGAGTATTTCGGCAGGCTGTATGGACTCAGCAGCCTGGCAATCCGCCGGGAAAGCAGCAGGCTGCTGGAGGAGGTCGGACTGGCTGAAGCGGCTGACCAGCCGGTCGAGCAGTACTCCAAAGGGATGAAGCAGCGGCTGCAGATTGCCCGCGGATTAATCAATGATCCGGCTTACTTATTCTTAGATGAACCTACACTGGGGCTGGATGCACCCATTGCACGGCAGCTGCGCGGAACGGTACGGAAGCTCTCCAAGGAACAAGGCAAAGGCATTCTGCTGACCAGCCATTATCTGCAGGAGGTTGAAGAGCTGTGTGACCGGGTGTATATCCTGCGCCGCGGCGAGCTGCTGCTCTGCGACAAACCGGAGGCTATCGTCTCGCAGATTGCCGGTTCGCAGACCGCGCATCTGGATGTAAGCGGATGGGACGAGTGCCTCCGGCCGTTGCTGCTTGCTCATCTGGGAGCACTGGGTCATCCGGCGAAGCTAGCGGGCGGGCAACACGCTGCCGGACTAATCTCTTCCAGCCCGGAAGAAGCCTATCGAATTTCTGTACAAACTCCCCAAGCGGACAGGCTCATTACAGAGCTGCTTCCCTGGGTGAGTGATCACGGTCTGCACATCCACAGCTTTTCCTGCGAAAAGCCCACCTTGGAGGATGCTATTATACTCCTCTCCGAAGAGCGGGCCTCATGAGACCCGGCGGCCTATGGATGACAATTGCCGCTGAACTTAAGAAGCAGCACAGAAACCGCCGGAAGGGACGGGCTACCTTCTTCTCCCTGCTCTTCTGGCCTATCATCAGCTTCTTGACCTCTTATTACACGATGAAGCCCTACCGGACCGGGGAAGGCTCTGTGTTATCACGGGTCATCCCGGACGAACGTATCCCGTTGTTTTTGCTGAGCGGCTACTTAGTATTCCAGCTGTTCTGGACGGTGGTGGAAGCGGCCTGGATTTTTGAGCAGGAACGCAAGGACGGTACTGTTGAGACCGTCTTCCTCACTCCGGCATCCAAAATAGCCTTCCTGTATGGACGCTCCCTCTATTCCTTATTGCATGGAATATGGATGTTCGCGGCCTTCTCCATTCTGACTTTTGTGTTTGTTTCAGATACCGCTTCAGTTAATTGGACGGCGCTAACCGTTGCTCTGCTGCTGATTATAATTGCCGCTATCATCTGGGGGGCAATGCTGAGCGCGGTGTCGCTGTTCTCCCGGGAATCCTCATTTCTCTATTATATTTTTCAGACTCCTATGGAGCTGTTCGGGGGAGTCCGTATTCCTCCAGCCGTCTTCCCGGCCTGGGCAACGGGGCTGTCCGCCCTGTTCCCCGTGACATACAGTCTGATCCTTGTACGCGGAGCATTGTACGGCACTACCGGTCGGACCTGGTGGCTGGCGCTGACCGTTCTGGTGGCGGGCAGTCTTCTGCTTGCCGGATGCACCCGGTATATCCTGTACCGCGCTGAGCGCCATGCCCGCCTGAAGGGTAACTGGAGCATGTTCTAGACAAGATCCCCCCGCAAAGGTGGACTTTAACTTCGAGGATGATCCAGGAACTTTACGGGGATCCCCAAACATAATAAGTCTTCACTTTCCGGTAGAAACGGCTACGCGTCCTTAAGAGGGTAGCCGTTTTCACCGAGTAATATAAGGAATCGGCTTCTGAGGAGGAATGAGATTCCGCTACTTGGCCAAATCTGCAGGAATTTGGGATCATCCTGACTGAGATTCCCTTAAGCGTCTTGAAATGCCTCATTTCAAGCTCTTTAGAACAAGTTAAAGGATTCTCAGTCCGCTTCAACATCTAAGACCTTACAGGGAAATCGGACGGGAATCCGAATATTGACCTGAGCCATAGCTCGATAACCGCCTTTTGACCAAATTCAACATAGCCATTTCAAAAAACTGAGCCCTGACCGAATGGTTATCACGCAATGAATCCAGCAGTGTAGGTATGTATTCTCCGCCCCTCAGCGTATTGGTGGAATCGCTTTTGGGAGCACAGCCGAATTGCATGACCTTGTAGCCTGCCACCCAACAGCGCAGTACTGATATTGGAAGTGATTGTCGACTTGCCGATTCCTCCTTTGCCGTAAATTGCGATCTGCTTCAACTTCTTAGTCATGTCCGACACTCCTTTGATGTAATATGCAATAATTCACTGCAGAATAGCACCCCTGCCTGAGCGGAGAAAATGCTCCAGACGCTTCAGCGCCTGTTCAATCGGAGCCTCGACCGCCATAGCCTGAATTCCCCGCTCGTAGAGCAGCGCTCTCGCTCCCGGTCCAATGTGGCTGACCAGGACAAACTGCAGTCTGCAAGGAGGGCGGCGGTATTCTGCATCGAATGCGTGTCATGGCCTGCTGCTTCCGCTTGCCGGTCATAACTCCGGTCCTCTATAATGCTGTAACTTCCCTCCGGCTCCATCCTATAGATCAGGAACCGGTCACATCGCCCAAAATGCTGATTGATGTGGATGCGTCCACACTTCCGATAGCAATCTTCCACGTCACTCCCATCTCCTCCTATTCTGCGATACACAAAGAGGCCAAACCGCTCACCTCCCAGGTGTATGGTTTGACCTCCGGATTGTGGTCCAGTCGGCCCAATCTCAGCAGATGCTGCGCTATACTCTTGGTGTATGCTTCCTGCTTAAAGCTGTTATGCAGTCATTGCTTTGTTGTGAACTTGTTCACATAGGTGTATAAAAGAAAAGGCCGGCACCCCACCCGCTTACGGATGTTGAGACCGGCATGCGGTGAACCGCTCGGCTAATTAAACAAATACCAATTGAATTACTTTGTATTAAAATACCTAACCGCTGCCTAAAAATTAATCCCCTGAATGGTGAATATTGTGTGATCTTTTAATGGGCGTGTGTACCCAGGTGCTCCAGAAGTCCGCTAAACAGGTCCTTTACCTTCTTCGAATACTTCCCCTTCTCTTTGCCCATGGAGGTATACACCAGAGAAGTATTATCCTTGTTATAGACCTCTGTTCTCGCCCCGGACGTCTCCGCCAGCTCTATACCGCCGTACCAATCCGTAATCCGGCTCACCCGCTCAGGGCGGCTGGTGAATACATGCAGCGTGATATTCTGCGCGGGCTGGTTGTTGATCAGGTACTGATAGCTTGTATTTCCGCGGTTGTCTTCGGTGAACTTCTCATCGGTCAGCGCAAGCTGTTCAATGGCAAAAGCCCGCCGCATCGCCTTGCGGAACCGGCCGTCCAGCCCTTTTCCCTGCGAGTAAGCCAGCATTGACCCGTCCTGATACGCTTGCATCGTATAGCTTCCCGCTTCCTTCTTGTTCTGCTCCCCGGAGCAGCCTGCGAGCAGTGTGCCTGCAGTCAATACCGCAGCCAGCATACCTGCTAATCGGCGCTTCATAACTATTCCCCCTTCACAAACACTCAGATTCTTCCTGTTGGGTATAGGATGGCTGAGTACGTGAAAAGTATGCAAAGAGCCGATTGTCTTACCGCAAATTGCTGGAATGATTCCGTGCACCGGGAGATTAACGTACTGGCGGGTCCGTATGCACATCGGTATCAGGAGCTGAAGCAGCCCACCGTGTGAAGGTTACCTGAAATCCCGGCCGGGTTGGAGCACACAGGAAGGGTCCTGCCTGCTTACCGGTCACATACGGAAAACGGGCGACCCGGATCGTCCTCCAGGGATGATTCTCCGTTCTGGCTCTGAGGATTACGGCATCCTTCATCCGCGAAGCCCGGAGGGTGATCACCTCACCCGTCCATTCCGGAACAGGTGACAGCGACCAGTCGGAGTAGCCATCGGTCACAACGGCGCCCACATGCGGAATACCATCATTCAGCTCAATACCGGCTTTGATCCAGACTTCCTCACTATACCACAGCATAATGCCTGCCTGATCATACAGCTCTGTGAACCCGTCCAGCGAAAAGCTGACCTCTATAGCTTCCGCATCCCCCCAGGGTGCGAGCAAGGCGTGCCCATTGTCATGCTGGAAGCCGTACATCGTTTTTTGCCAATAATCACTGCCTTCTGCAGCTTCCGCCACAAGTGCTCCTGCTACAACTCTGCTGGACACCGGTTCGTTACTCCATGATCCATCCTGCCACGCTACTATTCTCATTACAGGCTCACCTCTTCTTTCCGTTTTTTCATCATACTGTTGATCTGCTCAGAGCTTAGAATCATAACAATAATATACCCGATCATCACCAGCGGAAGAATCATAAAGCTGCTGCGCGCTGCCACCCAGCCCAGAAGCGGGGGCAGAAAAGCTCCACCGGTATAGGCCAGAGCCATCTGATAGCCCATAATCTTCTGGGAGTTCGCTTGTCCGAACCGGGCTGGTGTCTCATGCAGCATACAGGGAAAGATCGGTGCCGAGCCCAATCCAATCAGGATAAATGCAACCAGTGAAAAGACCGCCGGAAGCGGTAAAGCCAGCACCAGCGCACCCAGCATGGATATAACCAGACCGCCGCGGATGAGCTCCTTGTTGCTGAACCGGAAGGTAATAAACCCGGTAAGCAGCCGCCCGGCCGTAATTCCGCCGTAATACAATGACACCCAGCCAGCAGCAGTTGCTGCTGAGACACCCTTGACATTAACCAGATAGCTGCTGCCCCAGAGTCCTACCGTGGCTTCCACTCCACAATAGAACAGGAAGGTAATCATCGCCAGCTTCACGCCTTTGATCCGCAGCACATTGCCGGAAGCAGCCTCCGCTGCCATTACCGTCTCTGGCTCATTCCTGACGTTCTCAGCCTGCGGACTGCCGCTCTTGCCTGCCCTTTTCCATAGCGGCAGACTGATGAACAGCAGCACCACAAGCGCAAACTGGATCATGCTGACAGTAAAGTATCCCGTTCTCCAGGAATCGCCGCCTGCGATATAACGCGACATAATGATCGGTCCGAGCATTGCCCCGATGCCCCAGAAGCAGTGCAGCCAGCTCATATGATGCGCCTTATAGTGGGTAGCCACATAATTGTTCAGCCCTGTATCGATAGAACCGGCACCCAGCCCCAGCGGCAAGGCCAGCACAGCCAGCCAAATCACGGAAGAAGAGTAAGAGAAGCCGAGCAAGGCCAGAGCCGTCACAGCCACGCTGATAAAAGTAACCATCCCCGTACCCAGCCGTTTCAGCACGGCACTGCTGGCTAAACTAGAAATAATCGTCCCCGCAACTACAATCATGGAGAGCAGTCCCGCTGTCTCAACCGGCGCCCCATAATCCAGCCTCATGATCGGCCAGGCCGCTCCCAGCATGGAGTCCGGCAGACCTAAGCTGATAAATGCCATATAAATAATGATCAAGAATACCGTTGCCATCTCTTCCCCGCCTAACCTTCTATTTTCGTTAAATACAGTCTTTGTTCCAAAGTGCCCAGCGTCTGCACAATCATGCCCTGAATATAGTCAGCAGCGAAATCGTCTGACATTCTCACCCTTGGAATTGCAGGATAAGGCAGCGAGGCGCTGCATTTCTTCTCCACGGATAGAAGATGCTCTTCCTTCAGGAAGCTGCCGTACAGCACAACAACATCCGGATTCAGCACACTGCTGACAGCAGCCGCCAGCTTGGCAATTGCATCCGTAAGTGCCTCAAAAGAAGCAATCAGTCCGCCATCTCCCCAGGCAATGCCGAGCGGAATGTTGGCTACCTCTCCGGCGAAGCCGCGTTTCCCCTTATACAGCTTGCCTCCTATAAATATGCCGGCTCCCGGAGCGAAGCGGTCCGGAAAATACAAATAGACAACTGAAGCTGTCTCCTCCTTCATCCTTCTGCAATAGCCAATCACGGCAGCGTTGACATCGTTCTCGATCACTACAGGTTTGCCGTACCGCTGCCGGAAATGCTCTGCCACCGGAACACCGCGCAAGGCTTTGTAATCGGATACAACCATTAGGCCTTCTACTTCCGCACCAGGCAGGCCCAGCCCGATAGCCTGTATCAGGGGGTACATCTGCAGCGAGCTGTCAATCACCGCTTCAAAGGCCGCCAGATCGACGCCTGAGACCGCTGTATTATCCTCAAACAGTGTACGTCCGGTCAGCGTAACAACCGTTCTGTGAATGTAGATTACATCCTGCTCTTCATGCGTGAACAGAATCAGCGCCAGGGCATACTCGTCATTGTATATGTATTGCTGTGCAGGTCTCCCTCCGCTGGAGGACACCTGTGCTCCAGCCAGCACCTCATTCTGCGCTTCCAATAGCTGCAGCACAGTGCCCACTGTAACGACACTAAGGCCGCTAACTCCGGCAATCTGCCGTTTGGTTGCCTGCCCGTGTTCCTTCAGCACCTGCCGCACCAGGTTCATATTCACTTCGCGAATGACTAACGCATTGCCGCCAATCTTCTGCATCTGCTTTCACCTCGTTATAATAATACTTTAATAAAGTATTTTAATAAATGGTTTTTTTGAAAAAAATTATTGAAATGTTGAAATAGCCCGGCAGAGAATCTCTGCCGGGCGGGAATGAATGATGGCTAATTATAGTGGTGCTTAGGTTAAGCCTTACAAATCAGGATGCTCATGTTTCGCTTTGAGACGGCTCCAGCGGCGCTGTACCTCATTCTCGAAGCTGCGCAGCGCAGGCTCGTTCTCCGGCTTCAGCAGATGGCGGGTTTTGCCCATAGTCTTCAGCCAGGCGGAGACTTCGATCCGTTTCTCCTTGTCTTCCGGGTTATACGTAATGTTGGTCATGCCCTGCTCTACTTCATAGAGCGGGAAGAAGCAGGACTCAACAGCCAGGGAGACGATATCTGTTCCGTCTTTGTCTTCACTCATCCAGTTGAGCGGGCAGGCGATCAGGATCTTGCCGTAGACGAGACCTTCGTTCTGCGCGTACCATTGGGCCTTCGCAGCCTTCTTCAGCAGATCCTGAGGATAAGCTTCACAGCCGGTGAAGACATAAGGAATATTGGTCGCAGCCATAATCTGCGCAGTATCCTTATGCTGGGTCAGCTTGCCCTGCTGGGTTTTGCCGATGCTCGAAGTTGAAGTACGGTGTCCAAGCGGTGTGGAATAAGACTGCTGTGCACCTGTATTCATATAGCCTTCGTTATCGTATTCCACGATGATCATCTTGTGGCCGCGCAGTGCAGCGCCAATCGCCGGACCCATACCAATGTCCATACCGCCGTCACCCGTTACCATAACGAAGGTGAAGTCATCCTGCAGCCCCAGGCCGTCCAGCTCGCCGCGGCGTTTGCGTTCCCAGAACATTTCGACCACACCGGACAGTGTAGCTGCACCGTTCTGGAAGAGGTTGTGGATGAACGTTGATTTATGTGACGAATAAGGATAGCCGGTAGTTGTAACCATGGCACAGCCGGTGTGATACAGCGCTACGATATCCCCTTCAATCCCTTTGAAGAACAGCTCAAGGCCTGAGAAAATACCACAGCCCGGACATGCACCATGTCCCGGAGACAAGCGTCTTGGCTTCTTCATCAGGGAGCGGATCGGCGGAATCTTCACGGCCAGCTTACCAGTTTCTTCATTCTTATTCACCGTAATCAGGCCGGTCTTCAACAGATCAAAGTTCATCGGCTTCAGCAGACGCTTCGGCGCATTCTCCGGCGCTCCCGGATTGTGGCCGTAGTAATCAAACGGCACTTCTACGCGGTCTGCTACCACTGCATCCATTGCGAGCTGGAAGAAATGATGGCCGTCTTCAGCATAGAAGTCTTTACCGCCCAGTCCGTAGATGCGGCTGATTACCTTAGTGGTCGTGTTGCCATATGTGAACAGTGCAGCCTTGATTTCGTTAACCATGTTGCCGCCGTGGCCGCCGACGGAATCCGCACGGTCACCGACAGTGATGGCTTTGACGTTCTTCAGCGCTTCAGCAATCTGCTTCTGCGGGAACGGGCGGATCATATTCGGGGAGATGGCACCCGCTTTGATTCCTTGCAGACGCAGCTGGTCGACCACATCCTTGATAATCTCCGAAGCGGAGTTCATCAGGAATACGGCCACATCGGCATCCTCCATCCGGTACTGCTCGATCATCGGATAATGCCGGCCTGTCAGTACAGCGAATTCCGCTGCGATCTCTTCAAACACTTCACCGGCATTGTACATGGCTACCGACTGCTGATAACGGTTGTTGATATAATCCGGTTCATTCATATAAGGACCTACAGTAACAGGGTTATTGCGGTCCAGCGTATCGGTGAAGCCAACTGGCGGCTGCTCGCCGACGAACTTGTGAACATCCTCGCGGTGGGCAAAAGCCTGCACACGGCGCTTCTGGTGAGAAGTGAAATAACCGTCAGAAGCAACCATTACCGGAAGGCGGACCTTGGCATGCTCCGCAAGCTTCAATGCCATCAGGTTCATGTCGTAGACGGACTGCGGATCACGGCACATCAGGATCGGCCAGCCGGTGTTCAGGGCGAAATACAAATCGGAATGGTCACCGTGAATATTCAGCGGACCCGAGATCGAACGGCAGATCAGGTTCATGACCATAGGCATCCGCGTACCTGCTTGTACAGGCAGCTGCTCCAGCATGAACATATACCCTTGCGCACTGGTAGCATTGAACACGCGGCCGCCTGCTGTGGAAGCGCCGTAACAGATCCCGGCGGAGCTGTGCTCACCATCGGAAGGCACCAGCATAATATCATGCTGTCCGCTGGCTTTCATGGTATCGAGGAACTGGGCAACCTCCGTCGACGGGGAGATCGGGAAATAACCCATGACATGGTAGTTAATCTGATGGGCGGCATAAGCAGCCATTTCATTGCCGGATTCATATAGGAATTTCTGCTCCACTTTGGCGGAGCCTACTTCTTTTTCATAATCAATAGCCACAATTCATTCCACCTTTCTTCCGAAATTTAGATTTGAGTAACCAGATCAAACGTATGCTTCACGGTATGGCTGTCCGCATAGCCTTCCTTCTCCCGGGTGCTGGAGAGCGCCGAGGTCGGGCAGGCGCCGATGCATTTCAGGCAGCCTTTGCAATATTGATAGTCAATGCCGAGCAGGAACATCTGCGAACGGCCCTTGCGGTCCAGCCGCTCTTCCCAGACGAAGCATTGATCCGGACATACCGTGTCACACTGTGCGCAATTGATACAGGACTCATTCTCATAGACCGGAAGCATACCGGAACGGGAGATGCTGAGGTTCTTCAGGAAACTGCCGCCCGGGTTCGTGATGGTGCCGCCTATCGGCTGAGTCTCGTAGCCGAGAGCGGAAATATCGGAGCGGACATACACCGGCATGCTGTCGCCGGCAGCGAGCTCGAAATGCATGAATTTCACTTCATTATAACCACGGTCAAAGGTCGTAATGGCCGACTGGACCGCCTGCGGATATTTCTTGCCGAGCGATTTCTCAATAACGCCCTTCATAATATCGGTATCCAGGAACGGACAGAGCCGGAACAGCGCGCCTAGCATCGCCATATTCACCCGGTTCTTCTCTTTCAGTGCGATGCTGGTGGCATCGATTACTGCAATCGTACCGGCCTTCATCTTCAGCAGTTCTTTGAGTTCTTCCGGCGTCTTGGCCGAGTTCACAAGAACGGTACTGTGTTCATGAATTCCGCTGGTTACGTTAACGGTCTTGGCAAGCGCTTCGTGAAAAACACCGACAACATGCGGACGCTCAACCGGGGAGGTATCACGGATATGAGTGTCCATATCGCAGAAACGGATATGAGCTTTAACCGCCGACCCCTTCTTCTCCGAACCATACGATGAAAAGCTGACGCCATTGAGTCCTGCGCCGACTACACCCGCTTCCGCGAGCATTTTACCGGCAAGGTTCGCTCCCAGGCCCCCAATAGATTCGAGACGAATCTCAAAGAAGCCGAGCTCATTTACTTTTGGCAATTGTACCACCGACATAACCCCTTTCTTAGTGTCAAGAAGAATAACATCCTTTTGACTTTTTCAACGATTGTAACTTGAAATTGCAAGCCGCGAAGTGACATATCTTGCATTATCCACGCTTTGGGAATCACAATTCTTTATGGATTTCAATGGATTTCTTTATACGCGACAGCGCGGCGTTACTTCAATAGAAGGTAATCTGCCATAAAAACGACAAATTGTGAAAATTGTGTGTAATTCCGCGTTTTCCCAAGGATGATGTGGAACCAATGTCACCCTTAATTTAGCAATAAAATTAAAAATTAAGATGTTAAATTTATCACAGATTTCATGGGTAAAGCACAGTATCAGCAACATCGTCAATGATCTTTATTCCTTTTAAACACTGTATTTATTGTATCGATTACGTATCAATAACATTGTTAAAAAATTGATAATTCGAATATTATTTTTGCTCCTTGTGGGGAGGATGTGGGGAACTAAATAAAAGGCCTTGAGATAATTATCTCAAGGCCTTTTATTTAGTTCCAATTAATTTCATCTAATGAAACATTATATAATATTGAAAAAGAGGTGGCCAATATCAGCCCAACTGAAAAAGGATGTTTTTCAAAAGCCTTAATGTCTGCCACTTGTATTCCAGTTTTTTGGGCAACAAGATCCACTGACAGGTTGCGCTGTTCTCTCAGTTCTTTCAATTCTAATTTTATCTCCATCTCGTTCCCTCTCTCTATGTATGTTTAAAATATCCAATCGCAAAAAGTATTGCAGTATGTGTTAATATTACAATGTAAAATTTCTAATGCATTCTTGAAGGGGAACGTCTGCCAGGGCGTCCCCCTTCTTTGCGTCTAATGCTTTTTGTTATTACTTATGATATAATTCGCTCGAACATCGTCTCCTTTCTTTGACATTCTAATTGGAGGTTGTTATGGCGCACCTTATACAAGGGATGTGCCTACTGCCAAATATCCGTGAGTCTTCTGGGGTAACTCAATCTGAGTTAACTAAAAATTTAAAGAAACTATACGGTGTTTCCATTTCAGTCAGCCATTTATCACGTATGGAAAGAGGCGAACGGCCTATGACAACGTTACAGAAACGAGCTATATGCTTAGCGCTTAACTGTACTGAGGCTGATTTGTATGATTGGAAACTGCAGTAGGACGGAGTGATATCTGCTCCCCCATGTTAAAACTCTCCATAACACGCAACAACACGACTGGTCAATACCCATTCAACTTGCGAATATATTTATATTAAAACCCATATTGTGTATTTTGTATATTGCAAATGGCTGGACAGATTGTATAGGAGAACGTGTGTATTTTGCTTTACATTTTATGAATATTGTGGTAATAAAAAAGAGCCTTTAATAAAGGCTCTCGCTCGTTGTAATTATTATATTAGGGTTGACTAACATCAAACTTTCTGCAACCTCTTTATAACGATATCCAGCAATCATGCAGCGCTTTGACTTACTTGTAAAGTTCTTTTCAAAGAAAGCAATTTTCAAGGTTTTATCAAGCACCGTTATTTTATTTAAGTTCACGCAGTTGCTTCTATCTGCTATTCCAAATCTATATCCGCTATTATTTAAAGCCTTATTCCAATACTTCAATGTTCCTACCATAAAGAAGACATCCTCCGCAGTATGAACAGCCACTTTATCTGAACTCATTTCAAAGTTCAACATCAATACATTATCAGCATCTATGTTGATCAGGCCAGATTCTCCCTCTGGATCACGAGTTACGGAGAGTTTCAGCATACCTACCACCTACTTCTCTAATTTAACAACTCATCAGGCACGTCCCCGTTATACACGTACCACGCGCTCGCAGTACTTACTGTAGATAAAGCTACGACTCCAAGTAGAGCCGCTGCGTTCATCAATAATAATCGTTTTGCATTTACCATAATTTTTTTCATTTGTTGTCACCTCCCTTCATGTGAATCAGCGAGATGCCCTGTGCAAAGAATGTCGCGCTGAGAACTGATGAAACCAATAAAAAATTAGTTGATACGATTATCAGAGAGACAACTTTTAAGAATGGATAGAATTTTCTGGGTATCCGCGATTGTCTCTCAATTTTCGATGGAGCAAATAATGCCACGAGTATAAAACTTACGATCCCTAATGTCACGATAGTCCAGTATCCGAAATTGGCAAGGGATATTGCAGTTATTAATATTGTCGAAAACACGATGCATTTCAATCCTGATTGCATGTGATACCCACCAGAAACCTGTCGTAGTAAAGGGAACGCCACAAGTGCTATTGCTACTTCAACTGTCTTCCCTGTAAAAATTGAGAACAGTAACGATAGAGAGATTATCATTGACGCGTTTATAATGATTGATAAAGCATACTTCATAACGGCAATAGATACTGTACTGTCAGGAGCGCCCTTCTTTATTCCTTGAGCGATCCTCAAGGAGAGAAAATCTATCATCTTTCCTTCTCCTTCTTTATTGCATAGTAAGTAAAGAAGATAAATGCAATCGACACTGATATAACATCAGTCAACGTGTTGCCTTTATATAGAAGCCATACTGTTAGTAAAAGCGCACTACCAATAAGTGTGTACACATAAATTGCTTCGCGTTTTAACCTCAACTTTTCAAAATCAAATGTAAATCCTCCGCCAAACATATAAAATAGATAAGCTCCACCAATACCAATCACACTACTCATAGCCTGCAGTAAGTACCCTTTTTCGGGATGTAATGCTAATTCATTTACAGATAAATATCCAAATGATAATTGGACTAATGCGACTTGCAGGAGCACGTAAGCAAAATACCCCATGACAGAAATAACAGCCGACCAGATCAGCGGTATACGCATCACGATTGTAAATAATAAGATGTACAATAAAATATTAATCAATGGCACAATTTCGGTTAATTGTAGATCCTCTCTGAAAATGAAGCTTTGCAAATCCATTAGCAGTATGATGAATAATGCAGGAAAAATAATTTCCGTTGGTTTGAATCTAAATAAAGCGCAAATGATACAATAAATAGCTACAAACTCTAAGGTTGAGAAAAAAACAAAACTTACAGGTTCCCACGACACGACACAACACCGCCTGACATAATTTTCATTCAATAGGTTAATTATATATCTGGTCCTGGTATAGCGTATACAACTTATTTACTACGATATAGGCCTATCAGGCGGCGTTCTTTCAATGTTTCTTAGTGACCTTCCCGGTAAGTTGTAATTCCTCAATCTGAGCACATATTTCGTGATGTAATCCCACGTCATTAGTCTCAGAAGCAATTACAGAAAAATGCTTAAGTCTTGCCCAATCCCAGCAGTACAGAGCATTTGCTTGATGGCAAATATCCATCTCCAATTTTTCCGAATTCTTCAGTGGCCGATTTTTTTGAATAGTCCATAACTCTGCCATTCGTTCATGAGCATATAACATTATCTATCACTCCTATGCATTGAGGACGCGCGCAGCCCTCGTATGACGGATTCCGCGACCATATTGCTCAAGGTTTCGACCAGTCCCGCAACCGGTCCGAGGCGCTCTCAGCGCTCATCAGGCGGATTCATCGATACTCTCTATTGCCTCACCTATGGTGTCATAGTAATACGTCAAGCATTCCGGGTTTGCGGCATACGGCAAGGGTGGCTCAATTCGGTATCCAAATGGATCTCCCGAGCCAACTCTTTTAAGTACCTGGATTTTACGTCCCTTATGCTCCAGCACTGTTGCCCAATCCCTGCTGTCCACACTCTGCTTATATACAAGGTCCAGAGCAGATAAGACATTTTCAATTCGCCGAAGTTTTGCAAATGGCGACTGATCACCGGTGATGGTTGCTCTAATTATCCCGACCGCAGTTGGGTAACGGTATCCATCCCCTTCTTCAATTATCATTTCCGCATATCGCTGGACCTCTTCTTGACGGCTCATAAGCTTCACTTCCTCCTTTAGAGGGGCCGTAGCCCATGTTATTTGCTTATTTCCTCATCAGCGCATCTTGCTGCAAGTTGGTTGGTGGTGAGTGTTTCCTTAGCATTATCGTAGTTGTACCAAACGTAGGCATCCACCTTTACGAAAGTCACACCATTTGGTGTTTCATACTGGTGTACATCATCTTCCATCAATAAACTCCGATATTGGCCGCGAATCTTCATTCTTTTGTCCATCCCTTATCCCTCCCGCGTATGCCCGCCGGCTTAGATTTTATGTGGATCTATTGAGATCACTGCAGAGTAACCGGGTTCGTTTTCGTAGTCACGTTCTGCGTTAAATAATGCTTCCAGCTGCGTTTTACCACGGCGAGTTATTTCCAGATACGGTGCATTCATGAAATGAACTTCAAATTCGTATTCGTTCTCTTCATCCAATCTCTTCACGCTCCTTTAAGGTTGCCTTGTTGATAAATCTAATTTAACATGCTTTTAAATGCTTGTAAATAGGTGATTTATAATATTGCTAAATATTTTTAAATGCTGTAAAATTCATTAGGACAAGGAGTGTGATTTCATGGCTGGAAGACCACCGAAAGCCGAAGGTGAAAAGAAAATTCGTGAGGCCATCTACTTTGAACCTGAATTGTTGGAATGGTTACGCGAAGAAGCCGACCGCGAGAAATGCACGGTCAGCGTAATTGTTAATAGAATAACTGCAGAAAAACGTGGAACCCCGCCAGTATAATCACTGACGGGGCTTTGTTATTTAAAATGATCTTTTAATGTCATTCCCAGCTCGGCAGTATACTGGGTCAACCGCAGGCTTATCTCTGTACGCATAACGTCACGGGTAAGACCGAACCTCTCCTGTCGTCCCCGGCAAAAGATTTTATGATAAACCAAGAATTCTTCCTGTTCATCCGGCACGACTTTTATGTTCCGCTGCTTCAGTTCCTTTTTCAGCTGATACGTATCCTGTGTGATCCGGCGCTGTATGCTCTGTCCAGCCATTAAATAGGCCCTCTTCAGTATGCTGCCAGAGAGCTCAATCTCCCGGAGGCTTTTATCGACCATAGTCTCGATATATGGCAGTAATATGAGGTCACGCACCATTGTCCGCTCCTCTACGGTAAGCATCTTGTTACCGGCCCCCTCCGCTTTAATCTCCTGCTCGTATTGATCCACATGTTCAGTCGAAACCATCTTAGTTTTCCATCGCTCATTCCCGTCCAATTTACTCATTATGTAAAGCCCCCTCAATGATACAACCAGTAATCTATGTTAGTACTGCGCCCTGGGCTCTGCGTGCCTCCTTGCGGCGTTGTGTCGTATGGTACATGCCGTTCCCACCCCTCAATAATTTCGGCTGTCTCGATTGGTTTGGTTGGGTCCCATGATATATAGTTCTCTGCAGCCAGCACTTTAAAACCCTTGATTATATCTGCAGGTCTGCGCCCGCTTAGGTTTCCAAGCTCCCGGATTGTAGGCATGCGCCGGAAATGATATCGATATTGGGCGATGATCCGCAGCAGCTTGCGCGGGGTATCATCAAGCATGTCGCCGCTCCTGCACAGGCTGCCACGATAAGATACTGGCCGCAAGGAATACGCGCGGCGCACTGGTAGTGAGACACGTAGCCCGGATACGGCCGTTGCGGATGCCGTTCACTTCAATCTTCCGCTGCGTAATCTTGCCCGCTTTGTCCAGGTATATAATTTCAATGGTTTGGCCGATGCTCATCTTCATGGATGATCGCCTCCGTAAAATAAGAACATTTGTTTGTATTATAACCGTACCTGCAATTTTTAAGCAATGGAAATAACTGAAACAACGTATAAAGGAAGTGCTTAAGGAAAGAGTAATATAAATAAATAAATAAATAGCAGATAGGTGTGATTTAAATGCATTTAATTGGTGAAAAATCTATTCAAGGGGACAGTAACATTTCAATTGATCTGCCTCAAAACGAAACAATCGACCGTAAACTTAGAATCTCAGCATTTGGAGAGTTAAAGTCAGGTGAAATAACTCGCTACCTAATCTTAAGGATCAACAAAATTGATAAAGGTTATTATAGTTATGTAGATGTTGGCGGTGACGAACGAGAGGGCGAATGGGGGCATAAACAAGATGAAGTTAAAGATAGAGGTATATATGTTGGACGAAACGGCGGATATTTAGGTCGTTTTGACGCATCATTTACACTCGATTACACCCTCGCGGTTAATTCAAAATCAAAAAGAATTGTGGGCAATGGTACATCCACTTTTGGAGACATTGGCAATAGAACTTATGGTTGTCAAAGTCATGGATTTCTAGAATCCCGTGAACCTATACCTCTTAAAAACATTGAATTAATTTTCTCTGGTGGGATTGCTACATGGACATGTAGGATCTATGCATATTAAAGCCCATGTGTAAGAATTTGCAAAATAACATTATATAAATAGCAGAGGTAAATATTCATCCCGTCAACTAATCATGGTTGACGTTTTTTTTTGCCCAAGACTTACCTGCCCCCTCACCTTCCACTGGGATTTATAATTAGGTAGAGGTGAAACTATGTTTATAAGTCCTATGCTACTGCAAACGGCTCCCGGGCCATTTTCGCACAGCGATTATATATATGAACCAAAGATAGACGGCCACCGGCTGATATACTCCCAGCAAGCCGGAAAGGTCCGGTTGTACACCCGCCACGATAACGACTGCACCCGGCAGTACCCTGAACTGCAGCTGCCGTTTGAAGATGATGTAATCCTGGACGGCGAGGTCGCCTGCGTAGATCCGACAACCGGGGTATCAGATTTCGAGGCTGTCATGAGCCGTTTCCAGTCCCGGCGGGCGGACAAGATTCTCAAGCTCACTGCTACTCTTCCAGCCTATTACGCCATCTTTGATATCCTGCAGTACAAAGGCCAAGACCTGCGTGGGCTGCCGCTCCTGCGCCGCAAAGAGATTCTGGCAGGATTATCCCTCCCCTCTGTAAGCTTTGGCGTAGTGCCGCACATAGACGGTGCAGGGGAGGCTCTGTTTGAGCAAATAGAAGCCCGAGGCATGGAAGGTGTAGTCGCCAAGCGCAAGAATAGCATCTATGAGACTGGACGCCGCTCCCATGCTTGGCAGAAGGTAATTAACTGGACGTATGCAGAGGTGTATATCACAGGTTATCGTAAGCAGGAATTTGGCTGGCTTGCTGCAGTACCTTCCGGTACGTCCGGTAAACTGCGTCCGGCTGGGATAATTGAGTTTGGGGCATCCCCGCTCCACAAGCAAGCATTCAGGGGAGTGGCCGGCCAACTCGTTACCGGAGAGGATAAGGAGTTTGTACACCTGGATCCTCGCCTGCGAGCCCGGGTAAGAATGAGAAACTGGACCAAATCTGGGATGCTCCGGACGCCGGTGTTTGAACAGTTCATAATTTGAGTATTATAGATTTGGAGGTGGATAACATGTGTGGACGCTTTACAATTACAGTCACGCTTGAGGAGTTAATTACTCATTACCTAATCGATGACACCAAAATAGCTACTTTAAAGCCAAACTATAATGTCGCACCAATGCATAATATCCCGGCAGTGATCGCCAGTGACGAAGGAAAACGCCTTGGGGAACTGCGCTGGGGGCTGGTGCCGTTCTGGGCCAAAGACGATAAGATCGGCAGTAAGATGATCAATGCCCGCGCGGAGACAGTCGCTGAGAAGCCCGCCTTTAAACGGCTGCTTAAATCCAAGCGTTGCATTATACCAGCTGACGGTTTTTATGAATGGAAAAAGGACGGGACCAGCAAGCAGCCATATCGAATCCTCATGAGTGATGGCAGCCTCTTCTCCTTCGCCGGATTGTATGACACTTGGGAAGATACGGAAGGAAAGAAATTGAGCACCTGCACCATCATCACCACTACCCCAAACAGTCTCATGGAGGACATACATGACCGCATGCCGGTGATCTTGCGTCCTGAAGATGAAGCTGATTGGCTGGGGAAAGACAATGACGATGTCGAATCCTTATTAAAGCTTCTGAAGCCATATGATGCTTCAATGATGAGGGCTTATAAGGTCCCTTCAACTGTAGGCAACGTACGGAATAACACTAAGGAATTACTAGAAGATATCGGATAAGAAACAACCCCGGCAACAAATCTGGCGGGGTTGTTTCTTTTTCTAATGGGATCAAAAAATAAATACTACTGTTCGCTCACTTTATTGCAGATATAGACATATATGTTTAGACAATCCTTGTTAAGTTTTGTAAACTCAATAGCGACAATACATAATAAGGAGTGTAATTAATGAAAAAAATTAAATTATTGCTAGTATTTTTTCTTATTTTCACAGCAGTAAGTGTAATCTCTGTTACCAATGCTTCTTCTAGTACTAATGGCTTCTTAAATGAAAAAACGATGAATCAAGGAATTGATGGTTCTTCTGTATCAAATACAACATCACTTGCCACTGATAACGATGAATCAACTTTTGTTACACTTGATACATCATCACCTTATGCTCCAAATAAAGATTCATTGTGGTATCAGTTTTCTTCACCAATTACCGTTAATTCATATAGATTATTAGCCGATTATGCAAATATTAAAATTGATTATTATGACTCTACCGATACATACATAGGTAGTACCGAAGCCTCCCTAAATACAGGGACGAAACAAAATGTATATGTGAAAAACGTCTCTAAAGTGGTTGTATCTAACACAACTTCTTGGCAGACTGTTAAAATATATGAATTCAACTTATTCCCTGATACGGATACTGGGGAAACATTACTAACTCCTATTAATATTCCCATATATAATTCTGACGGATCGATTAGTGCTAAATCTTGGCAGTCAAGAATTGCGGATGGATCTGATGGTACAGGCAACACCCTTTCTAATAATGCGTATTTCATACTTCATTTAGATAATGAAACAACTATTACCAGAATCTATACTAAAGGACAACTTTACGTTGAGAGAATAAGATATGATTTTTATTCAGATATCGATCAGAAAAACTTAATCCAATCATATACTCCTACAGGAACAGGAACAGCGGAGAACAAAACTGGTTTATCAATACCTGGGGTTAGATCAATGAAGGTTACCGGCTTAGGAGATGGACATAACTATATGACTATAAATGTTTATGGAGAGCCTACCATTCCTTCGGCAACTCCTACTTCAACGCCTATAGTGACTCCATCGCCGTCTCCATCGCCGTCTCCAACTCCATCTCCATCTCCTGAACAGCCGTCAAGAGGTCGTGCTATTCTGGTTCTAACCATGAACACCGGTCTAGAAAAAGAATTCGACCTAACATCAGAAGAGATAACTGCTTTCTTGAACTGGTACGATTCAGCGAACGGATCTGTCCGATATGGCATCGATAAGCATGATAACAACAAAGGCCCATTCAGCAAACGAACAGAATACGTGATACACGATAAGATTCTAACCTTTGAAGTAAATGAATACACAACAGAGTAAACCAAAACAAAACCCGTCAGGCAAAAGCCCGGCGGGTTATTTTATGTATGCGCGAAATTCAAATCGTTCCCGGACAAACCGAGCGCCGGCTATCTTAATCGATTCCGGTGTGTATCCCTCCACTATTCCCCCATAATCCATAAGGTGACCAATCGGGTCCGGGTCTTCTCGGTACCAGACAGATACTTTAGATTGCGCCAGTGCGGCCACGAAGAAATCCTTATCGCTTTCCAGGACTATATATGTAGTGCTCAAATTATCCCTCCAATTTTCAGAATTTGAGAATCATCTTAATAAAGTATTCTTCTAATTCATCATTTTTCAAGGTTAGAACATCTTGAAATGTTTTATCTTGAATAATTAGCCACGCAAGATTTCTAAGCAATTCATCCAGTCTCATGCATATTTCTTTCTGCTTTTGATAGTTTTTTAACCTACTACTTACTAGATCACCGTGTACAGCACTTGATCTAATACTGTATGCATCTTTAACGACATTATAGATTCTCATTCGGTCTTCACCGTCTGTACCTAAGAGTACAGCAATTCTTTCAGAAATCTTATGTGTCATCTCATTTCTACTAGTCGAGAAAATGCTCTCTATCATTGTACAGTAAAGCGCAATTCTACTTGGCAAATGTACTTCAGATCTTGCTGACTGTAAAAAATAAAAAAAACGTTCGACTCGATATGAATTTGAGCTAACCTTTATTTGTGTTTCTGCAGCTGTCATTGTTCTATTGGCTTCGACATCGTACAACTCATTTGAAGCACTAAGGGCCTTATTAATTTCTTGTCGAGTGAAATGTGTATTTTCTCTATTTCCATCTGTTTTAGAGAAATAAGTCACTCTTGAATTACTAGTAATCTCTACCCCTGCGTCATACAAGCATAAATATCCGAGTTCTGTATTTACACAATTATCCTTAACAAGCCAAAGTGAATTAGTAAAATGCTGAATCAATTTCATGTAATGGTCTAAAAAAAGAAGCTTATCCATTTTCGTTTCATATTTATTAAAGTTATGCTTAACCTTCTCGCTGTCCCCTGTGGCATAGGCGAAAGTGCCTTCATATAGAGAATTATATTCCAACAACCCGATGATATCTTGTGTTACATCTTTATAACGAATTATTTTATCTAAAATGTCTTTGTTATTAGAAAATTTGAGCTCATCGAAAATATCTAATTTAGTGATTGGTGTACTTACTGTAAGGTTTATTATTCGTGCAACAAATAAAAACTCCATTGTATAACCTCCGGATCTTTAAACAATATATGTATTATGCTTTCACTTCACTTTACTTGATTTGGAACATTATGTATATGCGGGTAAGGAAAATTTTCCTGAACACAAATAAATACCCCGCCATTACTGGCAGGGTTAAAAATAAGAAGAAGTTATTCTGCAGAATATTCATCTACACTGAATGTAAGAATCTTATCGAAGATCATATAATCCTTTCGATTGGTGAATGGCCCTTTATTGTTATCATGCTTATCAATGGCGTATGAGGCTGTGCCTGAACCGGACTGCTTATTTTCGTACCAAGCAATGAAAGCATTCACTTCAGCCATAGTCAAGTCAAATTCTTTTTCAAGTCCGGTGTTCATCGTTACCACCAGTATTGCACGGTCGCCTGTCGGCTGTTCTGGAGTCGGTGACGGTGTTACCGTTGGTGTTGGCTCAATGGTCGGTTCTGGTGTAAAAGTAGGCTCTACAGTTGGTGTTGGCTCAGTGGTTGGTTCAAGAGTCACTGTTGGAGTCGTTTCAGGAATTATCCCAAGAGTAATATCGTTAATTGCGATCCATGTGCTTGAAGAAGAAGCTACAATTCTTATTGCAGAATAGCTTCCTGCTGTTACATTGAAAGGATCAAGTATTGTATACTCTTGGTCTTGATAATTCTTTACGTCTTTACTTATCTCGTCGCTGATTTTAATGGGATTACTCCAATTTTTAGATTTAAAACCATATATCGTGTATTTCACATTTGCAGTGGGAGAAGATTGCGCCGCTAATTGAATAAAATTAAGACTGATATCTTTGGGAAAAGTAATATCAATAGTGTCATTGGTTGATGTACTGTTCCAAAAGGTATGTAAATCTCCGTCGATAGCTAAACTACCTATTCTTCCTAAGTTGGCAGATTTAAACGTTGCTGCAATACTTCCTGAAGGAACCTTGACTCCATGCATACCCTCAATTGAATTAGAGTCCCCCGCTTCAGCAGACAATTTGTTGCCTGAAATCGATATTAGAACGGAAATAACGACCAGTGAAAGCACCAAAATCATAGAAAACTTTCTAACTCTAATTTTACCAAATTTCAAAAAATCCATCTCCTTTAATATGTATACATAAAGCCTACACTAAATAAAGGCGAACAAACAGTCTGTTTCTCTACATTAATTTACAATACACTTAAGGGTTATTGAGGAAAAATGTGGATTTAAGCCACTATACAGAAAAAGCCCGCCAACCAATTAAGGTTAACGGGTTATTTTATGTATGCTCTAAATTCAAATCTCTCCTATGTACTATTCATCGCAGCCCCCTATGTATAGTAACGAATTTTCAATGTTGCTCCTTTACCTTTAGGTGGTGCCTCCATAACAGTATCAATTGGCTTTTTGTAATCATACATTGCTTTACAGCATGAAGGCATACTGTGGTTTAGTCCAGGATAACCTCCAAGTTCTCTATAATCTTCAACCGAATGATTATTAGACATTGAAGCTCATCCCCTTATATTGAAATACCCCGCCAGTAATGGCAATGGTAGGTTGACTTAAGAATCCAAAAAAATGAATATAGGATTTATTCTAAAATAGGAATATTGAGATATTTAGTATATTCTACATAGATTTTTCTCCAAATTTTTAAAACTTCTATATTCCCCATTAGATACTGTTTAGTTGATTCATAAATAATATCAGGGCGCTTTGCATCTAAGCTGTCTGGATCAATTTGTAGTATTGGCAGTGATTCTACTACCGCTATAATATCTTCTCGAGTCATATCATCAATAATGGGAATATTCATCAAGATATCAATACTTTCCAGATCATATAAAGCATGTAAAATTCCGTCGTATAGACTCTTTAAATCTGTCTGATTGATGAAATTTAAAAGAAATAGTTGTGTTCTTGTGAAATCAAGGAAAGGCGACTTCAATAAAAAATGTCCTATATCTATAAGTAACTGTCTAAAATTGATTGATGTATTCAAGTATCTGACTTCAGCTATCATTAAGGTAATTATTATTTCGAAAGAAGCATTCACTATATCCGCTTTGTAGTTATCAGTATATTTTGTTTGAATGCTATTAAATTTTGAGTGGGTTAAAAAGTCTTGAATCGGTTTGTCTAATAATTGAAAATAAGCTGAATCTTTTATATTTAATATTTCATCTAATGTTCTCGCCAGTTGCCACGAAGCTCTTAAATCAGATGTATCAGGACTAAATATACTTGTACCAAAGTCAAGAATCTTAATTTTGTTATTTACTGCAATCATAATATTTTCACTATGTAAATCACCATGATATATTGAACCCGGCAAACTATGTACATAATCCATAGTATTTATTAGATCCCGAGCTACTTTTATTCTCTCTTCGAAACCACTATTCTCTTTCAACCAGTCTCTTAGAGTAATGCCGTTAACAAACTCCATCTCAGCGTAACAAATCTTATTTATTTTGTCCGCAGTTTTAATTCTAACTACATTCGAATGATCTAAAATCGATAACTTTACAATTTCTGCAGCAAACCTTTCCACATCTGGGTATTTATGCGGTCTCCGTGGGAGCCATATTTTAATTGCGGACTGTTGATTTGATAGTGTATTGAGACATTTAAATACAGAGCCGTTTTTTCCTGAACCTACGTAGTCTAAAAATTTTATATTATTTAGTCTAAATTTCTTTCCAGAAACAAGTATTTCATCTTCGTTTAATATTTTTGGATTCATTTCTTACCCCCATCTTATGAAATGATATATTTTGTTCGTTTAAATTTTCAATGAAAGTAATTATAATCCACATGGAACATTATGTAAATGCGAGTAAGGAAACTTTTCCTTCTATTATCAGACTGATTGAATAATCAGAAAGGACCTGAGGTGTGGTCAGGGATAAAAAGCTTAAGCAGAGTTTGAAGGTTGCTGCAGTAAGACGGGAATTGATTGTTGTATGGTTACTTGGACAAGATAAAGGGGATTGCGGAGGTATCAGCAGATCCTGAGCGAGTAAAGATCAATACGATCGAGGGTCCGGTCTGGGTCCTTTATGTCAATGTGGAGGATATATCACGAGTAATTAGGCTGCGGGTTCAAGGCGAAACGAATGAATGAACCGTCCCCACCCGAGGAAACTTTTCCTGAACGCAAAAAAATACCCCACCATGCAGGCAGGGCAATCTAAGCAAACATACTATTCCGCAGAATATTCATCTACGCTGAAAGTTAAGATTTTATCGAAGATCATATAATCCTTCCGATTGGTGAACGGCCCTTTATTGTTATCATGCTTATCAATGGCGTATGAGGCTGTGCCTGAACCGGACTGCTTATTTTCGTACCAAGCAATGAAAGCATTTACTTCAGACATAGTCAGGTCAAATTCTTTTTCAAGACCAGTGGTCATAGTTACCACCAGGATAGCCCGGTCGCCTGTTGGTTGTTCTGGAGTTGGTGTAGTTGCATTTGGAGTTGCGGAAGCTTCATTTGAGTAATCAGATGCCACACCATTAACCGTTGCTCTAACGACAAAGAAATATGTTGTGCCATTCGTTAGACCAGGAATAACATAGTTACTGTACTCATCTTTCGTAGCTGTTACTGTTTCAGTATAAACACTGGATTCGGTCCCATATTTTATAGTGTAGCTTTCTGCATTCTCGATAGCATTCCATGTTAAAGTCGCTGTAGTATTTCCTCCACTAGCCGCAAGAGTTATATTCTGATTATTCCAGATTGTTATCTCATGAATACCAACCCATGACTTATCCATAACTGCTCTGACTGCAATTCCATCATAACTTCCATGTGTAATTTTTATTGGAGGTGCTATCACACCATTATCGTTATATGTTGTGTAAGATCCAATTGGCTCTGACACAATTGCACCGTTGACTATTCCATAGATAGTATAGGTTGAATTGGAAGGGTTAAGGGGAGCACTCATTACCTGAACATAGTCAAGAAGTAGTGCTTTTGGAAACCGAAGCTCAACATGTGCATCGTAACCACTCCCAGTCCAATATGTACTGTCATCGTTATCGATAGTAAGAGTTGCCTCTCTTCCTTGGTAAACACTAGTCGCTGTTGCAATTGTTCCTTCAGGCATTTGAAAACCAGTCATTCCTTTAACGGTAGTAGGATCTCCAAATCCGGTTGGCGAGGCAAAACTCTGTGTTGACTGAATGCCAAATATGGATATTGTTAAACATAAAACTATTGTTACTCTCAACGCCAATGCTCTCCATCTCTTCAAATCATCCATCTCCTTTAATATGTATGCATCAAGCCTACACTAAATAAAGGCGAACAAACAGTCTGTTTATCGACAGGAATTTACAATACACTTAAGGGTTATTGAGGAAAAATGTGGAATGATATAGAGATCATGATCTCTGGTAAGGATAATTTTCCTGATGCTATATTCTGAGGCGTATAATAATCAAAAAAGACCCGAGGTGTGGTCATGGATAAAAAGCTTAAGCAAAGTTTGAAGGTGGCAGCTGTAAGACGAGAAATGATTGTTGTATGGCTATTTAATGGGGATAAGATTAAGGGCATTGCGGAGGTATCAGCAGATCCAGAGCGAGTAAAGATCAATACCATTGAAGGGCCGGTCTGGGTCCCATTTGTTGATGTGGAGAGTATTTCACGAGTAATTAGGCTGCGGGTTGAAGGTGAGCCAAATAAATAGAGGCACTTCTCCACCATTGAAAAAAGCTTTGTCCGAAGTATCTCGTGACAAAGCTTTTTTCATGCATTCTACATATATTTATTCTTTAGGGCTCTTGACCAACTCCGCATTTAGCGGGAAGCCAGCCAGAGCCCCTGCATATTTGATTTTAGGCTTCCTTTTTGCTTGCTACATACCCATCAGTTGATGATCCTCATTACAACGAGAAATGTTAGGACTGTAAAAATTATAAGCCATGTGAAAAGCATTGGTTTCCAGTCAACATTTTTCATGCGATCATCCCCTAATTTTTGAGGGGCTTTGGTAACCATAATTTTACATGAGATATACTTTAAAATCAACTGTTAATTCACTTTTGCCTATGTTGTACATTCAAATCGTTTACGGACAAATCGGGCACCGACTATCTTAATCGATTTCGGCTTGCCCTCCACCATTATTCCCCCATAATCTATAAGTTGTCCTATAGAGTCAGGATCTTATCGGTACCATACTGATACCTTAGAATGGGCCAGGGCAGCAACGAAGAAATCATTGTCTGTGAGGAGGACTTTGTATGAATTTCTCTTCAATTGTCTTCTCCTTCATTTGATACAATACATCTTCTAGAACAACAATCAAATTATCTCTAATCGGTTTCTTTGTATAGATTACCACTTCTTTAATTTCATTTTTTATATTATTCAGAACCGTAATTGCTCCAACAAATCCTACTGATAGAAAAAATATTCCAAGGAATAATGAACCATTTAAAGCGAGGCCTTGTTTATCCACATCTTTCACTAAATCTGGAATATTCTCTTTCGTATTATAGAAGCCATATACATGATTTAGAAACTGTGAAACATTGGGTATTGTGATTGCTAGAAGAAGACCGGGAGCAATTAAAGGAGGTAACTTCCCTGCCTCATTATCTTTTCTATAATCTTCAATCAATTTTTCTATTTTCCATTTTGAGTACAAATCATTCTCAATTAAATATTCTGAAATCATATGCACTTTAATTTCCTTCAAAATTATATGTCGATTTTTAGGTGAGTCCATTAACCCAAATTGCTTTTTAATTATTCTAGCAGCTTTTTTTTCATGAACCCTAAATAGAATATATGTAGGCAACACCATAACTAAGAATATAATAATTGGTCCTATGATCCACTTAATATTAATTAATGCAATGGGTAAGAAAAATATTATTAATACTAAAGATGCTATACAAAGATAAAAAAGCCATATTAGGAATCCATGTAGATACTTCATGTATGGATAAACTAATACTTTTGCTGTGCATCGCTCATTATAGAAATTGAACAGTTTATCTTTCATAACTTCCTCCAAATTAAGATTCGGTACATACAATTCTAAATATAATTCACTTTCCACATTATGTATGTGACGATAAGGAAAATTTTCCTTAACCTAAAGAATACCCCGCCAATATTGACGGGGTGCGATAGCATTTGTGATAATATTTTTCAAGTCAATAAATCGTTACTTAGATTATTTTTCTTTCTCTTTATCTATTATGGCAGGGTGTTTCTGGTTTAAAAAAATCTCAAAGTTTGTTTGTAATTGAAGAGCTTTCATTTTTGAATCAATTAACTCTAATAAGCTTTGTCCTTGCTCAATCTTCTTAAAATCATCTTTATTTATGTCAATTATGTAAGTGCGATCTTTTAGTTCTTCTTTGAGCAAGAAAAGTTTCCTTGTTAAACCAACAGCATCATTCCAATCTTTCCCTGTCAGACCGTGATAGGAAAACAGAATACCTATCTTTGATGAATTCGAAGCAAGTAAAGTGAAAAATTTACCAACCCAAGTTACATCTATTTTTTTATTGTAATTTTTGCACTCAGATAGGTAAAGCTCCCCAGGTAGTGTCATGAATTCTTTGAATTTTTTCCCAAGACGGTTTAGTACAAGGAGTTCATCAATTTCATTAGTAGTGTTACGAATATTTTCATACACTTCAAAAACACTTGATTTAATTAATAAAAATTTAACTAGGTTTTCAAGCGCCTTGCCTTTCTCTAGTGTATTAGCTGCCTTTCTCGATCCTTCGTGTAACTCAGTCAATATTTGGAGTAGTTGCCTATATTCATGTTGATCTTTTTCATCCAATAACGTAATTTCCCTGAACCTTTTTTCTTCAGAATAATACTCACTCAGCAATAATTGCTTCATCGTTAGTCCATCGCTAATCATTTGCTATCACCCTGTAAATAACAATGCTATCTTCAATAGGATCTAACTCTTTGAAACATTCTTCGCATTCTACAAATTCAGGAATTTGATTAATTGTTTCAAAACCAATCCCAGTGAACCTTCTACAAGATCTGCAATACAATTCATAATGATTCTTTATAATTCCGAGATCCTTTATTAATTCAAGTACACCATAAACTTCATTCATTGATATGTTTAAGTGTCGGATTAGAGCGCCTGGATAAATAAAATCCCCCTTTTTATACGACTTGATTATCGAGAGGAGAGTGTCCACCTTCTGTGGCGTTAGTCTGTTCGAGTTGATCAAGTTCTGCTTTATTTTCAATAACGTATTGGGTGACATATTCCATCTTCTCCATATCAGATTGACGACCATAATATTGTAATATGGTGAAATCATTATCATGATGACCAAATTTAAACTTAACTTTTGTTTTGTCTTTTTTCCACACAAGAGTAACCCAAGGCAAATCAGAAAGCGTTTCAGCTTCAGTGATAAACTTATCGAGCAGTTTTTTCACTTCTGGGTTACTGTCGAAAACAACTTGATTGGCCTTAATCAACTCTTGGAGTTCGCCAAGTAACGGAAGGACATAATTATCATTTATCCCATTTTCAAGTATTGCTTTCCCGCCATTTTGAAATGCCATCGACTGTGCTTCTACGGCGACCTCAGTTTGTTTGTTTCTTTTTATGTATTCAATTATCGGAAGAAAGTTAACCGTATCAAATTTGCAATTAAGATAACTTTCAAACCAAGTCAAAACAGAATAAATCTGCGACTCGTAAAAAATATCAGAAGCCTGATACATTGTACGAACACTATCCAACCGCACTTCAAGTGTCCCCATTGTCTTAGAGTAAATTGCAACTATAGGGTACTTTATTTCTTTTTTATCGCCATCTCCAGGAGTAAATCCCGACAGCAATTTACTGAATTTAAACAATATAGTATTATCTAACGAATACATCGTCGGGTTTTTAACCCCTTGGATTATCACTGTCGATTCATCATGTGTATATGTATCTGCAAAAAAATCATTTATTTCGTCACGCAACACTAATCCTTTAATTAAATGTTCATCTAATTTATTTACAAAGAAAATAGATGAATACTTATATGACTTAAAAAATTCATTTTTTTCAAATACTTTTACAGTTTCTTCTTCGTTATTAATTGCTTGTAATATTTGATCATTAGTATTTTCAACTTCTGAAAGATCCAATATGTTGTCCTTAACCCCACTCTTTCTTTTTTTCAAGAGCAGTAGATCTTGCTTTTCCATACTCTTAAGGAGACCTTCTTGTAGATATTTTGGGTATCCTTCCATAATAGTTGATGTCAACAACTTTTTATAAAACTCATCAACTTTCCCCTCAACAGCCAATTCGCCTTTGTCCGTCATATAAACCACCTGTATTATTATTTTGGGTAATTCCTCCCAAAATAATAACACAGAATTGAAAAATAGAAATCCTTTTTTGGATATATTTTGAACGTGATAACTATCTGAGTGGCGTTTACTGTTTATTCGGGTTATTCTAATCCGTATAAGATTTCACCAGCATATACAAAAAGCCCACCATCGGGTTCAGTGGGCTTTTTTCGTTATCTTGTTGCGATATAAATCAGAGCATAAATGGCAGATACCAGAAAAAGAAAAATTACGTATTCTTCAATTCGATATCCCTTGCCATTTATAACAACACCTGCTGCCATTATAACCCTCTCCTTCCATTAGAAATCAATGAATAGGAATCGGTATCTGTTTCGGCTTCTGTTAAAGGTAAGTTCACAGTACTGGTTTAGATCATGAGGTAATAATAACATAGGAACATATGTTTGTAAATAGCGATTACTGCTTTATCGGCACCACGGTACCTAGTCAATATGAATTGTGGAAATGGTTTGCTTAATGGGTATCCATCAACCAGTGACCTCGTCTGTAGGACCGAATTTAATCTTTATCTGTATACCCCTTGCCTGCCTCCGGGTTGCTCACAATCCCCAAGACCACCAGCACGCCCAAGACCGCATTGACCGCCACGGTAACTTGATCGTATTTGTCTGGAGTAAACTCTACGCCGAAGATTGCCCCCACTGTCTGCACACCAAGCAGCACGGCTGCCGTTAAGGATACCCACATGCCATAGTTACGCCATTTGCTTTTCATGATTACTTCACCTCGGATTTAAAGTTTTTGAAAAATGAAATAAGTGCCTTATTCGCCAGCCCTACATTCACCAGCATTGTGATTACATTCAGTTCAATCTTCGACTTGTCTGCTGAAGAGGTGATAATTCCGGCATCCTTGGCGACCTGTATGGCCTTTTCGTAGTCTTTGGCATACGTTTCCTTGCCGGAGACATTCAGACGCTTCTCCAGTGCGGATATGCGTCCTTCCTGTGCCTCTATGACTTGCTCCAACTCCGCAATTTTACTCATATCCTCTTTTACCTCCCCTTGCAATTTATCTATGACGGCATAAGCCGCCGCTACCTGTGCTTCCGTTGGTTTCTTGCCAGCTCGTAATTGAGTCGTGCTCAAACCGAAGGTCTTCTGCAGGTGTGGGAGATCCTTAAAACTGGTCCAATCCCCGCCCCACTCAAAGCCCAGCTTGTTAGCCTCGTCTACTACTTCCATCCAGTCGGAAATACCGTCTTTATCAACATCAAGTTCGGTATCCCAGGAAACAATGCGGCCATCATTAAGCAGCAGCGCGAAATCAATAGCAACCCCGTAGTTGTGGTAACTGGTCCCGCCTTTGGCGTTGGTTACGATCTGCCCTGGCTTCGTGCGGCCCTGCGCGTAGAGTGCATCCTGCTCTGCGATGGTCCGCAGCCCCTGGGTAATGGCTATATTGACTCCCCGGGCATAGCAGCGCTCAATCAGCGCCACCGTAGCCGCCACAAGGACCGGATGCAGCTTCTCAACCTTGGACATGGATTTAAGCTTTACTTGATCAAGCGTCAGCATCGCGCTTTGCCTCCTCTTCAATTCTTTTGTCAAACCAGTAGAGCTTTGCGTATTGGTCATATCGTCCTGAGTGTGTCAGCCAAGCCAATGCAATCAACCCACCGGTTGTACCGATCTGAGCAATCGCCCAGCCCTCCAGCAGCCATTCAGAAAGTTCGGGAGTTGCAAAGCCGAAGACTATTGAAGCTCGGATCAGCAGCACGATCAGCATCTTGAACGTATAAGTAGCCAAGAAAAAAAGCATCGCCAGCATGAAGACACTGACAACGCCTTTACGGAATCTTTCGTGAAAATAAGACCTATGCTTGTACAGGATATAGACCGCCGTCACAATAGCAACGACATACAGCACCAACAGTAAAACATCAATGAACCCCATGGTGATCCCCCTTATCGTACACAAGGTACTTTGCAAATCGGTTGCGCTCGATCTCAGCTTGTATCTCTTGTGACATATTTTTGTACCTATCAATTGATAGGGCTACCCGGCGTGATGCTTGGCTGATCTCTTTATCTAACTCGCCGTGTCGCCGGGGGAATAAACGGTGAATCCACTTCATCAACACGGTTATCCACCCCTGTCCTCGGTATTTTCAGGATTTACGGCATTGTGATCAATCTTAAGCCGCTGCAGCACTTCCAGTGTCGGCTGCATAAATGCCTTACGCTCGCTGTCCAGGATTTCCTGCAGATGGTCATTATCCTGCAAGGCCCGGTCCAGCATTTCACGCGGCACTAGCTTGCCGGTAGCCACGGCCCTCCACTGCGCATAGGCGAAGATCAGAAACAAGAACAGTAGCACCACTGATAGGCCGTATTTCTCCACCAGTGGCAGTATTTCTTTCAAGTTGTTTACTCCATCTGCTTCCATTCCCCCGCTCCCTTCTCTCTATGGTGATTCTTCTATCTTTTCTACTGGTCCTGGATCTTCCTTGGGCTGCATCGCTGCCAGCATGTCGCCAACTGTATGATCAACCTTCTGCAGGATCTCTTGTTGTCTCCCTGGGAAAAAGCTCAGAACCGATATGATTGAATCGATAAGTTCTTCTGCCGGTCTGGTGAGATCGATCGACAATTCCACTTTCTTTACAACTACCAATTGTATTCCTCCTTTCAGACAAGAGTAAAAGCCCCTCCAGTGAATTGGAGAGGCTTTCTTATATCTATAGAGTAACTGATTGTAGATGCTGTATTACTACGGTTTATTGCTTAGTGCTGTTATTTGTGCATCTACCTTAGTGAGTTGTCGTTGAAGCGTGACAAGATCAGCTTTAAGCTGTTCCAAATATTCACTAGTGTCATTAAATGCTTCTTCCCATTTCGGAATCATCGGAGAGTCTGGATTTTTCTCTATTTCATTTCCCCATTTATCCACCTGATTTTTCTTGTAGCTGTCTATGAAGGATTCTGTTGTTAAAATCTGAGACTCCAATTCATCACGCTCAATCCTTAGCATTACTAAGCGATCACTCAATCCAGCCTTATCTGAATCTGATTCAGACGTTGATAAAGTTAGGCTATCTAAAGAAACACTATGGACTCCTCCGAATAGGAGAGTACTTGAAAAGATGATAATTAATATTTTGTTCATATAATATTCTCCAAAGGGTATGTTATTTTTGCAGAGCTGCGATTCGAGCATCTATATCAGTAAGTAGTTGTTGGAGTGTTTCCAGTTCGGCTTTAAGCTGGTCAAGCATAGCCTCTCTTTCCTTTTTTGTGTTTTCCCACTGTGGGATTGTTGTTGAATTTGGGTTTTCTGATATTAAGACATCCCAGATATCAACTTGAGTCTTTTTAAAGTCAGAAATAATCGCTATTTTCTTCTCTACCTGTTCCCCTACTTTTTTGCGCTCAGTCTGCAAATCTGAAATATTATCCAAACCCGTTGTCACTGTTTGTACAGGAGTCTCTTCCGTGATTTTATCTTCCATGATTATCTTTTTCCCTTCTACAGTTAGGCCTGCACCTGTAGCAGCCGCAACAGCCCGCACGGGGGCGTAGGCCAAACCGTTTATAATAATAGCATCAGCAACCTTGACACCTGCCTTTTCAATCACGAACAATCCCTGTACCTTCTGGCCGATTAACCCTGAAGCAGCGAAGGCGGAAACTCCACCAAACAAAATCGCGCCTGCAACAAATCCGGATATAAATCTCTTCATCGAATACACTCTCCTTGGCAAAGATTTCTATATCCGTATTATCGACAGTTAACTTGAAGTTGTAAAGGAGCCTCCCCAATTTTGATTAGCTACATTGCCGTGGTTATGTGTCCCGATATCAACAGTATGCTTATGTCCAATATCCGATTTAGTATTAAGGGCATTCCAAAGAGCAACGATTGCGCTATTTATGGAGTCTAGCTCCCCTTGAAGTGTGGAGCCTGACAACGTGCTTTGAATTCCAGCCCACGAGTAAATCCTCACTTTCCCGCTTGGTTGCAAATCAATGTTAGCTCCCAATAAAGTTAAATTGCCATTTGCACTCAATGCAAGGCCTACACCCGGAGAATTGTATATTGTTGACTCAGCACCATTTGCCAAGAACCGGATTTTACTGACTCCACCATCATAGGCTGGTATCAAAATCCCGCTTGTAGCATCGGAGTAAACCCCAAATGCAACACTAGTAGGATCGATCTCTACTCTTGGATAAATACCAGAAGAACCCGTTCGGAATCTAGCACCTGTGATAATGCCCCCAATGATTTCACCGCTAGCATAAATGTTCCCTTCGAAGGTCCCCCCTCTCGCATTAATTGTCCCTTGAAATGTTCCGTCTGCTGCATATACACTTCCGGCTGAATTAACTACAAATTTTCCGCTTCCAACATTAATCGAGGAGCCTACAATAGCACCACCAGAAAAGCTTGAGTTTGCGATCGAAGCATAATTTGCTGTCAACTTATTTGCAACCACGTTACCAGCCATATCCACCCGAAACGGTGCTTCATTGAAATTAGCATGTCCAGCAGCTATCCCATTGGTATTGATTTGAGTAACGGCATTCCCGCTCCCGATCAGCATCGAGACAAAGGAACCAAACTGTCCAACTACCGTTTCTGCCAATACACCATCTGCTGTAATCGCCGCCCTGATAGTATTCCAACCGTCAGTGGATATCCCTAATCCCCTCGAAGTGTAACGCACTTGGCGAAGTGGATTATTCTTGTCTTGGGCCAGTATACCGCCGTCCGATGGATAGAGAAGTTCGGTTTTTGAATTATTAATATCTGTAATGACTTGCTTTGCCACAGCCTCAAACAGTTCTGTTCGAATTCTGCCATTGGAATAAAGGTTATCTACAAGCTTTTTACTCTTATCCAAATCAGCAATAATATCATCCATGTCTTTGACTTCAACATTAGACAATACCGCCTGAGCATGCTTTTCCTTGGCATATGGGTATTCCGTCAATTCCATGATCCGGGCTTTAAGGTTGACTAGCCCGATATCTGGATCATAGCAATAGGCGGTATCACCGAGATCCGGTTTCACCGCATTGCTTCTGATCTTGTAAAGGTCAGCACTGTCTGCTGTGACTTCAAAACTTGGGATCTCCTTTTCTCTCAGTGTCTTTCTCCCAGCTTCTAAGAGATCAGATACCGACTCAATATCCTGCTCAATTATTTCCCCATCGAAATATGGAACTGAATTACTCCCCCAGCTCGCGGCATATGGAGAGATAAGATAATTGACTTGCAGAATACCATTAACAATTGCCCCTGGTACAGCCCCCAGCAGTGTTCTCTCTTCGTTGGTGAGGATCGATGCAGGTTGACCTATCCACGTTCTACCGTCCTTCATTTGGCAAAACAGGCGTGTCACAAGCGATGAAGCATCATCTTTAAATTGATCTGAGACAATGTTTTTCTGTATACGATATTGCATGCCTTCATCTTTACCGATTTGCTTTTTGAGGTGAATGACAAAGTTATCCGCTTCGATCTCACATCCGTACAATTCAATGACCTTATTTAGCGCCTGAAGGCAGTTCCCCTGTCCGAAATCCTTAACATCAGAAAGATCAAACGTATCATCAATCGAAAACGTAAACCGTCCACCGCTTGCAGAAGAGATGAGATTTGTAAGTTGTGAAATATGCACGCCATATGCTTCGGCAATGTACGAAGAGTATGGAAACTTGAAATCGGTAAGCTTGAACATTACGTGGGTACACATGATAGATGCCGTCAACTTCCGATCTTCCCGGACCCGGGATCGGCTGTTAATTACATAGAACTGGCCGCGCTCATCTTTAACGTGGCCTTTGATTAATATCTTTTCAAGATAGTCCCTTGAATTCATGGGTACCAAAAAAGACAATTCATAATCTGAGTTAATGCGGCGTTTTCTGGTAACATCATAGGATTTGACCAAAGCCCCGATTGCTACCAAATTTTTATCGTAAGATTCTAAAAACTCCAACTCCTAACCTCCCTCGATGGCTAAGGAAAATTTTCCTTAACAAAAAATAGCCCCCGAAGCAGCTCCGAGGGCAAAATAAAAACGCCTACTATTCGGCGCTGGCTGTAATCTCTGTAGCTTGATCAGCTGTAATCTTTTTGGCGGATACAAATACCTGCACCTGCACTGCTGAGTAAAGCCCTGCAGCGTAGTAGCGCTTAACTAATGCGTACCAGTCCATTACAATACACCTCCCATCACAAGACTGAGGAGTAAGGCAGCTTGATCCTGTTCCTGCTGTTCTTGCCTCGTCTGTGTCTGAGCCAGTTCCAACAATATACCGGCATTATCCATCTGCAGCTGCTCGATCTCCGTCAGCTGCGGCGGCATGTTGGCTTCTGCCTCCTGGTAGGCTTCCCAGGCTGCTTGCAGCTCCGTTTCCGTGGGCTGCGGCTCGTCCAGATTCCACACTGCGATATGCGGCCCCCGCTCTACAAGGTCGTAATCCTCGCCCAATGTAAGCAGGTTATAGTCGATGCCGTAACGGTAGTGTACGCCCTCCTGCGGCTCCTCGCCTTCCTCCGGGGGCTTGATCTCATACCGGACCCGGCCTTTCTCTTCGGCTCCCGGATGCAGTACCGGCTCCGGGCCATTGTCCCAGACTTCAAAGTCTTTGATTGGATCTGAGCCAGGGTATATATGCATAACTGCGTACGCAATATTCATCTTGATCTCTCCTTATGCTACTCTGATTATTTCTAACCTCGTAAACTGATAACCGCCGTATACTGTCGTTGTAGTTCCTGCGGGATTTATCTGTATAACGATAGTTTCCCCTGCGTGAATGAAGACCAATAGAGAACCTTGTGCCGCTGCATCCTGTCCTCCTCCGTTTACTCTATCCATATCGTATGAACTGCTAGTAGTGACGTTAAGGAAACGAAGATACAAAATAGAACCCGCCGGTAAAGATGAGCACAGCACTCGCGTATTTATCGCATACCAGCCGCTTTTCAAAGGTGTGAATCCTCCGATAGCATTATTATATTCACTAAGTTTGTCAGTGCCCTCGCCATCGAATATAACAGTTGTAAAGGTATTTGCACTAACAGCAGCATTAGCACTTCTCCAAGCCCATACGGTAGAACGTGATTCTGTTGTATTATCTCCCCAAGGGTTAATAACTCCACCATTTGCCCCATCAAGGGCACCACTCATTAAAGTTCCCGCAGTATTAACCAGCGCACCGCCACTTGGAAGAATAGCCGTGGAATTTCCGGTTCCAGTGCAATTTACAACGGTTACTTGCCCCTTCTCAGCTTGAATTGCAGTACCACGATTAGATATTGTACACCCCTCAATTGTGCTATCTTGGTTGAAGATTGCAACGCCTGCCGCACTAGATCCTGATACCGTAGTGATACAGTTATTAAAATCGCACTTGCCTCCATCATATGCATAGAAAGGTGACTGAGAGGTAGACGTTCCTGTAAAACCGGAAACTACAACACGGCTACATCTGGCAGCGGTGAATGATCGTATATTTGCTGAAGTGCCATTAAACGCAACATATCCAGCGCCATTAGTTCCCGATATCAGAACATCTTCCGCATACGTTCCAGCCGCCACATTGATTGCAACGGTGTGGTTAACCGCCTGCGGAACCATGCTGGCCGCCTTACCTATCGTCTTTAACGCCCCGCCCGTAGTATTGGCAAGCCCCGTGTTAGCGTCATTACCATCTGTACGGACATAGTAGGTAATATCTGTTGAGGTCGCTGTAACCACAGGTGTATTGGCTCCGGCCCCATTACCTATATAGAGCTCTTTGGTGTCCGTGGTATAACCAGGCTCTCCGGCTGATAAGGCTCCGAGAGTTGCCAGATGTGCTTTAGTACCGCGTCTTAATTGTATTTTATTCGCCATAGTGAACTGCCCTCCTTAGAATGTGCCGCCGTCAATGGTGTCGGTTGCCTTTAGGTATCCCTGAGCCTGAACATAGGCGGTACTTGCCGCCTTTGTACTGTTATCTGAGGTGGCCTGTGTGGGCACTGTAGGATTGCCCGTAAAAGCAGGCGATGCTAACGGAGCCTTAAGCGCATCTGCTGCAGCTAAAATTGCACGGACCGCCTCCACAAATGCTGTTGTGGCTAGTTGTGTTGAATTGGTACCGGCTGCTGCAGTAGGACCCGTAGGTGTACCTGTAAAGGCTGGACTTGTGAACATGGTTGCCTTACTCTCATTAGTCACGTTACCCAGCCCTACATCAGACGCCGTTACCGTCACGGCTCCAGTCTTACCAGCTACACTGGATACTGCTGCCGTAGGTGATAGGATCTCCTGCCAGTTTGCGAGGGTGGAAGCCCCTGCTACCCGGAGGATAAAGGTCTTATTAATATCTGTCCGGACGGCGAGGTCGCCCACCTCAGCCGTTAAGGCCAACATAGCCGCCTGACTTGCAACAACGGAAGTGTCTGATATTGCTAGAGCAGGCATAATAGCGGCGTCAAGTTTACCATCACTTCCAACAATGGGCACATTACCAATTGCCGTACCCGTATTTTTACTTGCTGCTGTACCAGCATCACTGATTTTCGCCAAAGTCAAAGTCGGAATATCAGCTGCTGTGAGAAGCACAGCGGAAGTAATCCGGCCTTTTGCGTCTACCGTGAATTTTGTAAAAGTGCCTGTGGCTGTGCCGGTATTCGCAAGTACTAATGCAATAGAAGCATTGGCTGATCCATCAAAAGCAGCGCTGGTGCCTGTGCCGTCCCCCGTGATTGCAATAGTACGCCCCGTCTTGAGCTTATCTGCCGTGGTCGCATTGGCCTGATCCGGATTGATTACAACATTATTGCCCTGACCATCCCCAATGAGGAATTTACCCGTGTCTACTACAAACCCCGGTTCACCCTCTTGTAAACTCAGCCCGGCTAGGTTAGATGCTGGCCCCCGTCTGATCTTAATTGTCGTTACTGCCATGGACTAATTCCCCCTTTATATTGTTCCGCCGTCAATAGTAGGCCCCATAGGATTGCCAGTGAACGCCCCGCCATCAATCGGCATGTATCCCAAAAAATCCTCTAATGCCGTCACTTTCGTTTTGACCGCTGCCAGATCGGTTTTGTCTGCTGCTGCCATCAATCCCGCTGCCGTTGTAGTCGCCACAGGTATAGGATCGCTTCCACCGGATAAGTGAGAAGAGGCATGTGCTCCTGGTGTGGCCGTCCCCGTGGCCGTGACCGTCAAAGTCTTGGTTGTTGGGTTATTCGTGATGGTGATGCCGGTCCCGCCTGCCACGGTCAACGTGTCCGACTCAGCAGCAGCCGGGATGTTATTGACCTGGGCAAAGGCGTTTTGGTTGACCTCTGCCCCGGTAGCAATACCGGAAAGCTTGGTCTTCTCCGCTGCCGTAGTGTGGATGCTGGTTGTATCCATATGAGCCTTGGTCGCCTCAAGCGTAGTAGCCGGAGCCGTAAGAGCGCTGGACTTGCCCGTAATCCCTTTGATCAAGGTGAACAAACTGGAGAACAGCGCTGTTATTGTCCCTGTCAGGCTGGGTGTCACACTGTCCGTTGCCGTCCGGCTCCCAATCACAGAATCCGTAGCTGAGTTCGCTCCACCAGCTCCGGCCGTGATCCCCGCAAGCTTGGTCTTCTCGGCTGCGGTAGTATGGATGTTACCGTCTGCTATATGGCTGGCTGATGTTGCAATGGCAATATCATGCGCATCTAATGTTGATTCGATATCCGCGTAATTGTCGTTGTGCTTATTAAGGTTTGCTATGTCGAGTTCTTTGTTGATTGTTCTTCGATTAAATGCCAAAACGATTCCTCCTCTCAATAGAGATATTTGTACCTGAATATAAATGCGAGGTTAACCGCCAATGATCCACCTGACACTGTGAATGTTGTATTCCCGGGTTGGAGTCTAAAGAAAACAGCATTGCTTCTTGAAAAAGCGTTCTGTCCGTTGAGGAGAACGGTGCATTCATCCATATCGCAGTTAATCTCCCACACATCCGAAGCGCTACTCGTGCCATATAGTATGAGTGTCGAAGTTCCATCTGAGAGATGCAAATCGGAGAAAGATCCGCTAATTCGTATGATAGGGAAAGCTTTGGCACTGCCTTCATTACGAATAACAATGCTCTGTCCATTTGCAGATATCCAATTTGCATAATCGCTATACAAGTATCCCTGTCCATATTCCAACCCTTGCCCATATTCTCGGACGGTTGTATCCTGGATCGACTCAGGATATGGATTATTCATTTTGACGGGTATTGTAACCTCTCCATCAAATATCAGCTTTGTGATATCCATAGTGCCTGCGTACCTACCTATGAATCTCTTTCCCGGATGATCCTCAAAGGTAAATACAATATCGCCTTTTTGGATGTTAAAAAGAGCCGCTACAAGAGCGACTCTCCTTTGATAATCCAATGTCGGATCGTCAGCCATTATAATGCACTCAAGGTTGAATGGTCTGGGTCCGTAGGTACTGCCAAAATCTAAGGCACCGTCACGATCAGCCAGTTCTACTGTGTTATCCTTTGTCGGGGGCAGAACAGGGATATTGTGAGATTTCAGCCCCAGTCCGATACTTTCAAACGTTACACCATCTACTGTTGCTGTAATCAATTATTTCGCCCCCGATCTGGATTGCGACCTCCGCACGAAGTTATCCCTTTCAGTCCAATAAACCTTTGCTACGGCTTCGTCTGTAATATAAGTATCTCCTGAGAATGTTACGCTGGTGCTGCTTACCCGCTGCGGATTTGAACCTCCTGACGCTGCTGGCATAGAAAAACTTGGCATAGAGAAATCAATTGAAGGCATTTTAAAGTTAAGCATTCTAAAAAGGTTGTCCTGCTGCCGGTCATTGATGTACATCTCTCCGACTCTTGCATTGACTGTTGTTTCTTCACCGCGCCGCGCTCCTCGGACTACGCCACCATCATGAAATGTCTGAAGTTTTCTAGTGTCTTTAATTACGCCGTATTTCTGCCGTAACTCCTCATTACGTGCAGCCAATCTTTCCATTTCGGCTGTATTCTTTGCTGCTTTGGCTGCGTCCCAGGCATCCTTATTTGAGTTGTATTCAATTAAGTCTGCGTCCTTCTGACTTACACCTGTTGATGCCGCCAGTGTCACAGATCCGCTCACAGTAGGCGACAGCGTGGTAATTGCACTCATCTTGGATTGATAGTCTGAAATGAACTGATCTAACTGACTCAGGATCTCCGCGTTCTTCTCGGACTCCTTCAGCACTTGGATGTTCTTCAGAACCTCAGCACGGTTTGCTGTGTCAGATGAAAAGCTTTCGAAAGCCGATATCAGATCCTCATAGTGAGATTTAGCCGTTTCGATATCCTTATCATAGGCTGTCTTCTTTGCGTCCTTCTCGTCCTGGAGGGCTTGCTTCTGTTCTTCAAGGCTTCGTTTCGCTAACTCCCGTTCATGATCCAATTGCAGTTTTTCAATGTCCTTCTGGACCTGCACTCGTTCGGCAATCCCGTCCGGGCCAACCGCCGAAGCCAGCAGTGCTAACCGCGCTTGTTTCTCTGCTAAGGCACTCTCATAATCTTGATCCTCATTAAGTTCCTGTTGCTTGCTTAGCAGATCATCGATCGCCTGAATCTCAGCGTCCTTTCCCGCAAGATATGCATCGCGCTCCGCTTCTATTGCTTTCACCGCTGCGTCGCGCGTGGCTTCAATTTTGGATTTATAAGTAGATGCTAGAGTTTCAACCGACTTTGTTTCATCTTCAATCAACTTCTGCCGTAATGCGTATACCTGTTCATCAGCTTCCATACGCTGTTCAGTGCCTACGCGGTACATAGCCTGTATCTTTTGCCACTCCTGTAATTCTTGAGCCGCAGTAAGCTCCCCAATGGCCTTACGGTGACTAATAACCTTCTGACTGTCTGAAAATTGTTGTTCGATAAGAGATTTCTTCTGTTCGTAAATATTTTGTTCCAGTTTCAAATTATCTTCTGCAGATCGATTCTTGTCTTTCGTCATACGTTCATAAGCCTGTAACTCCATGTTGATGATATCGACTTTCTTGTTTCCGGCCATCTCCATCTTATTGGCTTCTTTTTCTATCCAGTTTGTGGAGTTGGTAAACCGAAGTTCGTTGTATTGCTTGGATAAGTCATAAACTTGTTTATCGGCTTCTGTCTTTTGATCAGCGGTTAAGTAGGCCTTCTTGGATTCCTTGGTATAGAAATCAAAGGTGGCCTTTACGATCTCAATCTCCTGCAGGTTGGCTTGACGCATGCGCTCGGTTTTCTTATCCAGGTTCGCAACATCTTCGGTGTACCGCGCATCGCTGAGCGCTATGACATCCCGGCTCCATTGCTTCATTGCATCTTTATCTTCGGCCAAGTATGCCGCGTGCCGTTTCTTTAGGCGCTCATAACCCGCCGCTTGTTGATCAATGGTCCATTGTTGCCTCTCTGCCGTGTACTTGAAGTTATCCAAGTCTTCAGCATATGCCTCTTTACGCGCATCACTTGCTGCTTTGGCTGCTTTATCGGCTTCGCTTGTTCCGCTTTTACTCTTTTTGTCGCTATCCGCACTTACTCCAAAGTCCGGATCTTTATATAGTCCGCTTAAGGCATTTATTTTGTTTTGGTAATCAATTTGTTCCTTGGCATAGGAGTCATATATCTTGTCCAGCTCACTCTTGGCCGCAGCTTCTTGCTTGGCTTTTTCGTCTAAAACCCCGCCTTTATCCTTAAACGATGGCTTGAAGTACTTAAGATCATCTCCGGTAGTTAGGGTTGTAGACGTTACACCGTTCATGGCTGCCTTCAGGTCGGCTAGACTCTTTATCGCTTCAGCTTCAATGCCGTATGCCTTCAGACGTTCATCAGTCGCTAGTCTGGTGTTGAAGGTAGAAGCCTTTTCAGACTTAAGATCATCAATAGCCTTCTGTACCTTGGCTTTTCGCAGCACTTCAACAGCATCTTTCTCGAATTTCCATCCATCCGCCGTTTTATATATCTCCGTGGCTAACTGGGGGTATTTCAAAATCAGTTCAGCTGCCGCAGAAGCATTCATGGACTGTTCTCCAGTCATTTCTTTCAGGAGTGTATTCATTTCGCTGATGGCAGATCCATTTCCGTCAATCTGCTCTCGAAGGTCTGCCAGTATCGCCGCCTGGTCCGATGCTGATTCCGATGCCGTTCCGGCTTTTCCTGCGAATTGATCCTCTTGCAATACAAGAGTGGACATCTGCACGCCTAAATCCGCAGACGATGCTCTTAGTTCGTTGTTTTTTACGGTTAGACTGGCAATTCTATCTTCTAGATTCTTTACTGATTTCGATGAATCTTGTAAATCATTTAGCGTGAATACATTTTTAACAAATTCACCTGTTTGAGCGAGCAGGCTTGTTTTTAGATTAGTTAATTTATCCTTAGCTTTATTGATCTCTGCAACGTTTTTCTCCAGATCCTTATTCACTTGATTTTGCTGGTCAGAAAGAACATTCTTCCTTGCCTCATTCTGTTTTGCTATCAAAGCATTCAAGGCATTCACTTGAATCTGTACGGCTTCATCGGTAAATCCCGCAGTCTCTAGTTGCTTCGCCCCTTCTTCGCCCAATGTGATAACTAGTGCTTTGGAGACCTCGTCCAACTGCTTCTTAATCTGTGTTTGTTTCTGTTCAGATAGATTAGCGGACTGAAGTGATGATTCCAAGGATTTATGAGCATTCACGAGTTTGGGCAATAACTCTATCTGCCGCTGAAGTTGACTAATCATCTGCTGGTTGGCTGCGTCTTCATCCTTCATAGCCTGGGTATGCTCTCTCTGTGCCTTTTCGGCCTTGCCGCTTTGATAAACAAATACGGCGATAGCTCCAGCAAGTAGCGTTAATCCAGCAGTCCATGCCGCTGTAGTAATCATTGCCGCTTTTGCAGCCGCAGTATAAACGACCATTTCCGCTGTAGCCGCCGTTTGTAATGTGGTATGCATAGCGATGGCAGTATTTAGCGCTGTCTGTGCCGCTCTCCATTGAGTCAGCAACGGCGCAATCAGTTTGTACAAGCCCAGCAAGCCGCCAAGTGTAGCAGTGGCCGCAAATGCTCCTTTAGGTATTTTAGTAAGCCCGATCAATAACTGATCGATGATATCCAGTGATTTTTTAATTGCTGAACGTAATCCATCATCACCTGCCTGGTTGAATATTTCCAGAAGCGAAGCCTTAGTTTGCGCCGCCTTCCGCGATATCGTATCCATCTGAACTTTGAGGTACTCCAGTGTAGATCCAGTAGAACCGATGGATGCTGCTGTTCCTAAGAGGATGTCCCCAGCATTAAGGGACGCTGCCAGTTTGGCATACTGATAGACCCCGCGCGAAATATCCGCATAGGACTTCGTCAAATCATAATTTTTATCGATTACTTTAGTAGACAGGTCGAGTAAGATATCATCTGCTCTGCGCCATTGTTCAGTACCGTCAACAACTTCCTTTGTGGCAACTCCAAGGCTTTCAATTTCAGCAACGGCTTTATCCGTCCGGATCGTACCGAGAACGGTCTTCCACATGTTACCCAGGTTCTCCCCGGATAGCGCAGTATTACGAATACCAGAAGAGATCAAACCATTCATCACATCAAAACTAACGCCGGTCTCCGCAGCGATTTTACCCGTCCGTTCAAATGCCGCTCCCAAGTCCTGTGCCGGAGCCATAGTATCATGAGCTACCTTAGACCAGGAGTCTAGGATACGTCCACCTAGCACAGAAGCATCGTTTGCGTCTTTGATCTGCACCCCATATTGCGCAAGTGTAGATTCCATGCTCTTTGTAGCATCTTCAAGGCTCACCAGATCGACTGTAGATAACATCGTGGACTTGCGTACCATTTCCTGCACTATTCCAGCATCTTTGTACATACGGCCCCATAGGCGGGCTGATTCGGTTACATCGGTGATTTCCGATCCGAGGTCATGTGTGGTGTGGATGAACTTTTCAGTTTCAGCATTTAGAAGTTTTGTGTTCATGACCATTTCGCCTGTTCCTTGGTTGTACTGCAAGAAATAGTGTTCATTGGTCTGCACATAACCAGCCATGTTGGATTCAATATCCACGATACCTTCTTTCATGGCTTCCTGAACGGTCATCATCGAACGGAAAACGGTATGGAAAACAGCAGCATGGATGGCGGCATCCTTAATTTGAGTTAGAAAACCCGTATTTTTCCCCATTTGATTCATTTGATTTTCGGTTGAAATAAGGGACTGTAATACCTTCTTCTCTTCAGCGAGTATGCGCTCACGCATTTTGATTTCTTGCTGTTCCCGGGTCACAAGCGCTCTGCGAACCTTCTGCTCCTCCTGGATGATCCGTTCCCGGATATTTGCCTCTTGCTGTTCCCGAGCCTTCAAGGCCGCGCGGATCTTCTGTTCTTCTTGCAAGACCCGTTCCCGCATCTTGATTTCCTTTTGTTCCTGGGAACGCACCGCAGCTTCACGTTCTGCAGCATTCTTACGAGCAAGTTGGGCTTCTTTCTCTTCCATCTGAGCAAGCTTCTGCCGAATTGATTGTTCTTCTCTTAGCACGCGCTCCCGAGTGCTGTCAGCTGTGCTTGATATCCCCGTTGAACTGCTACCCGCAGTTTTATTTGCCCGGTTTTGAAGGGCTTCCATGCGCTTGAGGTGTTCCCGCTCTTGTTGCTCAATAGCGTTCTCTCTCTTGACTACGATTGCCATTTGCGCAGCGAGTTTAGCATCTACCAATTGATTGGTCTGATCTAGTTGACTCTTTTTTGCTTTGATCAATGCAGTTTGAGCATTACGCTGCTTAACCAAAGCATCAGACTCAGCCATGATCTTCTTTCGCCGATCTTCGGATGTCAGCGCGAGTTTATCTGCTGCACCAGCCAAGGCGGTATAATTCTTAGTGGTGACGTTTATTTCTTGATTGAGTACCTTGAAAGTTTCGGCGTTGCCTTTTGCTCCTCTATCAATCGCCTGAAATGCAGGAAACATCTTAGATGTATCCAGCTTAAGCCTTGCTCCGACTACATCCTTACCCATGTCTGTCAATGTATCTTCACCCCTCTTGGGTTTTGATAAGGAAAATTTTCCTTAGCTTCTGTTTGATCCATATATATAGAAAAAGAGACCTGCCGCTTGGTGACGGAGGTCTCTGTAAATGTGTAACTACCGGTTGAAAAAACTGAGGATTTCAGCGATTCCGCTTCTTGTCAGTGGTTTTGGCTCTTCAATTTCACCGCCATGAAGGCGAATTTGGTCTTTCATTTCCTCGTTCATGTCATCAAATATAGCGATTACTTCATACCAGTTATGATCGTACCAGGGCTTTGCAAGTTTACGGCGAGATAACCTGCCGTAAAGCTCGTCCATTGTTAATGGCTTACTTTCTTCCCCCGGTATGCTCTTGCCCCGACTTTTACGCTCAGGCCCCTGGCTTACTGAAGAGAAATCGATCAACCGCTTCCTCCAGCACATCAGGAATAAACTCCTCAATGTCCGCCCCACTGAACCCTTCGATGAACACAATATTCAATATTTCAGACCACTTCTCGTACGTAGCCTTTTGTTCATCTCCTTCTTGGAATACAGCAGCATATTTCAGTTGAGTCAGCCCATTTTTGTACAACGCCCCAACCTCTTTGATTTGCTTGAGTGTACCGACTCTAAGAGTCTTGCTGACCTCTGGGGATAGAGTGATTTTTGGTCCAATCCCCATAATTAAATCCATCTTCTCTTGATCTTCCATATTGCTTGCCTCCATGTATTAGAATATGGGGACTTTCGCCCCCAATTAATTAGGCCGTTAGAATATCAATCGCTTTTTTGTCTGCCCGACTTGGATCGAGCACCGCAAGTTCGATAGAACTGGTGGTTGCCGATTTCCGTTGCTGATCAATGACGAACGATCCCAGCATTTGAGACTTATAGATGACAATAACGCATTCAAACCATTCGTTAGTTTCATCATCCAAGGCTTTACCGTAAGCTACGAATTTATATGCCTTATTTTTAGTGTCCGTCTTGATGGACGTAGCCGTACCAGTAGCAGAGGTTGAGTCGTAAAAGGCACGAACGTCTTTTCCTACCAATGTTGAATCGCCCAAAGTTACAACACCGGCTACTGTGATCGAATATTGAAGTGCAGTAGGTGCAGAAGCAACGCGTGTTAATTGCACCCCTGAGTTTGTCAAACCTTTTGTTGCCACGATGATTCGGTCGCTGCCAGCAACCAGAGTTGCTCCTTTAGACAAAGTGAAGGTTGCTCCAGTCAAAACTGTGAGTTTTTCGACACGCGGCACTACTGTACTGCCGGTTGTAATTTCTGCTCCTGTCGCTGCGACAAGTTGGTTAAGGTCCAGGACGGCGTTTTCAATTTGCACACTTGATTCCGCGTCCTGTTCAGTCAAGTGAAAAGCATACTTGCTTGTACCGCCGTACACACGCTGCTGCGGTGCGGCAATTGTCAGCGTTAACTTTCCGAGCCGTTCAAAGTAAGCCATTGGATCTCCAGTAGCAAGATCAAACAGGGCTGCATTCGAAATGTCATCTATAACCCACTGTTTCGGTGAAATACCCATTCCTTATCCCTCCTTAGGACATTAAAAAACCTAGCCGTTAATGATTACGGATAGGCGTTTGTCAATTTCGGTAATCTGAGCAAATTCTTCTTTGTTTTGATAATCTTCAACTGGATTAAAAGATTCCCATATGCCGAGTTTTCTAGCTAGGGAAACTTTTTCTTTCACCAGCTTCTCAACTTCAGACGGATCTTTTTTGAGATCAGGCTTATCCATCAATGGTTCACCCCGTTCCTCGTATTTCTTCACTTATACTTTATACTGCCGTTTATCCTGCTATCCTGCTTAATTCGTACGGATATAATCGACATCATAAATTCCTTTGTAGCCTTTGACGCCGGCTATGCCAGTGGAAAAGTCGCCATCATAAGCAAGACTACAACGGAAGGAATTGAATCCCGGTTGAATAATATGGTCGTCATGAAAAAGCTTGAATGATCTTTCGAACAGCAGTTTCGCTTCATATCCCGTCTTTCCGTAAAAGTCCAAACAAAACTTCCCTTTAAAAACAAGATGATTTCTACCATATTGACCCGGCATAATGTACTGACAGATATGAGGTACTGTATCCTTGGAGACCACAATTTCCGGCTCCACGCCTTTTGTAAATCGCGCCGCCATCTGCTCGCCGTTTGCAGTAGGTAAAAGCTTAAGCAAAGCCATGAACGCCGCGTCAGCCTTGTGTGTGTTCTGTATAGCGTCAATCAGTTGTAAACTCATTGCTTGTCCTCCAGAAAGTACCGGTGGTACGGGAAGTTTTCAATTACCTCTGCGATGCCTTGCAGGATTCGGGTTCGGTTGGACTGGATAGCGATACGCAGGAAATAGGTTGGAGGTGTTGGCTTGAACTTTGGATCAATATCACCGCGTTCAGCTAGTTCCTCCAGGTCCACTCCAGCATAACCACCACCTGAATATCGCATTGTTCCATCAATGCTTTTGTAATTTCCTTGCCCACGCCCGACAACCACCTTCCTACCGCGCGATCTCAGACGGTTCCATGCATCGGAATTCATGTAGGTAACCAACCCAGGGTTTTGCGAAGTATCGGCCATTAAGGAACCTTTACCGAACTGTTCAAGCCATGCCTGCCAATAGTCGGCGGTGATGTCGCCTTCGATCATTTTGTTTGCAAGCACGAACATTTCCATCTGTATCTTGTCTCTTACTGCTGGATAATACCGTATACCGCCCTTGGCGGTCAGTAACACCAGTTTCGTGAGTCCGGTAATCTCAACTGCCAACTTGCTTTCGAGGTCCTTAGACGCCCTTACGGCATCATATCCGGTAATCATCGGACACTGTCCGATAACTGCACATGCAGGAGATTGGGGTATTTGACCACATCAACGGCATCTACCTGATATGCCTTGCCGTGCAGAATGACTTGATCGGGGTGGATGGCATCTTGCGGATCTTTTATATCAACCGTTGTTTGTAACTGCAACGTGTATGATGTGGAGGGCAGCAAGCCCGGATCATCCTGGCGAAGCCGCGCTGTGACGTATTGAGCAAAGGCGATAACATTCTCGGCAATGGGTCTATATTCTTCATCGCCGATAGGATTGTCATTATCGTCGTATTCTTGCGAATAGCGCTGTACGGTGATTGTTGCATTGGTCTTGATTAAAGAACAGTATTTATCCCTCTCTGTGGTCAAACGCAGTGTCTGTACAAGAAACGTGTCCCCGTTATCAATCAAGTCTCCAGGAGTCACTGGGGAAGTTGGCGCAAACACGCCATTATACATGTATTCCTTACCGACAATCGTCGTTGCTCGGGTATCCCTGGACAGTATGACGACATCCGGCAATCCATTGACAGTACAAGGTGAATGGCGGTGAGCAAATTGTTTGAACATTAGCAGTTCCGCCACCTTTCCTTGAATCGCGTTGGACCAGCAACGCCGAATATCGGAGCATCAGCGCTCGGTGTAACTGTAGATATCAGATCAATCAGTGCATAAGCATCGTCAACCAGTTGGATTCCATATGCACGCCAGTCCACAACTTGATTCTCAATAGAGAAATCGAAGTCTTTCTTGGACTTGGCGATTCTGGCCGTCATGGATGGAGCCAGCATAGCAGCGACCATAGTTACAGCCGCTGCATACACATAGTTCCTATCATCATCAACCAACTCGGCGTAGTCCGGCACTGCTGCAATCACCTTAGCTTCGGCAATAGTTAAAACAGAAAGGGCGTCTATATCGGCATCGGATATTACATCCTCACCGACTCCTAGACGCCCTCTTATTTCCTCGTGGTACGTTTCCGTAGTGAGGATCTTATTTGCCATCACCGTCACCACCGGCAGCGCTGATAGCCTTCTTCAACTCTTCAGCGTCCATTTTGGTATTGCCAGGGATTTTCAACTCCTTAGCCGTTGCCTTCAATTCTTTCACTTCATCGTCAGCTTCTCCGTTATCAGACTTGGATTGTAGTTCGGCAATTTGAGCTAACAACTCAGCTTCACGATTCTTGGATTCGTTCAACTCGATTTGCAGCTGCTGTTCTCTCTCCGATGTATCTCCTGAACCATTTGAGTCGCCTTCGATAATCTCGGCAATGAGTTCACCAGTTGCTAGGTTTTTAACTCCATCCCGAGCAATTTCAATAAGACCTTCGGGGGCATCTTTTACGATATCCCCCGGAGCCCAACCGCCCACGTATCCATTCAGTATTCTTACAATGGTCATGTTAACCTCCTTCCTTACGCGATAGTCGCGTAAACATGCCAGTTTGTATGACGCATACGAGGCAGCACGGTAGCACCATTAACGATGGTCCATTGTTTTGGATCATCACCGATTTCTTTCGTCAATGCAAACTTGCCAACATGGCCGTTGAAAATGTCCTCGTAGTTATTAGGGCTTGTTACCAAGTCCATCATGTTTCCGGTCATGCCTTGACCTACCATAATTGCAACGCCGTCCGGAATGAATGGCTGGAAGTTACCGGCATCGTCAATGTATCCACCGTCATAAACCTCATACGTCAAGCCGCCCAACTGCTGTTTAATGATGAACGACAATGAATCAGCAGCAATAAGATCACGGCCATACTGTGTTCTCAGCAAGTCGCGGATTTTTGCATTCTGCTTCAAAAGGTTGTCTGTCTTCTGATTTACGAAGAAACCATATGGTCTTGCACCGGTTCCACGGAATAGCAACTTCCAAAGGTCCAAATCAGACAATGGATCAGCAGCAGCCAAGTTGCTCCAAAGAGTCGCGGCCGTTGGTTTGTTTGCAGCAGGAACTTTGTAATCAATCGTTCTTGAAGGCATAGTTTTGGTCGCTGGGATTACAAGAGTTCCCGAGAGTGGTTTCCATCTCATCCACTCGAATCGCGTTTCAAGGCGACCGTTCAAGTTGACGAGTTGCTCAACCATGTATTCTTCGCCCCAGAGTTCATCCAATGGCCCACCAGGCTTGCGAAGCTTAGCAATCTTCTCGCGATCAATAATTGCTTTTTCACGCCATTCCTGGTTGGTGAAGTTCATGTGACCAACCGGTGGTGCAGAGTGGATAGGCGATGGATCATTCATTTGAGTAGGTGGTGTCATGCCAGTATCGTCATTGACGATGTCATACTCGATGGTAAGGCTGGTTTCCGTTTTAAGATCTACGCCGCCAGTAAGCAGTTGCGCTCCACGAAAGGAATTGATATCAGTGCGAATATTCTGAACTACCTCAGTTTGGTAGTATGGATCAAGTACGTTTGGCAATTGTTTTTCCTCCCTTAACCGAAGTAGCAGAGCTTGAGCGCTGTTTTTGCGGCAGTATCAAGACCTGTCAATTTTGCTGAATCAAAAATACCGGCAATCCATGCCGAAGCCGGCATGTCAGTAAGCGTAGTGTCCTGGTCGTTATCAAGGATGCACAGCGCTACTTCTGAGCCATTAGTTGCTGCTGAACTGTAAGCCACTGCTTTGTCTTTGTCTGCTCCGGCTGTTGAAATCTTGCCTATGATAGTCCCTTTTTTGACAATGCCTTGACCTTGCTTCAAAAGGATTCCGCCTGGCAGTTTCGCTTGGAGATCCGTAGAAAGCAGGACCTCTGTGAACTCCTGTGTAAACATTTGCCCTGGGCCGGGATATCCGCCGTAATTATTTCCGTTCATACTTTATTTCGCCTCCTTCATAATTCCGCCGTAGCCAGTCTTAGAAAGCGATGCCCGAGCTTCAGTCTTGGCCGCTTCTCTCAGTTGTTCCGGCGTCTTATCTGTAGGTTTCTGTGGATTTGCAGGAGCCGCACCACTCAGAGCTCCTTCAGGAAGATTAAGGTCTTCGCCCGTGGTATGTCGTCCGCCGCCACCCAATGCAGCCTGTGCTTGGGCTTCATAGGTCGCGTTGATCTTCTCAATCTCAGTTACCGGTAAATGGGACAGCGCTGTCTTCATTGCTTCAACGTTGAAGGCATCACCCAATGCCCGGACACCGGCTCCGCAGGCTTGTTCAGTAACCTTGACCTTGTATGCTGCTCCGTCAGCTGCTTGAGCGCTCAGCGCTGTAAGCTTCGCCGTGATATCAGCATCATTCTCAACACCCAGCGCTACCCGGACTTGTCCCAGCACCCCACTTGCAGCCGCCAGCGCAGTTGCTTGTGTTTGTGCCGCTGCTAAAGCTGCCTTTTGTTCTTCTGTCACAGTGTCATCTCCTTCGGCCAGTATCTTGGCCTGTTCTAATGTGTGGTGCTGTTTGGATACAAAAGCATTCATGCCGCCTTTATTGCTGAAAAAATAAAAGACGCGTCCATCGCCATCCAGCGACTTCGCATCTAAGGGGAGTGGTTCGTATTCAGTTTGCTGCTGGTCATCCGCTTCTTCATGAGGTTTTGCAGAGAGAGATCCGCGAGTAATTCCAGCACCTTCGTATCCACCATCAAAGACGATGGAGTTCTCCATGATGTATCCATCATCAGCGAGGACAAGGCATTCCTTACCTTCGTACTCTTGGCCTCTCATATGAGAGCATTCCGAACCTCTGAAATAATCCCCGCCGCAGATACTGCAAGTGTGTTTCGTGGAAACAAACCCGGCTGAAGTATCAAAGATTGTACCTGCATCAATGCCTATAGCCAGTTGGTCTGTCGAGATACCGTTAGCTTCAAGGCCTTTTGCCATGTAGTGGTCGCCGTATAGTTCCAGTTCGCCGCCTTCTTCAACAATCTTGCTGTCAAAGGTCCGTCCATAAGGAAATGATAAGGCATCCCACTTTTGCCAAGGATGATCTACCAGTAAGGCGACCCCTTCTTTAACTTGATCGGCCATTTTCCGAAGGAAATTTGGAGTTACCTTCATCATGTACTTCTCTATTCGCTTGGTTCCAATAATCCTGGCCTGAAAGACATTGACTTGTTCATCAGTAAGAGGTACTAGAGCTTTCTGATTAATCTTCGCCAATTGCTCGGCTGTAGGCTTTGCCATTTACTTCTTTTCACCTCCCTCTCGTAATGAAAATTAGATTTGGGATCACCTCTCGCGCTCAAGGTCGCATCAGAATCAAACTCTTGCAGGCCAGTCCCATTTACCACCGTCTTGGCCCTGAACAACGTTTTGATTGAAAAACAATCCTGTTGGGTTGAGCACGCACAAGTCCACGCATGTTGCATTGTGAACTTGAGTAATTACCGCCGCTCTCGGTTCGCTCTTGTATTCACCGCCGGGCGTACCATAACTGAAATAGTGAACCATACGTCCTACTGTTGGTTGCATATTGGCTATTCACCTCCATTCGGTGGAATCTGTTGGGTAGGATCGGTTTCATGCTTCTTTTCAAGTTTCGGTAACAGCTCGGCTGGGATTTTCGGGTCAAGTCCCATTATCCAACGAGCTTCAGTAGCCGCTTCTCCTGGAGTGATGTAAAAGTTTTTCTCAGCTAGAACGTAATTGTTTAGCTTTGACCTTAGATCACGTTCACGTTCCATCTCAGAACGTAAGTCAATCGGAGCATAGTCAGCTTCTATTTGTGTCTGTACTCCACGCACTCTTACAGCCATAGAAAAAGCCCGCTTCCAGAAACGTTTGGTTACGCTCCGGGCGGACTCTACGGACTTGATATATATTTGGGTATCCACTGAGCTGTATGTCTCTGTGGAACCTTGGTGCCGGGATAACAAAGTAAGTAGCGTCTTTAAACCTGTCGCCATCTGAGTATCAATGATGTCGATCAGCTTCTTGATGTCGATCATCGGGCCACTGTTACCGCCCTTCAAATATTCGACCTTTACGCTGTCCCAATGGACTAAGGCATCGTCTGGATTGAGTGAGTTGAAATGGTTTAGCATCTCGTCCATTCGTTCCTTGAGCCATGTCTGCTGTGCTGCGGCGTTCCCTTTGATGCTTGTCGGCATATTCTTCAGCATGATTTCCTCAAGCATGGATATGTCTAACCGTGGATAGCCTTGGTTGTGAACAACCGCCTTGAGATCCTGAAGCACCTGCAGGTGGAAAAACACAACTTGTAGCACCGGCAGGAACGGTGTGCGTCCGTATGGATCATCAACCATTGGGTCGAACTCTTCATAGATGAAGGTTGGAGTGTCGATCTTCTTGTATTGCCCGAACCATTCTTCGCCTGTCTGCCTGCTGCCGGGATTCTTGACATACTGCCACGGCACCAATCTATTCGTGACCGGCTCCCTGCGAAACCAGATCAACGCCGGATCTACTGGCACAATGTCGATTACATCATTGCATCGCTCATTTAAAATTACTTCACCGGCGCATGCCCCGCGAACCATTATCATCATGCGCTGAACGGTGTCAAGTTTATCCAAAGAACGTCCGTGCTGATATCCAGGTGAAGCCAACGGTGTCTCAAGCATCTCCTTAATTGCATCCAGTGCCCATTGTCCAGACTTGTCGTCTGTGCCTGTCTTCTTCTTGGCCGTGAACGTCAGTTCTGTATCGCCCATTCGCAAGTAAGTATATAAGGCATGTGAAATATCCGGATGGGTTGATATCAGAAGCTCAAGCAATTCTTCAGCCGTGTAGCTTTGCAGCTTGGTGAAATCAATGGTGTGCGCACGCTGGTACTTCTTCGGTAGCCAATTGAATATGCCCCAGGCATTGTTATTGGTTGGCACTGTTGATCTGCCAACACCCATCATCTGACGCTTTACAGATGCCGGTAAGATTGCATTGGCAGCAGAATATATGAGTTTATGATACCATTTCAAGTTTTCACCTCCTCACTCCAGAAATAACATTTTGTTTTGTATTAATAGATGTAATCAATGGGCGGTTTCAGATCTGGAACTATTTCAAGTGGAATGCCGAAGTAATCCATGATTTGATGATCAGACAACAATGACCGCGTTTCAATCGGTATAGTCCCTTTAAGGTTCTCAAAGATCTCTGGTCGCATTTTGATTAATCTGGGGCTATGATGCTGGGTCTTTTTGTTAGACATGCCATTAACCCATGCTATGAGATCTTGTACAGGATCAAATTGGTAGTCTGCAGAAAACATGGTTTTCTTTGGTGCTACTGCCTTTAGATCAATGCAGTCTTTGTGACCCCGCGCGACTTCTTGGCTATCTTCAACCTTTAGGAATACTGCTGATGGATCAACCAGTAACCCACATTCAGTGCAGGTCCTGCTGATCTCAATGCATTTGTCACACTTGCCGATATTTAACTGCTTCACTTCTTCCGTTCTACATGCTGGGCATCTCATGGGTAACATTCCTCCAGACATAAAAATAGAAGGCAGGAAAAATTTCCTGACCTTCTGTATTCGTTCATACTTCTATGGATTAATAATATCATTGGATTTATTCGGTGTTACTACGGCTTTTTTGGTAATTTCACACCGCCTTCTTCGTCGAAGAATTTAATTTCACCTGACTTTACATCTTTTAGTATGGCCTTAGCAAAGAACTCTGCTTCTGAGATAATTTGATCTGATATTATGTCATAAGTAAATGTGATTTCATCTACTTTTTCTTTGAGTCCATTAATTATCATGAATGCATCTGAATAATTGAATGTATGCACTAAATCAGTGAAATCGGAAAGTTCAATTTTATCTATTTTCAATGGGCTAGGTAACTGATTAGACAATTCATAAACATCTGTTATTCTATCTCCCATTTCATTTATTAAAACCATTTTATCCATTAGTTCATATAACTGAGTATTATCTATTGCTTCCACAGATCCATTTTTCTCGGACCACTCCTTGTTAAGTACAACATTCGTTTTCTTTATCTTACTTGAATACGCAGTTATGTCAAAAATGATTTTTCTAATTCTGCCTTCCCAATCTTCATCATTAGGTTCTCTCATTTCTTGTAATGAAATCCCATAGTAATCAGCAAAATTTTTGGCGCCGCTCTGGTAACCTTTTTTTGTAACGAATATCCCATTAATACTGCCTATGTCATAAACAACACCAAAGAAGTCCCTAATTCTTCCTATCTGGATATCGTGTGTATAATTCTTGCATTCTATTGCAATTCTGTGTTTCTGCCCAACCATTTCGAATTCCCAATAAACATCAATTTGATGTTCACAACCAGATCTGCCGCGAACCTTGACATTATGTTGAATGTCAATAGTGTTAATCCCCTCAGCCCTATGAAGTATTTCGTATAGTTCTTTTGCTAGTAACTCATACTGAATATTCGGATTTGCTTCCATCTGAACATATCACTCTCCTAGTATTTGTTATTGCCTCTTTATTGTAACACCTCCAATACTAGGAGATATCAGATTTCCTTTGAATTTTCAGATACAAAAACAGAAGGCGAGTTTTATCTATTCACCTTCTGTTTTTTTGTGCCTATTATTTGTTTTATTCTTTGTTGCTACGGATTTCCAACCTGACAATCCTTGCATTTTATGTCGTCTTATATTCTTCGTGTATGAACTCGAATTGCACAAACCGCATCTCCATAATGAACCGCCATTTGCAATCCATCGATTTCCCAACCAGCCGATGCGAGATGTAAAAACGAATCATTAGCCGACCACTCTGGGTGAATAAATCCCAAGGGATAACGCGCTCCATATACTCCATCTGCTGAATGTACATAGATGAACTGTAAATCTGACATAGCGTAACCAAAGAGTATTCTAGTATTCAAAGCAACAAATTTTTTATCTGGATTGTAACGAGTTTCAAGACGTGTTTTTATTTCTCCTCCATATGTTTGTGAAGCATCATCAGTAAGATGTTCACCAGAATCACCATTGTATATCAGTCGTATATTCGATAGAGCATCACCAGGATGCTCGAAATAGATAAATCCTGTCATCGACGAACCGCTTGGAATAATTATTTCTGGTCCTTTTTCATCAAAAGAAACATCCTTGTAATCCCATGGGCCCCACCCTTCGATATTTAACAATTCACCCGAATCGTTGTTCGTTCTGTCTCCAATCTGTTTTACTAATTGTTGGTAGTCTTTATCGTGCATCATAGCACCTCCTATAATATATTTTGACTCAGGTTGCAATTATTTATTCGCCCTTCGATAAACAATTTAAATTATCTTCTAATTGATACTCCGCTTATTCTTGGAAGCATTACATGTTATTTACTTGGTGGACGGCGTAATCTCATTTGATGGGCCATGCCGCTATTGTCTTCTAAAAGTTACGCCTCCAATGGATGGAACCATAATGTGTTCCGGTTCTTCAACCATGAATTCTCCGAATGTTAGAACATATGCGTCAGCTCGGTCAGGTGACTTAAGTCCGCGCTTCTTCATATCTTCCTTACTCTCAAGAATCATCTTCCCTTTTGAAGTCATTCGCCATTTTCTTGTGGCCAATTGTGAAATTAGAACATCATCATCCGGCAATTGCATGACTCCTGGATCTCCATTGATGAAGTTCGTCAGATTGGTTTCCAAGTCCGTCCTGATTGATTGCCACATCTCCGTAACCAGGTTAGCGCAATACTCATCCAGCGATGATGAGCCATTGTTAACCGGCACCACCTCCCAGCCGTATCCTTCTTCGTTAATGACTTCGATCAGACGATCTGTTACGCCACCACCGACACCGGTGTCATCGACATTAAATTTGACATGTTCAACCTCGGGATGTTCCAGTAGCATATCCTTGGCTAATCGAATAGCATTCCCCACGGTAACCATTGTGCTTTCTTTGAAATGGCTATGTTGACCGACTGTCTTTTTGCCTATACCAGCGTACATTGCTGTTTCATCATCGCCATAACGGGCAACGTCTACACCGATAACCAGAGTTGTTCCAGTTACCTTTATTTGTACCTCTTTGGCTGCATGCTCCGCAGCTTCAAGAGTTATGAATGTGCCGGCCTCGCCTCGTGGGAATTGCCCTTGAACTCGAACACGGTAAACATCACTACCCTCGCCATACTTTCTCTTGAGCATTTCAATGTTTTCTTTACTGGTACGCGGACTATCAAGGCATGATACCTGATGCGTTTTGTAGATGGCTCGGTCTCTATTATGAGAATCAAAAAAGAACCCACTCGTTTTAGTTGGGTTCCCGCACATGAATAGCTTATTATATTCACCGGATAGAGTACCGAAAATTGCAGCCATGATCCTATCATCTACACCTGAGGCTTCATCTACAATGAACAGCATGTAATCCTCATGAAACCCTTGCATGTTCTCCGGTTTGGTCGCTGTCCTTGCTGTAGCAAACCATCGCTCCTCATGGTTCTTCATGTATACCTTAGTTTTGGTCCATTTGAGGATACGTTTTAGGATCGGGCTCTTGGATTGCCACTTACTGATCTCAGCCCACAAGACATCATTTAGCTGTTGCCTTGTAGGTGCTGTACAAACCACTCGGGGATACGGGAAGCAGCATAGGAACCATAGGGCAATGGCTGCCTCAAGAGCGGTCTTTCCCACTCCTTGGCCCGATCGAACAGTCACGAACCGGTGATTTGCTATATCACTTGAAACTTCTTCTTGCCATTGATCTGGGTTAAAGTTAAGAATTTCTTTGAAAAAGGTTTTTGGACTCTTTCTATAAATAGGAATTCTCTTTTTAAAGGCAGACATCCGTTTTGTTATACTCTCCGTTTTCATCACGCCTTGACCTCCTATTATTTATTTATTGATAAAGAAATGTATCCTGATCAAAAGAAAAAACGCCTCCGCAGGCGCTCAAGTTTTATATATGAAGTTAGGTGTTCGGGACTGCGTTTTCTGGCCATGTTATATTTCATCACCTACGAAGATTGATGTATAATTTAGGAAACAAATATGGAGGTTCTTGAATGAGCAAATATTCAGCCCTTGAAGAGTACTTTAAAAAGCAAGTGGAGATTGAATTGACACTTGCTGAGATTGAAAAAATCCTTGGCAGCAAATTGCCTGAATCTGCATTTAAAGATCGAACATGGTGGGGAAATACTTCTCATCCAACCAGAACACAAGCTCATTCCTGGATTAATGCTGGCTGGAAGGTTAAATCAGTAGTTCTGGGTAAGAGCGTAACTTTTGTCCGAGACAGTTCTGAATAATAACAATTCATTCTTAAAGAGGAGTGTTCAAAATGAGCCATGAAATAAAAACCGATTCTTCCAAACAAGAGTATATAGAAATTGAAACAGTAACAGGGGTTGAAAGTCTAAGGGTAACTTATGTTAAAGACGGGTTTACAGGAAAGCCTTGTATTCGCCTTAACATTCGGCCACACGGCAAGTCTCCTCGTCCAGGTCCAGAATTTGATATTGAGCATGCTCCAGATCTTCTTTCGGCGATTGCTCAGTTATTGATGGATGTTAAATAAATAACTTTGCCCCTGCGATAAAATGTAGGGGTGTTTTTATGTTAAGTCGTTTTTGCTGTTGGTTAAGAATTCAAACTCGCGCACACATCATTCATGGTAAAGATGGAAAGATCCAAACTAAAGATAGTCACGGCAATGCCTCATTTCCCCCTAAAGGTTAACGTAATAAAGCCGCTGAATATTCTCAGCGGCTTTATTACTGGAGTTATGAACTGCCCCATTACTAGCTTGACTAATTTTCAGATTATAAATATATCATGTCAAAGCCCTAATGAATTCAATTGCAGGTACATATCCCGGCCAATGAGCGGTCATTCAGATATCAATTAGTATTGGAATTCGCTGAATCCAATTGGTTTACTGAGTAGTCTAGATGATCTAATACTGTATTAGTAAATTTGCACAAATTATTATAGGGGATGTTCAGTTGAGTTCTAGGATTTGAAATACTTCTCAACGCAAAATGAAGTTTAGCTTGTTTATATACATAGTGATTAAGATCTTGTACATATTTATAAGAATTATATAGTTCTTTGTCTATTTTTGGAGGCAAGAGTTTGTTTAGAGATGTGTTAATTAGGTCATGGTACAAATATAGGGATAAAGAATTAGCAATGGAAATCATGTATTCCCATTCTTCGCGTGTGGTATCAATGCTACTTTCACCGAGTGCCTCGCTTAAAATCTTGATTGAATTCCTGTTATCCCTCAATTCTGTTAGAACCCTATCATATTTGTGTTCTAAAGTTATTCTTTCTTCTTTTAGTTTTTCTTGTGCTTGGCGTGATAACTGCCATTTAGCGAGCCACAACGCAAGAATAGCTCCTAGAAAAACTCCTGAGATAGTTATTGTTAGCTCGGGCCATTTGCTAGTCAATTCATTCATATATTTAATCACTCCATTTTTTTACTTTTTCATATTAAATCTACAGGAGTTTACTCTCTTTGTAAATTTAGTTTGAGATATAATTCATCTTCCCTCAACATCTATTTATCCTTACATATTCAGAAGTCTTATTGTGCAATCCACTCCTCAACTTCTCTCAATAATAAATTATGATCTATCACCCAAACTTACCGAATAAATCGAATCATACTGATCCTTATACTCCAATAACGCACCTGTTGAACTTAATTTTTGCTTGCCTCCTCTGTTACCGCATCAACCCAATCTTCTATAAGATCATCCTCAGAATCTCCTGTGCCATTTTTTAGTTTTTCTATTTCAAAACGTGTCTTCTCAATCTCGGCCTTCATTTTGTCCAACTTCAACCTGCGTTCGTCTTTCTCCGGAGCAATCTCAATAAACTGTTTAATTGCCGATCTGAGCTCCTTCATTACAGTAGCTTCAGCTTTGATGGCGCTATTGTACTTATCCCAGGCTTGTTGATACTCCCACTCTTGCTCGGTTCCAAACATGCCAGGCTTTTTCTTTTTAAGTACTTTCGTAACATCGTCCTTATCCTTAACATGGGTGATACGGCGTCCCCAAATGAGGCGTTGATACAGACTAAGTACGTTCTCCCAGATCATATCTGCCGGGCTCATGGTTTCTACGATCTCACGGATCTCCATGAATTCGGGGTCCTGAGGCATGAACTTGCTGAAGAACCCGTGCTTGAGCGCTTTCTGATTCCCTTTGGGTCCACCCTTTCCACCCTTATTCCCCTTCGCGTTCTGATTGCCCTTCTTAGCTCCTCGTGGTCTGCCTGATGCCGGTATTTCATCCCACTTATCGGCGCTTTTCCACCTACGGACCATCGATGGATTGATCCCCAGTTCTGCGGCAATTTCGCTCAACTTCTTCTGCCTTCCACTCTTCAGCCATATCTTCAGCGCCTTTTCACGATCTGGGCTTTTCTCTCTTGTCAACTAACTTCACCTCGGCCTTACTACGTATTTGAGTTGGACCCTCTTTTGAAAGGTCTAAATTGGTCAAACGTTACTAATGAAAATAAGCCTCAGATTGAACTCAGGCTTGGGCTGCTTGCTGTATTCTACTAATATTTGTTAATTGAATTCACTTTAATATATATTGTATGTCATTCGTAAAGTACGGATTTTCCTTGATCTGATTTGATTTGTTCTTCATTCCCCCAAATGAATTCATCATGACCCCATTGTAGTTCATTCGTTAGAGCTCAAAGTCCTCCAAAGCATCGTCTAGGGTGTCCTGTAGTAGCCCTACATACCTCAGAGTCACCTTTTCCTCTGAATGATTGAAGTGATCCATTAGTAACGCTATGTCCTTCGTTTCGAGGTACAATCTATAACCGAATGTCTTTCTCATGGAGTGTGTTCCGATCTCTTCGAGATTAAGTTCTTTAGCAGCGCCTCTAATGATTTTGTACGCCATGTTTGGTGTGATCGGATACGCCTTACCTCTTTTACGCTTTCTGCTTGGAAATAAATATTCAAAATCGGCTTTGTCTTTGATGTAGGCATCGAGTGCTTTCCGAAGTGATTTTCGAATAAGAACACTCTTTACTTTCTTTGTCTTTTTTTCGGTTATCGTTATGTGAGTACCTTTTACATCTCGTACTGTAAGTGGAAGTATGTCTGATATGCGAAATCCTGTATTGATTCCTACAAAGAACATGATGAAGTCACGAATATTTTTGAAATATAAGTATTTCTTCATAGCATCTAGTTTTTGGGGATCTCGTATTGGTTGTACGAATTTCATTTCATCACCTCCAATTTAGAGTTAAGGTAAATTTTCCTGAGCAAAAGAAAAAGCGCCTCGAAGGGCGCTCATACGTAAATTTTATTCATGGTATAGGCGGCGTTGGTGGTGGCGGTGTATAAGTTACGTAAAGATACAGCGTCTTCATATTACGTATTGATATAAAAATTGAGTGAAGAGTGATTGACATCCAAAACCAGGCAGCACACCATCCCCATACTGGTATAAGAACGTTCATCTCAGTAGGTACAAATGATCCTGTGTAGAAAAGCATTACGCTTAATAACACAACAATTAGTTGGACTATTACTGCCCACGTAAAGAATATGATAAGAATCTCGTATACCGACAAGCTAGTGGGAGTGCTTCTCCTATTTCTAAGAGCATCGGAAATGCCTCCTGCAGTTGCTATTATCGTTATACTTGCAATATTAAACCCAGCTAATATCGATATCGCAGCTATAACCTGACCACTAAGTTGTTGAAAAATACCTATTAGTCCTTTGAAATCATTAATGTATCTAGAAGTTAATAGAAGCAACAGAGCTGATATTAGCATTGGCAGAAAAATGTCCATGATAAGTTCAGACTTGCTGGAATTACGCCAGTATTTTGCTAACGTAGTCCAAGGAAAACTGTTAGCCTTTATGAACTTTTTCATGCCACTAATCATAATATCATCCCCTTAAACGTCTTCTATTTGTTGCAATTTCACGTAATGTATCCTCAGTTGATGTCAATAATGGCTGATTGTTATTGTCCACTTCAACTTTCCGTCTGTACTTTTCCTGTGATTCATCCAATCTTATCACTTTTTCTGCGCCAGCGAGCTTGCCTCGAACAACAATTTTTGTAACACCTCTTTGGTCTTTATATTTTTGAACCAAAGGAAACACACCATGCAAACCTTCTCGTTGGTATTTTGCTTCAAATTGCAATTTCACATCAGTAGCATGAATTTCCTCAACATCATTCTGTAGCGCTCTTACAGCCTCGTTTTCGTCAGCAACTACTTCAGAACGAGACACTTCAATTTCCACCTTGTGTATCGTGTTTAATTCACGTATTCCATCAAAAAAATTATTCTCAAGAAGGGTGCATACTTGAATGTATGTTAATGTATTTGCAGCAATAACCCCTGCGCCTAACCTTTCTATATACTCTTCAAACCTAGGACGATTTAATCTAATATTACTCTGTAGCAACAATAAGCCGTCGGCTTTCTTAATAATGAAATAAGTGGATTGGTTTTCACCTTCTCTCACCAATTTAGGATTGGGGCGCCGGGTCAAGTTATCTGCATGAAGTAACTCCCCAACCGTTCCGTACTCAGCTGAAGAGAACCTACCAAATATATAATGCTGATCCTCATCTAAATGATCGAGATACATCAACCATGAATCTTTAAATCGAATGGTTCTATCAGCATCATTTAATGCGTAAATCGAAGCGAAAAGTTGTGTGGTAACTGTTGCATCCCATTTAACCGCATCAACATCTTGTCTTCCTCTGGTATCCAAGTAATGCATGTCTATCTGATAAGCATTAAAGCTTTTTGATTTTCGTGGCATAAACATCCCCCTTTAGTTAGGGATATTCTTCCACACCGATAATGTATATTCCTTCTTTTTACCCATAAATCGACATAAATACAAACCCATTGCACTATACAATAGGTTTGTATTTATCTGTTTTATCGATTTGATATGCTCTATGCCCCATTTTGGGCTTCACATTTGAATGCGTCCGGTGTTTATTCACGTATCCGGTCCACGCTCTCGATCCATATCTTTAGCCGCTGAGATCACGGTTGCCCAGGAGGTGTCGGGTATGAGCTGCGGTGTGATATGCCCGTCACAGATTGCCGCAACCAGATATGGAGTAGTACGGAAGCTCTCGCCTCGGTATCTTTATTATATTTGGGGTGTTGTGCTGCTGCGCTACGGAAATTAGTGTCAGTTATTCCGAAAGTGTGCCCACCATTTCAATACTTGTCCCTTTAGGTAATTTTTCATCAATTATTATTGAAATACCTTGAAAAAAAGTAGGCTCAGTTATGCTCTCAAACTGGTCGCCTTGATAATTGAATATTACTTTCCACGTTTCACTGCGCATCCTTATTTCTTCTGGTCGTTCTCCAAATTCAGATTCGTGTTCTTCGATACCTTCCAAAAGAGTTTTTTTAGTTATAGGTTCCAATCCTAGGTTATGTACACATATTAGCACTTCAAGTTTATACGGAAAAGAAAAACAACCGCTCTAGGTATCTACCCTTCGCGGTTGTTGAGTTGTCCTAATCCTTCTTTTTTATACTTTTGTCCCCATAATTGATTATTAAAACTTCGAACTGCACTATTAAGAGATTCTTCGCTATACATCATACCAATTAATGAAGAACGCATCTTCGCCCTAAAGTCGAGCAGTTTCTTCGCATGGTCGAATCCACCCATCAAACAATATCTCCATGCTTCTTCGACTGTAATGGTGTAAGACTTTATAAGTTCCTCTATTTCTTTTCTCATATAAGATGGTACATCGATTAATTCCATACCATTACCTCCTTACACATCCCAGTTATTTAGTTGTCTTAATCCGATTTCGCCTTCCTTATTTCGTCCACGCCCGTAATCTATCGTCACATAATCCAGCGTCCCATTAAACAGCAACGTGTTAGCAAGGGAGGCAATGACTTTCCGGCGCTTCTCTGCGAATGTAGTGGCTTCTATGCTGTAAATCCCTTTTTTCCTTTCATGCCTCATATATTCTACGGCGTCTTTGTATCTGAATTTCCTTTCGCCGGTAAATAGTAATTCAACAATTTTAAACTCATGAGGATCAATGATGTTATTTGCTGCGTGCATCACAGCTTCTGTAACTCGTTTATATAGCATGTAGTTAAGATGGCGTGTCTCTTTAGCTATGAGTACGTTGGCTGGTAAATTGGAAACGTGGTCGCTGGTGCTGAGGCGTTTGACGGCCCCCTCAACACCAGCCATGTCAAAATCATTTAATCCGTTTTCCTGCGGCTGCTTAAGGACAAATTCATAACTGTCCACCAGCCCCTTGATGGTCCGGTAACTGCTTAACAGCCAGAGTGCTTTGCGTATATCTTCTTGGTCGGCGTTGGTGAAGAACTGAACCTGATAGGCTCTCGTTATATCTGCCAGATCATTCTTAGGAGTGAAGTCTTTATTCGGTGCAGGTATTAACTCTATCATTAGCATAACCTCCTTGCGTTTGTCTTACATATTTACAATCAGTATAGAGTGGATTTCATACGGAGTTACTACGGATAATTGGGATTCAGTTATGCCGTATGCTTCTATGCCCCGGCGTCTGCATTCCTCTGGATCTTTGTCGATCAGGTCGTAATCGTCAATCATTGTAGAGTTGTTGTTTTGCATGGCTCTTTCCTCCTTGGTTTATTGCTGCAGTACGTATATTTTGCCACCGATAATCAGTTTGGTTGAAATGCCTTCCTTTTCCTCCATGATCAGAGCTGCTACCCTTATACGCCTATACTTTGGTTTCTTCACTTTGATTTCTGCCGGTTCATCGTTGATTTTCCATACTTCTCTGGCTACCTCCATAGGATCTCGGACCTTCTGCCAGCCAAGCCCGTTCAGGTTCACCTTCCCCCGGGAATTTACTTTGATTAGCTTCGGCGTCCCGTCCCGACTGTTCCGACTGCTGTACACCACTCCGTCCCGGCTTACGCTGTATCCCGGATAGTTAGGGATGGGTTTAAGTGGAGGGAGGATTGGTGTTGGCATTATCTGTTTCCTCTCCTGGTAGGTTGATGGGTGCCCAATGTGTAACGTTGTAAACTCGGTTACCGCCAAATCTGTGCCATCCGTAACCAGGACTGTCTAATAATTTAGCGCGCTGGGCAAGTTGCGGTCCGTTTTCGCTGATAACCAAATGCGTTACATGGCTTTCTATGCCCCTGTCGTACTCGTCATACTTGATCCATGGAATAATTGGTTTGGATTCAGCAGCCAGCAGTACCATTGCTATGTCCAATGCTTCCCGCAGCATGGTGTAACGCTCATGTGGATAGTTGCAATTGATTGTGTGGATTGCTTCTTCATTTGTCATAGGTTTGTTGTTCCTTTCTTTATGGGGAGCCAGACCATATTGCTGAGTTCAACAAAATGGTACGGCCCCCGCGCTGCTGGGATTATTCTGTCGATAGATGGCCTACGGCCTGATGCAAAACTTCTCGCACAATAAACTCATTCACTCTTTCCAGTTCCGTTTTTTCAATGACAACGTGGTCATACATATCAGCAGCGAAGAATTGTATTGTTTCATTTGTAAACTCTCTGACCATATCAAAAAATTCATCAGCGCCAACATATGAACTCTCCCAATATTCAAGTTTTGCCCAATCGGTCACATCTTCCGTTTTAATCATGAACTGCTTGACCTTGCTGGTCTCAACCTGTGGCAGCCTCTGTTCGCAGCATTCGCAATGCGATCTTTGTGTGACGTAGTTAACGGTTATTTCGCTCATATCCTCTTCTCCCCCTCAATTCACGATACTGTTGCAAGCATTTCTTCCAGTTCGTCCTTCAAATTCCTAACGCAATCCTTCATGGAATGACTGAGGTAACAACCCGTCTCCTTATACCTGGAATACGAAGCAATTACTTCACTGACCGTGTATGTGTACCCGCACCGGATGATATAATTCATGATCCGCAAAGATGCGTCCGTTTCTGCATCATACTTCCGTTCTCTTTCTCGCCGTTCATACTCAGTAATGCAGGCTGATTTTATGATTTCGTCATTTTTAACATCAACTACTGCATAATGAGGAACGACAAGATATTCCTTCCCACATTCGCTGCATTTCGGATCACTAAAAGCATGCAGACCCGTTTTAAAATCAGTCGGGATATCGTTAAAATCAAAGTCGGCATTCTCAAATACTACAAATCCTTTGCACCCTTCGACATTGCAGTGATGCGCTTCTATGCTCATCCTCTTCTCCCCCTTATACCTCTAGTAGTTCTGGATTCTCGTAGATAGTTCCCTTGTAAACATAGTCGTCATACACGGCTACTTCCCCCTGAAGATACCCCGGCAGGACTTGCTTCGTTTTTAAGCTGCGCACTACCCATCCAAGGCTGTATTCTGACCATTCTATAACGTACAGTCGCCCTTCAGATTGATATATGTCCCCTTCGTACATTTCCCTTCCCCGGCCGTTATCGTCCGTTAATCCAGTGAATTGCATCAGAATATGCCGATCCGTCTTTTCATTTTTGAAACTATAACGTTCTCCAAATTCCAATGTATTTCCGCGTTCCCATGTTGTGCCTGTGCTAACCCACCATGCGGACCAGTCCATGAGTTGAATCTGCCGCATTTCCTTACGTTCCTTATCCCACGCCCTAAACTTAATCTCTCTCACGTGTATCCTCTCCCTTTGGGGTCTATGCCCCCTTATAAGTTAAGTACCAGACCTGCTGCGGCCTCCGCTGTCGCTGAGTATTGCGGTCGAATCGGAGGCCTGACGGCCTATTTCTGGACGTTATAAGTTTTCATAAGCTCTTTCGATATCTCCGCTGCCTTAGTTCCGTCAATGTGGCCTTCATCCGCAAGGCATGTCGTCAGTGCCATGGTCAGCGCTGCAATACTTCTGGTTTGACTTTCAATCAGGTTTAGTAATTGGCGGTCCTTTTTCCGAAACATCATTGGTTATCGTCCTCCTTGGGTGCTGGGGTATCTGGGTATAGGGTGGAGAGAGTCCCACTGGCTAGATTAAACATCACATTAGCCGCCCTACCTTTGTCTCTCCACTGGCAGTATTCATCTGAGATAGCCTGTACTGCCTCTTTCAGCCGTTGTTCCCGGGCCTCTGTTGCGTCTGCACGTTCTTCCGATGCTGTCAGTTCATCGTTGAGAGCGCCCAGCAATTTGCTAAGTCTCAGTGCTTCTCTGCCGCGGCCTGAAGCAATCTCCTGGAGTGTCTTGGCTTCTTGGAGCCAGTAGGGAAGGGCATACAACGCCTCATGAAGCAGTTCAGCATCTTCGCCAAGCATGTTATCTGCGCGGACAGTAGTGTAAATCCCATCCTCATCCATCGTGTAAAAGGCTGCCGCTTCCTCTTCGCCTCCCGGATCTACGTCCCACGATTTTAGCTGCTCGGCTAGCTCCATATCCTTTTGCCAGTCCCTCGGTGTTTGTGTCATATCCTGTTCCTCCCTTAGTGGGAGAGGAGGGCTGTATACCCTCTCTGTCCCTGTATCTTCGTACTATTCATCAGCATCTACCCAAGCGTCATAGTCTGCTGCGGGGATGCTTTTAAGTGCGCAAACAAGCCTATAGACTTCATACTGATGTTCCAGCTCTAATTCATCTAAGCAGACACCGCAAACGTCAGATTCAAAACCGAGGCTATAACCGCAACGTTCGCAACTACCATTCACCGTCTCCACTTCCTTTAGCTGCACAATATGCTTCAGTAGTATGCCTTGCGCCCGGTCACCCGTTCATAATAAGCCCCTATTACCCGTTCTACTCCCGGAGGTACAGATTCTATACTTTGGGCATCCATTACCCGTGCAATAGCGCCTAACTCTATCTGCCCATGCTGATAGTTCTTACGCTCAGCAGCATTGTTCGCTGTCCGAATCATCTTTTTCAGACTGGCGAGAAACTTCGCTTCACCCGGATCTCCTGCTTCCATACCTTTAACTCCTTCCTGTGCAGTTTGCGTCTACTGCGGCACTGAAGTTTCTGCGATAGGAAACTCCACCTTTCCATTCTCGTCATACACCTCAAACAGTTCTCCCGTAGCCCGGAGTGTTGATTCCCTCAATTCCAGGATGCGCTTAAGCGTCTTACAGGTGTACACCTTCATGCCTTGGTAACGGCCATCCAGCCCGGTAAATCCGCCCCGGTAGAAGCGCGAGAAGTCTCTATGCTTATATACTGCCCGGTCATCACTCATGTAGGGCCGCTCCGGTACCACTGTGCCGTCAGTCTTCCGAATCTCCGGTAGCGTCTTCGCCTCCGGTAGCTTTCTTAAATAGAACATTCCTCTCACCCCTTAACAGATTGGTGTAGCGTTATATATGCCGCCTCTGCCCTCTCTCGGGGGCTAATTGTTGTCTGTACCTGTGTCATGGTTGGACCCCCGAAATATCAATTTCCCAGAATACCAAATCACGAAGTATTTGCCGCCGCTGGATGTCTGTCATACGATCAACATTAGCCAGCAGCCACGCAGCCTGTTCCGGTGTAGGTTCGTCATGTCCGAACGCGTGACAACCTGAATCTCCTTTCTTGTCTACCCATGGGAAGCAGCCAAACTTAATGAAATTGGGAACCTTATTGCTGTCTCCATCGAAAAATTGAACATCGTATTGTTTCACCAGTTCTACCGCCAGATGACGGTGTTCTTGATAACCGCATGAATGAAAGATGCCATCTGGTGCAAGGAAGCCAGAGAGCCCTGCATATGGGAGTTCCTGTGTCATGGCTGTGTCTCCCCTTATTCAAGTACTGACCAAGCGAACGCTGCTGTACGTTCATCTTGAGTGTCTTGGGATATTTTAAATAGTGCATCATGGTATCGGGCTATAATCTGGGAATGGCCTGTTATAATGTCGTCCTGTATCTTTATTTGGTCGTGTTGCCGGGCTATGGTCTGTAGTGCCTCTTCTAGAACAACCAGCAAGCTCGTGAGTTCTTCTACTGTCATAAATGTAATATCCGTGGGCGATAAACCCTCGTACCGCCCCTTTAACTCTTGTATCCGTTCTGGTGTCATAGCACCTTACCTCCATGCCGCTGCGGCCGAGTAGCATTGTAGGCCATCTTCTCCCGGATCGCCTGCTCTAGATCAATTTCATAACGACCGCAAGCGTCAAATACGCGGATTACGATATCAGCCAGCTCGGAAGGTATGCCGCATGGTTTCCAGTAAGGTGTATGTTGCGCAGTTGAAATTGCCTTATGACCTGTGTCTTTATCCTTTGCTTCGAACCACATTTCTGTTGGCGCAGTTCCGTTACGATAATCTTCCAGCGCCTCTGATGCCTCTGAGTGGATAAGAGCAATAATCTCCCCGAAGCTCCGGTCCTCGTCCCACCAGCCCTTATCTACTGCATTACTATGAGCATCTTGAACAAGATAATTGATTGTTCCAGGAGCGTAATAGACCAATTTATCTTTTTGAAACCCGTTTGCGTAGCCCTCACCAAATGCCAGAGCCAAGATGCAAACTGTTTCGGCATCGCCGTATTTATGAAGGGTTTCTTGAGGAACCCCCACTACGCCAAGCTTATCTACCATTTCCGGCGTTACATCAACCAAAATATACGCATCATCTCCGCCCTGTTGATCCACAACTTCCAGGCTGTTCAAAACATCCAATATCGCTTGCTTTTTTTCATTACTCATTACTTTTCAGCTCCTTTATTAGGGGGCGATTTACGCCCCGACTTATCTCAGAATCAATAATTAAGAGAAACTTGCTTCTGGTTCTTTATCAGGTTTAATTTCATCGCCTTCAGAATCAGAATCAAGGATTAGCTTCGTCCCATTTTGGTTGAGTTTCATTAGGAGTATTGAAAACTCATCCAAGTATCTTAGTGAATTAATATCGTGAATTGAATTGCGTTCGATTGTCCATTTTCCTTTGTCGAATTCAGGCCATGTGTGAATTCGAATTTCGAAGTTCATTTTCTTGTCATGCTCACATTCAAAAACCAATACTGCATGTTTTACACTGCTCCAAGACCGTTCTTCGTTAAATTCAACTTCAAAACGTACATCCACATATTCGAAAGATGGCGGTCCGTCTTCGTAACAAACCTCAAGATCATCGGTTTCAACGTTGTGCTCTACGTATTTCTTCCAACGTTCAAACAAATCAGTTACTTTGATAGTTTCCATTTCTTCTGGAATCATTAAATCCTTGAAGTTTTCCAGCATCTTTTTGTTCTCAAGCGCCGAACTTTTCAGCACATCCACTAAAACAGAATCAAGCTTAGTGATGTATTCGCTATAATCGTAATTTTCCAAATAAGGAATCATTACGGATTTAACTTGCTTTTCGATGACCTTTGTTACATCGCCATAAGAACCGAGCAGATCCTTAAGAGCGTTCTTGATTCCGTTTTCTAATTGTTCTGCAATCAGTTTCTCGATCGTCCCGTCCTCAAGTTTCTTAGTGATAACGTCTTTGATGCTGTTTTCCAACGACATATAATTCGCTCCTTTTGATTGTGATTTAACGTTGTTATCCGAATTAAACTGACCCATTATTGAGCAATTTGAATGTATTTCAGTGCAATCCTATTTTTGTATTGGCCTATAGTATTCGCTGATACTCCTACCGCTTTTCCTATCTCACGATGTAAGTAACCGTCCATCATCATTCTTACAGTCTCTTGCTCCACCGGAGTCAGAGCACAAATGAACTGATTAACCGCAAGCTCCGTATCATCTTCTTCATCTGCGATTGTTTCCGCCAATCCAAGCTCAGTTCCATCCTTGAATTTGATCATTCGATCTAACCTTGTGATTGATTTGGGTTGCAAGCCTGAATGAAACGGGATGTGAATTAATTGTGCTCTGGTTTCCAGGTATCTAAGAATGAAGCCTTTAATATATGGATAGGCAAACGTTGAAAACTTCTTAGCCGATGTTTTGCCGGGGTCGAATCTGTCATAAGCCATCAATAATCCAATGGTTCCCTCGCTGACTAAATCGTCCGGATCAATGCCTTGGAATCTCAAGTGTCCGAATTTCTTCGCAACCTCATGAACCATCTTATAGTGATTCTGGTAGCACTCCTCTTTTGTACCAAGCTGAGGATGGCTATCCCTTATTCGTTTTGTTGGAAGCTTCTTCAATGTTGTACCTCCTTAGTCCTCGAACCGTTCACCGTAGCTATAGACCGGTGCAGGCTCTGCTGCTCTTCCCAATGCATCTGCCATCATACTGGCGAATATCGCCATGTCCTTATCCTCGAAAGACTGCAGTAAGCGTATTTCAGTTGCTTTGAGATTTCGTCCGGCTGCTGCTGAGAGCAAATCAACAACTGGTTTAATTTGATTCTGTCGTTCCTGTTTCTCGTGCTCTTTCTGCTGTAGAGCATTTTGCTTGTGGTTGAATTCTTCCCAGTCTTTTTCGTCAAAGTAAAAATGATCTCCATATTTCTCACGGTATACTGAAATCCAATATTGAAGGAGTTCATCGGTCGTTTGGATCTTGTCATGACAGGGCCAGCAGACTCTGAGGCCGTTTGTCTTGACTCCCCGACCCTTCCGGCCTCTAGGCCACACGTGGTGTGTAGTAGAGGATGCCGCAGTCTTACAGCACGGGCATATTTCACCTTGCTCTGCAATGAGCTCAGCAATTACTTCATCTGTAAAATCACACCGATCTTTCGAACTCTTTCCTGATTTGTGATGAGCAAGGAGATCCTTCTTCCATTCTGGAACTTCCTTCTTAGCCTTGGATTTATTTGACCCCAGACTGCTATAGGTCTTTTTCTCCTTAACTTCCTTGACCGGTTTCCAAAATGTCTGATGCTCTCCCATGCTCTTTTACACCTCCTATATTTCTATTTTAGGGCTATAACAATGTTGTTCCGCCGCGCTGTTACTACGGTTTCAATAAATTCCCTCCAAATAGCCAGCCTGTTCCAGCGTTTGATAATGCCGTTCGCGCTCAGCTGCGGTGAAATGAATTGGTAAGACGGTGTGAGCAGCATAAAATGCAATTGCTTCTCTGATTTCCTGCGGCTGATCGTCAAGTTCCGATAAATCAAGTTTCTTTTTAGTCAAAGCATTCACTCCCCTGCACCTAAGGAAAATTTTCCTCATGAATTTTATTCGTTATCGCATTTCGTATATTTGTCTGTAACTCAATAATATACGATATCGAATAATAGGTCAATGGATCTTGCGGAAAAATATTCGTTATCGTATACTCGCTATAAGAGGTGATATATTTGAAGAAAGTACGCCCTAAACTAAATGAGCTGCTAAAAGAACGTGATATGACTCAAATGCAACTGTCTGAAAAATCCGGCGTTCCTCAAGGATCACTGAGCCGGTTTGATAAGAACTCAAGACACGAGGCAAGTCATTTATTCTCTATATCAGAAGCTTTGGGAGTATCAATTGAAGATTTGTTTGATAAGGAGCAAGAGGAATAAATCCTCTATGCTCCTTTTTTTACTGATCAGTGAATAAGTGCAATTTCTTGTTTCAGTTCAGGTTGTACCCACACTAGATTCCAACTCATCTCAAAACTCACGCCATGCTCTGACATTACCATTGCCATGAGGATTACATTTGCCATCCCCTCTGCAGCATCCGGGGGAACGGCATTGCCCACATACTCTCTTGCCTTAGCATCGCTGCAACCGTCAATCTGAAACGGCCTACCGTCAAGCAAGTATTTCGGAAACCCTTGCAGACCGACCGCCAACTCATACGTTGTAAACGGCCTGTGCCAAGTCCCATCCACAGAAATGATCATCATTACACAACGCTCGTTATATTCCGGTATTCGCGGATCTGCAATAGCTGCATTACCGGAATGCACGTCTCCAGAACCTGTTACTGTAGTGCCCGTTTCATCCCACTTTTGTACACCATAAGATCCTGATCTCGGCTTGCATCCCAGTCTCGGATCATTAATCGATGCCGCGCCGCATTGAACGTCTGTCTGCCCAAGGACTGTATTTGCTGCTTCATCCCAGTCTTCCACTCGGAATGTTCCGGGATAGCGTTGACTCCTTGTATTCAGCCTCGGGTCTGCTACAGATGAAGCGGAATTCATTATCCTGGCTGCGCCTCTGACCGTCTTAGAGGTCTTATCCCAGTCCTGCACTCCATACACATCCACTCTGTTGTAATCACCATCGTAGTGATCCCCAGGGGTACGAGGATCGGCGATAGCTAATGCTCCACTACCAAATCTTGTTCCTGTTACGCAAGGGGCTGGTTCATCGCATCGCACAATCCGATAAACTCCGGGATGCCTTCCCTCTCGATCGTTGAGCCTTGGATCACCTACAGATAGTGCTCCATTGTTGGGACGCGCTGCGCCGGTTACTGTCGAGCTCACCTCATCATATTTTGACACACGGTATATAGTTGGGTGCGTGCCGTTCTTGAAGCCCGTTCTTGGGTCGTTTACCGCCGACAGGCCGTTACTCCTACCAACACCCGCGCCGCCCGTTACTGTTCTCCCTGGCTTATCCCATTCATCAACTGCCCATGCTCCGGCACGGGGTTCGTGTTCGAGCCTGTACTTTTCAGACTCAATGCCTTCAAGATCTCGCCAATCACCACCAGCCGGGATAAAGGCTAACCGTTCCCATGTCTTCCGCTGAAGCATTGGGAGGCGATTCATTGGTCCTCCGTTTACTTCATCCCCAGGCATCGGCAGGTGTCCTATTACATCACCGATAGTTTTCAAAGGCTTAACCTCTGGCTTATACACAAAGGCCGGCATGCGCTTCTCATTTCTGGCTATAAGCAAGTACCGCTTGCGATGTTGCCCTAATCCGCCGATTTCTCCGCAGTCGTGAGTTTCATCATTGACCGCATATCCGTATTTGATGAGAGTGTCCTTGATCTTTTTGAGGATGTGCTTCCCTCTCGTCATAATGCGCGGAACATTTTCAAGTAAGAACAGCGCAGGAAGTTCGCCGCCGTAATCCCGGCAGGCCCGCAAGGAGAGATCGATTCCTCGAATTGTTAAGAGATTCAGCGCCTGATACTTTTTGCTGCTGGCTGACTTCTCCGGGAGCAAACCACTGAACCCTTTACAAGGTGGTGAAGTGAAAATAACATCCGGAACTTCTTCGCCAAAAGCTTTCCAGATATCCCAAGCTTCCGCCTCATGCCAAACTGCTGGAGGCTCATCTACTCCGTGGAAATCAAGATATTGCTGTCGATTGAACAAATCCATTTGAACAGCCCTGCCTCCTGTAATCTGTTCGTAATTTCGGCAAACTATGGGATCGGAATCGATGCTGCATAGGCTGCGGAAGTGAGCGACTTTGTTCATGTACTCAGCTCTGGCCCCCTTGAACCCGAGCGCTCCCCCACCGATACCTCCGAATAAGTACGCTGCTGTATATTCTGTCTTCACTTGATCACCTCGGGTTCCGGTGTGGTCAATACATTCTCGTTAAGCACCAGCTGCAGTTGATTCGGATCATTATCAGCAGCCTTCAACTGCTCCATTTTCCATACTATCCGGGACAATTCACTCTTATCGTGCTCGTCCAGATATCTTTCAACATCTTGATTTATGAGCATTATGGATTCTTGATTAGGCATACCCTTCATGTTTACTCTTCCTTTCTCATGGTTATCACACATGCTTATCTCCGATCAGAACCGATAGCGTTGCAACATCTTTCGTCTCATGAACCCTATAGGGAAGTAATATGAGGTTTCGATCAGCAAAGTAGATCGGCGTCATAGGACCGTTAGTTGACACTGGTTCCGTATCATTGGTCATTTTCATATACTGTTCATTTACATAAGCGAAATGATCAGGGAACTGAATGACTCTAGCTTGAAGTTTATTTCCGAGATCCTTGATAAACGGGGAGACTTCGCCCTGTTCATTCTGTTTTTCTGGGATATAAATCTTCTCGAAGCTAATAGGCTTTTGTTTTTCGGTATCCTGGATCTGTCCGGCAAAGCAAGTTAATGTTTCTCCCTTCTCAGGTATTTTTAAAAAGATAGAGAAAAGCGCTATTAAGACTTCGGATGGTACTTCTTCTACTCTCAACAAGAAGTGTCGGTTCGTAATGAAATGTTGTTTCTCTTCCCGTGACCAGATCAAACTTCCACTCTTACCGGATGCTTTTATCTGTTTTGAAATTTCTTTCAAGTTTAGTCCGTTATTCATTCCTATACCTCCGTCCGGTAGGGTAATACAATACGATAATTACGTTCATCATCTGTTCCTCTAAACACGATGGGAGAGAACTTTCCTGTAAAAGTAATTGATATTTCATTTGTATTAATAGACTTCACTGCTTCCAAGACATATTTGCAGTTGAATGCAGTTGCGAAGGATTCTCCTTGAATTTCCAGAATGTCGATAAGTCGATTGGCTTTACCAACGCCTGACACATTTGCTTTAAGTTCAAGCATTTTCCCTACTGCCATTCTCACCATCTTGGTTTTGTCCACTTCCGCGATAATCCAAACAGCCTCTAATGCATCTAAAAACTGTTCTCTCTCCACCTTAACCTCAGATAGAATATTGTTAGGAATCAATCTATCCACATCTGGATATGCTCCCTCTAACACTCGTGAATAAAAAACAAATTTCGAAGTGTTCACGATTAATTTGGAATCAACAAGACGGATTGAAATGCGTTCTTTGGGTTCGATTATTTTCGTTAGTTCTTTCATAGTTTTTGCTCCAACTACAACCTGCATGTCCTGCAAGTTTTCTATGGTTCGAACAGATGATGAAAGCTTATGCCGGTTCGTACCGGTTACAGTGATTGTGTCTTCGTGAAATTTAAATCTCAGGCCCATTAGGATAGGGGTGGCCTCTTCAGTGGAAGCAGCATACTCTGTTTCCTCCACCAACCGGATGAGGGTTTCTCCTTCAATTTCAACAGTAGGTCCAGGTTGTTCGTTGATAAACTCCGGATATTCCTCGAAATCTAAGCTAGGAAGATCATAATCTCCACTTTTGCTTGTTATCTTGGTCTGCATGCGTTCCGATTCAATATCAATGACGCCTTTCATCTTTTTCACAATTTCAGCTATTCTCTTTCCGGGCATCGTGATCGTACCTGGTTCAATGAGTTGATAATCATCATCCGCAATTTTCGTTTGGAGGAATTGCACCCCATCACCGCCAGTAATGAAAAGACCTTCCGGTGTTGCTTGGATTAACACTTCCGACAAAATAGGAACGATATTTTTGGATGATATAAATTTCGTAGCCTGTTCAATCGGATTAGCTAAAATATGTTTATCAATTGATATTTTCATGTCTATCCTCCTGTGTTATGAGAATTGTCTCTACGGCGATTACGTCCGCCAACATGCAGCACTTCAACAAAAGGTTCAATCCGTTCAAATATACGTTCAACCTTCTTCTCGTTTTGACGCGGGTCCATAACCTTAGCATCCTTGACGTTTAATAAGTGTTGCTTTAATTCCTTCATTGATAAATTAGATGTGTAGATTGTAACTAACCTTTCCATGCGGCGCTGGAGGATAGGTCCAAGTATTTCGTCCCTTGTCCAAATAGTTAAGGCCTCCGCTCCGATATCATCCAAGATGAGCACGGTCACGTTCTGTAGCGCCTCTAGCTTTGACAGAACCGTTTCCGTCTTTGAACTAATCGCGTCCTTTGCCTCGGCCATAAAGTCCGGTACATAGACCATAGCAACGTCTATTCCCTGAGATGCCAGTTCTTGTGCAATCGCCCCGACAATCATGCTCTTCCCAACTCCGAACTGACCATGGAGATAAATGCCACGCTTAGTCTTTCCGGCTTTATAATTTGCACAGAATTCCATGCATTTTGTGATTGCTTTCACTCTGTACCCATCCGGTTCGATATCTTCAAAAGTTGCATTCACAATATGTTCTGGTATGAAATGGCTTTTGATCTTCTCCGTAACCTTCTGACGTTTCTCGTAGGAGAGAAGCAATGGGCATTTCTGGAGCCTAAAAATTAAGCCTTTGCCGTCCTTCGGATTCTCTTCTACAACGCTGCAATGCCCTATGTGGTCGTTCTGACATGATGATAATCCCTGACATGTCTTACAGTTATCCGAGACTGCGATATGCCGCGAAATTGATCCGTAATTTGTGGGGTGAGTCAACATGTCGGTTCGCCCAGGAAATTTTTCCTTTATGCGAATCACTTCCGGATGTTCCTCAAGTTTTTTCATTACTTGAGCTTGGAATTCTGCGAATCCTTTCGGAATTAATTTCTTAAGTTCATCGCCCATGCTTTCCATCAAGCCTCAACTCCGCGTTTGGCTTTTAGTTTCTCAAGTGTCTTACGATACTCATCTTGGCTGATTTCAGGAACGCTTTCCTCATGCGCTACCGTATTGGAAGACTTGTCCTCTTGCTTGGCAAGCAGTCCATAAATTGCTCCTTCGCAGTAACCCAGGCTTTTGATTGAGTCTTTTTTATGCTTGGGCTTGAATTTGTCGAATGATTGATTGATACCGTCAAGAGCTATTGTCAAGGGCACTCCATCGGCAATGAGTTCGCTTATGAATGCCTCATCCTTGATGGTAATAATCAGCCCACTACCTTTACGATCGAGGTAACGACTTGAAACTGTATTACGATACTCTAATTCAGCAGCTTTCCGGTTGGAGTCGGAATCCCCGGCAGGAACGGCATCCTGGCTAACTGGTTTAATTTCGTTTTGAGATTCTTGATTCATGATTGAGCCCTCCTTTAAACAACAACTATTACTACTGTCTTTAATATTGTTTTTAAAAGAACTGTCTTTAGAGACCTCCTCCGCCTTAGAGCCGCAAGGGTTTGAAGCACCTTCAACTTCATCTTTTGTGAAGTTTTCTTCTTCAATAACTTCATCTTTTGTGAAGTCAGGGTTCACATTTTGTGAAGTTTCATCTTCTTGTTCTGGTTCTGAAAAGTTCACGTTTTGTGAAGTTTTTCGTTTCAAATTCAGATGGATAAGCGCATTAAAACGTTCAGATTCCCAGCCCACGACAGGGGTAATTTGCCAAAGATCGTAGTCCTTATTTATAGAAAATAGCTTTTCTTTCCTGTCCCAATTGATTACATTCGCGTTCTCCAGATGCTTAAGTTCACTTTTAATGTGGGTCGCCGGTACTCCGCAAATCTCAAAATCTTTTAATTTCGATATGTGTGCTACTTTGAGATTGCATCCATAGGACATCCTCCAGACGAACAGCAGGATGTCCTTCTGACGCTTCGTGAAGTTCCGGCGTATCAGTTCATTTATTAAATCATTGGCAAGCCTGACATAGCCCTTCTCTGGCTGCGTGTCCGCCAATCACCTCACCTCTCCTGCCGAACCAGTTGACCGTATAAAAAGGCTGTGATACGATAAATTAAATATATTTTGATTTGATTTTAAATGGCCGCGTCCCTCAACGTGGTCATTTTTATTTCAATACCTTCGATTAACGCCTCTAATTCTCTCGCTGCATCTCTCAGTTGCCCACTAGCTTGATCGATTAAATTTGGAACATCTCCAATAACACGAATAAATTTACGCAAAGATCTGATGCGAATCTCTATGCTGCGCTTGCGAAAAAGTGCGTCTATGATTTCGGTTTCAGACGGATTGAGATCCAAACGAACAAGGTCAACTCGAAGCGATCCGTCATTCAGGCTATCATGCAAGATTGCCACTGCTTCAAAATGAAACTCTGCTTGTTGTGTCATTTCAAACTGCTCGCCTAAGGCGATAACGGGGATGCTAAATTCTTGCATCTCTACGCCTCCCTAGTTTGTAAAAAAATCTCCAGGATATTAATTTCCCGATCTATTTCGGCAGATTGCAATCCTCGCCCAATAAAGTTTTGAAGTTGATTCATTCTCTTCCATGCATCATGGCGCTGTTTCAGGCGTTCATCCGTCATCACATGTAGTCCTCCGGTTGAAATTTCTGGACAAATTCAATTGCGTCCTCGAAATCAATTCGCCGAAGATGACTATATTTGGCTACACTGAACTGTTCTTTCAATTTACTCCATATTGTTCGCCGATATTTTCCGACCATTTCTTTAAATTTCATGTCCGAGTCTTTAAACCGGTGTTTGGTCAGCTCATTTGATCTCAATCTGACTACTGCCTGCATCTGATCACATTCAGCATCGATCAGCGTAACGCTATCGCGAACCTCCTGAACCATGATCTGGCATTCTTCAAATTTTTCACTTACATCAAGTTTCATTTCTTGGATATTCTCATGCATTTGCTTCATTTCTTCAAACATCATCCGCACAGCAGCGCCTTGCGCTTCAGATTGCTTCAACTGGTTTTCCAGCATAGCCAATGTATTACCTTGATTAATTAATGACATCTGCCTCTACCACCCTTCTGCCGTTTACAGCCGGCCGCATTTGATCGATAAATGTTTGAAGCATGTCCAGGCTCTCGTTAAAGCGCTTTTTCTCACTGCTCGATGCCGAAGCTACGGACCCAAGGTTTAGAGTAGTAACAGCTGCCTTCTGCAGGAACTGCTTCACATGGATACTTAACTGAACTGTGTTCGAATCCGCCTCATAACGCAGCTTCTTTAACTGAGCCATTTTCTGTTGTTCATCCAGATCCTCAGGTTGCTGAAGTTTCAACGTCTCCAGTTCCTCTTGAATTCTTTTATAACCGGCATTAAGATCACGCACTTTCTGAGATTCTGCTTCAATATCCTTTTTCCACTTCACGTCACGCGCTTTAAGTGCCGCCTGAGCTTCTTTGTCCTTCTGAGCAATAAATACCTCATTCTCTTCTTGCTGTCGCTCTATGGCGGCGTTAACCGCCTCTTCGAGTTGATCAGCAGGTATAAAGTCCTTGTATTGCTTTCTAAGGTTCTCTTTCTCCTTCTCTGCGGCCTCAGCTCGAGCATTTGCTTCCGCAGCAGCCTTTTCAGCTGCTTCCATACGTTCCTTGGTTTGAGTAAAAGCTTTATGAGTGCTGATAAGTCCGGCATCAAGCTCTTGGATGATTTCAGCCGTAGCATGTTCGGCAATGAATTTTGCCTTATCGTAATTACGGCCACTGCCAAATCCGGCTTGTTCAGCGACAATATCCCTGACTTGGCCTTTTTCTCCCTCAGGCAAATTTTCCTTATCGGGTGCAGTCATTCGTTCCTTGGCCTTGATCCGTTCTAACTCTTCAATTTTTTTCCCGTAAGCGATTCGCTCCGAAAAAGTAAAATCCCGACGATGCTCATTCTCGCTGATTTCCAGTTGTAAATGATGGGCATAATTACGCACATCCATTACGTTCACTGCCACCTCTTGTCTCCTCAGGTGCTGATGCGCTCTCAACCGCCGTTCTCCGGCAATTAATTGATAATCTGATGTTACGACAATGGGATTGATTAAACCGTTCTCTGCAATGTCCTGGGCCAGTTCTTCGATGCCTGAAAAGTCTTGCCGGATACGATCCGTTACTTTGATCTTGCTGATATCAATGAGCAAGCTAATTCCCCTTTCCTAAAGTACTGGTAAGCAATAACTCTCCAAGCGGTTAAGTGTCACTCTTTGAGGCTTAGCCTCACGATGCTGAAGCATTGTCTTTAGCTCCAGCGTTTTCGCCCGAGCAAGACCGGCTTCTCTCAAAGCGACTTTGTCTCCCTCTGCCAACCCTGCGGCTACTACTCTTGATAGAGCTTCATAAGCAATCTGTAAATCTTGTTTCAATCGAATTCTCCTTTCGGGTATAAAACTCTATGTTTTGGTCATTATTGCTTATGGGGGATATTTAAGAGCTGCAACTGGCCTTCTCTTGCTTCTCTATCCAATCAATTAAAGTTGATTTTTGTATCCGACGAACTTTGCGAACTTTGATGCTTGGAATATCCCCCTCTTTACACCAGCGATAAACAGTGTTCCGAGTAACCCCTAAGTAATCAGCTACCTGTTCGGGCGTGCAAATTTCTGGTAAATCTTCAGATCGCATTTCAAATCCCCACCTCTAATTATTTTTAGAGTTTTGTTCAAAAAAAAGGATATCGCTGAGATTACATTCTAAAAAGTCAACAATCAGCACTAATTGACGCAATCTCATTTCTTCAGGTTTCAATTCCATTTTGGCATACGTGCTTGGGTGTACATCAAGTAGTTCCGCAAGATCTTGTTTACTTTTGAAACGCTTTACCCTCCACTCTCTTAAGGTTTTTTTGTTGTCTATCCCTCCGTTTAAATTGATGTCCGCAATCTTACTCGATTCATTTGCGGTTTCAGTATTTATATGCATTCTGCCTACCTCCCTCCGCTAACCAAATCGTATTCTAAATTTATTTAGATGTCAACGCTAAATTACAATACATCTAATAATAATTAGATTTTTTGTGGAATAATTAGATTTTACATGGTATGATAAATAAAAAACAATGAGGTATGAAACGTGAAAACAATAGCTTTCGCCACTAATCTAACAAAGTTTAGAGAAGCTCGGGGTTTATCTAAATCGGAATTAGGTCGGAGAATCGGAGTTTCCGATGTTTCTATCGGATATTGGGAATCAGGAAAAAGTGAACCTAAAATGGGTTCGGTGCAACAACTGGCAGATGCTTTAGGAGTAACTTTGGAGGAGCTTGTATATGAGTCTTCTGAAAAGTCTATTGATTTACCAGTAAACGCTATTAAAATCAAACCTAAATCCCACCTAATACCTTTATATGGATCTATTGCTGCGGGACTACCTCTTGAAATGCTGCCTGTTGAAGAATACATAGAAGTCCCTGAAGAAATCGGAAAAAACCATCCTGATGCCTTTTTACTAAAAGTGAATGGAGATAGCATGAACCGTATTATCCCAAATGGGGCATACGCATTAATAAGTCCTTCATCTGTAGAAAACATTTCCAATGGAGATGTAGTTGTAATTCAAGTAAACGGTTATGATGCTACACTAAAAAGATTTTATCGCCTACAAAATACAGTTGTTCTTGAACCTGATAGCTATAACCCTGATTTTGTTGCTCAGAACTTTACTGGTCCTGATTTGGAAAGTTTAAGGATCGTGGGGAAAATGGTTTGGTATATGTCTCCTCCTAATACCAAATATTAATTATTATTTATTTGAAAGGAGGTGAAATTAAATGGCTAGAAAACCAAAAGAACCTTTAAAGTATCCAGGTGTTCGAGAGAAAGATGGAAGATTCACCTATCGCTACAGCATCCCTGGAACCAGTAAAACAGGGAGAAAGCAAAAGGAGACACCTAGTTTCCCTACAGCCAAACAAGCATACGAAGCCGGTATTCGCATTAAAGCTGAATTGCTTAACGGCGTGTACTTCGAAGAAAAAAACATATTATTTGATGATTTTGCTACTGAGTGGCTTACTATGTACGCAGCACCAGGAAAAGTAAAGAATTCTACTGTCGACATCCGAAGATGGGAGTTAAAAAAATGTTCGTCTTATTTTGGTAATAAGAAGATAGGTGATATCACAAAATTAGACTATCAAAAGATGCTTGATGACCAGAAAAACAAAGGTGCTGCGAAGAATACAATATCCCTATTAAACACAACTTGTAGAATGCTCTTTAAAAAGGCGGTTGATTTAGGGATAATTAATAACAACCCTACTAATGGTGCTGAGCTTCCAGCGTACACATTGACTGTAGAAGATTTAGAAAACAAAACCGAATTACCTCATTATCTTGAAAGAGACGAATTATCCAAGCTCTTAACTATTATTAAGATTCAGGGGGAATTGCAAGATTACAACCTTTTCTTTTTACTAGCGTATACGGGTATGCGAATAGGCGAATTGGCAGCATTAAAAACAAAAGATATTAATAAAGTCGAAGGTTTTATTTCCATTACCAAAACAATTTACATGAAGGGCAGTGCTACTGAATTTTCCCTCAACACACCGAAGACTAAATCATCTCACCGCGAAGTTGAAATTACGCCTAATGTTTTGTCTGTATTGGAAAATCAATTAGCTTGGCGCAATGAATTCAAAATGTCTCGCAGAAAAGAATATTACGATAAAGACGATTTTGTGTTTGTGAACAACAAAAACTTGCCAGGCTACCCTTTGAATATAATTTCGGTTGGCAAAAGATTTAAAGATTACTTGGAACTCGCAAAGCTTCCCTCGAACTTATCACCCCATAGTTTACGTCATACTCATGTTTCATTATTGGCTGAAATTGGAATAGATATTGAGACAATCCAGGAGAGATTAGGCCATAGCAACGCTGCGGTTACTAGGCGAATTTACTTACATGTGACTAAGAAAAGAAAGAAAGATGCCCCTATAAAATTCGATCTATTCATGAACAGAATATAATTGTGGGGAATCTGTGGGTAAAATGATAAATCTCCCTTATTCTATAAGGTGAATTTATCACAGATTTCATGATAAATGTCACAAGCGCCCATTATGAAAAAAGACGAAACCCGTGATCAGTGATCACCCGGATTTCGTCTTTGGATCATATCAAGAATAAAAATACTTAGTAAGTCCACCAGTTGCCGGACATCACAATCATGGAGAACAGCTTGATGCTGTCTTCATAATAATCCTCTGCCGCGCTGCCTGACGTATGGCTCCAGAGTGAATTCAGCCAGCTCTGGTTCCCTGATGAGGTCATTGCGCTTACACCGAACGGAGCATAGAACGCGCCGCTGTTGTAGCTGCCAAAGGTAGTTCCGTTCAACTTGTAGCCGTCTTTGATGTTGCCAGGAGTACTGCTTACCTTGGTCTTGATCCAGCTGTTCAGCTGATTCAGCTGGGACAAGGCGCGGTTATCGCCTGTGAGCAAATAATCGGTGGTAATCCGCCATGGTGTGCGGCATGAGTTGTAGTTATAATGGCCGTCGTTAGCATCCTCCAGAAAATTCGCTGCGGCCGGTTTGTAGGTATTGCTCGAGTAGACTACGAAATCCGGCAGCAGGCCAGTGGTAGAGCTATAACCGGTATAGAGGCTGTTAATAATCGTATAGGTCTTATCCGTTACATTCTGCCAGCGCGCATCCCCGGTAGCGGACTGGAAGGCCTTCAAATGGCTGAGCATGAAATCGGAAGGACGGGTTGCTGTATTGTATGAACCGCTGTTCGCCCAGTCCCCCAGGCGGATGGTCCACTGGGTCTGATTGATCTCATTATCCATGATTGCATTAATGATGCTGGTTGCTGCCTGCAAATAGTTAACTGATCCCGTGCTTCCCCATTGTCTGTGAGCCAGCAGCAGCGAGTACGCAATATCCATATCACCGTCCGTTGCGGAATCCTCGCCTTCGATATTCTGGAAGCTGCTGTTCTGTTTCCAGGACATCAGATAAGGATTGATGGAGCTTGGATGTGCTGTGTAATAATTGTAGAGTCCATTATAGTACGTCTGCGCATTGGTGTCGTAACCGGCCATCAGGACAGTGAACAGCATGCCGTAGCCATGCGCTTCGGAGACGGTCTCCCCGTCTGAATTATATTTGACATAATATTTGCCTGTCCCGGCCGGTTTGAGATAAGCGCCTTTCCAGGCATCCCATTTAGTCTTAACCGCATTATCCATAACCGTCTGTGTGACATTATTCGGTTTGATGGTTCCGGCCGTATAAGTCGTATGCTGCGGGAACGGTTTGTTCACTGCGGCGAAAGCGGACCCGGCAGGCAGGATAAAGAGCGCCAGACAAAGAAGCATCAGACTTTTCCAGTGCAGCTTGCGTTTCCCTTGCTTATTCATAACGCATTCACTCCTCATGATTTGGTGGATATGGCTTCGAATCCATTGCAATCACAAACGAACTGCCGTAGGAAAAGTTCACCCCCTCACATAGAGTATCCGCCTAACTGTCGCCGGGCTAAAGTTAAAGCGCTTTAACTTTAGCCCCAAAAAAATAATTATTCCTGTAAAAATTGTATTTAAGAACATATTTAATATATTATTCCAGAGAGTTCGTGTCAATGAGCATATGGTCCTGCGTATTACATGTCTATGAAGATATACGCAGGGGGCAGGGGGATGAGCCTGCCTGTCTTCTGCCCTTCTGTCCTCGCCCCGGCAAAAAGCCCTCCCGGTCGTGGATTATCCACCAACTGGGAGGGCTAAGTATTAATAAGTCTATGCTTCTGTGGCGATCAGGCTAGTCCACATCAGGCATCATATGCTCCGCAATCAGCTGCTGCTTGCGGTTCCACAGCTGCTCGCTGAGATTCACGCGGAATACTTCAGGGTTCAGCTTACGCAGGTACTCCGGCCAGAACAAATCAAGCTGCTCCTGATGGTAGCGGCGGATCTCGTTCAGATCCGGCAGCTGATAGACCTGGAAGCCGTTCACCACAATCGGCTCCAGCATCGGCAGCGCCTCGTAGTGCTCCACATGTTTTCTCATATACGGATGCAGCGGATTGAACAGCTTGAGCCGGACACCGTTACGCGGCGCCTCTTCCCCGGAGAAGCTGATGTAATCCGCCAAAGCTTTGCCGTTCTGCCCGATAATGCGGTAAACGGCCTTTTTGCCGGGAGTCGATACCTTCTCGGGATTGGAGGAAATCTTGATTGTTGGAATCATCTCTCCGCTTGGAGATTCAATCTCGACCAGCTTGTAGACTCCGCCCAGAGAAGGCTGATCGGAAGCTGTAATCAGCTGGGTTCCAACCCCCCAAGTATCAATAGCCGCGCCTTGCGACTTCAAGTTCATGATCGTGTTCTCATCCAGGTCATTGGAGGCAACGATCTTCACATACTGCAGGCCGGCTTCATCAAGCATTTGCCGGGCTTTGCGGGACAGATAGGCCAAGTCACCGCTGTCGAGCCGGATGCCGTTCATCCGTTTGCCCTGCGCCTCCAGCTTCTTGGCAGTATTTATTGCATTCGGCACACCGCTGCGCAGGGTATCGAAGGTATCGACTAGCAGGGTAACGCCGTCCGGCATGACTCTGGCGTAAGCGTCGAAGGCTTCCTGTTCGCTCGGGAAGCTCTGCACCCAGGAATGGGCATGGGTGCCCTTCGTAGGAATGCCGAACATTTTGCCGGCCAGCATGTTGGAGGTCGCATGGAAGCCACCCACATACGCTGCACGGGCTCCCCATACGGCCGCATCTGCTTCCTGCGCACGCCGCGTCCCGAATTCAAGCAGCGTATCATTCGGAGCCACCTGCTTGATCCGGGAGGCCTTGGTTGCAATCAGCGTCTGGTAGTTCATGAAGTTCAGGATGGCTGTCTCCACCAGCTGAGCCTCCATAATCGTGCCTTCCACGCGGATCAGCGGCTCATCCGGGAAGACAAGCGCGCCTTCCTTCATCGAATGAATGCTGCCCTGGAAATGGAACTGCAGCAGCTCCTCCAGAAACGCCGGGGCATAATTCTCCTCCTGCTCCGACAAGTAGCGGATATCATCCTCTGTAAACCGCAGTTCAGCGATATACTGGGCGATCCGCTCCAGGCCTGCAAATACCGCGAACCCGTTGCCGAACGGCAGCTTGCGGAAATAAGCTTCAAACACAGCCCGGCGTTTGTGTGTGCCGTTAACCCAATGGGCGTACATCATATTAATCTGATATTTGTCTGTATGTAGAGCAAGTTCTCTCCTCAAGTCCTCATCTCCTAATAGTTGCACTGCTGTAGCGGGATCTGCAGTTGCTGTTGTGTTATATAATCCAAATTTCCCCTTCGTTCCTTACAGCTTTTGATATTATCTTCGTTCAATTATATTTTTATCTATGTGGAAGCGACCACCTTCGCTCCGAGGCTGCCCCGGAAATGTCCCAGCGCCCAAGTGTGGCCGTCCGGGTTGAAGCTGGCTACCGCATCCTCGTGTACAATAATGCTTAATCCCAGATTGTACGCATCCACTGCCGTATGCAGCACACAGATATCCGTACATACTCCGATCAGGTGCAGCTCGGTAATGCCGCGTTCACGCAGCTTCAGCGCCAGATCCGTGCCGCTAAAAGCGCTGTAACGGGTTTTGTCCATCCAATAGATGGCTTCGCGGTTCGCTTCGTATACGGCCTTCAGGCTGCCGTAGAGCTCACGCCCCTGACTGCCCCGCAGATTATGCGGCGGGAATAACTTACTCTCCGGATGATATGGATCATCTGCTTTATGCAAATCTACAGCCATCACAACATAATCCCCGCTCTGCACGAACTGTTCCGTGAGCTGGCTAACCCTTGGTGCAATGTCGATACCGGGCTGCCCAACCGGCAGACTTCCGTCAATGAAATCATTGGTGAAATCAATTACGATGAGTGCTCTCATAAGCAGACCGCCTCCTAAAAGTGTTGTGAGCTTAAGCTTTCCTGCAGCTTAGGTATAAATCGATAATAAAGGTTCATGGTCCGTGAACATATAGAGCTGTGCCGGACGCTGGGAGTATTGATTGGAGCTGAGCGGATTGCCCGCTTCATCACTTACTTCCTTTAATATACCCTGCCGGCTGCGTGTTGACGTAATTTTACGGATAAAATTCGGTTCTTTGAATTCAGGCACGACCGTCTGGATCACCTGATACAGCTCACTCAGTGTGAAATGGCGCGGCAGAAACTGCCGTGCAATCGTAGTCTGCAGCATTTGCTGCTGAATCCGCAGATAAGCATCGGTAATAATATCATGGTGGTCAAAAGCCAGCTCCAGCTCCTCCAGCGCTTCCTGCAGGGTGAACAGGCCAACCTCACCTGCATCATCAGAGGCCTGCCGCTGCTCCAGCATCCACTCCTCGACCAGTGCAAAAAACGCATGGCTGATGATCCAGCCGCGCGGATCGCGCCCCGGCTTGCTGTAGACACCGAGATATTCCAAATGGCCGCCGTCTACGCCGGTCTCTTCCTTCAGCTCGCGCGTAGCCGCATCATAGATCGATTCATCTTCCTGGCAAAAGCCGCCCGGCAAGGCCCACATGCCTGCATAGGGCCATTTCTTGCGCCGGATCAGCATAACTTTCAGCTCCCGCAGCGGGAGTGTCTTCGTGACCGTCTTCCGTTCGCGTTTGGTCAGCGTAAACATGACAATATCCGCCGGAACGCCGTCCGGAGTGCGGTATTTTTTGGCGTTATAGGTTTGTTCCACGTTCTCGCTCACTTTAGATCATCCTTTGCCGCAGCTATATTTGCTGTTCGTATCTTTTAATGTACCAAACCTGTCCTCTTAAAATCAACCGCAGTTCGCGCTATATATGAAAAAGGGACGGATTCTCATCCGCCCCGGGGGTATTCAATTAGTCACCGCAAGTGGATGGAGGCGCTTCTGTGCCTGCTTCCACATTGATTTTGTCCGAGACGGTATCCCTGATGACGGAGATGACCAGCTGCAGCAGGTAGTTAATGTCGCTCTGGCTCTGCTGGAACTCATTCACGACCGGAATACTGTCGATTTCATCCTGCAGCACTTCGATTTCCTGTTCAATCTTGGCGACCATTGCCTGATTCTTGAAGCTCTCAAAGGCCACAATCTCCTTCTGCTTCTTCTTAATGGTAGCTATCAAACCCTGCACACGATCGTGATTCAGAATCTTCTGCTCGGCCTGCTGGAAATGCCGGACCTCTTCACTGGTGGAGATGAGTGTAGCCAGCTCCTTCGCTTTGCCCATAATATCCTCTCTTACGATTAAATCACGGGTGTTGTGGGTCTGCATGCCGTATTCATTCAAACGCGCTTCTTCCTGGCTCATTCTTCTCGCCCCATTTCTCTATAATTAGACGACTGCTGCGGCTTCCGCCAGATAGTCCCCTTTGATGTACCATGTCTTCGTACTGGTAATTCTCACCTGCACCATCGTGCCGATCAGTGACGGCGGGCCTTCGAAATGCACCAGCTTGCTGTCACGGGTACGTCCGGCGAGTACATTGACGTTGTTCTTGCTCTCGCCTTCCACCAGCACCTCGACCAACTTGCCGAGCATCCGCTCGTTCCCCAGCCGGCTCTGCTCTTTGATCAGATCGTTCAGACGCTGCAGGCGTGCGCTCTTGATCTCTGCCGGAACGTTATCTTCCATTGCAGCAGCCGGAGTACCTTCACGCGGAGAATAAATGAAGGTATATGCCATATCATACCCTACTTCGCGCACCAGCGACAGTGTCTCCTCGAACTGAGCTTCAGTTTCACCGGGGAATCCGACGATAATATCTGTAGTCAGCACCGCATCCGGCACACCTGCTTTGATCTTGCGGACCAGCTCCAGATAAGCTTCACGGGTATATTTGCGGCTCATCCGCTTCAGTACTGCTGTGCTTCCCGACTGCACCGGCAGGTGAATATGCTCCACTAGATTACCGCCTTTGCCGAGCACATGAATCAATTTATCGTCAAAATCACGGGGATGCGACGTCATGAAGCGGATACGCGGAATATCGATCCCCCGCATGTCGTCCATCAGGTCCCCGAATGTATAGTCTATGTCCGTAAAATCCTTCCCGTAGGCGTTTACATTCTGCCCCAGCAGCGTAACTTCCTTGAACCCCTGGCGGGCCAGCTCGCGGACTTCGGCAATGACATCTTCAGGACGCCGGCTGCGCTCCTTGCCCCGTGTAAACGGCACAATGCAGTATGTACAGAACTTGTCACAGCCGTACATAATATTCACCCAGGCGCGCAAACCCTCTCTTTTCTTCGGCAGGTTCTCAATAATGTCGCCTTCCTTGGACCAGACCTCGATCACAAGCTCCCTGCTGAACACCGCTTCCTTAATCAGCTCCGGCAACCGGTGGATATTATGCGTACCAAAAATCATATCCACGAAACCATACCGGTTCATGATCCGGTTAACAACGCCTTCTTCCTGGGACATGCAGCCGCAGATCCCGAGCAGCAGCCCCGGCTTCTCCAGCTTGAGCGATTTGAGATGGCCCAGCTCTCCGAACACCTTATCTTCCGCATTCTCGCGGATTGCACATGTATTTAATAGAATAAGATCAGCATCTCTGCGGTCATCAGCCGGCCGGTAACCCAGTTGCTCCAGCATACCCTTCATCGTTTCGGTATCATGCTCATTCATTTGGCAGCCGTAGGTGGTGATATGATAGGTTTTGCCTTGGCCGAAATCCTCCATCTCCGGCGGAATCTCGAAATGGTAGAGCACCTCGATCTCTTCCTTGCCGCGGCGCTTGCCTTCCCTGTAATCGGGCTGGCTGTTTATCTGAACGTTTCTTCCTTTTATGCGATAGGTGGTCTTGCCCTCTTGCTCACTTATCACTTTAGCATCGGTAAAATCAAAATACTTGGAGTAATCCTTGCCCTTGGTGGAGTTGAAGTCCGCTGAGTTCCGGTTCTCCTTCGTCATCAGATTTACACTTCCTTTATAAGTAATTCATGAATTCAGATACACCCGCAATCAATTCAAAATTATATCACAGATAAGGATAATCTAACCATCTAATCCATTGATCCGATTCAGCCTTTTGTACAAAAATTCTGGATTTGGGCCGGCAGGATGAGGAAAATGTGCTATGCGAAAAAATTTCCTGAATGACAAAAAAAAGCCCGCGACAAGGCAGAGCTTTTCCTGAATCTTACGTTTAATGATGCGGCATAAGCTCTTGGATACTGTACTTCTCCACTCCATTTCCTGTTTGCACCAGAACCTGAATATCCGGCGCATAACGTACCAGCATCTCCCGGCAATTGCCGCATGGAGGAAGCAGAATCCCTCCCTCGCTTTGCGTTCTGGTTGCAACGATGGTCTCGAATTCCCGTTCCCCTGCCGTAATCGCAGCACCGATGGCAATAAACTCTGCACAGGAGCCATGAATGGAATAGAGATTCACTCCTGTATATACTTTGCCATTAACGCAGCGTACTGCTGCACCTACCGTGTGACGTTCATTCACTTCATCAAAGTTGCGGTCTATTACCTTAATGGCTTCCTGGATCAGTTCCAGATCTCTCTGCTCAACTTGCATTGTATTAGTCTCCTTATGTATCAATTTCACTCACTTCCTTATAATACTAAATATTCTTAATATTTCATCAAAGAATATCACTGCATCCTTCCATTCTATCCACAGCAATAAGCCCGGCCCAAGCTTATGGTTCCGGACTTATTCATTAAACACTGCTTGCCATAACCGGGCTCAGCCTCCAAGCCTATAGATCAGAATCGATGCATTGGAGTTGATCTGTGTTCCTCCAGCTAAGGTCTGCAATGTGACTGCTGCGGCACTGGAATGGTTCCTTAAAGTGATTACATCACCAGTGACTGCAGAGATAATCACCATACCCGGATTAGGCTGGGTTCCCGCTCCTGAACCGTAGACGCTGCCTCCTACTGGAGCACCATTCAGATACAAAGTGAACTGATTCGCTTCAACTGCATTGACAATGAAGATTACCGCATAATCTCCGGAATTCTCCACGTTAATAGCGGCTGTATTAGGGGTATGGCTGAAGCCGACAAGACTCTCATTGCTGTCAAAAGTAACATCCGCTTCGGTCGCGACACTCTGGGCACCTGTGTTGAAAATATAGGCATAGGACGATGAAACACTGCCTGTGGCTCCAGTAGCACCCGGTAATCCCGTCTCGCCTGTACCCCCTGTCAACCCTATAGCACCCGTCAACCCCGTAGCACCGATAGTCCCTGGCAATCCTGTAGCTCCTGTAGCTCCTGTAGCACCCGTAAACCCTGTAGCTCCCGTAGCTCCTGTAGCTCCCGGTAATCCCGTAGCACCCGTCAACCCCGTGGCTCCGGTTGCGCCAGTGATCCCTCCCCCGGTTTCACCCAGTAACTCCTGGGATACCAGCCGGTGTGCGGTCACCAGCTGTCCTGCGGCATTTTTGCCCCATACGGACACCTGGGCTTCGGGTTCTGCGCTTCCTGTTGTGCTGAACACAAACTCGAATGCGTCCAGATCCGCAAAGTAATCCCTGGTGATCACCTGAAACGGTCCGACACTTAATTCTTCTTGCACATACAAGGTACGGAATCCAATCAGGCTGTAGCCCAAGATAAGAACATCGAATTCTTCGGTTGTATTGCGGCCGTCTATTTTGACCGTTACCGATTGAGTCGGGCGGGCACCTGTGCTGTTTACCACATTGTTCTCGATAGGTCCCGTCGATAGAATCGCCATATCTCACTCTCCTTCTTCTGAATTTACAAAGGTCCTCCTTATAGCAATATTCGAGAGAAAGGTAAGGGTGCTCGGACAATGGCATTATTTCAGGAAATTGGACAGGAGTACAGCTTAATGGGGTTAATCTGCGCAAAAAACACCCGATGTAGATGGACATTAGCGGATAAACACGAGGTTCGCCGCAATTTCCAATACATCGGGTGTTCTGGCTCAAACTATATTAATTAGTATTCTTAGTATAATGTCTTGGTTGCGTCGGAGGTGAAATGAATGATCTCACCAATTCTGCCAGCCTGCACTTTAGCAGCCCACGCCGGATCGCTGATCAGAGCTCTGCCTACCGCAACAAGATCGAACTCTGCCTTGTCCAGCCGCTCCAGCAGAAGGTCAATATTATCTTCCTGATTCTTCTCGGTTACCGGGCTAGGAAAAGCACTGTCGAGTCCCACAGAGCCTACCGTGATCGTCGGTTTGCCGGTTATCTTCTTCGTCCAGCCTGCCAGATTAAGATCAGACCCTTCGAACTCCGGCTGCCAGAAACGCCGGGTGGAGCAGTGGAAGATATCCACACCCGCATTGCTGAGCGGTGTCAGGAAGCGGGCCAGATCTTCAGGCGTCTCCACAAGTCTGGCGTCATAATGGCCGCCCTTCCACTGCGAGAAGCGGAGCACAATCGGGAAGTCCGGTCCTACCGCACGGCGGCAGGCATCGATCACTTCAACCGCAAAGGTGGTCCGTGCCTCAAGATCACCGCCATATTCGTCGTTACGGCGGTTAGTCTTCTCCCAGAAGAACTGGTCGATCAGATAGCCGTGGGCCCCGTGTAATTCAATGCCGTCGAAGCCAATGGCCTTGGCATCTTTGGCCGCCTTGGCAAAGGCGCTGACAATCCCCTGGATTTCATTCTTGGTCATCGGCTCGGTAACTTGCTCTCCGGCCAGATTAAGCCCTGAAGGACCGATAGGAAGCGCTGAAGCATTAGGCAATTCACCGATGCTCCGGGCCATGCCGACATGCCACAGCTGCGGAATAATCTTGCCTCCGGCAGCATGCACTTCCTTGACTACCTGCGCCCATCCCTCCAGAGAGGCTTCGCCGTGGATATTTGGAATATCCGGGTGGCTGACCGCCGCCGGATGATCGATAGCTGTTCCTTCGGTAATGATCAGACCGACGCCGCCTTCCGCCCGGCGGCGGTAATAAGCCGCTACCTCCGGACTAGCCACGCCTCCCGGAGATTGCACCCGTGTCATCGGTGCCATTACTACACGGTTGGTCAGGGACAGGCCCCCTCCCTCAAAGGGTTCAAACAATTTATCGGTATTCATGATCGGCCTCCATTTCATACTATGATTACTTTAAGTAAGCATAGTATGACTGTTCTCAGCGGCAAATGCAAATGAACTAGCACCGGAAATATGCCAAAAAGCCGGAAACTAGCAGCCATGCTGCATTGTCCGGCTTTCGTAGCATTCTCAAGACTTCATGATCCTAATTAACCTACAGCTCCAGAACGCCGGCTTTCGGAGTTACACGGAATGCTGCGGCCAGATCAGCCAGCTGCTGATCCGTGATTTTCTGTTTGATTTCACGTCCGCCGATCAGGTTGTAGACAATTGCCGCTTTTTCAATGGTTTCTACCAGACCGAAGGTAGCATCCATGGTAGCGCCCGTAACAAAGATACCGTGCTGCGGCCAAATCACCACACGATAGTCTTTCATTTTATCCGCAGTAGCCCGGCCGATATCACTGCTGCCCGGAACCATCCAAGGAATGACACTGACGCCATCCGGGAAGACAACCAGACATTCTGTGCACATTTCCCACAGCGTCTTGGTGAACTTCAGTTCATCCAGATCATGGGTAAAGGTCATGGCAATCACATTCGTTGCATGGGTATGCAGCACGATGCGGTGCGAAGGATCTACCTTCAGCCGTTCAATATGGCTCATGAAGTGGGAAGCAAGCTCACTGGTCGGTACTGCACCATTCCGCAGACCCCACAGAACCTCTACACTCTCACCGCTGTCACTGACACGCAGCACACCTAGGTTGGCTTCCGGGTCCTTAATGACATTACGGAAGTATTTGCCGGAGCCGGTTACGATGAAGTATTTGCCGGACAGCTCAGTTACAGGGAAGGTAAGGGCGATTGTACGCAGCGGCTCGCGGATGTTAATATACTTGGCTACTTCTTCTTCATCCAGCAGATAACTGACGTTGCCTCCGTTCAGCTCATCCCAGCCCAGGGACCACATGTGGTCGGTGATTTCGGACATTTCCCGGATAAACGGTGCTTCAACGCCGGCGATATAACCTTTGGATTCTACTACTGAAGTACTCATATGTTATCTCTCCTCTATATGCACGTATAAGTGCGTGGATACTTGTCATTCGGTAATTACAAAAGTGCTAATCTATCTTGCAGCCAGTACTTCCTGCTCGTAGCTCTTCACTTCAGCCAGCCATTGCTCCCGGACCGGAGTGCCCTGTGATGCGCAGTAGTAATCCCAGACTGCGCCGAACGGATAGGACTTGAATTCTTCTACCAGCGCGAGGCGTGAAGTATAGTCACCTGCCAGTTCAATGGCGCGAAGCTCCTCAACCGGCTCCAGCATTGCGCGCAGCAAAGCCTTAATGGTGTTGCGCGTACCGATTACCCAAGCTGCGAGATGATTGATGCTGCCGTCGAAGAAATCAAGGCCGATGTTCGTGCGCGGCAGCAAATCTCCGCGAACCAGTTCACGGGCGATTTCCAGCAGCTCATCGTCCATCGTGACGACATGATCGCTGTCCCAGCGTACCGGTCTGCTGACATGCAGCAGCAGCTGTTCGCTGAACATCAGGATCGAGCTAAGCTTATTGGAGATCACTTCAGTCGGATGGAAATGTCCGGCATCGAGGCAGATCGCTTTGCCGCGGGTCAGGCCATAACCCATGTAGAATTCATGTGATCCGACAACATAGCTCTCAGAACCAATCCCGAACAGCTTGCTCTCAAGTGCATCAATATTGTACTGCGGATCAATTTCCTCACTGAAAATATCATCCAGAGATTCCTTAAGACGCACACGCGGTGCCAGGCGGTCAACCGGAGTATCCTTGTAGCCGTCCGGTACCCAGAAATTCGTTACACAGGGCTGTCCCAGCTCGCGGCCGAAATACTCGGCAATCCGGCGGGAAGCCTTGCAGTGTTTGATCCAGAAATTGCGGATTTCGTCATTGGCATGACTCAGGGTGAAGCCGTCAGCAGCCTTAGGATGCGAGAAACAGGTTGGATTGAAATCCAATCCCAGTCCCTGCTCTTTCGCCCACTCTACCCAGCTTGCGAAGTGGCGCGGTTCCAGCTCATCGAGATCGACCTGTTCGTCCGTATCAGCATAGATTGCATGCAGATTGACTTTATGTTTACCCGGAATCAGCGACAGGGCTTTCTCCAAATCCTTGCGCAGCTCATCCGGTGTGCCGGCACGTCCGGGATAGCTGCCAGTTACAGCAATCCCGCCGCTGAGCTCTTTGTCTTTGAACAGGAATCCTTGAACATCATCGCCTTGCCAGCAATGCACTGAAATTTTGATCTTCGCAAGCTTCTCCAGCACCTCATCTACGTTAATTCCATGGGCTGCATATAATTTTTTGGCTTCGTTATAGCTGTTTGTGATGCTCTGATCCATGTCGTTGCCTCCTAAAAGTTTTATATATTCTCATTCGTACTTGCCGCAGAATGGAGCTCATCCCAGCGGGCCAGCAGCTGATTCAGCCGGGGAACCGGCCGCGGCAGATACGACTTGATTGCAAAGGAAGTGCCGACGACGTCCCGGGCTTCATGGATGTCGGCCATACGGCCTGACTGAATCATCTGTACGGCCAGGTTGCCCAGTGCCGTTGATTCTGTCGGGCCTGCCAGTACTTCTCTGCCGATAATATCGGCGGTCAACTGACACAGCAGTTCATTATTGGCGCCGCCGCCGACGATCTGCAGAACTTCGATCTCTTGGCCTGTAAGGCCTTCAAGCTCGGCCAGATAGCTGCGGTAGGATAGGGCCAGACTGTCAAAGATACAACGGGCTAATTCACCCGGCGTCTCTGGAACAGGCTGGCCGCTCTCCGCGCAGGCCTGGCGAATTTCTTCTATCATATGGTCCGGATTCAGGAAACGCGGGTGGTTGCATGGAATCAGGCTGCGGAAGCCTTCGCTGCCCGCGGCCATTGACGACAGCTCAGCGAAGCTGTATCTTCCCCCATCCAGTCTCCGTACTTCCTGGATCAGCCAAAGGCCCATAATGTTCTTCAGGAAACGGTAGGTGCCGTATGCTCCCCACTCGTTCGTATAATTGGCTGCCAGAGCTTTGCTGTCATTAATCGGGTGATCCAGCTCCACCCCGAGCAGTGACCAGGTGCCGCTGCTGATGTAAGCTGAGGATCTGCCTTGCTGCGCAGGCACGCCGAGCACGGCCGAAGCCGTATCATGCGTGGCGGCACAGATTAGGCGGCACTGCGGCAGATTATGCTGCTGCACCAGCTCTGCCGTAATGAAGCCGAGATCTTCTCCCGGCTCCGTAAGCGGTGCGAACTGCTCTCTGCGGAGATGCAGGAAGGACAGCAGCTCCGGATCAAAGTCACGGGTGGCAAGGTTCAGCAGCTGCATCGTGGAGGCATTGGTCACCTCGTTGATTTTGCGGCCGCTGAGTCTATAGTAGAGATAATCCGGCACCATCAGAATCTGATCGGCCGCTTCCAGCTCTACCCGGTCATGCGCATACAGCTGATACAGTGTATTGAAGCTCAGCTGCTGAATCCCTGTCTTGGCGTAAACCTTCTCAGGGGAGAGCAGCTTGCCGACTTCCTCCATAACCCCATCAGTGCGGCGGTCACGGTAGGCGTATACTTCCCTGATCCGCTTGCCTTCCGCATCCAGCAGTACATAATCCACGGCCCAGGTATCAATCCCGAGTGTACATTCAGTAATTCCCGCGGTTTTCGCTTGATGAAGACCGCTGATAATTTCATTAAACAAATACTCAATGTCCCAGAAGCAGGAGCCCTCCTGCTCGGTGAATCCATTGCTGAATCGGTGAAGCTCCTCCAGCTTGAGACTCCCGTCCACGAGGGTTCCGAGTACAAGCCGCCCGCTGGAGGCGCCGATATCGACGGCGATATGATTGTTCATAGGGAATCTCCTTATCTATAGAAGGTAAATTACAGAATTTTGCGGAACAAGGCAATAACCTCTTCTTTGGTAGGAATGAACGGGTTGCCCGGTGCGCAGGCATCCTTCATCGCATTCTCAGCCAGCAGATCCAAATCTACTTCATCTACACCAAGTTCAGACAGTTTGGCCGGAATGCCAACTTCCTTGGACAGGGCTTTGATCGATTCGATGACGAAATCCGCGCATTCCTTGTCGCTTTTGCCTTGTACCTGCAGTCCGATCGCTTTGGCAATCGCTCTGAATTTCTCAGGCACATATTTGGCATTCTCTTCTTCCACATATGGCAGCAGCATCGCATTACAGACGCCATGCGGCAGATCATACACGCCGCCGAGCTGATGCGCCATGGCATGCACATAACCAAGGCCGGCATTGTTGAAGGCCAGGCCTCCCAGGAAGATCGCATACACCATCTGCTCACGTGCTTCGATATCATGTCCGTCTGTTACGGTCCGGGCCAGGTTGCCAAATATCAGTTCAACAGCCGCCAGTGCAGTAGCATCAGTTACAGGGTAAGCACCCGGAGTGACCAGAGCTTCGATCGCATGCGTCAATGCATCCATACCTGTAGCCGCTGTAAGTGCAGCAGGCTTGTCGACCATCAGTTCAGGATCATTCACCGAAATGGTGGCGATACTGTTCTTGTCGACCATTACCATCTTGATCTTGCGTTCTTCATCCGTAATGACATAGTTAATTGTAACTTCACTTGAGGTTCCTGCAGTAGTGTTCACGGCTACGATCGGCAAGGATTTGTTCTTGGACTTGTGAACGCCTTCATAGTCGGCAATGTACCCGCCGTTGGTCGCTACAATCCCGATTGCCTTCGCTGTATCCTGAGGCGAACCGCCGCCGATAGAGATCAGATAGTCGCATTCATGATCATTCAGGAAATCAACGCCGTCATGGACGTTTTTGCAGGTCGGGTTCGGTTTCACTTCATCATATACCACATAGTTAATTCCCGCTTCATCCAGCACAGCCAGCAGCTTGCCGGCGATTCCGCTCTTCGTCAGGAACTTATCCGTAACCACGAGCGCTTTCTTCAGGTTCAGTTCTTGAATATAGGGAGCGATTTCCTTCAGACAGCCCTTACCCATAATGTTGATAGACGGAACATAATAGACATGAGTACTCATTGCTTGACCAGCCTCCCAGGCAAATTAGTATAGAACGATTACAGAAAGCTAAGTATCTCCACTGATAGTAGGATGTACATTCTGGCTGTGGCGCCTCAGGCTGGTCACTGAGGTTAAGCAGCAGACCGGCTCCGGCGCTTCCGTTGGGAACCGGCATACGCTTTCAAAGGGATTATTAGCACCCTCATCGTATCGCCGATAATCTTTGTTGTCAACAAATAAAATATTAATTATGTTGTTTTTATTTGTTTAATGTCTGTTTTACAAAGATTATATTAGAATAAATGTTGTTTTCCTTAAATTCATTGTACAACACAGAAATAACGGTCTATATTTAAATATAAGAAGCTACCGGAAAGGTGATACCTATGCTTGCTGCCGAAAGACGCAAAAAAATAATAGATCTTGTCCATCAGGATAAACGTGTGCTTGTGTCTGATTTGAGCCGGATGTTCGAGGTCACAGAGGAAACGATACGCAGAGATCTGGAGAAGCTGGAGAAGGACGGAATTGTCAGCCGCACCTACGGCGGAGCCATGCTGAACAGACATACCAATGAAGATCTGCCGTTCCTGACCCGGGGGGCGCTCAATACGGATATCAAACGCAATATTGCGATCAAAGCACTCAATCTGATTAACGACGGGGATACGCTTATGGTGGACCCCAGTTCCACCTCGTTTGAATTCCTTAAGCTGCTGGGCAATAAAAGCAATCTGACAATCATCACGAATTCGATCAACATTCTGCATGAATTCGCGAATTCCAGCCTGAACATTATATCCACCGGGGGTTCGCTGCGCCACCGCTCCCTGTCGCTGGTCGGCCCTGTAGCCCACGACACCACCCAGCGCTATAATGTGGATATCGCAGTGATCAGCTGTAAAGGCATTGATATGGAGCACGGAGTTACCGATTCCAATGAACCGGAATGCGAGCTGAAGAAATATATGCTGCGCCAGGCGGAAAAGGTAGTGCTGCTGGCCGACCATACCAAGTTTGACAAAACCGCCTTCGCCAAGCTGGTCGAGCTGAGCCGGATCGATGTGCTGATTACCGACCGCAAACCTTCGGATACATGGCTTAAGCTGCTGTCTGGGAAGAATGTGGAAGTGTTATATTAAGTAGACCTGGCGCAGGAATCAACAGACCAGTCCCCTATATAAGTGTATAAAAGCAAAAGGCAAACCCTCTCTTCCCGGATTCGGGATCAGAAGCTTTGCCTTTTTGCATACTCTCCGTTACATTGCAGTCTATTCCTGACTCTATTGGAATTCACTTCCCCTATATGATAAACTTGCAGAAATTATCTGCTATTCATAAAGGAGCGGAAAAATGCTATGGGGAAAAAGAAGCAAACCTTACCCGCCGATTTTGGCGAGCGGGTCAAAACGAATGATATCGCAGCGCTCAAGGCCATCTTTGAGGAGTGCGAATGGGATGCCCGCGGGGGCTACAGCAAAGGAACCGCGCTCAGCTTCCGGCAAATCCCGGATGAGCTGGTCCGCTGGCTTGTAGAGCAGGGTGCCGACATCAACGCCCGGGACAAATATGAGCACACCCCGCTGCACTCCCAGGCTGCAACCTGGTCCGGAAATATCCCGTTACTGCTGGAATTAGGCGCGGACCCGGATGCCCTGGATTATCAGAATGAGACACCGCTGCACGCAGCGGCAGGTTATTACCGGACCCGGGCCATACAGGACCTGGTCGCCCATGGTGCAAACATCCATGCGGAGAATAAACGGAAACAAACACCGCTTGCTAAGGGATTATCCCAATGCCGGAATATCGATATTGCCCACATGGTGGAAATCTCAAAAATCCTGCTGGATGCCGGAGCCGCAATCACACCGGAGATGAAGGATTCCGTGCAGCGGATCGGCAAAGATCTGGAATTCGTCAGAGCCAGCCACAGTAACGATGAGCTGGATCAAAAAGCATCCGCACTGCTGGAGCTGTACCGGCTATTCGATGTCGAGCCTGTAGCGAAACAGGTGAAGCACGATGGAACCTCCCCCATCAAGGCTGCTACAGCGGCATGGTCCGCCCAGCATCAGGAGCTCTGGGATTACCTTGTCCCTGCTTCAGGGCACGCGCAAACTGTACAGGGAGAGGTTATCCGCATCACCGGACGGGTCTCTCATGAAATCCTGGATAACGGCGGAGGCAACTGGGATGCCAATTTCCGTAAAATGCTGGATGCCCTTATCCGGCATCTGGGCACAGGTACACCGTTATCTCCTGCCCTCCTCCAGGAGGCAGCTTCATTAACCAATAGGCTGCGTAAGGGTTCCGGCTACGATGAACCGGCAAGATTAAGTGAACTGGCAGTGCAGTGGGTACTGGCCAATCCTCAGCCTGTCTCTATGGTACAACCGGATTATACCCGTTAAGTCTAATATATACGGACGTATTACGATACCGCTCCTTTGGAGAGCATAATGTTCAGGATGGCCTGGTCGGTTGCCGCAAGCCCTTCCTGGACCAGTGTCTCCATATTCTTGATTGTATCTTCAACCTTCTCAAAGATTACCCCGTCATTCAGACTGGCTGAAATGTCGTTCATCGCCAGTGTTGCGGATTGGATTGCCGCGTTCGTGGCGGTTGAGATTTTGAGCGCGCAGGTCGGTTTCGCACCATCGCAGATCATTCCGGAAGTAGAAGCAATAGTGTTCTGGATGGAGCGCTTGATCTGCTCCAGCGTGCCGCCCATCAGGTAGACAATACCGCTCCCTGCCCCTACTCCGCCGGCAATTCCCGATCCGCACAGCGGGGACAGACGGCCGATATAATGCTTGACATGAATGGTAATCAGATTGCTGAGCGCCATCGCTCTTGCCAGTGTCTCCTCATCTTTGCCGAGGAGCTCTGCAAGGGCAATTACCGGCATCGTGCAGGCAATGCCCTGATTTCCGCTTCCCGCAGTGGTCATGACAGGCATGGCGCTGCCGTCCATCCGCGCATCGGAGGCCGCTGCCGTCGCGGCAATAATCCGGTTCGCCACATCATTACCGAACAGATTGACAGCCGACTGCTGGCTCATCTTCCTGCCCACCTGCAGGCCATACTCTCCGCGCAGCCCCTCATCCGAAATCGCCTTATTCATCCGCGCTCCTTCCAGCAGAAACCGCAGCTCAGAGAAATCCGCAGTCTGGATGAACTCATATATTTCTTCTAATGAAACCGAATATACCTCCGGGTCCAGCGTGTCTGACTCCTCGCAATCCGCCTTGTCTATCCCCTGCTCCAGCTTAACGCCGTCTTTGGACAGGAATACTACATTCGTATGCTCTTTGGCTACAATTGCAGTCGCTGTATGATTCAAGCTGCATACCCTGGCTTCAATATACAATTTCTCAGGGGTATCCTTCAGTTCCACATAGAGCAGCTTCTGCTCGATCATCGCATTAGCCTTCGCCAGCTCTTCGGGAGTAAGTCCGGAGAGAATCTCCAGCTTGCGGTGAGAACGGCGGATCACTGCGCCCAAGGCTGCCGCTATCGGCAGACCGGTCTGCCCGGTGCCCGGAATCCCTACACCCATCGCATTCTTCACAATATTCCCGCTGAGGAACAGCTGAATCGAAGTAATCTCTCCCTCAACCTGTTCAGCCGCCAAAGAGACTGCATAGGCAACCGCAATCGGCTCGGTGCAGCCTTCTGCCGGAACAATTTCTTTTATCAATACTTCCAGTAGGTTAACCATACGCGAATCACCATTCCTCTATCTCTCTCTATATAACTATTCCTATATAGTACCTCAGATTGATAGCCTGGGGGAATCCCCGTTATTAACCATTAACCAGCGGGTCACTTCATTTCCATCCGGCTGAAATCGTGAATTCTTTTATTTCCCAAGTAACAACCCGAGTTTTCCCAGCCGCTTCAGCCCTTCAGTACAGGCCCATCCCCCCGCACCTGCCAGAATAGCATTATGAAAAATCTTCAGTGCCAGTGAATACGTCATGCTGCCAATGACAATTTCAACTGCAATAAACCGGATGATATCACCCTTAGTGATCAGATACACTGTAAATTCCTGATTACGAGACACTGGTTCATCCCCCGTCTGCTTCGTGTTTCTGTACCTATATGCTCCGTGCGGGTTGTCTAATTCCGGATGCCGCAGGGTTGAGCCGCTATCAGCCGGCTGCCTCCGACTCAAAGACACTGCCCGGGCACCAAAAAAGCAGCAAATCCCCTAAGGATCTGCTGCTCTTCACACTGCTATTATCTTATAGAACCAGAGTCAGGCAACTGCCGCCCCTGCCGCTTCCTTTACTTCGCTTCCACAGCATGGCCGCCGAATTCATTACGCAGCGCAGCAACTACTTTGCCGGTGAAGGTATCGGTCTCCAGCGACCGGTAGCGCATCAGCAGCGCCATGGCGATAACCGGCGTAGCCGCCTGCAGATCAAATGCGGTCTCCAGCGTCCATCTGCCTTCCCCGGAGGAATGCATGATTCCCTTGATCTCATCCAGCTTGGCATCCTTGGAGAAGGCGCGTTCAATCAGTTCCATCAGCCAGGAGCGGACGACCGAGCCGTTATTCCAGACGCGGGCCACCTGCTCGAAGTCGAAGTCATAGCCGCTTTTCTCCAGCACCTCAAAGCCCTCGCCGATGGCAGCCATCATGCCGTACTCAATCCCGTTGTGGACCATCTTCAGGAAGTGTCCGCTGCCGGATTTGCCGGCATACAGGTACCCCTTCTCGACCGAAGTATCGCGGAAAATCGGCTCGACGACCGCCCACGCTTCCTCATCTCCGCCGATCATATAACAAGCGCCATTGCGTGCGCCTTCCATCCCTCCTGAGGTTCCGGCATCCATGAAATAAATCCCGTGGGCGCTAAGCTCATCGTGACGGCGGATCGACTCCTTATAATGAGAATTCCCGGCTTCGATGATGATATCGCCCTCCGACAACAGCGGCGTCAGTTCTGAGATCACCGAATCCACAAAGGTGTGCGGGACCATGATCCAGAGAATACGCGGCGATTCCAGCTTGCCTGTAAGCTCCGCCAGACTTCCCGCACCGGCAGCTCCTTTCGATTCCAGCTCCTGCACCGCAGCGGCATTCACATCATAAGCCACGACTTCGTGTGCGTGCTCCAATAGATTCTGGCCGAGATTGAAGCCCATTTTGCCTAGTCCAATTAAACCGACTTTCATTGCAAATCCCTCCGAATGTTATAGATTAGATGATTATGCCGCCGCTCACGCACCAGGCCGGACGGCTTCCGGATTCAGCTCCTGTGTCTGGCGGACCCCGGAATGCTCCACAGCCTCCGGTTCATCAAGCCACCAGTGATGCTCTCCAAGGAGTTCATCAGCAGCCTGGGGTCCAAAGGAACCGGCTGGATACAGATGAAGCGGAAGCGTCCCTTCTGCTGTTGCTTCGATTATAGGCTGAACCCACTGCCAGGACAACTCAACTTCATCCCAATGGGCAAAGAAGGTGGCATCTCCCAGTAAAGCATCATAAATCAGGTTCTCATAGGCTTCCGGCAGATCGGGGTTGCCCGACTCATGCTTAATGCTGACCGGCTCGAGCTGTCCGTGCTGGCGCGGATTTTTGGTATTCAAGGTAAGGGAGATCCCTTCGTTCGGACCAATATCAATCACCAGCAGGTTAGGGTCCAGGGCAAGCTTGCTTCTGTTCTTATTATGCAAATCATTAAACGGCTCTTTGAATTCTATAACAATCCGCGTCGATTTCTCCTTCATGCGTTTGCCGGTGCGGATATAGAAAGGCACGTCCTTCCAAAGCGGGTCATCAATCCACAGCCGGGCGGCGATGTAGGTCTCATTCTGTGAAGAGGCCTCTATGCCGGGTTCAGCCGTATAAGCGGGAACCTGCTGCCCGCGCAGCTCACCCGCTGCATACTGGCCGCGTACCACATGCTGCGTCACTTCCTCACGGAGCAATGGCCGTACCGAACGGATCACATGGCGCTTCTTGCTGCGGACATCTTCCGGGGTGCTGCCTTTGGGCAATTGCATGGCCATCATCATAAGCAGCTGCAGCATGTGGTTCTGGAACATATCGCGCAGCGCGCCAGCCTTGTCATAATACCCTGCCCGCTCTTCCACACCGACCGTTTCACTGGCCGTAATCTGCACGCTCTCGATATACCGGTTCTGCCACAATGCCCGCAGTACAGGATTGGAATATTTCAGCACCTCAAGGTTCTGCACCATCGGTTTGCCGAGGAAGTGGTCAATCCGGAAGATCTCTTCCTCCTTAAAAGCAGCGTTCAGGCTGTCATTAAGCACCCGTGCCGACTGCAGATCCCGTCCGAACGGTTTCTCGATAATCAGCCGCTTCCATCCCTTCGTGTCACCAAGTCCGCTGAAGTTAATGTTACGGGCAATCTCACCGAAGAATTCAGGACCGACGGATAGATAGAACATCCGGTTCTGCGGAAGTCCCAGCTCTTCCTCACGGCGCTGCACATGGCCCAGCAGCTTCACATAATCTTCGGGGCGTCCGACATCCAGCACGCTATATTCAAAAGCCAGCAGGAAATTCTGCAGCTCTGCTGAATCCTCAACCGGACGCCGCGAAAAGGTGCGCAGTGAATCCAGCACCTGATGCTGGAAGGTTTCATTCGACAGCTCTCTTCTGCCGAGGCCAATGACTGAGAGAGGACCAGAAAGCTTGCCATCCTTGAACAGGTTATATAGGGCGGGGTATATTTTGCGTTTGGCCAAATCCCCGGTTGCGCCAAATAGTACGAATGATGATGATTCCACTTTCATTCCTCCCGTAATTATCAAATGTTTATGTGGTTACTTATTATTACTCACAAACTTTATAACACTCATCATACGACTGCAGAATCCATTCGTCAACCTCATTTCGACATTTACGAAAAGTACTTATTTTCACGCACTTTTCACTATGTTATAGTAAGGTGGATATTAATAATAACTTTATAAGGTGGAATCCGCATGACACAGGAGCTTAAGCCCTTGCTCGCCAAAGTCGAGCATGTCCATCATATCATCGGCAAGAAGTGGGTGAATCTGATCATCCATGTGTTAATGGAGGGCACCAAACGGTTCAGTGAGCTGCACACGGTCATCCCCGATCTAAGCAAACGTATGCTCAACGAGCGCCTGAAGGAGCTTGAAGAATGCGGCCTGATCAGCCGCGAGGTCATTCCTGACCGACCGGTACGGACGGAATATTCGCTCACTGCCAAGGGGCAGGAGCTGGGTACGGCGCTCCTGCCCGTCGAGGCATGGGCGATGAAATGGCTGTAATGCCGCTGCCCTGAACACGCTAAACAGCAGATCTCCGGGAAGAAGACCTGCTGTTGTTAGCTTTTATAGTATAAATTAAGCCTCTCAGAATCAGGACACCAGTGTCTTCTCTCCGTCTGCTCCGCTGCCTGCCCGTACATACTTAGTGTTGAAATAGAGCAGCACGACATTGGATCCCAGCAGTGAGGCGGCCGCAAAGCACCAGATGAAGGCATACCCGAGATTCTTGGCCATGATCCCCAGGATCAGCGTAATCAGGAACCCGGCGAGTGATTTGAGTGCTGACAGTCCGGAGGAGAAGGTCGCCCGCTTGGCCCCGGGAATGAAATCCTGTACCCAGACACCTGAAGAAGACATATCCATCCCGAGCCCGAATTCAAACAGCACCAGACCGGCAATAAATACAGCCTTATGCGGAAACAATCCAACCAGCAGCAGTCCGAGTGCAGAGATTACAGTTCCGCAGACGATGATCCGGACGGCAGCAACCTCTTTTTTGGCCAGATAGGAGACCAGGAAGCTCGATACACTGATTACTCCCATGAACAGAATCAGAAGGACCCCGAGGGCACTGACCGGAAATTCCAGCTCATTCACCCCATATACCTGCCAGGACAACAGAAAGGCCAGCAAGGCGGTATGTGTCAGGATGCTGCGCAGAAGAATAAACCGCATCTCTGTGCTGCGGGCGAAATCGGCCGAGCTGGCATAGATCTCCCTGAGGATGCTGCTCTGCGTTCTGCTTCCGTAGTTGTCGCTGAAGCTGAGCCAGGTATAAATGCCCAGGCCTACCGCCAGCACGCCGGCAATTGCCACCGGAAGAACATAATGAACGCTGCTGCTCACCGTACCCAGCAATGCGCCGACGATGGCAAATGCCGAGACAAACCCGCTGATGCGGGGCAGGGCAATTTTTTTATAATCCGGCATTCCCAGCTCTTCCAGCTGATCAATGTACCAGGCCTGGGGAGAATCCGAGATCATCGCTACACCCAAAGACATCACTATGGAGGCGAGGATGAATAAAGCGAGACCCTCAGCAGCAGCAAAAAACCAAAGTCCCGCTCCCCACACTATGAACCCGGCCGCCGTCATGCGCTTTCTCCCATAGATGTCGGACAGATTCCCGCTCGGATAATCAAAGACAGCCATGGACAGTGAAGAAACGGCAAACACGATACTGATCTGAAAGGCATCCACGCCGCGCAAGCTCATCAAAATGATAAAAACCGCGCCATAGAGCTTATCAGCCACATTATACCCCGACAATATGACGCCCAGAAATACACTGTATTTCCGTTGAAGCTGATTGTTCTCCACTTTGCATCCCGCCTTTCACCTCGCTGATATTCCAACCCGAGTTAATTATTGGGATTATATTATAATTGTTACCTTTTCAAAGTGAATTTTTGCACAGCTGGGCGGTCCTCTCATCCCGCTCCCGGGTCAACGGGTTAGAACCATGATGCCACGAGATCATTGATCGGCTTGTAGATGACTATAATGAGCAGCAGCGGGCTTGGGACCTGAATCCGCAGCAGTGTGCAGATCGTCGCCGCCAATCCGCCAATCCAGAGTACGCCGTAAACCATAAGATCACGCCGCTTAGCCCTGCCCTTCAGGGAGGGCAAATCCGCCGCAATACAGCCTGCGGCTATAATGACAAACAACAGCACCAGCAACATACAGGCTCACTCCTTGATATCGTCAAGAAAAGAATTGTCTATCGTACCGATCCGGTTGATTGTCACACTGGCATCGTAATGAATAGGCAGCGTTTTGAGGTAGCCTTCCTTGTTCTGCTCCAGCAGCTTGGCCCAAATTCGGGGGTGGGACCGGTAAATGGATTGGCCGAAGCCAAAAATATCAGCATTAAAGCGTTCGTTGACCTTCTCAACCGATCGTCTCATCCGCTCAATAATCCGGTCCTCCGATTCCTCCTCCAGCTGTCTAATCTTGTTCTCCGAATCCAGCTTGCCGGAACCCTCTACTTCCTCCACATTGCTTACAGCTTCGACCTTCAGATAAATATGCGGCTCTCCGCCGATGATTTTCACTTTGCGCCTGGTTGTAGTCGACAGTACCTCGATGATTACCAGGCTTCCGTTATCTTTGTCTTTGATGTGCCCTGTATTTTTGCTTACGTTATCAATAACATAGTTGTATCCTACAATCTCGTTGTCATCCAGCCAGCCAAGCATTTTCGCCCTTTTGAATACAGCCACCCCATTATAGCTAAGCCTTGCACGCGGAATGGTTTGTTCAATATTTATTTTCTCACCGCCTGCCTCGGGACTTCCCTGCACTTCTACTCCGGTCAACACCGGATTCTCTCCCTCGCAGAGCGCATCCTCTATGAATTTGTCCAGTGTAACCGCAGCTGTCTTGGCGGAGACCTTATAGGACTTGTCCAGTGCGTTGAATAATTTATTCGCCGGCAGCCTGTCCAGGGGCGTCAGGACTTTGAGCACATTCTCTGCGGTCGTATTCCGCGCCACAAGCATGAAGAAGTCCATACGCGGCTCGCGGCTTCTTTTGAGTACATCCAGCGTTTCACCGAGCCCTTCACGAGCCAGCTCTTCTCCGATAACGAGTACACGGATATGCCCCAGATAAGGCGAACGCGAACTGACCAGATTGAACTTGCGGAGCGATTCATAGATCGTCGGCACTGTAAAATCATAGGTGACTACCGGAACCCCGCCTGCCCCTGAACCCCCGGCCCCCTGTGATGTAATCGAAGACGGAATGACGACCTGCATAGATACCTTGTAGCCCGACTCGGCTTTATCCAGCCCCAGAGCCAGCACAAAAGCCAGTTCATTTAACTCCTTCCGTTCCCAGCAGCCGCTGAGCAGCATCGGAAGCACCAATAGGGGAATGCATGTCGTCAAGACTTTCCTGATTCTTGTATACATATTAAGGTTCCTCACGCTTGGAAGTGTTCATCCGCTGCAGATTCTGCGTTTTATTCTCCTTCGGCCTTGTCTTCAGCAGCGGCCAGGGAAGCCTGAAGATGGAATCCTTAAGGTCTGCCGCCCTGAAGGGGCCAATCGGACTCATGTAAGGAACGCCGAAGGAACGCAGGCTGACCAGATGCAGCACCAGCAGGAACACTCCGCACAAAATTCCGTACAGCCCCATGAACCCGGCGAGTCCAATCAGGGCAAACCGGATAATTCTCGCGGCAATGGCCATCCCTGCTTCGGGAATGACAAAGCTTGAGATCGCTGTGATCGACACAATGATAACCATAGCCGAGGAGATGAAGCCTGCTGCAACCGCCGCTTGCCCGATGACCAGCGTGCCGACGATAGAGACAGCCTGACCGACATTCTTGGGAATTCTCACACCTGCTTCGCGCAGGATTTCATAGGTGAATTCCATCAGCAGCGCCTCGATAAAAGCCGGAAACGGCACTGTTTCCCGCTGGGCCGCAAGACTGATTACCAGATTGGTCGGGATCATCTCCTGATGATAGGTTGTAATGGCTACATAGAACGCAGGCGCAAACAAGGTAACAAAGAAGGCCAGGAACCGTACGCACCGCAGCAACGTGGAGATATCCGCCCGCTGATAGTAATCTTCCGCCGACTGAAAAAACGATACAAAAATCGTAGGCGCCAGCAGTACAAAAGGCGTCCCGTCAACCAGGATTGCCACCTTCCCCTCCAATATCCCTGCAGCAATGGTGTCGGGACGGTCACTGTTATAAATCGTGGGAAAAGGCGTCGCCGCCGTATCCTGAATGAACTCCTCGATATAGCCGCTCTCCAGGATACTGTCCGTATCAATGCTGTTCAGGCGCCGCTTAACCTCCTGCACCAGTTCTTCATTCGCGATGTGGCTGAGATACATAATCGACACACTGGTCTGCGTCACGCGGCCGATCTGGATGGTTTCCAGCCACAGCTGGCTATCTTTGATTTTGCGGCGGATTAAAGCAGTGTTCGTTCTGAGATTCTCTGTGAAGCCTTCCATGGGTCCCCGGACCACAGATTGCGAGATTGGTTCACTCACGTTGCGGTCTTCCCAGCCTGGCAGTCCGATCCGCAGCGCTGAAGCGCTCCCCTCCACCATGAGCATCACATTCCCGGATAACAAATCGTGAACGAAATTCTTATAGTCATGGATCACAGTAAGATCGCCGGCCATAAGCACGCGTTTTCTCAGCATCTCTATTTTGCCGTCAGGAACCAGTTCTTCCAGCAGACCGGAAACCCTGCCCTCCTGGAGCGAGTACAGAATTGAGTTATGCAGCAGCTGTGTATCTATCAGACCATCGATATAAAAAATAGCAAGCTCAGTACGTTCCCCCAGCTGCAGACGTTTCCGCACCAGATCTGAGCTCTGCCCAAGCAGTTTGTACAATTGATCATCATTGTCTTCCAGCCGGCAGGATAACTCACCGTTAACCGCATCTTTCAATTTCGTTCCCCTCCACCCTTCCCTATCCATTCACTCTGTTGTAGTTTGGTAGCACCGCTTGATAATTATTCCTGAATCGTTGCCATCGCTTGAAACACATAATTCTGGAAGGAGATGCCATACTAAGATGGTTTCCGGAAAGATATAACCTGCGGGCTATAGTAAGGTGTAAATGGAGGGTAGACATGAGTATTGAAAAAGATCGGATCAGTACGGCGCAGATGGTAATCCTCGGACTTTTCACTTTTATTGGGGATATGGCCCTAGTCTACCCGGCAGCCATGACTGCTGTAGCTCATCAGGATGCCTGGATTGCTGCCCTGATCAGCATTCCGCCGGGAATCGCATTGGTCTTCCTGTTCGTCACTGTTGCGAATATAAATCCGGACAAAAACATTATTGAGCTCAGCCAGCAGATTCTGGGGAAGTGGATTGGCAGTGCGGTAGGCGTATATTATCTGTTCTTCTTCATCATCGCGGCCTCTACCTATGTCAGAGAGATCGAGGACTTCATGTGTACTCAGATCTATGAGGGAACTCCGGGCGGTGTCATCCGGTTCATGAGTATTGTTATACTTGTCTACGGGCTGCGTCTGGGCCTTGAGACGGTCGGCAGAGCGGCTCAGGTGTTTTTTCCGCTGTTCGCTTTATTCCTCGTTTGCCTGATGGTGCTCTTATTTCCGCAGGTCCAGCTGGAGCGAGTCCAGCCCATTCTGAATACGCCTTTTCCGGATATGCTGCATGCTGTCTTGTTCGGCGTGTTTTATCCGTTTGGGGAATTATGTGTATTTTTCATGGTCTATCCCTACACCCGCAAGAGCCGTAAGATCAACCGGGATATCTTCCTTGCCCTCATCCTTGGGGCGCTGGGTCTGAATCTGATTCTGTTCCTCTCTTTGACCGTTCTCGGCGTCTATTTCTCAGAGCATAATTTCTATGCAGCCTATATCCTGGCCCAGAAGATTAATATAGGCAACTTTCTGCAGCGTCTTGAAGCATTGATGGCTACGGCGTGGATTATCACAACCTATTTCAAAACAGCGCTCTACTTCTATGCCTTCGTTCTCGGAACCGCCCAGTTATTCAAATTAAAAAGCCACCGTCCGCTTATCTTCCCTGTGGCCTTCCTGATCTACGGACTCTCCCAGCTCATCGCCAAGAACTTAATATTCTATGTAAAAGAGATCCCGGACTACTGGGTAGACTGGGATCTCACGCTTTCGCTCGTGCTGCCGCTGATTATGCTGATTGTATATAAAGTGAGACAGCGTACGGCTGCCTCATAAGCTGTATAGCTATAGGCTATGCCCGCCTCAGAAGTACAGGCCTGTATACTCGAAGTAGTCAAAATACGCCGCCTTCGCCTGCTGGTCCAGATCCTGGGCGCAGATTCCGGCATAAGAGCCGGTGAAGCCCAGCTTGCCGCCATGCTCATCCGAGAGGGTGCCGAAATCAAGCGGCGTACACATCGCCGTCCAGACCTCCCCGTCCGGTGAAGCGTAGAACATAATATCTCTGCCGTTAATCTCTGCCTTCAAATAGTAACGTTCCCAGTCCTTCACCGAAATCTGCATGGAGGAAATTTCCCCATATTTGCCGGCCTGACACATTACGACTCCTAAAGCTACCCCTCTGAGTTCATCCGCCGTTACACGCAGATAATAGTAGTCCTTGTCATCATAGTAGAGCACCAGTCCGGCCATCTGCATGAAGCTGTCCGGCTTGAATTCCAGGCAGGTAGTTACGGTGCAGGCGAAATGCTGAATCGGCCTCCCGATCAGACTCTGGTCAAACAGCGATGCCAGGGATTCCCGGCCGCGCAGCCGCAAGAAGCCGGGACGCTCCTGCAGGCTTACCCACGACTCCTCGAACGGCACGCGCAGACTCTGGTAAGGATAACCCAGCACGTGGCCGTCAAAATCATCGCGCTCCGGCAAGGCATCAAACGGGTGCGGGGGAAGCTCCGGCGCTTCGGTCCGCAGGGCCGGCAGCTTCCCGCCATGCGCCAGGCGCAGCCAGCCGTCCTCGGTCCAGACGCAGTGCTGGATCGCCGTCTCCCGGCCCAGCGGATTCAGCTTGCCCGTACCCGGGATCGGGCGGGTGCACAGATGAGCCATATACCATTCCCCGGACTGCGTCTCCACCAGTGAGCCGTGCCCTGCCTGCTGGAAGGCATAGGTCAGATCATGAGCCGTAGTCATGACCGGGTAATCCGGATCGGTCTCATAAGGTCCGGTTAGGCTGCGGCTGCGGGCCATCGTGACCATATGATTCACTCCGGTGCCCCCTTCAGCAACCAGCAGATAGTAGTAATCTCCGCGCTTGTACAATTGCGGGCCTTCCGTTACACCTGTCGGAGTCCCCTTGTATATTTCATGAATAGGGCCGGTCAGCCTGCCGCTTTCATGGTTATACTCCTGCATCACGATGCCGGAGAAATTGCTGTGATTCTGCCGGAAATCCCAGCGCATATTCAGCAGCCATTTGCGTCCGTCACTGTCATGAAACAGGAACGGATCGAACCCGCTGCCGTTCAGCCGCACCGGCGGGCTCCAGGGCCCTTCAAGACTGGTAGCCGTAATCAGGTAGTTATGCAGATCCTTATACACACTGGAGCGGGACTTCACATCCGTAAACAGCAGGTAGTACAAGCCGTTGTCATAGGATAGTGCCGGCGCCCAGATGGAGCCGGAGCTTCCGTTGCCGCGCAGGTCCACCTGTGAGGTCTCGGTCAGCACACGGGTGAGCGTATGCCAGTGCACCAGATCACGGGAATGATGAATCTCTACACCGGGGAACCATTCGAAGGTTGAGGTTGCGATATAATAATCATCGCCCACCCTAAGGAAAGACGGATCGGGATGAAAGCCGGTCAGCACCGGATTGACAATGGTTGGAGCCATAAATGTTACCCCCTGGTTAATGTAAGTTACAGATTGGATTGCACCGATTGGATTCTTAGAAGAACCCCTGTTTTTATTGTAGCGCCCGGGAGAACAGAAAGTTATAATGGGTTATAATAAAATGTTTGTATTTTGTCATGTTGGAGGCATCAGCAAAGCGTTATGAAACAGCTATTCGAACCTGTTCTGTTTGCGAACCGGCAGTCTCTGATCTGGGACTACCGCATCTATACCGACGATCATTACAAGGGATATTACCACTGGCACCAGTGCTGTGAAATCATGTTCGTGCACGGCGGACAAGGCAGCATTGTGGTCAATCAGCAGATGTATGATATCCGGCCGGGCATGCTTTTCTTTTTCCAGCCGTATCAGCTGCACCGGATCTATTCGGAAGTTTCACCTGAGTGTCCATTCGTACGCACGATCTTCTATCTAGACCCCCATATTGCCGAGAATCTGCTGCAGGGCTTCAGCAAGCGCAAAGCGGTCTTCTCTGCTCTCTGGCAGGGGAGCAACCCGTATTGCGGCTTTGATCTCGGGGACCGGGTTGAAACCATAGAATGGTTCTACCAGAATTACAATGAATTAAGGATGAAATCGTCTGAGGAAGACCCTGAGGATATCTCGATGCTTCTCCTGCAGCTGCTCAGCTGTCTCGGAACAGGCGAGCAATCGCTGATCCATACCGGAGAACGCCGGAATCTCCGCTATTCGGAGCAGATCATGAACTGGATTGAGGCTCATTATCAGGAAGAGGTTAATCTGGATCAGCTTGCGGAGGAGACTCATCTGTCGAAATCCTATGTATCGCGGATCTTCCATCAGGAGACAGGCGGCCGGCTGGTTGACTATCTCACCGCCCGGCGGCTCAAGCAGGCCTGCCGGCTGCTCGGAACGACCGATATGCCTGTGGAGCAGATCGGCATTGCCGTCGGATTCCCGAACGCCTCCTATTTCAATCAGCTGTTCAAGCGGGTCCTCGGGACCACTCCGCTGAAATACCGGAAGGGGAACATGTAGATAGATGACAATATAACGATATTTCTTCATATCAAAGTGCAACTTTCCATAATCATAGGACGCTATACTGAGGCCATATTCTAATTAATGGAGGCATCAGTGATGAGTACAGCATATTGGCAGGAAGTTATGAACCGGCTGGATACGAAGGTTACGCGGATGATAGAGCAGATCGGCGGAAAATCTCCGCATTTCGCCGGAGAAGACGGTAAGTTCGATGATATCGCCTCCGACTGGTGGACGACCGGCTTCTGGCCGGGGATGCTCTGGATTATGCATGATATGACCGGCAAGGACCACTATAAGAATGCGGCCTGGCACTGGGATGAGACGCTGGAGCAATGGTTCGTTAAGCCGACCGTGGAGCTGCATCATGATGTTGGTTTTCAGTTCCTGCCTACAGCCGTAATCAAGAACGTTCTGACCGGGGACGAGGATGGCCTGCGCCGGGGCCTTGAGGCCGCTAACTTCCTGGCCGCACGCTATAATCCGGTTGGCAGGTTCATCCGCGCCTGGAATGAGGACAAACACGGCTGGGTGATCATTGACTGCATGCTGAACATCTCCCTGCTGTTCTGGGCAAGCAAGGTGACTGGCGATCCGCGCTATAGACATATTGCGGTCAGCCACGCGGAGACTGCGATGCAGTATGGTGTGCGTGAGGATGGATCGACCAAGCATATCCTCTCCTTCGATGCCGAGACTGGCGCATATATCGAGAATTTCGGCGGCCAGGGCTATTCCGCAGAATCCTGCTGGAGCCGGGGAGCAGCCTGGGGACTGTACGGATTCATTAATACTTACCGCCACACCGGGGATGAACGCTTCCTGAATACTGCGAAGCGGATTGCCCATTATTTCATCTCCGCCCTTCCGGAGGATCATGTGCCGTACTGGGACTTCCGGCTGGCAGACGACAAGCGGATGTTCCGAGACAGCTCCGCCGCATCGATCGCTGCTTCAGGCTTGCTGGAGCTGGCTGACATCGTGCCGCTAGGCGAGAAAAGCCTCTACGCAAATGCCGCGGAGCGGATTCTGCGTTCACTGACCGAGAACTATGCCACCTGGGACCAGCAGGAGCATGAAGCGATTCTGCTGCATGGTACAGGCAGCGGCGACTCCTTCATCGATGTATCGCTGATCTACGGCGACTATTACTATGTCGAAGCCGTCGCCAAGCTGAACGGCTGGAAGCACCGTATTTTCTAGTCTGCGTATTGGATAACAACAAACAACGGGCCCCCGCATGCTGGGGGACCCGTTGTTTGTTGTTTAGGATGCGCAGCATAACAACCTGCTCACTCTGTCTGGCAATTGGACTTCACGCAATTCTTTCGGAGGTTAACTCAGCTTTAACTGCTGCGTCCAATACGCTCCGATAAATTAGCACCATTACTGTGCCGTATGCGTCCACGCTCCAGTAATCTCGAACTGTGACGTAATGTTTAAACAAAATTGCTTTCTTTTATTCGAACATTCATTCGTATATAATTATTTAAACACCAACTAAAGGAGACTAAATTAGTGAACTCAATTGATTTAATTATTTTAAATTTCAATGAAGTACGAAGAAGAAGTATTAAAGTTTGGACATCTATTCCTCAAGAAAAACTAATATGGAAACCGGATAACGAAGCAATGACTTGTATAGAGATGATTAGGCATGTTCTAGAAAGTGAATATTATTATCATCTCGCTATCCATAATCGAGGCAGTCTGGAGGTATTTGATTCTCCTTTCGAAAAACAACCTTTTTCTACCGTCAATGCGGAATTGAAATTTGCAGAACCATTTAGAAATCACTTCTTAGAATCTATTAAGTTATTTTCTGAAGAAGATTTAACAAGCATTAAAATTGATCGTTCTGATTCAGGTTATATAAGAAGTTTGGGTGACATGTTGCTAAGAGTCGCATATCATGAATCAGTCCATACCGGCCAATTGCTGGATTACTTAAGAACGGCAAACATTCCAAGAGTACGTGTTTGGGATTAATCTATCTCACAGGTGTAATCATTAAGGTGATACGCCTTTTCTTTTTTTAGTTACTACGCATTTTGCGTCTACTCTGCCTTTGGGAGAGAAGGGCTGCATCCCCTCTCTGTCCCTGCATCTTCGTACGGCGCAACAACCAAAAATTAAAATTTAGTGGAAACAAATACATTAATTAGATAAAATAGTTTGGAGGTGATTTTTATTTTAGAAAAATACATAGGTTTGTTTCTATTTCTAGCAATTATCTTTTTAGTAATAGTTTTCAATAAGTTTTTAATATGGTGGATAAAGGCGACCCTAGTGGCTTATTATTCTGTTATTTCCTATTTCTTTATCATAACCAGAAACAAAATTGATAGAGATTATAAGAATATTCATCCTGTACCAGATGCATATTGGGATATAAATACATACTGGTTTAATATTTTTCAATCTTTGTATTTCTTTCCAACCGTAATAATTCTTCTTTTTATCTATTACAAGTGGTTTACAGGCGTTAGAAGTGAGCAGGCTAAATTTTGGGTTGTGTTAAGTTTAATTCCCGTTGCCATTATTATTTTGTTCTTTGCTTTTATATTTTCATTTTCATACGGGTACAGATCATGAGGTTTGTACTTTTTTTATTGCATAGTTTGCGTCAACCGTGGATCAAATCGGTCTTTGAAATTAAAGTGTTGGTAGCATCAAGCCCTTTCCTTTTTAGTTCTTAACCGTATCATTCTTCAAAGAGTCGTTTGAGTATGGAAGAGATACACCGGTCTGTAATGGCTTCCAGACGTTTAAGTTGCTGATGGTAGACCTGAGTGTCATAAACATCGGTATGATTTATTAAATCCTTGATTTGTTCTTGCTTCAAAACAACGAATGTCGCTCTTCTTTAATTGCGTCAATCTTTGTGCTTTTTTCACCAGACGCTGGGCAATACTTAATAATTCCCCCATTCCACTTGCCCCTGTTCTTTTTTCCAATGACTTCCAGACTCTGCTTCAGAATATTTCAATTTGAATGAGTTCAAATTATGAATGAGTTCCTTATATAAACAATTTGATTAGTCAGGAAAAGGATACAGTATGATCAAAATTCCTGATTTTGAATTATACATATATCTGATGGGTATCACCGGGATCGTCATGCTTTTGAAAAAAAACAGGCTATAGCATGCGACTTCCGTCTCATATCATAGCCTATTTTCTCTTGATAAATAACATATCAAATCTAGGGATTTCAAAGTACCTGGCAAAGGGTTAGTCCTCTGTTATACCACTTCGATGTTGTTATCCTTCTGAATAATGAGATCCACCCCATAATCTCCAGCAGCTTTGGTTATTTCAGCCTTATACCTTTGCGCCCGGAATAGATGACCTAAGTATTTCTCAAATTGAACACCTTCCACCTTGTCAATGTCAGAAATATTTACTAAATGGTAGGAGCAGGTAGTTCGTCTATTTTCATACGGAGTAAACTATAAGGCTTCTGCCGCAGGTCATTTCCATAATGAAATCTTGCCTGTCGATTTAATTGGTTCACGATGAAATATAAGTATTGATCTGGACCAATAGAAAAAGTATCCGGCCATAAAATTCTCGGATCATGTGCGATGGTTTCCATTATTCCATTCAGAAATATCTTTCGAATACTATTGTTTTCATAGTCTCCAGCGTAAACGTTTCCTTTTGCATCGGTGATCATTCCATCTGAAGCACCTTTTTCTCCCCAATACTTCACGTAGTACTGTAGATTCGTATCCGGTATCGTTCGGTCTCTTAGGGCTTCCGTTGAAATCGAGTACAGCTGACGACTGGAGAGAGGACAAAAATACAACATCTTGCCGTCCGGGGAAATCGCTATGCCATCGGATGCCAATCTAAAGGGTGAGGTAGATCCGTCTTTGTTTCGATTCATCAGGATTTCACCTTCAACTTTTGGTAAGAGACAGAGATCGGGCGAAGTTGAAATTGCTCCGTTTAACCGTCTCCAGGCATAACCGGTTTCTAAATCAACGACAATAATAGCACCTGGTCCTCGGGAAGACGAATCCGTTATATAAGCATAACCTGCTTTACCTACACGAAAATCAAATCGGACATCATTCAGATAAGTGGTCGGCAGGACAACATCTTCCGTAAATGTATATACACTTCTTATGGTATTTGAGTTTAAATCTACAGCGACTAACTTTGCTCCCCCTTTGATGGGTTCTGAGAAATTAGGAGCTCCTGTATCCAAAACCCAAAGCGTACCATTTCCATCAGCAACGACACTTTGGACACTAATGAAAGACGTCGAGATATCGAATGGGCTTACTACATTAGCGTCTAAACTAGGATAAGGCTGTAATGTATCACAAACGATTTCAGCCACCGTAAATTTAACGTCGTCTCCCCATTTCGGAAAGCAAATGAAAATACGCCCGGTTTCAGAAACAGCAACGCCTGTAGGCATGGCTCCGTAAAATAAAAATACCGCCTCAAACTTACCGAAATAATTTTCACTTGGTAACATCACTTGTATAAAATCCTCCTCCACAGGTTCGAGCTGCTATCACCTATTTATATGACTGAATGTGGTTCAAGTGCCTGGATAATTAAATATTTTCACGGAATTCCCCAAAGCTTCGGATTTGAATATCACGTGCGAATAAGTTGACAAAGTGTTTTTACTTTGCTGTCTGAAGGAAGCGAGCGTGCGATGAGTTTGCTGCTGCAATATGGATTTCCGGCAATCAATTTTAGTATAAAATCCGATGCGTCGGAAAATCTAACGTTGAAGAATAAGGAGGTGATCTTATCTCAATGAATACGCCAACACTAGCGCCGCACGAATCGATGGAACTTCATGAAGCCTTAAACTTTAAAACGCTCTGCCTCGCTAAGTCAAAACTTATGCAAGGCTTGGTCTTTGACCAAGAGCTGAAAGCGTTAATGCAGAAAGACGTAATTCAATCCATACAACAGATCTCCGAGCTGCAAACAATCTATGCAAGAGCTCCTTTCCAAGCGCCTGTTCCGAATAGCCCGACACCTATCACACATTAAAGGGGAACGCCAATGAATGCGGATTATTTAGACCCGATTAATTCACTAAATATGCCGGAAATGGCAGACATGACTTTTGCAATGGACTTCCTTCTTCGTGCCAAGGAAGGTGTACGAAATATGTCCATCGCCCTAACGGAAGCGGCTTCTCCGGATGTAAGAGCGCTGCTGCACAATCATCTTAAGCAGGGGATTGCAATGCACCAGGAAATTACAGAGCTCATGATTCGTAAAAAATGGTTCCATCCTTACGAGCTTAACGAACAGTACCAATTAGACCAACTTTCAGCGAATAACACGGTGATGATCGGGCAGATGAATTTGTTCCCGGATGATACGTCACGTAAAGGGATGTTTGACCGTACCCCAGATGAACATATTGGAGGACATAGAGCATGAAGGCTGTAACGTACCAAGGGATTAAAAATGTCGTGGTCAAAGAGGTACCGGATCCGAAGATTGAGAAACCGGACGATATGATCGTAAAGATCACCAGTACCGCTATTTGCGGTTCTGACCTTCACCTTATTCACGGGATGATCCCTAACCTTCAGGAGAACTATGTCATCGGGCATGAACCGATGGGGATCGTAGAAGAAGTAGGCCCCGGCGTGACAAAGGTTAAGAAGGGCGATCGTGTGATTATCCCGTTCAACATCGCGTGCGGAGAATGCTTTTTTTGCAAAAATCATCTTGAAAGCCAATGTGACAACTCAAATGAACACGGGGATATGGGCGCATATTTTGGCTACTCCGGAACGACCGGCGGATACCCTGGAGGGCAAGCCGAATATTTACGGGTTCCGTTTGCAAATTTTACCCACTTCAAAATTCCCGAAAGCTGTGAACAACCGGACGAGAAGCTAAGCTTGATCGCTGATGCCATGACGACGGCGTTCTGGAGCGTAGATAATGCCGGCGTAAAAAATGGAGATACAGTCATCGTGCTTGGCTGCGGTCCGGTTGGACTTCTGGCCCAGAAATTCTGCTGGCTGAAAGGAGCAAAGCGGGTCATTGCCGTCGACTATGTCGATTATCGCTTACAGCATGCGAAGCGAACGAACAATGTGGAAATCGTAAACTTCGAACAGGATAAGAATATCGGCAACACTCTCAAGGAAATGACCAAAGGCGGCGCCGATGTCGTAATTGATGCTGTAGGAATGGACGGCAAGATGAGCGATCTCGAATTTCTAGCCAGCGGTTTGAAACTGCAGGGCGGCACTATGAGCGCATTTATCATTGCATCTCAGGCTGTCCGCAAAGGCGGAACCATCCAAGTCACTGGAGTATACGGTGGGCGCTATAACGGATTCCCGCTCGGCGATATCATGCAGCGCAACGTGAATATCCGTTCCGGACAAGCTCCGGTCATTCACTACATGCCGTATATGTACGAGTTGGTTACTTCGGGCAAAGTTGACCCTGGAGACATTGTTACGCACGTCATTCCGCTCAGCGAGGCCAAGCGCGGCTATGAAGTGTTCGATACGAAAATGGACGATTGCATCAAAGTCGTCTTAAAGCCTTGAATATGGAGAGATATATGGGAGGACAGTCCAAATGAATTCCAATTATGCTTTGCATGAGATGCTGGAGGTTCATGAGATAGCTGCGTTCAAGACCGTTTGCTTGACCAAATCCAAAACTATGCAAGCTCTGGTAACCGACCCGGAGCTCTTACAAATTTTGCAGCAAGATGTGCAATTATCACAGCAGCAGCTTCAGGAGCTCGGTGGAGTTCTGTCTAAAGTGAACCTATAGGAGATGATAGCATGAACCCAATCTTAGAACACATGACAGGGCTTCATACGTTAACCGACGACGTGATCGCAATGGATTTTCTGATGAACGCAAAGAGCGGGGTCAGAAACTACGCTATGGCCGTGACCGAATGTGCCACCCCAGAAATCAAGCAAATTTTGATGAAACAGCTCGACGAAGCCATAGACTCCTATGAAAAAATATCAATCTACATGATAGAGCGGAACCTTTACCATCCTTACCATATTCCAGAGCAAATTCAACTCGATCTGAATAATATTCAGACCGCTATGAACATTCCGTCCTGACACCGTATTCGTCCCCGACAAAACGCGCAAAACCACTATGGTTCAGGCGCGTTTTTTGATTTAAGCCGAAGACATTAGACTCTGTGAATCTCTGTTCTCTCGTCTACCCTTCTCTATTGGTATTCTTATGTTGCCAATCAATTGTGATTTTAATATACTCAATCCCCCTTATGAGATGGTTTGCAAAATATGAACGATTTCCCCCTCCATATTGGAGTTGTCTATCATCTTCAGGTATTCGGGTTTTAGCAATTGATACTGCTTCATGTGGTGGTAATCCATAATTGCTTGTTTCAAGGTGATATCATACTGAATCGAAAATGATGGCTCGATAAAGCGCCGCAGCACAGCGTCATCTTGAACCATAAACAATACGGCATTCAATCTGTTGAAAATCTGTTGCTCCATTCCGGATTCAAAAAAAGCTTGTAAGTTTTTATTCCGATTGTTCAGGACAACTGACAGATTTCTGACATCTATAGCCGTGAGTTTCTTGACGGGAGTGTTCTTCATGGCTGAGTTCCAGAAGAACGTTGCTTAGAGGCCTCAACGCGGAATATCGCTTTAAGGGACTGTCCCAAAAGTAGTTTTTCTACGAGTAGAGGCAAATCCTTCTCATTTTCAAAACCGTTCAAAAGAGCAACAATTCTCCGGTCACTGGAGAATTGTTGCTCTTTGTTTTTGGTCATTTGCAGCTTGCTTCAATAGAATGTGCGCAAGCGAAAGCCAACCGACCTCAAGCGTCACTTTTTCCATGCCGCATCGCCAAAAGCGCCGGAAGCCCCGGTTATTCTTCAGTTGTCCAAATACACTTTCCGGTTCCGTCATTCGGCGTACAGCCAGAGCATAGCCTTCCTCGCTTCGCAGGATGTCCCGAGCCTGCTTCTGGTACCGCAGCCTCTCCAGACTGACAACCACTTCCCGATTTCCTGCAGCCTTGGTGCAGCGTTCCTTCAACGGACAGCCTTCGCAGCTTTGGCTTCGGTAATGACGTTTCCGAATTTCATATCCACTCTCTAAGAGTTCCATACTTTCTTTGCGAAAATGCAGCATGCGTCCGGTGGGACAGGTCCACCTGTCTTCGGCTTCGTCGTACGTCCAGTTCTCAATCTTTTCGACATTCTCTTTCCAAGCTTTGCTCTTTTCTTTGTGGTAGCTGCCGTATTTTACGACCGCCTGAATCTCTTCCTTTTCCAGGTAGGCGTAGTTTTCTTCACTGCCGTAGCCTGCATCCGCAATCACCGTTCTGGGAAGTTCCCAGGATCTGCCGCGCCTTTTCCATATGTGGCTGTAAACAACGGATGTCCGTCGGTCTCGGGTGTAGACTGTAGGCTAAAATAAATTGGTTTTCCGTTCCGATTTGTATCCGCATGAAAGTCGCATCCGGGTCGGTCTTGCTGAAACTGTTCCGGTCCCCTAGCAGCTTTTGGTAGTGTTCGTACTTTAGTAATCGGGGCAGTAAATCCTTCCGAAGCTTCCGAACGGCTTTTTTCAGGGGTTTATCTTTGGGTTTGTCCAGGAGCTTAGACTCCAGCCCCCGGGTCAGGGTTTCCAGCTTCTCACAATTCATCTCGTAAGATTCACCGAGCTCGGTGAGGTCCTTTCCCTGGAACTCCTGTTCTTCTTGGTGCTCTGCCACTTGCCGTCCACAAAATAATGCCCCAGAGACACATATTTTTTGTCAGCCAGAAACTGAAGCACGGCGGTAAATACCGTTTCGAGGACATTTCTCATCCGCTGGGAACGGAAGCGATTAAGAGTGCGAAAGTCGGGTCGCTGCCGTCCGGCCAGCCACATGAAGGGAATGTTCTCCCGTACCGCTTTGGCGATTTGGCGAGACGAAACTATTCGCTGAGTGTAAGCGAAGATAATGACTTTGGTGAGCATTTTAGGGTGGTAGCTGTCACGGCCGCCACCAGGATAGGCAGCGTCAAAGATGGAGTCGTCCAGTCGATTGACGGCTGTGTTAACGAGCGCGATCGAGGTGATGTTCCGGAATGTCTTCTTCCAGATCCATTGGCAAACAAAGTTGGTCCATGGTATATTGAATATACAAAAGAAACCTCTCCTTTGAAATGGTTGGTCGCACTTCCATTTTACCAAAGAAAGGTTTCTTTTTTTATGATTTTTAGAAGGATTGTCGTATATTTCCCGCTTAAACAGCGGAGAGGACGGACTGATTGTGGAAAAGCGGTAGCGGTCGCCTTGGTCTCCGGATTTTCACCGCTAAGGGAAATGAAAAAAATCTGGAGAGCACAGCGATTGGAACAACGGTCCGTTCGCGCAGCGTCCTCACCTAGCGCAACCGTCTATCCGACTCTAAAAACAATGGGCGTCCCAGCCATATCTTGGCTTTTGGGACAGCCCCTTTCATCGGTTATGAGTAGGCCGCATTTATCGCGGCGCCTCTTTCTTCTGCTCTGGTTTTCGTGAACCCTTAAAGGTAGATGAAAGTAAGACCAACAGGCTGCCAAATGCGATCCAGATTAAGACGAATGTCGGATGATTCATACTCAGGCCTTGTCCAAAGAACAACAACTCTCGTAGCCCATCAACCATGAAGCGCATCGGCAGCCATGACAGTATCCAATCACGGTAAAACAGAGATAATAACTCTGGCGCGGAACTAAGGAGTGGAGCACCGAAGAACAGCAACAACACAAAAATAATCATGCCTTTTAACCCAATCCAGGAGAAAACAGCAGCTATCATGAGGAAAAATGCTAAATAAGCAATTGCCAAGAATAAAGCGGTATCCGTGAAATGAGGAGTGTGTACGCCCCATCTTCCAGCAAACCAAGTGAAGCTAAAGCCAGCTGCCAAAGCAATGATTGCTCCCCAAAGGAATTGGACTATATTCGCCCGAAGCCGATCATTACGATTGACGTAATTTTGTTTATTTTTGACAAGCAAGAAAATTACGTTTCCGATTAGACAGGCCATCCACAAGGGTTGTAACATCAAAACCGGTGAATTCCCGTTTGCACTATGCGTACCGGTTGCATTCACATTGATGATTTCGCTAACGATTGGCGAAGCTAAAGCAGCGGCTTGTTTTGTCGAGAGCATAGCGCCCTTCTGATCAATAGCCGCTAATAGCTCAGCACACAGCTTCTTATTTATAGCATCAACCGCGTGGTTTAGCATTTGCCCTGCCACACTAGATGCCGATGCATTCATACCTTGGTTGATATACATCTGCATCCGGGGTGAAGAAGGGTCCAGCGTCATAAGTGATGCCTGCTTCTCGCTGAAATCCTTGGGAATCACCAATGCAGCATAATATTCTTGGTTATCGAGTCCTTCCTTCGCTTCCACTTCACTACCAACTTCGATCCATTTGATCGCCAAATCTCCATCCGAATTTGCCAAGATTTCTGACTGAATATCAGACACTATCGTCTCGCCTATATTTACTTTTGGAGCCGTTAAGCCTTGATCCTCATTCACAATGGCAATGGGCAAGTTATGTGGAGCAGGATTGATGCTAGGAATCATAGCCAGACTAAAAATGAAGATGACTGCAATAACGATAATGGGTAATGTAACTATTAGTTTGTTTTTTAATAAGCTCATTTGTTTTCATCTAATCTCAAAATCTACTGTTCGAATTCTTTCGTTTTTCCACAGGCAATATGGCCTCGATTACGTCCCAATGCTCGGCGATTTTCCTGTCCTCAACACGGAACAAATCGTAGAAAGCAGTAGGTTCACCATCAAATAGACCTTCACTCGCTGTAAGCACAAAATCGCCTTGTCCGATAACCTGATGAACCTGAGTATATTGAAACTCAATATTCTTCGCCTTAAGACCCTGCAATGCAGCACCGAGGCCGGAAAGGCCATCTGCAATATGTGGACTATGCTGAATGTATTGATCTCCGGCAAAGTAAGAGGTAAGCAGGTCCGGGTTCTTCCCAAGCAGTATATTCTCGACATAGCTTTTGACAACTACTTTGTTCGCATCAGTCTTGTCGATATCCTTAATCATGACCGGTCCGTCAATCATCGTATGATGACTTGGTGTCTTTTCTACCCGATCTTGCAGATTGTCCCAATGTTCAACGATCAGTCCATTCTCAAAACGGAAAATATCAAAGCCAATTTTAGGTCCAAAAAAATCATATTCGGAATGAAGGGCAACATAATCTCCATCGGCTAAAATGCGCTTAATGCTCACCTTTGTACCTATCTCCTTTAAATGATCAAGTGCACCAAGCATGGCTGCACGGCCATTGGATAAGGCAAGGTTGTGCTGAACATATTGATCCGGATGAATGTAATTCGTAATCGCCTTGGGATTACCGCTCTCTAAACTTTCCAGCACTGCTTTAGCCTTTAGAACTAACTCATTTTGATTGTTTAATATCATTAGAATATCCTCCTTATTATCTCAACAGTTACCTTACTAGGCCTAACAATAAATGGTATTCACCTCTTTCAATCACGAGTTTATAGGCATTAGATAAATAATGAACGTTATGTTGTTTATTTATCTTTCGCTCATTATAATTAAGATGAACTTTACGTTCAATATTCAATATTTTTTGTTTTGAGGGATAACATACAATTCATATCACTTTGTCGCTTAACGACTCTAATTTAATATAGGAGAGCGAAAATAATGAACAAGAAAACCGATCTAAGAATACTGCGCACTAAACAATCGATTCGAATGGCGTTTATTGCGCTTATTCAAGAAAAGGGATATGAAGCAATAACAATCCAGGATATTGCCGATCGGGCTATGATCAATCGAAACACCTTTTATCTCCATTACGAAAATAAACCTGACTTATTAAATACCTATATGGATGAGTTATTGGGCGAATTAAAAAATGCAGTCATTCTTTGTCCAATCAGCATGAATCCTTACAATATTTCTGTACTCGAGACAATCATGCAAACTATACTGGAACACATTTCGCATAACACCTCTTTTTACTACGCCATGCTAATTGAAGAGAATAGAATCTATCCATTCCGCGCAAAAATGGAGAAAATCATTAAAGATAAACTAAATGAGGGGTGGAATCCGACAGCGGCAAATTTCTCTTTAGTGCTGTCCAAGGATTTGCTATTCGAATACCTTGTATCGTCTTTCATGGGGATTATCATTTGGTGGGTTAAAAACGATCTGTCTATTCCTGCGGGTGAAGTTGCTTCTCAGTTCAGCAGACTCGTTGCCTATGGACATTTAAAAGCTACCGGCATCGCCTTCGAGGAATAAAGTAAAGTTGCTCTGCTCGGCGACAATCGATGACCCTTCTTTTAACGACTTTGTACCGGAGAGCCAGTGGTGGACCAATGATACTGAGACGCCAAATCGCTCAAAGCCTATCTGCGTTTCGGCTGACATGATTAATCAATGCCTGCCGCTAAACCGTTTAATCGCTTCCTCGGTCACCGGTTCGAAGAGGTTTACCAGGTTGCCGTCGGGATCACGGAACAGCATAGAACGGTCCCCCCACGGCATCGTGGTCGGTTCTTTTACCCAATCATAGACAATTGGCTTCAAGCGTACGTATTCGGCTTCGACATCGTCGACGCGGAACTCGATGATGACAGTGTGATTGCTCGCTGCCACTACGAAACCCGCGCCGAATAGCTGCGCCGTTTGGGAGTGGCCGATTGCCAGGGTACATGCCGGCATAACGAGTTCGGCAAAAACAGGCGCGGGGTGCACCGCCGAAACACACAGGACTTTTTCATAGAACTCGGCGAGACGATTCACATCTTCGGTAATGATGCGTACAGAAGCAAAATTCACAAAATACCCTCCTTCCTATACTCCTTTATGTTTACATACCCGATAATAAAACAACGCTACTGACAGCCTTATGTCAGTAGCGTTCTGAAATTTTTCGGGCTTCCTCACGAATCTTATTCCGGAATGATTCAGGCTCCAATACGATTACACCCGCTGCTCCTCCAGCCACAAGACCGCCGTCACTCCGCGCGGATAATATTTGCTGCCGGTAATCTCGCCGGAGATAATCTGGTCGCTCCAGCTCCAGATCGAGAGCTGCGGATGCGTAAGCCAGGTTACATGTGCCGAATCGGCTGCATGGCCTTTGTCCTCCCACTCCAGACCAAGAATTTGTCTGGCGATGAACTGGCACAGATAAATCTTGCTCAGCCAGCTGTTATTGCTGGTGGAGGAGATTTTCCAGCCGCCGTCTTCGAACAGGCACACCCCTTCAACAAGCACAGCCTGCAGATGCGTGTCTAGCGCCGCGATGTATTCGCCGAACCGCCCCCCGCGCTCCAAAGCTTCCTTGCAGCCGGTGAAGTAAGGGAACACGAGGCCTTCAATCGCCGGAATAATCTTCGAGTCATTGCCTTCTCCGATTACAGCCGGGATATAGCCGCCCTCGGTAACACTGCCCACAATGGTTGCTGCGCAGAGCTCTGCCTGTCTGCCGGCAGTCTGTGACAGCTCCGTATTGCCGTTATCGCGGAAGATCTTCTCCATCGCCAAATACGCTGCCCAGCATTTACCCGCCAGGTAAATATTGTTGCGCGCCTGGCCCAGTGACACATCCAGACTGTCGTACGTAGTAATCTCCGCGCCGCCCATTGTCCGCGAGCTGTCGAGGGCCATCACACCGTTTCGTTTCGCCGGGTCCGGATGATCCCGGTTCAGCATACTCTGCAGGCAGCTCTCCAGCACTGTAAGGTTGCGTTCCATCCAGCTAAGGTCACCTGTATGCTCCAGATATACCGCCGCTGTAAGAATCCAGTTTACCAGCTGCTCATGGGTCATATGCGAGAAGCAGCCGTCGATGCCGTACAGCTCATATGAGGAATACCCTGGACGCGAGACGGCATTGGCTACCCCCATATCATGGGTGAAGCTGAGCCCGCCCGGATATTCGGCCACGTCTCCCGGGAAACGGACAGTATCCACATAGCTGTACCGGTCCACGAACATATCCAGCTCATTGCGTACGGTCCACGGATTCATTTTCAGCTCATAGAATAGCTGATCCACCGTAAGATCGAATGTGTTCATCATCCGGTATTCGCCTTCGTTCACGACCCAGAACGGCTGGGCTTTGTACTCCAGCAGCTCGGTTGAGCCATAATAACTGCGTATGGCATGTGCCAGCATAAATGTCTGGTCTTCGCTGAGCCCTGTTCCTTCCAGCATGGAGTTAGCCTGCACTGCCTGCTGCTTCAGCTGATCGAAATGGGACAGCGCATATTCCGCTACCGCCTCTACATTACTGTAATAGCGGTTATAGTAATAACCGGCGTCCATTCCCGAGGTTACATAGCCGGACCGGTGGAAGCAGACTGCGAACCGGTAGACCTTGCGCTCTCCTGCGGGCACATCCATAACCAGAGCTCCAACCTGGCCCAGTCCGAAGGTCCAGTTCTCCTCCAGCTCCGTTGTCAGAATATCCTCCATGGTGAAATGCATAGCGGACTTGACACTCCCCTGTTCCGCTGCTATCGCCAGGAACCGCCCCTGGCCGACACCGGTCAGCTCTGCCTGGCTGCCCTCAAAGCGTCTCAAAGCGTTATACGGATCATTCCCCTGGAAGCCGAAGAAGGCCCGGCGGACAGAATCGCCCGAAGTATTGTCAACCTCCAGCTCTACCAATACCGCAGGCAGCAGCACTTCCTTGAGCTCCGCATCTGCAGCTGTTTCCGGGTCCGGAACCGGCCGGACCGGGGAGAGAATACGGAAGGTCAGATCCCCGGCCTGCCAGCTGTCCGTAGCCAGCCGGAAATCGCGGGTGATCTCTTCGTCCGCGTAATGATAAAGAATCTGCGGTTTATCCGGGTTCGGATCAGGGTTCTCGATGTCATAGCGCTTACTCTCATCGTCACTGCCCTGCTCATGGAAAGGCAAGGTATCGAAGCCGCGGCCATCCTTGCGTTCCAGGCCAATATATATATTCTGTCTCGGCGGCTTACCCGCTTCCAGGTCAAAACCGCCGGACGCTCCCTTAAACCCCAGAGTGAAGCTGGAAAATGAACCAATCGGTGAATGATGGGCATTAAAAAACTGATTTGTCGGCATATCGTAAATGCACTCCCTCCAGGCTGTGGCCCGGCAGTACCGGGCTCATAGCTCTATGTTAGCGCCGGCCCGGCTTATGCAACAGGCGTAAAGCCGCCAATTATTTGGACAAATCAATCGGACGCGGCGGCCTATGCTATAATAGAGCCAACTTTTAGTGAAAAAGAGGTTGAGTATGAACGTATTAGATCCCGGTACACAGCATTCCATGGACGGCCGGATGTCCCCGGATATACAGGCTGCCTTTCATATATTCGCTGCCCACTGGCGCAAGGTGAACAGGGAGTGGCAATATCCGGCCCACACCCATCCGATGTTCGAGATCAATATCGTCCTGCAGGGTTCGCAGCAAATGAACGTAGGCGGGCAGTCTTACATCCAGCACAGCGGCGACATTCTGTTCATCCGCCCAAGTGTCCTGCATTCCAGCCTGGGTACGGTGTCAGAGGATGAAATGACCTATTATTGCCTGCATTTCGACATTGATGATCTGGTTCTGCGCCGTTCCCTGATGACGATGGACACCGTCAGCCTAAGCGGCGACACTCCGGAGCTGCAGGCGATCCGTTCTTCGCTCGATGCAATTATCAGCTCGACGATCCTCCCTGATGCCAGCGATGCCCAGCGGGGCCGGCTGGTGACGCTCAATGCTTCGCTGCAGCTGTTCACCGCACTCAGCAGCTGGGTGCTGGCTGCATTGCCCTCCCCTGCCCGGAGCACACTGCCCGGTGTTACGGAGAAAACCGTTGCCCTGGCGAATGCCATCGAAGGACTGCTGCAGGAATCCGTATTCACCGCTGCGGCAACCGGCAGCCGGGCCGGAAGCATTGAAGACATCGCCGCAAGGCTTGGCTACAGCCCGAATCACTGCAACCGCGCCTTCCGGCAAATCTACGGATTGCCGCCGAGGCAGTATCTCTCTGACCTGATTATCCGCCATGCCAAGCTGCTGCTGCTGGATAACAGCCTGTCAGTGGAGAGTATCGCCTACCGGCTCGGCTACCGTGATGTCTCCCATTTCAGCAAGCAGTTCAAGCGCTGGACCGGCCTGCCCCCCATGGGCTACCGCCAGCTTACGGAGGAACCGGGGAAGACAGACGGCAAAGCGTTATCCGCTAATACGCAGGGAGGCACAGAATGAAGATATACCATTTCAACCAGGACACCGGCAAGCCAATCTCAGCCTTCAGCTCCGACTTCATTTTATCCCGGATTATCCAGACGGATGGAAAAACGCATATCGGCTGCGTATATCTGGGCCCGCAGGGAGTGATCGGTTATCATCAGGCGGCATGTCCGCAGCTGCTGCTGGTTATGAGCGGGGAAGGATATGTCCGGGGCGAGGAAGAGGAATTCACGGCTGTCCAGGCAGGCCAGGCTGTCTTCTGGGCGCAGGATGAATGGCATGAGACACGGACGGATTCGGGATTGACTGCGATTATTATTGAAGGTGATTCGCTGAATCCTGCCACCTATATGACACCGGTATGAACACAATTTCACATTAAAGATGATTCAAAGCTGAACTCATCAACTGCGTATGTCGTCACCATGAACTTGACGGGTCTGCATTAGTCTCCAACTGGCGGTGAAAAGGACTGAGATTCCGTTAATCTCAGTCCGCTTCAGATGCAAGGTCACCGAGAAGGCGCATGGAGGGCGCATGAAGCACGAACCAGCGAATTAGCAACCAGCGCATCACCAATCACCGAATCAGTGACTCACGAATCACCGGGGGCGGACTCCCCAGATATAATCCCTATACACAAAAACTCCGCAAACCATTAACAATGGCCCACGGAGTTTCTTTATTTTACCCCAGGAGAACACACACCTCTTACCCTTTGGTGGCCCCTGACGCAATTCCCTTAACGAAATACTTCTGCAGGAAGATAAACACGATTAGCACAGGCACCACCGACATGGCGGTTCCGGCAAAAATCATATCCCAGCGCGAGGAGAATTCCCCGATATACCGGTAGATTTCTACTACCATCGTCTTGGCCTGGCCGGAAGGCAGCACCAGCATCGGCATCAGGAAGTCATTCCAGATCCCCAGACCGTTCAGCACCACCATACTTGCCGTAACCGGTCCGAGCAGCGGGAAGACGATTCTCCAGAAAATCCCATATCGGGAGCACCCGTCAATCTCTGCCGCTTCTTCAATCTCCCGTGGAATACCCTTGACGAAACTGGTATAGAGCAGGCATCCGAAGCCTACGGCACCGGCGACATAAATCATGATAGGACCCGCCAGACTGCCGTACAGGCCGAGTATTCTGAGCTCTTTGAACAGCGGAATCATATACGCCTGGAACGGAATCATCATGCCTGCCAGGAAATAGATGAAGACCAGCCGCGTCCAGCGGGCATTTCTGCGTTCAATCGCGTAACCTGCCATCGGAATAATCAGCACCTGGGCGACAATCGCCACTACGGTCAGAATAAGACTGTTAAGAATCGCACGCGGAAACTCGGTCTCCGTAAGCAGATATTTGAAGCTGTCTAAATACAGTGTCTTCGGAAAAGCAACCGCATCGCGCATAATCTCGGCGTTGCTTTTGAACGCGGACATCAGATTAAAGAAAATCGGGAAGAAAAAGATAACCGCTACCAGGAGCGTTATGACAAACAGGACAATTTCAGTGATTCTCCGCTTGGTCTGCATCGTCATCTTAGAGCTGCACCTCCCGTTTCTGCAGGAATTTAACCTGAATGACCGTAATGATCAGAATAATCAGGAACAGGACCATAGCCAGCGCCGTGCCGAACCCTTGTCTCAGCTCCCCGAAGCCTACTTTGTAGATAATATAAGTTAATGTCTCTGTCTCAAAGCCCGGGCCGCCGTCGGTCATTACGGCAATCTGGTCAAATATCTTCAGCGCGCTGATCATGGAAAGCACCATGCACACGGTCATCGAACCCGCAAGCAGCGGGAACGTAATATGCCGGAACTGCTGCCAGCCGCCTGCGCCGTCAATGCTGGCCGCTTCATTAAGCTCCTGCGGAATGCCCTGCAGTCCGGCCAGATAGATGATCATATAATAACCCGCGCCTTTCCAGACCGTTGACAGAATAATCGACAGCATAGCGTATTTCGGATTGCCCAGCCAGTCGACGATATAGTCGCCTAAACCGACGGAGGTCAGGATCTGATTAAACACGCCGAAGTTGTAATTCAGAATCATTGCCCAGACAAAGCCCATGACGATCCCGCTGAGCAGGGTCGGGAAATAGAAGATACTTCTGAATAAATTGCGGAACCAGCGTACCTTGTCGACCATTAAGGCCATGGCGATTGCAGCAATGTTCTCAAGCAGTACTAGCGTAATTGTCATAACCAAAGTGTTCTTCAGGGCGTTCTGCACCCGCGGACTCTGGAAGATCTCGACGAAATTGGCGAATCCGATATACCGGATATCGCTGCTGATCCCGTCCCACGATGTGAAGCTTAGGTAGACGCTGCCTGCTGTAGGGACTATGACAAACAGTGTGTATAAAAGGAATGACGGCAGGATGAACAACAGCGCGTAGGACTGCCATTTTTTCTTTTTCTTGCCCGGCTTCTCTGCGGCTATGAAAGACTTGTCTGTATTAACGATGGATGTAGCCATGGTTCCTCTCCCCTCCCTGGGACGCGCTTGTCTAGATAAGAGGAACCTCTGCCGGAGCAGAGGTTCCCTTCCGGCGCTTTTATTTACAGCGAATTGGCTTTGACCTGATTGTCATATTCGGTATCGGCCTTCTTCATATATTCAGTTACGTCGGCATCGTTCACCACCATATCCTGGAGCAGCTTATAGTACCAGTTGCGGAATTGCGGAGGAATCAGGTTATCGCCCCACCAGTTATTGATGGCCAGTGACTTGGTGACACTCGTGTCGGCAATAAGATCCAGTGCAACCTGCATTTGCTCACTTGTCTCATAGGTAACTTTCTCTTTGGTGGAAGGAATGGCATTGATCGAAGCCAGGTAGACCGAGTATTGCTCCGGTGCAAAGAAGAAGCGGATAAAGTCTTTGATCGCTGCCGTTTTGTCGGCATCCTTGGCCGCATCAACGGATAACGACCAGCCGGCCGGTGACGGCAGACCGATGACATTCACTTTACCTTGGCGGTCCGGGATCGCGTAGAAGCCGAATTCGAAGCCTGGATCAGCTTCAGCAATCTGGGTAAACATCCAGGTGCCGGAATACAGCTGTGCAGCTTTGCCGGATACCAGAATCGACGCGGTCTGATTATCTGCGGTGCTCAGCCAGCCTTTGTCCACATAGTTCTTGAACAGCTCTTTGAAATCAGTCATGCCCTGGACTACATCAGGATCTGCGAAGCTGACGGTCTTGGCCGTACGTTTGGAGTTCCAGTCCGGGTCTTTGCTGTAGACATCGTCGATCAGGAATTTATTGACCCAGAAGCCCATATGGAAAATATCCTTGCCGCCTACTACCAGCGGGGAGATACCTGTAGCTTTCAATTTTTCCTGGATGGCAATGAACTCGTCATAGGTTTGGGGAAGCTCGGTGATCCCGGCGTCAGCGTAAGCTTTTTTGCTGTAAATGATCCCTTGCGGTGCATTGACCTGCATGGGAGCGTTCCATACTTTGCCGTCCACCTGCGGTGGCGATTCGAACAGCTCCAGCAGATCGGCTGGAAGCTCGACAATTTTGCCCGCATCCGCGAATACCTGGGTGTCACGCATTTCCACCAGATCCGGGAATTCTCCAACCGCATCCTTCGTCTTCAACCAATCCAGATAAGCAGCCGATGAGGTTTCACTTAGGTCTTTGATGGTGACGTTAGGATTCGCTTCCATGAATTTCTTAACGGTATCAGCAATGGCTTTCTTGGTCGCCGGGTCACCCGACGCATAACCGATGGTGAAGCTGACATCCTTCTTCGCAGCATCAGTAGCTGCAGTATTTCCTGCCGGAGCCCCGGTTGCCGCTGCGTTGCCGCCACTGGCATTGTTATTGTTATTTCCGCCGCATGCGGTAAGTACAGTGGTTGCTGCGAGCAGCATGACGGATAATTTCGTAATGGTGTTCTTCATATCTTTAGTAACCTCCCCTTGGGTATACAGCCCGGAAACTGCCGGCCCGATGTGCGCATCATCGTCCGTAAGCGTTTCCTTATGCTCCAAGAATAGCATTCAGCCTTCACGGTTAGAATGAACTAATTTAAGAGGGATGTGCGGTAAATTTAAGAAGATTCTCCTGAGCAGAAAAAAACGAAGGTCCAGGAGACCTCCGTTCTTGCACGGGCTATAGTGTAATGTCACTGCCAGTATTCCTGTACCTGCCTGTCGTATTCAGTATCGGCCCGTTTCATATATTCTAGTACATCCCCGTCCTTAACAACCATTTCCTGCAGCAGCTTGTAGAACCAGTTACGGAACTGCGGAGGAATCAGGTTATCTCCCCACCAATTGTTGATCATCAGGGATTTGGTAACGGCCGGATCGGCCATCAGATCAAGCACCACCTGCATCTGTTCACCGGCCTCCCGCCTGAATTCCTGCCTGGTCGAAGGAACCGAATCGATCCGGCTCAGAAATGCGGCATAAGGCTCCGGTGAGAAAAAGAACCGGATGAAGTCTTCGATCGCCTGCTTTTTGAGCGGCTCCTGCGCCGCCTGGGCAGACAGCGACCAGCCGGAGGGCGACTGCAGGCCGACCACATTCAGCTTCCCTCTACGGTCCGGCACAGCATAGAAGCCGAATTCGAAGCCGGGATCGGCTTCCTGGATTTGTGAGAACATCCAGGAGCCGGAGAACAGCTGGGCTGCCTTGCCGGATACCAGAATGGACGCCGTCTGGTTATCCCCTGTGCTTAGCCAGCCTTTATCGACATCGCTTCTGAACAGCTGTTTGAAATCAGTCATGGCCTGGACTACATTGTCATCGGTGAAGCTAACCTCACCGGCCGTCCGCTTCGCGTTCCAGCCGGGATCAGCGGCATATACATCATCAATCAGAAATTTATTAACCCAGAAGCCCATATGAAAAATATCCTTGCCGCCTACAACGAGCGGAGTGATCCCGCTTGCCCGCAGTCTGTTCTGGATCTCCAGAAATTCATCGTAGGTTGCCGGAAGCGTCTTAATGCCTGCCTCGGCATACGCTTTCTTGCTATAAATAATACCCTGCGGGGCAGCGACAAACAGCGGGGCATTCCATACCTTGCCGCCGATCCGCGGCGGCTGATCGAACAATTCCGCCAGCTCATCGGGGAGCGGAACAATCTTCTCCGCATCGGCGAAGGCCTCGGTATCCCTCATCTCTACCAGATCGGGGAACTCGCCCACGGCATCCTTAACCTTCAGCCAATCCATATAGGCAGAGGAGCTTGTCTCACTGACATCCTGGACGACTATGTCCGGATTCGCCTGCATGAAGGCCTTAATGGTATCCTCGATAGCCTGCTTCGTCGCCGGATCACCGGAGGCATAACCTATAGTAAAGCTTATTTTACCTCCCCCGGATGCTGTATCCGGGCGGCTCCCCTGATCAGCCGCATGATTCCCTCCGATTCCGCCTGATCCGGTTTTGCCTCCACAGCCGGACAGGATCAGCGCGGCCGCAAGCGGCACTATTGTTATTTTCATACATGATATCCTCGGCATTTGCACCACCTGTGTCCTCCTCATTCAGTGATAACCGGGAACGTCAGCGTAATGGAGGTCCCGACATACTCTCTGCTGTTCACAGACAGGCCATACGCCTCCCCGAAGCTGGAGCGGATGCGCTCATGCACATTTTTCATGCCGACATTCTTGCTTGGAGCCTCCGGGTCTTTCAGAATCTTATTAATGCGGGACAGAGTCTCCCTGCTCATCCCCACGCCATCATCATATATCGTAATCGCCAGCACCTGCTCTCTCCGTTCGACCGTAATGCCGACGGTTCCTTTTCCCTGCAGGCGCAGTCCATGCTGAACCGCATTCTCCACCATCGGCTGCAGAGACAGCTTCAGGATAGGCCAGTCCAGATTAACATCCGGGGCAATATCCAGATGCAGCTCGAAGCGGTTCTCATACCGTACAGAAATAATATAGAAGTAATTCTGCAGATGGGCGAGCTCGCTGGCAAGGCTTACGCGGTCTTCCCCGTAATCGATGACATACTTCAGCTCATTGGATAACGCCAGAATCATATCCGCCACCTCGCCCGCTTCCTTATCCACGGCGTTCATCCGGATCACCTCAAGGGTGTTGTACAGGTAATGGGGCCGGATCTGGCTCTTCAGTGCATTCAGCTCGGTCTGCTTCTGCTTGATCTGGGCCACATAGGCCTCATCAATGTAGACCTGCAGCCGTTCCACCATCCGGTTGAACCCGTGGGCCAGCCTGCCCATCTCATCATTGCTGTTCACGGAGAGCTGGATATCCAGCTTGCCCGACTCCACCACGGCCATCTGCCGGATCAGCTCCCGGATGGGAGCCGCGAGACGTCTGGAGAACCAGGCCCCCATTACAATCATTACAAAAGCACACATGCCAATGGCGATATACACCGTTGCCCGCGCCGACAGCAGCTGTTCGAACAGGTTGCCGCGGTGGATTTTGGCGATGACCTGGCCATTCAAAAAAGGGATGGACTCACTGAGTACAATCATCTCATTGTTAGTTTGATCAGCAGCTCTAGCCCCTGCCGCACCGGCAGGCTGGTTGCTGAAATACGTCCGCCCCTCCCCGTCAAGCAGGTACAGCTCATCCTTCTCCCCGAGACTCAGCTCACGGAAGAACTGCTGGAATAACGAGGTATCGATATCCAGGAAAAGCGTTCCGACTACCTTGGGCTCTTTGGTCACCCGTCCGGAGGTATCAATCAGGCTGCGCCCGATCGTGAACACCTGGCGGTCTGAGCCATAGAAGTAACTGTCCTGATGGGTGGGGAAAATAGCCACCTTCGCAGGGTCACCTGCCATGGCGGACAGCCACTCCGCATTCGGAACCGTCTCCATGTTCAGCGACCGGTTGCCACGCTCCTGAACATACAACTTACCGTCAGACTGGCGGATAAACTGGACACTGGAAATATAAGAATCACTGAACAGAACGGTCTTCAGGAAGGATTCTATCGGAATGGTGTTGATCTGCTCCAGCTCATTCACATTCTGTGTCTGATTCTGCGAATAGCTCTCAATGAATCCCTCATAACGCCCTGTATACATTAATTTGGATACTTCATTATACTGATTGAATGCTGAATTCAGATTATAGCTCATATAGAGTACCATTTGCTGCAGATTGCTGGTGGTATACCGCTCCACATAACCCGAGAAGGTCTGTACGGAGAAGAAACTCAGCGCAAAGAGCGGAATCAGCCCGACCAGCAGGAAGGATGCAGAAAATTTAACAAAAATACTCTTCGGTCCCCGTCCCCAGAATCGCACGGGCCATCGTCTTTTCACTCTATGATCTCCCTCCAATCCGCTTAGTTCCTGACCGATTGCTTGTATTCCTGCGGCAGCTTGCCGAATTGCTTCTTGAACATGTCGCTGAAATGCCGCGCATTGTTGTAGCCGACCCGGTCGGCAATCTCGTAGACCATCAGGTCACTCTGCAGCAGCAGCCGCTGGGCATGACCCATCCGCACTTCGGTAACATAATTCTTGAAGTTCTGGCCGGTATGCTTCTTGAAGAAGCTGCTGAAATAATAGGGATTCATATACACCATGGCGGCTATGGACTCCAGCGTAATATTCTCGGCATAATGCTCCTCCACATAGGTTTTCACCTGCGCGAGCTGCGGCATTTCCTTGCCGGAGATCCGGCAGCTCAGCTGCTCGGACATTTTGGACAGGACCGCTTCAAATTCCTGCTGCAGTGCGCCGAAGGTCGGGGCATCCGCCAGCTTTTCAAGCAGCGGCTTCTCTCCCTGATTCAACAGCCCCGCATCCGCGCCGAAATCAGCCATATCTTGTTCAAGCTGGATCACGGCATTATACACATAGGACACCGCCTGGTTCCGGCTATCTCCAGAGAGCAGACGCACGGTCTCCAGCAGCTCGCCGGTTAACGCCGTTAGCCGCTCCTTGTCGAGTGATTTGAGCGCTTCCGGCAGGCTGCTCTGGACGGCGGCAAGTGCGGATACCGGTACAGCAGCCTCCATTGGTTCGGCGGGATAAGGAATCACCCGGTTCAATCCGGCAAAATATCTGAATCTTAGCGCTTTCAGTGCAGACTGATAGGAATCCGCCGCCTCTTCAATGCCGCTGACCGGGCGGCCGATGCCTATAGAGACCTGCAGCTTCAGAAAGCTGTTGATTTTGTGATGCAGATCCTCCATTACTTGCTGTGGTTCATTCAAATGCTCATGCTGGAGCAGCACCCCGAAACGCTCTCCTTTGCGGAACACATACCCGTTGCCCCTTCCGTCCACCGTCTCCTTGATGATGTTCAACAAGGCGAATTCCACCAGCTTGCGTTCCCGTTCCTCCCAGCGAGAAGGCTGGCCGCCGTATTCATCCGTCTCGATGACACATACGCTGGCATAGCGGGTAATCGCCGTGTTGCCCATCCGGGCAAGCGTAGCTGCCGCAGCCTTATTGCCGTCGGTCAGCTGCTCCAGCTGCTCCTCAACCGTAACAGACAGGTTCTTCCGCTCATAGGATTTGAGCATTTCCTTGTTGCGCTCTTCTTCGGATTCCTGGCGGATCACCGTTACTGCGCGGATCACTACCTGCTCCAGCTGTCCCGTATTCACCGGCTTGACCAGATAATCCAGCGCCCCGTATTGTACCGCTTGCTGGGCATAACTAAATTCCTGATAGGCGCTGATAAAGACCACTTTGATCGGACGACCGGAATGATGAATTTCACGGATAATATCGATACCCGAATAACCCGGCATACTGATATCACTGATAATGAGATCGGGATGACAGCTGTCGATCATCGCCTTCAGCTCTATCCCGTCACATGCTTCCCCTACTATATTAAGCCCGAGGCTCTCCCAGGCTATGAGCTTCTTCAGCCCGCGCAGAATAACCGGCTCGTCATCCGCAAGCAGCACCCGTATGGTTCTGTTCATTGCTGCACCTCCGCATGGTTGTCATTGATATATTATTACAGGATTGCGGCTGTTTCAGTCTATAGTCGTTATTGAAGAGATTCATCCAATTATACTGTATCACGATAACCCCGGCGGCCGGGTGAAGCTTTTTAAGAGGAAAGCGCAGTTTTTTAAGAATATTGCCGCTTGGGTCTACGGCATTCAGGCTGAGAGAGAACAAATAAAAGAAAACAGCAGCAGTCATACAAGAGGGGAACCTCCAAAGGCGGCCGGGCAGCAGGAGAGCAGTATGACTGTCAGCGGCAAAAGCGGGAGTACTGTGCGGAGAGTAACGGCTTATCTGATCAAGCACTGCGGCAAGCATTTCGCCGGGGAACAGCTTGCTTCACAGCTGAATATGAATTGCAGCTACCTGTCGGCCGCGTTCAAGCAGGCCACCGGACAGACGATTATTGAGACCCATACCAAGCTCCGGATGAACAAGGCTATCGAGCTGATGCGGACGAGCTTGTACAATGTATCTGAGATCAGTGAAACGCTTGGCTACCCCAACCCTTACTACTTCAGCCGCGTGTTCAAAAAAGTGCTCGGTGAATCCCCCTCCTCCTATATGAAGCATCTGTACCGCACCTGAGCATGGGCGAAGCTGGGAACACCGGCCGGACTCATGGTATAATACCAGAAATGACCTGCTATGCAGGGCAGGTGAACATGAGACTCTTATATAATCCTTGAAAAGTTGGTGACCTGCTTGATCTACCTCATTAAATTCGCATACAGCTTTGTTCTGCCTCCGGGAATTTTTGTGATCCTGCTGCTGGGGATGGTGGTCTGGCTGTGGAAAAGCAGCCGCCGGCCGGCGGTCGTACTGCTCGCAGTGAGCCTGCTGCTCTATCTGTCGATGACCTCTGTGGTCAGTGACCTGCTGATCGGCAGTCTGGAACGGCAATATACGCAGCCTTCTGCAGTAGAAGGTGATGTTATTGTTATCCTCGGCGGAGGCGCTACCTCCGGCACTCCGGATCTGGACGGGCAGGGCAATATGTCCGGTCCGGCGGCGAACCGGCTGCTGGCTGCCGCCCGGCTGTACCGGCAGACCGGACTGCCGGTTATTTTCTCCGGCGGCCAGGTGTATGCGGACAGCGGCAATGAAGCCGATATCGCCCGGCGGCAGCTGATCGGACTCGGCATCCCGGCAGAAGACATCCTGCCGGAGAACCGCTCGCTTAACACCGAGCAGAATGCGGTCAACACCGCTGCACTTATGCAGGAACACGGGTTTAGCCGTCCGGTGCTGGTCACCTCAGCCTTCCACATGCCGCGCAGCATGGTGCAATTTGAGCACGCGGGACTAACGCCGCAGCCCTTCCCGGTGGATTACCTGGCCAGCCGGCCCATGTCACTCTATTTCAACAAATTCACTCCCTCCGCCGGGGCCGTCTCCACCACCGGACTGGCGCTGAAGGAGTATCTGGGGCTTGTGGCAGCGAAGCTGTTGCCTTAACTGCTCAAGCTGCAAACCGGGCATGACGGGGAACTCCCACGGACTCAGTCCGCATACTTCTGAACGACCGCATCCATTCACCTCGTTGATCCTTACTTTGCGGATGGGCTGCCGGGTAGTATCTGTGGTATCTGCACTATATTACATACATCCTTAGTGAAAGCGAGGAATGCCTGTGAATCAACACGAAGAAATATTGACCGGCGGAAATGTGAATCACATTGTCCGTAAGGCGGACACCGTCCGCCGTCCCACAGGGGATTGGAGTCCCAATGTCCATGCACTGCTGCGGCATCTGGAGAAGCAGAACTTCGGGGGAGCGCCACGTTTTCTCGGAATCGATGACGCCGGGCGTGAAATACTGAGCTATATTCCAGGAGAAGTCCCAGGCAATGCTTACCCTGAACTTAAGCCATATATGTGGTCTGGTGAGACACTTGCAGATGTAGCACGCCTGTTACGTCATTACCATGATGCGACTGAAGGATTCAACCCGCAACCAGAGGGAAGCTGGCAGCTCAGCTATGCCGATACCAGTGCGCATGAAGTGATCTGCCATAATGACGCTGCCCTGTACAATGTGGTTTTTCAGAATGATGCTCCAGTGGCATTGATTGATTTCGACATGGCCGGACCCGGTCCGCGGATGTGGGATATTGCCTATTCCATCTACACATCAGTTCCGCTGGCCAGCTTCGCACCTGACTACTCGTCAGGGTCCACTGCAGCATACCAAACCCATTTACATGCATCAGACCGGCGCCAGCGGATACAGTTATTTTTTGAGGCTTATGGGATTCCCGTCCCTAAGGATCTGCATACGTGGATCATTGAGCGTTTGACTGTCATGTGCGACACGCTCAAGAATGGGGCCGCGAGCGGCAATCCTGCTTTTATGAAAATGGTTGATGAGGGGCATCTGGCACACTATGAGCGTGAAATCCAGTTTATAACCGGTCACTACGCAGAATGGAGTTAGCCGAAACCGCCAAAAAAGCCGGAATCCCTAGACCTCCAGGAATTCCGGCTTCTTGTTCTACTGCTATTCTTTAATCAGATCCGTAAATACAGCTGACACCACATCTGCCAGCAGCTTAGGCTCAAGCTCCATCTGCATGCCGACGCGGCCTGCACTGACGGCGATGGTCTGCAACCCCTCCGCGCTGCTGTGTATGAACGTAGGATACAGCTTCTTCATGCCAACAGGCGAACATCCGCCGCGCACATAACCTGTCCACTTCAGCAGCTCCTTAAGCGGGAGCATCTCGATCTTCTTCGCTCCGGCGGCTTTGGCCGCTTTCTTGAGATCAAGCTCTTCAGCCACCGGAATAACAAATACATAGGGCTGCGGCCCGCTGTGTGATACCAGTGTCTTAAACACAGTCTCCGCCGGGAGGCCTATCTTCTCAGCAACAGCACTCCCGTGAATCTGGCCATCCTCATTATCATAAGTATGAAGGGTGTATCCGGCCTTTTTTGCATCTAGCATACGCATGGCATTGGTTTTGTTCACTTGCATGTCCCTGCTACCTCCAACCACTCTCCGGCGCGCCGGAGCTTTCTTCAGTCCTGCTATACTCTACCCTGAAAGACTTGCCTCCAGCGGCTAATCCCGCGGGTAATTCACCTGCATAATATCCATGAACGGAACCTTGATAATTTCTTCGTTATATCGCAGATGTACCTTGCCGGTACGCGAATCCATCTCCACAATCACTCCGCGAACCTGTTCTTCCTTCCCCCAGACCGTCAGCAGAATCTCGGAATCCTCCTGTTTCGCCTCGACCAGCTGATTGCCCAGCTCTTCCAGCACGAATTCGTCGCGGGTTGGACGTTTTGCTACTTTTGCCTTCGCCACACTATGCCTCCAGTAAGCCATTACAAATTTATGATACTTCCGGGTGTAAATGCTCCCATATATTATAACACGACCTTTACCCCGGGTTTACAAAATAATACCGTTCTCTGCAGCCAATTTTCGCTATCCCCCGGATACTGCCCTTTATTCTTTATTCAAAAGCGCTGCCCCCGCGATCCCGGGATGGGTCATTTCATACGGATCGAGGATCAGATTCAGCTCTTCCTCGCTGAGTACATTATATTTCAGGCATAAAGCGCGCACGGATTCGCCGGTCAGAATCGCTTCTCTGGCAATACGCGACACCACTTCATAGCCCAGATGCGGGTTCACCGCAGTAATGATGCCGACGCTCTGCTCGACTTCCCGCTGCAGCTTCTCCTTATTGGCCACGATTCCCGCCAGGCAGTAGTCCGTGAACACCTTGAAGGAATTGTTCATAATGCTGATCGACTGGATCAGATTGAATACCAGCACTGGCTCCATAACGTTCAGCTCGAGTTGGCCTGCCTGGGCGGCGAGACAGATCGTATGATCATTGCCGATGACCTGAAAAGCGACCTGATTGATCACCTCGGCCATCACCGGATTCACCTTGCCGGGCATGATCGAAGATCCGGGCTGGCGGGCCGGAAGCGTAATTTCATTAAAGCCGGAACGCGGACCGGAGGCCATCAGCCGCAGGTCATTGGCGATTTTGGACATGTTCATCATGCAGACCTTCAGCGCTGCCGAAACCTCGGTGTAGGCATCGGTATTCTGCGTAGCATCCACCAGATGCTCAGCACTCACCAGCGGCAATCCGCTGATCTCGGCCAGGAGTTCTACCACCCGCGCTATATAACGCGGCTCCGCATTCAGTCCGGTGCCGACCGCCGTCGCCCCCATGTTCACCTGATAGAGATGATGCCGCGTATGCTCGATCCGCTGAATATCACGCTCCAGCACCCGGCTGTACGCCTCGAATTCCTGGCCCAGACGGATCGGCACCGCATCCTGAAGATGGGTCCGTCCCATTTTGATAACCGGATCAAATTCTGCCGCCTTCAGCACAAATACGCCATGCATGCTCCGCATAGTCACCAGCAGCTGTTCCAGCAGAGAGAGCGTGGCAATATGAATCGCCGTCGGAAAAGCATCGTTCGTGGACTGTGCCATATTCACATGCGTGTTGGGACTAAGCTGCAGATAATCGCCTTTGGCCCGGCCCAGCAGCTCCAGCGCGCGGTTCGCAATCACTTCATTCGCATTCATATTCAGCGAGGTGCCGGCCCCGCCTTGAATCGGGTCCACGATGAACTGGTCATGCCACTTTCCGGCAATCACCTCATCCGCCGCAGCAACGATAACTTCCCCCAGTCCCTTGTAGAGTCTGCCGATTTCCATATTGGCCAGTGCCGCAGATTTCTTGACGATGCCCATAGCTTTAATCAGCTCCTGATGCACCCGATACCCGGTTATCGGGAAATTCTCTACTGCACGCAGCGTCTGTATCCCGTAGTAGGCGTGTTTCTCCACCTGTTTGCTTCCTAAGAAATCCTTCTCCAGCCGGTACTCTATCTCTGTCATAATGCTCCCCCCATGTCCTGTAGTCGATGATCGGCTTTCACAATAGTTATCTTATTCTTTCCTTTGATCTACTAAGATATTACCATTCTTAACATATCATGCTCCAGCCCATCTTGATAGCGAAGCTGGCTGCAGACAGCGCAAAAGAACCCGGCAGACGCTTCAGCATCCCCGGGTCCTCTATAGGTTCATTAATTATTTACAAGCTTAGACAGAATAACTGTCAAAAGAAACCGGTTTGCCGTTAATCTCTGCTTTTACCTCTGTCAGGCCATTGTCTGTGCTTAGCTGCAGATGCGCTTTGCTGATCAGAGAGCTATATTCCGCGGACAGAATTTCTCCCGCTCCAAACTTAGGTGCCCGCTGTGCGGCGGCTGCGGCAAACTCATCAAGCCCGCTTATTCCCAGCTCCGCAGCCTGGCTGACGCTTAGCGCTTCAACAACGACTCCGCCCGGCATCCCTGCGGAGATCACCTCGAGATAATCCGGGCGTTCCAGCAGCTCATAGCCATGCGATAAGTAGACGGCAAAATACACATTGCCTGCATAACCGAACAGTGCCGAAGGCTGCTTGATCCATTCCCCTTTCGGAAGCACTCCTACTATTGCAGTGGCCTCCCCCTCGGGAACCGGGAACAGGGATATGACGGTGTTCTTATGATACAGGACTTCCATATAAGGGCTTTGGTGACGCGGATCGCCCGCGTTATACCCCTGGCCCGGATGGAAGAAGTACAGCCGGTTCACGCCTTCGGCTGCACCCACAGGGAGCGAATACGCCCAGCGCAGCTGCTCATTGTCGAATTCCTCTACCCGCTCCCACATGCCGCCTGCCGCATAATCCTCTGTGATGTAGGCATAGGAATGGAGCGGCGGCTGGCGGTCCGGATCTCCGGCAACCACCTTCTCGGTTTGCTTCTTGACCTCTACCGCTGCCTCGCGGTTCAGTGCATTCGAACGCACCTGCTCCGGCGCTTCATAGAACAGGAAACCGGCATATTCGGTGCGAGGCATCTCCGCCGGCAGCTTGAAGTCTCCGAACTGCACATAGTCTTGCAGCACATTACCGTCAGCCGGCACATCATGCGGCCAGCCTCTGGAATGGGCACCTGCCCAGGCGCCCTGCAGATACCACTGGCTCCGCTCGTTCCAGAGATAATCCAGCATCTCGCCAAGGGTATGCTTAATGCCGCTGTCTGTCTCCAGCTCCCAGGCACAGGTGAACGCCTGCACCCAGTGCCAGAACCACGGGAGGCTGCCGTACTCCGGCATCCCTTTCTCCCGGATATGCGCCAGTGTGATGTCCAGACTGCGCAGTCCGTCTTCCAGCAGCTCATCATCCTCGAAGAAGTTGCCGAAGATCAGCTTGGCTGCCGTATATTTCGCTTCATGGTGGCCGAACGTCGTTACCGGCTTACGGAAAAATCCGCTGCGGTACACATGACCGATGGCCGTGTGGAAGGCAATACGCAGCCCCGCGCTAAACTGGGTCGAATATTGCTTGCAGAACCAGACCATCAGGCTGCCCATGATCTCCACCGGCAGCTCATGCGGCGGCGCTTCTCTGGGCTGCGGATTCAAGCCCAGCGGCCAGTGGCCATAGAGTTCTGTACCGGGCTGGCGGTTCTGCAGCAGGACCGTTTCCAGCATGACAGCTTCCGCCTTCCGTTTCGCTTCCTCCTTATCGAAAGGCAGCTCCAGCGTATCATCTACCGCAGCGGCAAATAAATAAGAAGCATAATAGAAGTTATTCCGCACATCATCATGGAACCAGAGGCCGCTCGCAAGCAGCGGACGCCGCTCCGCCTCCAGTGCGATTGAACTGATAATTTCCTGCCGGCGTATTTTATAAGAAGTCTGATCCTGAAGCCTGTCTGCCATTTCCCTCACCCTCCAATATATATTTTCTGTATCACGAGCCCCTAATCCGGGAGTCATGTCCGCGTGTGTATACATAGAACAACTATCCCTCTTCTATTAGGTATACTCCACCCTGGGAACTCACTGCTTTCCAGCTCTATTGTGCACGCTTTCAGTTCAGATGGCAATCTCTAAAACTAACAAACAAACTAAAATAAACGTACTAAAAAAGATTATCTCTTGCCAAATGAACGTAAATGGATTAAATTGTACCTATACGAACGAAAATACATTTTTCTTAAGGAGATTGAATATTCAATGGAAAGACGTTTTGCATCACATCCGAATGAAGTTAAGCAGTTTGACACTGAGCGCCTGCGCAAGGAGTTCCACATTCCGGTTATTTTTGCTCCGGATGAACTGAAGCTTGTCCTGACCCATGAAGACCGCATGATCGTTGGCGGGGCTAATCCGGTCAATGAGGATGTTGTACTTACAACTGACCTTAAGGAGCTTGGAGTAACTTACTTCCTGGAACGCCGTGAGCTGGGTATTATCAATGTCGGCGGCAAAGGTTCGGTTGTTGTAGACGGAACTGAATATGAAGTTGACTTCAAGGAATGCCTGTATGTAGGCCAAGGCTCCAAAGATGTTATTTTCAAAAGCGCGGATAGCGCCAAACCGGCGAAATTCTACCTGAATTCCGCTCCGGCTCACCAGTCCTACCCTACTACCAAGACCACGCTGGCTGAATCCGAATCCGGAGCCATGGGCGGACTTGAGAATTCCAACGAACGTACGATTCACCGCTTCATTCACACGAACGGCGTGCAGAGCGCACAGCTTGTTATGGGAATGACTCAGCTGAAACCGGGCAGCATGTGGAACACCATGCCATCCCACACTCACCCGCGCCGGATGGAAGCTTACTTCTACTTCGATCTGCCGGATGACTCTATCGTCTTCCACCTGATGGGCGAGCCTACAGAAACCCGCCACATTGTAATGCACAATGAACAGGCTGTCATTTCCCCAAGCTGGTCCATTCACAGCGGCGTGGGTACACATAACTACACCTTCATCTGGAGCATGGCCGGAGATAATAAACGTTACGACGATATGGACCCCGTAGGCATGAAAGAATTACAATAGAAGCAAATCAACTACGGAAAGATGAGGCAGGCGGATGAACCCGATACGGCGACACGAGATGATAATGGAAGTTATGCTGAACCAGAAGGATGTAACAGTGAACGAGCTGAGCGACAAGCTCCAGGTAACGGGAAAAACAATCCGCGAGGACTTAAGCAAGCTGGAGGAACAAGGACTGATCATGCGTGTACACGGCGGAGCTGTGCTGGCACAGAGCGATCAATTCGGGATTCTGCCCTCCAAAGACCCGCTGGATAAGTATTCCGAGGAGAAATCGGAGATTGCCCTGCGTGCGCTGGCACATATCGCCAAGGATGACATCATTGCACTCGACGGCGGGAGCACCACGCTTGAGATTGCCCGGCGGCTGGAGAATATGCCCCTGACGGTCATTACCAATGATGTGTATATCATCAGCGAGCTGGTTCCCAAAGACAACATACGTCTGGTCGTTCCCGGAGGGTACCGTGTCCGCAATATGCTGGCCGGCCCTGAAGCTGTCTCCTATGTACAGAAGCTTAATATTCAAAAAGCCTTTCTCTCGGCGACAGCCGTTCATATTGAGCATGGCCTGTCCATCTATACCGGAGATTTAATCGATTTCAAACAAGCCCTGGTATCCACAGCCCGCCAGGTATTCGCCGCTTGCGATCATCACAAATTCGGGCACACCGCTCTGCGCACCTTTGCTTCACTGCAGGAAGTCGATGTGCTGCTTACAGACAGCGGGCTTGCGCCCGAGACGGTGGAGCTGTTCCGCAAGGCAGGCGTCAACATCGAGTGCGGGTAGTTTAAATACCATTTAAGCCCTATAAGCGATACTCAATTATGCAACTTAAAAGGAGAGAATTATAATATGTCATCTTTATTCAGTTTGGCAGGTAAAACAGCAATCGTAACGGGTGCCGCACAGGGTCTTGGACAAGGGATCGCCCTTGCCTTCGCAGAAGCTGGCGCAGATGTAATTTCCGCTTCCCTTAATGGAAGTGAAGAAACTGTTGCAGCAGCTGAAGCTTTTGGCGTCAAGGCACTCAGCATCGCTACTGATCTGAGCGATCATTCCAAGCTTCAGGGCATGTTCGACGAAGCTGTTGCCTTCACAGGCAAAGTAGACATCCTCGTGAACTGCGCGGGTATGATCCGCCGTACTCCAGCCAAGGATCACAGCGAAAAAGACTGGTTTGACGTTATCAACCTCAACCAGAACACTGTATTCCTGCTGTCCCAGATCGCCGGCCGCCACTTCCTTGAAAGAGGCAACGGTAAAATCATCAACATCTGCTCCATGCTCTCCTACCAGGGCGGCATTAACGTACCAGGCTACACTGCAAGTAAGCATGCCGTAGCAGGTCTGACTAAAGCTTTCGCTAACGAATGGGCAGGTTCCGGCCTGAACATCAACGCTATCGCTCCAGGATATATGGCTACTGAGAACACAGCTCCAATCCGTGCGGATCAGAGCCGCTCCGATTCAATCCTTGACCGCATTCCAGCCGGACGCTGGGGAACTGCTGAAGATGTTAAGGGCCCTGCTGTGTTCCTGGCATCCGCGGCTTCCGATTACCTGAACGGACATATCCTTAATGTAGACGGCGGATGGCTGGCCAGATAATTCCGGCTTGGAATTTTTGAATAACAGTACCATGAATTGATTCGGCTTGCTCCAACTATATAGATAATAAGCGCCGTATATACAAACTGAGCGCGTATAGATAGAATTGTTTATAGTTTAGCGGAGGCTGTTCAGAGCAGCTGCTAAACACATCAAACCCCGGATGCTTCTTAGGCACCGGGGTTCTTTGTATGCTCAGTCCGGCCCAGCCCTTATCGGAACACGATGAACTCGTCAGGATTCGCACGAATGTAACCGGCGATGATCCGCAGAGTATGTGCTGTAAGCTCCTGATATTGTGCATACAGGGTGGCTACGGCTTCTTGCAGCTCCGGGTCCGCTTCCAAATCTGTAATTGCCGCTTCGTCCCAGCCCGTGCCTGCACGCAGGTTACTCGCCTCGAACAGCTCTTTCGATTCCTCCAGCAGATGAATCAGCGGAGCATCTTCAAAAAACTGCAATCCCTCCAGCACACCGCTCCAGTATCCCGGCTGATCCAGCAGATAACTGAGCCACCCGTAGTATTCTTCTGCGGACTTAGAGCTATGGTCATACAGAATCCGGAACATACAGAGTGCCCTTTGTCCCCTGCTAAGCTGTGCGATTGCTTCATTCTTCACCGCCGGAGATTTGGCGCGGATCTTCATGAACGTGGGTTCCATGCAGGCATAGCCGAGCCGTTCATCGCTTAGCGAGTAGAATGTAGTACGCTCCATGGGTACTGGCTGCATTAGTCGTCCTCCCTGACAGTCAAGAATATAGAGCATGCCTGAACAATGGCTAAATACAAGAAATGCAGGATAAGTATCCCTATGAAGATTAGTCCGGTAACCGGCGTCGGCTTGTCCTCATGTACTGTCATAGGAAAGAGCGCAGCGAACAGGTAGACGAATAAGCTGAAATAGGCAAACCAGAGCAAGCTCGTAATCATAGCTATTCTCCGGTTGCCCAGTATTCGCCGGGTTACATACACGATCAGAATTCCGGTCAGCAAAAAGCCTGCGATATTAATTAGCGTGACTGAACGCTCAACCTTCCCGTACTCCCATCCGGTGATCCGGCTAATCCTCAGTGCATTTCCAATCAGCTCAATGGCTGCAAAGACCGGCAGAGCCAAGATGATGCTGGCCAGATTTAGCTTAACCAAATATTTCATCGTTCTCCTCCTGAGCTGTACATTCCCTCTACCACACCTTCATTTGGATATTACTGTATTTCTGTATCTATGGTAAGCTGTAAAAAATATAATCGTCAAGACCCGCTGCATTCCGCATCCTGCTTTGACGCAATTGGTGAAGGAGCTTCTGTATGACCGAAGAGATACTAACTACATTTGATGAGCAAGGTAATAGAACCGGAACCGCTCCCCGCGATGAGGTACACCGCCACGGTCTCTGGCACGAGACCTTTCACTGCTGGTTTGTCCGTCAGGCTGACAATGGACTGATGATCTACCTCCAGCTGCGCAGCCGGCACAAAAGAGATTATGCCGGACTGCTCGATATCACCGCTGCCGGACATCTGCTGGCTGACGAGACGGTAGAGGATGGAGTCCGTGAGGTACAGGAGGAGCTGGGCCTTGAGCTGGATTTTGACGAATTAAAGCCTTTGGGGATTATCCCCTACCAGATGGATACAGCCGGGTTTATGGACCGGGAGCGGGCGAATGTTTTTGTTTACGAGAACAATTATGCTCTAAGTGACTTCTCGCTGCAGCAGGAAGAGGTAGCAGGGATCGTCCAGGCCCGCTTCACCGAGTTCCGCAGCTTCATCGCTGGAGCTGGCAGCACTCTACATGTGCAAGGCTTCCGGGTAACCGATGACGGTGAACGATCAGAAATTAATGAGCAGGTTGATCTCTCACAGCTCGTCCCGCATGAGATTGCTTATTATTTGCGGGTTATTGAGGGAATTGAAGCTCTTTATAGCAGGGCATGACGTCCGGATTTCAAAAACCTATTTGCTTACTCGGCTGCTTCCACGGCAAAATGTCAGGCGTAATGCACATACTAAATCCTTTAGATGGATTTAATACATTTATTTTCCTTCGAGCAAATGGTTTCCCGGGAATTAAGTAGATAAACAGCATCTGCTTCACTGCAAATTGGAGGCTTATCAGATCATTCAAAAAGGCAGAACCCGACTTTTAGCGGGTCCTGCCTTTTTTAACTCATTGCTTACATTTTCAGCAGATTATACCTTTGCAGTCTGGCGTTTCAGCATAACCAGCCCGTTGACCGGCAGCTTCAGCTCTGCAGGTGCAGCAGCACCGGATTCGAGGTCCGTATACTCCTGACCATCCAGCGTTACCACTTGCTCGCTGCCGCTGAAATTCTGCACAAATACATAATCATGCTCGCCGTCACTGCGCAGCTGAGCCGTTACTCCTGTAGGAAGCTCGGTGTTCAGGGAGCGGCTGATGCGTTCTTTTCCGGCAATGGCAGCATACAGATCCACATAGAACTGCGGGTCCTTCACACGTGTGGCCAGATGATAGGCTTTGCCTGCCCCCAGCTTGTTCACGGTCAGTGCCGGACGTCCGCCGTAGAAGTCGCTGCGGTAATGGCCCAGCGCTTCAGCACCCTCCAGATGAATCAGCTCAGCGATTTCATGCGCATCATAGTCTCCGGTCAGCTTCAGGGTGTTACCAGGGTCCATCACGAGGCCGTTCAGATCGCGGCTGTGCAGCCCTTCTGTCTCTTCTGCCCAGATACCCAGGGTTCTGCGCAGCGGTCCAGGGAAGCCGCCCAGGTGGCACAGGTCCGTCTCGCCAACGACTCCCGACCAATAGGTAGCCAGGAATGTGCCGCCCTGCTCCACATACTTCTCAATCCGCTTGCCGTTTTCTTCACTGATCAGGTACAGCATTGGCGCAATTACCAGCTTGTAGCCGGACAGATCATCACCAGAGCCGACCACATCCACAGGAATCCCCAGCTCCCACAGTCCACGGTAATGCTGAAGCACGGTTTCTTCATATTTCAGCCCGGAATTGCGGATACCCTGGGCATCCTTAACCGCCCAGCGGTTGTCCCAGTCGAACAGGATGGCTGTTTCGGCAGGAGTGGTTGTACCCACTACATCTGTTAATCCTGCCAGCGTACGGCCAACCTCAGCCACATCTCTGAATACACGGGTCTCCGCATGTCCGCTGTGATCGACAACTGCGCCGTGGAACTTCTCGCTGGAGCCGCGGCTTTTGCGCCACTGGAAGTATTGCACAGAGTCTGAACCATGGGCTACCGCCTGCAGGGAGGACAGCTTGTGCATACCCGGACGCTTCAGCTTGCTGACAATCTGCCAGTTCGTGAGCGAAGGTGTGCTTTCCATCAGCAGGAACGGTTTCTTTTTGAAGCTGCGGTACATATCGTGGTGCATCGCCGTCCAGGCTGCCAGCCGGGCATCATCATCGTCCTCGGTATACCCCCAGTCCGGATAAGCATCCCAGGAGACCACATCAAGGATCTTCGCCAGGTTACGATAATCAATGCCGTCGATCATATGCATGTTGGTTGTCACCGGCAGCTCAGGATTGAAGCTGCGCACCGAGTCAATCTCATGCTGGCAGAAGTTAATCGTCTGGTCACTTACGAAACGGCGCCAGTCCAGGTTAAGACCATGCACCTGAGTCTCTCCGTGCGGAGCCGGGGATTCGATCTGCTCCCAGGAGGTGTACGTATGGCTCCAGAACGTGGCCCACCAGGCATGATTCAGCTCGTCCAAATCTCCCTTGTATTTAACCTTGAGCCACTCTCTGAAGGCATTCTGACAGTAATCACAGTGGCATTCGCCGCCGAATTCATTCGAGATATGCCAGCCGATGACTGCCGGGTGATGAGCGTAACGCTCAGCCAGCTTGGAGTTCATCAGCGCGGTTTTTTCACGGTAGACCGGTGAAGTGAAGCAGTGATTATGGCGGACCCCATGCAGATTGCGCACCCGGTTACGTTCTACCCGCAATACTTCAGGATATTTCTCCGACATCCAGGCCGGACGTGCTCCGCTTGGCGTAGCCAGGAAGGCATAAATTCCATTATCCTTAAAAGTATCCAGCAGCTGATCGAGCCAATCGAAGGTGAATACTCCTTCTTCACGCTCCAGCGATACCCAGGAGAAAATCCCCACCGACATTACATTGCAGCCTGCCAGCTTCATCATCCGGATATCTTCTTTCAGCACCTCAGGGTATTTCAGCCATTGCTCGGGATTATAGTCGGCACCATGCAGCATTACAGGAGCCTTGCTGCTGATTGCAGGAACTTTGCTGTTCATATTATTACATTCATCCTCTCGTATAGGGTTCGATGTTAGAATGGGACTTTTCACTGATATAAGTTCTTCGTCAGCTCTATCCCTTTAGCTTGTAACCGTTTATACTATTTATAATAAAGGATAATCAGTTGCCAATGGTAGTATAATAATAGCGTTTCCATAGCACAAAATGAATATGAGGTGTTTACATGCTCCCCTTCTCCCTGATCGAAATGCCGCGCGACCTGAATGCGTTCCCCTTATACCCTTATTCGGTCGGCCGCCATATCCAGTATCACCATGTGCGTCCGGCCGGATTCCCGGTGCATCAGATATTCCTGATCCGCAGCGGCAGCGGACGGTTCCGCGACCTTGAGAACGGCACTGAGACCGTGCTGAAGCCGGGAATGGCCTATGCTTTTCCACCCGACCGCGGGCACGAGTATTATCCGCTGTCACATGAGCCGTGGCATGTAGGTTTCATCGGCTTCCATGGAAGCCAGTCAGCATCTGTGCTGGAGGGGCTCGGCCTGCTGCCGTCTGCACTGTTCCATCCTGAACGGTTCGAGGATTGCTGGGATATGATCGGCGGAATCTGGCATACGGTAAATGGAAACAGCACCGGCCGCCAGGAGGAGCAGTCGATGCAGGATCTGTCGGTAACCCTCTATAGGCTGCTGCTGATGCTGCGCAGGAGCGAATGCTCCGCCGGTACGGCGACCCGCCTGGAGAACGAAAATGTACGCAACGAAGCTCTGAATAAGGCCGTCAGCCTGATCAACGAGCATTTCACGGAGCCGCTGCTGATTACGAATCTGGCCGCTGCTGTCGGTTATTCTGTCCAGCATTTCCAGCGTCTGTTCCTACAGGAATACGGCGTGACTCCGCATAAATATCTGCAGAACCTGCGGCTGCAGCGCGCCGTACAGTTGATCACCGAGGACCCTGAGCGTCCTGTGCAGGATATCGCCCTCAACCTTGGGATGGACACCAATTATTTCATCCGCGTCTTCCGCAAGGCGCACGGGGTGACTCCGGGGGTGATGCGGAGCCGGTTGCATGGGAGTGCAGAGTGAGCAACGTATCCGTGCTCCATCCGTTACGCCAAACTGCATAAGACGTCCAGAACCCCCAAACATATGAAAAATAGTCAGCTCAACTGTGACCCGAAGGTGTGCTTGGGGGGATGGGGTTATTTTCACGGACGAGTTCAGCCCGCAAATACTTAAACCAAATGCTCCACACAGTTGTACAGCTGGCAATCCCAGTTATTATTGGTTTTGGTGAGCAGGGTTAGCGAAGCATTATCTATGTAGGTGGTGGTGAACACTTGCGGCAGCAGGTGCTGGAGCGTCAAGCCGATTAAGGCACCGTGGCTGACAACCAGTATTTTTTTGTTACCATAGCGGTTATACAGCTCCTCCAGAACAAGCGCGCCTCTGCGTGATACATCCTCTGCCGTCTCCATCCCGAGCTCCAGGCTCCGCCAGTCCTGCCCCCATCTTCCGAGCCATTCTGCCTCATTCAGCCCTTCCAGCTGTCCGCAATCCATTTCACATATCCGTTCGTCAATCAGGTGCTCCCCTATCCCTGCAGCAGCAGCAATAATCTCTGCAGTCTCCCTGGCCCGGCACAAGTGGCTGGAAATCATGATGTCCCACCGCTCCTTACGCAGCCGTCCGGCAAGTTTAACCGCCTGTTCCCTGCCTTCCCTGTTAAGCGGGATATCCGCCAGTCCCTGAGCCCTTCCTGCGATATTCCACTCTGTAATCCCATGCCTGATTAAACCGATTGTTGCCATTCGAATGAACCTCCATCGTTATCGTCTATTGATTACTGCAATTTATCACCGAAATCTCTCGTTAGCTGTGGCACAGCGAAATGAGCTACTTACTCACTTTTGCATGGGGCACTATTGTTGTACGAATTACAACTTTAATCCCATAATAACCGGGTGTTCAAGCGAATTGTTGTACGAAATACAAGAATTGTCCCGCTCAGCCGCTTGGAGGTCGGGAAATCCTGCTTTTTATACAACAATTTCCGATTTGGGCCGAAATAATGAGGAGAATGTTGTATTATGTGCAGGATTATCCAAAAGTCACCGGTTCGCCGGATCTCCACCACTACCAGCGAGTTAACCGGTGAATTATGGCAACAGTAGCACCCCTTAGTAACCTAAAGCCCAAAGATCACCAAAGTCACAGCTGATTATTATGTAAATCTCCTAAGTTCAGCTTATCCCGCTGCAAAAAAAGACAGCCGCAAGCCAGCCTCCTCCTAAGAAGTCCTGACCGCAGCTGTCTTTCTGCATTTACCTTATCTACACCGCCATAAACTGGCTATTATACAAGCGGGCGTAATATCCACCGCTCCTCACCAGCTCCTCATGTGTACCGCTCTCGACAATGTCGCCGTCCTTCATGAACAGAATCAGGTCCGACTCACGGATCGTGGACAGCCGGTGGGCAATCACGAAGCTGGTACGGCCGGAGATCATCGCCAGAAAAGCCTTCTGAATCCGCACCTCCGTCAGCGTATCAATACTGCTCGTGGCCTCATCCAGAATAAGCATCGGCGGATCGACGAGCATCACACGGGCGATGGTAAGCAGCTGCTTCTGGCCCTGGGAGAGATTATCTCCCGAGCCGCTTATTTTCGTATTATAGCCCTCGGGCAGACGTTTGATGAAGCTGTGTGCATTCGCAGCTTTGGCAGCGGCAATGACTTCAGCCTCCGACGCTTCCGGCTTGCCGTAAGCGATATTGTCGCGGATGGAGCCCCCATATAACCAGGTGTCCTGCAGCACCATCCCGAAGTTACGCCGCAGACTGTCCCGGGTAATCGAAGTAATGTCCGTACCGTCAATCCGGATGGTGCCGCTGTCGACTTCATAGAAGCGCATCAGCAGGTTGACCAGTGTGGTCTTCCCCGCTCCGGTCTGGCCGACAATCGCCACGCGTGTACCCGGCTTCACCTCCAGACTGAAGTTCCGGATCAGCGGCCGTTCCGGGGTATAGGCAAAGCTTACCTTGTCGAAGGTAATCGTACCCTGACTTCCCTTCATCACTACAGCACCCGGAGCATCCTGAGTCTCCAGAGGCAGATCCAGAATATTGAAAATACGCTGCGCCGATGCCGTCGCCGACTGCAGCTGGGTAATGACCCCGGTAATCTCATTGAACGGCTTCGCGAACAGATTCGAATAGATCAGGAAGCTGGACAAATCCCCGACGGAAAAATGTCCCCCGATCACAAGCGCACTGCCGATCATCGCGATCACCGAGAAGGTGATGTTGTTCACCAGACGTGTAGTCGGATTAGAGAGAGAGCCGTAGAATTGTGATTTGATCCCAGTCTTGTACAGCTCATTATTCCGCTCCGCGAAGCCTGCAAAAGAACGGTCCTCGTAGTGATAGGCCTGCACTACCTTTTGTCCGCCGACAAGTTCCTCCACATAACCGTTCAGCCCGCCGAGGATTTTGGCCTGCTCCCGGAACATCTGCTGGGAACGCATTGTAATGAAGCGGGCGACGAAGAAGGTCGCCGGTGCTGACAGCAGCACCACCAGCGTCATCACAGGGCTGATATAGAGCATTAGCCCGATAGCCCCGGCAATGGTCACGATCCCCGTCAGCAGCGTGGAGAAGCCTTGCAGCAGCCCGTCAGAGACAGCATCCATATCGTTCACGAACCGGCTGATGCTGTCACCTTGCGGATGATTATCATGAAATTTCAGCGGCAGCGCGTCCAGCTTGTCAAACAGCTCGCGGCGGAGATCGTAGACTGTCCGGTATGCCAGCTTGTTCGTATAGTAAGTGAGCAGCCAGCCGAAGAAGCTGCCAACCAGATATACGGCTCCCAGGATCAGCAGCAGGCGGAAAATCTCCGGGAAGTCCACCTGATCGGGCCCGATCATATGGTCAACCGCGCGGCCGATCAGCAGCGGTCCGATCAGGCTGGCAATCACACTCAGAATGGCGCAGATGACTGCCCCTATGGTTATCTTCCGGTATTGGCTTGTATATCTAAACAGCCGTTTCCAGGTCTTTGTACTGTTCATTGTACGGCCTCCTCGCTTGAGAGCTGGGACATGCAGATTTCCTGATAGACCCCGCAGCTCTCCAGCAATTCTTCATGGCTGCCGATACCGGCAATCCGCCCTTCATCGAATACAATAATCTGATCCGCCTGTCTTACGGTACTCACCCGCTGGGATACAAGCAGAACTGTCATATCTCCGCTGTTCTTGTTCAGTGCACGGCGCAAAGCTGCATCCGTGGCAAAATCCAGCGCACTGGAGGAATCATCCAGAATGAGTACAGGCGGACGCCCTACAACCGCCCGGGCAATCGTCAGCCGCTGCTTCTGTCCTCCGGACAAATTATGTCCTCCGCGTGCGACAAGGGTATCCAGTCCCTCCGGCAGCTTGGCAATGAACTCTTCCGCCTGGGCTACCGCTGCTGCAGACATAATCTCTTCACGGGTTGCTGAGGCCTTGCCCCAGCGGATGTTATCGGCAATTGATCCTGTGAACAGCATGGCCTTCTGCGGCACAATGCCAATTCTGCTCCGCAGCTGCTCCAGCCGGTATTGTCGCACATTCACACCTTCGACGAGAATTTCACCCTCTACTGCATCATAGAACCGCGGAATGAGGTTAACGAAGGTCGATTTACCGGAGCCGGTACTGCCGATTAGTCCGACCGTCTCTCCCCGGTGAATGTCGACCGTGATATTCTGCAGCGCAAGCTCACCGGTTGTGTTATACCCGAACGAAACATTGCGGAAGGAGATCACCGGCGCTGAATCATCACGCTTAGCCGGCGGCGCATCTGTCGCAACCTCGGCAACCGATGCCGTCATTGCCAGTACCTCGTTGACACGGTTGGCAGATGACGAAGCTTTGGTGAATAGAATAACGAGATTGGATACCACAATCAGCGCCAGCAGGATCTGGGTCACATAGTTGATGAATGCAATAATCTCTCCCTGTGACAGCCGTCCGGCATCGATATGAATGCCGCCTGCCCACAGAATGGCGATAATCGCCGCATTAACCACCAGCGTGGTCATCGGGCCCAGCCAGGCGGATATCCGTCCGACCCGGATTGCGGTCTGCGTCAAATCCTCCGAAGCTTCATTGAAGCGCTGCTTCTCCCGGCGGCTCTCGGCAAAAGCGCGGATGACCCGGATACCGGACAGATTCTCGCTAAGCACCAGCGCCAGACGGTCCAGCTTGGCCTGATATTTGCGGTAGAGCGGTGAGCTGCGCGTAATGATGAAATACAGAATGACTCCGAATACCGGAGTAGCCGCAATCAGGATCAGCGACAGCCGGAAATCCAGAATCATCGACATGATGATCGCCCCGATGCAGATGAACGGAGCACGGATAACCAGCCGGATCAGCATGGCTACGGCCAGCTGGAGCTGATTGACATCATTCGTGATCCGGTTGATCAGCGATGGCGTGCCGATAATATCAAGCTCTGCGTAGGATAACGATGAAATATGCTTAAACATTTTGTTGCGCAGCGATGTGCCGAAGCCCTGTGATGCCCTGGCTGCGTAATACTGGCAAATCATGGAGCAGCCGAAGCCGAGGATGGCCATCAGCACCATCAGGGAGCCCATACGGTAGACATAGGCACTGTCCTGCCTGCCAATCCCGTTGTTGATAATCAGGGCCACAATCGTCGGCAGCAGCAGCTCCAGAATCGCCTCCAGCAGCTTGAAGATCGGCCCGATGATCACTTCTTTCCTGTAAGGCTTTAGAAAAACAGCAATTTTGAACACAGTAATCCTCACCTAACCTACGTAGTATGTATTCACTCTTGAAAAAATCAAAAGACCCGTTATGATTATGTCATACCTGCTTACATATTAATAATATTGGTTTCGTATCTTTTCCATATGAATTTCATATGGCATTTGATTGAAGACGCGGAACGGGAGGCTGTAATAACATGGATATCCGCCAATTGAAATATTTCCTGGCGATTGCCGAGGAAGGTCAAATCACCTCTGCCGCCAGGAAGCTGCAAATGGCCCAGCCGCCGCTCAGCCAGCAGCTTAAGCTGCTGGAGGAGGAGCTAGGGGTCAAGCTGGTTGAACGCGGTCCGCGCAGCATCCAGCTAACCGATGCGGGGATTATTTTGCGTAACCGGGCTCAGCAAATTCTTGAATTAACGGATTCGACCACGAGAGAAATCAATGATTTTGCCAAAGGACTGAAGGGCAGTCTCTCGATCGGCACCGTCTCCTCTTCCGGAGCGACCCTGCTGCATGACCGGCTGGGCGAATTCCACAAGAACTATCTGGGCGTTACTTTTGAAATCCATGAAGGTAATACATTTATGATCATCGATCTGCTGAACAAAGGCATCGTCGAAATCGGCATTATCCGCACCCCTTTTAATTCCAGCAATCTGGAATGTCTGTATCTCAATTCGGAGCCGATGATTGCCGTTATGACCCCCGATTATGACTGGAATTCAAGCGAAGCAGCTATTTCACTCGGAGAGCTTCAGCATAAGCCGCTTATTATCTACCGCCGTTTCGAACAGCTCATACGGGAGACCTGTCTGGAGCATGGCTTCGAACCGCAAATTTTCTGCATGAACGATGATGCGCGGACCACCCTGCTCTGGGCCAACGCCGGACTTGGCATCGGAATTATTCCCAAATCTGCTTTTGAGCTGGCGAATCACAGCAATCTGATCTTTAAGGAGATCCGGTGTGAAGCGCTGCATACCCGTGTAGCCGCCGTCTGGATCAAGGACAAGTATTTGTCGTCGCTGGCTACCAAGTTTATCGAGACTTTCCGGGCACGCTGAACCCTGAACATAACATTCCCGCTCGCGGCAGCAGTGCAGTTATCCGGCCCGGACATTCTGGAGGATGTCCAATTTCTGCTTCCTTCATCCTGTCCTTCATCCTGTCCTTCAGGCCGCCTGCACTCTGTATCCCGCTGGCAGAATCCGGATTCTGACGTTTCACACCGCATCGACTAAATGTTGTACATCTTACAACTTGGCTACCTGGATACCTAGGTGTTCAGACAGATTGTTGTAAGAAATACAAGAATTGTCCCGCTAATCCGCCCGGTGGAGCATAAATGCTGCCTTTTATACAACAATCTTGAATTATATCCGGGATTATAGTGGAATTGTTGTATTTTGGGCAGGATTGTATAAGTGATAGTTTTAAGTTCCGCTTATTTAAAACTAATCAATCCGGAGGAGTGAAGCTAATGCTTCCCACAAAGAGATCATTAGTCACAGCGGTTATTTCCACTGTAATATTTTACTCTTCAGGAATTGCAGCTGGAGATATTTCAGACTTGAGTAGTAAGGAAGAAGGAGTAATAACCGCTCACGACACAGAACGATTGAAATCATTGGGAATTCAACTTCATCTGCCAACATCAAGTAATTTGGTAATTACAAAGGAACAAGCTATTTCCTTAGCGCACACGAGTGCACCAAAATTTGCTTCCGAAGCCCCTGAGGTAATTATAGAATATCAGCTGCTAACCTATCCATATTTGACTGCATTCTCAGAACAGGCGCTGAATAAGAATGCAAACCTTAGAGCAGATGGTTATCTAAACAACACACCCGTTTATATCGTGACCTTCAAAGGGATTCATGGTACCGGCCATGCTGCAAGAGGGCAAAAGGTGCCAACGTATAAAGAATTCAATGTTGTAATCGATGCCAGCAGCGGTGAAACTTTATTTTCATTTACTTACAAATAAATAAAAAAACACCCCGCACTGGTCTGCACCAGTAGCGGGGTATTCTTGTATCGCAGGTCCTCTGGCCGGCGCGAACGCCGGTTTAGACCATGATTTTGCAAATATCGTTCGTGAACTGCACCGGATCGTTAACCTGCAGACCTTCGATCAAGAGCGCCTGGTTATACAGGAGATTAGTGTAAAGACCCAGCTTCTCCTTGTCGCCTTCGGCTGCAGCCTTCAGCGATTTGAAGACATCATGGTGAATATTGATTTCCAGCACCTTGTCCGCTTGTACATCCTGGCCGCCGTTAGGCATAGCCTTGAGGATTTTCTCCATTTCGATGGTCAGCTCGCCTTCGGTGGACAGGCAGACCGGATGGGACTTCAGCCGCTTGGATGCTTTGACTGCCTTCACTTTGCCGGACAGGATGCCCTGCATCGCTTCGAACAATCCCTTGTTCTCATTCTCTTCCGCTTCAGAAGGCTTGTCCTCGGCGCTTTCTTCGATCCCTAAGTCACCACTGGAGACGTTCTTGAATTCCTTCTCTTTGTAGGACATGATCATCTTGATTGCGAATTCATCGATATCGTCGGTGAAGTAGAGGATTTCGTAACCCTTGTCCAGCACCATTTCCGTCTGCGGCAGCTTCTCGATGCGTTCCACCGATTCACCGGAGGCATAGTAGATGAACTTCTGGTCTTCCGGCATTCTTTCCACATATTCAGCCAGTGTAACCAGCTTCTTCTCCTTGGAGGAGTGGAACATCAGGAGGTCCTGCAGTGTTTCTTTTTCCATACCATAGTCATTGTAGACCCCGAACTTCAGCTGTCTGCCAAAAGATTTGTAGAACGTCTCATATTTCTCACGCTCATCCTTCAGCAGGCTCAGGAGCTGGCTCTTGATCTTGCTCTTAATGTTCTTCGCAATCAGCGTCAGCTGGCGGTCATGCTGCAGCAGCTCGCGGGAGATGTTCAGCGACAGATCCTCGGAATCCACCATCCCCTTGACGAAGCTGAAGTAGTCCGGCAGCAGATCCCCGCATTTGTTCATAATCAGCACACCGTTGGAGTAGAGCTCCAGGCCTTTTTCATATTCCTTGGTGTAGTAGTCGAACGGTGTATTCTCCGGAATGAACAGGATTGCGTTATAGACCACAGCGCCGTCGGCACTGATATGGATATGCTTCAGCGGCTTGTCGAAGCCGTAGCGTTTCTCCGCATAGAAGTTGTTGTAGTCTTCTTCGGTCAGCTCGTTTTTGTTCTTGCGCCAGATCGGCACCATGCTGTTCACGGTCTGTTCTTCAATAACATCGACGAATTCATTCTCGGCGTCCTCTTTAGGCTGTCTGCCGGTAATGTCCATCTTGATCGGGAAGCGGATGAAGTCCGAATATTTCTTGATGATCGACTTCAGGCGGTACTCTTCCAGGAACTCATCGTAGTTATCGTCTTCGGTGTTTTCTTTGATCTTCAGCGTGATTTCGGTTCCGACCGCATCCTTCTCACAAGGCTCAATCGTGTAACCGTCCGCACCCTGGGATTCCCACTTGAACGCCTGGTCGCTGCCCAGCGCTTTACTGATCACTGTCACATCGTCAGCCACCATGAATGCGGAATAGAAACCTACCCCGAATTGTCCGATGATGTTGTGTCCGTCCTTGGCTTCATTATCCTTCTTAAAAGCAAACGAGCCGCTGTTCGCGATAATCCCCAGATTGTTCTCCAGCTCTTCCTGCGTCATCCCGATTCCGGTATCGGAAATGGTTAACGTACGGCTTGCCTTATCGGCGGTCACTTTAATGTAGTAATCCTCTTTATTGAACACCAGGCCTTCGTCGGCCAGTGCTTTGTAATAGATTTTGTCGATGGCATCGCTTGCATTAGAAATCAGTTCCCGCAGAAAAATCTCCCGCTGTGTATAGATGGAGTTAATCATCATTTCCAGCAGTCTTTTGGATTCGGCTTTAAACTCTTTTTTGGCCATGAATAAATAAATCTCCTTTCAAAAATAACCTTCGAATTGCGGATCATCGTTTAGCACTCCACTCACCTGAGTGCTAACACTACCTTTTATATAACATATTCTCGTTTTTGATGTCAATATCTTGCTGCATATAGAGGTCCGCTCAAAAAAGAAATGAATTCTATTTTAGTCCATGTTAGCATTCGGAATGTACTCATTACAGCGAAAGAAAGGACAATGAAACGATGAAAATCCAGCTCCAAACGCTTCCTGTAACACGCATTGCTTATGTGCGCCAGACAGGCCCCTATGGTCCCGGTAACAGTAAGGCTATGGGGGCCTTAAAGGAATGGGCACGGGCACACCGGCTGCTTACCGGATCAGCCATCCTCTTCGGGATTCCCCAGGACAACCCCGACACCACCCTGCCTGAACATTGCAGATATGATGCCTGTATCAGCGTGCTTGAGAATGCCCCAGCGGATAAGTCTATTAACTACGGTGAAATTCCCGGCGGTACCTATGCGGTTGTTACTATACAACATACACTGAGGCAGTTCAAAAAGCATGGACGGAGATCCTCCCCGCCCTCTACGTCAGCGGACATCAGCTCGATTACCAGCGGCCGGTTATGGAGAGATATACAGGTGATATGATCAGCAATCATCTTTGCCAGTTATGTTTTCCTGTGCACTAATTTAGAAGCCGAGTTTTCCGCCATGGTAGCAGTAATAGGATCGTGCGTTAAGAGCTTGTAACCGGTTCAGCGACTGCTCTGCACTCTCCAGGTCGAAACAATACTGCGGATTCGCGACAGCCAGTTCATTCTCCTCGCTCACTGCCGCGTCACCTGTAATAACACTGCTTAGCTCAGGAAAATACAAAGAAATATGACCAGACGTATGCCCCGGGGTGGCAAGGACCTGACACTTACCATCCAGAATACACTGGCCCTCCCGGACCGTCTGATTCACCGGAACATGCCGCAAATTCTTCAATAGCTGTACAAACTCTTCACCGGACGCCTGCTCTTCTTTAGGCATCTCCACTAGCAGAGCTTCTGCCTGGACCAGACGCTCAGATTTCACCAAGCCTGAGATCGATGGGGTCTCCACTTCGCTCGCCATGACCGTAACTGACGGGTATTTCTCCACGAACTCGTACAAGGCGCCGATATGGTCATCGTCGTAATGGGTGATAATGATATTTTTCAAATTCAGGGGGTCGTATCCCAGCTCCAGGATCTTCTTCTCTATCAAAGGCATGAAAGTTGGATAACCGGTATCGACCAGGGTTAACTCTTCCCCGGATACAATGAGGCTCGGATAAATGTAATAAGGCTGTCCTTCATACTCAAACTGAATAGGTAGTTCAATAATGTCCATATGATCCTCCGCGTGTCTCTATTAGAACATTGCATACTGCGCTTACTCAGGCTTCCACCTTCACAGTATAGCGGCTTTAGCCTTCGCATCCTCCCGCAGCATCTGGATCAGTGACTGGAGCGGCAGCGACTTCCACTTCTTCGGATGGAGCAGGAGCTGCAGATCGAAATGAATCTCCGGATGGGCAAAAGACAGCTCGGCGAGATTCCCCCGCTCGATCTCCTCCTCAGCCACAATTCTCGGCAGCAGCGCGATGCCCAGGCCGTTGCGTACACAACGCTTGATCGCTTCCAGATTCGACAGCTCAAAACCGATCCGGAACACAATCCCGTGCTCCCGGAGCAGGTTCTCGAACAAACTGCGGTAGATACAGCTCTCCTCGGAGACGATCAGCTCGCAGTTGTTGAGGTCCTGCAGCGTCACCTGCGCCACGCTTGCCAGCGGATGACTGGCAGGGGCCACGAGGACGAGCGGCTCCTCCCGGATGATTGTACGCTCAAGCAGGGTATCCGCTGTGCTGCGGTCCAGGAGGAGGCCGATATCGACCTCGCCGTCCCTGATTTTGGAGACCAGATTGGCCTCCTGCTCCGTTTGCAGATGAATGTTCAGTCCGGGGAACATGGTCCGCAGCTGCTGCAGGAACGGTGGCAAATAAAAGGCGGCAAGTGAATCAATCGTCCCGATCGTCAGCGTCCCGCCAATCTGCTGGGCGATCGTTTCTTTGGAGCGGTCGTACAGATCTAGAATCTCCACGAACAGCTTCAGCAGCTCTTCCCCCGGAGGAGTCAGGCGCAAGGCCCGGCCATGCCGTTCGATCAGCGGTACGCCGTATTCCTTCTCGATCTTCTGAATCTGCATCGTTACACTGGACTGGGCATAGCCCAGTTCTTCAGCCGCACGGGTGAAGCTCTGCCGCTTCGCGACCTCGCGGAAGGTCCGCATATAGGTTAAGTCCATATCATCACCCTAACATCAATATTATTGATAACCTTCATCATTTATTATAGCTAACGACGATGCAATAATCCATGGTACAGTAGGATAAAAGGATTTTACAATTTTGGAGGACGATATTCATGTTAACAGAAGAACAGATTTATGGAATCTATGTTCCCGTGGTAACCCCGTTCCATGCCGCCGGCGAGATTGATCTGGAGTCGTATCAGCGGTATGTGAACAACATCATCAAGAACAGTATTCATGGTCTGGTCGTTAATGGAACCACTGGAGAATCGCCGACAGTCAACATACAGGAATTGCAGACACTCGTGGATGCATCACGTGAGCTTTTGAAGAACACTTCCATCCCGCTCGTGGTTGGCACGGGTACCAATGATACAATGTCCACTGTCACCCGCACAGAGCTTGCTGCGAACTCAGGTGCCGATGCCGCACTGGTTGTTGTCCCTTATTACAGCCGTCCTTCGCAGGAAGGCATTATCGCCCATTTCCGCAAGGCAGCTGAGGTCGGCCTTCCGATCATCGCCTACGATATTCCCGGCCGCGCCGGAGTCGGCATGTCCGTAGACACCGCCCGTACGATCCTGGAGATGAACAACGTTGTCGGGTTAAAAGACTGCTCCGGCTCTCCGGTGCTGGTCTCCGAGCTGTCCCGCCACGGCTCCAAGCCCGTGCTCTGCGGCGATGACTTGAACTTCTTCGATATGCTGGGCTGCGGAGCTGCCGGTGGCATGCTGGCCTCGGCCAATGTACATACCGCCTCCTATCTCAGCATCTATGAGCAGTACAGAGCCGGCCAGGTAGAGGCCGCCCGGGCTGCCTTTGATCAGCTCGTGCCGCTGATGAAGCTGCTGTTCAAGGAATCCAATCCGGCGCCGATCAAATGGCTGCTCAGTGCACGCGGCGAGATCTCCTCCGACACGCTCCGCCTGCCGATGACCTCCATCAGCGCTGCGCTGCGCGAAGAGCTGGGTGCTTATCTCGCCGGGTAACTTCTTCTGCTCATTATAGTAACAATAAAGGCAACATCGGCGAAACCGCCGCTTCTCAGTCAGGGACTGGAAAGCGGCGGTTTTTGCGTGCTCTTCTACTAATAATGATTGACGAGTAAGTAATGTTTTACGAGACGCTTCCTTACAGTTTCTCAATACGCAATGGGTGAAGGGAATATGGCTAAAGTATGCAGAAAACCACGAACGGTAGAGTTAATGAACCCATTGTATGCGATAATCCGAGTACATTGCGCATCCGCAAAGGTAAACGAGCCCATTGTATACGATAAACCGAATACATTACGCATTCGCAAAGGTAAACGAACCAATTGTATGCGATAAACCGAATACATTGCGTCACCGTAAAGCTAAATGAACCCATTGTATGCGATAAACCGAATACATTACGCATCCGCAAGGGTAAACGAACCAATTGTATACGATAAACCGAATACATTGCGCATCCGCAAAGGTTTTACCTCAAATCAAATAAAGCAGCCTCCCAAGGGAAGGCTGCTGTTTATCTTTACATTATTCATCTCAAAAAGTTATTGAGATCTGCCTGCTTTGGCCGCAGGACGGTTGCCAGGTCTGTTGCCGGACTGGCTGGAACGGCCGTATTGGCCTCCAGCCGGCTTGCTGCTCTGGTTGCCGCCTGGACGGGCAGCAGATCTTTCGCCCGGCCGGCTGCCGGAGCCTGCTCTATTGCCGGACTCGCCAGCAGGCCGGCTGCTGCCAGCCCCGCTGCCTGCATAGCTACTGCCCGACGCGCTTTTCGCTCCGTTGCCCGCATAGCCACTACCCGACGCGCTTTTCGCTCCGCTGCCCGCATAGCCACTGCCCGATGCGCTTTTCGCTCCGCCGTTACCGCCGCCCTGCTTGCCTTGCGAGAACCATTCCGATTTCGGCTTGCGTGCCGGATTCGTTTTGGCTTTCTGCGACGGTTTGGCCGGTGCTTTGCCTGGACGGTCTGCCAGCAATGCCAGATTGCTCTTGGACATCGGGTAAGCATGATCCTTCACTTCCGGAATCACCTTGCCGATCAGCTTCTGGATATCCTTCAGGTATGGAATTTCCTCAGCTTCGCACAGCGAGATGGCAACTCCGCTCATTCCCGCACGGCCGGTCCGGCCAATACGGTGAACATAGGTTTCCGGAATATTCGGCAGGTTGAAGTTGATGACATGGGACAGCTCATCAATATCAATCCCGCGGGCGGCGATATCTGTAGCCACCAGCACACGTGTCGCGCCGCTCTTGAAGTTTCTCAGCGCATTCTGGCGGTCATTCTGCGATTTGTTGCCGTGAATGGCCTGAGCGGTAATATTGATCCGGGTCAGATCGCGGGTTACCCGGTCAGCTCCGCGTTTGGTGCGGGTGAAGACGAGCGCGGACACGATCGAAGGATCCTGCAGCAGACGGTTCAGCTGATTCTGCTTATTGCCGTTCTCCAGCAAATAAATCGATTGCTCGATTCTGTCTACGGTCGAAGATACCGGAGTAATCTCAATTTTCACCGGGTCCACCAGCAATGTCTTCACCAGCTGGGAGATCTCTGCCGGCATCGTTGCCGAGAAGAACAGCGTTTGCTTCTTGGCCGGCATCTTGGCAATAATCCGCTTCACGTCATGAATGAAGCCCATGTCCAGCATGCGGTCCGCTTCATCCAGCACGAGGATCTGCACATGCTGCAGATCCACATGTCTCTGGCTGATCAGATCGATCAGTCTGCCCGGTGTAGCAATCAGAATATCTGCACCCTGGCTAAGCGCCCGTTCCTGGGCCTTCTGGGATACCCCTCCGACAATCGCTGTCGAGCGGATCGTTGTGAACTTGCTGTACGCCTGAATATTCTCGGAGATCTGCAGAGCTAGCTCTCTGGTCGGAGTCAGAATCAGGGAACGGATACGTTTCGCTCCGCCGGTTCTGGCCGGCTGCTGACTGAGCAGCTGAATAATCGGCAATGAAAAAGCTGCGGTTTTTCCGGTACCCGTCTGGGCGCAGCCCAGAATATCTCTGCCGGCCAAGGCCGCAGGGATGGATTCCTCCTGAATTGGAGTCGGGGATGTATAGTTTTCCAGGCTCAGTGCCTTGAGAATCGGGGGAATCAAGTTCAAATCGTTAAATGTCATTTTATCTCCTTAATTTTGAGTACATATATTAGCAAGCCATTAATCACTGTATATATCATCTGCGGCGTCTCCACATAGCGCTCGTCAAAGTCATAACACATAATGATAACACGTTTAGCCATTAAAAAGAAGCGATACTTTCATCGCTCCTCTTCCAAACCGATATTTATCTGTTACAGCCGGACTTTTTTCAGCTGTTCTTTAATGCTTTTCACCGGGTCGCCCAGGAATATCCGGGTATGCGCAGGCGTGCCTTCACGGATTTGGATCGCCAGGTTATTCAGATTCCGGATCAGCCCGAGCCGTTCACTTTCCTCCATCTGAAACTGGACACCGTACTCATACACCGCGCCATTCTCCAATTCGTGGGTCCAGGCAATTTTGCCCAACAGATGGGTTGGCTGATGCAGAATCTCGGTTTCAAACTTAAGCAGAATATTGTCGTTCACCGGCAGCTTATAGCCCATCACGAATTTCAATCCGCCCGGCCCGATATTGGTCAGATATACCTCGGTACTTCCGAGATCTACCTCCCTGCCCTTAAACGTACTTATCGTCATTCCGGCAACAAGCGGATTGGCTAAATCTACGCGGAAGTATTCCCGGCGGTTACTGACTGGCGGGATTTCTGTTACTCCCGGCCTCGGGTTGGCTATATACTTCTCACGAAGCAGCATTCCCAAGGCTTCCTGTTCAACCGGACGGCTGAAATAATAACCCTGTATCTCATCACACTGCTGCTCCTTTAAATACTCATATTGCGCCTCCGTCTCCACACCCTCAGCTACAACATTCATTTTTAGCGCCTTGGCCAGATTCAGAATGCACTCAATAATGCTTTGGTTTACAGGGTCAGTCAAAATTTCTTCCACGAAGGCCTTGTCAATTTTCACCGTATCCAGCGCTAACCGCTTAAGCATATATAAAGAAGAATACCCCGTTCCAAAGTCATCAAGTGAAACTTTAATCTTCCGTTTTCTAAGCTCCTCCAGCAATTGAATGACTTCCCTCTCATTGGTCATGAAGGAGCTCTCCGTGATTTCAATCTCCAGATATTCGGGAGCCAGCCCGGACCCGGCGAGAATTTCATCAATCGTCTGCAGAATATTCTGCTGGAACAGCTGCTGCACCGAGAAATTAACAGATACCGTAATATGCGGCAGCCCCATCTCCTGCCATTGCTTGTTCTGCCGGCAAGCTTCCCGGAGCACCCATTCTCCGATAGGCACTATAAGTCCGCTCTCTTCTGCAATCGGGACGAACTCCGCCGGCGACACCAGCCCCCAGTCCGGATGATTCCAGCGGATCAGCGCCTCGGCACCGAGAATTTCCCGGGTCTGCGTATCCACTCGCGGCATATATTGCAGGAACAGCTCCTGTTTCTCCAGGGCTTTGCGCAGATCATTGGTCATGGTGAATATTTTGAAAGACTGAATGTTCAGCGATGAGGAATAGCACTGGGCCTGGTCCCTCCCCTGTGACTTGGCATGATATAGAGCCGAATCTGCATTCAGCAGGAGCCTATCAACCGAATCCCCATCCTCCGGGAAAATACTGATCCCCATACTCAGCGTGATATTAAGCTCAAAGCCTGCTATTAAATAATCTTCCTTGGTACGGCTGATAATGGACTCGGACAGAAAAATCGCTTCACGGTGGCTCTCCACTTCCGGCAGAATAATACAGAACTCATCCCCGCTTAACCGGTACGCCACCCATCCATTTTCAAGGCTTTCCTGCAGTTTGACGGCAAACTGTTTGAGCAATGTGTCACCTATAGTGTGCCCCAGAATATCATTGACGGCCTTAAAGCGATCCAGATCAATCAGGAGCACCGCAAGCTTTTTATTATAAAATGATGCCAGTCTTAACTGTTGATCCAGCTGCTCTTCAAACATCCGCCGATTGGGAAGCCCCGTCAGATAATCGTGATACGCCAAATACTCTGTTTCCTGCTCCGTTTCCTTCCGCTCGGTAATATCCAGGACAGTGCCAACGATTGCATCCTCATTGATGTGTAATATCCGGGTGTAATGTACTTCACAATAAATAAGGCTGCCATCCGGCTTGACGGCTCTATGTATCATAGTGCGGTTAAATTGCCCTTCCGTTAAACCCAGCATCTTGGTGGATACCGTATCGCGGTCCCCCGGGTAGATGGAATCCAATACCTGCCGTCCCATCAAATTAACGTTCCCCAGCATTCGTTCAAGATGAGGATTAGCATAGATATATATTCCATTTTGAACAATAAAAACACCTACTATCGACTGCTCCACTATACTCCGGTATTTAGCCTCCGCTTCCAGCAGATGCCGCTCCATGGACTTTTGTTCTGTTACATTTTTGGCTATGCCATAGATACCCACCAGCTCATTAGCAATCATTACAGGAATATTCGTTACAAAAATATCAATAGCCGTGCCATCCTTATGCCTGGCTGTCAGCTCATAGCTTCGCGGGCTTACGGTATTTATCACTTCTGCAATAACCTTTCTGGAGAGGCTGACCTGCTCCGGATCAATCAGGCGTTCAAAGCTGGCATGGACCAGCTCGCCCTCGGTATATCCAAACAGTCCGTTCATAGCTGCATTGCAGGACAGAATCATACCTTCAAGATTGCTGGAATATACCGCATCCGTATTATTTTCAAACAGTGATTTGTAGTATTGGCCTTCTTCAATCAGTTGAAGCTGCAAAGCTGTCTTTTCCGTGATATCCTGAACAGTCCCAATCGCCTCGTTGTCCCAAAACCGCGCACTTTCAGCGACATAACGGACCTCTCCGTCCGGGCGGATAATTCTATATTCTATTTGATAGGACTGCATGGACTCCAGGGAATTAGAGAAAGCCAATTTTACCCGCCCTGCATCCTCCTCATGGACCCTGGCAAATACATTATCTAAATCCACTCCGGAAGACAGCGCCTGACCATAAATCGCATACATATGTTTCGACCACGTTATTTTTTGCAAAATCCGGTCATATTCCCAGTACCCCACATTTGCCAGTACCTGTGCTAATTCAAACCGCTTGTTTCTTTCCGCCATAAATTCCGATAACACCACTGTTCCGGCTGCTGCCTCATCGGTTGAAGTTGAACTCGATTCCTTCTGGTTCATTGCTCCGCCTTCTTTCTGAATGCATTTTGGCAACCACCCGCTGAACACCAGATACCGGCTTTTGGTACATACAAGAATATTTTCCCAGATGCTACTCTTATTCCACAACAACAACGAAAACCCTTTATTCGACAAAAGCACAAAAAAAGCAGAGGATTTCTCCCCTGCCCGTTGCCTTGCAATAATATTATAAGACTAATCTACGATTTCAGCAGTATCGCCGTTATTGGCACCTGCAGCGTTAGCTTCGTCGGTGTCGATATGCATATCAAGCTTGAAATTGTCGGATACACGGGCGATTACGTTCTCCAGCACCAGGCCGCGTTCGCCGCCAAGGCGTACCTTCAGGAGCTGCTTGTCGGCAATGCCCCAAGCTTCTGCTTCAGAAGTGTGGAAGTGGATGTGACGGGCTGCCACAATGACACCTGTCTCCAGTTCAACTTCACCGGCTGGACCTTTGATAGTAATGCCTGGTGTTCCTTCAATATGGCCGGATTCACGTACAGGTGCCTTCACGCCGAGGCTGAATGCGTCTGTGCGCGATACTTCCAGCTGGGAAGCCGGACGGGCCGGGCCGAGAATTCTCACTTTGTCGAACTTACCTTTGGTACCGATTACTGCTACTTGCTCATTTGCTGCGAATTGTCCTGGTTGGGAAAGGGGTTTGAACTCAGTCAATTGATAACCTGCGCCAAACAATGCTTCCACATGCTCCTGCGTAAGGTGAATATGTCGGGCCGACACACCTACGGATACAGTCTTGCTCATTTTTAAGTCACTCCTTGTATTTTCTCTAGTATCTGTACAAGCCACTGAACATTATACATCTTATTACCCTTAAAAAAAAAGACCCTCATCACAATGAGCGCCTTTTTTTCGACATTTTACGATCCGAGAAACGGATTGTCATAGTTTTGCCATTTTATAATCCCTCTGGTGGGGACAGCGGATTCACTCCCGCAGAAGAAGGCAGATGCGTTCTTAGGTAAGTCAGCGCATTCCCGCACAACCAGCCTTTCACCTCATCCTCGGGATAGTACCTCAGCAGCAAGTCAGTAAACTCCGCATATTTGCCCGGATGCTCAAGGCCCTCGACCCACATCTCAATGCCGTCAAAATCTGAGCCGAACATCAGCTGCTTCGAGCCTCCCAGCGCGCAGACATGTTCAATATGCCTCCGCATATCATCAATCTTCGCCCCTCCCCCGTCACGTACAAACCAGGGGACAAAGGTTAATCCCATCCGCCCGTCCACCGCAATCAGCGCCTGAATCTGCCCGTCACTCAAATTGCGGGGATGGCCGCAGATGGCCGCGCTATTGGAATGTGAAGCTATGAACGGGCGTTTACTGCGTTCCGCCAGCTCCCAGAAGCCTGCCGGTGCCAGATGGGACACATCCAGCAGCATACCGCTTCCGTTGCACCACTCGATCAGCTTCCTCCCCTTCTCCGTGAAACCGCCGTTGCGCTGCTCCAGCACACCATCCGCAGCCCAGTTGGCGTAGTTCCAGGTTACCCCCAGGAAACGCACTCCCAGCTCAAAGCACAGCTGTGCATAGAACAGATTGCCCTCCAGACCGTCCACGCCCTCCAAAGAGAGCATCCCGAAGGCAGGGGCTGTAAGTATCTGTTCATCTGCCTCTTCCTTCCAGCGGAGCCACTGAAGGCCCCCTGGGCCAACTACCTTCTGCCGGAATAATTCAATTTGCCCGAGAACATCCTCAAACTTCGCTCTCCCGCGGTCCGCCGACAAATAAACCGCAAAAACCTGAAGTTCGACATTCCCCTCCACCAGCCGCTCTGCTGTCACGTCCAGACGGGGGTCATTCTTGAAATCTATCTCCGGACTGGCCTGCAGCTTGCTTAAGGCATCGCAGTGGAAATCCGCCACTCTCAGCTTCTTGACACTCACTGTAAAGATCGTCTCCCTTCTCTTGTAGAACTGAATAACGGTGGAATCTCTTATTTATAAGTGTATGCCACAGCATCAGGGATGAGACGGGACAGTAAGTGGAAGCGGCTACGAAGCATATACATTCTTATATATCAAAATAACCCCACAAAGTGGGGCACCCCAAAAATACAAAAACCTGTTTACAATGTAAACAGGCTCAATCTAAAAAGGTCATATAATTATCTGGGTTCAACAATAAGTTTGATCGCCGTCCGGTCTTCCCCATCAATCACTATATCCGTAAAAGCCGGGATACAGATCAAGTCGACTCCGCTAGGTGCGACAAATCCCCGGGCGATGGCAACTGCTTTGACTGCCTGGTTCAGTGCTCCTGCTCCAATAGCTTGTAGCTCGGCCGATCCACGTTCGCGAAGAACACCTGCTAGTGCGCCAGCAACGGAATTTGGATTGGATTTAGCTGATACTTTTAATACATCCATAGTAAGTACCTCCCCTGGGAAAATGATGGTGTTCTTCTTCCACTACAGTAGATGTTATTCGCGAGAGAAGATTTAATTCCTTCTTTTTGCGGACCTCTCTGGAGAAATTAGTTCAAAAGATACTCTTTTTCGATATAATAAATATCACACTTCACCCAAAACAAGCGACTTTTCCCGAAAACCCTGATTCTTTGTAAATCCTCTAGCTCATCACCCATTCATCTTCACGCAGCCGGATCTTCTCCAGTCGTGTCGCCTTACCCGTAGCTTCATCAAGTTCTGCAAATAAACCGTGCAGCTGCCATTTGCCTTCGTCGACTACAAACCGGGAGGGAAGCTGAGTTGTAAATTTATAGATGATCGCATCCTTTTCCATACCCAGAATTCCTTCTCTTGAACCAACCATGCCCGCATCTGTCAAATAAGCCGTGCCTCCAGGCAGGATCACATCGTCATTGCTCTGTACATGAGTGTGCGTGCCTACAACGATCGAGGCGAGGCCATCCATGAAATAGCCCATTGCTATTTTTTCGGAGGTGGCTTCAGCATGGAAATCAACCAGAATACATTTATGCTCTCTGCGCAGCTCTTCCACAATCTCCTCGCCAATGCGGAAAGGATCATCAATCGCCGGAAGGAAGGTGCGGCCCTGCAGGTTCACAATTGCCAGCTGTTTGCCGTTGCCTTTAACCACAGTGTACCCTCTGCCCGGAGTCCCCGGAGGAAAATTAGCCGGACGGATGATCCGCGGCTCGTCATCAATGAACTCAAAGATATCCTTGTTGTCCCAGGTGTGATTGCCCATCGTAATCCCGTGCACACCCCAGTTGAAAAATTCATTGGCTATAGCCGCTGTGATCCCTCTTCCGGCTGCTGCATTCTCACCATTGGCAATAATAATATGCGGCTGATATTTACTTTTCAGAGATGGCAGCATTTCACGCAGTGCCTTTCTGCCCGTATTGCCAACGATGTCACCGATAAATAAAACTTTAATGATTTTCTCCTCCTAAAAGTTTTGTAAGCATCAGCTTCTTGGAATTTTACTTCGTACAAAACTCGCATCGAAAGCATACTCTTAAGTTTTGTAAGCATCAGCTTTTGAGAATACTCTTCGTACAAAACTTATTTATAAGTTTAATTTCACCGATTCTGCATGGTTCCAAACTCAGGGCTTACCCGTCTGACTATGATTCAGCTCATGCGGCCGCTAGCGGTATGCAAGAAAAAAGGCCCCGCAGGGGGGCCGATTTCCTTGCTTATTTAGCGTATTCTACAGCACGTGTCTCACGAATAACGGTAACCTTGATATGACCCGGATAATCCAGCTCACTCTCAATCATCTTCGTAATGTCACGGGCCAGACGGAAAGCTTCCGCATCATCAATCTTCTCAGGCTGTACCATTACGCGGACCTCGCGGCCTGCTTGTATAGCATAGGATTTCTCAACGCCTTCGAAGGACTCGGAGATCTCCTCCAGCTTCTCCAGACGTTTGATGTACGTTTCCAGGGTTTCGCGGCGTGCGCCGGGACGTGCAGCTGACAATGCATCAGCAGCTCCGACCAGCATAGCAATCACCGAGGTAGCTTCGACATCTCCATGATGGGATGCGATACTGTTGATAACCACCGGATGTTCTTTGTACTTCTTCGCCAATTCGACGCCGATTTCAACATGCGAGCCTTCTACTTCATGATCAAGCGCTTTGCCGATATCATGCAGCAGTCCGGCACGTTTTGCAAGCACGATGTCTTCCCCAAGCTCACCGGCCATAAGTCCAGTCAAATAAGCAACCTCCATGGAGTGCTTAAGTACGTTTTGACCGTAGCTCGTACGGAATTTCAGACGGCCCAGAATTTTGATCAGATCCGGATGCAGACCATGAACGCCAACCTCGAAGGTAGCTTGTTCACCGTATTCACGAATCCGCTCATCCACTTCTTTACGGGATTTCTCCACCATTTCTTCAATCCGTGCCGGATGGATACGTCCATCAGCCACCAGTTTCTCAAGTGCTGTACGGGCCACCTCACGGCGGATCGGATCAAATCCTGACAGTATAACCGCTTCCGGCGTATCATCAATAATAAGATCAATCCCCGTAAGAGTTTCCAGGGCGCGGATGTTACGGCCTTCGCGGCCAATAATCCGGCCTTTCATCTCTTCATTCGGCAATGTAACAACAGAAACCGTGGTTTCTGCCACATGATCAGCTGCACAGCGTTGAATAGCCAGTGTAATAATCTCGCGGGCTTTCTTGTCCGCTTCTTCCTTGGCCTGCTGTTCTATTTCCTTAATCATCTGAGCAGTTTCATGGCGAACTTCCTGTTCAACATTGCTGAGAATGATACTTCTGGCATCATCGATGCTCAGATTGGAGATACGTTCCAGCTCAGTAACCTGATTCTTGTAAATAACATCAATCTGCTGTTGGGTTTCATCAATTCGTTTCTCTTTGTTAGCTACTTGTTCTTCTTTTCGTTCAAGCGATTCCATTTTTTTATCCAGCGATTCTTCCTTTTGCAGCAAACGTCTCTCTTGCCGTTGGATTTCATTCCGACGTTCACGAGTTTCTTTCTCAGCTTCGGTACGGATTCTATGAACTTCGTCCTTAGCCTCGAGTACCGTTTCCTTCTTCAGCGCCTCCGCCTCTTTCTTCGCGTTCTCCACGATGACTACGGCTTCTTTCTCTGCGCTTGAAATCTTAGCTTCTGCAAGGGATTTACGAATAAAATAACCGAATCCAAAGAATGCTGCAGCTACAACGAGAACGATAATGACCCAGATCACTGTTTCCATCTGTTCACCTCCTCGTTGATATCCTCCAAGGCTTACCCTTGGGTATTTGTGCAGTTGTTAAACTATCCGTTCATCACCATACAAAAAACCGGTAATACACCGATTGCCATACTGCACATGCTGCACATGCACACTGCCCGCCTTATCCGGCGATTACATTTCATATGAGTTGTACGCGAACCGGATCATAAGAGTCTGCTTTTTGGGAAGGAAAAAGGATTCTTAGTTTATGCCGATTCATGTTATATTTTATTATTTATAAAAAGACATTGTCAAGAGAGTCGATAAACGCATTAAAGTCAAGAGAATCAATCCAGATCGAAAATCTCCTCTTCTTCCCCCGCAGAATCCTCTTCCGCACGTAGAATCTGGATCACCTGGCGTACCATTTCACCGGAGAATCCTCTGCGCATCAGAAAGGCTCCCGTCTTGCGCCGCTTCTCATTTATATCTCCCCGGAGCAAATTCCATTTCTTCCGCCCGGTCTGCAGTGCGCTCTCCATTTCCTGCTCAGGGGTGATCTGATCCAGTGCTTCAGAGATCAGCGATTTATCAATCCCCTTCTCGCGAAGCTCCTGGCGGATCCACATTTTGCCCTTACGCTGGTTCGTTATGCGCTGTTCCGCCCACTGCTTGGCATACAGGGGGTCATCCAGAAGCCGCTCCTCCTGCAGCCGCAGCAGAACTTCGGCAATAACAGTCTCCCCTATTTCCTTCTCCCGTAAACGGCGGGCCATTTCCTGTGCCGTTCTGGGCTTGCGTTCCAGGTATTTCAGACCTTCTACATAGGCCCGCTGGCGTTCATCGGCAGCAACAATTTCCTCCAGATCCGCCTTCACAAACGAGCTTCCGGAAATCATCCGGTATTTAATCATGACATCTTCATGAACAGTCACGTTATAGGCACCGAAATGAATCAAATAACGGTAGTTCGACTTCTTCAGACGCTCTACACGCGTAATTACCAGTTCCTCATCTTCGGGAAAATCGGCCAGAATCTGTACATCCTGTTCATCCGGCTCAGAATCCAATTGTATCACCATACTGTCACTCACCTCGTTAACATAGACATAATGCCTGTTTAATTTACGAAAAAGCGCCCTGCTCATTCATCACAGGGCGCCTTATATCTTATCTTCATTATTAAAATTAAATTGCTAAGGACCTGGAGCTTACATTATTCAATCTCAAGCAGCAATTTCTCTTCTTCCTCTTGCTCTGCAACCACATCAGCTTCTGTTGGTGCAGCTACCAGAGTAGATAAGTTACTTGCTTCGCGGATCTTATTCTCAATCAACAGAGCAATATCCTGATGTTCTTTCAGGAACTGCTTAGAGTTCTCACGGCCTTGGCCAAGACGCTCGCCCTCATAAGAATACCAGGCGCCGCTCTTGTTGACGATATCCATCTCAGTACCGATATCCACAAGGCTTCCCTCTCTGGAAATCCCTTCGCCGTACATGATATCCACATCCGCTTGCTTAAACGGAGGCGCTACCTTGTTCTTCACAACTTTGATCTTGGTGCGGTTACCCACAACATCGTTCCCCATCTTAATGCTCTCTACCCGGCGTACATCGAGACGAACGGAGGAGTAGAATTTCAGAGCGCGTCCACCCGGAGTGGTCTCAGGGTTACCGAACATAACTCCGATCTTCTCACGAAGCTGGTTAATGAAGATGGCAATCGTGTTGGATTTGTTAATGGCACCCGAAAGCTTACGCAATGCCTGGGACATCAGACGGGCCTGCAAACCTACGTGGGAATCTCCCATGTCGCCTTCAATTTCGGCCTTCGGTACCAATGCTGCAACGGAGTCCACAACGATGATGTCTACAGCTCCACTGCGAACGAGAGCTTCAGCAATTTCCAGTGCCTGTTCGCCCGTATCCGGCTGGGATAGCAGCAATTCATCAATGTTAACGCCAAGCGCATTCGCATACTTAGGGTCAAGAGCATGCTCCGCATCGATGAAAGCAGCTTGTCCGCCAAGCTTCTGTACTTCTGCGATAGCATGAAGTGCAACGGTCGTCTTACCGGATGATTCCGGTCCGTATACTTCAATAATGCGTCCTTTGGGAAGTCCGCCAATACCTAGTGCAATATCAAGTGCCAAAGATCCGCTAGGTACAACTTCCACTTTCATGTGAGTGGATTCTCCCAGTTTCATGATCGAACCTTTACCGAATTGTTTTTCTATTTGACGAAGCGCCATATCAAGCGCTGCACGACGATCTGACAATCAGACCACTTCCTTCACTGTTTATAGTATTATAATAACGTGTTTTGGAGGTCTTGCCAAGCTTTTTTTCGAACATACATTCGTTTTTTTTGTCTCCCGGGTTAATACTCCCTTTTATTGTAAGCCTCCTTCCGGATGATAGACACACAGGGCTTAATCCTCAAAAGGTCTCACGCGGTGGATCATAGAGGTCACGCCAGCGGGGAATATAAACAAAGAACCGCAGCAGAGAATTTCTATGCCACGGTTCTTCCGTATGAACAAATTATATACCGGCCCGGTTGATTATTGCAAGGCCGATCCTTCAAGCGGGGTAGCCACTTTGCGTTCCTCCAGCCGGCGCCAGAGGCGGTACAGCAAAGCCTTGACTGTACGCAGGCGGATATTCTCGCGGGTTCCCTTGAGATTCAGCTCGTATACCTCCGTCTTCCGGCCGCGTTCGGCCAGTCCGACGAATACCAGCCCCACAGGCTTCCGTTCAGAATATCCCGGCCCGGCTACACCCGTAACAGACAAGCCAAAGTCACTATCCCCGATCATCCGCACCTGCTCTGCCAGCACTTCGGCTACCTCACGGCTGACCGCACCGGGTGCGTCAGGCCCCTCCAGCATAGCTGCAGGCACATTCAGCAGCTTCTTCTTCAAATCGTTCGAATAACAGACGATTCCACCGGCGAACATGGATGCACTGCCCGGGATGTTCGTAATGCTCTCCATCAGCAGTCCGCCCGTGCAGCTCTCAGCAGCACTAAGCGTCAGGCCTGCATCCGCCATCCAGTCGACAATCAGCTGTTCAAGCGGCACATCAATATTGGCATACAGATTCTCCGGCAGAATATCGGCAATCTTCTTCTCCAGCACATCAAGCTTAACCATAGCCTCACGCTCAGACGGAGCTTTGGTGGAAATACGCACTGTCACTTCGCCTTCCTTGGCGTAAGGAGCAATCGTAGGATCGCTCTGGCCGCGGATCAGGTCAATCAGCTTGTCCTCCAGCAGTGATTCGCCAATGCCTGCAAACTTAAGCATCTTGGAGTAAATCGGCATTTCGCTGGTAAGTGCATGCTGCTGCAGCCAAGGCTTGGCTTTATCTGTGAACATCGGCTTCATCTCCCGGGGAGGACCCGGCAGTACGATGTAATACTTGTTATCTTCTGCAAAAGCAATACCTACCGCAAGTCCGATTTCATTAGACAACGGTGTCGTTCCTTCAATCACCAGCGCCTGCTTGCGGTTATTCTCGGTCATGACAATCTTGCGGTCATCGAAGAAGCGCTGCACATGATCCATAGCAAGCTGGTCGATATGAAGGGTACGGCCAAGCGCCGCAGCAAGTGCATCTTTGGTCAGATCATCCTCCGTCGGTCCGATTCCGCCGGTGAACAATATAATATCCGCACGGTTCCGTGCAATCTCAATTGCTTCCAGAAGACGGTTCTTGTTGTCCCCGACTACGGTCTGAAAATATACATCAATCCCTAACGCAGCCAGCTCTATTGAAAGAAACTGGGCATTGCTGTTTACTATCTGTCCAAGCAAAAGTTCTGTTCCAACGGCAATAATTTCCGCTTTCATAGCTGGCGTTCTCCTCCTGATTGTAGAAATGATGCAAAACAAAAATCAAGCAGCTTAGCAAACTTCAGGCATTATGAAGCTGCAGCAAGTCCTTGTTCTTCACGAAATAATCAATACCCGAATAGATGGTGATAATCGCTGCAGCCCAAATCGCAATATCATCCACCGGGATGCTGACGAACTGGAACGGGAAATTGTTAAGCAGAAGCAGCGAAATCGCGACAATCTGAGTGACTGTCTTTATCTTGCCCCATTTGCTCGCGGCCACTACTTTACCTTCAAGCAATGCCACCTGGCGCAGGCCGGTCACGGCAAATTCACGGCTGATGATGACAATGGCAATCCAGGAATCACATCTTCCCAGCTCAACCAGCGAGATCAATACTGCAGAGACCAGCAGCTTGTCTGCAAGCGGGTCCAGCAGTTTGCCGAGATTGGTGACCATGTTATACTTTCTGGCTATGTACCCGTCTATTCCATCTGTACTGGCGGCAAGCAGGAAAATAACAGCTGCAATCAAATGATTAATTGAAAGCTGAAATGAGCCCCAATGTATCGGTTCCGGATAGAAGCTGAAATCCACCAGCAGAAAAAACATCATAATCGGGATAAGACAAATACGTGCTAGCGTGATGCGGTTGGGCAAATTCACTGAAGTTCCTCCCCTGATCCATACGAATCCGATATTCCACAATTTTCTTCAAAACTGCTTTAGCTAGTATATTATAGCCATAAATAAGTGTCAAAAAAACATAAAATACCCCGCAAAGTAAGGTGCGTATACACTGCGGGGTACGTAAGCTTACTTTAAATTGTTAAACTGCAGATCGAGCGGCAAATCAGCTTTGCGCAGGAGCTGGATAATTTGCTGGAGGTCATCGCGGCTTTTACCGGTAACACGGATCTGATCCCCTTGAATGGTGCTCTTCACCTTTAGTTTGGAGTCACGGATCAAGATATTAATCTTCTTCGCGTTCTCCTGATCAATTCCCTGCTTCAGGCCCAGACGCTGGCGTACAGTGCCCAGTGAGGCGGGTTCTACTTTGCCAAAATCCATATTTTTCAGTGTAATTCCTCGCTTAACCATTTTCGACTGCAGGATATCAATAACCGCATTTAGCTTGTATTCATCCTCTGAAGCGATGATCAGCGCATCTTTTTCCAGCTTTAGACTGCTTTTGCTGTTCTTGAAATCGAAGCGGTTATCAATTTCCTTCTCCGTCTGATGGACCGCATTGGTCAATTCCTGCATATCCATTTTGGATACAATGTCGAATGAACTTTCCGAACTCATGATTCCACGTCCTTTGCTTACATTTAGTCTGTTCCTATTATATGAGAAAGGGACTCCTAAGTCTAATACTGGAAAGAAAAGCACCACAGGCATTACAAAACAACCCCACAAAGTGGGGCCCTGGCTTCCAGAGATAGAACGTAAAAGAGATAGAGCGTATAACTATGTATTAAGGATTACATTATAAAAAACACGTCTCCCGAAGCAAACTCCGGGAGACGCTCACATCCAGGTATTATCTGCTGCGTGCAGGAGCCCGGAACATATCCAGAATCCCGAGCACAATATGTGCCAGTCCGAAGCCCAGAATACCATAGCCCCAGGCACTCGGTGTCAGATAATAACCGAGGAGACTGACAATAATGCCAAGTCCTGTTACGATCCAGCTGACGGTCATGAGAGAATACACCTCACTTTGGAGTAAGAACTGTAAATCATTCCTAGGTTCTCCAATCCGCCGAAACCTATACATTGGATTTGCTATTCGGTTGTGGCACTCTCACCGTCAGAAGCAGCATTAGCTGCATCATCAGTGCCGGAGGCAGAAGTTCCGTCATCCAGCTCCAGGAGCAGCCGGGACGATGTTTTGCCATCGGTGATAACTTGTCCGTTTACTGAAATTGTGGTAGCCGGGGAATATCCGGATTTGATGTACATTCCTGCACTTCCGAGCGTAAAGCTCATATTATCGCCAGCCTTAGTGTTCCCGAAGCTTAGCTTCTCCCCCTTGGAGTTCTCACCCTGGTAGACTTCAAGCCAGCTGACTCCCGTCGCGGCAATCTCTACCTGAACCGAGCTTCCCGCAGGTGCCGTAACCTTATAGATTGTCGTTTTGCCCGACTTGCGGTCCTCTGTAACCGTTATGGACTGCGTGGACGGAGTCGGGGAAGGCACCGGAGTAGCAGTTGGTGCAACAGTCGCAGTTGCTCCAGTATCCGTAGTAGCTGTAGCTGCTGCACCGCCGCCGGCCGCTGTGGCTGAAGGCTGAACCTTCGCCGGATCTTGCGTAGCGGCAGTCAAACTCCCCGAATCCGTTTTGTCCGCCTCTTCTTTATTCATCGTTGAAGATGCATACAGATAGATGACCACAAGGATTAAGACAGGAAAGGTCCACATCAGCAAGGTAGGCAGCCACTTGGCATTCCGTTCCGTTTCAGGCTTGCGGCTCCGCTTCTGGATCACTGTCTCCATGGTGGTATCGACCGGAGCCGCAGGCACATTGCCGTGCTCCTCCATCAGTTCATCCGGGTTTACCCCGACCGCTTCAGCATAGGTTTTGATAAAGGCCCGGACATAGAAACTTCCCGGAAGCACTTTATAATCACCTGCTTCGATGGCTTCCAAATATTTTTTGCGGATCTTTGTTACTTCCTGGACATCATCAAGACTCATCCCTTTTTGCAGACGCGCCTCCTTCAAATGCCGGCCCAGTTCCGACATACCATCACCCCCTAAAAATATAATATATATTAAAGATCATCACTGTAGCTTGTCGTAAACGACTCGTACAATATCTCTTCGTTCGGCGTATTGCGCAGCTCGATAATGATATCGAAATCATCAAAGGTGTATTCGGATTCCCGCACAAAAATATCCGGGTGCTCAATCACCTTGGTGCTCGGCATACTCATAACGTTCTGCAGCAGGTTGTAATGCTTCTCATTCGAACGTATAGTGCTGACAATTCCGTCAATGATGAATACATTATTCGGGTTCAGCTCATCATCCGCCAGTTGGCTCCGTACCGTCTGCCGCAGCAGCGTCGATGAGACAAAGGTCCAGCGCTTCATGGCACATACACTGCCGGCAATAATAGATTCCGTCTTCCCTACACGCGGCATGCCTCGTAGACCTATAACCTGATTCCCTTCCCGCTTAAACAATTCACCGAGGAAATCCACCAGCAGTCCGAGCTCATCGCGGGTGAAGCGGAAGGTCTTGCGGTCATCCGAATCGCGGTCAATATATCGTCCATGACGGACGGCAAGCTTATCCACAAGGCGCGGAGAACGCAGTGCCGTAACCGTTATATTATCAACTTTTTTGAGCATCTCGCCCATCAGCATGATCTTCTCATCGTCACTGGTTTCCAGCAGCATCCCGCGGGTTTTGCCTTCAACACCGTTAATCGTCAGGATATTGACTTCCAGCATTCCCAGCATTGAAGCGATATCTCCAAGGAGACCGGGTCTGTTCTTATGTATCTTGTACTCCATATACCACTGTTTATATTCCACTTTAGCGCACCTCATAGATTCCTTTTCCCTGCATGTCACTTTCGCTACACGGGTCATGTTAATGATATATAAAAAAATTTTGAAAGGCAAGGACACTGTTGTAATAATTGCAGAAAAGCTCCCGCAAGGGGAGCTTCTTCCGCATGCTTATGCGTTTTTCTTTGCCAGTTTGACCATGAGTCCAGCAATGGTATGCTTCTCATCATCCGTTCCGACATCCCAGAGCTCTTTGATGGCCCGGTTGGAATAGTTGCCCGGATCGACCTTCTTATCGAGGAATTCCCCGATTTCAAAAGCCAGCTTGGTGATGGTCTCGTCGCTCATCCCCATTTTTTCGGCCTGAATGACCCGGTCTCCCAGAAAGCTTTTCCAGGTATCAAAGTTCTTCACTACGGAATCTGTTGACATCTTAAATCCTCCTCAAGTTGTAATGATATTGAGATTTAAAAGCAACAGTTATAATATGTCTCAAGCCGGAAGTTCTTATGCTGGAGCATTTCTCCAGAACTCATGCTGCCTGGCCTTAAGTAATCCAGCCGCCGTTCGGACTGATGATCTGGCCGGTAATATAGCCCGATTCAGGCAGCGCCAGAAAATAAACCAGCGATGAGATATCTTCAGGAGAAGCAAGCCTCCCCGCAGGGATCTCATCCTCCAGCATCTTCACCTCATCCGCCTGCAGATTGGCCAGCATGGCTGTTTGGACCGCTCCCGGCGCAACGGCATTGACCGTAACCTTGGAAGGTGCCAGCTCCTTCGCCAGCGCCTTGGTGAAAGCATTCACTCCGCCCTTGCTGGCCGAATACGCCACTTCACAGGAAGCGCCCGAAATCCCCCATACGGAAGAAACATTAATAATCCGCCCGTAACGCTGGGAGACCATATAAGGCATAAAAATCTGGCTGCACATAAAGGTGCCCTTCAGATTCACCGCCATAATATCGTCCCACTCTTCCTCCGTTACATCGGCCAGCATGCCATAATGCGCCTTCCCGGCATTGTTGACCAGGATATCCGGCATCATGCCGCTGGCCTCAAGCCGTTCGGCCATACGCACAAGCTGGCTGCGGTCCTTCATATCCGCAGCCACAGTCATCACCTTTGCCCCCAGCGCCATGCACCGCCGGGCAACATCATTCGCCGCTTCATGCGAATTCATATAATGAATCACAATGTTCATGCCTACCGAAGCAAATCGCTCGGCGATGGCTCCGCCGATTCCCCCGCTGCCTCCGGTAATGAGCACTGTCATTTCGCCTATCGCTTTGCTGCCCTCTCCCGGTAATGCCATTAAGGACTCACCACAAGCGACACAGCCAGCTGCTCCCAGTCCACATGATTACGCAGCCGGTCATTCACTTCCTCCAGCGTGATCGATTCATAGAGGGGAAGCACTTCGAACAGATCTCCGCCGCGGAACTGGTAACGGGTGAACTCATGGGCAATGCTCTCCGGCGAATTTAGCATACGCAGATAGCCACCGATTTTCTTTTTGCGGGCACGCTCGAAATCCTTCTCTGCGAAGCCCGTCTCCTGGATATGACCAACCTCTTCTTTGATCCGGTCAAGCAGAAGGCCCGGATCTTTGGTATCACCGCCGATTGCCGAGAACGCATATTGCGGGGAGCTGTTAAATTCATGGCCGAAGCTGTCCGAGATCAGTTCCTCATCATAGAGCTTCTGATACAGCGCCGTACTGCTGCCGAGCAGCAGATCCAGCATCAGTCTGGTGGTCAGATCACGGCGAACTGCAGCCTCACCCGTGAGGCCATCCACCTTTTCCTTGAACCCGAACATCATTTTGGGAATGGAGACCGCGAGCCGGCTCTCCACATGCTTCGATGCCACCTCATGCGGCTCGTGCTCGAAGATACGGGTGATTTCACCCTGCTTCTCATAATTTTTACCCTTTTGATTGTTGCGGATCAGTTCAAATACCTTCTCAGGATCGACACCGCCGACAATGAACAGCAGCATATTGCTGGGATGGTAGAAGGAGTTGTAACAGGTATACAGCGTTTCTTTGGTGATGGTTGCGATTGACTCGATGGTTCCGGCAATGTCAATATGAACCGGATGTTTGGCATACATCGCTTCGATCAGCCCGAAATACACACGCCAGTCCGGGTTATCCGCATACATGTTAATCTCCTGGCCGATGATCCCTTTTTCCTTCTCCACATTCTCATCCGTGAAATAAGGACGCTGCACAAAATCAACGAGCGTACTGAGATTCTGCTCAATGTTCTCCGTCGCCGAGAAAAGGTATACCGTCTGGTCAAAGCTGGTGAATGCATTCGCAGATGCGCCGTTGGAAGCAAAGGTGGCAAAGATATCGCCTTCGGGCTCTTCGAACATTTTGTGCTCCAGGAAGTGGGCGATACCGTCAGGCACGGTGGTTTCTTCCCCGCCCGCTACCTTAAAGTGATTGTCTACAGAACCGTATTTGGTCGCAAAGGTAGCGTAGGTTTTGAGAAAAGACGGCTTCGGCAGCACATACACCTGCAGACCGTTATCCATAACCTCATGATAGAGTGTTTCTTGAAGTCTTTCGTAATGGAGCTTTTCCACCGCTATTCCTCCTTCCCTGTCAGGAAATAAATCGTATCAAGCTGGAAGGTGTCAGCCGCAGCCTTCACTTCTTCCGCCCCGATGTGGTCAACCTGGTCCATCAGTTCCTGTGCAGAACGGTCTTTGCCGGATATCTGGCGGTTGAAATCAAACGAGATCATCTCAAATGCGGAATCCTGAATTTCGGACAAAAGGTTGCGGATCATCGCTTTGGTCTGGCTCAGCTCCAGATCACTGATATTGCCGGCCTTCAGCTCATCAAGCTGCTTGCGGATGATATCAACGGCCTTGCCGTAATTCTGGGTCTCAATTCCCGATTGAATCGTCCCGATGCCCTTATGCCCGTCGTAGCGGGAGGAAGCATAATAGGCCAGGCTCTCTTTCTCGCGCACGTTGACGAACAGCTTTGAATGCGGATATCCGCCGAGGATGCCGTTGTACATGAGCGCAGAAGCGTATCTGTCATCCTTGTACGTGATTGAGGTACGCAGACCCATATTCAGCTTGCCTTGATTGACATCCAGCTTCTCCTCCACCGTCCGCACTTCCGTAACCGTTACCGGGGTGAAGTCTGAGGTGTACGGCGCAGATTCGGAATGATGCGCGCGGCTGAAATTGGCAATGACCAGCTTCTCCACTTCTTCCGGTGTAGTATCACCTACCACGTACAGATCAAGGGTCGCTCCATTCAGCCAGGAATTATAGGACTGGTACAGCGATTCAGGGGTAATGGCATCCAGATCGGCTCTTTGTCCGAGCGGATGCAGACGGTAGGGTTCAAGGCGGCACATTTCCTCAATGCAGCGTTCTGCCGCGTAACGGATTTTATCGTTCACAATCGCTTCCAGCTTCTTGCGGACGGTCTCGCGTTCAGTCGCCACA